>NZ_CP108734.1:0-4800000 GCF_045162475.1 Streptomyces sp. NBC_00984
CGAACGCGACGCGGTGCCGCTACGCGGCACTTCCCCGAATTGCTTCGCAATTCGGTTGCTGGGCCACTCCGTGGCCCAGGGTCAGGGTCGGCGCTCCGCGCTGACCCTGACGATCCGCCAAGGCGGATCACTACCAGCCGCTCCGCGCCTGGTAGTTGGGCCGCTACGCGGGCAGCGGGCTACGGGAGGTTGGCCGAGGGTTGGGTGAGGTGACGAGCCATCAAGCTGCGGGGGCGGATTCTGTCGAGGTTCGCACCTGATCGTATCGAGTGCGAACACTTCCGGTCATCCTCCCACGAACTGCATGCGTCATAGTTCTGAGTCAGCTACCTTGTTCCTAGAGGACAGACACCCACCAGCACTGGAGAGTCCGAGGAAATGACACTCTGGCTGCGTCCATAAATCCTGTTGAGGATGCGTCAAATTCACGGCCTGGATGGTTTGTCCGCCCGGGGGCGGATGCCTCCGCGGCACTGGAAGCTGAGAAATAGTGTCGCTCTTTCTTTCGTGTCCGTTTCTGATTGAGGAGAAGAGAATGTCTCGGGTGAGTTTCTACGGAAGCGGATACTGCGAAGAGTGTGACTCGACGTGGGAATTCGGTCCGGTAGAGGACGGAACGCTCCTGGAGTCTGACCACGAGTGCGAATCCGAGCGGGACGGCGAGTAACGGGGAATGGTGACAGACCAGGGCCTGAGGGCGCACCAGATCGAGGCGGTCGACGCCGTGCTCCGTCATCTCCAGTTCCCGGCCGGCGTCGCGGTGCCGGAGGAGGGGCTGCGGTGCCAGGTGATCGCGGCGACCGCGTCAGGGAAGACGAGGATCGCGGCGGTGGCCGCTCAACGACTGCGTGCCCGGCGGGTGTTGGTGCTGGTACCGACGGTGGATCTGCTGGCGCAGATGGCCGCGGAGTGGCGTCGGGCAGGGCGTGCGGGGGCGATGGTCGGTGCGTGCGAGTCACGGGTTTCGGCGTCCAGCGGGATGCCCTGCACCACGGACGCGGCGGAGCTCCTGTCCTGGGTGGGGGACGAGGATGTGGTGACGGTGTTCTCGACGTACGCCACTGCCTCCACGGCGGTGCAGGGGGCGCACCGGCTCGGGCTGGACGCCTTCGACCTGATGGTCGTGGATGAGGCGCACCGCACCTCGGGGGATGCGGCGAAGGCGTGGGCGGCCGTGCACGACCAGGTGAAGATGCCGGCCGTCCGGCGGCTGTACATGACGGCGACGGCGAGGATCTGGGAGTCCGCCGAGGATGCCCGCCGGGGCGGCCGGGAGGCTCCGCGGCTGATCGCGAGCATGGACCCCGAGTCGCCCGTGTTCGGGCCTGTGGCCTGGAAGCTGACGCTCTCCCAGGCTATTCCGGGGGCTGGTTGCCCCCTATCAGGTTATTTGCGTTGATATTTCCGATCCGGACTTGTATGCCGCGCAGGCGGGTGGCGACCGGGGCTCGGACCTGGTGCGCGGGGCGCGGCTCGCGGCGCTCCAGGCGGGGCTGCTGACGGCGGCTGCGGACGAGAACCTGCGGAAGTGCCTCACCTTCCACTCCCGGATCGCGGAGGCCGAAGCGATGGCCGAAGGCCTGCCCGCCGTCGCGAAGCGGCTGTATGCCGAGGATCCGAAGCACTACCACCCGGCGGAGCGGGTGGGGGCGTCCTGGCTTCATGGAGACCACAGGGCCGGCTACCGAAAGGCAATGCTGGAGGAGTTCGCGTCGAACGTGGTCAAGGTGCCCGACGGGAAGGGTGGCACGGTCTCCTGTCCGGCCATGTTCAAAATGATCGCGTCGGTTCGCGTCCTGGGGGAAGGAGTCGACACGAAGAACTGTGACTCTGTTGCCTTTTGTGACGCGCGCGGGTCAATGGTCGATATTGTGCAAATGGTCGGGCGGGCTCTCCGAATGCAGCCTGGCGAGGGAAAAATCGCCAGCCTGGTCGTCCCTGTTTTCCTTGCTCCTGGTGAAAGTCCGGACGAAATGATGACCTCCAGGGGGTACGAAACCCTCGCGAAGGTCCTCGGGGCGCTGCGTGCTCACGACACGGACGTGATCGAGGCGCTCGCCGACTCCCGTCCCCGTACAGGGCGTTGGAAGCCCGACGGGGCCGAGGGCGTCGACGGGGCGGAGGGCCGGGAGCGGACGGGCGAGGCGAAGGGTCCGAGCGCGCCCGCGCAGGGGCTGCTGAGGTTCTCCACTCCGCGGGATCCGGCGGAGGTGGCGCGGTTCGTCGCGCTGCGCGTGCTGCACCCCGAGACGGACTACTGGCGCAGCGGGATCGCGGCTGCGGCGCGGTACGTGCGCGAGGTGGCGAAGGACGGGGTGCTGAAGGTTGCGTACGACTACGTGACGCCGGTGGATGAGGGTGGGAGTCTGCGGGGTTCCCGCTGGGGACATGGCTGCGGAACCAGCGCATGGACTACCGGGCCGGAACACTTGCCCCGGAGCGCGTGAAGGCGTTGGAGGAGCTCGGGGTGGTCTGGTCCCACCGCGATCACGCCTTCGAGGAGGGGCTTGCCGCTGCCCGGCGCTGGGCCTCCGAGCACGGCCATTTCCTGCCGCCGGCCCATGCTGTGTGGGACGGGTATCCGGTCGGGACCTGGGCGAAGAATCTCCGCACGGCCGCGAGGCTCGCGGATGCGCGCGCGGAGCAGTTGGAGGCCGGACTGCCCGACGATGCTTTCGCGGGTGGCCTGTCGCAGGAGCGGCGGGAAGCACTGGACGAGATTGACCCGGGGTGGTCACCGGTCTGGGACGCGGGGTGGCAGCGCTGCCTGCGGCTCGTGCAGAACCATCTCGCCCAGGGCGGCAGCGTGCCTTGGGAGGCTGGGGAGGTCGTGGTCCAGGGCGAGGACTTGGGGCGGTGGGTTAAGGGATGCCGGTTGGGATGGGACGCCCTGCAACCGGCACAGCAATGGCTTCTGGAGAACGCCCTCGGGCTCGGACCCGCCGGTGAGGACGAGCGCCCGGTGCAACGCACCCAGGACGACAAGTGGATGCTCAACCTGGCGGCCGCGCGGCAGTTCCACGCCCGCGAGGGGCACCTGCGCGTACCCCGCAAGCACGAGGAGCAGCTGGTTTCCGATGGCGGCGGGTTCGGTGCGCAGGTGGGCGCTGGCGGGGTCGTGGTGGTCAAGCTCGGCACGTGGATTGACAACGTCCGCAAACGCGCTGGGAAGCTTCCCGAGCAGCGGCGGGCGGAACTCGACCAGCTCGGCATGCAGTGGGCGGCGGGCACGGCGGGGCGGTCGCGGTGAACGCCGGGGTGTTACGGCTGCCTCCTCTCGCCGGGGAGACGACGTTCTCCTTTCTGTGCCGTATCGCTGCTTGCTACGGAATGGAGGAGCAGACGTTCATGGCGCGCTGGCAGGCGGTGAACCACCGGCCCCGTCATGAGGGTGGGGCCGTGCGTGCGGATGGGGAAGTGCTGCTGGACGCGGCAGCCCGAAGGACGCTGGGCGCTGTGTGCGGGGTCGGGGAGCTGTCGCTGGGGCGGGCGTTGCCGTCGTGGGGGCGGGAGGATCCCAAGCTCGACGGACCGGAGGGCGGCCGGGGGCGGGTGGTGTGGAGGGTCGGGGGCGTGGTGGCGGGGCCGGTGGCGTTCGGGTGCCGGCTGTGCACGGCACGGCGTACGGGCGAACCGGCCCGGGTGATGCGGTACGCGCCACGGTGGGAGCGGGTGTGCGTGCGCCATGGTCGGTGGGCTCTGGACGCGGACGCCGACCAGCCCCGCGAGTACCTCGATCTGCGGGGTCTTCCGGAGGTGGTCGCGGCGCAGCGGCGGTGGGCTGGTGTGGTGCGTCGTGCGGTGCGGGCCGGTGTGGACCCGGGTGAGGTGTTCGGGCTGGCTTATGCGGTGGTGGCGCGGTGGTGGGAGGGGGCGTACGGGTGGGAGCGGGAGGAGATCTGGCCGCGGCGTCTGCACCTGGTCGCCGGGGGTGATGCGGGGGTTGATCTGGAGTGGTGGCGGGTGGTGGGGCGCGATGCGGTGATCTTCCCGGAGGTGGTGGCGGTCGCGGATGCGCTGCTGGATCCGGTCATGGCGCAGCTTGTGTGGGTGGACAGCGGGGGTGAACGGCCGCGGCCGTTGGGGGCGGACGGGAAGTTCTGCCGCCGTCTCGGTGAGCGGGTGGGGCGGTCTTGGTTGGGGCCGTTGATCGCGGTCGACTACGGGGGTCCGCTGATCGCGTGGATGGGGACGGTTGTCCGCCTGCGTCGTCATCCCGAAGGGCGGCCGGGTCTGTATGCGCGGTTCGGGGAGAACGTGTGGTGGGTGCGGCAGGAGCATCAGCCGTCGACGGTGGCTGCAGGGCTGCGGGTCTTGGCCGGGGAGAAGAAGTTGCCCGGCTCGGGGACGAACTGGCGGGCCGTGGTGCCTGCCGAGCAGCGCTTTTTGATCACCAATCTCCTCGGTGAGGTAGAAGAGCAGCTGCAGCAGTTGCGTGGTGCGCAGGTCGGTACTACCGCCGAGGTGGCCCGGTCCATGCTGGAGGGTTTGAGCCGGGGCACGGATCTGCTCGACCAGGTGCTGGGGCGGGTCATGGTGGCCGCGGTGAACGCTGGGATGAGGGTGGACGAGGTGGCCCGGTGGGCGCGGCTGTCCGAGGAGGAGGCGGTAGAAGTCCTCGGGACGTACCGGGGTGCGGACGGCGAGTAGAGCCGGGGCTGGCCGGGGTGGTCCGGTCGCTGCTTTTAGCGCATGAGGCGGCGGCTTGTGATCAGAACCCGTGAAACGTGTCCGGTGCGGTGGGGGCACCGGTGGGGTGGGGGGGATGAGCGGCAGGAGCGTGGTGGGCGGCCCTGAAAGGGCGGCCGGGCAGCGGGACGTGGTGGTCGGGGCGGGGTTCGAAGCCGTCTTCCTCGATCCGGTGGGGCGGATGGTGCAGCAGCGGTGGGCGGACGCGGCGGTGGCGGTGGCTTTCGAGGAGCTGGATCCGGTGTCGGCGTTCCCTGTCGTGCCGGGCCGCCGGTGGGGGCCGGGCCTGTGGTGGTCGGCCACCACCGGACGGCACGTGGCGTCGGGATCGAACGCGATGCGGGCGCAGCTGATGGTGCTCGACCGCGACCCCATGGTGGTGGGCCTGGCCGGGCGGCCGGTACGGGCGCTGTGGCGTGATGGCCGGGGGCGGGTGCGCTCGTGGGTGCCGCAGCTCTTCGCCCGCTACAAGGACGGCACCGGGATGCTGGCCGACTGCCCCAGCCACACCGAGGCCGGCGGCGAGCGGGCGTTGGAGGCCGCGGAGACGGTCGCGGAGGCGTGTGCGCAGGTAGGGCTCGTCTACCGGCGCCTTGAGCCGCTGGAGAAGACTCTGGTGGCGAACCTGAAGTGGCTGGCCGGCTACCGGCACCCACGCAACCAGGGCCGCCCGGGACTTGCGGCCGACGTGCTGGAGGCGTTCGCGCGGCCGCGGCCGCTGATCGACGGCGTGGAGGCGGTCGGCGACCCGATCGAAGTCCTGCCCGTCGCCTTCCACGCCTTGTGGCACGGGCAGCTGACCGTGGCGCTGGACGTGCCGCTGCACGAACGGGTCCTGGTCCACTCCCCCATGGTCCCTGCGGGTACGGGCGGCCCGGTTGATCAACGGGCCGCCGCCGTGCAAGGTTGCGACGTCGTCCGTGGTCGCGGCGGACATGAGGTGGGTGGCGGAGCAGGGGGCAGGCCGTCAGCGGCGGCACGAACCAATGCGAAGGCGGCGCGGCTGGCGGCAGTGGCCGGGGCGGGGAGGCGGTGTGAGCGGGGTACGGCGTGGTGGGCGGCCGGTCGTGGCCGTCGGTGCCCACGTGCGGTTCCGGGGGGTGCGGTGGCAGGTCGTCGCCCTGGCCGGGCAGGGCTTCCATCTGGTCGGCCAGGACGGGATGGATGAGGTGGTGCTGTCCGGGCATCTGTTCGCCGACCCAGGCTTCGCGGTCCTGGGCGCGGAGGCGGATCAGGCGCAGGCGGTGCCGCGGTGGGGGCTGTTCGAAACGGCGCCGGCCGCGGCGCGGGAGAAGGCGCTGGCCTGGGAGCGGCACATCCGGGAAGTCGAGTGCGGCCTTCCCGGCGGGGTCGGCAGTGGCGGGACGGTACGGGAGCAGTACGACCCGGATCGGTTCACACTGGCCCAGCGGGAGCAGGCCAAAGCGCAGGAGCTGACCGCGCTGAGGTTCGGGCGGGTGTCGCGGGCGACGGTGCAGCGCATGCGGCTCGCCTACCGTAAACAGGGGCTATGGGGGTTGGTCGACCACCGCGCCACCCGCGGCCCGAAGGGCCGTGGCGGTCGGCAGGACGAGCGGGTCGTCACCGCGATCAAGGACGTGCTGCGCGGGCAGCGGGGGCGTTCCAAAGGCACCGTCAAGGCGCTGATGCCGCTGGTCGCACGACTCCTCAAGGACCGGCATGGAGACGCGGTGCCCATGCCCGCGCAGGCCACTTTTTACCGGCTCGTCCATCAGCTCGCCCACCCGGCCGACCACCCCGCGCGGCCGGTCCGAAATCCGCCGATCACGGAAGACGGGCGCGCCATGACCCCGACCGTGGCTCTGCGGCCCGGGGAGCAGGTCCAGATCGACACCACCCGTCTGGATGTCCTCGCGCTGTTCAACGACGGGACGCTGGGGCGGCCCGAGCTCACGATCGCCGTCGATGTGGCCACGCGGGCGATCCTGGCGGCGGTGCTGTGTCCGGGCGGGACGCAGGCCGTGGACGCGGCGCTGCTGCTCGCGGAGATGGCTGTACCGCGCCCGGCGAGGCCCGCGTGGCCCGACGCCCTGCGCTTCACCCACGCCAGGCTGCTTGCGGGCGATCGGCTGCTGTCGCTGGACGAGCGGCTTCAAGGGGCGGCCGCCCGGCCGGTCGTGATGCCGGAGACGATCGTTGTGGACCGCGGGAAAGTGTTCCTGTCGCAGGTGTTCACCGCCGCCTGTGAGACGCTCGGGATCAGCGTGCAGGTGGCGCCGCCGTTCGCGCCGACCGCCAAGAGCATCGTGGAGCGCACCTTCGGGTCGATCAACTCCCTGTTCTGCCAGCATCTGCCCGGCTACACCGGTTCCGACGTCACCCGCCGCGGCAGAGACATCGAACGCGAGGCGTGCTACACCGTCGCCCAGTTGCAGGACCTCCTCGACGAATGGCTCGTGCACTGGCACCACCGCCCGCACGAAGGACTGCGCCACCCCGTACTGCCCCGGGCGGCGCTGACGCCGAACCAGATGTGGGCGGCGCTCGTCGCGGTCGCCGGGTACGTGCCGGTCCCTTTGAGCGGCAGTGATTATCTGGAGTTGCTGCCGGTGCGGTGGCAGGCCATCACCGAGCGCGGCATCCGTATCCATCACCGCACCTACGACTGTGATCTGCTGGGCCCCTACCGGGGCCAGGAGTCCGAAGTAGCGGCCCGCGGCGGGAAATGGGAAGTCCGCATCAACCCGCACGATGTCCGCCAGATCTGGGTACGGCTCCCCGACGGGCAACTCGCCGAGATCCCGTGGATTCACCGCGACCACGCCCACCACCCGTTCAACGACCGCACCTGGCGGTACGTCCGCACCACCGTCACCCGCCACCTGGACCCTGACCGGTACGAGGCCGGCCTCGCCGACGCCCTCGACCAGCTCCTGCGCCGTGCCCGTACCGGGCATGCCACCCCCGCCGAACAGCACCTGATCACCCGCACCGCCCCTGTGCGGATGCCTATGCCCGCACAGCGGGCCTCAGACGGCCCGCAGCACCCGGACCAGGCTGCCGATGAGACGGTTTCCGGAACAGACGACGACAGCCTCGACGCTCTCGACGACACGCCGGATGAGCCGTCGCCCCCGGACCAGGACACCGGTGAGGACGACGGCTCACCGGACGTGCCGTATACCGGGTACGGGCTGTACGACGCCCGCGCGGAGGCCCTGAAATGGTGAACACCAAGGCATCCACGGCCAGGGGCAGTCGCCCTGTCGGCACCCGCGACGAACACGTGGGCAGCGGGCCCGGGCAGGGGGCTGCGGGTGCTGTCCCCGAAACGGGTAGCGCCGGCAGGCCGGTGACCACGTGGCAGGGCTGGCAGCACTTCGCCACCACACCACCGCCCGTGCCTCCCGGGCCCGGTGCCCCGCCACGCAGCACGGAAGAACGCCTGGCCTACCACTCCGCGTTCGTCACCCTCCGCACCCCGGTCATCGACACCCTCGCCACCAGCGTCCGCACCCTGATGATCCTCGGCCGCCACCAGACCGTGACTGCTCGTCCTTCTCTGATCGTCACCGGGCCCGCGGCGGCCGGGAAAACCACCGCGCTCCTCCACGTCGGACGCACCTGCCACCTCGCCCACACCCACCGCAACCCGCCATCACCCGGCCTCCAGCATCCGCACGTACCGGTCGCGTACGTCCTCGTCCCGCCCGGTGCCACCGCGAAAACCCTCGCCACCGAATTCGCCCGCTACCTCGGCATCCCCGTCACCACCCGCATGACCCAGGCCCAGATCACCGACGCGGTCTGCCACACCTACCAGCAGGCCGGTGTCCGTCTCGTCCTGATCGACGAGATCCACCGCCTCAACCCCCGCACCACCACCGGCGCCCAGAGTGCCGACCTCCTCAAAGACCTCACCGAACGCATCGGTGCGACGTTCGTGTACGCGGGCATCGACGTCACCACGACCGCGTTGTTCAGCGGTGTGCGTGGCGCGCAGCTCGCCGGGAGGGCCTCACTCATCGAGTGCGGGCCGCTGCCCGCCCGGCACGGGACACACGAGCCGTTCAAAGAACTCATCACCGGCCTCGAGAAGGCTCTGAACCTCCAGCAGCATCGGCCCGGAACCCTCCCCCGTCATGCCGCATATCTCCACCAGCGGACCGCGGGCCGGATCGGGAGCCTGACCCGGCTGATCCGCCAAGCCGCGATCACCGCGATCTGTGACGGCACCGAAAAAATCACCAAAACCTTGCTCGACGGGATCCAGCTCGACCACCTCGCCGAAACCCACCACCGCCCCACCCCGACACCAACCCGGCCCCGTACACGACGGTCCTGACCCCCCGCCACCCCACTGACCAGCAAGAACACAGTCAATGCCTTTAGACCCAGGAACATATCCGCGACATCCCGCGCTCTGTCTCAACGAAACTGCAACAGCCCCAGGTCAGACCCCCATCCCACACCCTCAAAACCACCCCGAAACCGTTCTCAATCAATCATCAACACCCCAGCTCACAAACCACACACCACCGCAACTAACCACCCCCAGCGTTAGGTGGTGTTTGTGCAACCGCTTCTTCATCGCGTCGAACCAGTCGATCCACTCGCGTGGACTATCTGGCTCGTATTCCGCGCCGACGATGAGCGCCTGACCACAGAGCGGACAGAGTCCTTTCTGACGGGCTGCCAGAGTAAGGCTGATTCTGTCCATCGGTGGGGGTGTGCGCGTCTTGCGGCGTTGGCCCCAGTAGTCGCCGAGCGCGGGATCGTCAAGTGAGGACTTTCTCCTGACTAAGAGGTTGTCTCACGTGGCAAGTTTCGCGAGCTTCTTGTAGCAGGTCAGGGCCGCGGCCATGGCCACTCCTCGGCTCTGCCAGTCGTTGCGGACCACGTACGGGATCTTGAGACCACGAGCAACCCATGGAAGGTTCATGCCGCATGATCGATAAATTCGCGAAGGACAACCTGCACGGGAGACTGCGGCGGGACCGCAAGGCGCTGCTCTGGAAGCTCGACGGCTTGTCCGAATACGACGCCCGCCGACCTTTGACAGCGACCGGGACCAACCTCCTCGGCCTGGTCAAACACGTGGCCACCGTCGAGGCCAGGTACTTCGGCGAGGTCTTCGACCGCCCTTCCCCGGAGCCGCTGCCCCGGTGGCAGGACTACAACGGCAGCGATCAGTGGGCGACCGAGGACGAGACCCGCGATCAGATCATCGGGTTCTACCGGCGCACGTGGGAACACTCGGACGCGACGATCAACGAGCTTCCCCTCGACGCCCCCGGCCACGTGCCGTGGTGGCCGGAGCCTCATCCCAACACGAACCTGTTCGCCATCATGGTCCATGTCCTCGGCGAGTCCAACCGGCATGCCGGGCACGCCGATATCCTGCGCGAGGGCCTCGACGGCCGGACCGGGGTGCGCCCCGAACACGAGAAGCAGATCGACGAGGAAGCCCGTGCAGCCTACTGCGCGAAGATCGAGCAGGCCGCCAGGTCGGCCGCACCAATCGGGACTGTAAAACGTTCGGTGTAACTCCCGATCATGGAAGATGCATCGATGACCAGCAATAACGTGACCGAGGCCGAGTCCGTCGAGCCGTCTGAGACGGTGCCGGCGAAGTCTGTGGACGACCGGCTGATCGATGAATTGGTGGGACGGGCTCAGGCCGAGGGCCTTCAGCTGACCGGCGAGGGCGGGCTGCTCCAGCAGCTGACCAAGCGGCTCCTGGAGTCCGCTCTCGAGGGCGAGATCACCGACCACCTCGGCTATGACAAGCATGATCCGGCCGGGAAGAACGGCGGTAACTCACGCAACGGCACCCGGGCCAAGACCGTGCTGACCGATGTCGGCCCGGTCGAGATAGTCGTGCCCCGAGACCGGGAAGGCAGCTTCGAGCCGAAGATTGTCAAGAAGCGGCAGAAGCGTCTGTCCGGCGTGGACGAGATGGTCATCTCGCTCGCGGCCAAGGGCCTGACGACCGGTGAGGTTCAGGCCCACCTGGCCGAGGTCTATGGCGCCGACGTATCGCGCCAGACGATCTCCACGATCACCGACAAGGTCCTCGAGAGCATGGCAGAGTGGCAGAACCGGCCCCTCGACGCCGTCTATCCCGTGATCTTCATCGACGCCATCCACGTGAAGATCCGCGACGGCGCGGTCGCCAACCGGCCCATTTACGTGGCCCTGGCGGTCACGACCGAAGGCCGGCGGGACATCCTCGGCCTGTGGGCCGGCGACGGCGGCGAGGGCGCCAAACACTGGATGCACATCCTCACCGAGATCAAGAACCGCGGCGTGAACGACGTCCTCATGCTCGTCTGCGACGGGCTCAAGGGCCTGCCCGACGCCGTTGAGAACGTCTGGCCCCGCACGGTCGTGCAGACCTGTGTGGTCCACCTGCTGCGGAACTCCTTCCGCTATGCCGCCCGCCAGGACTGGGACAAGATCGCCAAACTCCTCAAGCCCGTCTACACCGCGGCGACTGAGGAGGCCGCCCTCGAGCGGTTCGCCGAGTTCGCCGACGCCTGGGGCCGGAAGTATCCGGCGATCGTGCGGCTCTGGGAGAACGCGTGGGAAGAGTTCACCCCGTTCCTCCGCTTCGACACCGAGATCCGCCGCATCGTGTGCACGACGAACGCGATCGAGTCCGTGAACGCCAGGATCCGCCGGGCGGTCAAGGCCCGCGGCCACTTCCCCAACGAGCAGGCCGCGTTGAAGTGCGTCTACATGGCGATCATGTCCCTGGACCCCACCGGCAAGGGCCAGGCCCGCTGGACCATGCGCTGGAAGACCGCACTCAACGCCTTCGACATCACCTTCGACGGCCGCCTCTCCGCAGCCCGTCAGTAACTCCAACAACCTGAGTTACACCGTTCCTTTGACAGACCCGTACTAGGACGCGTCTGGGATGCGTTTTGGTCCGGTGGGATCTCGAACCCACTGGAGGTGACAGGGGCCTTGACCCCGAATCCTGAACACGGTTTAGGATTCGGGGTCAAGGCCCCGCCTCGATCCACGCCGCCAGTAGGCGTCCTCCGGGTCGATACCCCGCAGCCGCATGAGCTGCGCCGCCAGCACGGCCGGGTCGCGTTCCTCGCTGAACCGCAGCACCCCGGCCGCCGCCCCGATCGGCTGCCTTTTCTGCGGCTGCGACTGAGCATCCAGGCCCGGGCCTGTCCGTTGAGATCCACCCTCAGTGGGCTGTGCATCAACGTCATCGGCCGTCGTAGTACGAGTACCACTCACCTCCGACGATCTTGCAGCCCGGTTCGACAGTGACGGAGTGGTGTGGTCAGGTTCCCAGGTCGGCGTCTCGTGCCAGCAGTGCGGCCTGCACTCGGTTCTCGCAGTCCAGCTTGGTCAGGATCCGGCTCACGTACGATTTGACCGTGGCCTCGCTCATATGGATCCGCTGACCAGCGTCCGCGTTGGACAGGCCCTCACCCAGCAGTGCCAGGACCTCCAGCTCGCGGTTGGTCAGCGCGTCCAGCCGGCAGCGGGCCTGCTCAGCACGGTGGGCGCTCTGGCTGGACGCCAACGAGTCCACGACACGGCGGGTGGCACCCGGCGACAGGTACGCGTCTCCGGCCGCGGCAGCCCGGACCGCGCGCATGAGTTCCGCGGGCGCCGAGTCCTTGAGCAGAAAGCCCACGCTGCCCCCAGTCAGTGCGCGCAGTACGTTTCGCTGTTCCCCGAAGGTTGTCAGGATCAGCACCCGCGTGTCAGGCACGGTCCGGTGCAGCTCGGCCAGGGCCGTCAGTCCGTCCATGACTGAGGTTCCCCCGAGATGCGGGGATGGGTGACAGAGGGTCAGATGGGTCTCATGAGAGGAGCCCAGACGATGCCTGCCCCGAGAAAATACCCGCTGGAGTTGCGTGAGCGTGCGGTGCAGATGTACCGGACTGCCGAGCCGAAGCCTGTGATCCGTCGTATGGCCGAGGAGCTCGGCGTGCACCACGAGGCCCTGCGTAACTGGATCCGCCAGGCCGAGGCCGACGCCGGCGAGCGGGGCGACCTGCTCACCACCGCCGAGCGTGAGGAACTTGCCGCCCTGCGCAAGGAGAACGCCCAGCTCAAGCGGGCGAACGAGGTCCTGCGGACGGCCTCGGCTTTTTTCGCGGCCCAGCTCGACCCGACCCGGCCCAGGTGACCGCGCTCCTCGACGCGCACCCGCATCTGGGGGTCGAGCCCGTACTCCGGGAACTTTCCATCCCCTCCTCCACCTACTACCGGTGGCGCCAGGCCGAGACCGAGCCGTGCGAACGAAGCCGCCGGGACGCCGAGCTGACCAGCAGGATCCGCCAGGTCCACGCCGAGTCCGGCGGGATCTACGGCTCACCCCGCGTGCACGCCGTCCTCAGGCGTGAGGGCGTCCACGTCGGCAGAAAGCGCGTCGAGCGGCTCATGCGCCAGGCCGGCCTGGCCGGGATTAGCCCCCGCCGGGGCAAGGGCTTCACCCGGCGCGACCCGGACGCCGATCTCGCCCCTGACCTGGTCGGGCGCGACTTCACCGCGAACGGGCCGAACCGGCTGTGGGTCACCGACCTGACCATGATCCCCACCGGGGAGGGGCCGCTGTGGCTGTCCGCGATCCGCGACGCGTTCTCCCGCCGGGTGGTCGCCTGGGAGACCTCCGCCCGCGCGGACGCCGACCTGGTCCTCACCTCGCTGGAATACGCCCTGGCCAACCGCGAAGTCGCCCCCGGCGAGCTCATCCACCACGCCGACCACGGCTGTCAATACACGTCCGTGAAGCTCACGACACGCCTGGTCAGGGCCGGTATCCAGGCGTCCATGGGCTCGGTCGGCGACTCGTTCGACAATGCCCTGGCGGAGAACCTGTGGATGGTCATCAAGACCGAGTGCATCCGCGGCCGCGTCTTCGCCACCAGGGCCGAAGCGAACCTCGCGCTCTTCGAGTACATCGACGGCTTCTACAACCCCCGCCGCATCCAGAAACGGCTGGGCTACCTCAGCCCGATCGAGTACGAGGAGAAGCACTACGCCAACCAGGCAGCAGCCGAACAAGTGAACCTGAAACCACGTCAACCCGCCCTGACCAGCTAGTCAGCCACTCCCGCACAGCGGGGGAACCTCAGACCGGCATCTGGATATCGAGCAGCACGACGTCCACGCGGCGGGTCTGGGCCAGTTCGACAGCCTCACGGCCGTTCACCGCCTCGGCGACGACTTCGATGTCGTCGGCGGAGGAGAGGATCATCCTGACGCCTGCCCGGATGAGCGGCTCGTCATCCGTGACGAGAACCCTGATCATGACTCCCCTGCGCGGTCCTTGAGTGTCTGCCTGCGGTCACTCGCCATCATCCCTGATCGAGCGCCCGCTACTCCTCAGTTCCTCACCTCGAAAGACTTCTTCTCGGTCAACTTGCCGTCCTTGAAGCAGAACCGGAAGACCGGCTCCATATCCGGATTGTTGCTGGACTCCGTGGAAGTCAGGCTGAGGCACTTCGCGCCCTTGGGCACGGGCGGCGCATCCGTTTCCAGGCCGTCGGTCACGAAGGAGTTCTCCTTGGGCAACTGCTTGCGGATCTCTGCCTCGGACTGGCCCACCTCCACCGCGTCGTACTGCTTCGGCTCGATCCTGGCCTCTTCCGCCTTGTTCAGGAGGAAGTATCCCCCGACGCCGAGGGCGGCGATCACCAGCAGCAGAGAAATCAGTACCGCCATCCCGCAGCCGATGGCTATGCCGCTTCCGTTCTTCCTGCTCATTGCCTTGGCCAGCTCCTTCAGACCGTTCCCGTTCATGACGGGACCACCCTCGTCCAAGGAGTCCCCCGGGGTCTGCTGCCAAAAGGTGTTCGTTGGATCAACGAACGTCGTCGTCACGTTGCCGGGCTCGGGGCTCGGGATCCCGCCTTCCGGAGATGTGTACGGCAGCACGCCCGCCAGCCGGAAGCCGCCGTCCGCCGTCGGGCCCGCGTGCGCCAGGCCCCCGATAAGCCGGGTCCGCTCACCGAGCCCGGTCAGCCCCTGGCCGCCGCTCACCACGCCCCGGCCGTTGTCCGTCGTCCCGGTTGCGGGTCCGTTGGCGACCTCCACGACCAGCGAGTCCGGCTCATACCGCAGCTCGACGGTGATCGGGGCGCCCGGGGCGTGCTTGTGGGCGTTGGTCAGGCCCTCTTGGACGATGCGGTACGCCGCGTGATCGGCGGTCGGGGGGAGCGGGCACGGCTCGCCGGAGTGCCGCAGCTTCACGGCCGCGCCCACGCTCCGGGACGTTCCTACCAGGCCCTCGATGCCCGCCACCCCGCGCGACAGCGCCGTGGTGTCCTCCGCCTCCGCCGCCGCAGCAGCCGCGACGCCTGGGGTGGTGCGGTCCTCGTGTGGAGCCTCCGTGCTGTCCCGCATCACCTGTACCACCTCGCGCAGCTCATGCATCGCGGCCACCGACGCCTCGCGCAGCACCCCCACTGCCTCCCGCTGCCGTCCGGTCAGCTCGCGGTCCACCTCCAGCGCGCCCGCGTGCACCGAGATGAGCACCAGCTGATGGCCGAGGCTGTCGTGCATGTCCTGCGCAATGCGCTGACGCTCCCGCGCCCGGGCCTGTCCGGCGATCATCGCGCGCTCGCGTTGCTGCTGGGCCTCGTACTCCCGAAGCGTGTCGGTCAGCGTATGGTGCTGCGACCGGTAGCGGCCGGCCAGGCCGGGAACGATGATCGCGACCAGCGGCCACAGGACGCCGAAGACCAAGCGGGGCAGTGAGAGGTGAGGCAGCGCCTGCACGACTGCCAGGCCGAGGTTGAGGACGTATGCGAGGGCGAAGGTGCCGACGGCCCTGCCGACCCCGTCGATCCGCCGCCCCGCCGACCACGCGGCGACAAGGACCAACGGAGCGAGACCGCCGAACAGGACAGAGCCGACGGCCGTCACCAGCAGCACGGACGCGGGCAACGTCCGGCGCAGAAGTGACAGCGCTGCGATCGCCAGCCCGGCGGCAGCGATCCGTACGGTGCCGCCGTGGTCCAGGGCCGCGAGACCTGCTCCCAGCAGCCCAAACGCTACGCTCAGCAGCGATTCGCCCACGATGCGCCAGGGAGACCACATTCCGGGAACCAAGAGAGCCCTGCCCGGGGCAGCCAGCCGCAAGGTAGCCGAACGCAGCCTCGCTGCCAGTGCCTGGCGAGCCGATGCTTTAAGGGCCGTAGATTCCACACGAGTCACCCGGCCACGTTAAGCCCCTCTCAACCCGCTCCGCGCCGGCCATTGGTCGCGACGGCCAACGACGAAAGTCCAACCTGGCGTGGCGGCCCGGCATCCGTCGGCCACCCACAAGACCCCGGCCGCAGCAGAGCGCCGACGGGCTCGCCGGTGTCTTCACGGAGGATGTAGCTGATCGTGCTCATGGACGGGGAGCGCCGCCGCAGAGCGGTCAGGCCGATCATCTCGTCGGCGGCGAGGATGCCCCAGCTCCACTGCACGCAGGGGATATCGGCGGCTCTGGTGAGGGCTGCATGGACCTTCTGCTGTGCCTGGGCGAGGGTAAGTTCCGCGCTGGTGGTGTGCCGCACGGAGGCGCCGCTGTAGATGCGAGTGAGGGCCGGGGCGTCGTCGGGGATCAGGTCTCGCAGGATCACCATGAGGCGGCCAGCTCCTTTGCGGTGGGTCGGTCGGCGGGGTCCGCAGCCAGGCAGGTGGTGATGGCTTCTTCGAAGGCGGGGAATGGCCACGGTCGGACGTCGCCGACGGCCCTGGTGCTGCCGGATCCGGCAGGCGCCGGGTGAGAAATCCCGCCACTGCGTCGCCCGTGCGGTCTGCCACGGCGGCTGAGGCCGGATCCGCCAGGCGTACCGCGACGGCCCGCTGTCTGAGCCGTCGTCGCCCAGCTGCGCCCTGAGACTATCGGAGGAGGATCGTCGCCGCGTGCCTACATCAAACCGCCTCTCAGAACACGACCGAGCGCTGCCCTGCCTGAGGGTCCCCATGTCGGCTTGCCGCCAGGAAGGCCCCGGTCTCCGTTCTGGCCCATCAGCATGAGGAACAGGCTCTTCAGAGCGGCCAGCCCGCGGGCGCGCCGGATCGTCCCCTCGTCCGCCTGCGCGTACACGTTGAAGAACCGCGAGGCGCAGCCTGCGGGAAGGAGTACCCATGCGGCCGCGAGGTCCCACGCCGGATCGCCAGCGAACATGGCACCGAAGTCGACGATGCCCGAGAGCGTCCCGTCCGAGACGACGACGTTCGCGGGATGAAGGTCGCCGTGCACCCAGAGCGGCGGGCCCTCCCACTCGGGCGCCGCGACGGCGTCGTCCCAGACGGCCCGGACATCGTCGGCGAGGTCGTCGGGAACGACAGCGTGGAAGAAGTGGTCGAAGCCGTCCGTGCACTTCTTGGGGTGAGCGCCGAAGTCCGAGCTGATCGGCGCCTCGGCGGGCGCCTCCACGTGGAGCGCCCTGAGGAAGCCCGCCAGTGTGTCGGCCGCGTGGGCGCCGCGGCTGATCGAACCGTGGTCCAGCGGCTCGCCGGGAACCCACGTCATCACGGTCCAGTGCTTGGGGAAGCACTCGGACGGTTCGCCGAACCGCACCGGGGTCGGCACCGGGAGCGGCAGGCGCGGGGCCAGCACGGGCAGCCACCGCCGCTCCTTGAGCTGGAGCTCCGGGGTGGGGTCCATGCGCTGCATGCGCACGGCCAACTCGTCCCCGAGGCGCCACATTTGGTTGCCCCAGCCGCCCGCCACCTCGCGGATGGCCAGCCCTGCAAGGTCTGGATGTTGCTCCTGCAGCAGGTCGCGGACCAGGTCTGCGGTGATCTCGATCTCGGAGTCGGTCATGCGAAGCCACACTACTGGGGCAGGATTCTGGCTTCACTCGTGATCCGCGACTGGCTAGCTGCCTGAGCCGGTGGCCGACAGCGGTACCTCGACGACGAAGAACAGGAAGTTGGGACGGGTCGAGAGGTCCTGGAAGCTGTCCGGGAACAGCTCACGGGCGGCCGAGTCGGGCTGCGGCTCGCTGATGACGGAAAGTCGGAAGCCGGCGGTGGTGAAGGCGTCGGTCATCGCGTGCAATGGCCTGCGCCAGAACTCCATCGGGACGGACTGTCCGTTGAGTGTCCAGTCAAAGGTGTAGCTGGTGGTCGCGTGGTAGTCGGGCCGGGGATCCCGGTGCGCGTAGGCCGCGAAGGGATGGCTCACCGACGCGATCAGGCGGCCGCCGGGCCGGAGTACCCGCCGGAACTCGGCCAGCGTCGGCCCCCAGTCCTCCAGGTAGTGCAGGACCAGTGACGCGACCACGTCGTCGAACACACCGTCGTCGAACGGCAGAGGGTCGCATAGGTCGACCACGTGCAGGGCCACGTCGTCGCCGAGCCGCCGCCTCGCCAGTGCCAGCATCCCGGCGCTGGCGTCGATGCCGGTGACGGCGGCGCCGCGGTCGCGCAGCACGGCGGCCAGCGGGCCCGAGCCGCAGCCGGCGTCAAGGATCCGACGGCCGGTGACGTCCCCGGCGAGGGCCAGCATCGCCGGCCGCTCGTAGTACGCGTTCACGAGGCTGCTCTCGTTCTCCGCGGAGAACATCTCGGCGAAGCTGTCGTAGTCGTTCGCTTGGTTCCGATCCGCGGACTGCATCGTCGCAGCCTAGTAGTCACATGATCCGCCGGACAGGCCCCCACACACACCGTCCGCCGCCTGACCGCCCTCCATCCAACTCACTGCGATTTCCTGCACCCCAGCTACTCACGCTCGCAGTCGTTGCCGTCACCGCCCATCGCTGCCCACGCCCTGTTGCTTTCTGGAGCTCCTCGGCTGCGGACTGGCCTGCGAGGACGACGCCCTCGCCAGATGGGTCAATAACAGGCAAAGGAAGCGAGATAACTCAGGAGCTGACGCCGATGCTGAGCGGCTTCGACCACATCACCGACTCCTGACCAGACCTGCCGTGGTCAGGCAGCGCCCGCGACTACCGGCGGCATCCGAACAGGCCGCCCCTCCTCGTCAGCTCTTGGAGGGGCAAAACAGGGGCCCACCCTGCGCGAGGAGCCCATGTGCCACCGAATCAGCGGAAGGAGACCCTCCGCAGCGATCAGCGGTTAGTGTCCGCCATATGACACATATGAGGAAGATCCAGACGCGACGAATGGCAGTGGCGCTGGTCGGCGCGGCAGCTGCGGCGGTACTGGGCGTGGGCGGGGCGATTGCAGCGGCCGACCAGGACGGCGGATCGTCCGGCCCGACTCCTGTGCCCACAGAGACGTCCGATACGGGAAGCGGCGGTGTCGTAGGCGGCGTGGACACCGGCGGCGGGGACAGTGGCTCCGTCAGTGGTTCAGGCGGCACCGACGGCGGCAGTTCCAGTGGTACGGATGCGGGAGGCTCGGGTGGTACCGAGTCCCCATCTCCTACGGACGGACCCACACCTCGTCCCACGGATCCGGCAAGCCTGGACGACCTGGCGGAACGCATCGACGGCCTGGAGAAGAAGGTGGATGAGTTGCCCACCAAGAAGGAGCTGGCCGATGCTCTCCGCGCCTTCGCCGACGAGTTGGAGCAGCAGGACTGAGCTCACGGGACATGCTGCGGCGCACCCAGGGACGAGGTCGCACCCTAGGGTGTGTGGCCCTGTGAGCTTGTTCGAACGGATTTAGCGGACTCCCACCTCTGGCAACGCCTCCGGTCCCCGCCGCGTGCAACCGTCCAGGCACCGGTTCAGCCTTCCTCCGGTGCAACCCTCTCCGTGGTCGCCCGGGACCGGGGAGGGCGCGGCGTGACCCAGGTCGGCTCCCACCGCCAGGCCGCCCACCGCTCCGCATGCGCTAACAGTCCGGCACGTGCGGCGAGCATCGCCAGCACCTCCGCGCGGGCGTCGTCGACAGCTTGGTGCTCGGTGCCGGAGACGATGCCGAGGCGACGCACGTGCGCGTACTCGTCTTCGTCCTTCCACTCCCAGCGGGTGAGGTCGGGCGTGATGACCAGATCCACCGTGAGGTCGAAGGTGTCGAACCCGGCCTCGGTGCGGCGGGTGGGGTGCTCGAAGTTGACGTACCAGTTCCGCAGCCAGCGCCCACCGCCGCTGTCGGGGACGAAGAAGGAGTTGACGCTGAACCAGGCCGCAGGCGGCTTCCACAGCAGCAGGTCGGTCTCCCGCCACACCGAGCCCAGGCTTTCGTGACACGGGGGTGGCCTTCGGCGATGTTCGAGAGCAGGTGGATGCCGCCGGCGTTGTCGGAGACGCTGGCGGCGGTGACCAGCACGGCCAGGAGAAGGCCAGCGGTGTCGACGCCGATGTGGCGTTTGCGTCCTGCGATCTTCTTGCCCGCGTCGATGCCCTGGCCGGCCGCGGGCACGTTGGCTGAGGTCTTGATGCTCTGGGCGTCGAGGACGCAGGCGCTCGGCTCGGCGTCGCGGCCTTCGGCTTTTCGGACCAGGCGCCGCAGGAGACCGTTGAGCTGGTCGAAGACCTCATCCTTCTGCCAGGCGGCGAAGTATCCGTAAACCGTCTCCCATGGGGCGAAGTCGTGTGGCAGGTACCGCCAGGGGATCCCGGTTCGGTCGACGTAGAGGATGGCGTCCATGATCCGGCGCAGATCGTGCTCGGGCGGCCGCCCGATGTCCAGGCCCTTCCCTCTTCGTTCGGCCCGCCATGCTGTCAGAGGGCGTTTGATCTAGGTAGATTGCCCTTTCTGCCCTAGTAGGTTCCTCGCCAGGTGGGGGTGATCTCGTCCGATATGCGCTTGGTGAGGTTGTCGATCGACGCAATGTGGATCATGGCCTCGGAGCTGGCGGTGAGGGTCTCGTAGTCGCGGGCGAGGCGCCGGTGCATCGTGATCCAACCCAGGCTTCGCTCGACAACCCAGCGCCTTTTGACTACGTGAAATCCGCGAACTGCTGGGTTTCTGTTGACGACTTCGACATCGATTCCAAGGTTCGCCCCGTGCTCGATGACTGCGTTCTTGAAGCCGGTGTCGACCCAGCTCTTGGCGATGGTGGGGTAGGTCTTCTTGGCCTGGTCGAGGAGGCGTATTCCCACGGCGTTTTCGGAGAGGCTGGCGGCGGTGACGGCCACCGCAAGGATCAGGCCGATCGTGTCGGTGAGGATGCCTCGCTCCCTGCCTACGATCTTCTTCGCGGCGTCCGTTCCCTGGCTGGTCAGGGGTATGTTGGTGGAGGTCTTCACGCTCAGGGTGTCGATGACGGAGGCGGTGGGTTCGGGATTGCGACCCTCTTTCACTCGGGCCAGGCCGGTCAGGTCGTAGTTGAGCTGGGCAAGGATTCCCTCGTCGCGCCAGGCGGCGTAGTAGGCGTAGACGGTGCCGTGGTTCGGGAAGTCGTGCGGGAGGTATTTCCAGGGGGATTCCGGTGCGGTTGATGTAGAGGATTGCGTTGAATATGTCGCGGAGGTCGACCTTGGCCGGCTGGCCGGTGGGCCTGCGGTCGAGCCGGGCTTTCCGCCAGGCCGTCAACGTCGGCTCGATCAAGGCCCATCGGGCGTCGGACAGGTCGCTGGGGTCGGCTTGCGCTGGCTCACGCCGTAGCGTTGGCATGGACGCGGCGGAGGATGCCGTTCCTCTACTGATGGGCGTTTCTGCCTCATCTTCAAACCAGACGGACTTCATGCACGAGAACCGGAGTAAACGGGTGGCCAGGTCGGTAGCTCGGCGGCCATGAAGACGCGCGTATGAGGGTGAATAGCTTGAAAACGGGCAAGCGCAAAGGTCACCCAACGACGCAGATCATCTCTAAGGGCCCGTCGATGAATTAGTGGTGCGCGTCGCGTCAACTCGTTGTTGATGTCGCATTCATGACGTATCTGGCGAGTTCGCTGGGGTCGATGAGGCGGACGGGCAGCGGCTCGCTGTGGTGGCCGTGTTGCTGGAGCAGGGGCCGGGTCTGCTGGATGAGGGCGCGCATCTGGTTCTCGCCGATGTGGAAGAGGTGGGCGATCAGCGAGGCGGGCAGTCCTCGCTGGTCCAGGATGGTGGCCCAGATGATGTTCTCCACGGCCAGTTTGCGGTGGCGGGGCCGTTGTTCCGGCGGCAGCGTGTCGATCATCTCGCGGATCTCGGCGACAAGGTGGTCCAGGGCCTGACGGGTAAGGCCGGTGAGCACGGGGTGTGTGGCCAGGGCCGCGTCGAAGGTATGGGCCGTGCGGGGGTGGGAACGACGTCCGCGGGCCTGCAGTGGCACTGTCGGGACGCCGGGCTGCGGCGGAATGGTGTAGTTCCACTCGCCGTGGAAGCCGTCGGAGTCGACCTTCAGCGCGGCGGCGTGCTGTGCGTCGATCTCGATCCCCGTGGGGTAGGCGTTCTCGTCCAGCCGTGCGGTCACACGCAGCCCGGTCGCGGTGGTCGTGGAGGCGATCAGGTTCAGGGCCACCTCGAAGCTGGTCAGCGGGCGGGCTCGCCAGTTCATGGAGATGAAGGAGAACAGCCGGTGTTCAACCTTGTTCCACTTCGATGTTCCCGGTGGCAGGTGGCACACTCTGATCTGAAGGCCGGACTCGGTGGCCAGAACCGCGAGGTTGGCCTTCCACGCTTTGGCACGGGTGCTGTTGGAGCCGCCGCCGTCGGCGGTGATCAGCAGCCGCTTCGCGCCCGGATATGCGGTGCTGCCTTCCTCGTTCCACCAGCGGCGCAGGGCGGCGACCGCGAACGCGGCGGTGTCGTGGTCGGTGCCCACCACGACGAAGCCGGTGTTGCGCCCCACGTCGTAGATGCCGTAGGGGATCGCCGTGCCGGTCGCCTGGGAGGGGAAGTCGTGGTCGAGGACCTTGACCGGGGCGCCCGGCCCGGCCCATTCCCGCCCGCCTTGCGCGAACAGCCCGATCTGCTCCTTCTTCTTCGTGTCCACGCTGATCACCGGGTCCCCGGCGTCCAGGAACCGGCTCACCACGGTGTTGAGGTGGCGGAACTGGGCGTCGCGGTCAGGGTGGGTACTGCCCGCCAGGACCCTGGCGTTGCCGCGCAGGCTGAACCCGGCCTCCTTCAGCAGCGCGGCGATCGTGTCCCGTCCCGCCGCGTGTCCCCGGGCGGCCAGCTCGCCGGCCAGGTTGCGCAGCGATTTCGTGGTCCACGTCAGCGGTCCTATCGGATCGCCCTGCGTGCTGTCCTCGACCAGGGCCAGCAGCGCGGCGCGCAGCCCCGGGTCCTTCTTTGCCGCGGCCGGGCGGCCCCCGCCGGGGCGGCGTACCCGGCCGTCCGGCTCGGCGTCCTCCTCCAGGTCGGCCAGTCCCCGGCTGACACAGCCCTTCGAGACCCCGGCCGCCGCGGCGACCGCGGCGATCCCGCCGTGTCCGAGCTGCCGAGCCTCCGCGCCGTACAGCAACCGGCACTGTCGCTCGTTCAGATGCGGAACCACCGCTTCGAACTTCGCCCGCAACGGACCGATCAACTCATCAAAACGTCCCATACCACATCAACGAGCCCAAGTCCCGGAAGCAACCCGTAGATTCCCGACGAGCCCTAAATGCCCTCTCAGAGGTCGTTTTCGCCTTGTAAGCCTGCTGTGTGCCTTCACCTCGCTCAGGGCTGCTTCGCACAGGTTGTCGGGTCGGGTCCGGGCGCGGTTCCTGGATCACTCCAGGACCGTTTCCCGGACCCGCCCGCCGAACCCGGCGTGCGACTTTCACCGCACCGGGCTCTCCACGAGATCATGCCGTCAGAATCGGTTCGGTCAGAGTTCCGGCCAGGGTGTTGGGATGCTGTTTCCTCGGTAGCGGTAGCGGGCGACCGGCACCGTGGCGAGGTTGAACAGTTCGATCCCTTCCATGCGGATCGCTCCCCATCCTTGCGGAGTGTGGAGCCATCGCCGAATGGCCCTCCACGTCATGCGGTTGCGGTGCATCACCCAGTGCACGACTCGCCACCAAACGAAGGTGGCAAGGCGCGAAAGGGTGTGCTTGGCGACCGCGTGCTTGAAGTAGTTGGCCCAGCCGCGCTGGATCTGGTTGATCCTGATCAGCGCGACCCTGTAATCGAGATGCGACAACCTGAGGGTCAGTGACTTGATCTTCCGTTTCAGCGCCTCGACCGGCTTGTCGGCGATGAAGGTGTAGACGCACCACTTGTCCGTTCCCCGCTTGCGGTTCCACACGATGCGGAATCCGAGGAAGTCGAACCCGTCTGCCAGGTGAACGATCCGGGTCTTCGACGGCGACAGGGACAGCCCCATCGTCGCCAAGACCCCACTCACCTGCCCGCGAAGTTCTTCGACGTGTCCTCTGGTCCCGTGAACCATGACGACGAAGTCGTCCGCGTAGCGGACGAGTCGCCAGGTGCCCAGGCCATGTTTCCGTCGACGTTCGCGGTCCCGCCGGGTTGCCATCGTGTTTGTCCACTGCTCGGCGGCGAAGTCGTCGAGCGCGGATAGAGCGATGTTGGCCAGCAGGGGTGAGAGGATCCCTCCCTGGGCTCGTCGGGAATCTACGGGTTGCTTCCGGGACTTGGGCTCGTTGATGTGGTATGGGACGTTTTGATGAGTTGATCGGTCCGTTGCGGGCGAAGTTCGAAGCGGTGGTTCCGCATCTGAACGAGCGACAGTGCCGGTTGCTGTACGGCGCGGAGGCTCGGCAGCTCGGACACGGCGGGATCGCCGCGGTCGCCGCGGCGGCCGGGGTCTCGAAGGGCTGTGTCAGCCGGGGACTGGCCGACCTGGAGGAGGACGCCGAGCCGGACGGCCGGGTACGCCGCCCCGGCGGGGGCCGCCCGGCCGCGGCAAAGAAGGACCCGGGGCTGCGCGCCGCGCTGCTGGCCCTGGTCGAGGACAGCACGCAGGGCGATCCGATAGGACCGCTGACGTGGACCACGAAATCGCTGCGCAACCTGGCCGGCGAGCTGGCCGCCCGGGGACACGCGGCGGGACGGGACACGATCGCCGCGCTGCTGAAGGAGGCCGGGTTCAGCCTGCGCGGCAACGCCAGGGTCCTGGCGGGCAGTACCCACCCTGACCGCGACGCCCAGTTCCGCCACCTCAACACCGTGGTGAGCCGGTTCCTGGACGCCGGGGACCCGGTGATCAGCGTGGACACGAAGAAGAAGGAGCAGATCGGGCTGTTCGCGCAAGGCGGGCGGGAATGGGCCGGGCCGGGCGCCCCGGTCAAGGTCCTCGACCACGACTTCCCCTCCCAGGCGACCGGCACGGCGATCCCCTACGGCATCTACGACGTGGGGCGCAACACCGGCTTCGTCGTGGTGGGCACCGACCACGACACCGCCGCGTTCGCGGTCGCCGCCCTGCGCCGCTGGTGGAACGAGGAAGGCAGCACCGCATATCCGGGCGCGAAGCGGCTGCTGATCACCGCCGACGGCGGCGGCTCCAACAGCACCCGTGCCAAAGCGTGGAAGGCCAACCTCGCGGTTCTGGCCACCGAGTCCGGCCTTCAGATCAGAGTGTGCCACCTGCCACCGGGAACATCGAAGTGGAACAAGGTTGAACACCGGCTGTTCTCCTTCATCTCCATGAACTGGCGAGCCCGCCCGCTGACCAGCTTCGAGGTGGCCCTGAACCTGATCGCCTCCACGACCACCGCGACCGGGCTGCGTGTGACCGCACGGCTGGACGAGAACGCCTACCCCACGGGGATCGAGATCGACGCACAGCACGCCGCCGCGCTGAAGGTCGACTCCGACGGCTTCCACGGCGAGTGGAACTACACCATTCCGCCGCAGCCCGGCGTCCCGACAGTGCCACTGCAGGCCCGCGGACGTCGTTCCCACCCCCGCACGGCCCATACCTTCGACGCGGCCCTGGCCACACACCCCGTGCTCACCGGCCTTACCCGTCAGGCCCTGGACCACCTTGTCGCCGAGATCCGCGAGATGATCGACACGCTGCCGCCGGAACAACGGCCCCGCCACCGCAAACTGGCCGTGGAGAACATCATCTGGGCCACCATCCTGGACCAGCGAGGACTGCCCGCCTCGCTGATCGCCCACCTCTTCCACATCGGCGAGAACCAGATGCGCGCCCTCATCCAGCAGACCCGGCCCCTGCTCCAGCAACACGGCCACCACAGCGAGCCGCTGCCCGTCCGCCTCATCGACCCCAGCGAACTCGCCAGATACGTCATGAATGCGACATCAACAACGAGTTGACGCGACGCGCACCACTAATTCATCGACGGGCCCAGCCTGGGGCGTCCCGGAGGTGGTTTCGTTCCGTTCGCCGAGCTCAGTCATGATCCCGGCCTTGAGGAACGCCTTCACCAGCGCAAGCACCCGCTTGTCCTTCAGCCGCATCCGGACGCGGCCCATCAGGGCCGTGTGGTCGATGCGGTCGAAGCACGCCTCGATGTCAGCGTCCAGCACCCATCGGTAACCCTGGGTGCCGAACAGATGGATCTCGGCAATCGCGTCGTGCGCGCGTCGGTTGGGGCGGAACCCGTATGAGCACGGACGAAAGTCCGCCTCGAAGATGGGCTCCATAGCCAGCTTCAACGCGGCCTGGACCACCCGATCCGCGATGGTCGGGATTCCCAGACGGCGCAGTTTCCCGCCCGCCTTGGGGATCATCCGTTCGCGCACCGGCATTGGCCGAAAGGCCCCTGCTCTCAGCTGAGAACGGATCTGTTCCAAGTACGCTTCCGCCCCGAATGCCTGCACGTGGTCGGCGCGAAGGCCGTCCACGCCCGCCGTTCGGGCTCCGGTGTTGCCTGCGACCCGTTCGAATGCCACTACCAAAGTGGCCGGGTCACACACGAAGTTGAACACATCGTCGAACCGGAAGCCGTGATCGGCTACCGCCCAACGGTGCAGCTTGATCTGCATCTTCCGTACCCGTAGCTCGGCGTACTCAGCCACCGGCCACGTGACCGGGGCATCCACCCCGGTGACTTCGGACATTGCAGTACCTCCCATGCAATCTCGCTGCCGCCCTTCGCCATGTGGCCGGCTCTCCCGGCCTCGGACTACTACGACGGCTCCGCCCCTTGCCCAGCCTGTTCGGCAGACGATGTGCCCAGCCCGTCCCGGCCGCGCTGGCAGCGCGGACGAAGGGCGAGACCGGGAAGGTTCCCGTGTTCACCGATCGATCGATCGACGGAGTAGGCACCCGGCTATACCCCCGCGGCATCGCCACAACTAACCCGCAGCACTTCGCTGTGGCCTCCCGGGCCGTCTAGCACAAACCACCCGGAAGTTCCCCGGCACCAACAACCCCGGTGCGGGTGCGCGCCGCTACCAGCCCAGATCCGCCAGGTTCGAGCTGGTGGCACCTTAGGAGGCTTCACACACCGGTTCCTCGCGTATACCTCTCCATCTCGCTCGCCGGACCCGCACCATCTGGCAGTGCTGATACGTCCCGGCTTTGTAGGGGCCGCTTGCCACCCTCCCCGGCATCTCCCGGATCAGACTGCCCCCAGCTTCACCGCCCTGCTGCGACAGGACAGCGGCGAAGGTCTCCCACCTCCACTCGATCAAACGGCGCTTCACGGCGCACGTGCCACAGATGCCAGCGATCAGTGACTTGCGTCGCGGCGGGCAGGGCGCGGTGGATGGCCTCGGCGTAGGTTGCTGAGCCGTCGCGGCACACGATGTCGATGCCCGGATGCTCGCGCAGCCACGCTTCCAGAGTGTCGGCTGTGCGGTCGGGCAGTACGTCGATTCGCTCATGCGACTCGGCATCGATGATCACGGTGGCATAGCGGTGCCGCCGACGCAGAGCGAAGTCATCGACGCCGATCACGCGGGGTATCCGCCCGGTAGGCAACGGGATCCGCAGAAGGGTGCGCAGGGCCGTGTGCCGCGATACGCCCGCCGCGAGTATCGCCAGCAAACGTGCGTGGACACGGTGATGCTGAGCTCCAGCAGCCGCGCGCCGAGTCGTCGGTTTGGCCACCAGACTCCCGTACGGCGGCCAAGCGTTGGAAATTCGGCGCATCGCATCTGGTGCCGGGTCAGACCCCCGCGGACGTCCGGGTGTCCTTGGAGGGTGTCACGGGCGCCGCCTCGGGGTCGCTGTCGTGCCCTTTCGGGGATCCGAACCAGGCCACTGCCACCGCGCCCGATACGGCGAGCACGAACCCGGTGATCGCCGCCCAGGCGAAGCCGGGACGGGAGGCATCGCCGAGCCACAGCACGCCGATGATGCCCGGCAGGACGGTCTCGCCGACGACCAGCGCGGCGGTGGCGCCGTTGACCGAGCCGATCTGCAGGGCGACCGTGTGCAGGTACATGCCGCCGATGCCTGCCACCAGGATCGTGTAGAGCGCCGGGTCGCAGAGCAGCGCTCCCGGGTCGAAAGGGTCGATGCCGTTCAGCACACGGACCCCGACACCGAGGGCGCCGAAGCCCAGTCCGGACAGCAGGCCGGCCAGGATCGCGGCGCGCGCCCCCAGTAGGCGTACGACCACGGTGCCGCCCACGATCAGGAGCAGCGAGATCCCCAGCAGCCACCAGTGCGTGGAGATCGGGGTGTCGCCGCTGCCTTCCGGGCCCGCCGCCGTCGCCAGAAGCACCAGCGCGGAGCAGACCACGGCAATCGAGGTCCGCTCGGCGCGGTTGAGCCGGATGCCGAGGAGCTTGATGCTCAGCACCGCCGTGATCACCAAGTTGGCGCTGATCACGGTCTGCGACAGGAACAGCGGCAGGAGGCGCGCCGCCAGTGCGCCGAGCCCGAAGCCGACAAAGTCCAGGATGGTCCCGACGATGAACTCCCAGGTCATCGCCGCCTTCGCAGTGGATGACAGGCTCGGGCCACCGTGCTGGGTCACGCTGCCCGCGGCGGCCTCCCGGCGGGCTGACTTCTGTGATCCGACGGCCTGAAGGACGGAGCCCGTGCCGTAACAGATCGATGCTGCCACAGCGGTGAGCAGTCCTATGAGCACCGAAAGCTCCGTTCATGTATGGGTCGGTGGGGTTCGGTCCCGTTCCCCCCTGGCAGACGCGGGTTTCGGCGCAAAAGTTGCTTCCGGCGAGTCAGTTGCACCGAATCCGAGCAACTCCAGCTCAAGAACGTGCGGACGCACTGCCCCGAACTCGACGCGCTCACCCGGCACGTCCGTTCCTTCGCAGCCATGCTCACCGGGCGTCAAGGCGAGCGCTTGCCGGACTGGCTCGACGCCGTCCGACAGGACGACCTACCGAGCCTCCACACCCTGGCCGCCGGCATCGACAGAGATCGCGACGCCGTCATCGCCGGCCTCACCCTGCCCTGGAACTCGGGCGTCGTCGAGGGACACGTCAACCGGATCAAGATGCTCAAGAGGCAGATGTTCGGTCGCGCTAGCTTTGCTCTCCTGCGGAAGCGGGTCCTCCTTGCTCGGTGACGGGCCGCTACACGGTCAGACAGCGGCTTTGGCCGCCACCCGAGTGACAAGCTTGTCGCGCACGGATGGCCATTCATCCACGAGGACGCTGTAGTACAACGAATCACGACGCGTACCGTCCTGGCGCACCATGTGGCTGCGCAACGTCCCTTCATAGACCAGCCCCAGCCGCGTCATCGCCTGCTGGGACCGTACGTTCAGGTTGTCGGTACGCAAGGCAATTCGAGCAAGGCCCAGATCGTCGAAGGCGTGTGCCAACAACAGAAGCTTGGACTCGGCATTGTAGGGACCGCCCCAACAAGCACGATCGAACCAGGTCGCACCAATCTCAGCGCGGCCCCCAGCGAGGTCAAGCTCGTACAGGCTGGTCGAGCCGATCACTGTCTCGTCCGTGAGGCGTTGGACGGCGAAGCATCTCCTCGCCCGATCCGCCAACATCTGGCTGATCATCTCCCGCATCTCTATCAGGGAGCCTGGGCGAGGTCGCGGCATCCAACGCCAGACCTCAGGATCCGACGCTGAGGGGAACAACGCCTCTACATGATTGACGGACAGCGGAACGAGACGGACAGCGCGGCCGAGGAGGGAGTCGTTGCTCATCGCTGCACCATAGCTTCGGGATTACTGCCCCATCGTCGAGACGCAGATCATGTCGCCTTCATCACGCACAGCAACCGCTGCACGGAACCTGAGCCAGAACCTTCTCGGGTTCTGGCTCACATTCCGTGAGGCGGTGACTGGCCGTCACCTGGAAGTTGTCTTCGCTCCGGCCCAGACGCCCAAACGCCTCCCGGAGTCGGCCCGGCCCATATCACGATCGCGACGGGGACAGTCAGCGAGAGGTCCCAGCCGATCACAGCGGTGAGCAGCACGCACAGTCACAGCGCCTGCGGCAGCGATACCTACGACCGGGTCCTGGCCAACCCCGTGATCCACTCGTCCCTGACGACACCACCACCGCCTCAGGCGCCTGCATGTACACCTGATGACTGATGACCCCCGAACCAATTGACCGATCATCACACTTTGGGGATATGTGTTGGAAGCCTTGGCTATCAGGGTAAATCTGAATCGACTCATCGTCTCCGGCCCAAAGGCGAGTTGGTCTCCATCGTCCGATTCCCGCGGCGATGCGGCTCTCGGCTGCACGAGACATGGGCGGCATCCCGCTTCGCGAACAAGGGGTACGCCATGTCTGTCCTGACCGATGCCCGCTCAATTCCGCAGAGTGAGACGCGTTTCTCGCTGACCGCGTTTTCCGCCGCCGTGATTCCGGTTGGTGGCAATCCCCTGGGTGTGGTTCTCACGCCCGGCGGGACACGCGCCTATGTGGCCAACAGGTCGTCGAACGCGGTCAGCGTGATCGACACCGCCACCGACACCGTCACCGCAACCATCCCCACAGGCGCGGGGCCCACGCTCCTGGCGATCGCACCTGACGGGGCCCACGTCTACGTGAGCGTGGCCGACGCTGCGCTGCTCAGCGTGATCGACACAGGGACGAACACCGTCACCGCGAGCGTCGCGGTGGGGGCGGGAGCCACGGGCGTGTCGGTCACCCCGGACGGGGCCCGCGTCTATGTGGCGAACCAGAACGCGAGCACGGTCAGTGTGATCGACACCGCCACCAACACCGTCATCGCGACCATCGCGGTGAGCAATGGGCCGACCGGTGTGACGGTCACTCCGGACGGCGCCCACGTCTACGTGGGCAACCTCGCCAGCAACACCATCAGCGTGATCGACACCGCCACCAACACCGTCACCACCACCATCAGCGGGCTCAACGGACCCGCTCTTGTGGGGATCACCCCGGACGGCGCCCACGGCTACGTCAGCAACAACGGCAGCGACACCGTCACCGTGGTCGACATCGCGACAAACACCATTACTGGCAGCATCGTGGTGGGCGACCAGCCGCGTTTCGTGACCGTCAGCCAGAACGGCGCCCACGTCTACGTGGCGAACTACGGCTCCAACACCGTCAGTGTGATCGACACCGCCACCAACACGCTCGCCGGGAACCTGCGCGTCGGGGCAGGCCCCACCGGCGTCGCCGTCACGTCGGACGACTCCCGCCTCTACGTGACCAACACCGACGCTGGCACGGTCAGCGTCATCCCCCTGACCTTGATCCCCAACGAGGGAAGCACCGCGGGCGGCACCATCGTGACCATCAACGGCCACAACCTCGCCAACGCCACCGCCGTCTACTTCGGCACCGCCAGCGCCACCATCCTCACCAACACCGCGACCTCGATCACCGTCGTCAACCCTGCCGGGTCCGGGGCGGTCCCCGTGACGGTCACCACCCCCGGCGGCACCGGCTTCCTGGGGGACTTCATCTACTTCCCAGCCCCCCAGGTCAACGACGTCAGCCCCACCGAAGGCCCCTCCGACAGCGGCAACACCGCCGTCATCACCGGCTTCAATCTCGTCGGCGCGATCTCCGCCTCCTTCGGCCCCAACCCCGTCACCATCCAGTCCGCCACGGACACCCAGCTCGCCGTCACCGTCGACCCCGTCCAGAACCCGGGCACCGTCCCGGTCACCGTGACCACCCCCGGCGGAACCGTCGTCGGCCCCGATTACACCTACTGGCCCCAGCCGACCATCACCAACGTCACCCCCAACACCGCGTCGACCAGCGGCGGTACCTCCGTCACTCTCACGGGCACCGACCTCACCACCACGCAACAAGTCACCTTCGAGAACGTCCCCGCCGACTTCTCCGTCATCTCCGACACCCAGATCACCGCCGTCGCCCCACAACAATCCCCAGGCCAGAACATCACCATCTCGGTCACCACCGCCGGCGGCAGCAACTCCTGGAACTCCTTCACCTACCAGGACAACCCATCCGTCTGAAAAGCAAGTCAGAAAGCCTCCCGAGCCCCGCCGCAGAGCGCCCAGCCCCGGCACGGCGGCCCGCGCGCTCACCCCGGCAAGAGGGATGGCACGGAGCTCGGGACGATGGCTGAAGTCGAGGCTGACCCGGCGCGGCGCGAGTTCCTGGACGGGTTCCCGGAGGGGTTCGGGCTCCTTCAGGATGTGGCCTGAGCTGTGCTTCACGAGTAGAGCAGGACGCGCTTGCGGAGCAGGTCAAAGCCTGCGCGGCCGAACATCTGGCGCTTGAGCATCTTGATCCGGTTGGCATGGCCTTCGACGACACCGGAACTCCAGGGCAGGGTGAGGCCGGCGATGACCGCGTCGCGGTCACGATTGATGCCTGCGGCGAGGGTATGGAGGCTGGGTAAGTCGTCCCGCAGGACAGCGTCGAGCCACTGCGGCAGCCGCTCGCCCTGGCGCTGGTGAACCTGGTGTTCTCCAGGACTGGGGTGATCGTGTCGGCCGGACCGGACATGGCCCGTTTCCCGGACTTCGGCAGTCGTCCGGCGGGCCAGGGCCGGTCAGTCCAGGTCGGTGGTGCCGGAGGCGGCGCGGGGCCGGTTGCGTGCCCAGCGCTTGAGGTCGCCGACGCGGTAGAGGAGTTCGGCGCCGCGCTTGTCGACCGAGCCGGGGAAGGTGCGGTCGTTGGCGTGGGCGTAGCGCAGCGCAGCGATGGTGATGTCCGGCAGGTGGTGCTGGTGGGCCTCGCACAGTCCCACCGCCTGGTCGTCGTCGGCCGGGGCCGGGCTCGTCGGCGGTGTCGCCGTGGTGCTGGCCGTGCTGTCGCCCGGGCCGGTGGCCGGGGTGGGGCTCCAGGCATCGGCAAGCAGGTCGCGGTTGGCGGGCGGTTTCTGCAGCTGCACCGGAACCGGTTGGGCGGCGGCTCCGGCCTTCTTGCTGGTGGTGGCCCAGTGACGGGCTTCGGCTTCGGTGAAGAAGAGGACCTGTGTCTCCCGCGCGGATCCGCCGCTGACGACCTGGGCGCGCCCGTGGTGCTTGGTGGACTTCGGAGCCGGGTGGATCTCGGGGGCGAGCATGCGCCAGGCGTTGACGCTGTAGCGGGCGAGGATGCGGGTGGAGAATTGCTCGCGGACCTCCGGGCCTCCGAGAGCGCGAGCGGTCGCGGACTGGGCGACCAGGAGTACGTGCATGCGCAGCTGGCGGCCCATGTAGAGGGTCGACGGCCGGGGAGACCTTCGGGTCTCCTGACTCGCGGATCTTCTCCCAGTAGCGGGCCAGCTGCTTCATCGTCGCGTTGACCTCTTCGAGGAGGATCAATATCCGCGGGCCGATGGCTTTCGGGTCGGCGTCGATGCCCAGTTCGTCGGCGATGCGGGTGCGGCGCCGGCCGATCGTGCCGAGTTCGATGAGCTGGTCGTGGATGTCGGCGATGTCGGCGCAGTAGGTGACGCCGTCGATGCCGCGCGCCCACGGGTGGGAGATCCGCTTGAAGTCGAGGACGAACACGCGCGAGCCGTGGTGAAGCATCTGGCAGGCGATGCAGCGCAGGGTCACCGACTTGCCGCCGCCGGTGGAGGCGTTGACCAGGATGTGCGGGGAGTCGGCGTCCAGGTCGACGGAGACGATCCGGCCGCCGGAGCCGATCCCGATGATGGGCGCGGACTCCTCGGCCTTGGCCACCAGCTCCCGCGTCTTGGGGTCTTTGAAGGCGGCCTTGGCCGGGGGCTTGCGGGTCTTCTTCACCAGCAGGTGCGTGTCGCGCCCGGCGACGTTCCAGGCGAACGTCACACCCTGAAGGGCTAGTTTCTGGGTGATGAGGTCGGCGACCTGGTCCTTCGAGAACTTCAGGTTCCGGGGCAGGTCGACGCGTATCTGCGCGTCGTCGTCGGAGAAGTTCTTCGGGATGTGGAGGTAGCGGCGCGGGTCGGTCTGCTCCGCGTACCCGAGCGGTCCGGCGATGGCTTCGTGCAGTGGGACGACCCACTCGCGCATCAGCTCCCGGCGCTCGCGGGTGAGCACCATGTACGCCGCGCTGCCGGCGGTCAGAACGGAAGCCGCGCCGATCCCGCTGGTCTCCAGCGCGGCGAGCGCCGTCTCCCGGTTCTCCCAGAGGTCCTGTGCGGTCTGCACGGTGGCGTTCGGGTCGCGGCCGGCGAGGTAGCCGCTCTCCGCGATACCCGCCCCGAGGGCGAGGCGGAAGGACAGGCGCCGCCACCCGGCCTTGTACGAGCGGCGCCGGACCTTGCCCTCCACCTTCGGCAGGACTCGGGTGCCTGCGCGCCAGAACGTGGCGTCGGTGCGCTTCACGCCGTCCAGGTCACGGCCGGCCAGAACCCGGCCGATGCCGAACATGAGGGATTCGGCGTTCTCCTCCACCTGCTTTGTCGAACTTCGTCTGCGCCATGGACGTGCCCTTTCGATCTGCGTCCCGGCACCTCACACCCGGAAGCGGACACGAACCGTAAATCCGTTGGCCTGTGGATAGATTCAGGCGAAATGCGGGCCCCGAACTGGGACCTGTGGACAACTTCGCGGCCCAAAAATCCGCAGGCGCCCCGCCTGTGGGGCGCGGTCGGTACAACGGTGGGAGGGATCAACCGGGAGGGGCCGCGCATGACCGCACACGAAGAAGCGACGGAACGCGCAAAGCAGTACGAAAGGTTCGCCAGGGTCTACGCCAAGAAGGCACAGGAGGGCGATGCAGGTGCGGCACAGCTGGCGCGGGCGTTCGCGTCGCTGGCGGTCGCGGCCCGGATGGAGCGTATGGACTGGCGCATGCGTGTGCTCGGTGACCAGCTCGAAGACGTGAAGAAGTCGATGGACGGCCTTCGCCGCAAGTGCCCGAGCGGTGACATCCATCAGCTGGCAGCGGCATTGCTTACCGTGGGGCTGTGACCACTGCCTCCGATGACGCGGCCAAGCCGGTGCCGGGGCGGGGCGGCGACGGGCCCGGCCTGGGTGAAGGCCGGGCCCGTGGCGGTGCGGTACGGCTATCGGGTCTGGAGGGCGCCGCGGTCGATGAGGCCCTGAATGTAGGGCGGCCAGTCCCGTTCCAGGCTGGTGGTGAGGGCGGCGTGGACGTCGGCGCGTACCTGCGGGGTGACGTGTTCGACGTCGCCGCCCGGGTAGTACAGGCGCACCCCGTCGCGGCTGGCGTCGCACAGGATGGCGTGGGCCTTCTGCACGAGCGTCATGTAGAGCTGCGGGACCGGCGCCTTGACGAGTTCCTCGATGACGGCTTCGTAGTCGGCTCCGAAATCCGCCCAGTCCTTGCCCTGCTTGTCGAGCCAGAGGGTGACGTCGGAGAAGAAGACCGCTTTGCCCGGCCCGTCTTTCGGGTCGCGGGCCAGGCCGGTCGCGAGATCGAGCGCAATGCCGGCGCCCTTGCTGACGAGGTGGCGGGGAATCATCGTCGGGGCGACGGCCACCGCGCACTCACCCCAGCCATCTTGGGTCTGCTCCGGCCAGGGCAGTCCCAGTACGAGCCAGCCGTCCGGTGCCAGCAGCTTGTTGCTCACCGTGTTCTTCCCCCTCGGTCGTGGATGGTCCGCATCCGATCCTTCCGCCCCGGCCCGGCAGCGGACAAGACGTCCTCCACCCGCCGGCCCACGCGCCGCTACCGGCGGCGGCCGAACAGTCCGCGGTTCTTCTTCGCCTCCGCTTCGGCCGCCTCCCGGGCTGCGGCTTCCTCCGCCTGGAGCCGCGCAGCTTTCTCCGCCTGCGCCTGTTCATGGTGTTCGCGCAGGCACGGTCCGCACAGCTCGCGGTGCTGCTGCGCCGGGTACTGCCGGACCGTGTCCCAGCGGTCGTCGGTGAACTTCGCTCCGCAGCGCCTGCACACGGGCCGCTGCGCCTCGCGGGCCGCGGCTTCGCGCTCCTTCTGGCGCTTGCGGGCCTGCTCCCGCTGCACCACGTACAGCCGGTCACCGTCGGGGTTATCCAGGGCCTCCGTCAGCGTCTGCCACTCATCGCGCCCGAGCCTGCGCCACACCTTCCCCGCCGCCCCGGCCGGGTCGGCGGTGATCCGCTCCAGCTCGGTCACGACCACGGGCACCGCCTGGTGGTAGTCGACGGCCGTGATGCCACCGCCCGCGTACTTGGTGCCGGCGAAGTAGGAACGGGCGGCCTGCTCCAGTCGCTGCATCCTGCTGGCCCGCTGCGCCGTCGTCTTGCCCGTGAACACGAACGCCACCGGCACGTAGCCCGCGCGGCCGGTCGCCGGGTAGATCCGCGACCACAGCCGGAAGTCGTGCACCGCCGCACCGTCGTGGCGGGCCGCCTGCGCCTTGGCCTTGTCGGCCTTCGGCGCCAGGAGCTCGAACCACTCGGTGTAGCGGCGCACCTTGGCCACCAGGACGTCGACGGGCTCGTTCACGCGGTCGACCTCCAGGAGCATCGCGGGCACTTCGGCATCCGGGGCCCGCATCGTCAGGTCGGCGTACTGGGTGTAGCCGTAGGGGAGCTTGTGGCCGATCTCGGTCTGCCAGGACAGCGGTGTGCCGAAGCCGGCCCCGGTGAGGACCGCAGCGGTCATCGTGACGGCGGCCGCGTGTTCGTCGAAGCCCTCGCCGGTAACCGGCTCACCCTCATCGTCGAACTTGAGCTTGCGCAGTGCGGAGACCCGTACGTTCCCCGGCAGCAGTTGCTTGGCCTCCTTGTGTCCTCGCTCGGTGAGCACCCACAGCTGATGGTTCGACTCCAGCCGCGTCTCCACTCGGACTTCGCCGTCCTCCTTGAGCGCGTTGAGGGTGTCCCTCATGCACCGGTCGTGCCGGTCTCCGGGCCGCAGCATGCGCCACAAGGGCGCTGTCACGTTGGCGGGTGGCGTGGGAGGATCCTCGGTTGATCATGGTGGAGGGGGATCGTCCGTGGGGAGCGTGTCGCCGTCATACAGGGGGCACCGGTACCCGGTCGAGATCATCGCGCACTGTGTGTGGCTGTACTTCCGGTTCCCGCTCAGTTTCCGTGAAGTCGAGGAGCTGATGCTAGGGCGCGGTGTCATCGTGTCCCACGAGACCGTGCGCCGCTGGTGTCTGAAGTTCGGGCAGGCGTACGCCAACGCGCTGCGCCGCCGACAGCCACGGCCAGGGGACAAGTGGCATCTGGACGAGGTCTTCATCAAGATCAACGGTGAGCAGAAGTATCTGTGGCGGGCTGTCGACCAGGACGGCAATGTCCTGGACATCCTGGTGCAGAACCGGCGGGACACGGCCGCGGCCAGGCGCTTCTTCCGCAGGCTGATGACGACGGGCGGGGTGCCGCGAGTGGTCGTCACCGACAAGCTGCGTTCCTACGGCGCCGCCCACCGCGAGGTCATGCCCTCGGTGGAGCACCGCTCCCACAAGGGATTGAACAACCGGGCCGAGAACAGTCACCAGCCGACGAGGCAACGCGAACGGGCCATGAAGGGCTTCCGCAGCGTGGGCGGGGCCCAGCGGTTCCTGTCCGCGTTCAGCGGTATCTCACCCCACTTCCGGCCCCGACGCCACCTGATGACCGCATCCGAACACCGAGCCGAAATGACCATCCGCTTCACCACCTGGGAGCAGATCACCGGCGTCACCGGCCGACTTACCGCGGCTTGAGCCCAGGCCGGCACCCGGCCCCACCACACCTCGGCGCACAGTCAGACACCCACACACCCAACAACGTGAAAACGCCCGACGACCACCCAATCGAGACGGCCGTTCGAGCACCAAGTCCCCAGAGCACTACGACAAAAGCTACTTACGCGTTGGGGTGCTCCGGCAGGGCGAGCCAGTCCGACCAGGAGATCTCGCGGCCGAGGAAGCGCGGCTGCTCGAACGGCCAGTCGGCGGCGATCCACTGCGGCACCAGCTCGTCGAGGGCCTGCTCGACCTTGCTGCCCACCAGCTCGTCCACCACCCACCAGGAGATCTCGCCGTCCGCGCCGGCCCTCTCCGGTGGGTCGATGTAGACGCAGCCGAGCAGAGCTGTCTCCGCCGCGCCGAACAGCGCGTAGTTGAAAGACTGGTGTGCGGCGATCTCCTTCTCGTGCCGCAACAGGTCGGCCTGGTCGGCCTCGTAGGTCATGGTGGCCGCGGGCCAGCCCCAGGCGACTCTGCTGCGCAATTCCGTGCGGGGGTGAAGGTGGGCACGGGATGATCGTCTGTACGGTCGTTGTCCTGTCGTGCGGCCGTGGGGGTGGTGTGGATGTCGATGCGGCCGGAGGGGCTGCCGGAAGTCCCGGAGCAGACCGTGATGGTGGCGCGGGCGGCGTTCCCGCAGGGGAGCCTGGCGATACGGGTGCGAGACCGGCTCGCGGAGGTTTTCGCGGACGAGCCGTTCGCGTCGGCGTTCGGGGTGCGTGGGGCTCCGGGTTTGTCTCCGGGGGTGTTGTGCCTGGTCACGGTGTTGCAGTTCGCCGAGGATCTGACCGATCGGCAGGCCGCGGCGATGGCGGTGCGGGCGATCGACTGGAAGTACGCGCTCGGGGCGGAGCTGACGGACACCGGCTTCGATGCCAGTGTGCTGAGCCGGTTCCGTTCCCGCCTGTCCGACAACGGCATGGAACGGGTGGTCTTCGACCGTCTCCTTGAGTACTGCGTGGAGGAGGGGCTGGTCGCGGCCGGGGGCAGGCAGCGGACCGATTCCACCCATGTGATCAGTGCGGTGCGGGACTTGAACCGCCTCGAGCTGGCCGGGGAGAGTGTGCGGGCGGCGCTGGAGGCCCTGGCTGTCGCGGCGCCGTCGTGGCTGGCCGGGCAGGTCGATGTCGCCGAGTTCGCTCACCGGTACGGGCCGCGGGTGGACGGCTGGCGCATGCCCGCCTCGCAGACGAAACGCGACCGGCTCGCGCAGGTCTTCGGCCAGGACGCGCTGGCGTTGTGCCGGGCGGCCTGGTCACCCGGCACACCCCCATGGATCCGTGAGATCGAGTCCGTACAGATCCTGCGGCAGATCCTCGTCCAGACGTACTACCTGAGCACCGACACCAGGGGACGGGAGGTGATCAAGAAGCGGGCCGCCGACGACGAGGGTGTCCCGCCCGGTCATCGCCGCCTCGCCTCCCCTACGACGCGGACGCACGCTGGGCGGCCAAGGGCGAGGGCCTGTTCTGGATGGGCTACAAGGTCCATCTCACCGAGACCCGCGACACTCCCACCGAAGCCGAAGCCGAAGCCGAAGCCGAAGCCGAAGCCGGTGTCCGGGCGGCACCGAATCTGATCACGGACGTGTGCACCACCGATGCCACCGTGCCCGATGTGAAAGCGACCGCCCCGGTCCAACAGCGCCTGGCCGAGCACGGCATCAGGCCCGCCGAGCACTACCTCGACTCCGGCTATCCATCCGCCGACCTCATCGCCGCCGCGCTGAAACAGGGCACCCGTATGGTCACCCCGGTTCTGCTGGATCATTCCGCCCAGGCCAAGGCCCACGCCGGCTTCGACAAGAGCGCCTTCATCATCGACTGGAGGGCCCGCCAGGTCCGCTGCCCCGCCGGCAAGACCAGCGCGCACTGGAACCCCGTGAAACAGCACGGAACGGACACGATCGTCATCACCTTCGGCGTCCGCACCTGCCGCCCCTGCCCCTTCCGCGACCAATGCACCAGCTCCGCGAAAGGCCGCCGCATGCTCACCCTGCGCCCCAGAGAGCCAGAAGAAGCCCTCACCCAGGCCCGCGCCGAGCAGAAGACCGAGACGTGGAAGGCCAAGTACGCCCTGCGAGCGGGTGTGGAAGGCACTATCAATCAAGCCCTCGACATCACCGGCATACGCCGGGCCCGCTACCGCGGGCTACCGAAAGTCCGCCTCCAACACGCCTTCTCCGCCACCGCACTCAACGTGATCAGACTCGACGCCCACTGGACCGGACACGACCAGCATCACACCCGCAGCAGCCGGCTCGAACGCCTCGCCTACCGACTCACAGCCTGACCCAGGAATTGCGCAGCAGAGTCCACGAGCCGTTCAAAGACCTGGTACGGGCGATGGAGAACGCGCTCGATCTGCGATATCACCGGGCCGGGAGCCTGGTGAGGCTGGCGCCGTACCTGCACGCGCGCACCGCCGGACGGATCGGGTCTCTGGCCCGTCTGATCAAGCAGGCGGCCCTGACCGCGCTGGCCGACGGCACCGAACGGATCACCAGGACCACCCTCGACGCTGTCCGCCTCGATCACCTCGCCGAACAGCACTACCGGCCCCGCACCCGGACCAAGACCAGCACTCGGTGAGCCAGACCGTTCTCACGGCCTCTTGGGCGGCCGCACCCGATGCCGCGGGAAGCGGCGTACCCGCCGGTGGGGCATGGGCGGCGCGGATCCCGCCTTTGGCACCGGGGGTGTTCCGGGTACGGCCACTGCTGTTCGAAGCGACCGCCTCATACCTACAGCGCCTCGCCGGTGCCTACCGGCTGACGCTGCCGCAACTCCTCGACGGCAGCGGTATCACCGTCCACGGACACGGCACCTCACCCGCGGCTGGCCTGTGCCTGACGCCCGGCGCCGCCCACCGCATCGCTGTACTGGGCCGGATCCCGCTGGCGCACCTCACCCGCGCCCTGCCCCACCTGACCCACCACCGCCGTTCTGGTCCCGGGCCGGCCGCCGCGTACTGGAAACCCCTCGAAGCCGAACATCAGCCCGTGGCCGCCTGCGCCTTGTGTACGTGGCACCACAGCCGGGGCGTGACCGGGATGGCGTGGGTTCATCGGCCCTGGCACCGGCTGGTCTGTCCGCGCCACCAGCAAGCCGCTCCCGGCCCGCGGCTCACGTCCACGCTCCACACCTGGGCCGTGCCCGAACTGATCACGGCCCACCACGCCCACCAGCGTCTGAAGCGTCACCCCCAGGCCGCGAGCGCCTGGATGACGGCACGCGCGGTCACCACACGCTGGTACGACCACCAGCAGCATCTGACCGGCCGCTGGCAGCATCGCCTGGGCCGGCTCGTTGCGGGCAACACCCATCTGGGCCGTGCAGGGACTGCCTCGGCTGTTCTCCTGGCCCGTGATCTGGTGACCTACCCCGAAACCGTCGCCCTCGCCCGCACCCTGGCAACCCTCCCCCACACGCGCCGGACCCGCACGGGCGATCTCCTCGGCGTGATCGCCCACCGCCTCAAACTCGACACCCTGACCCCCACCACCAGCGATCCCCTGACCGTCTACCTCACCCACGCACGCCCCTGACCAGCACCAACAAGCACCAGGCACGGCCGACACCCCTACAGGCACCTATAGACGTGCCACCACACCCACAACAAACACAAGATCAATCCCGCCCAACTACCAAACCCCAGATCAACAGCCCGAACAACCAAACCGAACACCCCTGCACAGCACCCGGACACAGCCACTACCGGCCACTGCACCCACCCATAAATCCCCAGCCCAACAACAAGACACCAGGCCAGAACAACCCAAATACCAAAGATCTAAAACTCCGTCACATCTTTCACGGAATGTGTGCCAGAACCGAATCTCGTGAACAACGCCAGTCATCGTACGGGCAGCGCATCACCGATCGCCCCGGCCGCCGGGCTCCCGTGCAACGGGGTGCCGGCGCGGCGGCCGGGATCGTGGTCCAGGAGCAGCGTGTTGGCCCTGGCCTGCGGTGGTCGGGTCTGTGGTCGGCCTGCGTCGGCCCGTGGTCGGGTCTGTGGTCGGGCCCGTGGTCGGGGCGGGCCCGGCCGGCTAGTTGAGGACCTGGACCTCACCGACACGTACACCGAAGCCGGTCTGTCGGGTCTCGGTGAACTCGCCGCCGTCGTTGAGGGCGGGGGGCCGTCCACGTGACGGTCCAGGTCGCGGTGGCGGTGCTGCGGACGCCCCTCAACACCGCAGCCTGACCAACCGCGAGCTTGCGCGGCCACAGCGCATCATCGGTCCGCTCGTGGCCAAGCGCGGACGACCGAAGCGTTGTGAAGATGATCTCGGCTGGGCAGACCCGGAGCCCCGAACGGGGCCGGTTCAGGAGAAGGACGGCGCCAGAGGAGGATGACTCAGGAGGCGGACGGCTCGATCTCCCCCGCGAAGACGATGACCTGGTCGATGAGGCTCCGCCGCAGATGGACGACGTCCGTTCCCGCCAGGCGGGGGCCTCCATCCGGCGTCGTGAAGACCCACTGGTACCGGGCCCACTCGTCCGGCATGTCCACCGCCGAACAGCGCACCATCGTGCCGGTCCCCGCGGGGTGGCGCCGGATGTCCAGCACGAACCGCTCGACCGCCTCGATCCCCTCACTGCGGCCCAACGGTCCCCAGAAGACCACGTCCGAGGTTAGGGCCTGGGAGAGCAGCGCAGTCACATAGCTGTCGTCCGAGGCGTTGAACGCGGAGATGAACGTGTCGATCGCGGACCGCGCGGTCTCTTCCTGCATGCACCATTAATACCAGTCGCCTCGCGGACCGCGCTCGTCCCGTGAGCCGTCTCCCGACCACGGTGAACCATCCCGGTCACAGCACTAGATGCGCAACCTGGTGCTCCGCTCCCTGAGGACTGCTCCTGGTCGCGCGCTTCTGGTCGCGCCTCACGTCGCGCTCCTGGTCGCGCCAGGATCCAACGCGATGGAGGGAAAACCGCAGGCCGCAGGGTCCGCCACGGCCAGGCGGCACGCCGACTACTTACCGACAGAGAGGTCTGTGCGCAGCCGGACCCGTCATCGCCGTCCGATGCAGCAGCCACCCGGCCCGGCCGGCGCGGTCCTCCTGGCCGTCGCCGCGGTACGTCACCCCGGAGAGGTACGCGCCGGACGGAGACGTGCACGGCCACTGCGGCCGGGCCCGACCCCCTTGGCCGCTGACCCAATTGCCGACCCGCCCGGCACGGTCGGGGTCAGGTGCTGAGGCGGCAGGAGCGCCAGCGGTGGCCGGTGCGGCTGATCAGTCCGCGGGCTTCGAGGCGGCCGAGCTGGTAGGCGGCGGAGCTGGTGCTGGACAGGCCGAGCCACCGGAATATCTCGGGCCTCGCCTGAGACATCGTCACCAGCACTCTCCTGTGCATCGTTTCTCGCTTCAGTCCCTGCCAGAAACTCTCGGCCAGGGCGTTGTCGTAGCTGGAGCCGACCCTGCCCATGCTTCTGCGGATGCCGTGCAGGTCGCAGACCTGGGCGAACGCGGCCGAGGTGTAGTGCGATCCGTGGTCCGCGTGGAAGATCACTCCGGTCACGTTGCCGCCGCGGCTCGCGACCGCGGCCTGGAGTGCGTCGATGACGAGCTCGGCCCGCATGTGCGGGGCCGTCGACCAGCCGAGCACTCGGCGCGACCGGATATCGATGACGCAAGCGAGGTAGAGCCACGCGGCTCCGACCTGCACATATGTGATGTCGCCGCACCACTTCTCGTCCAGCGTACCGGCGGTGAAGTCCCGCTGGACCAGGTCCGCCACCGGCGGCGCGAGGGGGTCCGGGATCGTGGTGCGCTTCTTCTTCCGCAGGTGACGGCCGACGATGCCGTGCTTGCGCATCAGCCTGGCCACGCGCTTGTGGTTGACCGTGTGGCCGAAGCCGCGCAGTTCGGCATGGACTCGAAGCGCGCCGTAGTTCCCGCGGTGTTCGGCATGGATTCCGCGGATCTCCTCGACCAGGGCGTCCTCCTCGAACTGCCGCCCCGCCCGCGCCTCGGCGCCGGTGCTCCACCGGTAGTAGCCCGAGCGGGAGACCTCCAGCACCCGGCATATCCGCTTGATGCCGAACATCTCGGCGTGGGTGGAGACGAAGTCCCAAGCGGCGGTCTTCACTTCATCTCCCGGGCGAAATAGGCCGCTGCCCGACGCAGGATCTCCCGCTCCAGCTGCCATTCCTTCCCCGCCTTGGCCAGCCGCGCGTTCTCCGCCCGCACCCCGGGCCAACTCGGCCTCGGTGTCCTGCGACGCGCCTGCGGCGACTGGACGACCGTCGGCATCACGCACCCAGGTCCGCAGCGTCTCGGGGTCGACGTTCAGATCAGCCGCGACATCCTTGAACGTCCGCCTGCCGGCCGAAGCCCGCCACAACGCGATCGCGTCGGACCGGAACTCCGCACTGAACTTCGAGGGCCGTGCCACGTAGATCTACACCTTCCAGGATCAGCAAGATCCATTGTCAGGTGTGTCCACACCACAGGGGTCACCTCAGGGGAGGTGTCCGGGGCGTATTTGGCTGGAGGCATGGAGCAGCTTGGCGGTGCCGGCCGTGTGGTTGTTGAGCAGGAGGGGCTGGAGGTGGTGTTCGCCGATTCTGGCGGGCGGGTGAGGCAGCTTTCGTGGGAGCAGGCGGTGGTGTCGGTGCGGTTCGAGGAGTTGGGGCCGGTGTCGGCGTTTCCGGTGGTGCCGGGGCGTCGGTGGGGGCCGGGGTGGTGGTGGTCGGCGACGACGGGCCGTCATGTGGTGCATGGGTCGGCCGCGATGCGCACGCAGTTGATGGTGCTGGACCGGGAACCGGAGGTGGCGGGGCTGGCGGGGCGGCCGGTGCGGGGCGGGACGAGGCGGACGGCCGGGTGCGTTCGTGGGTGCCGCAGGTGTTCGCCCGGTACGCCGACGGCACCGGGCTGTTCGCGGACTGTCCGTCGAGCCCGGCCTCGGGCGGCGCGGGGGCGTTGCGGGCTCAGGCGGTGCTGGAGGCGGCGTGCGCGCGGGTGGGGTGGGCGGTACCGGCGGCTGGGGCCGCCTTCTGCGGTGGTGGCGGCCAATCTGCGGTGGCTGGCCGGCTACCGGCATCCGCGGTACCGGGGGACGCCCGGGCTGCAGGACTCGGTGGCTGGGGCGTACGCCGTGTCGCGGCCTTTGCTCAACAGGGCGGCGTCGGTGGGTGATCCTCTGCAGGTCCTGCCTGTCGTCTATCACGCGCTGTGGTGCGGGCAGTTGGTGACGGATCTCAATGAGCCGCTGCACGGCGGATCGCTGGTCGGGGTGTCCGCGGGTGGTGGTCCGGGCGGTGTGCGGATGGCTGGGGCCGGTCTGCGGGAGAGCCGGTGAGCGGGGTGGGCGGTCGTAAGGGGGGCGGGGCGGCGTCCGGTGGTGGAGGTCGGCGGGCATGTCATCTACCGGGGGCAGACGTTCCAGGTGGTCGGGCTGCAGGGGCAGCGGGTGTATCTGCTGGGTGAGGACGGCACGGACATGTCGTTGCTGTCGGGCCGGTTGTTCGCCGACCCGGGCTTTGCGGTGGTGGGCGCGCGGGAGGCGGATGCGGTGCCGCAGTGGGGGCTGTTCGAGACGGTGCCGCTGGCGGCGCAGCAGCGGGCACTGGCGTGGCTGCCGCACATCCGGGAGGTGGAGACGGGATGGCCGCATCCCGAGGGCAACGGTGAGGGGCAGGTGATGCGGGAGGAGTACGACCCCGGGCGGTGGACGCTGGCGCAGCGGGAGGCGGCGAAGGCGCGGGAGCTGGCGGCACTCGGGTTTGCGCGGGTGACGCGTACGACGGTGCAGAAGATGCGGCTGGTGTACCGGGAGCAGGGGTTGTGGGGGCTGGTCGACAAGCGCTCGGTGCCCTCGTGGGGCCGGTCTTTGACGGGTTATACCGATGAGCGGGTCGTGGCCGCGGTGCTGGAGGCGTTGCGTCGGCAGCGGGGGCGGTCGAAGGGGACAGTGAAGGGGCTGCAGGTGCTGGTCGGGCAGATCCTCAAGGACACGCACGGGCAGGAGGCGGTGGAGCTGATGCCGTCGCGGTCGACGTTCTACCGGCTGGTGAACGCGCTGGCCGATCCCGTCGAGCGGCCCGGGCGGGCGGCGCGGACGGCGACCGGGTCGGCGCGGGGGCAAGCGGTGCAGGGGGCGCTGCGGCCCGGGGAGCAGGTGCAGATCGACACCACCCGCCTGGACGTCATGGCTGTGCTGGAGGACGGGAGTCTGGGACGTCCTGAGCTTTCGATCGCGGTGGACGTGGCGACGAGGTCGATCCTGGCGGCGGTACGGCGGCCGCACGGTACGAAGGCCGTGGACGCGGCGCTGTTGCTGGCCGAGATGGCCGTTCCCCACCCCGCTCGGCCTTCGTGGCCTGCGGTGCTGCAGCTGTCGCGGGCGCAGGTGCCCTACGCGCGGATGCTGTCGCTGGACGAGCGGCTGGAAGGGGCGGCGGCCCGTCCTGTGATCGTGCCGGAGACGATCGTCGTCGACCGCGGGAAGGTCTACGTCTCCGAGAGCTTCGTCGCCGCGTGCGAGATGCTCGGGGTGAGCGTGCAGCCCGCACCTCCTCGGCGGCCGCAGGCCAAAGGGGTGGTGGAGCGGACCTTCGGGTCCATTAATGATCTGTTCTGTCAGCACGTCGCCGGCCACACCGGATGCAGTCCTCTCCGGCGGGGCAAGGACATGGAGGCGGAGGCGCGGTGGACGGTCCCGCAGCTGCAGGACTTCCTGGATGAGTGGATCGTGTGCGGGTGGCAGAACCGTCCGCACGAGGGGCTGCGGCATCCGGTGCTGCCGAAGGCGGTGCTCAGCCCGAACGAGATGTGGGCTGCGCTGATCGCCGTGTGCGGGTACGTGCCCGTGCTGTTGGACAGGGCCGACTACCTGGAGCTGCTGCCGGTGCGGTGGCAGCCGGTGACCGAACGCGGCATCCGTATCGACTACCGGACCTACGACCACGAGGTGCTGGATGACTTCCGTGGCCGGCGCTCTGATGCGGTGGCCAAGGACGGCAAGTGGGAGGTTCACTACAACCCGCATGACGCCCGGCAGGTCTGGGTGCGTCTGGGCGACGGGAACCCGTGGATCCACCGCGATCACGTCCACCAGCCTTTCAACGACCAGATGTGGCGGCACGTCCGCAGCGAATTGGAACAACGCGCGGACCGTGAACAGCACGAAGCCGGCCTCGCCGACGCTCTCGACCAGGTGCTGCGGCGTACGCGTGGCGAGGTGAGGGCGGCGCCGAAGCGCAGGGGCCGCAAGCCTCCGATCACCGCACCCGGTAGCGCGGCCGTTCTTGACGGCCTGGCGGGGGGTGCGGGCCTGCCGGCGCCGCGGCAGGCCCGTGAATCCGAAGACGGTCAGAGCCCGGGGGCCGAAACTGCGGCAGGTACAGGTCGGGACGCAGGAACAGGAGCAGGAGCAGGGCAGCCTGCGGATGCCCTGGGGGGCGGCCCGGCAGGGGGCCTGGGGGGACGGGGAATGGGGCGAGAGCCTGGACGACCTCGCCGCCGGTCAGGGCGACGAAGACGAAGCAGAGGCGGACGGTGCTGATCTCCCGCTCGGCGAAACCGGCGAGAGCGAGGGCGGCGGGTACGGATTGTGGGACGCCGAGGCGGAGGCCGAACGGTGGTAAGGATCCCGCCGCATGCGGGCGGGGGTGGGGTGCCGGGGGGCGGTCGCCCGGCGGAAGGACCCCTCACGGACGCGGCAGACGTGACGGGCGCTTGGGGTGAGGAGGGGCCGGGGTCGGTGACGACGTGGGACGGATTCGCCCGCTTCACCACCACACCGGTGACCGCACCTCCGAAGCCCGGGGCACCACCGAGGAGCCTGGACGAACGGCTGGCCTACCACTCACGGTTCGTGACCGTACGCACCCCGGCCATCGACAGACTCGCCGTGAACGTACGAACCCTGATGATCATGGGCGGCGACCAGCAGGTCACCGCACGGCCCTCCCTGATCGTCGCCGGCCCGGCCGGGGCGGGAAAAACCACCGCCCTCCTCCAGGTCGGACGCACCTGCCACCTCGCCCACACCCGCCGCCGCGGGGAGAACGCGGTGGGCGGGCAGGTACCGGTCGCCTACGTCCTGGTCCCGCCCGCCGCCACCGCCAAGACCCTCGCCGCCGAGTTCGCCCGCTACCTCGGCATCCCCGTCACCGCCCGCATGTCCCAGACCCAGATCGTCAACAGCTCTGCCACACCTACACACAGGCCGGCGTGCGGCTGGTACTCATCGACGAGATCCACCGGCTCAACCCCTGCACCACCACCGGCGCCCAGAGCACCGACCTCCTCAAGGACCTCACCGAGCGGATCGGCGCGACGTTCATGTACGCGGGCATCGACGTCACCAGCACAGCGTTGTTCAGTGGGGTGCGCGGGGCCCAACTCGCGGGCCGGGCATCGCTGGTCGAGTGCGGGGTCTTCCCCGCCCGGCTGGGCACCAGCGAGCCGTTCAAGGACCTCGTCACCGGCATGGAGAGGGCCCTTGACCTGCGACGCCACCGTCCCGGCACCCTTCCGGGGCTGGCCTCGTATCTCCACGAGCGCACCGCCGGGCGGATCGGCTCCCTCGCCCGCCTCATCCGCCAGGCCGCGATCACCGCCCTGACGGAGGGCACCGAACGCATCACCAGAACCACCCTCGCGGGCATCCGCCTGGACCACCTCGCCGAACAGCACCACCGGCCCACCAGCCGGCACAAGGCACCCGCCCGGTGAACCGGACAGAACAGAGGGGCAGTTGCGGAGCCTGGACGGGCGGGGCACAGCACGGGTCTCGCCTCGCAGGCGTGTGGGCGGACATGGCGCCCCTGGCACCGGGGGTGTTCCGGGTACGGCCGCTGCCGTGCGAAGCGACCGCCTCCTACCTGGAACGTCTCGCCCGCACCTACCGACTGGCGCTGCCCCAGTTCCTCGACGGCATCGACATCACGGAGCACGGCCACGGCAGCCTGCCCATCAACGATCTGCGCCTCACCCCCGGTGCGGCCCGCCGGGTTGCCGCGGTGGCCCGTATCCCGCTGGACCACCTCCTGCAGGCGCTGCCCTACCTCACCCACCACCCCAGCCCTCACAACCCGCGCCGGGCAGAAGACGAACCCGGAGCGTCCTGGACGGCCCTCGACGCAGAGCAGCAGCCCGTGCGTGCCTGCACCCTCTGCGCACGGCACCAAAGTCACGGACAGGCCGGCGCTGCATGGGGTTACCGGCACTGGCACCACCTGGTCTGCGTCCGCCACCAGCAAGCCGCCCCCGATCCCCGGCTCCACGCGCCCGTGCGTACCGGGGCCGTGCCCGAACTCACCGTGGCCCACCACGCCCATCAGCGTCTCCTGCGCCACCCCCGCGGGAGGAATACGTGGATGGCGGCGCGGGCGATCACCACCCGCTGGTACGACCACCGCCAGCACCTGACCGGCCGCTGGGAACACCGGCTGAACCGCCTCACCGCGGCCAGCCCTCATCTCACCCACACCGGCAATGCCTCGCCCGTACTCCTGGCCCGCGATCTCGTGACGTATCCCGAGACCGTCACCCCCGCCCGCACCCTGGCCACACTCCCCCGCCCCCGGCCACGCACCACCCGCGGTGTCCACGCAGTGATCACCGACCGGCTCGGACTCGACACCCTGACGCCCACCACCAGCGATCCCCTGACCGCCTATCTGACCCACACACACCCCTGAACAGCACCAACGAACACCCCACACGGCCACACCCCAGCAGCTACCTAAAGGCATATCCTCACAATCACCACAAAATCGAGATCAATCCCACACAATCACGACACCCCAGACCAACCACCCGAACAACCACACCGAACACCGCCTCCACACGCTCCGAAGACACCCACCCCTCCCCCACACCCACACCAAAATTCCCACCCGAAACACAAAACACCAGGCCACAACAACCGAACCACCGGAAACCTAAAACTCCGTCACAGCATGACAGTTCGTCATCTCGTATGCGGAATGGTCTTTTCGGGTGAAACGCAGTCAAGGGCGTAGTGTCGTATTGCTTATTTCGGGTTAATGGCAGTGACCGTTTTCCGGTGGGCTACCTCTCTTCCCGGGGAGAGAACCAACCCCTATGGTGCGCCCGTGCGTGGTACGTGTCGGTGCGTCCTCTCTCTGTCCCGGTTTCCAAGCGGTAATCCGGTTCGCGTATATCGGCGCCGTGCGACGCGGGCCCCGGTGGGAATTCCTGGGTGGCCCTCTCAGCTGAGAGAGGTTTGTCATGGAATCGAGTGCGATTTGGTTGGCAACTCCGTTGGCAGCTCGCGGGGTTCGGCCGGTTGGCCCGGCGGGTGGATCTGAGGCGCCCGCTGTACGGGGGCTTGCGGTGCTGCCCTTCAGTGCGGAGTTCTCCACGGTGACGATCCCGGCGGGCACGAGCCCGATCCCCGTGGCGGTTGCGCCGAACGGCAACGTGTACGTCGGCAACAGCAACTCGGACAACGTGACGGTGATCAGCAGCACCACCAACACCGTCCTGGCCACCGTCCCCGCCGGCTCGAACCCGGCCATGATCGTGGCGGCGTCGAACGGCAACGTCTACGTCACCAACCAGAGCTCGAACAACGTGACGGTGATCGACAGCGCCACGAACACCGTCCTGACCACCGTCCCCGCCGGCGGGGGCCCGTTCGCGCTGGCGGTGGCGCCGAACGGCAGCGTCTACGTCGGCAACAGCACGTCGAACAACGTGACGGTGATCGACAGTGCCACGAACACCGTCCTGGCCACCGTTCCCTGCGGCGCGGTCCCGGACGCGGTGGCGGTGGCGGTGGCGCCGAACGGCAACGTCTACGTCGCCAACCGGAACGACAACACCGTGACGGTGATCGACAGCGCCACGAACACCGTCCTGACCACCCTCCCCAGCGGCAGTTTCCCGGGCGCGGCGGCGGTGGCGCCGAACGGCAACGTCTATATCGCCAACCAGCTCTCGAACAACGTGACGGTGATCGACAGTGCCACGAACACCGTCCTGACCACCGTCCCCGCCGGCAGCGTCCCGGGGGTTTTCGCGGTGGCGTCGAACGGCAACGTCTACGTCACCAACACCATCTCGAACAACGTGACGGTGATCGACAGCGTCACGAACACCGTCGTGGCCACCGTCCCCACCGGCGCGGGCCCGTTCGGGATCGCGGTGGCGCCGACCGGCAACGTCTACGTCGGCAACTCCAACTCGAACAACGTGACGGTGATCAGCAGCGTCACGAACACCGTCGTGGCCACCGTCCCCGCCGGCGCGTTCCCGTTCTATGTGGCGGCGGCGCAGAACAGCAACGTCTACGTCACCAACGCCAACTCGGCGAACGTGACAGAGATTTCGCCGTTGACGGTGATGACCTCGCCGGCGGCGCCGGTGTGCGGGCAGACGGTGACGTTCAGCATCTCCGGCGGGACTCCGAACGGGACGGCAGTGGTGAACTTCGGGGACGGCAGCCCCACGGTCACCGTCGCCCTGGACGCCACCGGGAGCGGGCAGACCACCCACGCCTACACCGTCGGTACGTTCACCGCGACCGTGAACGGCAACCCCACCCCCGTCACCGTGAGCCAGGACTCCACAACGCCGACGCTGTCGGTGACGCCGAACCCCTCCCTCTGCGGGCAGAGCGTGACCATATGCGCCACCATCACCCCAGGAACAGCCACCACCTCGGTGCCGACCGGCACGGTCACCTTCACCCTCCCCAACGGCCAGACGCAGGTGGTCCCCGTCAACGCTTCGGGGCAGGCCTGCTTCACCACCACCGCCCTGACCACCGGCACCCTCACCGCCGCCTACGGCGGTGACAGCTGCTTCACCGGCTCCAGCGCCAGCACCTCCGTCACCGTGAACCCCAGCCCCACAGTGCTGACCGCACAGACGGGCACCATCCGGCTCCGGTTCACCCCGCTGCCGGAGTTCTACATCCCCACCCTCAGCGCCACCCTGACGACCACCTCGGGCACGCCGGTGGTCGGTCAGCCGGTGACCTTCACCGCCACCACGCTCTTCGGCCCGATCACCCTCGGCACCGCCGACACCGATGTCACCGGCACCGCCACCATCACCAACGCCGTCGTCCCCGTCTACGTCGTAGCCACCCCCTTTTACACCGCCACCTTCGCCGGCACTTCCTGCTACGAGGCCGCCTCCGTCCGCGGTCTCCTGGTGTTCATTCCCCTTCCGGGCTGACCTCGTGGGGTCTGAAATCCCCGGGTCACATGGTCTGCTGCGGCTGGAGAGCGTGTCAGAAAGCCGTGCAAGTCGATGATCTGGGAGGCTGACCGGGGCCCGGTCGAGGGCTCTGGCCAGCCTGCACGGCCAGGGGATGGGCGAGAAGGAAGGACCGGTCGACGAGCGGCCGGTGGACGAGGTCAGAACCCCCTCAATTCTGCCGGCAGGGCGTCAGGTCGCCGACCACTCCGATCCGGATGCCCAGCCACGGATAGGTGTGGTTGAAGAACACGTTGTCCTGCGGCTGCAGCCCGACTGCCGAAGGCCACATCTGGTAGGCCGACGCGTTGGAGATTCCGCCGTGCAGCCGCCGCCAGACCCGCACGGAGTTCCGTCCCGCCGGAGGCGGGGTGATCGTGTCCGTCCATTCGACCGCGTTGCCGCCCTGGTCCAGGGTGCCCCACGGCGACGTGCTCCTCGCCTGGCCGACCGTGCTGAGGCTGCCCTGGTAGAGGTCGGCGTAGGTGCGCGGGTCGAGCCCGATCGGGTGGACGGTGGAGCACTCCTGCGGCTGCACCTGCGCCGGGTGTCGACGTACATGTGAACGCGCATAGCCGCGTACGGATGAACGTACAGAGTTCTTGATGCGCTGAGAGTCGGCCCCCGGCATTCTGCTGCCTGTTGTCCAAGGTTGCAGAGAGGGGTGGGCCATGGTCTTGGACCCGCAGCGCTGGCTGGAGCTCCGGCGCTTCCGCGGCCTGGTGGAGTCCGGGGCGATGAGCCTGTCGGAGGTCGCCAAGGAGACCGGGCTGAACTGGCGAACGGTCAGCAAGTACCTGTCTGCTGACTCGTCTGCGCCGCCGCGCCGGACGGCGAGTGGTCAGCCGCGCAGGCGGGTGGTCGACGAGGTTGCTCCGCTGATCGACGCGATGCTGCGGGCCGAGGTCCTGATGAAGGCCACGGTGATTCATGAGCGGTTGGCCACGGAGTACGGGTTCACCGGGAACTACCAGCGGGTCAAGCTCTACGTGCAGGAGGCCCGCCCGCGGATCGCGGAGGAACTGGGGATCACCCACGGGAGTTGGCGGGGATGCACCGCAGGTTCGAGGTGATCCCGGGTGCTCAGGCTCAGGTGGACTGGGGCGATGAGGGAAAGGTCCTCGCTCATCTGGGCATTCCGAAGGTCTACTCCTTCCACATGGTGCTGTCGTACTCGCGTGATCCGTTCTGCTGCTTCACCACCAGCCTGGACCTGCAGACGTTCTTCGACTGCCACCGGCGGGCATTTGCGCACTTCAACGGGGTGCCGATGACGATCGTCTACGACCGGACCAAGACGGTCGTGCGCCGTCACGTCGCCCCGGGTGAGGCGGTTCCGCTGCATCCGGAGGCGGTCGGCTTTGCCGGCCACTACGACTTCGACATCGATGTGCTGGCCGCCTCCCGGACCGCGCCGGTCGGGCGGGTGGCCCGGGCCAGGGCCTTGCTGGCGGCATCCGACGGTGCGTCCAACGCGGCGATCGCCCGGTCGCTTCACCGGCACGTGGACACGGTCCGCGCCTGGCGCAAACGGCTCGCCGCCGAAGGGATGGCCACGCTGGCCGAGCGGCCCCGACCACTGGGCCGTCCCCGATTCACCGTCGAGGACCGACTCAAAGTGATCGCGGCGGCGACTGCGACCCCGCCGGGCGCCGACGCCACCTGGTCCCACCGGCTACTGGCCGGACATCTGGCCGAGCTGGGGATATCGGCCTCACAGATCGGGCGGATCCTGTCCGGCACGGATCTCAAGCCGCACCTGGTACGCGGTTGGCTGACCCGGCCGGCCGACCCGGAGTTCTTCGACAAGGCCGCCGAGGTGTGCGCGCTCTACCGGACCTGCCCGCCCGGCGCGGTCGTGCTCTCCATCGATGAGAAGACCGGGATCACTGCCCGCTCCCGCAAGCACCCCGACCAACCAGGAGGTCCAGGGCGGCGCACTCGCCGAGAGTTTGAGTACGTCCGCCACGGCACCGTCTCGATCATCGCCGCCCTCAACGTCCACAGCGGCCAGGTGCTGACCGAGACGATCACCCGCAACGACTCCGACGCCTTCATCAGGTTCCTGCGGCTGCTGGACTCGGCTATCGCCGCAGGCCAGGACATTCACCTGGTCATGGACAACGGCTCGTCGCACACCTCAAAGAAATCCCGTGCGTGGCTGGCCGCGCACCCACGCTTCAACGTCCACCACACACCCAAACACGCGTCATGGCTGAACCAAGTAGAGATCTTCTTCTCCACCCTCACCCGCCGGATCCTGCGAAGAGGCCAGTTCACCAGCCAGGACGAACTCGCCGAAAAGATCGACGAGTTCGTCCTGGCCTACGACCAGACCGACGCTAAGCCTCGATCCGCCGACGTGGTCTGGAAGTGATCTTCTGACGGGCTTCTGAGCCGGTTTGGGGTCGACCGATGGGCATGGGCGTGCTGCATCCGCTGGTCTGCCCAGCTTTTCCACGGTTTGGTTCCGGTCGGGCCCTGGCGGGCGGGGTGGGCAGAGACTGTCAGGCGGGTTCGGGTGGGCGGTGGACGGTGTCGAACAGGTGCGTCCAGGCTTTTTGCCAGCGCCAGTTGCGCGGAAGGTGCAGGGTGACGCGCCGTGCGGAGCGGGCGATCCGGGCCGGGACCTGGACCAGGTGGGCGCGGAGGGTGGCGGTGGTGGCCTTGGCGTGGAAGGCGGAGGTCAGTGCCCCGGCGGCCCGCAGCAGGTTGTAGGCCATCGCCCACTGGATCAGCCAGGCGGCGTTGGCGTGGAAGTGTCCCGACGGCAGGTGGGCCAGGGCGGAGGCTTTGCTGTCGGCGATGACCTGCTCGACGACGGCGTGGTGGCGGTGCTCCCGCTCGGCCTCGAGCGTCGGCGCGGGGGTGTCGGTGAAGAACGGGTGGTGGCGCCAGACCGGGAACAACTCGCCCTGCTCGCCGACGACGGCGGGTTTGGCCAGGTCACGGACCCGGCGCACGATCAGCCGGGCCGTGACCCGCTCGCCTTTCTTGCGGCTGGCGAAGGCGGTGTAGGCGGGCATCTCGGCAACCTCGGCGTCCGAGATGAGCTCGCCGGTCTCAGGGTCGGGCACCGCGGTCGGGTAGGTGATCTGCTGCCACGCGGTGTCGGGGATGCTGTGGATGGCTCGTTCGATGGAGGGGTTCATCCCGGTGGTGAGGGAGAAGCGGGCGCCGGACCGGCGGCAGGCGGCGATGACACCGGCGTTGCAGAACTGCGAGTCCGCGCGCAAGATGCGCATGCCGGTGCAGCCGGCCTCGACGGCGGTGGCCAGCGCCTCGCTGACGAATTTCGGGGCGCCCCGGGAGTCGGCTGCTTTGCCGCGGCGCATCCGCACGGTGGCGATCACCGGTCGGGAGGGGTGGGGGTGCAGATCGTGGCGAGCAGAGGGTGCAGGGTGCGGATGCCCTTGAACCGGCCGTACTCGCCACCCTGCTTGGTGCGGCCGTAGACGCGTTTGTGGGTGGAGTCGACGTCGATGAACGCCTTCTCGCCGGAGCCGGGCAGCAACGGGGTGTGCGCGGCCAGTTCGCCGAGGAACCTGCGGTGTACCGCGTGCAGTTGGAGGGCGTGACCGTGGGTGAAGGAGCGGAGGAAGGTGCCCAGGGTGGACGGGGCACGGACCCCTTCGAACACGGCCGACATCGCACCGTGGCGCAGAACGTCGAGGTCGTCGATGCTGTCCGCCCCTGCGGCCATGCCGCCCACGATGCCGGTGACCTTGGCGTCCGCCGAGGCACCCGCGCCGTTCTTCGTCCCGGTCAGCCTCACCTTCTCCCTCACCAGCCGGGGCAGACCGCACCGCTCGGCCAGCCGCATCACCGGAACCAGCCCGGCATGCGCGATCAGGTTCGCGTCATCGAAGGCAGCGGAGACCGCCGCCCGCGTGTGGGAAACTTGCATCTCGGAAGTGCCTTGCTGATTGTGCGTGATGGAGCCTGAAGAACTCCCATCATCGCAGGTCACAAGGCACTTCTTCGTTTTCCGAGACGTTATCCACAAGGCACGGGTCGGTGGATCGAGGCTTAGGCGGGAGTGGAAACGTCGCGGCCGTGTCCCACCCTGCAGCCATCACCCGGCGCACCGGCTCGGCTCCCAGGTAGCCGCTGCCGCCGAGAATCAAAACCGTCATGGCGCCATACGCCAGGGGAGCCCAATGTCGTCGAGAGGCCTCGTTCTACGCTGCGAGGGCGTGATGGTATCGCTGCCTGGTCTCGGCTGGCGTGAGGCAGCCGAATCCCGACGCCCGCCTGTTCACCGATCTTGAACCGCTGGTAGAGGATGGTGGCCAGGAGTCGGTCGACGAGAGTGAGGCCGGGGCGCCGGCCGGTGTAGAGGCCGGTGGCGGGGTCTTCTGCCCGGCGCTGGTTTCTCGCAGCACGCGATCCTCACCGACAATGCCCGCCTTGAGGAACGCCTTCACCAGGTCAAGAACGTGTCTGTCCCCGATCCGAAGCCGCGCCCGGTCCAGCAGGGCCGGATGCGAAATCTCGTCGGAGCAGGCTTTGATGTCACCCTCCACGATCCACTCAACGCGCGACCACCCTCCTGCGGGCCCTGCTCGTCCTGGCGAACAGCGAAGTGCAGAGGTGACAGACGATCGCCCTCTGCCGATCATGTCCTGGCCAGCACGAGTACCCCACTACAAGCTCACACCAGGCCCGTGACCAGCGAAATCAGGATGAAATTTCCTCATTGAGTTTCGGATCAATAGGCACCCTTGCCCCGCCGCACCGCCCGGCAGGGCTGTGACGGCGTCTGTCGAGGGGCTCCGGGCGTCGGCATGCCCGAAGCACGGGCCCCTGCCGGCTCCCTGGGTCCCCGGCATCCTCGGGATCCCCACCTCCGGGGCGTCGAGGTGGCGGGCCGCCGGAGCACACGATGCCCGTGAGACCGACGGCGTAGAGCGCCAGTGGGAGGGCCGCGAGCCGGCCGGCGGGAGCGAAGCCGCCGATGGCAAGGGCGGTCAGGGGCAGGAAGCAAGCGGCCAGGCCGCACACCAGGAGCAAGGGGGACCACCAGGCCGTCGGACCCACGCCTGTGGGAAGGCGGCGGAGCGGGCGCTGGGCCCGCAGAAGGGCCAGGGTGAGCGGGATCAGGGCAGCGGTCAGGAGAGCGAGCCAGGGGATGCGAAGTGCCAGCCACGCGATGGAGCCGATGGCGGGCTGGGGTGCCAGGCCCGTCGGGTAGAAGGCGACGGCCACCAGGATCACCGGGACCATGTGCCACAGGTAGACGGTCATGACCGCCTGGTTGAGGTGGGAGACCCGTTGCCACAGGCGGGGGCGGGTGAGCAGGCGTTGCAACGCGGGTTCGGCCATCAGCAGAAGGCCGGTCTGGGCAGCGGCGAACGCCAGCAAGGCGATCGACGGTGGGTTCGTATTGCCCACCCGCGTGCCGGCACCGATCATGTCGACGGGGAACGGGCCCCAGCCCAGCAGTGCAGCCAGGAGCACGACGCCCCCCGCCGCCAAGGCGCGGCATCGCCATCGCGGGGTGGTCAGCGTTCCGTCCTGCCAGGCGAATCCCCACTGATGCATCGCCCCCCACACCAAAAGGTAGTTCGCGAAGCCGATCACCGGCAGCCGGGGGCCGAGTACCAGCACGTCCACCCCGGCGGCTCCCAGGGCCATCACCGTTGGCACGGCCAGCCCCCAACGGCGGTGCGCCGCGTGCAGGAGCGGGGTCAAGGCGATCAGCAGCAGGTAGACCGGCAGGAACCACAGGTGCAGCGCCACCAGCCAGCCTGCCCGGGCCAGCACAGCGGGTTCCGCGCCCGCGAGGCGGGCCGCGACTGCGGCGAGCGCGCACACCGCCGCGTACACCGTCGTCGGCCACAGCAAACGCACCGCCCGCCCCTGTACCCAGGACCGCCAGCCCTCGCCCTGTTGCCGACGGGCCTGCCAGGACACCGCGTTGGCGTACCCACCGACAAGGAAGAAGACCGGCATGACCTGCAGCAACAGGGTGGGCCAGCGGACCCAGCCGACGTGGTCGAGCGCGTCGAGTCCGGACAGCCGACCGCCCCGGTAGGTGACGTCGACCAGCAGCCAGTGACCGGCCACCACCGCGCCGATCGCGCACACGCGCAGCAGGTCCGCACAGCGGTTCCGTTCCGCCCTCACACCATCGATGATCGCGCGGCACCGACCCGGACCGGAAACCGCACGACGTTCGGGACGACCAGGGTCGCAGTACCAGGTTCTGCCCTCGTGCACAGCGCCCTGCGGTTTCCGACCGGCGTCCAGCGCGGGGTTCATCTGGTACGCCACTGTCAGTACAGCTCGGGTCCGAGAGCGTCTCCGCGTTGCTACGGTCGATAACGTGGCGGTCGTGGCCCGGAGCCACGGTGTAGTTCGGGAGCACCTTGCCGGGCCCGACGATCTCCGTGGGCTTGATCTTCCTGCCCTGCTCGACCGTGAGTCCGACAGACTGGCGAAGACCTATGCCGTCCTCCACGTAGAACTAGCCCAAGGTGCCACTGGGCATCTGCATGTCTCCCGCGCCACGAACGTACCAGCCGTGGCCTGCGATGACGGCTTGACCGTCAGGGCGTCCGCCGGGGAGCCGCTCCGCAGCCGAGCCCACGCCCTTGCCGTGCGTGGGAATCTTGTGTCCGCGCAACTCGGGTGCCACAGCGACACGCCGCCACCCTGTCAGGCCGTCCCACGAGGACGATCTGCTGGGTCAGTTCGACGGCTGCTTCGGCGTAGAGGTCGGCGAGTGCGTCGCAGCCTTGCCGGCGGAGCATGTACTCCGCGCGGTAGAGGCGGTAGGCGGGGCGGACGGGGAGGTACTTGTCGACGAAGACGCCGGCGCCGCCGTTCTGGCCGGTGATGGCGTCGTAGGCGTCTCCGAGGAACTGGAAGGGCAGCTTCGGCCCTTGCGCGGAACCCTCGCCGAAGTCCCCCGGAATACGGCCGCACGGGGTCGACGAAGAACACAGGAGCACCCCCCTGACGGCGTACACGCGGCAGTCGTCGATTCATGCCGGGGACCGGTGCTCGGTTCCTTGCGGTGCGGGTTGCTGCCCGGCATCGCGGATGGCGCGGGCGGCGTTGATGAGTCCGATGTGGCTGAAGGCTTGAGGGAAGTTGCCGAGGGCCTCTCCCGTGGCGGGGTCGGTCTCCTCGGCGAGCAGGCCGACATCGTTGGCATGTGCGAGGGCGGTCTGGAACACCTGCCGTGCATGGACGACATGACCGGTCAGGGCGAGAGCGTGGGCGAGCCAGAAGGTGCACAGCAGGAAGGCTCCTTCCGCTTCCTCGATCTCGTCGCCGAGGTAGCGGCGGACCAGGCCGTTGCGGTCGGTGAGGTGGGTGGCGACGGCCAGCACGGTCGACAGGACGCGCGGGTCGTGCGGAGGCAGGAAGCCGACGATGGGCAGCATCAGCGCCGATGCGTCCAGCTCATCACTGCCGAACGCCTGGGCGAAGGCCCCCAATCCGGCGTTCCAGCCGCGCTCTTCGACTGCTTGGCGGATGTTGTCCCGCTCATGCCGCCAGTGGGGTACGCGTTCGTCGGCCTGTAGCGCCGGTGCCATGGCAATGGCACGATCCAGGGCGACCCAGCACATCAGTTTCGAGTGCAGGAAGTGTCTGCTCGGTCCGCGTCTCTCCCAGATGCCCTGGTCGGGCTCGGTCCAGCGACGGGCGGCCGTGTCGGCCGCCTCGACCAGGAAGGCGCGGGTGGGTGGGTCCAGGCGCTCTCCGGCTGGGAGGGTCTCGTGGGCGGCGTCGAGGAGTTCGCCGTAGATGTCGAGCTGGCGTTGGCGCCAGGCGTCGTTCCCGGTGCGCACGGGAGTGCTGTCGCGCCAACCGGCAAGGTGGGGCAGCAGCCGCTCGCTGAGGTCGTGTTCACCGCCGATGCCGTACATGATCTGCAGGTTCACGCCGCGGTGGAGCTGGGTCGCCGCGGCGCGGGCGAGGAAGCCGAAGAACTTGTCCTTCTCCTTCTCGCAGGCGGCGGTGGCAAGTGCTTGGAGGGTGAAGCTCGCGTCGCGGACCCAGGTGTAGCGGTAGTCCCAGTTACGTGTGCCGCCGGGGCGTTCGGGCAGTGAGGTGGTGGCCGCAGCCACGATTGCTCCCGTAGGGGCGAAGGTCAGTCCCCGCAGCACGCGTCCGCTGTGTGCCACCTCGTCCTGCCAGGGGCCGACGTAGCCCCGGTGCTGCCGGGACCACGAGCGCCAGCCCTCGACGGTGTCGTTCAGGCGCCGCCGGACGCGCCCCGCCCGCCAGCGCACCGGCTCGCTTCCCCACGCCGGCCCGACATGCAATGCGAAGCCGAGGCGGTCCGATGCCCGCAGGGTGAACCGGCCGTGCGCGGTGGAACCGCTTACCGTCAGCTCGACGGGGCTTGACAGCCGGAGCACGTGGGCGCCGCCGTACGCTGCGATCCCGCCCCGGACCGGTGTCAGGAGCGGATGGATCAGTCCGAACTCCGGGCGTGGCGCGTAGGCGATGTCGAGGGTCACCTGTCCTTCGGTGCAGGTGACCTGACGCAGCAGAATTCCGGGGGAGGCCTCGCCGAGTGCGTGTCCGCGCTCGCGCCGTCCCAGGGCGAGCGCGTCGCGTACAACTGCCGTGCCTCCAGTTGTCCGGAAGGTCGTCTCCAGGACGAGGGTCTCCTCGACGTAGCGGCGGCTGACGTCGGCGGGTCCGGCGGTACGGATGGACCAGTGGCCGGCGTCCTCGTCGAGGAGCCGGGCGAAGATCGCCGGGCTGTCGAAGCGGGGAAGGCACAGCCAGTCCACCGAGCCCTCCGAGGTGACCAGGGCGGCCGAGCGGCAGTCGGACAGCAGGGCATGGTCACCGATCGGTCGCGCGCTCACCGACCGCAGCCCGTCTGCCCCGGGCTCGGCCAGGACGGTTTGAGCCACCGCCATCGGGGCAGGCCCACATCAGGTGCTGGTCGGTGATCCATCACAGCCTCCCTGCGCAGCGAACTGACCTCACTCAAGCGGCACCATCGGCGGGCCGGACCTCCCGCCGCCGCTGTTGTCATGGCGGAGTGCCACGATCCGGCGAGGCCGCCTGTTCGTCAGTCACCGGAGCCCGACCGATGTCCTCGCAACCGGATCGTCGATCCCCCATCAGTTGGGACGCCCCCGGGCAGTGCACTGAGGGCTCAGTGCAAGGAAGCTCCGGTGATCGCCCTGCCACTCGTCGGTGACGCCGAGGCCGAGTTCTGGCGCGATGCGGCGGAGCGCCGGAGCGCCGAGACGTGCCCAGGGAAACGGCGGACCCCGATGGCCATGGGTGTCTTCCACCCATGCGGTACAGCGCTCTGCAACGTCGATCGGCTCGACCTCGACGAGCAGAACACCCATCGGCGCGATGAGCTGTGTACACCGTCGGAGCAGGGCCCGGGGGTCGCCGCCGATACCGATGTTCCCGTCGGCCAGCAGGAGGGTCTGCCAGGCTCCCTCACCAGGAAGGGCGGCGAACACTGACCGGCACAGTGCCGTCCCACCGAGAGCGATGGTGCGGGCGACCGCCCGCGGGGCAACGTCGATACCGACGGCGAAGATGCCCTGGTGCAGGAGTGCCCTGCACAGCCGGCCCGGTCCGCAGCCGACGTCCAGGACGGGGCCGTCGCAGCGCTCCAGCAGGGTTTCGTCGGCCCTGGTGGGTTGTGCGTACCAGCGGTGCACAGGCAACCAGGTCCACCGTCCGTCCGTCAGCCGTAGGTACACCGGCCCGCCACCGGTACGCAGGGCCAGTGCGTAGGGGTCCTGGCGTGCGGGTCGGTTCTCCTCGGTCGTCACGGAGGGCCGTCGGGGTCGGGCGGTGGGCGTTCCTCGTCGGCGCGGGCGGCCCGCCGGACGCGGCGAAGCCTGATCGCGAAGGCCACTGCGGAGGCGGCGAAGAGCACGCCGGTGATCGCCAGCCATCGGCCGAGGTAGACGTCGTAGGACAACCCGGTGTAACCGGGGTAGGGGACCGCCAGTCGGAAGATGAGGGGGAACCAGACCAGTAGGAGCAGACCGGCCAGGAAGGCGGGGACGCGCAGGTAGTTGATCCACGGCACCGTCGGTCCGGCGGTAGCGCGATGCCGTAGTACGGAGAGCGCCGACAAGTCGGCCAGCGAGTACAGGGGCAGCAGGATCAGGTCGTGGAGGATGGCGGCGCCAACGAACCAGATCGCCACCTCCAGCGGCCGGACGGCGAACAGGCGCACCATGGCGTAGCCGGTGAGCGTGAACGAGGCGATGAGGACGAGAAGGTGCAGGGGGCCGGAGCCGTACCAGCGGACGAATCGTGCCATGGTCACGCCCTGAAGGTGAGCCGGTGGACCCACTTGGTGTTGTTCACGCCGGGGTTGGCCGGGACGATGATGCGGGCCGGGTATCCGTGGTCGAGCGAGAGGTATGCGCCGTTGACGCGGAGGGCGAGCAGCGCTCGGAGGTCGTGGATCTGGTTGCCCCGCAGCACCACTCTGGTGAACGGGCCGGGCGGTTGGATGGATTCGACCAGGACGCTTCCGGCGCCAAACATGCCGGTCATGGCGGCGAGGTCGGCCAGCCGTAGGCCGCTCCAGTGCTGGTCGTCGGTGGACCATCCCTCCACACAGGCGATCGGCAGTGCGGCGGCATGCTGCGGCATGGCCAGGAGCTGCTCGCGGGTGAAGACCAGTGGCGCTCCGCGTCCGTGGACTTCCAGCCGCCAGTCCGGTCCGACGAGCGCGGGAGTGATACCGACGGCCGCCGCCGTCTTGTTGATCTGGAAGCCGGTCGGGCCCCTGCCCGGATCGCGGTTGTGCGGTGCGAGGAGCGCCGTGCCGCGCAGCCGGCCGCCGATGCTCTGTCCGGCGGTCACGGCGAGGAGGAGTAGCGATCCCGCTCCCACCATGCCCACCGCGCCGCGGCGGCTCATCGTCGGCAGGGCGGGTGCGGCTGCCACCAGGCCGTCGGGGTCGGGGGGTTCAGGCAGGGTGTGGGCGAGGTCGGTGCGCAGTTCGGCGCTCAGGCTGCGAGAGCGCAGGGCACGTGTCATCCGGGCGAGTTTGAGGCCCACGTGGACGACGAATGCGGCGATGAACACCCAGGCGCCGTAGAAGTGCAGGCGGTAGAACGAGCCCGGGAAGACGTAGTAGAGCTGGATGTTGAGGATGCCGGTGACGAACTCGAAGATGACCCCGCCGACCAGCATCAGCAAGGACAGCCGCTCCAGGCCATGGGCGACGGAACGCACCGGCAGCCATTCGAACAGCTTCGGGATCACCGACCACAACTTCGCCAGCAGCACCGGCACCAGGACCACACCCAGTGTCACGTGCACGCCCTGGAGCAGCCGGTACAGCCAGTACGGGTGCGTGGGCCAGCTGAACAGATAGAAGCCCAGCACGCCCTTGTCGGGAGTCTTGTCATTGAGGGGGCTCAGCCCGGGGTTGTAGGAGGCGTAGGAGAGCAGTCCGGTGACGAACAGCAGCGGGATGCCGATCAGCAGCACCAGGCCGAACACCGAGGTCAGCCAGGGCCCACGGATCGGACTACGCCAGAACCCGGGACGGAACGGGCCCGGTGGCGGGGGCATCTGGCCGATGCGTCGCGCTGTCGCCCGGGTACGCGCGGTGGCAGCCGCCAGAACAGCCGCCAGAGCAGCCTCCATGTGCTCACGCCACGCCCGCGTGCGCTCTCCGTCCGATCCCCGACGTTGCGGCCCGCCGGACGGTGCCGGCCCCGATGGCCGTCCGCCACTTTCCATCGGTCCTCTCCTCCAGTCGCTGAGCCGCCCGTACGACGGGGCGGTCCGATACCTCGCCCCGTGCCTGACAGACAAGACATTCACAAGCTGACACAGGCCAGGCCGGCTGACCAGGCCTGAGGTGCATGCGGGTGTCTGTCACCAGCCGAACGGTCGAACAACTGCTTCAGGCAGTCCCCCAGTCCCCGTGCCCCGGGTCATGATGGAAAGGTGCGACGCCGCAGCGCACGGCACAGCGCCTCCGACCGGCCCGGCCACGCCACCCTGGCCAGGCAGGCCGGCTGGTTCGCCGTGATCGGCGTCGCCTCCACAGCGGGTCAGGCCCTGCTGTGCTGGGTGCTGCGCCACTGGTCGCCTCCTCTCGTGGCCAATCTCGCCTCGCTCGGCTTCGTCACCGTCCTCAACACCGAGGCGAACCGGCGGCTGACCTTCTGCGGCTCTCCGGTCCGTGCCGTCCAGGCGCACCTTGCGGCAGGCGAATCCACCTCAGCCTCGCCGAAATCAGACGCCTGATCACCCGCCTCAACGACCGCGCTCCCAGCCCGATCGATCACATCCTGCACTGGTCACACTGGCACCGACGACGACAACACCAAGCCCGCGTCAGTCACTACAAACGACGCGGGCACAGCCCATAGAACCGGCCACCCATCAGCACAAACACCGTTGCAGTACCAGGTTCTGGTTCTTCTGGTCGACAGGGGGCGGGCGTTACGGCAGCAGCTTGGCGCCCGCCCAGTCGGCGTGGTCGCTGTTGATGCCGTCGCCCGCGTCGGTGACCTTCAGGACCAGGGACTTCACACCCTTGATGCTGACGTCGATGGACCGGGTCGGGCTCGCCGACGTCATCACCGCCGGGGTCTCGTACAACTTGGTGCCGTCGCCCCAGACTTCGAACCTGACGGTCGAGTTCGCGCTGACCTCGTCATCGACACCCACGTCCGACCGGAACCGCGAGTAGGCGCCATTCAAGGTGTACGTGACGGTGCTGTTGGCGTGCGTGCCGATGCCCTTGGCGTACGCCGTGCCGTTCAGCCTGATCGGGTTCCCGTCGACGCTCCGGTCCTTGCGCAGGGTGCCGAAGTCGCTCCTGGCGTCGCTCCAGGTGAGATCACTCAGATCGACCGTCTGTCCGTTCCCGCTCGCGGCGGTGGTGACGGAGACGGCGGTGCTGGCGCCGGAGGCGTTCTGGGCGGCGTCCACCGCCTTGACGGTGAACGAGTACGGCGTCGAGGCCGACAGCCCCGTGGCGGTGAAGCTCGTGCCCGCGGACGAGCCGACGAGCGTGGTGCCCCGGTAGATCTGGTAGCCGGTCACACCGACGTCGTCGGTCGAGGCCGTCCACTTCAGGTCCACGCTGTTCGAGGTCACGTTGCCCGCCGTCAGGCCGGTCGGCACGCTGGGGGCCGTGGTGTCTCCGACCGTGGTGCCGGCGCTCGCGGTCACGGACGCGCCGGCGGCCACCGGGACGGTCACGTAGGAGACCGTCTGGCCGTAGAGCGACTTGGTCCGCGGCGTCTGCGCAACACCGTTCACGGTGATCGTGGAGGGGGTTCCGTAGAACTGGGCCTCCCAGGTAACGGTGGAGCCGGAGTTGTTGGTCAGCGTGGAGGCTGTCGTACCGGTGTGCTTGAGCTTGAGGTCGTTGTCACCGACCTTGAGGTGGTCGATCTCCACCCACGGCGTCTCGGAGGTCAGCCGGGGGACGGTGGCCACCTTGTTGTGCGGGGCGTCCGGCTGAACGCCCATCATGCCGTCGATGACGCTGCTGACCGCGAGGAATGAGATCTCCGGGTAGCTGTCGCGGCCGGTCATGAGCTTCTTGAGCCAGGCCCAGCCCTCCGCGGACCGGTTGTACTGGTAGTACATCTCCGGCAGGTAGGAGGTCGCCTCGACGTTCAGGTTGTCGTCGTTGGCGGCGATGAAGTCCAGGTAGCTGTTGGTCCTGGCGCCGTGGTCGCCCAGCCCGGTCAGCATCATCAGGAAGCTGGCCTCGTGGCCCCAGCTGCTGTAGCCCGTACCGGCCGCGTCCTTGCCGCGGAAGTACCGGTTGTTCGACGCGTCCCACCACTTCGACTCGAAGTCGTCACGCACCCGCTGGGCCCGGTCGGCCCACTTCAAGCTGTTGGCAGTGTCGCCCTTCGTCTTCAGGATCTCCGAGTAGGCCAGCATCGACTGGTACTGGTAGCCGAGCGCGTCGGCCGCCGAGACCAGGTTCTCGTTCGGGAACTCGAAGTACGTCGCCGTGTACTCTCCGGGCTGCTTCTTCGAGACCGGCTGCTCACTGGACGGGTTCGCGTCGTTCCACACCACCTCGTGGTTGGTCAGGAACAGCCCCATCGTCGAGTCGTAGTACGCGGAGAGGGTCGGATCGTTGATCCAGTCCGAATTGCCCGTCCACTGGTACTGCTTGTACGCCTTGGCCATCACGTTGAACGGTGACGGCAACTCCCGGAACCCGGTGCCGTCGATGTAGTACATGGCGCCGTACGAGCTGTGTGCCCACAACGGCCAGCCGTTCTGGCCCGGATCGTCGGCGTCGTCGGCGAAGGTCCTCAGCATGTTGAAGGTCTCGGTATCCAGGCCGAGCGCGTGCGCGCCGTCGGACTGGTGGGAGATGTCCCGGTTGTAGAAGGACTCCCGGTTCGTGTACGCACCCCAGTAGCCGGGGGTCACCGAGGTGTGGGTGGAGTCCTTGAGGCGCCACCACTCCGGTTCGTGCCCCATCATCGGGTTGCCCGGGTAGAAGGTCATGCCAAGGGCCCGGTTCTTGCCCCAGTTGAAGCCGTCGTTCAGCGTCGTGTTCGGCGAGTTGATGGTCAGTGTGCTGGTCGGTGGACCGACGTGGGCCTGGATCGTGATCCTGTCGACGCGCGGCACCTCACCGGCGGAGGTGGCCGTCAGCTCGATGGCGTCACCGGCCTTGAGCGTGACCTTGCTCGACGTCCGGGTGTCGATATTCACCGGGTCGGTGTAGTCACGGCCGTAGCGCAGGGACGTCGACCAGGAATCCACCTGGGTGGAGTTCACGGAGAGCTTGTACGTCACTCCGTTCGCGGTCTTGCCGTTGTAGCGCGTGATGAGGTCGTACGTCCCGTCGGTGCCGTTGAAGGTCGTCCTGGCGGTGCTCGTCTGTCCCGACGCGCCTCGGGCGTAGGTGACGTTGTCGACCGGCCTGCCGTTCCAGGTGTGGTCCACGGTCTCCGTCGCGAAGTTGGTCAGCGACATGTTCTCGACTTCGAGCACGTAGGGCCCTGCCACGGACCCCGCCGCCGCGGGTGAAACGGGCAGGGCTGTCGCGGTGCCGACCGTTGCCAGTACGGCGGATAATGCACAAGCCAATCGACGCATGCGTGATCGGTCCTTTCGAGTGGGGGTGTTCCTCGTTCCGAGGACGGTCGACCTCAACCGCCCAGCCGTGGGGTGTGGAACGTGCCGGGCGGAGCGCTCCCGGCGGCCGCCAGCGGCTCCATCCGCTGCACGCCATGTTGGAAGAAGTTGACCTGTGTTGCATATTGAGTACTTCACGGCAAAGTGCTGTCAATAGCTGTGACCGGCTTGGCCGTTGCGCTTTCACTCCCGTGCAGACCTGGCCCCCATCCCGATCCCGATCGCGTCGGCCCGGATGATGTCGATTCTCTGCAGGTCAGCGACATGACGTGATCGGGCGGCACCGAGTGGCCGAGGCAGGACGACCCCACCGGGAACGCCTCGCACGCCCCGGGCTCGATCGTCAACTTGCGAAGGCCGCCTGAGGCCCGTTCAGAAAAGTTTCAATGTGATATTGCATGCCGCGACAAGCGTGAGTAGTGTCCTGGTCCGCAAGGCTCATCACCGCACAACCAGGCTGGCGCGTCAGGGCCGGGAGGAGCCAGGTTCCGGGCCGGCGCTGTGCCGAACTGGTCGGTGGGCCGCTGGACGGCCTGTTGCTCGACATCACCGGCTGGACGCAGGAAGAGATCGACAGCAGTGTCACCTCGTGGGTGACGGGCTTGTTGTATCCGCTGCTGCCGATGGGGCAGCTGCACTGACCGCCTATTTCGCGGTGCGGTCGGTCCGCCGAGGACGGAGACCGGCTGAGTCAAGCGCCGGGTCATGAGCGTGATGGCGGCCCAGGTGATCAGGGCCTCGGAGCACGGGACGAGCCGCTCGTAATCCCTCACCAGGCGGCCTGTCGGCTCGGCGGTCTCGGCGCCGTCACGCATCGTCCCGTTCTGGTCCAGGGCGGGATGCCAGAGGCGGTCGGGCATGGCACGGACAGCGCGGCGGACCGGCTCGGTGATCGCGTATCCGACCGAGAAGAAGGTACGGATTCGTCGTTTCGGCACGTCGCGGACGTGGGCGAGGAAGGCTTTCGATGTCGGCCTCGAACACCCACTCCCGCCGCTGGTTCGCCGCGACACGCACTGCCTCGCAGGCGTCGATCGCGGACCGCTTCGGCCGGAATCCGTAACTCGCCTCGGTGAACTGAGCACCGACGTTCAGACACGATCCGGGACTACCCAACGGCTTCGGGCGCTCAGACCAGCGCCCGAAGCACACGGCGCACAACGCGACGTGTTGGGATGAAACAGGAGCAGCAAGGCCAAGACCGGCGTCTGGCCAATGCGGCCCCAGGACCTCGCGCGTGGCCCGCCAGGCTGTCAGGAGCGGCTCGACCAACTCCCACCGGGCATCGGACAGATCCGGCACGGCACCGACATCCTCGTTCGCACCGACAGCGCCGGATCCGCCCGGACCGGGATCTCGTGGCGGTACCTGCCGCACGACTACCCGCACTGGAACACCGTCTACGACGCCCCGCCGCTCGTTCTAGCGCTCGTCGCCGCCCCACTCTTTCCGGCGCAGATATCGGCTGAAACAACCACCAGAAGGCACTAAACGCCCTCTCGGGCCATGTTCTGATCAGATATGTCCGCAGCGGACAAGCAGCGCGGGAAGTCTTGCACCACTGACCATCGGTACCTGATCAGGAATGCCCCTCGAGGGGAACTGCACCCAATGCCGATGACCTGAGCAACCCGGCCTTGTTGCGAGCGCGTGCGGATCTGCCGTGTTCACTGCGGCGGGCCAGGGAGTCGGCGCTGGTTCAACGCTCGGAGAAGCGCACGTGGCGGTTCTGGCCCGCTCCGTGTCCGGCAGCGGCCATGGCGAGGCTGAGGACGGCCAGAACTCCGAGGGGAAGCATCCAACTGCGCGTGGTGTCGCGCAGGATGCCCAGGAGGAGCGGGCCCGCAGCGGCCACGAGGTAGCCGACGGACTGTGCCATGCCTGCCAGCGCGGCGGCCTCGCCTGAGCTTCCCGCGCGTTCGCTCTGGAAGCTCAGCGCGAGGACGAGGCACACACCGCCGCCCAGTCCCAGCAGGGTGCAGGCCGCGACGGCGGGCACGGACGGGAACACCAGCAGGGCGAAGCCGCCTGCCACGACGGCCGAGGCCCCTGCCGCAGTCCAACGCTGGTCGTGGCGGCCACGCGTGAGCAGGGGCAGGACGCTGCCGGCCGCCAGGGCGATCACCTGGTAGGTGAAGAGCATCCAGCCGGCTGCCGTGCTGGTCGTGCCGCGGTTCAGCAGAATGCTGGGCAGCCATGCCACGACGGTGTAGAAGGCCAGGGACTGCAGGCCCATGAACATGCTGATCTGCCAGGCCAGCCGTGACCGCCAGGGAGCGGGGGCGCGGGACGTGCCGGTGGCGGCCTGGGGCTTGTCGTCGCGCAGTCGGGGCAGCCAGGCGAGGAGTGCTGCGATGGTGAGGGCGGTTCCCCAGGCCAGGGCGGTGTGCCAGGAACCCGGCACGGAGTGGGAGAGCGGTGCGGAGATGCCGGAGGAGACGGCTGCCGTGAGGCCCATGACCGTCACGTACAGCGCACTAATGCCCTGGATGCGGTGTGCGGGCACGCTCCGTCTGATCAGAGCGGGCAGCAGGACGTTGCCGAACGCGATGGCAGCGGAGAGAATCACGGTCCCTGCGAACAGGCAGCTCACCGAGGGGAGCGAGCGGATCAGGGTACCGACGGCCAGCGTGCCGAGGGCGGCCACCAGCAGACGGGCGCTGCCGAAACGGTGGGAGGCCCGCGCCACCAGGGGCGACGTCGCGGCGAACGTCAGCAGCGGCAGGGTGCTCAGCAGCCCGCCCCAGCTCGACGTCAGACCGCTCCCCCGCTCTATCGCCGGCAGCAGTGTGCCGACGCCGGTAAGACTGGTGCGCAGGTTCGCCGCTACGAGGCAGATCGCGATGACCAGTCCGAGCGATACGGCGGGCCCGGTACTGCCGAGGGCCGACGCTGCGGGAGAGGATGGAGGGGATAACGGTGTTGGCTTCGGGCTCACGCTCACTGTCCTCCCTCCGAACGCGGTGCCTGGGCCTCGTGGGTACCGGTGAGCCGGACGATCGCCGCCGCTGCGTCGCGGGCGCCGTGCTCGTCCCGGTCCTCGATCGCGTCGACGAGCCGCTTGTGCAGGTCGGCATGTTCGTCGGCGACGGCCGCATCCCAGGTCAGGCCGCCCGAGGGGGAGGTGAGTGCCGTACCGAGGTAGTCGTACACCTCGACCAGGAGGTCGTTCTTGCTCGCCCTCACGACGGCCCGGTGGAACAGCGCGTCGACGCTCCCGGCCAGTGACATGTCCTCACCTGCCGCAGCCGCATCGGCGTCGGCCAGCAATTCCCTCAGCTGGTGCAGCTGGTCGTCGTCACGACGCAGGGCCGCAGCTCCCGAGGCGTACTCCTCAAGGACGGTACGCAGCTCCAGGACGTTCTCCCGCTGCGCGGAATTCGCCCGGCGCACCAGGACCGACTGCAGCTCACTCGACGAGCGGACATAGGTACCGTCCCCGACCCTGGCTTCCAGCAGTCCCAGGTGCACGAGCGCCCCGAGCGCCTCCCGCAGGGTGCTGCGACCGACCCCGAGTTCCTCGATGAGTGCCTGCTCCGGCGGGATGCGCGTTCCTACCGGCCATCCGCCCGTCTCGATGTGCGAGCGGAGGCTGTCCACGAGCTGCGCGGAGAGGCTGGCCGTCCTGCGCGGTGTATTGATCCGTTTCATGGGAGCACCGTATACAAACATCAGACATTTGAATAGCAGAGGTTTTTGGGGGCTCGTCGAAGCCGTCCGCCACGCGGGGGCGCGGCCTCCGCCGCCGGAGACCGCGCCGCGATCACATCGAGGTCGAGATCAAGGTGCCCGCGCAGCAGGCCACCTGACCCACCCGGACAAGGCCAGCGGTGGGGCCCGTTCCAGAATTCTGGAACGGGCCCCACCGTGGTTGGTTCCGTGGTTGGTTCCCGCAGAAGTCCTGGAGTGGGCCCAGGGCACAGGGGGTTGAGGCGGATGTCTGCTGGGGTCTTGTGCGTGTCTCCCCTGGCCAGGGAGACGACGTTCTCCTACCTGCGCCGGGTTGCCGCCTCGTACGGGCTTGAGGAGAAGGCGTTGCTGTCCTGCTGGAAAGGGGTTGGACAACGGCCTCGGCATGAGGGCGGGGCGTTGCGTTGGAATGCGGAGGTGCTGCTGAACGCGGCGGGCCGACGCGTGCTGGTGAGGCTGGGCAGTGCTGAGGAGGGTGCGCTGGGGCAGGCGTTGCCGTCCTGAGGGTGGGAGGACCTCAAGCTCGGTGCGCAGGAGGACGCTGTGGAGCGGGCGTTGTGGCGGGTCGGGGGTGCGGTGATGGGGCCGGTGGCGTTCGGGTGCCGGCTGTGCACGGCACGGCGTACGGGCGAGCCGGTGCGGGGGGTGCGGTATGCGGCGCAGTGGGAGCGGGTGTGTGTGCGGCACGGGCGGTGGGCGTTGGACGCGGATGCTGACCAGCCGCTGGAGTACCTGGATGTGCGGGGGTCCGGAGGTGGGTGCGGCGCAGCGGCGATGGTGGGGCGTGGCGCGGCGTGCGGGCCGGGGCGGATCCGGGTGAGGTGTTCGGGCTGGCGTATGCGGTGGTGGCCCGGTGGTGGCAGGAGGTGTACGGGTGGGAGCGGGAGAAGATCTGGCCGCGGCGCCTGCACTTGGTCGCCGGAGGTGATGCGGGGGTGGACTGGAGCGGTGGCGGGTGGTGGGACGCGACGCGGTGATCTTCCCGGAGGCTGTGGCGGTGGCGGATGCGCTGCTGGACCCGGTCATGGCGGAGCTGGCGTGGGCGGACAGCGGGGGTGAACGGCCACGGCCTCACGGAGCGGACGGGGTGTTGTGTCGCCGCGATGAGAGGGCGCGGTCCCGCGTCAACTGTGGCCCGGGGTCCGGCCTGTCCGTTCGGGCCGCCGTCAGTCCGACAGCAGGTCCGACACGAGTCCCTGTACCCATGCGGGGCCGAGGGGGACGGTGGTGAAGACGGCCCGGTAGTAGAGGGGGGCAAGCAGGGCGTCCGTGGCGCTTTCGAGGGACGGGGGCTCATGGCCGCGAGCGCGGTCGCGTGCGAGGACGGCGTCGAGGGTCTGGCTGCGTTCTGCGCCGCACACGGCGGCGCCCCGTCCTCCGCCGGTGCCGATGGTGGCCCGTACCAGCGCGAGGGTGTCGGGGTCGCCAAGGTCCTTGGCGAGGTCGGACGCGTAGCGCTCCAGGTCGCCGCGGAGGCTTCCGGTGTCGGGCACGACGAGATCACCGGAGAAGCGGCTCGACGCGACGTCGGCGAGCAGATCCCCCACGGATCCCCAACGGCGGTAGACCGTCGTGGCGTGCACACCGGCGCGAGCGGCGATCACGGGGATGGTCAGCTGGTCACCGCCCTCGTCGGCCACCAGTTCCTCGACGGCCCGGTGAACGGCTGCGCGGATGCGGGCGGAGCGACCACCAGGGCGGCTGCCGGCGTGGGGTGAGGGCGATGTCGGATCGGACATGCCGCCACTATTTCATTGATCGATGCTTTTTGATGCAGCGATCACTGCGTTTATGCTACCTTCGACTCACTAACGCAGCGATCGCTGCGCAATGTGTGCGCCTCGTTCGGGGAGTGAGTGCAGCCGTGTCCAATCCAGAGTCGACGCCGCCTGTGATGCGCCCGCTGCGCTTGCGGGATGTCACGTTCGCCAACCGCGTGTGGATGTCCCCCATGGCCCAGTACGCCGCGGGAGCGGACGGGAAACCGACCGACTGGCATCTGGTGCACTACGGGTCTCGCGCGGTCGGCGGGGTGGGACTTGTCATGGTCGAGGCCACCGCCGTGGGGCCGTCGCACCGCACCACTGCGGCGGATCTCGGCCTCTGGAGCGAGGAACAGGCCGCAGCCCATCGGCGTCTGACCTCGTTTCTCTCCGAGCGCGGCACAGTCCCGCAGTCGAGTTGCAGGCCGCGGGCCGCAAGGGGTCCCACCGACTGCCCTGGGTGGGCGCGGGGCAGAACGGCTCGGTGAGCCCCGGCGGACGGCGGCTGGGAGACCATCGGCGCATCCGCGATCCCCTTCGGCGACCTGCGCGCTCCCCCGCGAGGCGACCCGCGCCGACATCGACGAGGTGGTCGCGTCCTTCGCCCGGGCGGCCCGATTCGCCGATCTGGCGGGGTACCAGGCGGTCGAGATCCAGGGCTCGCACGGGTACTTGGTGCACGAGTTTCTCTCTCCGCTGGTCAATCGGCGTACGGACAAGTACGGCGGAAGCGCGCATAACCGGATGCGCATGCCACTGCGCGTGGTCCGGGCCGTCAGGGCGGCGTTCCCGCAGGAGAAGCCCGTCTTCTTCCGGATCACCGCCACGGACTGGATCGCCGGCGGTCTCGCCCTCGACAAGTCCACGGCGTTTGCCAAGGAGCTGGCGGCGGTGGGCATCGACCTCCTCGACGTCTCCTCCGGCCTCGTGGTGCGGGACACGGCCGCCCGACCGCCGGTGCGTCAGGGCGTCCATGTCGCGTTCGCGGACGCCTTGAAGACGGCGTCGGGACTGGCGGTCGCCCCGGCCGGGCAGATCGAGGACCTGTCACTGGCGGGCGGCCTCGTGGCGAGCGGACGGGCTGACGCGGTGATGATCGGGCGCGCGCTCCTCCGCGACCCCTACCTCCCGCTGCGCGGCCTGATCGCCGGCCCGGCCGCCTGGCCGGCCCAGTACCGCCGCGCGCTGTGAGCCGCCGTCGCACTCCGACATTGACCACCCCCAGGGAACACCCGACAGTGACCACCGCGACAGAACCGAAGGAACGATCCGCAATGACGACTGCCTTCCGGACAACCGCCCACCGTGAGATCCGGCGCGGGGACCGTACGACGATCCGGTACACGGCCAGCGGCCCGACAGGAGGGCCCGTACTGGTCCTCCTGCACGGATGGGCCTGCCACCGGGGCGACTTCGACGAGCTGACCCGTCATCTGCCAGCGGAACTCAGGGTGTTGGCGGTGGACCTGGCCGAGCACGGTGAGTCGCGGTCCACACGGGCGGTGTGGACGATGGAAGAGTTCGCGCGCGATGTGCAGACCGTACTGGAGGCCGAGTCGGTCGGCTCGGCCGTGGTGGCCGGACACTCGATGGGCGCGGCAGTCGCCGTCGAAGTCGGGCGCGCGCTGCCGGAGAAGGTCTCGCACGTGGTCGCCCTGGACGGGCTGCACTACCTGTCCCTGTTCCCCGCGCAGGAGGAGACCCGCGCGGAGAAGACACTGAGGGCGTTCCGTGAGGACTTCCCGGCGGCGGTACGGGGCCTGGTGGAGGGAGGCACACCCCCGGGCACCGACCCGGCACTGACCGAGGCGTACACGGCGAAGATGTCGGGCGCACGTCAGCCGGCGGGCCTGCGGTCCATGGAGGGCCTGGTGCACTGGGACATGGACGCGGCGCTGCGCGAGACCCGGCAGCCGATCACCGTGTTCGCGATTCGGTCCCTGACCAGCCAGAAGGCCATCGACAGGTACAACGACCGCTTCGACTTCGACCTCGTCGAGCTCGGCAGCCACCACTTCCCCGTGGAGTCGCCCAAGCGCACCGCCGGACTCCTCGCGAAGATCGTGAACCGATAGCGAGCGGCTCGGATCGATGGTGAGCCACGGCTCACGCTGTGCGGCAAGACGCAGTCCAGCCGGGCCTGGAGATCGGCGAGAAGGCCCATTGCAACGTCGTCGTCCTCAAAGATCAGCAGCCGGTGTCTGCCGGGTCAGGGTTCGGCCGGATCGGGGACGGCTCGGTCGTACGGAAGTCCGCGTGGCCGCTGCACCGTAGGCGTACACCGCTCTTGAGGTCCGGCCGGGCGATCCGGTCCGCCACCGGACGGCGCGGCCCTGGATGCGGCGGGCTACGGCGAGCACGACCGGCGCCGCGAGCCAGCACAGGTACGCGTCGGAGCTCATGGTCAGGAACGAGATGGGGACGGACGCCCCGAACACCGCGGCCAGGCAGATGCTGCGCACCAGGCTCTCGGAGAGCACCCGGGGCGGGACGTCCGTGTGGTGCAGGTGTGCGCGTCGGATCTCCCGGATGATCAGCGCGAACGACGCGGACGCCAGGACCTGCACGATCGCGTACAGGCTGAACCGGGGCGGGAAGGCGCCGTCGGCGGTGATCACCCGGGTCGCGAACGGCATCAGGACCTGCATGAACAGCCATGCCAGGGTGAGCCTGGTCAGGCGGCTGTTCAGCGAGCGGACATGTCGGAAGATCTCGTGGTGGGCGCGCCAGTGGGCGGCGATCACCGCAAAGCTGAGTGCGAAGGCCAGGTACTCCTTGCCGTGGGCCGACACCGAACGCAGCATGGCGCCGGTGGTGTCGCCGGCGGGGACGGGGAGATCCAGCGCCAGCAGGGTGAGTGCGATCGGGATCGCTGCGTCGACGAGCGCGATGAGCCGCCCGGCGGCGAGCGTTCGCGTCTCGTCGGTCTCGTCGGTCTCGTTGTCGGGTTGGTGGCTGGTGCGAGTCGTCATGGTGAGGAACAGCTCCCTGCGGCTCAGGCGGCTCTACCTTCTTGATCGGGTTGATCGAGCCATTCGTAGGGTTGGGTCACCCAGGGGTGCTGGGTGTGGCTATCAGGCGGCTGCCGTCTCGTGGCTGAACTCGCTTCGCCGCCCGGCACCCCACGACGACTCGGCCGCCGATTAGGAAGTGCGAACAAGTCGCTGCGTAGAGCAATGCCGGCGAGGTCGTCCGTGGCACGAGCTGAACGAACACTGACGTCAGGAGCGCGATGAGCCGGATATGGGCGGGGATCGACAGCGGCAAGGGCCACCATCACGGCCTGGCCCTTGACGCCGACGGCAAGACCCTGCTGTCGCGGCGGGTGGCCAACGACGAGCCCGAGTTGCTGAAGCTGATCGGCGACGTCCTGGACCTGGCCGACGGCCGCGAGGTCACCTGGGCCATCGACATGACCGGCGGAGAACCCGCGCTGCTGCTGGCCCTGCTGGTCAGCCACGGCCAGGAGGTCCTCTACATGCCCGGCCGCCTGGTCAACCGGGCCTCCGACGGCTACCGCGGCGAAGGCAAAACCGACGCCCGCGACGCCTACGTCATCGCTGACCAGGCCAGGATGCGCCGCGACCTGCGGCTCATCCGCCCCGGCGACGAAGCCGCCATCGAACTCAAACTGCTGACCGGACGCCGGGCCGATCTGGTCGAGGACCGCACCCGCTCGGTCAACCGCCTGCGCGGCACCCTGCTGAGCATGTTCCCGGCCCTGGAACGGGCTCTGGACGTGACCAACACCGGCCCGCTCAAGCTGCTGACGGGGTACCAGACCCCGGCTGCCATCCGACGGACCGGCGTCACACGGCTGACGAAGTGGCTGGCCAACCGCAAGGTCCGCAACGCGAGAACCCTCGCCGAAACAGCCGTTGAGGTCGCCGAGCGCCAGCACACCGCCATCCCGGGGGAGAAGACCATCGCCAAGCTGGTCCACACCCTGGCCGAGGAGGTGATGGACCTCAACGAGCAGATCGCCGAGATGGACAAGCTCATCGAGGGCCGGTTTCGCGAGCACGAGCTCGCCGACATAGTCCAGAGTGTCCCAGGCATCGGCGCGACCCTCGGTGCCGAGTTTCTCGCCGCCGTCGGTGGCAGCCTGGACGAGTTCGACTCCCCGGACGCTCTGGCAGCCTTCGCCGGCGTCGCTCCCGCACCGCGCGACTCGGGCAAGGTCAGCGGCAACCTCCACCGGCCGGTCGTCTATCACCGAAGGCTCCAACGGGTCTTCTACACCTCCGCGCTCGTGAGCGTTCGTTGCGACCCGAACTCCCGGAAGTTCTACGACCGCAAACGCGCCGAGGGGAAGAAGCACGTCCAAGCCGTGCTCGCCCTCGCCCGTCGGCGCGTCAACGTCATCTGGGCCCTGATCCGTGACCGACGGTGCTACGAGGTCGCACCCCCGGTGACTACAGCCGCTTGACAACAGCATTAGGAAGCGATGTCCGTGGCCGGTCGGGGTGTGGCCGCCAGGCGCCGGGACCGCACGGCCAGGATGATCATGACTGCCGGGATCAGGAGGTCGTTGACGAGGACTCCGCCGGTGTTGCCGGGGGCGTGGTCACCGTTGGCGAACCACTGGTAGAGGTGACCGGCCAGGGCTCCCCAGAGGAACATCCCGCCGCCGAGCCCGATGGTGATGCGCTCCCGCGCGGATGCCGAGGCGGCCCGGAAGCCCATGACGGCCAGCCCGAGGTTGGCGAAGGCGATCTCGAACATGAAGGGCGTCCGGTCGAAGCCGATCGCGTTGGCCATGACGTCCGGGAAGGCGAGGAACGCGACCGTCATCCACAGGCTGCCGCAGCCGAAGGCGCCGATGGCCCACCAGCGCTGCCAGGTTTCCAGCGCCTGCTGGGGCGACTGGGCGTGGCGGGTCCGCACGAAGGCCCCGACGGCCGGCACCAGGATCCAGACCAGCGGGAACGCGGACTGGGCGAGGCAGGAGAGGGTGTCCATGAATTCATTCTTAACCGGTTAATATTAACCTGTCAATGGTCGGGTGCAGTGGTAGCCGTGGATGACGGACTCGCAGACCTGCTGCACCGCGTGGTCATGCTGCTGGGCGAGGCGGCCCGGCGGCGCACCGATGACCCCGACGGCTAGACCCAACGCCGTTCAGTTAGGCGTGGAAGTCGTTCGTCAAGGCTGGTGAACGAGGCAGCGGAGCTGCTGTAGAAGAGGGATGTCACTCCAAGACATCCTCACCACAGGAGCTCCGCTGTTGGAACAGGCTGCCATAACAAGGACCGTCGGGGTAGCGGCCGGGGTGTTCGCACCGGGGCATATCGGTGAGCTGACCCGGATCGTTCCGTTCGAGATGGTCGATGAGGTGCTGGAACAGACCGGTGCGGTGCAGCGCAGGGTCCGGCTGGTGCCGGCGCGGGTCACGGTCTACCTGCTGCTGGCCGCGGCACTCTTCAACGGGCTGGGCTATCAGCAGGTTTTCGACCGGTTATGCGCCGGGCTGGCGAGCCTGGCACCAGTCCGGCCCAGTGGCAGCGCTCTTCGCCAGGCCCGCCAGCGGCTGGGGCCGGCACCGATGAAAGCCCTGTTCGACCTGGTGAGTGGGCCTGCGGCCACGACCGCTGCCGCCGGGCGATGGCGGGGTCTGAGGGTCGTGGCAGTCGACGGCACCCTTCTGCCGGTCCCGGACTGCCCGGCCAACCTTGCGGTGTTCACCCGGCAGCGGCTCGGCAACGGGATCTCGGGCTACCCGCAACTGCGTCTGGCCGCGCTGGTGGCCTGCGGGACCCGGTCGGTGATCGGGGCCGTGTTCGGTCCGGCCACGACCGGCGAACTGGAGTACGCCCGCCGCCTGGCGGTGGACCTGCGGGCTGGGATGCTGCTGCTGGGCGACCGGAACTTCGCCTCCGCCGCATTGCTGAACCAGCTGGCCGCCACCGGCGCCGATCTGCTCGTGCGCTGCAAGACGAACCGGAAGCTGCCACCGTTGGTCCGCTGCCGTGACGGCTCGACACTGACCCGGATCGGTCCACTGACCGTGCGTGTCATCGAGGCCGAGATCAGTATCCGCACCGCCCAGGGCACACGCACGGGCCATTACCGGCTGCTGACCACCCTCACCGACCCTGACACCCACCCGGCCGGTGAACTCGTCCGGCTCTACCACGAACGCTGGGAGATCGAGACCGCCTACGCGGAGCTGAAGTCCACGATGCTGGGCGGACGCGTCCTGCGGGCCCGCACCCCGGACGGCATTGAGCAGGAGGTCTGGTCCCTGCTGACCGCCTACCAGGCACTGCGGACCGCGATGACCGACGCCACCGACAGCATCCCGGGCACCGACCCCGACAGGGCCGGCTTCTTCACCGCCCTCGCCGCCGCCCGGGACCAGCTCGTCCTGGCCGCCGGCATCATCACCGGCACCGACATCGATCTCGTCGGCACCATAGGCCGTCACGTCCTGGCCCACCTCCTGCCCACCCGGCGGGTCCGCACCAAAGACCGCATCGTCAAACGAGCAATCTCCAAATACAACGCACGCGGACCCGCCATTGACCGGACCACCTACAAAGCCACCATCAGCATCAACATGCTCACGAGCAGCCCTTGACGCCCCAGGCCCCGCCCTAACTGAACGGCGTTGCTACTAGTACTCCAGCCGGACTTCTTCATTAGCGCTGGTCAACGGCTTGGGCGTGGAGAGTGTAGTGGGCTGGAAACGGGGGTGGGGCGGTCTTTGCCGGGTCGTCCCACGAACGTGTGGCCGCGCTGCTTGTAATGGCAACGTTCCGGGCAGCCCGCCCGCATGAGTGATACACCAACGGACTTGTGGGAAAACGGACTTGCTGAGCTACTCTTGCGGATCGGAGGATGTTTCGCCCGGGTGGAATCCCGGCGTCGGATGCGGGACTACGTCCGTGGGCTCCTTGGTCCGGTGGGCCGCAAGAACGGCTGGCAGCTCGCTGAATACGTCGGCCACGCCACCCCTGATGGGCTGCAGCACCTGCTCTCCCGGAGCCGCTGGGAGGCCGACGAGGTCCGCGACGACCTGCACGCCTACGTCGCCGAGTACCTCGGTGCGGACAACGGCGTGCTGATCACCGACGACACCGGCTTCGTGAAGAAGGGCACCACCTCCGCCGGGGTCCAGCGCCAGCATTCCGGCACCGCAGGCCGCACCGAGAATTGCCAGATCGGGGTCTTCGCCGCCTACGCCACCTTCCGCGGCCACACTCTGGTCGACCGCGAGCTCTACCTGCCCAAGTCCTGGACCGAGGACCGCGAACGCTGCCGGGCCGCCCGCGTCCCCGACGACCGCGTGTTCGCCACCAAGGGCGAACTGGCGCGGGCCATCATCCTGCGGGCTCTCACCTCGCCCCTGCCCGTCGGCTGGGTCACCGCGGACTCCGCCTACGGCCAGGACTCCCACTTCCGCCGCTTCCTCGAAAACCACCAGCTCTCCTACGTCGTGGCCGTACCCAAGTCCCAGCAGGTCCACGGTCCGCGCATCGACCACCTCATCGGCCAGGCCCCGCCCGAAGCCTGGCAGCGGCTGTCCGCAGGAAGCGGCGCGAAGGGCGAGCGTTTCTACGACTGGGCCGCAGCCCGCCTGCCCGCCGTGTGGGAATTCGACGGCGACGAGCCCACCCGGCAACGCTGGATGCTGGCCCGCCGCAGCATCGCCAAGCCCGACGAACTCGCCTACTACCTTGCCGGCGCACCCCTGGAAGCCACCGTCGCCGACCTCGTACGCATCGCCGGCTGCCTCTGGAAGGTCGAGGAATACTTCCAGAGCGCGAAGAACGAATGCGGCCTGGACCAGTACGAAGTCCGCCGCTACGTGGGCTGGTACCGGCACATCACACTCGCCATGCTCGCGCATGCCTTCCTCGCCGTCCTGGCCGCCCAGGAACGGGAAAAGGGGGCACCGAGCGGGACACACCCGACCTCGTGGGCCTCGCACCGGCCGAGATTCGACGTCTGCTGGCAGTTGGACCCCGCCGCCGTGCTCCGGACCGCGGCCACGCGATGACGTGGTCCCACTGGCGTCACCGCCACCAAGCACGCGCCCGCCGTCGCCATTACAAGCAGCGCGGCCACACGTTCGTGGGACGACCCGGCAAAGACCGCCCCACCCCCGTTCCAGCCCACTACACTCTCCACGCCCAAGCCGTTGACCAGCGCTAATGAAGAAGTCCGGCTGGAGTATTAGAAGGCCCTGTCGTGGCGCTCGCCCGGGATGCCAGGGCCTTCTACCTGCGCAGAACGGCGGTTAAAGATCGTGAGGCCTCTCGGCGGCAGCAGCCATGGAGCGTCACGGAGTCCACGTAAGCTTCCGAAGCTCGATCGCCGGTTACCGAAAGTCATATTCGGTGCGGTACGGCTCCGTCCTGCCCGCGGTAGAGGTCGCGCAGCAGGGAAATCTCGGCGCCGTGATGGACCAGCTCCCTGTTGACGTGCAGGACGATGCCCTCCATGGGAAACCGCTCGGGACCCACCGTGGGCGGATTCTCCAGGTCAGCGTCCGAGAGCTCGCGGACCCCCGCGTTCCATCTCCCATACATCTCATCGAGCTGTTTTAGCGCCTCGTCAGCGGTCCCCGCGTAGGCGAATGTCTGGGAGTCGACGTCCTGGCCGCCGAAGTGCCATCCGACCCGATAGCCCAGGCACGAGACGATGATGTGCGCCAGCCGCCAGGCAATCGTGGTCACCGGTGCCGGCACCGGGTCAGGGGACGCGGAGTCCATCGTCCACTTCCCCGAACCTGCCGACATCGATGCGGCCGACGTGCCACGTGGGCGGATGCTCCAGCAGCCGCGCACCGGCTCCCAGAAGTACTCCTCGTCGGTAAGACCGTCCAGCCGTGGCCGCAGGTTCTTGCGCCAGTACCAGTCCAACTGCTCCGCGAGCCGCTCGCTTCTTGTCATTGCCGCACACTACAGACCCGTCGAACAGAATCATCGTCGCCGTCTGCGGTCATCCTCCACTGTCACAAACCCGCAGGCAGTCATCTCTAACTGGCACAGAAGTCAATTGATCGGCCTTCGCTGGCAATCGATCAACACCCGCTGACACAGGTCATCAGGACCCAGCACGGGGCCTGACCTGCTTGATCTTCTCAGCACCAACTCAGCGGGTAGGAAGTGAAAGCCCGGTTCGCTTCTCAGATGATCACTTGCACGCCATCCGGCTTGGGGAACGGCATCATGTCCCAGCCGGAGGGCCAACCCCGTTCGCGGCGTTCTCCGGCTTCAGCCTCAAGCAGTCGAGGGATGCGCCACTTCCACCACTGGCTCTCTTCCTCCCCCCCCCCGGCCGGGCCACTGGATCGTTGCCGCGCGGAACCGCTCGTCGAGTTCATGCAGTGCTGATTGCTGGATGAACTGGACGCGCGGGGGCAACAGGGGCCAGACGCGCGCCAGCGCACTCCGACACCAGATGTCGTTGTCGAGCTCTGGCGCGCACTTTGAATAGCCCTCTTCCAGCTCTGCCACAACATCACTCCACCGCGTGAGCAATGAGTTGAGCGTGCATGGCTGTCCGCCAGCCCAGCGGCCAGCACCAGCAGATACCGCGGCATGCACTGCCTCGTACTCCTCCTGAGACAGGAGCATCCCGTCGCTGTGCTGGGGCGTTCGATCCATTCGTCGACTATCCCAGGGATGTCAATGTCGTTGAGGCGGGATAGAGGGAATGCCCAGGTCCACGGGGGGAGGCTGCTGCGAGCGGTGGACCTGGGACCGCCCATGAAACGAGGACATGCAGAGATCCTCTGCACCCACCAGACAGAGCACCAGCCGATCACCAACTTGGTGCAGTCAACAGACCAAACTTCGCTGGCATCAGACTGGCAGTCATCAGGCTTCGATGGCAGACGAGCAAGATTCGACGTCAGAGGACATCCGGACCCTGAGAAACGGATGTCCCGTCTTCTGCGATCTGGCTCCGATCTCAGTTGACCTGGTCCGATTCGCTCTTCGTCTCAGGCGGTCTGGTCCGTCGAAGCCGCTTTCGGTGCGGGATGGCGGGCTTCGCCCATGAGTTATGACCTTGCTGTCTGGGGAGGCGAGCGTCCCGCAGGTGACAGTGCTGCGGCCCAGTGCTTCACGGATCTGTACGACAAGTGCATCGATGCGGACGGGGCTGACGTTCCTCCAACCAAGCAAATCGCGGCCTATGTCGCCGCGCTCCTGGAGCGATGGCCCGATCTCACCGAAGTCGACCCACTACCGTCCCGGGCCGGGAACGGCAATGCGCCTTCAGAGGGCGCCAAACACGGCCGGAACAGGCAACCGTAGTAAACACCGCGCCCCTGATCTTGCCCGGAGCCGCGTATCCGCGGGTCGCAGCAGCCCACTCGGCAGGCCGCCCGTGACACGCATGTGACCGGAACTGTGGCCTACGCCATGGCTCGGCGCTCGCGCCGCTGATGAAGTGACCTGATGCGCAAAGTCACTTCACTTCTTCCGGCCCTCGCCGCACTCCTGCTGCTCACGGCGTGCGGATCCGAACAGGCGGGCACCCCCGGCGCAGCCGCCCCCGCGTCCGGGACCGCCGTCACCGCCCCGCCCGTGGACGGCGTCCGGATCACTTCGGTGACCATCCCCTCCGCCACGCCCACCCCCAACTCCGACGGGTTTTCCGTCCACGCCGACCCCCTCCACACTGGTGACTCCGGGATCTCGGCCGCCTACGAAGTCACCAACAACGGCACCGAGGCGCTGACGTACACGATCCTGTTCGACTTCACCACGGACACCGGCGAGGTCATGGGCAACAGCCATGAGACCGTGCGCTCGGTCGGTCCCGGCGCGACCGAGCGCGGCACGGTCCGGCTGGGGGTGCTGGCCCCCGGAGCGTCCCGGGTGACCCGCGTCAAGGTCTCCCGGGTGACCAAGGTGCCCGCCGCCGAGGCGCCGCCCGCGTCCGGCAAGTGTCCGCCCTCCGGCATCCGCCTCACCACCGATGACGGCGACGCCGCGATGGGGCTGCGCGTGGTGGGCTTGCACCTGGAGAACTGCGGGAAGCGCGACTACTCACTTGACGGCTACCCGCTCCTGGAACTGCTGGACAAGGACCTGTCACCCGTCCAAGGCATCCGGATCGTACATGGAAGCGGCGGCATCAGCACCGGTACCGGATTTGACGAGCCGGCCCGCCCGCTGGTCCTGAAGCCGGGCGAGAGCGCCCTTTCGGGCCTCATGTGGCGCAACACCACCGAGTTCGGCGCCGCCGTCAACGTCCCGTACGTCAGGGTGCGGGCCGAACAGGGCGCCGATCCGGTGACCGTGACGCCCCACCTCGATCTCGGCACCACCGGCAGGCTGGCCGTCCGTGCCTGGACGCGCCCGTCGAAGTAGGACCCCCGTCCGGTCTCAGCACCTCCGCTGCGGCCATCAGAGGGGGTTGGTGGGAGCGGCGCCTGATCGTGGACGGGGCCAAGGGGCAGGGGGCGGCCCGGCGTCGGCGAGGCCTTCCAAGTCCTTGATGGCGCGCAGGCGCGAGCCGAAGGCGGCCAGCGGATCGTCAGGATCGAGGCCGGGCTGACGCGCAGGCTTCGGGGCACGACGGCGACTCGACGAATCAGACACGGACGACTCTCCACACTTCAACAGGATCGGACCAACGTTCGTGCGGCGACTTCATGTCACAGCCCGGTTTGACGACAATCTTTCCGGCTTTGGTCTCCCGCAGATCGGCCTCGTTCATTTTTCCGAACGCGAAAAGGTACTTTTGGGCTTTGACCTGCGGGTTCACGTCGTGGACATGTGTGTGATGTGGATGCGAGGGGCAGTACGGAGCCGAAGCGCTCACGACCGAGGGGGCCTTGCGGAGAACGTGGCGGAAAACTCGTAGTGAGTTGGCCTGGTTGTAGCAGCGTGATCGTCGGGATCAGCGGGTCCCGGTGGGATCCGTATCGGGATCGGACTTCTTCTTCCGCTCCCACCGTTGCTGGAGCATGTCCTGGAGGCCCTGCTGGGCCCCGACGAAGTCCAGGGTGCACACGTCCCAGATCAGGAAGCCTCAGTCGGCCGCCATCCCGAACTGTCGGCCGGTCTGCTTGGGCACGGTCCCTTTTCCTGGTCTTCCGCATGTCATCCTCGTGCAGAGAAGACGCGATGCCGCCCCCGGCCGTATCGGGGCCGAAGGTCCCCCTCTTTTCGGGCACTCGCTGCGTCCCGGCTTACCGGGCTGTTTCACCGGACGCATCCGTGTCGGTGCGGTCTCCCGCCGGGAGCTAGGTTCGGGCGGCGAGTTCCTGGGTCAGTTCCATGCAGCGCAACCGGGCCGGGGAGTAGTCGTGGGGCAGCCGGGAGACCGCCTCGAACGCGCTCATGCCTCCGTCCTCGGCATCCGTCTTCGTCTCCGCCGTGTCTTCGGCGTCCTCGGCGTCGAATAGGGCTGATTCCTCCCCGGCGATCCCCGACTCGTCGATCGCCTGCATCAGGGTCTTCTCGAAGGCGTGGCGGCGGGCGGCCGTCTCAGCGACGCGTGGCTCGTCGACGCCGACGGTGTCGTCGAGGGCTTCCTCGGCGGCCTCCACGTGGTCGGATTCGGTGCGCAGAGCGGGGTGGGTGGCCAGTGCGATGAACCGGGATGCCTGCACGGCCGCACCGAACGGGCCGAAGATCCGCTCGGTGACGAGCAGGGTGTCCAGGTCCGCCTGGCGCAGCGAGCCCTCGGGAAGGTTCTTCAGGCGGCCGGTGACCGTCTCGGACAGCAGGCCTATCCGGCTGCCCTCGGTACGCATGCGTTGCACGCGGCCCCGCTGACGGGCCAGTTCCGCCTCCTTCGTGGCGAGAGCCTCCTCCAGCCGGGCCAGGGCCGCCGTGATGTCGCCGTCCGTGGGGCACTCACCGCCGCCGGTCTCGGCCTCGGGCGGGGTGGCGGTGAAGGCGTCGCGGATGTCGTCCAGGGCGATTCCGGCGTCGGCCATCCTGCGGATCCACAGGAGCCGGACCACGTCTTGGAGGCCGTAGCGGCGGCGTCCGTCGCCGCCCCGTTCGGGCTCGGGGATCAGGCCCATGTCGTGGTAGTGCCGGATCGCCCGTGGCGTTGTGCCCGCAAGGGCCGCCACATCACCGATCTTGACCTGACGTGACCCGAAGAAGGACATGGACATCGGCGGGGAACCTTTCACGAACGACACGGGCAACCCCACCGCACCACATCACGCTACGGAAGGTGCAAATCAACCCCACGCAGGGATGCGGGCCGGTTCCCGGGGAAGCGGTGCAGACTGCGTTGAGTCAAAGCTGTCACCGAACAACACATCCCGGAACTCGGCGCCTACTGCCTGGGACCGTTTCCGGCTTCGTCACCAGCGGATCTGCAGGGCGTCGAGAGCGGCGATCTGGTCGGTGGTCAGGCGTCCCGCTGTGCGGCGGGCACGCTGCACGCTGATCCAGGCGTCGAGGCGGCGGCCGTTGACGACGGTCGGTGCGGGTGGGTCGAGGTGGCCGTGGGCGGCATGGTACTGGCGGGCGTCGGCGAGCCGGTTCTGCCACGCGCGTTCGGTCCGTACGTCGGCCATGCCGCGGCCGGGGGTCCAGTCGATGCCGAGCTCGTCCAGGGCCAAGGCCCGTCCGGGGCGAGGGTGCCGCGCCGGTGGGCGGAGCGCTGTCGGGACAGCCATACAGTCAGGTCGATGCCGTCGATGACGGTGCCGGCCGGGGGTCGCAGGTGGCCGTGTTCTCCGTGGTAGCGGCGGGCGGCCTGGAGGGCTTGCTGCCACCGGGAGACGAGGGGATCCCACTCCATGCCGAGTTCGTCGAGTGCCGTGATCTGCTGGGCGGTCAGGTTGCCGTCGCGGCGGGCGCGGCGCTGTCTGGTGAGCCAGTTACTGAGGGCTTTTGCGTCTGTGCCGTCGGACGTCTCGGAGGGGCTCAGGTGGCTGTGGTGTTCGTGGTAGGTACGGGCGGCGGCAAGTCCCGAGGCGAAAGGCCCGGCGGGAGAAGGGTTCTCGCGAGCGCGTTTGATGCGTTGGCTCAGTGAGCTGATGGTGGTGCCCAGTGCGTGGGCCAGTGCCTTCTGCTCGACTCTCGCGTCGACCAGGGCGAGCAGAGCTCCGGCGGGCGGGTTGCCGCGTTGGTGGGGCAGGGCGTGCAGGGCGGCGAGCTCGGCGTCCGTGGGCGGGCGGCCGGTAGAGGCGACGGTCCAGAGCATGCCGAGCTCATCGAGAGCGGCCCGGCGTTCGGGCAGCAGCGTGCGGGTACGTCCGGCGCGGTCCCGGACGGTGCTGGAGTTGAGGGCTCGTTGGTAGGCGATGAAGTCGCCGAGGTTGTAGCCCTCGGGGTCGGTGTGGGTGACGGGGACGCGGAGGTCGCCGTGGCGTTCGCGGTAGCGGTGGCAGGCGGCAAGTCCGTCGGCGAAGCGGGCTTCGCGGAGGTCCCAGATCATGCCGAGTTCATCCAGGGCCTGGACCACGTCGGTGTGGACGTCTCCGTGTGCGTAGCGGCTGCGGCGGATCTTGAGGGTGTTGCCGAGCGGGTAGCCGTCCTCGGTCACGTGGTCGCGGGGAACACGGAGGTGCCCGTGGGCGGCGTGGTAGGCGCGGGCGTGGTGGATGAGCTGCTCGTTGGCCTGGTCGCATGTGTGCCAGACCATGCCGAGCTCGTCGAGTGCGTCGATCCGTTCCTGCGTGAGCCGGCCCTGGGCGTAGGTGCGGCGCAGCACGTTGATCCGGATGCCGAGCGGGTAGCCGTCGTCGGTCCGGTGGGCCTGGGGAACGGCGAGGTGGCCGTGGCGTTCGCGGTAGGTGCGGGCGTGGGTGAGGGCGGTTTCGAAGCGGTGCTGGTCGGTGTCTCAGATCATGCCGAGCCGGTCCAGGGCGGTGATGCGGTCGGCGGACATCCATCCCCTGCGGAGGTGGTGGCGGGCGTTGCGGATCCACTGGCCGAGCCGGTGGCCATTGTCGGTGACGTGGTCGGCGGGGATGTCGAGGTCGTCGTGCTGTTCGCGGTAGGTGGTGGCATGGCCGTATCCCTCCCACCAGGGGGAGGTGACCTGGCGGACCATCAGCAGCCGTACCTGCGCAAGCAGCCGGTCGGCGGTTCCGGCCGGGAGCTCCACGGTGATCTTCGCCGGGAGTGAGGGGTCGTCCGTCGAGTGCAGGTGGGCGCGGCTAGTGTCGAGAGCGATGCCGAGCGGTTCGTCGTGGGCGCGCAGGGCGCGGACGATCTGCCAGAGGGTGGTGTAGGCGCCGGCGTCCAGGTCGCCGATCTCGCCGTCTTCCTCGGGGACGGTGATCGGCACGGTCTCGGTGGATTCGCCGGGGGCGTCGAGGTGGGGGCGCAGGGCGCGGCCGACGGCCCGGACGATGTCGACGCCGCTGGTTTTGGGGTGGGCGAACAGGACGGCGTCGATCGCGGGGATGTCGGTGCCTTCGCCGAGGCAGCGGGCGTTGGAGATGGTCGACCAGGTGCCGGGGTGCGGGTTGCGCAGGCTGCCGAAGATCTTGTCGCGCAGGCCGTGGTCCATTCCCCCGTGGACGTGGGCGGTGTCCGGGACCGGCAGCCGGGGGGCGAGGCGGCGGACGGCTGCGGGCAGGGTACGGGCGAACTCGGCGGCGTCGGCGACCCTGTGGTGGAAGGTCACCGCGCGGCGGACACCGTGGTGCTGGGCGGCCCGGATGAGGGCGGCCTGGGCGACGAGGGTCTGGAGGCTGGGTGCGCCGGGGCCTTCCACGTACTCGCGGTCGGGGTCGGTGAACAGGGCGCGGGCCTCGCTCTCGCGGATCCCGACGACGTAGAGGCGGTAGTCCGTCAGATAGCCCTCGGCGATGCCACGGCCGAAGGGGTAGTCGTAGAGGACGGGTATCGCGCCTGCCTCGCGGGACCATCCCCGCGGGCGCGGGGAGCAGGTGATCACCGTGGACCGGCCGAGTGCCGGCCAGGGACCATCCCCGCGGGCGCGGGGAGCAGGCTGAATCCTCCGCCGGGTGAGTGCACTCAGTGGGACTGTTTCTAAGGACGTTTTTGGGCTCCGGTCGACGGAAGTTTTCTGGCTCCGTGGTTGGGCTGGAGGGGGCGTGAGGCGGTGTGATTCACGCCCCTGTAGCAAGGTGATTTGGCCCCACTTCGATCGAGTGGTTCCGCTGGCCCTGGGGGTGGGGTCTCGCGGTAGTTTGGAAGCCTCGGTCAGCCTGCCGTCAGCGTGCCCCCGACAGGTGCGTGGAGGCTGCCGACCCGGCTCGACTCAGACCGTGGACCGCCCAGTGTCCGCGGTGGCTGGACGAGAACGGGCGTTGGTTCGGCCGGCACTGGGACCGGGCGGCCGGACCCGGAACGGCTGCGGCCGGCCTCCCGTCAGGGAGGTCGGCCGCGGTTGTCGACGAGGGTTAGCTGCGGTGCCGTAACTAATCTTCAGCTTGGCGGGGCATGCGCAGGGACGCGTCCAGAATGGTCATGAGCTGTGCAGCACGGCTCTTGCCCGTCGGCGCCAGAGGGTATCTGCTCAGAACATCGATCAGGACGGGTGTGGCGCGTCGTCGAGCCTCCTCGATCAGCCGGAGCCCGACGGCGAAATCATCGTCCGCATTCAATTCTCCAACGCGCGCGGCGCTTGCAGCGGCTCTGAGGATATGACCCACTTGGGTGGCTTTCGCGATCGGATGGAGGTAGGCCGCAGAGGCGGCATCTCCGGCGGCGCGTGCAGCGAGCCGTGCGGCCTCCGTGGTCGCTTCCTTTGCCGCCCGATGGGCATCCAAGGAGGTGATGCGCTGAAGTTTGGTCCTTCTCGCGCCGTTCACGAACTGCTGTGCGGCGTTGATGGCTGCACGAGGCCGAGGATCGCCGGGGTTGGCGTCCTCGAACACAGGAAGAACTTCCTCAGCGCTCTCCAGAACGTAGTGGGCGACGACACGCAGTTCGTCCATGGTCAGTTCGAAGTCCCCAGATCCGATCGTCACGGACCCGATTCTCCCATCGAGCGATCACCTGCGGCCTCAAACGGAGACTGGTGGGACACAGCCTTGCCGAGGGTCGAGGTAAGAGTCAGCTGCGGCGCCGCCTGCGCTGGGTCTGGGTGAACCGGTAGGACTCGGTGCCGGTCTCGACGATGTGCGCGTTGAACGTGACGCGGTCGACGATCGCGGTGCAGAGCCGGGGGTCGGTGAAGGTCTGCTTTCACCCGGAGAACGGTGCGTTCGACGCGATCGCGATAGCGCGTCGTTCCTCCCGCTCGGTGAAGATCTGGAACAGGAGCTTCGCTCCGGCCTTGTCCAGGTCGAGATACCCGAACTCGTCCAGGCAGAGCAGATCGACGCGCCCGTAGCGGGCGATGGCCCGCGAGAGCTTCTTCTCATCCGCGGCCTCGGCCAGCTCGTTGACCAGGTTGACCGTAGCCGTGTAGCGGACCTTCAGCCCCGCCTCGGCCATGGCGGTGCCGATCCCGATCAGCAGGTGGGACTTCCCTGTGCCGGAGTCACCGATCAGACAGAGCGGCTGCCCTGCCCTGCCCCAGGCCGGGTCCGACAGGGTTCCGACGAGCTCCGGGGTGACGTTGGGGTTCTCCTCGAAGTCGAAGTCCTCCAGCCGCTTGGGACGGGGGAAGTTCGCTTCCCTGACCAGCCGCAACTTGCGCCTCTCCTCGCGCTCGGCGCACTCGGCCTCCAGCAGGTCGGCCAGGAAGTCCTTGTAGCTGGAGCGCTGGCGCATCGCCTCGCCGGCCATGTCCTGGACCCGGCTGCGGATCGTGGGCAGGTGGAGCGTGCGGCAAGCCTCGTCGATCGCAGTGTCGACCGCCTCCTCGGGCCCGGTGTCGCGCCGGGGCACGGGAATCTGGGTGGCGGTGTCGGTCGTGGTCATGCGGTGCCCTTCGGTTGGCATTTCAGCAGCTGGTCGTAGTGCGAGACCGTCGGCAACGGCCTTTTGTCCTCGGGCAGCTGGACCCTGCGGGCGGTCAGGGAGACCACCCCGCTGGGCTCCGCCCGGGGCGGCGGCTCGATCTCCTCGGCACTGTCATCGGCCGGTTCGGGGACCAGCGCGGCAGCCTTGCGGGCCTCGACGGCGACGACGTCCGCGGTGGTGGCGCCCGCCCGGATCGCGGCGGCCATGCCCTGCTGGACCGCGGCCGCGGGCATGCGCCGGTGCAACAGCAGAACCTCGATCAGCGCCCGGGTCCCCGCCGCGTCCCCGTGGGCTGACCGGGCCACCGCCCAGAACGCCTCGTGCACTTCGGTGAACGAGCCGTTCTCCCGCGCGGTGACCAGCGCGGTCGAACCGGCCATCGCCCCCGGTTTGGCCAGCAGGATCTCCAGGTAGTGGTCCAGCTCGTCGCGGAACTCTCCGCGCCTGGTCAGCCGGGGATGACGGGTGGCGATCTCCCGTTTCTCGAACACCAGCAGCTCGTTGCCCCGCAGCAGGACCCGCACGTTCTGGCCGATAAACCGGGCCGGGACCGAGTAGTGGCACTGGCGGACGGTGATCCGGCTGCTGCGGTCGACCTTCGGCGTCAGCGTGATGCCGCACTCGAACTCCTCGAACGGCAGCGGCAGCAGGAGATCGGTCTCGGAGACGAAGTTGAACCCGACGCTGGTCAGCCGCCCGGACAGCAGCCGTTCGTCCTCCTCCGCGTCGATCTCCCGCAGCCGTCCGTTGAGGGCCTCAAGCGAGACGACGTCGGGAACAGGGACCAGATGCGTGCGCCGGAACCGGCCGCCCTCCTGCTCGACCCCGCCCTTCTCGTGGGCGCCCTCCTGGCCCGGGATGCAGTAGAACGCGTCGAACCCGTAGTGCGACCGGAAGGACGTCCACCGCTCCGACTCCACCCGGCTGCGGCCGGTGCAGACCCGGTTGACCGCCGGCTTCAGGTTGTCGTAACGGATGTGCCGGGACGGGACACCGCCCAGGACGTTGAACGCCTCGACATGGCCTTCCATGAACGACTCCTGGGCCTGCGAGGCATAGACCCTTCTCTGTACTTCGCACCCCCAATGTCCGAGTGGAGCTTGGGCTTCAGCTGGCGGGACTGAGTGGTTGAGTCAGCGAGGGCCAGGGGTAGGTAGGATCCTCAGTGATCTTCACCTGTTGCGGGGCGTTTCGGGGAAAGGTCCAGATACGGCCCAGGGTGCTGGTGGCGGTCACCGTGCTTCCATCCAAGGCGACTTCGGCGAACGGATTGGACGAGCAGGAGACCGCGAGCCATTCCAAGGTGTGGTGGTCATCGTCCCGAGTCAGGGCGACCCAGCCGATACTGCCGTGGTCCGATGATTCACCGGCAAGGGCACGGCTTCCGGCGTAGGTGCATGAGGCAAACGTCGTATCGACGTCCATCCAGTCACTGGGGGTCCACGCGGTGGCCCGGAGGACCTCCCACCAAGACCAGTTCTCGGCCCGCATGTCATGGAGCTGATCTGCGGGGGAGAAGCGCATGAGCCTCATCACCGACAGAGATCCGTCGGGGAACATGATGAAGTCTCCGTGGGGCGCCTCCCGGGCACGCCAACGGGCATGGACTAGGTCGGCATTGGGTGTTGCGACGGAGGAATTCACACCCGCCATGATGACATCGAGCAACGGCGCAAGCTGAAGGCCCAGATCATCGCCGATGAGTGATCGCCTATCCGAGCGATGCGACTCCGGCTTCACCATGCCCGGCTTGGGCACGTAGGCGTTCGGCCTGCTGTTTCTTGTCTGCGATGTGCCTCAAGCTCTCCTGCAGGCCGGCGACCTCGCCGAGCCACTGTATCCGCTGGGCCTCGCCGAGACGCTGGCGGGTGTTGGTCTTGATCTCCAGCAGCCGGGGCTCCTGGGTCAGGTCCAGCCGGAGCATGGGGCACCTGACGCCCCGTTGACTGAACGAACTACGGGGATTGTGCAGTTCAGGGGGCAGATGGGGTCTTCGGTCGCTACGGTCACCGGTCGTGATGAACGATGCTCCCGGACGGGACCTGGCGGCACTGGTGGTTCCTCGGTGGGGCCGGCTGATGGAAACCGGCAACCGGTACGAGCCCTATCGGCTCCTCGATCCCGACGGTGTGACCGTGGAGGCGGTCGCCGTCTACTTCCAGGAGTTGTTGGCCGCAGGGAAAGCTCCGTCGACGGTCCGCTCCTATGGGATGGATCTGCTTCGGTGGTGGCGTTTCCTGCAGGCACTGGACATTCCCTGGGACGGTGCGACCCGAGCGGAGGCCAGGGATTTCAGTCGCTGGATTCAGCTGGTGGTCAAGCCGAGACGGGGCAAGACGGCGGCTCGACGTTCGGCCCAGGTCAGTGGCTCCCCGAACCCGGTGACTGGGAAGCCGTCGGCCGGGCCTGGCTACGCGCCGACTACCGTCGCGCACAGCGAGACGGTGTTGCGACGGTTCTACGACATCCACCGCGACGCGGGGTCCGGCCCGCTGCTCAACCCGTTCCCACTCGATCTGTCACGTCGCTCCGGCCGGGCGCACGCGCACCACAACCCGATGGACGGCTGGAAGCCCGAGCGGGTGGGGCGCTACCGGCCCAGCCTTCCGCAGCGGATCCCGCGCTCGATTCCCGACGAGTGGTTCAACGAGCTGTTCGCTGCGCTGCCCTCCCACCGCGACCGGGCCCTGGTCGCGATCTGGATCTCCACCGGAGTACGCGCATCGGAGCTGATCGGCATCCGCCAGCGCGACATCGACCCCGGCCAGCAGTTGATCAGTGTGGTGCGAAAGGGCTCGCGGGCGGTGCAGCAGGTGCCGGCGTCGGCGGACGCGTTCGTGTGGCTGCGCCTCTATCAGCAGGAGGTACACGGCGAGGTGCCACGCGGTCGCACCCAGCCGGTGTGGTGGACACGGCGGCGCCCGTTTCGGCCGCTGACCTATCACGGTGCACACCGAATGTTCGAGCGGGTCAACGCCTCGCTCGGCGCCGATTGGACCCTTCACGATCTACGACACAGTGCGGCCGTCCGCATGGTGCGCGACCCGAAGTTGACGTTGGCTGATGTGCAATGGGTGCTCGGACATGCGCATTTGTCCGCCACGGAGGTGTATCTGACGCCGCGCAAGGACGAAGTCGTGGCGGGGGTGCTGGCCCATCACGAGCGTCAGGCCCGTGAGCGCAGCCAGCCGGTGCCGCCGCCTCCGGCGCCGGGCTACAACCCAGCGTCGCTGGACGTCTTGTTCGGCCGGATGTCATGACCGCGGTTGTCAAACACGTGACGCGCAAGCCGTTGGAGGCCACGAATGCGACGGCGGAGCAGGCGCAGGCGAGGAACAGCTATCTGCGGGCGCGTTTTCCGGCCCGGGCGGAAGAGCTGTGGTGGCCGTACACGGCACAGCCTTTGGAGGAGACGCTGCGGCGGCTGACCGCGCCGCCATTCGACTCGGCGGCCAATGGGACCCGAGCCGGTCGTCGACGCGGGGTGGCCAAGCTGCTGCGCTGGCTGTCGAGCTTGCCGGGAGATACCTGGCAGCAACGGTGGAGGGCCAGCGGCGCGGAGGATCTCCCCGGTGCTGCCTGGGTGGATCTTCCGCTGCGGTGGCTGCGCGAGCGCGGTCACTCGCCGTCACATGACCGCGATGACTTGTCCTCGGGGCTGCTCATGCTGATCTGCGGGGACGTCATCCGACCTGGTCTGCCCTGGATGCTTACCCGCACCCATCGGTATCTCGCCTCCGTCATGGCCAAGGTCCGGGACCCCGACGGGTTCGCGCGCCTGCACCATCTGGCCGAGTCCGGGCCGGCGAGCTCGCGCAAGGACGCCCAGATCGCCGCGACACGCATCGCCACCCTGCTGGCCTGCAAGGGCGGACAGATCCGCGACATCGCGGTCGGCGACTGCGTGGAACTGGTCGACGCCCAGCGCCGGGTGCATGCCCGTGGCGGGCAGAAGAAGGTCGACTTCTATCTGCGGCTGCGCGCCCTGGGCATCTTCCCCGAGGACTCCCCGGCAACGATCCGGGCATTCGGTCTTGCCCTCGGCCAGTTGAGCATCGAAGAGCTGGTGGATCGCTACCGGATCCAGTGCCGGCCGGTTCGCGATCTGATCGTGGACTACCTGAGGGAGCGGCAGCCTGCGCTGGACTTCGCCAGCCTCGACGCGGTCTCGCGCACGCTCGCGGGACTGTTCTGGGCCCGGGTAGAAGCCCTGGCGCCGGGGATTGACTCGCTGCGGCTGCCACCAACCGTGGCCCGCGCCTGGAAGGAGGACTTGAAGGTCAAGAAGCGCACCGTCACCGGCCCCGACGGTAGCAGCATCGAGGTCTCCAGTCCGCGGCTCAATGCCAAGGACGAGCTCATGCGAGTGCGGGCCTTCTACCTCGACATCGCGCAGTGGGCGGCCGAGGAACCAGGCCGCTGGGCGCCATGGGCCGTGCCCTGTCCCATCAGCGACGACGAGATCCGCAAGGCGAAGGAACGCAGACGACGCAAAGCCCGGATGGACCAGCGCACGCGCGAGCGACTACCCGTCCTGCCCGTTCTGACCAGCACCGCCGACCGTCGGCGACGCGCGGCCGCCGACCTGCTCCAGGTGGCGAGGAACACCGAGCCCGGGGCGCTGATCCCCGGCACCGACGGGTCGCTGCGCAGAGCCATCGCCCCCACGGCGGCGGGCCACCTCACCTGGGCCGAAGAGACGGCATCCGGCGGACGGCGACGGAACCTGACCTACGAAGAAGAGGAGGCATTCTGGGCATTCGCCACGATCGAGGTCCTCCGTCTGACCGGCATCCGCAACGAGGAACTCCTGGAGCTGACGCACCACAGCGTCACCCAGTACCGGCTCCCGTCCACCGGCGAAGTCGTACCGCTGCTGCAGATCGCCCCGTCCAAGACCGACACCGAACGACTCCTCTTGGTCAGCCCGGAACTCGCAGACGTCCTCAGCGCCATCATCAGCCGCTTGCGCGGCCCCGACGGGGCGATACCGCTGGTGGCCTCCTACGACGTCCGCGAGAAGGTCTGGAACCCGCCGATGCCGCTGCTGTTCCAGCGCGATGTCGGCTCCGAACACCGCGCATTCACGCCAACCGCGATCCGAAAACTGCTGATCAACGCCCTGTCCACCACCGGCCTGACCAGCGCCGACGGCGAGGCGCTTACCTTCTCGCCCCATGACTTCCGGAGGATCTTCGTCACCGACGCCATCATGAACGGCCTGCCGCCGCACATCGCCCAGGTGATCTGCGGGCACAGAAGCATCGAGACCACGATGGGGTACAAAGCGGTCTACCCTGCCGAGACGATCGAGGCCCACCGAGCGTTCATCGCCTGCCGCCGAGCCTCTCGCCCAGGCGAAGAATACCGAACCCCAACCGCGGAGGAGTGGGACTCCTTCCTGGCCCACTTCGAGAAACGGAAGGTGTCCATCGGCACCTGCGCACGCGCCTTCGGGTCTCCTTGTGTCCATGAACACGCCTGTGTCAGATGCTCACTCCTTCGACCCGACACGGCCCAACGGGCACGGCTCGCCGACATCCGTGACAACCTGATCGCCCGCATCGCCGAGGCCGAGCTCGAAGGCTGGCTCGGCGAGGTGGAGGGCCTGCAGGTCAGCCTCGCCGGCGCCCAGGACAAGCTCGCGCAGCTCGACGCCGAGGTGACCCGCCGATCCAATACGGTCAGCCTCGGCATGCCGGCCCTCGGCCAGATCGCCCTCGGCAGGCGGGAGACGAAAGAGTCCTCTCCAACTGCTGATTAGGCCGCGGCCGGTAGTTCAGAGATCGGTCCCTGGCCTCACTCGGCGCGGCGTCCGACCCGCAGGACGCTCAGATAACGGCGTGATGCTCGATCGCCCATCCGCGTGCGGATGCGCTCGGCGATGGCGTCGAGAAGGGGCTCACGGACGTCGCGGTCGAGCCTCCGGTACAGCGACAACGAGCGAAGGTGATCGGCAAAGCCGTCCCCGTTGAACCACTGAACGGTTGGATACCAGCGCACGATCGTTGGGCCGAACAATCCCCCGGGATCGTCGACCAGGCCCCAACCCTCGTCGGTGGTGCGCACGTCGTCCTCCAGCGGCGGATGACCCCAGCCGGGGTTGCCGGGACAGAACCGCTCGTGCAGATCGGCGGTCTCGGCATACACCTCCGGTTCTCCCGGCCGACGGACAACGACGTGGCCGAGCAGCGCCATCCAACCCCCGGGAGAGAGCACGGCGTGCGCCCGCTGCCAGCCAATCGACGGGTCGACCCAGTGCCAAGACGATGCAGCCACGAGAACATCGAAGCGTCGACCGCGGTCGTCCCAGACTCTGCTGCGCAATTCCGTGCGGGGGTGAAGGTGGGCACGGGATGATCGTCTGTACGGTCGTTGTCCTGTCGTGCGGCCGTGGGGGTGGTGTGGATGTCGATGCGGCCGGAGGGGCTGCCGGAAGTCCCGGAGCAGACCGTGATGGTGGCGCGGGCGGCGTTCCCGCAGGGGAGCCTGGCGATACGGGTGCGAGACCGGCTCGCGGAGGTTTTCGCGGACGAGCCGTTCGCGTCGGCGTTCGGGGTGCGTGGGGCTCCGGGTTTGTCTCCGGGGGTGTTGTGCCTGGTCACGGTGTTGCAGTTCGCCGAGGATCTGACCGATCGGCAGGCCGCGGCGATGGCGGTGCGGGCGATCGACTGGAAGTACGCGCTCGGGGCGGAGCTGACGGACACCGGCTTCGATGCCAGTGTGCTGAGCCGGTTCCGTTCCCGCCTGTCCGACAACGGCATGGAACGGGTGGTCTTCGACCGTCTCCTTGAGTACTGCGTGGAGGAGGGGCTGGTCGCGGCCGGGGGCAGGCAGCGGACCGATTCCACCCATGTGATCAGTGCGGTGCGGGACTTGAACCGCCTCGAGCTGGCCGGGGAGAGTGTGCGGGCGGCGCTGGAGGCCCTGGCTGTCGCGGCGCCGTCGTGGCTGGCCGGGCAGGTCGATGTCGCCGAGTTCGCTCACCGGTACGGGCCGCGGGTGGACGGCTGGCGCATGCCCGCCTCGCAGACGAAACGCGACCGGCTCGCGCAGGTCTTCGGCCAGGACGCGCTGGCGTTGTGCCGGGCGGCCTGGTCACCCGGCACACCCCCATGGATCCGTGAGATCGAGTCCGTACAGATCCTGCGGCAGATCCTCGTCCAGACGTACTACCTGAGCACCGACACCAGGGGACGGGAGGTGATCAAGAAGCGGGCCGCCGACGACGAGGGTGTCCCGCCCGGTCATCGCCGCCTCGCCTCCCCTACGACGCGGACGCACGCTGGGCGGCCAAGGGCGAGGGCCTGTTCTGGATGGGCTACAAGGTCCATCTCACCGAGACCCGCGACACTCCCACCGAAGCCGAAGCCGAAGCCGAAGCCGGTGTCCGGGCGGCACCGAATCTGATCACGGACGTGTGCACCACCGATGCCACCGTGCCCGATGTGAAAGCGACCGCCCCGGTCCAACAGCGCCTGGCCGAGCACGGCATCAGGCCCGCCGAGCACTACCTCGACTCCGGCTATCCATCCGCCGACCTCATCGCCGCCGCGCTGAAACAGGGCACCCGTATGGTCACCCCGGTTCTGCTGGATCATTCCGCCCAGGCCAAGGCCCACGCCGGCTTCGACAAGAGCGCCTTCATCATCGACTGGAGGGCCCGCCAGGTCCGCTGCCCCGCCGGCAAGACCAGCGCGCACTGGAACCCCGTGAAACAGCACGGAACGGACACGATCGTCATCACCTTCGGCGTCCGCACCTGCCGCCCCTGCCCCTTCCGCGACCAATGCACCAGCTCCGCGAAAGGCCGCCGCATGCTCACCCTGCGCCCCAGAGAGCCAGAAGAAGCCCTCACCCAGGCCCGCGCCGAGCAGAAGACCGAGACGTGGAAGGCCAAGTACGCCCTGCGAGCGGGTGTGGAAGGCACTATCAATCAAGCCCTCGACATCACCGGCATACGCCGGGCCCGCTACCGCGGGCTACCGAAAGTCCGCCTCCAACACGCCTTCTCCGCCACCGCACTCAACGTGATCAGACTCGACGCCCACTGGACCGGACACGACCAGCATCACACCCGCAGCAGCCGGCTCGAACGCCTCGCCTACCGACTCACAGCCTGACCCAGGAATTGCGCAGCAGAGTCGTCCCACTCCTCAAAGGTCGACGTCTCGACTTCGACGTTGTGAAAGGAGGCGATCCGCTGGCGAGCGAGTGCGGCCATGTCCGTGCCCGGCTCAACGGCGGTCACTGAGCATCCGAGCGCTGCCAGCGTGCGCGTCGCCTGACCGGTACCGCAGCCCACCTCCAGCACCGACGACCTTTCGTCCATGCCGGTGATGGCGCCAAGGTCCGCGAACAGTTCGTCGGGGTATCCCGGCCGGACCCGGTCGTAGAGTTCCGGCACCTCGTTGAATACTCGGCCGAGATCGTGTCGGTTCGGGCGCATCTGCGGATCATCAGTCACGAACGCACAAGCTACGAGGCTCGTCCACGCAGAGCCACTGGTTTACCGGCGGCCGCTGACCCGCTGCCGCCGGTAGTTCAGAGAAGCAGGCGTTTTCATGCTGGCAGGGTGTCCCATAGGGCCGGTCGCAGGTGCCGAGGGCAACCTTGCGGAGGCTGAAGTGGTCCCGGAAATCCTGCCACTCTGTGTCGCTGGGCTCGCGGTACTCCTCGCTGGGACGGTGGGTCCGGCGCTGGTCGACGAACTGCCGGTAGTGGCGGATGACCTCCTCGGGATAGACCGCGACGTAAGCCTGAGTGGTGTTGAGATCGAGGTGGCCAAGGACCTTTGCGGCAATGTGGATCGGCAGGCTTCCGTTGACCGTCTCCGTCGAGAAGATTCTGCGGAAGTCGTGCGGCGTGAACCTCAGCGGTGTCCCGTCGACGTCGACGATGCCGGACCGCAGCGCATGCTCGGTGAGGAGCTCACGGATCCGGTTGGGGGAGATGACCTGCAGCCGGTGCTGGGAGGGGCACTGGAACAGGTGGGGCATCGGTGGGCCGAAGACCCGCTCGTAGCCGTCGTACCGGGTCAGCAGCGGCACTCGTTCGCCGGTGCCCTTGATGCGGCGAATGATCCGGGCCAGGACCGCGACCAGGTCCGGGTCGGCGGGGGTGACGCGCTCGCGGTCGGTCTTGGACGGGCTGATCTGCAGCAATGGCACCGTCTCGCCGGTCGGTGCCTGGTACTGACGCAGACTCAGGTGGGTGAGCTCCAGCAGTTCCTCGATCCTGGCCCCGGTGCGTCGCAGAACCTCGATGCTCGCCCAGGTCCAGAACGCGTTGTTCTCCTCGCATTCGGCATCGAACCGCGACCCCGGCTCGTCGACCGGGGCGAGGAACAGTGCGGTGGGACGCCAGTGGCTGCCGTCCCGGCCGGTGCGTCGATATTGCGAGCCCTCGACGGTGAACTCCTCACCAGGCTTCGCGGAGCGGGTGGCCTGCAGCAGCAGCGTGGCACGTTGCAGCCGGGCCTCGGCAGCGCGGACGAGCTGCGGCAGGACGGGGACCAGGGTGCGGGTGCGCTGCTGCATTCGCGCCTGCCGGTGCCGAGTTTCCTTGATGTAGCCGCGGATGTCGGCCTCGCTGATCGGGCAGGGCGCCGCCCAGGCCGCCCAGCGGGCCGGGTCCTCCATCGACCACTGCGAGAGGTCCAGGTAGAAAGAGCGGACGGCCAGGAACACAGCGTGGGCGGTGCGGCGCGGTCGCCCGTCGGGCAGGACCCGGACGCGTTGCTTCCATGCCTGGGCCACCTCGTCAGGCAGATTGAGCGAGGAGATCGCGGGGTGGTGGCGTTGCGGGTCGCCCCAGAACAGATCGGCCAGCATCTGGGCGTGGTTGACCAGGGAGCCGTAGTCCAGGACGGCGGATCGCTCGACGATGTAGTGGACGAGCATGTCGCGGACCGCGCGGTGGGCGATCGGATGGCGGTCGATCAGCTCGGCGGGGGTGAGCCGACCGCGGGCCTGGGCCTCGCGCAGGGTCGGTGGCGAGTCCTTCAGACCACCGACGGCGTGAAGGATGTCGTATGCGAGGGGCAGGGCCGTCACTGTGCGGCCGTTGTCCCGACGGGCCCGCGCGTAGTCGGTGAGGTCCTCCAGGTCAAAGGCCAGCAGGTCCTTGCCGGTGACGATGCTCATGCGGGTGAGCACATTCAGGGCTTCGGTCGCGTGCTCGTCGCAGCGCTGGCCGCCGACACGCCACTTGAGTTTGGCGAACAGCGCCGACTGGTTGTGCCGACGGTAGGCGTCGTAGACGCCAGAAGGCGGCTGCCGAAGAGCCAACCGTAGGAGGGCTGGATCACCTGGAGGACGATCAAGGTGCCGAGACCGGCGGTGAACCGCGACCGGGTGCCCGCGCTGAGCCCCTTGTCGGCGTACATGTGAACGCGCATAGCCGCGTACGGATGAACGTACAGAGTTCTTGATGCGCTGAGAGTCGGCCCCCAACATTCTGCTGCCTGTTGTCCAAGGTTGCAGAGAGGGGTGGGCCATGGTCTTGGACCCGCAGCGCTGGCTGGAGCTCCGGCGCTTCCGCGGCCTGGTGGAGTCCGGGGCGATGAGCCTGTCGGAGGTCGCCAAGGAGACCGGGCTGAACTGGCGAACGGTCAGCAAGTACCTGTCTGCTGACTCGTCTGCGCCGCCGCGCCGGACGGCGAGTGGTCAGCCGCGCAGGCGGGTGGTCGACGAGGTTGCTCCGCTGATCGACGCGATGCTGCGGGCCGAGGTCCTGATGAAGGCCACGGTGATTCATGAGCGGTTGGCCACGGAGTACGGGTTCACCGGGAACTACCAGCGGGTCAAGCTCTACGTGCAGGAGGCCCGCCCGCGGATCGCGGAGGAACTGGGGATCACCCACGGGAGTTGGCGGGGATGCACCGCAGGTTCGAGGTGATCCCGGGTGCTCAGGCTCAGGTGGACTGGGGCGATGAGGGAAAGGTCCTCGCTCATCTGGGCATTCCGAAGGTCTACTCCTTCCACATGGTGCTGTCGTACTCGCGTGATCCGTTCTGCTGCTTCACCACCAGCCTGGACCTGCAGACGTTCTTCGACTGCCACCGGCGGGCATTTGCGCACTTCAACGGGGTGCCGATGACGATCGTCTACGACCGGACCAAGACGGTCGTGCGCCGTCACGTCGCCCCGGGTGAGGCGGTTCCGCTGCATCCGGAGGCGGTCGGCTTTGCCGGCCACTACGACTTCGACATCGATGTGCTGGCCGCCTCCCGGACCCAGGGCAAGGGCCGCGTCGAACGCCAGGTGCTGATCGTCCGCGACCACGTTCTCTCCGGCCGGGCCTTCTCCTGCGTCGAGGAGATGGATGCCGCGTTCGCCGCCTGGGTGCCGCAGCGGCGGGCTCAGATCCACAAGACGCACCGCGAGGTGATCGGGCATCGTGCCGCCCGGGACCACGCAGCTCTCAAGCCGCTGCCGCCAACGCCGTTTTTGGTGGCCGAGCGTCATCTGCGGCCGGTCGGCAAGGACTGCCTGGTCGCTTTCGGCGGGAACCTCTACTCGGTCCCGGCCCGTAAGGTCCGACCGCGTCAGCTGGTGGAGATCAGGGCCACGAAGTCACAGGTCATGCTGCACTCCACCGTTGCCGACTCCAGCGGCGAGACGCTGTTGGCCACGCACCCACGGGCCGTCGGACGCGGGGTCCGTGTCGTCGAGGAACAGCACTGGGACGGCTTGCCCACCGGCAAAGGGCGCCGGACCACCACCGGCGACGTCTTGCCCCGGCCGCGTCACGAACGCCCGCTGGGCGAGGAGACCGGACCGCTGCAAGCCCTCCTCAACCGGGCTGCGGCGACCCGCATCGAGGTCGGCCGCCGACCGTTGTCGGTCTATGACGAGCTGACCGGGACCCGTCCATTCACCACCAACCGAGCGACGAAGGAATCGTCTTGAGCGAGCTGACCGGCAACCGCATCCGCACCACGGCGGCCAAGCTCGGCCTGCCCCACCTGGCGGAAACCATCAACGAGTACACGCGGCGGGCGGACGAGGGAAAGATGGGCTACCTCGACTTCCTCGACCTGGTGCTCTCCGAGGAACTCGCCGTCCGTGACGACCGCCGCTTCCGCCAGGGCCTACGGCTCTCTCGGCTGCCGCACCACAAGACGCTGGATGAGTATGACTTCTCGTTCCAGCCCGAGCTCGACCCCCGCAAGGTCAAAGACCTGGCCGCTGTCCTTCGTCGAAGCAAAGGCCAATGCCGCCCTGCTGGGGCCGCCCGGCGTCGGCAAGACCCACATCGCGATCTCATTGGCGGTCGCGGCCTGCCGGGCCGGATACTCGATCTACTTCACCAGCCTCGACGACATGGTCCGCAACCTCAAGGCAGCCGAGGCGGCAGGGCGCCTGACCAGCAAACTGGGCTTCTACCTGCGGCCGAGCGTTCTCGTGGTCGATGAAGTCGGCTACCAGCCCCTCGAACGCGCCGAGGCAAACCTGGTCTTCCAGGTCATCTCCAAGCGCTACGAAAAGGGCTCCATCATCCTGACCTCGAACAAGACCTTCAGCGAATGGGGCCAGGTCTTCGGCGACGAAGTCCTCGCCACCGCGGTCCTCGACCGCCTCCTGCACCACTGCGAAGTCGTCGCCATCAACGGTCCCAGCTACCGGCTGAAGAACCGCCTCAAGGCCATCGAACGCGAGACGGAAGTCGCCTGATCCGGAGCCTCAGACCTGCCCCAGTTCCTCACCCGGCGGGATGAAGGCGTCGGCGCTGTCGGCAGCGTCAACATGCCCGTGAACATCCATCGTGATGGCCGTTGCCCGGCCCTGCGAGGTGATCGGCTCTTGAGCCCGGCGAACAGCAGCTGGTCGACGGTTCCCGCGACGAAGGAGGACAGCATGGCCTTCTTGCGGCCACGCAGCCAGGCGTGCGCGACGAGCTCGGCGGGTGCGGACCGCATCTTGTCCGAGGGGCGCCACCGTCGTTGCTCGGGCGCGTCCACGTCGACGGCAACGATCCGGTGGCCGCTCTCGCGCATCAGCTCGGCGAAGTCCTCGTTCAATGCGGCCTTCGAGTGGGCGAGCAGGACCGAGTACCGGGCGTCCTCGGCTCCGGGCAGCCGCTTGAGCCAGTCCAGGAGGCGGGGGAACATCGCGTTGCCCGTGGCCATGGTCGGCAACGCGAAGAGGACACCGCCCGCACCCGAGCGGGCGGCGAAGATCTCGGCGACCGCGAGAGCGGCCTCGGTCTTCCCCTCCCCCATCGGCGCCTCGATCACCATCAGCCCCGGCTCGTCCATCGTCCGCGCAAGCTCGACGGCGGCTTCCTGCACCGGCCGGACCTTCGCGTCCGGCGGCAGCCCGAAGCGGGAGGCGAACAGTTCCTGAGCGTCGCCCTCGGGGTCGTCCGGGCACCAGGGCGCCGGAAGGTCCAGTCCGTGCCAGGCCGCAGCCACGCGCTCCTCGCTGCTGCGGGCGACGTCCTGCGGGAAGTACGGGAAGGTCGGCGTTGCTGGCGACCCAGTCGGCGACGATCACCAGGGCCGTGAGCAACACCTGCACCGGCTGCGGCAGTTTCACCGACCGCCACTCGTCCAGCCGATCCCGTACTCCGTACTCGTCGGCACACGCGTCGAGCAGCTCGTCCTGCACCCGCCGCCACTCGGCCCGGCTCGGCCCCGGGGTACGCAGCAGCCGGCCGTGCTTGTGCAGCGCAGCGATCTCCCCGGGCTCCGGAGGCACCCCGTGATGCCCTCCCACGACGACCGTGAACTGCCCGGTCTGCTTCACCGCCCAGCCGTGCCGCTCCTGCAGCCACTCCCCCAGCAACGCCTGCCCGGCCAGCCCGTGCGGCGCGATCCTGCGATCCGGTCCCATGGACTGCCGCGAGCGCATCTTCAGCCCCTGCGCATCCATACGGTTCGCGAGCGGTTCGGCCTGGCAGGCGAACGCGGGCGTCGCCTTCCCGATGTCGTGCACCCCCGCCAACCACACGGCAAGCCGCCGCGCATCCAGCTCGCCGCCGGGCAGCGCCGAGGCGATCAGCCCCCGTACGCTCGCGGGCAGCCACCTGTCCCACAACAGGCCGGCAACAGCGGCGCTGTCCTCCATGTGCCGCCACAGCGGCAGCCACCCGTCGGAATCCCTGTCGTACTTCGCCCACACCGTCAGAACCGGCCCGTCGAGCCTGCCACGCAGGCCCGAGCCGGACTTCCCCTCACCCGTCATGCCAGATGAATACAGGCAAATACTGCTGCAGGATGCCTATATGACGAAGATTCAAGAAATCGACTTCCGATCCGTGCACAGCTCCGCGAGAACAGACGGGCAGGCTCTAAGATGGCCGCTTTGAGTTGCCGTGGCCTGACGCTTGCACGAGAGAATCGACAATGTATGCCCGCTTTGCGGGAATCAACGAAAGTGTGGGAAAACCACGTTCCCCGGCAATAAAGCCGCAGGTCGCGGAGCCTGCTCCCTGCACCCGCGGGGATGGTCCCTCACCGGGTTCGCCAAGCGCCTGGTCCGGCTTCTGCTCCCCGCACCCGCGGGGATGGTCCCAGTCGTGGGACCGGGCTGTCAACGGACAGCGGGCCGTGGCTCTGTCGCGATTTCCGTGAGACTCGAGATGTTGATCTTCTCTGCTCGTGATCATTCCGGGTGTCTGTTGACGATCTGTTCGCCGTTCTCTTCCCGCACTTCGCCCACCTCCAGGTCGAGTTGGTCCGGGCGACGGGCCGTATGGTCCGGATTCAGGCACGAGGGCGGCAGCCCTCGGCGGCCTGTCCCGGCTGCGGCACGGTGTCGAAGCGAGTGCACAGCGGCTACGAGCGGAAGATGTCCGACACGGCGATATCGAACCAGCAGACCATCCTTCACCTGCGGGTTCGCCGGTTCTTCTGCGGCAGCTCGGACTGCCCGAAGAAGACGTTCGCCGAGCAGATCCCGGGGCTGACCTTTCGGCACGGCCGGTGCACCACGCTGTTACGTACCATCCGGGAGGTCATCGCACTGGCCCTCGGCGGCCGGGCCGGCGCCCGCCTCGCCGAGCTCCGGGCGATCGGACTCGGCAAGGACGCGATGCTGCGGCTCATCCGGGCACTGCCCGACCCCGAAGTCGGCCCGGTGCGGGTCCTGGGTGTCGACGACTTCGCGCTCAAGAAAGGCCACCACTACGGCACCGTGCTGATCGACATGGAAAACCGCAGGCCAGTGGGCTTGCTTCCCGAACGGTCCGCCGACGCGCTGGCCAGCTGGCTCACCCGCCACCCCGGCGTCGAGGTCATCTGCCGCGACCGGGCCCGCTACTACGCCGAAGGCGCCGACCAGGGCGCCGCCGACGCCGTCCAGGTCGCTGACCGCTTTCACTTGTGGCAGAACCTGGGCGACGCCGCCGCGCGGCTTGTCACCCGGCTCCGCCCGCAATGGACCCCGCCCCCGCCGGAGAAACCCGAGGTCACCGTGCCGGAGAAACCGGAGGGCCTGCGTGCCCAGCGTATCCGCGCGCGTCACGCCGCAGTCCACGCGCTGATGAACAGAGGGATGAGCATCGGCGGCATCGTCGCTGAACTCCGTCTCGACCCCAAGACCGTCCGGAAGAACATGCGCGCGACTACCGCCGACGAGCTGATCGGCTCGAGCCCCACCGGCCGGCAGAGCAGCCTCGACGGCCATGCCGCTTACCTCGCCGCCCGATGGGCTGAAGGCTGCACCAGCACCAGCCGCCTCCACCGCGAACTCGCAGACCGGGGACTCAGCGTCAGCGAACGGACCGTCCGCCGCTTCCTCCTGCGGCTTCAAGAGAACGCCAAACCCACCACTCGCCCGCCCGTCCCGAAGGTCCGGGAGGTGACCGGACTGATCCTCACCCACCCCGACAACCGGCTCGAACCCGACCGCGTCGTCCTCAAAGAACTCCGAGACCGCAGCAGCGACCTGGACGCCGCCTGCTATCTCGTCGCGCGTTTCGCCGAGATCCTCGTCCACCGCCAGGGCCAGGAGAAACTCGAGCGATGGACTCACGATGCCGAGCAGAGTCAGCACCCTGAGCTGCGAGGATTCGCATCCGGGCTCCGCAAGGACTGGGACGCCGTCATGGCCGGCCTCACCCTCCACTGGAACTCCGGTGCTGTCGAGGGCCACGTCAACCGGATCAAGATGCTGAAGCGGCAGATGTTCGGCCGCGCGAAGCACGACCTCCTCCGCAAACGCGTACTCCTCACCCACTGAAGATCAACAAGACGAGATCATGGAAGTCACGACAGAGCCGGCCGTCCGGGTGAGCGGACATCTCAGATCCTTGTGCGCGGACAGTTGACCTCCCTGCCCTGTACGACTATTCGTCCCTCGGATGGAGGTGTGTGAGCGTTGGGGGATATAGCGTCGCGATCATGGGACCGCTGACTGACATCACCACCGACCAGGCGCCGGCTGATCCGGCCGCCACCGACGACATGCTGGCCACCCAGCCCATTGGCTACTGGAGTGGCCTCGCCCACGTAGCCGTCACCCGGCATCTGCGTGACGCTATGGCCAGGATCGACGTCACGCAGCCGCAGTACTGGGTGCTCAACCGGGTAAACGGCGGCCCCGCGGCGCCGAGTCGCGAGGAGGTCGTCATCCAGCTGACGCCCCTCGCGGACGGGCCGCATGAGATCGCTCGTGTCATCGACCAGCTGTTCCACCGCGGCTGGCTCCGGATCGACGCCGGGCAGCGCCTGCAGCTTACCGATGCCGGGGAGGCTGCCAGGGTGCGGCTGCGCGAGCTGGTGACCGAGCTGCGCGCCGTGGTCCACGAGGGCATCAGTGATGAAGAGTACGTGGCCGCGCTCAAGGTGCTGCGCAGGATGGTCGCCAACGTCGAGGAGGCCGGGGAATCCTAGGTTCTGTCTCTTTGGTCAGCCGACGAACCCATCAAGGAGACGCGCTCTGGCCTGGCTGGTTCAGCGGGACGACGCCCTGGCCGGTTGTGGCCTGGGTCAGCCGCAGGCTGGAGCCTTCGGTGAGGACGATGTGGGCGTGGTGCAGGAGCCGGTCGACGGCGGCGGTGGCCAGGGTCTTGGGCATGATCGAGTCGAAGCCTGAGGGGTGCAGGTTCGAGGTGACGATCACGGACCGGCGTTCGTAGGCGGCGTCGATGACGCGGTAGAACGCTTCGGCGGCGGCCTGTCCGGAGGGCAGCATGCCGATGTCGTCGATGATGATGAGGTCGCATCGGGTGATCTTCGCGACGGCCTTGGAGACGGTGTTGTCGACGGTCGCCCGGCCCAGGTGGGCGGTGAGCGATTCGAGGGTGAACCAGGAGACCTTCAGCCCCTCGTCGATGGCCTTGTTCGCCAGGGCCTCGGCGAGATGGCTTTTGCCCGTGCCGGAGGGCCCGGCGACAGCCAGATTTTCCGCGCGGCCGATCCATTCCAGCGTCATCAGGGCCTGCTGGGTCGGGGCCGGGATGGAGGAGTCGGCCTCGCGCCAGGAGTCGAAGGTCTTGCCCGACGGGAGCTGGGCCTGCTGGCGGTGGTTGCGGCGGGTCGCCTCGTCCCGGCCCTTGATCTCTTCCTCCAGCAGGATTCGGACCACTTCGGCAGGGTCCCAGCGTTGAGATCGGGCGGTGGCGAGGACTTCGGGGACCGCCCGGCGCAAGTACGGAAACCGCATCCGCTTCAGGACGGCCTCCAGCTCGATGGGGATCGGCGGCGGTGCCGGCGACGGCGGGACCGGGGACGGGGCCGGAACCACTTCGGGTGGATCAGCAACAGCGGTGGTGTTCATCATCGACTGCCTTTCTGCGGCGGACTGTTCGGGCTTGCCGGTCCCGGGCCGCTTCGCGGCCCGGGACCGGTGGATCAGGAAGGCCGACGGCCGAAGTCGGCCCAGGCGGAAGTGCCTGGCTGGACGGAGTGGGACTCGTCGGCGACGACGAGGTCGGCGGTGCGGGTGCCGTTCCGGCGGTGCTGGACGATGGACATCAGGTCGTCCTCGGCGAACCGTCCCGCGGTCGCCGCGAGACCGAGGCCGAGGTCGACTTCGGCGGCACCGATGAGGGCAGCGAGCTCAACGGCGGCGGCCATCTTCACCCGGATCCGGGTGGTGCCCGCGGCGCCGGCCTCGATCAGCCAGGACTTCGCCCCGGGTCCGAGCGCGAGGAAGGCTGCCTCGGCGTCGTTGGCGGGCTTGGGTTTGGGCTGGCGCGGGGAGCCGTCCATCTCCTGCGGATGGTTGGGATAGTGCGCCAGGTCGATGACGGGCCGTCCGGGCAGGGACAGGGGATGCCGGGCGACTTCCGTCAGCCCGGCCGGGCCCTGCATCCATTCCGGTCGGTGCGCGAGCCGGGACAGGTCCACCACGATGACGAGTTCCTCGCCATCGGCGCGGACCCAGGCTTCCTGGCCGACCAGGCCTGGCGGGGTCGAGTAGCGGACCGAGCCGAAGCGGACGGTCTGGTCCCGCAGCACCTGGCGGGACCCGCCGAGCGCGAGGGTGTGAGGTGCTGCGGGTAGTGGGTGCAGCAGAACCAGGCGCAGCTGGTCGAGCGTGGCGTCGGGGGGCGCAGCAGGGGTGGTGAGCGGTCGGGGAAGGGGTTGGTGCCGGCGGCGTTGCGGGTTCTCAGCTCGGTGAAGGTGCTGGGTGAGGGTGTCGATACGGCGAATTGTGATTCCGTCGCATTCTGCGACGCTCGGGGGTCGGTGATCGATATCGTGCAAATGGTCGGACGCGCCCTGAGAATCAAGCCCGGTCAAGGGAAGATCGCTTCTCTGGTCGTTCCTGTATTCCTCGCACCGGGTGAAACACCGGACGAAATGCTGACCTCGGACGCCTACGGCACCCTCGCGAAGGTCCTCTCAGCGCTGCGGGCACACGACACCGACACCATCGAACACCTCGCGGACCCCCGTATCCGCAGCGGGAGTTGGTACCCGGAGGGTGCCGAGGAAGGCAAGACGGTAGCTGAGCGGGAAGTGTCGGAGGTGAGCGGGGGCCGAGTGTGCCCGCGCGGGAGCTGCTGAAGTTCAGCACACCCCGGGATCCCGCGCTGCTGGCGCAATTCGTGAAGCTGCGGGTCATCGAGCCGGAGAACACGTTCTGGCGACGCGGTATCCAGGCCTGCGTGCGGTACGTGAAGGACACCGGGGCAGGGCAGTTGCGGGTGCCGTACGGCTACATCACCCCGGACGACTGGGTCCCGGCCGGGTTCCCGCTGGGGACGTGGCTCGCCGACCAGCGGAAAAACCACAAGGCCGGGCGTCTGGATGCGGGGCGGGTGGAACAGCTCGACGGGCTGGGCATGGTGTGGTCTCACCAGGACATCGCGTTCGAGGAAGGCCTCACAGCCGCCCGCGCCTGGGCAGCCGCCCACGGTCATCTGCTGCCGCCCACCACCGCGGTATGGGACGGATACCCGATCGGGACCTGGACCAAGAACCAACGCTTCGCCGCCCGGGCAGGGGAACAGAACGCGCAGCGGCGACAGGCCGGCCTCCCCGTTGCTTCCAGCGCGGGCGCGCTGACCGAGGCACGGCGCGCAGCGCTGGACAAGATCGACCCGGGATGGTGCCCTGCATGGGACACCGGGTGGCAGCGGTGCTTCCGCCTCGTTCAGAACCTGCTCCAGAACGGCGGAGCCCTGCCGGTGGCGACCGGGAAGGTGATCGTGCAGGGCGAAGACCTCGGACGCTGGGTGTCGGCGCAGCGGCACGGGTGGGAACAGCTCCTGCCCGCACAGCAATGGCTCCTGGACAACGTCCTCGGAATCGAACCCGCCCAGGAAGCAGAACGGCCGGTGAAGCGGACGCAGGACGACATGTGGGCGGTCAATCTGGCAGCGGCACGGCAGTTCCATGCCCGGGAGGGACATCTACGCGTACCCCGCAAGCACACCGAGCACCTGGAAGGAGCAGCGGAGGGTATTGCGGGGCCGGGAAGCCGTCAGGCAGGTGCTGGAGAGCCCGTGGGGGTCAAGTTCGGCGCCTGGCTCGACAACGTCCGCAAAAGGGCGGCCAAGCTCAGTACGGAACGCCGAGCCGACCTCGACCACCTCGGCATGCGCTGGTAGATCGAGCGCGGCAGTGAACGTGCGAGCTCATTTTCCGTGAAGGGCGTGCTGAGTGTCGGCTGACTCCGGACTGTGCAGGGCATGAGTGCCCGGCCCAAATGCGTTGCCGAGGGAACAAATCTGCTGTCAAGATCGCATGGTGAACATGCCGCAGCACCAGAACGACCTTTCCATACGTTCCATCACCGACGCCGATGTCCCCACCGTGGTCGACACCCTTGCCCGGGCCTTCGCCGACTATCCCTTCACCCGGCACGTGATCGCCGCGGACGGTCACGAGGACCGGATCCGGCGTTACCAGGAGCTGTGCCTGACCCGCATCGGAATGGTGTACGGCCGGGTATGGGTCGCCGACGGGGGCCGCGCTGTGGCTGTCTGGGCCATCCCCGGCCAGAACCCCTCGCCCGCATTCGCCGAGCTCGGCCCGATACTCGGCGAACTCAGCGGTGATCGGGCGGCTGCCTCTGCCTCTGCTGAGCAGGCTGTTGCGCCCTATCGGCCGCAGGAGCCGGGATGGTTCCTGGAGACGGTGGGAACTGCCCCCGAGGCCCAGGGCCAGGGCCTTGGCAGCGCGGTGCTGCTTCCCGGCCTCGAAGAGGCCGAACACGCCGGATACCCGGCGTTCCTGGAAACCTCTGGCGAACGGAACGTGGCTTTCTACGAGCGACTCGGATTCAAGGTCACAGCCGATGTCCAGCTCCCTGACAACGGCCCCCGCACCTGGTGCATGCGCAAGGACCCGCGCTGAAAGTCTGTGGCTATGTTCACGACTCGCGTCAGCAGTTGTTCACCGCTGCGGGAGGCTCCTGCACGGCGGTGATGTCGATGTTCACGGCTTTGAGCAGCAACATGGACCACGCGCCTGGCACTCGGCAACGGTGCCGTCGCTACGGACCACCTGCCCCCCGTAGCCAGCGCTTTTGCCCTGCCCCTTCGGAAGCGGCAGACGGCCGATCTCGCCTACGGCCCCTGAGCTGCTACTCAAAGCCGTGAACATCTGACACGGGTCAGCCACCGCAGCGCCTCCCGAACTGCTGCCAAACGCTGCTCACTGTCGGCTCTGGTCCACTTCTTGTGGTCGCGTACGCAGCGTGAGTGCCGATCTTCGTGTGATGGCGGTTGAGGTCGCCCGAAAATCGCCCGGCCGGAAGGCGGTGTGGTCGACAGTGCTGCACTGTGAACGAAGTACAGCCGCAGCTGGATGAGCTGTTCAAACAGACTCTCGGCTGGGCGACTCTGCTGCCCAATTCGTTCAGGCGGAGAGTCGGTAGTTGAGTCGTTCGAGCTGGCTGTGGCGGGTGCGGTCGAGGGGGCCGGTGGTCCAGTGGGCGTCGAGTCGGATCACGTTGAGCGCGGTGGCGGAGAAGGCGTGTTGGAGGCGGACTTTCGGCAGGCCGCGGTAGCGGGCCCGGCGGATGCCGGTGACGTCGAGGGCCTGGTTGATGGTGCCCTCGACGCCGGCCCGGAGGGCGTATTTGTTCTTCCAGGTGTCGGTCTTCTGCTCGGCGCGGGCTCTGGCGAGGTTTTCGTGGAGTTCCTTGGGCCTCAGGGTGAGCATGCGGCGCCCGATCTGCGAGGTGGTGCACTGCTTCTGGAAGGGGCATTCCCGGCAGGTCAGGACGCTGAAGGTGATCACGATGGCGTCGGTGCCGTGCTGTTTCACCGGGTTCCAGTGGGAGCTCGTCTTGCCGGCGGGGCAGCGGACCTGGCGGGTCTTCCAGTTGACGGTGAAGGCGTTCTTGTCGAAGCCCTCGGCGGCTTTGGCCTGCGCGGAGCGGTCCAGGAGGATCGGAGTGACCATGCGGATGCCCTGCTTCAGGGCCTTGGTGACCAGGTCCGCGGAGGGGTAGCCGGAGTCGAGGTAGTGCTCGGTCGGCTTCACCCCGTGCGCGACGAGCTTGCGCTGGATCGGGGTGGTCGCCTTCACATCGGGCACGGTCGCGTCGGTGGTATGCACATCGGTGATCAGATTCGGCATCACCCCTGCCGCTGCCTCTGCCCCAGCTACGGCGTCGGCGTCGGCGTCGGCGTCGGCGTCGGCGTCGGCGTCGGGGAGAGTGGAGCAGGTTTCCGTGAGGTGGATCTTGTAGCCCATCCAGAACGGGTCATCGCCCTTGGCCGCCCAGCGTGCGTCTGCGTCGTAGGGGGAGGTCAGGCGGAGTTGACCGGGCGGGACGCCGTCGTCGGCGTCCCGCTTCTTGATCACCTGCCGTCCCCGGCTGTCGCTGCGGATGATGCAGGTCTGCACGAGTACCTGCCGCAACAGGTGCACGGCCTCGATCTGACGGATCCATACCGGGGCGTCATCGGCCCAGGCGGCCCGGCACAGGGCGAGGGCGTCCTGGCCGAAGACCTGGGCGAGGCGGTCGCGTTTCGTTTGCGAGGGCGGCATGCGCCGGCCGTCGACCCGCGGCCAGTACCGCTGGGCGAACTCCGTCACGTCGATCTGCCCGGCCAGCCAGAGGGGGGCCGCAACCGCGAGGGCCTCCAGAGCAGCGCGCACGCTCTCGCCGGCCAGCTCCAGGCGGTTCAAGTCCCGCACCGCGCTGATCACATGGGTGGAGTCGGTGCGCTGCTTGCCCCCGGCCGCCACCAGACCGGCGTCCTTGCAGTGCTCAAGGAGCCGGTCGAAGACCACCCGCTCCATGCCGTTGTCCGCGAGCCGGGCCCTGAACTTGCTGAGCACACTGGCATCGAAGCCGGTGTCGGTGAGCTCCGCCCCGAGCGCGTACTTCCAGTCGATGGCCCGCACCGCCATCGCCGCGGCCTGCCGATCGGTGAGGTCCTCGGCGAACTGCAACACCGTCACCAGCGACAACACCCCGGGCGGCAGGCCCGGCGCCCCGCGCACCCCGAACGCCTCGGCGAACGGCTCACCGACGAAGACCTCCGCGAGGTGGTCCCGCACCCGTATCGCCAGGCTCCCCCTGGGGAACGCCGCCCGCGCCACCACCACGGTCTGCTCCGGGATCTCCGGCAGTCCCACCGGCCGCATCGACATCCGTACCGCCTCCACGGCCGCACGACGGAAAAGCGACCTCGCGAACGATCATCGCGGACCCGCCCTCACCCCCGCAGTGAATGGGCAGCAGAGTCCTGGGCGACTCTGCTGCGCAATTCCTGGGTCAGGCTGTGAGTCGGTAGGCGAGGCGTTCGAGCCGGCTGCTGCGGGTGTGATGCTGGTCGTGTCCGGTCCAGTGGGCGTCGAGTCTGATCACGTTGAGTGCGGTGGCGGAGAAGGCGTGTTGGAGGCGGACTTTCGGTAGCCCGCGGTAGCGGGCCCGGCGTATGCCGGTGATGTCGAGGGCTTGATTGATAGTGCCTTCCACACCCGCTCGCAGGGCGTACTTGGCCTTCCACGTCTCGGTCTTCTGCTCGGCGCGGGCCTGGGTGAGGGCTTCTTCTGGCTCTCTGGGGCGCAGGGTGAGCATGCGGCGGCCTTTCGCGGAGCTGGTGCATTGGTCGCGGAAGGGGCAGGGGCGGCAGGTGCGGACGCCGAAGGTGATGACGATCGCGTCCGTTCCGTGCTGTTTCACGGGGTTCCAGTGCGCGCTGGTCTTGCCGGCGGGGCAGCGGACCTGGCGGGCCCTCCAGTCGATGATGAAGGCGCTCTTGTCGAAGCCGGCGTGGGCCTTGGCCTGGGCGGAATGATCCAGCAGAACCGGGGTGACCATACGGGTGCCCTGTTTCAGCGCGGCGGCGATGAGGTCGGCGGATGGATAGCCGGAGTCGAGGTAGTGCTCGGCGGGCCTGATGCCGTGCTCGGCCAGGCGCTGTTGGACCGGGGCGGTCGCTTTCACATCGGGCACGGTGGCATCGGTGGTGCACACGTCCGTGATCAGATTCGGTGCCGCCCGGACACCGGCTTCGGCTTCGGCTTCGGCTTCGGCTTCGGCTTCGGTGGGAGTGTCGCAGGTCTCGGTGAGATGGACCTTGCAGCCCATCCAGAACAGGCCCTCGCCCTTGGCCGCCCAGCGTGCGTCCGCGTCGTAGGGGGAGGCGAGGCGGCGATGACCGGGCGGGACACCCTCGTCGTCGGCGGCCCGCTTCTTGATCACCTCCCGTCCCCTGGTGTCGGTGCTCAGGTAGTACGTCTGGACGAGGATCTGCCGCAGGATCTGTACGGACTCGATCTCACGGATCCATGGGGGTGTGCCGGGTGACCAGGCCGCCCGGCACAACGCCAGCGCGTCCTGGCCGAAGACCTGCGCGAGCCGGTCGCGTTTCGTCTGCGAGGCGGGCATGCGCCAGCCGTCCACCCGCGGCCCGTACCGGTGAGCGAACTCGGCGACATCGACCTGCCCGGCCAGCCACGACGGCGCCGCGACAGCCAGGGCCTCCAGCGCCGCCCGCACACTCTCCCCGGCCAGCTCGAGGCGGTTCAAGTCCCGCACCGCACTGATCACATGGGTGGAATCGGTCCGCTGCCTGCCCCCGGCCGCGACCAGCCCCTCCTCCACGCAGTACTCAAGGAGACGGTCGAAGACCACCCGTTCCATGCCGTTGTCGGACAGGCGGGAACGGAACCGGCTCAGCACACTGGCATCGAAGCCGGTGTCCGTCAGCTCCGCCCCGAGCGCGTACTTCCAGTCGATCGCCCGCACCGCCATCGCCGCGGCCTGCCGATCGGTCAGATCCTCGGCGAACTGCAACACCGTGACCAGGCACAACACCCCCGGAGACAAACCCGGAGCCCCACGCACCCCGAACGCCGACGCGAACGGCTCGTCCGCGAAAACCTCCGCGAGCCGGTCTCGCACCCGTATCGCCAGGCTCCCCTGCGGGAACGCCGCCCGCGCCACCATCACGGTCTGCTCCGGGACTTCCGGCAGCCCCTCCGGCCGCATCGACATCCACACCACCCCCACGGCCGCACGACAGGACAACGACCGTACAGACGATCACCCGTGCCCACCTTCACCCCCGCACGGAATTGCGCAGCAGAGTCCTGGGCCTGCCCAAAGATCCGCGCCCCGGAAGCGGCCGACCGGTGGACCTGGCTCATCCTCGCCGCCTACACCCAACTCCGTCTCGCCCGCCCGTTGGCGGCCGATCTCCGAAGGCCATGGGAGAAACCGAGCGTGAGGCCGGCGCGGGAGCACGCGCCAGGGTGCGCTCGGCGCCGGCCGTGTGTCATCTGAGGAAGTGGGGCGGTTTGCGCGCCCGAGCCCTGTTCAGGGCTGGTTGCGGAGTTTCTTCTTGTCGATCTTGCCAAGGGCGGTGAGGGGCAGCGAATCGGCGAGATGGAGCAGTTTCGGGGCCCAGAGTGCGCCCTTGCGGGCGCGGACGTGGTCCGTCAGATCGGCTGGGGTGGCCTGCTGTCCGGGGCGCAGGACCACGGTGGCGGTGACGGCTTCGCCCCAGTGCGGGTCGGGGGTGCCGTAGACGGCGCTGGCGGCGACGGCCGGGTGTGTGGCGAGGGCGTCCTCGACCTCGCGCGGGTAGACGTTGAATCCGCCGGTGATGATGGTGTCCTTGATCCGGTCGATGATTGTGATCAGGCCGGTGTCGTCCTGGCGGGCGACATCGCCGGTGTGCAGCCAGCCTCCGTCGAGCGCGATTGCGGTCTGTTCGGGCTTGTTCCAGTAGCCGTCCATCACGAGCGGTCCTCGGACGCACAGCTCGCCGGGCTCGCCTGCCGGTACGTGCCGGCCGTGCAGGTCGAGCAGGGCGATCTCCACGCCGGGCATCGGCCGGCCGCAGCTGCCCAGGACGTGCGGGTCGTCGCGGTGCTGGGCCGGGTCCAAGACGGTCAGGGCATTGGGGGCCTCGGCCTGGCCGTAGTGCTGGCTGAGCACGGGGCCGAGGAGCCGGTGTGCCTGGGCGAGCCGGGTGGGGTCGGCGGGTGCGGCGCCGTAGAGGACCCAGTTCAGCCCCGACATGTCGGCTGCGAGGAGGCGGGGGTGGTCGAGCAGGGCGTACAGCATCGTGGGAACGACGAACGTGGCGCTCACGCCGTCGCGTTCGATCGCGTCGATGACGTGGTCCGGGTCGAAGGAGGGGTGGAGCTCGAAGCCGGCGCCGTGGAGCAGGCCGGGGGCGACGAGGAGCCCGGCGGCGTGCGACATGGGGGTGGTGATCAGGAAGTGGGTGTCCGGTGGCCAGGCCCAGGTGGAGCAGGCCCAGGCGTTGGCGAGCAGTGAGCGGTCGTGCAGCATCACGCCCTTGGGTTCACCGGTCGTGCCGCCGGTGTAGAAGAGGTAGAGCGCGGGGCCGCGCGGGTCATTCGGACCAGGGGGTGTGTCTGCGGCGATGCGGTCGAGTTCGGCGAGGGAGATCGCCTTGGTGCCGTCGGGGCGGGAGCGGGCGGCGAAGCGGGTGTCGTCCACGACCAGGCAGTCGGACACACTGTCGCGCAGGACGGTCCGGTCCGTGTCCGCGGTGGCCAGCGGATGCAGGGCGGTGTAGCGCAGTCCGGCCAGGCAGGCAGCGGCCATGACGGTGAACGCCTGCGGGTTCGGGCCGCACAGCAGGGCGAGCCCGTTGCCGGGCATGAGGCCCAGTCGTCCGAACGCGGCCGCGGTGCGTTCGATCCGTTCCGCGGTCTCACTGTAGGTCCAGGTGTGCTTTGTCCCGTCGTCGCCGGTGAAGCGGAAGGCGGTGCGCTCGGGCCGCCGGCGCAGCGCCGACAGGATCAGGTCCGCGTAGCCGGGCGTCATCGGGTCCTCCCCAGGATGGTCACGGCGGCCACCGCCTCCTCGATTCCGTAGAGGCCGCCGCCGTTCTCGGCGATGGCGATGCGCGCGTCGGGGACCTGGCGCTCGCCCGCCCGGCCGCGCAGCTGCGTGACCAGTTCGAAGACCTGCGCCAGTCCGGTGGCGGAAACCGGGTGGCCGCGCGATTCGAGTCCTCCGGACGGGTTCACCGGAACGGTGCCACCGAGCGCGCCGGCGCCCGATGCCGACCACGGGCCGCCGTCGCCGATCGGACAGAATCCCAGGTTCTCCACCTGCTGAATCTCGCCGAAGGCAGTGGCGTCATGGACCTCCGCCACATCGACGTCCTGCGGACCGATGCCGGCCTTCTCGTAGGCAGCGAGCGCGGCCCGGCGGCCGATGTGCCGCCCGGCGTCGTCCGCCGCCCGGTCGGTACCCGACAACAGGACACTACTCAGTACCGCCACGGCCGACTCGTCACGGGTGAAGTCGGCGCGCGTCACGACGACGGCGGCGGCCCCGTCGCTGACCGGTGAGCACATCGGCACCGTCAGCGGCCACGCCACCCGCCGCGCCGCCAGGATCTCCTGCGCGGTGAACGCTCGACGGAAGTGGGCCCGGGGGTTGTGGACGGAGTGGGCGTGGTTCTTCGCCGAGACCGCGGCCAGGTGGGCTTCGGTGGTTCCGAAGCGCTGCATGTGGGCGCGGGCCAGGGAGGCATAGATCTCCGTGAACACCGACCGGTCGCCATCCACGGACAATTCGGGCGGCAGAGGTTCGGTCAGGGCGGCGAGCGCGGCCAGGGTCTCCTCGCGGTGGGCGATGTCCATGGCCCCGTCGAACACCGCCAGCCCCTGGGCGGGATCGGCGCAGACGAGTTTGTCCACGCCGACGGCCAGGGCGACGTCCGACAGGCCCGCCCGTACGTGGGCGATCGCCAGCCACAGGGCCGTGGCGCCGCCCGCGCAGGCGTTCTCCACATTCACTACGGGTACCCCGGCGAACCCGTGCGGGCGCAGGGCGACCTGGCCGGGGATCATGTGCTGGCCGTCGATCGCCTTCTGGCTGACCGTGGCGTGGAAGACTGCGCCGACGTCGGCCGGGGTGAGTCCGGCGTCGCGCAGTGCCTCGTGTGCGGCCTGGCCGACGAGGTCGCCGGCACTGCGGTCGAGGTGGCGGCCGAAGGGGGTGGCGCCGACGCCGAGGATGAGTGCTTCGCGGTTCATGACACCACCCGGTTGCGCAGCACGCCCAGGTCGGAGACTTCGAGTTCCACGGTGTCGCCCGGTTCCAGGTAGCGGCCGTGCTCCAGCCCGCAGCCGGTGGGCACGGTGCCCGAGCACAGGACCTCTCCGGCATGCAGCCGGGTCGACTGGGAGGCGAAGGCGATCATGTCGGCGAAGGTGTGGTGCATGTCGGCGGACGTGCCCCGGCTGACCTCCTCGCCGTTGATGCGGGCGGTCATCGTGAGCCGGTACGGGTCGCCGAGCTCATCGGCGGTGACGATCCACGGGCCCAGGACGTTCGAGTCGGTGAAGTCCTTGCTCTTGCTCAGGCCCAGCCCGGTGGCGATCTCCTCCAGCTGGGTGTCGCGGGCGCTGAAGTCGTTGAAGATCGTGTAGCCGAAGATGTACGACGGAGCGTCCGCTGCGGGGATGTCCGTGCCGTCGCGGCCCAGCACGCAGGCGAATTCCAGCTCGTAGTCCCGCACGGAGGAGTACGCGGGCCAGTGGATGTCGCTGTCGTGGCCGGTCACGGAGAGCCGGTTGGTCACGTAGTACAGAGGGCGTTCGAGCATGATGGCGGGCAGTTCGACCTGGTCGGCCGGGATGCCCTGGATCCGGGAGCGGGCGTTGCGGAAGTGATCCATGAAACTGCCGAAGTCCCGGATCTGTACGGGCCTGGGCAGCGGGGAGAGCCAGCGCAACTCGGATGCGGCGACGACCGCCTCGGGCGGGGCCTGTGCGGCGAGCCGCTCCAGGGTCTGCCGCACGGGTTCGCCGCCGTCGATGATCGTCTGCATGGTGGTCAGCGCTGGGGCGTGCTCGCCGGTCACCAGGCGGTGGGCGCGGTCGAGCAGCAGCAGGCGCTCGCCCTGGTCGAGTACGAGCGCGGTCCGCTCGGCGCGGTCGTGCTCCACGGTTGCGAGTTTCATGGTCGGTTCCTCTCCTCAGCAGGGTGCAGGGGTCGGTCTGCGGGGATCGGGGGTCAGACGAAGGCCACGACGCGGGCGGGGGCGGCGCTCGCGCGGGCGATCTTGATCGGGAAGAATGCCACCCGGAACCCCGACGGGGGCAGTGCGGCGAGGTTCGTCAGCTGCTGGACGATGAAGACCTCCCGCTCGCGGCCGGCCCGGTGGCCATCCCACAGCACGGAGTTGTCGCCGCTGTCGCGGAACTTGCGCGCCATCACGGGGAAGCTCAGGTCCCAGCCCGCGGCGTCGGTGCCCAGGACCTTGGCCCCGAGGTCGGCCAGGAGCAGCGTCGACTCGCGGCTCATGCCCGGGTAGCGGAAGAACTCAGGGTCGGACAGCCCGTAGCGCTCCTGGCCGGTGCGCAGCAGGACCGCTCCGCCGGCCGGGACCGGGGCGCCGTTGTCGGCGAGGGCGGACTCCAGCGCCTCGACTGTGATCGGGGCGTCCGGTTCGCACCGGTCGCGCAGGTCCAGCACGAGCGCCTCGCACCACAGCTCGTCCAGGGCGATGTCGGTGATGGTGCGGGCGGGCCTGCCTTCGCAGGTCGAGCCGTAGTGCAGCGGGGCGTCGACGTGGGTGCCGAGGTGGGAGTTGAAGTCGGTGAGCAGTTCCGCGCCCCAGCCCTCGCCGTCGGGCAGGTCCTCGACGCTGCAGTGCATGGCGGCGGCGAACTGCTCTCGGCCCTCGCCGGTCGGGTGCGCGTAGGCCACGGCCGGCGCGATCACCGGGGCGAGCGGGCGCAGCTGCTCGGGGAGCCGCTCGCGGTCGGCGGGGTCCAGCGTCCTGGTGAGGTCGATCAGTTCCATGACGAAACCTTCCTTAGTTATTGGACGCTCAGCATAGAACTGGACAGATAACATAGGCAAGAGCTCGCCGGCCCCGGCGCCGCCCGGCCGGCGTGACAGAATCGGCCGTGTCAGGCCGCCGCAACGTTGGGAAGGACACCGCGTGGGTGCGACCCGCAAGCAGGAGATCTCCGCCGAGACCCAGCGCCGGCTGGTGGCCGCCGCGTGGGAACTCGCCGCCGAGGGCGGGTCCGCCGCGGCGTCCGTCCAGGCCGTGGCGGAGCGCTCCGGCATCAGCCGGGGCTCCGTGGCCTGGCACTTCGGCTCGAAGGACGGGCTGCTGAAGGCGGTGATCGAGGAAGCGTTCCGATGGGGCACGGACTTCATGCGCGAACGCCTGGCCGTCGCCGGGCCGGACGCCGGAATCGAGGCCCTGATCGAGGCGAACTTCGCCCTGATGTCCCGGCCCGAGGCGCACATCTTCTCGACACTCCTGATCGAGGCGGTGAGCCGCGAGTCGGCCCTGCGCACGACGTACGCCGAGGAGTACGCCAAGATCCGCGGCCTGTACGCCGACCACCTGCGCTCGACCGGTGCGCACGTCACCGACCCGGAGGCCGTCGCGGCGGCGCTGCTCGGCGGCACCCTGGGAATCAACATCCAGCACCGCCTGGACCCGGCCCTGGACCGCCGACGGGCTGTGACCGCGATGACGGGCATCTACACCGACGCGCTGTCCGGAACCAGACCTGACACCCCGTCCGGCACCTGACCCACACCTGCCTCCGGGACGCGCCGGGCGAGGTCGGGGACCAGGCCCGCGCGGCGAGCGCCCGAGGCTCCAGGCGCAACCGCGCGGCGGCATGGGCGTCTCGCCCCCGGATACCGGTACGGCCGGGGCCTCGACCGCCGCCGTGTCAGCCCGGCCCGGCTTCGGCCGGCCCCAGCGGCGACGCCGCCGTAGTGCACACCCCTGGTCGGCCAGGACCTTGCCCGCGGAGCATGGCCGGTGACCACCTGCCAGGGCTGGCAGCACTTCGCCACCACGCCTTCCCCGGTACCCCCGCACGCGCGCGAACGTCCCGAGCATGTTCACGCCCCCTTGTCCACCGAACTTTGGTGGCGCCTGCAGCGGCGACGAAGCTGCAAACAGGGCCGCAAGAGGCAGCTTGACGCGTTCGCGGTGCGCACTTCCAGATCCCAGGCCGCGCGCGGCCGGTGAAACGGACGCAGGACGATAGGTGGGCCCTCAACCTGGCAGCCGCACGGCAGTTCCACGCTCGTGAGGGGCATCTTCGGATGCCCCGGAAGCACGTTGAGGAGCTGGAGGCGGTGGAGGTCCCGACAGGCCGTCAGGACGGTGCTGGCGGGCCCGTGGTGGTCAAGCTCGGCACATGGCTGGACAACGTGCGTAAACGGGCGGACAGGCTCAGTGTGGAACGGCGGGCCGAACTCGGCGCCCTCGGCATGCGCTGGTAGCCGTTGTGCCTCACTGTCTGCCAAGGGCCGACCGCCTCGCGGGGCAGATCTCTCCATGGGAGCCCGGTGCGGTACCGGTAGATGATCCCGTCGATGGTGCGACGGTGGTCGGCGAACGGGCGCCCTGACTTCCCGGCGTTGCGGGGAAGACAGGGCGCCAGGCGTGCTCACTGCTCGTCGGTCAGCAGGCGCAGGCGCCCACTCGTGGTCGCCGGGGCTGGTAGGCGGTGGCCAGCACAGAGACAGTGACCTGGTCGGGCAGGAGGCCGTCATCGCTCAGGTCTGCACGGTTCACGTGGCGTGCGCTCGGTGTCATCCCCACCAAGTCCAGGGCCTCCAGTCCGACCAGGGCCATGGGGTACTCCACCTGTTCGGTGACAGTGACTGTGAAGTAGGGGTCCAGCGCCCGGTGCAGGCGCTGTTCCTTGGCAGGGTCGATGGTGACCATTGCAGGCACTCGGCCGCGCAGCTCGACCAGGTGTCGATCGGTAGGACGGACCACGATCAGCCGGCCGGCCGGGCGGAGTACCCGGTGAAACTCGGCTGGATTGCGCGGGGCGAACACGTCCAACACCACGTCGGCCACCTCGTCGGCGAGAGGAAATGGGCGAAAGACATCCCAGGTCGCCGCAGCGGCTCGTTCATGGGCTCGGGCTGCCGAGCGCAGCGCGCGCGCCGACGTGTCCATGCCCAGACCTCGGGCGCCGGGCAGATGGTCGAGAACGCCGGCCAGGTAGTAGCCCGTGCCGCACCCGATGTCCACCACGGTGCCCCGCTCAGGCACGGCGTCGGCCGCCAGGCGGGTCACGGCCTGGAGGATGGGCGCGTACCCGCCGGTGGCCAGAAAGCGGTCCCGAGCCTGGACCATAGCCACGTCGTCGCCGCTGGTAGCGCGGGTACCCGTCAAGAGGCTGGCGTAGCCGTGGCGGGCGATATCGAAGGTGTGGCCCGTCAGACAGCGCAGTGCGCCACGGTCGGAATACAGGCGGCGCGTGTGGCACGTCGGGCAGCGCAGCAGGTCTAGGAACAGTCCGAGGGCGGGGGGAAGCAACATGGGCACGAGGCACTCCTGACAAGGCTGAAGGGAAGAGACCGTGCCTGGACGCGCGCACAGAACGTCACTGCCTCAGGAAGGAACGGGCAGTGCCAGGAAGGTGGTTCGCGTAGCAGGCACGCCTAGGAGGGCGATGCCGTCCGACATCGCCCTCAGCGCCTTCCGATCACAGGAAGCAGCAGTGCGGGGTGCTCATGAATGCCACGCCATGAGTTTACGAGCCTCGACGAAGCCCTTCATGCCCGCCGGAGTCAAGGCCCTTGGATTGTTCCGGACGGGCTGTGGGAAATCGCGAAGCCGTTGATCCCGCCGTCGAGGGTGTTTCCACAGGACGGCGGGACGCAGGACACGCCTGATGAGACCCTGTTCGCGGCGATCGTCTACGTGCTGGTGAGCGGGTGTGCCTGGCGGGCTCTGCCATCCTGTTTCGGGGTGTCGAAGTCCAGCGCCCACCGGCGCTTCGTCATCTGGTCCCGAGCCGGTGTCTGGGGCCGACTGCACGAGGCGGTACTCGACCGCATCGACGAGTGCGGCCTGCTCGACCTGACCCGCGTGGTCCTCGACTCCGCCCACGTACGGGCCAAAAAAGGGACGAACTCACAGGCCCCAGCCCCGTGGACCGGGGTAAACCGCTAATGCTCTACGGTCTGGTAGCCCCGTAGCCCGTGCCGGGCGCCGGCGGCCGGCAGGTTCAGTGGCCGAAGCCGGAGCCAAAGCTGTCCCCCGGCGCTGGCTTCAGTCCCAGATCCGCGGGACCGATGAGCATCGGCCTGGATGTGCTGATGCCGGAAGGGCCGCCTCGCAGAATCCGGACCTTGTTGTCGGCCCCGCTCGTGTGCGACGTGCTGACCGCCAGTTCGGCCGCGCCGTCGCCATTCAGATCCTGGATCGCCAGCCGGGGCCACACCGGGAGGCCGGAAATGCTCTTCGCGTTCCTGCCCGTCAGGCCCTTCGGTCCGCCGCGCAGCACCAGGGTCACCGTCTTGTCGCCCTTGAGCGGGGCGCTGAACGCGACGTCGGCGTAACCGTCGCCGTTCACGTCACCCGTCGTCGGCGCGTATCCGAAGTTGCAGTAGGAGGAGACCGGCTTGCCGGGCAGTCCCGGTGTCTTCTCGTTGATCTTCGTGGGTTTCAGGCTGGTGCTCCGCCCGCTCTTTCCGCCGTACGCGACCATCAGCCGACTGCCGCCCTCGGGCGTGGCTTCGTCGCCGATGATCTCGCAGGTGAGGCTGACGATCACATCGGCGAAGCCGTCCTTGTTCACGTCGGACGTGAGGGTGGTCGAGCCGTACATGTCCTTGCCTCGCTCGTCCTTGAGGCGCGGGCCCTTCTTCAGTACGCCGTTGGCCGCTCCGCGGTACACGAGGGTGGCGCGGGGGGTCGGGATCTCGTCCGCGAACACGTGCGACCAGGTGACCACCAGATCGTCCTTGCCGTCGCCGTTCACGTCGCCGACGCCGGTGGGCCGGGGGGTGTAGTACGACGGCTTGTCGGGGGTGAGGTCGAGCGTCTTCGTGCGGGCGGGCTTGCCCGTCCGGGTGAACGGGCCGAACCGGACCGTCGCCTTGGGGTCCGCACTTCGGCTCGTCACGAGGTCGGCGTGGCCATCGCCGTCGAAGTCACCGGCGACCGGCGTGGCGCCGCTGAGCTTTGCTGCTCCGGAGAGCTTCTTCTTTCCACCCCAGACCACGAAGACCGTGCTGCCGCCGGTCTGCGTGATGAGGTCGCTGCGGCCGTCGCCGTCGAGGTCGGCCGAGATGGCACCGCTGCCGAGGCGGCCGCCGGCGCCCGCTTTGCCGAGGCCGAGGCTGTCCTGGGTGATCACCTGGTGGCGCCGGGTGTCGGGTCCGGCAGTCGAGCCGTGCACCACTGCCGCGTAGCCGGCGGCGTACTTGCCATTGACCGTGGCCGAGGTGTCGGTGATGACGAGATCTTCCTTCCCGTCGCCGTCGAAGTCGGCATGAGCTCCGGCGGTGTCGGGGTCGGCCGCGGGCCGCTTCGTGGCTGCGGCGGTCTGCGTCATGCTCGGGGGGACGGTGGAATCGGGGACGGCCGCGGGGGCCCCGCAGGCGGCTACCGCGGTCAGGGCCAGGGTGGAGACAAGTCGTTTCCGCATGAGGAGTTGGACCGGGGCTGACCCCGAATGGTTGTGCGGGCGGCCAGGCGGGGGCCGTACGACGGTACCCACGCCGGTACGGGGCAAGGCCAGCCTGCCGTCGGGCCGTTCGAGGACCGGCGCGGGCCACAGACCCTCGGCTCCCGGTTCCGCCGCCACCCCCTCTTCCGCAGCCGGCGGTCCCGCCGCCACTGCCTGGCACGACACACCGACGACCAGGACCAGGAGCACGACGGCGAGGACGTCCTGGAGGACGGAGACGGGGCGGTGGTGCTGAGCAGGGCGGCAGCCGGGGTTCTGCTGTTCCGTGAGGAACGCGCCCCGGCCGTGCCCGCCCAGTTCGTGCGGCTGCGGGTCATCGACCCGGAAGGTGAGGTTCCCCCGAGATGCGGGGATGGGTGACAGAGGGTCAGATGGGTCTCATGAGAGGAGCCCAGACGATGCCTGCCCCGAGAAAATACCCGCTGGAGTTGCGTGAGCGTGCGGTGCAGATGTACCGGACTGCCGAGCCGAAGCCTGTGATCCGTCGTATGGCCGAGGAGCTCGGCGTGCACCACGAGGCCCTGCGTAACTGGATCCGCCAGGCCGAGGCCGACGCCGGCGAGCGGGGCGACCTGCTCACCACCGCCGAGCGTGAGGAACTTGCCGCCCTGCGCAAGGAGAACGCCCAGCTCAAGCGGGCGAACGAGGTCCTGCGGACGGCCTCGGCTTTTTTCGCGGCCCAGCTCGACCCGACCCGGCCCAGGTGACCGCGCTCCTCGACGCGCACCCGCATCTGGGGGTCGAGCCCGTACTCCGGGAACTTTCCATCCCCTCCTCCACCTACTACCGGTGGCGCCAGGCCGAGACCGAGCCGTGCGAACGAAGCCGCCGGGACGCCGAGCTGACCAGCAGGATCCGCCAGGTCCACGCCGAGTCCGGCGGGATCTACGGCTCACCCCGCGTGCACGCCGTCCTCAGGCGTGAGGGCGTCCACGTCGGCAGAAAGCGCGTCGAGCGGCTCATGCGCCAGGCCGGCCTGGCCGGGATTAGCCCCCGCCGGGGCAAGGGCTTCACCCGGCGCGACCCGGACGCCGATCTCGCCCCTGACCTGGTCGGGCGCGACTTCACCGCGAACGGGCCGAACCGGCTGTGGGTCACCGACCTGACCATGATCCCCACCGGGGAGGGGCCGCTGTGGCTGTCCGCGATCCGCGACGCGTTCTCCCGCCGGGTGGTCGCCTGGGAGACCTCCGCCCGCGCGGACGCCGACCTGGTCCTCACCTCGCTGGAATACGCCCTGGCCAACCGCGAAGTCGCCCCCGGCGAGCTCATCCACCACGCCGACCACGGCTGTCAATACACGTCCGTGAAGCTCACGACACGCCTGGTCAGGGCCGGTATCCAGGCGTCCATGGGCTCGGTCGGCGACTCGTTCGACAATGCCCTGGCGGAGAACCTGTGGATGGTCATCAAGACCGAGTGCATCCGCGGCCGCGTCTTCGCCACCAGGGCCGAAGCGAACCTCGCGCTCTTCGAGTACATCGACGGCTTCTACAACCCCCGCCGCATCCAGAAACGGCTGGGCTACCTCAGCCCGATCGAGTACGAGGAGAAGCACTACGCCAACCAGGCAGCAGCCGAACAAGTGAACCTGAAACCACGTCAACCCGCCCTGACCAGCTAGTCAGCCACTCCCGCACAGCGGGGGAACCTCAAGGGGCGTACTGGCGGCGCGGGATCGAGGCGGCCGGACGGTGGCTGCGCGAGACCGAGAACACCGTGCTGCGGGTGCCGTACACGGCCGTCACACCGGAGGGCTGGGGCGGGGTCGGCGGTATCCGCTCGGGCAGTGGATCGCCGACCAGCGCCGCGCCTACACGGCCGGAACACTGGAGGCCGGGCGGGTCGCCGAGCTCGAAAAGCTCGGGATGGTGTGGTCGGAGCAGGACGCGGCCTGGGCGGACGGAGTCGCCGTCGCCCGCGAGTATGCCGCCGCTCACGGGCACTTCCTCCCGCCGACCACCGCGGTGTGGGACGGGCATCCGATCGGGGTGTGGGCGAAGAACGCCCGGGCGTCGGCCCGGAGGGCGCGGGAGAACGAGGAGCTCCGCGCGGCCGGCCGCCCAGTGCCTACTGCGGCCGGGGCGATGACCGAGGCGCGGCGGGATGAGCTGGACGCGATCGATCCGGGGTGGTGCCCGGTCTGGGACACCGGGTGGCAGCGGTGCTTGCGCCTGGTCCAGAACCACGTCCAGGCCGGCGGAACCCTCCCGGAGGTTGCGGGCGGCGTCGTGGTCCAGGGCGAAGACCTCGGACGCTGGGTCTCGGCGCAGCGGTTCGGGTGGGAACAGCTCCTGCCCGTACAGCAATGGATCCTGGAAAACACCCTCAACATCACACCGGCCGAGAAAGGCGAGCGGCCGGTGAAGCGGACGCAGGACACCATGTGGGCCCTCAACCTCACGGCGGCACGGCAGTACCACGCCCGTGAAGGACATCTGCGGGTGCCCCGGAAGCATGCTGAGCAGGTAGAGGTGAAGGACGGCCTGGAAGGCGGTCGGGACGGCGCTGATGGGGCCGTGGTGGTCAAGCTCGGCACCTGGCTCGACAACGTCCGCAAACGCGCCGCGAAACTCCCCGAACAACGCCGCGCGGACCTCGATGCGCTCGGGATGCGCTGGTAGGCCAGCAGTCGGAACCGCATCGGATCCGAAAGGTCGTACGCGAACGGCCTGCCAGGAATACGGCACAGGCCCGGCCCTCCGGCAGACCGAAGGACCGGGCCATACTCAGCACAATCAACTGCCCAGCGCGAAGGTGCCAGCGCCAGGCGCGCCCTCGTTGTCCCCAGCCGGTGCGAAGACCCCGCTACCGGGCCCGCCCTCGTTGTCCCCAGCCGGTGCGACACCCCCGCTACCAGGCCCGCCGTTGTCGTCTCCGGCCGGTGCGAAGCCCCCGCTACCAGGCGCGCCCGCGTCGTCCCCAGCCGGTACGAAGGTCCCGCTACCAGGCGAACCGCACCGCGGTCCGCAAGGGCAAGCACGGCGGCCGGCCCCCAGTAATCACCGACGACATGCTGCACACCGTTCTGCGCCGCCGCGCGGGCGGCGAGACGGTAGAGCAGATCCAGCCCGACCTGATCATCCCCACCGGCCGCCGCAAGGGCCAGAGTCCCAGCCTCTCCAGCATCTACCGAGCCCTTGCTGAGCACGAGAAACGGAAGGCGTATCCGGATGCCGTCACAGCAGCACACGCCGACTTCGCCGCTCTCCAGCAGCACGACCGCAGCCCCACATAATCACTCAGCGCTACACGCCACCTGACGGTAGCTATACGAGAAAAGGGCAGACTATAGGAGAACAGGGCCCCCATCGCCCGCGGCCGGACCCGGGGCACGAAAAGTACGCCGGTACGCCGACGGGGCGACCCCCGCCTCCGCCGCCAGGTGCCGCCGCAGCGAGGTGGCGGTGGCGAAGCCGACCTTGTGGGCGACCCGTTCCACCGGCAGGTCGCTGGACTCCAGCAGGTGCCGCGCCCGCCGCAGCCGCTGCTGGGTCAGCCAGCGGCCGGGACTCAGACCGGTCTCCTCCTGGAAGCGCCGGGCGAAGGTACGGGTGCTCATCGCCGCGTGCGCGGCCAGCTCGTCCAGCGACAACGGCAGTTCCAGCCGCTGCAGCGCCCAGTCGCGAGTCGGCCCGGTGCCGGTTCCGCTCGCTGGCGGCAGCGGCCGCTCGATGTACTGCGCCTGCCCGCCGTCTCGGTACGGCGGCACGACGCAGTATCGGGCGACCTGGTTGGCCACCTCGCTGCCGTGGTCCTGGCGCACCAGGTGCAGGCAGACGTCGACACCGCTCGCCGCCCCCGCTGAGGTCAGCACGTCACCGTGGTCGACGAAGAGCACGCCGGAGTCAAGCTCGACCCGGGGGAACAGTTCCCGGAAATGGTCGGTGAGTGCCCAGTGGGTGGTAGCCCGGCGCCCATCCAGGAGACCGGCGGCGGCTAGCAGGAAGGCGCCGGTGCAGATGGACACCAGACGGGTACCGGGGCGGACGCGGGACAGGGCGTCGAGGGCCTGTGAGTCCGCGGCGGCGGCCGAGGCCTGGGTGATCGCGTACGGAGGGATAATCACGGTGTCCGCCTCGACCAGCACTTCGGGACCGTGTCCGGGGGTGACGGTCAGGTCCGAGTCGGTACGCACGGGCTGCCCGTCCACGCTCGCGGACAACACCTCGTAGCGGCCATTGGCGGAGCCCAGGACCCGGTGAGGTATGCCAAGTTCGAAGGGATAGACCCCGTCGAGAACAAGGACGACCACCTTGTGGGCGCCGGGCCGCGGTTCCGGGCGCATCAGGCGATTCAATTCGGCCGCACGACAGGCGAGGTCACTGGCCCGGGAGGGCGCGGCGGAGGCGGGGCGGACACTGGGAGTACTGCAGCCGCCGGGAGCACGGCGGGCGGCAGGGTAGATGGGCATGGCAAGAATGTATCGAAGGCTGACCTTCTTGCCATCGCCCCGGGCCGGACCGTAGGGCCAGGATCGAGGCATGACTTCGACGGAGACACTTGAGAACCTCAACTCCCCGGACCCGGCGGCCGCCACAAACTCCTCTAATCCTGCTGCCCCGGATGGCGCCCCCTTGATGCTCGCCCTGCACCAGACGGCCCTCGGCGGCCCCGAGGTCCTGCAGCTGACCGAGGTTCCGCGCCCGGCGCCCGGGCCCGGGCAGATCCTCGTCGCCGTGCACGCGGCCGGACTCAACCCCACGGACTTCAAGCACCGCGCTCTGAGTATTTTCCTGCCGCCCCCGCCGCTGACCCTGGGTTGGGACGTCTCCGGCACCGTGGTGGAGACCGGCTTCGGCGTCACCCTCTTCCGGCCCGGTGACGAGGTGTTCGGCATGCTGCCCTACCCGCACGGGGCCGGCTCCCACGCCGAGTACGTGACCGGCCCCGCCCGCGCCTTCGCCGCCAAGCCCGTCGGTATAGACCACGTCCAGGCTGCCGCTCTGCCGCTGGCCGCGCTCACCGCCTGGCAGGCCCTCGTTGAGACCGCGGGCCTCCGGGCTGGGCAGCGGGTCCTGATCCACGCTGCGGCCGGCGGTGTCGGTCATCTCGCCATACAGATCGCCAAGGAGCGCGGCGCGCACGTCACCGGGACGGCGAGCGCCCCCAAGCATGACTTTCTGCGCGAGCTCGGCGCGGATGTCTGCATCGACCACCGCTCTGAGGACTTCACCAACACCGAAGAGCGCTACGACGTCGTCCTTGACGCCCTGGGCGGCGAGGCCGCCACCCGTTCCGTGAGCGTGCTCCGCCCCGGCGGTGTCCTGGTCTCCCTCCTGCCAGGCGACAAGGACACCCAGGCAGCAGCGGAGAAGGCACAGGTCCGCGCCGTCACCCTGCTCGTTGAGCACGACCAGGCCGGAATGCGCGCCATAGCCGAGCTCGTCGACCGGGGAAGTCTCCGCGCCTACGTCTCCGGCACCTTCCCCCTCGCCGAAGGTGCCCAGGCCCACGTTCTGGGAGAGACGGGCCGCACCACAGGCAAGCTGGTTATCACCGTGCGCTGAGGCGGGATAGCTCGGGGGTCGTCCCGGGCCGCGGCACAGGACGGGGGTCGTCCCGAGTCGACCGTGGGCCTTCGGCCGATCGCGGCTTCACACCCGGTGGGAAACACCGCTGCTCCACGTGGGGCGCGCCTGCCACCTCGCCCACATTCAAGGGGACCCGCCACCGGCCACTGGCGTGCATGCACCGGTGCCGGTCGCCTACGTCCTGGTCCCGCCCACAGCGACCGCGAAAGCCCTCGCCACGGAGTTCGCCAGGTATCTCGGCATTCCCGTCACCAGCCGGATGACGCAGGCCCAGATCACCGATGCCGTCTGCCACACCTACAACCAGGCCGGGGTGCGGCTGGTCCTCATCGACGAGATCCACCGGCTCAACCCCCGCACCACGACCGGCACGGAGACCGCTGACCTGTTGAAAGACCTCACCGAACGCATCAGGGCGACGTTCGTGTACGCAGGAATTGACATCACCAGCACAGCGTTGTTCAGCGGGGTACGCGGGGCGCAACTCGCCGGGCGGGCCTCCCTCGTGGAATGCGGGGCGTTCCCGGCACGGCTCGGGAAACACGAACCGTTCCGTGAACTGATCGCGGGGGTCGAGGCAGCACTCGATCTGCGTGCGCACCGGGCAGGGACACTTGCCCGCCACGCCTCATACCTCCGCCAGCGGACCGCAGGCCGGATCGGGAGCCTCACCCGGCTGATCCGCCAAGCCGCGATCACCAGCATTCTCGACGGCACTGAACGCATCACCAAAACATCTCTGGAAGCCATCCGTCTGGACCACCTCGCCGAAACCAACGACACCACCCGAGGCCACTAACCCAACCCCTCTGACCAGGCAGAACGCCCCTGACCAGCAAAAACACGGACGTGCCATTAGACGCGGACACCCATCTGTGACAACGCCAGGCATTCTCACCGAAGTTGACACCACACCAGGCCAGACCACCTGATCCATCATCTGAAAACACCCCGGACGGTTCTCACCCAACCTTCAGCACCCCAGCCCAGCCCCGCACCCACACCCCAACCCACACCAGGGCTCAATAGCGGTGGACCGCGGAGGCGTTGCCGTGCCAGTACGCCAGCAGCGCCCGGAGTTCAGGGGTGATCTCGAACCGGCCGGAACGGCGCGTTCCTGGGGTGATGGTGGCCTCGGGGGGCGGTGGTGGCATCGGCCAGCCACCGCCATACGGTGCGGTCGGAGACGTTCAGGCACTGCGCCGTGGTGCGGACGTGCGCACGGGTGAGACGGCGCTCGGCGCGCAGCGCGAGCAGATGCCGTACGGCTGGGGCGCGCAGGGCGGTCAACGACACCGCGTCCAGGGCGGGCCCGGCCTCGTCGGGCGCGGACGCCGGGGTGGGGGTGGTGTGGGAGGGCGTGGTGTCCATCGTGGTCCTTCCCGCGCGTGCGGAGCTGCCCGGCGTGGAGGCGGGCAGAGGTATGGGTCAGGGGCAGGGGCGCGGGCCAAGGCGGGCACAGGCCTGGGCCAAAAGGGCGGCATCGACCGTGTGCTCGGGGTGACGGTCCAGGGCGGCATACGCGTGCGAGGTGATCTTCGCCCAGGTACGGAAGTTGCCGTGTGCGCGTGTCTCGTCCGTATGCAGCAGCTCGGTGTGGGTCGCGGTGTCCCACAAGGGGTGGAACAGACGCAGCACGCCGGGGACCTGCGTGGGATCCAGGCGTGGAACGTGCTGCCAGGTCAGCACGCGTGAGGCCAGCGCGGGAGCCCGGGCGAGGGTGCGCTCGGCGCCCGCTCCGCACAGCACGAGCGAAGTCTGGGTCGTAGGCGCGTCCAGCAGCAGGTGGAGATAGTCCAGCTCAGGCGCGGCGATGCGCTGGACATCGTCGATGACCAGCACGCTCGGGGCTTGGAACGCTTCGAACAGCGCGCGGTCCGCCGCGTCCGTGCGGTTCGTCAAAGCGGTGGCGGGCAAACCGAACGCGGTGAGCAGCGCGGCCCGTAGCTGCGGCAGCGCCGGTTTCACCGCCACCAGCGCGCGGTGCACCGGGATACGGTGCGGCAACAGGCGCAGCGCCTGATGGACCGCGACCGTCTTGCCATGTCCGGTATCCCCGTACACGCACACGGCCCCGTGCGCGGCGATGGTGTGCGCGAGCGCTTCGGTGACCGCGCCGAGTTGCTTGGGCGACACGACGTGCGCGCCCGGTACGTACAAGCGCACGCCGTCGGTGAACGGCGAGGTGCCTGCCGCATCGGAGCTGTCGGTGTCGTCCTGCAGTGCGGGTTCGACGGTCGCCTGGCCGGCCTCGTCGATGGTGCCCGGCAACGCCAACTCGGCCAACGCCCGGTCATACCCCCGCGGGTCCAGGCGTGCGTACGAGGGCCGGGAAACCTCCAGCACCCGGCCCGCACGGTACTCACGGCGCACCGCATCATGCAGTGTCGTCAACGACGGGAGCCTGTCCCGTCCCAGGACAGCAAGCACCTCATCGGCGTGCTCGCCCATCCACCGGTGCAGGGCCTTCACGTTCCCGGCCAGCTCCCCGAGCCGGGCCCACAACGCATCATCAAGAGCGAACCCTGCACGCCGCGGAGCGGGTTCTGCCCGGCCCGACTCCTTCGCGGCCGCGAGCCAGCGCCACACCGTACGGACATGCACTCCCGTCGTCTGGGCAGCGATACGGACGTGCACCGTCTGCAGCGTCCCGGTCTCGTCCAGCGAGAGCAGAGCCGCACGATCGCCTGCCGGGCCAGCGCCCGGTCCCGGGAAGGCGAGGACAGCGACATCGCCCGGGAAGCGGCAGACGACAACCCCGCCCCCTCCCCCGGGTCCGGGGTGGCGGTAGCGGGTGACGAGGGTTGAGCAGTCATACCCACCAGCACATCCCCGCGCCCGGACGCCGTGCACAGGAACAGGCATCCCCACGTCAACCACCCACCTGGTGTGCTATAAGCAACTCTCAACACATGAAAGCCAGTTCCTCACCCGATGACAGCCACGAACCCCAGTCATCAGTCCCCAAAGAAACAGCTCAGACCGCTCGACCACCGGAACTCAACGGCTGACACCCAACCCACTGACACCACCCCACCCACCCACACTGATACCCAGCTGTCTTATGGACTCAGCGCGCACCATCTGAAGCCGGATAATACCTTCGGAAACGGTGCATAAATTACGCGACAGGGTGGGCTATTGAAGCACTCCGTGCTTCCACTATCTGGGCCACTCCGTGGCCCAGATAGTTCAGCCTCGGTAGCCATGCACAATTTCTTGGGGCTACCGCAGAGGGTTAGTTAATACCGTGTGTATCTGGCAGGTAGCACCATTCGGGGATTGGAATCGAGGAGCACATCGACGGGACCGAACCATGCGGCCAGTTCGCGGATTTCGGGATCTTCGAGAAGGCGGAGGCGGCCGTCTTCAATAAAGGGTGTGCCGTCAATGGTGATGGTCGGCTTGTCGAACTGGCAGTCGCAGTGGGCGTGTCCTGGCCCGCTACGGTCAGGCTCCCCCTCCTCGGTCAGGGCGTCCAGGCCAAGGTAGAACGCACCGGCGTGCTTCTCCCGTTCGAACTGGGTGCCACCGCTTGAGCGCACTTTCGGGTTGAGTCCGATCAGGGCGTGCCGCAGGTAGTAGCCCCTTGGTGAATAGTGACGTAGCTCGGTGGCGGCAGTCGCGCCCTCGATCGCTGTTACCACGTTGTTGGTGAGTTCGATCGTGGTGGGCTCGGCCGGTGTGCCGGTGACCGTGGACTCCTCGATGACCAGCAGCCCGTCGGTGCGGTTGGGGTAGAAGTTGACGCCACCGTAAGGGAAGGGCCGCCACATTCCAGCGATGAGAGGAGCGTGATGGCCACTGGTGGCGAAGTCACGGAAGGTCACATCGGTGCCTGCAGCGGTGGTTACCCGGATCTCGCTGGCTGCGGCGAGTTGTGCGGTCGCCTTAGCTTCCAAGGCGAAATACAGCTCCAGCGGGAAGCGGGCACCGGTGGCCAGAGCCGATGCGGTCGCGGTCTGGTGCAGTGAGAGGAACCGGGCCTTGCGCTTGGCAACCTCGTCGAAGAACAAGCGGTCGCTGTGCACCTCACCCCACCATGTGCAGGAGAGCACCACATCAGCCTCGGCGTGGATGGCCGACAGCATTGGTGATGGCCGCTCGGAGTCCCAGCCACCCGCGCTGAACGGGGGAACGGCCAGAACGTGCACCTCGGCGTTGCGATAGGCGGCTGCTGCCGCCAGTGCCTGCACCACCACAGGGTCCACCGAGTTCTCCGTCAGGATCAGCACCTGTTCGCCGGCGGCAACGGCGGTGTACTCCATGACGTTATAGGCGCCGGGCATGAGTTCGGTGATGGACAGCGGTGCTGCCATGGGAGTGTCCAAGTAACTGAAGCAGGTCGTTCCGTTCATGCGGATCGAATCCTTTCCGGTGCCAGCTGGGCGGTCGTTGATTGCGGGAGGCGGACTGCGCGACCAGCTCCAAGGCCGAAGAGGCCCTGAACGAGGGTCAGCGCAACAAGAAGGCCGAGCGGGACAGTCCACCCACCGGCGAGGTCGTGGGCTGAGCCGAACAGCAGGGGCCCAACGGCGGCTAGGAGGTAGCCGACGCTTTGGGCCATGCCGGACAGCGCGGCGGCCTGGGACGCGTCGGCCGCACGCTGGCCTTGGAACGTCAGCGCCAACACCAGGCAGGCGCCGCCGCCAAGGCCGATCAGTGCACTCCACGCGGTCGCCATCCCGGGGGCCAGGAGCAGCCCCAGGTATCCGGTGGCGCACATCAATGAACCGCTGACGGCCAGCAGCCGTTGGTCAGTGAGTTGTCGGGCGAGTATCGGCACAGTACTGCTGGAGACCAGACCGGTCACCTGGAGCAGGAACAGCTGCCAGCCGGCGGCGCCTTCGGAGGCGCCGTGGTCGTGCACGATGCTGGGCAACCACGCGATCGTGGTGTAAAAACCGAGGGACTGCAGTCCCATGAACGCACTGACCTGCCAGGCCAGTGGGTAACGCCACAGGGTACGCGCCTGCCCCGCTCCGGGGGCGGTGGATGTTACGGGCCGGCGACGGGCCAGTTGCGGTGCCCAGGCCAGGACCCCGAGTAGCGCCAGCACCGCCCAGCAGCCCAACGCGGTATGCCATCCTCCGGGAAGATGGTCAGCCAGGGGCACGGACACCCCGGAGGAGACCGCGGCTATCAACCCCATGACAGTGACGTAGAGCCCGGTGACTGCGGCGATCCGCCGTTCGGGAACAGTGCTCTTGACCAGCGAGGGCAGCAGCACGTTTCCGTAGGCGATCGCTGCTGCCATGACCACGGTGCCGGCGAACAAGGTCACCACGCCTGGTAGCGAGCGCAGCACAATGCCGACCGTCAGCACCAGCAAAGCGATCCACAAGACACGCTCGGTTCCGTGCCGCTGCGCACTCCTGCCCACCAGCGGTGACGTGGCCGCGAAAGCCAGTAGTGGCAAAGCGTTGAGCAGTCCTGCCGCGGTGCTGGACAAGCCGGTGTCGTGTTCGATCATCGGCAGCACCGAGCCGACACCTGTCAGCGGCGCCCGCAGATTCGCCGCAACAAGCAAGATCCCAACCAGGAGCAACCCCACGCGAGGCGCTCCGCCCTGGTGACCGTCGGATTCGACCCCGGGAGCGTCAGCGCCTTTCGGAACAGTCACGCTCATGCACCCCCTCTTGCCCCAGCGCGGCGCGACGGCTGATCCGCACGAGCGTGGAGGCGGCGGAGCGGGCAGTCACCGCATCTCCCGCCGCAATGGCCTCTACGAGGGTGGTGTGCCAGTGGTCGTGTTCGGCGGCGATATCCCTGCCCCAGGTCAGCCCGGCGACCGCTGCGGCCAGCGCGCTCCCCAAGTGCTTGTAGACCTCGGCAAGCAACCCGTTCCCGCCCGCTTCCACCACCGCCAGGTGGAATGAGCCATCGACGTCAGCCAACGCGGTCATCTCACCGGCACAGTTGGTCTCCTGCGACTTGTGCAGCAGCTCCCGCAATCGCTTCACGTCTGCGCTCGTCCGACGCTGCGCGGCCAGCCCCGCAGCATGCTCCTCCAATACCGCGCGCAGCTCGAAGACATCGGACAGATGTGCCGTTGCCGCCCTGCGCACCAGCACTGCCTCCAACTCGCTGGCGACCCGGACGTAGGTGCCGTCTCCGGCACGGGCTTCCAGCAGGCCCAGATGCACCAAAGCACGCAAGGCCTCTCGCACGGTGTTGCGACTGATTCCGAGAATCGCGACCAACTCGTGTTCGGAAGGTACGCGACTACCGACCGGCCAGCGGCCGGAGGCGATCTGCTCCCGTAGTTGATCAGCGGCCTGGGCGGACAGGGTCGCGGCACGGCGCGGCTCTCTCAACCCCTCCATAGAAACCTCCAAATGTTGGACAGCTGCAGATAAACACATGACGCCTCCAATGTGGCAAGGTGACCTATGTCACATCACGCGATGTGTGGTCGACGTACGCCTCTCGGCGCCCAGCCAGGCACACGGGAACGTGCACACGCGGCCGGGGCGGCGGCATCGCCGGCCCCTCGCAGGGGTTGCAGCTGCTTGGCCAGCAGCTCGTCGAGAGCGGCGAGGATGTCGGCCGGACCGGCCTTGAGGGAGCCGCGGATCTGGGTGACGAGATCGTTCGGGAAGCTTCACAGCAGACCGTGCCCCCGTCGCCGGGACGTGAGCCCTGTGACGACCGACGTAGCGGCGGATATCGACCCCCACCATCGTGACGGACTGTGAGTAAAATGATACTTTTGGTTAGCATCCGGCCCTGCTAACCGATGCCGAGGACGATGCCGCGATTGACGTGGCCACAGTGATCGAATTCCGGATGCTGGAGCCTTTCGAGGTGTTGTCGGATGGGCAGCCGGTGCAGTTGGGGCCGCTCAAGCAGCGGGCCGTTCTCGCATACCTCCTGCTGCACGCCGACGAGGTGGTGCCCATCAGTCGGCTCATCGATGCGCCGTGGGAGGACGATCCGCCGATTTCGGCACGGCAGTCGATGCAGAACGCGGTCAGCGGGCTACGGAAGGTCCTGTTCGGGGCAACCGGCGCCGACGGCGCTTCCCTCACTACCAGGCCGCCCGGATACCCCCCTTGCCGTACTGACCTGCATCCTTTCCAGGACCTCCGGACGCGCGGTGACCGGGCGCTGGGCGGCGGCAGGCCGGGCGGGGCGTCCGGCCTGCTGCACAGGGCGCTCGCATTGTGGCGCGGGCCGGCCCTCGCCGATCTACGGGAGGCCGGGCTGCAGTGGCCCGAGCTGCAGCTTCTGGAAGAGTGGCGGCTCGCGACGCTGGAGACATTTTCTCCGCTTACGGCACGCTAGCACATGCGGAGAGAAGTCCTCCGCTTCATTGATGGAAGGTGGATCTCATGCGGGGGCGGACGCCGAACGCAGCAGACGACGGATCCTGGATGCCGCCCGCGATGTGTTCCTGGAGCGGGGCCTGGACGCCCCGCTGGACCTGATCGTGCGCCGGGCGGGTGTGGGGCCCGGCCACGCTCTACCGTCGCTACGCCGACCGCGAGACACTCGTGCGTGATCTCACCGGTGACCTGCTCTCACGCCTTGAGGCCGCGGCCCACCAGGCGGCGCGGGAGGAGGGTGACGCGGTGCGGCGCTTCGTCCACGCGGCAGCCGGCCTCCGGATGGGCGCGGTAATCCCGGTGCTGCTCGAACGGCTCGTTGTCGACCAGGAGTTAATCAAAAGCCGGACCCACACATCGAGGGCGCTCGACCACCTGATCCGCGCGGCGCACGAATCCGGCCGGCTGCGCCCCGAGGTGGGGGCGGGGGACCTGATCCTCCTGTCGATCCGGCTGTCCCACCCCCTGCCCAGTGGTCTCTCCCGGCTCGACGCGGACGGCACGCTGCTGCACCGCCATCTCGACCTTGCCCTCGACGGCCTGACCACGCAGGCCGCACCGGCGCCCGCCCCTGCCCCGGGCGAACCGCTCACCTTCGCCGACCTCGTCGCCGCCGCCGACCGCCCGAACACGACCGACTGAGCCCGTCGGCACGGCCCGGAGCACGAGTGCCTCCCTCACCAGGCGGCCCCTTTCGTTGCGGTGCACCGGGACAGTGCCGAGTGCGCCGACGGGCGGGCGCACCCGGCCACCGCCCGAGGCGCGGCGGGACGAGCTGAGCGCGATCGATCCGGGATGGTGGCCTGCCTGGGACACCGAGTGGCAGCGCTGCTACCGCCTCGTCCAGAACCACGTCAAGGCCAGCGGCACGCTCCCGGAGGCTGCGGGCGACGTCGTCGTCCAGGGCGAGGACCTTGGACGGTGGGTGAACGCGCAGCGGTTCGGGTGGGAGCAGCTTCTGCCTGTACAGCAGTGGATCCTGGAGAACATCCACAAGATCACACCGGCCGAGGAAGACGAGCGGCCGGCGAAGCGGACGCAGGACACCATGTGGGCCCTCAACCTCGCAGCGGCACGGCAGCTCCACACCCGCGAGGGGCACCTACGAGTGCCCCGGAAGCACGTCGAGCGGCTGGATGCAAAGGCCTTCCCGACAAGCCGTCAGGCGGACGCTGGCGACGGTGTGGTGGTCAAGCTCGGCACCTGGCTCCCGATGCTCGCCTCACTGAAAGCTGCTGGGGCTGTCGGGCTCGCCGTCGGACTCCTGGGGTTCCGGGTCATCGGCATCGCCGCCGCGATCGGCCTCGTTCTGTTCTTCGTCGGCGCCATGGCCGCCCACTTCCGTGCCCGTGTTTTCACAATATTGCCTTTCCCGGTGCCTACCTCGCGATGGCCATCGCTTCACTCGGACTCGCCATCACTCAGTGATGACCTTCCTCGTGGCCGGCAGGCCGGCTCTTGCCGCCGTCCGCTGATCGAGCCGGCCTGCGGCCCGTTCGAGCCATGTGCGCGACGAGCGGCATGCACGGTTCCCAGGGAGCCGGAGCCTCACAGTGGGCTCCGGCTGCCCGACCGTGATCGTGGACGCCGAAGGCCGCAAGCCGCTCAGCGTTCAGCACGATCCCAATTCCCGTCACTCTCGCGGCTCGACTTCGGCATGGGGCAGCGTGTCGTACGTCCTGCCACCCCACGGGCACACTCTCGACGGCAGGATCGGTGGTTCCGCGATCCCCAACACCTCGCCCGGAACAATCCAACACAACGCACCCCGCCCCCATGGCCAACCCAACGCGGCATCACCACACAGGGCACAGCTTTAATCAATTTTTTTCGTAGTTTTCAATCGATACGATCGGTCCAGCAGCGGGCGAAGCCTGAACAGACTGGCTGTGGCTGAGGCGATCCCCCACGAGACGCGAGCGCCCTCACCCGCTCTCCTTCAGCCCACCGCCGCAGCAGTCCTGGAATGGGTGCTGTCGGCGCCGAGAAAGGATCCCCCGTGAGTGGGACCGCACATTCCAGCCCCGAACTCCGCGCACTGCGCGATCGAGTGACCGCTCCGTCGTCGATCGCGCTGCCCACGGCCGGTGACGGGCTCACCTGGAGATCTGCCACCGCCGCCGACATCGACCTGATCCTCGACCTGGCGCATGCCGCCGGAAAGATCGACCATCCGCGCTCGCTGGTGACGCGGGATGAGCTGGAAGAGGAGTTCAGGAGCGAGGTCTTCGACCCCGAGCGCGACGCGGTGATCGCCATCGACACCGCCGGGCGGGCCGTCGCCTACGGCTCGGCCACGGCCCGGGCGAGCCAGGAGACGATCGTCTGGGTAGAGCTCGACGGAACGGTGGTTCCGGACCGCCGCCGCGAAGGCATCGGCACAGCGCTGCTGGCATGGCAGGAGGCCCGCGGACTTCAGCATCTCGCGGCGAGCGACGCCGCCCTGCCCGGGTGGCTCGCCTCAAGCGCGCAGGACCACGCCACCCTTGCGATCCGGCTCCTGGAAGCACACGGCTACGAGCGCGCCCGGTGGTGGCTGGAACTGGAACGCGACCTCGCCTCGCCGGTCGCCGAGCAGCCGACCGTCCCAGGAGTGCGGCTTGTGGCCTACAGCGCGGAGTGGGACGAGCGTGCCAGGACCGCGATGAACGACGCCTTCCGCGACCACTGGGGCAGCCAGCCGACCACCGCCGCCGAATGGGCCGCCGGTGACCGCCTGGAAGCATTCCGCCCGGACCTGTCCGTACTCGCCGTCGCCCCCGACACACACGGTGGAGAACGCGTCGTCGGGTTCGTCTTCGTCGACGTGGCGCCGGACGAGTGGCCGCTGCGCGGCGGCCCGTTCGGCTACGTCACAGCCGTCGGCGTACGGCGGGAGGCACGGGGGCAGGGGCTGGCTCGCACACTGCTGGCCCACGTACTGCGGGCGCTGCGGGCCGAGGGGCTCGACCACGCCGTACTCGATGTCGACGCCGAAAGCCCCACCGGCGCCCTCGGTCTGTACCAGAGCCTCGGCTTCACCGTCACCGACCGCGCGGTCAGTCTCGTCAAACCCTTCTGACCTCCCCCGACCACGACAAGCAGAAAGCACCCACCATGTTTCCTTCCGCCATCACCGACTTCTGGCTGACCCCCTCCCCGACGAGTCGGCTCCTCCACGAGGACGATGTCTTCAGTGTCACTGTCGACGCCGCACTCGACGAGGACGAACGACTCACCATTCTCACGACGACCGATGGGAAGACGCGCGTTCTGCTCACCCCGGCGGTCGCCGAGGCAGTGGGCCTGGAAAGCGGGCAGCCGGTCGACAAAGCGGGCTTCCGGCAGCAGCTGGAAAAGTCCGGCATCCCGCTCCACGGGGCCGACAACCTCTTCTACTTCACCGACGAGGCCCGGGAGACGTTGCTCGGCGAACCGGACGCCCCCTCAATCCGCCCGCTCACCGAGGCCGACGCAGACGTGTTCGGACAGTTCGAGGAAGCGGCGTCGGAACAGGATCTCGACGACGCATCCGTCGAGCTGGACCACTGGGCGGTCTACGGGGCGTTCGAAGACGGGCAGTTGGTGTGCGTGGCGAGCATGTACCCGTGGGACGACGCGCCGCTGGCCGACCTCGGCGTGCTGACACTCCCGCCGTACCGGGGCAAGGGCCACGCCCGGCGCCTCGTGCGTGCGATCTCCCGGCACGCCCTCGCACGGAAACACGAACCGCAGTACCGCTGCCAGCTCGACAACCACGCCTCGGTGGCGGCGGCCGCATCAGCCGGCCTGACCCGATTCGGAACCTGGGACATCGTCTCGCCCGACTCCGACGCGTAGACACCGCCCGCCCGTTCCAGGAGTGGACCGGCGCCCGTGAAAGCGAGATCACCAGCAGAACCCGAAAAACTACGGAAGGACCCACACAGAAAGCCTGGCAACAGCACATCTGTGAAATGGAGTGCGGCCCGGTCGGCGGGCCGCACCCCAATGGGACTGCGTTGCAACATCACACCAGCCGAGGAAGACGAGCGGCCGGTGAAACGGACGCAGGGCACCATGTGGGCCCTCAACCTCACGGCGGCACGGCAGCTCCACGTGGGGGTGTCGCAGGATCCAAGGCGAGCTCGCGCGGCTCGGGCATCGGGTCGGAGCCTCCACGGTCTGGGAGATCTTGACTGTTGCCGGAGTAGGCCCTGCTCCCCGTAGAGGTGGGCCGACGTGGCGAGAGTTCCTGACGGCGCAGGCCGACGGCGTCATCGCCTGCGACTTCCTGCACATCGACCTGGTCGATCTTCGCCGGGTCTACGCGCTGGTCTTCCTCGAGCACGGCACGCGCCGCCTGCACATCGCTGGTGTGACCGCGCATCCGACCGCGCAGTGGACGGTCCAGCAAGCCAGCAACCTCGCCGTCGACCTGGGCCTGCGCTTGGAGTCGCTGCACTTCTTGGTCCGCGACCGGGACCGCAAGTACACCGAGTCCTTCGACGCGGTCTTCGCGTCCGAGGGCATCGAAACCCCGAAGACGGCGCCGCGGGCCCCACGGATGAACGCGCACTGCGAAAGGGTCATCGGGACACTCCGGCGCGAGGCCCTCGACCACCTGCTGATCCTGAACGAAGCCCACGCTCGACGCGTGCTCGACGTCTACGCCTTCCGCTACAACGGCCATCGCCCCCCAGGCCTGGGGGGCGACTTCCTCCCCTCGCCCAGGAGCACCGGGCGCCCTCGACCGACCTCACCGACTCCTCCGCACCCGAGTACTGGGCGGCGTCATCAACGAGTACAGATACGCGGCTTGACCAACCCGGCCCCTGCGGCCGGTCCCCGTCCGCAGCGTGCCCCTCCGCCTCTCCCTGAACCGGAGAGTTGCGGCGACCGCTGGAACGGATGGATCTGTGAGACGGGTCTTTCGCACGACGCGATCAGAGCCGGAAGGTCCGTACGACGAAGGTCTGTCCGGCGACCGAGGGCCAGCTCGCCCAGCTCTGGTCCGCGGCCAGGGTGGGCGCACCGACTCCGTCCGGCAGGCCGACGGCGGTGGACACTACGCGCAGTGGCAGGGGGCCCTTGCCGCGGGTGCGGATGACGACGTCGATGCCCTCGGCGGGCGGGGCGGCGTAGCTGAAACTCCAGCCCCAGTTGCCCTCCGGGCGCTTGGGCCCGCCGGTGAGCTTCGCGCCCTCGACCGTGGCGTCGAGGATCTGGTGGGCGCCGGTGCCGGCGTGGACAGCGATGGTATGGGCGTCGGCGGGGGCCTGGATACGGACCCGGACCGTACGTACACCGTCAGCCTCGGTGCTTGAGACGTTCGCGGTACGCGGTGCGTCCAAAGGGGCAGCCTTGGCCACCCCGTTCGCGAGCACGGCATCGTCCAGCGCGGGAACGCGGTCTTCGAAGCGAGCCGGATCACCCGTGAGGAGCTTGCCGACGGCGGGCAGGGAAGTGTCGCCGTCGCTGACCCAGGTGGCCTTGCCCGTGTCGGACTCCAGAACGTAGCCGAGGCTGACCGGCCGGGGTTCATCGGCGCTGTAGCCGTCGAGGGCCGTACCCACGACCAGCGTGCCCGCACCTGCCACAGCCGTCGCGAGCATCCCGACGGTAAGCGCACGACGTGAGGGAAGAGGCTCCAGGAGGCTCAGCAGCACCGCTGCGAGCAGTGCCGCGAGGACCAGCGGCGCGGCGATGAGCGACAGCCCCAGAGCGGGCAGCAGCAGGAGTACGACCGGTAGGACGAGCGCCACAACCGGCAGGGCCGTCACCGCTCCGGCCACCACCCGCCAAGGGGAGTCCGACCGTGTGAACCGCAGCGTCACAGCGAGAACCGCCAGTCCGATCAGCGCCGGCCAGGTGAAGAGGTAGGCGCCCCCGGGCAGCAGCACCGCGCAGACCACGGCGAGCATCGCGAACCAACCGAGCGCACCCGCCACGATGTCCAGCGGCGACGCCTTGCGACGGGCCCAGCGGTACCAGGCGACAAGCAGCACCAGGAGCAGCAACCCTCCGCCCCACGCGTACCGGCCGAGGTGATGGACGCTGCCCTCACTGAGCGCGAAGTCCGGCCGGGCCACGCTCAGCGCCGACCACCCGGCCAGCCCGATGACCGCCGCACCGATCAGCGTGAGGGGGAAGGTCAGGGCGGCCCGTCCGGCACCGCGGGGAGACAGACCTCGGCTCCGGCCGAACCACAGCAGCAGCGGCACGCCCAGGAGGGCCGTCAAGGCGAGCGGCAGGGCCAGCCATGCCGGGTAGGACACGACCGTGCCGAACAGGGAGAAGTACGTGGCGTCCGGACCGCTCTGCGAGAGGTCCGTACCGCCGAGCTGGCGGACCGCTCCGAGGGCCGCGTCCCCCATGTCCTGCACGCTCGCGGCATCGAGCCGGGAGATGCTGTCGTGGCCGGTGTGGTAATGCGCGGAGCCGTCCATGAAGGCGAAATTGAGACCGCGCATCCCGGCCTCGTCGAAGACCGTCAGGTCGGTGTCGTTGGGCAGCCGGTCGTAGATCGCGGCGGAGAACGACGTGGTGACCGCACCGGAAGCCTTCACGGCGGAGGTCAGACCGGTGCCCGCCATCTGGAACATCATGACGGGCCCGGACGTGCCCCGGCCCTCCATGTTCACCACGACGGTCTGCCGGGGAGCAGCGGCCCGGTACGTACTGGCCTCCGCGTCGACGAAACCTCGCGAGCCGAGCAGTCCGTGCTCCTCGCCGTCGGTGAAAAGGATCTCGACGTCGTTGCGGAGCTGCACTCCGGCCTTGAGGACGCGGGCGATTTCGAGAATCGCGGCGACGTTGGAGCCGTCGTCGCCGGCGCCCGGGGCGATCGGCACGGAGTCGTAGTGGGCGACGAGGAGGACCCGGCCGGTGGGCTTCTTGCCGGGGATCGTGGCGTGGACGTTGGAGACGGAACCGACGATGGCCGGGCTGTCTGCGTCGGAGGGGGCGACCCGGGTCTGGACCTCGGGCCTCAGACCCAGCTTCCGCAGCTCACCGACGAGATACTCCTGTACGTCCGCCTGCGCGGCCGAACCCGCCGGGTGTGGGACGTTCGCGATGTGGTCGAGCTGGGCGACCGCACGGGCCGCCGAGAAGTCACCAGTGGGGGCGGAGGCCGGCCGGGGCTCAGATATGCGCAGCGGCAGCAAGGCCGCGATGCCGGTGAGGAGCAGCAACAGGAAGGCGGCCAGGGCCGGCACTCGTCTGCGCATCGTGGTCGGAACCTGCACGGATATACCTCATAGCGGGAGTGGGTGGGACAGCGGGCCGGTACGTGCCGGGGCCGCCGCCGCATTCGATTGCGACGATCGGCAGCTCGGCGGTGTAGCGCTCCTCAGCGCTGTCGCGCGGCCCGAGCGGGTTGGTGTCCGGGATCAACTCGGAGTCGGTGAAGCAGTTCGAACCGGTCTCGGTGGTCCTGCGGATCGAAATAAACGGAATCGTCATCGAGTTGCTGCATGCCATTCGCATTCGGGCCGCCCGTGGCTACGGACTGCTCGTACGCCTTCTCAACATGGTCGCGACATTCAGCGGTCCGACGGACAGGCGCCTCTGGGTGACGAACCCGAAGTGCTGGTAGAGCGCCACATTTCCGGGGTCCGCGGTGGTGAGGTAGACCCCGGCCGCGGCTGATGTGTCGGCCAGCAGACGGTCGAGGAGACACCTCCCCGCCCCGCGGCCCGCAGCGCCGGGAACCACCCCGATGAACTCCAGCGTCCAGGCACTCTCGGGCGCACCGGCTTCGGTGAGGTCGAGATAGCGCAGGGTCCGCTGCACGGACCGGGGTCCGCAACGCGCGAGCGTACGGGCCGCCCACTGCGCCTGAGCGGCAGGTGAGAGCCGAGCTCCGGGCGGGGTGAGGACGGCGGCCGCGATGGGGCGGCCGCCGTCCCCGGTCAGGGCGTAGCGGCGCGATCCGGGAATGGTGGCATCGGCGCGCAGGGTGGCGTCGAACCAGTTCTCCCTGGTGGCGGACGAACTGCCGCAGATCCAGGAGGTCGCCGACTCACGGGCAAAGGCATCGGCCAGCACACCTACGCAGGCATCCACGGGCGGGCAGTCGTCGATCTCCGACCCGTGCGGAGCTGTGTCCGGGAACTGTGGGTCGTTCATGGTCCTCCTTCATCAGCGCTTGCTCGATTCAAAACCGATCGTATAGCTTTCGATCGTAACGGACTAGAGAGGAAGAGCGAATGAAGATCCTGGCACTAGGCGGACCCGGTGCGATGGGGGCGGTGGCGGTGCGGGTGGCGGCCGGGCTGCCCGAGGTGACCGAGATCGTGGTGGCCGACAAACGCCTTGAAGCGGCCCAGAGGCTGGTACGCCACCTCGCCGGTGCCGGTGGTGCGCCCATGCGGGCCCTACAGGTGGACGTGACCGATGGCTCCGCCCTCCGCGCCGCAATGGCCGACGCCGACGTCGTGCTCAACACCGTCGGCCCGTACTACCGCTTCGGCCTGACCGTGCTGCGTGCCGCGATCGCGACCGGTACGCACTACCTGGACATCTGCGACGACTGGGAGCCGACCCTGCGGATGCTCGATCTGGACGAGGAAGCACGGTCCGCCGGGGTCTGCGCGGTGGTGGGCATGGGCGCCAGCCCCGGGGTCAGCAACCTGCTGGCCGCACGCGCCGTCCAGCAGCTGGACCACGTCCAGGACCTGTACACCGCATGGCCCGTCGATGTGTCCGGCAACGACCAGGACGACGAGCAGCTGCTCGACCCCGACGGGCGGCCCAGTGCCGCCGCCGTGCACTGGATGGAGCAGATCAGCGGGAAGGTGGCCGTCGTCAGCGACGGACGGCTCGTACACCGACGGCCGCTTCGTCCGGTCACGCTGACCCTCTCCCCCGAGCACTCCGGAACGGCGTACACCGTCGGCCATCCCGAGCCGGTCACCCTCCACCGCAGCTTCCGCCCGACCGGCGAGGCCGCCAACCTCATGGTCATCACCCCGGGCACACTGGCCTACCTGGACGTTCTGCGCCGGGACATCGACGCCGGCAAACTCACCAACGAAACCGCCGCCGTCGACCTGGCCAAACCCTCGGTTTCCCGCGGCCTGCGGGCCGTGGCAGGCGCCATGGGCCTCAAAGGCCCCCGGTCGCTGCCGCCGTTCTTCGCCGCAGCCACGGGTACCCGCAACGGCAGGCCGGTCACCGTCCTGTCCCGCCTCGCCGAGACGTCCGGCATGACCACGCTGATCGACGACATGGCAGAGGCGACCGGAATCCCGCTGGCCCTGGGGCTCGCCCAGCTTCTCGACGGCACCGGCGGCCGACCCGGCGTACACCCTCCCGAGGCCGTCATCGAACCCGAGCGGTTCTTCCTCGACCTGTCCCACCACCTGCCCCACACCTCCAACAACGACCACCCCGGCGACTGCGTGATCACCACCGTCACCCCGAGCCGCTGAAACGAGGAGATACCGGTGAAATCACTGGAACCAGGAGTCGGCGTGCATACAGCGGAATTCGTCGAGGTCGGGGGGCTTCGCGTCCGTTACGCGGCGACGGGCACCGGCCCGCCCGTGATCCTGCTGCACGGACTGGGCCGCAGCCTGGAGGACTGGGAGCCGCTGCGGGCCGCTCTGAGCGGGTACCGGCTGATCGCCATCGACCTCGCGGGCTTCGGGCAGTCCCAGGCCCTGCCCGACTGCCGCCTCGCGGCACTGGCCCGGCACGTCGAAGGGGCCTTGGACGTGCTCGGGGTTCCCTCGGGCGCCCATGTGGTGGGCAATTCGCTTGGCGGAGCCGTCGCGATGCGGCTCGCCGCTGATGCCCCCGCGCGGGTGGCGTCACTGGCACTGCTCAACAGCGCAGGGTTCGGCCGCGACGTCGCCTGGACCCTGCGCATCCTCGACCTTCCGCTGCTCTGGCGGCTGCTTCTGCGTCCCCATGCGGACAGCGCGCTGCTGTCGGAGCGCTCCATCTTCTACGACCCGGCCTTCGCCACACCCGAACGGGTCGCCCTGGCACTCGCGCTCTCCCGTCGCGAAGGGGCGGCACGGACGTTCCGGCGCCAGTCCCATGCCCTCGGTTCGTGGCGCGGCGTACGCCGCGGCTGGCGCGAGGAGCTGCTCACCGAGGTCTCGGCGCTCGACATCCCCACGCTCGTCGTCTGGGGCACCCACGACAGGATCCTGCCGGCCACCCACCTCGTGAACGCCGCGACCGCTCTCCCCCGGGCACGCACCCACCTGTTCTCCCGGACCGGCCACATGCCGCAGATCGAGCGCGTCGACGAGGTCGCCGCCGTGCTCGGCTCGTTCTGGGACAGGCCATAGGTCCCGAACCACCCCCGGTTCAAGCGAGGAGGGAGCTTCCACGGCACCGCGGGGCGTGACCCGCCCCGACCTCGGTACCCGGGTGCTTGTACCCGTCTCCGACAGGTGCGACGGCATGAAGAGGTGGCGCTCCCCGCGACACTCGGATCGCCCTCGTGATGGAGCACTGCTGCCGGGACGGCGGACTGGACGTCGGCGTGGAATCCCCGCGCCAGGACACTGTACGAGCGGCCCGGATACCGTCCCGTGTGTACCGAGCGCACTTCTTGGCCGCGCGGCCTGCAGAGGTGCGGCTCGGCACCACGATGCGCCGCACCCTTGGACGTACCAGAAAGGCCCGCCACTTCATGACCGACTCGCTCCACACGCCGACAACGCCCGTCCGGGTCCCCACCCGCATGCTGGTCGAGGCTCTGATCCGTACCGACCACACGGTCGACGCCGGCGAGCTCTACGCCACTGCCGACCTGCTCGGCATGACCGACCAGCAGGTACGTCTGTGCATCAAGCGGCTCGTAGCAGAGGGGCGCTTCGTCCAGGAAGGCAGGGGGCGCAAAGCACTGCTCCGGGCGACCGGCGCTACTGTGCAGGCCCTGGGGCCGGACGTCGAGTTCGTCGCGCACGCTTTCCGGCAGGACGCGGGCCTCGCCCCTTGGGACGGCATCTGGCACCTGGTCGCCTTCGCTGTACCCGAAGACACCCGCACGGCGCGCGACACACTGCGCACCGTTCTCACCCGGCTCGGTGGCGCCCCCGTCCAGGGCGGCCTCTACGTCAGCGCCAACGCATGGGAACCCTACGTCGAGGACGAGGCTCGCCGGCTCGGCATCCACGACCGCCTCACCCTCCTCACCACCGACGACCTGCGTCAGGGCGATGTACGTGATCCGGCCGCGCTTGCCCGCAGCCTGTGGCCGCAGGACGAGATCGCCGATGGCTATCGGCAACTCGCTTCCGTGGCCGAGCCGCGGCTGCGCCGACTCCAGGACGAGACCGACCCCTCCTCGCTCCAGCAGCTGACCATCGCGGTCGAACTGGCCGCCGAATTCAGCCGTGCGATGGAGCCCGACCCTCTTCTGCCGCCCGAACTGCTCCCCCGGCCCTGGCCGGGAACCGAGGCACGTCGGCTCGTCGCACAGTGCTGGCAGCTCCTGGACCGGCTGGGGCAGTCCGGCACAGCGGCGGAGCAGCACGTCCGCCTGTTTCGCCTTTACGACGACGCTGTCAGGGGGACCAAGTCCGCAGAGCAGCGCCGCGACGGATGAGCACGGAGCCGGGTACCGGATGCGTGATGCGGGACGTGAGAGCCGTGTACCGGCCGGGCCATTCCTCGTCGTAGGGAATGACTTTGAGCTGCTCGACCGCAGGGGCGCGGTGTACCCAGAGGTTGCCCTCGTCTGCGGGCACACCGGCTGTTGGCCGTTGTTCGCCATCCGATCCATCCTGCTTGTAGGCATCCTGACGAAGCAGCGAACGCCGCCCACCGCAGCGGGCTGCTGGTGGGCGGCGCCGGCCACTCGCGTGGGCGGGTGGCCGTCACGGTCAAACGCTTGGGCGAGTGGCCCGCATGGGCCGTACGCAGGCCCCGGCAGGCAGGCCATGACGCTGCCGTGAACAAGGTGCTGCTCTGCCGTGCATCTGTCCACTGGTACGCGGGTTCACGGACACTGCCACAAGGGCTGTCCCGTAGTCCCTGGCGGGACAGCCGCTAGAAGCTGCGGCAGGAGCGGGCTGTGTGGACAGTGGTGGCCGTGAGGTAGAAGACGTCAGGACGGCCGAGGATGCCGGTGCATGTGTCGCTGTCCGTCAGACACTCAAGGGTCGTGCGGTCCTCCGGCTCCAGCCGGTCACCGATCTGATCGTGCAGCCGGCTCAGGTGCATCTGCAGATGCTCGCGCGCCGACATTCCAAGGGGTGACGGGAGGTCGGTGAAGAAGCTGCGTGTCCCGCTGGGGATGAGCCCGGCCCGGGCGAGCATGGCCGGCCAGTCCTCCACCGTCCGGACCGATCCGGGCAGTTGGTCGCGCATGTCGCCGAAGGCTTCCTCGGCGGCGGCGTCCAGGCGGGCTTGCAGGCCTGGACGCCCCATACCGATGTCACGGGGCAGAAATCGCGGGGGCAGCCCGCTTCCCGCGACGGCAACGAGCCCGCCGGGCCGCAGGCAGCCGGCCACGGAGCGCAATGCCGCTTCCTGGTCCCCGATGCGGTGGAAGCCGTTTCGGATCCAGATCAGATCCGCGGAATCCGGCGATCCGAACTCACCCGGGGATCTCCTCAGTCGAGTGACGACCCGGCTTCCTATTCCTTGCGCCACCGCGCGCGAGCGGACCCTCTCCAGGACGCCGGGCGACTGGTCGACAGCGACAACCTCGGCGTCCGGAAAAGTGTGTGCCAACAGACACGTGACCACCCCCGGCCCGCTGCCGATGTCCAGCACCCGGTGGACGGGCGTGCATCCGCCACCGTTGGTCCGCAGCAGATCCCGCAACCAGTCCATCGTCTGTGCGAGGGCGGGAGCGTGCAGGCCTGCCTCACGTTCCCGGTGCACACCCAGCACGTCCCACTCGATGTCCTGATCGTGATGTGCGTTCATGAGTCCTCCAGTTCCAGCAGCACGGACGGCGTCCACTACCTGCTCGGCCTGGGCGCCGCCGCGCCGAGCAGGTAGTGCACGCCGGGACTCAGCGAAGGAAGGGGGCGAGGCTCCGTTCCAGGAAGGGCTTCGGGGAGGCACCCGTCCACGCCTTCACAGGAGTGCCGTCGGCGTAGACGGCGAAAGCGGGGATCGATGAGACCCCGTGCCGGCCCGCCAGTCCGGGCTCCTCATCGACATTGACCTTGACGACGTCCAGGACACCCGCGTGCTCGGCGGCGACCTGCTCGACGAGGGGAGTGACCCTGATGCACGGCCCGCACCACTCGGCCCAGAACTGGACCAGGACGGGTCGCTTCGCCTGCAGCACGCGGGCGGGAAACGTCTGCTCGGTGACACTGTCCACGGAGCCTGCGGACTTTGCCGCCATGGTGAACTCTCCCTTGTTGGTGTGTTCGTGTATGTGTACGGTTCCCGGCCGGCCGGGAACCGCATCCGCCCGGAGCCGGCCGGCGAAACGACCGGGGGTCAGCCGGACGAGGCGGTTCGTGGGACCGGCCGCGGCAAGTGCTGCGGCTCCCGGGACGAAGAGCTGCCGTCCTTCACGGCACGATCGACGTCCTCCGCGACCAGGTCATGGTTGAGGACGAACGCGGCCGCCGCCCCCTGCCCCGCAGCGGTGATCACGAGCGCCTTCGCATCGGACACGTTGCCGACCGCCCACACCCCGAACACGCTGGTCCGGCCCGCATTGTCGGTGGTCACCCAGCCGTTGGGGTCCCGCTCGCACCCCAGACCGGTGAGCAGGGTGTCGTGGGGCACCATGTGCGGGAAGACGAACACTGCGGAGCGGGGGACGACATGCCCCTCGACCAGCTCGACACCGCGCAACCGGTCGCCGTCCGTCACCAGACGCTTGACGGTCCCCTCGGCGACGACGATGCCGCGGGCGGCCAACTGCTCGCGCTCCTCCGCACCGAGGTCCAGGGTGTGCGCGAAGAAAACGACGTCGTGCGACCACTGTCGCAAGAGCAGCGCGTGCCGCACCGCGCCGGGGTGGGTACCCAGCACCCCGATCGGCTGGTCGCGCACCTCGTACGCGTGGCAGTAGGGGCAGAACAGCAGGTCCTTGCCCCACCGTTCCCGCACGCCGGGGATCGCGGGGAGCTCGTCCCGCAGTCCGGTGGCCACCACGACCCGGCGGGCGCCGAGCACCGCACCACCGTCCAGACGGACGGAGAAGCCGGGGTCGATCTGATCCACACGGCTCTCGAACAGGTCCACCCCGTAACCGGCGACCTCGGCCCGGCCCACCGCCAGCAGGTCGGCCGGGGACATCCCGTCCCGGGACAGGAAACCGTGCATATGCGTGGCGGGAGCGTTGCGCGGCCCGCCCGCATCCACCACCGCGACCCGGCGACGGGCCCTGGCCAGGACCAGAGCCGCACTCAGACCAGCCGCACCCGCGCCCACAACCACCACGTCGTACGCACCATCGTCAAAAGTGCCGCTCTTCACATTGTTCTTCGCATTGTTCGTCGTACCGCTCATGGCGATCACCTCCACCCCGAGCGTGTACCACCGATCAGCGGGCCGACAAAAAGCCTTGCCATTTTCGCAAACTCCGCCGTCCGGCGCGTACACCACCGGGATGTCCCGCACCCCTGGCCGCCGGAGTCGATCATGTACGCCCGCGACGGCCGGGCGTGCGCAGCAGCAGGCCGAGCGAGATCAGCCCGGCTACGGCCGCCAGCAGCGTGGACCAGAACCAGAAGTTCACCCAGGTATCGGGGACTGGCAGCAGCAGCACCAGCACGGCTGGATAGAGGATCAGCAGCCGGCGCAACCGGCGCTCCGCACCGAGCTGTTCACGCAGACGCCCGCAGGCTCCCCCGGCCGCCGGGCCCGTTCGCCCGGCGGGTATCAGCTCGTCGGCGATGGTCCGCCGCCACGTGTGCACGGTGGCGCCGATCATCGTGAGCAGGAGGCCGAGCCCCAGTAACTGGAACCATTCGGGCACTCTGGGGTGACTGGGCGTGGTGAACAGCAGCATGGGCACCGAGAACAGGACTGTGCTCAGCGCTTCGGCAGCGAAGAGGCGGGTGGCCGGAGTACGGCTCAGCGCGGTGGGCACGATCAACTCCCTGAGCGGGACCCTCCGGCTGCTGCGGGCACGAGGACGCGTCACGATCCTGGACTCACCCTTCAGAGTTCCGTGCGGCCCGGCCTGACAGCTGCGGACGCGACGGGGCGGCGCCCTCCGCCGTCAGCACGTACTGCCGCGGGTCGAAGGCTCGCGTGCGACGACGGAATCGCCATGTCGGTTCGGGCCAGATGGACGTGATACGACCGGTGCGGTCCTGGTACCAGCCGACGCAGCCGCCGGCGGCCCAGACGGTGGGCTCCATCCGGCTCTGCAGCTCCGCGTTGAAGGCGTACTGGGCCTCGGCACGCACTTCCACGGCGGTCAGGCCCCGGCTGCGCATCAGCCGCAGGCAGCTGAGCAGGTAGTCGATCTGCGACTCGATCATGTAGATGAGGCTGGTGTGCCCCACGCCGGTGTTGGGACCTGCCATCAGGAAAAGATTGGGGAATCCTGCGACCGTGGTGCCGAGGTGGGCCTGCGGGCTGCCTTCCCAGACCTCGCTCAGGGACCGTCCGTCGGCGCCGATGACCTGCTGCGCGTACGTCGCGTCAGTGACGCGGAATCCGGTTCCGTAGATCAGCACGTCCACCGGGTGCTCGGCGATGGCATCTCCGTCCCGCGCCGCGGCGGTGGGCGCGGTGAGCACCGCGTCGGGCCCGATGCTCGTGATCGGATCAGTGACCACGTCGACGTTGGGCTGGCCCAAAGCCGGGTAGTAGTCGTCGGACAGCAGGACCCGCTTGCAGCCCAGTTCGTAGTCCGGGGTCAGCTTGGCCCTCATTCCCGGGTCCGCGACCTGACGGTGCAGATGGCCAAGCGCCTCGCGTTGGCCGAGTGCGGACATGGTGCGGTTGCCGAGCAGAGCGGGCAGCGTCGCCTCCCGGGCCAGATACTCCCAGCCGCGAGCCAGTCGCTGCACCGGCGGTGCCAGCCGGAACAGACGTTGCTGCCACTGCGGGATGACCCGGTCGCGCCTCGGCGCGATCCAGGGCGGAGTGCGCTGAAAGACCGTCACCTGCCGGGCCGTGCGCTGCAGGTGAGGGACGAACTGGATGGCGCTCGCGCCGGTCCCGATCACTCCCACCCTCTTGGTGCTCAGATCCAGGTCATGCTTCCACCTGGCGGAATGGAACGCCTCGCCGATGAAGCTGTCGAGCCCGGGCAGCGAAGGAACGGCCGGTTCCGACAGCGGGCCTTGGGCCAGTACCAGCAGCCCGGCGGTGAGTGGACCCGTGCTGGTCCGCAGGTCCCAGCGTTGCCGCTCGGAATCCCAGGTAGCGCGTTGCAGTTCGCAGCCAAGCCGCAGATTCGGTGTCAGGTCGTATTCGTCGACGCAGCGCCTGAGGTACTGCCCGATCTCCTCGCGCGGAGCGAAGCGCCGACTCCACGCGGGATTGGGCGCGAAGGAGAACGAGTACAGACGCGAGGGAACGTCGCAGGCGCACCCGGGATAGGTGTTGTCCCGCCATGCGCCGCCGACCTCGTCGGCCCGCTCCAGTATCAGCACATCCCGGTGGCCCTCCTGCAGCAGCCGAATGGCCGTACCGAGCCCTGAGAATCCCGCGCCGACGATGACCACGGATACGTGGCGTCCGCTCATGGCATCCCCCTGCACGGGGCCGTGAGCCTGCGGCACGGCCCCCGGTCCGCGCGGAGCCGTGTCCGGGCGCTGTGGGTTGGTCATGATCCTCCTCCATCAACATTCTGCTCGATCTCAAACCGATCGTATAGCATTCGATCGCATCTGATTAGAGAGGGAAGTGAATGGGGAACCCGCCATCCGCCAGACCCGGCGGGATCGGCGGTGGGGGCGCGAGTGGCGGCCGGGCTGCCCGAAGCGACCGAGACCGTGGTGGGCATGGGCTCCGGCCCCGGGCTCGGCTCAGGGGCAGCTCCGGTGCGGGAGCCGGGCAGGACACGCGACATCGGCCCAGGCCAAAGCGGTCCAAGGGGCTTTCCGGTTGGCCGGGAAGCTACGCCTCGACGTACGCGACGATCGTGGTCGTCCATGGGGCCGTCACGATGCAGTTGCCCCGCACACCGTCGAATCGGTCCGCGCGTACGCCACAGCCGAGCGGGCGAAGACCGAAGTCCTTACCTCCGTGCCGGACCGGCCGGGACGAACCCCTTCACCAGCCGCCCGTCAGCCATCGGCCGTCACTGATCCGCCGCTATCGCAGGCCGGTTCGCAAGGGCCGCTCCAGGGTCGGCCGTTCAAGAAACCAACCGCTCGCGCACGGCCCTCAGGTGACCGAAAAGAAGGGAACCGCCTCGTGCCCAACCACGACGAGCCTGCCCACAACAGCTTCGCCCGCTGGCTGTTGCATCGCTGCCGACGGGCCGGACACGACACCGAGTCCGCCGACACCCGGAGCTCGATCCACATCATCGCCGCTTTCGCCGTGTCCGACGGCCTGGACGCCGCGCTTACGGCCAACCTCGCCCAGGCTCTCGCGGTGACTCCCGAGGAGCTCACGGCGGCCATTCCCGTACGTCGGCCGGACGCGGGACCGGTCCGGGCGGATGACGTTCACGATGCGGGCCCCACCCCGAACGTACGGAACGAGGGTTGCACGGGCTGATGTACTGGCCGGTTTCCGGCGCTCAGGGGAGGCCGGCCCCGTTCCGTACGTGTACGCGCAGCAGGTTCCAACGGACTCAGCCAGCCGTAGCCCCGGGGTCTGCTGCCCATGGATCGGGCGGGATCACCTCGACACACCGGCCGCTCTCGAAGGCGTGCGCGGTGCCCCGGACGAGCCGCCCGGGACACCGCGCGTCGAGTTTCACTTTCTCGCCCCCGGCGTGACCGACACCGCTGGGCTGGGCAAACTGTGGATCTCGGTCGCCCTGGTGCTCTTCGGTCTCGGTTCCTTCGCCGGGGTCACCGCCGCTGGACGCTCGTCCGACCAGCACCCGGAGGGCCCAGTGCGGGTGACGGATACGGCCGAACGCCTCGCTGTCTCTCACTCCACTGCGTACCGGCTGCTCGCGATGCTGGTCTACCGGGACTTCGCAGAGCAGACGCCGGACCGCAGATACCGCGCCGACAAGGTGCTGCGACCTGCGAAGATGTCCGAGGCGCCGGTGGTGCTGCTCCTCAGGGTCGCCCTGCCTCATCCGCAGCGCCTGGTGGGCGAGACTCAGGAGCCGGCCAACGCGATGGTGCTCGCGGGGACGGAGGTCCGGTTCATCGCCACCGTCGAGTCCAATCAGATCCTCCGTGTCGGCGACCGCGTAGGACGGTCGCTGCCGGCCCATATAGCATCAAGGGGGAAGACGATCGTCGCCGCGCTGTCACCGGACCAGCTGACCGCCTTGTACGACAACGTGGACGGCATCGAGCTTCCCCGGCTCAAGCGCGAACTCACTCTCGCCCGTAGGCGCGGCTTCGCCATCAACGACCAGCGCACCGAGACCGGCCTGACCGCCGTGGGCATGCTGATCCGGAACCCGTTCGGCGAGCCCGAGGCAGCCCTGTCGCTCGCCATGCCGACGGGCTCTCACCCCTGATCTTGGACACTCGAGATAGTGGATCTTGAGGATCTGAGAGATGGACGTGTCGTGGTCATGAAGCACTACTCCGCCGAGTTCAAGGCGGATGCGGTCGCGTTGTACGAGTCGCGGCCGGAAGCGACGATCAAGCAGGTTGCCGCGGACCTGGGGATCAACGCGGAGACGCTGCGGAACTGGATCCGGGCGGCCGGCTCCGGCCGCCCGCGGGCCGCCGTTCGACCGCCCCGTCTTCAGCCCCAGTAGTGCCGTCGGCGCTGGAAGCCGAGGCCGCCGCCCTGCGACGGGAAGACGCCGAGCTGAAGAAGGAATCTGACCGGCGCCATTTTCCACAGCGATCACGGGGCCCAGGGCGGATTCAAATGGTCGTCGCAACCCCCGTGAGCTGGAGGTTTGCGCGTGGGTGTGGGTAATCGGCAGCGGGCGGTCCGGCAGTACCGCGGGCAGATGCCCTCGCCGGGTCGGCCGGGTGTCACGTGGCGTGAGGATCTGGCCCGGTTCTGGCAGGGGGTTGAGCGTGGGCTGAGCTCGGTGGATGCTGCGGCCTCGATCGGGGTATCCCCAGCCGTGGGTTCACGGTGGTTTCGTCATGCTGGCGGGGTGAATCCGTGCCTTGCCCCGACTGTGTCGGGCCGCTACCTGTCGTTCGCCGAGCGAGAAGAGATCGCCCTGTTGCGTGCCCAGGACTTCGGCGTGCGTGCGATCGCGCGGAGTCTGGGGCGTTCGCCCTCGACAATCTCGAGGGAACTGCGGCGCAACGCCTCGACCCGAACGTATCACCTGGACTACCGTGCCTCGCTGGCCCAGTGGCATGCCGAGCGGCGGGCGAAGCGGCCGAAGACCGCGAAACTGGTGGTCAACCAGCGTCTGCAGGAGTACGTGCAGGACCGGCTGGCCGGGACCGTCGTCCACGCGGCAGACGGCCGGGCCGTCCAGGGACCGCGGGTCCCGCCGTGGCAGGGCCGGAACAAACCCGGGCGGCAGGACCGTCGCTGGGCGACGGCGTGGAGCCCGGAGCAGATATCGCAGCGGCTCAAGGTGGACTTCCCCGAGGACGAGTCCATGCGCATCTCGCACGAGGCGATCTACCAGGCCCTCTATGTCCAGGGGCGCGGGGCACTCAAGCGCGAACTGGTCGCTTGTCTGCGCACCGGGCGATCACTGCGCGTCCCGCGGGAGCGCACCAGGCAGAGTGCCCGTGGGCACGTCACCGCCGACGTGCTGATCAGTGAGCGGCCCGCCGAGGCTGACGACCGCGCGGTCCCCGGCCACTGGGAAGGCGACCTCATCATCGGCACCGGCCGGTCCGCGATCGGCACACTGGTGGAGCGCACCACACGGTTCACGATGCTGCTGCACTTGCCCCGGATGGATGGTTTTGCCACCGAACCGCGCACCGAGAACGGGCCCGCGCTGGCCGGCCGCGGCGCCGAGGCGGTGAAGGACGCAATCACAGCCACCATCACCACGCTGACCCCGCAAGACCCTCGGCTGGAAGACGCCCGCCGAAGCCCTCAACAAGCACCCGCTACCTCTCCAGGAAGCTGGTGTTGCGACGACCAGTTGAGTACAAGCAGTACTGCAGCCGGGCTTTCGCCGACGCCTGCCGCAAGGCCGGCGTCACCCAGTCCATGAGCGCGGTCGGCTCCAGCGCGGACAACGCACTCGCCGAGTCGTTCAACGCGACCTGCAAACGGGAGACCCTCCAAGGCCGCCGGGGCCTGGGACACCGAGCACGAGGCCCACCTGGTCCTCTTCCGCCGACTGCACCGCTACAACACCGTCCGACGTCACTCCCGCCTCGGACCATCGCAGCCCCATCGCCTACGAGCGAGCACTCCGAACAACATCAACTACGCTGGCCGAAGCCGCATAACCCGTGTTCAAGATCAGGGGTCAAGGCCCCTTTGTAGCAACGCCGAAACGGTCGTCATCGTGATCACGATGACGACCGTTTCGCTGTTGTCTGCTCAGGTCGCGGGCTCCGCGGCCCCCGTTCGTCAGGGGGCGGTGACAGGCAGGCGGGCGCAGTGGCGGCACGCCCGTGCGGAGGCGGCGATGCGCGCGTGGAAGACGATGGTGATCAGGCAGGCGGCCGCGGTCAGTGGCCAGTTGGTAGCGAGTACCGCGGCGGTGATGAGGGTCAGCGCGCTCAGTCCGAGGGCGACTGCTGCGGTGGTTCCCGTCCAGGCGACCACGAGCGGCAGTTGTTGTGGGAGGGGCAGTCGGCGGGCCAGGGTGCCGGTGACGGAGAGGGACACGGCCGCCAGCAGCGCAGTGAGCGCTGCGAGGCCGCCGAGGTGGGCGACGACCACCTGGAGCGGGTCTGGCAGCTGGTGGCCCGCCGCGCGGGTGGAGAGCTCGACCAGGTACCAGCACACCAGCAGGCACGGGATGATCAGCATGACGGTGCGCGCGGTGTGACGGGCCTGGGTGATGGTCAGTTCGCGCTGGAAGCTGGGCGCGAGTTCGGCCACGGGGCCGAACTCGCGGATGGCCTGACGGGCGGCGTCGCGGTCGGGTTCGGCATCGGGAGACAGTTCCCGCACGGTGTCCAGGAGGCCTTCGCGCAGTTCGTCCACCATCTGGGTCTTGAGTCGGGCCGGGCCGTGCAAGGTGGCCGTCAGGTCCGCGAGGTGGGCTTCGATGGGGTCGTCAGCAGGGATCTCGGGCGCTTTCACGTGGCGTGTCCGGGGGCCGGCGCGGGTTCCAGCACCGAGCCGATCGCTGCGGTGAACGCCCGCCAGTGGGTCCGCTCGGTGGCCAGGCTGCGCCGTCCGGCGTCGGTGAGTTCGTAGCAGCGCCGACGGCGTTCGCCCACCGACTCCCAGGCGCTGCTCAGCAGTCCGATCCGCTCGAGCCGGTTGAGGGCGGGGTAGATGGTGCCCTTGCGCAGCTCGAGTACGCCGCCGCTGCGCTCCTGGACCGCGGCGATGATCGCGTAGCCGTGCAGGGGGCCGGATTCCAGCACGGACAGCAGCAGTCCGTCCAGGTGGCCGCGTACCGCATCCGTCTTCATAGTCAGGCAGCCTACCCAAGAGGCGTCGCTCCGTGCTACTTATAGATCGGTAGCCAATCTATTGGCAGGTTATCCATGAAGGGACTCCTGTGACCAAGCTACTGCTCTCGCTGCACGTCCTGGCCGCGATCCTGGCGATCGGGCCGATCGCTGTCGCAGCCTCATTGTTCCCCCGCTACGCCAGGCTGTCGGCCAGCGGCGACGTGCAGGAGCCCAACGGCCAGACCACAGCATTCCTGCACAAGATCTGCCGTGGGTACACGGTCGTCGGCATCGCCGTCCCGGTCCTCGGTGTCGCCACCGGCGCCCGGATGGGCGTCCTGACCGACGCCTGGCTGCTGACGTCGATCGTGCTGACGGCTGCCGCCGCGGCCCTGCTGCTCACGGCGGTCCTGCCCGGACAGGCCCGGCTGCTCGCCCAACCCGCAGATGCGTCCGGCCCAGGGGGGACAAGCACCGACGTGGCCACGGACGCCATTACGCAGCTGCGGTCGGCGGCGGCACGCCTCTCCGTGACCACGGGGATGTTCAACCTGCTGTGGGCAGCCGTTGTCGTCCTCATGATCGTCCGCCCCGGCTCCACGACGGGAGCCTGATCAGTATGCGAACTCTCCGCATCGCCGCCGCGGTTGAAGCTGCATCCCTCACGCTCTTGCTGCTCAACCTGTTCACCGTGCACACCGGGACGATCTCGTCGCTGGGCGGCCTGGTCCACGGCACGGCCTACCTGACCGTCATCGTCGCCGTCTTCCTCACTCCCGCCCTCGCGCGGCCGGGAACCAAGGGGCGTGCCTTCATTCCCGGCATCGGAGGGCTGCTCGCCCTGCGCGTGCTGGGGCAGCAGCCACCCGCCTCCTCAGCCGACAGACTGACCGGCGCCGACAGCTGACTGGGAAACAATCACCGACAGCGCGGGAAACCATCTCCCAGCGCGCTACTCAGACGCAGGCTGACGACTTCCGTCGGTGCCCCGCTGCCCTTGGGAGCAGTCAGATCTGCGTGCGGGACGCGATGTAGTCGAACCAATCGCGTCTGGCGTATCCGGTCCATCGGGTGGCGTTGCTGATGCTGGTCCCGGTGAAATCGGCGAGGACCGATGCCGACAGGTGGGCGGCCAGGGCGAGGCGGGCGCTGTGGCGGCTGGCACGGGGTGTGATTCCGTGCTGCCGGAGTTTCAGGCTGAGGTAGCTGGCGCCGAGGGGGCGCGCGGGCCAATGCCCGAGCGGCACCGGGCCGGGAACCGCCTGTACGGCCGGTAGGTCGGCCTCCCCGCCGGCCGCTCGGTTCACCAGCGTCAGTGGGGCGATCCTGGTCAGGTTGGCCAGGCACGCGAAGCCGAGCCCGTCCTCCGGCACATACAGCAACTGCGACCGGTAGCCATCCACGCTCCCGGCGTGGCCGTAGGCCGCTTTGCCGCCGACGGTGAAGTGGTAGACGCCCAGCGCATACGGATGCACGGTACCGTCGGCCAGCACCGCCCGTTCCAGCAGTGCCGCCCGGATGTCGGCGCCCAGCACCCGCCCGTCTGCCAGGAACCCCAACCAGTGAGCCAGGTCGGCGACGGGCTGGTCGCCAGCCCGCCGTCGCCGACCACGCACTCCTCGGTGCCGGCCCGTCGAATCACGCCGTCATCGTTGCCGTACCCGTAGGCGAACCTCGGCAGCACCTCCGACGAGTCGTCCCGCCGCATCGTGTCGGCCATCCCCAGCGGTCCGAAGATCCTCTCCGCGCTGAACTCCCGCAGTGACATGCCCATGACTCGCCTGATGATCGCGGCAGCCAGGACATACCCGGTGTTGGAGTAGGAGAATTCGACGCCGGGAGCGAAGTTGGTCCGCCGGATCCCGGCCAGGATCGACAGGAGGTGGCCCTCGGTGTGCCTGGTCACCGGAACACTGGCGATGCCCACCAGGGAAAACCACTCCGGCAGGCCGGCGGTATGACGCAAGCACTTCTCGATGGTGATCTTCTGATCCACGATTCAGGCAGGTGGTCGCGAATGTCGTCGGACAGAGCCAGCACGCCGTCCCTGGCGAGCAGCAACACGCTGATGGCGGTGAACTGCTTGCTCGCCGAAGCGATGTCGAAACGGGTACGGGCATCGATCGGCACGCCGAACTCAACCGACGCCAGTCCGGCACACCCCACGTCGACCAGTGCACCATCAGGGTAGGTCGCGAGCGCCATCCCGGGATCGTCCGGCCCGATAAGCCCTTCGAAGAAGGTAGAGAGATCCATCTGCCAAGCTTGGCCTGCACGCTCCAGGATGCCGTTGGCCGCGCCCGCAACATCCGCGCCCCCAGGTTTGGCCGCTGCCACAAAGCCCATCCGGATGCCGGCCCGGTGGCCACTTGGCGGGGCCGCTTCCGGCAACTCCAGCAGGGGCCGCTGGAACGCGCCGAGAGAGTGGAGATGCTGCGCTTCGCCGAACACGGCACGTCGTACGGATGTTCTTCGTCGCGAACGACGGAATAGCAGTTGACACACCAGAGGATCTCACGCAGGCCGGCATCCTTCTGGCCCTGCACGCAGGAGCACGACCTCCCTACACGCCCACGACACCACCCTGGAACGGCACGTAGTCGAGGCGCGCCGTCCGGGCCTGGCTCGACCCCTGGACCAGCCTCCAACGATGCTGGCGAGCCTGGACGAATGCACCCCCACCACCGGAACTCCAAGCCCTGATCAACGCCGTCGGCGCAGGCCACCCGCTTGACCTCTACTCCCCGGCTTAACAAACCACCGAGGACGGGGACTGCTGCACGGATAGGTGACAGTGGGGTTTCATGCCGCGAGGGCTGCGGCGGGTTTCATAGTGGTCTCGAACTCGATGGGGGTCAATCGGCCCAGCCGTAGTTGCCGACGGCGCCGGTGGTAGGTCCGTTCGACCCACGTCACGATCGCGGTACGGAGGGCTTCACGGTGGCCCAGGTGCGGCGGTCGAGGACGTTGTTCTGCAGGAGTGCGAAGAAGGATTCCATGGCCGCGTTGTCGCCGGCGGCGCCGACTCTTCCCATGGACCCGACGAGGCAGTGGCGGTTCAGGGCGTGGATGAACTTCCGCGCCCTGAACCGCGACCCGCGATCCGAGTGGACAACGCAGCCGGCCACGTCTCCCCTCCGTGCGACCGCGTTGTTCAGCGCGTTCACCGCGAGCTGTGCCTGCATCCGGCTGCTGATGGAGTAGCCGACGATCCAGCCGGAGAAGGCGTCCTTGACCGCGCACAGGTACACCTTGCCCTCATCGGTGGCGTGTTCGGTGATGTCGGTCAGCCACAGCTCGTTCACCGCGCTCGCGGTGAAGTCACGCCGGACAAGGCCGTCGTGCACCGGCGGCCCGGGCCGCTTGCCGTTCCTCGACCGCTTTTTCCCGAACACTGACCACCAGGCGTTGTCCCGGCAGATCCGCCACGCGGTCCGTTCACTCATCCGCTCGCCGGCCGTTCCGGCTTCGCCCATGAGAAACCGGTAGCCGAACTCGAGGTCGTCGCAGTGGGCGTCGAACAGCGTGTTCGCACGGTATGCCTCGGTGATCTCCGCCTCGGTCACCGGCCGACGAATCCACCGGTAGTAGTGCTGGCGGGCAAGCCCCAGGACCCGGCACGCAACCGCGACAGGGATCTTGTCGGCGGCGAGCTCTCTCACGAGCGGGTAGAGCCTTTCCCCGGCAGGTTCGCCTGCGCCAGGTAGGCCGCCGCGCGGCGCAGGACCTCGTTCTCCTGCTCCAGCAGCCGGATCCGCTTCTTCAGCTCCCGGTTCTCCGCCGACTCGGACCTGGCGACGCCGCGCTTCTCGCCGTCGTCCACAGCGGCCTGGCGCAGCCACTTCGACAGCGTCATCTCATGAACGCCGAAATCCTTCGCGATCTGCGCAAGGGTGACGCCCTTCTCCCGGTTGCGCGCCACGCGCACGACATCGTCACGGAACTCTTCGGGATAGGGAACAGGCACAGCAACATCCTTCCAGGCCGCCCCACGGGCAAGCCAGGCCAGGTGTCACCTCGACGTGCAGCAGTCCCACGTGTTTCAGAAGTGCATCTAGAACAAGGGTCGACGGCGGTGTTCGTAGACTGGCCGTATGGCCTCACTTGCTAGCCACGCCAACGTGTGGGAGACGTGCCTTCAGCTGTTGCACCGTCAGGGCTATCACCTGAAGGTGGAGCTTTCCGACGAGGAAGACGAGTACGCACTGGACGCCTGGCTCGCCGAGAAGGACGGATTCACCTTCTGGGGAGACAACCCGATCGAGTTGCTGGGCCTGGTTGCCGTGTACGAAGACGTGCAGCCCGAGGAGGACCAGGCCTACTGGTGCTCCAGGAAGACCCTCCGGGAGAGGCCATGGTTGCGCGAGCAGCTCATGGACGAAGCGCTCGCTGCCCAGGACGCCCGCGTGGCAGAACTCGCCATGCAGCGAGAGCGCAGCCCGGAAGTCTGGGAGGCGGGGATCCGCGCGGCATTCGAGACGCTCGGCGACGAGGTCAGCGTGGCAAGTGACCTGCGGGTCCCTCGCAAGGACCTGCGGCGGATTCTCGAAGATCCACGCCTCGCCGACCTGCGGGATTAGGGTGCATCCCGAAAGTCGACCAAGCTCTGTAATGATCACTGTGTGGGACGTGGGGATCTGACGAGCGCACAGTGGGCCAGGCTGGAGCGGTTGTTGCCGGTGGGGAAGAAGCCGGGACGGCCGCCAGTCTGGTCAAAGAGGCGGCTTATAGACGGCGATGTCCGAAGGTGGAGGCGGCGGCTGCCCCGGGTGATCCGGGCGGCGACGTGCAGGAGCCGGTAGCGGAGTTTCTTGGGTTCGGCAGCCGCGAGTTCGCCGTCCAGTAGGAGGAAGCGGGTCCAGGCCAGGAGGTCGATCGCCGCGAGGCTGAGTTCGAGCCAGGCGGCGTCGACCGGGAAGCGGCGGGAGGGAAAACGGCCGGAGCCGGTGGCCTTGCCGCACCGGATGTGGTCTTCGACAGTGGCGTGTCCGCGGTGGCGGACCTCCAGGAACTGGGCCGGGCCGGAGGTGGTCGGGGTGTCGGTGAGGAACACTTGGTGCCGCATGCCCTCGTCCCGGTCAAAGAGCAAGAGCTGGGCTCCGGGGTGGGGACGTTCACGGCGGACGATGATGCGGGTGTCGGCCGGGTGGCCGGCAAAGTCGGCCATGCCGGTCGGCTCGGCGGCCTCAGCGGATTCGCGGAGGATGCCGTCCTGGTCCGGGGCAGGATGCCGGACCTGCTCGGGCAAGGCCCGGATCGCGCGGCGGACCGGTCCGGTGACTGCGTATCCAACCGGGAAGAAGGTGCGGATTCCGTGTGTTCGCAGGTCTCGGACGTGGGTGAGGAAGACCTTCGCGGATCCGGCGCTGTCGGTGCGGACAAGGATGTCGGTGCCGTGCCGGTGGGCGTCGGGGATCTGGGCGAGGGCGTCGTCCAGTACCGCGATGTGGTCCGCGGCGGTGTTGGCTCCGGTGTTCCCCGGCCGCAGCCGCCCGGACATGCCCTCGCCGGTGTTGGCCAGGAAACAGACCAGAGGATGGAAGCCGAGGCCGCTGTCGGGACGGCGAGGTCATCTTCGCCCAGTACTGCAGTCTCCCCCTGCGACAGGAAGCTGGTGAGCACAGCCGCACTCGGCCTGCGCAGCGAGACCGACATCCAAATGTCCCTCCAGGACACCAACTTTCAGGTACAGCAGATCTACGGAGGCTGGAACCGAGAGCCCCTCGGCTCCGAAGAAGGCGAGTTCCTGGTCGTCGCCCACACCTGCTGAGGCATCAGAGGAACTCTCCGTCTTCCCAGCTGAAAACCAAGGCGCGGCGCCAGCTCGGCTGCACGACCCCCAACAGCAACTCGCGCAACTACTACCGCAGCGCCGCCCGGGAGCGGGAAAGCAGTATTGACTGCTCCCCCAGGCTCGCCGTGGACGCCCCAGACCCAGCTCGCCGCCCTGCCCGCCCTCTCCCTCCATGCTCGCTCGAAGAGATGTACTTCCGCCTCGACCCCAACCGCACCGCTGATCCATAAGCAGCCCGCTCCCCCAACGCGGGGAGCGTTTCTTGAGTCTCCCTGAAGCAACCGCCGAGCGCTAACTTAATCTTTAACCTCGGGTGTCGAATGGCTTCTCGTACTTGATCACCTGGTCCGGTAACTGCCCTGCGTGCAGGCGGCCTTCGGCTGAGCATGTGATCCGACCAAGGAACACACACGTCCAGTGCGAAGGCCGTTAGGATGAGTCTGCTGCATCGTGATGCCCGGAGAGAACCGTTGGCGGAACTGTCATGTTTCCGGGGTGAGTTCTACTCCTGTCTCACTTCTCGTTCGGGCGGGTTGTTCGAGCTGGCTGACGCTGTTCCGTGCGGCGACGGCCGGTGAGGTCGCTGGCCGAGCTGTCGCTGGTGGGCGAACACCGCCGCGGGCATGGCGGGCTCTACACGGCCATGGCTCATGGGCGGATCGATCCCGGCCGACGGCGACGGGCATTGGCCGGGGTGCCACTGCCGCGGGCTGCTGACGGCCGGGCTGTTCCTGGCCGTCTACGTCACCTGCCGGCTCCGGCCCGACGCCCACACCTCACCGGAACGGATCCAGTGTCACACCTACGGCTGGGGCAAGGACCAGCACATCCCCGTCCCAGGCCGGCCGTACTCGATCGTCTGCGCGCTCGAGCCAGGCCGCAGTTCATGGACGGCACCATTGGACGTGCTTCGTCTGGCGCCCGGGGACGACACCGCCACCATCACCGCCCGGCAGCTGCACGATCTGGTCGAGCGATTGATCACGGCAGGGCAGTGGCAGACGGGAGACCCGGACATCCTGATCGTCGCGGACGCGGGATACGACGCACCCCGCCTCGCGTTCCTGCTCAAGGACCTACCGATCCAGGTACTGGCCCGGATGAGAGGAAACTTCGCCCGACGGGCCCAAACGCGTCAGCTGATCCCGCTCGAGATCACTCAGTGGGCGGTTCGTGACTCTATGAGTGGTTCTGCTGTCGCCCGATGGTGTGGGCGAAGCCGGAACGTTCCGGTCCGGTGCCGGTGGCCTGCTGGGATCGGTGGGATGAGTGAACGCAAGCCGTACCAGAGTGACTTGTCCGACGAGCAGTGGGCGTTGATCGAGCCGGTGCTCACGGCCTGGAAGAACCGGCACCGTTCCGTGAGCGGCCACCAGGGCCGCTATCCGATGCGGGAGATCGTGAACTCGATCCTCTACCAGTCCCGGACCGGCTGTCAGTGGGCCCTGTTGCCGAACGACCTGCCGCCGAAGAGCGCGACGTACTACTACTTCGCCGCCTGGCGGGACGACGGCACCGACCAGCAGATCCATGAACTCCTGTGCTGCCAGGTGCGGGAGAGAAACCGGCGATTAGAGGACCCGACCCTGGTGATCCTGGACACCCAGAGTGTCCGGGCGGCCACCGGGGTCCCCGCGGTCACGACAGGCAAAGACGCCGCGAAACGGGTGCCTGGCCGCAAACGGGGACTGGCCGTGGACGTCCTCGGCCTGGTCATCGCCGTCACCGTGGTGGCCGCCAGTGTCCACGACAACGCCGCCGGCATCGCTCTGCTCGACCAGGTCGCCGTCGCGGCCGGCGGCTCGGTCAGCAAGGCCCTGGTCGACCAGGGCTTCAAGAACCAGGTCGTCATGCATGGGACCGCCCTCGGCATCGACGTCGAGATCGTCCGGCGCAACCCTGAGGAGCGGGGATTCGTTCCGCAGCCGAAACGGTGGCGGGTGGAGCAGACGTTCGGGACCCTGATACTGCACCGGCGCCTGGTCCGCGACTACGAACACCGCCCAGCCTCCTCCACCTCACGCGTCTACTGGGCCATGACCCACGTCATGGCCCGTCGGCTCACCGACGCGAGCACGCCCACCTGGCGCGATCCGCAGGTGATCGGCGCGTGAACCTCAACCCCCTCCTCCAGGCGCTCGACCTTCAGGAAGACGCAGTCCGGGCCCTGACCAACGATCTCCGCACCCAGATCGACACCCTTCAGACCCAGCTCTGCGAGGCCGAACTGCGTCTGGAACACCTCGCCATCACCCGCACGACCATCACCGGCCTCGCCGACCGAATCCCGGTCCAGAGTGCCGACCCATCAGGGAGTCTGGAGCTGCCCGAGCACCCGGACTACCCGCGCATCCTCACCGTCTTCAACGACACCACCGGCCCACTGAGGGCCCGCGACATCTGCCAGGCCCTCGACTTCGAACTCCTGCCGAAACACATAGAACGCACCCGCGCCAAAATGAAACGCCTGGTCACACTAGGAATCCTCACCGAGGTCGAGCCAGGAACCTTCAGCAAGAAGCAGTAACCAAGTCCGGAACGGACATCAACTCACGAACCGCCCACTCAAAGCCAGGATGGTCTTCGGCCGTCCCGGCCGGTCGGTGTCCGCCAAGCCCTCCAACCGCGACTCCATGAACGGCTTACGCCACTTGCTGACCGTCATCGCCGACACACCCAACTCATCGGCAGCCCGCGCATACACAACGTCCGGCCAGCGAGACGACTCCCGGAGGCTTGCCTCAACGGCGGGCGCGCCGCGCCGTCATCACAGAGGCCAACGGTGCGAGCATGAACAGGCCGAACATCCAGCGTGCCGTGCTGTGCAGGTCGGTGACGTCCGCGCCGTCGGAGAATCCGTTCACGTTGGCGACCATCCCGGCGAACGCCGATCCGAAGGCGGTCGCGGTGAGCTGGATCGTCGTGACCGAAGAACCGGCGAGGTCCTGGTCCGCCTTCGGCGTCAACTGCAGTACCCGGGTCAGCAGATGGGGCCATGCCATGCCGATGCCCCAGCCCAGCAGGAGCAGCCCGGCGCCCACTGTCGCGACGGTCGTGACCGCGCCCGAGTGCGCCGGGCCGGTGAAGAAGAGTACGACGAGCCCGATCAGGGAGAAGACCGGACCGGTGCCGATGATCAACCCTATGCGGTGCTGCATGCCGCTGCACGCGATCGAGCCGAGCGTCCAGCCCGCCGCCAGGACGGCGCCCAAATACCCGGCCGCCAGAGGCCCGAGCCCTTGGAGACGCTGCCCGAAGTAGGGCACGTAGACCTCGACGGTACTGGAGAGCACCAGCAGGGCCATGGTGACGTAGACGAGCCGCAGCCGCGCGTCCGGGCCGAATGCGGTGGCCGGGATGAGCCGGAGCGTCGCACGCCGCTCACGTCGCAGCCAGGCGACCAGGAGCAACGTGGCTGCCAGGAGACCGGCGGCGTTGACGGCGAGCCGGGACGAGATGCTGGCTGCGGAGATGAGCAGCACGGCCAGGCCGAGCAGGCTCACGCTCGCCCAGGGAATGCGCGGGGCCGACTCCCCCGCCGTCCCCTTGGGCAGTCGCATCGCGCCCCAGAAGGCGAAGAAGAGCAGGAACGGCAGAAGCCCCCAGAACGCGCCGCGCCAGACGTCGAGTTGGGCGAAGAAGCCGCCGAGGGCGGGGCCGACGAGCGTCGCGACGCCCCACATGGCGGAGACGAGTGCCATGGCGCGTGGCCACAGTGCCTCGTTCAGCGTGATGCGGACCATGGCGTAGGAGAGAGCGAAGAGCAGGCCGCCTCCGATGCCCTGGATGAGGCGTCCGGCCAGCAGGACGGGCATCGTCGGGGCGAGCGCGCAGACCACCGTTCCGGCCGCGAGCAGCAGTGTCGCGAAGCGGTAGCTGGAGCGCGGGCCGCGGGCTCCGAGGACGGCGGAGGCGGCCGTCGACCCGAGCACGGACGCGAACACGAAGATCGTGGTGGCCCACGCGTACAGGTTCGATCCGCCGATGTCGGCGATGACCGACGGCAGGATGGTGGCCGCAAGGTAGACATTCACAGCATGCAGCGCGACTCCGGCCGCGAGCGTCGCCGCGACCGCCCCGTGTTCGCGGCCGAGCAACGCTCCCCATCCGGCTGGTGACGGTGACGCAGTCGGCTCTTCACTTCTGGTGGTCACACGCTTCCCCTCCGAGAGATTCATTACGTGCCGGAACGTAATATAACACTAGACTGGTGGGATGGTTGAAGCGAAACATGCACCCAACAGTCGGGCCCCGGGCGGTCGCCCGCGCGACGCATCCATCGACCAGGCGATCCTCGACGCGGTGCTCGATCTCCTCGACGAGGTCGGGTACGCCCGGCTCACCGTGGAGGCCGTAGCACGGCGCGCCGGCACCACGAAGCCGGCCGTCTACCGGCGCTGGAGCACCCTGCCCAGCTTGGTGTTCGACGCCCTGACCGCTCGCCTGGGCCATCTCAAGCCCCCCGCCACCGACTGCACGATCTGCGACCTCAGTGACGCGATCAAGCTGTACGTCGCCGCATTCCAGCGCATGCCACCGGACGCACTCGCCTCACTGCTCGCCGACTACGGCGACGATCCACAACGCCGCGAGACGTTCATGGCCGCCCTCTTCGATCCGCCCCGGATCGCCGTCGGGCAGGCCCTCGACGCCGCCATCGCGCGGGGCGACCTGCGCGACGACGTCGACCGGGACCTGCTGCTCGACCTGCTCGCCTCACTGGTCCACTACCGCGCCTTGTTCGGCCACGCCGTCACCAGCGACGACGAAGTGGAGCAGGCTGTGCACACCTTGCTGCGGGGCGTCGCGGTCGACTATCCGAAGCTGGTGGAGATCAGCCGCAAGAAGGACGGAGATCCGCAGATCCACCACCGCCACAGGGAGTGACGCGGGCCACCCCGAGCTCCGCCGTGTCCCAGTCGGCGGACAGCGGCCGAAGATCAGGCCGCCCGTCTCCTCTCCCTTGATCCATGTCTGATCCACGCCGCCTCACGGTGAACGCCCCTCGAGTGCAAGGCCGAGACGTCACAGCAGCACGGCCGAGCCGTCCTCGCGTGACCCGACAAGTCATCGCCGACGCGGTCAATGAGCGAGGCGGATCGGTCCCGAGTGCTTCCAGCACACCCCTCCCGCGGCATTCTTTGGTCGCTTGACCTATATTTGTTGTCATGAATGACGAACTCATCTTTGACGCCGGCGGACCTGTGCTCCTGGTCGGCGGATACGGCACGGTCGGCGCGGAGCTCGCACGGATGGCGGCCCCCTCGTGGCCGCTGATACTGACGGGACGGACCGTGCAGCGCGGACAGCGACTGGCGGACGAGACGGGCGCGGAACTGCGCACCTGGGACTTGGCGGATCCGGCACCGTTCCGGGCGGAGATCAGCGCGGTCGTCACCGTGGTCAACGATCCGGACGACCGGGTGCTGCGCGCCGCGATCAGCGGCGGGGTGCCGTTGGTGGACGTCACCCGCTGGACCACGCGGTTGCAGCGTGCGGCCACCGTCGCGGCGCTGGCGGGCCCCACCGCACCGGTACTCCTGTCCTCCGCGTGGATGGGAGGTGTGACCAGCCTCGTCGCCGCCTGTCTCGGCGACCGGCTGGGCGGCGCGGACACGGTCGACGTGGCCATTCGCTGGGACCTCGCCGACCGGGCGGGCGCGGACTCGGTGGAGTTCATGGACCGTCTCGGACTGGACTACGAGGTGATGCGGGACGGGCAGCGGCACACGGTCATGCCGCTGAGCGATGCCGGCCGCGTCCGTATCGGGGAGACACTCACCCGGGTCGCCAGGATCGACACCCCCGAGCAGTTCACCCTCCCCCTCACCCTCTCGGCGCAGACCGCAACCACCCGGATCGGCTTCAGCTCGCCCGCGTCCACGGCGGCCCTGCTGGCCGCAAAGCGGCTCGGGTTCTTCCGCTGGGGCCGCGGCGAGTGCTTCACCGGTGCACGCCGCGGATTGCTGTACGCACCCGGCGAGGGAGGCACGGCTCAGCTCCGCATCGATGTCACACGTGGGGGCGACACCCTCTCCGCGACCGTGACCGATCCGGCCGGGCAGGCCCACCTGACCGCCCTGGGCGCCCTGATGGGGCTGCGTCGGGTACGGGGCGAAGACGGCGCCCCTGCACCGAGCGGCGTGGTTTTCCCCGAACAGCTCCCGAATCCGCAGAACGTGCCGTCGGACCTCGCCGCGCAGGGCGTCGGCCTGAATGTGCTCAGGGCTGTGCGCGACGAACACGCAGAGGGCCGGGCGGCATGAGCGACCGGTCCCCGGAGCAGGAGAAGCGCACGGCAATCACGACCAAGGGTGCCCAGCGGCGCGCTCTGATCCTGGACGCCGCCGAGCAGATTCTCTTCGAGTCCGGGTACGGCGAGCTGACCATGCGGGCGGTGGCGGCCACGGCACAGACGCGCCTGGGGCACGTCCAGTACTACTTCCACTCCCGCACCGAGTTGATCGCCGCCGTCCTGCGCCGCACCCTGGACCGTTCGCTCGACAGGCTGGCCCCGTTGTTCACCGACGCGACCGAGCACACTCCGCCGGACGCGGAGGGGCTGGTCCGTCAGCTTCTGGCCGAGCACGATGATCCGCGACTCGTACGGGTCTACGCCGAGTTGTGGGCACTGGCGGGCCGTGACGAAGCCGTCGCGACGGTCCTACACACCTTCTACGGCGATTACCAGGACCATGTGGCCGGGTTCCTCCGCGCCCGCGACCCCGCTCTCCCCGACACTGTCTGCCAGGCACGGGCAAGGGTTTTCACCGCGCTGATCGAAGGAGCGGCGCTCTTCCGGTCCGGCATCGCCGCCCAACGCACCGAGGCCGCCGACGCGGAACTCATCAACACGGCCACCGCCTTGCTCGGCTGACGGCGCCCGTGGAAGAGCGCGGTGGCACCGGCGTGTGGCTTCGTTCACTTCCAGCGGTTCTGGCTCAACTTCCGGGCTCTGTCGCCATTTTGGGGGTAGCAGCTGGTTGATCACGGTGAGAGCAGGATGCGCCGTCGTAGGAGATCGAAGTTGGCTCGGCCGTACATCTGTCTCTTCAGCAGCTTGATCCTGGTGACGTTGCCTTCGACTGCTCCCGAAGTGTAGGTGGTGGTGAGGGCAGCCTGGATAGCTGCGTGGTCGCGTCGCATGCCGTTGGCCAGGGTGCGGAGTTCGCGTTGGCCGTCGAGGCGGACGTCGGCGATCCAGACATCGAGGGCCAGGTGTTCGCTGCGTCGTTCGCGCACCATGAGTGCAAGACGGCGAGCGTATGTGGTGGTCGTGGCCAGCGCAGGACTCCGCTCGCACAGTTCGGTGAGGCATTTGCGCTCGGTGTCTGTGAGGCGCTCGGGGCGTCTCATGATCCAGTCGGTGACCCGACGGACGGTCATGTGGGGCAAGGGAGCGGTTTGCGGGATCGTGCCGTTTCGGTAAGGCTTCAGGTGCCGGCGGACGGTGTTGACGTCGCCGCGATAGCCGAGCTGCTGGATCTCCCGGGTAAGAGCGGAGGCATTGGTGCAGCCCTCCATCCAGCGGTGGTGCAAGTAGAGGCGGTAGTCGTCGATCAGCGTAGGGCGGTGGGTAGCGGCGAAGAGGAGTTCCGTGACGTCGGCGGCCCGTGCGAAGCGGTTGACCGTGCTGCGGCTGAGGTGGAGATCGCGTGCGATGGCACGGAGGCTGTCGCCACGTTCGATGCGTTCGTGGACCTGTAGGTGGCGTTCACGAGTGCGGGCGACCAGAGGCCGCGGCCGCCCATGGATGTCCAGCTCCGCGCGGCCTGGGTTCTCCTGAGTCTGGCCGTCTTCGGTCCGGTCGTCGTAGCACGTGAGGCGTTCTCGCAGGACGGCGCAGTGTCGGCCCACGACGCGTTCGACTGCTTCGGCCAAATTGTGCAGTAGGTGCCAGGCGTCGGCCACCTGCCGGGTCTGCGGAGCACCCGCTTGGGCTCCGTCGCGGAAGGAGCCGGCGCGGTCGCGGCAGATCATCCGCACCTCGGGATGATCTCGCAGCCAGGACGCGAAGGTGCTCGCAGCGCGATCGGCAAGCACGTCGACCGGACGGTGGGTGGACATGTCGATGAGGATCGTCGCGTAGGTCCGTCCGCGTCGCACGGCGAACTCGTCGACGCCGAGAAGCGGGACCGGGCCCGAGGACGGGAGCGGCAGCGCGCGGATCAGCCGGAGCAGAGTGTGTGGAGGGCTGACGGAGTGTGATGTCGGTGGTGTGTGGTGGGATGGCCGGGCTCTACTGCCGTGGCCTGCTGGGAGCCCGCATTGATGTCCGTGTACTCGACTCTGAGCCAAGCCCTGACCGAAGCCTTGGTCGACGTCTTGTGGTTCGTCGAGGGCAGCGAAGACGAGCAGATCGATCCGGACGACGCGGTCAAGGTCCGGGAGGGTGTCGCGCCCACTTGGCCGGCAAGTTGTCGAGCGGCCAGCGGAGCGAATTGATCGACCTGCTCGGGATGACGGCCGAAGCGGAGTCCGACCTCGTGCGGCGGGAGTTCTTGGAACTGTCCCCGGAGGGCTTCGGGCTCCTTGACCGTGTGGTCTTACCTGTGCTTCACGAGTAGAGCAGGACGCGTTGACGGAGTAGGGCGAAGCCGGCTGGGCCGAACGTCTGGCGTTTGAGCATCTTGATTCGGTTGACGTGGCCCTTGCCGACGCCTATCTCCAGGGCAGGGTCAGGCCGACGACGACAACGTCGCGATCGTGGCCCGCGGCGAGGGTGCGGAGGCCGGACAGGTCGTCTTGGCGTACGGCGTCGAGCCACTCGGGGAGCCGTTCGCCTTGGCTAACTCAGGCCGGGTCGCGAGCGGTTCGTCGTGGAGCCGACGGGCGGCGCCGGTCCTGCGCCAGGGAGTGCGGACCATCAGTTCGCTGAGCGCGGACGCAGCGCGCACCGGCCCTGTTCCTTGGACCGGGGCCGGTGCGCGTACGGCGGCTATTTGCACTTTTCGTCGATCTTGTACTGGAGTGCCCGCGGGTAGTCGTGCCGGTTGAGCCGGACCCGGACCAGGATCGGGGCGTGGTTGATGTCACTGCCCGGATCGGCGATGTCGAGCAGCAGTGACTCCAGCTCGGTGTGGGTGGTGAGCTCCCGCCCGTGCATCCGGTCCTTCTCCGAGCCGAAGACCTCTGCCAGCTTCTCGTACTGCCACGGGTGCAGCACGTTGTAGAAGTCGGCCCCGTCGGACGGCTTCTCCTTGTAGTAGCAGGGGCTGACCAGCATCTGCTCGATACCGTAGAAGCCCTCGTTGTCCAGGACGAAGACCACCGGCCGCAGGTGGTGGCGCACGTGCGTGGACAGCTCCTGGCAGGTTTCCTGGAACGATCCGTCCCCGACGAACACCAGCGGCCTCTTGAGCGGCTGCTGGCGGGCCAGCGCCACCCCGGTGGCCGCGCCGACCGAGTAGCCGATGGACAGCCAGCTGTTCTGCGCCACGAAGCTCGCCCGCTCCGCCATCTGTAGATTCATCGAGCCCAGCAGTGCGAACGCTGCGTCCGAGACCACCGTGAACGGCGAGGTGGCCTCCGGGCCGTCGCCCTGCGCTTGGCTCAGCAGGAAGGCGTTCATGTGCTGGAAGAACCCGTCGTACGTGAGCTCCTCGGGGTAGTCCGTGCTGCTCAGGCCGGTCAGGAAGGCGATCGTGCTCGCCGGGACCTGCCGGTCCTTGGCGTGTGCCAGCGCGAAGAGGTCGGTTTCGAACGCCCGCTTACCGAAAGCGACACCCAGCGCGTCCCGCAGTGCCGGGACGAACCGCGCCAGCTGGACGTCCGGGAAGTACTGCGCGCCGACGCTGACGCCCTCGTGGGCGGCCACGATCCAGTCGTCGCCGATCGACTTCTCGCCGCCGAGGTTCTTCGACGTCGACCAGGTGCCCAGGCCGATCCGGCACCCGGCGGCCTTGAAGGCCTTGCGCACCTCCGGCAGGCTCGCCTTGCCGTTGTAGACGCCTGTGAAGCCCGGGGTGTTCTCGGAGACCACGGACTTCGCGCCGACGGTGGTGCAGAACGGGATGCCGGTCAGCTGCACCAGCGAGACCAGCTCCCGCTCCAGCCGGTTGCGCTCGATCTCCTCGCCCGCCCACAGCACCGGCGTGCCGAGCCGTTCGACCAGCTGCACCGAGGCCTCCACCGCCTTGGCGAGCATTTCCTCGTTCTTCTTGGTGAACGGCCTTTCCTGACCACGGAGTTCTCCCTGCGGCTCGGCGCACGGGGCATTCCAGAGGTCGTCCATCACCTCCAGATAGACCGGCCTGCACTCGGTCAGGCCGGCGATGATCGCGCTGTCGATCTGCGAGGGCGCGAGCCCGGGGTTGGAGATCACCTGCGCGTCCACCGTGACCTGCCGGTAGACCTCCAGATTGCTCTCCCGGCGCTGGCTCATGTGCGAGGTGAGCAGACCGACCGCCTGGTAGTTGAGCCACTGCTCGTACGACGGCGCCGCGTTGATCGCGATCACCGGCACGTACTCGACGTAGGCGCCGCCGATCGGGTTGAGCAGGCTGAACGCGCCCACGCCGTAGGTGACCGCGACTGCGGCGACGCCCTGCTCGCCCTTGGCGAGGTCGGCGTCAGCGGCCCGCACCCGGGCGTAGGCGTCGGCGGCGTAGCCGCCACCGATCTCGGTCGGGGTGCCGACCCAGCGCACCCCGGTGGTGGCGTGCATGATCGTCAGGAACGGGCCGAGGTGGTCGCCCGGCACCCCGAACAGGTGCCGGATGCCCAACTGCTCAAGTCTCGTGGCCAGGTAACGGCCCACCGTCCATTCGCCGTTGCCGCTCATCCGCTCAGCACCTCCGCTCTGCGTGCGCGTCCGGCCCGCACCTCTGGAACGAACTCCGGTTTGGCGCGGGGTGGTGGTGTGGGCGCCTCGTGCACGGCGATCGCCGCGCGGACGGCGGTCTCCACCGCGCCCTCGATCCAGGCGTGCTTGAGCGAGACGTGCTCGCCGGCGAAGTGCACCGGGCCCTCCGGCTTGACCACGTCGAGGTGGAAGCTGGTCATCTGGTGCGGGGTGTACACCGCCGCCTCGCCGAAGGCGTACGGGTCGCGCAGCCAGCTCTGGGTCTGGCCATAGCCGGTGTAGAACACCTCGATCCGCCGGCCGTGCACCGACTGGAGGTTGCGCAGCGCGTACACGTACCGCTCGGCGTCGGCCATCGAGTCCCAGCGCACCGCGTCATCCGACCAGCTGTAGCTCGCCAGCACCACGCCGCCGCCGTCGCTGTCGGGCACCGGGTGCGAGGGATAGTACATGAAGCGGTTCGGGTTGTCGGTGGTCGAACCGCCGCCGAAGCAGTTGGTGGCGGGGCGCACGCTCGCCCGGCGCAGCGGGGTGTGCCGGAAGACCTCCAACTGCTCCTGGCTGATCCGGCTGGAGTCCACGCTCCGGTGGGCGCCGAGCAGCACCCTCGGTAGATTGGGCGGTGGCCGGTGCCCGTTGTGCGCGGCCAGCGCGGCCGCCTCGGCGTCCTCCTCGCCAGCCCGCTGGTAGTACTCGTACAGGCCGGGCTCGATGGAGTCGAGCTCGTCCTTCCAGTCCGCCTCGGTGAACTCCCACCACCGGCGGGAAAACTCCAGCAGCACCTTGGTGGCCTGGTCGTAGTGTGTCTCGATGATCGCCCGGCGCTTCTTGTACGAGTACGGGGGTGAGACCTGGACGAACCGCAGCGCCGAGAACGGGACGGTGACGATCGCGAAGTCACCCTTCCAGACCGAGGGTTCGGCTTCTGGGTCGCCCTCGGGCACGGTGTGGACGGCGACCTGGGGCCCGTTCGGCCCGACGTCTTGGCCGGCCCCGCCGTCGCGGCGCGGATCCCAGTACTCCATCCGGATCATCCGCTCGCCCATTTCAAGTTCGTCCTGGAGCTCATCGGCGAGGGCGTAGGGCAGCTGCCAGCTGCCGCCCTCGATCTCCCAATAGGTGGCGTCCGGGTTGATGTCGCTGCGGCCCAGGAAGGTGTGGAAGAAGGACAGGTGCAGCCGCGAGGTCATGTTCTCGATCGTGCCGATCGCCTCGATGGCCTCGTCACTGAAACCCGCGTACTCGCGCAGGAACCGGCCCATCGAGTAGCCGTCGAAGTCGCGGATCACCCGGGCCCAGCCGTCCAGCCACTCGGCGAACGGCTTGCGCACCCGCTTGCCGTTCTCGATGTACGAGTAGTAGTCGCGGACCGGCTCCAGCGCCTGGTTGACCATCTCGCCGGCTGTGATCCGCACCTCGTCGCCGGTGAGGTGGAAGCCCTCGTTGACGCTGCTCGGGTCGGCGGCGTACTCGCTGCGGCGGGCCTGGATCCGGTTGGTGCGGATCCAGCTGTTGAAGCGCTTGACCGGCTCGCGGAAGTCCGGGCTGTCCTCGCCGTACTTCCAGACCTTGCCGTCCTCGAAGGACTCGTAGACCACCGGCGGGACGGGCGTGTTCTGGTTGCCGGTGTCGGGATCGACGTCGACGTTGCAGAACAGCTGCCGTTCCAGGCCGAGTCTGTCGACCAGGGCCAGGGTGAGCGGGTGGAAGCTGGGCAGCCGCATCGCTCCGGCCTCCCCGTACTGCACCGGGTCGTAGAACGGGCCGTCCTGCTCGTCATCGGTGGAGCGGAAGGTCTTGATCCGCCCGCCGACCCGGTTGGCGTTGGCCTCCAGGATGGTGACGTTGTGCCCGGCGTCCTTGAGTAGCTTCCCGGCAACCAGACCGGCGATCCCGGCGCCGACGATCAGCACGTCCTTGGGCTCGTCGGTCTCCGGGATTCCCTCCTTGATCAGGATGTCGAGGTAGCGCAGCTTCAGGTCCTTGTCGTCCGGACCGACCAGCAGCAGCTCGCGGGCCAGCTGCCAGCAGGTCTGCTGGCGGGCACGGTCGTTGGCCGTGCCCTCGTCGGTGGGTCTCTCGTTCATGGCTTCTCCTCGCCGCTCAGGAGCCGATTGGCTTGTTAGGAAGGTCCTCGCCCTCGGCGAGCAGCCGCAGCGTGCTGATCGAGGGGGTGAAGGCGTAGAGCGCGCCCGCGGTGCGGACGAAGCGCTTCATGTCGACCGTGCCGAAGGTGCCGTCCGCCAGCTCGATCGAGGCCTTGCCGGCGAGGCCGGTGACCTTGTCGAAGCCGTTGGCGACCACCTGGTCGGACCGGCTTTCCCCGGGGGTGAACGCGTCGTCGTTGGACCAGTGCTGCTGGACCAGTTCGAACTGCTCTTCCAGCGAAGTGCCGTAGCAGACGAACATCAGCCCGCGGTCCTTGCCGTCGTCCGGGCCGCCTTTGAACTCAGGGCCGTACGGAATGCCGCGGCGCATCAGGCGGTGGCTCTTCGGCTTCTTGTCGACGATTCCGGCGAAGGCACGCGGATGGGTGCGGCGGATGTGCGCGGCCCAGGGGGTGTGCTGGCCGATGGGGTCGTTCGCGTAGTCGAAACCGTTCCGGTCCGAGCCGAGGCCGGTCACGGCGCTGCACGGCGGGGCGAGCGGTGTGCCGTCCTTGGCCCGGCCGACCAGACAGGCACCGAGCCGGTTGGCGTCCATGTTGCCGGTGAAGTTCTTGGCGCCGTCCACCACGGCCTTGTTCCAGCCGGCGACATCCTGGCGAAGGCGGCGCACCACTTGGAGGGAGCCGTTCTTCATCCACGCCGGCGCCTTCCGGTCGCCCTGTTCGCTCTTGTAGCCGAAAACGAACTCGCCGGGTTCGATCAGCTCGGTCCCGGCGTGGTTGTCGCGGAAGCCCTCGCGGCTGGCGTCCTCGCGGTGGAAGTCCTTGACGCCGGGCTGGGAGATGCCGTCCTTGTAGCCGAAGTGCTCGTGACCTTTCAGATCGCCCTTCAGGGTGCGGCCCTCGTCCACATGGACGCGCGTGATCTGGTGGGTCTGCTCGACCGTGTCGAGGTTCTTCAGCTTCTCCTTCAGCAGCGCCTCGGTGTCCGCGGCGACGATGAGGACCGCGTGCACGACCTTGTCGCCGGTGCCGGCCCCGAACAACCAAGTCTTGGGGTCGCTCTCGCCGGTGTCCCCGAGGTCCTTGGCCCGTGCGGCCGCGCCCGCGCAGAACGACGTGAAGGTGCTGAGGTCCTTCTTGATCTGATCGGGTTTGTTGGCGATCGTCACGAGGCCCTCGAAGGTGAGGGAGACCCCGCAGCGGACGGTGGTGATCGACGGGTCGCGGCCGAAGGCCCGGCGGGCCAGCGAGAACTGCTCGTTGAAGTCTTCCGTCTCGTTGGTTGTGGCGACGGTGTTGAGGATCGCGGAGAGCCAGCCGCGGCCCTTGGCGGCGTCCGGGAAACGCAGGTAGCGGAAGTCCATGAAGTCCTTGTTGAACGCGGCCAGGATGTTGCCCTGGATGTCGGTGGACCCGCGCAGCTCCGGCTGGGGCAGCTGCTCGATGGACGGGACGGCGGTGGGACGGGTGGGGGTCGTGGTCACGGTGGGGCTCCTCGCGTGGGGTGGAGGGCGGCGGCAGATTTGTAGGGACGACACGATCACCATCGATCACACAACGTAATGAATCAGATACTTTAAGTAACTATGCCGTCGCCCTGAGCTCTGTCAAACGGAGGCCCCGCCCTAGCTGCTCCAGCAGGGCCCGCTCGGTCTCCTCGGCCGCGACCGCCGCCTTGTCCTCGCGCCGGGCCTCGATGGGGCCGGTGGCGATCAGCCGGTTCAACTCCTGGTCGGTCCGGTCGCCGTACGAGCGCCTGGTCCACGGGCTGACCCGGGCCAGCTCCCGTTCCTCCTTCATGTCGGCGAGCTGCGGGGCTTCTGCTCGTCAGTCAGCCGGTACTCGGGCTTCTGCTGGAGGGCGGCTCGCTGCCGCTGGTTGTGGACCGTCGTGGACACCGACCGTGGGAGGGCGGCCCGCCTGTCGATGGTGCGGGTCGGCGACGGCACGGGCGCGGGGGCCGGCGGTTCGTGGAGCAGGTCGGAGACCATCGCGTCCGGGCGCGACTGCCCGAGATACCGGGCGAAGGCCGCGACGGCGCGCTCCAGGCGCTCCTTCTCGGTGCGGCGTCACCGAGCCGGGCCCGGGTGTCCTCGCTCTCGATGACGGCGAGCGGCAGCCACAGGTGGTTGGCCTTCTTGCCCCGGGTCAGGCCCGGGTACGTCGCGAACGCGTTGGCGCCGTGTCCGTACAGCAGGCTCGTGTCGCAGGTCATGCCCTGCGAGGCGGCGCCTACGTCTGCCCGAGTTCCGTGAGCGGTTCGTCGAGATCGCCAGCAACGCCCGGCGCGAGCAGGCGACCTACAAGCAGTTCCTGCTGGAGCTGTTGCAGGCCGAACTCGCCGACCGGGACGTGCGCCGCCAGCAGCGGCTGGTCCGCGCGGCGAAATTCCCCCGCTCTAAGCTAAGCGGCTGGAGGACTTCGACTTCGACAAGAACCCGAACGTCACCCCGGAGGTCGTCGCGGACCTGAAGTCCCCCGCCTGGGTCCGCGAGGGTCGCCCGCTGGCGATGATCGGCGACTCCGGCACCGGCAAGTCGCATCTGATGATCGGGATCGGCACCGCGATTGCCGAGGCCGGCCTGTCGGTGCGCTACACCACCACCTCCGCGCTGGTCAACGAGCTCGCGGAGGCCGACGCCGGGCGCCGGCTGTCGTCCGTGATCGCCCGTTACAGCAAAGCCGATCTTCTCTGTCTGGACGAGTTCGGTACCTCAACCTCGACCGCAAGGGCTCCAAGCTACTGTTCCAGATCTTCACCGAGCGGGAGGAACGCAAGGCCACCGCGGTCGCGACGAACTCCCCGTTCGCGGAGTGGGACAAGACCTTCGCTGCCCCGGCTCTGTGCTGCCATCGCCGACCGGATCACCTTCCGCTGCACCCTCATCCAGACCGGCACCGAGTCCTACCGCTACCAAGCCACCGCCGCCGAACACGCCCAGCAGGGCGCCTGACCGGGGGCCGGGGAAACCTGTGCGATCGTCGACCGCGGAGCCGATCAACCGGACGGCGTGAGCGAAGACCACACGCCGAACCACTGCTCGGCGCCCCACGCCTCGAACCGTTCCAGCTCGGTGAATCCCAGCTTCGCCGCGAGGCGCATCGAGCGGGCGTTGGTGGTCTGGGTGTAGAGCACCACCGGCTCACCGGGCAGCGTGCCGGCAAACCAGTCGAGTGTCGCTGTGCACGCCTCGGTGGCGTACCCGTGGCCCCACGCCTCCGGTAGAAACAAATAGCCGAGCTCGGTCTCCCCGGCCTCCAGACGGCGGTTGCTCGGACTCTCGGGGGCGTGCGGTTTGAGCTGGATCGTGCCGATCATTGCTCCGTCGAGCTCGACCACGAACCAGCCACGGCGCTGGCCGGGCACCTCGGGCACCGTGCGTTCGAGCTCGGCGCGCGGTCGAGGACCACCAAGGTAGGTATTCACCTCTGGCGAGGCGTTCAGCTCGATGACCGCCGCGCGGTCCCGGGCCTCGGACTCGCGGAGTACGAGCCGCTCGGTCTTGATCGGGGCAGGTGGCCAGGCGAGGGCTCTGTGGTCGGTCATGCCGACCAACCTAACCAGCAGGCTCGGAAGCGATCAAGACTCGCCGACCGATCAACCCACCGACCCGGGCCTCGCCCTCACCAACGGACGCTGTTGGTTAATTCGGGCCTGTGCGTGACGTCGGCCTTCAAGACCCGGTTGTGGTCTTGAAGGCCGACGTTGTCGTATGGGGTGAGTGCGGGTGTCGATGCAGCCGAAGGAGTCGGGGGGGAAATCCCGGCGGAGACGGTGCGGATCGCACGGGCCGCGTTCCCGAAAGGGAGCCTGGCGATCCGGGTCCGGGACGAGCTGGGGCCGTTGTTCACCGACGAGCAGTTCGCGGATTTGTTCCCAGTGCGGGGAAGGGCGGCCTGGTCGCCGGGGCGGCTGGCGCTGGTGGTGCTCTTGCAGTTCGCCGAGGGTCCATCCACCGCGACCTGAACCAGACGCCACCACCCCGGCCAGGCACGCCCATGCACCCCGACGCCCAACTCACCCTGACAGTGCCCCCGGGAGGGGCGCACGACGGTAGTGCAAATCACCTAGGCAGGATTTAATCCTACGTCCATATGAATTCCCCAATGCATCAATTGCACCTTCCGCGCTTTTAGCTCGATCGCTTAAATCGTAGCAAGCGAGAATTATGGCGCCCCGTGATGTGGAGCCGCGTCGCTTCACCTAGGACGACCCGCCCAGGCGCCCTGAAGGCGACGGGTCTTCACATGTCCTTCTCGCCCCACTGCCCACTGGGACATCCATGCGGTTGTGCGCCCAGGCAGAGCGGTACGTACGAAGGAGAAAGATCATGGCAACCATCACTTCGTTGGTGGACACGACGACCACCACGAACCAAGGCAGGCCCGGGAACACCGTCCAGATCAACGGAACCGGTCTGTCCACCACCACGAGGGTGAACTTCGGTTCGGCGGCGGTCACCCCGGCAAGCGTCACCGCCACGCTGGTCACTTTCGTGGTGCCCAGCACGGCGCCGTGCTCCGGCCAGGTTTCGGTCAGCGTCACCAGCAGCGCCGGCGTTACCAGCAACGCGCTACCGTTCTTCGTCATCGCCACGCCGACCACCACAGGGCTGAGCGTCACCTGTGTGCCAGCCGCCTCGGGCGGCTCGGTGACGCTGTTCGGGACCAACTTCCTCTCCGGAACGCAGGTGGGGGTGGGCACCGTCGGCAACGTAGCGGTCACCCCCACCCAGGCGAGCCAGGTCACCTTCACCGCGCCGACCAACCCGGGCCAGGTCGGTACGGTGTCGACCCAGCCGGTGACGATCACCACCGCCGGCGGTACCAGCACCTCGGGCACCACCCAGATCGACTACTACCTCACGTCGGCCATCACCTCGGTGCTTCCCACATCGGGTACGGCGGGGGACCAGATCACCGTCAACGGAACCGGTTTCGTCAACGTCGACACCGTCACCTTCACCGACAGCGCCACCGCCACAGCCACCGCGGTCTTCGCGCCTATCAGCGACACCCAGCTCGCCGCCACCGTGCCCGGCGGACTCGCCACCGGGGCCGGAACCATCACGGTCCACACCTGTGGCGGCAATTCCAACGCCCAGGCCTTCACCATCACCTGATCGTCGGGGATATCCGGGCACCCCGACGGCACGATCACCAAGTCGCGGTCCGTCCGCAGAACGTGGTGCGGATGGGTGGCAACGTCCCGTGACCTGGCCGACGATCGTCGGCCAGGTCACGCGGCGTTGCCGCCCCAAGCGCTAGGAGAAGGAGAAGAGCCTCATGGCCCCTGTAGTGACCAACGTCAGCCCCGCCCAAGGCACTCCAGCCGGGGGTACCAGCGTCACCATCACCGGCTCCGGCTTCACCGACGCCAGCTTGGTGAGGTTCGGCCCCGTCGGCGCCGACTTCGTCCTCGTGAGCGATACACAGATCACGGCCAAGACCCCCACAGGAACCAGTACGGTCAAAGCCACGGTCACGACGCCGACAGGGACCAGCACCCAAAACGTGCTCTTCACCTACACCTCAGTCCCGGCTCTCAGCAGTCTCAGACCTGCCTCCGATCCGACTTCGGGCGAAAACACCCTCTCCGGCGGACTCATCCCCACCTCAGGCCCCACCTCAGGCGGCAATACAGTCACCGTCAACGGGACTAACCTCTCCGGCGCCATCTTGGTGAAGTTCGGTAATAACTCGGCGACTATCCTCACCAACACCCCCACCCAGATCACCGTCAGTGCGCCAGCCGGGCCACCGTCCTCGGTCAGCGTTACGGTCACCACGGCCGGCGGCACCAGCAATCCCCTGCCCTACTTCTACATCGCCGCGCCCACCATCAACGAGCTGTCCACACATCTCGGCCCAGCCACCGGAGGCAACACCGTCACCGTCTTCGGCAGTAATCTGACACTCACCAGCGCCGTGAGCTTCGGAGGGAATCAGGCCACCACCATCAACGTGGTCTCCGATAGCCAGCTGACCGTGACCGCTCCGGCCGGGTCTGGCACGGTCACCGTCACCGTCACCACACCGGGCGGGACCAGCACGGCGACGACCACCGGGAATCCGCACTACACATATCTGGGAGCCCCCGTCCTAACCAGCCTCACCCCCTCCAATGGCTCTGATCTCGGCGGCGACGCAATCGTGCTGGGCGGCAGCAGCCTCACCTTCACCGACGCAGTGACCTTCGGCGGCCTCCCGGCCTCGTTTTCAGCGATCTCCGACACCCAGGTCGTCGCGACCTCCCCGGGCGGAACGCCCGGCACGGTGAATGTCGTGGCACACACCCCGGCCGGGAACAGCAACGCCCTGCCCTATGTCTACGACCCGTCCTGAGCCCAGCCCTACGCGGTGGTATTCGCCGCCGACCGCTACCGGATCCGTCTGCCCCTGGGGGCGGCTACCGGATCGGCCGGCTGGGCGCAGATGCAGGAGCTGCGGCGCAGTTCCTGCCGCACGCCCGCCAGTTGCGGCGCGAGACCCAGGACCCGGCCAGCCCTCACCGCTACACCCACGACTACTACCTCAAGGCGTGGGCCCTCACCGAGCCGAAGCTCAAGGCGGATTTCGTGGTCTTGGACGAGGCCCAGGACTCCAACCCGGTGGTCGCGCACCTGGTGCAGTCCCAGGCCGCTCAGTGCATCGCCGTAGGCGACTCGGCCCAGGCGTGCAGGCCCTGCCTTCTGAGGAGATATCTATCTCCTCAGAAGGCCTGCATGTCCTGCCCCTGCCTGATGCGGAATGCGCGGCGTCGGAGGTCTTCGTGCTCAGTGCGGACGACCGGGTCGTGGCGGCCGTGGCGGTGATTGACCAGATCTCCGGGCCCAGGTGGACGGACACGGAGAGACGGCAGGAGGCTGTCGGGCTCGGTGCCGTGGTCACCGATCCGCTGTACCCGAGCGTGCCTCTCAGCTGGGCCCTCGCCTGTTGGACCGCGGACCGGGCCGCCCGGACCGAGCGGGAGTGGGTCCGTCCGGGCAGTCGTGCCCCCGAGCGCCTGGCACTTCACGGGCAGATCGCATGCGGGTGGCAGCGCGTCCGCGCCCATCGTCATGGCCGTGTCGAGACGGTCCTGATGCAGTGTCCCGCCGGACGCAATGACGGACTCCCAGGTCTCGTGGAAGACCGGACGGCTTCGGACAACAGCCAGGGTGATGTCCTGTCGGCGCGCGACCTCGTCCGTATTGCCGCCGAGTCTCAACAGGAGCTGTCGGTGCCGGGATCACCGGCTGTGCCCGCCCGGGACACCGGCGCTGCTGGTGAGCGCGATGTGCGCGAGTCGGAGGTTCCGGGGACCGCCGGTGCACGAGGGTGCGTTTCGAAAGTGCTGGCCACAGCCACTCGTTGATGACTGCGACCAGTACGGTCGCCTCGTAGCGGGCGGCGAGTTTGTCGTATCGCGTGGCGACTGCGCGGTGCCGCTTGAGGCGATTGATTCCGCACTCCACCGCGTGGCGCTCTTTGTAGTCGGCCTTGTCGAACTTCGGCGGCCGCCCACCGTGGTAACCGCGCTTCTTGCGGTTGGCGATCTGGTCGCGCTTCTCCGGAATCGTGCAGCGGATACCCGCTTGCGCAGGTAGGCGCGGTTCGCGCGGGAGCCGTACGCCCTGTCGGCACGAACCCTGTCCGGCCGGGTGCGCGGGCGGCCCGGCCCGAGCCCGGGCACCCGGATACGCCCCAGGACCACCTGGAACTGAGGGGAGTCACCACATTGCCTTGCCGTGATCACCAGTGACATCGGCTTCCGGGCCTGCTCGACCGTCAGGTGGAGCCTGGTGGGCAGCCCGCCCCGGGAGCGTCCGAGCCCGTGGTCGTCGGGCTCGGTGAAGACACCGCCCGGCGGTTCGACCTGCAGATCCCCGTTTTACAGGCTCCCGCCGCATGCTGGTGGGCGCGGGCGATGGTCGAGTCCACCGGGACATCCCAGGTGATCAGCCCCTCGACGTCGGCCCGGGCCTGCAACCGCTCGAAGATGCAGTGCCATGTGCCGTCCCGCTGCCAACGCCGGAACAGGCCATGGACCGTCTCCCAAGGGCTGTACCGCTCGGGCACGTCCCGCCACGGAGCACCAGCGCGGGTGCGCCGGCGTATGCCGTCTATCAGCTGCCGCTTGGTGTGCACCGGCGGCCGCCCAGTCTTTTTCCTCACCGGGAGCAGCGGCTCCAGCTTCGCCCACTGCGCATTCGCCAGATCACACCTTCCCACGAAGTGGATCTTGAAACGTCGAGATCCACTTCTGAAACGCAGCCTGGAGTCACGAATCGGGGATCCAGATACAGGCAGTAGGTGACGGCGCCCCTTGGCCCGCGAGGAAGGCCACAGTGACTCCCAGACGCGGTTCTGGCACAGAACTTGGGGAGCGGTCGTGGAGCGTTACCTCGGTGTTCGAATGCGCTCGTTGATTGGCTACTCAAGGGCTCGGTAGTCAGGTGACGGATGAACCAGCTCGGGGTGTTCGGCTACGTACCGATCGCTGTGGATCGCCAGCATCGCCCAGTGCCACGCCTCGTCGTGAAAGATCAGCCCGCGGTACGGCGCCTCAGCCGGTTCGTATGGGTATCGCTCCAGGGCGGCCTCCCTGGCCTCCTTCGGCGCCAGCCCGCCGTGATGCTGCATCACCCATGCGTAGCCACGCCGCTCGGACTGCAGGCAGTCGAGATACTCAGCTTCGTTCCATGTCACGGCTCAACGGTAGACCGGTCGCCGAAGGCGGCGGCGTGTCGCTGAAGCAGGATCATTTTTCGGAGCAGCTCGAATCCGGCTCGCCCGTAGAGCTGCCGCTTGATCTTCTTGATGCGGTTGACGGCGCCCTCGGTGCTGCCGGAGCTCCAGTCCAGGGTGAGACCGGCTGCCACAGCGTCAAGGTCTCGGAGCAGGCGGAGTGCGAAGCCGGTGAGGCCCGGTAGCTGGCTGGCGTCGACTGCGGCGATCCAGGTGGGGAGTGTGGCGCCGAGGCGGGCGGTGAGGATCTCGCTGAAGTCGCGGACATGCCCGGCGGCCGTGTCCAGTTCGGGGCAGCGGGCCAGGACGTTCTACAGGGCGGCGCGGTCGTCTTCGGTCAGCACGGTGGGGTGCCGGGTGAGCCAGCCGGTCACGCTGGCCGCCCTGTTCGCCACCGCGGCCCCCAACGAGCAACCGGAACGCACCGACGAAGACCGGCTTCGCGCCCGCCTCGACTGGAACACCTGGCCCGACGTCGCCCACCACTACACCACCGACCCGACGACGCTCTTGACCTCTACGGCATCCGCCTGTGCACCTACGCCGTCCGCATGGACTCCCGGCAGGAGGCACGGGCGTGACCGAGCAGGCCACATCCGGCCGCGACCTTGCCCGCCTTGCGCTCGCCCAGTACAAGGCCCGCCGGGTCGGACCTGACAGGCTCTGTACTGGGCATACGGGACGCTTCTCCTGCCGTGCTCGCAGGCTAACCCCGCAGAACGGGATGTCTCACCCGAGGCTGACAGAGAGGGGCGCAGTCAGGGCGACGGGCTGGTGGGCGCCCTGGGGGCGCTCGGTGGCCTCAGCATCGTCCTCATGGCGACGATAGTGCACGCCTGTACTGGACAGTTCTACACATATATCAGATGGACCGTGTCAAAACGCGCGAAACAACTAGCCGACCCATAGCCTGACAGGTGATCACTGTAAGTGATCTATCCCTCGCTGTCAGTGCCATCGACGTGGTTGACGGCAGCTGACCCTATTCATGACGTGGAGGTGCCGGTGATCAGGCGCAGGAGTAGGCAGACCGGGTTGGGCAGTGGCCCGGGAGCCGAGAAGAACGAGCTTCGACCAAGGCCACGGGTGTGGGCGCGGACCTGCATGGCGGGGCTGGCCATGTTGGCGGGACTGACCTTGCCGGCCATCGCCCCACCCCTGGCCTGGGCCTCGCCAGGGCCGAACGCTTACGTCGCCAACGGGGTCTCGAACAATGTGTCAGTGATCGACACCACGACCAATACCGTCGTGGGCAGCCCGATCCCCGTCGGCAACAACCCGTTGGATGTGGCGATCACTCCGAACGGCCAGCGCGCCTACGTCACCAACGTAGGCTCGAACAATGTGTCGGTGATCGACACCACGACCAATACCGTCGTGGGCAGCCCGATCCCCGTCGGCAGCCTCCCGGCCGGTGTGGCGATCACTCCGAACGGCCAGCGCGCCTACGTCGCCAACGGGGTCTCGAACAATGTGTCGGTGATCGACACCGCCACCAATACCGTCGTGGGCAGCCCGATCCCCGTCGGCAACAACCCGTTCGGCATCGCGATCACTCCGAACGGCCAGCGCGCCTACGTCACCAACGTAGGCTCGAACAATGTGTCAGTGATCGACACCACGACCAATACCGTCGTGGGCAGCCCGATCCCCGTCGGCAACAACCCGTTGGATGTGGCGATCACTCCCAACGGCCAGCGCGCCTACATCACCAACGAGCAATCGAACAGCGTGTCGGTGATCGACACCGCCACCAATACCGTCGTGGGCAGCCCGATCCCCGTCGGCAGCCTCCCGGCCGGTGTGGCGATCACTCCCAATGGCCAGCGCGCCTACGTCACCAACGGGGGCTCGAACAATGTGTCGGTGATCGACACCGCCACCAATACCGTCGTGGGCAGCCCGATCCCCGTCGGCAACAACCCGTTGGATGTGGCGATCACTCCCAACGGCCAGCGCGCCTACATCACCAACGAGCAATCGAACAGCGTGTCGGTGATCGACACCACGACCAATACCGTCGTGGGCAGCCCGATCCCCGTCGGCAACAACCCGTTCGGCATCGCGATCGCCCCGGCCAGTCAAAAGAAGCCGTCCTTGACCATCGCCAAGAGCCGCACCGGAGAGTTCACCCGAGGCGATAAGGGCACCTACACCATCACGGTCGGTAACACCGGGCCCGCCCCCACCGACGGCACCACGGTCACCGTCCGCGACACCCTCCCGCGGGGGCTCACCGCCGACCGCATCAGCGGCTCCGGCTGGAACTGCACCCGCTCCACCCTTACCTGCACCCGCCGCGACGTCCTCCCTGCGGGAAGCAGCTACCCACCCATCACCCTGACCGTCCGCGTCTCCTGCAGCGCGCCCGCCCGCGTCACCAACAAAGCGACGGTCACCGGAGGCGGCGACACCACCACCCACACGGCCACCGCCCCCACCACCACCAAGCCCGACAAGCACTGCGGCAAGCACGACCACCGCTGATGACGGCAAAGAAGGGCCAGCGCCGGCGATCCACATCCGCGACCGAACTCCTCATCGCGATGGCCACCGCCAGCCCTGTGCAGCAGCGAAATGCAGCAACCAGCTCCGCCCAGTAGTGCGCCTTGGAGGCTTCGGCGAGACCGCAATGACCGTCGTTGACCGATCCAGACAGAGCTACGGATCATAAGGTCGCCGGTTCGAATCCTGCCAAGTGCCCAGCGGCCCTGTGGAGTGATCCACAGGGCCGCTGGCTTTTTGTAGCCGCCAACAGCACCATCTGCTCCCGCCATCAGGTCACCACAACCCCGGTGCTGATCAGCAAAGAACTGACACGTCGGCTCAACGCAACGCGGCCCAGGCATAGCAGGGATCGTCCCCGTTACCTCGCCCATTCGCATCCTGGTACTCGGGCCCGCGCAGTGCCCGCACTACGAACTGTTGACCGGGTCGCTGGAGACGGCCTGGCACGACGTCACTCAGGAGTACGGGCGCTTGAGCTTGCCCGCGTTCGTCCACGGCCTTCCCGACGGGGCTCGGAATCGGAACTGCGGTGGCCTGCTGGGCGCGATCCGACGGACTCACAGCCGAGGGCCACACCACCGACTGGGACACCTGCAGGCCCGACTGCCCCACCGACGACCCTGAACACCGCATGCAGCGAAAAGACCGGACCACGTTTTACCGGGACGCCGCGTGCCGTCTCAACCGGCAGATGATCGACCGGGGCGCCGACCTGGTCATCGCTGTCACCACCCCAAACCGCCGCTTCGCCACCGATCTCCGCTACGCGCACGCCGCACAGATCCCCGTGCGGGAAGTCCACGCGCCTGATGCGTCCTCGAGGAGCACGAGCTGATCGGCAGCCGGGCCGACCGCTATGCAGCCGCCTGCACCGCACCGCGGTGTTGATGAATCGACTGATTGATGAGCAAGATCGGCAAGCGCGGGTTCGAGTTAGGACCGGCGCCAGATCATGCCCATCAAACGGAGTCAGAAAGTCGATGTGCTCATGAACTTGAGGAACACCGCTCTCTGTACGGGCTGGCGAGTGCGGCCACCTCAGGACGACGGCACCGCCGATCCCCTCGCACCCGTTCCGACCCCGCTGGCTCTTCCCCGGCTTGCGGGTCGCGACTTCCGTAGTCGCTCTGGCTCGGACTAACGAAGACCGCCCGCGCAACCTCATCGGGGGCGGCGCCCGCCTCGGCGATCAGCTCACCATCGGCAGACCAGATGCCCGAACGGCCGGACGTGCGGTCGAAGCCGCCACCGGTCGGCCCCGCGAAGGCCGTCGTGACGACCCACACGCCGTGGTCTGCGGCGACCCGGCGGGCGCGCTCACTGTGGACCTCAGCCTCGTGATCGGCGTGAACAACCCCAGCCACATACCCGTCGATGCCCAGTGCGGCCGTCTTCGCGGCGTGCTCGGGGACACCGGTGTCACGACAGATGGCAAGCCCCAGCCGCCACCCGTCCACTTCAAGCACGGCAGGCTCGCCGGGCACGAAGCGGACAGCCTCGCTGCCGTGCAGGCAGACCTTTCCATGGACCACACGCGCACGATGCCGATACGCGGACCCGGCACAGGCGCGCCGACCAGGGCAAGTGACCTGGTCACGGCACACGCGGCGACGATCGGAGCCAGCCATTCGTCATCTGGGAAAACCAGCCTTGCGTCCAGTTCGTATCCCGTCAGCGACATCTCGAAAAACACCACCACCCGCGCACCCTCCGCCCGAACGGCCCCCGCATGGGTCACCTCGTTGGACAACACGTCGTGCGCCACGCACCTCGGCTGCGCCACCGCGATGCCCAACGGCTGAACCACCCTGCACCCCTCGTCGAATCGCAGGATCACCCTATACAGCGGCTGCACGGCCGACACGGATCCAGCACCGCCACCGAGCCCACCGGACCGGTCCGCACCACGGAGGCCGCCTCGGCCGGCTACCACCAGACCGCGCACTGCGCCACTGCGCCACGCCCGCGCCAAGAAGGCCGGCCGCCAGGTGAAACCGCAGCGCTTTCGGCAGACGGCGTGACCGGTCGACGGTCAGTCGGCAACGGCGCGGGCCCGGCCCTCGCGACGGGAGCGAGAGGACGGGCCCGGTTCGCACAGCCAGCGGATCGCTCTCACGGACCTGTGGGCCGCCTCGTGATCCACCCTCGGGCGGCTTTCTCGCGCACTGGTCAGAAGAGCAGTGGATCACACCCAGACGTAAAGTCGTACAGGCCGCTGGCGTTGCGGACGCACTTGGCTGAACCGGCATAAGAGTCCCGCAGCTATGCATGCCGACTGTTGTCCCACCCGGGACGCCGCTGACGCGCTCGAAGCAGTCACCGATCAGCCGTCTACCGACGCCACCAGCGGTGATGAACCTGTGGCCGATGCCCCTCAGGACCAGTCTCAACGCTGACCTCCGAAACCTCCGCCGTCCATGTCCGGACCACGGCGTCACACGTTGATGCAAAGACAACCGGCCCGGGCGAGACTGCTCTACCGTGAACAGGTCACTTCGTGAACGGGGGCTCCGGGATGGATCTGCCGGCCGTCAAGCAAATCCGTGACCTGAGGCTGCGCCAGGGAAGCCTCCAAGCTGTGCGGGATCACAACCGACGACCTCTCCCGAAATGAGCGCAGCCTCAAGCCTCCGTCCAGCGAAGTAATGGTCAGGCCGGTCGCAGAGCTCGACGTCCCCCTCGACTGCCTGCTGGGCGATGACACGACCACCAGCACCAGCGGCGAGCGTCGCGAAGTACTCCGCGCGACCGCCGTCCTTTACCGCCTGCTGCGCTCTTACACACGCAGAGCCGGCCGACCCGACCTCTCTTTCATGGTTGCCGACCGAGCGCTGCGCGCCGCCGAGGACGCGGATGACCCCATACGGATCGCCGTCGCCCACTGGGATCTGGGCCACATCCTGCTCCTCAGACTCGGGCCAGGAAGCGGACGCCGCCCACATTGCGATGGCGGCCACCGATCAGCCCGACCGGACGCCTGGGGCCACCGCAGCCCGCACCGTTCTGGAGTTCGTCACCGCCGTCACCGAAGCCCGCAGTCGCCGCCCGCGGGCAGCACGGGAACGGCCGTCCGAGAAGGCAGCCCTGCTCGCCGACCAGGTGAGCGAAAAAGACAGCACCTTATGGAGCGCGTTCGCCCTGGCGGGCACCGCACTGCATGCCGTGTTCGTCGAGATGAGCGCTGGCGACGCTACCGAGCTTCTGCGCCTCGCCGACCGGATCGACTCCGGCAGGCTCCCGTCCAGGAGGCGGCGGTTCACCTTCGGTCTGGAGGCCGCCGCCTGCTACCACATGCGGCGCGACGCCGCCACAGCCCTGGCCCATCTCCTGGAGCTTGAGGACCCCGCCCCTGAGGAATTCGAGTGGAGCCCTCTCGCTCGCTCCCTGGTGATCTCCCTGGCCAGCCGGGCCCCGCCCACACTCCGCAGACAAGCCACCGCACTCGCGAAGGCATCGACCTGCTGGGACGAGAACCGGACCTGCAGCGGTCCCGGACCCGCAGTTTGGGCCGGTGCCGACACTTCGCCGTACGGTCCCCGTTCCAAACACCCCCGACACCAGGGCCGCGATGAACACCACAGACACCTCCCGCCCGGCACCCGGATTCGCAGGAACCCGCATTGCCCCAGCCAGCCAGACCTGGGACGCCATCCGCGTGTCCCGATTCCTCGGACTCCAGACCATCGGAGAACTCGGCAACCGCGCGCGCCCCGTCACCATGCACCCTGCCGCCCGCATCATGTACTTCCTTGTGCCCACGGCCACCGCCAGCGCCTGGAACCTTCCCCAGACCACTGTCCTGAGTGCAAGGAACCACGTCGTTATCCCGCCCAGGCCAAAGAAACCCCGCCTGGCCGCTACTGGCAGATCACTTCACGCCGGCCGCTCACCGACACCGCCGCACTGCACCACGCACTTCAAAAAGTCCAAGTATCAAGCCCGGACAATTCGCTGCCCATCGACCTGACCAAGCTGACACTCGAGCAGGCCCGCGGCTGGAGCTGCGCCCTGTGCGGAGCCCGGCTCTACGCCGACCGGTCACTCGGCATCCACACCGCAGACGCTGGCCTCCTCACCGATCCCACCGAACTATGGGCCTGCGCACCTGCATGCCGCACGAACCGCTGAAAACCGGCTCTGCGCTCACGCTGGGGCCGGGGCGGTCGAATGCCCACCGGGTCGCCGCGACCTCATTCTCCAGCCAGCGCAGCACAGTGGCGATGGCCCGCTCGTGCGCCCGCTCGATGACCCGACGGGTGTGGTCATCTCTCAGCGCCCACAGCACGATCAGGGACGCCTGCGGCCGGACCACGAATCAACAGCGAGCAACGGGGTCTGCTTCCGCTTCTTGACCCCTTCGACCGGCTTCCCGAGAACGGTGTCCAGCCACGCCTTCTCCGGGTCGGCGCCGTCGCCCAGGCGCTTGCGCTCGATGCGGTCGGCGTCCGGATGCCGGCCTTCGCCGAACAGCAGCTCCTCCTGCCGCTCCGTCACCACCGCGCCCGGGCAGCTGATGCCGCAGGCGAGGACGACGGGCAGTGGACACCGGCCGAGGCCGAGGCATTCGTCAGCCATCTGCGCCCTGGCGTTCGGCCGATCATGGTGTCGACGGCAAGGAGTACGAGGTCTCGGGGCCTTGTGTCAAGGACCCACATGCGTCGACCACGGCGCTGTGCACGGGAGTGTCCGTCGAGTACCGCACCATGTTGCTGCGCCGGGCACTGGCCGAGCGTCGGGGTGATCTGTCGGGTGAGCTGGGATGATCCGAAAGATGGGCTGCCGTGTCTGGAGGCTGCGGCTGAGGTTCAGGCAGAGCGGTGCCCCGACCGGATGGAGCCGGCCGGGGCACCGCTGGCGCGACAGTGGTCACGGTGTGACCGTCTGGGTGTCCACGGGGGATGTGGAGGCGTTGAAGTTACCGCTTCCGTTGTAGACGGCGGTGAGGGAGTGAGTGCCGATGGCGAGGGTGGAGGTGGTGAACACGGCCACCCCGCCGGAGAGACTCGTGGTGCCGAGCAAAGTGGCCCCGTCGAAGAAACTCACCGTCCCGGTGGGAGTACCAGTTCCCGGCGCCACCGCCGTCACCGTCGCCGTCAGCGTCTTCGCCTGACCGAACACAGACGGGTCAGGGGCCGAGGTCAGGGCCGTACTGCTGTTGGCCTTGTTGACGGTCTGGCTGAAGGTGGTCGAGGTCGAGGTGGTGAAGTTGCTGTCACCGTTGTAGGTGGCCCGGATGGACCGTGTTCCGACCGGCAGGTTCGAGACGGTCAGGGTGGCGACACCGCCGGACAGCGTGACCGGTGCCTGAGGGATACCACCGATGAAGAACGTCACCGTTCCTGTCGGTGTACCGGACCCGGGTGCCACGGCGGCCACCGTGGCCGTGAGGGTCACCGGTTGTCCGAAGACGGAAGGGTTGGGCGACGAGCTCGCCGTGGTCGTCGTGCTTGCCTTGGTCACCGTCTGGGTGTCCACGGGGGATGTGGAGACGTTGAAGTTACCGCTTCCGTTGTAGACGGCGGTCAGCGAATGCGACCCCGCCCCCAGGCTGGAGACGGACAACGTCGCCACCCCGCCCGACAGAGGGCTCGTACCCAGGAGAGTGGCCCCGTCGAAGAAACTCACCGTCCCGGTGGGAGTACCAGTTCCCGGCGCCACCGCCGTCACCGTCGCCGTCAGCGTCTTCGCCTGACCGAACACAGACGGGTCAGGGGCCGAAGTCAAGGCCGTGGTCGTACTTGCCTTGGTCACCGTCTGGGTGTCCACGGGGGATGTGGAGGCGTTGAAGTTACCGCTTCCGTTGTAGACGGCGGTCAGCGAATGCGACCCCGCCCCCAGGCTGGAGACGGACAACGTCGCCACCCCGCCCGACAGAGGGCTCGTACCCAGGAGAGTGGCCCCGTCGAAGAAACTCACCGTCCCGGTGGGAGTACCAGTTCCCGGCGCCACCGCCGTCACCGTCGCCGTCAGCGTCTTCGCCTGACCGAACACAGACGGGTCAGGGGCCGAAGTCAAGGCCGTGGTCGTACTTGCCTTGGTCACCGTCTGGGTGTCCACGGGGGATGTGGAGGCGTTGAAGTTACCGCTTCCGTTGTAGACGGCGGTGAGGGAGTGAGTGCCGATGGCGAGGGTGGAGGTGGTGAACACGGCCACCCCGCCGGAGAGACTCGTGGTGCCGAGCAGGGTCGCCCCGTCGAAGAAACTCACCGTCCCGGTGGGAGTACCTGTTCCCGGCGCCACCGCCGTCACCGTCGCCGTCAGCGTCTTCGCCTGACCGAACACAGACGGGTCAGGGGCCGAAGTCAAGGCCGTACTGCTGTTGGCCTTGTTGACGGTCTGGCTGAAGGTGGTCGAGGTCGAGGTGGTGAAGTTGCTGTCACCGTTGTAGGTCGCCCAGATGGGCCGTGTTCCGACCGGCAGGTTCGAGACGGTCAGGGTGGCGACACCGCCGGACAGCGTGACCGGTGCCTGAGGGATACCACCGATGAAGAACGTCACCGTTCCTGTCGGTGTACCGGACCCGGGTGCCACGGCGGCCACCGTGGCCGTGAGGGTCACCGGTTGTCCGAAGACGGAAGGGTTGGGCGACGAGCTCGCCGTGGTCGTCGTGCTTGCCTTGGTCACCGTCTGGGTGTCCACGGGGGATGTGGAGGCGTTGAAGTTACCGCTTCCGTTGTAGACGGCGGTCAGCGAATGCGACCCCGCCCCCAGGCTGGAGACGGACAACGTCGCCACCCCGCCCGACAGAGGGCTCGTACCCAGGAGAGTGGCCCCGTCGAAGAAACTCACCGTCCCGGTGGGAGTACCAGTTCCCGGCGCCACCGCCGTCACCGTCGCCGTCAGCGTCTTCGCCTGACCGAACACAGACGGGTCAGGGGCCGAAGTCAAGGCCGTGGTCGTACTTGCCTTGGTCACCGTCTGGGTGTCCACGGGGGATGTGGAGGCGTTGAAGTTACCGCTTCCGTTGTAGACGGCGGTGAGGGAGTGAGTGCCGATGGCGAGGGTGGAGGTGGTGAACACGGCCACCCCGCCGGAGAGACTCGTGGTGCCGAGCAAAGTCGCCCCGTCGAAGAAACTCACCGTCCCGGTAGGGGCGCCGGCTCCAGGCGCTACGACCGCCACCGTCGCGGTCAGCGTCTTCACCTGACCGAAAATGGAGGGGTCAGGGGCCGAAGTCAAAGCCGTGGTCGTACTCGCCTGATTCACCGTCTGGGTGTCGACCGGAGACGTCGAACCCGCGAAGTTCGAATCGCCGGTGTAGACCGCGGTGAGGGAGTGAGTGCCGATGGCGAGGGTGGAGGTGGTGAACACGGCCACCCCGCCGGAGAGACTCGTGGTGCCGAGCAAAGTGGCCCCGTCGAAGAAACTCACCGTCCCGGTAGGGGTACCGGCTCCAGGCGCCACCGGCGTAACAGTCGCGGTCAGCGTCTTCGCCTCACCGAAGACGGACGGGTCAGGGGCCGAAGTCAAAGCCGTGGTCGTACTCGCCTGATTCACCGTCTGGGTGTCGACCGGAGACGTCGAACCCGCAAAGTTCGAATCGCCGGTGTAGACCGCGGTCAGCGAATGCGACCCAACCGACAACGACGACGTCGCGAACGACGCCACCCCGCCGGAAAGAGTAGTGGTGCCGAGCAAAGTCGCCCCGTCGAAGAAACTCACCGCCCCGGTAGGGGTACCGGCTCCAGGCGCCACCGGCGTAACAGTCGCGGTCAGCATCTTCGCCTCACCGAAGACGGACGGGTCAGGGGCCGAAGTCAAAGCCGTGGTCGTACTCGCCTGATTCACCGTCTGGGCGTCGACCGGAGACGTCGAACCCGCAAAGTTCGAATCGCCGGTGTAGACCGCGGTCAGCGAATGCGACCCAACCGACAACGACGACGTCGCGAACGACGCCACCCCGCCGGAAAGAGTAGTGGTGCCGAGCAAAGTCGCCCCGTCGAAGAAACTCACCGCCCCGGTAGGGGCGCCGGCTCCAGGCGCTACGACCGCCACCGTCGCGGTCAGCGTCTTCACCTGACCGAAAATGGAGGGGTCAGGGGCCGAAGTCAAAGCCGTGGTCGTACTCGCCTGATTCACCGTCTGGGTGTCGACCGGAGACGTCGAACCCGCAAAGTTCGAATCGCCGGTGTAGACCGCGGTGAGGGAGTGAGTGCCGATGGCGAGGGTGGAGGTGGTAAACACGGCCACCCCGCCGCTGAGTGTCCCGGTGCCGAGCAGGGTCGCCCCGTCGAAGAAGTCGACTGTCCCAGTGGGAGTACCGGCTCCGGGTGCCACGATCGCCACCGTCGCGGTCAGCGTCTTCGCCTCGCCGAAGACGGACGGGTCAGGGGCCGAAGTCAAAGCCGTGGTCGTACTCGCCTGATTCACCGTCTGGGTGTCGACCGGAGACGTCGAACCCGCAAAGTCCGAATCGCCGGTGTAGACCGCGGTCAACGAATGCGACCCAACCGACAACGACGACGTCGCGAACGACGCCACCCCGCCGGAAAGAGCGGTCGTGCCAAGCAAAGTGGCCCCGTCGAAGAAACTCACCGCCCCGGTAGGGGTACCGGCTCCAGGCGCCACCGGCGTAACAGTCGCGGTCAGCGTCTTCGCCTCACCGAAGACGGACGGGTCAGGGGCCGAAGTCAAAGCCGTGGTCGTACTCGCCTGATTCACCGTCTGGGTGTCCACGGGGGATGTGGAGGTGTTGAAGTTACCGCTTCCGTTGTAGACGGCGGTGAGGGAGTGAGTGCCGATGGCGAGGGTGGAGGTGGTGAACACGGCCACCCCGCCGGAGAGACTCGTGGTGCCGAGCAAAGTGGCCCCGTCGAAGAAACTCACCGCCCCGGTAGGGGTACCGGCTCCAGGCGCCACCGGCGTAACAGTCGCGGTCAGCGTCTTCGCCTCACCGAAGACGGACGGGTCAGGGGCCGAAGTCAAAGCCGTGGTCGTACTCGCCTGATTCACCGTCTGGGCGTCGACCGGAGACGTCGAACCCGCAAAGTCCGAATCGCCGGTGTAGACCGCGGTCAACGAATGCGACCCAACCGACAACGACGACGTCGCGAACGACGCCACCCCGCCGCTCAACGTCCCCGTACCCAGCAATGTCGCCCCGTCGAAGAAACTCACCGTCCCGGTGGGGGCGCCGGCTCCAGGCGCTACGACCGCCACCGTCGCGGTCAGCGTCTTCACCTCACCGAAAACAGAGGGGTCAGGGGCCGAAGCCAAAGCCGTGGTCGTACTCGCCTGATTCACCGTCTGGGCGTCGACCGGAGACGTCGAACCCGCAAAGTCCGAATCGCCGGTGTAGACCGCGGTCAACGAATGCGACCCAACCGACAACGACGACGTCGCGAACGACGCCACCCCGCCGGAAAGAGTAGTGGTGCCGAGCAAAGTGGCCCCGTCGAAGAAGTCGACTGTCCCAGTGGGAGTACCGGCTCCGGGTGCCACGATCGCCACCGTCGCGGTCAGCGTCTTCACCTCACCGAAGACGGACGGGTCAGGAGCCGAAGTCAAAGCCGTGGTCGTACTCGCCTGATTCACCGTCTGGGCGTCGACCGGAGACGTCGAACCCGCAAAGTCCGAATCGCCGGTGTAGACCGCGGTCAACGAATGCGACCCAACCGACAACGACGACGTCGCGAACGACGCCACCCCGCCGGAAAGAGTAGTGGTGCCGAGCAAAGTGGCCCCGTCGAAGAAACTCACCGTCCCGGTAGGGGCGCCGGCTCCAGGCGCCACGACCGCCACCGTCGCGGTCAGCGTCTTCACCTCACCGAAAACGGACGGGTCAGGAGCCGAAGTCAAAGCCGTGGTCGTACTCGCCTGATTCACCGTCTGGGCGTCGACCGGAGACGTCGAACCCGCAAAGTCCGAATCGCCGTTGTAGACCGCGGTGAGGGAGTGAGTGCCGATGGCGAGGGTGGAGGTGGTGAACACGGCCACCCCGCCGGAGAGACTCGTGGTGCCGAGCAAAGTGGCCCCGTCGAAGAAACTCACAGTCCCGGTAGGGGCGCCGGCTCCAGGCGCCACGACCGCCACCGTCGCGGTCAGCGTCTTCACCTCACCGAAAACAGAGGGGTCAGGGGTCGAAGCCAAAGCCGTGGTCGTACTCGCCTGATTCACCGTCTGGGTGTCCACGGGGGATGTAGAGGTGTTGAAGTTACCGCTTCCGTTGTAGACGGCGGTGAGGGAGTGAGTGCCGATGGCGAGGGTGGAGGTGGTGAACACGGCCACCCCGCCGGAGAGACTCGTGGTGCCGAGCAAAGTGGCCCCGTCGAAGAAACTCACAGTCCCGGTAGGGGTACCGGCTCCAGGCGCCACGACCGCCACCGTCGCGGTCAGCGTCTTCACCTCACCGAAAACAGAGGGGTCAGGGGCCGAAGCCAAAGCCGTGGTCGTACTCGCCTGATTCACCGTCTGGGCGTCGACCGGAGACGTCGAACCCGCAAAGTTCGAATCGCCGTTGTAGACCGCGGTCAGCGAATGCGACCCAACCGACAACGACGACGTCGCGAACGACGCCACCCCGCCGCTCAACGTCCCCGTACCCAGCAATGTCGCCCCATCGAAGAAACTGACCGTCCCCGTCGGAGTACCTACCGAGGAAGTCACGGTAGACGTGAACGTTTTCGCCTCACCGAACACCGAGGGGTCCGGTGCCGAGGCCAGCGTCGTCGTGGTGGGGAAAGGGACGGTGGGAGTGATGGTAACGCTGTTGTCGGAGTTGTCGGTGATGTAGAGCGTCGACCCATCCGGTGTGGTCGCCAGCCCGAACGGTCCCGGCCCCGTGGGGATTGCGAAGGTCGTCGTGTTGGTGCTGGTGTCGATGACACTGACCGTGTCATCGGAGTTGTTGGCCACATACACGTGGGTGCCCGCGACCGTTACACCGACTGGTCCGGTTCCGACAGCGATGGTGGCGGTGACGGTGTTGGTGCCGGTGTCGATGACACTAACCGTGCCGTCACCGTTGTTGGCCACGTACGCGTTGGTTCCCGCGATCGTCACTCCGAGGGGCGTGGTTCCGACAGCGATGGTGGCGGTGACGGTGTTGGTGACGGTGTCGATGACACTAACCGTGTTGTCGCTCGCGTTCGTCACGTACGCCTGAGTGCCGGCGATCACTACGCCGAAGGGGCCAGTTCCGACAGCGATGGTGGCGGTGACGGTGTTGGTGACGGTGTCGATGACACTGACCGTGTTGTCGCTCGCGTTGGCTACGTACGCGTTGGTTCCCGCGATCGTCACTCCGAGGGGCGTGGTTCCGACAGCGATGGTGGCGGTGACGGTGTTGGTGACGGTGTCGATGACACTAACCGTGTTGTCGCTCGCGTTCGTCACGTACGCATGGAGGCCGTCGCCGGTGATGGCGACCCAGAAGGGTGTTGTTCCAACGGGCACGGTGGCTGTGACGGTGAGGGTACCGGTGTCGATGACGCTGACGTCGTTGCTGCCCTCGTTCGTCACGTAGGCGTGCAGCCCGTCCGGAGTGATCGCCACTCCTGCCGGTGTCGTGCCCACTGTCACAGTCGGGTCCGATGAGACCGCCGCAAGGGGACGACGATAGCCCCTCCACGGAAGTCCGAGGAGCTGCCGCCAACTACGCTGAAGTGCTGAGGTCATGATTTGCCCTTCCAGATCACAGGTCTGTCTGATCCGGATGGGCTGCATTGAGTCTGGTGACTCAGCGGTGCAGACTGCGCACTGAAGGTAAGGGAGCTCACCGACGTCCGTCAGCCCATCCACGTGCTGGTCGGCCTTTCGGTAGGTCGACCGGAACAGTCCCCCGAGAAGGATGGGCGGCCTTCGGGTTCCCCTACTACAAGTACTCCATCGGGACCGGGATGAGAAAGAGAGGATGGGGTAAACATCACCCGTATGGTCGAATCATGGATGAGTCCAGGGCCTTCAGAGCACCGGAGTAGGTCAGGGTCCACTCCCACGGGGTCGACTCATGGCGGGCGTCCGGCGTGGGCGCCGGCCCAAGCAGGCCAAGCTCGCCCAACGGCCCGCTCTGCGCGCGCTGGTGGAGGCCAAGCCGGCTCTGTGCTGTCTCCCGAGCAGATCGCAGGATGGCTGCGACGCCAGTTCCCCGGTGACGCCTCCATGCAGATGCCGCACGAAGCGATCTGCCTCTCGCGCTACGACCCTCGTCGGCGCCGGGCGATTTGACCGCAGCCTCACCCAGCGGCTGCGGTCAGCCAGGCCCATGCGCCGCCCGTAGTCCGCCCGTAGTCCGCCCGTAGTCCGCCCGTCGGTCCACCGGGCGGGGCATCATCCGCGGCATGGTGTCCATCACTGCCCGCCCCGCCGAGGTCGAGGACCGCAGGGTCCCCCGCCAACGGGGAGGGCGACCTCGTGATGGGCACCCGGCCCTCGGCGGTCGCCACGCTCGTCGAGCGCACCAGCCGCTACACGGCCGTCGTTGCGCTGCCCGACGGCATCAGGGCCGAGCAGGTCACTCCACACCTCACCGGGAGTCTCCTCGGCATCCCGCCCCAAATGCGGCGGACGCTCACCTGGGACCGGGGCCGGGAGACGGCCCCGAGCACCAGGCCATCACCGCCGAGACCGGGATGCCGGTCTACCTCTGCAAGCCGCGGAGCCCATGGCAGCGCGGCACCAACGAGAACACCAGCCGGCTGCTTCGGCAGTACCTCCCCAAGGGCACGGACCTCCGCACGTTCAGCCAGGCCGACCTGGACGCCATCGCCCATGAGCTCAACCATCGTCCGCGCAAGACCCATGGCTACCGCACTCCAGCAGAGGTCTACGCTGACCTCCTGAACAGCGGTGACGCGCTGACCGCTTGAGCTCGCCTACGTTTGCCACCGGCGGCTCAGTACAACGCGACGGCGTCCTTCCGAAACCCTTCCGGGCACGGAGACTGGCGTCCCCACCTGGACATCCCTTCCTCGACCTTCAAGATCCATTGTGAGGGTGTCCACTCCAAAGGGTCAGCCTCAGTCGGGCACGCTCCAGCTTATGAGGGCACCTTGGCGGGAAAAGTAGAAGCCGACCCGGTTGATCGCATGAGTGTCGTCGTAGTCGAGCAGGAGGTAGCCGGCGAGCTGCTGTACCTCGGCTCGGCCGATCTTGTGGGAGCGGATGGTGGCTTTGCAGTCCGCCAAGAGCCCACCACGATGAAGTCCGCATCCGCTCCGCCGAGGTCGCCGCTGCCGACGAAATCAGGCCAGCACCCCGCTCCCCCATCGGCATCTCCCTGAACGGGGTGAAGAGATGTTCGGCAAGCTGCATCTGCTCGGCGATGTCCTCCAGCACGTACAGGGGAACCGCTGATGTCAGCTGCTCAAGGGTGGTTTCGCGTTGGCCTGGGCAAGCAGGTTGCGGCACCCGGCCCACTTCGCCTTGTAGGCGACGACCGTGCCGAAGTGCGCGAACGGCCAAGAGCGGGTGTGGTGCGTTGGGGCTTCCTCAGCCGTGCCGACTCGCGGATCTGTTTCTGATCCCCGTGCCTGATCGGTACGTAGCGGAGCATCCTCGTCACCGCGGCAGCGGCCGCGCACGAAGCAAGGCGTTCCCGCAGGCGAGTCGGGCGGGCCCGATGAGAACATTCATGCTTGCTCTTCTAGTTCGGGGTTCAACGCGATACCGGGGTAGAACTTGCGTTGGTTGGACAGGATTATCTCCTTGGGTGTGGTGATGCCGACGGTCTCACGGACACGTGCGGCGAACGCTCGCGAGGAGACCGGGTTGGCTCCCTCCAGCCGACACCAGTTCCGGTAGCTGGTGTAGAGCTGGGTTTGCTCCGCACGCAGGGCGGGGTCCACGGTGCAGCACTCGCTCAGGAACCGGCCCGTATGGTCTTCGGTCCTTGCGTACGTGTGGGTGGCGATGCGTACCCGCGGGGGGCCCGTCAGGTCGCGAGGACCATTCAGATAGCGGCGCGCGCCGGTGACGAGCCAGTGCAGGATGCCCGGTCCTTCTTCGGTGACCAGGGCGTCGGCGAGGTTGTCGATCTTCCGGTCGTCTGCGACGACCCGGTCGAACGGGATCAGCCTCATCCGGCGCCAGAACGCGTAGCCGCCGGTGCTGACTTCAGGGCGCTGGTTGCCGAGCAGCCACAGTGTGTGGGTGGGGGTGAAACTGAAGAAGTCCTGTCGCATCCTGCGGGCCTTGATCCGGTCTCCCCCGGTCAGTATCTTGACGCGGGACTCGTCGAGGCGGTCACCGGGCTTGGGTTCGGAGCAGACGATAATGCGCCGGCCATGCAGCTCGGCGAGAACGGTGGCGTGCATGACGCCAGACCGGGCCATCAGGAGACTGGGCGGGGCGGCATCCGCGTAGTCCCCAAGAAGTCTGACGATGACGTCCAGAAAGACGCTTTTGCCGTTTTTTCCCTGTCCATAAAAGAATGGCATGATCTGCGCACCGACATCACCGGTGATCGAGTAGCCCAGCAGCTCGTGCAGGAAGCCGATCATCTGATGGCCGTCGGCGTCGTCGCCGAACGTGTCGGTGAGGAACTGCTGCCAGCGGGGTGTTCCCATCGGCCGGGCTTCGACGCTCGTGGCACGCGAGTGGCAATGTCTCTCCGGATCCGGCGCGGCGACCAAGCCGGTATGGAGGTCGACCACCCCCTCCGGAGTGCACAGTGCATAGGGATCCGCGTTCAGCAGCGCAGCGTTGAGAGTCATCCCAGGCGCGGCCTTGGCCTGTATCAGCATGGCCATCATTCCGGATGTTGTCAGAGCCCGCCGGCGGTGTCGGCGCAGCTCTGCTTCGCCGTGCCGCCCGTGCGGGTCGGTCTCCGCCAGCCTTTCGGCCATCTCGCCGGCTGTCCACAGTACGGTGTCGGCCTCGTCGATCTCCCACCGATAGCCCGACCACCGGTACCAGCCCAGGCCCGGCACATGCCTGAAGCCCCGCCCGTACAAGGCGACGAACAGCTTAGCGTTGCCACGGTCGCTGAGGGTGTCGGGCAGCAGACCGTGCTCGGTTGCCCGCATCGCCGTCGGCGCAGCTCTCTTGGCGGCCTGCGCGGGGACGGTGCTGGCAGGGGAGCCGGAGCCGAGCAGAATCTGACGTACGACCTTTTGAGGGTCGAACGGTCCGTCATCATGGCTGGGTACGTGGTTCACCTGCGGTCTCCCGGATCGAGCGGAAGGCGGCTGCCCGCAAGCAATCCCGGACTGGATGATGTGCGGAGTTCGGCGTTCCTGGCCCGGACGCATGTGTACCGCGGCCGCCACCAGGGCCGCTTCCGCGTCTTGCGCCGCCAGACGGCCGGTGGTGGCCAGGCCGCCCGCGGTGTAAGCGGCTCGGCTGAACGTGGCACTGACGTTTGCCTCCTCTGCCATGACAGTGCAGTCGAGGACCGGGGGCCACAGCGTCGAAGCGATATGGGCCGGGTACTTTGCACCGCGCAGCGCCGCGAAGCGGTGACATCCGTGCAGTGACCCCGACGGGGTAACCGCGATGCCGGGCAGCAGCCGGTTTCGTTCGGGCGGCGATGTCGCATGGACATCGATGACGACCGGACCGGCATCACCGCCCGCGACACCCACCCCGGACTCAGGCTGATGCGCTCACGCACCTGGATACACCACGCACAGGTCGTCGAGGCGTGGAAGCAGTGACACCAGCGGCCGGCTGGGAGACGCGGGCACTCGCGGAAACTGTGGCCCGGGCTCTGGCAGTCGTGGCAATTGGCGGGCATGCCTTGCGACGGACAGTTGGCCGGTTGTACTGGCCAGGCGCGTCGCAGCGTGGTTGACAGCACGTCAGGCAACCAAGTTGCCGGTCGAGAAGCTACGGTCCGGCCTGAGTTGCTGTCACGTAGGTGCAGATCAGGAACCATACGTACTCCTTTCAGCGACTGAAGCGACTCAAATTGCAAATTGGTGGAGCATGGATAGGGTCGAATGCCTGGGGGCTCCAGGAGGCCCACCCAGCTCCTGTTGCCCCGCGTCCATCCGGTTGCGCCGGGCAATATTCAATCGAGGAACCATATGACTGAATCGATGCCGGTGGTGACAAGGATCCGCCTCGTGTTTCATCTGTAAGATCCAAGCTCGATCAACTTGTACGTTAAAGGAACTTTTCTTTCGTATGGACGTGGGTACTCCGAGGGATCCGAGCGGCGCAGCACGGAAACGACTGGTGGTTATACAGCTGTGGCTTCTGAGTGTCGCATGACTCAATCGCCCGGCCTGAAGGATCCGTTGGAAGCTTGCGCTCGGGCGTCAGTTCCACGGCTGAGTCCCTCGTCGGCACGCGACTTCATAGGCTACAGAAATGAGGCTGCACTATTCCGCGACCCGGCGTCAAACGATCACCACAGTGCCGCGGTTACGAGTCGATGGCCGACTGTACGGATCGCGCCAAAATGCCTGCTCGCGACGGCTGGTAGGGCTGTCTCACGCCGTCTGCGGACTGGGTGATTCGCGGCGTCGGGGGCGATCTGGCCCGTGACGGTGCGGATTTCAACCGAGTCATTGGTGTCGGCCGCAGCGCCGGAGTGCGCACAGTGCAGTGCACACAGCGCGGGATGCGATGTTGCGACACCTTATGGCTTTGACGTAGGGCGTTACCGGCCGTCGAATTACCCCAAGGGATCAGACCGAACAGATCACGCCAAGAACTGGCTGGACAGCCGGTCATTAAAGGAAGTCAGAAGAAGCGATTCGCCAAGCAGAATTGTTGCGTCGCGTGGCACCGATTCCGCGACATCGCGTGCTGCTCACGTGCATGAAACACTTCATCCAGATGCATGATGGCGGCCTGCCCGGTGAGTCTTCGAGTGGCCCGAGGCGGAAGGGTACGAATTTTGCCACAGGTACGCCATTCGGGTGACATTGCGTCGGCTTTGTTGCTGTCATGTGCGCCCGAGAGGATAACTATCACTATCCAAACCGGTGGGCCGCCCACCCTCCCCGGGGGAGTGGCTGCTCAATTCTCTCGTAGCTGTCCAGGTGAGGTGAAAGCCTGGGCATCTGCCGGGTGGGGCTGCCGCAATGGGCACCCCTGTGGGAGGGGTTTGGATCCGCCAGTCGGTGCCGGTGGCACCGACTGGCGCGGCGGCCCAAGTGACCTCTATGGGGACACCATGCGAGCTTCCTTGGCGACGGTTCCGACGTCCAGTGCCCGGTCTCGGACTCCTGAGCTCTACGGTGAGACCGCTCAGGTCGACGCGGCGCGACGCCAGTCGGCAGGGTGCCCGTCGCTCTCACGCTGTGCTCGGCCAACCCGCTCACCGTCGCGCACGGCGCAGGGACTTTGCCGGAGCACGGAGTCTGCCGCCTCCCCACGGCACCGAATCATCTCCAGGGCCGGTGGCCGGCATCGTCCGGACCCCCGCCCGCCGTGTCGGCTTCGGGCGGGTGTGCCCCGCTTACCGTCACTGAACCGCCCACTCAGCTCTCGGCACGGTTGTCCCTCGCCCGGCGAGCGCATCGGTACGGCAGGAATCCGCAGCCAGCGGTTGGTGCCGCGTTGTGTCCTGAAGCGCAAACCTGCCACCCCGCCATCCTGGGCAAGGCCCAGGATGAGAGAGGAAGGACTATGCTGCCGACTGCTTGGTCGGGGGTGCAGATCGCACTGTCCCCCCAAGAGATTGAACAATGGCCGGATACGGCGTCAGCCCGGGCCCTGGCCGACGGTTGCCCCAGCAGACGACCGGCCTCGTTCCGGGTGCCGCCATTGGAGCGGGCGGTGCCGGTCTGCCGCCAACTGGCCCGGCTGTGGATGGACTCCGAGGATATAACGGACGAAAGTGCCCGGTGTGCGGCCTTACTCGTGATCTCTGAGCTGATGACCAACGCCATCGTCCACACCAACAGCCTCTCGATCACGGGCCGTCTGCAAAAGGACGGTGACTGGCTTCTCGTGGAAGTCCAGGATGAGGGTGGAACATCGTCCGTCCCGCACCGTGTCGGCAACGCCAACGAGTACGGTCGAGGCCTGGTGATGGTTGCGCAGTCCGCGCAGGCACTGGGAACGCGGCAGGAGACCGACGGAGGCCGCACGTTCTGGGCACGGATCGCACTGGCCGGGTGAAATCCGTCGCCAACTCACGTCCCCAGCCCGGTGAACAGCGCCCGCGGCGCCGGTTCACCTCGTCGATCAGGCCCTCGATGGCGAGCCCGGTCGTCCGGTGGCCTCGGTCACGTTCCGTATTCCGGAAACATGAAGCACCTGAGAGCGAGGTCATTCTCGTGCCGCTGGAGGAGCCCCGCATGGTCCGGTTGAATCAGGGCCTTGAGCTGGTTGATCGCGGCGGTGGAGGCGAGGACAGCGCCGTGACGGGTGGCAAGGAGGACCCGCAGGGCCTCGCGTTCGCCGCGAAGCCGGGGTTAGATCAGATGCTCGGTGGCCAGCTCCTCGCGGCCCGGATGGCGTCGAGCATGTCCGTCTTGCGCCCGCTCCGGTCTGCATAACGTGGATGCGCGCGTACGGCGCCAACGCCTTGGCCGGCACTGCACGAACCCAGGATGGGCCTTGCCCGCCGAGTAGCCGAGGGGATTCTCACCCCTCGGCCCTCACAGATCCGTACGTGACGATCTCTCGTCATACGGCTCTTGTCGTTCTGGTCACCAGACGCGGGGGGCATGGGTGGTCCAGACCCAGTGGGCGAAGAACCGGGGTCGCCGTGCGACGGCCTGGTTCCACGCCGTTTGGGCTTTCTTCCTGCCCCGCAGCCGTTTGAACTTCTTGCGCATCCACCGCATCACGTAGGCGTTGACGCGTTCCAGGAGGGGATAGAGGGCCGACTGGCAGAAGGCCCCGTAGTACGCCATCCACCCGCGAATGATCGGGTTGATGAACCGTGCGAGATCCGCTTCGGTCAGGCTGGTGCGGTGGTGCAGCCGCCAGGACCGCACCTCGGAACTGATCCTGCGCAGGGCTTCCCCGCTGATGGCGGGGAGGAACGACCGGAACATCTGGCCGTCCTTGCGCACCGCGGAGCGGGTGCGGAAGGTGAACCCCAGGAAGGTGAACTCGGTGTGCTCGTACGAGGCACGCCGGTTGGCATCCTGGCAGTACACGATCCGTGTCTTCTCCGGGTGCAGCTCAAGCCCCACCTCGGCCATCCGCTTCTCGATCGCCGCGAGCACGAAGCATGCCTGGCGTTCGCTGACGCAGTGGACCACCGCGTCGTCCACGTACCGTTCGAACCCGATGGCGGGGAAGTTCCGCGCCATCCAGGCGTCGAAGGCGTAGTGGAGGAAGAGGTTGGCGAGGACCGGCGAAACCGATGAGCCCTGGGGCGTCCCCCGGTCCCGCTCGCGCCGTGTCCCGTCGGGCAGTTGCAGCGGTGCGGCGAGCCAGCGTCGCACATACAGCAGGACCCAGGACTGGGACGGATCAGTGTGGGCGGCGACCGCCTTGAGGACCAGGTCCCACGGAACGCTGTCGAAGAATGCGCGGATATCCAGGTCGATGACCCAGTCCGCCTTCCAGCAGCGCTCTCGGCACCGGCCCACAGCATCAATCGCCGACCGCCCAGGACGGTAACCGTAGGAGTCGGGATGAAAGACCGGCTCGGCCTTGGCCTCCAGCACCCCGGCAACCACCGTCTGGGCTATACGATCCCCGATCGTGGGCACGCCCAATATCCGGACGCCCCCTTTCTTGGGGATCTCCACCGCACGCACCGGAGGCGGAAAATAGGTGCCGGAGGAGAGACGATTCCAGATCTTGTATAGATTGTTCTTAAGATCCTTCTCAAATTCTTCCATCGACACCGCATCCACGCCCGCTGCGCCCTTATTCGACCTGACTTTCTCGTACGCCTCCCAGACGGACTGCTTGGAAATATTGAACGGCTTGCCTGACGCTTTCAACTCGTTCACGCGACTCCTCCCGGGTAACGCCCGGTTGATCGAATAAACACAGTCACGAACGACCCGGCCCCTTCGCTCCGCCCCCGTTACAGGGGTTTCATCACTACTACGAGCCGGTCCGCCGGCGTACTTGGCGTCGGTACTCAGTCCCTCACGGCTTCGGACCGCCCGGGACGCTCCCTCTCTCCCCGCTCACCAGCGGAGACGTATCCAAGCCCGCCTTCTCCTGTTCCGTACGAAGGCCGCAGACCGGGCTCGCGTCGCCTGCATGCCGGACACCGCCTGGCCAATAAACGGGCACCCGCCAGACTCATCCCGGGACTGCCTTGACACCCCGGTTCTGATGTCAACTCTACTTTTCGACACGTCAGCAGCGATTCGCTTGCGCTCGCCTTCCCGATCCCCACCTGACGTCTCAATGGACGCCTTTTCCTCATCGTTCACCACGGCAGTCTTCAGCTAGCGCAGCATGAGGTGGTTTAAATTCTCCCCCCGCAGGGCGAATTTGAAGGGCCATACCTTCATCCTCCGTACAGCATCGCTACAAGAAGAGTTCCTACATGCTTCTTCCTTTCACGTTCAGGACACAACAAGGCCGGGTAGTTAACGATCTGTTTCCACTCTGGATTGTCGCCGACGGTGACCAGCACCTCGGCAGCAGTGTCGGCGCCGATACCGAAGGCGTCGATCAGATCGGGCGCGTGGGCTTTGGTGAGCTCGCCCAGCAGGGTGTCGTGTTCCTTGGCCTCATCGTTGAGGCCTTTCCAACGGCGGGCCATCGCGCGCAGGGAGTACTTCGCGGACGCGGTCGGGCTGGTGACGGGTCCGGGGCGCAGGCCGGCGCATCGCTCGATGAGTGCCATCTTCGACAGGCCCTGGAGCTGCTGGCGCAGCTCGTCGGGAACCGTCACGATCAGGGCTTTGAGAGGGACCATGGCCTGGGTGCGGGCCTTGACCGCGCCATCGCGGGCGACCTTGAGGTGACGGATCATCTCCATGCTGCCCTCGGCGCTCTCCGCGTCGATGGGGTCGGACTTGCCTCGCTGGCGGCGCACGCGCCGGTCCGGCCGGTTGACCTCGACCGGCCGGTGACCGTGCCTGCGCAGATGGGATGCGAGCCCGACGCTGTAGGAGCCGGTGCCCTCAATATCGAACGCGCGAAATGGCCGAACTACCGTGCCTATGAGTCAGGGTGCGCTTCTTCTTCCGCAGGTGACGGCCGACGATGCCGTGCTTGCTTATCGGCCTGGCCACGCGCTTGTGGTTGACCGTGTGGCCGAAGCCGCGCAGTTCGGCATGGACTCGAAGCGCGCCGTAGTTCCCGCGGTGTTCGGCATGGATTTCGCGGATCTCCTCGCCCAGGGCGTCCTCCTCGAAACTGCCGCCCCGCCCACGCCTCGGCGCCGGTGATCCACCGGTAGTAGCCCGAGCGGGAGACCTCCAGCACCCGGCATATCCGCTTGATGCCGAACATCTCGGCATCGACGGAGGCGAAGTCCCAAGCGGCGGTCCTCACTTCATCTCCCGGGCGAAATAGACCGCTGCCCGACGCAGGATCTCCCGCTCCAGCTGCCATTCCTTCTCCGCCTTGGCCAGCCGCGCGTTCTCCGCCCGCAGCCGGACCAACTCGGCCTCGCTATCCTGCGACGCGCCGACGGCGACTGGACGACCGTCGGCATCACGCACCCAGGTCCGCAGCGTCTCGGGGTTGACGTACGCGATCACGTCGGACCGGAACTCCGCACTGTGCTTCGAGGGTCGTGCCACGTAGATCTACACCTTCCAGCATCAACAAGATCCATTGTCAGGTGTGTCCACACCACAGGGGTCACCTCATACGCAGCGTTTTCTCTGCCATTGCGTCCTCGCGTCCGTCGCCGCCGGGTGGGCTGGTCGCTACAGAATCGTCCCTGGTTCCGAACAGCGCCGGCCTGCGCGAGGAACTCGCAGGCCGGCGCTGTTCACGGCCCTGGCCAGTCGGCGTGGCGACGTGGAGGGAGACAGGCCGTGAGGGGGTGGTCAGATGTAGGTGTACCCGCCGGGGACAGTGGTGGTGCCAGCCGCGGTCGTGACCACGACCGGGACGTTGCCCGCGGTGGCGCCGGCCGGGATGATCCCGAACAGCAGGATTCCTGTCGGGTCGCTGCCCAGCACGGTGGCCGGAACGCCGTTGACGGTGACAGTGCCGCCGTTCAGATTGGTGCCGGTGATCACGAACGGGGTGCCGCCGACGACCGGGCCCGAGGCCGGGATGATGCTGGTGGCGGTGGGAGGCGCAGGCGTGGACGGGCTCGCGTAGGTGTAGGGAACCGGGTTGCTGGTACCACCGCTCGTGGTAACGGTGACCGGTACCGTGCTTGCGGCGTGCGCCGGGACCAGGACCGTGACGGTGAGCCCCAGCACGTCCTGGGAGACGATGGTGGCCGGCGTGGTCCCGAACAGGACGCTGGTGGCACCGCTGAGGCCCGCTCCGAGGAGATGGACCGTGTTGCCGCCGGCGACCGGTCCGGAGTTGGGCAGGACCGCCAGGAGCAGCGGACCGAAGGGGAAAGGCAGTTGGGCGACCGATTGTGACTGGCCGGACGAGGTTGCGATTGTGGACATGACGGATCCTCCTGTGACAGGCGGACCATTGCGGTCCGCACGGGAACCGGCCGAGAGCGGGACGGGCTTCCCTCATGCCCGACGGGGGCAGGGGTGAGAGGAAGATCGGCTCTCAGTTCCGGGAAAGGCAACCGGGCAGTGGCTCGCGGCGATGAGTCCGCTCGGGACGGGGCGGATCCGACGGCGATCGGGGGCCGACGGACACCAGCCGCGACGTGCGCACCACTGCCCGGTCTCAAGCACGGCGAGACGCTTCACCAGCCGATGTCGGGGAGCACCCACCGGCCGGTGGCTCTCCGGAGCAGCCTTGCAGTGGCTCTGCTCGCCGAAGCCCTGCCAGCAGGGAGGGCTGAAACGGGCGGGCCAATTGCCGAGCTCCCCGGAGAGGGATGGGCGACCCACCGGTTCAACGACTTCAGTAACTCCAATGAATGAACTGCCATCAACCCCTGTGCCAATTAGTCACCCGATTGGCCCAGTCCGAAACTTGCTCCGAGAGTGGTGGCCGGCTGCGGGCCACTGCCGCCGTGACGGCGGCAGTCACGCCAAGACCATTTCACCGCAATCAGCCACTGCCAGATAATTACCGGAGTGCGGGCCATCTCCATTCGTGCGCGACATCTCGGCGACAAACCGTCACGAATGCGACTTCGTGACCAGTGAGGCTGGATTTGCGAAGACCCGACGGAAAGATGGAGTCCGCCGTTCACCACATTGCGCCATACGGGTGAATTGCAAGCGGCCTCATTGCGAGATTATTCAGCCCTGTGGGATAACCGATTTGAATCCAACCGGTGGGCTGCCCTCCTCTCCGGGGAGCGCGGCAACCGACGATCCACCACACAACTGGCCAGCCAGTCGTGTGCAGCATCGAGATCGTTCGTCGCAATGAGCGCCCCCGGCAAGGAAGAGGCGGCTCGCATCACCTCGCCAAAGGGGCGCCATGCGAGTTCCCAATGCTGTCCAATCCGTCATCAGGGCCTACCTCCCGCCATCAGGGCCCGTCGTGATCTCGGCGGCCGTCTACGCCCGGACCCCCGCGCGACGCCCTGGAACCGCGCTGGTCAATGCGGTCACGATGGCGCACGCTGTCGGCTTCGACCCTGTGGCGGCCACGTCGTTTCGTACGCGAGGCCGGTCGCCGATACCGTCCGCGCCGCCTCCGGACCAGCTCCCGCACGATGGGGAGTGACGCGCCGAACATGGGATTCCTGGACCAGTTGCGCGGCATGGTGACACTCACCGTTCTGTGGTGGAAGCATTTTCGGCTGCACTCGGGGCGGCATGGCGGAAAACAATCAAGCCAACGTCTCCGCTGATCACTCAGCGCTGATCACACAGCGCCGATCCTCCCGACTGGAGAGCGCTATGCCTCAATCGATTCGTGTAATGCTCAGCGGAGGACCGGAGGGATCTCCGTCGACCTGGGAAGTGAAATCACTGAAAAATGAAACAAGAGTGACGGTTCCCCACCGGAACGGTTATGAGCATTTTGAGTTCGTGGATCACTATGCCGAACTCGATGGTGAAATGCTGCCGATCTATCGATGGATCTACCACACGTACATTGCCGAATAGATACCTGTACGAATCCGGCCGCTGCGGGATCACTTCCTCAGCAGCACACAGCCGATTACGTGCGGGTCCTACCAACTGATCCGAAGGGGATCACCATGACGACTTCTCTGTTGCACGTAGGTGTGTCGTGAGCGGGGCGGCCTCCCTCTCAGGAGGCGGCCGGCACGCACGGGATGCCGTGGTCACCGGTATCGGGTTCTGCCTTCCCGGTGACGGGCGACCCGTCTTCACCGCGGACGACCTGTGGAACATCGCCTCCCGAGGGGCCTCCTGCCTCATGCAGAGCAATGCCTACTACGGCTCCGTGGACCTCTCGGACGCAATGTTCGACGAACGCCTCCCCGATATCGCCCCTTTCTTCTCACGCCACTACACCGCAGCGCATCGGTTCGGCCTGATGTCCATGGCGCAGGCATGCTCGGACGCCGAACTGGATCCCTACTCGGGCGACCTGGCCGACGCGGCGATCCTGGCCGGACGCGGCGGCGTCGACGCGAACATCGACAGCTACCTCGCCGTGCTGCGAGCCGATCCCGAGAGCATTCGCGTGTCGGAGGCGATGGAACTGTTCGTCGCGGCAGAACAGGCCGTCACTCCCTCCGACGTTGCCCTGGTCCAAGGCGCACTGTCCCGATCGAAAGGCCCCAACTTCACGGTCTCGTGCGGCTGCGCGTCATCCGCAGTGCAGATCGGCAACGCCCGACGTCTGATCGCCGGCGGCGAGGTCGACATCGCCGTCGTGACCGGCGTCGACATCTTCAGCGTCAAACTGATCCGTAACATCCAGCGCCTGCTGCAGGGCGCGCAGAAGACGTACGAGAACATCCGGTCCGACGACATGCCCGCGCTTCTGCCGTCGTTCGACTCCCTCATGCGCCCCTACGACCGTCGTGCCGACTGCATCAACCACGGCGAGGGATCGGTGACCGTCATCATGGAAAGCCGCGAACACGCCACCCGGCGCGGGGCCCACCTGTACGGTCAGGTGCTCGCCCAGGCCACGACCCGCGACGGGCTGACTAACCCTCTGGCTTCCGACGAGACGGGCCGCGAGCTGGTGTCCGCCGTCCGCCGGTGTCTCGCAGACCGCTGGGAGATCGGCCAGGTGCCCTACGTCCACGGTGGCAGCGACGGCAACGTGGTGGTCACCGCCTTCGAGGCGAACGCGATCAAGGAACTGTACGGCTCCGCCGCCCAGGACCTTCTGATGACGTCCCAGGAAGGCTGCTTCGGCCACAACGGCGCGCCCGCGGGCTGTCTCGGCGTCGCTCTTACCCTGCTCATGATGGAGCGCGGCGAGGTATGTCCCACCGCGAACTGCGAGCAGCCGGCAGACAACCTCACCTTCGACCCCGTTCCCGGCGTGCAAACCCGGCCTCTCGACTTCGACTACGCGCTGAGTTTCAACTACCAGGTCGGCGGGGTGAAGAGCGCGATCCTCCTGGGAAGCCCCGACGTCTGAGGCCCGCCCCGATTGCCCTCAGCCCTCCATGGCACCCGGTCCGGCCCCTGCCCGTGCGCGTTGCGAGCCCGGATGAGCCGTCAGCAGAACGGGAGCTCAGCGCTTCCTTGCGCAGTCAATCGATAAGGAGAACCACCGTGGGCCGACACAGGCATCCCTCGAACAAGGCAATGGACCCCGTCGCTGTGATTGGCATGGGCTGCAGGCTTCCTGGCGATATCGACTCCCCCGCAGCCCTGTGGCAGCTGCTCGCCGAGGGGCAAGAGGCGGTCGGGAATCCGCCGCCGGGACGCGAGACGCTCTGGGCACAACACGGCGCCGGGCGAACCCCCGGCGTGCCCACACCTCCTCAGCAGGGCGGCTACCTGAGTGACGTGTCCGTTTTCGACGCGGACTTCTTCGGTGTCTCCGGCCGCGAGGCGGACGTACTCGATCCCCAACACCGGCTGCTGCTGGAGGTGGTCTGGGAGGCGTTGGAGCACGCCGGATTGCCACCGGATCGATTGACCGGCTCGCCGACAGGCGTCTTCACCGGTCTCAGCTACAACGACTACATGGATCAGCTCGCCGGGCAGCCCCAAGAACTCGAGGGCTCCATTCTGACGAACGGGCACTGCGTCGCCGCAGGCCGTATCTCCTACCTCTTGGGCCTGCACGGCCCCTGCATCGCCCTCGACACGGCCTGCTCGTCCTCGCTCGTCGCGTTCCACCTGGCCTGCCGGGCGCTGCTTCAGAACGAATGCGATCTCGCTCTCGCCGCCGGCGTCACACTCATGCTCCGCCCCAGGACAACCCTGTCCTTCGCCCGGATGGGGATGCTGTCGCCCACAGGGCGCTGCCACACCTTCGACGCAGCCGCGGACGGCTTCGTCCGAGGTGAAGGCTGCGGCGCGGTCGTACTCAAACGTCTGGCCGATGCCGAACGGGACGGCGACCGCGTCCTCGCCGTCGTCCGCGGGTCCGCCGTGAACCAGGACGGCAGGTCCGACGGCCTGGCCGCCCCCTCTCCCACCGCCCAGCAGGCCCTGTTCCAGCAGGCAGTCACAAACTCCGGGATCGACCCGCAGGACGTGGGGATGATCGAGGCTCACGGAACGGGAACCCCGCTCGGTGACCCGATCGAATTCGCCAGCCTGGCGCAGGTGTACGGCACCGGCCACGGCCGGTGCGCTCTGGGTTCCGTCAAGACCAACCTCGGCCACCTGGAGCCCGCCGCCGGAGTCACCGGACTGATCAAAACCGTCCTGTGCCTCCAACACGGGCTCATCCCCCCCAACGTGAACTTCACCCGCTGGAATCCGGCCATCGCCGCGGACAAGACACGCTTCTTCGTACCCACTGAGCTGACTCCGTGGCCCGTGCAGGCGCCGACGAGGCTGGCCGCGGTCTCCTCCTTCGGATTCTCCGGCACCAATGCCCACGTCATCCTGGAACAACCGCCACAGGACAGCCGAACGGCCCTGTCACGCCGACGGCAGACCCCTCCTGCCGCCGCATCCGAAGTGGTACTGGTTCCGGCCGGCTCCCCCGCCGTGCTACCGGCCGCGGCACTGCGTCTGGCCGACTGGCTGGAGAGCGACGGCGCGATGGTACCGCTGCGCGATGTCGCGCACACCCTGGCCCTGCGACGCAGCGCAGGGCGGGGACGTCTCGGAGTCGTGGCCCGTTCGACGCGCGACGCGGTCGGCGCACTGAGGTCATTCGCAGCGGGCCGGGCCCACCCGGCCGTGGTGACGGGGCCGACCAGCATCACCGCCTCCCGGCAGCCCGTATGGGTATTCTCCGGGCAGGGCTCGCAGTGGCCGGGCATGGGACGGGGACTGCTGCAGCAGGAACCGGCTTTCGCAGCGGCCCTGACCGAAGCCGACGCTCACATCTTCGCCGAGGCCGCGTTCTCCGTACTGGACGTGGTACGCGCCGGTGAACCGGTGACGGAATGTTCCAAGGTGCAGCCCGTGCTGTTCGCCCTGCAGATCGCGCTGGCCGCCGCCTGGCGCGCCCATGGAGTCGAGCCAGCCGGTGTCATCGGCCACTCCATGGGAGAAGTCGCAGCCGCTGTCGTGGCCGGGGCCCTGTCGCTGAAGGACGGCGCCAGGGTGATCTGCCGGCGCTCCGCGCTGCTCACCCGGATCGCTGGGGCCGGTGCCATGGCAACCGTAGGACTGGACCGGGCCGCGGTGGAGGCCGAACTCGCCGCGAACAATGCCGAGTCAGTCTCTGTGGCGGTCCTTGCCGCGCCCAACTCCACCGTCGTGGCTGGCGACCCTACCCAGGTCGCAAGGCTCGTCGCCGGCTGGCAGGACCGTGGTATCCCGGCACTGACCGTCGCGGTAGACGTCGCCTCCCACAGCCCGCAAGTGGACCCACTGCTCGCAGAACTTCTCACCAGCCTCGGCGACCTGACTCCTCAGCGCCCCAGGATCCCTTTCTACTCCACCGTGCTGAAGGACCCGCACGAGGTGCCGGCCTTCGACGCCGCCTACTGGTGCGCGAACCTGCGCAACCCGGTGCGCTTCTGCCCGGCGGTGGCCACGGCCGCCGCGGATCGCAACCTGGTGTATCTCGAGATCTCCCCGCACCCAGTGGTCACACACGCCGTCGCGGAGAGCCTGCAAGACCTGACCGGCGAACCGGTCGTGCTGCCCACGCTACGCCGCGGAGAGGACGAACCCACCACGTTCCGCACCCAGCTCGCGGCCTTGCACTGCGCGGGTGTGAACGTCGACTGGTCGCCGCTGTACGCGCGGGGCGACCTCGCTGACGTCCCCACCATTACCTTCGACCGCAAGTACCACTGGGTGGATGCCGCCCGGCTGGCCACCCCCGCCGAGCGGCACGTCGCGCGCTCGACCGTCGCCCTGCCGGGCATCCACACCGAGGTACCCGGCGAACAGGCTCGCCACTGCTGGCAGGGGGACGCCGGAACCACGGGGCTGCCCTGGCTGACCGACCACCGAGTGCACGGAACCCCGGTACTGCCCGGCGCCGCCCACTACGCCATCGCACTGACCACCGCCTGCGAGGTGTTCGACGCCACCCCCGCCGACGTGGAGATCACCGACGTCTCATTCCGGGAGCTGCTACGTCTGACCGAGCACACCGACCTCAGCACGACCGTCACCATGACCGCCCCGGACCACGCCACATGCGAAATCTTCGGACGCGGTGATGACGGCCAGTGGGTGATGTACGCCTCAGCCATGCTGCGCCGTCTCTCCCGCCCCACGCGCGCCCACACCGCGTCCGTCGCCACCTTGGCACGGAGGCACTCGGTCACCGCCGATCCCGCAGCTCTCTACACAAGACTCCGCTCCCGCGGACTGGAACACGGTCCTGCGTTCACCGGCATCACGGATCTGCACGCCTCCAGCAGCCGAGACAGTTTCTGGGCCCGCGTCGTTGTCCCGGAGCCCGCGCGGACCGGAGATCTCTCCTTGCGGGTTCACCCTGTTCTCGTCGACCTCTGCCTGCAACTCCTGGTCGCAGGGCCCGTCGAGGACGTCGGCCAGGGGCTGATCCTTCCCGTCCGGATGGGGACAGTACGGATTCTGGGGGATCCCGCGACCGCTGTGTACTGCCACGCCCGGATCGTTGAGACCACAGCCGACAGCGCCATGGGGCATGCCCGTCTGCTGAGCGAAACAGGCAAGCCGGTTATGGCCATCGACGGAGTGAAGTTTGCACGCCGAAGCACACGGAAGGCCGATCAGGTCGACCAGTGGTTCCTGGAGACCGGCTGGCATCCGGTCCCGCGTCCGCAGGCCACCTCGCAGTCAGCGCCCGGAAATTGGCTCGTCATCGGGGAGGGCCAAGGAGACGCCGAGGCACTGGCCACCATCCTGCGCGAGGCCGGAGCCCAGGCCGAGGCGTGGGAAACCCCGCTGCGAGATGAGCGGCTCGGACCGTTCGCTGAATCCGTCAGCACACACCTGGAGGCCATCGCGTCCCCGGCGCGCGCCGTCGTGATGCTGTGCGGAACATCGCCCACCACCACGGACGATCCCACCGTGGGCGCTCAGCGGCGTGCCCGACGAATCCTCGCCACTGCCCAGGCAGCCGCCCGCAGTTCCACCCCTCCTCGCCTGTACGCCGTCACCCGGGCCGCCCGCGCGGTAGCGGCCGACGAGACCGTGGATCTTGAGCAAAGTGCCCTGCGCGGCGTGATCCGCGTCCTGGCGTTCGAACACCCGCACATGCGCGCCACCCTGGTGGACACGGACCACGGTGACCCAGGCCTGCGGAGTCTGGCCGAGGAACTGCTCGCCGATGGCCACGAAGACGAAATCGCCCTACGAGGCACCACCCGGTACATCGCCCGTCTCGATCACGCCCCCCTTGCCGCCTCCGAACAGGTCACGGCCGCCACCCGCACCGTGCGCTACGGGGTGGACGGATTCCGCCTCCGGGCGGGGCGGCTCGGGGATCTCGGCAGTCTGGAACTCGCCGCGACCGGGCGGCGGACTCCAGGACCGGGCGAAGTGGAGCTACGCGTCCAGGCAGCGGGCCTCAACTTCCGCGACGTACTCACGGCTATGGGCCTCCTGCCCGGCGAGCAGGACATCCGGTACCGGATCGGCTTCGAGTGCGCAGGCGTGGTGACCGAAGTCGGGCCTGGCGTCGAGCACCTACGCGTCGGCGACCCGGTGCTCGCCGTTCACCTCGAAGGCGGCGCCTTCTCCTCGTTCGTCACTGTGCCCGCGACCGTGGTCGCCCCGATTCCGGCCATGCTCGATCCTGTCGCCGCGGCAGGAGTGCCCACGGCCTTCCTCACTGCCTGGTACGCGTTGCGCCACGTCGCCCGGCTGCGCGCGGGAGAACGCGTCCTGATCCATTCGGCCAGCGGAGGCACCGGCCTGGCGGCGGTCGCCGTCGCCAAGCTGCTCGGCGCCGAGGTGCTGGCCACAGCCGGCAACGAAGAGAAGCGACGATACCTACGCGGCAGCGGGATCAGGCGGGTGATGGATTCCCGGTCCCTGGACTTCGCCGAGCAGACCCGCAACGCCACCCACGGCCAGGGCGTCGATGTCGTCCTCAACTCGCTCTCCGGTGCGGCCGTCCGCGCAGGGCTGGAGACGCTTCGGCCCTTCGGCCGCTTCGTCGAACTGGGAGTGCGCGACATCCTGGCCGACGCCCCTGTCGGGCTGGCTCCGTTCCGGCACAACATCACCTTGAGCACCGTTGATCTCATCGAACTCCAGCGGACCCGCCCCGACATGTTCGCGACCGTGCTGCGTGAGGTCGTCACCGAGTTCGCCGAAGGCCGTCTCAAGCCGCTGCTCTGCTCCCCGTATCCGCTCGCCGAAGCCACCGAAGCCTTCCGGCTGATGGCCAGCGCCCGCCACATCGGCAAGCTGGTCCTGACCATCCCGAACCGAGGGAAGACCACTGCGGTCCTTCCCGAGGGACCGCCTGTCGTGCACACAGATGGCGCCTACATCGTGACCGGCGGCCTGCGCGGCCTCGGCCTGGCAATCGCGCACTGGCTGGCCGAGCAGGGCGCGAGTCACATCGTCCTCAACGGCCGCACACCTCCCTCCCTTGCCGCCGCGCGCGCGATCACGGAGCTGTCCGCCGGCGGCACCCGGATCACTGTCGTACTGAGCGACATCGCCAAACCTGGTACCGCAGAACGCCTGGTGGCCACCGCCACCGAAGACCGGACACCCCTGCGCGGTGTCATCCACTGTGCCATGGTCCTCGAGGACGCCGTGATCGCCAACATCCGAGACTCCCAGCTGAAGCGCGTATGGAACCCCAAGGTCACCGGCGCGTGGAAACTGCACAACGCCACCGCAGCACACACACTGGACTGGTTTGTCGTCTTCTCCTCCATGGCCTCCCTGCTGGGCAACCCTGGACAGGGCGTGTACGCAGCCGCCAACTCCTGGCTCGACGCCTTCGCCGCATGGCGGAGCCGCGCCGGCATGCCCACGCTCGCCGTCAACTGGGGGCCATGGGGCGAGACCGGTGTCGCAACCGACTTCAGCAGCCGGGGCTACGAGACAATCCCGACCGACAAGGGATTGCTGGCGCTCCACTCGCTTCTGGCACACGGACGCGTCCAGACCGGGGTGATTCCCGGGGAGCCGGGCACCTGGATTCCCCTCACCGGACGGCAGTCCTCGTTCTTCAGCCTCCTCGCCCCGGACAACGAATACTCGGTAGACGCACCCGAGGATTCCCGCGACATCCGGGGCCATCTCGAGGGCCTCGCGCCAGGTATCGCCCGGCGCGAGGCCCTCGAGAACTACATGGCCGAGCACATTCGCGGAGTTCTCCGGCTGGGCAGCACCACTCTTGACGCGCAGACCCCTCTGAAGGCGCTGGGTTTCGATTCGCTGTTGTCCATGGAATTACGGGTCCGTCTGGAATCCGACCTCGGGGTCGAGCTCGCCAACAACTTTGTCTGGCAGCATCCGACGCTGTCGGCACTGGCCACAGGCCTCGCCGAGTGCATGGGCCTGGAACTGCAGAGCACCGATCCTTCGAGCTTGCGCTGGCGGAGTCCCGGCGAGGCCTGACCAGGGGCTTGCAGGGCGGCTCCGTGGAGGAAGTCGCGCGTGACCCGGGCCCGCGCCCCGGTATCCGGCCTCCTACATCTGCTGGGACGTTCTGCAGTACCCGGACCCGACGATCGGTGACTCCCGAAGCCGCCGCTACACCGGGCGCCGCGTCCTCCTGCTGGAGCTCCTCGCCGATGTCGGGCCGCCGATCCAGGCCGTCCCGGCAACCGACGACCGTGACGTCTCCGTGCTCTGGTACGACGCCCTGCGTGAGCAGGGCGTCGAGGGGATCGTCTGCAAGCGGGGCGGCGCGGGCTATCCGTCGGGACGGCGCGGGTGGTGTGCTAACCGCACCTTCTCTGGCTCGTTGGGCAGGTCCCGAGCCTCAAGGAGAGGTATGCAAGACCCCCACCGAGACCTCTTACTGATCAGTGCGAGCCGTGGCAGGCCCATACCGTGTCCACGGCATAGGCAGGCTGGGACAGGACCCGCACGAGCCCGGGACGGTGCCCGGACGGCCATCGCCCCGGCCACACCCGGAATCCGCGCGGCGCCCATCACGGATCGCCCGATCATGCGCCTGCTGTTCGCCGCGACGCGTCACACCCAGACCGCGAACCCGACGACCACGGCCGTCATCGCAGCGCTGCGCACAGCCGCGCAGCAGGGTCGCACCACGTCGCTCCCGCCGGCCTAGGACAGGCCGTCGAGCGGCCGGAGGAAGCGGCGCTCGTACCGCTTGATGCAGCGGGTGTCACGAGCCAGTTGGAATGCTTCCTGGCACTCCGCGTCGGACATGCTGTCCGTGCGGTACTGCTCGTAAGCGGCCAGGCTGGGAAAGGAGAAGAGGGCGTAGGCGATGTCGCTGTCGCCCTCACTCGGCAGGAAGTAGCCGTGGTGCGTCCCGCCGAAACGGTTGACGAGCCGGACCCAGCGGCGACCGTACTCTTCGAAATCCTCGAGCTTGTCGGCGTCGATCTCGTACTTCAGATGAACAGTGATCATGCCTGCATCATGCCGGGTGCCGGACCCTGGGCCAGTGAGCGATGGCCGTGGCCAGTTGTTGGTCCGCGCGGGCGCGGGTGGTGGCAAGTCGGTAGGAGCAGGTGCCGGTCTCGATGATGTTGCCGCCGAAGGTGAGGCGGTCGAAGATGGCCACGCAGAGGCGCGGCACAATCTTGATCTTGCGCATGACAACGGCCCAACGTCAGAAGACCTTCAGTCTTCCTCTGGGAGTGTCCATGACTCGCCGGTCACCAGGCGAGATCGGAGCCCAGCTCCCTCGCCGAGCCGTTCCCACCATCCGCCGCAACGGGTCCCCGGCGGGCGCTGGACACGGCCCGCCGGGGCTGGGAAAGCCGCCAGGCCGCCCCGTACTCCCGGTGCTCTCATCCTCACTGACAACAGGGAGGGAACCAGCTGGGTGTGACTACGCTTCAGCGGCCCGGAACAGGTGCCGACCTGGGCGAAGACGGGAATTCACCACCACTACTGATATCAAGGCGAGAGGTCGCACCTGCCCCCAGGTTGGTCACCTGCCGCGATCCTGTCACTTCCGGTCGAAGGAGAGCCATGTACCGGCGAGGCCCTGCTGACCCGCCCCGGGCTTGGACCAGTCGCAGACACCGTCCCGGAAGATCGCCTTCAGATCCTGGAACTGGCCATCGGTCACCGGCACGCGGTAGTCGGAGCTGATCACGGGACGCTTGCGGCACTTGACGATGTCGTTGGCCACATCGGCTCCGGCGACCATCCGCGGCGATGTCCACACCGGGTAGAGAGTGTTGCACTCGGTGTTGTCGATGCCCTCGACCTGGGGCTCCGCGATCTTCTTCGCACCGATGCCACGGGTCCAGCAGGCGTCCGTGAGACCCTGCGGCTGGTGGCGGACGATCTTCTCGATGGGGGCCTCGTTGCTGGAGTCTCCCTTGATGCCGGTGAGCCACTGGTCCATGTCGGACAGCATCCCGGCGAGAGTGAATCCGTGCCCGTTGGAGCGGGTGAGCATGACCTGGTTGGCGTGGGTGCCGTTGGCCTTGTCCAAGCGCGCCCGGGTGGAGAAGGAGTGGAAGCGCATGTGCATGTCGCCGGCCGCCGCGTCGTCCGTGTAGTCGCGGTAGTCGATGATCGGAACGTCGGCGAGGCCGCCACCGCCGTTCAGCATGCGGCCCGTGCGGTAGGCGAGCCGTACCGCCTTGAGATCGGCGACGGTCCGCTCCGCAGCGGGCTTGGCATCGTCGTCAAGGCCGCCGATGCGCCGGTTCAGGTCGATGAACTGGTCCATGTCGATGGTCCCCTTGTTCAGGGCCTCGAGTCCGTACTGGATACCGGTGTTGTCGAGCGGCCTGCGCGCCTTCCCGGTCTCCGGTACCTCGCCGTAGACGTTCACGGTGTGGCTGTAGACGTCACAGCGGGCACCGTCCGGGTTGGTGTCGGGGTCGTAGCGCTGTCCCTCGGGCAGCTGGGCCGGACAGAACACCGTGGGGTCGATACGGCCGGCGGCCCTCGCCAGGCTGCCGATGCTCTCCCACTTGCCGAACCCGGAGACCGCCCTCTGCTGTTCCTGGGTGAACGTGTCCGGCGCGACCTCCTTGAAGTAGTGGTTCAGGAGCTGGGCGTCGCTGAGCGTCTGAATCGTCCCGAAGCCGACGTCGGGGAAGCTGCAGCCGGAGAGGATGCCGTCCAGCAGACCCGGGTAGTTGTCGGCGATCTGGTGGGTCTGGTATGAGCCGCCGGAGCAGCCGTTTCCGATGGTGAAGGCCGGGTCGCCGTACGTCTCCACGAAGCGTTCCTTGACCATGCTCATGGTCTCGGCGGCCAGCAGGTCGTTGCAGTTGTTGCCGAAGACGTTCAGCGTGGAGGATGCGACGCCGTAGCCCTTGCTCAGATACGTGTCGTTCATGATGCCGACGGTGTTGCGGCCCTGGACGTACCAGCCGCCGTTACAGCCCCCGCCGAAGCCGTACACGAGGCGCCCGTTCCAGCCCGGCCCACGCTGCAGCGGGTCGGGGGTACCGGCGTTCGGGTCGTGCAGCACGGCCGTCTCGTAGATGCCGCGGTTGATGGTGCCGGTCTCCACGCGGACGATGTACGGCACCTTCTTGCCCGCGCTCGTCGTGGCGGTCGCCAGGTCGGCGGGACGGACGTTCTCGTCGGGCAACGGAACGAACTTGCCGGCCGTGGTGCGATACATGTAATCGACGCGGGTCTTGACCGAGCAGTCCTTGTCGATCGGCTGCCCGAGGGTGTCGCCGGTGACCGTCTTGAACTCGGCGGTGTCACAGACGAACGGCTGCTCGTGCGGCCCGGCGAACACCGGCCCCGTGATGGGGTGGTTCTTCAGGGTCAGTTGTCCGGAGTCCGCGCCCTGGGCCCTGGCCGTGAGCCTGTTGTCGCCCTTGGACAGCTCCTTCACCACGCCCATCAGCGCGTTGTTGCCGGCGGGCCGGAAACTCGAGGTCACGTCCCGGCCCTCCACCTCGACCCGGACGTTGTCGGCCGCTATGGAGGCGGGCACCTCGACACGTATCAGGGCGTCGTCTCCCGACACCGTTCCGGGCCGCGACGACACGGCCGTCACCTGCAGCTTCTCGCGTTCCTGACTGCCGGCCGGCGTCGCCGACACGCCGACCAGCACGCCCATGAACGCTATGCCGACAAGGCCCAGTTCGACCGGCCTCGCGGCTCTTCTGAACGACACGACGAAACTCGCCCCACTTCCTGGAATCGGAAATTCGTGCTCAGTGTGCGGACGCGGGCCGTGGGCCCGCCGGGACGGTGATGCGAATGTCCCGTTGTCCTGGTGTGCGGCTTCCAGGCCAGTAGCCGGAAGAGGCCCGCTCCCTGTCCGGCGTCCCGTTCGGTACCGGATGGGACACAGGGGTTGTACGCCGTCGATTCCGCGGGGGACGGGCCCGCGCGGCCGACCGGCCCTGCTCGGCTACCAGTTGGTGAACGCCCCGTCCGCCGTGCGCAAGTGCGGGCGCTCGGCCGCCGTGGCCTGGTACCGCCGCGCCCCCTCCCGGTCGATATCGACGCCGATGCCCGGCAGTTCACTCAGCTCCACCCGCCCCGGCAGGATCGTCGGCCGCGCGGTGAAGAGGGCGGCGACGGCCGGATCGAGGTCGGTCTGGTGCTCCTGGATCGCCACATTGGGGCAGGCCAGGTTGAGTTGGAGCGAGGAAGCGGCGGTGACCGGGCCGAGCGGGTTGTGGGTGGCGAGCTTGATGTGGTGGGTCTCCGCCATCGCCGCGATCTTCTTCGCCTCGGTCAGGCCCGCGGCCACCCCGACATCCACGCGCGCGTAATCGATGAGGTCGTCCTCGATGAGTGTCCTGAACTCCCATTTGGAGCCGTACTGCTCACCTGCGGCCAGTGGTACGCCGGTGCGGGCCCGCAGCATGCGGTAGCTGTCCGGGTTCTCACAGCGCAGTGGGTCCTCGACGAAGTACGGGCGCGCCGCCTCGATCTCCCGGCACAGGGTCAGCGCCTCCGGCGGATCCAGGCGCGTATGGACGTCGAGGATCAGCTCCACCTCGTCGCCGACCGCGTCCCGCACCTGGTGGAAAAGGTCGACCGAGTCGCGCAGGCAGCGGCGGGCGTCAAGCGTGCCGTCGGCGTCGTGCGGCGAGGCGAACCGCAGATGGCGCCAGCCCTCGGCGACCAGGTCGCGACAGCGATCCAGGAACCACGCGCGGTCGTGGTAGCCGTCGCCGACATGCACATAGGCGAATACGTGATCACGCACCCGGCCGCCGAGGAGCTCATGCACCGGTACGCCGAGCGCCTTGCCGCGGATGTCCCAAAGGGCCACGTCCACCGCTGCGATGGCAGCGCCGAGTATGCGGTCGGCGGGGAAGAACCCGCGCCGGAACATCACTTGCCAGAGGTGCTCGATCCGTCGCGGGTCCTCGCCGACGATCAGCTCCGCGAGGTGCTCGAGACCCCCCGCGACCGCCCGTTGGCGCGACCTGATGCCGACCTCGCCCAGGCCGTGGATGCCCTCGTCGGTGTCGACCACGACCAGCATCATGCTGTCGCCGTGGTCGGGGAGAGTCAGCACTTCCAGGCCGGTGATCTTCATTCCACTCCTCTATGAAAACGTTCCCGCAACTTCAGTGCCGTTCTTGAGAACACATCATCGGCAGCAGTCGACTCGAAGCGCAAGACCCGCGCATCCAGAAGGTTTTCCTCGATGAAATACTCCTGACACACGTCTTGACACGTCATGGGAACGTTCGCAAACATCAACCGCATTCGCAGAGTCCAGATGCGAGACGACCGGGGTCCCCCGGCTCAAGACGACGAGGAGGCCGTCCGTGGCAGTCACGATCCGGGAGGTGGCGAGCGCCGCGGGCGTCTCGGTGTCGACGGTGTCCCGTGCGTTCACCGCACCCGACCAGGTGCAGCCGACGACGCGGCAGCGCATCCTCGACGCCGCGGCCAAGCTCGGCTACTCCCCCAACCCGGCGGCCCGTTCACTGCGCGGCGGCGGCACCGGAACGCTCGGCCTGATCGTCCCGGACATCGCCAACCCGTTCTTCCCGCCGATCATCAAGGCGATGCAGGCCCGCGCCCGGCACCTGGGCTACACGGTCCTGGTCGCCGACAGCGACGAGCGCGAGGCGGACGAGCTGGCCGCCATCGCGGCCGTATCGAAGCGGGTCGACGGCCTGATCCTGTGGGCCTCCACCCTCACCGAGGACCGGCTCCATGAACTCGCGGGCCGGATGCCACTGGTGGTGGTGAACCGTCACGTGCCGGGCATTCCCGAGGTCCGGATCTCACTGTCCGCCGGCATCGCGCAGGCCGCCGAGCAGTTGAAGGCGTACGGTCATCGGCGCTGCGTCTTCATCAACGCGTCCCGCGCCGAGCTGAGCCGCGGGAAGTCCATCCAGGAGTCCTTCGAAGCGCTCGACCTCTCCCTGTCCGAGCTCGGCCCGTACGAGCCACGGTTCGAGACGGGCGTGCACGCCGCCACCCTCGTCGCCGCCCACGATGCGACCGCCGTGATCGCCCACAACGACCTGGTCGCCCTCGGCGTGCTGCACCAGATGGCCAACCTCGGCGTAAGCGTGCCGCGCGACGTCAGCGTCATCGGCATCGACGACACGCTGCTCGCCTCCGTCTCCACCCCCAGCCTCACCACGATCAGGATCGACCCCGAAGAGATCGCCACGCGGGCGGGGGACCTCCTGATCGAGACCATCGCAGGAACAACAGGACGTACTGAACATGGACTTGACGTCACTTCCCCCTTCGTGGAGATCGGCTCCCGCCTGATCCCCCGCGCCTCGACGGGCCCCGCACCCGCCCACTGATCCACGGCGCACACCACCGCAACGAACAAAGCACCGCGCTACACCGCACCGAGCCCACTCCTGCCCTTCTTGGAGCCGTTATGCCCAGAAACTCCCGCTGTGCGGCCATACTTGGCTGCATGGCGCTGACCGCGACCCTCGCGGGCTGTTCCTCCCTCACCCCGAGCAGCGCCGGCGGGGACGGCGATCTCCTGCTGCGGGTGCAGGGCATGCCGCCGGCCACCGACAAGCCGGGGGTCGCCCTGTTCAAGAAGCAGGTGGCCGACTTCGAGAAGGCCCACCCGGGCATCAAGGTCAAGGGGTCGACCACGGTCTTCGACCCGCTGACGTTCTCCGCGAAGCTGTCCGGCGGCAATGTCGAGGACGTCATCAAGGTGCCGCTGACCGAGCCGCAGCGGCTCATCCAGCAGAAGCAGGTGCAGCCGATCACCGGGCAGCTCAGGGAGTGGGAGCACTTCAAGGAGTTCAACCCTCAGGTCCTCCAGCCGCTCACCGACAGCGCCGGCGACGTGTACGGCGTACCGCAGAATCCGTACGCCCAGGGCCTGGTCTACAACCGCGAGCTCTTCGAGAAGGCCGGCCTCGACCCCGACAGACCGCCGACCACCTGGGCGGAAGTCCGTACGGCCGCCAAGAGGATCAGCGACAGCACCGGCAACGCGGGCTTCGTCCACGAGTCCAAGGACAACCAGGGCGGCTGGCAGCTGGCGATGCTGTCGTACGCCTTCGGTGGCGAGCTGGAGAAGGAGCAGGGTGGCACGTACACAGCCACGCTCACCGGGGAGCCGACGAAGAAGGGGTTGCGGCTGCTCAAGGACATGCGCTGGAAGGACGATTCGCTCGGCAAAACCCTCCTCAACAATCAGAACGACGTGATCAAGCAGTTCGCGGCCGGGCAGGTCGGCATGTTCATGGGCAGCCCGGGGACGTACCGACTGGCGAAGATGCAGTTCGGCATGGAGAACACCGACGCCTTCGGAGTGGCCCCGATGCCGCAGTCCGGCGGCGACGCGACACTCACCGGCGGCGACATCTACATGGTCCCGAAGTCCGCCGACAAGAAGCACGCGGCAGCCGCCGTCGAGTGGCTGACCTTCGCCTACGCCAAGCCGCAGTACAGCACCGACATGGCCGCCGAGCAGGCCAAGGCGCTTTCTGCCGACCCGAAGTCCGCGGTGGGCGTGCCGACGCTGCCGGTCTTCGACAAGAAACGACAGACCGAGATCGACGCCGCGATCAAGCCGTACGTCAATGTAAAGCTGCAGAACTTCAAGCCGTACATCGACGGCCTCTCCACGCTGAAGCTGAAGCCGGAGCCGCCGTACCAGGCGCAGAAGCTGTACACCGTGCTCGACCCGGTGGTCCAGGCTGTGCTCACCAAGCGCGACGCCGACATCGACTCCCTGCTGGCCTCGGCCGAGAAGGACGTCAATGCCAAGCTCGCCGCGGACCAGAAGTAGCCGGCCCATGGCCCTGCTCACTCCGTCCCGGCGCCCGGCCGCTGTGTCCAAGGAGCCCGTGCCGCCGACCCTGCCGCAGCGGCGGCGTGGCACCGGCGCCCGCAAACAGCTCACGGCCTGGCTGTTCCTCGTTCCCGCGCTGCTGGTCTTCGGGCTCTTCGCCTGGTGGCCGATCGTGCGCAGCCTGCTGATCAGCTTCCAGAAGACCAACCTGGTCGAGCCCGCGGTCTGGGTCGGCCTGGACAACTTCCGTACGCTGTTCGACGATCCACTGCTCGGCACCGCCGTCGGGAACACGCTGTTCTTCGTGGGCCTCGGCTTGCTGATCGGCTTCCCGGCGCCGCTGATCCTGGCCGCGATCATGTCGACGGTACGGCGCGGCGCGGGCGTCTACCGCTTCCTGGTGTATCTGCCGGTGGTCATCCCGCCGGTGGTGGCGATCCTGCTCTGGAAGTGGTTCTACGATCCCGGGAGCGGGCTCTTCAACAACGTCCTCGGCAAGGTCGGGCTCGGCCCGTACTCGTGGCTGGAGTCCTCCGACAGCGCCATGCTCTCGCTGGTCCTGGAGGCCACCTGGGCGGGAATGGGCGGTGCCGTCCTGATCTACCTCGCGGCGATGGTCGGCATCCCCGGCGAACTCTACGAGGCCGCCGAGGTGGACGGCGCCGGGATCTGGCGGCGGATCTGGCATGTGATGCTGCCCCAGCTGCGGTCCGTCATCGGACTGTTGCTGCTCGTCCAGCTGATCAACACGGTGCAGGTCTTCACCGAGCCGTACATCTTCACCGGCGGCGGACCCGAGAACTCCACCCTCACGGTCCTGCTGCTGATCTTCCGGTACGCCTTCCAGGACGGCGAGTACGGCCAGGCCGCCGCGCTCTCCTTCCTGATGGTGCTCACCCTCGCCCTGCTCTCCGCGGTGTATCTGCGGGCCACCCGCAGCTGGAGCACGTCATGACCACGCTCACCACCTTCGTCTCCACCAGCGACCGCCAGCGCCCCGGTGTGCGCGCCGCGGTGCGCTCCATCCAGGTGTTCACCCTGATCCTGCTGCTGCTCATCGGCATCGGACCGCTGTACTGGATGGTCAAGGGCGCGGTCTCACCGCCCACCGAGCTCACCACTCAGCCCCTGGCCCTCTGGCCGGACCGGCCGGCCCTGGGCAACTTCTCGGCGGCGTACACCGATCTGAGTGTCGGCCGCTATCTGATGAACACCTTCCTGGTGGTCGGCGGATCGTGGTTCGTGCAGCTCTTCGTCTCGGCCACGGCGGGCTTCGCCCTTTCGGTACTCAGGCCGAAGTTCGGCAAGGTCGTCTACGGGGCGATCCTCGCCACGATGTTCGTGCCGTACACGGTGAACATGGTCAGCCTGTTCATGACCGTGATCGATGTGCCGTTCCTGCACCTCAACCTGGGCGACACCTACTGGGCGATCTGGCTGCCGGCCGGCACGAACGCCTTCACGGTGCTGCTCGCCAAGCAGTTCTTCGACGCCCTGCCGAAGGAGCTGTTCGACGCGGCGCGGGTCGACGGGGCGAGTACCTGGCAACTGCTCACCAAGATCGTGCTGCCCATGAGCAAGCCGGTGCTCGCCGTGATCAGTCTGCTCGCGGTGATGCACTCCTGGAAGGACTTCATCTGGCCGCTGGTGGCCATCACCGACCCCGAGAAGCAGCCGATCAGCGTCGCTCTCGCCCAGCTCGCCACGCAGGCGCCGCAGGACCAGCTGATCGCCGCGATGGTGCTCGCCGTCGCCCCGCCGGTGCTCGTCTTCGTCGTCTGCCAGAAGTACATCGTCGCCGGGCTCGGCTTCACCGGAGTCAAGGGCTGAGTCCCACCGGAGCCGACGGCCGAGCCCCGGCTCCCCCACCGCACGTTCCGCTTCGGAACATGCGCAGCATCCGGAACACCCCGAACAAGAGAAGGGCACCTCCATGTCAGTCGCCCGCCGCAGATTCATCCAGGGCACGGCCGTCGCCACCGGCGCCGCGCTGCTGCCGACCGTTCCCGCGTACGCCGCGGACCCGGTCACCATCGAGGCCGACGGCATCACCCTGGTCGGCCGGAGCGACGGCAGCGTCCTCGTGCAGGACGGTGCGGGCGCCGACCGCATCCTGCTCAGCCACTTCATGATCAAGGACACCGCGCTCGGCCAGCAGCGCACCTTCGGCGGTACGCCCGCCCGGATCACGCTCCCCGACGGGCGGCCCGCGATTCAGGTCACGTACACGATGGCGACCGGCACGTCCGGAGTCACGGTGCGCGGCACCTTCGACGTCACCCCTCGCAAGGCACACATGAAGTGGGAGGTCGGCGGCTCCAGCACGCTCACACCGGCCGGCTTCATGTTCTCCCGCACGGTGTACGGAGCGAGCGCGGCGGAGTCGTACGAAGCGCTGACCGTCTGGGAGCGGGACGCCCGAGGCGGCATTCCGTACGAGGTGAACGCGGGCGGCGCGTACGTGGAGACGTGGGCGGGATCGAAGGGCTTCTTCTGCCTCTCGTCGACCAACCCCGCGAGCACGAACGCCACGTGGGTCCATTCCCCCGGTACCTCGACCGGCGCGAGCACCGCGGTCACCGAGGCCGATCTGGTCCTCGGCGATCTGCGGCCGCGCGGGGCGGGAGCGCTCGCTGCCAAGAGGCCCCTCGGCGTGGAGGTGTGGACCGACCAGCCGTTCAACCTCTACAAGGCGGCCGGGCAGACGATGACGCTCAAGGCGCAGGTCGTCAACGGCTCCGCCGCGGCCAGGAAGGTGACCCTGACGTGGTGGGCGCGTGACTTCGGCGGCAAGAAGATCGCCGGTGGAAGGCTCTGCAGGAGCCTCGCGGCGGGCGCCGCCTGGAATGCCTCCTTTCCCGTGACCTCGCCGTCGCAGAACATCGTGTTCACCCAGGTGGAGGCGGTCAGCGGCAGTGACAAGGCGCTGGCCCGCACGAATCTGAGCGTGCTCCCGGAGTTCACGTACAAGGCGGGCAAGGAGTCGATGTTCGGCCTCGCCAACTACCCCTGGCTGCTCAAGCCCGGCAAGGACGCCGTACTCGGGCTGGTCAGGACACTCGGCATCAAGTGGATCCGCATCGCCTACGCGGGTGCCCCGGGCATCGACATCGCGACTCTGGACGCGAACGGCATCGGGCACAACGTGGAGCTGAGCGGTATCCCCGTGGGCGGTAGTCCGGAACAGATCGCGGCCTGGGCCGACACGAATGTCGCCAAGGCCCTGGACGCCGAGGCCGCATACTTCGAGGTGAGTAACGAGGTCAACCAGCCCTGGATGTCGGGCCGCGGCGCCGACGCCTACGTCCGGGACGGTCTGCGCCAGGTCACCACGCGCCTCGACGCGGCGGGCTCGCGGATGAAGGTCATGAACGCCGGCCTCGGCGGCATGGACTACGTATGGACCAAGAACTTCCATGACGCGGGCGGCTGGGACCTCATCGACGCCTTCGCCTTCCACCCCGGTCGCGGGAACTTCACCCCCGACTTCGCGCCGCCGCCCGAGGAGTGGACGCAGGGGCCGTCCGGCTCGTACTGGAACTTCCTCGGCGCACTGCGCAAGGCGAACCAGGTCCTGGAAGAGTACGGCGGCGACAAGGAGCTCTGGCTCACCGAGGCGTACGCACCGACCCGGCCCAACGCGTGGTGGAGCGACACCTACCGGCACGCCGCCGAGAACACGCTGCTCACGCTGGCTCTCGCCAAGTCCGAGAAGGTGCGCGCCGTCAACTGGTACCAGCTGCACGACTCGGTGCTCTACCACCCGCAGGAGGCCGACCCGGCCAACCCCGAGTACCACTACGGCCTGATGAACCGCGACACCAGCGCCAAGCCCTCGCTCCTCGCCTTCGCGACCGCAGCCCGGGTCCTGGACGAGGCCGAGTTCGTCCGGCACCTCGCCTTCGCGGACCAGGACATCAAGGGCCTCCTCTTCACCACGCCCGGCGGACCGGTGTCGATCCTCTGGAGCCGCAAGGACGGATACATCCTCAACCCCGAACACGGCGAGGATCCCTGGTACGCATCGCCGGAGCCCTGGATCGACACCTGGACGACCAGGACCGCGGTCGTCGCCCACTCGGGGACGTTCGACGGCACGGTGCGGGAGCTGAACTGCATCGGCCAGGAACGCACTCTGAAAGCCTCCGGCGGCAAGGTCGCCCTCACCCTCGACGGTGCCCCGCGCATCTACTACGGTCTCGCCGCCAATCCCGACTGGAAGTAAGTGACGTACGACATGAGGAATGAAACCGCAACTCACGACATCACCGTCGTCGGCGGCGGCCTGGCCGGGGTCTGCGCGGCGATCGCCGCGGCCCGGCTCGGCCGGAGCGTAGCGCTGATCAACAACAGGCCGGTGCTCGGCGGCAACGCGAGCAGCGAGGTCCGGGTCTGGGTGTGCGGCGCGACCGGCCACGGCAAGAATCACCATGCCCGTGAGGGCGGCATCATGGGCGAGTTGCTCGTGGAGAACCAGTTCCGCAACCCGGACGGGAACCCCTACTACTGGGACGCCGTGGTCCTGGACGCCGTACGCGCCGAGCCCGGCATCACGCTCTATCTCAACACCGACGTGCGCGAGGTCGACGCCGAAGGCCCGGACGAGGCCCGGCGGATCACCTCGGTGACCGGCTGGATGATGGGCTCGGAGCGACGGATACGTTTCGAGAGCTCCCTCTTCCTCGACTGCACAGGAGACGGCCTGATCGGCCACCTGGCGGGCGCCCACCACCGCATCGGCCGGGAATCGCGCACCGAGTACGACGAGGCATGGGCTCCGGAGACGGCCGACGACATCACCCTGGGCTCCACTCTCCTCTTCTATACGAAGGATGCCGGTCACCCGGTCAAGTTCGTGCCGCCGAACTTCGCCAAGGACATCACCCGGACCTCCATCCCGCAGCGCCGCATCATCAAGGCGGGCGACAACGGCTGCGCGTACTGGTGGATCGAGTTCGGCGGCGAGCTCGACACCGTCCACGACAACGAACGCATCCGCGACGAACTGTGGTCGGTGATCCACGGCATCTGGGACCACATCAAGAACTCCGGCGAGTTCGACGCGGCGAACATGACCCTGGAGTGGGTGGGCTCGGTCCCCGGCAAACGGGAGTACCGGCGCTTCCTCGGCGACTACGTCCTGCACCAGGGCGACATCCTCGGCCAGACCGAGTTCGCCGACCGGGTCGCTTTCGGCGGCTGGTCGATCGACCTGCATCCGCCGCAGGGCATGTACGCCACCGAGGCAGGTGCCAGACAGCTCTACGCGGACGGCATTTACCACATTCCGTACCGCAGCCTCTACTCGGTGAACACCGAGAACCTGCTCTTCGCCGGGCGCAACATCTCCGCCAGCCATGTCGCCTTCGGCTCGACCCGCGTCATGGCGACCTGCGCCACGATCGGCCAGGCGGCCGGCACGGCGGCGGCGCTCTGTGCCACCGGGGATGTCACCCCGCGCGAACTCCCCGTACCCGAGCTGCACCGGGCGCTGCTGAGCCAGGACGCCTCGCTCATCGGCCTCGCCTCGACGGACCCGGAGGACCTGGCCCTGCGGGCGACGGCCACGGCATCGTCCACCCTGAGCAGCCTGGCAGTCGAGGACTCCGACGAGCTATGGCCGCTCGCGGCGGACGCCGGACTCGTCCTCCCCGCGGACCCGGGCCTCTCCGGGGTGGAGCTGCTCGTCGACGCCGACCGCGACACCGAGATCGTGATCGATCTGTACGACCCCGAACTCGGCCAGAACTACGTCCCGCGGCGCCTCGTCACCTCCACCACCCTGCCCGTCGCCGCCGGGGCCCGGCAGTGGCTCAAAACGGGCCTGGACTGGTCTCCCGAAACCCCGCGCAACGCCTTCCTGGTCGTCCGCGCCAACGACGCCCTCGCCCTGCACCGCTCCGACCGCCCGGCCCCCGGCGTCCTGTGCTTCACACGAGTCCCGCTGCGCCCGACGGACGAATCGCCGCAGCCGCTGCGCGAGTGGACGGACACGGGCCTGCTGCGCCGCACCTTCTGCTTCCGTACGGGAGAGAACGCGGCCTACTCCCCCGCCAAGGCCATCGACGGCTATGCCCGCCCGTACGCGGGACCGCACATGTGGGTCTCCGCGCCACTGGCGGACGCCCCTTCCCCCTGGCTCGAGTTGGCCTGGCCCGAACCTGTCGCTCTGGGCCGGATCGAGGTCATCGCCGACGACGACGTCAACGAGGACCTGATCAACCTGCACCACCACCGCACGCCCTTCGACACCCTCCCCACCCTCCTTCGCGACTACCGCGTCGAGGCACTGGATACTGACGGCACCTGGCGCGTCATCGCCTGTGCGGCGCAGAATCGGCGGCGACGCGAGACGCACACGCCGGCGGAGCCGGTCACCACATCGGCGATCCGGGTCGTCGTCGAAGCCACCAACGGGGCGGCGTCGGCGCACGTCGTCGCCGTGCGCGCCTACGAGTAGAAGCACGACGCAGGAGAGTGACTGGATGGTCGGAAGAGCGATGGTCACCGGGGCCGCCGGGCGGATCGGGCGAGCGGTCCTCACGCTGCTGGCCGAGCGCGGGATCGAGGCGAACGCCCTGGTCCTCGATGATCCCGGTGATCTCGCGGCGCGCCTGGTCGTGACCGGTGACGCCGCCGATGCGAAGACCGTGCGGGCGGCTCTGGAGGGCGCCGACGCGGTCATCCACCTGGCGGCGATCCCGACTCCCGCGCGCAACACCGCATTCGAGGTCTTCGCGGGCAACAGCCTCTCGACCTTCACCGTCCTGGAGGAGGCCGGCCGGGCCGGGATCCGGCACGCGGCGGTGGCGAGCTCCTGGGGTGTCACGGGCCTGCCCTGGACGGACGCCGAGGATCCTCATCCACCGTACGCACCGGTCGATGAGGCGATGGCCTCCCAGGTGGCCGACCCCTACGGCCTGTCCAAACAGGTCGACGAGCTGACAGCGCAGATGATGGCGCGGCGGCACGGGATGAGCGTGGTGTGCCTGCGCTATCCGTACGTGGGCGGATTCGAGGAACGGCTGCACGCGCACGCCGCCCGGCTCACGGCCGACCCGGCCGCGGGGGCAAGGGACCTGTGGACGTACCTCGAGGTCCATGACGCGGCGAGGGCCGCGTTGCTGGCCTTGGACGTACCCGGCCGTGCGGCGCACACGGTACACCTCTGCGCCCCCGAGATCATCGTGCCGTACCCGACGGAGGAACTGCTGCGCCGCTACCACCCCAGCACCGTGCTGCGGCGCCCGCTGCCGGGTCGCACGGCGCCGGTCGACACCTCGGCCGCGCGCAGGCTGCTCGGGTTCACGGCACGGAATCTCCTCAGTCGCGGGGCGGTTACCCCGCAGTGAGATCACGACGGCCGCCGAACCGCCGCAGAACGGGAGAGAACAGGACGTGCCCCCGATCACGCGTGACGACCGCGCAGCCCCTCGGCTCACTTGGGGAGCACCGGCGTCTACCAACGTCGAGGCCCCATCCGGCGCCCCGCACGCCAGGACCACGCTCCGCCACCGCCCGTTCCTGCACCTCGGCCCCGCCCAGTGAACCCTGGAGACGGTCGAGGGTCCCTCTCCAGGGCTACTGGGGCTACTGGGGCTACGACATACCTGAACTGCGGAAATGGCTCCGCGGAAATGGCTCCGCGGACAACGTATCGGCGTACGCATCGCCCGCAAAAGGCGTCGAATCCAGCGAACGGCTCGGACGCCACGGATGGGTCATCGAGCGCACCATGCGTCGTGGCTCACTGGGCTACCGCAGACTCGACCACCGCTACGAACGCCACCCCCGAGCGGGCCGTCTCCGGCAACGGCTCGGCCATATTGCCCATGCGCATTGCATCGCGGTGATCTCGCTGGCCATGCTGGGCCGGCAAACGCGGGCTGTCCAGGTGGGGGTTCAATGGTGTTCACCGAGTTCAACACGGCGGTGCTACCGAGGGAGCAGCGCTTCGACTGGTGGTGCGAGGTGGTCGGCCGGAGTGTGGCTCCCACCCGGATCACCAGTGACGAGGCCTCGGACTTCACGGGGAGTATGGGGTCCCTTGGCTTCGGGCGGCTTCAGCTGACGACCATGGCCTTCCCCGCGTTGCGGTCGGAACGTACTGCGGAGCTCGTCCGCCGTGGGACCCGGAGACCTATGAGCTGACCTTGATCCTGGGTGGGGCCATGGAAGTGTCCCAAGACCGCAACGACACTGCTCTGTTCGCCGGCGACTTCGCCCTCTGGACGTCCTCGCGGCCCTATCGTGGCCGGACCGTGAGTGCGGCGGGGACCGGCGCCGCGCGGGCGATCATCCTGCATCTGCCGAGGACGCTGGTCCCCGTGCCCGAAGCCAAACTGGACCGGTTGTTCGCCTGCGCCCTGCCTGCCAGGTCCGGGATGGGTCGGATCCTCGCCGACCACCTGGTCTCGGTCGCCCGGGAGGCACCCGGATTGGACGAGCTGGAGAGCGAGCGGATCGGCCTGGCCAGTCTGGACCTGGCCACGGGGCTGCTCGCTGCCCGGGCCAACGTACAGGACCGCCTTCCCCCGGAGACCCGACACCAGGTGCTGCTTGCCCGTATCGACATCTTCATCCAGGACCACCTGGCCGATCCTCAACTCGGCCCCGGCGTCATCGCAGCCCACCATCACATCTCCGTGAGGCTCCTGCACCAACTCTTTCGCAACAGGGGTGAGACGGTGTCGGCCGCGATCCGCCGACGTCGCCTGGAACGCTGCCACGGGGACCTCACCAATCCGCGTCTGCTGACCGTCCCAGTGCACGCAATCGGCGCACGGTGGGGTCTGACCAGCCCCGACCGATTCAGCCGCTCGTTCCGCGCCGCCTACGGCGTTCCGCCCGGCGAGCATCGCCGTACAGCACTTGGCACACGTCGTGGGGAGCCCATGCATCCGTCCGCCGACTGACATCGGGCTTCCCGCTCATGCACTCAGGAACAAGTCTTCCTGCGTCGCAGGCCAATGACGAATGCACCAGTCGGCGGACAGACTCGTCGAGTGCGTGACGGGCCGGAAGCGCTCGTCGCCAACACGTCAGCAGCGGGGCTGCCGGAGAGGGAAAGGACTGTGGACAGTCCGCGGCGGTGATCCGCTGCGTCCGAGGCGTTCCCGCCGACTCTCCTTGAACCCGATGGGCACTCGTCCCGAGGAGTTGACGGTGCGCCACGTTCGGAAGCTTTATCACGACACGCTCACAAAGAGGGGAATCATGAATAAGAGCATCAGGTTCCGGACATTCGCCGCAGCGACGGTGATCGCTTTCTGTTCTCTCGGCCTGGTATCGGCCCCTTCCGCCCAGGCGTCCACGGCAGGGATATCCACCTGTCGGAACATCGAGGCGCCCCGCGTCGCCGAAGGGTACGGCAATGGCCGGGTGTGCGACGGGAACATCACAGGCACGGTGCACGACACCAAGGCCGACGGCCGCTGCCCCTACGTCCGTGTGTACTTCACCGACGGCTGGTGGGACTCTCCGTGGGCCGGGGGAAGTGGCAAGGCCGTCGACTTCAGCGGGTTCCACACGGGCGACTACACGGGGGCGGAGATGAAGTACATCTCCTGCTGAGAATGCGAGCTGCATCGTTTGTCTCTTCGTCGCGGCCTGCCGCCGCCTGGAGGCAACCACCTCCCGTACTGCGGGGCGACGCAAATGTTGCCCTCCGTCAGCAGGTGAAAGGGATATGAATGAAGAAGAAAATGATCGCGGTAGCTGGTGTGCTGGGGGCTCTCTGTTCCCTCGGCCTGACATCGGCCCCCATGGCTCAGGCGTCTACTGACGGAGTGCTCGGCTGCAAGGTTTTCGACACGGGCGGTCCGGGGTCACGCCCGGAGGGGTACGGCGACGGCCGGGTGTGCGACGGGAACATCACAGGCACGGTCCACGACACCAAGGCCGACGGCCGCTGCCCCTATGTGCGCATCTTCTTCACCGGCGGTGGTTGGTGGGAGTCGCCGTGGGCCGGGGGAAGTGGCAAGGCCGTCGACTTCAGCGGATTCCATGCCGGTGAACCGACGTCGGCAGTGCTCGACTACATCTCCTGCTAATAGCGCGGCCTGCAGTCCTGTTCCGCTCCTCCAGATCGGCTCGGGCCGAGCCTCCGCAGCCTCTTCGTAGGGACGACGTGAGCGGGCGCTCTGGTCATACCGGTTCAACGAGCGCCGCCCGGCCGGGCTGTACCTCCGGCGCCGGCCTCCGGCGCTGCACGGGCGCTGCCGGAGCGGCCGGTGCCGGGGGCAAAGGGTTCCGGTGCTGCATTCTTGATGGTGTGGTGCCGTGCAGGGTCTGGAACTTCCCTGCACGGCTTCGGGTACATGGCCAGTGTCGCGGGGCGACCGAGGATGGGCTACAGGTTGTTCTCGATCCACCAGAAGGCGAGGCCGGCGAAGGCGAGGGCGGCGAAGCCGTTTCCGGCGCCGTAACAGGAGCCGCGCAGGAGGCTGGTGGCCATGATGCGGCGCCACGTGAACCACTCCTGCACGGGGCGGGGTCGCGTCTTCTGGTGCGGTCGTGGGCGTTGCGCTTACTCCTCATGGGAGGTGTTCCTTTCTCGGAGGGGGACATCACGAGGAGCCCGCTGTCGACCTGTTGGCATAGGAACCGGGGTCGCCAGAGGGCTCCTTGCTGTTGGTCAGGTCCGGCCGGCGAGTTCGTGGAGGCGTTCGGCCAGCCGCTGGTCGGGGCGGCAGACGAGACCTCCGTCGTGGCCGGTGACGACCAGGCGCTCGATCTCGGCTTCGAGACCGCCGGTGGGGACGCCGGTGGTCGATCCGCGGCGGGCGACGTATCCCGCGAAGCGTTCCAGAGCCTTCACGAACTCGTCCGAGGGACCGTCGGGGCTGCGCTGCAGCTGGTGCAGCCTGTGCGCGGCTTCGTCGGGTTCGCCGAGGCTGAGGTGGTGCAGGCAGAGGCAGTAGGCGGCAGCCTGGTGTCCGGCGCCGGCGGCGAGCTGCCACCAGAACATGGCGCCTTCCGGGTGGTCGGCGAGGTAGAGCATGCAGGCGAACGCCTGGGCGCCGTCGACGTATCGAACGGTCAGGAAGGGCAGGGCGCACGAGGGCGCCGGCGCGCGGCTTCAGGAGAGCGAGGTCGGTTTGCGGGGCGGTGGGACGGCCCGGAGCAGTTCCCACAAAGGGCGTGAGCCGGCCGCCCACACACCGAGGGTGTGGCGGTCGACGACATGGAGGCGCTGCTGCTTGGCGAAGGCGACGGCCGGCGCCGTGACGCGGCCGTTGGTGACGATCACCGCGACGTCGGCGCCGTGAACCTGGCGGGCGGTGCCGTTGAGTACCTGAAGATCCGGGCTGCCCACGGCGGAGCCGGCGAGGCCATTGCGGCGGTGTTTGCACTGGATGACCCAGCGCCGTCCGTAGGGGTCGGTGGCCTTCACGTCGGCGCCCAGGTCGCCGCCGCCTCCGACCCGGACCGCGTCCTGGCAGCCGTCACGGTGCATCAGCTCCCGCACCGCGTCCTCGAACCGGGCGTGGTGCAGGTCATCCAGCTGCGTCAGCCCGTAGCGCAGGCCCTGCGTACGGACCGCTTCCCACCGGGCTCGCTGCTGCTTCTGGTGGAGCCAGACGCCGCCGGCCAGCACCGCAAGGACACCGATGGCAACCAGGACCCACCAGTGAACCAGCAGCCAGTTGACCACGGCCACCACCAGGGCGACGGCCAGAACCGCGGCCACGAGGAGCCCGACCAGCCGGTCATTTGCACGCTGCCGCCCGCCGCGCCCGCGGGTACGCCGCCGCGCCGCCGTGCGCCTGGTGGCCGCGGGCCCACGCCTGCGGGGGCTCACCGGCTGGCCTGTGTCACGCCGCTCGCGACCTGTCCCAGGAAGTTCAGGACGCTCTGGCCCACCGGGGTGGGAGCCAGGAGGATCCCGAGCGCCAGGACGATGACGACGGTCATCTTCTCGTCGAAGCGGCTGCGGGCCTCCGTACGCCGACGCAGCCGGAAGAAGACGACGACGGCAAGCAGCACAGCTACGTTGATAGTCAGCAACCGCCAGACCTCCCGCACGACCGGCCTACACACAGATGAGGCCGCTACGTGCCACCCCGCCTTCTTGTGTAGTCGGACCTCAGCGATGTTGGAGGCGGGTTGCCGACGAATGGCACAAAGCCATCGGACCTGGCCGAATACCACGCGCCGGATCAGTCATCGACATGCACGTCGCGGGCGCCCCTGACTGCTCGCTGAGCCGCATACGCTAGGCCCGCCGCGCGCCATCAACCATGGCAGGCAGCGGGTGGCAGTCGGGGACACGGAACGAGGAGGAACAACGGATGACACAGGCCGCGGGGAGCGAGCTGGACGAGCGGGTGCCGGGACGCCGGTGGACAGTGCGTCTGGACGCCGCCGGCCGGGGCAGTGCGGCGGTGCGCATCTCGTGCAGCCGCCCCGCATGTGCCGAGCAGCGTCTGCCGTCCGCGGCCGCCGGCCGTGCTGCCGCGGTCGCCCACCTCAAGGCCCACCTGCGCGCCGCCCCCGCCCCCAGGACTGGGGCGCACTGCGCGTGCAGGGCCGAGGGCTGCCAGACCCATCTGCCCGACACCGGCCGACATGCGCGTGCCGAACCCTGGCGGTGCGGCGGACCGGTCGTCCTGGCCGTGGTCGCCGACCGGGGAGGACGCTGGTGGCAGGCCATGGAGTGTTGCTCGCGGTGTGCGGCCGCCACACCCGGAGCGAGGACCGCGGCCACCTCCCAGGCCCCCGGGCCCCAGCTCTCCGAACGCCCGGACCCCGCAGCCCCGGGCGCGGGCACGCCACAGTTCTCCGACCACCAGGTCGCGGCCGGGACGGGGGTGCCGGCTCCGCGCTCCGCGCCCGTGCGGCGCCGCCCACCGCAGGTGAAGATCGCCCAGCGCGTCATCCCGCACAGTCTGCGCCCCGTCGCCCTGCGGGACGAACTCATGGAACTCGGTGGCCTCTTCCGCGCCTACCAACAGCGCGACCAACCCGACCTGGCTCTCCTGGCCGACCTCCACACCCGCAAGGCGAGCGCCTTCGCGGCCTGGGCCGAGGCCACCGGTGACACCCGCCTGAGACTGGACGCCCAGCGTGCCGAGCAGGCTGCCACCGCCGCCCGCTTCCAGCACCAGCAGCGCACCGGCGTGGCCACGAGCAGCACCGACCCAGACAGCAACACCGCGGCCGTGGCCCGCCTGTTGTCCGGCCCCGCCCAGTGGGCCCACGCACGGTCCGTCCTGGCCCACGTCACCGACACCTCCCCGCTGCCCGGCCCGGAGGCACGGCTGCTGGTGGTGATGCTGACTCTGCGCACCGCGCGCACCGGCACGGGCAACCTCGTCGGCCAGGACGTCACCGGCCTGGGCCTGAGCGAGCCGGAAGACCTGGTCGCACAGCTGGCCGACTCCGGCTGGCTGCGCCTTCCCGGTACCCCCGGTGACCTGCTCACTTCCCGGCCCGAGAACCCCACCCCCATCACCGTCCCCTCCCTGGTTCCTGACGACAAGCCGGGCCCGTTCACGTTCGGCAAGAAACTGCGGCCCAAGCTCTCCGGGTGGGCCCAGAAAGTCGTCTCGGACAAGAAACTCCGCAAGACCAAAACAGGCGCCGGCCCCCGGCTGCTCGCCCTGGTCCTGGCCACCCACAGCTCCCCTGACGGACGGCTGGGACCCGGCGGCCAGGGCATCGACCTGGACCACCTCGCCTCCTGGTGCGCCGTCGACCCCGGCGAACTGACTCCTCTGGCCGACCGGCTGGCCGCAGCAGACTGGCTCACCGAACCCGCCCTCACCACCACCCATCTCACTGGCCGGCTGACCGAACGGGTCCTCCCGCTCACCTGCCCCCTCACCTAGGGCCTGTCCGGCGGATCATGGCCGGGGCAGGCCAAGGCTCGAGATACAACACTCGTTCGAGTGAATCCGCGACGATGTCGTCCGTCTTGGCCCGCGGGTCCGCTGGATGTGGGAGTCCCGCAAACTCCGCTACTGGGCCGAGTGCAGCGGGCAGTCCCGCCGCGCCGGCCTTCGAACCAGCCACCCGGCACCCGCGGCCTTGTCGGCGCAGACGCGGCTGGAGAGTCGGGTCCTCGAGCAACCGGGCACCTCTCCGGATCTGTGCGCGCACCCCTTCGGCATCGCCTCACCGACCAGCTCCGGCACGTCCCTCGCCCTGCATCTCGACGCCTGCATGGGCCAGGAACAGCCCTCCTCTCCCGAGCACTGTCTGAGTCGCCTGTTGCCCGCGGCTCCCGCGCCGGGCAACGGTGACGATCTGCCCGGGACCCCCGCCCCGGCCTGCGGGTCAGCGGCATCGAGGCCCGCGGCCGACAGCTGCACCCGCACCTGGTGAAAAACCCTGCGCAAGAGACCTCCTTGCACCCGATCCGCCTGATCTCGTTCGGCTACCTGCACCGGCCCGCACGGCTCCTCCGTCCCGCCAGCCGCCGACCGCATCGAGGACATACGCGACCGGCTCCGCGACCCGGCCGCCGCCCGCGACATCCTTGACCTGGACGGTTTCCGCCCCCGCGTCCAGGACGTCGTCCTCAACACCCCCGGCGCCCGCGAACTGCTCGCCAACCTCGCCGACTATGCGGCTCTGCCCGCCGGACCCCGCAGCATCGCCGTCGGATGCACAGGCGGTCGACACAGGCCTGTTGACCGGACTGCGGGAGGACACGCCGGGCAGGAGCGCATCCCCGCTCGGGCGTCGACGGCTTCTACGACTGGGCGGTGGCGTCGGACCGCCGCTTCGCCAGGATGCGCCGGTTCCCGCCGGGAGCCGGCCGGGTGGTCACCCCAGTGCGGGGCGTGTGCGGCGTGCGGTGTGTGCGGGCCCCTCCGCTGTGGTGAACCAGAACAGGGCCGCGCACAGGAAGGCCGCTGCTGCGAAGACCAGCGATTGTGTGACGGAGTCGTCCCGCGCGCCGGCGACGAGCGCTCCGGCCGCTGACAGTGCCAGGGCGACCGCCGACAGCGCGCGAGGGCGCCGCGTGACGTCTGGTGCGGCGGCGGGTGGCAGCAGCCGGGCCGCGAGGCTGTAGCAGGCGCAGGCCAGCAGTGTGGAGCCCAGTACGTCGCTGGGCCGGTGGTGGTAGGTGGCCTGGACGGCACCGGCGGTGACGGCGAGCCACAGCATGCCGGCCGCGGTGGCGTAGGGGCGGATGCGGGGGGCAGCGATGAGGGCGGCGCCGAGGGCCAGCCCGGCGGGGATGGCCACGTGCCCACTGGGGAAGCTCGGCTCGATGAGGCTGACGTGCGCGCCAACCAGGTCGGGGCGGGGCAGGATCACCTTGCTGAGTGCCTCTGTGCCCCCGAGCGTGGCCATGACGACTCCGGCCGCCGCGCAGCCTTGCCACCAGCATCTCCGGACCAGGGTGACGGCCACGATGACCGCCATGCCCACGACCAGGGTGGGCATGGCAGCGTCGTCCAGCGGCGGCAGGGCCGGCGAATCGTAAGCCGTCCCCGACCAGTCGTAGATCCATGCCGGGTTGGCGCCGCTACTGTTGAACAGGGCATTCTCCGCCCGTTGCCCGAACGGTGTGCAGACGGCGATCAGGTAGACCGCCAGGAACCCCACGAGGCACAGCAGAGCTGAGATCCGTGGCCGTATCGTCCGCGAAGGGCTGCGTTCAGCCGTGGCTCCCGGGACCTGGCCGGGGGTGTCCGGGTGCGTGGACAGGGTCGAGGGGTCTTGCTGAGTCATCGTTTTCTCTCTATGTCCGTCGGCAGCAGTTCGGTCACGTGCCTCCTCTGGCACGCAATGGGCCGACAGGCTCGGCCGGCCCACCGGGGATCTGCTCCTATTCGAGGAGCGCCTGGCCCTGCCGGCGCTGGGCGGTGATCGCCAGGGCCGGGAGGGGCGCGATCAGGAGGAGGAGGACGACCAGGTCCGGCAGGGACTGCATGAACCAGTTCGGCTGGATGACGATCGCCTGCGTGCGGATGAACGCGAACGCCGCGACGGGGATCAGCCACCGGTAATCCCCGGTTGCGGCCGTCGCCGCCCACGCGGCGATCAGCGCAGCGACTTCGAGTGCGAACAGGCCGCGTTGGAACGCCGGACTGATGGAGATGATGTGCAGGCCCCCGGCCACGAACATGGCGAGCACGACGGGCACCAGCCAGCGGTACGAGTGGCGTCGCAGCCGGCCAGGACGACAGACCGCCAGCACGGCGCACGCGGTGCACAGTGTCCCCGACAGCACCAGGTCACGGGCCGATATCGGGGCGCCCAGCCCGTAGTAGCCCAGGCCCACCTTGCCCTCGTCGCCGAAGAGCGTATTGCTGTTGAGCGTGGCACCGACGTAGATCATCGCTGCTGCGGCCGGCAGTGCGATCCACGGCTTGCCGCGCAGCAGGGCGATCAGGCAGACCAGCGGAAGCAGCCCGTAGGGCAGAAGCCGTGTCCGCGTGCCGGGACCTTGCGCCCACGGGTACCAGCCGGAGAAGTGGAAGGCGATGGCGTGCCGGCCGGGATCGATGTGCAGCGCCCAGTGCCAAACATCCTGCAGGTACGGCACCAGCGCCAGCGCGGCAAGGACGAGAGCGGTCAGATGGATGCCGTCCAGCCACCATGGCCGGGCCGTGTCGTCGACGACGGCACGGGCGCGGGCCTGCGCCCCGGCACGCGCCAAGGCGACGACCTCCCGCGGCGGGGGCCAGGAACGGCCGGGATACGCCTCGGCCAGACAGGCCAGCAACTCCTCACCCTGCCGGGAACGGTAGGGCTCGGGATAGGCCGCAAGCAGCAAACGGTTCATGCCGGGGCCGCTCCGACATCCCGCGAGCGTCCGATGACGACGGCCGCTGCCTGCTGCATCCGCAGCGCCTCCCGGCCGAGCGCCTCGGTGCCGTCCTCCGTGAGCCGGTAGTAGCGCCGCGCCCGCCCGTCCACGATCTCCTCATGGCCGGCGGCCACCAGTCCGGCCCGCTCCAACCGCTCCAGCGCGCCATAGAGAGTGCCGACAGCGATCCGGAGCCGCCCGTCGGTGGCCTGTTCGGCAGCCTTGATGATGCCGTAACCGTGCAACGGTCCGTCCATGAGCGCAGCAAGGATGAAGTACTGCGGTTCCGTCAAGGACGGGTTCTGTCTTGTCATGCGTCGAGCATATATCGAGCTACGAAGTATAGCCGCCAGCCCTGGGTGATCACGGCAGCGCCTCCACGCCCGCAGCGAGCGTCACCTTCTCGCGACCGGCGGGCGTGACGGCGGTCTCCTCGACGCACCCGCGCGGCATTGGCGGATGCTCACCGCGACCTGGTCCGGGCCGAGCAGAACGTCATTCCACCGTGTCCGCCGGCCCCGTCTTGTTGGGCGACAGTGAAAATGCCTACGGTGCGGCACTGAGGATGTCGACGAACGAGGACGAGATGCCCCGCTGGCAGTGGTCCGCCGAGGTCGGCCATCATGGCGGGATCGCACCTCATCCTGACGTATGCATCGACGTCGCCAAATTGGACGTTGCGCAATTGCACTGGCTTCTCCTCGGCTCCCTTGACTCCTCAAATGATCCGACATGACGACCATCGGCGGTCTCGTGTCTCCTTTGCGCGGTCTGAAGCGGTCTTTCGCCGACTCCGCAACCAATCCGCCTGCAGAACCCGCGGTTCAGTCGAGGATCTCGGTGACGGCGGACTGAGCCGCTTCTGTCGTCGACGATGGACTTCCCGGTGGCGAATGTGGCGACCAGGGCTTGCAGGCAGAGGTTGTTGACCGCGCGGGGAAAGCCGCGGGCGGTGGTATGGCCGAGCGTGATGGCGTCCTCGGTGAACAGCTGGTCGGTCCGGCCGGCAAGTCCGAGGTGGTGCTTGATGCAGCTGGCGTGGGTCCAGGCGGTCGGCTGGCCGGCGAAGGCGCCGGGGAAGAGCCAGGGCGAGTCGGCGGACGTGTCGATCGTGGTGTGTCCGCGGCGCCGCGCGAGGAGCTTCCGGGTGAGTTTGTCCAGAGGATCAAGTTCCTCGTGGTCACCAACACCACCGCCCCCCAGTAGCCCCACCCCCGCAGCTCCGCGCGTGCCCCTCCCGGCCCGGCGCGGAGCTCCGCGCGTGCCCGCCTTTCACCACCGAGTAGGAGGCTCCTTCGCCCCCGATCCGTCTGATCTCCTTCGGCTACCTGCACTTGTCCACCGGCCCGGACGGCTCCCCCGTCCCGCCCGCCGCCGATCGGATCGAGGACGTCCGCGACCGGCTCCGTGACCGGCCGCCGCCCGCGACATCCTCGGCCCCAGGAACTGCTCGACAACCTGTTGGCCAACGCGCGCGTGCCTGAGCTATCCGGAGATGGTGCTGAGGTCGGCGCCGGTCAGATCACAGCTTGCGTCCCACAACCGTGCCGCGACGGAGGGGGCGGCGAGGTGGCTCCACACCGGTTCACGTCGGGGCTCGCCGCGCAGGCCGAAGACGCGCGGTCCCCACAATTGGCCTCCACGCACGGCCGGGTCGAGCACCGCCCGGACCGCGGGCCATGCGCCGGCGTGCTTGCCCTGGACTAGGAGGGCCGCAGGTGCCGCGCTCAGCCGTGCGCCGGTGGTTCGTACATGGACCGGTGGCCGTGACGGGGTGAGGGAGGCCAGCGCGCCGCCGGGATGGACCACCACGCTCGCCACCGTGCTGCCGGCAGCGCGCAGGCGGCGGTCGAGTTCGACGCCGAAGTACATCTGGGCCAACTTGGAGCGTCCGTAGGTGCGCTTGGACTGGTAGTCCTTCCGGGACTGCAGGTCGTCGAGGTCGAGCCGCTCGGACTTTGCCGCGAAGCTGCCCATGGTCACGACGCGGGCCGCCGGCGCAGCCGACAGCAGCGGCATCAGCCACTGGGTCAGGACGAAGTGCCCGAGGTGGTTCGTGCCGAACATGAGCTCGTGGCCGTCCCCGGTCTCCTTGCGCGGCGGGTCATCAAGTGCGACGCCAGCGTTGTGGACTACCGCGTCGAGGCGTTCCACCTCCAGTGATTCCACCGCTGTTTCGAGTGACGAGAGGTCGGCGAGGTCCAGCCGTACGGCCCGCACCCGTGCCCCGGGGACACTCGCACGTATCGAGGCCGTGGCGGCTTCGGCCTTGGCGGGATTCCGGCTGCCGAGTACGACGGTGGCTCCGGTTGACGACAACTGCTCCGCGACGAAGTACCCGATGCCGGCGTTGCCGCCGGTGACCAGGAAGACGCGGCCATCGGCCCCGGGCAGTCGTTGGACATTCCAGGGCGGGGTCGAGGATGTGGACGACATGGCGACAGGGGGTCCCTTACTGTTGGGGCGGCTGCGGCTGCTCCCTTGGGCAACTCGACACCCACGGTTCCAGCGGCCACCGATACATCGCCTACGGATCACCGACAGTCCCGCCGGACGGCCGACACCCCGGGGAAGCGGTGCTGGACCATCGCCGCCTCGCGCCGCTGAGTGTCACGTCGGCCAACCGGAGCGCGCAATGGCCGGCTGAGGCGCTCAGGCACAACGGGCCCTCACTCTTGATCAATTCCTTGGCTTGTTCTTCATCCTCGGGCTTTCGTGGTCCACCGTTGAGTTCGGATGGGCGCTTGTGTCCGGGCTCATCCTGTTGGGTAGTACCGATCCGTCCATGGCCGTTGATCAGGGATTCGTGGACGCCGCGATCGAGCTGGCATGTACCCGTTTCCCCGGACAGGACTGGTCCTGAGCCGCTGCGCTGCGTCTCGACGACGGCGTAATCCTCACAAGTACTGCCCCGGACCCGCCGAACAGCGCTGTCGGCCCTTGCCACGAGACGGTCGCCTTCTGTCAGGCCTTCAAGCGGGAACGGCGCATGGTGGCGTCGGTATGTGTGACCGCCGCCGATGAGGATCGGGGGTACTGGATCTTGGCGCCCTGCGGCGTCTGTCAGGAGCGGCTCTTCGCCTACGGCCCGACGTCGAGGTCGCGGTCCCGGAACCTGCCGACCCACGCCGCTGGTGGACTCCGACGATGCACCCTTCGACGTCGTCATCCACAACCAAGGTGTCAGCGTCTGGGTGAACACCGGCTACGAGGCAATCGCCTACGACCAGTCCGGCTCCGAAGTGGACTGCGGACACCAGCGCCCCCTCGAAGTCCTACCGAGGTGGACCGAGGCAGCCCGAAGGCGCAGGTGACTGATAGCGGCGGGACTGTCCATGACAGCAGTGCGGTATCCGGGGTCTTCCGTGTCGCTCCTCTTGCCGGGGAGACGACGACGTCGCTGATCGACCGCATCGTGGTCCGATGCCGTGCTGCTCGACGGACACCCGTACGTGCGCTGCGGCCAGGAGGGCGATGACCAGTGGCTGACCGAGATCGGCCGAGGGCGCTGCCGGGCTGCTCGGCAGCGCCCCTTACCGCCCCGAGTTCCGCATGCTCTCGCTCGACGGGAACGTCCTGTGCTTCGCGACGACAGGGAGCACGACATCAGCACTTCCGTGCCGACAGTGCCGCATCGTTCGCAAGTCTTGCCGAATGGGTGGCGAGCCGGTGGCAGCGGGTGCTCAGTTCTCCTCGTCGTCGAGTAGGGCGAGTCGGGTCGTCACGTCGTCGGCGAAGCGGGCGAGGAGGCGGACGAGGTCGTCGCGGTCCTGGCGGGGCCAGTCGGCGAGGGCGTCGGTGAACCAGCCGAACAGGAAGGCGAGATAGCGGCTGACGGCCTCGGTGCCGGCGTCGGTGGGTTCAATGAGGCGGGCCCGGCCGTCGTGCGGGTCGGGGATACGGCGGACGAGTTCGCGCTTCTCCAGGATCTGGACCTGGCGGGTGATGTGCGGGCCCACGACCTGCATGCGGTCGGCGATCTCGCCGATTCGCAAGGGATTGCCGGCTGTGCGCAGGGTGACGAGCACGCCCACTGCGGAGCGGTCACGTCCCAGGCCCGCTTCCTCGGCGGCGCGTTCGACAAGGCGGCCGCGGGTGATGGCGGCGCTGAGCCGGGTGATCCGGGGCAGCGTGGCGAGGAAGTCGGGGCGCGGATCCTCCGGTTCGCGGGCCTCGGGGAACTCGGCGGGCATGGCACCTCCATTTGCATACCTGAGTTAGGTATCTGTACCGTAAGGGGCGGCCGCCGCCCGCGAGGGCGACGCACAAGCTTTGCAAAGATACCTGAGGTACGTATCTTTTTGCTCGTCCGGTGCGTACCGCCGACGTGCCGGCGGGAATGCCCGCCGGGGAAGTGAGAGGCCATGAACACCGTGTCACGCCCCGCCCGTCGCGTACTGGTCTCCGGAGCGAGCATCGCGGGCCCCGCGCTCGCGTACTGGCTCGACCGGTACAGCTTCGAGGTGACCGTCGTCGAGAAGGGTGCCGCCGTGCGCGGAGGCGGCTACGCCATCGACATCCGCGGCAACGCCCGCACGGTCGTGGAGCGCATGGGGCTGCTGCCGCGCCTGCGCGACGCCCACGTCGACACCCGGCGGATCACCTTCGTCGACCGCGTCGGGCGGACCATCGGCTCGCTGCGCCCGGAGCAGATGACCGGCGGCGAGGCCGGTCTCGACCTGGAGGTCCAGCGTGGCGATCTGGCCGATGCCCTCCAGGCGCCGCTGCGCGACCGGGTCGAGTTCCTCTTCAAGGACTCCATCGCCGCGCTGGACGACGCCGGGGACACCGTCCACGTGGTGCTCGAAAGCGGCGCCCACCGCAGCTTCGACCTCGTGGTCGGCGCGGACGGGCTGCACTCGAACACGCGCCGGTTGGCCCTCGGCCCCGAGGAGCCCTTCCACCGCTATCTCGGGCACGTCTTCGCCGGCTTCACCCTCCCGAACGGGTTCGGCCTCGCCCACGAGGGCGTGATCTGGAACGACATCGGGCGCGGCGCGGTCCTCTATGCGCACGAGCCCGCCGATCGCGTCCACGGCTTCCTCACCTTCACCCGCGATGTCCCGCCCTTCGAGGCCTTCCGCGATCCACGGGCCCAGCGCGAGCTGGTCGCCGCGCGCTTCCCGGAGCGGGTCTGGCACGTGCCGCGTCTGGTGGAGGCGATGCGGGACGCCGACGACCTCTTCTTCGACATCGTCAGCCAGATCCATCTGCCGACCTGGTCGCGCGGACGCGTGGTGCTCGCGGGCGACGCCGCGCACGCCACCTCGTTCCTGTCGGGTCAGGGGTCGAGCGTGGCTCTGGTCGGCGCGTACGTCCTGGCCGGCGAGCTGGCCGCGCACTCCGACCACACCGCCGCCTTCGCGGCCTACGAGCGCCGGATGCGTCCCTTCGCCGAGCGCAACCAGGCGCTGGCCACCAGTGGCGGCACCGTGGTGACACCGACGACGCGGGAGCAACTGGAGTTCCGCAACGCCCTGTTGCGCAATCCGGGGTCCGTCGCGAAGGAGATGGCGACGGCGGGCGCCCAGGCGGGCCGGGCCGCGCATTCGGACCTGCTGCTGCCGGACTACGCCGGGGCGCTGTGACTGAGGTGACCCCCGGAGTGTGGACACAGGGGTTCATGCTGCGAGTGAGAGTTTAGCTGTCTTGTGGTGGTGCTGTTCGAATTCCATCGGGGAGAGGTAGGAGAGCGCGCTGTGTCGGCGTCGGGCGTTGTAGTAGGTGAGCCACCGGAATATCTCGGGCCTCGCCTGAGACATCGTCACGAACACTCTCCTGTGCATCGTTTCTCGCTTCAGTCCCTGCCAGAAACTCTCGGCCAGGGCGTTGTCGTAGCTGGAGCCGACCCTGCCCATGCTTCTGCGGATGCCGTGCAGGTCGCAGACCTGGGCGAACGCGGCCGAGGTGTAGTGCGATCCGTGGTCCGCGTGGAAGATCACTCCGGTCACGTTGCCGCCGCGGGCCGCGACCGCGGCCTGGAGTGCGTCGATGACGAGCTCGGCCCGCATGTGCGGGGCCGTCGACCAGCCGAGCACTCGGCGCGACCGGATATCGATGACGCAAGCGAGGTAGAGCCACGCGGCTCCGACCTGCACATATGTGATGTCGCCGCACCACTTCTCGTCCAGCGTACCGGCGGTGAAGTCCCGCTGGACCAGGTCCGCCACCGGCGGCGCGAGGCGGTCCGGGATCGCTTGCGCATCAGCCTGGCCACACGCGCTTGTGGTTGACCGTGTGGCCGAAGCCGCGCAGTTCGGCATGGACTCGAAGCGCGCCGTAGTTCCCGCGGTGTTCGGCATGGATTCCGCGGATCTCCTCGACCAGGGCGTCCTCCTCGAACTGCCGCCCCGCCCGCGCCTCGGCGCCGGTGCTCCACCGGTAGTAGCCCGAGCGGGAGACCTCCAGCACCCGGCATATCCGCTTGATGCCGAACATCTCGGCGTGGGTGGAGACGAAGTCCCAAGCGGCGGTCTTCACTTCATCTCCCGGGCGAAATAGGCCGCTGCCCGACGCAGGATCTCCCGCTCCAGCTGCCATTCCTTCCCCGCCTTGGCCAGCCGCGCGTTCTCCGCCCGCACCCCGGGCCAACTCGGCCTCGGTGTCCTACGACGCGCCTGCGGCGACTGGACGACCGTCGGCATCACGCACCCAGGTCCGCAGCGTCTCGGGGTCGACGTTCAGATCAGCCGCGCCATCCTTGAACGTCCGCCTGCCGGCCGAAGCCCGCCACAACGCGATCGCGTCGGACCGGAACTCCGCACTGAACTTCGAGGGCCGTGCCACGTAGATCTACACCTTCCAGGATCAGCAAGATCCATTGTCAGGTGTGTCCACACCACAGGGGTCACCTCAGCCCGAGCACCCGCCCATGCGGAATGCAAGGCAGGGCGTACGGCGGGCACGGGCTCCACCTCGTCATGGCCGACCGCAACGCCCGGCGCGGCACCGAGACCGCCGACGAGATCACCACAGTCGGCGTCACGCCCGATTCGTCGCGGCGGATCTGGAGGACCGGTCGGCATCGAGCAGTTCGCCCCGGAGGTCGGCGAGATCGCTGTCCTGGTCAACAACGCAACGCCGGACAGGCCACGGAAGCGTCGCAGTTCCAGCCAGCGATGCAAAGTCCAGGACCACCGTCAACCGCCCTCCGCCGTCTCGCATCGTTCAAGCAGCAGAGTGCCGAGCTGTCCTGTCTCAGACAGGTCAGCGCAGAAAGGCGCTCTGACCTGTGATGCCCGAACTTGAGTGAGACGGATTTCGTAGGGCTGTCTCACTCAAGTCCGGGTCAACGGCCTTCTTGATCAGATTTGGAGTTCGGGTGGGAAGCCGGTCCAGCGCAGTTCTGCGGGCAGGTGCCGCATGTCGTTGTAGAACAGCACGGAAGACGGCCTGCCGGGTGCGTAGCGGATGACCGTCAGAGCTGCGTTGGCGTGGTTGAGGCCCATCCAGCGCCACTCGGGCGCGTCAAGGGCAGCCCGGATCAGCCATCCGATGAGGAAATTGTGTGTGACAACCAGTTCATGGCGGGGGCGATCTCCGTCGACCGGACCTGCGAATTCTGCAAGTGCTTCCCGGGCCAGCGCTGGACCCCGGCTGCACTCCTCTTCCGGAACCTGAGCAAGGAAACTGAGCATGGCGTCGGCCGAATCCGGTGGCAGCTCCTCCTTCGTAGGCAGGTAGGGGACGTAGTCGCCGGCCAGTTCCGACTGGTGCAGTGGGACGGCGTCAAGTTGCGCGCCGATCAGCTGGGCCGTCTGCTGCGCCCGAGGCAGCGGCCCGTGGTGGATCACCGAAAGTGGGGTGCTCTGGAGCCGTTCACCGAGCAGCACGGCTTGGCGCCGGCCGCTTTCCGTCAGGGTCGTCTCATCTGCTGATGCTTCACCGTGCCGAGCGAGGTAGAGGTATCGAGTGGTTGCGTCTGTCATGTCCCGGGTCTCCGTCGTCATCCGTGATCTCGTATGTCAGGGATGGACGCCGAGCCCTTTCTGCATGGTTCCGTGGCGGCTGTCCTGTCTCAGTTCCGCCTTGCCGGAGGCAGGGGCAGGGGGCAGGAGGGCTTCGGTCTGTCCGGCTGTGGCCTCGATGCTGGTGCTGAGCCATGTGCGGCTGGTGTGCTGAGCCATGTGCGGCTGGTGCCTCGCAGGGGCGCCTGCATCGGGAAGCGACGGTGGAAGTCCGCGATGGCCTGCGCGACGGTTTGCGCGGGGAACCCTTGGGCTGGGCGATGATGTAGACGACCGGGATGCGGTCGCTTCCCGGACAGCGCTGCCGAACCCGCAGCTCCTGCAGGCGTCCGAGCTGCTTGAGAACGGTGGTCTTCCCGGTGGTCCATTCCCCGGCGACGATGAGTCCGTGCTCGCGCTCGCGGCGACCTCGCCGAGCCGGCCCTGTTCCTTGGTCTCCCGGAGGCGGTCGAGCAGGTTCGCGTAGTCTCCTCCAGCCAGGGCTCCGGTCGATCGCGATGCGCAGGTTGTTCAGTTGTGCGTGGTGGCCGGTGGGCCGAGGACGGCGGCGAGCCGGAACTTGGTCTCGTCCTCGCTGCCGGGCGCAGCGGTCATGATGACGATCTTGAGCTCGGATTCGCCGTCGGTCAGTACGTCGCAGTCCGCCGTGACCGGGCCCACCGACGGGTGGTCGATGGTCTTGTGGTCCTCGCGGTGCGCGGCCACCTCCGGTCGCCCATAGCTCGGCGAACCTTCTTCTGTTTCCCGCGTTCAGATCACGGATCAGCACGGCCAAGCGGCTGTCCTGGGGGAAGCGGCCGGTGGCGTGGCGCAGGCCGGAGACGACGGCGGCGTCAGTGGCGTCGAGGTTCGCCTCGGTCACTGGCCACAGCGCGAGGTGGGCGGGATCAACGTCCACCGGAAACCTGTCGCGGGCGAAGTTGCGCAGCCGCGGCGGCGATGCGGAGGAATCGCCCAACAGGGCGGCCCACCCGCGGTTCCACCGCACGAGTTGCCAGTCCGCCGCGAACACGGCGGCCGCCACGTCCCCGAGGCGGGCGAGCACCCGTTGCACGCCGGGCGGGAGATGGTCGGAGACCGTGCCGTCCGCCGGCGGTACGAGCCGGGCCAGCCGGTACAGGTGGCCCCGCTCGGCGATGGACAGTTGCAGGGCGCGTGCCAGGGAAGCCACCGACGCCGAGGGGGCCGTGGCCCGCCCCTGTCAAGGCGCACGATGTAGTCGACCGATACCCCGGCCAGATCAGCCAGTTCCTCGCGGCGCAGCCCGGCCGTCCGGCGCCCGTGGGTCACCGGCAGTCCGGCGGCTGACGCGGCAGCCGGTCCCGCCACGTGCGGATCATCAGGCCAAGTCCGGTTACGGGCGTCGCCGACATGACCTCCATCCTCCTGCATCCCGGGTCGTGCGTGTGTGCGCGAGGGTGGTACTGGTCTTCCTACCGTCGAAGCGTCCCTGGCCCGGCCCACCTCGTCGGGATCAGCATCGAGCGCATGACGATTACCTTCATCACCGGAGCCAACAAGGGTCTCGGCCATGAGACCGCCCGCCGCCTGATCGAGTGTGGCCACACCGTGCGCGTCGGAGCGCGCAACCGCGAGCAGGGCGAGGAGGCCGCCGTCGCGCTCGGCGCACGCTACGTTCCCATCGATGTGACCGACGACGCGTCCGTGACCGCCGCGGCCGCGAACGTCGCCGAACGCGAGGACAGGGATCGATGTCCTGATCAACGGTATGGGGCCCCCTCGCCCTCACCCACGATCCCGGCCGGCCCCAGTCGCACGTCGTCGCGCCGCTGTACACCTCGTCGAAGGCGGCGCTGACGATGTCGACCATGCAGTACGCCAAGGGGCTCAAGGGCATCCGCGTCAACGCCGCCGACCCCGGCTGCACCGCGACCGACCTCAACGGTCACAGCGGCCCCCAGACCGTCACCGAGGGCACGGACGCGATCGTCGCCTTCGCAACCGAGGAACCCGGTGCCGGCACCGGACGCTTCGTCTCCCGCCATGGTGAGATCGCCTGGTCCTGACACCGGCCGTGCCGGATCGGCCATTTCAACTGAACGAGTGGCAGGTGGAAGTACCGCGAAGTGGCTGTGCGGGTCCGGACCCGGGGACGCCGGGAGTACCGGACGACATGCACGACGTGATTCTCCCACTTGCTCAGTACATGACCCGTGGACTCCCGGCTCCAGGAGCACTCCTCAGTGGCCCGTGTGGTTCCCTGCCCACACCTTGGGAGTCCGGCCCGACCACGGGCTTGCGTGTTCGAGCTGTCCGGCGAGGCGGAAGAGGCGGTCTTCGAGCCCGTATCCGGCGGCGAACTGCATACCGATCGGGAGCCCCGTCTCCGCGTCGGCCGTCACAGGCACGGACATGGCGGGCGTGCCCGCCACATTGAACGGCATGGTGAAGGGCGAGCGGTCGTTGAGGCGGTCGATCCAGCCAAGGCCGTCCAGCGCCTCTGCGCCCTCGGCATAGGTGCCCAAGGGCATGGGAAGTTCCGGCAAGGTCGGGGTGAGCAGTATGTCGTGAGCGTCGAAGTACCGTGCCAGGCTTCGGGCAACGCGGTTGCGGATCGCGAGAGCGGCGACGAACTGGGCGCCACTGACCCGCTGTCCGTGGTGGTAGCCGGCAAGGGTCATCGGTTCGAGGGTTGAGGAGTCGATGGGCCGGTCGAAGGCGGCAGCCAGCCCGTCGACGGAGGCCGTGAGATTCGCCGTCATCAGACGGGCGTTGGCCAGGACGAACTCCTCCCAGTCGGCCCCGAGGCCGACCTTGACCTCCTCCACCTGGTGGTCGAGGGATTCGAGCAGACGCATGGTACGAGTGAGAACGTCGGCCACTGGCCTGGTGGTGCGCCGTCCGCCCCATGCCTGGGTGAGCACACCGATCCGCAGCGACCCCGGGGGGCGGGTGACTTCCTCCGCGTAGGGCCGGGACGGCTGCTGGGCGAAGTAGGGGTCACCCGGTTCCGGTCCACGGATGAGGTCGAGCAGTGCCGCACTGTCGCGTACCGTGCGGCTGACGCTGCCGTGCACGGCCAGCCCGTTGAAGACTTCGTCGACGCCGGGGCCCATCGAGACCCGGCCGCGGGTGGGTTTCAACCCGAACAGGCCGTTATAGGCGGCGGGGATGCGGAGCGAGCCTGCGGCGTCGGTGGCGTGCGCGATCGGGACCACCCCGGCAGCGACAGCCGCGCCCGCGCCCCCGCTGGATCCGCCCGCGCTCAGCTCCAGGTTCCACGGGTTGCGGGCCGGGCCGTACAGCTCTGGTTCCGTCGTGATGCTGTAGGCCATCTCCGGTGTCGCGGTACGACCGAACGTCACGAGGCCGGCGCGACGGAAGCGCAGCATCAGGGAGGAGTCGGCGCCGGCGACGTTGCCGACCGCGAGACGGCTGCCCAGCTCCATTCGCCTCCCGGCCATGGTGACTCCGATGTCCTTATCAGGAAAGGGACCCCGGCCAGCGGTGTGCTGCCACGGTGGGGCTCGTCGTCGGTCGGCCATGTCTCCACGATGGCGTTGATCTGCGGATCGACCGCCTGGGCGGCCTCGCGTGCGGTTGCTTCCAGTTCGGCGGGGGCACCTCGCCCCTGGCCACCAGCTCCGCGAGCCCGACCGCGTCGAAGCTCACGTACTCGGCAACTCCCACTGTCACCCCCAACAGAAAGGAACGATACCGTCGAGCACCTAACGATACCGAGCGGTATCTCATGGAACAGGCTGGTACCGTAGCAGGGAGTGTGGGTGCCGACCGACCGGACGTCACGGAGCAGTCATGACATCGACCACCAGAAGGCCGAGCAGGGTGGCGAAACTACCGCCCCGTGAGCGCATCCTCGATGCGGCGGAGGAGCTCTTCCAGAGCGAGGGGATCCGGCGGGTGGGCGTACAGACGATCGCCGAGAAGGCCGAGACCACCAAAATGGCGATCTACCGGCACTTCGAAACCAAGGACGCGCTGGTCGCGGAGTGGCTGCGGATTGTCGCCGCCGACTACCAGGCGGCCTTCGACCGGGTCGAGGACGAACACCCTGGTCGGCCCAGGGATCAGATTCTGGGCGTGGCCCGTTTCATCGCCGAGGGATTGCCGGCGATCTCGCATCGGGGCTGCCCGTTCATCAACTCCATCGCCGAGCTGCCCGACCACTCTCATCCTGCACGGCAAGTGATCGAGGAGCACAAGGCCCACCAGACCCGCAGGATGGTCGGCATGTGCGCCGAGGCCGGGCTGCCCGACCCCGAGCAGGCCGCGGCCGAGATCACCTTCGTACTCGAAGGCGCGCAGGTCAGCACGCAGAACGGAAGCATCGATCAGGCGGGGGATCGACTGATGAGGATCGTCGAGGGGATCGTGGATCGGCACCACTCCCCCCTCGGCGTATCCCGGGCAACCACCGACTGACCGCCCCACACCCGCGCCCCCAATACCGAGAACCAGCCGCCGGAACCAAGGCTGCCGTGCTGCACTTCGCCCGGCCGCCCAGGCCCCCGTACAACGCTAGGACAACCTCCCGTTTGTCCCACCTGCCGTGCCCCAGCGACCGATGGACTCCTCCAGGGCGCGGTGCTGCTGCCCCTCCCGGGTGATCTGCTGTGCGAGCGCGGCGCGGTCGACGTGGGGATCGACGGTGGCGCGGACCAGGCGCCGCGGTTCCACATGTTCCAGGGCTTCGACTTCCCCTTGCAAGGAGTGGTCGAAGTCGAAGCCGCAGCGGCGGGCGAAAGCGGGCGGGCGTGGGTCGCCGCGTTTGCCCTCGGTCGCGGGCAGCACGCACTCGTTGACGGCCCGGTCGTAGGTGAGCAGCACGCGCCGGGTTCGGGTCCAGCAGCCGGTTCATGTCACCCAGCGACGTCACTTGTCGACGGGTTTGGGAGGTACGGGGCCTTGCCGGGGCAGCATCCGGCCGCGCGGAAGGAACCGTCAAGGCCGGCTGAAACCGGCGGCGATCGATCGCTCAGCTCGTCAAAGTGCCCTGGTGGAAATACATGCGCCAGCCCACTTCCGTCAGACGCCACACGGAACTCCGCCATGCTCGGCGCCCGCTGTGGTCGGCGAAGTACGTCAGATGAACGATGCCGGGAGCGAGTACGGCCCCCGACATCTCGCTGACCTTCACCGGGGCTTCCGGGGCCACCGAACCGTCACTCGTCACCGTGAGGATCGACGTCGCATCCCAGCGCCGCCCCGACGCTCCGATCTCAAGGAACTCCGGGTCCAGGAGCTCGGAGACCAGGGCCGGCGAAGCACGCACGTCAGGGTCGAGAAGCCGCATCTCCGCCTCAATGGCCGCTTGAACGGCCCACTCACTCTCGTCTGCCATGCACGGACCCTACTGACGCTCCTCGTCACATCACAGCGAATAATTCACGCAACGCAGGCAGCGACACTGGCAATGACGTCGTTTCCGGTCAACATTTATGGCTGGGTTGATCACCGACTATCTCCGGAACCCATGCACACATGCAGTCGCAAGACGTGCACGAAGCCACACGATGTTGTCCTTTCTCACCGAAGCCGGTCGCCGTCTCATCCAACCCGGTTGAGCTACAGGCGTCAGGCGTGCGGCGACAGGCCGTCGTCCACGGGGACGTTCTCGGCTTCCAGCGTGATGCCGGAGTTCCTGGCCTGCTCAAGGAGCAAGGCGGCGAAGTCCTCCTCGACATGCCCTGCCCCGACGGCACCCGCGACGAGCTGAGCGGTGGCGGCGGCGAGTGGCATCGGGACCTCCAGCTCGCGGGCTGCGGACAGCCCCAGATCGAAGTCCTTGCGCAGCAGCGGCATGGTGAACGTCGGCTTGAAGTCCAGGTTGACCAGCGCAGGCGACTTGTAGCGGGTGTAGACCGAGCCCAGCACGGAGCCGTTGAGAAATTCCAGGAGAGCGGCACGGCTGACACCACCCTTCTCCGCGAGGACGGTGATCTCGGCGAGCGACTGGGTGAGGACACCGAGGAAGACGTTGTGCGCGATCTTGACGAGACGGGCGACCTCGCCCTCTCCGACGTAGGTCACCCCGTGCCCCAGCAGTGCCAGCAACGGCTCGACCTGGTCGAACACCGCGCGTGAGCCGGAGACGGCAACGGTCAACTTGCCTGCGGCGATCACCTGCGGGTTCCCGCTTACCGGGGCGGCCAGGAAGTCGGTCCCACGCTTGGCGGCTGCTTTGCGGGTCAGCGCAGACATCTGCGCGGACACCGTGGAATTGTCGACCAGCACCCCCGGTGCGGCATCCGGCGAGGTCAGCACGCCGCCAGGGCCAGTGGTGACCGCCTCCAGGTCGGGCGATGCGGAGACCGTGGTGAAAACGACGTCCCGGTCGGCCAGACCGGCCGCCCGGTCGACGATCTCGGCTCCCCGTTCAGCCAACGGTTCGGCCTTGGCGCGGGTCCTGTTGTAGACAGCTACGTCGTGCCCCGCGTCCAGCAGCCGGGCGGCGAGCTGGAAGCCCATTCGGCCGGTACCGATCCAGCCGATGCGCGGGCGGTCCTGGGCGGCATACGTCATTCTTTTGTACCTCGATCCTGGAGGACGGCTCGGCCTATGCGGCCCTGTTGCTCACCGACCGGACCGCCGCACGCGACCGGCAAGGTGCCGACACGCGACGGCCTCTGCGTCAGATTGCATGACCATCCCGCCCTGCCGGAGGCGGTCAGGATGGAGACCTGCTGGACCACACCCGCGTATGCGAGCGAAGATGAGTCTGCCTCCCCACACACTCGCTCGGCTTCAGGCGCAGCCGCAGGCACTCCAGGCGGGTGACGGTGTGCCTCGCCCGGACCCCACCGACCGGGTTGGATGGGACGGCGACTGACTTTGTTGAGAACGCCTTCGTCGCGGTCGTCATAGCGACGTCCCGCTCCTGGGTCGCGCCGGGTGGAAGGGATGCGGGCATCGGGCGCCGGCTCACCCGAGACGATACGCCGACGGATGCCACTGGCGATGCGAAGGCTCCATAGCCGTGATCGCACCGAATTAGGACACTTTGTTCGGGTCACTGAGCTGCCGTCAGAACCCGGCGTGGACCGATGCGTTTGATTGAGGACCGGCTTGATCCCCTGAACCGGCAGGGGGTGGTCGGGCAAGACTCACAGGATGATCTTCGTTGCCGAGGGGCCCAGCGCCGCAGGAAAGAGCCGCTACGTCAGCTCACTTCAGATTCCGAAGGCAGTTTGCGAACTTGCCGGGCATCTTCGATCGGATGATGCGGCGCCTCTTGAAGAGACGAGCGCCTTCTGGGTGCGCCGGAACGAAGAGAGGTGGGCAGAGGCCGTCCATGACGAGGGCGCGCAAGGTATCGCGGTCTGCGATTCCGATCCCCTGAAGCTGCGCTACGCATGGACCCTTGCGCGCGCAGGTCTGGATGTCACGGCTGACGCGTTCACCTGCCAGCTGAGGCTCGTCCGCGACTCTCTGAAACGCAAGGCACTCGGCATCGCAGACCTGGTCGCCTGTGCCGTCCCGTCCGAGTCGGTCCTTCGCACCCACCAGGCCGGGGACACCACCCGCACACGCCGAAACTTCGAGACGCATGTCCGTCTGGCTGCTCCCTTGAAGGAGTGGTACGCAGCCCTGAACGACGTGGATCCAGGACGCGTCGTGTGGAAGTGGCCCGAGGAACCGCTGCCGGGCAAAAGGCGCGAACGCTATGACTTGGACCTCTTCGACGCCTGGATGGACCGACTTCCCCCTGTCTTACGAGGGCTTCCGGGTCAACGGGCGGCCCATGGGCAGATGCCCGCAATATGAAGGCCGGCCAGGCGAACGAGTACCCGTGGGGAAGGCCGCGGACATCGACGAGTCGATGACCGATCTGGTGATGCGGCATGACCGGGCCAAGTCGACGCTTCGCGCCTACCAGGGAGCCGTGGGCATGTTCATGGACTACGTACTCAACCCGGTCTACGGGTGGGTGGAGATCTCCCTGGAACGGTTCGGTACACACCCGACGCCGATCCTCCATGACGGCAACCGCCGCGAACACCTCGTGGACTACGAGGGCGAGGCAGACCGCCGACCGATGACCCGGGAGGAGTGCCAGCTCTTCTTCGACCACATTGACGAGCGTGTTGAGCGGGCGGCGAAACGGGGCCGGAAGGGTGACTCGACCGCCTACCGGGACTCCACCCTATTTAAGACGATCTACGGGTGGGGCCTGCGGGCCCCCGAGGCGTCGGGCTTGGACGTCGTTGACCTCTACCGGAACTCGAAGGCTCCGCACTTCGGCCGGTACGGCGTGGTGCATGTCCGCAAGGCCAAGGGCACCGAGGGCTCGGGGCCCCGCCGGCGGAACGTCGCCAGCATCATGCCGTGGGCAGTTGAGTCTCTGGAGGACTACGTCGTCAACATCCGGCCCCGTTACGGCTTCCTCAGCCACCCGGCGTCGTGGCTGACCGAACGCGGCGGCCGGCTGCGGGTGCGCGGGATCGAGGACCGGTTCGCGCTCTACCGCGACGAGTTGGAGCTCCCGAAGGAGCTTACGCCGCACTGCCTGCGGCATTTTGTCTCTGCTCCGTTTCCGCGTGGTGATTGACTGCGGCTGAGCGGTTGACCAGGCAGCAGCGACACTCTGGACACGAACCGCACCTGGTTCCACACCACATCCACAGGGCAACCGCGTTCGTCCCAGGAGATCGTCGACAACCTCCACAAGGCCAATGCCGGCAACTCCCTCTTCCCGCTGAACGTCGGTCCTGACGTCAGCGGTCGGATACCCCAGAACTACGTCGACCGGCTGAAGGAGATCGGCAGTCTGCAGTAGCCGATGCCACCGGGGGCTCCCTCTGTGGTCTGTGGTCAATGCCCGGGAGAGTCTCCGAGGCCGTCCTGGTTACCGGTCTCGCGCCGTCCGGCCTGCGGGAGCAGGTCGTCCCCGCCCGGTTTCAGGCCGGACGGGGGCGCCCTTGTCGTACAGGGACGTCACGGAGCTCACAGAGCTACGGAGATCACGGAGCGAGGAGGTGGCCTGCGGCAACCGCCGACGCGACCGTCCCTCCGGCCACCACCGCCGAGGCCGCGAACAGCGGAACCCTCGGCGCCCACGTCCGCAGCGTCCTGGAGCGGGAGACGCGGTCCAGTAGGGCGTCCCGGCCGCGCAGCACGATCAGGCCGACGCCCGTGAGCGTCAGCGCCATGCCGAGGCCGAAGGCGACAACCATCGCAAGGGCGATGCCGACCTTGTCGGTCAGCAGGCCGGTGAGCAGGACGAGGAAGGCGGATGGTGAGGGGAGCAGGCCGCCCGACGCGCCGAGAAGCACCAGGCCTCGCCAGGTGAGGAGGGACGGGGCATCCGGGATGTGATGGCTGTGTCCGTGATCGTGCCCGTGGTCATGCCCGTGGCCATGCCCGTGATCGTGATCAGGCCCGTGATGGGAATGGCGGTGGCTTCGGTGGCGCAGATGCCGCCGCAACAGGCTCACCCCCACCCCGGCCACCACCAGCGCCGCGATCAGCTGGAGCCATCCCGTCAGCGCCGCGATGTCCGGCGTGCTGTTCGCCGCCAGCCACCAGCCGACCGCCAGGGCGGCGACCGAGAACGTGTGCATCACTGCGACGATCCCGCCCAGCCACACCGCGTCGCGCGGCCTTCCCTTGGCGCCCACCAGATACCCGGCGGCCAGCGACTTCCCGTGCCCCGGCGCGCAGGCGTGGAGCGCACCCACGGCCGCGGCCACGAGCAGAGCCAGCGGGAGGGCCGCGCCGTGGTCGAGCAGTGAGGTCAAGTCGGTTGTCCAGGCCCGCCGGTCCGAAGCGGCCGGTGAGGCCACGGCGGTCCCCGCGGCCGTCGGTTTCAGGGTCAGCGTCCGCGTCGGCTCCTGTGCCGTGTGCAGCCCGCCGGAGCCCGTGCCCGTCACCGACAGTGTCCGGTACGCCGGGTCGACGTCCGTCAGCGCCGTGACCGTCAGTTCGATGCGGTCCACCGGCCGCGGGCAGACGAAGTGGAGCTTCACGCCGTCCGCCCGGCTCACACGGCAGGGGCGGCCGTCCTGGCGTACGACGATGTGCGAGCGCAGATAGCCCGCCTCGTCACCGCCGGACTCGTTCTTCAGGACGGCGATGTCGTCCCGCTGCGCGGACCAGGTCGCGTCGACGGTGGCGCCCGCCGCCTCGATCTTCACGACGGGAGGGGTTCCGAAGGGGTGCGCCTGCGCCGTCCCCGCGCTGCCCAGGAGCAGCGCGAGGACGGCAGCCAGCAGGAGCAGCACCCCGCTGCGAGGTGATCGCACGGTGGTGCTTCCCCTCTACTTCCGGCGTGCGGCGAGCGCGTGGACTGTGCCGTCGTCCGTGAGGGCGAAGACCCAGTCACCGCTCACGGAGAGGGCCGAGGCCACTCCCGCGCCGAGGTTGTACGAGGCGACCTGCGTCCCGCTTGCCCGGTCCAGGACGAGCAGGCGACCGTCCCACGTCCCGACGTACACATGGGACTTCGTCACCAGCGGGTGCATGGTCGGCGAACCGGCACCGGCCGAACAGCCCATGGCGACCCGCCACTTGTCGTCCAGCGGGCTCTCCCCCGCCAGATAGCCGGACTTGGTCTCCCACACCGGCTTCGACGGATCGGTCGCGCCCGTGTCGTACGCGCGTACGACGCCGTCCCGGCCCGCGACATAGGCGTGGTCGCCCCACACGGCCGGACTGGTGAGCGGAGCGCGCCCCGGCTCGCAGGTGCTGCCGCCGCCCAGCTTGGACTCCCAGGTCACCGCGCCCGTCTTCGGGTCGTGTCCGCGGACGCCGTACGCCGTGAATGTCACCAGCTTCGCCTCGCCCGTGGCCGGGTCGGTCAGGACGGGCGAGGAGTGGCTGTCGATGTCGCCCGCGGTGTCCTTCACCCACAACTGAGTGCAGGTCGCAAGGTCCATGCCGATGACGGTGTTGCTCGACATCGACTGCAAGTAGGCGGTGTTGGAGCCGGGTTCGCGGATCACCGTGCTGTGGGCCTGACCCCAGGAGAACGCGGCGTCGAAACCGCCGGGCAGCATCCCGCCGGTCTCGGCGTCCCGGCAGCGGACCGTGTAGGCGTCCTGGTAGACGGCGACCGAGCGGCTCTCCGCGCCCGCCAGCGCGAAGACGCTGACAGGTCCGCCCGCGCGGCCGTAGCGGCGCACGGTGTCCCCGTGGGCTTCCTCTCGGTCGATCGACTGCCAGACTATGCGGCCACTCGCCGTGTCCAGCGCGTAGATCCGGCCGACGCCGGTGGTCAGATAGACCATGCCGCCGTGGAGCGTCGGCGCCGACTCGGCATCACCGTCCAGGTACGTACGCCACAGCTCACGCCCGGAGGCGATGTCGTACGCGAGCATCATGCTGTACGGCGAGTCGAAGGCGCGGGACGAGACAATGAGCTTGTCGTCCGCGACCACCGAGCCGTTGAGGTTGAACTGCTCGCCGGTGTGGCGGGCCCACCTGAGGTCGAGCTTCGCGCCGGGCTCGTCGCCGCTCGCGGACCGCCCGACCTCGTCGCCTCCCTGCCGCAGCCAGTCCTGCCCGGTCCTGGGCTTCGCGAGCTCGGAGTCGCGCACGATCTCGAAGGTGTTCTTCACGACGGGGAACCGCTTGCCCCGGGTGTCGTACGCGACCGACTCGACGGTGTACGTGCCGGGCCGCAGCCCGTGCAGTGTGCCGCTCGCCCGCGTCCAGGCCCCGCGTGCGTCGGGGCAGGGCTCCGGCGTGCCACCGGCCGGGGTGTAGCAGTTCTCGATGCCGGGTCGGGACGCCCCCTTGCCGAAGCGCACGTCCTGACGCTTCACCAGGTGCCCTCGGCTGTCGCGGACGGTGAGTACCGCCTTGACAGGCGTGCGGCCGTCGTCCTCCGCGTACACCTCGACGGGCACTGCGGCCTTGGCGCCGTGCACGCTGCCCTGCGCGGGGCTGACCAGCGCGGCGTCGTCGTCGATTTCGAACTGCCGGTGGATGCCGGTCACATGTCCGGTGTCCTCGTTGCGGTGCGTACGCGGATCATCCGTGATCGCGCTGAAGTCGAGCACCTTGTAGTCGGGGTGGGCACCGTCGATGCCGTACGTGCCCTGGTTGTTGATCTCGACGGACCGTTCGAAGGCGCCGCGCCGGAACTCGGCCTGCTGGTTGTGACCGGCGGCGACCATCCGTACGTCGTACTCGGCGAGCTCGTCGATCGTCGGCTGCATGCCGGCGCCCGGACCCCACTGGGTGAACAGAGAGCGGTGAGCGAAGACGAACACCTGCTTGCCGACCGCGTGCCGGGCGAGGTCCCGGCGCAGCCACTCCAGCTGCGGCTTCAGCCCGCTCGCGTCGTAGTTGTCCTCGAGGACGACGATGTGACGGCCGTCGCGATCGAAGCTGTACCACTCGGGGGCAATGTTGCGGCGGTAGTACTCCATGCTGCCGGCGTATCCCTGGGAGGTCGCCGTGCCGCCGAAGTCGTGGTTGCCCATCACCGGATAGAAGGGGTGACCGAGCCGCCCCTCCTCGAGGCCCTTGCTGAACATGTCGTACCCGCCCTGGCGGCGGGGCTCGTCGGCGTAGTCCGTGACGGTGAGGTCACCGGTCGCGATCTGCATCGTCGCGCCGTCGACTTCGGACATCGCCTGGACCTGGCCGGTCCACTGGGGCAGGGCGCCCCGGGCCTGGGCGTCGGAGGTGTTGCTGACCTCGGGGTCGGAGTTCATGACCCACTTCTCGGTGGGGTTCGAGGCGTTGCGGTCGGGTACGAGCGCGAAGTCGACGTCTCTGCCGCCGGTCTCGGGGACCTTGTGGAAGAACTGCGGGATGTAGTCCTTGCGCAGGGCGGGCGTGTATCCGTTGGGCGAGACGATGCTGACGAGGTCGGTCTCGCGCCGCTTCGGGTCGATCTGCAGGCTGTATGAGCCGTCCGCGCCGGTCGTGGTCCACACGGCGCCGTCGGTGACGTCGATGCCGGGCATGGGCTGCTCGCCCCTGTCCCGCTCGCCGTTGCCGTCACGGTCCTTGAAGACGGTGCCCTCAACGGTGACGGTGTCGACCGGATCCGCACTGTCGTCGGCGAAGGCCGCCTGGGGCGCGAGGAAGGACAGCGCGACGACTCCGGCGGTCGCCAGCTGCCGGCGCCGCCGGTTACGGCGCAGTCCGCGGACGAGGAACGGCAGTCGCCAGGCAACGAGCAGCAGTACGACACCGGCGGCCGTGACAAGCGCGACTGTGAGCCAGGGGAACGACGGCAGGGCGTGCGCGCCGCGGACGTCGACGAGCGGGGCGGCGGCAGAGGCGTCGACCGCCGTGCCGTCGAACTCGACGACGACCTGGGTCAGTTCGCCCTTGGCGATGAGCGGGCTCAGGTCGAGCGAGTCGACGTGGCAGCTCCACGCCAGCTCGATGACGACTCCGCCGGGCACGCCGCCGTTGTCACCGGGCACGCCTGAGCCGGTGGCCGGGCAGGGGGCCGAGAGCAGCCCGGCCGCCCACGCACCGGCCTGCTCGGGAGCCACGACGGCGTTGTGCACGATGAGGCGACCGCTGGTGACGTTGTCACCGGGCGCGACTACGAGCTCCGCATGCTCGCGCGTGACATGCGCGGACGCGGCCTGGGCGCCGATGCCCAGCACGAGGAACAGCAGCGCGAGGGCGAGCCCGGCTGTTCTGCATATGTGTTTCATAAAGCGGACGTTAATGATCCGCTGTTCGGTTACCGGTCGGTCCTGGGTGACTTCACGGAGCCGCCCGGAAACGTTCAGCGTCCCGTTCATGGCTGTTGGGTCACGCGGGGCGCTTGAGACGTGCCACCAGCGCTTTCATGTCCTCGATGACAGGGGGCCTTGAGAGCGGAGAAGCCGACGGGATCCTGCGCCTGCTGCGCGACTTCCCGCTCACCTCGATGTTTCGGTTGGGGTGAAGAGACGTTTCCGGTCATCGGCTGTCGGGTGGGCGAAGTGATTTCGCTGTTTGGGCACGGTGGAGCTCCAGCGCGGTGGTCAGGCTCTCCGGGGTCTTTCGGATCGTGGAGGGGCGACCACCGCTCGGCCCCCGACCGCACTGGTGCCGGCCTCCGCCGCGCCGGCCCACGCCGCTCCGCCACCGCTGCGGCCGGGCAACGTGGGCGCGAGGATGCTGACGTTCCAGCCGGCCTTCGACTACGACAGGGACGGCTGTTGCGCGAGCCCGGCAGTTGGCCACCGTCGGGCCGGTGAGCATGTCCGAGTTCGGCCGCAACGTCGGCATCTCGGCCGCTGTGGTCCACCGCCGCGGCGGTTTCCACGACGCGACGCAGGCCCTGTTCCCGCACCTGGAGGTGCTCATCGCCTACCGGCTGCTGTTCGGCATCTACTCCGGGACCATGCCGGTCGGCATCGAGGACCTGGCCACGCAGGACATCGACTGGGCCGGGGACTCCACGATCCTCCTCTCCTACGTCAAGGGTCGCACCGCGGCCGAGAGTCTGAATCTGCCGCGCAGGGTCGTGCGTCTGCTGGAGCAGTGGCTGGTCTACGGTGCCGGACCGGGTCGAGGCAGCCGAGTGGGTCACAGGGCCGCGGAGACTGGCGGGGCGGGACCCGATGGGTGCCGCCCCGCCAGCCGGAAAGGTTTCTACTCGCTGCCAGGGAGTCCGAGGAGGTAGTCGACGAAGCTCTTGTAGGCATCGGCCTTCCGGTAGTCCGATTTGAGCTTCTCTTCCTTGCTCCGCAGATCGGAGGCGAGCTCGGTCTTCATCAGGAAGTCGCGCAGGTGCTGCCCGCCGATCCAGCGGCCGAGGTCCTTGGTGGCGGAGGCCCGGTCGCTGAAAGCCCCCATCCTGCCTTCCTGCTGCATGTTCTGCAGAGCGGCCGCCGCGGCCTTGAACTGGGCCTGGCCGGGGGCCGGGGTTGTACCCCGCTGGTCGTAGTCCTGGCTGACGGCGGCGATGCTGTCGACATCCGGCTGCTTGACCCCGGCGCCGGCGTACAGCGATTGCCGGAACGCCTTGCTCTGCTCCATGCCGATGCTCTCGTACAGGATGGTCTTGCCGGCCGACAGTGCCTCGGAGGTGCTCTGGTTGCCGGTCGTCATCACGATCGGCTCGCTCGCTTTGAGCTACTTGGGGTCGCGGTTGAACTGTGCCTTGGACCAGCGGTGGCCCAGGACGGTCAGGCCCAGGCACCAGGCCAGCGCGATCCACCAGTTGTTGCCGATCTCGGTGCCGAGGAGGAGTCCGCGCAGGGTTTCGATGGCGGGGGTGAAGGGCTGGTACTCGGCGATCGGCTGGAACCAACCCGGCATCGAGTCGAGCGGGACGAAGGCGCTGGAGATGAGCGGCAGCAGGATCAACGGCATGGCATTGTTGCTGGCCGCTTCGGCATTGGGGCTGCTCAGACCCATGCCGACCGCGATCCAGGTGAAGGCCAAGGCTACCAACGCGAGGAGCCCGAATGCTGCGAGCCATTCCAGGATGGTGGCATCGGTGGAGCGGAAGCCCATGGCGACGCCGACGGCGCCGACGAGGACGACGCTGATGACGGTCTGCAGGACGCTGCCGACAACGTGGCCGAACAGTATGGAGCTGCGGTGGATGGCCATGGTGCGGAAGCGGGCGATGATGCCTTCGTTCATGTCGGTGGAGACCGAGACGGCGGTGCCGATGACCGTGGAACCGATAGTCATCAGCAGGATGCCGGGCACGATATAGGCGGTGTAGGCGGAGCGGCCCGCGCCTCCGCTCATGGTGTCGCCGAAGATGTAGACGAACAGCAGCAACATCATGACCGGGGTCAGCAGCAGGTTCAGGGTGAGCGACGGGTAGCGGCGGGCATGCAGGAGATTGCGGCGCAGCATCGTGGAGGAGTCGCGTACGGCGAGTGAGAGGGAGCTCATCGGACGCTCTCCTTGGGCTGGTTCGGCTGTGTGGGCACGGTGGTGGCGGTGAGGGCGAAGAAGACGTCGTCGAGGTCGGGTGTGTGCACGGTCAGCTCGTCGGCCTCGATGCCGGCGGAGTCCAGCCGGTCGAGGATGGAGCGGAGCTCGCGCTGGCTGCCGTCGCTGGGGAGCTGGAGGGTGAGGGACTCGTCGTTGCGGGTCGCCTTGGTGAGGGTGCCGGCTGCGTGCTGGTAGTCGGCGGGATCGGTGAAGCGAAGGCGGATGTGTCCGCCGGGGATGAGTCGCTTCAGTTCCTCGGCCGTGCCCTCGGCGGCGATCTTGCCGTCGTGGAGGACGGCGATGCGGTCCGCGAGTTCGTCGGCCTCTTCGAGGTACTGGGTGGTGAGGAAGACCGTCACCCCGTCGGTGACGAGCTCGCGGATGATGCCCCACATGTTGTGACGTGAGCGGGGGTCCAGGCCGGTGGTCGGTTCGTCGAGGAAGATGATCCCTGGGGTGCCGACCAGGGTCATGGCGATGTCGAGGCGGCGCTTCATGCCGCCGGAGTAGGTGGAGACGGGCTTCTTCGCGGCCTCGGTGAGGTCGAAGCGGTCAAGGAGTTCGGCGGTGACGCGTCGTCCCTCGGTTTTGGACAGGTGGTGCAGGTCCGCCATGAGGAGCATGTTCTCCTCACCGGTGATCAGCCCGTCCACGGCGGAGAACTGGCCGGTGACACCGATCGCCGCGCGGGCGGCCTGCGCCTGGGTGGCGAGGTCGTGGCCGCCGACATGGATCTGACCGGAGTCCGCATCGGGCGAGATGAGGGTGGAGAGGATCTTGACGGCGGTGGTCTTGCCGGCGCCGTTCGGGCCGAGCAGGGAGAAGATCGTGCCTTCCGGGACGGCCAGGTCGATGCCGTCGAGAACGGTCTCGTCGCCGTAGGACTTGCGCAACCCGTGCGCCGCGATGGCCAAGTTGGTCATGAGGAGAACTCCTTCAAAAGGTGCGCGGTTCAGAGACTGTGGGCGGTGATGTCGCCCTGGGAGGTGGTCGCCTTGATGGTCAGGCCGGGGGCGCCGCCGGTGTTCTTCAGCGCGTTGTTGATCCGGCCGTAGCCGGTGCCGGCGTCCAGGGCGGCGGAGACTCCGTGGGCCACACCGACGGTGATGTCACCCTGCTGGGTGTTCAGCGTGAGCGTGCCGCGCACAACCTCGGTGATGTTCACGTCGCCCCGCTGGGTGCTGATCTCGCCGGGACCGTTCAACCGGCCGACCGTGATGTGGGCGTCGAGGCCGGTGAGCCGCGCGCTCGCGGCCTCGTCGAGCTTGACCGAGCCGTAGCCGCCGTCGAAGGCGACATCGCCGAGACGTCCCACGCCGCGGAACTCTGCGGCGGCGGCCTTCGCTTCGACGTGGGAGCCGACGGGCAGCTGGATGGTGACGTCGACGGATCCGGAGTTGCCGAGGATCCGGTTCTTCGCTTCCGGGGCCTGGATCCGCAGGACGCCGTCGGCGTAGGTGACTTCGGTCTGTTCGGCCGTCTTCACGTCGCGGCTCTTGGCGGGGTTGGTGGGCCGGACTTCGACGGTGGTGTCGGTGCGGTCAGCGGCGATGAACTGGATACGTCCTGCGGGGACGTCGAGGACGGCCTGGACGGCGGCGGGGGTGGCGAACTTCTGCATCGTGCTCTCCTTCTCCGGTGTCGCGCGCCCCTTCGGCACACTGTTTCCGATGACAGAAACGCTACGTTGCATTCACGCATCCAGCAACAGCTTCGTTGCGCCAAAAACCTATCTTTGCAGGTAGATATATGAAAGTTGATGCAATGGCCTCGCGCATAACGCAACGCCTCAACTCGCAACATGTTGCAATGAACTGAGAGTGAACGCTATAGTCGGCACACCAGCCACCACAGGGCCGCCCCAGGCCACGAAGGAGACCGCGATGCCGGGAGGCAGGCTCACCCAGCAGGAACGCCAGCAGATCGCACTGGGACTGGCCGACGGCCTCGCCTACGCCGAGATCGCCCGACGCCTGGAGCGGCCGACCTCGACGATCACACGCGAGGTGATGCGCAACGGCGGTCCGACCAGCTACCGTGCCGAAGTAGCTCACCGCGCCACCGAACACCGCGCCCACCGCCGCAAGAAGGCCGCGCCCCGGGACTCGCAGACACCCCCGCAGCCCTACGGACGCGACGCCGAAGAAGTGCGCGCGTACGAGGAAGTGTTCACCACCGCCGTCATCGCTTCAGGCATGCCCACCATGATGTCCAGGGTGACGGCCTGCCTCATCCTCACCGACACCGGTAGCCTCACCGCGGCCGAACTCGCCCAACGCCTCCAGGTCAGCCCGGCGACTGTCTCGAAGGCGATCACGTTCCTGGAGAGCCAGGGCTTTGTCCGCCGGGAACGCGACGAAGGCCGACGTGAGCGCTACGTCGTCGACGACGACGTCTACTACCAGGCCATGATGGCCAGCGCCCGCTCCATCGCCCAGGTCGTCGACACGGCACGCCAGGGCATCCCCGTCCTCCGCCCCGGCACTCCCGCCGCCACCCGCCTCGAAAACATCGCCCGCTTCCTCGACTTCGTCTCCGAAAGCACCGCCCGCGCCGCCGAACAGGCCCGCGACATCCTCCACACAAAACCCGAAACAACCCCGGACACCACCACCTGAGCCACCGCCAGACCCTCAGGGCAGGCAGCCACATACACACCCACCGACCTCACCCGCCACCGGCCTTGCGGCCGACGCCGGCCGGTCACGCCGCACTCGCGGCGGCCTGGCTGCGCCTGGTCGCGTGACCGAGCAGGGAGTCGCGGATCGTGCTCCTGGTGACGGCCGGCTGGTCCGGGTCGAGTGCGGTGCGTCGGCTGACGAGCAGGGGGGTGGCCGAGGCCGGCCCTCCAGTCCTTGCGCCGGTCCGCAAAGAACAACTGCACCGTGACCTCGCGGCATCCACCACCGCCCTGACGGTCTACACCATCCTTCGCAACTCGTCACATATCAGGATGATCTCAAGGCATGCCGAAGTGTCACCCGATGAGACAGCTTTAAGTGTCTGGAGAAACTCGGGTGATGTGGTCCTGGCTGGATGAATGCCGGATGTTGTCTCAGCTGATCAGGTCCGGCTGCCCGAGCCATCAATGGTTGACTGAGGTCATGGACAGCTTCGAGATCGATGAGAACTTGGTGCGCGCTCTGGTGCGAGAGCAGCATCCGGACCTTGCAGAGTTGGACCTGCGTGAGGTGGTCGGCGGTTGGGACAACCAGCTATGGCGTCTCGGGGACGAGTTGGCCGTGCGCATGCCGCGCACGGAGCGAGCACCGTCCCTGCTGCGCAACGAGCACCGGTGGCTGCCCACCCTGGCCCCGTGCCTTCCGCTACCGGTCCCGACCCCCATGTGGATCGGTGAACCCTCCGCACACTTCCCGCGGCCATGGACCATCGCGACATGGGTTCCCGGCGAACCAGCCGACCGCGCCCCAATCAGCCAGGACCGCGCGGCCGACACTTTGGCGGGCTTCCTCAAGGCGCTCCATGTGAAGGCGCCCGCCGAGGCACCGGTCAGTCCGGATCGCGGCGTTCCCCTCAAAACACTCACGGACACTTTCGGAAAGGCACTCGAGGAAGTCGCCTCCGAAGGCGTTGCCGCTGATCTCCGGAATATCCAGGACGTCTGGGACGAGGCCCTTGCGGCTCCCGATTGGCAGGAGCCGCCGGTATGGCTGCACGGCGACCTTCACCCGGCGAATGTCGTCGTCTCGGACGGGACGCTCTCGGGCGTGATCGACTTCGGTGACATGTGCGCAGGCGATCCGGCGGTCGATCTCGCGGCTGCCTGGGTGCTCCTTCCCGCGGGGGCGGCTGCACGGTTCTTCGACGCGTACGCGCACGCGGACGAGGCGACGATCCGGCGCGCACGAGGGTTGGCTGCCCTGAAGAGCCTCGTCCTCATTCTCATCGGCCAGGCCGGGGAGCGGGGCCTGCCCGGCGGCAAACCGACATGGGGACCTGCGGGCCGGGCGGCGCTCGACCGTGTTCTGGCATCAATCTAGCCTCGCCGATTCGGTTGTGGTGGCGTGACGTCGGTGGTCGTCAACTTGTCGTTGCTGGTGACGTTTTCGGCCTCTGGGCATGGTGGAGTCCCGGCGCGGTGGTCGGGTTCTCCGGATTCCTCGGGTCGTGGGCGGGCGGGACGGGGTGGGGTGGGTTGTCAGCCGGCGGGGCGGGGCAGTGCGGCCAGGCGGTGGAAGGCCGTAGCCAGCTCGGGTTTCCAGGGCCAGGTGGAGCAGATCCGCAGGCGGAGGCGGCGGCCGCCGTGGGTGAGGCGGGCGGCGACGTGCAGGATGCGGTAGCGGAGTTTCTTGGGTTCGGCAGCCGCGAGTTCGCCGTCCAGCAGCAGGACGCGGGTCCAGGCCAGCAGGTCGATGGCGCCAGGGACAGCTCGAGCCAGGCGGCGTTGATCGCGAAATGGCGGGAGGATACCGGTCAGCTCGGCGACCTCGGCACCGTCGCGCAGGGTCCCGTTCTGGTCCAGTGCGGGGTGCCAAAGTTTGTCGGGGAGGGCCCCGATCGCTCGGCGGACCGGTTCGGTGACCGCGTGTCCGAAGGAGAAGCACAGGTCCAGACCGTTCTCCCGCAGGGTGTCGAGGTGGGCCAGGAAGGCTTTCGCGGATCCGGCGCTGTCGGCACGGACGAGGATCGCGGTGCCGTGCCGGTGAGCGTCAGGGATCTGTGCGAGGGCCTGGTCGAGGACAGTGATGTGATCGGCGGCGGTATTGGCTCCGGCACTGCCGGGCCGCAGCAGCCCGGACATGCCCTCGCCGGTGTTGGCCAGGAAACACAGCAGCGGGTGGTAACCGAATCCGTTCTTGTAAGTGGGGGCGGCTGCCTTCTTCTCGGAGTGGCACGTGATCAGTATGGCGTCGATGTCCAGGACCAGAGCGGACAGTTCGTGCCCTGCGGCAGTCACCGCGGGTATGCCCTCGCCGGCTTCGGCGCGCCAATTCCCCGGTCGGCACCAGCGAGCCCGTCTTCGAGGACCCGTGGGCGCTGGATGGCCTATCCGCCCAGGTGCGGGCGCTGGCCACGGGCGACGTGGCCGGCTGGGTCGACACGTTCCAGCGGTTCACCGCCTGCCCGCACCGCGAACTGGCCGACATCGATGCCGACCTGATGCGACGGGTGCGGGAGATGGCACTCGGCACGCTCGGCGAGTACGCACCCGGCGAGGCGGACCATCGGGTACCGGTCACGGCCACCTGGGAGCACGTGTCCGGTATCGCCGTCCCCGTGTGCGCGATCAACGGTGCCCGGGACGCACCGGACCGCCTCGCCATGGCAGACCCCCCTGGCGAAACTCGCCCCCGGCAGGCACACTGCCACGGTGTCGGCGGCCGCGCACTACCCGAACACGGAGCAACCGGCCCCCTTCAGCACCGAACTGACATCGTTCCTGGAGACCGTATGAGCAGCGCCCTTCTGGTGATGGACGTCCAGCGAGCCGTCGTGGACATTGCCGACGACGGCTCCGGATACCTGCCGCGCCTGCGCAGGGCGATCGATGGCGCCCGGACGGCAGACATTCCTGTCATCTACGTCGTCATCGCATTACGTCCGGGCTTTCCGGAAGTCGGCCCGCGCAACAGGGCACTCACCGCCGTCGCGCGTGCCGGGCTCCATGTCGAGGGCGACCCCGGCACCGAAATCCACCCCGATGTCGCGCCCCTGCCGGGCGAGGTGGTGGTCACCAAGAGACGGGCGAGCGCGTTCTCGGGCAGCGACCTCGACGTGGTGCTCAGGGCGAACGGCATCGACAGCCTCGTCCTCACCGGCATCGCCACCAGCGCCGTGGTGCTGCACACCCTGTGCCAGGCCAACGACCTGGACTTCGACCTCACCGTCCTCGCCGACGCCTGCCTGGACACCGACGCCGAGGTTCACCGGTTCCTCACCGAGAAGCTGTTCACGCAGTGGGCGGACGTCGTCACCGTCGACGACTGGCTCAAGGCCACCACGCCCCGTTAGCGGCAGACGGGGAGTGTTGCGCCGCCGTGCTTCTGTCGACGTGGTGAGCGTGGCCATGCGACGCGTTGTCGTGTACGGATGGGCCAGTGCGGACGCTGGTCGATCTCGCGCTCGCGCCTGAACACCGTCGCGGTCACGGAGTTCTGTAGGGCAGGCTCAACCAGGGGTGGATTGATGTCGCCCGGCCGCGTCGAGCTCTGGCTGGGATGCCGTTGCCGAGGCCGGCGAATGGTCGGCCCGTGTTGGCTGTGGATGCCTCGCCGTGGCTTCGACCGGACGCAAGAACCTGTGCTGACCGGTCCTTTTGACACACGCTCGGCCATAGGGCAGGGGGTGCCAGACAGGTCACGGGTCCGCCCTCGGTGGCGTCGAGCCCGGCGTCCAGCAGCGCGGAGAGAATACGGAGCGGACGCGCCGAACCGTGCCGTACCTGGACGGCGAAGAAGCCGAGGCCCTGGCAGAGCTCCCTGGTGGTCTCCGGCCGTGGGCGAGGATCGGGTAGCCGTCGAGCTCCACCCCGGTGCGCACCGCGCGGCGCGCGGCGGCCAGGGCGCCGACCCGGGTGCAGCTGTCCACGGTGAGGGTTCCGCCGGTGCTGGCCCGGTCGCGGCGGACGGCCGCAAGGCCGGACCGCGTGGCGGACGGTGGGCCGAACCCCGTCCTCGGCCGTTCCACCAGCTCGCCCGCCCGGTTCACCTCGGACACGGCACGGCCGAAGGAGAGCGGAGGGGCGGCGGAGCCGGTGGTGGCCTCCAGGCCGCTCACCGGCTGTCCGCCGCGAGTGAGACGTCCATCGCCACGGTGCCGACGTAGTGGCAGAAGTCTCGTAATCCCTGAGCCGTCCTCGGAAGACGGCGGTGAACCCGGCGGCGAGGAGCTCCGGCGCATACGTGCCCGTTGCCGCCGCCCCGGTGCCGGACGTGCCCCCGATGATCACCGGCAGCCGCTGCATGACCTCCTGCGCATCAGCCGCCGCCGTCCGCGACCCCGTGGCCATTGACGGTGCTGACGACGAGGTCAGGGCGAGCCGTCGGCACTCGGAGATCAGCAGCTCCTCCGGCACACAGGCCCCGATGTTGTGCACCTTGTGCCCCAACTCCTCCAGCAGCAGCTGGAGATAGACCAGATTCCAGGTGTGGGAATTGAAAACCCTTGTGGATTCCGGCACACAGACCCTAGGCGCGACCCGCTTCCCACCGCGCCCTCAGCTTCCTGCAATGCAGGTAGGTGATCGACGCATCCACTGGTGACCCGGATCAACAGCACCGCAGAATCAACGGAGTTCCACATCTCATCGCGGAGAACCTGTACCGGGAAGAGCACGGACAGGTTTCCCGAAAGGAGGAGCGACACCACCATGGAATCCATGCCCACCACCCATGCCCCCGCCGCTTTCCCGCTCGACGAGCGCGGAATGGGGCCGGTCGAAGTGCACTGCCACGGTTTCGGCGATGTGGACTTCTCCGATTTCACGCGCGTCGACCTGGACCGACTGGGCATGTGGTGCGCCGGCGAGGGCGTACCGGCGCTTCCCACGATGTGTCTGCACCGCGACCGGCTGAGGAAGTTCGAGAACTTCATGCGCCGTTACGCCGCCAAGCGCGCGGACGGCCTGCTCTCCCACATATCTGGAGGGTCCGCTGTTCTCCCACCGCGGCGGCACCCCGCAGTCCACGGTGTGGGCGCCCAGCCGCACGGAGTGGGAACGCCTGGCCTCACTCGGCGACCACGGACCGGTGTACACGGTGGTCCCCCGACGCCCATTCCCCCGAGTCGGTGCTCCAGGACGACCCGCACCCGCGGGAGAGCGACTTCGAGTGGATCGTGCCGACCCTGCTCGCCCACGGCGTCGGCTCCCAGCCGTCGGCCCTGCACATCGCCAACGCCAAGGCCCGCGGGCTCACCGACGAGGACATCTGCTTCCTCATCACCGGGACCGCGCAACGCTCCTCGCGAATCCCCCCGCACGTTCGAGCGGTCTCTTTCACAGAACAGGATGGTGCCGTGCTCGATCGCATCGCGGAGGCGATGAAAGAGCCTGATGTGCTCCGGCTGGACCGCAACGTCTACGTACTGCGCTTCGAAATGATGAAGCTCCATTCGGCGCTCGAAACAGTGCGGTGGCTTTGGGCGGACGGAGTTGTCGAACCAAGCGGCACCCTCATGGACAGCTCGAACGGTACGTCGCCTCCGTACCCGGCACCACACCCAACCCGTCGCACATCAAGGAGGTCCTGCTGTGAGCACTTCGCTTCCCGCGCCCCCCGGGCACATCTCATCGCACTCGAATGGCTCCAGTTCGGCCTGGGCCGGCTGGTGGCCGCCGCTGAGGAGGGACTCACCGTCCACCTCCTGACCGAAGACCGCCAGGAGTACGCGCACGAGCTCTCTCGCCTGTACAGCCCGCACCTGGTGGTGCACGACGTGAACACCCACAGCGTGCGGCAGGTCGTCGCAGCAGCGCGGCAGATCGGCGACCTGGCGGGACTGCTCAGCACCACCGACACCTGGAGCCTGGTCGCCCTCGCCGCCCGTGAGGAGCTCGGTCTGCCGGGACAGGCGCCCGAGGGCGTGCGTCTGGTCCGTGACAAGGCCCGGCTGCGCCGGCGGCTGTACCAGCACGGGCTCTCCCGCTCCCCGAGGGCCATCCGTACGCGGCACGCTGCCCGGTCGGCGCAGTGCGGAGCCGCTCGAACGGCAGGCCCGGACTTTCTCGTCCTCAGCTGCCTGCGCGGCGACCACGAAGGGGGCGCGGGCACGTACTACGCCGACGCCCGGGACGTCTGCCGCGCTCTGGACCCGGCGACCCTGGAGATCCCGCGCAGCCCGCTGTTCCGGACGAACGCCCCCGGCAGTTACGTGCGGGAGGCCGCAGGCTGCGGTCAGGTGTTCTCCGACCCGGTCCCGATGATCAGCAACCCCGAGTCCTGCCCCGAGGTCTCCGCGGCCGCCAACGGGATCCGCACGCGGGACGAGCGGGCCCGCGCCGCGCTCGACAGGCTGCAGGAGTTCTGCGGGTAGATCGCCCACGAGGTCTTCCGCCACCCCGGGCGGGCACCGCTCGTCAACAACCGCAAGGGCCTGCACGCCCGTTCCCCCCTTCATCGCACGCTACGACGGCCAGGACCGCTGGCTCCAGCGGACGTATGTACGGCGCAGTCAGTGGACCATCCGCCACCGTGCCACCCCCGGCTCCCGGCGCCTGCACTGAGTACGCGCCGGCCCCTCACGACCACCGCGGCACCGGAAGAGAGACACCCGACCATGACCACTACGACCCCCCTGAACGACGGCGCGGACCCGCAGATCGCCGTCATCAACTACGGCCCCACGCTGGACTATCCGGCGATGTTCCCCGAGTGCGCGGACCGGCTGCACGTCTTCAGCCACCATGACCTGGAGCACACGGAGGGGCTGGCCCACTACGAGTACGTGCCGGAGTGCGAGTCCGTCCCGTACGCGGAGCTCATGATCCGCAGGCTGGCGCGCGAGCGGCCCTTCACCCACGTCCTCACCAACAACGAGTACGACCTGGAGCGGACCGCCCGCATCCGGGAGGATCTCGGCCTCTCGGGCCAGTCCACCGCGAGCGCCCTCTCCTTCCGCGACAAGGCCGTCATGAAGGAGACTGCGAGCCGGACCGTGCCCGTACCGAACTTCGTACGCCTCGGCACGTTCACCGACCTGACGGACTTCGTCGAGAGGTACGGGTACCCCGTCGTCGTCAAGCCGGTGAAACAGGGCGGCTCCCGCGACATCACGGTGCTGCGTGGCGAGGACGACCTCCTCGGCTTCAGCCGGCTGCCCTGGCGGGAGGACCTGATGGCGGAGGAGTTCGTCGAGGGTCCGATGTACCACATCGACGCGGTGCTCTCCGACGCCTACCGCTTCGTGGCCTCCTCCCGCTATCTGCGCAGCTGCCTGGGGGTCTTCTCCGGACAGAACAACGGCTCGGTGCAGCTGCGCCCGGACAGCCCCTTCGCCCGCCGCCTCGAAAGCTACCTCGACCAGGTCCTGGCGGCCTTCGAAACACCTCCGGCGAGCGCGTTCCATCTGGAGGTCTTCCACACGCCCGACGACCAGCTCGTGCTGTGCGAGATCGCCTCACGGGTCGGCGGCGACCGGATCCCCGCACTCACCCGGGCCACCTACGGAGTGGACCTGCACGCCGCCGTGCTGCGCCTTTCCTGCGGGTTGCCCGTGGCTTCCCCGCCCCAGGACCCGCCGGCCCAGGTGCACGGCTCCGTCTCCGTACTGCCCCAGGGCCGCCCGGTGCGGGCGCCGGGGAGGCCGCCGTTCCCCTGGGTGCGGCACTACGAGGTGAACGAGAAGCTCGCGCCCGGCGAGACCACCCTGCACAGTGCCCACCACCTGTGCTTCGCCATCGTGTGCGGGGACGGGCCGGAGCAGGTGGAGGAGCGGCTGCTGGCGACCGAGAACTGGCTCATGGAGAACCTCGTCGAGGGCATCTCAGACATCGGGGAAGGCGACTGACGTGCCGTACAAGATCCTGGTCCTGGTGCCGGGAGCGGAGGAGTTCGAGCTCGACAACCCGTCGCTCGTCCCCAGCGCTGTGCTGCGCGAGGGCCACGAAGTGCGTATCGGGAACGTCCTTGCGGGCTCGTCTCCGACGAACCCGACCGCCCATGGATCCTCAAGCAGCCCAACGAGGGCTGCGGCGCCGATGTCTACGTCGTCGGCGACAAGGACCGCAACAGCGCGGCGCTGCTCAGCTCGGCCATTGGCCATTGGCCATTGGCCATTGGCCATTGGCCATTGGCCATGCCAGCATGGGCGCCCGCTACGAGAGGCTGCAACTCACCGCTGACGAGGAGACCTTCGTCCGGGACATCGGGAAGCAGTTGAGGAACCACGGTATCCACCACGCGGGGATCGACCTGGCGTACCCGCACGAGATCGAGGTCGATCTGGAGAACCCCGCCGGTCTCTGCCATCACAAGCGCGTAGCCGGCGAGGACCGGTCCACCGAGGCCGTACGTGCCGTGCTGAACTCTCTGCGCACCGCCGGGAAGCTCCCGAAACCCGATTCCGTACGTGCTTCCGCCCCCGGTGCCTGAGCGGCCAGGGGCGGAAGCACGACGCCGGGGGGCGTCGCAGTGCCGGCCGAAGTCCAGCAGCAGCTGGAGTGGCTCCAGGGGAGCTGTGCGAAGGTCTGGTGACAGCGGGGCGAGGTTCGGTCGATGTCCCCGAACGGATGGCGTGCGGGGGCGAGTTGCTTTCCGAGCCGCTCGCGGGCCTCGTCCGGCATACGGAGCTCGGCGAGGGTGACGGCGGGCGAACCGCCGTCACCGGCATGACATCGACGCCGGACACAGGTTCCCCTCTGTGTCCGTAGCGGGCGTGGCAGGCGCTCGGCGAGGCCTCAGTAGAGGCTGGAGAAGAGCACTCCGACGAACTGGGCGGGCTCCGCGCTGTCGTTGCGGAAGGTGTGCGGATAGCCGGCCGACCACTGGGCACAGTCCCCGGCACGCAGTTCGTGGTCCACACCGTTGTAGCGGGCCACCAGGATGCCCCGGGTCATGACGATCAGGTCCGTCCCCTCGTGCTGCAGCTCCTCCCGCAGACCGCTGCCCGGCTGGAAGTCGGCCGTGATCACCTGGTATCCGAGTTCGGGAGACCGCAGGACGTGGTACGTGACACCCGGCGCCCGCTCCAGCCGCTCCTGGGACTGGAGCGGGAAGACCGAGGGCGTGGCACGTCCCCGTGAGAACCCGAGGAAGGACCCCACGTCGTGGCCGAACACCCAGGCCAGGCGGCTGAGCCGCTCCAGGGCGATGTCGGTCTCGCCCCGCTCCAGTGCCGCCAGGAACGACACCGACAGCCCGCACTCCGCGGAGACCTGCCGCAACGACATGCCCCGCTGGTTACGGAGCCGGCGCAGGACCTCGCCCGGCCGTGGGTAGCCGTGCTCCGGGGGCCGGTCCGCCGCGGAGGGCGTGGAGGAGTGGTCGGGGGTGGCCATATGCACTTCCTAGGTTCCTGTGATGGAGAGCGCCGCGGAATCGGGCGGAGCCTGCGTACCGCTCTGGAACTGGTCCAGGAGACCCGACCTGGCGATCAGGACCCCCAGCTGGAAACGGCTGCGGGCGCCGAGCTCCTGGTAGATCTTGGCGATGTGGTTGCGGCAGGTACGGACACTGACGCCGATACGCCGCGCGATCACCTCGTCCGTCTGTCCTTCGGCGAGGAGTTGGACGATAGTGCCGCGGACGTCGGAGAGCACTCGGCTCACCTCGGTCGTACGGACCTGCCCCCCGAACTCCGTGGCCGCCCGCCAGGTCCGCTCGAAGACCTCCACCATGAAGCGTACGAGACCCGGCTCGTGGACGACGACAGCGAGATGGGCGTCCTCCAGCGGGACGATCGCGAGCTGCCGGTCGAAGATGATGACGCCCTCGAAGGGACCGGCCAGGGTGCGTGCCGAGCTCCGGCCTTCGGCGAGGGCCGCCACGTGCTGCCGGGTCGCGGGGTCGAAGCGCGCGGCGTGCTGGTGGATGACGCGCACCGCCACGTCGCGCTTCCGGAGCACCCCGGCCGCCTTCTCGGTGTGCAGCTGCGCGAGCCCTGCCCACCAGTCGGTGCCGGGCCGGGCAAGCATCACTTCGCCGGTGCACTGCTCCAGGGCGGAGGCGATCTCCTCATGGAGGTGCCTCTCCCCGACGAGAATCCGCAGCGCCTCACTGCTCGAGACGTCCCGCAGGGCCTCCTCGTGCGCCCGGTGGAAGCCGACGAGCTCGGCCTGGATCTCCTGCGAGCGCCGCTCCATGCGCTCGATCTGCTGTTGCAGGGGGGCGAGCCGGTGGAAGGCCGCCGCCCGGGGCGTGACCGGGAGGAACGTGTCCTCTGCTCCGGGCAGGGGCTGGAGCAGCATGGCCTCCAAGAGCAGCCGCACCGCCCGTGCCGTACGTTCGGCGCTCCAGCCGAGCTGGGCCGCGGCCGGCTCGGGCCGCAGCACTTGGGTACGCACCGCGAGCTGATAGAGCTCTTCCTGGTCCTCCAACTCTTCTGAGCAGTAGGGCTTGCGTTCAAGAAAGTTCACGTTCACCTGGCCCCCTCCTGTCTCTGGTGAAGATCCACCACCGCCCGACCTGCCCCGCCAAGCAAATACCCCCAGGGCGGCGTCGTACTAAATAGAGCACAGCCGTGCGGCATATCGTAAGATGCCTCAGGTTCACGGTCAACGACAGGGCAACCGGCCACGTTGGCAACGTCAGAGCAAGGCCGAACCATCCGAGCCGCCTTGCAGGTTCCTGCAGATCGCCCCCGCGCTCCCCTGCGGGACGATATCTCGCACTATCGTGCACTTTTAGATACACCCGCCAAGGGGCCAACCCCACTCCACGCGAGATCAGGAGGCGCCATGAACGTGGGCCTGAGGGAAACCCGGTCAGCGATGCCCCGGTCGGGCGGCGACGCCCGACCGGCGCGGGGCGGCATGTTCGCCCGTATCGCCCTCGTCGTGGTCTGGAGCTCCGGGTTCATCTCGGGAAAGCTCGGGCTCCGGCATGCCGCGCCATTCACCTTTGCCTGCCTGCGGTTCGCGATAGCGGGCGGCCTCCTGCTCGTGATCGCCCTGATCCTGCGCAAGGAGCTGCCACGAGGACGGCTGTTGGGCCGTCTCATGATCGCGGGTGTACTGATCCAGGGCGTGCAGTTCTCCAGCATCTACGCCGGCATGGACCTCGGCGTCCCGTCCGGGGTCGCGGCCCTGATCATCGCCCTCTACCCGCTGGCCGTCTCCCTGATCGCCGTGCCCGTACTGAACGAACGCGTCACCAAGGGACAGATGCTCGGCCTGGCACTCGGGCTCGGCGGCGTCGTCCTCGCCGTCTGGGACGGGCTCCACGTCGGCGAAGGCCATCTCGGCGGGCTCGCCTTCCTCTTCCTCGGCCTGCTCGGCATCTCCGTCGGCACGATCTGGCAGAAGCGCCACTGCCATGGGATGGACCCCGTCACCGGCAACGCCGTCCAACTGCTGTCCGCGGCCGCCGCAGCGCTCGTCCCCGCTCTCCTGCGGGAGGGCTTCGACGTCACCTTCACCGCCGGGTACTGGCCGGTGCTGCTCTGGGCAGCGTTCATCAACTCCATCGTCGGCGTGGGGCTGTTGTACCACCTGCTCCAGCACCACGGCACCAGCCAGGTCAGCAGCCTCTTCTATCTCGTCCCCATGGTCACGGCCGGGTTCGCGGCCCTGCTGCTCCACCAGCACCTCGGCCCGCTCACCCTGGGCGGTCTCGTCCTGGCGACCGGTGGCACCCTCCTGGCAAACCGGATCAAGGGCTGACGCCCGGTCTTCGGCGTACCCCGGCAGGGCCGGGGACCGAGGTTGAGGAGCAGACCCATCAGGCGTTCCCTGCCGTGTCGCGGGGCAGGAGGCGCCGGCACCGCTCGTCGACCAGTTCGCGCGACGAAACCCGCGAGGACGTCGGCACGGTGTGGTCGTCCACGATCAGGCCGTGCCTTCCACGAACCACGGCCAACGGCAGCGATCATCCGACCAGCCGTTCCGCCAACAGAACCACCTGATCGACCGCCGAGATCGAGGGCCGCCTGCCAGTCCCCCAACGAGGTCTCGGGAACAAGCACGTCCGGCAACGGCCCCGACAGATCAGGGTCAAAGAAACCACTGACGTCATCCCGCAGCAGATCAGCCACCCCGCCATCCTGCCCGCCACACCTTCACGAGGCAGACCGGGTTCCTTGACCAAACCCATGGAGGCCCCGTCAGGCCGCCATCGCCTATGAGTCGTCTTCGTCCTCGTACTTGTCCAGGTCGCGGATGCACTCCTCGGCGACCGCACCTGCGAACCGCGGGCAGGCCCAAGCCTCCGCACTGCGCTGCTCACCGGCCGGCGGAAACTCCGCCGGTGCGTAGAAGTGCGGCAGGCCGGAACGGAGTTCCGCGTACTCCGGCATCGCATGCCCGTCCTCGTGCCTGCACTTCGGCGGCCGGGGCGCGGCGGCAACGGCGCGCATGGTCGCGAGGACACCCCGAACCACGGACCGGGGCGGGGACGGGTACGAGATCTTCATCGCCCGGTGGGAGGCGAGTAGCAGCACGGGCCGCTCCCGCTCGTCCGCCTGCTCGTACCGACGCGCGGCCCACAGGCCCAGATCGTCGGCGTACTGCTCGTTCCAGCCCTTGTAGTCGAGCCGTTCCACGATCCTCTCGATCTCAAGCCGTCCGTCCGCGCGCAGATACTCGGCGTCGGCATGGGAGGTGTCCCGGTGCCCGAAGAGTTCCTCGCGCCGCTTCCGCAGCACACTCAGCGACTCCTCCGCGACCTCCGCCATGGAGACCGGGCACACCACCTTCTCCAGTGGAGGCACACGCCCTTCCCGGTGGCTCATTTCGTAGACCCCCCGCCCGCCGGGGCTGCTCAGCATGACCCCGAGTTCCGCGGCGTCCGGGCCGCTGTCGGGAAGGTTCGCATGCCACTCATGTCCGCAGGCCGCGTCGGCGAAGTGCGTCAGCGTCCTTTCCACCGCGTCGACCAGGTCGTCGAGAACCGACTTCGTCCGCACCATGCCGGACACGGCGTACCAGGTAACCGCCCTGACGATCAGCAGATGTCCGGGGCGGTCCTCGGGATCGGCGCTGGAGAGGTCCCACGCCTGGGAGGAGATCTCCTCGTCGATGTCGGTCCACGGCTTGGGGTAGCCGTGCAGCAGCGCCGTGAGGGTCTCCACGGTGCTCCTGGCCTCCATGGGCAGGCGCGGCGGAACGTCGGTGACCGAACCCGGCTCGACGATGTCCATCGCGATCCGGGCGAATCCGGCCGCATTGTGCGGGCATCGCCACTCGTCCCGGGGCCGGTCCTCGTTCCATTCCGCCGTGTCGTCGGCGAGCTGGGTCAGCTGCTCGGCGAGGTACATGTCGTCCCCGCTGTCATGGCTGGCGTACGGGTGGGATTCGTGGGCGCAGGGCCGCTCGCGCAGTGCCGTGTCGGCGGCCTTCAGAGCCGCCATGGCCTGCGGTACGACGCCTTCGCCCGGCAGCCAGGTGAGGTAGGGGGCCATCACGACCAGTCCGAGCGTCCAGACGAAGGCCGACCCGCCCCCGGGGTCGGTGGCAAGCCGGGCGGCGCAGTCACTCACGGCCTTGTCGTACTCGTCGTTGCGGGAGTCCTGATAGTCCTCCCGAATCTCGTCCCAGGAGCCGGCGAGTTCTTCCAGGAGTGTGATGTCGATGTCCGTCGTGATCTTTACGACGCGCGCGGCACCGTCCGGAGTTCCGCGGGGCCGGGCTGTACTTGCCTCTGCGATCTGCAGGGCGGCCTGGGCGGGCGTGAGGTGCGCGGTGTCGACGGCCTCGGCCTCGCCGCGCAGCCACGTGCGGGCCGCCTCGGCGTAGGGCGCGAGGTATTTGAGGCGGAACGGGAAGGGGACGGGAGAAGCCCCCTCGATGCGCCTGCGCAGGGTGTCCTGGTCAGCGTGGAGGACGAAGTGCCTTACCCGGATGGCATGTTGGGCGAGGCCCGTGTTGATCTCGCGCCAGTACTGCTCGACCAGGACAGTCATGGGCATCACCAGGGTGCCGCCGGTGCAGTCGAGTACGCGGCGGGCGGTCTCGACGACGAGCTGCCGCCATGGCGGCCAGTGCTGGAAGTTGTCCGTCCCGGGCAGCCCCGGCGTGATGTCCATGAGTCTCTCGCCGACCTTCTCCGCGTCGAACACCCGTGAATCCGGCATCAGTTGCTGCACGAGTGCACTGGTCGTCGTCTTGCCTGCGCCGTGGGTGCCATTGAGCCATACGATCACGGGACCCAACGCTGGCGCCGTACGGGCAGCGAAAACAGACACGACAGAAGTCCGGAACGGCTCCGCCGTCTCCCAGGGGTGTCAACCATCAAGATCAGGTGTCACCTGTCTCGAAATGTCACGTTGATCAACAATCCTGAGTACCGAGGCGGCCAACTGAACCTCTCAGTACGCCGACGCTGTCCGCGTGCGGCGCCCGGCTGCCGCTCGTCTGCCGGAGGAGCGCGAGGGCCTCCTCGGAAGAGGAGCCGGCGGGGGTTGTGCACACGACGAGCGCCTGCTCCGGTGAACGGGCGATCGACAGTGTCTGCTGTGTCACCGTCACCGCGCCGACGACGGGATGGTGCAGCTCGTAGGACGCGGCGTCGCACGGCGCCACGCGGTGGTCCCCCCACAGTGCGACGAACTCCGGGCTTTTCATCGTCAGCTCGCCGATCAGCTCCGCGAGCAGCGGGTCCTCCGGGTACCTGCCGACGGCGATGCGCAGGTTGCCGACCACAGCGCACGCCTTGCGCTTCCAGTCCGCGTACAGCTCCTGACAGTGCAGGTCCAAGAACAGCATCCGGCTCATATTCGGGCGTCGCTCCGGGTCATCCGGGCCGAGGAAGTCCAGGTGACCGGCCAGCAGGGCGTGCCCAAGGGTGTTCCAGGCCAGCACGTCCGTACGGCGGCCGAGCACGATCGCCGGGACGCCGTCGACGGCGCGGAGGAGGTCGCGTGTTTCGTCGGCGAGCTTCTCGGGCCGCGGGCGGCGAACGCGGGGCGCGTGGCGGGCAGCGCCGGCGAGCCGGTCGAGGTGTTCGCGCTCGTGCTCGTCGAGCAGGAGTGCGCGGGCGATCGCGTCGAGCACCTCGGCCGAGGCCCCGCGGGACAGGCCCTGTTCCAGCCGTGCGTAGTACGAAACGCTGACGCCCGCCAGCTGGGCCAGTTCCTCGCGCCGGAGCCCGGCCACCCGTCGGCGGGGCCCGACGTCTCGCAGACCGAGGTCCTCGGGTCGCAGCCGCGCCCGTCGGGCTTGGAGGAAGGCGCCGAGCGGGCCGGGTCCGTTCATTGCCCCAGTATCCGGTGCGCGGCCCGATCCCAGCCACACCCTGCGAGGGGTAGGACAACCCGGGACTGGTTCGTGCCCGTCCCCGTGTCCAGACTGGATCTCATTCGGCCACGTACCCCGGACCCGAGGACGGACACATGGATCAGAACCCGGAGCAGATCACCCTTGGCGACGTCACCGTCACCCGGATCAAAGAGTTCTACGGCTCGGTGGAGATGTCTCCGGGCCAGTTCTTCCCGGACAGCCCCCAAAGCTCGTGGGACGAGCACCGCGACTGGCTGGCACCCGATTTCTGGAACCCGGAGACGGACGAGTGTCATACGGCGATCCAGTCCTGGCTGTTGCGCAGCGAGGGGCGCACGATCCTCGTCGACACCGGCGTGGGCAACCACAAGGACCGGCCCTACGCGCCGGTGTGGAGCCGCCTGGACACGAACTACCTCGGCCACCTCGCCGCCGCCGGGGTGCGGCCCGAGGACGTCGACATCGTGGTCAACACCCATCTGCACATCGATCACGTCGGCTGGAACACCCGTCTCGACGGTCGGACCTGGGTGCCGATGTTCCCGAACGCCACGTACCTGATGACCCGCCGGGACTTCGACTTCTGGGACCCGGCCAACGAGAACAAGACCGTGCTTGGCCGCGGGAACCAGAACGTCTTCGAGGACAGCGTCACGCCGGTTCACCAGGCGGGACTCACTCACCTGTGGGAGGGGACGTACCGGATCGACAAGAACCTGCGTCTCGATCTCGCTCCTGGGCACACTCCCGGCTCGTCCGTGCTCACCCTGGAATCCGGCAGCGATCAGGCCTTGTTCGTCGGGGACCTGGTGCACACCGCGCTGCAGATCACGGAGCCGGACACCAATTCCTGCTTCTGCGAGGACCCGGCGGAGTCCCGCGCCACCCGACACAAGCTGCTCGGCCGCGCCGCCGAGAACAGCGCTCTCGTCTTCCCTGCGCACTTCGGCGGCCAGGGAGCCGCAGAGGTCGTGCACAGCGGCTCGAAGTTCGCGATCAAGGAGTGGGCGGGCTTCTCCCGCATCTCCTGATGTGCCCCTCCAGAAAGGAAGTGTGTTCCATGCCCCGACAGGAAGATCCGGTCGTCGAAACCCCGGCGGGCGCCGTGCGCGGCGTCCGTGACGGATCCGGCGAGCGCTACCGCGCCCTCCCCTACGCGGCGGCACCGACCGGCGCCGGCCGTTTCGCGCCACCCGTACCGCACCCGGGCTGGTCCGGTGTCCGCGACGGCACGCGGCCCTCGCCCACGGCTCCCCAGCCGGCCCGCGACTTCGGCCGACTCGACATGGTCCCCTACTTCGGGCCGGGCTGGGTGCCCGGCGCGGAGTACCTGACCGTCGATGTCCACACGCCCGCCGCCGACGGCGGCAGGCGTCCCGTCATGGTCTTCGTGCACGGCGGCGGGTTCGTCACCGGCTCGAACCGCGCCGCGCTCTACGACGGCGGCGCCTTCGCCCGTGACAACGTCGTCCTCGTGACGGTGAACTACCGCCTCGGCATCCCCGGGTTCCTCGATCTAGCGGGTGCTCCGGCCAACCGCGGACTGCTGGACGTGCTCGCCGCGCTCAGCTGGGTACACGACACCGTTGCGACATTCGGCGGCGACCCCGAGAACGTCACGGTCTTCGGCCAGTCCGCGGGCGCCACGCTCACCGGCGCGCTGCTCGCAACACCGGAGGCAGGCGGTCTGTTCCGGCGAGCGATCGTCCAGAGCGGCAACGGCACCGGCGCGTTCACTCCGGAGCAAGCGCAACGGGTCACCGCCACTGCGGCCGCCGCGCTGGGCGTCGAACCGACCGCCGAGGCGTTCGCCCCGATCCCGGACGAACGCTTCCTGGCGGTCCTGCCCGCACTGGCCGGCCTCGACCTCCGTACCAGCGCCGCCACGGACCCGCTGGCCGGGCTCAGCCCGTTCAGCCTGGTCCTGCCGGTCCAGCCCGCCGACACTCTCGCCGACGGCCCGGCCCGCGACATCGACCTGCTCATCGGCACCAACACCGAAGAGGCACACCTCTACCTCGTACCGCAGGGCGACCTGGAGCCCACCACGGAAGCCGACGTGCTCGCCGTCGCCACCCGGGTGCATGCAGACCCGGAGACCGCCCTCGCCGCGCACCGCGCGGCACGGCCGGACGACACACCGGGTGAGCTGCGCGCCACCGTGCTCGGGCAGGCCCTGTTCGGGGCCGGTACGACGCGCATGGCGCAGGCCCACGCGCGGATCTCGGGCGGCCGCACGCACGTCTACTCGTTCGGGTACCGCTCGACGGCCCTGGCCGGGCAACTCGGCGCTGCCCACACCGTCGAACTGCCCTTCGTGTTCGACATCGCCGACAAACCCTGGCTGCACGGGGACACCTGCCTACTCGGCCCCGACCCCGCCCCAGCAGGACTCGCAGCCCAGGTACACGGCGCCTGGGTCGCGTTCGCCGGCACCGGGAACCCGGGCTGGGCTCCCTACGCCCCGCAGCGGCCCGTGGTGGAGATCCTCGGCGGCTGAGCGTCCTCTCACCGGACGGGGCGGTCGCCGGTGGCCGAAGTCCGGGGCAACCGTTGGCGTCCGCAGGACCTCTCCGCCACTCGGCAATCAACCAGCGAGACCTTCCGCACCACTTGAGCAATGCTGACGCGGTGCTCATGGACACATGGAAGAGCTCAAATCGGTGCGGAAACCGCATGCCTGCTCCGACCAGATGTCCCGTCGCGGTGTAGGTGGCCTGTGCGACCCGTTCACCTGCATGAATGCCAGATGGTCGGCGAATGCCGATGGCCGACCCGCTTCTCTGGTCGATCCGGTCGGACGCGGTGCTCCGCAGGGGGGTGACCGCAGTATGCAACCGCCCGGTGGACGTCCCGGACGACCTGGTCGCCGAGGTCCGGGGCATCGGCTATCGCACGTTCAGGACGGTGCTGCGCCGAAATACCGCGTACATCGCCGAGCGGAGCGTGCCCGAGCGCCTCGCCGCCCTCGACGTCCCAGTCCTGGTGATCTTCGGCGCTGCCGACCGCCGCTGGGATCCGTCTTCGGCACACCACTACGACACGGTGCCGAAAGCGCGCGTCGAGCAGCTGCCCGCCGTCGGACACCTGGACCAGGCCTACTTCGTAGCGAGTGACGGGATGACGATGCTTCGAGCCGGGCGAGCGTCCGGGGCAGGGTGTGGATGGTTTCAGCACTCCGGCCGGAGTTGAGGTCTTCACGCGCAGGCCCAACCCCTCGCCCCCTCTCTCGAAGTGCATCTGCCAGATGGCGAAGCGTGTGGGCTGCGAGACGGCCCGGCCCGGTGTGAGGCCGCCGCGCAGCCGGGCAGGCTCTTACAGGTGGGAGCTGATCACACCGCCGTTGCTGAGCACGATGTATACGCCGTTGGCGTCGAGCCCGGTGTCGTGCTGGTTCGCCTCCATCGTGGCCTCCACCGCGCCCTCGTTGCCGAGGATCTGCGCGCGGTACCGCAGCTCGCCGATCTTCGTGACCTTGGCCGTCCAACCGCCCGCGAGCTTGAAGGTGCCCGGTCCGGTGTGTCCGCCGCCCATCCAGGAATGCACCTCGCCGCTCAGCGTGAGCACGACGAACATGTCGTTGGCGTCGAGCCCGGCGTCCTGCCCCTTCGTCTCCAGTGCGGCCAGAACCGAACCGCGGCTGACGATCTCGGCGCGGTAGTGCTGGTCACCGAGCTCGTAGATCTCGGCCTTGCTGCCGTCCGCCAAGGTCTGCGTGCGGACGGGGGATGCCGCCTTGGCCGCGGCGGCCGGTGCGGTGGCACGGTGCGCGGCGGACGTCCCGGTCTGCACGCTGATCTGGGCCTTGTCGGCGCTGGTCTTGGCGCCGTCGGGCGCACCACCGTTCCCGGTCGAGCGGGAGGCGGAGCTGGAGATCTTCTTCTCCGAGCCGGCGGCAGCGTCGTTGCCCCCGCTCTGGCAGGCGGTCAGCGAGAATGCCGCAGCGGCGGCCACGGCCACCAGGCCGGCGGAACGGACAGTACGGCGAGCACGGCGAGTGGTCATTGTTGAAGCCCCCATGGGATATCAGGATGCGGCGCCTGCGCCTGCTCCCGCAGGGCGGCCGGCCGGATCTGCTGTTCGTTACACCCCGTGAGATGGCACCCGGGCAGGAGTCGTTCAGCGAGTTCTTGTCCGCGCTTGGTAACAACGGAACTGGGCGCCACCGTGCGAGTCCTCAAGTCCCTGAGCCGCGCCATTGCTTGAGGCGATGGAAGCAGCAGTCGACGCGTGCCTCGCCGCGGACGAGCAAACGATCGAGCGGGACATCAGCCCCGAGCCGGTCCTCGGCGGCTCGCCCCCGCCTGGACGGGGACCCGTGGTCGAACCACACTCGCCGGCCTGTTCCACGTCGCCGCGATCGACGAGTGCCCCCTTCGAGAAGGCGCCGGGCGCGGCCGGAGCGCGGCGCCGACCGGGCGGACCGGCTGCCCGGCCGGCCGTGGCGGGACTGAGCCCGCAGAGCTGAACACCGCACACGACCACCCTGTTCGACGGAATTCGATGAAACCGGAAGGTGAGTCGTACCCCGTCGGCGTCGACCCGTCGCCGGGAGGCAACCTGGTACACCGTGCCGTCGTCCTCAACGGCGGGTCATCTCAAGGAGGTCATGCGGTGAGTAGGCACGCCGACATCGTCAAACCACTGTCGGAACTGCTCGGGCACCACGCCCGGCGCCTCGGGGACAAGATCTGTTTCGAGGACCGGCTCAGGCGTGTGACCTACCGGGAGCTGGAACGGAGGACCGCGCGGCTGGCCGGTCACCTGGCTGGACTCGGTCTGGCGCGCGGTGACCGGGTGGCCGTACTGCTCGGCAACCGTGTCGAGGCGGTCGAGAGCCTGCTCGCCGTCACCCGGGCGAGCGGTGTGGGCGTACCTCTGGACCCGGGGAACTCGGAGGATGAGCTGACCCGATTGCTGGACGACAGCGGGGCACGGGTGCTCATCACCGATGACGCCTGCCTGACGCGGCGGCGAACGCTGCCGTTGCGACCCGGGTTGACCGTGGTGGTGGCCGAAGGCGGCGCCGAGGACGGGGCCGGGAACTCTCCTTCGTGCGCGGACCGCGTGGAGCCGGCGGACGGGGCCGGCGGAACCGGGGGCCGGCCCGCCGGGGTCGCGGGCGGCGTTCTGCGGTTCGAGGAGTTGGCGGTTACGGAGCCGCGGACGCCGGCCCGGGACGATCTGGCACTGGACGAAGTGGCGTGGCTGCTCTACACCTCGGGCTCCTCCGGCACGCCCAAGGGCGTCCTGTCCACCCAGCGCAACCGCCTCGCGCCGGTCGCAACGGGCCTTGTCGGGGTCCTGGGCCTGTCCGAACGGGACCACGTGCTGTGGCCGTTGCCCCTCCATCACGCGATGAGCCAGATTGTGTGTTTCCTCGGGGTGACCGCAGTGGGGGCGAGCGCGGTGCTGCTGCCCCGGTTCTCGGTGGCGGGGGTACTCGGCGAACTGCGGCGTGGGGACGCCTCGTTCACCTTGCTCGGCGGAGTTCCGACCACGTATTCGGCGCTGCTCGACGCGGTCCGGGGCGAGGAGAGCGGTCCGGACGGCGGCGGTCTCGGCGCCCCCGCGCTGCGGGGTTGTGTCAGTGGTGGCGCCGCGGCGGGGCCCGGGTTCCGCGAGTCCTTCGGGGCGATCTGCCGTGTGCCTTATCTGGAGCACTACGGCAGCACGGAGGCGGGCGCGGTCACCATGCCGGCGCCGGGCGAGGAGCCGATGTCCGGGGCGTGCGGCCGGGTGCTGCCCGGCGTCCGGGTCCGGGTCGGCGGGGGCCCCGACGGCCGGGACACGGGCGAGGGCGAGTTGTGGGTCAGCGGGCCGGGGGTGATGGCCGGCTACCACGGCAGGCCGGAAGCCACCGCGGAGGTCCTGCGCGACGGCTGGTTCCGCACGGGTGACCTGGCCAGGATCGATGCCTCCGGTGGACTGGCCATCACCGGCCGGGCGAGTGATCTGATCATCCGGGGCGGGGTGAACATCCATCCTTCGGAAGTGGAGGCGGTGCTGCGGCGGCTGCCGGGGGTGGCGGACGCCGCCGTGGCCGGACGTCCGCACCCCGTCTTCGGCGAGGTGCCGGTCGGCTATCTGGTAGCCGAGCCCGGCGGCGTACTGGACAGGGGGCGCATCCTCGCCGCCTGCCGTGCGGAACTGTCCGGCTTCAAGGTGCCCGCCGAGCTGTTCGTGGTGGAGGACCTTCCCCGTACCGCCTCCGGGAAGACCCTGCGGCGGGACCTCGCCGGCCTGCCGGCACGGGCGCTGGGCGCGGAGGCCGCCGGGAAGCCGTCGGAGGACCTGCTGGCCCTGGTGCGGGGCGAGGTGGCGGCCGTGCTCGGCTGTACGGCTCAGGCGGTGGAGCCGAGCACGGCGCTGCGGGACCTGGGCATGGACTCCCTGACGGCGACGGTGCTGCGGGAGCGGTTGTCGGCGGTGACCGGCCTGCCGCTCTCCGAGGCCGTCGCCTTCGACTTTCCCACGGCCGCGGCGCTCGCCGCCCACCTCGGGGAGCGGAACGCCGCCGCGCCGGCCGTCGCCGGGTCCGTGGACCGGAGTGCGGCCCGGTCGGACGACGATCCCGTGGTGATCGTGGGGATGGCTTGCCGCTATCCCGGAGAGGTGACCTCTCCCGAGGAGCTGTGGCGGCTGGTGGCCGACGGGAAGGACGCCATCAGCCCCTTCCCCACCGACCGGGGCTGGGACGTCCGGGCGCTGTACGACCCGGACCCCGGACGGCCCGGACGGACGTATGTGCGCGAGGGAGGTTTCCTCTCCGGTGTGGACCGCTTCGACCCCGGCTTCTTCGGTATCTCGCCCCGCGAGGCGTTGGCCATGGACCCGCAGCACCGGCTGCTGCTCGAAGTGGCGTGGGAGGCGTTCGAGTACGCCGGTCTCGTCCCCGGCACTCTGCGCGGCTCGGCGACCGGGGTGTACGTCGGGCTGATGTACAGCGACTACGCGCGCCGCCTGGCAAGGACTCCCGAGCATGTCGAGGGGTACCTCGGCCTCGGCAACGCCGGAAGCGTCGCCTCGGGTCGTATCGCGTACGCCTTCGGCCTCGAAGGCCCGGCCATCACCGTGGACACGGCGTGTTCCTCGTCCCTGGTGGCCATGCATCTGGCGGCCCAGGCGCTGCGCCGGGGTGAGTGCGCTTTCGCGTTGGCCGGTGGTGCCACGGTGATGTCGGGGCCCTCGTCGTTCGTGGAGTTCAGTCGCCAGCGGGCGCTGGCGCCGGACGGCCGCTGCAAGGCGTTCGGTGCGTCCGCCGACGGCACGGGGTGGGCCGAGGGTGCTGGAATGCTGCTGTTGAGCCGGTTGTCCGAGGCGCGCAGCGCCGGGCTTCCGGTACTGGCCGTGGTGCGCGGGTCGGCGGTGAACCAGGACGGGGCGAGCAATGGGCTGACCGCACCGCACGGGCCGGCGCAGCAGCGGGTGATCCGGCAGGCGCTCGCGGACGCGGGGCTGAATCCTGGGGATATCGACGCCGTGGAGGCGCACGGCACCGGCACCCGGCTGGGGGACGTCATCGAGGCGGAGGCCTTCTTCGCGACGTACGGGCGGCAGGCGCGGCAGAGTCCCCTCCGGTTGGGCTCGGTGAAGTCGAACATCGGTCATACCCAGGCAGCTGCCGGAGTGGCCGGTGTGATCAAAATGGTGCAGGCGATGCGGCATGGTGTGCTGCCGCGTACGTTGCACGCCGACGAGCCGACCCCCCGTGTCGACTGGTCGTCGGGGCGGATCTCGCTGCTGACCCGGGCGGTGGGGTGGCCTGCGACGGATCGCCCGCGCCGGGTGGGGGTGTCGTCGTTCGGGATCAGTGGCACCAACGCCCATGTGGTGCTCCAAGAGGCTCCGGACGGCGCGGAGGCCGCCTCGCTGTGTGCCGTGGCGGACGGCGGGACCGCGAGGGGCCGTGTCGGACCCGGGGTGGTGCTGGAGGGCGCGGCGCGTCCCGGGCCGACCGCGGTGGCCTTTCCGGTGTCGGCGAGGAGCGTGCCGGGGCTGCGGGCCCAGGCCCGACGGCTCTACGACCATGTGGTCGCCGCTCCTGATGCGTCCCTGATGGATATCGGATACTCGCTCGCCACCACGCGTGCGGCCTTGGAGCACCGGGCCGTGGTGGTGGCCCGGGACCGTGCCGGGCTGCTCGGCTCCCTGCGGGCTGTGGCGGAGGGCGACGGCCGGTCCGGAGTGCACACGGGCACGTCCCGCCATCACGGCCCGCCGGCCTTTCTGTTCACCGGTCAGGGCAGTCAACGTGTCGGCATGGGCCGTGAATTGTACGAGTCGCGGGATCTGCATCCGGCCTTCGCCGGTTCGTTGGACGAGTGCTGTGCCCTGCTCGACCCGCTGCTGCCGGTGCCTCTGCGGGACGTCATGTTCGCCGCGCCAGGTACGGAGACGGGCGCGTTGCTGGATACGACCCGGTTCGCGCAGCCGGCGCTCTTCGCTCTGGAGACTGCGTTGTTCCGGCAGTTCGAGGCGTGGGGGGTACGTCCCGGTCTGGTGGCCGGGCACTCGGTGGGCGAGGTGGCTGCGGCGCATGTCGCCGGGGTGTTGTCCCTCGCGGACGCGTGCACGTTGGTGGCGGCCCGGGGCCGGATGATGGACGCGCTGCCTTCGGGCGGCGCGATGGCGGCCGTGGCCGCCGGCGCGGACGAGGTGGCTGCCCACCTCTCCGGGACCGGGTGTGCAGTGGAGATCGCCGCGATCAACGGGCCTGCCTCGGTGGTTGTCTCCGGCGACGATTCGGCGGTGCGGGAGGTGGCCGCGTACTTCCGGGAACGGGGCCGTTCGGTGACGCCGCTGCGGGTCGGTCATGCCTTCCACTCCGCTCGGATGGAGCCCGTGCTGGCCGAGTTCGCGGACGTGGTCCGGCGGCTGTCCTTCGCCGCACCGCAGTTGCCTCTGATCACCGCTGTGCCGGGCCGGGCGGCCACCGCCGAGGAGGTGTGCACGCCGGAGTTCTGGGTGGACCATGTCCGCCGTCCGGTTCGCTTCGCCGATTCGGTGGCGTACCTGGGTGAGCAGGGCGCGGCACACTACGTCGAACTGGGGCCGGACGGGGTGCTCACCGGCCTGGTACGTGATTGCCTTGCCGTGTCCGGGCCGACCCCGGCCGACCCGGACACGGGCGAGGCGGGCGGCGGCGAGCGGGGCCCGGTGCCACTGGTTCTGCCGACACTGCGCGGGAGGCGGCCGGAGGCGGATGCCTTGCTCGACACGCTGGCCGCGCTGCATTCCCATGGCGTTCCCGTCGACTGGCGGGCTGTCCACGCCGGGTGCGGCGGGCGGCGCGTCGCGCTGCCCACGTATGCCTTCCAGCGCCGCCGGTACTGGCTGGAGACCGACCCGGAGCATCCGCCCGTGTCCCCGACCGCCGAGCCCGCCCATCCGTTCCTGCGGTCGGGCACCCGTACGGCCGACGACGACGGGCTGCTGCTGAGCGGGTTGCTGTCGGTGCAGGACCAGCCGTGGCTTGCCGACCACGTGGTGGCTGGGGAGATCCTGCTTCCGGCGACTGCTTTCGTCGAAATGGCCCTGCATGCCGGTGAGTTGGCTGGCGCGGACATCCTGGACGAGCTCGTTCTGACCGCGCCGCTGCCGTTGCCCTCGGACGGTGCAGTCGCCTTGCAGGTGAGGGTGGCGGGGGCGGACGACGCGGGGCGGCGGGCTGTGCTCTTCCACTCCCGGCCGCATACTCCGGCGGGTGATGAGCCCTGGCTCCGGAACGCCGTCGGCACTCTTTCGCCGGCGCAGCCGCCTGCGGACCGGGGAGCAACCGCAGGAGAGACCGGCGGTGTGCCCCGGCCGGACGCGTCCTGGCCACCGGAGGCGGCCATGCCACTGCATGCCGACCGTCCGGGGACCGGACCGTATGAGCAACTGGCCGCCGACGGGCTGCGTTACGGCCCCGCTTTCCGGGGCATGCGCGCCGCCTGGAGGCACGGGGAGGAGTTGTACGCGGACATCGCGCTGCCCGAGGCGGCCCGGACTCCGCGCCGGGAGGCGGACGGCCCGGAGTTCGTCCTGCATCCCGCACTGCTCGACGCCGCGCTGCACGCCCTGGCCCTGGACAGCCTTGTCGCGAACGGTTCCGGGGCAGCCGATCCGGCGGCCGGCGGGTTGTCCCTGCCGTTCGCCTTCAGCGGGGTGCGCGTGCACACCGCAGGTGTGCAGCGCTTGCGGGTACGGGTGGCCCCCGGGCCGGACGGTCGGACCGGAGTGGAGCTGGCCGACGAGACGGGCGCACCGGTGGCGACGGTCCGTTCGCTGGCGCTCCGCCCTCTTCCGCGTACCGGCTCAACGACGGCGGACGCAGTCACCGGTGCTCTCCACCGGACGGACTGGGTGGCGTCGGCCGAGCCGTCCACACCTGTGGTAATGCCCCGTTGGGGGGTTCTGGGCTCGGCGGGCACACGGCTGGTGGATGCGCTCGCGCCGCCGGGTTCCGGCGTCCCGGTGTACCCCGGCGCGGCGGCGTGCGACGCGTCGTCGGCCGTCGTCGTGGCACCTTGCCTGCCGCCGGGCACGACCGACGACGGGCACGACCAGGTTGCCGCTCTGCTGCGGGCAGCGGACTGGGCACTGAGGCTCGTGCAGGAGTGGCTCGCCGAGCCCCGCCTGTCCCACTCCCGTCTCGTCCTCGTGACGTCCGGTGCCGTCGCTTCGACCGATGACGGATTCCCTGCGGATGGTGCCGGTCGCGGGAGTGACGGCCGATCCGGCGAGACGGCGTCCGTACCGTTGCACACGCCGGTGTGGGGACTGGTCCGTTCGGCCCTGCGGGAAAATCCCGGCCGCTTCGCTCTGATCGATGTGGACGAGCACCCCGACTCCTGGAGTGCCCTGCCCGCCCTGCTGGCCGCCCCGGTGCCGGAGGCAGCCGTACACCGGGGAACGGTGTATGTGCCGAAGCTGGTGCCACTGGCCGAGGCGGCACCGAAGCCACGGAAGAGGCGGACGCTCGATCCGAAGGGCACCGTCCTGGTCACCGGCGGCACCGGTTCCCTGGGCATGCTGGTGGCACGGCATCTGGTCGCCGCTCACGGCGTCCGGCATCTGCTGCTCGCCGGCCGGCGCGGGCCGGACGCTCCGGGGGCGCGGGAACTCGTCGCGGAGCTGTCCGAGGCGGGCGCCCAGGTGACCGTTCACGCCTGTGATGTCGCGGACCGGACCGCGCTCGCGGCCCTCCTCGACGCGGTACCGGCGCCCCACCCGCTGACCGGCGTCGTGCACACTGCGGGGGTGCTGGACGACGGCGTCGTCGCGGCGCTCACCACCGACCGGATGAGGCGGGTGCTGCGCCCGAAGGTGGACGCCGCTCTCGCTCTGCATGAACTGACCCGGGGTCACGACTTGGCCGTGTTCGCGCTGTTCTCCTCGGTAGCGGGTACCTTCGGCTCCGCGGGTCAGGCCAACTACGCCGCGGCCAATTGTGTGCTGGATGCCTTGGCGCGGCACCGCGGGCGGCTCGGACTGCCCGGTACGTCGATCGTCTGGGGCCCCTGGCAGCAGCCCGACGGCATGATGGCGCACCTCGGCGACGCGGATCGGCAGCGGATGGCCCGCTCCGGGTTCAGCCCGCTCGGGCCGGAAGAAGGCCTGGCCCTCTTCGACACGGCCGTGGCCGGTGACGAACCCGTGGTGGTGGCGGCCCGCCTGGCCCCGGCCGCTCTCCGTGGCGGTGGCACGGCGGCGAACCGGCTCCGAAACACTGCCGCCGCCGGGGACGACGCAGGCGACGGAGGCCGGGGACGACTCGGCCCGTCGCTGGCTGCTGATTCCCCGGGCGGGATGGGCGGGGTGCTGCTCACGAAGGTCCGGACCCTGGCGGCCCGCGTCCTGGGCCATCGGGAGGAGGCAAGCGAGATCGACGAGGACGCCCTGCTGGCGGACCTGGGGCTGGATTCCCTGGCCGCGGTCGATCTGCGCAATGAGCTCGCGGCGTGGACGGGGCTGGCGCTGCCGTCCACGCTGCTGTTCGACTTCCCGACGCCGCGCGCGCTCGCCGTCGAGCTAACGCGGCGGTATGCCGCCGAGGCACCTGCTGCGGGTGCCGCGTCCGACGGCCGGGCACGGCCTGAGGCCGACGGCTCTCCGGGCTTCCCGGGCCGGCCGGCGGACGACGGTCCGGGGAGCGGTCCCGGAAGCGGTCCGGGGGCGGGCGCTCCGCCGGATGCCCGGGTGCAGGTCGCCGAAGCCCCGCATGCCGGGGAATCTCCGGACTCCCTGGGCGCGCTCTTTCGTACCGCATGCGCCCGGGGGCGGAGCTGGGACGGCATGGTGCTCCTCACCATTGCCGCGCGCCTCCGCCCGGTCTTCGACAGGGCCGGGGCGTCCGGTGCGACGCACGAACCCGTCATGCTCGCGGCGGGCGGCACGGGGGCCCGGCTGGTGTGCTCCCCCGCGCTCAGCGCGCTGTCCGGACCGCAGGAGTACGCCCGCTTCGGTGCCCGGCTGCGAGGGCTGCGGCCGGTTTCCGCGGTCCGGCACCCGGGGTTCGAGCCCCGAGAGGCTCTGCCCGCCACACTGGACGCTCTCGTCACCGCCCAGGCCGCTGCCGTCCGCGCAGCCGCGGCCGAAGGCCCCCTGGTACTGCTGGGGCGGTCGGCCGGTGGCTGGGTGGCCCACGCTGTGGCCGAGCGTCTGGAGTCCGAGGGTGCCGCCCCGGTGGCCGTCGTCCTGGTGGACACCTATCCCCCCGCTCACGGTGACCAGGGGCAGGCACTCTCCACAATGACGTCGGACATGCTGCGCCGGGCGGCGCAGTTCGCCTCTGCCAGTCCCGATCGGCTCACCGCCATGGCCGGATACTTCGAGCTCTTCCGTGGCTGGAAACCCGCGCCGCTCGCCTGCCCCACCCTGTACGTACGAGCCCGGGATCCACTGCCCGGCACCGACCCCGCCCCGGACTGGAGCCTGCCACACGCCGAGGTCACTGTGCCGGGGGACCACTTCACCATGCTGGAGGAACACGCCCGTACCACCGCACTCGCCATCCACCAGTGGCTCGGCAGCCGGTTCTGAGGACGTCCCGGGAGGGGCGCGGGTGCGGGCGTGAACGACTCCGCCCCACGCGCCCCCACGCCTTTCCCCCGTCCTCGCGGTCAGTGCCGTTCTCTGTCCGGGCCACGACAGTCGCCGGCGGACATACGGCCGGAACGGGCGTCGGCGCCAGTCGTCCTGCTCCTCTGCTTCGGGCCGAGGAGCCGCGGCAGGGCCGAGGAGCCGCGTGCTTCGGGCTGAGGAGCCGCGGCAGGGCCTGTCATGGCACCCGACGAGACAAGCTCAGTCACGCCCGACCGCGCCTGACCGTTCGGTCGTCGGTCGGCTGGAGCTCTCGCCCCTGTGCCCGTAGGGCCGGCGGACTCCGGCCTCGTTCGCCCGGCCTGTACACCGCACAGGAACTGCGGATCAAGGGCTGTCGCCAACGGCTGTGCGGCATGTACGGCCCCCGCCGAGCTCATCGCCCTGTTCGGATCCGGCCAAGGTGCGCACGACGCGCTACCGATTCCGGGGAGCAGTGATTCCTTCGCCCTGGCCCGCCAAGGGACAAGGACCCCGAGGCCTTCGAAGGGGACGTGTGGAGAGCCCCGGTGCTCGGAATCGGGCACGCCGGATTCGGGAGGCAGTTCGGGGAATGCCACCAGCAGCAATGCTGGCAGGGCGCCCCGAACCGATCTCACATCAGCCACGAGGGCCTGCGCATCCTGCTCTGCGAGGAAGGCGTCGGCTTTCAACGCGTGAAGACCTGGAAGACCTCCTGCGATCCGGACTACGCCGCCAAGAAGGCCCGCGTCGAGCACCTCTGCGCGATTGCCGACGGTGAGGTCATACCCGGGGCCGACGAGCCCGAGGTGGTGATCTGCCTGGACGGGTTCGGACCGCTCAACCTGATGCCCCATCCCGGGCGGCAGTGGGCCGAGCGCGGTGGCGGGCACAAGGACCCCGACCGCGAACCGCGCCGGCGGCGCCGGTTCCGACCGACGCCTGCGGTCGTTGTTCATGTGTGCCGCTGGCTGACGCGCAGTGGGTGCGGATCGAGCCGTTGCTCCCAGGTCGGACACCGCGGCGGGGTGGCCGGTGGAGAGAACACAAATGGTGACCAGGTCGCCGACGATGGAGTCGACGTTGCGTCAGTACCGCAGGGCGCGGTTGGCCTCGTCGACGACCATGCCGTCCCTGGTTCCCTGGGCGGGCAGGACGGTGAGCGGGCCAGCCAACAGGGCAGCCGTAGCGACGCCCGAGACCGGACCATTCCGTTATTGCGTTCGGCCGTCGAGGTCCTCCCCAGGGTGATCCGTTTCGTCCGTTCCCCCATGAGGGGGCGCGTCCGCTGCTCCGGCGGCTCGGCAAACGGCGCCGGTGGCGTAGCCGGTGAGCAGGGCGGTCAGGATGTCGGTCAGCCTGGGTTCGACGTCGATGACGGAGTGGGACAGTTCGGGATCGGTCTCGTAGAAGGCGCGCAGCTGGGTGCCGGGGGCGGCCATCTGCCAGAGGGCTCCGGCCATCGAGGTGGCGGTCGTCACGACACTGCGTGCCTGGTCGGCGTCGAGCGGTGTGATCGCGCTGATGGTGGCGCCGATGCTCGCGACCTCCGCGATGGCGCCCTTCTTGAACGTTCGGACAGTGTCGGTGGAGACGTTGCGTTCCAGATTCAGCGGGGTGTGGGCCAACAGGTCGCAGAACAGCGGGCGGGCCACCAGTGACTGAGCCAGCGTGCCGGCGATCGATCGGGCGGTTTCGGCCCACTGCTCGCCGTCGGCGGGGGGGCAGGGTGTGATGGCCTCGATCTGTTCGCGCACCGCGGCCGACCAGTCGTACCAGGCGGTGCCCGCCAGACGCAGGAAGATGTCCTCGCGCGTCTCGAAGTAGCGCAGCATCGCGGACTTGTGCATGCCGACCTCGTCGGCGATGGCGGTCACGGTCACCTCCCGTACTCCCTTCGTCGTGGCGAGGCGTGTCGCCGCCGCGACGATCGCCTTCTCCCGGGCCAGCTTGGCCTCGGGGCTGCGAGCGCGCAGGAAATCAGCCTTGGTCATGACCCCATTATAACGAAACCAGGTTTCAGTAATGCCGTGACGGCGGCGAGCGGCGGCGAACCACCGAGAGTTATCACAACCACGTTGCACTAATAACGCAACCGTGTTTTGGTAGAGGCATGAACGCACACACCCACACCTGGTTCATCACTGGCTCGTCCCGCGGCTTCGGCCGCGCCCTCGCGATCGCCGCCCTCGAAGTCGGCGACAACGTCGTCGCCACGGCACGCAAGCCGCAGCAGCTGGACGAGCTCCTGCAGCAGTACGGAGACCGCGTCCTGCCCGTCGCGCTCGACGTCACCGACCGGTCGGCAGCCGTGGCCGGCCTGCAGGCGGCGGTCGACCGGTTCGGCAGGGTCGACGTGGTGGTCAACAACGCCGGATACGCCAACACCTCGGCCGTCGAGACCACGCCCGAGGACGACTTCCGCCGCCAGTTCGACACCAACTTCTGGGGCGTCTACAACGTCTCGACAGCGGCGGTCCCGGTCCTCAGGGCGCAGGGAGGCGGCACGATCGTGCAGTTCTCCTCCATCGGCGGCCGCGTGGGCGGTACGCCGGGGCTCGGGTCCTACCAGGCGGCCAAGTTCGCCGTGGACGGCTTCACCCGGGTGCTCGCGGCCGAGACCGCCCCGTTCGGCATCAAGTACCTGGTCGTGGAGCCGGGCGGGTTCGCCACGGACTGGGCCGGAGCCTCGATGCAGACCCCGGACGTCGCATCGGAGTACGACGCGACGGTCGGCGAGATGGTGCGCCTGTTCAGCGGCGCGAACGCCCCGGGCGACCCGAAGCGGGCCGGCGACATCCTGGTCCGCGTGGTCAAGCACCCGGCCCCGCCCTCTCACCTAGTCATCGGGGCCGGTGCCGTCCAGATGGCACAGGACTACTCACGCGGCCAGTTGGAGGAAGCAGCCCGGTGGGAAGCGGTGAGCCGTGCGGCCGACTTCGACCAGGAACCGGTCGACCTGCCCGCCCCCACGCCGCAGACGGGGGCACGGTCATGACACAGTTCACGGACAGGGAAGCACCTCGTCCCGCGGTGCCCCCGCACTGCCCCGCACGACGAGCCCGCCGATTCGACGGCCGCCGCCCAGGGGTGATCTCCCCCGCAGGCGCCCCGGTCGGTACCGAGGCACCGGCATCGTTCCCGGCCAGCCGCTTGCGACCGACGTATTCAGGCAGCGACCACAGGTTCGCCGCTGAGCGCGACGCCGGCCCGGCGCAGTTCGTCGAGTGCGGTGCGCGTGGTGTCGGCGGCGACACCAGCGGTGTAGTCGAGCAGGACTTGCACCGTGAAGCCCGCGCGCGCTCCGTCCAGTGCAGTCGCCTTCACACAGTGGTCGGTCGCGATGCCGACGACGTCGATGTCGGTGACATCGCGGGCTCTCAGCCAGTCGGACAACGTCGTACCGTCCTGCGTGAAGCCTTCGAAACCGCTCTTCGAGGCGGAGTGCGCGCCTTTGAAGACGACCTCGTCGACGTGCCCGGAGTCCACGGCGGGCGCGAAGTCCGGATGGAACTCGCCTCCCTCACTGCCGACGACGCAATGCACGGGGAACGAGTCATGGAAGTCGGGGTTCTCGGAGAAGTGGGCGCCCGGGTCGACGTGGTGGTCACGGGTGGCCACGACGAAGGCGTACTGCTCGTCGGGGCGTCGGACCAGTTCGGCGATGGCGGCGGCCCGGCCCGCGCCGCCCTTCACCGGAACGCTGCCGCCCTCGCAGAAGTCCTTCTGCACATCAACGATGATCAGTGCACGACTCACGGAAAAGCCCCTTCCTTCGGATATGGCCTCTCCCCGATGGTCGCCCTTCCGCCGGCGGGCGGGCGCGCCACTCGCCGGTCATTCACCCGACCGGCGCGGCCCGCACAGCAACGAGGCGCAGCGCTCTCTCCCCCGCAGGAGCCCCGGGGCAGAGAAGTCTCGCGCTGTGTTGTGCTCGGTACCCAGCTTGTCCTTGGTCGCGGAAGGGCCCCACGGGCCTTGCCGCGGCTGCCGAATCCGTGACCAGGCCCCCTGCCTGCCCCTCCCCGTGGCTTCGATCGGGATGAGCAGCGTTGAAATGGCGAATGCCATAGTCGGCTTCGTCGCCCTGGTGCACCATGTGAAGGACACCGGCGAGTGCCTGACCGTCACCGCGGGCGGCGCGCTGTTCTGGACCCCATGTCAGCCGCGTACGGCCGGTTCGAGCTCGGCATGGACGGCCCATCTAGATCCGGGGCCGACGACTGCGAAGGTGCCCGGCACGCTGCCACTCGACCGGGGAAGGGTCGCAGTCCCTCGGTGTCCTGGGGCGGCCGGCCCTCACGAGGGACGAACCGAACCAGACCTTGACCTGTTCGGCCGCGTTCCCCACGACGGCCATCATGCGTCGACCGTCAGCAGCGCTTCACAGCGGGGCCTGAGCTGGGCGATCAACCGTCACTGTCACGGGCAGCCAGTCGTCAGTCTTCGATGGCACACACTCAAGGTCCAATGGCAAAGGACACCCGCCGCCACTGCCTCGATCCGCACATGTTGATGTGTGGACTCGCACCGCAATTCGAAGGCCTCCCAATGGACATCGCCCCATGCGGGTGCGTCGCCGCGGCGGCACTCGATTCCGGCAGGCGCTGCCTGTGGGTCGCGACCTGGGCAGCCTGCTCCTCGATGCAGTCGGGGCTGTCCGGTTTCCCGGACCGGTAGGCGAGGTGGAACTGCGTCTCGCCCTCCCCGCGAACCGGATCCCCTCGACATGGAGCTCATACAGGAACTCCTGGCCCCGTACATTGCCGCCGCCGACGAGGACCTCACAAACGGCGTACTGATCCGCACCACCGACGGCTACGAGGTCGACGTGGACATCAACGAGGTCTGTATCGTCGTCAGCCGCTTCCCGCCCGGCCAGTTCTTCGATGTCCTGGCCGAGCTGGTGGACCGGCTCAGGGCGAGTGTGACCCCGACGGACCGGCCACGGATATGGCACTGCCATGATCGTCGTCATGGGGATACACATCGCACCGGCCCAGGTGGACGACTTCCGCCAGGTCCTGACTGACCACCCCCGTTACTGGGGCGAACGCGACCTTCGGTCGCTGCACCTTCTTGCACTGGTGCAGGAGTTCGGTTCGACCTGCCTGGTTGCCCGAGCCGGGGACGGCATCCGTGGGTACATCTTCGGATTCGTCACCCCAGAGGGCACCGGGTACGCACATCTGATCGCTACGCGGGACGACGCCCGCGGCACCGGTCTCGGGCGTCGTCTGTACGCAGCGTTCGCCGAGGCAGCGGAACGTCATGGTGCACGGCAGTTGAAAGCGATCACATCGATCGAGAACACTGGCTCGATCGCCTTCCACCGCAGCCTCGACTTCGACACGGAGATCGTCGACGACTACAACGGCCCCGGCAGGGCTATGGCCGTCTTCCGCCGAGATCTGCCGTTCAACGTCTCGCGTTCCTGACCAACCAGCCGTCACTCGTCATTGCTCCCCAGGTCGTAAGACCCGGACGGCGAGAAAGCCGATGGAAGTGGCACAAGAGCGGTTGGAGAAGATACGCGCCCGCCACAGTGCCGATCTCAATTTCCCACGGGCACGAGCGGCTCGCGACAGCGCCCAAAAAAGGCGGGACCTGACCGGACGCCGCCCGCTCCAGCGGGCCGCCCTGCGATTGGCTCGATGCAGCTGCTCGGCTGGGTCGACGAAGCTGATGCGCCGCCGCCCGGGGCCTCTGAACGGTGTTGCCCTCCGGAGACGGGTTATTCGTCCGTGGAAGAACGCCCGCTCCGCTTGTTCCAGGGGATGTGGGTGGCGAGCACGTCACCCACCGTGCCGACCACGTTGAATGCGAGCCAGCCCACGCCCTTCAGGACTCGCACGACCGCAGAAGCCGCAGCCTCTTCCATGTTCTGATCCCCTCGTGTCCGTCCCCGTCGCTTACTTCGATCTTGGAGACGCGTTCTGTCGCCACTCGGTTGCCCGGGGAGACAATTCACGGGTCGCCCTACAGTTGATCTTGACTGCGGGTGGTCACCGCCTGCTCGGGGGCCAGGTCGCGGCATCGCCGAAGACGAACCAGCCACCGCGCTCCGGGGGTCGGCCGCCCTTCGGGTCGTAGACACGCGGCGGTGTCGGTCGTCGCATGACTCGGTCCGCGCGCAGACGGCTCAGGATCTGTACCGGGAGGCCGGCGAGGAAGTGGGCGATGCGGGGCCTGCGGCCCCGACGTGATGCTGGCGCAAGCGCCACAGGGGCGGTTGGTGATCGTCCCGCGCGCGCCCGGTCACCCGCCCCTGCTCCCCGGCTGACCGGCCCGGCTGCCCGCCCGGCGGTGCTGGAAGCGGGACGGCAGGCAGGCGTGGTGAACTAGGTCGTGACGGCCGTCACAGTAGCCGCGCACCGTGCGGACCTGCGTGCGCCCGGTGCCGCCGCGCGGGACTGTAATCGAGGTGGCGGCGGAGCCGGTCGGGGCCGCTTCCACGTCACGGCCGCCGGCCCGTTCGCTGTGACGGGCGCGGTCACGCCGTGGAGGCCATGATCGGGCGACATGGGGACAGTCGGAGCGAGCACCTGGAGGGACGATCGTGGGCACGAATGAACAGGGGGACATGGAACAGTTGCACTGCCTGGTCACCGGAGCGTCCGGGTACATCGGCGGGCGTCTCGTACCGGAACTGCTGCGAGCGGGCCACCGGGTGCGCTGTCTGGCCCGCTCCCCCCGCAAACTCCGTGACCACCCCTGGGCGGGTGACGCCGAGACGGTACAGGGCGACGTGACAGATGCGGGCTCGGTCGCCGCGGCCATGCGCGGGATCGACGTCGCGTACTACCTGGTGCACGCCCTCGGTACCGGCTCCGCATTCGAGGACACCGACCGCCGTGCGGCCCGTGTCTTCGCCGAACAGGCGCACTCCGCCGGCGTGCGACGGATCGTCTACCTGGGCGGACTCACGCCACCGAATGTGCCCGAAAGGTCGCTCTCCCCGCATCTGCGCTCCCGGGCCGAGGTCGGGCGAATCCTCCTCGACGCGCCGGTGCCCGCCACCGTGCTGCGAGCAGCGGTCGTCATCGGCTCGGGGTCGGCCTCCTTCGAGATGCTGCGCTATCTGACCGAGCGACTGCCGGTCATGGTCACCCCCAGCTGGGTGCACACCCGGACCCAGCCCATCGGGGTACGCGATGTCCTGCGCTATCTCGTCGGCTCGGCCACCATGCCGGACGATGTCGACCGGGCGTTCGACATCGGCGGGCCCGATGTCCTCACGTACCGGGAGATGATGTGCCGTTACGCCGCCGTCGCCAAACTGCGCCGGCGGCTCATCGTGCCGGTTCCGGTGCTCACGCCGAGGCTGTCCAGCCACTGGGTCGGCCTCGTCACCCCGGTGCCCGCCTCCCTGGCCCGCCCGTTGACGGAGTCACTGCGTCACGAAGTCGTCTGCCGGGAGCACGACATCGCCCGGTACGTGCCCGACCCTCCGGGCCTGCCGCTGCCGTTCGACGAGGCGTTGGCCCTGGCACTGCGGCGGGTGCGTGAAGCCCAGGTCGCCACCCGCTGGTCGTCCGCCGCCGTACCGGGGATGCCCAGCGATCCGCTGCCCACGGACCCGGACTGGGCCGGAGGCAGCCTCTACCAGGACGAACGGCAGCTGTCGGTCGATGCATCCCGAAAGGCCCTGTGGAAGGTGATCGAGGGGATCGGCGGCGACAACGGCTGGTACTCCTTTCCGCTTGCCTGGGCGGTCAGGGGATGGCTGGACCGGTTCGTCGGCGGCGTCGGACTCCGCCGCGGACGGCGCGACGCCGAGCACTTGCGGGTCGGGGACTCACTGGACTTCTGGCGGGTCGAGGAGATCGAGCCCGGACGGCTGCTGCGGCTGCGCGCGGAAATGCGGCTGCCGGGCCTGGCATGGCTGGAAATGTACGCCGAGACGGACTCCGAGGGCCGTACCCGCTACCGGCAACGAGCGCTGTTCCACCCCCGCGGTCTGCTGGGCCACGCCTACTGGTGGTCCGTCTCCCCGTTCCATGCCGTGGTCTTCGGCGGCATGGCCCACAACATCACCCAAGCCGCCGCCAAGGGCATGAGCGCGCACGGAACCTCGTCGCACGGCGACCACGCCCGGAGCTCCCGGCGACGGGTCGGCCGCTAGGGCCTGTCCGGCGGATCAGGGCCGGACAGGGCGCGGCGTCTGGTGCGGTGCATCGCAAGGCGCCGGAGCGTCCTGATAGCGGAGCTGTCCGGGCGTTTCGGCAACGCCTCGAGGTGCCGTGCCAGACGCCACGCCCCCGGCCCTGATCCGCCGGACAGGCCCTAGCGCCCATCAGCACCACCTCATGACACCAGGAGTGACGCCATGACCGTCGCGGTCGTCCTGTTCACCTCGGATCTGCGTCTGCACGACCATCCCCCACTGCGCGCCGCACTCGCGGCGGCAGACGAAGTGGTGCCGCTGTTCGTACTCGATCCGGGTGTCCACGCAGTCGGCTTCGACGCGCCCAACCGCAGCGCCTTCCTCTCGGAATGCCTGGCCGACCTCGACGCCTCGCTGCGCCGACGCAATGGCCGGCTGGTGGTGCGCACGGGGCCGGTCGTCCGGGAGGTCTGTGCGCTCGCCGCGGAGTGCCAGGCCTCCGAGGTGCACATGGCCGCCGGCGTCACCGGATACGGCCGGCGCCGGGAGGAGCGGCTGCGCGACGGTCTCGGCGATCACGGCGTGACGCTGCGCGTGCACGACGGCGTGGTCACCGCCGTCGACGCGGGGACGCTCACTCCGGCCGGCTCCGACCACTACGCCGTGTTCACCCCCTACTTCCGCCGCTGGTCACAGGAGCGGCTGAGGGCCCCCTGGCCGGCGCCACGCACCGTGCGCGTCCCCGACGCGGTGCGCGGCGAGCCGTTACCGTCCCGTGACGGGCTGTCAGGTGTCTCCCCCGGTCTTCCGGCCGGAGGGGAGACGCGGGGGCGTGAGCGGTTCTCCCGATGGGCGCGCAAGGATCTGTCCGGGTACGAAAACCGCCACGACGACCTGGCGGGCGACGCGACCTCGCGGCTGTCACCGTACCTGCACTTCGGGTCCCTCTCGCCGGTGGAACTCATCCAGCGGGCCCGCACGCACGGCGGGCCAGGGGCGGACGCGTTCGTGCGCCAGCTGTGCTGGCGCGACTTCCACCATCAGGTACTGGCGGCACGCCCGGCGGCGTCCGTCGAGGACTACCGCACGCGGCACGACCGGTGGCGGACCGAGGACGAGGCAGCCGAAGACATCACCGCATGGCGTGAGGGCCGCACCGGATATCCGGTCGTCGACGCGGCGATGCGCCAACTCCTGTACGAGGGCTGGATGCACAACCGGGCGCGCCTGCTGGCGGCCAGCTTCCTGGCCAAGACCCTCTACGTGGACTGGCGGATCGGCGCCCGGCACTTCCTCGACCTTCTCGTGGACGGCGACATCGTCAACAATCAGCTCAACTGGCAGTGGGTCGCCGGAACCGGCACCGATACCCGCCCCCACCGCGTGCTCAACCCGGTCGTCCAGGGCAAACGCTTCGACCCGCAAGGAGCGTACGTACGCCGATGGGTGCCGGAACTGCGAGACGTGGCACGCAATCGCATCCATGAGCCGTGGCGGCTGCCCGAGCGTGAACGGGCGCACCTGGACTACCCGGAGCCGCTGATCGACCTCGCGGACGGCCTGGCACGGTTCAAGCACGCCCGCGGCCGGGGCTGAGAGAGAAACGCCGCCGGCCGCCAGCGGCCTGCCGCCAGCCATCCGTGTCACCGACGGACGGCTCGGTCGACCGCCGATGCGCCGGGCCGTGTCCGTTCCGGACACGGCCCCCGGCATCCTCGGAATCATTCAAGTGGTTCGCTGTGTGCTTCTGTCTCAGGCGGAAGCGGTTCTCAGCGCGGACCAGGCGATCTTCGGATCGGAGAGACCGTGGTACATCGCCGGGATCTCCTTGTCGACGCCGAAGTGGTGGTAGACAGCGACTGAGCGTCGATGTAGGGCATCTGGACGGTGGTCACCTTGGTGGTGGCCCGGACCTCGTCGGCGATGTCGTCGAAGCCGAGGTGGCCGAGGAGTTCGTCATGTCGATGCGATCGCGGGCGTCCAGACCGAGCTGGGAGGCGTCGGCGATGGTGCGGTCGCCGTTGATGATCCGGGCCTTGGCGTTCGTTGGGTGCTCGATGTTGAAAGCGAGCATTTCCTGCCGTACCGAGATCGCCGGATCGTCCAGGGTCGGGATCGTCTACAGCAGGTTCCACAGGCACACGTGGTGTGCTTCCTCGAACATCCGGCCACCACGGGTGACGTATCCGCCCTCGGCGGTCGGGGCCGGGGCTCCGTCCATCGGGCCTCCGGCGATCGGCAGCTGCTCCAGGATGTGGACGTTCTCACCGGACACGCCGGCGTCTCGTACGAGGAAGGCGGCTGCGGCCAGCGAGGCGATGCCGCCGCCGCCGAGATAGGCATGGGAGTTCTTCGATGCCGGCACGAGTTGACCTCCGGTACGGCGGGAACGGGCACGGAGCGGTCGCGGCGGGCTATGTGACCCGCCGGCCCCCACCGGGCCTCTCCCACCTCCGCACATCGCGCGAACGGAGCAGGCCCCGTTTGCTCATCCAGTGGTTGGGCGGCCCTTCGGAGCCGGACTGCGCACCGCGTCCCCGCCCCGGGGCCCGCCCCAGGAACGGCTGTGTTCGCGAAGGTGCGGTGAGCGGTTCATTGCTCGTCGTCGAGGCCCTGGATGTCAACAGGCAGTGTTCCCTCGAAAGTGACGAGGATTCCGTAGGGGTCCGCCAGTCGGAACCTGCTCTCGGCGAAGCGGATTGCCCAGGTCTGGTCGGCCCACACCGTTGCTTCGGGAAGCGCCAGTGGCAACTCCGGAAGGTCCAGCCAGCTCAGTTCCTCGGTTGTAAGTTCAAAGTCTCGTTCCCGGAGTCGGGTGCGGCAGTACTCCGAGGCTTGGTCGACGAAGACGTCGAAACGACTCACAACATCGTGAGCGAGTCGGAGGGTGGAGTCTTCCGGCGGGGCGGCCGGCTCAATCACCAGAGTCATCCCGGCCGGGTCCGCGCCTGCCGGCACCGGGAAGCAGCCGGTCCAGCAGGCCAGCGACGGCGGGCTGTCCGTCCGTATCAACGCAAGCCCGGCGATATGCAGGGTTGCGGGCAGTTCCGCGTCGACGTCAGGCGCTTCAGTGCTCCTGCCGCTCGGTGATGCGCCGTTGTCGGACATTGGCTCAGCCTAGGCGCCGCCTGGTCACGACGGTGACCCGACAGCCGGGGCACACGGCGATCCGCGTGACCGCTTCCGCCCCCGCGCCGAATCGATCGCGCACCAGCGCCGGGCGCCGGCCGGTACCACCCGGGCATGGGTTCTGCCCGGGTAACGCCGACGATCGAGTGGACAGCGGATATTTGCCGGGTTACGAGCGATTCAACCGTCGAATTGATAATGTCCGTAATGCGAATTTTCAACTGATGTATTCGGGCTGAGGAACGTAGGACGTGGGACGCGGCACCACGGTCACCGGATGCAGGTCGGCGAATCCTGCGCCCCCTGCCCGGACACCCCATCCCTCTCCGAACCTTCCCCGGCACGGTACTGACGTGGACTCACCGGGTCCTCCGGATCCCTCTCCCCGGGTCGCTCCCGCGCGTGCGGCGGCCTGGTGTCCGCAGGCACCGCGCCGGGCACCTCGCATCGTGCCGGTCCCAGGGCCGAGGCACCCCCTGCGGGAAGGCCGGGACAACCTCTCTGCGTGAACCTCCACTCCACTCGCACCCTAGGAGTCCCATGAGCACGACGGACGAGGCACCGACCGCCGGACAGGCCGCCAAGCTGACCGTTCCGACACTCACCGCGATGGTGGTCGGCTCCATGGTCGGGGCCGGTGTGTTCTCCCTGCCGCGCCGGTTCTCCGAGGAGACCGGAGTTGCCGGAGCCCTCATCGCCTGGGGGGTCGCGGGGACCGGCATGCTGATGCTCGCCTTCGTCTTCCAGGCACTCGCGGTCCGCAGACCGGACCTCGACGCCGGGGTGTACGCGTACGCCAAGGCCGGGTTCGGCGAGTACCTCGGATTCTTCTCGGCCGTCGGCTACTGGGCCAGCGCCTGCGTCGGAAACGTCACCTACTGGGTGCTCATCATGTCGACGATCGGCTCCGTCGCGCCCGCTCTCGGAGAGGGTGACACTGCGCCGGCGATCGTGCTGTCGGCGGTCGGCCTGTGGGCGTTCTTCTTCCTCATCCGACGTGGGGTCAAGGAGGCCACGGCGATCAACAGGATCGTCACTGTCGCGAAGATCGTCCCGATCCTCGTCTTCATCGTCCTTGCTCTCTTCTTCCTCAAGCCCCACGTCTTCGCCGAGAACTTCGCGGGCGCCGACTACGCCGGATCCCTCTTCCACCAGGTCCGCGGCACCATGCTGGCGACCGTCTTCGTCTTCCTCGGCGTGGAAGGCGCCAGCGTCTACTCCCGCCACGCCAAACGCCGCGAGGATGTCGGGCGCGCCACCCTGCTCGGCTTCATCAGCGTCTTCTGCGTCTTCGCCTCCGTCACCGTCGTCTCCTACGGCATCCTGCCCATGCACGAGATCGCCGAACTCCGACAGCCGTCGATGGCCGGCGTCCTCGAAGCAGCCGTCGGCACCTGGGGCCGGGTCTTCGTCAGCGTCGGGCTCATCGTCTCCGTGCTCGGCGCCTATCTCGCCTGGACTCTCATGGCCGCCGAAGTGCTGTTCGTCTCCGCCAAGGACAACGACATGCCGCGCTTCCTGCGCCGGTCCAACCACGCCGATGTGCCGGTTCCTGCCCTGCTGATGACCACGATCCTGTCCCAGGTCGTCCTGGTGGTCACGGCCTTCTCCGAGGACGCCTTCAACTTCGCCCTCGACCTGACCAGCGCGCTCAGCCTCGTCCCGTTCCTTCTCGCCGCCGGCTACGCGGTCAAGGTGGCGGTCGGCCGGGGCGGCGCGGACCGATCGCCCCGCCCCGGCCGCGAACTGACCATCAGCATCCTCGCCACCGTCTACACCGCATTCCTGATCTACGCCGCCGGCCTGAAGTACCTCCTGGTGTCGCTCATCATCTACGCCCCGTCCTCCGCGCTGTTCGTGATGGCCCGCCGCGAGCAGAGCCGCAGGCCCTTCTCTCCGGGAGAGGCCATCATCCTCGCCGTCTCCGCAGCCGGCGCCGTCGTCGGCATCATCGCCCTGGCGGCGGGATGGATCAGCATCTGACCCCAACTCTTCGTGTCCGGAACCACCTTGAAGCGCCGTCACCGAAAGGGCTGCCATGACCAATCCCAGCGTCCACCCCGCCACCGCGTACGGCGTCCACTCCGAGGTCGGCCGACTGCGCAAGGTCCTGGTCTGCCGGCCCGGACTCGCCCATCGCCGCCTGACCCCCACCAATGCCGACGACCTGCTCTTCGACGACGTGATGTGGGTGGAGAACGCCCAGCGCGATCACGCCGACTTCGTCGACAAACTGCGCGGACGCGGCGTGGAGGTCGTCGAGCTGCACGACCTCCTGGCCGAGACCATGGCGCTGCCCGACGCGCGGTCATGGCTCCTGGACCGCAAAGTGATCCCCAACGAAGTCGGCCTGGGCCTCATCGACGGCACACGCGCCTTCCTGGAGTCCCGCACCCCCCAGCGGCTCGCGGAGTACCTGATCGGCGGCCTGGCCACCGACGACCTGCCTGAGGAGTACCGCTCCGGGTACCTGGCCCTGGCCCGATCCTCCGCCGACGCCCGCGAGTACCTCATGCCGCCGCTGCCCAACACTCTCTACACACGGGACACCACATGCTGGCTGTACGGCGGACTCACCCTCAACCCGCTGTACTGGCCCGCCCGGCACGACGAGACACTGCTGATGAAAGCCCTCTACACCTTCCACCCGGACTACAAGGGATCGGACGTGTGGTGGGGTGATCCCGAACAGGACTGGGGACAGGCCACGTTCGAGGGCGGCGACATCATGCCGATCGGCAATGGCGTCGTCCTGATGGGCATGAGTGAGCGGACGTCCCGGCAGGCCATCACCCAGGTCGCGGCAGCTCTGTTCGCCGCGGGCGCGGCCCAGCACGTCATCGTCGCCGGGATGCCCAGGCTGCGGTCCGCGATGCACCTCGACACCGTCTTCACCTTCGCCGACCGTGACATCGTCACGCTCTACCCGGCCATTGTCGATGCCATCCACACCTTCTCCCTCCACCCGGCCGACAAAGCACCCGGAATGGAGGTCGACGACGAGGGGAAGGGCACTTTCGTCAAGGTGGTGGCCAAGGCACTGGGACTGCCCGGCCTCCAGGTCGTCGAGACCGGGGGCGACGCATACGCCTCGGAGCGCCAGCAGTGGGACAGCGGCAACAACGCCGTCGCCGTCGAACCCGGCGTGGTCTTCACCTACGACCGCAACACCCAGACCAACACCCAACTGCGCAAGGCGGGCGTGGAGGTCATCACCATCGTCGGCGCCGAGCTGGGCCGCGGTCGCGGCGGCGGCCACTGCATGACCTGCCCGATCATCCGCGAACCCGTGCAGTACTGAACCCGGGCAGCGGGCGGGAGATGTTCCGGAGGCCAGGCCTCCGCAGAAGGTTCCGGGCCCGCGGTCGCCCATGTGTACGCCCCGGCGCGGGCCCGGCTGCCGGCACGGCGAGCACGGCGTGCACAGCCTGGAACTGCTCGCGTGCCTCGTGGAGGCGGGCCGCCGTGGAATGGGTCTTGTCCAGCCGGCAGCGCATGTCCATCTCCCGCCGGTCGTGCTGCGGTTCCGTGAGCGGGTCGAGAAGCCCGTGCCGGGAGGAACGCCTCATGGTGCAGGACGGCTTGTGTCGGCGTACTCGCCACCGACCTGGCCCTCAACGCACCGAAGGACGCCCCCGTCCGGTCGGGAAGGGCCAGGTGGCCACCGGGGTTCCGTTCGTAGCGGTGATTGAGGCGGAGCCGAGGCCGCACGGGTCGGGCGGGCGCATGCAGCTGCACCTGGTGGTGGGACAGCGGTTGGGACATGTCCGGGACGGGCCGAACCCCTGGTCGCTCCCGCCGGTGAACGTCCAGAGTGGGCGGCAGCCAAAAGGTCGCACCAGTACAACCGACGTTCCCTGGCGTGTTCAGGATTGTTCCGTACTGTCAGAAGGAGACTTTCGCCATGCGCAAACGCACTGCCGTTCTTGGTGCCTTCGGCGCCGCCGCTCTCGCGCTGTCCGTCTCGACGAGCGCCCAGGCCGCCACATGGACGCCCACAGAAGCCACCAAATACGCCAACATCCGAGAGTGCTATCGCGCTACCTGCGCGCCGACTGGCGTCATCTTCCCGGAGATGCCCGTCTGGTGGTCGCACTATGCGTACAACGATGCGGGCAACAGGTGGTACTACGTCAAGAACGACAACGGCAATACGGGCTGGGTGTACTGCGAGAACGTCACCGCAGGCTGCTGAGGGCCCGCCGATGCCCTGGCGACGACGCGCATCGGTCCAACTGGCCGGCTGTCACTCAGACATCGGTGAGAGACGCTCGCCGCGCGTCGCATGGCGGGACCAGGGCACCGGCGGCTTCGGTGCCGGGCAGGTGGGGCGGGGCGACTTCGGGCATCAGCTCCCCGAGCCGGCGGGTGTGGGCGGCGAGGCCGTCGACGATGCGGTGGGGAGCGGCCGGTGCCCTTCGTCCCAGTGATTGGACCAGCTGTACAGTCCGCACGCGGAAACCGGCGAACCCCACACAAGGGGGCGTCCGGTCCGGACACCGCACGATGAATCCCCGCCGCGTCGTGACATCCGGTGCGCCCACGCTCTTCACGTACATAGACCTCATCGGCGTACCGCAGGCCCGTGACGGCTGGTCCGTGTTCTGCCCGCCCGAGGCCATCGGCGGCGTCGGCCAGGGACAGGGCGCTGAGTACGCGACGGCCACGAGAATTGAGATCCGCCCAATCCAATTGGTGATCACGAGAGCAGACGAATCACTTGCTTATCCGGATGTCTCCGCATTTTCCCGTCCGCGAACCACACACGCCCTCCAGCCGACGACGAGGAAGTGATCACCTGCACGGCAGACGTCGGCGCGCTCCTGGCGGCGTCGGCTGCGACCGGACTTCCTCGCCACGAGTGTGCGCGCTGATGATCCTGGGTCGTCACCAGCAGCCGGCCGCCCGCAACCGGCCGCCCCTCACTGATCGTCACCAGGCCCACCACATACAAGAAGGACCGCCCCACTGATTCGGGTGGCCGGGTCACGTTGCCGTGACGGTCCGGGGCAGCAGGGCCAGTTCGTCGGCGAAGCCGACCAGCAGTGCGCCACCGTCGACGGGAGTCACGCTGTGCACCTGGTAGGGGAAGCGCAAGGCGCGGTGAACCCGGGTGTGGGTATGCAGGTCCCAGGCGCGCACGGTGGCGTCGTCGCCGCCGGTGACGGCGATGGTCCGGTCGTCGAGCGTGGTGAGGGCCAAGTCGGCGATCCGGCGGTGGTGGCCGTACAGCGGCTCGCCGCGCTCCCGGCCCGTCGTGAGGTCCCAGACCCTCGGGTGGGGGTCGTACCCGGCGGTGGTGACAGCGACGGGCGTACCGTCCACGAGGGCCGTCGCGACACGCTCCACCGCGCGGGAATGGCCGTGCAGCGGCCGACCTAGCGAGGCGCGGTCGGTCAGGCGCCAGATCCGGACGGTGCGGTCGGCGTGACCGGTGACGAGGGTGGTGTCGCCGTCGACCGAGATGGCACCGACCGCTCGTACACCCTGGTCGTCACCGGTGGCCAGGGGCGGTCCGATCTCCTGCCGTCCGGCCAGGTCCCAGATCCGGACCGTTCCAGTCCGGGTACCGACCAGGACGAGGGTCCGATCGTCGACGACGGCCGTCGCGAGGGCGGCCGGCTCCGTGTCCCGGCAGTCGAGCGGTGCCCCGAACGTCTCACGGGTCTCCAGGTCGGCGATCCGCACGAGCCCGTCCCGGCCCACGGTGAGCAGCAGGGTGCGCCCCTCCACGACTGCCGTGGCCATGCCCGCGGCCAGGACCGCGTCGGTGTGGCCGGGCAGGGGCTGGGTGGTGCGGGGACGCGCGAGGTCCCAGAGGTCGACCGTCCCGTCGTACCGGCCCGTGGCCACGAGCTGGCGGCAGCCCGAGGTCGCCGTGGTCAGAGCCGCGGTCTCCCGGCCCGGACCGTCGACGGCATCGCCGCCGTGGCGGTGTCCGGTGAGATGCCAGGTGCGCAACAGGCCGTCGGAGGCGCGGGCGACCACGACCGGCCCCGTGTCCGAAGCAGTGACCCCCACCTCGCGCACCGGCTGGTCGTGGCCGGTGAATGCGTCGGCAAGCTGCGCGCCGGTGAGCAGGTCCCATACCCGGACGGTGTCGTCCCAGCCGCCGGTGACGGCGAGAGTACGGCCGTCCACGCGGGCGGTGGTGACCGCGCTGACACGGTGGCCGTGGCCGGTGAGCGGGGCGCCGAGTTGCTCGCCGGTGGCCAGGTCCCAGACGCGGGCCGTGTGGTCCTCGCTCGCGGTGACGGCCAGGGCCCGGCCGCCCGCGTGGGTGGTGGCCACGGCCAGGACTGGTGCGGTGTGACCTGTCAGCGGCCGACCGACGGGGCGGCCACTGAGCAGGTCCCGGACCAGGACGTGATGGTCGTGCTCCCCCGCGGTGACGGCGACCGGGCGGCCCGCCACCCTCGCCGTCGCGACGGCGGTCACCCAGCCCTGATGTCCTCCGACGGGCTCGGCGACTTCCCGGCCGGTGGCCGGATCCCAGACCCGGACCAGCCCGTCCCAGCCACCGCCGACCAGGAGCGCCCGGCCGTCCATCTGCACGGCCGCCACCGTGGCGAGGCGGCCATGGGCCACGGAGAGCGGCTCGCCCACCGGCTCGCCGGTGCTCAGGTCCCAGGCCCGTACGGTGTCGTCGGGCCCCTGCCGGTCGGTGTTCCAGTGCGGGTCGCGTGCCTCGTGGCCGGTGAGGAGGAGTATCCGTCCGCCCGCCTCGACCGACCCCACCAACCGGGCGTCCTGCGGGGCCTTGAAAAGGTCCGTCGAGGTGCCGTCGAGCACGTCCAGGGATTTCACCTCGCCGAACGGACCGGCGTCCACGGCAACCATGCGCCCGTTCCGCTCGGCGAGCACCGCGTGCACGCCGTCGCAGCGCATCACCCGCACGGTCCGCTCGTCGGCCCGCCGTCCCGTGGCCCAGCCCACCCGCCAAGGCGCGGTCGGCTCCCCGGACGGTGCGGCCGCGGCGAACCGTTCCGCCAGGCCGGGCCATCCGAACCGGGCCGCCTCCAGGGACAACAGCTGGGCCCGGCCCACGCCGTCGGCCCCGCTGAGCCGCAGGGAAACCGAGCGGTACACGGCCGCGGTGCGCCGCTCGGCCTCGTCGGCCGGTGGCGGTGCCGTACGCAGTACCTCGCCCGGATCTGCGTGGACCAGGAAGACCGTGTCGGTCCACATCAAACCGCTGTCCATCCGTCCCCTCGGATCCGCAGGTGGCCCCGCGCTCGGGGACGGGGCCGCGAACGGTCCCGGCGTCCACCGCGAGCATGGTATCGGCCGGTGCGCGTGCCGACGCGGACGATTCCGTCGGTGCAGGCGGGATCGGTGCCGGGCCGTCCAGCCTGTGCCACCACAGGACCACACTGGTGCCCGGACTGATCTTGAAAAGGCCGCGCCCGTACTGGGTGCTGACGAGCCATCCGAGCAGGCCGCAGATCACCGGGGCCGAAACGGCGATGTGGTTCGGCAGGCACCGCACGAGCCGTCCGTCGTTGCCATCCGCCCCCCGCGTACACGCCACCATGGCTGTCACAAACGGGGGTCCGGGGCTCGGCAATGGGCTTCGCCTACCCGGCCGGCACAACAGTGCAGCCGTAGGCGCGGCGCATATACGGATATACGGGCCTCCGGAATGTCAGCGGTCCGGCTCGGGAGGCGGGCCAGGCCGGTCGCGTTCCCGCACGACGACCCGGCGCAGGTCGTCCTGGCCGATCAGCGCCGGCCGTCGACCGATCCGCTCGCGGAGGCCGGCCGCGACGGACGACATTCCCGAGGCGCTGTCGCCTCGCAGCACGACCAATTGCGTCTCTTCGGTGCCCACCATCAGCTGCGGCAAGGGGTGTGCTGTCGAACTTCCCGAGCGGCCGATCTCACGGCCGAGGGTAGTTCGAGTGCCGCAAGCTTCCAGAGCGAGCCAGCGGCCGGCGGGGGCGCGTGCTCGCGGCCGCGGTCCGCTGGCGGATGCCCCCGATCGTTGTCTTCGCACGGATCGGGCTTGGCGTTGCGGACGATCACCACACGGCTGGGTTCAGCACTCATGCGGCACATCCAGGCAATCGCGGCGCACCTCGACTTGATAGGCAAGTGAACGGTTGCCTATCCTGTTCTTCGTGGCCGACGACCTTTTCAAAGCCTTGGCCGACCCCACCCGCCGCACCATCCTCGACGAGCTCACGGAGAGGTCCGGACAGACACTGTTCGAGATCTGCGCGCGACTGAGCATGAAGCATCAGCTCGGCATCTCGCGCCAGGCTGTCTCCCAGCACCTCGCCGTACTGGAGGCCGCGGGACTCGTCGAGACCAGGCGGGAGGGCCGCTACAAGTTCCACGACCTGAACACAGCCCCACTGCGGCAGATCGCCGAACGATGGCTCATGCCCGACACATCCGGACCAACGGGGAGCACCCCATGAAGATCGATCTGACCAGCATCTTCGTCGACGACCAGGCCAAGGCCCTGCGCTTCTACACCGAGATCCTCGGCTTCGTGAAGAAGCACGATGTCCCGGTGGGTGAGAAAGACCGGTGGCTGACCGTCGTCTCGCCCGACGAGCCCGGCGGCACCGAACTCCTCCTGGAGCCCGCCGGCCACCCGGTCGTCAAGCCCTACCGCGACGCGCTCGTCAAGGACGGCATCCCACTCGCCCAGTTCGCCGTCGACGACGTGGAGACGGAGTACGAGCGCCTGCGCGACCTCGGCGTCCGCTTCACCCAGGAGCCCCTGGAGATGGGCCCCGTCACCACCGCAGTCTTCGACGACACCTGCGGCAACCTGATCCAGATCGCGACACAGCCGAAGTAGCGCGTGTCTCTTTGACAGACAGGTCAGTTGACCGGATGTGCCTGTCCGGTTGGTGATCACTGGTGCGATGTGGGACCGGATCGAACCGCCAATGCCGTCGGCCGATCCGGTCCGTGGACGACGGTGGGCTGACCATCGCCGGACTCTTGAGCCGATCGCGTGGACGTACCGCGCCCGCTCCCTCTGGCGGGATCTGCCGAGCGAGCTGGGATCGTTCCAGACCGCGCGCAAACACTTGGTCTGCCGGGCTCACCAGCGTGCTGCCGGAGCCAGAAAAAGGGGCGCCCGGCCGGCCCGAACCCGAAAATCACGCGCTCGGACGCTCACCTGGAAGCTTGAGCATGAAGGTCCATCTGACTGGCGACAGTCCGGCGCACCTCTTGGCCCTCCATGTCACCGCAGGCCGGGCAGGTGACGCGTCAGCATCCGAGGCGGCCATGGCCAGGATCGACTCAAACAGCGGCGCGGTCTGGCCATGCGAACCGATAAGCTCGCCATCTCCGGCCAAGCCGCACTCCACTTCGCCGCCCCACTCATCTGGGCTCGGCGACAGCGCCGATTTGTCGCCAGCCGGCCATGCCATGCCATGCCATGCCAGCATGAGGCTGTGCCTGCTCCGCATCCTCATGGCGACTACGTGATCACCACGATGTACTCCGTACCCGATGACGCCTGGTACCTGGAACTGGACCTCGTTGCCGAACAACGCACCCTTGTGACCGCGATCGTCCCCGACGAGGACCCGGCACGGGAGCCGACGGTGTGTTTCACCCCCGACGGACGGCACCTGGACGTCCCGTACGAGGTCATGCGTTGGTTCATGGACCAGGTCGAGGAGGAGATTCGAACGTCCCGCTCCTGGATGCGGCTGCGGCCTGAGCTCGTCGAGGTCATTTACCAGTTGCGTCAGGAGCACTTGGGTGGCATCGATGATGACGACTTTCCTCATGTTCTGGCGAAGGTGCGTGTCTCAGTCCCCTCGGGAGACCTCCCCGCCGTTCTTGCAGCCGCCGTCGGGCGGAAGCCTGACGGAACCACCGTGGACCACCAACAAGGGGTCCCGCTCACCGACGACCGAGGAGACAAGCCGTAGCGGGACGCGGGTGCGCCAGTTCGTGGCTGAGGGCCGGGACAGGACCTGGAGCAGCACACTGACTGTGCTGATTCAGGGCGCGGGCAGCGGCGACGTATGCGGCAGGACCGTCCAGCAGCGCCAGGCACACGACGTCGGCGTCTTCGTTCGCCCCGAGTACCGCGGAAGCGGTGTGATCGACGCACTCTTCGAGACGGCCGTCGGGTGGGCATGGTCGGTGGTGGAAGTGGCGCGGGTGCGCTTGTACTTCCACGAGCCGCTGCTGAGGCGGCCGCCGCGGATGCGTTCCATGACCGGAATGAGCTGCGGGGCGTCGCCCAGCGTAGTCGGCAAGCGCACGCTACTCACCTGAGCTGTTGCCGCGCTGCTGGAAAGCGTTGGGCTCGCTGCTCTCATACGACATGGCATTCGCGGAGGAGGCGTACAGAGGTCCTTCCTTACCGGCTTCAATCGACGAGGGAATCGCCGAGCCGAACGCTTAGCTGGGCACCCAGCTCCCGGAACCCCAGCGCCACAGCCACACGTCGCGATGAATAGGGCCGTGCTCTCCACTGCGGCAGCAACGCGGCGTCAAGGGCATGTGCCACTGCAGCGGACGCCACGGCCCGCGCCAGGCGTCGGCCTCGACAGTCCGGGGCAACCAGCACACTCAGTTGGGCCACCGACCGCGGCCAGGACCGGTACCCGGCCGCGGCCACCACTTCGTCACCCCGCCGAATACAGAAGGCAGGAGAGGATATGTCCTCCAGACCACTCTCACCGGCCTCCTCCTCCCCGGCCAGGGCCAGCAGCGCGGCCAGGCTGCCGTCACCGACCGGCAACTGCTCGACCCCGGCGCCTTCATACGCAGGAAGAAAGCCCTCCCGGTCCAGATAGAAGAGCGAAGCCGGTCCGAGGACATCGAGCACAGGTAGCACCGCTCGCAGACAGGCAATGTCGAAAAGCTCTTCCTGGGACATCGTCCGCACTGCGTCGGCCACCATCCCTGCGGCCCGCACGCTCGGAGCAGTGACGATGGCTGCGCCACCGATCCGCACGACCGCGGTCCACGACGGCGGACACAACCGAGATCCGGGCGCGACCACAACTTGCGCCCCTCCCGACGGACAGAACTCGACCGGTGTGCCCGCCAGCTCCACCCACAACTCCCTGGCACGAAAGAGCAAGAGATCGTCAGCCATGAGCCGCATCCTTTCGGCTCCGCGCCCGGAGCGCGACAGGATTCCGTGGAATCCTGTTCCGAGGCAGCGAGGGCGACCACGGTCTGGTAGTGGCGGGATCGCTTGTCGTAGCGAGAACGGGGCCTGTGCCGGTGCGCGGCTACTACTCCGGCCTCGCCCGGGGCAGAGCTCGCCTCCCGCTACGACCAGCACGCCGACAACGTGTGGCGGAGCGGCGACGGCGGGCTGGACCGGTCGCGCACAGGCTCCGGGTCGACGACAGGGACCTGATAGCGACCACCAGGAACTATGCGGTGAGCGCGGCGGGCTCGCGCAGGTGGGCAGCCGCCGTCCGCCACGCGTTGGTCACCGCGGTACGGGCCTGCGCCGTCCGAACGGCGCGGTCGCCGGTCAGCTCCAGTGGCGTGCCCACGTGCACGTGGAGGTCCGGTCGGCGCAGAGGCGCTGTGACCAGGCCGACGAGCTGCTTGGCGGTGCTGCCCGAGGTAATCCGACGGGCGCCGGCCTGGCCCACGGGTATGACGGGGGCGCCGGTGCGCTCGGAGAGCCGGGCCAGACCGCTGCGGAAGGTGCCGGGTGCCGCTTCCGCAGCGTCCCTGCGGCGGGGCAGGCCCCCCTCGGCGTAGATGAGGACCAGTCGTCCCTGTTCGAGCGCTTCTGCCGCGATGTCCAGCGCGGCCGCGGCGCGCCGATCTCCGCGGACGACGGGGATGTGTCCTTCGCGGGCGAGCGCGCGACCGAGGAGCGGTACGCGCCACAGCCCTGCGGCCGCCATGATGACCGGACGGGCGCCGAAGCGGTGCAGTGCGGCAACCACGATCGCGGGATCGGCCAACGACGTGTGGTTTTGAAAGGCTGGCCCGCATGACGAGAACAGCCGGGGCAGCGGGCGGCTGAGGACGCGCTCCGTGTTCCCTGACCCCCTTGTGCGGCCCCGGACAGGTCGGACCGAGCCGCCACGCTCTGCTCGCCACCACCTTCTGTCCCGCTGCCTCACGCACCACTCAAGGAGACCGTGTGACCACCATCAGCGCAGCCGTGCGCCGCGCCTCGGCCGTGGGCCTCGCCCTCACCGCCTGCTTCACCGCGCTGCCCGGCGCGACGGCGACAGCAGCGGGCCGCGACGGCGCTGCGGTGACGGCCGGGACGGGCCTCGACCGCTTTTACCACCAGCGCCTCGACTGGCACAGTTGCGTCCTGGGCCCGGACGATGCCACGGGTCGTGATCTGGAGAAGGCCGGTGCACGCTGCGCCGACGTGACCGTCCCGCTCGACTACGCCGATCCCCGGGGCCGTACCCTCAAGGTCGCGATTTCGCGGCTCGCTGCCACCGAAACCCGTCACCGGGTCGGCTCGCTGTTGTTCAACCCCGGAGGGCCGGGCGGGCCCGCCCTCGGCTACGCCCCGCTCGTTCGCCAGATGATGAAGGAGACCGGTGCGCGCTACGACGTCATCGGCTTCGACCCGCGTTTCGTCGGCCGCAGCGCCCCGCTCGACTGCGACTGGCCCGTCGGTTCCTCCGTGTTCTCGGCCGGTCAAGGCCGGGCGGGCTTCGAGCGCCAGGTCGCCCTGCAGAAGGGCCTGGCCGACAAGTGCCGGGCCACCAGCGCGTCCGTGCTGCCGTACGTCACCACCCGCAACACGGCCCGCGACATGGACGTCATCCGGGGCACGCTCGGCGAGCGCAAGGTCTCCTATCTGGGCTGGTCCTACGGCACCTACCTGGGCACGGTCTACACCCAGATGTTCCCCCGTCGCTACGACCGGGTGGTCCTCGACGGGGCACTGGATCCGCGCCGCTACAACCCGCGGCTGATGCGCGGCGTGGAGCGCGAGAACGATCAGGCCCTCGCCGACTGGGCCACCTGGGCGGCGCAGCGACACGGCGTCTACGGTCTCGGTCGCACGCGCGGACAGGTGCTCGCCACGATCGACCGCGTCGTCGCGGCCTCCGCGCGCCACCCTCTGACCATCGGCACCGGCGCGGATACGTTCCGGCTCGACGACACCCAGGTGCCCTTCGTGGTCTTCTCCGGGACCGCTGACGACACCGATGAGGCACGGGCTGCGGCCGGGGATCAGATGTCCGTGCTCGCAAGGGCTGCAGCAGGTCAACCCACCCAGCTTTCGCCGCAGTTCGCCGCGATGCTGCGGGGCGCGCTCACCGACCAGGGATCACGCAACGGCAGTGTGCAGTCCGCGATCCTCTGCGGCGATGTCTCCGTGCCTCGCAACCCCGAAAAATATTGGCGGGACATCGGACGCAGCCGGGCCACGCACGCGCTGTTCGGCCCTCTCACCAACAACATAGGGCCGTGCGCCTTCTGGGACCGGCCCCGCGAGAGGCCCACCCAGGTGCGTCACGACACCCCTGCGCTGATCGTGGCCGCCACCGGCGACCCGCGCACCCCGTACACGGGCAGCGTGGCACTGCACAACCTGCTGCCGAGCTCCAAGCTGCTCACTCTCAAGGGTGCCAACCGGCACGCGATCTACGGCCAGTACGGCAACGCCTGCGTGGACAACGAGGTCAACCGGTACCTGGCCACAGGAAAGCTGTCCGCACGGGACCGGACCTGCCTCAAGCAGAGCCGCTGACCGGCCATCGCCGCTCCGTCCCGGTCCCCGAGCGCACGCCGGTGGGCCGGGGCTTCAACGGGGCGGCGACCTCGTACTGCACTCCGGCTACGGTGCAGTCCGTGTCGAATACCTCCAGGACGGTTCGTGTCCCAGCGCCGCGACGACGGTCCACCGCTTCGTCCGCGAGGCGATAGAGGTCCAGGCGCACGCCACCGCGTGGAGGGTGATCCTGACGCTGCGGTCCGGGTACCGGCCGAGCGGCGCCGCCGGGCCCTCGCTTCTGTTATGGCCGACCTCTGGTCGTCGCCGGCTTCGCGACGGTGACACCGGCCGAGCAGATGAGGGCGCCGGTGACGCCCCGGCGGTCGGGCCGGAATCCATCGAGACTGCCACACCCGTGAAGTGATCTGCCTCACATGCCGTCACAGGGGTCGATCAGGTGGTGTCTTGAGGCCGAACACCTGGAACCGGAGGAGACACCATGACTGAGTACACCGATGTGGTCGTGATCGGCGGCGGATACGCCGGCGTCATGGCGGCCAATCGTCTGACGCAGCGCGGCGACGTGACCGTGACGCTGATCAACCCCCGCCCGTCCTTTGTCCATCGGGTCCGCCTGCACCAACTGGTGGGAGGGTCCGACGACGCGGTCGTCGACTACCGAGAGGTCCTGGGCGAGCGTGTCCGTCTGATGGTCGACACCGTGACCCGGATCGGCGCGGCCGAAGGCAACGTGACGTTGGCGAGTGGCGGCACGGTCGGCTACGACTATCTGGTTTACGCGGTGGGCAGTGGCAGCGCCGAACCGCGCGTGCCCGGGGCGGACGAGTTCGCCTACCCGATCGCCACCCTGGAGGACGCGAGGCTGCTGCGGCCGGTACTCGACGCCGCGCCCGCGACGGCCGCGGTGACAGTGGTCGGAGCCGGTCCGACCGGCATCGAGACCGCTGCCGAGCTGGCGGAGGCGGGCCGCACCGTGACCCTGCTCTGCGGAGGGATGCTCGGCCCGTACCTGCACCCGCGGGGTCGACGCTCGGTCGCCAGGCGGCTGACCAAACTCGGTGTGACCGTGCTCGACGGCCCCGACACGAAGGTGACGGCGGTGACCCGCGATGCTGTGCAGCTCAGCGGCGGCCGCAAGCTGCCGAGCGCGGTGACCATCTGGACCGCAGGGTTCGGCGTGCCGGACCTGGCCGTGCGCAGCGGGCTGAGCACCGACGCCCTGGGCCGCCTGCTCACGGACGAGACGTTGACCAGCGTGGACGATGTACGCATCGTCGCGGCCGGCGACTCGGCGGCGCCGTCGGACCTGCCGCTGCGGATGAGCTGCCAGGCCGCGATGCCTCTGGGCGCGCGGGCCGCCGACACAGTGCTCAGCCGGATCGCGGGTGAGCAGCCCACGCCCCTCAATCAGGCGTTCGCCGCCCAGTGCATCAGCCTGGGCCGACGCGACGGTATCTTCCAGTTCGCCCACAGCTACGACGTCGCGTTGTGGTTCCACATCGATGGTCGCCCTGGCGCGAAACTCAAGGAGCTCGTGTGCAAGGGCATCGTCAAGCACATGGCCGACGAGGCAGGCAAGCCCGGTTCGTACAGCTTGCACCGCGTCTCAGGAAGTGGCAGGAGCCGTCAGCTGCTGCAGGCCGGTCGCGGCGAGGCGCCCGCCACCGCTGAACGGACTGCCTAGCGTCGTGCGCCGGGTGACGTCCCGCTCTCGATCGCACAAACCAGGTGAGTCAGAATCCAACAGCACCGATAGGGAAGGACCTTGCTGTGGATGCACGCTTCAAGGCGGTCGGCAACCAGGGTCGGCCGCGAGGGAAGGAGGTCGGGATATGAGCGACCACGTCACCGACCCGGCTACCGAGACTTTCGTCGCCCACCACAACCTGCTCTTCACCGTCGCCTACGAGATGCTCGGATCGGCGGCCGACGCCGAGGACGTCCTCCAGGAAACCTGGCTGCGGTGGGTCAAGGTCGACCTGGCGCAGGTGCTCGACCACCGTGCGTACCTGGTACGGATCACGACCCGGCAGGCACTCAACCGGCTGCGCACCATGAAACGCCGCAAGGAGGCGTACGTCGGCCCCTGGTTGCCCGAGCCGCTGCTCACCGCGCCGGACGTGGCCCAGGACGCCGAGCTCGCCGAGAGTGTGTCGATGGCCATGATGCTCGTCCTCGAAACGCTGTCGCCGACCGAGCGCGCCGTCTTCGTGCTGCGCGAGGTGTTCGACGTCGGCTACGACGACATCGCGGCCGCCGTCGACAAGAGCCCTGCGGCCGTTCGCCAGATCGCGCGCCGCGCCCGCCTGCACGTAGAGGCCCGTCGTCCCCGCAAGGTGGTCTCCCCGCGTGAGACCCGGGCGGCCCTGGAGTCGTTCCAGCGCGTACTCGAGACCGGGGACCTGCAGGGCCTCCTTGACGTGCTCGCCCCCGATGTCGTCTTTGTGGGCGACGGCGGCGGCATCAAACAGGCCGCACTGCGGCCGACCATCGGCGCCAACAAGGTGGCCCGCTACATGGTCGGTGCTCTCGGCAAGAACAACCGCCCGATCACCGTCGCTCCCACCGTGGTCAACGGCAACCCGGCTCTCCTCGTACGCCTGGCCGGAGAGGTCGACGGCGTCATGACGGTTCATGTCGAGAACGACCGCATCACCGGCATCTACTACGTCCGCAACCCCGAGAAGCTGAACCGCGTCGACTCCGAGACCTCACTCACCGTGCGATGAACACAGACGGCGGAACAGCCACTCGGGCTGACGTGCTCGGGCTCACCCGGCTGCGTTGTTCTGGAGCGGCGCCGCCGTCATGGAGCGCGAGCGGGGACGCTGTCCATGGGTACGGGCCGGGCCGACACCGGATGCGGTCAGTGGCTGCGCAAGGCCTCGTCGAGTCTGTCGCGCAGTGCGCGTGCGGCCTCGGGCGACAGGATCGCCTCCATCTCGCCGTCGTCGTAAAGCGCAAGGCGGATGTGGTCGTGGTGGCCCGTGGTGGCGACATCGATGCTGATCGACGGATCGCCCTCGGCTCGGAAGCGAGCGGCCTCATCGAAGCCGTTCAGGGCCTGGATGTCGGGGCCGGGCACGCTGGACCAGATGCTCATGGCCGCCAGTCCTCGCGGTGGTCGGGGTGGTCGGCGTAGGGCAGGGTCAGGTGGCGGAAGACCTCAAGGAGGACCGTGCGTTCCACACCGGCCGTGAACGTGTTGACGGAGTCCGACAGCGCCGCACTCGTCTCCGGCTCCTCGTACCGCTTGAGCAGACCGCGCTTGGCCTCGACCTCACGCAGGGTGCGGGCCGGGTCATGGAGTGCGATGTCGGCGGCGTGCGGGTCGCCCGCGCCAGTCCTGAACGTGACCACCATGCCGGCATCGTCACTCACCACACCGTTCCCCGAGCCGTGGTCCAACCAGCGGAGCCCGTCGGCCTCTTGGCCCCCAGCGGTGCGTGCCACGGTTTCGTCCTCGTCGAGCCTGTCACGAAGGAACTGCACCAAGTCGTCCATGGGGCCATCATCTCGGGTCGGTGGAGGTGGGATCGGTGGATCGGGGGATCGGTGGATCGGGGGTGGATGCCGGTCCGTGTTGAACTGCTCCACCATGCCCGGCGCGCCGCCCGGACCGCGCCCGACGGCAGCCTGGTGCCGCTGGCCGAGCAGGACCGCGGCCGGTGGGACACGGAGTCGATCGCCGAAGGCGTCGAGATCCTGCAGGCGGCCTTCGCCCGCGACCGGCTGGGCGAGTTCCAGGCCCAGGCCGCCATCGCGGCACTCCACGCCGACGCGGGCACCGTCGAGGAGACCGACTGGGTGCAGATCGTCGAGTGGTACGACGAGCTCGCGCGCCTGACCGACAGCCCGGTCGTCCGGCTCAACCGCGCGGTGGCCGTCGGCGAGGCCGACGGACCGCGCGCCGGTCTGGCGGCGCTCGTGGCACTGGACGACTCACTGCCCCGCTACGCCGCGGTGTCGGCGTACCTCCACGAGCGCGACGGCGACCTGACGACGGCGGCACGGCTGTACGTCGAGGCGGCCCAGAAGGCGCCCAACCTCGCCGAGCGCGACCACCTGACGCGCCAGGCCGCCCGGCTCAACGCCCGCGGGCGTCACTGACGGGCGTGGCTGACAACTGTTGCTGACGGGGGTCGCCTCCCCTCCCCCGTCCTCTGTGGCCCCTTGCCGTACGGGGTGGACGGCGTCCGGGCGTTCGCCCGGAAGCACAGCGCGGACGGGGGAACCGTCCGCGGTGCCCTTTCAGCGACAGGATCAGACAGCGGCTTGATTTCGCCGCAGCCTGATCGGCGTCGGTCTCCTCCGCCCGCATTCATAGGCTCAGCACGATCGCGGCGCCGAGGCCGCCGACACCCAGGGCGAAGGCGGCCTCTGGCCAGCCGCCCTTCCCCCAGCGGAACGGTCTGTCGAGTGCGAACCGCCCGGGACCGATGGCCGCGACGGCCAGCGCCACGACCGCGATGCACACGTTGTACTCGACGCCGCCTTCTGTCTCCCACAGGCCATGTGCCGCGGTGACCGTCACCATGGCATTGATCATCACGCCGATCAGGGCGGCCGATGCCAGTGGGGTGAACAGTCCCAGAGCCAGGCCGAGGCCCCCGAGGAGCTCGGAGCCGCCACCGATGGCGGCATAGACCTCTCCGGGGTGGAAGCCGAGACCGGCGAAACCCTTGCCCGTTGCGGCGAGACCCTCACCGCCGAATATTGCGAAGAGTTTTTGGCATCCGTGTCCTGCCATGAGGAGGCCGATGGTGATCCTGACAAGGAGCAGGCCGCAGTCACCGGCGGAGACCGAAGTCCTTTCCGGTACGCGGGCCGCCGACTGGGGCGGGGCACGCAACTTCTCGTTGATGATGTATTTCACCGGAGGCTCCTTCTGCTCCGATGCCCCTGGGCGGTGTCGACTGACCACGCGGGACACGGAAGGATCGGCCGCACGGCGACGCCTGTGAGCACACGCCGGGCACGGAATATCGCGGCGCTGCCGGGAGGAAATCCGGACCACAGAGAAACAACTGGGCTGCCGACCCCCGGTCGGGCCGCCGGTCGTTTTCGCATTGAATTGCGTGACGTCGGCTGGTCATTCCCATCGTTCCCCCTCCCCCGGCCGGGATCGACCCTGGAGCGGTGGAGTGCGCGCGGTATCAGCAGATACAAGGAAGCGTGACCGCTCGTGGCGCAGAGCCTCAGGTGACGCATTTCCTCGCGGGACGAGGGCCTGGGTGCTGCTGGTCCAGGGCCGGCCGCGGATGCGCGGGGGCTGAGCCGGTCCTGGGCGGGCTTGGTCCGTGCGGGGGAGGCTGGTTGTCTGCTTCCTGTCGCGGGTTCACACGTCGCGGCGCCGTACGACGACCACCGCGAGTACGACCGCGACGAGCGGCCACACCGTGTACACGATCCAGGAGCCGGGGACGGTGGCGGTGTACGCGAGGGAATCGGGATCCGGCGGCCAGTTCTGGACCAGGCGTTTCCAGGCGGTGACCGGCATCGCGTGGTTGATGTCGGCGGACCAGAGCTCACTCTGTGAGAAGAGTGTGGGGAACATCAGTAGCGTGAAGACACTGGTGATCATGGTGGTGGCACTGTGCCGGATCAGGACACCGAGGCCGAGGCCGATCAGCGCGCAGACCGGGGCCAGCAGGGCGGACGCCACCATGGCCCGTGCCACGCCCGGGTGGGTGATCGGGACCCCGGCGTGCCGCCCGTCCAGGATGGCCTGGGAAACCAGGAAAGAACCGAAGGAGATGACCGTACCGACCGCGGTCCAGAGCGTGGCCGTGACGACCGCCTTGGCCAGCACCACTCCACCACGGGCCGGGACGGCCGCGGTGGTGGTGCGGATCAGTCCGCTGCTGTACTCGCTCACGACGGTGCCGGCGCCGATGGCGCCGGCGACGAGCATCAGCAGCCAGTAGCCGGCCGGCGGGAAGGCGGTGAAGGCGAGGAAGTCGTGCGGCTGACGCGGGCTCGGGGCGGAGTCCGCGATGTCGTCGTATTCCGCCAGCGCCGCCGCCGCGGCGGACCCGATGACGAACACGGTGGTGAGCGCGAGCGTCCATGGGGTGGAGCGCAGGGACCGCATCTTGATCCACTCGGCGGCGATCAGGTCGCGGAAGCGGGCGGGCGGTCCGGCGGCGGGCGCGTACGAGGTGGTCGGGGGGACGGAGGTGGATGTGGTCATCGGTGCTGCCCTGCCAGGTATTCGACGCTGTCGGCGGTGAGTTCCATGAAGGCCTCTTCCAGTGAGGCGGTCCGGGTGGTCAGCTCGTGCAGCATGATCCGGTTCTCGAAGGCGAGTGCTCCGATCCGGTCCGCCGGGAGCCCGGTCACGGCCAGCCTCTCGGCGCGCTCCGGGCTCTCCGGCTGGACGGACGCGCCTGCGGCTGTCAGCACCACTGTCAGCTCGGCGGCCTGCGGAGTGCCCACCAGGACACTGAGGCGGGTGCTGCGGGCCGCGAAATCCCGTACCGGCTCCGCGGCGATGAGCCGCCCCCGGCCGATGACGACGAGTTGGTCGGCCGTGTTCTCCATCTCCGACATCAGATGGCTGGAGAGGAAGACCGTGCGGCCCTCGGCCGCCAGGCGCCGGAAGAGGCGGCGCATCCAGAGCACGCCCTCCGGGTCCATGCCGTTGACCGGCTCGTCGAACATCAGCACGGGTGGGTCGCCGAGGAGGGCGGTGGCGACACCGAGCCGCTGTTTCATGCCGAGCGAGAACCCACCGATGCGGCGGGTCGCCGGATCGGCCAGCCCCACCTCCTGCAGCACCTCGTCCACCCTTCGCAGCGGGATGCCGTTGCTACGGGCCAGGGCGGACAGATGGGCGGCGGCGCTGCGTCCGCCGTGGACCTGGGTGGCGTCGAGGAGGGCGCCGACGTGCCGCAGTCCGCGCGGGTGGCTGCGGAAGGGGACACCGCTGACGGTGGCAGTGCCCCCGGTGGGCGCGTCCAGGCCGAGGATCATGCGCAGGGCGGTGGTCTTGCCGGCGCCGTTGGGGCCGAGGAATCCGGTGACCCGGCCCGGCCGCACGGTGAAGGACAGATGGTCGACGGCGGTCTTGCTGCCGTAGCGCTTGGTGAGCTCGTTGACTTCGATCACAGGAACAACGCTGCCGGGAAGCCCCGGCCCGGACATCGGGCCGGGGACGGCAATCGCGCGGCCGGGTTGGCCCGTGGGCGTACGTCCCCGGGCCGATGCCGCGCGGACGGCACCTGGCTAGGCTCGCGGCATGGACGTCACACCGACCACTCCGTTGCCTGCGTGCGTCGCGCATCGCCGCCTTCCTCAAGAGACCGCATGCCGCCGATGACCAGGACAGGGGTCATGGCCTGGGTCGGGGGTGTCCTGTACCTCTTCATGCTGGTTCTGCTGCTGGGGGGCGCGCCGCGGGCTTCGGGCACAGTGCACGCTGTCGGGTCGCTGCTGGCCGTGAGTCTGCTCGTCGGTGTGCTGCGAAGGGCACCGTTGTCGGCTCTGGCCCTGACGCTCTTCGGATCCACTGCCGTGGTGGTGTTCACGCCCGCTTCCGCCCATGCGGACCTGACGGGGTCGTACCAGGGCCAGTTTCTGTCGTATCTGGCGGTGGACCTTGTCCTGGGCTTCATCGTGGCAACCCGCACACGACGCGTTTCGGTCATCGCCGTGTCCGTGTCCCTGGTCGTGCAGCTCCTGCTGATCGGCGGCTTCGCCCACGGGGACAACGTGGCCGTCAACGCCGTGATCGCCATCCTGGCGATGAGCGCGTCCTGCATGATCGGGCTGCTGAGTCGCGAGCGACGCGAGCACGCGTCGGCGTTGCGTGCGCAGGAAGTGGCCGAGGCGGTGACCGCCGAACGGCTGCGGATCGCGCGGGAGCTGCACGACATGATCGCGCACAGTATCGGCATCATCGCCATCCAGGCCGGAATGGGCAGCCGGGTCATCCAGACGCAGCCCGCGGAGGCCCGCGAGGCACTGCGAGCCATCGAGGCCACCAGCAGAGAGACCCTGTCGGGCCTTCGGCGCACTCTGGTGGCGCTCCGCCAGGCCGACCCCGGGGCGGCAACCTCGGGGCAGGCATCTCTCGCGCCCGCGCCGGGGCTGGCGGACATCGAACGGCTCGCGACGGCGACCGCGGATGCGGGAGTACGTGTCGACGTGCATTTCAGCGGGAAGCAGCGGCCCTTGCCGGCCGAGATCGATCTGTCCGTCTACCGTATCGTGCAGGAGGCGCTGACCAACGTGGTCCGCCACGCGGGCACCGGGCACTGCCGGGTGACCGTCGGCTACGGGGACGAGGAGCTGTCCGTGGAAGTCGTCGACAACGGGCGCGGCGCCACCGAGAACCGCTCGGCCCATGGTTTCGGCCTCGTCGGCATGCGGGAGCGGGTCGGCCTGCTGCACGGCCACCTCAGCACCGGACCGTGTCCCGAGGGCGGCTTCCGGGTGGCGGCGCGCCTGCCACTGCCCAAGCCCGTCGACGCTCCGGTGGAGGCCCGGTGACGATCCGAGTCGTGCTCGCCGACGACCAGCCATTGGTGCGGTCCGGTCTGCGTGTGATCATGGCCGACCATCCCGACCTGGAGGTCGTCGGTGAGGCCGCCACCGGCACCGAGGCGATCCAGCTGGTCGGGGAGGTCAGCCCCGACGTCGTGGTGATGGACATCCGGATGCCCGGCATGGACGGGATCGAGGCCACGCGCCGGATCATGGCCGGTCCGGCGACGGCCCGCGTTCTCATGCTGACCACCTTCGACGAGGACGACTACGTGTACGGTGCGCTCCGGGCCGGTGCAAGCGGCTTCGTGGTCAAGGACATGGCGCTGGACGACATCCTCGCGGCGGTCCGTGTGGTCGCCGCCGGCGACGCACTGATCGCGCCGGGTGTCACACGGCGTCTGATCGCGGACTTCGTGCAGCGCCCCGGAGCTGTTCCGGAGCGCTCCCCCCGGCCGGTCGACGGCATCACCGAGCGGGAACGGGAAGTCCTGACCCTGATCGGGCGCGGCCGGTCGAACACCGAGATCGCGGAGGACCTCTTCATCACGGTGGCCACCGCCAAGTCGCACGTGTCACGTCTGCTGACCAAACTGGGCGCCCGGGACCGGGTCCAGCTCGTGATCACCGCCTACGAGATGGGGCTCGTCACACCGCCTCGCTGAGCGCGTCCCCGGGCCCGGAAGGGCGCAGGAGGCGTCGAGCCGCCCGGCAACACCACGGCTTCGCCAAGTCCGGCATCGACGCCTTGAACCCCTCCGCACTGCAATGCCGCTGGGACCACCTGTTCCGAGGTGCACGGCTGCCGCCCGCTCCCGCCCGCTCCCGCTCGGAACCAGAGGCTCCAGCCTGCTGTCATGCACGACCAACAGCAGGCCGAAGCCCGTCAGCACCCATCAGCCAAGGCCGTGGAGCGGGGAGGAGCCGGGCTTCAGCTGCAGCTCACGTAGACCGCGTCCGCCGCGTGGTGTGCGTCCGTCGAGCCGTGGGAGTTCCAGTCCTTGCCGCGGTCGTGCAGCACGACCGCCAGCCTCCCGGCGCTGATCTTCACGTTCGGGGCCGCGACCCACTGCCCGTTGTGGTCGACCTGGTCGATCGTGAAGCTCGCGAGCTGCGACCCGGAGGAGCTGCTCCCGGCGTGGACGGTGTAGTAGGACGGGGCGCCGCCGACGTGCCGGATGTCGCCGGAGCCGGGGATGTGCACGCTGATGCGGCAGGTGCCCGAGGTGACGGAGCCGGTGGTGAAGGACCAGGTCGCGTAGTTGCCGGCGTCGCTGCCGTCCCCGGACATCGGGATCGAGCGGAACCGGCCGCTGCAGCCGTTGGACGAGTAGCCGCCGGTCGCGGTCGTCCACTGGTCGTCGTCGTTGGCGACCCTGGACGAGCCATGCTCGCTGTAGGAGACACCGGAGCCCGAGCAGTGCGGGCCCGCGTAGGCGGAGAACTGCTGGACGGCAGTGGATTTGACGGTGGCTCCCGACGCCGCTCCTCCGGTGGCGGCCTTGGAGCCGGATCCCGACTTGGCGGGTGCCTTGTGGCTCCCGGCGGGTGACGGTTCGTCGGCCGCCTTGCCCTTTCCGGCGGAGTCGGCGACGGAGTTGTTCTCCGGCGCGGGGGGCACCTTCGAAGCCGGTCCGCCCTTGCCGACCGGTGCCTTGGCGCCGGGGGCCTTGCCGCCGTCCTGCTCTGCCTTGGGCACGTATCCGGACGGGGAGGTGCTCGGACCGTCGTATCCGGCGGCGGCGTTGTGGTTCTTGCTGTCCTTCGGGTCGTCGCCCCAGTTGGCGCTGATGATGAAGGGAGCGGCGAGGAGGACCACTCCGCCGATCGCGGCGGCGGCGACCATGGGACGGGATATCCGGTTCGGGTTCCCTGAGGCACCGCCGGCCTCGGCGTCCGGCCCGCCGTCGCCCGAGCCGCCGCCGGACGCGACGGCAGTGGCGGTCCGTCCGGCGCGCAGCCAGGCGAACCGGGCGTTGGGGGCCGCGGCCGGGGCGGCGGCCGTGCCGGCGGCGGCTGCGGTGGCCGCGGGCGTGGACACAGCCGCTTCCTCGGACGACGAGGTCTCGGCCGCCTCCGGCCTCGCCTCGCCCTCGGCCCTCGGGGGCTCGGGCTCACTGCTCCCCCGCAGCGCGAAGGCGACGCCCGCCGCTGTCTCGGGCCCGGCCGCGACCTTGCCCTCCGGGGCCGTCCCGGGCTCGATTTCGGCCTCGGCCACCCCTACGGCCGCGACCGCGGCCTCCGACTCGACCTCGACCTCAGCCTCAGCCTCAGCCTCGACCTCAGCCTCGGGGTCAGCATCTGGCTTCGCTCCGGGCTTCTTCTCCGACGCGGCTTCCGACTCGTCCGGGTCCGCACCGATCACGCCGTTGCTGACGGACGCCGTGGCGCGCGCCGGACTCACCGTCGGCGCCCCGGCCTCCTCCGGCCCGGTCCCGCCGGCGCCGCCGGGGGTACCGCTCTGCGTCTCCGTGACTGCCACTGGTGCCACTCCTCTTCTTCGTCATCCGTGGTGCTGATGGTTTGTGCCGGTCATTCGTCCAGCCCGAGCGCTTCCATGAGGCGCTCGATCTCCTCGGCGAGGGTCTCGTCCCCGTCCTCCGGAGCGCGCCGCTGCGCCACCGTGTCCAGGAAGCCTGTCTTTCCCCCGGGACGGATGAGTTTGACCGCCCGTTCGATCTCCTGGCGCTCCGACCACACGTCGTAATCGGCCTCCGACTCGTTGAGCAGCTCGCCCAGGAAGTCTTCGAGGCGGTCCTCCTCCGGGTCCGACGGATGTCTGCGGACGTAGTCGCGCCAATACCCCACGATCCGCTGGAGGGCGGCGTCCGCCGCTGCCAACTGCCCCGCCATGGTATTGATCTGTTCGAGGTCCGCCACGGACGGGACCACCGCAGGCCCGTCCTTGTCCTTCCGGCGCTCGCGGAGCCACTTGGCGAGGTCGAAGTCCCCGTTCACCTCGGCCTCGCCGATCGCCGCGAACACCTCCAGCGCTGTGGCCTCGAGGCCGGCGCCGACCGCGGCGTAGGTGGCGAAGACGGCAGAGGTCGCCGTCCGGGTGTTGCCGTCGGTGAAGTACTGGCTCGACTTGATGTCCGAGGCGATGCGGGCGGCCCGCTCATCGACGTCGGTGGTGGCCGCGGCCGAGGTTACGGCGTTACGGAAAGCGGTCAGCCGGGAGTTGCGTGCGATCGGGCTGTCGCCCTGGAACAGGTCGGCGTCGGCCAGTCCGGTCCGGTCCTCGGCGCTGGCGGACCGCAGTTGCTTGGCCAGGGCCAGCAGGGTGCCGGGCAGCGAATCGCCATGTCCGGGGAGCGGTGCGGCCTCGGGCGGGCCGCTCACGGTGGACGAGGGGTGCGCCCGGTCCTGCGTCTGCCCGAACGGAGGCACGGACGAGGACTTGAGGGGCGCGGGCGCGGATTCGGAGGGCGCGGACAGGGAGGTCGCTTCCGCCTCGTGCTCGGCCCACTTCCGCACCGCCACCGGGCCCGCTTGCGGATCGCCGGTGAGCAGCGCGTCCAGGTCCTTGTCGGTCGCCCGGTGGTCCTCGACGTACTGCCAGAACCGCCCGATGTCCTCGGCCGTCACCGTGTGGCCCTGGAACCAGGCCAGTTCATGGGGTTCGAGGTCGAGTTCCTTGAGGCTGTCGTACACCGAGCCCGCGTAGTCGGCAGGGTCGTAGCCCTCCAGGAGCAGGGCGGAGACGGTCCATCTGCTGCCCGTGACGAGGTTCGGGATGGTACTCAGCAGCGTGGGGTCGATTCCTAGGTGGTCAGCGAGTGCGAGCACCGCGATGGCGGCGGGCGCCGTGTTGGAGGCGGGGTCGGTGAACAGTATGGAGGTCCGGAACGAGTCCAGGTACCGCAGCTCCAGATGGGTTGTCAGCGGGAGGGACCCGGTGTCCCGGCCGGGGCCGTCGAGGTAGACCCGGGCGTGGTCGGTCCGCATTCCGATGCGTTGGGCGAGGAGTGCGAGCGGGCGGGGGTCCGAGCCGTCGGGGAGTGTGGCTGTCGGGTCGCTCCGGCCGAGCCGCCACAGCGCCAGGGCGTGCGTCAGTTCCTCCAGTGTGAGCTGGTCCAACGGGAGGCCCCGGGCGGCGAATTCCTCGGGAACCCCCGACCACCGGGCGAAGGCTGCCAGCGCCCCGTCGGTCTCCGGCACGACGCCGAGCTGCTCGGCCATCTGGCCGAAGTGGCCACGCCACCGCTGTCCGACCAGTCCCTCGGCCAGTTGCTCGGGGGTGAGCCCGGACGACCAGAGCGGCCGGGTGTGCTCGCCGAACACTGTCGGGTCGTGGATCAGTGCCGCTTCCATCACCAGCTCAAGTCGGCGCGGGTGGACTCCGATCGTGAGGGCGTGCAGGGTGACGTCCTCGGGGACAGCCTTTAGCGTCGTGCGCTCCCAGGACGCGGCCAGGTCACCGCCGGGTCCCTCGATGAGCAGCTCGGCCATCGTGTGCCCGGTGCCGTGCAGATGCGCGGCGAGGTCCCACCAGTGTTCGACGCCGATGCAAGAGTCGAGAACGGGCCGCCGTCCCCCGGGACAGCACCAGGTCCCCTGCGCGGCTGCTCCTCCGCCGCGGCTGCGAACACTCCCGCGGCGGAAGACAAACGGGTCGGGTGACGCCATCCTGACCCTCGGCAGCCCCGGAGTCTCTACTGGTCCGCCCGTAAGACCGGCGGACGGGGCACAACCCTGCGAACGGGGTGCGGCTGCCCCCTCTGCCAGAATCGCCACATGGCTGAACACAACACGGATCACGGCTACCTGCTGGACAACCAGCAATCAGAAGCAGGAGTCCGCTTCGGCGCCCTCGGTGAGTTGTTCGATCCGGTGACGTTCCGGCATGTCGACCAGCTCGGAATCGCTGCCGGCATGCGGTGCTGGGAAGTTGGCGCCGGCGCTCCGTCCGTACCCCTCGGGCTGGCCGAGCGGGTCGGCCCGACGGGAACCGTGGTCGCCACCGACATCGACGTGTCATGGACCCGAGGCGTCGACGGAGGCGTGATCGAGGTGCTGCGGCACGACGTGGCGGCCGACCCGCCGCCGCCCGGCAGCTTCGACCTCGTCCACGCCCGACTGGTCCTGGTACACGTCACCGATCGCGCCGAGGCGCTGCGCCGGATGGTCCAGGCGCTACGGCCAGGCGGCTGGCTTCTCCTGGAGGATGCCGACCCGGGGTTGCAGCCGTTGCTGTGCCCGGACGAGTCCGGGCCCGAACAACGGCTCGCGAACCGACTGCGATCCGGCTTCCGCGCCTTGATGGCGGCACGCGGCGCGGACCTCGCCTACGGGCGAACCCTCCCCCGGCTGCTGCGCGAAGCCGGTCTTGCGGACGTTCAGGCCGACGCCTACTTCCCGATCACCTCACCGGCCTGTGACGTCCTCGAGGCCGCCACCGTGCGGCAGATCCGCCGCCTCCTGGTGGCGGAAGGGCTTGCGACCGACGAGGAGATCGACCGCCACTTGGCGAACGTCGCCACCGGACGCCTCGACCTCGCTACCGCCCCTATGATCTCCGCGTGGGGACGCCGCCCGTAGCCCTCCCCGATCGGCTCTCACACACTTATGCCTTCCAACTGAACTGTCTTCCCAGCCCTGTTGGCGGTTTCCTTCCCACCTTTCGTACGATCGGGGCGCCCCATGGGCCTGCCCATCGGCCTGACGGTGATCACCGGGTCACGTACGGAGCCGCTGAGCGTCCCGCGGCCCTCCGGCGAGGGGCACGTCCCGACCCCGGTCCGCTGCCTTCGTCGAATTCGTGGAGCGGCATCTGCCGACGGTTTCCGCAGCTCGGACGGCGGCCGAAATCTCATCCGCGCTCGCGGAGGTACGCCTCGAGCTCCGCGGCCCCGGTCAGCATCGCGCGCCCGCGGGCGGACAGCCGGCCACGCCAGTCGTGCAGGGCGGACTCCAGCGGCTCCAGCCCGCCGGCCGCCCGCACCTGGGCGATCAGCGGGGCGATCCGCTCCAGCAGGTAGCCGCCCCGCCTGAGCTGATGGGCCAGTTGGGCATCGCGTACGTCGGCCTCGTCGTAGACGCGGTATCCGGTCCGCGAGTCGCGGCGCGGGCTCACCAGCCCGGCGCGCTCCCATTTGCGGAGCGTCGCGGGACGGATCCCGAGCTTCCTTGCCAACGGTCCGATGAACGTTCCGCCGGGCCCGAGGACAGCTGTGTCGGGTTCGGACACCGCCGCGTCGGGTTCGAACGCCGCGGTGGGCGCCAGGTCGCGGAGGGCGCTCTCCACGGCTTGGAGGGTCCGGCGGTCGTCGAGGAGTTGGGCGTGGCTCTCGTCGATGAGACGGAACGCCTCATCGACCGCTTCCTCGTTCACCGCCCGCATGATCGACGTCGCAGTGTGGTGGCCGTGGCCGGGCACCAGGGCGAGGAACGCGCGCAGGGCCTGTGCGTGGAGCGCGGTGTAGGTGCGGTAGCCGTGAGGTGTGCGACCGGCGGCCGGCAGGATTCCGGCCGCCTCGTAGTTCCTGATCGCCTGCGTGGACAGACCGTGCCCACGGGCCAGGTCGACCGGCCTGAGCCGTTCACCGTTTTGAAGGTTTCGCGCCATGACCCCGTCGATGTCATCGGAAAGTTTCAACCGAAGGTTCAACGATACCGTTGAATGCATGGCTACTGACATCAGAGGCACCGCCCATGCCGTCGAGGCTGCCGCCGTCATGAGGCTGCTCCCGGCCCGGCCCCGGCTGCTCGCCCTGGGCGAACCCACCCACGGGCAGGACACTCTGCTCGGCCTGCGCAACGAGCTCTTCCGACAGCTCGTCGAGCAGGAGGGCTACCGGACGATCACGATCGAGAGCGACTGCATGATGGGCCTGGCCGTGGACGACTACGTCACTTCGGGCACGGGCACCCTCGACGAGGTGATGGAACGCGGATTCAGCCACGGCTGGGGCGCGTCCGCCGCCAACCGCGAACTCGTGCGCTGGATACGGGCGTACAACGACGGCCGGCCCGCGTTCGAGCGGCTCCGCTTCGCCGGTTTCGACGGCCCGCTGGAGATCACCGGCGCCGCGAGCCCCCGGCAGGCCCTCACGGCACTCCACGACTGCCTCGCGGCCCGGGTGGACACTGGCCTGCTCCCCTGCGCCGCGGAAACGCTCGACCGTCTCCTCGGCACCGACGAACGGTGGACCAATCCCGCCGCGATGCTGGACCCGGCCCAGTCCGTGGGGCAGTCGGCCGAGGCCAGGGAGCTGCGGCTGCTCGCCGACGACCTGGTGGCGCTGCTCGACGCGCAGACGCCACAGCTGATCGCGACGACGTCGCGGGACGGCTGGGACCGGGCACGCCTGTACGGGCGCACCGCCACCGGCCTGCTGCGTTACCACTACTGGATGGCCGACACTTCACCGAGCCGCATGACGCGGCTGGTGGGCCTGCGGGACCAGATGATGGCCGACAACCTCCTGGCCCTCGCCGCCCGGGGCCCGGCACTCGTCCACGCCCACAACGCCCATCTCCAGCGGGAGAAGAGCACCATGCGGATGGGTGGGATGCCGCTGGAGTGGTGGAGCGCCGGTGCGCTGGTGAGCGCCCGGCTCGGCGAGGGGTACGCCTTCGTGGCCACGGCCCTCGGCACGATCCGGCACCAGGGAGTGGACACGCCGCCGCCGGACACCGTCGAAGGACTCCTGTACGCGCTCCCCGAGGACCGCTGCGTCATCGACGTCCCGCAGCTGGCCACCGCCCTCGGCGACACGCGGCCCGCGCCGCGCGTGTCCCCCTGGTTCGGCTACTCCCCTCTGGACCCGGCCCACCTGGCGGACAGCGACGGCATCGTGTTCGTCAAGGATGTCCCGCAGAGCTAGGGCCTGTCGTCAGCGGCACGGCCCGTCCACCATGCACAGGCTGCGGAAGCGGATCACCCAGCTGATCGCCCAGGCGCGGGCGAGTGCGGGCGGGTGGGCGCGGCCGACGGGCCGGAGGCATTGTCACATCCTGCGGGCTGACTGGACAGCCCGATGACCGGTCGGTCAAGCAAGCGGCTTGCGGTATCGGACGTACTCGTTCTGCCGCCGGTACCCCACGCTCTCGCAAAGATCGTAGGACCGGTGCGGATTTGCCGTGCCCGTGAAAAGCCGGGCGGGCGGTCGTTGCCCCTTGCTCGCGAAGGCTCCGCAGCCCATCAGCACGAGCATGCACGCCTCCACCTCCGCCTCCGCCTCCGCCTCCTGCAGGCGTATGCGGAGGTGGATGCCGTCGGCCCAAGCGTAGACGTAGCGGAGTCGGCTGGTGAACCGGTCAGTGGGGCTCGGAGAGCAGTGCGTTGAGCTCGGGGAAGGCGATGCCTTCGGCGAGGGAGTCGTAGGCGCCGGTACCGAAGAGCTCCTGCGCGGCGCGGCGCGCGGCGGCGTAGGCGGCTTGTGCCACGCCCGAGCCGAGACTGACGCGTGCCACACCGAGGGCGCCGAGATCGGCAACGGTCGGGGTGCCGGGGCCGGCCATGACGTTCAGCGGTACGGAGATCTCCCTGGCCAACGCCGTGATGGTGGCGGTGTCGGTGACGCCGGGGACAAAGATTCCGTCCGCGCCCGCGTCAACGTACATGTGGGCCCGGGTCAGGGTCTCCTTCAGTCGGGTGTCCGGATCACCGAGCCCGAACAGGAACGTGTCGATACGGGCGTTGAGGAACAGGTCCGCTCCTGCGCGGTCCGCGATCTGCCGGGCCGCAGCCAGCCGCGACGCGAGCTCTGTCGGGGGCCGGGTGCCGTCCTCGATGTTGACGCCGACGGCGCCCGCCGCGAGCACCCCGGTGACGGTCTCGGCAACTCCGGCGGCGTCCTTCCCGTATCCGCCCTCGATATCAGCGGTGACCGGAACCGCGACGGCGGCGACGATCCGGGCGATCAGCTTCAGCGCTCGGTCGCGGGTAAGGACGTCGCCGTCCGGAGAACCGAGCGACCAGGCGACCCCGGCGCTGGTGGTGGCGATCGCGGGAGCGCCCGCGGCCTCGATGACGCGGGCGCTCGCAACATCCCAGGCGTTGGCAAGCGCGAGGGGTACGGATGGAGTGTGCAGAGAGCGGAAGAGGTGGGCGTTGTTCAGCCGTGTGATGGTCATGGGCGCAATCAAACATCGACTGCCACCCGCCGTCCGGCAAGAATCCGACATGGTCGTCGCCCTCGATTCGGACGGGCAAATGACTCAAGGAGCGGCACGACAGCCGTCCCAACACTCCTGACCGGACGCAGCTCATCAGTCAGCTCATCACTCCGCCGCCGGCGATTTCGCCGGAGACCTACGCGTACGCGGCCCCATCGGCGCCTGCACCGGCTCCCCCGGGGTGCAACCGCCATCGGACTGCTGTGCTGGGAGATTCGACGTGGCCGCTCGAATTTCCACGGCACACGCTCAAAATTCGGCCCTGTTCAATGCGACGTCGCCCGGTCCTCGGCCGAGTCGACCGTTGTCGACGGGATGACGAAGTAGGCCAATGCCGCGAGGACCGCCACACTCGCTGCGAGTATCAGAGTGCCGGGAAGGGACCAGGCCGCAATCGGGCCGGCAACGGACGCTCCCATGGCGAATCCGGTGATCTTCAAGCTGGCGCCGGTGGTGAAGATCTGGCCGCGCAGGTGTTCCGGGGCCTCCCGGTGGCGTACTGCGAACAAGGCGGCCAGTTGGGGCCCTTCGCCGATCCCGGCCATCAGTGCGGCCGCGATCAGCATGACTGGCCGACCCGAAGCGGCCAAGGCCAACGCGGCAGCCTGGACAAGGGCACCGGCCCAGATGATTGTGTCGGGCGCGACCGGGCTCGGAAACCGCGCGAGCACGGCGTTGGCCATCAAGGCGGAAATCGCCGCGCAGGAGAGCAGCATCGCGCCACGGCCGGCTCCGCCCAGAACACGCTCGCCGAGCAGCGCGATGCAGGCCGTCAGCATGCCCTGGGCCGCACAGGAGACGACCGAGCTGAGGGTCGCTCGGGCAAGGGACGGTCTCCTGACGATGACCCGCATTCCGGCAGCAAGGTCGCCGATCACCGAGGTTGCCCGAGGGACCCGCCTCCAACCGGGGTGGCCGGGCAGCATCCACGCGGCGGGCAGCGCCAAGCAGATGAGCCCCGCGGAGACCACCACGGCCGTCGGAGCTCCCAGCACCTCCGCCATGCCGCCGGCGAGGGCCGGACCGGCCAGACTCGCCGCACTGAACGTCATGGCATCGAGCGCGTTCGCCCGGGGCAGGCCGTCGCCCGATACCACCCGGGACAGTTGAGCCGTCCATCCGCCCGACAGGGCCGGCCCCAGCAGCCCCGTGAACACGGCGATCAGGATCGTGACGGCGAACGGCAAGCGGCCGAGCCCTACGAGGATCACCCCCAGACCAGCCGCGTACATGACGAGGGCCACTGCCAGCAGGCGGCCCGGCCGTCCCGCTCTGTCGAGAAGCGCCCCGAGCACCGGCCCTCCTACCACGGCGGAGATCGTGATGCCCGCGAGCAGCGACGACGCGTCGGTGGACGATCCGGCCAGTGTGAATCCTGCGAGCATCAGTGCCGGTCCTGACATCTCGTCCCCGGCACGAGCTGCCACTGCTCCGGTGAGATACAGGCGGAGTGAGTAACGCATTTTCATGCACAAGACGTTACGGAGGTAACTCAAAACTCAGCAAGATGCGTTACATTGCCTGCGTGCCCTCCACCATCGACGGCTGGTCCACCCGGCACTCCGTGCTGACCATGGCTCGGCGGACCGCCGCTCTGATCAACGTTCTCGACGACGACTGCCCCGACCCGGCCGAAGTCGCCGAGGTGCTTCGCGCATACGGTGAGACAGACCCCATCGACCTCACCACTCGCGATGTCGCCGGGATGCGTGCGTCTGCCGCCCTGCTGCGGGAAGCCTTCGCCGCCGAGACCACCGACGGTGCCGCCGCCGCCCTCAATCGCCTCCTGCAGGAACACACCGGACCGCTCCGCCTGACTTCGCACGGGGGCAGTACCCCCTGGCATCCCCATCTCGACCCCGACGACGACGCTCCCTGGGACGAGTGGCTCCTCGCCTCGTCCTGTACGGCCCTGACCGTCCTCGTCTGGGACCGCCAGCGTCCGCCCGGGAGGATCTGCTCCTCACTCAGCTGCCGGAACGTCTTCATCACCCAAGGCAGCGGCCCGGAACGCCACTACTGCTCCCGCCGATGCGCAACCCGCGAACGGGTCGCGGCCCATCGACGCGCCCGCTCCGCCGAGCAGTCGGGCCGGACCGAGTAGGGCATCCGGAGCCGATGCGGTATTCGCTCGGACTTCGGTGGCGCGTGCTCCGGATCAGCCGTCACAGGACACGCTTCGGTTGGCCACGTTGAGCAGCGCAGCCGACCACAGGCCCTGACCGGGGTGACCGCCTGTCGTGCGCGGAGCAGTCACTGAGCGCGCAAGCCTGCGCACTGGATGCGCGGACGGCACGGCGGCCGTACAGCCAGCTCCTCCTTGCCAGGAGGAGGGGCGCCGTTCGGTGCGTGATCGGTGCTGGATGCGCGACGGATGGCGGATGAGCGCAGGGGCGGCGGCCGGGTGGATGGCCGACATGGATCCCGAACTCGAAGCATTCATCCCGTTGTTCCCCCGGGCCGACCTGACCGATCCGGTTGCCGAGCGCAAGAAGTTCGCCGAATTGGCCCCCGCGGTGCCGGCACCGGACACCGCGGGCATGGAGATCGAGGACCGTACGATGCCCGCCGATCCGGACGTGAAGGTACGGATCCATCGCCCGCACCTTGCGCGGTGTGCCATCGTCTGGCTGCACGGCGGCGGATGGGTCATGGGTGACCTGGAGACCGAGCGCCCGTGGGCTGCCCGGGTCGCGGAGAGTTCCGGCGCGGTGGTGATCTCGGTGGGCTACCGCCTGGCCCCCGAACATCGGTTCCCGGCCGCGCTGGACAACGCCCATGCCGTACTGACCTGGACGGCCGAGCACGCAGCCGAACTCGGCATCGCCCCGAAGCGGATCGCGGTCGGTGGGCACAGTGCCGGCGCGGGAATCGCGGCCGCGGTGGCGCTGCGGGCGCGTGACGAGCAGGGGCCGCCGATCCGCTTACAACTGCTCAACCAGCCGGGGCTCGACGATCGGCAGGAGACGTGGTCGGCGCGGAACTTCACGGCTACCCCCTGGTTCAACCGCGACAAGGCCACCGCGGCCTGGCGGCACTGCCTGGGCTCCACCTCCGCCTCCCCGTACGCGGCACCGGCGCGGGCCGACGACCTGTCGGGCCTGCCAGCCGCATCCATCGCCACCGCGGAGTTCTGTCCGAACCGCGACGAAGACATCGTCTACGCACTGCGCCTGCTCCAGGCGGGCGTGTCGGTCGAACTGCACCAGTGGCCAGGCACTTTCCACGGATAGCAGGCGATCCTGTCCGCCGAGGTGTCACAGCGGCAGATCGCCGAACTCGGCGCAGTGCTGCGCCGCGCCCTCGCCGAGTGAGCCGTCGATGCCGAAGTGCACATGGCCTTCAACGTGGAGGCCGACGCCAACGTCCACGCCGGCTACGGACCGGGCCGGGGCTCCTGAGCAGGCCGCTGTCGTGCGGCGGAATCTACTGAGGTCACGGCGGTGCCGGTGACACCCCGGGGTACGAGATCCGGGGCGAGGTCACCGACGACGGCCGCGCCGCCGGCATCGCGGTGACCAGCATCCCGCCCGACGGGGCAGCGACGAAGCATCTCCAGCCTGTCGTGGGCCGGACCTTCCGTCGCTGAACCGCACCGCTCGGCGGCCGTCCGACGGGGGCTGGAGCGGAGCCAGAAGCGTACGACAGCGACGGCCACGGCGCGCCGGGGCGAAGCGGGCGGGCCTGCCACCGTTGCTGCTACGGCGTTGGCGGTGAGTCTCCTGGTGACGGGGTTCGCCTCTTGCAGAAGTTCCCCGGAGCGAGTGCTTCTGGGGTGCTCCTGTCAGTACCTTCCTGCTCGGGCCAGGCCGCTCTCCGCCTGGGCGGCCAGTGCGACAACGAGATCGGCTGCGGGTGGCAGATCGTTGACGAGGTCGACGCCCTCACCGGCCCATACCGGCAGCGGCGGCACATTGGCCCGATAGGCATGTCGGACCTGTGGGTCCTCGGCGAGTTTCGCCTCCCTTCCCCGCCAGCGGTCGAGGTAGGGATGGCCGAGGGTGCGAGCCGTGTACTTCGACGTCGACCAACGGGCTCCCCTGGCGATGTCGAGGACGCTGCTGCGTTCCGCGTCCTGCCCGCGGACGATCGCCTCGGCGGTCGCGGGAATCGACCAGGGACTCGGCCGTGGCCTGGAAACGGGTACCGATGAGCGCGCCGGCGGCCCCCCAGCACCAGGGCAGCGGCCGCGCCGCGGCCATCGGCGATCCCCTCGGCCGCCGGCACCGGCACCGGTGCCGCCAGGTCCGCCACCACCGACACGAACGGCAAGGTGGCCCTGCCGCGCCGGGCCCCGTGTCCGCCGCTCTCCGTCCCTTGCGCAACGATGACGTCGGCACCCAGATCCACTGCCATCCGGGCCTCCTCCAGATTGGTGACCTGAACGATCAACGCCGCACCGGCTGCGCGGATTCGCTCGGCGAACGGGCTCGAATCCCCGAAGGGGAGCATCACGGCCCGCGGGCCGTAGTCCAGCGCCTGCTCGATCGCGCCGATACTGGCCGCCCAGCTCAGGAACCCAACACCCCACGGTCTTCCGCTCCCAGCCACGATGGGCAACTCACGGGCCGGCCAGTCCCGTTCCCCGTTCCCGCCACCCAGCAATCCCAGTCCGCCCCGCAGGAGACGACCGCGGCCAGCGCTCCGCCCGCCGACCCTCCCATGGGCGCCCATGCGATCGGGTGCTCCACACCGAACAACTCCGTGAACGCTGTCGACCATGCCATGCCCGCCGTCATCGCCCCTCCCTGCGTTCTGGAGCACCGGCCAGGACACTGGCCCGTGCCGGAGAACTTTCGTGTCCCGAAGGGGCTCGTCCCATGTCTCGGATCAACCTCTCCGAACCGGCAGTGGTCTCAGCCGGCCTGATCCGCCGACCTGGTCGAATTGCGGATTGCCGGCAGGACGACATCTCGTTCCACTGTGGCCTGCTGCGTCAGTCGGATCAGGCCGCGGTTCGACCGGCCGCCGAAGCGAAGCCGAGCCACGTGTGCCGGTTGCCCGCCCAACACCAGCCCACCTTCGGCGCATCACGGTTGTCTCGGCCGTCTCGCCCGGTCCCGTTGCTGATCCACAACGCTGGGGTTCGCGCGTCGAGCGTGCCGTTGGCCTTCCGCAAGCGGGAGCCGATGGTCATGAAGCAGCGGCCCCGTTCAAGTGCCGCCGGCTGCTGGATCACCCAGTGGATGCCCTCGATCAGGAGCAATGGAGTGCGGCCCCCTTCGACGATGGCGGGCAGTGCCTCGTGAGGGCTCCAGTTCGCCATGTGATCGCCTCGGTCGAGGCCCTCCACCACATAGATTGGCTCGTCGGGTACGTTCACGGTCTCGATGCGCGAGAACTGATCGATATCGGGCATGTCCACCACGACGAACCCCTGCTTCCCCTGGTGCCGGAGCAGAGGCGCGAGGGCCGACGCCGGAACCCGGTCCGGGCGGACCACAAGAAGGCCGGCACGGGCCCCGGTCTCTGCGGCCATGGAGCGCAGCTCGGCAGGCCGGAAGCCACCAAGTTCATGCACTCCGAGCTCGATCAATCGCTCCGCCTGGTCGGTGATTGAGGGAAGAGTGTGCAATTCGGCTGGCATGCGACTCCACGGAACGTCTGAACAGAACAAGTTGAACGTGCCCGCCTACAACGCGGCGGACGCCGGAATCGTTCCTCATCCCCATAGCCAATGCCCGACAGCGGACGACGGACGTCGCCGCGACCCGCAGACCCGCAGACCCGCAGACCCGTCGGCCCGCGTGAAAGTAGTGGAAGTATGAGCCCATGTGGTCGCGACCGCCGTTCGGGGACGAGTTACGGGCAGAGCTGGGCTCCCCCAGGCACTCTCGGCGGCTGAGCAGTAGCCCGCGCTCACGTGTGTGGCGCGTGGACCTGGCCGGGGCGCCGGCAGTGGTGAAGCAGATCGTCGACGGTCCCGATGCCGAGGAGCGGTTTGCCCGCGAGGTGACCGCACTGCGCCTCGCCGCACGGGCTGAGCCGCCCGTGGTGCCCGCTCTGCTGGGCACCGATCCCGGCGAGCTGGTGCTGGTCCTGGAGCATCTGGACCACCAACGCCTGTCCAGCGACTGGATCGTCGGCTACGCGGCGGCACTGGCCCGGCTGCATGCCGCTGCCCGCCCGCAGGACATCGGAATGCTTCCCCGCTGGCTGGGTCCGGACAGCGCCGACGTCGAATCCTTCCTCCGGCTGGCCGAGGCTCTTGAGGTAGCCGTCGCTCCTGGCGTGTCCGGCGAGCACGACGGCCTCGTGCACCGGCTCGGCCAGGCATCGGGGCACGCCCTTCTCCACGGGGATCCGTGTCCCGGCAATGACCTGCCCACCTCCAGCGGGATCAGGTTCATCGACTTCGAACAGGCATCTCTGGGCAGCGGACTGGTGGAGCTCGCCTACCTGCGCATCGGCTTCCCGACGTGCTGGTGCGTCACTGCGGCATCCGCTCGGCTGCTGGACCGGGCGGAGACCGCCTACCGCACGGCATGGCGCACCGCAACCAGTACCGAACTCCACGGCGACCTCGCCGACGCGTGCGCAGGCCGGCTGCTACGAGGCGACGCGCTGGTCGAGAGGGCTCACCGCGGAACCACTGACCACCTGGCCCGGATCCCGGACCGGGACTGGACATGGGGCACCGCGACCGCCCGGCAACGGCTCGTCCACCGGCTCGGTGTCGTCGGCCGGATGACTGCCGACCGCCCCGACCTGAACGGCCTGAGCAGGCTCAGCACGGACATGCGCCGACGAATGCTCGATCGCTGGCCCACGCTCCCACCAGTCCCGGCAAAGCGTCCATAGACACCTGCTGATGTCTCGGGTCGCGCGTACGCTCGGACCACAACTCCTGGCCATTCCCGCTGCCTTCGCCCGGTCGACCGGTTCACGGCGCGCGGTCACGGCGGCCCAGGTCGGTTGGGTACTGGGACCTAGGACATTGGTCCAGTTCCTTGCCCGATGTACTTCAGTGGGAGTGCTGGTCGAATGGGCGCATGGGTGCTCTTGCGAATCTGCCGGGACCGGACGTCCGCATGCGACTGGCCACGGAGAAGAATGTCTGGCTGTGCACCGTGCGGCCGGATGGCTCGACTCATGTGACGCCCGTCTGGTTCGTCTACGAGGCCGCCAAGTGGTGGATCGGTGTGGATCACAGCTCGGTCAAGGTCAGGAATATCCAGGCCGATCCGCGCGTCTCCCTGGCCTTGGAGGACGGTCGGCTCCCGGTCGTCGCCGAAGGAAACGCGTCACTGATCCTCGACCGGTTCCCCACTGAGATCGTGACTGCGTTCGAGGAGAAATACGGGTGGGACGTATCTGCCCCTGCTCGCCCAGGAGGCATGCGCGTGCTGCTGGAAGTGCGCGTACGTCGCTGGTTGCTGGCCGGCGCAGCTCAGTGACCGCGATAGAGACTGCCTCAAATCCCCTGCGTTCATAGCAGCGCTGCTGACATCACAACCCGCTGGGCAGGTACGGGACCGGCCGGGAGCCTGGCCGGCTGAGCAGGTGAAGCGCGGTTCTGTTCCTGTCCGGATCATGCGGCCTTGGCGGGGTTGGTGTCTTCCCTACTGGCCGGCATCGGCCCATGCCGGGCGAACGGCGATGCTCCGGGGGAAACGGCTTCGCGTTGAAGCAACGGCTCGATCCGTGCCCGTTGGGCATCAGTCAACGACACACCCAGACCAACGATCAGATCTTTCGCGAGAAGCGGCCTCGGCAATGTTCGTTCGATCATGCGCTTGTGATGGGACGTTCATGATGTCGCCCAGGTCGTGGCATCTGCGGCGCCACCACGGCCAGGCACACGGCGCGTGAGGGTCAGGCAGGGTGCGTGCCAGGAATTCGGCATCGGCCTCTCTGACGACCGACGCGATCTCCCGGGCTGCTCGTCTGTCGAGAGCGCCTATTGCTCGCTCTATCAGGAGGCGGTCGTCCCAGATGTCATAGCCAGGCAGGTGCGGCTTGGGCAGGTAGAGCGGCCATCCGGGACGGCGCACGAACGCTCGCCAGCACTGGACGGCGTCTTCGAGCTCCCGGACGGGAAGGCCCCGTTCGGCTTCGAAACGAGACGCCTGACGACGCGTGTGGGCTGAAAGCCGTGAAGGCCGACGCCGGTAGTCCCGAAGATGGGACCGGCAGATGGCATCCAGACGTAGAGCAGCCGCCGTCTTTCGGGGCATGACTCTTCTTTCGCAAATAGTGACCTCGATGAGGAACTCTACTGTGCGAGCTCGCGGCAGGGCTGGGACGGGCCGCGGGCCCGTTGCCGGATCCCCGACGGTGAGCGTCACCGGCCGAAGTGGCAGCTTGCGCTGGAGATGCTCGACGAACCGGCAGCGGTCGGGCTCCGGCCCGCAGTGCTGGTCGCGGACGCCGGTTACGGCGCGAACGCCGGCTTCCGGCACGAAGACCCACCCTGGGACTGGGCCTCCTCCAACACCTGTGAGCCACCTGGACCGGCACCTGCCCCACCTGCCGACAACCCACCCCATGGCAGCCCTACGACACCCTCTGACAGAGCCCTACTGGTTGAGTTGATCCGCGCGGGCCCCGTATCGGACCCTAGCGTCGGGCCAGCGCCAGCACGCTCAGACCGAACATCAGGACACCAAGAGGGAGATGGACCGACGGAACGTGAGCGATGCCGAGCACGACTTGAACCGAGGCGAGTACGAGGAAACCTGACGCGTGCCAGACAGGCCGGGGCGAGCCGCCGCCCGGCTTCCATGCCAGCACCGCCGCGAGCACATACAGCATCGACGCCCCGTACATCACACGGGCTCCGACACTGTGCAGCGTCTCTCCGAAGGACGAGGTCAGCAGCAGTCCGGCGGAGACCGCCTGAAGGAAGATCGTCAGGGTCTGCAGGGCAATCGCGACCTGCAAGAACGAAGAGCCGCGCTGTACGCTCGCCGTCGCCGTCTCCTGAGTGGCCATGTCGCAGTCCCCTTTTCCGCCCTCGGGCAGTAGATCGATAAGGTCTCACCAGCCCGACGAAGCGGGCGTGCGAAAGGTAAGGCGAGGGGGCGACCGGAAGCATGGGGACTGTCGGGACCAGCACGGATGAGATATTCGGTGAGCGACGCCAACTGATCAATGTCGCTTACCGGTTGCTCGGTTCGGTGACCGAGGCCGAGGACGCCGTGCAGGATGCCTACGCACGCTGGTACGGGCTGCCGCGAGGCCGGCAGGAGGAGATCCTGTCCCCCGGCGCCTGGCTGACGACAGTGACCAGCCGCATCTGCCTGGACCTGCTCGGCTCGGCGCGGACCCGCCGTGAACGCTATGTCGGCGCGTGGTTGCCCGAGCCGCTGCCCGACCGCGCCGAGTGGGACCACGCGGGCGGCGCCGACCCCACCGGCCCTGCAGACCCCGCCGACCAGATCGTCCTGGACGAGTCGGTGGCCATGGCCTTCCTCGTCGTCCTGGAGTCGATGACGCCCGCCGAGCGGGTGGCGTTCATCCTGCACGACGTCTTCCGGTACCCGTTCGTCGAGATCGCCGACGTTCTCGGCCGGACGCCTGCGGCCTGCAAGCAGTTGGCGGCCTCCGCCCGGCGGCGGGTGAGCGTCGCGCCCGCTCCAGTGGCGGCGACCGGCCAGACCGACGTGGTGAGGCACGTCAAAGAGGCATGGGAGACCAAGGACATCGAAACTCTCATCGGTCTCCTCAACCCGGCCGCAGTGATGACCGCCGACGGCGGCGGCATGGTCGGCACCGTTCTGCGCCCGGTCGAGGGCGGCACGCGTATCGCCCAGTACATGGTCGCCATTGCCGACAAGGCTCCCGGGCTCGAACTCCTGGAGCGGTCGGTCAACGGTATGCCGGGCCTGGTGGCCCGGCATACCGGCGTCGTCATGACCGTGGCCTCGTTCGATGTCTCCGACGGGCGCGTCACCCGGATCTGGGTGGTCCGCAATCCGGAGAAACTACGGCCGTGGGCGCGGGAGGGTTAGCCGTCCCTCGCTCGGTAGAGCGTGCAGCCGCCGCCAGCAGATGAGAGCGTATCCGGGCGGTGACGGGGTCTGCCGCGCTTGCCCTGCACCGGCGGTACGGCGCGCGGCAGTGGGATCAACTGGGCGGTGTGGCGGCGAGCGGGATGCCGGTGGCGTGAGTGATCAGGGTGGAGGCGGTTGCAGTGACGCTGGGCACGGGCCGGGCCGTCACGAACTTGGTGACGGCCTCGACGACGATCTGCCCGTTCGCGGAGAAGCAGGGTTCCGTGAGGAGGCGCCGGCCTTCCTGTCGGAGTGCCCGGTTCGGCCGGCCGCGCGGGGACGGTACCGGCCCCGGCCGGTGGGAACCAGGTGCCGATGCTCGCAGAGCCCGTCGCGAGGGCTACGGTGCCTGCGCGGCAACCGGCCCACCGTCGGCACGTGTGGGGACAGTTCGCCGTCACAGGCGGCGTGCCGCAACAACCGCTGAACTGGTGGGAGTTGTAAGTACTTCGGTGGCTTCCAGGGCTGGATGAGTGAGGTAGAACAAGCGGAGCTCATCCACTTCGCCGCCGAATCGAGGCGGCCAATGAGGCGAAGGAGTGAAGTCGTCCAGGATGAGAAGGCCACCGGGAGCGAGCTGATCGACGACTCCCTGGGGGTCGTCACGCTTGCCTCCGCCGTCGCAGAAGAAGACGTCGAACGGGGCATGCTGCTCAAGCAGCCGCCAGTCCCCAGTGAGAACGCTGACGCGCTTGTCGTCCGCGAAGACACCGGCCGCTCGACGGGCCAGCTCCTCGTCACGCTCCACAGTGACCAGGCGTGCACCGGCGCCAAGGCCGCTGTGCAGCCACGCGGTGCCCACTCCCGAGCCGGTGCCGCTCTCCGCGATGGTTCCCTGGGGTTTCGCAGCGGCGGCCAGTCCGAGCAGTCTGCCCACCTCAGGGATACAACTCTTCTTGAATCCCGCCTCGGAGGCGACACGCTCCGCGGCCACCACACGAGGCGGAACAGCACGTTCTACCATGATCACACCCCTCCTTCATCGTGGACATGAAGCTACCCGCCAACAGAGGCGTCCGTACGGAGTTTCGCCCGTCCGGACCCGGCAGAGTTGCCCGGTCAGAGTGTTGGGCCGTATCCGCGAGGTCCCGTCCGAGGTGTTGGCTTGGGAAGCTCTCCGGGTTGCCGCGGCGATTGGTTGCGTGACCCGAGGCCCTCAAGTGTACGGACCGCCGAAGGCATGGATGATCACTGAGGTCAGCGGGGCAGCCCCAGCTCACCCGCACGTAGCCCGGCCTGGAAGCGGGAGCCCGCCTCGAGCTTGGTCATCAGCTCGGCCACGCGTCGTCGGTAGGTACGCAGCGAGACACCCAGCCGTTTGGCCGCCGACTGGTCGGTGAGTCCCGAACCGAGGGCTTTGAGGATCACGCGGCCGTCGGCATCGAGATGGGGGACGTCGCTGCGCAGATAGGTATCAAGATCGGATGACTCGTCCCAGATTGCTCCGAACAGCGAATGGACCCCGTCGATCAGGATCTGCGACGTCGTCACGGTGTACTCACGCCCGGTGGGAGTCTCCCGGCCGGCGAGGATCATCACCCGCCGGTCGATGAGGATGGTCTCGTGCGGCAGCGGTGAGCTGCTGATCCGTACGAGAGCCCCCTCCTTCTGTACCAGCCGCAGGTGCGCGCGGGCCTCCTCCTCGGCGAGCGCCACCGGGCTGAGCAGCTTTCGAGCAGCGAAGCCCGGGGATTCCGTGGCACGCATCCGGCTCTGGACGGCCGCTCTGGCCTCCGGTTGTGACCAGGTCTTGAGGTCCCTGGCGGCACACAGGAACTCGCTGTGCGCGGACTCGAAGAGATGACCGGCACGCGCGATCAGTTCTGCGTCCCCTTGGACTGAAAACACGGGTTCGTTCCGCATCCCTCCAGTCTGGCAGCAAGCTGCCGCGAGCTCGCCGACCTCTATGGCGGCGGGCACCATGAGCCTCATGACGATCAAGACCTTCTCCCTCGGCGGAGACCTGACCATCAACCGGCTCGGCTTCGGCGCAATGCGCCTGGCGATGGGGACCTTCGACGGTCCGCCGCGAGCCCCGGAGAGCGGCATCGCGGTACTCCGGCGCACCGTGGAGCTGGGTGTGAACCACATCGACACCGCCGGCTTCTACGGCAGAGGAGAGGTGCGGGCCAATGAGCTGATCCGTACGGCGTTGACCCCCTACCGTGACGACCTGGTCGTCGCGACGAAGGTCGGGCCGCTGCTCGGGCCCGATGGTGTGCCGAGCGAGCAGGCGACGCCTGATCAGCTGCGCGGCCTGGTCGAGTCGGATCTTCGCTCCCTCGGGCTGGACCGACTCGACCTGGTCTATCTGCGAGTGGGCGGGATGACCGGGCCGGGTGGCGAGTCGATCGCCGAACGGTTCGCGGTATTGGCCGAGCTCCGGGAGGAGGGGCTGATCCGGCACCTGGGTGTCAGTAATGTCGACGCCGTCCAGTTTGCCGAGGCCCGGACGATCGCACCCGTCGCGGCGGTGCAGAACCAGCACGCCGGTGACATGGGGCTGCTCGCGGAATGCGCGGAAGCGGGCATCGCGTACGTGCCGTACTTCCCGCTCGGCGGTGGCGGAAACCCACTCGACACCGAACGGCTCGGCAAGGTCGCAGTACGCCTGGGCGCGACCACGGCGCAGGTGCAGATCGCCTCGCTGCTGGCGATGTCTCCGTCGGTGCTGGCTATTCCGGGCACCGGTTCACTCGACCACTTGGAGGAGAACCTCGGAGCCGGCGATCTGACTCTCAGTGACGAGGACCTGTTCGAGCTCCGAGGCTGACCGCTCGACTCCGGAAGTCGGCTCGGCAGCCGCCTCACCGATCGCCGACTGGCCGATCGTCCTCGACACGTCCGACTCGCGCCGTCTTCCCCGGTGTCCGGGCAAGTAGACGTACGGCCGTGATCCGGACGTGATCAGCGCCTCGTAATCTCCATGGCCAGGGGATTCACGGGATGAGCGGTCAAGGCGGGGGCAGCACATGACATACCGGCGCGCGGCGATTCCGGCACTGGTGGGAGGGCTGCTCCTCACGGCGCTCCTGTGGTGGGCGGGGGCGAGTACGCAGGCACTTCACCTGCCGGGTACCACCGGTGTGATCGGCGGCCGGGCCGCCGCCGAGCTCGAACATTGGCTCACCCCTTGGTCGTACGACCCTCCGGCCTCGGTTGGGTTCGGGGCCGAGGTGCCCAGCGGGATCGGGGACACGGCCGGTAACGGCAGCACCCGCTACCTCGCGCTGTACACAACCGCGCTGCAGATCCGGTTCGCCGCGGTCTTCGCCTTCTTCGTGCCCGTGGCGCTGCTCCTGATCCGCAGGCTGCCACCGGTGCACGGCAGGATGCCGGCCGCGTTGCTCGCGGTGTGGGCCTGGGGTCTGGTGGCCGGGACCCTGGCGGTGACCGTCTCCGCGCCGTGGCTCATCGCCTCGCAGGGACACGGCAGTTACCGCTTCCTGCCCCAGCTGGCGAGCGTGATCTCCTCCGGACGACAGGCCCTGGTGGCTACCGCACTGGTCGCGGCAGTGGGGACGGTACTCGTCGCGCGGGTCACCGCCAAGGGATCCGGCCCACTGCCGCAGGAGGCCGTCCCGGCGCGCGCCGCCCGCCTGGCCGCAACCGCCGGGACCGCGGTGATCGCACTGTCCCTGGTGGTCCTCTCGTACCAGGAGGTCGCCGCCGCCCTCCAGACGGTCTCCCCCGGCAACGGGCTGTTCGCCGAACCGGGTGATCTCCTGCGCCAGTGGCTGCTGCTCGGCGCCTGGTCGAGCCCGGCGGGCACGCCGCTCGGCGACTGGCTCCTGTACCGGGCCGCCGACGTGCTGCTGCTCGCCGTGGTGTGGTGGGCACTACGGTGGCTGCCCGGACTGCTCACCCGGACCACCGTCCCGGCGATGGCGGCGGGCGCGGTCTGCGCCACCGTCCTCGGGCTGCTGGCGAGCCAGGTGCTGCGGGTGGCTACGGACGGTGTGGGCCTGCGCTGGGGGCTGCTGCAACTGTCCGCCGGCATCGGTGGCGGCGTCCCGGCCGCCCTGACCTGTGGGTTGGTGGCGGGAGTCGTGGCTGCCGTGACACTGCGGGTGGCCATGGACCATACCGAAACGGTCGACGCCACGGCCGCCGACCCGAGTTCCGCCCGACCCTAGGCAGCGTCTTCAGACGATCTCGGATGGTGGATCACGGGGTCGTGATACGTCGACATGAACTGTCCGATACCGAGTGGGAGTTCGTCCGGCCGCTGCTGCCTGAGTCGTTGCGGGGACGAAAGCGGCTGGACGACCGCAGGGTTTCGATCGGGATCGTGTGGAAGTTCCGGACCGGGACGTCCTGGCGGGACGTGCCCGAGCGTCACGGTCGGTGGGCCACGCTCCACACCGACAACTCCTAGTGGCTCCTCAGCGGCGGGCCGAGGGCTTGTGCACGGAGCATGGTTGGCAAGAGGTCTGCTCGGTACGGACGGCGGACGGCGGCAGGTCGCGTCTTCCGAGGATTCGGGCCGAACGCATCGCGGGCGTCCACGCGCTGGTCGAGGACCGGACGGATCGGCGGCTCTCCCTCACACCGGCCCCTGTCCAGCATGTGTCGCACCGACGCCTGGACTGTGGCACTGCCGGGCTGTGCTTCGTCGAGCCCGCGTACGTGGGTGCCCCCGATCGTCCCCCTCCTCTCTGGGGACGGCATCAGCGCCTGGAGCAACTCCGTCGGACACACCACCTTCATGAGTGTGTCGCGCCCGAAAGGGTCGGCCGCTCCTCCTGCCGTGGCGCTCATTGTCTTGGACAGTGCAACTGGCGGTCAGCAGACCGGTTGCTCCCATGCCGTCGGCAGTTCGTCGTGGTCTGCTGTGGGGGATCGGCTTTCCGGTCCTGCCGGGCCGGACTCTCGTTCCATGCAGAGTGGTCAGACCTGGCCTGGTCGCCCGTCTCACCAACCTCAACCGCTTTGGCCTCCACGGACGGACAAGCCAGTGCCCTGCTCCTACCCTCTGACGGCACTCGTCGGGGCCCGCTCGGGGCCCGGCGGATCAGGACGTCGGTTGGGTAGAGGGGATGGGCGGAAGCCATACGGGGGTGCCGTCGCGGAAGCTGTGCCCGATGGGGACGATCTCGGCACCGTCGTCGAGGGCCGAAACGCAGACGCCGAGGTAGTCCTCCCCTTCACCCGCCGCCCCCAGGTGCGTCGCGCACGCGGGACAGGACCACCGCTCCAGCGTGGGCCAGGGCCGAAACGAGGCGGGGGTGCCGGGACCGGTCCAGGTGAAGGCGGTCCGGCGGAAGCCGACCCAGGTCATGAACGCGCCGCCGGACAGGCGGGTGCAGTGGGGGCAGGAGCACAGGTGGGGGTCGTAGGGCTCTCCCGTCGCTTCGAAACGGAGTTGTCCGCACAGGCAGCCGCCGGTGAACACCTCTGATGTGGAGTCGTGGGTCATGGGAGGTTTCCTCGCTGTCGGGGTGGTGGCCGCGCGTCGCCGGGTCGCAAGAGGGCGGGTGGGGCTGCGCAGTGGGTGGCAGCCTGGCACGCCGGCCGGGCGGCGGGGCTGTGGCCGTGTGGAATCGGGCCATTGCCGCCACCGTGACTCCGCGCGGCGTGCGCCGTCGCCGCGCAGTTGCCGCACGGGGCGGCCAGGGTTTCAGGTTGGCCGGAATCCCTCGGAAGGGACGGCCGAACGAGCGACCATCCCTCGAACGAGGGCGTTTCAAGGGCCCCGCCCCGCAACGCATGGGATCGGCCCCGAAATTCGCACAGGCGTCCCGCGTTGCCCCCACTGTCACCCGTTACGGCGAGCCAGAAGTGCCGTTTCTAGAGCATCCGTGCCATTCGATGACCTGCTGGAGGACTCGATGAATCCTGTACCCACCCCCGCACATCAGCTCCTCGGAATCGAACGACGGCGGGCCGTCCCGGCTTTTCCAGCCCCTGGGGCACGGCAGGTCGGTGCCTTCTCCCGCCGTTCAGCTGGGTCGGACACGAGGTGGAGGGCATGAGCGAGGAGTCCGTCGACCAGACACCGGCCGACATCGGGGTCTCGGAATCCGAACGTCTCCTGTTCGGCGGAGAGCTGGCCTACGACATCGGCTGGAGCCGGCATCAGGGGGCGTGGCTCGCCCTCGATCTGTGGGCGATGGCCCGTACGCTGCCGAAGCTGGTCGCCATCGCCGTCCGGGCGCACCAGGCTGACGCGCGGGCGCTGCGCACGGTGTGGTTGGCCGAGTTGGGCCGGGGTATCGCTCAGGCTGTTGGTCTGGTTGCTGTCAACGCGGTCCTGGGGCACCTGCTGGCCGGCGGTCCGACGGTGGAGCGGCTGGAGCGGGCCGTGCCGGCCCTGACCGCTGTTGCCCTCACGGGGGTGATCGGTTCGTTGCTGCGGTCGGCATCGACGTCGGCGACCGGTGGCCTGGAGCCGAGGGTGCAGCGGGTGGCGACCGAACGGTATCTGTCGCTCGTGGCCCGGGTGGAGCTGTCCGCGATCGAGGACGACGAGTTCCACCGGTTGCTGGACTCTGCCGGTTACGGGGCTGACTCGGCGCGGCGGATGGTGAAGTACTGCACGGCGGTCCTCAGTTCGTTGATCTCCTTGGTCGCTGCGGCGGGTGTGCTGACGGTTCTGCACCCGGTGCTATTGCCGTTGCTGGTAGCAATGACGCTGCCGAGCGCGTGGAGTTCGCTGACGATCGCGAAGATGCGGTACGTCTCCTTTCATCAGTTCGTTCAGCATGCCCGAGCCGGGCAGTTACTGGGGCGGCTGCTGATCGATCAGCAGGCGGCCGCCGAGGTGCGGGTCCACGATGTCGGCCCGTTCCTGCTGACCCACTTCCGGGGCATGGCGCAGACCAGTGAGCGTGAGCAGACTCGTCTGGCCCGCGAGTCCGCACGCAAGGGGCTGATCGCCGACGGCGCCACAGGTCTGGCGACGGTCTTCACCTATGGGGCGCTGGGTGTCCTGCTGTGGACCGGGAGGATGGACCTCTCGGTGGCCGGTACTGCGGTCCTCGCGATCCGTACCGGCTCGGCAAGTCTCGACCAGTTGGTGCTGCAGGTCACGGACCTGCACCAAGAAGCCCTGTTCGTCGCCGACTTCGAGAAGCTGTGTGTGGAGGCCACCGACCGGGCCATCCCCACAACCGGGCTCGACCTGCCGGAGCGGGTGCAGGACATCCGCTTCGAGAAGGTCACCTTCACCTACCCCGGCAGTACCGCCCCGGAGCCGTCTCTGCGCGACGTCGACATCACCATTCCGGCAGGGAAGACGGTCGCACTGGTGGGGAGCAACGGCAGCGGCAAGTCGACGCTCGTGAAGCTGCTGTGCGGCCTCTACCAGCCGGAGCCGGGAAGCGGACGCGTCGTATGGGGCGACGTCGACACTGCCGATGCCAACCGGTCCCAGATCTTCGGGCGGGTCGCCATGGTGGCCCAGGACTTCTACAGGTGGCCGTTCACCGCGCGGGTGAATATCGGCATCGGCCGCTCCTCCGGCCCGATGGACGACACCGCTATCGAATCTGCTGCCGCCTATGCGGGCGCCGATGAGGTCCTGGCCAAGCTGCCGCGAGGTCTGTCCACGCTCCTGGCCCGCGGCTACCGGGGCGGGCACCAGATCTCCGGCGGACAGTGGCAGCGTATGGGGATCGCGCGGGCGCGGCTGCGCGCCGCCGAGGTACTGATCGTCGACGAGCCCACCAGTGCGCTGGACGCGGTCGCTGAGCAGCGAGTCTTCGACCAGATCCGCAATCTGGCCGGTCAGGGCCAGACGGTCATTCTGATCACACACCGGCTGCACTCGGTACGCCACGCCGACCTGATCTACGTACTTCACCAGGGCCGAGTCGCCGAATCCGGGACGTTCGACGAGCTCATGGACCCGGAGACCGGCACGGGAGCGTTCCGGGACGCGTATCTGCTGCAGTCCCGCGCCTACCACCCCACTGTCCCCGCACAGCGCAGCGGGGCGAAGGACAACAAGGCTGCCGGGGAGGGTGTGTGAGACCGCATCGCCCTGACGCTCAGCGTCCCGGCCCCGGCTCCGCCCACGCCGGTCCCGTCGTTCCTCGCCGTCCCAGGACGCGGTCGGCATCCCACGATCGGTGCCACTCCGCTTCCGCGGTGTTCCCGCCCGCGCTCACCGCCGGGAGCGCTTGCCGGTACGGCCGCCTGTCGCCCTGTACCGCTCCCGTTCCGCGGGCTGCGGAGCCTGTCCGAAGCTCCACCCAACTCCCTGCGCCTGGGCGGTAATACCTTGAGCACGTCCCTGTCCTCTCAGCACACGAGCACTGCCGTCCTGATCGACAACGGCCGGGGCGAATACCTCCTGCACCTGAGGGACGCACACAAACCGATCTGCGACCCGGGCACCTGGTCCCTGGTCGGCGGCGGGACCGAACCCGGCGAGACCCCGGACGAAGCGATCGCCCGCGAGATCCTCGAAGAGACGGGGCTCCTCCTCTGCGACATCACCCCCTACACGTCTGCGAAGGCCCACGGCCCGAACGTCACCGAGGGGAACATCCAGGTCTACACGGCCCGCTGGGACGGCGTCGCCCACGATCTTCCCGTCACCGAAGGGATCACGCTCGCCTGGTTCGACGTCGCCACCATGGAGCAGCTGTCGATGTGCCCGTGGGCTCACGAGGTGATCAGGACCCACCACGCCGAGCACCCCGCTCCGCCACTGTCCGGGCCACGGGACGACGCCGGTCAGGACGGGGCGGGAGCGGTGAAGAACGTGATCGGCGCGCACCTGTTACTGGAGCGCGACGGCCGTACTCTCCTCGGTCTGCGTCACCCGAGTGTGAAATTCGCTGGCGGGGAGTGGCATGCCCTGGCCGGTCAGGTGGAAAGGGAGAGCGTTCGCGCGTGCCTGGTCAGGGAGGCGTATGAGGAAGCCGGGATCGTCATCAAGCCCGCAGCCCTCACCCTGGTGCACACCGTGCACCTGCTCGACGGTCACGAGAACGCCGAACCCCGGATTCAGCTGTTCTTCCGGGCAAGCCGGTGGTCCGGAGAGCCGGAGGTCCGCGAGCCCGATACGTGCACGGCCTGGCAGTGGTGGCCGCTGGACGGCCTGCCGGACCCGATGGTCCGCTGCACCCGTGCCGCGATCGACGGCATCCGCGCCGGCACCGCGTACACCGAGCTCGGCTGGGCGCCCGCAGTGCCTGCCACCGACGGCAGCTGAACCGCGGTGAAAGCCGAATCCGGCATGGCCGGCTCAGTGGCCGAAGGCCAGCTCGCCAACGCAACATCGGCGCGTCTGGCGCTGGTCGAACACCTGCAAGCCGATGGGGTGTTGACCGAACCACGCCTGCGGGACGCACTGTCGCGCCTGGACCGCGGCGTGCTGATGCCACGGGCGTACGTACGGCGTAGCGAGCAGGGCAGCGAGCCGGTGGTGTGGGAGCTGCTGGACGGAGCACACCCCAAGGACCGGTCCGAGTGGCAGGAGCTGGTGCACTCGGGCGAGTCGGTCCTGATCCAGCGTGACGGCGAGCTGCCGGAGGGGCAGGTCCGCGGCGGCGTGAGCGGGGGGCCGGATGACGGCGATGTCGACGTTCACCCCGTACACCGTGGAAGTCCTGCAGAGGATGCGGATCGCGGCCGGACACAAGTACCTGGACCTCGGAACCGGGCCGGGTGTCTCGCTCGCGCTCGCCGCTGGACTCACCGGGCCCGGCCGGGCGGTCGGTGTCGAACGGGACGAGCACATGGCCGCGTTCGTACAGAAGAATCTCGACCTGGTCGGCGTCGGCGCGAAGGTGGTGGCCGGCGACGCGCTCGACGGGCACGCGCCGCGGGCGCCGTACGACCGGATCCATTCCGGGATCGGTGTGCCGTGCCTGCCGTCGGCGTGGGTGGACCGGCTCGCTCCCGGCGGGCGGCTGGTGACCACGTTGGCGACGCGAACGCCGAGCTGGCCGGGCAGTGCCCGGTGACGCGCACGACGGGAGGGCGCGTCGAGGCTGTCCTGGAAGGCGGGCCTCACGGCCACCGGCCCCGGCGCCCTGAACTGGGTACTGCCGCCGCTCACCGCTGTACCCGGGCAGGCCGCCCCTTCCCCTACCGAACAAGGAGAGTCGTGAACCTGTTCGACTCGGCGGCGCCCGACTACGCCCGCTACCGACCCGGGATCCCGGACGAGGCCATTCAGCTCCTCGCCCGGACCCTGGAGGGCATCGACCGGCCGACGCTGCTCGATCCGGGCTCGGGCACCGGCCAGGTATCCGTCGGTCTGCTTCCCGCCCTTGCGCAGATCGGCCGCGTGGACCTCGTCGACCGGGACGAGGACATGCTCCGCACAGCTTCCGAGCTGCTCCGGCCACTGCTCGGACAGTCAGCTGCCGCCTACCATGCCTTCGCCTCCGAGGAGTTCACCGCCCCGTTCGCCGGCTACAGGGCTGATCTGGTCACCTGCTCCCGGGCTTTCCACTGGATGGACCGTCAAGCTGCCCTGGCGATGGCCGACCGCGTCACCACCCCCGGGGCGACGGTCGCGGTCATGGGTGACGGAAGCCTCTGGACATACGAGGCGAAATGGACCTTGGCCCTGAAAGGGCTCATCCAGTCCTACCTCGGCACTGTGCGGAGGGCAGGTACGACCGGCGTGTACGCGAACTCCTCGAACGAGGCCGCCGCACCCGGGCCCGGCTCCGTGCCACGGGCCGCCTGTGAACACCACACCCAGCGCACTCGACCAGTTGAGGAGCAGCACCATGGGGTACGTCGTCCGCGAGGAATGGCACAAGCACTACGCCGACGGGAAGAACTTCCGGCAGCTGGGTGAGGCCGAGCGGGCGCTGCTCGCCGAACACACCCCTGTGCCGGACGGCGGCGGGCGCGCGCTCGACGTGGGCTGCGGGACCGGCGGGCTGGCTGTCCACCTCTCCTGCCTCGGATATCTCGTGGATGCCGTCGACTTCGCCGACAGTGCGATCGAGCGGGCCCGGACCGAGCACGCCGACGTGGAGGGAGTGCGCTGGTTGCGGCTGGACATCGAGCGCGAGGACCTGGTGGAGCTGCACCAGGACGGCTACGACCTGATCACCCTGCGCCTGGCGTACCCGTTCCTGCGTGATCGCAGCCGTGCCCTGCACTCGCTCGGTGGGCGGCTGCGCCCCGGCGGCGCGCTCGTCGTCATCACGCCCACCGCCGAGCACACCCCGAAGGAGCGGCGGGACATCGCTCTCGACGAAGGCGAGGTCTCTCTGCTCACCGCGGGCTGGAGGCAGGCCGAGCTGCTGGAAGCGGACGGGCTCGCCGTCCTCGTCCTGCGCGGACCCAGGAACGTCGGCACAACTGCGGTCGAAAAGCGGCCGCCCACGGCCAGGCCCTGACCGGTGCCCTCGCGGTCGTCACCGATGAGGCCGGCCGGGTCCTGCTCGGCCGGTCCACCCGGGGGCACCCTGAGTCGCCGGTCTGGCCATCGGAACGCCTGGCCCGGGATCCTGGGGGCGGCCCGAGTCCAGTGGGCCCGTCGGTGACGACCTCGACGCTGCGGAAGGCGCTGGCGCGGGCCTCAGCGGCTCACCTGTCCGGTCCGGTCGAGCGGATCTTTCCGCATTTGCTTCGGCACGCCTGTGCCACACACCGCTACGAGGCAGGGATGTCACTGTGGGAGGTGCAGAAGTTGCTTGGCCATGACTGGACGACGACCACGGTTCGGTACATTTTGTCTGCTCAGAGCGATCCGGAGATGGCGAGCCAGCGTTCGTCGGCTCGGGCAGCACAGCGGTTGCGCGTGGATGCGGGGGGTCTGTCGTGAAGTGGAACCTGCGGTGGGCGGCGGCCAACCGAGGCATCTGGAGGCCCAGCGAGCTGATGCCCGTGTTCGAGGAAGTGGGGTTCACTCCGTCGCTGTCGAAGGTCTCCGCGCTCTGGTCGGGCACACCGGTGACGGTGCGGCTGGAGGATCTCGACCTGATCTGCGCCGCGCTGCAGTGCACGGTCGCGGATCTGCTGGTCGCCGAGCCCGTGTCCCGGAAGACTCCGGCAGCCCAAGACGAGGAACTGGCGAAGGCCGCAGGAGAGCTGCCGCGGCCGGTGCCACGCCGGCCGAGTGGAGGGGGGCGGCCGAGGTCGCTCCCGCCGAACTGAGGTGGCCCGACCACGCATACGCGTTCCCTCGCTGGGGCAGTGCGCGGGGTGTCTCGGCTGGGGACCGCGAGCGCAATCGCCGTTCTGTTCGCCGTGCCACCAGTGGCGCTCCAAGCGTTACCACCCGGCGGCCGAGTGCAGCCGCTGCAAGCGGCTGTGGCGGGTCAACAAGGAAGGCTTCTGCCGCGCATGCGTCGTGGTGATCACCGAGTACGACGTGGCCTGGTACTACGAGCCCGCCCAGGCCGCACGCCACCCGGTGTGGACCCAGCTCGCGTTCTGCCTGCCGGCATCCATCCGGCGGCCCGCGGCGCCCACCGACTACACTCCGACGGCCGCTACCAGACACCTGGCTGGGCACGCGCCCAGCGTCCTGCCGCCATCATGGACGACGGCCGGATCTGCCCGCCGGCAGTACGCGGACAGATGGCCATGTTTCCCGCGCCCTACCGACTGCTGGAGCACCACGCCGTCTTGCTCCGCAGTCGGTTCCAGGGCGATCTGGAACGACTGAGACCGCTGGTCAACGAAGTACAGACCGAGCACCGCCTGAGCCGCACCTGGCGCGTCAGTGCCATGGACGCCTTGATCCTTGCGCTGGCGGCCCGCGACGCCGCAGGCCAAGACCTGGTCGACGCGGCCATCCTTGACGCCCTGCCTCGCCAGCCCTCCGGAGTCTCTGCGGTCCTGAACAAGGCCGGGTTTGCTGGCCCCTGATCTCGACCATGGGGTGGCCGTGCTGCCGCACGCCCAGCGGGCCCGCTCCCAACCTCAGCCACGAAGCTGCGATCACTGTCTTTCGTGGGGCCGAAATCAAGTGTGTGACGCCTGTAGGTCATGGCGTCACACATACGCTGACCAGCTGGGATGTTGCGGACGGTGTGGCGCCGGGCCGCTTCCTCTGCAGAATGGTCGATGCCGCGACTGCACGAGCCTTCGCTTGCCGCTGGGACCCGACACCGAGGCCAGCACCTGGCGACAACTGCGGTTCGCCGGGCCGTCCCTCCCGGCGGGCGTCAGCGCACGTCGCCCCGAAGGCCACCGAGCAGATCGACCGGTACTCGGCCCACCGGTCGTGCAACACGCGGGCCAGCTGACGGTCTTCGAGACGGAGCGGGACTGGCGCCCGCTGGTCAGCGCACTGCTGCCATCCTCGCCGCCTTCGGCGATGGCCCTCCTGGCGGACTTCGCCCGACACGCCACCGAGCACCGTTGGAGCCAGCCGTCCCACGAGTCCACAGCTCGGGTTCTGCGGATGGCCGCCATCTGGTTGGGCGCCGACACCACCTTCCGTGAGGATGACCTGCGGGCGCTGAACCGCGCGTGCCACAGCGCTGGTCGCATCAACGGGCTGGTTGCCTTCCTGAGCCAACGCGGACAGCTCCTGCCCGCGACTCCGCGCCGAAACCGCAACGAGGCATTCGTCCAGCGCACCATCGCCGCCTTTCCACCCCGGATCGGCGACGAACTCGGGACCTGGGTAAGGGCCTTGCGCGGATCCACCCGCTCCCACCACCTCGCCACCGACTACGGCTCCATACGCCGCTACCTCGTCTACCTGGCCACGCCGCTGGCCGGCTGGACCAGCAGCTACACCACCTTGCGCCAAGTGACCGCCGCCGACGTCACCAGCGCTGTCGCCGCGGTCAAAGGCTCGCGCGCCCACGAACGCGCAGTGGCCCTCCGGTCCCTCTTCCGCGCCCTGAAGCACGCCAAGCTCGTCTTCGTCGACCCCACCCGCGGCCTGCATGTCACCCGTCGCGAACTGCTGCCCTCCACCCTGGTCCGCGACCGGCTCGCCGGGCTCCTGGATGTCAGCACCGGTCCCGCCAACCGCCTGGTCCTGGCCCTGGCTGCCCTCCACGCAACCAACGGCACCGACCTGCGTAACCTCACCCTCTCCGACGTTCTGCTCACCCGCCGGCAACTCCTGATCCGTCGCCCCCACGGCCGCCATATCGTCCACCTCGACGACACCACAGCCGCTCTACTGCACGCATGGCTCCGCTGCCGACACCGGCGCTGGCCACGCACTGTCGACCCCCACCTCCTCATCACCCAGCAGACTGCCAGTACCACCGATCCTGTCTGCACCGACTACATCTACAAGCGCTTCACCCCCGCCGGTGTGACTCTGCGTGCTGTTCGCGCCGACAGAATCCTGGACGAAGCCCGCGAGACCGAAGACCCCGTCCACCTCGTCCGTGTCTTCGGAATCTCCGTCACCACGGCCATGAAATACATCCACACGGCCCACCCCCACCGTGGCGGCCCCATCCCTCGATGATGGGCACCGAGGAAAGTGGTGCTGACGCACCGACGGAACGGGCGGCATCGTGATCCACGATGCCGCCCGTTCCGTGTTGTCAATCGTCGTGGCGGCCGGGCGGCTCCGGGCGGCGGTCCGCGGGCAGAAGACAGCCCAGGCACAAACGGCCCGAACCTCTACATCCGCTTCGGCCCCGAGCCCCGCAGCGGCGAGCCATCCGCCCTGGCATGGGGAGAACCGGTACTGTCCATCTGACTCCAGGCCGGGAAGATCGCTGGACACAGCGTGGCGAGCAGATACACACCGCCAACCGCCAGCAGCGTGGAGGGCAGGCCGACCGAATCCACGAGGAAACCCGCAGCCAGTCCGCCAAGCGGAGTGACCAGCTGGACCGAGGCCGTTGTCGCGCTCAGCACGCGGCTGCGCAGGTCCTCCGGGACCGTCTCATACCTCACGGTGGCCATGATCGGGTTGAGTACACCGAAAGCGAGACCCTCAACTGCCATGATCACGGCCAGCGGGGTGAAAGTGTCGGTGAAAGCGGCCACCACGAAGCGCGGCAGGCCCCCGATGAGAAAGGCGATCGTGAACACGGGCCACCGCCGAAAGCGGCTGCCCACCGCCCCATAGACCAGCGCCCCCGTGAGAGCGCAAACCCCGAACGCCGCGTTCAGCAGACCGAGATCGGCGGCACCGTCAAGCTCCTCACGGGCATGCACGGGCAGGAGCACGGCGCTCCATCCCTGGTCGAGCCCCCTGGTGACCAGAGTCATCAGGCACAGGCCCAGCAGCAACGGAGTGGCCGCCACGAAGCGATACCCTTCCGCGAGTTCACGACAGTAGGCACGCAGCGTCGCCGGCTCGGCCCGCCGTTGGGCCCGCGCCTCTGGCAGGCCGCGCACCCCGAACGCGAACAGTGGCGCGGCCACGGCGAAGGTCGCGGCATCCACCAACAGGACGTTCTCGGCTCCGAGTACGGCGATCAGCACGCCTCCGAGAGCGGATGCCGTCAGTGCCGCACAACGTGCCGCACCGTCGTACAACCCGGCGGCCCTGGTCAGCGGCATTCCGGCGCGTCCGGCGAGCGTGGGCAACAGCACGCCGCGAGCGGTTTCACCCGGGGCACGGAACAGCCCTGTCATCGCCATCAGCACGCACAGCATCCAGAACTGCAGGATGCCGGCGAACCGCAGAAGCGGGATCGCCGCAACGGCGACCCCGCAGGCAAGATCCGAGGCGACACTCACCCGCCGTCGCCCCATCCGGTCGATGACCGGACCGGCGACGAGCGCAGCGAGCACGGCGGGCAGCAGTGTGCAGAACGTCACGATCCCGGCCGTGGCGGCACTGCCCGTGCTCTGCAGCACGAACCACGGCACGCCCATGTACGTGAGGCAATTCCCCGCGATCGAAACCAGGTTGGCAGCAAGAACCGTTGCCAGAGGACGGCGATCAACCGTCAAGAAGTCTTCGGACACTACGGTGGTCTCCCATAAGGGGAAGCGCCCACCGCGAACGAAGCAGGTCAGCCGGTGGGCGAAGCGAAGTGGTCAACGTCTGGCGCGCACAGCGAGGCGCACCGCGATGCGGTGTTCACAAGCAGCGCCTCCAACACTTCGCCGGGATGACCACCCGGCACCTCCCCGCATTGTGACCTCGGGCACCGGCCCTCCGCAACGACGATCCGTTCGACGGGCGGCTCGCACAGGGCGTCGTCCGAGATGCGCAGATGAAGGCAGAACCTGCTGACCACCTGGATCCGGGACGACGCCGGCCTTGAGCGTTCCCGGTCTCGGGGAACATCCACCGATGGGTCACACCATGCAGGCGGGGAACGATCAGCGCGCGCGTGGGAACTGCCACGGAAACCGTCGGAGCCCCGATGACGGGCGGGTCGGCCATAAACTCGTCCGTCCAGAGCGTCTTGTCGCCCACCAAGGCGCAGGTTCCCGCGACTCAGCGGTCAGAAATCAGCGAACCGGCCTACTTCGCCGGGCGGCAAGACTTCCGGTTCGGAGGACTTCGCCTCGGCAGTGATACGGGAGCTCGCGGAGGAAACCGGCCTGACCGCCTCTGTCTGCGACGCGTATGTGGTGGCGATGCTCGCCGACGACAGCCACGGCATGCCCCGCCTGACGGCAGCTTTTCGGATCACCGCCTGGTCCGGCACCCTCACCAATCGTGAGACGTCGCTTTTCGAGCGGTGAGAGTGGCACGACCCCCACGGCCTCGCCCACGCCGGGAACATCTTCACACCATCCGCGCAGACGCTCGACGCCATCTGGCCGGGAGTCATCCCCGGCCTGCCGCCCGCCCATACCTATCCCCTCGCCGTTGCGCAGCCGCCCGTACTCGGCGAGCCCGCCGAAGCTGTCCGGCGGCGGCAGGCGATGGCCGCGGCTGTCGTCGCCGACGGCTGGGCACCCTCCGAGAAGGTTCAGGATGCGCTGCGCACGGTGCCCCGGCACCGATACGCGTCGGAGAGGGACCTCAAGACGGCGTACGACGACCTGGCCGTCGTCACCCGCCTCGACGGCACGGGCAAGCCGACGAGTTCGGTGAGTGCGGCCTGGCTCCAGACCGGCGTGATCGAAAACCTCCAGCTGGAGGTCGGCGCGGTCGTGCACGAGGCCGGGTCCGGCGGCTACAACGCCGCGCTCGCCCACGTCGTCGGCCCCAACGGACGGGTCGTCACCGGAGACATCGACCCGTACATCGTGCACCGCACCCACAGGCTCACCACGGAGGCCGGCAGCGGAGACGTGACCGCCTTCCACGGCGACGCCGTTTTGGGTGTGCCAGCCCGCCTCGTCCCCCGGGGCGGGTTCGACGCAACCATGATCACCTATAACGCATGGGACGTCGCGCCGGCCTGGCGCGAGCAGCTCGCCGAGGGCGGACCCCTGGTCCTGCCGCTCGAGATCGGCGGCTATACCCGGGCCATCACGTTCCGGCGCGCCGGGGATGTCCTGCACGCGGAGAGGTTCACGCATTGCGGGTGCATCCGCGCTCAGGGCGAGCACGCACGGACCATCCCGGTCGTCGACCTCCTCGGCAGTGAGCTGCGGCTCCGGTTCGAGGACGGCGACCCCGCCCCCACAGAGGGGTTGGAGGAGGCCCTGCGCGGACCGCGTCACGAAATCGCCACCGGGGTGAAGATGGGCAGCGGCTTCTACTTCGGCTCGCTCCAGCTCTACGCGGCCACGCCCCTGCCCGGCTTCTGCCGCCTGTCCGCCCACCGGGAGAAGGGCACCGGCGTCACCCTGATCGCGAACGGCGACGCCCCGGCGATCCTCGGCAACGCCGCACTGGCCTACCTCGTCCACGTCCAGACCCGGCACGGCGACAGCCCTGCCGACAGGGAATGGGAGTGGGCTGTCCATGCCTTCGGAGAGCAACGGCCGTGGCTTGCCCAGCAGTTGGCGGCCACGGTGCGGGCCTGGGACCGTGACGTACGCGACAGCAACAACCCGGACCTGACCGTGTAACCGGCCGGGACGCCCGATCGCCTGCTGCCCGCCGGGGACATAGTGGACAGACCGTTGCCACGCATGGTGTTCCAGTGGCCAGGCCGAGACGTGCTTCTCCGGGCGCCCGTTGAGCACGGCGGGACACCCGCCACGACCGTGGAGGGCATGTGATCATCTGGCTCAACGGCCTCTTCGGCGGCGGCAAGAGGACCCTCGCCGCCAACCTGCGCGAGGCGATACCCGGCATGGTCATCGCCGACCCGGAGGCCGTCGGCGATGTTCCGCGGACCGCACTCGCCGGTCACGCTCTTCGCCCGCGGGACTACCAGGAACTGCCGCTCAGGCGGACCCTGACCACCGGGCCGGTCACCGCCCTGGCCCGGCATACCGGTGTGCCCGTCACCGCGCCCATGACCGCCCTCAACCCCGCGTCCGCGACCGAGATGTTCACCCCGCTGCGCCAGAACGGCACCCTTCTCCACCACCTCGTCCTGCACACCGCCCCGCCGGTCCTGCGGGAGCGCATCGAGTCCGGCTGGGAGTACCCCGGGGATGTCAGGCGCAGCGAGGCGGTGCGTGCTCACCGCCGTCGGCATGCTGCCGGCCACCACGAAGCTGCCGCCGCCTGGCTCCATGCGGACGGGCACGTGATCGACACCACCCTGTACACCCCTGACCAGACCCTGCAGGCGGCCCTTGTCTTCCTGCACACCACCGGCTGACCCCACCCCCCATCCCCCTGAAAGCCGACGACCACCATGACCAGCACCGTCACCACCCGGCCCGTACAGCTGGGTACCCGGTCCAGCCGCATGGCCATGGAGCAGACCGGGCGTTCCGCCGAGCTCTTCCGCAGCCGCTGTCCCGAGACCGATCTGGACATCGTCACGATGCACATCCGAGGGCGACCGGCACCGCGGCCCGCTCAGCCAGATCGGCGGGAAGGGCGCCTTCACCCGGTCCGCCGACGCCCGCCTTCTCGACGGCCGGGTCGAGGCGACCATCTCCTGTGCCAAGGACCTGCCCGGCCCGCACGACCGGGCCCCGGGCATCACCGTTGGTGCGGTCCTGCCCCGCGAGAAAGCCCGCGATGTCCTCGTCCTCCCCGCCGGGCACCCGCCGGCCACGCTCGCCGATCTGCCGCGTCATGCTGGCCGCGCTGCGCGCCCGTCCGGCCGGCCCGACCGCCCACCTCGAAGGCGGCAGGCATGTCGGGGCGGTGCCACCACTGGACCTGTACGAGGTACACACACGGCCCCGGGACGGACGCGAGTGGCCCTGGCATCCTGACCGCGTCCCCGACCAGCTCTCGGTCCCCCAAGCCTGGGGCAGTTCTTCGCGCTCCGTATGTCTCATGAGACATCGGGTTCCTTGCCGTCCTCAAGCGTGAGGCGGGCTCTCCGGTACTGAGTACTTCGTCGACCGATGCGTGCACTCAGACGTCAGTATTGCCCGTCACACGGGAACGCGGAAGATCACCGATGGCGACCACGAGCACACGCTCGCCCTGCCGCTGGCCGAGCGCCGCAGGGCGGCGCTCGCCCCCCGGCGAGGAGCTGAAGAGGCCAAGGGGCTCCGACAGAACCATGCCGGGCACGGCAGCTCGTTGCGGTGCTACAAAACAGCGATGGTGAAATTGCCGTTCACGGGGTGACCATCCTTCAGCGTGACGACGGTGATGGCGTCCCGGCGGTTATCGCACGCCAGGGTGGGCTTCCCAATGGTTGAGACGCTGGTGGTACTGGGCCCGCCGTTGGCGAGGATCAGCGCGTTGGAGAGGTTGATGTCGGCGCTCGGGTTGACGATGACGCAGTACAAGCCCTGAGAGACCTGGTGGCTGTCGGTTACGTTCTTCTGCCTCTCCAGAGCACCGTTGAAGTTGACCTCGGCGGCGGCCCTGGCGTTCGGGGCGATGATCTCGGCCGGCGCGGCGACGGCCTGTGGGATGAACACGGCAGACAGAGCAGCAGTTCCTGCAAGAACAGCGGCGGTTCGACGCATGAGCTCACTCCTGGGATTGTTCTACAGCGCTGACGCGCTCTACGAAGATGATTATTCGTCAGCGCACTAACCAGCACATTGGCACAGGAAATCGTTTACATATTCGCGAGATCACTCGATCGATCTTGTGCCTACGGGGGTTCCGGCTGTGGGCGCCCGTCGGGGCACAGGAAGCTCTAGGAAACAGCGACTTCCTCGATGCCAAGAGGCCTCCCTCTTTCGCCCTGCTGGAGGGCACCGCGCCCTCCAGCCGGGATCACCCCATCACCGAGCCCGGGACTGCGGCTCCGGCCCTGCGAGATAGAGGTCGCGGAACTCATCGAACTGAGCGTCAGTGACGCTGCCGAGGGCCTCTGAGCCGGATGGGCGTGACAGTGGTTGAGACGTCCTTGTTGAGCTGCTGCCGGAGGAATTCGTTGTCGTGGTAGAGGGCGGCGATTGCGGTGTGGGCGGCCTTGAGTTTGTTCTCCAGGAGCGTGCATTCCTGGGTCTTCTTGGTCAGGCGCTTTTGAGGTCGGCGATGGTCGCGTCGCGCTTGGCCTCGCCGGGAGTGGCTTTGCCGTGGGCGGCGATGTATGCGTCCCATTCGGCCAGGATGGCGTGTGCGCGGTTCATGGTCGCGCGGCTGACCTGGGCTTCTTTGTAGAGGTTCTCTTTCGTGAGGCGTCCGTCGGTCCGTTGCGGGCTGCCTTCGAAGAGGCGGGTCATCGCTGCCCGCAGGGCGGCGGCGGTTTTGGGGCTGACCTGGTCTTCTGCGCTGCCGGTGGGGCGGGTCACTGAGGCTCGGTGCCGTCGGGTCTGTCAAAGGAACGGTGTAACTCAGGTTGTTGGAGTTACTGACGGGCTGCGGAGAGGCGGCCGTCGAAGGTGATGTCGAAGGCGTTGAGTGCGGTCTTCCAGCGCATGGTCCAGCGGGCCTGGCCCTTGCCGGTGGGGTCCAGGGACATGATCGCCATGTAGACGCACTTCAACGCGGCCTGCTCGTTGGGGAAGTGGCCGCGGGCCTTGACCGCCCGGCGGATCCTGGCGTTCACGGACTCGATCGCGTTCGTCGTGCACACGATGCGGCGGATCTCGGTGTCGAAGCGGAGGAACGGGGTGAACTCTTCCCACGCGTTCTCCCAGAGCCGCACGATCGCCGGATACTTCCGGCCCCAGGCGTCGGCGAACTCGGCGAACCGCTCGAGGGCGGCCTCCTCAGTCGCCGCGGTGTAGACGGGCTTGAGGAGTTTGGCGATCTTGTCCCAGTCCTGGCGGGCGGCATAGCGGAAGGAGTTCCGCAGCAGGTGGACCACACAGGTCTGCACGACCGTGCGGGGCCAGACGTTCTCAACGGCGTCGGGCAGGCCCTTGAGCCCGTCGCAGACGAGCATGAGGACGTCGTTCACGCCGCGGTTCTTGATCTCGGTGAGGATGTGCATCCAGTGTTTGGCGCCCTCGCCGCCGTCGCCGGCCCACAGGCCGAGGATGTCCCGCCGGCCTTCGGTCGTGACCGCCAGGGCCACGTAAATGGGCCGGTTGGCGACCGCGCCGTCGCGGATCTTCACGTGGATGGCGTCGATGAAGATCACGGGATAGACGGCGTCGAGGGGCCGGTTCTGCCACTCTGCCATGCTCTCGAGGACCTTGTCGGTGATCGTGGAGATCGTCTGGCGCGATACGTCGGCGCCATAGACCTCGGCCAGGTGGGCCTGAACCTCACCGGTCGTCAGGCCCTTGGCCGCGAGCGAGATGACCATCTCGTCCACGCCGGACAGACGCTTCTGCCGCTTCTTGACAATCTTCGGCTCGAAGCTGCCTTCCCGGTCTCGGGGCACGACTATCTCGACCGGGCCGACATCGGTCAGCACGGTCTTGGCCCGGGTGCCGTTGCGTGAGTTACCGCCGTTCTTCCCGGCCGGATCATGCTTGTCATAGCCGAGGTGGTCGGTGATCTCGCCCTCGAGAGCGGACTCCAGGAGCCGCTTGGTCAGCTGCTGGAGCAGCCCGCCCTCGCCGGTCAGCTGAAGGCCCTCGGCCTGAGCCCGTCCCACCAATTCATCGATCAGCCGGTCGTCCACAGACTTCGCCGGCACCGTCTCAGACGGCTCGACGGACTCGGCCTCGGTCACGTTATTGCTGGTCATCGATGCATCTTCCATGATCGGGAGTTACACCGAACGTTTTACAGTCCCACGGTAGGGGCGAGCACAGGATGTCCTCCCGGGGCGGTGCGACAACGAGATCGGCCGACGTCTGCACCTGCAGCCAGTCGCCGGTGAATCCGCGGAACGCTACCGCTCCCCGGGATACGAGTGCTGCCAGTGCGCGAGTATGACTGATCGACTCCGAACCTGCCCCCATCAGGGACTGGACCTGAGAGGCGATCAGGTGGGAATCGACGACTTCTTGGCTTGGCTTCCTGCTTCGTCGTGCTGTGCCAGGACGTGTCCTGGTCGGATTTGCGCTCCACAGGCTGCGACCACCGTGCCATCGTCGTTCCCACGTTCGTCGCGGCATCGTGGTCCCGGTCCGGTAGCTGTCAAGTCAAATGAGACGTTCGTGGTGCTATGAACCTTGTGGTTCGGGTTCCATGCGTTTGGCGGGGTCGTTGATCCAGACCTGGCCGGGTATCTCGGGTGGCCTCGGTCGTCGGGCGAAGCGTTCGGGGTGGCGTTCGTATGCCTCGGCGAGAGCGGCGGCCCGCTGGTCACGGACCTCCTTGGCGGTGCCGAAGTGGACGGAGGCGGGGGTGTGCAGGCCGATCCCGGAGTGCCTGTGGTCGTGGTTGTAGTAGGTGATGAATGCGTCCATCCACTCCCGGGCATGGGCCAGCGAATCGAACCGTTCCGGGTAGTCGGCGGTGTACTTCGTGGTCCTGAACTGGCTTTCCGAGTACGGATTGTCGTTGCTGACCCTGGGGCGCGAGTGACTCCTGGTGATGCCGAGGTCGATCAGCAGTTGGGAGACCTTCTTGCTGGTCATCGAGGTGCCGCGGTCCGCGTGCACCGTCTCGGGGACAACGCCGTTGCGCTCGATCGTCTCGCGGATCAACTCCTCGGCCCGCTCGGCCGTTTCGGCCCGTTCGACGGTGTGGCCGACGATATAGCGGCTGAAGATGTCGATGATGACGTAGGCGTGGTACCAGATGCCTTTGTCCGGGCCCGGCAGCTTGGTGATGTCCCAGGTGAAAACCTGCGACGGGCCGGTCGCCACCAGCTCGGGGATGGTCCTGGCGGGATGGGTGGCCTGGCGGCGGCGTTCGCCGTTCTGCCCGGCGGCGGACAGGATCCGGTACATCGTCCGCTCCGAGCACCAGTAGTTTCCGGCGTCGAGTTCGCGCGCCCAGACCTGCGCGGGCGGCAGGTCGGCGTACTCCGGCCGGTTCAACAGCCCCAGGATTTCGGCCCGCTCGGCCCGCGAGAGGGCCGAGGCGGGCGCGGGTCTCGGGGACGGCGCGGGCTTCGGCTTGGGGTTGATGCGGCGGTAGTGGGTGGCGCGCGAGCGTCCGGTCAGCCGACAGGCCGCCGTGGTCCCCAACTGCCCCTGGACGCCGGCGAACGCCTCATCCACCACCGGTGCGACGGCATGCTTCAGTCCGCGCTCTCGGAGAGCAGTTCCAAGAGCGCGTTGGCTTTTCCCATGACCTCCAGCGCGGCGTCCCGGCGGGCCACGTCCTTCTCCAGCCGTGCGACCTTCTTGCGCAGCCTTTCCAGTTCGGCCTGCTCAGCGGCCTTCTTTGGTCGCACCGCCGAGGTCCGCCGGTCAGCCAGGGCGTCCAGCGCGCCGGCTTCCCGAGCCTGGCGCCACTCGACTACGTGCGAGTGGTACAGCCGCTCACGCCGCAAGATGGCGCCCTTCTCGCCGGAAGGGGCGGCGTCGTACTCGGCAACGATCCGCAGTTTGTACTCCGCGGAAAACGTCCGCCGCTTCGGCTTCGGCGCCGGATCGTCACCGGAGGCGGGTATCGGGGTAGTGCTGGCCATGCTGAGGGGTCTCCTGTCTCGCCCATCCAGACTAACCCGATATACCGGGCGTCTCAGTCGAGACTGTCAGAGAGGGGTCGTGCACCGCGCTTGCAGGCGGCACACAACCTTTCCCGGATGCGCCGAGGGCTTGGGGACGGTCCTGGGCCCGCACTCCGAGCAGACCTGGCTGGTCGGTTCGAACCGGCCCGACGCACTGCTGGCCGTCCCGTGCGGCAAGGCACCGGGGCCCGGATGTGACATCTTGGGATTCTCCTCACGCGTTCCCGCGATGAAGGCGGAACTACCGGTGTACCGTCAGGGTTAGCTGTCATGGTTCCGAAGTACTGGTCGCCCGTGAACGTTCCCACGGGCGTTTCTGCTGTTCAACGTCTCTGAGGACCAAGGCGATCACCTCCGGTCCCCGCACGGTGCGGGAGCCGACTACCAGTCCCCTTGGAGGGCAAAATGGCCAGCGGAACCGTCAAGTGGTTCAACTCGGAAAAGGGCTTCGGCTTCATCGAGCAGGACGGCGGCGGCCCCGACGTCTTCGCTCACTACTCCAACATTGCCAGCTCCGGCTTCCGTGAGCTCCAGGAAGGCCAGAAGGTGAACTTCGACGTCACCCAGGGCCAGAAGGGCCCGCAGGCGGAGAACATCACCCCGGCCTGAGCAGCTTGCACCTGCACGGCACCCGCCCCGCGACGATCGCTGGGCGGGTTTCGTGCGTTCTGGAGCCTGCCCCTGCCAGAGCACCTGCCGCCGGCAGCGGCGCCCATGCTCGCGCGAGCAAGAGAGGCTCGCTGATCCAGCAGTTGGCGGGCCGCCCGCCGCCGCAGGCGACCGCTGGCTTCCCGGGGCTTGCGAAGCCGCCCGCCCCAGACAGCTGTCCCCCGAAGAGGAAGTGGGCGGCAGCAGATCCCCGCCGAGTGCGGTGACGATGCGGATGTTGTCGGTGAGGATGTCACCGGGGGCGACGAGTCCTCCCTCAAGGAGTTGCATGAGCTGGGCGGCGAGGCTGTCACCAAAATCCGCGGGCCGGTCCGAGGCACTGGCCGGCTGGAACATGTGCGGTGCGATGACCTGCGGAGGGCGGCTCAGGCGGTCGGGCCGAGCAAGGAACGGCAGGTCGTGTCCGGCATTCAGTAAAGGCAGAGGACTCAGTGCCTACCGCAGCCGATCACTGACCTCTGCTGCCGCAGCGGCCGTCGCTGCTCAAGGAGCACTGCCCGCTCCTTGGGGTGGAGATCCTTCTCAGCATGCGGAGGGTACAGGATCGCATCACCGTATAGGGGCTCAGGGCTTGCTTGCAGGGTGGGCGTTCGAGCCGATCGTCCCCGACGGACCTCCAGCGACACACACGAGAGACACACCCATTGAGGGAGAGGCTCTGGCTTCTCCGCACCTCGTGGCGGCTGTGGTCGGCGAAGCTCCTATATGACGACGACGGCCTTGCGCCCTCGGCCGTTCTTGCAGCGGGCATGGTGTGACGAGCGGCTTTGGGCGCCGCACCATACAGACGGACAAGGCTGCCGCGTCGCCTGCGTGATGGCCTCGGAAAACACCCGGGCGTGCCGTACGCGGTCGCGTACTCGCCCGTCACCGGTTCCGGTCCCGAGGGCCTGTAGCCCGCTCACACGCTCTGTGCGAGGCCGGGAGCACCGGTTCTGTCACGCCGGCGTCGCGTACTGCGGTGGCGGTGACCTCGGCTGCCCAGATGGTCGCTTCGACGGACAGGACCTGGTGCGGACGGGCCGCGACCCCGGCGCCCGACCCGTCGAAGGTGCCCCTGCGAAGGTGTCCCGTCGTCAGCAGGCAACCAGCTACCGGCTGCCGGCTACCGAAGGCGGTTCGCTCGGACAATGCGCTTGCACGGACTTCGGACAGACGCCTAGCCTCACGTTCATCGGCGTGTAGCTCAGTAGCAGAGCACCGGGCTCTGGACCCGGAGGGCGCAGGGGCGGAACCTGCCACGTCGGCTTATGAGCGAAGACGCTGAGCAGCAGCATTCCGCAGGGTCCAGAGACTCGACAACGTACCCCCAGGCCATGCAGGCCCAGGCCTTCCTGACCCGGCTGACCCATGGTGTAGCCGACACCCGGGGCCGCGCCGCGAGCCGCGTCGACCGTTGGCAGGCCGTGCTCGCCGGTATGGCCGACGGCCGCCTGACCATCGGCTCACGCACCCCGGTGGCTGGGCTGCCCGCCTGGGTGACCCCGGAAGTCGTACGAGGCGGGTTCGCCACCTCCGCGGCGAGCGCCGAGGGCCCGCTCCAACCGTATGAGCTCGAGGCCGCGTCCCTGGCAGGAGTGCCCGTCGAGCGTCGGGCACTGTTCGCGTACTGCCTCACCGAACCCGGCCTGGCACGGCTGTACGCGCTGCTCGACAGTGGACGTTACGAGATCGTCGTGCCCGAGGAAGCCGCGCTGCTGATCGTGGCGTGGCTGGTGCGGTCCGGGGACGTGACCGGTGCGCTGGAGCTTGTCGAGATCCTGGAACCGTGGGCCGATCGGCTGCGTTTCATGCCTCGGCCGTCCGTCCTGCCGGCGCCGGACGTTCAGGCGGTCCACCGACGCACGGTCGGCGACGTCGGCGCGTCCCTGTCCGCCCGACGGCCGCACTCCGCGGTGGAGACCCAGCGCGAGGCGCTCACCGTCTGGCAGCCCTTCGGCGACGAACTGCTGGCCCACTGGCTGGAAACAGCCGGGACCGGCCGCGTGCTGGACCGCGTGCTGGACGAGACCTGGCGGGAGCGCGGCGAGATGCTCCTGCGGCGCTACCGGGAGCTCGCGGCGACCCACCCGCGCTGCACCAAGCACCGCGACCCGAAGGAGAACCTGGGCATCCTGCGCGGCGCCCTGGAGGAAGCCGTCGCAGGTCGGCCGCTGGACGCGCGCCGGCTCGGGCTGCTGCGCCACGCGGTGGAGTCCATGGTTCGACGGCGTGGCCGTCCCGGCTCCGGACAGCACCGCGAGTTGCGCGCCCGCCAGGCGGCACAGGCGGCTCAGCCCTCGCACCACGCGCTCGCCCAACTCGTTCTGCGCCGACTGTCCGGACTCCCGCAGCAGACCGGCGCGGCCGATGTGTCACCACTGATCGCGGACGTCTCGGTCCGCGAGGCCACGGAGACCGGGCTGCCCGCGGGGGCGGTGATCCCAGTAGCGGTGCGACGCGTCGTGGAAGCCGCGCTGAGCGCTCCGATCGGTACGCTCGTGGAACGCGGTGTGGTGCCCTCGGCCGAGGTCCTGGCCGAACTGGTGCCGCAGCTGGTCGCGTCAACCGGTTCGCAGGCGTATCAGGACCTGGCGCTGCGCACCCTGATGGCCGCGAACTACCGGGCGTTCCGCAACCGCCGTTCGCTGCTCCTGCTCAACCTCGCCCGGCAGGTACGGATCGAGGAGCTGCCCTGGGTACGTGCAGTGGCCCAGTACCGCGTCGACGATCAGGGGCAGGAGGCTGCGCGCACCGCGCTGCGTCAACTCGGCGAACTGGCCGTGCAGGCCTTCCCCGGCACACTCCTGCCCAACCCTCTGGTGCGCGAACTCAGCGTGCTCGCTCGGCAGGCCGAGGCAGGCGCACCGTTCGTCGAGGAGCTGGCCTCGGACATCTTCATGGGCACCTTCACACCGAAGTTTCTTGCTGCGGCGAGGGTCGCCGCCGAATTGCTGGGTGGCACGCTGTACGAGCGCTACTACGGCATCGACTACGCGGCGGTCCGCAACCTCGCGATCACCGAGGCGAGCGACTCGCTGCGCCGTACCCATCGGGCGCGCACCTCGCCCGGATTCGCGAAGCTGTGCGCAGCGCGGGCCGGCGATTCGGGCCCCCGGAGCTGGTCCGTGGCAGCCAACGGCAAGGTCATCGAGCAGGCCCAGATCCTCACCACACACAACCTGGCCACCCTGGCCGGCCGAATCGGCATCAGTCCCGAGCCCGGTTGGGGAGACCTGGCTCGGCGCTGCTTCACCACCGTGTGCCTGCTGACTGCCCGGATACACGGCAACCCGCGACCGCTGTCCACGATCAAGGACGGGGCATACGCATGGCGCCAGATGGTGTTCCACCTGTCGCTCTGCGGTCCTGCGGAACAGTCCCTGGTGATCGCCCGACTGGACGAGGAGATGGCCCGCTATCCAGGTCATGTGGCGGCTCGGCTCGCGCCTGCACTGACCGGCCTGCGCCAGGCCGCAGCCGGGGGCTCGCCGGACTCGGGCGGGGGGCGCTGTTTCCTGGGCTGGACCACTGGGGCCCACTGGCTTCGCCCGGATCCCCGTGCCTGACCTTGTCGTCTCTACCGGGGCCGAGGAGATCGCCCCGGCCGATGTCTCCATGAGGTGCCCCTGCGGGGACGCAGCTCCTCGGGCTCGAACCGGCCGGGGAGGACGAGCAGCCGGTGCGGCATACACAGGACGGTGACGGGGCCGCCGTCCCCCACGGTGTCGTGGCAGGTCTCCCTCAGTCGTTGAGCAGGCGCCATGCGGTAGGGGCGATTCTGGCGCGTAACAGTCCGGCGGGATCGGCGAGTTCGATGCCAAGGGTCTTGCCGATCTGTTCGAGTCGGCGGGCGACGCTGCTGTGCTGCAGATGGAGAAGGCCGGCGGCTCGGCGCTGGGAGCCGGTCGTGCAGTAGGCGTCCAGGGTCTCCAGATCGTCATGGTTGCCGGTCACGCGGGTGATCGCGGCCACATCGGTGTTGTCGCGCGAGGTGTCCGGAGGTATCTCGGCGAGAAGCGCCAGCGCGCCCTGGTCGTCGTAGCGGATGACGGGTTCGCGTGGGGTGGTGAAGCGGAGGGCGGTGCGGGCTTGGCGCCATGATCGGCCGGGGCTTTCGGCGGCGCCGATGCCCGCACGTACGTCTGCGGGAAACCCGGCCGGGTCGATGGCGGCGGCCAGGATGACGCCCAAGTCGGCGAGCGGTGCCGCCTTCACCGGGCGGGCCGGGCAGACCAGGCCGCCGATCCGGTCGAGCGGGAGCTGCGAGCGTACGGCGATGACGTGGACCGGCAGGTCGGCGGCGAAGCCCAGGAGCCGTAGCACCCGCGCTCTGGCCGCCTCGTCGCTGTCGGAGCTGACCACCAGTTCGACGAGGGCGGGGGCGGCCATGGTGGTGTGGGCCGGGCCGTACCGCTCGACGGCCGCCGCGGCGGCGATGGCGAGCCGGTCCAGCAGCACGTCGTCGAGCGGGTTCGGCGAGCCGGGGCGTTCGAGCCAAACCCGCGCCTGGCTCCACCAGTTCAAACGACTCCATATCCGCTTCGAGATACGCACCACGAATGACCAGAGGCTTGGCCGGGCTGATCGCCGCACCGGCCGACGGCCCGGCGGGCGCGGGTTGAAGGTCGCCACCCGCCAGGGCGAGCCATGGATCACCGTGCCGACGCCTCCCCCGGTACGGGGCGAGGACGGTTCACTTGCCGCTGTCTTCGGCGAGGGTGTGTGCGACGAGGGCATTTGCGTGGCCGTGACCGAGGCCGTGCTCGGTCTTGAGCCACGAGACGAGCTCCATGTGTTTGGTCAGGGAAGAGGACCTGATGAGGTCCTTCCACTCCGTGATCGGACGGCCGTACTTCTTCTCGATCGAAGGGAAATAGCTGGCAGGGCCCTTTGCCGGTTCAGTCATGTCGCAGTGTCCCATCTCTCCATGCTCAGTGATCTTGGATTGTCGCTTCGTTCTCGCCCGTCCTGCAAGCCACAGGGGCTCTGCCTACTGCTGAGCCGTCGGCGCGGCGGCGAGAAGCCTGGCCGACACTGCGGTGAGCCAGAGGAGTCCGAGTCCCGCTCCGGCCGTAAAGGCCAGGACGGCGACAGAGGAGCTTGCGAAGCCCACGAGAACTCCCACCGGCACGAGGCGGCAGGCGATGGCCCAGCCGCGCTGACGCTGGGCGGCGAAGAGCCTGGCCAGCACGAAGGACGCGGCACACAGCGCAAGGAAACCCACCATCCCGCTGAGCATGTGGACGGCGCCGTGCGCACTCATCGAGGCGCCCGATCTCTCCGGGGTACCGGCCGGAAACCCGGCGCCGGCGTCGGCGGTGAAAACCCCCGCAAGAAGGAACGAGGCACCGAACACGCCTACCAACCGCGAGGCCCAGACCCCACCGGGGACATCGCGCAGTGCCTGCCGTATCCCGATCGCACCGGCGATGGCCAGCACCCCGGTGAGCAGGAAGCTGGTCACCTGGATCCAGCCAAGGCCACCGAGGCTGAGCTGGCTGATGGCGTTGCGGGTGAAGTCGAAGCCCTCACGGGCGAAGCCCTGAATCAGGCCCGCACCCAGGAACAGCGGGCCCGCCGCGATACCGCCGGCCAGCAGGACCCGCGTCGCCCGCCAGGTCGAGATCGTGGAGCTGGCAGTGATCGGGGCGTTGTTCGTCTGGGCCATGGAAGTCCTCCTCGGTCGCGAATACCACACAGAACTAGACGGTTCAGTACTGTTGGGAACTGGACGGTACAGTACTCATGGATGAACTGGACTGTCCAGTACTGTCATGTCAGGGAGACGGCATGGAAGCGAACGAGCAGGGCCGATCGGCACGCAAGCGCCAGGCGATCATGGAGGCCGCGACCACGGTTTTCATGGAGAAGGGCTACTCCGGCACGAGCATGGACGACATCGCGAAGCTGGCGGCCGTGTCCAAGCAGACCGTCTACAAGCACTTCTCCGACAAGGAGAAGCTGTTCGCAGAGATCGTCCTGGCCACCACCGACCGCATCGACGGCGTGATCGACCTGGTGGCCGACATCCCGTCCGACGCCGATACGCTCGACGAGAACCTGACCCGCCTCGCCCGGCAGTTCCTCACCACCCTCACGCAGGCTCAGGTGCTTCAGCTGCGGCGCCTGGTCATCGCCAACGCGGATGCCTTCCCCGAGCTCGGCGCGGCCTGGTACGAGCAGGGCTTCGAGCGAGTACTGGTCACCCTGGCAGCCACGTTCCAGCGCCTCACCGAGGACGGACTGCTCCGGATCGACGAACCGCTCCTGGCCGCCAATCACTTCTCCGGTCTACTGCTGTGGATCCCGGTGAACAAGGCAATGTTCCACGGCGGCCCCCAGCACACCCAAGCCGAACTCGACCGCTACGCCACCGCCGGCGTCCGCGCCTTCCTCGCCGCCTACCGCTGACCGCCTGCGCTCCCGATGCACGCTTCGCCCGGACGCCTCCTGAAGAGGCAACGCATGCCATGGCCCGAGCGCATAGCTCTGCGCGACGGCGTACGGCCTTCCTGCCGCGCGGCCGGGTCGGCGAGGGCTGGGCGCGTGGCCAGGGCCGCGCGCCCGCCGCGTCGGCCGTGAAAATCCCTGTCCGATTGTCGGAGCACGGTGATAGACAGTCAGCGTGCAAAAGACTATGGAATTTCCCGTTCTGCTGCGGCTGATCGACGAACGGTCGGTCGCGTTCCGGGCCGCGGTCGCCTCCGCGCCCAGCCTCGACGTGCAGGTGCCGACCTGCCCCGAGTGGAAGCTGTTGGATCTGGTGCGGCACCTGGGCGGGGTGCACCGTTTCTGGGCCGCCACCGTCGCCGCAGGGCCTGCCGACGCTCCCCCGGCCGAGAGGTCCGGGCAGGTAGCCCTCGCTGCGCCCCGGGAGCGCGAGGCCCTGCTGGCCTGGTCGGCCGAGTCCACGGAGCTGCTGCTGAGCGCACTGCGCGAGTCCGGCCCGGATCGGGGCTGCTGGACGTGGTGGGGTGGGTCGCAGTCGCCGCAGACCAGCGGTGCCGTCGCCCGGCACCAGGTCCAGGAGGCCACGGTGCACACCTACGACGCCCAGATCACCGTGGGCGACCCGCAGCCGCTGCCGGAAGAGGCGGCACTCGACGGTGTCGACGAGTTCCTGTCCACCTGCTGCGCGGGGCCGTACGCCTGGCCGCACGAGCCCGCTGTCGTCGACTACCACGCCACCGAGGGCCATTCCTGGCGCCTCGCGCTCGCCGCCGACGGCGTGCGGGCCACTCGTCTTCCCATGACCGGAGCGATGCCCGCCACCGCTGCCGGCGAGGCCCCGGACGCGGCCGACGCCTCCGCCCGGGGCACGGCCGGTGAGCTGGTCCTGGCCCTGTACAGCCGCATTCCGGTGGACTCCCTGAAGCTCGACGGCGGCCGACGTCTCTTCGACCTGCTCCTGGCCTGGGACCCGGATGAGTAGGACCTGACGGCGCGCCACCTCATGCTTCCGAGGGCCCGATCCGCGGGACGCGGATCTTCTCCGGCACTGGCGTGAACTGGGTGCAGTCCGCCCGCTGTTCTGGTGCGGCGACGTGGGAGGGCGGGCGCCCCTGTCAGTCCCCGCTCAGGTGGAGCTTGGTGGTGAACGCTCCGTGCGATCGGCCAAGGCCCTCGCCTCCTGCACCGCCTCCATCAAGCGGGCGACGCGGCACTGCGCAGCGTTTCGCCCTGGTGATCCGCCGCACGATCGATCCGGACGCCGGGCTGAACGCCGTTCCGGGGCCTGTCGGCCATCTGTCGGGGGCTGTGAGTTCGATGTCGGCGGCTTGTCGGCTGGGGCTGGCACCTTTCCGGAAGCGGCCGCCGGAGATCACTGGGCGGTCCCGACCTCGAGGAGCCCCCATGCGCACCCCCGTCACGATCATCGGCGCCGGACTCGGCGGACTTACCCTGGCCCGCGTCCTGCACGTCCATGGAATCCCGATCACGGTCTACGAGGCCGAGTCCTCCCCGACGGCGCGCACGCAGGGCGGGATGCTAGACATCCACGACTACAACGGGCAGCTCGCCCTCAAGGCGACCGGCCTGATGGACGAGTTCCACGCCATCGTCATCGAAGGCCGCCAGGCGATGCGGCTCGTCGAGCAAGACGGGACCGTCCTGCACGAGATGGCCGACGACGGCACGGGCGGACGCCCCGAGGTACAGCGCGGGGAGCTGCGACGGATCCTGCTCGACTCTCTCCCGGCCGACACCGTCCGGTGGGGGCACAAGGTCAGCGGCGCCCGTGCCCTCGGCGAGGGCCGTCATGAGGTGACGTTCGCCGACGGCGGCACCGTCGTCACGCGGCTGCTGGTCGGCGCGGACGGTGCGTGGTCGCGGGTCCGGCCACTGCTCTCCGACGCCACACCCGAGTACGTCGGCACGTCGTTCGTCGAGACCTACCTATTCGACGCCGACACCCGGCACACCGGCACCGCGAAGACGGTTGGCGGTGGGTCGATGATCGCGCCCTCGCCGGGCAAGGAGATCTTCGCTCACCGGGAAAGCGGTGACACCCTGCACGCCTACGTGGCATTGTCCAGGCCGCGGGACTGGTTTGCCGCCATCGATTTCACCGATGCCTCCGCCACGGCCGCGCGGATCGCGAGGGAGTTCGACGGCTGGGCGCCGGAGCTCACCGCGCTGATCACGGACGCCGATACCGCGCCTGTTCTGCGCCCTCACTACGCTTTGCCGGCCGAGCACCGGTGGGCCCGGGTGCCGGGGGTGACCCTGCTCGGCGACGCCGCTCACCTCGCAGCGCCGAACGGCGAAGGCGCCAACCTGGCCATGCTCGACGGCGCCGAACTCGGCCGTGCCCTCGCCGCGTCCCCCGAAGACATCGAAGCCGCGCTCGCCGAACACGAGCAGGCGATGTTCGCCCGGAGTACCGAGGCCGTCACTTTTGAAGGCACCGAGGTGGTCCAGGGAATCGACTCCGAAGACAACACACCCCGGGCCATGCTCAAGATGATCACCGAGCAGGCTCAATAAGCCGCTTGAGCCGAGATTCACCGAGCAGCCCGGCCTGATCGCCCGGACAATTCCTACGTCCACGGTGTGCGGATGACAGTGCCGTTGCTTCGATGCCCACCGGCACTTCGGCCAGCTCGTACGGCTCCGGCTCGGGGCCGTCGATGTTGAACGCGGCCCGTCCCGGCCACGGCTGCCCGACGACGTGCTTCCAACCTGCCGCTGCATCAAGCGAGTTTGAGTGATGTACGGAGCGATAGAGGTGCAAACAGACGCGTTCCCGACCACCATCATCACTGCACGGCTGCACGAAGATGGCCGTCGGTACCGAATTCACTCGCGCTCGCATGACTCTTCTGATGTGGTGATCGGCACGGGTACTTCGGAGCGTGAGGATGCGGCTGTGGTGGGTAACGAATGCATCTTCTGCACGATAGGGCGCGGTGCGGCGGATGCCAGCATTGTCCATGAGGACGATTCGGTGATCGCGTTCATGGATCTCCGGCCCGTCAACCCGGGCCACTTGCTGGTCGTTCCCAAGACTCACGCGGTGGGGTTGGAGGACCTTCAGGAGGACGACGGCGTCCAGGTCTGGAAAGTGGCACACCGACTCGGGCGGGCACTGCGCCGATCAGGCCTGCGGTGCGAGGGCGTCAACCTGCTCCTCGCGGATGGTGAAGCGGCATTCCAGGAAGTTTTCCATGTGCACCTCCATGTCATCCCTCGCTTCGCAGGCGATCCATTTCGTATAGGTGCCGACTGGCGCGTTCATGAACGGGAGCAGCTCGACGAGACGTCTGCTGCTGTCCGCAGCGGTCTCGCCGCCCTGGACGCCTCGCAACGTTGACGCCCGATCGGCGGCGGAACTCAGCGATCGTCGGTTGTCAGTCGCAGGAGTGGCTTCGAAGTCGGACGGCCCACAATTGCCCTGGCCGGGTCCGCAATCGAAGGAGACCCGGCCCGGGGTAGCGCCCCGCCGTGGATCGACAAGGCCGACCGCCTCGGTCTTCCAGTCGTCGCTCACCAATCCCTGGCGGCGATCAGCTCCTCCGTATCGGCGTGCGAGAATCCGTAGACCGACGCCACAAACCAGAAGTCCTCGGCTATCTCCTCCCGTGCAACCGTCTCGATCTCGCTCCCTGCCGCCTCGAACTCGGCCTCCAGCAGGTTGAACTCCTCCGTCGCCGCCTCCGTGAGTACGTACAGGGCCGGCAGATCCGCAGGCCGCACTGCCTCGATCCGCTCGCACAGCCTCAGCAGGATCGCCCTGCCCTTGTCGACGACGTGATCCGGAAAGTATTCGTCCGCGTAGAGCTGTTGCAGAAAAGCGTACTCAGTCACCTGCTGGTTCGTGATCGGCATGGCGCCTCCATCTCCCTCGAAGAACCGACGTGCCGATCATGCACCACGCCACTGACAAGCCCGGCTCAAGACTCGAGACCGGCAGGGCCTGGCGGGACTGTTCCAGCAGAGCGACAGCTGTGTGCCGATCCGGCTCGGAAGTGGGCTTCTCCCCCTCCTCGTACGGGGCCACGCGCACCGCCACTGTCGCGATGCCCGGATCCGGGATCCCGGATCCCATGCGAATTTCGGCCAGAAGGGCGGCCGGAGCAGCCTCCGCAGTCCCGCCCCCGGTGTGCACATACAGGTCCTCGCCCGGCAGCGCGCCGGTCTCCTTGAAACCTGCCGCCTGTCGGCGAAATGCATCTCGCCCTCGGCGCAGTCGGCGGCCCGTCACATCAGGCGAGGGTGGCGAAGGCAGGGGGATGCAGAGTGCCCTCGGCGGTCTCGACCACCTGTGCGGCGCCGAGCAACAGGTCCTCGCGGTGGTGTCGGGCGACGAGTTGTACCGCGCAGGGCAGGCCGTCCGGGCCCACGCCGGCGGGGACACTGATTGCGGGGTGCCCGGTGTCGTTGAAGACGGAGGTGTAGGAAATCGGCAGCGTCCGCTCACGCACAGCTGTTGCCACGTCCGGCCCCTCCGCGAGCCATGCCGTTGTGGGCACGGTGGGCATGAGCAGCAGGTCGAACCGGTCGAAGAGTTCGGCCGTCCAGCGGTCGAGCAGGGAACGGTGCGCCCAGTAGGCGGCGAATTCGGCCGGTGCGATGTTGCGGCCGCCGTCGAGAAGGTCGGCGAACCATGGTTCGAAATCGGCGCGTCGGGTGGTGAAGTCGTCGAGGACACCGAGGAGCCGGTTGTGGGCCAGGACTTTCTGGCGCAGTTGAAACGGCGCGGGAAAGTCCGCGGCTCCGGGCAGAGCCGCGTCGTCATCCCGTACATCGTGGCCCTGGGCGCGCAGGATGTCCGCTGTCCGTTCGAGGGCACGCAGCATCTCTGGCCGGGGTGCGGCCACGCCGAGTGTGCGCAGGACTGCCACGCGCAGGGCGGATGCTGCCCGGGGTCTTCGACAGCCGGGGCAGGGGTGCGACCATGGGGAGTTCGCCGAAGTCCGGGTCTTCGACGGTGACGAGTGTGCCCCGCTCCCGGTAGTGCGGATCGGCGGCGATGCTCATCAGCGGCGAGGCAGGAACGTCCGCCTCGCTGAGCAGCTTGGTCAGATCGTCCGCAGTGCGGGTGGCGGCCCAGTCGGCAATCATCGTGTACAGGACATGGGCGTTCTCGGCCCGGACCGCGCGGGTGGCGTACTCGGGGGCGTCGGCCAGCTCCGGTGTTCCCATGAGGATGGCCAGGCGGCGGAAGAGTGCGTCGGTGCCCGCGTGAATCGAGACCCGGCGCCCGTCGGACGTGGTGAAGTCGCTGGCGGGAACGATCTGCGGGTTGTGGTTGCCCATTCGCTCACGAATTCGGCCGGTTGTCGCGTACGAGGTGAGCGCGTCCTCCGAGGCGCGGAAGCCCGCCTCGTACAGCGCGAGGTCGATGACCTGACCGCCGCCCCCCGCCGTGTCGCGGTGGTACAGCGCCGTGACCACGGAGAAGGCGCCGAGATAGGCGGCCATGTAGTCGATCGTGGAATAGCCGCTGCGGACCGGGGACCGGTCGGCGTCACCGGTCACGTACGTCAGGCCGGCGAAGGCACTCGCGATCCGGTCGAAGGAGCCCCGGTCGCGGTAGGGGCCGGTCAGCCCGTATCCCGTCACGTACGCCAGCACGGTGTCTGGGGCGAGTGCGCGCAGCGCGTCCGGGTCCAGTCCCCATGAACGCAGGGTGGGCGGGCGGTAGTTGGTGATCACGACGTCGAAGTGCGGGACCAGTCTGCGGTCCTGTCCACGTCCGGTGCGCAGGTCCAGGGTCACCGACTTCTTGTTGCGCGCCTCCTGGGCCCAGTACGGGGATCGCGCTCCGGCCTTCGCACCGCGGGTGAAGTCGCCGCGCCCGGGTTCTTCGCCCTTGACCACCTCGGCGCCGAAGTCGCCCAGGAAAGTGGCCGTGACCGGCGCGGCGAGGACGGTGGACAGGTCGAGGACGCGTATGCCCGCCAGAGGAAGTGCCTGAGGGAGTGTCGCCATGGATGCCCCTTCACATCTAATTCACGTTCCGTTATTAACGAAACGTTGTTAGCGGGACCATGAGCTGGTCACTGGAGCGTGGCAAGGGGCTGCGACGAGAAAAGCCATCCAGGGACGGACGAGGAGCAGGGCATGAGCGAGACCGGCAGGACGCGGCGGCGACGGCGCACCCGCGAGGAGACCGAGGCGGACTTGCTGGCGGCCGCGCGCCGACTCCTCCAGCGCGACGGCGTGCTCGCCGGGGTCAACCTCCGGGAGATCGCCACCGAGGCCGGGGTCAACCACGGGCAGATCTATCAGTACTTCGGCACCCGGCAGGCCCTTCTGCGCGCCGCCGCCGCCGACCTGGTACAATGTCAGGCCGCTGACCAGGACAGTCATTGGGAGCTGCCGTTCGCCGAGCGACGGCAGGCCATGTTCCGTCATCGTTTGGGGGAACCCGAACTGGTAAAGCTCGAAGCGCTGTTGGCGCTCGACGGCGATGGCGACTTCTCCCCGCTGCCACGGTTCACGCAGACGCGCCAGAGTCTGGAACGGGACAGGGACGAGGGCTCACTGCCCGAGGACGCCGACGCGGTGGCCGACCATGTGATGACGGCCGCCGCGCAGATGGGTTACATCATCTTCCGCGAGGCGTACGCCCGCGACACCGGAGTCCCCTTGGAAGAACTCGACGAGCGGGCAGCCCGCGCGTTTGCGCGCATGGTGGCCGGGCTCACCACCCCGCCACCGAGGCAGGGGCCGCCGGAATGACACCTTCATGCCGTACACAGGGCTCCACGTTGCCCGCGTCATCACACCCACGGGCCCCGGCAGCCCCTCCCCTTCCAGCACCCTGGTGACCGGCGTGCCCAGCTGGTTGCAGCACGTTTGGATGACCCGCACACCTCCCCTGGTTGCGGGCCCCGCCGACCGGCATACACAGCAGGTCGTACGGCGGGGCGGCACGAGATCCATGCACTGCGGGCGCGTGATGCGCATGCCGACCCCGGTCGGCGGGAACCGCACACCGGTGATCGCCCAGCCCGTGCAGGCGACAAGGACACCCTCAGGAGGATGGCGTCGCGGTGACGGCCACCACTCGACCCACCAGGGCTGGTGAGCCCTTCACCCACTGGTCGTTCGGGCTGCGGAGCAGGCAATGACGGCCGGCTCTGGGTCGCGAGCGACGAGGCGCGAGGACGACATCCCTCGGGCGAGAACGTACGGCTCAGCCACCCCAGTCCCGATGACAGCCGTGCGGCATCGTTCTTGACGCTCACCCATCGGATCGAGAGCAGGTCATCGCGCAACCCCGGGGGCCGGCCTGGCAGCCGTCCCCGGCCGGCTGCGGCGCCGGCCCTAACGCTGTTCGGCGACGTGCTCGCTCAAAAAGACACCTGCGTGGGCGGCAGCCTCTTCCTTCGTTGCGTAGTACGCGGTGCTGTCGGCCTCATCGCATGTTCCATCAGCTCCCCGTCCGGCCCATCGCCAGCCACCCGATGACGGATCCCGGAACAATTCGGCGCTGCCGCCGCACAGTTCGATCCGACTCGGCTCCGCTTCCGCAGGGGCTGACCTGTCGATGGCATCGGGCCATTTCTTGCGAGCACCCTGTCGAGTGATGCCCCAGGCAGCACCCAACTGCTCATAGCTCGCGCCATAGGACCCGGCAGTCTTTGCTGCGATTGCCGTCAACCGCTTGACCTCCGCGTCCACCACCTTCCAGGTGCCGAGGATCGACAGAGTCACGTCGATGGGTTCGGCATCCCACATGCGTTCTTCGGGAAGTCCGGTCACCCGGGCACGCATGGCCGAGGCGAGTGGGTTGAGGGCATCGAGGAGAGCCTTGTCGAGAACTGTCTGTTCCGCGGTAGTGATCTCAGGCAGCGTCATGCGACAACCATAGTTACCACGCGCGGGATACGCAACTAAAGTTACCGACGTGACGGGGGGTCCGCTTCGCCGCCAGGCCCTGGGCCCCTCACCGTGCCCACAACACCGGCAGTGCCCCACGGATCCGCGATGGTCTCCGTGGAGCGGATGGTCCGCTACGTTCGCCGGAGCGCCAGAGCACCGGAGCGCCATCGCCAGAGGCTTGAGCACTGCCCCCTCCTCCGCACTGGCCCACCGGGCCCCGCCCGATTTCCCCCGAACACGGGCGCGGAACAGCGGCTCCTTCAACGATGGTCAGGATCATCAGCGGGGCCGCGCCCGCAACGACGTCAGGACCGGAGTGGCTCCGGCTTGTGGGCCAAGAGGCCGGCGATCGCTCTCTTACCCTCTTCGGCGGGCTCCTGCACCAGCCGCGTGGTCACCACGAGCCCGGCCCGGTCCAGTAGTTCGGCGATCCGGTCAGCCGGCAGCAGGTAGGAGTCGAAGAACGCGGGATGGTCGCCGTAGGCATTCTTCACATGCCGATGCTCGCCGTGTCCCACCCGCCCGACGATCATCAGATGCCCACCGGGCGCCAAGGTGCGCTGGAATTCGGCGAACACGACCGGGAGCAGCTCCGGCGGCGTGTGGTGGATGGAGTAATAGGCCAGGATGCCGCCGAGCTCGTTGTCATCGATGTCCAGCGCGGTCATCGAGCCCACCGTGAATCGCAGGTCCGGGTGTGCTTCGCGTGCCAGGCCGATCATCTTCGGCGACACGTCGATCCCGAATGCCGACACCCCCAGTCCGGCGAGATACGCCGTCACTTTGCCGGGGCCGCAGCCCAGGTCCGCGACGCCCCCTCGGTCGGCGGTCCGCACGAGTTCGGCGAACGCGGCCAGCATCGCACGCGATATCGGATCGAGATCATCGGGAGCAGGCACATACTCCGCGTAGTCGGCGGCGACGGTGTCGTACGACTCCCGGACCGCGGCAAGGTAGGAGGGTTCAGTCACGCAGTCAATCTAAACCCGAGCACTGACAGTGCCCGAGAGGCGACTGCCCGGACTCCCGGTCCGGTTCCGGTCGCGGGAAGACGGGGTGCGATGTCCACTACGGAACGGCCGTTGCCACCTCGTAGAACCCTTCGGCCAGCCAACGATCGATCTTCTCGCTCGTCTCGGATTGTGCGCCTGCTGCTCGCATGGCCCGTACCAGACGAGCGAAGGCGGTCCGGTCCCACTGTCGGCCACGCAGTTGGAGGAGGAAGCTGCCCTCCTCGGCGTTGAACTCTCGCCGCAGCGTTTCGATCGTCTCGTCCATGAGATCAGATCACGACATTCGAAACCAGTCTTCGGGGACAATGGTGCCTCCGACTGTGAACGCGGCGAGGACGATTGTCACGGAGAGCCAGGGCCGCGACCGGCTTCCCGTTCCTGTCCGTCACCCGCGCTGGTGCTTGCTCTCCGGGGGCTCGATGGACTATCCAGCCCGTCTTGGGTGTGGGCATCGCGTACGGCCATGTAGGCACGGGGCCGCACGCCGGTGATCACGACGTCGAGCAGGTGATCGGCTTGCCTCTCCCCGTCCCGCACCCGCTCGGTGGCAACCGCGATCCCGTTGGCCAGGTTGAGGAGGTCCGAGATCGTGATGTCGTGCCGGGCCGCACCCGCCTGCTGCGCCCGGTACAAGAGCTCGCCTCCCGCCGCGCGCACTTCGTCGTGCCGCGACTCCACGTGATGTCCGGGCTCGGCGAGATCCTCGGACAGCAGCGTGGCAAGGCCACGAAACGTGCTGTTGTGCTCCACGACTGCCCGTACCCACGCTTCGAGGGCCTGCCCCGGTTCACACTCGGTCGAGAGCCGACGCGCTCGTGCGCACAGGGCCTGGACCCGCTCGTCCATCACCGCAACGGCCAGTGCGCGTCGCCCCTGGAAGTGGCGGTGCAGCGTCGCCGAACCCACCCCGGCGTGCTGGGCAATCCGCTCCAGGGAGACCGACACGCCCTCCTCGGCGAACAGTTGGCCGGCGGAGGCCACGATCCGCTCGCGGCTGATCCGGGCATCAGCACGTACGGGTCGGCCGTCGCCCGCGCGTTCCTCGTTCGCCGACTGCATTGTTTCCCGCCTTTCTCGTCAAGTGGGGTCCAACCCCACTTAGTGTGGCAGAGTGTCGGATCCAGGCTCCTGCCGACCGAAAGGTTCGATGCCCCGTGCCCGATGCGCTGGATGATCGCGACAGGCTTCTCGGTGGCTTCGTGGAACGCCCGCCCCTGCAACGGTACGCCGCCGCGTACGCCGAACACTTCGCCATCCACCGGGACTCGGGAGTCGTCGAGATCCGCATGCACTCCAAGGGGGGACCGGCGGTCTTCTCGCGCGGGCTGCTCAACGCCTGGGGACGAGTGCTCGCGGAAGCCGGCGCGGACCCCGACAACGAGGTCCTGATCATCACGGGGACCGGCCGACAGTGGATGGCCGGGATCGATCCGCGGTCGTTCGCGGAACCGTTGTCGCACTGGCCCGGCGACCTGCTGTACGAGCAGTATTCCGACGGCGCACGACTCCTTGAGAGTCTGGTCCTCGGTATCGACGTCCCGACCATCGGAGTGCTGAACGGACCCGGTCCACGCCAGGAGTTGGCCCTGATCTGCGATATCACTCTGTGCGCCGACGACGTGGTGATCGCCGACGGCAATTTCGCCGCCGGGTCGGTGCCCGGCGACGGCATGTACCTCGCCCTGGAGGAACTCCTCGGCACCAAACGGGCCGCCCATCTCGCCTACACCGGTGAGGGAATCGATGCCGCGACCGCACTGCGGTGGGGGGTGGTCAACGAGGTGCTGCCGAGCGACCGACTGACGCACCGGGCCCACCGACTCGCAGAGACAATCATGGCCACTCCCCGCACCTCCCGCCGGCTCACCCACGCGGTCGTCAGCCGCCCATGGCGACGCCGGATCACCGAGGAACTGCGCAGCGGATATGCACGGCAACTCCTCGCGAGCAGTGGCACGTAGAACCTGTCCGGTGGACGCGGGTCGGACAGGCCCTGGCGCTGCCGCGAACACCTCGACACAAACAGAGAACCAAGCCCTACGAGGAGCCGAGGCACCGACGATGAAGATCGACTCAGTGATTGCAAGGCAACGTGTCGACGACCTGGACGCGGCCATCACCTTCTACGAGAAAGTGACCGGCGAGACAGCCGCCCAATTCGCTTTCGCCGGTGTGAGTCTGGCGAGCATCGGTCCCTTCCTCCTGTTCAGCGGGCCGGACGAAGCGGTGCAGCGGGTAGCCGGTGTCGGGGCCACTCTCGTGGTCGCCGACCTGGACGCGGCGGTCGAGGAAGCGGTGGCGGCAGGGGCCACCGTGGTGATGCCCGCTCAACCCACCCCCAACGGTCACCGTGCGGTACTGCGTCACCCTCACGGAGGCGTGTACGAGTACGTCGGCCCCTGAGTGGCCCGCCGCGTCCGAGACCGTTGCGCGGTGCCGCTGCGCGTGCGAAATCGCCGTTCCCGCCGAATCAACTCCTACTTCCGGGCGCGCTAGGCACGCTCGGCGAGCAACTCCGCGAGGGAGTCCACAAGTTGTGTGAACCAATCCAATTGTGGACCTCCGCGTGCCTTGCGAAATCCGTGACGGCGACCCCAGAAAGCGCTTTGGACCGCATGGAACTGAGCCCAACGCCGGGCGCGTTCGGGATCGACTTCGGCCGCCTCGGCGAAGACATGCAGGGTCCGGAACAGCGCCCTTCTCAGGTCGCCCGCTTCGAGGAGCGCCGGCGACCGCGCCTTGAGCAGAGTGCCGCCGTCGTATGCGGGATCTCCTGCGTACCCCTTGGGGTCGACGGCCAGCCACGGCTCACGGTCGGCACGCAGGATGTTGCGAGCATGCAGGTCGCCGTGGATGAGGGTATCCGGCTGATCCCGGCCCAATTCCTGGGCCGTCGCCACGGCGGCGTCGACCACGCGTCGGGGCAACGCGTGTGTCAGCTCTGCGGCGTCCTGCCGGAGTTGGGCTGCCCAGGCATCGGCCTGGTCCCGGAGCCGGGGCAGTTCAGGCGGCGCGGGGATGGCCAGCCGATGACTGATCCGCCCTGCGATCCTCATCACCTCATCGCTGTCCTCGACCTCCGCCAGGGTCGACGACCGGACTCGCTCCAGGAGCATCGCGAAGTGCTCGTCGTAGCGCTCGTGCAGCAGCACCGCTCCTCGTCCGCCCCAGGCCGCAAACGCGTCCGGTTCATGCACGTTGCCTGGATGGGGAAAGGACACCTTCACCACGGCCGCCCCCTCGGCCGGCCGCAGCACCGGAACGATGACCCCGACTCCCCCATACATGACCTCACCGTCCCGCACGCAGTCCCAGCGCCCCAGCAGCTCCTCCACGATTCCGGGCAGCTCGGCGAGCCAAGCCGCACCGGGCTCGCCCTCGCGCTCCAGCGTGCTCCGCACGAACGCCTCTGGCACTTCCATCATCCCCGCACCCTACGCACCGGCCCACTGTGAAGGCGGGCCGGGAGGCACCTCCCATGTCCCGGCACAAGGCGACGGTGCAATTGGCTCAGCTCGCGGGAGACTTGCGCAATGCGGTACGCCCCGGCGGTGGCTGCCACCCTGTTGCCGCCGCCCAGCGTTCGGCCGCAATCATCAGAATCTCGGTGGCCGGGGCCTTGATCTGCCCGTAGTCCAGCAGGTCCGGCACACTGCGGGCCAGACGTCGTTTGAACGCCCCCCACTCCCGACGGGCGGCCTCATCGGCACGCAGATAGTCACGGAACAAGCGATGCAACTGACATGCTCCGCCCGTGAACGACGTCGTGGCTTTCCAGATCTCCAAGATCACCGGCTCGGCCGAGCTGGCAGGCATCACCGCCGGGCTGATCGGCGCGCTCCCGTCATGGTTCGGTATCCCGGAGGTCAACGCGGAGTACGTGGAGTCGGCCAACCGCCTCTCCGGACTCATCGCCCGCACGGACACGGAGTCGATAGGCGTCCTGTTGTACCAGCGGCACTTCACCGAAGCAGCCGAGATCCACCTGATGGCGGTTGCCCCGTCATGGCATCGGCGAGGTGTCGGTAGAGCACTCGTCGATGAACTCGTTTCGGAACTTGCCGTGGACGGCTGCCGGTTGCTCCAGGTGAAGACGTTGGGAGCCGCGCACCCCGATCGCGGCTACGCCCGGACCAGAGCCTTCTATCGGTCTGTCGAGTTCCTTCCGCTGGAGGAGACGAATGACCTGTGGCCCGGAACCCCCTGCCTGATCATGGTGAAGCGGCTGGCGCGCCCGACCTGAGCCCACCTTCGCACCATCCGGCCCGCAGCCCATCTTCCGCCCGTCGCCGATCAGTCCGCTCTTCACACCGTCCGTCCGGAACCACCGGACCTGGTCTCATCCACCGCGGTCTCGTCCCGCACGCATCCTCCCGCTCCAGGCGCCCCCACCCGCAGGCCGTCCATCACCAGGTCCAGAAGTCGCTTCGCCCGCGGCTGCCAGTCGCTGTGCGGGTCGATCTGCCAGAGCCCGGCGATGAAGAGCACGAAGTCGTCGGGGGTCACCCCCGGACGGATGGTGCCGGCCTGTTCGTTAGCGGTCAGCAGCAGTGTGACCGCCCGAGTCACCGGGCCGTGGCCCAACTGGGCCAAACTGCCGTACTTGCCGGTGGACTTGCGCAACGCGTCCGCCAGGCCGGCCTTGGCCATGGCGTACTGGGCAAGACGGTCCATCCACTCCCTCAGCGCCCGGTCGGGTGCGCGGCTCCGGAGCAGTTGGTCCGCGGTGTCGGCCACCTGCTGCATCTCGTAGCGGTAGACCTCCAGGACCAGGGCCTCACGGCTGGGAAAGTTGCGGTAGAACGTCCCCTGCCCGACGCCCGCCTTCTTCGCGATCGTGCTCAATGGCGCGTCCGCCGCCCGGGTCAGCTCGGCCAGCGCGACTTCCAGGATGCGTTCACGATTACGTTGCGCGTCCGGGCGCAGAGGCGTGCTCTTCTCGTCCCGCACTCGTCCTCCTCCCGGAAGCACGGCCGAGTCCGTCCTTGCTGAGCGGACAGCTGTCCGCTAGGTTCGACGATAAGCGGACAGCTGTCCGCTTGGATTCACCATAGCGGCAGATCCGGCCGGTGTGGCCGACCTGCGCCCACCGTCAATGGTTCCTTCACCGTCATCGCCCTCTCCCTCCCGGAACGTCCACCGGGATCGTCTCGTTCGACGCGCATCAGCAATGCGAAAGAAGGCTGATCATGACCCCATCGACGTCCAGTGCCATCACCCTGAACATCAATGGCGAGAAGTACACACTGCCCGTCGACCATCGCACCACCCTGCTCGACGCCTTGCGCGAGCGTCTCGACCTGACCGGTTCCAAGAAGGGCTGCGACCAGGGTCAATGCGGCGCCTGCACGGTGATGATCGATGGGCGCCGGGCCGTTTCCTGCCTCCAGCTCGCCGTCGCGGCCGAGGGGCGGGTGATCACCACCATCGAAGGCGTGGCCGATGGCGAGCAGCTCCATCCAGTGCAGCAGGCCTTTCTCGACCTGGACGGCTTTCAGTGCGGATACTGCACACCCGGGCAGATCTGCTCGGCCATCGCGGTGATCGAGGAACACGCGGCGGGCTGGCCGAGCGCGGTGACCCATGACGTCCGGCCCGAGGCGGGGGTGCCCGCGCTCAGCGCCGAGGAGATCCGCGAACGCATGAGCGGCAATCTGTGCCGTTGCGGCGCGTACGTGTCGATCGTCCAGGCAGTCGCGCAAGCGGCGGAGTCAGCCGGGTCCCAGGACAAGGAGGCAGTGGCGTGAGGGAATTCGGCTACGAACGTGCCTTCGATGTTTCCGGAGCGGTCGCTCTGCTCGGTTCCGACCCCGACGCCCGCTTCCTCGGCGGCGGCACCAACCTCGTCGACCTGATGAAGGCCGGCGTGGAGAGGCCCGCGCTGCTCGTCGACGTACGCGAACTTCCGCTCGACGGAGTCGAGTTCATCCACGGTGGCGGACTGCGCATCGGAGCGACCGTCACCAACAGCGGTCTCGCGGCTCACCCCGAAGTACGGCGTCACTATCCGGCTTTGGCCCAGGCCGTCCTGGCCGGCGCATCGGGGCAGCTGCGCAACATGGCCACGGTCGGCGGGAATCTGCTCCAGCGCACCCGTTGCGGCTACTTCACAGACATCAGCAAACCGTGCAACAAGCGCTCCCCCGGCAGTGGTTGTCCCGCCGTCGACGGCGAGCACCACAACCACGCGATCCTCGGCGCCTCCGAGCACTGCATCGCCACGCATGCCTCGGACATGGCGGTCGCGCTCGCCGCCTTCGACGCCGTCATCTCGTACGAAACGGCCGACGGTCCGGGCGAGTTGCCGATCACCGAGCTCTACCCGCCCGTGGGCGACACGCCGCACATCGAGACCGCTCTGCCGCCCGGCGCGCTGATCACCGGCGTCACACTGCCGCCCGCCCCGGTCGCCGCCCACTCGCGATACCGGAAGGTACGTGAGCGCGCCTCGTACGCGTTCGCGATCGGCTCGATCGCCGCAGCGCTCGACGTCCAGGACGGTGTCGTGCGCGAAGTGCGTCTGGCGTTCGGGGCTGTCGCGTCGAGGCCGTGGCGGGCCCGGACGGCCGAGCGGGAGCTGATCGGCGGACCGGCGAGCGCGGAGGCGTTCGCCGCCGCGGCTGATGCCGAACTGGCCGCCGCCAAGGCCCTTCCCGAGAACGGCTACAAGGTGACGCTGCTGCGCAACCTCGTCGGGGCCGTGCTGACCGAGCTCACCGAGGAGGTCTCCCGATGACCACGACGACCGGGGTCGCCGCCGTGACAGGAGCCGTCGGCTCCGCCCACACCCGCGTGGAGGGCCGCGACAAGGTCACCGGGGCAGCCCGCTACGCCGGAGAGGTTCCCTTCACCGAACTGGCCCACGGCTGGCTGGTGTTGTCGACCATTGCCCGTGGCCGGATCCGCTCAGTGGAGGACGGCCCCGTCCTGGCCATGCCCGGCGTCCTGACCGTGCTGCACCACGGAAACGCGCCTCGCGTCGACACCGATTACATGGGCATGCTGGGGCGACCGAACCCGATCCTCGGGATCTTCCAGCACGACCGCGTACCCTTCGCCGGCTGGCCCGTGGCGTTGGTGGTGGCCGATACGTCCGAGCAGGCCAGGGAGGCCGCCGAGGCGCTGGTGGTCCGGTACGACAAGGAGCCGCACGACGTCGCCTTCCACGCCGGCCGTTCGGACGCGTACACGCCGGAGAACACCCCAATGGTCCAGGCCGAGACGGAGAAGGGGGACATGGAGGCGCAACTCGGCGCTTCCGCCGTCGTCGTGGACGCGGAATACACCACTCCGGAGGAGCACCACAACCCGATGGAGCCGCATGCGGCGACGGCCCGCTGGGACGGCGGCCGACTCGACGTCATCGACTCCAACCAGGGAAGCACCTGGGTGGCGAGCGAACTGGCTCAGCTCTTCTCCCTCGATCCGGCCTCCGTGCGGGTGCGGTCCGAACACGTCGGGGGCGCCTTCGGGTCGAAAGGGCTGAGCCCGCATCAGGTGGCGGCCGTGATGGCCACGACCGTCCTTCATCGTCCGGTCCGTGTCGTACTGACCCGCCGCCAGATGTTCTCGCTCATCGGCTACCGCAGCCCCACGGCGCAGCGGATCAGGCTCGGTGCCGATGCCGATGGCCGGCTGCGTGCCTTCGACCACCAGGCCCAGAACCTCACGTCGACCGTGCATGAATTCGTCGAGACGAGCGCCGTGCTGGGGCGCGTGATGTACGACGCCGAGGCGCATCACACCCTGCACCGGCTCGTCCGGCTCGACGTGCCGACCCCGACGTGGATGCGCGCGCCGGGCGAGGCACCGGGATCCTTCGCCCTCGAATCCGCCCTCGACGAGCTGGCCGAGAAGTGCGGCATCGACCCGATCGCGCTGCGCGCACGCAACGAACCCGAGACGGGTCCCGTGTCCGGGCTGCCGTTCAGCAGCCGCAATGTGCTCGCCTGCTTCGAGGAGGGCGCCCGCAGGTTCGGCTGGGCGGACCGGGACCCCCGGCCCGGCGTGCGTCGTGAGGGGCGATGGCTGCTCGGGACCGGAACGGCGGCGGCCACCTACCCGTCGGGGGTCGGGCCGTCCACCGCGGCCGTGACCGCGGAGGCGGGCGGAAGCTTCACCGTACGGATCAACGCGGCGGACATCGGTACCGGGGCGCGGACCGCGATGACCCTGGTCGCCGCGGACGCGCTGCAGGTGGCCCCGGACCGCGTCCGGGTGCGCATCGCGGACAGCGACCTCGGCCCGGCGATGATCGCCGGAGGCTCGATGGGAACGCGCTCCTGGGCGTGGGCGGTGACGATCGCGGCGGACGAACTGCGGGAGCGTCTGGCCCTGGGTGGCGGCATTCCGCCGGAGGGAATCACCGCCCGGTCGGACACGGCCGAGGCCATCGGCGCTCTCGCGCAGCAGGAACGTCACTCCTTCGGAGCACAGTTCGCCGAGGTCGCGGTGGATGTGGACACCGGTGAGGTGCGCGTACGACGGCTGCTCGGCATCTATGCCGCGGGCACCATCGTCAACCCGCTCACCGCCCGCAGCCAGCTCATCGGCGGAATGACCTGGGGGCTGTCCATGGCGCTCCACGAGGAGGCGATCAGGGACCAGGCCTCGGGCGGCCACGTCGGCGCCGACCTCGCCGGCTATCACTTCGCCGCGCACGCCGACGTGCCGCTCATCGAAGCCGACTGGGTGGACGACCCCGTCCCGGGCGATCCGGTCGGGATCAAGGGCATCGGCGAGATCGGCATCGTGGGCGTGGCCGCCGCGATCACCAACGCGGTGTGGCACGCGACCGGCGTACGCCACCGGGACCTGCCGATCCGTCCGGACCGCGTCCTGCGCCCGGCGGACGAGGCCCGGCGCCGGGCGGCGGGAGGAGCCCGGAGTGCTTGACGTCGCCGAGGAGCTGAGCCGGTGGTTCGAGGAGGGCCGGGACTTCGCCGTCGCCACCGTCGTTGCCGTCAGCGGCAGCGCGCCGCGCGGTCCCGGCGCCGCCCTGGCCGTCGCCGGTGACGGCACCGCCATCGGTTCCGTCTCCGGCGGTTGTGTGGAAGGCGCGGTGTACGACCTGTGTGTCCAGGCGCTCGGGGACGGGCGGACGGTGCGCGAACGGTTCGGATACGACGACGAGGACGCCTTCGCGGTGGGGCTCACCTGCGGCGGCGTCGTCGAGGTCCTGGTCACGCCGGTGCGTGCGGACGCACCGGTGTTCCGGGCCGGGGTGTCGGCCGCGGTCCGCGGGGAACCGGCGGCCCTCGCCCGGGTGGCCCGGGGCCCGGTGGGCCTGCTCGGCCGGGTACTGCTCGTCCACCCAGACGGATCGTACGAGGGCAGCCTGGATGGAGATCCGGACCTGGACCGGACCGCGGCGGCGGAGGCCCGCGCGATGCTGGACACCGGCCGCACCGGCACCGTCGAGATCGCGGAGGACGGATCGCGCTGTCCGGGCGGTGTGACGCTGTTCGTGGAATCGAGGGTGCCGCCGCCCCGGATGATCGTCTTCGGTGCAGTGGACTTCGCGACGGCACTCGTACGGGCGGGCAAGTTCCTCGGCTACCACGTGACCGTGTGCGACGCCCGGCCGGTCTTCGCCACTCACGAACGCTTCCCCGAGGCCGACGACCTCGTGGTCGACTGGCCGCACCGCTATCTCCGGCGCACCGCGACCGACGAACGCACCGTCCTGTGCGTGCTCACCCATGACGCCAAGTTCGACGTTCCCCTCCTGGAGACGGCCCTGCGGCTGCCGGTCGCGTTCGTCGGCGCGATGGGCTCGCGCCGCACCCACGAGGACCGCAATCGCCGTCTTCGCGAAGTCGGCGTCACCGGACCCGAGTTGGCCCGCCTGCACTCTCCGATCGGCCTCGACCTCGGCGCCCGTACGCCCGAGGAGACCGCCCTGTCCATCGCGGCTGAGATCGTCGCGGCGCGTCGGGGCGGCACAGGTGTTCCACTGACCGCCTCGGGCACACCCATCCACCATGACGTGGACGGGAGGGAGACGGGCGAGGCCCGTTCCCGAACGGCAGCGTGACCTGACGGAGGCCGGGCGGCCGATGGCTGGGCGCGGCCGATGGCTGGGCGGACGCGAGGCCGAGAGAGACTCTCAGTGGTCGGGTCCGCTCAGCCCGACGCCGAGTTCCACCAGGCCGTCGAGGACCAGGTCGATGCTGACTGCGGCGAGCAGCAGTCCCGGAAGCCGGCCGAGCAGTTCGAGCCGCAGGACAGCAGGGCGATGGTACGAAGTTTGCGCGTCGGGTGCAGTTTCGCCAGGTGAGCGAAGGAGAGCAGAACCTTGGGCGGCCCGACGACCGAGACGAAGGTGATCAGATCGGCGGAGAAAGTGAGCGCGTTCACCCGCGAAATCCAAGGGCTGTCCCGTAATCCCTGGTGGACCAGCGTGCGGCGTCGGATGCGGTGCATCGCAAGGCGGAGGGACGCCCGAATACTGGATGTATTCGGGCGTTCCGACAACGCGGCGAGGTGCCGTAGCTGTCGTCGCACGCCCGCCGGGGATTACGGGACAGCCCCTGGGCCGCCGGGACCGACTCCGCGCAGTAGGCGAGGCTGGTGTCCCTCGCATCCGGCGAACAAGATCACGGCGCCGGGCTCACGCTGCGCGATGCCCGATCCGGTAGACAGGTCTTCGACGCGCCCCTGTTTGCGGCGGCGCGTCTCCGAGTCGTGCCTTCTTCTGACGACATTCGATTCGGCCGGCATGGATCTCCCGAACACCCGTCAGTCGAAGGGGGTCAGCTCGAACCGTGGGGCATCCGGCACAGGCTTCTCCGCATGGCACGATGACTTTCGGTCGGCGCGAACACGGTTGACGCTCCGGGGTGTGCTCGGATTTCCTTCTGCGATGCCTGACATTCGCATCGAACGGCCAGACAGAGAAACCGCATTCAAGGACTGGCAGTACGTCCACAATGCGATCATCCCTACGCACGTCCTGTCGCTGGACGACGTACGGGAACGCGCACAGCGGCACCACCTGGGAGTCGCCTATCTCGGTGACGTTCTCGTGGGTAGCAGCACTCTGCGGCCGCCGCCGGGTGATACGTCGGCGGCCACGGTGATCGCCCGTGTGCTGGCCGATCACCGTGGGCAGGGATTCGGTGAGGAGCTCTATGCGCGCGGGCTGAAAAAGGGCCCGGGAGCTGGGTGCCCGGGTGGTCGAGACCGTAGTCCTGGCCTCCAACGAGGACGGTCTGCGGTTCGCGCGGAAACGCGGTTTCATCGAGACCGAGCGCTACCTGCTGCCGGGAGAAACCATCCCCTGGATCGACTTGCGGCTCTCATGACCCGCCTCGCCTTTTGATCTCATGGGCCGGAAACGCCTGTCTGTCGATGGTGGGCTTCCCTCCTCGCAAGGTGCGGGTGAACAGCCTCAGCCCCGAGAACCTTCTCCGGCATGGCGATGCGTTTGGGCTGCCTGCTGGGTGATCGACCATTCCACGGCGGCGAGCATGCTGCCGGCACAACGACCGGTTGCGCTTCGGGGCTGATCGCTTGTTTGCTCCGGTCGCCGTCTACTCGCTCTGATGCCGGTGGTCAGCGTGTGGTTGCGCTCACCGGATACGTGATTCCTCCGGTCCGGCAGGCGCTCTCGCCCCGCTGTACCGGCACTTCGACGATGTCACCCACAACGGCGTCACCGTCAGCGGATACTGCCGCCATGTACTCGGAGGATGACAACGCCGCACTGTACGACCTGCTCAACCCCTGGGATCCCGACCGCTGGCCCGGCGACGCCTTCTACGACGAGTTGGTCGTGGTTGCCGACTCCGTCCTGGACGTCGGTTGCGGCACCGGTTCGATGCTGCACTGGTCACGCGCGCACGGCCACACCGGGCGTCTGGTCGGCCTCGATCCGGACCCGGCCGTCCTCGCCCGTGCCCGGCTTCGCGCCGATGTCGAGTGGGTCGAGGGCACCGCGGCGGACGCGCGGTGGCAGGGTGAATTCGACCTTGCGGTCATGACCGGCCACGCCTTCCAGTTCCTGGTCACCGACGACGACATCCGTGCGTCACTCATGGCAGTACGTGCCGCGTTGCGCATGGGCGGCCGGTTCGCCTTCGAGACGCGTCACCCGCAGGCCCGCGCGTGGGAGGCCTGGAATCCGTCCAACGCGTCCGACATCACCGACGCAGCCGGCCGCGCCCTACGCGTCTGGCACGAGGTCGAGACCGCCGCCGACGACGTCGTCACCTTCACCGGAACGACGGCCGAGCCCGACGGCACTGTGCTGCGCATCGATCGCGCGAGCCTGCGCTTCCTGGATGTGGTGACGCTCGATCGGTTCCTCGCCGAGGCGGGGTTCGAGATCGAGGCCCGGTACGGCGACTGGCACCGCAGACCCGTCACTCCGACGAGCCAGGAGATCGTCACTGTCGCTCGCCGCAGACAGGAAGGCCGGGTGAGGCATGCGCTCTGAGGAAGAATCGTTGCCGGCGCGCCCGCACGCCACTGCGCGGCGCGTAGCTGGGCCGCGACCCGTCCAAACCGTTGCGACGCGATGGGGAGCGGGTCAAGGACGAGGTGTTGCGTCGCGTGACAGCGGCCAAGTTCCGTACACACACCGACATCCATGATGTTCTGGTGTCCACCGGCGATGCAGAGATCGTCGAGGACACGACCACCGATCACTCCTGAGGTCGCGGTAGAACCGGGAACGGCAAGAACATGCTCGGACGGACCCTCGTCCGTGCCCGTACCCGTACCCGTGGCCGGCTCCGGGACGAATTCGCCGAAACCCACGGGAGCCACGGCCGTCCCGGACGGTGACCGGAGGAGGTGTTCGTGCCCGCTCGCGGTCGAGCAGACGGCCCGTGCCACCCGCCGACGGGCGGGGACACGGGCCGACCGCGCCGTCATCCCGGCCCGGCGTTTCGCTCAGCGTTCAGAGGCCGGCTCAGAACACGAACGGTCCCGGCGACTGAGCGGAGGTCGCGTTGCAGGTCGCGGTGATGCCGAACACCACAACCTTGAGGGACTTGGCCTCCAGGCTGTCCCCCGAGGCGACGGTTCCCTTGAGCGGCCCCGTCGACACAGGGCTTCCGGCGGGGATGGCGGGGTTGGAGTTCCCGGTGAACGTCACCGTTGACGCGCCCTTGGTGAGCGTGAGCGTGGAACTGACCGAGTTCGCCCCGATGCTGATCGGTGCCGTGATGGCGGACGTCGAGACATTGATGGTCGCGCTCGTGCCGTCCTGCGTGGCGGTGAGGGTCGCGCTGCCCGAGCCGTAGGATCCGCAGTCGAAGGAAATGGTGGCGGTGGTGGGGGCGACCGCCTCGGCCGTGGGTGCCAGCGCGAGCGTGCCCGCGGCGAGGGCGGAACAGATGGCGAGTCGCCGTATGCCATACCTCATGGTGGTTGCCCTTCATGTGGGGGGACTGCCGACGCGCTGAATCGACGTGCCGCGCCGGAACACAGCACTCTCTGACGAACCGTCAGGGGAGCTGCCTTCCCCATTGAGGCACGACCCCCTTGAAGCAACAAGGCACATCACCATGATTCTTGACATGCTACGGCCAATTCAGGTCACCCCTGGGGCTCCCCCGTCAGGAGGGCAGCTTCAGATCCGTGCATCCATGGCGCTGCGCGGCACGTTCGGCGAAGGCGCGCAGCGCGGTGCGTAGGTAGCCGCGCGGCGGGGCCGCGTACTCGGTGTCATTGACGGTGAAGAGGGCACGCGGGCCCGTGCCGCACACGGCACTCGCCCAGGCGCTGTGACGGTCGGCGCCCGCGTCGCCGCGGTAGCCGCCGGGGCCGTCCTCGGCGGTGCGCAGGCGTTGCGCGTACGGGCCGAACGCGGCGTCGAACCAGTAGAGTTCCTCGTCCCTCGCCTTGGTCTCGCCGAGTGCGCAGGTCTCCAGGAGGGCGGTGCCGGGGGCGGTGGTCTCACGGTGCCAGTCGACGGAGTCGTCACCGGGGACGGGAACCCCGGCACAGGTGCCCGTGGCATTGCCGGGCGCCGGGCGGTCGTCCTGCACGGGGATCGGCGGCACGCCGGTGCCGTGGGGGGCGTCGCACGACCATTGCTCGGCGGCGCGTTCGGCGGTGGCCGTGGCCAGCCGGGCGATCTGCCGGGTCTCCGCGGCGTTCTCGTGCGACTCGTCGGCACGCACGGCCACCACGAGGGAGGCAGGTCTGTTGGTGCAGTTGAGCACGATGCCGGTCTCGCGGAAATCTGTGTAGCCCCGCCAGCCACCGCCGACGGCGACGGGCAGATGGCCGGAGTCCCCGTCGCGCAGCATCGAGAGCGGGTCGCCGGAGAGGTTGCGGTTGCGGACGGCGTCGTGCGGAATCAGAGCGGCCAGCAGCCGGGTGTCCGCCACCCCGCACTCGTCCCAACGCTCGTCGTCCGCACCACCCGTGCGGTCCCCCGGCAGTCCGGGGTCGGTGGAGTACGCGGTCAGGGCGGCGGACTCGGCGACCGGCAGCAGGCCCTCGCAGTACGTCGCGAGCCGGTCCCCGTACCGCCACCGTTTGCCGGTGTCGCTCGTCCGGTACCAGCCGTAGCCGGCCGCGAGCACCAGGACCAGTGGCACCACGGCGTACAGCCCAATCCGGCGCATCGTCTTCATGGAGCGTCGGCCTCCCCCGTATCGATCACAGGCCCCTGCCTATCATCCGGGGCCCGGGACCCGACAACCGCCCTGCCCGAAATGGGCACTGCTGCGGGCTTCGAGCAGCACGGATCACACCGCGTCCCGCGCGGCCCGTCCCGGGCAGCGCCACAGTCGGCCAAGGCTGGTCGCCGTAGGGGCGGGGCGCGGTCGGCCCCGGCCCGCTCCGCTCGACAGCTAGGGCGTGTTTGAGAAGTCCCGTCCGTCTCGCGGGGTCTGACACGCACGCCTTAGGCCGGCCAGGCGATCTGCCCGTTCGCGACCTCGATCACATCCGGCGTCAGGGCTTCGAGATGCCTCAAACCGCCGATCGGAACGACATCGCCCACGAGCCGGTCGGTGTCGTGAACTCGCGCCGCCAGCCAGCAGAGCAGCTCGCCGACCTGCTCGAATTCGTCCGGGTGGATCTCCTGCCGGGAGGTCAGCGACCAGCCTTTCCGCGGCAGGTCCGAGCGGTCGGCCAGTGCCGAGCCGAGCACACCGCCCACCCGCCAGGCAGCGCCGCTGCCGGCAAGCAGTGGACGAGGTTCGTCCTCGATCACCGGGTCCCCCGTCTCGTCCACCACCACGATCGGGAACGCGGTCACGATGGACAGGCGCTCCGGCTGCGGCCCGATTCCCAGATGCCAGCGCAGCTCGGCGAGCTCCTGCTCGGAGAGTTCGTCCCGCAGATCGACCGATATCGCCAACTCGTACACATCACTCACGCCAGGCACCCTACAGAGAGGGTCCGACATACCGATCAGGACCCGGGACAGGGCGTACACCCACCACGGTCCGCCTCCCGTGATGCGAGGAGTCGCCGCACCCACCGGCCGTGTGACGCGCCCGGTGATTCAACAATCTCGATCCCGGTGCAATGTTTCCGTTCAGGCCCGTTTGTGCCCGAATCTGTTTACATCCCCGAACCGCGGGCGTAATCTGACCGCCAAACCACACACTCAGGCATGGAACGGAACCAAAACAACATGTATGCACCGGAGCGGCAGCAAGCCATCCTCCGCCTCGCCCGCGAGAGCGGCCGGGTCGACGTGCTGTCCCTGGCCGAGGAGTTCCAGGTCACCGCCGAGACCGTGCGGCGTGATCTGAAGAGTCTCGACCGGGCCGGGCTGCTTCGGCGCGTCCATGGCGGCGCGATCCCGGCCGGGCGGCTCGACTTCGAGCCCGACCTCGCCGAGCGCGATGCAGTGGCCATCGACGAGAAGGAACGCATCGCGACAGCCGCGATCGGCGAGCTCCCCACCGACGGCAGCGTGATCATCGACGCGGGCAGTACGGCCGCCCGGCTGGCCGCGGCCGTCCCGCTGGACGCCCACCTCACCGTGGTGACCCATGCGCTGCCGGTGGCCGCCCGGCTCGCCGACCACCCCGGCATCGCGCTGCACCTCGTCGGCGGCCGGGTCCGGCACCGTACCCGCGCCGCCGTCGATGCCTGGGCGTTGAACGCCTACAGCGAGATCAACGCCGACGTCGTCTTCCTCGCCACCAACGGCTTCTCACCGAAGGGCGGCCTGACCACGCCGGACCTGGCCGAGGCCGCCGTCAAACGCGCCATGATCGCTGCCGCCCGGCGGGTCGTGCTCCTGGCCGACTCCGCCAAGTTCGGCCAGGAGCACTTCGCCCGCTTCGGCGATCTCACCCAGGTCGATCTGCTCATCACCGACACCGGACTCGGCTCCGACGACGCCCTCGCCATCGAGAGCCTGGGCCCGGAAGTAGTACGCGCATGATCCTCACCGTCACCCCCAATCCGAGCCTCGACCGTACGTACGAGCTGCCCGAGCTGACCCGCGGAGCCGTGCTGCGGGCCACGGACGACCGGGTCGACCCCGGCGGCAAAGGCATCAACGTCTCGCGCGCTGTCGCGGCGGCCGGCCACCGTACGATCGCTGTCGCACCGCTCGGCGGACCCGAGGGCGCGCTGCTCGCCCGGCTGCTGGGTGAGCACGGCATCGATGCGGCCGGAGTGCCGATCGTCGGCAGCACCCGTATCAATGTGACGCTCGTCGAGCCCGACGGAACACTCACCAAGGTCAACGCGGTGGGCCCGGAGATCACCGCGGCCGAGGCCGAGGCCCTGCTCGATGCCGTACAGACCAGGTCGACGGCCACGGACTGGATCGCCTGCTGCGGCAGCCTGCCACGTGGACTGCCGCCGCAGTGGTACGCCGAGCTGGTGGCGCGGAGCCACCGTGCCGGGGCCCGGATCGCCCTCGACACCTCCGGCGCGGCGCTGACCGCGGCGCTGCGGGAGCGCCCCGATGTGATCAAGCCGAACGCGGAGGAGCTCGCCCAGGCCGTCGGTCGCCCGCTGGCGACGGTGGGCGATGCCGTGAAGGCGGCGGAGGAACTCCGCGAGCGCGGTGCCCGCTCGGTTCTGGCCAGCCTCGGGGCCGACGGCCAGTTGCTGGTCGACGGTGCGGATACGTACTTCGGCAGCGCCCGGGTGCAGACGGTCCGCAGCAACGTCGGAGCGGGCGACGCCTCCCTCGCGGGCTTCCTCGCCGCGGGCGGAAGAGGACCGGCCGCGCTCGCCGCGGCGGTCGCCCACGGCGCGGCGGCCGTACAGCTGCCGGGGAGCGTCATGCCGACCCCGGCCGATCTCGATCTGTCGGCGGTCACCACGACCACCGAAATCCCTCTGGACCGACCCCTGACGGAGCCGACTTCATGACTGCCGCGCATCCGCGCCCCAGCCCGCCACCCCGAGTGTCCCCCGCCGCCCGCAGGACGGTCCACGAGCAAGGAGCCCCGCGATGAATGAACTGATCACCGCGGAACTGGTCGATCTCGATCTGTCCGCCGAGACGAAGCACGACGCCGCCCGGTCGCTCGCCGAGCGGATGGTCGCCGAGGGCCGGGTGACGGACCTCGACGGTTTCCTCGCCGATGTCGCAGCTCGTGAGGCACAGATGCCGACCGGTCTGGACGGCGGCATCGGCATCCCGCACTGCCGCAGCGAGCATGTCACCGCGCCCACGCTCGCGTTCGGCCGCAGCGGTCCGGGCATCGACTTCGGTGCGGTGGACGGCCCCGCCGATCTGGTCTTCCTGATCGCCGCACCGGCCGGAGCCGACGACGACCACCTCACCATCCTCTCCACGCTGGCGCGGCGGCTGATGGACCCGGACTTCACCGACGCGCTGCGCGCGGAGCGTGACGCCAGTGCGGCCGCGGCCCTCATCCGCGGCAAGGAGGCCCTCCCGGCCGATTCGGCTCCGGAGGCCTCGCCCCCGGACGACGCACCGGTGGACAACCCCGGCGCGGACAGCGTCGCACCGGCCGCCGCCGCACCGTTGCGGATCGTCGCCGTCACGTCCTGTCCGACCGGTATCGCCCACACCTACATGGCGGCCGAATCGCTGGCAGCCGCGGCCCGTGCCGAGGGCGTGGTGCTCGATGTCGAGACGCAGGGCTCGGCCGGGTTCGAGCGGCTCGATCCCGGGCTGATCGCCTCCGCCGACGCGGTCATCTGGGCGCATGACGTCGAGGTGCGCGAGAAGGCCCGGTTCGACGGCAAGCCCATCGTCGACACCGGGGTCAAGGCGGGGATCAACCGCCCTGCCGAACTGATCGCCGAAGCGAAGCGGAAGGCTGAGCGCGGCGAGACCTGCACCATCGCGGCCGACGCCGCTCAGCAGGACAGTGGAGCCGCGACCGGCGGTGACCACGCCCACTTCGGGATCCGGCTGCGGACCTATCTGATGTCCGGCGTCAGTTACATGGTGCCGTTCGTCGCCGCGGGCGGGCTTCTCATCGCCCTGTCCTTCGCCATCGGCGGCTACGAGATAGCCGGTGCGAAATCCGTCGCGGACCACTTCGTCTGGGGCGAGGCCGACAGTTGGGCGGCTCTGCTCAACCAGATCGGCACCGCCGCATTCGCCTTCCTGGTGCCGGTGCTGGCCGGGTACATCGCGTACGGCATGGCCGACCGGCCCGCGCTCGTTCCCGGCTTCGTCGGCGGCGCCATCGCACTCACCATCAACGCGGGCTTCCTCGGCGGCCTCGCGGCCGGTCTCCTGGCCGGTGCGGTGGTGATGGCGATCCAACGGGTGAAGGTCCATCCCACCCTGCGGGGCATCATGCCGGTGCTGGTGATTCCACTGATCGCATCGGCGGTCGTCGGCTTCCTGATGTTCATCGTCGTCGGCAAGCCGATCGCGTCCCTCCAACGCGCCCTGACCGACGGGCTCAACGGGCTCTCCGGCTCGAACGCGATCATTCTCGGCATCGTCCTCGGGCTGATGATGTGCTTCGACATGGGCGGGCCGCTCAACAAGGTGGCGTACGCCTTCGCGGTCGGCGGTCTGGCCGACCCGACGCCCGGCAGCCTCAAGGTGATGGCCGCGGTGATGGCCGCCGGTATGGTGCCGCCGCTGGCCATGGCACTCGCGACCACCGTGCGCGGCAGGCTGTTCAGCAAGACCGAACGGGAGAACGGCCGGGCGGCCTGGGTCCTGGGCGCATCCTTCATCAGCGAGGGTGCGATCCCGTTCGCGGCGGCCGACCCGCTCCGGGTGATCCCGTCGGTGATGGCCGGCGGCGCGGTGACCGGTGCCCTTTCGATGGCCTTCGGCTGCACATTGCGGGCCCCGCACGGTGGCATCTTCGTGGTGCCGCTCATCGGGGATCCGTTCCTCTACCTGCTGGCCATCGCCGCCGGTACGACAGTCGCCACCGCCCTGGTCGTCCTGCTCAAGGGCATGCGCCGGAACACGGAGGCATCCGCACAGGCGACCGCAGAGCCCAAGATCTCCGTCGCCGCCTGACGGATTTCCCAGCAACCCCGCAGCCCCACCCTTCCACCACCACAGGAGAGTTCACCATGCATCAGCGCACCGTCGTCATCGGTTCCCGCAGTGGTCTGCACGCCCGCCCGGCCTCCTTGTTCGTCAAGGCCGCTGCCCAGCATTCGGTCAAGGTGACGATCGGCCGGGACGGTCAGAGCGCGGTCGACGCCCGGAGCCTGCTCTCCGTACTCGCCCTCGGGGCCCAGCACGGCGATTCGGTGGTGCTGGCCGCGGAGGGCGAAGGCGCGGAGACTGCGGTCGAGGAGCTGGCCGCGCTCCTCGCTCGCGACCTGGATGCGACGCCGTAGTTTCAACTGCCCCCTGCCGTCCCCCGAGCACCCAGCGGCTCCGGGGACGGTGGGCGTTCCCGGAGCCGTTGGGTCGAACCGGCTGCAATGGCGGGCAGGGCCGTGTTACCACGCTCGGCATCACCGTGTCCGTGGGGCGCGGCTGCCCGGCGAAAGGCGGCAACTTCACACTGCCCGGCCTGCTCACCGGTGTTCGTCGGGGCTGCACAGCAGGCCACCACGGGTACCGGGAGCGTCACCGGTTCACAGCGTTCGGGCGAGCCGGAACCCCAGGTCGTCGATGCGGAACGTGGGGTGGCTCTTGCGGCGGCACGATGCACGACAGCCTCGGGGCCGGTCGAATCCGCCCCCGCCACGGAATACGCGGTACGGGCCGTAGACCTCGGGGTCGTAGAGGTCCCAGCACCACTCCCACACGTTGCCGATCATGTCGTGGAGGCCCCAGGCGTTGGGCATCCTGGTCGCGACGTCGTGCACTTCGTCGCCGGAGTTCCCGCCGTGCCAGGCGATCTCGTCCAGGTCCCCGTAGCGGTCGCCGGAGGTTCCGGCTCTGCATGCGTACTCCCACTCCGCCTCGGACGGGAGCCGATAGCCGTCGGCCTGCCAGTCGCAGACCACGTCCAGCCCGTCAGGGTCGTCGCCCGTCGAGTAGCAGGGCCGGAGGCCCGTCGCCTGCGAGAGCAGGTTGCAGAACCGGACAGCCTCGTTCCAGGAGATCTCGGTCACCGGTGTACGTGGACCGGCCGAACTCGCGGGTATCTCGCCTCGAACCGCCTGGTACAGCTCGCGGGTCACGGGGTACGGCGCCAGTCGGAAGGCGGCGACCTCCACCTTCCAGTCCGTCCTCGTCCCCTCGTCCCGCAGCACGATCTCCCCGCCGGGGATGCTCCTCATGCTCTCCGCATTCGCCTGGCGAGGTATGGATTCCGCGCTCATCGCAGCTCCTCATGTGCTCCAGCCCGTCGACCCGGTGCGCCGGACCGGCAGCATCGCGGGGTGGGTGCCCCGTCCTGCTGTCTCCTGAGCGAGTGAGAATACAGACGAGAGTGACGCAGCGGCGCGGCGCGGTGTTCCCGATGCCCCGTCGTATCGCCCCGAACCGGCACCAGTCGCGACGCTGGACCACGACTCCCCATCCGTTGGGATCAGTACGTGGACGTGGACGTGGGCGTGGATGTGGACGGCGACGGGGCCGCGTCCGCCGCCGGGTCAGTCGCGGTAGCCGGGCATGGTGGTCCAGAGCGGATCGATGTGGCCCAGCCAGGCATCTTGTTCGTCCGCCAACGGTCGCTTCAGGGGAAGCGGGAGGAAGCGGCAGGCGAAGGTGAGGCCGGCGTCATCGCCGTCTCCTCGGACCTGGTGCTCCCACGTGTCAGGGGTGTCGGCCGATGCTCGGAGGAAGAAGAAGGTGGTCCTGCGCGGCTGTCCCGTATCGGGGTGCGGCTTGTCCGCCACGGCGATCTTCCGGACCACGGTGGCTGCCGAAAGCCCGGTTTCCTCCGCGACCTCTCGCAGGACGGCGTGTTCCATTTCTTCGTCCGGTCCCACTCCGCCGGCGGGCACCTGGGTACCGGCTGCCGGCATTCCGATGTGGTCGAACACCAGCAATTCGGGTACGGCACGATTCCGGATCACGTATGCGGCAACACGGATTCTGGGTGGGGTCATACACACATTCTCTGCCACCGGCAGCGCTCGCCGAACGGAACCGCCCGGGACCGGGCTTGAAGGCTGGAGAGCAAAAGGCATCCGCATGCCCATGGGCGCGAGGGACTTTCGCCGGAATACGGGGTTCTCGCCCTGTGGAAGACTGGTTGTGTGACGGTGACAGAGGAGCTCTTGCGACAACAGGACACACTGCGATCCGCGGCGGACGGGGTCAGCGCCGATCTACGGCTGGAGGAATTGCTGCCCAAGGTCGGCCGGCCGGTGCGGGTGGGAAGTTACGCCCTTGGTCTGATGGTCCGTCGCGACCTGGACGTAACGGTGATCTGCCCGCAGCTCGACCCACCGACCCTGGAGGCCGTTGTCGGCATCGGCGCACAACTGGCACAGCACCAGCGGGTGCGGCAGGTCCGGTTCCGCGACGACACCGGTGAGTGGAACACCGACCCGGACTACCCCGACGGACTCTATCTCGGTGTGGACTGTCGCTCAGTGCAAGGTCAGGACTGGACCCTGGACATCTGGTTCGTCGACGAACCCGACCGACAGCCCGACCTCGCCCACCTCAAGGCGATGCCTCCGCGCCTCACTTCCGAGACCCGCTCGGCGATTCTCGAAGTCAAGCGGGCCTGGGCAGACCGTGCCGAGTACGGCAAGTCCGTGAAGAGCGTCGATATCTACCGGTCGGTCCTGGACGACCACGTCCGCACACCCGAACAGTTCGACGAGTGGCGTGCCCGCGCGGAGTCCTGAGGGCGGTCAGCGTCGATTTCGTGGGCATCGTCCGCCGTCCGCCTATCAGGCCCGGACCGGTGCGCGGCATCATGTGATCGTTGACGACTTCGCAGCCTCAGCTGCCTCCGTCACCTGCTCAGCGCGCTCAGGGCGGCGGATAGTCTTGACCGATGACCGACGACCCCTTGCTGCTGAACGTCCAGTTCGACGAAGCCGGCCTCGTCGTGGCCAAAGAGCCTGGTGAGGACGGGGCTTACTGCTTCCCTCTCCATGGCCAGGTGCCGGACGGTTCGCGGTGCTCGCTGCCCCTGGCCGAGGCATTGCACGCGCGGATCCGGCCCGTCGGCACTGCGGAGACCGTGCTGCGGAACTGGGTGACGGGAAGTCCGGCGCGGGAAATGGCTTCCTGGGATGATCCGGCGGCTGCCGATCCGGTGCGGGTCCGGGCCGGCGCGGTGGTGATTCGTGAGCGGCGGATACTGCTCATCGGCTTCGAGGAGGACGGGCAGCCGTTCTACGAGATTCCGGGCGGCGGCGTCGAGGACGGTGAGACTCTGCACGCTGCGGTGATCCGCGAACTGCGGGAGGAGTCCGGCCTGCGCGGCGAAGTGGTCAGGGAAGTGGCCCGTGTCTGGAAGGACAATCGCCGTGAGCACTATTTCCTTCTGCATGCCGAAGGCAAGATCGGTGCGCGTGCGGAACTCGACAACCACGACGGAACGCCCACGTGGATTCCGGTCGACCAGCTGCCCACCACTCCGGTGTGGCCCCGGCGACTGGCCTGGCGCGTCGCTCACTGGCACACGACAGGCTGGCCGACTCGACCGGCCGAACTCGCCGACAGCATCAACGACCTGCAGGCCGCCTGCACTTGGTGAGTGTGTTTCGCGGTTCCCGTCACGGTTGCACACGGGGCACCCGGGCGTCGAACTGACGAAGGCCACAGCCTCCTGAGCACGCGCGCCACGGGAAGGGCCTGCCGCGACCGGGCAATGGAGCTTCTGTCGCGACAGACCCCTCGCAGTGGGCGCCGGGCGGACCGGGTCCGGCCGGCTCCCGGATACCGTCAGGCCGTGTGCAGGGTCAGCCCGTACCGGTTCAGGATCTCATTGATCGGCTGGTGCCAGGCCTCCCCACCGCCGGTGCAGTCGCCCCAGCCACCCGAGGTGACTCCCTGGGCCTGGTCCCCGCTGATGAACGAACCTCCCGAATCTCCCGGCTCGGCGCAGACACTCGTCTTGGTCATCTGATAGACCGCACCCTGGCTGTAGTTCACTGTCTCGTTCGTGGCCAGCACATTGCCGCAGTGCCAGTGGCTGGTGGAGCCGGAACGGCAGATCGAGGCGCCGATGGGCGCCTCCGCGGAGCCCCGCACCAGTTGGTCCGAAACGGTGCCCCAGCCGAGGACCACGGGGACGGTCCACCAGCCGTTGCCGACGCTGACCCAGGCGTAGTCGTCACCGGGGAAGGACGACCCCTGGAAGTTGCCGATGGCCGAACGGTCCCATCCGCTGACCGCGGCGCCCGTCTGTCCGCAATGTCCTGCCGTGACGAAACCGCCGTACACGGAGAAGCCGATGGAGCATCGGACATTGCCCGTGTAGTAGGGATCGCCGCCCACGGTTCCGGCAGCGAAGGTCCTGGGTGCCTCGGGTGTCTGATTCACCCGTACGGGGCCGGTCTCGCGGGCCCGTTCGACGAACTTCCGGACATCGTTGTCACCCGCTGCCGAAGCGACGACGTCGACGACGACCCGGTTGGCCTTGGGGTCGACGTGCCAGCCGCTGACACCGTCCGGCGCGGTCAGCCTGTCGATCCGTGCCTTGGTCGCGTCGAGCTGCCGTGCGTTGTGGCGTACCAGCTCGACGGACGCGCCGGCCGCTCGGACGACGCCCGACTTCCGGCCGTCGGTGACGGCCACGGTGAGCCTGCCCGCGGCCGGATCGAACCAGGAGCCGGCATAGGACGATCCGGCGGCCCGTCGCGCCTTGCCCTGTACGGCGGTTGCCGTCTTCTCCGCGGCCAGCCTGGCCCTGGCCTGACTTTCCGTCAGGCCCAGATCCCTTTGCATGGCGGAGAGCAGTCCTGCGGACGCCGGTGCTTCATCGGTCGCGGAACGGGGTGTCACGGAAGGCGAGTCCGCCGCGGCGGCGGACGCCGGACCCGAGGCAAGACCCACGGTCGCCCAGGCTCCGACAACCAGCGCGGCAGCCAGGCTCGTACGCAGCGCGTTCACACATCTCAAGGCAATGGCCCTTCTGTTGTTCCGGCATCGTGGGGGAGGAACAGCAGGCGTCCGGGAGCTCTCACCTGAGAGCGCTCTCAGAGTGTGCTTGCCGCAACGGACTGTAACGCAGCTCGCCTATCAGGTCCATGCCAATGAACGATTCCGGTCCCGGTCGAGGGGTGCGTCCTTCGCACCACGGCGCCCCCACCGCCCCCGCCTCCCTCCGCTCGGTGCGGACACCTATGCTCGCGTCAGATGATCGCGCGTGCCCGATGCTTCAACTTCCGCCACGGGTCTCGCGCACGGCAGCGCACTCTCCCGCAGGAGCCTCACGATGACTTCCTCCGCCGACGAATCCGCTTCCTGGACCAGGTTGTGGGCGGGCTCCCCGCGGGTTCCCCATACGCCCCTCGACGAGGAGACACGGCGCAGCTCGGAGATTCCGGGCACATTGCTGCCTGCACCGGACGGGATGAATCACCCCCTGGTCTTCGAACCCGCTCTCAAGCAGTTCGCCAATGCCTACCGGGCAGGAGAACCGGACTTCGGCGATGGTGGGGAAGAGGCGGGGCGCACCTGGCATCGGGCGCGGCGTACCGTACTCGACACGGTGCTCGCGTCCATCGCGGACGGCCCGTGGAGCGACCATCTGGTGTTGCGTGGCAGCGTGTTGATGGCCACGTGGTTCGGTAAGGCCGCCCGCGACCCGGGTGATCTGGACTTCCTGTTCGTACCCCGGGACTGGGCCATGGACGACTCTCGGGCCTCGGGTCTCTTCGCCACCATCGCCCGTGACGCGGCAGCGGCCTCCGTCGGTGGCCCCGTCCGGATCGACGCGGCAGGCATGGTGACGGAGGACATCTGGACGTACGACCGGGTTCCGGGCCGACGCATGCTGCTGCCGTGGACGGCGGACGGGGTGCCCGGCGGCACCGTGCAGCTCGACGTGGTGTTCAACGAGACCCTTCCCTCGCCCGCCGTGCTCACCGAACTCCGGCCACTGGGAGACGGCCCGGGTTGCCGGGTGCGGGCCGTCTCCCCCGAGCTGTCGCTGGCCTGGAAGTTGCTGTGGCTGGTCACCGACATGTATCCGCAGGGCAAGGATCTGTACGATGCCGTGCTGCTCGCGGAACACTCCCCACCTGTTTACGAACTGTTGCGGGAGGCCTTCGTTCTCGGCGGGACCGAGGGCCTGCGGCCCGTCCGCGCCCAGTTGTTCGACGATTTGGGAGTACAGACCGGTTGGGAGCACTTCACCGCGGAACACCCGTGGGTCACGGAAAGTGCGGCGAGCTATCGCGGACGTCTCGCGCGAGCGCTGGCACCGCTCCTGGAGACGGAGGTGCCGGCTGACGGGACGGGCCGGCACCGACAGTGGGCCCGGTGGCTTCAGCCACTGGTGGAGGCCACGCGCGCGTCGGCCGCAGGGGACCCTGCCGCCGCGCTCGGGTATCTGGCCGAAGGCGGGCGGGACGGGCTGCTGGCGGCCGTCGTGGTCGTGCGGGAGATCGCCGGGCCCCGGTGTCCGGATCTGGCGGACGCACTCGCCGACGTCCTTTCCCATGAGGGAAGTTGGCAGTACTGGCGGGACCATCCCGAGGCGTGCGCCCGGCTCCTCGACGAGCTGCGCTGATCAACTTCCCCGGGCCCTGGCCCGGTTCAGCCGGCCCGGCCGATCGCGCTGCGCAGCATGGCGACCGTCGTCGCGGCGGCCGCTCGCTCCGCGCCGTCGTCCGTCGCGCGTACTCGCTCCTCCAGGAGGACCACGGCCGCCTGGAGGACACCCACACGCACCGGAACGCTCTGCATCGCCGTCAGTACGGCCGCCGCCTGTTCGGCCGGGGTGGCCGTGGCGGCCTGTGGAATGAGGGTGGTGATTCCGCGCCCGAGCGCGCGGTCGCGAGGCGGCTGAGCCGCGGCTGTGGTCACCCGAGAAGTGTGCCGCACCGGACCCGGGGAATCGGTCAGCGACCTGGCTGTGCCCCTGCGGGACCTTCATGGACATGGGCGTGCACACGCCTCAACAGTGTTGCCAGCTGGGCCTGTTCCGACCCGGTCAGAGGTGCGAGCAGCGCCTCCTGCACAGCCAATGCCTCGGCCTGGAGCTCCCTGAGCGCCGCACGGCCGGCCGGGGTGGGCGTGACGGTCACCCGGCGACGGTCGCCGGTGTCGCGGGCCCGGTCGACGAGACCGGCCACCGAGAGATCGTCCACGATCTTGACGATGTCGCTCCGGTCGATGCCGAGCCGCGATGCCAGTTCCCGTTGTACGTGAGGGCCGAAGTCGACGAGCGCCGACAGCACGGCCATGTGCCAGAGCCGCAGATTTCGCTCGGCCAGTCGTGCCGCCAGCATGCCGCGCGCCGCCTTGCCGGTCTTGGACATCAGATAGGTCGTGAGTCCCAGGAGGCTGGGCGGGGTCTCGCTCATCGGCACTATCTTAGGCCCACACCAATCATAGGTTCTCACCTACCAATCGGAACGCATCATGGATGCCCGCATCCGTGCCTGCCGGAGCACGACGCGCGGCGCCCCGCTCCGGGTGCACCCGCGCCACGCGTCCTGCGCCCCGTCGTCTTGATCCGGTCATGGCCGCGTCCGTGCTCCGGCGTCCGGTCCTCGGTCTCACCGCCCTGGCGCGGCGTCTACCCCCGGGCCCAGTCGCGCATGGCCGTCCGCGACGAGAAGGCGGCGACGTCCTTGTCGAGCGGTTGGTCGGTGTACTGATGAATACGCCAGGACGCCTTGATCCTGGGCTTCCCCGCGGTCACATAGTCGGCGATCCACAGACCGTCCCCGGCATACGACGTGGTGTCGTGGTTCAACCAGAAGTAGCGGTTGCAGTACAGCAGAACCTTGTGGTGGGGCCGCAGGCGCTTGACCTCACGGATGAAGCGGTCCTTTTCGGCATTGCCGGCCCTCGTGCCTTCGCCGTTCTGCTCCCAGTCCACGGCGAGCAGATCACCCGCCTTCTCCGGAGCCTTGCTCACGAAGTACTCGGCCTGGGCCGTGATGTTTCCCGGCCAGAGGAAATGATAAAAGCCGACCACGCACTCCGCGTCCCTCGCACGCTTCACCTGGGCCGCCAGATGCGGATTGGTGTACGAACGTCCCTCGGTGGCCTTGATGAAGACGAAGTCCAGTCCGTCCGTGTCGAAGGACGACTGATGGGAGCTGACATCGACGCCATGCAGCATGGGCACCGCCTTCAAGTGGGCTCAGTGATTCCGTTCTCCTCCTGTAGGTGCCCGCAGTGACTCGTTCCCATCCTTCGGGTGAACGGGCGAATCGCTTTTCCAACGCCAGGAATACGGGCCGGCGACGGGTAGTTGATGATGCGCGAGACCACATCACGTACCGCAGGCGCCATGGGAAGGTCGGATCCATGAAGATCGGCATCATCGGAGCGGGCAACATCGGCGGAAACCTCACCCGGCGCCTCACCGCGCTGGGCCACGACGTCTCCGTCGCCAATTCGCGCGGCCCCCAGACGCTCTCCGCGCTCGCCGACGAAACCGGAGCCACCGCGGTCACCGCCGCTGAAGCGGCTCGGGGAGCCCAGGTCGTCGTCGTCACCGTCCCCCTCAAGGCCGTCCCCGATCTGCCCGCCGGGCTGATCGACGGTGCCGCGGACGCGGTCGCGGTCATCGACACGGGCAACTACTATCCGCAACAGCGCGACGGCCGTATCGCCGCGATCGAGGACGGCAAGCCCGAGAGCCGGTGGACCGAGGAGCAGATCGGTCATCCGGTGATCAAGGCGTTCAACGGGACGTATGCGCAGGACATCCTCTCCAACGGCCTTCCCCAGGGCAGCCCCGGCCGTCAGGCGTTGCCGGTGGCCGGCGACGACGCGGCGGCCAAGCAGGTCGTGCGCGAGCTCATCGACGAGCTGGGTTTCGACACCGTGGACGCGGGAGGCCTCGACGAGTCCTGGCGTCAGCAGCCCGGCACGCCTGTTTACGGTCATCAGGGCGACGCGGAGGCAATCGTCAAGGCGCTCGCCGAAGCGTCCCCCGAGCGCACGGCCGAGTGGCGCGCCTGACGTCCCCGATGCCGGGGACGGTCGGGTTCGTACCCGTCGCCCCCGGCGCGCCCCACACCGACGAGCGCCGCGCAGCGGCTGTACGTCAGCCAGCCGGCCCTGTCCTATGCGTTGAAGAGTCTTGAGTCCGAACTGGGTGTGCGGCTCTTCGACCGGCACGCCGGGGGTGTCTCCGCGACCGCCGCCGGGCGCGACATCATTGCGAGGCTCTGCTCACGGTCCGTCAGTCCGAGCGGGTGGCCGCCGCCGCGGAACGGCACCGGCGCGGGGAGACGGGCGTGCTGCGGGTGGGCTTCGAGGCGAACGGTGCGGGTGAACCCACCACCCGCGCACGGGCCGAGTTCGCACGACGCCACCCAGGCGTGCGAGTGGTGCATACGGAACCACGCGTCGTGGGGCTGCCGTCCGGGCACGCGCTCGCGGGCCGCGACGAGATTTCCGTACTCGACGTGGGCGACGAGCCGCTGATGTTGACCGAGCGTGCGCCTCGTGCATGGGTGGACTGGCGGGCGGTCAACCCTCGCCCGGACGGATCGAGTCCCCGATGGGGGCCGACCAACGACAATGCCGAGGAGATGCTGGAGCAGGTGGCCGAGGGCTCCGCCATCTGTTTCGCACCGATGACCATGGCCAGGTACTACGCCCGTCCGGATCTCTCCTGGGTGCCGCTGACCGACGTCGAGCCCCTGCGGACCGTGCTCGCCTGGGTAGACGGCACGGACAACAACCTGGTGCGGGGGTTCGCGCGCGTGGTACGTGAACTGGCGGCCGGGGCCCGGACCGGGTCCGGGCCCGACGACCGGACCGGTACTACCGGTCGTCTTCCGGACGGGCCGGAAGGCTGTCCATGAACGAGCTGACGGAGAAGACGGCGCGTCCGGGTCCGGGCGGCCCGTAGCCGGGGGGCGAGCTGAGGCCGTACTCCTCCATGGTCGCGCGATAGGCGTCCAGCAGGCGAATGTGGTATTCGAGCGGCGCCCCGTCCGGGTTGGTCTTCCCGAGCGGGGTGGTGGGCTCCGGGCACCAGGTGGTGAACCGCGGGGTGATGCCGTGCGACATGAAGAACCGCAGGCCCTCGGTGGTCGAGGCGATGGCTTCGTCCACCGTGGTGAAGCCGAAGGGCTCGGCCATCTCCACGCCCGCCACGAAGTTGGGGATGACGTTGCGGGCGCCGAAGACCTCGGCGGAGTCCAGGATGCGGCGGTGCCATTCGTCGCGGCCCACGTAGCGCTCCTTACCCGGGCAGTAGAGCTCGAACAGCCGGCGGTCCCACACCTCGTAGTTGGGGTGGTAGATCTGCACGCCGTAGTCGTGGAACCGCTGTACGTCGGCCTTGGGCAGGGCCTGGGCGACGACCTTGCCGATCCAGCGGCCGGGGAACCGCTCCTCGATGGCCTTGGCGTACTGCCCGTAGAAATCGGCCTCGTCGCGGCCTCCGATGTGGGAGGTGATGGCCCCGCCGGTGAGGGTGTAGGCGGTGGATGTCTTCGCCGTGTCGTACTTGTCGATGATGGCGAGCGCCTCCAGGACCTCCTCGACCGGCTTCACCCCGGTGTACGGGCGTCCCGCCGCCTTGTGCTGGCGCCAGTTGTGGTTGATGTCGCAGTACTGGCACTCCTCCTTCGCCCCGAAGTACTGGCAGACCCGGAAGACCGTCAGGTAGACGAGGTATCCCCACTGGATGGTGGGCGCCACCTCCATCACGGACTTGCCGTTCTCCAGCGTGTGCCGGTAGTAGTCCGGCATGGGCGGCAGACCCACGTCGGAGATCCGCCGGCCGTCGAGATACAACCCGAGCACACCGTCGGCGTCGGCCGCGACACGGTACGGGGACGCGGGGTTGACCCGCACCGACACGACGGTCCTGCGCAGGTCGTACGGACCGCCGGTGAGGACGATCTCCTCCGGCGGACGGCGGAGTGCGGCCGCGCCCAGCTCGGGAAGGGTGCCGTGGTCGAACGAGAAGATGAAGTAGGACTTCGGCTTGACGTCACCGTCCTCGTTGTCGCTGAGCGCGGACTCGTCGAACGCCACGCCGCCGCGCAGCAGATCCTCCTTGATGACGGCTTCCCGGGGCACGTGCGGGAACTGCTCCATGAGGCGCTCGACCAGACGGGTGCGGTTCCCGTGGGTGCGACTCGGTTCGGTGCGGCTGCGGTCGGTACTGCTGGGCATGTGCGGGACTCCTCGGTCCGGTCGTCTGCGGCGTTCCGGGTACGCCACACTGTGCAACGAACCGGACACATCCGCAGTGCCCCGACCCACCGGCCGATTCGTCCCGGTGCGGCGCGGTTGGTCCGTGGCCGCCAGTGGTGCGGTCCGGGCCGTGGGTCGGTGGCCGCCTCGGGGCCGGGATTCACCGGTTCCAGTGCGTGGGGCGGCCGAGTGATGGCGGGAGCTTCGTCGCCGCGTCGCCGCGGGCCGCGTTGAGCTGGGCCTGCGTGAGGAAGAGGCTTCCGGTGAGGTCGGCGCCGGACAGGTCCGCGTCCCGGAAGTCTGCGCCGATCAGGTCGGCCAGGCGCAGATCGGCACCGGTGAGGTCCGCTGCGATCAGATAGGCGCCGCGCAGATCGGCGCCCCGCAGATCGGCACCCTTGAGCCTGGCTCCGATGAGGTCGGCGCCGCGGTGGTCACGCTTCTTCCTGCGCGGCGCCGTCGCCCGTACCAGTTCGCTGGTACGGAGCAGCAGTTCGGCCACGACGTCGCGGTGCCCGGCCACGTCCAGTTCCGAGAACGCATCCGCCGGGAGGTGGGTGAGGCGCTCCGTCTCGTCGAGGGTGCGCCGGATCTCCGCGCGGAGGGGCCGCGCCGGTTCCAGGGACAGCGCTTCCGTGAGGTACCAGAGGAGTTCATGGAGCTGCCGCACGACCGGGAACACCTGGAACATCTGCCGGGCCGTCTGCGGGGCCCTGCGCCAGTCCTGTCCGTCGAAGATCTCGCCGGAAACCTTCTGGCCCGCTCCGAAGCAGTCGTACACGGTGCAGCCGGGGAAGCCCTGTGTCCGCAGTTCGGTGTGGATGCCGCAGCGGAAGTCCTCCTGGAGGTTCCGGCAGGGCTTCCCGGCGTCCTTGTCGATCGCGAAGTCCGCGGACCGTGTCAGGGTCAGCGCCACGCAGCAAAGACCGAAACAGTTCGCGCAGTCGGCGCGCAGCGCGGCACGATCGGTGCGGTCGTGGCCGGGGCCTTGGACATTGTCGGGCACGGTGCGTAGGTCCTCTGGGTACGGAGCTGTCGGACGGTCGACCTTATCGGGATCCGTCACCTGTTCGCGTCAATTTCATGACCGCCGGATCAGAGGGGGCCGATCCGGCCCGAGCCCTGCGCGCGATGATGGTGGGTAGTACATCTTTGTAGGAGGTGGCCACAGCCGTGGCGAACGCAGCAGTCGACGACATCCCTGCCCGCCGGGTACTCACCGATCCGACCGGCCTCGCGCGGTATCAGCACGACGAGGCCGAGTGGGCCCCGTACGGAACGCCGCTGGCCGTGGTGCGTCCGCAGAACACCGAAGAGGTCCGGGATGTGGTCCGGCACTGCCTGGCCCACCGCATCCCGCTGGTTCCGCGCGGCGCGGGCACCGGCCTGTCGGGAGGTGCGAACGCCGTGAACGGGGCGATCGTCCTGTCCTTCGAGGACATGAACCGCATCGTCCGCATCGACAGGGCGGAGCGGCTGGCCGTCGTCCAGCCGGGAGTGGTCAACGACGATCTCCGGGCGGCGGGCGCGGAGCACGGGCTCTGGTACCCACCGGATCCGGCGAGTTCGCCCTGGTCGACGATCGGCGGGAACGTCGCGACCAACGCCGGGGGCATGTGCTGCGTCAAGTACGGCGTGACGCGCGACTACGTCCTCGGCCTCGAAGTGGTCAACGGGCTCGGTGAGGTCGTCTCGCTCGGCCGGCGAACCGCGAAGGGCGTTGCGGGGTACGACCTGGCCGGCCTGATGGTCGGGTCCGAGGGCACCCTCGGCGTGATCACGGAGATCACGGTGCGGCTGCGTCCGGCACGGCCGCAGGAACGGACCGTGGCCGGGTACTTCTCCTCGGTGGTCGCCGCGGGTGAGGCGGTGAGCGCCGTGACCGCTTCGGGGGTGATCCCCTCGGCGCTCGAACTGGTCGACCGTCACTGCCTGGCCGCTGTCGACGCCTGGAAGAAGATGGGGCTCACCGCCGACGCGGACGTGGTGCTGCTCGGCCGGGTCGACACGCCGGGCGCGGAGGGCGACGCCGAGGCCGAACTGGTGCGGGAGTGCTTCGAGCGGGCGGGAGCCACCTGGGCCGCGGTCTCCACGGACCAGCAGGAGGCCGATGCACTGTTCCAGGCGCGTCGGCTTGCCTACCCGGCGCTGGAGCGCCTCGGTCCGGTCCTGACCGAGGACGTGTGCGTGCCGCGGACCGCGGTGCCCGAGATGCTGGCCCGGATCGAGAAAACCGCGGCCCGGCACGACATTCTGGTGGCCAGCATCGCTCATGCCGGGGACGGGAACCTGCACCCGCTCATCATCACCACGCCCGGCGACGAAGCCGCGCGCGCCCGCGCCCAGTTGGCCTTCGAGGACATCCTCGACGATGCCATCGCCCTGGGTGGCACGGTGACGGGCGAGCACGGGGTGGGACTGCTGAAGATGCGCGGGATGAACAAGGAGCTGGGTTCCGCGGTGCTGGGCATGCATCACGCGGTGAAGGCGGCGCTGGACCCGCACGGCATCCTCAACCCGGGCAAGGTGCTCGGCGGGGGCGGTCCGACGCTCACCGGTGGAGGGGTCGCTCCGCAGATGTGACCCGGGGGACCGGGCGCAGCGGCATCGGCCAGGAGTACGGTCGGCGCCCCGCGCCCGAGCCGCTGTCAGTGGCACGGCGCACACTGGCAGCAGTACGGCAGGGGCGAAGGGGGACACTGATGGACACCGAGCACGAGACCGGGTTCGAACCGGCCACCGGGGACGGCCCGTCGGCTCCGGTGCCGGACGGAAAGCGCTCCGCTTCCGTGCGGACGACGTTCGAGGGGATGCTGCAGATCCGCCGGCTGACGAACACCGGACACGCCGACCCGCAGGGCCTACCCGCCCCGTGGGAGACACACCGGCCGGTTCGGGCGGTCGCCATCGCGTTGGAGGCATCGGGCCTGACCGCCTCGGCCGTCGACGGAGCGGGCCTGCGCACGGCGACCGGATACCGCTTGCAGCAGGGTGAGACACCGGGCGGTGTACGTGTCGAGTGGCTCGGGCCGCCCGGCAGCGGAGCCGCCCGTGCGGAGGAGGCCGAGCTGGCCCGGTGCGCGGCCGTGCTGCGGGAGTTGGGCTGGACGGTGTTGCAGTACCGCGGAGCGCGTCGTCGAAGATTCCTGGAGGTCGAACCACCGGCCGGCGCGCGAGGGCCGAACGACGGGTAGCGGGCGCCCACCCGCCGCCGTCGGCGGGCGTTGTCAGACCCATGGGGGATGCTGGTGGGTCCGACACCTCTGACCGGGAGATGCTGAGATGCGCAATGACGAACTCGCCGCGGCCCAGGCGTACGTCCGACTGCTGGAGGCCACTCGTGCCGCGCTCACGGAGCCGGAGGACGGCCCCTTGTACGTGCCGTTGCTCGCCTCGCCGATCGCCGAGGCCGATGGTGCCCTGCGACGCGCCGGCCTCTGCGGCAACGAGTCCCGGTTCTTCGACCTCGTGAGCTCGCTGCAGCCGAGCATGTCCGGCGGCGGTCGCTGAGCGCACCTGCTGAACGGCACCGCGGGCGCAGGGTGCTCCACCGCCGGACGGGCGGGCCGAATCGGCTCGGCCGGCCCCGTCCGGCGTCCGGGAGTCGGCGTCCGGCGTCGCGCAATCGGCTTCGGGGCTCGGCGGTCTGCGATCTGAGGCGTGTGCCCCTCAGGCATCGCGGTCGTCGTCGCGGCCTCACGCCGTCTCTCTTCACCTCGGCGCCCCGATGCGCCACCATGCTCCGAACGGGTGGGCGGACCTGGCGACCGCTCGATGAATTGATTCAAGACAGCAAGAGAACCCGACCAGCTCCTTGACGAGAAGCTTGTGGCAAATCTAGCGTACGGTCCAGATGAAACGATTCACACATCCGAACGGTCACCGGTCACTGGATGACTCTGCTTGCGAGGTGTTCATGTCTGATGTGTCGGCCGTCAAGGCAGCTCTGAAGTCCCAGGTCATCGAGACGCCGTCATGGGGGTACGGGAACTCCGGGACACGATTCAAGGTGTTCGCGCAGCCGGGTGTGCCGCGCGATCCGTTCGAGAAACTGGAGGACGCGGCGCAGGTGCACGCGTTCACGGGCGTGGCACCGAAGGTGTCCTTGCACATTCCGTGGGACAAGGTCGAGGACTACGCCGCGCTCACCCGGCACGCCGAGAATCTCGGGCTGCGGATCGGTGCGATCAACTCCAACGTCTTCCAGGACGACGACTACAGGCTCGGCTCGGTCACCCATCCCGATCCGAAGGTGCGCCGCAAGGCCACCGACCATCTGCTGGAGTGCGTCGACATCATGGACGAGACCGGGTCTCCCGATCTCAAGCTCTGGTTCTCCGACGGCACGAACTACCCCGGGCAGGACGACATCACGGGCCGCCAGGACCGGCTGGCCGAGGCGCTGGCAGAGGTGTACGAGCGGCTGGGTGACGATCAGCGGATGCTGCTGGAGTACAAACTCTTCGAGCCCGCGTTCTACGCGACCGACGTGCCCGACTGGGGTACAGCGTACGCGCATTGCCAGGGTCTCGGTCCGAAGGCACAGGTGGTCGTGGACACCGGGCACCACGCGCCGGGCACCAACATCGAGTTCATCGTGGCCTTTCTGCTGCGCGCGGGAAAGCTCGGCGCGTTCGACTTCAACTCCCGGTTCTACGCGGACGACGATCTGATGGCCGGGGCGGCCGACCCGTTCCAGTTGTTCAGGATCATGCACGAGGTGGTCAGGAACGGCGGCCTGAAACCCGAGACGAACGTCAATTTCATGCTCGACCAGTGCCACAACATCGAAGCGAAGATCCCCGCCGTGATCCGGTCGGTCGCCAATGTGCAGGAAGCTACCGCCAAGGCGCTGCTGGTCGACATGGACGCACTGAGCGCCGCGCAGCAGTCCGGCGATGTGCTGGCCGCGAACGGCGCCCTGATGGATGCGTACAACACCGATGTGCGTCCGCTGCTGGCCGAGGTGCGTGAGGAACACGGCCTGGCCAGGGACCCGTTCGCCGCATATCTGGCCTCGGGCAACCAGGAGCGGATCGCCGCCGCCCGGGTGGGTGGCAAGCAGGCCGGCTGGGGCGCCTGAGCTCCGTCTCCTCCCCCGCACCTTCACCGACCGGTTCAGACGGACCCCCGACCACGAAGGAATCCCATGACCTCCGCGACGCACGCCGAAGTCGCCGCACTCCTGGAACGCGCCCACCGGATCGGCGCCGACGCCCGGAACACCAACTACGCCGGTGGCAACACATCGGTCAAGGCCACCGGCACCGACCCGGTCACCGGCGGCGACACCGAACTGCTGTGGGTCAAGGGTTCCGGTGGTGATCTCGGCACGCTCACCGAGGCCGGGCTCGCCGTGCTGCGCCTGGACCGGGTGCGCGCTCTCAAGGACGTGTACCCGGGGGTGGAGCGCGAGGACGAGATGGTCCAGGCGTTCGGCTACTGCCTGCACGGCAAGGGTGGTGCGGCGCCGTCCATCGACACGGCGATGCACGCCCTGGTCGAGGCCGCTCATGTCGACCATCTGCATCCGGACTCGGGAATCGCGCTGGCGTGCGCCGCCGACGGTGAGAAGCTGACCGCGGAGTGTTTCGGCGACAAGGTGGCCTGGGTGGGCTGGCGCAGGCCGGGGTTCCAGCTCGGTCTGGACATCGCCGCGGTCAAGGAGGCCAACCCGCGGGCCGTAGGGGTGATCCTCGGCGGCCATGGCATCACGGCCTGGGGCGAGACGTCCGAGGAGTGCGAGCACAACGCCCTCTGGATGATCCGTACCGCCGAGACCTTCCTCCAGGAGCGGGGCAGGGCTGAACCCTTCGGCCCCGCGTGGACGGACCGGGAACCCCTTCCCGAGAAGCGGCGCCGGGAGCGTGCGGCCGCGCTCGCCCCGCTGATCCGCGGTCTTGCCTCCACCGACCGCGCTCAGGTGGGCCACTTCACCGACACGGAGCCGGTGCTGGACTTCCTCGCCCGTACCGAACACCCGCGGCTCGCCGCTCTGGGCACCTCGTGCCCGGACCACTTCCTTCGTACGAAGGTCAGCCCGCTGGTGCTCGACCTGCCCGCGGATGCCCCGCTGGACGAGGCAGCGACACGACTGAAGGAGCTGCACGGGGAGTACCGGGAGGCGTATCGCGCGTACTACGAGCGTCATGCCTGCCCCGACTCCCCCGCGATGCGCGGCGCGGACCCGGCAATCGTGCTGGTGCCCGGGGTCGGCATGTTCTCCTTCGGCAAGGACAAGCAGACGGCCCGGGTCGCCGGGGAGTTCTATCTCAATGCCATCAATGTGATGCGTGGCGCCGAGGCCGTCTCCTCGTACGCACCGATCGAGGAGTCCGAGAAGTTCCGGATCGAGTACTGGGAGCTGGAGGAGGCCAAGCTGCGCCGGATGCCGCAGGCGAAGCCGCTGGCCACCCGGGTGGCGCTGGTCACGGGCGCGGGGTCCGGCATCGGCAAGGCCATCGCGCACCGGCTGGTCGCGGAGGGGGCGTGTGTCGTCGTCTCGGACATCGACGCGGAGAACGCCGCCTCGGTGGCACGGGAACTCGGCGGGTCCGACAAGGCTGTCGCCGTGACGGTCGACGTGACCCGTGAGGAGCAGATCGTCGACGCGTTCAGGGCCGGCGTGCTGGCGTTCGGCGGCGTGGATCTCGTCGTGAACAATGCCGGGATCTCCGTCTCGAAACCGCTGCTGGAGACGACGGCCCGGGACTGGGATCTTCAGCACGACATCATGGCGCGCGGCTCGTTCCTGGTCTCGCGCGAGGCCGCCCGGGTGATGAGGACGCAAAACCTCGGCGGCGACATCGTCTACATCACGTCGAAGAACGCGGTGTTCGCGGGTCCGAACAACATCGCCTACTCGGCCACCAAGGCCGATCAGGCCCACCAGGTGCGGCTGCTGGCTGCCGAGCTGGGCGAGCACGGTATCCGGGTCAACGGCATCAACCCCGATGGCGTGGTGCGTGGCTCGGGCATCTTCGCGGCCGGCTGGGGCGCCCAGCGTGCGGCGACGTACGGCATCGAGGAGGAGAAGCTCGGCGAGTTCTACGCCCAGCGGACCCTTCTCAAGCGCGAGGTGCTCCCGGAGCATGTGGCCAACGCCGTGTTCGCGCTGACCGGCGGGGACCTCACGCACACGACCGGACTTCACGTTCCCGTCGACGCCGGTGTGGCCGCGGCCTTCCTTCGATGACCGGATGAGATCTCCATGTCTGTGACGTCACGAAGCGAGGCGGCCTTCGCCGCCGTGGACCTCGGTGCCACCAGCGGCCGGGTGATCACCGGCCTGGCCGGGCCCGGCAGGCTCGAACTGAACGAGGTGCACCGATTCGCCAATACGCCGGTGCGGTTGCCGGACGGGCTGCGGTGGGACGTGCTCGCTCTGTACCAGGGGATGCTGGACGGTCTACGTATGGCTGCGCGCAGCGGTCCGATCGCCTCGATCGGTATCGATACGTGGGCGGTCGACTACGGTCTTCTCGATGCGGACGGGGCACTGCTCGGGCTGCCGTTCCACTACCGGGACAGCCGGAACGCAAAGGCCACCGAGCAGGTGCTGGCCGTGTGCGGGGCGCAGGAGCTGTATGCCGTCAGCGGGTTGCAGCATCTGCCCTTCAACACGGTGTTCCAGCTTGCCGCTCACCGTACGAGTGGCCAGTGGGGTGCGGCACGGACGATGCTGCTGATCCCCGATCTGCTGACGTACTGGCTGACCGGCACGGTGGGGGCGGAGATCACCAATGCGTCGACGACCGGTCTGTTCGACGCGTCGGCCGGCGGCTGGTCCGATGCGCTGATCGGCCGACTGGGTCTGGCGCGTTCCTGGTTCCCCCCGTTGCGTGAGCCGGGTGATCCGGCGGGGACGCTGCTGCCGCATGTCGCGGAGTACACGGGTCTGCCGGCCAGGACACCGGTGACGGCCGTCGCCTCGCACGACACGGCGTCGGCGGTCGCGGCGGTGCCCGCGACCGAGCCCGGGTTCGCTTATGTGTCCTGCGGTACGTGGTCGTTGGCCGGACTTGAGCTGCCGGATCCGGTACTGACGGAGGAGTCCCGCGCGGCGAACTTCACCAATGAGCGCGGGGTGGACGGCACGGTCCGCCATCTCCGCAACATCATGGGGATGTGGCTGCTGGAGGAGTGCCGGCGGACCTGGGACCGGCGGGGCGAGGATCCGGGCCTGGCCGCACTGCTCGCAGAGGCGGCCCGCGCCCAGCCGTTCGCGGCGGTGATCGATCCCGACGACGAGGCGTTCCTCGCGCCGGGCGACATGCCGTCGCGCATCGACGCCCATCTCCTGGGGACCGGGCAGGTACCGCCCGACAGTGCCGGCGGCTATGTCCGGTGTGTACTGGAGAGCCTGGCGCTGGCCCACCGCAGGACGTTGCGGGAGGCAGCCGGCCTTGCGGGGCGGGAGCTGACCCGGATCCATCTCGTCGGCGGAGGCGCGCGCAACGAGCTCTTGTGCCAGTGGACCGCGGATGCCACGGGGCTGCCCGTCACGGCCGGACCGGCCGAGGCGACCGCGCTCGGCAACATCCTGTTGCAGGCACGCGCCCAGGGACTGGTGGGCGACCTCGCGAACATGCGACAACTGGTGGCACGGACACAGGAATTGCGCCACTACACCCCGCAGGGGGACGGGCGGGCCTGGGACCTGGCCGCCGCGCGGCTGAAACGGGCGTGAGCCCATTCGGCCCCGCCCTCGGCCGGGAGCCGGGGCGCCCTCCAGGGAGGTCCGGGCCCTCGACGGAACCGAAGGAAGGAATCTCATGACTGATGTCTCGCCCAGCGTGCTCGACGGATTGCTCGCCCGCACCCCGCGCCGTCGTACCCGTGTCGGTCTGGTGTCCGGCGGACTCGGTGCGTACTGGCCGCAGTTCCCCGGTCTGCTCGACCGACTGCGGGAGTCGGCCCGCTTCGTGACCGGGCGGTTCGAGGAGATGGGCTGCGAGGTCGTCGACGCGGGTTTCATCTCCGATCCGCAGGAGGCGGCAAGGGCCGCGGAACGGCTGCGGGCGGCCGACTGCGACATCGTCGTGACGTTTCTGACGACGTATCTGACAGCCTCGATGGTGCTGCCGATCGCCCAGCGCGCACATGCTCCGGTGCTGGTCATCGACCTCCAGCCGACCGAAGCGATGGACCATCCGGACACCGACACGGGAAAGTGGCTGGCGTACTGCGGGCAGTGCCCGCTGCCGGAGGTCGCCAATGTGTTCCGGCGCGGGGGGATCCCGTTCCGTTCCGTCTCGGGCCATCTGCGCGACGAGAACGCCTGGAAGCGGATCCGCCGCTGGATCCGTGCCGCGCAGGTGCGTGGCGCGATGCGCCACGGCCGGCACGGTCTGATGGGCCACCTCTACCCCGGCATGCTCGACGTCTCCACCGACATGACGCTGGTCTCCACCCAGTTCGGCGGGCATGTCGAAGTCCTTGAATTCGACGACCTGCGGGTCCGGGTCGCCGCCGTGACGGACGAGGCGGCCGCCGAACGCGTCGCGCTCGCACGTACGGTCTTCACCCTCGACGAATCCGTCGACGAGGACGATCTCGCCTGGGCGGCACGGGTTTCGGTCGGACTGGACCGGCTCGTCGAGGACTTCGGACTCAACAGTCTCGCCTACTACCACCGCGGCCTGGAGGGCGAGATCCACGAGCGGCTCGGCGCCGGCATGATCCTCGGCGCGTCGCTGCTGACCGCACGTGGCATCCCGATGGCCGGTGAATACGAACTGCGCACCAGCCTCGCCATGCTGATCGCCGACACCATCGGCGCCGGTGGCTCCTTCACCGAACTCCAGGCCCTCAATTTCCGCGACCGGGTTGTCGAGATGGGCCACGACGGCCCCGCCCACCTGGCCATCAGCGCCAAAGACCCGCTGCTGCGCGGGCTGGGCGTCTACCACGGCAAGCGCGGCTGGGGCGTGAGTGTGGAGTTCGACGTCAGACACGGCCCGGTCACCACGTTCGGCATCGGTCAGGAGGCCGACGGCACCTTCACCTTCATCGCCTCCGAGGGCGAGGTCGTACCGGGGCCGCTGCTGGAGATCGGCAACACCACCTCCCGGGTCGACTTCGGCTTCGACCCCGGTGAGTGGACCGATGCCTGGGCCGCGACCGGCATCGGTCACCACTGGACGCTGTGCACCGGCCATCGTGCCAAGGACCTCAAGGCCGCCGCCGACCTGCTCGGCATCCCGTTCCGTACCGTCGACGGGCCGAACGACCTCTGATTTCCCGTAGGCGGTCTCCCCTCGCTCCGCCACGGTCCGGTTCGGCCCGTCGCAATCTGTCCTGGTTCGTCGCGGTCCGTCCCGTTCCTCTCAGGCCGTCACGCTGGGAGCGGCGGCCAGGCCGAGTTCGCGGTCGCCCAGCGAGGCGAAGTGGAGTGCCACGTCGGCCTCGGTGACCTCGGCGAGAGCCGCCGGGCTCCACTGCGGATCGCGGTCCTTGTCAATGATCTGGGCGCGCACACCTTCCACCAGGTCGGGCCGGGTGAAGGCGGTGCACGAAGTCCGGTACTCCTGGTCGAGCACCGCCTCCAGGCTGTCGAGCCCGCGTGCTCTGCGCAGAGCGGAGAGGGTCACCTTGAGCGCGGTCGGCGACTTGGTGAGGATGGTTTCGGCGGCCTGCTTGGCGGCCGGGACGCCGCTGCTGTCGAGCCGGTCGACGATCTCCTCGACCGAGTCCGCCCCGTAGCAGGAATCGATCCACTCACGGTGCGCGGCCAGTTCACCGTCCGGCGCGGGTGAGGCGTACCGCCGCACCGTCTGCTCGATCTCGGCAGCCGTACCGCAGCCGGCGAGGTCCGCGGTGAGTTCGGCGAGACGCTGCGAGGGTACGAAATGGTCGGCGAGACCGCACAGCAGCGCGTCACCCGCGCCGACCGCCTCCGCAGTGAGCGCCAGATGGGTGCCGAGCTCACCGGGCGCCGCACCGAGCAGATACGTGCCGCCGACGTCGGGGACGAATCCGATACCGGTCTCGGGCATGGCGACGCGCGAGCGTTCGGTGACGACACGGACGTCGCCGTGGGCCGAGACACCGACACCGCCGCCCATCACGATGCCGTCCATGATCGCGACGTAGGGCTTGGGGAATCGGGCGATGCGGGCATTGAGCCGGTATTCGTCGCGCCAGAAGTCCATCGATGTGCCGCCGCCGGCGCGGGCGTCCTCGTAGATGGACCGGATGTCGCCGCCCGCGCAGAGGCCGCGCTCGCCCGCCCCGGTGATCAGGACCGCGGCGACGGAGTCGTCGAGCTCGGCGTCGGCGAGCGCTGCGTCGATACGCACCGCCATGGTGTGGTTCAGAGCGTTCAGGGCGCCCGGACGGTTGAGGGTGATGTGCCGGACACGCCCCTCGGTGTGCAGCAGAACGGGATCTTCGCGATCTTCGTGGGTCATGAATGCGCTCCGGTCAGCCCCTGTGCCGTATCGACCGCCGATCGCGGACGATCTTCCGCTGCCATTCTCCGGGGCGGGGTCCGTGCCTGGGCTGCAGGGGTCCGGAGTCCGCCCGGTCCGGCTTCCCGGCCGGATTCTTCCGGGTGTCCGCTGTGGCAACGTGCCGGAACCGGTTCGACAATTGAGTGACCCGGTTCGGGCCGCGCCGTCCGGCGGCCCCGCCCGGCGACCCCGGAGCAGGAATGACCGATCACGACCAGCAACCGAGCACCTCCGTCCCGCCACGCCTGCTGATCGAGGATACGCACAACGGCGACAACGCGACGGCTCAGCGGCTTGCCATGAATCGGACGGGCAGCTTCGAGTGGGACGTGGACGCCGGGACGCTCGACATGGACGACGCCGGGCTACTGGTGTTCGGTCTGGACCCGCAGACCTTCGACTCACGGCCCGAGACCGTGCTGAACCCGCTCGAGCAGTCGGAGCGGACCCGTCTGGATGTGGCGATCCAGGAGGCGATCGAAATCGGACGCAGTTCGTACAGCGTTCATTTCCGGGTGCCGATGGACGACGGCAGGGACCAGTGGACCCACATCCAGGCGCGCATACTGCGCAGCGACGAAGGACATGCGCACCGGATCATCGGGGTGGTGCAGGACGCCACTGCGGAGGTCACCTATTCGGCCTTCGTGCTCGATCTGGAAAAACGGCGACAGCGGCAGACCAGCATCGTTGAACGAACAACCAGCGCGCTGTCACGCGCGGTGACCGTCGATGACGTGACTGCCGCGCTCACCGGCCCGGGTGGGCTTGCCCGGCTCGGGGCGGACGGTCTCTCGCTCGGTCTGGTCGAGAACACCACGCTGAGCGCCATCGCTCTGAGCGGCGACTCGGTGGAGGCGATCGACGCTCTCGGGGAGGCGGGGCTGGACCGGCGGTTCCCGCTGGCGGACACCGCGCTCAGCGGCCGGCCCCGGTTTCTGACCTCGGTCACGGCTCTCACCCGCCGCTATCCCGTGCTGGCCCCCTATGCCAACCGGCTGAAATTCCGGGCCGTCGCCTATCTGCCCCTCGTCGCCCAGGCGCGTTCCCTCGGCACCCTGGCGCTCTTCTACCGCGAGAACACGACCTTCAACGCGGATGAGCGCAATCTGTGTCTGGGGCTGGCCGCCATCGTGGCGCAGTCCCTGCAGCGCGCGAAGCTCTTCGACGAGGAGCGCGAATTCGCCACCGGCCTTCAGTCGGCGATGCTGCCGCGGCGGATCCAGGAGATCGAAGGCGGCGAGATCGCCGTGCGCTACCACGCCGCCTGGAGCGGCCGCCAGGTCGGCGGCGACTGGTACGACGTGATCGGCCTGCCCAAGAACCGGTTCGGGATCGTGGTCGGCGACGTGCAGGGCCATGACACGCACGCCGCCGCCATCATGGGGCAGTTGCGCATCGCCCTGCGCGCGTACGCCGCCGAGGGACATCCCCCTTCGACGGTGCTGGCGCGGGCTTCGCGCTTCCTCGCCGAATTGGACACGGACCGCTTCGCGACCTGTACGTACGCCCAGGTCGAACTCGCTTCGGGGACCGTGCGCGTGGTTCGGGCCGGACATTTCGGCCCACTGATCCGGCATATGGACGGCCGGGTCGGCAGCCCCCAGGTGCGGGGCGGACTGCCGCTGGGCATCTCGACCGACTTCGAGGACGAGGAATTCCCGGAGACCCGCCTGGACCTGGTGCCGGGCGAGACTCTTGTCCTGTACACCGATGGCCTGGTGGAAGAGCCGGGGGCCGACATCGATGCGGGCGTGCAGGCACTGATCAACGAGGTGGGCGCGGGGCCGGCGAGCGCCCAGGCACTGGCCGACCATCTGTCGGACCAGCTCTGGGAGCGTTGGGGTTCGGGGGACGACGTGGCGCTTCTGGTTCTCCGGCGCAGCCCGGACCCGGGGTCGCCACGGGCCCCGCGGTTGCACCAGTACATCCACCAGGCGGACCCGGAGGGGCTGTCCGACGCGCGGACCATCGTGCGCCAGGCCCTGACTGACTGGGACATGGCCGAACTCGCGGATGATGCCGAGCTGGTGGCCGGCGAGCTGCTGGTGAATGTCCTGCTGCACACGGAAGGCGGCGCGGTACTCACCCTGGAGGTGCTGCCGGAACCCGTGCGGCGGGTCCGCCTGTCCGTGCAGGACCGCTCCAGCGCCCGGCCCAGGCGTCGCAGCCCGGGTGAGACCGCGACATCGGGGCGGGGCCTGCTGCTCCTGGATGCCGTCGCCGCCCGCTGGGGCATCGAGCCTCGTGGCGAGGGCAAGGCGGTCTGGTGCGAGATCGGCCCCTCGGCGCCGCCCACCGACACTCCCCGGCCGGCCACGAAGCAGGTGTGACGACGGCCCCGAAGGACGGGCCGCCCCGCGGGTAGCGGCAGTCCGGGGGATGTGCCGCCCCACGCACCAGGCGTGGGGCGGCACCGCCTCGACCGGTGGTCCTGGCCTAGCCCTGCGTCAGGACCACCGGCTCATTCGTCAGTGCTGTGCGGTACGGCGCTTGCGCACGGACCACATGATGCCGCCGCCCGCCAGCAGCACGGCCACGGCCGCTCCGGCGATGATCGGAGTGGCGGACGAGGAGCCCGTCTCGGCCAGGTCCGGCGAGCTGGGGCTCGAGGGGACCACGGCGGGAGCGGAATTCGAAGGCACCTCGCTGGGCGTGGCGCTCGCGGCGGGCGCCTCCTTGGAAGGAGCCGGGGACGGCGTGCCCTCGGACGGCGCGGGCGGCGGGGTGGCACCCTCGCACACGGGTGCCGTCTTGGTCTCGTCGCGCGAGAAGTTGTCGCCGTCGCCGGCCTTGACGACGAGGTGGACCGTCAGCTCCTTGTCGTGCTCGGGCAGCTCGAGCTTCTTGTGGAACTCCTTGCCGAAGGTCTCGGTGGGCAGGAGGTCCTTGCCGTCGACAGTGACGGTCACCTGGTTGGTGACGTTGCTGTTGTAGGCGGTCAGGTCAAGGTTCACCTCGGAACAGGTCACGGCCCAGGTGGGGGTGTGAGCTGCGGCCGGGCCGGCGGTGAGCACCGCGCCGGTCAGGCCGACAACCGCAGCGGCCGCGAGTGTTCCCGCAGCACGCAACGATCTCCTGGGTATGGTCATGGATTCTTCCTCCGCATGTGTTTCATCGCCCGAATGGCGGTGGGGCGCAGAGTACTGCCCCTGCCTGCACCGTGCGCACCCGCCCCACGAAGCACCTGTTGCATCAACTGCCCATACATCACCATTGGTTCGGACATGACGGACACGGCGTGGAGGATGGGACCACGTGGGCAGCGGCGTGGGAAGGCGAGCGGAGGACGCGGACGGCGCGGACGGCGAAGGAGAGACCGGCGAGAGCGTCGTCAGAGACGGCGGTGCATGATGTGCAGCCCGACAAAGCCCTGTTCCGGGTGGTTGAAACCCTCCGGCAACGTTCCCAGGATCTCGAAACCGAGCGAGCGGTAGAGCCCTACGGCGTGGATGTTCGTCTCCACCACCGCGTTGAACTGCATCGCCCTGAACCCCGAGGCGCGAGCCCACTCCAGGGTGTACTCGCACAGGGCCCGCCCGACCCCCTGCCCTGAATACTTGGGGTCGACCATGTAACTGGCACTGGCGATGTGCGAGCCATTGCCCATGTGGTTGTTGTTCATCTTGGCCGTGCCGAGGATCGTCCCGCCGTCGTCGACCGCGACGACCGTACGGTTGGGCGACTTGAGGAGCCACCAGGAGCGGGCATCCTGCTCGCCGAGATCGAGTGGGTATGTGAAGGTCTCGCCCGCGGCAACGATTTCGTGGAAGAACGGCCAGATGGCGGGCCAGTCCTCAGTGGTTGCTTCCCTGATCAGCATGGGAGCCAGGATGCCGGTGCCGTTCTTCCTTCGCGAGTTCTTTATTCGGCCGCGAGAGCTTCCTCCCTCCACGAGAACTCCATCCCTCCGCGAGTCCTTTATCCGTCCGTCAGTTGCGCATCGGTCGCGGCAGACGGCATCCTCCGTGTCATGCGCCGGACGGCGCGCGCCCCGGCCCGGAGTGCCCCCGCCCCTCAGCCCTGGATGCGCGCCTGCGCAGACCGATCCGGGCAAGCAGCCCGAGTGGGGGTTCCGCCACGCCTGTCGGCGCGTGGTCAGGGCCGGGCGCCGCACCGGGACATGGTGGGACAGCGGGAACGGACGCCGGGGCCGGAGCGGGAGCAGGCGCCGGAACGGGGGCGGATGACGGGGTGGGAGCGGGCGCCGGAACGGGTCCGGTATCAGCTCGGGAGTCCGGCCCGGGTGCGTGCCCGTTCTCGGCGTGCGGTGCGTGCCTGTTCCCCGGGCGCGGGAAATCGCGCCATTCGCCGCGCGGGCTCGGAGCCGGTCGGGTCTCCCGGGCGTTGTCCAACTCCATGATCAGGGTCACCCGCCGCCACAGCATCTCGTCCGGCTCGTCGGCCTGCATCAGGTGAGCCATGGTGTCTCGCGCCAGTGCCGGACCAGTCGGCCCGAAGGCCGGTTCGGGCCGGAGCCTGGCGAGATACGCACGTTCGTACGGGTCGTCGACCACCTCCGCCAACTGCACCGAGTCCAGCGTGTCCGCGAGCACGGCCGCGCGGGCCCAGGGTTCCTCCGTCAGGCTCAGTAGCCGTTCGACCCGGCGCGAGCGCCAGTTGCGCGCCCGGCAGTCGGCGCCTCCCTCCAACCGGCCAAGCAGCCAGGCCGGACTCCTGCCCGCCAGAAGCCGGGATTCGCGGGCGGCGAACCCTGCGAGCTCGTCGGCGAGATAGAGCCAGACAATCGCCCGGTACCGATTGAGGTAGAACGTGATCGGCGTGAAGCATCCCGCACGGGCGAGCTTGGTGAAGCGGTCCGGACTGATCCCGAGCTGCTGAGCCCCCTCTGCCGTCCCGACCGTGCGCACCTTCTCCCGCAGCACCTCCGGGAACCCGCCCTGCGACCGGAGCCGGTCGATCTCTCCGCAGCCTACCCTCGGCCTTCCGCCGTCCGGTCGCGCCGTCAGGCGGATCAGCCCCAGATGCACGGCGATCGCGAACTCGCCCCGCTTCATCCGGAGTTCCTGGGCCGCTGTACTCACTGCCAGCGTGCCTTCGGTGGCCATGCTCGCCACCTTCGCGCCGGCGGGCTCCGTGCGCACGTCTTCAGCAACAGCCATGACGTTCTCCCCCGTGAGACTCGGTTACTCTCTGTGAGCATCGTAACCCGGAAGAGAATCCCTCCGCCCGCCCTGTGGAAAACTTCTGCGGTCGAACCAGATGCGGACGGACCATGCGCAGACGGATCAGAAGTGCACGGATCAGAAGTGCACGGATCAGACACCACCTGGATCAGACAACGCCTGATCAGACGGGGTCGGCCCCTTCGCCCGCTGCCTGCCGCGCGGCGACGCCCAGATGCTCACCGACCCTGTTGACGAGCAGGGTCATCTCGTAGGCGACCTGGCCGACATCGGCCTCGGCCTCGCTCAACACGCACAGACAGCTGCCGTCCCCGGCCGCCGTCACGAAGAGCAGTGCCTCGTCGAACTCCACCATGGTCTGCCGGGCCTTCCCGGCCCGGAAGTGGCGTCCCGACCCACGGGCCAGGCTGTGCAACCCGGACGAGACCGCGGCGAGATGCTCGGCGTCCTCGCGGGCCAGCCCCGTACTCGCCCCCGTCACCAGTCCGTCGTTCGACAGCACCAACGCGTGCCGTATGTGCTCGACCCTGCTCGTGAGGTCGTCAAGGAGCCAGTCGAGTCCCCTGTCCAGCGCCATTTCCCCGCTCCTCCCCGCTCATACGTTCCCCGTGCCCCGTCGCCGTAAGCCTTGCGCACCGGTCACGTGGGGGCAAGCACTACTCCGTCATGCGGCTTGGTCCGGACCCGCGGGAAGAAGACGGCGGAGCGCCCGGGAGGGTCAGCTCACCGCGTCGAGGAGCCGAGCGGTGTACATCCGGCCGGCGTACTCGACCATGCCGATCAGGACCTCCTCGCCGGAGTCCCGGTCGCGCGCGCCGCACAGGAATTCGTCCCACAGGAACCAGAAGCGGTCCTGCCCCGGCGTGCCGAACAGATGGAGCGAGAGGCCGGAGCGGATGGTGATCCGTCCGAAGTCCATGGCGACGGTGGTCCGTGGTCTTCTGATCGACCCCGTCCGTGTCGTCGACCGACCACCCCGCCTCGGTGAGAAATTCCTCCGTCCGCAGCGGCCAAATCTCGCTGACGGCACCGACCAGCGTCGTTTTCCGGCCCCGAAGCCTCCGGCGGCCAATACCTTCAGTGCGAGAGCATCGGTCCCCGCGGCCTCTCCGGCCGTCTCTCCGTATGCGTCGTCAGTGTGCTGGGAATGCATCGGCCACTTCTCTCACCAGTGAGTCCCTGAACATCGAATGCGCAGGTCAGAGCCGCCTTGACAGCGATGATCCCGTGAACGGTCGGCAAGCACACACCACCTTCCGCCTGCGCACGCCGGCAGCGTGGCAAACAGGAACCGGCGCCGCGGGGCGAGACCGATTCTTTGGCGTTGTGACCGTTCCGGCCCATTTGTTGCCCGGATCGGTCCATAATCCGACACACCTTCCGGAACATATCTGCCGCTCCCGGTCATGTGCACAAGGGCCGGTCCGCTGCCGCGGCTGCCCGAGCAGCCTGCGGACAGCGGACGTCCGGCGCCTACACTGAATACTTCGGGTGCGAGGAATCGGGCCACGCGGACAGGGAGAGCAAGAGTGTCGACAGCTGCCGACGGCGGTTTCGAGGATCCGCCCGCGGAGGTACTGGTGGAGGCCGCAGCGGCCTTCGGCCTACTGGCGACACCTGCACGGCTGCACATCGTGTGGGCCCTGTCCCAGGGCGAGAGCGATGTGACCGGACTCGCGGACCGGGTGGGCGGCACCCTTCCGTCGGTGAGCCAGCATCTGACGAAACTCAAACTGGCAGGTCTCGTACGGTCCCGGCGCGAAGGACGCCGACAGGTGTACCTGGTCGACGACCCCGATGTGGTGACCGTCGTCCGGCTGATGGTCGGCCAGCTCGCGGAGCGCGCCGGTCACGCGCCCGCGCAAGCCTCACGTCTCCGTGGGCTCGGTGCCTGAGAGCAGTGCCGCCGCAGGTCCCGGCAGCACCCATCCCGATGGCCCGTCCGCCGTCGTCGTGCCGATGGCGGGCGCGAAGACCGGCCGGGGCGCCGCCGAGGATGTCGCATCTGTTGCCTCCTCGGTCGCCGCACCGACCTCTCTTCAGGTCCTCCGCTCGCTGGACAGCGGACCGCGGGGGCTGCTGGAGGAACAGGCCGGGGAACGGCTGACGCGATTCGGCGAGAACACGCTGCCGGCCTGGCGTCCGGTCTCCTGGCCCCGTCGCTTCCTGCGCAGTCTGCGTGATCCCTTCACCTCGGTGCTCCTGTGTCTGGGCCTGGTCTCGGCGGCGGTGGCCTCCTGGGGCACGGCGTGCGTGACGCTGGTGCTCGTGGTCGTCAGCTGTCTGTTGCGCTCCGCGGAGGAGCACCGGGCGGACCGGTCCACGGCCGCACTGCGGGAGCTGGTGGCGACCACCGCGACCGTACTGCGCCGGGCAGGACCGGACGCCGCGCCGCGGGCCCGTGAACTGCCGGTCGGGGAACTGGTGCCGGGCGATGTGATCCGGCTCGGCCCGGGGGATCTCGTGCCCGCCGATGTGCGGCTGTTGCGTGCGAGTGGCCTGACCGTTCATCAGTCGGCGCTCACCGGGGAGTCGGCGCCGGTCGCCAAGCACCCCGTCGACACGCTGTCACGGCCCCGCGCCGCCGACACCGGGGGCCGCGACCAGGAAGGACTGTTCGCCCGGCCGGAGCTGTGTTTCCAGGGCAGCAGCGTGGCGTCCGGCAGCGGTACGGCGGTGGTGACGGCGACGGGTGCGGAAACCCGGTTCGCCGCCGCGTACGACGGTTCGGCGCGCCGCCGCGGCGCGAGCGCCTTCGACCGTTCGGTGCACGGGATCTCCTGGACGCTGATCCGTTTCATGCTGATCACCCCGCCACTGGTGCTCATGGCCAACGCGGCGCTCCGCGGCCGAGGCCTCGAAACGCTGCCGTTCGCCGTCGCGGTGGCGGTCGGGCTGACTCCGGAAATGCTGCCGGTGATCGTCACGACGGCGCTGGCCAGGGGCGCTTCACTGCTCGCCAAGGACCATGGGGTCATCGTCAAGCGACTGCCCGCGCTGCACGACCTCGGTGCGATCGATGTGCTGTGCGTGGACAAGACCGGAACCCTCACTCAGGACCGGCCTGTCGTCGAACGTTCACTGAACGCGTCGGGCCACTCCGGTCCCGAGGCGCTCCACTGGGCCGCCGTCAACGCTCTGTGGACGCTGCAGCTCGCCGATCTACCGGCCCCCGACGCACTCGACGAGGCGGTGCTGGACGCGGCCGAGGAGAGGGAGGAGACGCTGTCCGCGTACGACGGCGTCGCGGCGCTGCCGTTCGATCCGGTACGCCGTCTCGCCACCGCGGTCGTCCGCCGGCCCGGACGGCTCGGCGTGCACACGCTCGTGACCAAGGGAGCGGTCGAGGCGGTGCTCGAACGGTGCGCGCTGGACGAGACCGAACGGAACCGGCTGAGCGAACTCGCCGCCTGGGAGACCGCGAATGGCCTGCGACTGCTCGCCGTGGCCCGTACCGATCGGCCGGCCCGGCCGCGTGCGTACACCGCGGCCGACGAAAGGGGACTGACGTTCCTCGGCTTCGTCGCTCTGCGGGACGCGCTCACACCGAGCGCGGCCGATGCGCTGGACGCGCTGAAGGACCGGGGCATCGCCGTGAAGGTCCTCACGGGTGACGATCCGGGCACCGTCGCCCGTGCCTGCCGGGATCTCGGCCTCGATCCGGGCGAGGTCATGCCGGCGGAGCGGATCGACTCGCTGTCGGAAGGGGCACTCGCGGAGGCCGCCGACCGGATCACGGTCTTCGCCCGCTGCACACCGGAGCACAAGGCACGGATCGTTTCCGCGCTGCGCACCACCGGGCGGAACACCGGGTTCCTCGGTGACGGCGTCAATGATCTGCCCGCGATGCACGCGGCGGACGTCGGCATCTGCCCGCGCAACGCGGTCGACGTGGCGCGGGAGACCGCGGACGTGGTACTGGCCGAGAAGGACCTGGCGGCCATCGATGACGCGATCACCACGGGCCGGCGCAGCAGCGGAAACATCGCCACATATCTGCGCATCACGCTCTCGTCGAACCTCGGCAACGTCATCGCGATGCTCGCGGCGGGTCTCATGCTGCCGTTCCTGCCGATGCTTCCGGCGCAGGTTCTGGTGCAGAACCTGTGCTTCGACGTGGCGCAGCTCGCCTTCGCCTTCGACCGGCCCGCGTCAGAGGTGCTGCGGTGGCCAACGGTGCTGCGTCCGCGCGACTTCCTCCGCTTCATCACGGGGTTCGGCCTGCTGAACGCCACCGCCGACCTGGCGACGTTCGCCGTGCTGGCCTTCGCGCTGCACGGTTCCGCGACATCGGGCGGGCAGGAGGCCTTCCACTCGGGATGGTTCACCGAGAATCTGCTCACCCAGGCCCTGGTGATGCTGCTGCTCCGTACGGGTGGACGCGTTGCCGGCGGTCGCAGCGGCGGCCCGTTGCGGCTGGCCACGTGCGGTCTCGCGGTGGTCGGCCTGTTGCTGCCACTCACCCCGCTCGGTGGGTTGCTGGGCATGAGCGCGCTGCCACCGCTCTATTACCTGTTGCTGGCAACGGTGCTGGCCCTGTACGCCTACGGGTTGCGGGCGGCCCGTACCCGCTACGAGCGGAAGTGGAGCCACTCGTGATCGCGTCGCGCATCGACCGCCCCGAGTCCGACCCGAATCCCGGCCCCGGTGGCGGGCAGGTGGTGCGTGCCCGCCGTGCCACGCTCGACGAAGTGCCCGCCCTGGTAAGGCTGCGCGGGCTGATACCGGCCGAGGTGGGGGTGGAGACGGGCGTCCCCGACGCGCCGTGGCGGACGGCCTCCGCCGAGTGGTTCGCCGAGCGCCTGCGCCATCCGGGCGTGTTCGCCGCGTTCCTGGTCGATGATCCCGCGCTCGGCGTCGTCTCCAGTGCGGCCGGGACGTGCGACAGGCATGCCCCCGGCCCGGCGATCCTGAGCGGTCTGCAGGGGCACGTCTCCAATGTGAGCACCGGTCCCCGCCGGCGCCGCCTCGGCCATGCCCGGATCTGCCTCGACGCCCTGCTCGGCTGGTTCCGCGAGGAGGCCGGGTCACGGTGATCGGTCTGAACGCCACCGAGGACGGGGCCGCGCTGTACGAGTCGTACGGCTTCGCGGCGCCCCGCCACCCGGCGCTGCAGCTCCGGACTGCCGGGACACCGTGCTGAGGGTTGTGTCCCCGCTCCTGGTGGCCGGTCAGCCGTAGGAAAGGTCCGCGCACGGGTCGTCGTCGGCCGACCGGGCCTCGTCGGCGACGGTGGACGGAACGGTGGACGGCGACGGTGATCCGGGGGCGGCCGATGGGTTCTGGGCGTAGGAACTGCCCAGGATCACCTGGATTCCGGCCGTGCCGGACGCGGTCGTCCGTGCTCCGGCGAAGAGCCGTGCGGTGATCTCCGCCTCCTCCCGCAGCCCCGGCCCGTACTCGATGACGGTCGAGGTGTGGTCCTGGCTGCTCGCCGTGGCCGTGGTCGTGACGGTGAAGTCCCGGGAACGCAGGAGTTCGGCTGCCTGGGCGGCAAGCCCCCTGACCGTGGTTCCGTTGTAGACGGCGACGGTGATTCCCTTGCCGGAGACCGGGACGTCCGCCGCGGGCGACGCGGGGCCACTGTCCTTCCCGTCGCCCTTGTCCGACGACTTGCCCGACCCCTTGCCGCTGGCGTCCTCGCCGTCGACCGTACGGTCGGCCTTCAGCGCGGCCCAGAGCGCGTCGGCGTCCGGTTCGACGATCGCGACGCGTGCGCCTTCGTATCGCCAGGGGACGGTGACGAACTTGGTGTTGTGCAGGTCGATCTTCTTCATCGACATGGCGAACGACAACAGACGGTCGGCCGATCCGAGTCCGGGGTCGACGGTCATCGCGTCGGTGGCCGCATTGGCCAGGGGCAGCAGAGTGGTGGGGTTCAATCCCTGGGACTTGACCTTCTTGATGAGCGCGGCGACGAATGCCTGCTGTCGCTTGATTCGCCCTATGTCCGAGCCGTCACCGATGCCGTGCCGCAGCCGGACGTAGTCGAGTGCCCGCTGCCCAGAGACGGTCTGCGGGCCCTTCGCGAAGATCCTGGCCCCTCGGGTGGGCCGCTTCGGGCTGAGGTCGCGCTGGTAGACGTCCTGGGGCAGGCACACCGGTACGCCGCCGACGGCCGAGGTCAGCGCGGAGAATCCGGCGAAGTCGATGACGACGGTGTGGTCCACGCGCAGGCCGGTGAGATGCTCCACGGTGTTCTGGGTGCAGGCCGGGTTTCCCTCGGCGGTCTCCCCCACCGAGAACGCCCCGTTGAACATCACGTTGTGCTGCGGCGCGGTCCACCGGCCGTCGGGCCCTTTGCACGCCGGGATGTCGACCAGCGCGTCACGTGGAATGGATACGGCGACCGCATGCTTCTGGTCGCCGTACACATGGAGGAGGAACGCGGTGTCGGAGCGCCCCACCGCGCCCGTGCCGCCGCCGAGTTTGCTGTTGTCGCCCGAGCGCGAGTCCGATCCGATGACCAGGACGTTCTGTCCCTGCGAGGAACCGGGCGGCCGGTCGCCGGAGATCCCGTCCGCGCTGAAGGTGTCGATGCTGCCGCCGAGTTTGAGGTAGCCCCACCCGACGCCGGCGACCAGCAGCACGAGGAACGACAGCCCGAACATGGCTGTCCGCCGCAGGCGGACTCCCCTTCCCCTGCCCGCTCCCGCTTTGCGACTTCCCGTCATCGGCCACCCCGTCCGTCCGCTGTCCATGAGGTAAGACGTGCTCCGTCACCCCATGGTTGTACAGTTGCGCAATGTAGCAAGCATTGATGTTCGAGTGGATCATCCGACCTGCTCATAGTCAGCTTGAAGCACTGTCGGCGGACGCCGAGCGGAGACACCGGCCAAAGCACCGAAAGGAAGGGCGGGACGCACATGTTGCGCAACGGCCTCGAACCCTGGCACCTATTGATCGTGGCAATCGTGGTGATCGCACTGTTCGGCTCGAAGAAACTGCCGGACACAGCCCGAGCCCTGGGCAAATCCATGCGGATCCTGAAGAGTGAGGCCAAGGCCATGAAGGAGACCGACGCACAGGAGCCCCGCACCGACCCACACGCTTAGCGCCCCGGCCCACCAACGTACGGCACGCCTCGCAGGCGTTCACTTCAGGGCTTGCGCAAGCATGGGAACCATGGTCACGACGCCGTCGTTGACCTGGTGACGGCCGAAACAGCGCCGTTCACCACATCGCTGGACCACTGGATCAATGGAGGATGTTTCATGGGTGTGACCCTGGCCAAGGGCGGCAACGTCTCCTTGTCGAAGGAGGCACCCGGCCTGACCGCAGTGACGGTCGGCCTGGGCTGGGACGTACGGACGACGACGGGCGCGGACCACGACCTGGACGCGAGTGCACTGCTGTGCTCGGACGCGGGCAAGGTCCTCTCCGACCTGCACTTCGTCTTCTACAACAACCTCACGAGCCCGGATGGTTCGGTCCAGCACACCGGCGACAACCTGACCGGTGAGGGCGAGGGCGACGACGAGTCCATCAATGTGGACCTGTCGACGGTCCCCGCGGATGTGGCCAAGATCGTCTTTCCGGTCTCCATCCACGACGCGCAGAGCCGCGGGCAGAGCTTCGGCCAGGTCCGCAACGCGTTCATCCGCGTGGTGAACCGGGCGAACGGCGTCGAGCTGGCCCGTTACGACCTCAGCGAGGACGCCTCGACGGAGACCGCCATGGTCTTCGGCGAGCTGTACCGGCACGGCGCGGAGTGGAAGTTCCGTGCCGTCGGCCAGGGTTACGCCTCGGGTCTGGCGGGAATCGCGTCCGACTACGGCGTCAACGTCTGACCGGGAAACCTCACGCACAACGGGCGCGGGCCCTTTCGCCCCCTCCATTCCGCCGGAGCGGGGAGGCGGGGCCCGCCCGGCCCCAGAGGGCTCGTAAGCCGTTGATCACCTCGCACAGTAGGCGCTCGTCCCGTCCGGCAACCGCACGGGCGGGCCGGGGCGGTCCGACCAACGATCACCCAGCGCTCGAACACCTGCCGCGCTTCCCGACGTTTCATCCCGTTTCGCTCCGTCGGCAACTACGCGATCATGTCCGTATGGCCGACGACCACACACACGTGCAGGATTTCTTCACAGCGCGCGCGGCGGACTGGGACACCCGCTTCCCCGACGACGGGCCCGCCTACGCTGCCGCCACCGACTCCCTCTCGCTGCGCCCGGGGGACGCGGTGCTCGACGCCGGCTGCGGTACGGGACGGGCACTTCCCGCCCTGCGAACGGCCGTCGGGCCGCAGGGCACGGTCCTCGGCGTGGACCTGACACCGGCGATGCTGGAGTCGGCGGTACGGGCGGGCCGCGACCGCGAAGGGACGCTGCTCCTCGCCGACGTCGCCACCCTCCCCCTGAAATCGCGGGCGCTCGACGCGGTGTTCGCGGCCGGACTGATCTCCCATCTGTCGCACCCCGGTCCCGACCTGACGGAGCTGGCACGGGTGGTACGACCGGGCGGACGGCTGGCACTCTTCCACCCCATCGGGCGAGCCGCCCTCGCGGCACGCCACGGCCGCCCGATCACGGACGACGATCTGCGGGCCGAGCCCAACCTGCGTCCGTTGCTGGCACGTTCGGGCTGGCGGCTCGACGCGTACACCGATGAGGACGCCCGATTCCTCGCCCTTGCCGTGCGGACGTCCTGACCTGCCCGCCCTGCACCCTCGTGCTCACTCCACGGGCGTCTCGGGGCGCCGGTTGTGCGGGACCGGACAGCCGCCGACGCCCGGGAGCGGGAACGTCCCCAGCCCGGAGACCTCGTAGCCGTCCGGATATCCCTTGATCTCCGGGTTCTGCCGGGCGTAGTGCGGAGCGGAACGCGGCGGCAGGAGTCGTACCGCCCGCGCCCTCAGCCGCAGAGCCCCATGCGTGAGATTTCGGGCCGCGGAACCGGGGCATTCGTACCGGAATGCCTGCAGCAAGGAATCGTCGAGCAGCGCGAGGGCGGCCTTGCGCGCGACAGGGGCCAGGGGGCGCGGATACCAGGAACCCATCAGGTCCAGGGTGGCGTCGGAGACTCGGCGCCCCCCTTCGTCCCATCCGAAGTGTTCGGCCTCATAGGTATCGAGGGTGCGCTCGAAGTCCTCGTACGTCCGCGGCAGTTCCTTGATTCCCATGTGCCCGCCCAGGTTCCGGTAGTAGGCGGCGCACGCCTGAAGTTCGTGGCCGGAGAGCCGGCGCCAGCCGTAGCTGTCGAGCCAACGCTTCGGGGTGACGACGAAGGTGCACAGCACATAGCGCATGTCGTCATTGCTGATGTCGTAGCTGCGGTGCATCTGGTTGATCCGGCGGAGGGCCGTACGCCCCGAGTCACTGTCGAAACCGTGCTCCAGGACCGCGTCGAGGAGCAGTGCGGTGTCGTCGTAGCGCTTCTGTGATCGGTCCGTCAGTTCGGCGGTCTGCGCGAGGAGTCGGCCGATGCTCGGCACGGCATAGGTGCGGTAGAGGGCCAGTTCCAGAGCGCGTGCGATGTCCCAGGGGAACTCATAGGTGGCCATGATCCGGTAGATTCGAAGGAAGTCCCCCTCCGGATCGAGACGCTGAATCTCCTTCAGCCGGTCGTACCGCTTCACCGCTCTACCCCCTTGTATCGGCAGAAGGTCCAACTCTACGTCGGCGGGGAACACCGCATGTAGTCATGTAGTTACGAGCAAGCCACAGATACGCAGTTCCTCGGGAAGGCGGTCCCCATGATCGACATAATCGGAAGCCTGCGGAAGGTTGTCACCCCCGACCGCAAGGGGGATCAGTCCGCGGCACCTTCCAAAGAGGACCGGCGCAAACAGCACAATCTCTTCGAGGCGGCCGCCACCTTCGTCTCCGCATCCGTGGAGGAGGATCAGGCACGGATCGACGAGGCGAGCGGCTGGGTGTCGCCCGAGGCACTCTCCTTCGGTGTCAGCGAACTGGCCTGCCGGGCCGTCATCGCTCTGGCGCGCGAGCGCGGCGAGTCGCCGCAGACAGTGGCCCGTACGCTGCTCGGTCTACCCGCCGAATGAGGAGTGCCGTCCGCCGTACCACGCAGCTGACGTCTTCGCTTGTCAGGGCCTCGACGAGTGGGTTACTCACTCGTTAGGGTGCGCCGACGGACAACGACGACGGACGAGGAGGGTGCCGTGGCCCCGCCGAACGACACGGTCGCCGACGACGACGCACTGTATGTGCTGACCGCGGTGCTGCTGACACCGGCACAGTTCCCGAGCGTCCTCGGTGACGACTACCCGGCCGCCTGTGCGGCGCTCGCCGTCGAGCCGTACGCCGAGGGATACGGGTTGGTCCTCGGCCAGGACGGCAGCGGTGCGCGGTGGACCGTCGTCGTCGAGGACGTGTCGCTGGTCGCCGTCGCGATCGCGGCCTGGGACTGCGGCATGGAGTACGACCTCTCGCCCGACGACCGTTCAGTGGTCTGCGCGCTGCCCGGCTGGCCCCTCCCGGTGGCGGTCGCCGCTCCGGGCGTGGCCGCGCCGCACGACCCGCTGCCGGACCTGGAGGCCGAGGGCACCGCCCCGGAGGCGCTGGCTCCGCCCGACACGGAGTCGTGGGGACCCGCCCAGCGACGCATGGGAGCGGACGAGATAGCCCACCAGTGGACCACTTGGCGCGAGCAGATCGATGATGAGACGGCCTTCAGCACTCCGGCCGGCACGGACAATACCGGGGCCGAGCCCGTGACCGAGCCGGAGGCCGAGCCCGTCGCCGAGCCCGGGTCTGAACCTGAGGTAGAGGGTGAGGGTGAGGTCGAGGTGGACGTCGAGACCGGGCCTGAAGCCGTCGACAGGTCCGAAGCCGCCGCCGAGAAGAGGTCCGAGAAGCAATCCGGGAGGGCGGCCACGGACGCACCTTCCGGAGCGCACCCCGGTGTACGGCGGGCGCTCGCACAGGCTCAGGACTACGTCGAGTCCCCGCCGCCGCCCGGCCGTGTCCGGTCCTCCTTCGCCACGGGCGACGCCCGGATGCTGCGCGCCGACGGCCCCGGCTGGTCACTGGTCGCCCGGACCGACGACATCGCATTCATCCTGTTGGACGAGGAGCCGGGCGAGGTGCTGCCGGTCGGGCGCGGCACCGATCTACCCGGCCTCCTGAAGGCTCTGGACGCACTCGCGGTACGGCCGGCCTGAGCCCGGTTCCGGGGACTCGGCAGACGCACTCTCCGTCGGGCCCCCGATGCCGTCCGCCCCTGCGGGCCTCCGCGCGCTCCAGTGCGTGAGCGGGTTCGGCTCGGTGGACGAATACGTCTCGTTCCCGATCACCACGGTCACTGCCGCGCGAGCCCCGCGCGACGCGGAGCCGTCCCTCTCAGCGGCCTATCTCCTTGCGGGTGATCCTGCGGAGCCTGCGCCGCTGGCCGGGGTCCAGCAGCAGATACGCGATCGCCGGAACTCCGACCAGAACCAGCAACGACAGCCAGAAACCGATGAACGGCATCAGGATGACCGCTACGACCACTCCCCCGATGGCGATCTTCGCGCTGTTCGACATCGTCCATGCCTCCTTCGCGGCCCGAAGCCGCATCTGCTGTGAGAACGCGTGTGCGCGCCCATCGGTTCCAGCAGGCCGAGGACTCACCTCAGGGGCTCGCCGACGTCGTGCATGTGCTGCAGTGCCTGCCGGTAGGACTCGATCAGTCCGGTCTCCGCGTACGGCATGCCCAGTGCCTCGCAGTGGGCGCGCACCATGGGCTGGGCCAGGCGCAGGTGCGGGCGGGGCATGCTCGGGAAGAGGTGATGCTCGATCTGGTAGTTGAGCCCGCCGAGGAACCAGTCGGTGAGGATGCCGCCGCGTACGTTGCGCGAGGTGAGGACCTGACGCTGGAGGTGGCCCCAGCGTTCGCCGTCGGGGTCGGGCATCTCCATGCCCTTGTGGTTCGGCGCGAAGGCCATGCCCAGGTGGAGCCCGAACAGCGCATGGTGGACGAGCGCGAAGACGATGGCCTTGCCCGGGGACAGCACGGTGAGCAGCAGCGTGGCGTAGAGGCCCAGGTGGGCGACCAGGAGCAGTGCCGAGAGCGCTCGTTCCCGGGCGGGCTGCTGTCGCAGATACTGGAAGCCGGAGATCTTCAGCGCGATGCCTTCGAGGAGCAGCATCGGGAAGAAGAGGCGGGCCTGGTTGCGGGTGAGCCAGCGGGCGAAGCCCTCGCGCTGGGCTGCTTGCTTCTGCGTCCAGACGAGGGCGCCCACGCCGACGTCCGGGTCCTTGTCGATGTGGTTGGGATTGGCGTGGTGGCGGACGTGTTTGTCGTTCCACCATGCCTCGTTCATGCCGAGCAGCAGGTTGGCGTGCACGAGGCCGATGGCCCGGCCCGTCCTGCGTTCGCCGGTTATCTGGGCGTGTCCGGCGTCGTGCCCGACGAACGCGGTGCGCGACCAGAAGATCGCCAGCGGCAGCGCGAGCAGCAGGGTCCACCAGGTGTTGCCGAGGAGGAACATGCCGGTGATCACCGCGCCCAGTGCGACCAGGTTGGCGGTGATGCCGACCGCGTACCACCCGGTCCGCCGCTCCAGGAGGCCCTGTCCCTTCACGGCCCGCAGCAGGGGCGCGAAGTCGCTTCCCTGAGCCTGAGCGGCTCCTGCGGCACCTGTCGCACTTTCCGGTGCAGCACTTCCCGCACCGTCGCGGGTGCCTTCCGCTGCGGTGGCTATGGCCTGGGGCATGACGTCTCCGGTCTCTGAAAAGCTGCGCCGACCTGTAGAAACATACGGTGACCGGATGTGCTGCAACCATGGCGCCACCACCCGGGATCCCCGGGGGTAAACCCCCTCCCCCGAGGGGGGTGCTGTCTCCACCCCCGGGGCACGGAACGCCGTCCCGGCCGACGAGCGGTCCGGCGCCCCGACGGTTCAGCATGTGGCCCGGATCACGGCAATTCCGCTCACGGGCGAGGCCGTCCGTGGGGTACCCTCGGCGACCCGACCCCCACTAGTCAAATTTGAGGAATTCGGCATCACTGTGCACAGACTCCCTGCGGCAACGCTCTCCGAGATCTCCGCACTCTCCGCCTGCTCCGTGGTCTTCCTGCCCGGGGATCCCTCCCGCACCGGCCGAGTCGCCTTCTGGCACCCGGACGGCAGCAGCCCGCCCGATGGTCCCGGATCCGTGGCGGAGCTGGTCGTCGTCGGCGCCGACGCGCGGGCGTACGCCGTACCGGCACGGTTGCTTCCGGTCCGCGACGCGCTGCCGGTGCTGACGCGTGCGCGGACCTCGGCGCAGGCCTCCGACGCGACCGCGTTCTGGGGTGCGGCCGCTCTCCTCGCTCTCCAACTCGCCGCCCGCGGCCTGCTGCTGCCGGGGCTGAGCGCCACGGATCGCGATGCCTGGCGGGCCGGTCCGCTGACCGCCGACGACCAGTCGCGGATCCGGACGCTGGCGGCCTCGATGCCGCCCCTGGCCCACGCGGTGCCGCTCGACGAGGCCGCGCAGCCCGTTCTGCTGCCCGAGCCCGAGCGGCTGCTGCGCGCGTTCCTCGACGCCGTGGCGGACGGTCTGCCCCGCACCCCCGCCGCGGCGTTCGCCGGCGGCGGCCCGGCCTTCACCGCGGACGAACCACAGCAGCTCCCCGGCCAACGGGCCTGGGCCACCGATGTCGCGGCCGGGCACGACGCGGGCGTCCGGCTCTCGCTCCGGGTGGAGGTGTCCGGGCTCACCGCGCCGGACGAGGACGACGCGCGGTCCGCCGGCCCTGCCTTCCGGGCCGTCCTGCAGATCCACAGTGTCAGCGATCCGACACTGGTCGCCGATGCCGCCGAGGTCTGGGCGGGCGGCGCCCGCACCGCTGCGGCTTTCGGACCGCGCGCCCGGATGGACGCCCTGCCGGCTCTGCGCCGGGCCGCCCGTGCCTGGCCTCCGCTGTCTCCGCTGCTGTCCGCCGCGGTGCCCGACTCCGTGGAGCCGGCCGACGACGAGCTCGCCGAACTCCTCGGCCCCGCCGGACGGGCGCTGGCCGCGACCGGGGTCCAGGTGCACTGGCCCAAGGAGCTGGTCCGCAAGCTCACGGCACGCGCCGTGATCGGGCCGCCCGACGACGAGGCGAGCGAGGAACGCGACGGGGCGGCGGGCATCGGCTCCGAGGCGCCGCCGCTGCTGCCCGCCGACGCCCTGCTGGCGTTCAACTGGTGGTTCGCGCTGGGTGATCAGAAGCTCAGCCGCGCCGAGCTGGACCGCCTCGCCGAGGCCAACCGGCCGGTCGTGCGGCTGCGGGACCAGTGGGTGCTGATCGACCCCGAGGAGGCCCGGCGAGCCCGCGAGACCCAGGACCGCAAGGTCACGCCGATCGATGCGCTGGGTGCGGTCCTGACCGGTTCCACCGAGGTCGACGGCCACCGGGTCGAGGTCGGGGCCACCGGCTGGCTGGAGCGGTTGCGCCGCCGGGTGGCCGACCCGGAGGCGGCCGGGCAGCAGCCGGTCGGCCCGCCCGAGGCCCTCGCCGCCACCTTGCGCGACTATCAGCTGCGCGGTCTGAACTGGCTGCACACCATGACCTCGCTCGGCCTCGGGGGCTGTCTCGCCGACGACATGGGTCTCGGCAAGACCATCACGCTGATCGCTCTGCATCTGCACCGCCAAAGCATCGAATCGGCCGCCGGTCCGACGCTGGTGGTCTGCCCGACGTCGCTCATGGGGAACTGGCAGCGGGAGATCGAGAAGTTCGCGCCGGGTACGCCGGTACGCCGCTTCCACGGCGGATCGCGCAGCCTTGCCGACCTCTCGGACGGTGAGTTCGCCCTCACCACGTACGGCACCATGCGGCTCGACGCGGCCAAGCTCGCGGAGATCCGGTGGGGCATGGTGGTCGCCGACGAGGCACAGCACGTGAAGAACCCGTACTCGGCGACGGCCAAGCAGCTGCGGACGATCGGCGCGCAGGCCCGGGTGGCGCTCACCGGAACTCCCGTGGAGAACAACCTCTCCGAGCTGTGGGCGATCCTCGACTGGACGACGCCCGGTCTGCTGGGACGGCTCGGGACCTTCCGTACCCGCTACGCACGGACGGCGGAGGGCGGTGACCCGGCGGCTGCCGAGCGGCTCGCCGCGCTGGTGCGGCCGTTCCTGCTGCGGCGGCGCAAGTCCGACCCGGGCATCGCGCCGGAGCTGCCGCCGAAGACCGAGACGGACCGCACGGTGTCGCTGACGCCGGAACAGACGGGTCTGTACGAAGCGGTGGTACGCGAGACGCTGGCCGCAATCGCCGACGCCGACGGCTTCGCCCGGCGGGGCCTCGTCGTCAAGCTGCTGACGGCGCTGAAACAGATCTGCAACCACCCGGCGCAGTACCTGAAGGAGAACGAGCCGCGGATCGCGGACCGTTCGGGAAAGGTGGAGCTGCTGGACGAACTGCTCGACACGATCCTGGCGGAGGAGGCCGGCGTGCTGGTGTTCACCCAGTACGTGCAGATGGCCAGGCTGCTCGAACAGCATCTGGCGGCGCGCGGGGTGCGTACGCAGTTCCTGCACGGCGGTACGCCCGTCGCGGAGCGCGAGGCGATGGTCAACCGCTTCCAGGCGGGCGAGGCCCCGGTCTTCCTGTTGTCGTTGAAGGCGGCCGGCACCGGTCTCAACCTCACCCGGGCCGGTCATGTCGTGCACTTCGACCGCTGGTGGAACCCGGCGGTCGAAGCACAGGCCACCGACCGCGCGTACCGGATCGGGCAGACCCAGCCGGTACAGGTCCACCGGCTGATCGCCGAGGGCACCATCGAGGACCGGATCGCCGACATGCTGGCCCGCAAGCAGGGCCTCGCGGACGCGGTGCTCGGCTCGGGCGAGGCGGCGCTGACCGAACTGACCGATGCGGAACTGGCCGATCTGGTGGAGCTGCGAGGGGGCACGCGATGACTGACGGACACGAGGGCGACCGCTACGACGGTGGCGAGTACGAGGGCGAGGACAGCGACAACGCCGCCCCGGGGCAGGAACGTACCTTCGCCGCGCTGCCGCCCGCACGGGGCCGCGACTTCGCCCAGTCCTGGTGGGGCCGGGCATGGCTGAAGGCCCTGGAGGACACCGCGCTGGACGGCCAGCAGCTCAAGAAGGGGCGCAGGTTCGCCCGCGAGGGCCGGGTCGGCGCGGTCTCCGTGCGGCCCGGCCGGATCACCGCGGTGGTCCGGGACGGGGACTCGTCCGCGTACCGCAGCGATGTGCTGCTCCAGGAGCTGAGCGAGGCGGACTGGGAACGCCTCCTCGGCATGGCCGTCGAACGGGCCGGGCACATCGCGGCGCTGCTGGACCGGGAGATGCCGCCGCACCTGGTGGAGGACGCGGCGGCGGCCGGGGTGGAACTGCTGCCCGGGATCGGCGATCTGGAGCCGGAGTGCACCTGTGACGCGTGGGACCACTGCCCGCACACCGCCGCCCTGTGCTACCAGGTGGCGCGGCTGCTGGACCAGGACCCGTTCGTACTGCTGCTGATGCGGGGGCGCGGTGAGCGGCGGCTCCTGGACGAACTGCAGGTCCGCATCGCGGCCCGAGCCGAGGGGCACGGGGCCTGCGCACCGGCCGATCCCGCCGACGGGCCCGCGGCTGCGCAGACGAAGGCCGATGATCCGGGCGTACGGGCGGACGAGGTGTTCGCGGCGCGGGACATCCTGCCCCCATTGCCCGCTCCTCCGCCGCTGCCCGCGGAGCCCGGCTCGGCGCCGTCGCTGGACACGGAGACGGAACCGCAGGCGGGCGTCGATCCGGCGGCTCTGGAGATGCTGGCCACGGACAGTGCGGCGCGTGCCCACCGGATGCTGGCCGAGGCGCTCTCCCCCGGCCACGAGCAGCAGCCGCTGCCGGCCGGCCTGACGCCGCAGGAGGATGCCGTGCGGCTGGTCGCGGAGGCCCGCCCCGAGCCGTGGATCGCGAAGCGGTTGATCACCGGTTCGGGGCGGCGCCGGGCCGATCTCGATGCGGCGGTGCGGGCGTGGCGGTACGGCGGGGTGGCGGCACTCGCCGTGCTCGAAGAGGAGTGGGTACCCGATCCGGAGGCCCTGGCCAGGGCGCGGGCCCGGCTCGCCGAGGCGTGGGAGGAGGGCGAGCGGCCCCGGCTTCGGTCGGTGGGCAACCGCTGGACCGCCGTGGACGGTGGCGTGCAGCTCCGCTACGGACGGGACGGGCGCTGGTGGCCGTACCGCAAGGAGGGCGGGCGCTGGGTCCCGGCGGGTCCGGCGGACGACGATCCGGCGGCTGCGCTGGGTGGCTCGGGCATGCCGGACGACTGAGGGCCCGTTCGTACGGCCTCCGGGCGATCGGGGACGGGCGGTGGGGCCGGAGGGGTGCCTCCACCCCCGCCCGTCGTCGCGTTCTGTCCGTGCGTTCAACTGGGTGTCACCGCGCGTTGATGCCGAGGACGGAACCTGACGGCTGTCCGAGCTGTTCGTGCCCCAGGAGGCCCCATGTCCGCGCGTGTTGTCCGTCGTTCCCTTGCAGCCGGCCTGCCGCTCGCCCTGCTCGGCACGGTGTGCGTGGCCGGAACGGCAAGCGGCGCACAGGACCGGCACGAGCGTCCGGAGCGCACCGCGCGGGTCACCGGTACGGCCGTGCTCGGCGACGTTCCGCTGGCCGGCTTCAGCAACGGGCTGCTGCCGGGGACGGTCGCGGACGACCGCGGGGTGAGACTCGGCGGCATCGGCAGCGACATCTATCCCGCGGGCCGCAGGGGCGAGTTCTGGACCGTCACCGACCGCGGACCCAACGGGCAGATCAAGATCGACGGGAAGAAGCGGCGCACCTTCCCCGTCCCCGGGTTCGACCCGGCGATCGTCAAGATACGGGTCAGCGGGAAGCACATCCGGGTCCTGAAGGCCATTCCGATCACCACCCGGTCCGGCGCCGCGGTCACCGGCCTGCCGAACCAGCGGGACCGCGACGAGGCCCCGTACACCTACGACGCGAAGACGCCGCTGGGGTACGACCCGAACGGTCTGGACACCGAGGGCATCGTCCGCGCCGCCGACGGCAGCTTCTGGCTCGTCGACGAGTACGGCCCCTCCCTGGTGCATGTCTCCGCCCGTGGCCGGGTGCTGACCCGCTATGTGCCGCAGGGTCTCGGGCTGGCGGGCGCCGACTACCCGGTGGTGGAGGCGCTGCCGGGCGTGCTCCTGCACCGCAAGATCAACCGCGGTTTCGAGGGCCTGGCCCTTCTTCCGGGCGGCGATCTGGTGCTTGCGGTGCAGAGTCCGCTCTCACTGCCCGACCAGGACGCGGGCGAGTCCTCGCGCAATGTGCGGCTGCTGCGCTTCTCGACGAAGAAGCGCGTGGTCACCGCGGAGTACGCCTACCGGTTCGACGCGGTGGACGTCGTGGACCCGGGCGAGGACGACACCTCCGAGCTGAAGATCTCCTCGGTCGTCGCGATCGGCCGGAACGATCTGCTGGTCGAGGAGCGCACGGACAAGGCGGCCAGGCTGCACCGGGTGACGCTCCCGCACGGCTCCGGCATCCTGGGCTCCGCCTGGGACGACCCGGCGACGTCTCCCTCGTACGAGGAACTCACCGCCCCCTCGGCGTCGGGCGTGCCGGTGCTCCGCAAGAGCCTGGTCGTCGACCTGGGCAAGGTCGCGGGAGTGCCCGGGAAGATCGAAGGGGTGGCGGTGACGGGCCGGGACACGCTCGCTCTCATCAACGACAACGACTTCGGGATGACCGACGGTGCCGAGGCCTTCGACGCGAACGGCCGTCTGGTCGACAGCGGCATCGAGACGTCGGTGACGCAGCTGCGGCTGCCGCGCCCGCTGCGCGGCTGACCTGGGGCGTGTTCTAGAAGTAGCGTCGTCCGCCCGGAGGGCGGGGCTCGCCGGGTCTGGCGCGTGCGATCGCAAGGCGCCGGGGTGCCCTCGTAACGGAGCTACCAGGGCATTTCGGTCGGCGAGCGTGCGTGTCAGACCCCGCGAGACAGACGGGACTTCTCAAACACGCCGTGCGGGCGTTGTGCCGTATCCCGGTCCTCGGCAACGAGTGTCCGCCGAGGGCCGGGATCGCCGAATCGCCTGATTCGTCCGGGTCTTCACCGACCGCACACGGCCCACGGGCGCCCATGGGCCCGACTGCCCGCTCCCGTGCCGACATCGCCGCACATTCCGGCGTGCTCCCCTCTCCACGAAGTCGCTTCCGCTTCCTGCCGTCTTCCGCCACCCGCGCGGCGCCCGTACGGTAGGGCGCGCGAGACACTGGGCCGCACATCGGACAACGCCTTCCGGTCATCGGACACAGAGGGAGCCGCGGGATGTCGGGGGATTCCAGCAGCGGACTGTTACGTGATGCCATCGGGCTGCGTGAAGTCCTCTTCCAGAGCATCACGGCGATGGCCCCCGCCGCGGCCATCGCCGCGTCGATTCCGGCCGGAGCCGCGTTCGCGGGCGGCAGTCTGCCGCTGTCCGTGGTGGTGGCCCTGGTCGCCTGCCTGTTCACCGCCTCGTGCGTCGCCGAACTGGCCCGCCATCTGCCGGCCGCCGGTTCCGTCGCCACCTACTCCGCGCAGGGGCTGCATCCGGCCATCGGGTTCCTCGTCGGCTGGGGCTATGTCTTCGTCGAGGCGCTGGTACCCGCGCTGCTGCTGCTCCAGCTCGGCTTCACGACAGCGGGCACGCTGCATCAGGAGTGGCCGTCCTACCCGGCGGACCTGTGGTGGCCGTGGTCGTTGCTGGGCGCGGTCATCATCGCGCTCGCCGGGTATTTCGGGGTACGGGCCTCCGCCCGGTTCGGCACGGTGCTCGGCATCTTCGAGGTGCTCGTCTTCGTCGTCTTCGCCGTACTGCTCATCGGGCAGGCCGGTGCAGACAACACCCTTTCGGTATTCGGTACTTCGCACACCGCCGACGGATTCGACGGCATCAGCGGGATCTTCGCCGGCTCGGTCTACACCGTGCTCGCCTTCGCGGGCTTCGAGGCCGCGGCACCGCTCGCCGAGGAGGCGAAGAACCCGCGACGCACCATGCGGCGCGCGGTACTCGGCGCGGCGCTCTCCATCGGCCTGGTCTATGTCCTGACCACCTACGCGATGTCGGTGTACTTCGGGCCCGACAGATTCGCCGGATTCGGCGGCTCGGGGGCCGCTTCCTGGGAGGGCGTGGCCCGCGCCTCATTCGGGCTGTTCTGGGTGCTCCTCTTCCTCGCCGTGGTCAACTCGACCGTCGCCAACGCCAACGCATGTGCCAATGTGTCGACCCGTACGGCGTTCGCGCTCGGCCGTATCGGCGTGTTCCCGCAGGCCTTCGCGAGGCTCCACCCGCGGCGCCGCTCCCCCGTCACCGGGGTGGCCGTGCAGTTCGTGATCGCGGTCGGCGCGGCGCTCGGGCTGGGTTTCGCCTATGACCCGGTGACCGCGTTCGTGCTGCTGGCCACCGTGATCGTCACGGTGATCATCGGTGTGTACATCATCGTGAATCTGTCCTGCGCCGGTTACTTCCTGCGAAGGCGTCGCGACGCCTTCAACCCCGTACTCCACCTCCTGTTCCCGGCACTGGGCATCACGGCGTTCGTCCCCGCGCTGCTGACGGCAGCCGGAATCCCGGCATTCGACTTCGTCTCCGGGCTCAGCGCTCCCGTCTCTTACGCCGGTCCAATCGTCGGTGTCTGGATGCTGATCGGGGTCGTTGTACTGGCGGTGCTGCTGCGCAGACATCCGGATCGGGTGGCGCAGACCGGACGGATCCATCGTGACGACACCCCGGCGCCGGCCGGGACAGCAGAGACAGGAGCAGTGCAGCCATGAACGACCCCCGCATCCTGACCGTCCGCCCCGAGGAGGGCGAGTACGCCTGGACCTTCGGCGGAGCGGCTCCGGTCGCCCGGATCGAGCCGGGGACGTTCCTCGACGTGTACACGGAGGACTGCTTCGCCGGGCGGGTCCGCTCCGGGAAGGACCTGGTCTCCGAGGTCTGCGAGTTCCCCTTCCTCAACCCGCAGACCGGTCCGTTCCATGTGGTGGGAGCGGAGCCCGGCGACACCGTCGCGGTGCATTTCGTGTCCATCGAACCGGCCAGGGACTGGGCCGCCTCGACGACCGTGCCGCTCTTCGGGGCGCTCACCTCCACCCACGCCACCGCGTCGTTGCAGGCTCCGCTGCCCGAGGTGGTGTGGATGTGGCAGCTCGACCGGGCACGCCGCACCTGCCTGTTCAGCGCCCGGGACAGCGACATCCAGGTGGAACTGCCGATGGATCCGATGCACGGCACGGTCGGGGTGGCTCCGGCGAATCTGGAGGTACGGTCCGCGCTGGTGCCCGACGCGCACGGCGGGAACATGGACACGCCCGAGATGCGGGCGGGCGTCACCTGCTATCTGGGCGTCAACGTCGAGGGCGCGCTACTGAGTCTGGGGGACGGCCATGCCCGCCAGGGCGAGGGCGAGACCTGCGGAGTCGCCGTGGAGTGCGCGATGAACACGGTGGTGCTCGTCGAGCTGCTGAAGGGCGTCACCACTCCGTGGCCGCGCATCGAGTCCGACACCCATCTGATGTCGACCGGCTCCGCGCGCCCGCTCGAAGACGCCTTCCGGATCTCCCAGTTGGACCTGGTGCAGTGGCTGGCGCGCGACTACGGCCTGTCCGAACTCGACGCCTACCAGCTGGTCAGCCAGGCCGGTGAGGCTCCGCTGGCCAATGTGTGCGACACCAACTACACCTGTGTGGCCAAGATCCGCAAGGAGTGGCTGCCCGCGGGCGACCCCCACCGCGGTCTCCACCGCCATCTGCGGGAGACTGCGACACTGCTGTCCAGCCCCTGACCCGACAGACCTCAACCCCTCTCCCCCCACAGGAGTGTTCATGCACCGCAGAAGGCTTCTCCAGGGCGCCGCCGCCACGGCGGCCGCCGCCCTGATCCCGGCCTCCACCCGCGCCATGGCCGCCACGACCGCGGGCGACACGGACTATCCGCTCGCCCACTGGACGCCCGCGTCCGCCTCCAACTACACGGCGTCGAGCCGCCCCTCGGCCTATCCGGTCCAGTACGTGATCATCCATGTCACCCAGGAGACGTATCCGAACACGATCGGGATCTTCCAGAATCCGGCGAAGCAGGTCTCCGCGCACTATGTGGTGCGCTCGGCGGACGGCTACGTCGCCCAGTGCGTCCGGGAGAAGAACATCGCCTGGCACGCGGGCAATTGGGACTACAACACGCGCAGCATCGGCATCGAGCACGAGGGCTGGGTGGACCAGCCCTCGTACTTCACCGACGCCATGTACGAGAAGTCGGCGCTGCTGACCGCTTCGGTGTGCGACCGCTACGAAATCCCCAAGGACCGCGCGCACATCCTCGCCCACGCCCAGGTGCCCGGGACCGACCACACCGATCCCGGCCCGCAGTGGGACTGGGTGCGATACATCCGCCTCGTCAATCTGTACTCGGCGGGCTGACACCCCTTCGCCACCCGGGCCGATCCGCCCTGTGCGCCGCGGTTGTCGCAGCGGCCGGCTGCGACGACGATGGGTGGTCATGACGCCCCTGGACGGGAGGGTGAGTTGAAGGATCCCTGGGTGGCGCTGGCGGCCGATGCGGACCCCGGCGAGCGGATCGGCCAACTCCGGCACGCACACGAGGTGTTCACCACGGCGGGACGGCTGGAGCGGCCGGTCCGGCCGGTCGTCGGTGAGTCGTGGCGGCGCTCGGCGCGGGCCAGGGTCAGCCCGGACGGTGCGGCCCTGGTCGAGCTGGGTCCGGACGATCTCGGACCGTACCGGGACGGGCATCCCCTGGCCCCCGCCATGCCGATGATCCGTGAGCTGATGGGCGCCTACGCGACGGACGGGGAGCATCTGCTCGCGGTGTGCGACGCGCACGGCAGACTGCTCTGGGTCGAAGGACCCGCGGTGACCCGACGAGCCGCCGGCCGGATGAACTTCGTGGAGGGCGCCCGCTGGGCCGAGTCGGTAGCCGGGACGAACGCGCCGGGGACGGCCATCGCCGTGGACCGTCCGGTGCAGGTCTTCGCCGCCGAGCACTTCCTGCGGCCGGTCCAGCAGTGGACCTGCGCGGCGGCGCCGCTGCACGACCCGCACACGGGACGGGTCCTGGGCGCGGTGGACATCACCGGCGGGGACCGGCTCGCGCATCCGCACAGTCTCGCGTTCGTGCAGGCGGTGGCGCGCGCCGCCGAGACGCAGCTCGCACTGCTCGCGCCCGCACCGGCCGTTGGGACCGTGCGGCTCAGCGCACTCGGCCGGGACGAGGCGCTGCTCGTGGCGGGAGGCCGCAGGATCCGGCTCAGCAGGCGGCACAGCGAGATCCTGGCGACGCTGGCCCGCCACCCCAAGGGTCTGGGCGGCGACGAACTCCTCGTCGAGCTGTACGAGGGCGAGTCGGTGACCCCGGTGACCCTGCGGGCCGAACTCTCCAGGCTGCGACGGCTGCTCGGCCCGGAACTCCTCCTCTCCCGCCCCTACCGTCTCTCCGCTCCGGTCGACGCGGATTTCGACACGGTGGCGCGGAGGCTGGCCTCAGGCGCGGTGGCTGCGGCGCTGGGCGCCTACTCGGGGCCGCTGCTGCCGGCCTCGCAGGCGCCGTCAGTCATCCGTCTTCGGCGCCGGCTCGAGGAGCAGCTGCGGGCGGCACTCATCGCGCGCGGTGACCCGGGGCTGCTGGCCGACTGGGCGTACAGCCCCTGGGGCGAGGACGACCTGCCGGTCTGGCAGGCACTCGCCGCGGCCGTTCCCGCCGGGCAGCGCCCGGCACTGCTCGCCAGGGCACGGGCGCTGGACGTCGAGCAGCGGTAGCCGCTCCCCCGTGCAACGGGGTTGCAACGTACCGCTGCCTACCCTCGCGGCGAGGGCCGTCCAATGGTGGGCGGCACCGGATCCGGGAGGCCAAAGAGATGACCCGTTACGCCGCGCCGGGAGCCGAGGGCGCCATCGTCTCGTACGAGTCCCGCTACGACCACTGGATCGGCGGCGCGTACGTCCCGCCCACCCGCGGTCGGTACTTCGAGAACCCCAGCCCCGTCAACGGCCGCCCCTTCACCGAGATCGCCCGCGGCACGGCCGAGGACGTCGAACTCGCCCTGGACGCGGCCCATGCCGCGGCGCCCGCCTGGGGAGCCACGGCGGCAGGCGAGCGCGCGGGGGTCCTCAACCGGATCGCCGACCGGATGGAGGCCCATCTGGAGGAGCTGGCGGTCGCCGAGAGCTGGGACAACGGCAAGCCGGTGCGGGAGACCCTGGCTGCCGACATTCCGCTGGCCATCGACCACTTCCGTTACTTCGCCGGTGCGTTGCGCGCCCAGGAGGGCTCGCTCAGCGAGATCGACGACGACACGGTCGCGTACCACTTCCATGAACCGCTCGGCGTGGTCGCGCAGATCATCCCGTGGAACTTCCCGATCCTGATGGCGACGTGGAAACTGGCCCCGGCGCTCGCGGCGGGCAACGCGGTGGTCCTCAAGCCGGCCGAACAGACCCCGGCCTCCATCCACGTGTGGCTGAAGCTGGTCGCCGATCTGCTGCCGCCGGGCGTCGTCAACATCGTGAACGGCTTCGGGGCGGAGGCCGGCAAGCCCCTCGCCTCCAGCCCGCGCGTCGCGAAGATCGCCTTCACCGGTGAGACGACGACGGGGCGGCTGATCATGCAGTACGCCTCCGAGAACATCAAGCCGGTGACCCTGGAACTCGGCGGCAAGTCGCCCAACATCTTCTTCGACGACGTGTGGAACGCGGACGACGACTTCCGCGACAAGGCCCTCGAAGGCTTCACCATGTTCGCCCTCAACCAGGGCGAGGTCTGCACCTGTCCGTCGCGCGCACTGATCCAGCGCGGGCTGTACGGCGAATTCCTGGAAGCCGGAATCGCCCGCACCGAGCGGATCGTCCCCGGGCACCCGCTGGACACGGACACGATGATCGGCGCGCAGGCCTCCAACGACCAGTTGCAGAAGATCCTTTCGTACCTGGACGTCGGTCAGCAGGAGGGCGCGAAGGTCCTCACGGGCGGTCAGCGGATCGAGTACGACGGAGAGCTGGCGGGCGGTTACTACGTCCAGCCCACCATCTTCGAGGGCGACAACCGGATGCGGGTCTTCCAGGAGGAGATCTTCGGCCCGGTCGTGGCGGTCACGTCCTTCTCCGACTTCGACGACGCGATCAGGACCGCGAACGACACGCTGTACGGCCTCGGGGCCGGCGTATGGACGCGCGACATCAACACCGCGTACCGGGCGGGCCGCGCCATCCAGGCAGGCCGGGTCTGGACGAACTGCTACCACGCGTACCCGGCGCACGCGGCCTTCGGTGGGTACAAGCAGTCCGGGATCGGCCGCGAGAACCACAAGATGATGCTGGAGCACTACCAGCAGACGAAGAATCTTCTGGTGTCGTACTCGCCGAAGAAGCTGGGCTTCTTCTAGGCGCACGAGAAAAGGCGCCTGACCTGGACTTTCACCCGTCAGGCGCCTTTCACTCAGCCCGCTCTCGACCGAGCCCGGCTTGCGCGCCAACTCCCATTTTCTCCCACTGCTGTACCCCTCCCGACCAGTGCTTCCGGACCAGTCACGGACCAAACCCCCGGTTCAACCCTCGGGTGCGTCACCTTGGCTGACGCGCTGCCACTCGTTCATGGACTGCTCGATGAGGCGGTTCGCCTGCTCTCTAAGGCCGTCGAGGGGCGTTGTCACGTTGTTGGGCGTGCGGGTGTCTGACGGTGTGTCGAGGTGTGGTGGGGCCGGGTGCCGGCCCTGGGCTCAGGCGGCGGCAGGCCGGCCGGCGACGCCGGTGATCTGCTCCCAGATGGTGAAGCGGACGGTCATTTCGGCGCGGTAGTCGGGTGCGGCCATGAGGTGGCGGCGGGGCCGGAAGTGGGGTGAGATGCCACTGAACGCGGACAGGAAACGCTGCGCGGCGCCCACGCTGCGGAAGCCTTTCATCGCCCGTTCGCGTTGCCGGGTGGGCTGATGACCGTTCTCGGCCCGGTTGTTCAGGCCCTTGTGGGAACGGTGCTCGACGGAGGGCATGACCTCGCGGTGGGCCGCGCCGTAGGAGCGGAGCCTGTCCGTGACGATCACCCGCGGCACCCCGCCCGTCTTGGTCAGCAGCGTACGGAAGAAGCGCCTGGCCGCAGCCGTGTCCCGGCGGCTCTGCACCAGGATGTCCAGCACGTTGCCGTCCTGGTCGACAGCCCGCCACAGGTACTTCTGCTCACCGTTGATCTTGATGAAGACCTCGTCCAGATGCCACTTGTCGCCGGGCCGGGGCCGCCGGCTGCGCAGTCCGTTGGCGTACTGCTGACCGAACTTCAGGCACCAGCGGCGGACCGTCTCGTACGAGACGATCACGCCGCGTTCCAGCATCAGCTCCGCGACCTCACGGAAACTGAGCGGGAACCGGAAGTACAGCCACACGCAGTGCGAGATCACCTCGACCGGATACCGGTGCCCCTTGTACGACGGCGACATGCCCTCCACGGACGACCCCCTCCACCGTGATCAGCCCGAGGATCCTCCCACCCTGTCAGCCAACGTGACAGCGCCGGGAGAGCTACCCGTTGTACCAGTACGGCCTGATCAACTCCCAGACCCGGGGCATCAGCGAGAACCAGTTCTTCGCCCCCACCGCTAAGCAGTTGACCGAAGTCCGGGTGCAGAACACCGTCCCCGGCACAGCCGCGGTGGCCGGTGCAGTCGAGGCGTGGGCCGGAACCGACATGGCGCCCTCATCCCCGGATCGCCCGACGCTGGTTCGCCGCCGGTACAGGCATCACCCGCACCGGTGACGGAACCCAGCCTGGACATCGGCACGGCAGACCGTCGCTGCTGCAGCCCGGCGGCCGAGGCGCCGGAACGAGGGCCGGCCAGAAAGTCCAAGCGCCCGCGCACGGAAGTCCATGGACCCGGCCACGCTCAACTCCTAGGTTCCATCGGTGAATTGATCCGATGTATCTCCCGCCCGAGCTGCGGAGATGCCCACAGGAATACCCATGCCTCATCAATTCATCGGAGGTACCCGCACGTGCGCAACACACTCCGCCCCGCTGTCATCGCCCCAGCCGCCGTGCTGGCGGTACTCGCCGTCGGCGCGCTCGCCTTCGCCCCTCAGGGCACGACCCAGGCCCACGCCGGCCATGCCCGCGACAGCAAACCCGGACATGTCGCCGGTTCCACCGATTGGCAGCACAAACTGAAGGCCGCCCTGCCCTCCCTCGGTCACCGAAACTGGATCGTCGTCGCCGACTCCGCGTACCCTCAGCAGACCAGCCCCGGCGTGAAGACGATCGTCACTGGCGCGCACCAGGTCGACGTCGTCAAGGACGTCGTCGACCTGCTCGGCAAGCAACCGCATGTCAAAGCGCACGTACAGCTCGACAAGGAGCTGAACTACGTACCGGAGAACTCTGCGCCCGGCATCGGCCGGTACCGCAAGGACCTCGACACGGCGCTGGCGGGACAGAGCACCGAGAGGCTGCTGCACGAAGACTTGATCGGCAAACTCGACGACGCGGGCAAGGAGTTCAGCGTCATCGTCCTCAAAACCGACCTCACCCTCCCGTACACCTCGGTCTTCTTCGAGCTGGACGCCAAGTACTGGGACGCAGACCGCGAGGCCGACCTGCGCAAGCGGATGGGCCGCTGATGGCCTTGCGCAGTCGTACTCTCACCGCTGCACTGACCGCTCTGTCCGGACTACTGGTAACGGGGCTCGCCGCTGGCTCCGCCCCCGCCGGGGCCAGCGAGTCGCCCGCCTTCACGGAAGGCTTCGAGGGCGGCTCCCTGCCCTCCGGTTGGCAGGTCACGAGTGGCTCCTTCGGCCAACTCATCACGGACAGAGCCCAGTTGCACAACGCAGACCGGCCCTACCTCAAGGAGGGCAAGTGGTTCCTGTCAACTCTGGAGACGCCTGCGCAGAAGCCGAATGACGGCTACACCGGCACGGTCGTCTCCGCCAAGTTCACGCTCACTCGCCCCACAGTCTCGATGCTCGTCGGCGGCGGCTCGGGCGCGAACACATACGTGGCGCTGTGCGCATACGACGTCTCAGCCCCGGACGGCTGCGGTGCCGAGGTCGCCCGGACGAGCGGCAACAACGCCGAGGTCATGGCCTACCGCACCCTCGACGGCTCGTCGCTCGTCGGCAAGGACGTCGTCCTGAAGGTCGTAGACAAGTCCACAGGCGGCTGGGGCCACATCACGGTCGACGACGTGCGCGCCAATGTACCGCCCGCCCCCACCGTGCCCCGTGCCACGCGCAACGCGGCAGGTGGGGCGGTCTCGCTGAGCTGGAAGGCGGCGCCCGATCCGGACGTCAGCGGCTACGCGGTCTATCGGGCCGCTGCGCAAGACGGCCCGTACGCAAGGATTGCGACTGCCAGCCAAGTTACGTACAAAGACGCTTCAACCGACGCCTCCCACACCAACTTCTACCGAATAGCGGCTCTTGACCGGACTGGGGCCGAGTCCGAGCCGGTCACCACCCTCGCCCGCCCGTACGCAAACCTGTACGCACCTGGTGAGAAGGCCACCTACAGCGGCGACCACCTCACCGATACCCGGTTCGCGGTCGGTCCGCTCGGCTCCGCCGGAATCGTCCACGACGGCACCGGTGCCCGCCCCACCTGGTGGATCTTCAACAACCTCGGGCAGCTGAACTCCAACGGCTGGCACAACACCGACGACACGTATACGCAGGGTAAGGTCCCCAACAGTTTTTTCGGCGTACGTGCTGAGGCCGAGGGCGCCAAGCCCGTCGTACGGAGCCTGCAGACCACACCAGTCGGCGACTCGGCCTTCCCCGCTATGAAGTCACTCACCCAGCAAGGCGAATACCCTGAGCTCGGCTACGACTTCAAGGACGACGAGTTGCCGGTGCAGGTGTCGGAGGACGTCGTCAACCCGATGACGCCCGGCGACACCAAAAACTCGGCGATCCCGACCGCGATCTACCGCTTCACCCTGAAGAACCCGACCGACAAGACGGTCAGAGTCTCACTGATCGCCTCGCAGCAGAACGCCGTCGGCTACGACGGGTACAAGTCCATCGGCGGAGAAGACAACCGTGTCGTCGACGGCTACGGCGCCAACCGCACCCGCGTCATCGCCGGCGACGGCACCACCTCGCTCAGCATGTCCGGCAAGGACGGCTCGGGCACCATGAACCTCACCGCGTTCGGCAAGGACGTGTCCGCCACCGCCGCTTGGAATTCACTGAGTTCGCTCGCGGATGACGTATCGGACGACGGTAGACTCAGAGGTTCGCAGGACGCCGCGAGCCCCGCCGACCACACGACCGTCGACGGCGCACTCGCCGTCCCTGTCACTCTGAAACCGGGCGAGAAGAGGACCGTCCCCGTCACCCTCAGCTGGCACTTCCCAAGCGCCAAGAACTACAACGGCGGTGACGGCCGTCAGTACGAGAACTGGTGGAACTCCGCCGACGACGTAGCGGCGTACGTGACGAAGAACTACGACCGTCTGCTCGGCGAAACCACCGCCTACCACGACGCCCTCTACGACTCGAACCTGCCGCGCTACCTCATCGACCGCGTCTCGGCGGCCACTGCCGTCCTCCACTCGCCGTCCGTGTGGTGGGCGAAGAACGGCTTCTTCGGAGGCCGCGAAGGCTGGGGATGCTGCCCCGGCATGCCCACGCACGTCTTCCACTACGCCCAGACACAGGCCTGGCTGTGGCCGGAGGTCGGGCAGCGCTGGACGCAGCAGTGGCTCGACAACGCCGACAGCACCGGCAAGATCCCGATGCGCTTCAACGGCGACAGCACCTTCACCATGGACGGCCAGACAGGCGTGATCCTGTCCGCGTATCGCACGTACCAGACCACGAACAAGGCCTGGCTGGACGCCAGTTGGCCAAAGGTGAAGAAGGCGATGGACTACGTCGTCGCGCACGGCGACGCCGACCACGACGGCGTCCTGACCGGAACCTTCAACACCACCCTCGACGGCGGCGAAACCGGCAACGGCTCCTGGCTCGGCTCGATGTACCTCGCATCGGTGCACGCCGCGCAAAAGATGGCCGAGGCCGAGGGCGACACCGCCACGGCCGAACTGTACGGCTCCCTCTACGAGAAGGGGCGCATAGCGGGCGAGAATGCCTATTTCAACGGCGACTACTACACCGAGATCAACTCCGACACCGGCGCCTCGTACGGCAACGGCTCCGAGATCGACATGCTGCTCGGCCAGTGGTGGTCCACGCAGCTCGGCCTCGGCGACATCTACGACAGCGCCCACATGGACAAGGCGGCCGGTGAACTGTTCAATAACAACTACCGGGACAATCTGCTGGGCGACGCCCCGTACTCCGGCTACAACTACAGCCACCAGTTCAGGCAGTACGCCCTCGAAACCGACGGCGGCCTGCAGATGATCACCTGGCCGCACAACGACCAGCCCTCCAACACCCCTCTCTACTACGACGAGTTGATGTCAGGCTTCGAGTACTCGGCGGCCGGACTCATGCTACAGCGCGGGCAGACAGAGGCGGGCCTGAAGGTCGTCAAGGCGATCTCCGACCGCTACGACGGGCGCGCCCGCAAGGGCCCGTACGTCTCGATGAGCACCTGCTCCACCGGCGACGGCACGGGCAGCCCCTTCGGCGACGACGAGTGCGGCAAGTACTACGCCCGCACCCTCTCTTCATGGTCGCTACTCACCGCAATGCAGGGCTTCTCCTACAACGGGCCGCACGACACGATCACCTTCGCGCCCACCTGGAAGCCATCCGACCACCGGTCCTTCTTCAGCACGGGTGAGGCCTGGGGAACCTTCACGCAGAAGCGCGCGAAGGGGGCAGGTCAGACCGACACCCTGCGCGTCCACCACGGCTCGCTGACCGTGCACACACTGAGGCTCGAAATCCCCAAGGGGGCGGGCACGGTCCACGTGGACGGCGCCGAAGTCCGCGTCTCCGGCACCACGGCGACCGTCGAGTTCCCGGCGCCGATCAAGGTGCGGAAGGGAGACAAGCTGACAGTGCGGCTCACGTACTGAGCCAGGAGTGGGTGCCCGCCTGATCCGGCTGGGCACCCACTCGACTGTCTCGTCCCGGTCGCGCCCTACCCTCAGCTTCCGCAAGGTCTGGGGCGACGGCGGATACCGCCAGCACCTCGTCGAGCCAGCGAAGCGAACGGCTGGGGGCCGCCGCAAGGCGCGCGAGGAGAAGGAACTCGACCAGCTCCCTGTACGAGTCCGGGCGGTGCTGACGGCACCGCGTCCGAAAAGTGAACCATCTGCGGCGTGTCACACGGTGGCTGCGGCCCGATACCCGCACCCCGTCCCCGGAAGAGACCGCCCGGGGCCCGGGGCCGCAGCGAATCCCACGTCGGCCTCGTACCTACATTTTCAGCCACTTCCCCGCACCGGCGGACGAACAGCAGACGACGCCGAGCACGCCGCTTACCAGCGAAATTCACTTTTCCGTTTTTATTTGATCAAGATGAACTCCATTCGTTCGAATCCACTTGCTATGTTTGCAGCCCTGGGAGATGTGATCGCGCACAGGGGGCAGGATGGAAGCTCAGCAGATGACTCAACTCATCGACAGAGACGGCGAGTTGAGCACGCTGAACGCCCTACTCGCCAATGCGGGAGCGGGGCGGGGCAGCATCGCACTGGTCAGCGGGCCGACCGGCAGCGGGAAAACGCAATTGCTACAAACATTCTGTAAACAAGCGGAAAACTCTAACGCCATCTTGTTGAACGCCGTAGCGTCCCGCGCCGAATGCGAGCTGCCGCTGGGCGTGATGGATCAGCTCTTCAGAAGTGAGGCGCTCCCCCCTGAGCTCCGCGACCGGGTGAACGAACTGCTGCCGGAAGGGCTCGCCACCAGCCGTAGAACGGGCACCGACCCCGTCCTGATGAACCAGCCGAGCATCGCAGTGGCCCATGGCCTCCGGTCGTTGCTGCTGGAGCTGGGCGAGCGCGGACCCGTGGTGGTGAGCATCGACGATCTGCAGTACGCCGACGCGCCCTCCCTCCAGATGCTGTTGTTCCTGCAACGCCGCATGAAGGCCTCGCGGACGCTGCTGCTGCTCGCCGAACAGTCGACGGTCCGTTCGCCCCACCCGGTCTTCCACGCCGAGCTGTTCCGGCAGCCGAACTGCCGCAAGATACGGCTGGAGATGCTATCCCGCTCCGGTGCGCACACCATGATTGGAACCAGACTCGGCCAGACCAAGGCGCTGGAGCTCACCGAGGCCTACCAGGAGGCCTCGGGCGGAAGCCCGCTGTTCCTGTCCGCACTGCTGGACGACTACGAGGCGGTCCACCGGCCCAACGCCGGCAGCCACGAGAGCGAACCCGCCGTCCCCCAGGAGGCTTTCCGCAATGCGCTGATGGGCTGCCTGTACCTGGCGGAGCCGGCGGTCCTCGAAGTCGCGCGGGCGGTGGCCGCGGTGGGCAAGATCATATCGTCCGTGTCGATCGGCCACATCCTCGGCCTGGACACGGCCACGGTGGAGCATGCGATCGCCTCACTCACCGCCACCGGCCTGCTGAACTCGGAGAACTTCCGGCATCCCGCCGCGCATACGGCCATCCTGGAACAGGTGGCGCCCGAAGGCCGGCACGAATTGCACCTGCGGGTCGCGGCCGCCCTCCAGAACGAAGGCGTGCCACCGGTTGTGGTGGCAGAACAGCTCGTCGCGGCGGGCAAGGCTCCCGAAGAGTGGATGATCAATGTTCTGAGGGACGCGGCGCATTCCGAACTCGCCGCGGCCAGAACCGGCATGGCCTGCGAATACCTCGAACTGGCCCTGGCCTACTGCGCCGACAGCCGGCAGCTGACGGCGCTCACCGCGGACCGCATGCGCATCGACTGGCAGAAGTGCCCAGTGAAGGCCATGCGCCACGCGATGCGATTAAAAGAGGCCCTGCGTGACGGGCACTTAACCAGCCAGGACACGGGCCTGCTGGTGCGCAACCTCCTGTGGCACGGCCGGTACAGCGAGGCACGCGAGACCCTCACCCTCTGGGAGGCACGCGACTCCGGGACCCGTCGCGCCCCGTCGGAGGAGCTCGCCGCCTTCAACGGCTGGATGACGTACTCGCATCCTTCGCTGGTGGCCGTTCCCTCAGGCTCGCCCGGTTCGCCCGGCTCTGCTGTGTCCTCCGCTGCGTTCAACTCCCCGGATTCCGCCGCTTCCTACACTTCCTACGGCGCCTTCGGGTCGCCGACCGGGGCCGAACCGGAGACAGGTCTGGGTCCGGTACGCTCCTTCGGACGCCAGGCGATCACCGTGCTGTGCCGTCTGCTCACCCAGGGCGCGGATGACGAGGCCGTGACCAGCGCAGAGGGGGTCCTCCACAGCGTCGGCCTGGGTGTCGCCACGCTTGAGTCGTTGCACGCCGCTTTGCTCACGCTGATCTGCGCCGACCGCCCGGAAAAGGCCGCTTCCTGGTGCGAAGAACTACTGAAGGAGGCGGCGGACCAGGGCTCGCCAACCTGGCAGGCAGTGTTCGCGGCGGTACGCGCTGACGCGGCCTTCCGCCAGGGCGACATGGCCACCGCCGTGCAGCACGGCGAGGCCGCGCTCGCCCAACTCCCCATCGCCGCCTGGGGCGTCGCCATAGGCGGCCCGCTGGCGACCCTGATCCTCGCCACGACCATGATGGGGCAGTACGACAAGGCGGTGAAGTACGTCGGACTGCCGGTGCCGGACACCCTCTTCGACGCCCGGTACGGACTCCATTACCTCAACGCGCGCGGGCACTTCCACCTCTCGACGAACCGGCCCGTGGCGGCGCTCGCCGACTTTGAGAGCTGTGGTCGTCTGATGCAGGCCTGGGGACTCGACCTGCCGTCCTTGATCTCCTGGCGCACCGGCGCCGCCGAAACCGCGCTGGCCCTCGGACAGAAGAGCCGGGCCAAAATGCTCATGGAGGAGCAGCTGACCCGTCCTGGAATGCACCAGCCGCGCACCCGGGGGGCATCGCTCCGGCTGCTGGCCGCGGCCAGCGATCTGGAGGACCGGCCGGCACTCCTCCAGCAGGCCGTACGGCTGCTGCAACCGGACACCGGACGCTTCGAACTCGCCCGCGCACTGGCCGATCTCAGCGACACGTACCGGCAGTTGGGCGATCCGGACCGGGCCAGGGGGATGGCGGAAAGGGCGGCCGGGATGATGAAGTCGTGCCAGGTGCGGACGGAGTGGGAGCAGCCGCTGCCGGTAGCGCGGCCCTCGCACCCGCCGACCGTAGCGGCGGAGCGACACGCTGACGGGCGTCACAACGATGGACGGCACGCAGAGCAGAAGCCGACCGGCGTCGAAGCACTGACCGACGCGGAGCGACGCGTCGCCGAGATGGCCGCGATGGGGGCGACCAACCGGGCGATCGGGCGGAAGTTCTACATCACGATCAGTACCGTCGAGCAACACCTCACCAGGGTCTACCGCAAGCTGGACGTCAGCCGGAGAAGCGATCTGGCCGCGAGGCTCAATATCGTTTCGACAGAGGCCGAGTCCGCCTGAGCGGCCTCTCGGGGGCAGGGAGCGGTGCTCCTGCAGCCTCTGGGTCCGGACTTCGCGGGTCACCGTTTCAGGTCTGCGGCCAGTGGGTTTGTCCGATGTCGGTGTCGAGGAGGTCGAGGAGGTGGAGTTGGACGCCGCGGGTGATCTGGACGGCCGGCGGGTTGGCGATATGGCCGATCCGGAGCGTGAGTTCGCCGGGGTGGTAGAGGATCACGCGGCCGGTCGGGCGCACCCGACGGTTGTCGGGGTAGAGGTCGGTCATGGTCTGCTCGGGGCCCAGACCCGTTTGACCTGCCGCTCGATCAGGCAGAACACAAGCAGGGCCAGGCAGATGACCTGTATGAGAGCGGCTACGCGACGGTTGTGCTGCACGAAGACCGGGGCGATGGCGAGCGGTCCCTTGAAGTCGTGGTAGCGGCGCTCGACCGCTCCCTGGCCCTTGCAGTGGACCGGGATCCGGCCCGGATCTGCTTCCTCGGCGGGCAGCGAGGTCAGCAGCGCGTACCAGCCGTCGCCCGCGGCCTCGGCATTGAGGACATCCTCGTCAAAGTGCCGGTCCAGAGCGGGGACGCCGTGCTCGTCCTCGCTGACGTGAAAGCGCAGGCAGGACGCGGAACGGCGCTTCGCCGCGATCACACCGAGGCGCCCGACGATCTTCTCGGCACTCCTGTAATGCCGTCCGCCGGCCGCCCCGGCGAGCTTGCCGAGGTCCTCAGCCGCCTTGGTCAGGCGCTTGCCCCGAGGGGCCTACTGGCCGGCGGCGTTCGCGGTGGAGTGGACCAGGATCCGCCGCACGGTGAGCTCGGGATCGCTCTTCCTCGCCCCCTTCAGGGTATGGGTGTCCTCCAGCACCCGGTAGCTCTCACGCCGCACGGCTGCCTTGCCCGCGTCACTGCCCGGTACCCAGTCCACGGTCGTGGCCCGGGTGAGGTCGAGGGCGGCATAGACCTCGTCCTTGACCTGTGCGGCCGGGGACGGAGCGATAAACTGAACCCCGGCCCTCAGCAGGGCGGCGACGTAGGAGTACGACACCGGTTTGGAGTCGGCGACCATCATCCCGGCTCGATCCCGAAGACTTGCTCCACCGCCCACGTGCGAGCCCAGTCCCCGGCCCGCACCAACGGTGCAGGCCCGGTCGGCCGGTTGGCCACCAGCGCCTCGATGACCTGCCCGTGCGTCACAAGCGCGCTGACGCCACCAGGGCACACCTCATCGGTGATCCCGGCCAGATCCAGCCGACGAGTGAACTCGGAAACGACAGGCAGAGCGCCCAGACGTTTCTCCACCACGGACGTCACCGCTACTTCAAAACGCTGACGCTGAGACCGTGGCCGCGGGGACCGGGAAGTCTTCGGCACACCCCACCCAACGCCACACCCCGGCCCGAGGACACCCCGATCGTTCAGACCATACGAATCAACGACCCGCGAAGTCCGGGTCTAGGGTTCGTAGATCCATTCCAGGTAACGCTCGATCTCGTCCGCCGCGCGCCGCGCGCCTCCCGCACGGCGTGCCTGGCGTTGGAGTGCACGTACTTGGCGGCCCGTCTCCAAGTCGCCGACGAGCACGACGACCGCGTCCACGAGCGATTGCGGACCGGCGGCCTCCGGCGGCATCTGCACCCCGAGTCCAAGTTCCACCACCCGGTCGGCCACCGCACGTTCGCTGGCGCACGTGGGCACTGTGACCAGTGGCGTATTAAAATAGAGAGACTCCATGACGCTGTTCAGGTCCGAGTGGCAGACGAACGCCGACGCGCAGCGCAGCACCACCGAACGCGGAACCCATTCATGCACTTCGACGTTGGGCAACTGCTCGGCTGCCTGAAGCACACCTTCCGAATTGCTGTTCGTCATGATCACCACGTGCAGCGGCTGTCCGGCGAGGGCATCCACGCAGCTCGGGAGGAAATCCGCGTCCGCACCGAGGAGTTCGGGGTCGAGTGCGAGGCACACCACGGGCAGGCCGGTCGCGGGCAGCTGCCAGCGCTCATTCATCCGGCGTTCCGGTATGCAGGGACCGACGAACGCCACGCGACTGTCGAAGAGGTGCCCGTCTGCCTGAAACTCCCTGGGCAGCAGAGCAATCGACAGGGGCTCGGGTCTCGTACAGAAGTCGCTTGGCGACAAACCTGCTTGCTCCGCCGGGGAGAGAAAGCGGAACAGCCGCTCCCGGATGTCCGCGGGAAGGCCACTGACGCACTCGTCGATACCGGAATCGGATACGGCGGCGTCGTCACGAACCAGAACGTCGCCGTTGGCGAAGGACGGGTAGATCTGCACCGCCGGCCGGTTCCAGCGAAAGGTCAGCAATCGAGCGGTAATCCGGGTCGAAGCCTCGTACAGCACCAGGTCAGGCACGTCGTCGGCGAAGTCGGCATAGATCGCCTCCGCCCAGTCGAGCGTGGCTTCGACACACACGGGGTCCGCCGGCCCGCTGCATCCCCAGAGGTCAGTCTGCAGTCCGTAGGTGGGGCAGGACTCGTGGACCAGGACGTCGACGCCGGTGATGACGGCACGCTCGGCGAACTCCTGAGTGGTGACGTAGGTGATCCGGTGATCCCTGCGGTTCAGTTCCTGGGCTATCGGCAGCATCGACCGGCTCTGGGTCTCGGCAGGAGCGCTGAGAACGACAATGCTGTAGCGCGACGGGGAGGGATCTTCGGTCATGAATACGACCTCCCCCGCTCCCTGTGCCCGAGGCGCGGTTCGTCGCCTCCCGCAAGGCCCGGGTGGATTTCCACCGGGAACTTGATTTGTTAACAACTCGCTCAAATTGAGATCGCGTCCTGTGGTGAGGCGCCGGAGCGTACCACGCACGAGGCGCCATGCGAATACAGTCGACCGACTTCATCTGGCCGAATCAGTAATGTCCGGTCTGCACGGGAACCATCCGAACGCACTACAAATATCCTTACTTCTGGGAAAATAACCGGTCCGCACATGAATCTTTCACAACACGGGGAAATATCTTGATCCAGGAGAGGGGGCGCACGCTTACATCGAGATAAATTCACTGTAAACTATTTCACTGGACACAACAAAGCCCCTAACCAACCCCCTAAGGGGTGATTATTGCTGAATTCAAGCCACCCAATTCCACGATTGGCTGACTCGCACCGGGTGGGGAGCACGAAGCCCCGGTGCGCTGTGGGCGTCACCGGGGCCGCTTGCGGAATATTCCGTTCCCGCGAGCGGATGCGGGAACGTCAGATCTCCGGAAGGTTCAGTTTCCAGAAGGTTCAATTCTGATGGTTTCCGGGAGGGATCCAAGCCATTTCTCGACGGAATCGGCCGTGGTGGGGGCCGAATTCTCCAGCAGGGTAAAATGGTTCCCCGGAATCTCACGCAGTGTGTGCGGGGCCGGCCAGGAGGAGCGCCAGCTCTCGTCGCCATCGGCGCTCACGGCCGCCCCGGACTCCCCGGCTCGACCCATGAATGATTCCGTCGGTCGTACGAACAGGACGGGTGCCGCGACTGACTGCGGACCGCACTGGGTGATGAGTGAGCTGTACCGGCCCATGGCCGAGAGCCTGGCCGCGGTGAAGATGCCGAAGGCATCCTCGCGCTCCAGCATCCCGTCCAGCATCTGTGCCCAGAGGCCGTCGGACGAGTCGTCCGCGTTCGCCGAGCCGTCAGCGGCAACCCGCTCATCGCTCTCGTCGGTGGGGAGATAGGTGTCCAGCAGCACGATCGCGGCAGGCATCACCCCTTCGCTCTCCAGGCGGCTGGCCGTGGCATGCGCGAGCTGGCCGCCGGAGGAGTAGCCGACCAGTGCGAACGGTTCGTCACCAGCCAGCCGCCGTACGCTCTCGGCGAAGTGGTCGACGACTGCGTCCACCGAGTCCGGCAGCTGCTCCCCGTCCACGAATCCGGGCGGCGTCACCACATGCACATCGCGCACACCCCTGAAGTTCGCGGCGAGCCGCGCGTACTGTTGGGCTCCGGCGAGCGCCATCGGCGATGGAAAGCAGATCAGCGACGGACCGCGGGGACCGCGGGCCAGCCTCACCGGCGGGCTCACGGTATGCAGTTGGGAGGCAGTCCGGAAGGAAGGACGCAGCTCGGCCACTGCGTTCAGCAGTGCGGTGCCTTCTGCCATTTTTCCCTCCTTCACCGCGGCCCGGAACAGCTCGCTGAGGGTCTCCGGCATGCGCGACGGGCCAGCGGCGGCAACGGCGACACGGGGGGCAGCGGCAGCGGATGCCTGCGCTGACGGGGCGGAGCCCAGTTCGGTACGCAAGTACGAGGCGAGCCGGGCCGGGTTGCCGAGATCGAACACCGCTGCGGCCGGGACTTCCAGCCCGGTGGCGCGTTGCAGACTCATCCGCAGTTCTGTCGCGGAGAGCGAGTCGACTCCGGACTCCAGGAAGCCGCGCTCCGGATCGACCTCACCGGCAGAGTCATGGCCCAGGACCGCAGCCATGTGTCCCACCACCACTTCAATCAGCAGCTTCTCTTGTTCAGGTGCGGGGAGTTCGGCCAGGCGTGCGAGCAGCCGGACCGCCGCCAGGCCGTCGGAGGGCTCCTGGCCGGCCGCAGAATCAAGCCCGTCGGTGACAGCTCCACCAAAGAGCGCGGGCGAGTCGATCCAGTAGCGGCGATGCTGAAAGGCGTAGGTGGGCAGGTCCACTGCCCGTGCGCCACTGCCCTTGTACAGCGCCTGCCAGTCCACTGCGGCTCCGCCGGCGTGCAGCAGTCCCAGTCCTGCCAGAACCTCCCGGGCCTCGTCACGCCGCTTGCGCATCATGGGCACCACGGTCACCCGCTCGGCCTCGCCTGCCTCCAGGCACGGCTGTACCAGCCCTGACAGCACCGCGTCCGGTCCCAGCTCCACGAATCGCGTTACGCCACGTGCCACTGCGGCGCGTATGGCGTCGTTGAAGCGGACGGCTTCGCGGACGTGGGTCACCCAGTAGTCGGGGGAGGTGAGCTCACCCGGCGTGGCGGTGCGTCCGGTGACGTTCGAGACGACCGGGGTACGGGGCTCGCTGTAGGCGAGGCCCGACACCACCGTGCGGAACTTGTCCAGCATCGGGTCCATCAGCGGGGAGTGGAAAGCGTGCGAGACCTTCAGGTACGAGGTCTTGCCGCCCTGGGCGCGTACCGCTTCCACGACCTTGTCGACGGAGGCCGCCGTGCCGGAGACCACCACTGCGCGAGGGCCGTTCACCGCCGCGATCGCCGCGTTGCCGACGCCGTTGAGGTGGGTGCGGACATCGTCTTCGGTGGCCTGGAGGGCGGCCATGGTGCCGCCGTCGGGCAGGGCCTGCATGAGGCGGCCGCGCGCGGCGACCAGGGTGCAGGCGTCGGCGAGGGAGAACACGCCGGCGGCGTGCGCCGCGCTGATCTCGCCGATGGAGTGCCCGGCCAGCAGATCGGGGCGTACACCCAGCGACTCCACCAGGCGGAACAGGGCCGTCTCGATGGCGAACAGGGCGGGCTGGGCGTACTCCGTCCGGTCCAGCAGCACCGCCAGGTCCGAACCCTCCTGAGCGAAGAGCACATCCTTCAGGGGGTGGTCCAGCAGGGGGTCCAGGTGTCCGCACACCTCGTCCAGGGCTGCCGCGAACACCGGAAAGGCTGCGGCGAGTTCACGGCCCATACCGGGGCGTTGGGCACCTTGTCCGGTGAACAGGAAGGCGGTCCTGCCGCTGGTGCGGGCGACTGCGCGGACGAGTTCGGTGGCGGGGGTGTCCTGGCTCAGGGCGCGCAGTCCGGTGCTGAGTTCTGCCGGGTCGGTGCCGGTGATGACGGCGCGGTGTTCCAGGTGTGCGCGGGTGGCGGCCAGGGCGTAGCCGATGTCGGCCGGGGCGGGGGCGTCGGTGCGTTCCAGGAGGTTGAGCAGGCCGGCTGCCTGGGCGCGCAGGGCGTCCGGGCTGGCGCCGGACACCGGCCAGAGCACCGGCCCGGTGGTGTCACCGCGCTTCGGCCCGGCCGTCTCGGCCGAGGCCGGTGCCGGTGCCGGTGCCTGTTCCAGGATCACGTGCGCGTTCGTACCACTGATCCCGAACGACGACACCGCCGCGCGTTTGGGCCTGCCCGCTGCCCACGGCCGGGACTCCGTCAGCAGTTCCACGCCGCCGGCCGTCCAGTCCACCTTCGATGACGGCTCGTCCACGTGCAGGGTCTTGGGCAGTATGCCGTGGCGCATCGCCATGACCATCTTGATGATCCCGGCCACACCTGCCGCAGCCTGCGTGTGCCCCAGGTTCGACTTCACCGACCCCAGCCACAGCGGGCTCTCGGCCGGCCGGCCCTTGCCGTAGGTGGCCAGCAGTGCCTGCGCCTCGATCGGGTCACCCAGCACCGTGCCCGTTCCGTGTGCCTCCACCACATCGACCTGGTCCGCCGACAGCCTGGCATTCGCCAACGCCGCCCGGATCACCCGCTGTTGGGCCGGGCCGTTGGGCGCGGTGAGACCGTTGCTGGCGCCGTCCTGGTTGACCGCACTGCCCCGCACCACCGCGAGTACCCGATGCCCGTTGCGCCGCGCGTCGGAGAGTCGCTCCACCACGAGCACGCCGACGCCCTCGGAGAACCCCGTGCCGTCGGCCGCCTCGGCGAAGGACTTGCAACGGCCATCGGCCGCAAGCCCGCGCTGCCGGCTGAAGTCGACGAAGGTCCCAGGTGTCGACATCACCGTTACGCCTGCCGCCAGCGCGAGTGAACATTCGCCGTTGCGCAGCGCCTGGCCAGCCAGGTGCAGGGCCACCAGCGACGACGAGCACGCCGTGTCCACCGTCATCGCCGGCCCCTCAAGACCGAGGGTGTAGGAGACACGGCCCGAGACAACGCTGCCGCTTCCGTAGCTGTTGATGTAGTCGTGGTACATCACACCGGCGAACACACCCGTGCGGCTGCCGCGGAGAGTGCCCGGATCCAGCCGCGCGTTCTCCAGCGCCTCCCAGGAAGCCTCCAGCAGCAGCCGCTGCTGCGGGTCGATGGCACGCGCCTCACGCGGTGCCACGCCGAAGAAGGCCGGGTCGAAGTCGGCGGCGTCGTAGAGGAACCCGCCGTGACGGGAGTACGAGGTGCCGTCGTGCTCCGGGTCGGGGTCGTACAGGGCATCGAGGTCCCAGCCCCGGTCCTCGGGAAACCCGGATATGGCATCAGCCTCTTCGGAGACCAGCCGCCACAGATCCTCCGGCGACCGGACACCGCCCGGGTAGCGGCAGGACATGCCCACGATGGCGAGCGGCTCCTGCGCCATGCCGGTCAGCTTGCGGTTCTGCTCGCGCAGACGCTCGGTCTCCTTGACGGATGTCCGCAGGGCGTCGACGAGCCTCGCGTCGGGCCGATCGGGTTGCGGAGTCTGAGTGGGCCGGCTGGGACGACTGGGCTCAGTCATTGCGGTGTCACTTCTCCCGCGTCATGTCGTTGACGTCGAATTCGTCGTACACGTGGTCGGATTCGTAGGCCGCGTCGTGGGCCGGGTCTTCGGACAGGTCGTCGGACAGGTCGTCGTGGGCGGAACCAGAGTCCGCGAGAGCCATGCTGATCAAGGCCTCGGTGTCCATGGCATCGATGGAGTCAGCGGCTTCGTCCGCCTCTTCCGCCGCGAGTCCGGCTTCGATTCCGGCGAGTTCCAGCAGGCTGTCCATCAGGCCGGCCTCCCGCAGCCGGGACAGCGGGATCGCGGCGAGCGCGGTACGGATACGGTTCTCCGCCGACCCGGTATCCGTTGCGCTCGGGTCGTCCTCTGTCTGCGGAGCGAGCTCCTCCCACAGGTGACCCGCGACCGCCCGAGTACTGGGGTAGTCGAAGATCAGCGCAGCCGGCAGACGCAGGCCGGTGGCCGCGTTGAGGCGGTTGCGGAACTCCACGGCGGAGAGCGAGTCGAACCCCAGGTCGCTGAACGACCGGTCGGAGTCCACGGCTTCGGTATCGGCATGGCCGAGTACCGCCATGGCTTGCGCGCGCACCACCTCGATCAGCAGATCCTTCCGCTCGTGTGCCGGCGTGTCCGCGAGCCGGGCACGCAAGCTCTGCGAGTCGGCGGGCGACTGCGAAAGGGAGTGCGCGATCCGCCGTGCGGGCGCGCGCACCAAGCCGCGGAAGAGCGGCGGAAGTTCCCCGTCACCGCTCTGCGCCATGGCGCGAACGTCCAACACAGCCGGTACGAGGAGCGCGTCAGCCGGGTTGCCGATCTGGTCCTGGTCGAGCACAGCCGTATCGAACAGGGCCAGGCCCTGCTGGGCGGAGAGTGCCCCGGCACCCGCGCGTGCCATGCGGTGCGCATCGGTGCCGCTCAGCGTGCCGGCCATGCCGCCGTCGTCCGCCCACATGCCCCAGGCCAGCGAGCTGGCCACCAGGCCATGGGCCCGGCGGTGCTGGGCCAGCGCATCCAGGAAGGCATTGGCTGCCGCGTAGTTGCCCTGCCCCGGTACGCCCAGCGCCCCGGCGATGGAGGAGAAGAGCACAAACGCGGACAGGCCGAGGTCGCGGGTCAGCTCGTGCAGGTTCCAGGCCGCGTCGGTCTTGGGCCGGAGCACGGTGTCCATGCGTTCCGGAGTCAGCGAGCCGATGACTCCGTCGTCGAGCGTGCCGGCGACGTGCACGACACCGGTCAGCGGGTGGTCGGCCGGAACTGCCGCCAGCAGGAGGGCCAGTTGGGTGCGGTCGGCGACGTCACAGGCAGCAAGTGTCACGCCGGCGCCCAGCGCGGCCAGCTCGGCACTCAGCTCGGCGGCACCGGGTGCGTCCGGCCCCCGGCGGCTGGCCAGTAGTACATGGCCGGCCCCGTGTTCGGCCACCAGGTGGCGTACGACCAAGGCCCCCAGCGCGCCAGTGGCACCAGTCACCAGAACCGTGCCGTCGGCATCCCAGACCTTCCGCTCGGACGGGACATCGGCATCGGCGGGCCGGGCCGCGGCAGACACCCGCGCCAATCGCGGGACGTACACGTCGCCCTCACGCAGCGCGAGTTGCGGCTCATCTGTATGCACGGCCCGAGGCAGTGCGGCGAGAGAGGCATCGTGGCCGTCCACGTCGATCAGTACGATCCGGCCCGGATTCTCCATCTGCGCCGACCGTACGAGACCGCCCACTGCGGCACCCGCGAGATCACTCACGTCGCCGGCCGCCGTCGGGACCGCGCCCTGTGTCACCACCACCAGGGTCGACGCGGCGAACCGCTCGTCCGCCAGCCATGTCTGAAGGTCGGCGAGGGTCCGATGCGTACGCTCGCGCACCGCGGCCGCGACATCCACTCCAGCCTCGGCCGTACGGGTGTCTCCGACGACCGGCAGGACGACTACGCTCGCGTCGCCGGCATCGCGCAGCTCCGGTACCACCGCGCTGCTCGCCACCACGGTGGCGAGAGATTCCGACCACTCGACGGCATTCGAACCGACCACTACCCACTTGCCGTTGTCGGCCAAAGCGGGAGCCGAGGGTGACGGAGCCCAGTCGACCCGGTACAGGGAGTCGTGGAACTCGGTGCGTGCCTGGGCCAGTTGCTCCTCGGAGATCGGCCGGACATCCAGCCGCTCCACCGAGACCACCGCACGACCCGCGGCATCCGCCACCTCAAGCGACACCGCACCGGAGCTCAGCGGGCGCACCCGCACCCGCAGCGCCGACGCACCCGTCGCGAACAACTCCACACCCGACCACGCGAACGGCAGACCAGCCCGCTCCCCCGCACCCGTCAGACCCACCGCATGCAACGCCGCATCCAACACCGCCGGATGCACACCAAACCCCTCAACCCCCACACCCTCCGGCAACACCACCTCAGCAAACACATCCTCGCCCAGCCGCCACGCAGCCCTCAGACCCTGGAACACCGGGCCGTACACCAACCCCCCTTCCGCATAACGCTCGTACACACCCTCAACCGAAACCGGCACCGCACCCACCGGAGGCCACACGGCGAATTCGGACTCGTCCGCGCGACCGCCCGTCCCCGTGCCGAGCACACCCGCGGCGTGCCGCGTCCACGACGCGTCACCCATCACGTCCTCCTCGCCACGCGAGTGGATGCTGAACGTGCGGCTGCCCGAGTCGTCAGGCGCGTTGACCACGAGCTGGGTGTGGATCACTCCGTGCTCCGGGAGCACCAGCGGAGTCTCCAGGGTCATCTCCGACAGCAGCGCGCAGCCCACCTGGTCACCGGCCCCGATCGCCATCTCGACAAAGCCTGTGCCGGGAAAGAGCACGGTGTCACCGATGGCGTGGTCGGCCAGCCATGGCTGGGTCCGGGTGGAGAGCCGGCCGCTGAAGAGCAGACCGTCCGACTCGGCGAGCACGGCGGCTGCTCCCAGCAGCGGGTGATCGCCTGCGCCGGATGCCGCACCGAACGGGGAGTAACCGTCGATCCAGTAGCGCCGGCGCTGGAAGGGATAGGTGGGAAGGTCGACCTGCTGAGCTGTTCCTGAGGCGTGCAGGCCCGCCCACCGGACGGTGTGGCCACTGGTCCAGAGGTGGGCCAGCGCGGAGAGGGTTTCGGCCTGTTCGGGGCGGTTGCGGCGTAGGAGGGGGATGAATGCAACTGTGGTGTCGTCGGGCAGGGCGTCGGGGGCCATGGCGGTCAGGACCGCGTCCGGGCCGATCTCCAGGAAGGTGGTGACGCCCTCGGCCGCCAGAGCCTGGATGCCATCGGCGAAGCGGACGGCATCGCGGACGTGGGACACCCAGTAGTCGGCGGAAGTGAGTTCACCGGGTGCGGCGGTACGGCCGGTGACGTTCGAGACGACGGGGATACGGGGCTCGCTGTAGGTGAGTCCCGTCACCACTGCCTTGAACTCCTCCAGCATCGGGGCCATCAGCGGGGAGTGGAAGGCGTGCGACACCTTCAGCCGGGACGTCTTTCGGCCCTGTGCCCGCAGTTCTTCCACCACCGAGTCGACGGTGTCCTTGCTGCCGGAAATAACCACCGCACGGGGGCCGTTGACCGCCGCGAGCGCAGCGTCCTCGGCGCGGTCCAGGAGCGTGAGGATCTCGTCCTCGGTGGCCTGGACGGCGGCCATGATGCCGCCGTCGGGCAGGGCCTGCATGAGCCGGCCGCGCGCGGCGACCAGGGAGCAGGCGTCGGCGAGGGAGAACACGCCGGCGGCATGCGCCGCGCTGATCTCGCCGATGGAGTGCCCGGCCAGCAGATCGGGGCGTACACCCAGCGACTCCACCAGGCGGAACAGGGCCGTCTCGATGGCGAACAGGGCGGGCTGGGCGTACTCCGTCCGGTCCAGCAGCACCGCCGGGTCCGAACCCTCCTGAGCGAAGAGCACATCCTTCAGGGGGTGGTCCAGCAGGGGGTCCAGGTGCCCGCACACCTCGTCCAGGGCTGCCGCGAACACCGGGAACGCCGCAGCGAGTTCACGGCCCATACCGGTCCGCTGCGCGCCCTGGCCCGTGAACAGGAACGCCAGCAGACCCTCGGTCACCGCCCCTTCGACCACACCCGGCGCACCCTCGCCAGCAGCCAATGCCCGTAGACCTGCGATCAGTTCATCACGTCCGGTACCCGCAATCACCGCACGGTGGTCCAGCTGCGCCCGCGTCGTCGCCAGTGCGACGCCCACATCCACCGGCTCGGGAGCGTCCTCGCGCCCCACCAGGCCCAGCAGCCCCGCCGCCTGCGCGCGCAACGCCGCCGCGTTCGTGGCGGACACCGGCCACGCCAAGATCCCGGGACGGCCGGCCAGCTCGTTCGCCGGCCGCAGCCCGGAGGCGGACCCGGAGCCGACGGGCTCGGGGGCCTGCTCGATGATCACGTGCGCGTTCGTGCCGCTGATCCCGAAGGACGAGACGGCCGCGCGCCTCACTTCCCCGGCCTCCCAGGGCCGGGACTCCGTCAGCAGTTCCACACGGCCGGCCGTCCAGTCCACCTTTGACGACGGCTCGTCCACGTGCAGGGTCTTGGGCAGTACGCCGTTGCGCATCGCCATGACCATCTTGATGATCCCGGCCACACCCGCGGCGGCTTGGGTGTGTCCCAGGTTCGACTTGATGGAGCCGAGCCACAGCGGGTGCTCGGCGGCGCGGTCACGTCCGTACGTCGCCAGCAGCGCCTGGGCCTCGATCGGGTCGCCCAGGACCGTGCCCGTACCGTGTGCCTCCACCGCGTCGATCTGGTCCGCCGACAGCCTGGCATTCGCCAAGGCCGCCCGGATCACGCGCTGTTGGGACGGGCCGTTCGGCGCCGTCAAGCCGTTGCTCGCGCCGTCCTGGTTCACTGCGCTGCCGCGTACCACCGCAAGCACCTGGTGGCCGTTGCGTCGCGCGTCCGAAAGCCGCTCCACCACCAGCACGCCGACGCCCTCGGACCAGCCGGTGCCGTCTGCCGCCTCGGCGAAAGACTTGCAACGACCGTCGCCCGCCAGGCCGCGCTGCCTGCTGAATTCGATGAAAGTGGCGGGTGTGGACATCACCGTCACGCCGCCGACCAGGGCGAGGGAGCATTCGCCGGTGCGTAGAGCCTGGCCCGCCAGGTGCAGGGCCACCAGGGACGACGAGCACGCCGTGTCCACAGTCACGGCCGGCCCTTCCAGGCCGAAGGTGTAAGCGATACGGCCGGAGACGATGCTGCCCGCGCTGTGACTGGTCGGGTAGTCGTGGTACATCAGGCCTGCGAAGACGCCGGTCGAGCTGCCCTTCACGGTCGCGGGGTCGATGCCTGCCCGCTCGAACGCCTCCCAGGAGGCCTCCAGCAGCAGTCGCTGCTGCGGGTCCGTGCTCAGTGCTTCGTTCGGGCTGATCCGGAAGAAGGCGGCGTCGAAGTCGGCCGCGTCGTGCAGGAAGCCGCCCTTGTTCACGTACGTGGTGTCCGGCCGCTCGCCGTTCGGGTCGAAGATCGCGCTGGTCTCCCAGCCGCGGTCCTGCGGGAACTCGGAGACGGTGTCATTGCCCTCGGAGACCAGTTTCCACAGGTCTTCGGGCGACTCGATGCCGCCGGGATAGCGGCAGGACATGCCCACGATGACGATCGGGTCGTCGGTTACGAGCCCCTCGTGGCTCACCGGTGCAACAGGGGGGGTGTCGAGCGTGCCGAGGAGTTCGTCGTGGAGATGGTCCGCGAGGTCGCCGGCAGTCGGGTAGTCGAAGACGAGAGTGGCCGGCAGGCGCAGGCCGGTCGCCGCGTTCAGCCCGTTGCGCAGTTCCACCGAGGTCAGCGAGTCGAAGCCCAGGTCACTGAAGGCGCGGTCCGGCGCGATGGCCGCGGGCGTCGCATGACCCAATACGTCGGCGACCTGTCCCCGCACCACATTGAGCAGCGCGCGTTCCCGCTCGGCCGGGGTGAGTGCGGACAGCTGATGGTGCAGCGTGTCAGCGGTGGTGCCGTCGCTGATGGCAGCGGTACGTCGCACCGTGGGGACCAGGTGGTGGTAGAGGAACGGGAGTGCGGTGCCCTGTGCTCGCAGCGCCTCCACATCAAGACGTACCGGCACCAACGCCGCGTCCGCCCGCGCACCCGCATCAAACAACCGCAAGCCGTCCACCACCGACAACGGCAACACACCACCCCGCGCCATCCGCGAACGATCACCCTCCGACAACCCACCACCCATACCCCCCACACCCGTGTCACCCCAGAGACCCCACGCCAACGAAGCACCCGGCAACCCCTCCGCCACCCGAAACTCCACCAAACCATCCAAAAACGCATTCGCCGCCGCATAATTCCCCTGCCCCGGCACCCCCAACACACCAGCAGCAGACGAAAACACCACAAACGCATCCAACGCCAAACCCCGCGTCAACTCATGCAAATTCCACCCACCCAACACCTTCGGCCGCAACACCGCACCCAGCCGCTCCGCAGTCAGCGAACCCACCAAACCGTCATCCAGCACACCCGCCGCATGCACCACCCCACACAACGGAAACTCCTCAGGAATCCCCGCCAACACCCCCTCCAACGCACCACGATCCGCCACATCACACGCCACCAACTCCACCGACACCGCACCCAACCCCAACAACGACGCCACCAACTCACCCGCACCCTCAGCACCACCACCACGACGACTCGTCAACACCAACCGCCGCACCCCACACACCGACACCAAATGCCGCGCCAACACCACACCCAAACCACCCATCCCACCCGTCACCAACACCGTCCCACCCGACGACCAACCACCAGCAACACCATCAACACCCCCAGCCAAACCCCCAGCCAAACTCGCAGTTACACCCGCACGCACCAGACGCGGAACAAACAACACCCCGCCCCGCAAAGCCACCTGCGGCTCGCCCACACCCATCACCGCATCCAGCGACAGCCCCGCATCGTCCACATCCACCAGCACAAACCGCCCCGGATGCTCCGCCTGCGCCGACCGCACCAAACCACCCACCGCAGCACCCGCCAGGTCACACACCTCACTACCGCCGGCCGACACCGCGCCCCGCGTCACCACCACCAACGTCGACCCACCAAAACGCTCCTCCCCCAACCACACCTGAAGAGCACCCAACACACCCTCCAACACACCACTCACACCATCCGCACCCCCACCAACATCACCGAACGCCCGCAACACCACAACACCCGGAACCGGCACATCGGCAGCAGCACCCACCACATCGGCAAAATCCACCACACCAGACCCAGCACCCACAGCCACCGAAACCGGCCCAGCCGGCACCCAATCCACCCGATACAAGGAGTCGTGGAACTCGGCGCGTGCCTGGGCCAGTTGCTCCTCGGAGATCGGCCGGACATCCAGCCGCTCCACCGAGACCACCGCACGACCCGCGGCATCCGCCACCTCAAGCGACACCGCACCGGAGCTCAGCGGGCGCACCCGCACCCGCAGCGCCGACGCACCCGTCGCGAACAACTCCACACCCGACCACGCGAACGGCAGACCAGCCCGCTCCCCCGCACCCGTCAGACCCACCGCATGCAACGCCGCATCCAACACCGCCGGATGCACACCAAACCCCTCAACCCCCACACCCTCCGGCAACACCACCTCAGCAAACACATCCTCGCCCAGCCGCCACGCAGCCCTCAGACCCTGGAACACCGGGCCGTACACCAACCCCCCTTCCGCATAACGCTCGTACACACCCTCAACCGAAACCGGCACCGCACCCACCGGAGGCCACACGGTCAGATCAACCTCGCCCACACCGCCCCGCACCCCAGCACCCAACACACCCGTCGCATGCCGGGTCCAGGACGTGTCGTCCACCGCACCCTCACCACGGGAGAACACCCGCACCGCACGCCCACCAGAGCCACCCTCAGGCGCACCCACCACCACCTGCACCTGCACACCACCACGCACCGGCAACACCAACGGCGCCTCCAGCGTCAACTCCTCCAACACCCCACACCCGACCTGATCCCCCGCCCGAATCGCCAACTCCACAAACCCGGTGCCGGGGAAGAAGATCGAGCCACCCACGACATGGTCGGCCAGCCAGGGCTGGGTCTGCGCAGAGAGCCGACCGGTGAAGAGGACCCCCTCCGAGTCGGCGAGCACGACGGCCGCGCCCAGCAGTGGGTGGTCGGTGGCACCGAGGCCGATGGCCGCCGGGTCACCGTGATCGGTCGGCGTCTGCGACCAGAAACGGCGACGCTGGAAGGCGTACGTGGGCAGATCGATCTCGCGGGCTCCGCTGCCCTCGAAGACGGCGGGCCAGCCGACTTCGCCACCGGCGGCGTACAGGTGCCCCAGTCCGGCCAGGAGGGACCGCGCCTCCGGACGTCCCTTGCGCAGCAGCGGCACGCACACCGTCTGCTCCGTCTGCCCCGCCCGCTCCGACTCCTCGGTCTCCGCGCTCTCCGCGAGGCACGTCTGCGCGAGGCCCGTCAGTACACCGTCGGGGCCCACCTCCACGAACCGTGTCACTCCACGGTCCGCGGCGCTGCGCACGCCGTCGCTGAAGCGCACCGCTTCGCTCACATGCCGCAGCCAGTAGTCCACCGAGCACAGCTCCTGCTCGGCGGCCACGTCGCCCGTCACGTTGGACACCACTGCCAGCTTCGGCTCAGCGAACGACAGGCCCTCCAGGACCTGCCGGAAGTCGGCCAGCATCGGCTCCATCAGCGTGGAGTGGAAGGCGTGCGACACCTTCAGCCGGGACGTCTTTCGGCCCTGTGCCCGCAGCCACTCCGCGACCTCCTCCACCGCCGCTTCGGGGCCGGAAAGGACCACGGACCGCGGGCCGTTGACCGCGGCCAGGCCGGCTCCCGCCGACTCGGCGAGCAGCGGCAGCGTCTCCTCCTCCGTCGCCTCGACCGCGACCATCGCGCCGCCGGCCGGGAGCGCCTGCATCAGCCGGCCGCGCGCGGTGACCAGCGTGCAGGCGTCCGCCAGGGTCAGCACCCCGGCGATGTGCGCGGCGGCGATCTCGCCGATCGAGTGCCCCATCACGAAGTCGGGACGTACACCCCAGGAGTTGACCAGGCAGTACAGGCTCACTTCGACCGTGAACAGGGCGGGCTGGGCGTATTCGGTACGGTCCAGCAATGCCGCGTCAGCCGTGCCCTCGTCCGCGAACAGCACGTCCTTCACGGGCCGTTCCAGCAGAGCGTCGAACTGCTCGCAGATCTCGTCCCAAGCCTGCCGGAAGACGGGGTACGTGTCGTACAGTTCGCGGCCCATGCCGGTGCGCTGCGCACCCTGCCCGGTGAACAGGAACGCGGTCTTGCCGCTGGTACGCACCGCGTCCCGCGCGGCCGTATCCTCGGCGAGGGACCGCAGGCCGGCCACCAGCTCGGCCGTGTCCGCGCCGAGAACGGTCGCGCGCTGCTCCAGCGCTCCGCGCATCGTCGTCAGGGACCAGCCCACATCCGCCGGACGGAGTTCGCTGTGCTCCTCCACGTACGACGCGAGTCGCGCCGCCTGGGCGCGCAGCCCTTCCTCGCCGCGGGCGGAGATGACCCACGGCACCACGGTGTCGCTCGACGGCCCGGCCTCCGAGGAGTCGGCTGCCGGCTCGTCGTCACGGTCGTGCGCAGCCTGCTCGATGATCACGTGGGCGTTCGTCCCGCTGATGCCGAAGGACGAGATGCCCGCTCGGCGCGGCCGGTCGACGTCCCACGCGACTTCCTCGGTCAGCAGCCGCATCGCGCCCGCCGTCCAGTCGACGTGGGTGGACGGCTCGTCCACGTGCAGGGTCCTGGGCAGTACGCCGTTGCGCATCGCCATGACCATCTTGATGATTCCGGCGACGCCGGCAGCGCCCTGGGTGTGGCCGATGTTGGACTTGACCGAGCCCAGCCACAGCGGCCGGTCGGCGGCGCGCTCCTGTCCGTACGTCGCCATCAGGGCCTGGGCCTCGATCGGGTCACCCAGGACCGTGCCGGTGCCGTGCGCCTCGACCGCGTCGACGTCTGCGGCGGTGAGCTGGGCGTTGGCCAGGGCCTGGCGGATGACGCGCTGCTGGGCGGGGCCGTTCGGCGCGGTGAGGCCGTTGCTGGCGCCGTCCTGGTTGACCGCGGAGCCGCGTACGTGCGCGAGCACCCGGTGACCGTTGCGCGTCGCGTCCGACAGCCGCTCGACCACCAGGAGGCCCACGCCCTCGCCCCAGGCGGTACCGTCCGCTCCGGCGGCGAACGCCTTGCACAGACCGTCGCGGGACAGACCGCGCTGGCGGCTGAACTCCACGAAGGCGGCGGGCGAGGCCATGATTGTCACACCGCCTGCCAGGGCGAGATCGCACTCGCCGTTGCGCAGGGCCTGGATCGCGAGGTGCAGGGCCACCAGCGATGACGAACACGCCGTGTCCACGGTCACGGCCGGCCCTTCCAGACCGTACGTATAGGCGATGCGCCCGGAGACGATGCTGCCGGAGCTGTTGCTGCCGGTGTAGTCGTGGTAGACGAGACCGGCGAAGACACCGGTGGCGCTGCCCTTGAGCGTCGCGGGGTCGATGCCCGCCCGCTCGAACGCCTCCCAGGACGTCTGCAGCAGCAGTCGCTGCTGCGGATCGGTGATGAGGGCCTCGTTCGGGCTGATGCCGAAGAAGTCCGCGTCGAAGTCGGCCGCGTCGTGCAGGAACCCGCCCCTGCGTACGTACGTGGTGTCCGGGCGGGACTCGGTGGGGTCGTAGAGGCGGTCGACGTTCCAGCCCCGGTTCTCGGGGAAGTCGGTGATGGCGTCGTCGCCTTCCAAGACCAGTTTCCACAGGTCTTCGGGCGACTCGATGCCGCCGGGGAAGCGGCAGGACATGCCCACGATGACGATCGGGTCGTCGGCGAGCGCGCCGGTCGTCGGCAGGACGGTGGCGGCGGCCACGTCTCCGGAGACCTCGGACAGCAAGTGGTCCGCGAGGTCGCCGGCGGTCGGGTAGTCGAAGACGAGAGTGGCCGGCAGGTGCAGGCCGGTTGTGTTGTTGAGGCTGTTGCGCAGTTCCACCGAGGTCAGCGAGTCGAAACCCAGGTCGCTGAAGGCGCGGTCCGGCGCGATGGCCGCGGGCGTCGCATGACCCAGTACTGCGGCGACTTGTCCCCGCACCAGGTCGAGGACCGCTTCGTGGCGTTCGGACTCGGCGAGTACGGCGAGGCGTTCACCGAGCGAGCTGGCAGCAGCGATCGCGGTCCGCGAGGTGGCCTGTCGGCGTGCCGGGCGTCCGGTGAGGTGGTGGTAGAGGGGGGGCAGGGCGGTGCCCTGTGCTCGCAGCGCCTCCACATCAAGACGTACCGGCACCAACGCCGCGTCCGCCCGCGCACCCGCATCAAACAACCGCAAGCCGTCCACCACCGACAACGGCAACACACCACCCCGCGCCATCCGCGAACGATCACCCTCCGACAACCCACCACCCATACCCCCCACACCCGTGTCACCCCAGAGACCCCACGCCAACGAAGCACCCGGCAACCCCTCCGCCACCCGAAACTCCACCAAACCATCCAAAAACGCATTCGCCGCCGCATAATTCCCCTGCCCCGGCACCCCCAACACACCAGCAGCAGACGAAAACACCACAAACGCATCCAACGCCAAACCCCGCGTCAACTCATGCAAATTCCACCCACCCAACACCTTCGGCCGCAACACCGCACCCAACCGCTCCGCAGTCAGCGAACCCACCAAACCGTCATCCAGCACACCCGCCGCATGCACCACCCCACACAACGGAAACTCCTCAGGAATCCCCGCCAACACCCCCTCCAACGCACCACGATCCGCCACATCACACGCCACCAACTCCACCGACACCGCACCCAACCCCAACAACGACGCCACCAACTCACCCGCACCCTCAGCACCACCACCACGACGACTCGTCAACACCAACCGCCGCACCCCACACACCGACACCAAATGCCGCGCCAACACCACACCCAAACCACCCATCCCACCCGTCACCAACACCGTCCCACCCGACGACCAACCACCAGCAACACCATCAACACCCCCAGCCAAACCCGCAGTTACACCCGCAGTTACACCCGCACGCACCAGACGCGGAACAAACAACACCCCGCCCCGCAAAGCCACCTGCGGCTCACCCACACCCATCACCGCATCCAGCGACAACCCCGCATCGTCCACATCCACCAGCACAAACCGCCCCGGATGCTCCGCCTGCGCCGACCGCACCAAACCACCCACCGCAGCACCCGCCAGATCACACACCTCACTACCGCCGGCCGACACCGCGCCCCGCGTCACCACCACCAACGTCGACCCACCAAAACGCTCCTCCCCCAACCACACCTGAAGAGCACCCAACACCCCCTCCAACACACCACTCACACCATCCGCACCCCCACCAACATCACCGAACGCCCGCAACACCACAACACCCGGAACCGGCACATCGGCAGCAGCACCCACCACATCGGCAAAATCCACCACACCAGACCCAGCACCCACAGCCACCGAACCCGACCCAGCCGACACCCAATCCACCCGATACAAGGAGTCGTGGAACTCGGCCCCGCCACCACTGGCCAACTCCGAGGCCTGGGTGGGCCGTACGGTCAGCGACTCGATGGAGGCGACCGCTTCGCCCGCCGTGTCGGCGATGTCCACCGCGAAGCTGTCCGCGCCCAACGGCGAGAGCCGTACCCGCAACGCGGACGCACCGGTGGCGTGCAGCGTCACTCCGCGCCACTCCGCGTTCAGTCGCAGGTTCACTGCCGCCTCGGCGACCGGCGCGGAGCTCAGGAGTGCCAGGCTCTGCACTGCGGCGTCCAGGGCCGCAGGGTGCAGGCCAAATCGCTCGGCATCCTTTGCCGCCTGCTCAGGCAGGACGACCTCGGCGTACAGTTCCTCGTCATGGCGCCAGGCGGCCTTCAGGCCCTGGAATACCGGCCCGTACGTCAGCCCCGCATCCGCGTACCGCTCGTACACGTCCTCAACCGAAACCGGCGCCGCCCCCGCCGGAGGCCATACACCGAAAGCGGGCTCGTCCGCGACAGCGCGCACACCGGCATCGAGCACGCCTGTGGCGTGCCGCGTCCACGACGCGTCACCCGCCACATGCTCACCGCGCGAGAACACTCGCACCGCACGCCCACCAGAGCCACCCTCAGGCGCACCCACCACCACCTGCACCTGCACACCACCACGCACCGGCAACACCAACGGCGCCTCCAGCGTCAACTCCTCCAACACCCCACACCCGACCTGATCCCCCGCCCGAATCGCCAACTCCACAAACCCGGTCTCCGGGAACACGACGGAGCCCGCGGCGGCACGGTCGGCCAGCCAGGTGTGCGTAGCCACGGAGAGTCGCCCGGTGAACAGCGCACCGTCGGAGTCCGCCAGCATCATCGCCGCACCCAGCAGCGGGTGATCGGCGGCGTCGAGCCCGATCGAGGCGATGTTTCCGACGGTCGCCACGTTCTTGATCCAGTAGTGCCGGCGCTGGAAGGGGTAGGTGGGCAGGTCGACGGGCCGGGTCGGGCCGCCGGGGTGCAGGGCGGGCCAGTTGACGGTGTGGCCGGTGGTCCAGAGGCGGGCCAGCGCGGTGCGGGTCTCCGTCTGTTCGGGGCGGTCGCGGCGCAGTAGGGAGACGAAGACGGCCGTGGTGTCGTCGGGGAGTGCACCGGGGGCCATGGCGGTGAGGACGGCGTCCGGGCCGACCTCCAGGAACGTCGTCACGCCCTGGTCGGCGAGGGTCTGCACGCCGTCGGCGAAGCGGACCGCCTCGCGGACGTGGGACACCCAGTACTCGGCAGAGGTGATCTCCCCCGCCGTGGCCATGCGGCCGGTCACATTCGAGACCACGGGGATGCGAGGCTCGCTGTAGGCGAGACCCGACACCACCGCCTTGAACTCGTCGAGCATCGGGTCCATCAGGGGTGAGTGGAAGGCGTGCGAGACCTTCAGCCGGGACGTCTTGCCGCCCTGCGCCCGTACCGCCTCCACCACCCTCTCCACGGAGGCCGCAGCCCCGGAAACCACCACCGCGCGCGGCCCGTTGACCGCCGCGACCGTGGCGTCCCCGACCCCGTCGAGCAGCGCGCGGACCTCCTCCTCGGTGGCCTGCACGGCCGCCATCACCCCGCCCTCGGGCAGCGCCTGCATCAGCCGGCCGCGCGCCGCGACCAGCGCACACGCGTCCGCCAACGAGAACACTCCGGCCGCGTGCGCCGCACCGATCTCACCGATCGAATGCCCGGCCAGCACATCGGGCCGCACACCCCACGACTCCACCAGCCGGAACAGCGCCGTCTCCACCGCGAACAGCGCCGGCTGCGCGTACTCCGTACGATCCAGCAGCGCAGCCTCCGCCGACCCCACCTCAGCGAACAGCACATCCTTCAAAGGCCGTTCCAGCTGAAGGTCGAGATGACCGCACGCCTCGTCCAGCGCGGTCGCGAACACCGGGAAAACGGCGGCCAGTTCACGACCCATACCGACCCGCTGCGCACCCTGCCCCGTAAAGAGGAACGCCAGCCGGCCTTCAGCCGCGGCCCCGCTGACCACACCCGGCGCAGGCTCGCCGGCAGCCAGTGCCCGCAGCCCTGCGACCAGTTCATCGCGCCCGGCGCCCGCGACCACCGCACGGTGCTCCAGCTGCGCGCGCGTCGTCGCCAGCGCGACACCCACATCCACCGGATCCGGAGCAGCCACACGCTCCATCAGGCCCAACAGCCCCGCCGCCTGCGCACGCAACGCCTCCGCGCTCGCCCCGGAGACCGGCCACAGCACCGGTCCCGTGGAGCCTGTGGAGTCCGAGTCGGGGCGCTCCACGGGCTCCGCCCCAATGGGCTCCGCCGCCGGCGCCTCCTCAAGGATGACGTGCGCGTTCGTACCGCTGATCCCGAACGACGAGACACCCGCCCGGCGCGGCGTCGTGCCGTCCCACTCCACTTCCTCGGTCAGCAGCCGGACATGGCCGGCCGTCCAGTCCACCTTCGTCGACGGCTCGTCCGCGTGCAGCGTCTTCGGCAGGACGCCGGCCCGCATCGCCATGACCATCTTGATGATCCCGGCGACACCCGCAGCGGCCTGCGTGTGACCCATGTTCGACTTCACCGACCCCAGCCACAGAGGGTTCTCCGCCGCGCGGTCGCGCCCGTACGTCGCCAGCAGTGCCTGCGCCTCGATCGGGTCGCCCAGGACCGTGCCCGTACCGTGTGCCTCGACCACGTCCACCTGGTCCGCAGACAGCTGCGCGCTCGCCAGCGCGTCCCAGATGACGCGCTGCTGAGACGGGCCGTTCGGCGCGGTGAGGCCGTTGCTCGCGCCGTCCTGGTTCACGGCGGAGCCGCGTACGACAGCCAGTACGGAATGTCCGTTGCGCCGCGCGTCGGACAGCCGCTCCACCAGCAGTACGCCCGCGCCCTCGGACCAGCCGGTGCCGTCCGCCGCCTCGGAGAACGCCTTGCAGCGGCCGTCGGCCGCGAGACCGCGCTGCTTGCTGAACGCGACGTAGGGGCCGGGGGTCGCCATCACGGTCGCGCCGCCTGCGAGCGCGAGGGTGCACTCACCCTTGTGCAGTGCCTGGATCGCGAGGTGCAGTGCGACCAGCGACGACGAGCACGCCGTGTCCACCGTGACGGCCGGCCCCTCCAGCCCGAGTACGTAGGAGATACGGCCGGACAGCACGGCCGCGTTGCTGCCGGTGGCCATGTATGCCTCGGCCTCTTCCGGCAGTTCCAGGTCGAAGTAGGTCTGGCCGTTGGTGCCCATGAAGACGCCCACGCGGCCGCCGTGCACCGAGTCCGGCGCGATGCCACCGCGCTCGAAGGCCTCCCAGGAGGCCTCCAGCAGCAGCCGCTGCTGCGGGTCCATCGCCAGTGCCTCGCGCGGCGATATGCCGAAGAAGGCCGGGTCGAACTCCGCGGCGTCGTAAAGGAAGCCGCCCTTGCGCGGGTAGTCCGCGCCGTCATCCGCGCCCGAGCCCGTTCCGGCGTCGGACCCGGTGTCCCAGCCGCGGTCCTCGGGGAAGTCCCCGATCGCGTCGACCCCTCCGGCGATCAGCTGCCACAGCTCCTCGGGCGAACGCACGCCGCCGGGGAGGCGGCAGCTCATCGCGACGATGGCGATGGGCTCCTGTCCGGCGTTCTCGATCTCCCGCAGCTGCTGCTTCGTGGCATGCAGGTCCGCGGTCGTCCGCTTGAGGTAGTCGAGGAGCTTAGCTTCGTTCACGTTCGCCATCAGGGCCTCGCCGTGTGTCGTTTCCCGGAAACTGCGCATGCGGGAGGTTCGGGAAGTGGGGTGAATGAGCAGAAGGGGGCTGGGGCGGATCAGCGGGTCAGGAGAGCCCGAGTTCCTTGTCGAGGAAGTCGAAGACGTCCTCGGCCGACGCGGCGCCGAGGCGGTCGGCGACGGTGGGACCCTCTGCCGGCTCGGTGTTCCCCGCGTCGTTGTGGTCATTGATTCGCGCGTTGAGCCGGGTGACGAGTTCCTGGAGCCGGTGGCTGATCCGGCTGCGTTCGATCTCCTCCACGGAGAGGGCCGCCGCCACGGATTCGATGCGCTCCAGCTCCGCCAGTACGGGTACGGCGGGGGCTGCTCCGCTCGGGCACAGTTCGCCGTGCAGATGCCCGGCCAGCACGTCGGGGTTCGCGTAGTCGAAGAGCAGCGTGGCCGGGAGCTTAAGACCCGTGACGGTACTCAGCCTGTTGCGGAATTCGACGGCGGTGAGCGAGTCGAATCCGAGCTCGTTGAAGGCGCGGCTGGACTGCACCGCGCTGGTGCTGTCGTAGGCGAGGACGAGCGCCACCTGTCCGCGTACCAGGTCCAGTACTTCGCGCCGCTGCTCGCTCTCGGGCAGGGCGGACAGCCGGACAACCAGGTCCGAAGCCGCTTCGGACGGGCCCGCGGGCCCGCCGGTGCCGCCGGCCGCGGTGGCACCGGTGCGTACCTCGGGGAGGCCTGCGATCAGCGGGCTGGACCGGGTCGCTGTGAAACCGGCCGCGAGCTGCGGCCAGTCGGCGTCCAGTACGCCGACGCAGGTCGCCGCCCGGTCCAGGGCCCGCTGAAGGGCCGTCAGGCAGAGTTCGGCGTCCATCGGGGCCAGGCCGCGCCACCAGGAGCGGTCCTGCGAGGCGTCCTCGCCCGCCATGCCGCCACCGTCCCAGGGTCCCCAGGCCACCGAGGTGGCCGCGAGGCCCAGGGCCCGGCGGTGCTGGGCGAGTGCGTCCAGGTAGGCGTTCGCGGCGGCGTAGCTGCCCTGTCCCGCGCTGCCGAGCAGTCCGGCGATCGAGGAGAAGGTGACGAACGCCGTCAGTCCGTGGTGCCTGGTGAGCTCGTGCAGGTGCCGGGCCGCCTCCACCTTCGGGCGCAGTACGCCGGCGAGCCGCTCGGGGGTGATGGACTCCAGCACGCCGTCGTCCAGCACGCCGGCGGTGTGCATGACGGCGGTGAGCGGCTGGTCGTCGGGCAGGCCTTCGAGCAGCGCGGCGAGGGCCGCGCGGTCGGCGACGTCGCAGGCCGCCACGGTGACCCGGGCTCCGAGCGCGGTCAGTTCGGCCTTCAGTTCCTCGGCGCCCGGTGCCTGCGGGCCACGGCGGCTGGTCAGTACGAGATGGGCGGCGCCGCGTCTGGCGAGCCAGCGGGCGACGTGCGCGCCGAGTGCGCCGGTGCCGCCGGTGACCAGGACGGTGCCGTGCGGCGTCCAGTTCCCTGCGGCGGCGGTGTCGCCCTCGGTCGCGGTCTCGTCGTCGCCGTGCGTGTCCGTGTCGCCGCTGCCACGGCTCCCGGTGCCCGCGATGGTCGTGTCGGCGGGGACGTGCACGAGCCGACGGCCGAAGGTTCCCGAGGCGCGCACCGCGATCTGGTCCTCCGCTCCGGCCCCCTGGTCGGCGGCGCCTCCTGCCAGTACGGACACCAGCCGGGCGGCCGTACGCTCGTCGGCCGTCGGCGGCAGGTCGATCAGGCCGCCCCAGCGCTGCGGCTGTTCCAGGGCGACGACCCTGCCGAGTCCCCACACCTGGGCCTGCTCCGGGTTCGGCAGTTCCTCCGCCCCGCCCACCGCGACCGCGCCGCTGGTCAGGCACCACAGCGGCGCATCGATCGCGGCGTCGCCCAGCGCCTGGGCGAGCGCGACGGTGGCGGTCAGGCCATACGGGTCGGCGAGAGCGAGCAGGGAGAGCACCGCGCGTACCGGTGAGCCCGCTTCGGACGCGGTACGCAGCCGGTCCGTGAGCGCGGTCCGTGCCGCGGCGGTGCCGGTGGGGTCCCCTTCGCCGGCGAGGGAGGCCAGTTCGGCGGCGTCCACCGTGATGAGGTGTGGCTGCGCGCCCCGGGCGTGCAGTGCCTCGCCGAGCCGCTCTGCCCAGCGGCCGGCGGCTGCTCCCTGCGGTGCCAGGACGAGCCAGGTGCCTGCCGCGGCCGCGGTGTCCCGGGCGGGTTCAGCGAGGGGCAGCCAGTCGATCCGGTAGCTCCAGGCGTCGGCGGTCGCCTCCTTCACCCGGTGCGAGCGCCAGGACGCGAGCAGGGGCAGCACGGCGTCCAGCGATTCCCGCTGGGCGTCGCTGTCCGCGTGCAGTGCCTCGGCGAGCGCGCCGGTGTCGGTGCGTTCCACGGCGTCCCAGAAGGCCTGGGCGCCCGCGCTGCCGGGCGTGGACCGGATCGTTGTACCGGAGGCGTCGGAGGCGTCGTTCTCCCACCAGTAACGCTGCCGCTGGAACGGGTAGGTGGGCAGCTGCACCCTGCGCCCGCCCCAGCCCGCGGCGGTCGCGGGCCAGTCGACCGCCGTACCGCGTACGTGCAGTTCGGCGAGCGCGGTGGTCAGCGACTGCGACTCGGGGCGGTCGGCGCGCAGCACCGGCACGAAGGCGGTGCTCCGGGAGTCGGCGTCGTCCGTCACGCACTGCTGGGCGAGGGCGGTGAGGGTGGCGCTGGGACCCAGCTCGACGAAGGTGCTGACGCCGTGTTCGCGCAGGGTGGCGATGCCGTCGCTGAAGCGGACCGTCTCGCGTACGTGCCGCACCCAGTAGTCGGCAGAGGCCAACTCGCCCTCGGTGCAAAGCTTTCCGGTGAGATTGGAGACGACAGGGATCTGCGGCGCGTGCATCGGGAGGTCCGCGACGATCTCACGGAAGTCCGCGAGCATCGGGTCCATGCGGGGCGAGTGGAAAGCGTGGCTGACGCGCAGTCGTGACGTCTTGCGGCCCTGTTCCCGGAGCTGTTCCGCGACGCGCAGGACGGCATCCTCGTCGCCGGAGAGCACCACGGCCGACGGGCCGTTCACGACGGCCACGGCGATCCGTTCGCCTTCGCCGAGCAGTGGGAGTACGTCCTCCTCGGACGCCTCGACGGCGACCATCGCGCCGCCTGCGGGCAGTTCCTGCATCAGCCGGCCCCTGGCCGCCACCAGCGCGCAGGCGTTCGCCAGGGTGAACACACCTGCGGCGTGCGCCGCTGCGATCTCCCCGATCGAGTGGCCGATCAGCAGGTCGGGGCGTATCCCCCAGCTCTCCAGCAGGCGGAATAGTGCCACCTCGACGGCGAAGAGTGCGGCCTGCGCGTAGCCCGTACGGTCCAGTTCTTCCGCGCCCCGCTCGTCCTTGGACCGCCACATCACGTCACGGACGGGTGTCTCCAGCCTCGGGTCCAGTTCTGCGCAGACCGCGTCGAGCGCCGCCGCGAAAGCGGGCTGGGAGGCGTACAACTCCTTTGCCATGCCACAGCGTTGGGCACCCTGGCCGGTGAACATGAAGGCGGTGCGCCCGCCCGGTCCCTGCGGAGTACCGAATACCAGTCCCGCGCTGTCGTCGCCAGCGGCCAGTGCGTCCAGCCGGCGCAGCAGGTTGTCGTGGTCGTCCGCGACGACGACAGCCCGCTGATCGAAGACGGCCCGGGTGGTGGCCAGCGAGAACGCGACGTCCGCGGCCGTGTCGCGGCCGTCGGCGGTGAGGTGGGCACGCAGCCGGCCTGCCGACTCGCGCAGCGCCCGTTCGTCGCGCGCCGACAGCAGGTACGGAAGCACCTGCGGCTCAGCGGGGGCCGTGGGCGCTCCGGACGGTTCAGCTGCTTCGGATGCCTCGGACGCGGCTTCGGCGGGCGCTTCCTCGATGATGATGTGCGCGTTCGTACCGCTGAGTCCGAACGAGGAGACGCCCGCCCGGCGCGGCGCGTCGCTGTGCCAGGCGACCGGCTCGGTCAGCAGCCGTACGTTCCCGGTGGTCCAGTCGACCTGCGGTGTGGGCTCGTCCACGTGCAGTGTGCGGGGCAGCACCTGGTGCTGAATCGCCTGCACCATTTTGATGATGCCGCTGACGCCTGCGGCAGCCTGCGCGTGCCCCATGTTCGACTTCACCGAGCCGAGCCACAGGGGTCTTTCGGCGGGGCGGTCCTGGCCGTAGGTGGCGAGGAGCGCCTGCGCCTCGATGGGGTCGCCGAGTACGGTGCCCGTGCCGTGTGCCTCGACCGCGTCGACGTCCTTGGTGGTGAGTCCCGCGTTGTTGAGGGCCTGACGGATGACGCGCTGCTGGGCGGGGCCGTTGGGGGCGGTGAGGCCGTTGCTTGCGCCGTCCTGGTTCACGGCGGAGCCGCGTACGACTGCCAGTACGGGGTGCCCGTTGCGCCGCGCGTCCGAGAGACGCTCCACCAGCAGCACGCCCACGCCCTCGGACCAGCCCGCGCCGTCCGCCGCGCCGGCGAAGGACTTGCATCGCCCGTCCGAGGCGAGCCCGCGCTGCCGGCTGAACTCGATGAACATCTCCGGTCCGGCCATCACGGTCACGCCGCCGGCCAGCGCCAGCGAGCACTCGCCGTTGCGCAGCGCCTGCGCGGCCAGATGCAGCGCCACCAGCGAGGACGAGCACGCCGTGTCGACCGTCACCGCGGGGCCCTCGAAGCCGAAGGTGTAGGCGACCCGGCCGGACACGAGGCTGCCGGCCGCGCTGCCGCCGGCGTAGTCGTGGTACATCAGGCCGGCGAACACCCCGGTCCTGCTGCCCTTGAGCGTGGCCGGGTCGATGCCCGCGCGCTCGAACGCCTCCCAGCTGGTCTCCAGCAGCAGCCGCTGCTGGGGGTCCGTCTCCGGCGTCTCCCTGGGGCTGAGACCGAAGAACACCGGGTCGAACTCCGCGGCGTCGTACAGGAATCCGCCCTCGCGCACATAGCTGCGGCCGGGGCGACCCGGCGCGGGGTCGTACAGCGAGTCCATGTCCCAGCCGCGGTCGGTGGGGAACTGACCGACCACATCGGTGCCTTCGTCCACCACCCGCCACAGGTCCTCGGGAGATGTGACGCCGCCCGGGTAGCGGCAGCCCATGGCGACGATCGCGATCGGCTCGTGCTTGCCGTCCTCCACCTCGCGCAGACGGCGGCGGGTCTCCTGGAGGTCAGCCGTCGCACGCCGCAGGTACTCACGCAGTTTCTGGTCGTTCGCCATCGGTGTCTGAGCCAATCTGAGGTCTGTCGAGCGATTCGGGGCGGGCGGAGCGGAAATACGGGGAGGGCATCCGGGCCGTCGGTGCCGTCGGCCCGGCTCCTGCTACGGGATTCCGATTTCGCCGTCCAGAGCGGCGAACAGCTCGTCGTCGGTGGCCGACTCGTAATCCGCACGGACTACGGCGTCCTGCCCCGCACCGCGCCGGTCCCGCCATTTGCGTACCAGTGTCTCCAGTAGCGCGGCGACTGCCGCATGCTCCCCGTCGCGCTCGCCCTCGTCCAGGGGCGAGGCGAGCAGAGCCGATTCCAGGCGGTCGATCTCGGCGAACAGCGACTGCCCCGAGGAAAGGGCCGGCACGAGCTCGGCCGCCAGGTGCGCGGCCAGCACGGCCGGCGCGGGGAAGTCGAAGACGAGGGTCGCCGGCAGCCGCAGGCCGGTGGCCGCGCCCAACAGGTTGCGCAGATCGACGGCCGCCAGTGAATCGAAGCCGATGTCCTTGAACGCCCGCTCAGGGTCGATGTGTTGGCCGCTTCCGTGACCGAGCACGGCTGCCGCGCTGTCCCGGACCAGATCGAGGAGGAGGAGGTCGCGGTCGGCCTCCGACAGGCCGGACAGCCGCAGCGAGAGCGCTTCGGGGGCCGCCGCAGGAGCCGCTGTCGCCGCGGCCGGGACGGCGCGGCGCATCGGATTGCGTACGAGCGTACGAAGCAGCGCGGGCACCGGTCCGCCCGGCGAGCGCAGCACCGCCGCCTCCAGCCCGACCGGTACGAGCACCGGGGCATCGACAGCCATGGCCGAATCCAGCAGGGCAAGCGCCCGGCCGGTGGGCAGCGGGCGCATGCCCATCCGCCGTATCCGTTCCAGATCGGCCTCGGTCAGCCGGCCCGCCATGCCCTGGGCCTCGGCCCACAGGCCCCAGGCGAGGGAGAGAGCAGGCAGGCCCTGGGCCCTGCGGTGGCGGGCGAGGGCATCGAGGAAGACGTTCGAGGCGGCGTAGTTGGCCTGTCCGGCGCCGACGAAGAGGCCTGCGGTGGAGGAGAACAGCACGAAGGCGACAAGTGGTTGATGCTGCGTCAGCTCGTGCAGATGCCAGGCTGCGTCCGCCTTGGGACGCAGTACCGAGTCCACGCTTCGCGCGGTCTGCGTCTCGATCAGGCTGTTGTCGGCCACACCTGCTGTATGGATCACAGCCGTGAGGGGGTGACAGGACGGGATCTCGGCGAGCAGCTTCTCCAGTGCGGCGCGGTCCGCGACATCACATGCCACCGGTACCGCTTCGGTCCCGAACTCGGCCAGTTCTTGAGCAAGTTCAAGAGCACCGGGCGCCCTCTCACCGCGACGGCTGACCAGCAGCAGCCGACGGGCGCCGTGCCGCGCGGCCAGGTGGCGGGCGACAGCGGCACCGAGACCGCCGGTTCCGCCCGTGATCAGTACGGTGCCTTCCGGATCCCCCCGGGGCGCGCCGATGGCCTCGACTGCGCTCTGCTGCTCTCTCACGAGCCGCGGTTCCAACAACTTGCCGTCACGCAGAACGAGTTCGGTTCCGTCAGTGGCTGCAGCAGATCGCAGAAGCTGTGCGGAGGCCGGGGTGCCGTCCCAGTCGAGGAGCAGCAACCTCCCGCCGGGTTGTTCGGCCTGTGCGGAACGCACCAGGCCCCACAACGGAGCGTGAACCAGGTCCACGGCCGTGCCGGGCTCGGCGTCGGGGCCGGCCGCGCCGCTGGTGAGGATCACCAGCCGGGAGTCGACGAACCTCGGGTCGGCCAGCCACTCCTGCACGGCCTCCAGCACACGGACCGTCGCGGTGCGCATACGGTCCAGCAGACCGGTTCCATGATCCTCGCTTCCTGTGCGCGCGAGGGCTCCTGTGCACGCGAGGGCCACGAAGTCCGGTACGGGGCCGGGCGTCGCCCTGAGTGCCGCGAGATCGGAGAACACCGGAGCGTCGGCGCCGAAAGCCGCCACGAGCCGGTCGCCCTCGCTGCTGCCGATGACCGCCCAACTGCCGGCCGGTTCCTCGGACGGAGACCATCCGGCCCGCTCGGCCCAGCTCGGCCGCAGCAGTGCGTCGTCGTCGCTACCGGCCGCCGCCAGCTGTTCGGCGCTGACGGCACGCGCGGCCAGCGACCGTATCGATATCACCGGAGCACCGGTCGGGTCCGTGGCCAGTACTGACGCCTCATCAGGGCCATGGGACGTCACGCGTACACGCAGCGAGGTGGCACCTGCCGCATGCACCGAAACGCCGCTCCACGCGAAGGGCAGCCGCGGCCCTTCGGCACTGTCCTGGCTGTCGCCCTCATCAAAGAGATTGGCGTGGAGGGCGGCGTCGAGCAGGGCCGGATGGACGCCGAAGGCGCCGGCGTCCTGGTGAGCTTCCGGAGGGAGGGCGACTTCGGCGTAGATGTCGTTGCCGGCGCGCCAGGCGGCCTTGAGCCCCTGGAAGACGGGGCCGTAGTGGTAGCCCTGGGTGGCGAGGTCTTCGTAGGTGTCGTGCAACGTGATGGGCTGGGCGCCGGTGGGCGGCCAGTTGCTGAGATCGGAGCTGGAGTCGGCCTCGGCCGAGGGGAGTTGGGGCGTGAGAGTGCCTTGGGCGTGCTGAGTCCAGGGCGCATCCCTGGGTACGTCGCCCGAGTCCGGGCGTGAGTGGATGGTGAGGGTGCGGCGGTCGGATGCGTCAGGGGGCCCGACCGTGATCTGGAGCTGGAGAGCCTGCTCCGGGGGGAGAACGAACGGCGCCTGGAGGGTGAGCTCTTCGAGGTGGGGGGTGCCGGTGTGGTCACCGGCGTGGATGGCGAGTTCGACGAGCGCGGTGCCGGGCAGGAGCACGGCGCCCATGATGCTGTGGTCGGCGAGCCAGGGGTGGGTGCGGGTACTGATGCGGCCGGTGAGGATGGATTCGTCGGTGCCGGCGCGGTGGAGTACGGCGCCGAGCAGGGGGTGACGGGCGGAGTCCTGGCCGAGGGTGGTGACGTCGCCGGTGTCGGGGGTGGACTCCAGCCAGTAGCGCCGGTGTTGGAAGGGGTAGGTGGGGAGGTCGACCGGGCGGGCGGGGCGGCCGGTGTGCAGGGCGGGCCAGTTGATGGTGTGCCCGCTGGTCCAGAGGCGGGCCAGGGCGGTGAGGGTCTCGGCCTTCTCGGGGCGGTTGCGGCGCAGGAGCGGGACGAACACGGCTGTGGTGTCGTCGGGGAGGGCGTCGGGGGCCATGGCGGTGAGGACCGCGTCGGGGCCGATTTCGAGGTAGGTGGTGATGCCTTCGGTGGCCAGGGCGCGTATGGCGTCGTTGAAGCGGACGGCTTCGCGGACGTGGGTCACCCAGTAGTCGGGGGAGGTGAGCTCACCCGGCGTGGCGGTGCGTCCGGTGACGTTCGAGACGACTGGGGTACGGGGCTCGCTGTAGGCGAGGCCCGACACCACCGTGCGGAACTTGTCCAGCATCGGGTCCATCAGCGGGGAGTGGAAGGCGTGCGAGACCTTCAGGTACGAGGTCTTGCCGCCCTGGGCGCGTACTGCCTCCACGACCTTGTCGACGGAGGCCGCCGTGCCGGAGACCACCACTGCGCGAGGGCCGTTCACCGCCGCGATCGCCGCGTTGCCGACGCCGTTGAGGTGGGTGCGGACATCGTCTTCGGTGGCCTGGAGGGCGGCCATGGTGCCGCCGTCGGGCAGGGCCTGCATGAGGCGGCCGCGCGCGGCGACCAGGGTGCAGGCGTCGGCGAGGGAGAACACGCCGGCGGCGTGCGCCGCGCTGATCTCGCCGATGGAGTGCCCGGCCAGCAGATCGGGGCGTACACCCAGCGACTCCACCAGGCGGAACAGGGCCGTCTCGATGGCGAACAGGGCGGGCTGGGCGTACTCCGTCCGGTCCAGCAGCACCGCCAGGTCCGAACCCTCCTGAGCGAAGAGCACGTCCTTCAGGGGGTGGTCCAGCAGGGGGTCCAGGTGTCCGCACACCTCGTCCAGGGCTGCCGCGAACACCGGAAAGGCTGCGGCGAGTTCGCGTCCCATACCGGGGCGTTGGGCACCTTGTCCGGTGAACAGGAAGGCCAGCCGCCCCTCTCCCTCCGTACCCCGCACGACACCCGCTTCCTCGCCGGCCTCCAGTGCCCGTAGCCCGGACAGCAACTGCCCACGCTCCGCACCGGTGACCACCGCACGACGCTCCAGCTGCGCACGGGACGTGGCCAGGGCCAGGGCCACATCCACCGGATGAGGGGCCTCCGCCCCTTCCAGCAGGCCCACCAGACCGGCCGCCTGTGCCCGCAGCGCACCATCGGTCCGCGCGCTGAGCAACAGTGGCAGCGTCGGCTGCGCGGCATCCTGACGCTCCGGGGCCGCCTCCTCCTGGGGCGCCTCTTCGATGATCACGTGCGCGTTCGTCCCGCTGATCCCGAACGACGAGACTCCCGCCCGGCGCGGCCGCTCACTGTCCCAGGCCACCGCCTCGGTCAGCAGCTCCACCCGCCCCACCGTCCAGTCCACCTTCGACGACGGCTCATCCACATGCAACGTCTTGGGCAGCACACCATGACGCATCGCCATGACCATCTTGATGATCCCGGCCACACCCGCCGCAGCCTGTGTATGACCCAGATTCGACTTCACCGATCCGAGCCACAGTGGGCCGTGGTCCGAACGGTTCTGACCGTACGTCGCCAGCAGCGCCTGCGCCTCGATCGGGTCGCCGAGCTTCGTACCCGTACCGTGCGCCTCCACCGCGTCCACGTCAGCCGGACGCAGCCGCGCGTTTGCCAGTGCCTGCAGGATGACCCGCTGCTGCGACGGGCCGTTCGGCGCCGTCAGACTGCTGCTTGCCCCGTCCTGGTTGACCGCGCTGCCCCGTACCACTCCCAGCACGCGGTGGCCGTTGCGCTGGGCGTCGGAGAGCCGCTCCACCAACAGCACACCCACACCCTCGCCCCACCCGGTGCCGTCCGCGGCTTCGGCGAAGGCCTTGCAGCGGCCGTCGGCCGCGAGCCCGCGCTGCCGGCTGAACTCGGTGAAGGTGTCGGGCGTCGACATCACCGTCACACCGCCGGCCAGGGCCAGCGAGCATTCGCCGTTGCGCAGCGCCTGTACCGCCCAGTGCAGCGCCACCAGCGACGACGAGCACGCCGTGTCCACCGTCACCGCCGGGCCTTCCAGCCCCAGGGCGTAGGAGACGCGGCCCGACACGACGCTGCCTGAATTGCCGTTGCCGATGTACCCGTCCACCTCGTCCGGAATGCTGGACAGGCGCGAGGCGTAGTCGTGGTACATCACTCCGGCGAAGACACCGGTCCGACTGCCGCGCAGTGAGTGCGGGTCGAGCCCGGCGCGCTCCAGTGCTTCCCAGCAGGCCTCCAGGAGCAGCCGCTGCTGCGGGTCCATCGCCAGCGCCTCACGCGGGCCGATGCCGAAGAACTCGGCGTCGAAGTCGGCCGCGTCGTGCAGGAATCCGCCCTCACGGGCATAGGTCTTGCCGGGCTGGTCAGGGTCGGGGTCGTACAGTCCCTCGATGTCCCAGCCACGCCCGGCAGGGAATCCGGAGATTCCGTCCCGGCCGGTTTCCAGTAGTTGCCACAGCTCCTCGGGAGATGTGACGCCACCCGGATAGCGGCAGCTCATGCCGACGATCGCGATGGGCTCGTGTTCCCTGCGCTCGGCTTCGCGCAACTGGCGGCGTGCCTCCCGAAGATCGGCCGTCGCTCGCTTGAGGTAGTCGAGAAGCTTCTTCTCGCTTTCCACCCAAGAACCCCCTGAACCCGGTCGGATTGTCCATCCGAACGCTACGGGCGGCCCTCATCCGCCGACCACCCATAGCCCCCCCTAGCCACCCCTACTAGCGGTCGCCGACAGGGGCCCCTACGCAAATGCCGAAGCTATGGGCACTCTTAAGAATCACTTGGTGAACCACCATATCCAGGGGTCGGCGAAGAAGCCCTTCAACTAAGGGCTCATAGGGGTTGCTAGGGGTCTGCCTGACTACTTCGCTGCTATAGCGTTCTTCCCGTTGAAGGCTGCGAAACATTGACCCGGGGTGGGAATATGCCCGCGACACCGACCGCCAGAGGAACCGCCCCCTTCGGCGATTACAAGACCTGGTACCGCGTCACCGGGGATCTCCGCTGCGGACTGCCGCCCGTCGTCGTACTGCACGGTGGTCCCGGCAGCACGCACGACTACCTGCTGAGCATGACGGCCCTGGCGGAGGCCGGCCGGCCGGTAGTCCACTACGACCAGCTGGGGAACGGCGGGTCGACGCGGCTGCCGGACAACGGAACGGACTTCTGGACCGTCCAGCTCTTCCGGGACGAACTCGACAACCTGTTGCGGCACCTCGGGGTGGCCGACAACTACATTCTGTTCGGTCAGTCCTGGGGCGGGATGCTGGCCGCGGCTCATGCCTCCGACCGGCCGGCCGGACTACGCGGCCTGGTGATCGCCAACTCACCGGCGTCGATGCCGCTGTGGCTCCAGGAGATGAAGGTGCTCAGGGAGCAGCTTCCGCCAGAGGTGCAGGAGACGCTGCTCCAGCACGAGGCCGCGGGCACCACGGACACAGACGAATACTTCGCGGCCATGCGGGTCTTCTACGACCGTCATGTGTGCCGCGTCCTTCCGTGGCCCCGGGACTATCTGGCCACCTTCATGGAGATCAATGACGATCCGACCGTCTACCACGCCATGAACGGGCCCAATGAATTCCATGTCATCGGGACGCTCAAGGACTGGTCGGTCGAAGACCGGCTGCCGCACATCGAAGTACCGACCCTATTGATCAGCGGGCGTTACGACGAGGCCACGCCGGCCACCGTCCGACCCTATTTCGAGCGCATACCGAAAGTGCGCTGGGAAATCTTCGAGGAATCCAGTCACATGCCGCACATCGAAGAGCCCGAGCGTTTCACCTCGGTCATGGTCGGTTTTCTCAAGGAAATCCAAGAACACCAAGAACTCAACAACTTGAAGGATGAGGCACGCGGGTGACCACTGCTCAGGAGGTTCGCGCATATCCGTTCAGCGAGCCGGACCGGCTCATACTCGACCCCATGTACGCGAAGCTGCGTACGGAGGAACCGCTGAGCCGGGTGCAGTTCCCGATCGGCGAACCCGCCTGGCTGGCCACGCGCTACCAGGACGTACGCACCGTCCTGGCCGACCCCCGCTTCAGCCGGGCGATGGCCAGGACGCGCAACCAGCCGCGCACCCACCCCGGCGAGCACTTGGACGACGGCCTGGTCGGCATGGACGCACCGGACCACGCCCGACTTCGCAAGCTGGTCGCCAAGGCGTTCACCGGGCGCCGCGTGGAGCTGATGCGCGCGGACACCCAGCGGATCGTGAACGGCCTGGCCGACACCATGGTCGAGCAGGGCGGCCCCTTCGAGATGGTGGAGAACTTCGCCGTCCCCGTGCCGGTGACGGTGATCTCCGAGATGCTGGGTGTGCCGGCGGCGGACCGCCCCAAGCTGCGCGTCTGGTCCGAGGCGATGGTCTCCACGACGGCGCTGCCGTGGGAAGAGATGGAGCGCAACGCCAAGGAGCTGTTCGCCTACATCGGCGAGCTGGTCGCGGAGCGGCGTCGCAATCCCACCGAGGACCTGCTCGGCGCGCTGGTCAAGACGCGTGACGAGGACGGCGACCGGCTGAGCGAGGAGGAGCTGGTCATGCATGTGACCGGTGGCCTGCTCATCACCGGCACCGAGACGACCGCCTCGCAGATCCCCAACTTCCTCTACGCACTGCTCAGCCAGCGCGACCAGTGGGAACTGCTCTGCTCGAAACCGGAGTTGGTGCCGCAGGCGGTCGAGGAACTGGTGCGCTGGATCCCGCTGAACTACTCCGCGATGTTCGCCAGGTACGCCCTGGAGGACGTCCAGTTCGGCGATGTCACGGTGAAGGCCGGTGAACCGGTGCTCGGTTCGGTGGCCTCGGCCAACCGCGACCCCGAGATCTTCGAGGACCCCGAGCGGCTCGACGTGACCCGCGAGAACAATCCGCACATCGGCTTCGGCCACGGGCCGCACCACTGTCTGGGCGCCCAGCTCGCGCGGATGGAGCTCCAGAGCGTGCTGAGCACCCTCATCGAGCGCTTCCCCACCCTGGACATCGCCGATGTCGAGGACAGTGTCGTCTGGAAGCAGGGAATGCTGGTGCGCGGTCCGAAGCGGCTGCGAGTGACTTGGTGAGCAGTTGGGCCATCGCCGTCGACCGGACGGCCTGCATCGGCGCGTCGGTGTGCGCCAATTACGCGCCCGGACACTTCGAGTTGCGGTCCGGCAAGTCCTACCCGCGGGTCGGGACGACGGAACCCGACGAGGCGGCGCTGGACGCCGCGGAGACCTGCCCGGTGTCCGCGATCACGGTGCACGACACCAGCACCGGCGTGCTGCTCGCTCCCGAGGAGTAGCGGTACGGGTACGGGCACCGCTCCCCGTACCCGTCCGCCCCGCCCGCTCCATCACCCCGCCACTCAACATCTGCGCCTCCGTATGCCTGTACATCTCGAAGGGACCATGCACATGACCACCGCATCCCCGACCGGAACCGCGATGATCTTCCCCGGCATGGGGCCCACCCCCTTCGCGGAGGTCGGGAAGTTCATGGTCATCAACCCCTACGCCCGGAAGCTGATCGCCACCGCCGACCAGGTCCTCGGGTACTCGCTGCTCGACCGCTACCGGCAGACCGAGGGCGACTACAGCGAATACGCCCAGGTCGCGTTCATGGTCAACTCGCTGGCGCTGGCCCAGTGGGCCGGGCACACGCTGGGTGTCGAGGCCGAGCTGTGCACGGGCCCGAGCTTCGGCGAGAAGCCGGCCGCCGCGTTCAGCGGCGCGCTGGACTTCCCCGACGCCGTCCGCGCCACCGCCGGATTCGCGCGCCTGCTGGAGGACTACTTCAGTACGGAGTTCAAGGACCTGGTCACCCACTCCTTCGTGCGTGTGCCCGAGGACAAGCTGCGAGAAGTACTGGCGGAGCTGGACGAACGCGGCGAGACGTACGAGATCTCCTGCTACATCGACGACGACTTCTACATGCTCACGCTGCGCGAGCACAACCTCGAATGGCTGAAGCCGAGGCTGCGTTCACTGGGCGGCATGTCGCTGTACTCGATGCGGCCGCCGATGCACTGCTCGGCATTCGGAGGACTGCGCGCCCGCGCCCAGGAAGAGGTCTTCGGGCCCCTGGACTTCGCCGACCCGCGGATCCCGGTCGTCGCGGATCAGGACGGCTCGCTGATCACCACGGGTGAGGGGGTGCGCACCATGCTGCTGGACAGCTGCGTACGCCCGATGCGCTGGCCCGCGGTCGTCGACGCGCTGCGCGAAGCCGGCGTCGGCACCGTGTGCGTGGCCGGTAAGGACAGTCTCTTCGGCCGGGTGCGGCGCACGACGTCCAACTTCGAGGTGGTACCGGTCACGCCGCGGGTCGCTCTCCAGCCGAGGCCGCAGCCCGCCCGTACCTGAACCGTTCCTTTCTCACCTCCCCCGAAAGGCAATTCACCATGTGGGACCAGAAGTTCGAGGATCTGCTACGCAGGTTCCTGCCGTTCCTCGGCGCCGACGAGAAGCTCGCCGAGGACACCACGCTGCGCGACCTGGGCCTGGACTCGCTCGGCATCGTCGAGCTGCTCGCGGCGCTGGAACAGACGTACGACGTGCGGTTCCAGGACGAGGCACTCGGCCAGGAGACGTTCCAGACCCCCGGTGTGCTGTGGAAGGTGCTGTCCGGTCTGGTCGAGGAGCAGGCCGCCTGAATCCGCGGCACCCGGGACCCGCAGGGTCGAGCATCGAAGGAGGAGCAGTGGACGCAGCCATGGGAGAGGCGCTGCACGGGCGTTTTCTGCGCGGAGTCGACCTGGCGCCGCGCAACGACGCGGTACGGGTCGGGGCCGACTCGGTCACGTACGAGCAGGCGCACGAGCGGGCGCTCGTCTGGGCAGGTGCGCTGCTGCGCGCGGTGCGCAAACCGCCGGGCACCGTGGCGGTGCTGGCGGCGAAGGGAGTCGACGCGTACGTCGGCATCCTCGCCGCGCTGTACGCGGGAGCCACCGTCGTGCCGCTGCAACCGGGCTTCCCCCCGGCGCGCACCCGCCGCATGATGCGGGCCGCTCAGGTGTCCGCCGTCATCGCCGACGAGGCCGGCTGGGCGCAGTTGCCGGAGCTGATGGCGCCGGGGCCGGACGGCGAGGAGCCGCTCGACACTGGTGGCCCCGACGTCGTACTGCCCGTCCTCGCGCCCGGTTGCGGACCCGGTACGCATCCGAGTGTCGACCGGATCGTCCCGGAAGCGGCCGGCGCGCTGAGCGAGCCGCGCCCGGTGCGGCCGGCCGACGCGGCGTACGTGTTGTTCACCTCCGGGTCGACGGGCCGCCCCAAGGGCGTGCCGATCAGCCACGGAAGTGCCTCGCACTACTTCCGGCTCCAGGACGAGCGTTACGACTTCACGCCGCAGGACGTCTTCTCCCAGACCTTCGACCTCAACTTCGACTGCGCGATGTTCGACCTGTTCTGCGCCTGGGGTGCGGGGGCGACCGCACTGTGGGCGCCGCCCGGTGCGTACCGCGCGATGCCGGCCTTCCTGGCCGAGAGCCGGACGACGGTGTGGTTCTCCACGCCCAGCGCGATCCCGCTGGTGCGCCGGCTCGGCGGGCTGGTTCCCGGCGCGCTGTCCGGACTGCGCTGGAGCTTCTTCGCCGGTGAGGCACTGACCTGTCAGGACGCCACCGACTGGCAGACGGCCGCACCGCATTCGACGCTGGAGAACCTGTACGGACCGACCGAGCTGACGATCACGATCGCCGCGCACCGGTGGGAGCCGGAGCGTTCCCCGGGGATCGCGGTGAACGGTGTGGTGCCGATCGGCCGGGTCAACGACGGACACGACCACCTCCTGCTCGACGAAGACGGTCAACCTGCCCCCAATGAGGGTGAGTTGTGTGTGACGGGACCTCAGATGGCTCGCGGCTACCTGGATCCGGCCGACAATGAAGGCCGCTTCCTGGAGCACGACGAGCGCACCTGGTACCGCACCGGAGACCGGGTCCGGCGAATCGGCGAGGAAGGCGAACTCGCCTACCTGGGACGGCTGGACTCGCAGGTGCAGATCGCGGGATGGCGCGTGGAGCTCCCCGAGATCGACCACGCGCTGCGCGGCTGCGAGGGCGTCACCGAGGCGGTCACGGTCGATGTGGTCGGCGCTTCGGGCACCGAACTCGCGGTCTTCTACACCGGTTCGGCCGTGCCCGCCGCCACGTTCGCCCGGCAGCTGCGGGCAGTCCTGCCGCAAGGCATGACGCCCAGGCACTACTGGCGGCTGGACGAGTTCCCGCTCAATTCCAACCGGAAGACCGACCGGGGTGTACTGCGAGGCCGTGCCGAGGCGTGGCTGGGAGCGCCCGGTACGCACAGCGCCCCCGGCGCCACCACTGAGACCACCAGCACGTCCAGCAAGCCCAGCACGCCGACGACCTGACAGGAGAAGAGCGTTGGACAGCACTTCCGGCGCGGTGCACGGGGTCCCCGTGCCCGGCCACAGTCATGGCAGCCTTGTCCACACCCTGCTGGACGAGGCCGTCTCCTCCACGCCCTCGTCGGCGGCGGTCAGCGACGCCGACGGGCAGTGGAGCTACGCCCGTCTCGACAAGTACAGCCGCGCCTTCGCCGACTGGCTGGAGGCGCAGGGTCTCGGACCGGGCGATCGCCTGGTCGTACAACTGCCGACCAACCGGGAACTGGTCGCCCTGTTCTACGGCGCGTCCCGGCGCGGAGTCGTCTTCGTACCGCTCAACCCGAACATGAAGGCATTCCACCTGCGTACGGTGCTGGAGAACGCCGAGCCCGCCCTGGTCATCGGCGCCGAGGGACAGCACGAGACGCTCGGCACGGTCACCACGGCCCCCGTCCACCCGTTCGGCGGTGTGTGGAGCGAGGTGGAGAAGATCGCCGACCGGGGCCCGCGGCCGCAGACGGCGGTCGACGTCGCGCCGGACCAGCCCGCGGTCCTCGTCTACACCTCGGGCAGCACCGCCGCCCCGAAGGCGGTGATCTGCCCGCACGCGCAGATCACCTTCGCCACCCGGTCGATGGTCCAGGTGCTCGGCTACCGCCCCGACGACGTGGTGTTCTGCCGCTTCCCGATGTCCTGGGACTACGGCCTGTACAAGGTCCTGATGTGCGCGGTCGGGCGCAGCGAAATCGTGCTGGCCGACGGCGAGTCGGACCTCCGGCTGCTGTCCGCCATCAGGGACAGCGGGGCCACCGTCGTCCCGATCGTGCCGTCGCTGGCCACCATGATCGCCACGCTGGCGCGCCGCTCCGAGAATCCCGCGCCCCTGGTGCGGATGTTCACCAACACCGGTGCCGCGCTGCCCCAGCCGACCATCGAGACGCTGCGCGACGCGTTCCCCGGTGTGCGTGTGGTCCGCCAGTTCGGGCAGACCGAATGCAAGCGCGTCTCCATCATGCCGCCGGGGCAGGACCGCGAGCGGCCCGACTCGGTCGGTCTGCCGCTGCCCGGCACCCGGGTCCTCATCCTGGGCGAGGACGGCGAGCCCGTGCCCGCCGGGGAGTCCGGCGAGATCGTCGCCGCGGGCCCGCACGTGATGCCCGGGTACTGGCGCAATCCGGAGGTGAGCGCGCGCAACTTCCGCCGCCACGAGCCCTCCGGAGAGCTGCGGCTGCACACCGGGGACTACGGCTCTCTCGACGAGGACGGCTATCTGTACTTCCAGGGCCGCCGCGACGACATGTTCAAGCGCAAGGGCATCCGGATGAGCACCATCGAGATCGAGGCCGCCGCCATGGACATTCCCGGCGTGCGGCAGGCGGCGGTGCTGCCGCCCTCGGACCGGCACGACCTGGCGCTGTTCGTGGAGTGCGATCTCGCGCCACACGCGGTCCTGCGCGAGCTGGCAGGCCGGCTGGAGCGGCAGAAGGTTCCCGCGACCTGTCGGGTACTCAGCGACTTCCCCCTCACCCTGCACGGCAAGAACGAGAAGAAGCAGCTCGCCGAGCTGCTCGACGGGAGCGACCAGTGACTCGGTACACCGAGCTGGCCGAGCGGTACGGCACTCCGCTGTACGTGTACGACCTGGACCGGATCGCCGCGGCGCGGCAGGACCTGTTCGACGCTCTGCCTGAACCGTTCAGTCTGTTCAGCGCGGTCAAGGCCAATCCGCACCCGGAGGTGCTGCGTGCCCTTGGCGCGGGCGACGGGCGCGTCTGCCGGGCCGAGATCAGCTCGCTGGGCGAGTTGGCCGCCGCACTGGAGGCCGGGTTCGATCCGGCGGAGATCCTTTACACCGGTCCTGGCAAGACGGACGGCGAGCTGGTCGACGCCATCGGCGCCGGGGTGCGGCTGTTCTCGGTGGAGTCCCTCACCGACATGGAGCACGTGGGCGCCGCCGCCGGTGTCCAGGGGGTGGTGGCCGACTGTCTGCTGCGCATCAACAGCGCCTCGGCCAGCGCCACCACCAGCATCCGCATGACCGGCACGCCCTCGCAGTTCGGCATCGACACCGAGACGCTGGGCGAGATACTGCCCAAACTGCGCGCGGTGCCCGGCACCCGGGTCGCGGGTGCGCACTTCTTCCCGCTCAGCAATGCCAGGGACGAGGACAGCCTGGTCGGGGAGTTCCGGCACACGTTGTCGGTCGCCGCCGATCTCGAGAGCGAACACGGGCTGCCGCTGCGATTCCTGGACATCGGCGGCGGGTTCGCCGCACCGTACGCCGTGCCCGGTGAGCGCCCGGTGTACGAGAAGCTGCGCGAGCGGCTGGAGACCACGCTGGACGAGCTGTTCCCCGACTGGCGCCGGGGCACACCGCACCTCGCCTGCGAGTCCGGCCGCTATCTGGTGGGCGACAGCGGTGTGCTGCTGACCCGGGTGGTCAACATCAAGGAGAGCCGCGGCCGTACGTTCGTCATCCTGGACGCCGGCATCAACACCTTCGGTGGGATGTCGGGCCTGGGCCGGCTGCTGCCTGTGGCGGTCCAGCCGGAGGGCCCTGAGCAGGCCGCGGAGATCGAGGACGGCAGGGGGCTGAGCGCCAGTCTGGTCGGTCCGCTGTGCACGCCGGGCGATGTGCTCGGCCGCCAGGTGGACCTGCCGAATCTGCGCGTCGGCGACATCCTCACCATCCCTAACGCAGGGGCGTACGGCCCCACCGCGAGCCTCCTGATGTTTCTGGGCCGGCCCGCTCCCGCCGAGGTGCTGGTGCGCGGTGGTGAGGTGGTGTCCGCGTCCCGGCTGGAGCACAGCCGGGTCCCGCTGGCCCCGTCGGCCCCGTTGGAAGGCCCGTCACCGGTCGGTGGAGGGCGGGCATGACCCTCCTCGCGCGGCAGCTGACGGGACCGGGACCGGCGAGCACCGAGGCGAACACGGCAGCGGTGGCCACGGCGCGACGCCGGCAGACGGTCCTGGTCAGCGGGCTGGCTTCCGACTCGCACACCTGGAACCTGGTGTTCATGCAGCTGCTGATCGAGGAGCAGGGGTACGACGTGGTGAATCTGGGCCCGTGTGTCCCGGACGAGCTGCTCGTACAGGAGTGCCTGGAGCGCGCGCCGGCCATGCTCGTACTGAGCAGCGTCAACGGTCACGGCGCCCAGGACGGTCTGCGCGTCATCAGGAAGCTCCGCGACGAGCGCGGACTGGCGGAGCTTCCCGCGGTGATCGGTGGGAAGCTCGGCATCTCCGGCGGCGAGGGCGCTGGGCGCGTGGCGGAACTGGTCGCCGCGGGCTTCGACAGTGTCTTCGAGGACGGCGCGCAGGAGATCGCCGCCTTCCAGCGTTTCATCGGTGGCATACCGCAGAGAGCGCTGTCGTGAACGACCGCTTCGCTGCGGCGCCGGAGAACGGTCCGGCCCGGCGAGGCGCCGGCAGGGCCGGTGCCGAGCCGGGAGTTGCCGCGACGGCCGGTGCGGAGCCGGGCCTGGCACCGGACGGCACGCCCGGCGGTGCCACGCTGGACGGCGCCGCGTCCGGGAACGTCCCGTTGGACGGAGACCCAACGAGCGTTGTCCCGCAGGGTGGCTCCCCGGCAAGCGGTTCCGTGTCCGGTGGGGGCCCGGCAGTCCGTGCTGTCGCCGGCAGTACGGGGGGTACGTCCGTGCCCGGCGTCATCCCGGCGCGCACCCGGCCCGTGGACCCGCCCGGTTCGGCCGTGCGGGCGGCCGGCGCTCCGGATTCCCCGGTCGGCGACTTCGGCGCGTTCGTACGCCGCTCGCACCGGGCCGGCCGACTCGTCGTGCAGCCCCGCATGGGGTTCGGCGACCCAGCGACCATGCGCGAAGGGCTGCTCGCCACCCGGCGTGCCGACGCCACCACCGTCGGCACCCTCACCCTGGACAGCTACACCCGGGTCGGGGACCTCGCCGCGATCGAGACGGCGCTGCGGGAAGGCATCGGCCTCAACGGCTTCCCCATTGTCAGTTACGACGTCGAGACCACCCGTTCGGTACTGCGCGACGTGCTCTCCGACGACTTCCCGGTGCAGGTCAGGCACGGCTCCGCGGTGCCGTTCGACATCTTCGTCGCCCTGATGCGGGCCGGGCTCAGCGCCACCGAGGGCGGCCCGGTCTCATACTGCCTGCCGTACGGCCGTACCCCGCTCGACGAGTCGATGCGCAACTGGCAGCGCAGCGGCACCCTGTTCGCACAGCTTCGCGAGTGGGGCGCCAATCCCCACATGGAGACCTTCGGCGGCTGCATGCTGGGCCAGCTGTGCCCGCCGAGCATGCTCGTCGCCGTCAGCGTCCTGGAGGCGCTGTTCTTCCACCGTCTCGGGATCGGCGACCTGTCCGTCAGCTACGCCCAGCAGACCAATGGCGCGCAGGACCGCGAAGCGGTGCTCGCGCTCCGCAGGCTGTGCGCGGAGCTGCTGCCTGACGCCGACTGGCACGTAGTGATCTACGCCTACATGGGTGTGTATCCCACGACGCCCGAGGGCTGCTACCGGCTGCTCGGCCAGGCCGCCGAACTCGCGGTCAGCACCGGCTCGGAACGGCTGATCGTCAAGACCGTCGCCGAGGCCCGGCGCATCCCCACCATCGCGGAGAACGTGGCCGCGCTGGAGCACGCCGACCGGGTGGCCCGCACGACCGTAGCCACCGGAGGCCCAGGGGTGCCGGCTGCCACGGCCACCGCGGCCGCGGAAGCCGCGACGCAGGATTCGCAGACGTACGCCGAGGCGCGCTCGCTCGTCGACGCGGTGCTGAACAGCCACCCGGACCTGGGCCACGCCCTGCTGCTCGCGTTCAAGCGCGGTTACCTGGACATTCCCTACTGCCTGCATCCGGACAACGCCGGCCGCAGTCGTAGCCACATCGACGGCGACGGCTGGCTGCGCTGGGCCGACACCGGATCGCTGCCCCTTGCCGGCCTGGTGGGCGGCGGCCGGGCCCGTCCCGTCACCTCCTCAGACCTGCTCGAAGCGCTGTCCTTCGTGCAGCGCAGCTACGACCAGCCGTTCCTGTACGGGGACCGGCCGCTGTCCTGACCGCCCACCGGTCCGGCCCACGTGCCCCGTCCCTCCCCGTCCGTCCCTCCCCGCCTTGTTCCTCGCCCGCGGAATTCTTTTTGGAGTGCACCGAATGACCGAGTCTGAGAACGTTCTTTCCGAGTCCGGTGGCAAGCCGAGGAGCAAGCCGGAGGCGCCACAGTCCGCTCTGGTGCGGCGGCTCACGGGGCTGACCGCGGCCGAGCAGGAACGCGCCGTACTGGAGATCGTGCACGAGCAGACCGTCGCCGCGCTGCGCCGGGCCCGTCCGGAAACGAAGGACGCGGTGGACACCGCACGCCCGTTCCTGGAGCTGGGTTTCGACTCGCTGGCGGCAGTGGACCTGCACACCCGGCTGTCCGCGGCCACCGGCCTGGAACTGCCCATCACAGCGGTCTACGACCACCCCACCCCGGTCGAACTGAGCCGCTTCGTACGCACCAAGGCCCTCGGCCTGACCCCCGAGCCCGTCGCCGCGGCCGTCCGGCAGACATCGGAGGACGACGACGACCCCATCGCGATCATCGGCATCGGCTGCCACTACCCCGGCGGTGTCAACTCCCCCGAGGACTTCTGGGCGTTGATGGCCGAGGGCCGTGAGGTGCTCTCGGACTTCCCCACTGACCGCGGCTGGGACGTTCCCGGCATGTTCGACCCGGACCCGGACCAGCCTGGCAAGTCGTACGTCGACAAGGGCGGCTTCCTGGCGAACGCGGCCGATTTCGACGCAGACTTCTTCAAAATCAGCCCCCGCGAGGCGCTGGCGATGGACCCGCAGCAACGCCTGATCCTGGAAACCTCCTGGGAAGCGCTGGAGCGCGCCGGGATCAACCCGGCCTCGCTCCGGGGCAGCCGGACCGGTGTCTTCTTCGGCGCCGAGGTGCATGAGTACGGCACCCGGGTGCACCAGGCCCCGCTGGGCCTCGACGGCTACCTGATGACCGGCAACGCGCCCAGCGTCGCGTCCGGCCGCGTCTCGTACACCCTGGGTCTGGAAGGCCCGGCCGTGACGGTGGACACGGCGTGCTCAGGCTCGCTGGTCTCCATGCACCTGGCGGCCCAGTCGCTGCGCAACGGCGAGTGCTCACTCGCCCTGGTCGGCGGCGTCGCCGTCATGGGCAGCCCCGGCATGTTCACCGCGTTCAGCCGGCAGCGCGGTCTCGCGGCCGACGGCCGCTGCAAGGCCTTCGCCGAAGCCGCGGACGGCACCGGATTCGCCGAGGGCGCCGGCGTGTTCGTGGTGGAGCGCCTGTCGGACGCACGGCGCAACGGTCACCGGGTGATGGCGGTACTGCGCGGCAGCGCGGTCAACCAGGACGGCGCCAGCAACGGCCTCACCGCGCCGAACGGCCCGTCGCAGCAGCGGCTGATCCTGCAGGCCCTGGCCAACGCGGGACTGAGCCCGGCCGATGTGGACGCGGTCGACGCGCACGGCACGGGAACGAAGCTCGGCGACCCGATCGAGGCCCAGGCGATCTTGGCGACGTACGGTCAGGAACGGCCCGCCGACCGGCCGTTGCGACTCGGGTCGGCCAAGTCCAATCTCGGGCACACGCAGGCCGCCGGTGGTGCGGCCAGCGTGATCAAAATGGTGCTGGCCATGCAGTACGGCATGCTACCCAAGACGCTGCACGTGGATGCTCCGAGCCATCACGTCGACTGGTCGGCAGGTGAGGTGGAACTGCTCACCGAGGCCATGCCGTGGGACGCCCCGGACGGACGGCCGCGCCGGGCGGGCATCTCCGCGTTCGGCATCAGCGGTACGAACGCGCACGTGATCATCGAAGAGGCACCGCAGGAGCAGGCGGCAAAGACCCCGGAGCGGCAGGACTCCACGGACCCGGCAGCGCTGCCGCTGGTTCTCAGCGCCCGTACGAGCGACGCGCTCAGCGCGCAGGCGGCGGGGCTGTTGGGCCTGATGGGGCGTGTGGATGCTCCGGATCCGGTGGACGTGGGTGTCGCGCTGGCGACGACGCGGGCGGAACTGGACCACCGCGCGGTGGTGACGGGCGCCGGGCGCGACGAGCTGATCGCAGGGCTGCGAGCACTGGCCGAAGTTGGTGAGAGCACGTCAGAGGTCGTGCAGGGACAAGTGGTTGCCGGCCGGCTGGCGTTCCTGTTCACGGGGCAGGGTGCGCAGCGGGTCGGTATGGGTCGTGAACTGGCCGCCGTTTTCCCGGTGTTCGCGACCGCGCTGGACGAGGCGTGCGGTCATCTCGACCTTCAGCTGGAACGGCCTTTGAAGGATGTGCTGTTCGCTGAGGTGGGGTCGGCGGAGGCTGCGCTGCTGGATCGTACGGAGTACGCGCAGCCGGCGCTGTTCGCGGTGGAGACGGCGCTGTTCCGGCTGGTGGAGTCGTGGGGTGTGCGGCCCGATGTGCTGGCCGGGCATTCGATCGGTGAGATCGGTGCGGCGCACGCGGCCGGAGTGTTCTCGTTGGCGGACGCGTGTGCGCTGGTCGCGGCGCGCGGCCGGCTGATGCAGGCGCTGCCCGAGGGCGGGGTGATGGCGGCCGTGCAGGCCACCGAGGAGGAGGTCCGCGCGCTGCTCGACGGGGTCGGGGACGCCACGGTCGCGGCGGTCAACGGGCCGCGCGCGGTGGTGGTTTCCGGGGCTGCGGCCTCCGTGGAGAGGGTGGTGGAGGCGGTACGGGCGCAGGGCGGCAAGACGTCCCGGCTGAAGGTCTCGCACGCCTTCCACTCACCCCTGATGGACCCGATGCTCGACGAGTTCCGGCAGATCGCCCAGGTGCTGGACTACACCGAGCCCCGTATCCCGGTCGTCTCCAACGTGACCGGACGTACCGCCAAGTCGGGAGAGCTCACGTCCCCCGAGTACTGGGTGTCGCATGTTCGCGAAGCGGTCCGGTTCGCGGACGGGATACGGGCCCTGGCCGACGAGGGCGTGACGACGTTCCTTGAGGTCGGCCCGGACGCCGTCCTCACCGCCATGGCCCCCGGCGCGCTGCCCGACGACTCCACTGCGGTGTTCGTCCCGCTGCTGCGCCGCAACCGCCCCGAACAGCCAGAAACCCTCACTGCCCTGGCCCGGCTGTGGACCGGCGGCCACCCCGTCCACTGGACCGCCCTCCACACCGGCAACCCGACCCGCCCCGTCAACCTCCCCACTTACCCCTTCCAACGCCGGCGTTACTGGCTGGACGCCGTACCTGACACCGGCGACGTCACCACCCTGGGCCAGGCCCCCGCGGACCACCCGCTGCTCGGCGCCCTCATCACCGCCCCTGGCACCAACACCACCGTCCTCACCGGACGCATCAGCACGCAGAGTCACGCCTGGCTGGCCGACCACGCCATCATGGGCACCACCCTCCTGCCCGGCACCGCCTTCGTCGAGCTCGCCCTCCACGCCGGCCACCACACCCACACTCCCCACCTCGAAGAACTCACCCTCCACGCGCCCCTCGCACTCCACCCCGACCAGCACACCGATCTGCGCATCCAGACCAACGCCCCCGACCACACCCTCACCATCCACTCCCGCCCCCACGGCGCCGCGGACGCGACACCCTGGACCCTCCACGCCACGGGCAGCCTCAATTCTGAACTCCCCGTACCCGGCGCCGAATTCGATCTGGCCAGCTGGCCGCCGCCGGGCGCCAGGCCCATCCCCCTCCACGACACGTACGAACAGCTCGCCGCCCAGGGCTACCACTACGGCCCCTACTTCCAGGGGCTCAAGGCCGCTTGGCAGCAGGGCAGCGAAATCTTCGCCGAAGTAGCTCTCCCCGAAGAGGCGCACGGCGACGCCGGTGCGTTCGGTCTCCACCCGGCCCTACTCGACGCCGCACTCCACGCCACGGACCTCGGCCAGAGCGACGATCCTGAGGGCGCTCGGCAGACGGCTCTGCCTTTCGCGTGGAGCGGCGTCTGCGTCTACGCGACGGGCGCGACCTCCCTGCGCGTACGCATCACCCCGGCGGGCAACGACGGCGTACGTCTCCACCTCGCCGACCCGACGGGTCAACCCGTCGCCGTGGTCGAGCAGTTGGCAATGCGTCCCGTGTCGGCCGACCAGATCGCGACGGCCCGCGACGGCGCCGACACGCCGCTCTACGTCGTGGAATGGAACACGCTGCCTGTCGCCGCGGACCAGGCGGACCCCGGTGTTACGAGCTGGGCGGCGCTCGGCGAGCGGGCGACACAGTGGGAGTGGACCGGCGCCACGACGCACACCGACCTGGCGGCCCTCGCCGCGGAGGCCGACGCGGTGCCCGATGTCGTCGTACTGACCTGCCCGGAAGGGCCGGGCGCCGCCGACATGCCGGAGCGGCTGCGCGAAGCCACCGGCGGTGTGCTGACAGCCCTTCAGAAGTGGCTGGCCGACGAGCGGTTTTCGTCCTCCCAGTTGGTGGTGGTGACCCGGGGCGCGGTCGGCCCCCGTGACGGGCTCGATGAGCCGGTGGACCTCGCGGGTGCGGCCGTGTGGGGTTTGGTGCGTTCCGCGCAGGCCGAACACCCGGACCGTTTCGCCCTGTTGGACTGGGACGGCACACAGCCTCCGCTCCCCCGGCTCGCCGCAATTCTGTCGGGTGGTGAGCCGGAACTGGCCCTGCGCAACGGCGAAACCTACGTACCCCGCCTCGTACGAGCCACCACACCCCACCCCGACACCTCAACCACCCCCGCCCTCACCGGTTTCGAGGACTGGGGCCCCGAAGACACCCTCCTCATCACCGGCGGCACCGGCGGACTCGCCACCCTCATCGCCGCACACCTCATCACCCACCACCACATCAAAAACCTCACCCTCGCCAGCCGACAAGGACCCCACGCACCAAACGCCACCCAACTCACCCAACACCTCACCCAACTCGGCGCCCACATCACCCTCACCACCTGCGACGTCAGCAACCCCACCCAACTCACCCAACTCATCAACAACACCCCCCACCTCAAAGGCATCATCCACACCGCAGGAACCCTCAACGACGCCACCCTCACCAACCAAACCCCCCACCACCTCAACACCACCCTCACCCCCAAAGCAGACGCCGCCTGGCACCTCCACCACACCACCCAACACCTCAACCTCACCCACTTCATCCTCTACTCCAGCGCAGCCGCCACCCTCGACGGCGCAGGACAAGCCAACTACGCCGCCGCCAACGCCTTCCTCGACGCCCTCGCCACCCACCGCCACACCCAAAACCAACCCGCACACTCCCTCGCCTGGGGACTCTGGAACACCAACCACGGCATGGCCACACACCTCACCCAGACCAACCTCAACCGCATGAACAACGGCCCCCTCCTCCCCCTCACCACCACCCAAAACCTCACCCACTTCGACACCGCCCTCACCACCACCAACCACCCCACCCTCCTCCCCATCAAACTCAACCCCCACCACCCCACCCAACACCTCCTCCACACCCTCCACCCCACCACACCCACCCGCCCCACCGCACACACCACCACCCACACCACCACCGGCTCCGAACTCGCCACCCGGCTGCACCGCCTGGACGCGACGGAGCGCGAGCGCGCCCTGCTGGACCTCGTACGCACGCACGTCGCCGGAGTGCTGCACCACGACAGCGCGAGCGCCGTCGACGCCCGGCGCGCGTTCACCGAGATCGGTTTCGACTCGCTCTCCGCCGTGGAACTGCGCAACAGGCTGAACAAGGCGACCGCCTTGCGGCTGCCCGCGACTCTCGTCTTCGACTACCCGACACCGCAGGCACTCGCCGAGTACCTGGGCGACAAGCTCCTCGGCGCGGCCCCGGCCTCGACCGCGCCCCCGGTCGTCCCGTCCGGTGCGGCCCCCGACGAGCCCATCGCCATCGTCGGCATGAGCTGCCGCTTCCCCGGTGGCGTCAACTCCCCTGAAGATCTCTGGCAGTTGCTCGCTGAAGGACGCGACGGCATCTCACCCTTCCCCGAAGACCGCGGCTGGAACGTCGACGACATCTATGACCCGGAGCCCGGCAAGTCCGGCAAGACCTACTCGCGTGAGGGCGGTTTCCTGCACGACGCGGCGGACTTCGACGCCGAGTTCTTCGGCATCTCCCCCCGCGAAGCACTGGCCACCGACCCCCAGCAACGCCTGCTCCTGGAAGCATCCTGGGAAGCACTCGAACGCGCCGGACTCGACCCCCACGCCCTGCGCGGCAGCCGCACCGGCGTCTTCGCCGGCATCATGTACCACGACTACGCCTCCCGCCTCGGCAACTCCCCACTCCCCGAAGGCGTCGACACCTACCTCGGCAACGGCAGCCTCGGCAGCGTCGCCTCCGGCCGCATCTCCTACACCCTCGGCCTCGAAGGCCCCGCGGTGACGGTGGACACCGCGTGCTCGTCGTCGCTGGTGGCACTGCACTGGGCAATCCAGGCGCTGCGCAACGGCGAATGCTCGCTGGCCCTGGCCGGCGGCGCGACCGTGATGTCCACGCCTGACACCTTCATCGACTTCAGCAGGCAGCGCGGTCTGGCGCACGACGGCCGCATCCGTTCTTTCTCCGACTCGGCCGACGGCACCGGCTGGGGCGAGGGTGTCGGCATGCTGCTGGTGGAGCGGCTCTCCGACGCCCAGCGCAACGGACACCACGTACTGGCAGTCGTTCGAGGCAGCGCCGTCAACCAGGACGGCGCAAGCAACGGCCTCACCGCACCCAACGGTCCCTCACAACAACGCGTCATCCACCAAGCCCTCCACAACGCCCGCCTCAACCCCACCGACATCCACGCCGTCGAAGCACACGGCACCGGCACCGTCCTCGGCGACCCCATCGAGGCACAAGCACTCCTCGCCACCTACGGCCAGAACCGCCCCGCCGAAAGCCCCCTGCGGCTCGGCTCCATCAAGTCGAACCTGGGACACACCCAAGCCGCCGCGGGCGTGGCCGGAATCATCAAGATGGTCATGGCGATGCGCCACGGCATACTGCCCAAGACCCTGCACGTGGACGAGCCGTCATCGAAGGTGGACTGGACGTCCGGACAGGTGGAACTACTCACCGAGGCGATGGCCTGGGAGAGCGAGGGGCCGCGAAGGGCGGGCGTCTCGTCGTTCGGGATCAGCGGCACCAACACCCACGTGATCATCGAAGAGGCACCGCAGGAGGAGACGGCGGCGGAACCTCGGGATGCTGAGGTGCCGGTGCTGCCGCTGGTGTTCAGTGCCCGGACCGATGGCGCACTGCGGGCGCAGGCAGCCGGCCTGCTGGACCTGCTGGAGGGGACGGACGCCCCCGAGCCAGTGGATGTCGGGCTCGCACTGGCCACGACCCGCGCGCAGCTGGAACGCCGCGCGGTCATCACCGGTGCAGGGCGCGATGAGCTGCTCGCCGGACTGCGGACACTCGCGGCCGGCGAGGAAGCGGCAGGGACCGTACTGGGCACGCAGGTTGAGGGGCGGATGGCGTTCCTGTTCACCGGACAGGGCGCGCAGCGCACCGGGATGGGCCGTGAACTCGCCGAGGTCTTCCCGGTGTTCGCGGCCGCACTCGACGAGGTGTGCGCACACCTCGACCCGCTGCTGGAACGGCCGCTGAAGGACGTGCTGTTCGCGGCGGAGGGCTCGGCGGAGGCTGCACTGCTGGACCGTACGGAGTACGCCCAGCCGGCCCTGTTCGCCATCGAGACGGCGCTGTTCCGGCTGGTGGAGTCGCTGGGGGTACGCCCCGATCTGCTGGCCGGGCACTCCATCGGCGAGATCAGCGCGGTGCACGCCGCCGGCGTGTTCTCCCTCGCCGACGCCTGCACCCTGGTCGCCGCGCGCGGCCGCCTCATGCAGGCCCTGCCCGACGGCGGCACCATGGCCGCCCTCCAGGCCACCGAGGACGAGATCCTCACCATTCTCGACGGAGTCGAGGACGCGGCCATCGCCGCCGTCAACGGACCCCGCGCGATCGTGGTCTCCGGCGCTGCGGCCTCCGTGGAGAAGGTGGTGGAGGCAGTACGGGCGCAGGGCGGCAAGACGTCGCGTCTGAAGGTCTCGCACGCCTTCCACTCCCCGCTGATGGACCCGATGCTGGACAAGTTCCGCACGGTGGTGTCGAGCCTCAGCTACAGCGAGCCCCGTACCCCGGTCGTCTCGACCGTCACCGGACGCACCGCCATGGCAGGGGAACTCACCTCACCCGACTACTGGGTGTCCCATGTCCGCGAGGCGGTCCGCTTCGCCGACGGCGTGCAGACTCTGGCCGGCGAAGGCGTCACGACGTTCCTGGAGGTCGGCCCGGACACGGTCCTGACCACCATGGCCCCCGACGCCCTGCCCGACGACACCACGGCCGCATTCATCCCGCTCCTGCGTCGCAACCGCCCCGAGGAGGCCGAGACCCTCACAGCGCTGGCCCGCCTCTGGACCGTCGGCCACACCGTCCACTGGCCGGCCCTGCACACCACAGGAACCGCCCGGCACGTCGACCTCCCCACCTACCCCTTCCAGCGTCGGCACTACTGGATCAACGCGGCGGCCGAGCAGGCCGACGTGTCCGCCTCCGGCCTCGCTCCCGCGCAGCACCCGCTGCTCGGCGCCGCCATCACGCTGCCGGAGTCGAGTGCGGTGGTCCTGACGGGACGCATCGGTCTCCAGACCCACCCGTGGCTCGCCGACCACGCCGTCATGGGCACCACCCTCCTGCCCGGCACCGCCTGCGTCGAACTCGCCCTGCGGGCGGGCGACCAGGTGGGTTGCGGCCTGCTGGAAGAGCTCACCCTCGAAGTGCCGCTCGTCCTTCCGCCGCAGGGCGCCTGCGACCTCCGGGTGTCCGTGGGTGAGCCCGACGAGTCCGCACGGCGGCCGGTCAACGTGTACTCGCGAGTCCAGGACGCGGCCTCTGCCGACGCCTGGACCCGGCACGCCAGCGGTCTGCTCGCCGTCGGCGCGAGCGCGTCCCGCTCCGGGGCCGATCTGAGCGTATGGCCGCCCGAGGGCGCCGCCCCCGTCGATGTGAGTGAGCTCTACTCGACGCTGGCCGCCGACGGCCTGGAGTACGGCCCGGTGTTCCGGGGCCTGCGCGCCGCCTGGCGCCGCGACGGTGACGTCTTCGCCGAAGTTGCCCTGCCCGAAGAGGCGCACGGCGACGCCGGTGCGTTCGGTCTCCACCCGGCCCTCCTCGACGCCGCACTCCACGCCACCGAGCTGGTGGGCGGCGACAGCCGGCAGCTCGGACGCGGCGCGGCCCTGCCGTTCGCGTGGAGCGACGTGTCGCTGCACGCCTCGGGGGCGACCGCGCTGCGGATCCGGGTCGCGGCGGTCGACGGCAGTGCGGACACGACGTCGCTGGACCTGGCCGACGCGGCCGGAGCACCGGTGGCAACCGTCCGCTCAATGGTCGCCCGGCCGGTGTCTGCCGAGCAGATCGCGACGGCGCGCGGCGGTTCGCTGCCGCTGTACCACGTGGAGTGGACCCCGATCCCGACGGAGGGCGCGAGCGAGGGTGCCGGCACCAGTTGGGCGGTGCTCGGTCCGGATGCTGACAAGTGGGCCTGGGCAGGCCTGACTTCGTACCCGGACCTGGCTTCGCTCGGCGATGCGGTGCCACCGGTGGTGCTGCTGCCGTGCCCGGTCGTCGAGTTCGACGCCACGGACCCGGACGGCAGGACGACGATGCCGGAGCGGCTTCGTGAGGTCCTCGGCGATGTGCTGGGCACTCTGCAGCAGTGGCTGGCGGAGGAGCGGCTGTCGTCCTCGCGGCTGGTCGTCGTGACTCAGGACACGGATGGCCCGGGAAGCATGATCAATGCGGCGGTGGGGGGGCTGGTCAGGTCGGCCCAGGAGGAGAATCCGGGCTGCTTCGTACTGGCCCGCTGGGACGGCTACGAGGCCTCGGCCCGTCACTTCCCGGCCGCGGTCGCCAGTGGTGAGCCGCAGGTTTCGGTCCAGTCGGACGGTGTGTACGCGGCCCGGCTGGGACGCGTCGCACCCGATGTGACGGCCGCCGGCTCACCCGCCCTCACCGGTTTCGAGGACTGGGGCCCCGAAGACACCCTCCTCATCACCGGCGGCACCGGCGGACTCGCCACCCTCATCGCCGCACACCTCATCACCCACCACCACATCAAAAACCTCACCCTCGCCAGCCGACAAGGACCCCACGCACCAAACGCCACCCAACTCACCCAACACCTCACCCAACTCGGCGCCCACATCACCCTCACCACCTGCGACGTCAGCAACCCCACCCAACTCACCCAACTCATCAACAACACCCCCCACCTCAAAGGCATCATCCACACCGCAGGAACCCTCAACGACGCCACCCTCACCAACCAAACCCCCCACCACCTCAACACCACCCTCACCCCCAAAGCAGACGCCGCCTGGCACCTCCACCACACCACCCAACACCTCAACCTCACCCACTTCATCCTCTACTCCAGCGCAGCCGCCACCCTCGACGGCGCAGGACAAGCCAACTACGCCGCCGCCAACGCCTTCCTCGACGCCCTCGCCACCCACCGCCACACCCAAAACCAACCCGCACACTCCCTCGCCTGGGGACTCTGGAACACCAACCACGGCATGGCCACACACCTCACCCAGACCAACCTCAACCGCATGAACAACGGCCCCCTCCTCCCCCTCACCACCACCCAAAACCTCACCCACTTCGACACCGCCCTCACCACCACCAACCACCCCACCCTCCTCCCCATCAAACTCAACCCCCACCACCCCACCCAACACCTCCTCCACACCCTCCACCCCACCACACCCACCCGCCCCACCGCACACACCACCACCCACACCACCACCGTTGATCCCTCCTCGCTGGAGCAGCGGCTGGCACCGCTCGCCGACGACGAGCGCCGCCTCCTGCTGGAGGACATGATCTGCGTCGAGGTGGCCGCGGTGCTCGGGTACGCCGACGCCTCGTCGCTCGACCCGGCGCGGTCGTTCCAGGAGTCCGGATTCGACTCGCTCACCGCGGTGGAGCTGCGCAACAGGCTCAAGAAGACCACCGGTCAGCGCCTGTCCGCCACGCTGGTCTTCGACTACCCGACGCCCCAGACCCTGGCGAGCTACCTGCTGGAGGAGCTGCTGCCGGAGATCGAGGAGATCCGGGCGCAGCAGCAGGTGCCGGCGGCGGACGGGAGCGAGGACAACGAGGACGAGGACACGCTGCGCCGGGTGCTCGGCTCGGTGCCGCTGGCCCGTATCAGGGAAGCCGGCCTGCTGGACGCACTGCTGGCGCTGGCCCCGTCCGGGCTCCCGGCACAGAGTGCGGAAGCGGCGCACCGGAGTGCCGAGGCCGAAGGCGACCAGAGCGACGCGATCCTGGCGATGGACATCGAGGACCTCGTACGCGAGGCGTTCGAGCGCAGCGACTCCGAACAGCCTGAGTGACCGTGCGGGCTCCGGCCCCGCCAGTTCCGCCGTCCCTGCCGTCCCCGTCGTCTCCGGTTCCACCGGGGTCGACGGGGACGGGGCACTGTCCGGACGAGGGGACGCAGCACCGTCCGGGCGAAGCGACTCAAGTGACACGAGCGACCGAGGAGTGCGAGTGACGACCGTGGATACACCTGTCCAGAAGATCGCAGAGGCGCTGCGCAAATCGCTGCTGGAGAACGAGCGGCTGCGCCGGCGCTATGACGAGGCCACGGCCGCCGCTGCGGAGCCGGTGGCGATCGTGGGCATGAGCTGCCGCTTCCCGGGAGGGGTGGAGTCTCCGGAGGACCTGTGGTCGCTCGTCGACTCGGGCACCGACGCGATCACCGGGTTCCCGGACAACCGGGGCTGGGACCTCGACGGGGTGTACGACCCGGACGGCGTACGGCCGCACACCAGCTACACCGGGCAGGGCGGATTCCTGCACCGGGCGCCGGAGTTCGACCCGGCGTTCTTCGGGATGAGCCCGCACGAGGCGACCGCCACAGACCCCCAGCAACGACTGCTGCTAGAAGTCGCCTGGGAGGCGTTCGAGCGGGCCGGAGTCGATCCACACAGCCTGACGGGCAGCCGGACCGGGGTGTACGCAGGCGTCATGGCCACCGACTACCCGGTGCGGGTGGGCACGGTGCCCGAGGGTGCCGAAGGATTCATGGTCACCGGCACCGACGGCAGCATCGTGTCAGGACGGATCTCCTACACCCTCGGTCTGGAGGGGCCCGCCGTATCGATCGACACGGCGTGCTCGTCCTCGCTGGTGGCGCTCCACCTGGCCGTGCAGGCGCTGCGCCAGGGCACCTGCTCGCTGGCCCTGGCCGGCGGCGTCACCGTGATGTCCACGGCCCGTACGTTCGTGGAGTTCAGCCGGCAGCGCGGGCTGGCCCTCGACGGCCGCTGCCGGTCCTTCGCCGACGCCGCCGCCGGTACGGGCTGGGGCGAGGGCGCCGGCATGCTCGTACTGGAGAAGCTGTCCGACGCGCGCCGCAACGGCCGCCGCATCCTCGCGGTGGTACGCGGCTCCGCGCTGAACCAGGACGGTGCCAGCAACGGCCTCACCGCCCCGAACGGCCCCTCGCAGCAGCGGGTGATCCGCCAGGCCCTGGCCGACGCCGGTCTGTCCACCGGGGACGTCGACGTCGTGGAGGCGCACGGCACCGGCACCGTGCTCGGCGATCCCATCGAGGCACAGGCCCTGATGGCGACGTACGGCAAGGGGCGTCCGGCCGACAACCCGCTGTGGCTGGGCTCGGTCAAGTCGAACATCGGGCACACCCAGGCCGCCGCAGGCGTGGCCGGGGTGATCAAGTCGGTGATGGCGCTGCGGCACGGCATACTGCCCAGGACCCTGCATGTGGATGCTCCGTCCACCAAGGTGGACTGGGAGGACGGCGCGGTGAAGCTGCTCACCGAGCCGGTGCCGTGGCAGCGCGACCGCCCCCGCCGCGCGGGGGTTTCCTCCTTCGGCCTCAGCGGCACCAACGCGCACGTCATCATTGAGCAGGCGCCCGAAGCCGAAGCGCCCGCGGTGGCCGCGCCGGACACCTCGGCCGCGCTGCCCTACCTCATCACCGCGAAGAGCGCAGCGGCGCTGCGCGCCCAGGCCGACCGGCTCGCCGAGCGGGTCGCGGCCGACCTCGGACTGCGCCCCGCGGACCTCGGGTACTCCCTGGCGACCACCCGTGCCGCGCTGGAGCACCGGGCCGTGCTGGTCGCCGACGGCCGGCACAGCCTGCTGGCGGGGCTGCGGTGCACCGCCGACGGCGACACCCCGGACAACCTGGCGAGCGGCATAGCCGCCGGCCGGGCCAAGGTCGCGTTCGTCTTCCCCGGGCAGGGTTCGCAGTGGGCCGGCATGGCCCTGGAACTGCTGGACCGGGCACCGGTGTTCGCCGAGCGGATACGTGCCTGCGCGGACACCTTCAGCCCCTACGTCGACTGGGACCTGCTCGCCGTACTGCGGGGCGAACCTGACGCGCCCATCCTCGAACGCGTCGACGTGGTCCAGCCGGTGCTGTTCTCCGTGATGGTCTCGCTGGCCGAACTGTGGCTCGCCAACGGTGTGAAGCCCGCCGCGGTGGTGGGCCATTCGCAGGGCGAGATCGCCGCGGCCTGCGTCGCGGGCGCCCTCTCCCTCGAAGACGCCGCCCGCGTGGTGACGCTGCGCAGCCAGGCCATCGCCCGCCGGCTGACCGGCCCCGGCGGCATGATGTCGGTGTCCTCCCCCGCCGAGCAGGTCGCCGAGCGGCTGCGCCGCTGGGACGGCCGGCTGTCCGTCGCCGCGATCAACGGCGCCGGTTCGGTCGCCGTCTCCGGTGACTCCGACGCACTGGACGAGCTCCTCGCCGAGCTCCGGGCCGAGGACATCTGGGCGCGCAGGATCCCGGTCGACTACGCCTCGCACTCCGCCCATGTGGAGTCCATCGAGCAGGAGTTGCTGGAAGTACTGGCGGACATCACGCCCCGCCCCTCGCGCATCCCGTTCTACTCGACGGTGACCGCGTCGCTGATCGACACCGGCGAGCTCGACGCCTCGTACTGGTACCGCAATCTGCGGCAGACGGTGCGCTTCGAGGAGACCACCCGGGCCCTGCTCGCCGACGGCCACGGCGTCTTCGTCGAGGCCAGCCCGCACCCGGTGCTGTCCATGGGCATCCAGGAGACCGGCGAGGCGGCCGGGCGGCCCACCGCTGCCATCGGTTCGCTGCGCAGGCATGAGGGCGGCATGGACCGCTTCCTGCTCTCGCTCGGCGAGGCCTGGGTGCAGGGCGTGGCCGTGGACTGGGAGTCGTTGTTCACGCCGTACGCCCCGGCGTGGGTCGACCTGCCCACCTACCCGTTTCAGCGCCGGCCGTACTGGCCGCGACCGGACGCGGGCGGTGCGGATGTGACCTCGGCCGGGCTCGACGCCGCCGACCATCCGCTGCTGGGCGCGGTGGTGGGGCTGGCCGACGCGGACGGTGCGCTCCTGACCGGCCGGATCGGCCTCGACTCCCACCCGTGGCTGGCCGACCACGCGGCCGGCGGCACGGTACTGCTGCCCGGCACCGCGCTGGTGGAGCTCGCCGTACGCGCCGGTGACCAGGTCGGCTGCGGCCGGGTCGACGAACTCACCCTGACCGCACCGCTTTTGCTGTCCGAAAAGGGCGGCGTCCAGCTCCAGGTGTTCGTGGGCGTACCGGACGCGACCGGACGGCGACCGGTCGCCGTGCACTCGCGCCCGCTGACCGCCCCCGGAGCGGAGAACACCGACGGCGCCGAGACGGCATGGACGGGGCACGCCAGCGGCTTCCTCGTGTCCGAGACTGCGCCGGATGCGAGCGCGGCTGCCGACACGTCGGCCGTCTGGCCGCCCGAAGGCGCCACCGCGCTGGACGTGACGGACCTGTACGAGCGGCTCGCTGACCAGGGCTACGGCTACGGTCCTGCCTTCCAGGGGTTGCGCGCCGCCTGGCAGCACGGCGACGAGGTGTTCGCGGAAATCGCCCTGCCCGAGGACGCCCGCGCCGAGGCCGCCAGGTTCGGACTGCACCCGGCGCTGCTGGACGCGGCCCTGCACGCCGCGGGCCTCGGCCCGTTCGACACTTCTTCCGACACCTCCGACGGACAGATCCGGCTGCCCTTCAGCTGGAGCGGCGTGAGCCTGCGAGCCGTGGGCGCGGCCGCACTGCGGGTACGGGTCTCCCCGGCCGGCGACGACGCGGTGAGTCTGCGTCTGGCGGACGCGACGGGAGCGCCGGTCGCATCCGTCGACGCGCTGATGCTGCGTCCGGTCGCGCTCGGCGGACTGTCGGCCACCCCGGCACCGCACCGCGACTCCCTGTTCCAGGTGGAGTGGCAGGCGGCGGCGAAGGCGGGCGAAGCGGTATCGGCACGCGCGGTGCCCTGGGCTCTCCTGTCCGAGGACGAAACCGCAGACTCTGCCGTGTCCGCCGCACTGCTGCCGGCCGGCGACGCAACGCGCACCGACGGGCCGGCACCGGAGGTGCTGGTTCTCCCCTGCCCGCCGGTCGACATCACGGACGCGGAGCAGGTGCCGCAGCGACTGCGCGAAGTGCTCGGCACCGTGCTGGCCGCACTGCAGCAGTGGTCGGCCGAGGACCGGCCGGTCTCTTCCCGGCTGGCCGTGGTCACCCAGGGCGCCGCAGGCCCCGAGGGGCTGCCGGTGGACGTCGTCGGCGCGTCGGTGTGGGGTCTGGTGCGCGCCGCACAGGCCGAGACGCCGGACTGCTTCGTCCTGGTCGATTCGGACGGCACGCCGGAGTCCGCGCGGCAGCTCGCCGCCGCGGTGGTGTCGGGTGGTGAGCCGGAACTGGCCCTGCGCAACGGCGAAACCTACGTACCCCGCCTCGTACGAGCCACCACACCCCACCCCGACACCTCAACCACCCCCGCCCTCACCGGTTTCGAGGACTGGGGCCCCGAAGACACCCTCCTCATCACCGGCGGCACCGGCGGACTCGCCACCCTCATCGCCGCACACCTCATCACCCACCACCACATCAAAAACCTCACCCTCGCCAGCCGACAAGGACCCCACGCACCAAACGCCACCCAACTCACCCAACACCTCACCCAACTCGGCGCCCACATCACCCTCACCACCTGCGACGTCAGCAACCCCACCCAACTCACCCAACTCATCAACAACACCCCCCACCTCAAAGGCATCATCCACACCGCAGGAACCCTCAACGACGCCACCCTCACCAACCAAACCCCCCACCACCTCAACACCACCCTCACCCCCAAAGCAGACGCCGCCTGGCACCTCCACCACACCACCCAACACCTCAACCTCACCCACTTCATCCTCTACTCCAGCGCAGCCGCCACCCTCGACGGCGCAGGACAAGCCAACTACGCCGCCGCCAACGCCTTCCTCGACGCCCTCGCCACCCACCGCCACACCCAAAACCAACCCGCACACTCCCTCGCCTGGGGACTCTGGACCCAGAACACCAACATGACCACCCATCTGACGACGGCAGACGTCGAGCAGATGGCAAAGTCCGGCGTGCGCGGCCTGTCCGGAGACGAAGGCCTCGCTCTCTTCGACACCGCCGTGTCCAGCGGGACGCCTGTCCTGCTGCCGATCCGGCTGGACCTCAAGGCGCTGCGCGAACGCCCCGGCGACCTGCCACCGCTGCTGAGCTCTCTGGTACGCCCCGTGACCCGGCGCTCCGTAGCGTCCGCGGCTGCGGACGGCGGCGACACGCTGGCCCACCAGCTCCTGCGGATGTCCGTGCCCGAACGCGATCGCCTGCTGCTGGATCTGGTACGTACTCAGGTCGCCGGCATTCTCGGTCATGAGAGCGGCGACGCCGTCGACCCGGACCGCGCGTTCAAGGACCTGGGATTCGACTCGCTCGCCGCTGTGGCACTGCGCAACCGTCTCGGCACGGCGGCCGGAATCCGGCTGCCGGTCACTCTTGTCTTCGACCACCCCACACCGGTCGCCCTGGCGGAGTACCTCCGCACCGAACTGATCGGCACCGACGAGCCCCAGAACACCGGCCCGGTCGTCACCCCGGGCGCGGCCCCCGACGAGCCCATCGCCATCGTCGGCATGAGCTGCCGCTTCCCCGGCGACGTCAACTCTCCCGAAGACCTTTGGGTGTTGCTCGCCGAGGGACGCGACGGCGTCTCACCCTTCCCCGAAGACCGAGGCTGGAACATCGAGGAGATCTGCGACACCAGCGGGCTGCGGGCGAACACCAGTCACTCGCGCGAAGGCGGTTTCCTCTACGACGCGGCGGACTTCGACGCCGAGTTCTTCGGCATCTCCCCCCGCGAAGCACTGGCCACCGACCCCCAGCAACGCCTGCTCCTGGAAGCATCCTGGGAAGCACTCGAACGCGCCGGACTCGACCCCCACGCCCTGCGCGGCAGCCGCACCGGCGTCTTCGCCGGCATCATGTACCACGACTACGCCTCCCGCCTCGGCAACTCCCCACTCCCCGAAGGCGTCGACACCTACCTCGGCAACGGCAGCCTCGGCAGCGTCGCCTCCGGCCGCATCTCCTACACCCTCGGCCTCGAAGGCCCCGCGATGAGCGTCGACACGGCGTGCTCGTCGTCGCTGGTCGCACTGCACCTCGCGGTGCAGGCGCTGCGCAACGGCGAATGCTCGCTGGCCCTCGCCGGCGGGGTCTCGGTGATGTTCACGCCGGAAACGTTCATCGACTTCAGCAGGGCGCGAAATCTGGCACCGGACGGCAGGACGAAGGCGTTCGCCGGAGCGGCGGACGGCACGAGCCTCTCCGAGGGTGTCGGCATGCTGCTGGTGGAGCGGCTCTCCGACGCCCAGCGCAACGGACACCACGTACTGGCAGTCGTACGAGGCAGCGCCGTCAACCAGGACGGCGCAAGCAACGGCCTCACCGCACCCAACGGCCCCTCACAACAACGCGTCATCCACCAAGCCCTCCACAACGCCCGCCTCAACCCCACCGACATCCACGCCGTCGAAGCACACGGCACCGGCACCGTCCTCGGCGATCCCATCGAGGCACAAGCACTCCTCGCCACCTACGGCCAGAACCGCCCCGCCGAAAGCCCCCTGCGGCTCGGCTCCATCAAGTCGAACCTGGGACACACCCAAGCCGCCGCGGGCGTGGCCGGAATCATCAAGATGGTCATGGCGATGCGCCACGGCATACTGCCCAAGACCCTGCACGTGGACGAGCCGTCATCGAAGGTGGACTGGACGTCCGGACAGGTGGAACTACTCACCGAGGCGATGGCCTGGGAGAGCGAGGGGCCGCGAAGGGCGGGCGTCTCGTCGTTCGGGATCAGTGGTACGAACGCGCACGTGATCCTGGAACAGGCACCGGCACCGGCACCGGCACCGGCACCGGCACCGGCCTCGGCCGAGACGGCCGGGCCGAAGCGCGGTGACACCACCGGGCCGGTGCTCTGGCCGGTGTCCGGCGCCAGCCCGGACGCGCTGCGCGCCCAGGCAGCCGGCCTGCTCAACCTCCTGGAACGCGCCGACGCCCCCGCCCCGGCCGACATCGGCTACGCCCTGGCCGCCACCCGCGCACACCTGGAACACCGCGCCGTCATCACCGGCACCGACCCGGCAGAACTCAGCACCGGACTGCGCGCCCTGAGCCAGGACACCCCCGCCACCGAACTCGTCCGCGCAGTCGCCCGCACCAGCGGCAGGACCGCCTTCCTGTTCACCGGACAAGGTGCCCAACGCCCCGGTATGGGACGCGAACTCGCCGCAGCCTTTCCGGTGTTCGCGGCAGCCCTGGACGAGGTGTGCGGACACCTGGACCCCCTGCTGGACCACCCCCTGAAGGACGTGCTCTTCGCTCAGGAGGGTTCGGACCTGGCGGTGCTGCTGGACCGGACGGAGTACGCCCAGCCCGCCCTGTTCGCCATCGAGACGGCCCTGTTCCGCCTGGTGGAGTCGCTGGGTGTACGCCCCGATCTGCTGGCCGGGCACTCCATCGGCGAGATCAGCGCGGCGCACGCCGCCGGCGTGTTCTCCCTCGCCGACGCCTGCACCCTGGTCGCCGCGCGCGGCCGCCTCATGCAGGCCCTGCCCGACGGCGGCACCATGGCCGCCCTCCAGGCCACCGAAGACGATGTCCGCACCCACCTCAACGGCGTCGGCAACGCGGCGATCGCGGCGGTGAACGGCCCTCGCGCAGTGGTGGTCTCCGGCACGGCGGCCTCCGTCGACAAGGTCGTGGAGGCAGTACGCGCCCAGGGCGGCAAGACCTCGTACCTGAAGGTCTCGCACGCCTTCCACTCCCCGCTGATGGACCCGATGCTGGACAAGTTCCGCACGGTGGTGTCGGGCCTCGCCTACAGCGAGCCCCGTACCCCAGTCGTCTCGAACGTCACCGGACGCACCGCCACGCCGGGTGAGCTCACCTCCCCCGACTACTGGGTGACCCACGTCCGCGAAGCCGTCCGCTTCAACGACGCCATACGCGCCCTGGCCACCGAAGGCATCACCACCTACCTCGAAATCGGCCCCGACGCGGTCCTCACCGCCATGGCCCCCGACGCCCTCCCCGACGACACCACAGCCGTGTTCGTCCCGCTCCTGCGCCGCAACCGCCCCGAGAAGGCCGAGACCCTCACCGCCCTGGCCCGCCTCTGGACCAGCGGGCACACCATCAACTGGCCCGCCCTGCACACCGGCCGCCCCGCCCGCCCGGTCGACCTCCCCACCTACCCCTTCCAACACCGGCGCTACTGGCTGGAGTCCACCCCCGACACCGGCGACGTCACCACCCTCGGCCAGGACTCCGCCCGTCACCCCCTGCTCGGCGCCGTACTCCACCGCGCCGGCACCGACGAATCCATCCTCACCGGCCGCATCAGTACCCGCACCCACCCCTGGCTCGCCGACCACAGCATCATGGGCGCCGTGCTCCTGCCCGGCACCGCGCTCGTCGAACTCGCCATCCACGCCGGTGACCACACCGGCACCCCCCACCTCGAAGAGCTCACCCTCCAGGCGCCGTTCGTTCTCCCCCCGGAGCAGGCTCTCCAGCTCCAGATCACGGTCGGGCCCCCTGACGCATCCGACCGCCGCACCCTCACCATCCACTCACGCCCCCAGTCCGCGGACGCGGCCTGGACCCAGCACGCGGAAGGCACTCTTACCGCCCAGTCCCCCACGCCCGACGCCGACTCCGCCCTCACCACGTGGCCGCCGGTCGGCGCCCTGCCCATCCCCCTGCACCACACCTACGAAGACCTCGCCACCCAGGGCTACCACTACGGCCCCGCCTTCCGGGGCCTCAAGGCCGCCTGGCACCATGACAACGCCGTCTACGCCGAAGTCGCCCTCCCCGAAGAGGCCCACGGCGATGTGGGCGCGTTCGGGCTGCACCCCGCCCTCCTCGACGCCGCACTCCATGCCGCCGACCTGGGCAGCGCCGACGTCCACGACGACGAACCCGAGCAGTCGGGCATGCTGCTCCCCTTCGCCTGGCAGGGCGTGACTCTCCACGCGTCCGGCGCGACGCGGCTGCGGGTGCGGATCAGCCGTACCGCCGCCAACGCGCTGTCCGTCGTCGCAGCCGACCCGCAGGGCGAGCCGGTCGCCTCCGTACGGTCCCTTGTGCTGCGTGCCCTCAGCACGGAACAGCTGCTCATCTCCAGCAGCGGCCCGCACGGTGGCCATCAGCCGCTGTACGGCGTGGACTGGCTGCCGGCTCCGCTGCCCGCACCGGCCGTCGGGAGCGCGGACGTCCTCACGATCCGTCCGGCCGGCGCGTACCCCGGAGCGGCCGAGTGGCTGGCGGGTGCCGAGGCACTCCTGCCGGCCGAAATACCGGCCGACGTACTGGTCCACTGCGACGACGAGCCCGATGCCGGCGCCGCGTCGCCCGCAGCGGTACGCACCGCCACCGGCCGGGCGCTGATTCTGCTCCAGCGGTGGCTTACGGACGAACGGTTCGCCTCGTCCCGGATCGTCGTCGTCACCCGGCGCGCCGTCGCCGCGTCCCGTCCCGGCGAGGAGGCCGAGGACGTGCTCGACCTGGCAGGCTCGGCGGTCTGGGGCCTGGTGCGCGCGGTGCGCGAGGAGCACCCGGGCCGGGTGGCGCTGGTGGATGTGGACGGTACGCCGGAGTCACGGAAGGCGCTGTCGGCAGCCGTGTCGATCGGGGAGCCGGAGGTCGCCCTGCGTGGCGCTGCCGCGCTCGTCCCCCGGCTCGTACGGGTTGCCACCGGTGCGGACCGTACCGACCGCGCGAGCAGCCAACTCGACGCCGACGGAACCGTATTGGTCACCGGAGGAACGGGCGGCCTGGGCAGTGCCCTCGCCCGTCATCTCGTGACGGCACACGGCGTACGCCACCTGTTGCTGCTCAGCCGCCGCGGTCCGGCGGCCGAAGGGGCCGACAAGCTCGCCGCCCAACTGGCCGACCTCGGCGCGAGCGTCGACATCGTGGCCTGTGACGCGGCGGACGAGGACGAACTCTCCGCGGTCCTCGCGCGCATTCCGGCCACACGTCCGCTGACCGGCGTCGTGCATGCCGCCGGTGTACTGGACGACGCGACGCTGGCCTCGGTGACACCCGAGCAGTTCGAGACGGTACTGCGCCCCAAGGTGGACGCGGCGCTCAATCTTCACCGGCTGACGGCGGACGCGGAGCTGGCGGCGTTCGTGCTCTTCTCCTCCGCGGCGGGCACGCTCGGCGCGGCCGGGCAGGTCAACTACGCCGCCGCGAACGCCTTCCTGGACGCGCTGGTCCAGCATCGGCGGGCGCAGGGGCTCACCGGGCTCTCGCTGGCCTGGGGTCTGTGGAACGCGGAGACGGGGATGGGCGACCAGCTCGCCGACGCCGATCTGCGCCGGATGGCGCGCTCCGGCATGCGGGCGCTCGGGGCGGACGAGGGCCTGGCCCAGTTCGACGCCGCGCTCGCTCGGGGCACGTCCGGGCGGCCGGTAGTGCTGCCGATGGCTCTGGATATCGCCCGCGCCCGTACCGGCAGCGGCACCGACGGCGTACCGGCGATGCTGCGCGCACTGGTACGGGCCCCGTCCCGCCGGGCCGTGGACAACGGCGGCGGAGCGGCGGCCGAGTCACAAGGCGCCCTACTGGTGAGCCAGTTGGCGTCGCTGTCGGCCGAGGAGCAGGAGCGGACGCTGCTGCACCTGGTGCGCAGTCACACGGCCGAGGTGCTCGGTCACGCACGGGGCCAGGCAGTTGATCCGCTGCGAGGGTTCGTGGAGCTGGGCTTCGACTCGCTGACGGCTCTGGAGCTGCGCAACCGGCTCGGCAGTGCCAGTGGGCTCCGGCTGCCGTCCACGCTGATCTACGACCACCCGACTCCGCTGGCCGCGGCCCGGCATTTGCGGGCCGAACTGGTCGACGACGGTGCCGCCCAGGGTTCGTCGCTGGAGGCGGAACTCGCCGGCCTGGAAGCCGCCATGAGCGGCGCCGCACCGGACGAGGCCGAGCACGCCAGGGTCGCGGCGCGGCTGCGGGCGCTGACGGCGCAGTGGGGCAAGGTCTCCGAGCCGGAAAGCCGGCAGACGCCGGCCGACGACCGGGCGGCGTTGGAGTCGGTCTCCGCCGATGAGCTGTTCGACATGCTCGACAGTGAGCTGGAAACCGACTGACCACGCGTCAAACACATGGTGAGGGCCGGCCCCCGGTCGTCGGCTGGGGGCCGGCCCTCACTGTTGTTCAGCCGCGGCCGGGCACCCTCGAAGACGCGCCACCTTCACGCGCACCGTCCTCGCCCACCCTCGCTTCGGGAACCTCCCCCGTCTCGGGAGCCCCCGCCGCCCCGGGGACCTCCGCCCCCGTCTCGGGAGCCCCCGCCCGCGTGTGTCGCAGCAGGATCAGTGAGGTCACAGCCATCGCGAGGAGCAGGCCGACCGCGGTCCAGGAGGCGACGCGCAGCCCGTGCGCGAAGGCCTCCCGTGCGACGTCGAGCAGCTCCTCACCGGTACGGGACGGCAGGTGCTGCGCAGTCTCCACCGCGCCGCCCAGGGTGTCCTTCGCGGAACCGACCGCGTCGCGCGGCAGACCGGCCGGAGCCTCCCGGGCCACGTCGTGCCGGTACACGGCGGTCCCGATGCTGCCCAGGATGGCGACGCCGAAGGCGCCACCGAACTCAGTGGCGGTCTGGGACAGTCCGGAGACCGATCCGGCGCGGTCGGCCGGCGCCGTGGCGATGACCAGGTCGGACGTGGTCGTCATGACCAGCGTGATGCCGGCCGCCATGATCACCGTGCCGAGGGCGAGCACTCCGACACCGGAGCTCGCGTGGAGCTGGGAGAGCACGCCGTACCCGGCGGCGGCGACCACCAGGCCGCCGGTCACGACCACTCCGGGTCGTACGAACCGCACCAGCAGCGGGGCCGTCGCGGAGCTGACCAGGGCGGCGCCCGCGGCGGGCAGCGCCCAGAGCCCCGCCTGCAACGGCCCGAACCCGAGCACCATTTGCAGGTACTGGGAGGTGAAGAGGCCGGACCCGACGAGGGAGAAGATCGCGAGCACGCTGGTCGCGACGGACGCGCTGAACGCCCGGTCGCGGAACAGCCTTACATCCAGCAGGGGTTCGGCCAGGACGCGCTGGCGCCTCAGGAAGTACCAGCCGATGCCGAGACCCACGAGGAAGACGACGACGGGTACCGCGCTCACTCCGTCCTCGGCCATCTTCTGGATACCGTAGACGGCGGGCAGTACCGCGGCCAGTGACAGCGCGGCGCTGAACAGATCGAATCTGCCGGGCTTCTCTGCTTTGGACTCCGGGAGCAGGGGCGGCGCGAGGATGAGCAGCAGCGCCATGACGGGCAGGTTGACCAGGAAGACCGATCCCCACCAGAAGTGTTCGAGGAGTACGCCGCCCAGGAGCGGGCCGAGGATGGCGCCGGCGGCGAACGCGCCGGTCCACACGGCGATGGCGATGCGACGCTGCCCGTCGTCGCTGAACATGTTGCGGATGAGGGACAGGGTGGACGGCATCAGGGTGGCGCCGCCGAGCCCCATCAGGGCGCGGGTCGCGATGAGCATGGCCGGTCCACTCGCGAGGCAGGCCACCACCGAGGCCAGTCCGAAGACGACCGCGCCGATCATCAGGAGCCGTCTGCGGCCGATCCGGTCGCCGAACGAGCCCATCGTCAGGAGCAGCCCGGCGAGGACGAACGGGTAGATGTTGACGATCCAGAGGAGTTCCGCGCTGCTCGGGCCCAGCTCGGCGCTGATGAACGGCAGTGCATAGGACAGCACTTGCATGTCGAGGGAGACCAGCAGGACGGGGAGGATGAGGACGGCGAGTCCTGTCCACTGCTTCCGCCCGGCCCTCCTGGTCGGCTGTATCGCCGCTGTGTCTGCGTTGCTCATGGCGTGTTCCGCTCCTGCTTCGCTGCCCGGTTCTGCGCCTACGCGTTGAGGTAGGCGAGTACTGCCAATACACGCCGGTTGTCGTCTCCCGACGCGGTGAGGCCCAGCTTCGTGAAGATGCTGTTGGTGTGTTTGCTGACCGCTTTCTCGGAGACGAACATCTTGGCGGCGACCGCCGCGTTGGACCGTCCTTCGGCCATCAGTCCGAGCACTTCGCGTTCCCGCTCGGTCAGGGCGTGCACCGGGCTGGTCTCGGTGTCGTGCTTGATCAGCAGCTCGGAGACCACTTTGGGATCCATGACGGTTCCGCCCGCGGCCACCTGACGGACCATGTCGACGAAGCGGCGCACGTCGAAGACGCGGTCCTTGAGCAGATAGCCCACGCCCCCGTTCTGGTCGGACAGCAGCTCGCGCGCGTACATCTGCTCGACGTGCTGGGAGAGCACCAGGATGGGCAGCCCCGGCACCTGCGTGCGGGCCTGCACGGCGGCGTGCAGTCCTTCGTCGGTGAAGGTCGGTGGCAGTCGTACGTCGACGATGGCCACGTCGGGCCGGTGCTGGAGCAGGGCCCGCAGCACGGCGGGGCCGTTGTCCACCGCTTCGACCACTTCGAAGTCGTGGACTGTGAGCAGTTGTACCAGTCCCTCCCTCAGCAGGGCCAGGTCCTCGGCGATCACAACGCGCACGGTAGCTCCATCGTCACTAGGGTCGGTCCGCCGGTCGGGCTGCTGATGCCGAGTTCTCCGTCGAAGGCCGCGAGTCGGCGTTGCAGGCCGCGCAGGCCGCTGCCGCCCTCGGCGTCCGCTCCGCCGCGTCCGTCGTCGCCGACCTGGGCCCGGAGTTTCCCGCCGGCGTACCAGAGGCGCACGCTCGCGCGGCCCGCGCCGCTGTGCTTGGTGATGTTGGTGAGTGCCTCGGCGATCACGAAGTACACGGCCGACTCGACCGGCAACTGGGGCCGGGAGGGGAGGTCGATCTGCACTTCGACGGGTACGGCCAGGCTCACCGCCAACGCCCTCACGGCGCCGTCTAGTCCGCGCTCGGCCAGTACGGGCGGGTGGATGCCGCGTACCAGGTCCCGCAGTTCGGTCAGTGCCTGGCTGCTGGATTCCACGGCGTCGGCCAGGAGTTTGCGCACCATGGCGGGGTTGCTCTCCAGCAGGGTGTCGGCGAGTCCCAGGCTCATGCCGAGGGACACCAGTCGGGCCTGCGCGCCGTCGTGCAGGTCCCTCTCGATCCTGCGGAGTTCGGCCGCCTGGGACTCCACAGTCTCCGAGCGCGTCTCGGTCAGCCGCTCCACCCGCAGGGTGAGCCTGGCGTTGCGGGTGGGGGACAGCAGCAGTCGGTTGAAGCGGATGTGCAGCCGTGCCAGTGATGGTGAGATCAGCAGGCCGAGGACCACGAACAGCATGCCCTGCGGGATGGCGAGGTTGGCCTCGGTCTGGTCGGTGATGAACCAGATCGCTCCGAAGCCCCAGTGCGGTCCCATGCTCTCCCAGAGGAGGGGGGTGACGAACATGCCGTTGAGGCCGTAGGCGACGAACGAGGCGGGCAGCAGTCCCAGGATCAGCCCGACGGGTGTGTCGAGCAGCGTCCACAGGAAGTCCCGCCAGGTGGCGGGGTCGGACAGCAACTGACGGCAGTGCGTGACCGACCCGGCGGTGTCGTAGGGATCGTTCGAGTCGGTGGGGCGGTAGGGCGTTTCGATGGGCACGCCGGACCATTCTTCGGCCGTCCGCCGGTGGAAGTTGGCCAGACCGCGTACCGCGATCATGACGACCGGAAGGACGAGGAAGCCCACTCCGACGACCAGTGAGGCGAGAGTGACAGCCATGGCGGTGAACAGGACGAGGCTGCCGATCTGGGAGAGCACGGCGACCGTCAGGCCCCGTGCGCACCAGTGCAGCCGTTGCGCCAGGCCGCGGGACGATGCCGGTAATCGTGCGGCCCAAATCTTGTTCAACTGCTCCAACCTCCTGTGCCCCGGAAGCGTTCAGGTCCTGTCCGGGCGATCGAGTTCCCCACGGGCCCATGATGCAACACGTGCGGGCGGTGACCGGGCGGTCTCACTCGACCGTGCCCAGTGTCACGGCGTTTCAAGGATCGCGCGTGAACCCTGGTGGAGTAGTGGGGAAAGGCCCAGGTCAGGGGTGGACTTTCCTCTACCCCCCTTGTGGACACAGACCCATCGGTCGTCGCTCTTCCTATCCGTAGCGTGGTTGTCGTGATCGCGTCCCCCTCGCGACAGGCACTGGGAGCTTTGAATGGACACCACCGCAGTCGACGACACAGTACGGCTCGACGCCGTTCGCAAGGTCTATGGCGAGGGCGCCAATGCCGTGACCGCGCTCGACGGCGTCAGCCTGAGTTTCCAGCGAGGTAGCTTCACCGCCGTGATGGGCCCGTCGGGTTCGGGCAAGAGCACCTTCCTGCACTGCGCGGCGGGGCTGGACCGGCCGACTTCCGGCACCGTCCTGCTGGACGGCGAAGATCTCGGTGGCTACGACGAGACGACGCTGACCAAGATGCGGCGCGAGCGCATCGGCTTCATTTTCCAGTCCTTCAATCTGCTGCCCGCCCTTTCGGTGGTGCAGAACGTCACGCTTCCGCTGGAACTCGCCGGCCGGCGCCCCGACCGGGCCCAAGTGACCAAGGTGATCAATCGTGTGGGGCTCGGCGATCGTACCCGAAGCCGTCCCGCCGAACTGTCCGGCGGCCAGCAGCAGCGCGTGGCGATCGCCCGCGCGCTGGTCACCAGGCCCGCGGTGGTCTTCGCCGACGAGCCGACCGGTGCGCTGGACACCCGCACCGCCCGTGAGGTGCTGCGGCTGATGCAGGAGTCCGTACGGTCGCTGGGGCAGACCATCGTGATGGTCACCCACGACCCCGTGGCCGCCTCGTACGCGGACCGGGTGGTGTTCCTCGCCGACGGCCGGTTCGTGGGCGACATCTACAACCCGACGGCCGAGGCGGTCGCCGAGCGGATGACTCGCCTGGGCGCCTGGGCCGACGAAGAGCCCGTGGCCTACGGCCAGCATGTGCCGAACGCGGCCGGAGGCACGTACTGATGTTGTCCCTGGCTCTGCGCACGCTGCGGTTCCGCAAGGGCGGATTCGTGGCCACCTTCATCGCCATGTTCTTCGGCGCGGCCCTCATCACGGCCTGCGGCGGCCTCATGGAGAGCGGCGTCCGCGACGCGGTGCCGCCCCAGCGGCTGGCCGCGGCTCCCCTCGTGGTGGCCGGCGACCAGAAGTACGACGATGCCCAGCTGTCCGAGCGGGTCCGGCTCGACGCGGCGCAGGTACACGCCGTCGCCGCGGTGCCCGGTGTCGGCAAGGCCGTCGCCGACGTGTCCTTCCCGGTGGCGGTCGTACGTGACGGCCGCCCGGTGACCGACCTGTCCGACACTGCCACCGGCACTGAGCACCGCCCGCTCGGCCACGGCTGGGACTCGGCTCAACTGGCCCCTTACACCCTCATTTCGGGAGCCCGGCCCGGTGCGGCCGGTGATGTGGTGCTGGACGCCGGGCTGGCCGGGCAGGCGGGCGCCTCCGTCGGCGACCGGGTCCGGATCGTGGCCGACGGACGGCCGCAGGAGTTCCGGCTGGCCGGAATCGTCAAGCAGGCAGGCGGCCGTACGGCTTCGCAGCCCGCGGTGTTCTTCACCGACGAGCAGGCCGGCGCGCTGAGCGGCCGGGCCGGCACGGCGGACGCGATCGGTGTGCTGCCCAAGGCGGGCACCGACACCGCCGAGCTCGGCAGCAGGATCGAGCACGCCCTGAACGGCAAGGCGGCCGTCATGCTGACCGGCGAGAACCGGGGGCTCGCCGAGTTCCCGCAGGCCGCGAGCAGCCAGAAGAGCCTCGTCACGCTGTCCGCGATCTTCGGCGGCTGGGCGATCCTGGTCGCCATGTTCGGGGCGTCCTCCACGCTGGGGCTGACCATTCAGCAGCGGCACCGCGAGATGGCCCTGATGAAAGCGATCGGCACCACCCCGCGGCAGCTGCGCCGCATGATCCTGGGCGAGACGCTGGTCGTCGCGACCGTCGCCTCGGTGCTGGGCTGCCTGCCCGGCGCGCTGCTCAGCGAGCTCATCTTCGACAAGCTGGTCTCCGCCGGAATGGTCTCCGGGGCCGTCGAGTTCCACCTCGGCGTGGTGCCGGCCCTGGTGGCTGTGGGCGCCTCGCTGCTGGCCGGCGTCGGTGCCGCGTACATCACCGCCCGGAAGATCGCCAAGACCCGGGCCACCGAGGCGCTGGCGGAGAGCTCGATCGAGGGGCGCTGGCTGACCCGTACCCGGGTCGTCCTGTCCGTGCTCTTCCTCGTCGGCGGCGCCGGCATGGCCGTGATGACCATGACCATGATGAAGGGCGACCTGACAGCCAGTACCGCGGGACCGGCCTGCATCATGTGGGCGATCGGCCTGGCGCTGCTCGCCCCCGGCTTCACGAAGGCCATCGTGGCGCTGCTCCAGGGCCCGCTGCGTGCCCTCACGGGACTGCCGGGACAGCTCGCGGTGCTCAACTCCCGGGCCCATACGATCCGGATGGCCGCCACCATCACGCCGATCATCCTGCTGACCGGCATCGCCACCGGCACGCTGTACATGCAGCAGATCGAGGACGCCTCCAACCGCTCCGCGCACACCGGGGTCCTGCGGGCGGACGACGTGCTGACGTCCGAGACCGGTGGCCTGGCCCCCGGCACCCTGGACCGGGTGCGGCAGGTACAGGGAGTCGGCGCCGCCTCCGACTACGTGACCAGTACTGGGTTCGTGCAGAGCCCCGAGGACGCCGAGCAGACCAGCGACGGCTGGCCGCTCCAGGGTGTCAGCGACGCCAAGAACCTCTCGGTGCAAGCCGTGGCCGGTTCGTTCGGCCGCCTGCGCGGGAACAGCGTCGCGCTGCCCGTCGAGCACGCCGCTTCCCTCGGGCGCGGTGTCGGTGATTCCCTCACCCTGCGGCTCGGGGACGGCACTCCGGTCAAGGTGAAGGTGGCTGCCACCTACCGGGCCGAGGGCGACGCGGCAGCACTGCTGCTGCCCGCCCAACTGCTGGCCGCCCACACCACCGACGGGGCGGCGCGCCAGATCCTGGTGCGCCACGCCAACGGAAGCGACTCCACCGAGGTGACCGCGGCACTGTCCGCGCTGGTCAAGGACCAGCCGGGGGTCAAGGTGACCGACAGCGCCGCGCTGGTCGCCGGGCGCACCGAGGGCCAGCAGCAACTGGCCACCATCAACTACCTGGTGGTCGGCATGATCGTCGGATACACCGCGATCTCGGTGGTGAACACGCTGATCGCGGCCACCGGCCGGCGTCGCCGGGAGTTCGGCCTCCAGCAGCTGACCGGCTTCACGCGGCGGCAGATCATGACGATGATGAGTGTGGAGAGCGTGCTGACCGCCGTCGTCGGTGTGCTGCTCGGCACGGTCGCCGCCGCGGTCACGCTCTTCCCCTACAGCGTCGCCAAGCTGGACCGGGTGGTCCCGTCCGTACCGGTGTGGATCTACCTCGCGGTCGTGACCGGCGCGGTGGTGATCACCTTCACGGCGACCCTGCTGCCCACCTGGCGGGCCACCAGGATCCGACCGGTGGAAGCGGCGACCGCCGCGTAGGGAAGCCCCTGAAAACCAAAGTGAAGGGCCGGAAGTCCATCCCCCGTAAGACTCTCCGGCCGGGCCCCACCGCCTTGCAGGCGGTGGGGCCTCACCTTCTTCCCACCCCTAGGTGGGGGTGGTTAGGGGTTGGCCGGACACGTGCCCGGTGAGAGCCTTCACCGGTGGACGACACACGTATGAGGGGCAAGTGAGTTGACGAGCAGCGTGCAGGAAAAGAGCGATTGGATCCAACGCTTCCACCCGGCTCCGGACGCCAAGAACCGGCTCGTCTGCTTTCCGTACGCGGGCGGCGCGGCAAGTTATTTTCACCCTGTCTCGGCCGCGCTGTCCCCAGGAATCGACGTGCTGGCAGTCCAGTACCCGGGCCGGCAGAACCGCAGGACCGAGCCTCTGCTGCGCTCCGTCGACGAGCTGGCGCGGCACGCCACGACGGCGCTGCGCCCCTGGGCGGACCGGCCGTTGACGCTGCTCGGCCACAGCATGGGCGCACTGGTCGCCTTCGAGGTGGCGCGGCGGCTCGCGGGTGACGGCGCCGCCCCGCTCTCCGTCGTCGTTTCCGGCCGCCGTTCGCCGACCAGCGTGCGGCACGAAGACGTGCACAAGCGGGACGACCAGGGGATCGTGGCCGAGATGGAGCGGCTGGGCGGCAGCGACGTGCGGATGTTCCAGGACCCCGAGCTGCGGGCCCTGTTCCTGCCGGTGATCCGTGCGGACTACGAGGCCGTGGAGACGTACCGCTACCAGCCGGGTCCGTCCCTGCCGTGCCCGGTTCTCGCGCTGCTCGGGGACAACGACCCCATGGCGACGCTCGACGAGACCCGTGGCTGGGCCGAGCGCACGACCGCGCCGTTCGAACTGCGGACCTTCTCCGGCGGGCACTTCTACCTCAACTCCCATGCGGCGGCCGTGACTGAGGCGGTACGGGAGAACATCGCGTCGCTGAGCACCTGATACCGGCGAAACTCCGCCGCGTTGGGATCTGCTGGACTGGTCGGTGCCTGCCGACGGATTAGAGCTCGCGCGCTTGCTCCACAGCGGGGACAGCGTGTCGATCAGCATGACACCGAGCCCATTCCGGGACGCGTCCCCCGGCCCCGGTCCGGGGGCTCTATGACCGCGATGTCGAGCACGATGGGCATGACCGCCGGGCTGCTGCAGCAGCTGGACCTGCGTTCCGGGGAGACTCGGGCGCCAACGGCGGCATGGTCATGCTGTCCAACGCCCTCGACCAGTTCGTGAAGCTGCCACCGCTCGCCTCGATCCCGCTGCTGCCCCGTACCTTCGCAGGCCGAGAAGTACGCGTCGAAGCAGCACATCCGGGGCACGGCCAGGCTCCACACCACACTGACCAGCAACAAGGAGAGCGGCACCTTCGTCGCGTATCTCTACGACGAAGAGCCGCTCGGCCTCGGCAAGCTGATCAGCAACGCCCCCTATACCTTCCATGGGCGGACGCGGGTCTGTCAAAGGAACGGTGTAACTCAGGTTGTTGGAGTTACTGACGGGCTGCGGAGAGGCGGCCGTCGAAGGTGATGTCGAAGGCGTTGAGTGCGGTCTTCCAGCGCATGGTCCAGCGGGCCTGGCCCTTGCCGGTGGGGTCCAGGGACATGATCGCCATGTAGACGCACTTCAACGCGGCCTGCTCGTTGGGGAAGTGGCCGCGGGCCTTGACCGCCCGGCGGATCCTGGCGTTCACGGACTCGATCGCGTTCGTCGTGCACACGATGCGGCGGATCTCGGTGTCGAAGCGGAGGAACGGGGTGAACTCTTCCCACGCGTTCTCCCAGAGCCGCACGATCGCCGGATACTTCCGGCCCCAGGCGTCGGCGAACTCGGCGAACCGCTCGAGGGCGGCCTCCTCAGTCGCCGCGGTGTAGACGGGCTTGAGGAGTTTGGCGATCTTGTCCCAGTCCTGGCGGGCGGCATAGCGGAAGGAGTTCCGCAGCAGGTGGACCACACAGGTCTGCACGACCGTGCGGGGCCAGACGTTCTCAACGGCGTCGGGCAGGCCCTTGAGCCCGTCGCAGACGAGCATGAGGACGTCGTTCACGCCGCGGTTCTTGATCTCGGTGAGGATGTGCATCCAGTGTTTGGCGCCCTCGCCGCCGTCGCCGGCCCACAGGCCGAGGATGTCCCGCCGGCCTTCGGTCGTGACCGCCAGGGCCACGTAAATGGGCCGGTTGGCGACCGCGCCGTCGCGGATCTTCACGTGGATGGCGTCGATGAAGATCACGGGATAGACGGCGTCGAGGGGCCGGTTCTGCCACTCTGCCATGCTCTCGAGGACCTTGTCGGTGATCGTGGAGATCGTCTGGCGCGATACGTCGGCGCCATAGACCTCGGCCAGGTGGGCCTGAACCTCACCGGTCGTCAGGCCCTTGGCCGCGAGCGAGATGACCATCTCGTCCACGCCGGACAGACGCTTCTGCCGCTTCTTGACAATCTTCGGCTCGAAGCTGCCTTCCCGGTCTCGGGGCACGACTATCTCGACCGGGCCGACATCGGTCAGCACGGTCTTGGCCCGGGTGCCGTTGCGTGAGTTACCGCCGTTCTTCCCGGCCGGATCATGCTTGTCATAGCCGAGGTGGTCGGTGATCTCGCCCTCGAGAGCGGACTCCAGGAGCCGCTTGGTCAGCTGCTGGAGCAGCCCGCCCTCGCCGGTCAGCTGAAGGCCCTCGGCCTGAGCCCGTCCCACCAATTCATCGATCAGCCGGTCGTCCACAGACTTCGCCGGCACCGTCTCAGACGGCTCGACGGACTCGGCCTCGGTCACGTTATTGCTGGTCATCGATGCATCTTCCATGATCGGGAGTTACACCGAACGTTTTACAGTCCCGCGGACGCCGGGCCGGCCGTTCCCCGTAGACCTGGAGCGGCGTTGTCAGCCGTATGAGAGGTCGGAGCAGATGCTGCGGTTGGCTGGGCGTGCCTGGGCGGTGACGGTTGAGGGCAATTCGGCTGGGGCGACGGGGGCTGGGGAGGTGGTGGTGGGGGTATTGGCGTAGTCCTGGCCGGTGATGAGGTTGATCTGGTTGCCGGGGATGGGCTGGAGCTGGGCGTGGGGGAAGAGCGCGAAGAGGGTCTGTGCCTGTGCTTTGAGTCCGGTGCCGTACTCGATGACCGTGGTGGTGTGGTTCTGGGCGCTGGCTGTTGCGGTGCCGGAGACGGTGAATTGCCGGGTGCGCAGGAGGTCGGCGGCGCGGGCGGCGAGTTTGCGGGTGGTGGTGCCGTTGTAGACGGCGACGGTGATGCCGGCGCCGCTGACCGTGCTGACGGTGGGGGCCGGACCGGCCTTCTTCTTGGTGTGCTGTCCGGTGGGTTTGCCGTCGAGGGTGCGGTCTTCTTTGAGGGTGGTCCAGAGGTTGTCGGCGTCGGGGTGGACGAGGGCGATGCGGGCCCCGCTGTACTGCCAGGGGACGGTGAGGAACTGGATGTTGGCGAGGTCGATGTTCTTCAGCGACATGACGAAGGACAGGAGTTTGCCGGCGGAGCCGAGGCCGGGGTCGACGGTGAGGGACTTGGTCGCCGCGTTGGCGAGCGGGAGCAGGGTGGTGGGGCTGAATCCTTCCTTCTTGACCTGGCCGATGAGGCTGGAGATGAATGCCTGCTGGCGTTTGGTGCGCCCGATGTCGGAGCCGTCGCCGATGCCGTGGCGCAGCCGGACGTAGTCCAGGGCGGCCTTTCCTGAGACTTTTTGTTCGCCCTTGCGGTAGACGAGGTTGCCCTGGGTTGGGCGGTTGGGGTTGAGGTCTTTCTGGTGGATGTCCTTGGGCAGGCAGACGGGGACGCCGCCGACTGCTTCGGTCATGGCGGCGAAGCCGGTGAAGTTGACGACGACGGTGTGGTCGACGCGCAGGCCGGTGAGTGCTTCGACGGTGTTCTGGGTGCAGGCGGGGTTGCCGGCCGCGGTGCTGCCGAGGGTGAAGGCGGAGTTGAACATGGCGTTGGTGCGTGTCTGGGACCAGGTGCCGTCGGGGAGCAGGCAGGGCGGTATGTCGACCAGGGAGTCGCGGGGGATGGACACGCCGACCGCGTGTCGATGGTCGGCGTAGACGTGCAGCAGGATCGTGGTGTCGGAGCGGCCCACCGGGTCCTTGCCCCCGCCGAGATTCGCGTTGTCGCCTGACCTGCTGTCGGACCCGATGAGCAGGATGTTCTGCGCGTCACCCGGGGTTTCCTGCGGGCGGTGGTGGCTGAGCCCCTTGCCGTCGAAGGTGTTGATGTTGCCGGACAACCGCAGATACACGGCGCCACCCGCTGCGACGGCCAGCACGATGACCGCTGCCGTGGCGGCCAGGAACAGCTTCTTGCGGCTGCGCGGCCTGCGCCGACGGCGTGCGCCGGTCGGCTCGGCCGGGCGCTTGCGACGCCCGCCCCGGCCCTGCGGTGCTGTGCGGTCTGGAGCAGGTGGTCGCTGGGCGGTGTCGTGTATCGGGTGCTCGGCGGTCATGATCACGCATTCGTCCGGGCGCCCAGAGGTGTGAGCGCGGGGGAAGCCCCCGCCGTGTGCGGGGGCACGGGTAACGCATGTGGACGCGAAGTCCTGGAACGCCGTGACCGCCCTCCCGGGCTGCCACGGCAGAAATAGGGGCGGGCCGTCAGGCCAGGATCGGGATGAGCCCCAGGCCGAAGACGACGTAGAAGAGGGCCGCCACGGCCAGCCGGCCGGGGGTGAGCCTCTGGGCGCGCATCGTTACCAGGAGGTAGACGATCGCGGCCATGGTGATCAGCCCGGCCCAGAGCAGGGCACCGTCGAACTTCCAGCTGGTGAACAGCAGCCCCAGTCCACTGGGAACGGTCGCCTGGATCATCATGGCGCCGGAGATGTTCGCCAGGGCGAGCTTGGTCTTGCCCTGGCGGACCCAGATGATCGCGTTCATGATCTCGGGCAGCTCCGTCGCGATCGGCGAAAGGAGCAGCGCGGTAACCGCGGCCGAGAGGCCGAGCATCGGGCCGATCGCGTCGAGCTGCTTCACGAACAGCTGGGACGCGAAGAAGATCACGGCCAACGTGGCCAGGGTCTGGACCACGACCGCCCAGGTGGCCGGGGCGGCGGCCTTGGGCTGCAGCTTCAGCGGCTCCAGCTCCTCGTCCTCCTCGCCGTCGTCACCGCTGCGGATCTCACGCCAGAAGTAGACGGCGTAGGCGCCGAAGAACAGCAGGCCGAGGGCGGGCTTGAAGGCGAAGGCGACCAGGCCGAGAGCGACCTTGACGATGAAGATCGGCAGGAACCACTTCTGGTCCTTGGCCAGCCGCTTCATGTCCTTCTCATCACCCAGCGCCTCCGCCCCGTCGGGGCCGCTGGCCGGCATGCCGGTGGTGGCCAGGACCAGGGCGCGCTCCTTGCGGCGCTTGAGGAGCAGCATCGCGCCGGTCACGCCGTAGGCGACCGTGGCCAGGGCCAGCGGGCCGCCCATCGCCGCGCCGACGCCGATGTTCTTGGCCTCCTCGGTGGCGCCCGTGGTGACCGCGACCAGTGTCACTACCGACTCGGGCAGTGCCGTGCCGAACGCGGCCAGGATCGTGCCGACCGCCATCTTCCCGACATTGAGGCGCTGGCCCAGCCACTCGACCGCGTTGACGAACCACTCGCACGAGAGATAGATCGCCACCGCACACACGATGAGCAAAACGAAATGGATCACACTGACCGCCCGGCTTTCCCGCACCGCGGGATCGGGGGTACGCGGTAGGAGTCCCGGCGTACGACCTCGGCCCCGCGACGTACGTACATCGTCGACAAAGAGCCGAAGGTCTCGCCCACCCGGCAGACTCTGCACGGGCCCGGCCACCGGGAGCCTCAAGGACTCCAGCATGTCGACGACCGGTTTGCGGGGCTACTCCCCTTCGCAGCCGCCTACTTTACACAGACTCGGCACGCACAGGACAGGCCCAGCCCCCACGCATGCATGGCCGACCATGGACCAGCCGCGCCCCCGGCCCTGGTCCAGCGAGCAATGCGTCGCCCGCCGCCCCGCACCAGAAACGGTCACTCCTCCTGGCACCCGCTGATACCGCGCACACTCCCCCCGCTCCGGGGTCGATACCGGCTGGGGAAGGGGGAACGCTTGGAATGACATGCCGACGTCACGCAATTCAATGTGAAAACGGCCGACGGCCTGACCGGGGGCAGCCCAGTTGGTTTTCTGGGATTCGAGTGCCTCCCGGCAGTGCCTCGGTACTCCGCGTCCGGCGTGCGCTCATAGGCGCCGCCGTGCGGCCGCCCCTGCCGTGTCCCGGGCGGTCAGTCGGCGCCGCCCCGGGGGCATCGGAGCAGAAAGGGAGCCCCCGATGAAGTTCATCAATGAGAAGCTGCATGCCCCGCCCCAGGGGCGGCCCGTGGACCGGCACAGTCTTCGGTCTCCGCCGGTGACTGCGGTCTGCTCCTTGTCAGGATCACCTTCGGCCTCCTCATGGCAGGACACGGATGCCAAAAACTCTTCGCAATATTCGGCGGTGAGGGTCTCGCCGCAACGGGCAAGGGTTTCGCCGGTCTCGGCTTCCACCCCGGAGAGGTCTATGCCGCCATCGGTGGTGGCTCCGAGCTCCTCGGGGGCCTCGGCCTGGCTCTGGGACTGTTCACCCCACTGGCATCGGCCGTCCTGATCGGCGTGATGATCAATGCCATGGCGACCGTCACCGCGGCACATGGCCTGTGGGAGACAGAAGGCGGCGTCGAGTACAACGTGTGCATCGCGGTCGTGGCGCTGGCCATCGCTGCCATCGGTCCCGGCCAACTCGCCCTCGACAGACCGTTCCGCTGGGGAAAGGGCGGCTGGCCGGAAGCCGCCTTCGCCCTGTGCCTCGGCGGCATCAGCGCCGCCATCGTACTGAGCCTTTGAACCCGGGCAGAAGTTGCTGATGCCAGTGTTGAGCAGCCGCTGCGCGGCGGGTCTACAGCCACGACTACCCCGACCCGGGGCCGGGGGCGCACTGGATGCAGACCATGGCGGCGTCGTCGCCCAAGCGCCCGCCCACATGGGCCAGAAGGTCGGCGCGCAGGTGGTGGATCAGGGCCTGGGGGCTGTCGTGTGTCTGGGAGGCGGCACGTTCGGCGAGCGGGTAGAAGAATCTGCCGGGGTCCCGGGCTTCTGCCACGCCGTCGGTGTGGAGCAGCAGCAGGTCTGCGGGCTCCAGGGCGAAGGTGTCCACCTGGTACTGGGGTGCGGTCAGCTCGCCCAGGCCCAGTGGCGGCGCGCGGACCGTGCCCCGTACGAAGCGCTCGTCACCGCCGTGCTCGCCTGGACGGACTCGCACCTCGAACCCTGCGACCACGAGCAGATCGCCCTCCAGCTAACCGGACACGCCCGCGCGATCGCCGCCGACGTACAGCGCCACGCCACCACCCTGCCGAAGAACGACGGCCGCGGCGCCCTCGCCGAAATCGTCTTCCGCGAAGCCACCGGACGCCTGTCCGCACCGCTGAATCCGCCCGGTGTAGGAACCGCGTAGACCGGCGCGAACGCGGAGGTGCCGGCCACAGCGCTGCCGGCGCGGCGAGGGAGGGGAGAGAGGACGAGGGCATCGCCGGGGGTGCGGACCACGGCGCGGCCATCAGGGATACGCGGGGGATACGGCCCGACGAGCTCACGGGGGTACGGCCCGACGAGATACGGCAGGGGATTCCGTTACCCGGGAAACTGCGGCCATTCGTGTGACAGACCGGTATTTGTGTGACCACGCCGTGCGGCACGGGAAGACATGGCTACCGGACACCAACTCGCGTGCCCGTTCAGCGACCGGTCTGATGCCGCCCCTTGTGCCCCCCAGACCGGGCGAAGGGAGCAACGCAGATGATTGCTGTGCGACGCATGGCCGCTGCCACGATGCTGGCATCGCTGGCCGGTATATCCGCGCCTTCCGCGTTCGCGGTGGCCGCGGCCACCGATGACGCGCCTTTCCTGAGGGCGATTCATCAGGGAAACCTGGCCGAGATCGCAGCCGGACAGGACACGGGCAAGAACGCCACAACGGCATGTGTGAAGACGGTCGGCGCCACGCTGGTGCGCGACCACAGGAAGCTGGACGCCGACGTCAAGGCGCTGGCGGGCAAACTGCACGTCACTCTGCCGGCCGGGCCCTCTCCGGCGCAGGAGCAGGCATTGGCCGCCGTGCGGGCCAAGGCGGGTACGGGCGCGTACGACGTCGCGTGGCTGAGCACCGAGGCCACCGGGCACGTGGAGGCACTGGCCCTGATCGACCAGGAAATGGGAACGGGGAGCAACGCCGAGGTCAAGGCGGCCGCCCGGGCGGCCCGCCCCGTGGTGGCGAGACACCTGGAACTGCTCCGGGACTGCAAGGCGGACATCGACAGGTCGTGATCCCCGCGGGCACCGGCAGCGGCCTCGGCGGGATGACCGCCGCACCGGCCGGACCCGCGCACAGGCGCTGGGCGCCGGAGAAACCGCGGCCTCCGGTGGCGGTCGCAGAGGAGACAGCCCCGAGCGCCGCTGACGAATCACCAGGACAGGCCCCCGGTTTCGCGGGGTCTTCACCAGGGATGCGGGACGTGCGCGTCGGCCGTGGGCCGGATGGCGGTCACCGGCCGGCGCGCATCGGGGATCCAATCTGTACGGCCCACTCCAGCCCAAGGCCGGCCATCTGTTGGAGTTTGTCGCCCCTGACCTTGGCCCGCCGGGTCTTGGTGTTCGACAGGAATACCCCGAGCTTGACCTCGGCCAGGAGCGCGTGAGGCCCGTCTCGCAGTGTTCCGGTGGGTCACCCGCTACAACACGAGATGGCGGCTACGAAAAGCAATGGGTTGCGCTGGCCGCTGCCGCGTAGCAAACGGTGTCCACGCTTCGGGGGAAAGCCCCTGATTCGTCCGGCGCCCACTGATCGGCATTCTTGGCGGACGCCTTGACTCGTTGGCCGCATGAGGTGTCTTTGTCACGCAATAGCCGAGGTCATGAGGTGTTCTTCCTACGCCATGGAGTGTGCTGCCGTCGACGCGCAGCCCCCTTGTCGGCGCTCCCACACACCTCCGCGGTCCCGAGCTGGATGTTCCGAGAAGGGATATCCTCGGACCGAAGGCTGGACGGGAATCCCGGCCCGATTACGGCGGGCCGGGATTCTCCAGCATGCGCATCAAGCGGTCGCTGGTTTTAGTAATCGCCGAATTCGCCGCCCTCGCCCCTCTCGCCGTGGTGGCGCTTGATGACGCGGAAGCTGGCGACGACTCCGTTCTTGACCTTCACGCCGCCATTCATCTCCTCGTGGTGCTTCTTCTTGTGGTGCTCGCCGTTCTCGCAGTTCTCGTCCTCGCCCCTGCCCTTGCCCGGGCAGACGCCGTCGGCAGAGCTGTGCGGGCCGACGGTGGCGATGGGAGCGCCGTTGTCGCACACGGCTCCGCGGAAGACCTCGACCTCGTTGCGGCTGTCGTTGCGGATGTTGAAGCTCTTGGCGCCCAGGCCGCTGACGACGGTGATGCAGCCGTCGGGGCGGCCGGAGTAATCGCGCTCGTTGATGTGGATCCGGCCCTCCTCGTGATGGCGCTTGCCCCCGCGCTCGTTGCCCCGGCGCTCATTGCCTTCGTTGCCCTTGCCCGTGTTGCCGCCCTCCCCGCCCATGAGGGCCTGAGCAGGGACGGCGGCCGGGGCCACCTGGGCCTGGGCCTGGGGGGCGGGGACGGCGGTGGCGTAGGTGATGCCGGTCGCGGTCAGTACCGCGGCGGCCGCGACGCCCGTGGCGATCGCATGGGAACGGGTCATGATCATGTCGCTTGTTCTCCTTCTCAGACTCAGAGACAGTCCCGCTGTAACAGCCGGTGCGTGATTGAACGTACTAACACCCCCTATTGCTGTCATATCGAGCAACTCGGGACCCCCGGCTTCGTGGGGCCGATCGGGTATGCAGAGCCCCTTCACGCCCCTCCGACAAGAAGCTGAGTAACCGTCAATATCAGGTGAAGAATGGGACGTTGATTGGCCATTAGCCCTTGTAGGTGATCTTCTGACATCTACTCACCCGCTGTGGCGGTGGGTCGCCGGGAAGTGTCGGCAAGTCGCTGCTTGACATGTGGCCTGTCGCATGCCCCAAGGAGGCCGCATCAACGGTGGCTTTCCGACGAACGCGACCGCGCATAGCAGGGTTCGTCCAGGCCGCGAGACACGCAGACCCGATCTCTACAGGAATTCACTTCATTCGTGAGCAGCCTCGCGTGCGAGTCCATTGGCTCTCGTGTGTCCGAGGGCAGACTCAACTCGGCTTTGAGGGAGGCCGGAGGGCGCCTGCCTGAGAAGCCGTATCCCAACCGATCTTGGATCGTGCAAGTCGACCAGGCGCCCTGGGAACCCTCAGGGTCACCCACGGAAGATGCGGGGCCAGCCTGGTACTGACTTCGGTCGTCAGGGTGATCTTTGTCGATGTGCCTGATGAGCCTGGGGTGCGGGCTGCATCTCGTGCTGTGTGAGATATGCGGATAGGGGCGGGCCGTGGGCGGAATCAAGCCTTCCGGTGAATACGCGGGGGCGAAGCGCGTAGGCGAGCTGGAGCCACCACCGCTTCGCAGGTCAGAACCTTGCACTGGCCAAAGTGTTTCGCTCCGACAACAGCCGAGGGCGTTCTACGCGGCAACTCCCAGTTCCTCCTGCCGCTGCCCCACTCCCGACCAGCTCTTCCGGACCAGACACCAGGTCACCCCCGTCCCTCAGGCGCCCCGTCGGCTGACCCGGTCCCACTACCTGTCCCTCGCTCCGCGGCTGGGCGTGGGCCGGAGCGTCGAGGAGGCCCTGCGCCTCTACGGCCGAGATCCTCGACGCGACTCACCACCCCTGCACACGCCTACTGCTCAGCACCGTCCCCCCGACACCGCTGGAACCCCACCGACGCCACGGCCGCCCGACGCTCCTTCGGTTGACCAACCCACTCCGAGCCCCGGACATCGCGGCATATCTCAACTTCCTGCCGAAGGGCCTGGACGCCCTCGGCCTGGGCTCTGCCGACCAACTCGTCGATTCAGCTCGTCAGGCTCTGCCAGTGACGCGGAGACCCCTGCCCCGGGCGGGATGATGGCAGCATAGACATCGGTCCCGGGACTCCACAGTGATCGCCTTGTGCACCACGCCTGCGAACGTGGCCTACCCCCCTGCCACCTCGCCTTGTAACCTCTGATCATATTGTTCACGGAAGACGACGGCTCGGGCACGCCGTCGCCTGTCTCCCACGGTGGGGCGAATGTCTACCAGCGATTCCGACACACGCGACCTACCAGCGATCGCATCCCCCGGCTTGGTCGGACGCGAGCGCGACCTCGCCGCTTTGAGAGCGGCGTTGTCCGCCCCGCCGGTGGTCGTGCTGGTCGAGGGCGAGGCCGGGATCGGTAAGAGCCGACTGATTCAGGGGCTACTCGCGGCGCATGCCCCGGCCCGGCAGCGGGTGCTGCTGGCGGCCTGCCCAACTGTTCGCCAGCCCTTCACACTCGGGCCGGTGGTGGACGCGATCCGACCGGCGACCGAGGATGTCGCCGGGCTCGGCCTGAGCGGACTGGCGGGGGCACTCCGGCCGTTGTTCCCCGAGTGGGCAACGTCGCTGCCGCCCACACCCGACCCGGCCGAAGACGCAGCGGCGGCACGACACCGACTGTTCCGGGCCATCGAGGAGATCCTCGAACGGCTCGGCATCGGGTTACTCGCGGTTGAGGACGTGCACTGGGCAGACGAGGCCACCCTGGAGTTTCTGCTGTTCCTGGCATCACGTCCGCGACAACAGGTCAGTCTGCTCGTGAGCTACCGCCCGGAGGAAATCACGCCGGACTCTCTGCTGCTGCGGTTGTCGTCGCGGCAGCCGACGGGCGCGGCGCGGCTGCGGCTTTCGTTGGAGCCGTTGGACGTCCCAGGGACTGCCGCCATGGTGTCCTCGATGCTGGGTGGGGAACGGGTTTCCGACGAGTTCGCGACCATCCTGCACGACCGGACCGACGGGCTTCCGCTCGCGATCGAGGAATCCGTCCGGCTGATGTGGAACCACGGCGACCCGACCCGGCGGGGTGACTCCTGGGCGCGGCAGCGGCTGCGTGAGATCGGGGTACCGCCGACGGTGCGGGACGTCGTACTGGAACGCAGCGTACGGCTCGGCCCGTCGGCACAGGCGGCGTTGCGCGCGGCCGCCGTACTCACCGACCCCGCCTCCGAGGACGCCGTCGTCGAGGTGATGGCTCCCGAAGGCGATCCGGCGAGCAGGGGCTGCCAGGCCTGGCGGAAGCGGTGGGTTCGGGGCTGCTGAGGGAGGACCCGCGCGGGCTCGTCTCGTTCCGGCATATGCTGGCGTGCCGCGCGGTGTACGAGGCGATTCCTGTGCCGCAGCGGCGGGCGATACACCTGCGTGCCGCGCACGTCCTCGAGGGCGCCACCCCGTCCCCGGTCGCCCAGCTCGCGCGCCACTTTCGGGAGGTCGGCGACACGACGGCATGGTGCCGGTACGCGGAACAGTCTGCCGACCTTGCCCTCGCCTCGGGTGACGATGCGACGGCGGTCATCCTGGTACCACCGCCCCGGGCGTGGGCATCGTCGCCGCGCGCGCCGCCGACACCTCGATGGGTACCCCCGTCGACGCCGACTACACCTCGGCCAACGGCACCTCGATGGCCACCCCGCATGTGTCCGGCGCTGCGGCGATCCTCGCGCAGCGCCATCCGGACTGGACCGCCGACCGGCTCAAGCAGGTGCTGGTCGGCACGGCCAAGCAAGGCTCGTACACCGCCTACCAGCAGGGCGGTGGCCGGGTCGACGTGCCCAAGGCGCTCGACGCCACGGTCTACTCCAGCCCCGCCGTCGTCAGCATGGGCAAGTCGTCGGCCGAGAGCGCGCCGGTTACCAAGACAGTCAATTACGTGAACACCTCCGCGGTGGACACCACGCTGTCGCTTCGCCTGTTCACCGTCGGGGAGACCGCGCCCCCGATGGATGGCACGTTCACTCTCAGCGACGCCAACGTGACGGTTCCGGCGAACTCCACCAAGAGCGTGACGGTGACCTACCACCCCGAGCTCGGCGCCATGGGCGACTGCACCGCCGTCATCACCGCCACCGCGACCGATGGCACCGCCGTTCACACCACCGTCGGCGCGACGAAGGACGTACCCACCGTCGACCTCACCGTCAACACGATCGACCGCCACGGTGAGCCGGCGAGCCGGCGAGCGGCGAACTCGCGGTGTTCAACCTGGACACTGGTGCTTTCAACCAGGTCTACCCCGACAACGGGACCAAGACCGTCGCGGTGCCGCAGGGACGCTACTCCGTCATGGGCCTCGTACACACGAGGGACAAGGCTTCGTCGCAGGTCACGGACTACACCCTCGCCGGCGAGCCCGTCGTGGAGCTGAAAGCGGATCGGACGATCACGCTGGATGCCCGGCTGGGCAAGGAGGTCAAGGTCGCCACACCCGAGAAATCCGAGCAGAACAGCTTCAAACTCGGTACCGCCAGCAGCTCCCCGGCAAGATCGGGATGGACTTCTTGAAGGCCGTGTCGAGCCCGCTCTGGGACCACGCCTACGTGGTGCCCACCAAGCCGGTGGAGCTCGGTATGTTCGAGTTCCACTTCCAGCAGCGCAGGTACTCGCCGATGATCCAGGCGTCCTACGCCGAAAAGGGAGGAGCGCTCCCGCTTGAGCAAGTGATGTACGCGGCCCGGCTGTACGGCACCAGCGCGCTCCAGGCGGTAGACGCCGGCATGGCACGGCCGGAGGACCTGACCGGCAAGGACCTCGGTGGCAGGCTCGCGGTCGTCACCCGCGATGCCACCCGGAAGCCCATTGACCTGATCACCGCGGTCGCCGACGCCGGCGCGAAGGCAGTGGTCATCGTCAACGACCGGCCCGGCCCCTTCGCCACGGTGGTGAAGGGGCGGGTGCCGGTCAGCTCGTCATAGACCGACAAAGGCCGGCGGCCGACCTCGACCTGGGTGACCGCGGCCCGGTTCAGCAGGACCGAAAGTGGCCCGGCCTGAGAGCCAGCGACGTCGTGACGGCGGGGCCTCGGCAGGCCGCCGTCGCCGGTTGTGACGCGGCAGCCGGCTCCCGTTGGCAGGCCGTCCCAGTGCTTCTCATCCACGATGCGGGCGCCTCGGCCGATCGCCCACAGATGGGCGGCCAGCAGGGTTTCGCCAGTGCGATCGGGGGCGGTGGCATGGAGCATGACGTGGGACTTCGTGGCCCTGACTTCGACCACGAACCGTCGCAACTCCCCACTGCTTGCCGCGACCCTGGACCGCCTGGACGACCTGGGACCGCTGCCCGACGGCACGACCGTGCACCTGTACGCCGGCTACGACTCGGACAAGACCCGCGCCCTGCCCGACAAGCGCGGAGCTCCTCGCCCGGACTCATCTGTACGGTGACGGCAACAAGTTCGCCCACGATGTGCGTGGCCGCACTCACACCCGGGGCACGGCCTCCTCGGAGTGCGGCTCCGCGCGGCACGCCCCCACTGGCGGGTCAGCTCTGACCCAGACGGTCAGCCGACGGAACGGCGCCACGAACGCCACAAAGGCTCGCCCAGGTCGAACGCGAGGGCGGCGGCCCGAAGGCGAGGGCCCAGCCCGCCGGGTACCGACCTGGATCACCTCGAACACCCGACATGGCGCACACCACGGGCGTAACCCTCACCACATCCAGTAAACCTAGCGCCCACTCGGTTTTCGTGCTTTCCTGTGCTTGGCCCGCAGGTCGAAGGCCTCGCCCGGCCCGCGGCTCAGGCGCACCCCGCCCCCTCTCGCCCCGCAGGGGCACGGCCACCAAGGAAGTTGGTCATGAGCACATCCGAGACACGGCACACGTCTGCCTCCCCGCGGAACGTCGTCACGGACACAGCGCAGGACGCGCCGCCGGCCGGACGCGGCGCCAACCTGGGCGGGCTGCTCTCGCTGCTCGCCGTCGGCAACATCGCGATGTACATGGTCTACATGGGGGTCGGGCAGGTTCTGCTGCCGCTCCAGGTGGAGGCCATCGACCCGGCGGACAAGGTCGCCAACTTCGGTCTGGTCTCCGGCATCTCCGCGATCTTCGCGACGCTCTTCAACCCACTCGCCGGTGTCCTCTCGGACCGATCCCGGCGGCGAAATCCCTGGATCCTCGGCGGCGGCATCGCGGCCCTGGGCGCGCTCGCGCTGCTCGGTGCGATGAAGTCGATCCTCCTGGTCACCATCGGCTGGTGTCTGGTGCAGGCGACGATGAACGTCTACCAGGCGGCCATCACCGCGGTCGTGCCCGACCGGGTGCCGGTCGAGCGCCGCGGGCTCGCCTCGGCGACGGTGGGCATCGGCATCCCGGTCGGCTCGATGGTCGGTGTCGCGCTGGCCACCATGTTCGTGCCGCACGACGTGCCCACCGGGTATCTGGTGCTCGGCGCGGTCATCGCGGGCGCGGCGGTGCTGTTCACCTCGCTGGCGCGGGAACGGAAGCTGCCCGAGCAGGACACCGTGCCGCTGGGCAAGCAGCTGGCCGCGTTCGCGGCGGCGCTGCGGGTGGCGGACTTCCGGTGGGCGTTCGTCGGCCGGTTCCTGCTGACGCTCGGCTACTTCGTGATCGTGGTGTACCAGCTGTACATCCTCCAGGACCACATCGAGCTGCCGAAGGGCCTGAGCCCGACCGACGCGATCACGATCATGACGCCCGTGAACTCGATCGCGATGCTGGTCGCGACGGTCGCCGGCGGTGTCCTCTCCGACCGGATCGGCCGCCGCAAGCCGTTCATCGCGGCCTCCTGCGTACTCACCGCGGCCGGCATGGTGGTGCCGCTGGTCAGCCCGGACTGGACCGGCATGCTGGTCTTCTCCGTCATCAACGGGCTCGGCTTCGGCTGTTTCATGGCGGTGGACACCGCCCTGGTCACCCTGGTGCTGCCGAGCGCGGAGGACGCCGCCCGCGACATGGGCGTGCTGAACATCGCCAACGCCGGCCCACAGATCATCGCCCCGTTCGTCGCCTCCCTGGTGGTCGGCGCGTTCGGCGGCTACGACGCCCTGTTCGTGGTCGCCGCCGTGGTCACCGCCCTCGGCGCCCTGTCCGTCGTCCCGATCCGCAGCGTGCGCTGACCGTCCCAGCCGGGCCGGTCCCCCTCTTGGAGAACCACATGAGCACCACCCCCATCCCCCGTAACGACGGCCACCCCTACCGGGACCCGTCCCTCCCCAGCTCCGAGCGCGTCGCCGACCTCATCTCCCGGATGACCCTGGAGGAGAAGGCCGGTCTGCTCTTCCAGACCATGCTGACCATGCACCCCGACGGCCGCCCGGTCGAGGCCGGCGAGGATTCCATGGTCTCCACGGACACCACCGGCATGGTGCGCTCCAAGCTCATGAGCCACTTCAACCTCTTCGGCACCGCGGGCCCACGCCAGATGGCCGAGTGGCACAACACCCTCCAGGAGATGGCCGCGAGCACCCGTCTCGGCATCCCGGTCACCGTCTCCACCGACCCCCGCCACTCCTTCACCGCGAACATCGGCGCCTCCATCGAGGCCGGTGCCTTCTCGGCGTGGCCCGAGCCGACCGGCCTGGCCGCCACTCGCGACCCGGAACTGGTCCGCCGCTTCGCCGATGTCGCCCGCCGCGAATATCTCGCGGTCGGCCTCCGCGTCGCCCTGCACCCGCAGATCGACCTGGCCACCGAGCCCCGCTGGTCCCGCCAGATGGGCACCTTCGGCGCGGACGCCGCACTCACCGCCGAGCTGGTCCAGGCGTACGTCCTCGGCTTCCAGGGCGAGCGTCTCGGCCCGGACGGCGTGGCCACCATGGTCAAGCACTTTCCCGGCGGCGGCCCGCAGAAGGACGGCGAGGACCCGCACTTCCCGCACGGCAAGGAGCAGATCTACCCGGGCGGAATGCGCGAGCACCACCTGGCCCCGTTCAAGGCGGCCATCGCGGCCGGCGCCTCGCAGATGATGCCGTACTACGGCCAGCCGGTCGGCACCGACTGGGAAGAGGTCGGCTTCGGCTTCAACAAGGGCGTGATCACGGGGCTGTTGCGCGATCAGCTCGGCTTCGACGGCATCGTCTGCACCGACTGGGGCCTGCTCAACGACGAGGCGATCTTCGGCGAGATGCACCAGGCCCGCGCCTGGGGCGTCGAGCACCTGACCGTCGCCGAACGCGCCGCGAAGGCGATCGACGCGGGCGCCGACCAGTTCGGCGGCGAGTCCTGCCCCGAGGTGATCGTCGACCTGGTCCGCTCCGGCCGCCTCTCCGAGGACCGCATCGACCGCTCCGTACGACGTCTGCTGCGCGAGAAGTTCGTCCTCGGCCTCTTCGACAGCCCGTACGTCGACCCCGACGCGGCCGAGGAGATCGTCGGCAACAGCGAGTTCCGCGCGGCCGGCCAGTCGGCCCAGCGCCGCTCACTCACCGTCCTGGTCAACCACGAGCGGACACTGCCGGTTGCCGACAAGCGTCCGAAGCTGTACGTCGAAGGGCTCGACGTGCGGGTCGCGGCCCGGTTCGGCAAGCTGGTGGACGACCCTGCGGACGCGGACCTCGCGGTGCTGCGCCTGTTCACCCCGTACGAGTTCCGGGAGAACAAGTTCGAACAGCTCTTCCACTCGGGGCGCCTGGACTTCACCGAGGAGGAGCTGAAGCCGGTCCTGGACCTCCTCGACGCCGTACCGACCGTCGTCTGTCTGAACCTGGAGCGGCCCGCCGTCATCCCGGAGATCGCCGAGCGGGCGGCGGCACTGATCGTCGACTTCGGCGCGAGCGACGAGGCGCTGCTCGACGTGGCTTTCGGGCGGGCCAGGGCGGAGGGCCGGCTGCCGTACGAGCTGCCGCGCTCGATGGCCGCTGTCGAGGCGTCCCGGTCCGATGTGCCCCACGACACGGCCGATCCGGTCTTCCCCTTCGGGGCCGGACTGGACCTCTGAGACGCTCGGACACCCGGATCCCCGCCCCCACCCCACAGAGCAGGAGTCACCCCTGATGACCACCAGCCCCACCGTCCTGACCAGCAGCGGCCCCGTGCGCGGCGAGCGCCGCGAGAGCGGGATGCGGTTCCTCGGCATCCCGTACGCCGCGCCGCCGGTCGGTGAGTTGCGGTTCGCGGCTCCGGTTCCGCCCGAGCCGTGGACCGAGGTGATGGACGCGACGGCGTACGGGCCGACCGCTCAGCGCCGTCCGTTCGGCGAGGTCACGACCATTCCCGAGCCGACCGTTCCGGGCGAGTCGATCCTCAACCTGAATGTGTTCACCCCGGACGTCGCCTCCCCTGCCGGGAGCGGTCTCCCGGTCCTGGTGTGGATCCACGGCGGCGGCTACGTGGCCGGTTCGGCAGCCAGCCCCTGGTACGACGGGGCGGCCTTCAACCGGGACAGCGTGATCGTGGTCTCGTTCGGATACCGGCTGGGCATCGAGGGCTTCCTGCACCTGGCGGACGCGCCCGACAACCGTGGGGTGCTCGACTGGATCGCGGCCCTGCAGTGGGTGCGTGACAACATCGCGGCCTTCGGCGGCGATCCGTCCAAGGTGACCGTCGCGGGTCAGTCGGCGGGCGGCGGCGCGGTCCAGACACTGCTCGCGACGCCTGCCGCGCAGGGCCTGTTCCGCGGCGCGATCTCGGTGTCCGGAGCGGTGATGCAGCCGCAGGGGCGTGACATGGCGCTGACCATCTCCCGCCTGTTCACCGAGCGGACCGGAGTCCCGGCGACCGCCGCCGCGCTCCGCGACAAGTCCGACGACGAGCACCTCGCCCTCATGGATGCGTTGAACGCGCCCGGCCCCGAGCGCCAGTCACTGCCGCTGGTCGTCCTCGCCCCCTTCGCCGACGGCGAGCTGATCCCCGCCCCGGTGATGGACGCTCTCACCACCGGCGACGCGGGCACCGGTACCTCGCTGATGCTCGGCTTCACCTCCCACGAGTTCAACCTCATGCCCGCTCCGGACGGCGGCGAGGAGATGCTGCGCGCCGCACTGGCCGCCATGGGCCTGGACCCGGACCGCACCCAGCGTTTCCTCGACCTCAACAAGGACACCCCGGGCGCCCTCCTCGGCCAGGCGGCCACCGACACCACCTTCCGCGCCCCCTCCCTCGCCATCACCGAGGCCCGCGCCGCCCGACAACTCCCCACCTGGCTCTACCAGTTCGAGTACACGTCCACCGCCGCGACCTACGCGGGCCTGGCGAGCCACTGCCTCGACCTGCCCTTCGCGTTCGGCTTGCCCGCCGACGCCGAAGGTGTCACCGCCGCTCTGGGCGAGAACCCGCCGCAGCGCTTGACCGACGCCATGCACTCCGCCTGGGTCGCCTTCGTGACCGATCTCGACCCGGGTGCCGGCTGGCCCCGCTACACCACCTCACAGCGCTCCACGATGATCTGGGACGCCGAGCCGCACACCGAGTCCGACCCCCTGGGCCCGGTCCGCGGGATCTGGCTGGGCTGACCCGGACGGCGAGGCGGGCCGGTCAGCTCTCCGACCGGTCCTCCTCGCCACCGGACCGTTCCGGCAGCCCCGCCCCGTCCACCGTCACCGACCGCAGCAACCGGTCGAAGTAGGCCCGCAGCCGCCCCACCATGTCGTACGTCTCCGGGGCGAGCGCCCACTGCAGCTGCAGCCCGTCCATCACCGCCGCGATCTCCGCGGCCAGCGCCTCCGGGTCGGTGTCGGGCTTGACCTCACCACGCTCGACGGCGTCCCGGAGCTCCCTGCCGATCTCCTCGATGACCGTGCGGTAGCGGCCGACGAAGAAGTCGTGCGCGGGGTGGCCCCGCTCGCCCGCCTCCCCTACCAGTGCGTTGAACATCTTGGTGCGGCCCGGCCGGTCGGCGTTGTACGCCGCGAGGCCGAGCAGCGTCTGAAAGGTCTCGACGGCGGACTGCGGCTCGCGCGCGAAGAGCCGCTCCCCGCCCTGCTCGTCGGTCCGCTGCAGCACCGAGATCAGCAGATCCTCCTTGCTGCGGAAGTGGTGCAGCAGCCCACCCTGCGTGATCCCCACGTCCTTTGCGATCCGCGCGAGCGACGAGGCATGGAACCCCCACTGCGCGAAGTGCTCGACAGCGGCGTCCAGAATCCGGGCACGGCGCTCGTCACCCACGGCGTAGCTGCCACGAGCCGCGGTTCTACGGGGCTTTCCATCCTGCGTGCGGTCCATGCGGACCACCTTAGCTTGGCGTTTAACGTCCACCCGGGGTCAGCTCGTTGAGCTGACCCCGGGCTTCGCCGTTCCGAGCCGCACCCAAGTTACTTGTGCGGCGCGGGCCCCGTTGTGGAGCGGATCACCAGTTCGGGGTCGAAGAAGAGTTCTCCCGTCGGTACTTCGCGGTTGCTGACGAGCGACAGGACGCTGCGGCCGACTTCGAGGGCGAGCCGGTCGGCCGGCTGTCTCACGGTGGTCAGGGGCGGATCGACAAACTCTGTGATCATGGAGCCGTCGTAGCCCACGACGGAGACATCCCCAGGGACCGAGAATCCCTGCCGGCGGATGCCGCGGATCGCGCCGAGGGCCATGTAGTCGCTGGCTGCGACGATGGCGGTGGCACCGAGCTGTAGCAGGGTATGCGCGGCTGACTGACCGCCTTCGACGGTGTAGGACTGCCTGATCACCCAGCGTTCGGCGTCCTGGCTGCCCCGTTTGGCCATGGCGTCGAGGAAGCCCTGCACACGCCGGTCGGCCGGGTGGTTGCCGGCTGGCCCGGATGCCATGCCGATGGCGCGGTGACCGAGACGGTGCAGATGGTCCACGGCCAGTTCGGCTGCCAGCGCGTCGTCGGTGGAGAAGACGGGCGCGGGAACGTTGTCGGCGAACCCCCCGTTGACACCGATGTACGGGATGCGTCGGGAGCGGAGCATCTCGTACGTTTCGGTGTCGGCGCCCTCCACGGTGTTGGACGAGGACAGGAACACGACGGCCGCGATGCCCTTGTCGATGATCGAGGCGATGAACTCCCGTTCCTGGACCCCTCCGGGAAACGCCGGGCACAACACGGCCTTGAGTCCGTGTGGTGCCAGTGCCGCCTCGATGCGTTCGGCGACGTCGGCGAAGAAGGGGTTGGAGACGTGCTCGGTGATCACCGCGACCAGTTGGCCCTCCACGGGCCTCTCGTAGCCGAGTTCTGTCATGGCCCTTTCGACGGCGTCCCTGGTCTTCGTCGCCACTCCTTGACGCCGGTTGATGACCCGACTGACGGTGGCCTCGCTCACACCCGCCCGGGCAGCGATCTCAACGATGCCGACCTTCATTCGTCCCCTTTTCACTGGCAGGGTCATGCGGTTTTCCGGATCAGGGCCAGCCCCATGTTCGGCACTGGCAGGTTGTGCAGGCCGGAGGTGAGCGTGATCCGGGTCCGCTCGATGATACGGCCGGAGGGATCACGGATCTCGACCTCCACCTGCGCTCCCTCGTCCTGGACCTCCAGCACCAGCCGGTTCTCGGCAGTCGCGTTGATCAGGACCGTCTCGCGATGGACCGCAGGCTGCACCGGTACGGTCCGGTCGCTGAACACGGACACCACGTTCACCCCGTCCGCTCCGGCCTGCACCAGAGTGTAGAGATCGTCAGGGCGGCCGGGCTCGACCATTCCGTCGAGCAGTTGGGGGCGCAGGCGGCGCCACTGGGCCAGCCAGAAGCGGACCGCTTCGGCGTGGTCCTCAGGGAGTGCGTCGAGGCGCACGGAGACCTGTGGAACGGAGTGAAGTGCCCCGATGAGCTGCCGTGCGGCGGTCGTCGCGGGGGCCGTGGTGTCCCACAGCAAGGGGTCGGAGTGGACGACACCGCCAACGGCGAGCAGTGCGGTGTCGATCGTGCGGACGCGGTTGGCCGTGGAGTCGGCCGGGCAGTCGAAGGATCTGAGCATGTTGCCGAACGCGGCCATGCCCGGACCGACGTAGGGTTGACGCAGTTCCAGTAGCAGATCGGATCGCTCGGCGAGCAACGCGGTGCGCAGTTCGGTGAGCAGGAGTGTGAGTGCCTGCCCGACATCGCCCCTGCCGTCGCCTGCGTAGGCCATGGCTTCGTCGAGGAAGTCGACCTTGAGTCCGTCGAGACCGTAGTCGCGCACCAGGCGTACGCACAGGCGGACGACGTGGGAGCGGACTTCGGGGCTGCGGGGGTCGAGGACGTGAGCACCGGGAACCTTGGCGAGGGCCGGGGCGTAGGAAGCCCATTGCTCGTAGCAGTCGGTCCGGGGGCCCAGGAGCAGAGGCGCGACCCAGGCCATGTAGCGCAGTCCGAGTCGGCGTACGCGGGTGACGTGAGTGGCGAAGTCGGGGAATTTGTCGGGGTCGGGGAGCCAGTCGCCCACGCCCGCGTATCCGCGGCCGCTGCCGAAACGCTGCCAGCCGTCGTCCAGGATGAGTGTGCCGAAGCCCATGTCCGCGGCGAGTGCGGCCTGCTGCTCGACGGCTGTCGCATCGACCTGCTGGTTGAAGGCGTACCAGGTGCTGTACAGAGGCAGTCGGGCCGCTTCGGGAACTGGCATGGCGGCCGGAGTCTGCTTTTCGTACCAGCCGCGCAGCAGGCGCATGGCCGAGGCGACTGAGGGGCTGCGTGGTACGAAGAGGATGCGGTGCGGTGTGGTGGAAGGCGGCAGTTCGAGGTGGACGACGTGGGTGTCGTTCTCCTCGGAGACTCCGAAGCGCAGGGCGACCTCGGGGACGGGGTCGGCTGCGGCGAATGCGAGCAGCGTGGCGCCCGAGTAGTCGTAGAGGCAGCCGGCGGCGAGGCCGTCGATGAGGCTGACCCTGGACCTGCCTTCCCAGTCGGCGACCAGGGTCCGGCTCCAGCCTGCCTTCGGGTGCCAGTAGCCGGCTGTGTCGCCAAGCGGGGCGGAGAGCCGGATCTCCACCGGTGAGCCGGGAGCTTCGACTTGCAGCATTCTCAGGCCGCCGGGCACTTCGGACAGTGTCCAGGCGGGGTCGGTGCCCGGGGCCAGGACGGCGATCTCCACGGTGTCGAGCAGTGGCTCGAAGGTGGCGGGCGCCAGTTCCGCGGTGGTGACGGCCTCGGTGGGCTGGGTGCTCACGATCACTCCTTGACAGCGCCGGCGAGCAGGCCGGAGACGAAGTGGCGTTGAAGGGCCAGGAAGACGATGATCATGGGAATGGCGGCGACGGCCGTTCCGGTGAGGATGGCCCCGTAGTCGGTGTCGTCGACGCCCTGGAGTGAGGCGAGTGCGACGGGAATGGTGAGGGAGGCATTGTCGCGCAGGACGATCAGGGGCCAGATGAAGTCGTTCCACTGGTAGAGGAACAGGAAGATGCCCAGTGCTGCCAGGGCGGGCCTCATTGGCGGCAGGACGACCCGCAGGAACAGACGCAGTTCGCCGCAGCCGTCCATGCGGCCGGAGTCGAGCAGTTCGTCGGGCAGCGCAGCCATTGACTGGCGCATGAGGAAGATGCCGAACGGGAGCGCCAGGTTGGGCATGATCACTGCCTGATACGTGTTGAGCCAGTGCAGCTCGGCCATCATCTTGAACAGCGGAACCAGTGTGACCTGGGTCGGGATGACCAGCCCCAGCATCAGCATGCCGAAGAGTGCGTCACGGCCCTTGAAGCGGTACTTGGTGAAGGCGTAGCCGGCCAGGGTGCAGACGGCTCCTGCGCAGACTGTGTAGATGACCGCGATGAGCAGTGAGTTGAGCACGACCTGCCCGAAGGATGCGGTCTCCTGCAGGCTGGAGATGTTCTTGCCTAGGTCCCCGCCGGGAAGAAGTGGCGGCGTGGAGTCGAAGATCTCGTCGGTGCTGTGGGTGCTGGCGATGACGAGCCAGTAGAAGGGCAGGAGCACGCCGGCGAGCACGATGGCCAGCCCCGAGGTCAGCAGGATGCCGCGGCCTGGGCGGTGCGGGCCGGTGCGTGGTGCGCGGGCGGCGCCACGTGTGGGGGTCGTCATGATTTGTCTCCCAGGACCCGGAACTGGATCAGGCCGAGGACTCCGATCAGCACCGCAAGGACGTAGGCGATGGCCGACGCGTAGCCGAAGTCGAAGTACGTGAAGGCGTTCTGGTACAGGTACACGCCGATGGTCAGCGTGGCGTTGTCGGGGCCGCCGCGGGTGAGGATGTACGGCTCGTCGAAGATCTGCAGGGTGCCGATGGTGGAGAGCACCGTGGCAAGGAGGATCGCCGGACGCAGTCCCGGAAGCGTCACGTGACGGAAGGACTGCCAGGCTCCGGCTCCGTCGACCGAGGCGGCGTCGTACAGCTCCTTGGGAATGGTCTGCAGGCGGGCCAGCAGAATCACCGCGTTGTAGCCGGTGTAGTGCCAGGTCAGTGCCAGACCGAGGGAGATCTTTGCCCACAGCGGATCAGTCAGCCACGGTACTTCGCCGATTCCGACGAGCGAGAGCAGCCAGTTGACCAGTCCGTACTTCTCGTTGAGCAGGACGGAGAAGATGACACCGTACGCCACGAGGCCGGTGACCATCGGCATGAAGAATCCGAGCCGGAACACCGAGCGCGCCCGCAGGAGGACCGAGTTGAACGCGACGGCCAGGCCAGTGGCAAGCGCCAGCATGATCGGCACCTGGACGGCCAGGATGACTGCCGTGTTCTTCAGTGCCGTCCAGAACAGCGGGTCGTCCAGCAGCCGCTTGTAGTTGTCCGCTCCGACGAAGATGTCGACGCCGTCGACCGTCTTGTGGAGGCTGAGAACGAACGACCAGCCGATCGGGTAGAGCTTGAAGGCGGCGAACAGCAGCACGGCGGGCAGGACGAAGGCGTACGGCGCGAGACGGCGCGCGCTCAAGCGCGGTGGTCGGGAGTCGCGCACACCCGCCGTTCGCACCGTACGGTTCGGGGAAGTGACAACACTCATCGGGCGACCTGGCGTCCGGTCTGGGAAGCGAGCTGGTCCGCCGCCGCATGCAGCACCTTGGCCGGGTCGGCGCCCTTGAGCAGCACCTTCGTCTGGGCGTCGGTGACCACCTTGAGCGCTCGGGCATAGTCGGAGGTGTAGTTGAACGCCGGCGAGGGCGCCTTGAGGGCACCGAAGAAAATCTCACCCTTCTTCTGACCGCCGAAGAACTTCGACGGCTCGTGGAAGACCGGATCGTCGTACGCCTTCAACAGGGCCGGGGCGATCCCCTTGCCCCGGTAGATCTGGACCTGCGACTCGGGCCGCGTCAGCGCGAACTCCACGAAGTTCCAGGCCGCGGCCTGGTGCTTGCTGGTGCCGGCGACGGCCAGGTGTGTGGAATTCACGGTGGCGGCGGTGGCCCCGCCGCGGCGTACGGACGGGGGCAGACGCACACCCCACTTACCCGCCTGGTCGGGGACCGTCTCCTCGATGATGCCGCCGAACCAGGTCGGCCACGGCAGGACCGCCGCCGTTCCCTTCTTGATCGAGCTGATCAGCGCGTTCCAGCCGCCGGAGATGTCGCTGACAAGTCCGGCGTCGTTCATCTTCTTGATGAGCGACATGGCACGCACGGCCTCGGCGGAATCGAGGGTGATGTCGCCGTCGGTGTTGAAATAGAAGCCGCCCTGCAGCTGGAGCAGCAGCTGGAAGAAGTTCGCCGAGTCCTGCTGCGAGGCGGGCTTGTCGATCCCCAGAAGGTACTTGCCCGTCTTCTTCTTGATCTTCTTGCCGGCCTCGATCGCGTCGTCCCAGGTGTCGAGCGCTCCGACATCGACACCGGCTTCCTCGAAGACATCGGCACGGTAGTAGAACCCGGCCGAGTTCGCCTCCCACGGCAGCGCGTTCACCTGTTCGCCCTTGGGCGAGACCGTCTCCCACAGGCCCTTCGCGAAGGAGTCCCGGTACTTGTGGGCTCCCAGCTTGCCGAGATCGGCAAGCTGGCCCGGGAAGCGGTCCACGTATCCGGGCAGGTAGTCGACGCCTATGTGCAGTACGTCCGCGAGGCCCGCCCCTCCGGCTGCCATGCCCGTGGTGATCTTGTCCCAGATCGCCGGGTTCCCGATGTCCTGCACGGTCACCTTGATGTCCGGGTACTTCTTGTTGAACGCCGGAACCAGCGCCCGCAACTCCGCCGCCGGGCCCTGCCAGCTCCACACCGTGATGGAGCCCTTGGTGGCGTCACCGACATCGCCGCCCTGAGCACCCGTGCTGCCGGTGCCTGAGCAGGCGGTCAGGCCGCCGAGGCCCGCTCCTGCGGCAAGTGCGCCGCCCACTCCTAGAACTCTGCGACGACTCATGTCCATGAGATGACCACCTCTGCATGCGGCTCGGGCATCGACCGAACGTCGGGCGATTGCAGGGAAGTTAGCAACCAGCAACACTCACTTGCAATGGTTGATTGAAAACTTTCTGATCGATTCCGCATCGCAGGCTTGCAGGACTATTGCAACCCGTCGAGCGCCGCTGCTAGCTTTCGGCCACTCACTCGAGCCCCGCACTGGAGTACGCCATGAGGCATCGCCGTCCTGCCCGCCTGGCAGTCGTAGCCACACTCGCCACACTCGCCCCGCTCACACCACTGACCCTGGGCAGTCCGGCCATCGCAGCCACCTCAGCGCTGACCCTCAGCAATCCCGGCTTCGAGGACGGCACCACGGGCTGGACGTTCACTTCCGGCACCGGAGTCGCCACCAACGCACCGCACGGTGGCGCAAGGCTCGCGTACCTGGATGCCGGAAGCGGCAAAAAGGTGGCGCAGACCATCACGGCGTCCGGCGACGGTACGTACGACTTCTCCGCCTGGATCGCCACCGGCGGCCCGGGGGGAAGGTTCGTCGCCCGGGTGAACGGCGCGCAGGCCGGTGCGGTGGATCTGCCCAGCCGGTCCGGCTACGCCCGCTACACGATCAGCCGGGTGTCCCTGAAAAGCGGCGACCAGCTGGAGCTCGCCTTCGAGTCCGGCAGCAGCTGGGTCAACGCCGACGACATCATGGTCTCCCCCGCGGCCCCGGTCGACCCGGTGATCTCGTCCTCCGACCCCAAGATCGTCGAGATGTTCGACTGGTCGAAGCGCAAGGCCAACAGCTGGGTCCAGATGCCCGGCACGACCGGTCCGCTGAACGTCGACGAGGGCAACCGGTCCGGAACCGGCACCGGCACGTACGGCCCGTCCTACTGGGCCGGGTATGCGCATCGCAGCGGCTACTACTCACGCGACATGGCTCACCAGCTCGCCGGCGCCTCCGTCCTCGGACTGAACGACGCGAACAAGGCCATGCTGCGTGCCTTTGCCGGCTCCGCGACGTCCGAGCACAAGTACTACCCCGTATGGGCCATCAACTTCGACAACAAGACATACCTCTCGATCGACTACCGGAGCCCAACCTCCTTCGTCCGAGAGGTCCCGGCCACGTTCGAGCTGGTGGAGAAAGCCCATCACGCCTACCGCTGGAGCGGCGACAGCGCCTACGTCAACGACAGCACGCTCTGGGACTTCTACAAGCACGCGACCAAGGACTTCGTAGGACTCCACGACGCCAACAAGCCCAACGGTGTCGCCGAAGGCACCGGCAACGGCATCTTCGCCGGCGCCGCCAGCTACAACGAGGTCGGAGAGGAGCACCTGGCCGAGTCCGGGGACTCCATCGGATCCCAGTACCAGGCATACCGGGCGATGTCCGACCTGGCCGCCGCCAAGGGCGACCAAACCCTGTCCAAGGAGTTCCAGCAGCGGGCCGACAGCCTCAAGGCGTACTTCAACGACACCTGGAGCGGCTCCGGCTCAGGGGCCGCCATGGTCCGCGGCTACACCACCGACGGCAAGGCGCTCACCGGCTGGGGCAAGGAGAACAGCTGGTTCATGCCCATGAAGCAGATCATCAATCCGGGGGCGCGCGCCGACGCCTACCTCGACTATGTCGACGAGCAGGCCAGCGGCAGCGGCAAGCCGTCCAACATCGAGGCGATCAGCTACCTGCCGGACACCTTCTTCGCCTACGAGCACAACGACACGGCCTGGAAGTGGATGCAGTACGTCTACGACAAGCGGAACGACCAGCACCCGGTGTCCAAGCAAGGCCCCAACGGCGACTACCCCGAGGTCTCCTACACCCTGCTGAGCCAGACCGTCGAGGGCCTCATGGGCGTGCAGCCCAACGCCCCGGGGCACGCCCTGAGCACCCAGTCCCGCATGCCTGCCGGAATGGGCTGGCTGCAGATCAAGGACATCAAGATCGGCGGTAACACCTTCACCCTGCGTCATGACGGCGCCACCAAGTCGACCCTGACCAACGCCACGGGTTCGGCCCGCTACAAGTGGGAGGCCCGCTTCCCCGGCAGCCGCTCGACGATCAAGGTCAACGGCGTCCCCCAAGCAGTCAAGACGAAGACCGTCAACGGAAAGACCTGCACCTACGCAAAGGTGTCCGTCGCACCCGGACAGAAGGTCACTGTGCAAGTCTCGTAACGAGAAAGTGTCATGAATTAAGCACTGCAGCAGTGCTTGAGGTGACGAGGTCGCAGTTCATGGGCTGTGGCCTCGTACACCTGGACGATCTGGAGCACCGACGAGCGGGCAAGTGTCTGGGGTGAGAAGCAGGCCTCCGCCGGCGAGTCTGGCGCCCTGTGCGAGCTCGTCCACCGGATGCGGCTGAGTACCGAACACGAGAGGACGCCGAGGTACCGACGCCCCAGACGCCGGGGGCGGCACGACAACTCGCACGAGGGATCGTCAAGCCCTACCGGCGAGCACCGCTTCGAGCTCAATCCCGCGGACGACCTCGGCACTGGCTTCGCCCTGTGGTAGCCGCCCCGCCGACCGGCTGAGCAAGCGCGTGCGCGGTGCCGGAGTCCCGCTTACGCCTCTCACTCTCAGGGTTGTGGGCTGAGTTTTTTTGGGGCCAACCCCACCCGGTTTCGGGGGCTTTCCCGGAGTGTGCCGAGGTGTCCGCCGCCCCTAGGGCGTGTATGTCAACTGCCCTACGCATCAAGGCCTTCGCGGCATGCGTGGCGGTGCTCGCCGTCACCGCGACGACCACCGCCACCGCCACAGCCGCTGACCCGGACCCGTTGGCCCGCTTCCACGGCCAGCATGTCGACTGGCACGCCTGCACCGTCGGCGCCGGCGACGAGCTCGGCCAGAAGCTGGACGCCGCCGGCGCCGACTGCGCCGACATCACCGTGCCGCTCGACTACGCCGACCCCGGCGGTCGCACCATCACCGTCGCCATATCCCGCCTGAAGGCCACCGACACCGCCCACCGTGTCGGCCCGCTGCTGCTCAACGACGGGGGACCGGCCGGCCCCAGCCTCCACATGCCACTGACCAAGTCGGAGGTGATGGGAGAGGTCGCCGACCGCTACGACCTGATCGGCATGGACCCGCGCTTCGTCGGCCGGAGTACCCCGCTGGACTGCGGCTGGGACCTCGGCTCCGCCCTCGTCCGCTCCGCGGGCGCCGACCTGGCGGCGTACCGCGAGGAAGTCGCCGTCGCGCGCGAGCTGGCCCGGCGGTGCAAACGCGCTCACGGCGACGTGCTGCCGTACGTCACCACCCGCAACACCGCCCGCGACATGGACGTCATCCGCGCCGCCCTCGGCGAAAACGCACTCTCCTACCTCGGCTACTCCTACGGAAGCTACCTCGGCGAGGTCTACACCCAGCTCTTCCCCGGCCGCACCGACCGCATGGTGCTCGACGGTGTCAATTCCCCTGAGCACTACAGCCACAGCCTGCTGCACGGCGCCGAGGCGGCCGACGAGGCGGCCCTGCGCGCGTGGGCGTCGTGGGCCGCCGCACGGCACGGCACCTACGGGCTGGGCGCCACGCGCGTCGAGGTCCTGGCGACGGTGGAGCACATCCTCGGCGCCGCTGCGGAGGAGCCGCTGCGGATCGGAAAGGCGTACCTGCTGGACGAGTACGTGCTCCCCTCCGTCTTCTTCGACGGCCTCGGCAGCGACCTCGACGAGCGGCGCGCCGACCTGGCCGGGACCGTACGTCTCCTGGCGCGCGCTGCGGACCGAGAGCCGGTCGAGCCGTCCGAAGAACTCGCCGGGCAGTTGGAGTTCCTGCTGACCGGGGCAAGCTCGGCCTCCTCCAGTCAGATGACCGCGATCGTCTGCGGCGACGTGGCCGAGCGGCGCGGCGTCGGCAGCTACTGGCGCGCAGTCGAGGAGTCCCGCGAGCGGTTCCCCCTCGCCGGGCCGCTGGCCAACAACATCACCCCCTGCGAGTTCTGGGACCGGCCCACCGAGGCGCCGACCGTGCTCGACAACGACGTTCCGGCCCTGCTCGTCAACGCCACCGGCGACCCCCGCACCCTCTACGCCGGCGCCGAGGCCATGCGCGAGCAGTAGCCGAGCTCCCGGCTGCTCACCGTGGAGGGCGCCCGCCAGCACGGCCTGTACGGCGAGTACGGCAACGCCTGCGTCGACGAGCGCGTCAACGCCTACCTGCGCACGGGACGACTCCCCGCACACGGCCTGACCTGCGAGGCGTAGCCCTGGCAGCGGTACCCGGCGACGCGGGCGGTGCCGGCGTCGCCGGGGCGCACACACCGAGACCGGCCGTGGGGAACATCGGCACAGCGGTCTCAGCGACGAAGGTCCGAAACGGCTCGGGCAGCACGATCCCGTGTTCTGCCTCAAAGGCATGGACTGCCTCCCAGCCAAGAGCCAGGTCGCCCCATGATCTCAGCGACGCCAACCGCCCTCTCCGCCCGGAAGCCGATGGGGCGTTTCCCTTTCACCAAGCAGAAAGCCTCTCCGCGCAGGAGCGAGAGAAGTTCAACGAGATCACGCGCTCGCCGCACCTTCCGTAGCGGCGGCGGCCGTAACGTGTCCGGCCCGCAACAACGGGGCGGAAAGGGCTTCTGTGAGGCGGTCCAGCCGCGTGTGGAGGGTCCGCACGAGCCGGGCACGGTTCTGGGCGCAGCAGGCAGTTCCTTCCAGCGGTGCGGACGGGCGCCCGGCGGTTTGGCGAAGGACGATGTCGGCGAGGGCGCCGCGGCCGTCGTTCCTCGGCAGGGAGGCGACGTGGCGCCGGACGTCGTCGGCAACCGCGCGGGCGTGTCCGGTCGACTGAAGAGCGATCTGCTCGTAGTCCCGGGGTGCCAGGTGCGGGTCCTTCCACGCGAGCACGGCGGTGACGAGCGCTTCGTACCGGGCGCGGTCCAGGGGGAGTTCGGCTTCGATCAGGCCGTGGGGGCCGTGGAGCGCGGTGTGGGTGCCGCTCACCTTCGCCTCGCCGTGTCGTCGTGGTCGCCGATGCTGTCGTCCGGGGCCTGGGTGGTGTGGGCAAGGAAGCGGGCGTAGCCGCCTCCGTTGCTGGTGCGCCGGTGTCGTTCGACGCTATGGAGGATGCGGCCTCCCGTTCAACGAGATTGCGAAGAATTGCGGAGGTTTACTCCAGGGCGTCGATCGCGGCCTGGACGAGCGCGCGGGCCGTGTCCCCGTAGACCGCCATCTCCGCGAGGCTGGTGAACGCCTTCGCGTAGTCGGCGAGTTCGCGCGGCTGTTTCACCTTGATCTCTGCCGTGAGGGTCTCCACCACGGCCTCGGTGTCGTCGTGGAGGTGGAACGCCTCCAGCGGCCATACGGTGCGTTGTGCGGTGAACGGGATGATGCCGAGGGAGACGGACGCGAGGGGCATCACGGCCAAGAGGTGGCGCAGCTGGCCTTTCATGGTGTCGGGTCGGCAGTGCGGTAGCGCAGGACGGATTCCTCCATGAGGACGACGTAGCGGTGGCCGCCCTCGTAGAGGAAGCGGGAGCGGGCGATCCGGGCGGCGACCGCTTCGGAGACGTCGTTGGGGGTGCCCTGGAAGCGGGTGAGCTGCTCCATGAGGGCGGTGGCGAAGCCGGGCGTTTGGAAGAAGCCCGGCGGCACGTTGGAGACGTGGACCCGGCGGACGCGGGTGCGCTCGTGGACGGCGTTCCAGTGCTGTTGGACGTTGCGCATGCCGTTGCGGTGCAGGCGGCGCCATTCCAGGTACATGGAGTCGACCGCGCGGACGGTGGCTATGAGGTCGTCGGTGCGCTCCTTGCCGTCCGGGGCCCCGTCGCCGGTGCCGGTGAAGTGGTGGAACGGCACGATGCGGCCGTCCAGGAGCCAGAAGTCGTTGCCTGGCAGCGGGATGTCGCTCGCGTGCCGACGAGACAGCCGGCGCACGTCTTCCCCGACTTGGAGGTTGAGCGGGGTAATGGCGTGCTCGTAGCGGATGTGGTCGGTGACCGGCTCGGACACGATGCGGGCGCGGCGCATGACCACGCCGCGGGCGACCGCGTCCTTGACGAGCGGCATCCACTGCGGCCAGAACGAGCGGGCCGGATCCAGGTTCGGCATGCCGGTGCGCAGAAAGTTCTCGAAGTCCTCCCGCTCGTCGCCGACCGCGTAGACGTCGCGCATCTCCAGATGGACGGCGCTGCGGTGGGTGGCCGCAAGAAGGTCAGCGAACGTCGCGGTGTTCAGCGGCTCGTTCTGCCGCATCGCACGCCTCCGTCAAGAACGGCACCATGCGGGCCGGAATCCGGATCACCCGCTCGTGAGCGGGGACCCCCGTCGTATGGCCGGGCACCCACTGGGTGGAGCCGACCTCGGCCTTGAGGAGTTCATCGGCCGCCGCACCCTGGCGGACCAGATCCGCGCTCTCCTCTTTCACCCACACCGTCGGCACCCCCTCTCCTCCGGTGCTCGGGTAGACGCCGACGAACCGTAACGCCATGATGCTCTCCCCCGTCGAGTCCATTGCGTGTAGTTGCGCAACAACCGTCCCGCGCTGAGGTGTCAAGGCTCAAGGGCACAGACAGCACCGCGACCGGTTCGTGTGACGCCCGGGACCGGTTCGTCGTCGGCCTGTGCGACTCCAGGAACCGGGCCCCGGAGCTGTCGTGGCTGATCCCCAGCGCGCTCACGGTGCCGGTGACGGCGACGGCGCAGATCTGGGAGGCATCCGTGGGGGCCTGGGGTGATGTGGACAGGGGGCGACAGCTGGGGTTGAGCATGGATCCGGGCTCGCCAGTATTCGGGCCGGTGGCATACAAGCTGACACTCTCACAGGTGGCCCCGGCGGGCCGCACGGGGCCTGCCGGGGAAGGTTCGGGGGCAGTTCTTAGCCCGACCGTGTGAGGTGCCCGGCCGAAATACAGCTGCGTTGCGCGCCGGTCTGTCCCGCCTGCGGCGCAGGGTGCTTTCGTCTGGGGCCGGATGTGCGACGGCTCCTGGGTCTGTCCTGGCGGCCGGCCGACGTCTGGCCTTCCCCAGGCGCTCGCCCGTTCCCTGAGTGCGTGCCGTCCGAAACGCCGAGAGGAGAGGAGAGGTCGTGGTGGCAGGAAAAGCCGACGAGAACAGTGGGGCAATGTCCGCGCAGCTGCTCAGGGGCCAGAAGGCGCTGGTGACCGGTGCCAACTCGGGTATCGGCGAGGCGACTGCCATTGCTCTGGGCCGGGCCGGAGCGGACGTGGTGGTGAATTACGTCGTCGGTGCGGACGAGGCCGAGAAGGTCTGTGCGCAGATCGAGGGCTTCGGGGTTCGCGCCTACGCCCACGAGGCCGACGTGTCCAACGAGGACCAGGTGGTCGCCATGGTCGCCCGGATGGTCGAGGAGTTCGGAACCATCGACGTCCTGGTGGCCAACGCCGGCCTCCAGCGGGACTCGGCCGTGACGGAGATGACGCTCGCGCAGTGGCAGAAGGTCATCGACGTCAACCTGACCGGGCAGTTCCTCTGCGCTCGGGAGGCCGCCAAGGAGTTCATGCGACGCGGCGTGGTGGAAGAGGTGTCCCGGTCGGCAGGGAAGATCATCTGCATGAGCTCGGTCCACCAGATCATCCCATGGTCGGGGCACGTGAACTACGCCTCCTCCAAGGGTGGAGTGGGGATGTTGATGCAGACCCTCGCCCAGGAGCTTGCCCCCCCATCGGATCAGGGTCAACGCGATTGCACCCGGCGCCATTCGCACACCGATCAATCGCAACGCCTGGTCAACCCCCGAGGCCGAGGCCGACCTCCTGCGGCTGATTCCGTACCGCCGCGTGGGCGACCCGGACGACATCGCCAACGCCGTCGTCGCCGTGTCCTCGGACCTGCTCGACTACGTCGTCGGCAGCACGCTCTACGTCGACGGTGGGATGACGCTCTTCCCCGGCTTCGCCACCGGAGGCTGATCCTCTGTGCAAGACCATGTGACGCCCGCCGGGTGGTGATCCTCGGCGGGTTTCGCCGGGTTGTTCGCCGCTCGCACGCCGCAGCGGTCACCGGTCGCGGTGGGCGATCCGCGGCGTCGGCCTTCAGCCCAAGGCATTCGACCTGGGCATCAGACCGGTCTCCACACTGATCGACGCCCCCAATGTCTTCTCGGTCGTCGTCGCGGTCCTGGCCGGCATCGTCGGGATCATTTCGCTGACCCAGGCCAGGACTAACGCGCGGCTCGGCGTCTTCATCTCAATCACCACCATCCCCACGGCCGCCGGCAGCGGCGTCTGTGCGTTCTCCTGCTGGAGCGAGGCGCGTGGCTCCCTGGTCCAACTCCTGCTCGATATCGTGCTGCTGGTCGTGGTCGGCGTGCTGATGTCAGATTCCAGCGGGCTGTCCGGCGGTTCATCAGCCGGCGCAGCGGGCGCTCCGGCGGCAGCTGAAGCCGCCGTCCTGTCCGGTAGGGGCACATCCCGTACTCCGAGCAGCCGTCCTCGCAGCCGGGCGGAGCGGTTGCTCCGCCGCCTGCGGCCCCGGTGGGCGAACGTGCCGGGCGATCGGGTCGGCAGGAACGTGTCGCGCTTGACCGGGCCGGTGCGGATCCGCAGGCTCCAACGAGTAGGCCAAGACCGCAGGCCACCATCACGCCCACGTTCGAGGACGTCGGCCGGGCGAACCAAGGAGGCCCCGCGTGCAGGAGAGCCGCACCGGATGGCAGCTGACCCTGCGCCGCGGCGCGCACAGTGTGGTCGTCGTCGAGCTGGGCGCGGCGCTGCGGTCGTACTTGGTCGGTGAACGCGCCGTGATCTACGGATTCACCGCAGAGGACCGGATCACCGCCGGGCGCGGCCAGATCCTGGTGCCGTGGCCCAACCGGGTCCGGGACGGCCGGTACCGGTGGGGCGGGCAGGACCTGCAGTTGCCGCTCACCGAGCCGGCCGGCGGCAACGCCATCCACGGACTGCTCCGGTGGACCTCGTGGCAGGTCGTGGAGGCGAGCAACAGCCGGGCGGTCCTCGACACTTCGCTGTGGCCACAGCCGGGCTACCCTTTCCATCTCCACGTCCGGGTCCAGTACGCCCTGGGTGAGGGCGGGCTCGAGGTCACTGTCACCGCGCGCAACCTCGACGAGAGCGCCGCACCCTACGGCTTCGGCCAGCATCCCTATGTCACGGCGGGCACCGCGGTCGTCGACCAGTCGGTGCTGACCGTCCCCGCCCGGACGTGGCTGCGCACCGATGAGCGCGGCCTGCCGGTGAGCGCCGAGCCGGTTGCCGGGACGCCGTACGACCTGCGTACGCCGCAGGCTGTCGGAGCGCGCCGACTGGACACCCCGTTCGCCGACCTCGACCGGGACACGGACGGGCGGGCCGTGGTTCGCCTGGCCCATCCGTCGGGTTCGTTCGGTACGGACGTGTGGCTCGGTGAGGGAACCGACTACGTGCAGCTCTACACCGGCGACACCCTCCCATCGGGGGAGCGGAGCCGCGCGGTCGCCGTCGAACCGATGACCTGCCCGCCGGACGCGTTCCGCAGCGGCACGGCGCTCGTCCGCCTCGGCCCGGGTGAGCGGCACCGTCCGGTGGGGGATTACGCCGTGGGGGGAATGACGGCGCAGTCATGGCCCTCGACTCATTGGGCCGGGGACCACCTCACCCTTCGACGTGGCCCTCGGAGGGACGCCGCACTCGTACGACCCGGGTAAGGGCTGTCCCGTAATCCCTGGCGGGCGTGCGACGACAGCTACGGCACCTCGCCGCGTTGTCGGAACGCCCGAATACATCCAGTATTCGGGCGTCCCTCCGCCTTGCGATGCACCGCATCTGACGCCGCACGCTGATCCACCAGGGATTACGGGACAGCCCTTATGCCTGATCGCCACAGCTACAGCCGTCATTCGGTAGTCGCACGTCGTTCGGTAAACCTCCTTGCGGGCCCGCATAGGGGGCATGCTCGGCGGTGACCCGCAATTCCAGAGGCCTCCGGCAGTGCTTCCTGGACCGCATTGGGCAGCCCCTTCAGCAGGCCCCATCCGCCCAGCTCAGAGGCATACTTCTCCTATTCGGTCAGCCCTCGGACGCCGGGGAGACGGACGTCCGCACGTCCCTTGTTCCGGGGTGCGGACGTCGTGCGCGCGGGATAGGCTACTCAGGGCAAGGTCAGGTTCTCCGGGTGGTTCTACAGACGCCCGGTCCGCATTCGCGGTGATCAATTCTGCCTGCGGAGACCTTTGATGTGCGTGGTGCACTCCTTCGTATTCGCAGGAGTGAGTAACTGCCGATTCCCTTCTTCGAAGGCGTGCCTCGCGCTTTGGGCGCCGTGGTGGTGCTTCCTCAGGGTCCGCAGCTTTGTGTCCCTGAAATGGAGTTCGGGATGAGAGTTGTCGTTGATCTTTCCCGGTGTCAGGGGTATGCGCAGTGCGCGTTCCTGGCTCCTGACACGTTCCGGATGCACGGTGAAGAAGCGCTGATGTACAACCCGAACCCCGACGATGGTCAGCGCGAGCAGGTGCTGCGTGCCGCGGCAGCCTGCCCGCTCCAGGCGATTCTGGTCGAGCAGTTGGAGGGGCGGGACGCGCCGGTGGGGACGTCGCAGTCATGACCAGCGCCGATACCCTGAAGGGGTTCAAGCGCGACGGCCGCGTCGTGATCGTCGGGGCGTCACTGGCGGGACTGCGAGCCGCGGAGGCTCTGCGCGATGAGGGGTTCACCGGATCCTTGACCATGATCGGTGACGAGTTGGGTGAGCCCTATGACCGGCCCCCGCTGTCCAAGCAGGTGCTGACGGGGTGGGTGCCGGCCGGGGGCACCACGCTGCCGCGACGTCGTGACATCGATGCGGAGTGGCTGCTGGGTGTGCCCGCCGACGGGCTGGACCTGGCGACCAACCATGTGCATCTCGCCGACGGCCGCGAGGTTCCTTTCGACCGAGTTCTGATCTCCACCGGGGTACGGGCCCGGCCTTGGTTCGTCGAGACCGAAGCGGCCCTGGACGGAGTGTTCGTCGTGCGTACGCGCGAGCACGCCGACGGCCTGCAGCGAGCCCTCGCCTCCGGGCCCTCCCGCGTGCTGGTCATCGGCGCGGGCTTCACGGGCTCCGAGATCGCCTCTATCTGCCGCGAGCGGGATATCCCGGTGACCGTCGCCGAGCTCGCGCCGGCCCCGCTGGTCGGGGCGCTCGGCGCCGTGATCGGTGATGTCGCGGCGGACATGCAGCGCGCCCATGGCGTCGACCTGCGCTGCGGTGTCAAAGTCACCCAGCTGGAGGGCGACGCGCAGGGGCGCTTTCACCGCGCCCACTTCGACGACGGCAGCGCCATCGACGCCGACGTGGCGGTGGTGGCGCTCGGCGGCATCCGCAACACCGAGTGGCTGCGCGACTCGGGACTGGCGGCAGGCCCATGGGGTATCGCCTGCGACACGGGCTGCCGCGCCCTCGATCTCAACGGCCTGATCACCGACGACATCTTCGTCGCCGGAGACGTGGCACGTTGCCCGAACCCGATCTACGAGTACCGGCTCATCTCGCTGGAGCACTGGGTCAACGCTGTGGAGCAGGCCCAGGTCGCGGCGCACAACATGGTCAGCGCTCAGGCGGACCGCTGGCCGCACCTGTCCATCCCGACGTTCTGGTCGATCCAGTTCGGCGTCAACATCAAGTCCGTTGGTGTACCGACTTTCGCCGACGAGGTCGTCGTCACCCAGGGGTCGGTGCCCGACCGCCGCTTCGTCGCCGCGTACGGCTACCAGGGCCGCGTCACCGCGGCGGTCAGTTTCAACAACGCGAAGTGGCTGGACCACTACCGGCAGTTGATCGAGACGGCCGCGCCCTTCCCGCCGCCCTGCCCCACGCCCGACGAACCCGTCGACGCGAAGCCGGTGCCTGTCGACTTCCCCGGCCCCAGGCTGCTCGCCCAGGGCGCCACGGTGGTCGTCACCGGCCACGACCCGGGCGAGCGGCGCGTCACGGCCGCGTGGCAGCACCGGTAGGAGGGAAAGCGACATGACCACGACCGAGACGCCCGACATCCTGCGCCGGATCCTCGATTACTCCGCCCGGGCTGACCCGTATCCGCTGTACGCCGAGCTGCGCGAGACGCCGGTGGCCCTGCAGGAGGATGGCAGCTACGTCATCAGTGCCTACCGCGAGCTCACCGGCATACTGCACGACCCGCACCTGAGCTCCGATGTCCGCCACCTGTCGCGGCCGATGGCCGCGGCCGAGGCACGTACCACGCCGTCGTTCATCAACCTCGACCCGCCCGAGCACGACCGCCTGCGGCGCCTGGCGATGCGTCACTTCGGCCCTCCGCACACCCCGGGTCTGGTGACCGGCATGGAACCCGACCTGACCGCCACCGTCAGCGGCCTGATCGACGACTTCGCGGGCAAACAGCAGATCGACATCGTCGACGACTTCGCCTACCCGTTCCCCGTCACCGTGATCTGCCACCTGCTCGGCGTGCCGCGCGAGGACGAACCGCAGTTCCACGTGTGGGTGAACGCCATCATCGACTCGCTCGACTACGACCCCAAGACCGACCCGAAGGAGAAACTGGACAACGGCATGCAGGCCACCACAGACCTGCGCGAGTACCTCGGCGGGCTGCTGGAGCAACGCCACGGCCGGCCCGGCGACGACCTGCTGACACGGCTGGCCAACGATGACGGGCCCGACGGGCGGATGACCGACGACGAAATCGTCAGCACCGCGAACCTACTGCTCATCGCCGGCCACGAGACCACCGTCAACCTCATCGCCAACGGCATGCTGACGCTCCTGCGCCACCCGCGGGTGCTGCAGCGGCTACGCGACGAACCGGACCTGATCGTGCCGCTGGTCGAGGAACTGCTGCGCTACGAACCCCCCGTGCACATCATTCCCTGGCGGGCGGCGTACAGCGACATCACCGTCGCCGACACCGTCATCCCCAAGGGCTCGCAGATCATGCTCATGCTGGCCTCGGGCAGCCGCGACCCGGACCGCTTCCACGATCCCGACCGCTTCGACCCCGATCGCCAGGACAACCAGCACCTGGGCTTCGGCAGCGGCATCCACCTGTGCTTCGGCGGCCCGCTGGCCCGACTGGAAACCCAGATCGCGCTGACCGAACTGGTACGCCGCCTGGACCGGCCGAGGCTGGTCGCCGACCCGCCACCGTACCGGCCCAGCCCCATCCTGCGAGGTCCCATCCATCTGCGCATCGAGCAGAGCTAGTGGTGAACGCGGCAGCCGAGAGCAGCAGCAATGCGCGGCAACGCCTCGCTCACCTCAGTGGTGACCTCTACCTGGAGAAGATCCCTTCCGAGACCTCGGAGCCGCAATGGACCGTTACCCTCCCATCGCCGAACACGGCCTGGTGGGTGACCTGCAGACCGCCGCGCTCGTCTCGTCGCAGGGGGTCGTCGACTGGTTCGCCGCTCCCAGGTTCGATTCGCCCAGCATCTTCGCGGCCCTGCTCGACCACGACCGCGGCGGGTACATGCGGCTGGCCCCCGAGCATTCCGACGGGACCTGCAAGCAGCTCTACTACCCTGACACCGCCATCCTCGTCACCCGATTCCTGTCGCCGGACGGAGTGGGCGAGGGGGTCGACTTCATGTCCCCGGACCGGACCCGCGCCGCCACCGACCGGCACACCCTGGTCCGCGGCATCCGTACCGTGCGGGGGACCGTCGACTTCACCCTTGAGTGCCGGCCGCGCTTCGACTACGGCCGGGCCGAGCACGAGCTCGAACTCGGCGGGAACGGCGCTCTGTTCCGGGCCCCCGGGATCGACGGGCACCTGCAGTCCACCTTTCCGCTGGAGCGGGACGGCCGGGACGTGCGCGGAAGGGTGACACTGAGCGCCGGCGGGTCCGGCGGTGCCGTCTTCACCGTCTGCGCGTCCGACGGCGAGGCGCCCGCACCCCTCACGATCGAAGGGCTCAACGGGCAATTCGATGAAGTCGCCCAGTTCTGGCGGCACTGGCTGAGCCGCTCCCGCTACCGGGGACGGTGGCCCGAGCTGGTGCACCGCTCGGCCATCACCCTCAAACTCCTCACCTACGCCCCCACCGGCGCGCTGATCGCGGCGGCCAACACGGGCCTGCCCGAGCAGGTCGGCGGAGAGCGGAACTGGGACTACCGGTTCACCTGGGTACGCGACGGCTCGCTGTCCGTGCGGGCCATGCTGGACCTCGGCTTCGTCGAGGAGGCCACCGCCTTCGTCCACTGGCTGGTCAACAGGCTGCGGGAGCGCAAGGGCAAGGAGGAGGAGCCGCTCCAGACCATGTACCGGATCGACGGCAGCCCCGACCTGCCGGAAGAGACACTCGATCACTTCGAGGGCTACCGCGGCTCTTACCCCGTCCGCATCGGCAACGGCGCCGCCGACCAGCTCCAGCTGGACATCTACGGCGAAGCCCTCTACCTACGCGGTGTCCCAGGGTGCCGAGATCGCGCAGCAGGCCAGTTTCGAGGGATGGCAGGCGCTCACCAGGACGCTGGACTGGTTCGCAGACGCCTGGGACCGGCCGGACGAGGGCATCTGGGAGACCCGCGGCGGTCGCCAGGACTTCACCTACAGCCGGGTGATGTCGTGGGTTGCCTTCGACCACGGGCTGCGTCTGGCCGAGTCCTTCCGCAGGCCGGCCGCCCTGGAGCGGTGGCGCAAGGCGAGGGACGCCGTATTCGAGCAGATCATGGAACGCGGCTGGAGCGAGAAGGAGCGCGCCTTCGTCCAGCACTACGACGGCAAGGTCCTGGACGCCTCGCTGCTGCTCATGCCCAGGCTTGGCTTCATCGCTCCCCGGGACCCGGCGTGGCTCTCCACGCTCGACGCGATGGACCGCAAGCTTGTCTCCGACAGCCTTGTCTACCGCTACGACCCGGCGGCATCGCCGGACGGGCTGCGCGGCTCGGAGGGCACCTTCAGTCTGTGCACCTTCCTCTACGTCGACGCGCTGGCGCGGGCGGGGCGGCTGGACCAGGCCCGCTACACCTTCGAGAAGATGCAGACCTACGCCAACCACGTAGGGCTGTTCGCCGAGGAGGTCGGCCCGAGCGGGGAGCAACTGGGCAACTTCCCCCAGGCGTTCACCCATCTGTCCCTGATCATGGCCGCCATCACCCTCAACGAGGCGCTCGACGCGGAGAAGGCGCTGAGCTGACCCACGGTCACGCATGCGTGTCCGGCAGGCGGCCCACAGCTGACCGCGGCGGGGTTCGATGTGCTGTACCGGCGACTGCTCTCGCGCGCACCGCGTCGCCCAGGGCAACCGGACAACCAGGTCGCCGCCGAGCCGCCACAGCTAACATCCGCAAACGCGCCGACAAGCTCACCGAACATCGCCGTGCGGATCTGGATGCCCACGACATGCGTTGGTAATACGGGCAGGAGGGGCAGAGGGGTGCTCCGAGACCTGAGAGGGCTCGCATCGACACCGGATCCGTCCCGCTTCGCGTCGTCCCGAACTCGGATGGTCCAATCATCAGGATGTTCTGTGTATCTTTTGCTGTGAACGGCGGCGAACGGACAGGGAGGTGTCGCGGATGGTGCGTCTGACCCGGGCTCAGCAGCAGGAGCGCACGCGCGCGGCCGTACTCGCCGCGGCGAAGGCGGAGTTCACCGAGCGCGGCTACGCGGCGGCAAAGGTGGACGAGATCGCCGAGCGGGCCGAGCTGACGCGTGGCGCGGTGTACTCGAACTTCCCGAGCAAACGCGCTCTCTATCTGGCGGTGCTGGTCGACATGGTCGAGCGTGCCGCCACGGCTGAGCACAGCGGCACCGCGGAGCGGGGCGGCACGACGGAGCAGAACGCCATCGCGGAGTCTGACACCGCCAGCGCGGTCCCGCAGCCTCCGACACCGTCTGCGGGATCCATCGCCGACGCGTTGGGCGCATTCGCCCGGACCTGGCTCGAACGAATGCCCCTGGCCGACGGCACCCCCTCCTTCGGCCAGGTGCATCTCCGCTCGCCGGCCGGGGTTCTCGACGACGGACCGATCCGCGACGCGTTCGTACAGGTGACCCACCTCGAGGCTCTGCTGCTGGCACTCGCGCTCGAGTCGCACGCGCCCGCCGATGCCCCGTCCGTGCGTCAAGTCCGGCGGGCCCAACTGGTCCTGAGACTGCTGGAGGGCCCGGGTGCCTCGGCGGATCCGGCGCTCGGCTTCGGCGACCCCTTCGACATCGTTCAGGCCTGCGCGCATCTGGGCGGGCTCACCCTCGCCGACACCTGGAACCCTCCGCACCTGCCCTACGTCCCGCCGGCCCGAGCCTGCCGGGACCGCTGGTCCCCGCCGCAGGAGCTGCAGGATCTCATCACGCACCGCCCCGTCGGCTTCGCCGAGGACGGGGTGATCACACTTCTCGGCGCCAACCGGCTGAAAGCCGCCGAGGAGGCTGTCCGCGCCGCACGGACCGGCGACCGGATCACCGTGGTCGTCACGACGGCGGACCCGGCCGAGACCGGCCGCCTCGTACAGCTGAGGGCCGGCGGCTTCGCCCGGTGCCTGCGGCGCGTGTTCGAACCCGGCGCCTGGCCACGCCTCCGCCTCGTCCTGGACGAGCGCGGTCTGCTGGCGTCGGCCGTCGGCGTACCCGATGCCGACGACGCCACCGAGTACGCGGTACGCGTGCAGCACGGCACGATCGTCACCCGAGCCCAAGGACCTGGTGCCGCCCATGGAGCGGCCACCTTCGATCTCATGACCGCAGATGTCTCCCACACCACACCCGATGGGGCCGCGCCATGACCCAGCCTGTTTCGTCCCACGCGACCAGCACCGACCTCCTGGTGCTTCACACCCTCCGCTGCATCGGCTTCTCCGGCCTCTCCGGGGTGGCCAGGGCCTCGGGACTCCTCGAGTCCGACATCGAATCGGAACTGATCGACCTCGCCGTGGACGGACTCGTCACCCATGCCGCGGGCGACTTCGGCGGATGGGGCCTTACGGAGGAGGGCCGAGCCGCGGACGCCGGGCGGATCGCCGACGAGTTGGAGGAAGCCGGAACCCGGGCCCGACTGACCGCGGCGTTCGACCGGTTCCTGGTGCTCAACCCCGAGCTGCTAGATATCTGCACGGCGTGGCAGACCCGCACCGTAGACGGCTCCATGACGATGAACGACCACAGCGACCCCTCCTACGACGCCGGGGTGCTCGACCGGTTCACGGAGTTCCACCAGCGTGCCGAGCCCCTCTGCACCGAGCTGTCCGCGGCGCTGCTCCGCTTCCAGCGCTACCCCGTCCGGCTCGCCGACGCACTCGCCCGGGCGAGGGCCGGCGCTCTGGAGTACGTGACGGACAGCACGTCCTCGTATCACACCGTGTGGTTCCAGCTGCACGAGGACCTGCTGGCCACCCTCGGTATCCCGCGCCATTGAATCCGCCGCCCGCCACCCCGCGCACGGCGCAGGACCCGCGGCCGAATCAGCAGAGGCGACGCAGAGATGACCACGCGATGACCTGGATTCACCCTATTTCGGCTGAGGTCGAGGAGACGGCGGAAGTCCTCGGCGGCAAGGCACTCGGTCTCGTCGTGCTCCGCCGTCTGGGACTGCCCGTGCCGCCGGGCTTCGTCATCAGCACGGAGGCGTGCCGCGCCTTCCTCCGTACCGGACGGCTGCCCAGCGGCCTTGACACCGAACTGACAGCCGCCGTCGCCGGCCTCGAAGCCGCCACGCACCGCAGGCTCGGCGGTCCACAGCGGCCGCTTGCGGTGTCCGTCCGCTCCGGCGGCAGCGTGTCGATGCCCGGCATGATGAGCACCGTCCTCAACCTCGGGCTCACCACCGGGGCGACCACCACCCTGGCCGACGAGACGGGCGACCTGCGGTTCGCACTCGACTCGCGGCTGAGGTTTCTGACCAGCTTCGCCTCCCAGGTCGTCGGCGTGGGCCCGGAGAGCCTGGCAGGCATCGACCGTGCGCTCGCCGGACAGAACACCGACACGAGCCGCCTCGCCGAGGCGATCCAGGGCGTCGAGCAGCTCATCGCAGAACGCAGCGGCGACAGCGTGCCCGAGAACGCCACCCGCCAGTTGGAGCTCGCCGTCGAAGCCGTGTTCTCGTCGTGGAACACACCGCGCGCGAAGACCTACCGCGAACTGCACGGCATCCCGCACGACCTCGGCACCGCCGTGACCGTACAGGCGATGGTGTTCGGCAATCGTGACCACCGCAGCGGGACGGGCGTCGCGTTCAGCCGTGATCCCAACACCGGCGAGCATGTCCCCTTCGGTGAGGCCCTGTTCGGCCGCCAAGGCGAAGACGTCGTCTCGGGCTCGTCACTGACCGAGCCCCTGAGCGAACTGGCCGACCGGGAACCCGAGGTGTGGACCCGCCTGCTGTCCGCCCTGACCCGGCTCGAGGAGAACTACCGCGACGCGTGCTATGTCGAGTTCACCTTCGAGGCGGGTGAACTGTGGATCCTGCAGGTGCGCCGCGGTCGGTTCGTCGGGCGCGCCGCAGTCCGGGTCGCGGTCGACCTGGCCGACGCGGGAACGATCGGGCGCGACGAGGCGCTGCTCCGCGTTTCACCGCAGCACCTCACCCACGTACGTACGCCTCGGATCACGGCGATCGACCCCCGCGACCTGTTCACCCGAGGGCTGGGCGCCTCCCCGGGAGTCGCTGTCGGCCAAGTGGCGACCACCGCCGACAGCGCGGCCCGGCTCGCCGCGGGAGGGCCGGTCGTCCTGCTGCGGCCCGAAACCTCCCCGCTCGACATGCACGGCCTGGCCGCCGCCGCCGGGGTGGTCACCGCTCGCGGCGGCCCGACGAGTCATGCGGCCGTGGTGGCGCGGTCGATGGGGAAACCCGCCGTCGTGGGGGCCGCGAACCTCACCGTCGACGCCGCCGACGGCTGCGTCCGGGCAAGCGGACGCACCCTGTCCGAAGGCACCCTCATCGCCGTTGACGGAACGGGCGGAGAGGTCGTCGTCGGCGAGCCCCGCATCGCCGCGTCCTCGACCGACCCACAGCTGCACCGGCTGCTGGGCTGGGCCGACGACGTCGCGGGCGACAGGACCACGGGCCGCAACGAATCCGAACGCCTCACCTCGGCACAGGCCGCCCTCCGGCGGACCGGAGAGCTGACGGCGTAACGAAGAGATCGCGAAGGTAAGCGCCGATCTCAACACGACTACAGCGAGCTGAATACGACTCTCGGACTCGACCACTTCGAGGGCCGCTCATTCACCGGATGGCACCGCCACGTCACCCTCGTCACCGCCGCCCACCTCTTGCTGACCGAACAGCGGACCTGCCCAAAAGTCCCTGCCAGGGCCTGACCGTCTACCAGGCCCTGGGCCTCCCCCAACACCTGATACCAACCTCGACCGGCACCTGCCCCACATGCCGACAACCCACCCCATGGCAGCCCTACGACACCACCCGACAAAGCCGCTACCAGCCTCCGAGTGCGTGACCCGCTCGATCGCGCCGTGCGGCCGATCAGCTTTCCCGTGCCCCGGTCGGACGAAGGGATCAGCGCAGTCCGGCGAAGAGATCGTTCTCGGGTACGGCCGCGCCTGTGGCGTCCTTGACACGTACGAAGGTCTCCATGCCCATCAACTCGCCGAACCTCTCCTTGCCCATCTTGAGGAAGAAGATGTTCTCGCCCTGACTGGCGTGCGCAGCCAGCGCATCGAACTTCTGACCGCTGAATGCGGTGGTGTCCACCCACGTGGTGATCTCATCGTCGGGGAGGCCGATCTCGGCCATCGCGGTGGCCTCGGCAGGATCCGGCTCCGGCATGTCCTCATGAAACTCGCGCATGGTCTCCCCGAACCGCTGCATCATCGAGCGGGGCATCGTGGTCCAGTACACCTTCGGTGTCAGCGCGGTCATCTCCAGCGCCGCCATCGTGATGCGGTTGGCCTGGATGTGGTCGGGGTGGCCGTAGAAGCCGTTCTCGTCATAAGTGACGACCACATCGGGTCGGTAGTGCCGCATGAGTTCCGCAAGTCGGACAGCGCCTTCCTCCACGGGGGTCTGCCAGAAGGATCCGGGGGCATCGTTGCTCGGCCAGCCCGTCATCCCGGAGTCGGCATAGTCCAGCATCTCCAGATCGCTGATCTTCAGGACGTCACAGCTCGCCTTGAGTTCTTGGCGGCGTATCGAGGCGACGACCGCCGGATCGTGCCCGGGATCGCCCGGCTTGACGCCCCCCGTTCCGTCACCGCAACCGCCGTCGGTACATGTCACGAGAACGGTGCGGATGCCTTCCGCCGCGTACCGCGCGAGGACCCCTCCGGTTCCGGTGGCCTCGTCGTCGGGGTGGGCGTGCACTGCCATGAGCGTCAACGGCCGGTCAGTCATGAAACAGTCCTCCTGCAGAAATACGTCTTGGTCCGAGTGCTCGGCGGGCGCGCCGCGATCTTGGAGCCCGGACCCTGGTGGGGCGGCCGGCCCTGTGGTCTCCGTGTTCTCCGCCCGTGCGGCGCCGGTTCCTCGGTCGATGCAACCGTACCGGCCCGACCGGCTGTTCCCGGCGCAGCCCATTGGTCTTCCAGGCATCGGAGTTTCAACGCGAACGAGGTACAGGCGCGATCTGTACGCCTCAGCGCAACGTCGGCCTCTGCGGACCGACATCCTGCGCTGCGAGGTCGGCGACGACTCCCAGGCAGCTGTCTCCGCGGGCAGCGACTAGCTCGGCCCTGATGCGGAGCTGTCCAGCACTGATCGGCACCCCCGCCCATCCACCGCACAAGAGACTGCGCAATCAACGTTTGAAAGCACCGGCACGGTAAAGACGGTCCTTGACACCGCTTTTTATACCACCAGGTAGGAGAGGCGCTATGGGCATCATTGCTTGGATCATCATCGGGTTGCTCGCGGGCCTCATCGCCAAGGCGCTCATGCCGGGCAAGGACCCGGGCGGCATCGTCATCACGATGCTCATCGGTATCGCGGGCGGTCTGCTCGGCGGCTGGCTCGGCAAGGTCATCCTCGGCGTCGACTCCATCGACGGCTTCTTCGACCTCTCCACCTGGATCGCCGTCATCGTCGGCTCGCTCATTCTCCTCGTGCTGTACCGCGTCATCACGGGCAACCGCCGCCACGCCTGACCCGTACGCCCACCACCGCGAGACGGCTCCGCCCTACCTGGGCGGAGCCGTCTCGCGCACCACAAGCATTTTGTCATCGCGGTGGACTGCGGAGAGTGCCGTCGACACCGGACAAGGACCGTAGACACTTCAGCGCAGTACTCATCCTGTTCCTCGCCTTCGTCGTCCTGTCACCCCCATCACCGACGTCAAGATCCTCGCCACGGCACTCGCGTTCGGTTGATCGCTCTGTGATCAAGGCGCGACACGTCGCCGAACGCACAACCGCCGCCGGCACCAGCCAACGGGGGCCGCAGGGGAGGCTGGACCGTTATTGGGCGGGTTCTCAGGCGGTGGTGACCATGGCGGTGCGGAGGCGGGGTGCCTGCATCTGCGAGATGCCCAGTGCCTGACTGCGTGGATCAGCCGGTTCACGACGACCAGGGCCGGCAATTCGCGTTCCGACAAGGGCAGTGAACGCAGCCGTGCCACGGCTCCGCTCAGGCGATCGTCCGGCAGCAGCCGTGCGTACAACAGGACTGCATTCGCTGTGTCTTCCGGCACCAGTTCCAGTACGGCCAGAGCCTCCTCCGTACGGCCCGACACCTCCAGCGTCCACGCCCAGGCGGCTCGGGCCTCAGCCAGACCTGACGCGACGGCTTCTCGGAAGAATGCGTCGGCGTCCGACCAGTCCTCATCCGGCACGGCAGCGTAGGACTCGAAGAGGTGGTTGGTACGCCCGGTGGTGACGGCAGGCTTCAACCACGCCTTGGCCTCGCGCGAGCGGCGGGAGTGGACAGCGTTGACGCAGGCCGATTGGTAGGCATCGAGGTTCCCGTCCTGGACGGCCCTCTCGAAGTAGCGCAGAGCCTCGTCCCACAGGTCCACATCGGCCAGTCGCCAGGCGGATTCCAGGGCGGCTCGGCCGTCCGGGAACCGGTCGATAATCCACACCACGCCTGCGCCCGCTCCGTGTCTCCGCACTCGTAGAGGTGGACGGCGGCATCGACGAGCGGCTGTGCGTCCGCCGCGGCGTCCACTGCCTTGGCGAACCACGCGTCGCCCGCGGCATCTGTCTCCCACCACCGGGAAGCGATCCACCCCAGCGCAGCCGCGCCCCCGGCCCGGGCGGCAGCCTCGGTCCAGGCATCGGCCTCGGGGATACGTTCCTGATACCGCAGGAACTCGGCCGTCTGCCACAACGTAAGTACGGCAACGGGCGCTGTGGTCGAGAGGCGGGCATTGGCCGGTTGCTCGTCCCGTGCCAGGCGTCGCCATGCAAACCATCGGTCGACCGAGAGAATTGCTGGCGCCAGATGGTTCGGAGGGGGCAGGCTCTGGCTCCGTCGAGCCTGCTCTGCCGTACGGACCAGGGCGATGACGACGCGCTCGTTGGGCACGTTCTTGCCTGAACACCAGTCACTCAAGCGCTGCTCCGAGAAACTCGGAGCGTTCCTCGGAGGCTCCGCTAGTCTCCGCTCGACCAGGGCCGCCTGCCGCGCGAACTCGGCTCGTGTCAGCCCCACAGAGTTGATCAACTCGACCATACGCGCGGCGAACTGCCGACGACCCGACGGCGGTGCGTTGTCCGTCAATCCCGCCTCCGGATCTCTCCGGTCCGGATCCGCTCAGGACAAGCCGACCATAGCGGCTACCGGCTGCGGTTCTGGTTCTCGTCGTCACCGATCTGGATGCCCCCACATCCGATCCGGTGACCGACGAGCAGCACACGACAGGATCGTGTACCGGCGCCGGGGTGCTTCCTCAGGCACGCAGAGAAAGACCCCGCCGCTCGGCTGTGGCCGATCAGGTCAGTTCAGCGGTGATCTGCCAGAACGGCAGCAGAACTCTGCCGTGTTGGTCGACAGCCATGGCGTCGTCTCGCTCCGAGGCGCCCGATACGGCGGGCGCCAAGTTCTGCCATGCCTGCAGGGTCAAACCGGTGCTGTAATGGCGGGGCTCCATGCGCCGGATCGTCCAGTCGTCACGGAAAGCCTCCCGCAGGCTGCGTTCGTCCATGCTGGCCGGCATCTTCAGGCGAGCGGCCAACTCGTCGCGGAAGCACAGGGCATGAAGTCTCGCACCGGACGCGCACACCCGACGCAGCCCAGCGAGGTACGCCCGCCGCTGATCGGCGTCCAGGCAGTGCAGCATGGCACTGTCGACGACGGTGCGGAAGCTTCCGGGGAGACCGATGCCGTGCAGTTCCGTCGCGTCGGCGACCGTGAACGTCACCGGGCTGCCGGCGGCGGTGGCCTTGGCCCGGCTGCGCTCGATCGCAGATGGCGAGGCATCGAAGGCGGTCACCTCGTAGCCGCGGCCGGCCAGGAACAGGGCGTTGTCCCCGAGCCCACAGCCGCATTCCAGAACCGGGCCGGTGATCTCGCCCGCCGCTTCCAGCTCGACGACCAGCGGCTGGGGAGCATCCAGTTCCCACGGGATCAGGTCCGACCGGCGGTCGTCCGCTCCGTAGGAGATCTCGCGCCCCTGGTACACCGCCTCGAAATCCAGCGCCGGCTCCCGGCTGCCTTGGTGGTCACGTGCAGGATTCAGATCGGCCATCCAACCCTCACCTCTTCTAGTAGACGGGGTTGTTCACTAAAGTCAGCATAGGCAGGAAGGAACGCCAGCGTCTACTATTGGGTCCATGGCAGAGAGCACAACGCCCGGCCGTCGCCGAGGTGCGGAACTGGAGCAGGCGATCTATGTCGCGACGCTCGACGAGCTTGCCGCTAACGGTTATGGTCGACTCACCATGGAGGGCATCGCCGCCCGCGCCGGCACGGGCAAGGCCGCGCTCTACCGGCGTTGGCCCGGCAAGCAGCCCCTGGTTCTGGACGCCCTGCGCTACGCCCTGCCCCCGCTGCCCGAGCCGGACCCGGAGCGCTCGACGCGGGAAAACCTCGCCGACGCCCTCGCCGCCTTCAGTGGTGTGCTGGCCGGCAGAACTCTCGTACCAGGCATCGAGTTCATCGTCGACCTGCTGCGCGAGCCGGACCTGCGTGCCATGTTCGCCGACAGGGTCATCGCGCCACGTCTTGAGCGCATCGAAGCCATCCTGCATGAGGGCATGCGCAGCGGCGAGTTGGGCCCTGAGATCGAGCACCCGCTGGCCGCTCGCACTGGTCCCGCTCTGATACTGCAGACCTTTCTGCTCACCGGCGAGCCACCGAGTCCGCGCGAGATCGACCTCATCGTCGACACCGTGCTCCATCGGACAGCCACGTCATGAGAAGGAAGTGTGAATAGAACGGTGTGACTCCGATCACGGAGGACTGCATCTGTGACCGGCGAGGACACAGCCAAGGAGGCGTCCGCGACCGTGGTCGTGGAGACGGGTCCGCCAGCTGTCGCGCTGACCGACGTCGGCCCGGTCGAGATCACCTGCCCCGCGACCGCGAGGGCGGCTTCGAGCCGCAGATCGTCAAGAAGCGGCAGCGCCGGCTGACCGGCGTCGACGAGAGGGTCCTGCTGCTGTCCGCGAAGGGCCTCACGCACAGTGAGATCTCGACTCACCTCGCCGAGGTCCATGGGGCGGAGGTGTCCGAGACGGCCCTCTCCACAATCATCGACGCGGTGATGGATGGCATGTCCGAGTGACAGATCCGGCCCCTCGGCCTGTGGGCCGGCGACGGTGGAGAGGACGCCAAGCACTGGCTCCGGGGGCTGACCTGGCTGAAGAACCGCGGCTGGCGTCGTTCCGCTACGCCTCCCGCCAGGACTGGGACGAGATCGCCAAGGCCCTCACGCCTGTCCCCACCGCCCCGACCGAGGGCGCGGCCACCACCCGGTTCCTCGAATTCGCCGAGGACCTGGGGCGAGAAGTACCCGGCGATCGTGCGGCTCCGGGAGAATGCCTGGGCCGCGGTCGTGCCGCTCAGGCAGTTCGACGCCGGGATCCGCCGCATCGTCTGCACCACGAACGCCATCGAGTGCGTGAACCCACGCATCCGCCGGGCCGTCCGGGCCCGCGGCCACTTCCCGTCGGAGGCTGCCGCGCTGAAGTGCGGCCACGTCGCGATCACGAGCCTCGACCGAACCGGGAAGGGCCGCAAACGATGGACCAGCCGCTGGAAGCGCGCCCTCCAGGCGTTCGACCTCGCCTTCGACGGGCGCCTCTCAGCAGCCCGCAGCGGACTCACCCACCACATCAGCTACACCGTTGAGAAGTCCTCTCGATTGGCGGACTCGGAGCGTTGTCGGTCGTGGTGGGGATCGTTGAGCGGCTGGCGCCGGACGAGTTGCAGGAGTAGTTCCAGCGGGTGGTGCCGGAGGCACCGTCGCGGCCTCAGGGCGGTGGCCGGAGTCGGCATGGTGACGGGGAGGTACTGGCTGCGATCGTGTTCGTGGTCACCTCGGGTTGCACGATGCAGCAGTTGCCGTCAGCGTCGTTCGGGCCGTCCGGACCGACAGCTCACCGGCGTTTCGCTGAGCGGCATGGCCGCACCGGCGGAGGCGGAGAGCAGCTTGCCGACGCACCAACGCCGTCGAGGGGCGTGCGACGGACGGGGCCGGCCGGGCCGGGACTTCACATTTCCCGTCCAGTTGTCCAAACGATAGTTGGTACACGGGCGGTTACCGGCCAGCCGCCCCGACTACGGCGCGTGGCGCGGCTGGCCGGAATTTCCTCGGCGACGGGCCGGCTGACGGTACAGCCCGCACAGCCGGGACATGGATTCCCGGTGAAAGTTGGGGTGCGTTCGCGGGGGAGGGCATCGTCAATGGTCAGCCCGCCCTTCAAACGGTCCGGGCGCGCAGGGATAGTCATCTCAGCACTCCGGTGAGGGGTGTGCAGCCGACCCTCGAACACCGCCATCGATGATGACCTTTGGCCACCTGGTGATTGTCCAAATCGTGGAGCGCGTCGAGAAGGTTGGGCGCTCTAGGATGCGAAAGCCCTATCCGGGTGGCGGAACGGTACTCTCGACCGGGTCGACTGCCGGGTTCGGCTCCCGTGGCACTTCCGTTATGCCGTCACGGAGAGATGGGATCCACTCCGGGTTCGTGCACCCTCGCGAATACCACGCTCCTCCCGAAGCGTCGCCAAGACTATTCACAGACCGCGGCCGATCCGGTTGCGGCAACGTCCTGTTCGTCATCCAGATGCACGCAGAACCGGACACCGACCGGGGAACGTGACCGAGAGCTTGACGTTCCGAAGATCGCAGGAGCACCACTGTTCGCCCTGGCAAGGATGGCCGACCCTTGCCGGCAAAGAGACCACCTGCTCACCACTGAACACGAAATCAGAATGGTCAGACTCCAGGAAAAGATCTCCGGATGTGAACTGTGACCGATCACTTGGGCTTCAGTCTTACGCAGTTGCGGTATTTTGTGGTGTCCGCCGAACTGGGCAACATTTCAGAGGCGGCAGAGAAGCTGTGCGCCTCGCAGTCAACAGTATCGGCGGCCGTTATACGGCTGGAGCGCCATCTTGGCGTGCAATTGCTTCTCCGTCATCATGCCCGTGGCGTCTCCCTCACACCCAGCGGCCGGCACTTGCTTCGAGAGGCTCGTGCATTGCTGGGGCACGCCAGAGGATTCAAGGCACGGGGCGACGCCCTGGCGGGCGAAACCGTCGGACAGCTCGACGTCGGATTCCTCTTTACGATCGCCCCTTTTCTCCTGCCTTTGACCTACCGGATGGCCAGAGAACGACATCCGGCGCTACAACTGAACGTCCACGAGGAATCCGCTGATCACCTTTTGGGCTTACTGCAGGACGGCCGCTGCGAATTAGCCGTGACATACGATTTCCTGTCGGGTGATTCCAGGTTTCACCCGCTGGTCGACTTGCCCGTCTACGCCCTCTTGGCAGACGATGACCCGCTGGGCAGGGCCAAGTCGGTAGGTTTGGACGAACTGGCCGATCGACCGCTCATCGCCTTGAACAGCCCGGCCACTCTCCGCCATTTCGACAAATTGCTCGCCAACGCCGGCGTCCGCATGCCGCAGGTGATCACGACGACGAGCCTGGAGACCATGCGCGGTCTCGTGGCTGCTGGTTCCGGGTTCGCGTTGATGTACCAACGCGCGGCTAGCGGGGCGACTTTCGACGGAGGGAGCGTTCGAGAAGTCGAGATCGCCGACGTCCTGCCCCCTTCGTCCCTCGGCGTCGCCAGGATGCCCGACCTGGTCCTGAGCAGCCGCGGTAGAGCCTTCTTGGACATGCTTCGATCGGCGATCTCGATAAGGCATGCCGTGCACTCGACCGCCTGACCGGTACCGGCATTTTGCACGCTTCCACCCATGATTTTCCCGGCACAAGTTATCGCAGTTTGAAGGAGTGTCGTGCTAGCGGTCATGTTCACGGGGCAGGGAAGTCAGAAAAAAGGAATGGGGGCCGAGGTCTTCGGACATTATCCGGGGCTTGTGCAGTTCACTTCGGATGTGCTGGGATACGACATCGTTTCTCTGTGCACGGAAGACCCGGATTCGTTGCTGGCCCGCACGGAGTACACGCAGCCGGCCCTGTACGTCGTCAACGCGCTGCACACGTTCGAGCGGGTACACCAGGAGGACCGGTCGGCGGATTTCTATCTGGGGCACAGTCTGGGCGAGTACAACGCCCTGCTCGCGGCCGGTGTCTTCGACTTTGAAACGGGACTGCGACTGGTCGCCAGGCGCGGGGAACTGATGGCGGCGGCTTCCGACGGCGGCATGACCGCGGTGATGGATGCGCCGGCGGAACAGCTGCAGAAAATCTTCGCCGAGGACGGCGTCGACGGCGTCGATATCGCCGGCTTCAACACCGGATCGCAGTTGACCATCGCGGCCACTGCGCCCGTACTGACCACGGCGCACGCCTCCTTGCAGCAACGGGACATCCGCTTCGTGCCGCTCAGGGTGAGCGCGCCCTTCCACTCCCGGTACATGGAGCCGGCCCGCGTGCAATTCGCCGCATTCCTCGAGCAGTTCAGATTTGCCGAACCCACCGCACCGGTCATCTCCAATGTCACAGCCCGGCCCTACGAGCCGGGACAGGTGGCACACATGCTCACCGAGCAGTTGGTGGCCCCGGTGCGCTGGGCCGACAGCGTCCGCGCGCTCCTCGACGGCGATGAGGGGCTCGAATTCACCGAAATCGGGGGCTTCACCCTTACGCAGATGGTGCACAAAATCAAGGCTGGAGTATGAGACATGGCGACGACGGACAAGATCCGGCAGTACCTCGAGGAACGATTCCTCTTCGAGTTCGACGACGTGATCACACCGGACACCGACCTGTTCAAGGCAGGTGTCATCGATTCATTCGGATACGTCAGGATGATGAGTTTTCTGGAATCCGAGTTCTCGGTCGAGATCAGCGCGGAGGACATACTCGAAAACGTCTTCGTAACGCTCACCACGATCGACGAATTCATACAGAAGAAGATCTCCTCGAAGTAGAAGGACGGGACATGTGCGGGCTGGCCGGCTTCCTTTCGACTTCGCTGCACTCCGGTGCCACCACCGAGGTCATCACCTCGATGCTGTCGAACATCTGTCACCGCGGGCCGGACGAGGCCGGCTACTACCTGGATGACGGCATCGCCATGGGGGCGGTGCGGCTGGCGATCGTGGACCTCGCGGACGGCTCGCAGCCCATGTCCGACCCGTCACAGCGCTACTGGATCTGTTTCAACGGTGAGCTCTACAACCACATCGAGCTCCGCGCGGAACTGGAAGCCCTCGGCCGCCCGTTCCGGACCGACCACTCCGACACCGAAGTGGTACTCCAGGCGTGGATCCAGTGGGGAACGGACTGCTTCAGCCGGTTCAACGGAGCCTTCGCGGTCGCCATCAGGGACGCGGTCAGCGGCGACCTCGTACTGGCCCGCGACCGCTACGGCAAACGCCCGCTGTTCTACGCCGACCACGGCGGCGACTTCCTGTTCGCGTCCGAGATGAAGGCGTTCCGCGCCTTCCCCGGGTTCCGTTTCGCCTTCGATCCGAGGGAACTGGCCACGATCTACGCCACGTGGACGCCGCTGCCCGACCGCACGCCGTACCAGGGAATCCGCCAGCTCCCGATGGGCTCCGTGCTGACCCTCGGCGCGGGTCGCCGCTCGCTGCGCCCTTACGAGGACCTCTCCTTCGACGTGCCCGGCTTCGACGGGTCCGAGGCCGAGGCGATCGAGCTCATCAGGGAGACCCTGCACACCAGCGTGGAGATGCGCCTGCGCTCCGACGTCGAGGTCGGCGTCTACCTCAGCGGCGGCCTGGACTCCTCGGTGGTGACGCGACTGGCCACCCAGCTCTCCCCGCACCAGGTCCGCACGTTCTCCGTGGCGTTCCAGGACAAGACCTTCGACGAGTCCGACAGCCAGCGCCTGGTCGCCGAGCATCTGGGCACCCGGCACTCCAGCGTCGCGATCTCCGGCACGGACATCACCGACAACTTCCGGTCCGCCGTGTACCACGCCGAGGTACCCACCTTTCGTACCTCGTTCGTACCGATGTTCCTGTTGTCCCGGCACGTCCGCGACGCCGGCATCAAGACGATCCTCAGCGGCGAGGGCTCCGACGAGGCGTTCCTCGGCTACTCGCTCTTCCGCGAGACCCTGCTGCGCCGGCAGTGGAACGAACTCCCCGACGACGAGCGCCGTACCCGACTGGCCGGCCTGCACCCGGAGTTGGCGCACTTCGGCCCCGCCCACCAGGCCCACCTGCTCGGGCTTTACCAGCAGTTCTCGGTGGAACGCCTGCCGGGCCTGTTCTCCCACGAGATGCGCTACCAGAACGGCCTGTTCGCCGCGCGCCTGCTCCCCGACGGCCGCGAACCGTTCGGCGACCTGCTTGCCCTCGTCGCCGGGACTCCCGGCTACGCGCAGATGTCCGCGGTGCACAAGGCCCAGTGGCTGGAGTACAAGACGCTGCTGGCCGGATTCCTTTTGTCCACGCAGGGAGAGCGCGCCGCGCTGGCGCACGGCGTCGAGAACCGCTGCCCGTTCCTCGACCCGGCCGTGGTGCGCGCCGCCGCGTCGGTGAATCTGCGCTACGACGACGGTCAGGTCGAGAAGGCCCTGTTGAAGAAGGCATTCCGCGCCGAGCTCCCGGAGTGGACCACGCGGCGCCCCAAGCAGCCCTACCGCGCACCGGGCAGCACCGCGTTCAAGGAAAATCGCCCGGACTACCTGGAACTTCTGCTGTCCGACCACGAGTTGGCCGAGCTCGGCTTCGTGGACCAGCGGTTCGCCCGTCGCCTGGTCAACAAGGTCATGGCGTCGCCGGTGGAGGAGATCAGCACCAAGGAGGACCACGCCTTCCTCTACCTGCTGACGACCGCCGTGCTCCACCGACAATTCGTGCGGGGCGACGGCAGTCGGCCTGGCCGCCCGTCGACCGCCGCGCTGAACCTGCGTGTGACCGTGGACAACCGTCGTGCCGTACAGCAGGCAAAGGAGACCCGATGAGCGCCGACGACATCGCGATCACCGGTCTCGCCCTGCGGTTCCCCGGTGCCGACACGCTGGCCGAGCTGTTCGACCACCTCTCGGCGGGACGCTCGCTGATCACCGAGGTTCCCGCGGAACGGTGGTCGAAGGAACGCTACTTGGGCGATCCGCGCGAGGACGAGGAGAAGACGAGCAGTGTCTGGGCCGGGTTCATCGAGGACGCCGACCGCTTCGACGCCGCCTTCTTCAACATCTCCCCGCGTGAGGCGGAGACGATGGACCCCCAGCAGCGGTTCGCGCTGGAGCTGGCGTGGCAGGCCATCGAGGACGCGGGCTACCGGGCGGGCGAGCTCGCGGGCAGCCGCACGGGCGTGTTCATGGGCGTCTCCCACGCCGACTACGCCGAGCTGATCGAACGCGACGACGTGCCGACCGACGGCTACTTCCCGACCGGCACGGCGTTCTCCGTCGTCGCCAACCGGCTGTCCTACTTCTTCGACTTCCACGGCCCCAGCATCGCCAACGACACCGCCTGCTCCAGCTCCCTGGTCTCGCTCTACGAGGCCGTCACCGCACTGCGCAACGGCGACTGTGAGCTGGCGCTGGCCGGCGGGGTGAACCTGTGCTGGTCGCCGAAGCTGTTCGTGGCGTTCAGCAAGGCCGGCATGCTCTCCCCCACCGGCACCTCGCACGCCTTCGACCAGGGCGCCGACGGGTTCGTCCGCGGCGAGGGCGGCGCGGTCCTGCTGCTGAAACCGCTGGCCAAGGCGGTGGCGGACGGCGACCTGGTGCACGCGGTGGTCAAGGGCGTCGGCACCAACCACGGCGGCAAGACCAACTCGCTGACCGTGACCAACCCGGCCGCGCAGGCCGCACTGATCGAGGAGGTCCACACCCGCGCCGGCGTCGCGCCCGACACCGTGGGCTACATCGAGGCCCACGGGCCGGGCACACCGGTCGGCGACCCGATCGAGGTCGTCGGCCTCAAGCGCGCCTTCCAGAGCCTGCACGACGCCGACGGAACCCGGCCGCGGCCGGGCAGCACGGGCATCGGGTCGATCAAGACCAACATCGGTCACCTGGAATCGGCCGCTGGTGTGGCGGGCGTGGTGAAGGTGATCGGCGCGATGGCCGCCGGAGTACTGCCGGCGACGGTCAACTTCGAGGCCCTGAACCCGTTGATCGACCTGGACGGCAGTCCGTTCTACATCGTCGGTGACACGCGGCCGTGGCCGGCCGGCGAGGGCGTGCCGCGTCGGGCGGGCGTCAGTTCGTTCGGGTTCGGCGGGACCAACGCCCATGTGCTGCTGGAGCAACACGTCGGTGCGCGGCCGGCCGTCGAGAGGCCGGGACCGCACGTCGTCCCGCTCTCGGCGAAGACTCCGGAGCGGCTGCGCGCGCTGGCCGAGCGGCTGCGGGACCACCTGCGGGCACCGGAGCACGCGCTACGGCCGCGCCAGTCGCCGGCCGACATCGCCCACACGCTCCAGTTCGGCCGCGAACCCATGCGGGCCAGGGCCGCGTTCGTCGTCGCGGACCGGGAACAGCTCGTCGCCGCGCTGGAGTCCGTCGCGGACGGTGAGGTGCGCAACCCCGCCGGGGCCGGGCACGAGGTGGTGGCCGCGGCGGAGTCGTGGGTGCGCGGTGGGGCCGCCGACTGGCCCCGGCACCCCGGGGCGCACCGCGTGCGGCTGCCTGCCTACCCGTTCGCCCGGGACCGGCACTGGTACGTGGCGCCGCGGTCCGGGATGCCGGACACCGCGACGCTGCACCCGCTCGTCCACCGGAACACCTCCGATCTGGCGCAGCAGCGCTACACCTCCGTGTTCACCGGCTCCGAGCCCTTCCTCGCCGCGCACCGGGTCCACGGCCGTCGGGTGCTGCCCGCGGCCGCCTACCTGGAGATGGCGCGGGCCGCCGTGGAGTGCGCGGCGCCGCGGGACGGGACGGTCCGGCTGCGCGACGTCGCGTGGCGGCGGCCGCTCGTCGTCGACGAACCGGTCGAGGTGAACATCGGGCTGACGCCGCGCGGTGACGCCATTGACTTCGCGTTCCTCCAGGGTGAGACGACCCACAGCACGGGCTCCGCCGAGGTCGTCCCGGTGCCGGAACCGTCGCCGCTGGACCTGGACGCCCTGCGCGTGTCCTGCCACACCTCGCGCGACACCGGCGAGATCTACGCGCGCCTGCGTGCCCAGCATCTGGAGTACGGGCCGGCCCTGCGCGCGCTGCGCGAGGTCCGGGTGGGGCGCGACGAGGCACTCGTCCGCATCCGCCCGACGGAGGGTGGCGGGTACGTGCTGCCGCCGAGTGTCCTGGATGCCGCCTTCCAGACATCCGTGGTCCTGATGGGCGAGGCGTCCGGCCCGACGCTGGCCTTCGCCCTCGACGAGCTCCAGGTCCACCGGCCCTGCCCGTCCGAGACATGGGCGTGGGTCCGGCGGAGCGGGGGCTCCGGGGCGCTCGCCACGTTCGACATCGACCTGTGCGACCGCGACGGCGTGCTGAGCGCCGGCCTGCGAGGGCTCGCCCAGCGCACCACCGACGCGGGTCCGCGCGTGGTCACGGCGATCCCCCGGTGGATCGACAGGCCGCTGAACGCCGACGGCGGTTCCCGCACCGCGCACACCATGGCCCTGCCGGGGATCACGCCGGCCCGCCCGGCCGACGGCGTCGACGCCGTGACCGACCAGGCGTTCGCCGACGTCCAGCGGCTGCTCGCGGCCGGTCCCAAGGACGAGCACCGGTTCGTGGTAGTGGTCGACGCCCGGGTACCGGCACACTTCCACGCACCTCTGGTGGGCCTGTTCCGCACGGTCGCGCTGGAGAACCCGCTCGTCTCGGGCCGCGTGGTCCGGATCCCCGGCCTTCAGGCGACCTCCCCGGCAGAGGTGGCGCGGATCGTGCGCGAGGAGTGCGCCGACGGCTCCGCCGACACCGACGTCCGCTACACCGCCGACGGCGCCCGGCAGGTACGCGAGCCCGTCGAGACGCCGCTCGGCGCCGGTCCGCAGGTGCCGGAGCTGCGGACCGGCGGCGTGTACTGGGTGACCGGTGGCCTGGGCGGCATCGGCCCGCACCTCGCCCGCTACTTGAGCCGTACGGAGGCGACGGTCGTCCTCAGCGGACGGTCCGCGGACGGCTCCGTGGAGTCCCTGCGCGCCGAGGGGGTCGACGCACACCACCTGCCGGTCGACGTCACCGACGCCCGAGCCGTGCGCGCCGCGGTCGAGACGATCCTGCGGGAGCACGGTGCGCTCCACGGCGTTGTACACGCGGCCGGGGTGCTGCACGACCAGTACCTGCTGCGCAAGGACCTCACCGACGTCCGCCGCGTGACCGCGCCGAAGGTCCGGGGCGCGCTCTGCCTCGACGCCGCCACCCGCCATCTCGACCTGGACTTCTTCGTGCTGTTCTCCTCGGTCGCCGGTGTCTACGGAAACCCGGGGCAGTCCGACTACGCGGCGGCCAACGCCTTCCTGGACGCGTTCGCCGAGCACCGCCAGGCGCTGGTCGACGCGGGCGAGCGCAGCGGCAGGACCGTGGCCGTCAGCTGGCCGCTGTGGGCCGACGGCGGCATGACGGCGGACGAGGTCACCCGCGGGGCGCAGCGCCGCGAGCGCGGGTGGGAGCCGCTGCCCACGGAGGACGGACTGCGCGCCTTCGGCCGGTCCCTGCGCGCCGACGCCCCCGCCCACGTCGTCGTCGCCTACGGCACCGAGGCCTCCCTCGCCGGGCCGCGCCGCCCCGCGCCGGCCCGCCCGGCGTCGTCCGGTGGCGCCGTCGACGGCAACCTGCGGGAGCAGACCGAGGAGCTGCTCACGGGGATCATCGCCGAGGTCCTCCGGCACGCCCCCGAGGACCTCGACACGACCGCCAACCTCATCGACTACGGCATCGACTCGCTGGGCATCCTGGGGGTGACCGCACGGCTGGAGAAGCTGTTCGGGCCGCTGTCCAAGACAATTTTCTTCGAGTACCTGAACATCGCGGACGTGGCGGCGCACTTCGTGGAATCACGGCCCGAGCAGTTGGCGGCCGTGCTGGAAGCGAGCGGGGGCGCCGGCGCGCCGGCCGTCCCGGCAGCGGCTCCGGCCACGCGGTCCGAGGGCCGGGCGGAACCCCGCGCGGTCGAGTCCGGCCGGGCGGAACCCCGCGCGGTCGAGTCCGGCCGGGCGGAATCCGGCGACGTGGCGCCCGAAACAGCAGAGCCCGACAGGGCGGAGTCCGCCGCTCTCGTCGTCCGCGAACCCGAGCGCGACGACCGGCACGACATCGCGATCGTCGGCGTGTCCGGGCGCTACCCCGGTGCCGAGACCCTGGACGAGCTGTGGGAGCTTCTGGAGAGCGGCCGGCACGCGTTCGAGGAGATCCCCGCCGATCGCTGGGACCACGAGGCCGTCTACGACCGCGACCGGGCCGTGCCGGGCAAGACCGTGATCAGGACCGGGACGTTCCTCCGCGACATCGACACGTTCGACCCCCGGTACTTCCGCATCTCCAAGCGCGAGGCCGAGCAGATGTCCCCGGAGGTGCGGCTCTTCCTCCAAGCCGGCGTGCAGGCGTTGGAGGACGCGGGCTACTCACGGGAGACCATCCACCGCCGCTACCAGGGCGACGTCGGCGTGCTCGTGGGGACCATGAGCAACCACTACAACCTGTACGGCTTCCAGAACAGTCTCACCCGCGGCGCCCCGCAGAGCGGCAGCTACACGGGCACGATCCCCAACATGCTTTCCTACTTCTACGGTCTGACCGGGCCATCGATCTTCGTGGACACCATGTGCTCGGCCTCGTCCACGTGCGTGCACCAGGCCGTGCAGATGCTGCGGTCCGGCGAGTGCCGGATGGTGGTCGCCGGCGGCATCAACCTGATGCTGCACCCGTACAACCTCATCACCTCGTCGCAGGAGCATTTCACCACCGGCACCTCCGACGTGATCCGCAGCTACGGCCACGGTGTGGACGGCACCATCCTCGGTGAGGGCGTCGGCGCCGTCGTGCTCAAGCCGCTGGTCGACGCCGAACGCGACGGCGACCAGGTGTACGCAGTGATCCGGGGCACCGCCCTGTCCAACTCCGGTACCCGCAACGGCTTCACCGTGCCGAACCCGGTGATGCAGGCACACGCGATCGAGAAGGCGCTGGACGACGCCGGTGTCGACCCGCGGACGATCAGCTACGTCGAGGGGCACGGCTCGGGCACCGCGCTGGGCGACCCGATCGAGGTCCGGGCGCTGACATCGGCGTACCGGAAGTACACGGCGGACAGGCAGTTCTGCGCGCTCGGCTCCGTCAAGTCCAACATGGGGCACCTGCTCGCGGCGGCCGGCATGATCGGTCTGGCCAAGGTGCTGCTCCAGTTCCGGCACGGCAAGCTGCTGCCGTCCCTGCACAGCGCGGAACTCAACCCGGACATCGACTTCACCGACACGCCGTTCTGGGTACAGCAGTCGGTGGCCGACTGGAGGCCGACGGTCACCTCGGCCGACGGCCGGCAGGTGCCCCTGCCCCGGCGGGCCGGCGTCACCTCGATCGGCGCCGGCGGGATGAACTCGCACATCATCCTGGAGGAATACCCCGAACGTCCGGTGCGCCGGGAGCCGTTCGGCGAGCAGCTGTTCGTGTTCTCGGCGATGAACGAAGCAGCGCTCGGGCGCTACCTGGCCGCCTTCCGCGCCTACCTCGGCGGGGCGCGGGAGACCGACCTGCCCGACATCGCGTTCACCCTGCGGGTGGGCAAGAACGAGCTGCCCCACCGCTGGGCGTTCGTGGCAGCGGACAAACGGTCGGCGCTGGCAGCCGTGGACGGCTATCTCGCCGGCCGACGGGACCTGCCCGCGCACGAGCTCGCCACGGCCTGGGTCGCCGGCAGGAGCGTCGACTGGGGGCGGCTGCCGGCAGCGCGCCGGGTGTCGCTGCCCCCGTACCCGTTCGAGAAGGTGCGCTGCTGGGTCGAGCCGACCGACGGCGCGCCGACCGTGCTGGCCCCGCTGGCGTTGCGGGAGCGGCTGCACCCGTTCCTGGGGCGCAACGAGTCCGATGTCCGCGGCCTGCGCTACGGCGTGGACGTCCGCCTCGCCGACCTGCTCGACTACGGCTACCGCCTGGACAAGGTGTCCGCCATCGCGCCGACCTTCGCCGTGGACCTCGCGCTGGCCACCGCGAAGGTCAGCGGGTTCGCCGAGCCGGCGTCCGTCCACGACCTCCGCGTGCTGCGGCCGGTCGACTGGTCCGCGACCGAGCGGCTGGTCACGGAATTCGCCGACGGTCACGGCACCGTCCGGACCGAGGACGGGTCGGCGGCTGTGGAGTTCACCGTGCGGGCCGCCACGGCACCCTCGGGCCGGATCGAGTTGGCCGGGCTGCGGCCGGTCCGCACACGGGAGGAGTTCCTGGCCGAACTGGCCACCGGCGGGCTGGACTTCAATGCGGCGGCCTGCGCGGTCGACGGCGTGTTCCGTGCCTCGGACGGCCGGACGGTGCTGAGCGTCGCCCGGCCCGCGTTCCAGCAGGACCACGTCCGGCGCAACATCACCGTCGAGCCGTTCGTGCTCGTCGTGATCGCGCAGGGTGTGCAGTGGGAGGCCAAGCGCACCGGGGTGCCGGACTGGCCCCGGGTTGCGCTCAACCACATCGCGGAGATCAACGTGCGGGCCGGGGCGGCGGTCACCCATGTGGTGTTCGGGGACGACCGGATCGAGCTGGTCGGGGAGACGGGTGAGGTGGTCGGCGAGCTGTGCGGGGTGCGGCGCGGCACCGACGGCGCGGAGCCGACCGTACGCCCGGTGCCGCGGACCGCCCCGGCGCCGGCGGCCCGGGGCGCGGCGGGCGCGCGGCCGGCCGCGCCGGGCGGGTCCGCGCCGGGCGGGTCCGCGCTGGTCGAGGTCCTGCGCTCCATCGCCGCCGGCCTCCTCAAGTTCGAGGCGGAGGAGCTCGATCCGCGTACCGGTCTGGACGCGTTCGGTTTTGACTCGATCTCGCTGGTGACCTTCGCGCAGGAGATCCACGAGCGGTTCGGCGTCAAGGTCAGCCCGGCGGTCTTCTTCGATGTCAGGACGTTGGAAGGGCTGGGCGCCCACCTGGCCGACGAACACGGTGTGACGGTGGCGGTCGAGTCCCGGCCGGTCCGGGTAGAGGCAGAGACGTCACCTGTCCGGAACGAGGTCCAGCAGCCGCAGCCAGGACGGGCCGCGTCCGATCCGCGCATGCCGATCGCCGTCATCGGCGCGGCGGGGCGGTTCCCGGGCGCCCGCGACCTGGACGCGTACTGGGCGAACCTGGTGGCGGGCAAGGACTCCGTCACCGCGTTCCCCTGGCACCGGTACGACGCGGACCACCGCAGGGCCGTCGAGGCACAGGACTTCCCCCAGCGGATCGGTGCCCTGGAAGACATCGACGCCTTCGACGCCGAGTTCTTCCGCGTCCTGCCGCGCGAGGCCGAGCTGATGGACCCCCAGCACCGCCTGGCGCTGGAGACGGTGTGGCAGGCGCTGGAGGACAGCGCGTACCGGCCGGCCGACCTGCCGGCCGGTACGGGCGTGTTCATCGGCGTCACGGGCAACGACTACGCGACCCTGCTCACCGCGCTCGGTGTGGCACCGGACGCGTTCACCTCGACCGGGACGACGCACTCGATCCTCGCCAACCGCATCTCGTACCTGCTCGACGTGCGCGGCCCGAGCGAACCGATCGACACGGCCTGCTCCAGCTCGCTGGTGGCGGTGCACCGCGCGATGGAGGCAATCCGTTCCGGCGCGTGCGACATGGCCGTCGCGGGCGGGGTGAACGTGCTGCTCAATACGGACACGTTCGTCAGCGCGCACCGTGCGGGCATGCTCAGCCCGGACGGCCTGTGCAAGACCTTCGACGCCGACGCGAACGGCTATGTGCGGGGCGAAGGGGTGGGAGCGGTCGTGCTCAAGCCCTTGGCGGCGGCGGAGCGCGACGGTGACGCGATCCTCGGAGTGCTCAGGGGAAGCGCGTTCAACCACGGGGGCCGGGCGAACTCGCTGACCGCGCCCAACGCCGATGCCCAGGCCGAGCTTGTGACGACCGCCGTCGGCGACCTCGATCCCGACACCATCGGCTACATCGAGACACACGGCACCGGTACGGCACTCGGCGATCCGGTGGAGGTGCGCGCGCTGCGCACGGCGTTCCGCCGGCTGGGGCGGAGCGACGACGGTGCGTGCGGCCTCGGTTCGGTCAAGACCAACATCGGTCACCTGGAGGCAGCCGCGGGCATCGCCGGGCTGCTCAAGGTGCTGCTCGCGCTCCGGCACGGTGTGCTGCCGGCGACTCAGCACCTCCGGCAGGTCAACCCGTACATCGAACTGGACGGTGGGCCGTTCCACATCGTGCGGGAGAACACGTCCTGGCCGCGGCCCCGCACCCGTGACGGCGGTGTGGCACCGCGGCGCGCCGGGGTGAGCAGCTTCGGTTTCGGTGGCGCCAACGCCCACGTCGTCGTCGAGGAGTACGTGCCCGGCGGCCAGGACACGGAGCACGAGGGGGCCGGCGGGAGTGTGGTGGTGCCGCTTTCGGCACGCACCGCACGGCAGTTGACCGAGCGCGCCCGGGATCTGCTGGCCTACCTGGAGGAGTCGGACGAGGTACCGCTCCGGTCCGTCGCGTGGAGCCTGCAGGTCGGCCGTGAGGAGATGGCGGAGCGGGTCGGCTGGGTCGTCTCCTCGCGCTCCGAACTCGTCGACAGGCTCCGGGCGTTCGTCACCACCGGCGACCGCGGTGACGGCGGCGACCTGATCGGGCGGTGGACCGGCGGCGCCACCGTCGATTGGCGTGCGGTGTCCGACGGCCCGACGCCCGGTCGCGCGCACCTGCCCGGCTATCCCTTCGCCCGCGACCGGTTCTGGTTCCCCGGTATCGACAAGGAGGGCGCGAAGAAGGAGAGCGCGGAGAAGGAGAGCGAGAGGGAAGAGGGCGAAAAAGGGGCGAGCACCGGGAGGGCGAGTGGCACGGTCCTGCTGACTCCGCGGTGGACACCGACGCCCGCCGCCCCGACCGAACGGTACGACCGGCACGTCGTCATCCTGTGCGGAGGTGCGGGTTCGGTACCCGGAGCCATCCGCCTGGAGACAGCCAAGCAGCGGCCGGAGAGCCGGTTCCGTGACCTGTCGTGGCAGGTGGCCAAGGTCCTCCAGGGTCTCGACGACCGGCACGGCACCACACTGGTCCAGGTCGTCACCGACACCCCCGCCCTGGCCGGGCTGCTGCGGACCGTCGCCAAGGAGAACCCGCGGATCGTCGGCCAGGTCATCGTCGTCGACGGTGCCGACGACGGCGGTGTCGACGTGGCCGCTGTCGTGGCGGAGAACGCGACCACCGCGGATGACCTCGTCGTCCACCGCGGCGGTGTCCGGCACACGCTGACCTGGACCCCGGCGCTTCGCGGCACGGACTCCTCGGCACCCTGGCGGGACGGCCGCGTATATCTCATCACGGGCGGTGCCAGTGGCATCGGTGCCCTGACGGCCCGCCGGATTGCCGCCGACGTGCGGCGGCCGACCCTCGTGCTCGCCGGCCGGTCACCGGGCGACGACCGGATCGAGCGCCTGCTCGCCGACCTGCGGCAGGCCGGAGCGGTGGCGCGGTACGTGCGCGCCGACGTCTCCCGCTGGGAGGAGGTACGCCATCTCGTCGCCGAGGCCGGCGAGGTGAACGGGATCGTGCACGCCGCCGGCGTGGTGCGGGATTCGCTGCTCGCGGAGAAGACCGCCGAACAGTGGGACGACGTGCTCGCGGCCAAGGCGGACGGCCTCGTCCACCTCGACCGGGCCGCCGAGCACTGTCCGCTGGACTTCGTGCTCGCGTTCTCCTCGGGCGCCGCGATCACCGGCAACCCCGGGCAGTCCGACTACGCCACCGCCAACGCCTGCCTCGACTCGTTCGCCGCGGTGCGCAACACCTGGGTCACGGACGGACGTCGCCGCGGGCGCACTCTCTCCCTCGCCTGGCCGCTGTGGCAGGACGGCGGCATGCGGGTGAGCGACCGCACGCGGGCGTACCTGCGGGCGGACCGGGGGCTCACGCCGATGCCCACGGAGGAGGGGTTCAGGGCGCTGAGCGACGCCTGGCACACAGGAGCGGACCAGGTGTGGGTGCACCACGGCGATCCGGACCGTGTGCCGACCGGAGCGCCGACTCCGGCGCCCGAGGTGCCCGAGATGCCCGAGGTGCCCGCGGCGCCCACCACCGACGCGACCGTCCTCAACCACCTCCTCACCGTGTTCGCCGAGGTCACCAAGCTCGCGCCGGGGGCGGTGGACCCCGACCGCCCACTCGCCGAGATCGGCCTGGACTCGGTGATGGTCCTCCAGCTCAACCGCGCGCTGGCCGAGACCCGTCCCCACGTCCCGTCAACGCTCTTCTACGAGCAGCCGACCCTGCGGGCGGTGGCCGACCAACTCGCCGGCCACGGCGCGGAGTCGGCGCTTCCACGGCCGGCCGCCACCGGCGAACCGCACGTCCGCACCCGACAGCCGGTTGCCGACACCGCGCAGCGGGCCGTCCGTACCGAGCAGCGCGCCGTCGGCGCCGAGGAGCCGATCGCGGTCATCGGGCTGAGCGGGCGCTACCCGGGCGCCGCCGGCCCGGAACAGTTCTGGGACAACCTCAAGGCGGGCCGCGACGGCATCCGTGAGATCGACCGCTGGCCGCTGGACGACTTCTTCGAACCGGACCGCAACACCGCGGTCGCCACCGGTCGCAGCTACAGCAAGTGGGGCGGTTTCCTCGACGACTTCGCGGCGTTCGACCCCAGGTTCTTCGGCATCGCCCCCCGGGACGCGTACGCCATGGACCCGCAGGAACGGCTCTTCGTGCAGGCCGCGTGGGAGGTGCTGGAGGACGCGGGCTACACCAGGGCACGCCTCGCCGGACGCCACGGCCACCGGGTCGGGGTGTTCGCCGGCGTCACCAAGGTCGGCCACGCCCGGCACGGCGTGGGCCGACTGCCCTCCGGCGAACTCGTGGTGCCCGGCCTGTCGTTCGCCTCGCTGAGCGCCCGCGCCTCCTACCTGCTCGACCTGCGCGGACCGAGTCAGACGATCGACACGATGTGCTCGGCGTCGCTGACCGCGATCCACGAGGCGTGCGAACAACTCCGGCGCGGCGCGTGCGAGGTGGCGCTCGCCGGCGGCGTGAACCTCTACACGCACCCGCTGGACTACGTCGAACTGTGCCGCTCCGGCATGCTCTCGCCCGACCGGAGCTGCCGTAGCTTCGGCGCCGGCGGTCACGGCTTCGTCCCCGGTGAGGGCGTCGGATGTGTGCTGCTCAAGCCGCTGTCGCGCGCGGAGGCCGACGGGGACCGCGTGCTCGCGGTGATCCGAGGCTCCAGCGTCAACCACGGCGGCCGCACCACCGGCTACACCGTGCCGAGTCCGGTCGCCCAGGCCGCCCTGATCCGGCAGGCGTTGGACCGGGCCGGTGTCTCCGCCCGGCAGGTCGGTTACGTCGAGGCACACGGCACCGGCACCGAACTGGGCGACCCGATCGAGATCACGGGCCTGACCAGGGCATTCGAACAGGACACCGCGGACCGGCAGTACTGCGCGATCGGCTCGGTGAAGTCGGGCATCGGTCACCTGGAGGCCGCGGCCGGGGTGGCCGGTCTGACCAAGGTCCTGCTCCAGCTCAGGTACCGGCAGCTCGTGCCGAGCCTGCACGCCGACGAGCCCAACCCGAACATCGACTTCGCGTCGACCCCGTTCCGGCTCCAGCGTGAGCTGAGCCCGTGGCACTCCGACGGCCCGCGGATCGCGGCGGTGTCCTCCTTCGGTGCCGGCGGCTCGAACGCGCACCTGATCGTCGAGGAGTATCCCGTGCAGGCCACTGACGGTGCGACAAGCAGCGCAGCGCAGATCGTCGTCCTCTCGGCGAGGACGCCCGAGCACCTCACCGCGTCCGTCGACAGGCTGGCCTCTTTCCTCGACCGCCACCCAGACACCGGCCTCGCCGACCTGGCCTTCACGCTCCAGGTCGGCCGGGAGGCGATGCCCGAACGGTACGCGCTCGCGGTGTCCTCGACCGCCGAGCTGAGGAGTGGTCTGAGGGCCGGCCGGGGGCACCGCGGCACCGTCGAGGCCGAGGGTGGTCTGCTCGCGGAGCTCACCGGCGACAGCGATCTCCAGGAACTGCTGGTGCAACGGTGGCTCGCCGTCGGCAAGCTCTCCGAGGTCGCGGCGCTGTGGGCGTCGGGCGCCGAGGTGGACTGGGCGCGCCTGCACCAGGGGGTGCCGCGCCGACCGCTGTCCCTGCCGACGTACCCGTTCGCCAAGGAGCGGTTCTGGATCGGTGACCTGACCGCCCCGGGGCCCGCGCCGGTGCCTGCTCCGGTCCCCGAACCCGTGGTCACGCACCGGAGTCCGGACGAACTGGTGCCCGCCGTGGTGCGGGACAAGATCGCCCGCGCGCTGGCGTTGCGGGTCGACGAGATCGACGGCGGGCAGGCGTTCGCCGACTACGGCCTGGACTCGATCCTCGCGATCCGTGTGGTGCACCAGCTCAACGACGCACTGTCGCTGGACCTGCCGACGAGCGTGGTCTTCGACTTCAGCTCGGCCGACCGGCTGGCCGCTCATCTGCTCGCCGAGTACGGGGACACCATCGTCTGTACCGAGGACACCCCGGGCACGGCGTCAGGTCCACGGACCGTCCCGGAACCGGTCGTGGCGCCCGCGTCCGTGAGGAACGAGCATCGGAAAAGCCGTTCGGCGGACGGGGAGCGCGGACCGATCGCGGTGATCGGCATGAGCGGCCGGTTCGCCGGCGCCGACTCGCTCGACGGACTCTGGACGCATCTGGTCAACGGCGACGACCTGGTCACCGAGGCGACCCGGTTCGACCTCGACGGCCTGAGCGCCTGCACCCGGGGCGGCTTCCTGCACCGCATCGACGAGTTCGACGCGATGTTCTTCGGCATCTCCGGCACCGAGGCCGCCGTGATGGACCCCCAGCAGCGGCTGCTGCTCGAAGAGTCCTGGAAGGCGTTGGAGGACGCCGGCTACGCGGGCCGGACGGGCGGGCAGCGCTGCGGCGTCTACGTCGGGGCGTGGGCGGGCGACTACCAGGGTCTCCTCGACCAGGACGCACCGGCGCAGGCCCTGTGGGGCAACATGACGTCGGTCATCCCCAGCCGGGTCTCCTACTTCCTCGACCTCAAGGGGCCGGCGATCGCCGTCGACACCTCGTGCTCCAGCTCGCTCGTGGCGATCGACCTGGCCTGCAAGGACCTCCGGTCCGGTGAGACGTCGATGGCGTTGGCGGGCGGGGTGTTCCTCCAGTCCACACCACGGCTGTACGGGCTCGCCGGCCGCGCCGGGATGCTCTCGCCGACCGGCCGCTGCCACACCTTCGACCACCGCGCCGACGGGTTCGTGCCCGGCGAGGGCGTCGGGGTCGTCGTACTCAAACGCCTGGCGGACGCGCTGGCCGACGGCGACCACATCCACGGCGTGATCAAGGCGAGCGGGGTCAACCAGGACGGCGCCACCAACGGCATCACGGCGCCGAGTTCGGTGTCCCAGGAGACCCTGCTCGGCGAGGTGTACGAGCAGTTCGGCGTCGACGTGGAGCGCATCGGACTCGTCGAGGCGCACGGAACCGGCACCAAGCTCGGCGACCCCATCGAGTTCCAGGCGCTCGACCGGGCCTTCCGCGCCCGCACCGGCAAGTCGGAGTACTGTGCGCTCGGTTCACTGAAGACCAACATCGGCCACACCCAGTTCGCGGCCGGCGTCGCCGGCGTGCTCAAGGTGCTGCTGGCGATGAAGCACGGGCAGATCCCTGCCTCGCTGCACTTCGAGGCCGCCAACGAGGCGATCTCCCTCGCCGGAAGCCCGTTCTACGTGAACACCCGCACCCGGCGCTGGGAGTCGCCCGCCGACGTGCCGCGGTGCGGGGTGGTGAGTTCCTTCGGCGCCAGCGGGACCAACGCGCACCTCGTGCTCGAAGAGGCCCCGCCCGTGGCCCGCGCCATGACGCCGCAGGCCGAACACGTGGTGGTGCTGTCGGCCGGCACCGAGCAGCAACTCGCCGAACAGCGGCGCCGGCTGGCGGCGCACATCCGCGCCGAGGCATCCCTCGACCTCGGCGACCTCGCGTACACGCTGGCTGTCGGGAGGGCGCGTCTCGCGCACCGGTTCGCCTGCGTGGTCCGTGATCCCGGCGAACTGCTCCAGGTCCTCGACGGCACGCTCCCGGCCCGCAGGCCCGACGACGACCGGATGCCCGCCCAGGGCCGGCGCATCCCGCTGCCGACCTACCCCTTCGCCCGCGACCGGCACTGGCCCGCGACCGGTGGCGCGCGGGTGACGCTGACGCGTACGGACGGCCTGCTGCGCGACCACGTGGTGCAGGGCCGCCACATCCTGCCCGCGGTCGCCCATCTCGAACTGGCACGCATGGCAGTGGGCGCCCGCACGGTGCGGATGCGCCATGTGACGTGGGTGCAGCCGCTGGAGGTCACGGACGATCCGGTCGACGTACGGGTCGAGGTGCGCACGGCCGGCAAGGGCGGTCGGCGATTCGTGATCACCACGGGCAACGCCGTCTGCTGTGAGGGCGGCATCGCCCCGTCCGACGCCCCGCGCCCGGCACGGGTCGACCTCGCCGCACTGCGCGCGGACTGCCCGGACACCGTGTCCGCCGACCGGATCCGCGAGGCCCTGGCGGCGAAGGGCATCGAGCACGGGCCGACCCTGCGAGCGATCCGGCAGGCGCACGTCGGCGCCGGGACCGTCCTGGCCGAACTGGTGCTGCCCGGGTCGGCGGAGCCGGGGGTGCTGACGCCCGCGATGCTGGACTCGGCGATCCAAGCGTCGGTCGCGGCCCATCTCACCGCGCTGGAAGACACTGCCGTGCCGTTCGCCCTGGAACAGCTCGACCTGTTCGCGCCGTGCACGCCGACGATGTGGGCAGTGGTGCGGGGCGTCGCGTCCGGGCCGCTCGGCAAGCTGGACGTCGACCTGGTCGACGCCGACGGCGAGGTCTGCGTACGGCTGACCGGGTACTCCGCGCGCCGCACCGCCCCGAGGGCCGGACAGGCCGAGCCCGCGGCGCTGTTCGCGCCCGTGTGGGATCCGGTCAGCGCGTCCGAGGCGCCCGTGCCGCAAGCGGCGGACCGGGTGCTGGTCGTCGGCCGGCCCGGCGCGCTCGAAACCGACCTGCCCTGGCCGTTGCCGCCATCGGCGACCGTCGAGGAGGTGACCGACGCGCTCCGTGACCTCGGGCCGGTCGACCACCTGGTCTGGGCCGCGCCCGAGGCCGCCCTCGGCCCCACCGACGCCGCCGGGTACGCGGCGGCCCAGGACGAGGGCGTCGTCCCGGCCTTCCGCATGATCAAGGCGCTGGTCGGTGCCGGGTACGACGCCCGGCCGCTGGGGATCACCCTGATCACCACGCGTGCGCTCGCCACCCACGCCCTGGACCCCGTCCAGCCGGCGCACGCCGGACTGCACGGCCTGTTCGGGTCGTTGGGACGGGAGTACCCGCAGTGGACCGTGCGCCGCGTCGACCTCGACGGCCCCGAGTGGCCCGCCGACCTCGCGGCCCTGCCCGCCCGGTCACCCGACGACGCGTGGGTCCGACGGGCCGGACAGTGGCTCGCCCGGCGCTGGGCACCGTGTACGGCACCGGCACAGCCGGTGTACCGCGAGGGCGGCGTCTACGTCGTGATCGGCGGTACCGGCGGCCTGGGCACTGCCTGGACCCGGCACATGGTGCAGCGCTACGGCGCACACGTCATGTGGATCGGCCGGAGCCCGCACGACGCGTCCGTGACGGAGAAGCTCCGCTCCGTCACCGGGCGCGGCACGGTCGGCTATCTCAGCGCCGACGCCGGGGACCCGGCCGCGCTGCGCCGTGCCGTCGCGGAGATCAGGCGGCGCCATCCGCAGATCCACGGGGTGGTGCAGGCCGCACTCGTGCTGCGGGACAGCACGTTCGCCAGGATGGACGAGGCCGCGCTCCGCGCTGCGCTGCGGGCCAAGGTCGACGTCACGACCGCGATGGCCGAGGTCTTCGACGGTGCGGGACTGGACTTCGCCGTGCTGCTGTCGTCGATGCAGTCCTTCACCACGGCGGCCGGCCAGGGCAACTACGCGGCCGGGTGCACCTTCAGCGACGCCTATGCGCAGGCGCTCGGCGCGCACTGGGACACACCGGTCAGGGTCATGAACTGGGGCTGGTGGGGCACCTTGGGGAGCGTCACGTCCGCGTTCTACCGGGAGCGGATGGGCCGGGCCGGACTGGTGTCGATCGAGCCGCACGAGGGGCTCGCCGCCATGGACGCGCTGCTCGGCGGGGACCAGCGGCAGCTCGCGTTCGTCAAGACGAACCAGCACAACACGTTGGCCCACTTCGACCGCGCCACCGAGGTCACCGTGCACGGGCCGACGCCGTCACGGGTCAGCGGCGAGCTGCTGACCGCGTCCGACGGCGCGGACGACCGCATGGACGAGGTCGTGCGGTGGCGTCGGACCGAGCGCGATCCGTGGCTGGCCAAGGTCCTTTCGGCGCAGGTGGCGCACCTCGACCCCACGACGGTCCTGCCGTCGTACGCCGCGTGGTGGGAGCACGCCCGGCGCGTCCTGGTGCCGGCCGGTCCGGTGGACGAGGTGCTCGGGCAGTGGGACCGGCAGTGCACGCTGTGGTCGGCCGACCCCCACCGCAGGGCCGAGCTGCGGTTGGCCTCCGCCACGCTCACCGCGCTGCCGGACATCCTCACCGGCCGGACCCGGCCCACCGACGTCATCTTCCCGCGCGGTTCCATGGAACTGGTGGAGGGCTGCTACCGGGCCAATCACGTCGCCGACGTGTTCAACCGTGCCATGGCACGGGCCGCCGTCACCGTCGTCTCGGAGCGGTTGCGCCGGGAACCCGGCGCGCGGCTGCGGATCCTGGAGATCGGTGCCGGTACCGGCGGGACCAGCGCGGGGATGTTCGCCGCGCTCAAGCCGTACCAGGACAGCATCGAGAGCTACCTCTACACGGACCTGTCCAAGGCGTTCCTCAACCACGCGCGTGCCACTTACGGGCCGGACGTGCCGTACCTGGACTGCCGGCTGCTCGACATCGAAAAGCCATTGGCCGGGCAGGACATCGCCGAGGGGCGTTTCGACCTCGTGATCGCCGCCAACGTGCTGCACGCGACCAGGGACACCCGCACCACCCTGCGCAACGCCAAGGCCGCCCTGCGGGCCGGCGGGTGGCTGCTGCTGAACGAGCTGTCGGCGTTCGACCTGTTCAGCCATGTCACGTTCGGACTGCTCGAAGGCTGGTGGCTGTTCGACGACCGGTCGCTGCGCATTCCGGGCTCCCCCGCTCTCTCGCCGGAGAGTTGGCGGGAGGTGCTGGCCGGAGAGGGTTTCCGCACCGTGGTGTTCCCGCTGTCGCGGGCGCTCCCCCTGGGGCAGCAGATCATCGCGGCGGAGAGCGACGGGGTGGCCCGGCAGCGGAGCAGGCCCGTGGCGGAGGGAAGCGCGCGGCGCGCAGCCGGCGGCGCGGAGCGGCCGGCGCCGCAACCGCAGCCCGCACCCGCCGCGACTCCCTCGCCGCATCCCCCGTCCACACGTCCTGCGGCCGCCCCGGTGTCCGGGCCCCGCTCCACGGCCGTGAGCCCCCCGACCGAGCGGACCGGGCCCGCCCCCTCCCCCGCACCGACGACGCGATCCGGCCTGACCACGCTTCTCCTCGACAAGGCCGCCGCCGTCCTGGGTATCCCCGCCGACCGGATCGACCCCGCGGCCCCACTCACCGATTACGGCTTGGACTCCCTCCTCGTCCTCCAACTCACCAGCGCCCTGCGCGAGGACCTCGGCGCGGACATCCCCGCCACCCTGCTCTTCGACATCGCCTCCATCGACGGCCTGACCTCCCACTTCGCGGGCCCGGCAAGCGAACGGTGGAACCTCTCCCGCGGTCAGCTGACCATGTACCAGGGCCAGCGGCGCCAACCGGAGTCGGCCGCCTACAACCTCCCGCTGCTCTTCGAGCTCCACGGCGACCTGGACGAGACGGCCCTGGAACGGGCGGTCCGCGCGCAGACGGAGATCCACCCGGTGCTGAGTGCACTCTTCGGTGAGCGGGACGGCGTGCCGTACATGGACATCGCCCCGACCAGAGCCCCGTCGTTCGACCGGGTCACTCTCACGGCCACCTCGCGCGAGACCCAACTGGCCGCGCTGCGGGACCTGGCCGACGTCCCGTTCGACCTGACGTCCGGTCCGCTGGTCCGGGCCCACCTGGTCTCCCTTCCCGGACGACGACGGCTGCTGCTGCTCACCGCGCACCACATCCTGCTGGACGGCACGTCGACGGCCGTCCTGATCCGTACGCTCAAAGCGGCCTACCGGGGCGAGGGAGGTCCGGACCGCGCCCCCTACGGCGACTTCGTCACCTGGGAAGAAGCGCTGCTCGACGGAGTACGGGCAGCGCGGCACCGGGACTACTGGCTCCGTGAGCTGGCGGGGCCTCGCACGGCGCTCGCGCTGCCCTACGACCGTCCGTACGACCCGGAGCGGCTGCCCCGCGTGGAGGTGATGCGGGAGAAGCTGTCGCCGGGGCTGGCCGCCGCGCTCGCCGGCACGGCACGGGAACACCGGGTCAGTGTCGCCACGGTGCTGTTCACGACGTTCGTGCGGTTCCTGCACCGGCTGACCGGACAGGACGACCTGGTCCTGGGCATGACCGCGGCCGCCCGCTACGAGGAGCGGTTCCGGGACGTGGTCGGCCAGTTCGCGAACTGCCTGCCCCTTCGGTGCACGGCCACCGGGAGCTTCCCCGAGCTGCTCGCGTCCGTGCACCGCACGATGGTGGCCGGTATCGAACACGGCGCCTACCCGCTGCGGGAAATCGCCCGAGCGCTGGGCACGGACGACGAGCCGCTGGTCCTGACGAACTTCCTGTTCCAGAACTTCGAGGGCGCCGAACTGCTCACCGATGAATCACCGGCTGCGGAGGGCGAGTTGGACCTGCGCCCGTTCGATGACCTGCCATATGCCGGAGAGTATGTACTTTCCCTGGAGTTCTATCGGGAGGGTGAAGGCTACAAGGCATTTCTCAAATACGACGCAAACGTATTCACCGAGGCCACGGCGCGACACATGATGGACGAGTGGCATACGACCGTCCAGAATGAGATGGGCATGCAACAAGGGGCTGTCTCTGTCGATGTCACCCGCCGGTGAAGACGAATCCATGAAGATCGGCATCATTGGAGGCGACGCGGCGCCGGGCGCCGTGGTCATCGACACCGGCACCTACTACCCGCAGCAGCGCGACGGCAGGATCGCCGCCATCGACGACGCAGCGACCAAGCGGATCGTGCGCGTCCTCATCGACGAGCTCGGCTTCGACACCGTGGACGCGGACGGGCTGGACGAGTCGTGGCGCCGGCAGCCCGGAACGTCAGCCCACGGAAGCCGGGGCGATGCCGACAACGAAGGACCCTGGGCACCAATAGGAGAAATGAGGACTCGACGTGGAGCAGAACATCGGCGACAAGGCGATTGAGTTTCTGCGGTTTCTGGAGATTTATGACTTCTCCAGCGCCCAGACAATGTGCACCGACACGGCCGCTGTGTGGCAGAACGACGGTAGGGGAGCGCAGGCGATCGGCGAGAGCCTGGAACACTTCAAGTCCTTTGCCGCTACCGTCCGTTCGTTGCGGTACGACATAATCCGCCAGTTCCAAAATTCGAACGAGGTGCTCCAGCAGCAAGTGCTCCGCCTGGACATGGCCGACGGGTCTCACCGCGAGGCGCACGCTACGGTGTATTTCCGGTTCGAGGGCGGCCTCATCGACCGGATCGAGGAGGCCGTCTACACCGTGCCGACGGACAAGGCGTCATGATTTCAGCCTGCCGCCCGAATGCCAGAGAAGAGTGAACTTTCGCGTACACCGCCGTCGAGGAGCTGCTGCGCTGCCTGTCGGTGATCTGATCCGGTTCGGGCTGTTCCGGTACTCCCCCGAGGTTGTTGTCAGGCCAGGGTCGTGAGCACGGCCGGGTCGTAGGGGACGGACCGGGCCAGCTCGCCGCGGAGCGCCAGTGCGGCCCAGTCCGGGTTGGCCAGCAGCGTCCTGCCCAGGGCGACCAGGTCGAACTCGTCGCGCTCCAGTCGGGCCACCAGTTCGTCGATGCCGGTCACCCCGGCCTGCCGGGTGAAGCCCTGGGTGAACTCGCCCTCGCCGTACTGATTGTCCAGGCCGATCGAGCCGACCGTCACGGTGGCCTTGCCGCTGAGCTTGCGCACCCAGCCGGCCAGGTTGAGGGTGCTGCCGTCGAACTCGGGCAGCCAGTAGCGGCGGGTGGAGGCGTGGAACACGTCGACACCCGCGTCGGCCAGCGGCGAAAGCATCTGCGCCAGCTCATCCGGGTTCTCCGCGATGCGTGCCTCGTACGCGTTGAGCTTCCACTGGGAGAGCCGGAAGAAGACCGGGAATCCGGGGCTGACGGCCGCGCGGACGGCCCGTACGATGTCGGCGCCGAAACGGGCCCGGGAGGCCGGTTCGCCGCCGTAGTGGTCGGTGCGCCGGTTGGTGTTCTTCCACAGGAAGCTGTCGATCAAGTAGCCATGAGCGCCGTGCAGTTCGACGCCGTCGAACCCGAGCCGTTCGGCGGCCGCGGCGGCTTCGGCGAAAGCGGCCACCGTGTCGTCGATGTCCTGCTGGGTCATGGCCTTCCCGGCCGGGGCGCCGTCCAGCCCGAGCCCGGACGGGCCCTCGGCGGGCGGTTCGGTCGCGGTACGTACGACTCCGGTGTGCCACAACTGCGGAATGATCCTGCCGCCGGCCTCGTGCACCCGCCGCAGCACGTGGGCCCATCCGGCAAGGGCCCGCTCGCCGTGGAAGTGGGGCACGTTCTCGTACGCGCCGGCCGCGGCGCGGTTGACGTAGGTGCCCTCGGTGATGATCAGCCCGACCTTGTTGGCCGCCCGGCGGGCGTAGTACTCCGCGACATCCGGGCCCGGCACGCCGCCGGGGGACGCCGTTCTGGTCATCGGGGCCATCACGATCCGGTTGGGGACCATGAGATCGCCCACGATGAACGGCTCGCCCAGGCTGGCCATTATTCCTCCCTAGTTTCGGCAGCGCTCATACACAGATCTTCCATGTGCGGCTGTCTTCCGATCCGGCAATGCACTTCGAGGCCGTAAGGAAACCACTGCGGCCGGACATCGACAGCGCACAATCATCGACCTTGCCGATCGAGATGTCCAGCCTTCTGGATCGAATTATGCGATTCAGTGGATCGAAATTATCAGTTTGACCACACCAGCGGGATCACCAAAAGTAGTCCTCAACGGTTCCATGCTGGCGCCAATGATCACTCTGTTGCCGGTTGAGGGTCCATAAACGAGCTCATGACCCAAAAACTGAAGGAAGACGGGTATGCAGACACTGGAACCGTCCGCTCGTCCGAACCGATTGCCATCATTGACCGGTATGCGGTTCGTCGCGGCATTCGCCGTGCTGATCTCCCATCTGGACAGTCAAATCGTAGGAACATTCCATCCTGACCCGCCGTATCGGGTGATCACGACTCTCGGGCCGGTCGGGGTGGCTTTCTTCTTTGTGCTCAGCGGATTCATTCTCACCTGGGTTGCCGATCCGGACGATACCGCGAGGCTGTTCTGGCGTCGACGTCTGGTGAAGTTGTATCCGAACCATTTGGTGACCTTTGTGGCCGCCAGGATCCTGATGGTCGCCGCCGGTGTGCAGATCGTAGCGATCAATACGTTTCCGGCGCTGTTTCTGATCGAGCCCTGGATTCCTTACCTGGAACCCCATGGCGGGTTTACCGGTAGCAACGCGGTGAGCTGGAGCCTCGGCTGTGAGATGGCGTTCTACCTCGCATTCCCTTGGCTGATCCGTCTCATCGGCAGTATCCGCCCCTCACGGTTGTGGCTGTGGGTGGCAGTTGTCGTCACGGCCAGTACCGCCGTCCCCTTTATTTCCCAACTGCTGCCGGCGCAGCCCTTCACTTCGTGGGATCCGACATCTTCGGAGTGGCAGAGCTGGTTCGCCTACCTCTTCCCCCTCCCGAGGATGCTCGAATTCGTCCTCGGCATCCTGATGGCACGCATCGTCATCACCGGGAAATGGATCCGCCTCGGCATGACGCCCGCATTTCTCCTGACGATCACCTGTGTGGTGGTCCAGTCCTACCTGCCCGGCGTGTTCCACCTACGCGCCGGGCCGACCGCGCTTGCCGTCGCCTTCGCGATCGCAGCGAGCGCCAGCGCCGACATACGCGGTGCGCGAACACCTTTCAGTGGCCGAATCATGGTCTGGCTGGGTGAGATCTCGTACGCCCTCTACATGGTGCACTACCTCGTCGTCCAGTACGGCCCGGTCGACGCCCTGCACGCCACGGGCGAAGTGACCGCATCCCTGTCGACGAGACTGATCAATATTCTGCTCACCGTCGTGATCAGCATCTCCCTCGCGGCGGCCCTCTACATGCTGGTCGAACGTCCCGCGGTACGACGCTTCAGTCGTCCAGCCGGCAGACGAAAGGGGCTTGAACCGCTCTCCCCTTCGACCTGACACCATCAACCCCATCATCGTGACCGATATCTTTCGCTCCAAAAGACGTCACTCCGCTGGATCTATTTATGCGATTCAGTGGATCGAAATAATCAGCTTGACCGTGTCAACGGGATCGCCAATAGTGGTTCTGTGCCGACACTGTCGACTGGAGAGAAACTCTCGTTGCGAGCCGCAACGAGAGAGTCGGTTTCCGTTGCCGATCCGCGTCGCGGACGTTGTTGTCGAGGACAAGGCAGGAAGTGGAGTCCGGAGTGAACCAGAGCCGCCTTACCGAACGGATTTCCGATGAGTTGCAGGGCAAGCGAGCCGTGGTCACCGGCGGCAGTCGCGGTATCGGCGCCGCGATCGCGCAGCGCTTGCTCGATGCCGGCGCCACGGTTGTCACCGCTGCCCGTAATCCGACCGCGGACGCCCCCTCCGAAGCCAATTTCGTGAGCGCCGACCTCAGCACGCCCGACGGTGTGCGCGAGTTCGCGGACGCCGCGCTGCAAATTCTCGGTGGCGTGGACATCATCGTCAACAATGCGGGAGGGGTTCGCACCTTTCCGAATGCGCTGGACATTGAGGAAGACTGGCAGTACACGATGGATATAAACTTCCTCGCCGCTGTCCGACTCAATTCCGCACTTGTGCCGTCCATGATCGCGAGCGGAGGTGGGGTGATTGTGCATCTCTCGTCCATTGCCACCCTTTCTTCCCATCCGCTGCTCCTGCACTATGCCGCCGCCAAGTCCGCACTCGCGGTGTACGGCAAGGGGCTTGCGGTCCAGTTGGCGCCGCAAGGTATCCGTGTCGTAGCCGTCTCTCCGGGAAGGGTGGAGACACCGGGGGCGGACGAAGCACTCGAAAAGATGAGTGCGCATCTCGGCGACAGCACGGAGTTGGATTCGGAAACGTGGGTCGGCGATATTCCGCTCGGGCGGATCGGTCAATCACATGACATCGCCGAGGCGGTTGGTTTTCTGGTCTCCCCACGCGCCGCGTGGATCACCGGCAGCACTCTCTCCATTGATGGCGGGCAGAGCGCAGCCCTGTGACCTGTGACCTGTGACGCACGGTGGGCCACGCCGGTCCTTCTCACGCCTGCCCACCGGCAAGATCACGAACTTCTGTTGGATCGGCAGCCAAATTGGTCGGCAACCAAGTTATTCGTCAGGTAACCGCTCGCCCGTACTGGAAGGACTGACGCGATGACCGAAGCAGGGGACAGCGCGCGGGCCTATACATTCGGTCCGGCCGACCGGCTCGACGTCGACCCGCGGCTGGCCGAGATGTGCCGCGAGCAGCCGGTGCTGCGCGTGAACCTGCCCTACGGCGGCGACGGTGACGCCTGGCTGGCCACGCGGCACGCGGACGTCAAGACGGTACTGGGCGATCCCCGGTTCAGCCGTGCCGCCGCCGCGGGCGAGGAGGTGCCCCGCGCGGTCGCTGCCGCGTTGCCCAGTACCACCATGCTGAGCATGGACCCGCCGGAGCACAGCCGGCTGCGGCGCCCGGTGGCCGAGGCCTTCACTCCGCGACGTGTTCAAGCGCTGCGCCCGCGCGCCCAGCAGATTGTGAACGGCCTGCTCGACACCGTGATCGCCGCGGGACCGCCCGCTGACCTGACCAAGGCGCTGACCTGGCCGCTGCCGATCACGATGATGAGCGAACTGCTCGGCGTGCCCACGGCCGACCGCGACCAGTTCACCGTCTGGGTGGACAGTTTGTTGATCCTCTCCGACCCGGACCAGGCCACGCGGGCCCGCGAACACCTCGACAACTACCTCACCGACCTGATCGCATTCCGCCGCACCGACCCCAGCGACGACCTGCTCGGCGCTCTCGTCGCCGCGTCGGACGAGAAGGACGGTCCCGGCGACGAAGACTTGGTGAGCCTTGCGTCCAGCCTGCTGTCCGCAGGCTACGAGGCCACCGCGAGCCAGCTCGGCAACTTCGTCTACACGCTGCTGACCCATCCCGATCACTGGCGGGAGCTCGTCGCCGATCCCGGTCTGGTACCCGGTGCGGTCGAGGAACTCTCCCGGATCATCCCGAGCAGCGCTTCGGCCGGCTTCACCCGTGTCGCCCTTGAGGACGTGGAACTGAGTGGGCGAACCGTTCGCGTCGGCGACGCCGTGGCCGTCGAGTACGCCGTGGCCAACCGGGATCCCGAGGTGTTCGCCCACCCTGAGGAGATCGACTTCCACCGGCCGAGCAACCCGCACCTCACCTTCGGGTACGGCGTGCACTTCTGCCTCGGCGCGCAGCTGGCCAGGATGGTGTTGCGCATCGTGGTCGAAACCCTGGCCCGCCGTCTGCCCGATCTGCGTCTGGCAGTCCCTGCCGACCAGGTGCCCTGGCGGACCGACCGCCTCATCCGCGGGGTGGCAGCACTGCCGGTCAGCTGGTGACGGAGGCAATCAGGTGCTCGGTGCCGGATGAGGCCCGCAGGCAGACGAACTCGCAGTCCTGTGATGCACATATTTCTGCCGGATCAGTAACCAACCGCTTGCCCGTACCGGAAGGACTGACGCGATGACCGAAGCAGGGGACGGGGTGCGGGCCTACCCGTTCGGTCCGGCGCCCGACCGGCTCGACGTGGACCCGAGACTGGTCGAGATCTGCGGCGAACAGCCGGTGCTGCGCGTCACTCTGCCCTTCGGGGGCGACGCCTGGCTGGTCACGCGGCACGCGGACGTCAAGACGGTGCTGGCCGATGCCCGGTTCAGCCGTGCCGCCGCCGTGGGCGACGACGTGCCCCGGACGGTCGCGGTCGGTCTGCCGCGCACCTCCATGCTGAGCATGGACCCGCCGGAGCACAGCAGGCTGCGGCGCCGGGTGGCGAACGCGTTCACCGTGCGCCGCGTGGAGACGCTGCGCCCGCGCATCCAGGAGATCGTGCACGGCCTGCTGGACACCATGGTCGCCGGCGGGCCGCCGGCCGACCTGACGCAGGCCCTGACCTGGCCGCTGCCGATCACGGTGATCTGCGAACTGCTCGGCGTGCCCACGGCCGACCGCGACCGGTTCACCGTCTGGGTGGACGGCCTGCTGATGCTCTCCGACCCGGACCGGGCCGCGCAGGCCCGCGGACACCTCGGCGACTACCTCACCGGTCTGATCGCACTGCGCCGCGCCGACCCCACCGACGACCTGCTCGGTGAACTGGTCGCCGTACGGGACGAGGAGGACAGGCTCCGCGAGGAGGACCTGGTCAGCCTCGGGGTCAGCCTGCTCTCCGCCGGTCAGGAGGCCACCGCCAACCAGATCGGCAACTTCGTCTACACGCTGCTGACCCATCCCGGCCTCTGGCGGGAACTCGCCGCCGATCCGGCGCTCATCCCCGATGCGGTCGAGGAACTCTCCCGGTTCATCCCGATCAGCGCGACCGCCGGCTTCACCCGGATCGCCACCGAGGACCTGGAGCTCAGTGGGCAGCTCATCCGCACCGGCGACGCGGTGGTGGCCGAGTTGGGCCTGGCCAACCGGGATCCCGAGGTCTTCGACCACCCCGACGAAATCGACTTCCATCGCGGGACCGTCCCGCACGTCACCTTCGGGCACGGTGTGCACCACTGCCTGGGCGCGCAGTTGGCCAGGACGGAGTTGCGCGTCGTGCTCGAAACCCTGATCGACCGCCTGCCCGGTCTCCGACTCGCCGTTCCGGCCGACCGGTTGTCCTGGCGGACCGAGCGCCTCATCCGCGGGGTGGCCGCACTTCCGGTCAGCTGGTGATGTGGCCTTAGGACACCAGCGGCACCCCGCCCCTGCACCACTCGCCGACATCACCAGGACGCCATCAGGAGGGCTGACCATGGCCGAACCACGGGAGGCGGGCACCGTGCCGGTGCCCGATCCGGGCACGGGACTTGCCCAGGCCCTGGCGGCCGTCGAGCCGGGCAAGCAACTCGCCGAGGTCATGGCGACCGTCATGGAGGGCCACGGGGACCGGCCGGCTCTCGGCGAACGCGCCAAGGACCCGTCGACGGCGCGCCTGCTCCCGCGGTTCGACACCCTCAGCTACCGCGAGCTGTGGGCGCGCGTCCGTGCGCTCGCCGGCCGCTGGTACCACGACCCCGAGTACCCGTTGAGCGCGGGCGAGCGACTGTGCACCCTGGGCTTCGCCGGCATCGACTACGCCACACTCGACCTTGCGTGCCTGCACACGGGCGTCGTGGCCGTGCCGCTGCAGTACAGCGCGCCGCCGGCCCAACTCGGGCCGATCATCGCGGAGGCCGAGCCGCGCGTGCTCGCCGCGAGCGCCGAGCACCTGGACACCGCCGTCGCAGCTGTTCTCGGGGCACCTTCGATCCGGCGCCTGATCGTGTTCGGCCACCACCCCGAGGACGCCCACCGGAACGACGTCCTGGCGTCCGCCCGGCGGCGCCTGGCCGAGGCCGGCAGCCCGGTGGTCGTCGACTCGTTGGCGGAGCTGATCGACCGCGGGTCCGACCTGCCGTCCCCTCCGCTGTTCACCGCCGCCCCGGGCGACGATCCGCTGGCCCTGCTCATCTACACCTCCGGCAGCACCGGGGCGCCCAAGGGGGCCATGTACACGCAACGGCTGGTCGGCACCGCGTGGTACGGATTCAGCTACGGGACCGATGACGTGCCCGCCGTCAGCGTCCTCTACATGCCGCAGAGCCACCTCGCCGGCCGCTACGCGCTGATGGGCTCGCTGGTCCGCGGCGGTGTCGGATACTTCACCGCCAAGAGCGACTTGTCCACCCTCTTCGAGGACATCGCCCTGGTCCGCCCCACGGAACTGACCATGGTTCCCCGCGTCTGCGACATGCTGTTCCAGCAGTTCCGGAGCGAACTGGACCGGCGGACCGGCGAACCGGGTGACATCGAGACGGCGGTCAAGACGGACCTGCGGGAGAACTTCCTGGGCGGACGCGTCGCCAAGGCGTTCGTCGGCACCGCCCCGTTGTCGGCCGAGCTGACGGTCTTCGTCGAGTCCTGCCTCGGCCTCCATCTGTACACCGGTTACGGCTCCACCGAAGCCGGCGGGGTGCTGCTGGACACGGTGGTCCAGCGTCCGCCGGTGATCGACTACAAGCTGGCGGACGTCCCGGAACTGGGCTACCACCGCACCGATTCGCCGTATCCGCGCGGCGAACTGCTGCTGAAGTCCGAAACCCTCGTCCCCGGGTACTACAAGCGCCCCGAGCTCACGGCCGAGATCTTCGACGAGGACGGCTACTACCGGACCGGCGACGTCATGGCCGAGATCGGACCCGACCGGCTGGTCTACGTCGACCGCACCAAGGACACCCTGAAGCTGTCCCAGGGTGAGTTCGTGGCCGTATCACGCCTGGAGGCCGTCTTTCTCGGCAGTCCTCTCGTCCGGCAGATCTACGTGTACGGCAACAGCGAACGCGCCCACCTGCTCGCGGTGGTGGTGCCCGCCCCGGACGCAACGGCCGGGTGCGGCGGGGCCGTCGACTCGCTCAAGCCGCTGCTCAGCGCGTCGCTCCAGCACGTCGCCAAGGAAGCCGGACTCAACTCGTACGAGATCCCGCGCGACTTCCTGATCGAGACCGAGCCCTTCAGCCCCGAGAACGGCCTGCTCGCCGACAGTCACAAACTGCTGCGCCCCAGGCTCAAGGAACGCTACGGCGAGCCCCTGGAACGGCTCTACGCCGAACTCGCCGAGAGCCAAGCGCAGCAGCTGCGCGTACTGCGGCAAGCCGGTCCGGACCGGCCCGTGGTGGAAACGGTCGGCCGGGCCGCTCAGGCACTGCTGGGCGGCACGCACGCCGACCTGAGCGCCGAGGCGCACTTCACCGACCTGGGCGGGGATTCCCTGTCCGCCCTGTCCTTCTCTCGGATCCTGCAGGAGATCTTCCACGTCGAGGTTCCGGTCGGGGTAATCATCAGCCCGGCCAATGACTTGGCACGGGTGGCGGGGTACATCGCGGCGGAACGGCGTTCCGGGGCGCGGCGTCCCACGTTCGCCTCCGTGCACGGCGAGCACAGCACCGCGGCCCGCGCCGGTGACCTCACCCTGGACAAGTTCCTCGACGCGGCCACGCTCGCCGCCGCCCCGGCACTGCCCCGCCCCGAAGGTGCCGTGCGAACCGTCCTGCTGACCGGAGCCAACGGCTACCTCGGCCGGTTCCTGTGCCTGGAATGGCTGGAGCGCCTGGCGCCCTCGGGCGGCAAGCTGGTCTGTGTCGTCCGCGGCAGCAGCACGGCCGCCGCGACGCGGCGCTTGCACGCAGCCTTCGACAGCGGCGACGGCGAACTGCTCCGGCGCTACCGGGAATTGGCCGATGGGGTCCTGGAAGTGCTCGCGGGGGACATCGGCGAACCGCACCTCGGGCTGGACGAGGACACCTGGCGCGGGCTGGCCGGTTCCGTGGACCTGATCGTCCACCCGGCCGCCCTGGTCAACCACGTGCTGCCCTACCGCCAGTTGTTCGGCCCCAACGTCGCCGGCACGGCCGAACTGATCCGGTTGGCGCTCACCACACGGATGAAGCCCGTCACCTACGTCTCCACCGTCGCCGTGCACCTCGGAGCTGCGCGGGCGGCCCTCGACGAGGACGCCGACATCCGCAGCACCAGCGCGGTGCGGCACCTCGACCAGAGCTACGCCAACGGCTACGCGACCAGCAAGTGGGCCGGCGAGGTCCTGCTCCGGGAGGCACACGACCTGTGCGGCCTGCCGGTCGTCACCTTCCGGCCGAACATGGTCCTCGCGCACAGCAGGTATCCCGGGCAGGTGAACGCTCCCGACATGTTCACCCGCCTGCTGCTCAGCCTGATCGCCACCGGCATCGCGCCGGGCTCGTTCTACCGGACCGGTGGCGCACGCGCCCATTACGACGGTCTGCCGGTCGACTTCACCGCCAAGGCCGTCACCGCGCTGGGCGGGCGGGCCACCGAGGGCTACCGGACCTTCAACGTACTGAACCCGCATGACGACGGGGTCTCGCTGGACACCTTCGTCGACTGGCTCACCGAGGCCGGCCACCCGATCCAGCGGATCCACGACCATGGCGAATGGCTCGCCCGCTTCACGGCCGCACTCCGTGCCCTGCCGGAGAAGCAGCGTCGGCACTCGCTGCTGCCCCTGCTGCACGCCGTGGCGCAACCCGAGGAGGGCGTCCCCGGTCCGGCGCTCCCCGCCGAGCGGTTCCGCGCCGCCGTGCAGGCCGCTGAGGTCGGCCCCGGCACGGACGTTCCCCACCTGTCGGACGGCCTCATCCGCAAGTACGTCACCGACCTACGGCAACTCGGCCTGCTCTAGCGGCGGTTTGCTGACGGGGCAGGGTCGTAGTAGGCCGGCGGCGGTAGCCGATGGGGGGCGACGGCATTGCGCGCGCCGGTCGCCGAAGCAGGGACCGGCTCCACCGCGGCGTCCGGGCGGTGGGACGAAGACCGGCGGGCCGTCAACTCGCACATGAGATGTTCTTCCAACGGGCGATTTCCCGTCACTTAAGGCTCATTTGTGCCGAATTCGTGCAACGCTGCGGCCGTTGCTTCGTGCTCGATTCTCTGAATGCCCGAGTCAGCAGTCCCGGAGATTCAAGCGGCTCGGTCCGCGCCACCCAAGGAGTACAGATGTCCGTATCCCGTCCCGTGTCCCGAACCCGGTCCCGTGTTCTGGCCGTGCTGAGCGCCGCAGCAGTCGCGAGCGGACTGGCGGTCGCCGTTCCGGCAGTGCCTGCCTCTGCGGGCCGGGTCGTTCGTGGTCAGCGAGGCGCAGTTCAACGAGATGTTCCCGAACCGGAACCCCTTCTACACCTACGATGGCCTGGTCAGCGCACTGAGCGCGTACCCGGGCTTCACCACTACCGGCGACGATGCGACGCGCAAGCGGGAGGCGGCGGCCTTCCTTGCCAACGTCAGCCACGAGACCGGCGGCCTGAAGTACGTCGTCGAGCAGAACACCGCCAACTACAGCCACTACTGCGACACCTCGCAGCCGTACGGCTGCCCGGCCGGGCAAAGCGCCTACTACGGGCGCGGGCCGCTGCAGCCCAGCTGGAACTTCAACTACAAGGCGGCCGGGGACGCCCTGCACATCGACCTGCTGAACGACCCGTACCAGGTGGAGCGGGACGCCGCGGTCTCGTGGAAGACCGGCCTGTGGTTCTGGGACACCCAGAGCGGCGCCGGGACGATGCCCCCGCACGACGCGATGGTCAACGGCCAGGGCTTCGGCGAGACGATCCGCAGCATCAACGGCGCCCTGGAGTGCAACGGCCAGAACCCGGACGAGCGCGACGACCGGATCAACCTGTACAAGAATTTCGTCGGCGTTCTCGGCACCGACGTGGGCGGCGGCAACATCTCCTGCTGATCCGGTCGGCCCTGCAACCGGCTCGCGGCACATGGCAGCTCAGGCCGCATTCGCCCGGTTGACGACCTTCCGACGGCGAAGGGAGCGGCCCGAACTCGTCCATCGACGGGCCTCGCTCAGCCGTCGGACTCGGACCCGTACAGATTTCGATGGTCAGGCATGAATAGCTTCATCATCTTCCATTCACCGGGGCGCGGCTGCCAGCATCGGCGCACCGCCACCCCGTGAGGGAGAATCCGATGAATCGTCCCCGTTCTCTGCGCTGTCTGGCAGCCCTGGCCGTGGTGGCTCTCGCGGCCACCGCCTGTGGGCGCTCCGGTCAGGGCGACGCCCCGTCCGGGGCCGCGTCACAGGCCACCTCCGGCCGGACCGCGGCCGAGCTGCTGCCCGCTCAGCACCGGCAGAAGGGTGTGCTCCGGGTGGCCACCGCGGTCGGCTACCCGCCGATGGAGATGTACGAGCCCGGCACCACCCGGCTCACCGGTGTCGACCCCGATCTGGCCAAGGCCCTCGCCGCGCGGCTCAAGCTGAAGCTGGAACTCACCAATGCCGCCTTCGACGGACTGATCCCCGGTCTGGAGTCCGGACGGTTCGACCTGGTCATGTCGTCCATGACCGACAGTGCGCAGCGACGCCAGGCGGTCGACTTCGTCGACTACTTCCGCACCGGCGGCGTCATCATGACGAAGCAGGGCAACCCGCAGGGCATCAAGTCCCTCGCGGACCTCTGCGGAAAGACCGTCGTCCTCGCCAAGGGCAGCTCCAACCTCCACATCGGCGAGGAACAGAACGCCAAGTGCCGGGAGAAGATGCGGATCTCGCAGAGCGAGGACGCACCGACCGGGCTGCTGCAACTGGACAGCGGACGCGCGGTCGCGACCATCGTCGACTATCCCGTCGCCAAGATGTTCACCAAGAAGAGCAGCGCGTACGAGGTCCTGCCGGAGCAGTATGGCACCGCCCCCTGGGGCATCGCGTCCGCGAAGAGCCAGGGTGGACTGCGCGACGCCGTCCACAAGGCCCTGCAGGAACTCATCGACAACGGCGACTACAAGAAGATCCTCGACACCTGGGAAGTCGGCGACAGCGCCGTGCCCGAGGCCACCGTCAACGACGGGCGGTGAGAACAGTCATGAACCACCAGAAAATATCCGGCGCCTCCCTCGGCCGGGCGCCGGATGCCACCCCCGCCGACGGGACGCCGCAGGAGGACTACCTCTCCCTCCAGGTGACCGGACGCCCGCGTCCCGGGCGCTGGCTCGCGGTCCTCACCGCCACCCTGTTCGCGGTGTGGCTCGCCTACACCATCATCGTCAATCCCAATCTGCACTGGGACATCGTCGCCAAGTACCAGTTCGACGGCGTGATCCTCAAGGGCCTCGGGGTGACCATTCAGCTCACCCTCGTCTCGATGGCTCTCGGAATCGCCATCGGGGTCGTCATCGCGGTGATGCAGCTGTCCGACAGCCCCGTCCTGCGTCTCACCGCCGGTGCCTACACCTGGTTCTTCCGGGGCACCCCGCTGCTGGTCCAGCTCATTTTCTGGTTCAACCTGGCCCTGCTGTTCCCCGTGATCAGCATCGGAATCCCGTTCGACGGCCCCAAACTCATCAGCTGGCAGTCCAACCAGGTGATCACCGGATTCGTGGCCGCGCTCCTCGGTCTCTCCATCAACGAGGGCGCCTACATGGCCGAGATCGTGCGGGCCGGCATTCAGAGCGTGGATCCCGGCCAGCGCGAGGCAGGAGCCTCCATCGGGATGTCGAACCGCCAGATCCTGTCCCGGATCATCCTCCCGCAGGCGATGCGAGTCATCATCCCGCCGTTCGGAAACCAGTTCATCTCCATGCTCAAGACGACCTCGCTGGTCTCGGTCATTGCCGGCGCCGATCTGATGACCGTCTCCCAGCACCTCTATCTCGCCAACTTCGAAGTGGTCGCGCTGCTCCTGGTGGCCTCGATCTGGTACCTCGTGCTCACCACGATCGCCAGCATCGGGCAGCACGCCGTCGAGCGACGCTACAGCCCCGGTACCGCTCCCGTGCTGCGGAGCAGGATCCTGGCCAATCTCCTGCCCGGACGCGCCAAGAAGGGAGCAGCGGCATGAACGACGTGATCCTCAGGGCCCGCGGGGTTCGCAAACGATTCGGTGACACCGAGGTGCTGAAGGGCATCGACCTCGACGTACGCAGCGGTGAGGTGCTCTGTGTCATCGGCCCCTCAGGGTCCGGGAAGTCCACGCTGCTGCGCTGCTTCAACCACCTTGAGCGGATCGACGCGGGGCGGGTGTGGATGGACGGTGAGCTGGTCGGCTACGAACAGCACGGCCCGTCCGGCCGGGTGCTGCGCGAGCGGCGCGCCCGGGACGTGCGGCGCCAACGTGAACGGATCGGCATGGTGTTCCAGCGGTTCCACCTGTTCCCGCACCGCACAGCGGTGCAGAACGTGATGGAGGGGCCGGTCGCCGTCAAGGGACGGCCGCGTGCGCAGGCCGAGAAGCAGGCCCGCAAGCTGCTGGCCGACGTCGGTCTCGCGGACCGGGCGGACCACTACCCGGGGCAGCTGTCCGGCGGGCAGCAGCAGCGCGTGGCGATCGCCCGCGCACTGGCCATGGAACCCGCCCTCATGCTCTTCGACGAACCCACCTCCGCCCTCGACCCCGAACTCGTCGGCGAGGTGCTCGGCGTCATGCGCGACCTGGCCCGCAGCGGTATGACGATGGTCGTGGTCACCCACGAGATGGGCTTCGCCCGCGAGGTCGCCGACCGGGTCCTGTTCATGGACCGGGGTGCCGTCGTCGAGGCCGGGAGCCCCGACCTGTTGTTCACCGACCCGCGGCACGACCGCACGCGGGCCTTCCTGTCGACGGTGCTGTGATGGGCCGCCCCCTCGATCTGCTGCTGCGCGGCGGCACGCTCGTGGACGGAACCGGCGCACCCGCCCGGGAAGCGGACATCGCGGTGGTGGACGGGCGGATCGCCGTGCTCCCCGTCGGCGCCCCTGTCCCGGCCGTCGAGACCCTGGACGTGACCGGGCGGGTCGTCGCACCCGGCTTCATCGACGTGCACACGCACTCCGACGCCCTCGCGGCGCCCCGCGGAGCCGGCGGTGCCACGGAGCCGATCGACGTCCTCCGCCTCGCTCCGCTGCTCCAGGGCGTCACCACGGAGATCTGCGGCAACTGCGGGACCAGTCTGTTCCCCTCGCTCCCCGGGCGGCTGCCGGAGCTCGCCGAGCATCTCAGGGTGACGTTCGGGCTCGGACCGGTGCGGCCCGCCGTGGACTTCGACGCGTTCGCCGCCGGACAGGACCCCGCTCTGCGCCACACCCACATCGCCTCGCTGGTCGGGCACGGCACGCTGCGCGCCGGAGTGATGGGCTTCGAGGCCCGGCCGCCCCGGCCCGACGAGCTGGATGCCATGTGCGCGCTGCTGGACCGGGCGCTGGCCCAGGGGGCGGCCGGTCTGTCCACCGGGCTGATCTACCCTCCCGGCACCTATGCCGACACCGAGGAGATCGTCGCGCTGGCCGGGGTCGCCGCCCGGCACGGCAAGCCCTACGTCACTCATCTGCGCGACGAGATGTCACAGGTGGAGTCCGCCCTGGAGGAGGCCCTGGAGATCGCGGTACGCTCCGGCGCCCCGCTGCAGATCTCCCACCACAAGACCGCGGGCCGGCACGCCTGGGGCGCCACACTGCGCACCCTGCCCCGGCTGGAACGGGCCCGCGCCGAAGGCGTGGACGTGCTGTGCGACGTCTATCCGTACACGGCGGGAAGCACCGTCCTGCACGCCATGCTGCCCCCGTGGGCGAGTGAGGGCGGCGTCGGTGCCCTGCTGGAACGGCTGCGCCGCCCCGAGACGCGCGACCGGATCAGGACGGACATCGCCCGGGGCGTCGAGGGGTGGGAGAACACCGTGGGAAACGGCGGCTGGGACCTCATCTCGGTGGCCGCCGCGCAGACGCACCCCGAGGCCGAGGGGCGCAGCATCGCCGACCTCGCGGCCGAGCGCGGCGTCCATCCGGTCGACCAGGCGTGCGATCTCCTGCTGGCCGAGCAGGGCGAAGTGACCATCATCAGCCATTCCATGCGAGAGGACGACGTCCGCCGCGTCATCGCCAGCCCGTTGTCGATGATCGGTTCGGACGGCGTCCCCAAACCTGGTCGGCCGCATCCGCGCTGGGCGGGGAGTTTCGCCCGGGTGCTCGGCCGATACAGCCGCGACGAGCAACTGCTCCCGCTGGAGGGTGCGGTGCACAAGATGACCGGACTGCCTGCCGGGCGGTTCGGCCTCACCGGCCGCGGCGTGGTCCGCGACGGCGCCGTCGCGGATCTGGTCGTACTCGACCCGGCGTCGGTGCGCGACACCGCCGACTTCGACCGCCCCCTGCTGGCACCCGAGGGCATCGATACTGTCGTGGTGTCGGGGCGGATCGCGGCAAGAGACGGCCGCCCGACCTCGGCGCGGGCGGGAGAAGTGGTGAGAATCCGATGAGTCTGGCCCAAGTGGCCGCGGCGGCACGGCGCTCGGCCGCGCTGCCGCTCACCCTGGCCGTCGCCGCCGTCGACATCGACGGCGGCGCCACGGTGGGGGTGAACGAACGCACCGTGCTGCCGGTGGCGTCCGCCTCTAAGTTGCTGCTGCTCGCTGAGGTCGCGCACCGGCTGGACACCGGGGAACTGCCCGCCGACCGTGTCGTGGAGGTCCTCGACGAGGACCTGGCGGAGGGAACCGGTCTGCTGCGCCGACTGAGCGGGCGCGGCTGGACCGTCGAGGACCTGGCCTGGCTGACCGCCTCGGTGAGCGACAACACCGCGACCAACGCGTTGTTGCGCCTGGTGGGGCGCGAGTCCACGGCCCGGCTCGCACAGGAGCTGGGGCTCGATCACCTCACGCTGCACGACAAGGTCCGCGACGTCCGGGGCCCGGATGTGCCGCCCGTCTTCGCCACCGGCACCGCACGGGACCTGGCGCGGCTGGTGACACACGCGGTGCGCGGCACCATGAGCGGCCCGGCGGCCTCCGCCCGGCTGCTGCGCTGGATGCGTGCCAACACCGACCACGGTCTGGTCCCCGCACTGGTCGACCACGACCCGTACGAGCCGGGCTTTCCCGAGCGGCTGCGCGACGGGCTTCTGGTGGCCAACAAGACCGGCACCGACACCGGGGTCCGTGCCGATGCCGGTGTCCTCATCGGCAGGCGTCGGCTGGCGTACGCGGTGGTGGCGCACTGGGACACGGCACTGGGACCGAGCACCGAGCGGGCCGCCGTGCACGCCATTCGGGACGTGGGGCGGACCCTCGCGGCCTGTGCCGGGCGCCGGATCGCCGATTGAGACACGGGCACCGGCCCCGAAGGGGCGTGACCGGTGCGCCGGTCACGCCCACTGCACCTCCAGGAGCGACCTGATCTCCTCGGCGGCCGACCGCAGTTCCGCGAGGAAGATCTGCAGCAGCGGGTTGCGGTTGGTGGACCGGGTGGCGACCCCGATGCGCCGGTGCAGTCGGGGGTGGTCCAGTCGGCAGACATGCACGCCGGTGGTGTCGCCGAGTCCGAGGGCCGGGACGAGTGCGATGCCCATGCCCGCGCGAGCCAGGTTGATCGTGACCTGGTAGTGGTCGCTGCGGCAGCGGACCCGGGGGCGGAAGCCCTCGGCCGCGCACGCACGTTCCAGAACCGGTTCGCCGGTGTGGCCGCCGTGCGTACCGATCCAGCTCTCCCCCTCCAGGGCGGCGAGCCGGACCGTGGCGTGCCGCCCGAGGCGGTGCCGCAGGGGCAGGACCACCAGCTGCGGCTCGTCGAAGAACATCTCCACGTCCACGGTCGCCTGTCGGCACCAGGGGTCCAGCGGATGCTCGAAGACGACCGCGGCGTCGAGCCGGCCCGCCTCCAGGTCGGGCACCAGCTCGTGCGGCTGCCCGAGGATCAGTTCCAGCTCGACCTGGGGCCGGTTCGCCGCGAACCCCGACAGGGCCCGGGGCAGCAGCTCCAGGCCCGAGGACGCGAAGAAGCCCAGCCGCAGGACACCGGCCTCGCCCCCGGAGTGCGCCCGCAGGTCGTCCTGTGCGACGGCCATCAGGTCGGCGACCGCCTGCGCGTGCTCGGCCAGTCGCACCCCGGCCGCGGTCAGCCGCAGGCTCTGCGGCTGACGTTCCACCAACGCCACTCCGAGCTCCTGCTCCAGCCGGGCGAGCTGATGCGAGATCGCGGAGGGGCTCAGATGGAGCGCCTGGGCCGCGGCCACGATGGTGCCGGTACGGGCTATCTCCAGCAGGACGAGCAGTCGGGCACTGTTCAGCATCGGGTCAGGTTAGGCCGTGCCGACGCGCTGCGCCGCTCCGGCGCCGGACCGTACCTTCTCCGTCGGCTCCGGGAACCCGGCGGGCTCGTCCACGTCGAGGCGCAGCAGGTCCTCCTCGGTCTCCCGGCGCACCACGGTACGGGCGCGGCCGTCGCGTACGAAGACGACGGCGGGGCGTGGCAGCTTGTTGTAGTTGGAGGCCATGGCGTATCCGTAGGCGCCGGTGACCGGCGTGGCCAGGAGGTCGTCCACCGCGACGTCGGCGGGCAGGGCGGCGTCGTCGACGATCACGTCACCGCTCTCGCAGTGCTTGCCGACCAGCCGCGCCCGCATGGGCCGGGCGGCGCGCGGGCTGCGCGGCAGGAACACCTCGTAGCGGCTGCCGTACAGGGCGGGGCGCAGGTTGTCACTCATCCCGCCGTCCACGCCGACGTACGTCCGCACGCCCTCGATCCGCTTGATCGTGCCCACCCGGTAGAGGGTCAGCCCGGCACGGGCGGCGATGGAACGGCCGGGCTCCACGGTGACCGAGGAGCCCCAGCCCGCGTCGCGTACCGCGGTCCGTACCCGGGCCGCCCATTCGGCGAACGACGGTGCGGTCTGTCCCGCCTCGTACGCGACACCGAGGCCGCCGCCGACCGTGAGCCGGTGCATCCGTGTGTCGGCGGCGAACCGGGCAACGGCCGCGGCGCCGGCCGCGAGCTCTGCCGTGTCCAGCACCTGCGAGCCCACATGCGCGTGGACGCCTTCCAGGATCATCGCGGGGGAACCGGCGGCCCGGCGCACGGCGGCCGCCGCGGTTCCGCCGGCGAGGCCGAAGCCGAACTTCGAGTCATTGCCGCCGGTCCGGATCGCCTCGTGCGCGCCGGCGGCCACTCCGGGCGCCACCCGCAGCTGGATCCGGGCGGGGGGCAGGTGTTCCTCGGCGTGCAGGCGCTCGATGCGGTCCATCTCGTCGAAGCTGTCGACCACCAGGTGCCGCACCCGGGCGGACATGGCCGTGCGCAGCTCCGTCTCGTCCTTGTTGTTGCCGTGCAGGACGATCCGATCGGCGGGCACCCCGGCGTGCAGCGCGACCCGCAGCTCGCCGCCGGAGGCGACATCGAGCAACAGCCCCTCCTCGTGGGCCAGCCGGGCCATGGCCGTGCACAGGAACGCCTTGGAGGCGTAGGCGACGTTGTCCCGGCCGAAGGCGGCGACCGCGTCCTGGCAGCGCCGGCGCAGATGCTCCTCGTCGTACACGAACAGGGGTGTTCCGAAACGCCGTGCCAGTTCGGTGAGCAGGACGCCACCGACGGCCAGCCCTTCCTGACGTATTTCGGATGTGCCGGGCAGCAGGCCCGATTCGATGGCTGACGTCATGCGTTCCTCCCCGGAAGCCGGCTCGCAGCCATCCTGCGGCCTGCACAGGGGGTCATAAAAGCGCATTCTTCTATGGCTGAGCCTCATGGTTTTCGACGCTCGCGCCGTACACCGGCGCCGGTACACCGGTACCGCCACGAGGGAGTCGGTGCGCATCCGCGTCGGCTCCGCCGGTTCCCGTGGAGGGCGCGATGCCGCACCATGTTCCGGGCAAGCCCCGTATCCCTTCGTCGGACGAGGTCACCCTTGAGAAGCCTCAGATCCTGGATCGTTGTCTGCTCGTCCGCTCTCGCCGTACTGGTCACTGTGCCGAGCCCGGTCACGGCAATGAGCCCCCCTGCCGGTGACGTGGCAGCCGTCTCCCGCGACAGGCCCGTCTTCGACTCCGGGCCGGCCGAGACGGCGCTGCGGCGCCTGCTCCCGCACCACGCCGGGCAGTTCGACCTCGTGCCTGCGGGCCGCCCCGCATCCGGCGACTACTTCACCGTCTCCGGCACGACGGGCCGGGTCCGCATCCGGGGCACCAGCCCCGCCGTGCTGCTCAGCGGCGTCAACCACTACCTCAAGTACACGGCCCGGGTGGACATCGGCTGGCCCGGTGACAGCACCTCGAAGCTTCCGAAGAGGCTCCCGGCGCCCCTCGGCACGGTGCGCCGGGACGCCTCGGTGCCGCACCGGTTCGCCCTCAACGACACGGACGACGGCTATTCGGGGGCGTACCGGGACTGGGCCTCGTACGAGAAGCAGATCGATGTCCTCGCGCTGCACGGCGTCAACGAGGTGTTCGTGCAGATGGGCGTGGATGCCGTGTACTACGACACCTTCCAGGAGTTCGGGTACACGAAGAGGGAGCTCACTTCCTGGATTCCGGGCCCCGCGCACCAACCGTGGTGGCTGATGCAGAACATGTCCGGATTCGGCGGCCCGGTCAGTGAGAAGATGCTGGACCGGCGTGCCGCGCTCGGCCGAAAGATCGCCGATCGGCTGCGCCGGCTCGGCATGACGCCGGTCCTGCCCGGCTACTACGGCACGGTGCCGCCCGGGTTCACCGACAGGAACCCCGCCGGCCCCGTGGTCCCGCAGGGCGACTGGGTCGGCTTCGAACGCCCGGACTGGCTGGATCCGCGCAGCGAACTGTTCCCGAAGGTGGCGGAGGTGTTCTACCGCCGTCAGCACGAGCTGTTCGGTGACTCGGCCATGTACAAGATGGATCTGCTGCACGAGGGCGGCACTCCGGGAGACGTGCCGGTCGAGGACGCCGCCAAGGCCGTCATGGACGCCCTGCAGAGCGCGCATCCTGGCTCGACCTGGGTCCTGCTCGGCTGGCAGAGCAACCCGTCCACGCAGCTCATCGATGCAGTGGACAAGAGCAGGCTGTTCATCGTCGACGGCCTGGCCGACCGCTACAACGGCCTGGACCGCGAGGCCGCATGGCATGGCGCGCCCTACGCCTTCGGGACCATCCCCAACTTCGGCGGCCACACCACGATCGGCGCCAACACCGCTGTCTGGACTGCCCGGTTCGACGAGTGGCGCACGAAGCCGGACAGCGCGCTCCGGGGCATCGCCTATCTCCCGGAAGGCACTGGCGGCAACCCGGCCGCGTACGAGCTCTTCACCGAACTGGCCTGGCGCACAGGACCGTTGGACCACTCCGCCTGGTTCGCCGCCTACGCCGAGCGACGCTACGGCGGCGCCGACCCGCATGCGGCCAGGGCCTGGGAACTCCTGCGCACCGGCCCGTACAGCACCTCGTCCGGCACCTGGAGCGAATCCCAGGACAGCCTCTTCACCGCACGCCCCGGGCTGACCGTCGGTACGTCGGCCAGTTGGAGCCCGTCCGCCATGCGGTACGACGCGTCGACGGTGCGGAAGGCACTGGCGGAGCTGCTCCAAGTCGCCCCCGAGCTGCGGACGTCGGATGCGTACCGCTTCGATGTGGTGGACGTGGCCCGGCAGGCCCTGGCCAACCGCAGCCGTACGCTGCTGCCGCAGATCAAGGCCGCGTACGAGGAGAAGGCTCTCGCCCTCTTCCGGCAGCGGGCCGCGGAGTGGAAGCGGGCCCTCGCCCTGCTGGACCGACTGCTGGCCACCGACCGGCGGTTCATGCTGGGGCCCTGGCTGAAGGACGCCAGGTCCTGGGGCAGCACCGATGCCGAGCGGTCCGCCGCCGAGTTCGACGCCCGTTCGATCCTCACCACCTGGGGTCATCGCTCCGGCAGCGAGTCCGGTGGGCTGCGCGACTACGCGAACCGCGAATGGTCGGGACTGATCCGCGACTTCTACGCCGAGCGGTGGACGCTCTACCTCGACTCCCTCGACACGGCCCTGGCCACCGGGCAGCCGCCGGCCGCCATCGACTGGTTCGAACGGGACAACGCCTGGAACCTGGAGCACAAGAGCTATCCGGTGGAGCCCACGGGCGACCCGGTGGCGCTGGCCGAAACCGTACGGGCATTGCTGCCGGTACCGGAAGCCCGCCCTGCCTGACACGAACGGACAGACCGTTGATGCTCGACGGCGGTCGAGGCCCCGCCGGAGGGCATGCGCGCCGATGCGCTGTACGTCAACCGGCTCGGGCTCCGGGCGAAGTACGAACCGCTGCGCCACGGATCCGATGGTCCCGGCCCCTGAGGGGCCGGGAGCGCAACGACAGGGGCAAGTTCCTGCCCAGGGGCCGCACCGGGCCTGAGGCTCGTGCGCCGCGGGCGCGCGTCCTGCCGGAGCGGCCCGGCGCGGCGTGCGTTGTCATACCCCTGTGCCAGGCTTCTTCGTGAACGCCGGAGAGGGCACCCTCGTCTCGGCGACGACCTCGACCGCACCACTGTCCAAGGAGCACACACCATGTCCGGCACCGACGCTGTCCGAATGTCGATGGAAGCCACGGCATCGCTTCTCGCCCCGGCCCATCCAGATGTGGTCGAGCAGGTGTTGCACGCCCACGACGATCCCGAGAGCTATGTGCGGACGCACGCGGACCGGCTGGCGGATCGCGGCATCGACGAGCCCATCGCGGACCTCGCATGGATAGCGCTCGTGGATGCGCTCTACGACCACCGACTGCTCGCGGAATTCGACTGGAAGGAGGATCCGCAGGAGATCCGGGCCCAGTTGAAGACGCTCGTCTCCCGGCCGTCCGTGGACCCCTGGGTGCTGTTCGACGCCGACGAGATGTCCCTGCCGACCGCCGAGTTCCTGGCGGCCTGCGGTCGACACTATCGCGATGTCGGCGCGGCGCTCGCCGTCCTCGACATCGAATCGGACTGCTACCCGGTGGTGTGTCTGCGCGGGGCGCAGGCCGAGGAGTTGACGGCACTCGCCGGCCGTGCAGGGTTCACCGCTCGGGGTCTGGGCGACTGAAGGCGGTGCCGTAACCCGTAGGGGATGAAAGGACGGCGCTCCGGGCCAGTACGGACTACGCACTCCCCTATCGGGCATGGTCCGATGCCCGCAGAATTTCCTGAGGGACAAGGCCGGTGGAGCCCTGCGTGGTGCAGGCATACGCCCCCGCTACGGGCGCATTCCAGTGGCTCCCGGCCGGTGAGTCTCCCGTACGGGAAGCCACGGACGTACGCGCCCGCCGCGCCGAGGAGGACGAGGTCACAGCGGAGGGCGAACTCCCGGTGCTGGTCTGCCAGTCCGTCCCAGTCGTGCAGGTCCGTCAGGCGGTCCCGTCCGCCCAGGTATGGGCCCATGCCTGGAGTTCCGGATCAGCCAGAGTGCGCAGCCACAGATCGGCCTGGTCAGCCCCCTCTTCGGCCGGTCGAGGTCCCACGCCGAGCACGCGCATGCCTGCTCTCCGGGCCGACTCGACGCCGGTGACCGAGTCCTCCACGGCCAGCGCATCCTCCGGCTGCACGCTGCACAGGCGGACCGCGGTGGCATAGACGTCGGGATGGGGTTTCGGCAGCAGTCCGTCCCCCGCGACGACGACATGGGCGAAGTAGCCGAGCAGGCCGACCCGGGCGAGGCTGGACTCAACCACGTCCAACGGGCAGTTGCTGGCGACCGCGAGCGGGAGATGGCGGGCGGCAAGGCGGACCAGTGCCGCCGCACCCGGCATGGTCACGGGGTCTTCGGCAACGAGCGCCATGAAGTGTCTCAGGAGCGCATGCGTCATGTCGTCGGCGAGTTCCGGCTTCCCGGTCTCTCTGCCCATGAGCGTGCCGCACTCGGTGTAGTGCACGCCCTTCGCTCGCTCGGCGAAGCCAGGGCGGGGCTTCAGCCCGAACTCTCCGAAGACCCGGCTGCGCGCGTCCTGCCAGTGTCGTTCGGTATCCATCAGGGTTCCATCGCAGTCGAAGACGATGGCAGCCGGGGACCAGGTGAAGATGCGACAAGGTGTCATTTGCCTGCCGTTCTCGAAGAGCGCGCCGCCCCGCGTCGTCAGTGCTCGCAGTAAGAAGCAGGGGGACTGCGGAGAGGCCCGCTCGGCCGCAGAAGGTGCGCTGTCGAACAAGCCCCGCTCGACCACGCGTGAAGGCCGATGCTTCGCTTCCGGGTCCTCCAGCGATGGACATCGTCCGGTCTTCTCCGGATGACCCCAGAAACATCGTGATGACTACGTTAATTTCCCAGTCGAGAGGGCGCAATCATCATTTCGAGTGTTTGACTGCACGCTCATTACCAAGTACTCGCGAAGCGCGCGCGATAACCGGCGACGAGTGAAGGAGAACCCTTCACCCCCCAACTCCGTTGGACACAAGGAGACTTGGCGGCCGACGCCGAACCCTGGAGACCGGTGACCGCGCTCGGCAGCACCGGCGAAGCGTGAATTTCTACCATTGGCCGGACCCACGCACAGCCCAAGAACAATAATAATCTCCACGCATTAACGGCACGGAGCGCCGTCAGTGCGCCACGGCGCACGACTTTTCCGGATCAAAAAAATGGGCACTGACGAACGAAGGCGGAACACACATGCAGGAAAGGGCACGCGCGACCCGAAGGTCTCTACTGGAAGCCGCAGCACACCTTTTCATCGAACAAGGGTACGCACGGACAAGCATCAATGAGATCAGCGACCTTTCGGGGCGCACCAGCGGAGCCGTCTACTTTCACTACTCCAGCAAGGAGAAACTCGCCCTGGCGGTCGTGCGCGAACAGTTCGCAGCCTGGCCGTTGTTGGCCGACCGCTATGCCGCCCCCGGGATCCCGCCGCTGGAGAAGCTGGTCGCCCTCAGCTTCGATATCGCCAAGGCACTGCGCGACGACGTCATGGCCCGGGCCGGCGCGCGTCTGTGGGCTGAGCGCCGCACCATCGACGTCGCCATACCCACGCCCTTCGCCGTCTGGACGGCTGCCGTCACGCGCCTTCTGGCCGAGGCGCGCGCCGAGGGCGAACTGGCCGACGAGGTCGAGCCGTCGGGCACCGCCACGACCTTGGTGTGCGCGTTCTTCGGGCTGTACGACCTCACCGAGGAGATGGCGGAGCATGAGGACCTCTCCGACCGGCTGCACCGGTGGTGGCTGCTGATCCTCAAGGCGTTGCAGGCACGCCCCGAGCCCGCGGCCCTGGTGGCGCGGGCACGGGCGCACCACGGGCCGACGCCCCGCGATTCGGCGTAGGGCACGGCACATCCGGGAGTGCCTGCGAGGGCAGGAACCGCGGAGGGGAGGAACCGCGGGGCGCCCGACGCGCGCATCTCACAGGTGACCTGGTTGAGGCCCGGGTTTACTGAGCACGGCGGTGCTCAGCCGCGCGTCCTGCCACTGAGACGAGTGCTTGACGGCAGTGATCTGTCCCGCCACACCGTGAAGGTCCTACGCCGCTCGCCCGACATGACGGCGTGCTCGCCGAGGCCGAGGGCATCCTCGCGCGCTCGCGCCCACGTTCTGCCGAAAGCAGCGGTACCGGCATGGCCGCCGGCCTCGTTTCGGAAGAGTCGGCCATCCGGCGCTCGGCCATCCGGCGCAATGCCGAACCCCAGGCCGAACAGAGGGTGCTTCGCCCACTGCCCGGGGGCCGTGATGACCAGGCGATTACCGTGTCCGCCACGCTCCGAGGCTGCCGAGCACGAAGACACCGGCGTGTGCGATGTGTACCGAGGCCGCCGTGCACGATCGCTTCGCGATACGTCAGCCGCACTATGACACCAGCGGGTGAATGGTCTCGGAGCATGACCACGATCACTCCGCTGGCGCGCGGGCGCACAGCACTGATCGAGTGACATCAGATGCTTGCGGCCGCGCGTGCCACCGCGCCACCACCGAGAAGCGCGCGGATGTCGCTCCGCCGCCTCACAGCTGCGATTCCCCGGATGTCGTCACCGTCCGCGCCCCGGCGCAGCCCCGCCCGGATCAGATACGCACCACTCGCATGCAGTACGTCGAGACGCATGCGCAGCTCATCGCCGTCCCGTCGGGCAGGATCGTGGACGAGGGGTGAACCGGGAGAGCTACTGCCTCGCCAGTGCGACCGAGTTCGAGTGGCAGCCCGACGGTGGACAGCTAAGACTGAGGCAGCGGTTCGGGATCCGGACAACAGATTCCGACCTCGTGAATTCCGGACCGCTCGCTCCGGCCATCGAAAAGCGCGAGTACGGGGCGCCGACCGCAATGGCGGCGACACTCGAAAGTTCCTCAAGGAGCTCGCATGGAGGAGAAACCCCTCGACGTCTTGACACCCGGGCCGGATGAATCCGCAATCGGTATACGCGAGTACACCGGCCCGGAGACCGGCATCGAGAAGAACCTCGCCGATGTGCTGGCTGACGTCATGTGCGTCGAACGGGTGTCGATCGACGGCCATTTCTTCGATGACCTCGGCGCCAACTCATTGGTCATGGCCCACTTCTGTGCACGAGTCAGAAAGCGGGCGGACCTTCCGTCGGCGTCGATGAAGGACATCTACCGGCATCCGACGATCCGCAGCCTGGCGACCGGGCTCGCGCATGCCGCGCCCGTCGAGCCGTCGGTCCCGGCGCCGACCGAGGTGGTGACCCCGGCCGGCACTGTGCGGTACGCCCTCTGCGGGGCCCTGCAGTTCCTGCTTTTCCTGGGGTACTCCTTCCTCGTCGGAATTGTTGCCGACCGAGGCTATACATGGGTCTCCGCCGGGTCGGGTGTGTTCGATATCTACCTGCGGTCGTTCGTCTTCGGAGGCGTCGGCTTCGTCGGTCTGTGCACCTTCCCCATCGCGGCCAAATGGCTCCTCATCGGCCGGTGGAAATCACGCGATTTCCCGGTCTGGGGTCTGACCTATCTGCGCTTCTGGACCGTCAAGGTGCTGATCCACGCCAACCCGATGATCTTCTTCGTCGGCAATCCCTTGTACGTGCTGTACCTGCGAGCGCTGGGCGCACGGATCGGCAAAGGGGTCACGATCCTCTCCCGCAACGTTCCGGTCTGCCCCGACCTGCTCAGCGTCGGCGCCGGCACGGTGATCCGCAAAGACTCGTTCTTCCTCTGCTACCGGGCGCACGCCGGCCGTATCCAGACCGGCCGGGTCACCCTCGGCCGGGATGTGTTCATCGGCGAGAAGACCGTGCTCGACATCGACACGTCGATGGGCGACGGGGCTCAACTCGGCCACACGTCCACGCTGTACAGCGGCCAGGCGGTCCCGGACGGTCAGCGCTGGCACGGGTCCCCGGCACAGCTCACGGAGCACGACTACCTGAGGATCGGGCCGGCCGCCTGCGGCACGCTGCGCCGGGCCGGCTTCGGTCTCGTCACCGTGCTCCAGTTGTTCTTCCTCTTCGTGCCACTGGCTGTCGGGGGCGCGTACATGCTGGTGACCCTGGTCCCGGCGCTGCACAACCGGCTGGGGCCGGGCACGGTGGATTTCACATCACCGGATCTCTACATCGACGCGCTGGTCCTCTCCCTGCTGCTGTTCTTCGGCGTCGTCGTCGTGGGCCTGGCCGTGATGTTCACCGTTCCGCGCCTGCTGAACCTGGTCGTCGAGCCGGACAAGGTCTATCCGCTGTACGGGTTTCATTACTCGGTGCACCGGGCGATCGGACGCATGACCAACATCAAGTTCTTCACATGGCTGTTCGGTGACAGCTCCTACATCGTGCACTACTTGCGCGGCATCGGATACGACTTGTCCCGGGTCGAGCAGACCGGGTCGAACTTCGGCACGGAAGTGCAACACGAGACCCCGTTTCTGTGCTCAGTCGGGAGCGGGACGATGGTCGCCGACGGGCTCTCCATCATCAACGCCGACTATTCGAGCACGTCCTTCCGGGTGTCCCGGGCCTCGATCGGGTCATACAACTTCCTCGGGAACAACATCGCCTATCCCTCGGGAGCCAGGACGGGCGAGAACTGTCTCCTCGCGACGAAGGTGATGGTTCCGCTCGAAGGCGAGCTGCGCGAGGGGGTGGGCCTGCTCGGCTCGCCGTGCTTCGAGATTCCCCGGTCGGTCGAGCGCGATTCCCGGTTCGACCACCTGCGCACCGGCGACGAGTTGCGCCGCAGCCTCGCTGCGAAGAACCACTACAACATCCGCTCGATGGTCCTCTTCCTGCTCGTGCGGTGGCTGCACCTCTTCGTGCTCACGATGCTCGGCCTGGCCAATGCCGAGCTGTACGACTCCTACGGGCATGTGCTGATCGCCGCGTTCCTGGTGTTCAGCCTCGGGTTCACCGCTGTCTACTTCGTACTGGTGGAGCGCGGCATCGCGGCATTCCGCGCGCTGCGACCGCAGGTGTGCTCCATCTACGAGCCGTACTTCTGGTGGCACGAGCGCCTCTGGAAGGTGCCCGACACCTACCTCAACATCTTCAACGGCACCCCTTTCAAGAACGTGATCTGGCGGATGCTGGGGGTTCGGATCGGCAGCAGGGTCTTCGATGACGGCTGCTATATGACGGAGCGGACGCTCGCCACCATCGGGAACGACTGCACGCTCAATGCGGGCAGCAAGATCCAGTGCCACTCGCAGGAGGACGGCACCTTCAAATCCGATCGCAGCACCCTCGGCGCCGGCTGCACCCTCGGTGTGGGAGCCCATGTCCATTACGGCGTGACGATGGGAACCGGCGCGGTGCTCGCACCCGACTCCTTCCTCATGAAAGGCGAAGAGGTCCCCCCGCACGCACGCTGGGGAGGAAACCCCGCCACGGAGATGCGAGACGCACCCAGTCAGCCCGAGGCGCTGGCGCGGAAGGGATAGCAGCTCCGCCCTTGTCAGCGCGGAACAGCACGGTAGCGAAGGCGAATGGAGAGGGACGGCCAGATGGGAATGCAAGCGCAGGCCGACCGGGAATTCTGGCGTGATGTGCTCGTCGCCGGCGGATTCACCGAAATCCCCCGGTGGACGCTCAACCCGGTGAAGGGCGTCGGCGAACACGAGGCGCCGATCCCGGACGACGTCGCGGCGGCGTTGGGCCGGCTGGCCGAGGACCTGGCGGTGCCGCTCGACTCGGTACTGCTGGCAGCGCACGCCAAGGTGATCGCCGCGCTGTCCGGCGAACACGAGGTCGCGACCGGATATGTCAGTGCGGAGGGCGGTCGGCCGCTGCTCTGCCGGCTGACGACCGAGCCCGACTCGTGGCGGACGCTGCTGCTGGACGCCCATCGAGCCGCGTCGGATCTGCTGGCGCACAAGGACTTCCCGGTCGATGAGCTCAGGCGCGAACTGGGCCTGGCCGAGCCGTCGATCGAGGTCGTGTTCGATCCGCATGGCATGGGCGGCGATGTCGCCGGTAACACCAAGTTGTGGGTGGGGTCTTCGCGACGCGGCGGCCACCTTGTGCTGCGGCTGCGGTATCGGACCGACGCGCTCGACGAGGACTGCGCCGTCAGGATCGCCGGATACCACCTCACCGCACTCGCGCTGATCGCCGCCGATCCGGACGCCGAGCACGGGCGGCAGAGCCTGCTCTCCGCCGAGGAACTCGACTTCCAGCTCGAAGAACTCGCCGGTCCACACCGGGAACTTCCGGACCACCGGTTCCACGAACTGTTCGAGCAGCGGGTGGCGTCACACCCGGACGCCGTCGCCGCGGTGCATGGGGAGTTGCAACTGACGTATCGAGAACTCAACGCGCGCGCCAACCGGGTGGGACGAGCCCTGCTGGCGCGGGGGCTGCGCCCCGAGGGTGTCGTCGCGGTGGTGACCGAGCGCAACCTGGACTGGATGGCCGCCGTCCTCGCGGTCTTCAAGGCCGGCGGCGTGTACCTGCCCGTCGAGCCGCATTTCCCGGCCGACCGCCTCGCGACCATGCTCTCCCGTGCCGCATGCGGGCTCGTGCTGACCGAACCCGGCAGCACCTGCACGCTCGACCAGGCCCTCGACTCACTGCCCGGGGTCCGGAAGCTCATCATCGGCGCGGCCTACGAGGAAGACCACACCGACGATGATCTGGGCCTCCACGTCGCACCGGACCAGCTCGCCTACATCTACTTCACCTCCGGCTCCACAGGTGAGCCCAAGGGCGCGATGTGCGAGCACGCGGGCATGCTGAACCACCTCTACGCCAAGATCGACGACCTGGAGATCGGCGAGGGACAGGTGGTCGCCCAGACCGCACCCCAATGCTTCGACATCTCGCTGTGGCAGCTGGTGTCCGGGCTCCTGGTCGGGGGGCGGACCCTGCTGGTGGAGCAGGAGGTGATCCTGAACGTCCAGCGGTTCGTCGACAAGATCGTCGACGGCCGGGTCGCCGTCCTCCAGGTCGTGCCCTCCTACCTGGACGTGGTCGTGTCCTGGCTGGATCAGCACCCCCGTGAGCTGCCGGACCTGCGGTGCGTGTCGGTCACGGGCGAGGCGCTGAAGAAGGAGCTCGTGCAGCGCTGGTTCGCCGCCCAGCCCGGGATCAAGCTGGTCAACGCCTACGGGCTGACCGAGACCTCGGACGACACCAACCACGAGGTCATGGACCGCGTGCCCGACGGAGACCGGGTCCTGCTGGGTCCCGCGGTCAACAACGTGCACGTCTACGTCGTCGACGAGCACCTGATCCCGGTGCCGCTCGGAGCCCCCGGTCTGATCGTCTTCTCCGGCGTCTGCGTCGGCCGCGGATACGTCAACGACCCCGAGCGCACCCGGCAGGCCTACCTGGACGATCCGCATCGTGAGGGCGCCCGGCTCTACCTGGGCGGCGACTACGGCCGCTGGACGCCCGAGGGAAAGCTGGAGTTCCTCGGCCGCCGCGATACCCAGGTGAAGATCCGTGGCTTCCGGATCGAGATCGGCGAGATCGAGAACACCCTGTTGCAGGTGCCCGGTGTTCGCGACGGTGCGGTCGTGGTCGCCGAGCGGGCCGACGGGAGCAAGCACCTGGTGGCGTTCTACTCCGGTCGGCGGCCGCTCGATGTCGACGTCGTGCTGGACCGGCTCGGTGAGTCGCTGCCCGCGTACATGATCCCGTCGGCCTTTCACTGGCGGGCGACTCTGCCGCTGACGGCCAACAGCAAGATCGACAGAAGGACTCTGCAGGCACTCGCCGGAGAACTCGCTGTCGTCCGACACGACTTCCGCGCGCCGGATACGCCGACCGAACGGCGGTTGGCGGCCGCATGGGCGAAGGTGCTCGGCATCCCGCAGAACCAGATCGGACGGCGGGACCACTTCTTCGACCGGGGCGGCACGTCGCTCTCGGCAGTAAAGCTGGCCATCGTCCTCGACCGTGCGGTGTCCCTCAAGGACGTCACCCGCCACCCGGTCCTCGCCGATCTGGCCGGGCTGGTCGACGGCAGGTCCGAGCGGCGTGCCGGGCTGCTTCAGCCGCTGTCGGAATCGGACGGTGCGCAGACCGCAGCCCTGGTGTGCTTCCCCTACGCCGGCGGCAACGCGGTGAACTTCCAGCCGATGGCCAGGGCGCTGCCGGAGGGGGGACCGGCGGTCTACGCCGTCGAGCTGCCCGGTCACGACGTGGCCGCCGAGGACGAGCCGCACGCGCCGATGGCACAGGTGGTCGAGCAGGTCGTCGACGAGATCATCGGGCGTGGCCTGACCAGCGTCCTGCTGTGGGGCCACTCCTCGGGCACCGCGTTGGCCGTGGAGACGGCCAGAGAGCTGCAGGAGCGCGGGGTGGACGTCCAACGGGTGTTCCTCGGCGCGCAACTGCTCGGTGACGCCGACGACCGGCGCACCACCATCACCGAGCTGACCGGGCGGAGCAACGCCGAGATCGCCGCGGACCTGAGCACGGACGGCGGCTGCACCGCGCTCGGTGAGCTGGGTGCGCGGCACGCCGAGCACGTCGGCGCCGCCTACCGGCACGACTGCGTGTCCGCGCACCGCTACTTCGCCGACGCCCTGGAGCGCCCGCCCGCGCAGAAGCTCTCCGCGCCGGTCACCGTGGTCGTTGCCGCGGACGACCCGAGCACGGCGGAGTACCCGCGCCGGTACCGCGACTGGCAACTTCTGGCCGGACAGGTCGACCTGCACGAGCTCGCCGACGGCGGCCACTACTTCCTGCGTACCCGTCCGGCCGAGGCAGCAAAGGCTGTGCTGCAGGCCACCGAATTGTTCGCTTCTTCCTGAGTGTCAGTTGAAAGGAGATCGAGATGTCGTCCACATCCACGGCGTCGCTGGTCGACGTGGAACTGGAATCCGGCAAACCGCCACGGCTGCGGGCCGAGGTCACCGGCGACGCGCCGGCCTGGGCGGCCGAGCACCGGGACGCGCTGCGCGCAGTCGTCGCCGAACACGGGTCGGTCCTGGTCCGCGGCCTCGGGCTGCGTGACGCGGCCGAGACCGGAGCCGTCTTCTCGAAGCTGGCCACCGGTCTGATGACCGAGCAGGAGGCTTTCGCGCCCCGGCAGGCCTACTCCGACGGGGTGTACTCCTCATCGAAGTGGCCGCCGAACCAGCCCATGTGCATGCACCACGAACTGAGCTACACGCTTGAGTTCCCCGGCCTGATGATGTTCGCCTGTCTCAGCGCGCCCACCGAAGGCGGGGCGACCGCGGTGGCCGACTCACCGACCGTGCTCGACGTGCTGCCCACCGAATTGACCGAGCGGTTCGAGCGCGAGGGCTGGCTGCTCACCCGCAGCTACAACGACGAGATCGGCGCGTCCATCGACGAGGCCTTCGGCACCGAGGACCGGGGCGCCGTCGAGCGCTACTGCCGTGCCAACGCGATCACGTTCGGGTGGCAGCCCGACGGTGGACTACGCACCAGACAGCGCCGCAGCGCCGTGGTGCGGCACCCGGTCACCGGCCGACGCTGCTGGTTCAACCAGATCGCGTTCCTCAACGAGTGGACGATGGCCCCCGAGGTGCACGAGTACCTGGTGGACGTCTACGGCGCCGACGGGCTGCCGTTCAACACCCGCTTCGGCAACGGCGACCCGATCGGCGAGGACGTCGTGCAGCTGCTCAACAGCGTCTACGAGGCGAACACCGCACGCGAACCGTGGCAGGCCGGCGACCTGATGGTCGTCGACAACGTCCGCACCGCGCACAGCAGGGAGCCTTTCGAGGGACCGCGCGAGGTGCTCGTCGCCATGGCCGATCCGGTGCGTCTGGACGACTGCTCGCCGACCGTGGAGGTGACCACGCGATGACCACCGTCGATTCCACCGCGAAAAAGCCCGCAAGGGTCGCACCGATCACCGTTCCACCGTTCGCGGTGATCTCCGGTGCCCAGGTCCAGCGCACGCTGCACGGATGCGAGAAGCGGATCACGGAGCTGGTCGAGGCCACCTACCGGGTGCACGACGCCGGTGATTCGGTGAACCCTCCGTCGTACTTCCTGCGTTTCCCGGACCGCCCGTCCTCCCGGATCATCGCGCTGCCCGCCTCGATCGGCGGGAAGACACGGGTGGACGGCCTGAAGTGGATCTCCAGCTTCCCGGAGAACGTGACGGCCGGCATCCCAAGGGCGTCGGCGGTGCTGATCCTCAACGACCACGGCACCGGCTACCCGTTCGCGTGCCTGGAGAGTTCGATCATCAGCGCCACCCGGACGGCCGCGTCGGCGGCGTCGGCGGCCGACTGGCTCAGCCGCGACCGGCCGCGACCGACGCGCGTCGGGTTCTTCGGGGTGGGCTTGATCGCCCGCTACATCCACACCTTCCTGGTCGGCACCGGCTGGTCGTTCGACGAGATCGGCGTACACGACCTGTCCGCCGACAGCGCGGCAGGCTTCCGGTGCTACCTGGAGCAGTCGGACACCCCCGGCCGAATCACCGTGCACGACAGCGCCGAGCAGCTGATCCGCAACAGCGACCTGGTCGTCTTCGCCACGGTCGCCGGTCAACCGCACGTCAGTGACCTGTCATGGTTCGCGCACAATCCGCTGGTGCTGCATGTGTCGCTGCGCGACCTCGCGCCGGAGATCCTGCTCGCCTCGACCAACATCGTCGACGACGTCGAGCACTGCCTCAAGGCCGACACGTCGCCGCATCTGGCCGAGCAACTCACGGGCAACCGGGACTTCCTGCACGGCACGTTGGGCGACGTGATGGCCGGGCGGGTGACGATGCCGACGGACCGGCCGGTGGTGTTCTCGCCCTTCGGCCTCGGGGTGCTCGACCTCGCGGTGGGCAAGTACGTGTACACCGAAGTGGCCCGCTGCGGAGAGTTGCACGTCGTCGACGACTTCTTCCACGAACTCAGCCGGTACGGATGAGCCGGCCGAGAGCGCAGGAGGCTCCGTCGAGGCTGATCCCAGGAGAGACCACCAGCCACGTCGCAGCCGGTCCTGACGCACGAGACAGTGGCCGCTGACACAGGGCCCCGTCCCACCGGTGGGAGACAGGGTCTCGCCCGCACGAGCGAGGAGCCCGCCCACGGCCGGATGGTTCCGAAAGCGCTCTGCTCCAGACAGAGGAGACCATGGTGCCCGTCATATCCACTCCCTACGCCTTCAACCAAGAGGATCTCTATGTCGACCTCCGGTCGATCTTCGGGCACGCGCTCTTCCTGAAGTGTGAGGGCTTCAACTTCGCCGGCTCGATCAAGTTGAAGGCCGCGACCGAGATGGTGGAGGCCGCTGAGCGGGATGGAATCCTGACACCGGAATCGATCCTGGTCGAGTCCTCGTCCGGAAACCTAGGCGTGGCGCTGAGCATGATCGCGGCGAGCAAGGGCTACCGGTTCCTGTGTGTGACGGACTCCCGCGGCAATCTGTCGAACAGAATGATGATGGAGGCGTTGGGCAGCCAGGTGCATGTGATCGCCGAGCAGGAGGCCAGCTCCGGATTTCTCGGTGCGCGGCTCGATTACCTCCGCGCGCTGTGCGCCTCCGACGACCGGTATGTGTGGCTCAGTCAGTACACCAATCCGAGCAACTGGAAGGCGCACTACCGCACGACCGCGCCGGAGGTCGCCCGTCAGTTCCCGCGGCTGGACGTGCTGTTCGTCGGAGCCGGCACCACCGGGACCCTGATGGGCTGTGCGCGCTACTTCCGGGGATGGCACCGGCCGGTGCGGATCATCGCGGTGGACAGCGTCGGCTCGGTGTCCTTCGGCGGTGCGCCGGGCCGCCGGATGATTCCCGGTCTGGGTATGAGCATGCGCCCGCCGCTGCTCGACGAGTCCTATGTCGACGAGGTGATTCGTGTCGAGGAGGCGGACACCATACGTGCCTGCCATCGTCTGGCCAGGCGCGGATTCCTGTTCGGCGGCTCCACCGGCACGGTGATCAGCGGCGCAATGGACTGGTTGGCCCGGCATGACGCGCGCGAGCTCACCGCGGTGGCCGTCGGCCCGGACCTCGGCGAGCGCTACCTCGACACCATCTACCAGACCAACTGGCTGCAGGACCTCTACGGTGAGGACGTGCTCGACCCCGACAAGGAGGCCGCCGATTCCTGGGCGGCCGCTCCCCCGCCGGCGACACGGTAGGGCCGTCGGCCGGACCCTGCGGACCGGCAGCCGCAATGGCAGCCCGCACCAGCTCCAGGTTCGTGAGCCCCGGGCGCTCCGACCGAGAAGCCGGCAGCACCGACCAGGCCCTTCCCGATGTCCGCCTCGGGCCGCTCGGGTCCGATCCGGTCGGGCGCGACGCTCGGGATCCCTGTATCGCCGACGCTTTTGAGGAGCGGTGTTGAGCCATTCGTGTTGTGATCGATGACGGGGGAGGCAACGCTGTCGGAACGGGAGGAAATCATGGCTGAGAAACTGCGAGCGCGAGACATCATGTCCGGCGGCGTGCAGTGCGTCGGTGCGCACCAGTCGCTGTTCGACGTGGCGAAGATGATGCGCGATCTGAACGTCGGTTGCCTACCCATCTGCGGCGACAACAACAAGCTCACAGGCCTGATCACCGACCGTGACATCGTCGTCAAATGCTGCGCCGAGGGCATCGACCCGGCAACCGTGCAGGCCGGATCGCTCAAGGCCAAGGTGCACTGGATCGATGCCGAAGCGGACGCCGGCGATGTACTGACGACCATGGAGGAACACCAGATCAAGCGGTTGCCGGTGATCGACGTCCAGGGCGGCCACCGTCTCGTCGGCATGATCACGGAGGCAAATCTTGCGAAGAATCTGAGCGACGAACAGATCGCCGAGTTCGCGAGCCGTGTATACGCGAGTGCCGGAATGTCCGGCGGGTCCACCGACTGAGGTCCCGCCGAACGCCACAGGAGCCGGCCCAGGGTGTGAACGGTGCTGTCCGACGGGGCGAGAGAGCCCCACCATGTCGGTGCGCCGAGTGGACTCGGTGAGCGCCTCACCTGCGTCTCGCCATGAATCGGATCGGCGAGCCGGGCCGCTCGCCGCGCTCACCGAGCGGGAACGCCCGGTGAGCGTGGCGATGGCCAAGGGCCTTTTGAAGGCGGCGATGGACGGCGGATGATCTCGGCACGCACGCGGCCGTTCAGCCGTTGGCCCTCAGAGCCCGGAGCAGCATCGGTAGCGAGGAGTGCAACTCACGCTGCCAGTACGGCCAGCCGTGGGTCCCCGGTCCGTAGAAGTTGGTGGTCACATGCTTCGCGCCCTTGCGTTCGAGCTCGCTCGCAAGGGCCTGGTTCTGCCTGTTGAAGTCCGCCTCGAGCGCACTCGTGGTGCCCGGCGGGTCCAAGGGGCCGGTGGTGCCGTCACCGCACGACAGGTAGACGGGGATCGGCGTGAGGCGCTTGGCCAGGCGGAACGGGTCGTGGGCCGCCCAGACGTCACGTTGCGCAACCGGGTCGCCCCAGACCCTCAGTGGGTCGTTGCCCTGGCCGGCGAAGAACCCCATGATGCGGTTCGTCGACTCCTCGTTGAGCAGCGGGTGCACGGAACCGGAGTACGCCGCGGCCGCCTTGAACATCCCGGGGTGCCGGGCGGCATACAGCAGGGCGCCCTGGCCGCCCATCGAAAGTCCCGCCACGACGCGGTTCCTGCTCGCCCCCCAGCCGTGCTCGAGGAGCAGGCGCAGTTCCTTGGTGTGGAAGGTCTCCCACGCCGGGTCACCGCCCCGGCCGTCGTTCCACCAGTCGCTGTACCAGCCGTTCCAGCCGGCCTCCGGCATGACCACGAGGACGTCGCGCAGGCTGTCGGTCCGCGCGATGTCGGTCCGAGCGGTCCATGACGTGTAGTCCCCGCAGCAGCCGTGCAGCAGCCAGAGCGTCGGCCAGCGCCGGCTCCGGTCGCCCGGGTCCCAGCCATCGGGCGTGAGCAGGCGTACGTTCACCGTCCGGCCGCCGAGGGCCGGTGAACGGACCGACAAGTCGACCTGCCGGTCGGCGACCTGGGTGACTGCGACGACCTCGGCACCCCGGGACGGGACCCCTGACCCGCCCGCCTCCCAGGCAGGTGGCACGGCCGACGCGGTGGCGAGCGCCGGCGGGGTCGATGCGAGGGCGAGCAGCAGCGCCGCAAGGACGAGCAGGAGGCGGGGTCGGCGGATCGGGACGGCGGTCATGGCGGCTCCCGGCGGTCGGTGGTAGCTGGCTCCGGTGTTCTCGGACCGGCCGGGTCAGCCCCGGTCCGGCAGGATCAGCAGTGCATCTCCGACAGGGCGTTCACCGGCCGCGTCGGACGGGTTGTTGATCACTTCTCCGTCGACCACCATGGTGGTCGACCCGCCGCCGTCGAGATTGACCGCGTCGCGCAGGCCGAGTGCCCTGGCGACGGCGGCGCTCTCGGGGATGCTCAGCCCGAGCGCATCCGTGCTGCGTCCGTCGGCGGTGACGAACACGGTCCTGCCGGCGTTGTCCACCCCGGCCAGCGTGCGCGGGTTGCGCTTGTGCACCCAGCCGTAGTAAAAGCTCGCGTTGCCGGGCTGCACCATTCCGTCGGTGGCAGGCGTAACGTGCAGCCGCCCGTCGCGGACCAGTTCGGGGCCGCCATTGAAGATGCTGGTCGCCGGTGATGGGGAGACCTTGCGACCGCTGCCGTCCCGCAACGTCCCCTCGATGCGCAGGGGGCGGCCGACCTGCGCCAGGGGGGCCAGCTCGGCGACGCGCGTGCCGGTCGCCTGCACGGAGCTGCCGCCGGCCGGCAGCGATCCCCCGCGCGGTGAGCGGATTTCGAGGACCCGACCGCGGGCGTCCAGTACGGCCTCCAGGCCGTCGCCCTGTGGCGTGACCCGTCCGTAGTCCGCCGTGAACGCCACGAGTTCGTCGCGGTCTGTGCAGGTCACGTCGTGCAGGGGCAGCGAGGTCGGTGTGTCGTCGGCGGTGCCGCCGCAGTTCCTGATCAAGCCCGGTACGCGGTCGACGCCGTCCAGGGGTTGCGACGCGTCCCGGCCTACGACCCGTCCCTTCCAGGTGAGCCGGGCGACCCCGCTGTGCCGGCCGGAGTCACGCATCACCAGGCCGGGGCGCCCGTTCACCGGCTCGCTCAGCAGCCGGCCGCCGTAGACGCCGACGCCGGCCGGATCGCCCGGTGCTCCGGCGCTCGGGTCGAGGACGAAGAACCCGCCGTTGACCGCCGCAGTCGCGCCGGCGGCGGCTGCCAGCTCGCTGGTCTTCTCGCGGTTCTCCAGATCGGAACCGTACGATGCCCTGAGCCCGCCGCGGAACCGGTCCGGGTCGATGGTGAGCACGTCGATCCGCCACGGGCCGCGGTCCGCCGGGTTCCCGTCCCAGCCGGTGTACACGACGGACCCTGCGTACCCGGACCCTCTCAGCCGGGTGCGCTCCGCCGTCCCGGTGGACTGCGAGTCGAACTGCCCGACCCGGACCCGCCATCCAAGCGTTCCACCGGCGTAGTCGGCGACCGCCGGAGTCGCGACCTCCTCGACCCGGGCGTCAAAGCCGTCGTCCTGCAAACCGGCAGCCAGTTCGTCGGCGCTCGCCCGGTCCTTCAGCGCCGTCGGCGGCGCGTCGGGGTCCGGCGAGGTGGCGCCGCCGGGTATGGAGACCTCGACCGTCCACGCAAGCGCCGGGGCGTCGGCACCGCGCACGATCCGCGTGAGGGTGACACCCGGCTGCAACGTCCGCGTGCTGCGGGTCTCGGTCAAGCCGACGGCGCCCAGCGGCAGGGCACGCGTCGGCCCCGGCCGCGGCTCGGAGGAGGCGGGCGCCGGCAAGGCGCCCACCACGGCGAAGAGTGCCAGACCCGTACACGCACCGAGCCACTTGCTGTTCACGTACCCCCCTTGGAAAGATCGACCCAGCAACGGTGCGTGCGGCAGCGGCCACCAGTCAAGACGTGTGCATGCCCATCGCCTCGCCCGCTCGGACCGCCGCGCCTACCCTGGCACGTATGACCACGGGGGATGAACTGCTTCTGCTCGCGATGGTTCCGGGCAGACGGCGCATACGGATACGGGGCGAGGACCGGCTCCGGTTCGCCCTGCGGGCCTCGGAGTTGGCGGATCTGGGCCGGGCCGGACGGATCGCCGTCGGGCGCCGGCGGATCGAGGTGTTGGACACCCGGCCCGTCGAGGACCGCCGCCTGAGCAATGTCCTGCACAGTCTCGGCGTGGCTGCTCCCCCGCCCGGCCTCAAGGACTGGCTGCGCCGGACACCGCGCTCCCTGACCGTCGAGTACCTCTCCCGGTTGCAGGACCAGAAGGCGGTCCGTGTCCGTCGGTGGCGCGATTCCAGCGGCCGTACCCGCCACGACGTTCTCTCCGTGGACCTGCCGCGCCGCCGGGCGCTGCTGACCCGCCTCGACAGCGTGGTCCGCTCCGGATCCGCAAGGTCCACCGCCGACCGCGACCTCACCCTTGCCGTGCTCGCCCAGGCCGCGCGCCTCGCCCCTGCCGCCTACCCTGGACTGCGCGGCATCACCGACCGCCGCCGTATGGCCGCCCTCGCCGCAACGCACCGTCTCGCCCCCGCAACCGCCGGAGCGGCCCCGGTCGCCGACGAGGAACTCGCTGCGGCACTGACCACCGGCGCGGATGTCCTCACCCGCCAACTCATCGGCGAACTCGGTGACCTCTATGCCGACTTCACCACCGGTGGCCACGGTCTCGGCCACGACCTGGACTCGGGCAGTTGGTCCGAGGGCGGCGCAGGCGGCCCCGGCCACCACGGCGGCGGGCACGTCGGCTGGTGACTCCGACAGCCGGAAGCCGCGCGGCTCCTGACCGAGCCCGGGGCCCATCGCACCCCTTGAACCGGGGTGTGGGGCTCGTGGAGGGGACGTTGGCCTCCAGGCACTGTGCCGGGCATACGAGCCCGCTGGAACGCGGCGCGCGAGTCGTGCGGGCATCCCGCCACCGATCACATGACACGGTGTCAGGGGCTTCGCTAGCATGACGGGATGGTGAGTTCGGGAAGCTTTGTGCGGCTTCCCGGATGAGGGCGGGCAAGGGGGCGATGTGATCACGGCTGAGCGGTTGCACCAGTGGAGAGTGGCCGAGCAGCCCTATTCGGACATCCTTGTGGTGCGCCGCTCGCAGGCGCCGGCCGAAGCCAGTGGCAACCCACACACCGAGCGCCGGGCCAGCGTGCCGCCCGAGGCGGTCTCCGCCGCCGGCACCATCGACGCCCCGCCCGGTATGGACAACCTGCCACTGAGCATGACCGAGACCTTCGTGGGCCGGACCGGCGACGTGGCGGGCATCCGGCGGGCCCTCGCCTTCGGCGAGGGGATCATCACTCAGCCGCAGACGCTGCACGGCCTGGGCGGAGTGGGTAAGACGTCGCTCGCACTGCGGTACGCCCGTGAGCATCGTTCCGACTACACCCTTGTCTGGTGGATCGTTGCCCAGAGCTGCGAGCAGGTGGACGCGGCCCTCGCTGATCTCGCGGTCTTCCTCCACCCGAGCTGGGCCCTCGGCGCGTTACCGGACCAGCAGACCGAGTGGGCGATCCTCTGGCTCCAGTCCCACGACGGCTGGCTCCTCGTCTTCGACAACGCCGAGAGCCCCGCGGACCTCAACCCCTACCTCGGACGACTCCACGGCCACGGACACCAACTCGTCACCAGCCGCCGCGCGGACGGTTGGCGCCCCAGTGCACAGCCGCTGCGCATCGACGTGCTGGCCGCGGGGCCTTCGGTGAGCCTGCTGTGCCGTCTGGCCATGCCCCGAAGGGAGCCGACCGGGGACGAGATCCGGGAGGCCGAGGCCCTGGCCACGGAGCTCGGCCACCTGCCTCTGGCACTCGCGCAGGCAGGTGCCTATCTCCGGCAGACCGGCATGTCCTTCGCCACGTACCGAGCCCTTCTCGCACAGACGCCCACGGCGGTGCTGGACGCCGCCGGCGCCGGTCACGACGCCGACCGGACCATCGCCCGCATCTGGCGTACGACGCTCCGGACCTTGGAGCGGTGCGCACCCCTGGCCGCAAGGCTGCTCCACACTCTTGCCTGGTACGCGCCCGAGGCCGTACCGCGTGCCGCTCTCTCGGTGCCGAAGGAGACGGAGCCGGCGGCCATCGGACCGTCGGCGATCGACGGAGCTCTGAGCCTGCTCGCCGGATACAACCTGATCACGCTCACCGATCAGGACATCACCGTGCACCGGCTCGTCCAGACCACACTGCGCAGCCCGCTCCTGTCCGGCCCGACGCACGAATCCGACCGCTCCCTGCTGGAGACGGGCCGTGACTGGGCGGAGGCGGCCCTCCTGCGGTCCGTACCCGACGGCCCGCGCACCGAGCGGACGGTACAGGCACGCTGGCAGGAGATCCTCCCGCACATCCAGGCACTGGCCGCCAACCGGCCGACCGGCCGGCGACCTCGCGAGAGCACCGTTCAGCTCTACGAGCGGGCGGCACGGGAGCTGATCGAGCGCGATCAGAAGATGCTTTCCGTCACGCTGATGGAGGCCGTCGTCGACGGCCTCACCCAGTTGCGGGGACCCGATGCCCGAGCGACCCTCGACAGCCGGGACACCCTCGCCGACGTACAGAGCGCGGACGGCGATCCCCAGAAGGCGGTGCTGCTGTGCCGTGGCCTGATCGCCGATCGGGTCCGCCTGTTCGGCCTCGACGATCCGGCGACCCTCGCCAGCCGTCACACCTACGCGTACGCACTTCGCAAGGCCGGCGACCACCAGACGGCGGTCCGGGAGTTCGAGGCGGTCGTCGCCGACCGCACCCGTGTCCTCGGCCGGGAGCACACCGACACGCTCGACAGCCGTGACGGACTCGCCTATGCCCGTCAGATGGCGGGCGACCACCGGCGTGCGGTCATGGACTACGAAGCCGTGGTCGAGGACCGAACGGCCTTCTTCGGCGCCGACCACGCATCGACGCTCGACAGCCGAAACAGCCTTGCCTACGCGTGTTCGGACGCCGGCGACCATCCTCGGGCCATCCTGCTGTACAAGGAAGCGATCACCGACCGGGCCCGTGTGCTCGGGGCCGACCACCCGGACACCCTGACCAGCCGTGGCTGGCTCGCGCATGCGCAGCGGGGGGCGAAGGACTACCGGTCGGCCATCGCCGACCTCGAATCCATCGCGGCGGACCGCACCCGGCTCCTGGGCGCCGATCACCCCGACACGATCGGGACCCGGGCCGATCTCGCCGTCACACGGCAAAGGGCCGGCGATGCCGGCCGGGCGGTGCGGGAGCTCGAAGGCGTCGTCGCGGACCGGACGCGTGTCCAGGGCCCGGACCACCCGGCGACACTCGACGACCGCAGGAAACTCGCCTCCGCGTACCGGGCCCAGGGCGATCACAAGCGTGCGATCAGCGCGTACCGCAGCCTCGTGGCCGACGGCTCCCGTGTCCAGGGGTCGAGCCATCCGGCCACCCTGGACACGCGCGACAGCCTCGCCTTCGCGCACGTGGAGGCCGGGGAGTACGACCAGGCCGCGCGGCTGTTCAAGGCGCTGGTGTCGCACCGCACACGTACGCAGGGGGCCGACCACCCCGCCACCCTCGAAGCGCGTGACAGCGTGGCGTACACGTACCGGAAGGCGGGTGATCAAGCCGAAGCCATGGCCTGGTGCGAGACGGTCATCGCGGACCGCGTCCGGGTGCTCGGCGCGGACCACCCCGACACTCTGGAGAGCCGCAGCTCACTGGCGTACACCCTGCGGCTCGCAGGACGGTTCGACGCCGCCGTTGCCGAGTTCGCCGCCCTCGTGGCGGACCGCGCCCGTGTCCTGGGCCCCGACCACGCGGACACGCTCGGCGCACGGATCGGCCTCAGCCACGCGCGCGACCTGGCCGGAGACACGACCGGCGCCGTCACCGGCTTCGAGGAACTGCTCTCGGACTACGCCCGTGTACTGGGTCCTGACCACCCCGACGTACTGAACATCCGCGCCTGGCTCGCCCTCTCCTACCGACGCGCCGGCGACCACAGGCGGGCGGCCGCCCTGGACGAGAGGCTCATAGGGGACCGGATCCGTGTCCAGGGCCCTCATCATCCCGACGTGCTCAGTGCCCGGGAGTCCCTGGCGCTGACGTGGTACGACGAAGGGGACGCCCGCCGTGCCGCGGAACTGCTCGGCGAGCTGGCCGAAGAGCACAAGCGGGTCCTGGGGCAGGACCACTCACGCACGCTCCAGACTCGCGGATTCCTCGCTGTGGCCTACCGGAAAGCGGGTGACCACCGCCAGGCCGTCAGCATGTTCGAGGGGCTCGTCGAGGACTCCGTCCGGGTGCGGGGCGCCGACCACATCGACACCTTGTCGTGCCGCAACGAGCTCGGCTTCTCCCTTCAGAAGGCGGGTCGCTACGGGGCGGCGGTACGGGAGATGGAGGCCCTGGTCGCGGACCGCACCCGGATCCACGGCGCCGATCACCCGGCGACACTGACGAGCCGCGCGAACCTCGCCTACGCGTGCCGGGACGCCGGTGACCACGCCCGTGCGGTCGCGCTCTACGAGGAGCTGGCCGCCGACTCCCACCGGGTGCACGGCCCCGACCACCCCACCACACTCCGGATGCGGCAGGACCTGGCTCTCTCCTGCGGGACAGCCGAGGATCACGCACGTGCGGCCCGCCTCCTGGAGGAGTTGCTGCGTGACCAGCTCCGCGTGGCGCACCCGGATCACGCCGAAACGGTGCTCACCCGGGAGCTTCTGGCCGGGGCATGGCTGTCTGCGCGACGGTACGCCGAAGCCCTTCGTGCGTACGAGGCGCTGGTCGCCGACCGGACGCGGATCCAGGGCGCGGACCATCCGAGCACTCTGCTCAGCCGCTCCAACTTCGCCTACACCTGCCGGCGTGCGGACGCGCCCCGCAGCGCGGTCGCCGAGTACCGACGACTCGCCACCGATCTGACACGGATTCATGGGCCTCTGCACCCGAAGGTGCTCAACACACGCAGGGATATGGCCGGTGCCGTCAACGCGGCCGGTGACCATCGGCGGGCGGTGGAGCTCTGGCAGGAGGTGTTGGCGGACCTCGTACGGGTGCAGGGCGAGGATCACTTCGATACCTTGCTCTGCCGCAATGGGCTGGGCTTCTCCCTGCAGAGGGCGGGGCGCCATGGGGCGGCGGTGCGGGAGATGGAGGCCCTGGTCGCGGACCGCACGCGGATCCAGGGCGCCGATCACCCGGCGACACTGGCGAGCCGCGCGAATCTCGCCTATGCGTGCCGGGACGCCGGTGACCACGCCCGTGCGGTCGCGCTCTACGAGGAGCTGGTCGCCGACTCCCACCGGGTGTGCGGCCCCGACCACCCCGCCACGTTCGCACGGCGGGAACTGCTGGCGGACGCCCACCGCCTGGCCGGCGCCCACCACCGTTGTCTGGCCCTGTACGAGGACCTGGTGGCGGATCGCCGCAGGGTCCTCGGCGCGGACCACCCCGACACGCTCGCCACGCGGAAGTGGCTCGCCTTCTCTCACCGCCGTGCCGGTCACCGTCCGCGGGCCCTCAAGTCGTACGTGGAGCTGCTGGCGGACGTCGAACGGGTGCAGGGCGCGGACCATGTCGACACACTGGGGTGCCGGCGTGGACTGGCGATCACGCGTCGGCTGGTGGGTCAGTACGCGACAGCGGTGCGGGAGATGGAGGTCCTGGTCTCGGACCGTACCCGGCTGCAGGGGGAGGACCACCCGGAGACCCTGACGGGACGCGCCGACCTCGCTCTTGCCTGCCGGGACGCCGGTGACCACGCCCGTGCGGCCGCACTGTACGAGGAGCTGGTCGAGGACTCCCACCGGGTGCACGGCCCCGACCACCACTGCACCCTGCACGCCCGCGGCGCTCTTGCCCTGATCCTGGTTTCGCTGCCCGGCAGTTCCCCGGACCACGCCATCTCCTTGTGCGAGCAGCTGGTCGCCGACCATGTCCGGGCCCTCGGCGTCGACCACGACAGGACCCTCGCCAGCCGCGAACGGCTCGCCTACGTCCGTCTGCTGGCCGGCGACACCGGTCGCGCGATCGCCCTCTTCGAGGCCGTGATCGCCGACCGTTCAAGGGTCCTCGGCCTCGGGTATCCAGATACACCGGACGGTGTCTCTCACGCCCACTCGATGGGCCGGGACGCGCTGCCGACCGTGATCGCCTGCCGGGAGCCCATGCAGGATGCCGGCCACCCCACCGCCATCGACGCGCTCGCCAGGGCATATGGAGAGGCGGGAGACTGGGAGCGGGCGGCAGTGCTCCTCTCCGCGGTCTCCTCCGGGCGTGCGCAGGTCCTCGGGCAGATCCATCCCGATACCCTCGAAAGTCGCACCGGCGCCTACTTCGCCCGTGTCGCCGCCGGTGCCGGCGACGGCCCCGTCGCCGGTACGCGCCTCACGGCCGACTGGGAGCGGGTACTGGGACACGGCCACCCCAGGGTCCAGGAGGTACGGGAACGGCTGGCCGCGGCCTACCCTTCGTGGACGATCAAACTGAGGCTCCTGGCCGGTGAGGTGAACGTCGGAGAAGCGGTCGATGTGGAGGTCCGTCTGGAACGTACCGGCGAGACGGACATCGAGCAGCCAGGATCCGGCGAGGCGGACGTCCAGCGGTCCGAGGAGCCTTCGGAGCAGGAAGAGCCGTCATCGGCACAGCCGCTGCCTCTGCTGCTCCTGGTGGCCGCGACGCGCTCGGCCGCCACGGTGGAGCCCGCGATCGCCGAGTACGTGTCCGGAGGCCGGCCCGCCGTCTTCGTGTTCACCGCGTCCGAACCCGGCGAGCACCGTCTGCGCCTCACCGTCTACGACCGCGACATGGGCGTCGTGCTCCAGGACGTCGAGACCGGCATCGACGTGACGGGCGACCCACGTTCTCGCTCCGCTTCCGACGTCCCTGGTACCAGGAGGAATTGAGCAGGTGGTCAAGGAACTCACGGTGGACGTCCTCCACAATCCTTCGCTCGATTTCACGGCGCTGCCCCCGCGACAGCGGCGTCCTGGCAGCCCGGTCCGTGCCAAGCAGCCCCTCGACCTCGTGGTGATGCTCCGTCAGCACAGTCCCGAGCGGCTGCATCTGTCGGCTCTCCTCACCAACAGCCGTACGCCACAACGCGGGACCCCGAATGCCTACCTCAACATCTCCGCCAGCGAGCTCCTCCAGGCAGCGGCCCGGCTCCGCACCGTGTGGAGCAGTCGGCTGGTGCACTACCAGCCCCGGGACGCGGACGGCATGCCCCTGGGCGGGCACCTCTTCAGCGACGAGGTGGACCTCTCCGCGCACACCGCGCTCTCCCACGGCCTGACGGAAGATCTCGCCGATGAAGGGCAGCATCTGCTGGAACGCCTGCTGGAGGGAGCGGACCATCGGATGACCGAGCTGCGTGCCTTCCTGCTGGACACACTCGCGGGACAGGAGGGCCTGCGCGTCTCGTTCGACTCGGACCTGCACCTGCCCTGGCCGATGCTGGCCGTCGAACCGCCCGACGGCGCCCCGCTCCTGCACGGATTCCTCGGCTACCGGCACCAGATCGAACAGACCGGTGCGCAGGCATTCCCCAGCACCCAGCGGGAGGCCCTGGCACGTCCCCTTCCCGTCACCAGCCTCAACACCGACGTCGCGCTCGACACCGTCGGCCGAGCACCGGAAGTGCGCAAGCTGCTGGAGGAACGCTCCCAGCTCACCGTACGGACCGACTCGGAGGAGCTGCTGGGCGATCTCGCCGCCCCGGTGCTGCACGACGACGTCATGTACTTCTGGTGCCACGGCGCATTCGTGGAGAACGGATCACCGCACCCTCATCTGGCAGTCAAGCTCACCGACAGCCAGCCCATCGACGCCGATCTCGTCCTGAGGAAACGTCGCCGGCACACAAGCTCCGGCGATGCACTCTTCCGCCCCTTCGTACTGCTCAACGCCTGCTACACGGGACAGACGGCGCCGGAGCCCGGGATCAAGCACCTGGGAGCGGCGCTGGTCAACCTGGGAGCGGACGGGGTGATCGGGCCACAGTTCGACATACCCCAGCTCTTCGCGTCCGAGTACGCCCTGGAGTTCCTGGGCCGGTATCTCAGCGGGGACAGCACGGCGGGCGAGATCGCGATGGGACTGGTCCGCTGGTACGCCAACCGGTTCCACAATCCACTGGGCCTGGCGTACTCGGTGTACTGCGGCATCGACAGCAGACTGGAGAAGACCCGGTGAAACGGTCCCGACAAGCAGCCGGCGGGCTCGGCCACAGCGGCGGACCGGTGGTGGCGCCGGCTGTCGTCCACCTGGACGAGAAGGGCAGACTTCGCTCGTCCGCTTCCTCGGCACCCATCCGCCCCGACCGGCTGGCGGAGTATCTCGCCCGCGAGTTGCGCGTCCCGGAGCAGGCGACGGATCTGTACGTGTACGCGCACGGCTGGCAGACCTCTCCGAGCGTGGCCGTGCGCAGCGCGAGCCGGCTGCTCCGGCAGGCCCAGGAGCTGACCAGCGCACGTCCCGACCTGTATGCCGGGCTGGCGGGCGGGTACCGGCCTTGGTGCGTGGTCATCTGCTGGCCGTCCTCCAGCCTGCCAGGCCCCGCCGGCTACCGTCGCATCCGTGAACGCGCGCACGCGATGAGCGCCCCGGGAACCGGACAGGCCGCCCATGTCCTGGGGCACCTGCTGGGCTACCTGGACACCCATCGGACGGACCCCGGCGAGCCGGCGGTGCTGAGAAACCGCAACGGGCAGTATCTGCACCTGCTCGGACATTCCTTCGGCGGGCGGTTCCTGTGCGAGGCGGTCCAGTGGGCGGCCGAGGCGCCGGAACGCCCTCGCGTCCTCGGCTGGTCCCACCCGGCCGACCCGCGTCGGCCGTTCACGGTGGACAGCGCCCTGGTCTTCCAGATGGCCGCGCCGCGCAACAGCCTCGACACGATGTTCCCCACACTCTTCGCAACTCGCGACCGGCCCGCCGCTCCCCTGCAGGGCCCGCTTGCCCTGACCCACTCCCGTTGGGACCGCGCCACCGGTTTCTGGCATCTGCGGGCGGAGGGGGCTCCCGGCATCGGCCACTCCGGGGTGGGCACGACACCGGTGCCCCACTTCCCCACCCGGATGCTCACCGTCGACGAGCCGTACACGCGCGAACTGCTCGACCACCGCATCGTCGACATCGACGCGGGCTGGCGCTTCCGGGGCGGTCGGGTGAGCCGGCTTTCTCCGGCGGGGGCCCACTCCGACTTCCACCACCCCGAATCCGCCCACCTGCTGGCGAGCCTCGCATCCCTCTCCCGTTAAAGCCCGCGCATCAAGCGGCCGAACGCGCTGCCGACGGGCCCACGTCGAAGGCCGCCGGCCCGCGTCCGAGCGGTCCGGCGGAACTCAGGTGGCGGACCGACCGGCCAGGTACTCGGTCATGCCCTCGCCGGTGAGCGGGTAGTAGTCGGAGAGGCGTCCGCCCTCGTCGAGGCGGCGGCGCGCGAACGCCTCGCGGTCCTGGTGCCGCAGGGAGTCCTCGGCGAGCGGGATCGCGTTCCGCTGCGGTACGACGACGGCGCCGTCCTCGTCGGCGACGATCAGGTCGCCGGGCGTCACCAGGGAGCCGCCGACGCCGACGGGCACGTTGAACGCGGACGGGAACAGCTCGGTCTGCGAGGCGTAGTGCGGGGTGACGCCGGTGCACCAGATGGGCACGCCGAGCGCGCGGACCCGGGCCGCGTCCCGTATCCGTCCGTCCACCACGATCCCGGCGCCGCCGCGCAGCTTGAAGTAACGCACCAGCATGTCGCCGAGGCAGCCGGTGAAGTGGCTGCCGTGGGCCGAGACGACGAGCACGTCGCCGGGTTGGATGGATTCCAGGACGCCCCACAGCGCGGTCTTGCGCTCGATGTCCTCCTGCTCCGCCCCGTTGAAGACGTCCTCGCGCTGCGGCAGGAACTGCAGCGTCACGGCACCGCCGGTGATCTTGACGTCCGGTTCGCGGTGCAGCGGCACGGGACCGTCGATGAACGTGCGGGTGATGCCCAGCTGATGCAGCTTCGCGCAGGCCGTCGCCGCGCTCACGTCCTTGAGGGCTCCCACCATCTGTGAAGTGGGCCGTACGTAGGACGAGGTGTGGACCGGCGCTCGCATCGATTCATAGGTACGGGCCTCCTCCGTCCCACTGATGCGGGTCTCCCCCGTCGACGGCGTTTCCTGATCCCCTGTCGGGTGCATGCACTTGCCTCTCCGCGCGCTCGTCGCGCGCCACGCCAGTGACATCATCGCCTATCGATGGTAGGTAACAGCTAATCGATTAGTGATGTCAATGCGTCAGGAGCCTTCCGTGACCGATGCTCCCACCAACTCCGCTGATTCCACCGGGTGGTTCGAGGCAGCGCGCGTCGGGTTCTCCACGTACCCGGAGAAGGGCCTCGAGGAGTGGGGTGCGGAGCAACTCCTCTCCGTCGTGCGGACGTTGCAGCCGGACACCCTCGTCAACGACCGGCTGGGCATACCCGGCGACTACGTGACGCCCGAGCAGTACCAGCCCGACCGGCCGCTGGAGCGCGGCAGCGAGCGGGTGATGTGGGAGGCCTGCCACACGCTCAACGGCTCGTGAGAGTACGACCGCGACAACCACGACTACAAGGACCCTGCACTGCTGGTCCGCATGCTGCTGCAGTCCGTCGCCTGTGGCGGCAACCTCATGAGCGTCGGGGACCGGTGGGAAGGACACATGGAGAGCGTGGCCGCGCATCACGTGCCGGCCGGACACGTCGAGCACGGGTCCGGCTGGACCACGGTCACCGCCCCTGGCGGGGAGTGGCTGGTGATGCACTGGGATCCCCGCGTCGCGGTCGCCTCCGTCGTACACAGGGAGCTCGACGACCCCCAGCTGACCAGGAGTTGGGGAGACCACCTCACCCGACTGACGCTGACGGTCCGCACCCCCGGCGACCAAGGCAGCGTAGCCGTGCGGTGGTTGCTCGCCGACATGGCCGACCGGCACCCGGAAGAAGGAACTCAGAGGTTTGCCGCAGCACTCTTGAAGAAGCGAGATGCCACCCCGAGCATCAGCAATCGATAGACGATAGTCACGAAGGCGAGGGCCCGCCCCGCCTCCACCGCATCGCACCACCCCCGCGAGCGATCCGCACGATGACCGTCCGCGGCCCCCTCCCGCCGCTGATCCACCGGGGACGCTGCGGCCGAACATCAGCTATCGATTATTCACGACTACGCAACGGAGCGTGTCCCATGAGAACAATGTGGCGCCGTGCCTGCGGGCTCGCCGTGGCTCCCCTGGTGATGGCGTCGGCCGTCGCCTGCGGCGGCGGGTCCGACCAGGCCGCGGAGGGCACGACCCTCCGCGTCATCGTGAACATCACGCCGAACCTGACGGAGAAGTACTGGAACGACCTTTTCGACACGTACGAGAAAGCTCACCCCGGCGTGACGGTCAAGCTCGAACTCACCGGCACGATCTCGGCTGACGCCAAACTCAGGCAGGACCTGGCCGCGGGCGATCCGCCGGATGTCGCCCAGCAGATCACGCCCAATGCCGACACCGCGTCGCTCTTCGCCGACCTGTCCGACCAGCCCTGGACCGCCAAGACCCCGCTGGCCGACCAGTACGCCGTCGACGGCAAGCACTACGTGGTCGGTGTGGGTGAGCAGATCCAGTCGCTCGTCTTCTACAACAAGGCGGCCTTCAAGAAGGCGCAGATCGACCCCGCCCAGATCCGTACGATGGATCAGTTCACCGTGGCCATGGGCAGCTTGAAGGACGCGGGGTACAAGCCGCTGCAGGCCGCCGGCCAGTGGGTCACCGGCTCCCAGTTCTCGATAATGGCCGACGCGGGTGTGCTCACCGCCGACCCCCGGTGGACGGCCGAGCGCAACGACGGCAAGGCCTCCTTCGCCCGGAGCGGCTACCTGTCCTACCTCCAGCACTACAAGAGCTGGATCGACAAGGGCTACCTGGACAAGAGCGCGCTCGGCCTCACCTACGCGGACGGCCAGACGGCCTTCCTGAACGGCAAGTCCGCGATGTACATCATGGGTTCGTTCTTCGTGCCCGCCGCGGATGCCGCGAAGAAGAGCGACGACATCGGTGTGTTCACCATGCCGACCGACGGGGCTTACCCCTCCGGCCAGTTCGGCAACATCTCCAACCCGTACGTCGTGGTGAACAAGTCGCGCCACAAGGCCGAGGCGATCGAGTTCGTGAAGTGGGCGACCACCGACCCGAAGGCCATCAGGAGCCAGCTCGCCTCCGACGGCAATCTGCGCGAAGGCTTCACCTACCCGATGTCCGGCCTCGGTTCGTCCGTGCAGCAGATCCTGGACAAGGCACCGTCGGTGCTCGTGAAGTCCGGGAAGAGCCAGCCGATCGCCGGCTTCAGCGACGAGCTCAACAAGCAGATCCAGTCCCTGTACACGGGCTCGTCCCCCGAGGGCGCCGCCGACGGATTGGACAAGTGGTGGAACTCGCAGGGCTGAACGAAGGGCTGAAGCAGCGGCGCCGGGCACGGCTGCGGGACTCGGCCGTCTCCCTCGGGATGATGGGCCCGGCCGTCCTGCTGTACACGGTGATGACCGTCGTGCCGGTGGGTGTCGCGGTGTATCTCAGCCTGACCGACTGGGACGGCTTCTCCACCGCCACGTTCACCGGGCTCGACAACTACAAGCATCTGTTCGACGATCCGAGTTCTTCGGATGCCTGGTACGTGACAGCGCTGATCGCCGTGGCCGGCACCGTCCTCATGGTGGGCCTGGGGCTCGTGTACGCGCTTGCCCTCAAGGGCCGATCGCGCACGAACTCCTTCTTCCGGGCCGTCGCCTACTTCCCGCACGTCATCAGCGCGCTGATCCTCGGATACCTGTGGGCGGCGATCCTCGGCACCAACGGTGCCATCAACAACACACTCGCCAAGTTCGGCATCGAACCGCTCGGCTTCCTCTTCGACGAGCAGTTCGCGCTGATCTCGCTGATCGCCGTGATCGTGTGGGCCGGATTCGGCTTCAACGTCGTCCTGTTCGTGGCCGCCCTGCAGACGGTGCCCGCCGAGCTGCTGGAGGCCGCGGCGATCGACGGCGCGTCCAAGCGGCAGATCAATCTGCGGATCGTGATCCCCATGATCGCGCCCGTGGTGACCGTGGCGACGGTACTGAACCTGGTGGGGCTCATCCGGGCGTACGACATCGTGGTCAGCCTCACCGGCGGCGGTCCGGCCGGCTCGACACAGACCTTCACGTACCTCATTCTCGCCCGGTCCTTCGAGGGCACCAAGGTCGGTTACGCGACCGCGCAGGCGGTGTTCCTGATGGTGGTGTCCGCCGTGCTCGCCCTCCTCGTGACGGCGCTGCGCAACCGTCAAGACCAAGCCGCGACAGGTTAGTTAGGAGCCGTTGGTGGTCGTACTAGAGGCAGAGGTCCGCGACAGGCCGAAGGCTTTGCCGGCCAAGGGTGACGACACGCGGCGCACGGAACGCAAGGAGCCCCGCTCGCCCGTGCGGTGGGGCCTGCTCGGTGTGCTCGTCGTCGTCATGATCGTGCCGATCTACCTGCTCGTGGTGAACGCTTTCAAGTCGCAGCAGGACATCCTCGACAACCCGTTCTCGATCCCGCTGAGCGGGCTGACCTTCGAGCACATGTCGGCCGCGATCAACAGTCCGCAGTTCAACGTCATCGGCGGTTACGGCTTCACGCTGTTCCTCGTCGTGGTCGTGGACGTGCTGTGCATCCTGCTCGCGGGCCCCGCCGCGTACGCGATAGCGCGCAGCCTCAAGCGGCGTACGCAGCTGGTACTGCTGTACTTCCTGGCCGGGACGTTCATTCCGGGCGCCGCCGTGATCATCCCGGTGATCTATGTGCTGCGCGAGGTCGGCCTGGCCAACACCGTGACCGGTCTGGTCGCGCACGACGTGGCGTCCACACTGCCGGTGAGCATCTTCTTGTTCGTCGGCTTCATCCGCACCATCCCGGTGGACATCGATCACGCGGCGACGATCGACGGCGCGGGCCGGTACCGGACGTTCTGGGCCATCGTCTTCCCGCTGATGCGTCCCGCGGTCGTCACGGTGCTGATCCTCAACTCGATCGGGATCTGGAACGACTTCGTCTCCCCGCAGATCCTGCTCAGCCCGTCCTCCGGGCACTACACGGTCACGACGGCGATCTACGCCGGCATCAGCCAGTACTCGACCGACCTGACGAAGATGTTCCCCAACCTTCTGCTCGCCGTCGCGCCCGTCGTCATCTTCTTCATCTACATGCAGCGCCACATCATCAGCGGTCTCACCGTCGGCGCGGTGAAGGGATGAGCCGTGAAGGGACGTCCGGGCCCGACGTACCCCGTCCGAGGAAGAGCCGAGAGAAAAGAAAGGAACTCCGAGTGCTGAGGAGATGGATGCCACGGTCCCGCAGAGGACCGTGGTCCGCAGCCGCCCTGCTCGCTTCCCTGACCGTGGTGGCGGCCGGCCAACCTGCCACCGCCCATCCGGTCAGGCCCCAGGCGGGACAGACCTATTACGTCGCGGTATCCGGCCAGGACGCTGCCGGCGGCAGGAGCGACAGGACCCCGTTCCGGCACATCCAGAAGTGCGCCGACGTGATGGTGCCGGGCGATACGTGCCTGGTCCTGTCCGGCACGTACGAGGAGACCGTCGTGCCCGCCCGGTCCGGCACCGCCGGGCTGCCGATCACCTATCGCGCCGCCCCGGGCGCGAAGGTGACGGTGAGCGGTGCCTCCGGGATCGGCGGCTTCGAGCCGGTCACCGCCGCCGATGTCACCGAGATCGCCAAGACCGACCCGTTCGCCGCGGGCTCGCGGTTCGCCGACGCGGTGGCGGCCGGACACGTCTACAGCACGGACGTCGACCTCGGCTCCGACGTGAGCACCGTGCAGGTGTTCACCGACAAGAAGATGGGCATCGAGGCCCAGTGGCCGTATCCCGGCCTCGATCTGCTCGACCCCTCGCTCCAGTACGCCGGTGAGGGCAGCGCGGACGCCACCGTCGCCGATGCGGACCTGACCCGCCCGGCGGGGTACTGGGACGGCGCGCGCGCCCTCACCGGTTATTGGTACGTCTCGGCCACCACCACGGTGAAGAGCTCCGCCGTCGGCTCGGTGACACTGGACGCGGCGCCGCCATGCGTCCACAAGGTCGTACCCAAGGAGACCCGGTACGCACTCTCCGGGAAGATCGGTGAACTCGCGCATCCCGGCGAGTGGTTCTACGACCCGACCGCGAAGCGCCTGTACGTGTACGGCACCGACGACCCGGACACCCACACCGTCGAGGCCAAGCGCCGCACCCTCGGCTTCGACCTGACGAACACCAGTCACACGACGATCGACGGCATCGGCCTGTTCGCCACGACGATCAGGACGGGCGCCACCAGCACCGGCGTCACCCTGGACGGCATCGACGGCCAGTACCTGTCGCACTACACGGACATCACCCGGGGCGCGACGGACTGCGGCAGCACGGTGACGCGGGGCGTCGGCGACAGCGGCATCGTCCTCGACGGCACCCAGAACGAGATCGTGAACAGCGATCTGTCGCTGAGCGCCGGGAACGGCATCGCGCTGCGCGGGCAGAACAACACCGCCACGGACAATGTGATCCACGACGTCGACTACATGGGCACCTACGCGGCGGGGATCGCCGTGCAGGGCAACAGTCAGACGATCACGCACAACACGATCTACCGCGTCGGCCGCAGCGGTATCAACCTCCAGTGGAACGAAGTGGCCGGCCTCACCCCGGGCAAGGACCTGATCGCGTACAACGACATCTCCGGGTACGCCCGGCTGAGCCTCGATGTGGCCGCGATCTACACCTGCTGCAGCGCCTGGATGATGGGCACGAACGTCGACCACAACGTGCTGCACGATCCGGCGCCGACCACGACCTCCACCACGTTCGGGATCTCGGGAATCTATGCGGACAACGGACAGAGCGATCTCGTGATCGCGAACAATGTGGGCTGGGGCAACCGGGAGGGCACGGTGATGCTCAACGGTCTGGGCACCGGATCGCACGACAACGGCGTCTACAACAACACCGGCGGAATGACGCTGTTCTATGTGAAGGAGCCGGGGCAGTCGACCGGCACCAAGATCTACAACAACGTCGGTACAATCCGGGGCCTGGACGGTGCCACCGACGGCGGGCTCGTTCTCTCCAACAACCTTCCCTCGGACATCGATCCGCTGTTCGTCGATGCGGCGAACCGTGACTATCGGCTGACCACCGATTCCCCGGCGCGCAATCAGGCGATTCCGCTTCCGGGGATCAATGACGGTTCCACGGATGTGACGCCGAGTCTGGGTGCCTATCAGTACGGGGCGCCCAGGTGGACTGCGGGCGCCCGTCGGTAGCCCGCTCGCGACATGGACATGGGCCCGACCCGGAATTCCGGATCGGGCCCATGGCCATGCGACTAATTCGGCTTCGCTGCGGTCTTTCCGGCCGCCGTCCTCTTCGTCGCGGCTGCCTTTTTGCGGGGCTTCTTCGCCTCCCGCGCGTCCGGCACGGGCCCGCGGCCGGCGGCGTGGTCGGCGAATGCCTCGGCCGCCTTCTCGGGGTCCCCGGACCGCAAGAGGCCGACGAGACGGCCGTGTTCGTCGGCCATCGCGCACCGGTCGCCGTCGAAGAGCGGGTCGGAGATGGCCCGCAGGGTGCGCAGGCTCGGTTCGATGACCTCCCACATCCGCGCCAGGAACGGATTGCCCGCGAACTGGCTGACCAGGGTGTGGAACTCTATGTCGGCGTCGCGGAAGCCGCTGACGTCGCCCGCGGCGACCGCCTCGTGCATCCGCTCGACCAGCGCGTCGAGCTCGGTGAGCTGGTCCTTGGTGATGTGCTCGGTGGCGAGCCGGGCGGCGAGGCCCTCCAGCGGCTCGCGTACCTGACGGGCGTACTCCGCGTCCTGCGAGGAGATCTCGACGACGAAGTGGCCGCGGCGCGGCACGTGCGTGAACAGGCCCTCCCGCGCGAGCCGCTTGACCGCCTCGCGCACCGGGGCCTGGCTCACGCCGAGCCGCCGCGCGATCTCCGATTCGACCACGCGGTCGTTCGGCGCGAGATCGCCCTCGACAACGGCCTGGCGGAGCAGTTCGTACACCTGGTCCGAGATCAGGGTCTTGCGGAACCGGTCCTTGTTGGTGGCCAGCGTGGAGACGAATCCACCCGACGCATTAGATGCCATGAATTCCCAATCCTGGACTGGGGCACGTCAGTTGCGACATAATACGCACCCATCTTCTCTCGATGGAATCACACCGAGGTTTCCAACCGCTTGGCCGGCCATTCCGATTGACGACCTCGCGGGCGGGCCCGCCGCCTTCGTGATCATTGAACGGATAGACCCGTATCTGCTTGTCGGCCTGATCCACATTCCGTTGGGCGCCGCAATGGTTGTACGCCGCGTACACCCTGGAGGGCGGGCAGATATGGTCCATCAGGCCGACCGAGAACAGCATCGACACATTCCCCCTGCGGCCAGGGTGGCGCCGTCGAAGTAGGACATGGTACGGGTAAGCGGCGCGGATCGGGCACGCCGCGGGTGAGGAGGCCGGGAGCGGCGATGTCGCCGCCGGCCGGGTCGGGGTCGGAGGTCTCGGCGCCCTGGCCGCTGGTGTCCATGACGAGGTGCGCGTAGGCGGCGTCCGCCCACAGCCGCTTCTCGTGCGGGGCGCCCCGCCCGCTGCCCGGGGAAGGTCGAACTGTGCCATGGGGCATCTCCGCGGAGGTCGGGGCCGACTCTCGGTGAGGCGGAGCCGGTCACTGTTCATCGCCTATCGATCATCGAGGGAATCGAAGCAGGGGCATTCGAGCACTGTCAACCACGCGGACGGTCAGCCACCGAGTCCGTACACGCGGACGGCGGTCGTGTGCAGTACGCGATGTCGATGATCGGCCGTCAGATGGGCGAGTCCGAGCCGGGACGTGGCGAGCGAGTCGGCCCGTGAGCCGCGGGGCAGGCAGATCGGCCAGTCGGAGCCGAGGAGGCAGCGATCGGGGCCGAGCGCGTCCACGACGTGTCGCACCATGTGCGCGATGCGCCGCGGCGGCACCCCGTGCTGCTGGGTGAGCAGCCCGGAGATCTTCACCACCACGTTCGGGCTCGCGGCGGCGCGCTCGACGTCGCGATACCACTCCCCCGCCGCCGGCGTGCGCGGGTCCGGCGCGTTGCCCAGGTGGTCGACGACGACGGTCAGCTCGGGATGCTGTGCGGCGACTTCGGCCGCCGCCTTCAACGCCCCTTGATGCAGGTTGAGTTCGAGCGTCGATCCCGCCTCGGCCAGTACCGGGACGAGCGCGCGGGCCGACTCGGGGGTGCCCGTCCACGAGGCGCCGCCGAGCCGCATCCCGTTGGGGCGGGAGTCGCCCAGCTCGTCCAGGAGGGCACGGAACAGGTCCGGGCCGCCCGCGCCGTGGACGCGCAGGTTGGCCACGTACCCGATGACCAGATCCGGTCGGCGCAGGCGCAGTCCACGCAGGGCGAGCGTCTCTCCCGCATCACCGCGCGACGCCTCGACCAGTACCGCCCCGGTCAGGTCGAGGCCCGCCCCCGACTGCTCCAGGTCGTCCTCGCCGAACGCTCGGTGGTGCTCGTCGCCCGGCCGGATCCAGGGGAATCCCTCGGCCGGATCCCACAGGTGGACATGGCAGTCGATCACGGTGCGCCTCCTCCTCCTCGGGTTCGTCGGGGGTGCTCCGGAGTATTGACACGTCGGCTCCCCGCCCGTGAGTCTAACTATCGGCTATCGATGGACGATTGTTCAATCCGTACGTGACGAGGGTGCAGGTGTTCTCGATGCTCAGGCCTGAACGAACCGGCGGTGCGCGCGCCACGGGCGAGGCGCACGGACCTCTGCTGACCGCGACCCGGCGTGTCACCGGGGTCCCCGAATGGGCTTATCTGGAAAGGGAGTTGTTCGCCACACAGGACAAGGCCTGGCGGCTCTTCGCCGACCGCTACACCGAAGGTGACGGCCGCCTCGTCTTCCGCGACACGCTCGGACAGGGAATGGACGGCCGGGACGGCGTGGACGACTTCTACGAACCGTTCTTCAACTGGCCGACGCTCTATCTGCTCGGGGGCAGCGCGGAGTTGCTGACCGCCGCGCGGCGGCACTGGCGCGGAGTCACCGCACAGCTCACCGGGATGGGCATGCTCGCCGACGGTCTGGAGCGCGGCTACGACTGGTTCCACCAGGGCGAGGGCCTGCTCCTCTTCTACGGCCTGTGCCTCGCGGACCCGGACGATGCGGAGCTGCGTGAACTGGCATGCCGTTTCGCCGACTTCTACCTTCCCGGGGGCCCCAACTACGACCCCGCCCACCGGGTCGTACGTGCTCCGCACAACGGCTCGGCGGGACCGCGCTTCGGCTTCAGCGACGAGGAGGCGTACTTCCCGTGGAGCCTGGCCCTGCGCCCGTACGGTCTGCCGCTGGACGGGATCGACGACGTCATGTCCTTCGACGACCTGGCCGCTTCGCCCGAGCGCGCCCGCGCGTACGGCCGCGCGATGTGGGACCGGATGGGCCGCGGTGACACCATCGTGAACCTGGCCGCCACCGGCCTCGCCACCAACGCCTTCCTGCTCAGTGGAGAGCAGCGCTACGCGGACTGGGTGGCCGAGTACGTCGGCGTGTGGCAGGAGCGGCTGGCGGGTCGCGACGTCGTGCCCGACAACGTGGGCCTGAACGGAGTGGTGGGCGAATACCTGGACGGCCGCTGGTACGGCGGCCACTACGGATGGTCGTGGCCGCACGGCCTGTCCCCCGTCGGCAGCGCCACCGTCATAGGTGCGGCCAACGCGACACTCCTCACCGGGGACCGGGGCTTCCTGGACCTCGCCCGCAATCCCCTCGATGTGGTGCTGCGCCAGGCCGAACAGCGCGGCGCCGACGGGATGGGCACGCTCGGCGAGCGCTGGGAGCCGCATCTGCGCGCGATGCCGGCCGAGCGCACCCTCATGGTGCCCCAGCGGCACAATGACTCCGGCTGGTTCGACTTCACCGTCATGCCGGGCCAGCTCCCGCTCGCACTGTGGCACTTCAGCCGCGAGGAGGCCGACCGGGACCGGATCGAGCACCTGCGCACCGAGTCCCGCTGGGACTGGACCACCGTGCACACTCAGCGCATCAAGGACGAGGCCGGGCACGAGGAGCCCTGGTACGAGTTCCTGCACGGGCGGAACCCTCACTTCCCCGAGCGGATGCTGCGCAGCGCCCTGGCGAGTTGCGCCGAGCGGGTGGAGGCCATCGAGAACGACACCGTCGACCCGGCCGTCGGCCCCGACGCCCTGGACATCCACCACTGGCAGCACCTCAACCCCGTGGTGACGGAAGCCCTGCTGCAGCTGACCACGGGCTCCCCGCAGGTGCTCTACAACGGCGGCCTTCACCAACTGCACGTGCGCTACCACGACGCGGACGCCCGCCGTCCCGGCCTTCCGCCGGACGTCGCCGCGCTCGTGTCCGACATCCGCCCGGACCACACGGTGGTGGAGCTGGTCAACCTCGGCGGCGCGGCGCGCACCCTGCTGGTGCAGGCGGGTTCGTTCGCCGAGCACCACGTCGCCACCGTCCGCGCGGACGACGGCCCCGAGCAGCCGGTCGACGGACCGTACTGCCGCGTCGGCCTCCCCGGAAACGCACGGATCCGGCTGACCCTGACCATGACGCTGCGCGCGGGCCGCACGGCCGGTGCCTCCCCGTGGGAGACGGAATGACCGACACCGCCGCAGCGAACCGGCTGCCCTTCGCCCTGCCCCGCCTCGGCATCGGCACCGCTCCCCTGGGCGGGCTCTTCGAAGCGGTCACCGAGCAGGACGCCGCCGCGACCGTCGAGGCCGCGGCCGAGGCCGGGATCACGTACTTCGACACCGCGCCCCGCTACGGACACGGCCTCGCCGAACAGCGCCTGGGCCGCCTGCTGGCCCCGTCCGGGGTCACCGATCCGGTGCTCTCCACAAAGACGGGCTGGCTGCTGCGCCCCCGGCCGGACGGCTCTCCCGGTGAGGTGATCACCGACTGGACGGAGCGCGGCATCCGCGAGTCCCTGGAGGCGAGCCTGACCCGCCTGGGCCGGTCCAGCGTCGACATCCTGTATCTGCACGACCCGGACGACTACCCGGACGAGATACGCCGCACGGCCTATCCGGCGGTGCGCAAGCTGCGTGACGAGGGGCTGGTCCGGGCTATCGGATTCGGCATGAACCACAGCGGTCCGCTCGCCTCGTACGTGGCGGAGTTCGAGGTCGACGTCGTGCTCGTCGCCGGCCGTTTCTCGCTCCTCGACCACGAGGCGCTCACCACCCTGTTGCCGCTGTGCGCCAGGACGGGTACCGCGGTGGTCGTCGGCGGTGTCTTCAACACCGGCCTGCTGGCCGACCCGTCTCCCGGCGCCATGTTCAACTACCGGCCGGTTCCCACGGAGGCCCTGGAGCGGGCGCGGCAGTGCCGGGCGCTGTGCGAGGCGTACGCCGTGCCGCTCCCCGCGGCCGCGATCCAGTTCCCGCTGCTGCACGCCGCGGTCACCTCGGTCGTCCTCGGCTGCCGTTCAGCGGCCGAGGTGACCGCGAACGCGGCGGCCGCCCGCTTCCCTGTCCCGGACGAGCTCTGGCATCGGCTGGCGGAGGCCGGGTTCGTGCCCGAGCAACTGCTGGATGGGCACGCGGGGTAGCCACGGACGGCAGGCTGCGGCTGCGCCCCGACGGCGGCGAGCGGGTTGCCGCGGACCGGAGGGGCGCTGCCCGGCCTGTCACCGGGTTGTGTCCGGCCTCAGGTGCGCTTGAAGAACTCGACCTCGCCGACCGCGATCGGCCGCCCCTCGCCCTGGCCGGACGCGGCCTTCAGCACGAGCCGGACGGAGACGACGTCGCTGATGCCGGTCCGTACCGTCTGCTTGCCGGGTTTGTCGGTGAGCGTCACCGTCTTCTCCTGGATCTCGCCGTCCGCCTTGGTGATGATCAGATCGGCCCGGGTGGGCCTGGCCCCCTGCCGGAATTCTTCGGGCTCCGTCGACACCCCGGGGTACACCACGACGCCGACCAGCCGGAACGGCTTGTCGAAGGTGCACGTCAGCGACGAGCCGAGCGTGGGTGCCGCCCAGTACTTGTTGGTCAGTCCGTCGGTGGCCGCGGACGCCGGATGGCCCGGCGCGTGGGCGCTCGCGGTGACGTCGGACGGGCTGATCTCCGCCGTGCCGCCGAGCTTGTCCCGTACGTCCTCGAAGACATAGCGCCCGGCGGGCAGGAGCAGGAAGCCCGCGCACAGCAGCCCGACGACCGCCAGCACCAGCAGGGTACGCCGCAGTGCCCGGCCCGATCCGCTCCTCACCCGGCGGCGGAACGGCCACACCGTGCGCCACCACGGCAGCGGCGCCGGCTGTTCCCTGGTCTGCAACGGCGCTGCGCAGCGGCGGCAGAACCGGCGTCCCGGCAGGTTCGGGGTGCCACATGCCGGGCACGGTGGCCCGTCCGGCTCCTCGTCCGCCGCCACGGGCCTCACGACGGGCCGCCGGGCGATCGGCTTGGCCGGCTGCACCGCGACCACGGGCGCCTCCGGTGCCGGTGGTTCCGGCCGTACGGGGGCAGGCTGTGCCGGTGGTTCCGGCCGTACGGGGGCAGGCTGCTCCGGTGCTGGTGCCGGTGCGGGCGCCACCGGCGGCGCGGCAGGTTCCGGTGCGGGCGACCGCACCGGTTCCGCCGGCGGTTCGGGGCGCGGGGCGGGCGGGGCGGGCGGGGCCCCGGCCGAGGAAGCTTCGGTCTCCGGGGCGGGACCGGTCGCCGGCTCGGCCGGAGTTCCGGTCGCGGGCTCGGCTGCCGGTGCCGCCGGTTCCGCGGGGCCGACCGGTTCCGCGGCGGCGGGAGCGTTCCGCGATGCCCGGGAGGACCAGCCCAGGTAGGAACCGCAGTTCCCGCAGAATTCGTCGTCCTCGCGGTTGGCCGTACCGCACGCCGGACACGAGCGCATCGCGTCAGTCTCCTGTCTCGTCTGGCGGGCCCGGCAGGATCTCCACCCGGCACGTGAGGTGTACGGGGCACGAGGCCGCGACGACGTCCCGGACGCGGCTCGCGTCCACCGGTCCTCCGTGCAACGCCCAGACGCGCACCAGCAGTTCCCCGGTCGGCGGCCGAGGCAGCGCCGCGCCCGGCTCGGACGACCACGTGGCGCCGCCGCCGTCCTGGATGTCGGCATGCACGCCGAAGCAGAGCCGGAGGTGTTCGATCAGGCCGCGGCGGGTGCCGCGCCACCGGTGCAGTTCGACGGCGCGGGCGACCACGGCCCGCCGCAGCTCCTCGGGCCACGCCGGATCGACATCGGCCGCCACCCAGGACGACAGCCAGGGCAGGAAGTCGGCCGGAGCCAGCGACGGATCGAAATAGGCGGGAAGGTTGTCCAGGGTGGACAGGACGGGCGCCAGGACGGTGTCGAGGCCCGCCGTGAACCGCTGGGCCAGGTCGTCGTCCGCGTACAGCGCGGGCAGCAGCCCGCCGATCGGGTAGCGGCTGGGGAGCCCGGGTACCGCGGCTCTGGTCATGAGCCGTCACCGGCCACGCTCGCGGTGACCTCGACCTGGTGCTGGTGCGAGAAGACCAGGGCGCCCGGGGCGACGTCGATCCGCTGCACCGCCGCCCCGCGCCTGCCGGTGATCGGGTCCGCGGGGAACATCCGTACCTCCTCCACCAGGCCCACCCCCCGCACGCCCTGGAGCACGGCGAAGATCTCGCCGTACTGCACCGGCCTGCCGAACGGCCACCCGGTGCCCTCCGCTCCGCCCCGCAGCGGGTCGATGTGGCGGAACAGCGCGGCGACCGCCTCCGCGCGGACCCGGTCCACGTCACCACCGGCCGTCACGAGCCGGGCGACCACGGTGACGCCCTGGTACGCGGGCGGTTCCACCAACAGCCTGGTGCCGACCAGGCGGCGTTCGTCGAGTCGCGCCGTGACCGTCGAGAGCACGGAGTCCGACGGGATCAGCTGCTCGAACCGCAGTTGGCCCCCCTCGTCGGCGACCGCGTCGGGCACCACCAGGACCCGTACCGCTCCGCCCTCGCCCGCGACGGCCGGCAGGCACCGGACCCTGCGCAGGGAAGGTGCGGCCTCGCGGGCGATGGCCTCGTAGTCCCCGGCCGTGACCGCCCGCTCCTGCACCCGCAGGATGTTGGGCGCCCGGACCTTCGCGTTCTCCACGGTCTCGCCGTCGACCCCGCCCCGGGCCGCCTCGCGGTTGTCCACGCCCGCCACGTACGGCACCGAGCTGCGCAGCACGCAGATGGCACCCCGGGCGACGTTGCCGGCCGCCCCGCCGCCCGTCCGGTAGCGGGGAACCCGCAGCTGCGCGCCCTTCTCGGGCACCGCACCGTAGGCGCGCATCGTCCCGTCCGGCTCGCGCACCTCAGGCGGGAACGCGAACTCGCCGGAGACGGCGTCGATCCGCACATGCCGGTCGTGCGGGGCGGAGGCGCCGAAATGCTCCACCGCGGTCCAGACCTGCCAGCCCTCCGCGGAGGACACCTGGACGACCGGCGGCTCCCCGTCCAGCAGCAGCGGCACCCTGCTCACGGAGAACCTCTGCCCGGCGACGCCCTCGGAGCTGCCGAGCGGAACATCGAGGACGGTCTCCGCGTGTTCGACGTCCATCGTGCCGCCGACGGTGAACACCTCGGCCTCCCGGATCGTCGGCGACTCCGAGTAGAACGGCTGCCCCGGTTCCGGCGCGGTGACCCGGCAGCGCAGCCATCCCGCCCGGGTCCCCGCGGTCACCGACACGGTGTGTCCGGCGGGGACGAACACGATCACCTCGCCGGGCCTGTTCAGCCCGCCGGTGCTGTCGGTGCCGGTCTGGCAGGTGACCCAGCGGGCACCGTCCCAGGCCTCCCACACCAGTGGCGGCTGCCGCGGGTCGACGCCCACGCCCTCCACCCGGCTGTCCAGGCGTACGGCGACGATGCACCGGGGCACGGCGGTGGGCAGCCCGAACAGCAGGGCGTCTCCGGGCTCCGGCCGGGACTGGAAGCACGGGATGTCCTTGCCGGCGCCGAGCGGTGCGGTGCGGTCGGTCTGGTCGCCCGACACCGGTGCGGTGACCAGCCGGACCAGCGAACTCGGCACGATCGACAGGTCGTCGGAGGTGGAGAACACCACTGCCTCCTCGGCCTCGCCGCGCGAGGTGGCGACCTCCGTGCCCGCCGGGAGCCGCACGGTCTCCGGCTGCGGAGCGGACAGCCAGAAGTCGACCTCCGCCCGTGCCACCGACGGCGGGAACAACGTGACGCCCAGCAGGTCGAGGAAGGCCGAGTAGTTCTTGTCCGGTACCCGGTTCAGCCGGTACAGCAGCTGGTCGACCATGTACGCGAACGTCTCGATGAGCGTGACCCCGGGGTCCGACACGTTGTGGTCGGTCCACTCGGGAGAGCGCTGCTGAACATACCGCTTGGCCTCGTCGACGAGTTGCTGGAAGCGCCGGTCGTCCAGGTTGGGTGAGGGCAGGGCCATCAGCGCACTCCCGGTTCTTCGGATCCCTCGGATGACGGGATGGTGTAGAAGGGGAAGACGAGATTGCGCAGGTCGTTGGTGGCCCGCACGGTGTAGTGCACGTCGATGTACAGGGTGCCCTCCTCGATGGCGTCGAACGCGATCACCACGTCGGTCACCTCGATGCGCGGCTCCCACCGCTCCAGCGAGGTGCGGACCTCGTGCGCGATGCGCCCGGCGGTGGCGCCGTCACCGGGTGCGAAGACGTAGTCGTGAATGCCGCAGCCGAACTCCGGGCGCATCGGCCGCTCGCCCGGCGCCGTGCCGAGCACCAGCCCGATCGCCTCCTCGATCTCCCGGTCCCGCTCGACCATGCCGATGCCGCCCGTGGCGCCGACCCGCAGCGGGAAGCCCCAGCCGCGTCCGATGAATCCGCCGCCGCTCACACCGGGCCCCCGATCAGTACGTTCAGCGCTCCGCTGATGATGGGTGCGCCACAGGAGGTGTTGTCCCGCATCCGGGCGGCGGGCAGCCCGCCGATCAGGACCTGTCCGGTGACCGCGGCGGCCGGGTTGGGCATGATCACGTTCCCCGGCCCGAGTGCGGCGTGCGGGGGGACGACGCACACGTGCAGGCTCCCGGTGACGGCCGCGGGCCGGCCGCCGATCAGCACGGTGGCGACGGCCACCGCGCCCGGGGGCGGGGTACCGATGAGGCCGCCGTGGGCGGTGCTGTCGCCCGTGCGGGCTGCGGGGGGCATGGCCGGGGTTCTCCTTGCTGGGAAAGGGACTTCTGGAGGCATCGGATGGATGGCGAACCGTCAGTTGATCTTGATGAGTCTGGCCTTGAGCACCCCGAGCAGCCCGCCGTCGATGGTGACCCCCGTCTTGCCGTTGACGGTCACCGAGCTGCCCTTGATGTTCACGTCGCCCGTTCCGGCGTCGAGGGTGATCCCGGACGCGGAGAGCTTCACGGAACTCAGTGCCCGGTTGCCGCCGAGGGCGTACACCGTCAGCGCGATCTCGTTCCGCCGCTCGTCCAGGGTGACTTCGAGCCGTTTGTCGCCGGTGGCCAGCCGGACACCGGACGGTCCGCGCGGGGCGTCCAGAAGCTCCATCCGGTTGCCCGAACGGGACACCAGGGAACGGCGGTTGACCTTGCCGCTGGTCGGGTCGACCAGCGGGACGTCGTGGGGCGAGGGCTTGTCCACCCCGTTGTAGAGGCCGCCCAGCACATAGGGGCTGTCCAGCAGCCCCTGCTCGAACCCGACCAGCACCTCGTCGTTGACCTCGGGACTGAATACCCCGCCGCCGCCCTGACCGCCCCACTGCACCGTGCGGACCCAGTCGGTCACATAGGTGTCGTCGAGCCAGGGGAACTTGAGCCGGACCCAGCCGCGTTCGGCCTTGCCCTCGCGGATGTCGGTGACCACGCCGATCGCCAGACCCGGCATGCGCGGGCCGCGCGAGGGTGCGTTCGAGCCGCTGGTCAGTCCCGCCAGCGAGCGGTCGGGCGCCGCGCTGACCAGCACGGTGGTGCGGTAGCCGCCGTTCGGTTCGAGTACGTGGTGCGCGGCCGTCGCCGTGTAGCGCCCGGCGAACGCCGGTCCGACGTTGCCGAGGGCCACCGGCTCCCCCGCCCGCAGCTGGGGATTGCCCTCGGCGACCGCCTCGATCTCACCGAACCCGGAGCTCACCGAGGCGGCCACCGAACCGGCCACGGCCCTGGCCTCGGCCTGGGTCCGGTACGGGGTGTCGGTGACCGTCATCCGGGCGTTCGGGCCGAACGCCCCGGCCGCCAGCGACGGGCTCATCCCGGGGGACACCGTGTCGCTGCGGATGGACTGCTCGCGGGCCACCAGCCGTGTCTTGGTGTCGACGTTCCAGCCGCGCACCTCCACACTGTCCGCCCCGTCCGCACCGGTCAGCACGGCCCGCAGGGCCAGCAGGTTGCGCCCGTACTCCAGGACCATCGGGTGGCGGGTGGCGGAGGTGGCCGGCGAGGGGGCCGACGCGGCGGGTTTGGGCTTCACGAACTGCAACAGGCCCTTGTCGTCCACCCGCACGTGCGCACCGCTCTCGCCCGCGAGGTACTGGAGGAACTCCCAGTCCGAGACATTGGGCTGGGTCAGCTGCTTGTACGTGATGGGCGCGGCCTCGATCCTTCCGCAGGCCAGCCCGGCGCCCGCGGCGACCTTGCGGACGATGTCCGCGGTCTTCATGTTGCGGAACGCCACCACCTTCCGTCCGCGCTGGAGCCGGTGGGCCTTGGAGAAGGCGCGGACCACCGTGAACGAACCGGTGGTGTCGCTGTCCAGCTCGACCGCGGTGACCTCACCGGTGAACAGCCGCTCGCGCACCCGCTCCTGCACGGTGACCACGGATATCTTCAGCGGGGTGCCGATGGTCATCCCGGTGGCGGTGAGCAGCTTGTGATCGGGGTCCCGGTACGTCAGCACGGCGGTGTCCGGCAGGCCGACGTTCTCGTCCACCACGCAGCTCACCAGCTGGGCCGCCCAGGCCGGTGGCAGCTCACCGGGGGCCTCGACGATCGGATCCGCGGCGAAGGAGCGGCCGGCGGCGGTCATCGGCCGCCCTCCGGAGCGTGATCTTCCAGTCCGGGCACGACCAGCTCCCTGCCGGGGATCAACTGCATCGGGTCGTCCACGTCGTTGGCCTCCGCGATCGTGCGCCAGGCGGTGGCGTCGCCGTACTCCCGCCAGGCGAGCAGCGGCAGGCTGTCCCCGGCGACGACCCGGTGCGTACGGCGTGCCTCCCGCGAGCCGGACGTGGGGTTCTGGCCCGCCGGATCCACGCTCGCCTCCTCGATCGACAGGGCGCAGGTGGCGCGCAGCGGCTTCCCGTCGACGTCGAAGAGGGTGTACGAGACGGAGAGGTTGGACAGCACACCGTCGAACGAGGTGGTCTTCGACGTGCCCCAGTCGAAGCGGACCCAGGGGCTCGCGGGTGTCTTGCGGGCCAGGCTGCTCGGTGTGGGCACACACGCCGTCATCAGCTGCTCCACCGCCTTCTCCACCGAGTTGTCGTGGGTGGCCGTGGAATCCAGGAAGACCTCCAGGGACAGCGCCCGGGGCCCGCTGCCCACGAATTCGGGCAGCGCGGACTGTCCGGCCATCCGGGACGGCGTGCGCCGCCACTCGGTGCTCTTGCTCAGCGACAGCTTGGCGGGGTTGAACTGCAAGGTGAGCCGGGCGAGGGTCCCGCCCGGTTTGGCGCCGACGGTCGCCGGCGGTTCCATGATGGTCAGCTGGGCGCGAGCACGGCTCGTACGGACAGCGGGTGACATTGCGCTCCTCCTTCCCGATCTTCTCTGCTACCTGTACCTGCTAAGGACTGTGACGATCCATCAGGAAGGCTCCAGGCCCTCGTGCGCGATCTCCAGCGTCTCGATCGCCGCCTGGGAACTGGCGGGGTCGAATGACGGCCCCTGCCAGCGGACCGGCACGATGCCGTGCACCTGCCAGCTGATGATGCGGCTGAGGTCCGGACGGAGCGCGACGATCTCGCCGTCCTTGGGTTCGACCCGCTGGATCGTCTCGTTCAGCCACCGTGCGATCTTGAGCGTGTCGGCGGTGACGGGGCGGGTCAGCGTGATGTTGGTCCAGGTGATCCGTCCCGGCAGCTGCCAGGTGAACCCGTTGTTGCCGCCCTCGGCGTACTGCTCCATCTCCACCTCGGCGCCCAGGCCCGAGCAGGTGTGGAAGGCCCCCAGGTCACTGCCGCCGATGACGAGCTTGAAGAAGACGCTCGTCGCGAAGATGTTGTCCGTCATGTGCTTCTCTTCTTCTCTGCTGTTTCCAAGTACCGTGCCGTGTCCAGCTGTTCGGGCCGCCGTCAGCGGCGCCCGTCGTACAACCGTCCGGTACGTTCCCGTCCTCTGCGCATGTCCGCGCGGATCAGCCGGCTCACCGGATCGAGCAGACGACGGGCCAGTTCCTCGATGTCCGCCGCGGTGACCCGGTTCGCGGGCGGAGCGTCCGCGGTGGCCGAGTCGGCCGATCCGGCCGGGCCGGTCCTTCCCGACGGCGCGGCGGGCTTCACCGGGGCCGCCCTCACCGGAACACCGGTGATTCCGGCGTCGGCCGCCGCGCGCTGAAGCACTTCGGCCGTGGCCCCGGAGGCGCCCGCTCCGGCGGCCGGAGCGGGTGCGCGTCGCGGAACCCGTACCGAAAGGCTCGGTGGTCCGGGAAGGGGAGCACCGGCTCCGGCCGCCGGTCCGGTGGCCATGGGAGCGCCGGAATCCGCCACTACCGGAAACGCCATCCGCTGTACGGGCACGGCGGCTGCTCCCGGCCGGTCCGTTGCGGGCGGATGCGGACGCACGACCGGAACCGGCTGTGCGGCGGACGGCGCGGACAGGGGTGCGGAGGGGGCCACGTACGCGGTCGGGGGTGCGGGTCGTGGTGGCGGGGACGGCGGTCCGGGGCGGCGGGCGGAGTCTGACTCCACGGGGCTCCGCTCCGGCAGGTGGGCGTCGGGACGGGACGGCGGCGTGGTCGCGCCGCCGCGTACCGAACGCTGCACGAGCCGCAGGAGCGAGCCGCCGACTCCCGTTCCGCGCCCCGTCCGGTCGGCGCCGACGCGGGCCACGGTCCCGGGACCGGCGCCCGGAACGCGAGTGGGGTCACCGGCAGGCGTCCGGCCGGAGTGCGTCCCGCTCCGCGTGGTGCCGGGCGACGGGCTCCCGGGCACGAGACGTTGGACGGTTCCGCCGGGCGCCGTAGTCCCGCGCTCCGTAGTCCGAGACACCGTAGTCCCGGGCGCCGCAGTCCCGGGCGTCGGCCCACCGTGCGTCGGCGCCCGGCCGGTCGCACGTGTCCGGTGCGGCGCAGCAGGATCGGAGGGGCGGGTGCTCGGGTGAGGAAGTGCCGGCCCGGATGCGGCGCCCGGCGGCGTCCGGTGCTCCCCGGTCCGCGTGCTCCCGGGCCCCGGCGACGGCACATCGGACCCCGGCTGCCGGCCATCACGGCGCCAGGTGGCTGCCACGACCGGCCGGGCCGCGCTGCCTGACGCAGGCGCCGAAAAGCCCTCGCTGGAGCCGGTGCTCACCTTCAGGGCCCTCCCCGCGAGCAGGGCACGCGACCGCTGCACGGCGGGCATCGGCCCCGCCGCCGAGGAGGCGGGGCCGGATGTCCGTCCCTTTCTCCGCTCCGGGGTGATCCTCCGGACACGTACCGGCGCGACGGGAGCGGCGGGGGCAGGGGTGCTGACGGGCGAGCTCGGACGCGTGGTGTCCGCCGCGCGCTGGACAACCGCGGGTTGCGGTGCGGACGCATCGGACCGGGCAGCCACGGGGGGCGTCCGCACCGGCATCGCGGAAGGCTCGTTCGGGAGCTTCGACATCGGCTTGGCGGGTACGGAGGGCGGGGGCGCCCCGGGCTCCCCCGTCGGCGTCGCGCCTTGCCGCGGGCCCGCGGTTCCCGGCTGAGGCCCACGACGGTCGCCGAGCAACGGAGCGTCGTTCCGGAGCCTGGCCGTCGGCGGAAGCGAGGGAAGGGGGGTACCGATCCCGCCCCGGGCACGAGCCGGTGAGCCGGACCGGTCGGGCTGTGGCGGCCGCGGGGCCCGAACCTCCGGAGACCTGGCTTCCGTGGACCGAATCTCCGGAGACGACGGCTGACGTACCGACGGCTTCGCCGCTTCTGGCGAACGCGCGGTCACCGGAGAGGTTGCCGAAGGGGTTGCCGGAGAGGTTTCCGTCTCCGATGTCTGGCGTTGGAGTACGGGCATGTCCGCTGTCCGTTGCCCCTCCGGGGCGGACGGTACGACCTCGCTCCGCACTGCCGGACCTGACGGTACGGCCCCGGTGGGCAGTTCCCTCAGGGGCTTGCCCAGGGCGGGACGCACCGGTGCGGCGGTGGGACGGTCGGTGCCGGCGTCCGGACCGGCGGGCGCGGTCTGGTGCGACGCGCCCTGCTGCACAGCGGCGGTGGTGGTGACGGGAGTGGCCGATGCGGAGGTCGTGGCCGGCAGAATCCCGGCGATGTGCCGCAGTGCCATCGCCGGACGCCTGGCAATGATCAGGGGTGGGGCGGTCCGCCGCGGACGTACGGCCGCGGGCCGGGCCCGCTGGGGCGAGACCGGTGCCGGCGCGGCGCCCGCGGGATGCCGCGACGCCGACGCGGCGGCCGGACTCGAAGCCGGTCCCGGGGCCGCGGCGGGCGCCGTGCCCTTCGCCGGGGCCGCCTCCGCCGTGGCTTCCGGAGCGGTTGCGCCACCACCGCCGGTCCGATGCCCCGGTGCCCCGCTCCCGGAGGAACGGGAGGACGAGGAGCGGGGGGGCGAGGCAGGGGCGGGCGAGGGACGGGAGGACACCGTGCGGCTCGCCCGCTGGACGGTTGTGGTCGCAGGGGCCGGCTTCGCGCCCGCCCTGCCCCTGCCGACCTCGCTGCCCGCTGCGGCGGACGGCAGGCCCGCAGCAGGTTCCGCTTCCCCGTCCGTTCCGGTCCGGGCGGCACGCAACAGCAGCGGTCCACCGGGAGACTCGGAACGCGCGCTGCCCGGACGGGCGACGCCGTGGATGAGGCCCACCGGCGCGGACGGCAGTACGGCATGGCCGAGTTCGCTTCCGAAGGCGAGGTCCTGCCACGAGGCGAGGCCGTCCCTGAACCGCAGTCCGTCGCTCACCCCGATCGAGGACCGGGCGACGGTCACCGTCGGGGGCGCGACCTGCCGCCAGCCGCCGTCCCAGTCCCCGCCCCCGACGCCGTCCCGCTGACCGGCCCCGCTGTCGCTCCGGTCGGCCTCCGGTTCCGGAGCGTGCCCGGTCTCGGCTCCGGCTCCGCCCCGGGGCGGCGTTCCGGGCTGCCGGTCCCCCCGGCGGAGCCAGATTCCGATCCCCACACGATCACCCGCCTTCGTTGACGCGGGTGTTGATCCGCGCTATCTCCCGCACCCATTCCTGACGCTCGCCGTGGGTGAGGTCGAGAATGTCCTCTCGCTGCCAATGGAAGTGGTAGGCGACGTACGCGATCTCCTCCCGCAACCGGGGAAGCGCGTACGTCACGATTCCCCCAGGCGCCCACCCGAGAGGTCCACCTCGAACGCCCCGTGGCACAGCGGGCAGGTCACCGCGGCGTGCGTGTGGCCCTCGCTGTTGATCCGGCGGTAGAAGTCCTGGAGGAACGCGACATCCGTCGCGTACATCCGCTCGACGACCCCGGCGTGCACATCGGTGATGGTGCCGAGCTGGGTGATCACCTGGCTCAGCAGCACCACGGACAGGTACGCCGGGTTCTCCTTCACCCGCAGGTCGATCTGCGGGCGCAGCTCGTCCCGTGCCGTCGCGAGCCGCATCGAGCCGCGCCGGTGGACCTGGCCCTCGTCGTCGACGTAACCGCGCGGGAGCTCGAACTCGAACTCCGTACGCAGATCCATCTGGTCACGGTCGCGGTCCCGGGCCGAAGGCGGTACGGGAGCCGCCTCCTCGCGTGCGGCGGGCGGGGCGGACGCGAGGCTGTCGAGGACTTCGTCGAGCCCGCCCGACGTAACGGTCCTACGCCTCATTCGACCACGATCTCCTCGAAGGTGATGGTCACCGACTCGGTGGCCGCACTGGACTCGCCGGCCTTCAGCGAGGGCCCCTCCCACTTGCTGGCCCAGCCCTGCATCAACTGGATGCGCCGGACCGTCTCACCCTTCGAGTCCTTGATCTCGATGGTCAGGTTCTGGCGCGCGGTGTCGACGGCCCCGTTGTTGAGCGTCTCCTTGATCCATTTGGTGAACTCACTGCTCTTGTCGAGTCCGCGGGTGATCGTCACCTCGCCCGCCTGGCGTGCGCCGGGCTGCTTGCGGATGATCTGCTTGCCCTCGGCGGTCACTTGACGGACCTCGACGACTTCCTCCTCGACGGTCAGGCCGCTGATCTCTTGGATCGACTCGACGAGATAGCCGCCGAGCTGCACGCCGAAGACGTGGGTGGAAAGAGCGTCGCCCTCTGCCATGACTCTGTGTCACCTGTTCCGTTTTGCGGACCCTGCTGGGTCACTCGTTGACGAGGCTGGTGCTGTCGGAGAACTGTGCGAGGCGGAAGATCACGAACTCCGCGGGCTTCACCGGGGCCACGCCGATCTCGCACACGACCTGGCCGAGGTCGATCGACTCCTGCGGATTGTTGTCGCGGTCGCACTTGACGTAGAACGCTTCCTCGGCCGTGCGGCCGAAGAGGGCGCCCCGGCGCCACTCCTCGGTGAGGAAGGCGGTGACGTTGCGCCGGATGCTCGACCACAGGCGGTCGTCGTTCGGCTCGAACACCACCCACTGGGTGCCCAGGAGGATCGACTCCTCCAGGTAGTTGAAGAGGCGGCGTACGTTGAGGTAGCGCCAGGCCGGGTCGGACGAGAGGGTGCGCGCGCCCCAGATCCGGATACCGCGCCCGGGGAAGGCGCGCACGCAGTTGACACCGATCGGGTTGAGCAGGTCCTGCTCGCCCTTGCTGAGGCGGATCTCCAGGTCCAGCGCACCGCGGATGACCTCGTTGGCGGGGGCCTTGTGCACACCGCGCTCGCCGTCGCTGCGCGCCCAGACGCCGGCCACATGGCCGCTCGGCGGCACCAGGGAGTTCTGGCCGGTCGCCGGGTCGAAGACCTTGACCCACGGGTAGTACACGGTCGCGTAGCGCGAGTCGTATCCGGCGTCGTCGTTGCGCCAGGTACGGACGCGCTGGGCGTTCATGCCCGGCGGGGTGTCCAGGATGGCGACCCGGTCGCCCATCTGCTCGCAGTGCGAAATCACCGCCAACTGAACGGCCTTGACGCCCTCGGCGTCGATGTCGCCGCGCTGGTGGGCGCTCATCAGGTCCGGAACGGCGACCATGGTGATCTCGTCGATCGCTTCGAGGCCCGCGAAGCCCGTACGGGCGGCGGCGTCACCGACGTACTCGGCCGGGTCGAGCCGTGCGACACCGGATCCGGGGGCGGCGGCGGTGGACGCGAGGGCGAGGGTCTGGTTCTCGGGCCGGGTCTGGGCCGCGCCGGGCTGCTCGGTGACCTGGATGAGCTTGGACTGGCGGGTCTGGGCGACCAGATAGCCCTTGACGTTCTTGCGGGTGGAGACGTCGTAGGTCTCCACCACTTTGCCGGCCTGCCGCACCAGCAGCCGGAACCGGTCCTCCGGAACGTTCTCGCCCTCGGCGTCGGCGACCTCGACGGAGAGGTCTCCACTCGTTCCGGGCCGTGCGGAGACCAGGAATCCCCCGATGGCTGCGGGCGGGACCGCTTCGGCGGCGGATCCCTGCGCCGAGTCCTGTGCGGGGCCCCCGATGCGCACGATGTAGGCCGCGCCGCCACCGTTGGCGAAGAAGCCGTAGACCGCGGGCGTCAGGTACGTGTCGGCGGTGAAGGTACCGAAGGTCTGGACGTACTGGTCCCAGTTCGTCACCAGCGTCGGCTGGTGGAAGGGGCCGGACTCCGCGAAACCGACGAAGGCTGCGACCGCGGTGCCGACTCCCTCGATGGGCCGCGCTCCGGACTGCACCTCCTCCACGTATACACCGGGGGTGAGGTACGACGGCATGCTCGCTCCTTCGCGTGGTCGTTCGTTCGCCGCCGAGTCTTCCTCGGCGGCTGTGGCGGACAGTAGGTCTCAAGGTCCTGGGCACGGGGCAAGGGTGCTGCCTTCCCGGGCACCTGTGGGACAGGAAAATCTTCCCCTTGTGGACCGGTCGCGGCGACCGCCGCATTTCCCGTTCCGATCGTGTGACAGCAAGGTGTACTGCGGATTTCCGGAAGACGTCCGCCGGCAGGGGAACAGACAGGAATCAGCCAGAATTCGCGGATATCGGCCGTCCGCTCGGGACCGGGCGACCGAATCCGATCCTTGACCGGGCCAGGTGCCCTTCCAGAGGTACCCGAGAGGCCTGTGGTCGGAAAACTCCTCACCCACTGCCGACATCGCGGAACCCGGACGGCCCGGATGGCCTCTCCTGTGCGCAGGAGAAGGAAACTGCCAAAGACCGGCAAGCCGGGTTCCCCTCGGTCGGGATTTCTGCTGTTCTCATCTCCTGTGGGGGAAGCAGGAGGCCGGGCACTTTGTTTCTACGGTGCGAGATCGCTCAGCACACCGCTGACATTGAGTACTTGGTGGCATTCGGAGGCCTGAGTTCCGGTTGCCGGCGTACCGGGTTTGGCGCAGGTCACGGACGCGGTGACCGTGTCGTTCTCCTGGATCTCGATGGGGGTGACCCAGTGGTAGTCCTGGTTCCGGAAGGTCTCCAGAGCGATGGTGGTGATCTTCCGCTCCCCGAAGGAGATGGTCAGCACTCCTTCGTCGCCCTGGAAGTTCGCGACCACGATGTCCGTGATGCCGAATACCTTCCCCTTCGGAACCCGGTACGTCCCGTTCTTCTTGGCCCCGGACCCGGTCTGCACATCGATCGTCGCCGAGCTCTGCTGTGTGCCCCCCGTTCCCCCGCCCGTTCCCGAACTGGAACCGCCCGAGCCGGAGCCTCCGGACGCGTTGGGCTTGCCCTGCCCCTTGTCATCTCCCTGACCACCGGTCGGGTCGCCCGTGCCGCCCCCTGTCGCCGAACCCTGTTGCCCGCCGGGGGGCGTCTTCTCCTGTGCGGCCTCGTGCGCCGCCTGCTTCGCGGTGCTCCGTACCGCGGGCCGGACCAGCGCGAACCACGCGAGCAGCAGCGCGAGCAGCGCGGCCAGGACCATCAGCAGCCACCTGGGCAGTACGGGCAGTTGCGCGAACTCACCGGGCAGTGCCTCGGACCGGCCGGCCTGCTCGCCGTCGGTGTCCCCTTCGGTGCCCTCGGCGGACTCGACCTCGAACGGCCAAGTGACCGGTTTCCCGAACCAGATGAGCTTCCGGGCCCGGATCCGCAGTCCCACCTCGGCAGACTCGCCCGGTTCCAGTCGTCGTTGGCCCGGGGTGAAGGCCAACCGGAGTTCCTCACCGGCCTGCTTGCCAGTGACAGCGACATCGACCGCGGTGTTGCCCCGGTTCTGCACCGAGGTCCGGAACCGGGCGCCCAGCCAGCCGGAACGCCGTCGCGGATCGAGCTCCGCCCGGAGCTCGTGAAAGGGCCCGACGATCACCGTGGCCTCGGGGACCGCCACCGACTCGGGGTGCTCCGTGGGCAGCACGCGGACACCCAGGGGTATCTCACCGGCCCGTACCTCGTGGGACCGCGGCGGCGCGAGCCGTACGGTCACCACCTCGGAGGTGCCCGGGTAGAGGGACACCCGCGCCGGCTCCACGGTGCTCCAAGCCGCGCAGTCGCCGACCACTTCGAGTGTGTACGCCTCGACGATGTCGCCGTCGTTGCGCACGGTCAGTGTCGTCGTCGCTTCGGCGCCGGGCGACACCGTCACCGTAGGCGTTTCGAGTTCGGCAGATGTGGTCACGATGCGACGTTAGGCCACCCCTGCGGCACCGCAGCAGAGACGCGAGGGCAACGATCGGGCAGGGGTGGTGCCCTGAGGGCACAACGCCACGATGTCCCGGCGACCCTCCCCCGGGCCCGTTCACCGTGCCGGAGGCCGACGCGGTCGAGTGCGGCAACGGGCGTATCGGACGGAAGTATCTGAGAAGGACAGGCACACAATCGAATGACGACGACAGCAGACACGCAGTACAGGGCAGTGGAGCGCGGCCAGTACCGCAGGCCCACCGCTTCGGAGCGCTCCGCCGGGAGCGGCGCCAAGGAGGCTCCCGGGGGCAGAGTCTCCGTAGCCGTGTACGCGGAGGACCTGATCCTGCGGACCGGTGTGGTTCACCAGATGCGCCCACGGCCCGAGATAGAGCTCATCGCGGAGTCCGAGGCGGACCGGGCCCAAGTCTCCTTAGTAGTAGTGGACATGGTGGACGAGCGCACCGTCCAGCTCCTGCAGCGTCTCCAGCGCAATACCGCGACCCGCACCGGGCTCGTCGTCGGGTTCTTCGAATCGGGCGCGCTCCAGACCATGATCGAGTGCGGCGTCGCCGCCGTGCTGAGGCGCGGGGAGGCCGACCAGGACAGTCTCGTCCACCTGGTGACGGCGATGGCGAACGGCGAAGGTGTCCTGCCGGGCGACCTGCTCGGAAAGCTCCTCGACCACGTCAGCAGCCTCCAGCGCACGGTCCTCGACCCGCGGGGACTCTCGCTCTCCACCCTCACGACGCGCGAGGCGGAGATGATCAGGCTGGTGTCGGAGGGCTACGGCACCGCGGAGATCGCGCAGAAGACCTCGTACTCCGAACGCACCGTCAAGAACGTTCTGCATGAGGTGGTGACACGGCTCGAACTGCGCAATCGGGCCCACGCCGTCGGCTACACCATGCGACACGGACTCATCTGAGTCCCGCCTCGGGCCCTCGCGCGGACGGCCGTTCGGACGTCGCGGCGCGGGGGCCCGTCGGTGCTCCTGGCCGGAGGGGCCGGGCGGGGTGGCCGGGTGGGCGCCGCAAAGGGCAACGGCCGCTTCCCCCGGTCCGGGTACTACGGACCTGTCGCTGTCCCTTCGCAGGCATGATGCTTGCCTTGGAGAGTCATCAACAGGACTGTGAGGTGGGCCGTGACCGGCACTGCTGGCCCTGCCCGGCATACCAGGCTGGGCCGACTGGTGGGCGCTGTGATGCTGTTGGCCCCGCTGCTGGTGGCGGGCTCCGCGTCCGCTCCTCAGGGTGCGCCACGGCTGGCCGCCGCCGCGGACGAGGCCCCGGTCGATGCCGGGCGCATCACCTACGCCGGGACCGAGCACCGCAGCATCGGCCGGGTCACCAGTACGACCGACTCCGACCCGCTGTTCGGGGACGGGCCGGCCCACTACGACCAGGACCCTTTCGTACGCGGCGATGTGATGGTCTTCACCAGCCTGCGCGACAGCGTCCGCCCGCAGGTGTACGTGCGTGGGGCGGACGGAGCGGTACGCAAGCTCACCAGCGACCGGGACGCCGCGCACCCCGAACTCTCCCCCGATGGACGGACCGTGGCGTTCGACTCCGCGGAACGGGACGCGGACGGCACGGTCCAGCGCGAGCTGTGGATCGTCGGCGTGGACGGCACCGGTCTGCGGCGGCTGACCGACACCCCCAACAACGAGACCTCCCCGACTTTCTCCCCGGACGGCACCCACCTCGCGTACTCCTGCGACTCCGGCTACGAGGGCGCCGGGCTCATCTACGAGCGGCGGGTGGACGGCGGCTCGGCGGTGGTGGTCAGCGAGAACCAGGGCGCAGAGGGTGGCAGCGCGACCGAGCCGGCGTGGAACCCGGTGGACGACGACACCCACCGCGCCCAGGTCGCGTACACCCTCACCAAGGAGACGGACGATCCGAGACTGTGGGTGACCGAGGGTCGCCCCGGCACCAACCGCCAACTGCTCGGCGGTGGACAGGCGACCTGGCGCACCCGCTCGGCTGCGTGGCTGCCGGACGGAGAGGCCTTGCTCTTCCTCGGCCGCGACTGCACCTGCCAGTACGAACGTGTCTACCGGGCAACCGCCTTCGCCACGGCCGCGCCGACCACCGAACTGGACGAGAGCCGCAAGCTCGAATCGCCCACCTGGACCGGCCCGCTGGACACCGGGACCGTCATCGTCTCCCGGCAGACGTCGCGCAGGCCGAACAACGACAACGAAGACAAGACGGTTGTCGCGACGCTCCAGGACGTCCGGCAGGACGGCTCGGACCCGCGCGACCTCGGGATCCCCGTCCTGTGGGAGGACCCGGACGCCACCGGCAACGCGGACCTGCTGTTCAACCCGGGGAAGGACTACGACCCGTGGACCGAGCGGCAGAGCTACACCCCGGACGGCCGGCGCATCGTCGTGACCCGCTTCGAGGGCGAGAAGGGCTCGCGCTCCGAACGGATCTGGCTGGCCGACGCCGACGGCGGCAACGCGGCGGCGATGCGGCTCGCCGGGCACAACCCCGGTGACTGGGACACCGACCCGGCGTTCTCCCCCGACGGCACCAAGCTGGCGTTCACCAGGACCTCGCCCGGCGGGGTCGGCGAGAACGCGGGGCAGAGCAGCGTCCTCATCGCGGATGTCGCGACGGGCGCGATCATCGGCAAGGTCGTGCCGCCGGCCGGGCAGCTGACGGGGCAGGACGCACAGCCCGCCTGGTCGCCCGACGGCACCACCCTCGCCTTCACCCGCAACCATGTGATCCGGGGCCTGGGCGGCATCAAGCACATCTGGACCGCGCCGGTGAACGCGCTCGGCCAACAGCGCGACCTCAGCGCCACGATCTGCCCCGGTGAGTGCAAGAAGATCGACGACAGTCCCGCCTTCTCCCCCGACGGCACCAGCATCGCCTTCAACCGCAAGGACGGCGGCAACGACCAGAACAGCGGCCGCGGCGGCATCCTGATCACCTCGCTCAACGGGGACGAGTGCCGGATGGCACTCCCGGCCGGCCAGGGCGGCAACCCCGACGCCTGCCGCCAGGAACTGCCGGACACCCCGCCGAACGGCCCCTTCCAGCCCCGTGACGTGGCCTGGTCACCGGACGGCGGGCGGCTGGTGCTGAGCTCGCGCCGTCAGGCCGAATCCGCCTCCCAGGAGCAGCTGTCCATGCTGGACCTCGCCTCCGGCACCCTGACGCCGTTCGGCGAGCGGCTGGCCGGGCGGCAGAAGGAGCCCGCCTTCCAGCAGTCGGTCGACCTGTCCCTGACCGCACCGCCCACCGGGCCCGAGGTGAAGGTCGGTGACTCCGTGTCGGTGACGGTCACCGTCACCGACAAGGGTCCCGCGCCCTCGCCCGGCACCACGTTGACCGTCGACGCCCCGCCCGGCGCGCGCCTGGAGGAGCTCACCACCCCGGCCGGGTCCTGTGCCGCCGATTCGCCCCAGTGCGACCTGGGTGTGCTCCAGCCGGGGACCAGTGTGGAGGTCACCGCCCGGTTCACCGGGGTGACGGCCGGGGACCAGCAGATCGGTTGGTCGGTCGATGGAGCCGTGGTGGACCCGAACCCCACGGACAACGCCGGCGACACGACCGTCGCTGTCACGGACGCGCCTCCCACACCGACGCCCACCCCGTCTCCTTCGACCTCGCCGCCCAGGCCCCCGGCCCCCGAGCCGCCAGCGCCGAAGGCCGGACCGGGCGTCACGGTGCGGGCACAGCCCAGCCCCGGCTTCGTCGGCGGCCGGGTGGTGGTGACGTACACCGTGCGCAACGGCCGGAACGCGCTCGCCACCGGTCTGCGGCTGAGGCTCGGACTGCCCGCGCGGATCCCGGCGGGTCCGCTTCCGGCGGGCTGCGCCGCCGGGGTGTGCACGCTGCCCGACCTGGCACCCGGCGCCTCCACGGTCGTCCGTGTCGTGCTCAGGCCGGACCGGGCGCTGAGGACGACCATCACCGGAACGCTCACCACGACCGGCACCGACGCCGACACCGGCGACAACGTCTCCAGGAAACCGCTGCGCATCCTCCAGCCCCGGATCGTCGCGGTGCCCGCCGTCGGCAAACCCGGGTTCGTCACCTCCGTACGGGGCAAGGACTTCCCGCCCGGGGCACCGGTGAAGCTCAGCTGGAAGCCCGGGATCACGGCAGCCGCACAGCCCGCCTTCCCGCGCCGGGACCGTACGTTCATCGCGCAGTTGCTGATCCTGGCGAAGGACCAGACGGGGCCGCGCACGATCACCGCCGGCGGACCGGGGTTCAGCCCGGTCACCACGCCCTTCCTGGTGGTCGCCGGCACCATCGTCCCGCCGGACGAGGTGGGGCGCCGATGATCCACGAAGTGGACGAGGGGCTGCGGCTGCTGCTGGTCGACGCCGGCCTCCAGGAGAGCGGTGTCGACCTGGTCTTCGACGCACCGACGAAGGACTGGTCCGCCCGGCGCAACGCCCCCACGATCAGCGTCTTCCTCCACCGCATCCGTGAGGATGCGGCCCGCCGCCGCACCGGCACGGCCGAGGAGCACGACGACCAGGGAGTGGTCATCGGCTGGCGGACCCCGCCGCGCTGGTTCGAGCTGACCTATCTGGTGACCGCCTGGACCAATCGACCGCAGGACGAACACCGCCTGCTTGCCGAGGTGTTGCGCTGCCTCGTGCGGTCGGACGTCCTGCCCTCCCGCATGTACACGGGCAGCCTCGCCGAGCTCGGGCTGGCCGTGGAGATCGAGGCGGCGGGTCCGGGCACCGACGGGCCGTCCGCCTCGGACGTCTGGTCCGCGCTCGGCGGTGAGCTGAAGGCCGCGATCGACCTGCGCGTGTGGGCACCGCTGGCCGGTGAACGGACCGACGCCGGCCCGCCGGTCACCGAGGGGCTGGTGGTGAGGACCGCGCCCGGCCGGGACGGCGACGGTGCGGGACCGGGGCGCCGGCTGCGCTACGACGGGGCGTCCGACCCCGGCGCGCAGGGCTTCGCCGCGGAACGCGAACGGCAGTTGCCGCCCGGCCGGCGCAGGCGCGGGGGCGCGGCCCGATGACCACGACACAGGGCACCCGTGCCGTCCGCGAACCGGCCGACACCCCGGCGGCGGTCATCGAGGACCTCTGGGAGCAGTTGATCCACGTCGAGCAGCGGGTCAGGAACGCCGTGGCTCTCCGGCGGGCCGCCGACCCGCAACCGGACGATCCGTACCGGGGGCAGTACCTCACCCCCGAGGCGGCCGCGCGGATCGTGGAGTCCCGCGACGCGTTCGCACCCGTACCGGCGCACGGCTCCGAGCCTTCGCCGCAGTCACCGCCCGGGAGCCGGATCCGGCAACTCGCCGAGGACTTCGGCCTGATGCCGCTGGACGTCGACCTCCTGCTGGTCGCGATGGCCCCGGACATCGACAACCGGTTCGAGCGGCTCTACGGCTACCTCAACGACGACCTCACCCGGCGAAGGCCCACCATCGGCCTGGCGCTCGACCTCTGCGGGCTGCCCGCCGCGAGCTCCGGCCGCTTCCGGTTCTCGCCGTCCGCCCCACTGGTCGCGGGCGGACTGCTGGAGGTCCTGGAGGCCGACCGCCCGCTGCTCTCTCGGGTGCTGCGCGTGCCGGACCGGGTCACCGCCCACCTGCTCGGCGACGACGAGATCGACGGGAGGCTGCGCGGCCTCGTCCGGGCGGTCGCGCACGCGGAGGAGCCGGACACCGGGCGGGAGGCCCTGCGGGTCGCGGCGGCGCTGGGCACGGGCAGTGGCCTGGTGCATCTGCTCGACCGGGGAGGCGACCCCGGCGGGCTGGCGGTCGAGGCGCTTCTCGCCGCGGGACGTCGTGCGCTGGTGGTCGACATCGCGGCCCTCGCCGCCCTTCCCGAACCGGCGGAGGTCGTACGGACCCTGGCGGCCGAGGCCCGGCTGAGCGGCGGCGGGGTCGTCCTCGGGCCACTGGAAGCGCTCGCCCCCGAGCGGCCCGAGAGAGCCCGGCTGCTCGGCGGCCTCTGTGCGGCGGTCAGCGGTGCGCCTCTGGTCGCGTACGGGAAGAAGAACTGGGATCCCCTGTGGACCGGGGAGAGTCCGGTTCCGGTCCACGTCCTGTCTCCCGGCCCCGCGGGCGTGGCGCGGCAGTGGCGCCGGGCGCTCGCCGAGGCCGGCACGTCGGTCGGGCTGCCCGCCGGGAGCGTGGCGGCCGACGAGGAACTCATCGAGGCCACCGCCTCCTACCGGCTCGACTCCGAGCAGGTGCGCAAGGCCGCCGTTGTCGCCTCCCGGCTGGCTGTTCTGGAGGACCGCCCGGTGGACGCGCAGGATCTGCGCACGGCGGTCCGGGCACAGAACGGCGCGGGGCTCGAACGGCTCGCCCGTCGCATCGAGCCGGCGGTCGGCTGGGACGACCTCGTGCTGCCCGCCGCGACCCGCCACGAGCTGTCCGAACTCGCCCTGCGCGCACGCCACCGCGAGCAGGTGCTCGGGCAGTGGCGGATGCGTCCCGGCGGTGGCCGGGGACGCGGGATCATCGCGTTGTTCGCGGGCGAGTCCGGCACCGGCAAGACCATGTCCGCCGAGGTGGTGGCATCGGAGCTCGGCATGGAGCTCTACGTCGTGGATCTGTCCACCGTGGTGGACAAGTACATCGGCGAGACCGAGAAGAACCTCGAAAGGATCTTCGTCGAGGCGTCCGACGTCAACGGCATCCTGCTGTTCGACGAGGCGGACGCCATCTTCGGGAAGCGCTCACAGGTCAAGGACGCGCACGACCGCCACGCCAACGTGGAGTCGGCCTATCTGCTGCAGCGGATGGAGTCCTTCGACGGGATCGCGGTGCTCACCACCAATCTGCGGGGCAATCTCGACGAGGCCTTCACCCGGCGTCTCGATGTGATCGCGGAGTTCCCCATGCCGGACGCCCGGCAGCGACTGGCCCTGTGGGACCGCTGCCTCGGGACGGCGATCCCCCGCGAAGCCGGACTCGACCTGGAATTCTGCGCGGGACGCTTCGAGCTGGCGGGTGGTTCGATCCGCGCCTGTGCGGTGACCGCCGCCTATCTGGCGGCGGAATCGGGCAGTCCGCTCGGCATGGAGCAGATCGTCTCGGCCGTGCTCCAGGAGTACCGCAAGCTCGGCCGCCTGGTCCGGGAGAGCGAGTTCGGCCCTTGGCTGGACCGTACGCGAGGAGGCGGGGCGGGGTAGCGCCGTCGGAATCCCCGGTCGTGCTCTCCCGGCCGTCGGCCTCAGTTCCTGTCGGGTGCGGCCGGGCGGGCGGGCGCGAAGCGGACCGGAGCCCTGAAGCGGGCGCGGCGGGCGGCTCGGCGGAAGGTAGTGAGTACGGCCGGGCCGGCCAGCGTGATGCAGACGAAGTTGGTGACCGCGCGCCCGGTGTCCCAGCCGAGCGAGGTGGCGAGGTCGAAGGCCAGGTAGCGGTGCCACTGCTCCGTGAACGCCAGTCCTGGGAGGTAGGCGATGGAGCTGTTCGGGTCGAGGGAGAACGGCCAGAAGGAAAGGTTTAGCAGGAATCCGAAGAGGTAGCCCGAGACCGATCCATAGGCGGCGAGCATCAGGACCTCGCGGCGGCCGGCGGCGCGGGGCAGGAATCCGGCGAGCATGCCCACGAAGGCGCAGCCGAACATCTGGTACGGCATCCACGGTCCGACACCGCCCGTGATCAACGCGGAGGTGAAGAGCGAGGTGCAGCCGAGGGTGAACCCGAAGCCCGGCCCGTAGACGCGCCCCGCCAGGACCAGGACGAAGAAGACCGTTTCGATGCCGGCCGTTCCGGCGCCCAGGGGGCGCAGGGCCGCGTTGACGGCGGACAGTACGCCCAGCATGGCCAGGGCCTTGGAGTTGATGCCGCCTTCGGCGATCTCGGAGAGCGCCACGCAGAGCACGAGGACCAGGAGGACGCCGAAGATGAGCGTGGGGGTGTAGTTCGAACCGAACTCTCCGGGCGCGACGACGAAGGGCCAGAAGAAGGCCACCACGCCGACGAAGGCGGCCAGGGCGATGACCAGCGAGACCCGGGGGCCGAGCCGGATGGCCGTCGTGCCTTCGGCGCTCATGTCCGGTCCTCGCCGTCGGGAAGTGGGGCATCGCCCGCGTCGAGTGCCGAGGTCACCTGGTCGACGGTGAGGAAGGGCAGCGGTGCCAGGATCTTGGCGGTCTGCGGGGCGAACACCGGTGAGGCGACGATGACTTCGGCGGTGGGCCCGTCGGCGACGATGTCGCCCTCGGCCATGACGACGACCCGGTCGGCCGTCCGGGCCACGAACTCGACGTCGTGCGTGGAGATGACGACCGAGCGGCCTTCCCCGGCGAGTGCGGCGACGATCCGTGTCAGCTCCGCCTTGGCCCGGTAGTCGAGCCCGCGGGTCGGTTCGTCGAGGAGCAGCACCTGAGGCGTCGCGGTGAGCTGGATCGCGAGGACGAGGGCCAGCTTCTGTCCTTCGGACAGGTCCCGGGGGTGGGTTTCTTCGTCGATGCCCGGGGCCAGGCGGTCGAGGATATCCCGCGCCCCAGGGCCCTCGCTCCCGCCGGCCGACTCGCGGTCGGCCTGGCCGAGTTCCTGCTTGACGCTTTCCAGGTAGAGCAGGTCGGCGGGTGTCTGCGGAACGAGCCCGACGAGCCGCCGCGCTTCTGCCGCGGACAGGGTGTGCGGATCGCGCGGTTTCCCTTCGCCGATGACGCGGACGCTTCCCGCTCTGCGCGGGCCGGATCCCTGCAACGCCCAGAGCAGGGAGGACTTCCCTGAACCGTTGCGTCCCATCAGGGCCGTGATCTCGCCGCTGCGCAGGTCGAGGTCGACCTCGCGGACGGCGGGGACGCCGTGATAGCTGACGGTGATGCCCCGGGCCGTCAGCGACTCCGGACGGTCGGCAGCCGGAGCGGGACGTACCGGGGTGGGCGTCGCACCGGCCAGCGCGGCACGGAGCGGGGCGGCGGCACGGCGGGCGTCGCGGATGGACAGCGGTAGCGGGTGCCAGTCGGCGGCACGCGCGAGTTCGACGATCGGCGGAGCGATGGAGGAGGACCTGAGGATCTCGGCGGGGGCCCCGTGCACGACACACCCGTCGCCCGGCAGGTGGACCACGCGGTCGGCGTACTGGACGACGCGTTCGAGGCGGTGCTCGGCCATGAGAACGGTGACACCGAGGTCGTGGACGAGCCGGGTGACAGCCGCGAGTACCTCGTCCGCGGCGGTCGGGTCCAGCGCGGAGGTGGGCTCGTCGAGAACGAGGACACGGGGATGTGCGGTGAGGACCGACCCGATCGCCACCCGCTGTTGCTGTCCGCCGGACAGTTCGTGCAGCGCGCAGTGGCGGAGGTCGGCCAGGCCCAGCAGATCGAGGGTCTCTTCGACGCGCTTGCGCATGACCTTCGGAGCAATCGCCAACTGTTCCATCGCGTAGGCGAGTTCCTCCTCGACGGTGTCGGTGACGAAGCCGTCGAGCGGGTCCTGCCCGACCACGCCGACCACGTCGGCGAGCTCCCGGGGCGGATGGGTGGCGGTGTCCCGGCCGTCGACGGTGACACGGCCGTGGAGCGTGCCGCCGGTGAAGTGCGGTACGAGCCCGTTGACGGCACCCAGGAGAGTGGACTTGCCGACACCGGTGTGACCGACGACGAGACAGAGCTCGCCCTCCTCGATGGTGAGGTCGACCTCGTGCAGGGCGGGTTCGGCCGCGCCGTCGTAGTGGACGGTGACCTGATCGAAAGTGATCACGTGGCTCCGGCTTTCTCGGTGCGCTGCGGGGGAACGACCGGGTGCGGCGCGTCCGGCGGCGGCGCAAGGAACCCGGCGGTCCCGGCGAGCAGGATCGCGAACGTCGGCACGAACGGCAGCGAGGGCCAGCTGAGCGGGTAGATGGAGGGATTGAGCTCGGCCGCGTCGTAGCCCGCATTGCTGAACAGCAGGACGGCGGAGAGCACCCCCGCTCCGGTGACAGCCCATTCGGGCAGCCGCCACGGGTCGGGCCGGTAGGTCGTACGGCTCACCCTGCGTCCCCCCAGACGCAAGCCCGCCATACACAGCACGGCCCCCACCACCATGGCCGGAAGACCGAGGAACGTGGGCGTGGTCGCGTCGAGGAGCCCGTAGGCCCCTGTGCACAGACCGCACATGCCGAGAAGCATGAGTGCCCCGGTGATACGGCGGGACCGGCGCGTCGCAGTGCCGGCGCGTCCGTAGCCCCGGGAGTCCATTCCGGCGGCCAGGCGCAGCGAGCGTTCGAGGGCGTCCTCCAGGACAGGGACGACGATGCCGCGCAGCGCCTTGAGCCCCTTGCTGCGCCCGGCCCGGAGTCTGCGGGCGCGGGCCACTCGCTGCACACTCTGCACGAGTTGGGGGGCGACGCTGATGGCGACGGTGACGGCGACGCCGAGTTCGTGGAGGGCACCGGGCAGGACTCTCAGGGCCCGTTTGGGGTTGGCGAGGGTATTGGCCGCGCCGATGCAGCAGAGCATGCAGGCCAGGCGCAGCCCGTCGGTGGCGGCCGAGAGGAGGGCTTCCAGGGAGACGGGTCCCCCGAGCCGGATGCCCGCGTACCAGTCGGGGGTGGGGATGTGCGGGAGCGAGAAGAGGAAGTGGTCGTGAGGGGTGATACCGGTGGCGAAGACGGCCCGGAACAGGACGCGGATCGCGACCACGGTGAGGGCGAGGTAGAGGTAGTACTTGAAACCGCGGGCCCAGGGAGCCTCGGTGCGGCGCGCGGTGACGACGTAACCGAGAACGGCGAGCACGAGGAACAGCAGCAGGGGGTTGTCGGTGCGGCTGACTGCGGTGGCCAGGGCGAGTGCCCAGATCCACCAGGCGACCGGATGAAGCGTTCTGGGCAGGCGACGGCCGCCCGTGTCCGGTGCTCGTCCGGACGCGGGCGTCGTCGCTGCGGGAGTGGTGTGCGACACCGCGGCTACTCCGTACGGCGTCGGCGTCTGGCGGCCAGGACGGCCGCTCCGCCGACGAGCACGATCAGCGAGCCACCCACCACCACCGGCAGGCGGGGACCCGCGTCGTGCGCGGCGTCGGGTGCCGGGGCCGCGTCGACAACCCTGGTTCCGGAGCCCGCGGGCTCCGTGACGGGTGTGGTGATGCTCGGGGAGGGGCTGGGCGACGCGGACGCCGACGCGCTGGGCGACGGGCTTCTCGACGGATTCGCCGAGGCGGAACCGGACTTCGACGGTGAGGGCTTCTTGTCCCCGGGCGGCTCGGGTCCGGTGTCGGTGCCCGGTGGCAGCCCGGGAGCCCGGTCGGTCGACGCGGGCTTCCCGGCGTTGCCGTTCGGCCGGGCGTTGTGGGCGCGCAGTTGGTCGGGAGTGAGCTCGGGCCGGCCCTTGGTGCCACCGATGTCGGTGCCGCCGAAGATCCACAGGTCGACGCTGCCGGGCTCCGGCTTGTAGAGCATGGCGCCGAGCCGGCTGTACTCCCAGGTGTTCGCGCCCGGGTCGGCGTGCCAGTACGACCAGTAGGCGGAGGCGGGTGGCGTCAGGACGCAGTCGTCCTGCTCGGGCGTCGGGTACTGCTTGCCGCCCCGGTGTCCGCTGTACCCGATGCGGCAGATGAAGGCGGGGCCGTCGTGGCCGGTGCCGGTGGTGCGCCAGCCGCCCTGGTTGAGCAGCTCGTAGCCGGTCGTGGGTGTAGTACCGCAGGAGCGGTAGACCGGGCCGCCCCAGTGGCTGAAGTCGACGGCGAGAACGGCTCCGGATGTGGTGGTGCACTGGCCCATGGGCTGCGGATCCGCCGCCGCTGACGGCGCGTTGGCCGTCAGTACGGCGGTCGACAGCAGGAGCGCGGCCGACGCCCGTACGGTCCTGCGCCGCACGGGGCTAGTCATATCCGTCCCCCTGTGGCTGCCCGGCGGCGGGCCACGACGACCACGCGCCACCCGGCACCGACGAGCACGGCCGCGAGACCGACGAGCGCACCGATCCCCGTGCCGGTCGAGGCCAGCGCTCCCCCGCCGGATCCGCCCGCGTCGGTGTCGACGTTGCCGCCCGCTCCCCCTGTCGTGTCCCCGGGGGTGACGATCTGCGGGGTGGAGGCACCGGGGCTGGGCGTGGGCTGCGGCGTGGTGCCGGTCAGGCTGCGCTCCAGGGTGCCGAACGAGATACCGGTCGCCCCTCCGACCGCCTGGGTGGAGGCGCGCAGGTCGGAGCCGCGCTGCCCTTCCTTCGCCACGTTGAACCCACCGTCGTTGTTCTGCTGGCCCGCGAGGAACTTCCGGGCCCCGGCGATCTCGGCGGTGTACCGCTTCCCTTCCAGGGAGAGCGCCTGGACGGCGAGGGCGGCGGAGTTGACGGAGTCGCCGGCCGCGCCCGGGAAGCCGCCGTCGGACAGCTGCTTGCTCGCGATCCAGGTCAGCGCCTTGTCGACGGCCCTGTCGGCCTTCTCACCGCCCGCAAGGTCCAGCGCCATGGCCGCGATGGCGGTGGAGTCGACATCGGAGTCCCCCGTGGCGGGAATCAGGCTGGGCCAGGCACCACTGCCGTGCTGAAGGCTTTCCAGGTACGCGATCGGCCTCTGGGCGGCTGTCTTCTCGTCGGCCCGCAACTGGGCCATGATCGCCAGCGACTGGGCGAAGACGGAAGGGGCATAGGCGTAGGCCCCCTTGGCGGCGCAGCTCCGGTCCGGAGCCTTGCTCGGCCCGGCGCACACCGCCTTGTCGAGAGCGGCGACGAGGTCCTTGCCGCCGAAGGAGCGCGGGTCCCGGCCGACGGTCTCGGCCAGCAGAGCGGCCTTGCCGATGGAGCCACCGAGTGCGTACTTCGTACCTGTCCCGGTCCAGTCCTGAAGGGTCCTGCCGTCGCCGTCCTCGCCGCCGTTGTCGAGGAAGTCGACGATGCCGCGGAGCTTCTCGTTGTTCAGTCCGGTTGCCGCGAGTGCGGGGGAACCCGGTGAGAGTCCGGGGCTGGCGCGCAGCGGTGTGGGACGGCTGGGGCCGTTCCGAGCCCGAATGCCCAGGCGGCGACGCACCACAGGAAGCCGGTCCACGCGTTCGGGCGGCGGCCCTGCCTGCTGTTGTCTCCCGCCCGGGAAGGCCGTGGGCCCAGGGCGGCGCGCCCCTCATCCCAGGAGCAGGCCATGTCCCGTCCTTTGATCCCACGTCGTCTTGCGTTCACGGCGACCGCCTCCGTCGGGGCGTTCTGTCTGAGTGTCCTGCCGGCCGCTGCCACTGCCACGCCGGCCCAGATCGCCACGTCGAAGGCGAACGGTGTCACGTACCTCAAGTCCCTTCAGTCGTCGGATGGTTCCTACGCCGGGGCCGGACTGTCGAACGAGTGGGCGTTCAGCGCACTCGCCTCCGCCGGCACCGCGGCCGTCGACGTCACACCTGGCGGCGACACCACGAAGAACGCGAGATCCGTGTACCGAACCCTGCTGTCCACGGCCAGTTGGCCGTCCGCGACGCCGGTGGTCACCGACTACGAACGCGCCACCCTCAACTCCTACGCGGCGGGCATCGACCCGGCCCGCGTCTCCGCCTCACGCAATCTCATCGGCGACATCTACAGCTACTGGCAGAAGGCCGAGCCCGGATACTTCGGCCCCTCGGCGAACTTCAACGGGACCGTGTTCGCCGCGCTCGCCCTCGGCGGCGCCCGGACGCAGGCGGGAACGCAGCGGATACCCAAGTCCCTGCGCGACTCCCTGATCACCCGCATCCGCGCCAACCAGCACAACGACGGCGGCTGGAACTACAGCAAGGCCGAAGGTGATCCGGGACAGCTCGGCTCGGCCGGCGATGTCGACATGACCGGCGCCGCGATGGCCGCGCTCTGTGTCTCCGGCGTCCCGAACACCTATGCGGACATCGTCCAGGCCAAGGCATTCCTCAAGAGCAAGCTGGTGCCGGGCAGCGGTGCGTTCAACGCCATGTTCGGCGTCAACACCGACTCCAACGGCTGGGCCGTCTCGGGGCTCAACGCCTGCGGCATCAATCCGCAGACCGGCGATTTCCTCACCTCCGCGGGCAAGACACCCGTCGACTTCCTCATCGCTCAGCAGTTCAACCCCGGTGGCGGCTTCAAGTACCTGCCCGGCGACACCGAGCCGTCCGCCTACGCATCCATCGACGGCCTCCGCGCCGTCGCGGGAGGCGGCTTCACCGCCGCTCCCCCGGTCCCGGCCACCGGCGGCGCACCCCAGTGGGTGGCCCGGAGCACCTTCGCCTCCGGCACCGCCACAGAACTGGCCCTGACCGTGGACGACGGCGCGGGCGGCTTGAAGGTGTGCTCCGTCGCCTTCACCCCCACCGGCACCACAACCACCCTCGGCGCGGTTCTGGACTCGGCCACGACCGCGGCCACCCCGTCCGGCTGCGTGAGCGGCGTGACCCCCTCCTCCGGAACGGGCACGATCACCGCTCTCAACGGCAAGTCCAACAGCGGGTCGAGCACCTGGAAGGTCAGCGTCGACGGTTCGGCGTTCACCGGAGCCGACCGCGGCAAGGTGATCAACGCGGGTGACACGGTCGCTCTGCGCTGGGGTGCCTGAGCCCACGAGAACGCACGGTGCTGATGGAGGTTTCTGGAAGCCAAGGGCTGGACCGATGCGAACCGCTCCTGATCCGCGGTTCGAGCGGCGACCCGGAACCCGATCGTCCGATGATTACCTTCCATCGCGTCATGATCCCAGACCGCCGTGCGTACGCGAGGGAGTCAGCGTCCCGAGGCCGACGTTCCGGGTGCCCTGCGTACGGGATGCCTGCTCAGAATGGAGACCCGGTTGAAGGCGTTGATCGTGATCGCCACCCATATCACCGCGGAGATCTCGTCGTCACCGAACACCTCACGGGCCGCACCGTAGGCGGCCTCCTGCGCGGCGGCGTTCGCGGGATCAGTGGTCGCCTCCGCCAGAGCGAGCGCCGCGCGTTCCCGCGGTGTGAACACCTCCGTGTCCCGCCAGGCCGCCAGCACCCCGAGGCGCTGCGTGGACTCGCCCGCGCGGAGCGCCGCCCTGGTGTGCACGTCGAGGCAGTAGGCGCAGCCGTTGAGCTGCGAGACGCGGAGGTTGATCAGCTCCACCAGTACACGGTCGAGGCCGGCGTCGACGGCGGTCGCACGGACCGCCTCGGAGGTCTGGACCAGGGCGTGGTACGCCTTGGGCGCCTGCTTGTCGACGAAGACCCGTCGGTTGCCGGGCGTTGCCGTCACGTCGCTCACTCGGTTCTCCTTCTCGCCGTACCGGTCCGCCCCGCCCTTGCCGTGCGCTTCGGACGTTGGTGCTCTAGGATTCAAGCATGATAGTTGAATATGCAACAAGCACTGTGACGGGGGTGACACGCGATGAACGACACTGAGACCGAGCCGGCCGGGGCACGCTGCGCGGCTTCGCCGGGCGAAGGGCACAGCGACGGGACGCCGCAGGTCGAGGTGCTGTCCGCGCGCGATGTCCCGTTGGGCGGCCCGCGGGCGATGACGGTGCGGCGCACCCTGCCGCAGCGGAGCCGCACTCTGATCGGCGCCTGGTGCTTCGCCGACCACTACGGCCCCGACGACGTCGCCGAGACGGGCGGCATGGATGTCGCGCCCCACCCCCACACCGGGCTGCAGACCGTGTCCTGGCTCTTCAGCGGGGAGATCGAGCACCGCGACAGCCTGGGCAGCCACGCCTTCGTGCGTCCCGGTGAGCTCAACCTCATGACGGGCGGGCACGGCATCAGCCACACGGAGGTCTCGACCCCGGGGACCACGATCCTGCACGGTGCCCAATTGTGGGTGGCGCTGCCCGAGGAACACCGGCACGCGGAGCGCGACTTCCAGCATTACGTCCCCGAGCCCGTCCGCCTGGACGGGGGCGAGGCCAGGGTCTTCCTCGGAGCACTCGCCGGCAACGCGTCCCCGGTGCGGACCTTCACCCCCCTGCTCGGCGCCGAACTCCTCCTCGACCCGCACGCGAGAGTCACCCTCGCCGTGGACGCCGGCTTCGAGCACGGCGTGCTCGTCGATCAGGGAAGCATCCTCCTGGGTGAAACCCCCGTACTCCGGGCCGAGTTGGGCTACGTCGGCCCTGGACCCGACACGTTGACGCTCACCAATGCCTCCGATGACACGGCACGGCTACTGCTGCTCGGCGGCACACCGTTCGACGAGGAGATCGTCATGTGGTGGAACTTCATCGGCCGTAGCCACAAGGACATCGTCGAAGCGCGCGAGGACTGGGAAGGCGCCTCCGAACGCTTCGGCACCGTCCACGGCTACGCCGGTGACCGCCTCCCCGCACCCATCCTGCCGAACGCCACCGTCCAGCCGCGCGGGAACCCGTCGCGCCGTTGAACCACCAGCCTCCGCAACCAGTTGAAGGAATGGAAAACGCCATGACGCAGAATGCCTCCGAGCCCGTCGTGGAGCGAATCGACGCGAAGCACCGGTACGCGATCCGGGTGGACGGTGCGACCGCAGGCTTCACCGTCTACCGCGACCGGGACGGACAGCGGGTCTTCTACCACACGGAGATCGACGACGCCTTTGCCGGACAGGGCCTGGCCTCGGTTCTCGTGACAGAGGCCCTGAACGACGTACGCAGGAGCGGCATGCGCATTGTTCCCGTCTGCCCCTATGTGGCCAAATACCTCAAGAAGCATGAGGAGTTCGCCGACATCACCGACCCCGTGACCCCCGAGATCCTTCAGTGGCTCAGGGGCGAGCAGCCGTAGCCGGTCTCGTTCCGATCACCACGCGGTGAGCGCGTCCGTCCGGGACGTACGGGAACCGTCGAGGCATCCGCGACCGGCTGCGGTGCGACCGGCCCACGTCCCCGTCCGGTGCTGCTCAGTTCGTGAGTGGCTTGGTGCGGGAACAGTTGGTGAATTCCTTCCACGGGCGGGTTCCGTCCGGTCCCGGGCACCACTCCGGTCGGGGCTTCCGGTCGCTCAGCCGGCGCCGGCTTCGGCGGCGGCTTCGGCGAGCAGTTCCGGCAGGGGGCCTTCGCAGTCGGGCAGCCGCTCGGCCAGTACGCGCCACAGGCCGGGCCCGCCCCGGTCTGCGGCCCGCCGGACCAGTTGCGCGCACACGGCCCGCCACGCGTCGCGGCCCGCTGCGTCCCGTGGCTGTTCGTATCCGTGGCGCAGCGCCGCGCTCGCGGGCTGGATGGCGGCCACCACCGACTCGTCGTCGAGCACGCCGGACGCGCGGACCCGATGGATCACGTGGTCGGACATGGACGCATCGCCGACGTCGGACAGCGCCGACCGGGCAGCGGCGGGGCCGTGCGTCGACCAGTAGAACCGGGTCGAGCCCGGCAGCTCCTGCGCGAGAACGTCGGGAAATCCCGGGCACGCGGCCAGCGTGTACAGCACGGGCAGCGGGAGCGGCTCGGTGGCATGGGCGCGGACCAGTTCCGGCCACGGGGTCGCGGCGTCGCCGCAGGCACCATCCAGAACGGCCTGTGCCGCGACGGAATCGGTGCAGAGCCGCAGCTCCGCAACCCGGTCCAGGCTGAGGGGCAAGGGCCGTCCGAGGGCGGCGAGCCCACGGCGCAGTGCCCGGTCGTGATCCGCTTGCCTGACGAGGCGCTCGTCCAGCCGGTCGTCCAGGCCGTAGAGCCAGAGGCAGTCCGCAGAGCTTCGGTACGGTGCGGCCCAGCGCGCGAACAGTGCCCGGCGCGGAACACCGGCCGCGTGCAGTCGCGGGGTGACGGCCGACCGGAACGAGGGCTGGTCGCGGACCCCGTGCCAGGAGTCCTCGGCCGCCTGCTCCAGCTCCTCGTCGTCGAGTTCGCCGACGACGGCGACCACCACCGCGGCCGGAGCCGTCAGCAGGACGCGCAGATCGGGGAAGGGACGTTCCGCACCCTTCGCAGGCTCGCCGAGCCCCTGGAGCAGCCGCTCCAACGTGCCGTGATGAAGAGGGAAGCGCTGGGCGGCGACGTACCAGCTTCGCGGGTCGTCGCCCAGTCGCGCGTGCAGCACCGCGCCGACCACTGTCCAAAACGCCTCGGCCGCAGGGAAGTTGTTGTGGTCGTAGCCGTTCACGGCGCGCACCAGGTGGTCGAGGTATCGCGCCGAACGCAGCACCTCGGGCAGGTTCGCCCCGGTGAGTACGTGGCGCAGCAGTGCGGGCCGGGTCTCCCCGATCCGATCCAGGCAGGGCCACCATGCGGAGGTGGGCAGCTCCTGCCGACGGGCCACCAGTCGGTTCGCGATCCTGGGGTCCCAGGGTGTGAGGAGAGCGACGGTGAAGTCGTCCGGGCAGTCGGCGCGGGCTATCAGGGCCCGTCGCTGGGTGCGTGCGAACGGTTCACGCCGGTGTGCGGCAGCCAGCGCGGGCCAGTCGACGGGGCCTGCGGCGAGTACCACGTCGGCGTCCAGCACGGTGCCGGCGGCACGCAGTGCGGCGATCACTTCCTCGGGGCGGGCCTGCGGCGTCGGCGCCGGCCGGGCGTGGGCCGCCGTCCCGTCCTCGCCGCTGTGCAGCAGCGCGTCGAAGCGTCGGCTCCGGGCGGCGAGGGCCGTGTCGTTCAACTCTGCCGCGGCGGGTGGGCGCGCCTCCGACGACAGCAGCGAGACCGCCCAGGTGAGCAGCCTGTGGAAATGCGCGGCCTGTCTGTCCGCGGCTGCCTGCGCCGTCGCGAGCCTGGCGTTGTGAACCATCCGACCAACCGTTTCCGTAGGTGCTCCGCCGTGCGTCGTCCCCGTCGCGTCGATGCGGGCGGCCCGTCATGGCCCAGCCGTGCCCCCGCATCGCGGTGGCTGCCGGCCGATGGTCAACCGTAGGCGACGGAGCGCCATGGCCGCGCGGAGGCTTCTGCCTGGGCCGGCGATGGCGGGACGGGGTGTCCCTGCCTCGCCGTATCCACGTATCGGCGCACGCGCGCGGTGGGTCGCTCCCGCCTAGAAGATTGCTGAAAATCTCGGGTTCTGGCCCCGGCTCGGTGGAGTCGGGGCCAATCTTGTAGGCATGCAGGGGGAATGGGCCGGGGAGATGGTCGGGCCGGATGTGTGGGAAACGTGCCGGGAGTTGATCCCGGCCGGCAGTGCGTTCGCGTTCCTGGCGGAACATCGCGAGGTGCTGTTCCCGCTGGGGATGTTCGCGGACATGTATCCGTCGTCCAACGGCCGTCCGAGTCTGCCGCCGCAGGTGCTGGCCGCGACGGTGGTGCTGCAGAGCCTTCAGGGGCTGTCGGACTTCGAGACGGTCCAGGAACTGCGGTGTGACCTGCGGTGGAAGGCCGCGTGCGGGCTCGGGCTGTACGACACCGCGTTTGATCCGTCGCTGCTGACGTACTTCCGGCGCCGCCTGCGTCATTCGGCCGACCCGATGCGGATCTTCACCAAGGTCAAGGAAGTCGTGGCCGCGACCGGCGTGCTCAAGGGCAAGCAGCGGCGCGCGCTGGACTCCACGGTGCTCGATGATGCGGTGGCCACCCAGGACACCGTCACCCAGATCATCTCCGCGGTCCGCCGGGTGATCCGCGAGGTCCCCGGCGCCGGGGAAGTGGCCGCGGAGCACTGCCAGGCGCATGACTACAGCGACCCGGGCAAACCGAGGATCGCCTGGGACGACGAGACGGCCCGCGCCGCGCTGGTCGACGCGCTGGTCACCGACGCCCTCAACCTGCTCGGACACCTGCCTGAGCAGAACCTGGGCGAGAAGGCGGCGAACGCGGTCGGCCTGCTGGCCCTGGTCGCCGGGCAGGACGTGGAACCCGCCGAGGACTCCGACGGGCGCGACGGACGCTGGCGCATCGCCAAGCGCACAGTGGCCGACCGGACGGTGTCCACCGTTGACCCCGACGCACGGCACATCCACAAGAACCGCAGCCGTCACCAGGACGGCTTCAAAGGGCATGCGTCTTTCGAGCCGGAGGCAGGCCTGTTCACCGCCGTCGCCCTGACCAGCGGCTATGGCCCCGACAACCACGAGGCCGCCGTCGCCTGCGGTCTGCTGGCCGACGAGGAAGAGGGCACGGCGTTAACCGTGCTCGGCGATTCTGCCTACGGAACCGGCGATCTGCGCGCACAACTGCAGGCCGACGGCCACACCCTGGTGATCAAGCCGCCGCCGCTGCGGCAGGCAGTCCCCGGCGGCTTCACCATCGACGACTTCCGGATCGAACTGGCCGCCGGCACCGCGACCTGCCCTGCGGGACACACCGCCGGCCTTGGCCAGATCAAGGCGGACGGCGCCCGCACCGCCCAGTTCAAGCGTGTCTGCACGGGCTGCCCTCTTCGGACGCGTTGCACCACCTCCAAAACCGGACGCACCCTCAACGTCCACCCCCAGTACGAACTGCTGGCCGCCGCCCGGGCCCAGGCCGCCACCGACACCGTCTGGCAGGACGAGTACCGCCGATGGCGGCCACCCGTCGAACGCGCCATCGCCTGGCTCGTCGCCAAGGGCAACCGCCGGGTCCCTTACCGGGGCGTCATCGCCAACAACATCTGGCTCCACCACCGCGCCGCCGCTCTCAACCTCCGCCGACTGATCACCCTCGGACTCACCCACACCAACAACATCTGGCATCTCGCCCCGGCCACCGCATAGCGAAAGGGGCCGTCCGGCCTGCGGCCGCACAACCCCTCGACAAGATTTTCAGCGGTCTCCTAGGGCCTGTCCGGCGGATCAGGGTCGGACAGGGCGCGGCGGCTGGTGCGGTGCATCGCAAGGCGCCGGAGCGTCCTAATAGCGGAGCTATTCGGATGTTTCGGCAACGCTGCGAGGTGCCGTGTCAGCCGCCGCGACCCCGGCCATGATCCGCCGGACAGGCCCTAGATGACGGTCAGCGGTTCGCCGGCTCGGTGACTCGGTGGCCGCAGTGGACCGGCCTGCCGTTCGACCGGGACGGGTACGTCGACATACCCGGCGCCCTGGTCCCGGTGCACTGCGACACCGCGCACGATGACGCCGTCCACGTCGAACCCAACGTCCGGATCCGGCACGGCGTACCCTCGCGCACCGCTTGAGAACAGACTCCCCGCCGGAGAACACACTCCCTGCTACGACAACGTGTCGGCGACCACGGACGCCGCCTCCGCGATGAGTTCGTTGTCGTACTCGGCATCTTCCCTGCTCCGGTTCGACAGGATCGCCACGACGACGGGGGCGGCGTCGGGGGGCCACACCACGGCGATGTCGTTGCGGGTGCCGTAGGTGCCGCCGGCCCCGGTCTTGTCACCGATCACCCAGCCCTTCGGCATCCCGGCCCTGATGAGCTCGTCCCCGGTGGTGTTGGTCCGCAGCCACTTCGTCAGCCGGGCGCGTTCGCCCTTGCCGAGAACGTCTCCGAGGACGAACGCGCGCAGATCGCCCGCGAGTGCCCGCGGCGTGCTCGTGTCGGAGACAGAACCCGGAGACCACTGGTTGAGTTGCGGTTCCTGGTGTTCCATCCGGGTGACGTCGTCGCCGATCCCCGCGAGTACGGCATCCAGGCCCCGGGGACCGCCCAGTCGGTCGAGGAGCAGGTTGGCCGCGGTGTTGTCGCTGAAACGGACGGCGGCGTCGCACAGGGCGCCCAGGCTCATCCCGGTCCCGACATGCTTCTCGCTCACCGGGGAGTTGCTGACCAGATCGTCCCGGGAGTACGTGACCACCTCGTCCAGCCCGCCCACGGAGTACTTGCGCAATACGGCACCGGCTGCCAGCGCCTTGAACGTGGAGGCGTAGGCGAAGCGCTCACCGTCCTTGTAGGCGACTTCGCGGCCGGTGCCGGTGTCGATGGCATAGACGCCCAGCCGCGCGTCGAACTTGCGCTCAAGTTCCTTGAACCGTCGATCGACGGGCTTCACGGCCCTGGTCGGTCCCGTCGCCCCGGCGTGCGGGGACGACGCCACCGGGGAAGAGGGGGACGAGGGACGGGGGTCCTCTCCGCTGCACGCCGCGAGCGGTACGAGGGCGAGCGCGGCCAGCATGCCGAAAAGGGCACGGCGGGCAGGGCTGTGCTGCTGCATGGGGTCCGGACCTCCAGGTCACCCCGCGGGCGGGGCGCATAGGGGATGGAGCGGCAGGTCCCCATCCCGGGGTGTGGTCATGAGTGCCGGGCCCACCTTCTCCGTCCGACTGCCATGCGGTCCAATACGCCCACGCGCTGTTTCATGCCGATCCGGCATGACGTTAGGGTTCGGGCTGTGGATCTGGTCGGAGCGTGTCGGGCATTCATCAGTGTCAGCGAGCACGGCGGTTTCACCGTGGGAGCAGCCGCGGCCCGGATGTCCCAGCCGGTGGCCAGTCGTCGCATCGCCGCCCTGGAGGAGCGCCTCGGCGAGCAGTTGTTCGAGCGAATGTCGCGGCGGGCCGTCCTCACGCCATTCGGCCGGGACATGCTGCCGGCGGCAAGACAGCTCGTGCAGGCGGCGGACGTGCTGCTGCACGAGGCCGATGCCGCCAAGTGCAAGCCCTGGCGGCTCGCGGTGCCCGGCCTCTGCTCGACAGCCGCTCTCGCCCGTCTGATCGCGGAGGCACAGGGCCACGGCATCACACTCGATCTCCGTATCGCCGCGCCCGCGCAGCGCGTCGAGTTCATCCACTCGCAGCTGGTACGTGCCTCGCTGCTCGCCGTGCCCGCGGACGAGGCGACGTGGTCCCTGCCGCTCGGGCTCGCCGGTGTCCAGGATCCCGGCGTGCGGCGCATCTACATCGAGACGCTACGGATCGGGCGGGCGTCGACGGGCCCGGCCCGCCGGATCTGGATCCAGCCGGAGGACGACGTGCCGCACATCCGTGACCCGCTCACCCGGCTGCGGGACGCGGTCGGTCTGCGGCCCGCGCAGCTCGTTGCCGCGACCGACCTGACGACAGCCGCGGCGGAAGTGCTCTGCACGGGCGACCTGCTGCTGTGCTCCCCCGCACAGGCCGAGGAACTCGCCCTGAACTGGCGGCCCATCGGTGAGCTCACGCTCAGCCGGGGCTTCGCGCTGGTCGCCGCCGCGGGCGGCAATCCCCAACACATCGAGGCGCGGCTGGGCGAGGCCATCGGCCGTTGCCTGGGCGCAGGCAACGGGGCGGGCAGTGCGGGAGGGGCTGCGGCGTGAGCACCGAAGCACTCCTGAGCGAGATGCGTCAGCAATTGCACGACGGCGGACTGCACGGCTGTCTGCTCGTGCGGGATCTCCTCACGGGCGACGAAGTGGGAATCGCCCCGGACACCCAGTTGCCCGCCGCGTCCCTGGTCAAGGTTCCGCTCGCACTGGCGACGGCGGAGCGCATCCACCGGGGCGAACTGGACGGGGCGACGATGCTCGACGTACACCCCGGGCGCACGACCACACCCGGCCCCACCGGGCTGAGCCGCTTCCGTCACCCCGCCAGGATCGCGATCGACGACCTGCTCTACATGAGCACCTGCGTGAGTGACGGCGCAGCCGCCGACGTGCTGTTCGGTCTCACACCGCCCGCCCGGGTCACCGACATGCTCCATGAGTTCGGTCTTCGCGGCGTCACTGTCCGGCACGGTCTCGACGAACTCACCGACACCCCCCTGGAACGCTTCGATGCCTCCCAGGCCCATCTCGCCCTCTCCCTCGCCATCGACGCCGGCACCAGCGGTCGCGGGCATCGGGTGCCCCAGCTCGACACCACCCGCGCCAGCAGCGGCAGCGCACGCGCCTATGTCGAGCTGCTGCAAGCCCTGTGGACGCCGTCCGCGATCCATCCGGACGTGGCCGAACGCGTACGTGGCCTGATGGCCCACAACCTCATCCGGCACCGGCTCGCCCCCGACTTCAGCTCCGACGCCGCCACTTGGTCCTCCAAGACCGGCACTCTCCTCAACCTCCGGCACGAAATCGGCGTCGTCGAGCACTCCGACGGCCAGGCCTTCGCCATCGCTGTGCTCACCGAGTCACTCGTCCCTGCGAGTGTTCAGCCCGGCGCCGACGCCCTCATGGCGCAGGTGGCCCGCAGACTGCGTGATCATCTTCGGCAGCTCTAGGCCCTGTCCGACCCTGATCCGCCGGACAGGCCTTAGGTGTATTGCCCTGTGGGGCCGCGAGCGCGGCCGGCGCGACTGCCACTGGTGCCGGGCCGAGTGGGCCGGTGCTGGGCGTGATCACGAAGTCGCGGACCCGGAATGGGGACAGCCCCATGGAACGTGGTGGAACGGGCTCCCCGGGTCACACCGCGTACCCATGACGTATCCGGACACAACACGTCCCGGTCCGGAAGTGGCCCACCGACTGCCCGCTCCGCACCGGCCGCACCACCCTCGTCGTCGAGGCGCCGCGTCTCAGGCGTGGAAGCCGTTGCACACGACGGAGGTGTACTTCGTGGGCCCGCCTTCGACGTGGTACAGCACCACGGTCCAGTCGCCCCTGTCGTCTCCCACCGGGAGCGCGTCGACGGTGCCTTCGCCGAAGTGGGCACGGAAGTCATCGGGGTACTTGAACTTGACGGTTCCGCCGGAGGTCCAACGGGAGTACATGTCGACGGGCTTGCTGGTGAAGCCGATGCCCTTGCTGACGGACCGGAGGGGTCGTCCGGTGGCAGGGTCCGTCTCGTGCGGGGGACGCACCCCCACGGCTATGTAGTACGGCGCAGGTCTCTTCCCCTCGCCCGCGTTCTTGGGGCGCAGCTCCAGCGAGGCCGTGTCCGTGCCCGTGGTGTGGGAGACGGAGGACTGCAGTCCCGAGGGCGGTGAGGAATCGGTGAGGCTGGACAGATCGCAGGAACCGATGCCCTGGGCCGCCTGCTCCGGCTCGTCGGACAGGGTCCAGCGGTCCTGCGAGACGCGATCGTTCACGATGTGGTCCGGCGGTCCACTGGCCGGGCCTCTGGTGGCCGTCCGCGGCGCGGTCGGCTGCCCGGACGTGGTGACCTCCGTCGTGGGGGCGGCGCCGGTGTCCCTCGTGTCCGATTCCGGAAGCAGCCAGACCGTCATGGGCACCGCGAGCGCCACCGCGCATACGGCGAGCCAGGCTCTGCCCCGTGCGGCCTGGCCGGGGCGTCGCTGCGGATCCGGACGGTCGTCCGGCGCGGTGTCCGGCAGGCCCGTGGGTGCGGTGGTAGCGGCCCGCTCCGCCCTTTCGACGACCGGCTCGTGGTTCTTCGGCCGTGTGCCGGCCTCGCTCCGCGGTGCCCGGACCGTCCCCGTCTCCGGCGCCGTCTCCGGCTCCGTGTGCGCGCCGGACGATGTGGGCGGCGTGTCCACGCACCCGGGTTCGGGGACGGGTTCGGCGGTACGTGCCAGCATCCGGTAGTGGGCGTCCGACGCCAGCGGCGAGTCCACCGCGCACCGGGCGATCACGGCGGCCGGTTCGGGCCGGTCCGCCGGGTCCTTGGCGACGCACAGCCGGATGAGCTCGGCCAGCGCGGGCCGTACCCCCGCCAGGTCGATGTCCTCGTGCACGGTCCGGTAGCTCACCGCCGCCGGTTCGCCCGTGCCGTACGGAGGCCGGCCCGTCGCCGTGTACGCGAGGGTCGCGCCCAGTGCGAAGACGTCGGCCGCCGGGCCCACTTCGTTCCGCAGGAGAACCTCGGGTGCCGTGTAGCCGGGTGTCCCCGAGACCATCCCGTCCCGGGTGAGGATCGTCTGCTCCAGTCCTCGCGCGATCCCGAAGTCGATCAGTTGCGGTCCCTGCGCGGAGAGGATGACGTTGTGCGGTTTCAGGTCCCGGTGCGTGACTCCATGGGCGTGGACCGCGGCCAGTCCCTCGGCGAGCGCGGCGAGCAGTCTCAGGGCGCTGTCCGCCGGGAAGGGACCGCTCGCGCCCACGGCACCGCGGAGAGTGGGCCCTGCCACGTACTCGGTGGCCAGCCAGTAGGGAGGCGCGTCGAGCGAAGCCTCGATCAACTGCGCGGTGTAGGCGCTGCGCACGGCCTCGACGGTCGCGGTCTCCCGCCGGAACCGGGCCAACGCCTCGGGGTGGTCGCTGATCTCGTCCCGGATGACCTTCACGGCCACCAGCCGTCCGCCGGGCGACCTGCCGAGATACACCTGCCCCATGCCGCCCGCGCCGAGACGGGCGAGAAGGTGATAGGCGCCCATGCGCGCGGGGTCCTGGGGTCGCAGTGCATCCACGGCACGACTGTGCCATATGCGCACACACGGCGGAGTGACGGCCCGCAACTCGTGACCGGATCGATGGGTGTCAACATGCGTGAGGGGCAGCCCGGTTGAGAACCGTACGAGGTCCCCCCGGGAACGGGGGTGCTTCGGTGCCGTCGAGGATCGCGGCGCGGCAGGCACGGGGCCGGGCTACGGACCAAGTGCGTCGAGCGTGGCCGCCGGCCACGCGCACGGCGGCGCTGAGCGCGCTGCTGAGCCGACCCATGACTCCGGCCGCGTGCAGGCCGTGCCCGACGAAGTCCCGGACGGCCACCGCGATCCGGTCCCCGAGGGCATCTCCCCGGCCGCCCACAGCCGCTCGATCATTCCCATGATCCCACCCCGCCCGTCCAGCAGTCCTGTACGCATGACCGCGAGGTCCTTCGGGCCTCACAACGGCCCATCGAACAGTCCGCACAGTGTCGCTTCCGGACACTCAAGCAGACCTGGCTCAGTAGGCGGAGTTGACGTTGTCGATGGATCCGTAGCGGTCGGCGGCGTAGTTGGCGGCCGCGGTGATGTTGGCGACGGGGTTGGTGAGGTCGTGGGCGGTGCCGGCGACGTGGTAGGCGCTGAAGGTGGGCTGGATGACCTGGAGCAGGCCCTTGGAGGGAGTGCCCTTCTGGGCGTTGATGTCCCAGCCGTTCTGGGCGTTGGGGTTGCCGCCGGACTCGCGCATGATGTTGCGGTGCAGTCCTTCGTAGCTGCCGGGTATGCCCTTGGCCTTCATGACGGCCAGGGATTCCTTGATCCAGCCGTCGAGGTTGTTGGCGTAGCCCTTGCCGGTCTTCTGGGTGTCCTGGACGTCGCCGGTGGGGGCGGTCCGGACGACGGGGGCGCTCTGCTTCGTCTCGGCCGCCTGTGCGGAGGTCGAGGTCAGGGTGAGGGCTGCTGCGGCTGCGCCGGTGGTGGCGAGGGCGGCGACGGACAGGGTGCGGATGCGGGCGATGCGGCCGGTGCGGGTCTGCGTGGTCATGCGGAAGTGACTCTCCTGTGGGTGTGGTGTCGCCGTCCGGTGCCGGAGGCGGGGGGTGCGGGGCGGGGCCCTGCGTGGTGCGGGAGGGGCGAGCGGTCCGGCGGTGTCCGTGCGGTCCGGTCGCGGTTCCCCGCTACGACAGCCATGGTTAGCGGCGGCCGGGGTGGGGGTCAATGATGTGACGTACTACCCCAATACGGAGCAATGTCCGACATAGACCGATCTGAGGCGATTCCATGCTGTTCGGGCGACTCTGTTCCTACTACCCTCCCTAGGATGTGACGTGGCCCCTATGGGTGGCATCACATCCACAGGGCCGTTCCGGGGCCATTTCGAGGTGCCCGAGCCCGGTTCGACGACAACGGCGCCGTACGGTCTGGCGCGCTTCCGATGGAGCTTCATTCATGCCGGATATCCGCCACTCCCCCCGAGGCGCCCACCCGCACACAGGCGATGGCACCCAGAGAGCGCATCGACGCACACCGGCACGACGACCGCCAGGTCGTCCACGCGGGCTCCGGCGTCCTGGCGGTCACCACCGACGCGGGCACCTGGTTCGCCCCCGGCACCCGGGCCATCTGGGTCCCCGCCGGCTGCGTCCACGCCCACCGCGCCCACGGGCACCTCGCCCTGCATCTGCTGGGCCTGCCCGCCGGCACCAACCCCCTCGGCCTCGATGCCCCGACCGTCCTCTCGGTCGACCCCCTGCTGCGCGAACTGATCCTCGCCCACACCCGAAGCCCCCACGACGACACCCCGGAGCGGCTGCGGTTGCGCGCGGTACTTTTCGACCGGCTGCGCGCCTCACCCCAGCAGCCCGTGCAACTGCCCGCCCCCACCGATCCCCGCCTCAGAGCCGTCTGCGACGCCCTGCACCACGACCCCGCGGACCCGCGCACACTGGCCGCCCTGGCGACCGCGGCAGGAGTCGGGGAGCGCACCCTCAGCCGTCTCTTCCATCGCGAACTGGGCAAGACGTTCCCGCAGTGGCGCACTCAACTGCGCCCCTACCACGCCCTTCGCATGCTGGCCGACGACGTACCGGTGACCACGGTCGCCCACCAATGCGGCTGGTCGTCCACCAGCGCGTTCATCGATGTCTTCCGCCACGCTTTCGGCTACACCCCGGGCACCCACAACGGCCGGCCCCGACCCGACCGCGCACAGTTCCCGGCGGCGCCGAGTCTCGGTGTCGCGCTCAGCGGCCTCAGCGGTTCGCACCCACTGACACTGCTGTTCGTGGCGCGGTCCGGAAACGGGGGCGCCGCCTACCACCCCGAATCCGCCCGCGTCGCACGGCTCGCCGGCAGAGGGAGCCACAGTTCGATGGGGTGGTTCTCCTTCGGCGGCAACGTCGGCTTCGCCGTGGCCCCCCTCATGGTCACCGCCGTCGTGGCCACCGGCGAGCTGCCGTTCTCCCCTCTGCTCGTGGTGCCGGCCATCGTCGGCAGTGTGTTGTGTCTGCCCGTCCTGCGCGCACTGGAGAAGTCGACATCCAGCGGCCCCGGGGCCGCGGCCGCGACGGGGACCGACGACAAGGCCTCGTTCGTGAAGCTGTCGCTCGCCGTGGTCTGCCGGTCGATCGCCTTCGTCGGCCTGAGCACCTTCGTCTCGTTCTACGCCCGGCAGCGCACGGGAGGCGGTACGGCGGCGGGCACGACCGCACTCTTTGTCCTCTGTCTGGGTGGCGCGGCGGGCACCGTGCTGGGCAGCCGCCTGGCCAACCGGTGGGACCGGGTCGCGGTGGCGCGGGTGTCGTATCTGATCACGGTCGGCGCCGTCGCCGGGATCGTCTTCGTCCCCGGCCCGTCGATCTACTTGTTCACCGCCCTGACCTCCGTCGGCCTGTACGTCCCGTTCTCGCTGCAAGTCACCCTGGCCCAGGACTACTTGCCCTCGCGCGTCGGCACCGCCAGTGGGATCACCCTCGGGCTGACCGTCAGCATCGGCGGCCTGATCAGCCCTGTCATCGGCAACATCGCCGACGCCACTTCCCTGCAGACGGCCCTCACACCGCTGATCCTGATGCCCACCCTGAGCTGGCTGCTGTATCGCGCCCTGCCCGAGCCCGCCATGCCACGGCAGTTCGCACCCTCGACGAAGACGGCCTCGGCGGCAGGACCGCCCCGGGGATGCGTGGCGCCGAACGTGGCCACGCGGACACCGAGGAACTCGAACGACGCGGAGGTGTGGGCGTCGCCGAAGGGGCCGATCACGGCCCCCGGCCCGGGTGACCCGTTTGAATGATCAAAGTAGCGAGGGGTTACCATATGAGCGCCGCCTAGCTCGAAAGATAAACCTGTGACTGTCAATGACGACTCGTTCACCAGCTGGAAGAACCGCGAGGAGATCGCGGAGTCGATGATCCCGGTCATCGGGAAACTGCACCGGGAGCGGGACGTAACGGTCCTGCTCCACAGCCGCTCCTTGGTGAACAAGTCGGTGGTCAGCATCCTGAAGACCCACCGATTCGCCCGCCAGATCGCCGGTGAGGAGCTCTCGGTCACCGACACGCTGCCGTTCCTCCAGGCCCTCACCACGCTCGACCTCGGCCCTTCCCAGATCGACATCGGCATGCTCGCCGCGACCTACGCGGCCGACGAACGCGGCCTCTCGGTGGAGGAGTTCACCGCCGAGGCCGTCGCCGGTGCCACGGGTGCCAACAAGATCGAGCGCGGTGACGGACGCGATGTCGTCCTCTACGGCTTCGGCCGTATCGGCCGCCTCGTCGCCCGCCTGCTCATCGAGAAGGCCGGCTCCGGCAACGGGCTGCGGCTGCGCGCCATCGTCGTCCGTCAGGGCGGCGACCAGGACATCGTCAAGCGTGCCTCGCTGCTGCGCCGCGACTCGATCCACGGCCAGTTCCAGGGCACGATCACCGTCGACGAGGCGAAGAGCACGATCGTCGCCAACGGCAACGAGATCAAGGTGATCTACGCCAACGATCCGTCCGAGGTCGACTACACGGCGTACGGCATCAAGAACGCCATCCTCATCGACAACACCGGCAAGTGGCGTGACCGCGAGGGCCTGTCGAAGCACCTGCGTCCCGGCATCGACAAGGTCGTCCTCACCGCTCCGGGCAAGGGCGACGTCCCCAACATCGTGCACGGTGTCAACCACGACACGATCAAGCCGGACGAGCAGATCCTGTCCTGCGCGTCCTGCACCACCAACGCGATCGTGCCGCCGCTGAAGGCGATGGCGGACGAGTACGGCGTGCTGCGGGGCCACGTGGAGACCGTCCACTCGTTCACCAACGACCAGAACCTGCTGGACAACTACCACAAGGCCGACCGCCGCGGCCGCTCCGCGCCGCTGAACATGGTCATCACCGAGACCGGTGCCGCGTCCGCTGTCGCCAAGGCGCTGCCCGAGCTCAAGGCGCCGATCACCGGCAGCTCGATCCGTGTTCCGGTGCCGGACGTCTCGATCGCCATCCTCAGCCTGCGGCTCGGGCGCGAGACGACTCGTGACGAAGTCCTCGACTACCTCCGCAACGTGTCGCTGACCTCGCCGCTGAAGCGCCAGATCGACTTCACCACCGCCCCCGACGCGGTGTCGAGCGACTTCATGGGCTCGCGCCACGCCTCGATCGTGGACGCGGGTGCCACCAAGGTCGACGGCGACAACGCGATCCTCTACCTCTGGTACGACAACGAGTTCGGCTACTCGTGCCAGGTCATCCGCGTCGTCCAGCACGTCTCCGGCGTGGAGTACCCGACCTACCCGGCCCCGGCGGTCTGAGACCGGCGGAATCCCCTCCCCCGGGCCGGCACGCCCGCCCCGGGACGAGGATCATCCGGACGCGCCACAACGGGCGCCCGATGGGCAGCTGCTCATCGGGCGCCTTTGGTGCCTCTGCGATTCCCGGTGCGCGAGACGGTCCACGTACGCGGTCTCCGTGGCGGATTGTCTTCGCGGCGGACTATCGGATATCGCGCGCCGAAGGCCCGTGGCACGATGCCCCGATGATCTCCAGTGCACCCATATCCCCTGTCGTTCCCGCAGGTCGGATGGCCCGCAACCGCCAACCGGTACTCGGCCTCCCCAACGGCCTGGAGCTGCGCCCCTGGTACCAGGACGATGCCGATGTGCTGGCAGCCGCCGGCCAGGATCCGGCGATTCGCCGATGGAACCTCCTCGTCCTGGAGTCGGTACAGGACGCGCGCGACAGGATCGAGCGCATGCACGGGCGTTGGCAGGCCGAGACGGGCGTGATCTGGGCCATCGCCCGGCCGGGCGGCGAGGCCACGGGACTCATCGGGCTGAACGACGTCGATCTCGAAGGCGGCAGCGCCGAGATCATCTACTGGCTCCTGCCGGCGGCCCGTGGCGGTGGTGTCGCGGTCGAGGCCGTGGGACGGGTCAGCCAGTGGGCCCTGGAGGATCTGGGGCTGCATCGCCTGCGGCTGTGCCACTCGGTGGCCAACCCGGCCTCCTGCCGAGTGGCGCACAAGGCCGGATACCCCTTCGAAGGCGTCATGCGCGGCGCACTGCTGCACGCGGACGGATGGCACGACCAGCATCTGCACGCCCGCATCCGGGGTGACGCCTCGGACGCGCTGTGAGAGCGTCTGGACGTCACATGAGCTGCGGGACGCAGTGGGAGGTGGGGTCCTGATGATGCACTACAGCGAGTACCGAGCCCATGATGCGGTGGGTCTGGCCGAATCGGTCGCCCGGGGAGAGGTCTCACCGGACGAACTGCTCGATGTCGCCATCGCCCGCGCGGAGGCCGTCGACGGCAGACTCAACGCGATCGTCCGGCCGATGCACGAACTCGCCCGGGAGCGGGCGAAGGGGCCACTGACCGGGCCGTTCGCCGAACTGGACACCCCTCGACCGGTACGTGCCGTGGCCCGGACCCTGATGCGAGTGGGGCTGCTGGGAGCCCTCGCCGGGACCAGGGCATGGGAGCGCGCGGTGATCGCCAACCTCTCGGCGACCCCGTACACCCAGCTGGCCAACATCACCGGCCGGCCCGCGATGAGCGTCCCCACCTACCGCACTCCCGACGGTCTGCCCCTCGGCGTCCAGTTCGTCGGCCCGCTGGGCGGCGAGGGTACGCTCCTCGCACTCGCGGCCGGGATCGAGGCCGAACGCCCCTGGGCGCACCTCGAACCATCGCTCTGAGCACACGGTCCTCCGCAACCCGCGCAGGAGCTCGCGGGTTGCGGAGGACCGCCGTGCACCCGCTCAGGAACGGATCGCCTCCACACGTCGGTTCATGTGCGCCTCGCGATCGGCCCTCGTCGCGGGTGCGCCCACGATGCCCGGCCGCGTCTGCCAGGGCAGTGGGCCCGCCGGCGCCCGGTACTCCACACCGATGGCGTCGAGCCGGGGCAGGTGCGCGTCGTACAGACGGGTTCGGAACTCGTCGAAGTCACGGTCGCCCGCGCCGCGCCAGAGCGCCTCGGCCACCGCGCACAGGCGGGGGAACGCGTAGTAGTCCACCATGCGCGGCGTGTCCATGTGCTCGGTCCACAGATTGGCCTGTCCCCCGAGCACCCGCGCGGCCTGTTCGTCGGTCAGGCCGTCCGGGACCGGGTCGAAGGAGTAGGCGTCCTCCAGCGTCACGGGGACGGAGACCGGAATCGGCTCGTCGGGATGTTCCGACTGGCGGTAGTCGAGATAGACCTGGTCGTCCGGGCAGGACACCACGTCGAAGCCCCGGCGTGCGGCGGTCACGGCGCCTGTCATTCCGCGCCAGGAGGCCACGGCGACACTTGGCGGGAGCTCCCCCTCCAGGATCTCGTCCCAGCCGAAGACACGCCTCCCGCCTTCCGCGACGTGGGCGGCGATCCGGGCGATGAACCACGCCTGCAGGGCCTTCTCGCCGGGCAGGCCGCGCTCGGCCATGAGTTGCCGGGTGCGCGGATCGCCCTTCCACTGGTCCTTGGGGCACTCGTCTCCTCCCACACCGATGAAGGTGCTGGGGAAGAGCGCCATGACCTCGTCGAAGACCCCCCGGAAGAAGTCGATGGTCGACTCCTCCGCGTTCAGGGTGTGGGGGCTGACGCCCCATCGGGTCATGACTTCCAACTGCTGGCCCGTCACGCCCAGTTCGGGGTAGGCGGCGATGGCCGCCTGGGAGTGTCCGGGGACGTCGATCTCCGGTACGACCGTGACGCCGCGCTCCGCCGCGTGGGCGACGATCTCGCGGATGTCGTCCTGGGTGTAGTAGCCGCCGTGCGGCCTGTCCTCGGTCCTGTCGTCGTCCGTGGAACCCAACTGGGACGAACTGCGCCATCCACCGGTCTCCGTGAGACGCGGGAAGCGCAGGATCTCCACGCGCCAGCCCTGGTCGTCGGTGAGATGTAGGTGGAGGGTGTTGAGGCGGTGCATCGCCATCAGGTCGATGAAGCGCAGCACCTCCCGCTTGGGCAGGAAATGCCTGGCCACGTCCAGCATGGCTCCGCGCCAGCGGAAGTGCGGCGCGTCCTCGACGACCGTCCCCGGCACCGCCCACCGCTCGTCGGTGGTCCGGGAGCTGCGGTAGACCCGTGGCGGCAGCAGTTGCAGCAGGGCCTGGCAGCCGTAGAACACCCCGCCGGCGTCCCCGCCTTCGATGCGGACACCGGTCCGCCCGGACTCCAGCCGGTATGCCTCGGCCCCCAGTTCCGGACGCAGCGTCAGGGCGATGCCCGGTCCGGACTCCTCGCCGGTGAGGGGCAGGGGCAGCCCCGTCGCGGGGCGCAGGGCCGACTGCAGCCAGGCGGCGGTCGTGGCCAGTTCGCCGGGGGCCTTGATCGTGGTGGCCGCGTCGAGCGGGAACTCTCCCGGGGCGGGTCGGACCGTGACGGGCCGGGGCAGCAACATGGGGGTCGTCATTCCTGCCGATTCCTTTCGACGGGCCCGTGTCCCGAGGACACCCGCCCTACATATACAGAGACTTTGGTTAAGACCGGACCTGGATGGACCGCGCCGACGGGAACGCTCAGGACGACGGTTCGGGCAGCATCGTGTCGACGTCGTACAGCCGGGCGTCCACGTGATCGAGTGCGAGCCGTACGGCGCCCAGCACCACGGCCTGGTCGGAGAGGGAGGAGACCGCGAGCGCCGGGGGTTCCAGGCACAGCGGGTCGAGGTGCCGCCGCAGCGGCTCCAGCAGTACGTCACCGGAGCGCGAGACCCCGCCGCCGATCACGACGAGTTCCGGGTCCAGGGCCAGGACCAGGGCGGCGATGCCCTCGGCCAGGTCGTGGGCGTACTGCTCGACGGCCCAGCGGGCCGCCGGTTCACCGGTGCGGGCCTGGGCGAAGACGTACTCGGCGGCCTCCTGGGGCAGGGTGTCCGACGGCATCTTCGGATAGCCGGTCAGATGCGAGGTGGCCCGGTGCCAGCCCACCAGGGACAGTGCGCCGATCTCGCCGGCCGCTCCCCCGCGCCCCCGGTGCACCCGGCCGCCGATCAGCAGACCGGCCCCGGTACGCACTCCGGACAGGACGAAGGCCACGTCGTCGACGCCCTGGGCCTCGCCGATCCAGCCCTCGGTGAGTGCGGCCAGATTGCAGTCGTTCTCCACCAGGACCGGGCAGTCGAAGTCGACGGCCATCTCGCCCGCGAGGTCCAGCCCGTCCCATTCGGGCAGGCCGACGCAGCGTTTGACCAGGCCGTCATGGCTGACCACCCCCGTGGTGCCGACGCAGACGGCGGCCAGCTGGGCGCGCCCGACCGCCGCCGACTCCAGTGCGTCCACGGCCGTCGCGCGCACGGCGGCCAGCCGCTCGGCACGCCCCGCGTCCGCGCTCACCCGCTGGGTGCGGGACGCGACGACGGTGCCGTCGAGGTCGGCGACGGCCGCCCTGATGCTGTACGAACCGATGTCGATCCCGAGCACGTAGTCGCCGGTGGAGTGGAAGCTGAACAGCCGGGCGGGACGGCCCATGTGGCCTGGCTGCGGCGGCAGTTCCTTCAGCCATCCGGAACCGAGCAGCTCCTCCGTCAGGCTCTCCACGGTCGGGCGGGACAGACCTGTGCGCCTGGTGACCTCGGTGAGGCTGAGGGGGCCCTGGCCGCGCAGGGCGCGAAGTGTCGTGACCAGGTTGATGCGCCGCAGCCGCGAGGTGTCGCCTCCGGAAATTGTCACCGTCACTCCCTTGACAGGCTCTGTACCCGAGAAATAAAAACAGGTTGCATTAGTAAGTGGCAAGTCCGAGGGGGTATTTGTGGTCACTCTCGCCATCATCGGGGCGGGGCTGCGCGGTATGAGCTACGCGCGGCGTGCTCTGGAGACCGGCGCGGCGCGTGTCGTGGCCGTCGCCGAGCCCGATCCGGAACGCAGGCGCAGCATGGCCGCAGCGCACGACGTACCGGCCGAGAACGTCTTCGCCGACTGGCGGGATCTGCTCGCCCGGGACCGGCTGGCCGACGCCGCGGTGATCTCGACGCAGGACAGCATGCACACGGCGCCCGCGGTGCGGGCGGCGGAGCTCGGTTACCACCTGCTCCTGGAGAAGCCGATGGCGCAGACGGAGGAGGAGGCCGCCGCCATCTCCGCGGCCGCCGACCGCAATGACGTTCTGCTGGCCGTCTGTCACGTCATGCGCTACACCCCCTACACCGTCAGGCTCAGGGAGCTCATCGCCGAGGGCCGGATCGGCGACGTGATGAACATCCAGCACCTGGAACAGGTCGGCTGGTGGCATCAGGCCCACTCGTTCGTCCGGGGCAACTGGCGCAGCCAGGAGGAGTCGGGCCCGATGCTGATGACCAAGGCCTGCCACGACCTCGACTGGATCGCCCACGTCAAGGGAGCACTGCCCGAACGGGTGTCCTCGTTCGGCAATCTGGTGCACTTCCGGGCCGAGAACCGGCCCGCCGGCGCGGCGGACCGATGCGTGGCGTGCCCGGTGGAGTCCACCTGCCCGTACTCCGCCAAGCGCATCTACCTCGATTGTCTGGGGGACGTGGACAAGGAGTTCTGGCCGCTGTCCGCGGTCACGGCCGACCACACCGAGGAGGGGGTGCTCGCGGCGCTGCGCGAGGGCCCGTACGGCCGGTGCGCGTACACCTGTGACAACGACGTGGTCGACACGCAGGTGGTGACCATGGAGTTCGCCGACGGCACCTCCGCCACCTGCACGGTCACCGCGTTCGCGGCACTGGAACACCGCAAGACCCGGATCTTCGGCACCCGCGGCTCCATCGACGGCGACGGCGTCGTCCTGCGCCTGCACGACTTCGTGACCGACGAGGTCACCGTCATCGACACCGGTGCCAACGGCGATCCCACGGCAGCCACCGGGCACGGCGGCGGTGACGCGTCCCTGTTCGACGCCTTCGTCGACGCCATCAGCGGGAACGACCCCTCCCTGGTACTCACCGACGGCGCCGAGAGCCTGGCCACGCACCGGGTCGTCTGGGCGGCCGAGCGCGCTCGCCGCACCGGCACCGTCGTATCCCTCCTGCCGGACTGATCCCCGGCCGTCGCACCACGCCCGCGGACTCCCGCGCCCACCAGCCACCCTCACGAAAGGCACACTCCCGTGCGTAAGTTGACAGCCATGCTCACCGTCGGAGCTCTCGCCCTGAGCGTAGGCGCCTGCGGCAAGAAGAACGGTTCCGGCTCCTCGGACAAGGAACTTGTCTACACCTCCTCCTGGGGTGCCGACGAACCGCAGGGGAAGCTCATCAAGTCGATAGCCGACGACTTCACCGCGGCGACCGGCACCAAGGTCGACCTGAAGTTCGTGGGCCGCAAGGGCACCGACACGCTCCCCACCGAGATGAACGCGGGCCAGGGCCCGGACCTGTTCGACACCTCCACCGACAGCGTCGGCGCCTTCGTCGCACAGAATCTCGCCGAGCCGCTCGACGACGTCCTGGACATGGAGGTGCCGGGCGAGGGCAAGAAGGTGCGGGACGTGCTGCCGGATTCCGTGCAGAAGGCGTCGACCGACAAGGGTCATGTGCGCTTCATGGCCCACACCGTGATCTCCACGGCCGTCTGGTACGACGCGGCCAAGCACGCGGGGCTCGCTCCCAGGACGTGGAAGGAGTTCATCGCCTATCTCGACGAGGCGAAGAAGGACGGCCGCACGCCGCTGGGCCAGGACGGCACGGTCAACTTCTACAACGCGTACTGGTTCTACTCGGCCCTGGTCCGCTCCGAGGGTGCCGGCAGCCTCAGCGCCCTGGGCCAGGATCCGGCCGCCTGGGACAAGCCGGCCGTTCTCGCGGCGGCCGAGAAGGTGGAGCAGCTGGCCGACGGCGGCTACTTCCAGAAGGACTTCATGGCCACCAAGTACCCTGCCGCGCAGGATGCCTGGGCCCAGGGCAAGTACGACCTGAACCTGAACGGCACCTGGCTGGCCGCCGAGACCGGATCCAAGCTGGCCAACGGCACCGAGGTCGCCTCGTTCCAGCTGCCGGCCGGCGGCAAGAACTCCGTGGAGGTCGGCACGCTCGGCTGGGGTGTCAACGCCAAGGGCCACAACGTGGAGACGGCCAAGGAATTCCTCGCCTTCGCCCTGCAGAAGAAGTACGAGGAGAAGATCTCCGGCACCGCACACAACATCCCCGCGCGCCCGGACGTCCCCGCGCCGGGCTATCTGGCGGGCGTGCAGAAGGACGTCGCCGAGGCGAAGTACACCCATCGGACCTACGACGACATGGCCGCGGACAAGAACTGGTGGAACAACGTCTTCCTGCCCCTGGACGACCAGTTGCTCTCCGGCAAGATCGATGCGGCGGCCTTCGTGAAGACCGGCAAGAAGAAGGCCGCCGGCTACCTCGCCAGCAAGGGCTGAGCCCATGGGGACAGCAACACTCACCCCGCCCACGACAGCGGCGGCGCCCGTCGCGGGCAAGGCGGGCAAACGGGTGCGGCCGGCGCGCGAGCGGGCCTTCTGGCCCTTCCTGCTCCCCGCGCTGATCGCCTACACCGCGCTCTTCGTCCTGCCGTCGTTGTTCGGCTTCTGGGTCAGCTTCAACAAGTGGGCCGGTCCCGGCTCCGCCATGACGTGGAACGGCCTCGGCAACTACCTGGAGCTGACGCGCAGCGAGGCCTTCCGCACCGCCTTCGTCAACACCTTCGTGCTGGCCTTCGGGGGCGGAGCCCTGGTCTTCGCCTTCACCTTCCTGTCCATGATGGTGCTGCGGCAGGTCAAGGGCCGGGCCTTCATCCGGTCCGTGATCTTCCTGCCGATGATCATCTCGGTGATCGCGGTCGGTGTCGCCATCGGCTTCCTCCTCAATCCCGACGGCGCGGTCAACACGATCCTGGGCTGGGTCGGCATCGAGGCACGGCCGTGGCTGGGTCCGGACATGGTGTTCAAGTGCATCGTCGCCGGTCTCGTGTGGTCGAGCACCGGCTTCTACGTGGCGCTGATGATGTCGGCCGCCGACTCCATCCCGCCCTACCTGTACGAGGACGCCAAGCTGATCGGCGCCACCAAGTGGGAGCAGTTCCGGCACATCACACTGCCGCTGACCTGGGACGTGTTCGCGGTGTCGGCCGTGTTGTGGGTGGTCAACAGCCTGAAGGTGTTCGAGATCGTGATCGCCTTCACCACGGCCGGCACTCCGGCCAGCCCGCCGATCCAGGCCCGCACCGTGGCGGTGCAGCAGTACGCCTCGGTGGCCGGCGGCGGTGTGCCCGAACTGGGTTCGGGTGCCGCCATGGGCGTCGTCATCCTGATCGTGACGACGATCCTCATCGTACTGACCCGGCGTGTCACCCGCCGCGAACGTGTGGAGCTGTCATGAGGCGCCTGCTCGGCGACATTCTGGTGCCGCGCGCGACGACCGTCGCGCTGTGGGCCTGGGTCGTCTTCAACCTCGCGCTGGTCGCCTGGGTCGGCCTCCAGTCGCTCAAGGAGTCCGGGCAGGTCTGGCTCTCGCCATTCGCGCTGCCGGACACCGTCGAGTGGGGCAACTACTCCGCGGCGTGGAAGGCGGCCGGCTTCTCCGCCGCCGCGCTCAACAGCACCGTCCTGACCCTGGTCGGATCCCTGCTGATCGTCGCGCTGTCGGCGCCCGCCGCGTACGTCCTGGCCCGCTCCGACCGGCGCGCCGCGGGGCGGCTCACCGGGTACTTCGCGATGGGGCTGAGCATCCCGGTCCAGACGATCGTGATCCCCATCATCGTGATCAAGCTGTCCGTGTCCACGTTCATGATCGACTGGGTGACCGGATGGTGGGACAACCGCATCACGCTCCTGGTCTTCCAGGTGGTGCTGTCGCTGCCGTTCGCCGTGTTCGTGCTCACCGGCTACATGCGCTCGCTGCCCCACGAGATCGAGGAGGCGGCCGAGCTGGACGGCGCGGGTCCGCTGCGCGCCTTCGTCCAGGTCGTGCTGCCGGTGGCCAAGCCGGGCGTGATGACCGTGTTGATCCTCAACGTCATCGGCCTGTGGAACGAGACGCTGCTCGCCCTGTTGATCACACCCACGCCTGAGGAGCGCACGCTGCCCGCGGCCCTTCTCAGCCTCTATGGCTCCATGCAGTACAGCTCCGACTGGGGCGCCCTGTTCGCCGGAATCGTGATCCTGGTCTATCCCATGATCGTGCTCTACCTCTGGCTGGGCCGCCGCATCGTCGAGGGCATGACTGCGGGGATCGGTAAGTAACGCGCGACAGAGACCGGCAATCCGATCGGAAGGACCGAGACTTGCGTACCTTGCGTACCTCACGTATCCCAAGCACCTCACCCACCCCGCGGAGGCATCTCGTGGGGGCGCTCCTGGCGGCTCTCGCCCTCCCGCTCTCCGCGGTGGCGGCGGGGTCCGCGCAGGCGGTGACCCCTGCCCAGCACCATCCGCGCGCGGCGGGCACCACGTACTACGTGGACGCCGAATCCGGCAACGACAGCGCATCGGGCCGAAATGAGTCCGCTGCCTGGAAGTCCCTGGCCAGGGCGAGTCAGTTGACGCTGGGTCCCGGTGACCAGCTGCTGTTCAAGTCCGGTCAGCGGTGGAAGGGACGGCTCGACGTCCAGGGGGCGGGGGCGGTGGGCGCCCCGGCACTCGTCGGCTCGTACGGCAGCGGCGCCAAGCCGGTGATCGAGGGCGGCGGCACGACCGATGTCGCGGTCAAGCTCAACAACGTCCACGACTTCACCCTCGACGGGCTGGAGGTGACCAACTGGAGCGACGGCACCACCCCCCGCTCCGGTGTGAACCTCTTCGCCAAGGACGCGGGCAAGCTGTCCAACATCACCCTGCGCAATCTGAACATCCATGACGTCGACGGCCCCGGCGGCAGCACCGTCAGCTCTGCCGGGCTGCTGGTCTCCATCCGCGGCAACCAGACGCCCACGTACTTCGACAACCTGGTGGTGGAGAAGAACGAGGTCAGCAGGATCCGTTCGTACGGGATCATCACCTGGTCCACCTGGTCCCGGCGCAACGGCATGACCAGCCTGTACCCGGTGGAGACCGGCATCCCCGACAGCGAGGTCGTCACCTGGACGCCCAGCACCGGCGTCAGGATCCGCGACAACTACGTCCATGACGTGACGGCCGGCGGCATCACTCCCATGCACACCAGGGGCGCCGTCGTCGAGGGCAACCGCGTCCACAAGGCCGCCAGCGGCCGGCTCAACACCAAGGGCGGCAACGTCGCCATCTGGTGGCAGGGCAACGACGACCTGCTCGTGCAGCGCAACGAGGTGTCGGGCACCGGCTTCAACGGGCCGGGCACCGACGGCCACGGCTTCGACGCGGACGCCGACAACAACCACAGCGTCGTCCAGTACAACTACAGCCACGACAACGACGGCGGGTTCTTCATCACCGTCTCCTTCAACGGAGCACCGACCAAGGACACCGCGGTCCGGTACAACCTGAGCAAGGACGACGGCTACGAGGTCTTCAGCCTCTCCACCAAGACGTCGGGCACCCACATCTACAACAACACGGTCTACGCGAGCGGCCGGGTCGTCACCGTGCACCCGCCCTACACCGGAGCCGGCGAATATCCGCTCGGCAAGATCGTGCACATCTACAACAACGCGAGCGGCATCGAGATCCGCAACAACATCTTCTACAACCGCACCACCGCCGGCTACGACACCGCCAACGGCACCGTCTACGACTCCAACCTCTACTGGGGCACCGGCACGCCCGTCGCCCCCTCCGGCGACATCAACGCGATCAAGGCGGACCCGAAGCTGGTCTCCATCGGCACCGACCCGGCGGGCTACAAGCTCCAGGCCGACTCCCCCGCACGGGGGCGCGGCGCGACGGTGGCGCAGGGCCTCAAGGACTACTTCGGCAACCCGGTCCCGGCCACGGCTCCCGACCGGGGCTTCCACCAGTTCACCGGAGCCCCGTACCGCCCGGCCGTCACCACGTCGTACCCCACGCTCGGCAACAGCCATCCCTACCGGATGACCGACGGCGACACCTCGACCGCGTGGAGCAGCGCGGCCGCAGGCATCGCCTTCCCCGGCACCATCGACGTGGACTACCGGCGGCCCACCAGCATCGGCTCCGTCACCCTGCACACCGCCTTCGCCACCGGCCAGGGCATCAAGCAGCTCGACGTGCAGACCTGGAACGGCTCGTCGTGGGTGACGCAGGTCGCCGGGCAGCAACTGGCCTGGACCGGCAACACGTCGACCGTCGAGCAGCGCACGATCACCCTGCCGCAGCGGGTCACGACCGAGCGTCTGCGCCTGACGGTCCGCGACGCCCACCTCCAGTGGGGCAACTTCGCGGTCTACGAGATCCAGGCCGCCTGACGGGTGGGGCGGCCCGTACGGCATCCGAGGGCCGCAACCCGGGCCGCCCCGCCGAGTTCGTGAACGGATGGAACCCCGACGGCCTCCCGGCTGCGCGGACGCGTGGAACTCCGGGAGGCCGTCAGGGCCGTTCACACGGTGTGCTCGACGACGCCGCCGACCACGACGGTCTCCGCCACGGTGCCGGGGATGTCCTCGGGTGCGGCGCGCAGGATGTCGCGGGAGAGGACCACGAAATCGGCGGCCTTGCCGACGGTGAGCGAACCGCGTTTGTCCTCGAGGAAGTTGGCGTAGGCCGAACCCATCGTGTAGCCGTGGACCGCGGTCTCCACGCTGATCGTCTCCTGCGGCATCCAGGGCTCCCCACCGCTCAGCGGACGCCGGGTGACGGCGGTGTGGATGCCGACCATCGGGTCCATCTCGGCCACGTTCCAGTCGCTGGACAGCGCGAGCACGGCCCCGGCCGTGTGCAGGCTGCGCATGGGCCATGCCTTGTGCCAGCGCTCGGCCCCGACGTTCTCCGCCCAGTCCTTTCCGGGGCCGGCGACCTCCGGGGCGCTGTGGCGGGGCTGCATGCACGCGACCACGCCCAGGGCGGCGAAGCGCGGGGTGTCGTCGGGGTCGAGGCACTCGACGTGGACGACCTGGTGGCGGGCGTCCCTCGCCCCGTTCACCGCGCGCGCCCGCTCGACGGCGTCCAGGACCGTACGGATCCCCCTGTCGCCGGTGGCGTGGACGAAGCACTGGAAGCCGCGGGCGTCCAGCTTCGTCAGCAGCTCGGCGAACTCCTCGGGCGGGTAGAAGGTGTCGCCCTGGTGGTGGCGGCAGCCCGCGTAGGGCTCCAGGAGGGCCGCGGTCCGCGGCTCCACCACGTCGTCGATGTAGAGCTTGAGCGGTCCGACCCGGATCCGGTCGTCGTCGTGGCGCCGGGCGGCGTCGGCGAAGTTGTCGAGGTCGGCGTCCGTGGTGCCGCGCGGGTGGAAGAGGGCGGCGACGATACGGGACTTGAGCCGGCCCTCGGCGCGTGCGCGCTCGAAGAGGGGGAGGTCGTCGAGCGAGTTCTGGGGTTCTACCACCGTGGTGATGCCGAAGCCGATGGCGTCGTCCAGGGACTTGGCGAGTCGCCCGTACTGCCGGTCCGGCGAGGCCCACGGCAGACCCAGCTCGCGCAGGGCCCGGTGGCCGTCGCGGGAGAGGCCCTTGACCGCGAAGTCCTTGATGAAGCCGGTGGGTTCACCCGTGGCCGGGTCCGTGGCGGCCTCGCCGAAGGGCAGGTGGGTGCGGTCGCGGTCGATTCCGAGGCGGCGCAGGCCGGCGGTGTTCACCCAGGCGGTGTGCACGTCGTAGCTGAGCACGAAGGCCGGTACATCGCCCGTGGCCGGGTCGAGGTCCGCGGCGGCGGGCATCCGGCCGTCCGGGATGGCCGAGTAGTCGAAGGCCTCCGCCTCGATCCACTCGGCGTCGGGGTTGGCCGTGTGCCAGGCGCGGATGCGGGCGTGGACCTCGTCGAGGGTACGGGCACCGGAGAGCTGGACGCAGGCGTCGTCCGAGCCGAGCCGGACATGGTTGTGGGCGTCGATGAACCCGGGGAGCACGAGCCTGCCTTCGGCATTGATCACGCGTGTCTCCGGTCCGGTCCACCCCCTGGCGTCCTCGTCGGCACCGAGCCAGGCGATGCGGCCGTCGACCACCGCCATGGCCTGCGCCTCGGGAAACGCCGGGTCGACGGTGTGGATGCGGGCGTTGCGCAGGACGAGATGGGCGGGACGGGCGGGGCTGGCCATATGAGGTGACTCCTTGTGGTGCGGTCGGTCCGGTGGTTCGGTGGTTCGGTGGTTCGGGCGACGCGTTGCCACACGGCCGGTGGGCGTCGCGTGGCGGCCGGTCAGGAAGGGTCGGTGTGCGGTGCGACGGTCCGGCGGGCGAGCACCCAGTAGACGAGCCCCGAGACGACCGCGCCGAGCAGGGTCAGGTCGGCGCCGCCCAACGGTGCGACCAACGGGCCGGTCCACAGCTCGGAATCGCAGGTGAGGGCGGCGAAGACCATGCCGGCGAGCAGCGCGGTCATGCCGGCGGGGTGGTAGCCGGACCGGTACCAGTAGGCACCGTCGGGTCCGGCGTGCAGGGCCGGGGCGTCGTAGCGGCAGCGGCGCATCAGCATGTCCGCGAGGAACACGCCGCCCCAGGGCGCGAACACGATGATGAGCAGGGAGAGGAACGACAGCAGCGAGCTGGTGAAGTCGGAGAGGAAGAGCGCGCACAGGGAGCCGGCCGCGGTGACGGCCGCGCTGATGATGATGGCCTTGGAGCGGCTCCAGGGGACGCCGAGCACCTGGAGGTTCAGGCTCGACGAGTAGAGCGTGACGATCGAGTTGGTGACCGAGCCACCGAGCACGAGGGCGAGGAAGAGCGGCTGGAACCAGCCCGGCAGCAGCTTCTCCGTGCCCGCCACGGCGTCGGTCATGTCCGTCTGCGTGGCGGCGGCCACCCCGGCCACGCCCAGAGCGACCGAGGAGACGAAGCCGCCGAGGGCTCCGTACCAGGTGAGCGACCGCATCGAGGTCGTCTTCGGAAGGTAGCGCGTGTAGTCGGCGGGCATCGGAACGTACGAGAACGGCCCGGCCAGCATCACCACGAAGGCCAGGCTCCACCCGGAGGCGCCGGGGTGGACCGCCGCCCCGCCCGTGTCGGCGCCCGGCAGCAGGAACATGAGGAGGGCGGCGAACCCGACGGCGAGGACGTACGCGATCCAGCGCTCGGCGAACTGGACGGTGGCGTGGCCCCAGAGGGCGACGACGAAGGTCAGCGCGAGGGTGATCAGCAGGGCGAGGGCTCGCCCGGTGCGGCCGGACGCCCAGCCCAGATCGGCGAAGAACGCTTCGAGTGCGAGCGTGCCGACGACCGTGTTGAGGATCGTGTAGCCGATGCTGACCACCCAGTTGAGCATGCCGGCGGGCCAGTTGCCGCGTACGCCGAAGGGGGCCCGGGAGATCACCAGGGTGGCGGTGCCGGTACGCACACCGCTCAGTCCGGCGGCGCTGATGGCGAGGAACGCGAGTCCGCCGAGGACGACGACACCGGTCGCCTGCCAGAAGGACAGCCCGAAGGCGACGGCCAGGGCGCCGTTGATGACGTAGGTGAAGGTCAGGTTGGAGCCGAACCAGAGCCAGAACAGGTCCTTCGCGCTGCCGTGGCGGTCCTCGTCGGGAATCGGGTCGATGCCGTGTGTCTCGACCTGGAAGACCTGGTCGGTGGCCGTGGCCCCGCCGGGCGCCCTCGCGGTCGTCTCCTGCTGCGTCATGCGGCCTGCCCCTCATCCGTGCGCGCTCCGGGAGCCCGGAACAGTACTTTGAATGCCGTTCTAGAAGTTAGAACGGCATTCAAGATGCGTTTCCGGGGGCCCGTCAAGACCTCTGCCGAAATCGGCGGCTAAGGTCGTCACCGGGTTCATCGCAGTGGAGGGGTGGAGGGGTGGCGTGGCAGCGACGGCGCGACGGCGTGACGGGCACCTGGCCCGGGAACGCATGCTGGAGGAGGCGATGGCGGCCATCGCCGAGGACGGACTGGCCGCACTCACCATGTCGGCACTCGCCAAGCGCCTCGGCACCAGCGGCGGCCACATCCTCTACTACTTCGGCAGCAAGGACCGGCTGCTCCTGGAGGTGCTGGGCTGGAGCGAGAGCGCGCTCGCCGAGGAACGCCGGGCGCTGCTGACCGGCCGGGCCGGTGCCGAACGCAAGCTCGGCCAGTTCCTTGAGCTGTACCTTCCCCGCGGGCCACGCGATCCGCGCTGGACGCTGTGGATCGAGCTGTGGGCGCGCACGGCGTCCAACGAGCCGCTGCGACAGGCCCAGGCCGAGATCGACCGCGGCTGGCAGGAGGACCTCGAAGCACTCCTCGCCAAGGGCGTACGGCAGGGCCGCTTCGCCGCGGGCCTCGACACGGCGGAACGCGCTTCCGAACTCCTCGCCCTGCTCGACGGGTTGAGTACGCGCGTCGTCCTCGGTCAGCGGGGAGCGGACCGGGCGAGTGCACTGCGCATGGCGCTGTCGGCGACCGAGCGGCTGGTGGAACGGGGCTGAGCGCTCCGACGCCCCGCAGGTCGGCTCCCCCCTGGGACCCTGGGATACGGTGGGTCGGCAACACGGCGTGGAGGGGACCACATTGACGCGGGTTGCGATAGTCGGCGGCGGGATGGGCGGCCTGGCCGCAGCGCTGTTCCTGGGGCGTCGGGGCCATCAGGTGACCCTGTTCGAGCGGGACGGCCACCGGCCGGGCCACGATCTCGACAGGGACTTCTTCGACTGGCACCGCCCCGGTGTGCCGCACGCGGTCCAGCCGCACGGACTCCTGGCTCCGGTCCGGACCGTGCTGCGTGCGGAGGCTCCGGACGTGTACCGCGAGATGCTGCGCATGGGGGCCCGCGAACACAACGAATTCGCCTGGTTCACCGAGCGTCCGCCCGCCCGCGCGGGAGACGAGGATCTGGTGACGATCCGGACCCGGCGCATCGTGCTGGAGGCCGCTCTGCACGATGCGGTGCACCGCGAGCCGGGCGTCGATGTGCGACTCGGGGAGCCTGTCGATGGCCTCCTCGTCGACCGGCACGGCAGCATTCCGCGGGTCACGGGAGTGCGGTCCGCATCGCGGACTCACCGTGCGGAGCTGGTGCTCGACGCCGGCGGGCGCCGGTCCCCGGTGCCCCGGTGGCTCACCGAGGCGGGCTGCCGGGAAGCGGTCGTGGAGAACCACCGCGTCCCGATCGCCTACTTCTGCCGCTGGTACCGGCTGCGACCCGATGGACCGCGCGACCCCGGACGCGTCAGACCCGGCTCGTTCTCGGCCTTCGCGGTCGGCGGGGTGTTCCCGTCGGACAACGGTATCTTCGCGGCGTCCTTGACGGTCTCCACCGCCGATCCCACCCGCGCGGCCCTGCGGGACCCCGTGGTGTTCGAGCGGGCCGCCCGGACCTTTCCCGCCATCGCGGCCTGGCTGGACCTGGAGCCCGAGCCGGTCTCCGGAGTGCTCGCGATGGGCGGCCTGCACAATCGCTGGACCGCACTGGCCGACGCCGACGGGCCCGTGGTCACCGGCCTCGTGGGCATCGGGGACTCACTCGTGTACACCAATCCCACGATGGGGCAGGGAGTCGCCATGGCCCTGCGGGCGGGGCAGTGGGTGGCCCACCATGCGGGCACCGCCCCGGACCCGGCGTCGTTCACCGCCGAATACCACCGATGGGCCGCGCGAGCCCTGCGCCCGTGGTTCGACGTCCAGGTCGCCGCGGACCAGGCCAGTGCGGCTCAACTCGGCGATCCCGCAAGGGCGTCGAGCGAACCTCCCACCGCGGCCGGCCGCGAGAGGGCCGCCCTCGCCGCCTGCGCCTTCGACGACCCGCTGGTCATGCGCGCACGAGCGAAGGTCCGCCACCTCGTCCTGACCGCCGATCAGGCATACGGCACCGAAGAGGTACGCGCCCGTCTGGCGCACTGGCTGGGCGAACACCCGGACTTCACGCCCGCGTTCGACGGCCCCGCACGTGCGGAGTGGGAGTCGGCCATGGGGCATCCGGACCACGCCACCTGAACGTCCGGAGCGACCCGAACATCCGGAGCGACCGGAATGACCAGAAGGCGCCCCTGACCGGTAACGAATGACGTCCGGCGACTAATCGAATACCTTTCGCACCATTTTTGCACTGTTCCCACCCGTACGGGTGGTGTATCACTGGGTGTGGCCATATTGTCGATTCAGGAACGACGGCTGGAAGAAAGGCGCCACGACCGACGGCTGCTCCGGGCGGCGTGGGCTCGACATAAGGCAGCCGAGGAGCCGAAATGCAAAAACGCAACCTCAGGACAGCGGTCATGCTGTGCGCCGCCACAGCGCTCGCAGCGGCGATTCCCGTACCGGCATCCGCTTCCGCAGCCACTTCCGCAGCCACCTCCGCAGCAGCAGCCGCATCCGCGTCCCCGGAGTCCCGCCGATCGGCTCACGTGGTGGCTGTCGACTGCTTCTCGGGGGCGCGGGTGCGCCCCGGCGACTTCCTGCTCGCCTGCGGGGACGGCAACAACCGCCTCATCGATATCCACTGGTCCCACTGGGGACCGGCATCCGCCGTGGGCACGGCACTTGACGCGGTGAACGACTGTCAGCCCTATTGCGCGGCCGGCAAGTTCCACTCCTACCCCGTCATCGTGCGCCTCGACCGCCCGGAGGCCTGGAAGACCCATCCGGAACTGCGGCAATTCACCCGGCTCCACCTCGTCTACACCGACGGCAGGCCGGCGCACACGGAGCGGGTCGTGACACACGAGCTCTGGGACTGACCGTCCCGGGCCCGGCCGCGACGGGGCACCGGCCGCGAGGTGATGTGCGTGAACGTTCGCGAATGCACATGGAACGTCGATGGTGGGTGGCGGCCGGGCTATGTGGCCGCGGCACTGGTGTTCGCCATCGGAATGGCCGGGACCACCCTGCCCACCCCGTTGTACGGGCTCTACCAGGAAAAGATCGGCTTCTCCGAGCTGATGGTGACCGTCGTCTTCGCCGTATATGCCGTCGCGGTCATCACGGTGTTGCTGGTGGCGGGAAACTACTCCGACGAGGTCGGCCGAAGACCTGTGCTCCTGTGCGCCATGGCGCTGTCGGCGGCGAGCGCGGGGTGTTTCCTGCTGGAAAGCGGCCTGCCGCTGCTCTTCACGGGACGGCTGCTGTCCGGCTGCGCGGCCGGGCTGCTGAGCGGCGCGGCGACGGCGGCCGTCATCGAACTGGCGGGTCCTGGGCACAAGGCACGTGCGGGATTCGCCGCCACCGCGGCGAACATGGGTGGTCTGGGCTGCGGGCCGCTGCTCTCCGGGATCCTCGCGCAGTACACGCCCTGGCCACTGACCCTTCCGTTCTGGGTCCACCTGGGACTGGTGGTGCCGGCCTGCGGGATCACCTGGCTCCTGCCGGAGACCGTTGCCGCGCCGAAGCGCCGCCCGCCCCTGAAGCCGCAGGGACTGTCCGTTCCACCCGAGGTGAAGGATGTCTTCCTGCCCGCCTCGCTGGCGGCCTTCGCCGGCTTCGCTCTTCTCGGCCTGTTCACCGCGGTCGCACCGAGCTTCGCCTCGAAGACGCTGGGTGTGCACAATCTGGCTGTCGCGGGGGCCGTGGTCTTCTCCGTCTTCCTCGCCTCGACCGTCGGGCAGTCCCTGACCCAACGGATCGGCGCACGCCGCGCGCTCCCGGTCGGCTGCGGCATCCTCGTCGTCGGCCTGCTGCTGGTGGCGTCATCGCTGATCGCCGAATCCCTGATCCTGCTCGTCCTGGGCGCCCTGTGCGGCGGCACCGGCCAGGGACTGGCCTTCCGTGCCGCGCTCGCCCTGATCAGCGGCGCGGCCCCGGCGCAGCACCGCGGCGGCACCATCTCGGCGTTCTTCGTCGTCGCCTACGCCGGGATCTCCGTGCCGGTGGTCGGGGTCGGCGCCATGGCCACCTGGCTCGGACTGCGTCAGGCCGGGCTGATCTTCACGGGCTGCGTGATGCTGCTGGCGGCGGGCGCGGGCACGTACGCCGCGCGCAGGCTGCCTCGGAACCCGGATCTGCAACCGGGCCCGTCGCCCACAACGTCCTCCCGGTTCTAGGCACTTGGTCGGAACGGGCGCCGACAGTCCGTCCTTGTATAAGGTGCCGTTCGATATCGGCGTTCTGCGTGGGAGACGTAAGTGATGAGTGGTCAGCAGCCAGACCCGGGAAGGGCCTCTCAGGTCTTCCAACCGCTCGATGGAGACGACCCGACCACCATCGCCGGATACCGGCTCGCCGCCAAGCTCGGCGCGGGCGGTATGGGCAAGGTGTACCTGTCGTACACACCCGGCGGGCGGCCCGTGGCCATCAAGGTGATCCGGCCCGAGTTCGGCGAGGACGCCGAATTCCGCCGCCGGTTCGCCCAGGAGGTGCAGTCCGCGCAACGCGTGCAGGGTTTGTTCACCGCACCGGTCATCGACGCCGCCACCGACGCCGCGCAGCCGTGGCTGGCGACCGCGTACGTGCCGGGCCCCTCGCTCGCCGACGCGGTCGTCGCGCATGGGGCGCTGCCCGTCGAGACGGTGGTGCTGCTGATCGCCGGCATGGCCGAGGCACTGCACGTCATCCACGGCGCGGGCATCGTCCACCGTGACCTGAAGCCGTCCAATGTGCTGCTCGCCGCCGACGGTCCCCGCGTCATCGATTTCGGTATCGCCCACGCCGCCGACGCGACCTCGCTCACCGGCAGCGGCGTCACCATCGGCACCCCCTCGTTCATGGCACCGGAACAGGCCGCCGGCCGCAAGGTGACCCCGGCCACCGATGTCTTCGCGCTCGGCCAGGTGGCGGCGTACGCGGCGACGGGGGCCCCGGCATTCGGCGAGGGGACCTCGCACGGCGTTCTCTACCGGATCGTCCATGAGGAGCCCGACCTCACCGGCGTCCCGGAGCGGCTGATGGAACTGGTCGCCCGTTGCCTCGCCAAGGACCCCGCGGCCAGGCCGTCGATCGCCGAGGTCATCGCGCTCTGCCAGTCCGCGAACGCGGAGACGGTGCTGCGCCGCCCCGAGGACTGGCTGCCGGCCCCGGTCACCGCCGACATCACGGTGCGCGCGGCGGCCCCGGCGCCCGTCCAGACCCCGCCGCCGCCGGCCTCCGCGCCGCCCGTGGCCTACTCGCCGACCACGCCGGTGGCCCCGAACACCCCGCCACAGGGCTACGGTCCGCCCGTGGCGTACCAGCCCACTCAGCCGGCTCAGCCCTCTCAAGTCCCGCCCCAGCCCCACTACCAGACGCCCAATCCGGCCCAGGCCCAGGCCCAGGCTCACGCCCATGCCTACGCCCCGACCCAGATGCCCACGCAGGCGCAGACGTACCCCGGTCACCCCGTGCCTCAGGCTCCCCGGCCTCCGGAGAGCTCCGGCAAGCGGCGTGCGGTCATCGCGATCGCCGCCGCGCTGGTCTTCGGTGTCGTGGGCGGCGGCACGCTGTATTTCCTGCTCAAGGACAGGGGCGAGCAGACGAAGGCGGACAGCTCCTCGCAGGGCAGTCGGACGAGCGACGGAGCCAAGGAGGGGAACAAGGGCGGAAACGAGGAGACCGGCTCCAAGCCGAGTACCGAGCCCGAGCCGAAGCCCGTCGAGTACAAGGGCATCGATCTGACGGCCGGCTACCACCTGACGCTCGGGGACGACGACGTGCGGCCCCAGCAGGGCGAGGACGGTGGGTACGAACTCTCCTACGACACCGGTGGATATCTCGACGCGGAGACCACGGGCGGAAGCCTGGTGCTGCTCGATCCCGGGCAGGAGGGATCCCTCGAGGCCTGCCGCGCGGACACCCGGTTCACCGAGACGATCTACCTGAACACGATCTCGAAGGGGCGGCAGATCTGTGTCACGACGGGGACGGGGCACATGGGCCTCGTGACGGTCCAGGGGCTCTCGGGCGAGGAATCGCCCAGTCAGTACATGACTCTGGACCTCACCGTCTGGCGCAACGCGGCCGGCTCCGGCTCCGGCGGCTGAGCCCTCCCGGTGGCAGCTCCGGCCGGCTCTGGTCAGCATGGACACATGTCGCTCGATCAGGGAGACCTCATGTCCATCGCGGTACTCGGCGCGACCGGTGGTCAGGGTGGCGCGGTGGCCGCCGCCCTGCTGGAGGCGGGACGTGGTGTGCGGGCCGTGGTGCGCGATCCCGGCAGCGGGCGGGCCCGTGCGTTGGCCGCGGCCGGGGCGGAGGTCGTGCCGGGGGATCTGTCCGACGCGGCCTCGCTCGCCGATGCGTTCCGGGGCGCGACGGCCGCGTTCGCCGTCACCACCCCGTTCCAGGACGGACTCGACGCCGAGGTCGCCCAGGGCGCGGCGATCGTACGGGCGGCCGCGGACGCCGCACTGCCGCATCTGGTGATGGCCTCCGTCGCCAGTGCGGACCAGGACACCGGTGTCCCGCACTTCGAGACCAAGGCCAGGACCGAGGAACTGCTCGCCGCCTCGGGACTGCCGGCGACGGTGGTGGCACCGGCCTACTTCTACGACAATGCCCTGGGCTCCGTGGACGAGGTGGCGGCCGGCCTCCTCACCATGCCGGTCCCCGGCGACACTCCCCTGCAGCAGGTGGCACGGCAGGATCTGGGCCGTGTCGTGGCCGCGGTCGTCGCCGATCCGGACCGCTGGATCGGGCAGCGGATCGAGGTGGCGGGCGACGATCCCACACCGGTCCGGATGGCTGCGGAGATCGGGCGGGCCGCAGGCGGCACGGTCGCGTTCCGTCAGTCGTCGCTGGAGGACCTGCGCACCACCAACCCCGATATGTTTGCCATGTACAGCTTCCTCGCGAACACCGGTTACCGGGTGGACATGGCTGCGCTGCGGACACAGTTCCCCACCGTCCCCTGGACCTCCTACACCGCGTGGGCGGACGCCCAGGACTGGCCGAAGCCCCCCGCGTGACTCCCGCACCGCGTACGAGCGCTCCTACCAGGTGACGACGATCCGCCGCGGGCTGCGGGAGGTGGTGCCCAGGTGCCATTCGACGGTGTCGGCGGGCTGTGCCAGGCGCAGGCCGGGAAAGCGGGCTGCGAGCCGGTGCAGGGCGAGCTGGAGCTCCAGCCGGGCCAGCCAGGCGCCCAGGCAGTAGTGCGCGCCCGCGCCGAACGCCAGGGTCGGCGCTTCCAAGGGCGCGAAGAGGTCGTCGAGCTGCCGGGGTGCGAACACATCGGGATCGCGGTTGGCCATGCCGCAGTCGGCGAGAACCACCGAACCTGCCGGAATCGCCACGCCGCCGACCTCCGTGTCGGTGGCGGTGTAGCGCGCGGTCCCCCGGTCGTCGCCGAGCGGAATCAGGTGCAGCAGACGCTCCGCCAGTGTCCCGGCGGCCTGTTCGTCCGCCCCGAGCCGGGGCCAGACCTCCGGCCGTTCACCGAGCAGATAGAGCAGCGAATTGCCGAGCATCGTCATGGTGCTGTCGTGACCGCCCACGACCAACCCGCATACGAGATCGACGAGTTGTCCTTCCGGGACACCGCCCTCCGCATCGGCCGCGGCGACCAGCACGCTGGTCAGGTCCTCGCCCGGCGCGCTGCGTCGCTCGGCCAGCAGCTCCGCTCCGAAGGCGGCGAACTCCGCCAGCGCGGACGCCATTTCCTCCTCGGGGTGGGAGCCGTCGGAGAAGGCGTACTGGCTCCAGTGGCGCAGCCGTTCCCGCGCCTCGGTGTCGAGACCCATCAGTCTGCTGATCACCGCGACCGGGAGCGGGAGGGTGAAGCCGGCCACCAGGTCCATCGGGTGTGCGCTGTCCGTGAGTTCGTCCAGGCACTGTTCGACGATCGTCGCGATCCAGGGCCGCCAGCGGGCGACGGCCCGCGGCGTGAAGGCTCGCCGCATGGTGCGGCGCAGGCGCAGATGGTCCTCGCCGTCCTGGTTGAAGATCAGGTCGGCGCTGCTCACCAGGCCGGATTCGCCGGACAGGGACGGGGAGTCCGGCGTATGGAGCTGTGCGCGCCCGAATCGGCTGTCGTTCAGGACCTTGCGGACATCGGCGTAGCGGCTCACCAGCCAGGCCCGAGTCCCATCGGGTAGCTCAACGGGCCGGGGCGGTCCGGGCGGATCGAACGCCAGACGGTGCAGCGGGGGCGTGGAGGGGCCGGGGCGGACGTGGGCGTCGGCGGGGCAGGACACGGGGCCTCCTGGGTACGGCGAACGGCTGGACGGGGACGGGCGGGAAGCGGTGTTGCGTGGCCGGCGTCAGAGCTCGACCAGTACCTTGCCCCGACCGGCTCCGGTGCCCTGGTAGAGACTCCGGTAGGCGTCGGGGATGTTCTCGAAGCCGTGGTGGAGGGTGTGTCCGCAGCGCACCTCGCCCCGCCGGATCAGGCCGCCGAGCTCGTCGTGGAGCGCGCGCCAGTTCTCCTCGGTGAACCATTCCAGCGAGAAGATGCCCCGCACGTGCGCGCGCGGGAACATGATGTACGGCAGCAGCCTCGGTCCCGTGACGTCGCGGCCCACCTGGGTGGCCCACTGCCAGCACACTGCCACCTGGCTGTCGATGTTGAGCATGGAGAACACCGCGTCGGTGACGGTGCCGCCCAGATTGTCGAAGTACTTGTCGACGCCGTCCGGCGCGGCCCACAGGAGAGCGTCCCGTACGGCCTCGCGGTTGTCTCCGTGGCGATAGACGACGACCGCGTCGAATCCCAGCTCGTCGAGGTAGTCCGCCTTCGCCGTCGTCGACGTGGTGCCCACGACCCGGGCGCCCGCGCGCTTGGCCAGCTGGCCGACCAGCGAGCCGACGGAGCCGGAGGCGCCGCTGACCACGACGGTGTCCCCCGGGCGGACCGACATGAACTTGGTCAGGGTGCCCCAGGCGGTCATGCCGGGGCCGCCCATGGCGCTGAGCGCGGTGGGAAGTGGCAGCGCGTCGTCGTACCAGCCGGGGTCCAGGCGGCGGAAGGCCGGGAAGACCATCGGGAACGTCCCGGTCTGCCAGGGGGTGGGCGCGCCGTTGCTCACGAGATGGGTGCGCCAGCCGCCGAACCCCTGCACCAGATCACCGGGGCGGTGGGCCGCCTGCGGACCCGCTTCCAGCACTTCCATGATCGAGTCGGCCCCCATGTGCGCACCGAGCGGGGTGTCCAGCGCGATGCCCTGGAGATAGGGGTCCACCGATACGTAGCGCGTCCTCAGGAGCATCTCGTCCGGGGCCAGCTCGGTGTCGATGTCCTCCTCGACCTGTCCGTAGACCCTTTCGACGTCGGGGACGCCCTCGATGTGCTCGCGCACCACCCATTTCCTGGCCCTCATCCCGTTCCCTTCCTCTCTGCGAAGGCTGGGCGGCCCTCCGCGACGGACCGTGACACCGGCCGGGGCGACACTTCGATGACCCGATGGGTCGGTGGCGGACCGCTCTCGTCCATGGACGCGGTGAATGCGCGGCCGTCGTCACGGCAGACGAACTGCACGACGTGCCGGCCGGCCGCCGCCGCGCGGATCAGGCCACCCGTGGTGGCCCAGACGCCGGACTGGTAGAAGTTGCGCAGTCCGGGCAGGCCGGGGCCGTGCTTCTTGATGAGCTTCTCCAGCGTTTCCCCGCTCTCCACGAAGGGCTGCCAGCCGAGCACCGTGCCGTCGTAGTTGCCCGTGTAGCGGACCTGGGTGAGCGGGCTGGACACATCGCGTACGGCGATGGCGTCGGCGATGCCGGGGTGCTGCCGTTCCAGGAACGCGACGAGTGTCTCGCGGGCCCGGCGCTTGGCCGCGTAGTAGCCGCGTCCGTGACGTACCGGAAGCGTGTGGAGTTCCTGCCCGCCGCGGGTCCGGGTCGCCTGTTCGGGGCCCTCGTCCAGGGCGCGCCAGGGTGCGATGTCGCAGAAGTAGGTGACGTACGCGACGCTCGTCCCGGGCGGGGACAGCTCGGGGTAGTGCCTGTTACGGAACTGGACGTTGATGCTGGGATGCCGTATGCCGGTCAGTCCGGCCGCTTCCGTCTCGTCGAGCAGGTAGGTGGTGCAGGGGTCGGCGTCGGGGAATTCGCGGCGCAGGCCGAGGAAGAGCGTGAAGTATCCGGGGAACACCATGCCGGGCTGTTCGATGGTCCGGGTGTAGAGCCGTCGGTACGCCTCGTTGAGGTAGCGGCCCTTCAGCAGGTCCATCATCGTGGTACGTCCGTCGCAGGCCGACACGATGATGTCGGCGCGCAGTTCACGCCCGTCGCTGAGTCGCACGCCGACCGCGCGGTCGTCCTCGACCACGATCTCCTCGACCTTGGCGTTGTACGTCACTTCGCCGCCGAGCCTGCGGTAGCGCCGCTCGATCGACTCGGCCAGTCCGAGCGATCCTCCTTCGGGGACGCCCGCGGAGAGGTTGGCGTGCGAGGCGAGCTGGAAGTGGAACGGCAGTACGGGGAAGGCCGGATGCTTTTCGTACAGGATGAAGTTGAACGCCTCGCGCAGCAGGGGGTCCTTGAACCTCGCCGAGTAGTCGGTCATGAGTACGCCGATGGATTTGCGCACGACGTTGAAGTACGGGATGAAGGAGGCCAGCATGCGCCAGCGCTCCATCACCGGCATCAGTCCTACCGGTCTGAGGAACGGATAGACGGCGAGGCATTCACGGAAGGCGCGCAGTTGCTTGCAGAAGTCCCTGATCAGGGCGGAGTCGGCGGGTGAGAGCTCCGTGAGGTGGGCCTGGAGCCGGTCGGGGTCGGAGTAGAAGTACACCGCCCGGCCGCACGTGCCGCGTACGACGTTGAACACATCGAAGTGCCGGACCTCCTTGCCCTGCAACGCGCCGAGCTCCAGCCAGATCCGGTGCATCTCGTTGCCGGGGCCGCTGCCCAGGAGCCAGCTGACGCAGGGGTCCAGCCTGAAGTCACCGCGGTCCCAGGCCGTGCAGCAGCCGCCGGGCAGTTCGTGCATCTCCAGGACATGGGTCCGGTAGCCGTTCATCCGGGCGTAGCAGCCGGTGGAGAGACCGCCCAGCCCAGCGCCGATAATGATCATCGACTGTCGTTCGGAAGGCGGCATGAATCTGTTCTCCTCGGTGTTCATGTGCGGCTGTCACCACGCATGGACCACTTGTCGAGCTGGGGCAGTCGGCCCAGCTTCCCGGGGTGCCAGGGCTCGGTGCCCCGGCTTTCGGACGCCGTGAACCCGCGTCCCAGCTCGTCGCAGAGGTACTGGACGACGAAGCGCCCGGTGGACGCGGCGCGGATCAGTCCGCCCATGCCGACCCACTGCCCGGCCATCGAGAATCCGCTCAGACCGGGCAGGCGCATGCGGTCCTTTCCGACCAGCTCGGCCGCGATGTCGTCGGCCTCGGAGAACGCCTTCCAGGCCAGGATGGAGCCGTCGTGGTTGCCGGTGTAGCGCCGGGTGGTCGCCGGGGACGCGACGTCGACCAGCTCGATGCGCTCGCCCACTCCCGGCATCCGCTGTTCCAGGAATCCCCTGACGAAGTCGGCCACTTGGCGCTTCTTCGCGCGGTATTCCTTTCGGTCGGCGGCGCGCAGCTCCTTCCAGTACGCGAAGTCGCTGAAGTAGGTGCAGTGGACGACCGATCTGCCGGGCGGGGCGAATCCGTCCGAGTAGTCGGAGCGCAGCTGGACCACCACACTGCTCTGGAGCGCGCCGGGCAGTTGTACGGCGTCCTCGGGGGTGAGCAGATACGTGGTGCTGTGGGGCCGGCCGGGGCCCAGCTCGCCCCTGATCCCGACGAAGGCGGAGACCACCGCGGGGAACAGGGTGCCGGGGCGGTGCAGCAGTTCGTTGTACAGCTTGTCGATCCGGGGGCCGGTGAACCGGCCCTGCAGAAGTCCGTGGATCGTGGTGTGGCCGTCGCAGGCGGAGACGACGTGGTCGGCGTAGTACCGTCTGCCGTTGCGCAGTTCGATCCCGACGGCGCGCCCGTCCTCGACCAGGATCCGTTCGACGCGTGCCCGATAGCTGATCCGACCGCCCAGCGATGTGTAGCGTTCCTCGATCGACCGGGACAGGCCCAGCGAACCTCCTTGCGGGAAACCGGCGTTGTGGTGGTGGGCACCGGCCATGTTGAACAGGTACGGGAGGAGCGGGAAGCCCTCCGGGTCCTGGAAGAAGATGTTGCGGAACGCCCGGCGCAGCAGCGGGTCCTGGAACCGGTCGGCGAATTCGTGCATCGGCGTCGAGGCCGTGCGCCAGAACAGCCGGAACGCGGGCAGGACGGTGCGCAGCAGCGCCGCTCTCTCGCGTACGGTCCGCAGGGCGGGTGCGGTCAGGAACGGGTACAGCTCGATGTCGATGAAGCGGCGCAGGTCGCGGCAGAACGAGCGGATCAGCCGGGCGTCGGCGGGCGAGACTTCGAGCAGGTGGCGTTCCAGCCGGTCCGGGTCGTTGTAGAAGGTCACGGAACGGCCGGTCTCGTCGACGACCCGGTTGAACATCTCGAAGTTGGTGATGGTCTTGCCGTCGAGCGCCCCCAGTTCGCGCCACACCTGGTTGGCCTCGTTGCCGTCGGCCGTGCCGATCAGCCACTCGATGCAGTAGTCGAAGATGTAGCCGTCGCGCGACCAGGCCGTGCAGCAGCCGCCGGGCAGCACGTGTCTCTCGAAGATGCGGGAGCGCATCCCGTTCATCTGCGCGTAGCACCCGGTGGACATTCCCGCGACGCCGGCGCCGATGACGATGACCCGGGGGCCGCCGTCTCCCGCCAGGTCACGGGTGCTCCACTCGTCCTCCGCCTCATCGGACATCGGTGCCGCCGTTCTGGAGGATGCCGCGCACCAGATCGGCGTTGCGGGCCGCGTGCTTGGGGTCGAGCATGTCGGCGTGGATCCCGGAACCGCGCAGCACGGCCGTGGCCGTGATCGAGCTGCCGTGCCAGGTGCCGCGCGCGTCGGCGGCGTAGAGATCCGTCTTCTCCTCGTCGGTGACCACGCTGACGGTCGCGGAGACCGTTCCCAGGTTCGGTGTGCGGCCGCAGAAGGCCAGGTACTCCGCGGCGTGATCGAGGGTTTCGCGGGCGACGGCGTCCGATCCGGTGTGCTTGCGCAGGTGTTCGGCCAGTTCCGCCTCGAAGAACTCGATGTGCTCGGGGCCGGGTACGTACGGTTCGAGGATGCGGTGCGAGTCCAGCACGATCACATGGGCGACATCGCGTCCCCGGCCTTCGAGTTCCTTGGCCACCTCGAACGCGAGGTTGCCGCCGAGCGAGTAGCCGAGCAGCAGGCATCTGCCCTCGGGCCGGTGGGACTCGACGAGGTCGGCGTAGTGGGCCACCTTGTCCGGGCCGGGGACGTAGTTGAAGGCGATCAGCCGGTACTCGGGCAGTTTGGCGGCGAACTCCCGGTAGACGAGTCCGTGGCCGCCCGCCGGCGGGAAGGAGAACACGGTCCGTTCCTGATCGCTGTTGAAGCTGAGGCAGGGCAGGTCGTCGAAGTCCGAGCCGGTGGCGATGCGCTCCAGCGACGCGGCCATCCCGTGCAGGGTCGTCACCCGGTACAGCAGGCTGACGGGGATGCCGACGCCGTACTCCTTGCGCAGCCGGTGGATCAGCTCGATCAGTTTGATGGAGCTGCCGCCGACCTCGAAGAACTCGTGCGTCAGGCCGACCCGCTCCAGTCCGAGCAGTTCCTTCCAGTGCCGGGCCATGCTCACCTCGAACGGTGTGCGCGGCTTCTCCTCGGGCTCGTCGTCCGCGTCGAACCGGGGTGCCGGCAGGGCGGCGGTGTCGACCTTGCCGTTGGCGGTCAGCGGCAGTTCCGGCAGGGTGACGAAGTGCGCCGGAACCATGTACGCGGGCAGCCGGTCCGCGAGGTGCCGGCGCAGGGCGCGCCGGTCCGGTGCCGCCCCTTCGGCGGGTACGCAGTAGGCGCAAAGGACGTCCTCGCCCCGGGCGTCGGGGCGCACCGTGACGACCGTCCGGGTCAGTCCGGGCCACTGGGCGAGGTGTGCCTCGATCTCGCCGAGTTCGATCCGGTGGCCCCGGAGCTTGATCTGGTCGTCGGCCCGGCCGAGCAGATGGACCCGGCCGTCCGCGTCCCAGCGTGCCGCGTCACCGCTGCGGTAGAGGCGTACGGGGCCCGCACCCGGCTCCCGGCCCAGGGTCCGGGTGACGAAGCGCCGGTCCGTCAGCGCGGGGTCGCCCGCGTAGCCGAGCGCGACGCCGTAGCCGCCGATCCACAGCTCGCCCGGCACGCCGGGCGGCACCGGTTCGCCGTGCCGGTCGAGCACATGGAGCGTGCTGTTGCCCAGGGGCCGTCCGATCGGCACCGTCCGCCCGGGTTCCAGGTCGTCGACGGGTCCTTCGAAGCAGGCGCTGTCGATGGTCGCCTCGGTGACCCCGTAGGAGTTGATCAGACGGGTTTCCGGGCCGCACAGTTCCTGCAGCCTCCGGTACTCCCCCACCTTCCACACATCGGATCCGACGACCAGCAGGCGCATGAAGTCCAGTCGCAGTCCCCGGCGTTCGCAGTGGTCCATGAGGCCGCGTACGACGGCGGGCACGAACTCCGCGCAGTCGACGCGCTCCTGGCGCATCGTGGTGTACAGGCGCTCGGTGTCGAAGAGCAGATCGCGGTCGACCAGCACCAGGTTGCCGCCCGAGCAGAGCGCGCGCACGACGTCTCCGGTGAAGACGTCGAACGACGGGGCGGCCATCTGGAGGTGCACCCGGACGTCGCGGTCAAGCCGGTACTCCTGGAGCCAGGCTCCGTACGCCGAGGCGAGATTGCGGTGGCTGACCCGCACGGCCTTGGGGAGGCCGGTCGAACCGGAGGTGTGGATGATGTACGCGGGCACGTCGGGACCGACAGGGTCCTCGGCGCCGGAGCCGGTCCCGCTCCGGTCGTCCGCCGCGGGCGCCGCTTCACGCAGTTCCCGCAGCGTCAGCGTCCGGGCCGGCAGCTCCGCCATCCGGTCGCGGCAGGCGTCGTCCTCGGCCACGACGAGGGTGGCACCCGCGGCGCGTACGGTGTGGGCGACGCGGTCGGCCGGGTGGTCGGCCGGGATCGGGAGATAGGCGCCGCCGGCCTTGAGGACCGCGAGCAGTGCGACGACGAGGTCGGGCGACTTGTCCAGGCAGAGCGCCACCACCGACCCGGCACGGACCCCGAGCCCGCGAAGGCTCCGGGCCAACTCATCCGACCCGCGGTCCAGCTCCGCGTACGTCAGCCGGTGGGCCGGCCCGTGGAACGCCGGGACCGTGACGGCCACCGCGTCCGGGCAGCGGGCGGCGGTCTCACCGATCAGCCGGTGCACCGGGCGGAAGTCGTCCGCCTCGCCGTCCCCCGCCCCCGCGGGCAGGGCGGTGCGCCCGGCACCGCTCCACTCGCCGACCAGCCGCTCGCGCTCCTGGGAGCCGAGCATCTCCAGCTGGGAGACGGGCCGGTCCGCCGGAGCCCGGGTCATGCTGTCGAGCAGTTCGGTGTAGTGCGATGCCATCCGCCGCATGGTCTCCGGCAGGAACAGGTCGGTGTTGTATTTCAGGACGCAGTGGAAACGGCGCTCCGCCTCGTCCTCGTACACCGACAGCGTCACATCGAACTGCCCCTCTTCCTCGGGAAGTTCGATGTACTCGAGCCGATAGCCGTACTTCTCGGTGGCGACCTTGTGGGTGAGCAGGATGAACATGGCCTGGAACACCGCGGAGCGGCTGGGGTCGTGCTGGAGCCCCAGCTCGTCGACCAGCAGGACGAACGGGTACTCCTGGTTGTCCAGGCCACCCAGCACGGTGGTGCGGACCTCTTGCAGCAGTCGGGCGACCGAGGGGTCGCCGGACAGATCCGCGTGCAGCGGGAGCGGGTTGACGAAGTAGCCGTAGACGGAGGCGAATTCCTGCTCGGTACGGCCGGTCACCGGGCTGCCCACGATGACCTGGTCCTGGCCGGAGTAGCGCTGCAGCAGCACGTAGTAGGCGCTCAGCAGCACCATGAACGGGGTCACGTCGTGCTCGCGGGCCAGGGCATGCACCCGGGCGGTGAGCGCGGTGTCCAGTACGAAGAACTCCGAGGCGCCGTTGTGTGTCTGCACGGCGGGACGGGGCTTGTCGACGGGCAGTTCCAGGGTCGGGACCTCGGCCGGCAGGTGCGAGCGCCAGTAGTCGAGCATGCGCGGCGCCGCGGGTCCGGCCAGGAAGCGGTTCTGCGCGTTGAGGAAGTCCAGATAGCGGGCGGTGACGGGCGGCAGCGAGGGGGCCTGGCCCTGGCGCAGCCCCTCGTACACCGCCAGGAGCTCCTCGATGAAGGTGAACGTCGAGATCGCGTCGGAGACGATGTGGTGCACCGCCTTCATGATCACCCAGCGGTCGTCGGCGCGCTTGAAGAGGCGGAACCGGAACAGCGGGTCGTGCTCCAGGTCGTACGGCCTGCGGTACTCGGCCACGATCGTGCGGTGGATGTCCTCCCACTCCTGGTCCTGCACGTCGAACAGCTCGACGTCCGCGCTCGCCTCCGGCGACACCTGCTGCAGCGGAACGCCGTCCACCGTGAGGAAGTTGGTACGCAGGGCGGGGTGCCGTGCCACCAGACGGCGGACAGCCTCGAACATGAGGTCGGGATCGAGTGCGACCCGGACCTCGACCGCGCCGCCGATGTTGTACGCGTAGCCCTCGGGATTGAGCTGCCTGAGGAACCACAGGGCCTTCTGGTTCTGCGTCAGCGGGTGACGGAGTTCGTCCTCGAACACCTCCACCGCGGCCGTTTCGGCACCGACGGCCTCGTGGGCGACCAACTCGGCCAGGGCATCGTGGAGTTGGGTGATCAGCTCGACGACGGGCGTTCCGCTGAGCAGCGCCACCACGGGTGGCGCGACGCCGAGCTCGGAGCTGATCCGGGCGCGCAGCTCCATCGCCAGGAGCGAGTCGAGTCCCAGCGCGTTGAGTCCCGCCTGCGGATCGATCCGGTCGGGGCCTGTCCGCAGCACCGAGGCGGTCAGCGTGATGAATCGCCCGGTCACCAGGGACAGACGTTCCGCCGGGTCCGCGTCGCGGAAGGTGTCGAGGATGCCCTCGCCCGGCCCGGTGGCCGTTCCGGCGGGGGCCGCCGCCGCCAGATCGGTGACCAGTGAGGGCGGTGACGCGTACCAGGCCAGGAAGACCGGCCAGTCGACGACCGTGGCGACGAGCAGCTGGGCGCGGTCCTGGCCGATGACGCGTTCCAGCACGGCCATGCCGACGTCCGGTGCGAGCGAACTCATCCCCCGGTTGTGCAGGTAGTGGTCGACGAGTCCCAGCTCTTCGATCATGCCGGTGGCCCACGGGCCCCAGTCCACGCTCAGTCCCGGCAGCCCGAGTGCCCGGCGGTGCTGGGCCAGCGCGTCCAGGAACGCGTTGCCCGCGGCGTAGTTGGTCTGGCCCGCGGTGGTCAGCAGAGAGGCGATCGAGGCGAACAGAACGAAGTGGTCCAGCGGTTCGTCCCGAAGGTGGCGGTGCAGGAGGTACCCACCGACGGCCTTGGGGTCGTGCGCCTCGGCGAACGTCCGACGGTCCATGTCCTCGACGAGGGTGTCGCGGACCTGACCGGCGAGATGGAACACGCCTCGGACGGGCAGCGGATCGGTGCGCCGATGAGCATCCAGCCAGGACGTGAACGCGGCTTCGTCGGTGATGTCGAGCGGTGCCAGGACAACCCGTGCCCCGAGCGCCTCCAGCTCCTTGACGAAGGCGGTGGCACGGCCTTCGGCGCTGCCGGAGTCCAGGTCCCGCCAGGCGGAGCGCTCCGGCAGTGCGGTGCGTCCGATCAGGATCAGGCTGCGCGCCCCACGGCGGACGAGCGTGCGGCAGAGCAGTCGGCCGAGCGCTCCGAAGGCACCGGTGACCAGGTAGTTCGCATTGGTGCGCAGGCGCAGCGGAAGGGGGTGCGTCAGCTGTTCGGCCTGCCGGATCCGGCTGGTGAGGCGAGCCGCGCCACGCAGCGCGATCTCCTCCTCGTCGTCGGTCAGGAGCTCACGCAGCAGCGCCCGTGCCTCGGCCCGGCGTCCCTCGTCGCTCCGCGCGCCGGGATCCAGGTCGATCAGCTTGCCGGGGTGGGAGAGCAGCTCCTGGTGTCTGAGCACCCGGCCGACTCCCCACGCGGGCGCTCCCAGCGGCTCGACGGTCTCGCCCGGCTCGACGTTCTGCGCGCCGCGGGTCACGATGTGCAGCCGGCCGGCCGACTCGCGGCGGAGCAGCGTCCGGGCGAGGGCGATCAGCGAGTAGGCCCCGGTGCCGCTGTGCCGTGCGAGGTCCTGCGGTGAGGCGTCGGCGATGTGGGGCAGGTCGAGGTTCCACAGATGCACGATGGGGCCGACGGGTCCCCCGCCACCGTCTGCGCCGTCCCTGTGCTCGTCCAGGTCGGCGAAGAGCCGCTCCAGGTCCGTGACGGACCCCGGTTCGACCGTGAACCCGCTGCCTTCGCCGCCTTTTCGGTACGTGTCACCCGGGCGCACCAGCTGGCAGCGCTCGCCGCGTGCGGCGAGCAGTTCGCTCAGGGCGTCGCCGACGCCCTGGCGGTCCGCGAACACCAACCAGTCGCCGCCGGTGGACACGGGGCTTGGGGAGTCGGGGCCGACTCCGCCCTCGTCCGCGGCGGGATCGAAGGGGCTGTCGATCCACGCGGTCTCGGCCAGCCAGGAGTCGATCGTGCCGAGGCCGACCGTGGTGGACGCCTTCTCCACGTCGGCTGCGCGGAAGCCATGGATGCCGCCGAGGGGCTCACCGCCGTCCGCGTACACGGCCATGTCCCCGACGAGCTCGTCCGCGTCGCCGCGGGTCACCGTCGCGTGCACCCAGATCGGCCGGTCTCCCACCGGGGCGAGGCACAGCTCGTCGATCGACAGGGGCAGGCGGATCCCGGAGGTCTGCCGTTCCGATTCGTCCGTGCCGTAGAGGCCGGCTTCGGTCTCGGTTTCGTTTTTGTTTTCGGGCAGCTGTGTCGTCAGCAGCGACTGGAAGCAGGCATCGAGCAGCACGGGATGGATGTGGTGTCCGGCCGCGTCGTCGCCGATCGCCGCAGGCGGACGGAGTCGGGCGAGGACCTCTCCGGAACCGATCCACACCTCTTCGATGGCCCGGAACGCGGGCCCGTAGTGGTAGCCCAGGGCGGCGAGCGCCGCGTAGCAGTCCTCGCCGTCCAGCCGTCGCAGGGCGCACGCCCGGAGCGCTTCGGTGTCGGCGGGGCGCCCGGCCGGGCGCGGCTGCCCCGAGCGCACGACGCCGCTGGCGTGCACCGCACGGCCGCCCTCCTCCTGCCCCGCCGACGCGATGGTGAACGCCGCGTTCTGCGAGGAGAGGGTCAGGCGAACGGCCCGGTCCTCGCCCTCGGGCAGGAACAGTGCCTTGCGGAACTCGATGTCCGTCAGCACGACATGGGTGCCGCCGGTCAGGGAGCGGACCGCCTGCGTGGCCATCTCCAGGTACCCCGCTGCCGGGAAGACCACTGTGGACTGGATGCGGTGGTCCTCGAGGTAGGGCAGCCGCTCGGTGTCCAGCGTGGTGTGCCAGGTCGGCTCGGTGTCCACGGTGCGGCGGCCCAGCAGAGGATGGTCGGCGCGGCCGAGGCGGACCTGGGCGACGGGTGCGGGCTCCGTCCAGTAGCGGTCGCGCCGCCACGGGTAGCGGGGCAGGATCACCGGACTGCCCGCCGGGTGCAGGGTGTCCCAGTCGATGGGGACGCCGAGGTTGTGCAGCTCCGCCAGCGAGGCGGCGAAGCGCTCCGGTTCGTTCTCCTGGCGGCGGATCGACGGAAGGGTCCGCGCGGCCGTCGCCTTGCCTTCGAGGCACTCGCGGATGGAGTGGCCGAGCACCGGGTGCGGGCCGATTTCCAGGAAGAGTCCGTACCCGTCGTCGGCGAGCCGGTCGACGGCGGAGCGGAACCGAACCCGGTGGCGGACGTTCTCCCACCAGTAGTCCGCGTCCAGTTCGCTGCCGTGCGCCGTACCTTCCTGCCCGGTCAGGTACACCGGAACCTTCGCCGCCCGGGGGGCGAGACCGTCCAGCGAGGCCAGCAGTTCGTCCTTGATCGCCTCCATGCCCGCGCTGTGGTACGGAACCTGCACCGTGAGGAACTTGGCGAAGATCTGCTCGGAGCGCAGCCCGTCCGCCAGCTCGGCCAGTGCCTCGCGGTCGCCGGCCAGTGTGACCGCCGAGGGGCTGTTGACCGCGGCCACGGACACCCGGTCCCCGAACGCGGCCGCCCGGTACTGCGCCTCCTTCTCGGGCAGGCTCACGGCGAGCATGGTGCCGGTGCCGGTCAGCTTCTGCTGGAGCCGGCTGCGGTGCACCACCACGCTCACCGCGTCCTCCAGGGTGTAGACCCCTGCCTCGTAGAAGGCGGCGACCTCCCCGGTGCTGTGACCGACCACGGCGTCGGGCCGCACTCCGTACTGGCGCCACATCGCCGCGAGGCCCACCTGGACGGCGAAGTTGGCCGGCTGTGCGAGCCATGTCTCGCCCATGCGCGATCCGGCTTCGTCGGCCCTCATCTCCTCGAGCAGGGACCAGCCCGCGATCGAGCGGATGGCCCGGTCGCAGCGGGTGACCGCGTCCCGGAACACCTCGTCGCCCTCCAGCAGCTGGCGGCCCATCCCCCACCACTGCGGCCCCATGCCGGTGAAGACCCAGACCAGCCCGCGCTGTTCGGCTTCGAGCTGCCTGCCGTGGACGACTCCCGGGTGCGGTTCACCGCGCTGGAAGGCGGCGAGTGCCTCGTCCAGTCCGGCCCGCGAGGAGTACACGACAGAGAGCCGCGACTCCAGGTGCTGACGGCGGTGGGCCAGTGTGTGGCCGAGGTCGGGCAGCGACACCCCCGGCCCGTGGACGCCTGCCAGCTCGCGGCGGATGCCGGACACCAGCTCCGGCAGGGCTTCCGGGACATGGGCGGTCAACGGGAGGAGATTCCAGGCTCGTTGGCCGGGCGCGGCCGGTGGTGCGTCCCTGTCCGGTGCCTGTTCCAGCACGACGTGCGCGTTGGTGCCACCGAATCCGAAGGAGTTCACCCCGGCCCGTGCGGGTCCCTCGTGTTCGGGCCATGCGGTCGGCTCGGTCGGGATGCGGTACGGGGAGGAGCTCTGGTCGATGGCGGTGTTGAGCTGCTCCAGGTTGATGTGGGGCGGGATGAGGCGGTGCTTGAGGCAGAGCACGGTCTTGATCAGGCCGGCGATGCCCGCCGCCGCTTCGGTGTGCCCGATGTTCGTCTTGACCGAGCCCACGTAGCAGGGCGCGTCCGGTCGGCGGCCCACGGCCAGCGCCCGGCTGAGTGCGTTCGCCTCGATCGGGTCGCCGACGGGCGTGGAGGTGCCGTGCGCCTCCACGTACTGAAGGTCGCCGGGTGTGATGCCGGCCTCGCCGCAGACGCGCCGGATGAGGGAGACCTGGGCATCCGCGTTGGGCACGGTGATGCCATTGGTCCGGCCGTCCTGGTTGACGCCCGCGCCGAGGACCACCGCGTGGATGGGGTCGCCGTCGCGCAGGGCGTCGTCCAGTCGCTTGAGCGCGACCAGACCGACGCCCTCGGCCCGTACGTAGCCATTGGCCGCGGCGTCGAACGCACGTGAACGGCCGTCGGGCGAAAGGAATCCGCCCTTCGTCTCGGCGATGGTGTACTGCGGCGCCATGTGCAGCAGGACGCCACCGGCCAGCGCGAGATCGGTCTCCCGTTTGTTGAGGCTCTGGCAGGCGAGGTGCACCGCCACCAGGGAGGAGCTGCACGCGGTGTCGATCGACAGGCTCGGTCCGCGGAAGTCGAAGCAGTACGAGAGACGGTTCGAGACCATCGTCATCATGGTGCCGGTCGCGGTGTGGGCGGCGAGTGACGAGAAGCTCAGGTCGGAGAATTGAAGGATCTTGTAGTCCAGCGTGAACGCGCCGACGAACACGGCGGTGTTGCTGCCGGCGAGCTCCGCGGGCCGCTGGCCGCCGTCCTCCAGTGCCTCCCAGGCGACCTCCAGCAGTTTGCGCTGCTGAGGGTCCATGTGGTCGGCCTCGCGCGGGCTGATCCCGAAGAAGGCCGGGTCGAACTCGTCGAAACCGTCGATGTATCCCCCGCGACCGCCGATCAGGCGTCCGGGTTTCTCCTTGTGTCTGCTGCCGAGGCTGCCGACGTCGTAGCGATCGACCGGTGTCGGTGTGATGCAGTCCTTGCCCTCCATGAGATTCTGCCAGTAAGCACGATGGTCCGACGCACCGCCGGGCATTCGGCACCCCATGCCGATGATCGCTACTTTGTCGCTCACAGAGGCACTGTTCACGTCGGGCAAGGCTGTACTCCTAGATCGTGGCGCCGCGGCACGGCATGGAAGGGCAGTTCAGGCAGAACCGGTCCCGGGCCCCTTCGCACGGCTCAAGGGGTGAAGAAGGCTGGAAACGATCTCCCCCGTACGGGGGAAGGACGCGGGATCGCCCAGGCCGATCGCGACCGGTTCGCGGCCGGGCCGCCAGGTGTAACTGCCGAAGAAGTGGTCCCAGATCGACAGGTCCGAGCCGTAGTGGCCCGCCTCGGACAGATCGGTGCTGTGATGCAGGCGGTGCTGTTCGGGGCTGGCGAGCACATGGTTGAGCCGCCCGATGCGCACGTCGATGTTGGCGTGGACGAAATAGCCCTGAGCAGCCACGAAAAGGCCCACCACGAACACGGAGTCACGGGAGAACCCGACCAGCACCAGAGCCAGCTGAACGGTTCCCTGCGCGAGAACGATATCGAGGACGTGATTGACACCATTACTGGCGACGTTGACCTTTTCCGGCACATGGTGCACACCATGCAGTCGCCACAGTATCGCGTTGGTATGACCGAGCCGGTGCACCAGATAACTGGCCAGTGAACCGGTCAGCAATGCAGCGGGTATTTCCGTCCAGAGATTGAGCGTCGACTCGTTCGGCGACACCACGGAGACGACCGCGGAAACCAGATATTGCGCAAAGGCGCTGGCCACCATCGTCAACAGGAAATAGACCCCGTACCAACGCCACTCACCGGCGCTCGGGTGCCAGGCCCACCGGTGCGGAATCAGACGTTCGAGCACGGTGAGATAAGAGATGACGCCCAGCAGGAAGAGCGGGCTCACACGGTCGGGATCCCAATCGAGACACAACGCCGCAGCGGCCACCGAAACCGTGCTCGCCAGCAGAAATGGGTACGCCGACACACGCAGGACAGCGCGCACGGACGGTACCGGCACCACTTTTCCCCGGACCCGACGGAAATTCACCTCCGGATCACCGCCGGGCAGCGGTTCACAACTTTCCACTCACAGCACCCTTACGAAAGGAACCAGCACGGAGCAGTGCACAGAAGGGTGCACGGACCGTGAAAGAGAAACTGAATACTAACCGCGGACGCGCGTGACCGGCACACCGGACGTCATCTGTCACGCGCGAGGAGGATGGACTGAAGGATGATACGAGCCGCCTCATGGGCCCCGCGAACCCGAGTGTCGTCACCGGGGGCCGCCCTACTTATTTTTCCCCGATCGGCTACCTCAACCGTCGAATTCAAGCCTCGTGGCGATACGCTGCGGCGAGCATGGCGAGAATCGCGGGTGACACCCCGACCATTCAGGATGCCATGAATATGAATTATCAGTAATATCAATTAGCTTTTTCGATTTTTCGAGCATCTGCTCCCGGATCGACAGGAACACCTGTGCAACGGACCTCGCCCTCACGCCCCGTGCTGACCAGCACGGCGATCACAGCGGCGCTGCTCGTCGCAGTGGCGGCCGCCCCGCTCTCCGCGGCTGCGACGAGTCCCGGCGGTTCGGCCCGGCGACCTCCCCTGTTCCCCGTGGCCGAGCTCTCCGCCCGGCTCATCGCCACCGGTGACCTGGTCGCCGCGGCCACGTGGGGCACCGGAAGCCCGGTCGACGACCCCGCCAGGGAACAGCGGGTACTGGACTCCCTGGCCGAGCAGGCCAGGAGGCTCGGAGCGGACCCACGGCTGACGAGGCTGGTCTTCCGGGACCAGATCGAGGCGAACAAGGCGGTGCAGCGCGGGTTGCACCGGCTGTGGCGGGACCGGCCGTCCGAGGCACCCACCGAGCGTCCCGGCCTCGACGAGGTGCGCAAGGAGGTCGACCACCTCAACAAGGCACTCGTCCGGGCCGTCGCCGACGCGGCACCGTACCGCCGCTCCGCTCCACTGTGCCGCGTCGCACTCGCCGCCTCGGCGGAAGGCGTGAGCCACGAGAGGCGCCTCGACGAACTGCACGCGGCCGCGCTGGCCGATTCCTTGACGTCCGTCTGCGGAGCGTCCACCGGCGCGCCGGACAAGCGAGGGGTCTGAAATACCCAGCGAGCAAAGGGTGTTGATGGCGGCCGGTCCGCACGCCGGCGGATTCGCGCGGCCGGGCACAAGCCACCAGAGCCGGCCCTGTGATGTGTTCGCGGCCGGGCGCACAAGTCACCAGGGCCGGTCCTGCGGTGCGATCACAGCCGGGCGCTCAAGTCATCAGAGGCCGGTCCTGTGGTGCGATCGGGGCCGGGAGCACCGTGGAGCCGGTCAGGTAGCGGTCCGTCGCGGCGGCGGCGGACCGTCCCTCCGCGATGGCCCACACCACGAGGGACTGGCCGCGCCCCGCGTCACCGGCGATGAAGATCCCGTCCGTGCTGGTACGGGCCGCCCGCCCGGACGGCTCCGCCGTCTCGGCCCCGAAGCCCGCGTTCCGGGCGAAGTTGCCCCGGTCGTCCAGCGTGAGCCCGAGCTGCCTCATCAGCCCCGTGCCGTGTTCGGGGCCGTAGAAGCCGAGGGCGAGCAGCACCAGATCCGCCGGAATCCCCCGCTCGGTCTCCGGACGCGGCCTTCTGGCCTCGGGTTCCACTTCCGCGAGGCGCAACGCGTGCACCCGCCCGGACCGGTCGCCCTCGAAGCGGAGGGTGGCCGAGGAGAAGACCCTCGGATCGGCGCCCTTCCGCCCCCGCGCCTCCTCATGGGCGTGGGATATCCGGTAGACCTTCGGATACGTGGGCCAGGGCTCGTTGTCCCGCCGGGTGTCGCCGGGCTCCGGATTGATGTCCAGCTGCACCACGGAGGCGGCCCCCTGGCGCAGTGCGGTCCCCATGCAGTCCGAGCCGGTGTCCCCTCCCCCGATGATCACCACGTGCTTGCCCTCGGCAGTGACGACAGGCGCGTCGCAGTCGCCCTCGGTGACCCGGTTGGCCAGGGTCAGATAGTCCATGGCCTGATGGATGCCGCACAGCTCGCGGCCGGGGACGGGCAGCTCCCGTTGGCCTCGCGCACCGACGGCGACGACGACCGCGTCGTGTCGCTCGGCGAGCTCGGCGGCGTCGAGGTCGCCGCCTATGTCCACCCCCGTGCGGAATTTGGTTCCCTCCGCCCGCATCTGCTCGATGCGGCGGTCCAGGTGGCGTTTCTCCATCTTGAACTCGGGGATGCCGTAGCGCAGCAGTCCGCCGATCCGGTCGGCACGCTCGTAGACGGCGACGGTGTGGCCGACTCTCGTGAGCTGCTGCGCCGCGGCCAGACCCGCCGGCCCGGAGCCGATGACGGCGACGGTCTTCCCGCTGAGGCGCTCCGGCGGTCGCGGTGACGCGTACCCGCGTTCCCAGATCTGGTCGGCGATGGCCTGCTCGACGTTCTTTATGGTCACCGGGTCGGCGTTGATGGTCAGTACGCAGGCGTCCTCGCACGGGGCCGGGCACAGTCGCCCGGTGAATTCCGGGAAGTTGTTGGTCGCGTGCAGCCGCTCGGCCGCGGCCCGCCAGTCCGACCGCCTCGCGTAGGTGTTCCACTCGGGGATGAGGTTTCCCAGCGGGCAGCCGCTGTGGCAGAACGGGATGCCGCAGTCCATGCAGCGCCCGGCCTGCTCGGACACGAGGGGGAGCCGCGCCTGTCCCGCGTAGACCTCGTTCCAGTCGCTCAGCCGTTCCTCGACGGGGCGTGCCGGGACGGGTCGGCGGGGGAATTTGAGGAAGCCGTGTGGGTCGGTCATGGGCCGCCTCGATCGCTCATTCGCGGTGTACAGGCGTTTTTGCCAGCCTACGCCTGCTTTGTCCGCCGGCCACCATGCCGATGACCCCCTTCGGTCCGATCGGAAGGGTTACCGGCTGGTCACCCGGCGGTGCATTGCTGGTATGGACATGACCAATTGCCCTGGCTAGTCTCGAAGTTGGTCTAGACCTAGCGGGGTGGAGCGCGCCCTCCCCACTCGTCTCGCAGCGCCCCCACACCTCCCTCAGGAGCGAAGCATGCGCAGAAGGATGACCTCGTTCGTTCTCGGCCTCGGAATCGCCGGAGCCTCCCTCCTCGTCACCACCGGCAGCGCCCAGAGCCACGGCTACACCGATGCTCCCGTCAGCCGTCAGCAGCTCTGCGGCGACGGCACCGTGCGCAATTGCGGCCAGATCCAGTGGGAGCCGCCGAGCGTCGAGGGCCCGAAGGGTTTCCCCGCCCGCGGCCCGGTCGACGGCACGATCTGCGCCGGCGGCAACGACCGGTTCTCCGAGCTCGACGACCCACGCGGCGGCGCCTGGCCGGCGACGCAGGTCACCGGCGGGCAGAGCTACACCTTCCGCTGGCGCATCACGGCCCGGCACGCCACGACCGACTTCCGCTACTACATCACCAAGGACGGGTACGACCCCGCCAAGCCCCTCACCCGGGCCGACCTGGAGCCGCAGCCCTTCCTGACCGTGCCCTTCGGCGGCCGCCTGCCGGCATCCACCGTGACCCATGCCGGGGTCCTGCCGCAGAAGTCGGGCAAGCACCTGATTCTCGGCGTCTGGACGATCGCCGACACCGGCAACGCGTTCTACGCCTGCTCGGATGTCACCTTCTGAGTCGGGTCCGCATCCCGCACGACTTCCGCCACCCGGGGTGGTGGGCCCACCACCCCGGGTGGCGGAGGTCGTCCGGCGGCGTCCTGTCCGACAAGGGCCTCGGCGATCTGGCGGGTGGTCTGTGGGCGCGGCGGGCGGGTACCGGCCATCACAGCGTGCCCGGCACTCGCCCGTCCACCCGTTTCCCGACCGGCCTCGCTACGGCGTTGCCGCTGCGACGCCGGTGACAGGGCCCTCGACGAACACCGGTGACGGACCGGCCTCCAGGGGGAAGCGGCCGTCCGTCGGTTGCCTGACGGAGCGTCGGCCCCAGGAGTCGACCAGAGTGACCGGGCCGGTCGCCGACACCGTGAGGTTGCGGGCGGTGGTGGCCCACACCACGCGGGTCGTGCCGCCGCCGGTGAAGCGGACGGAGTAGGCCGGTGCGGTCAGGCCGTCGTTCCCCTCGTACGTCTTGCCGCCGAGCATCCGGGCCACCACGGCCTGGGCGACCGCGGCCGGTTTGGGTGCGTTGGCGGTGACCGAGACCGGGTTCGCGGTGGTGGCCGTCACGGGCTGCCGGAGCATGCCGAAGTTCTGTTCCTTGTTGGCGGGGTCGCTGCCGTCGTCGACCAGGTCGTACCAGTAGACCCGGGTCACACCATTGGCCAGGCCGATGGCGTAGAGCCGGATCAGGTTGTCGGCCTGCTGGCGCTCGGTGGTGCCGTGACCGGTGTCGGTGGGCCAGCCCATCTCGCTGAGAACGATCGGCTTGTCCTTGCCGTCGTTGGCTGCGCGGATCCGCTGCCGCAGGCCGGCGATGGTGTCGCCGGAGCTGCCCAGCCACTCCGGTCCGCCCGGGTAGTGGTAGGGGTGGACGCTGTAGGCGTCCATCGCCTTCAGTCCACCGCGGTCGATCAGGTCCGGCGCGAAGCACTTGGTGCCGTCGGCGTGCACGCAGTTGCCGATGCCGATGGTGGCCGGGCCGACGACCGAGGCGCCCGGGTCCGCGGCCTTCACGGCCTGGTGGACCCCTTTGAGCACCTCCAGGTAGCAAGCGGCGCTCGTCCCGCAGGCGCTGTTGTTGAAGGTGCCGCCGTTGTACTCGTTGAGCACCTCGACGTCGCTCCGGTCGTACTGCTTCAGCACCGCCGCGGCGAACTTCCCGAAGGCCGCGATGCCTTCGGGGCTGCTCGGCGTATGACCCTTGTCGTACAGGGGGTTGGCGCCGTTCGCGATGACGAGCGGGGTGATGCCCAGCGCGCGGGCACGTGCCATTTCGGTGGAGAAGGCAGCCGGGAAGGTGTAACTGCCCTTCGCGGTCTCGAACCGGTCCCACCAGGCGTCCTCGCGGATGTGCGCGATGCCTGTCTTCCGTGCCTCGTCCAGCACATCGAGGCCCCAGCCGGCGCGTCCGATGTGCACGGCGGCGCCGAACGGCGAGGCCGGGGCGATCACACCGGCCGGCACCGGTTCGATGACGGCGAACGAGGTGCGCAGGTCGGTCGGATCGGTGGAGGAGCCCGCGTGCAGGGCGAGTTCGAAGTAGCCGGGGGCGAGGTCGGCGACGGGGATCGTGGCCTTCCCGCCGGACAGCCAGCTGGTGCCGCCGCGCACCCGGGTGCCCTGTTCATCGGTGACGGTCCAGGAGACCGAGGCCGCCGAGGAGCCGAACTCCACGGCGCCCTGGCCCCGTTGGAAGATCAGGCTCGGCGAGTTGACCGACAGGGTGTGCGTCGCGGCGGGGGCGGACGGGGGGAGGGCCACGATCAGGGTCAGTGCGAGGGCCGGCGCGAGAGCGAGAGCCGGCACGCGGGCAACGGGTGAGCGCCGTCGTAGACCTGCCCGGTCGCGGCGCCGGGAGCCGGTCGCATCGCCCGTGCCGATGGAGGTGTTGGTCATGGTGGTTTCGCCCTCTCGCTGCTGATTCGACGTGCCGGTTGTCGGGAACGACGGCCGGTGGGCGTCGCATGTCGCGGCGCCCACCGGCCGGGGCAGGTCAGCGGGTCAGCTGTACCTGCTGGTAGCGCACCAGCTTCCAGTTGTTGAGCCCGTCGCCCCAGGTCTGCCATCCGTCCAGACCGAGCGAGCGGTAGTTGTCCCGTTGCACACCGTCGTTCTTGTTGACGGTCAGGGTCAGCGAGAACGAGGGGTCCTCGGGCGACAGCGGGGCGATCCGCTTCCACGGCACGGCGACCAGGTAGGTCGTCGTCCCGGCCTCCTCGTCGCGGGCCACCCGGACATCGGCACCTTCCACGGATCCCACCGGGTAGTCCTTCGGCAGGGATTCGACGAAGACACCCGGCCCCTCCGTCACGGTGTCACCTGCGTAGAGCATGTACCACACGGCCCCCCAACGCCCCAGCCCCTCACCGGGTTTGCCCGGCTGGACCCCGATGCCGATGCTGTCGCCGGCGGGCAGCCAGGCCACCTTCTGTGCCGTCCGGTGGTCCTTCTCCCGGACGACCGCGGATACGTAGAGGTTCTTGTCGTCCCAGGTCGCCCACATGTCACCGTCGGCGACGGAGGGTTCGATGCCGTTGTACGAGCCGACTTCGGAGAGGTCCACCTTCGGGGCGTTCCCCAGACCGGTGAGCTTGCCGTCCACCAGGTGCGGGGTGGCCCTGGCGATCGGGCTGAAGCCGAAGGAGTCGCTGTCGTGCGCGGTGCGTCCGTCCGTGAATCTCGCGGTCACCCCGACGGGCTGTACGGCGTAGGGGGAGGCTCCGTCGACGGTGGCGCGGAAGGTGCGGGTGGCGAGCGGCGGGACGGTGCCGCCGTCGCCTGTGCCGCGGCCCGCGATGGTTCCGCTGCGGTCGCCGAAGGACCAGTCGATCCCGGTCACCCGGACCGGCGCGTCCGGCGAGTGGTTGGTGACGGTCACCGCCAGCCGGTCGGTGCGGGCGGCGCCCTGCACCGACATCTCCGGGGACACGTCGACCGTCACCGGCTGCGTCGTCACCTCCGTGCCGGTCGCGACCGCGCCGGCCCGCTTCCCGTCGAGGGTGACCGCCGCGGCCAGGCCACGACTGCCGGGCGTGTCACCGGCCGGGACCTTCAGCACGGCGCCGGCCCGTCGGCCGGGCGCCGCCGAGACGGTGACCCGCCGGCCCTCGATCTCGAAGACCGCGGTGCGCTTGTGTGTCGATGCCCCCTCGCCATGGCCCGTGGCGCGGTTGTCGAGTGTGGCGGTCACCGGAACGTCCGCGCCCGCCGCGATGTTCTTCGGTGCGGACAGCGAAAGCAGCGGTGACTCCTCCACCTTGTCGACCGCGGCCCGCAGATAGACCGGGGCGCCGGTGGCCGTGAGGTGCACCCAGCCGTTCACCGGCTCCAGCACCCGCTCCGAGCCGAGCATGTCCACCACGGTGACCGGCTTCCCGGTCCGCACTCGGACCGGTTTGCCGGTGCGGTCACTGCTCCACAGGGCCGTGGTGACCGAGCCGTCGCCGGGCGAGCCGGACGCGGACCTGAATGTGTACGCGTGCAGGTCGCTGTCGCCGGTGCGCAGCCGTCCGGTGAACGCCGCTTCGGTCAGTTCGCGGGCGACGGTGGAGTAGGCGAGGTAGGCGGGCTTCGGGTTGAGCCCGTTGGCCTCCGGGCCCGTCTTGCGCAGCAGGCCGAAGTTGTGTTCCCCGTTGCTCGGCCCGTTGCCGTCGTTGATCAGGTCGTACCAGTAGTAGCGGGCGACGCCTGCGGCCTTGGCCTCCAGCAGGGCTCGTGCGGTGGCCTGTGCCTGGGTCTGCTCGCTGACGCCGATGCCGTCCCGGTCGGCGGAGGTCCAGCCCTGCTCGGTGATCCAGATCGGGAGTTCCCTGCCGTCGTTGTACTGACGCATCAGCCGCTTGAGGCCTGCGATGTCGAGCTCGACGCCCTCGGGGTCGCCCGGGGCGCGGTAGGGGTGGACGGAGATCGCGTCCATGTGCTTGAGCCCGCCGAGCTTGAAGAGCTCCTCGAACCAGTCCAGGGGCACCTTGAACGACGAGGCGCCGACCACGGTGACCTTCGGGTCGGCGGCCTTGACCCCCGAGTACGCGGCGGCCAGCATCCTGGCGTAGCACTTCGCGCTCTGCGAGCACACGCCATTGGAGAAGCCGCCGTAGTACTCGTTCCAGACCTCCAGTGACTCGATCCGGCCACCGGCCTTCTCCGCGACCTGTCCGGCGTACTTCCCGAATGCCTGGTACGCCTCGTCGGTGCTCGGGATGTTGCCGTAGTCGGAGTTGCCGAAGCCCAGCAGCATCAGGCCGTTCTGGCCGCGTGCGCCGAAGTCCGCGGTGACACGTTCGCTGGCCTCGGGCCATTGGTACTCGCCCTTGGGGTGCTCGATGCTGCTCCAGTAGACGGAGTCGACGCGCAGTGCGTCGGCACCGGCACGGGCGGCGAGCCCGGTGCTGTCGTCCCAGGCGTCGCCGGGGGCGGAGCGGTGGTGGTGGTTGACGCCGAAGAAGGAGTCGGTGGTGCGCTTCGGATCGGGGCCGGGGTGCTGCACCGCGAAGCCGGCCGTACGGGCGACCGGGGCGCCGTCCGCGGCGGTCCCCCGAAGCGTCAATGTGTAGTAGCCGACCGGGAGTTCACCGGCATCGACGGCGCCCTCGCGGGTGGCCGGGTCGATGGCCGCGGCGCCCTGCCGCACGGTGCGGCCCCGGTAGTCGCGGACGCTCCAGGGCACGGTGCGGTCGCGGGCGGAGAGGACTCCGAAGCTCGCCCGCGCGCCCGGGTCGAAGAGGTTGCCCGGGGTGGTCACGTCGATCCGTACGTCATCGGTGTCGACCGGGGACGGGGCGAAGGCGTAGCGGGCGAAGCAGACCGGTTTCTCACTGGATCCCATGTCCTGCGCCCAGGAGGCGATGCGCATGTCCCGGCCGTACTGCCCGCCGGCGAACGCCCCGTCGGGGATGTAGAAGTGAGCGGTCTTCCAGGTGTTGGTGCCGGTGGTCTTCACGATCCGTGAGGTGCTCCACGGGTTCGCGCCCGCGTCGTAGACCAGCGCGAACTTGGCACCGGGCGCGTCGAAGTAGTCGATGTCGACGGCCGCGTGGTTCGCCCCCTCGTGCTTGAGGCGGGCGTCCACGGTGACGTACAGGTACTGGCTGGGGCGGCCGGGGCCGATCTCCCAGCAGTCGCGGTCGCCGTACGTCTTGACGTTGGCGCTCGCCTCGTCGCTGCCGGGAGACGCGTCGATGGTGGCGCCTTGGTCCTCAAGTGTCTTCCCGAACACGGCGGTTGCCGAGTCGTCGGTGCGCGTGGCGATGGATCCGGCTCTCTCTGCGGAGGCGGCGGCCGGGCCGAAGGCCAGCAGGCCCAGCAGTATGGAGAAGGCCACCGCCGCGCGGGACAGGCGTCTGCGTGGTCGATGTCGCATGGCGTGAAACTCCCTGATCATCGGGCGCGGGGGGCTGCGCGGGATCTCTGCGGAGAACGTGGACGGACTGAGCCCGATGCGGCTCCGGGCCGTTGCGCAACCGCTTGCTCAAACGCGGCACAGACTGGTCCCGCAAACAGACCCTGTCAAGGGTTCGCACAGTAACCGACGTAATCGCACAAGCAGTTGCGCACCATGGATAGGCTGATGCCATGTCGGAACGAGGCAGGGTCACACTGAGCGATGTCGCGGCGGTCGCCGGGGTGTCGCTCTCCACGGCGTCGAGGGCGTTGAACGGCGGCGGCCGGGTCTCGACGGCGACGCGATCACGCATAGCCGAGGCGGCGCGCAGGCTGGACTTCCGCCCCAACGCCCTGGCGCAGTCCTTCGCGTTGGGGCGGAGCCGGACGATCGGCATTCTCGCCCAAAATGCCCGGGGAGCCTTCACCGAGCCGGTACTGGTCGGGGCGTTCACCCATCTCGGCAGCCGGGAACAGGCCTGCCTCCTCTACGACACGAGTTTCGACCCGGACTCGATGGCCGACAGCATCCGCAGGCTGCAGGCCCGGCGCGTCGACGGACTGCTGGTGCTCGGCGACGACCTCCGGGCCGAAATGCGGTCCGTCACGGCCGAGTTCTCCGTTCCGGTCGCCTACGCGTTCGGGCTCACCGACCGGGCGGGTGACTCCTGCTACGTCCCCGACAGCCGGATGGCCGGCCGGCTGGCGGGCGAGCACCTGCTGTCGCTGGGCAGGCGACGCATCGCGCACATCACCGGCGAGGCGGCCGACACCGCCACGACGGGACGTGAGCAGGGGCTGCTGTCTTCGCTCGCCGAAGCCGGGCTCTCCCCCGCGACCGGCACGCTCGGGGGCGACTGGAGCCGGGCCTGGGGGGTCACCGCCTGTCGCCGGCTGATCGATTCCGGCACCCGGTTCGACGCCGTCTTCTGCGGCAACGACCAGATCGCGCTCGGCGTGGAGTCGGTCCTGCTGGAGTCGGGAAGGCGGGTCCCGGACGATGTCGCACTGGTCGGCGTGGACAACTGGGAGTACGTGATCAGCGGCCAGCGCACCCGCCATCTCACCACCGTCGACATGGGGTTGGCCGCGCTGGGCGCCGCCGCAGCGGCCCAGGTGGCCGACGGGCGCGACGCTCCCGGGATGCACGCCCACCCGTGCACGCTGGTGGTCGGCGCGACGACGGTCGGGGATCAGGCCGGGACCTGAGCCGCTTCGGCCCCGACTGTCCCGCGGTCATTCGGCGGCGGCGAGTCGGGCCTGCGGCTGGACGGTGACGAGCGCGATGCCCCCGCAGCACACCGCGAGGAGCAGCAGCTCTGCGGGAGAGGGCGCGGGCGCGGTGTCCAGTGCCCAGTCGCCCAGCCGCACGGTGAAGGGAACGGCCAGTTGCACGGCGGCCGTGAAGACCGGCCCGCGGAGCAGGATGAGCCGGTGCTGCACGAGGTAGGCCGGCGCGTAGACGGCTGCGCCCAGCACCACTGTGCCGCCGATCGCGGCGGGTGTCGGCGGATGGGCGATCAGCGCGGGCAGGGCCATCGGGAGCAGCAGACAGGTGGCGGCGGCGAGCAGCACGGGCAGCACTGCGAGCGGTGGCAGCCCCGACAGCCGCTTCCGATACAGGAACCCGTACACGGCAAAGGCCACGGTCGCCGCCGCCACCAGCAGCAGCAGCCCCATGCCGTCCGCATCGCCCGCGTCCGCACCGAGCGCCGCGTATCCGGCGGCCGCCGCGCAGGCGAGTGCCGCCCCCGCCACCTTGCGCGGTCCGGACCGTTCGCCGAAGAACATCGCGCCGACCGCCACCGAGGCGCACGGCATCAGCGCGACGACGAGATTGGTGAGCGAGGTTCCGATGCGCGGGATGGCGAGGAGGGTCCCTGCCGCGTACCCGGCGAATCCGAGCAGGCCCAGCAGCCATACGGTGCCCGGCCTGGCGGCGGCCCGGCGCAGGTCGGCCCGGCCGTCGGCGGTGGATACGGCGACGGCGGTGAGCACCGCGCAGCACACGGCGGTTCGGCCCACGGCGACGATCAGCGGATCGGTCCCGGTGACCAGGGCGCCGGAGAGCAGCCAGGTTCCGGAGAGCAGCAGGACGAGGACGGCCGGCATCGCATGACCTTTCCGTGGGTGGCGGAGGAACGGGCGGAGGGTGCGGAGCCGTTCGCCGGCCGGACCGCCCGCGTCACCGAGGTGCCCATCGGCGCCATCGGCGTTGGGCGCACGCCCACTTGGCCGGAACGGTGAGCCGTGCGAAGAGCGCGACGACGCTGCGGCCGAGCTCGCTGATCCCGCACCGGCCCCCTCTGCACGGTCACTTTCCTGTAGGCGCCAACTATATCGACGGGCGCCGTCTCCACCAGGTCATGGGGGCTGCTCGTCCGCGTCACTCCGGCCAGGCGGAATCCAGGATGGTGTCCACGAAGTTGCCACGCTCGAACCCGGGTGCGTAACGCTCCAGGACATCGGCTTTCACATTGCCGAACGTGGTGTCCGGCTTGGGTTCGATGCCTTCGGTGAAGGCCCTGAGGATGCGCCGCTTGAAGTCGGGGCGGGGGTGGAGGGCGACGATCGCCGCACGGTCCGCTTCACTGATGTCGTCGTACCCGATGCCCAGTACGTCGTACTCCACACCGGCCGTCACCAGTGCGACCTCGGGCTCCATGAACGACGGGATTCCCGGCGTCGTGTGGAGTGCGATGGCCGTCCAGACGCGACGGATGCTGTCCTCGGGCACACCGCGGCCCTGCAGGAATCGCCGTGCCTCGTCGGCGCTGTCCACCTCGAACCGGCGCCCGCTGCCGCGGAATTCCTCGTTGAGCCCGAGATCGTGGAACATGGCTGCGACGTAGAGCAGCTCCGGGTCGAAGCTCAGCCCGCCGTTGTGTCCCTGGAGCCCGCCGAAGAGGTAGACGCGGCGGGAGTGGTGGTAGATCAGGTCGTCGGTCGTGTCACGCACCAACTGGGTCGCGGCCGAGGCCAGTTCGGTGTCGGGAACCGTCACGGTGGTGAAGGCGGGAAGATCGGCACTGCTGGGCATGGGAACTCCTTTGTCGTACGGCACTTCGGCCTCGTGGCCCCGGTTCCCCGGCGGGAAGCGGGTGGAACCCGGCGCGATCAGGCACCGGCCGCCCCATCCCTGTCCGCCGGGGAGAGATGGAGATGGGCCAGGTCGTGCGGGACCGGTCCGTCCGGTCGGAAGAGCGGCGCGCTCTCCCCGTCGGCCGCCGTGGCCGGCGCGTCCGTGAGGCGCAGGCGGGTGCGCAGCCGCCCGTAGAAGTCGTGCGGGCCGAGCCTGATGACCCGCAGACGGCGCGGTGCCGCGTACACCCCGAGCCAGTCCCCGGCGTCCAGCACGCCGCGCAGCTGACCGTCGATGGTCACCGCGCCCTGGCCCGAGTGCGGCAGGACCCGTACGGCGATCGGTTCGTCGGCCGCGGCGACCACGGTGCGGTCGAAGGTCATGTGCGCCGCCACGGGCGTGAAGAGTACGGCGTCCATGCGCGGTGAGACCACCGGACCGCCTGCGGCGAAGCTGTAGGCGGTCGAGCCGGTGGGCGTGGCCATGATGACCGCGTCGGCCGAGTACGAGGCAAGGAGGCGGCCGCCGATGTAGACGCCGAGGCTCACCTGCCGGTCGCGGGCGAGCTTCTCCACGACGACGTCGTTGAGCGCGGTGACGTCCAGCGCCACGCCCCAGCCCTCCGCCGCGGCCTCCTCGTCCAGGGCGACCTGGGGAGGCGGCAGCATGGGGCGCCGCCCGTAACCCATCAGGGCATCGATGTCCGGGGGCACTTCGAGTACGCGGGAGGCCCGCATGGTCAGGGTCATGCGCTCCTCGACCTCCGCCCGGCCCCGGTGGACGGCGTCGAGCGCCCGGACCACGTCGCCGGCCGGCACCTCGGTGAGGAAACCGACGCGGCCCAGGTCGATCCCGAGGACGGCGCCGTCGTTCTTGGCGGCGATCCTGGCGCCGCGCAGGAATGTCCCGTCGCCCCCGAGCGTCACGATGAGATCGGGGTTGCCCGCGACATCGGCCTCCTCGCGCCCGCCGCGCCTGCGTTCGTCGTCGCGCCACACGTCGATGTCCGTGCACGGGATGCCTTCGCGGGCACACCAACCGCGTACGACGCCCGCCGCGACGACGGCCTCGGGATGACCCTGGTGAACGACGACTCCGACCCGCTCGACACTCATCCCGCCACGACTCCCCGTGTTCCGACGACGCATTCACCCCACTGTGAGGGAATCAGGGGTGTGTCCGCCCGTCGCCGGGCCGACACCGCGCCCGGTCGGGCGATCGGGTCCGGTGACGGGCCCCGGATGGCCGGATCCAGGCCCTCGCACCGGGGCGTGGCGGGCGGCACGGGCGCGGCCCGCCGGCGGATGATCTCCACCGACGGGCCGGGCACCGCACGGAACACGTCCGGGTCAGGACTGCGCGTCCTCCGGAATGCTGACCAGCCAGCGGGTCTCCCGGCGGGGTCGCAGGTAGAGCGCCCAGTAGAGCGTGGCGACCGCGGTGATCCCGCCGGTCCACAGCAGGTACTCGGTCTCCTGCTGGGTCAGGATGTACGCCAGCACGGCGATCAGCAGCACGGGGATCGCGGGCCACAGCGGCATGCGCCAGGCCGGCGCCTCGCGGTGCGTGCCGCGGCGGCAGAGCAGGGCCGCGACGGCGACCAGCAGGTACATGGCGGTGACGGATACGCCGGTGACGCCGTACAGGGTGTCGAGGTTGACGAAGCAGAGCGCCGCTCCGGGAACGCCGACGACCAGGGTCGCGACCCACGGGGACCCGAACCGGCCGAGTCGGGACAGGGCATGGTTGATCGGCGCGGGCCATGCCTTGTCACGGGCGGAGGCGAACAGCACCCGCGAGTTCTGGATGACCATCACGATGCCCGCGTTGATGATCGCGAGGGCGACGCAGAGGCTGACGAAGGTACCGACGGCCGAGTTGGACCAGGCGGCGACCATGGTGTTGAGGTCGCCCGAGGTCAGGGCCGCCAGGTCCGGGGCGCCCAGCGTGATGGCGATGACCGGGACGAGGATGACCGCCGTGGAGATGGCGAGGGTGGCGAGCACGGTGCGGGCCACGTTGCGCCGCGGGTTCTCCAGCTCCTCCGAGAGGTAGACCGCCGTGGAGAAGCCCTGGGTGATGAAGAGCGCGATCGCGAGACCGGAGACCACCATCATCGCGGTGACGGTCGAACTCGTGCCGCCCGGCGAGGCGACCGACCCGTGCACCAGCGCCGACGCACCGCGCTCGGAGTGGGCGAAGCCGAGAACGGCGACGACACCTGCCGCGATCACTTCGAGGACGAGGAAGATTCCGGTGATCCACGCGTTGGCGCGCAGGTCGAGGAGGCCGGCGAGGGTGGCGAGCACCATGACGCCGGCACCCGCGACGGGGGCCGGAATGTGCACGATGGGTGCGAGGTAGTCGGCCGTTCCCATGGCGATGACCGGTGGCACGATCATCACGACCAGCAGCGAGAGCACGAAGACGAGCCACCCGGCGAGCCGCCCCGCCATGGTCGACACCATGGCGTACTCGCCTCCGGCACTCGGAATGAGCGTGCCCAGCTCCGAGTAGCAGAAGGCGACCGCGATGCAGAGCAGTGAGCCGATGGCGATCGTGAGGGCCGTGTACGTGCCGAGGCTGGAGAACAGGTCCGGGACGACCACGAAGAGGGTCGAGGCGGGCGTCACGCAGGAGAGCGTGAGCAGAGTTCCGCCCACGACGCCGATGGAACGCTTGAGCTTCTGTGGAGTGGGGCCGGTCGCTGGGGCGAGCGCCTGGGGAGCGCTGAGCGTTTCGGTCATCGTGCGGTTCCGATCAACAGGTGCGGTGTCTGAGCACGGGAGCGGTATCGCCTCCAGACGAGGACGTGGTGAGTGGTTTCGTCGCTCCCAGCGCGACATGCAATCCTGACGTGTTCCGCAGGTCAAGAGGTATTCACCTTCGGAATTCGTTGTTCCGAGGGGCCGATGCGACGATTTGGCGTTAACAACGCGTCATAGTCCGGGGATCGGCGGGTGCGGGAACCGCAGCCCGGCCCGATGGAAAGTTTCCCCCATATCCAGCATCCGGAAGGGCGGGGCGGTGTCCCGCACGAGCGGGCGCGATCGGGGCGTGGAGCCCGCGGGTCGCGCATCCGCGGTCTTGGTGCCAGCCTGGAGTCATGGCTTGGGCGTCGTGGACGACTTGCGGTGTGTTCTCCGGGCACGGTGGCGTGCTCACGGAGGAGGTCGGTGTCCTGTCCGGGGACCTGACCGTTCACACGACTTGGGCGGATGACCTGGCCCAGGTGACCGTGCAGTACACGGGTGCGATCGACTGGTTCACCATGTCGGGCAGTCCTGTGCCGTGTTGTTCGGAGGAGGACAGCCGTCGCCTGCACGATGCGGTGGTGCAGGCGGTCCGGAAGGGTGAGGCGGCCACCGTTCCCGTGCCGCCCCGCCCCGCCCGGGAGCAAGCGGCGGAGCCCGCCCAGGAGTGACGCCGGCGCGTCGACGATCACGCCTCGCGGAGCGCGGCGGCGACCACCCCCGCGATCTCGTCCCTCGGCACTCCCCCGCCGCCCACCAGCCGGTCGAACAGCAGCCCGTCCACGCAGGCCAGCAGCGTGAGCGTCCGGCCCTCGGCGTCGGCCACGCCCTGCGCCTCCAGGAACGCCCGCACGGCCTCGCGTGCCGCGTTCTCGCGCGGCACAAGGATCTCCCGCAGCTCCGGGTGACGCACACTCTCGACCGCGCACGCGTAGCGGGCGAGCGACCTCTGCCGACCCCGACCGGCCAGCCGCCGCCCGACGAAGCCGGCGAGCCCGTCCGTCAGTTCGTCGGCGTCGCGCGGCATCCCCGCCTGCTCGCCGGCCGCCTGCAACTCCGCCTGGTCGAGGGCGACGAGCCGCCGGACGAGCCCGGTGAGCAGCGCCTGCCGGGTACGGAAGTACGCCGAGGTGGTGCCCGGCGGCAGGTCCGCCGCCCGGTCCACGGCCCGGTGGGTCAGGCCGCGCATCCCTGCCTCGGCCAGCACGTCGATGGCGGCATCGGCGAGGAGGGTTCGTCGATCTGTGGTCATCCCCCTTTCTACACCTGTAGAGACTGCGTAGTACTCTCCTTCTACAGGCGTAGAAGGCCTGGGCGGCGCAGGAGAGGGGACCCGGCATGGGCAACAGCGCGGTGGTTGTCGGCGGAGGCATCGGCGGACTGGCCGCCGCGATCGGGCTGCGACTCATCGGCTGGGAGGCGACGGTCGTCGAGCGCGCCCGCACCCTCGACGACGCGGGCGCGGGCATCTCCCTGCATGCGAACGGCCTGCGCGCACTGGACGCCCTCGGCGTCGGCGGGCCGGTGCGTGCGGCAGCACGGCCGCAGTACACCGGCGGCACCCGCACCCCGGGCGGACGTCTGCTGGCACGCATGGACGGAGCCGCACTGGAGCGCGAGCTGGGGACCCCGATCGTGGGCATCCCCCGGGCCACGCTGCACCGGCTGCTGCGCGAGGCACTGCCTCCCGAGTCCCTGCTCGTCGGAGCCGAGGTGACGTCCGTCGACCGCTCCGACGCCTCGCGGGTGCGCCTCACCGCCGGTGACACCCTCCTCGACGCGGATCTGGCCGTGGCCGCCGACGGCATCGGCAGCGGATTGCGCTCCCGGCTCTTCCCGGGGCACCCCGGTCCGGCCTACAGCGGCTCGACCGTGCTGCGCGCCATCACCGAGTCCCCGGTCGGCCTGAGTACCGACTTCGAGCTCACCTGGGGGCCGGGGGCCGAGTTCGGCCACATCGCCTTCACGGACGGCCGGGCCGAGTGGCACGCGGTGCTCAACGCCCCTGCCGGTGTGCGCCATCCGGATCCCCTTGCCGAGGTCCGCCGCAGGTTCGGCGGCTGGCACGACCCCATTCCCGCGCTGCTGGCGGCAACCCGGCCCGACGCCGTCCTGCACCATGACGTCGACGAACTGGTCGTCCCGCTCCCTTCCTACGCGGTGGGCCGGGTCGCCCTGCTCGGCGATGCGGCCCATGCCATGACACCGCACCTCGGCCAGGGGGCGTGCCAGGCCCTGGAGGACGCGGCGACACTGGCCGCCGCACTCCGCACCGAGCCCACTGTCGAGTCGGCGCTCGGCCGCTACGACGCCGAACGCCGGCCCCGCAGCCAGTCGGTCGCCCGAGCCGCCCGCCGGGCCGGTCGGATGGGTCAGCGGCTGTCCCGGCCGGCGGCCGTCGCGCTGCGCAACACGGCGCTGCGCCTCGCACCGTCCCGCGTCACCGTCCGCACGATCCTGCGCCATGCCGACTGGACGCCCCCGCGGCTGGGGTGACCGCGGGGGCGACGGCCCGGAGACCGCCCGTTCCGTATGTCAGTAGGCCCCGGAGACGTTGTCGATGGAGCCGTACTTGGCGGCCGCGTAGTTGCACGCTGCCGTGATGTTGGCGACGGGGTCGTAGCTGTCCATCGCCGTGCCGGGCACGTGGTAGGCCCGGAACGTCGGATCGATGATCTGGAGGAGGCCCTTGGACGGCGTTCCGGCGGCGGCGTTCGAGTCCCATTTGTTGATGGCGAGGGGATTGCCGGAGGACTCGCGCATGACGTTGCGGTGGATGCCGTTGTAGCTGCCGGGGATGCCGTGCTGGGCCATGACGGCCAGCGACTCCTTGATCCAGCCGTCCAGATCGTCGGTGTACGCCGCGGTCGGCGCGGCGGCACGGACGGTCTGCGCCGGCGCCGCCGAGGCGGCGTGGGCACCGATCAGCGGAAGCACGAGTACGGCGGCACCCGTGCCCAGGGCGATGAAGCCCCTGGTCAGCGAGGTGGGCCTGCGACGACGGTACGTACCCGTTGAGGTCATGATGGATTCCTCTCCGTCGCCTGCGAGGTGAGCTGTCGGGTTCGGGCTGGAGATGCCTGGCCGCACACGAATGCGACTTCACCCCGAGCCGTTCCGGATACCGGATCGGCGGCTTACCTGGGTTCCCCGCTCCTGCCGTACACGAGTGGATGGGAATGCCGGGCGGCGGCAGGATTCGGCGTTCCGTCCGGATTGACGGTGACCGTAGGCGAGAAGGACCGAAAGGGACAAGCCCCTGATTTCCGAACGCAATTCACTTACAAGATCGAGTCATCGGAATCGGGGTAATCCACCTCACATGGAACGGTTCGCTTTCCTTGCGCGGAAAGGGAACCGAATTGCACGGTGCGACATTCGAGGGCTCGAACGTGACTCGCGCCACGAAATCCCAAAAGGGGCATATCGCCCTATGCCCGAAAGCAACAATTGCATCAAATGCCCCCTAATCGCCCAAAAGGGCAACTGCCCTGGATCGCACACACAGCGCTTACGCGTCGTCGTTCGAGGCCCACGCCCAGGCCCCACCCGAAACCGCGAGGCATTGCCATGGCATTGCCATCGCTCCTCCCCGTGGTTAAGGTTTTGATGTCCTGTTGTCTCCGATAGAGGTGGACGTTGCGCATCTGAGGTTCGCGAACATCGCGCCGTACGGCACAGCCCGTACGCCCGTCACGCTGTAGCAGCGCTCCGCGCTGCCCGTGACCCCGCGTGGATGCGACCTCGGTGCATGAACCGTCCCTCTGTCTTCCGGACGCCGCACCTTTCTCTGCTGCTCGGTCGCCGCGTGGTGCTCGCATACGAAGCCCCCATCACTGCGCTTGCGAATGCGAGGAACACCATGGCGACACCCACCACCCCCCACGCCTCCCTCACCTGCTCGGCCCTGTCCTTCCGGTGGCCGGACGGCACGACCGTCTTCGACGGCCTCTCGCTCAGCATCGGCCGGGGCCGCATCGGTCTCGTCGGCACCAACGGCGCGGGCAAGTCCACACTGCTGCGGCTGCTCGCCGGTCGGCTGCGCCCGTCCCAGGGCTCGGTGACCGTGGGCGGCAGCCTCGCCCACCTTCCGCAGAACATCACCCTCGACACGACACTGCGGGTGGACCGGGCCCTGGGCATCGCCGAACGGCGCGACGCGCTGCGTGCCATCGAGGCCGGCGACGTCGACGAGAAGCACTTCGAGAGGATCGGCGACGACTGGGACGTGGAGGAACGGGCCCTGGCGACACTGGGCTCACTCGGACTCGGCGGCGTGGAACTGGACCGCACCGTCGGCCAGTTGTCCGGCGGGGAGACTGTCCTGCTGCGCCTGGCAGCGCTGCTGCTGGAGCGTCCCGATGTCCTCCTCCTGGACGAGCCCACCAACAACCTCGACATGTTCGCGCGCCGGAGGCTCTACGAGGCCGTCGACTCCTGGCGCTCGGGCGTACTGGTCGTGGTCAGCCATGACCGCGAACTGCTGGAGCGCATGGACCGCATCGCCGAACTGCGCGCCGGGTCCGTGAACTGGTACGGCGGTGGCTGGTCCGCGTACCAGGAGGCCGTGGCCACCGAACAGGAGGCCGCCGGACGGATGTTGCGGGCCGCGGAAGCCGATGTGCGCCGCCAGAAACGCGAGTTGGAGGAGACCCAGGTGAAGCTGGCCCGACGCCAGAGGAACGGCAGGAAGATCGAGGCCGAGGGGAGCCTCCCGAAGATCCTGGCCGGCCGCCGCAAGCGGTCCGCGCAGGAGTCGGCGGGCAAACTTCGCGGCGTCCACGAGGAGCGGCTCGGCGAGGCGCGCGAGCGCCGGGAGGAGGCCGCGGACGCGATCCGCGACGATGCCGAGATCCGCGTGAGTCTTCCCCACACGGCGGTGCCCGCCGGACGCAGCGTGTTGAACCTGCACGAGTTGCGCCCCCGGTTCGGCAGGCTGCGCGAGGGCAGTCTCCGGGTGCAGGGACCCGAGCGGATCGCGCTCGTCGGTCGCAACGGCGCCGGGAAGACGACACTGCTGCGCACGATCACCGGTGAGCTGGCCCCCTTGTCCGGCGAGGCCAGGACCTTCGTGCCGACGCGGTTCCTTCCGCAGCGGCTCGATGTGCTGGACGAGGAGCTGAGCGTCGCGGCGAACGTGGCCCGCATGGCGCCCGGGGTCACCGACAACCACATCCGTGCCCAGCTCGCGCGCTTCCTGTTCCGGGGGAAGCGCGCGGAGCAGCCGGCGGGCACGCTGTCGGGCGGAGAACGCTTCCGTGCCGCCCTCGCGGCGACGATGCTCGCCGCACCGGCCCCGCAACTGCTGATGATGGACGAACCGACCAACAACCTCGACATCGCCAGCGCGCGGCAGCTGACCGGTGCGCTGGAGTCCTACGAGGGCGCACTGCTGATCGCCAGTCACGATCTGCCGTTCCTCGAATCGGTCGGCATCACCCGGTGGCTGCTGGTCGCGGAGGAGCTCCGGGAGACCACCGCACAGGAGGTGGGTGATCTGCTGGCGGCGCCGGAGCACGCGAGCCCGGCCTGATCGGGACGAGAGGCCCGAGGGTGCGGGCCTTCGCATGACGGCATCCGGACCGTCATGCGAGGGAGGCCCGCACCCCTGCCGGGATCAGAGCCGGTCGATGATCTTGTTCATCTGCTCGATCTCGGCGGTCTGAGCCGTGACGACAGCGCCGGCGAGCTTCTTCGCGTCGACGTTGTCGCCGTTCTTCTGCTCGTCCTCGGCCATGGTGACCGCGCCTTGGTGGTGGCCGATCATGAGCTGGGCGAACTTCTTGTCGAAGTCCCTGCCCTTGGCGGCCGCCAGGTCGCCCATGTCCTTGCCGGACATCATTCCGGGCATTCCCGAGCCGTCCGAGCCGTGGTCCATCCCGGGCATGTCACCCATCGAGGACGAGGACGCGGGCAGCGGCCTGCCCCACGAAGTCAGCCAGCCCTTCATCGTGTTGATCTCGGGGTCCTGGGCCTTCTCGATCGCGGTGGCCAGCTTCTTGATCTCGGGGTCGGAGGCGCGGCCGTCGGCCAGCTTCGCCATCTCGATGGCCTGCTGGTGGTGCGGGATCATCTGCTGCGCGAACGTCACGTCCGCGTCGTTGAACGCACCGCCGGGGGTGGCCGGTGCGGAGGCGTTGCGCGAGCCGTGGTTCATGCCGGGCATGGACGAACCGTCGGACTTCGAGCCGTCGGAGGAACCGCAGGCCGCCAGCGTCAGAGCGAGGGCGGCGACGGTACCGGCGGCCGCGAGCGTGCGGCGGCGGACAGCAGAGGACAGGGAAGCGGACATCACGGATTCTTTCCAGGTGGATGCGCCACGTCCGTGGCGCGCGAAAGGGGCAGGGTCGTCCGGCCGGTCCGGCCCCGGGGGGGGCCGTGGACCGGCGGATTCCTGTCACGTCCGCGCGATGCACACCTGGAGCAGCAGATCTCTGCCGGCGAACGGCGGTCCCCGCCGCGCCGGTCCGCGTACGGCCGTACGGCGCCCGGCGAGCGCCCGAACGGCCAGGAGCACCAGACCCAGCGCCATCAGCAGCGGCAGCACCCGGTCACGGGCATGGGTGAATACGCACGACTCGCCGTCCGTCGCCGGCCTGGCGGCGGCAACGCGAGCGGGGTCGTGCTCGCCCCGCACCGCGGGGTGACCGGCAGTCGTGGTCATGGACACGGGCGCGGTCACGGCCGTCGCGTCGTGACAGCCCTCCGCGGCGCTCGCCGGTGCGCCGTGCATGAGGAACAGTCCGCACAGGACGGCACACAGCACGAGCAGCCGGGACCCTCCCGGTGTGCGCGTCCGTCCGCGATCCACGGCTGCCTCGAATGCTCGGTCGTACGGGTCCTGCGGTCCGGGCCCGACGATACCCCCACCGGGTTTCCCGTTCCGTGGCTCCCCGCCCTCCGCACCGGTGGCGGCCGTCCGGCGGACACGATGTCACCGCGGCGGGTCCTCTCCCACGAGACCGTCCACCGACTCCCGGATGAGGTCGGCGTGGCCGATGTGACGGGCGTACTCCTCGATCATGTCGATCAGGACGCGCCGCAGACTCGGGGACTCGCCGCTGGACGTGGTGTACCGGCCGATGTGCCCCGGGCCGCCGTCCGCCAGCGCCTCGGCGACCATGGCGCGGGAGCGCTCCACGGCTCCCCGCCAGAGCGCCGTCAGTTGCTCGGGGGTGTCCTCGGCGGCCGTCCGCCACTCCCAGTCGGGATCGGCGTCCCAGTCCACCGCGTCCCACGGAGCCCCCGGTTTCCGCGCGAGCAGCAACCGGGCGAAATGCGTGTCCTCGACACAGGCCAGGTGCTTGAGCAGCCCGCCCAGGGAGACCGTCGACGTGCCGAGCGTCGCTCGCAGACCGGCTGCGTCCAATCCCCCGCACTTCCACGCCAGGGTCGCGCGCTGGCGCTCCAGCGAACCGAGGAGGGTGGCGGTTTCGTCGCCCGCGAGCGGAGGTTCCGGAAAGACCGACTCGTTGTTCTCACTCATGGCGAGGAGAGTACGGTCCATTGCGGACGTTCCACTTCCGGAATGGGGACTGATCTGCCGATGGTGCACGACGCGAGCCCGACCGCACGGGCGCTCCTGGCTCTTGAGCTGATCCAGGACGGCCCGGGGATCACGGCCGACCGGCTGGCGGACCGGCTCGGCGTCTCCGGACGGGCGGCCCGCCGGTACGTCGGCATCCTGCGGGAGGCCGGTGTCCCGGTCGAGTCCGTGCGGGGCCCTTACGGGGGCTACCGCGTCGGCCGGGGTCTTCGGGTTCCGCCCCTGATGTTCACCACCCCCGAGGCCCTCGGGCTCGTGATGGCCGTGCTGGAGCGGCATCGGGACGCGGCCGGCACGGCCGAGAACCCGGTGGAGAGCGCGCTCGGCAAGATCATCCGCGTGCTGCCGGAGCCGGTCGCCGAGCCGGCCCAGGCCGTCCGGAGAGTGAGCGCACCGGTTCCGGACTCCGGCGCCGCGAGCCCCGGCCCCGAGACCACGGCCCTGCTCGTCCAGTCCTGTGCCGCGGGCCGCCGGCTGCGGCTCGGATACCGGTCGGGTCCGGGGGCGGAACGGACGATGGAGGTCGATCCGTGGGCCGTCGTCGTACGTCGTTCCCGCTGGTATCTGCTGTGCTGGTCGCACACGAAGAACGCCAGACGCGTCCTCCGGGTGGACCGGGTCGCCACCGTAGACGTGCTCGGGGAGACGTTCGCGCCTCCGGCCGGTCTCGACCCGGTACGGACGCTGGAGGAGCACCTCTCCGAAGGCTGGAAGTACGAGGTGGAGGTCGTCATCGACGCCCCCGTGGCCGACGTCGCTCAATGGCTGCCGCGCAGCCTGGGGCGCTTGGAGGAAGCGGACCCGGACCGCACCCGCCTCGTCGCCACCACGGACGAACCGGACTGGTACGCCGAACAGCTCATGGCGGTCAGGGCGGCGTTCCGTATCGTCGGGCCGCCCGAACTGCGGGAAGCCGCCCGCGTTCTCGGCGAGCGGTTCCTGCTGGCCGGCGCCCTGCCGCCCGAAGAGGACCACGAGGGCTGAGCCGGTCGCCCGCCGGCGGGTTCAGCGGTGGCCGACGGCGCGCGTCCAGGCGGCTTCGCGCACCAGGCGCAGGCCGTTGAGGCCGACGACGGCGGTGGAGCCCTCGTGCCCGGCGACACCCGGCGGGAGCGGCAGCGTGCCGACCAGGTCCCGGACGACGAGGCCGGTGATGAAGACGGCCGCGATCACCAGGTTCTGCACGACGAGTCGGCGGCACCGGCGCGAGAGCGCCACGGCGGTGGGGATGGTGGCGAGTTACGACAACCACGTGGCCGAACTCCTCGACCAGGCCCTCTTCCACGTCGACCACCTGAGGCTCGGCCTCCACGACGCCCCGGCGGAGGAAGTCGCGGGGGCCGATGACACAGTGGCCGCCCTGCGCTGAACCCCGGGACCACCCGTCAGACGGCGCCGCCCTCCCGGGCGGACACGGCCGTCAGGAATTCCCCGAGGATCTCGCCGAAGGCATCCGGCCGTTCCATGGGGGGATAGTGCGCGGTCCCCTCGACGATCGCCTCGCGCCCGTCGGCGACCGTCCGTGCGAGGCGCTGGACCATGGCGAGGTGATCGTCCGAATCGATGCCGCCCGCGACGGCCAGCACCGGGACGTCGATCTTCGCCGCCCGTGCCCAGGTGTCGGAGACGGGCACGAGCCGGTCGGGTTCGTCCGCGGTGTGCTTGGCCAGCGTCCGCTCGGTCATCGCGCGCAGGCGTCGCACCACAGCGCCGTCGACGTCGTCGAGCGTGCGGTGCGGCCCCGCCGCGAAGAGCATGAAGGCGTCGATCCATCCCCCGATGTCACCGGCGGCCAGGGAGCGGGCCTGCTCGGCCAGGACCTGACGGGACCAGGGGTCGTGGAACTCGGGCTCACTCGTCCCCGCCCCGCTGACGACCAGCGCACGTACCAGATCAGGGTGTTCGAGCGCGGTGTCGAGCGCGGTGGCCCCGCCCATCGACACTCCGACCAGGACCGCGGGGCCGGCGTCGAGATGGCGCAGCAGGGCGGCCAGGTCGTCCGTGTGCCGGAAGGGCCTGCTCGCGTTGGACGATCCGCCGTGCCCGCGGGCGTCCGGCACGATCACCCGGTGATCCCGCGCGAGCTCCGGCACCTGGTCGTCCCACATCCCGTGGTCCAGGAATCCGCCGTGCAGCAGCACCAGCAGCGGGCCCTCCCCGGTGTCGCGGTACATGAGGCGGCCGTCGTCGGTCTCGAAGAATTTCAGCTCGGAGGCAGCATTCATGACAACCAAGGTGCCATCTACTCCCCGCATTGACAACCAAGGTGTCATCATGGCCGCATGACCGACAACGATCCGCCCCTGGCACCCGAGGAACTGGCCCACCGGCTCACGGAGGTCTTCGCCCTGGTCGGCCCGCTCTACCGGCGTGTGCAACGCAAGGTGGAACAGGCCGCACCGATCGAGGGCCTGTCCGTCGGCGTGCGTGCCGTACTGGATCTGCTGCGTGAACACGGACCCATGACGGTCCCGCAGATGGGCCGGGCACAGGCGCTGAGCCGGCAGTTCGTGCAGCGCATGGTCAACGACGCCGCGGCCGGGCAACTGGTCGAGATCATTCCCAACCCGGCCCATCAGCGGTCGTCCCTGGTCCGGCTGACCGAGGGCGGCAGCGCGGCGATCACCGCGGCACTGACCCGCGAGCAGTCCCTGCTGCGCCAGGTGGACGGGGATCTGACCGATGCCGATGTGACGGCCTGCGTACGGGTGCTCGGCAGGATGCTGGACCTTTTCGACCACGTCGACGTGGACTGAGACCGCGCAGGGCTCCGGCTCCGGCGGGTGCGGAAACGGCGCGTCCGCCACCGAGTGCGGAACCAATTTCCGCCATTTACGCTCAGATGTGGATCTATGCCGCCAGGAGTCGTTGATCGACAGGAAGCGAGACCCCTATGGAGCGGCTCAAGAAGTCCGGAATCGTCGGGGAACTCTCGGCGGAGTTTCTCGGCACGATGATTCTGATCCTCTTCGGCTGCGGTGTCGTGGCCCAGGTCGTGGCCGGCGGTGCGCTCACCGATCCGGCGGGCGGCCTCGGAAATCACGACAGCATCGCCTGGGCGTGGGGTCTCGGAGTCACTCTGGGCGTCTATGTGGCGGCCAGACTGAGCGGAGCCCATCTCAATCCGGCGGTGACTCTCTCGCTCGCCGCTTTCAAGGACTTTCCCTGGAAGAAGGTGGCGCCCTACTCCCTCGCGCAGCTCGCGGGGGCGTTCGTCGCGGCACTGCTGGTGCGCTGGAACTACACGGAGGCGCTGGCGAAGGCGGACCCCGGGCACACGATCAAGACGCAGTTCGTGTTCTCCACCCTGCCCGCCAACGGAAACCCCGCGCTTCCGGTCCACGAATGGGGGGCGTTCCGGGACCAGGTCATCGGCACCGCCATCCTCGTACTGCTGATCTTCGCGGTCACGGATCTCCTCAACACCCCGCCGGGCTCCAACCTCGGTCCTTTCGTCGTGGGCCTCATCGTGGTGGCCATCGGCATGGCGTTCGGGACCAATGCCGGGTACGCGATCAATCCGGCCCGTGACCTCGGCCCCCGTCTCGCGAGCTTCCTGACCGGCTACGGAGGGGCGTGGCGCGATCAGTACGGGAACTTCTACTTCTGGGTGCCGATCGTGGGACCGCTCGTCGGCGGCCCGCTGGGAGCCCTCGTCTACAAGATCTTCATCAGCAGCTTCCTGCCCACGGCCGAACCGGAGCCGGAGGGCAGCATCCCGCTACCGCCGGAGAAGTGACGCCCGGTTCCATCACCGGGTCCGGACTCAGGAGAGGCAGCACGCCATGGCGGACTTCATCGGCGCAGTGGACCAAGGCACCACCAGCAGCCGCTTCATGATCTTCGATCACGGCGGAAACGAAGTGGCCCGACACCAGTTGGAGCACGAGCAGATCCTGCCCCGGTCGGGCTGGGTGGAGCACGATCCGGTGGAGATCTGGGAGCGCACCAACTCGGTGATGCAGAACGCTCTGCGCACCGGTGGTCTGAGCGCCACCGATCTCGACGCCATCGGGATCACCAACCAGCGCGAGACGACGGTCGTCTGGGACCCCCGCACCGGCCGTCCGTACTGCAACGCCATCGTGTGGCAGGACACCCGCACCGACTCGATCGCCAAGGCCCTGGAGAACGAGGGGCACGGCGAGGTCATCAGGCGCAAGTCGGGGCTCCCTCCGGCCACTTACTTCTCCGGCGGGAAGATCAAGTGGATCCTCGACAATGTCGACGGGGTCCGCGCCGCCGCGGAGCAGGGGCACGCGGTGTTCGGGAACACGGACTGCTGGGTGCTGTGGAACCTCACCGGCGGACCCGACGGCGGTATCCACGCCACGGATGTGACCAACGCCAGCCGGACGATGCTGATGAATCTGGAGACGCTCGACTGGGACGACGAGCTGCTGGACATCTTCGGCATCCCCCGGGCGATGCTCCCGGCCATCCGGCCCTCCTCCGACGCGGAGGCGTACGGCCGCACGCGCACGTCCCGGCCGCTGCGTGCCGCGATCCCGATCACGGGGGTGCTCGGCGACCAGCAGGCGGCCACGGTGGGACAGGTGTGCTTCGAGCCGGGCGAGGCGAAGAACACGTACGGCACCGGAAACTTCCTCGTACTCAACACCGGGACGGAAGTGATCCGGTCGAAGCACGGCCTGCTCACCACCGTCGCCTACCGATTCGGGCAGAGTCCGCCGGTCTACGCCCTGGAGGGCTCCATCGCGGTCACCGGGTCCGCGGTGCAGTGGCTGCGGGACCAGATGAAGATCATCACGAACGCGGGCGAGAGCGAACACCTCGCCCGGACCGTCGAGGACAACGGCGGGATGTACTTCGTGCCAGCCTTCTCGGGTCTCTTCGCGCCGTACTGGCGCTCGGACGCCCGGGGCGCCATCGTCGGCCTGGCCCGCTACAACACCAACGGCCATCTGGCGAGGGCCACTCTGGAGGCCATCTGCTACCAGAGCCGGGATGTGGTGGAGGCGATGGAGCAGGACTCCGGCGTCCACCTCGACGTGCTCAAGGTCGACGGCGGGGTCACGGCCAACGACCTCTGCATGCAGATCCAGGCGGATGTGCTCGGAGTCCCCGTCAGCCGCCCGGTCGTCGCAGAGACGACCGCGCTCGGTGCCGCCTACGCGGCCGGGCTGGCCACCGGATTCTGGCAGGACCAGGGCGAGTTGCGAGAACACTGGCAGGAGTCGAAGCGCTGGGAGCCGCAGTGGAGCGAGGACCAGCGGGCGGAGGGGTACGCGAACTGGAAGCGGGCCGTGGAACGCACCCTGGACTGGGTCAGCGTGGGATGACGGTCCGACGCACCGCGCGGGCGCGCATGCCTGGGCACGCCCGCGCGGTGCGTCAGGGGCTCAGGCGTCGGTCCGCAGCCCGGCCAGGAGTTGGTAGACGGTCTCGGTGCCCTGCCGCAGTGCTTCGACGCCGATGTGTTCGTCGGTGCCGTGCATGCGCTTGAGCATGTCCCGGTTCACGGTGAACGGATACATGCCGTACACGGGTACGTTCTGTTCCCGGAACGGCACCGCACTGGTGACCGCCTCGAACTGGCAGGCGGTGGCCCGTACTCCGGGGTGGGTCCGGCGTACGGCGCTCTGCCAGGCGCGGAAGACGTCCGTGTCGTAGTCGGAGTCGGGCGTGGCCAGATAGCCGCGCAGCCGGTCCAGGGCCTGTTGCTCGGTCTCGCCGGGGTTGCCGACGACACTCAGCGTCGCCCGGTTGCCGATCAGCGAGCGCAGTTCGGCGACGATGCGTCCGGGGTCCTCGGCCCCCGGCAGGAAGGCGGCCCGGAACTCCGCGGTCGCCGTGCCCGGCACGATGCTCGGGTAGTAGCCGGACTGGGCGGCGGTGAAGGCGAGCGTGGTCCGCAGCATCGCGTTGTGCAGCTCCGGGGTCTCGCTGAGCCGCACCACCGCTTCCCCCGCCCTGTCCCGCTGCCGGTCCGTGCGGGCGCCGAGCATCTCCCGGAGAGCCTTGGCGAAGGGCCGGTCGGTGGTGGCCTCGGCCAGTTCGGAGAAGTACCGCCGGGACAGTGCGTTCGGGCGGATGTGGGCACGCCACTGCCCGAGCTGGTCGAGCACCTCGCCCAGCCGGATCACCGCCTGTCCGCTGAACGGCTTGGACGTGTGGGTGGCGTACGAGGCCGTCTCCAGGCGCAGCAGCAGGGAGCGCTTGTCGTTGCAGGTGAGCGAGGCGATCATGGGCGTGGTGCCGTCGCGCTGGTCGAGTACCCAGCCGCCCTCGGTGATGACCGCACCCGCCGTCACCTTGCCGGGGTGTTCCGTGAGGAACCAGCGCACGCCGTAGGGGCCCTGTTCCTCGTCGCAGTCGGACCAGAAGACGATGTCGCGGTCGAAGGCCGCCCCCTCGCGGACATGGCGCAGCAGAGCGGCGACGAAGGCGGCGTTGACGCCCTTCATGTCCAGCGAGCCGCGGCCGTACAGCTTGCCGTCCCTGATCTCGCCGGCGAAGGGGTCCGTCTCCCAGGTGTCGCCGATGGCGGGCACCACGTCGGAGTGGCCGAGCAGGACCAGGGGCTTCTTCGTGGCCGGTCCGCTGCCGGGGACGCGGGCGAAGAAGTGGACGTTGCCGTCCTTCGGAGTGGGCACGATCTCGGTGCCGACCCCGGCGGCCCGGAAGATGCCCTGGAGCATCCGGGCGAGCGGCAGGGTGACCGCGCCGTCGCCGGGGTTGCTGGTGTTCTGACGGATCATGGCGACGGCGAGGCCCACGGGGTCGGTGGGGTCGCCGTCGAAGGAGACGCTGCCCCTCCCCGTCGCCGCGTCGGCCCGCGCTGCGGGCGCCGACGAGGCCACCGCGCCGAGGCCCAGCACCGTGGACGCGACGGCCGTCGCCCCGGCACCGAGCACGGAGCGCCGTGACGGCCGGGTACCGGGGAGTCCGTCGAGGCAGGCGGAGATGACCGCGGCCGGGTTCTCCTGGTGGGCGTAGTGGCCGCCCTCGACGGACATCAGGGTGCAGTCTCCCCGGGTCCACTCGGCCCAGCGGCGCACGGTGACCTCGGGCACGTGCGGGTCGTCGGTGGCCCATACCGCGCGCAGCTCGACCTGCGGAACGGCTCCGAGGCGGCCGTTGTACCCGGCGGCCAGCCGCAGGTCGGCGATGACGGGAGGCAGCAGCACCTCCTCGAACTCGGGGTCCGCCAGCAGCTCCGGGTCGGTCAGTCCGGTCCCGGCGACGAAGGCACGGGCGTCCTCCACGGTCACTTCCTCGCCGCGGCCGTGGAAGTCGCCGGGGCACTGTCCGGCCACGGCGCACAGCCGTGCGACGGGCACCCCGGAGTCGAGCAGCCTGCGGCAGGTCTCGTACGCCAGCAGGGCGCCGAGGCTGACTCCGATCAGCACCAGCCGCCGCCCGCCCCGCAGTTCACGGATCCCGGCCGCCGTCGCCTCTGCGTAGGCGGCCATGTCGGTGACGGGCTCCTCGTCGACGCGGGTGCCGCGGCCCGGCGGTGCGACGAAGGCAAGGGTCGTGTCCTCGGGAAGCCGGCCGCGCCAGCTCGCGAATGTGGAGCCGTGGGCGCCGGTGGGTGCGAAGCAGACGGCGAGGGTGCCGGTGGCGGCGCCCTGCGGCTGCTCGCCCGGCACGGTCAGCCATGGGACGTTCATATCTGCTCCTCCTGCTGGATGTCGCGGCACAGGGCGGCTATCGCGGTGACGGTGGGTGCGCCGAGGATGCGGCGCAGCGGCACCCGGCGGCCCGCCGTCGTCGCCAGCCGGTTGGCGAGCCGTACGGCGAGCAGGGAGTGGCCTCCGGCGTCGAAGAAGTTCTGGTCCGCCGACGCGGGCGGGGCGCCGAGCAGTTCCTGCCAGAGCGCGGCGACGGCGGTCTCGGTGGCGTCGGACGGGGTGAATCCGGCCGCCTGTTCCTGCCCGATGCCTGCCACGAGTGTGCGCAGGGCGGTGCGGTCCAGCTTGCCGTTGGTGCTGCGCGGGAGCTGCGGGACCTGCTGGATGCGGGCGGGCAGCATGTAGTCGGGCAGCCGGTCGCGCAGATGGGCGCGCAGTGCGGCGGCGCCGGTCTCCTCGTCGGCGGTGACGCAGGCGACGATGCGTGTCTCGCCGTCCTCGTTCTCCGCGTAGGCCCCCGCGTCGGTGACGTCCGGTGCCTTGCGCAGGGTGGCCTCGATCTCCTCCAGCTCGACGCGATAGCCGCGCACCTTGATCTGGTTGTCGGCGCGGCCGGTGATCTCCATTACGGAGTCCGGGAGTTGGCGCCCCCGGTCACCGGTGCGGTAGTGCCGGACCCCGGCGTCGTCGGTGGTGAAGCGGTCCTCGTCGTCGCCGCCGACATAGCCGAGGGCCAGTGGCGTTCCGGAGACCCACACCTCGCCGCCCACACCGGTCGGCAGCCGTCGGCCGAGCCGGTCGCGGACCGAGAGCGAGGCGCCCGCCACGGGGCTGCCGACGGGGACGCGTTCGGCGTCGGCGGGCAGTCGGGCGGTGTCGTACGCGGCGACGTTGGAGGCGGTCTCGGTCATGCCGTACAGGTTGAGCAGGGTGGCGTCGGGCCAGACCTCGCGGAAGCGCAGGACGGTGTCCACGGGCAGGGTGTCGGCGCCGCTGGTGACCAGGACCGGCCGGTGCCCGCCGGGGCGATCGGCGCTCTCCTCCAGCAGCCCGGCGATGAGCTGCGGGGTCAGGAAGAGATGAGTGATCCGTTCCTGCTCGACGGCGGCGGCGAAGAGCGCCGGATCGAGGAGTTCGTCGGTGGCGAGCACGACGGACGGGACGCCCTTGAGCAGCCCGCCCAGCAGCTCCCAGGGCGAGGCGACCAGTGCCAGGGACTTCTGGACGGCGAGCACCGCGTTCTCCGGGAACGGGTGGTCCTGCCACATCCACTCCAGTCGGCCCCGGACAGAACGGCGGCTGATGCGTACGCCCTTGGGGTTTCCGGTCGTCCCCGAGGTGTAGACGATGTGGAACAGGGCGTCCTCGTCGGGCTCCTGCTCGGGGGCCTGGTGCAGCGGGCCCTCGGTAAGGGGCGCCAGGGTGACGCGCGGCGCGTCCAGGGTGGGGAACTGGTCGAGTCCGGGCTCGGCCAGCACGCAGTGCGGTCCGGTCTCCTCCACCATCCGGCGCTGCCGTCGCACGGGTATCGCGGGGTCCAGCCCGAGGTAGGCGGCGCCGGTCTTCAGTACGGCGAGGACTCCGGCGACGGCGGCGGGGCCGCGCTGGGCGGCGAGTGCCACCAGCGAGCCGGGACCGGTGCCCTTGGCGGTGAGCCGGGCGGCCAGCCGGCCGCTCCATTCGTCGAGTTCGCGGTAGGTGACGGTGGTGCCGGTGTGGCGCAGGGCGACGGCCCGGGGGTGGGCCGCCACCTGCTCGGCGAAGCGTTCCAGCAGGGTCGGCGTGTTCATCGGTGATCGTCTCCGGGCAGCAGATCGAGGGAACGAACGGTGGTGTGCTCGGCGCGCTCCGGGTCGGTCAGGGCCCGCAGCGCGATCAGTGTGGATTCCAGTACGTTGCGGGCGGCCGGCGCGTCGAGCAGCTCCTGCTGGTAGGCGTACTGGAGCAGCAGGCCGCCGGGGCCGTGCGGCTGTACGTACAGGGCGCAGTCGTACTTGGTGTAGCCGGTGTCCAGTTCGACGAAGCGGAACCGGACGTCCGACGCGGTGGTGGCGCGCGCCGGGTAGGGCAGCATGTTGAGCATGGTCTGGAAGACCGGGGTCGCCGATGAGCTCCGCGAGGTGGCCGGAAGCCGCCGCAGCGTCCAGCCGAAGGGGTGCTCGGCGGCGGCGTAGGCGTCGTACACCGTCTCCCTCACCTGTGCGGTGAACTCCGTGAGGGTGGCGGCCGGGTCGATGTCCAGGCGCAGTGGCAGCATGGCGAGCATGAAGGCGGGCACGTCGGCGGTCTCCGGCCGCTCCCGCCCCGCCATCGGGGCGCCGATGATCACGTCGTCGGCGTCGCTGTAGTAGCTCAGGGCCAGTGCGTAGGCGGCCAGCAGCGGTACGAAGGCGGTGGCGGAGGCGGCCAGCGCGGTGTCGCGCAGCAGCCGGGAGAGTTGCTCGTCGAGGACCGCCTCGGTGATCTCGCCCCGGTAGGCGGGTGTGGCGGGCCGCGGTTTCTGGGCGATCCGGAGTGCCGGGAGGTCGCCCGCGAGGCGGCGCAGCCAGTACTCCCCCGCCTCGGCCACCTCCTCGCCGGCCAGCCGCTCCGCCAAGTGGTCGAGATAGCGGTCGTAGCGGGTGGCACGTTCGGGGTCGGGCCCGGCGGGGCGCTGTTCGTAGAGTTCGGCCAGCCGCTGGAACAGCACGGTCGCTCCCCAGCCGTCGAGGAGCAGTTCGTGCATGGTGACCAGGAGTCGGTGCTGTCCGCCGGGCAGCCGGAACAGCCCGGTCCGCAGGGCCGGTTCGGTGAGGAGGTCGAAGGGCCTGGCCGCCTCCTCGGCGGCCACCGTGCGGAATGCCTCCGCGGTGATGTCCCGGGCGCTCGCGGGCAGCGGCACCTCCCAGTGCGGGTAGTGGTGCACCACCTCGTGCCCCGTTTCCCGCCCGTCCGCCTCGTCGGTCTCGGCGAACCGGGCGAGGAGCAGCGGATTCTCGGCGAGCAGCAGCTGCCAGGCCCGTGCCAGCCGTGCCACGTCGAGGGGCCCGTCGAGTTCCAGGGATCCCTGGTAGCTGTAGTAGGGGCTGAGCGGGTCGAGCCGCCAGTGGAAGTAGACCCCGGCCTGCTGCGGGGTGAGCGGCCGGGTGCGGGGCGCGTCGTCCGGTGCCGTCGCCGTGCGGGCGGCGGTCGCGGGCCTCTGCACGTGGCCGAGCGCGGCGAGCGCGGCGGGGCTGCCGTCGCGCAGCACGTCACGCAGACCGGCCACCGATCCGGTCTCGCGCAGGGCGGCGACCAGCCGCATGGCTAGCAGCGAGTCGCCGCCCAGTTCCAGGAACCTGTCGTTCCTGCCGACCCGTCCGGTGCCGAGGAGCCCGGCGACGACCGCCGCGATGGCGGTCTCCGCCCCGCCCCGCGGTGGGGTGTACGGGCGGATGTCGGGGCGGCTGCGGCGCGGTGGAGCGGGCAGGGCCTTGTAATCCGTCTTGCCGTTGCGGGTGAGCGGGAGCCGGGGCAGGACGACGAAGGTGTGCGGCACCATGGGGGCGGGAAGCCGGTCGCTCAGATGGGCGCGCAGCGATGCCTCCGTCGGCTCGTCGCCGGAGGCGGTGACGTAGGCGACGAGCCGGGGCGGCTGCGCGGCCGCCGGGGTGTGGGCGCTCTCCCGGACGACCAGGGCTCCGGTGTCGTCGGGGGTGTGGACGGTGACGGCGCAGGCGGCGATTCCGGGGTGGCCGGCGAGTACCGCCTCGATCTCGGCGAGCTCCATGCGTACGCCGCCGACCTTCACCTGCCGGTCCACCCGGCCCAGGTACTCCAGTTGGCCGTCCGGCAGTGCGCGTACGGCGTCCCCGGTGCGGTAGAGGCGTCCGCCGTCGGCGCCGAAGGGGTCGGTGAAGAAGGCGAGCGCGGTGCGCTCCGGGTCACCGAGGTACCCGCGTCCCACGACGAGTCCCCCGACGAACAGCTCCCCCGTCTCCCCGTGCGCACAGGCGTGCCACTGCCCGTCCTCCTCGCGCAGTACGTACAGTTCGGCGTTGCCGATGGGCGAGCCGATCGGCAGATGGCGTACTCCGGCGGCCGGAGGGCCGAGTTCGGCATGGGTGACGTCGTCCGAGCACTCGGTGGGGCCGTACGCGTTGAGCAGCCGGATCCCCGGTAGGGTGTCGTGCCACCGCCGGGCCAGCGCCGGTGGCAGTTCCTCGCCGGTGGCGATCATCCAGCGCAGCGCGCCGGGCCGGATTCCCGCGGTCTCCTGGGCGTCGAGCAGGAAGCGGATCAGTGTGGGCACGGTCTCCAGCACCGTGGTTCCGCGTCCGCGCAGCTCCTCCAGCAGCAGGGCGCCGTCCTGTGCCTGTTCGTCGGCGAAGATCTGTACCCGGCCGCCCACGAGCAGCGGGGCGAACATCTGCCAGACGGAGATGTCGAAGCTCAGCGGTGCGGTCTGGGCCAGCCGGTCGTCCGCGGTCAGCCCGAGGTCGTCGATCTTGGCCCGGAGGTGGTTGAGCATCCCCCGGTGCTCGACGATCGCGGCCTTGGGGCGGCCGGTCGACCCCGAGGTGTAGAGGACGTAGCGCACCTCGTCGGGGGCCGGCGGCAGGGTCCGGGTGTACGGAGGGTCCGCCGGTCGCGGTGTCGTGGTGGGCACGCCGGCCGCGCCGGCGCCCTTGACCAGTTCCCCGCTGTCCGCCGGTGCGCCGGTGGTCAGCATCAGTGCCGTACCGCTGTCGGTGAGCAGGGACTCGACGCGTGCGGCGGGCCAGCTCGCGTCGACCGGCAGATAGACGGCGCCGAGCAGCTCCAGGGCGAGGAAGGCCACGACGACGTCGGCGCCGCGCCGGCCGCCGACCGCGACGATCTGCCCGTCCCGGATCCCGGCAGCCGCCAGCTGCGCCGCGGTGCGACGCATCAGGTCGGCCAGTCGGCCGTATCCGAGGGAAACGTCGCCGTCCTCGATCGCGGTCCGGTCGGGGTCTGCGGCCGCGAACCTCTCGACGTGGGTGTGGACTGCTTCGCCCAGCTCGTACGGTTCATGGCGGGTGAGTGCCGCGGCGACGGCGCTCTCCCGCGCCCCTTCGGCCAGCGAAAGCCGCGGGTAGTGCTCGGGCAGGCCGATCACCGGGCCGTCCGCTTCTCGGCGACGACCAGCAGGTACTCGACGGGCACGCCCGTGCCGCGTTCGTCCGAGGTGTGGAATCCCTCGGTCATCTCGACCATTTCCGCTCGCAGTTCCTTCCATCGCGAGGGCGGCGAAATGGTGTTTCTCGCCGCGATGCAGGGGCCGAAGCAGTTCTCGAAGAAGGTCACCAGGTCCTCGGCCGCGGCGAACGGGTAGAAGAGTTCCCGTCGTTCGGACGTGATCGTGAATCCGGGACCGAGGAGTTCGGCGAGGTAGTCCGGTGAGCCCCACAGCATGGGCTGTCCCTGATGGCCGTTGGGCGAGGGGAAGTAGGCGGAGAGGATCTCCTGGAAGTGCGCGGTCCAGCTGCGTGCCGTCCAGTTGCACATGCCGATCCGGCCGCCCGGCCGCAGCACCCGGGAGATCTCCCCGCCCGACGCGGCGTGGTCGGGCGCGAACTGGATTCCATAGGTGGAGGTCACCAGGTCGAACGAGGCGTCGGCGAAGGGGAGTTCCTGGGCGTCGCCGCGGCGCAGTTCCACCGTGACACCGGCCTGTGCGAACCGTTCGCGTGCGTCGGGGAAGAACTCGTCGGTCAGGTCGAGTCCGGTGACGAGGCAGCCGCGCAGGGCGGACAGCAGCGCGACGTTGCCGTTGCCGGTGGCGACATCGAGATGGGCGGTATCCGGCGCGGGGGCGAGCCGGTCGACCAGCTCGACGGCGCCCGGCCGCAGCAGATCGGCGACGTGCCGGTACTCGCCGTACGACCACATGGTGCGGTTGATCTCCTGGATGTTCTGATCGATCGTCATGCGGATCCCCCTCAGAGCGTGAGCCGGGCGCCGAGACCGGCGGCTTCGGCGTGGGCGTGGATGCGGTCCGCCACGGCGACGTCGAGGATCGACATCCCGAACGGGTTGCTGATCACGATCCCGTCCTGGTCGCGGCGGCCCGGGTGCCGCCCGGCGAGCACATCGCCGAGCGTGCCGTCGACGGGGCGGGCCCCTGGCCGGGCGGTCACTCCTTGCCGCGGGGTGCCGTCGGGGCCGAGCAGGGTGCCCGCCCGGTGCATCCGGCCGAGCAGCCGTCGCGGGTCGTCACGGACCAGGCTCCAGTCGTCGACGATCACCGTGCCGGCCGAGAGCACGGCCGCCTCGGTGAGGTCGTCCAGCGAGACATGGCAGACGAGCGCGCCGGGCCGCAGCCAGTCCGGCTCGATGTATCCCTGGGTCACCGTGGTGACGGGCACGACGAGTTCGGCGTCCCGCACCGCCTCGCGCGGCCCGTCGGCGACCACCGTCTCGATGTCCGCCGCACCGGGCAGCGAGGCGATGTGGTGGGCGACGGACTTCGCGCGGTCGGGTGCCACGTCGTACAGCGTGATGCGGCGCAGGGTGGGGACGGTGCGCAGCAGCAGCGCGATGTGTGCCTGCGCGAGGGCGCCGCAGCCGAGGAGTGCCAGTCCGCGCGGTTCTGCCACCGCCAGATGGCGCACCGCGAGCGCGGTCACCGCAGCGGTGCGCATCGCGCTGATGTAGGCGGCCTCCATCAGGGCGAGAGGCCGGGCGGTCTCCGGGTCGAGGAGCAGGGTGAAGCCCTGGGAGCGGGGGATGCCGCGCCCCGGGTTGCCGATCGAGGCGTTGATGGTCTTCATGCCGACGACCGGCGGCCGCCCCTCCTGGGCGAGGGCGCCGGGCATGGCCAGCAGCCTGGCCGAGTCGCCCTGCGGGGTGGTCCAGCCGAGATAGGCCTCCTCGGGAAGGACGGACTGTCCGGCGGAGTGCAGCCTGAGCGCCTCGGCCACCGCCGCCACGATGTCCACGTCGCGGGCGGCCTCGATGACGTCCGCGCGGGTCAGATAGCGGAAGTGGCTGTCGGGGTATTGCTCGAAGTCCATGACGGGCGGGGCTCCTTGGAGAGTGGGTCGGTTGCGGTGGGGACGGTGCGGGGGCGGGTTCAGCCGCCGGTGGCGTGCGCTGCGCGGAGCATCGCGAAGGGGACGAGCGCGCCGAGCAGCAGTACGCAGGCGAGCGCGATCCAGCCGGCCGTGCCGAGGGCGAGGACGACGCCGGTCATCAGCACCGGGCCCGCGACCCGGTTGGCCACCGTGCGGCTGGTGTTGAACAGCACCAGATAGGCGCTGCGCGCCTCCTCCGGTGCCAGGTCGAAGGAGAGGGTCCACGAGGCACCGACCTGGAGCAGTTCGGCGAACGTCAGAAGGACGACGGCCGCGCCGAGCACCAGCAGCGCCTCCCGCGCCCCGAAGCCGGGCGCGGCGGCGAAGGCCAGGGCGCCCCCGCTCAGCAGCATTGCCGCGGCCGCGTACGAGCACCATGCCCGGCGCGTGGTGCTGTAGCAGCGGTTGAGCGGGTACTGGAGGGCGATGCACAGCACGGTGTTGACTGCGTACAGGATGCCGACATAGCGCTCCGGCACGTCCGTCTCGGTGACGAGCCAGAGCGGGAAGGCCACATTGAGCACCGGCATCCAGAGCGACACCAGCGCGTTGTACGCGGTGAAGCCCAGGAGCCGGCGGTCCTTGAGCAGATCCGCCACCCGGGCGCTCCCCACCGCCGTCACGGCTTCCTCCCGCCGCGCGGTGGCGTACACCGCGGCCACCGCCACATAGGCGAGTGCGCCACCGATCAGCAGCGGCCGGAAGGCTCCCGGCGCCCCGGAACCCAGGGCGACTCCGGCGATCAGCCCGCCCAGGCTGATGCCGAGGTTGACGACGGTGCGCTGCACGGCCATGACCTTCGCGCGCAGGCTCTCCGGGGCGCGTGCCCCGACGTACGACTGGACCAGTGGGGGTGAGGACTGCTCGGTGACGGCGATGACGGCGACCACGAGGAGAAAGCTCCACCAGCCGTCCACCCAGAGGTAGCCGACGGTGGCCAGTGCGCGCAGCAGCATCACACCGATCAGCACCGGCTTCGGCCCGAACCGTCCGGCCAGCCGGGCGATGGGCACGGCGGTGGCGATGGCGACGGCCCCGCCGATGGTCAGGCCGGTACCGACGGACGAGGTGCTGAGATGGGCGACCTTGACGAAGTAGATGGTCGAGACGGCGAGGAAGAGGCCCGTTCCCGTCCATTCGATCAGCGTGGCGCCCTGCACCAGCGGCAGGAACTGCCGGAGGCCGGGGCGCGTCCGCTGCCGGTCAAGGGTGGTGCTGGTGCCCATGTTCAGTGCTCCTGGTGCTTCCGGTCGAAGAAGAGTCCTTCGCTGCGCAGTCGTGCCACGGCGGAGGTGATCTCCTTGGCTACACCCTGTTCGGTCGCCCAGTCGTCGGAGTAGAGGGTGTCGCGGTACTTGGCGCCGCCGTCCGCGGCCAGGCAGACCACGAGGCGGCCGTCCGGCCCGGCCTCTTCCCGGTCGCTCAGCATCGCTCGCACGGCGCAACCGCTGGAGCCGCCGAGTGCGAGCCCGACGTCCTCGGCGATGATCCGGCAGACGGCTATCGCCTCGATGTCGTCGACGTGCACCGCGCGGTCGTAGCTGTGCGGTGCCCTCAGGAAGACGGACGGCCGGCTTGCTCCGATGCCCGGGACCAGGCGTCGTCCGGCGCTGCCCGAGACGGCCAGTGAGCCGCGTACGTCCACGGCGACCGCGGCGACGTCGGGCCGGTGCTCGCGCAGGTGGGCGCCGATGCCCGCGAGGGTGCCGCCGGTGGAGACCGGTACGTACACCGCGGCGAGATCCGGTCCCGCCTGCTCGGTGAGTTCGGGACCGGTGATGCGCCGGTGGATGTCGGGCGCGGCCCAGTTCTCGTACTGGTCGGGCCAGCGGTATCCGGGGTTGTCCGCGCACAGCTCGCGCACCCGGCGCAGCCGGCTCAGCAGGTAGCCGCCCAGACCGTCGGGTTCGTCGACGACGATCACCCGGGCTCCGCTGTCGGCGAGCTTGCGGCGGGTGGCGTGCGGGGTCTTGAGGTCGACCACGGCGAGGAAGTCGCAGCCGACCGTCGGCAGCAGCCGGGCCAGGGCGAGGCCCAGGTTGCCCGAGGTGGATTCCACCACCACCGTTCCCGGGGTGAGCGGCCGTTCGTCGTGCAGCGCCCGCAGCAGTCCGACGGCGCTGCGGTCCTTCACCGATCCGGTGGGGCCGTGTTCTTCGAGCTTCAGTCCCAGACGCCGCACCCGACCACGGTGGGCGACGTCCAGGCGGAGTAAGGGAGTTGTACGGAGGGCCCGTGCCAGGACGGGTTTGACACGCGACACTGCTTCCCCCTGTGCGATGCGTCGTTTGACCATGTGTCGATGGATCGACCGGCCGGCCCAGCTGCGCGCTCTCAGACCTTAGGCAAATGGGCCCCGGTGCCACCATGTCCCTCTCGCACGGCACGGGTCGGTGTTGGCCGGAACAGCGCTTGACGCTTCCTCCTGCCTGTCCGTCGGCCGCTGCCGGACGCGGTGAAGGTGCGGAAACAGTCCGGCGCTCCGGTGGGCTCGGGCGGGCAGGGAGAAACGAATTGGCCGGTTCGATGCCGGTCCGCCCGTACTGCCCGGCGGTCGCCGGGCGGGCTCGATGACGAGGAGAGCCGACCGGCACGACCTCTCCCGACGGCCTGTTATCTTTACGTGACTTCGCAACAGAACTCTCGGTCATGCTTTGGCCTTTGCTGCGGAGAGTCGATGTGCCGGCGTGTGGCGGCGGACGCTCAATGACCACTGCACGGGCACGGTCGCGATCTGCGGCCGGCCCGGCCTGTCATGGCTGGACGGAATGACACAGCACAACATTTTCAGCAGGACGGCACGGGCCGCACGGACGGTGCTGGTCCCGGGAACGGGGCGCCGGAAACAGACGAAGCGCACCTTCGCCCGCCTGCCACGCAGACCGGACTATCCACGCGCGGGCCGGCGCGGCTGGCGAAGATGGGTGCCCTCCTGGCGGCTGGTCCTCGGCTCGGTCCTGATGTTCACCGCGACACTGGCGACCGTGGTGGGGGTCGCCTACGCCCGCACGGACATACCCGAGGACCTCAACGCCTTCGCCACCCAGCAGGACACCGTCTACTACTGGGCCGATGGCACACCGATGGCCCGGACCGGCTGGGTGAGCCGCCAGGAGATGCCCCTGTCCAAGATCCCCGACCACGTCCGATGGGCGGTACTGGCGGCGGAGAACGCCAACTTCTACTCCGACCACGGCATATCGACGCAAGGGATCACCCGCGCGCTGTGGCGCACGGTCGGCGACGGGGACACCCAGGGCGGGTCCACCATCACCCAGCAGTACGTCAAGAACGTCTACCTGACGCAGGACCAGTCCTTCTCGCGGAAGTTCACCGAGATGCTGCTGGCGGTCAAGCTGGACAGCCGCCTGAGCAAGGACAAGATCCTCCAGGAGTATCTGAACACCAGCTGGTTCGGCCGTGGCACCTACGGTCTCCAGCGTGCCTCTCAGGCCTACTACGGCAAGGAGGTCACCCAGCTCAACGCCAGCGAGGGCGCGTTCCTCGCCTCCCTGCTCAAGGGGGCCTCGCTGTACGACCCGGCTGTCAACCCCAACAACCGGAAGCGAGCCGTCGCGCGGTGGCGGTGGACGCTGGACCGCATGGTGGAGATCGGCAAACTGAGCCCGGCCGAACGGGCCACGTACACCACCTTTCCCGACCCGAAGCCCCCGCACCGGCCGAACAGCGCGGGCGGGCAGGACGGCTATCTCGTCCAGCTCGCCGAGTCGTACGCCAAGCGGGTCGGGCACATCTCCGACGCGCGATTCGACCTCGGCGGCTACCAGATCTACACGACGTTCGAGAAGCCGCGGATGACCGCCCTCACCCGGGCCGTCCGTGACGCGCGCGGCGCGCTCGACCCCGAGCAGCGCAAGGCCGACCGGTTCGTCCGCTTCGGTGCCGCATCCGTCGCCCCGGACGGCCGGATCCTCGCGGTGTACGGCGGACCGGACTACGAGCGGCAGGCGTTCAACGAATCCAACGCGGGTACCGTCCCGGCCGGTTCGGCGTTCACCCCCTTCGTCTACGCCGCCGGCCTGCAGCACGGTGTGTCGCACCAGCGCAACGGTCCGCGTTCCACTGTCGTGCCCTCGACCATGTACGACGGCGATGACGACATCCCGGTGATGACACCCGAAGGCCCCTACTGGGACCGCAGCGGGAAGATGGTCAAGGGCAACAACGACGGCGACATCTCCCACGGCCGCATCAGCCTGCACGACGCCATGGCGAAGTCCGTGAATTCGCCCTTCCTCCAACTCGGCATGGACGCGGGCCTGCAGCAGGTCCGCAGTACGGCCGAGGCGTCGGGACTGCTCCCTTCCAGCTTCGGCCCGCCCGTTCCGGCGTTCGCGATGGGCAACTCCACGCCCAGCGCCATCCGGATGGCCGACGCGTACGGAACGTTCGCGGCCCACGGCGTGCACATGGATCCGTACTCGGTCCGCAAGGTCACCCGCAACGGCGAGCCGGTCCGGCTCGACCTGCCGCGGCCGAGGCGCGCCGTACGGACCGATGTCGCCGACGAGGTCACCGCGTCGCTCAGCCGGCCGGGCGGCAGGAACGGTGTCGCGACCCCCACTCCGGTCGCCGTCAAGACCGGAACCACCGAGGACGACACCGCGCGCTGGTTCGTCGGATACGGCCCGGCAGCGTCCACCGCCGTCGTCGTCTACCGCATGGACCTGACGAAGAGCCTCGCGCCACTGCCGCTCAAGGGGCTGGCCGGTGGCCCGGCCGACGACGGAAAGCTCCCGGCCCAGATCTGGAACACATACACGGAAGCCATGACGAAGTGACAGATACCAGAGCCAAGTCCACCGTCCGCCGAATACGGGCCCGCCTCACGCCCCGCATCGTCCTGGGGCTCGCGGTATGTCTTGCGGTGTCGGGTTCCGCGGCGCTCGTCCCGCTGCTGTCCGACAACGCCTCGGACGACCGGACCCCGCAGCAGGGCACACGCACCGTCGCCGCGCCGAAGCCGACCGCCCGGGAGCACCCCAAGGGCGGAGGGAGCGCGGAGGAGGACTGGGACGGAAAGGTCAAGATCCTCGGGGACGGCTCCACGTCCTACACCGGGCCGCAGCCGGAGCAGTTGAAGGCCGAGCGGCTCAAGCCCGGTGAGCGGCCGCCCCAGTTCGTGGTGTTCTCCTGGGACGGCGCGCTGGAGGGCGACGACCACATGTTCTCGCGCTTCCGCCGTGCGGCGAAGGAGAGCAATGCCCACATGACGTTCTTCCTCACCGGCATCTACCTCCTCCCGAAGGAGAAGCGGGACCTCTACCAGCCGCCCCAGCACAAGGCCGGAGCCGCCGCGATCTCCTACCCGACGCGCGAGCACATCCGGATGACGCTGGAGCAGCTCGGCGAGGCCTGGCGGGAGGGCAACGAGATCGGGTCCCATTTCAACGGCCACTTCTGCGACAAGAAGGGCGGCGGGGACTGGAGCAAGGACGAGTGGATCAGCGAGATCGGCCAGTTCTACTCCTTCGTGCAGAACTGGAAGACGAACACCGGTTTCAAGGACCTCGATCCGCTCCCCTTCGACCCCACCCGTGAGGTCGTCGGCGGGCGTGCGCCCTGTCTGGAGGGCCAGAAGACCCTGCTGCCGGCCACCAAGCCGTTCGGCTGGCGCTACGACGCGAGCTCCCCGGGCGACTTCCAGATCTGGCCGTCCAAGAAGAACGGCGTCTGGGACCTCCCGTTGCAGATGCTGCCGTTCCCGGGCAAGGACTTCCAGGTGCTGTCCATGGACTTCAACTTCCTCTACAACCAGTCCGAGGGCGACATCGAGGGCGACCCCACGAAGTACGAAACGTGGCGCAAGGAGGCCCGGAACGCGTACGTCGCGGGCTTCGAGCGGGTCTTCCACGGCAGCCGCGCGCCGCTGTTCATCGGGAACCACTTCGAGGACTGGAACGGCGGGATCTACATGGACGCCGCCGAGGACACGATGCGCGAGGTCTGCCCCCGCAAGGAGGTCCGCTGCGTGTCCTTCCGCGAGCTGACCGACTGGCTCGACGCGCAGGACCCGAAGGTCCTCGCGCAGTGGCGGACGCTCGACCCCGCCCAGCCACCGAGCTGGAAGCAGTAGGCGGCGGAACCGGGCGGTGCGGCTCCGGCAGAACCGTTCGTCCGTGTCGACGAGCCGTTCGGTTGCCGGGAGCCGCGCCGCCCGTGTTCCGTGCGGGTGCCGTCGGCGCCCGCGGTCAGTTCGCCTTCTCGACGAACTCCGTGGTGTACGTCTTGGCGAGGTCCACCTTCGCGTCCTTCAGGTTGGGGTTGAAGGCCTTCAGGACCCGTTCGACGGTGGCGGGGCCGTCCGCGGGCATGACGCCGTCCTTGGTGAACATGGGCAGCGTGCTCTTGATGGCCTGCGCGTAGAGGGCCTTGCCGCCGCCCTGGGCGTAGTCGGCGGGCATCTTCGCGGCGATCTCGTCCGCGCTGTGCGTGGACATCCACTTCAGCGTCTTGACGAAGGCGTTGGCCAGCTTCTGGACGGTCTCCTTGTGGCTGTCGACCCACTCGGTCTGCATGTAGAGACTGGATGACGGGTAGAGCCCGCCGAGCGCCTGCTTGGAGCCCTCCGGCGTCCGCATGTCGATGAGGATCCTGCCGAGCTTCTTGTCCAGGATGGTGGCGACCGTCGGGTCGGTGGTCATACCGCCCTGGATGGCGCCCTGCTGGAGGGCGGAGATGAAGGTCTGCCCGGCTCCCACCGCGACGGGCGTGAACTCGCTGGTCTGCACGTCGCTGTTGACGGCGAGGTACTTCGTGAGGAAGTCGGTGGAGGAACCGATGCCCGTCACACCGAGCTTCTTGCCCTTGAAGTCCTTCGCCGACCTGATGTCGCCCGCCGCCTGGTCGGACACGATCTCGACCTCGCCGGGGGCGTGGGAGAACTGGACGACGGACTCGACCTGCTTGCCCTTCACCTGGAGGTCGAGGGTGTGGTCGTAGAAGCCCACGGTGCCCTGGACATCGCCGGAGACGAGTGCCGTCTCCGCCTGGACTCCGGCGGGCTCGGTCAGGAGCTGGACCGACACGCCCTCCTCCTCGAAGTAGCCGAGCCGCTCGGTCAGCATCGCGGGCAGGTAGATGACCTTGTCGAGGCCCCCGACCATGATCTTGACCTTGTCGTTCTTGCCACCGGAGGCCGAGGTGGAGTCGCCGCCGCCACAGGCGGTGAGGCTGGTCAGGGCGAGTACGCCGGCGACGGCGACGGCCGGGATCCGGGTGGATGTACGCATCTGATTCACGTCCTTGTGAAGAAACAGGTGGAGAGAGGGTCGAGGTACGGAAGGCGTCGGGGCGTCAGCGGCCGGTGTCGGCGTCGGCCGGCTTCCAGCGGAAGAGCCGCTTCTCCAGGAAGGTCAACAGCCCTTCGGCCAGCAGCGCGACGATCGCGAGGATGACCATCGCGGCGTAGACACCGGCGGCGTTGAACGTGCCCTGGGAGGCGGCGACCAGCAGTCCGAGTCCCTTGGTGGCCCCGATGTACTCACCGACGATCGCGCCGATGAGTGCGAAGCCGAAGCTCACATGCAGGCTGGTGAAGATCCACGACGTGGCGGAGGGGATGACCACCTGAAGGGTGACCTGACGGTTGCTGGCGCCCAGGATGCGGGAGTTGGCGACGAGATTGCGGTCGACCTCCCGTGCGCCCTGGAAGGCGTTGAAGAAGACGGGGAAGAACACCAGGACGACCGCGGAGGCGACCTTCGAAGCCGGGCCGAGGCCGAACCAGATGAGGAAGATCGGCGCGAGCACGATGCGGGGCAGGGCGTTGAGCACCTTGATGTACGGCCCGAGGACATCGGCGGCGAACCGGACCCGGCCCAGCGCGATCCCCAGCAGCACACCGGCGATCACACCGATGACCCAGCCGAGCAGCGCTTCGTAGAGCGTGTACCAGATCTGCTCCCAGAGGGAACCCTGGGCGGTTCCGTCGACGACCCAGGTACGGATCTGGTCCCAGATCTTCGACGGCATCGAGAAGTTGAACGGGTCGATGACGGCCGTACGGGCCAGCCATTCCCACAGCCCGATGACCGCGAGAAGCACCGCGATCCGGCTTCCCGTCACCAGGTACTTGCGGTTCCTGGCGGCCCGCGCCCTGGCCCGGGTCCGCTCGGTCCTGCCGACGGCGGCGCTCGCGGTGATGGTGTCAGGCGACATCGAGGGCACCCCTCTCGCGGGTGATGCGGACCTCTTCGCCGAGCGAGGACCAGATCTCCCGGTAGATCTCGACGAACCGGGGCTCCAGCCGCACCTGTTCGACCTTGCGGGGGCGGGGCAGGTCGATCTCGAAGACCTCCTTGACCGTGGCCGGTCCGGCGGTCATGACCACGACCTTGTCGGCGAGCGCGATGGACTCCTCCAGGTCATGGGTGACGAAGACGACGGAGGCGCCGGTGCCGGCCCACAGCTCCAGCAGCTCGTCCGACATGAGGGCCCTGGTCTGCACATCGAGCGCGGAGAAGGGCTCGTCCATGAGCAGGATCTCGGGGTCGTTGACGAACGTGGCCGCGAGGGCGACGCGCTTGCGCTGACCGCCGGACAGCTGGTGGGGGTAGCGGTCCTCGAAGGAGGAGAGGCCGACCCTGGCGAGCCACTCCTGGGCCCGCTCCTTCGCCTCGGGCTTGGGCACGCCGCGGAAGCGGGGACCCGCCATCACATTGGACAGTACGGTCCGCCACGGGAAGACCGCGTCCTGCTGGAAGACGAAGCCGACCTTGTCGCCGATCCCGCGCACCGGCTCCCCGGCCACCAGCACCTCCCCCTCGGTGGGCTCCTCCAGTCCGCTGACCAGGGTCAGCGTGGTCGACTTGCCGCATCCAGTGGGGCCCACCACGGCGACGAACTCGCCGCGCCCGATCGTGAGGTCCAGATCCCGTACGGCGGTGTGGAGCGCCCCCGACGGAGTCCGGAACGCTTTGCTCGCCCCCCGCAGCTCGATGGCGGGGCTCGTTTCGCTGTTCATGGAGCGGGACGTTAAAGGCGCCCCGATGACGCGGGCACCCTTGCGCTCACAACTCGGGGTTCTGCTCATAACGCGTGGTTCTGCTCGTTCTGCTCGCGCTCCGGCAACGAATGCGCCACGAGGACTGGTCATCGGCGACCGCGACGTTTACGTTGCGTTCACACAAGGACGAAACGGAGCATCATGTTCCTGGCCGGAGGAAGGCAGAGGGCGAGCACATGCGCATTCACTGGCCCCGCCGTGTCTTCGCCCAGGTGCTCCTCACCCAGGTGGCCATCACCACCGGAGTGATCATGCTCATCACGGGGCTCTTCCTCGCCCCGCTCAGCCACCAGCTCGACAACCAGGCGATGCACCAGGCCCTGTCCATCGCCCAGACCACCGCAGCCGAACCCGGCCTGGTGCGCGATCTGAGGAGCACCGACCCCAGCCCCGGCGGACCGGTGCAGGCCGAGGCGGAACGGATCCGGCGGGCCACCGGAGCCCTGTACATCGTCGTCATGGACACCCGCGGGGTGCGCTGGTCGCACACCGACATCACGCAGATCGGCAGACATGTCTCGACCGACCCCAGCACGGCTCTGGGCGGCCGGGAGATCATGCAGATCGACGACGGAACCCTGGGCCGGTCGGCACGTGCGAAGGTCCCGCTCCGCGACCGGCACCAGGACATCGTGGGCGCCGTGTCGGTAGGCATCGCCTACGACAGCGTCCATGACCGGCTGCTCGGGACCATTCCCGGTCTGCTGCTCTACTCCGGAGCGGCGCTCGCCGTGGGCGTACTGGCCGCCCTGGCCGTCTCACGGCGGCTCCAGCGCGGCACGCACGGACTCGCCTTCGCCGACATCTCCGCGTTGCTGGACGAGCGCGAGGCCATGCTGCACAGCATCCGCGAGGCCGTGCTCGCCCTCGACGCACGGGGCCGGATCCGATTGCTCAACGACGAGGCCCGGCGTCTGCTGGAACTGGACCAGGACGCCGTCGGACGTCCGCTGGGCGAGGTACTGCCGCCGGGCCGTACGGCCGAGGTGCTGGCGGGGCGGGTCGACGGCGCCAACCTGATCACCGTCTGCCGGGGCCGGGTGCTGATCGCCAACCGCATGCCCACCGGTGACGGCGGGGCCGTGGTCACCCTGCGCGACCGCACCGAGCTGGAACTGCTGGGCCGTGAACTGGACTCCACCCATGGCCTGCTGGACGCGCTGCGCGCCCAGGACCACGAGCACGCCAACCGGCTGCACACCCTGCTCGGGCTGCTGGAGCTGGGCAGGCACGATGCCGCGGTGGAGTTCGTCGAGGAGGTGACCAACGGGCACCGGGCTTCGGCGGAACAGGTCGCGGAGCGCGTCAACGATCCTTTGCTGTCGGCGTTGTTGGTGGGCAAGTCGGCCATCGCGGCGGAGCGGGGCGCGTCCCTGCGCATCTCGCCGGGCACCCGGCTGCCGGACGTGGTGGTGGACCCGCGTGATCTGGTGACCGTCCTCGGCAACCTCATCGACAACGCGCTGGACGTCGCCACCCTCATCGAGGTGGAGCTGCTCGCGGAGGGCGGCACGGCGGTCCTGCGGGTCAGCGACAACGGTCCCGGCGTGCCTCCCGCGATGCGCGAACAGATCTTCACCGAGGGCTGGTCCACCAAGGAGTCCCCCGCGCACCGCGGACGCGGTCTGGGCCTGGCGCTGGTGCGCCGGCTGGCCGAGCGCTACGGTGGCGCGGCCCGCGTCACGGCACGGGCCGGCGGCGGCGCGGTCTTCACCGTCGTCCTGCCCGAGGCACTCACCGTACGGCAGCTGACAGAAGTGGGAGAGTCGCGATGATCGATGTCCTGGTGGTGGACGACGACTTCCGGGTCGCCGAGATCAATGCCGCGTACGTGGCCAAGGTCCCCGGCTTCCGGGTCATCTCCCGTGCGCACACCGCCGCTCAGGCACTGTCCTTCCTGGAGCGCGACCATGTAGACCTCGTCCTCCTCGATCACTACCTGCCGGACGAGACGGGCCTGACGCTGGTGCGGCGGCTGCGCCAGCTCGGCCACCCGGCCGATGTGATCATGGTGACCGCGGCCCGCGACGTGTCGACCGTTCGGACCGCCATGCGGTACGGGGCGCTGCAGTACCTCGTCAAGCCGTTCAGCTTCAGCGGTCTGCGGTCCAAGCTGGAGAGCTACGCGGCCCTGCGCCGGACCCTCGAAGGTGTGGGCGGCGGCCGGGGCGAGGCCGGGCAGGAGCAGGTCGACCAGATCTTCGGTGCACTTCGCACCACGGAGTCCGGCCCCGCGGCCGGGCTGCCCAAGGGGCACTCCGCGCCCACCGCGGATGTCATCCGCCATGTCCTGTCGGGCGCCGAGGGCCCGCTGTCCGCGCACGAGGTCGCCACCCGGGCGGGCCTCAGCCGCTCCACCGCTCAGCGGTACCTCAAGTATCTGGAGGGCGCGGGCCGGATCAGTCTCAGCCTCAAGTACGGCGACACGGGCCGTCCCGAACACCGTTACGCGTGGGCGGACCTCCGTCCGGAGCCGCTGCGATGAGCCCGTCGGGAGCGCCGCCGGTGGAGCTCACCCCCGCCGCCGCGGAACTGCTGCGACGGCTGCGGGAGGTCCACGGACCGCTGATGTTCCACCAGTCGGGCGGCTGCTGCGACGGCAGCGCGCCCATGTGCTACCAGGACGGCGAGTTCCGTACCGGTGGCTCCGATGTGCTGCTGGCCTCGCTCGATGTCGACGGGGTGGCGGAGCGCATCCCGTTCTGGATGTCGAGGAGCCAGTTCGAGGTGTGGTCGCACACCCGGCTGATCGTCGACGTGGTGGAGGGGCGGGGCAGCGGATTCTCGCTGGAGGCGCCGGAAGGGGTGCGGTTCCTGATCCGTTCGCGGCTGGCCGACCCGGACAGGGGCTGACCCGCCGCTCACGGTCGCCCGGCAGGACGCCGGGGTTCAGGGCGTGAGGCTGCTGACGACGTTGGCCGTGGCGGCCAGGCCGTCCTGGATGGTCGGCGCCATGCTCGTACCCGCGAGGAAGAACCCGAGCATGGCGCAGACCAGCGCATGCGACATCTTCAGCCCCCCGTTGCGGAGGAAGATCACCGCGAGGATCAGCAGAAGCAGCACCAGTGAGATCGAAATGGCCATGGCCAACCTCCTCCGCCGCGCCGGAATGCGGCATTCGGCCGCCAGTGTGGCGTAGCGGAGGAGCCATCCGGCGCACTGGCGTGTCCGCCATCCGGGTGTTGACTGGCTGTCACGCTCGGGGCGGCGCGTCCGGTCAGCCGCGGGGGTGGGCGGCCCCGGTCCGGTTGTCCCGGTCGTGGGTGCGGAGGAAGCGTTCGAGCCCCGCCAGATCATCGGTGTTGAGGTGGTCGACCCCGGCCGCCAGCAGCTCCGTCCAGACCGCGTCCCGCTCCGGCCCCGGCGCGTCCGGCGTGGCCCAGAAGCGGACGCGCCGGCCGCTGCGGTGGGCCTGGGCGACGTGCGCGCGCAGTTTGTCCCGCTCGGCCGCGGGGAAGGGACCCGCGCCCAGCCAGCTGAAGTCGTCGGTCCAGCTGCTGCTGATGAGCGGGATGAACGAGGCGGTGGCCGGGGTTCCGAGGTCTTCGGGGCGGCCGTCGTAGAAGGCGTGGCGCGTCGCCTGCGCCTCCATCGGGACGCGGGCGGCGCGGTCGCCGGAGATGACAGCGGTGATGGCACCGGGCCGCACCCGGCCGTGGTGGTACGACGTCAGCATCCGCCGGTAGTGCCGGAGCTGCCGGTCGAGTTCGAGGTAGGCCGCGGCTCCGTCCGTCTTGATGTCGATCAGCAGCTGCACGGGTTCGTGGTAGCCGGGGTGGACCGTGCCGTGGTTGGCCCGGACCCTCGCCAGCAGCGGGTCGAGGTAGAGCGAGGCGAGGGTGCGGGCGGGGTCGAGGTCGGTGGCCTCGTGGGCGACCAGCAGTTCGCCGTCCACCAGGAAGATGTCGGCCTCGACACTGGTGAAGCCGTGCCCGAGCGCGTCGTGCAGGGGGCGCGTGTGCAGGTAGTCGTTGTGCGCGTGGGCCCTGCGCAGCGCGCGCGGGCGGTGGCGTCGTACGGCCGGGGCGGCCTCGGCCGCGGCGGCCGTGTGCGGGGACAGGAACGCGCCTGCGGCCGCGGTGGCGAGCGCGGTGGTGACGACACTTCGGCGGGTCGGGAACGCCATGGATTCTCCTGGGGAGCGAGTGGTGGACCGGACGGGCGGACGCGACCGAGTATGCGGTGGTGATCACCACAACGGACATACCCCGCACAAGAGTTGATCCGGTCGTCGTCCGCCCGTCGACTGCCGTTTCCCCGGTCAGGCCGGGACCGTCCAGCGTTGGTTGGCGCCACCGGTGCAGGCGTAGACGCCGAGCGGGGTGCCATTGGCGCTGCCGCCCCCGTAGGCGTCCAGGCACTGCCCGGTGGCGGGGTTCACCAGGGCCGCGCCGTCGATCCGCCACTGCTGGGCGGCCGAGCCGTCGCAGACCGCGCTCCGTACGGTGGTACCGCTCACGGCCATGCAGTGGAACTGCGCGCGGAGCGTGCCGTCGGCGGCCCGCACCCAGTTCTGGTTGTTGCCGCCGTTGCAGCTCCAGAGGTCGAGCTGCGTTCCGGTGGTGCCGCCGGGGATGTCGACGCAGGCGCCGCCGATGCCCGTGAGGGATCCGGACGACGAGTTGCCGATGCCGTCCTCGTGCACGCTGCCGCCGCCCTGGCCGCGTACCGAGGCGCCGTTGGAGCAGGTGCCGCTGACGCTGGTGGAGCCGAGTGCGGCGGTGACGGTTCCGCTGCCCGCCGTACCGCTGGGCAGGTCGAGGAGGGCCTTGGAGTACGGCGAGTCGGCGCAGGTCGCTGCGTTGTTGTTCCAGTCGAAGTACTCGACCCAGTCGACCATTCCGCCGGTGGCGACCTTCGCGCCGGTGCCGGTCTGCAGGCTGCCGAGGACGAAGGACGTGCCCGCGGTGACGTCGGTGATGGTGGCCCGGTACCAGCCGGCCGTCGTGTCGGGTGCGACGCGGAAGCGGTAGTGGTGTCCGGCCGTGAAGCGCTCACCGAGCCGGCAGGTGTAGCCGGTGCCGCCCTCGGCGAACGTCTGGCAGTAGGTGCCCGTGTCTCCCGGCCTGCCTCCGGTGGAGTCCCAGAGCGAGAAGAGGAACAGACCGCCGCCGGAGCGGTTGCGCTGCATTCCGATGTAGCCGCCGACCCCGTTGGTGAAGCCGAACTGGTGGGACCAGAAGACGTTCGCGCGGCCGGGGTCGGACTGGACGGTCGTCCCGAAGGTGACCTCGTCGAGGGCGGTCGTCCCGGCCGGGAACGTGTAGTTGCTGTATGAACCCGGGGTCTGGCCGGCCGCCGCGGACGGTCCGGCCGGCCCCAGGCAGGCGGCGACGGCGAAAATCACCACCGCAACGGTGGCGCGCGCTCCGTGCATGTCCCACTCCTTGTCCGGACGGATCGACCGACCCATCCTTTGGTCATGGACTCGTCAACAAGAGTGGGGGTGTGTCACGCCCGGGGGCATGGACTTATCCGTTCGGGCTCATGGACTCCCGCGCTGCGCCCGGTCCGGAGCACTCCCCCCAGCCGACCGTGCGGTCGCACCAGCGTTCCAGCAGCACCCGGTCGTGGCCGACGGCCAGCAGCCCGGCCCCGGACTCCCTCCGGTAGGACTCGACGACCGCCACCAGCGCGGCGGTCGTCGACGCGTCGAGCATCGCGGTCATCTCGTCGCAGATCAGCCAGCGCGGCCGCAGGACCAGCGCCCTCGCCAGGCAGGCGCGCTGCAACTGGCCGTCGCTCACCTCGTGCGGGCGCCGGCCCAGCAGTTCCGGTGTGAGCCCGACGGCCGGTGCCAGCCCGGCCACCCGGTCCGCGACCTCCGAGCGGCGGCCGGTCGCCCGCAACGGCTGGGCGATGAGTTCGCGCAGGGTGAGCCGGGGGTCGGCGGAGAGCCGGGGCTGCTGGAAGACGACGCCGACGGCGGTGCGCTGCGCACGCGGGGCACGGTGCCGCCAGCCGCGTACCGGTTCGCCGTCGAGCACGACCGTGCCCGCGTACGGGCGGTGCAGCAGGGCCGCGACCCTGGCCAGGGTGGACTTGCCGCAGCCGCTCGGGCCCAGCAGTCCGAGGGACTCCCCCGGCGCCAGGCTCAGCGAGGCCTCGCGGACGACGGGATCGCGCCGGTCGTATCCGGCGGTGACGCGGGTGAGTTCAAGCACGGACCGGCTCCTCCCCGTCCGCCCGCACACCGTGGTGGCAGGCGAGACGGCCGTCGAACGGGGGCTGTACGGAACACCGGTCGTCGGCGCGCCCGCAGCGGGCCGCGAACGCGCACCCCTCGGGAAGCGCTCCGAGCTCGGGCGGCATTCCGGGGATCGGTACGAAGGCGCGCTCCGGCAGTGCGTCGAGCAGTCCGCGCGCGTACGGGTGGCGTGGTCCGGGCTTCCCGAAGAACCGCCCGGCGTCGGCGAGTTCGACGATGCGGCCCGCGTACATCACGGCGACCCGGTCGGCGATCCGCTCGGCCGCCGCGAGATCGTGGGTGATGATCAGCAGCGCCCGGCCCTCGTCGGTGTGGCGGCGCAGTTCGTCGGCGGTCCGCTCGACCAGCTCGCGGTCGAGTCCGGTGGTGGGCTCGTCGGCGAGGAGCAGGGGTGCGTCGCCGATCAGGGCGAGCGCGGTCGCGGCCCGCTGGGCGAGACCGCCGGAGAGTTCGTGCGGATACCGGTCGAGGTGCCCGGACGGGAACGAGGCGCGTGCGGCGGCCTGTTCGGCCGCGGGGCGCAGAGCGGACCTGCGGGCGCCGGTCAGTTCGCGGAGGGTCTCCTCCAGCTGGGCGCGTACGGTGCGGACCGGGGTGAGGTGTGCGGCGGGGCTCTGCGGTACGAGTCCGACGCGGCGGCCCCGTACCGTACGGGCGAGGGTCCGTTCACCGGCGGTCAGGAGATCGGTACCGTCATCGAGCAGTGCCGAGCCCGAGGTCCGCGCATTGCCGGGAAGCAGTCCCAGCAGCGCCGAGGCCAGCACGGACTTCCCGCAGCCGCTCTCGCCGACCAGGGCCAGGCACTCCCCCGCCGCGAGGTCGAAGTGCGCGTCGGCGACGGCGGCGATGTGCCGGCCGCCCCGCATCCGGAAGCGCACGGAGAGGCCACGGACGGAGAGGACCGGCGCCTTCGGGCCCGGGGCGTTCTTCACAGCATCAGCTCCGATCGGCGGCGCGGGTTGATCCGCTCCCGCCAGGCGCCGGCGAGGCCCGCCAGCGCGAGGGTCGGTATCACCAGGAACAGGCCGGGGAAGAGCGTCGGCCACCAGTCCCCGGCGAGGAGCGAACCGCGCGCCGTCTGCACGAGATTGCCCAGGCTCGCCTGATGGGTGGGCAGCCCGAGCCCCAGGAAGGAGAGCGCGGACTCGTGCCACATGGCGTGCGGCACCATCAGCACGGCCGCCAGGCCCGCCTGCGGAAGCACGGCGGGCAGCAGATGCCGGACGACGACCCGCCCGCGCGAGGCCCCGCCGGAGATCGCCGCGTCGATGAACGGACGCGAGCGCAGCGAGAGCACTTCGGAGCGGACGATCCTGGCCGTCGAGAGCCAGTGGGTGAGCGCGACGGAGACGATCACCGGGCCGACGCCGGGCCGGAACATGGCCACGATGAAGATGCCGAGCAGCAGATGAGGTACGGACGAGAAGGTGTCCACCAGCCGCATGACGACGCGGTCCGTCCAGCCTCCGAAGGCCGCGGCCAGTGCGCCGACCGCGGTCCCGATGACGGTCGCGGTGAGCCCGGCGACGACGCCGACGAGCAGCGAGACGCGGAGTCCGTAGACGCAGCGCAGGAGCAGATCGCGCCCGACGTCGTCGGTGCCGAACGGGTGCTGCCAGGACGGTGGCCGGAGCTTGGCCGCCAGGTCGACGGCCTGCTGGTCGAGCTGGACCAGCGGCGGCACGAGCAGAACCGCGAGCAGCACCGCGGCGACGATCCCGGCGGAGCTGACCACGCGGACACGGTGGGTCGTGCGGCCGGCGGGTCCGAGGTCGGGTTCAGCCATCGAAGCCCACTCTCGGGTCGGCGAGCGCGTACAGCAGGTCGGAGAGGAGGTTGCCGAGGACGACCGCCACGGTGGCCAGCACCGTGAGCGCGGCCAGCAGCGGGAAGTCGACGGAGGTGGCGGCCTGCACGGTGGCGGCGGCGATGCCGGGCCAGCTGAAGACCGTCTCGACGAGGAGGGCGCCGGTGATGAGTTCGGGGACGCGGGAGCCGATGAGGGTGAGCATCGGCAGCATGCCGGAGCGCAGCGCGTGGCCGAGCAGTACGGTCCGCTCGCTCAGTCCGCGGGCGCGGGCGCCGCGCACCGGGTCCTCGCCGAGCGCGTCCGCGACACCCTGGCGCACGTAGAGGAAGAACCACGGCAGCTGGGAGATCCCGAGCACGGCCGCGGGGAGCACCAGATGGTCGGCGACCTGTCCGAAGGTGACGGTGTCGCTGGCCGCGTCGGTGAGACCGCCGGCCGGGAGCACGTCGAGTTCCAGGGCGAAGAACCAGATGGCGAGCAGCCCGAGCCAGAAGGCCGGGGCGGCTTCGAGCGTGTACGCGGCGGAGCTGACGCACCGGTCGAGCAGGCGGCCGGGCCTGCGGGCGGCCAGTACGCCGAGGCCCGTGCCGAGGAGCACGGCGACGGCGAAGGCGGTCGCGGCGAGCAGCACGGACCAGCCGAGGCGTTCGCCGATGACATCGGCGACCGGCTGACGCATCACGGCGGAGTCGCCGAGGTCGCCGCCGAGCGCCGAGCTCAGCCAGTTCCACCAGCGGCTCACGAGCGGCTGGTCGACACCGAGGTTGGCCCGCAACTGGTCGAGGTTGTCCTGCGACGCGGTGAGCCCGGCGGTGCCCGCGTACGCCTTGACCGGGTCGAAGGGGGAAGCGGCGACGACGGCGAAGACGCCGAACGTCACGGCGGCCAGGACGGGGACGGCGAGCAGCGCCCGCCGTCCCGCCATTCTGCCCATCGGCCCCCAGGGGAGGCGGTGGTTCACTTCTTCGGCGTCCAGTCCTCGACGTTCCACCACGGGCCGGATGCCAGTCCGTGGTCGTGCGGTTCGACCTGGGTGGTGAGGGGGCCGAAGCGGTCCTTCACGACGTAGAGGTGGTCGATGTGGGTGAGGAAGGTGTAGCCGGGGTTCTTCACCAGCTCGCGCTGGACGGTGTCGTAGGCGGCCTTGCGTTCGGCGTCGTCACCGCTCCTGCGGCCCGCTTCGAGGGCCCGGTCGACGGCCTTGTTGTCGTACCAGGCCATGTTGTTGAAGCCGTCGCCCGCCAGCGAGGACTTCAGCAGTGTGTACTGGTCGAAGTCGGGGTCGGCGGGCGATCCGCCGCCCGCGAGGACCGCGTCCTGCTTCATCCGGGGCTCGATGACCTCCCAGGTGCCGGCCTCGGTGGTGATGTCGATGCCGGCCTTCTTGGCGTCGGAGGCGTAGGCGAGCGCGTGGTCCTGGCGCAGCTTGTCGCCGGTGAGGTACCAGAGCGGGAAGGCGGCGCGCACGCCGTCCCTGGTGCGGATGCCGTCCTTGCCGGGCTTCCACCCGGCGTCGTCGAGGATCTTCTTCGCGGCGGCGAGGTCGTGGGAGCGTTCGGTGCCCTTGGTGAACCACTCGCTGTCGGTGGGGACGGGCCCGTACGCGGCCCGGCCCTCGCCGTTGAGGATGGAGTCGACCATGGCCTTCCGGTCGACGGCGACGTCGAGGGCGCGCCGGACGGCGATGTCGCCCGTGACCTCGTTGTGGGTGGGCAGGGTCACGGTGCGGTAGTCGTACGTGGTGGCGGCGTACGTGCGGGTGCCGCTGCCACGGGCGAATCCCTTGGCCAGGTTGGGCGGCAGGATCGCGCCGTCGAGCTCCCCGGAGCGCAGCCGGGTGGCGCGTATGTCGTCGTCCTTGATGATCGCCATGGTGAACTTCTTCACCTTCGGCGCGCCGCCCCAGTAGCCGGGGTTGGCCTTGAAGCCGATCTTCTCGCCCTTGGACCACTTGGTGAGCAGGTACGGTCCGGTGCCGATGGGGCGGGTGGTGAAGGCGCCGGTGTTGACGTCCTGCTTGCCCGCGATGTGTTCGGGTGCGATGGGCAGGACGGTGCGCCGGGCGAAGGGCGCGTAGGGGTACTTGAGCCTGAAGACGACGGTGTCGTCGCCGTTCGCCACGACGCTCTGCACCGCGTCGAGTTCGGTGCGGGAGGCGTTGTTGGTCTTCTTGTCGAGGATGGTCCGGTAGGTGAAGACCACGTCCTTCGCGCCGAAGGGCTCGCCGTCGCTGAACTTCACGCCCTTGCGGAGCCGGTAGGTGTACTTCAGCCCGTCGTCGCTCACCTCGGGGAGGGCGGTGGCGAGCGCGGGTCGCAGCTTCATGCCGGCGTCGAGGGCGAGCAGCCCGTCGAAGATCTTGGAGTTGCCGTCCTTGCCGTAGCCGAGCAGCGGGCTGAGGCTGTCGGGCTCGTAGGCGATGCCGACCACCGCCGAGTCCCCCGTGCCCGATCCGGAGTTGCCGTCGTCCGGGCCACCCGGTTGTGAACAGGCCACCGCGGTCAACGACAGCACGGTCGCCAGTGTCGCGGCGGCCGCTCCCCGTATCGATCGGGCCGTCATACTCTGCACATCCCTTATTGAAGATCGAATGTTATTGCGAAACTATCGCAATTAAACAACAGGTAAAGGGGTGCCCGATACCCCGCCGACCGGGGAGACGGCGGAGCGGAGGCGCGTGTGCACGCGCCTCCGCTCCCAAGTCCCGCATTCACGCGGGCCGTTCCTCTCTCCCTCGCTACGGCGCGGGCAGCTCCACGAGTTCGGCAATGGTCTCGCGGTGCCGCCCGGCCGTGCCGTACGCGATCGAGTCGGCCTTGGCGCGCTTGAGATACAGGTGCGCCGGATGCTCCCAGGTCATGCCGATCCCACCGTGCAGCTGGACGCACTCCTCCGCGGCGTGCACGGCGACCTCGGAGCAGTACGCCTGCGCGACGGCCACCGCCAACCGCGTGTCCTGGCTGCCGGTCGCGAGGGCGTCCGCGGCGTTCCGCGCGGCGGCGCGGGCCGACACGACCTCCAGCCAGAGCTGCGCCATACGGTGCTTGAGCGCCTGGAACGAGCCGACCGGCCGGTTGAACTGGTGGCGTTCACGGGTGTATCGGACCGTTTCGGTCAGGCACCACTCGGCGATTCCGAGCTGTTCGGAGGCGAGCAGTCCGGCGCCCGCCAGCAGACCCCGGCGCACGGCGGCGACCGCGGAAGCGCCGTCGGCCAGCCGGGTCCCGGCAGCCCCGGTGAGGGTGACGGTGGCGAGCGGGCGAGTCAGGTCGAGCGGTACGAGCGGCTCGACAGCGACGCCTTCGGCACCGGTCTCGACCGCGTACAGACCGTCGGTCGTCGGCACCAGCAGCACATCGGCGGTGGCGGCGTCGGCGACGCCGGTCACCGTCCCCGCCACCCGTCCGGCCACGACACCGGCCGGCTGAGCGGCGTCGGGCGCCGGAGCGGCGAACGACACGGCGAGCGCCGCGACCCTGCGGCCCGCGGCGAGGTCGCCGAGGAGCGCGGCAACCGGTCCGTCGGGCACACCCAGCGCGAGGAGCGTCTGGGTGGCGACGACCGCACTGGTCAGATAGGGCGAGGGCGTGACGCCGCGGCCCAGCTCCTCCAGCACCACCGCGGCCTCACGATGACCCGCGCCCTGCCCGCCGAACTCCTCGGGCACCAGCAGCCCCGCGGTGCCGATGTCGGCGGCGAGGGCCTTCCAGAGCCGCGGGTCGTACGGGGTGTCGGACTCGACGCGGGCGAGTACCGACGGCGCGTCGCTCCGGTCGGCGAGCAGCGAACGCACCGCTGCCCGCAGATCCTCCTCCGCCTCCGAGTACAGCAGATCGGGTTCGTGTTTCTCTTCGGTCGGTGCGGTCATCGGGCCAGGTCCTTCCAGGCGACGTCCTTGTCGTTGCGCGGCTCGGCGGGCAGGCCGAGGACGCGCTCGGCGACGATGTTGAGCAGCACCTCGCTGGTGCCGCCCTCGATGGAGTTGCCCTTGGATCGGAGGTAGCGGTAGCCGGCGTCCCGTCCGGTGAAGTCGACGAGTTCGGGCCGGCGCATGGTCCAGTCGCCGTACAACAGCCCTTCCTGGCCGAGCAGTTCGACTTCCAGTCCGCTGATCTCCTGGTTGAGCCGGGCGAAGGCGAGCTTCATTCCGGAGCCTTCGGGGCCGGGCTGTCCGGCGACGAGCTGCTGGCGCAGCCGGGTGCCGGTGAGCCTGGCCACCTCGGCCTCGACCCAGAGGGTCAGCAGGCGCCGGTGGAGGTCGTGGGTGCGCAGTTCCGGACGTTCGCGCCAGGTGCGGGCGACCGGGCCGATCATGCCGCCCTCGCGCGGGATCCGTGCCCCGCCGATGGACACCCGCTCGTTCATCAGCGTGGTCTGCGCGACCTTCCAGCCCTCGCCGACCGGGCCGAGGCGCCTGCTGTCGGGGATGCGCACGCCGGTCAGGAAGACCTCGTTGAACTCGGCCTCGCCGGTGATCTGGCGCAGCGGCCGCACCTCGACGCCGGGGTCGGTCATGTCGCAGATGAAGTAGCTGATGCCGCGGTGCTTGGGCTGGTCGGGGTCGGTACGGGCGATGAGGATAGCCCAGCGGGCCAGGTGGGCGCTGGATGTCCAGACCTTCTGCCCGTCGACCACCCAGTCCTCGCCGTCACGGACGGCGCGGGTGCCGAGGGCCGCGAGGTCGGAGCCCGCGCCCGGTTCACTGAAGAGCTGGCACCAGACCTCCTCGCCGACCCAGAGCGGCCGCAGGAAGCGCTCCTTCTGCTCGTCGGTGCCGTATCCGAGGATGGTGGGGGCGGCCATGCCGAGGCCGATCCCGATCCGGCGCGGGTCGTTGTCGGGGGCGCCCGCCGCGGCGAGTTCGGCGTCGACGACGGGTTGCAGGGAGCGCGGGGCGTCGAGGCCGCCGAGGCCGGCCGGGTAGTGCACCCAGGCCAGTCCGGCGTCGAAGCGGGCCTTGAGGAATTCGGTGCGGCCGGTGGTGACCGGGGGGTGTGCGGCGAGCAGGTCCTGGGTGCGGCGGCGGAGCTCGGCAGCGTCGGGTGCGGTCATCGGGTGGCTCCTGACGGGAGGACGACGATCCGGCCGGTGCTGGTGCCGTCGGCGACCCGCTGGACGGCGTCGGCGGCCCCGGCGAGCCCGACGCGTTCGCTGATCAGCGGCTTGACGGCGCCCTGGGCGGCGAGCCGGGTGAGCTCGTCGTGGCAGGCGCGGACGGCGGCCGGGTCCTTGGTGTTGTACAGGCCCCAGTGGAGTCCGACGATCGAGTAGTTCTTGACGAGTGCGTGGTTCAGCGCCGGGGCGGGGATGACACCGCTCGCGAAGCCGACGACGATCACCCGGCCCTCGAAGGCGACGCACTTCACGGACTTGGCGTAGGCGTCGCCGCCGACCGGGTCGTAGACCACGTCGGCGCCGCGCCCGCCGGTGGCTTCCTTGACCGCGGCGACGATGTCCTCGCTGTGGCGGTCGATGACCAGGTCGCAACCGAGCCCGGCGGCGGTCCTGGCCTTGTCGGGGCCTCCGACCACACCGATGACGGTGGCGCCGGCGGCCTTGCCGAGCTGGACGGCAGCACTGCCGACCCCGCCGGCCGCCGCGTGGACCAGGAGCGTCTCGCCCGCCCGGAGGTGTGCCCTGCGGTGCAGGCCGAACCAGCCGGTCTGGTAGCCGATGTGCAGGGCGGCGGCCTCGGCGTCGTCCAGGGTGTCCGGGGCGGGCAGCAGCGCCGCCCCGTCCGCGACGACGTATTCGGCGAATCCGCCGTTCGGCAGGGCAGGGGTGGCGAGCACCCGCCGCCCGTCCGCCGTCCTGCCGCAGATCTCCACGCCGGGGGTGAAGGGCAGCGGCGGCCGCACCTGGTACTGGCCGCGACAGAGCAGCGCGTCGGGGAAGTTGATGTTCGCCGCGAGCACCTCGATGAGCACCTGCCCGTCGCCGGGCGTGGGCCTGTCCGTCTCCTCCAGCCGCATCACCTCGCTCGGCTCACCGTTCCGGTGCACTCGCCATGCCTGCATGAGGGGCCTCCACAACACTGTCGGCATTACCACTGCTCCGGCGCATACTAAGCGGTCGCTTGCCGCTCTGGGAACAACCCGCCGCTACCGGTTTCGGCCGGACCCGGACATGGGTGCGCCCGGTCCGGACCGAAGGGAGCTTCGGTCCGGACCGGGCGCGGGACGATACCGTGCGCGGGCGTCAGCCCTGGCCGGCCACCACCACGTCGGCGATCTGCGGTGCCGCCGAACCGGCGCGCCAGGCGAGCCGCACCGCGTCGGCCGTGCGACCGGCCGTGTCCACCCGGGTGTACGGGCCGTCGAGCGCGCCGACGGTCCGCCACGTTCCGTCGGTCGCCCGCAGCTGGATGTCGGCACGGGCCGTGGAGCCGGCCGGCTGCAGAACGGTGACGGAGGGCACCGCACGTGCGGCGCCGAGCCCCAGCTCCAGCGTCTCCCCGGCCTCCGGGGCGCGAGCCGCCCGGTAGACGGTGCCCGGGTCCCCGTCGGACGCCGCGCGCAGCGAGGATCCGGCCGCGGCGGGCGGCCCTCCGGTCACCGCGCCGTCGTCCGTCGGAACGCTGAACTCCCGTACGACGAGCCAGTTGTCCTGGCCCGCGGTCGCCCGTGCCCGCACGTAGCGCGCCTTCGTCCCGGCGGGCGCGGTCGCGCCGACGTCCGGCTTTCCGGAGAAGGCGGTGAGCTGCTGCCAGCTCTGTCCGTCGGCCGAGTACTCCAGCACCCCCTGGTGGAGGTAGTCCTCGCTGCTGCCGGGCTTGGCCATCGCGAGGGTGACGGAGCCGAGGTCCCGGACCCGGCCGAGATCCACGGTGATCCCGTCGCCCGCGGCGGGCGCCCCGTCGCTCCAGAAGTAGGTGGAGTCGTCACCGTCCAGTATCCGGGCGACCGCGTTGCTCTGGTACGTGCCGAGGTTCGTCGAGACCGAGGGCCTGCCGCTCACGCCGAGGATCCGGTCGTGCTCGGCGTCGGCCGCGTCGATGAACCGGTCCAGGACGCCGTCCCCGACGAGGACCGGCACCTTGCTCCCGTCGAGCCCGGTGTAGGTGAAGGACTTCGCCGCGGTGACCTGTGCGGGCAGCTGCTGCCGCAACTCCCAGGCCTGCGCGCCCTTTCCGGCACGGGCCGCCTCGACCATGCGCAGGGCGGTACGGGCGGCGGTGGCCCAGGATCCGGTCGCGTCCAGCCAGGGGGCGGCGTCGGCGACGAAGCCGCGGTCCGGGAGGCCGGAGCGCAGCCGGCCGGGCGCCGAGCCGAGCGTGCCGAGTACCGAGGTGAGCCGGGCGGCGTCACCGGACTTCCAGTAGCGGGCGAACTCCGCCGCCAGTTCGGGAGCCTGGTCCTTGTTGAGGGCCGAGCTGTAGTTCGCGTCGGCGAAGGCCCGTAGCGCCTGCTGGGTGCGTGGGTCACCGCCCGCGTACTCCTTCAGCCCCTCGCCCCATGAGGTGCGGGGGTCGTACGCGGCGTCGTTCCAGGCGTAGTCGGCGACGGTGTACAGCGCGATCTTCGAGGCGTACGGCTGGATCATCGGGTTCGCCGTGATCCCCGCCAGCTTGCCGGGCAGGCCCTTCTCGCGCCCGCTGAACGGACCGAGCAGCAGCCGGTTCGTCGCGTAGTCGTTGACCGGGTAGTTGTCCCAGGTCAGGATCGGGTGGCCGAAGGCCGTGCGGGCGGCCTCCGCCTGTGCGACGGTCATGGTCGGCGCGACGACACCGACGCCCGTCCACTCGACCAGGACATTGGGGTCGAGCTGCTCGGACAGCGCCTTCTTGTACGGCGAGGCGGAGACGTTGTAGTACTCGGTCGGGACCATCTGGAGCGGCTGGGCGCCCGGGTGGGTGGCGATGAACTCCTTGTTGACCCGGTTGAGCAGATAGGCCTGCGCCGCGCCCGCCGCACCGCCGCCGGTCCCCCACTTCGCCTTGTCCTCGGCGCAGTTCCAGTCCGTGTAGCTGATGTCGTCGAGCGGCACGGCGAAGGTACGTACGCCGATGTCCCAGATGGTCTGGAACTTCTCGACCAGCGCCTCGGCGTCGGCGTCGGAGCTGTAACAGACGGAGAGGCCGGGCGAGAGCGCGTACGTGAACTCCACATGCCGCTGCGCGGCCCGGTCGGCGAGCTCCTTGATCCCGGCCAGTTGGTCGGCCGGGTAGGCGTCGCGCCACTTCGCACGGAGATACGCGTCGTCCTTCGGCGAGTACACGTAGATGTTCATCTTGTGCTCGCCGTAGTAGTCGAGCTGGTCGAGCCTGGCCTCGCGCGACCACGGGGTGCCGTAGAAGCCTTCGATGACGCCGCGCAGCGCGGTGCCGGGCCAGTCGCGCACCGCGAGTCCGGCGACCCGGGCGCCGGGATGCCCGGTGTGCGGCAGGATCTGACGCAGCGTCTGCGCGGCGTAGTACGTGCCCGTGGTGTCCTTGCCCGCGAGGACGATGCGATCGGCGCCGATGCCGAGCACATAGCCGTCGGCAGGCAGCGCGGACGGGCCCTCGATCTTCTGCGCGACGAGCGCGGCCGCGTCACCGACATGGACGGTGAGACCGTTCCGGGCGGGTCTGTCGCCGCGTACGACGCGCTGGGCGCCGGCCCGGCGCAGCGCGCTCTCCACGACCTGGATGGCGGACTCGTCGGAGGTTCCACCCGCCACCACGGTGACGGTCGGGCTGATGGTGATCCGGTCGGCCCGGGTCTTCACGGACTGCGGGGTCGGCGTGATGGCGGGGGCCGGCCGGTCGGCGGCGGCCTTCGCCGGGGTGGCGGTACGGGCACCGTCGGCCGCCTGGGCGGGCGGAACCGCGGTCAGCAGACCGCCGATGAGCAGGGTCGCCGCCGTACCGAGCGCGGTGAGACGGGGTGGGCGAGGCGTCACTAGTCCTCCATTGATCACTCAAGTCACCAGAGTCGCGCAACACAACAACACCGAATTCAACATCGTGGCGCTTACATGTCAATGGTCTGGACAACATCAACACGTGGACCTGGGCTTTTGCCCCCTGCAAGGGGTACCCGTGCAAGCCCGACGCCGAACATGCAGAGCCGGAATACCGAGCAGGAACGCACCGCCGGAATGCCGAGCGGGGCCCGGACCGGACTCAGCGAGCGAACAGCTCGAACGTGACGGCCGGACGACCGCCGAACCGCTCCCCCTCGACCCGCGCGTGATCCGTCAGAAAGGTGCGGCAGTACGCCTCGGGGTCCTCCTGCGTCAGTCCTTCGATGTACGTACGGTGGGCCAGCAGCGACTTCACCGAACGCTCCAGCCCGGCCGTGGCGTCGACGGCATGGGTGGGTGCGCTCGACCCGGCGACCGCGACCCACCGCACCCCGTTCCACGGCTGGAGCCCCGCCTCCGCGAGCTCCGGGAAGATCCAGCGGTTGCCCGCGTCGGCCGCGGCGTCCAGGGTGGCGCGGCCGACCGCCCGGTGGTCGGGGGTGTTCCAGGCGACGCCGCCCCAGGTGTCCCGGTGATTGAGCGTGATGACCAGCTCGGGGCGGTGCCTGCGGATGGCCGCGGCGATGTCCCGGCGCAGCGGGAGGCCGTACTCGATCACGCCGTCGCGGTGGTCGAGGAACTCCACGGTGGAGAAGCCGACGACCGCGGCACTCGCCCGCTGCTCCCGCTCGCGCAACGGCGCGCACTCCTCCGGTTCCAGCGTGTCGATGCCGGCCTCGCCACGGGTGGCGAGGAGGTAGGAGACCTCGCGACCGCCGTCGGTCCACCCCGCGACCGCCGCCGCGCAGCCGTACTCCAGGTCGTCGGGGTGCGCGACCACGGCGAGGGCGCGCCGCCAGTCCGTGGGCATGGGCGCGAGCTGCTCCGTCATGTCGGCAGGCTAGCGCCCCGCGATCGGCCGCGCCGCGCGTTCCACGGACGTCTTCTCCGGCGTATCGCACGTCTCACCCCGCGCATGAATACCCCCAGGGGTATCGATGTTAGCCTGAGGCAGAGATACCCCCCGGGGTAAAGCACCAGGGAAGGAGCCGTGTCGTGTTCTTCGTCGACACCATCGAGACAGCGGGTCTCGGCAACCGCAGTTATCTGGCGGGCGGGCAGCGGTCCGCCGTGGTCGTGGACCCGCCGCGCGACATCGACCGGGTCATCGCCGCTGCCGCCCGGCGCGGCGTGCGGATCGCCCTGGTGGTGGAGACGCATCTGCACAACGACTACGTGACGGGCGGCCTGGAGCTGGCGCGCGTCACCGGGGCGCGGTACCTGGTGCCCGCCACGGCCCGGGTCGCCTTCGCCCGTGTCCCGGTCTCGGACGGTGACGTCACCCCGGTCGACGACGGCCTCGCGCTGCGTGCGCTCGCCACCCCCGGGCACACCCCGCACCACACGTCCTACGTGCTGGCGGAGAAGGGCCGCGACGTGGCCGTCTTCACCGGCGGCTCGCTGCTGATCGGCAGTGTGGGCCGGCCCGATCTGGTGGAGCCCCGGCTCACCGCCGAACTGGCCCGCGCCCAGCACGCCTCCGCGCACCGGCTCGCCGATGAGCTCGCGGACGCCGTGCCCGTGCTGCCCACGCACGGCTTCGGCAGCTTCTGTTCGTCCTCGCAGGCCGAGGGGTCGGCCACGACCATCGGCGACGAGCGCGAGCGGAACGACGCGCTGGTCAAGGACGTGGACACCTTTGTCGCGGACCTGCTCGCCGCTCTGGACGATGTCCCCGCGTACTACGCGCACATGGGCCCGGCCAATGCCGCAGGACCGGCCCCGCTGGATCTGACCCCGCCCGACCCGGCCGATGCCGAGGAGATCGCCCGGCGGCTGGCCGCGGGCGAGTGGGTGGTGGATCTGCGCAGCAGGGTGGCGTTCGCCGAGGGGCATGTCGCCGGATCGTTCAACTTCGAGGGCGAGGGCCTGCTCGCCACGTATCTGGCCTGGCTGATCCCGTGGGGCAAGCCGGTCACCCTGCTGGCGAGCACCGCCACCGACCTGGCCGACGCACAGCGGGAACTGTCCCGCGTCGGCATGAGCCGTCCGGTCGCGGCGGCCACCGGCGGTCCCGAGGACTGGGCGGGCACGGCGACGGCGCTGCGGTCGTCGCACCGGTCCGACTTCGCGGGCCTGGCTGCGGCCCGGGAGCGGGGCGAGGACCCGGTCGTACTCGATGTGCGCAGGGACTCCGAGCACCGTACGGGTGCGGTCACGGGGGCGGTGCACATCCCCCTGCACGAGCTGCCGAAGCGGCTGGGCGAGGTGCCGCCGGGCGTCGTGTGGGTGCACTGCGCGGGCGGGACGCGAGCGGCCATCGCCGCGTCGATGCTGGACGCGGCGGGGCGCGAGGTGGTGGCCGTCGACGACGGTTTCGGCGCGGCGGCGCAGGCCGGCCTGTGTCCCACCGTCCCCGTGCCCGCCCCATGACCGCACTGGTCGTGGCGCTGGCCGCCGGTGCGGTGGTCGGCCTGGCACTCGGCGGACTGGGCGGCGGCGGAAGCGTGCTCGCCGTCCCCGCGCTGATCTACCTGCTCGGCTTCGATCCGGCCGCGGCCACCACCGCCGGACTCCTCATCGTCATCGCGACGTCCCTCACCGGGCTGGTCGCCCATGCCCGGGAGGGCCGGGTCCGCTGGCGTACGGGAGGGCTCTTCGCGGCGGCCGGAATCATTCCGGCCGCGGTGGCCGGGGCGCTGTCGGTGCGGATCCCGTCCGGGGCGCTGACCGCGGGGTTCGCCGTGCTCGCGGTGGTCGCCGCGGTACGGATGCTCCGCCCGCGGAGCGAGCCGGCGCCGCAGGCCGGGGACGGCGCGGGGGCCGCGCCCGCCGGACGGGTCGCGCGCACCGGCGCCGGGCTCGGCGCGGTGACCGGGTTCCTCGGCGTGGGCGGCGGGTTCCTCGTGGTACCCGCGCTGGTCACCGTGGTCGCCGTTCCGATGACCGCGGCGGTCGGCACCAGCCTGCTGGTCATCACGGTGAACTCCACGGCCGCGCTGGTCACCCGGCTCGCCACGCCCACCGCGCTGGACTGGGCGACGATCGCCCCGTTCACGGCGACGGCGGTGCTCGGCGCCTGGGACGGGCAGCGGCTCGCCGCGAAGGTGTCCACGGCCGCCCTGCAACGGATCTTCGGCGCGGTACTGCTGGCCGTGGCCGTGTTCATGCTCGTCGACGCCGTGACATGAACCACGGCGCCCCTCCTCGGCCGGTCCGGCAGGCTCAGGCCAGCGAGAGAAAGAGCTTCTCCAGCCGCGCCCGCATCTGGTCGCGGTCCGCGGGCTCCTGGCCGCCGTCGGCCATGCAGTGCTGCAGACCCGTCGCGATGATCGCGAAACCGGCCCGGTCCAGCGCCCGGGACACGGCCGCCATCTGTGTGATCACGTCCTCGCAGTCCCGGCCCTCCTCGATCATCCTGATGATCCCGGCGAGCTGGCCCTGTGCGCGGCGAAGGCGGTTGAGGACCGATTTCAGTTCGTCGGCCGCCATGTCGAGTTCCACAACATCCTCCTCCTGATACCCCAAGGGGTATTCTAACCCGACCGGGGAAGGGGGGACCGCTTCCCTCCCGAGCCCCGGTGAACGAAAGGAAACACTGCTCGTGACCAGCCCCGTCTCCCTCTCCCCCGCCCAGGCCGCGGCCCGCCTCACGGAGTTCACCGTGATCGATGTACGGGCTCCCGGCGAGTACGCCTCCGGACATGTTCCCGGTGCGCTGAACATCCCGCTGGACCGCCTCTCCGAGGCCGTGCCCGCGCTGAAGTCCGCCGCGGCCCGCGGCTCGCTGCTGATGGTGTGCGCCTCCGGCGTCCGCTCCACGCGGGCCTGCGACATTCTCGCCGCCGCCGACATCGACGCCGTGACGCTCTCCGGCGGCACCTCCGCCTGGGAGGGCGAGGGCCGCGATCTCGACCACCCGGCCGGATCCCGCGCGACCTGGCCGATGGAGCGTCAGGTCCGGCTCGCCGCCGGTTCGCTCGTGGTGGCCGGCCTGCTCGCCGGGGTGCGCTTCCCCGCGGCGCGCTGGATCTCCGCCGGTGTCGGCTCCGGTCTCGTGTTCTCCGCCGTGACCAACACCTGCGGCATGGCGGCGGCCCTGTCGAAGCTCCCGTACAACCGGCCCCCGCGCTCGGCCACGAGCCTGGACGCCACGCTGCACGCCCTCCAGAGCTGACATCCGTGGTTCCGTGAGCGGGAGGAGCCGGTCACGCACGCTGTGTGGCCGGCTCCTCCCCCTCACGGAGACCAGAAGGACGGAGAACGGTCAGACGTCGTCCCGGACCAGGGCGAGCAACCGGTCCAGTACCCGCGGTCCGCCCGCACGCAGCCCGTCGTGCTCGTACTCATTGGTCACCCAGGTGCGCAGGCCCCGGATCGATGCCGCCGTGCGCAGCGCGTGTTCCGTGTCGACGTACATGTCGTCGTGGTAGACGGCTGCCGCGACCGGCACCTGATTGGCCGCCAGGCGCTCGGGGTCGTACAGCGGCGGCCAGTCGGTGCGGGCGGCCAGCAGTTCGGCGGTCTCGCGCAGCGGGCGCAGCGCCGGGTCCACCTCGAAGTGCCAGGGGTGGATGCTCTCACCGGTGAAGAGCACCGGACCGTCGCCCTCGATCGCCGCGGCGGCGTCGAACTGCGGGAATTCGGCACGGACCCGCTCGGCCGCCCAGCCGGTGGGCTGCTCGCCCTGGCCGTAGATCGCCTCGTGCATCAGCGCGTACAAGGGATGCCCGGCGAACGAGGTGGCGGCCCGCATGGCCTCCTGGAAGGTGTCGGAGAGCTCGGTGCCGAGCGGCGTACGGACGAAGGCGTTCTCCAGCAGATAGTGCAGCTGGTGGCTGCCGTTGCCGCCGCCCAGCATGATGCCGAGGGACTGGAACCCCTCGGGCGTCAGACGGTGTCCGGCGCTTTCCGGGCGGTGCTCCGCCAGGTGGGCGGTGATCTCCCGGGCGCGTTCGGCGTCCTGCGGGTAGCGGGCGTAGTGGGCGGCGACCTTGTGCTCGATCCGGGGGTAGGCGGCCCGGTACACGTCGTCGGCGTGCGCGTCGAGGGAGGGCAGCCCACCGGTGATGAGGACGGCCTTGAGCCCTTCGGGAGCGGCCGACAGGTAGCGGACGGCACAGAAGCCGCCGAAGGACTGGCCGAGGACCGTCCACGGTTCGCCGCCGGTCAGCTGCGGGCGGATCAGCTCGCAGTCGCGCACGATGTTGTCCGACCGGAAGTGGGCGAGGTAGTCGGCCTGCTCGCGCGGGCCGCCGCGCAGCGGCAGGGTCTGCCGGTTGGCCGGGGTGGAGAGGCCGGTGCCGCGCTGGTCGAGCAGCAGCACCCGGAATTCCCGCACGGCCCGTCCCAGCCAGGCCTCCGCGCCGACGAAACGCCGGGCGCCGAAGCCGGGGCCGCCCTCCAGGTAGACCAGCCACGGCAGCTCCTCGTCGGTCCTGCCGCTCGCCACGGTCTCCCTGCCGAAGACTTCGATCTGCTCGCCGCCCGGATCGCCGTGGTCGAGCGGGACCGTGAAATAGCGGTCGGTGAAGACGATGCCGGGGTGCCGGTAACTGTTCACAAGGTGCTCCTGAATCAGATGTCACGGACAGTTCAGCACACGGCCGTGACACGGACAGTCGCGGCCCGTGTGCGGAACACCCGGGGGCCTCCTACCGTGCAGGCATGATCCGGTTCGAGCAGGTCGGCAAGGTGTATCCGGACGGCACCAGAGCGGTCGACGATCTCTCCTTCGAGGTCGCCGAGGGAGAGCTGGTCACCCTCGTCGGACCGTCCGGCTGCGGCAAGACCACCACGATGATGATGGTGAACCGGCTGATCGAGCCCTCGTCGGGACGGATCCTCGTCGACGGCGAGGACATCGCCGGCGTCGACCCGGTGAAACTGCGACGCCGGATCGGCTACGTCATCCAGCAGGTCGGCCTCTTCCCGCACCGCACGGTCCTCGACAACACCGCGACCGTCCCCGCGCTGGTCGGCTGGAAACGGGCGAGGGCCCGGGAGCGTGCGGCCGAGCTGCTGGATCTGGTGGGCCTCGACCCGAAGACGTACGGCTCCCGGTACCCCGCGCAGCTCTCCGGCGGACAGCGCCAACGGGTGGGTGTGGCAAGGGCGTTGGCGGCGGATCCGCCGGTACTGCTGATGGACGAGCCGTTCGGCGCGGTCGACCCGGTGGTGCGCGAGCGGCTGCAGAACGAATTCCTGAGCCTGCAGGCGACGGTCCGCAAGACGGTCCTGATGGTCACCCATGACATCGAGGAGGCAGTCCGGATGGGCGACCGGATCGCGGTGTACGGGGCGGGGCGCATCGAGCAGTTCGACACCCCGGGCGCCGTACTCGGGGCTCCCGCGACTCCGTACGTGGCGCAGTTCGTCGGCGCCGACCGGGGCCTGAAGCGGCTCTCGGTCACCACGATCGAGCCGGCGGACCTGGAGGAGCCGCCGGTCGCCGGCCTGGACGAACCGGCCCGCGCGGCGGCGGCGCGGCTGGGCGGCACGGGGGCCCGCTGGGCGGTGGTGCTGAACGGCGACGGCGATCTGCACGGCTGGGTGGCGGCGGACGCGTTGCGGATCGCCGGTGACCACGGCACGGTCGGCGAACTGGCCCGCAGGATGGATGCCTGGGTGCCGGTCGGGGCCCCGCTGAAGCAGGCGTTCAGCGAGATGCTCCAGCACGACGCGGGGTGGGTCGCGGTACTGGACGGGTCCCGGTTCCTCGGCGTGCTGACGCCGGCCAAGCTCCACGAGGCGCTGCGCCGCTCGGTCGACGCGGACGCACGGGGCGTGGGCCGGGACGAGGTGCGCTTCGACTCGGTCGCGGACGCGTAGGGAGGGACGGGCGCGGCCGAGCGCAGGAAGAGGCGGCGGCCCACCCCCGGCTCGTTCGCCGGATTCGTCTGCGGCTCGTTCATGGGTGAACTCCGTCCCGGGAGTGGGTGACCGTGTCAGAGGTAGGTGGCGGCGGTCACGCAGAAGCCGCCGAGGGCGACGGCCCAGACGTACGGCAGGGTGCGGAGCATCACCTGCTGCGGGGTGACGCCCGCGTACTGAGCGCTCCACACGGTCTGGGTGCTCGTGGGGTCGGCGACGCCGAACACCTGGTTGTACGAGGTGGCCAGGCCCAGGACCGCGGTGGCGGGGTAGATGCCGGCGGCGATCAGCACACCGGCGATGCCCGCGCCGAGGCCAAAGACGTTGAGCGGGCCGCGGTAGAGGCAGAGCGGTACGAGGACGGTGAAGACGAGGACGAACAGCACCGCGTTCTGCGGGCTGACCGCCTTGACGAGAGGTTCGAGCGCCTCGATCGCTCCGGGCAGCTTCACGGCCGCGAGCAGGATGCCGATGGCGATGAACAGGGTGATCGGCGCGGCGGCCACCTCGAAGCCGCCGTACAGGGTGCGCAGCAGCCGCTTGTTCATCTCGCTCGGCCGGGTGGTGGTGACCAGGCAGTACAGAACGCCCGCGAGCAGCGAGGGAATGATGGCCACGTCGAGGCCGAGGGCCAGGACCAGGGGCACGACCGGCGTGAGCAGCGCGTACCAGGGGGCGTCGCCGAGCCGGGCACGCCTGCTGGAACGCGGCTTCGGCGCAAGGGACTTGGCGGACCAGGCGTGCTCGACGCCGCGGCGGCGGGACTCGACGAGGACGAAGAGGACCGCGGCGGCCAGCGCGAACGGGAACAGCTTGACCATGAATCCGCGCACGGTGGGGACGGGTAGTTCGAGCGCGGTGGAGAAGAACTGCCAGACCGGGAGCTCGAACGGCATGCCCGCCGCGATGCCCATGAGGATCGTGCCGGCCGCGGTGACCTTGGGAATGCCGACGGCGATCATCGCCGGGATGCCGATGATTCCGGCGAGCATCGCGGCGGGCGCGGAGCCCGTCACCGTACCGACGAGCGTGGAGACGGCGAGGACGCCGAGGGCCACCACGACCGGACGGTCGCCGCCGAATTCGACGATCTTGCGGACGAGGGTGCCCGCGATGCCGGTCTCGTCCAGGAGCTTGCCGAGCCAGGAGCCGAGCAGGATGGCGATCATGGTGGCGGCGAGGGCGGGTGCGCCCTCCTGGAGGACCGTGTCCAGGACGCTGTTCTTGCCGGTGAGCGGGGCGCCCGCGACGAGGGCGATGACGACGGCCAGGACGACGAGCGCGAAGGCCGTGGGGAGTTTCCGGGTGAGCATCGCGGCGACACCGGCCGCCATGACGAGGAGGATGACGACGCCCATGGCGTTACTTCTCTCTTCCGTGCGGTGCGGTGGTGGGGTGCGCGTCGGCGGTGGCCAGCGCGGCGGTCAGCAGCAGCGGGCTGCGGCCGAGTCCGCAGGCGGTGCGGGCGTAGGCGTGGGCGGCGATCTCCTCGGCCCCGGCGACATGGCCGTACAGGCGTCGGCGTCCGGCGCGCAGCACGACATGGCCGAGGGCGCGTTTCAGTTCCGCCTTCGCCGGGCCGTGGTGGAGCAGTTCGTGGACGGCCTCGTGCGCGAGGGCCGCGGCGCGCACCGAGCCCGTCGGGTACCAGTGGCGCCAGCCGCGCTCGTCGACCAGGGCCTCCGCGCGGGCGAGGGTGTCGGTGTACAGCTCGACGGTCGCGGGGCGCGAGGTGTAGCGGGCCAGGAGGCCGTGTTCCAGCCCGCCGTCGCATTCGACGACGCGGGCGCGCGACGGGGCGGGGGTGAGCCGGGCCCCGAACTCCGTCGCCACGGTGGCCCAGTGGCGCAGCAGATCGCGGTCGCGTCCTTCGTGCGTGGGGGTGGCCGCCAGGAGCCGTACGCCGAACTCGACGTCGTCCGTGGCGGCGAGGTCGGCGGTCCGGCTCATGTCCGTACCTCCACGACCGCGATCACGGACTCGTCCGCGGCGCGGGTGCCGAGTTCGCTGCGGGCCAGGGCGAGCAGTGGCTGCGGGTCCAGGACGCCGGAGAGGTCGGCGATGCGGGAGCCGATGAGCAGCCGCAGGGCGGGGGCCCGGACTCCGCCGTCGCCGTACGAGGTGGCCTCGCCGACGAGCCGGGCGAGCGTCTCGGGGGCGCGGGCGACGGTGGTGGTCTCCACCAGGGCGTCGGGGGCGTGCAGCCGGACGACACCGTCGGCGTCGACGACCCGCACCGGGTGCCGGGTGGTGCGGAAGCGGCGCCGGATCTCGGTGCCGTAGACGGTGTGGGCGGGAGTGCCGGCCAGGATGCTCACGTCCGAGGGGTCGGCCTTGAGGCTGGCCGCCGCGGCCCGCAGCCGTTCGTCCCCGTCGGCGCGGTGGGCGCGGTCCTGGGTGCGGAGTTCGGTGGCGCCGGTGGCCACCGCCCGTACCGTGCTGGTCTGCGGGTCCACGGTCACTTCGACCTCCACGCCGTCGGCGGCGGCGCCCTGGGCCACGACGGCCGCCTCGGCCTCCGCGCGGACGGCGAGGATCTGTTCCTGGCCGGCGCCCGGGATGATCCGCTCGATCTGTTCACGGACCAGGGCGAGGGCGACTCCGATGGGGCTGATGACCTCGCTGTGCCGGGCGATCCGGCCCTCCTGGCCGGTGACGGACGCCAGGTGCGGGGTCACGGACGCGGCGCCTCCGCCGCCCCCGACCAGCACCGCGGTGTCCTTCTCCAGCCGGTAGTCGCGGATCATGGCGTCGGTCACGGCCCTGACCTGTTCGATGCCCGCGTCGAGGAGCCGGGTGGCGGCCGTCGCTACATCGGTGGACAGCGCGGCGGCCAGCGGGGCCAGCGCGGCCTGGGCCACGTCCTGGTCGCAGCGGGCGAAGTCGCCTTCGGGAACCCGGCCCAGCGCGTTGGCCGCGCAGGTCATCGTGAGCGCGTACCGCCCGCCGGCCGCGTCGATCACGGCGTAGTCGTCGGGGTCGCCCTCCATCGGCCGGACGGTGGCGACGCGCGCGTCGCGCAGTTCGTCGAGCGTGGCGAAGCAGGCGTACGGCAGTCCGGCGATGTGCGCGCTGCGGGGCCCGACGCCGACGACCCTGCCGCCGCCGATCCGGACCATGGACCCGCCGCCGACGCCGACGGTCCGCACATCGAGCGCGGAGAGGTACGACGCCTTGCCGAGGATGGTGGCGTGCCGGACGGCGACCTTGCCGCGGCGCACGACGCTGATGTCGGTGGAGGTGCCCCCGGTCTCCAGGAACAGGCCCTCGCTGATCCGTTCCCGCATCAGCGCGCCCGCCACTCCCGCGGCGGGGCCGGAGAGCACGGTCAGCAGCGGGCGTCGGCGCATCTCGTCGAGCGACATCACACCGCCGTCGCACCGCATCACCATCAGCGGCGCGTTCACCCCGGCCTTGGTGATGGAGGCGTCGACGAGGTCCGCGGTGGCCAGCATCCGGGGCAGGATCGCGGCGTTGACCACGGCGGTGCGGGTCCGCTTGGCGAGTCCGTACAGGGAGGTGATCTCGTGCGCGGCCGTCATCGGCAGTCCGTGCGGGCGGGCCGCTTCGAGGACCGCGCGCTCGCCCTCCGGCCGGTCGACGCCGAACGGCTCGCTGGCGACGAGCACTTGGGCACCGTCCCGGGTGACGGCGTCGACGGCGCCGCGCACCTCGTCGGCGTTCTCGGGGTCGGCCACATGGGCGTAGGAGAGCGGCAGCCGCTTGCCCGGGGCGAGTTCGAGCCTGCCGAGCGAGGCGAGCCGGCGGGTGAGCGCGGCGCCGGGTCCCGTTCCGATGCCGATCAGCCCGACGGTGGCGACATCGCCCTCCAGCAGGGCGTTGGTAGCCTGTGTCGTGCCGTGGGCCAGGAACGCCACGTCCTCGGCGGCGCGGCCGGTCTGTTCCAGCAGCCGGTCGAGTGCCTCGACGATGCCGTGGGCGACCCCGTCCTCGTGGTGGTGGCTGGTGGGAACCTTTACCTGCCCCAGCAGGTCGAGGGTCGTGGCGTCGACGGCCACGGCGTCGGTGAAGGTTCCGCCCACGTCGATACCGACGCGGATGCGGTGGGTGGTCATGGCTGGGCACCTCCTTGTGCGGGTGGGTTGATGCGCGGGCGGGCCGGGTGGGACAGGTGGAGCTGTCCCACCCGGCGTTTCACGGATTCCGGACGGGCCGTCAGTAGCCGCGTACGTCGGGCCAGTGGCGCTGGACCCCGGCGCGGTCGAGCAGCCGGGCGAACGCCTCGTACCGCTTGTCCTCGGACTGGACCTGGTGCGGTTCGACGCCCTCGGCGAGGCAGTGGGCGGCCAGGGCACCGGCGACCTCGCCGATGTTCCACTCCACCGGGTGGAGCCGGTAGCAGCCGTTGGTGATGTGGGTGGTGCCGATGTTCTTGCCCGCGGGCAGCAGATTGCGGACGCGGCGTGGCACGAGGGCGCCGAGCGGGATCTCGAACGGGACCGAGCCGATGTCGATGTAGTTGTCGCCTCCGGTGGAGGGGTGCAGATCGATGCGGTAGCTGCCGACGCCGACCGCGTCCCGGTGGCGTGTTCCGCCGTGCGGGCCGACGAGGTCGATCGCCACGTCCTGCTCGGTGACGGTGGTGACGGCCTTGATCCGGCGGGATTCGCGTACGTACGGGGCCTTGGCGAGGCCGTCGTCGGTGCCGGTGATGTCGGGGCGGATCCGCAGTCCGGGGAAGCCGGTGCCACCGTCCTGGCGCGGGGCCTCGGTCTGCAGCCAGTACAGCACCGACAGCGACAACTGCCGTGCCTCGGCGACCGCTTGTGCGGAGACCTCGTCCCCGGCGCCGACCAGCGGCTTGAGCCAGTAGTCGTTGAGCGGCCAGTTGACGAGCGTGATGTCGGAGTCGAAGGCACCGGGGCGGTGCATTCCCCGGGCGAGGATGCGGCGGAAGCCCCACAGTTCCTTGTCGCCCGCGTCCGCGCTCTGGTCGGCGCTGACGGCGAGCGGGTCGACGTCCGGGTTGGGGACGAAGGTGCGCGGTACGGATTCCAGGGAGCGCGGGTCGGGCGCCTGGAATCCGAGGAGCGGGCCGGGCCAGAAGTCGGGGCGGTAGGAGCGCCAGAAGTCGTAGTCGGCGGGGCGGTCGACGGTGTGGTTCTCGCCCTCGTGGTGGGAGAGCGCGAAACACACGGTGATGCCCTGCTGGTTGAGCGGCTGGGCCTGTTCGGGGGCGTGCGGTTCGTCGAACTCGCTCCGCGCCTCGGCTCCGATGGCGTGCTCGACACCGCCGAGTTCGAGGAGTTCACCGGTCTCGGTGGCGTCGACGACGTAGCGGGCGGTGACGGTGGTGCGGTCGCCGGTCCGGAGGTCCTCCAGCGTGACCGACCGGATGACATCGTTGTCCGCGTCGGCGGCCACGGCCCGGTGCTCGGTGAGCAGGGTGAGGCGGCCGGCCGCCCGGTGCGGTGCGAGCATCGCCTCCAGCACGGTGAGCGCGACGCGCGGTTCGTGGCAGAGCTTGCTGACGCGTCCGGCGCCCGGGTTGAGGCCGGTGAGGGCGAGGGCCTCGGAACGCATCGGGTACCACTGGCGGTAGTACGCCCGGATGCCTTCGCGCAGCCGGCGGTACGAGGCGGTGGTGCCGAACTGCTCCACCCACGGGTGCTCGTCCGGGGGGACGGCCTGGGAGGTGAGCTGGCCGCCGATCCAGTCGGTCTCCTCGGTGAGGACGACGGTGCGTCCGGCGCGGCAGGCGGCGAGCGCGGCGGCGACGCCGCCGAGTCCGGCGCCCACGACGAGGATGTCCGGTTCGGGTATCACTGGTCTCCTTGAGCTGTACGTACGGGTGGTGCGGTCGGTCGGTGGTCCTCGGTGGCGGGCGGCGGGCCCGAGGTGGCGCCGGGCCGGAAGGTGCAGGCGACCAGGGGTTCGGTGGCCTCCTCCCCCGCGACCAGCGCGGCGAGCATGCGTACGGCGGCCGCGCCGAGCCGGGTACGGGGGATGTCGAAACCGGTCGGCTCGGGCCCGTCCGCGAGGTCGGCGGGCGGGCTGCCGAGCAGCGCCAGGGAGGCGTCGCGTGGGCAGTCGATCCCGGCTTCGGCGACGGCGCGGCGCAGGGCGCGCCAGGCGGCCCCGGTGTCGGTCTCCTCGGCGACGAACGCGGTGACGCCGTCGGCGAGCCAGCTCCGCAGCCGCTCGGGGGTGAGGTCTCGTTCCGGGTCCGCGGAGCGGAAGACGCTCTCGGGGCCGCCGGCCGGGCCGACGGCCTCCAGCCCCTCGATGAAGCCCTGCTCACGGTCGGTGGAGGCGGGCGCCTCGTCGTCCTCGCGGATCAGCACCATCCTCCGGTGCCCGAGCGCGGCGAGGTGGTCGACGACCTCCCGGGCGGCGCTCACGTAGTCGGCGCCGACCCAGTGCAGGCCCTCCGGCTCGTCCCGGCGGCCGAGGTGGACGACCGGGAAGCCGTCGGCGACCAGCCGGCCCAGCTCCTGGGCCGGCGCGTGGCGGCCGAGGAACAGGCAGCCGTCGGCGAGACGGACCCGGTTCAGCGCGTCGGGTCCGGCGGCCCCCGCGCCGCCGGTGCTCGACCCCGTGAACAGCACCAGGTCGTAGCCGCGCTCCGCGGCCTCGCGCTCCACGCCCACCAGGAACGGGTAGTACGAGTGCTGCACATCGGTCGGGAACGTCGCGGTGAAGCTGAACACGCCCAGCAGGTTGTTGCGCGCCGCCGCGAGCCTGCGGGCCGCCGGGTCGGGGACGTAGCCGAGACTGCGGGCCGCCTCCAGGACCTTCTGCCGGGTCTCCTCCGAGATCGCGGGCCCCTGTCTCTTGTCCGCGAGCACCAGCGAGACCGTGGCCTGCGAGACCCCGGCGAGCCGTGCGACCTCCGCCTGCCGCGGGCGGGCCGTGCGGCCTGCCGGTGCGGGTGCGCGGCCGGGCCTGGCCCGCCTCCTGGGTTCCTCCACCATGGCTCCTCACATCGATTAATGCGTATTAGTAATGCGCATTAACGAGTACTGTGAGGGTCGGCCGGGCGTCGGTCAAGAGGCCGGGCACAACTTCTTCACCACCCCCCGTACGGTGTGATCAACCATCCCCGCGAAGAAGGCGGTCCCCCATGTCCCTGTTCGATCTGCCGCTCGACCGGCTGCGCGACTACCGCAGCGGGTCGGTGGAGCCGGAGGACTTCGACGCGTTCTGGTCGAAGACGCTCGACGAGGCCCGGTCCCACGACCTCGACGCCCGTTTCGAACTGCGCGCCGGCACGGGGCTGAGCACCGTCGACGTGTACGACGTGACCTTCGCGGGCTTCGGCGGCCACCCGGTCAAGGGCTGGTTCGTCGTCCCGGCGGGCACCACCCAGCCGCTGCCGGTGGTGGTCGAGTTCATCGGCTACGGCGGTGGGCGGGGCCTGGCGCACACCCATCTGCTCTGGGCCTCGGCCGGTTTCGCCCACTTCGTGATGGACACCCGCGGCCAGGGCAGCGGCTGGCTCGTCGGCGACACCCCGGATCCGGTGGGCAGCGCCCCCGCGTACCCCGGCTTCATGACCCGGGGCATCGAGAACCCGGAGTCGTACTACTACCGGCGGGTGTTCACCGACGCGGTGCGTGCGGTGGAGGCGGCGCGCTCGCACCCGCTGACCGACGCGGCGCGCACCGCGGCCATCGGCGAGAGCCAGGGCGGCGGCATCACGCTCGCCGTGGGCGGACTGATACCCGACCTCGTGGCCATCGCGCCGGACGTCCCGTTCCTGTGCGACTTCCCCCGCGCCCTCACGGTCACCGACCGGACCCCGTACCGCGAGGTGGGCAACTACCTCAAGACGCACCGCGGCCGGGCCGAGCGGGCGCGGGCCACGCTGTCCTACTTCGACGGGGTGCACTTCGCCGCACGCGGGCGCGCGCCGGCGCTGTTCTCGACCGCCCTGGAGGACATGACCTGCCCGCCCTCGACCGTCTTCGCCGCCTTCAACGCCTATGCCCACCAGGACAAGACCATCGAGGTGTACGACTTCAACGATCACGAGGGCGGCGGGCCGTTCCAGGAGGCCGTGCAGCTGGGCTGGCTCCCCGGAAGGCTGACGGCCTGACCTCGTGAGGCGGCGGTGGTCCGCGGCGGTATGCCGGGGCGGTATGCCGGGGCGGTATGCCGGGGCGGTATGCCGGGGCGGTCATCCGCGCGGGACGAGGTTCTTGGACTCCAGATAGGTGCGTGCCACGTCCTCGGGCAGCCGCCGCCAGCTGTCGACCTGCTCGTTGAGCCGGGCCAGGTCGGCGGTGGTCAGTACGGTGTTGAGCCTGCCCAGCGCCGTGCGTACGCCTGCGCTGCCCGCCCGGGACCGGTTGACGACGGGGACGAGGTAGTCGGCGTTCTGGAGATGCTTGTCGTCGGCGAGCAGGACGAGGCCGAAGTTGTCGAGCGTGGCGTCGGTCGTGGTGGTCAGCACCATCTGGTCCTGACCGTTCTGGACCGCCTGTTTGGCCTGGGTGGTGCCGACGCCCTTGGGGTCCACCGCGGTGATGCGGATGCCGTACGTCTTCTTCAGCCCGGGTGCGCAGTAGGGGCGCTGCACGCATTCGTCACCGGCGGCCAGACGTACGGGAAGCCGGGACCTGCCCAGGTCGCCGAGGGTCCTGAGACGGTGCGCGGACGCGTACCGGGCGGCGACCGCGAAGGCGTTCTGGTCGACGGCGCGCCCGGGGTCGAGGACGGTGAGACCACGGGGCGCGGCCAGCGCGCGCAGGGCCTTCATGGTGGCGGCGAGGTCGGGCGAACCGACCGGGGTGGCGTCGGCGCCGTTCTTCTTGGCGTTCAGCCAGTCCGCGAAGGTGGCGGCGTACTCCGGCACGACATCGATCTGGCCGCTCTCCAGCGCCGGTTCGTAGATCTCCCGGTTGGTGACGGAGATGATCTTCGTGGAGTAGCCGGCCCGGTCCAGCAGCAGCGCGTACATCTGGGCGAGCAGATCGCTCTCGGTGAAGCCCGCGGAGCCGATGGTGAGGTGCTTGCTGTCGCCCGGCGGTGCGGTGATCTCTCCCCGGTTCTCCAGGGAGGGGCCGGTGCCGCACCCGGCCGCCGGGAGCAGCACCAGCAGCACGGCCACGGCGGTTCGTGGCCTCATCCGGATCCCCCGCCGCGGAACCGGCCGGGGACAAGCAGCCGGCCCGCCTCGAAGAGCCCTTCGACGATCAGCGCGAAGACCGCGACGAGCACCGCCCCGGCGACCACCTGGGCGGTGGAGGCGAGATTGAAGCCCGCCGTGATGATGCGGCCCAGTCCCCCGCCGCCCGCCAGCGCCGCGAGGGTGGCGGTCGCGACGAGCTGGACGGCGGCGATCCGTACGCCGGTGAGAATCAGCGGGAGGGCGAGCGGCACCTCGACGCCCAGCATCAGTTGTCTGCCCGTCATGCCCATTCCCCTGGCCGCGCGCACGACATCGCGGTCGACCTCCCGCATGCCGACATAGGCGTTGGTGAGCAGCGGAGGTACGGCGAAGAGCACGAGAGCGATGACGGTCGGCCACTCGCCGTGCCCGCCGATCGGGGTGAGGAGCAGCAGCACCAGCACGGCGAAGGTGGGCACGGCCCGGCCGATGTTGGAGATGTTGACGGCGAGTGCGCCGCCCTTGCCGAGATGGCCGAGGACCACGGCGACCGGCAGCGCGATCAGGCAGCTGATCAGCAGGCAGACGACGGTGAGGAACAGATGCTGGCCCAGCCGGTTCCAGATGCCGCCGTCACCGGACCAGTGCGCGGAGGTGGTGAGCCAGGACCAGGCGTCGGCGAGGGTGTTCACGACTGCCTCCGGGTCCACGGGGTCAGCAGTCGCTGTGCGAGCAGGAGCAGCAGGTCGGCGGCGACGGCGATGACGACGCAGAGGACGGAGGCGGTGAGCACCTGGGCCTTGAAGTAGGTGTTCATCCCGGAGTAGATGAGGTTTCCGAGTCCGCCGTAGCCGACGATCGCGCCGACCGTGACCAGGGAGACCGCGGAGACGGTCGCGATCCGCAGTCCGGCCATGGCCGCGGGCAGCGCGAGGGGCAGCTCCACGGCGAGCAGCAGCCGCAGGGGTCCGTACCCCATGCCGCGCGCGGCCTGCCGGGTCTCCTCGGGCACCGCGCGCAGTCCGGCGAGGATGTTCCGTACGAGGAGGGTGAGCGAGTACAGCACGAGCCCGGCGACGACGAGCGAGGCGGAGAGTCCGTACACCGGCAGCAGCAGCGAGAACATGGCGAGCGACGGAACGGTGTAGAGAATCGTCGTCACGCCGAGCACGGGTCCCGCCGCCCAGCGCCGGTGCCGTGCCGCGAGGGCGAGCGGGACGGCGATGACCAGTCCGATGAGCACGGCGGCCACGGTGAGCTGAAGGTGCTGCACGACGGCGTCCCAGAGAATCTCGCGACGGCTGGAGAGGTAGGCCCCGCAGAGCCACTCATTGCGCGCGAGGCAGTCGTCCGGGGGCGCGGTCACCCGTCCATTGGAGCGTGCGGGGCCGCGCGGGCGCGCTTCCTGATCGACCGTCCGGGGGTGGTGCGGGTGCGTATGCACCTCACGTGCCGGGGGGCGCGGCCGGGAAGGGCGCGGCGGGCCGGCATGGGTGGCGGGCCGCGCTATGCGGGCGCCGACGCTCCGGGCCGCTCGACCTTTCGCACCGTGATGTCGTCCGGTCCGAGCAGGCGCCCGTCGGCCGCGCGGACCTCCAGCGCCCGGGGCGTTCGGCCGTGGCGCAGGTCGACCATCTCCGAATGCGGTTCGCCGGGGTCGAAGAAATGGCCCTCGCCCCACTGCCTCAGCGCCACGATGACCGGGAAGAGGTCCCTGCCCTTGGCCGTCAGCACGTATTCGTGGCGGGCCCCGCCGCCGGCCGCCGGAACCATGTCGAGAATCCCGCCCCCGACCAGCTCGCGCAAGCGCGCCGCCAGGATGTTCTTCGCGACCCCCAGACTGCGCTGGAACTCCCCGAAGCGGCGGCTGCCGTCGAACGCGTCACGGACGATCAGGAGCGACCACCAGTCGCCGATCGCGTCGACCGAGCGGGCCACCGGGCAGTCGCTGTCGTCGAGGCGCGTCCGCTTGACCATTTCGTTCCCCTTCACGCCATCGGTTGCAACATGCTACCAGCTGACGCTAACGTCCGCCTGGTAGCAACTTGCAACCGAATTGATCGAGGGGCACCCGTGACCGACAGCGAGAGAACGATCAGGACCGCGGACACCAGCGGGGGGACACCGGCACCCGCCCTGTCCGGACGCACCACTCTGCTCTTCGCGGTCGCCTCCGGAGTGGCGGTGGCCAATGTCTACTTCGCGCAACCCCTGCTGGTCACCCTGAGTCAGGACTTCCGGATCAGTGCGGCAGCCATCGGCGTCGTCGTGACCCTCACCCAGATCGGCTACGGCCTCGGGCTGTTCCTGCTGGTGCCCCTGGGCGATCTGGTCGACCGGCGAACCCTCGTCGTGACCCAGCTGGCGCTGCTCGCGGCAGCGCTCGTCGCCACCGGTACGGCGGCCACCGCGCCGGTCCTGCTGACCGCCCTGGCCGCTGTGGGCTTTCTCGCCGTGGTGACCCAGACGCTCGTGGCCTTCGCGGCGTCGCTGTCCGCCCCGGACCGACGTGGCCGCGCGGTCGGCCTGGTCACCAGCGGAATCGTCATCGGGATCCTGCTCGCCCGCACGGTCTCCGGCGCGCTGGCCGACCTCGCGGGCTGGCGCTCGGTCTATCTCTCCTCGGCCGCACTGACCCTCGTGCTCACCCTGGCCCTGTACCGCGTGCTGCCCCGCCGGTCGGCACCACCGGCCTCCATGCGGTATCTACGACTGCTGCGTTCGACGCTCACGCTGTTCGCCGAGGAACGCGTACTGCGGGTCCGCGCCCTGCTCGCCCTGCTCGTCTTCGCCGCTTTCAGCACCCTGTGGAGCTGCGTCGCGCTCCCGCTGAGCGAACCCCCGCTGTCGCTGTCGCACACCGCGATAGGGGCGTTCGGGCTCGCGGGAGCCGCGGGCGCGCTCGCGGCCGCGCCGGCCGGACGCCTGCACGACCGGGGTCTCGCCGGGTGGACGACCGGCACCGCACTGGTCCTGCTCACCGTGTCGTGGCTCCCGCTCGCCCTCACCCGGCAGTCGCTGTGGGCGCTGGCGATCGGCGCGGTCGTCCTCGACCTGGCCGTGCAGGCCGTCCATGTCACCAACCAGAGCCTGATCTACGCGGTCCGTCCCGACGCCGGAAGCCGTCTGATCGGCGGCTACATGGTCTTCTACTCGGTCGGCAGCGCCACGGGCGCCCTCGCCTCGACGGCCGTCCACGCGATGGCCGGGTGGGGCGCGGTGTGCCTCCTCGGCGCCGCGATCAGCGCGCTCGCGCTCCTCGTGTGGGTGGTGGACAGCCGTCAGTGCGCTTCGGCCGCCGGTTCGAGGACGAAGACCGGAATCTGCCGGTCGGTCTTGCGCTGGTAGTCGGCGTAGTCGGGAAACGCCTCGACCGCCCGCTGCCACCACAGGCCCTTCTCGTCGCCCGTGGCCTCACGGGCGTTCATGTCCTGGCGGACCGGGCCGTCCTGGAGTTCCACCCGGGGGTCGGCCACGATGTTGTGGTACCAGACGGGGTGCTTGGGGGCGCCGCCCTGCGAGGCGACGACGGCATAGGCGCCGTCGTGCTCGACCCGCATCAACGGGGTCTTGCGGATCTTTCCACTCCTGGCCCCGCGGGTGGTGAGGATGATGACGGGCAGGCCCCGCATCGTGGTTCCCTCGGTGCCGCCGGAGCTCTCGAACAGCTCGACCTGATCGCGGACCCACTGCGCGGGGCTCGGCTCGTACTCTCCCTGGAGAGGCATGACATCTGTCCCATCGTCGACGTTCGGACGCGCAGGCACTTCCGACGCGCAGGCGCGTGGACCTGCGGACATCGGTGTGTCCCGTCCGTTGCGAAAACTCTTGCACCATTCCGCCCGGACGGCTACGGGTGTCCCTCAGGAGTGCGGCGCCTCAGCCGCAGTTGCAGCATCGCTTCGAATCGTGCCTCCGGGTCGCCGAGATCGATGCCCGCGACCACAGCCAGCCGCTTGAGCCGGTAGCGGAAGGTATTGGGGTGGATGTGTACGGCGGCAGCGGCGGCGGGCACATCGCCGAAGGTGCTCAGCCAGGCGTCCAGGGTCTCCGTGAGGGCCGTGTTGTACCGGGCGTCGTAGGCGAGCAGCCGTATGACGGGGCCGTCCGGCAGATCGTCCTCGGCGGCCATCCGGTCCGTCAGCTCCTCCAGCAGCGAGGCGGCGTAGACGTCCGACAGCCGCGCCGCCCTGCGCTGCGTACGACCGGAGCCGAGGACCCGCAGCGCACGGTCCGCGTCGGCCCGCGAGCGGCGCAGCTCCACCGGGCGGGCGGCGAGCCGGCCGATTCCGATGACGGCGGGCACCCGGTCCCCTATCCGGCCGAGGAACGCCTCGGCCACCCGCAGCCCCTGCTCGTCCGAACTCGTGGGCAGGACCGCGTAGGTGACTCCGCCGAGTGTGGCGGCGGCGGTACGGGGGTGGATCGCGGCCAGGTGCAGGGTGAGCGCCTCCGCCACCCGATGGCCCGCGGCCACCCGGTCGGGCGCGTACTGCTCGCCGGTCACCGCGAGTGCCAGCACGCAGGCGGGCTGCGCGGACAGGCCGAGCCGCACGGCGGCCTGCGGTGCGTGCGTACCGCCCTCCAGGACGGTGGCGAGCAGATCCGCGCGCAGCCGTCGTTCGGCGTCCTCTCCCGTGCGGCGGCGCAGCAGATGCAGGGCGGCCACCTTCGCCGCCTCCTGGAGCGCCTGTGCGCGGTCCGCGCTCAGCGGTCCGTCGACCACGACCCAGATCGATCCCAGGATCTCGCCGCCCGCGCGGACGGCGATGGCGACCCGGGGCTTGTCCGAGATGCCGGCCACATAGACGGGTTCCTCCTTCCGGTAGAGGGCCTGGAAGGCGCCGCGTTCCTCCAGGGCGCGCAGTTTCTCGGCGGGCACCTGACGGTCGAGGATGGTCGCGATCCTGGCGTCGTCGCCCTCGTCCTGCCGGCTGGAGAAGGCCAGCACCCGTCCGCCGCGGTCCTCCACGGTGACCGGGCCGTCCAGCAGCCCGGCCGTCGCGTTGGCCAGGGCGAACAGGTCACCGGCGAGCGGCTCGGTGCCGTCCGCCTCGTCGGGGCCGCCCACCGTGCCGAGTTCGTCGACCGCGAGCAGCGACCGCAGCAGCGCGGCCACCTGGGCCCAGGAGGCGCCGGGTGTCAGGCCGAGTACGGTCAGGCCGGTGCGGGCGGCCGCCTCGGACACGGGTCCGTCCACCGGGACCGGCGAGCGGACCACCACGGCCGCCGCGCCGAGCCCGGCGGCCGTGTCGACCAGGGCGGCGACCGGCCCGGCGCCGTACACACCGACGCCGAGCACCACCGCCCCGGGCAGCCTCGCCGGTTCGTCCAGGGGGTCCTGGATCAGCACACCGCTGACGGTGCGGGCCGGATCGGCTTCCCCTGCCACCACTTCGATCAACGTCGACCCGAGATCGTTGAGGATCCGGCCGAGCACGGCCCGTGGCTGCTCCGTCATCCTCACAAGGTAGTTGATCGGAGTTCGTCGACGGCGAGTGCTGCCACCTGCCCGATCACCCGGTCCGCCCGGGAATTGTGCAGGTCCGGCCTGTCGGACCGGGTGAAGACGGCCACTGCCCAGCGCCCGCCGTCGCGGTCCTCGATCACCCCGGCCTCGTTGCGCCAGCCCGGCAGCGTCCCGGTCTTGCCGGCGATGCGGTAGCTGTCGTCGAAGCCGGACCACAGTCGGTGCGGCCATATCTGCTGGGACATCACGGCCCGTACCTCGGCGCAGGCTTCGGCGGGGCCGGCCTCGTCGCGCCAGATCCGGACCAGCAGTTCCGCGATGTCGCGGGCCGTACCCCGGGTGGTGCGTTCCGGCACGCACACCGACAGCTCCAGCAGCTTCTCCGGCCCCTGCGCAGCAAGTGCCGCCATCCTCGTGTGCGCCTCGACCTCGGTGGTCACGCCGAGGTCGGCGAAGAGCGAGCCGGTCAGCTCCAGACAGCCACCGATCAAGTGGGTCCGACGCAGGCCCAGTTCGGCGAGCAGCCCGTTGACGGTGTCCAGACCGACCCGGGCCAGCACCACATCGGTGGCTGCGTTGTCGCTCATCGTCAGCATCATGTGGACCAGGTCGCGCAGGCTCATCTCGACCGGGTCGGCGCAGCCGGAGGTGCCGATGCCGCCGTCGCGATAGCGCGGGTCCACCGAGTGGCGCTCGGTCCTCGCCAGCCGTCCTGCGGCGGCCTCGCGCGCGTAGGCGAGTGCGATCGGGATCTTGAACACGGAGGCGAGGCAGACCGGTTCGTCCGCCGCGACGCCGATCGTGCGGTCGCCGTCGATCTCTCGGGCGAAGAAGTGTCCCTGGACCTCGGCGTCGTCGAACGCCGTCCGGATCCTGGTCTCGACGGTGCCCGACACGGTTGCGGTCATCGGCTGATCCATTCGGTCGATTCGGTCACTGCGGCCAACTGCTCGGGGATCGGGGAGAGTCCGAGCCCGGGTGCGCGGGGCACGTCGAGATGGCCGTCCTTCAGCACGAACGGTTCGGTGATGTCGGTCCGGTAGTACCGGTCGGAGGCGGAGGTGTCGCCGGGCAGGGTGAAACCGGGCAGTGCGGCGAGGGCGACATTCGCGGCCCGGCCGAGGCCGGTCTCCAGCATTCCGCCGCACCAGACCGGGACGCTGTGCGCGGCGCACACGTCGTGGATCCGCCGGGCCTCCAGGTAGCCGCCGACCCGCCCCGGCTTGATGTTGACGACCGAGCAGGCGCCCATGGCAATCGCGTCGGCCGCCGAGCGGGCGGAGACGATGGACTCGTCCAGACAGATGGGGGTGCGCACCCGCTCGGCCAGCGCCGCGTGTCCCCGGATGTCCTCCTCGTCCAGGGGCTGTTCGATCAGCAGCAGCCCGTACGGGTCGAGCCGGGCCAGCTGTGCGGCGTCGGCGAGGGTGTACGCGGTGTTGGCGTCGACCTGGAGCAGTACGTCGTCGCCGAAGCGCTCCCGGACCGCGCGCACGGGTTCCACGTCCCAGCCGGGTTCGATCTTCAGCTTGATCCGCAGGTAGCCCTCGGCGAGATAGCCGTCGACGGCGTCGAGCAGTGCGGGGATCGAGTCCATGATGCCGACCGACACCCCGGCCGGCACCCGCTCGGCCGTCGCCCCCAGCCACTGCCCCATCGACAGTTCATGGGCGCGCAGCCAGGCGTCCAGCACCGCGGTCTCCAGTGCGGCCTTGGCCATTCTGTGCCCCTTGAACGCGGCCAGTGCCGGAGCCACCGCCCAGGGGTCGAGCGCCGGCAGAGCGCAAAGCGCGGGCACGAGATGGCTGCGCAGCACGTCCGCCGCGGCCTCGGTGTACTCGGAGGAGTACAGCGGATCGGCCATGGTGACGCATTCGCCGTAGCCCTCGTGGTCCTCGGTCTCGACCCTGACCAGCAGGATCTCCCGGGTGGCCATCGTGGCGAACGAGGTCCGGAACGGTGCGACGAGCGGCATCGCGATCCGGCGCAGTTCCACACCGACGAGTTTCATGCCTGATTCTCCTGATGTCTGTCGATCACGTACCAGCCGTCCCGGGTGAATCCCGTGACGGTGTGCCCCTCGGCCATCAGGCCGCCGAGTACCTCGCGCAGCGCGTACCGCCATTCGCGGGCCAGGGGCGGGTCGGTCCGGCGCAGTTCCTCGGCCTCGGCGGGGATCCGGACCAGAACGGTGTCGCCGTCCCGGCGCCCGACGGCGGGGCCGCCGTCGGGCTTGGCGTCCAGACCGACCACGGCGTGCGCACCGGCGTCGTCGACCGTGACGACGTGAGGTGTGCCCGCGGCGGCTGCGACGGCGTGTTGGCCGGTCAGCTCCCAGCGGACCATCAGCCGGTCCGTCTCGGTCCCGGCATTGACCTCGTCCTGCATCGCGCCGTAGAAGTCGGCCAGGTACTCGCTCGGCGCCGCCCCCAGTTTGGCCAGGTTGAAGTAGGCGTTGCGGCTGATCAGCGGGTCGAAGGTCCAGGTGACCGCGGTGATGCCACGGGCCAGGGCCCACGCCCGCTGATGAAGTTTGACGGCGAAGCCGACATTGCGGCCCCGGACGCTGTCGTCCACCCCGGCGATGTGCGAGTGCAGTCCGGCGGTGGCCAGGAAGCCCAGGCAGAATCCGACCATCCGGCCGTCCTGGTGGACACCGACGACATAGCTGCCGGAGTGCGCGAAGACCCGCAACAGCTCCGGGGTGATGAGCGGCTTGCCGGGATCGGGCCGCCAGACCCGGTCCAGCACCTGGCAGGCCGCCAGCATCTCGTCCAGCCCGTGCAGCTCCGTGACGGTCACGCCGGCACGGTGCGCGGCCAGATCCGCAGCGGCTGCCGCGGCAGCCGCCTCCGTACCGTTCACGTGGTCACCCGGCCGGGCACGGACAGCGGCTCGCGTACGAGCGAGGCCACCAGAGAGGCCACCAGTGCCGCGCGGCGAGGCAGTTCGGCGACGACCACATGCTCGTCGTCCGCGTGCGCCCCGCCGCCAACGGCCCCGAGGCCGTCGAGCGTGGGCGTGCCCGCTCCGGCAGTGAGGTTGCCGTCGGATCCGCCGCCGACCGCGACGCCGCGCAGTGGGCCGAAGCCCAGCTCCGCATAGCGGTTTCGGGCGAGTTCGAACAGCTCCGCCGACGCGCTCGCCTGCAACGGCGCCCGGTCCGGGCCGCCGGAGAGCTTGAGCGAGGCGCCCGCGAGCACCGGTGCGAGACCCTGCATAGCACGGTCCACCCGGTCCTGTTCGGCGGCCGTCTCCACCCGTACGTCGACCAGCAGCCGGGCCGCATCGGGCACCGTGTTGCGGGTGGTGCCGGAGGAGGCCACGGTCGGCGTCACCGTGGTACCGGTCGCCGGATCGGCAAGTGCGGACAACGCGAGTACCTGGTGGGCCAGTTCGGTGGTCGTGTTGACCCCGCGCTGGGGTTCGAGTCCGGCGTGCGCCGCGCGTCCGGTGATGTTCAGCTCGTAGCCGGACACACCCTTGCGCGCGGTTTTCAGTGCGCCGCCCTCGCTCGCCTCCAGGACGAGTACGGCCCGGGTCCGGCGGGCCTCGGCCTCGATCAGGGTGCGCGAGGTCGGGGAGCCGATCTCCTCGTCGCCCGTGAGCAGGACCGACACCCCGTCCAGGTCGTCGAGCACCGACAGCGCGTGGAACAGCTGCACCACGCCGGCCTTCATGTCGAAGCAGCCGGGTCCTGTCAGCCGTCCCCCGGCCACCTCGAAGGGATGCCCGGCCAACGAGCCCACCGGCCACACCGTGTCGAAGTGGCCGAGCAGCAGAACCCGTTCGCCGGAGCCGAAGCGCCAGCGCAGAGCGGGCGTCCCCGATCCGTCGAGCCACTGGGGCGCCGCGCCGGTCAGCCGGGTGCCGAGCCCGGAGACGACCCGGGCACATTCGGCGACGGCGGCCGGATCCTCGCTGGGCGACTCGGTGTGGACCAGCTCCTCGATGTCGGCCAGCAGGCCCGGCAGCCCCGCCTCCAGGGCGGTGGCGATTGCGGTCACGTCAGCCCGCCTTGGAGGTGGCGCGGCCACCGTGGTGAATGTAGGGCGTGCCGTCGGCAAGTGTGTAGAACACGACGGGGACCCAGAGCTTTGTCCCCGGCCGCTGCACCACGAACAGCCCCGGCTCGACCGGGTGCAGCTCGTACTCCTGCTCCGTGTCGGGGGTCACTTCGGCCAGCGGTCCGGTGATCCGGTTGAGCATCACCAGGCCGCCGTCCCGCTCCACGATCTCGATCCGGCTGGAGAGCCGCTGGTACACGCCGACGTAGTCGGCGGGGTCCACCGCCACCGGCTCCGTCGCCGGCTGGATGCCGGTGCGCATCGCCACGCCGGCCAACTCCTGGACGATCTCCGCGAACACGTCCCGGTAGAGGCTCATGGTGTCGCCGCCATTGGTGAGCAGGCAGATCGCCAGGTCGGCCTCAGGCAGCACCCGCAGGAACGCGCTCTGCCCGATCGTGCCGCCGTCGTGTCCGTACACCCGCTGTCCGTCCCAGGTGTCGAGGAACCAGCCCAGCCCCCAGGCGTTTCCCAGGATGTACGGGTCGGGGAGCTCGACCTGCGGGGTCTGCATGGCGGTGACGCCCTCGGCCGAGAGGATCTTGGTGCCTTCCTCGGTGACGCCGTTGTCGAGATGCAGCCGGGCGAACTGCAGTACCTCGCGCGGCGTCGAGCAGATCAGTCCGGCCGGTCCGGCCGAACGCATCAGCCCCCACAGCGGGGCCTGCACCGGCGGATCCCCGAGATGTCCGATGGCGGCGCGGAAGCGCAGCGCCTCCTCGGGCAGGGTCACGGTGTGCGTCAGGCCGAGCGGACGGAACAGGCGCTCCCGCATCAGCTCGTCCCACTGGACGCCGGTGACGACTTCCAGCACCCTGCCGAGCAGGGTGAAGCCCGCGTTGCAGTACGACATGGTGGCGCCGAGGGGGTGGTTGAGAGTGCCCTCGCCCAGCTGCGCGGCGAACTTCTCCAGGCAGTCATCGCCCCGGCCGGTGTCGGTGAAGAGGTCGCCGTCGATGCCGCTGGTGTGGTCCAGGAGATGTCGGAGCGTCACGCCACGAGTCAGCTCCTCGTTCGCGAGCCGCAGTTCGGGGAGTACGGAGACGATGGGCGCGTCGAGTTCGAGGAGGCCCTCGTCGACCAGGGCCATGGCCACCGTGGTGGTCCACACCTTGGAGATCGAGCCGATCTGGAAGAGGGTGTCGGTGGTCGCCTCGATCCTGGCGTCGGTGTTGGCCAGGCCTACGGCGGTCTCGGCGATCAGCTCGCCGCGGTGCAGGATGCCGAGGCTCGCGCCGGGGACGCAGTGGCGGGCGGTCAGCTCGGTGAGGCGGGCGGACCAGCGGGCGGACAGGTCGGTGGTGTCGGTCATGTTCGTCTCCAATTCAGTTTCGTACAGCGGATTCAGCGGATCGAGGTGTTGGTGTGCGTGGTGACCCAGTCGATCAGGCGACGGGAGTAGTCCTCCCGGTGCGAGGGCCGGCCGTCCAGGAGGAACAGATGGGAGCTGCCGGGGTACACGACCAGCCGGGCCGGCACGTCCCGGGTGCGCAGCGCGTGGAACCACTGCTCGGCCTGGCCCACCGGGCAGGTGCTGTCCGCGCCGCCGTGCAGGATCAGGGTGGGTGCGCGTACCGCGTCGGCGTGGCTGATCGGCGAGAGTTCCGTCAGCCGTTCCGGGTCGCCGATCTCGTAGTCGGCGATCAGGTGTCCTTCCTCGGAGGTGCCGGCCATGCTCTTCAGGTCGACCAGGACGCCGCCCGGCACGACGGCGGCGAAGAGGTCGCTGCGGGTGGAGAGCCAGCAGGTCAGATAGCCGCCGTAGCTGTAGCCGGTGAGCGCGATCCGTTCCGGGTCGACGAGTCCCTCGTCGACGAGGGCGGCGACCGGTTGCAGGACGTCCTGTTCGTCGGTCTCGCCCCAGGCGCCCACGGCGGCCGTGTAGAACGCCTCGCCGTAGCCGTCGCTGGCGCGGACGTTCAGCGTCAGGATCGTCCAGCCCCGCGAAGCCAGTTCCTGGTGGTAGAGGTGGACCGGATCGGAGTGCGGGGCCCAGGCGTTGTGCGGGCCGCCGTGCACGTCCACCAGCAGCGGGCCGCCCGGGGGCGTGTCCGCGGCACGGGTGATCATGCCGTGCACGACTGTGCCGTCCGCGATGGTGAACTCGCGTTCGGTGACCGGGTGGAGGGCGATCCCGGGCAGCGACCGGGCCATGTGGTCGGTGAGCCGCGCGGGCTGCGGCCCGGCCGACGGCAGGCCCGGTTCCCCGGACGCCCAGGCGTCCAGGTCGAGCAGCACGACCTCGGCGAAGCGCGTCGCGTCGGAGACCACGACCGCCGCACGGCCGGCCTTGGTGACGACCGAGCATCCGCTGACCCCGGTGCCGGCGGGCAGCGGGGACGCGCTGATCCCGGCCGCGTCCAGCCGGAACAGGCGGGTGGCGCCCCGGTCGCGTGCGCAGAAGACGATGTCGTCGCCGTGGAACTGCGGCAGCGCGCCCGGGTATCCGGGGCCGCCGCCCATGACGTTGCGGTCCAGGGCGGCGCTGAGGGACACCGGAGCGGATCCGTCCAGCGGCTGGCGCAGCAGTTCCGAGTGGCCGACGCCGAACGTGGTCCGGCCGACGACGAGCAGCGCGGACCCGTCGGGGTACCAGCTCACCGGACCGACGAGACCGTTCACGGGCCCGACCCGGCGGGGCTCGGACGCGTTCTCCCCGACCCCCACGACATGGGCCGCCGAGGGGCCGAACACGGCCGCGTCCGAGGTGGTCTGCGCCGGATAGGCGAGCTGGGTGCCGTCGGGCGACCAGCTCGGCGGGCCGACGTGCCGGTCGCTCTTCGTGAGCTGTGCGACCTCGCCCGAGTCCACCTCCACCACGAACAGCTGCGTACGCAGCGACCCGATCAGGCCCGCCCCGTCCACCTTCCAGCCGAGGGCGTCGATGACCACCGGTGCGCTGTCCGCGCGATACGTCTCGGCGGCGGCGAAGGCGATGCGTGATCCGTCCGGGCTCCAGACCGGTGTGCCCGCCCCGGCCGGGCACCGGGCGGGCGTGGTGAGTGCCACGGCCTCTCCCCCGTCGGCGGACAGCAGATGGAGCTGCCCCGCGCGCAGGAAGGCCAGCCGCGCCCCGTCCGGGGACCAGCGCGGCGCGGTGTCCGCCGGGCCGTGGGTGAGGCGCCGGGCCGGGCCGCCCCCGCCGCGTACCTCCCAGATCGAGCGGATCACACGGTCGTTGTCGGCGTCCTGGGTGGTCAGGGTGTAGGCGACGCGTTCGCCGTCGGGGGACAGCGCGGGATCGCCCGGGATCTCGAACCGGTACAAGTCGTCGATCGTCAGTGGTCGGGGCATGACGCCTCCTAGGCGAGGGCAAGGGTGGGTACGCAGGAGATCAGGTTGCGGGTGCTCGGGTGCTCCGGGCGCTCCAGCACCCGGTCGGTGGGACCGCATTCGACGAGGTGTCCGCCGTCCATCACGGCGACCTGGTCGCAGAGGTAGCGGACGACCGCGAGGTTGTGGGAGATGAAGAGCATCGCGAAGCCCAGTTCGCGCTGGAGACGGCGGAGCAGATTGAGCACCGCGCCCTGGACGGACACGTCCAGGGCCGAGGTGATCTCGTCCGCGATCAGCACGGCGGGCCAGGCGGCCAGGGCCCTGGCCAGGGCCACCCGTTGGCGCTGGCCGCCGGAGAGGGCGTCCGGGGTGAGCGCGGCACGGGCGGGGTCGATACCGACCAGTTCGAGGAAGCGTGCCACCTCGGCATCGCGTGCGGCGCGGCGTTCCCGGGCCGGTGCCCTGCGCCCGGTCGCCTCGCCCGGTCCGGTCCCGCCGGACAGCGCTTCGGCCACGGACGCGCCGACGGTCATGCGCGGATCGAGCGAGGCGTACGGGTTCTGGAACACCAGCTGCACCGGGCTGCGCCCGCGCCGGCGCGCGGCATCGCTCCCGTCGACCAGTACGCGTCCCGACTGCGTCGGCGCCAGTCCCACCACGGCCTTGCCTAGGGTCGATTTTCCCGACCCCGACCCGCCCACCAGTCCGGTCACCGTTCCCTCCGGCACCAGCAGGTCGACGTTGTCCACGGCGGTGAAGCGGCCGTAGCGCACCGTGATCCCGCGCAGTTCGAGTGAGCTCATGACGTCGCCTCCGCTGCGTATGACGTGGCCACGACGGGCCCACCCCCGGCCGCCGTCCCGACCGGGTACCAGCAGGCGACCTGTCGGCCCGGCCCGAAGGCGGCGAGTCCGGGGGCGGCTTCGTGGCAGCGTTCCCGGGCGCGTTCGCAGCGCGGTGCGAACGGGCATCCCTCGCCGGTCTCCCCCGGTTCCGGCGGCCGGCCGGGGATGGTCGCCAATTCCGTCCCGGGGTCCGTGGCCATGGTCGGGACCGCGCCCACCAGGGCCCGGGTGTACGGGTGGGCGGCGCCTTCGAGCAGTTCGCCGACCGGAAGGTCCTCGACGATCAGGCCCGCGTACATCACCAGGACGCGTTCGCAGACCTGGGCGACGACGGCGAGGTCGTGGGAGATCAGCAGCAGCGCGGCGCCGGAGTCCTCGCGCACCTCTGCGAGCAGGTCGAGCACCTGCTGCTGGACCGCCACGTCGAGCGCCGTGGTGGGCTCGTCGGCGATGATCAGTTTCGGCTTCCCCATCAGTCCCATCGCGATGACGGCCCGCTGCCGCATCCCGCCGGAGTACTCGTGCGGCCGCTGCCGGGCACGGCGTTCCGGCGTGGGGATGCGGACGGCGGCGAGCCGGTCGACGGCGCGTGCCGCGGCCTGTGCGCGGCCGGCTCCCAGGTGCACCTCGGCCACCTCGGCGAGCTGGCGGCCCACGCGCAGGGCGGGGTTCAGCGAGGCCATCGGGTCCTGGAAGACCATGGCCAGTTCGGTGCCGAGCCGTGGGTCCGCCCGCAGATCGTCCCCGTCGAAGCGGAGGGTGCCGGCCGAGACCCTGCCCGGGTGCGGGACGAGATCCGCGAGTGCCAGCGCGCTCAGGCTCTTGCCGGAGCCCGATTCGCCGACCAGGCCGACCGCCTCGCCCGTGCCGATGTCCAGCGAGATCCCGCGTACGGCCTGCCGCCCGCCCGGGAACGTCACCCGCAGATCGCGGGCCCGGACCAGGGCCCCGGCGTCGCCGTCGGCGGCCGGTTCGTCCGGTGTCGTCGGCCGCTGCTGCGGCGCCGGCTCCGGTTTCTGTGGCGCGCGTCGGCCACCGGCCTGCGCGAGCACCTCGCCGACCAGGCCGAACATCAGCCCCGTCAGGACGACGGCCGCGCCGGGTGCCAGGGCCGCCGCCGGGTTCACGAAGATGCGGTTCAGCTGTTCGTTGAGCAGCCGCCCCCAGTCGTACTGCGGCGGCTGTACGCCGAGCCCGAGGAACGAGAGGCCGGAGAAGGCGACCAGGATGCCGCCTGTCGCCTGGGTGGCGAACAGCACCGACGGTTCGGCGATGTTGGGCAGCAGATGACGTACCACCAGCTTGAACCGGCCGACGCCGAGGATCCGGGCCGCCGCGACGTAGTCGGAACCCGCGATCGAGGCCGTCAGGTTCTGTACCAGCCGCGCCATGGGCGGGACCATGGCCAGCCCCACGGCGAACACCGCGCCGGTGCTGCCCACCCCGAAGATCGTGGCGAGGAAGAGCAGGAACAGCAGTCCCGGAAAGGCCACCAGCACTCCGACGGTCGCGGTGATCAGCCGGCCCAGGCGCCGGCCCACGACCGCCGGGGCGACGCCCAGCAGCAGCCCGCCGCCGATACCGATCACGGCGGCGAGCAGGGTGAGTCGCAGGGTCAGCCGGGTCGCCACCACGACGCGGGCGGCGATGTCCCGGCCGAGCTGGTCCGTGCCCAGCAGATGGGCGGCGCTGCTGCCCTGGTTGATCGCGTCCGTGTCGACCTGCGCGGCCCGGTCGCCGAGCAGCACGGGGCCGAATACGGCGACCAGTGCGACCAGCAGGCAGGCGGTGAGCGCGGTGACGCCGATCGGTGTCCGGAGGGAGCGGCCGAGCCGGTGCCGCAGCGAGCTGTCATGGTCCTGATGAGGCATCGTCAACTCCCGCGGACGGTGGACTGGGGGTCGGCGACGGCCACGGCCACGTCGACGGCGAAGGTGATCAGCAGTGCGGCGGCCCCGTAGACCAGCACGACGCCCTGGACCAGCGGATAGTCCTTCTCGGTGATCGCCTGGACGATCGTGGTGCCCAGGCCGGGCCAGGCGAAGACGTTCTCGACCAGCACGGTGCCGGCGAGCAGCGAGCTGAACAGCAGGCCGCCCAGGGTGAGCGAGGAGGTCAGCAGATTGGGCAGCGCGTGCCGCAGATAGCGCAGCCGGGCCGGGAGCCGCTTCGCCTGTGCGGTCCGCATGTAGTCCTCGCCGAGCACCCGCAGGGTCTCCACCCGGACGATGCGTGACAGCGTCGCCGCCGGTACGACGGTCAGGGCGAGCACTGGTAGTACGTAGGAGTCCAGGCCGCCCCGCGAGGCGACCGGGAAGAGCGGCCACGCCACGGCGAACGCCGCGATCAGGCCCACCGCCAGCAGGAATTCGGGCACCGCGCCCAGGAACCCGGTGACCCCGGTGAAGGCGAGTTCACCGCGTCGCCTCCGGCCGTCCTTGGTCAGTACCGCGGCCGTCATGCCGACGGGAACGGCGATCAGCAGGATCAGCACGAACGCGGGGACGGCGATCTGCAGGGTGGCCGGGAGCCGGCTGGAGATGATCTCGGACACTGGCATCTGGGCGCCGATCGACTCGCCGAGCCTGCCCTGGAGGAGGTTCCCGACGAAGTCGCCGTACTGCTTCAGGAGCGACTGGTCGAGGCCGAGCGACTGTCTGCGGGCGGCGACCAGGGCCGGGTCGGCGGTGGTGCCGAGAGCCGCCCGGACCGGATCGCCGGGGATCAGGTGGATCATCGCGAATGCGGCCGTGACCAGCGCCGCGAGCGACACCAGCAGCCGCCAGGTGCGACGCAGGGCGAATCCGATCCACGGGTTGCGGACCCTCGCCCCCAGGGAGTCCAGGGTGATCGTCGCCATCAGTCGGCGCTCCGGCGCAGGGTGCTCGGGACGATGCCGCTGCCGTCCACCTCGAAGGTGACGCCCTTGCCGTAGTACTGGTTCGCCTTGCTGACGATCGGCACGATGTCGACGTTCTTCACCAGGGCGGCGTCGGCCGCGTCCCACAGGGCGCAGCCGGCGGCGCCGGGCTCGGCCGCGGCCTGGGCGGTGATCCGGTGGTACTCGGGGTTGGCGATGGAGCCGAAGTTGTTGCCCTTCGGCGGCGGCGGACCGTCGTAGAACTGGGTCAGCTGGTCGGGGAGCGTGACTCCGATGGGCGCCCAGGCGATGTCCCAGTCGCCGCCGCCGAGGGTGCTGACGATGCTGCCGGAGCCCTTGGGTTCCGCCTTCGCCTTCACGCCGAAGGACGTCCACTGCTGAACGGCCAGTTCGACCGCCGAGCCGACCTGCGGCCCCTGATTGGTCGCGTAGCTGAGCCCGACGGTGAGCGGTTTGCCGTCCTTGGTCCAGGTGCCGCCGCTCTTCACCCAGCCCGCCCCGGTGAGTGCGGCGGCTGCCTTCGCCGTGTCGTGGGCGGGGAGGTTGCCCTTCACCGTGTCGCCGGAGCAGGGGGTGGGGGCGATCTCGCCTATGCCGGTCGCCGGCCTGCCCTTCCCGCCGGTGGCGACGTTTCCCAGCTGTTCGAGATCCAGCACGGAGACCAGCGCCTTGCGTACCGCGATATCGGCGGTCGGACGGCCGGCGGCCTGGTTGAACAGGAGCTGTCCGAACAGCGCCTGCAGGCTCCGCTTCTTCACCTTGGCCGCGTCCAGCCGGTCCTGGTCGGCACCGTTGATGAGGGCGACATTGATCTGACCGGCCATCAGGAGGTTGGCCGCGGTCGACTCGTTGACGACCACCTTGACCACCACCTTGCCGGGAAGGCCGGCACCGGTGGATCCACGGGGCCCCCAGCTGTACTCGTCACGCTTGACGTACGTGTAGTGGTCGCCCGGGACCGCCTCGGTCAGCCGGTAGGGGCCGCTCGCGTCGGTGGCCCTGGCCAGTGCGGTCGGCGTCGCCAGGCTCTTCTTGCACAGCAGCGGCAGCAGCCGGGCCATCTGCACGATGAACGGGGCGGGCTTCGTCGTGGTGACGGTGACCGTCCGGGCCGCCTTGTCGGCCTTGGCCACAGCGGTGACGGGGACGGAGAGGCCGAGCATCGGCGACTGGTTCTTCGGATCGGCGATGTGGTTGTACTCGGCGGCCACGTCCTCGGCGGTGAGGGCCGAGCCGTCCTCGCAGGTGACTTGGGGGCGGATGGTGAACTTCGCCGAGGTGGTCGTGGCGGACCACTTCTCGGCCACTCCCGGCACCAGCGAGCCGTCGGCGTCGATGTGCACGAGCGTGTCGTACGCGAAGGAGTTCATCGCCAGTGCGGTGCTGGCCAGCGCCGTGGTGGGGCTGAGGCTGCCCGGATCACCGGAGATGGCGACCACCACCGTCGAGCCACCGACACCCCCTGCGGATGAGTCGCCGCCGCATGCGGTCGCGGTGCCGACCAGGCCGAGCGCCGTGACCACCGCGGCCGCCGCCCGGGACCTGCGGGCCGTTCTGTTCCTGGTCTCCGTGCCTGCGGTGCTGGCCATGGTCACCTCCGAGGGAGCGGCACGCCGCCGCCGAGTGAGGGAACACTAGGCAACGCCGGACCGGCCCCGAGTGGTCGCGCCGCACGAAAAACCGGCTCCCCGACGGTGCTCCGCACCGAAGACGGACGCGAGGACGAGGTGATTCCGGACGGCGGAGTTCCGGCGCGGAGCCCCGGCGGAGCCCCGGCGGAGAGAAAATTCGATCGCCATGAATTCCGCTGACTGAAAATCTGTGGCGCATGACTTCGCAGCACCGGATACGGGCCGACTACGACGCCCGGACGATCGTCGTCTATCAGGCGTACTCGCCGGCGGTCGCCGGTCCGGCCCTGCGGGCGAAACGGTTCGTACCGCCGTTCTCGTTCAACCGGATGACCTGGATCAAGCCGTCGTTCCGCTGGCTCATGCACCGCAGCAACTGGGCGCAGAAGTCGGGCCAGGAGCGGATTCTCGCGGTACGGATCACCCGGGCCGGATGGGAGGAGGCCCTCGCGCAGGCCGTGCTGACGACGGCCGGCCCGTCGGCTGTCGCCCAGGCTCCCGTGCACGTCCAGTGGGATCCCGAACGCTCACTGCGGGGAGCCGCGCTCAATCACTACAGCATCCAGGTCGGGGTGGGACGCGGTCTGATCCGCGCCTTCGCCGAGGAGTGGGTCGTCGAGCTCACCGACATGACGCCCCGGGTCCAGAAGATCGCGGCGCTCAGACAGAGCGGCCGGACCACGCAGGCCCAGCGACTGCTTCCGCCCGAGCGGATCTATCCGGTGCCCCCGGCCGTCGCGAAGGGCCTTCGGATCGATGCCTGAGGCCACGGCGGCCCCGGTGCGCACACCCGCGGCGACGCACCGGCGCCACCGCGCCTCATCGCGCTACTGCATCACCTGGAGCGCGGTGTGCCGGAAGGAGCGCTCGCAGAAGTAGACCTGCATGGTGCAGCCCCGGCCGATGGTGACCTGGGTGGGCTCCTGCGGCTGCGGGTACGCCACTTTGGGTGCCGCGTCGGCGGCTTCGTCCTCGACGGGGCGCCAATGCTTTTCGTTGTCCCATTCACCGCTGTCCACGGTCAGCAGCGGGCGGACGCCCCCACCGCAGTCCGGGCACTCCATGGGCCACGGATCGCAGAAGCTCCGGTTTCCCCAGCCAGCCCGCGCTTTCCGCGTTGCGGACCCCGCCCACACTGCTGGACGCGCCGGGGAAGAGCCGTCCCCAGGAGCAGGCCCGGCCGATCGCCCCGAGCCGCCAGGCCAGACCAGTCCTGCCGTTCCCAGGGCGTCACCGCGTCCTGGTACCGCCCTCGGTCCACCACGGCCGGCGCATCACTTCGCATCGCACCATCCCATCACCGTGCCGGTCCGGTCCTCATCCGAATTTCCGGCGGCGGTACGCGGTCAGGCCCCGCACAGGGCGCAGGCGGCCTCTTCCGGACCGGGCAGGGCGAGCGGCCTACTGACGTACCGGCTGCGCGCCGATCATCGCGAGACCGTCGATCGCCGCGGGGGACAGCCGTGACTCCTCCAAGCCCGACAAGGGCATCCAGCCGACGTCGGAGGTGGAGTCATCGGTCTTGGTGACCGCGAGCTGTCCCGGTTTGAGGTCGACCACGTAGAAGAGCCCCACGAGATGCCAGTTCACTCCGAGCCGGTGCGCGGTGTACGACCGCGCGTCCACCAGCCGGGCGTCGAGAAGCTCCAGGCCGGTCTCCTCGTACAGTTCACGGGCCAGCGTCTCGCGCGGCTGCTCACCGGGATCGATGCCTCCGCCGGGCAGGTGCCACAGTCCGGGCATGAAGACCGGTGAGCTGTCCGAGAGCCGGGTCAGCAACAACTGGTGATCCGCGACGGCGAGCGCATATGCCGAGATACGTGAACGTACGTCACTTCCCACGGGTGTCCTCCGGTCATCGAGGTCCACGGCTCCGACCGAGCCGTTCGGGACAACCTATCGATCACACAAAGGAGTTCGGACACGGGACCGCCGGCTGACGGTCGCCGGCGGTCCCGACCGCGGGCCCCGGTCTACCGGCGCTCCAGCGCCCCCCGGACGAAGGCGGCCTGACCTGCGTGCTGCAGATCGTCCGAGATCACGCTGATCAGACGCACGCCGAGGCTGACCGGCGGCGACCACGCCTCGTCGACGATGCGGTCCAGAGCCGCGTCGTCGAGCCCGCGCACGAACCCGACGGTCCGCTCGTGGACCGCGTCGTGGTAGCCGAGCAGCAGGTCGGCCGAGCCCACCCGCACGGCCGCGACATCCGCGCTGCTGTGTCCGTACCCGGTGGCCTCCTTCGCGAAGGGCAGATCGAAACGGGAGGCCCAGTCCTCGGAGAACCAGACCTGCTCGACACCGGACGCGTCCGAGACATGGTCGTCCTGGATCCGAGTGAGATGCCAGACGAGCCAGCCGATCGAGTTCGCACCGTCGTCGAGACGAGCATGGAGGTCGGCGCGTGAAAGGCCCTCGACCGCCGAGTGCACCGTCTCCCGGACGCGGCTGAACGCGTCGGTCAAAAGGTCAGCACTGTTCATGCCATCACCTTCGCCGCTGCCGGGCCCCTCCCCCGCCATCGACACGCACCGCGCACCGCAGCCGCTCCGTTCACCGGCCGCGGTCCCGGCAGCGTCCGGGCATGCGCATAGGGTGGCAGCATGCTTTGACGCCTGCCCGGAAGCCGGGCACCACCATGACCTTCGTCGTACCCGATCGATTCCGGAACCGACGAAGGAGAGACACATGAGTGCCACCCACCCCATCGACGTCCCCGCCGCGTTCGCCGCCTCCTACGGCACGAACGGTGGTGCGTCCGGCCGTGCCTGGATCGCCGCGCTGCCCGGACTGGCCGCGGACTTACTGGACCGCTGGACCCTGCGGCTGGACGGCCCCGCAGCACATGGCATGGCCTCGCTGGTGCTGCCGGTGACCCGCGCGGACGGCATGCCCGCGGTGCTGAAGCTCCAGCAGGTCTCCGAGGACAACATCGGCGCCGCGCCGGGCCTGCGGGTGTGGGACGGCAACGGGGCGGTGCACCTGCTCGACCACGATCCGGGCACCGGCACGATGTTGCTGGAACGGCTGGACGCGGCGAGGCCGCTGTCGGCGGTGACGGACGACACGGCCGCCGTGCAGATCCTCGCCGAGCTGATGGCCCGCCTGGTCGCGGTGCCCGCGCCGCCGGGCTTCCGGCAGTTGGCCGACATCGCCGCGGCCATGCTCGACGAGGTGCCGCGTGCCGTGCCGATGCTGCGCGACCCCGCCGAACGGCAACTGGTGCGCAGCTGCGCGTCCGCGGTGGCCGAACTCCTCGGCGAACCGGGCGACCGTCTGCTGCACTGGGACCTGCACTACGACAACATCCTCGCCGGACAGCGGGAACCGTGGCTGGCCATCGATCCCGAGCCGCTGGCCGGCGACCCGGGTTTCGAGCTGTTACCGGCGCTGGACAACCGCTGGGCCGAGGTCGTGGCGACCGGTGACGTGACCCGCACGGTGCTCCGCCGCTTCGACCAGCTGACCGAGGTGCTCGGCCTGGACCGGCAGCGGGCGACCGGCTGGACGCTGGGCCGCGTCCTGCAGAACGCACTGTGGGACATCGAGGACGGCAGGACCGCCCTTGAGCCGACCCAGATCATCATCGCCACGGCCCTGTTGAGCCGTCAGGGACGGGAGCACCGCCGATAGACCGGATTCGACGCCGGTTCGGTCCGGCAGGACGCCTTCGCGGCCACGCTCTACAGCATGGTGAACCGTCGGCGCACCTCGTCGAACAAGCGCGGGTAGTCGCTGCCGTACGTGACCGCCGCGGCGAACAGCGCGTCGAGCGCGGCACGCAACGGGTCCGTCTCCGTCGCGTCGAACAGGGCGGGCACTGCCATGGCCTGCTTCAGGATCCCTCCCCGGCCGCCGTCGGGCGAGTCCACAAGCGTGTGCGGGATCGTCCGGTCGGCGAAGAAGCGGTCCCACGTGCGCCGGAGATCGTCGAACGGCGCCGGCAGGTCGTGCCCGAGGTCGAGTGCCGCCAGCGCGGGGGCGATCCAGTCGACGCCGCTCAGACCCGCTTCCTCGTACGCGCGGTGGGCGGCCCAGCGGGCGATGGACCGCTGGGCCGCCGGTCCCGCCGCGTCCACCGCGTGCAGGAGGTCGCTGTCCAGGCGCAACAGCCCCGCCACATTGCCGCCGACCTCCCGCAGGCTCCGGCTGGGCAACCGACCGCCCCATTCCTGGGCTTCGGCGCGCCTCTGCGCGGCCTCCTCCGCTCGCGCCTGCTCCGCTGCCCGGCGGCGCTCGGCCTGGGCGCGCTCTTGTGGTGACGGGGGTGGCGGCAGGAGGCGTGCCTGCCGATGCCAGTAGTCCGCGGTCTCCGCCGTCTGCCTGACGATCTCGTCGGGGCGGGGTGCCGCCGGCCAGAACTGCAGCAGGTACCGATCGGCTGTCGCCTCACCGGCGAGAACGGCGAGTTCGTCCTCACGCGCGCGGTCCATGTCACGCCCGCAGTAGCGCACCCGGTAGTCGGCCACGGGTAGATCCAGCGACACCAGGGGGCCGTCGCCCCACGGCAGGACGACCGTGGACCCGGAAGCGGGCCGGAACGGAACCTCGACCACGTCCTCCCAGCCGGCGTCGAGCGCAGGTGCGGTGTCGTGCACCTCGACGGTCAGTCCCACTTCCCCGGTGTGCAGGCCCGTGATCAGAAACAGATATCCGGGCACCGCGGCTCCGCAGAGCCCATTGGCCTGCCCGGCGCAGGGCTCCGGCCCATCCGGGTCGTCCTCGTCGGGCCTGCTCTCCACATAGAACTGCCCATAACTGACGTGTAGTTCCCCGCAGTACACAGTTCGCATGCCCACCCCTCTGCCGGTTCCCGGTATCCGGGCCAAAGTATGCGGGCCGGGTCCGACAGGGCCGGTGGTCCCGGAGCATCGCGGCCGGGAGACCGCTCCGCCGCCGGCCTCGGGCGGCCCTCTGCCTGCCGGACCGCTCGGCCACTCTCCTGCTCAGCCGGATCTGAGTAGCCGTCCCCACGCGCCGACCGTCACCCGTCTCCTAGCGTCCGCACCATGAGTTCCCTTCACCCCGCTGTCCGCCTCTTCCGATCCGCGCCGATGTCGCGCGCCTCCCGGCCGGCCGTCACCACGGCCGGTGCGGAGGCCGGCTCATGCTGACGAGGAAACCCGTTCTCCCGATTCTGTGGTTCACCGGCCCCTTGCTCGTCGTCGCGATGGGTCTGGCGTGCGGGAAGCTCCCGGACGGGTTCGGCGCGTACGCATGGCCGGATTCCGAGTGGAGCCCCAGGTGACGGAGGATCGAGGTCGGAACGGTACGTGCTCGCTGCTTCTGGGCATCGGTGGTGCGGCCGCGTCCGGATGTCCATTGCTGCCGTCCGTCGTCTCGTCGTGGATCCGGTTCTTCCCCGTCTACCTGGTGGTGCCCCTCGGGATCTGTGCGGTCGTCTCCGGCGTCGGCGCGTTGCGCGACATGCGGGGGCCGGCAGGTGCCGACCGCCTCCGTGCGCGGGCCGGGGTCGTTCTCGGCTCGATGGCCATCGTCGTCCCGGTCGCGGTCGTTGCCTGGGCCTGGTGGGCGCTCAGCCATCTGCACGGCTGACCGGGCCGCGCCGCTCGTCGGGTGCTGTCACCGGAGTGCGCCGGGCGCTCCGTGCCGAGGGGGCAGCCGCGCGATCCGGGCCAGCCGGCGCAATGAGCCGACCAGAGCCGCGCGGTCGTACGTACTGGTCGTGACGAGCACCTCGTCGGCGCCGGTCTCCTTGATGACCGTTTCGAGCTCCGTGGCGACTTCGTCCTCCGTACCGTGGAGGTGTCCGCGCAGCCCGTCCTCGTAGAATCGGCGCTCCTTCTCCGTCATGCTCCGCGCCTCGACCAGCTCGGCGGGGGCGAGCGGCGGGAAGACGCCGTGGGTCCGGGAATGCGCCATGGACCACGCTTCCGGGATCAGGATTCGACGGGCCTCCGCCGCGCTCCCGGCGAGCGCGATCGTGCCCGCCACGACCACATAGGGCTCCGAGGCCCAGGAGGAGGGGTGGAATTCCCTGCGGTAGCGCTCGACGCCGCGCAGCAGCTTCTCCCGGCCGCGGAGGTCCCCGACCACCAGCGGCAGGCCGGCCGCGGCCGCGATGCCCGCGCCCTCGCCGGTGGCCAGCAGGAACGGGGGTATGCGCAGGCCCTCGGCGGGCAGGGCATGGACCTGCGGGTGGGCCCGCTGCGTGCCGTCCAGCCAGCCGAGCAGTTCGGTGAGCTGCCCGGCAAAGTCCTCGGCGGCCGACTTGTCCCGGCCGAGCGCCCTGCGGATGCCGTCGGTGAAGCCCACCGAGCGGCCGAGGCCCATGTCGATCCGGCCGGGGAACAGGGACTCCAGCACGCCGAACTGCTCCGCCACCAGCAGCGGTTGATGATTAGGCAGCATCACACCGCCGGTACCGACCCTGATGGTGGAGGTGGCGGCCGCGACGGCCGCGGCCAGTACGGTGGGCGCCGATCCGGCGACGCCCGGCACGCTGTGATGCTCGGAGACCCAGAACCGGTGGTACCCGAGCTTCTCGGCCTCCTCGGCGAGGCGCACCGAGTCGCGCAGCGCCTCCGGGCCGTCGTGCCCCTCACGGATGCGGGAACGGTCGAGCACGGAGAACCGGGTGGATGCGATCACTGAACTCACATCCTTGTTCAACGCCCGGGGCGCGTCAGGATTCCCCCGGCCCCGTGCGGAGTCCTGCCGGTACGGGGCCGGGGGAACGGCAGCAGGCCTTCCCGGCTTCACTCCATGGGGTAGATGTCCCCACTCGCCATGCCGCTGACCTGCTCACTCTCCGATTCGATCCGGCTGGCCTTCTCCTTCAGACGCCGGCGTTCCTCGGGGTCGGTGGTGCGTTCTGCTTCGTCCTTCAGGTCTTTCGCCTTGGCTCGCATCTGCCGCACGCGACTGCGCAGTTCGTCCGACTCACTCATGATCACTCCTTGGATGTGCGGGACCCGCCACGGGACCGGGCGTCGCCCGTCCGGTCCCCGGCCGACGTGTCAGGATCGGGACCGGCGCCATGGGCAACTGGACGCACGCGCGCGTGAGCAGCGGGCCTTGGAGCTCAGGAAACCCAGACCGATGCCCAGCATCCAGAAGTCCTTGGCCATCAGGATGCCGTTCTGGGTGGGCCGGAGGCTTCCGGGCTCCCGCAGCCCGGGAACCCGCAGATACAGACCGATCAGGCCCCCGGAGAATCCGGTCAGTGCCAGCCCGGCCAGCCGGGTCGGCACGAATGGGGCGAGCAGCGTTCCGCCGACCGCGATCTCCGACCAGGCGAGCAGTCGGGTGAACCGCTCGGGCTCGATCTTCTTCAGGAACGGGTAGGCGACACAGGCCATGCCGTGCAGGCCCTCGGCCGTTTCCGCGTCGGCTTTCAGCATGTCCAAGCCGGAGTTCAGGATGAACGCGCCGGTGGCGAGGCGAGGGGGCACATCACGCGGTTCGACAGTCGTCGTCATGGGAGCCTCCGTCCTGTACTGGGCCCCTCGTCGAGCTTAGCCAGTAGGTGCCGGTGGCGCTTCACAAGGAGAGCCCCGACCGCGGGCCCGGCGTCGTGACCTCCGCCGGACCCGCCCCGGATCAGGTGGTCGGGCCCGACCCGGAGGATCGGACGAGCCATGGTTCCGGCTTCAAGGATTCAGCCCGTTGTGGGCGCTGCCGCCGCGGCCGCATTGCCCGCCACCATGACCTGCCGTCCCCGGCTCGTGGTCTGCGAGGTGGTGCTCAGGCAGCTTCCGGACGACGGATCGGTGACCGTGGGAAGGCTGCCCGTATGGGCCACGCCCGCCTCGGTGCCGACCGGTTTTCCGTACGTCACGGTGATCCGCTGGCCGCAGCCGGCCGAGAGGTAGGGCTCGATGAAGCCCTGATCGGCAGGCTTGAACCGGCCGGAGGCGGACGGAAGCCCGAAACTGCCGATGTGTGCCACCGCCGCTCCGGTCGCCGTCTCGACGACGTCCCCGGTCATGAGCTGCGTCGCCCCGCTCACGGAGGCCCGCTTGAGCACCAGGGAGTACATCGTCCCCGGTGCGTAGCGGAAGCGGACCGCACAGCTCACTCCGGCGCCGCCGTCGGCTCCGTAGGTGCAGTGGTCGTCCGTTGTCGTGGCGTCGGCGTTGAAGGAGCTGAAGATCGCCTGAAGTACGCGGTTCCCGTTCACGTCGACGGGCTTGGGCTGGAAACCGGCGTAGGGGCGTGTGCCGCTCTCCAGGGTGGTGTAGTAGGCGAAGTAGATGCCGGACGCGTCCGGCGCGGAGTCCACGGCCATCGGAAGCGTCAGCGTGGTCACGGGCGTGGGTGCGTTCGTGGTCCAGCGCAGGGTGGGCGTCGAGGCCCACGACTGCCCTGCCGCGCCGACGGCGAGCAGTGTGGTGGCGGCGAGGACCGTGCCCGACCGCACGAGGCGGCGCAGCTGTCTGCGGGCGGGGGTCCCGGAGTGTGCGCTTGTGGTGCTCATGTCATCTCCTCTTCAGTCGGTGAGCTTGCCCGGATCGACGGGCGGCTTCGGCAGCCCCAGCGCGGCGAGTGCGGCAACTCCCGCGGAGGCGATCGGGAGAGCCCACTGGCGGACGAAGAAATCGGTGAGGTCGTATCCGGCGGTGCGGGCGGCATAGGTGGCCAGGGCCAGGTACTGACGGGCATTGATGGCGGGGTCGCACATGTAGTCGTCGACCGGGGCGTCGTGTTGGTGCTCGCTGCGCACGAGGCGGCGCAGCTTCGGCCAGAAGTCCTCGCCGAACGCCAGCTCCAACCGCCGGAGCGGGATGAGCTTTTCGTACGCCCCGAAGGTCCTCTCGTAGGTGATTCCGCTGGTGCCGAGTTTCGGCAGGGCGGTCCGGAAGTGGTTCAGCCCCCGCCTTCGGGTCGACCGTCAGCAGGTTGGAGGTCCGGCCGAGGGTGCGCTGCGCGGCCAGTGAGTAGATGTTGAGTGTTGTGCGGGCTGCGCGCCAGCATGTAAGCGATTGCCATGGGGCGCAAGGGGCCTTCAAATGTTTCTGTCTTTTACTATGGCCAGGACATACGCGGGCGACAGTAACCGCTAACACTCTTCGACATTACGGGTGGACTTGGCGACGCCGGGGCGATTTTGGCCGGATGGCGAGGAATCGGCCACCGGCCCGCAGTCTCTCCGTACCGGCGATGTCGACTTCTGTTGATCGCGGAGCAACCTCGGACGCGCGACCGTCGTCTTGATCCACAGCAAGGCGGTTCGCCACAAGCGACAAAAACCGCCTCCGACCCCCACGAACACCCGGGTCCGCCCATCAGGTAACTATGCATGCAATGTATACATTGAGTGCATAGTCGTTCCCGTCCCGATCCGGCCGCGCATGAAAGGCCCCCATGCACAGCAAGGCACTGGCGCCCGAGTACCAAGGCGCCCTCACCAAGATGTCGGTGAACTCCTCTCTCACAGACGTATTGGCAGAAGGAGTACGTCACTTGAGGGAGGCCGAGCTCTCCGGTTCGCAACAGGAGGTGGCCCGGTGCGGGCTCGCCGTCGCCGAGGCGCACCGCAGGCTCGGCAATGTGGCGGAAGCCGATCGGGCCTGGAAGGCCAGTTACCGGTCCGCCCGCTCGGCCGGTGACCTCGGGGCGATGGCCTGGGCACTGTGGAGCGGGGGGACGCTGGCCCGACAGCGCGGTGAACTCAGGCTCGCCTTCCGGCTGTTGGGGCTCGCGGCCGACATGGGCAAGCGCGGCGGGGACATCGTCGCCCGCGGCTACTCCCTCGCCGGCCTCGCGGAGACCGGTCGAATACAGGGCGACTACCGGACCGTCGCCGCACTGCACGAACAGCTGCTCGCCGAAGCACGCGCGCGCGGCGAGGCGCGTCACACCGTGTGGGCGCTGGAGGGAATCGCGCAGATCCACCGCAACACCGGCTCGCTCGACACGGCCCTGGCCATGTTCGAGGAGGCGGCCGAACTTGCCGGCAACGCGGACGACCGGCGCGGCCGGGCGTGGGCCCTGCGCGGCATGGCCGACATCATCTCCCTGCGGGACGGCGACACGGAGCGCGCCCTCGCTCTGCTCTCGGAGGCCGAACTCACCTGCCGCGAGATGAATCTGTCCAGTGCGCTCGCCTACAACCACAAGATGCGCGCCAATGTCCTCTTCCGCGCCCGCCGTTACGAGGAGGCGCGCGCGGTGTACGAGGAAGCGCTCGCGGAGTTTCGCGCCATGACCGAACCCCGGGGTGAGGCGCTGGCCCGGCTCGGTCTCGTCAAATCGCTCGCCCGGCTCGGCCGCGACCGCAACGACACCGCGGCGGATCTGCACGAGTTGCGCAGCACCCTCAGCCGGATCGGTCTGCTCAACGCCCGGGACATGGTGGACAAGGCGTACGCCGAACTCGGCGTGGCCCCGGTCGACGGCGACACGGACGAGGAGAGCGGACGACGATGACACCACCGCCCGCAACCCGACAGGCCGCGGCGCCGGAGGTGCTCGCACGCTGCCGCGACCTCGTGCGCCCGGCGCTCGCACAGGCCGTGCGGCGCCTGCATCCGTGGCACGCGGAGATGGCCGCCTTCTCCCTCGGGTGGGACGCGGCGGACGGCAGCCCCGCCCCGGGCTCACAGGGCAAGGGGATCCGCCAGACCCTCGCGCTGCTCAGCGCCGAGGCCGCCGGGGCCCCGGCAGAGGACGCGGTGGTCGGCGCGGTCGCCGTGGAACTGATCCACGTCTTCACCCTCCTCCACGACGACATCATGGACGGCGACGAGACCCGCAGACAGCGCGCCACCGTGTGGAAGGCGTACGGAACCGGCCCGGCGATCCTCGCGGGCGACGCGCTCTTCGCGCTGGCCGTGCAGACCCTGGCCGACTCGCCCGGAAGCCACAGCGCGACGGCGGTCCGGCATCTGGCCGGGACGCTGGCCGACCTGGTCCGCGGCCAGGCCGACGACCTGCTCTTCGAGTCCCGGCCGTGGAGCGGGCCCGAAGCGGTCCAGCCGCACGAGTACCGGTGGATGGCCGAACACAAGACAGGTGCGCTGCTCGGCTGCGCGGCGGGCCTGGGCGCGGTGTTCGCAGGTGCCCCGACCCCGACCGTCGACGCGCTCGCCCGAGCGGGCCGGCATCTCGGGGTGGCTTTCCAGGCGGTGGACGATCTGCTCGGGATCTGGGGCGATCCCGAGGTCACCGGCAAGCCCGTGCACAGCGATCTGCGCCGGCTGAAGAAGACCTACCCCGTCCTCTCGGCCCTGGCCACGGACCATCCCGCCGCCCGACGGCTCGCCACACTGCTCGGCACCGGAAATCCGCTCGACGGCGCCGACGCCCGGCGGGCGGCCGAGCTCGTCGAGGAGGCCGGCGGACGCTCCGCCACCCTGGCCGAGGCCCACCGGCAGCTGGACGGCGCTCGGCGCAGCCTGGAGAGCGTTCCGCTCGCTCCGGCCGCGCTCGGCGAGATCCGCGCGCTGCTCCCGTTCCTCATCGACCGCACCGGCTGACCCGGGTCCGGCTGACGGTCCCTTCTTCTGCTCGTCTGCTCCTCCTTCTGCTCGTCTGCTCCTCCGCACCTCGTCAGCCGGTGAGCCCGGCGATGAGCTCCTGCGCGACGGCTGCCGGGGCCCTGGGATGGAGCAGTTCGGTGCGGTGGACCAGGCGAGGGGCGGAGAGCCGGATGCCGGTCGTGCCCGGCAGGTCGGCGGTGAGGGCGAGGGGCAGGGCCGCCAGTCCGTGTCCTGCGGCCACGAGCAGCCCGAGGCCGTACACATCGGTTCCGCGGTACGTGATGTGCGGGCGGAACCCGTCGGTGTTGGCGGCGGCACGCAGCTGGGCGAGGGGAACGGCGGTGTCGGGGGCGTCGATCCAGTGGGCGTCGGCGAGGTCGAGGAGGCGCAGGGAGCGCCGCTGCGCCAGCGGGTGGCCCGCGGGGAAGAGAACGGCGAGGGGCTGCTCGGCCACGGCCAGGCCGGTCATGGGCCCCGCGTCGGGCACCGGCAGCGGGTCGCTGGGGGCCGCCGCACCGTCGATCAGGCCCAGGTCCACGGCTCCGGTGAGCACCGCCTGCGCCACCGCTGCCCGTCCGAGCACCTGGACGTCCACGGCGAGTCCGGGCGTGTCGGTGCGCAGGCGGGCCAGCTCACCGGCGACGGCGGGCGTGAGTGCCGCGGGGCCGCAGGCGAGGGTCAGCCCGGTGGGGTGGGTCCGTCCGACCCGGGCGACATCGGCACGGGCCGCGTCGAGGCGGAGCAGTAGTGGTGAGGCGTGTTCCATGAGCCTCTCGCCCGCCGCTGTCGGCCCGACGGGACGGCGCTCCACCAGCCGGGTGCCGAGATCGTTCTCCAGGGCGGCGATGTGCTGGGACACGGCGGACTGGGTGTAGCCCAGCGCCTGGGCGGCGGCGGAGAAGGAGCGTTGTTCGACGACGGCGACGAAGGTACGCAGCAGATGCGGGTCCATGGGTATCAGTATCGCTAATGCTGGATGCGCAGATCATCGTTGGACGTGATGCGGAAGCTGCGATTCGATGGGGCCATGACCCACACCGCACGTATCGCCCTGGTCGGCGACCGGGATCCGGCCGTCCGCTCCCATACCCGCGTCCCTGTTCTGCTGGACTCCCTGCGCAACCGCGACGGACTGGACCTCGACGCCTACTGGATCCCCACGCAGGAGGCCGTGGAGGGCGTCGAGGGGTTCGACGCGGTCTGGGTGCTGCCCGGCAGCCCGTACCGCAGCGAAGCGGGGGCGCTCGCGGCCATCCGTACCGCCCGTGAGCAAGGCATTCCCTTTCTGGGCACCTGCGGGGGCTTCCAGCACGCCCTGCTCGAGTACGCCCGCAATGTGTGCGGACTGGCGGACGCCGGTCACACCGAGAACGCGCCACTGACCGCCGCCGAGGACGCGGTGCTCATCCCGCTCGCCTGCTCGCTGGTCGGCCACGAGGGCGCGATCGAGCTCACCGACGGGTCGTGGGCCGCCCAGCTCCTGGGCGCCGAGCGCACGGTGGAGCGCTATTACTGCAACTACGGCCCCAATCCCCACCATCTCGACCTGCTGCGGGCGCATGGACTGCGCTTCACCGGCGTCGACGACGCGGGCGAGGTCCGCATCGCCGAACTGCCGGCACATCCCTTCTTCCTCGCCACCCTCTTCCAGCCCGAACTGCACGGCGACGGCACCCGGCCCCACCCCCTGATCACAGGACTGGCCGAGGCGGCCGTCCGGCACGCGAAGGGCACGCACTGATGCGGATCCAGAACGCCACCTCCAGGGGCTGGAGAACGCGGGCGGCGGCCGTGGTCGCCGCCTATCTGCGAGCCTGCACGGTCCCCGACGCCTGCGCCACCAGCCCCCTCGCGCCGGTTCCGGACGCCGCGCTGACCGCCACCCGCGTCGACGCGCCTGGTTACCCCGATGTCCGGTCCGGGGGCTCGTAGCAGGTGGTCCAGCCGCGGCGCAGGTCCCAGGTGCCTCCGTCGGCGCAGGCGCCGCGCAGACCGTGGACGGTGCCGGCACCGGCGAGTTCGACGAGTCGCGGGGTTCCGAGCGAGGCGAAGCCGAAGGTGCGGTCCGCCGCCCAGTCGGTGGACCGGCGCAGGCGCCGGGTCAGCCGGGCCACGCCGCGCGGAGCCCCGGCCAGCACCCACGCGTCCGGGGACTGGGCGGTCAGCCGCCGGGCCGGACGGAGCCACGAGGCGGCGTCCTCCGGCCAGTCGACGACGACGAGCACGTCCTTGTCCAGGTCCAGCCAGCAACGTACGAACGCCCGCGCGGCGTCGACGGATTCGGCGTCGCGACCGTGTCCTACGGCGACGGACCGGATGCGCGAACGCGGCGCGGTCAGCAGGCCGATCAGAGCGGCCAGCTCCGCCTCGGTGTGTGCGTGCGGTGCGGGGCTGTCGACGTCAGAGGTACGGAGGCCGGGTGACGTACTCCGCGCGGCATCCGTGAAGTGCCCTCGGGCGACCGTCCGTTGTGCGGAGGGGCGGTCCAGCCGCCCGTACGACCGCCCGGGGCGGGGCTCGGTGGCGTCGTTCACCGGGCATCGTGGAAGACGAGGCCGAGGGTGCGGCGCCGGCCGGAGCGGACGGTGCTGACACCGTGCCGCATGGGCGCGATCGACCAGCCGCGCTTGGAGGCGACCGGCCGGTCGCGGGTGGTGAAGACCAGCCCGTGGCCCTGGAGAAGGGTGGTGGCCGATCCGCGTGACTGTGCGCGGGGCCGCTGTTCGGTCATGAGGAACTCACCACCGGTGTAGTCGGTGCCGGGCACATCGAGGCCGATGACGACCTGGAGCGGGAAGAGCATGTCGCCGAACACGTCTCGGTGCAGGGCGTTCCAGTCCCCGGCGCCGTAACGCAGCAGGATCTGGGCGGACTTGGACTGCCCCGCCGCATGACACATGCCGAGCCACTCGGCCAGTTCGTCGGGCCACGGCGCGGACGTGCCCAGCTTCGCGGACCAGTCACGGGCGATGTGCAGCAGGTGCGGATAGAACGCCTCACGCAACTCCCCCACCACTTCGGGCAGATCGTGGGTGAAGTAGCGGTACTGGCCGGAGCCGAAACGGTGGCGGGCCATGTCGACGGTGGAGCGGAAGCGCTCGGTCTCGTCGTACAGAGCGGCGATCTCCCGGCACTGGGCGGGGGTGAGCAGCCGCCCGGTCGGCGCGCTGCCGTGGGCGGCGAGTTCGTCGGTGAGCGCGGTCCAGTCGGTGGCGTCGACCAGGTCGCGCACGGTTCCGGCCGTCCGGGTCGGGTGTGTGGTGTCGGTCATGGGTCTGGTTCCCTGTTCCCCAGGCTTCCGCCTGTCGGTCGTGCGCTCAGCGGGCATGGTGATGGTGCCGTGCGGAACGGGGTGCCATCGACAGCCGTTCCTCCCCCGGACCGGCCGACGGCGGCCCGGGACGCCTCGTTCGCTGGCCCGGCTCCGGCTCCTCCTCGATGGGGTGTGGTCGTCCCCACCCGGCGTCGCGACGGGTGGCCACGTGATCCATGCTCGCTGACCGCCGGCACCGGATCTGGCGCTATTCGGACATTGCGCTGCGCAGTGTCCGCCGTGCGAGACGCGACCTGAGAGGTGCGACGTGCGCTGCACGGACACGGTGTTCTCCCGCTGGTACAGCCGTACGGGAGACTCGCTCGGCCGGCCGCGGGCGAGCGGTCTGCGCGCCGGGTCCTGCCTGACGTGCGACGGTGGAAGGACACCGTGCGTCCGATGCGGGAGGTCCCGGATGCCTGCGCAGCCGCTCGACGAGAGCACGCTGAAGGAATTGGTCGCCGATGCCACCGCCGCCCCGTCCATGCACAACGCCCAGCCTGGCGATTCCCATACCGGCGCTCCCCCCGGACGCTCACGCTCCGGGCGGAGTTCGACCGTGAGATGCCCGAGGCCGACCCCTCCACTCGCGGCCTTCACGTGGGGTGCGGCGCGGCACTGCTGAATCTGCGGGCGTCGGCATCACACCGGGGCCTCGACGCGGTGACCACGCTGCTTCCGGTTCCCTCCGATCCCGAGCGGCCCACCACGAGGGGGTCGAATTCGCGTTTCTGCCGCCGAAGCACCTGGAGGGGGTGCTCGTGCTGATCCGGGACGGCGAGGGATTCGGTCTGCGCGACCCGGCGAGGGAGGCGGAGCAGCGCTACTGGACCCGGGACACGAGCATGGAGGCACCGGTCGACGGCGTCCCGGACTACGCCTTCGGCCCCACCGACGCGTCGGGCAGAGCACTGAACCGTGACTTCGCCGGCACGGACATCGTCCCGGGCCGGGCTGGCGCCCCGTTCGAGGACCGGCCGCAGCTCGCCCTGCTCCGTACCGCGCGCGACCGTCCGGCCGACTGGCTGCGTGCCGGTCAGGCCCTGGAGCGCGTCCTGCTCACCGCCGTGCTGCACGGGCTCGTCGCCTCGTTCGCGACCCAGCCCCTCGAATGGCCGGAACTCCGGCATCTCCTGCGCGTCCCGGCCCTCGGCACGGGACACCCGCAGATGATCGTGCGCCTCGGATACGGACCCGAGGGGCCGTGCACGCCTCGCCGCCCCGTGGCCGAGGTGCTGACCATCGAGCCCTGACGACCGGAGGCAAGGCCGCTCCGTGCGACATCATCGACCGCGGCATCACCCGGGAAAGCATCTTCATGGACGCAGGCACGCCGGGCGGGTGCAGCAACGGCTCGGAGACCATGAAGTCAATGAAGTCCTGCACATGGCAGACAGCCCGATTCGGCGACCCAGACGCCGACATGGACGGCTGCTGCACGCTGGTGTACGCACCGAGCCGGCAGGTCGTTGCGTGCCGGGTCCGGCACGAGGGGTTCCGGCACGAGGGGTGGCCCGTCGGCGGGCCGGTTCCCGGCCCGCCGCGAGATCACTTCACCGTGACGGCATCACCCGTCGAGACGACCTTCATGGTCGTGTTCGTACCGAGGAATGCCCAGCGCCAGCTGCCCGAAGCGGCGGCCTTCACCGTCGTGCGGAGGTGGCCCTTGCTGTCCGTGGTCGCGGTCTTCACCGTGTTGTACCTGCCGCCCGGCTTCTTGTACTGAAGCTTCACCACCTGCTTGGTGAACGCGTGGTACTTCAGGTCCGTCCAGTTGGCCCGTGACAGCTTTCCGGTGACGGTGAGCGTGCCGCCCTTCCGCACGGGCTCGGGCGCGGCGTCGGTGGTCAGGGTCGCGGCACGCTTCATCTTGAACGAGGCGATGCTGTCCGAGATCCAGTAGTCCCCGTCATTGGCGTGGACCGTGGCGTCGACCTGCCAGTCACCCGCGACCGCGTTGGCGTCCCAGCCCTCGTTGCCGCTTCCGTAGGAGTCGATCCACGACGGGTCGAACTCCATCGTCGCGGTGCACACGGAGGTCGTCGTGCTGGTCTTCCTGCATGTCGTACCGAGGTAGTCCACCGGCCCGTAACCATTGGTCCGGTTGATCGCGGACACCGAGCTGACCTTCTTCACCCCCGAGTTGTCCTTGATCGTCATGGTGATCGGGAATCGCTTGACGTTCTTGATCCCGACGATCACGCTGCCGCCGTCATTCACGACGGTCTTGGTGACCCGGATGTCACCGCGCCCCTCCGCGTGTGCGGCCGGCGCCACCATGGCCGTGGCGGCAACCGCTCCCACCGCGGCGAGCGCGGCGATTCTTCTGTGCATGTCCCACCCCTGTTCTGCCCCGCCCGGTGGCGGGGCAACAGCGTAACGATCACCGTGTGGCGTTCCGCACCGGGGCCGCCTGCAGTCCGGCCGCCGCACGTGCGACCTCGACCAGAGCCGCGCCTCAAGGCCGTTCCGGCTTCCGGGCGCCGGGACAACCGACGACCGTCATCGGTGAGACATGCCGAGGGGAACGATGGGGACTGCACTGCACGGTCGCACGTGGCCTCCGGCTGCTGCGCGGCGGCCACGGAGTGTGGCTGCCGCGAAGTGCCGTGGTGCGTCGACCGATCCGGTGGTGCCGCCCCGGGCCAGCGGGGACAACTGACGAGATGCGTGATCGAATTCTTCTGCCGGCAGGAATGGTCCTGCGCCCTTGGGAAATCTCCGATGCTCCCTCGGTGCTGAAGGCGTTCGCGGAACCGGTGATGGAACGGCAGGCCGATGCGTCCATCACCACTGCCGCAGACGCCGAACAATGGCTCCAGCGCCGGAAGGACCAATGGCGCCGACGAGTTGCCTACAGTTTCGCCGTCGCGGACAGCACCGACACGGCACTGGGCAGTGTCGCGGTCAGCAACGTCGATCCCCGGCACGCCACCGGATGGGGTCTCCTACTGGACCGCCTCCGCTGCCCGCGGCAGGGGCGTGGCAACCCACCGCTGCCGGGCGCTGGCCGACTGGTGTTTCGCCGATCTGGGACTGTTCCGCCTGGAACTGGGGCACCGCACCGACAACCCCGCTTCCCGCGCGGCAGACGGCAGTTTGACGGCAGGGCCGAGAACCAGGCCGTCCACCCGAAGGCGGCGGGGTACGCCCGCCGCGTCGCCGCCGATCCGCGGACACCCTGAACGAGCACGGCCACCAGCGCCACGACGAACAGTGCGGCGAAAACGCCTGCCGTGAGAAGGCCGACCCCGACACCTGCGAGCCGGCTCACGAGTGCACTCACGGCAACCGCGATACACAGACCGACATGCGCGTCGGGCAGGTCCGCCCGGGTCAGTCCCGCCAGCCTCCTGCGATCTGCCCGGAGATCGGAGTCGTACCGTTCGCGTGCCCGTTCCGGGTCGGCGGCGGGACCTTCCGGCCATTGATCCATCCTCGTCCCCCAGTTGGTCACGGCACCAGCGCGATGCCCCCGTCGACCCGCAGGTCGATCCCGTTGACGTAGCCGGCGAGCGGGCTGGCCAGAAACGCGACCGCAGCCGAGATGTCGTCGGCGGTACCCAGCCGCCCCGTCGGGTTCGGTGCGTACTCGGCCACCACCAGCGGCTCCAGCTCGGACCACTCCCCCGGCCAGCCCCGGTCGATCGCGCCGTCCTCGAACATCTTCCGCAGGCCGTCGGTGACGATCACCCCCGGGCTCACCGTGTTGGCGGTGACCCCGGATCCGGCCAGGTGACCGGCCAGGCTGGTGGTCATGTTGACCACCGCCGCCTTCGCCGCCGAGTACTCGACCATGTTCGGCAGCGGAGTCGTCGCCGCGCGGCTGCCCACGTTGATGACCCGGCCCCACCCGCGCTCCCTCATCCCCGGCGTCAGGGCCCGGATCATCCGCACCGCGGACAGCACGTTGCCGTTCATCGCCTCCAGCCAGGCAGAAGGCTCCGCGGACTCCCAGCCGTGTTCGACGAACGGGCCGGCGTTGTTCACCAGCACGTCCACGCCCCACTCGCGGGCCCGACGGGCCACCTTCGCCGCGGCCTCGTCATCGGCAAGGTCTCCCAGCACGATGTCCGCCACCGCGCCGGCGGCTCCCAGCTCCGCGGCAACCCCCTCGGCCCGTACGGGGTTTCGGCCATGCACCAGGACGGCGCACCCTTCCTCGGCCAGCCTCCGGGCCATCGCCGCACCGATTCCTCCCGTGCTCGCCGTCACCATCGCACGTCGTCCCGCAAGTCCGAGATCCATGCTCCCGAGGCTAAAGCGTGTTGCTGAAGGCTGCGACATCCGGCCCCGGCCGACGGGACACAGCACGCCCCGAACCGCCCCCCTGTATCTACTAATTCGTATTAGTACCTTGACTTCTTCCATCGGCTGGTTCGAAGCTGAGCGCCACCCACCGTGAGCACGCATGAGTGAGGACGCCATGAGTGAGATCACCCGCAGAGGGTTCGGCCGCATGGCCGGGCTGGTTGTGCTGGCCGCAGGATTCACCGCCGGGACGGGAGCCGCGAGCGAGGCCGCTGCCGCCGCCACGGCCCAGGAACCGTTCGAGGTGCGCCACCTCAGTTCGTTCGACCAGCGGCGCTACTTCACGTACCCCACCCACAACGGCTTCGTCGATGCCGACCGCATCGTGCTCGGTCAGCGGGAGACCGGGGCCACGAGCCTGTGGGAGGTGAATCTGCGCTCCGGCAAGGAGCGGTTCCTGGCGCGGTTCGTCACCCCGGCGGACGACCGGAATCCGTTCGTCTGGTGGAACATCCACTCCGGACGCCTCGTCACCTGCGCGGAGAACGCGGTCTGGCTGATCGACCTGGCCGATCCCTCGCCCGTCAAGCTCTACTCACCGCCGCCGGGCCGCGCGCTCAGCGTCGTCGTCAATCTGCATCCGGCGGGCGACCGGGTTCTGTGCAGCCACTACCCGGCACCGATCACCGCCGGACCGACCACAGCGGTGGAGGTCGAGCTCACGGGCGGCCGGGTCCGAGAGGTCTTCTCCGGGGGCGTGTTCGCCACCCACTTTCAGTACAGCGCCCACGATCCCGAATGGATCGGCTATTCACTCGGCGGCAACATCCTCGCCTGGGCGCTGCATCCGGTCCACGCGCCGCACGGCAAGATGATCTGGGACCAGGCCGCCGCGGGCGTACCGGTCGGGACCCACAACGTGTGGAATTCCGGTGCCGACACCGGCTGCCTCGCCGTGGCCATCGGCGGCAACGCGTCAGGACTGTGGATGATCCACCCGGACGACCGGCCGGACCGGCTGCTGGCGCCGGGTCCCTCGGGCACGAACGGCGCGTACAACCACTGCGGCATCTCCGCCGACGGCCGCTGGGCCGTGACCGACACCAACGGCAGTAACGGCTCGGCGCGCGGGCAGGTGGGGGCGGTGGCCCTGGTGGACCTGACAGGCGTACACCCACCGCGCACGCTCGGCACGGTGGGCTGGGGATCCGCCCATCCCGGCCACCCCCATCCGGCCTTCTCGCCCGATGGCCGCATGGTCGCCTACACCGACACGGAGGCCGCCACCGACCGCACCCGGGTGGTGCTCTGCGACTCGCGCGGCAGCTGGACGCCGCGCCCCCTGGACTGGATGGCAGAGGCGGAGGCGCTCGCCTTCACCGCCTCGGGCGGCCGCGCCGAGGTCTTCGCCGATTCCCAATGCGGCGCCGGTCACGGGCTGTTGTTCACACCGGCCGCCACCGGCGATGCGCTGACCTTCGAGTTCCAGCAACCGGAAGCCGGCCTGCGAACCCTGCGGTTGCGGGTGAAGCGGCACTACTCCCGGGGCATCTACCGGCTCTCGGTGAACGGCACCACGGTCGGAGAGCCACTCGACCTCTACAGCCCGGTCATGACCTACGCCGAGCCGGAGTTCGCCCAGGTCGCCCTGCGGGCGGGGCGCAACACACTCCGCCTGACCCACCTCGGTCAGCACGCCGACAGCACCAGTGTCCCCGGGACGTGTGCCGTCGACCGTATCGGCGTGCGACACCCCGGTTAGGCGTTCAGCCGAACGAGGAATGAAGTGAGGGGTGAGAGGCGAGGGTCTTCCGGGGATGCCGCCTCGCCCCTCGCGCCGTCACAGGCCGGAGTCGCGGTGGGTGGTGCGGCCGTCGACCACGGTGAGCACGACGGGAAGGCCGACCAGGTCGACCGCGGGCGTGGTGAGCGGGTTCTCCGCGAACACGGTGAGGTCGGCGCGGTGGCCGATGGCCAGGCGTCCCGATTCGTGTTCCTCGCCTGCCGCGTAGGCGGGGTCGAGGGTCACGGCCTGGAGCGCTTCGAGGGCGGTGAGAGCCTGGCCGGGGCCGTGCGGGGGCTGGGTGAGGTCGCGGGTGGGGCGGCGGTGGCGGGCTCCGGCCATCACCGGCAAGGCCGTCTACGCCACCGACATCCTGCTGCGCCGCAACCGGTACGACGGCCGCGCGCTCACCGACGAGACCCCGGGCGGAACGTACTGGTACACCGCCGGCGTCAACCGGGCCGGCGTCACTGCTCTGGCGACCGGCACGGCAGCGGCCGTCCTGTGTGTCAGCACGGAGCTCTACGTGGGCCCGCCGGCCCGCGCAGCCGGCGGAATCGACCTCGCGCTCCCGGTCGGCATGGTGGTCGCCGCCACCGTCTACGCCCTCCCGACACGCCGCCGCCACCGTCTACGCCCTTCCGGCGCGCCGCCGCCTCACCGCAGCCGTCTCCCGGCCGCACTGACCACCCTTCCCCGGCACGGTTGTCGACCGGCCGAGCACGGCATCCTGCGCGGGAGGGGGATCGACAGCGCCGGCCTGGCCCTGCACTTCAACATGCTCGGACACCGTCAGGACGGCGTCGGCGGCATGCCCGTGTGTCTGCTCGCCGCCACCGTGCCGGAGGAAGCCGCGACGGTCGAGAAAGCGCTCGAACTCGTCCGGGCCGCGGGCCGGGACGGCGCGGGTCCGTCCCGGCCCGCCCCCGATGCCCGGCGGTCAGGGCAGCAGTACCAGCTTTCCTCGTACGTGCCCCTCCTCGCTCAGCTCCTGCGCCTTCGCCGCATCGCCGAGTGCGAAGGTCTGCGCGACCGGCACCGTCAGGCGGCCCGCCGCGGCGGTCCGGGCGTTCTCCGCGAGCCGCTCGCCGGCCCGCTCGATGCCTCCGCCCGAGAAGGCCACTCCGTACTTCGCCGCGTCCGCGTCGGCGATGGTGACGATCCGCTCGGTCGTGCCGCCGCGCAGCTCGATGGAGTCGGGCAGCGCGCCCTGCCCTGCCGCGTCGAAGACCGCGTCCACTCCTTGCGGGGCGGCCTCCCGTACCCGGTCCACCAGCCCTTCTCCGTACGCCACCGGAATGGCACCCAGCTCGCGCAGATACGCGTGGTTCGCCGGAGAGGCCGTCCCGATCACCGTCGCGCCGCGGGCCAGCGCCAGCTGGACGCCGGCCGAGCCGACGCCTCCGGCCGCACCGTGCAGCAGCAGGGTGTCACCGTCGCCGACCGCGAGCTCGTCGAGCACTCGCGCCGCCGTCTCCGTCGCGATGGGCAGGGCGGCCGCGTTCTCCCAGCTCAGCTCGGACGGCTTGAGGGCCACGGTCCCGGTGTCGGCCAGCGCGAGGCTGGCGTAGGCGCCGGTGGCACTCCAGCCGAGGACCTCGTCACCGACCACGAAACCGGTGACTCCGTCACCCACCTCGTCGACGACCCCGGCGAACTCGCTGCCCGGCGTCGCGGGGAGGACGGTGGGAAACATCTGCTCCATCCAGCCCCTGCGGATCTTGTAGTCCAACGGGTTCACTCCGGCGGCCCGCACCCGCACCCGGATCTGCCCGGGGCCGGGGTGCGGATCGGGTGACTGCACGAGGTGCAGCACATCAGGTCCGCCGAACTCCTCGAAAACAATCGCTTCCATCCCTGTCTCCTATGTCGACATGCCGCGTGCCCGGACAAGCCGCGTGTGATCCAGCGTCGATCCTCCCGGCTGCGGACCCGGCCCGCCCTCCGAGCGGTTCCACCTGGCCGAAAGGCAGTCCGCGCGGGTGACGCCGGTCGGGTTCGAGGAACATCCGCGTCGGATCGAACGCCGACCCTCCGTCGGTCCACGTGGGAGGCCGACGGCGAGGCCCTGGAACTGCTGCGGGGCAAGGCAGCCGTGTACACCTGACGCACCCGGCGCGGCGCGGTGCTGTCCTGGACCGGCTGGTGCGCCGAGTGCGGCTATGACGGGCCGGTGGTCCCGGCCCGGGTGAAGCGGCTGCCGCCGCCGGACTCCGGCACCCGCGGCACCCCGGCACCCCGGTGCGCTCGAAGACGGCGATCGACCGGCTGATCGCCCGCCGGGACGTCCACCTGCGGGCGAAGATGCCGTGGCAGCTGCTCCATTCCCTGAACCGGCGATGGCCGGGCGAACCGGCGGGGGGAGATCGTGATTCTCCCGGCTCGCCTCAGCGCCGGGAACTACTGTGGCGAGCATGGTCGAACACGATGCCCACAGCGCCACCCGCGAGGCCTACGATGCTGCCGCCACCACCTATGACCAGCTGTTCCGCGACACTCTGCGTGACAGGCCGTTGGACCGCGCGATCTTGAGTGCCTTCGCCGAGGTCGTACGTGCGAGTGGGGATGGTGAGGTCGCGGACCTGGGGTGTGGGCCTGGGCATATCACCGCTCATCTGGACCGGTTGGGGCTGGCGGCGTTTGGCGTCGATGCCTCTCCTGCGATGATCGAGTTGGCTCGACAAGCCAATTCGGACCTACGGTTCGACGTGGGCTCGATGGCCGCGTTGAACATCGCTGACGGCGTGCTGGGCGGCGTACTCTCACGTTGGTCCATCATCCACACTCCGCCGCATGAACTCCCCCTCATCCTGGCGGAGTTCCACCGCGTGCTGGCACCTGGCGGCCACCTTCTGATCGGCTTTTCGGCCAGCGACGGTCCGTCTCACCCGACGCAGGTCTTCGATCACGCAGTCGCGCCTGCCTATCGGTGGTCGCCTGATCACCTCGCCGCGATGCTGCGCGAGTCCGGGTTGACCGAGGTGGCCCGGATGGTTCGCGAGCCTGAGCCCACCGACCGACGGCAGTTCCAGGAGATCCAACTGCTCGCCCGCAAAGCCTAGGTCGCGGCTGTCCGGCCGAACGCGCGACCGCGTCCAGCTTGCCGGAAGGCGCCGAGCCCGATGACCGCGTCGGCCGAGGCAGGAAGCTCCTGGTACCGAAGTGCTGGAGTCCGCTCGGCCGGCTCCGCGCAAGAAGCCGGCCTCCAGCGCGACACGGCTGGATCCCACTTGCGCGGCTCGCCGGGATCTTCGGCCGGCTCTCCTCGCCCCTGCCGTATGCGAAGACCCCGGCGACGACCCTGCGCTCACTGTCAACTCGTGGCGTCGGGGGCGGACGCGGGCGCGGGTTGGGGAACATCGCGCATGCGGCGGAGCGGGGAGAAGAACACGAACCAGCCGGCCGCCCAGGAACCGATGAACGCCAGCCAGAGTGCGGGCCGCACCCCGATCAGCGTGCCGAGTACCCCGCCGAGGGCGCCGCCGAGCGGCAACGTGCCCCACACGACCCAGCGGACGGCCGCGTTCATCCGCCCCATCAACTCCGGCGGTGTCACCGATTGCCGGTAGCTGAGCTGGGCGATGTTGTAGACCATCCCCGAGAAGTACGCGATGCCCCAGCCCAGCGGGAACAGCAGCACTCCCCAGCCCTGCCAGGCGGCCGCCGCGATGACCTGCGGCGCGCTGAAGACCAGCATCGACACCCAGATGATGCGCGCCGAGCCGACCTTCTTGGCGAGCCGGCAGGCGAACGCTCCCCCGGCGATCCCGCCGATGGCCGCGCCCGCCATGATCAGCCCGGTCAGCGCGGGACGCACGTGCAGCACCCGGACGAGGAAGACCATCGCCAGCGCCGTACTCATGCCGCTGAACAGGTTCGCGGTGCCCGTGCACGCCACGACCCTGCGCAGAATGCTGTGCCCGAAAACGAACTTCAGCCCCTCGGCGATCCGGCGCCGCAGTGTCTCGTCCGCCGGCCGCTCCGGCGGCGGCTCCTCCCGGGTCCTGATCCCGAGGATCGACAGGGCCGAGACCGCGTAGGAAACCGCGTCGGCCGTCATCGCCCCCGCGGCGCCGAACAACCCGACCAGCCCGCCGCCCAGACTCGGTCCCCCGAGCTGCGCGAACGCCTGGGTGGTCCCGAGCTTGCCGTTGGCACTCATCAGGTCGTCGGAGCGGATGAGTGACGGCACATAACTCTGGTACGAGACGTCGAAGAACACCGAGCACACGCCCGCCGCCACCGCGACCACGTACAGCTGCGCCATCGTCAGGACGCCGAACGCCGCCGCCACCGGAACCGAGCCGATGATCACCAGACGGAGAACGTTGCAGACGATCATGATGGAACGCTTGGCAGCGCCGTCCACCATCGCACCCGCCGGCAACGCGATCACCGCGAACGCCAGCGTGGTGGCCGCGGTCAGCAATCCGACCTGGAACGTGCTCGCGTTGAGCGCGACGACCGCCAGCAGTGGTAGAGCGACCTGGGTGACCGCCGATCCCATCTCACTGACCGTCTGGCCACTCCACAGCAGCATGAAATCCCGCTGTCCCCATAGGCTCGGCCCATCGGTCTCCGACCCGACGTCCTGCACATCCTTCGCCAATTCCGTCACAGCACCAACTCCGTTCTCAGGTCCACGGCCCGGACCATGCCGCTGGTCACCAACACGCCGACACGGTGCTCTCGGTTCTCGCCGACATCTCCCGGCGTCCCGATCGAGAACCGATACCAGAACACCCCGACACCCGCTGTCCGCCCTCACCTGCACAGCCAGCAGCCGGGCCTGCCGGGTCACGCCCGCATGCCGTTCGTCCGCCTCGCCCACGGCCGGCTCGTCATCAACCCCGGCAGCATCGGCATGCCCCACGGAAGAACCGGAGCACACTGGGACCTCCTGGGCCCCGGCGTCGAACTGCGAACCACGAACTTCGACATCACTGCCGCCGCCACCCAGGTCGGTCAGGACTCGTCCTACCCCGAAATCACCGAGTGGGTCGACTACTTCCTGCACGCGCGCGCTACCGACGCAGACACCCCTCGGAGCCTTCGCCCCACGGGACGGACGCGACCACACACCGTGACACCCGCCCCCCTTCCATGCCAACGGGCAGCCGAACACCGACCACACGATCAACGACGCCTACCCATCTCGACCCCCGGTCGTGCGCCGGCCGACACGGCACCGATCGCCGCGTCCGGGTTGCCCGCCCGTCCGCCCGGCTGGCTGTTCCCGGGTTGTGCGGGCAGCCCCGGACCGCCGACGGGACGGAAGCGATACGCTCGTCTTGTAGGCACGCAATCCGATCACGGAGGCGGCCATGAGGGAGAACATCGAGTACCCGACCCCGTCGCAGGCCGAAGGCGAGAGGCTGGACGAGGACAGGGATCCGGCCGAGGAGCGGCACCCCGCCACCAGGCGCACCCAGCCGTCGCAGGCGGAGGGCGAGCGCCGCGCGGAGGACGAGGAGACCTGACAACGGGCGGTATCCGTACGGCGGCCCCCCGCCGTACGGATACGGCTGCGAAGCCCTGCGCCACCAGCGCGGCGGCCGAGGCATGGTCCCAGGCGTTGGGCAGCAGCGGGGCGGCGGCCTGGTGATGCGGACGGGCGAAGGCGGTCAGCGGGCGCTGGAGCAGGCCGTCGGCCAGGGCGTGGGCACGGCCGGGGCAGACGCGGGGTGGGGGGCCGAAGGCAAGCGGTACGGGATGTGCGCGACCGGCCGCCGCGAGATCGAGCAGCACCCGGTCGCCCGCACCTCTCCCCCGGCTCCTGCGGCGGCGGCTCGTTCGGGCGCGCGGTGCCGCCCAGTGCGGGTAGCGGCCGGTGAAGGCGAGGAGGCGATCGGCATGGCTCGCGTCGGCCTCGGTGGGGAGTGCCATGGCGTATGTGCCGAAGGAGTCGTGCACGGAGTCGACGAGCCGTGCGGCGATCTCTTCCAGTCCCTGGGCCGGCGCCTTGCCGAGCGGCAGATCCTGGCCGGTGGCCCGAGCGATGTCCCAGGCATGGATGGCGGCGTCGAGGGCGGCCGCCGAGACCGCCTGTCCGGTGTTGATCACCGCCCGTCGTCCGTCGGACGCCCGGCTGTGGGACCGGGTACGGTGCACAGCCTTCGATCGGGCACGTCCGAGTGGCCCCGGGCCTGCCTCGCCGGTGCCGAGAAGGGATTCCGAGTGCGAACCGTGGTGTTCCCCTCACCACGCTCGCGGACGACTTCGAACAGCGATTCCGGGCCGTCGCCTCCAGCGGTGTCGCCGCCGACGTCCGGCGCATCTGGGACGATGCCGTTGCGGCTCCCGGCCGGCAGGGCGCGCCGGTGCGGATTCACGGTGATCTTCATCCGGCGAATGTCGTCGTCTCGGACGGAACCCTCTCCGGCGTGATCGACTTCGGTGATCTCTGCGTCGGCGATCCGGCCACGGATCTCGCAGCCGCGTGGCTGCTCCTTCCCGCAGGCGCGGCGTCACGGTTCTTCGGCGCGTACGCACGCGCGGACGAGGCGATGATCCGGCGCGCACGAGGGTGGGCCGTCCTGCGCGGCGTTTCCCTCATCGGCATCGGCCAGGCATGGGAACAGGGCCTTCCCGGCGGCCGGCCTGGGGACGCGCGGGCCGGGCAGCGCTCGATCGACTCATGGCCTCCGGCGGCTGAGGGCTGTCGCCGCAATCCCTGGCGGGCATGCGGCGTCAGGGATACGGGACAGCCCTCAGGGAGTCTCACCGGCACGGTCGACGGCGGCCTTGGTGAGGACCGCGGAGGTGCCGACGACGGTTCCCGCCGGGCCTGCGTCGCCGGCTTCGGTGAGGACCGTGCGTTCCCCGAGGAACGCGTACGTGGTCCGGTCGAAGACCCACTGAGTCTGCTCTCCGTGTGCCGTGCGGGCGACGGCAACACCCTCGCGTCCCGTGCCGTCGTGGGCCGCGTGAATCACCGTGACCCCGGGGATCTTCGCGGCGGCCCGGTAGAGCGCGGCGCCGACCCGCGGTGGTGCCCATGTCTCGGCCAGCAGGTCACCGATCGCGGTGAAAGCGCGCTGGTCCGGGTCCTGGCCCTGTCCCCGGCTCTCGTCCCGGATCAGCTTCAGCAGGGCGTCGGGGTCGGTGGGCAGCGATGCGACGTAGGCGTGGGTGGGGTTGCCGACCGACGGGCCCGACGCGTGCAGGGTGCTCGGACGGGGCGTCGCCCCCGGTCCGTCGAGGGTGTCGACGGGCCCGTCGGTGCCGAGCCGGGTGGCGGGCTCGCCCGCCTCGCGCAGCAGGCCGGGGCGACTGCCGTCGGCGGACAGCCACACCTGCCGCGTGTGCACGGGAGGCATCGTCACGGGGCCTCCCCCGGCGCTCTGCGCGGCGTAGGCGACCTTGCTCTCGATGTACACGAACTGGTCGGCGCGGACCGTCGGCTGCTGCTCTCCGGCGGCGGCGAGTGCGATGCGGTCGAGGAGCCGTGTCGCCTCGGGAGCGCCGGTGGCCCCGCCGCCCGCGACCTCGGTGGGGACGGGCCCCGGCGCGTCCGCGAGGTTCATCACCACGACGCCGCCGACGGCCAGTGCGCAGGCTACGGCCGGCGCCGCGAACCGGACCAGATGCCGGCGCGGGCGCGTGGCCCGGGTGGTGAGCCTGCCGGCCGGTTCGACGGGGGCGGCCTCGGCCAACATTGCCTGCTTCAGCAGGAGTTCACGGTCGGGCGTCAGGCCGGGAACCGGTGGCGGGGGCAGCAGACCGGTGAGGCCGAGGCGTTCGTTCTCCTCGGCCGAGTGGTCCGTGGGGTGCGGCGGGGTGGTGTTCATCCGTGGTTCTCCTGGCTGGACGAGCGGACCGCGGGGATGCGACCCGGTACGGGCTTGTCGGGGGTGGCAGAGGGTTCGCAGCCCTCCGCCGCGGCCGGCCGGCCGGCTCCGGACCGCCCGGACCGCCCGGACCGCGCGCGTGCGGCGCGGGCCTCGGCGTCGGCGAGCTCGCGCAGTCGGGTACGGGCGCGGGAGAGGCGTGAGCGGACGGTGCCGACCGGTACGCCGAGTGCCTCGGCCGCCGCCGCGTAGTCCAGGCCTTCCCACACCACGAGGGTGAAGACCTCCCGGTCGCGGCGCCGCAGTCGGGCGAGCGCGGTGTGCGCCGCGCGCAGTTGCTCGGCATCCGCGAGGTGTGCGACCAGGTCGTCGACGAAGTCCGGGACGGAGCCACGTTCCGGGACGCGGGCGAGCGCGATGTCACGGTGCCGGCGGGCGCGTGCGTTGCGGCGCATGATGTTGGTGGCGATGCCCAGCAGCCACGGGCGCAGGCTGTCCCCTTCGGGGCGCAGCTTCTCCCGGCTGCGCCACGCCTCCAGGAAGGTCGCCGAGACGACGTCCTCGGCCTCCGCCCAGTCGCCGGTCACGCGAAGGGCGTAGCGGTACAGCACCTGGGAGTGCTCGTCGTACAGCTCTCCCAGGGCGCTGCGGTCCCCGCGGCGGAAGCGATTCCTCATGAGTGATTCCACACTCTGCTCTGCCACGTCCGTTGCGCCGGTTCCCGTGACGTGCACCACATGCGCCGCCCGGGGCCGTGACCCCGCAGCCGATGTGACGCGGCTCACGGGAACTCCGGCACCTGGCGACGCAGTGCAGGTCATGACCAATTCTTCCCTGCCCCGCCGGAGCGTCCTGCGGACCATGGCTCTCGCCGTGGCCGTGGTCGGCACCGCGACGCCCGCCCTGGACACCACGGCCTTCGCCGCCGAGCCGCAGACGTACGCCCTCACGATCAAGCACCTCGACCGCACCGGCCGCCCGACGGGGTCGTACGAGACGACCGTCACCGGAATTTCCGGTCCGGGTGCCGACGAGGTCGTCCAGCCGCACGACGCCTCCGGCACGACCACTGTGCGGCTGCCCAAGGGCCGTTATCTGCTGGACAGTTCCCTGACCTCCGGTGACGGCGCGGACGGTACGGACTGGATCGTCCAGCCGCGCCTCGACCTGGACCGCGACACCACCGTGACCGTCGACGCGCGGACCACGGCGCCCGTCGACGTACGGCCGCCCGACCGCTCGGCGGGCTTCCTGCACAGCGCGATGGTCGTCGAGGTCGGGCACCAGGGCGCCGAACGGCTCGTCAACCTGATCTCCTCCACGGCGAATCTGCGCGTCGCGCACCTGGGCCCCGACGCCGAGGCCGGATCGGTGAAGCAGTGGTTCGACGCGTACTGGACCACCAAGAGCGTCGACTACGCACTCGGTTACGTCTTCACCGGCACCCGCGCCCTGACCGGGCTCACCCGGCACCCCGCCGCCAAGGACCTGGCCACCGTGAAGGTCCGTGGCGCCGCGCTGCCGGGCACCGCGGGTACCGGGTCCGTCGATCTGCAACCGAGTGCCGGCCTGACCATCGGGGTCTCCCAGGCCCTGCCGACTCCCGGCACCGCCACCTACCTCGTGACTCCGGAACGCGGCAACTGGGACATCACCTACACGGCTCCCCGTGCGCCCGGCGGGGCGGCGAACCGCTACTCCGCCGAGGGTGTCGCCGTGCGCGCCGGAAGCACGACCACCCATGTCTTCGACAACGCCGTCTTCGGCCCCGGCCTCTCCGGCCGCCCCGGCGTCGTGCGCGACGGCGACCGGATCACCGTCGACGTCCCGCTGCTCACCGACGGCGGTGGCCACGTGCCTTCGTCGCCGTCGTACGCCTCGGCCTCGACCACACTGCACCGCGACGGCGTGCTCGTCGGGACGCAGTCCGGCGCCCCCGGCCGGGCCGAATTCACGGTGCCGCCGGGGCGCGCGACGTACCGGATCACCAGCACGGTGAAGCGCACCGGCGCGCCCGGCGCCGCCACCCGCGTGACCGCGTCGTGGACCTTCGCCTCGGGCACGACCACCGGTCCGGCCCCGGTACCGGTGAGCGCCGTGCGGTTCTCCCCCTCGCTCAGCCCCACCGGCACCGCCGCGGCGGACGCCGCACTCCGTGTCCCCGTCACGGTGCAGGGTGCCGCCGCGAACGGAGAACTCCGCTCGCTGGCCGTGTCCGTCTCCGAGGACGGCGGCGCCTCGTGGACCCGCCTGCCGGTCGAGCGCGGCGCCGTCACGATCCACAACCCGGGCGCGGGCACCGGCGTCTCCTTGCGCGCGGAGCTGACCGACACCGACGGGCACACCCTCACCCAGACCATCGTCGACGCCTACCGCACGCAGTGACTCCGCCGGACCCCGTCACCCGGACACACGGCCTCACCGTGCGGTGGTGACCGGAACGGTCCGGAGCAGGCCGGGGTGTCGACGTCGGCGTGGTGCCCGCGATCCGTGGGTTGCCCGCCGCGTCGACACCCCGGCCGGACTCGGATCGTCTGCGGCGCCGCCCCCGGCCGATCCGCAGCCGGGCGAAGAACCCGGCCGACGCCGAGGGTCGTTGAGCGACATCCGTCAGAAACACGCCACCGCTGGACCACACATTTCAAGCCATGGTCATCTGCGGTACCCCGACGGGCCATCCTGAGCGGAGACACTGCCCGCGTCCCATACGCACGGGGTGCACAGACGAAGGAAGTACCGATGGATCGCAGATCGTTCATGGCCACCACAGGCAGCGCGTCGCTGGTGGGCGGTGCGCTCGCCGCCGGCGCGGGACTGGCTGCGCCGGCGGCCGAGGCCGCTCCGCACCGGCCCGACAAGGGCCGGACGGTTCGGTTCAACATCATCAGTGACATCCAGGGCGACCTCGCCGACTTCGGCAAGGCCCTCGACGATCTGCACCGCATCAACCCCGGTAGTGCCGGCCTCGGCATAGCCGGCGACATCACGCCGCGCGGCTACGACTTCGAGTACGCGGCGGTCCGCCAGACCCTCGCTCGGCACCCGCACCCCAAGAACGTCGCGTGGGCCATCGGCAACCACGAGTTCTACGTGCCGAAGTACAGCGACCCGAACACCCTCGCCCAGGACACCTGGCCCAACGGCACCACCGAGGACTCCCTCTTCCGCAGCTTCTACAACTTCGCGGAACGCAACAAGGTCTACTCGGAGACCTCGTTCGGCGGCGTTCCCGTGCTCAGCCTGGGCACCGAGCGCTACTCCCACTACCACGACGCGAAGCTGTGGGACGAGGTATGGATCAGCGACGAGCAGTTCGCCTGGCTGGAGGACCGCCTCGCGTACTGGGCGCGCCGCCGTCGGCCCGTCATGGTGCTGACCCACCACCCGCTGCCCAACACGGTGTCGGGCACGCACAACAAGCTCTACCTCAACGACTACCTCCAGCCCGACCGGCTCCTGTCGATCCTGGGCCGCCACAAGGACGTGTTCCTCTTCTCCGGGCACACGCACTGGGACCTCAATCTGTCCGACTGGGTGGTGCGCCGCGTGGTCCCCGGCACCGGCAACCTCGAAGGGTTCACCGTCGTGAACACCTCGGCCGTCCAGGTGGGCTGGATGGACGACGGCAAGGGCGGCGAGGTCTCCCTCGGCGGTGCCTTCAACCAGGGGCTCCAGGTCGAGGTCGGTCCCCACTCCGTCGTCATCAAGGCCCGCGACTTCACCACGGGCACCTGGCTCAAGCAGCTGACGGTCCCGCTGCACACCAAGTCCTGACACACTCCGGGTCCTGACGCGGACCAGGCCCTGCCCCGCCGCGGGGCGGATGCCGCACCGATGTCCGGTGCGGCATCCGCCAGGGGCACCCGTCGGAACAACGGGCCGAGCCCGAAGCTCACTTCGGCAGCCACGCCCGCCATGTGGACTCGTTCTTCCGCACCCACCGTTCCGCCGCCTCCTCGGGCGACAGCTTCTGGTCCGCGATCATCAGCGCCACCTCGTTCTGTGCCCGTGTCGTCCAGTGGAACTTCTTCAGGAACGCGGCGGCGCTGCCGCCCCCGTCGGCGAACCGGGCGTTGAGGAACTTCCGCAGCGGGGTGTGCGGATACGCGCACGCCACCTTCTTCGGGTCGGCGTCGCAGCCCTCCTTGTACGCGGGCAGCTTCACCTCCGTCATCGGGACCTGCTCGAACAGCCACTGCGGCTTGTACCAGTAGGTCAGGAACGGCTTCTTCTCCTTGGCGAACTGCTTGATCTGCGTGATCTGCGCCGCCTCGGAGCCGGAGAAGACCACCTGGTAGTCCAGGTCCAGATTCTTCACCAGCGCCCTGTCGTTGGTGACGTACGACGGCGAGCCGTCCAGGAGCTGCCCCTTGCCGCCGCTCTCCGCCGTGCGGAGCCGGCCGGCGTACTTGTTCAGGTTCTTCCAGTCCGTCACGTCCGGGTTCGCGTCGGCGAGGTACTTCGGCACGAACCAGCCGATGTGGCCGGTCACGCCGAGCTCCCCGCCCGGCGCGATCGTCTTCTTGTCCGCGACGTAGCGCTCCTCCTGCTCCGGGTGGCCCCAGTCCTCCAGGATCGCGTCGACACGGCCCTGGCTGAGGGCGTCCCAGGCGGGGACCTCGTCGATCTGGACGGTGTCGACGCGGTATCCCAGCTCGTGTTCGAGCAGGTACTGGGCGACGGCGGCGTTGGCCTGCGCACCCACCCACGACTGGACCGACAGTGTCACCGTCCTGGCGCCGTGCGCGTCGGCGTACGGGGACGCCTGCTTGGTCATGTCCGCCGCGCCGCAGCCCGTCAGGGCCGGCAGCCCGAATGCCGCGGCGGCAGCGGCGGCAGCGGCGACGGTGCGCCTACGCATCCCGGGGCTCCTTCCCGGCCGGCTGTGTGACCCGGTCCAGCATCAGTCCGAGGCATACGATGGCCGCGCCCGCGACCAGCCCGGTCGCCAGGTCGCCCTGGGCCAGCCCGAACACCACGAGGTAGCCGAGCGCACCGCCGCCGACCAGGCCGCCGATGATGACGACGGCGAGGACGAGGACCACACCCTGATTGACGGCCAGCAGCAACGCCGGCCGGGCGAGGGGCAGTTGGACCTGGATCAGTTGCTGCCAGCCCGTCGCGCCGAGCGAGCGGGACGACTCCATCGCGACCGGGTCCACGGCGCGCATGCCCTGGGTGGTGATGCGGACGACGGCGGGCAGCGCGTACACCACGGCCGCGACGGTGGCGGGTGCCCGGCCGACGCCGAACAGCGCGACCACCGGGATCAGGTACACGAACTGCGGCATGGTCTGGAAGACATCGAGCACGGGCCGCAGCAGCCGCTCCAGGCGGGGGCTGCGGGCCGCGGCGACGCCGGTGGCGACACCGGCGACGAGGGTGACGGCGACCGCGGCCAGCACCTGCGAGAGGGTGTCCAGCGCCGGGTCCCACACCCCGAGCACCCCGATCGCGGACATCGCGAGCACGGCGGTCAGCGCGGTGCGCCAGGTGCCGATGAGCTGGGCGAGGACCCCCACCAGGAGCAGTGCGGCCCACCAGGGCAGCCACTGAAGACCGTCGCGCACCGGGTCGAGGACCCAGGTGGTGAAGCGGGCCGCCCAGTCGGCGGTGCCGCCGATGACGGGAACCCCGGAGTACAGATGCGCGGTCATCCAGTCGACGGCACGGTTGACGGAGCCCGCGATGTCCATGATCCACGCATCGGGCCACGACAGCCGGCCGGCGTAGCGGCCGGCGAGCGCGACGGCGACCGTACCGACCGCGGCGACCGCCCAGCCGAGGCCGCTCCCCCGGACGTGCACGGCGCCGATCCGCTCGCCCGCGGCAGCGGTGACACGGTCGAGGACGACGGCGAGCAGGACGACCGGCACACCGGCGGCGAGCGCCGCGCCGACATCGACCGAGGCGAGGGCCTGGTACACGCGGTCGCCGAGACCGCCCGCGCCGATCACGGACGCGATCACGGCCATCGAGAGCGCCATCATGATCGATTGGTTGACCCCGAGCAGCAGTTCCTTGCGGGCCAGCGGGAGCCGGGCGGTCAGCAGCCGCTGCCGGCCGGTCGCGCCGAGCGAGGCCGCGGCCTCCAGCACCCCGGCGTCCGCGCCGCGCAGACCGAGCGCGGTCAACCGGGCCATGGGCGGGGCCGCGTAGACGACGGTGGCGAGGACCGCGGCCGGTACGCCGATCCCGAAGACCAGCACGACCGGGAGCAGATACGCGAACGCGGGCAGCACCTGCATGGTGTCGAGCACCGGGCGCAGTGCCCGGTGCACGCGGTCGGACAGCCCGGCGGCGAGCCCGAGCAGCGCACCGAGCAGAACGGACGCGGCGACGGCGACCACCATCAGCGCGAGGGTCTGCATGGTGGGCACCCACATGCCGAGCAGCCCGCACACGGCGAACGCTGCGACGGCGGTGAGCGCCGGGCGGATGCCCGCGAGGCGCCAGGCGACGAGGCCTGCGGCGGCCGTGACCCCGGCCCAGCCGGCGGCGAGGAGCACGAGGTAGACGGCGCGTACGGACAGTACGACGGCGTTGCTGATGTGGCCGAAGAAGTACAGGAAGAGCGGGTGGCTGTCCCGGTTGTCGATGATCCAGTCACTGGCGTCGCCGAGCGGTCCGGACAGGTCGACGGCGAACCGCGCGGGCCAGCTGCCGCCGCCCAGAAGTACGGCGCCGAGGAGGAGTGCGACGAGGGCGACGCCCCCGATGATCGCGGTGCGGTGCCGGGCGAGGGCGTCGCTCAGCGGCACGCGCGCCGGGGGCGCGCCCGTCCCGGCGGCAGTGGTGACGGTGGTGCTCATCCTGTCCGCCTCCCCGGCGTGTCCGCGGCGCGGGCGGGCACGGGCACATGCGGGCCCGACGGTCCCCAGGTGGTGTGCGCGGGCATCAGGCCGCCTCCTTCTGCGGGGCGAGCCCCGCCACCACACCGAGCAGGTCCGCATGGCCGACCACGCCCACGCAGCGGCCGTTCTCGACGACGCGGGCGGTCCGGCCGCTGCGGACGACCGCCTCGATGGCTTCGTGGACCGTCGCGTCGGGGGCCAGCGCCGGGCCGTTGTCCGTCTCGACGGCTCCGGCCGGCCGCATCGCCGAGCGCACCGTCATGACCTGTTCACGCGGCACGTCGCGGACGAAGTCGCGTACGTAGTCGTCCGCGGGGGTGCCCACGATCTCCTCGGGGGTGCCGAGCTGCACGATCCGGCCGTCCCGCATCAGCGCGATCCGGTCGCCGAGCTTCAGCGCCTCGCCGAGGTCGTGCGTGATGAAGACCATCGTGCGGCCCTCCTCGCCGTGCAGCCGTACCACCTCCTCCTGCATGTCGCGCCTGATCAGCGGGTCCAGTGCGCTGAACGGCTCGTCGAACAGCAGTACTTCGGGGTCCACGGCCAGTGCGCGGGCCAGCCCCACCCGCTGTTGCTGGCCGCCGGAGAGCTGAGCGGGGCGGCGGTGTTCCATGCCTTCGAGGCCGACCTTGGTGACGAACTCCGCCGCCCGCTGCCGCCGTTCGGCGCGCGGGACCCCCTGGATCTCCAGCCCGTACGCGACGTTGTCCAGCACCGACCGGTGCGGCAGCAGCCCGAAATGCTGGAAGACCATGGCGGCGCGGTGGCGGCGCAGCTCGCGCAGGCGTGACGCGTCCATCGACAGCACGTCCTCGCCGTCGATGGCGATCGAGCCGGACGTGGGCTCGATCAGCCGGGTCAGGCAGCGCACGAGCGTCGACTTGCCGGAGCCGGACAGGCCCATGACGACGAAGACCTCGCCCTTGCGGACGTCGAAGGACACGTCGCGCACGGCGGCGGTGCAGCCGGTGTGTGCACGCAGTTCGGCGGGGCCGAGTGCGGCGAGATCCGGATCCGCCGGCACCCGGTCGGCCTTCGGGCCGAAGACCTTCCACAGTTCACGTACGGAAAAGACAGGCGGCTCGGTGTTCATCAGGCATTGCCTCCCAGAAGGTCCGCGCATTTCTCCCCGACCATCAGCACGCCGATCATCGGGTTGACGGTCGTCATGGTCGGGAAGACGGACGCGTCGGCGATCCGGATGCCGTCCAGGCCACGGATCCTCAGATCGGGTGTCACGACGGCGAGTTCGTCGCCCGCTCCACCCATCCGACAGGTCCCCGCCGGGTGGTAGACGGTGTGCGCGACCTTGCGCGCGTACTCGCCGAGCTCCTCGTCGGAGGTGACCTCGGGCCCCGGGCAGACCTCGCGCTTGAGCCAGCCGGCGAGCGGTTCCTGCTCCGCGATGCGGCGTGCGATGCGGATGCCGTCGACGAGGGTGCGGCCGTCGTAGTCCTCCTCGTCGGTGAAGTACCGGAAGTCGAGGGCGGGCTTGACCTCGGGGTCGGCGCTGGTCAGGTACAGCCGGCCGCGGCTGCGTGGCTTGGGGATGTTGGGGGTCATCGACACGCCGTGCGGGGGCCGCTGATAGCCCAGCCGTTCGGGGTTGTCGGTGAACGGGATCTGGTAGAAGTGGAACATCAGGTCCGGCCCGTCGGCGTCCGGGTCCCGGCGTACGAAGAGGCCCGCGTCGCTGTCCATCGCGGAATTCTCCGGTATCGGCCCGTCGGTCTCCCAGACGATGACCGACTCGGGGTGGTCGAGGAGGTTCTCCCCGACGCCCGGCAGGTCGTGCACGACGGGGATGCCGAGCTTCTCCAGGTCGGCGCGGGGTCCGATGCCGGAGTGCAGCAGCAGCCGGGGGGTGTCCACGGCGCCCGCGCACACGAGCACCTCGCGCCGGGCCCGTACGACGTGCTCCTCGCCGTCCTTGGTGCGCACGTGCACACCGGCGGCCCGGGTGCCGTCGAGCTCCAGCCCGAACGCCCAGGTCTCCAGGGCGATATGGAGGTTGGTCCGGTCCAGGAACGGGTGCAGATACGCCACGGAGGCCGAGGAGCGCTTGTTGTTCTCCGGGTGGTAGGCGAGGTCGAAGAAGCCGACACCCTCGTGGAACGGCTGCCTGTTGAAGCCCTCGACGCGCGGTACGTCCAGCGCGATCCGTGCGGCGTCGACGAAGTCGCGGGCGATGGCGTTCCGGTCGGCCTCGTCGACGGGGACGATGTTGTTGCGCAGCCTGGCGAAGTACGGGTCCATCGACGCCGCGTCCCAGCCCTCGGCGCCCGCGGCGGCCCACTCGTCCCAGTCGGTCGGCAGGGGCTTGAAGGCGATGAGGGTGTTGTGGGACGAGCAGCCGCCGAGCACCCGGGCGCGGCTGTGGCGGATGTGCGAGTTGCCGCGGGGCTGCTCGGTCGTCGGGTAGTCGTAGTCCAGTTCACCGCCGAGGAGACCCATCCAGCGGCGCAGGGTGAGGACGTCGTCCCGTCCGACGTCGCTGGGGCCGCCCTCGATGACGGCGACGGTGGTGTCCGGGTGCTCGGTGAGCCGGGAGGCGATCACCGATCCGGCGGTGCCGCCGCCGATGACGACGTAGTCGTAGACGTGGTTGTCGGTCATGCGCTCGTTTCCCTCTGCTCCGTCGGGTCCGATGCAAACGTTGCGTCCGTCACGTGTGGTGCGTCCGTCACGTGTGGTGCGTCCGTTGGGTCCAGTGCCCGTGCGCTTTGCTCACGTGTGGCATGTGCGTCGCGCCCGTGCTTCAGCGCTGTGCCTCAGCCCGCGAACCAGCGCACGGGGCGCGGAGCGAGGTTCTGGTAGATGTGCTTGGCCTCGCGGTACTCGGCGAGGCCGGTCGGGCCCAGCTCACGGCCGATGCCCGACTTCCCGAAGCCACCCCATTCGGCCTGCGGGAGGTAGGGGTGGAAGTCGTTGATCCAGACGGTGCCGTGGCGCAGGCGCCCGGCGACGCGCCGGGCGCGGCCCGCGTCGGCGGTCCATACGGCGCCCGCGAGCCCGTACTCGGTGTCGTTGGCGAGGGTGACGGCCTCGTCCTCCGTACGGAAGGTCTCGACGGTCAGGACGGGGCCGAAGACCTCCTCGCGGACGACGCGCATCCGGCGGTCGCACCGGTCGAGGACAGTGGGGCGGTAGAAGTAGCCGGGGCCGTCGGGCCGTTCGCCGCCGGCCCGGAGCATGGCGCCTTCCTCGATGGCGGATGCGACGAAGTCCTCGGTCCTCGCGAGCTGTTGCGCGGAGACGAGCGGCCCGCATTCGACGCCGGGTTCGGTGCCGCGGCCGAGGCGGATCCTGTCGGCGCGACGGGCGAGTTCGGCGACGAAGCGCTCGCGCAGCGACTCCTCGACGATGAGCCGGGATCCGGCGGAGCAGACCTGGCCGCTGTGGATGAAGGCGGCGTTGAGCGCCTGGTCGACGGCGGTGTCGAAGCCCTCGTCGGTGGCGCAGGCGTCGGCGAAGACGACGTTGGGGTTCTTGCCGCCGAGTTCGAGCGCGACCTTCTTGACGGTGTCGGCGGCGGCGCGGGCCACCTTCGTGCCACTGGCCAGCCCGCCGGTGAACGATACGAGGTCGACGTCCGGGTGCTCGGCGAGACGGGCGCCGACAGTGGCACCGGCGCCGGTGACGATGTTGGCGGCGCCCTGGGGCAGTCCGGCCTCCATCAGGAGCCCGATCAGCGCCACGGTGGTGAGCGGGGTGATCTCGCTGGGCTTGACCACGAAGGTGTTGCCTGCGGCGAGCGCCGGAGCGATCTTCCAACTGGCCTGGAGCAGCGGGTAGTTCCAGGGGGTGATGAGTGCGCACACCCCGACCGGCTCATGGACGACGACGCTGTGGATCTCGTCGCTCCCGGCGTCGACGACTCGTCCGCCGCTCTCGTTCATGACGAGGTCGGCGAAGTAGACGAAGGCGTCACGCACGCAGTCGACGTCGACACGCCCCTCTTCGAGGGTCTTGCCCGCGTCCCGGCTCTCCAGGGCTCCGATCTTCTCCCGGTCCCGCTCCAGCAGTGCCGCGACGCGGCGCAGCAGGGCGGCCCGCTCGGCGACGGGCGTGCGCGGCCAGGCACCGTCGTCGAAGGCGGCACGCGCGGCGGCGACGGCGTCATCGGTGTCGGCGACGGCGCCCTCCGCCACAACGGCGAAGACGCCGGCGTCGACGGGGTCGATGATGTCGCGCGTGGCGCCGGAGACGGCCGAACGCCACTCCCCGCCCACGTGGATGGTCTGTTGTGCTGCCGACACGTCGTGTTTGGCCTTTCGGTTCCGGATGTGCGTCCTGCGCCGGTCACACCCCGGCGATCTGGCCGCCTGCCCCGGGTCCGGAGAACCATGCCCTGCTTCCGGCGGAAAGTGACCCGCCTCACGCCGCGACGTGGGACCGCGCCGCTGTTCAGCCCAAATCCGCGCAGCCGCAGGTGGACCACGCCGTCACCTGCGTGTCCCGGCCGGGCCGTACGTCCGCCCCGTACGTCCCGTACGTCCCGTCCGTCCCCGGAAGTCGGCCGGCGCAGCATCGCAGCCCCCTCGGATTTCCGTGGTTCACACCTCGCACACCGATACACGGCCTGCTGCGACGATGGAGGCGATCACTGCTTCGGACCGACAACCGTTGGGGCCTTCACCGTGGACAGATTCGACCGGGCGACACGGACTTCGCCGTCGACCGATCGGAATCGTCGGTCCGGACGGCACCGGACGGCCTGGTGACGGTCGACGTGTGGGGAACCACCGAGGCCCTTGACGCGCAGGGAGACACGGGCCCGTTCGGCTGGGCGATCCATCCGCCGCGTCTCTACCTCACGGCGGTTCCCGCCACCTGGACCGGTGGCGTGGCGACCGTAAAGATCGACGACACCATGTCCGGCCTTTGCGACATCGGCCTCTACCTCCACGAGCACGGCGACGTCACCGGCGAGCTGACGCTCGATCCGGCGCGAACCCTGCGTATCAGCGGATCGGCACAGATCGGCGGACGCGCAGAATCGATCGACGTTCAGGTGGACCTCCCCCTGCTACTCCCCGAGTAGGCGCGAGTCCACCGCAGTGAGCCAGGCATCGGCGACGATCCTGTGGCCGAGGGGACTCGGGTGGACCCCGTCCGGGGCCAGCTCCGCGGCCTCCTTCGTCTCCGCGGCACGGAGCAGGGCAAGGTCCGCGCGGACCACCTGGGCTCCGTTGGCCTGCGCGGCACGGAGGACGGCTTCGGTACGGGGTGTCAGGTCCTCGAACCATTCCTTCTGGTCCGGGGTGACCGGGAGCAGGAACGGGGTGATGACGACCAGTCGTGCGGACAGTTGGCGCGTGGTGTCCGCGAGGAGGCGGTCGAGGCATGCCTCGAACTCGTCGACCGGGCTGAGGAGTCCGCGGTCGTAGCGTCGCCAGGTGTCGTTGATGCCGATCTTGACCGTGACCACGGTGGGCCGGTGGTCGATGACGTCGGTGGTCCAGCGGGCTTCGAGGTCGTACACACGGTTGCCGTTGAGGCCCTTGTTGATGACGGCGGGGCCGGGTCCGTCGCCCGCTCTGGCGTGCAGGGTCTGTGCGATCTCGCGGACGTATCCGCTGCCGAGCGATGCGGAATCCGTACGGTCGCGGCCCGCGTCGGTGATGGAGTCACCGATGAACAGGAGTGTGTCCGTCTCCTTGATGTGCATGTCCGCGATGTGCATGTCTGCCGTCCTTACGTCGGAGTGGTGGGTCGGGCGCCGCTCATCGTCGAGCCGCGACGCGCCGCAGCGTATCGGCCTCGCGCGCCAGCACCGCGGGGTCGTCGCCGGGCACGAACTCCAGGAGCGCCTCCAGGGGGACGCGTCGTTCGTTCAGCAGCTCGAAGACCCCGGTCCACAGGTCCTCACGGTCCGCCAGCCGCAGTCGGCGGTTGCCCGGCCACCACGAGAAGACATGCACCGCGCTGACCCGCTCGACGAGCTCGGAGAGCCCCGCCAGCGCCTCCTCGTCGGGAGCGTCCTGCGGCGGCTGCCAGTAGGTACGGAGGTTGTCCGCGCCCACCTCGTCCAACAGCCGGACGGTCGAGGCGACGGTGTCGGTGAGGGTCCCGGAGTGGAACTCCAGCGCGAGCTCCAGCCCATGGTCCGCGGCGACCCGGGCCGCCTCCCGCAGGCGGGCGGCGGTCCCGCTCCGCTCCTGCGGTGTCGCGGTCAGCGATCCGACTCCGCCCGCCCAGACCCGCACCCGAGGCGCCCCCAGGAGCACCGCGGCGCGAGCGATCTCGGGGAACTCGGCCGGTTCGCCCCGCGTGGCGCGGAAGTAGGAGCCGTACGAGCAGCAGGTGAGCCCGTGGTTGTCGGAGGCCTCGCGGGCCGCGCGGACGGTGTCGGGATGCTCCGGAGGCGCATGCACGTCCGCTCCCCACTCGACCACTTCCAGGCCCGCCTCGGCGGCCCGGCGTGCGACCTCGGCGGCGGGCAGCCGCCGGAAGGTGACCGAGCACAGCCCCGGCCTGGCGACGGTGGTGTCCGATCCGGTCGGCACGAGGCCCGGGGCGCGGTCCGCCGCACCGCGCCCCTGCTCCTCGCGGTCACGGCTCTCCCTGCCTGTCACGGCGTTCCCTCCCTGCGGTCGCCTCGCGGCGGTTCTTCCCTCGCCCTTTCTACGGGCCGTTCCGAAACGGTCCGCCCGCGGTGACGGGCGGACCGGATCACGGGTGACACCTCACGATGCGTTCGGACCCACGTCCGCGGTCGTGAGGGGGTGCCGGAGCGCGGGCGCGGTCGAGTACTCGTCGGCGCCGATGTCTCGGGTGCTGCCTCGCGAGTCGCCGTCGATGTCGTCGGCCACGGCCGGGCTGCCCAGGGTGGCCGCGCCGATCGCCGGGCTTCCCGCCGACAGCCGGGCGATGCCGTCCTGGCCCGTCACCAGCTTCGGGTCGGCCCGGGTGCAACCACCGGACGGGATATTGCCGTTGGACGCCGCACCCCACACCATGTTGCTCTGCCAGGTGAAGTTGGTGGTCGTCCCCATCGCGACGAGGCTCCCGGAGTCACCGACGAGCAGGTTGTCGGCGATGACCACGTCCCGGGGCTCATACGTCCGGGTCTCGCCCGAGAGCGTGCTGGAGTTGCCGATCAGGGTGTTGTGGACGATCACCGCGCGGTCGCAGGCGTCGTTGCCCCGCCGCTCGTCCTGCGTCTCGCCCGAGTTGTGGTCGCGGGTGGTACCGCTGCCGACCACCAGGGCCCGGCTCGACAGTCCGCTGAGGTAGTTGTTGACGATGAGGTGGTCGTTGCCGTACAGCCGCACCCCCTCGCTGCCGCCGATCAGGTAGTTGCCCTCCACCCTGGAGCGGTTGCCGTGGCGCAGCACGATGCCGCCGCGGCTGTTGCGGATCGTGTTGTAGCGGATGATGTTGTCGGAGGACTTCACCGAGATGGCCTCGGGGTCGCCGTTGGCGCGCTCGAACAGGTTGTACTCCACGACCGCGTGGGCGGCGGACAGTGCCCGTCCGCTGACGCCGAGGCGGATCGACTCGCCGCCGTTGTCCCCGGCGAAGGTGTGGTCGGAGAAGTAGTTCCGGAAGATGTGGATGTTCTGGGCCATGTCGGTCGAGCCGGGGCCGTCGACGACGAGGAAGATGCCGGTGGTGGTCTTGTCGTGGAAGTGGTTCCGGTCGATCTTCGTGTCGTTCGCCCGCACGACGAGCCAGTACGGGTCGCCGGTGTCCGCGTGCTGGAAGTCGTTGCGGGTCAGCCGGATCGACGAGCAGTTCACCGGGATCTCCATCGTGGTGCTCTGCCGGAAGGCGAAGCCGCTGACGGTGATGTTGCTCGAATTGGCGAAGACGAAGCTGCGCTCGCCCTTGAGCACCACGCCGCCGCGGGTCGTGGACACGATGGTGATCGGCGCGGCGCTGGTGCCGTTCTTGCCGGAGACGTTGATCGCGCCGCCCGACGGGACGGTGTAGGTGCCGTCGGCCACGACGATCCGGTCGCCGGGTGCTGCGCTGTTGATCGCGCTCTGGAGTGCGGCCAGGGTGCTGACCGGCGTGTCGGCCGCCGAAGCGTCGACCGACATCGAGGTGCTGAGGGGCACGGCGGCGAGTGCTGCCACCGCGGTGCCCCTGAGGAACGTGCGTCGTTGCATGATGCCTCCTGTGGCGACAAGGGGGACGGGCCGGTCCGTACAGCCCCCGCGCTGGACGTGCCGGCTGATCGATGGCGGGGACAGCCGGGGGCGAACCGGACCGGCTGTCCCTCTCGGGCGTGTGCTCAGCGGGCCTGGGGGCCGACGTCGGCCGGGGTCAGTGGCCGGTGCCTGGGTGCCCGCTTCGCGTACTCGTCGGCGCCCACGTCCCGGGTCCGGCCGCGCGGGTCCCCGTCGATGTCGTGGGTGACCGGTGACCGCCTGAGCGTGCCCGCGCCGATCGCCGGGCTGTCCGCGGCCAGCCGGGCCACGCCGTCCGGGCCCGTCACCAGCTTCGGGTCGACGCGGGTGTAGCCACCGGACGGGATGTTGCCGTCGGCGGCGGCGCCCCACAGGATGTTGCCGGACCAGGTGAACCGTACGGTGTTCGCCATCGCGACCAGTTCGCCCGAGTCCCCGACGAGGAGGTTGTCCGCGACGGTCACATCACGCGGCTCGTGGGGACGCTGGCTCTCGCCGGAGAGTGTGCCCTTGTTGTTCACAAGGGTGTTGTACGCGATGAGGACCCGGTCGGGCGCGTCGTTGCCGCGGCGCTCGTCGGGCGTCTCGCCGGGCAGATGGTCGCGCTCCGAACCGCTGCCGATCACCAGGGCCCGCCCGGACAGACCGGCGAGGTGGTTGTTGACGATCACATGGTCGTTGCCGTAGATCCGCACGCCTTCCGTGCCGGCGACGAGATGATTGGCCTCCACCCGGTTGCGGTTGCCGTGCCGCAGGACGATCCCGCCGAAGCTGTCGCGGATGGTGTTGTGCCGGATGACGTTGTCCGAGCTCTTGACGGAGATGGCCTCCGGGTCGCCGTTGGCGCGCTCGAACAGGTTGTACTCCACGACGGCGTGGGCGCTGGACAGTGCCCGGGGGCTGACGCCGAGCCTGATGGGCTCTCCGCCGTTGGACCCGGCGAAGGTGTGGTCGGAGAAGTAGTTCCTGAACACATGGACGCGCTGCGCCATCTCCTCCGTGCCCGCGCCCTCGATTCCGAGGTAGATGCCGAGCGTGGACTTGCCGTGGAAGTGGTTGTGGTCGACCTTGCTGTCGTCCGCACGCACCATCACCCAGTGCACGCCCTCGATGTCGGCGAGCTGGAAGTCGTTGCGGGTCAGCCTGATGTGCGAGCAGTTCGGGGGGATGTCCAGGGTGCTGCTCTGGCGGAAGGAGAAGCCGCTGACGGTGATGTGACTGGACGCGTCGAGGACGAAGCTCTGTTCGCCGTCGAGGACGACGCCGCCGCGGGACCGGGCGACGATGGTGATGGGCGCGCGCTCGGTGCCCTGCTTGTTCCGGATGGTGAGGGGCCGGTCCGACGGGACGGTGTACCTGCCCTCGGCCACGACGATGCGGTCACCCGGTCGTGCCCGGTCGATCGCGGCCTGGAGCTCGTCCAGCGAACCGACGGCGGCCGGGGCCGCCGTCGCGCTCGCGGTCAGGAGACCGCCGGTGGGGGCGACGGCCAGCGCCGCCCCTGCCGCGGTGCCCATGAGGAACGTGCGGCGTTGCATGATGCCTCCGTGAGTGTGGTGGTGGATCGGGGGGCCGGCGACCGTCTCAGCCGGCGGCCGGGCCGGCCGGAGTGTCCAGGTACAGCTCGATGACGGGAACGGGGGTGTCGGGGCGCTGGACGGGGATCTCCAGCGTGAGCGTTCCGGCGGGCTGCCCGCCCATTTCGGTGTTCTGCGCGGGCCGGTCCGGGTCGATGTGGACCCGGTTGATCTCGGAGGCGTCGTTCAGCAACTGGGCGTAGCGCACCCGGCCGGCGAGTCCCGGCAGGTGCAGATGGCGCAGCGGCCAGGCGAGCAGGTGGACGTAGAGCCGGTCGCCGCGCTGGGTGTACCGGCATTCGGCGGGCGCGGTGTACGGGGACGGGCCGCAGCCGCGGACCGAGCGCTCGTGCAGGTCCATCCACCGGCCGATCTCCCCGAGGACGGCGACGGCGCGCGGTTCGAGGTCGCCGCGGCCGGTCGGGCCGACGTTGAGCAGCAGGTTGCCGCCCTTGGACACCCCGTCGACGAGCATGCGGATCAGCAGGTCGGCGCTCTTGTGGTCCAGGTTGTCGCGGTCGTAGCCCCAACTCCCGTTGAGCGTCTGGCACGCCTCCCACAGCACGGGCCGGCCGTCCTTGGTCATGGGTCCCGAAGGCTGGTACTGCTCGGGGGTGATGAAGTCGCCGGGAAGGCCGGTCCTGTCGTTGACGAGCACATGCGGCTGGAGTTCGCGGACCATCTCCAGCAGCTTGGGGGAATCCCAGTCGTCCGGGCCCTTGCCGCCCCACCAGGTGCGGCCCGCGTACGAGAAGTCGAAGAACAGGTAGTCGACGCGTCCGAAGGACGTCAGCAGTTCGCGGACCTGACCGTGCAGATAGCGCTGGTAGTCGCGGATGTCGCGGTCGGCGGCCGCGGCCTTGAACTCCTCGTCGTCGCGCTGCGGATGGGTGCCGTCCACGGGAAAGGACGGGTGGTGCCAGTCGATCAGGGAGTAGTAGAGGCCGACCTTGAGCCCTTCGGCACGGCACGCCTCGACGAACGGCCCGACGAGGTCGCGGCCGTGCGGGGTGTTGGTGACCTTGTACTCGGTGAGGGCGCTGTCCCACAGGCAGAAGCCGTCGTGGTGCTTGGCGGTCAGGACGACGTACCGCATGCCTGCCGCCCTGGCCGCCCTGGCCCACCGGACCGGGTCGTAGCGGTCGGGGTCGAAGTGGTCGAAGTAGACCTGGTACTGCTCGTCGGTCAGCTTCTCCCGGTTCTTGACCCACTCGTGCCGTGCGGCGAGCGAGTACAGGCCCCAGTGGACGAACATGCCGAACCGGTCGGTGGTGAACCAGGTCGTGTCGGGGGCCGGCGCGGGAGCCGGGGTCGCGGCGCTCGGGGTCATGGGGCATCGTTCCTTGTCGTCGGCGTCCGGTGGCGTGTCCGGGGCGCTGTCGGCGGGCTGGTCGTACGGGGGTTCGTGTGCGGACGGGCTTGCCGGGTCAGCCCTTCAGGGCACCGGAGGTCAGGCCGTGCACGAAGGAACGCTGGAAGAACAGGAACACGATCACGGAGGGGAGCAGGGCCAGCAGGGAGGCGGCCATCACCACTCCGGGAGTGACGGCGGGGTCGATCCGCAGGGTTCGCAGCGCCAGCGGGAGCGTGTACGAGGAGGAGTCGGTGGAGACCAGGAGGGGCAGCAGGTACTGGTCCCAGATCATGGTGAAGCCGAAGACTCCGATGACCCCGAGTGCGGGCTTGCACATCGGCAGGATGATCTGGGCGAAGATGCGCAGGTCACCGGCGCCGTCGATGCGGGCGGCCTCTTCGAGTTCCCGGGGCACGTCCTTCATGAACTCGGTCATCACGAGGATGGAGAATCCCCAGGCGCCCAGCGGGACGATCATTCCGGCCAGGGTGCCGATGAGGTTGAAGTGGACGACCGGCAGGTCGGAGAGGATCACGGACAGCGGGAGGGCCAGGATCTCCTCGGGCAGCATCAGCGTCGCCAGGATGGCGACGAGCACCAGCGTCATCCCCGGGAAGACCTTCCTGGCCAGGGCGTATCCGGCGAGGACGGAGACGGCCACCTGGAGCAGCAGCCCGAAGCCGACCACGAAGAACGAGTTCAGCAAGTACGCGAGCACGCCCTGGTCGAAGGCGATCCTGAAGTTGTCCAGAGTGGCGCCGGAGGGAATGACGCTCAGCTGTGTCGGGTCCTTGACCTGGCTGAAGGCGCCGACCAGCAGGGCCAGCAGGGGCCCGGCGAAGACGATCAGGACCAGCAGATAGGTGACGGCCTTCAGGATCCGCCCGCCCGGACTCCTGCTCTCCGTCAGGCCCAGCGCGGTCTCGGTCGGCGCGTTCATTTGCTCTCTCTCCGTCGCAGCAGGTGGACGACGACTGTCAGGATCAGCGTCGCGATGAACAGCAGGACGGCTCCCGCCGCGCCGACGCCGAGTCTGTTCTGCTCCAGCCCGAGCTTGTAGATCAGGGTCATCACGACCTCGGTGGAGCCGTCGGGCCCACCGTTGGTGAGCAGGAACACCTCGGTGAACACGCGCAGTCCGCGGATCGCGGCGAGGATGAACAGGATCGAGAACACCGACCGCAGTCCGGGCACTGTCACGTGCCAGACCCGCTGCAGCCTGGAGGCGCCGTCGACCTTCGCCGCCTCGTAGAGACCGCGGTCCACACTGGTGAGGCCGGCGAGGAAGATCATCATGTCGTAGGGGGCGCCCCGCCAGATGCCGGTGAGCATGATGGAGGCCATCGACGAATCGGGGTCGTTGATGAATCCCGAGGGGCCGAACCCCACCAGGCCGAGGATGGAGTTGAGCATGCCGTCCGCGGTCGGGTGGTACATGATCCGCCACAGTTCGGCGACGACCGCGATCGGCACCACTACCGGCAGGAACACCGCGGAGCGCACGAATCCCAGCCGGCGGCCCTGGCCTTCCATCAGCAGCGCGAGAACGAGGCCGAGGGCCATCGAGCCGGCCGTCTGCCCGGCGGCGAGGACGACGGTGTGCCACGCGGCCTCACGGAAGCCTGCGGACTGGAGCACCGTGGCGTAGTTCTCGGTGCCGACCCACCTGTTGCCGAGGTAGGGCTGGACATCCTGGAAGGACATGGTCAGCGCACTGACCATGGGGATGAACTTGAAGTACAGGAAGAGGAGCAGTGCCGGTGCCAGGAACAGCCACGGCGTCCACCACCGGCCCGACCGGCGGTCGTGCCCGCGGCGGCCGGTGGCCGCGCGGCCCGTTTTCCGGGTGGCGGGTCCGGCCGCCGGGAGGGCGGCCGGATCCGCCTGGTCAAGACTCATGACGCGGCGATTCCCTGTTCCTTGAGGATGTCGGCGAGCTGCTTGTCGAGCTCCTTCAGCTTGGTCCCGGTGTCCAGGTCGCAGTCGGCCATCAGCGCGTTGACGGTATCGGCGGTCGTCTGCCGCACCGGGGTCCAGTTCGGGATGGACGGCGCGTACCGACCGGAGTTCTGGTAGATCTCGGCGTAGGTCTTCCAGCGGGGGTCGGGACGGACCTCGGAGATGTCCACCGTCTTGTTGACGGGCAGCTGCACGGTGAAGCCGATGTCGCCCTCCATCCCGGTCTTCTGGCCCTCGGCGGAGAGCGCGAAGTCGGCGAAGGCGTCCTGGCCGGCCATGTTCTCGGAGCCCGCCATCAGGTAGACGGACCCGCCCTCGGCGAGCACGGTGGCGTCCTTCGGCCCCTTGGGCATCGGCACGACCTCGTACTTGTCCTTGCCGAGGGTCTCGTCGAAGCGAGGCAGCAGATACGGGCCGACGACGAACATGCCGGTCCGGCCGGCCTCGAACGTCTCGTTCGTGGGCGGGGTTTCCATGGTCACGGCGCCCGGCTGGATGACCTTGTTCTTGCAGCCGAGGTCGCGGAACCACTGCACGGCCTGAACCGATTCCTTCGTGGTCATCGCGGGCTTGTACTTGCCGTCCCCGGCCTCGGTGATGAAGTCTCCGCCCGCCGCCCAGAGGAAGTTGGAGAAGTACCAGGAGGCGTATCCGCGCTTGGTGGACAGCGGAGCGGCGAGTCCGTACGTGTTCTTCTTGCCGTCGCCGTCGGGGTCCTTGGTGGTGAAGGCTGCGGCCATCGCGGCGAAGTCGTCCCAGCTCTGCGGGACTTCGAGCTTCAGCTTCTCCCGCCAGTCCTTGCGGATGAGCAGCGCGGACGCCTGCGCCGAGTACGGCAGGCCGAACTGCTTGCCGTCCACGCTCTTGCCGGAGTCCAGCCCCTGGCCGACGACCTGCTTGCTGTTCTTGATCTTGTCCAGGTCGATCTCCCGGAGCAGGCCCTGGCTGTGCATGGCGCCGAGCTGCGTCACATCGTTCATGACGATGTCGGGCAGGTTCTTCTGCGCGGCCCGCTGCTGCAGCTTGGTCTCGAAGTCGTCGAAGATCGCCGTGACCTTGACCTCGAAGCCCGTGGTCTTCCCGAAGGCGGCAGCGAGCTTGAGCGCTCCCTGCTCTCCCGGTCCGCCCGGTGTGGTCCGGATCCACAGTTCGAGCGGTGCCTTCGAGTTCTGCTTGGCATCCACTCCCGCAGGCCCTGATGTACAGCTGGTGAGGACCAGTGCGGAAGCGAGAACACCCGCACCGATCCACCGCGATCTCTGCATGACAACTCCTGTTTTCGCCGCATCACAGCCAGCCTGGAAAGCGCTTGCTGGGACGCTAACGGGGTCCGAATCCGTGGTCAATAGTCCGATGAATGCAAAAATCTTGCGATGGCTCACGAGAGCCTCGCAGGACTCGCCCGCACTCGGCCCCTGCTCGCCGACACCTCCGCACGAGGTTCGGTCACCTCGCGAAAGCACCTGACAGGCTGACAGTTCTGCCGCCTGAGGCAACGATCGACCGACCGCACATAGATACCGCCCGAACGCGACAGCCGCCAGGACGGCAAGCATCGGACGACTGAGCTTCATCCGAGGTCATTTCAATCATCCGATGTATCGTGATGCAAGCACACTGACCAAGGCAACGGACAAGCCACGCCAATCTTCAACATCCGGTCAGACATTTCCCCACGCACCCGATCAGGGTTCACAGGCCGATTCACTGACGGCCTGTCAGCGGAGAGCTGAGGAGCGCAACGCCATGAACGAGCCGGCCCGCAGACCGACAGCCCTGTTGGTCATGGAGGAAGAACGCAGGGCGGACGTCTACCCCCGTGAGGTCCTAGCCGAAATCGAAGGTCTCGTGCACCTGCAGGGTCCACCTCTCACGCGACAGCGGCTCGACGAGGATCCCGACGTGCTGCGAGAGGTCGATGTCCTGCTCACGGGCTGGGGCGCGCCCGTCCTCGATGCCGCCTTCCTGTCGCATGCCCCTCGGTTGCGGGCGGTCCTCGTCGCCGCGGGCTCCGTACGGCACCTGACCACACCCGCGTTCTGGGCGCGCGGCATTCCGATCGCCTCCGCGGCCGCGGCCAATGCCGTCCCGGTTGCGGAGTTCACTCTCGCCCAGGTCCTCCTCGGGCTGAAGCAGGTACACCGCATCACCCGAGAGGTGGCGAGCAGTCGCCGCTTCCCCCACAACCCCCAGGTGCCCGGCGCCTACCGGTCACGCGTGGGCCTGCTGGGGCTCGGGCACATCGGCCGTCTCGTGGCGTCCCACCTGGGCCGCTTCGACATCGAGATCCTCGCCACGGACCCCATCGCCTCCCCGGACACCGCCCGGCGGGCGGGCGTCCGGCTCGTCGGCATCGAGGAGCTGTTCGCCACCAGTCATGTCGTGAGTCTCCACGCCCCCCTCCTGCCCGAGACCCGCGGCACGATCGGGGCCCGGCTGCTGAACTCCCTGGGGCCGGGTGCGACGCTGATCAACACCGCGCGTGGCGCACTCGTCGACGAGGCCGCCGCGGCTGCGGTCCTGCGCGCCAGACCCGACCTCACCGCTGTACTCGATGTCACGCACCCGGAGCCTCCCGCCCATGACTCGCCACTCTTCACCCTTCCCAACGTGGTCCTGACACCCCACCTCGGCGGTGCCCTCGGGGCCGAACGTCATCGTCTCGGAGAGCTTGTGCTCGACGAACTCCGACGCTTTATACATGACCAACCTCTCCAGCACGCCATCGACCCCGCTCGCGCGGCATCGTTGGCCTGAGGCCGCGGAAGGCGTCGCCGCAGGTGCGGCCCCGGCACGGCGGGGCCGCACGCACGACGTCAGCGAAACGTCAGCGAAACGTGCGCGGAACGTCAGCGCGGGGCAGGAGAGTTCGGGGCCCGTCGGTGTGTTCGCGTGGTCGGTTTTCGCGTGCCCCGGCGAGTCGGCCGTCGTCGCATCGCCGAAGGAGTCCGTCATCAACCTGCGGAGGACCAGGGCCGCCGTTGTCGCAGCCACTGCCGCGGCGGGAATTCGCGATCGGTACCCATCGGGCAGTGTGGACGCGCCGGAAGGACACCGTCGGCAACTGGACCTCGTGGCCGTCCACGGGCGGAGTGGGACGAGCGGAGTCACCGTGGAACCGCTCCCCCACGACACCTTCTCCACCGTCATCACCGGCACCGGCACCGGCACCGACGGCCAACGGTGGGAACGCCTGCGCCACAGCTGTCCCGACGGTGCCTGGTCGGACCGCTGGGAGCCGTGCCGCGGCTGACCGGTGATCCGGGGCGAGGCACCCGGGGCGCGCAGCCGCACCCTGCACGCACCGGCTGACACGCGCAGCCCGGCGCCCCGCCCGCACCTCATCTGCGCGTGCCGCCGTGCCGCACGATCGCTGCGGTAACTCTCAGTGCGGCCTCCAGGTGAACTTGCCGCCGCCCACCCACCGCACCACGCCGGGATCGTCCAGGTCATGGACCCTGATTCCTGCGGCCGAGGCGGCGGCGAGCACATCCATCATCGATGTTGCCGCGCTGACGATCTCCCCGTCGATCTCCACAAGGCGGAAGGGCGGGTCACCGGGCTGTACCCCCAGCACGATGATCCGAGCCGTCGAGATATAAGGACTGCCACTTTCGGTCATGCGTAGATCGCTTCCACGCCACGGGCGACACTATGCCCGGCGGTGGAACGGGTGACGCCCCTACGCGGAACAGTGCGTCTACCTGGGGCAACGGCGCTGGGCTCGCGGGGCTCACCGCGTGCGGCAGGCACGATCCGGTTCACCGGACCGAACGGCTCCCCCGTGTGCACGTCGATGCCCCACGTCCGGCCGAGTGCTTCACACAGGCCGCCGACCGTTGCACCGGCGCAGGTCGTCCGCATCAGCCCTGTCCGCGTCACGAACAACAGCCGAGCCCCGGCCGGTGTCGCGGCCGGGGCTCGGTCACATGTCGCTGCCCGGTGGTCCGGTACCGGGCCGGGGGGTCAGTCCTCGCCCTCCAGGTTGCCCTCCGTCTCCAGGTATGCCTGGCGCAGGGCTTCGAGGACGGCCGGGTCGGGCTTGGCCCACATGCCGCGGGATTCCGCCTCCAGGAGGCGTTCCGCGATGCCGTGCAGGGCCCAGGGGTTGGCCTGCTGGAGGAACTCCCGGTTGGTCGGGTCCAGGACGTACGTCTCGGTGAGCTTGTCGTACATCCAGTCGGCGACCACGCCCGTCGTCGCGTCGTAGCCGAAGAGGTAGTCGACGGTGGCGGCCAGCTCGAAGGCGCCCTTGTAGCCGTGCCGCCGCATCGCCTCGATCCACTTGGGGTTCACCACCCGGGCGCGGAAGACCCGCGAGGTCTCCTCCACCAGGGTGCGGGTGCGGACCGTCTCGGGGCGGGTGGAGTCGCCGATGTACGCCTCCGGGGCGGTGCCGCGCAGGGCGCGGACGGTGGCCACCATGCCGCCGTGGTACTGGAAGTAGTCGTCGGAGTCGGCGATGTCGTGTTCGCGGGTGTCGGTGTTCTTGGCCGCGACCGCGATCCGCTTGTACGCCGTCTCCATCTCCTCACGGGCCGGGCGGCCGTCGAGTTCGCGTCCGTAGGCGTAGCCGCCCCACACCGTGTAGACCTCGGCGAGGTCCGCGTCGGTGCGCCAGTCGCGGGAGTCGATCAGCTGGAGCAGACCGGCACCGTACGTACCGGGGCGGGAGCCGAAGATACGGGTGGTGGCGCGGCGTTCGTCGCCGTGGGCGGCCAGGTCGGCCTGGGTGTGGGCGCGTACGTGGTTCTGCTCGGCCGGCTCGTCCAGGGAGGCGGCCAGGCGGACCGCGTCGTCGAGGAGGCCGATGGTGTGCGGGAAGGCGTCGCGGAAGAAACCGCTGATGCGGAGGGTGACATCGATGCGCGGGCGGCCGAGTTCGGCCGGCGGGATCGCCTCCAGGCCGGTGACACGGCGCGAGGCGTCGTCCCAGACCGGGCGGACGCCGAGCAGGGCGAAAGCCTCGGCGACGTCGTCGCCGGCGGTGCGCATCGCGCTCGTACCCCACAGGGACAGACCGACCGAGGTGGGCCAGTCGCCGTTGTCGGTGCGGTAGCGCTCCAGGAGCGAGTCTGCCAGGGCCTGGCCGGTCTCCCAGGCGAGGCGCGAGGGTACGGCCTTGGGGTCGACGGAGTAGAAGTTGCGGCCGGTCGGCAGGACGTTGACCAGACCGCGGAGCGGGGAGCCCGAGGGTCCGGCGGGGACGAATCCGCCGTCCAGCGCGTGGAGGGCGTGGTCGAGTTCGTCGGTCGTGGCGGCCAGCCGCGGCACCACCTCGCGGGCCGCGAAGTCGAGGATGTCGCTGACGGCCCGCGGGTGCCCGGCCGCCACCCCGGCGACGGCTTCCGGAGACCAGTCCGCGTCCTCCATCGCCTGGACCAGGGCGCGGGCCCGCTCCTCGGCCTCGTCCGCGGTGACCCGGGTCGCGGCGGACTCGTCGAGCCCCAACGCCTCGCGCAGGCCCGGCAGGGAGGCCGTGCCGCCCCAGATCTGACGGGCGCGCAGGATCGCGAGGACGAGGTTGACCCGGTCGGCGCCGGCCGGGGCGCCGCCCAGGACATGCAGGCCGTCGCGGATCTGCGCGTCCTTGATCTCGCAGAGCCAGCCGTCGAGATGCATGATGAACTCGTCGAAGCCCTCGTCCTCGGGGCGGTCTTCGAGCCCCAGGTCGTGATCGAGCTTGGCCGCCTGGATCAGGGTCCAGATCTGTGCGCGGATCGCCGGCAGCTTCGCCGGGTCCATCGCCGCGATCTGGGCGTGCTCGTCCAGGAGTTGTTCGAGCCGGGCGATGTCCCCGTAGCTGTCGGCGCGCGCCATCGGCGGTACGAGGTGGTCCACGAGGGTGGCGTGGACGCGCCGCTTGGCCTGCGTCCCCTCGCCCGGGTCGTTGACCAGGAACGGGTAGATGAGCGGGAGGTCGCCGAGGGCGGCGTCGGGGCCGCAGGCGGCGGAGAGGCCGGCGTTCTTGCCGGGCAGCCATTCCAGGTTGCCGTGCTTGCCGAGGTGGATCATCGCGTCGGCGCCGAAGCCGTTGTCGTCGGCCGGGGCCGCGATCCAGCGGTAGGCGGCCAGATAGTGGTGCGAGGGCGGCAGATCGGGGTCGTGGTAGATCGCGATCGGGTTCTCGCCGAAGCCGCGCGGCGGCTGGATGAGGATGAGCAGATTGCCGCGGCGCAGGGCCGCGAGGACGATGTCGCCCTCCGGGTTGCTCGACCGGTCCACGAACATCTCGCCCGGGGCGGGGCCCCAGTGCTGCTCGACGGCTTCGCGGAGCTCGGCCGGGAGGGTCGCGTACCAGCGCCGGTAGTCGGCGGCCGGGATGCGGACCGGGTTGCGGGCCAACTGCTCCTCGGTGAGCCACTCCTGGTCGTGGCCGCCCGCCTCGATCAGCGCGCGGATCAGCTCGTCGCCGTCGCCCGACGCGAGGCCGGGGACCTCCTCCGTACCGAAGTCGTATCCCTCGGCGCGGAGTCGGCGCAGCAGGGCGACGGCGCTGGCCGGGGTGTCGAGGCCGACCGCGTTGCCGATCCGGGAGTGCTTGGTCGGGTACGCGGAGAGGACGAGCGCGATCCGCTTCTCGGCGGCCGGGATGTGGCGCAGCCGGGCGTGGCGCACGGCGATCCCGGCGACGCGGGCGGCGCGCTCGGTGTCGGCGACGTACGCGGGCAGGCCGTCCTCGTCGATCTCCTTGAACGAGAACGGAACGGTGATCAGGCGGCCGTCGAATTCGGGGACCGCGATCTGGCTGGCGGCGTCGAGCGGGGAGACTCCCTCGTCGTTGCCTTCCCAGTCGGTGCGCGAACCGGTGAGGCAGAGGGCCTGGAGGATGGGTACGTCGAGGCCGCTGAGGACGCCCGCGTCCCAGGACTCGTCGTCACCGCCCGCCGACGCCTCGGCGGGCCGGGTGCCGCCCGCGGCGAGGACGGTCGTCACGATCGCGTCGGCGGCGCGCAGCGCTTCGATGAGTTCGGGCTCGGGGGTGCGCAGCGAGGCGACGTACAGCGGCAGCGCGCGGGCGCCCGCGTCCTCGACGGCACGGCACAGGGCCTCGATGAACGCGGTGTTGCCGCTCATGTGGTGGGCGCGGTAGTAGAGCACGGCGACGACCGGGCCGTCGGTGCGCCGGGGGGTGCGCTCCAGCGGGCCCCAGGAGGGTGCCGGGGCGGGCGGGGCGAAGCCGTGGCCGGTGAGCAGGACGGTGTCGGAGAGGAAGCGGGCGAGCTGGTCCAGGTTGGCGGGCCCGCCGTGGGCCAGATAGGCATGGGCCTCGGCGGCGATGCCGATGGGAACCGTCGAGGCGGCCATCAGCTGGGCGTCGGGGGCCTGTTCGCCGGTGAGGACGACGACGGGGCGTCCGGTGGCGAGCACCTGGTCGAGGCCGTCCTGCCAGGCGCGTACCCCGCCGAGGAGGCGCACGACGACCAGGTCGACGCCGTCCAGGAGCTGTGGCAGGTCCTGGAGCGGGAGCCGGGAGGGGTTGGCGTAGCGGTAGGAGACCGGGCCCTCCGAGGCGCGGGCGCTGAGCAGGTCGGTGTCGGACGTCGACAGGAGCAGGATCATGCGGCGTCGGGCCTTCCTCGGGGTGTCCACGCCCCGGGCGGTGTCGGAATGAAGCTCCCCGCTCGAACGGATCCGAGCGTGTGGGGAAGGGAGTTCCTGACTTGCCCGGCCGTGGCCGGACTCACAGTGGCGGGACCGTGCCGGACTTGCACCGGACTTCCTCCCCTGTCGCCGTCTGTGGCGACGACGTGCCGGATGGCCCGTCACTAGGCATAGTAAGGGCCGGTCAACCGATGGAGGACATACGGATCTGGTCAGATGGTCGGTATGCTCGCCGCCATGCCCCGACCTGCCACTTCGCCTTCACCGCCGGGAGACGCGTCTCCCCGGGACCGCGGTGACGCCTGCCCCGGCACGCTGCGGCTGCACCGGGCGGACGACGGCGCTCTGGCCCGCGTCCGTGTTCCCGGCGGGCTGCTGACCGCGGTGCAGGCGGACGCCCTGGGGGCGTTGGCGGGGAGCCTGGGCGATGGTGAGTTGCATCTCACTTCGCGCGGCAATGTCCAGTTGCGCGGGCTGGGCCCGGACTGCGGAGGCGAACTGGCCGACAGGCTGGGCGAGGCGGGGCTGCTGCCCTCCGCGCGCCACGAGCGGATACGCAACATCGTGGCGTCGCCGCTCTCGGGGCTCGACGGCCGCGGCGCACGGGACGTCGGCCCCTGGCTGTCCGCGCTGGACGCGCTGTTGTGCGCGGGCGACCGGACGGCGGGCCTCTCGGGCAGGTTCCTGTTCGTGCTCGACGACGGCCGTGGCGATGTGGACGCGCTGGGCGGCGACGTGACGTTGCTGGCGCAGGACGACGGAACGGCGCTGCTGCGGATCGGCACGGCCAGGACAGCGGTACGAATACCGGGCGCGCAGGCGCCGCAGGCCGCCCTCCTGGCGGCCGGGACCTTCCTGGATCAGGCGTCGGGCACCGGTGCCTGGCGCGTGTCGGACCTGCCCGGCGGTGCCGGATCCCTCTTCGACGAGGTCGTACGACGGTTGCGGGCGACGGGTACCGGCACCACTTCCACCGAGGACCGTGCCTGCCCGCGGAGCTCGGACGGCCCCGCCCCCGGCGTCGTGACCGGCCCGCACGACGGGGCCGCGCTGTCCGTCGGCATCCCCCTGGGGCGCGTCGGCCCGGCGCAGTGGCGGTCGTTGACGGACACGGCCCGGCACCGGGGCCGCGGTGAGTTGCGGCTGACGCCGTGGCGCGGGGTCGTCGTACCGGGGGTGGAGCGGCGGCGGGCCGCGGGTCTGCTGGACGATCTGGGGGCCACCGGCCTCGTCGTCGGACCCGGCTCCCCCTGGGCCGGGGTGGGTGCCTGTATCGGCCGGCCGGGCTGCGCGAAGTCGCTGGCCGATGTGCGGGCCCAGGCGGCGGACGCGGTGGGGGCCGTGGGCCCGTTGCCGGTGTACTGGTCCGGGTGCGAACGCCGGTGCGGCCACCCCCGCGGCGAGTGGGTGGACGTCGTCGCCACCCCCGACGGACACCGGATCTCGCTCGTACGGGGCGAGGTACGGGACGCCCCCGTGAGCGTCCCCGACAGCCCCGGTGGGCTCGCCGCCGCGGTGGCCGCGGCCCGCCGCGCGCGCGGCTGATCCCGTACGCCCCACTCCCCTGTACCCGACCGTCGCACACCCGAGGAAGAGAGCGAAAGCACCGTGCACCAGTACGAGAAGGACGGACCGGCGATCTATCGCCAGTCCTTCGCCACGATCCGTGCAGAGGCGGATCTCGCAGGCCTGCCCGCCGATGTGAGCCAGGTCGCGGTCCGCATGATCCACGCCTGCGGGATGGTCGACCTCGTCCGTGATCTCGCTTTCACCCCGGACGCGGTCGCCCGCGCCCGCGCCGCTCTGCGGGCCGGCGCACCCATCCTGTGCGATGTGGCCATGGTCGCCAGCGGCGTCACCCGCAAGCGGCTGCCCGCGGACAACGAGGTGGTGTGCACCCTGTCCGACCCGGCGGTGCCGGAACTCGCGAAGCAGCTGGGCACCACCCGCAGCGCCGCCGCCCTGGAGCTGTGGCGCGACCGGCTGGACGGCGCGGTCGTCGCCGTCGGAAACGCACCGACCGCCCTGTTCCGGCTGCTGGAGATGATCGAGGAGGGCGCGCCGCGCCCCGCCGCCGTCATCGGCGTGCCGGTCGGCTTCATCGGTGCCGCCGAGTCCAAGGACGCCCTGGCCGCGCACCCGTCCGGGCTGGAGCATCTGATCGTCCGGGGCCGTCGCGGCGGCAGCGCCATGGCGGCCGCCGCGCTCAACGCGATCGCCAGCGAGGAAGAGTAGACGTGAGCGAGCAGAAGACGGGCCGGCTGTACGGGGTCGGGCTCGGCCCCGGCGATCCGGCCCTGATGACCGTACGCGCGGTGGAGATCATCGCCGAGGCCGATGTCATCGCCTATCACAGTGCCCGGCACGGGCGGTCCATCGCCCGGTCCATCGCGGCGAAGCACATCCGTACCGACCATGTCGAGGAGCCGCTGGTCTACCCCGTCACGACGGAGACCACGGACCACCCGGGCGGTTACCGGGGAGCGATGGAGGAGTTCTACGCCGAGGCGGCGGCCCGCCTGGCGGTGCATCTCGACGCCGGCCGCACGGTCGCCGTGCTGGCCGAGGGCGACCCGCTCTTCTACGGCTCGTACATGCACATGCACAAGCGGCTCGCCGACCGCTACCCGACCGAAGTGATCCCGGGCGTCACCTCGGTCAGCGCGGCCGCCGCACGGCTCGGTACCCCGCTCGTCGAGGGCGAGGAGGTGCTGACCATCCTGCCCGGCACCCTGCCGGAGGAGGAGCTGACCGCCCGGCTCGCAGCCACCGACGCCGCGGTGGTCATGAAGCTGGGACGTACGTTTCCCGCCGTGCGCCGCGCCTTCGAGACGTCCGGGCGGCTGCCCGAGGCGCGGTACGTCGAGCGCGCCACGATGGCCGGGGAGCGGGTGGGCGACCTGGCCGAGGTCGACGCCGGCTCCGTGCCGTACTTCGCGGTCGCGGTCCTGCCCAGCAGGATCGGAGCGCCGCGTCCCGAACGCGCCCCGGAGGGCGGCGAGGTGACCGTGGTCGGCACCGGCCCGGCCGGGCCGCTGTGGCTGACTCCCGAGACGCGCGGGGCGCTGGCCGCCGCCGACGACCTGGTCGGCTACACCACCTATCTGGACCGGGTGCCGGTACGGCCGGGGCAGGTGCGCCACGGCTCGGACAACAAGGTCGAGTCGGAGCGCGCCGAGTTCGCCCTCGATCTGGCCCGGCGCGGGCGTCGGGTGGCCGTGGTGTCGGGCGGCGACCCCGGGGTCTTCGCCATGGCGACGGCCGTCCTGGAGGTGGCGTCGCAGGACGAGTACGCGCAGGTGCCGGTGCGGGTGCTGCCGGGGGTGACGGCGGCCAATGCCGCCGCTGCCCGAGCGGGTGCGCCGCTGGGCCACGACTATGCGGCGATATCGCTCTCCGACCGGCTCAAACCGTGGGAGGTGATCGCTGAGCGGCTGCGCGCTGCGGCGACGGCGGATCTGGTGCTCGCGCTGTACAACCCCGGTTCGCGCAGCCGGACCTGGCAGGTCGGCAAGGCCCGTGACCTGCTGCTCGAACACCGCTCGCCGGACACCCCCGTGGTTCTCGGCCGGGATGTGGGCGGACCCGCCGAGAACGTGCGGACCGTACGCCTGGGCGATCTCGACCCCGCCGAGGTCGACATGCGCACGATCCTGCTCGTCGGGTCCTCGCAGACCCGCTGGGTACGGCGCGGTGACGGTCGGCAGATCGTCTGGACACCCCGCCGCTATCCGGAGGACTGAGCCGGGTGCGCCGTGCGCCACACGCCCTAGAGCCGGCGGAGGACGTGTTCCCGGAGCCAGCCGACGGCCGGTTCGGGGCCGTCGACGACCGGGATGCCCTCGGGCACGGGCGGCCGCCGCACCACCACCACCGGGATCCGCGCCTCGCGGGCCGCGGTGAGTTTGGGGGCCGTGGCGGCGCCTCCGCTGTCCTTCGTGACGACGACGTCGACGCGATGACGGCGGATCAGCTCACGTTCTCCGTCCAGGGTGAACGGGCCCCGGTCGAGCAGGACCTCCATCCGGGCGGGGTACGGCGCTTCGGGGGCGTCCACCGAGCGCATCAGGAACCACAGCTCGTCCAGGCCCGCGAAGGCGGCCAGCCCCATCCGTCCGGTCGTGAGGAACACGCGCCGTCCCAGCGCGGGCAGCGCCGCCGCCGCCTCGGCCAGGGAGCCGGCCGAATGCCAGTCGTCGCCTTCGCCGGGCACCCAGCCGGGCCGCCGCAACGCCAGCAGGGGAACATGGGCGGCAGCGGCGGCAGCGGCCGCGTTGAAACTGATCGTCCCGGCGAAAGGATGGGTGGCGTCGATGAGCACGTCCACCTGGTGCGTACGCAGCCATGCGGCGAGCCCGTCGGCTCCCCCGAAGCCGCCGATGCGGACCTCGCCCGGGGGAAGCCTCGGGCCGGACACGCGTCCGGCGAGCGAACTCGTCAGCCTGGCACCGGCCGGGAGCAGCTCCACCAGCAACCCGGCGAGGCGACGGGCCTCCGTCGTTCCGCCGAGTACGAGTACATGCATCGGATCCATCCATGGGTGAGAGTGAGGGCGGACGCAGCGCCCAGCTGAAGCACACCGGTCTGCGGCCCGGCTGGACCACCGGCGCCTGTGCGACCGCGGCGGCCACCGCCGCGTACACGGCCCTGCTGACGGGCGACTTCCCCGACCCGGTGACGATCACCCTACCCAAGGGGCAGACGCCGGCTTTCGCGCTCGCGGTGGAGGAGCTGGCCGAGGGGCGGGCGACGGCCGGGGTGGTCAAGGACGCGGGCGACGACCCCGATGTGACGCACGGCGCTCTGGTCCGGGTGACCGTACGGCGGCTGCCGACGGGCTCGGGTGTGGTGTTCCGCGCCGGGCCCGGCGTGGGCACGGTCACCCTTCCCGGGCTGCCGCTCGATGTCGGGGAGCCGGCGGTCAATCCCGTGCCGCGCCAGATGATCCGCGGCCACATCGCACGCGTCGCCGCGGAGCACCGGGGTTCCGGGGACGCCGAGGTCACCGTCTCCGTGGACGACGGCGAGGAGATCGCCCGCTCCACCTGGAACCCTCGCCTCGGCATCCTGGGCGGTCTGTCGATCCTCGGCACGACCGGTGTCGTGGTGCCGTACTCCTGCTCGGCATGGATCGACTCGATCCGCCGCGGCGTGGACGTGGCCCGTGCCGCCGGGCACACCCACGTGGCCGGGTGCACGGGTTCCACCTCGGAGAAGACCGTGGTGTCCGAGTACGGTCTGCCGGAGATCGCGCTGCTCGACATGGGGGACTTCGCGGGCGCGGTGCTGAAGTACGTCCGCCGTCACCCGGTGGACCGGCTCACGGTCTGCGGCGGGTTCGCGAAGCTGTCGAAACTCGCCGCCGGACACCTCGACCTGCACTCCGCCCGGTCCCAGGTCGACAAGCCGTTCCTGGCCGAGCTGGCCCGGCGGGGCGGTGCGGACGAAGCCCTGGCGGCCGAGGTGGCGGTCGCGAACACAGGTCTCGCGGCACTCCAGTTGTGCCGCGCGCGCGGTGTACCGCTCGGGGACCTGGTGGCCGTGGCGGCGCGGGACGAGGCGCTGTCGGTGCTGCGGGGTGCGCCGGTCGCCGTCGATGTCATCTGCATCGACCGGGCGGGCGCGGTCGTCGGGCGCAGCAGCGTGCGCTGACCGTCCGCCCGGCCGATGCGGTGGTGCCGTCAGCAGGCGTGGCGTTCGCGTCCGGGCGAGTAGAGGTGGCTGTCGCGGAACTGTTCGGCGCCCAGCGTGCGGCCGACCATGATCACGGCGGTACGGATCACGCCCGCCGCCTTCACCTGCTCGGCGATGTCGTCGAGGGTTCCGCGCAGGACGAGTTCGTCCGGGCGTGAGGCCAGCGCCACGACGGCGGCCGGGCAGTCGGCCCCGTAGTGCGGCAGCAGTTCCTCGACGACACGGTCCACGTACCTGGCGGCGAGGTGCAGCACGATCAGGGCGCCGCTGCGGCCCAGCGTGGCCAGGTCCTCGCCCTCCGGCATCGCGGTCGCGCGGTTGGCCACCCGGGTGAGGATGACGGTCTGGCCGACGGTCGGCACGGTCAGTTCACGCTTGAGCGCCGCCGCGGCGGCCGCGAACGCGGGTACGCCGGGCACCACTTCGTAGGGCACACCGGCCTCGTCGAGCCGACGCATCTGCTCGTTGACCGCGCTGAACACCGAGGGGTCGCCCGAGTGCAGCCGCGCCACGTCGTGGCCGGCCCGGTGCGCGGCCGTCAGCTCGGCGGTGATCTGGTCGATGTCGAGCTGTGCGGTGTCCACCAGGCGGGCGTCCGGGGGGCATTCGGCGAGCAGTTCCCGGGGGACCAGGCTGCCCGCGTACAGGCACACCCGGCAGGAGGCGAGGGTGCGGGCGCCGCGCACGGTGATCAGGTCGGCCGCCCCCGGGCCCGCGCCGATGAAATACACGGTCATCTGTTGTCTCCTGGGTCTTGCGCGGGCTCTTCTGCTGAGCGTTCCGCATCGGTACTGATCGAGGGTTTGCGTACGGACCACTGGGTGACCGGCATGGCCTGCCGCCAGCCGGTGAAGCCGCCGACCGGCACGGCATGCGCGACCGCGAGCCGGACCAGGTCACCGCCGTGCAGGCGGTGCGCCCCGGCGAGCAGCGCCTCGGACTCCAGCGTGACCGTGTTGGCGACCAGCCGTCCGCCGGGCGGCAGCGCGTCCCAGCAGGTGTCGAGAAGGCCGGGCGCGGTCAGCCCGCCACCGATGAACACGGCGTCGGGCGTGGGGAGTTCGGACAGGTTGCCGGGGGCCCGGCCGGTGACGACGCGCAGGGCCGGGACGCCGAGACGGCCGGCGTTGCGCGCGATGCGTCCGGCCCGTGCCGGGTCGCGTTCCACGGTGATCGCGCGGCAGGACGGGTGGCTCCGCATCCATTCGATCGCGATGGACCCCGAGCCGCCGCCGATGTCCCAGAGGAGTTCGCCGGGGGCGGGCGCGAGCACCCCGAGGGTCGCGGACCGGATGTGCCGCTTGGTGAGCTGCCCGTCGTGTTCGTAGGCCTCGTCGGGCAGGCCGGGGACGGCGCCGAGGCGCAGGGCTTCGGGGGTGCGCCGGCAGTCGATCGCGATGACGTTCAGCGGGTCGCCCGGTGGGTGCGGCCAGTGGTCCGCGGTGCCCTCCAGGCATGCCTCGTCCGCTCCGCCGAGCTGTTCGAGCACGCGCAGCCGGCTCGGGCCGAAGCCCTGTGCGCGCAGCAGTCCGGCCACCGTGGCCGGGGTGCCGGCGTCCGCGCTGAGGACCAGCACCCGTCGGCCGTCGTGCAGTGCGGCGGCCAGCCGGGCGGCGGGGCGGCCGACCAGGGTGACGACCTCGGTGTCCTCCAGCGGCCAGCCGATCCGGGCACAGGCGTAGGAGACGGACGAGGGGTGGGGCAGGATCCTCGGCGCACCGGCACCGAGCACTTCGGTGAGGGCCCGGCCGATGCCGTAGAACATCGGGTCGCCGCTGGCCAGGACGGCGAGCCTGCGCCCGGCGTGCGCGGCGAGCAGGCCGGGGACGGCCGGCCGCAACGGCGAGGGCCATGGCACCCGTTGTCCCCGGCAGGACGGCGGGAGCAGGGCCAGTTGCCGCTCACCGCCGATGAGAACCTGTGCGTCGACGAGCGCCGTGCGCGCCGCGTCGGTCAGTCCAGCCCATCCGTCGGCGCCGATTCCCACGACGGTCACCGCAGGTGGGACGGGTTGTTCGGGTGGAGCGAGAGTCACGGCCGGTACCTCGGTGTTCAGGGGATGACGCAGCCGAACTCTACTGTCCGGCCATGATCGGGCGACGGCCAGGTGGCCACCCCCGTACCCTTATTGCAATCTCACGGGCGACCCGGACGCGGTGGTCTTCCCGCGTCCGCTCACCGGGCCCCGCGACGCTCCCTACGCGTTCCCCTTCCCCGGCCTGAAGACCGCCGCCCGCACGTACGGGCCCTGGCGGAGGCGCGGGGCCGGGCCGCCGGTGTCACCCTGCGTGTGCCGCCGCTGCGGCTGTGCACCGACAACGGCGCGATGATCGCCGCGGTCGGGGACCTGCTGGTCCGCGCGGGCGCACAGCCGGCACCGCTGGACGTGTCCATCGACCCATGGGCGCCGCTGGAGTACGCCGCACTGCATCCGGTCGCCCGCACCGGTGCCGGGGCGGCGTGACACCCGGGCACCGGTGCGCGGGCACGGGTCAGAGATCGACGTTCCTCAGATACGCGGCAAGTGAACTGATGGCCGCCGGATTGCGCGGACTCTCCACCAGGTCCGCGTAATCGAGGACGAAGACACGGTCGTTCTTGATGGCCGAGACATTCGCGAGCGGCGGATAGGACTTCAGGAACTTCTCCTTCTGCGCCGCGCCATTGTCACCGTAGTCGTTGATCACGATCACCTCGGGGTCACGGTCGACCACGGTCTCCCAGCCCACGGTCACCCAGCTGTCCTTGAGGTCCTTCATGACGTGATCGCCACCGGCCTTGGTGATGATGTCGTGCGGCCCCGCGAAAGCACCGGAGGTCAGCGGCTTGTCCCGCCCGTCGTCGTACAGGAAGACCCGCGGGCGGTCGGTACCCTTCGGCGCCTTCGCCTGCGCTTCCGCCACCTGCTTCCGGAACATCGCGACGAGGGCCTCCGCACGGTCCTCCACATCGAATATCTTTCCCAGGTTCCGCAGATCGGTGTAGAGCGCGTCGAGCGGTGCCATCACCCCGCGCGCTTTCCCCTTGCCGTTGCGGCACGACTCGCTCAGCAGATACGACCCGATGCCCACTTTCCGGAGTTCGGCAGGAGTGAACCCGTCCCCCTCGCTGAATCCGTAGTTCCATCCGGCGAAGACCAGATCGGCACGGGCGTCGAGGACCAGTTCCTTGTTGATCCTCTCCTTGGAGAGCCACTTGGCCTTCCGGTATCCGTCCTTCCAGGGAACGGACGTGAGGTCGCCCTTGTCCTCGGGCATCACATATCCCGCCATGTGGTCCTCGAGTTCGAGCGCGAACATGATCTCGGTGATGCCGACGTCATTGGTGACCACGCGCTGCGGGGCCTTGTCGTAGGTCTTCTTCTGGCCGCAGTTCTCGACGGTCACCGGATAGTGGCCGGTGCTTTTCCGAGCGCTGTCCTTCTCTCCTTGGTCCGAGGGCATTTCCGCACCGCAACCGGTGAGGACCAGGGCGGCGGCGATCACGATCGCGGCGGGGCGTACGAGGTTGTGCATGGCGGCGGTGACTCCTCAGGAATCGGGTCGAGCGGGGCGAAGACGGTCGAAGAGCAGCTGTACGGCGCCGGTCTCCGGATGCGGGACGCGGTGTGCCCGTACGCCGAAGACCTCGGCCAGCAGGCCGGGGGTGAGCACGTCGTGCGGAGCGCCGGAGGCGACGATCCGTCCGCCGTCGATGACATGGAGCAGATCGCAGTGGAGTGCGGCGAGGTTGAGGTCGTGCAGCGCGGTGAGGACGGTCAGCCCGCTGTCGCGCACCAGCGCCAGCACTTCCAGCTGCTGTGCGATGTCGAGGTGGTTGGTCGGCTCGTCGAGCACCAGCAGCCGGGGCTGCTGAGCCAGCGCGCGGGCGATCAGCACCCGCTGCTTCTCGCCGCCGGAAAGAGTGAGGAAGCCGCGGTCGGCGAGGTGGTCGGCGCCCACTCCCGCCAGCGCGGCCCCGCACGCCTGCCGGTCCTCGTCGGTGGTACGTCCCATCGACGACTGGTGCGGCAGCCGCCCCATCTCCACGACCTCGGCGACCGTGAAATCGAATTCGGTGGCCGCCTCCTGGGGAAGTGCGGCCAGCCGGCGCGCGCTTTCGCGCGCGCTCATGGCGTACAGATCCTCGCCGCCGAGCCGCACCGTGCCGCCCGAGGGACGCAGAGCCCGGTAGACACAACGCAACAGGGTGGATTTGCCACTGCCGTTGGGCCCGACCAGACCGACGAGCTGCCCCTCCCCCGCTCCCAGTGTGGCCTCCTCCACCAGCCGTGCGCCGGCGATCTCGACCGTCAGAGCATCGATGTCGATCCGCATCAGGCGCCTCCGAACGTGTAGGAGCGGCGGCGCATCAGGAGTACGAAGCACGGCACGCCGATGACCGCGGTCAGCACGCCCACCGGCAGTTCGGCAGGCGCGAGCACCACGCGGGAGAGGATGTCCACCCAGATCAACAGGACAGCACCCACCAGTGGTGCGACGGCCAGCAGCCGGCGGTGGTCCGCGCCGACGAGCATCCGTACGGCGTGCGGGACCATCAGTCCGACGAAGCCGATCGCACCGCTGACCGCGACCACCGCCCCCGTGACGGCCGCGGAGACCAGGAAAAGTTCCTTGCGCAGCCGCCCCGCGTCCACCCCCAGCGCGGCAGCGGTCTCGTCGCCCATGGCCAGGGCGTTCAGCCGACGCGCCGACCAGGCGAGGTGGGCGAGACCGCCGAGCACGGCCCCCGCGGCAATCGGTACGGAGGCCCAGTCGGCTCCGCCGAGGCTGCCGAGCATCCACATCATCGCGGAGCGGGCGGCTTCACCGCGCTCGGCCGCGAACACCATGAACGTGGTGACGGCCGAGAAGCCGTAGTACATCGCGGTGCCCGTCAGGACGAGCCGCAGCGGGGTCAGACCACGAGCGGTGCGTGCGATGGCGTACACCAGCATCATGGCGAGGAGCGCGGAAAGGAACGACGCCGTGGACAGCGCCCAGATGCCCAGCGTGCCGAAGGCTCCGAAGATGAGCACGGCATTGGCACCGACCGCCGCGCCCGAGGAGATGCCGAGGACGAACGGGTCGGCAAGGGCGTTGCGGACCATGGCCTGCACGGCGACGCCGATGGCCGAGAGTCCGGCCCCGACGACCGCGGCCAGCACGGCTCGCGGAAAGCGCAGTTCCCAGACGATGGTGTACGCGGGCACCTGGTCAGGGGCTATTCGGCCGCCCGTCAGCCCGGCCCACAGACAACACAGCACTTCGCTCCAGGAGAGCCCCGACGCCCCGATGCCCGCCCCGCAGACGAGGGAGACCGGGAGCACGGCGCACAGGACGGGAAGGAGCAGCGACAGCGACACGCGCCGGGGCGGCGCGGGCCCGGCTCCGGCACGGGCCGTGCGCGAGGGCACGGCAGGCTTACGGACGAGGGGTGTGGCCACGGGCGGATCGCTTTCGCCTCGGGCCGTGCACCTACGTGATCAAAGGAGCAGCCCGGACGCGGAGCGCCCTGCGCAGCACCACTCGCAGTCCACGGCGAATTGACAGGAGCCTTCACCACCGCGGGTAATCGGGCTCACGGGGCCATATCTCGGGCTCCGCCTACCGTTGCGGGTCAGCGCCGGATTTCGACCGGACTTCCCCCGCGGGGCACTTGCAGCTTAGCGTGCATGGGTTGACACACCGTCAGGGGGGATGGTCGGTGTGCACCGATTTGCGCACGTGCGGCCAGGTGATGGCTGGTCGACGGGGGCTGGTCCGCGGCTTCTGCTCGCGTGGCCCGCCCCGGCCGTCACCACTCTCCTGCACGGAAGAACCGGGGGGCCTCGCCCCGAGGGGAACGCGATGGCATTCCGGTCAGCGCGAGGAGATCTCGGCGAGCCAGGACTGACAGCGGCTGCCGAAGGGCTCCGCGTGCGCGGTGAGCGCAGCCCTCAGTCGGTCGGCCGACGCCGTGGCCCGGTCGATGACGTCGGCCGGGTAGGAGTATCGGACCCGGTGATCGGCAAACTCGTCCTCGTCGTCGACGAACACGCTTCCCCCGTCACGTACGCGGCAGACATCGAGGTCCAGGTCGATCATGGTGACCTCCCCGGGGTGCAACCACCGGGCCGGGGTGGTGACATCGCAGTAGGCGTCCAGCCGCGCGGGAGCCGCTTGGAACAGCGCCGTCCACCAGGCATCACGGGGAAAGAGCATGACCCTGGCCTCCCGCGTGGCATAGACAGGCCCCTCGGCACCCTTGCTGTAGACGGTGCCGACCGGCGCCCCGAGCCAGACCCCGTGCTCGTCCTCGCCCAGCCGGACCATGGAGTGGTGCCAGTGCAGGCTGCCGTCGTACTTACGGACGGAGACCAGCACCTCATCAGCATCCATGAACGCATCCATGGCCGGGACACTACAGCGATGGCCCGGCAACCGACCGGTGACCGGCAACCGCTCCGTCCGGGGTGTCCAGGACGAGGAAGGCGTTGTCGTTCTCCTGGCCGCCTCCCGTGACCCAGCCCGCGCTGCGCCAGCCCCACCAGCCGTGGGGGGCGTTGCCCTTGTCGTAGTTGGGCGCAACACGGTAGTTGGTGCCGCCTTCACCGAAGCCGCAGTGACGTGCGGTGGCCACCACCGAGCGGTTGTTACTCGTGACAACGTTGCCAGAGCGGATGTAGTCGCCCTTGCCCGGGATCGTGAAGTACAGGCGCCCCACCGTGCCCCATACGCTGGCACGGGTCTGAACTCCTGTGCCCGCCAGGGCTCTTGTCGCGGGTATGTGGACCGGCTCGCCGCCGGCCTCGGCGACCGCGCCCACGGAGGGCCGCGCCGCGGAGACGGTGTCGGGCGCGGACATCGGCACGGCCGCGCGGATCCGCGCCGGGGTCCCGTGGCCGGGCCGTACCGCTCAGCCCTGGTGCTTGCGGCGCGCGGCGGCTGCGTTGCGACCTGTCACCAGGTGTTCGTCGGCCAGCTTCCCGACCCGCGCGACATCACGCTCCGCAATCGCCTTGTAGAGGCCTTCGTGCTCCTGCGCGACGCCCTCCAGGTCGTCGTGCTGCCCCAGCAGCCAGCGCATCCTGCTGCGAAGAGTGCTCTGGAGCTCGTTCAGGAGTTCGTTGTCGGCCAGTTCGGTGACCGTCTCGTGGAAGTCGGCGGCGGCCCGGTGGGCCCGTACGGCATCCCCCTTCTCCGCCGCCTTCAGCTCGGCGTCGAGATCCGAGCGGAGCTTCTCGAGTCCCGCGCGGGTGCGCCGTTGGGCGGCGAGCCGGAAGGTCAGCGTCTCCAGGGCCGCGCGGACCTCGTCGAGGTCCTCGACGTCCGCCGGTGTGAACTCCCGTACAACGGCCCAGGTTCGCGGCCTGGGTGTCACCAGCCCCTCGGTGACCAGCGCCTTCAGGGCCTCTCGGACGGGCAGCCTGCTCACCCCGAGCTCCGCGGCGAGCTCGCGCTCGACGAGCTTGCTGCCCGGCTCACGCACACCGTCGATGATCTCGTCACGCAACTGGCGCGTGACCCGCTCCGACTCCGGCTCGAAGTCTCCAGACCCTGTCATGTCCTCAATTCTCTCATCACTCGACGTCCGTATTCGGTATGCCGTCCGCGGCACGGGATTCTCAGGCCGGTGCGTAGCCGCGCGCGCGGATCAGGTCGCGGGCGAGCCGGGAGAAAGCGCGCGCGGCGGCGCTCTCGTAGGCGCTCTCCCGGTGCAGCAAGGTGGCGACGCGGGCGGGCAGCGGAGGGTCGATGGGAATCGGCGTGAGGTGAAGGTGGTCGTCCGCGATCGCGTCGGGCAGCACGGTGGCCAGCGGGCCGGTACGCCGGACGATTTCGGTGAGGGCCTGGATGGTGTTGGCCTCCACGGAGATCGGCGGGCTGACACGATGCCGGGCGAAGTAGCCGTCGATATGGCTCCGGGTGGCGAAGTCGCTGCTGAGCAACGCGAGTTGCTGGTCGGCCAGGTCGCTCACCGGCAGTGGCCGGTCGCCCCGGTCCTCGGCACGGTCCGTGGCGACGACGAGGCTGAGGGTCTCGGTGAACAGGGCGGTCGCGGTGATGCCGGGCAGATGGGATCCCGCGAAGGCGATCCCGAGGTCGAGATCGTCGGCCAGAAGGCTCGCTTCGATGCGGTCCTGGGTCATTTCCCGCAGGTCCAGCGTGATGCCGGGGTGGCGCGCGTGCAGCGCCTCCACGAGCGGGCCGACGAGATACGCGGTGAAGGTCGGCGTCACCGCCAGCCGCAGATGCCCCCGGGAGAGGTCCGCGACGTCGAGGACGGCACGGTCGGCGGCCGCCAGTTCCCGCAGTGCCCGCCGCGCGTAGTGCACATAGGCCTCGCCCGCGTCGGTGGGGCGGACGCCGCGACCGCTTCGGTCGAGCAGCTGGACACCGACGGCCCGCTCCAGTTGCTTGATCTGCTGCGACAGTGTCGGCTGCGAGATGCGCAGCTCTTCGGCGGCGCGCGTGAAATTACCGTGTTCGGCCACCGCGATCAGATAGCGGAGGTGACGTAGTTCCGGACCCATACGCGCAGCATAACTCACACTATTGATGCGATCTATAAGGATCATGGGTAGCAAGACTTGGACACTATAGATGGAGGTCATGCATGGTGGATTTCGTCAGCCCGTCGGGCCGGCATTCACCGAAAGGAGTGACCGATGCATGACCTCACGGGCGGCCTCGTGCGTTTCCGTCGCGACGTCTTTCCCGCCAAGGCGGGGCTCTTCGCCCACCTGGCCACGACCCACCGGCCGAAGACGCTGTTCGTCGGCTGCTCCGACGCCCGCGTGGTCCCCGAACTGATCACGCAGAGCGACCCGGGCGAGCTGTTCGTCATCCGTACCGCCGGCAATCTCGTCCCCGCGTACGCATCCGGCCCGGACGGCATCGCGGCAAGCGTCGAGTACGCCGTCGCCGTGCTGCACGTGACCGACATCGTCATCTGCGGCCACTCCTCCTGCGGCGCGATGACCGCCCTGGCGGAGGAGCACGACCTCAGCGCCGCGCCGGTCATCGCCGGCTGGCTGCGGCACGCCGACGCCGCGCGGGCCCGCGCCGCCGCCGAGCCGGCCGTGTCCGGACCGGCCAAGGTCGCCGCGCTGGTGCGGGCGAACGTGGCCGCCCAACTGCAGAACCTGACCACCCACCCCTCCGTGGCCCGCGCCCTGGCCGACCGGACGCTCACGCTGCACGGCTGGGTGTTCGACATAGCCACCGGCACCGTCGAAACCATCGATGCCGCCCCGGCCGCGGCCTGACCACCCACCCCCCTTCACCACGACGACCGCCCGGCCGCACAACAAGGCCGGCGCCCCGAAAGGACCCCCTGTCATGACGCACGCCCAGTTCGACCCCACCGCCCGCCAGGCCCTCGCCATCGCCGCCGTCGAGGCCAAGACCCGCAAGGACCTCAGCTGGCAGCAGATCGCCGACGCCGCCGGGCTTTCGGTCGCCTTCGTCACCGCCGCCGTCCTCGGCCAGCACGCCCTGCCGCAGAACTCCGCCGAGGCCGTCGCCGAGCTCCTCGGCCTCGACGACGACGCGGCGATGCTGCTGCAGACCATCCCGACCCGCGGATCGATCCCCGGCGGCATTCCCACCGACCCGACCATCTACCGCTTCTACGAGATGCTCCAGGTCTACGGCACCACCCTCAAGGCCCTGGTCCACGAGCAGTTCGGCGACGGCATCATCAGTGCCATCAATTTCAAGCTCGATGTGAAGAAGGTCGCCGACCCCGAGGGCGGCGAGCGCGCCGTCATCACTCTCGACGGCAAGTACCTCCCCACCAAGCCGTTCTGACCCTGCGCGGAACACAACACGGCGGGCCGGACGACGCCGTACGGCCGCGTCCGGCCCGCCGCGGGCCACCCGCCCGCCCCACACCCACCGCCCCGCACCGGAGGACCCCCATGGACTTCGCCCAGCGCACCATCGACATCGCCCGCAAGAACGTGGAAGAGGGTGGACGCCCCTTCGCCACCGTCATCGTCAAGGACGGCGAGATCCTCGCCGAGAGTCCCAACAGGGTGGCCCAGACCAACGACCCCACCGCCCATGCCGAGATCCTCGCCATCCGGGAGGCCTGCCGGAAGCTCGGCACGGAGCACCTGGTCGGCGCGACCATCTACGTGCTCGCCCACCCCTGCCCGATGTGCCTGGGGTCGCTGTACTACTGCTCCCCCGACGAGGTCGTCTTCCTCACCACCCGCCACGCCTACGAGCCGCACTATATGGACGACCGCAAGTACTTCGAACTCGACACTTTCTTCGGCGAGTTCGCCAAGGACTACACCGAACGGCGACTGCCCATGCGCCACGAGCCGCGCGACGCCGCCGTGGATGTGTACCGGCTGTGGCAGGAGCACAACGGCGGCAGCCGCCGCGTCCCCGGCGCGCCGACCGCGGCGTAGCCGCGCGAAGTGCCTACGCAGGGCCACGTTCACGATCGTGCTGTCCAGCAGGATCATCAGCCGGGCCAGGCCCAGAACGCACAGCACCCACCAGCGCTCGGGTGCGGGAACGGGAGGCTGTGGGGCGACGTGGGGCCAGGCATGACTTTTTTGTATACCAAATGGACGCAATGCGGCAACGCAGGTTCCTTTCGCATCTCGATGCGGGCAACAGGGACCCATGCACGACCACACATGGGATACGAAAGTCTCCGGTGATCGACCTGAGCCCGAGGCCGGGGTGGCAGGCTGGGAGTGGAGAGCACGCTTCGAACCAGTAGGGGGAACAGATGCCGGAGTCGGAATTTCCGCCCACGCGCGTGGCGGGCCGGGGCCGCGGTTGGTACCGAGGTGACTGTCACGTGCATTCGGTGCACTCGGACGGGAGCCTGACGCCGGAGCAACTCGCGGCCGGTGCCCGCGCGGCGGGGCTGGATTTCCTGGCGACCACCGAACACAACACCTCCGGGGCGCACAGCGCCTGGAACCGGCACGTCGGCGACGATCTCCTGGTGATCCTCGGCGAAGAGGTCACTACCCGGACCGGGCACTGGCTCGCGCTGGGTATCGGCCCCGGACAGGTGGTCGACTGGCAGTACGGTCTGCGGGACGATCGGGTCGGCCGCCATCTGGACGAGGTCCATCGAGCCGGTGGACTGTGCGTGGCGGCCCATCCGCACGCACCGTACGCCTCGGGCACGTTCATGTACCCGTACCAGGGCTTCGACGCGGTCGAGGTGTGGAACGGGCAGTGGAGCTCGGACGTGCCGTGGAACGCCGACAACGAGGCAGCCCTGGCCGAGTGGGGGCGCGGCCTGGCCGTGGACATCCACCAGGGCCGGTGGCGTCCGGCGATGGGTAACAGCGACACACATCTGGCGGACCAGATCGGGATCCCGCACACCGTCGTGCTGGCCGAGGGACTGGGCACCGACGCGATCCTCGCCGGAATCCGGACCGGCCGGAGCTGGATCGCCGAATCGGCCGCTGTCGACCTGTCGTTCACGGTCTCGGCCGGTGACCGGAGCGCCGGAATCGGTGAGCGGCTGAGGACGGGTGGCGCACCGGCCGAGGTGAGGGTGGACGTACGCGGTGTGCCCTCGGGCACGGTCAGCTTTCACACCGAGCGGGGAAGGGCACATCACGTGTCGTTGCCCGGGTCGGGATCGGGCGCCGTGGAGTGGCGCATCGGCGCGGCGGAGTCGGCCTTCGTCCGTGTCGAGGTGCGCCATCCCGACGGGCTCATGGCGGCGCTCAGCAACCCAATCGTCCTGACCTGAAGGAGCGGCGCCGTCCGGCAGATCGGCTGGAGAACGAGTCCCGTACGGTCAGCCCGTGGCCGGCCGCACCGGTGGTGCGAGGTGCTGCCACAGGAAGGTGTGCATCAGGGCCTCGTTGTGGGCGGACTGTTCGTTGTCGCTGGCGCCCGCATGGCCACCGCCGGTGTTCTCGTGGAAGAGGACCGGGTGACCGAGCTCGCGCAGCCGTGCGGCCGCCTTGCGGGCATGGCCGGGGTGGACGCGGTCGTCACGGGTGGAGGTGGTCAGCAGAACCGGCGGGTAGACCCGGTCCGCGGTGAACTGGTGGTAGGGGGAGATGGCACGGAGGTGGAGGCGATCGGCTTCGGTGTCCGGGTTGCCGTATTCGGCCATCCAGGACGCGCCCGCGAGGAGCTTGTGGAAGCGGAGCATGTCCAGCAGCGGTACCTGCACGACGATCGCGCCGAACAGGTGCGGGTAGCGGCTGATCATCGCACCCATGAGCAGGCCGCCGTTGCTTCCCCCCGTGGCGCCCAGCATGGCCGGGGTGGTGATGCCCCGCGCGTCGAGGTCCTCGGCGACGGCCGCGAAGTCCTCGTAGGCTCGCGGCCGCTCCGCGCCGAGCGCGGCCTGGTGCCAGTCCGGTCCGTACTCACCGCCGCCCCGGATGTTCGCGATCACGTAGGTGCCGCCGCGCTCCAGCCACGCCCGGCCCGTCACCGCGTCGTAGGAGGGGGTCAGGGAGACCTCGAAGCCGCCGTAGCCGTAGAGCAGGGCAGGGCCGGGGCCGTCGGCGGAATGGGCGGGGCCGATCACGAAGTACGGCACCCGCGTACCGTCCGGGGAGGTCGCGAAGTACTGCTCGACCGCCAGACCGGTCGTGTCGAAGCGGGCCGGAGCCTGCTTGAGGATCTCCGAGTCGGCGCCGATCCGCCCGTGGTGGAGGGTGGACGGCTGCAGGAACCCCGACACGTCCAGGAAGTACTCGTCGGAGACGTCCGGGTCCGTGTCCACGACCGAGACGGCGGACAGCGCCGGGACGTCCGCGAGCGGGCTGCGTGCCCATCCGCCTTCCGGAGTGGGAGCGAGGACCTCGATGCGGGTGCTGACGTCGTGCATCGTCTCCACGATCAGATGGTGACGGGTCCAGTGGTGCCCGGACAGAGCCGTCCGCTCGTCCGGGGTGAACAGCACCTCCGCCGTGCGGTCGCCCGCGAGGAAGGCGTCGAAATCGAACGCCAGCAGGGAGCCCGCAGGCTGTCCGAGCCAGTCGGACTTCAGGGTGACGATCAGATGCCGGCGATGGGCGTAGGCACTGGCGTCTTCGGGGACGTCGATCCTGACGAGCTTGTCGTCCGGGGTCAGCAGGAACATCTCACTGCGGAAGAAGTCCAGCCACCGGGCGACGAAGTCCCGCTCGAAGCCGGGTGTGGTGTCGTGCCAGGCCCAGGCCGCCACATCTCCCGTCCCGGCCTCGAAGACCTGAGTGGCTTCCTCCAGCGGCGTGCCGCGCCGCCACTTGCGGACCGTGCGCGGATAGCCGGCTTCGGTCAGTGAGCCCGGCCCGAAGTCCGTTCCGATGAAGACGGTGTCGGTGTCGGTCCACCCGATGCGCGTCTTCGCCTCCGCCACCTGGAACCCGCCGTCGACGAAGGCTCGGGTGTCGAGGTCGTACTCACGGACCACGACGGCATCACCACCGTCGCGCGACAGGCACACCAGCGCCCGGTCGTGATCGGGCCGGCGCACTCGCGCCCCCGCCCACACCCACTTCTCGTCCTCCGCCGCGGCGAGCGCGTCGACGTCGAGAAGGACCTCCCACTCAGGAGAATCCTTGCGGTACTGCTCCAGCGTCGTACGCCGCCACACACCGCGCGCGTGCCCGGCGTCCCGCCAGAAGTTGTAGAGGAACGCTCCGCGACGGACGGTGTAGGGGATACGGTCCGACGCGTCCAGCACCTCCCTCAGGCTCCCCTTCAGGGAGGCGAATGCGGCGTCGGCGGCCAGTGCTGCCACCGTCTCGGCGTTCCGCTCGGCCACCCATTCGAGCGCGGCCCCGCCCTCGATGTCTTCCAGCCACAGGTACGGATCTTCATCAATCACACACCGCATTGTGCAGGCACGGAGGGCGCACCGAAACCACATCCGCTCGCACCACGCCCGGCACGAGGGTTCACAGCCAGCCGCGGCGGGCCGCGATCACGCCGGCCTGGAAGCGGTTGGCGGCGCCGAGGAGGTCGTGCAGGCGGCTGATGCGACGGCGCATGGTGCGGACGGACCAGCCGAGCTGACGGGCTATCGCCTCGTCCTTGAGGCCGCTGACCAGGAGGGTGAGTACGAGTCGGTCCTCCTCGCCGAGGGGGTCCTCCGCGGGGGCGTTGAGGGGCACGGCCTGCTTCCAGCACATCTCCCAGTAGCCGGTGAGGGCGTCCAGCAGGGTGGACGGGCGGATCACCGCGGCACGGACGTCGTCGAGGTCGAGGGAAAGCGGCATCAGGGCGAGCCTGCGGTCGGCGATGGCTAGTTTGATGCCGAGTCCGGGCAGGACACGGGCCTGTTCGCCGTGCCGGACCAGCTCGCGGATGTCGTCGAGGACGCCCGGCCATTCCAGGGCCTCGGGGGCGTAGACCGCGCGGTACCGTACGCCGCGGCCGAGCGCCGTCGCCTCCACCGGGTTGGAGGTGGTCAGGGCGTACGGCGGCCGGTCCAGGGTCATCACGTCCTCGTGGGCCTCCTGTTGAAGGCGGACGAACCAGCGGCCGAGTGCCTCGCTGCCGGTGGTGATCTCCACCTCGTCCTCGTCGGTCGTGCCGGTGCGCGCGGCGGCGAACAGCCGGGACAGTTCGCCGGCCGCCGAGCGGACCCTCTCCAGCTCATTGCTCCTGGCCCGCACCAGGGCCTCGACGGCGGCCCCCGGCTCGATCGCGGCGTACCGGCGGCGGGCGCCCGCGAGCCGGCCGACCAGCCCGTGGTCGCGGAGCCGGTCCAGGGCCCTGGCGACGCGCTCGGCCGAACAGCCGAGGTCCGCGGTGAGTTCGGCGGGCGCCGCCGTCCGCCGGGTCAGGACAGCGCGGTAGACGCTCTCGTCGAACGGATCGATGCCTGCCGCGGTGAGTTGCGAGGTCTCGGGAGTCATGGACGGATCGTGGCCCAGTCGTGCCAGCGGCAGCAATGGGCCACGAAGATCAGTTGTGCGGCAAGTGCCCTCACCACTAGGACCTTTACGCATGGCAATGAAGTCACGAAGATCGCGTCATGCCGCTCTCGCCGCCGTTGTTCTCGCCGGCACGTTGGCGGCGGCACCGGCCGCCGCCGACGCGTCCGCCCCCGACCCGTCGCAACGAGTGCTCGTCGAACTGTCCGGGAATCCCGCGGTCACCGCCGCGCCCGGTGGATCGCTGCTGTCCGCCGAGGCCGCCCGCGGCGTCGGCGCCGCCCGCCGCGCGCTCGACGCCCGGCAGGAGACCTTCCTCGGCTCGGCGAGGCACGCCGGGCTGCACCCCTCGGCAACCCGCAAACTGGGCCTGCTCATCGATGCCGTGGCGATGACGGTGCCCGCGTCCGAGGTGGGGCGGCTGTCCTCGCTGCCGGGTGTCACCGCGGTCCGCCCCGACACCCGGGTGCTGACGAAGACGGACGCGAGCGTCCCGCTGATCGGCGCACCCGGCGTCTGGCAGCGCAAGGACCCCACCGGAAGGCGCGTCACCGGCAGGGGAACCACCGTCGCGATCCTGGACAGCGGGGTGGACTACACCCACCCCGACCTGGGTGGCGGCCTCGGCAAGGGCCACAAGGTCGTCGGCGGGCACGACTTCGTCAACGGCGACGAGGACCCGATGGACGACAACGGCCACGGCACCCACGTCGCCGGCATCGTCGCGGGCAGGGCCGCCGGGAAGGGCGGCGTCACCGGCGTGGCCCCCGGCGCGGATCTGCTGGCCTACAAGGTGATGGACGCCGACGGCTCCGGCTACACCTCGGACATCATCGCCGGGATCGAGGCGGCCTCCGATCCGGCCAACCCGCACCGCGCCGATGTCATCAACATGAGCCTCGGCGGCCCCGGCGACGGAACCGACCCGCTGGGCCGCGCCGCGACCGCGGCCGTACGAGCCGGTGTGGTCGTGGTGGCCGCGGCCGGCAATGACGGACCGGGCGCGGGGACGGTCAACAGTCCCGGAACGGCCGACGGTGTGGTCTCGGTCGGCGCGTCGACGAGCAATCTGCGGCTGCCCAGCGCCTATCTGGCGGGCCGGAAGCCCGAGTTGATCCAGAGTTACCGCGGGATCCTGTCCGCGAACCCGCCGGAGCGGCCCGTCACGGCGCCGCTCGTCGATGTCGGCGAGGGCACCGCCGAGGACTGGAAGCGGGTCGGCGACGTACGCGGAAAGATCGTGCGGGGGCAGCTGCTCGTCGCCGCCGACGCTCGGTACCTGACGGCGAGCGCCGTGGAGTGGGCGCAGGAGGCGGAGAAGCGTGGCGCGATCGCCGTGCTGGCCGGGCTGCCCTCCGGCGACGGCCCGGTGTTCGTCGCCGGAGCACCGGGAGAGGTCCGGCCGCCGGAGGTGAACCCCGAGCCGGGGGTGGCCCAGGCGCCGGCATCGCCCGCGCGGATCGACGCCTCCGGCGACTCGCTGCGCATGGACCGCCTGGTGGTCATGGGCATCGACTCGACCCAGTACACGGAGTTGAGCGCCCGGCTCGCCGCCGGGAAGGTGTCGGTGACGCTGCGCGGCACCGACACCACCGACCGGATCGCCTCGTTCTCCTCACGCGGTCCCTCCCAGGACTTCGGTCTGAAGCCCGATCTGGTCGCACCGGGCGTGGAGATCCGCTCCACCATGCCCAAGTCGCTGTACGGGCCCGGCCAGTACCGCATGTCGGGCACGTCGATGGCGGCCCCGCACGTCGCCGGTGCCGCGGCCCTGCTGCGCCAGCTGCACCCCGGCCGGACGCCCGCCGAGATCAAGGCCGAACTGATCGGCACCGCGAAGCCGCTGAGCGGCACCGGGCCCACGACGCAGGGCTCGGGCAGACTCGATGTGGCCGCGGCCGCCTCCGCCACGGTCACCGCCTCACCGGCCTCGGTGTCGTTCGGGCTCGCCGATCTGTCCCGGCGTCACGTCGGCGGCACCGCGAAGGTGACGCTGCGGAACTCCGGCAAGCGCCCGGTCACGGCCTCGCTGCGGACCGACGGTCCGGCCACCGTCTCGCCGAAGCGGGTCACCGTACCGCCGGGGAGGACCGCGACCGTCACGGTCTCGCTGCGCGTCGCCCGGCCCGCTGCCGACGCCGGGATCAGCGGCCGTCTCACGGCGACTCCCGACCGGGGACCGGCGATCGGGGTGCCCTATCTGCTCGCCGTCCGGCATCTGGCCGTGCAGGCCGCGCCCGACCCGAGCGACGGCCACTCGACCGTGCACATCGCCGCGCCGACCCGGCTGGCCGCACCGCCGGTCGTCACCGTCACCCCGCCGCACGGCAAGGCCGTCCAGTACGCCTCCACCCTCGATCCGGCCAACGGCTACTACCGGGCCGAGGTGACCGGCGGCGTGGCCGGTGCCTACCGGGTCTCGGTACGCGGCACCGCAGGCACCGGACAGCGGCTCACCGGCGCCGGCGCCTTCGAGGTCACCCCGGTCGACAGTCGCGGGGACCGCTGGCAGCCGGCCGGCCCCAACAGCGAGGCCGGTGCCGTCGCCCTCTCGTCGAGCCGTCCGAAGCAGGCCGTCCTCACCCAGTACCAGAAGGCGGCTCCCTGGCTGACCACCGACAACGGCTCCTCCTGGCGCCAGTTGGGCCGGCTGCCGGTCGCGGACGGCACGGGTCCGCTCGTGGTGGACGCGCGGAATCCCGACCGCTGGTGGTACGCGGTGAACAGCGTCCACGACGGCAGTCGCCGGGGCGCCGTCCTGCGCACCGATGACAACGGCCGTACCTGGCGCACACTCGACGTCCCGGACACCCGCATCGCGGCGCTCGCCGCCGATGAACGGACCCGCACCCTGGTCGCGGTCACCTCGGACGCCCTCCTGGTCAGCACGGACGCGGGCGACCACTGGACGACGTATCCGACCGGTGTCACCGGCGCCATCACCGCCGCCGTCATCACCGGTGACACCCTCTACATGACGACGTATCACGGCGTCTGGGCCCGCTCCGGCATCGGCTCGGGCGCCCCCGGCGACGCCCGCCTGCTCTTCGCCCCGTCCGGCGGGACCGTCGGCGGGCCGGCCGCCGACTCCTCGGTCGTGGCGGTGTACGTCACGGGCCGGGGCGTCGTCGGTTCCCATGACGGCGGGAAGACCTGGACCACCTTGCTGCCCATGACGGAGGGCGGCCTGCGCCTGACCGTCTCGGGTGACGACCTGTACCTGAGCACGCTGTCCGGCAGCGGCCGTCTCAGCCGCGACCACGGGCACACGTGGACCGAGGTCGCCGGGCCGTCGCGCGCGGCGGTCCCGGTGGACTACGACCGCTGGGCCGACGGTTCCGTCACCGTCTCCAGTGAGCAGGACGGTCTCTACCGGGGTGCCGCGGACGGCACCGGGTACCGGCGGATCGGCGTCCAGGGACTGACCGTCAACGATCTCGCGGTCAGCGACGGCCATCTGCTCGCCGCCACCGACAGCGCGGTCTTCCGGACCGCCCTTCCCGTCGCGAACCCGGAGTGGGGCCGGTCGGGCGGCGAGGGCAGGAGGGGCGTCGGCGTCCCGCAACTCGCCGTGTCGGCCAAGGATCCGAAGGTGATCTGGAAGGTCCGGCGCACCGCGTTCGGCGCGTTCACCGTCGAGCGCAGCGGGGACGGCGGTGCCACCTGGGAGAAGAGGGGCAGTTCGGCGGAGGTGCCGACGGCGCTGCTGGTCCACCCCGCCGACCCGAACCGGGTGATGGTCGGCTTCCGAAGCCTTCTGGGCGAGGGGCTGTTCGCCACCAGCGACGGGGGCGCGACGTGGAAGAACCTCTACCATGACCGCTCCTTCGGCACCATCGTGGGCGATCCGGCAAATCCGCTGCGCCTGTGGCTCGGCAACACCGACGGTCTCTACCGTTCGGACGACGGCGGGGTGACCGTCAGCAAGGTCGCCGACGGCCCGGTGACCGCGATCGACCTCGACGGACGGCGTCTCGTCATCGGCGGCGAGAGCGTCCGCGTCAGTACCGACGGCGGCCGGACCTTCCTCACCGCGGACACCGGTGCTCTCGCGATCCATGTCTCCGACCTGCTCCGGGTGAAAGACACGTTGTACGCGGCCACCACCAGCTCCGGTGACAGCGGCCTGCTGCAAGGCGGCCGCGGCGTACTGCGCAGCACCGACCGCGGTCTGAGCTGGCAGAACATCTCCACCGGCCTGCAGAACACCGACACCACCAAACTGGCCGCGAGTCCGGACGGCCGCACGCTCTACGTCGGCACCATCGACGGCGGCGTGCACCGTCTCGACCTGCGCCACTGATCACCGCGCCCGTGGGGCGCCCGGACGGAATCTCCGTCCGGGCGCCCCACGGGCGCTTCGACGGCGGCTTCGGCGCCTTCCGGCCGTGACGGCGCTCGCCGCCCCGGCGGCATTCCGCCACACCACCTTCACGTTCACATGCGTGTTCGTACCCGCGGAAACCAGCGTCGCGCCGAGCTTCCCGTCCACCGTGACCCCGAAGGTCACCTCCACCTCCTCGGGCGGCGGGTCGACGGCGCGCAACTGGGCCGACGCCCCTTCGGCAGCCGACCGTAAGCCGGCCAGGGCACCCTGCCAGGTGTCCGCCGCCGCCCGGACGATCCGGACCCCGGCCCCGGCCCCGGCCCCGGCCCCGGCCAGTCAGCCGCCCCCGTTGCGACTTGCCTCGTCGGGGACTTCGACGTAGCCCCGGCTGTCCGTACCAACCGCGAACTCCACTACCTCCACGCGCGCACCTCTGCTGCCGAGTGTTCCATCTGGCCGCCGGCCAGGGGGAGTTGTCGGGGTACGAGGCCGAAGACATGGGGTGGCCTGCCGTGCCACACCGCTGCGCGCCGTTCCGCGCAGGCCGGACGCACCTCCAGGACCGAGGGCGACAGAAAGCATGTACCTCACACCGACCGAGGGGAACGGGCTGGAAGCCGGCCCTGTCCATCCGCAGCATTCGATCACCTGAGGGCTGGCCCGTAATCCCTGGTGCACGCCCGCCAGGGATTGCGGGACAGCCCTCAGTCGGGGCCCGGCTACCGCTTCCGGCTACGGAGGAGCATCGTGGAAGACAGACCTCAGGAGGCAGGCATGTCCGGTTTCCCCCTGCGGGACAGCATGGCCGTGGCCGCTGCCCTGGTCTGCCCGCCCGCCGTCGCCGGGCTGCTGGTGCCCTTCCGTACGGACCTCACCAGCACCACCACGGCACTGATCCTCGTCGTGGTCGTCGTGGCGGTCGCCGCCATCGGGAACCGGGTGGCCGGCGCGCTCGCCGCGCTTTCGGCCGCCGTCTGGTTCGACTTCTTCCTCACCGTGCCGTACGAGCGCTTCACCATCGACAAGGGCGACGACATCCAGACGGCCGTGCTGCTCCTGGTGGTCGGCCTGGTCGTCTCGCAGCTGGCGGCGCGGGCCCGACGGCTGCGGGTGGTCGCCATCACCGACGCGGGTCACCTGGCCACGATCCACGACACCGCTCAGCTGGCGCAGTCCACGAATTCCCCCGACGCGGTGGTCGACCATGTCCGGGGTGAGCTGACCCGGCTGCTCGGGCTGAAGGGCTGCCGGTTCGAGTACGGAACGCTGCTGGGGCACCCGCCGCGGCTGGAACAGGACGGCGACGTGGTCATCGGGCGGCGCACGTGGGACATGGCACGGAGGGGCTGGCCGCAGGAGGAGATCGAGTTGCGCGCGATCGGCAACGGCCACTACTACGGCAGGTTCATGCTCACGCCGACGCCCGGCACGGAACCCGCCTCGTTGCAGGCGAGACTGGTGGCGGTGACTCTGGCCGACCAGGCGGGGGCGGCCATGGCGACGACCGGTCCGAAGGAACACGGCTGACGGGGCGCGGCGCGTTCGGGTTCGCGGCCTGCCGCGAGATCCGGACGGCATCGCGAGGACTTCGCCGTCAGGGGGAAGGACAGCCGGCACGGGGACGGGCGGCGTCGCGGGCCCGCGTGCCATCGGCTCGGAGGGCCCGCGTGCCATCGGCTCAGAGACCGACGTCGCGGCCGTTGATGTCGGCGAGGGATTCGCGGCGGACCAGTAGCCGCGCGCGGCCGTCCGCGACGGCGACCACCGGCGGGCGGCCGACCGCGTTGTAACTGGATGCCATGGACAGGTGGTAGGCGCCCGCGACCGGGACGGCCACCAGGTCCCCGGGGCGGATGTCGCCGGGCATGGTCACATCGGCGGCGAGCACATCGCCCGCCTCGCAATGCCGGCCGACGACGGTCGCCGTGCAGGGCCCGGCCGTCGAGCGCCGGCCGATGAGCCGGGGCGCGTAACGTACGCCGTACAGGGCGGGCCTCGGGTTGTCGCTCATTCCGCCGTCCACGGCCACGAAGATCCGGTCGCCGGTCCGCTTCACCGCGAGCACCCGGTAGAGCGCCACGCCCGCGGGCCCGACCAGTGCACGGCCGGGCTCGACGGTGAGCCGGGGTACGGGGAGGCCGGCCGCGGTGCAGCTCGTGGCCAGTTCCCGGCGGATGCGGGCGCCGAGGGACGGTATGTCGAGCGAGGTCTCGCCCGGCCGGTAGGCGACCGCGTGCCCGCCGCCGAGGTCCAGCTCCGGCAGGACGATTCCGTGCTGGTGGCGGATCTGGGCGAGCAGCCCGACGACCCGTCGCAGCGCGGTCAGGTAGGGCTTGACGGTGGTGATCTGCGAACCGATGTGGCAGTGCAGTTCGACGAGTTCCAGCCGTGGCTGGTCGAGGATCCGCGCGACGGCGTGCTGAGCGCTCCCGTCGGTGATCGACAGCCCGAACTTCTGGTCGTCCGTGCCGGTGCGGATCGCGGCGTGACTGCCCGCGCTCACACCCGGAACCACACGCACCAGCACCTTCTGGCGGGCGCCGTCCGGGACGAGCGCGGAGAGCCGGGCGATCTCCCACGCGCTGTCGATGACGATCCGCCCGACGCCCAGGCGCAGCGCGGCGCCCAGGTCGTCCGGACTCTTGGCGTTGCCGTGCAGCACGATGCGCTCGGGCGGGAAGCCGGTCGTCACGGCGAACTCCAGCTCGCCCGCGGAACAGACGTCCAGGCCGAGGCCCTCCTCCTGCACCCAGCGCAGGAGGGCACGGCAGAGGAATGCCTTTGCCGCGTAGACGACATCGGTGTCCGGGAAGGACCGCAGGTAGGTGCGGCAGCGTTCCCGCACCTCGCCCTCGTCCAGGAGATAGACCGGTGTACCGAACCGCTCGGCCGCCTCCACGAGGGAGACGCCTGCCACCGCGACATCGTCGCGGGAGGTGAGCCGCGCCGAAGCGGGCCAGACGGACAGGCTTGCCGCGTTGCCCGGCGGCACGGGGGCCGCGTGGGGCACGGTCGGTGCGGGCGTCGGAGCCGACGGCCCGGGAAGTGTTGTGGTCATGGTGTTCCCCCAGCCGATCAAGAGGTTGATGCAGGAGACAACGACGGTGTTCCGGCCGCGCGGACCACGTCGACCGCTCGCAGATTCCGGACCGGCCGGCACTCGCGCTGTGGCGCGGGGGCCGTGCGGCGGGTGAGCCGCGCGGAGGAGGCGGCACCGGGACCCGGGACAGCGAGCAGCGGGTCGATGACGAGATCGACGACCCCCAACGGCGCGACGAGCGCGCGTACCGCCGGCTCGGACAGCCGGATCCAGGTCTGCCGCTGCCCGAGGGTGAGGAGCAGCTGCCGCTCGTGGGTGAAGGCGACGGCGGTACGTGCACCGAGAGGCGTACGGAAGAGGCGGACGCAGTGGCCCGCGGGCCCCGACCGGACCGGAACGAACAGTCCTCCGGTCCGGTTCGGTTGAAGGGGGTCGGGGTCCTCGGCACACTGGTTGTCGTTCATGGCACTCCTCGTGGAGACGGGTACATCACCCCGGACTACTGGCAAGCCGGGACATACCAGTGACGCTATGCCCGCTCCTGCCCGACCGAACATCTCCGTTAGCGCTCCCTTGATCCCGCACGGACGCCCCTTGACGCACGATTGACGACGGCATCGTCGTCCAGCCCCGCCGAACGCCGCCGGGCCCCGAAATCGCATTGCGGCGAGCCGACCGGGCAGTGTGACTTCACGTGTTCGTTTGGGTACGTTGAGTCAATGACCGGTGCGGCATCGTTCTCCCCGGCGTATCGCCGCATGTGGGACGGCGGCGTGCTCCTCCTACTGCTCTGGCTGGTCTTCCACCTCCTGGGCTGCGCACACAGCCATGGCACGGCGTTCGACACCCATCACGGCCCGACGAACTCGGTTGCCGCTGCCGCCGCTCCTGAGGCGACACCGCCCGGTCCGACCACGGCGTCGTCTCCCGATCCGGCACCGTGCTGCCCCGAGACGGATCACACGGCGGACTGGATCCGCATCGACTCCCCACCCCCTCCCGCCCCGGGCGGGGCGCTCCCGGTGGAGGTCCGGCCCTGGGCGCCCGCCGCCGCCCTGCCGGGCGACGGGACGGCTCGGGCACCCGATCACGGCCTCCTCGGCGGGCGGTGCATCCTCACGGCCCTGTGCGTGGCGCGGACCTGACCGGGCCCGCACAGCCGCCCACCCGCTGCATACCCGTCCGGCCCGTGCCGGACCGGATCGGGCCGCTGTGTGTCCGCTCCCTGATCCCCCGATGCCCCGACGGCCGCTGCCGGCCCGGGGCGAGGAGCCGTGACACCTTCATGAACATCCCCTCGTACGCCCCTGCCCCGACGTCTGCCCGTGGACCTTCCGATCTGGTGGGCCGCACGCCGGTGCTGTGGATCGGTGAACCCTTCGCCGACGCCGGCCGTGGTTTCTGGGCCAAGCTCGAAGGCGCCAACCCGGGCGGCATCAAGGACCGCCCCGGCCTGCACATGGTGGCCCGCGCCCGGGAGCGCGGCGACCTGGTCCACGGTGCGCCGGTCGTCGAATCCTCCAGCGGCACCCTGGGACTGGGCCTGGCCCTGGCCGGGATCGCCTTCGGACATCCGGTCACCGTGGTCTCCGACCCCGGACTCGAGCCGGGAATCCGCCGGGCGCTGGACGCCTACGGCGCCCGCGTCGAGACCGTCACCACCGCGCACCCGGTGGGCGGCTGGCAGCAGGCCCGGCGCGAGAAGGTGGCCGAACTGCTCACCGGAACTCCCGGAGCGTGGTGCCCCGACCAGTACAACAATCCCGACAACGTGGCGGCCTACGCCCCGTTGGCCGCCGAACTCGTCGCGCAACTGGGCCGCGTCGACGTCCTGGTCGCTTCCGTCGGAACCGGCGGCCACTCCGCGGGGGTCTCGGCCGCGCTGCGCCGGACGTTCCCCGACCTGGCGCTGATCGGCGTGGACTCGACCCGTTCGACGATCTTCGGGCAGCCGGCCGGACCGCGGCTGATGCGCGGGCTGGGTTCCAGCATCCACCCGGGCAATGTCGCCTACCCGGCATTCACCGAGGTCCACTGGGTGGCCCCGGCCGAGGCGGTCCGCTCCTGCCGGTCGCTGGCCCGCCACCACTACGCCTCGGGCGGCTGGAGCGTCGGCGCGGTCGCGATGGTCGCCGGTTGGGCCGCCCGCACCTGCCCCGCCGGAACAAGGATCGCCGCGATCTTTCCCGACGGACCCCATCGCTATCTCGACACCATCTACAACGACGGCTGGTGCCACGGCCACAGCCTCCTGGACCCCCCGGTGCCGCTGCCGGACGAGCCGGACGAGATCACCGACCCGGGCGAGCGCACCGTGACGTCCTGGACGCGTTGCCGAACGGTCACCGGCCCGGCCGTCGTCCCTGCCGTACTGGCGGGTGCCCGGTGAGGCGGCTGCGCGCGCAGGTGCGCTCCTTCGAGCCCGGCATCCGGCTGCTGATGGTCAACCAGTTCGGCATCAACCTCGGCTTCTACATGCTGATGCCCTACCTCGCCGACCACCTCGCCCACGGCCTCGGCCTGGCCGCGTGGGCGGTCGGCCTCGTCCTGGGCGTACGCAACCTCTCCCAGCAGGGCATGTTCTGGCTCGGCGGGACCCTGGCCGACCGGATCGGCTACAAACCCATGATCCTGACCGGCTGCGCTCTGCGGACCGGAGCGTTCGCGCTGCTGGCCCTCGCCGACACCGTGCCCGCGCTGATCATCGCCTCCGCCGCGACCGGGTTCGCCGGCGCCCTGTTCAACCCCGCCGTCCGCGCCTACCTCGCCCAGGGCGCCGGAGAACGCCGGGTGGAGGCGTTCGCCGTCTTCAACGTCTTCTATCAGGCGGGCATCCTGCTCGGCCCGCTCGCCGGGCTCGCCCTGCTCACCCTCGAATTCCGGGTGGTGTGCGCCGCGTCCGCGACCGTGTTCGGGGTCCTGGCCGTCGTCCAGGCCCGTGCCCTGCCGGCACGGCGTCCGGCACCGGACGCGGAGCGTACGAGTGGGTGGCGGGGCATCGCGACGGACTGGCGGACGATTCTTCGCAACCGGCCCTTCGTCCTGTTCTCCGCCGCGATGGCCGGCTCGTACCTGCTGGCCTTCCAGGCCTACCTCGCCCTGCCCCTGCAGGCCCGCACCCTGCTGGGCGACGACAGCGGCACCGCGATGGGTGTGGTCTTCGCCGTCTCCGCCGCGGTCGCGGTCGCCGGTCAGCTCCGGCTGACCGACTGGGCCAGGAAACACCTGGCCCCGCCGAAAGCGATCGCGCTCGGCCTGGCCGTCATGGGCGCCGCGTTCCTGCCCCTGCTGCCGGGCCCGCACCACCGCGGCCACGGACTGACCGCCGTACTCGGGCTCGGGGGCCTGGTGGCGTGCGCGGCGCTGTTGGCCGCGGGTGCCGCGCTGCTGTACCCGTTCGAGATGGACACGCTGGTCCGTCTCTCGGGACAGCGTCTGGTGGCCACCTACTACGGCGCCTACAGCACCGTGGCCGGCGTCGCCGTCGCCCTCGGGAACCTCGCCGTGGGAGCCCTGTTCGACCTGGCCACCCGTACCCATGCCCCCTGGCTGCCGTGGACCGCGCTGTCCATGCTCGGCCTCGCCTGTGCCGCCGCCCTGACCGGCCTGCGCCGCACCGGGCACCTGCACCTCGCTCCCACCGCGGCACCGGCCCAGGCGCCGACCACGGCGTGAGAGCGCAGAGGCCGTCGGCCTCGCACCCGTTCCGTGCGAGGTCACCGCCGCCCCGGGGGACGGTCGGCGGTACCGGCTCCGTCGCGCCTACGCCCCGTACCGTGCTCGCACGGCCAGTGCGATCAGGTGGTGGATCAGGAATTCTCCGGGCGCGCGGTTGTCCTTCAGACGGGCGAGGTCGTCGGGGCCGAACCAGTCGAAGGCGGAGTGCTTGGACCGTTCCAGGACCGGGTTGCCCAAGCCACCGTCGACCTCGACGAGATAGTCGGCCTCGTGACGGAGTCCGGCGCCGTCGTCGCCGGTCCAGGTGCTGGTGCCGAGGAACCGCCGCACGTGGCGCAGGCGCCAGCCGGTCTCTTCCTCGATCTCGCGGGCGAGAGCGTCCAAGAGGGTCTCGCCGGCCTCGACGTGGCCGCCCACGATGTCCCACGTGTCGGGAAAGAGCCGGCGGTCCGAGCTACGCCTCTGGGCGAAGGCCGCACCGTCCTGGTCGAGGATGACCGCGCCGACGGTCCAGACCGCACCGGGCACGGGAACGGGCACTTCGACATCGTCGTTCACGGTGAACTGCGAGACCGCACCCCGGTACTGACGCATCATTTCTCCGCGTCGCCGTTCCTGACAGCCACCTGGTCCGACCACGGCGCAAGAACCGTCGTACGCGACTCGGGATGCTCCCGCAGCCAGGCCAGGAGCGGGAGCAACTCGGTGGCCGGAGCGTACAGACGGAGCGAAGCCGCTCCGTCCTCACGGCGGGTTCCTCCCGTGATGCGGTAGGCGCTTGCCGGGCGGGCGAGATCGATATGCAGTCCGTCCGCCACCCGTGCCCCGAGGATCTCGTCCCAGGGCACCTCGACGGCTCCGTACATGTTCGATCGCACCACCATCGGGGTGAGCTCGACCGTCGCCCTCCTGGGCCTGCGCAGGGCGCACGCACCGACCACCGCGAAGGCGGCGGACACGAGCAGCAGAAGTCCGAGCCCGAGCATCACGACCGGCCGGGACCGGCCGGGCTCTCCGTAGCGATTCGGCGTCCGCATGTACGCGTCGCCCCAATGTGCCACCGCGCTGCCGCACATCGCGACCGCGGCAACCGCCAGCAGGCACGCCAGCACGATGAGCGACGCGGCTCGACGCCGTGCCCGGCGGAGCTCCGCCGGCTGCTGCGGCGCGTGGACGACACCCGACTCCGTCGATCGCCACAGTCCGCCGAGTCGGGGAGGCAGCGCGGCGGGAAACATGCACATGACCTTACAGCGGACGCCATACCGGCCATGCGGGCCCGTCGTCGGGCGAGGCGTTCAGCGGCCGGCACAGCAACACCCAACGCAACAAGGTCAGGCCAACCTAAGTGCATGCAGGTTGCGTGACCTGGACGTCGGCTGCCGCCCGTGCGACGGCCTGCCGGCGCGCCCGACGGACTACCTGCATGCTGCCGCTCACGGACGCCACGGTCTCAAGCCCGAGCAGGTCGCTGCCGAAGAGTCGGTAGCGGACCGGATCGATCGACCTCCGGTGCTCACGCACGGCGTGTACGTCGTAGCGCGTGAAGTCGCCGGCGATGCAGATCAGGCACGGTCCGCTCCACAGCACCTGAGATACGGCCGTAGCCCCGAGCCGGTCACGGACCAGGCGCTCAAACTCGGCCCGGTGATCCATCAGCCACGAGAGATAGAACAGGCCCTGGTTGACGACACCGGAATCGACGCCCCGCTTGTACTCGATATTACCGACCGCAGGGGCTCGGACACGGCTCTGAACTGCAACTTCTCACGGACTGCATGTCCGAGGGGAGTTGGGGCATTGCTGTAACTCGTCCGAGCGGTCTCGGTGTTGGTGGTGGTCCTGCGGGTCTCCTGCAGGTCTCCTGCAGGTCTCCTGCAGTGTCCTTCGAGGATCTGCCGGTGACGCTGTCCTGCCGCTTTGGCTCGCCGGGGGACTCTGTTGCTCAATTCGTCTGGGCTCGGGGACCGCGGATGCGCGAGGGCGACTTGCCCGGTTCTTGACGTTCTGGTGGTGAGGCTGCGGGCACGGGAGGTGCTGACGAACCGGATGCTCAGGAATATGGAGTTGCGGGCGGCGGCCCGGCTGACCGAGGCGCTTGGGATCCGTTGCCGCGTTGCAGACCGTTAGCCTGTCGGTATGTCGGAGCGTGTCATGCCCGGTCGCACGGACGGCCTGATCACCCTGGTTGCCGCGGACGCTCTGTGGGTCGATTTGACGGCCGACAGTGCTGTGCCGACGGCTTCTGGGGCATTCACCTGCTCTCCTGCCCGTGCCCAGGTGAGGTACGTCCTGCTCGGCGGCCATGTGGTGTCGACGGTGCGGGCGAGCAACGGTCAGTGGAGTGTTCCGGAGGTCGAGGTGCGCCGGGCGGCCGCGGAACTGAACGCGGTCGGGATGGATCGGCACGACCTCGTCCGCATCGGTCCGTTTCGTGGGGCGCCGAGGCAGGAGTGCAACGAGGAAACGCCGCTGCGTTGGCGCCGGCGCATCAAGGGGGAACTGCAGGAGCTGGGCGGCCCCGAGCGGGCAGCACGACGTGAAGACGCCCGGCCGTACCATCTGGCGGGGATCGACTGGCGACAGATACTCGTGGAGCAGACCCGCGACGGGACGCAGCGCACGTGGTGGCTGCCGCGCGCTGTGGTCAGGCTGCTGGACGCGGCCGAGCACGCCGAAACGCAGTGGGTACAAGCCGCGCGGACCCGCCAGGCAGGCGCAGCCGTCACCGAGCCGCCCTCCCACCCCCGCCAGGCCCGAGACGCCGGCGGTCGGCAGACGACGAGCCCCGAGGGCCCCACCCCCTCACTGCGCCCGTACAACAAAGAGCTGGAAGGCCAGCTGTACTCGGCGCTCAGCAGGAAGCCCGGTACCTCCCGCAAGGTGGCTGGGTGGGCGTGCGCCGTCTGCCGCACCGCGCCCGCCACCGTGCTCGACCACTGCCACGAACACGGCTACGTCCGCGCCCCCGTCTGCCAGTCCTGCAACACACAGGAACGCCCCGACCACCTGTACAGCAACGACATCCGCGTGGCGAACCGCTACACACGCCTCTTCCACACCGACACCGACGACTGGCTCCGCCACTGGCACCGCTGCCCCGGCTGCCGCGCACGCACCACCCTGCCCCTGCCGCACCTCGCCGCATGGACCGCCCACATAGCCTGCCGATCGCTGCGCCCGACCCACCGCGCCCCCCGCGGGCGCAAGCCCTGCGGTGTCCTGCGCGTGTCCTGGACGGGCAGTCAGAACGCGCCCCGTTCCTGCCTGCTCACTGTCACCGTCGACTTCTGCCCCTCCGGCGAGCACCGTGTCCTGGCGCGAGTCCCCTACCGCGAAGCCGCCGAGCGGTTTCGTGCCTGGTTGGCCGAGACGGCCCCTGCCGTGGCCGCCGCGGCCGGTCCTGACCGCCTGGACGGCCTCCCTGCCCAGTTCCGGCCAGTCATCGCGGACACCAGCGGCGAGGGCCTGGAACTGTTTTGAGCGGGCACCGGGAAACCTGACACCCCACCGCCACCTCGCAGGTGCCGGCTCCCGACACGGTCACCCCGCACGCCCCAGCGAAATGCGCAGCAGAGTCCCGCGGCGCAGCGTGCGTCACAAGATCGGCGCGCTGCTTGTCACCCGTGTGCTGGCGAACGCGCTGCCGGGCCTGGACGGAAGCTTCGATTCCCCCATGGGACGGCGAGGGCATCGCGGCGTTCCCAGCCGATCCCACACGCAACCACCGGGCCCCACGACACGAACCCCAACCGTGCTGAGAAGCGGACGGATGGCACCGCACGTTGGCTCCACCCCGGCCCACCGTGAAGCCCTCGAACCGGACAACTCGCCTCCAATCGCCACGAGGACCGCCGAAACTCGCAGAACACCCATTGAGGATCCGCGCGAGCCGTACCCGAATCGTGGCACTGTCCTGCCGAGGCTGTGTTCACCCGGTGCAGTCGGGCAGTCGCCTCAGGTGGGCGGCGGCTTCAGTGTGGCGGGGATGGTTGAGTTCCGTGAGGGTGCGGTGGGCCGTGATCAGGGCGGCGCGGGCTTCCTTGTGGCGGCCGAGGTGGTGCAGGGCGATGCCGAGGTCGAGGCGGGCAGGTGAGCTCCAGGCCGGCATGTCTGCCGCCTCGAAGGCAGTGAGCGCTTGGCGCAGGGGGGCTTCCGCCTCGGACCAGCGGGCGAGCACGGCAAGGTCGCAACCGAGGTGGTGGAGGGTGGCGGCGTGGTAGACGGCGATCAGGTCGGGTGACTGGCCGGGGATTCCCGCGCGGCAGATGGCCTCGCTGCTGAGGTGGATGGCGAGGGCCTGGCCGGCATGGCCGGTCTCGCGCAGCACGATACCGAGGGTGTTGAGGGTGGTCAGTTCGGCGAGACGGCCTTGCGGGGTGGTGTTGTCGCGGTGGCAGGCGGCGGAGTCGCGCAGCCAGGCGATGGCCTCGCCTGTGCGGCCGAGACGTTTCAGCGCACCGGCCCCGTAGCCCAGGGCCCAGCCCATCTGGAGCCGGTCGCCGCTCTCCCGGGCTGCGGTGAAGGCCGCGTCGGCGGTCTCCAGGGCGGCATGGTGGTCGCGGGTGCACATGTTGTAGGCCCAGGCGAGATAGTTGAGGTGAACGGTCTCGTCCACCCGGCTGCCCAGCGCACGGGCGGCAGCGACGGCGAGTTGGAACACCTCCGCCCACTGCTCCCAGTGCTGGGTGCGGTCGGAGAACCAGTGCATGGCCTCGGCGGTGTCGATGACCTGCCGGTGCCATCCGGCGGCCTGGGCGTGGTGGAGCGCCCAGAGCCATTGGGCACGTTCGGCTTCCAGCCAGGCGCGGGCCGGTTCAGGGCCGGTGGGGGCAGTCACGGGGTCGGGGTCGCCGTCGGGGGCTCGGCGGTGCTCCGCGTCGAAATGGAGCGCCGCCGCCGTGGCCCGGGTCAGCATCCAGCGGGCGGTCCGGTTGCGGGCGCCCGCGAGGGCGGCGGGGTCGTCGTCGGCGGCGAGCTGCTCGGTGGCGAACAGTTTCAGCAGATCGTGGAAGCGGTAGCGCTCGGTTTCCGGGTGGGTCTGGAGAAGTCCGCGGTCGGCGAGGTCCTGGGCGCAGAGGCGGGCCCGGCGCAGCGTGGTGCCGGCCAGCAGGGCGGCGGTCTCCGGGCTGAAGTCGGGGCCGGCCGCCAGGGCGGCGCGCCGCAGCAAGGTACGGGCGATCGGGGTGAGCCGGCGGTATGACAGCGCGAACGCGGCCCGCATTTCGAGGCTGCCGGCTCTCAGAGCGTCCAATCGGCTTTCTTCGCGAGCGAGTTGGGCGACAAGCTTGCCCAGGCGCTCCTGCGGCCGGATCGCCAGGCGCTGTCCGGCGATCCGGACGGCCAGCGGCAGGTGGCCGCACAGATCGGCGAGGTCGCGGGCGGCCTGGGCCTCCCGGGCGACGCGCTGTTCGCCGATGATGCGGGTGATCAGTTCGACGGACTCCTCTCGGTGCAGCAGGGCGAGGTCGATGCGGTGTGCGCACTCCAGGCCGGCCAGGGCGTGGCGGCTGGTGACGACGGTCAGCGAGCTGCCCCGGCCCGGGAGCAGCGGGCGGAGCTGGTCCTCGTCGGCGGCGTTGTCCAGCAGCAGGAGCAGTCGACGGACGGCGGCGATCGAGCGGAACAGGCCTGTGCGGTCCTGGGTGTCGTGAGGGATGGCACGCTCGGTCACGCCGAGGGCGCGCAGCAGGCGGGCCAGGACCTCGCGTGGGTCAGCGGGCCGTTCGTCCATGCCGCACAGGTCGATGGCGAACTGGCCGTCGGGGTGGTGCGGGGCGAGGGTGTGTGCGGCGTGGACGGCGAAGGCGGTCTTGCCGAGGCCCGGCTGTCCGGTGACGACCGCGACAGGTGCCGCGTCTCCTCCGGGGTGTTCGGCCAGGGCACGCAGACGGGCCAGGGCCTGGGTACGGGCGGTGAAGTCACTGAGGTCGCGCGGCAGCGGCAGGGCGCCCGAGGGTGCGGCGGCCAGGCGTGGGCGGGGCCGGCCGAAGGCGGCGACCCGTTCCAGGTCTCCGCGGTCCGCAGCGTCCAGGGCGAGTGCGCGGGCCAGGGCCTGCACGGTACGGCGCTGCGGTCCGCGAGTGCGGCCGCGTTCCAGGTCGACGAGGGTGCGGACGCTCACTCCCGCGGCGTGGGCGAGTCGTTCCTGGGTGTGGCCGGCGCGGACGCGCAGGCTGCGCAGCAGCTCCCCGAACCCGCCGTGCGCGGATCCGCCGCTGCTCATGATGCCGCTCCCCCCGGCGGTGCACCACGGCCGCGGCGCGAACCGTCCGGCAGCAGGGTGCGGGACGTGGTCCTACCGGATGGGAGGTGGTTCTGCCAGGTGTACGGCCTGGTGATGCGGCTCGGCGCCGGGTCGTTGGACCAGGTGCTGCCGGGACCGGCTGCTGGTGGACGCCCGCTGGCAGAGGCTCGGCAGGGCTGCCGCACGTGCAACGCTCCTCGTGGTGCTGCGCTCCCCCGGGTGCGGCGCGAGCTGTACGACAGAAGTATGCCGGATGCAGTCCTGCGGGTTGAACTGCCTGGTCCGCGCTGCCGGGCGCGTGCTCGACTGGGTCCGGCCCCGCTGCCGGGGCACGGCGGGTGACGGCAGTATCCGGGTGAGGCGTCGATGCGCCTGGCCCCGGACAGGATCGGAAGGTGGCGATGGGGATGAGCGGCGACGCGCGCATGTCGAGCCGTCAGATATACACAGTCGGTGCGCTGGCGGGGGTGACGGTGGGGTGCAGCGGGCCGTGGACGCCCAGGGCGGCCGCGGGCGGCCGCACCGGCGCTCTTGTGCTCGCCACGCCAGGACGACGAGGCGCCCGGCTTGACCGGGTCGGTCCTGGAGCACCAGGCCACCGGACGGCCGGTCCGCCCGGTGCTGGTGGCGAAGGGCGCGAACAACCAACCGGCCGGGACGATGAACGAGGCCCCGTGCCCGATGACCGTCGGCCCCGGTCGCCACCCATACTCTGCGGGTGGCTGCCACGGCCTGACGTGGCCGATGGACGGGCGCGTCGTGATCGCGCTTGGGCGGCCTCGGAGTTCACCGCCTCGGAGGTGGCCCTGGGCGCCGACGAGGTCATCAACCTGAAGGTGCCCGCCCCCCGTCCGACTCCGCCAGGAGCTGCAATCGGTTCCTGGAAACGGTGAAGGCGGAGTGCGAGGCCATCGCACAGCGGAAGCCGGGCGCCTCGCACCAGTCCACGGTCGGCCGGTGGCCGCCGGGATCCAAGGCCCTCAGCAACGCGTCGTACCTCCCTCTTGGTGCGGGTGGGCCCCGGGCTCGTACGGCCCGGCGGACCGCGCTTTGTGATCCCGGGAGGGCTCTTTCCCGGAGGCGTATGAGGGCTCTGGAGGAGGTTCGTCTCCAGGGCGGACGGGGGCGCGCGGTGTGCCCGACGGGTATGACGGTCATGGCCGAACCCGTGAATGCCGCACGGCGCCCGTGCGAGCCGCCGTCGCGGAGCGTGCGGCGGATCGTCTGCGCGTCTACCGCCGCATTGCCGCCGTACCAGGGCGTGTTCGAGAAGTAGCGTCGTCCGCCCGGAGGGCGGGTCTCGCGAGGTCTGGCGCGTGCGATCGCAAGGCGCCGGGGTGCCCTCGTAGCGGAGCTACCAGGGCATTTCGGCAACGCGGCGAGCGTGCGTGTCAGACCCCGCGAGACAGACGGGACTTCTCGAACACGCCCTGGGCAAGGAAGACCACCTGGTGCTCGGTGGCTCCCGGGGCTGCGCCCGACGGGTTCGCCACCCTCCACGACAGACTCAAGGCCGACTCCCGAGGCCGCAGAGCCGACCATTCAACCGCACGCCCTGTGGCTGTGCGACCACCACATCGACATCACCACGGTGCCGGCCCTGCCGGCGGACCCCTGCTCCTCGGCCTGGTGCGGCCCTGGGCCGCGTCTCCCCCTGGTGAGTACCGTTGCACCGTGCCGGCTCCTTGTCCCGGCCCATCGCCGCTGTCTCACCAGGTGTTCGGAGTGATCGCCCCGGTCATGCCCCACCGTCCGCCGATCAGCCCCGGCCCGTGGAAGGACACACCATGACATCGAGCCCCCTGTCCCTCACGAGCCCGGATCGTCCGGCCGCCCGCTACACCGTGGAGGAACTCTCCAGAATCGTCGGCATGTCACCGAGGAACGTCCGAGCGCACCAATCCCGCAAGCTGCTGCAGCCGCCGATCCGCAGAGGGCGGGTCGGCTACTACGACGACACGCATGTGCGCAGACTGGAGCACATCGTTTCACTGCAGCGGCAAGGCTTCAATCTGGTGTCCATCGGCGCCATTCTCGGTGCGGAGGGCCGCGATGACGACCGGGAAAAGCTCACCGCCGCCCTGCAGCGGGCGATACGGGAGAAGCCCGGCGTTTTCCACTCCTTGAACCGGCACGGCATGCTCGGCTGGGACGAGGATGGCGCCGTGCGCATCGCCCGACCCGGTGTCTTGCGTGCCGCCCTGGACCTCGTCCGGGCGGGAATCCCTGAGGCGGTCACCCTGCAGTGCCTGGCGCGGTTGCTGGACCGGATCGACGGTGCCGCCGAGGAGCTGATCAAGATCGTCGGCGCGGACATCCTCTCGCTCAACCTTCCTTGCCACGAACGGAATTCGGCTGCCGGATTGGATGACCACAGCACCGGCACATTCACCCAGGGACTGGTGGAACTCCTGGCGAGCGCCTTCCGCGCGGCTGCCGAGAACCACGGCCGGGAACTGGCCGCGGACCTGCTGGCGAGCAGCTACGGGTCCGCGCCCTGGGTCGAGGAATCCGTCGTCGTCGAGAACGGCTGAGCAGCCCGGCTCCCCCGAGCGGGCCGATGACACCATTCCGTGCCGTGGTCGATCCGATGTTGGGCACGGGATCGATCCTTTCGCCGAGGACCGGCCCGATCCGCACTACGGTCGGTGCCGGCCGGGATTGCCGCAGGCGTTGCGGGACGGCTGAATGCCGTATTTCGATCCGTCCCTGCCCACTCGCCGCACGACCGTCCCCGTATCAGGATCGTGAAATCCCATGAATCGCACGTCCCCGTTGCCGGGTGCCGCCAAGGTCGAGAGCTATCGGCTGCGCGCCGACGCACGGTTGACCAACGAGCCGGGCGGGTGCCTGGTGCTGGAGCAGTCCCGCTACCGGCTGCGCCTTCCCGACCCGGAGGCCGGCCGGCGGGCGCTGCTGCTGCGCATGGCGGAGGGTTGGCTGAGCGACCTTCAGATAGCCCAGCTCGTCACCGGCCTGGAGGGCGAAGCGCGGATCCTGCCCGCTCAACTGCTTGTACGCCGACTGCTATTGCACTCCTGGCTGGAGCGCCGGATCGCCGCCGGAGCCCGGGCGCTGCTGGACGTGGTGCCCCGTGGGCTCGGGGCGCAGAGCGGTCCCGCCCGGCGCCTGCACAGCGCCGGGGTGGTCTACCGACTGTCCCGGTTCGCGGTGCTCCGCACCGATCAGGGGCGGATGCTGGCCCATTCCCCGCTGAGCACCGTCGCCATCGCCTGCGCGCACACCCAGCTGGGCGCCGTCCTGGCGGGCGCGGCGGCGAGCGGGGTCAGACGGCTCGACGTGGCCAAGGGACTGGAGGTGGACGAGCCTACCGCCGGCCACTTGTTGGACGAGCTGCTCTCCGCCCAAGTCCTGGTGACGTCCGAGGAAGCCGAGGCCGAGCTCGAAACCGCTCCGATGGGTTTGTGGTCGCCGGAGGAACTGTGGCTGCACGACCGGACGCGGCCGCAACGCCACGCGGCGCCGATCGGCGCCACCTACCGCTTCCGCGGTGTCCTGGAGCCGGAGCCTCCGCAGACGAGCGGGCCCACAGCGCGTCGCACGATTCCGCTGCCCGCGCCGTCCCCGCGCCCCGCCGAGGCGACGCCGGACTCGCTGGCGGCGGTGATGTCCCGTCGCCGCAGCGTGCGCCACCAGGACGACGCCCGGCCGATCTCCGCAGCCCAATTGGCCGAGTTCCTCCATCGGGTCCAGCGCCTCGAACCCGCCGCCACCGGCAGCGTCGACGGCCTGGAGACCGGCAGGCGCCCGTACCCGGGAGCGGGTGGGATCGGTGAACTGGAGATCTACCCGCTGATCTCGCGCTGCGCCGGACTGGAGAGCGGGCTCTATCACTACGACTCGGTGCGGCATCGCCTGGCGGCCGTCGCCGCCACGGGCCCCGAGACCGCGAAGATGCTTTCGTTCGCGCGCGCCACGGCCACCATGCCGAACCCGCCGCAGGTGTTGTTCGTGATCACCGCACGGATCGGGCGCCTGATGTGGAAGTACGAGGGAATTCCGTACGCGCTGGCGCTCAAGGACGCCGGAATCCTGACCGCGTGGATGTACCTGGTCGCCACCGACATGGGTCTGGCCCCGTGCGCGCTGGGGGCGGGAGACGTCGCCTCGTTCGCCGCGCTGTCGGGACTGGACACGCTGGTCGAACCCGCCATCGCTGAGTTCGCCCTCGGCTCTTGCCCGTCCGACTCCGAGGAGCAGCTTTGAGATTCCGCAAACAGGCCCTTCGAAAGCTGGAATCACCCGAACAACTCGACGAAATCGCCCGGCTGGCCTCGATACCCACCTGGTTGACGACGGTGGCACTCCTGGTCGTGGTGCTCTCCGTCGGCACTTGGTCGGCGTTCGCCACGGTACCGAAGACCGTCACCGCCCCCGGGGTGCTCACCCACGCTGCGGGCGCCGTCACCCTGGACGCCACCCGGCAGGGACAGGTGGGCGCGGTCCTGGTGGTCCCGAACCAACGGGTCCGCAAGGAGCAGCCGCTCTACACCCTGGTCAGTCAGAACGGCTCGACCGTGACGGTCACCGCGCCGTGGACCGCGCACGTTGTCAGCGTCCGGATCTCCGAAGGGGAGATGCTGCTGCCCGGGAGCAAAGTCGCCGTTCTGGAGCGGCTGGACACGCCCGGCGACCGGCTGGAGGCGATGGTCTACGTACCGGCGACCCACGCCCCGCTGCTGCGCGTCGGCATGCCGGTGCGACTGTCGACCCCGGTGGCGCCGGTGAGCGTCTTCGGCACACTGTCCGGAACGGTCTCGGCCGTCGGCTCCCTTCCGGAGACCGAGGAATCCCTGCACGCCTTCCTCGGCGCCGACCGCGATGTGACGCCGTTCCTCACCGCCGGTTCGGTCGTCGCGGTGACCGTCCGCCTCACCCCCGACGCCGAGTCGCCGACCGGGCTGAAGTGGTCGCGCTCCTCCCCGTCCTTCGCGCTGAACTCGCAGAGCGCGGTATCGGCGACCCTGACCGTGGCCCAGGAGCACCCGCTGAATTGGCTGGTGAACCAATGAGTCCGACCATCCCGAAGCGCGGCACCGACCGGCCGACCGCCAAGCGGGTGCGCACCCCCACCGTGATCCAGATGGAGGCCACCGAGTGCGGGGCGGCCTCACTGGGCATCGTGCTCGCCCACTACGGCCGCCACGTCCCGCTCGAAGAGCTCAGGCAGGCCTGCGGGGTGAGCCGGGACGGCTCCACCGCGGCCAGCGTCGCCAAGGCGGCGCGCCGATACGGGCTGACCGCACGAGGCCGGCAGAGTCCCATCGCGGACCTCGCCTCTGTGCGGCTGCCGGCCATTCTGTACTGGAATTTTGAACACTTCCTGGTGCTGGAGGGCATGGGGCGGAAGGTCAGACTCAACGACCCGGCCACCGGCCCTCGTACGGTGAGCTGGGAGGAGTTCGACGACGCGTACACGGGCATCCTGATCACGCTGGAACCGGGTCCCGGGTTCGAGCCCGGAGGACACCCGTTCAGTCTGGTCCGCACGCTGCGGGAACGCTGGCGCAATCTCGGCTCAGTCGTGCCGCAGACCGCGATCCTCGGCCTCCTGGTCGCTATGGTCGGCATCGCGGTGCCGGCCCTTACCCGGGTCTTCGTCGATCGGGTGCTGCTCGGCTCGGACTCGGGCACCTCAGTCGCGCTGGTCGCGGCCATGGCCGTGGCCACCGTGATCACCCTCGTCGCCGGATGGCTGCAGCAGCGCCTGCTGGTGCGCGCCGAGACCGCGGTGGCGCTCGGCAGCGCGGCACGCCTGATGCGGCACATGCTGCGGCTTCCGTTGGGCTTCTTCAACCAGCGCATGGCGGCCGATCTCGCTCGCCGGGTACGCACCAACGACGTGGTGGCCGACATCTTCACCCGGCGTCTGGCATCCACCGCGGTGGACATGGCACTGGCCCTGTCCTACGCCGCGCTGCTGTGCCAGTACGACCTCGTCCTGGGGCTGTGTGCGCTGGTCTTCTCCGGCCTCAACGTGGTTGTGCTGCGCTGGCTGTCCGCCATCCGCGCGACTGCCATTGCAGGCCTGCAGGCCGAACGCGGCCGGCTCTTCGCCGCCGTGTACACCACCATCTCGATGATCGAGACCGTCAAGGCCAGCGGGCAGGAGGAGCTGAGCTACCAGCAGTTCGCCGCGCGCCAGGCGGCGGTCACCACAGGTCAGCAGAAAGCGGGCGTGCCCGCCGCCGTCGTGGCAGCGGTGCCCGCCCTGCTCGCCGCGCTGAACACCGCCGTGCTGATCGCACTGGGCAGTCACCTCGTCCTGACCGGCACCCTGACCGTGGGAGTGCTCGTCGCCATGCAGGGCCTGGCCGTCGCGATGAACCGGCCCGTCACCAGCCTCACCACGGTCAGCGCCCAGGTCGAGGAAATCGGCGCGGACCTGCAGCGCCTCCAGGACGTGGAACGCTATCCGCTGCCACCCGCACCTGTCGTCTCCGGCGCACCGACACCGTTGGAAGGCCACGTGGTGCTCGACAGGGTCACCTTCGGTTACAACCCGCTCGTCCCACCGCTCCTCCAGGACTTCTCACTCGAGCTGCCTCCTGGCGCGCGGGTGGCACTGGTCGGCGGCTCCGGCAGTGGAAAGTCCACCGTCGGCCGGCTGCTCGCCGGCCTGTACCAGCCCTGGAGCGGGCGGATCACCATCGACGGCCGGGATCCGCACACGCTCGACCCGGGGCTGTGGGCCGCCACCATGGCGATGGTCGACCAGGACAAGATCATGTTCGAGGGCACGGTACGGGACAACATCACCCTGTGGGACCCGACCATCCCCGACGAGGACGTCGTGCAGGCCCTCAAGGACGCCTGCATCCACCAGGAAGTGGCGGCCCGGCCCGGCGGCCTGGCCAGCCCGGTGCACGAAGGCGGACGCAACTTCTCCGGAGGCCAGCGCCAACGTCTGGACATCGCCCGCTCCCTGGTCCGCAACCCCCGGCTGCTCATCCTGGACGAGGCCACCAGCGCCCTGGACACCGAGACAGAGCGACTGATCGACTCCAACCTGCGCCGCCGGGGCGCCACCTGCCTCATCGTTGCCCACCGCTTGTCCACCATCCGTGACTGCGACCGGATCGTTGTGCTGCAGCACGGCCAGGAGGTCGAACGCGGCACTCACGATGCCCTCATGGCACGCGACGGTTCCTACGCGGCACTCATCCGGCACCACGCGAAGTCAGCGGGGGAAACCACATGAACACCGTCGTTCCGCCCCAGGACTGGGACCTGCTCGCCCAACTGGCGGCCCCCGGCTCCACCGCGACCCGCCGCATCGACGGGCGACACACCGTCTACCTGGTCGAAGGCGGGCCGGCCGACATCTTCGCAAGCCGTCTCGTGCCCGACGGCGACACCTCCCGGCAGCACTTCGTCGCCCGCTGCCCCGCCCACAGCGCGATCCCCTCCTCGACCGCGACCGGCGAGTGGCAGCTCACCGTGGTGCCACTGGCCGGCGGCCGGCTCCGCGGCGTCGACCACGACCAGCTCTCCAGGCTGTGCCGCCAGGTCCAGCCGGAGGAGTCGGACGGCTGCCGGCCGCCCGGTCGCGATGACCGGATCGCCGACGTGATCAGCGACGCGCTGGATCGTGCTCTGCAGGCCGTCTCGGACGCCGTACGCTCCACCAGCGCCCCGCGGGATGCCCAGGTCCTGCGCTCCCGGCAGATCGTCTCGCTCACGCGCGGCCGCACGGTCGTCGGAAGCGGCCGACCGTGCTGGATCCGGCTGGCGGATGGCCGCATGAGCAAGAACGGCTTGGCCGGACGTGAGGCGCTCTTCCTCGGTCTCCAGGACTGGACCCGTGCGGAGTCCGACTGTCTGGTCGAGCTCCTGAACACCCCGGACCTGCTGCGCTCCGGAGCCCTGTTCGAGGCGGTCGACCAGCAGATGGCCCATCTGGTGCGTTCGCTCGGCGATCGCGCCCTGGCCGCCGACACCGTGTTCCTGCACGCTCTCGATGTCCGCAAACGCGCGGCCGAGCAGATGGTGGCAGCGAGTGCCCGACGGGCCCTGGGAGTGCTCGGCGCCAACCGCGCCCGCGGCGGGCGACTCGCCACCGACGGCGCCCAGGACGCCCGAGCCTGGGCGGTCGAGACCCTCCAGGTGGTCACCGAAGGAGCGGACGTCACCGTGACCGAGCCGCCCACTCACACGCCGGGAACCAGCAACCCTGGCGACGAACTCCGAGCGGTCGCCCAGAGCTCGGGGCTTCACCTGCGTCAGGTCCGGCTGTCCACGAAGTGGTGGCACAACAACGTCGGACCGCTCATCGGCTGGCGCCCGACCCAGGCAGTCGGCTCGGCATCCGCTGATCAGCCGACGGATACGCCGACCGGCGGCCCGGCCGTGTCGGCCGGCACCGAAGGGGATGCCCGGCTGATTCCGGTTCCCCTGCTGTTCGCCCGCGGCAGGTACTGGATGGTCAACCCGCACACACGGGCGCGTACCCCGGTGGACCAGCGGCGCGCGCAAACCTTCAGCCGGAACGCCACCCTGGCCCAGCTGCCCCTGCCCGCGCACAGCAGCCTGCGGCAACTCCTGCGCCGGGGGGCTTTCGGCACCGCGTCGGAGCTGCGTTCCATGCTGGCCAACGGAGTTGCCGTGGCGTCGCTCAGCCTCGCCACCCCGCTGCTGATCGGCCAGGTGCTCAGTTCCCTGACGTCCGGAGGCCTTCAGGACCTTCCCTGGGCCACCGGGCTGTACCTGGTGAGCGCCGTCGCAGCGGCCCTGTTCACCGCGCTCCTGAATCTGCACGCGTTGCGGCTGGAGGACCGTTTGGAATCGGGGGTCCAACTCGCCCTGTGGGACCGGCTGATCCGGCTCCCGTCCGACTTCTTCACCCAGACCACCAGCGGCGTCCTGGCCAGCAAGATGCTGGGCACCGCCTACGCCCGCCAGGCCTTGAACGGGCTGGCGACCCGAACCTTCCTCGCCCTGCTGACCGCGGCAGCCGGACTGGCTCTGACTCTGAAGATCAATCCCGTCGTCGGTCTGTACACCCTCGTGCTGCTGGCCGGCACCAGCGGCCTGGGAGTCCTCTTCGGTGCGGCGATGATCCGCCGTCAGCGCCAGGCCCTGCCCGCCGAGCACCACGCCGCGGCAGTGACCAACGAGATCTTCGGCGGCATCATGAAGATCAGGCTGGCGGGCGCCGAGAACGCCATGTTCAGCCGCTGGGCGCAGGCCACCGTCGCGGCCCGCGCCCGGCTGCAACGCGTTCACCGGGTGCAGGGAGCCCTGTCCGCGGTCGCCGTCACCGTGCCCATCGCCGGACAACTGATCCTCTTCGCCGTCCTGGCAGGCCCTTTGCGGGGCCAGGTGCCGGCGAGCGGCTTCTTCACGCTCAACGCGGCCTTCGCCCTACAACTCCAGTCCATGATCCTCCTGGTCACCAGCGGTGCCGAGTTCGTCGTCGTGCTCCCCCGCCTGCACGGCCTCTCCGAGGTACTGACCGCGCGGGCCGAGCGGGAACCCAGCCACGTCCAACCGGTGGACCTCCGGGGGGAGATCGAGATCGTCAACGCGACCTTCGGCTACCCGGGCCAGGACACCCCGGTGCTCGACAAGGTGACACTGCACGCCCACCCCGGCCAGTTCATCGCGATCGTCGGTACCAGCGGCTCCGGCAAGTCCACCCTCCTGCGGCTGCTGCTCGGCTTCGAGCGCCCGCGCAGCGGCTCCGTGCTCTACGACGGACAGGACCTCGCCGAGCTCGACGTGCAGACCGTACGCCGGCAGTGCGGAGTGGTCCTCCAGGACGGGCGGCTGTTCAGCGGCACCATCCGGGAGAACATCTGCGGCGCCCAGCCCTACTCCGTCGAGCAGGTCTGGGAGGCCGCCGCCATGGCAGGGCTCGACGAGGACATCCACCGGATGCCCATGGGTCTCAACAGCTTGCTGTCCTTCGGCGGCGGCGCCCTGTCCGTCGGCCAGAGGCAACGTGTCCTCATCGCCAGGGCGCTGATCTCCAAACCGCGGGTGCTCTTCTTCGACGAAGCGACCAGTGCTCTCGACAACCACACCCAGGAGATCGTCACCGCCAGCACCCAGCAACTCGCCGCGACCCGAATCGTCATCGCCCACCGGCTCTCCACCGTGATCAACGCGGACGTCATCCTGGTCATGGACCAGGGCCGGATCGTCCAGAGCGGCACCTATCACGAGTTGCTCGCGGACACCGGTGGACTGTTCCACCGGCTTGCCCAGCGCCAGCTCTGGGCGCAGTCGGCGAATCCGCGCGATGCGGCCGCAATCTCTCCAACTCCATGACGGAAAGCGAAGGTTCGCACTATGGAAGAAGCCGAGCGCACTACTTTCACCGCTCGCTACAGCGCGGTGGTCGCGGCCGCCTGGTCGGACCCCGGCAAGGAGCGGATGCTGTCCTCCGACCCTGGGGCCCTGCTCGCCGAACACGGAATCAGCGTGCCGATGGGCACCGTCATCGAGGTCGTCCGCGATCAGCCCGCGACGTCCGACGTTCTGGAATCCCAGATCCGGGCCTGGGAGGAGATTCCCGACCGCGGCACACTCAGGCTGCTGGTCCCGCACCCGGAGCGATTCGAGGCGATCGACCTCACGGAGGAGGAACTGGACTCCCTCGTCGCCGGTCTCGGCCACCCCGCCCTGTCCGACGTTCCGCGCTGAACGCCCGTCGGTCCCTGGCGCGGCATCTGCTGATGCCGCGGCCGGAAGAGCCCGGTTGCCGTGGTGGAACCGTGTGGCCGTCACTGTCGAACCCCAGGAAACCGAAACCCCAGGAAATGCAGAGGAGAAAGACCGTGAACGAGGAAGACGAGACCTACGCCGCCGATCTCTCGGATGACGAGCTCCAGGCCCTCGTGGCAGGTATCAAAGGGTTGACCGTCACGAACGACGAATAGGCACCGCCGTCCGGCACCCACGGCGGCCGACGGGCAGGACGCAGATCGTCCGCCGGCCGCCGAACCGCATTTCGGCGGCGCCACCGGCAGACGACAGAACGGTCGTGCCGTCATCGGCACGACCGTTCCCCAAAACCCCGCCTTCGCGAATGTTCAGCTTCTCAGCCGTCGAGCAAGGCGGCCAGCGCCGCGAGCGAGGGCGCCGCTGTCGTGTCCGTCCCCGGGCCGTCCGGAGCACCGAACTCGACCGCCGCGCACAACTCCTCCGGTGTCAGCGCACCCAGCCGGTCCCGATAGTGGTCGAGCAGCTCGGCCGCGGTCTTGCGCAGTCCTGCCTCGTCCACCGGACAAGGCGGAAGGGACAGTTCGGTGTCGAGGTACCGGACCAGCATGGCCCGTAGCGCTTCGGTGCCGGGCCGGCGAACCGTCAGCGACAGGTGCACGGACAGACCGCCGCTCTGACCGACGGCCGAGTGCGGTGCTCCTCGCGGGATGTAGAGCACCTGCCCCGGCTCCACCGTGGTCTCCAGCACCGCTGGCCCCGGGTGCGGCGCATATCCGGCATCCCACTCACCACTCGCCGGGACGCTGTGCACCTGCCACCGCTTGCTGCCGTTCAGCTGCACGACGAAGACGTCCGCATCGTCACGATGCGGACTCAGCCCTTGTTCCCCCGGCGGCGTGACGAAGACGAACGCCTCGACCGGACGGCCCAGTTCGGCGCTGAGGCGGCCGGAGAGCGCCGCCGCCCCCGGATGCCAGTGCTCGATGTTCCGCATCAGCAGGGTGGCTCCCGAGGAGACCCTCCTCAGTACCTTGTCCGGGTCGGCGTAACCGGGGAACTCGTGTTCACCGACACTTCGCACCGTAGTGAAGTCACCCAATTCCAGGTTCCGTCCGCTGCGGACCAGTTCCAGATAGGGTCTGCGGAGCAGGCCGCCGGTCAGCGCTGTGTCCAGGTCGGCCAGCGTGACCAGCTGTGCGGGAGGCGCGCTCGGGCGCAGCACACGAGCCTCACGTCGCCACGCGGTCCCGAGGAACAGCTCAGGGTCGCCCACCAATGAGCGGAGAGTTTCCATCCAGTGATCACTTTCTCTTACGAAGCGCTTCGAAGCGGATGGGTCTTGGCGCCCAGCGCCTCAACCGCGGTGCCCACGGTGGAGAGGAGATCGCTGTGGACCGGCAGCCCCGGCCGCGCACAGCGCAGCTGTGCCACCACGTCCGAGCGGCGCCGGTAACCGTTCTCGACGCCCACCGCGATCGCCCGCCCGGCGGCCGCCGCCGCTCCCAACTCGTAAAGCGCGATGGGCTGTTCGGGCCGCGCCGCGTTTCCGCTCGGAAACCAGAAGAGCACCAGGTCCGCCAGCGCCAAGTGCCGATACTCCCAGGCCACCATGGACTCGTTGAAGCCTGACGAGCCGGCGATGACCCGACGCGGGCTGAGGAGGGCCAGCGAGCACCGGTTGGCGCTGCTGCCAAACCAGATCTGCTTGAAGGCGGTTATCGCCTCATATCGCCAGTCGGGGCAGTTGTGCATTCCGCCGGCGAGGAAGACCTTCGTTTCCTCGGCCCGGGGCACGTATTCCTGCATGGACTCGATGACTCGCACCTGTGCGGTCTTCATCATGCGCCGCTCTCTGCTGGTGACGGGACGAGAGGAATTCAGGAGTGGATGCACCTGGTACGTTCCGGGGCCTCCGCGACCTCCAGACGCTGAACCACGGAGTTGCGCTTGCCACCCGCGGTGAGCACGAACCTGCCCTGCGACCGATGACGGGGCAGAAACCCTGACGAGGCCCGAAGCGCTCGCCAAGATCGCTCTTGCGGGTCAGCGGATGGCCGCTCGGCCCCACTTGCTCCCGGCCGCGCAGAGCGCGGTGCCGCGGCACCCGTTGCGGGGCGGTGGCCACCAGTCGACCCGATCGCCCGGCCCTCCTGGCCTGGTCGCGCCGGGCCGGACTCCCAATCTCCCGTGAGAATGAAGTATCGCGTGTCATCCGCTCACGCACCTGTTCAAATTCGCCCGCGAGGTCACTCAGCAGATTCAGCAGGGCCCTTCACATGGGACTGGTCGTGTACCCGCGGCACTCGCCGCCGGGCACACGACCAGGAACGTGAGGTCAGATCCGCTCCAGCCCGCCCGAAAGGGCTTCCAGCTCCTCGTCGTTGACCTCGGGGCTGGGCTCCTCCGAAGCGGTTTCCGGCGCAATCTTCTGAGTGTCGCTCATGTCTCTTCTCCTAGTGGTGTTGACAGTCTGAAGTTCTGTCAGAAGTCCTCAAGGAATACCTTTCGGACTCCCGGAAAATCACTTCTCTCGGGTGAGATGAGTCGAACTTAGAGACACCCTGAAGTGGTCGACAAGCCCTTTCCGACAGTTACTCCGTTGCATGCATGACCGCGGCTCCAACGCTTCATCGATCCGTGTCACCATCACATGCACTTCTGGCACGTCGGCCGGTCGTACTGAAACCGGTACCACGCCGGCGTGGTGCGGCACGTTGTTCGCTGTCGGCCCGGACCCGCCCCTCACCCCGGCACCGATCCGTGCAACCGCCCCGGCCAACTCGGACAGAGGCGCTGCCGTTCTCCCGGAAAGCCCGGCCGTCCGTTCCTCCCGGCTTAGGCTGCGGGCCCTGCGACAGTCCGATCGACGGGACTGCTCATCAGCCCGCAACCAGCTCTTCGAGAGGAGCGCCCAGATGTTCCTCGGTATGGCCATCGACGCAGCCGGCTGCCACCCGGAGTCCCGGTGGTATTCGCCCGTCGATCCGCTGAGCCCCGGGCACTATTCACAACTTGTACAGGAAGCCGAACGGGGTTGCTTCGACTTCGTGACGCTGGACGACTCCATGGCGCTCCCGGACGGACCTTCCGCCGCCGATGGGCTTCCGGACGCGGTGACCGTGCTTGCCGGGGTCGCTCCGCTGACCACCACCATCGGCCTGGTGCCCACGGTGACGACCACGCACTGCGAGCCCGTGCACGTGTCCAGGGCACTGGCCACGCTCGACCACATCAGCCAGGGCCGCGCCGGTTGGCGCCGACGAATGGTCACTGCGGAGGCCGAAGCCGCGCACTTCGGGCCCGAGCCACCCGTCGGCCTGAATGAACTGCGCGCAGAGGAAGCCGAGTTCACCGAAGTGGTCACCAAGCTCTGGGACAGCTGGGAGGACGGTGCGGAGATCAGAGAGGTGGCGGCCGGGCGCTTCCTCGACCGGTCCAAGCTCCACCACATCGACCATGCCGGACGACACTTCCGCATCAAGGGCCCGTCGAACGTACCGCGACCGCCGCAGGGCCACCCTGTCCTCGCGGTCGACCTCGATCCGCGGAGATACCGGGTCACCGCTCACGACGCCGACATGGTGTTCGTCGATGTCCGTGATGCGCTGGAGGCGCGAGCACGAGTGGAAGCACGCACCAGGGTCATCGGCGAGCTGGAGATACTGTTCGACGGTGACCACGGCGTGTCCAGCTGGGACTGCCGTACCGGCGAAGCCGCGTCGCGCCGCTTCAGGTTCGCTGGATCACCGATCGAACTCGCTGATCTGCTGGGCGACATGTGGGGTTCCGGGAATGTCGACGGATTCCACCTCCGCCCCGCGTTCCTGCCTGCCACGCTGTCCCGGTTCGTCGCGGAGGTCGTCCCGATCCTGCGCCGGCGGTCCTTGCTCCGCCCTCCTCAGGGAACCTCACTGCGCGAGCGGCTCGGCCTGCCCGAGAAGGCCCCGAACGTGTTCCCGGTCTGAAAGGTGGCCCCCTCGATGAGCAAGCCCGTCAAACAGATGCACCTCGCCGCACTCTTTCCCGTCAACCACCTGACCGTCTGGCGCGATCCGCGCGCCGGGAGTCAGGTTGAGTTCGCTTCCTACTCTCACCTGGCCCGCACCGCGGAGCGGGGCAAGTTCGATGTCTTCCTCCTCGCCGACTTCCCGCGACTGGTGGAGCACCGCGCCGAGATCTCCGATGTCGGCGTCGCCGGCCAGCTGGACCAGATCACAGTGCTGTCGGCGTTGGCATCCGTGACGAACCGGATAGGGCTGGCCGCCACCGTCAACGCCACCTTCAACGAGCCCTTCGACGCGGCCCGCAGGCTGGCCACCCTGGACCACCTATCCGGCGGCAGATGCGGCTGGAACGTCGTGACCACCCCTGACGCCTGGACGGGCGAGAACTTCCGCCGCGGCGGCTATCTGCCGCACGCCGACCGCTACCTTCGGGCAGCGGAGTTCGTCGATGTCGCCAGGATCCTGTGGGGCAGTTGGGGATCGCACGGAGCCACCCGGTTCCACCACGAAGGGGCGCACTTCCGCGTCGACGGACGGTTCACCGTACCGACCAGCCCTCAGGTGTACCCACTGACCATCCAGGCAGGGGACTCGGAGCAGGGCCGGGAGTTCGCGGCCGCGACAGCAGAAATGATCTACAGCCGCCGTCTGGGCCTGGCCGGCCAGGCCTTCTACTCGGACGTCAAGCGCAGACTGGCCCGCTACGGTCGTGCCCCGGAGCACGTGAAGATTATGCCCGGGGTGTCGTTCATCCTCGGCGACACCGATGAGGATGCCAGGGAGAACGCCGAACTCATGCAACGGCAGGCAGTGAGCCCGCAGCTCGCGATCTGGTACCTGGAACGCACCTGGGGACGCGACCTGTCGGCCTACGACCCTGACGGACCGCTGCCTGATGTCGACCCCGATCCCGAGGCGGCACCTCCCGACTGGCCGGGGCTGGCCGACGGCGCGGTGCGCTTGCGCCGGGTGCAGAAGTGGCGGGCCTTCGCCGCCGAGCAGAACCTCGGCATCCGGGAGCTCGTGATGAAGCTGACAGCAGGCAGGCCCTTCATCGGCACACCCGCTCGCGTGGCGGAGCAGATGAACGACTACGTCCAGTCGGACGGTGCCGACGGATTCGTGGTGGTGCCCCGATTCGCCCCCGGCGGACTGGACGACTTCGTCGACCAAGTGGTACCCGAACTCCAGAACCGTGGCGTCTTCCGCACCGAGTACACGGACCACACCCTGCGCGGACACTTCGGGCTTCCAGCGCCCTCCGAGCACCTGCAGAAGGCGCTCCGCTGAACGGCCGCCGGAGTCGGCTCTGTTCGGACCGGGGCAGCGAAGCCGTGATCCGAGCCGGGCGGCACCTCCGGCCAACTACGTGCCGCTCCCCCACGTGCCACTCTCGACCCAGCAACTGAAGCCGCGGCAGACGGTGTCGTCGTCAGGCCGGTTCATGCTGCTGTGGCCGCTGTCGGCCCGTACCAGGGAGCATGAGCAACCGTACGGCGCGGACCACCCGGATTTTCGTGGAACAGCCGCCGCACGGTCGAATCGGATTTTCGTGGAACAGCCGCCGCACGGTCGAATCGATCAACACCGGCCTGCCGTCGACCGCCACGTCCACCAGACGTCGCTGGTAGCGGCTGTGCACACGGCGCGAGGCCGTCCCGAAGCCGGGACACGGCAGACTCCGTTGGGAAATCCGCAAACCGACTGCCTTGATCAGGGGTTCAGGCGGCTCTACCTTCTTGATCGGGTTGATCGAGCCATTCGTAGGGTTGGGTCACCCAGGGGTGCTGGGTGTGGCTATCAGGCGGCTGCCGTCTCGTGGCTGAACTCGCTTCGCCGCCCGGCACCCCACGACGACTCGGCCGCCGATTAGGAAGTGCGAACAAGTCGCTGCGTAGAGCAATGCCGGCGAGGTCGTCCGTGGCACGAGCTGAACGAACACTGACGTCAGGAGCGCGATGAGCCGGATATGGGCGGGGATCGACAGCGGCAAGGGCCACCATCACGGCCTGGCCCTGGACGCCGACGGCAAGACCCTGCTGTCGCGGCGGGTGGCCAACGACGAGCCCGAGTTGCTGAAGCTGATCGGCGACGTCCTGGACCTGGCCGACGGCCGCGAGGTCACCTGGGCCATCGACATGACCGGCGGAGAACCCGCGCTGCTGCTGGCCCTGCTGGTCAGCCACGGCCAGGAGGTCCTCTACATGCCCGGCCGCCTGGTCAACCGGGCCTCCGACGGCTACCGCGGCGAAGGCAAAACCGACGCCCGCGACGCCTACGTCATCGCTGACCAGGCCAGGATGCGCCGCGACCTGCGGCTCATCCGCCCCGGCGACGAAGCCGCCATCGAACTCAAACTGCTGACCGGACGCCGGGCCGATCTGGTCGAGGACCGCACCCGCTCGGTCAACCGCCTGCGCGGCACCCTGCTGAGCATGTTCCCGGCCCTGGAACGGGCTCTGGACGTGACCAACACCGGCCCGCTCAAGCTGCTGACGGGGTACCAGACCCCGGCTGCCATCCGACGGACCGGCGTCACACGGCTGACGAAGTGGCTGGCCAACCGCAAGGTCCGCAACGCGAGAACCCTCGCCGAAACAGCCGTTGAGGTCGCCGAGCGCCAGCACACCGCCATCCCGGGGGAGAAGACCATCGCCAAGCTGGTCCACACCCTGGCCGAGGAGGTGATGGACCTCAACGAGCAGATCGCCGAGATGGACAAGCTCATCGAGGGCCGGTTTCGCGAGCACGAGCTCGCCGACATAGTCCAGAGTGTCCCAGGCATCGGCGCGACCCTCGGTGCCGAGTTTCTCGCCGCCGTCGGTGGCAGCCTGGACGAGTTCGACTCCCCGGACGCTCTGGCAGCCTTCGCCGGCGTCGCTCCCGCACCGCGCGACTCGGGCAAGGTCAGCGGCAACCTCCACCGGCCGGTCGTCTATCACCGAAGGCTCCAACGGGTCTTCTACACCTCCGCGCTCGTGAGCGTTCGTTGCGACCCGAACTCCCGGAAGTTCTACGACCGCAAACGCGCCGAGGGGAAGAAGCACGTCCAAGCCGTGCTCGCCCTCGCCCGTCGGCGCGTCAACGTCATCTGGGCCCTGATCCGTGACCGACGGTGCTACGAGGTCGCACCCCCGGTGACTACAGCCGCTTGACAACAGCATTAGGAAGCGAGTTCGAGGCGGGCCAGGTGTGAGGTTCTGGTCTCGCCGAGCGGGGTGCCGGTGATCCAGGCGTCGAGTCGGATGATGTTGATCGCGGTGGCGGCGAGGATGTGGCCGAGGTGGGTCTTGGGCAGGCCGGTGTAGCGGGTCCGGCGGATGCGGGTGCGCCACGCTGCCTGGGAGATGGTGCCTTCCACCCCGGCCCGGGTGGTGCAGCGCCGCTGCCACTCGTCGGTGAGCTGCTCACGGCGCCGGACCTCCAGGGCTTCCTGCTGGTCCTGGGGCAGCAGGATCAGGCTGTGGCCCCACTGGCCGTTCGCGGCCTTGAACGTCACGTCACTTGTCGCCGATGCCCAGCAATATCTTGTCGACCATCCGGGTGGTCGACCGCCCGTCGACATAGGGAAGGATCACTGTCCGGCCGCCCCAGCCGTCGACCAGGGCCGCCTCGGGCACGTCGTCCACCCTGTAGTCGCCGCCCTTGACGTAGATATCGGGCCTGATCCGACGCAGCGCCTCCTCCGGCGTGGACTCCGCGAAGACCACCACCCCGTCCACGGAGGCCAGCGAACCCAGGACCGCTGCCCGGTCCCCGACCGTGACGATCGGGCGCTGCGGTCCCTTCAGCCGACGGACGGAGTCGTCGTCGTTGAGGCACACCACCAGGCAGTCGCCCAGCAGGCGGGCGTTCTCGAGAAGTGCGATGTGACCGGCGTGCAGCAGATCGAAGCAGCCGCCAGTCGCCACCACGGTGCCGCCGGCGGCGCGCACTCGGGCGACCACCTCCAGCGGGTCGGCGCGTTCGGTGCCCGGTTCCTCTGCCGCCGTACCCGCCATCCAGCTGGTCGCGCCGCCAGCCGCTACGAACTCCTCGGCGGCCCGGACGGCGCCGGTGACCGCCTCCGAGAGCAGCGCGCCGCCCGCGAGCAGCGCGGTGGCCGACGCGGCGAAACAGTCACCGGCACCGCAAGTGTCCGCCGCGACGATGTGCCGCCCGGGAACGGCGAGGGGGGAGGACTTCGCCGTGTCCAGCAGGAGGGCGCCGTCGGCCCCCCGTGTGACGGCGACGCCGGCGGCCTTCCAGATGTCGATGAGCTGCCGACCGCGCTCAATGTCCGACCGCAGGTCCGTGCCTGCGCTCCCGGGCGCGAAGCCGGTCGCCTCCTTGCGGTTCGGGGTGACCAGCCGGGCACCGGGGACTGGCCGGGCCCCGCGCGGGTGCGGGTCCCAGACCATAGGCGTCGCAGTAGCGGCGGCAGCGAGGGCCGCCCGGACGGAGGCGTCCTCGGTGAGCCCGCGCCCGTAGTCCGAGACCAGGACGGCGCTCGCGCCGACCACCAGCGCGTGTTCATCGTCGGTGAGGGCGCGGCGCAGTCCGGACACAGCCTCGGGGGCTTGGGTGAACATCAGCACCGTTCGGCCGTCGGCACGGACTCGGCTCTTCACCGGTGTCGGCCCGGCGAGCCCGAGGTCGATCACCCGGATACCGTCGTCTCGTAGCAGCCCGCCGAGATCCCGGCCTTCCCGGTCGTCGGACAACGCCGTCACCAGGGTGACCGGCCGTGCGCTGCGAGCGGCGAGCACCGCGGCGAGCCCGGCACCGCCAGGCCGCGAACAGACCTCGACGCGGTCGACGACGACAACTGGCGCTTCTGGGGAGACTCTGTCCACCATGCCCAGCAGGTCCCGGTCCAGGAGCGCGTCACCAACCACAACCAGCCCGCCTGGTGCTGTGGGCGTGGCCGCCGCGGGGGTCACCGGCGGGCAGACGCCGAGCGCGATGTCGACACTGGCACAGAGGATGTGCACAGCCACCAGGTGGCATTCCTGGGCGGTCGCAGTGGGACCGTCCGCGCAGACCGCCTCGTCGGCGAGTTCGGTGAGCGGGTTCGGCGCCGTGCCGGTGAGTGCCCAGACCGTCAGGCCCCTCTCGTGGGCCGCCTCAGCCGCTCGCAGGACGTTTCTGCTACGGCCGGATGTCGACAACAGCAGCAGGATGTCCCCGGGTCGACCGTGGGCCCGAACCTGGCGAGCGAAGACTTCGTCGTACCCGTAGTCGTTGCCGATGGCCGTGACTGCCGAGGTCTCGGCGTGCAGGGCGATCGCCGACAGCGGCTGACGGTCGTCCCGGAGTCGTCCGACCAGCTCCGAGGTGAGGTGCTGGGCCTCTGCCGCCGAACCGCCGTTGCCGGCCGCCAGCAGGCGCCCGCCACGCTGGAGCCGCGTGGCCAACTCGCGGCCCCAGGCCTGCAGCCGCTCGACCTCCAGCACGGCGAGCGCCTGCTGGAGGTGCTCGATGTGGTCGGTGCCGTTGGCGAGCGGCTTCGGATGCTGCGGGATACTGCTCGCGCCTATCACGAGGAATCTCCTGGTTGTCTGGACGGCGACTGGTCGGGACGGGCCGACTCAAGGCCGGTGTGGCGAGTGGTGTCAATCGTCGTCAGCAGGGGGGCCGGTCCGGGGTGTCGCGCGTGGCGGCCACAACCTCATCGCGCGGTTCTCAGCCAGGATGTTCCCAACTGGGCGACGCCCGGCCGCGCCTGCCTCCACCGCGGCGGGGCTTTGATGAAATGCCGGCACCTACACCTCGAGGCTGCCTGCGGCCCATGCCCCCTGAAACCCGTTGTGCGCCTCCGCAACGGGGTTGTCGTGAAGGCGCTGCGTCAGGTGGCCGTCCTCGGCCGGCACGTTCAGTCCGAGGAGCGAGTTCCGCCGCCGTGCCGGTGGTGGTTGAAGGCGGTTGTCGCGTCGAAGCGCCAGTCGGGACAGTTGCGCATTCCGCCGGCGAGGAAGGCCTTCGTCTCCTCGGCCCGGAATGCGTATTCCTGCATGGACTCGATGACTCGCACCTGCGCGGTCTTCACATGCGCCGCTCTCTGCTGGTGACGGGACGAGGGGAATTCAGGAGTGGATGTACCTGGTACGTTCCGGGGCCTCCGCGACCTCCAGACGCTGAACCACGGGGTTGCGCTTGCCACCCGCGGTGAGCACGAACCTGCCCTCCGGCCGGTGGCGGAGGCGGAAACCCTGACTAGGCCCGAAGTGCTCGCCAAGCCGCGAGTTCACGGACCGCACCGTCGCCACCGCGGAGGCCGAGGCACCCTCCGTGACGAGGTCGAGCAGACCGGGTTCGTGCTGCACCACCTGGAAATCCGGCAGTCCGGCGGCACAGAGCGCAGCCAGCAGCGCATACGGTGAGTAGGCCGCCCCATCGACCCCCACCAGGCTGCTCCCGGACCGGCCGAGCAGACCATCGGTCACCGTCCCCGGGAGTCCGCAGTCACAGGTGGTGGGCCGGGGCGCCAGATCGCCCGTTACGTAGCGGATCACCGGCATGGGAGTGGAGAGCAGCTGGGTGAGGACGATCTCGCCCACCGCGTCGTCCCCCGCCGGGGTGATCTCCGGCAGGACGAAGTCGTCCTGGAAGTGCATCCGTCCGTTGCGGCACTCCCAGGCCGCGTAGCCGGTTTCCGAAGTGGCGTAGAGCATCGTCACCTGGCAGTCGAAGGTCTCCTCGACCAGGCGGCGACCGCTGTCGGGCATGTGCTCGTAGGTGGCGATGACGCCCTGCGGCCGAAGCCGGGTGCCGCGTTCGGCACAGTAGCGGGCCAAAGCGATCACCCGGCTCGACGAACCGGTGACCAGGTCGACCGGGAATCGGCCCACCACGGCCTCGTAGTCGGCGACGATCCCGGGTGAATCGGGGTCGAAGCCGCCGAGGTTGCACTTGACATAGGGGCGCGGCAGCATCATCGGCTCGAGCAGCGGCGTGCCCCCGAAGAGCAGTCCTACGTTGAGGGCCGTACCGCTTTCCGGGAGGCCGAGGTAGGCGCTGAAGCGCTCCCGGATCACGCTGTTCGACAGACCACCGGTCTCCGCGGTGGAGAGCAGGGCGACCGGCTGGCCGGTGCTGCCGCTGGTCTGGGTGAGGAAGAAGCGACCAGGCTCCATCAGGCCGGTCGCATCACGGCTGATGGAGTCGACGAAGTGATCGCGGAGATCGCTCTTGCGGGTCAGCGGAAAGTCGCTCAGCCCCACCTGCTCCCGGCCGCGCAGTGCGCGGTACCGCGGCACCCGTTCCTGGGCGGTGGCCAGCAGCCGGCCCAGTCGCTCGGCCCCCCTGTCCTGGTCGTACCGGGCCAGCTCCTCTATCTCCTGGCGCTCCTCCCGGAACCAGGAGGATGACGTCTTGCGTGCCATCCGCTCACGCATCTGTTGGAAGTCGTAAGCGAGGTCACTCGGCAGATTCAACACAGCCCTCCACATGGATTCATGGCACAGCCCTCGGGTGGAGCTGGTCGTGTGACTTCGGCACACGACCAGGGACGTGAAATCACATCAGTTCGCGGCCACCCGAGAAAGCCTCCAGCGCCTCATCACCGACACCCGGCAGCCGACTCGTCGGACACGGTCACCGGGGTGACCTGTTGGGTTTCACTCGTGAAGTGCCAGGTGAGTTCCCGGTAGATACCCGATGGGACATTCCGCGAATTCGTCTTTCGGTGAGACGATCCGAACCTAGGCCGCCCGGGAAGCGTCTACAAGATCCTTCCCGCACTTGCTCCGGAGCGTGCAGAACAACGGGAGAATCGTGTCATCGATTCATGTCACGGATATCGGATTCCGTCGACGCCGCCGTCATCGCCCAGGCCGCCCAAGGACACAACGCCCAGGCGTAGAACGACACCAGCCCGTCACTCCGCAGACCCCACCCTCCTGGCACCCCCAGCCCGTTCACTCGCACGACTAGGGCCTGTCCGGCGGATCAGGGTCGGACAGGGCGCGGCGTCTGGTGCGGTGCATCGCAAGGCGCCGGAGCGTCCTGATAGCGGAGCTGTCCGGGCGTTTCGGCAACGCCGCGAGGTGCCGTGCCAGACGCCGCGCCCCGGCCATGATCCGCCGGACAGGCCCTAAGGGCTGTCGCAAGCCGCGGAACGCCTGGATTCGCTGTCAAACGCCTAAGGGTTTGCAGGGAGACAAGGCGTTGCTTCCCGCCTTGAGGCTCATTTGTGGTAGGCGCATTCCCAACGAGACTCGTGATCAACTCACTGTGGAGTTCACAGTGTTGCTCCCGCATCTGGACGAACGGCAGCGGCAGTTGTTGATGGCTGCGAAGGCCCGGGTGCTGGGACGCGGCGGTGTCCGGGCCGTGGCGCAGGCCGCTGCGGTCAGTGAGACGACGTGGCCGAATACCACGTGTGGCCCGCCCATGTCACCGTCGCTGGGTGGACGCGCATGCCGGGGCGCCTGCGGTGCAGGCGCCCCGGCATCGGTCAGCGGCGGATCTGGTAGGCGCGGGTCACCATCTGCTCGATGGTGTTGCCATCGGCATCGGTGGCCTGCACGCGCAGCGACACGAAGCCCGCGTTCGCGGGGTTGCCGATCGTGCCGTTGAGGCCACCGTCGAGGCGGACCTGCCGCCAGTTGGTGCCGTCGTCGTACGAGGCCCACAGCTTCGCCCCGGCAAGCTTCAGACCGTTCAGGCCCTTGGGGTAGCGCACGCCCAGTCCGATGCGGGTGGTGGAGTGCGGCCGGGCGCTGTTGGCCTGGTCGACGTCGAGTCGGTAGTCGACCGACAGGACGGGGAGCAGGGTCAGTCCTTCCTTCCCCTCGGAGTGGAAGCGCCAGTCGGTACGCACCTTGGTGGAGGTCGTCCAGCCGGGGGCGTCCCGCTGCACGTCGGTGACCACGCGGTATTCAGCGCGCTGTGCCGTCATCGGGAAGGCGACCGGCGCCGAACGGATGCTGCCGAGGAGCTGGCCGTCCCGGTAGACGGTGGACAGTGCCTTGTCGCTGCCGGCTTCGGCGGAGAAGGACTGGTCCGGCGCGGTGTCGAGCAGACCGCCCGACGCCACCACACCGACGTCGCCCTGCCGGACGGCCGAGTTGGACTGTGCGTCCGGCAGCGCGGTGCGGACCACGGCCTTGTTCCAGTCGCGGTGCACGCGCTGTCCGGCCTTGAGCGTCGAGGTGTTCGTCAGCTTCCAGGAGCCGTCCGACGTCCACACGGGACCTGCCTTCACCGCTTCCCAGGTGGGCACGTTCGCGGAGACGTACTCGGTCCGGGAGCGCGGCAGGACCACCCGGTCGAAGCCGAAGTACGCCGTCGGCTGCATCGGCGAGCGCGTCAGCCGGGCGTATCCGCCCTCGGTGGCCGGCGTCGAGGCGTGGAACGAGGCGTCCACGGTGGCCAGTTCCTCGTCGCGTACCCGGTAGCGCTGGTCGGCGGGGATGCCACCCTTGCGGTACTTCAGCAGCTCGTAGGAGTACGGGCTCACCGCCGTACCGGAGATCCTGATCCTGGCGTTGTCCAGGGCCGCCAGCTCCTCGCCCTGGGTACCGGAGAGGGTCATCGCCGGGATCTTGGTGGCCGTCGGGCCCCAGTTGCCTGCGAGCCAGTTCTCGGGGATGTCGTTGTAGATGAGGATGGCGAGCGCACCGGCGCTCGCGGCGTCGTCGACCTGCTCTCCCACCGTGCGCTCGGCGCTCCGCTTCACCAGGGCGAGCTTGCCCCGGACGCCCTCGCCGGCCTTCGCCACGCGCAGGACGCGGGTGCCGTCGATACGTGCGGAGCCCGTCCAGCCCTCCAGGTAGGCCGCGTCCAGGGTCCGGTTGCCGTGCCCGACGAGGCGGGCGTCGAGTGCGGGTGCGCCGAGCGACCAGCCGACGCGCGATTCGAAGCGCTCGTTCGCGGTCTGCGACGGGATGGAGTACACGGCCGTCTCGCCGTCCAGCCACGTCTCGCGGTCGTGGATGAGGTCACCGTCCACGGCCTGGAAGTTCAGACCGATGCGGGCGTGGTTGGTCTCCGTCGGCCGGGAGGTGGTCATGGTGACCGGGCCGGCCTTGGCGCCGTCCAGGGTGAACGTACGATCGGAGTCGATCATCGTGCCCGGCTGGGCGGCGTAGGTGTACTCCTCCAGCCGGCTCCAGTCGGAGGTGTAGTGGAAGATCTCCGAGATGAAGGCGTGCTCGCCGCGCGGTACCCGCACCACGACGGTCCCGTCCGCTGCGACCGGGTACGTCTCGGGCAGTTCGTGGCGGCCCAGCTGCCAGGCGGTGACCGCGGCGATGCCGCTCGTCGGCTTGCCGTCGCGGTCGAGCACCTTCAGCGTGACGTCGAAGCGCTGTACGTCCCGGCCGAAGCCGACCGCCGTCACTGCCGCCGTCCGTCCGTCGGCGGAAACCGCGGTGACGTGCGCGCCGTGGGATCCGGTCGTCACGCCGGCGGTGTTGAGGGTGAGGTCGACCTCGGCGGTGCCGTGCGCCGGCACGGTCACCGAGTCGGCTCCCAGGCTGAGCACTCCGGCCGGCAGTTCCTCTCCCGCGTTCTCGACCTTCAGGGCGAGGGTGACCGGCTGGTCGCCGTCGTTGACGTACTCGATCTTCTTCCCGACCGGGGCGGTGGCGTCCCAGTCCCGCAGTCCGAAGTCGGCCGTGCCGCTGGCCGATACGGGCTGCCGGAGTGCGCGTGCCACGTCCACGCGGCCGGCGCCCTGGGCGTAGACGGAGGTGGCGGCGGTGGTCTTGGCCGTACTGATCAGCTGGCTCTTCAAACGGGCCGGCGTCCAGTCGGGGTGGCGCTGCGCGAGGATCGCGGCGGCGCCGGCCACGTGCGGCGTGGCCATGGAGGTGCCACTCGCGGTGGTGTACGAGCCGTCCACCGGTGTGCCCATCGTCGTGCCGGCGGCGCGGGCGGCGACGATCCGCGAGCCCGGCGCGGTGATCTCCGGCTTGAGCCCGCCGTTACCGCCTCGTGGGCCCCGGCTGGAGAAGTCGGTGACCGCGTCGGTGGAGTCCACGGCGCCGACCGTCAGGGCCGCGTCGGCGGCTCCGGGTGAGCCGACGGATGTCGCCGCGGGGCCGCTGTTGCCCGCCGCGATGGTGAACAACACGCCGGTCTGCGCCGTCAGTTCGTTGACCGCCACCGACATGGGGTCGGTGCCGTCGGCGCCTTCCCCGCCGCCCAGGCTCATGGAGATGACCTTCGCCCCCGAGTGCGCGGCCCAGTCCATCCCTTCGATGATCGAGGATTCCGAGCCGGTGCCGCCGTCGTCGAGCACCTTGCCCACGATCAGTCCGGCGCCCGGTGCCACGCCCCGGTACTTCCCGCCGGAGGCGGCTCCGCTTCCCAGGATGGTGGAGGCGACGTGGGTGCCGTGGCCATGGCCGTCGCGCGCCGTCTCGCCGGGGACGAAGCTGCGGCTTTCCACGATGCGGTCGGCGAGGTCGGGGTGGGTGGCGTCGACACCGGTGTCCAGCACCGCGACCTTCACGCCGGTGCCGTCGAAACCGTCCTTCCACGCCTCCGGGGCGCCGATCTGCGGGACGCTTTTGTCGAGGAGCGCCTTGACCTGCCCGTCCAGCCAGAGGCGCTGGACGCCGGCCGAGAGACGGGCCTTGGGGGTACCTGCGCGGGCGCTGTCGTCGTCGATGGCCTCCCAGAACGTGGCGCCCTTGCGCTTGTCGGCGCTGACGGCGGCTCCGCGTACGCCGGGGAGTTTCCGTGTGAGGCGGGCTCCGCCGGGTGCGGTGTCCTTGGCGCCGGACGCGTAGCGCACGATCATCGGGGTCGACGCGTGGTGGGCATCGTCGTACCCCTGGGCGATGAGCTGGGTGACGTTGAACAGCCGGCCGTCCACCTGACCGTTGTGCACCAGCGCTTCGACGTCGCGCGGAATCACGTACACATCGGTGCCGACGGTGTACGTCCGCAGCTCGGCCGCACTGCGGTGGTACGGGGTGATGTTGACGGCGAGGGTCTTGCCCGCCCTCGTGGCCACCGTCACCTGGTCTCCGGTGACGAGGGTGACCTTCGCGGTGCGGACTTCTGCCAGGGACGGGGTGGTTACCGCGTCCTTCCCGGTCTTCGGCGCGGGGGTGGCACCGTACACCAGGCCGCCGCCGGCCACGGTGGTGGCCATGGTGGTCGCCAAGGTGAAGCTGAGCAGTGCGGCTCTTCGCCTGAAACGCATGCTGAACGCTCTCCTTCCGCCGGCAGGGAGGGTTCCGCGACCGGCGGGTCAAGCCTCGACAGGGAGGGGCACCGACGCTACGGCCGCGCCTGTCGAAAAAGTGACATGTCCGCTCGCCGACACTTCGCGCATATCGAAGTCGGATGGTCGTCGTGCGTGATAACGCGGACATCGTCCCCGGTGTGCGGGTGTGGTTAGATCACGCTGTGTCCGGTGGGTGGTACATCGGTTGGGGTGGGTGGGGGCGTCGTGAGAGGCGGACACGTGCTGGAGGCCGCGGGGATCGAGGCGGGGGAGGAGCGGGTGTACCGCTTCCTCGTCGGGGTGCGTGAGGCTGATGCCGCAGTGATCGCGGAGCAGCTGGGGCTCGAAGTGGCGCAGGCACACAGGCTGTTGGCATCGCTCCACGACAAGGGGCTGGTGGGGCGGGTGGCCGTTTCGCCGGTGGGGGGCGCGGTGCGCTATGTACCGGTGGCGCCCGATGCAGCGCTGCGTCCGCTGCTGCTGCGTGGGCATGAGGCGCTGGAGTCGGCGCGGCGGGGGGTGGAGCAGCTCACCGAGGAGTACCGGGCCGGGGGGCGGCGGCATGACGCGGGGCAGCTTGTCGAGGTGATCACGGGGGCGAGTGTGATCAGGCAGCGGCTGCGTCATATGGCGTACGGGGCCAGTGAGATGCGGTGGCTCTGCAAGGCCGGCCATGTGGCCATGCCTGCGGCGGAGAACGACGAGGAGTGGGAGCTGCTCGCCCGTGGGGTGCGGTACGAGGCCATCTACGAGCGCGCGCTGCTGGAGGAGCCCGGCATGGTCGACAACGTCGCCCGGAGCATCCGCGCGGGTGAGCAGGCGCGGGCTACCGGGACGCTGCCGGTGCGGATGGTGATCGCGGACGGTTCGATCGCCATCTGCCCGCTGATGCACGGCGGTTCGGGTGGTTCGCTGGGTGAGCCGACGGCCGCGGTGGTACACGGCAGCAGCCTGCTCGACGCGCTGATCGCGCTGTTCGAGAGCCAGTGGGCGGCGGCGTCGCCGCTGCACGTCACGGACTCCGGCGGGCTGGCCGACTTCGGCGGCAGCCCGCGGCCCGGTGCGAACGTCGCCGACGACGAGCGGTATCTGCTGTCCCTGGTCGTCGCCGGGGTCGCGGACAAGGCGATCGCCTCGCAGCTACGGGTCAGCCAGCGCACGGTGCAGCGCCGGATCCAGGTGCTGATGCAGCGCGCCGGCGCCGCGACGCGGACGCAGTTGGTGTGGCAGGCGGCGCGGAGGGGGTGGCTGTCGTGAGAGGGGTGGCTGCACAGGTGCCACCACATGCAACTGCCGACCGCCCGCGGAACCGACCCACGGCAGGCACAACTGCGTCCCCCCGCCGTACCGACGAGGGGACGCAGAGAGCGCACGCAACGGGGGCATCGGAGGGCACATCACCCCAGGTCAGCGCACCCGGCCTCGCGGTTTCAGCGCCACCGGCGGCAGGGCGGGAGCAGGCAGCCGGCCGCCGTCGTAGCCGTGCACCTCACCAAAGCGGGAGCCCTCCGCCCACGCTTGCCGGGCCTCCTCGATCTCCTCGTGGGACCGTCCGATGAAGTTCCACCACATGACGATCTCCTCCTCGAACGGCTCGCCGCCGAGGAGCATGAGGCCCGCGTCGGTGTCCCCGCGCAGGGGGAGTTCGGTACGGCCGCAGCCGAGGTAGAGCATCGAACCGGGAAGCACGGGCACACCGTCGACCTCGGCCTGACCGGACATGGAGAGCACCGCGTACTCGAAGTCCGGGTCGAGCGGCAGCCTCGCCTCGGCACCGGCGGTCAGGGCGATGTCGGCGCCAACGATCGGGGTGTACGCGGTGCCGGGCGAGGTCGTGCCGTCGAGTTCGCCCAGGATCAGGGTGGCGGTGAGGCCCGGGGCCGAGACGGCCGGCAGGTCGGTGTGGTGCTGGAAGTGGGGCTCGACGTGGCGGTGGGCGTCGGGCAGCGCGACCCAGAGCTGGGCGCCGTGCAGAAACCTCGCGTGGGACTTCGGGCTCTCCTCGGAGTGGCTGATGGCCCGGCCGGAGGTCATCAGGCCCAGTTCGCGCGGACGGATCGTACGGAGACTGCCGAGGCTGTCGCGGTGCAGGACCTCGCCGTCGTGCAGCCAGCTGACCGTCTGCAGGCCCATGTGAGGATGGGGCGGCACCTGCATCCCGGGTTCGCCCGCGATGTCGTCGGGGCCGTAATGATCGACGAAGGCCCAGGCGCCGACCATCCGGCGGCCCAGGTTGGGCAGCAGCCTGCGAACCTCGGTGGACTCGCCCAGCCGGACATGGCGAGGGGTGAGGAGTTCGCGTACGGGCTCGGCGACGACGAAGCCACGTCCCCCGCAGACGGAGAGTGCGGCCTGGCGATCGAGATTGCTCATGGCGCTCAACCTATTCCTGTGCGGGGCCGGGGATGACGGTACCCACGCCGACAATTTAGTGGAATATTCAACCACCATGCCGTGTTGCGGCCATTGCGGGACGACCGGGCGGGAGCCTGGTCGGTGGCTGGACGGAGCCGGGCGCGATCCGGGGACGGTCCATGACGGAGGAGGTCAAGTGAGCGACACCTACTACGAGTTCGGCACGGCTGCCGACCGCTGGAACCGTGCGCAGATGTTCTTCGAGGCGAAGGAGTACATGACCGCGGCCCGGATCCTGGAAGGGCTGGTCGAGGAGGTCCCGGAGCAGGTGTCGCCGCGTCTGCTGCTGGCCCGGACCTACTACCACTCGGCACGGCTCGGCAGGGCCGAAGCGGAGCTGCGGGCGGTACTGGAGCGCGACCCGGTGGAGCACTACGCGCGGCTGATGCTCGGCCGCACGCTTGAGCGCCAGGGTCGGGGCGCGGAGGCAGCCGGTCATCTGCGGATGGCGGCGGTGTTCTCCGGAGACTTCGACTTCGAATCCGGTTCAGGCCGGACGAGCTTCCCGGAGCCTTCCGCCGGGTGAGCCCGGGAAGGCCCCGACGCCGGGGTCGCGCCCCACGCCTCCGGCCGGTGGGATCCCGGCCGGACCATTCAATTCGGATGCCGGCCGGCCGTCCCGCGTGATACTTCACTCGCTCATGACCGACCTAGAGACCCCACGCCTCCTGCTCCACCCGATGAACGCCTCCGACGCCTTGCATGTGAGGGCGGGCACACCGGGGGACGGGGCGCACTGGGCGCCCGGCTACCCCTCCCCCGGCGAGAAGGCCGCGGCCGAGCGCTTTCTCGACACCTGCGCGCGGACCGGTGATCCCAGCCCCTTCGGTTCGTACGAGATACGCCGCCGCGAGGACGGCCGGGTGATCGGCGGGATGGGGTTCCACGGCGCGCCCGACGAGAACGGGAACGTCACGATCGGTTACGGCCTCGTCCCCTCGGCCCGGGGGATGGGCTACGCCTCCGAGGCCTTGCGCGCCCTGCTCCGGTTCGCCCGCGAGCAGGGTGTGAGCCGTGTGCACGGTGACGCCGACCTGGACAACATCGCGTCGCAGCGCGTCATGGAAGCCGTCGGTATGCGCCTGGTGAAGGAGGACGGGACATTGAAGTACTACCGGATCGACTGGGGCCCGCGGACCGAGGAGTGAGCCGGTGGCCGCCGGGCCCGCGGTGACGGGTCCGGCCGTCGGTCCGGCCCGCGCACGGCAAACGCCGGAACCCCGCCGGGAGCTCCCGGCGGGGTTCCGGTCCACGGCCTGCCCGCATATGCCGTGTGTCGTACCTGTCAGCCGGCCGCAGTGGCCGCCCGGTTCGCGCCGCTGTTCGCGGCCGCGGCGGTGCCGGTTGCCGGTACGAGAAGCCGGTCCGTCAGATAGCCGAAGAAGAGGCCGAAGGTCGCCCAGAGGGTGGCCTGCACGGCGAGGGTGCTCAGACGGAACTCCCACAGCAGGGCGGCCGGGAAGTCCTTGCCGACCTCGTTGTACGAGGGCAGGAACACATAGGCGAGCCCGATCACCAGGACGTAGGCGGCGGATGCCGCGATCGTCGCGTTCCAGTTGCCCAGACGGAGAGCCAGCCGTCTGCCGAGGATGACCGCGGCGACGGCCAGCAGCACACTGAGGGCGACCATCAGGAAGAACAGGGCGGTACGTCTGCCGATGGTGTCGGGATTGCCGACGGCCGGCGGGTTGGCCGGGTACTTCAGGAACGGCACGACGTACACCGTCAGCAGGGCCGCACCCGCGATCAGCGCGGCCGTGGCCCGGGGGCCGAATCTGCCGATCCGGCCGAGGGCATAGCAGAATACGAGGGCGGCGATGCCGCCGATCGCCACACCGAAGACGAGCACTCCGGTGGCGAGGCCGGCGGTGGACTGCATGGTGCGGCTGACCAGTTCCTCGCCGCCGTCGTGGTGATGGCTGTGCGACTCCTCCAGAGCGATGGCCGCGTCCACACGCGACTCACCGAGGAAGTAGGCGACGAGCAGAGCGAGCGCACCCGCGGCGAGGCCGGCCAGCATGCCGCGGACGAGCAGGGCTCTGACAGATATGGAGTTCATGAGGGTTCCCCTGGATCGAACGGTACGTCAGTGGCAGGGGAAACCGAGGAGGTGGCGGCCGTCGTGGACCCACTCGTGGACACCTTCGCCGGAGATGACCGCGGTGGCGCCCTGCTCGGCGCCGACGAAGTACAGCAGTACGAGCATGAGGATGCCGAAGAAGACCGCCCAAGGGGCAATGGCCTTCAGGGAGATGGGAGTGATCGCCGGTACGGCGGTGGCGGGGGCAGCAGTCTGTGCCATGGCAGAACCTCCTGAGGGAACACGCGTCCCGATCGTGGTGCCTGAGACGTGGGTGCTGGGTCTGACTTCCCGCACAGGTACGGGTTCACAGTGGCGCGACCGTGCCGGATTCTCACCGGACTTCCGTCACACCTACGTCATGTTCGCCGTGACCATACCGCTTGGGGACAGGCACCGCCATGGTGCCGGTGACCGGGCAGGATCGCCCTGATGCCATGGTGGGCACAGAGGTGCCGAAGTTCAGGGAGTCGAGCGGGTCATGACGGTACAGGTGATGTTGATCTCACCGGCGCTCAACGCCGCGCTGCGCGAGGCCCGTTTCGACGGCGACGCGCCGCTCGACGCTGCGGGGGCCCGCCGGGCCAGGGCCGCCGCGGCAGCGGTGCCCGCCGCCGACCGGCAGCTGCGCGGGCCGTCCGAGCGGTGCGCCGGGACCGCCGACGCGCTGGGGCTGCGCACCGGGCCCGAACCGGCCGTCCGTGGCTGGGACATGGGCCGCTGGAGTGGCCGACGGCTGGCGGCGGTCGGCGGCGAGGAGCCGGAGGCGGTGTCGGCGTGGCTCACCGACCCCTCGGCGGCTCCCCATGGCGGCGAGTCCCTGCTGGAGCTCTGTTCCCGGGCCGGGCGCTGGCTGGAGACGCTGGAGTCCGCCGGGGGCGGGGCGGGCCTCCGCGTGCTGGGCGTCGTGGAGCCGGCGGTGGTGCGGGCGGTGATCGTCGAGGCGCTCGCCCTGCCGCCGGAGGCGTTCTGGCGGCTGGACGTCGCCCCACTGACCCTGACCGGGCTCAGCGGCCGGTCCGGCCGGTGGAACCTGCGGTGCGGACAGCCGCTGTCCCCCGCACCGGCCGGCTGATGCCGTCGTTGAATGCAAGAAGTGTGGTCCATACCAAGCCCTTGACACCGTGTTGGTTCACTTCTTAAATCGCATACAGAACCAAGACCTCTCCCTGCTCCCCCACAACGAGTCTTTGTCATATGCATGGCAATCACTCGACCACTCTGTTCCGCACGGGAAGGACCCCCATGACCTCCCCCCGCCTCCCCCGCCGACTGCTCCTGTCCGCGCTCTGCGCACTCTCCGCACTCGCCCTCGTCCCGGCCTCTTCCGGTCTCGCGGCCGGAGTGCCCGCGCCCGGACCACGGGCCGCGGCAGCGGCGTTCACCGATGACTTCGACGGCCCCGCGGGCTCCGCCGTGGACGGCGCCAAGTGGCAGATCGAGACCGGCGACAACGTCAACAACCATGAACGGCAGTACTACACGGCCGGGAACAGCAACGCGGCGCTCGACGGCCAGGGTCATCTGGTCATCACGGCGCGTCGCGAGAATCCGAACAACTACCAGTGCTGGTACGGGACCTGCGAGTACACCTCGGCACGACTGAACACCGCCGGCAGGTTCACCCAGACGTACGGACACGTCGAGGCGAGGATGAAGGTGCCGCGCGGTCAGGGCATGTGGCCGGCCTTCTGGATGCTGGGCGACGACATCGGCCAGGTCGGCTGGCCGAACTCGGGCGAGATCGACGTCATGGAGAACGTCGGCTTCGAACCGTCCACGGTCCACGGCACCCTGCACGGTCCGGGCTACTCCGGCTCCGGTGGCATCGGCGCCGCCTACACCCTGCCCGGCGGCCAGGCGTTCGCCGACGACTTCCACACCTTCGCCGTCGACTGGGCGCCCGGCTCGGTGACCTGGTCGGTGGACGGAAACGTCTTCCAGCGCCGTACGCCCGCCGACCTCGGCGGCAACAACTGGGTGTTCGACAAGCCCTTCTTCCTGATCCTCAACCTCGCGGTCGGCGGCTACTGGCCCGGCGACCCGGACGGCAGCACCTCCTTCCCGCAGCAGCTCGTCGTCGACCATGTGCGGGTCACCACCAGCGATCTCCGGCCGCCTGTCTGACCGTTCGGCCCGACCGCCGGGCCCGACTCTGCGGTCGGGCCCGGCCATTCGGCCCTGCCGGTGAGTCCTGGTCACAGCATCCGCAACGACTGGTTGCGACCGCCCCGCCCGCCGAGGATGGCGATCGACTCGGGGAGGTGGCGGGAATGCCGGCGAAACGTTTCGTGGCCGGGGACGATCCCGTGCTGCGATTTCGCGGAGCGGTGTCGTTGCAGCACGGACCGGGCGGGTCGCGCCTCGCACATCGCGTGCACGACGGCCGGGTCCGTAGCGGCGGCCCGGTAGGCGGCGAGCGCCTCGGGCGCGAACAGCCGGGCGTGCGCCCCGAAGAGGAACGTCTCGGGGTCGCCCGCGATCATCCGCTCCGCCACGGGATACGGCTGGGCCATGAGGAACCAGCGCCACAGCTGCCTGGCCCCCGGTGCGTCCACCGCGTCCAGCGCGTCCGCCGTCGGCACGATGTCGAGCACCGCCAGCCGGCCCACCCGATCCCGATGGTCCAGGGCCGGCCGGTAGGCGCACCGGGCGCCCCGGTCGTGGCCCGCCACGACCGGGGCGGTCGAAGCCCAGCTCGCCCATCACCCGGACGAGGTCGCCGGCCGTGGCACGTTTGCTGTACGGCGACGGGCCGTCGCCGGTCCGGACGGCCCGCCCGCTCTCCCCGTACCCGCGCAGATCGGTGGCCACGACGGTGAACTCCGCGGCCAGTCGGGGGCGACGGCATGCCACATCGCGTGCGTCTGCGGAAATCCGTGCAGCAGGAGCACCGGTGGCCCCTCGCCCGCCCTGCGGACGCACGGGCCCGCCGTCGGCCCCGGCGACGGTCAGCGAATCGAATTCGCGGCCGTCCTCACGGCCGGCCCGCCTCGGAGGGCTACGCGTCCCGGTGCGCCTCCAGCAGCCGCAGCCAGACCTCACTGATCGTCGGATACGCGGGTACGGCGTGCCACAGCCGGTCGATGGGGACCTCGCCCGAGACCGCGATCGTCGCCGAGTGCAGCAGCTCGCCGATGCCCGGTCCGACGAAGCTGACACCGAGCAGGATCTCCCGGTCGAGGTCCACGATCATGCGGGCGCGGCCCCGGTAGCCATCCGCGTACAGGCCCGAGCCGGCCACCGCGGCGAAGTCCTGGTCGACGGCGCGTACCCGGTGGCCTGCCCGCTCGGCCTCGGCGAGCGTGAGGCCGACCGAGGCGGCCTCCGGGTCGGTGAAGACGACCTGGGGGACGGCCGCGTGGTCGGCGGTGGCGGCGTGGGCGCCCCAGCGGTCGGTCTCCAGCAGCGGTACGCCGGCGGCGCGGGCGGCGATCGCGGCGCCCGCGATGCGTGCCTGGTACTTGCCCTGGTGGGTGAGGAGCGCCCGGTGGTTGACGTCACCGACCGCGTAGAGCCAGGTGGTGCCTTCAACGCGGCAGCTGTCGTCGACGGTGAGCCAGGATCCGGGCTCCAGGCCCACCGTTTCCAGTCCGAGGTCGTCGGTGCGCGGGGCCCGGCCGGTGGCGAAGAGGATCTCGTCGGCCTCGACGTGTCCGCCGCCCGCCAGTTCCACGGTGACCGGGCCGTCCGGGACCGCGCGCCGTACGGAGGCGACCGAGACCCCGGTGCGGATGTCGGCGCCCGCCTCGGTGAGGGCCTGTCCGACCAGTTCGCCGGCGAAGGGTTCCATCCTCGGCAGGAGCCCCTTGCCGCGGACCAGCATCGTCACCCGGGCACCGAGGGCCTGCCAGACGGTGGCCATCTCCACTCCGACCACGCCGCCGCCGACGATCACGAGGCGGCCGGGCACCTTCTTGGCGCTCGTCGCCTCCCGGCTGGTCCAGGGGCGGGCCCCCTCGATGCCGGGCAGGTCGGGGACGACGGCGCGGCTGCCGGTGCAGACGGCGACGGCCTGGCGGGCGGTGAGCCGGTGCTCCGTACCGTCGGGCGCGGTGACGGACACCGCCTTCTTGCCGGTGAGCCTGCCCTGGCCCCGGTAGATGTCCGCGCCGATGCCCTCCAGCCAGGCGACCTGTCCGTCGTCCTTCCAGTGCGATGCGTACGTGTCACGGTGGGCGAGGACCGCCGGGGTGTCCAGCGGCCCCTGCACGGCGTCGCTGAGGCCCGGGACGCGGCGGGCGTCGGCGCGGGCGACCACCGGGCGCAGCAGGGCCTTGCTGGGCATGCAGGCCCAGTAGGAGCATTCGCCGCCGATGAGTTCCACCTCGATGACGGCGGCGCTCAGCCCGGCGGCGCGGGCCCGGTCGGCGACGTTCTCGCCCACCGGACCCGCTCCGATCACCACGACGTCGTACTCGGCGTTCAGGGAAGCATCTGTCATGGGGACAGTCTGGTCGTGGGTGTGCGCGGCGGCCACATGGGCAGGCGGAATAGCGCAAGTGCAGGCACCGTTGTCCGGACAGGTCCGAGCGGGCACAGGAAGAGGTAGCAGACAATGAGCACCGTTGAGCTCACCAAGGAAAACTTCGATCAGGTCGTCAGTGGGAACGACTTCGTCCTGATCGACTTCTGGGCTTCCTGGTGCGGCCCGTGCCGGCAGTTCGCCCCGGTCTACGACGCGGCGTCGGAGCGCCACGACGACCTGGTCTTCGCCAAGGTCGACACGGAGGCACAGCAGGAGCTGGCGGCGGCCTTCGAGATCCGCTCCATTCCCACGCTGATGATCGTCCGGGAGAACGTGGCGGTTTTCGCACAGCCCGGGGCGCTGCCGGAGGCGGCGCTGGAGGACGTGATCGGGCAGGCGAGGAAGCTGGACATGGACGACGTCCGCAAGTCCATCGAGGAGCAGCAGAAGGGGCAGAACACCTAGGGCTTCTCGTTTGGATCATGCCGTCACATCGGGGGCCCGGCCGGGGCGGACAGTGTCCGGGCGGTCGGGCCCCTCGTCGTGTCCGGGAGCGGGCGGCGCGGCCTCAGCGGTCGGCGTCGGTCCCGGCGTCCCGTTCCTCGATCCGGGCCGTGAGGCCGAAGGCCAGCTCGGCGCCGTCGACCAGCAGGGCCTCGACCGAGTGCGTCGCGGGGTCGATGTCCGCGACGATGCCCTCGCCGGAATACCGGGGGTAACCGGATGCTCCCGTCTCCCCGGTCGCCGACACGACCGCCGAGCGGATGGCGCCGCCCGGCTCGGCGGCCTCGGTGGTGTCCTCGGCGAATCCGGGGACCAGCAGGATCTCGTAACTCTGCGGATGGCTCATGGTCATGACGCTAGGCAAGCGGCACGCGGTACGCACGTTGCCGCGCTGCCGCACGGTGCGGTCCGGCCGTCGCGACCGGCCCCCGGCGCTTCATGCGGACTCGCGCCGGACCGCCCCGGCCCGCAGGAGGTCGTGGTGTTCGGGGGCACCGCCGGGGTCCCGCACCAGCCGGTCCACGAGGTCCGCCAGTGGCTGCGCCGTGGCCAGCTCCATGCGTACGGTGCTGAGCCGGGGCCGCAGCAGCCTGCCCAGCATCAGGTCGTCGGCACCGATCACGGCGGTCTCGCGGGGCACCTCGACGCCCGCGTCCTGGAGGGCCCGCATCAGGAGCATCGCGTATTCGTCGTTGTAGGCGAACACGGCGTCGAGGTCCAGGGTGCGCCAGCGGGCGGCGAGCCGGGCGGCCGACTCCTCGTCGTACCGAAGCGGCAGCGGCTCCACCCGGGCCCCGTGGAACCGGGCGGCCTGCCGGGCCCCGGTCAGCCGGGGTTCGGCGAAGGGGCCCAGTCCGCATTCCTCGGGCATGACCACGCCGATACGTCGCCGGCCGCTGTCCAGCAGATGTCCGACCGCGCAGCTGCCGACCTCCCGCTGGTCCATGACGAGCGCGTGGGCGCCCGGCACCGGACGCGGGCCGAGGGTGATCACGGCCTTGGCCCCGGACCGCTTGAGCACGGATATCCCGTGCGGGGTGAGGTCGATCGTGCCGGGGGCGATGACGGCGACCGGGCGGAGTTCTGCCCAGGCGCGGGGCGCGTCGTCGGGGTCCAGTCCGGTGCTGCCGTACTGGACGACGGTGTAGTCGAGGCGGCGCAGCCCCGATTCCAGTTCGTGGAAGAAGCGGTGGTGGAGCGGGCCGGCCGGGAGGTTCACGGTGGGCAGCAGCACCATGCGGGTGTGTCCGGCGCGCAGGCTCCGGGCCGCTGCGTGCGGCACGTAGCCCAGTTCGGTGGCCGCTTCCCTGACCCGGCGGCGGGTGGTCTCGCTGATCCGTACGGACGCGTTGTTGTTCAGCACGTACGACACGGTGGCCCTGGAGACCCCGGCGAGCCGTGCGACGTCGGCGCTGGTGGGGACGGGGGGTTCGGTGGGCTGGTTCGGTAACTGGCTCATGGCGTCGGGCAGTCTCCCAGACCCGCGGTGCGTGGGTACGCTCCGGGGCATGGATGAATCCTCGATGGTGGGGCTGCTCGGCCGGGTGACCGGGACGGTGGGGCCGGGACTGGTCGGCGAGGTGATGGTACGGATCCGGGGAGGCGCCGAGCACTTTCTCGCGCATCCGGCCACGGCGAAGGAGCGCATCGAGGTGGGCACGGTGGTGACGGTGATCGAGCATCTGCCACCGCGCACGGTCTATGTGGCTCCCGCGTACGGGAGTTGAGGCCCGAGCGGAGGGCTCTTGACGGTATTCGTCGTCAAGAATTCGGCAAGGATCCGCACGCGTCTTCTGCACCGTCGCGAGCAGGAGAAGACTCCCCCGTGGTCAGCGGTGCCGACGGGGTGCCGCGATAGGGGGGCGCATGCCGATGTTCATCGGCGTCACGGCGGGTCTCGCACTCGCCGCCATCATTGTGTTGTTCGGCCTGTTCAAATTGATGTGGCGCGTGGCCGAGCCGAACGAGGCACTGGTCATCTCGGGTTCCAAGCACAAGACCGAGGGCCTGGGTCAGGGCATGGGGTTCCGGATCGTCACCGGTCACGGCACGCTCGTCCTGCCCGGGGTCCAGGCGGTGCGGAAGATGTCCCTGGATCTCAACGAGACCGAGCTGTCCGTCGATTGCGTCACGCATCAGGGGATTCCCCTGCGGGTGCGGGGCGTCGTCATCTTCAAGGTCGGCGACGACTTCGTGTCGATCGCCAATGCGGCCCGCCGCTTCCTCGATCAGCAGAAGCTGATGTCGGAGCGGGTGCACAACGTCTTCGCCGGTCATCTGCGGTCCATCGTGGGCGGGTTGACGGTCGAGGACATGATCCGGGACCGGGAGAAGCTCACCGGGCAGACGCGGGCCGCGTGCGGGACCGAGATGGAGAAGCTCGGGCTCATCGTCGATTCGCTCCAGATCCATGAGATCGAGGACCCGACGGGATACATCAAGAACCTGGCGATGCCGCACGCGGCGGCCGTGCAGCGGGACGCCCGGATCGCACAGGCCGAGGCCAACCGCCTGGCCACCGAGGCGGAGCAGCAGGCCGCCGCCCGGATGTCGGAGGCGACCCGGGACAGCGAGATCCTGCAGGCCGGGTATCAGGCCGAGCGCGACAAGGCGGCGGCGAGCTCCCGGCAGGCGGGTCCGCTGGCCGATGCGGCGGCCCGCCAGGAGGTCGTGGTCCAGGAGACCAAGGTCGCCGAACTGGAGGCCCAGCGGCGCGAGCAGCAGCTCCAGGTCGATGTGCGCAAGCCCGCGGACGCCCAGGCGTACGAGAAGCGCACCCTGGCCGAGGGTGAGCGCGACGCCCGGATCTCGGCCGCCGAGGCGAAGGCGCGGGAGACGGAACTCGCCGCGGTCGCGGAGGCCAACCGGGTCAAGACGGCAGCACTCGCCGAGGCGGAGGCGACGAAGGCACGCGGCGCCGCCTCCGCGACGGCTACCAGGGCGACGGGCGAGGCGGAAGCCGCCGCCGCCCAGGCCAAGGGGCTGGCGCTGGCGGAGGCGGCCCGTGCCAAGGGTCTCGCCGAGGCGGAGGCGATCAAGGCGCGGGCGGCGGCGCTGGCGGAAAACCAGGAGGCGGTCGTCGCCCAGCAGTTGGCCGAGAAGTGGCCGGAGATCGTCCAGGCGGGCGCGGGCCTTCGGCAGCGTCGACCACATGGTGCTGCTGAACGGGGCCGACGGCATGTCCGACATGTTCGCGAAGGCGCTGACCATGGGCGGCACGGGCCTGGGACTGGCCCGGCAGTTGCTGTCGACGATGAGTCAGAGCGACCCGGCGGAACCGGCGCCGCAGGTGAACGGGGTGGCACCGGCCACCCCGCCCTCACCGCGCAAGCAGCGGATTCCGGTGACGGGTGATCAGGAGGGCGGCTCGCCCTCCTGACCGGTCCGGCGGTGGCCGGTGCCCGCCCCGCGACCCGGGGCGGGCACCGGCCCCGCTCCACGGAATCGGCCCCGCAGGTCATACGGTGTGGGGATGACCATCCAGCACCGTGACGACAGCATCGACAACTCGGCGGACTTCCCGGGCCGCACCGGCCCGACCGCCACCTCGGAGGCCGACCCGCGCGACGTGGGGCCGGTCCGCACCTCGTACGCCCCCGACCGGGACGGCGACCCGGACCCCGGTGAGATCGTCTGGACGTTCGTGCCGTTCGAGGAGAACGACGGGCGCGGCAAGGACCGCCCGGTCCTGGTGGTGGCCCGCGAGGCGGCGGGCACGCTGCTCGCCGTACAGCTCTCCAGCAAGCAGCACGACCAGGACCGCGAGTGGGTGGCACTCGGGGCCGGCCCCTGGGACAGCTCCGGCCGCCCGTCGTGGGTCGATCTGGACCGGGTCCTGCGGGTGCACGAGGACGGGATGCGGCGTGAGGCGTGCGCGCTGGACCGGGACAGGTTCGACCTGGTCGCCGGCCGGCTGCGGGAGCGCTACGACTGGAAGTAGGGCCCGGAGGCCCTGGAAGGCCCCGGGAGGCCTTGGCCGAACGTCCGGTCGAAGGCGGACCGGGTGGCGGATTCGGGGCTGCGGTCGAGGATGCCGAAGACGATCTGCTCGAAGTGACCGGCGAACCTGCCGCCGTCCATGAGCAGCGCCCGGAACACACCGGCCACCTGCGCCGGATCGTTGCGGAACACACCGCAGCCCCAGGCGCCCAGCACCAGCCTGCGGTACCCCCGCACCGCCGCGACCTCCAGCACCCGCTCCGCCCGGGACGCGAGCGCGGCGGGGATGCGGTGGGCCTCCTCGGGGGTGCGGCTGTGGATGACTCCGGCGTTGGGCGCCGGGGAGGTCAGGAAACCGACGGTGTACGGGGTGTCGAGCAGCCGCCCCCGGTCGTCGCGGAACACCGGGACGCCCGGTGAGTGAATCACCCGGTCGGTGTAGAAGGCGCTGCGTTCCGCACGGTGGTGGGCGTAGTAGTCGGGGGCGCGCAGCAGGGTGGCGTACAGGGCGGAGCCCCGGCACAGTGCCTCTTCCTGGGCCTGTGCGCCATTGAGGTATCCGCCGCCGGGATTGCGGGCGGAGGCGTAGTTCAGCACGGCGACCTCGCCGGGGCCTTCGCCGGTCATCCGGCGCGCTGCCCGGAGGCTGCTCTCGCCGGTGACCTCGACGACCGGTGCCCGGTCGGAGTCGAGCGCCGCGACCGGCACCGGCTGCGGGCCGTACAGCCTGGTGCCCGGGAGCGCGGTGGTCAGCGCGCGCTCGATGCTCACCTCCCGCCCGTCCTGCGTGCGGTAGCGGCCGGCCTCGACGATGGCCTCGGTCTCACGCGCGATGCCGCGCAACCGTGCGCTCATCGGTACTCCCCCGTGTGGTGCATACGGGGCATGCTCGACGCTCCGACGGCATGGATGCAACCGGATTTCCGACGCACAAGGGCACCCTTGTGCGATCGATCCGTAAGGGTTTGGGTGGTGGGGAGGCACCGAGAAAAGGAGGCCCGGCATGTCGTACGACACCCCCGGGGACCACGGTCCGCCCAGCCAGTTCCCGCCCCTGGGAGAGGGCGAGGCCGAGGATTTACTGCGCGGCATCTGCTTCAAGACGGGACCGCCCCACAAGGTCGGCGTCGAACTCGAATGGCTCATTCACGACCGGGAACATCCCCGCGTTCCTGTCCCGCACCACCGTCTCGAAGCGGCCGCCGACATCCTCCGGGCCCTGCCCCTGAGCGCGGCGCTCACCTTCGAACCCGGCGGCCAGCTGGAGCTCAGCTCGCGCCCCGCCGACTCCCTGATGGCATGCGTCGATGCCACCGCCGCCGACCTCACCGCGGTACGTGACGCCCTGGACCGGGTGGAGCTCGCACCGGTGGGTATCGGCGTCGACCCGTGGCACGCTCCGCACCGGCTGCTGCGCGAGCCCCGCTACGACGCGATGGAGGTCCTGTTCGACCGCTCGGGACCGGCCGGTCGCGCCATGATGTGCACCACCGCGTCCGTCCAGGTCTGTCTGGACGCCGGAGAGGAGGAACCCGGTCCGCTCGGTTACGGGCGGCGCTGGCAGCTGTGCCATCTGCTGGGCGCGGTCCTGGTGGCGGCGTTCGCGAACTCGCCCTTGCGGCTCGGCCGCCCGACACCGTGGCGGTCCACCCGGCAGGCGCTCTGGGCCGACCTCGACCCGTGGCGGCCCCTGGCACCGCCCGGCAGTCTGCCGCCGCGTGACGCCTGGACCGCGCATGTGCTGGACACCCCGGTGATGTGCGTCCGGGGCGACACTGGCCCGTGGGCCGTGCCGGAGGGACTGACGTTCCGCGACTGGATCCGCACCGGCGCGCCGAGACCACCGGTGCGCGCCGATCTCGACTTCCACATCAGCACGCTCTTCCCGCCCGCACGCCCGCGCGGTCATCTGGAGCTGCGCATGATCGACGCACAGCACGGTGCGGACGGGTGGCTGGTGCCGCTCGCCGTCACCACTGCCCTGTTCGACGACCCGGAGGCCGCCGAGACCGTGTACCGCACCGTGAAACCACTGGCCGAGACGGCCGGGGCAGCGCCGGCGCCGCGCAATCCGCTCTGGGTCGGCGCCGCCCGCGACGGCCTGACCGACCCCGAGCTGCGGGCGGCGGCGGCCACCTGCTTCGAGGTCGCGCTGGAGGCGCTGCCCCGGATGGGCGCCTCGAAGGCCGTGCAGGACGCCGTGGCCGGCTTCAACGACCGGTTCGTGGCCCGGGGCCGATGTCCGGCCGACGATCTTCCCGAACTGCTCGCGTCGCTTCCGCCCGGCGGTCCGGGCCGGCACTCCGAGGGGCCCCGCTCATGACCGACTCCCCCACTCCCACCGGATCCGCGCCTCAGGGGGCGGACGCCGAGGCGCTCCGGCAGCGCGCCCTCGCCGCGCTGCTCACCGCCCGTGAACGCACCGCGCTGCTCACCGACAGCGTGGACGACCATGAACTGACCGCCCAGCACTCGCCGTTGATGTCCCCACTGGTCTGGGACCTCGCGCACATCGGCAATCAGGAAGAGCTGTGGCTGCTGCGCGGGGTGGCCGGGCGGGAGGCGATGCGCCCGGAGATCGACGGGCTGTACGACGCCTTCGAGCACCCCCGGGCGACCCGCCCCTCGCTGCCGCTGCTGGCCCCCGCCGAGGCACGCGCGTACGCCGCGGACGTACGCGGCCGGGCCCTGGACGTCCTCGACGGCACCGCGCTCGACGGCGGCCGTCCCCTGGTGCGGGACGGGTTCGCCTTCGGCATGATCGCACAGCACGAACAGCAGCACGACGAAACGATGCTGATCACCCATCAGCTTCGTTCGGGCCCTGCCGTGCTGGCCGCACCCGTACCGCCGGCCCCCACCGACGCGGCGGGCCTTCCCGCGGAAGTCCTGGTCCCGGGCGGCCCGTTCACCATGGGTACGTCCACCGAGCCGTGGGCCCTGGACAACGAGCGTCCTGCGCATGTGCGCGACGTACCGGGTTTCTTCATCGACACGGCCCCGGTCACCTGTCGCGCGTACCAGGAGTTCATCGAGGACGGCGGCTACACCGAGCAGCGCTGGTGGGCACCCGAGGGGTGGGCGATGGTCCGTGAGCACGAACTGGCCGCTCCCCTGTTCTGGCACCTGGACGCCGGTCAGTGGCTGCGCCGCCGCTTCGGGGTCACCGAGGCGGTGCCGGGGAACGAGCCGGTGCTCCACGTCAGCTGGTACGAGGCCGACGCGTTTGCCCGCTGGGCCGGGCGCCGGCTGCCCACGGAGGCGGAGTGGGAGAAGGCGGCGCGCCACGACCCGGTGTCGGGGCGGTCCCGGCGCTACCCCTGGGGCGACGAGGACCCGGCGCCCGAGCTGGCGAACCTGGGTCAGCGCCATCTGCGGCCCGCGCCCGCGGGGGCGTACGCGAAGGGCCGGTCGCCGTACGGCGTGCGGCAGTTGATCGGTGACGTGTGGGAGTGGACGTCGAGCGACTTCCTCCCGTATCCCGGCTTTTCGGCGTTCCCCTACCGCGAGTACTCCGAGGTGTTCTTCGGACCGGCCCACAAGGTGCTGCGCGGCGGTTCGTTCGCCGTGGCCCCGGTGGCGTGCCGGGGGACGTTCCGCAACTGGGACCTGCCGGTGCGGCGTCAGATCTTCTCCGGGTTCCGCACTGCGAGGGAGATCTGATGTGTCGTCATATCGCTTATCTGGGACCGCCGGTGCCCCTCGGTGAACTGCTGACGCGACCACCCCACTGCCTCGTGCGCCAGTCCTGGGCGCCGAGAAACCAGCGGTACGGGACCGTCAACGCGGACGGCTTCGGCGTCGGCTGGTACGTGGACGGCGATCCGGTGCCCGGCCGCTACCGGCGCCGGGGACCGGTCTGGGGCGACGAGACCTTCGCCGATCTGGCCAGGGTGGTGCGCAGCACGGCGCTGCTCGCCGCCGTCCGGGACGCCACGGAGGCGGGCGCCGACGGCGAGGCGGCGGCCGCGCCGTTCGCCGCCGGCCCCCTGCTGTTCAGCCACAACGGTGCGGTGAAGGGCTGGCCGCACTCCGTGGCTCCGCTCGCCGCGGCGCTGCCGCCGGCCGAACTGCTCGCCCTCACCGCGCGCTGCGACTCGGCGCTCGTCTGGGCCCTCGTGCGGCACCGGCTGGCCGATGGCGACGAACTGCCGCAGGCCGTCGCCGACACCGTGCTCGACGTGGCGGCCACGGCGCCGGAATCCCGGCTGAATCTGCTGCTGACCGACGGCGCGACGATCGTCGCGACGGCCTGGGGCGACACCCTGTCGTATCTGGCCGAGCCGGGCCTGCGCGCGGTCGTGGCCTCGGAGCCGTACGACGACGATCCGCGCTGGCGCACGGTCCCCGACCGCACCTTGCTGACGGCGACCCGCACCGACGTTCTGCTGACCCCGCTCAAGGAGCCCGCCGAGTGAGTCCCTTTCTGCTGACCCGTACCCTGCCGGTGGACGCAACGGACGCGGCCCTGCGCGCCGATGTCCTGCACGGTCTGACCCGGCGCCCGAAGACACTGCCGCCCAAGTGGTTCTACGACGCGCACGGCAGCGAACTGTTCGAGGAGATCACCCGACTGCCCGAGTACTACCCGACACGCGCCGAGCGCGAGATCCTGATCGACCGCGCCGACGAGATCGCCCGGGTGTCCGGGGCGCGGACCCTGATCGAGCTGGGGTCGGGGTCGTCCGAGAAGACCCGGCACCTGTTGGACGCGCTGCCCGCGCTGCACAGTTACGTACCGGTCGATGTGAGCGAGAGCGCGCTGCGCGGCGCCGCCGAGGCCCTCCTCGCCCAGCGGCCCGAGCTCTCCGTGCACGCCCTGATCGCCGATTTCACGGGCGGGCTCGCGCTGCCGGGAACACCGGGGCCCAGGCTGGTCGCCTTCCTCGGCGGCACGGTCGGCAATCTGTTGCCCGACGAGCGTGCGGTGTTCCTGAAGTCCGTACGGTCGCTGCTCTCCCCCGGTGACGCGCTGCTGCTCGGCACCGATCTGGTGAAGGAGGAGAAGGTGCTGGTCGCCGCGTACGACGATGCGGCCGGGGTGACCGCGGAGTTCAACAGGAACGTACTGAGGGTCGTGAACCGGGAGTTGGGTGCGGACTTCGACCCGGCCGCTTTCGATCATGTGGCGCTCTGGGATCCGGAGCGTGAATGGGTCGAGATGCGGCTGCGGGCCCGTCGGGCGCACACCGTGAAGATCCCGGACCTGGATCTGGTGGTGGCCTTCGAGGCCGGTGAGGAGTTGCGTACGGAGGTGTCGGCCAAGTTCCGCGAGGAGGGTGTCCGGGCGGAACTGGACACGGCCGGTCTGCGACTGGATCAGTGGTGGACGGATTCCGGCGGCCGGTTCGCGCTCTCGTTGGCGACGGCGGTCTGAGCGCGGCGGGCCAGGGCACGGCGGTCGGGCAGGCCGCTCGCCGGGATCGGCGGCAGGACGCGGATCTCGGCGGTCAGGCCGGCCGCCGTCACCACCCGCCACAGTGAGGCGAGGAGCGGATCGTCACCGACGAACGCGGCCGCACCGGCCGGGGCAGTGTGTTCCGCCGGTGCGGATATCTCGTGGCCGGTCGGACGGCAGCCCGCGGCGGGCCCCGTCCGGCCGGTGGTCCCGGTGCTCCGGGATGGTGCGGCGCGGTAGGTGATGCGCACCGGCCGGACCGTGGCGTCCGCGTCGATCGCGGCCTGGAAGACGGCGGGCCCGAACCGGCCTCCGGGGCCGCGCCCGCACCAGGTGGTGCCCTCCGGGAAGACGACCACGCGTGATCCGCCGCGCAGCGCCGCCCCGATGGTGCGCACGGTCGCGGGCAGTGCGCGCAATCGGTCGCGTTCGACGAAGAGCGTGCCGCCGCGTGCGGCGAGCGGGCCGAGCAGCGGCCAGCCGCGGATCTCGCTCTTGGCCAGCATCCGGCCGGGGAACACGGCCGCGACGAGCGGGATGTCCAGCCAGGAGATGTGGTTCGCGACGACGAGCGTGCCCGGCGCCGCGGGGTTGCCGTCGGGCGCCGCGGGTGTGCCGGTGATCCGTACCCGCACCCCGAAGGAGCGCACGACGCCGTACGCCCAGCGCCGGATCAGCCGGTCCCGCCGTGCCGCGCCGAGCAACGGCACGAACGGGGCGGCCAAGGCGCCGGCCAGGATGCACGCGCACCCGGCGAGCAACAGGGCCGCGGCGGCCGGGCGGCCCCGCATCCGGCCCTCGTGACCGGCGCAGGTGCGCGGGGTGCAGGGTGCGGTGGGCAGCCAGGGGTTCATCGCAGCGGGGCGAGCGCGAGGAAGTGGCGCAGGTAGCGCGGGTCGGTGCGGCGCAGCGACAGCAGTACGTACAGGTCGGCGACGTTGAAGTCGGGGTCGTGGGCGGGCGCCCCGCACACCTGGGCGCCGAGGCGCAGATAGCCGCGGAGCAGCGGAGGGAGCGTGGCGAGTCCGGTGGGTACCGGGGCGCCTCCCCCGGTGGCCTGCCAGAGCCGGTGGGGAGTGACCCAGTGGTCCTCGGGGGCCAGGTACTTGGTCCGTACGGTCTCCCACGCCCCGGCCGCCGCAGTGCCTCCGTCGGCGAGGGGGATCGAGCAGCAGCCCGCCAGCCAGTTGTGCCCGGTGCGTTCCATGTAGCGGGCGAGTCCGGCCCAGATGAGCGCGATGACGGCACCGTCCCGGTGGGCCGGGTGGACGCAGGACCGTCCGACCTCGACCAGGTCGTCGCGGATCGGGTCGAGCCGCCCGAGGTCGAACTCGCTCTCCGCGTAGAGGCGCCCGGCGATCCGTGCCCGGTCGGGCGGCAGCACGCGGTAGGTGGCGACGATGTCGCCGGTGGCCTCCTCCCGTACCAGCAGATGGTCGCAGTACGCGTCGAACGCATCGCCGTCCAGGCCGGGTTCGGGTCCTTCCAGCCTGGCGCCCAGCTCACCGGCGAAGACCAGATGGCGCAGTCGCTGGGCGGCGCGGACCTCGTCCTGGTCGGCGGCGAGGGACACCCGGTAGCGCGGCGGAGCGGGAGCGACGGACTGTGCGGGGACGACGGGCTGCGCGGGAACGGCGGGGGCGGCGGGGAGGGAGGTGACGGGCAGCGCGTTCATGACAATCTCCGGGGACGGATCGGCAAGGGCGGCCGCCGGGCCGCCGCACTGTGCGCGAAGGCCCGGCCCCTTACTTCTTCCGCGACCGGCTGGATTCGACATGACCGCTCGGGAGAGCCGAAATGTGCGAAGGCTGAATGCCGGGGGTGGCCGAGAACGGCCGTCCCGGGGCGACCGACGACGGCCCTCGGCACCCGGCTGACGGCCGATGGACCGCGCGGGTCAGCTCCCGGCGAGCTTGGAGGTGATCTTCTCCGAGGCGGTCTTCGCCTCCCGCTGCGGGTCGCCGCCTTCGAGCACCGCCGTCATGTATGGCTTGATCGGGTTGTCGGCCTCGACGTCCGCCCACTGCGGCGAGTTGGGGGTCGCTCGGCCCTTGGTGGCACCACGGGCCATCGCCGCGGTGCCTTCCTGACCCACGACGACGCTCGCGAGACCGGGCTTGTTGGGCACGTAGCTCATGGTTCTGGCGAGCTCCTCCTGCCACTTCCGGCCCGCCAGCGCCTTGATCACTTCGATACCCTCGGCACGCTGGTCGGCCTTGTCCGGAACGATCAGGTCGGATCCGCCGGTGAAGACGGCCCCGGGCGCCTTCGCGGTCTTGCCCGGGATCGGGAAGTAGCCCAGTTTTCCCTTGAGTTCGGGATTCTGCTTCTCGATCTGCGCGACGGTGCCGGGCACCGAAATGATCTGCGCGACATTCCCCTCGGCGAACACATCGGCCTGCGGGGGCTTTTCCTCGTCCGCGTCCTTGGGACCGTCGCCGAGCACCTGGAGTTCCTTGTAGAAGTCCATGCCCCTGAGCGCGGCGGGGCTGTCCAGGGTGCCTTCCCACTCGCCGCCCTTCTCCTCGGCGAGTTCTCCGCCCTCGTCCCAGATGAATCCGGCGAGAACATACCAGTTCTGGCCCGCGAGGTAGATGCCCTGATTGCCGTTCCGGTTCAGGAGTTGACTGTCGGTGATCCATTCGTCCCGGGTCTTCGGCGGGTTCTTTATGCCTGCCTGCGCGAAGAGCTCCTTGTTGTAGATCACCACTCGATTGGCCGCGTACCAGGGAATGCCGTACTGCATGCCGTCGATGCTGCCCGGCTCGGCGAGACCCGGCAGCCACTCCTCGCTGCCGAGATCGCGCACGGACTCCAGGGTGAGATCGCGCAGGCCACCGCTCTCCGCATACTGGGCGACCTGAGTGTTTCCGACCTCGATGACATCCGGGGTGTCCTTGCCCTTGAGGGCGCCGATGACCTTCGGGCCGATTCCGCTCCAGCTCTGGAACTTGAACTCGAGCTCGATGGAAGGATGTTCGTCCTGATAGGCCTTTGTGAACCGCTTCAGGAAATCGGCGGAGACACTGTCCTTCATCAGCCAGACCGTGACCTTCTTGCTGCCGGACGCCTCCGAGTCCGAGCCGAGTCCACATCCCCCCAGTGCAAAGGTGGAAACGAGCGCGACGGCTCCGACGAGTATGCGGTTCTTCACCAGGTTCACCTTCTGCGAAACGGCACGACTGAATTCAGGGACCCGGTGTGGGGGACTGCGGGCGGCGCTCGCACGGGCGTGGCTGGATTTTGGTATGGACCAATGAATTGGTCAAGGCCCGTTCACCGCACATTCTGCACGTCGACCTCTCGCGGACTCGAGCCGGGTGGGGCACCGTGGTAGGGACGAGAGGATACATAAGATGTCAAACCACACCTACCGGGTCACTGAAATCGTGGGAACGTCCCACGAGGGCGTCGACGACGCCATCCGCAGAGGCGTCGCAAGAGCTTCGGAAACGTTGCACAATCTCGATTGGTTCGAGATCACGCAGGTGCGCGGCGAGATCAAGGACGGCCGGGTCGAGCACTACCAGGTGGGCCTGAAAGTGGGCTTCCGGCTCGACGAGACGAGCTGATCCCGCCGGTCCGGCGCGACCGGACCGTGCCGCGTCCGCCCGGTCGCACCCCGCCCGCTTCAGGTACGGCCCTCGCGCTCCTGCGCGTCCGTGAGCGCGGCCGACGCCTTCGCCCAGCGGGCCCGCACCACGGCGAAGCCCGCCTGCTCCGCCGCGTCACAGACGAGTTCGTCGTCGTCGACCAGCATCCGGACCTCACGCTCCCGGCCCAGTCGCTTCAGGATCTCCAGCTTGGTGTGCCGGGCCGGCCTTCGGTCGTCGTCACGGCGCATGTACACCCGCCCCTCGGGCAGCCCGTGTTCCGCCAGCCATGCCACGGTGTCCCGGCGGCACCGCTCGGGCCGTCCGGTGAGATACCTGACCTCGCACTGCTCGGCGCTGCTCAGCGCCAGCCGCACTCCTTCGGGAAGCGGCGGATCGTCGACGGCCGCGGAGAAGAAGCCGTTCCAGTCGCGCCGGCGCCCCTCCAGGTAGTGCTGCCGATGGCCGCTGTCCGCGAGCGTGCCGTCCAGGTCGAATACGGCCAGGGGCCGGTGGTCGCTTCTCACACCCCCAGCAAATCAGACCAGCGCGGCCACCAGCAGCACCAGTACGACCACCCCGGCCACCACCGCGGCGACTCGCAGGGACCGGCGCCGCGACCAGATCGGGAGAACCTCGGGACCGTCCGCTCCGGGGAACACGTAGAAGACGTGGTCGGGGTCGTCCGGGATCGCGACCGACACCAGTTGCAGCCACCCGATGTCGACGCGTCTGGCCACCTCGCCCGGCCGGGGCGCGAGTGCCGATTCGACCGCCTCGACGTGGGCGGGGTCCAGGGCGTCGGGGAGCGGTTCGCCGGCCGAGGTCAGTGTGATGCGTTGCCACGCGCCGGTGCGTCCGGTCTGCCGGCGGACCCGCAGCGGCGGCGAGGGGTCCGGCAGTTTCGCCGCGCTCCGCTGCGGGGCGTGTCCGACCGATCCGCCCGTCCACCGGGTGACCAGGCCCGTGCCGTCGCACGGGGCGTGCTTCGTCGACCTCTCGCCCGCGCAGACCGGGCAGTCCCTGAAGCCCGTGTCGTCGCACTGCCGGCACTTCTCGGTGCCCCGGCCCCGGCACTGCGGACAAGCGGTGCGCGGCTTGCGGCATTTCAGACAGGTGGTCCGCCCGGGAGGCTGTTTCTCCCGGGCCGGCCCGACAGGCCCGCGGTCCTTGCGGCGTTCCCCTGTCCCGTCGCACCAGGTGCACGGCTCCACGCCCTTGCAGGCCGGACACAACGGGCCAATGTCGCACGGCAGTTTCCCCTTGGCCCGGCAGCGCGAGCACGGCTGCCGTCCTTCGTCGCAGCCACAGGCGACCGTCCGCACCGAGCCGTGGAGCACGAGCTCCACCTTCCGCGAGCGGGCCGGGTCCTTCGGTGGCTCGACCGGATGGTCGCGCAGCTCCCCCTCGTACGTCGGCCGCCCCGATATGTCGTACCTGCCGGGCCTGGTCTCCGGCCGCGTGCTGCGTGTCTCCACGCAACGGACGACGCGCAGGTCGAGCATCGGAAGCCGGGCGATGTCCGCGCCGGTCCGCCGCAACTGCGCCCCCTGCCCCGGGCGACCGGTGTGCCGGGCAATCGCTTCGAGGATGTCGTCCTCGGACAGTGCGTCGGCCATGACGGCGCTTCCACCTCCCCCGTAGGCGCGCCCGCGCGCCCGACGCAGCGTACGGGCGGGGCCGTCCGGCGTTCAAGAGGGCCTACGAGGAGCCGATGAGGGCTGCACCCGGCACCCGTTGCACCTCACGTGCGCGCCTGCCCGCGCGCGGATGAGTGATCCGTCGCTCACGTTCCGCGAAGATCGCAAAAGGTTGTACAGGATGCGCATGGAATCAAAAGCGTTCGTAAAGCTATATTCAGGTTTGTGGCATCCAACGTTAATCATGTGAAGCGAATACTCCTGCGTTCAGGGAAGAGCCCCTACGACGTCGTCCCTGTCGAGCGCGCTCTCCACGAGGACGTGTTCGCCACCAACTCGGGCAACCTGATCTTCAGCGATGCCGCTCACAAGATCCTTGAGACGCCACGTGCCGAGGTGGTGTCGAACGGCATCACCACCAGGGTCGCCGACGCGGACCGCATCAACAGCGAGTACGACGTCTTCGTCATCCCGCTCGCCAACGCCTTCCGGCCGTCCTTCGAACCGCAGCTGAAGCGGCTCACCCAGCTCATCTCGAAGCTGAAGATCCCGGTCGTCGTCCCCGGCGTCGGAGCCCAGACCGGCGTCAACTACTCCGCGGACCGGCTGAAGCCGATGCAGTCCACGGTCTACGAGTTCGTCTCCGCCGTGCTCGACCACAGTGCCTCGATCGGCGTGCGCGGGGAGTTCACCGAGCGGTATCTGCGGGACATGGGCTTCCGGGACGTGGACGTCATCGGCTGCCCCTCGATGTTTCTCCACGGCAGCAGGCTCGTCATCCGGGAGGACGGCCGGGCGCTCGGGCCCGAGTCGCGCATCGCCGTCAACGGATCGCACGACGCGGTGCGCAAGCACAAGCTCGGGCAGATCATCGACCGCACCCACGCGCGCTACCCCCACCTCCGGTTCATCGGCCAGAACCTCTCCGACGCCCGTCAGCTGCACTGGCGCGACCTGTCGCATCAGAACGCCGCGGTGACCGGCATCCCCACCCATCCCGACCACCCCATGTACGGGGAGGGCAAGGTCCGGGTCTACATCGACCCGGTCACCTGGATGGAGGACCTCCGGGGCTTCGATTTCTCCTTCGGATCCCGGATCCACGGCAACATCGCGGCGCTGCTGGCCGGAACGCCGGCCACCGTGCTCTGCGGCGACTCCCGGACGCTGGAGCTGTGCCGCTACTTCGACATCCCGCACCGGATGCTCAACAAGGTTCCGGCCGACCTCGACCCCGCCGATCTCTACGCCTCGGCGGACTTCGGGCCGCTGATGCGCGGTCACCAGGAGCGGTTCGACCGGTTCCTGAACTTCCTCGACAAGAACGACCTGGAGAACACCTTCACCCACGGCGACGGCGGCACGGCCTTCGAGACCCGGATGAGCGGGCTGGCCTTCCCTCCGGGCGTCCGCCCCTGGGTCGGCACCGACGCCGCCACGATGGCACCGCGGCTGAACTGGCTCCAGTCCCAGCTGGCCGAACTCACCGCCGAGAATACCCAGCTCAAGCGGAAGCTCCAGAAGAACTCCTCGCTGCCCGTCCAGCGCTCCACGTACCAGCGCGCCCGCAGCGTCGTGGGAAGGCCCATCAAGCGCGCCCTGCGGCCCTCCCGATAGGCCCCTGCCCGAACTGATCCGCGAGGCCGGTCCGGCAGGGCCGGCCTCCGGTCGTTCCGGGCCCGGACGGCGACCGCCGCCCCATGCCTAGAATCGGAGTGTTTGTCCCCTGGCCGTCGGCCCTGCCCCGATCCGTACGGAGTACCCGCGCACATGTCCACCCCCCACGATCCGTACGTCCGGGTGCGCGGCGCCCGCGAGCACAATCTCCAGGACGTCTCGGTCGACATCCCGCGCGACACCCTCACCGTCTTCACCGGTGTCTCCGGCTCCGGGAAGTCCTCCCTCGCGTTCGGGACGATCTACGCCGAGGCCCAGCGCCGCTACTTCGAGTCCGTCGCCCCGTACGCCCGCCGGCTGATCCATCAGGTCGGCGCGCCCGCGGTGGGCGAGGTCACCGGACTGCCGCCCGCGGTCTCCCTGGAGCAGCGCCGCTCGGCGCCCGGGGCCCGTTCGTCCGTCGGGACGGTCACCACGCTCTCCAACTTCCTGCGGATGCTGTTCTCCCGGGCCGGGGAGTATCCGGCCGGTGCCGAACGGCTGGACTCCGACTCCTTCTCGCCGAACACCGCCGCCGGGGCCTGCCCGGAGTGCCACGGGCTCGGGCTCGTCCACCGCACCACCGAGCAGCTGCTGGTCCCCGACCCCTCGCTGTCGGTCCGGGACGGTGCGATCGCCGCCTGGCCGGGAGCGTGGCAGGGCAAGAACCTGCGCGATGTGCTGGACGCCCTGGGCCACGACATCGACCGGCCCTGGCGCGAACTGGGAACCGAGGAGCGCGAGTGGATCCTGTTCACCGACGAGCAGCCGGTGGTGACGGTCCATCCGGTGCGGGAGGCGGGGCGCATCCAACGCCCCTACCAGGGCACGTACATGAGCGCCCGCCGCTATGTGATGCACACCTTCGCGGACTCCAGGAGCCGCACCCTGCGGGCGAAGGCCGAGCGGTTCCTGACCAGTGCCCCGTGTCCGGCCTGCCACGGCAGCCGGCTGCGTCCGGAGGCGCTGGCCGTCACCTTCACCGGCCGCACGATCGCGGAGCTGGCCGCGCTGCCGCTCACCTCTCTCGCCGAGCTGCTGCGCACGGCGGGCGGCAGCGACACGGCGCGGGTGCTGACGGCGGATCTGCTGGCCCGGATCGAGACGGTCACCGAGCTCGGCCTCGGCTATCTCAGCCTCGACCGCACGGCCCCGACGCTGTCCTCGGGCGAGCTGCAACGACTGCGTCTCGCCACCCAGTTGCGCTCGGGCCTGTTCGGTGTCGTCTATGTGCTGGACGAGCCGTCGGCCGGTCTTCATCCGGCGGACACCGAGTCGCTGCTGGGGGTGCTGGGGCGGCTGAAGGAGGCCGGGAACTCGGTCTTCGTCGTGGAGCACCAGATGGATGTGGTGCGCCGGGCCGACTGGCTGGTCGATGTGGGGCCGCTGGCCGGTGAGCACGGGGGCCGGGTGCTGCACAGTGGCCCCCCGGCCGGGCTCGCGGAGGTGACGGAGTCGGCCACCCGGCGGTTCCTCTTCGCCATCGGGCCCGCGCCGGTCCGGGAAGCGCGTACGCCGTCGGGGTGGCTGAGGCTGAACGGGGTCGAGCGGCACAATGTGCGCGGCGTGGACGCCGCGTTCCCGCTCGGGGTGTTCACGGCCGTCACCGGGGTCTCGGGGTCGGGGAAGTCGACGCTGGTCGGTCAGGTCCTGGCCGGTGTGCTCGCCGACCGGCAGGCCTCCGACGCCGCGGACCCGCCCGCAAAGCACCCCGCGCCGTGGTGCGTGTCGGCACAGGGGCTGGAGGCGGTGGACCGGCTCGTACAGGTCGACCAGCGGCCGATCGGCCGTACCCCCCGGTCCAATCTGGCCACGTACACCGGTCTCTTCGATGTCGTACGGAAGCTGTTCGCCGATACGGACACGGCCCGGGAGCGCGGTTACAAGGCCGGACGGTTCTCCTTCAACGTGGCGGGCGGGCGGTGCGAGACCTGCCAGGGCGAGGGGTTCGTCTCCGTGGAGCTGCTCTTCCTGCCCAGTACGTACGCGCCCTGCCCGGACTGCCATGGCGCGCGGTACAACCCGCAGACGCTGGAGGTCACCCTGCGCGGCCTGGACATCGCCCAGGTGCTGGACCTGACGGTGGAGTCGGCGGCCGGGTTCTTCGCGGGTACGCCGGCCGCCGAGCGCAGTCTGCGGACCCTGCTCGATGTCGGGCTCGGCTATCTGCGGCTCGGGCAGCCCGCGACGGAGCTGTCGGGCGGTGAGGCCCAGCGGATCAAGCTCGCCACCGAGCTCCAGCGCACCCGTCGGGGCCACACCCTGTATCTGCTGGACGAGCCGACGACGGGGCTGCACCCCGCCGATGTCGAAGTGCTGATGCGGCAGTTGCACGGCCTCGTCGACGCGGGCAGCACGGTGGTGGTCGTGGAGCACGACATGGCGGTGGTGGCGGGTGCCGACTGGGTGATCGACCTCGGCCCCGGCGGCGGCGACCGGGGCGGCAGGATCTTGGCGGCAGGTCCGCCCGTGGACGTGGCCCGGACGCGAGAGAGCCGGACGGCTCCGTACCTCCGGGCCGCACTCCCTCTCGACTGAGCACCCCATCCTCTTCAACTCCCCTAATTGCCGTACGAGTTGCCCACCCAGGCAAGCAAAGGGAATGAAACAGTAAAGAACGTTGACAGTCAGCTGGTCCAGACCAACTATGGGCATGCCTCACGGCCGCTCCTTGCCGTGCGGCACGTGACCCCGGCCGGGAATCACAGGAACGGGCCGCGCCCCTCACCGGGTGCGGCCGAGCCGTGCGATCCGCCCGTTGTCTCACCCCGCTGGGAGCTGCCCCATGAGACGTCCAAGAACAGTCGGCGCCGTCCTGAGCGCCTTCGCCACCGCCGTCGCGTCCGCAGGCCTGATCCTTGGATCGGGCACCGGCGCACAGGCAGCCGCGACCGCCGCCACTCCCCTGCCCGCGCACGTCTTCGCCCCGTACTTCGAGGCCTGGAACGGCGACAGCCCGGCCGCGCTCTCGCAGGCGTCCGGCGCCAAGTACCTGACCATGGCCTTCATCCAGACGGAGGCCCGCGGTTCCTGCACCCCCTACTGGAACGGCGATTCGGGCACGCCCATCGCCCAGTCCGAGTTCGGCGCCGACTTCACCACCATCCGCTCGCGCGGCGGCGATGTGATCCCGTCGTTCGGCGGTTACACAGCCGACAACGGCGGCACCGAGATCGCCGACAGCTGTACGAGCGTCGACTCCATCGCGGCGGCGTACGAGAAGGTCATCACGACGTACGACGTGTCCCGCCTCGACATGGACATCGAGGACAACTCCCTGGAGAACAGCGCCGGTATCGACCGCCGCAACAAGGCGATCAAGAAGGTCCAGGACTGGGCGGCCGCCAACGGGCGCTCGGTGCAGTTCTCGTACACCCTGCCCACCACCACGAGCGGTCTGGCCGACAGCGGTCTCGCGGTGCTGGAGAACGCGGTGTCCAACGGCGCCGAGGTCGATGTCGTGAACCTCATGACGTTCGACTACTACGACGGCGCCTCGCACAACATGGCGCAGGACACCCAGACGGCGATCACGGGTCTCAAGGGCCAGCTGGCCGACCTGTACCCGTCGAAGACCGACGCCCAGCTGTGGGGCATGACCGGCATCATCGAGATGCCGGGCATCGACGACTACGGTCCGGCCGAGACGTTCACCACGGCCGATGCCACCTCGGTCTACAACTGGGCGGTCGCCAAGGGCGTCAGCACCCTGTCGTTCTGGGCGCTCCAGCGCGACAACGGCGGCTGCCCCGGTACCGGGGGGAGCGACACCTGCTCCGGCATCGCGCAGGACACCTGGTACTTCAGCCACACCTTCGCCCCGTTCACGGGCGGCGGCACCGGTCCGGTGACGGACGACTACTCGGTGTCCGTCGCGCCCGCTGCGGCGACGGTGGCCCCCGGCGGCTCCACGACGGCGACGGTGAACACCGCGGTCACCTCCGGCAGCGCGAAGACCGTCGCCCTGACGACGAGCGGGGCGCCCGCCGGTGTGACGGCGACGCTCAGCCCGACCTCGGTCACCGCGGGCGGGACGTCGAAGCTGACGGTCGGCGCGTCGGCGTCCGTGGCGCCGGGCACGTACAAGCTCAGTGTGACCGGCACCTCGGGCACGCTCAGCCACGCGGCGGTCCTCACTCTGACGGTGTCGGGGCCCGGCGGCGGCACGGGAGCCCTGGTGAACGGTGACTTCGAGACCGGCTCGCTCGGTCCCTGGACCTGTGAGTCCGGTGGCGCGGTCGTCTCCACGCCGGTGCACGGGGGTTCGCACGCGCTCGCCGCGGCGGCCACCGCGTCGCAGACCGGCGAGTGCGCGCAGACCCTCACCCTGTCCCCCAACACCAAGTACACGCTGAGCGGTTGGGTGCAGGGCAGCTACGGATACCTCGGGGTGCGCGGCGACGCGACGGCGAGCGTCTGGGGTTCGTCGAGCGGCTACGCGAAGCAGTCGGTGACGTTCACCACCGGTTCGACCGGCACGGCGACCGTCTATCTGCACGGCTGGTACGGGCAGGGCACCGTCTACGGCGACGACATCTCCGTGACGTCCTGATCCGCCGGAGCGGATGAGACTTCCTGGTCCCGGGGGTGGGCGGCCTCCGGGACCAGGAACTCGCACTCCGCTCAGCGGCGCACCTTGCGGGTGGCCCGCAGCCACTCCTTGTTCATGGCCGAGATCGACGGCAGCGGGATGCCCTTCGGGCAGGCGGTGGCGCATTCGCCGGTGAGGGTGCAGCCGCCGAAGCCCTCACTGTCCATCTGGCCGACCATGTCGAGGACCCGGGTCTCGCGCTCCGGGGCGCCCTGCGGCAGGACGTTGAGGTGGTTGATCTTCGCCGAGGTGAAGAGCATCGCCGAGCCGTTGGGACAGGCCGCCACGCAGGCGCCGCAGCCGATGCACTCGGCGTGCTCGAAGGCGAAGTCCGCGTCCGGCTTGGGCACCGGGGTGGCGTGCGCCTCGGGGGCGGTGCCGGTCGGGGCGGAGATGTAGCCGCCGGCCTGGATGATCCGGTCGAAGGCCGAACGGTCCACGACCAGGTCCTTGACGACCGGGAAGGCCGAGGCGCGCCACGGTTCGATGTCGATCGTGTCGCCGTCCTCGAAGGACCGCATGTGGAGCTGGCAGGTGGTGGTGCGCTCGGGGCCGTGGGCGTCGCCGTTGATGACGAGACTGCAGGCGCCGCAGATTCCCTCGCGGCAGTCGTGGTCGAAGGCGACGGGGTCGTCGCCGGCGAGGATGAGTTCCTCGTTGAGGGTGTCGAGCATTTCCAGGAACGACATGTCCTGCGAGATGCCGTCCACCTCGTAGGTGGACATGGCGCCGGGTGCGTCGGCGTTCTTCTGGCGCCAGACGCGCAGGGTGAGCTTCATGCGTAGCTCCGCTGGGTGGGGTGTACGTACTCGAAGACGAGGTCTTCCTTGTGCAGGACGGGGGCCCGGCCGGTGCCGGAGAACTCCCAGGCGGCGGCGTAGGAGAACTCCTCGTCCCGGCGGGCGGCTTCGCCGTCCGGGGTCTGCGACTCCTCGCGGAAGTGGCCTCCGCAGGACTCGGCGCGGTGCAGTGCGTCGAGGCACATGAGCTCGGCGAGCTCCAGGTAGTCGACGATGCGGTTGGCCTTCTCCAGCGACTGGTTGAACTCGTCGCCGGTGCCCGGGACCTTGATGCGGCGCCAGAACTCGTCGCGGATCTGCGGGATCCGGTCGAGCGCCTTGCGCAGCCCGTCCTCGGTGCGCGCCATGCCGCAGTACTCCCACATGAGTTCACCGATCTCTCGGTGGAAGGAGTCGGGGGTGCGGTCGCCGTCGACGGAGAGCAGCAGGTTCAGCCGGTCCTCGGTGTCGGCGACGACCTCCTCGACCGCGGGGTGCGAGGCGTCGACCTCGTCGTGGTGCGGATTGCGGGCCAGGTAGTCGTTGATTGTCGACGGGAGGACGAAGTAGCCGTCGGCGAGGCCCTGCATCAGCGCGGACGCGCCGAGCCGGTTGGCACCGTGGTCGGAGAAGTTGGCCTCGCCGATGGCGAAGAGGCCCGGAATGGTGGTCTGGAGGTCGTAGTCGACCCAGAGTCCGCCCATCGTGTAGTGCACGGCCGGGTAGATCCGCATCGGCGTCTCGTACGGGTCCTCCGCCGTGATCCGCGCGTACATGTCGAAGAGGTTGCCGTACTTCTCCTCGACCTTGTCCCGGCCCATCCGCTGGATGGCCTCGGCGAAGTCCAGGTAGACGCCCTGGCCGCCGGGGCCGACGCCGCGGCCCTCGTCGCAGACGTTCTTCGCGGCGCGGGAGGCGATGTCCCGGGGGACGAGGTTCCCGAAGGCGGGGTAGATGCGCTCCAGGTAGTAGTCGCGCTCGTCCTCGGGGATCTCGTTGGCGGGACGGGTGTCGCCCTCGGCCTTCGGGACCCAGATCCGGCCGTCGTTGCGCAGCGACTCGCTCATCAGCGTGAGCTTGGACTGGTGGTCGCCGGTACGCGGGATGCAGGTGGGGTGGATCTGCGTGAAGCAGGGGTTGGCGAAGTACGCGCCGCGCCGGTGGGCACGCCAGACGGCGGTGGCATTGGAGTTCATGGCGTTCGTCGACAGGTAGAAGACGTTGCCGTAGCCGCCGCTGGCCAGGACGACCGCGTCGGCGAAGTAGGTGTCGATCTTCCCGGTGACGAGGTCGCGGGCGACGATGCCGCGGGCCTTGCCGTCGACGATGATCAGGTCGAGCATCTCGGTGCGGGCGTGCAGTTCGACGTTGCCCGCGGCGATCTGCCGGGAGAGCGCCTGGTAGGCGCCGAGCAGGAGCTGCTGTCCCGTCTGGCCCCGGGCGTAGAACGTGCGGGAGACCTGGACGCCGCCGAAGGAGCGGTTGTCGAGGAGGCCGCCGTACTCGCGGGCGAAGGGGACGCCCTGGGCGACGCACTGGTCGATGATCTCGACGGAGATCTGGGCGAGCCGGTGGACATTGGACTCGCGGGCGCGGAAGTCGCCGCCCTTGACGGTGTCGTAGAAGAGCCGGTGGATCGAGTCGCCGTCGTTGCGGTAGTTCTTCGCGGCGTTGATGCCGCCCTGGGCGGCGACCGAGTGGGCACGGCGGGGCGAGTCCTGGAAGCAGAACTGGACCACGTGGTAGCCCTGTTCGGCGAGGGTCGCGCCGGCCGAGCCGCCGGCGAGGCCGGTGCCCACGACGATGACGGTGTGCTTGCGGCGGTTGGCCGGGTTGACCAGCTTGGCCTGGAAGCGGCGGGTGTCCCAGCGTTCGGCGACGGGTCCCTCAGGGGCCTTGGTGTCGACGACGGGCGCGCCGGTCTCGTAGTGCGGGTAGTCGGTCATGTCAGCTCACGACTCCGGTCATGACGGCGACGGGTATGGAGATGAAGCCCAGCGTCAGCACCAGTGCGAGGGCGTTGGCCACGGTCTTGAGGACGCGGTCACGCGTCGCGCTTCCGGCGCCGAGGGTCTGGGCGGCGCTCCAGAAGCCGTGCTGGACGTGGAGCCCGAGGGCGAGCATGGCGACGATGTAGATGGTGTTGCCGTACCAGGTGGAGAAGGTGTCGATGACGTTCTGGTACGGATGCCCGGCCTGGAATCCGCCGGAGTGCACGGTGCCCGTCGTCAGGTCGAGGATGTGCCAGACGATGAACAGGGCGAGGATGATCCCGCCCCAGCGCATGGTGCGGGTGGCATAGCTGGCGCGTGGCTTCCTGTGCACGTACTTGGCGGGACGCGCCCGGATGTCGCGGCGGCTCAGCTGGTACGCGGAGGTGGCGTGCAGCACCACGGCGGCGACGAGTACGACGCGGACGATCCACAGGGCCCATTCGTAGTGCAGGAAGGGCTCACCCATGGTCCGCAGCCAGTGCGCGTAATGGTTGAAATCGCCGGACCCGAAGAAGACCTTCAGGTTGCCGATCAAATGGGCGACCAAGTAGAGGAGCATGATCAGGCCGCTCACGGCCATGACCGTCTTCTTGCCCAGGGACGAGTCCCAGAGCGTACGTGTCATGGACGGCCGTCGGTCCGTCCGGGTTGCCAATGCCATGGACACGACGTTAGGACCGATCCACCCCATCAGTCCAAGACATGGTATGGCTCATGTTCATAGGCTGAGGCTATCGTGCCAGTCAGGACGACACGACTGGGAGTAGGGGCTCATGCAGTTCCAGCAGCTGACGTATTTCGTGGCCGTGGCCGAGACCCGTCACTTCACCCGCGCCGCCGAGGAGGTGCATGTCTCGCAGCCCTCGCTCTCCCAGCAGATCAGGGCACTGGAGAGCGAGCTGGGGGCGGAGCTGTTCAGCCGGGCGCGCGGCAACATCACGCTCACCGACGCGGGCGAGGCCCTGCTGCCGCTGGCCCGCCGCATCCTCGCGGACGCGGACACCGCACGCCACGAGGTGCAGGAGCTGGCGCAGCTGCGCCGGGGCCGGGTCCGGCTCGGCGCGACGCCCAGCCTCTGCACCGGCCTGCTCCCCGAGGTGCTGCGCGCCTTCCACGACCGGCATCCGGGGATCCAGCTGCTGCTGGAGGAGGGCGGCTCGCTCGACCTGGTACGGGGGCTGGCGCGCGGCGCACTGGATCTCGCCCTGGTGGTACTGCCGCTGCCCGCCGCGTCCCCCGCGCTCACGACGGTCGAGCTGCTCCAGGAGGACCTGGTCGTGGTGTCGTCGGCCGGGGCGCCGCGGCCCGGCCGGGGCGGGAGCGTACGGATCGCCGACCTCCAGGGGGAGCCCCTGGTGATGTTCCGGCACGGCTACGACCTGCGGGAGCTGACGGTCGCCGCCTGCCGGGCGGAGGGGTTCGAGCCGTCGTTCACGGTGGAGGGTGGGGAGATGGACGCCGTGCTCGGCTTCGTCCGGGCGGGACTCGGGATCGCGGTGGTGCCCAGCATGGTCGCCGTCCGGTCCGGCCACGACCTGCGGACCACACCGCTGGCCCGGCCGGGCCTGCGGCGCACGATCGCGCTCGCGCACCGCAGCGACGTCGCTCCGCCGCGCGCGGCACGCGAGCTGCAGAAGGTGCTGCTCGCCGCCGGACGGGCCTGAGCCGGGCCGTCCTGCGGCGGGGTACGGGACGGCCTCGGGCGCCCCGTACCCCGCCTGCTCACACCGCGTCGGCCAGCAGCAGCGAGTGGATCCGGTCCGGTGCACCCGGCCTGGCGTAGTACCAGCCCTGAGCCGTGTCGCAGCCCAGCTTCCGCAACTGCTCCGCCTGGGCCCCGGTCTCCACGCCCTCCACCGTGACCGCGAGGTCCAGGCTGTGCGCCAGCGAGACGATCCCCTCGACGATCTTCAGGTCGACCGGGTCCGCCGGATGCTGCTGCATGCCCATCGTGAAGGAACGGTCCAGCTTGAGCACGCTCACCGGCAGCCGGCGCAGATTCGCCAGGTTCGAGTACCCGGTGCCGAAGTCGTCGAGCGCTATGTCGACACCCATGTCCGCCAGTTGCCGCAGCGGCTTGAGCAGGTCGTCGTCCGCGCCGATGAGCGCGGACTCGGTGACCTCCAGGCAGAGCGCCCCGGGTTCGAGCCCCGACCGCTCCAGCACGTCGACCGTCTCGGCGACCAGCCGGGGATGGTGCAACTGGGTCGGTGAGAGGTTGACGTTGATCCGCAGCGGGCCGCCGTCGGTGTGCCTCTCCTGCCAGTAGTTGGCCTGCCGTACGGACTCCTCCAGCACCCAGCGGCCCAGCGGCACGATCAGCCCGGTGTGCTCGGCGAGCGGGATGAACCTGTCCGGGCCGAGCACCCCGTGCTGCGGGTGGCACCAGCGCACCAGTGCCTCCGCACCGTGCACCGTGCCGTCGTCGAGGTGCACGAGCGGCTGGTACTCGATGAAGAACTCACCGCGCTCCAGGGCGGCGGGCAGCGCGGTGGTCAGCCCGTGCCGCGTGATGGCGCGGGCATCCGCCTCGTCGTCCGCGAGCTCGAACCGGTTGCCGCCCGCGGATTTGGCCCGGTACATCGTGATGTCGGCGCTGCGCAGCACCTCGGCGGCATTGCGCTTTCCGGCCGGGCCTTCGACGACCCCGATGGATCCGCGTACGGTCAGCTCACGGCCCTCCAGGCGGATCGGGGTGCCGAGCACACCGAGGATGCGGCAGGCCAGCTCGTCGACCTCCGTCTCGGTGTCGGGGCCCGTGGTCAGGGCCACGAACTCGTCGCCGCCGAGCCGCGCGACCATCTCGCCGGGCGCGGTCGCACAGCTCTGCAGCCGGTCGGCCACCTCGACCAGCAGCCGGTCGCCCGACGCGTGGCCGAGGCTGTCGTTGATCGCCTTGAAGCCGTCCAGGTCGAGGTAGCACAGGCCGAAACGGCTGCCGTCGTCGGCGGACAACGCCTTCTCCAGACGCTCGAAGAACAGCGTCCGGTTGGGCAGGCCGGTGAGCGCGTCGTGCGTGGCCTCGTACCGCAGCCGCAGATTGAGCAGCCGGCGCTCGGTGGTGTCCTCCATCAGCGCCAGCTGATACTGCGGCCGGCCCTCGGCGTCACGCAGCAGCGACACCGTCAGATTGGTCCACAGCACGGTGCCGTCGTTGCGGTAGTACGGCTTCTCGACCCGGTAGTGCTCACGTTCGCCACGCACCAGCTCGTCGTAGTACTTCCAGACGTGCGGCGAGTCCTCGGGGTGGACCCACTCGTTGACCTTGTGGCTGCGCACATGGTGATCGAGCCCGCCGAACATCCGGGTGAGGGTGTCGTTGACCTCCAGCACATTGCCGTCCAGGTCGGCGATGCCGATGCCGATGGCCGCGTCCTTGAACACGGCGCGGAAACGCGCCTCGGTCGTGTGCAGGGCTCGTTCGGCGTCGGAGCGGGCGGTGAGCGCCGAGCGCGCGATGGCCTCCTGCTCGGTGAGGGTGCGTTCACGCAGCGCCTGGGTGAAGCCGCCCGCGAGGGCGTGCTGTATCCGGGCGCAACGGGCCCTGCTGTCCTCGGTCGACAACGCGGTCACGCCGTTGCTTCCGCAATAGAGCACCAGATACGAGTCGACGACGCCGAGCGTGCTGCTCAGCGCGTCCGGGTCCGTGCAGTGCGCGGCGACCAGGGCGGCACCCACCTCGCTCGCGGGAGCCGCGTCGAAGGGCCGGGCGTGCAGGATGTCGCTGAGCCCGCGGGCCAGCGGCAGCAGGTGCTGCTCGAACTCCGCGCGCGTCAAGGAGGTGGCCGTCGAGGGGAAGATGGCCCTGCTCCAGATCGTGGCGAATCTCCGGAGCCGGCCCTCGGGACCGTCGGGCTCCGTGTCCGGTGTGCCGGACGACTGGGCGGGAATACTCACGCCTTGCGTCCCACTCCCGCGAAGCCCGAGAACGCGAATGGGTCCTCCTGCTCCGCCACCACCGGGCTGTCCGGACGCCAGTGCGGCATCGACACGAGTCCGGGCTCGACCATCTCGTACCCCTCGAAGAAGCTCGCGATCTCGTCGCGGGACCGCATCACCAGGGGGTTGCGGATGCTCTTGTAGACCTCGACCGTGCCGCCCGCCTCCTCACGCGTGAGCGGAATGCCCTCGTACGAGGCGTGGGTGAGGACGATGAGGCTGCCGGGGGCGAGCGCTTCGCGCAGTTCGGCGACCGCGGTCTGCGGGTCGTCGGAGTCCTCGATGAAGTGGAGCACCGCGACGAGCAGCAGGGCCACCGGGCGGTCCAGGTCGAGCAGTCCGGAGACCTCCGGGCTCTTCACGATCTCCTGCGGGCGGCGCAGATCCGCGGCGGCGATCACCGCCCGGTCGTTTCCGTCGAGTACGGCCCGGCTGTGCGCGACCGCGACCGGGTCGTGATCGACGTACGCCACCCGGGCCCCGGGGTCGGCCGCCTGGGCGACTTCGTGAACATTGCCGAAGGTCGGTATTCCGGAGCCGATGTCCAGAAACTGATCGATGCCCTCGCTCACCGCGTAACGCACGGCTCTGCGCATAAAGGCGCGATTCGCCTGCATGATCTTGGGGAGCCCCGGCATGAACTCCATGGCCTTGCGCGCCGCTTCCCGGTCCACCTCGAAATTGTGCGATCCGCCCAGATAGAAGTCGTACATGCGGGACACGCTCGGCACCGAAATGTCTATGCCTCGCGGTGCCCAGGCGGGACGCTCCATCAATGTCTCCAACAAGTCGCCACGGCGATCCGGCCATGTTCATGGTCAGTGTTGACCAGAGGCTACTGATCGTCTGCCAAGAGAGCGAGCGGAAACGGAAATTAGCCGTCCGTTATTGGTCACACACCAGTGGCATGTGCAACCAGCCCGTCGCTGCGTGTGACATTGGACGTCGAACCCGCCCCGGTGGGACGTCGGGTGATAACGGGGCGCCATGCACCGCTCACACCTTGGCCGTTGATGAATCCGGTGATGCGGCCGGTTTCACATCCCGGAAAAAGGTCTGGACCGGACGGCGGCCGATGTCCGCCCACTTGAGTGGGCAGGGCCGATTGTGGGTGGAAAATCCCTTGGCGTGACGCCATTGGCAGCATTCTTTACCAATGAGGCAATGAACGGTCGCTCCAAGGGACAGCCGCCTGCACGGGCCTGCTTCACCGGCCGTGCGGCGGCCTTCTCGAACCGATGGGTCGTCATGCCGCACTCTTCCGCGACGGTGTCTCCGAGTTCCGAATCCCTGCGGGCCGAAAGCCCGACGGGACGAGCAGGCCCCGCGCCGTCGGTCCGCCGCCTTCCACCCGTCACGGGCAAGGGGTTCGACCGGAGGCCGCGTCAACTTCCGTACGGAGCGTCCCTGTTGCGAAGTGCGCTCGCCCCGTCCCCGACCTCCGGCACGGACCGCGTCCCCACCTGGTTCAACTGGGCCTCATGCTCTCCCCCGGCGCCAAACACCCGCCGCCCCATGTCCCCACCATCAGGCGAATCCGGCGCCACCGCCGCGTGTCCCGCGACCGGCCGGAACATGCTCCCGGTCGTGTACGGATCACTCATAGGACGGCTCACGGCAGCCGTCGCCCTTCTCTGGCTGCTGAGCGCCCCGGCGTCCGCGGTCGCGGACAGCTGCGCGTACGCCTCCATCGGTGAGAACGGCGGCAGTTCATCGGTCGCCACGTCGGGCGACGGTCACTGCCACGCGGGCCCGCTGCCCGAGCCGACGCCACCACCCACCCCACGACCGCCACCACCGCCTCCTCCACAGCCCCCGCCTCCTCCGCCTCCTCCGCCTCCTCCGCCACCTCCCCCTCCGCCGCCCCCGCCATCACCAGCACCGCCGCGGCCGGAGCCCGTGCCACCACCCCCTGCGCCGGCTCCCACACCCACGCCCACGCCCACCCCCTCGCCCTCCGTACGCCCCACACCCCCCGCGTCCCGGCCCGTGGCGCTGCCCACCTACCGCAAGCCACCGCGCAAGGTCGTGCGGCACGGCACCTCCGTGGTCACCTTCACCCTGCTGATCACGGCGCCCGCGGTGTTCGCCGTCGCCGTACTGCGTCCCCGCTCCCGCTGACCTCCGGAGGATCACAATGTCGGAATGGCTTGTTCTCGCCCTCGCCATGGTCGCGGCCAGCGCCGTCGTCCTGACCATCGCCGTGCTCAACAACCGCCGGATCGGGGAGGACGACGACCCGTCCGAGACCCCTGACGTCATCGAGTACATGACCATGATGATCGGCGTGGTCTACGCGATCGTGCTGGGCCTCGCCATCGCGGGCGTCTGGGAGGGCCGCGGCGCCGCCCAGGAGTACGTGCGTCAGGAGGCCCAGGCCCTGCACGAGGTGCACGTCCGCTCCGCCGTCTATCCGGCCGAGGTGCGCTCCCGCATCCGGGCCGACGTCGATGCCTATGTCCACCATGTCGTCCACGACGAGTGGCGGGCGATGAGCGAGCACGGCACCCTCACCGCCGAGGGGACCCGCCTCCTGGGCCGGGTGCGTGCCGACGTCACCGAGTACCGGCCGAGGAACGACCACGAGGGGCAGGCATATCAGCCACTGGTCGACGAGGTGGCCGCGGCCGACGACGCACGCAGCGCGCGCGGACAGAGCGCCGGTGCGACCATGCCGGGCGTGGTCTGGTTCGGCCTGATCATCGGAGCCCTGGTGACCGTCGGGCTGATGTTCACGCTGCAGATCCGCAGAACCTTCCGCGAACTGCTGCTGGCCGGCCTCTTCAGTGTCCTGATCGCCTTTCTGCTCTTCCTGATCTGGGACTTCGACTCCCCCTTCGGGCGGGAGATCTCGGCCACCGCGGCGCCGTTCCTCGATCTGTTCCCACGCGCCGCGGGCGGATAGGGCCCGGCCGGCCCCGATCCGCCGGACAGGCCCTTTCGGTCCGTCAGAAGGCGGGCGGTGCGCCGCTCGGGCGAAGCCGGTGCCCCGAGCGGCGCACTCCGATCGCGAGCAATATGCGCGACTCCTAGCGTTTGGCGCGTCGAGGTGCATTTCTGACGCTTTGTGGAAACTCGTTCCGCAAGTGCTCCTCGGGGACCCGGAGGAATCACCCATGCGCGTAATACGTGTCGCACCCGTCGCCCTGCTCGGCGCCGCCGCCATCGCCCTGACCGCTCCGGCCGCAACCGTGTATGCCGCGACGTCGGGGGGCGCGTCCTCCGCGACCGGATTCACCGTCACTCCGTCGGTGATCGCGCCGGGAAGCCAGGTCGTCCTGGCCGCCCGGGGGTGCTCTACCACCGCAACCGCCGGCTCGGGCGTCTTCGACACCGTCACCATTCCCAGAGGTCGCTCCGTCGCGGCCACGGTCGACTGGGACGCGAAACCCGGCGCCTCCTACGAAGTGACGTTCATCTGCAACACGTCGCCCGGCTCCCCGGTGAAGTCCGGTCTCACGATCGCCGCGGCCCCGAAGCCGCCCACCACGGGTTCCACGGTGGCTCCGGCCGGTGTGCAGAGCGGGCTCGGTGGCGGCATCGGCACGATGAACACCACGAAGATCGCCGCCGGAACGGCGTTGGCGGTGGTCGTGGCCGCCGGCGCCGTCCATGTGGCACGCCGTCGTGGGGAGAGCCGCTCGCACTGAGAGCAGGGGCAGTGCCGACCGGACGAGAAGTCGCCCCGGGTCCTCCCTCAGGACCCGGGGCGACGGACGTATCGCACCCGTGCCGGTGTCGTCCCGTCAGGATCCCGCACGGTTCTTCTTCCGGCGGCGTACGAGGAACACACCTCCGCCGACGATCGCCGTGACGACCGGAGCGGCACCGAGGTCCATCTCCGCGGGCACGGCCGCCACCGATCCGCCCAGGCCGCCCGGCGCACCCGGGCCGTCCGGCACGAAGAACCTGTTGGCCGCCGGGGCGGCGAGCCCGATGACGGCGACGGCGGTCGCCGCGACCACGAGAGCACGTGCAGCACGCATCGTCCGAACCTCCGGTGGGAAGCGCCCGGAGCCCTTCGCGCCCCGGGGCGGATCGACGAGAACGCCTCCCATGACGAACCCTCACCAGAGGTTCGGTCCAGCGCATTTCGGGCGGGGCCGTCGGGGCGCCACCCGTTCGCCCCGTCCTGATCGCAGCCCGGCCGTCCCGCGCCTAGCGTTCCAATCGTCGCGACGAAGGGAGCATCATGGGCCGGGACAGCTGGCGCGTCGAACGGACCAGGCACTCGCCGTGGGGCGCCGTCGCCCTGGTGGTGCTCACCGGCCTGGCCCTGATCCGCAACGGTGCGGACATCTCATCGAGCGCCCCGGCACACGGCGACACCGGCAGGACGGACCTGTGCGTCGTCGCCTGCGGTGGCGGCCTCACCGACGACGACGGCCCTGACGGCAGCACCGTCGCCCTCGGCCGCCCCCCGCTCAACGGCGCTGCGGCACCGTGATCCGGTAGCCGTCGTCGAGCAGTTCGGGCAGGTACCGCCGCAGCGCGGCCACGCTCTGCGAACGGTCGCCCCCGGCGTCGTGCGACAGCACGACGACGCCGGGAGCGGCCCCTTCCCGGACCCGGCGGACGATCGTGCCGACTCCGGGTTCGGTCCAGTCCAAGGTGTCGACGGTCCAGGCCATCGGTTCCATGCCCATGTCGGCGGCGATCTCGAAGGAGTTGCGGTTCCACGCTCCGTACGGTGCCCGGTACCAGAGCGGCGCGGCGCCGGTGATCCTCTCGATGACCTCGCTGGTGGGTTCGAGTTCGGCGCGGACACCGGCCCGGGAGAGTCTGGTGACCAGAGGGTGGTTCCAGGAGTGGTTTCCGATGGTGTGGCCGTCGTCGGCGATGGCCCGCACCAGGTCCTGGTTGTCGTTGGCCATTTCTCCGCAGAGGAAGAACATCGCGCGGACATCGTGTTCGCGCAGGGTCTCGAGGATGTGCGGGGTGTAGAACGGGTCGGGCCCGTCGTCGAAGGTGAGCACCATGGCATGCCCGATCCCGGGCAGCTCCTCGAAGGGTCTCGTGCGGACCGGCGGCGCCGTCGGCCGGAAGCGGGGCGGGGTGCCCGCGGTCATGGGCTGGAGCCGGTAGGCGGTGGGCCGCGCCCGGAGGGCCGACGGCGGTCCGGCTGCCCCGGCCGTGGGCGGTGCGGTCGCCCCGACCGGTTCTCCGGCCGGATCCGCGGCGATCACGGGCACGGCCGCGGCCGCACCGAGTCCGGCGGCCAGTCGAAGCAGCGTCCTGCGCCCCAGCAGCCTCTGATCATGTTTCATGACCAACTGCTCGCACGGCGGCGGCCCGGCCCTTGCCATCGACACCGGCCGCGGAGGGTTTTGCACCCCATGGAGGGATCTCCGGCGATCCATCCGGCAGCTTCGGACGAGGCCGTACCGCTGCCCGCTCCGGGGTCGGACCGGGCAGCGGATAACCTCACTGCCGTGACAGAACCGCAGCCTCATATGTTCGAACGTGGCACAGACGGCCCGAAAGTGATCGTCGCAGGCCTCGACGGGTCCGATTCCTCCATGCGTGCCGCGGCCTACGCTGCGGGGCTGGCCCGCCGCCAGGGCGCCATGCTCGCCCTCGTCTATGTCCAGCCCGTGCTGCCCGCAGGGGCCTCGCTCGGCGCACCGGTCGCCGATGCGACGGGCGAGATCGCGGAGGGGCTGGTGAGCGAGATCCGGGAGGCGACGCGGCGGATGAAGGACATATGGGATGTGCGCTGGGAGTTCCACACCTTCCGCGGCGACCCGTACAACGGACTCGTGACCGCGGCGGACGAACTGAAGGCGGATGCCGTGGTCGTGGGCGCCTCGGAGTCGGCCGGGCACCGGTTCATCGGCTCGGTCGCGATCCGGCTGGTGAAGGCGGGCCGTTGGCCCGTCACGGTGGTCCCGTAGGCGCCGCGGAATCCTCCGCTCCGTCGGACGGCACGCCGTCTTCCGCACCGGCTCCGCCTGGGCCATCATGAGCGCCCGTCAGGGACAGCCGGCAGCGGAGAGGTGACTCATGGCAAGGCTCCGAGTGGGCGAGGGCGTACTGCGCCGCAAGCCGATCGAGCACATCGACGAGAAGGGTCCCGCGGGGGAAGTCGCCACTCAGCTCACCAGAACGCTCGGACTGTGGCAGCTCACCTCCATCGGTGTGGGCGGCATCATCGGCGCGGGCATCTTCACCCTCGCCGGCACGGTGGCGAACGGCACCGCCGGTCCCGCGGTGCTGGTCTCGTTCCTGATCGCGGGAGTGGCGAGCGCGGCGGCCGCCTTCAGCTACGCGGAGTTCGCGGGCCTGATCCCGAAGGCCGGCTCCGCGTACACCTACGGATACGCGGTGCTCGGCGAGCTGGTGGGCTGGTTCATCGGCTGGGACCTGCTGCTGGAGTACACGGCGATCGTGGCGGTGGTCGCGATCGGCATCTCCGGCTACTTCAGCTTCCTGCTCGGGGAGATGGGGCTCGAAGTACCGAAGTGGATGCTGGGCGCGCCCGGCACCGGCGACGGCCACCGGGTGGACCTGTTCGCCGCGCTGCTCTGTCTGATCGTCGCGTACCTGCTGACCCTCGGGATCAAGAACGCGGCCCGCTTCGAGACGATCGTGGTCGTCCTGAAGGTCCTGGTCGTCCTGCTGGTCATCGGCGTCGGCGTGTTCCACATCAACACCGCCAACTACAAGCCGTTCTTCCCGTTCGGGGTGAGCGGGGCCTTCACCGGCGCGGCCACGGTGTTCTTCGCGGTGTTCGGGTACGACGCCATGTCGACGGCCGCCGAGGAGTCCAAGGACGCCCAGCGCCACATGCCGAAGGCGATCCTCTACTCCCTCGGGATCTCCATGGTGCTCTATGTGGCGGCGTGTCTGGTGCTGACGGGGATGCAGAGCTACAAGGACATCGATCCGGAGTCCGGATTCTCGACGGCCTTCAAGTCGGTGGGGCTCGACCGGCTCGCCGATGTGATCGCGGTGGGCGCGATCATCGGCATCCTCACGGTGATGTTCACCTTCATGCTCGGGGTGACCCGGGTGTGGTTCTCGATGAGCCGTGACGGGCTGCTGCCGAAGTGGTTCGCCAAGACCCACCCGACCCGCCACGTGCCGACCCGGGTGACCTGGATCGTCGGTGCCGCCTCGGCCTTGATCGCCGGGTTCCTGCCGATCGGCGAGGCCGCCGAGCTGACGAACATCGGCATTCTGCTGGCGTTCGTCGTGGTGTGCATCGCGGTGATCGTGCTGCGTTACAAGCAGCCGGATCTGCCGCGCACCTTCCGCACCCCCGGCATGCCGTTCGTCCCGGCCCTCGGCGTGGTGTTCTCGATCTGGCTGATCACCTTCCTGCAGTGGCAGACCTGGGTGCGGTTCGTGGTCTGGTTCCTGATCGGACTGGTCATCTACTTCGGCTACTCGTACCGGAAGTCGGAGATGGCGAGGACTCCGGGAACGGGTACGGAGACGGGCTGACCGGGTGGCCGGATGGTCGTGCCGCGGCTGCCCGGCACCCGTGCGCACCCCGCGCCGGCCGCCGCCCGACCGTTCACCGCACCATTCGCCGCACTGTGCGACCGCTCGTCGCACGGAGCCGCCCGCCGCCTGTTCCTCGGCGCCCCGATGCGTTCGTATACGCCAGTCGGCAGTGAAGCGGCAGGGACCTCGGCGAAAAGGGCATTCACGATGACCACCACGACGACCGATGAGCGGGCCCTCGCGGATCTGCAGCGGGAGCACGGGCCCGCCCTCCTCCATTTCCTGCTCGGTCTGACGTTCGGCGACCGGCAGCGGGCCGAGGATCTGCTCCAGGAGACGCTGGTCCGGGCCTGGCAGCATCCGGAGGCCTTCGACGCCCCGTACGAATCGATGCGGCCGTGGCTCTTCACGGTCGCGCGGCGGCTCGCGATCGATGCGCGCCGGTCCAGGCAGGCCCGGCCGACCGAGGTCGGCGACGCCGTGCTGGAGACCACCGCGGCCGGTCAGGACACCGCCGAAGCCACGGTCTCGGCCCTCGATGTACGCGATGCGGTGCGCACCCTCGGTCCGGAGCACCGCGCGGTCCTCGTCCAGATGTACTTCCGCGGACTCACCGTGGACGAGACGGCCCGGGTGCTCGGCATCCCGGCGGGCACGGTCAAGTCCCGGTCCTACTACGCGCTGCGCCAGCTCTCCCGCAACCTGCCCGGCTACTCCAGCAGGTTCTCCTCGCGCAGCAGGGCGAGCAGCGAGACGGCCTCCGCGACCTCCACGTAGTCGGCGGCGCAGCGGTCGCAGGACTGGAGATGACGGGAGACCGCGCGGGTCTCCGAGTCCGTGAGCGCATCGAGTACGTAGGCGCCGAGCACATGCCGCACGTGCGGGCCCTCCCCGGGATCGGCGGTCATCGCATCCTCGTGTCGTGAACGGATCCGGTCCTGACGGATCCTGTCCTTCTGGCCACGCGGGGCGCACTCCCCCGGTTCAATGCTCCGTGAAGTGCGGTGCCGAAGAGAGAAAGAGGCGAAACGGGATGCGCCCGGAGCGTCAGGATGGAACCAGTGGGGGCGGGCTGCTGGTCCCGATGGCCTGGATGTACGCGGAGTACATCGCCGATGAAATGCTGCGGACCGGCGATCTGATGGAGCCGTCCACACTGGAGTACCGCGCGGGGCGCGATGCCCTCGCGCTCACCGTATTCCTCTCCGACGGCGCGGTGCCCGACGCACTGCCCGCGGCCCGGCTGGACGAGCTGCGCCTGCTGACAGCGTACGGGGCGGCGTGGTGCGGCTGGGTCCGTGAGCGGCTCGACGCGCTCGACGCGGCCCCGGTGTCCGGTACGGCCGGCGCGGATCCCGATCTGGCGCTGGCCCGTGCGGCCTGGCGCTGGCTGGAGGAGACCGAACTGCTCGCGGCCGACCTCGACGCGATCGGTGCGCCGCCCCGGGAACCGGTGGGCGACGAGCCGGACGCGGAGGAGGCGGCCCAGGTGTGGACGCCGGCCTGGCAGCTGGGGCTGCCGCTCGGACATCTGGCGATCCATCTCCACTGAGCGGTGCCCGGCCCGCCGGTCAGGAACCGTGCACCCCGGCACGGTACTTCGGCAGCCGCACCGTGATCTTCATCCCGGCGCCGATGCCCGTCTCGATGACGAGCCCGTAGTCGTCCCCGTACACCTGGCGCAGCCGTTCGTCGACGTTGAGCAGTCCGATTCCGGTGGAGTGACCGCCCTCGCCGCGAAGAATGTGGCGCAGGCGTTCCGGGTCCATTCCGGTGCCGTCGTCCTCGATGACGACCTCGGCCTCGGAGCCTGCGTCGAAGGCGCTGATGGTGATGCGGGTCGGGCTCTCCCCCGTCCGGACGGAGCCGGCGTCCCGGGGAGCGGGCACGGCTCCTTCGAGGCCGTGCTTGACGGCGTTCTCGACCAGTGGCTGGAGGCAGAGGAACGGCAGGGCGACGGGCAGTACCTCGGGGGCGATCTGGAGGGTGACCGCGAGCCGCTCGCCGAAGCGGGCCCGTACGAGAGCCAGGTACTGGTCGATGGAGTGGAGTTCGTCGGCGAGGGTGGTGAAGTCGCCGTGGCTGCGGAACGAGTAGCGGGTGAAGTCGGCGAATTCCAGGAGGAGTTCGCGGGCCCGTTCCGGGTCGGTGCGGACGAACGAGGCGATGGCGGCCAGCGAGTTGAAGATGAAGTGCGGGGAGATCTGGGCCCGCAGCGCTCTGATCTCGGCCTCGATGAGCTGGGTGCGGGAGCGGTCGAGCTCGGCGAGTTCCAGCTGTACGCAGACCCAGCGGGCCACCTCTCCGGCGGCTCTCGCCAGCACCGCGGACTCTCGTGGCGCGTAGGCGATCAGGGTGCCCAGTACCCGGTTGTCGACGGTGAGCGGCACGGCGACGGCCCAGCGCAGCGGGCAGTCGAGGTCGTCGCAGTCGCTGCGGAAGGCGGTGTCCCGGCCGCTGGCGAGGAGGCCTTGCACCTGGTCCATGACGTGGTGGCCGTGGTGTTCGCCCGCGCCGTCCCAGACGAGCACCCGGTCGCGGTCGGTGAGGCAGAGCGCGTCGGTGCCGAGCAGGGAGCGCAGCCTGCGGGCGGCTCTGCGGGCGCTCTCCGCGGTGAGCCCGGCGCGCAGCGGGGGCGCGGCGAGCGAGGCTGTGTGCAGCGTCTCGAAGGTGGCGTGCTCGACGGGGGTCCCGACGTCGCTGGGGCGGACGGGGCGGGCGGTGCGGCGGCCGAGCAGGAAGCCCGCGCCGAGCAGCAGGAGGGCGAGCAGGACGACCATCGCGTATCCGGCTCCGGTCATCGGTCTCTCCCCGGGGTCGGGAGGGCCCGCCGCCGGGCCTTCACAGCGCTTCCGGCAGGTGGAAGCGGGTCATGGCGGCGTTGGTGCCGGCGGGTATCCGGCCGGGAGTGGCGAGGGACACCAGGATCATCGCGAGGAAGCCGACCGGCACCGACCAGACGGCGGGCCAGGCGAGCAGGGCGTGCGGCCAGCCCGGCGGGCGTACCGCGCCGCTGACCGTGATGGCGACGGACAGGAACGCGGAGCCGCCGCCGAGCAGCAGTCCGGCGATGGCACCGGGCGGGGTGAGCCGCCGCCACCAGATGCCGAGGACCAGCAGCGGGCAGAAGGAGGACGCGGAGACGGCGAACGCCATCCCCACGGAGTCGGCCACCGGTACCCGGCTGACCATCAGCGAACCGGCCAGCGGTACGCACATGGCGAGGACGGTCGCCAGCCGGAAGTGCCGGACCCCGCGAGAGGGGAGCACGTCCTGGGTGATGACTCCGGCGACGGCCATGGTGAGCCCGGAGGCGGTCGACAGGAACGCGGCGAAGGCGCCGCCCGCGACGAGAGCGCCGAGCAGATCCCCGCCGAGCCCGCCGATGACCCGGCCGGGCAGCAGCAGCACGGCGGCGTCCGCGTCCTCGCCGTGGATCAGCTCGGGGGCGTACAGCCTGCCCAGTGCGCCGTAGACCGGTGGCAGCAGGTAGAACACGCCGATGAGGGCGAGGACGGCGACCGTGGTGCGGCGGGCGTCGCGGCCGTTGGGGCTGGTGTAGAAGCGGACGACGACGTGCGGCAGGCCCATGGTGCCGAGGAAGGTCGCGACGATCAGCCCGTAGGTGGCGTACAGCGGATGGTCGGCGCGGAAGACAGAGAGCTGTTCGTCGAAGGTGACCCGGGGACGCCCGTCGCCCTGCCAGGCGAGCACCAGGAAGATCACGGGGACCAGGAGCGCGGTCAGTTTCAGCCAGTACTGGAAGACCTGTACGAAGGTGATGGAGCGCATGCCGCCCGCGGCGACGGCGATGACGACGACGGACGCCACGAGTACGTCGCCGAGCCAGCCGGGCGCCCCGGTGAGGATCTTGAGCGTCAGCCCCGCGCCCTGGAGCTGCGGTACGAGATAGAGCCAGCCCGCCGCGACCACGAAGACGCTGACCAGTCTGCGCGCCTGTCGTGATTCCAGCCGCCCCTCGGCGAAGTCGGGCAGCGTGTACGCCCCCGAGCGGCGCAGCGGTGCGGCGACGAAGACCAGCAGCACCAGATAGCCCGCGGTGTAGCCGACCGGGTACCAGAGCATGTCCGGGCCGTGCACGAGCACCAGACCCGCGATGCCGAGGAAGGAGGCGGCGGAGAGGTATTCGCCGCTGATGGCCGCGGCGTTGAGCCGGGGCCGTACGGTGCGCGAGGCGACGTAGAAGTCGGAGGTGGTGCGGGAGATGCGCAGTCCGAAACCGCCGACGAGGACGGTGGCGAGAACGACGGCGGCGACCGCCGCCACCGCGTACGTACGGCTCACTGTGCGGGGCGGCCTTCCACGAGCCGGGCGAAGTCGCGTTCGTTGCGCTCGGCCCGTCGCACGTACCACCAGGCGATCAGGGTGAGCGGCGGGTAGGCGGCGAATCCGAGGACCGCCCAGACGAGGGCGGCGCTGTGCAGGGCCTCGAAGACCAGCGGCAGCGTCCCGACGACCACGGCGAGAACGGTGAACGCGGTGAGTCCGGCCCGCAGTTGGCTGCGCATCAGCGAACGGACGTACGCGCCGCCGAGTGCGGTCTGCTCGTCGATCTCCGACTGGGTGCGGTAGCGCGGCAGCGGGCGCACCCGCCGGGGCTCCCCCGTCACCACTTCGCGCCGGGGCATTGGCTCTGCGGACATGGGCCCGGAGTGTACGCAGCACCGGACCGCCGTGGGAAGGCCGGAGCCTGGTAGGCGCTGGTCAGCGGCCGGTCTGGCGCATCAGCAGATCACGCAGCGCGCGGGTGTGGCGGCGGCTCACGGCGAGCTCCGCGGTGCCGATGCGGACGCTCATGCTGCCCGCGTCGAGGCGGAGTTCGTCGATCCGGCCCAGGGCGACGAGGTGGCGTCGGTGGATGCGTACGAAGCCGCGGGTGCGCCAGCGCTCCTCCAGGGTGGTGAGGGGGACGCGGACGAGGTGGCTGCCGGTGGCGGTGTGCAGCCGGGCGTAGTCGCCCTGGGCCTCGGCGTAGGCGATGTCGTCGATCGGGATGAACCGGATGACTCCGCCGAGCTCCACCGGGATCTGGTCGCCCGCGGTGTCGAGCACGGGTGCGGAGCGGTCGCCGACCTGTTCGGCGACGCGGCGCACCGCTTCGGCCAGGCGCTCGCGGCGTACCGGTTTGAGGACGTAGTCGACGGCCTTCAGGTCGAAGGCCTGGACGGCGAAGCCCTCGTGCGCGGTGACGAAGACGATGAGCGGCGGCGCGGCGAAGCCGGCCAGCAGCTGGGCCACGTCGAGACCGGTGAGGCCCGCCATGTGGATGTCCAGGAACACGACGTCGATGGCGGCCGGGTCGTCCGGGCCCGCGTCGACGGCGCCGCCGATGCGGCGCAGCGCCTCGGTGGCGCCGGTGGCCCCTTCGGCGCTGCGGATCCGGGGATCGGCGCGCAGGAGGTAGAGGAGTTCCTCCAGGGCGGGTTCTTCGTCGTCGACGGCGAGTACGCGCAGCATGGGCCGGAGTGTAGAGCGCGCACGGGGGTGCGGGGCCGGGTGATTCACCGGTTCTTCGCGTACCGGCCGGCCGGCGCACCCCGGCGGGTCATTTGAGCAGCCTGGAGAGGCGGCGGTCGGCCAGCGGCCTGCCGCCGGTCTGGCAGGTCGGGCAGTACTGGAGCGAGGAGTCGCTGAACGACACCTCGCGGATGGTGTCCCCGCAGACGGGGCATGCCTCGCCGGTACGTCCGTGGACCCGCATCCCGCTCTTCTTCTCGGCCTTGAGCTTTCCGGCCGCGAGTCCGCCGGAGCGCGCGACCGCGTCGTGCAGCGTGGTGCGCATCGCCGTGTGGAGCCGGGTGATCTGGTCGTCGGTGAGGTTCGCGGTGAGCAGATACGGCGACATCTTCGCGACGTGCAGGATCTCGTCGCTGTAGGCGTTGCCGATGCCGGCGATCAGGGACTGGTCGCGCAGGGCGCCCTTGATCCGGCGGCGCTCCCCGGCGAGCAGCGCGGCGAACGCGTCGCGGTCGAAGGAGTCGTCGAGGGGGTCGGGGCCCAGGCGGGCGATGCCCGGCACCTCGGCCGGGTCGTGCACCAGGTACACGGCGAGGCGTTTGGCGGTGCCCGCTTCGGTGAGGTCGAAGCCGTCGCCGCCGGTGAGCACGGTACGCAGCGCCAGGGGCCCCTTGCCGGGGCGCGGCGGCACGGCGGGGAATTCGTCCTTCCAGCGCAGCCAGCCGGCTCGGGCGAGATGGGTGATCAGGTGCAGCGGGCCGGCCCCGATGTCCAGGAACTTGCCGTGCCGGGCGATGCCGGTGACCGTGGCGCCGTGCAGGGCGGTCGGCGGTGGGTCGTACGTCTTGAGGACGCTGACGTTGAGCGGCAGGACGCGGTCGATCTCCTTGCCGACCAGGTGGTCGTCGAGGAAGACCCGCAGGGCTTCGACTTCCGGCAGTTCGGGCATGGTTCCAGACTGCCAAAAGGCCCGGCGGTACGCCTGTCAGAGACCGTAGACCCGCTCGGCCGTGGTGGCGAGGACGCGGGCGCGCTCGTCCGCGGTGAGGGCGTCGGTGAGGCTGCGTGCCGCGTCGACGACCTCTTCGTACGTCGCCGCGAGCCGGCACACGGGCCAGTCCGAGCCGAACATCAGCCGGTCGGGTCCGAAGGCGTCGAGGACGGTGTCGGCGTACGGGCGCAGGTCGCGCACGGTCCAGGAGCGCACATCGGCCTCGGTGACCAGGCCGGAGAGCTTGCAGACGGTGTTGGGGCGGGCGGCCAGGGCCCTGACGTCGTCGGCCCAGGGACGCAGTCCACCGGCGGCGACGGGTGGCTTGCCGGCGTGGTCGAGCACGAAGGTCAGCTCGGGCAGCAGTGCCGCGGCCTGGACGGTGGCGGGCAGTTGGCGGGCCTGGACGACGAGGTCGTAGACGAGCCCGGCGTCGGCGACGGCGCGCAGTCCGCGCCGGACATCGGGGCGCAGCAGCCAGGCGGGGTCGGCTTCGCCCTGGACCTGGTGGCGGATGCCGACGAGCCGGTCGCCGCCGGGGAGTTCACGCAGCGCGGCCAGCGTGTCGGCGACGTCGGGAGCCGTGAGGTCGCACCAGCCGACGACACCCGCGACGAGGTCGCTGTCCCGGGCGAGGGCCAGGAACTCGGGGGTCTCCTCCGCGACGGTGACGGTCTGGACGAGGACGGTGGCGTCCACCCCGACGGCGCGCGCCTCGGGCTCCAGGTCGGGCAGGGTGAAGTCGCGCCGGAGCGGGGCGAGTTCGTCGCCGGTGATCCAGTCCTGGTCGCGCACCGACAGGTCCCACACGTGGTGGTGGGCGTCGACGATCCGTTCCTGACCGGTCATGTCACAGCTCCCAGGCGACCGGGAGTCCGGCCTCGGCGCCGTCGGCCGAGTAGTCGTGCGCCACGTCGAGCAGTTCGTCCATCCTGGCCTGCCAGGCGACGTTGACGGGAAGCTGCTCCAGCTCGGCGAGGAGTGCGGCGTAGTCCTCGCAGTCGATGACGTGGAAGAGGTCGGTGCCGCTGCGCCAGATCGTCCAGGACGTGGCGCCCGCAGCGCGGATCGCGGCGGTCAGCTCCGCCGGGACTTCGCGGTGTGCGGCCTCGTACTCCTCGATGCGGTCGGCGCGGACCTTGGTGTGCAGGGCGATTCTCATGTCAGTGTCCGTTCTCGGTCAGCAGGCCCTCGGCGCGCAGCTCGTCCCAGAGCTCGTCCGGGATCTCGCGGCGGAGCAGTGCGGCGGCGTCGCGCACCTCGTCCGGGGAGCGGGTGCCCACGAGCACTCCGGCGACGGCCGGGTGGGCGAGCGGGTAGTGGAGGGCGGCGGCCCGCAGCGGCACGCCGTGGCCCTCCGTGACGGCCTTGATCCGCAGGGACCGGTCCAGGAGGGAGAGGGGCGCGGCCGTGTAGTCGTACGTGGCACCGGGGCGCGGGTCGGCGAGCAGCCCGGAGTTGAAGACCCCTCCGACGACCACGCTGCGGCCTCGGGCAGCCGCCTCGGGCAGCAGTTCGGTCAGTGCGGACTGGTCGAGGAGGGTGTAGCGCCCGGCGCAGAGCACCACGTCGACATCGGTGTCGCGCAGGAACCGGGTCAGCATCGCGGTCTGGTTCATCCCGGCGCCGATGGCTCCGACGACGCCCTGCGCGCGCAGCTTCTCCAGCTCCGGGTAGGCCTCGTGGAACGCGGTCTCCGCGTGGTCGTCCGGGTCGTGCAGATAGGCGATGTCGATGCGGTCGAGACCGAGCCGTTCCAGGCTGTCCTCGATGCTGCGGCGTACGCCGTCGGCGCTGAAGTCCCAGCGCCGGCGGTGGGTGGCGGGTACGGCGAAGCCCTCGGAGAGTCCGTCGGGGCCGGCCCCGGAGCCGGCGGGCAGCGGGTCGAGCACCCGCCCCACCTTCGTGGACAGCGTGTACGAGTCGCGGGGCCGGCCACGCAGGGCCTCGCCCAGCCGCCGTTCGGAGAGGCCGAGTCCATAGTGCGGCGCGGTGTCGAAGTAGCGGACGCCCTCGTCCCAGGCGGCGTCCACGGCGGCGGCGGCCCGCGCCGGTTCGACGGCGGTGAAGAGATTGCCGATGGCGGCCGCCCCGAAGGACAGCTCGGTGACCTCGACCGCGCTGCTTCCCAGCCTGTTGCGCCGCATGCTTCCGCCGCCCTCCCCGATGATCGCTTCTTGCACACAGCGAATATTCATCGGATCACTCGGGCGCGTCAACACCTCAGGCGTCACCAACCATGGCGCTTTCCCGGAAATCTGTCCGATCTATGACCGGTCGGGGCGTCGGCCGCTCAGTGCGTCGGCAGCACTGCGAGCAGCTCCGCCACCTCTTCGTCGGCGCAGCGCGCCAGCCGCTCCAGATCGGGCAGCGCCTTGCCGTCGGCCACCAGCCCGACCCGCACCCGGCCGCCGTACGTGGACAGCGCGACGGCGAGGGCCTGGCCGCGGGCCAGCGGCGCCATCGGGTAGACCGCCCGCAGCGGGCAGCCGCCGAGCGAGAGCGCCGAGCGCGGCAGGGGCACACTGGTGACCAGGACATCGAAGAGCATCCTGGCCGCGTTCCCGGCGATCGGCGCGCCGAAGCGGTGAGCCAGCGACGGCAGTTGATCGGCGAGCACGGCGACCGCGCCGGCGCCGCGGAAGGGGCCCGCGGTCTTGTTGCGGTCCATTGCGGTCCGGACGGCGCCCAGCCGCTTCCACGGATCGGGTTCGCCGACCGGGAGCCCGAGCAGATAGGCGGAGAGCCTGTTCCCGGTCGCCCCGGCCTGGCCGGGCCTGCGGCGCGAGACCGGAACCAGGGCGCGCGGGTCCTCGGTGGGCAGCGTTTCACCCCGCTCCCGCATCCAGCGGCGCAGCGCTCCGGCGACGATCGCGAGCAGGACGTCGTTGGTCGTGCCGCCCGCGGCGCGGCGGATCCGCCGGACGGCTTCGAGGTCCAGGTCCGCGGTGGCCAGCCGCCGGGTGCCGCTGGAGCTCGCGGTGAGTGCGGGCGCGCCGCGCGGATCGAGGCGGCTGGCCCGCACCATGGAGGCGCCGACGCCGAACGCCCGCCCGAGATCCTCGATCCGGCCGAGCGCGAGGCCCGCCACCTGGCGCGGGCCCGGCATCCATGAGCGGGGCGGGACGGCGCGCGCCCGGCGGACCGGCACACCGCTGCGGGCGCGGCCGGCGGCGGCGATCTCGTCGAAGATCCCGGCTCCGATGGCGACCGCGCGCATCCCGTCGGCCAGCGCGTGGTGGAGTTTGACGAGCACCGCGAACGGACCGCCGTCGGCGCCGCCGATGACGTACATCTGCCAGGGCGGCAACCCCCGCTCGAGGGGCCGTTCCATCAGTTCACCGGCGAGCCGGGTGGCGCCCGCCATGAATCCGCCGTCCTGGTCCCGCGACTCCGCCCCGGTCAGCCGCACCCGCCGGATGTGCCGGTGGACGTCGAAGTCCTTGTCCACGAACCAGGCCGCACCGCCGACGGGCAGCAGTACGTCCCTGACCCGCATCCGCAGCCGGGGAATGGCGGCGGCACGGGTTCCCAGCAGTTCGAGCACGGTCCCCGCGTCGGCGCCGCGCGTCGGGCCGGGGGCCGGGGAGAAGACGGCGAGCGCGCCGAGATGCATCGGGTGGGCATCGGATTCGAGATGCCAGAAGGCGAGATCGAGGGGTGCCAGCAGCTCAGTTCCCAACGGGTCCTCATGTCATCGAAGACAAAGACTGACGGAGTCGCAGTCAATCGCTCGCGGTCGGTTACGGTCAAGTACAGACATGTTACGTTCTGTTACTGTCGGGTAGGTAAGCATGTTTCTGTCACTCGTGTGCCGGGATGACGAATTCGCACCACACACACTTGCCACTGCCCCGGGATTCCACACCCCACAGGTCCGCCAGCCGGTCCACCAGCATCAGCCCTCGCCCGGACACTCCGGCCTCCCCCGCGTCCCGGCGCCTGGGCAGCGCGCTGGAGCGGTCCTCGACATCGACCCGCAGGCGCCGCTCGGGTCCGGTGAGCACCCGGATCGTAACGATGGCCCCGCCGTCGGTGTGCATGAGCGCGTTGGTGATCAGCTCGTCGGCGGCCAGCTCGACCTCGTCGGCCCGCACCTTGGCACCCCAGGCCCGCACCGCCGCCCGGATCATGTGGCGCGCGGAGCTGAGCGCCTCCGGGTCGCTCTGTGCGACGTGCTGCTGGAGACGGCCGCCCGGCTGGGGTGCGTGAGCCGCCTTGCGGCGCAGCAGCAGGACCGCGACATCGTCCTCGCCGCCGCGCTCGTCGACCTCCTCGCAGAGCCGGTCGGCCAGCCGCTGGAGGTCCTGCGGGCCGCTGCGCACCATGGCCGTCAGCAGCTGTATGCCCTCGTCGAGATCGGCGCCCGGCAGCTCCACGAGACCGTCGGTGAACAGCACCAGGGTCTGGCCGGGGTCCAGCTCCACGGTGCTGACCGGGTATTCGAGCCGCCCGAACTCGGCCGAGAGCCCCAGCGGCAGCCCGCCCTCCGCGGGCAGCCTGCGGCAGTTGCCGTCACTCTCCCGCACCAGCGGATCGACGTGGCCGGCCCGGACCAGCTGCACCACGCCGGTCGTCAGATCGACCTCGGCGTAGGTGCAGGTCGCGAAGCGGTCCGTGTCCAGTTCGTGCAGGAAGACGGAGGCCCGCGCCATCACCGTGGCGGGGCTGTGCCCCTCGGCCGCGTAGGCCCGCAGGACGATGCGCAGCTGCCCCATGACGGCCGCGGCGTGGGTGTCGTGGCCCTGTACGTCCCCGATGACGGCCCCGACCCGGCCGCCGGGCAGCGGAATGACGTCGTACCAGTCGCCCCCGATGTCCCGGCCCAGCCGGGCCGAGCGGTACCTGACGGCGATCTGCGCCCCCGGCACGTCCGGGATCCTGCGCGGCAGCATGGCCTGCTGGAGGCCCTCGGCGAGGTCGTGCTCCTGCTCGTAGAGCATGGCCCGCTGCAGGCTCTGCGCGATGGAGCTGCCGAGCGCGACCAGCAGATTGCGCTCGTCGCCGGTGAAGCCGTCCTTGTCGCTGTAGAGCAGGCCGAGCGCGCCGATGGGCCGGGCCTGGGCGATCAGCGGCAGATAGGCGGCCGAGGTGATGCCGAGGTGGCTGATGTGGGGCCACAGGATCGGGTACGAGGTGGCGAAGTCCGTGGCGGACTCGATGAAGCGGGGCGTGAGCGTGCGTACGACCTCACTCATCGGGTACTGCTCGTCCGTCCGGGTGTACCGGGTGCCGGGCACGAACGAGTCCTCCGGGCCGTCGGCCACCAGATGGATGCGTCCCGCCTCTATCAGCCCCATGACCAGGCTGGTCGCCCCGAGATGTGCCAGGCCCTGGGAGTTCTTCAGCACCTCGATGACGTCCCCGACGGTGCGGGCGTGGGCCAGTGCGGCCGTGGTGCCGTCCACCAGACTGGTGCGGCGGCGGCGCTCGTGGTCCAGCTCGCGGCGGGCGGTGGAGTCGGCCAGTTCCTGGGTCGCGTCGCGGACGATGCCGATGATGCGGTGCGGGCGGCCGGTCCCGTCCCGCCGGATGAAGCCCTGGGTGTGGGTCCAGCGGAGGCCGCCGTCGCGCCGCCTGATCCTGAAGTACGCCCCGTAATTGCTCTGCCCGCTCTTGAGCGCCTCCGCGACCATGGCGTCGAGCCGTACGCCCTCGTCCGGCGGCACCCGCCGCCCGAGCGACTCCGGCCGGTTGTCGTACTCGTCCGCCCGCAGGTCGAACACGTCGAGCGCGGGCCGGTCCATGTGCATGAGGCCGCTGTCGAGGTCCCAGTCGAAGCTGCCCATACGGTTCAGGGCGAGGCTGAGATCCGGGTGGGCGGGCCAGTCGTCCGGGAGTGACAGGGCACCCGCTACCCGATCATCCATGTGGGTCACTCTGCCATCATTTGTCCGATTCTTCGAGCGAGCCTCGCGCGGTTGGGCGAATCCTCCCCCTCGCCACCCGAGTGCACTTCACACCCTTGCGGGCGCCGGACGACGGGGCCGGACGTCTCGTAGGGCGAACCGCCCCGAGGCCACGATCCGGCAACGGATACCGTGTCCCATGGAGCACGGTAAGCCCAGCCTTACCTTTACCCTGAGCTGCACTGCCCGCATCAGCCCGTTCTAAGGACCAGCACCTGATGACCCGCCCCGTCCGCGTCGCCATAGTCGGAGCCGGCCCCGCCGGCATCTACGCAGCGGACGCGCTGCTGAAATCCGAGGCCGCCCAGGAACCGGGTGTTTCGATCGACCTGTTCGAGCGGATGCCTGCCCCCTTCGGCCTCATCCGTTACGGAGTGGCCCCGGACCACCCGCGGATCAAGGGCATCGTCCAGGCACTCCACCAGGTTCTCGACAAGCCGCAGCTGCGGCTGTTCGGCAACGTCGACTACCCCAACGACATCGACCTGGACGATCTGCGGTCCTTCTACGACGCCGTGATCTTCTCCACCGGCGCCGACGCGGACCGCGCGCTCGACATCCCCGGCAGCGAGCTCGACGGCTCCCACGGTGCCGCGGACTTCGTCTCCTGGTACGACGGCCACCCCGACGTGGCCCGCACCTGGCCGCTGGAGGCGGAGAAGGTCGCCGTGCTCGGCGTGGGCAATGTGGCCCTGGACGTGGCGCGCATCCTCGCCAAGACGGCGGACGAGCTGCTGCCGACCGAGATCCCCGCCAACGTCTACGAGGGCCTCAAGGCCAACAAGGCCCTGGAGGTGCACGTCTTCGGGCGCCGCGGTCCCGCGCAGGCCAAGTTCAGCCCGATGGAGCTGCGGGAGCTGGACCACTCGCCGAACATCGAGGTCATCGTCAACCCCGAGGACATCGAGTACGACGCGGGTTCGATCGAGACCCGGCGCGGCAACAAGCAGGCCAACATGGTCGCCTCCACGCTGGAGAACTGGGCCATCCGCGATGTCGGTGACCGGCCGCACAAGCTGTTCCTGCACTTCTTCGAGTCCCCGGTGGAGATCCTCGGCGAGGACGGCCGGGTCGTCGGCCTGCGCACCGAGCGGACCGAGCTGGACGGCACCGGCAACGTCAAGGGCACTGGGAACTTCACCGACTGGGACGTGCAAAGCGTCTACCGCGCGGTCGGCTACTACTCGCAGGAGCTCCCGAAGCTCCCGTTCGACGTGGTCTCCGGCACGGTCCCGCACACTGCGGGACGCGTCGTCGACGGCGGCGAGCACATGCCCTCGGTGTACGTCACGGGCTGGATCAAGCGCGGTCCGGTCGGCCTGATCGGCCACACCAAGGGCGACGCCAACGAGACCGTGGCCTGCCTGCTGGAGGACCGGGCCGAGGGCCGGCTGCCCGCCCCGGTCCGGCCCGAGCCGGAGGCCGTCACCGCCTTCCTGGAGGAGCGCGGCGTCCGCTACACCACCCGCGAGGGCTGGTACCGCCTGGACGCGCACGAGAAGGCCCTGGGCGCGGAACAGGGTCGCGAGCGGATCAAGGTGGTGGAGCGCGAGGGCATGCTGGACGCCTCCGAGCCCCGTTCCTGACCGTACGGCGTACCGACCGGCCGGCCGCCCTCGCGGCCGGCCGGAAGGGCGGCTCCGTCCACCTCGGCGGAGCTGCCCGGTCCTCGGTCCCCCCGGCGCCTCAGCGGCCCTGCAGCGCCTTGACGTTGTCCCCGAAGGTCCACCCCTTCGAGCCGTCCCAGTTGAGCGACCAGGTCATCAGACCCTTGAGCGCGTTGCCGTAGTGGTTCCAGGCCTGCGACACCTGACCCGTCGACATGTGACCGCCACCCGCGCCCGGCTGGGCCGGCAGTCCCGGAACCTGCTTGTCGTACGGCACCTTGATCGTGGCGCCCTGGACGACGAGCCCCTTGTCCAGACAGTCCGTCTGGGCGGTGAATCCCTCGACCGTGCCCGCGGAGTACGAGTCGCCGGCGCACCCGTACATGCTGCCGTTGTAGTACTGCATGTTCAGCCACCACAGACGCCCGTTGTCCGCGTACTTCTTCACAATGGGCAGGTACGCGCCCCAGATCGAGCCGTAGGTGATGCTCCCGCCGGTGACATAGGCCGTCTCCGGCGCCATCGTCAGTCCGAAGTTGGACGGCATCTGCGCGAGTACGCCGTCGATGATGCGGATGAGGTTGGACTGCGAGGCCGACAGCTGGTTGATGTCACCGCTGCCGGTCAGACCGGTCTCGATGTCGATGTCGATGCCGTCGAAGTTGTACTTCTTGAGAATCAGCACCACCGTCTCGACGAACCGGTCGGCGACCGCGCTGGAGCTGAGGTCGATACCGGCGGCCGCGCCCCCGATGGACATCAGGGTGGTGAGCCCGGACTCCTTCGCCTGGCACATCTCGGCCGGGGTCGGGACCTTCACGGTCGAGTCCATCCCGTCCTCCCACAGGACGGTGCCGTCCGAGAGGATGACCGGGAAGGCCGCGTTGATCACGTTGTAGCCGTGCTGCGCGATGCGGCTGTCGGTGACCGGGATCCAGCCGAGCGGCGGGTGCACACCGTTCGACGCGCCGTCCCAGTTCTCCCAGTACCCCTGGAGCACCTTTCCGGCGGGCTTCGACTTGACCGCGCAGGTCCCGTCCTGCGCGGCGCTCGGTGTTGCGCCCACCAGCATCTGTACGACACATGCCGCCGCGAGGCCGACCCCCAGCAGACGCGATGTCCGACCGAACATGCTCACTTCCCTTCCTGTCGCGGCCGGGCGCCACCGAGGCGGTGCGGATGCCCGAGGCGGCCCGGCGCAGGGCGAGTTGGCGCGTGAATGGCATGACTCTGACAACATGGGCGGAATGCGGTCTCGCATTTCACGGCTCGCCACACGCTAGGGAGGCCCGAACCTTCCGTCAATAGGTCTGGACCAGAGAAGCCGCCGGGCCGCGAAGCCGGAACCGGTACCGGACCGGCACAACGGGGGCCGAAAGCGTTTTCCAGGGGGGCCGGTTGTCGCCACACAAAGGCTTAGCTTAGGCTTGCCTAACTCCTTGCGATCTGCATTGAGGCCGCCCGTCGTATTCCGTACGACGATCTTCGGCGTGCCCTCCTCCAGCTGCAGGGTCCTGTCGCTCCATCCGCCAAACATGAGGAACATCCATGTCCCGGTTCACCCGTGCGCGTCGCCGGACGCTCGCCGCAACTGCCGCCGCCGCAGCCCTCGTTCTCGCCCTCGGCGGCTGCTCGTCGAGCGACGACGGCAAGGAGACCTCCGGCGCATCCGGGAAGAGCGGCGGAGCGTTCCCCGTCTCCATCAAGAGCGCGCTCGGCACCGCGGAGATCAAGGAGCAGCCCGAACGGGTCGTCACCCTCGGCCAGGGCTCGGCCGAGACCGCCATCGCGCTCGGCCACACCCCGGTGGGCATCGAGAAGTACGAGTGGGGAAGCGACAAGACGGGCTATCTGCCCTGGATCCACGAGGCGGTGAAGAAGTCCGGCGACAAGCTGCCGACCCAGTTCACGGGCGGCGAGGACATCGACTTCGAGGCCATCACCGAGCTGGAGCCGGATGTCATCCTGGCGCCGTGGTCCGGGATCACGCAGAAGGATTACGACATCCTCAAGGACATCGCCCCCACCGTCGCCTACCCCGATCTGGCGTGGAGCACGGACTGGGACCAGCAGATCGACATCATCGGCCAGGCGCTGGGACAGACGGACGAGGCGAAGGGCCTCGTCTCGAAGATCGAGAAGCAGCTGTCCGACGCGGCGGCGACCCGGCCGGACTACAAGAAGTACAAGTTCTCGTACATCTACAACACCGGCCCCGGCACCCTGGGCGTGTTCAAGCCCGAGGAGCAGCGCGTCAAGATGCTCACCTCGCTCGGTCTCACCGTCGACCCGGTGGTGAACTCCTTCAAGGAGACCAAGGGCACCGACTCGGCGCTCATCGGCCTGGAGAACGCCGAGAAGCTGAAGAACAGCGATCTGCTCTTCACCTTCTACATGGATGACAAGTCCCGCAAGGAGATCGAGGCCCAGCCGCTGTACGCGGCGATGCCCGCGGTCAGGAGCGGCGCCATGGTGTACAGCAACGACAACTCCTTCGTCACGGCCTCCTCCATCATCAACCCGCTCACCGTGCCGTGGGTGATCGACCGTTACCTGCCGCTGATCGACAAGGCCATCAAGGCCGCCGACAACGGCTGAGGCCGGCCACCACCCACATGGCCACCACCACGCACGCACCGCCGAGCGGTGCCGGCACCTCACGGGCCGGCACCGCTCGGCGGGTGTCCTCCCTCGTCGTCGCACTCGTCGTTCTCGTGCTCGCCGTGTTCGCGAGCATCATGTTCGGCAGCCGGACCACCTCGTTCGGCGATGTGCTGCACGTGCTGTCCGGCACCGCCGATCCGAATGTCACCACCATCGTCGAGAGCCGCTGTCCGCGGACCGCGCTCGGTGTGCTCGCCGGTCTCTGCCTGGCCGTCGCGGGCACCCTCATGCAGGGCGTGACCCGCAATCCGCTGGCCGATCCCGGCCTTCTCGGGATCAACGCGGGCGCCTCCGCGAGCATCGTCGCCGCGACGGCGTTCCTCGGGGCGTCGGGCAGCACGGAGACCATGTGGTGGGCGCTGCCCGGTGCCCTGATCGCCGGTCTGCTCGTCCATGCGATCGGATCGGCGGGTTCGGGCAGCGGGCTGGTGCGGCTGGTGCTCGCCGGTGCGGTGCTCTCCGCCGTGCTGATGGCATTCATCCAGGCGGTGACCCTGAGCCGCCCGAAGGTGTTCGACAGCTACCGCTACTGGGTCGTCGGCGCGCTCGGCGGACGGGACTTCGACGTCTTCTGGTCGGTGCTGCCGTTCGCCGTGGCCGGTCTGGTGCTGGCCGCGATGCTCGGCCCCGGCCTCAACACGCTCGCCCTCGGTGACTCGACCGCGGCGTCCCTGGGGGCCCGTCCGGCGCTGGTGCGGGCGGGCGGGCTGCTCTCGGCCACGCTGCTGAGCGCGGCGGCCACGGCGGCGGTCGGCCCGATCGCCTTCGTCGGACTGGCCGTTCCGCATGTGGTGCGGGCGCTGGTCGGGGTCGACTTCCGGGTGCAGATCCTCTTCTCGGCACTGGTCGGCCCGGCGCTGCTGCTCCTGGCGGATGTCGTGGGGCGGGTGGTGATGCGCCCGCAGGAGCTGATGGTCGGTGTCGTGACCGCGTTCATCGGGGCACCCGCTCTGCTCATTGCCGTACGCAGGATGAGGGGCAACTCATGACATCTCATCAGGCCGGAATCCGCACCGCCTCGCCGAGGAAGGTCCTCACGGCCGGCGGGCGGGTGGCCCTGCCGGTCCGGCGGGTGTCCGTGCTGACGGCGCTCGTCCTGTTCCTGCTGCTGGTGGCGGGTGCCGTCGCCACGCTGTCGCTCGGGCGGCTGGGCATTCCGCTCTCCGAACTCGCCGGGGCGGTGACCGGCGGGGCCGAGGGCAAGAACGCGTTCGTCATGGAGCGGCTGCGAGGGCCGCGGCTGGTGGTCGCCGTGGGTACCGGCGGTGCGCTCGGGCTCTCCGGGGCACTGTTCCAGTCCGTCACCCGCAATCCGCTCGGCAGCCCCGATGTGATCGGGCTGGCGTCCGGCGCCGGGGCGGGCGCGGCGATCGCCGCGCTGCTGTTCCCGGACACCGTGCCGGTGGCGCTCGGAGCGCTGCTCGGCGCCGTCCTCGCCATGGCGCTGGTCCATGTGTCGACCGGGACCGGATTCCGCAACCCGGCCCGGCTCGTCATCGCCGGCATCGGGGTCGCCGCGATCGGCACCGCGATCACCCAGTACGTCGTCTACGCCATGGAGCGGGACCGGGCCGCCGTGCTCACCGCCTATGTCAACGGCAGCCTGTCGGCACGGTCCTGGGACGACGCCACCACGATCTGGCTGGTGCTGCTGGTCGTCGCCCCGCTCACGGCACTGATCGCGCGGCGGCTGGACATCGGGGAGATGGGCGACGACATCGCGGGCGCGCTCGGATCGGAGCCCCGCAACACGAAGACCCTCGCGGTGGTCCTCGCGATCGTACTCTCCGCCGGTGCCGTCGGCGTCGCCGGACCCATCGCGTTCATCTCGCTCACGGCTCCGCAGATCGCCAAGCGGATCACCCGGGTATCCGGCCCGCATCTGGCGCTGTCGGCGCTGACCGGCTCGTTGCTGCTGGTGCTCGCGGATCTCTGCGCCCAGCAATTGCCACTCTTCGACAACCTGCCCGTCGGCATCTACACGATGGCCATCGGGGGCGTGTACCTCGGATATCTGCTGATACGGGAGTGGCGCCGGGGAGCCCTGTGAGGCGCCCGGCGCCGGACGCCTCTGCTCGCCACTGAAGCAGCTGTACGACGCCCCGGACACGTCCTCGTCGACGCGTCCGGGGATGATCTCCGTGCCGGGCATGCTCCCAGCGGTGCCGGACCCCGCACCGTCCGCCCTCCCCGCACCTCCTTCTTGAACGCGTTCAAGAAGCGCCGTAGAGTCACCACCGAACGCACTTGAACACGTTCAAGTCGAGGGGGGTCGTGATGTCGTTGCTGGTCGGTCCGATCGTGATGCTGGGCATGCTGGTGGTGGTCCCGGTGGGGCTGCGGCTGGCCGGTGCCCCCGAGCTGGACCGGATACGCCGTCTCTGGCCGCTCTTCGCCGTGCCCGGCGCCGTCGCCCTCTGGCTGCCGCGCGGCGGCCCGGCCACCGCCCTGGCGGCCTGCTACGCGCTCGGGGCCTTGCTCCTCGCCCTGCACGCACCGCCGTGGCTGCTCCGCAACCACCGGACGCCCGGGACGCCCACGGTGACACCCGCCGAGATCGCGCTGCTGACCGCCCTGGTCACACCCTCCGTCGCCGCCACGGCCCTGGTCGCCGAACGCTCGGGGCACCCGCTCTTCGGCTTCGGGCTCGGCATCCTCGCACTGACCGTGCCGCACTTCCACTTCGCCGGATTCGCCGCCGCGCTGGTCTCGGGGCTCGTCTGCCGGATCACCGACAGCCCGGCGGGGAGGTTCGCCGCGCTGAGCGTGCCGCTGGGCACCCTGCTCGTCCTGATCGGCTACTTCATCGGGGACTGGGCCGAACTGGCCGGCGCGGTCGTGCTGACCTCGGGAATGTGGACCGTCGCCCTGCTCACCTGGCGATCGATCCGCGACCGGAACCGGGACGGGATCACCCGGCTGCTGCTCGCCGTCTCGTCCGCCGTGCTCGCGGTCACCATGGTGCTGGCGCTGAGCTGGGCACTCGGCGAAGCAACCGGGCTCCCCCACCCCACACTGACCTGGATGGCCGCCACCCACGGCCTCGGCAACGCACTGGGCTTCGCGCTCTGCTCGCTGCTCGCCTGGCGAAGGCTCCAGAACCGCACCGACCACGAAGGCAGGACGGCATGACCGCACTCACCTACCCCGAGGTCGGAGCGACCCGGCTGGGCCCGCTCCCCGACGGATACCACCACCTCCACCACCGGACCCGGGTCGGCCGCGGCCGGGCCGACTTCGAAGCGGCGGGCGCCGCCGTCACCCGCTGGCGCATGCACCGGGTCTCCGGGGCCGGGGTCCACGCGTCGGCGGACCGCGCCGAGGCCGGGGTCACCGTCCGGGTGTCGCTCGGCGCCGGACCGTTCCGGTTCACTGCTCCCTGCCGCGTCGTCTGGGCGGCGTACGAGAAGGACCTCGTCGGATTCGCCTACGGAACACTGGCCGAGCACCCCGAGTGCGGTGAGGAGTCCTTCGTGGTGGAATCGGCGGACGACGGGACGGTGTGGTTCACCGTCATGGCGTTCAGCCGCCCGGCCGCCTGGTACACCCGGCTCGCGGGACCGCTCGTACCGCTGACCCAGCGGTGGTACGCCCGCCGGCTCGGATCCACCCTGCGCCGGATCGTCGCCGAGGGCCGCGCCGAGCGGGGCTGAAGGGCTGAGCGGAGCCGGTGGGCCGATACTGGAAGCGATGGAGTGGTTCACCGCAGACGGGTACTGGCTCAGCCGGCTGGTCTTCCAGCGGGCTCTGGCCGGCATCTATCTGGTCGCGTTTCTCACCGCCGCGCTCCAGTTCCGGGCGCTGATCGGCGAACGCGGCATGCTGCCCGTACCGGATTTCCTGCGGCGTACGGACTGGCGCAGCGCGCCCGGCCTCTTCCGGCTCCACTACTCCGACCGCTTCTTCGCCCTCGTCTGCTGGACCGGCTGCGCAATCTCCGTCGCCCTGCTCGCGGGCGCGGACTCGTACCTTCCGCTCTGGGCCGCGATGGTGCTCTGGGCGCTGCCCTGGGCGCTCTATCTGTCGATCGTCCAGGTCGGCCAGACCTGGTACGGCTTCGGCTGGGAGTCCCTGCTGCTGGAGACCGGCTTCCTCGCCGTCTTTCTCGGCAACGCGCACACGGCGCCACCGGTCCTGGTGCTGTGGCTGCTGCGCTGGGTGCTGTTCCGGGTGGAGTTCGGCGCCGGGCTGATCAAGATCCGCGGCGACGAGTGCTGGCGCAAGCTGACGTGCCTGTACTTCCACCACGAGACCCAGCCGATGCCGGGACCGCTGAGCTGGTTCTTCCACCGGCTGCCGAGGCCCGTCCACCGGGCCGAGGTGGCGGCCAACCACGTCACCCAACTCCTGGTGCCGGTGCTCCTTTTCACTCCGCAGCCGGTGGCGAGCGCGGCCGCGGGGCTGATGATCGTCACCCAGCTGTGGCTGGTCGTGTCGGGGAACTTCGCCTGGCTGAACTGGGTGACGATCACCCTGGCCCTGTCCGCCGTCGACTGGTCCCTGTTCACCGAGCCGCCCGCACAGTCCGCGCCGCCGCTCTGGTACGAGATCGTCGTCATCGCGGTGACCGCGCTGGTCGTATTCCTCAGCTACCGCCCGGCGCGCAATCTGATCTCCCGGCGCCAGGTGATGAACCGCTCGTTCGACCCGCTGCACCTGGTCAACACCTACGGCGCGTTCGGCAGCATCAGCCGGGTCCGGCTGGAGGTGGTGGTCGAGGGCACCGACGAGCAGGAGCTCCACGACGGCACGGTCTGGCGGGAGTACGGCTTCCGCGGCAAGCCGGGCGATCCGCACCGGATGCCCCGCCAGTTCGCCCCGTACCATCTGCGGCTGGACTGGCTGATGTGGTTCGCGGCGCTCTCCCCCGCGTACGCGGGCCCCTGGTTCGGCCAGTTCGTGGAGCGGCTGCTGGAGAACGACCGGGACACGCTGCGGCTGCTGCGTCACAACCCGTTCCCGGATACCCCGCCCACGCATGTCCGCGCCAGGCTGTACCACTACCGGTACACGACCTGGCGCGAACTGCGGGCCACGGGACGCTGGTGGCACCGCACCTACGTGCGGGACTTCATGCCCCCCGTCTCGCTCGGTCCCTCCTGGCTCAGCCCGACCAGGCGATCTTGAACACCCAGGCGTGCTTCCCGGTCCCGCGGGCCGCCGCCGGTACGTCGATCACCAGTGAACCGCCCCGGACGCGCCAGTTGAGCGGCCGGTCGTGACCGAGCAGGGTGATCCGGTCACCGCTGCGGACCGGCACCGGTGCCTCGACCGTGAGGGTCGCGCCCGGCCGCGCCAGGGAGTGGATGTAGAACGCCCGGTTCGGCCGCAGGGTGAACCGCAGATCCTCACCGAGCTGCGGCATCCGTGACCAGTACGTGGTGTCGTAGATCGCCTCCCCGTTCGTCTTCAGCCACTCCCCCGTCTCGCGCAGCCTGCGCTGCATGATGTCGGGGATCGTGCCGTCGGCCCTGGGCCCGATGTCCAGCAGGAAGTTGCCGTTCTTGGAGACGATGTCGACGAGCGAGTGCACGACCTCCTCGGCCGTCATGTACTTCTCGTCCGGCGTCTGGGCGTTGTAGCCGTAGCTGTACGGGTCGAGGCCGCGGCTGGACTCCCACTTGGCGGTGACGATCTGGTCGTACGTCGTGTACTCGGGTGTGGTGAAGTCGTACGGGCCGATCCCGGAGCGGTTGTTGACGGTGACCTCGATAGGGCGGGCCCGGTTCTTGGCGTGGTTGAAGTACTCGGCCAGCACCCGGTGGCTGTCGTTGTCGCCGCCGATGTCGCACCAGAGGATCTCGGGGTCGTAGCCGTGGATCAGCTCCAGCATCTGCGGTCCCTGGAACTCGGTGACGTAGTCCTTGCCGGCCGTGTGCCCGGTGTACGGGACGGGCTCCAGGGTGTACGGATTGCGCGGGGCGTGGCCCATCCACGGGTGGTCGGGGTTGAACCATTCGGGCATCGAGAAGTACAGCCCGGGGTGGAGTTCGGGGGTGTAGCGGCGCGAGGCGTCGAAGAGCTCCTTGACCAGGTCGCGCCCGGGGCCCATCTTCACCGAGTTGCGGTCCGAGAGCTTGGTGTCCCAGAGCGCGAAGCCCTCGTGGTGCTTCGAGGTGAGGACGTGGTATTGGGCGCCGGCGTCCCGGAACAGCTCCACCCAGGAACGCGGGTCGAAGCGTTCGGCGCGGAACCTCGGGATGAAGTCGTCGTAGGCGAAGGACTCGCCGTAGGTGTCGCGGTGGTGGGCATGGGTGGGGTTGTTGGGGTCCTGCATCTGGTTCCAGTACCACTCCGCGTACTGCGTGCCGACCGGTGCCCAGGCCGGTACGGAGTAGACCCCCCAGTGGATGAAGATCCCGAACTTCGCCTGCTGGAACCAGTACGGCGCCTGGTGGGTGGAGAGCGAGGCGTCCGTCGGTGCGTAGTCGGGGACGCCGAGGGCGAGCGAGCGCCGGACCGTGGCCGCCGCCGCTCCGCGTCCGCGCGCGACAACGTTGCCTTCCTGGGTGGTGCCGGGTGCGGTGCCGGGTCTGCTGCGGATGCCGATGCGGACGCGGGCCTGCTCGCCGGGGGCGAGGCGGGAGACACGGGCGGGCGCGACGGTACGGGCTCCGGGCACGTCCACGGAGAGGGTGAGGCCGTCGGCGGCGAGGATGCCGACCGTGCCCGCGTTGACGACGGTGGCCTCGACGCTCTGGGCGCCGGAGTCCAGCAGCGAGGTGGTGGAGTGGGCGTCGCGCAGCGCCAACGCCCTCCCCCGGGCCGCCGGTTGGAGCGAGAGGGCGAAGATGTGCAGGGAGGACTTGTTCGGCTCGGCGGGCTGGGTGGTGGGCAGGGTGAGCGCGACGGCTTCCCTGGCCGGGTCGAGCGCGATCTCGCTGACGGCGATGGACACCTGGTGCGGGTCCTTGGCGCCGTCGGCGGTGTAGCGGTACGCGGCGGTGAGGGCGCCGCTGCCGCCGTACCAGTCGGGCCCGCCGAGCACGGGGGTCGTCGTGGTGCCGTCGGCGTAGTGGACCGTGGCCCTGCCGGACGCGGCGCCGTAGCTGCACGAGGTGAGGAAGAGGCCGGAGAGATAGCGGCCGGGCGGCAGGTCGATGCGCTGGCCGAGGGCGACGACGTTGTTCCCGGCACCCGCCGCGGAGCCGGGGAAGAGGAAGGTGGTGCCGCCGATCTCCCGCTCCCCGGCGGGGAGTTCCTCACCAGGGAAGGTGTAGCCGGAACCGTCGAAGTCGCCGCCACGGGCGTCGGCGGTGTCGATGCCGTCGTTGTCGAACCACTTGTCGAGAGGCACGGGCACGGCGGCGGGAACGGTGCCCCACCCGCCGTCATCGGTGCCTGCTCCGGTGCGCGGGGCGGCCGCGGGGTGCGGGGCCGCATCGGCGGTGGCGGGGGTGAGCAGGGCGGCGCCGACTGCCGCCCCTGCCGTCATTCCGAGTACATGGCGCCTGGGAAGTTCGGTCATGACATCCGATGATTGGAGCGCGACTCGAACCTGTCAATGCAATCTTCCAGACAGAACGAAACACGTTCCCCAGACTCATCCGATGACTGGGCGAAGCCGCGATGAGGGCCGCCCCCTCAGGGCCCGGCCCCGACAGGGCCCGTCACTTGGACTCCTCCCGGGCCCGCAGCAGCCTGGTGATCTGCCTGACGAGTTCGTCGTCGCTGGTCACGGCCTTTCCGGAGACCAGGGCGCCGAGGCGCTCGGCGGTCTGGAAGTCGTAGGCGCGCTCCCGCTCCGTACCGGGAACGCTGTCGTACTCGTCCTTCGCGCGGAAGCCGACGGCCAGATCGACCACCTTCGCGATGATCCAGGTGAGGATGAAGGAGAACGCGATCACGGAGACGATGGCGATGAGCTGCTTGCCCAGCAGCCCCCAGCCGCCTCCGTGGAAGAGCCCCTTCTTGCCGCTGATCCGCGCGGTGGCGAACAGGCCGACCATGATCAGGCCGATCAGACCGCCGACGCCGTGCACACCCACCACATCGAGTGTGTCGTCCACGTCGAAGCGGTACTTGAGCGTGATGGCGAAGGCGCAGACCGCCCCGACGACCAGGCCGGTGATGACGGCGCCGAGTGTGTTGATCTCGCCACAGGCGGGAGTGATGGCGACCATGCCCGCGACGGCGGAGGAGACGACGCCCATGGTGGTGACCGTCCCGGTGCGCCATTTCTCGACCAGCGGCCAGGTGACCATGGCGCCCGCGGCGCCGAGCTGGGTGTTGATGAACGCCGCGGCCGCGGTGCCCTGGTCGCTGAGCGCCGAACCGGAGTTGAAGCCGAACCAGCCGAACCAGAGCAGCCCGACACCGATCACCACGAGCGGAACGTTGTTGGGTCGCTCCTCGCGGCGGGCGAAGTCGCGCGGTGCCCGCAGCACCAGTGCGACGGCGAGCCCGGCGACCCCGGAGTTGAGTTCCACCGGCAGACCGCCGGCGAAGTCCAGGGCACCGAGGTGCTTGACGATCCACCCGTCCTGATCAAACACCCAGTGCGCGAGCGGGATGTAGACGATGAGCAGCCACAGGACGACGAAGACGAGCCAGCCCTTCATCGTGGCGCGGTCGGCGATCGATCCGCTGATCAGCGCGACCGTGATGATCGCGAAGCCCATCTGGAACGTGCTGTAGACGTAGGTGGGGATGTGACCGGTGAGGGTGGTCGGCCCGATGTCGTGCATGAACACGTGATCGAGGTTGCCGATGAGTCCGGCGCCGCCGACATCCGGTCCGAATGCCAGCGAGTAGCCGATCACCCACCAGACGAGCGTGCCGAAGGCGAGCGCGGCGAAGCTCATCTTGATCATCATCAGGATGTGCTGGGTGCGCACCATGCCGCCGTAGAAGAACGCCAGTCCCGGCGTCATCAGCAGCACCATGGCGGTGGAGGCGAGCAGCCAGGCGGTGTCGCCGGAGTCGTATGCGGGTGGCATCGGCGCGGGAGCGGTGTTCATCTGCGGATACCTCGTCGTGGGGGGCGGGAGGGGCACGGGGGCTGGTCGGTGATGTGTTACGGCTTGCGCAGATCGGGGGCCGGGTGACCGGTGAGCAGCCGGCGCACGGCGTCCCAGGCGGCGGTGTGCGCCGCGGCGACCCTGACGGGGCTGTCGCCCAGGAGCCGGACCCAGGCGCCGCAGTCGCGGGGCAGCACGCTGACTCCGTACAGGACGCCGAGCCCGGCCAGCGCCTCGTGGAGGGTGTCGGCCAGCTCGGTGGCCGGGGTGCGGTCGGTGACGACGAAGAGCGAGGCGACATGGTCGTGCCCGGCGAACACGCCGGGGCCGACGACGCCGTTGCCGCCCGGCCCCGCACCCGGTGCCAGGCGCAGGGTGTCGATGGCGAGGAGGGTGCCGTCGGGCCGGGCGATGTGCAGATCGGTGGCGAGGACCCGGTAGTCGTGACGCTCGCCGCGGGCGAGCCGCCCGGCGGTCAGGGTGTCGCCGACGACCACGGTCGCGCCCGGTGCGACCGTGACCTCGGTGCGCTGATAGAACCGCGAGTCCTTGAACGGGATCAGCGGGTCCGGCAGATACTCCACGTAGGCGCCCTCGTCCGCCGTGAGGTGCACGCGCTGGCTCGCGTAGTCGTGCTCCATGCGGAAGACCTTGGTGGCCGCCTGGGTGGTCAGGTGCACCTCGGTGCCGGGTCCGCAGCGGAAGTCCATCCGATAGCGGTCGGCCTGGGCGATGCCGCCGCCGGTCGCCATCAGATAGACGTAACTCATGCCGGGCATCGCCGGGTCGATCCACAACGGCCGCATGATCTGCAGCGGGGTCTTCTGGTAGCGCTCCACGAGTTCGGTGCGACCGCCCCGTACGGCGAAGGCCAGATCGAGGATGCCGACCTTGGCCGGCGAGCCCGGCCCGAGCGTGTCGGGCACGGACGCCAGGGCCGCCACGTCCGGGGGGACGCGGGCCGCGGTGTAGTAGTCCGGGGCCAGCCGGTCCGGCCGGGGCGGCGACGGGGTGGGGTGCATGTCAGATCAGCGCCTTGCGGCGGGATTCGAGGAATCCCACGACATCCTCGACACCGACGCCGGTGAGGCAGTCGGTGAGGACGACCGGGCGGTTCTCGCGGACCCGGTGGGCGTCGGACTCCATGACGTCGATGTCGGTGCGCACGTATTTGGCGATGTCGATCTTGTTGATGACGAGCAGATCGGAATCGGTGATGCCCGGACCGCGCTTGCGGGGCATCTTCTCGCCCTCGGCGGTGTCCAGTACGAAGATGAACAGGTCGACCAGGGCCGGGCTGAACGTGAGCGTGAGGTTGTCGCCGCCGGACTCGTAGAGCAGCGTGTCGGTGTCGGGGAAGCGCTCCAGCATCTCGGCACCGGCCGCCAGATTCATCGTGGGGTCGTCGCGCACGGCGGTGTGCGGACAGGCTCCCGTCTCGACGCCGACGACTCGCTCCGGTTCGAGGACCCCGTCGAGGGTGCGGCGGATGTGCTGGGCGTCCTCCTGTGTGTAGATGTCGTTGGTGATGACGGAGGGGCGGTGGCCGCGCTCGATCAGTACCGGTACCAGCGCCTCGATGAGCGCGGTCTTGCCGGACCCGACCGGTCCGCCGATGCCGACCCGCAGTACGTTGTCGTCCATGGTGCTCCCTGGCTCGTGGGGTGGATGGATCAGCTCGCGAACAGCCGGGCCTCGGCGCGTTCATGACGGCCCGACATGATGTCCGAGGCGAAGACGGTGGCGCCGACATCGGCGAGTTCGCGCCGCAGCGCCGCCTCCGCCGTCGCCTCGATGACGGGTGCGGCGTCCCGGAGCAGCCGCTGCGCTCTTCGGTGATCGGTGAGCCGCAGCCTGAGGGCGGCTCCCGCGAAGCTCGCGCAGAACGCGAACAGGTCCGCGGTGACCGCCTGGCGGACCGGGACACCGGTGGCCGCGTAGATGACGCCCGCGGCCACCGCCTGGGTACCGGGTGCCGCTCGGCGTACGACACGGTCGAAGTGGTCGGTGATCTCCGGGCGGTCGAACACCTCGGCGGCGAGGTCGAGGAGTTGCCGGCCGGTCCGGGTGGCCGCCTGGCGCATCTCGCGGCCCAGCTTGGTGGCGAACAGGTGCTCGTCGACACGGACGACGGCCGCCGCGTCGCCCGCCCGGGTCGCCCGGTGGGCGAGCGCGAGTGCGGTGGCGTCGGCCGGGCCGACGCCGTGCAGCAGCAGATCCTCCAGCAGCAGCGGGAGGCTCTCCCGGTCGACCGCCCCGGCGTGGGCGAAGCCCTCCAGGCTGTGCGACAGCGTGTAGAAGCCGCTCGGGAACGCCGAGTCGGTCAGCTGGAGGCTGACCAGCAGCGGCCCGAGCGCGGGCTCGGCGGCCGGTGTCCCGGCGACGGCCGCGCCCGACGCCCGGCCGGGTTCGCCCAGGAGGTCGCTCTCGTCGCGGTACATCGGCCTAGGCCAGGAAGAACAGGTGGTTGAGGGGCAGTTCCTGGGCCGGGTCGATGGTGGCGACCTTGCCGTTGAGCGTGACCTTGAACGTCTCCGGGTCGACCTTGATGTCCGGAAGCGCGTTGTTGCGGACCATGTTGTGCTTGCCGATGGTCCGGGTGCGACTGACCGGCAACACCTTGCGATCCAGGCCCAGTTCGGCCGGGACCCCGGCGGCGATGCCGGCCTGGGACATGAAGGTGACATGGGTCGCCTGCAGGGCCTTGCCGTACTGCCCGAACATCGGCCGGTAGATCACCGGCTGCGGGGTCGGCAGCGAGGCGTTGGGGTCGCCCATCTGCGCCCAGGAGATGATGCCGCCCTTGATCACCATCTTCGGCTTGGCACCGAAGGAATGGATGGGCCAGAGCACGATGTCGGCGATCTTGCCCCTCTCGATCGAGCCCACGTGGTCGGAGATCCCGGTGGCGATGGCCGGGTTGATGGTGACCTTCGCGAGGTAGCGCAGCACCCGCTGGTTGTCGTTGCGGGCGGAGTCGCCCTCCATCGTGCCCAGCTTGTCCTTGCAGTGGTGGGCGATCTGGAAGGTCCGGGTGACGGACTCGCCGACCCGGCCCATGGCCTGCGAGTCGGAGGAGACCATGCTGATCACGCCGAGGTCGTGCAGGACCGACTCGGCGGCGATCGTCTCGGCGCGGACGCGACTGTCGGCGAAGGAGACGTCCTCGGGGATGTCATGGCTGAGGTGGTGGCAGACCATGACCATGTCGAGCAGTTCGTCCACCGAGTTCTTGGTGTACGGCAGCGTCGGGTTGGTGGAGGAAGGCAGTACGTTCGGCTCGCCGGCCACCCGCAGGATGTCCGGGGCGTGGCCGCCGCCCGCGCCCTCGCTGTGGAAGGTGTGGATGGTGCGGCCGTCGAACGCGGATCGGGTGTCCTCGAAGAAGCCGCTCTCGTTGAGGCTGTCGGTGTGGATGGCCACCTGGACGTCGTACCGGTCCGCGACGCTCAGCGAGTTGTCGATCACGGCGGGGGTGGCGCCCCAGTCCTCGTGGACCTTCAGGGCACAGGCCCCGGCCTCGATCTGCTCATTGAGCGCCTCCGGCAGACTGCCGTTCCCCTTGCCCATGATGCCGAGGTTGACCGGAAAAGTCTCGGCCGCCTGGAGGAAGCGGGCAATGTTGTACGGGCCGGGTGTGCAGGTGGTGCCGTTCGTGCCGTCCGAGGGACCGGTGCCACCACCGATGAGTGTGGTGATGCCGTTGGTGAGCGCCTGCTCGGCCTGTTGCGGAGCGATCAGGTGGACATGGGAGTCGATGGCGCCCGCGGTGGCGATGAGGTGCTCACCGGCGATGGCCTCGGTGCCCGGCCCGATGACCAGGTTCGGGTGGACGTTGTTCTGGGTCTGCGGGTTGCCCGACTTGCCGATGCCGGCGATGAAGCCGTCCTTGATGCCGATGTCGCACTTGACGACGCCGACGACGGGGTCGATGACGACGACGTTGGTGATGACGGTGTCGAGGGCGCCCTGGGTGGAGGTGGCCTGCGGGTCGGAGGCCATGCCGTCACGCATGGTCTTGCCGCCGCCGTAGAGGACCTCGTCCCCGTACAGGCCCTCACTGAAGTCCTTCTCGACCTCGACGACGAGGTTGGTGTCGGCGAGATGGAAGCGGTCGCCGACCGTCGGGCCGAACATGTCGGTGTACTGCTTGCGCGGCAGGATGGGCATCAGCGCGAACCCTTCTTCTTTGCCTTGGAGTCCTTGGCGTCCTTGGAGTCCTTCGAACCCTTGGTGGTCCTGCTGTTCCCGGGGCCCTTCCGCGGTGCCCCGGAGTCGTCGCCGTCACCGTCCCGCGTGCCCTGGAAGCCCAGCTCGATCGCCTTGCGGACGGCCTCGACCTTGGCCGGGTGCGAGGCGAGGCTGCCATTGAGCAGCCCGCTGAACCCGACGAGCCGGCCGGTTCCGGCGTACGCGCACAGCTCCACGTCGCGCGTGCCGCCGGGCTCGATGCGTACCGACGTGCCGGCGGGGATGTTGAGGTGCATGCCGAGCGCCTTCTGGCGGTCGAACGACAGCGCCGAGTTGACCTCGAAGAAGTGGTAGTGCGAGCCGACCTGGACCGCACGGTCGCCGGTGTTGCTCACGGTGAGCTTGACCGTTCGGCGACCGGCGTTGATCTCGATCGGTTCCTTGCCGTAGAGGTACTTCTGACGGAACGTCATGCGATGCTCCTGATGACTTGGCCCGCACCATGGACGTGCGGGTGCCGATGCGGGTGCGGATGTCCGTGACCGTGGTCGTGTCCACCGCCCGGTGGGTGGCTGTGGGAGTGGCCGTGGTTGTCGGCGGCGGTCAGTCCGGCCGCGATGCCGTCGTCGCCGTGCTCGCCCCGGTGCCGCCGGGCATCGGCCACGCGCTCGGCCAGCACCCGGGCCAGCGCCGCGGGAGCGATCAGCGGACCGGCGGATTCGACCCGCACACCGGGTACGTCGGGCACCTCGGGCCGCGCGAACGCCGCCGGGAGCAGCACCACGTGCCGCGCGCCCAGCAGCCGGCAGCGCCGGACCCCCTCGGCGGGATCGGGGTCGCCCCCGGTGAACGCGACCTCGACCAGGTCGTGGCTGCCGTAGCGGCGGACCAGGCTCGCGACCCGGTACAGCTCGGCGTCCTCGAACGGGTCACCGGCCGGGGCCGTGACCAGCAACGCGGAGTTGTCCGGGGCACGGCCCGCCGCCGCGCGCAGCCAGGCGGTCAGATGCTGGGAGGTGCCGAACGGCTCGGCCAGCACGGTCGCGGCGCGTTCGGCGGCGGGCAGTGCGCGCAGTGTGCGGGCGGCGTCCGCGACGAGTTCCGGGTCGCGGCCGAGCGTCATCGGGACGACGCAGCTCTGCTCGCCCCGGCGGCTCAGCGCGGCGACGGTCCGGTACAGTGCGCGCCCGTTGGGTACGACGGTCACCTCGGGGTCCAGCAGGCCGTGCAACGCCTCTCCGTACGCGGCCTCGTGGCCGCACACGGCGATCACCCGGCGGTGGTCGGACACCGGTTCAGCCGCCGATGGGGTCGTGGCAGGACACCAGTTTGGTGCCGTCCACGAAGGATGCTTCGATCTGGAGCAGTCCGAGCATGTCCCGTACGCCCGGCATGGTGTCGTCCTCGCCGATGACGTGACGGCCGAGTTCCATGCAGTCGGCGACGCTCTTTCCGTCGCGCGCGGCTTCCAGGATCGCCTCGCTGATCAGCGCCACGGACTCGCTGTAGTTGAGCTTGAGGCCACGGCCCTGGCGCTTGCGGGCCAGGTCGGCCACGACGTACACCAGCAGTTTGTCGATCTCGCGAGGTGCGAGGTTCATCGTCAGTACCTTCCTCTGGGATGCGGGGAGGGGCGGGGTGGGGTGGGTACGGGCCGGGCGGTCAGCCGCTCCTGCGGAAGCGGGGCAGCAACGGGACGGCCGCCATGAGCACCCAGGTCACGAGGATGAACGGCCAGGTGAAGGTGTGGCCGCCGAACGGTTTGAAGAACGAGGTCAGTGAGGCGGTCAGGCCGGTGGAGGCCGCGGCGCCGAAGAGCGCGTACGCCCCGTTCCACACCGTGGCGGTGAGGAAGACCGCACCGACGGCGATGGAGACGAGCACGGCGTTGTATCCGTAGATCCCGCCGGCGATCAGCGCGGTGGGGGCGCCGAGCACCCAGGCGGCGACGATCCCGACGACGCTGCCGGCCGCCGCGTACAGCACCACGCGCACTCCGGCGAAGGCCAGGCCGACGAGCATGATGAGCCCGACGTACCACGCGTCAACCAGGAAGACCTGCGAGACATTGGTGAAGAAGGCGTGCCACAGGTCGTCCCAGGAGATCGCGGTGTCCCCGCTGGTGGTGCTGGACACGGGCTTCGGCGCTCCGTGCCAGATCCGTCCGAAGGACGGCGCCCCGAGCACCATGACGCCGGAGACCAGGCAGAACGGTGCGGTGAGCGCGGTCAGTCCGTACGGCTTGAGCAGGGTCGTCAGCGTCATGGTCAGTACGGTGCACATGATCGAGCCGATGACCGCGAGCACATAGGTCGCGGGGTGGTTCCCGAGCGAGGTGACCAGCGCGATGCCGGTGAGGCAGCCGGAGTACCCGTGGAGGCCGAGGGCGATGCCGGACCGGTCGACGAGGAGCACGTAGGCGGTCAGCGTCGAGACGACGGTGCCCAGGGTGGCGAAGAGCCCGATCCGCCAGCCCGCCGCCCACAGCCCGGCGAGGATGAACGCGCCCGTCCAGATGCACGGTTGGAGGTCCACCTGCCCGACTCCGCGGACCGAGGCCAGGAGGAAGGCGGTCGGTTGCCGGTTTTCGAGTTTCCGGACGACAGCCGGCTCGGCGATGGGCAAGGGAGCTCCAACAGCTCGACGGAGAAGGGCCGCTCCCCTCACGGGACGAAGAGGGCGGGAATTGACCTACCGCCATCCATGCATATGCCGGGCTGCTCCTCTCGCCGTGCGGTGTTCCGCTACTCCGTTCGAGTCCGCAAGTGCGCTGCTCCGCGTGCTGCGCGTGTGCGTCCGGGACAGCCCTTAGGTTCGCCGGATGTTCCCGAGGATGCGACTGCACCACCACACCCACCCCGATCACCATCCGGGGGCGCAGCCGGCCGTCGTGATGGCCGTCGCGATCGGGGGCGCCGCGGGGGCCGTGGCCCGCTACGGTGCCGAGTGGCTCTGGCCGGCCGGCGCTCCGGCGTTCCCCTGGACGACTGTGCTGATCAACGCCGTGGGCTGCTTTCTCATGGGTGTCCTGATGGTCACCTTGAAGCTGCGCTTCCCCGGATCGCCCCGGCTGATCAGTCCGCTGCTGGGCACCGGTGTGCTCGGCGGGTTCACCACGTTCTCCCATTACACGAACAATGTGCGGCAGCTCTTCGAGAACGGCCGGCCCGGCTATGCGGTCGGCTATCTGCTGCTGACGGTCGTCGTGGCCCTGGCCGCCGTGACGGCGGGCGCCTTCGCCGCGCATTTCGCGCTCGGACGCGGCTACGCGGACCGGGACGGCGTCCTGTGACCGACTGGCTGCTGGTGCTCGTCGGCGGACTGGTGGGGGCTCCGGTTCGTTATCTGCTCGGTGTGGATGCCAAATTCCGCCTCCACACCGCCTTTCCGTGGGGCACCTTCGCGGCCAACGCGGCGGCGGCGCTGCTCCTCGGCTTCCTCTCCGAGGCGGTGACCGACGGGGATCTCGGGCCCCGGGCCCAACTGCTGCTCGCCATCGGCTTCTGCGGCGCGCTGTCGACCTGGTCGACGTTCTCGTACGAGCTGCTGACCCTCACTTCGGCCCGCCGGCTGGCCATGGCGGCCGGATATCTGGTGCTCACCGTCGGTGCGGGCGTCGGTCTTTCGTTCGCCGGGGCGGCCGTGGCGCATGCGGTCCTGTGAACGGCGCATGCCCCGACCGGCGGAACTCCGGCCCGCGCGATGCGGGCCGGAGCTCGGGTGTTGGTGCCGGGGTGCGAAGCGGAGTCAGTCGATGCTCGGCAGGATGTGCGGCTCGGCGAGGTCGTCCTCGTAGCCGGCCAGCCGGATCGGTGCGGACCTGGCCCAGACCTCGATGTTCCGGAGCTTCTCGGGCCTGCGGGCCCGGTCTCCGTGCCGTTCGGCCGGTCGCTTCTCGTGCTTCGTCAGTTCCGGTGTCGTCACCGCGCACTCCTTTGTGTCGCGTAGCCCCGGGCGTCGCCGATGCTCCGGCCTCATTACCGGGAATCAGCCACCCGTGTGGGGCAGGGGCAAGAACAGTTCGGTCGCGGTGGCGCCGGGTACGGGGCGGGACGGCGACTTGGTTGACAAGCCTGTCCCGGGACGGTCGAGGAAGGTTTGTGGACTCCTCGATTACGTCCGTTCACATCAGGGTAACCAAATGAGCGCTTCCGCGCTCGATGGAACGTGTGCTCTAGGTCACTTTCAGCCACCGCATACGGAAAAGACCCGACCGGGATCGACTCCCGGCCGGGTCCACGGCGGCTCACTCGCGCCGCCTCACCGAACGACTACCAGTTGGCCGGCGCGTAGTCCTTGAGGAAGCAGCCGTACAGATCCTCGCCGTCCTCGCCGCGCACGATCGGGTCGTAGACGCGGGCCGCGCCGTCGACCAGGTCGAGCGGGGCGTGGAAACCCTCCTCGGCGAGGCGGATCTTGTCGGGGTGCGGGCGCTCGTCGGTGATCCAGCCGGTGTCGACGGCGGTCATCAGGATGCCGTCCTTCTCGAACATCTCCTGGGCGCTGGTCCGGGTGAGCATGTTCAGGGCGGCCTTGGCCATGTTCGTGTGCGGGTGGCCCGCGCCCTTGTAGCCGCGGCTGAACACGCCCTCCATCGCGGAGACGTTGACCACGTAGGCGCGCTTGGCGGCCGTCGCCGCCATGGCCGGACGGAGCCGGCTGATCAGGATGAACGGGGCGGTGGAGTTGCAGAGCTGGACTTCCAGCAGCTCCATCGGCTCGACCTCCTCGACCGTCTGGATCCAGCTGTTGGTGTCGTGCAGGTCGGGCACCAGTCCGCCCGCGTCGATCGCCGTCCCGGCGGCGATCCGCTCCAGGGAGGCGGAGCCGGTGACCAGGGCGAGCTCGGTGACGTCCTGCGCGCTCAGGCCTTCCTTGCGGGCGGCCGGCAGGGCCGCGACCCGGTCGACGGTGCCGCTGCCGAAGGTGCCGATGACCTCGGCGGAGGGCAGCTCGCCCGCCGGGAGCGGCGCGGACTCGGCGTTGACCAGCTCGCTGTACGCGTTCGCGGAGCGGCGCACCGTCTGGGCCGCGTTGTTGATCAGGATGTCCAGCGGGCCCTCGGCGGCGACCGAGTCGGCGAGCGCGACGACCTGGGCGGGGTCGCGCAGGTCGATGCCGACGATCTTCAGCCGGTGGATCCACTCGTCGCTGTCCGGCATCGCCTTGAAGCGGCGGATCGCGTCGTTGGGGAAGCGGGTGGTGATGGTGGTGCGGGCCCCGTCGCGCAGCAGCCGCAGCGCGATGTACATGCCGATCTTCGCCCGGCCGCCGGTCAGGAGCGCGCGCCGGCCGGTGAGGTCGGTCCGTGCGTCGCGGCGCGAGCGGTTCTCCTTCGCGCACTGCTGGCAGAGCTGGTGGTAGAACGCGTCCACCTCCACGTACCTGGTCTTGCAGATGTAGCAGGACCGGGGCCGCTGGAGCACGCCCGCGATCTCGGCGCGGGCGGACGACGAGGGCAGGACACCCTGGGTCTCGTCGTCGATCCGCTCGGCCGAGCCGGTCGCGGTGGCCTCGGTGACCGCCTTGTCGTGCGCGGTCTTGGCGGCGCGGCGCTCCTGGCGGCGGCGCTGCTTCACCGTCCGGTAGATCCCGGCCGTGGCACGGCGCACGACGATGGCGTCGGGGTGGTCGACGTCGATGGTGTCGAGTTCGTCGAGCACGCTCAGGCAGACGGCCAGCCGCTCCGGGTCGATACCGGGACCGAACTCCTCAGTACCGGGAGCGAGCTCCGGGTAGTCCTCTGTCACCGTCATTGCCGTTCCTCTGTCATCCGTCTCTCGTGGCGCCGACCGCCGTACCTGCTCCTGCCGGGCCGAACGCCCCGATCAAGTCTGCCATGCAACGGATGCTGCTCCGTTCGCGTGACTTCACGGCCGTTCGGCACGGTTCCCGGGCACGGGTGGTGGACGAGCGCGCCGCCCGTGCCCCGCCGCCCCCTTCACGGGTCGGTCACATATGCTTCGCTGCCATACGGCCGGGGTCGGGCCGTGTCGTGCCGTACGTACAAGGGGGTGCAGAGTGGCCGGGCTCCCCGCGGGCGGTCCTCCGGCGAAACCGGTGCGCTCGGACGCCTTCCCCGCGCAGCAGGGGCCTCCCCCGCCCGGCGACGGTTCGGTGTGGGACGTCGACGCCGTGATCCTGCTGGTCGAGGACGACGCCGGTGATGCGCTCCTCGTCGAGGAAATGCTCGCGGACAGCGAGCTGGACTCCGCTCTGACCTGGTGCAAGACGCTGACGGAGGCACGCCGGTTCCTGGCCGGGAGCCGGACCCCGTGCTGCGTACTGCTCGATCTGCATCTGCCCGATGTGTTCGGTCTCGACGCCGTCACCCAGATCGTCGAGTCGGCGCCGGACGCGGCCATCGTGGTGCTGACCGGCCGGGCCGAGGCCGATACGGGCCTGTCGGCCGTGGCGACCGGGGCCCAGGACTATCTCGTCAAGGGGCGGCTCGATCCGGAGGCGCTGGGCCGCTCGGTCCGGTACGCCCTCCAGCGCAAGCAGGTCGAACGGGCGTCGGCGGCGCTGCGTGCCAACCGGCTGATGGCGCAGGAGAACGCCCGCCTCGAACGCGGTCTGCTGCCCGTGCCCCTGCTGCTCGACGACTCCTTCGAAGCGGTGGCGCGATACGAGCCGGGCCGGGCGCACGCCCTGCTCAGCGGGGACTTCTACGACGTGGTGCAGACGTCCGACGGGACGGTGCACGCGGTGATCGGCGATGTGTCGGGGCACGGGGCGGCGGAGGCGGCGCTGGGGGTCTGTCTGCGGGTGGCGTGGCGTACGGCGGTGCTGTGCGCGACCGGCCAGCTCGAACAGGTCCGGCTGCTGGAGGAGATCCTGGTCGCCGAGCGCTCCGACCCGCAGGTCTTCGCCACCGTCACCTCGCTCGCCTTCGCCCCGGACCGGCGCCGGGTGCGGGTGGTGCGGGCCGGACACCCCGGACTGCTGCTGCGCGGCGGTGCCCGGGTGAGCTGGGAGGAGCCCGAGCCCGGGATGGCGCTGGGTCTGGTGCCGAGGAGGGGGACGGGGCGGTGGAGCCCCTCGGAGCTGTCGCTGCCCGAGGACGGCAGGGTCGTCCTGTTCACCGACGGTCTCTTCGAGGGGCGGTCGGGCCCGGGGTCCCGGCTGGGCGAGGAGGGGCTGCTCGCCATGGCCCGTCGGCACGGGGCACTGGCGGCCCGTGACTTCGTCGACACCCTGGTCGACGAGGCCGCGGACGCGGCGTCCCCGTACGGCGGTCTGGCGGACGACGTCGCCGTGCTCCACCTGGGCTGGGGACGGAGCGGCGCGCGATGAGCCGCCGCTCCGTGGCGCCGGACACCCGGCGCGGCCCGGCCGCGCGCCTGTCGGTCCAGCACCGGGTGCATCTGATCCTTGCCGTCCTCGTGCTGATCGTCTGCGCCGGATCGATCGTCGGCGGCCTCGTGCTGTCCCGGATATCCGACCGCACCACCGAACTGGTGGACCGTATCCAGCCCGCCCGCTCGTCGTCCTTCCAACTGCAGAACGCCTTGCTGGACCAGGAGACCGGGGTGCGCGGATTCGCGCTCACCGGTGATGCGACCTTCCTGCGCCCCTACGAGCAGGGGATGCGGGACGAGAGCCTCCGGCTGGCCCGGGTGCGGGCGCTCGTCGGGGACGAACAGCCCTTCGCCGGCGATCTCGACCGGATCGCCGAAGCCGCGCGGGAGTGGCGGGGCCAGCACGCCGAGCCGCTGGTCACCGCGGTCCGCCGGGACGGCCCGGCCTCCGAGTCCTCGGTCCCGATCCGGCAGAGCAAGGACGAATTCGACACGCTGCGGCGGCTGTACACCACCCAGCAGGCCCATCTCGACGTGGCGCGCGACCGGGCCCGTGCCGATCTGAGCGCCGCCCGCACCACCCGGGACCGGGTGTTCATCGCGCTGGTCGCGGGTTTTCTGCTGGCCGTGATCTCGCTGAGTCTGCTGCTGCACCGGATGGTGGGACGGCCGCTGAACCGGCTGACCGCCGCCTCCGACACGGTCCGTTCGGGGGCGTTCCGCAACCGGATCGAGGTCGGCGGACCCTCGGACGTGCGCGCGGTGGCGGCGGCCGTCGAGGACATGCGCCGCCGTATCGTCGAGGAGCTCGCCGATTCCCAGGAACGCGAGAAACTGCTGGCGGAGCAGGCCCAGGAGCTGCGCCGCTCCAACGCGGAGCTGGAGCAGTTCGCCTATGTCGCCTCGCACGATCTGCAGGAGCCCCTGCGCAAGGTCGCCTCGTTCTGCCGGCTCCTGGAGAAGCGGACCGCTCCATCGCTCGACGACCGGGCCCGGCAGTACATCGACTACGCGGTGGACGGCGCGGACCGGATGCAGGTGCTGATCGACGATCTGCTCGCCTTCTCCCGCGTGGGACGGGTGCACGACAAGTGGAAGCCGGTCGGCCTCGACCGGACCCTCGACCGCGCGCTGGCCGATCTCGCACTGGTCGTCGAGGAGTCCGGTGCCGCGGTCGTACGGGAGGGCCCGCTGCCCGAGGTGACCGGGGACGCCACGGCGCTCTCCATGGTCTGGCAGAACCTGATCGGCAACGCGGTGAAGTTCCGCCGGCCGGACGTACCGTGCCGGATCACCGTCGGCTGCGTACGGGAGGGCGAGGACTGGCACTTCCTGGTTGCGGACAACGGCATCGGCATCCCGCCGGAGTCCGCGCAGAAGGTGTTCGTCATCTTCCAGCGTCTGCACGGCAGGGACGAGTACGAGGGAACGGGCATCGGCCTGGCCCTGTGCCGGAAGATCGTGGAGTTCCACGGGGGCCGGATCTGGCTGGAAGAGGGGGTCTCCGAAGGCACCCGCGTCCGTTTCACGCTGCCGGTCGCCCCCGAGGCGCCCGCGCGCGCCGTGGCGGAACCCCTCGTCACGGAGACCGCGGCCGGGCGGACCGGCCATGGCTGAGATCTGCCGGGTTCTTCCCGGAGTGGGACCGTTCGTCGCGGGTAGGCGGACGTCGAGAAGCTGTCACCGAACACCCCTGCGTCGCCCTGGCTGGAGCACATGAACGAACAGGTCACCTCGCGACCGGCCGGCTGCCCCTGCCCGGACCGGTCCACGGAGGTTCTGCACAGCGCCGAGGTGTTCGACGGCGAGCCCGGCTGCATCGCGCAGGCACGGGCGCTGGCCGACCGCTTCCTGGTCCGGCTGGCCGCCGAATGGCTCGCGGTCTTCGGTGAGCACACCCGCAGCGATCTGCTGCTGGCGGTGAGCGAGCTGGTCACCAACGCGGACCGCTACAGCCAGGGCCCGTATCTGCTGGAGCTGGAGGGCACCGCGGAGCGCGTCAGCGTCACGGTGTACGACTCCAGCACCGCCCTGCCGCTGTTCTACTCGCCCGATCCGACGCGCCCCGGCGGCCATGGCATGGAGATCGTGGTGGCGCTGTGCGACCGGCTCACCGCCGAGCGCGTGCCGGTGGGCAAGCGCATCCGGGCCGAGTTCGAACTGAGCAGCTGAGCTGTGGGGCGGGCGGGACGCCGCCCGCCCCACGACCACCGTCAGCGTCGGTGGTCAGGTAGGTGCGCGACCGTGCCGCGCCGTCGAGGCGGGCCGACTGGATGTACCGGTCGGTGGCCGAGGTACCGGGTGCGCGGACGGGCAAGAAGCAGCACCAGGTTCTTTCCGATGCGCACGGATCCTCCTGGCCGAGGAAGGGTGGCGGCTCGTTGCAACAGGATGTACAACGTTGGAAGGAACGGCAGTTGGCATGACAGCACGACACCCGAGCCGGTGTCCAGGTGCATGACAAACCACGGGGGGATGCAAGCCTGGTGCCCGGAGGACGGGGGTGTGTCAGGCGCTCTCGAAGACGCAGTCACCGCACAGGCCGCCGGCCGGTGTGCGGTAGTACAGACAGCAGCTGCGCCGGCGGAACGCCGCGTCGTGCGGGGCGCCGGTGTTCCGGAGGTCGGGGTGGTCGAAGAGTTCGGCGGACAGTGCGCGGGCCCGCGCGGCCACGTCGGGGCGGCGGTGCGTACGTGCCCAGGCGAGGAGTTGGCGCAGGGCTCCGGCCAGTGCGGACCCCGCGTTGCCCCACAGCAGCCGGTCGGACAGCGGGCCGTCCCGGTGGATCGCCTCGGCAAGGGGCACGAGGTGGCCGTACTGGACGACTTCCCGGATCCGGCAGGCGGTGCCGGGCAGCGATTCGGCACCGTCGAGCCACAGATCGTCGGGGGCCGGGTGCTGCGGGTCCCAGTGGAGGGCGCCGGGCGGAAGACCGGGAAAGCGGCCGGTCAGTGCCGCCGGTCCGAGTGCGACCGACCAGAGACGGGAGGCCAGTCCCAAGTGCGCGACAGAGGCGGCCACTCTGCGCTCGGAGGTGCCCAACCGGGCGGCGACGGTGTCGATACGAGCCGTGAGCGGGGCCGACTCCCCCTCGTACAACCGCGCCAGCGGGCGGTGCGCCCCGTCGGGTGGCGCGGTGGTGCGCAGCGCGAAGAATCCGCCCACCGAGGCCGTAGCGGACTCGTCCATCGCACGTGCTCCTTCCCGGCATCCGGCCGTCGGCCCCGCCTGCGCGGGCATTCCGGCCTGCCACGGCCCGCGGTCCACCGTAACCCCGCGGGGTGAGAGCTCTTGAGTCCTCCGGAGGGAGGACTACCGTCCGGAGGAGGACACTGGGACTACGGCCGTACTACCAGAGCAGTACGCCGAATCGCCGCCTCAAGGACGACGACGCAGCCGCGTCGACGGGACATCGTGGTGTACATGAGTTCCCTTGCGCTGTCCGTGCTGCTGTCACTGGTCTCCGCGGTCGCGTACGCGGCCGGGGCGATCGTCCAGGAGCGCGTGGCGACGACCGGCGACGGCAGCTCGCTCGCACCGCTGCGCAACCGTGTCTGGTGGGCCGCCGTGGCGCTGAACGGCGGGGGCGCGGTGCTCCATGTCGTGGCGTTGGCCTTCGGTCCGCTCAGTCTTGTCCAGCCGCTCGGCGCGCTGACCATCGTCTTCGCCCTGCCGATGGCGGCGCTCTTCGTACGCCGGCAGGCGGGGGCCACCGCATGGCGGGGCGCGATCATGGCCACCGTCGGTCTGGCGGGTCTGCTGACGCTCACGGGGAACGCCGAGTCCCACTCCCTGAACGGCTCGGATCAGCTGGTGGTCGCCGGTGTGGCGCTCGGTGCGGTCGCGCTGCTCGCCCTGATCTCCACGGGCGTGCGCCGGCCGGTGGTACGGAGCGTGATCCTGGCCGGGGCGGCGGGCATCGCGTTCGGCATCGCCTCGGTGTTCGTGAAGACGGTGGCGGTGGGGTGGGCCTCCGGCGCGCTGGCGGCAGAGCTGCCGGCGCTGCTGGCGATCACCGGTTTCGCGGCCGCCGGGCTGCTGCTCTCCCAGGCCGCGTACCGGGGTGCCGGACTGACCGCGCCGCTGGCGACGGTAACCGTGGTGAACCCGCTGATAGCCGCGATCGTCGGCATCACGATGTTCGGCGAACAGTTCCGGCAGGGCACGGCCGGGACGATGCTCGCGCTGGCCTGCGCGGTGGTCACCGCGGGCGGTCTGATACTGCTCACGACGGAGCGTCTGGGCGCGGAGCACCGCGCCGCGCAGGCAACGGGCAGCGGGCTGCCGGGTGCTCCGGTGGGCGGGACGGACGCCGAGGGCGAGGAGAGCGCGGGCGCGGAACCCGGCGCCGAGGGCGCCGCCGAGCCTGCTCGGGCACCCGGGGTCGCCGGGCTTCCCGGCCCCGTCCCGTCGGTGCCCACCGCCTCGGCGGCCACCCCTTCGGCACCCGCCTCTTCGGCACCTGCGGCCCCGATGCCTGCCGGGGCCGTCGAAGCGGTCCCCGGAACGTTCTCCGTCGCGCGTCCGCTGCCCGTGCTGATGCCGCTGGAGCGCCTGGGCCGGGTGGCGTTCGGGCCGGGTCCGTCGTCCTCCAGCGGCACGGAGCGGCGGGGCCGCCCGTCCGCGGGGCCCGCCGATCCCGATGACGCGGCCGAACGCCAGGGAGCGGTTCAGACGCTGACGCCGCCCGCCCTGAGGTAGGCCAGCGGGTCGACATCCGATCCGTAGCCGGGGCCGGTACGGATCTCGAAGTGCAGGTGCGGGCCCGTGACGTTCCCGGTGGCGCCCGAGCGCGCGATCCGCTGGCCCGCGGAGACATGCCGGCCCTCACGCACGTGCAGGGCGGACAGATGCGCGTACTGGCTGTACTTGCCGTCGCTGTGCCGGATGACGACCTGGTAGCCGTACGCCCCGCCCCAGCCCGCCGAGACGACCGTGCCGGAGGCCACCGACCTGATCGACGTGCCGGTCGGGACGGGGAAGTCGACCCCGGTGTGATATCCGCTGGCCCAGGAACCGGCCTGGTGGTACGGGGTGCCGATGCCGGCCGCCACGGGTGCGACGAGACCGGAGCGCTTCCCCGTCCGCTCCTTCGGCCGGTGGCTCTCGGTCTTCTCGGAGTGCGGCTTCGGCTCCGGCTTCGCGGTGTCGTGGTGGGGCTTCGCCGCCTGGTGCTGCGCCGCGGCCGGTCGCTGCTTCGGTTCGGCGGCCTTCCGGGGCTTCGGTTCGGCCTTCGGCTTCGCCTGCGCGGGCGTGCCCGTGCGGGGCGCCGTCCTCGGCGACCGGGCCGTGTCCAGGCTCAGGCGCTGCCCGGGAAGGATGAGGTCGGGATCGTCCCCCACGACCTCGCGGTTCTGTGCGTAGAGGTGCTGCCAGCCGCCGCGGAGGCGCTCGGTCGCCGCGATCGCGGAGAGCGAGTCGCCGCGTGCCACGGTGTACGACTCACGCTTGCCGGGCACGGCGGTCGGGGTGGCGGGGGTGGACGTCCGCTCCGTCGTCGGGTTGCCGGAGGGGGGCCTGTCGGAGGCGGCTTTGCCGGAGGCGGCTTTGCCAGGGGCCTGCACATGGCTGGTCCGCTGCGACTGCGGGGCGATGTCGGCGGCGCCCCCGCCACTGGTCAGCCCCGCCCTCGTCGAGCAGCCCGGCCACGCGCCCGGCCCCTGCGCGTCGAGCACCTTCTCGGCGATGGAGATCTGCTCGTCCCTGGTGGCCAGGTCGGCGCGCGGGGCGTAGACCGTGCCTCCGTAGGCCGCCCAGGTCGACCGGGTGAACTGCAGCCCGCCGAAGTAGCCGTTGCCGCTGTTGATGTGCCAGTTGCCGGTGGACTCGCAGGCGGCGACCTTCTCCCAGACATCCGCCGACGCGGCGCCCGCCGAGGCCGCTGCGATGAGCGGGAGCGCGATGCCCGCACCGCCCGCGGTGACCGTGAGCGAGGCACGGTTGATCCGGCTGGGCTGATATCTGCGGTGCCGTCCGTTCGCGGCCATGACTTGGCTCCCCCACTGGCAGTAGGACACGTCGCAAGCGCCCAACTTATGTGCAGGCAAAGGCCGATGACAAGAGAGTGGCCGGGCCCACCCGTCCCGGCCGGCCCGGTGGCCCCACCCTGTCCGATGTCCGGCGGCTACGGTACGGGCGCGCCCGTCCGGGTGGCGGAGCGGCGCCGGGCCGCCGCGTCCACGAGAGCGGTCATGACCCGGATGTCGTCACCCATTTCGGGGTGCCACTGGACCCCCAGCACCAGGCTCTCGTGGTCGGTGAGTTCCACGGCCTCCACGGTGCCGTCGGACGCGTGCGCGCTTGCCGTGAGGCCGGAGCCCAGGCGGTCCACGGCCTGGTGGTGGTAGGTGGGCACGAGGCCCGGCCCGGCGACGGCCGCCGCGTACACCGTGCCCGGAACGGGAGTGACGGTGTGTTCGCCGAAGACGCCGGTGCCTCCGGTGTGCCCGTCCAGGTGCTGGTGCAGGGTGCCGCCGAGAGCGACGTTGAGCAGTTGCATGCCCCGGCAGATGCCCAGCAGCGGGACGTGCCGGTCGATCGCCGCCTCGATCAGGGCGAGTTCCCACGCGTCACGGGCGCGTGCGGGCGCACCGGTGCGGGGATCGGGCGACTCGCCGTAGCGTGCCGGTTCGACGTCGGCGCCGCCCGCGATCACCACACCGTCCAGCGCCGCCACGGCCTCCCGGGCCGCGTCGGCGGTGTCGTCCGGCGGCAGCATCACCGCCAGGCCGCCGGCCGCCCGCACCAGGCGCGGGTAGGAGGCGGGCAACAGGGCGGCCGGCATTTCCCACACGCCCCACCGGGCCGGTTCCTGGTAGGTGCTGATGCCGATGACGGGCCGGGTCATGGCCCCCTCCTCCGGTTCGTTCGCTGCTCGGTCGTGGTGCGGCCCCTGTCGCCTACGGGTGCGGCAGGGGCGGGTGTACGTACAACGCCCGTACGTCGCGGTCCCGTTCAGTCCCGCGACAGTTCGGCCTCGGCCGCCGCCAGGGCGGCGAACTCCTCCTCCGGGGCGCTCGCGACGAGGCGGTGACGGCTGTAGAAGGCGAAGTAGGCCAGCGCCACCACGTACACGCCGAGAGCGATGAACGCCGCGTCGCGGTCCACCAGGAAGGTCGCCACCAGTGCCGAGCATGCCAGTACGAATGCCACGGACGAGGTGAGCGCGCCGCCGGGCGTGCGGTAGGGACGTTCGAGGTGCGGTTCGCGGCGGCGCAGCACGATGTGGGAGAGCGCCATCAGCGCGTAGCTGATGGTGGCGCCGAAGACGGCGACGTTCAGCATCCGGCCGCCGTTGCCGATCAAGGCGGCCAGCACGAAGCCGATCACGCCGGGAATCAGCAGGCCGAGGTAGGGGGACTTGCGGCGGTTGGTCAGCGAGAGGAAGCGCGGCAGATAGCCCGCCCGGGAGAGTGCGAACAACTGGCGGGATCCGGCGAAGATCAGCGAGAAGAACGAGGCCACCAGGCCTGCCAGGCCCGCGTAGTTGACGAAGCGACTCAGGCCGGTGGGACCGCCCTTGCCCTCCAGTGCGACCACGAGGGGGTTGCCCGCTTCCTGGATGGCCTTCGCGCCCTGGGCGCCGGTGGCGGAGAGGAAGGTGAGCACCGCCAGCCCCACCAGCACGGTCAGCGAAATGGCGAGCGCCCTCGGCATCGACCTGACCGGGTCCTTGGCCTCCTCGGCGGCGAGCGGCACGCCTTCGACGCCCAGGAAGAACCACATGCCGAAGGGGAAGGCGGCCCAGATGCCGAGCAGCCCGAAGGGCAGCCAGGACGAGGAGCCGAACGCGCCGGTGTCCACCGGGATGTCGTCGAGACGGGCCGCGTCGAAGTCGGTGAACGCGCCGATGGCGAAGACGAGCAGAGCGGTCACGGCGACGGCGGTCACGATCAGGCTGAACCGCAGCGCCTCGCCGACGCCCCAGAGGTGGATGCCGATGAAGACGGCGAAGCAGACGAGGTATACGGGCCGTCCGGAGGTGAGCCCGAACAGGCCGAGGGATTCGACGTAGTCACCGATGAACAGCGAGATGGCGGCGGGGGCCAGGATGTACTCGATGAGGATGGCCGTACCGGTCAGGAAGCCGCCCCAGGTGCCGAGGGCACGGCGCGCGAAGCCGTAGCCGCCGCCGGCGGTGGGCAGGATGGCGGAGAGTTCCGCCAGCGCGAAGACCAGGCACGCGTACATCAGCCCCATCAGCACGGTGGCCGTGGCGAGCCCTCCGAAGCCGCCCTTGGACAGGCCGATGTTCCAGCCGGAGTAGTCGCCGGAGACGACGTACGCGACGCCGAGTCCGGTCAGCAGGAGCCAGCCCGCGCTGCCCCGGCGCAGGGTGCGACGGTGCAGGTACTCGTCCGTACCGGTGACCGCGCCGGCCGTGCCGCCGGGTGGGCTGGTGGGGGTGTCGGTTCCCTGGGCCATGGGGCGCTCCAGATGTGGGTCGACGGCGCTGCGTCGAGGCGTGGGAGGCGAAGAGGGCTTTCATCAAAGGTTCACCGGCACACCTTTGTGGAACGCCAGGGGAAACACAAGAGGCACGCGTTAAACAGTGGTTACGGATGTGCGCCGCGCTTGTGACATGTACGCCGGGCACTTCACCGAAGCCGATTCGCCGCCACCGAGCGGTCCCTCTTCCCAAGCAATGGTCCCCTGCCATACCTTATGGATCTCGGTGCACCCAAGGAGGAATCCCGTGGCAGACCGCACACCCCCGCTCGCCGTCGAGGAGCTGCGCTCACTCGTCGCGAGCGGGTCCATCGACACCGTCGTCCTGGCCTTTCCCGATATGCAGGGCCGGCTCCAGGGCAAGCGGTTCGCCGCCGGGTTCTTCCTCGACGAGGTTCTGGAGCACGGTACCGAGGGCTGCAACTACCTGCTGGCCGTGGACACCGACATGAACACCGTCGACGGCTACGCGATGTCCTCCTGGGAGCGCGGCTACGGCGACTTCGCCATGCTCCCGGACCTCGCCACCCTGCGCCTGCTGCCCTGGCACGAGGGCACCGCGCTGCTCGTCGCGGATCTCGCCTGGAACGACGGCAGCCCGGTCGTCGCCGCACCGCGCCAGGTCCTGCGCCGGCAGCTGGACAGGCTGGCCGGCCTCGGCTACCGGGCCCAGGTGGGCACGGAGCTGGAGTTCATCGTCTTCAAGGACAGCTACGAAGAGGCCTGGGAGCGCGACTACCGCGGACTGACCCCGGCCAATCAGTACAACATCGACTACTCCATCCTCGGCACCGGCCGCGTCGAGCCGCTGCTGCGCCGCATCCGCAACGAGATGCAGGCGGCCGGGCTGACCGTCGAGTCGGCCAAGGGCGAGTGCAATCTCGGCCAGCACGAGATCGCGTTCCGCTACGACGAGGCGCTGGTCACCTGCGACCAGCACGCCGTCTACAAGACGGGCGCCAAGGAGATCGCCGCGCAGGAGGGCGTCTCGCTCACCTTCATGGCCAAGTACGACGAGCGCGAAGGCAACTCCTGTCACATCCACCTCTCGCTCACCGACGACAACGGTGACAACGCGATGGCGGGTGACGGCCCGGACGGCATGTCGGATCTGATGCGGCACTTCCTCGCCGGACAGCTCGCCGCCCTGCGCGACTTCTCCCTGCTGTACGCGCCGAACATCAACTCCTACAAGCGGTTCCAGCCCGGCTCCTTCGCGCCGACCGCCGTCGCCTGGGGGCACGACAACCGCACCTGCTCGCTGCGCGTGGTCGGCCACGGCCGCTCCCGGCGCTTCGAGAACCGGCTGCCCGGCGGCGACGTCAATCCGTATCTCGCCACCGCCGGACTGGTCGCCGCGGGGCTGTACGGCGTGGAGCACGAGCTGGCTCTGCCAGAGGCCTGCACGGGCAACGCCTATACCTCCGAGTACGAGCAGGTGCCGACCACCCTGCGCGAGGCCGCCGACCTGTGGGAGGCGAGCCCCATCGCCAAGGAGGCGTTCGGCGAGGAGGTCGTCGCCCACTATCTGAACATGGCGCGTGTCGAACTCGCCGCCTACGACGCCGCCGTGACCGACTGGGAGCTGCGCCGCTCCTTCGAGCGCCTGTGACCTCCGTCCCGTCCCTCACTCCCGATCGAGGCCCGTACGTGTCCCACCAGCCCGCACCACACAGTCTGGACGTCCTGAACCCGGCCACCGCCGAGGTCATCGCCACCGTCCCGGCCGCCACCGCCGCAGACATCGACGCGGCCGTCGCCCGCGCCGCCACCGCCCAGCGCGTCTGGGCCGCGGCGGCACCCGCCGACCGCGCCCGGCTGCTCCGCCGGTTCGCCGCCACCGTCGACGAACACATCGAGGAACTGGCCCTGCTGGAGGTCCGCGAGGCCGGTCACACCATCGGCAACGCCCGCTGGGAGGCGGGCAATGTGCGCGACCTCCTCGACTACTGCGCGGGCGGTGTCGAACGCCTGCTGGGCCGCCAGATCCCGGTCGCCGGCGGCATCGACTTCACCGTCCTGGAACCCCTCGGTGTCATCGGTGTCATCGCCCCCTGGAACTTCCCGATGCCGATCGCCGCCTGGGGTGCGGCTCCGGCACTCGCCGCCGGCAACGCCGTCCTGCTCAAGCCCGCCGAGACCACACCGCTGACCGCACTGCGCCTGGCGGAACTGGCCCTGGAGGCCGGGCTGCCCGGCGGACTGTTCCAGGTGCTGCCGGGCGAGGGGCCGGTGGCCGGCAGTGCCCTGGTGGAGCACCCCGGCGTGGCCAAGATCGTCTTCACCGGCTCCACCCGGACCGGCAAGCACATCATGACCCGCTGCGCCGAACGCGTGAAGCGCCTCACCCTGGAACTCGGCGGCAAGAGCCCGAACGTGGTCTTCGCCGACGCCGATCTGGAGGCCGCGGCGGCCGCTGCCCCGATGTCCTTCCTGGACAACGCCGGCCAGGACTGCTGCGCCCGGACCCGCATCCTGGTCGAGCGCCCGGCCTACGACCGCTTCCTCGACCTGCTGGCACCGGCCGTCGCCGCCGTGGTGGTCGGCGACCCGTCGGACGAGAAGACCCAGATGGGTCCGCTGATCTCGGCCGTCCAGCGGGAGCGCGTGAGCGCGTTCGTGGACGACCTGCCCGACGGCGTACGGACGATCCTCGGCTCGGCGCCGGACGGCCCGGGGTTCTGGTACCCGCCAACCGTCCTCGCCGGGGTGTCGCCGGACGCCCCGGTGGCCGTCGACGAGGTCTTCGGCCCGGTCGCCGTGGTGCTGCCCTTCGACGACGAGGCGGACGCCGTACGGCTGGCGAACGCGACCGACTACGGTCTGGCCGGATCGATCTGGACGCGTGACGTGGCCCGTGCCCTGCGGGTCGGCCAGGGCCTGCGGGCCGGAAACCTCTCGGTCAACTCGCACTCCAGCGTCCGCTACGCCACACCCTTCGGCGGCTACAAACAGTCCGGACTGGGCCGCGAACTCGGCCCCGACGCACTCGCCGCCTTCACCGAAACCAAAAACGTCTTCATCAGCACGGAGGCCTGAGCACCATGACCGACACCACCGCTGTCTGCCGCCGCCTGGTCGGCCGCACCGCCGTAGTCACCGGAGCCGGAAGCGGCATCGGACTGGCCACCGTCCGGCGCCTGGCCGCCGAGGGCGCGCACGTCGTCTGCGCCGATGTGGACGAGGCAAGCGGCAAGGCCGCCGCCGAGGAGGTCGACGGCCTCTTCGTACGTACCGACGTCACGGACGCCGAACAGGTGGTGGCCTTGTTCAAGGCGGCGTTCGACACATACGGCTCGGTCGACATCGCCTTCAACAACGCGGGGATCTCGCCGCCCGAGGACGACTCCATCCTGGAGACCGGCCTCGACGCCTGGCGCCGGGTGCAGGAGGTCAACCTCACCTCCGTCTACCTGTGCTGCAAGGCCGCCATCCCGTACATGCGCCGCCAGGGCAAGGGCTCCATCATCAACACGGCCTCGTTCGTGGCCCGGATGGGCGCCGCCACCTCGCAGATCTCGTACACCGCGTCCAAGGGCGGCGTGCTGGCCATGTCGCGCGAACTGGGCGTGCAGTTCGCACGGGAGGGCATCCGGGTCAACGCGCTGTGCCCGGGACCGGTCAACACCCCGCTGCTCCAGGAGCTGTTCGCCAAGGATCCGGAGCGGGCCGCGCGCAGGCTGGTGCACATCCCGGTCGGCCGGTTCGCCGAGCCCACCGAGATGGCCGCCGCCGTGGCCTTCCTGGCCAGCGACGACTCCTCCTTCGTCAACGCCACCGACTTCCTGGTGGACGGCGGGCTCACCGGCGCCTACGTCACACCGCTCTAGACCGTGTGCGGACGTGGGGCGGGGCGCCCGGCCGCCCCGCCCCACGTCCGCGACGACCGCTGTGCCCGTGCTCCATGCCGCACCCCGGCCCACCCGGCGCTCCGCCGCCCGGCTCGCCGTCACCGCACTCGCGGCGGGCCGGGTTCGACGTGTGGATCGTCTCCGCGTCGCCTCAGCCCGTGGTCGACGTCTGGGCCAGGGGTGTCGACGTCGCGCCCGGGAACGTCATCGGCATCCGGTCCACCACCGAACGGGGCCGCTACACCTCGCATCTGAGCGGCTGCGGTACCGAACGCCCCGGCGACGACTCGCAGATCACCTACATCGTCGGCAAGCGCTGCTGGATCAACAAGGAGATCTTCGGCCTACGCGGTGCTGCCGCGTCCCGGGTGCAGGCTCCCGCGAAGCGGCCGGTGTTCGCCGCCGGTGACTCCGACACGGATGTGTCGATGCTCCGCGACGCGACCGGTCCGCGGCTGGCCCTCAACCGCAACAAGGCCGAGCCGATGTGCCGTTCCTACGACGACGCGGACGGCAAGTGGCTGGTCAACCCCATGTTCATCGGGCCGAAGGGCCGGGTGGACGGCACCTATCCGTATGCCACCACCGGATACACCAGGTCGGACGGGACCTCGCGGCCCGTACGCCGTGGCGACGGCAGTGTGATCCCCGATCAGAACGACGCCGTCTTCGCGCGCCTTCCGTATCAGCCGCTGACGCTCGCCGCGCCGGTCTCGATGTGTCCGCTGTACCTCCGCGACCAGGAGGCGTCGCCGCCGGCCTTCACCGTGAAGTCGTACCAGCCGTCGGCCAGCGCCACCGCGTTGAAGTAGTCCTGCTCGCTGCCGCCGGCCGCGACGGTGTACGTCCAGGGGCCGTCGCCGCGGTACTGGCCGGAGGTCACGGTGAACGTGACGGCGCTCGTCGATGTGTTGGTGAAGGTGAACCACAGGGCGGGCCTGCCGGTGTCCGGTGCGTTCGCGTAACGGGCGGCCACCTCGCAGGACTTGCCCGTGGCAGTGGCGTCTCCGGTGAACCGGCGCAGGAATCTGTTGGGTCCGGCCATGGCCTCTTTTGCATCAGCACCACCACGTGCCGGACGTCCTTGATGGTGCCGGTCGCGGTGGCCCCGGCCGCCGTTTTCGTCCGGACCGCCGCGCCCGCGACCTCTGCGGGCATGGCGGCTCCCGCCGCCACGCCCGCGCCGAGCGCCACAGAACCCCTTCGGGTGATCGGTGTCATCTGCCTGCCTTCGCCGGGTTCGGACGCGTCGTTGTGAGCTCGAAGCCAGCGTGCCGCGCCGCATGGTCTGACACCAGACCTTTGACAGGAGGACTACGTGAATAGTTGCCGATCCATCAGTGATGTGGGCAGACCCAAAGGTGCCATAGGGGATGTTTGCGGGATGAGAGTCATCGGCTGCCCTCCGGGGTCACCCCTGTGCCCCACGGGGCGTCCGGTCGAGCAGTACCGCCCGCAGCCGCTCGGCGAACGCTTCGGGGTCCTCGGCGCAACCGGTGTGCCCACCGGGGAACTCCACGAGCCTGCCGCCCACTTCGTCGGCCAGCCGGGCGCCCGGAATCGCCGTGAGCAGGGTGCGGGAGTCCTGTCCGACACCGATCACCAGCTGCTCCGCGTCGCGACGCAGGGCCGCCAGGTCCGGTACGTGGCCGCTGAACGAACACAGCACATGCTCCAGGAACACCGGAAGGTTGGCCCGCATCCGCCGGAACGCCTCGGCCTCCCGCGCGGACGGTTCGGGCGCCGCCCGGCGCTCTCCCTCGGCCGGCGGCCCCGCATCCGGGTCCGTCAGGCCCTCGGTCATCGTGGCCAGTGCCGCGGCCACCCCGTCCCGGCGGAAGGATTCGCGCACCGCGGCGAAGAGCTTCCGCCCTCGGTCCGGATCGGGCATCAGCTCCACCAACGGCGGTTCGTGCGCGACCACTCGGTGCAACCGTTCGGGGTGGCGGGCGAGCAGGTCCAGGGCGACGATCGCGCTCGAACTGGAACCGAAGACGGCCACCGGTCCGCCGTCCGGCGACAGCAGCTCGATCAGCCGGTGGGCGTCCTCGCTCTGCACCGCCACCTGCTGGTCCGCCGCCGCGCCGTCGAGCAGGCTGCGCGAGTAGCCGCGCGGGTCGAAGGCCACGACGGTCCAGCCGTCGGCCAGCCGCGCCGCCATCCGGTCGTAGAGCCCCGCGTCGGCGCTCCCGCCCGGCAACATCAGCAGCAGCGGGCCTTGGCCGCGCACCTCGTAGTACAGCGTCGCCCCGGGCACCTTCAGATGTCCGGTGCGCTCCGGCACCGTGCGGTCAGCCATGATCGGTCTCCCTCTCGCCCGTCGCGGACGGCCAGTGCTCCAACAGGAAGTGCAGGGCCTCGACGGACCGCTCCCAGGACGTCTGCACGTCGCGGGGCGCGCCGAAGCCTCCGCTCGCCTCCAGGGCGCAGTAGCCGTGGAAGGTGCTGCGCAACAGCCGTACCGCGTCCGTCAGATCGGGCTCGGCCAGGCCGTAGGCCCGCAGCATCGCGCCCGTGGTCTCGATGGTGCGGTGGTACGCGGACGACTGGGCGACGATGTCGGGGTCGACCCGCATCTGCGTCGCCTCGTACCGTCCGGGCCGCTCCAGCGCGAAGGCCCGGTAGGCATCGGCGAACGCGACCAGGGCGTCCCTCCCGGCCCGGCCCGCCACGGCGGCGCCGATCCGGTCGATGAACTCCCCGGCGGCCAGCAGCGCGACCCGGGTCCGCAGGTCGTGCAGATTCCTGACGTGCGAATACAGGCTGGCGTCCTTGACGCCGAAGCCGCGGGCCAGCGCGGAGATCGTGACCTTGTCGAAGCCGATGGAGTCGGCCAGATCGGCCGCCGCCTCCACCACGCGTTCGGTCGTGAGACCCGCGCGAACCATCTGCCACCTCCATCGAAGCATGCCTAGACTCCCTAGGCATTTTCCTAATATACACAGGAGAGTCCATCCGGGCGATGCCGAACAGGCCGTTCCCGCACCCCGTATCCATACTGAAGATCCCGGCATTGCTGAAGATCCAGGCATCCCCGAAACAGATTGCAGAGCACACAGATGAGCGGCACTGCACAGATCGGCGTCACAGGGCTCGCGGTCATGGGCCGCAACCTCGCGCGCAACTTCGCCCGCAACGGATTCACGGTCGCGGTGCACAACCGGACCACCGCCAGGACGGACGCCCTGGTCGAGGAGTTCGGCGACGAGGGCTCCTTCGTCCCCGCGCACACTCCGGAGGAGTTCGTCGCGGCGCTGGAACGTCCGCGCAGACTCGTCATCATGGTGAAGGCGGGTGATCCCACCGATGCCGTGATCCAGGAGTTCGCGCCGCTCCTCGAAGAGGGCGATGTCATCATCGACGGCGGCAACGCGCACTTCGAGGACACCCGCCGGAGGGAGAAGGAGCTGCGCGGGCGCGGGATCCACTTCGTCGGCGTCGGCATCTCGGGCGGCGAGGAAGGCGCGCTGAACGGGCCGAGCATCATGCCGGGCGGATCGGCCGAGTCGTACGCATCACTGGGGCCACTGCTGGAGAAGATCGCCGCCAAGGCGAAGGACGGCACCCCGTGCACCACGCATATCGGTCCCGACGGGGCCGGGCACTTCGTGAAGATGGTCCACAACGGCATCGAGTACGCGGACATGCAGCTGATCGCGGAGGCGTACGACCTGCTGCGTGCCGTGGCGGGCTACTCCCCCGCGAAGATCGCCGAGACGTTCCGCAGCTGGAACACCGGCCGCCTCGACTCGTATCTGATCGAGATCACGGCGGAGGTCCTCGCCCACACCGACGCGGCCACCGGGAAACCCTTCGTCGACATCGTGCAGGACCGGGCCGAGCAGAAGGGCACGGGCCGCTGGACGGTGCAGATCGCGCTGGATCTGGGGGTGCCCGTCTCGGGTATCGCGGAGGCCGTCTTCGCCCGTTCGCTGTCCGGACACGCGGATCTGCGCGAGGCCGCGCGGGACCTGCCGGGCCCGTCGGCGTCCCCGCTCGGCGAGGAGGCCGCCGCGGCCTTCGCCGACCGGGTGGAGCAGGCGCTGTACGCGTCCAAGATCGTTTCGTACACCCAGGGATTCCACCAGATCCGGGCGGGCAGCGAGGCGTACGACTGGAACATCGACCTCGGCGCGGTGGCGTCGATCTGGCGGGCCGGATGCATCATCCGGGCCGCGTTCCTGGACCGGATCCGGGCTGCCTACGACGCCCGTCCGGATCTGCCGAGCCTGCTGTCCGACCAGCAGTTCGCCGAGGAGATCGGCGCGGCTCAGGACGACTGGCGAGCGGTGGTCGCCGAAGCGGTGCGGCAGGGGGTGCCGACACCGGGATTCGCCGCCGCGCTCGCGTACTACGACGGCCTGCGCGCCGACCGGCTGCCCGCGGCGCTCACCCAGGGCCAGCGCGACTACTTCGGCGCGCACACCTACCGCCGCACCGACCGCGAGGGCTCCTTCCACACCCTCTGGGGCGGCGACCGTACGGAGGTCGTCGCGGGCTGACACGGAGAGGCCGGTGCGGGCCGTCCCGCCGGGGCCGGTGCGCTCGCCCGTCCCCGGTGGGCCGGGCGCGGTACCGCCGTCGTGGTCGCCCGGCCGGATGACCCGGGGTGCGGCAGTGTCCTGTCTGTGCGTAAGTAGCAGCAAGCCCCTTCTTGTTGCCCCGCCGCGAGCCTGTCGCCGCAGCCCGCCCTTGCCGCCCCAGGGAGCCCACGCATGCCCGACGCCACCCCGGAACCCGTCGCAGCCGGGCCGGACACCTCCCCGGAGCCGGCCGCGGTCCAGCCCGTCGTCGCGCCGCTGACCAGCGCCGCACTGATCCTGGTCGCCACGATCGAGCCCGGTGGCGAGGCCGCCGTACGTGAGGTGCTGCCGGATCTGGCGGCCTTCGCCCGTTCCATCGGATTCCGGTACCCCGAGGCCGGCCTGGTCTGTGTGACCGGCTTCGGTTCCGGTGCCTGGGACCGGCTGTTCGCCGGGCCGCGGCCCGCCCGGCTCCACCCGTTCCAGGAATTGCACGGCGCCCGGCACCACGCTCCCGCCACCCCGGGGGATCTGCTGTTCCACATCCGGGGCGAGCGGATGGACGTGTGTTTCGCGTGGGCGACCCGCCTGCTCGACCGGCTCGGCAGTGCGGTGACGGTCGTCGACGAGACGCAGGGGTTCCGCTACTTCGACCACCGGGATCTGCTCGGCTTCGTCGACGGCACGGAGAACCCCCTGGGGGCGGACGCGCGGTCGGCGGCCCTGGTCGGCGCCGAGGATCCCCCGTTCGCGGGCGGCAGTTACGTCATCGTCCAGAAGTATCTGCACGACCTCGCGTCCTGGAACGCGCTGAGCACCGAGGAGCAGGAGCGGGTCATCGGCCGCACCAAGCTCGACGACATCGAGTTCGCCGACGACGTCAAGCCCGCCGACTCGCACATCGCCCTCAACACGATCACCGACCCGGACGGCACGGAGCGCGACATCCTGCGCGCCAACATGCCGTTCGGCAGCTTCGGACAGGGCGAGTTCGGCACGTACTTCATCGGTTACGCCGCCGATCCGGAGGTGACCGAGCAGATGCTCCGCAACATGTTCCTCGGCAGTCCGCCCGCCACGCACGACCGCATTCTCGACTTCTCGACCGCGGTCACCGGCACGCTCTTCCACGCCCCCAGCGCCGACTTCCTCGACGCCCCGCCGCCCTCGCCCTCATCGGCCGGGACCGACGCCCTGCCGGAGCCCGCGTCCGCGCCGGTGACGGCGAAGGCCCCGGCCCGTCCGGCCGACGGTTCGCTGCACATCGGCAGCCTGCAAGAAAGCGTCCAGTGATGAACAATCTCCACCGCGAACTCGCCCCTGTCACGGAAGCCGCCTGGGACCAGATCGAAGAAGAGGCCCGGCGCACCTTCAGCCGCCATGTGGCGGGCCGCCGGGTCGTCGATGTCACCGACCCGGACGGCCCCGGACTGGCAGCCATCGGCGACGGTCATCTGCGCGGCATCGATCCGCCCGCCCCGGACGTCATCGCCCGCGCCCGCACATCGGTACCGGTCATCGAGTGGCGGGTGCCGTTCACGGTGACCCGGTCGGCCGTGGACGACGTCGAGCGCGGCTCGGACGACAGCGACTGGCAACCCGTCAAGGACGCCGCCCGCACCTGTGCGTTCGCGGAGGACATGGCGATCATCGACGGGTACGCCTCGGCCGGGATCACCGGGCTGCGGGACGGCTCCTCGCACTCGCCGCTGACACTGCCCGCGGATGCCCGCGACTACCCGACCACCGTCAGCCAGGCACTCACCCAGCTGCGGCTGGCCGGCGTCGACGGCCCGTACCGGCTGCTGCTCGGCGCCGACGCCTTCACCGAGGCCACCGAGACCTCCGACCACGGATACCCGGTGGCCACCCATCTGGCCCGGCTGCTCGACGACCAGATCCTGTGGGCACCCGCCGTCAGGGGCGGTGTGCTGCTGTCCACCCGTGGCGGCGACTTCGAGCTGTGCCTCGGCCAGGACCTCTCCATCGGCTATCAGGACCACGACGCGACCAGCATCCGGCTCTACTTCCATCAGGCCTTCACCTTCCGGATGCTGACGCCCGAGGCCGTGGTCCCGATCATCGCCTGAGGCGTTCCGGGCCCTACCGCCGGTGCCCGGTCGCCCTGACGTTCCAGGTCAGGGTGTCGGTGGCCAGGGCGCGGACGGCGGGGTCACGGATGGCGTCCGTACGGTCGACGGCCTCGGCGGTCACCTTGTGCCCGCGACCGTCCGCACGGACTCCGAGCGATGCGGGGGTGACGGAGGTACGTCCCCGGGCAAAGACCCTCTCGACGCCGTCCACGTACCAGCGCAGATCCGTCCTGGCGAGGCCGGTGGCGGCGCCCGGCCGATGGGTGCGGGTCCCGGTACCGGCGGCATCGAGGTCCGCCAGGCTCACGGCGATGCGCCGGCCCGGCCCGACCGCGGTGCCGGTGTCGACGGCACTGCTCAGTGCGTTGCCCGCGCGGTAGAACCCGGCGATCATCGCCTCGCGCCCCGGCAGGTTGAACTCGGTGTTGCTCAGCTCCCGCATGATCGACGACTCGGTGGGACGGTAGAGCCCGAGCGGGTAGTAGGCGCTGCCCTCGTACGCACCGACCGTGCCGCCCGCCGGATCGGTCCGGCCGAGCCAGCGGTACCACTTGGCCCGCTTCTCGGTGAGCTGCGCGGGTGTGTAGGTGGTGGAGTTGATCCCGCCCGGCTCGCCGCCGGTCCAGGTCCCGTACTCGGCATAGGTGTACTCGTCGTCCAGCAGGCCCACCGAGTGCCCTATCTCATGGGCGGCGATCAGGCTGGACGAGGGGTGGTCGGACGAGAGGGTGGAGACTCCGTTGAAGGGCCGGCCCTCGGCCTGGAGTCCGGAGTAGCCCGCGCCCCCGTACTTGGTGGAGTTGGCGATGACGACCACGAGGTCGGCGGCCGGGGCCTTGGCGGCGTACGCGGCCACCTTGTCGATGTCGGCGCAGATCAGCCGCTCGATGTCGGAGCACCAGAAGTAGCTGCCGAGCGCGGTGTCCTTGACGGTGTCCGCGCCGGGATCGCCGCTGATGCCGGACTCGTTGGAGACCGCGTCGACGGTCCACACGTTGAACAGGCCCTGGTAGCTCTTGTAGGGCTCCAGAGCGGTGATGTCGGCCCACTTGGCGGTGGCGTCCGCGTGGAAGTCGGCCTGCTGGCCTGCCGTGTAGCCGTCTCCGATGATCACGACGTCCAGGCGGTCGTCGGACGGGCCGGTCACCGCCTGTTCGCCCACCGTGCCGTCGACGGCGGCCTCGGCCGCGCTCAGCGGGGCGGCGGCTCCGCCCTTCCGGACGGGGGCGGCGGCCGGGACCTCGACGGTCCTGCCCGAGCCGCCGGGATCGGGGAAGTACTCGGCCGCGATGCGACGGCCGCCGTCGGAGCCGGTGGGGGCGGCCGACGCCGGTGCGGTGGCAGCGGTCGCCGCCAGGAGGCCGACGAGAGCGAGCCCCGCCGTGGCTCCTGCCGTTCGGCGCGTGCGGAGGCGTATGCGCATGGACAACTCCTTCAGGTCCGGGGGGACTTCGCCGGGAAATCCCAGGGCACGACCATCACGTAACTCATGAGTTAAGTCGAGTTAATGCGATGCTTAACCTAGAGGTGCGCGGACCGCCGAACAAGGCCCGGAATCGTGGTGGTTGAGGTTCGTATCCGGGCATTTACGATGCATGGACCGCATTTCGAGACGGGGCGAAGCAGAAAGGGCGGCGCGATGAACGCGAGGCGCACAGCGGGACGGGACGCGGGGCCGGACGAGGATCCCGGAGCCGTCGGCCGCCGCGTCCAACAGCTGCGCACCGAATGCGGTCTGACGCAACGCCAGCTGGCGGAACCCGCCTACACCCCCGCCTACATCTCCACGCTGGAGGCGGGCCGGGTACGCCCGTCGGAGGCGGCCGTACGCCACCTCGCGGACCGGCTCGGCGTCACGTACGAGGAACTGGCCACCGGACGCCCCGCCCACCTCGCGACCGCTCTGCGGCTGAAACTCGTCGAGGCCCAGCGGACACTGGCCACCGGTGCCGCCGAGGACGCCGCCGCCGACTACACCCGGCTGCTCGCCGAGGCCGACCGGCACGGGCTCGACGACGAACGCGCCACGGCCACGCTCGGCCTCGGTCACTGCGCGCTGGAGACGGGCGATCTGCCCACGGCCCGCGAGCACTTCGAGGCCGCGGAGCAACTCCTCGCCGACGCTCCGCTCCCCCGGCGCGCCCCGGCCGTCCGGGGCAGGGCGGTCGCCCACCTGCTGGCCGGCGAACTCCGGTACGCCTGCTACCTGCTGGAGAGCGCCATCGACGAGCTCAACACCTCGGGCCTCCAGGATCCCGGCGCGCTCCTGCTGCTGTACACGGCCGCCATCGCCCCGTACATGGACATGGGCGCCCACGCCCGCGCCGCCCAGGCGGGCGAGCTGGCGCTGGCCCTGGCACCGCAGGTGTCCGATCCGGAACTGGTCGCCGGACTGCACCGCAGCGTCGCCCGTACGCTCATCGCGGCGGGCCGTACCGCGGAGGCGGACGCCTCACTCGCCAAGGCGGCCGAGATCTACCAGCAGCTCCAGATCCGCACGGAGCTGGCGCACTGCCACTGGATGCGCGGCTATGTACACGCGCAGGACGGCGATCTGTCCGGCGCCGAGACCGAACTGCGCGCCGCCCGCGACATGCTGGCATCGAAGCGGGCCGCCCTGTACACGGCCCAGGTCGAGGTGGAGCTCGCCGATGTGCTGCGTCGGCGCGGCAAGGCCGACCAGGCCAGGGAGCTGCTGCACAGGCTCCTCGGCGAACTGCACCCGGACCGGGGCTCGGTCCATGCGGGCGGCGCGCACCGGCTGCTCGGCCTGATCCACGAGGACCAGGGCGATCCGGAGTCCGCCGAGGAGCACTACGTCACCGCGCTGGCCCTGCTGGAACGGGCGGGCGCCGCCGGTGATCTCGCGGACATCTGCCGGCTGCTGGGCGATCTGCTGCGGCGCACGGGCCGGACCGAGGCAGCCATGGACGCCTACCGGACCGGGCTCGGCCACCGGGCCTCCCCCGGCACCACCACCCTGGGGCCGTCCCCGGTCCGTCCGCCCACCGCCTGATCCCGGCCCGCCGGGAATCGGTCGACGGCTCATCGGGACCGGGCGCGATCCTCATCGTCGGCCGGCCACCGCGGCAAGCCGGCCGCTCGGTCCGACACACGCGCAGTACTCACTGCTGGGATCGCTGCTCGGGTTGCAGCAGTCGGGGCTGCGGCCGAGCCGGCGCAGGCCGGCGGATCACACGGGACTGGAGCCGCTGTGCGTGTCGAAGCCAGCCCGTGCCCTGGAGAGCGCGGGCCTCGTGGAGCGTACGACCGATCCGGACGACACCAGGGCGGTCCAGCTCTCGCTCACGGAGGAGGGGCGCACGGTCGCTCTTCGCGCGGTCGACGTCGTGCGGGAGCTCCTGGACCAGCAGTTGGCTCCGCTGGGCGGCCTGGACGGTGCGGACACCGAGGCGTTCGTGCGCACGGTGGCGGCGCTTCTCGACGTACCGATCCCCGGAACCCCCGCTCCACCGAAGGAATCGCAGAAACCCAAGGCACCCGATCAACCGACCAAGGAGTAGCCATGTCTGCCACACCGACCGTCAACGGCCAGGTCATAGGCCGGGCCCACTACGCCACGCGCGCCGTCCTCGAACGGCTGCTCGCGGCCACCGGAACCACGTTTCATCAGTCGTTGGCGCTGAACGCCGTCGCGGGCAACGGCGGGGCGATCGAGCGCGGCCGGCTCGTCGACCGCATGACCGACGCGCTGAAGACCGACGCGGCCGTCGTCGAGGCGACCCTGGCCGAACTGACCGCCGCAGAACTACTGGCGGAGGTCGACGGCACCGTTCCCCGGATCGGCCTCACGACTGCGGGCCGGGACCGTCAGCAGGCGAACGGGGCCCACGTCGCCGACCTCACGACCCAGCTGTACGCGGACCTGCCGGCCGAGGACCTGGAAGCGGCGGGTCGCGTGCTCATCGAGGCCACCGCGCGGGCGAACGCCGTCCTGGCAGCGGCCTGAGGCCTACCGCCCGGGAACACCGGTCATCCGGCCCGCCGGGGTGACGGCTGCGGTTCCGGCACCGGGTCGGGGCGCGGGGTGGGCGGCTGCGGGATCGGATCCGGCGACGGGCCGGGCGGAACGGGGCCGGGCGGCGGAGGCGGCGGCTCCGGCAGCGGCGACGGCGGTCCGGGCATCGGCCCGGGGGTGGGCGCCGGCGGCACCGGGTCGGGGTACGGATTCGTCATCGAAGGCCTCCGAACGGTTCGGGGTGGATCTCCTTCCACCGTCTCCCGGAGCGGCTGCCCGCGCCTGGTGAGTCCATACGCGCGGGTTCCGGATGATCGCCCGGATTCCGGGAGCCGTGCCGAGGTCAGCGCGCGGCGACAGCCGCGGCGGCGAGACCCGGCCGAGGGCTGGAGAGCACCGGGATGCGGGTGACCGTACGGGTGACCGCGTCGGCCATGGACGCCTGCGCCAGCACGATCACATCACTGTCCGTGACCGCGTCGGCCGCGGTCGCGACGAGGTCCAGATAGCCGTCGCGGTCACCGGCCTCGAAGCGCGCCCAGGCGCCGTCCACCACGACGGTCCGTACATCGACGGACCGGTCCCCCGCCTCGTCGGCGAGCAGCGCGAGGGTCGGCGCCAGAGTGCCGGTGATCGACGCGAGAACGACCACGCGGTCCTGTGCCGCGGCGGCGGCCGCCATCGGGCGGTCGACGCGCAGCACGGGCACACCGAGCGTCGCCGACTGCGACTCGGCGACGGCGCCGATCGTCGAGCAGGTGCAGAGAATGGCGCGGGCACCGTCCGCGACGGCGCCCGCGAGCAGGTCCCGGATCTCGCCCGACACCGCTTCGGGGCCCGCTTCCCTGGCCTTGGCGAGCAGGTCCTCGTGCACGAGATGGCGCAGGGCGAGCCCGGGATGGTCGGCGTCCCGGAGCGCGTCGAAGACCGGTACGTGGGCCGGGGAGGTGTGCAGCAGGGCGAGTGTCATCGCCAAACGGTACAGTCCCCGGCCGACGTGGGTCAGTACAGCTCTGGGTGCGCCTTGAGCTGCGTCTTCGCCTGTTCCACCAGTGCGGCCGGCACCTCGGGAGCCCGGTCGGGGTGGCGCGTCGCCCACTTCGCTGCGTACGGGCAGAGCGGAACGACGGGGACACCCTCGCGTCCCGCCATGGCGTAGAACTCCTGGACGAGGGCACCGGCGATGCCCCTGCCCTCGTGGCCGGGTTCGACGACGGTGTGCACGGCGACGAGCGCGGCAGGGTCACCGTCCATCACGAAGTACGCGACGACCCCGACCGCCTTGCCGTTCTCGTACGCGAGCAGATTGCCGCTCGCGCGGTCGTCGCGGATGTCGGGTTCGATCCGCTCGGTCCGTTCTGCCATGACGGGTGCTCCCTCGCCGGTCGGACCGGGTCAGCGCGCCGCGGGAACGGCGTGCGGGCTCCGTTCGGTGCCGGTGCCGGGCACGGGCGCGGAGGCATCGGCCCCGAGCGCGACGATACGGTTGCCGGCGTCGACGTGCACGATGCGCGGGACCAGGCCGCGTGCCTCGGCGTCGTCGACCTGGGCGTAACTGATCAGGATGACCAGGTCACCGGGGTGGACGAGGTGGGCGGCGGCGCCATTGATGCCGATGACACCGGAGCCGCGCTCGCCCTCGATGACGTACGTCTCCAGACGGGCGCCGTTGTCGATGTCGACGATGTGCACCAGCTCGCCGGGCAGCAGATCCGCCGCATCCATCAGCTCGGCGTCGACGGTGACGGAACCGACGTAGTGCAGGTCGGCCTGGGTCACCGTGCCACGGTGGATCTTGGACTTGAACATGGTGCGCAACATCGAGGCACTCCCACAAGTAGGCTCCCTGCCTGCGTTTTTGCAGGTCAAGGGCTGTTCTGACACCCTACAACGAGTCGCATGTTCGGACAGTATTCCCCAGGTTTTTCAGGACTCATGCTGACCACTTGCCGACTTTCCTGATGCATCGTCATACGACTGCAGGAGGGCTTCACCCACTCTCCCGGACACCGCCGGGACAACGGCACCAGCCTACGCAGCACCCTCTCAAGGGCGTCCGCGACCACCGTCACTCTGACGGTCTGGGCGGCAGCCAGGAACGAAGGCGATCGACCGGGAGTCGAGCCGCGCACCACCATGGCTCAGCTGACCCGAGCCCCTTCCGCTCCGCCCTACGGAGGCGGCACCCGTGGTCGAAAAAAGGATCTGAGTGGCCGAAGTAGCGCGGCAACATAGCCGCGGATCGCCGGTTGGCCAAACCGGCGATCCTCATAACCATGACTACAGCTCGTCCGGTGACTCTTGGCGGTGGCACAGGGCGGGTCTCAACAATGTTTGGAATCCGGCCAGAGCGGAGCGCCAGCCGCAATCTGGCTCAGGTCAGCCACAAGGAGCCATTTTGCCCATAGAACCGCAGTCACACCCCGACCCACGCCACACCGAAATCAGCTCCTCGCAAAGACGCCGTAGCGCCGAGCCTGTCCTTATGGACACTTCTGAGGTCGCTGCGATGCTCAACATGTCCACGAGTTGGGTCTATCGGGAAGCATCGAAACTGGGATTGAAGGGCTACAAGCTCGGCCGAGGCAGAAACGCCAAGGTCCTCTACAAGAGGACCGAAATCAGCTCCGCCGCCGTGCGGTGCGCATGGTCGCCGAGGTGCGCGACGACCACGCGAACGAGACTGCCGCTTTGCAGGCAGTGACCGAGAAGCTCGGCATCGGGTCCCGCGAGACGCTGCGAAACTGGCTGAAGCAGCACGAGATCGATGCGGGCACGCGGCCGGGGACGACGACGGAGGGGTCCGCCCAGCTCAAAGCGTTGAAGAAGGAGAACGCCGAACTCAAGCGGGCCAACGAGATCCTGAAGGCCGCGGCGAGTTTCTTCGCGGCCGAGCTCGACCGGCCACACACACGCTCGTAGCGTTCATCGACGAGCACCGGGACCGCTTCGGCGGCGTCGAGCCGATCTGCAGGACGCTCACCGAGCACGGCTGCAAGATCGCCCCTTCCACGTGATGGAATCGACGATCGGCCTGTTCAAGACCGAGCTGATCAAACCCGGCCGGCCCTGGAAGACGCTCTCCCAGGTCGAGCTCGCCACCGCCGAGTGGATCGACTGGTACTGCCACCGCCGACTCCACGGTGAGATCGGCCACGTCCCACCCGTCGAGTACGAAGCCAACCACTACATGAAATACACGAAACCCCAGGTCACAACCACAATCTGAGATCTCTACCGAACCCGGGGTGCCTCTGTTTCTTGTCAAGTCCCATGGTTAGGGAGCGACTTGGCTTTTCGCTCATCGGCGATCATGACGCGCCACACGTGGTCGGCCAGGCGGCGTTTCAGGCACCGCTTCGCTTCCTTCGGCGTCTTACCCTCGGAGAGTTTGCGCTGGTAGTAGGCGTGTCCGGGTGATTTCGGCATCCGTATCTGCACGACCGCGATGGTGTGGAGGACGGAGTTGAGCTGACGGTCGCCGGAGCGGGAGAGCCGGTGGCGGGCTTTGTCCGCGCTGGCGATCTCCACCGGGGCGGCACCGGCATAGTTCGCGAATGCCGCCGAGGTGGAGAAGCGGTGAGCCCGTCCGGTGCGGCCGATCAGCCGAGCGGCCATGACTGGCCCGATGCCCGGGGTGTCCATCAGCGTGCTGCTCGATGCCTCTACCAGGCTCTGCATCCGGGCAGCGTTGTCCGTGAGCTGCTTGATATAAGTCGGCGGTTCATTCAGCCCCGACAGCCGCCTCCTCGCCACCGGGGGTCTCAATGGCGTAAGGCTGTGGAACGCGGACAGCGGCAAGAACCAGGGCAGACAATTCGCCGTCCTCGACAACGAATTGAATGCCCGGCAGGTGGCGTTCAGCCCCGACGGCAAGACGCTGGCCACTGCGGGCTACCGCAACGACAAGTACAGCCACACCGACGGGTACGAGGCACAACGGTGGAATGTGGCCAAGCGCACGGCACGCGAGCGCTTCGACCTTTGCGAGGACGGTTTGGCCGTGGCTTTCAGCCCCTCCGGCAAGAGCCTCGCCACCTCATGCGACGACGACACCGCGCCCATACAACTGTGGCAAGCACCCAGCGGCCGCTCCGAAACCTCCCTCGGCGAGACGACGACCGGGAAGGTCGGAGTCACCTACAGCCCCCGTGGTGCGACACTCGCTGTTTTCGGCGGCGAGGTGGTGCAACTGTGGGACACAACCGAGCACGACCTGCAGGCCCAGCTGGTCGGAAACACATCGAACGTATCGGACGTGGCATTCAGCCCCGACGGTCGGCTCGTCGCAACCGCCACCTTCGACGGTGCCATACGACTGTGGAAGGCCCCACCCCCCTGACCGGATCGAGCAGTTCGAGGGGCAGCGGCTCTGCGCGCGAGCACGGGATGTGCCGCGTCCCGGACTACCATCGGTTCCAGCGGAGCTGGGCTGACGCTCTGAGAGACGGCCTTCCCGGCTCGCCGGAGATGGACCGCAGGCTGCAGGCGGATCGGCGGGAGAGTGTTGCACTGCGGTCGGGCTGTTGGGTGACCGGTAGGGCCTGCACCCTTGTTCAAGCCATAGATGGGCGTATATATGCCTATCTTGGTCATCCCGCCGCTGGTTCTCAGGGATGCAGCAGGTCCGGCCAGTTCTGCGGGACACGGTCGGCCGGTCCCGGGGTCGGCTGGGCGGCCGGGTGGCTGGTCGGCGGGGCCAGTTCGGGTCCGGACTCGTACAGGACATCGGTGGCGTAGTTCCAGTACCACTCCTCACCCGGCTCGAAGCTCTGTACCACGGGGTGCCCAGAGGACTTCCAGTGGGCGGTGGCGTGCTGCGCCGGTGACGAGTCGCAGCAGCCGATGTGGCCGCACCGCGCGCAGCGCCGGAGGTGGAACCACCAGCCGCCCACTGCGTCGCAGTCCGCGCAGCCGGTAGTGCTGGGCGGGACGTTCGCCGCGATGCCGTCGATGTCGGTCATACGGACTCCTCGGTGGTTGTGGTTTCGGTCTCGGGGGCGGTCAGCGGCAGCAGCACCTGGAATCGCGTGTCGCCCGGTACGGACTCGACCTGGAGGCTGCCGTGGTGTTTGTTGACGACGATCCGCCAGCAGATGTCGAGGCCGAGGCCGGTGCCCTCCCCGACGGACTTGGTGGTGAAGAAGGGGTCGAAGATGCGGCTGCGGATGTCCTCGGGGACGCCGGGGCCGGTGTCGCGGAACTCCACGAGCAGTCGGTCGCCCTCCCTGGCCGTGCGGACCGTCAGGGTGCCGTCGTGGCCCGTGCTGCCGATGGCGGCCACCGCGTTGTCGATGAGGTTGGTCCACACTTGGTTGAGTTCCGCCGGGTAGGCGGGTATTTCGGGGAGGGAGCGGTCGTAGTCCTTGACCACCCTCACCCGAGGGCCGATCTTGCCGGACAGCATCAGCAGCGTGCTGTCGAGGAGTGTGTGGACGTCGACGTCCTGGTGAGGGGCGCGGTCGAGCTGCGCGTACTGCTTGGCCGCGTCCACCAGGCGGGAGATGCGGGTGGTGGAGTCGTCGATCTCGTCCATCAGCAGCTCGGTCTCGACCGTGTAGTTGAGCCAGCCGATCGCCCCCGGCAGGATTCCTTCGCCCACCGTCGCCGCGACCTGGTCCAGCCAATCAGTGTCCAGCCCTGCTTGGACGAAGGCCGGCGCGATCCGCCAGCCCTCCGGGATGCCGTGATCCTCCAGCCAGCCGGCGAGCTCGTCCTCCCGGTCGGACACCTCCAGAGGGGTCAGCATTGGTGCCTTGGCGACGCGTTCGGCGGTGCGTTCCTGGATCTCGATGAGCTCGGCGAGGGCCACTCGGGAGTAGCGGCCCTGGGCGATGACCGCCAGTTTGTTCCGCATCCTGCCGACCCGCTCACGCAGTGCCGCGGTGGCGCGGACGGCGGCCGCGGCCGGATTGTTGAGCTCGTGGGTGAGTCCGGCGGACAACGTTCCGAGCGCCAGCAGGTGTTCCCGCTGGCCAATGGCCCGCTGGGTGTTCTTGGAGCCGAAGAAGAGCCCCTCCAGCAGGTGCGTCGGCATCGGGAACCATTCCCTCATGACGTCTGCGAACGACTGTGCGGGCAGTACGAAGAACCGGGTGGGTTCGGTCACCCGCATGGAGTTGATGTACGTCTGCGGGACCTGGTCGCCCAGATATGCCTGCATGGCCCCCGCGTACACGCCGCGCTGCGAGGTCCGGCTGACCTCCACATCGTCGCCGCCGACCCGGCGGGACAGTACGACGGTTCCCTCGACCATCACGTAGAAGCAGGTCGCCGGGTCGCCCTCGGTGTACACCGGGCCGGGTTCGAACCGTTCCATCCGTCCCTCGGAGCACAGCCGTCCGAGCTGCTCCGGGGAGAGCTTCTCGAAGAGGAACAGCGAGCCGATCTCGTGCGGGTCGCAGGCCATGACCTGTGCGCTCATGACTGCTCCAGGAAGCGGTGGACGAGCATCACGGCCATGGCTCCCTCTCCTACGGCGGACGCGACGCGCTTCGCGGACCGGGCGCGCGCGTCGCCCGCCACGAACACACCCGGGATGCTGGTCTCCAGGTAGTAAGGCGGCCGGTCCAGTGCCCATTCGGCAGGGGGGCGCCCGTCCGGCGTCAAATCCGGTCCGGCGAGGATGAAGCCGTTCCCGTCGCGCAGCACAGTCCCTCCGAGCCAGTCGGTCAGCGGGGCGGCACCGATGAAGACGAACATCCACTGGGCATCGACGACTTCGGTGGCGCCGGTCACGGTATCCCGCAAAATCAGCCGTTCCAGGTGCTCCTCGCCGTGCGCCTCCTTGACGACGGTCCGGAGCCGCACGGTGATGTTCGGGGCCTCGTCGACCTGCTGGATCAGGTAGTACGACATCGACGCTGTCAGGGACTCCCCGCGCACCAGCATGGTCACCGACTTCGCGCCCCGAGCCAGGAACACCGCCGCCTGCCCGGCGGAATTCGCGCCGCCGACGACGAACACGTCCTGGCCCTCACAGGACGACGCCTCGGTGAGTGACGAGCCGTAGTACACCCCGCAGCCGGTCAGCTCGTCGCATCCCGGCGCCCCCAGCTGCCGGTACGACACGCCCGTCGCCAGGATGACGCTGTGCGCGGCGACCGCTGAGCCGTCGGAGAAGCGTACGACGCGCGCCGAACCGTTCACCTCCAGCCCCGTGACCTCGCGAGCGGTGAGGATCTCGGCACCGAAGCGGCTCGCCTGGCGGCGGGCACGATCGGTCAGCTGCGCACCGGACACGCCGTCCGGGAAGCCGAGGTAGTTCTCGATGCGGGAACTCTGGCCGGCCTGTCCGCCGGTCGCCGACCGCTCGACCAGTACGGTCCGCAGTCCCTCGGAGGCCCCGTACACCGCCGAGCCGAGTCCGGCCGGGCCGCCGCCGATGATGACGAGGTCGTAGAACGCGGCGGTCGGCGTGGTCGCGAGCCCCACGTGGGCGGCCAGTTCGGTCGGCTCCGGCTCGATCAGCGCGGTACCGTCCGACGTGATAACCAGGGGGAGCCGTCGGCCGTCGGCCCCGGCCGCCGCCAGAAGCCTCTGTCCCTCCGGTTCGTCGGAGGAGTACCAGCGGTACGGCACCTGGTTGCGGGCGAGGAATTCGCGCGTCCGCGAGGAGGGGGCGGACCAGCGGTGCCCGACCACCTTGGTGGTGGGTACCGGCCGGTAGTCGCTGGACCGCCAGGCCGTGAGGAGATCGTCCAGGACCGGGTAGAGCTTCTCCTCGGGCGGGTCCCAAGGCTTGAGGAGATAGTGGTCGAGGTCGACGACGTTGATCGCGTCGATGGCAGCGTCGGTGTCGGCGTAGGCGGTCAGCAGCACGCGCCGCGCCCCCGGGTACACACCGAGTGCCTGTTCGAGGAACTCGATGCCGTTCATCTGCGGCATCCGGTAGTCGGCGAGGATCACGGCCACCAGGTCGCCGCGCAGCTTCAGCTCGCGCAGCGCCTCCAGCGCGGATTCGCCGGACTCGGCGCGTACGATCCGGTAGCCGCCGCCGTAGTGGCGCCGCAGGTCGCGGGCGATGGCGCGGGAGACTCCCGGGTCGTCGTCCACTGTCAGGATGACGGTCCGCGTTGCGTCGGTGGCCTGTGCCATACTCCTCCGCCCTACGCGCTTCAGACGGCCAGCACGACGAGCTGCCCGAGCACGCTCACGACTATCGTATGTTCGATCGAGCCGGACTGCATCGGCTGCTACGGCCCGTGCGGCCTGGGTGACCTGACGGTGGCAGAGCGCTGCCGAGCCAGAGCACCACCTGGTGTGCCGCCTCAGAGCTCAGCAGCACGGGTACGTCACGGGGGCGCCGACTGGCCGGGCACGGCCCGCGTGCGCCGCGCAACAAGCCGTCGCAGGCTGAGGGCAGGACCCAGCAGTATGTGATGGAAGGCAACCGATGAAGTTCTCAGTGGTCGGCGGTACGGGCCTGATCGGATCGCAGGTCGTGAAGAAGCTGAACGCGGCAGGGCACGAGGCCGTGCCGCTGGAGTTCGTCGCCGCGGTCCTGTTCGTAGACCACTGAGGGTGACGTCGTCCATCTGCCCGCCCCGATCCTGCCGATCGCCGCCCAGGACGTCTCCGACGCCGTCGCCGAAGTCTCCGCGGGTACCCCCTGAACGGCACTCTCAACGTCGGCGGGCCCGACGTCTTCCTCCTCGACGACCTCGGACGGATCACCCTTAACGCCCGTCCCGACGGTCGCAGCGTCGTCACCGCCGGCATGCTCGCCGCTCTCAGCGGCGACGTTCTCACCACCATGGGCGACGCCTGTATCGCCCCCACGCACTACACGGACTGGCTCTCCTGACCCAGCCCGCCTACCGGAGGAGGCCTCACCCATGGCGAACAATGAACCGACGGCGGGCGGCGCCGGGAGCCGGCCACGCTCGGAAGCGTGGAAGACGGGGCTCACCGTGCTGCAGTCGGCGAAACCATCGCTCGCTCGTAGAGGTTGCAGGCGTCGATGGTTACCTGTCCGGCCAGCCCGGACACCTGGGCCAGCGCATCGGCGACCTCCGGGCCCGGTACCGCGATCACCAGGACGTCGGCACCGGCCGCGTCGCCGCCATCGCGGCCAAGACCCGTCACCTCGTGGCCGGCCTTCTCCCACAGACTGGCCAGGCCGCCTCCGACGCGTCCTCGTCCCACAACGGTGATCTTCATCCCGACTCCCCACGTAGGAACTCGGCCTCTTTAGTACTGCAACGGAGTTTATGCTGATGGGTGGCCAGTTCTATGGGCTGTGTCCGCGTCGTTTGTAGTGACTGACGCGGGCTTGGTGTTGTCGTCGTCGGCGCCAGTGTGACCAGTGCAGGATGTGATCGATCGGGGTGGGAGCGCGGTCGTTGATGCGGGTGATCAGGCGTCTGATTTCGGCGAGGCTGAGGTGGGGCGTTTCCCCTTGATCTTGGAAGCTCGTGCCTGTCCTGCGTCCGGGCCACCGCCGGCAGACATCGGGAAAACCCACTCAAGCCGCGACTACGCCGAAGCCCTGGATGGCGCGGGAGTTCCCGACCATCTGGTTCGAACGCTACGCGGACGACGCGGTGCTGCACTGCGTCACCGAGCGCCAGGCCCGCCAAGTGCTGGCCGCGCTCAGGGACAGGCTGGTCGAAGTCGGGTTGCAGCTGCACCCAGACAAGACTCGGATCGTCTACTGCAAGGACTCGTACCGGCGAGGCTCCTACGAGCACACGTCGTTCACGTTTCTTGGGTACACGTTCCGGCCCAGGAAGAACCGGAATCGGCACGGCAAGCAATTCCTGTCGTTCGAGCCGGCCATCAGCAGGCAGGCCCTGACCCGGATCGGTCGCGAGGTGCGTTCCTGGCAACTGCACTACCGCACCGACATCTCCTTCGCGGACCTCGCCCGCAGGATCAACCCTGTGGTTCGGGGCTGGATCAGCTACTACGGCCGCCTCCGGCCGTGGGAGTTGCTGCCTTTCTTGATGCGCATCAACGCCTACTTGGTGCGCTGGATCCGCCGGAAGTACAAGCGGCTCGACGGCACGAAGAGGGCCCACGCGAAGCTCGTGGAGATCGCCAAGCGGTACCCACGGATGTTCGCTCACTGGCGCCTTTCCACCGACGCCTGCACGCTCTGAAGATCAGGACGACAAGAGCCGTGTAACGGGAGACTTTTACGCACGGTTCCGTGAGAGCCGAGGGGTGAGATCCCCCTCGGCTACTCGATCGTGGACACCCTGATTGGATCGTGAAGATCCATAGGACAGGAGTTCCCGTTGGGGACATCGAAGTACTCGCCTGAGTTCCGGGCCGATGCCATCGCGCTGTACCACTCGAGCCCGGGTGGGACGTACGCGTCGGTGGCCAAGGACCTGGGCATCAACCACGAGACGCTGCGCACGTGGGTGCGGGATGCCGAGCAGGCAGCCCGTCCCGGGGCGGTGGAGGCCACCGCGATGGAGAAGGAGAACCGGCAGCTGCGGGCCCGGGTCAAAGAACTCGAGCTCGAGCGGGAGATCCTGCGGAGGGCCGCGAAGTACTTTGCGGCCGAGACCAGCTGGTGAGCAGCCGCTTCCAGTTCGTCGACGATCATCGTGGCGCCTTCGGCGTCAAGCGGCTGTGCCGGATACTCACGGTCTCGCGGTCCGGCTTCTACCGGTGGCTGGCCGGCGCGGACGCGCGGGCCAGCCGGGCCCAGGCGGACGTCGAGCTCGCCGAGCACATCAACCGGATCCATCAGGAATCGGACGGCACCTACGGGGTCCCGCGCGTCACCGCCGAGCTGAAGGACTCCGGTTGGCGGGTCAATCACAAGCGGGTCGAGCGCGTCATGCGCAAGTTCCACATCGTCGGGCTGCACCTGCGCAAGAAGGTCCGCACGACCATTCCCGAGCCGTCGGCCACGCCGGTTCCGGACCTGCTCCAGCGGGACTTCACCGCCCAGGTGCCGAACACCAAGTACGTGGGCGACATAACCTATCTCTCCGTCGACAACGGCCAATTCCTTTATCTGACAACGGTGTTGGACCTGTGCCCGAAACGCCTGACGGGCTGGTCGATCGCCGACCACATGCGGACCTCGCTGGTCACCGACGCGCTTAGGGCCGCAGCGAGGGCCCGCGGCGGGGACGGTCTACGCAGGGCGATATTTCACAGCGACAACGGGGCGCAATATGTGTCGAAGGAGTTCGCCCAGGTCTACTCGGAGCTGGGTGTGACCAGATCGCGCGGCGCGGTCGGCGCAAGTGCGGACAACGCCGCCGCGGAGAGTCTGAACGCGACCATGAAGCGCGAGACGCTCCAGGGCCGCAAGCGGTGGAACGGGGCCCGTGAGGCCCGCCTCGCGGTCTTCCGCTGGGCGACCCGCTACAACACCCGCCGACGGCACTCCCGCCTCGGCCAGATCAGCCCGATCACCTACGAACAGCGATCAACTACGCTGGCCACCGCCGCATGACAACCGGTGTCCACGATCACGGGGAAGGCCCCGTCCAAGAACTGTGCAAGATCTACGCAAAGCCTTACGTGCAGAGTTTGCGTCAAGCCGGTGGAAGCGAACCGAGCAGCGCTGGAAGACCGCGCCCGCAGGCTCGCTGACCACCTTCACACAAACGCACGGAAGGATTCGCGTCATGCTGAAGATCTCCAAGGCCAGGGTGGCCACCCTCGCCGCGGTAGCACTGCTGGGGACAGGCGCTCCCCTCGTGTTCGCCGGTACGGCGTCGGCTGCCGGGGGGACGGCACCCGCCTGTATCCAGAGGGACGTTAAGCCGAATCCCTGGGGTGGCCTCATCGACTTGTACAACGGCTGCGGCAAGACCATGCGCGTACAGGTCGTCTATCAGGGCAATGACGTGGGCACGTGCTGGACCCTGCCAGCAGGGGCGCGGAAGGGAATCAGCTACGAGGCACCGCGGGTGTACGCCCGCACCGCCGTCTGCTAACGGAGGGGGCGCCCTCAGCCCATCCGAATCGGACAAGGGCGTCCGGACCCAGCCACCGCAACGGGGGCGGTGAGGCCCGCACACCATCGCGCGGACCTCACCGAGCATAGTGAACAGGCCGTGTGGGTCCGCTACGCCCAGGCAGGCAACACACCTGGCGGGCCCGCACGGCCTATTCGACGGGGCGTGCTGGTCCGCCACGCTTGAGGTTGATTTCGGCCAGCAAGGCAAGCGCCCGACTTTGCAGCGGTCGATAGGCGGCTTCCGCAGCCAGATTATGAGCCCGGCGCGCATGCTGCTCGGCGGCATCCAGATGACCGGCCTCGCAGTCCAGTTCAGCGATTCCGATCAGGGCCGTGATAGCTGGCTGCCGACTACCGCATGAGTCGGCTAGCCGGAGTACACGCCCATGATGGAGCCGGGCGACTGTGCGGTTCCCGAACTGGTGCTGGGCCGTCGCTAGCGCATTGAGCGCGACGGCCTCGGCGTATGGGTCGCTAGCCCGGCGGATCATGGCAGCTGCCGTCCGAGCGAGTTCGAGGACCCGGTCGGTGTGCCCGGCGTCCAGTTCCACGCAGGCGAGGTGTGCCAGTGCGGCGCTCTCGCCGTCGACATGGCCCAGCTTTCGGTCGAGTCGGCCTGCCTCGACAAGGCAGGCTCGGGCTGCGTCGAGCTCCCCAAGCTGGTGGTGGGCGATGCCAAGGTTTATGAGTGCGGCGGCCTGTCCCCGCTCGCCACCAGCCGCCCGGTGCAGGTCCAGGCTCTCCCGCAGGTATGCGATCGCTGTATCGATCCGCCCGGTCAAGGTGTTGAGAGTACCGAGGTTGTTGAGGTTGATCGCCGCGCTCACGCTGCGGCCCAGTGCACGGTTGATCGCCAGCGACCTGGCGAGGTGTTCAGCGGCCTCACCCGAGAGCCCCTGGATCGAGTATGCGATCCCGAGATTGGCCAGGACGGTCGCCTGGCCTTCCGGCCAGTCCGCGGTATCGGCTAGGCGCAGCGCTCGCCGGTTGTGGTCGATGGCCGCGTCCAAGTCGCCGGTGCAGTTGTGCATGACGGCCAGGTTCAGAAGGGAAGACGCTTGGGCGCGCGCGTCCCCTGCGAAGGTCGCTGCGTCAAGGCCGGCCCCCGCAACGGTCGTCCACTCCGCGATGTTCCGATGAGCCATGTGGTGGCCGCGCAGGGCGTCGGCGAGCAGCCACGCCGCCTCGGGGAAGCCTAGCTCGGTGGCTGTGACGGTGGCCGTGACGAGGTTCTGTCCCTCACTGGCGATCCAGACAGCCGCGGCGTCGCCGTCGGGAAACAGAACACCATCAGCCGGTGCCGCACACAGCGTCAAGAGTTGGGGAAACAGTACGCGAGCTGCTGCATAGGCGTGTTGGATGTACCACTCGTACGCCTGCCGTATCGCTGCTGCCCGTTCGCCCTTAGGCTCCTTCGCTAGTGCCAGATCGTGGGCGTACTGACGGAGTAGGTCGTGGAGGAAGTAACGGTTGTCGGCGGATCGGTTGACGAGGTGGGCATCGGCGAGTCGCTGGAGCAGCGGCTCCGCCCGGGACAGGATGCGGCTGGAGAAATCGGGGTTGGCGTCGGCGACGAGCGCATCGGCCAGCTGAGCCGGGAAGTCAGCGAACGGCAGGAGGCCCAGCAGTCGAAACAGCCGTTGCAGCTCGAGGTCGAGTGCGGCGTAGGAGTGGTCGAAGGCTGCACGTACGGCCATCTGTTCGTCGCCGCGGACCGCCAGTTTCGCGAGCCGGTCGCCATCGGCCAGCCTGGCGACGTGGAAGTCCAGGCTGATCGCCGGGGTGGAGGCCGCCTGGGCCGCCGCGATGCGTACCGCCAGGGGCAGCCGGCCACATAGGCGCGCCAACTCGGCTGCCGCTGTCGTCCCGGCCTGCCCCGCGCGGGGCGCCTGCTTTTCGCCGACGACCCGCTGGATGAGTTCCACTGCCTCGGCTTCGCTGAATACGCCTAGCTGCAGCTCGTTCGCGCCCTCTCTGGCGCCCAGGCCGATCAGCCGGTTCCGGCTTGTGACCAACACTGACACCCCGGACGAACCGGGCAGCAGCGGTCGGACCTGCTCCGTGGAGTGCGCGTTGTCGAGAACTACGAGCAGCCGCTGGTCGACGACGGCCGAGCGGAACAGGGCGGCGGCCTGCTCCTCCTCGGTGGGCACCCGATCCGGCGGGACGCCGAGGGAGACAAGGAAGCGCGCCAGCACCTCCAGGGGGCGCAGCGGTCGTCCGGGACCGTAACCTCGCAGGTCGACGAACAGCTGCCCGTCGGGGAAGTGCCGGCGCGCCTGGTGGGCCCAGTGCACGGCAAGTGTCGTCTTTCCGATCCCGGCCATGCCCGAGATCCTGGTAAGCATCGGCTCGACCGCCTTTAACTCCGCACCAAGCGCCGCTAATTCTTGGTCCCGGCCCACGAACCCGGCGGCTGCGCGCGGCAGGTGCCCGGGCTGGGGCAGATTCCACTGGTCTGCGTGATCAGGCGGTGTGGCACCGCGTGGCGCGGCACTGGTGGGAGGCGCCGAGGTCGAGCTGAGCATCTGCTGATGAAGTTGCTGCAATACCGGGCCAGGGTCGGCGCCAAGTTCGTCGTTCAGGTGCCGCCGCGTGCGGCGGTAGTGGGCCAACGCCTCGTTTGTCCGGCCGCTCCGGTGTAATGCCAGGATAAACCGGGCGGCCAGGGGCTCGTCCAATGGATGTTCGGCCACAAGGTTCGCGAGCTCATGAACAATCTCCTGGTGGCGTGCGAGCTGGAGCTCCGAGTCAAACAACTCACCTAGCAAGAGCAGGCGTTCTTGGTCGATGCCAAGCCGGACCCGGGCCGCCCAGTCGCCCGCCACACTACTCAGGGCCTCGCCGTTCCAGAGCCCGGCGGCCTCGCGGAATAGCCGCGCGGCCGCCGCGTGATCCTGCTGCCCCGCTGCCTTTCGGCCCTCGCTACGCAGGTGGCGCATCCGGTGGAGATCGACTGATCCGGGTTCGACCACGAGTGCGTACCCGGCTCCGGCACGCCGCAGTTCGATGGCGGGATCGCCGCTGTTCGCCAGCGTTCGGCGTAGGCGCGAGATGTATGCAAATAGGGCGCTGCGGACCGCGAGCGGCGCTTGATCGCCCCAGACCCGGTCGATCAGGGTCTCCGGCGTCAGGAGTTGCCCGGGATGGACGGCGAGTGCGGCGAACACACAACTCTGCTTGCCCGGGCCAGCTGTCACAAAGCCGCCCACTGTATCGATCCCCACCATGCCGAGCAGCTTTACGGTGAGCACTATTCTCCCCAGACAGTACGGACACCGATGGCAAGCCCATCACAGACAGATTGGCGCGGCAAGGCGGTCGCGTGAAGCCTGCCCCTGGTTGTTGCTTTACCAGGGGGCATTGCGTGATTGGAATTGATCCAGTTCGCCGGTCTCATGAGTGACGTGGCGTCATGTCAGTTGTGCGGTGTCGGCGTACAGGTGAACGTGGTCGGGTGGCCCCGGGCATCGCAACCCGGGGCTCCCACAGATCCGTACGTGACAGTCTCCCGTCATACGGCTCTTGTCGCTCTGGTCACTTGACGGCCGGTTTCACCCAGATCCAGTGTGCGAAGTACCGGGGGCTCCGGGCGGCGGCCTGCGCCATCGCCTGGCGGGCCTTGCGCAAGGTCCCCGATCTCTTGTACTTCTTCGTGATCCACCGCAACAGATAGGTGTTGATGCGGTCGAGTACGGGCGTCAGCTCGGTATGGAAGAAGGCCCCGTAGTAGGCCATCCATCCCCGCACGATCGGATTGACCATCCGTGCGAGGTCCGCCTCCGTGCTGTTGACGCGGCGGTGCAGTCGCCAGGACCGCACTACCGCGCTCATCTTCTTCAGGACGTCCCTGCTGACCGCGGGGAGGAACGCCGTGAACACCACGCCGTCCTTCCGCTGGGCCGACCTCGGCCGGAAGGTGTACCCCAGGAACGTGAACGACACCTGCTCGAACGAGCCGCGCCGGTTGCTGTCCTTGCAGTACACAATCTTCGTCTTGTCCGGGTGCAGCTCCAGCCCGCCCTCGGCCATCCGTCCGTGCAGTGCGGCCAGGACCCTGCGGGCCTGGGACTCAGTGGTGCAGTGCACCACCGCGTCGTCCGCGTAGCGTTCAAAGGTGACTCCAGGGAACTCCCGGGCCAGCCAGGTGTCGAACGCGTAGTGCATGAACAGGTTGGCCAGGACGGGTGAGACCGATGATCCCTGTGGGGTTCCCCGGTCTCTGGTCAGCAAGGTCCCGTCGGGCAGCTGTAGTTCGGCGGCCAGCCACCGCTTCACATACAGCACCACCCAACGAGCATCGGTGTGCGCTTCAACGGCCTTGATCACGAGGTCCCACCGCACGCTGTCGAAGAACTTCCGGATGTCGAGATCGATCACCCAGTCGTACTTCCAGCAACGCCTGCGGCACCGCCCGACCGCGTCCAGGGCCGGACGATTCGGGCGGTAACCGTAGGAGTCGGGATGAAACACGGGCTCCACCCGCTCCCCCAGATGCACGGCCACCACCGTCTGCGCGATCCGATCCGCGACAGTGGGCACCCCGAGCACACGCGTACCAGCGGCACCATGTGGCTTGGGGATCTCCACCGCCATCACCGGAGGCGGGAAGTAGGTGCCCGAGGACATCCGGTTCCAGATCTTGTACAGATTGCCCCGCAGATCCTTCTCGAACTCCTCGATGGACACCCCGTCCACCCCCGGCGCTCCCTGATTGCCCTTCACCTTGATCCAGGCGTCCCACACCTCCTGCTTGGAGATGTCGAACGGCTTGCCAGATGCTTTCAGCTGGTCCATCAGGCTCCTCCCAGAGCTCTGGTTGACGCGCCGAAACAGCCACGAACGACCCGGCCCCTTCGCTCCACCCCCGTTACAGGGGCTTCGGCACCACTACGAGCCGGTCCGCCGGCGCACTCGGCCCGGTACTCGAAGTCCCTACGGGGAACTCCCGACTTGGGCACTCCCGGGTGACCGCGCTACTGCACGCGGCCATGCCGAACACGCCTTCCCACGTTCCGTACGAGAGCGGCAGACAGGTCTCACGTCACCTCTACGCCGGACGCCGCCCGGCCAGTCGACGGGCTCCCGCCGGGCCTATCCCGGGATCAAGAGCTTCATCCCGGTTCTGACGCCATCTGACTATTTTTTCGGAGCAATGCTCAAGACCTGTGGATCGGCCTCGGGTTGGGACGTGAAAGGGCGTACCTTCCCGAGTGATCGATGGAGGCGGAGGTTGATCAGTACATAGCCGAGCTCGCCGGGCAGCGTGACAAGGCCGGCCGTCGACTGGTGGTCCGCAACGGCCGCCACCGGCCGCGAACGGTGACGACGGCCGCCGGGCCGGTCGAGGTCGCTGTCCCACGCGTGAACGACAAGCGGGTCGACGAGGAGACCGGCGGGCGCAAGCGGTTCTCCTCGAAGATCCTCGCGCCGTGGTGCCGGAAGGCCCCGAAGATCAGCGAGGTGCTGCCACTGCTCTATCTGCACGGCCTTTCCTCGGGTGACTTCGTGCCCGCGATGGAGCAGTTCTTGGGCTCGGCGGCCGGGCTGTCGCCGGCCACGGTGACCCGGCTGACGAAGCAGTGGACCGCCGACCACGCGGAGTTCCAGCGCCGTGACCTGGCTGAATCCGACTACGTCTATGTATGGGCCGACGGCGTCCACCCCAAGATCCGCCTCTCGCAGACCCACTCCTGCCACCTGGTCCTGATGGGCGTCCGCGTCGACGGGACCAAGGAGCTGATCGCGATCGCTGAGGGCCTGCGCGAGTCGACGGAGTCCTGGGCCGACCTGCTGCGGGACTGCCGTCGTCGCGGGATGACGGATCCGATGCTCGTCGTCGGGGACGGCGCGATGGGATTGTGGCGGGCCCTGGCAGAGGTGTTTCCGCAGGCCAGGCACCAGAGGTGCTGGGTTCACAAGACGCGGAATGACATGAACGCGCTACCGAAGTCCGCGCAGCCCGGAGCACGAGCGGTCCTGCAGGAGATCTACAACGCCGAGGACCGCGCGCACGCGGAGAAGGCGGTCACCACGTTCGAGAAGACGTACGGCGCGAAGTGGCCCAAGGCCACCAAGAAGATCACCGGTGAGGTCGACGAGCTGCTGGCCTTTTACGACTTCCCCGCCGAACATTGGGTCCACCTGCGCACGACAAATCCGATCGAGTCGACGTTCAGCACGGTGAAGCTTCGGACCAAGGTCACCCGCGGTGCCGGCAGTCCGGCCGCCGCCCTCGCGATGGTCTTCAAGCTCGTGGAATCCGCCCAGGCCCGCTGGCGAGCGGTCACCGCACCCCACCTCGTCGCCCTCGTCCGGGCCGGCGCCCGCTTCGAGAACGGCCACCTCATGGAACGACCGGAAGGCAAGGCGGCATGAACAGCCGGCGCCAGAGCGACGAGCCCGCCGAACACCGGCGATTCGCTCACTACCTCCAGGCCCTGCAGTCCGTCGCCGCGGCCGACGAAGCCGATCTGCTGGCTGCTGTTCTGCGCGATGAGGACACCAGCATGGCCGTCAGCGCGGTGAGCCGACACCTGGACCGCCGGGCCACCGAACTGATCACCGACCCGGCATTCACGGCATGGGCCCAGGCCATGTCCAGGGTGATCGACCAGCACGACTTTCTCACCACCCGACTCCACGAATGGCGCCTGCTCAGGACCCTCGCTCTGAGAGAGCCGTGGGCCGCCGAGGAGCTCACCGATGCCTCCGACTGGCTCCAGCGCACAGCCGTGACCACACAGATCGTCACCGCACCCGACGTCCTGCGACTACTCGCAGAACGCGGGCGGACCCGCCGAGTCCGCAATGCGGCACACCACCGACTCCATCACCTCAAGAAACCAGGCTGACTTAATCCACAAGTCTTGACTATTGCTCGGCGTAGGAATCGCGCCGGCCGAGGTACCGCTGGAGCGGCCGCCACTTCTTCTCCTCGCCGATTGTGTGCTCCACGCAGATCCGCGCGGAGGACTGCCGTCGGCGCGCCTCGCGCCAGGCGTAGTTCTCGCCCAGCGGCACTTTGTCCTTCGGCTTGCGTGGCGGTGCCTGGACCTGGTTGGGGAAGTCGTTGGCCAGGCCCCGGTAACCCTCGTCGACCTTCGCCTTGACCTGCGGATACAGACACGGCTGCTCGGCGATGCCTTCGGTGCGCATCGCGGTCCGGTCGTGCATTCTGCCGGGCCGGTCGGCCCCGGACCACAGCAGGCGTCCCGAGCCGTCGCTGATGGTGGTGGTCTTGGCGGTGTTCTGCTTCTTCTTGCCGGATACGAACGCCTTGCGGCCGGGGCGGCCGGCCTGGGGGCGGCGGACCTGGGTCTCGGTGCCGTCGATGCGCAGCTCGACACCCTCGGCCTTGGCGTAGGCGAAGACATCGGCCAGGGTGCGCAGGCGGATGCCGGGCCGGTCGGGGACGGCGAAGCCGCGGACAGCCAGCAGCGGGCGGATCTCGTGGATGGCGCGGGTGACGGTTGGGCGGGAGACGCCGTAGAGCTCGGCCAGTGCCGCGTGCGGCAACTGCAGACGCAGGTGGACCACGGTGACCAGGACCCTGTCGGTGAAGACCAGCTTGTGATCCGGCCCGGCTCCGGCGGCCCGCTTGCGCTCTCCGCCACGACGCTCACGCAACTCGGACTCGCACCGCCCCAGCCAGGGGTCGGCCAACTCCTGGATCAGAACGCCGAGATGTGCACGCTCAAGGCCGCAGAAGGCAGGATGAGACAAGGCCGCACGGGCTCGGTAATGCGTCACAACATCACCAACCCGTGCGGCCACCGTCACGTCACGGTTCTCCGGCGGCCCGAGCGAGGTAGGACTTCGCGACCAGTTCCTCCACCAGAGCGCTCTTCGCCCTCGAGTAGTCCCGTCTGCCCTGACTGTCGGCGCGGAACCGCTGTGCGAGGGCCACCTTCAACGCGCTGTAGCGCCGGACTTCATCGGGCCGCTGACGTAGGTAGTCACGGAGCAAGACGTGATCAAGGTGGGGTCTGGAGCCTGTGACCACGCTATACAGGTGATGTTCGGGGGCCGCAGGAGGGGCTTGAAAGGCCTCCCGCCCCGGAATCCCCAGATCGCCTTCGTGCCGGTAGCCCTGCTCGGTAAGCCGGGAGATCAGCTCGGGCATGGTGGCGTCCTCGGCCACCACAATGTCGAGGTCGATGATCGGCTTGGCGGCACATCCGGGCACGGCTGTGCTTCCGACATGCTCAATGGATACAGCCAGGTCCGCGACGTGAGGTGCAAGCCGCTCCCGCAGGTCCTCAAACCGCTCGGGCCATCGGGGGTCATAGTCGCCGACCACGATCACGCCAGTCATGCCAGCAGTCTCGCAGGATCGCCAGGGCCCATCGAATCGCTCTGACGGCCCCGGCTATCGCGTACCAAGTCGTAAGAGCTGTGCTCGCTGTGGTGGCGGTCGGTGCCGGGGAAGTCGCAAGGCGCCCCCGGGACTTCAAGTTCTCGGACAAGAGCCGGCCTCCCGGTCCCGTCCACTGCCACCGCAGCGTACCCAGTCTGACGATCAGATCGTTGAAACCCGTGGTTCGAGCCGTTCGCAGGAACCACCTCTCACTGAACCCGGAGCCGCCGAGCTCTTCCACAGACCGAGGGCCCTGCGGATAGCTGGGGTCACGAACGGCTAATCGGATGCAGGGCCATCGAGCCCTTCCATTAGGGAGACGCGTGCCCCCGCGCGGCTGCGACCAGCAGTAACCCCGACCGAGAGGAACCGAACAGCACAATGAGAGTGTTCTGCGGCATCGGCTGGGCCAGCGACCATCACGACGTCGCCCTGGTCGACCACGACGGAGCCATGGTGGCCCGAGCTCGGATCGGAGACGACGTCGCTGGTTTGCAACAGTTGCTGGACCTCCTGACCGAGCACGGCGACACCGAGAACTCCCCGATCCCCGTGGCCATCGAGACGTCCCGCGGGCTCCTTTTCGCCTGCCTGCGCGCCACCAAACGCCCCGTCTATGCCATCAACCCGATGGCCGCCTCCCGCTACCGCGATCGCCACGCAGTCGCCCGCAAGAAGTCCGACCACCTCGACGCCATGGTCCTAGCGAACGTCCTCCGCACGGACCGGACCGCCCACCGGTCACTGCCCGGCGACAGCGAACTCGCCCAGGCCATCGCCGTCCTCGCCCGCGCCCAACAGGACGCGGTCTGGAACCGCACCCAGGCCGGTAACAAACTCCGCTCACACCTGCGCGAGTACTTCCCCGGCTTCCTCGCCGCATTCCAGCACACCCGCGAAGGACTGTGCTTACCCATCGCACGCGTCGTCCTGGCCACCGCTCCCACCCCGGCCCACGCCGCCAAGCTCACCCGCACCCAGCTACGGTCGCTGCTGAAGAAAGCCGGCCGCCAGCTCGGCATCGAGGCCGAGGCAGACCGGCTTCGCGAGGCATTCCGGCTTCCCCAGATGCGGCAATTACCCCAGGTCGAACAGGCCATGGGATGCCAGACCCTCGCGCTGCTGCGGCAGTTCGAAGCCGCCTGCACCAGCGCCGACGACCTCACTGCCGCGGCAGTGGCGTCCTTTGATACACACCCGGACGCCGAGATCACCACCAGTTTGCCAGGGCTCGGCTCACTCACCGGCGCCCGGGTGCTCGCCGAGATCGGAGACGACCGATCCCGCTTCACCGACGCAAAAGGACTCAAAGCCTTCGCCGGGGCCGCGCCGGTCACCCGGGCGTCCGGCAAAAGCCTCGCCGTCATGGCCCGCCGGGTCAAGAACCAGCGACTCGCCGCCGTCGGCTACGTCTGGGCCTTCTCCACGCTGTCGTCACCCGGGGCCCGCGCCCACTACGACCGTCGGCGAGAAGCCGGAGACCGCCACACAGCCGCCCAACGCCACCTCTTCAGCCGACTGCTCGGCTGCCTCCACCACTACCTCACCAAGCGCATGCGCTATGACGAAACCATCGCGTTCCCACCACTCGAGACAGCCGCCCTACCTACAGCCGCTTGACAGATCAACCGCATCGGATGTCTGGGATGCGGCCATAGCCCCGAGCTGGTCACGGACCAGCTGCTCGAACTCGGCCCGGTGATCCGTCAGCCACGAGAGGTAGAACAGGCCCTGGTTGACGACACCGGGATCGACGCCCCGCTTGTACTCGATTTTACCGACCGCGGGAGCTCGGATACCGGCTCTGAACTGCGACGGTTCATAGGTTACATGTCCGTGACGCCGAGTTGGGGCCGTTGACGCCTTCGGCGTCGCAGGCGATGGACAGCCCAACCCTGGCCGACGGGTACGGGGAAGGCTGACCGGCTCTCTTCGGCAGAGGGGCTGAGGTCCACCACCTCAGCCCCTCAAGGGTTAATCAGGCAGCAGCCTCTCCGTGTGCTCGCGTAGCCGCCGCGCTTCTTCGACCGCGAACCAAGGGCCGTGTGGGCTGAGCGGCTCACCCCGCACGAAGGCGCTGAGCAACGCAGCGGGCGGGTCATCCAACACCTTGAGGATCGGCACTATGGCCTCGTCGACTGACTGGGCAGACTGGCGCATGGCGTCGATCTGCGCCATGACGCTCGGGGTGTACTGCCCGGAGAAACTGGTGCTGACCATTCCCGGGTTGAGCAGTACATACCGCACGTTCGTCCCCGGCCGTCCAGCCGCGAAGCCGACGCCGAGCAAGTCGTTGAGCCGCCCGCCTTGTGCGAGCGCCCGTTGCCCGTCGTACTCCAGCGCCAACTCCAGGTCCTCCCAGCGGATCTCTCCTCCGCCGCCGGGACCGGCGACGTTGAGAATGACCGGGGTGCCAGCGGCTTCAAGCAGGTCAACCAGCTCGTAGCTCAGTACGAAGCGGCTCAGGTAGAAGTGCGCGAAGGTGTTCTCGAAACCCTCGGCCGTGACCAGACGGGTGCTCCGGAAGTGCCGGGCGCACAGCACCAGAGCGTCGACCTTTGCGAAGGAAGACCTGATTCTGTCGGTCACTGCTCTGGTCTCGGCCATCAGGCTCAGGTCGGCGCGCATGAAGTGCGCCCGTCCGGCCGCATCACGCTGTCGCGCAGCGTCGAGCCATGCTTCGCCCTTCTCCGCACTGCGCCCGACGACCACCACCTCCTGCCCCCTTTCCAGGTACTCGAGTGCGAGCGCCTTGCCAATGCCGTCCGTGCCACCAGTGATGACGTAGGTCTTCATACCCGCTCTCCTTCGGCTCACAGGAACCGCGCCGCAATCTTTTCGGGGGTGACGTGGACGGTGACCAGTTCCGGGAGGGCGGCATACGACTCCGGGTGGTGTTCGGCGTATGTCTTGCCGGTGTACTTGACGGCCAGTTCGTCCATCCGCTCCCGGCTGCCCGCGCCCTCCAACCGCGCGGTACCGCTGATCACCGCGTACCCGTACGGCTCGGCCGGCGGATTGACCGCCACGCTCAGCCGCGGATCGCGCCGCAGATTGCGCACTTTGAGCTTGTCGATTCCGGTCACGAAGAACAGGTCGTCGCCATCCCGCCCCACCCAGACCACTGACTGGTGCGGGCTGCCGTCGGGTTGGAGAGTCGCCACGGTGACGAAGACTCTGGAATCGAGGGCGTCTTGCAACTTCTCGGACATGTGGACCGGGCTCACGCATGACTCCTGGGATGAGGAATGAGGACTGATGCGACGGCGGATACATCAGACGAATCAAGGGCCACAACTATGCGACACTTAGTCGGTTACTTGCAATAGGAGTGTGGCATATATTGGCCCATCAGCCCCGCACCTGTGTATGCTCCGGTCACGATGAGAGCTGACGCAGCACGCAACCTGGACGCGGTCCTGCAGACCGGAGCACGTCTGTTGGCGCAGGACCCCGGCACGAGCATCGCGGCGATCGCAGCGGCGGCAGGCGTTGACCGACGCACCGTCTACCGGCGCTTCAGGACCCGCGAGGCGCTGATGGCCGCCGTCCATACGGCCAAGCTCGACGCCTGCGAGCAGGTCCTCGCCCAGGCGCGGCTGACAGAGGCGCCCGTGGCGGTGGCGCTACACCGATACGCGGAGGGCATCATCACCGTCAGCAGACGGTGGCCGGTGGACTTGCAGCAGGTAGAGGACGAAGCGGCGGCTGCCCGTCTCCACTGGCTGATCGAGCAACTCGACGCCTTCTTGGCCCGCGCGGTGCGCGAGGGATTCATCCGCCCCGGTCTTCCGGACCGCTGGGCCCGCTCCCTGCTCGTTCATCTCACCAACATCGCCTCGCACGAGATGTCGGAGCTGGCTCCTGCCCAGGGAGCCGACATGGTGGCCCAGTCCCTGTTCACCGGACTCGGCCCCACTTGACGCAACTGCGCCACCCGCTTCCTACCGTCGCGCACCCGTGAAAGGGGATAAGGGCAGAAACACGCGGGTCAGCAGTCCGTGGCCGGAGAATCAGGCCGAGCAGGTCGGGGATCACCCCGAGTACCAGGCGGCCGATTTCAGGGAGCCCATCACCGTTGCTGTCGCTCGTCCGGGTGGTCTCGTGGGACGGCCCGTCCACCGGGACGGTGGACGGGCCGTGAGTTGGTCAGCCGGACAGGATCAGGTCGCTGATCCCGGGTCGGTGATGCGGGCTTCGAGGTCGGCGACGCGGCGGTCTTGGAAGCGGAGGTTGGAGCGCGCGGCCTTGAGTCGCTCGTCGAGGGTGCGGTTGTCGGTGGTGAGCTGGCGGATGCGCTGCTTGAGGGCGGTGTTCTCGGTGGTGACCCGCTGGATGGCCTTCTCGGTCCATTCGGCTTCCAAGTCGCGGATCTGTCCGAGAAGTTCGCCGATGCGGGTGCGCTGGGCGAGGATCTCGGCGTGGGCGGTCTGGAGGGCGTCCTCGGCGTTCAGCCAGGTCGCCTCGTGCTCGTCGTCCTGTTCGGCGTGCATCCGGACGCGGCGTTCACCGGCCTCGGCTATCGCCGAGGCGATGACAGCTCGGGCCTCGGGGTTGTCGTAGAGGAAGGTGCGCGAGACGTCCGCTCGGCGGGCGACGGCGGCGACACTGACCTGGGCCTTCTCTCGTTGGAGCCGGGCGATGGCCTGGTGGACGCGCTCAAAGGCGGCTTCGGTCTTGCGGCGGCGGGCGGCCAGAGCCGCCGCGGTGCGGGGTTCGGGAACAGTGACGGTGTTCATGCGGCTTCCTGTTCGGGGTCGTCACCGTCGGCTGTGCACGTATCGCTGTACTTGTCCGGCTCGTCGCCGCCCGCGTCGGCGAGGTCGGCGGCACGGAAAGCGGTGGACCACACGCGATGGAAGTAGTCCTGGGGTTTGCGCAGATCCAGAGCGAGGGCGTCGTCGAGAAGGCCGAGTCCGGCCAGGGCCTTCTCCAGGCCGTCGATGGCACGGGCGGTGGGCTCGAAAAAGCGGTGCAGGTAGTCGGCGGTGGCGTCGTCGGGGGCACCCTCGGCCAGCAACCGCCACTGCTCGCGCTTGCGCCGCCAGTAAAGGAGGTCGGCGCCGGACAGGGCGAACTTGTCGCAGTTGTGGCAGTCGAGGTTCCAGGGGCAGGCGCCGCCGTCGACGACGGGCTGGAAGGTGCAGAATCCGCCCTCGGCGGGTGTGCTGCGGCGGGACAGGTCGATGGCCTGGGCCTGGGCCTGTTCGCGGGTGAGCGGGGTGGTGTCGCTGGTGAGGAGTTCGCCGGGGTGGGCGGTGCCGGGTCCGGCGACCCAGACGTGCTGGAGGACGTTCTCCAGGTCGGCGCTGGTCAGGTTGACGTAGTGCTCAGCCATGCGGTCGGAGACCTGGCCGAGGTAGCGGCGGATGTGCGTCAGGCTCGCACCGTGCCGCAGCAGCCGGGTGGCCAGCGTGTGCCGGGCCTGGTGGGCGACGTAGTGACCGCCGAGGTCAAGCTCGGCGATCCAGCTGCGGAAGCCGGTGTGGAACCAGGTGTAGGACAAAGCGCGGCGGCCATCGGGGTTGAGGATGCCTGTGGGGAACAAGGCCAGATGGGCGCGCTCGGCAGCAGTGGGCGGGCGGCCGGCGTGCCGGTCGGCAAACCGGGACAGGGTCTTGCGGCGGCGTTCTTCGAGCCGATCCAGAAGTGGGTCGGGGATGCGGACGGCCGCATTCAGGTTGCCGACCTTGGTCTGGTCGTGCCAGAGCAGGGGCAGCCCGCCGTAGCGGCCGACGCAGTCCAGGCGGAGCTGGATGACCTCGCTGGCGCGCCGGCCGGTGACGATGATGGTCTCCCACATATCCCGCAGGCCCCAGTCGTGAGGGTCGTAGCCGTCGGCGAGCTGCTGCAGGTTGGCCTCGTCCGCAAGCGCCCGGGCGACCTCGTCGGGGAAGGGGTTGCGGCTGCGGGGCGTGCCTGGGCCGCCGACCGGCATGGCGGCGATGAAGCCGCGGTCCAGGCCGATCTGCTCGGCGCTGCCGCTGTCCAGCGCGCCGCGCAGCAGGGCCCGGCCGTAGTTGAACACCATCCGGCGCGAGTTCTCGGTGACCTTCGCCCTTTTGCCGTCCAGGCGGGCCTGGCCGCGGAAGGCCAGGCCGAGGCGTTCACGGTTGCGCAGGTCCGCGACGAAGCGGTGGACGTGCTCGCCGCGCAGAACGGACGGGTCGTGGCCGCCACCCGGCGCCTCAGCCTCCAAAAACGCGGACAGTTCGGCGCCGGCGCGGCGCACGAAGTCCACCGGCTGGGCGCTGCGCGGACAGGTAGGCGAGCGCGGCACGTCGGCGACGTGATCCCACAACAGGTCGCGCAGCCACCGCTGGGTGATGCAGGTCGGGTCGACGTAGCTGGAGCGGTGCAGGAAGCGCACCCCGAAGTGCTCGGTCTCGATGTAGCCGGCATCCCGGGTCTCGGAGGGGATGAAGTAGACCTTCCGCAGGGCCTGTTGCATCTCCTGGACCATGCGCTGGTGGTAGGCGCGGCGGAAGACGGACGCCTCCAGGCCAGCCAGGGACGCCACGTCGCGGCGCTGGCACTCGTCCGCGAGCGACTGCACCCACGTCAGATGCCACACGGCGACGGGCTGCAGGCCGTGGACATACATGCCCCACTGCACCTCCGCCCGCAGCAAGGGCCGCAGCCCCCGCAGGTTATCGAACTCCACCGCTACCACCACGCCAGCCGAAGCGCCTGGCCCAGTGGTTGCATCGACGACAAGCCCGCCAAGGTACAGATCGGCGGCGGAGCTCATCGCATCGACGGCTTCTTCAACATCGACGCCGTTCCGCCGGCCGACCTCCTCTGGGACATCCGCGAAGGCATCCCCCTCCAGGACAACAGCGTCGCCGAGATCTTCTCCGAGCACTTCCTGGAACACATCGACTACCCGCGCTCCGCCAAGCACTACGTCCGAGAGACGTACCGGGTCCTCGAACCGGATGGCCGGATCATCACCGGCGTCCCTGACGCCGCCTTGGCCCTGAGCCAGTATCCCGGCCCGCTGGACAGCTCCGACGAAATGATCGAGCGCTGGTATGCCAAGCGCGACTGCCTCGGCGACATCAACACCCGCCTCGACCTCGTCAACCTCGTCTTCCGGGACCAGGACGACAACCCCAAGTACACCCCGCACCTGTGGGCCTACGCCCACGAGAAGCTCGTACGACTCTTCACCAAGGCCGGCTTCACTACCGTCGAGGCCTGGACGTTCGACCCCGCCATGGCCAACCCGAAGCGCCAGTGGGGCAGCGTCTACGTCATCGCGACGAAGTAGCGCCTCCACGCAACAGCCGGTGCAGACGCGGGACCTTCGGCTGCCACCCCGCACTAGCCAGCCCAACACGCGCCACGAGAACTCTCCGACGCTGAGCCATTCGCCCAGCGGGCCATGTCGCTCAGCGCATCGCGTGGCCATGGGGCCATGGGGCCAGCGCGAACATAGCGCGGGATCGTCGTGTTGACTGAACTACCGCTGAAGTATTCGCAGTTCAGGGGGTGTGGTGCTAGCTTCCCGACCATGCTTGAGACGGGCGGTATTGCCCGGGATCTGGTGAACTTCGTGCTGCCAGAGACTGGGGCGTTGGTCGAGTCGTCGGATCCGCTGCAGCCTTACGTGCTGCTCGATGCCCAAGGTGCTGCGGCAGCTCCGGTGGCTGCGTTCTTCGCCGAGCTCCAGGCGTGCTCGCGTTCGAGGTCCACGATCCGTTCATACGGGATGGACTTGCTGCGGTGGTGGCGGTTTCTGGCCGGCTGGAATGTGCCCTGGGATCGTGCGCTGCGTGGTGACGCGCGGGACTTTACGCGCTGGATGCGGATGGCACCGAAAGCCTCCGGCAGGCCCGGACGGCATCGGGTCTCCAAGGATGCAGAAGTCGTGCGGTCCGTAGCGGCCATGCCGAATTCAGTCACTGGGCGGGCCGGGCCTGGCCCGTTGTACTCCGCGTCGACTCAGGCGCACTGCGAGACCGTCCTACGGTCGTTCTATGCCTTCCACCTGGAGGAGGGCACCGGCCCGATCATCAACCCGTTTCCTCCAGCCAGAGAATCTCGTCGCTTGCCGGCATTGGCCGGTCGGGCATCGCGGCAGTCGTCGGGAGGCCGGTATCGGCCATCGGTCCCACAGCGTCTCCCCAGGAGAGTTCCCGACGAGCGCTTCAATGAGCTGTTCGCCGCGTTGCGGCACCACCGGGACCGGGCTCTGCTCGCGTTCTGGGTATCCAACGGGGCTCGCGCGAGCGAACTACTCACCAGCCGTCAGAGCGACGCACTACCTGGTGAGCAACTGCTCGGTGTGATCCGGAAGGGAACCAGAGCCTTTCAGCAGTTACCTTCCTCGCCCGATGCGTTCGTGTGGTTGCGGCTGTACCAGGAGGAGGCATGGCGTGCAGGGGTGCCCCGAGCGGGGAGTCAGACGTTGTGGTGGACTTTGCGGCGCCCGTTTCGGCCGCTGAACTACCACGCGGCACGGGCGATGTTGAATCGGGCCAACGCGTCGCTCGGTGCGAACTGGACGCTCCACGATCTGCGGCACACCGCGGCCTACCGAATGGCTCGCGATCCCTCATTGGCGTTGACGGATGTGCAGTGGGTCCTTGACCATGCCCATCTGACCACCACCCAGATCTACCTGAACCCTCGGGAATTACATCAAACGGGCGAGAAACCGCAGGTCACCAGGTCACGGCGAGGTGTTGAAGGACTCCGGCGCAGAGACCCGCTCAACTGCCCTGTTCCAACTCGCCCCGAGCTGCCTGCGGCAGTCCTCGCCCGCACCCTCGGTATCGACATCACCGTCGCCGTCAAATGGCAGCGAGCCGCCGCCGGAGACTGGGGCGCCTACGCGGCCGAGATCAGCCGCCGAAAGAAGGACCGATGAAAGCTTCCATAGCGATCGCGCAATTTCCCATCACGTGGGACATCCAGCAAAACCTCGCGGCCATCACCTCGCTCCTGGCAAACGTCCAGCCAGACGAGATCGTCGTCCTCCCCGAAGGCGCCCTGTCCGGATACGGCACCGACCTCTCAGCCCTCAGACGTCTCCAACCCCTGGCCCTCGCACACGCCATGGACCGCCTCGCAGAGCTAGCTCAGCGCAGAGCCATCCACCTGTTCTGCGGCACGTTGCTATTCGAACACGGCGCTTGGAGTAATGCCGCCCTCTACTTCTCCCCGGACGGCACCCGCTGGACTTACCGAAAGATCAACCTGGCAATGAACGAGCGAGGCCAACTCGATGCCGGCTCTGAGCTCTCGACACTCCCGATCCATCTGGCGAGCGGGCCCATCACGCTCGGCGTCCAGATTTGCCGGGAGATCCGCTTCCCCGAGCAATGGCAGCATCTAGCCGACCGCGGAGCACAAGCTTTCATCTACCTCACCCATGCGGCCAACCCCTCCGAGCCTGCAGGGGTCTGGCGGAGCCACCTCATCAGCCGCGCAGCGGAGAACCAACGGTTCGTCCTGGCAGCCAACGTGGCAGATCCTCACCAGCACTGCCCCAGCATGGTCATCTCACCGAGAGGAGAGGTCCTCGCGGAAGTGCGCTCCGGCCAGACCACCGTAATCAGAACCATCATCGACCTCGACGAGTCGGCCAATTGGTACCTCGGCCAGCGCCGACGGGACCTACTGAAGTCGAGCTATCAAGCATGGACAAACAGATAGCAACTGGACGGTTGGAGAACCCCTGCGGCCAGGCATTCCGAGAGTTCCAATACCCGACTCCACCATTATCGGCTGGCCGGGAGGAGATCGTCGAAGCGGTCCGCGCACACCACCGGCGCCAGACGACGGCTGCCCAACTTCCATCTGCCCCTGCGGCCGGGTATCAGGCCGAGTCACTCCACGACCTGTTCGGAGGCTCTTGGTGAATGTCCGGGTTCGAGACATGAGCAGCGTTGCGCCTCCCCGCCTCGAGGGCCGCCGGGCGGACGGGGGCGGCAGCTGGCAGTGTGATGCGCAAGGCCCAAGAACAGTTTCCACCGCGGGCGGTGGGAAAGCGGTGGGCGATGACGTGCGCCGACGTCGATGAGGTTCTGGCGGTTCTGGATCGCCGACCGTTTCGGGCAGAGAAGGCTCACACCCGGTGGGCGCGCAGAAAGGGTGCGCGTGCTGTGCTGACCTGGCTATCCGGGGTTTCCTGGTGAGACCTGGCAGCAGCGGTGGGACGCGTCGCCGACCTCGGCTGCCCCGGAGAGCTGGTCCGAGCTGGGACATGCCTGGGTGAGTACCGTGGCCGAGGTCCCACGGGACTTCGTGCAGACCGGCCTGCTGATGCTGGTCAGTGCCGATGTGCTGCGTCTGCCGCTGCCCTGGCTGTTCGGCTACCGCACCACTCACCTGCGGCCGTTCGTCGAAAGAACCCGAGATCCACAAGGCACCGTCCGGCTGCAGGAACTGGTCGGTGCCAGGCGCTGGACCTCGATCGGTGGCGGCAGGGCCCGCCTGGCTCTGGTCCGGATCATGCTCGCCAAGGGCGGGAGTCTCGCCGACATCACCCCCGGGGACACCTTTGAGTACTACACGACACTGCGGAGTCTGGACGGTGCCCGAGCCAGCGGCACCCTTTTCTACTCCTGGTTGCGGGAGCTCGGCTACCTGCCCGGTGATGCGCCGGCAACGCTGCGTTTCCTGCACCGGGTCACCGGACAGCTCACCTGCGCTCAACTGGTCGACCGTCACGGTGTGGCCAACGCGCCGGTTCGCGAGTTGCTGATCGACTACCTGGAGGAGCGCCGCCCGCGTCTCGACTATGGCACGCTCGACAACCTCGCCCGCCATCTGACCCGCAACTTCTGGTCCGATCTTGAAGCCCACCACCCGGGTATCGATTCCCTCGACCTGCCGCCCAGCGTCGCCGCCGCGTGGAAGGAGCGCTTCCGCACGCGTCTCCAGCGGGACAGGCGCCCGGACGGGAGTGTGCAAGAGACCCGGGTCGAGCGCGCCGACTACGTGCAACTGCTTGTGGCAGTACGGGCGTTCTACCTGGCTATCGCCCGTTGGGCAGCCGAGGAACCGACTCGGTGGGGTCCGTGGGCGGCGCCCTGTCCTATCAAGGAAGCCGAGGCTTCCGACCGCAAACGCCTCAAGCGGACCAAGGCGCGCATGGATCAGTGCACCCGCGAGCGGCTCCCCACGCTGGAGTCGTTCGTGCAGGCCGCTCGCGACCACCTCCGTCGCCAGGAGACCCGCCTGCAGGTCCTGCTAGCCACTGCGCCGGGCGCCACATTCACAATCGACGGTGAGATCTTCGTCCGCACCCACAACGCGACGACCGCAGCCGCCCGCAATGCGCACGGCACCTTGCAGCACTTCGGGCAAGCCGAGCACCGGGCATTCTGGGCCTGGGCGGCCGTGGAGGTTCTGCGCCACACCGGTGCCCGCATCGAGGAGATGCTGGAGATCACTCACCACTCCATGCTTCAGTACCGGCTGCCCACCACCGGCGAGACTGTCCCTCTGCTGCAGATCGCCCCGTCCAAGACGGACCAGGAGCGCATCCTGCTCATCAGCCCGGAACTGGCCGACGTCCTGGCCGCTATCATCCGGCGCGTCCGCGACCCACAAACCGGAGCCGTCCCCCTGCTGTCCGCCTACGACTACGAAGAACGCATCTGGCACCCACCAGCCCCACTGCTCTTCCAGCGGGACCGCGGCGGCGAGCGATCGCGCATGTCCGGCGAATTCATCCGCCGGACCCTGACCGAGGTCCTCGCGGTCTCCGGACTCACCGATACCGCCGGTCAGCCACTGGACTTCGCCCCGCACGACTTCCGCCGTCTGTTCATCACCGACGCCATCCGCTCCGGCCTCCCGCCACACATCGCACAGGTCATCGCCGGTCACGCCAACATCAACACCACGATCGGCTACAACGCGATCTACCCGAGCGAGACCATCGAGGCACACCGCGCCTTCCTCACACGCCGCCGCGCGCTACGCCCTTCCGAGGAATACCGAACCCCCACCGAAACCGAATGGGAAGACTTCCTCGGCCACTTCGAGCGCCGCAAACTGTCTGTAGGCACCTGCGCCCGCGCCTACGGCACAGCGTGTGTACACGAGCATGCTTGCTTCTCTGAACTACCGGCGGCAGCGGGTCAGCGGCCGCCGGTAAACCAGTGGCTCTGCGTGGACGAGCCTCGTAGCTTGTGCGTTCGTGACTGATGATCCGCAGATGCGCCCGAACCGACACGATCTCGGCCGAGTATTCAACGAGGTGCCGGAACTCTACGACCGGGTCCGGCCGGGATACCCCGACGAACTGTTCGCGGACCTTGGCGCCATCACCGGCATGGACGAAAGGTCGTCGGTGCTGGAGGTGGGCTGCGGTACCGGTCAGGCGACGCGCACGCTGGCAGCGCTCGGATGCTCAGTGACCGCCGTTGAGCCGGGCACGGACATGGCCGCACTCGCTCGCCAGCGGATCGCCTCCTTTCACAACGTCGAAGTCGAGACGTCGACCTTTGAGGAGTGGGACGACCGCGGTCGACGCTTCGATGTTCTCGTGGCTGCATCGTCTTGGCACTGGGTCGACCCGTCGATTGGCTGGCAGCGGGCGCACGCCGTGCTCTCTCCCGGGGGTTGGATGGCGCTGCTCGGCCACGTCGTTGTCCGTCGGCCGGGAGAACCGGAGGTGTATGCCGAGACCGCCGATCTGCACGAGCGGTTCTGTCCCGGCAACCCCGGCTGGGGTCATCCGCCGCTGGAGGACGACGTGCGCACCACCGACGAGGGTTGGGGCCTGGTCGACGATCCCGGGGGATTGTTCGGCCCAACGATCGTGCGCTGGTATCCAACCGTTCAGTGGTTCAACGGGGACGGCTTTGCCGATCACCTTCGCTCGTTGTCGCTGTACCGGAGGCTCGACCGCGACGTCCGTGAGCCCCTTCTCGACGCCATCGCCGAGCGCATCCGCACGCGGATGGGCGATCGAGCATCACGCCGTTATCTGAGCGTCCTGCGGGTCGGACGCCGCGCCGAGTGAGGCCAGGGACCGATCTCTGAACTACCGGCCGCGGCCTAATCAGCAGTTGGAGAGGACTCTTTCGTCTCCCGCCTGCCGAGGGCGATCTGGCCGAGGGCCGGCATGCCGAGGCTGACCGTATTGGATCGGCGGGTCACCTCGGCGTCGAGCTGCGCGAGCTTGTCCTGGGCGCCGGCGAGGCTGACCTGCAGGCCCTCCACCTCGCCGAGCCAGCCTTCGAGCTCGGCCTCGGCGATGCGGGCGATCAGGTTGTCACGGATGTCGGCGAGCCGTGCCCGTTGGGCCGTGTCGGGTCGAAGGAGTGAGCATCTGACACAGGCGTGTTCATGGACACAAGGAGACCCGAAGGCGCGTGCGCAGGTGCCGATGGACACCTTCCGTTTCTCGAAGTGGGCCAGGAAGGAGTCCCACTCCTCCGCGGTTGGGGTTCGGTATTCTTCGCCTGGGCGAGAGGCTCGGCGGCAGGCGATGAACGCTCGGTGGGCCTCGATCGTCTCGGCAGGGTAGACCGCTTTGTACCCCATCGTGGTCTCGATGCTTCTGTGCCCGCAGATCACCTGGGCGATGTGCGGCGGCAGGCCGTTCATGATGGCGTCGGTGACGAAGATCCTCCGGAAGTCATGGGGCGAGAAGGTAAGCGCCTCGCCGTCGGCGCTGGTCAGGCCGGTGGTGGACAGGGCGTTGATCAGCAGTTTTCGGATCGCGGTTGGCGTGAATGCGCGGTGTTCGGAGCCGACATCGCGCTGGAACAGCAGCGGCATCGGCGGGTTCCAGACCTTCTCGCGGACGTCGTAGGAGGCCACCAGCGGTATCGCCCCGTCGGGGCCGCGCAAGCGGCTGATGATGGCGCTGAGGACGTCTGCGAGTTCCGGGCTGACCAAGAGGAGTCGTTCGGTGTCGGTCTTGGACGGGGCGATCTGCAGCAGCGGTACGACTTCGCCGGTGGACGGGAGCCGGTACTGGGTGACGCTGTGGTGCGTCAGCTCCAGGAGTTCCTCGTTGCGGATGCCGGTCAGACGGAGGACCTCGATCGTGGCGAATGCCCAGAATGCCTCCTCTTCTTCGTAGGTCAGGTTCCGTCGCCGTCCGCCGGATGCCGTCTCTTCGGCCCAGGTGAGGTGGCCCGCCGCCGTGGGGGCGATGGCTCTGCGCAGCGACCCGTCGGTGCCGGGGATCAGCGCCCCGGGCTCGGTGTTCCTCGCCACCTGGAGCAGGTCGGCGGCCGCGCGTCGCCGACGGTCGGCGGTGCTGGTCAGAACGGGCAGGACGGGTAGTCGCTCGCGCGTGCGCTGGTCCATCCGGGCTTTGCGTCGTCTGCGTTCCTTCGCCTTGCGGATCTCGTCGTCGCTGATGGGACAGGGCACGGCCCATGGCGCCCAGCGGCCTGGTTCCTCGGCCGCCCACTGCGCGATGTCGAGGTAGAAGGCCCGCACTCGCATGAGCTCGTCCTTGGCATTGAGCCGCGGACTGGAGACCTCGATGCTGCTACCGTCGGGGCCGGTGACGGTGCGCTTCTTGACCTTCAAGTCCTCCTTCCAGGCGCGGGCCACGGTTGGTGGCAGCCGCAGCGAGTCAATCCCCGGCGCCAGGGCTTCTACCCGGGCCCAGAACAGTCCCGCGAGCGTGCGCGAGACCGCGTCGAGGCTGGCGAAGTCCAGCGCAGGCTGCCGCTCCCTCAGGTAGTCCACGATCAGATCGCGAACCGGCCGGCACTGGATCCGGTAGCGATCCACCAGCTCTTCGATGCTCAACTGGCCGAGGGCAAGACCGAATGCCCGGATCGTTGCCGGGGAGTCCTCGGGGAAGATGCCCAGGGCGCGCAGCCGCAGATAGAAGTCGACCTTCTTCTGCCCGCCACGGGCATGCACCCGGCGCTGGGCGTCGACCAGTTCCACGCAGTCGCCGACCGCGATGTCGCGGATCTGTCCGCCCTTGCAGGCCAGCAGGGTGGCGATGCGTGTCGCGGCGATCTGGGCGTCCTTGCGCGAGCTCGCCGGCCCGGACTCGGCCAGATGGTGCAGGCGCGCGAACCCGTCGGGGTCCCGGACCTTGGCCATGACGGAGGCGAGATACCGATGGGTGCGGGTAAGCATCCAGGGCAGACCAGGTCGGATGACGTCCCCGCAGATCAGCATGAGCAGCCCCGAGGACAAGTCATCGCGGTCATGTGACGGCGAGTGACCGCGCTCGCGCAGCCACCGCAGCGGAAGATCCACCCAGGCAGCACCGGGGAGATCCTCCGCGCCGCTGGCCCTCCACCGTTGCTGCCAGGTATCTCCCGGCAAGCTCGACAGCCAGCGCAGCAGCTTGGCCACCCCGCGTCGACGACCGGCTCGGGTCCCATTGGCCGCCGAGTCGAATGGCGGCGCGGTCAGCCGCCGCAGCGTCTCCTCCAAAGGCTGTGCCGTGTACGGCCACCACAGCTCTTCCGCCCGGGCCGGAAAACGCGCCCGCAGATAGCTGTTCCTCGCCTGCGCCTGCTCCGCCGTCGCATTCGTGGCCTCCAACGGCTTGCGCGTCACGTGTTTGACAACCGCGGTCATGACATCCGGCCGAACAAGACGTCCAGCGACGCTGGGTTGTAGCCCGGCGCCGGAGGCGGCGGCACCGGCTGGCTGCGCTCACGGGCCTGACGCTCGTGATGGGCCAGCACCCCCGCCACGACTTCGTCCTTGCGCGGCGTCAGATACACCTCCGTGGCGGACAAATGCGCATGTCCGAGCACCCATTGCACATCAGCCAACGTCAACTTCGGGTCGCGCACCATGCGGACGGCCGCACTGTGTCGTAGATCGTGAAGGGTCCAATCGGCGCCGAGCGAGGCGTTGACCCGCTCGAACATTCGGTGTGCACCGTGATAGGTCAGCGGCCGAAACGGGCGCCGCCGTGTCCACCACACCGGCTGGGTGCGACCGCGTGGCACCTCGCCGTGTACCTCCTGCTGATAGAGGCGCAGCCACACGAACGCGTCCGCCGACGCCGGCACCTGCTGCACCGCCCGCGAGCCCTTTCGCACCACACTGATCAACTGCTGGCCGGGGTCGATGTCGCGCTGGCGGATGCCGATCAGCTCCGATGCGCGTACTCCGGTGGAGATCCAGATCGCGACCAGGGCCCGGTCGCGGTGGGAGGGCAGCGCAGCGAACAGCTCGTTGAACCACTCGTCGGGAATCGAGCGCGGGATCCGCTGCGGAAGGCTGGGCCGGTAGCGCCCCACCCGCTCGGGCTTCCAGCCGTCCATCGGGTTGTGGTGCGCGTGCGCCCGGCCGGAGCGACGTGACAGATCGAGTGGGAACGGGTTGAGCAGCGGGCCGGACCCCGCGTCGCGGTGGATGTCGTAGAACCGTCGCAACACCGTCTCGCTGTGCGCGACGGTAGTCGGCGCGTAGCCAGGCCCGGCCGACGGCTTCCCAGTCACCGGGTTCGGGGAGCCACTGACCTGGGCCGAACGTCGAGCCGCCGTCTTGCCCCGTCTCGGCTTGACCACCAGCTGAATCCAGCGACTGAAATCCCTGGCCTCCGCTCGGGTCGCACCGTCCCAGGGAATGTCCAGTGCCTGCAGGAAACGCCACCACCGAAGCAGATCCATCCCATAGGAGCGGACCGTCGACGGAGCTTTCCCTGCGGCCAACAACTCCTGGAAGTAGACGGCGACCGCCTCCACGGTCACACCGTCGGGATCGAGGAGCCGATAGGGCTCGTACCGGTTGCCGGTTTCCATCAGCCGGCCCCACCGAGGAACCACCAGTGCCGCCAGGTCCCGTCCGGGAGCATCGTTCATCACGACCGGTGACCGTAGCGACCGAAGACCCCATCTGCCCCCTGAACTGCACAATCCCCGTAGTTCGTTCAGTCAACGGGGCGTCCGCTGCTCTCTTCTGCGTCCGGACCCCCGCCCAGCGCGAGCGCCTCGTCGAGATCCGCGACAACCTCATCGCCCGCATCACGGAGGCAGAACAACAAGGCTGGCTCGGCGAGATCGAGGGGCTCCAGGTGAGCCTCACCGGGGCGGAGTCCAAGATCCGGCAGATCGACGACTCCTCGCCCGTACCTGGGCCGCCCGTGCACCTGGGACTCCCCCACCTCGCGGAAGTCGTAAGTGAGTGTCTGGAAAAGCGTTCAGGACGCAAGGGCTGATGAGGACGCAGACGTGCCACCTGCGGCGGGACGGACTCGGCCGACGAGGTAGCCCGATGCTGCGACTACGCCTCTGAGGCAGCAATGGTTGGGGGGACGAATACGCAGAACTCGTTGCCTTCCGGGTCGGCAACGACAACCCAGCGAAAGCCGTGTTCGCTCTGTTCTCGAGAGATCCTCTGGGCGCCGAGTTGTTGGAGGCGCTCGACCTCGGTGTCCAGGTCCTCGGTGTCGAAGTCGAGGTCAAGGTGCATCCGGTTCTTGACCTGCTTTGATTCCGGGACCTGCTGTAGGAGAAGGGTGGGTGCGGGAGCCGGACCGACCAAGCTCAGGTATGGCGATCCCTCGAAGCCGCGCCGGTATTCCAGCGGGGCGAGCGCAGCGAGCCAGAATCCCGCCTGCGCTTCGATGTCAACACAGTCCAGTGTCACGACGATCTGCATGACGGAACGGTAGGAGACTGCGACAGCCTTGGCGATCCGATTTTGGTAGCGCCAGCTCTCGCTCCCTGATCCGCGTCTCGTCTGGGGGCTGTTGCGGCGATCAGTCCTTCTTCGACTAGTTCATGCGGGGGCCTGGGCAAGGAACCACACCAGCACCTCTCTGGCAACGCATTCGTCAGGAATCACCGGTAGTTCAGAGAAGCCGGTTAGCCAAACCGGCGATCCCGCGCATCCTTGTTAGTCCACCGCCACTACCTGCCCATACGTCGAGAGGCACCATCCAGGCGACCACGATCCAAACGCGAAGCGCTACTCACGGCTGAGGCGCCGCCGACCGTTCACGCCGCTGCGTAGCTCGCACAGAACAGATCCTGGGCACGCTCCACGTCCCTCGGGGTGCATAGCTTCACCTCCAGGTCGCCCGTGCCGTGGTGGCCGAGCCCCGTCACGTCCCGGGTGAAGCCGGGAACGAGATCGACCTCCTTCGGGTCGGCCTTGAGATAGACGAGGAGCGCATTGTCGGCTCAAATTCACCCACCACTCCTTGCGCACACAGGGTGGATTTTCGCCACTTCCACGGAGATTCCCACCATCCGCCAAACAAGTGATCGAGTGGCGAGCCTGGCTTTTCGGCCGGGATTATCACAACTCACGGCACCGGAAATCGTCCACCCTTTCGAATTCTTGATGGATTGTCAGTGCCGCCTCCTATGGTGGTCAACACCTTCGAGTGGCGGCGAATTCGCAAGCAGCGCACGGAGGCGAGAGATCGACATCTCTGGGAATTCGTCAGAACGGATGGCTCCCAGAAATCGAGCCGAGCGGGACTCGCGGATCAACAGGAAGGGGAGAAAGTGGCGGAGGACTGGTGGAGGCGGCTTGAGCCCGACCTGTGGGAGCCCCTGACGGAGCGGGTGCCTGTGGTTCGTGAACTTCTTGCCGCGGTCCTGGGGGCTCTGTTGCTTGCGAGTACACGGACACCGATGTCGACCCTTGCCGACGTACGCAACCTCCTTGCGGAGGCGGGCTACCACGACCCGATCAGCAACGAAGATCTCGATGCCGCGCTGAAGTCCCTCATCGACTCCGGTCATGTCGAGCCGCTCGAGGACTACACGGCGGCGGTCTCCAGCTACGCCGATGCCAAACGGAGGCGGGACGCGTGGGCGCTGACCAAGCAGGCCCGGATCATGGTTACCGCCGTACGCGATGTCATCGACAGCCTGGATCGTTCCCTTCAGCTCCCCCCGCGGCTCCTGGATGCCGTGGGGCGACTGTGCGCCGGACACTCTCTCACTTTCACCAGGATGCGGATCTGCTGGCCACCGATCTGGCGCAGATCAAGGCGCACTTGGAGCAACTCCAGGAGGCGAGTGGCGACTTCTACGGTGCCGTAGCGGCCCTTGTTCAGCACGACGTGACTGATGATGCCGTGTTCACCACCAGTCGCGAACGTATTCTCCTGGCTTTGCGTCACTTCGCCTACCAGACACAGCGCGCCCTGGACCGTGTCCGTGCCGCTCTGGCCGAACTCAAAGCTGTCGGCGCGAGCTCGATCGTCGAGCGTGCACTGCCCGGAGCGGGTGTCCTGGATGCGCGCGCCCAGCACTCCTGGCTGACGGAGAAGCGGCAACAACTGGGCGGCCTTGACGCTTGGTTCGCGCCTCGCGGGTCGATCGAGCGGCTGATCGAGGCGTCAGCGGGCGCGATCCACACGCTGCTCGGGGCCATCGAGCGGCGCTTCTACGCCAATTCCCGGGGCAGTGATCTGGGAGCGGATTTCCGCCAGCTCGCTCGCCTGATCCACGCGCAGCCAGCCGAGGATGCGGCGTACCAGGTCTTTGCCGCAGGCTTCGGTATCTGGACAGCGCATCATCCTCGGCGTCCGGAGTTCGAGGACATCGCGCCGGGATTCAGCGCGTCTGAAGGGGCCATGCACACCGCCGAGGCCGTACTGCGCACGAGCGAACGTGGCGCCCGGTCTGCGGGCCGGCCGCCGAAGATTCCGGACCTGGCCAAGAAGCGGGCACATGCCGAGTTCGTGTCGCAAGTAGATCTGGAGCGGCGGTCAGCGCTCGCACAAGATCTCATCACTCCCGGGAGGGTTCCCTTGACCCACTTCTCCGGCCTCGATGCCGACCACACGTCGGTCTTTGTCACCTTGCTGGAGGAGGCGCTCGACGCCTTCGACCACGGTGCGGGCTGCGGAACGGCGGAGACCGTGGGGGCTCGTCTGCACTTGTGGTTGGGCGAGTTCGGGCGGATGGTCACGGTAGAGCTGGAGGAAGGCCACCTATGCTCACCGGACCTGCGCGTCGAGATCGTCGCTCTGGGCGCGGTCTCAGCAGCCGGATCGACGGAGGTTGCGTGATGTCCGGCGCCGACGATCTGCCCGATGCCTACACGGACGATGAAATGGCGGAGCATGCGAATCCGGAGGTTCGTTCCGTCATCGCGTCCTTCCTGCGTAGTCAGTTCCTGACCGTCGAATCCGACCCGGATCTCTTCCTTCTCGCGGTCCACCACAAGGATGAGGTGCGGGCGTGGTTCGCTGGCACGCTCGGATGGCTGTTTGAGGCGTACCCCGCCGACGGCATGTGCCGCCTGTACAAGCGACGGTGGGATCCTCCCGCGGACCGGCCTCCGCGTATCAACCTGCCGGGCGCGACCAGGGGCCGCACGGCGTCGCCCTTCGTGCTCACCCTGATGTGCCTGGTGTGTGAACAGCTGTGGCGTCACCCCGAGACCAGCTTCAACGACCTGCAGCGTGCGCTCGTCCAGACCTGCGTCACGGAGTCCGAGTCTGGTCGCCTGCCCCGCTTCCAGCCCGTGACCCACGGCTGGCGAGGGGCGGGCACGGGTCAACGCGCATCGGCTCGCACTGGTGGATGCGCTGCGCCTTCTTGAGGGATGGCACGTCATCGCTGTCGATCAGCCGCTGGACGTCGCGGAACAAGACCATCGCGCCGATCTCGTCGTCATAGCTCGCCGGGACCATCTCGCCGCTCTTCCCGCCACCTTGTCCCCGTCCTTGATGGACATCGACCTTGACCGTCCACAAACGCATGTGCCAGCGCTGCGCGGGGACCAGGCTGAGCTTCCCGACCATGCCTCCGCGCGCCAGCAGGACCTGAGACGGCGGCACACCGCCCCTGCGCGCCGTCCTCGACGACCCGGGTGTGGCACCGCATTCCGGCTCTGGTACGGGCCGCTACCTGGCGTCGACCGGCGGGCAACGCCAGGCCGGCGATGCCGCCGCTGCCCTGAGGTTGTCCCGGAACCGGTGGTCCGGTTGGTGTGTTGGCTGGGCATGGGTGGGGTGATCTCAGCGGATGATCCGAAGTGGATCGAGCCGATCTCCGGAACGAGCGAGGTGCAGTTCGTCAGGCTGGTGGCGTTGGTGCGGCGTCGCGGCGGTGGCGTTCAGCGTGGCTGGCCGTGGCGGCTGCCGCTGGAGGACCAAGTGTTGCTGGTAGCAACGTACTGGCGCACGAACCTGACGTTACGGCAGGTGGCGCCGCTGTTCGGGATCTCGAAGTCTGCAGCTGACCGCATCCTCGATCACCTGCGCCCTGTCTCGCCTTAAGAACTGGAAGATCCTGCGGGACTGCCGCCTGAAGGGCAATGGTGTTCACCAGGCCATGCTCGGCATCGCCCGACTCCACAACCTGGCCCTCACCGAGCCTTTTCCAACCTCACGCTGAGGCGTGATGAAGGACGAGGACAGCCTGGACGATCGCTGTGATGCGGTTGGTGCTGTAGCGGAGTTTCCGTAGGAGACGCCAGCTCTTCAGGGTGGCCATGGCCTGCTCGCCGAGGCAGCGGATCTTGGCGTGTGTGCTGTTGTGGCGGCGCTTCCACCGCTTGAGGTGACGGCCGCGGAAGGGCACCCGGATGGAGTTGCCGACGCCCTGGTATGTCTTGTCGGCCCAGTACTTGAGGCCGACGTCGATGAGTGCTTCGACGATGCCGTGGGTGCGGGCGGCGGTCAGGTCGTGGGTGGAGCCGGGCAGTGCGGGCGAGGCCCACAGCAGGCGGCCGAACGGGTCGGTGAGGACTTGGACGTTCATGGCGGCAGCCCTCGCGGTCGGGGGCGGAGCGAGTCCGGCCCTCGCGAAGCCTCCACACCCCGACGCCACCACGCATACCGAGATCATCCCGCACCAATGATCACGAACCGCAGGCAGGTTGCCGGTTACTGAGACACGCTCCTAGGTAACCACCCGACTCTCCGCACTATCGATGGCCCCTGCACACCAAGCCCGAGCGGAGGCCCACAGGCAGCAGCAGCCGGGGCACCCCGCACCGTTACTCCCCCCGCTTCTCCTGTCCGCACCCATCGCCCCGGCAGCTCTTCGCCCGCTGGCGGGAGCAAGCACCGGGCACGTCCGAGGCCGCCGCCGGGTTTCCGGAGCGGCAGCAGGCCCTCGAGTTGTCGCCATCGGTGCTGGCGGAGGCGGCGTGCTCGGCGAACTGCCAGGCCCCCCTTTGTCAGCACCGTGGGACAGAATCCCACCACAACAGTGGCCACGATGCGGTGCTCAAGGGGAAGGGGAAGTTGATGGGGGACGACATCACCTACCGAGGACCACTGGGGAGCTTAGCGCTGGCTGAAGCCGGGGCAGCGGGTTTCGATCCGGCAGATCTGTACCTCGCAGCAGTCAGCTGGTGGTCGGCAGCTGTCGCTCCTGCAGTGTCGCTCTCGGCCTGGCCGGGCCTCACAACAGTCTGGACCGCACTCGTTCATCGCAACACTCCCGAGGCTGACCCGCTCCTTCCCCTCCTGCAACGTCTCCTCGACGGCATCAGCCCACTCGCGGTGCACGCAGACGTGACAACCGAGAGGCAGTTCGACGCTGCCACTCACGCGACCCAACGAGCAGTCAATGCCGGCAAAGGCACCTCCAGCATGCTCCTGACGGGGTCCCCCTTCACCACAAACCGCGGCAGACCAAACCTCAGCTGGACTCTGCAAGGCCCCCTCCGCCTCGCATGGGAACGCGAACACATGCCGCCCACACGTGGGAAGGCTCGATTTCGGGGACCATCCGAAAGGCTCGCGCCTCCGGATGTCGCTTCACTCTGGACTCCGTCCATCGCCGAGTGGCAGGGATTCCAGGCCACAGACGCCGCCACGTACTCCCGCGTCCTGCATTTCTCCACCCGCCCGGTGGACATCCCGCCTATCTCACCGGAATCGGATACCTGGCAGGAAGAACTGGCCTTGGCATACGCATGGGCCTTCAACACCCGCCCTTTCCTGCGTTTCAGCAAGCAAGCCTTACGTCTTCGCAACGTGATCCGCAGAGTTGATGGCCGATGGGACGAGCCGGCGGACCCGCACGCCGACTTCTTTGTCCGCATCGACGACCATGTCGTCCGCATAGCCGGAACTCTCGCAGCATCCGAACGCACCACGGTAGCCAGCGCGCACGTAGAGGCAGCCTGGAACCTGGCACGTCGCGCTGTCCGAGACACGTCGCACCTCATAGACATGGACACCGATATGTGGTGAACAGCTCGGGGAAGGCGCACAGTTGGGCGCGGTAGCGAGCGGCGAGGGCGAGCGCCTCGTCCATGCGGCGCTGATTGGCGCGGACCGCCTCGGGGGTGCCGAGGGGGCCTTGCCCCTGCTAGAGCGCGAGGCGCAGCCCGCGTCCCGGGCCGGGCGGGGTCTCGGCGGCGAGGGCGGTGAGTACGCGGAGGGGAACGGTGTGCGGGGTCGGGGCCATGGCGGTCTTCGCTCTTCCGGTCGCGCGAGGGGAGCGGATCCCGTGCGGGCCCGGTCGACCGGGCCGGGTGGATACGGGTCCGTTCTTCTCGGATACCCCCGCGCCCGGGACAGTTGCCCCGCGACGGCCCTTCTCGTGTGTCCGAATCCCCGGCACGACGCAGGCCGCCCGGGCCTCTCGCCCCGCCTCACCCAGCAGACGACTCAGTGAGGACGTGACGAGCAAGTCGCGACAAGCACCGTCAACCGGGACGGGCGGAGGACCACATGCGGCCCGCCGCCCTCCAGGTCATCGACACCTGGCGGTAGCAGTGGGAGCCGAGTCCACGCTCTGCGTTCCGGCGGCCGGGCAGGGCGGGATTCCGATCATGGCCGGACGCCGTAGCCTCCCCTCGGCGCGATCCGTGCCCCGTGCACCAGCGTGACGAGGGCACGGCGTCCGCTTCCCGGAGGGCTCGCCTCACGCCGTGCCCAGGGGACGTCCGGCGCGGAACGATGTCGTGGTGAACGTCAGGGGGCTGACAGGGGTGTGCGCGGTGGGTGGAGGGTGAAACGGGAGGGGTACGGTCCCTTTCGCGTGTTTCGAATGCGATCCACACACGCGAGGGGGCTCCGCGGGTGCAACCGGCGGGACGCCTGCGTCGTCTGTTACTGCGGGCGGCGAGCCGTTCGCCGCTCGGCGGAGCGGGTCGGCGCGGGCGGGGGAAGTGTGTGTCCGGGGCCGCGCGCGGGGTGGCGGAGACGGGAGAGAGATCCCGTCCGGTGAGGTCGGAGGCGGTTACCCATGCAGTTCCTTGCGCGGCCCGTGGTGCGGCGGGGGACCGCGTCGCGTCCACGTCCGGAGCGCGCGGCTCCCCCGGGGTGGCGGGGGGTACGCGCGGAGGGGGCCGGGCGACCGGCCCTCCGCCGCCCGCCCCGCACCCCCTCCGGGCGTCCCTTCCCCCCTCCCCGTCCCTCCCGCGCCGCCACGCCTCCCGACGGCGACCCTGAGCAGTCCGACAGGTAGACCATGCACATTCCCCCCCTCACCCAGGCGCAGGGCGCCGCTTCCCCCGCGGGGGTGGCGACGGCCCGGCGGCGTCGGCTCTTCACCGGCCGGGTCGCCGAACTGCGGTTACTGCGGGAGTCGCTGCTCGGTGAGCAGCCCGGCTGTCAGGTGCTGTGGCTGCACGGCATGGCGGGCGTCGGCAAGAGCACGCTCCTGCGCCGCTTCGTGGCCGAGGCGAAGGAGGAGGGCAGGACAGTCCGCGTGATCGACATGCGCAGCACCGCGCCGACACCGGAAGGTTTCCTCGGCGCGCTGGAGGCGCAGGGGGCACCGGCGGGGACGGAACTGCTCGTCATCGACTCCGGGGAGTTGCTGGGCCCGCTGGAGGCGTGGCTGCGGGACGTGTTCCTGCCCGGCCTGCCCGCCGACCGGCCGGTCCTCGTGGGCGCGCGGCGGCCCCCCTCGGCCGAGTGGCGCACCGATCCGCAGTGGTGGGACCTGCTGCACACGGCCGTGCTCGGCGCGATGAGTGACGCCGAGTCGGCCCGGCTGCTGCGCGACCGGGACGTCCCCGAGACGGCCGTACCGGCCCTGACACGGGCCGCACACGGGCTGCCGCTGGCCCTGGCGCTCTTCGCGGAGGCGCGCCAGCGCTCGGAGACCGGGGGGGCCGGCCCTGGCGCCGCGCTGGAGGACGCGCCGGAACTCGTGGGCGAACTGCTTCGGCTGCTGCTGCGCGAGAACCCCTCCCCCACCAGGCGCGACGCCCTCGCGGTGCTCGCGCTGGCCCGGGTCACGACGGAGGAGCTGGTACGGCACACGCTGGGCGTGCCGGTGGCGGAGGCGCACGCGCTGGGCGACTGGCTGCGCGGGCTGTCGTTCGTGCGCAGCACCGCCGAGGGCCTGGTGCCGCACCCGCTCGTACGGAAGGCGCTCGTGGTGGACCTGCGCTGGCGCGGCCTGGAGAAGTACGAGCGCCTGCACCGCAGGCTGCACGCCCACCTGACGGAGCGACTGGCCCAGCGCACCGGGGGGCGCTGGGCGCTCGGGGCGGGGCTCGCGCACCTGGGGCGGGTCAACCGGGCGGTGCGGGAGGCGGTGGACTGGGAGGGGACGGACCGTCTGCACGTGCGCACGGCCCGCCCGGAGGACCTGGACGCGGTGCTGGCCGCGCTCGCGAAGGAGCACGGGCAGGTCGCCGCCGCGACGGCCCGCGCGTGGTGGGAGCGGCAGCCGTCCGCCTTCTCCCTCGCGGAGGACGGCGGCGGGCTCGTGGCCGTGCTCGTCGCCCCCTGGCTGGAGGCGGGCATGACGGGCCTGCCCGATGACCCGGTGGCGCGGGCCGCGCTGGCCCGTACCCGCGAGCGGGCCCCGCTGCGGCGCGGCGAGCGCCTGCTCCTCGCGCGGTGGAGCACGGGGCCCCCGGCGGCGGCGGCGTTCGCGCTGACGACGCTGTGGGCGACGGTGCCGAGGCTCGCGGTGAGCTGGACCTGCACGGTCCAGGACCTGCCCGGTCTCGCCCCGCTGCTCGGCCTCTACGGGCAGTTGCGCGAGGCCCCCGTACCGGGAGCGGAGGGCGAGGCGGTGCTCCCGTACGTACAGGACTGGCGGGGCACAGGTTTCGACGCGTGGGCGGCGGCGCTGTGCGAGCGGCTGCTGACGGACGATCCCTCGGCGCTGCCCGCCCCGGCGAGCGGCCCGCCGGGGGCGGAGCTGCCGTGGCCCGCGTTCGCGGAGGCCGTCAAGCACGCCTACCGCGACGCGCAGGACCTCCGGCAGCTCGCCGAGAACCCGCTCCTCGGCACCCGGCTGGTGGCGCCGGGCGGGGACGCGGCGGCGCTGCGCGACGTGCTCGCGCAGACGGTGGAGCAGTTGCGCGCGCACGCGGGGCAGCGGCAGCTCGGCGAGGTCCTGGAGATCACGTATCTGAGCGGGCCGCGCAGCCAGCAGGCGGCGGCGAGCCGGGCGCGACTGTCCTTCAGCACCTACCGGCGGCGGCTCTCGGCGGCGCTGACGAAGGCGGCCGAACTGCTGCGGGACCGGGAGCTGTACGGGACGGCGGCGCGGTGAACGCGGGGTGGCCGTACCGGGCACCGCCCGGCCGCGCAGGGGACGCGGTCCGTGAAAGACTCGCGCCGTGCGGATTCGCGCGAAAGGACGCGCGCCCCGCCCCCGGGGTGGGCGTGCCGCGCGGGCCCTGTCCAGTTCGTGCCCATCCCGTGCCCACCGCGTCCGGCGTGCCGCCCGGGGTTGCGGGCGCGCTGGTTGACTGGCGCACGGACCGGACGGGGGCGGGGCGGCAGTGGCGGAAGCGGGAGCGACCGGCTGCCAACAGTTGGACCATTGTTGACTTGGGGACGAGCGTTGAGTGACACCGAGCAGGACGACGCGAAACGACGACAGCGGGCCCGGTTCGTCGAGGCGCTGACGAAGACCGCCCAGCAACCGGGCGAACGCTCCCGCGTGGGCACCAGGATCGCCGGGGCCACGGCCCTGCTCGCGCTCGCCGCGGGCGCCACCCTGGGCCTCGGCGCGTGGCGCAGCTACCAGTCCGACGAGGACAGCAAGCAGCAGCACCTGGCCGCCCAGCAGCGGCGGATCAGCCCCTCGGCCTCCTCCTCGCCGACCGGCGGCCGGGAGACCGGGAAGAAGGCGCCGGCGAAGCACCCCGTCGCCGCCGGAGCGGGGGCGGGCGCCGCCCTCCCGCCCGTGGACACCGTCACCTCCCCCTCCCCGGAGGCGGAGAAGAAGAAGGAGGAAGCGCCGAAGGAGAAGAAGCAGACCACGCTCGCGGACGCGAGCCGTTCCCGCGTGCTGCTGAAGAACGCGCACAGCGGCATGTGTGCCGACGTCTCCGGCTACGGCAAGGGCGCCGTGAACCAGCCGATCATGCAGTACTACTGCGACGGCACCGACAAGGACAACCAGCTCTGGAGCATGTCGGCGCGCGGCGCGGGTCAGGGGCCCGGCGGCGCCGACCTCGTGCTGTTCGCCAACGTCAAGGACGGCCTGTGCCTGGACGTCCCGATGTTCGGGGCGCAGCCGCCCGCGACGAAGCTCATCGAGGCGCGCTGCGACGGCTCGACGCGGGACAACCAGCTGTGGTGGCTGGACCCGGTGGGGGACGGCACGGTGCGCGTGCGCAACTACGCGAGCAACCACCTGTGCATGGAGGTCAAGGACGACTCCATGGCCCGCGCCACGCAGCTCCAGCTCGACGACTGCGGTACGGACGCCGACAGCCGCTGGACCGTGGTCGGCTGACCCGGCAGCACCGGTCCGGGGCAACGACCCGGGCAGTCGCGAAGGCCCCGGCGGGGATCTCCCGCCGGGGCCTTCGCGTACGACGCCCCGGGTGCCGACCGCGCGGCGGCGCACCCGGTGCCGACCGCGCGGCGCACCGGCCCCGGGGGTGACCCCCGGGGCCGCCCCCGGGGGTCACCGCCCGCGCGGTCCCGGGGTGAGCGTGTCGAGCGGGAAGCCGGAGCCTCCGGTCCGCTCGGCGCAGCGGTCGGCGCTGAGCCGCCCGGCCGGGCCCGGCATGTTCGCCCAGGCGTCGCGTGCCTGCTGGGCGTGGGCCTGCTGGTCCCCGCGCAGGGCCTCCAAGCGCTCCTCCAGCCGCGCGCGTTCGCCGTCCAGGGTCTCGTACCGCGCGACGGCGTCCCGGTGCCTGCCCCGGGCCCTGTCGCGTTCCTGCCGGTTGTCGTCCATGACGCGCTTGGCGTTCGCGATGGCGCGGTCCAGGCCGCCGACCTCAGTGGTGAGCCGGTCCACCTCGCGCCGCGCGGTCCGCTCCCCCTCCTCCCTGGCGCCGAGCGCGCGCACCGCGTCGCGCTGCCTGCCCTCGGCGCGTGGGAGGGCGTGCGCGGCCGACTCCGGGGCAGGCGTGCCGTCGGGTGCGGGGGCGACGGCCCGCGCCGCCGCGCGCACGTCCTCGTCGGCGGCCGCGAGGTCGCGCTCCGCGGCGGTCACCTCGGCCTGCCGCTCCGTGAGGTCGCGCCCGGCCTGCCCCAGTTCCTCCCGTCGCGTGTTCCGCTCGGTGACGAGGGCGGTGTGCGTGTCGTGGGCGGCCGTGTACAGCGCCTCCGCCTCCTCCATCCGGGACTGCCGCTGCCGACGGTTCCCGTCCGCCTCCGCGACCTGCCGGCGCTGGTCCGGCAGGCGTGCGTCCAGCGGCTGCTGGGCCGCCACGGCCGCGGCCTCCCGGTCCACCGCCCGGGTGTACGCGTCGACGGCCCGGCGCAGTTGCTCCCAGCCGCCACTCGTGGCCGGGGTGACGTCCGCGAGGGAACCGTCGGCTTCGATGGGCCAGAACCGCAGCCCCGTGGTGCCGCGTACGGCCAGCTCCACACGGCGGTGGGAGATCGCGGCGACGCGGGTCCCCACGTAGAGCGCGTGCGCGAGCGCGGAGGCGTCCGGGTCGGCGCCGAGGTCGAGCCAGAACTGCACGGCCTCCTGCTCGGGGTCGATCCCGGAGGCGAGCAGGGCGGGCAGCTCGGTGACCGGCTCGGTGCGCCAGGCGCCGGGGTCCGCCGGGGTCCGGGCGGGCGCGGGGGCCGTCCCCTCGTCCGGCGCGGCGCGCCGCGCCCGGTCCTCGGCGGCCCGGCGTTCGCGGACCACCGAGGGCAGGTCGTACGCCCAGGGCACGGACGGCGTGGTGACGACGCCGTAGCCGAGCAGGTCGCGCTCCCCGGCCCGCACGGTGGCGCTGCCGGTCACCCACCGGACCCCCTCGGGCCCGGTCACGGTGACGACGACGTCGGCGTGCGCCAGGTACGTGTACGTGTCGCCCGCCGAGGTCGTGCCGTTCTTGACCCGGTTCTGGCTCCCGGTGGTCACCGAGCTGTCGCTGCCCCGGGTGGCGGGCTGCGCGGAGAGCAACGGCTGCCCGGTACCGGCCACATGGTCGTTGCGCGGCGTGGCGCTCAGTGCGAAGCGCTGCCCCAGCTCCAGGCCCCGGCTGTTGGTGGCGGTGCTCACGGCGACGCGCGTACGGGTCCTGGCGCCGTCCGCCGCGATGTCCGCCGCCCCCGGTGCGAAGGGGCGCGGGTCGTGCACGGTCACCTGGAGGGTGACGGGCGATTCGGTGCCGCTGATCACGGGCCAGCCGCCGGGCATCCGGGGGTGGAGGCCGGCCGCCGTGGCCGGTCCGGTCAGCGCCGCCGGGCGCCCGGACTGGGCGAGTTCGGTCAGGCGCGCGTTGCCCGCGTCGGGGTGGGCGTCGGCCGTCAGGCCCCAGTGGCCCTCGATGCCCGGCGAGACCGCCCGGATCGCCTCGGCCAGCTCCGGGAAGGCGTTGAAGTGGCTCAGCGGCGTGGTGCTCGTGGGCACGAACCGGGGGTGCGCGCTCAGGGTGCGCGCCCCGGCCGGGGTGGTCTCCTCCTCGGCGGGGGTCAGCAGCGGGTCGCTCTCCGTGACCCGCGCGGGCAGCGGGGTCCACTCGCGGACGCCGTCCGCCGTGTGCCCCGTGTCGGTCCGGGCGACGCTGTCGGAGCCCGCGAAGCGCAGCGCCACGTCGGCCGGGACGACCACCTCCTGCGCGGGTGCCCCGTGGATGAACCCGCTCAGGAACGCCGGGAGCCAGTAGCTCTCTCCCCGGTCCGCCATCGACGCGAGCCCCCGGCCCAGGAGGCCGCCGACCAGGTCGAAGAGCGATTCGGGGATGAGGCTGGTGCGCGCCGAGACGGTGAAGCGGTAGCCGACGCGGTCGAAGTCCGCGACGTTGTCGGAGCGTTGCCAGAAGCGGTCGTCGGCGGTGCGGTCGGAGCGCCGGGTGAGGGCGCGCCCCTGGACGCCCGAGGGCAGCAGGGACCAGCGGTCCCTGTAGCGGGACGTGCCCGGACGCGGGTCGCGCAGCCCGAGGTCGAGGAGCCCCGTGACGGTACGGGAGACGGTGTCGCTCTCCATCCTGTTGTCCGGGGCGTGCGTGTTCTGCTGCTCCACGCCCGTCTTCTCCCCGGCGGGGCGGCCCTGGATCTCGCGCAGGCCCGGAGTTTGCGCCTCGGGCTCGGCGCGCAGCGTCACCTCGACGAGGTGGGCGTCGGCGCGGGCCCCGTACCGGAACCACAGGCTGACCGAACCGCGTGTCGGCAGCGTCCGCAGAAGCGTCGGCGAGGTTTGGTCGGCGACGAGGGCTGCGACGCCGGGGAGGTGGGCGATGTTCCCGGGCCGGGTGACGCCGGATGCCACGCGCTCCACGAGCCGGGTGACCTCGTGCCACATGCGGTTGCGGCGCGGGCGGCGGGTGACCGGGTCGTCGAGCTGGGTGACCGAGAGGACGGCGCCGAATCCCGGCTCGCGCGTGCGGACGAAGTCGTCCGGGAGCGACACCGTGTACTGCGGTGCCGTCGGCACGACGAGCCCTTCGATCCCGCTGAACCACCGCGCCTCGCGGATGAGCTGCCCCGGGTAGAGCCGGAACTGGACGGCGCGCGGCACGTCGATGGCGAGCGTGATGTCGTTCCCGCTGCCGAGTCCCACCGCGTTGCCGACGACGTTGGCCGTGCCGTGCCGGATGGTGAGCAGCAGGGTGAGGTCGGCCGTGATGGGGTGCTGGGCCGCGCCCTCGGTGCCGCCGCGCACGGTTGCGCTGCTGGAGGACGTGTCCTCGACGTGCTCGCCGCGGTGCGTACGGGAGCCCGTACCGCCGATGTTGCCCCGGACGATGCGGGCGACCGTATCCTCGGGCGTGGGGCGGGGCGCGCCCCGCAGGCCGGTCACCCCGAAGGCGCGGGTGGTGGAGCTGCTCGTCGTACGTCGCTCGGCGGCGATGTCCGTGGCGTTCACGTCGTTCTGGCCGTGGGTGGCGAACTCCTCGTCGAGCGTGGGGTGGTGGAGGTATCCCTCCACGTCCACGGCGAGGTGCTGGTCGGCGCCGAGTCCCGGCAGGACGATCCCCTCGACGGTGTAGACGCCGTTGAGGATCTGGTGCGCGCGGCCGAGGAGGCTGGAGACCCGCGTCTGCTGGTAGGCCGCCTCGTTCGCGAAGGTGCCCCTGTCCCGCGGGTCCTGGCCCACCAGACGCTCGCTCACCGGGCGCACGCCCGGCAGGGCGGCGGCCTGCCGGGCCCACTCGGACAGCTGGCCGAAGGTGCCGCGTTCCGGCCGGCCGGGGTAGTCGCCGGAGGCGAAGAGGCGCAGAGCGGCCTGGATCGCCTCCGTGGCCCGGAAGAGGTCCACGTTGGATTCGTCGAGGAGCTTGGTGACGCCGGGCAGCGGGTTCCCCTCCTCGTCCACGAGCCCGAGAAGCGTGCGGTCGTTGTCCGCTCCGGTCCCGGTGCGCGGTGCGCGGATCGTGTAGCCCGGGGCCTCGGGGACCTCGGCGGGCGCCGCGTCCGCCGGGCGGGGCAGGGTGCGGTGGTGCGCGACGGCGAGCCGGACGACGACGGGCGCCGTGGCAGGCTGCGCCTCCCCCTGCGGAGGCACGATCCCGCCCTCGGGATCGGCGTCCTCCGTACGGGGCTCGGCGTCGGTACGGGGCTCCGCGTCCGTACCGGGCTCGGTGTCCGTACGCGGTGCGGTCTCCGTACGCGGTGCGGTCTCCGTACGCGGTGCGGTCTCCGTACGCGGTGCGGTATCCGTACGCGGTGCGGTATCCGTACGCGGTGCGGTATCCGTTTCCGGGGCGAGGTCCCTGAGCGGGACGGTCTCGGTGCCGGGCGGGACGTCCCTGAGGCCCGGGACCTCGGTGTCGGTGTCCGTACCGGCGGTGGTCACCGGCCGGGGGGCGGCGTCCGTCGCGGGGCGCGGTGGCGCCGGGGGCTCGGCGAAGCGGGCCACCGGCACCTGCGAGGTGCCCTGGTAGAGGTCGAGCGCGAGCCGGGCGGGTACGGCGAAGATCTCCGTCCCCCCGCTCTTGCTCGTGTTGGCCTGCTCGCTCGCGACGGCGGAGCCCGCGGTGGCGGAGCGCGCCCACGTACGGGCGTAGGTGCCGTCGACGAGGTAGTCCACCGACCAGTTTCCGGCGGGCTGGCGCGGGCCTCCGCCGATGCTGAGGTCGAGACCGAGCGCGGTGGACCGTTCGCGGGTGCCGCGCGCCTCGTGGGAGCCGGTGGCGACGGTCTCGACGTCCGGCAGCCGCAGCTCGTGCGTCGCGGCGGGCGGTCCGGTCTCCCCGGTGCGCGGGGTGCGGTCCCGGGTGATGGTCATGCGCAGTTCGACACGCGTGCTGCCGCCCGTCAGGCCGGGCAGGTCCAACCAGACGGGCCTGCCGCCCTCGACGCCGTCCGGGAGCGCGGTCGCCCGGCCGATGCCGGAGCGCAGCTGCTCGAACCGTTGGAGGTTCACCAACTGGGCGCGGGCGCGCCGCCGCTGGATACGGCCCTCCCAGGGCTGGTGCTCCAGCGACGGCAGGTAGTGGAGGGCGCGCAGCCGCGCCTCGGCCCGGTCGAAGACCTCGTCGGCCCCTTCGAGCGAGAGGGGGACGGCGGTGTACCCGATGGCGGAGAGGCTGTCGAGGTGGGGCGGCAGCCCGCGCCGCTCCTCCTCCGTGGGCGCCGCCCCCGCGACGGTGTCGTGGGGCAGCAGCCGCAGTTGGACGCTCTCCTCGCCGCGCGCGATCCGGACCGGACCCTGCGTCCCGCCGCCCGCCCGGACGAACGTCACCTCGTACGTGAGGTCCGCGGGCGTCAGCAGCTGACCGCTGGAGGTGGTGAGGCCGTGCATCATGCCCGACTTGGCACCGGTGTTGAGCGCGTCGCCCGACTGCCAGGAGGGCGCGCTCCTGAACTGGAACCTTCCGCCCCAGTGGTCGGCGGCACCGGGGTGGCCCTGCTCCGTCCGGGAGGTGAACATCGGGGCGAAGGCGACGCCGATGCCCGCACCGCTGACGACACGGGCCGAGCGGTCGGTGCCGGAGCTGTGCGTGAAGCGGACCTCCAGCGCCTTGTCCCCGTCGGCCGTCCGGTGGTACGGCGTGCCGGGCGTGACGACGGCGCGGACGAGGACGAAGCCGATGACGGTGCCGTCGGCGTCAGTGAGGAGCGGGGACGTGACCCCCCGGTCGCGCTGGAGGTGCAGTGAGCCGCGTGTCAGCTGCTCGTCCAGGAAGTCCTCCAGAGCCGCCCGGGACTCCGCACCGAGGTCGCGCTGCGCGGGAAGGTCCTCATGGTCGAGCACCTGTCGTGTCAGGAGGCCCGCGTCGAGGATGTCCTCGACCCCCCACAGGGGGAAGGTGTCGAGCCCGGCGGCGCGCGGCAGTTCGGCGGCGTCCCCTTCCGCGCCGACCCGGTTCCCGGGGAACCAGACGTGCAGCGGGCCGTGGACCTGTTCGGTGTCCCAGCCGTCGGCGGCGGCCGGTTCGGCGTCCACGCGGACCTGCCAGGCCCCGTCGAACCGTACCGAACGGGCGTCGTCGCCCGCGCGCTGGAGGATCTTGACCGAAAGGCTCTCGCTGACGCCGATGTTGAGCGAGCGCTGCCGGAGCGTCAGGCTGGGCGCCACCGTGACGGAGACCCAGCGCAGCGGTCCCGAGGCGACCTCGGGGAGCGCGAGGTAGGGCAGGGACACGGTGCGCGCGGTACCGGAGTTCTGCGCCGACGTGAGGGTCTGGACGCCCTCGCTCTGCCGCTCAAGGCGCCGCGTACGGGGCAGGGACCGGCTGACACCGGTACGCGCGTCGGGGCCGGGCCCGGTCAGACGCAGGCGCACGTCCACCGTGCGTTCCACGTCACCGACGGGCACCGTGACGCGGTGGCCCCGGGGGCCGCGGACCGCCGGGAGGTTCCCGGCGGTCTCGGTGGAGTCGAGCACGCGGTCGAGATGGGCGCGCACCGCCTCCTCGTGCGGGCTTCCCGCCTCGACACCGAGCGCGGCCATGACCTGCTCGCGCAGGCCGTGCAGGACCTCGTCGGAGGGCACCTCGTAGGCCACGAAACCGACCGAGCCGTCGTGCCGCGCACCGTAGGTCTGGATGTACGGCGAGAAGGCGGGCACCGTCTCCGTTGCGACGGGCGGCGCGACCGTCGTGGTCTCGTCCTCGACGGGCGGTACGACAGTCGTGGTCTCGTCCTCGACCGGCGGCACCACCGTCCTGGTCTCGTCCTCGACCGGCGGCACCACCGTCCTGGTCTCGTCCTCGACCACCGTCTCCGTCGTGGTGCCGGTCTCCACGGGCGGGACCGCTTCGGTACGGGGCTCGGGCAGCGTCGTGCGGGCGGGCGGCGGGGTGGGGACGGTCTCGGCCGGGCGCGGGTCCTCGCGGACCGGGCGGGTCTCGACGCCGAAGAAGACCTCGGGCGCCGTACGGCCGGGCGGGGGCGCCGCCGCCGTACGCACGGGGGGCGTGGCTGCGACCGCGCGCGCGGGCTCCCGGGCGGCGGCGTCGGCGGGCTCCGTCGCGAGCCAGGGCGAGGTGTGAGGAGGGGGGTTCTCCTGGTGGAGCAGCACTGCCGCGCGGCCCTCGCGCGGACCGGCGGTCCATGTCCTGCCGTCCGGCAGCAGCACGGTGAGGCGCAGGTTCAGTACGGGGGCGGCGACCGCGAGGGTCAGCCACTCGGACGCGCCGGGTCCCTGGCCGGTCCGCACGCCCTGGACGAGGGCGTCCGGCTCACCGGCCGGGAGGAGCGGGGTGCCGGGCCGGGGGCCCTCCGCGGGCAGCCCGAGCGTGCGTTCCGCCGGGGGCACGGCGAACTCGGTGGCGAGCGCGCTCGCGAACCCTTCGCGCAACTCACCGGATGTGGCGGGTCGTTCGCCCCGCGAGAGCCGGCCGCTCTCGACGGGGGCGACGGCGGTCAGCACGTCCACGAGCGTGTCGCCGCCCGCCAGGATGTGCACCGGCGTCAGCCCGTGCTCCTCCAGGTAGGCGTCCGGGGAAACGGGGACATCCGCCACGGGAGCGGGCACCTCCTCCACCGGAACGAGGACCGGAGCACGCACCTCCTCCACCGGAGCCGGAGCGCGGTGCTCGTCCAGGGGGGCGGGGGCGGGGGTCTCCGTCTCCTGCTCCTGCTCCTGCTCCTGCTCCTGTCCGGGCAGTGTGCCCCGCCGCTCGTGGTCGTCGAACGCCCGCACCATCTCCTCGTACCTGCTGACGAGCTCGGCGACGCGGGAGCGACCGGGCGCCGCCTCCCGTCCCGGGGCCGGGGCCGTGGGGGTGGGCGTCGGCGGAGCGAGCAGGACGCGGGAGGAGGGGTCTGGGGCCGCGCGGCCCGGGGCCGGGGGCGCCTGGCGCACCGCGTCGCTTTCGCGGTGTGCGGGGAGCCGCAGCGTGCCGTTGCCCACCGCGCTGAGCATTCCGTGCAGCGTCCCGGCGGTCAGCGGGCCCGCCGCGCGGCCCGACTGCTGGGCGTGGGCCTGCGTAAGGTCCTCCAGGACCCGCCATGTGAGCGGCTCGGCCCCCTCCGCGCCGCCCTGCCACAGGCGTTGCTGCTCCAGCGCGCCGAAGTCCGAGACGAGAGCGAGAAATTCTCCCTGGCGATCGGGGCGCGTGTCGATGTCGAAGCCGAAGGTCAGGCGCAGAGCGCGCACCCAGCGCAGGACCCGGGTCGTGCGCCGCGCCACGTCATCGGGCAGCCCGGCGTGGTCGGCGAGCGCGATGAGGCGGTCCACGAGGGGTTCCGGCAGGAACTGGTGCCAGTCGTACCGGGGCCGGTCGGGGTCGTCGGTCTTGATGAGCCCCGGGGGGTGCTGCTCGTCGCCCTCGTCGAGCGCGACCAGCGCGTCGGAGGCCACTACGTGGCGCCGGGTCTGGTTGGAGACCTCCTGCGCCGCCGCCGGGCGGACGAGCGGGTCCGAGCCGGGCCGCACCATGGCGATCTCGCACCACAGGAGCCACAGCGGCACGTCCGGGCGCAGCCGCTGCACGCTGGGGCGGCGGCGGAGCTCGCGGCCCAGTTCCGTGGGCGCGACCTGGTGGTTGCGCCCGGTGCTGTGCATCGGCAGGACGACCCGGCCGCCCTCGCCGTGCCCGAGGGAGACGTACGCGTCCGCGAGTCCGCGCGGCAGCAGCATCAACGGGCCCCGCCGGGCGGTGGAGAGGCCGGGAATCGCCTCGCTCTCGTTGTAGTAGTGCATCATCTCGGAGACCATCCGCAGCGCCTCCTCTCGGCGGGCGATGTCGGCCTCGTCGAGAAAGGCCCGGCCGGTGAGCTCCTGGCCGTCCGAGGTCACGATGGGGTACGAGCGCACGTCCGAGTCGGGGTACGTGGAGCCGTCGCTCGCCGTCACCCGTCCCTCGGGCCCGGCCGGTACGAGGCCCGGGTCGCTCGGGAACCACGAGCCGACCGGTACGGGCTGCTCGTCCGGCTCGGGCGGCGGGAAGGCGAAGGCGCGGGCCCCGTCGGGCACCGGCTGGAGCCGGAAGGGGCGGGTGACGCCCCAGGCGCGGGTGGCCGTGCCGTCCGCGATCAGCCGGGACAGACTCTCCGACGTGCCGCCCTGACGGGGCCCGACACCCACGGCGACGGGTGCCTCGGGGGAACGGTCGGGGTCCTCGGCGACGAGCGCGGCGAACTCCTCCTCGTCGAGCGGGACCGTCCCGCCCCCGTTGACGGCCACCAGGACGCGGCCCGTCTCCTCCTCGCGCTCGGCGACGACGACGTGCGGGTGCTCCCCGGACCAAGGCGCTGGGGCGGAACGCAGGTTGCCGTCCGCGCCGGGGCTCAGGACCTGGCCGACGTCGAGCGTCAGCCCGGCGTGGCCGGTGAGGTTGCGGCCGAGGAAGTTGCCGGAGGCGTCGGTGAGGACCGAGGCGGGGCCCAGCGCGCCCATCCGCCGCACGCGGTAGGCGACGAGCCCGGGGAGCCCGCCCGCCCAACCGCCCCGGGCGGCGCTGGAGATCGTCTGGAACAGCTCCATGCGCCGCTGCGGGGTGATGTTCTCGGCCGGGTCCGTCCGCAGGACGTGACGGGTCACGGTGTCCAGGTCGAACGGGACGCCGCTGAAGCGCGAGGTGGCCCCGTACGCCCCGACGAGCGTGTGCAGGGCGCCGTACAGCCCGGAAAACTGCCCGGTCTGCTCGATGCCGGGACCGAAGGCACGTCGCAGCACACCCACGAGCCGGGGGTCGAAGGCGGGGCGCGTCGCGGTGCCCTCCCCGGCGGGCGGGGCTAGCCGCTGCCCGGGGGTGCCGGGCGCGGTCCGCCGCCCGGGGGTGTTCTGCCCGGCGCCTCCCGGCGCCCCGTCCCGGCGTACGTCCGCCGCGCCGTCCTCGCGCGACGCGGCGGCGGGCTGCCCGGCGAGGGGCGTGGAGGAGGTGTCCGCGGTGCCTTCCACGCGGCCCCAGAAGGCCCGGAAGTTGTTGAGCACGACGGGGTTGTCGAGCCCGTCGCCCGCGGCCGGGCGCCCCGGCCCGTAGACCCGCTGGAGCAGCGGCAGCAGCGCCGGGTCGTGCTGTTCCACCCAGTCCGCGCCGTTGTTGCGCCGGGAGCCGGACAGCTCGTCCACCCCGGCGTTCGCGGCGTGGTAGGCCGTCGTGAGCTGCGCGAAGTACTCGTGCGCGTCGGAGGAGGAGTAGTTGGGGAAGCGGCCGTCGGGCCAGTGCACGGTCTCGCCGGCCGCCTCGGCGGCCCGCTTCGCCTCGTAGACGTCCTTGATCCACTGTTGGTCCGCCGGGTCGAGCACGGACTCGACGGCGTGCGCCCACTCGTGGCGGGCGCTGGAGTAGCCGTCCGCGTAGGTGCCCGCGCCGTGGACGGCGGCGGGCTCGCCGAGCAGGTTCTCCTCGGGCACGCCCGCGTAGCCCCTGGCGAAGCCGCCGCGCGCGGTGCCGAGGGAACGGCCGGGGGCGCCCTGAAGGCCGTGGAAGGCCTCAAGGCCGGTGAACGGGACGTCACGGGGCACCACGAGGAGCTGCCGGCCCCCGGTGAGGAGCGCCTCGGCGACGTCGGGGTCGGCGGTCATCTCCCCGACGAGGCGCTCGGCCTCGGCCCGCGAGTCGGCGGGCTCGTGGACGCCCTCGGGCACGACGACGAGCCACTCGGCCGCCAGCTCCCGGAACTCCTCGCCGGTCAGCGCCTCGCGCATCTCCCGTACGAGACCGGGGTCGGCGACGAGCGCGGCGCGCTCGCCCGGCGAGAGCGCGGCCACCCGCGCGGAGCGTTCCGCGGCGGGGAGGCGGGGCAGCTCCGCCGAGAGCGTGGCGAGCTCGGGCGGCAGCCCGGCGCCCGGCGCGGGCACGGCGGGCCGGGGCCGGGCGGGCGCGTGGCGCGGCGCGGTGACCGGGGCGGTACCGGCGGGCGTGGCGGCGGCCGGGGCGGGCCGGTCGAGGACCGGGGCGGGCGGCGCGGGGCGGACGGCGGGGCCGACGGGTGGCAGGCCACGCCGGACGCGCGCCTCGTTGTACGTGGTCAGGGAGACCTCGGCGAGCGCGTCTGACTGGGTGAGGACATCGACGTCCCGCGAATCGACCGGCGCGTAGGACCGCACCTCGACGCGGACCACTGACGGCACGATGCGCGGCCGTCCGTCCTCGTCCGGGTTGCTGTCCAGCGCGTCGAAGTTGGAACGGACGACGAGTGCCTCGTACTGGTCCACGACGCGGTCGGGGTGCTCAAGGAGCAGGTTGTCGAGGTACTCCCCGACCGTGGCGCTCTGTCCCCTGCCGACGTCCCGCAGCCGCTGCTCCAGCGGGTTGCCGTCGAAGGGGACGGCCGCGACGAAGTCCTGCGCGAGGACGTCCGCCTGGTCCTCCAGGAAGGCGCGGGGCACGGGGCCGAGCCCGGCGCGGACGGCGGCGAGGGAGTCGCGCGAGGTGGCGGCCGTCCAGTCCTTCGGGTAGTTCGCGCCAGGGGCGCGGCCCCGCAGCGCCGCTACGACCTGGGCGAAGCCGAGGGTGAGCACGCCGACGAGGTCCGGCGCGTCGAAGGCGGTGACCTGCGCGCGCTGTGCGGGGTGCGCGTCGATCCAGCGCGCGAATCGCTCGCCGCCCCTCTCCCCGTACGCGATCGCCCGGTCGCTGTCCGCGTGCGCGGCGCCGAGCGTCTCACCGGCGGCGGGGCGCATCCGGCCCCGCACGTGGCGGAGGAGGGGCACGAAGCCGGAGAGCGGGACGGCCACCGTGTGGTGCACGAGGATCTGCGCGGACGGGGACGGGTTCTCCTGGAGCCACAGCTCCGCCGCGTCGTCGTCGACGACGTACCCGTGGGACGCGGGGAAGACGCCCGGGAGGCGTGTGCTGCCGACGGCGTGCGTGATGCGGTGGAGCGAGTCGAGAAAGGCGTTGGCCACCGCCTCGGGCTCGGCCCGCCCGTCGGGCGCGCCGTGGACCAGGGAGCGGGTGGGGGCCGAGACGATCTCCAGGACCGGCCGGCCGCCCGCACTGTCGAGGGTGATGTCGAGCAGGCCGGGGACGTTCACGATCTGTTCGTACGTCTGGTGGCTTTCCCCCCGGGGCAGTCGCACCCGCATGAGGTGGACCTCCACCTCGAACCCCCGGGCGGGGCCGTAGCCCTCGGCCTCCTGCTGGTGCGGCGGTACCGGCACCAGCGGCCGGGGGCTTTGCCGGCCCATGTCCCGAATCGAGCGCCGGGTCGCGGGGGCGGCGGCGGTCAGCGCCGTGCCCCGGTCCACGACCGCCTGGCCGAGGCGCGCGATCGCCTCGTCCCGCGCGCTCCTGCCGCTCTTGGAGTCCTTCCACGCCGTGATCGCCTGGAGCACCCGCGTGCGGTGCGTGGCCTCCTGCTCGCCGCCCCAGCCGTTGACGAGGGCCCGTACGGCCAGATCCACCGCCTGGAGCGGTTCGGAGCGGCGGGAGCTGCCGGACTGCCGCACCCAGCCGGTGATGATCTCGGGCGGCGTCTGCCCGGCGGCCACCGCCGGTCGCGCGTTGATCACCGGGCCGAACGGGCCGGCGTCGCCCAAGGACGCCTGCCCGGGAGCGAGCGGCGCGAACCGCACCTCCTCCGAAGCCGGCGGCACGGAACGCGTCCCACGGGACGACTGTGCGGGGGTGTCGGGGGCGGGGGTGGTCATGGTGGGGGGCTGCTCCACCGGGTCGGGGGTCTGCTCCACCGGGGCAGGGATCTGCCCGGAATCGCCGGGAATCGGCTTCAGGGCGCCCGGAACGGGCCTTCCCGTCCCGGGCGTCGGCTCCACCACATCGCCCACCGGCTTGCCCACCTCAGACGTCGGCTCCACACCACCCGCAACCGGCCTGCCCGTCACAGGCGTCGGCTCCACCGTGTCCGGGGTGGTCCTGCCCTCCTCGGGTGCCGGTTTCGGGGACACCTGTCCCCCGGTGCCCGGTTCGTCGCGTACGGGGCCGCTGTTCGTGGCGTGGTCCGACGGCGCGGCCCGCTTGGCCGCCTGGATCTCCTCAAGACGCTCCTGGAACTTCCCGTGGAACGCGCCACGGTCGCCACCCGGACTCCAGGCGGCCTCCGCCCGCTTGCCCCAGTCGGCGGCCTCCTCCGGGGACATCCCGGAATCCCGGCCGATGTCCCGCACGCCCTGCCCCCACTGCTCCGGGGTCCGTTGTGCCACGCGCTGGTCGATCTCACGGTCCAGGAGACGGCTCGCCACCCCGTCCTCGACGCGGCTCCATCCGTTCTCGTCCCCGTGCATACGCGCCTCGCGGTACGCCTGGCCCCACTGGGCCGCCTCGCGCGGGCTCAAGCCCTGACCCCGGGCGAAGCGCTCCATCGCCTCGCCCCACTCGTCCGGCGTCACCTGCGCGACGCGGTCGCGCTGCGGGCTCGTGGTCTCGGAGCGGAGGTTCCCCTCGGGGGAGAACTCGTGGACCCCGTGGCGGTTCCAGCGGGGCACGCCCTGGCTCTCGCCGAGAAGGCCCTGCCCCTGCAACAGCCCCTCGTAGACCTGGTGTCCGGACGGGGCCTGCGGCGTCTCCGTCCCCTTCCCGGGCTGGGGAGCGGGCGCCGGGGCGTCCTCCGCCACGGCCGGTGCGGGCCTGCCGCCCTCGGTACGGTCACCACCCGCCTCGCGCTCCGGGACGGGAGGCGCGGCGGCGGTGTCGCCGTCCTTCCTCACCGGGACCGGGGCGGTGTCGTCGCCGTCCTTCGTTCCCGGGACCGGGGCCGCGTCGTCGCCCGTACGGGCGGGCGGTGCCGTGTCCGCCGGGCCGGTCTCCCGGGCCGGGGCGGGGCCGCCGTCCGCGTCAACGCCCTTGTGCTCGTTGATCGCGTCCCACAGGTCGCCGCGCCCCTTGTCGTTGATGGCGCTCCACAGGTCCGGACGGCGCGACGGCTCGGGGTACGCGGTCGCGACCTGTACGTTCTTCGGCTGCTCGGGGACGAGACCGTCGTCCCCGCCCAGGAAGCGCCAGGAGCCGTCCCCCAGCTCGTCCTGGTCCGAGTCGCGCCCCGCGCGCCTGTCGCGGAAGTCGTCCTCGCCACCCCCACTCCCCGCGCGCCTGTCCCGGAAGTCGTCCTCGCCACCCCCACTCCCCGCGCGCCTGTCCCGCGAGCCGTCCTCGCCGCCGCCACGCCCCGTACGCGTGTCCCGCGAACCGTCACCGCCGCCCCGCGTGCCGCCGGGGCGGTCCCCCGGGGTCGTCGCCACGCCGTCCGACACCTCGCCGCCGGTTTTCGGGCCGCTCGTGACGTCCGGGCCCGCCGAGGCGGAGGTGTCGAGGTCATGCGGCACGTACGCCGAGTGGTCCAGTTCGTCGAGGCGCGCGTCGAGGTCGTGCTCGACGCGGGCCAGGGCGTCCTTGTCGCCCGAGGACTCCGCCTCCTCGAAGCGGTCGAACCAGTTCTTCCGTTCGCCGGGCGTCATGCGGACGCGGTCGCCGCTGCCGACCCCGGTCTTGGCCCGGTCCTTGTTCCAGGCGTCGATCCACTGGTCGCGGCGCGCGTCCGTGACGGCCTCGTTCCAGTCCGAGCCCGCCTTCGCGCGCGCCCCCGGGTCGCCGGAGGCCGCGGCCTTCGCCCACTGGTCGGAGAGCTGCTTCGCGTCCTCGCCCGGTACGCCCTGGTCCCGCGCGTACTTCTCCATGGCGTCCGCGCGCCTGTCGATCCACTCGGGGCTGTCCGGGACCGGTCCGCGCGCCGCCTCGTCCAGTTCGTCGAGGCGCTTGCCGTAGTCGTGCTCCGCCTGGGTCACGGCGTCCTTGTCGCCGGAGTCCTCCGCACCGGCGAAGCGCTTCTGCCAGTCCTTCAGCTCCTCGCGCGGCATCTTCCCGCGGCCTCCGTCGGCGCCCTTCCCGCGCCCGGCCCGGTCCCCGATCCACTCCTTGAACTGCTGGTCGCGGCGGGCGTCCCCCACGGCCTCGTTGTACTTGTCGACCGCCTTCTGGCGGGCCCCCGGGTCGCCCGACAGGCTGTCCTTCGCGTACTGGTCGGAGAGCTGCTTCGCCTCGGGCGCGGGTACGCCGTGGTCGCGGGCGTACTTCTCCATCGCGTCCGCGGTCTTCGCGATGCCCTCGGGGCTGTTCGGGGACGGCTTGCTCTTGACGCCCTCCAGTTCGTCCATACGCGCGTCGTACGCGTCCTCGACGCGACGCTGTGCCTGCTCGTCGCCCGAGGCATCCGCGTCCGCGAAACGCTTCTGCCAGTCCTTCAGCTCCTCGCGCGGCACCGGGGTGCGGCCACCGCCGCCCTTCCCGGCCGTCTTGGAACCGTCGGCGCCGTCCGCGCCGGAGCCGTCCTGGCGCCGCCCGCCGCCCGCCGGGGGCGGGGCCGAGTGCGTCTCGTGCCCGCCGCCGGGGCGGGGGGTGGTGGACCCGGGCTCCTCACCCGGCGGGGTCGTCCGCGGGTGCTCGTCCGTCCCGGGGCGCTGCCCGGGGGCGGGCGTCTCCGCCGGATCGTGCGATCCGGGCCGCTGTCCGGGTACGGGCGCCTCCGCGTGATCGCCCTGCCCGGGACGGGCACCGGGGCGCGCCCCGTCCCGCGTGCCGGGTCCGTCCGTGGCGCGCCCGCCGCCGCCCGGCGGTACCGCGCCCTGCTGCTCGCCGCCGCGCGGGGTACCGCCGGGCGCGGCGGGCTGCCGCGCCGGGTCGCCCGTGGTGGCGTGGTCGCCACCGGAACGCCCGGCGGGGGGCGGCGCGACGTGATCCGTGCCGGACCCGGGCCGTACGCCACCGGTCACGCCCTCGGCCGGATTCCCGCTCGCGGGCGGCCGTCCCGTCCCCTGGATCCCGTCGCCGCCACGGCTCCCCGTGTCGGTGACACGCGAACCGGGCCCCTCGGACCGTTCCCCCACGGGGGGCGGCACGGAACCGCCCGTCTCCGTACGCCTTCCGCCGTCGCCGTGCGGAACGGGACCGCCCGCGTCCGTCCCCTCGGACCGCCCGGGCCCCGGCCGCGCGGGCGTGCCGGCGTGCGGTGTCTGGTCGGGAGCCTCGCCACGGGGAACCGGCGTGGACCGCGAACCCTGGTCCCGCACAGGCGGATTCGGCGCCGCCGATTCGCCACGCGGCCCCTGCGACTCCGCACGATCCCCGCCAGGACCCCCCGGAACCGGCCGACCCGGCGTCTCCGAACCACCCACCACATGCGGCTTCCCCGACTCCGGGGCGGGCGGCGGCACCGACCGCGAACCCTGGTCCCGCACAGGCGGGTTCGGCGCGGCCTCCGTACGCGGGCCCTCGCCCCGTACCGGCGGGTTGGGTGTCGCTGAGCCGGTGCGGGAGCCCTCCCCGCGCGGGGGTGCGTCCGAACCGGCGCGATCGCCGCCGCCCTGCGCGCCCGGGACGGGCTTGCCGGGGGTCTCGCCCGCCGTGACGGTGTGAGGCTTTCCCGGCTGCGGGGCCGGGGTGGGCGGCGGGGCCGTACGAGAACCCTCGCCACCGGCGGGTCGGTCGGACGGCGTGGGGTGCGAGCCGCCCTGCGGGTTCGGCCTGCCGCTGAGCGGGACCGGGGCCCCGGTGGGGGTGTGGGTGCTGGAGCCCTCGCCGCGCGCGGGCGGCGGCGGCATACCGACGTCGCCCGGACGGCCGCCCGCCGGGCCACTGCTCGTGGGGTGGTTCTCCTTGGCGGAGACGCCGCCCGTGACGGGGGGCGCGCCCTCGCCCTTCCCCGGGCCGCCGGGGACGGGCACGGTGTGGTCGCCGCCGTGGCGGGTCTGGGCGGGCGGCGGCGTGAAGGTGTTCTTGCCGCCGCTCCCACCGATGGGCGCGAACCCGTCCGAGCCGCCCGGCTTCGTCACCGGCGGCGAGTGCGGCGGCGGGCTGCCCGCCTTCGGTACCCCGTCGGGCGTGATGCCCTTCGGGACGCCGTGGTAACCGCCGAGCCCTCCGGCGATGCCGCCGAAACCGCCGCCGATGCCGAGGGTCAGCGCCTCGGCGCCCCAGTCGATGTCGTAGTCCGTGTGCGCGATGGCCGCGCCCGCCGCGCCGATGCCGAGGTCGAAGGCGAGGCCCGAGGCGGAGCCGATGACGGCCCCGCCGATCGAGCCGACCACCGCGCTGCCGATGGGGCCGAGCCGCCCCACCATCGAGGCGATCACCGGGATGAGCCGGGCGATGAGCTGCCCGATCATGGCGAGCAGACCTTCGAGGAGCGGCCCGAGGTAGAAGAAGACGGCGCTGAAGATCGCGCCGAGGATGTCCGCCCACATCATGGCGTTGAGCTTCTTCGCGTACTCCTCCGCCGCCTCGTGGAGCTTGTCCGCGTACCGGTTGATCGACTGGCCGATGGTCCAGGCGGTCTCGATCGCGTCGTCGAGGTTCTTGGCGGCCGCGTCGGACCAGGCGAGACGGGCCGCGTTGCCCGCCGCGCCCTTCCACTCGATGCCCTCCACGTGCCCGTTGACGGCGACCCGGCGCTCGTGGAGCTCGTCTCCGAGCTGAATCCAGGCGTTGCCCAGGGCGTAGATGTCCTCAAGCTTGATGGTGTTGAGTACGGATTCCGCGGAAGCCATGGGAGCGCCCTCCTCGGGCGTACTGCTGGGGATCGGACGTCGGGGCGAGGACGGTCGCGGGGCCGGCGGCCCCGCGACCGGCGCGGTCAGCTGCGGGCGGCGACGGGTTCGTGGTGCGGCGGGCCGTCCTCCCGGGGGGCGGCGGCCGGGTCCCCGGCGGCCTCCTCCGGCAGGTCGCGCTCGTCGAGGGCTATCTGGACGACGGTGGGGCCCTGGTCCCGGCGGACGAGGAGACCGCGTCCCGGCTCGCCGCGCCGGGCGCGCTGCTCACCGATGAGGACGCCCTCGCGGTGGTCGCCGGAAAGCAGCAGCCCGCTCGTGCCGTTCTCCTTGAGCTTGCTCAGCAGCGGGTCGGAGAGGAGGGCACGCCCCGCGCCGCCGACCCTGCGGGCCAGGACGAGGTGGAAGCCAAGCTCCTCGGCCTGCGGGATGAACGGGGCGAGCGGGGCCAGCGGGCCCTGTCCCATGCCGCCGGCTGCGAGGTCGTAGTCGTCGGCGACGACGTACAGTTCGGGCCCCTGCCACCAGGTGCGCCCGGCCAGTTCGGCGGCCGTGACGTCCGGCGGGGGCATCCGGTTGCGCAGGGTCTCCGCGAGGGCCTGGGCCTGCCCGGCGACGAGGTCGGCGTTGCCGCCGCGCGCGCCGATGTACTCGGGCGGGACGACGTCGAGGAGGCTGTGCCGGTAGTCGACCACCATGAAGCGGGCGTCGCGCGCGGAGTGGCGGGCGGCGAGGCCGCGCATCCAGGCGCGCAGGAAGGCGGTCTTGCCGGAGCCGGAGTCACCGAGGACCACGAAGTGCGGCTCGCCGGAGGTGAGATCGAGGCCGACGGGGGTGAGGTCGGACTCGCGCAGCCCGATGGGCACCTCGCGGCCGGTGAGGGCCGGGCCATGGCCCTCCCAGTGGTCGGCGGGCACGGGCACGGCGGCGGCCAGTTCACGGACGGTGACCCGCTGCGGCAGGACGCGCAGCGCCGGGGCCGAGGGCCGCTTCCAGCTCGCGGCGATCCGGGCGACGAGCGCGCGTTCCGCCTCCGCGAGTCCGTCCACGGAGTCGACGCCGTCGAGACGGGGCAGCGCGACGTGGTGGGTGAGGCCGGGCGGCAGGATGCCCCGGCCCGGGACGCTCTGGCCGAGCGCGCGGGCGGCCTGGCGGTTGATCTCGGACTCGGCGGGGTCGTTGAGGCGCAGTTCGAGGCGGCCGGGGATGCTGTCGCGCAGCCCGACACGGATCTCGGCCCAGCGGTTCGCGGTGAGCCACAGATGGACGCCGACGCCGAGACCGCGCGCGGCGATGTCGGTGAGCGTGGCGGCGGCCTCATCCTCCGCGGCGTGCAGCGCGGCCCAGTTGTCGACCACGAGGACGACGTCGGCGGCCCGTACGCCCTCGGGCAGTTCGCCGCTCACGCGGCGGGCGCGCAGGTCGGCGGCGGACTGGATGCGCAGGTCGCGGAACATCGTCTCGCGGGCGGTGACGATCCGGCCGACCTCGGCGAGCACCCGGCGTACGCGTTCCTCGTCGCGGCGTCCGGCGATGCCCGCGACGTGCGGGGCGTCGGCGAGCCCGTGAAGAGTGCCGCCGCCCATGTCGATTGCGTAGAACTGGAGTTCGTCGGGGGTGTGGGTGAGCATCGCGCTCAGCATCGCGGTGCGCAGGAAGGTGGACTTCCCGCTCTGCGGGGCGCCGACGAGGGCGAGGTGCCCCTGGCGGCCCGTGAGGTCGATGCCGATGGGGCGCTGTTCCTGGCGTGCCGGTACGTCGATGACACCGGCCGGGAACTTGAGGCTCCCCGGGAGCGGCCACAGCGGGCCGACGAGCCCGCGCTCCGGGTCCTCCTCGGGCTCACCGAGCAGCGGCAGCAGACCGAAGTGCGCGGGGAGCGGGGGCAGCCACACCTGGTGGCCGGGGGTGTCCTTGGTGAGCACGCGCTCGACGGCGAGGGCGAGTTCGGTCGTACCGCCCGTCCCGGTCCACTCCCAGGCGGGCTTCTCCTCCTCCTCGGGCGCGAGCGGCGCGAGTTCGCCGTGCACGGCGAAGGGCACCGGGGCGAGGGCCGCGGGGGACGCGTCGGGGTCGAAGCCCCGGTAGGGCGCGGAGACGTGGGCGACGCGGAAACGCTCGTACACCGTCTCGTCCACCTTGAGGTAGGCCGAGCCGGGGATGGCGGGCAGGCTGTAGGCGTCCGGGGTGCCGAGGACGGCCCGGGACTCGGCGGCGCTGAAGGTGCGCAGTCCGATCCGGTACGAGAGGTGGGACTCAAGGCCCCGCAGGCGCCCCTCCTCCAGGCGCTGGGTGGCGAGCAGCAGGTGCATACCGAGCGAGCGGCCCACGCGCCCGATCTGGACGAACAGGTCGATGAAGTCGGGTCGCTGGGAGAGGAGTTCACCGAACTCGTCGACGACGATCAGCAGGTGCGGCAGCGGTTCGAGCGGCCTGCCCTCGGAGTCGGTGCCGCCCGCCGCCTGGCGCAGCTGGTACTCGCGCACCGAGTCGGCGTTCCCGGCCTCGCGCAGCATCCGCTGGCGGCGCTGCTGTTCGCCCTGGAGCGCCTGGCGCATCCGGTCCACGAGGGCGAGGTCGTCGGCGAGGTTGGTGATGAGACCGGAGACGTGCGGGAGTTCGGTGACCCCGGCGAAGGTCGCGCCGCCCTTGAAATCGACCAGGACGAAGGCGAGGTGTTCCGGGGAGTGCACCAGCGCGAGCCCCGTGACGAGGGTGCGCAGCAGTTCGCTCTTGCCGGAGCCGGTGGCGCCGACGACGAGGCCGTGCGGCCCGACACCGCCCTGCGCGGACTCCTTGACGTCCAGGACGAGGGGTTCGCCGGTGCCGGTGACGCCGATGGGGACGCTGAGCAGGTCCCGGTCGTCGGGGGCCCGGCGCCGGTCGGCCGGGTCGAAGGAGGCGATGTCGGGGATGCCGAGCATTCCGGAGAGGGAGACGTGCGCGGAGAGGACCTGCTCGCGCTCGCCGGAGAGCTGGAGGGGTGCGAGGGCGCGGGCGGCGGCCTCCAGGACGCCGGGGGCGATCTCGTCGGCGCTCGCCTTCTCGACGCTCGCGTGCAGGGCCGGGTCCCGGCCCTGCAGGACGAGTCCGCCCCGCGCGTTCGTACGGGCGCGGACGTCGACGCGGCCCGGCTCCGAGCCTTCCTCGTCCACGAGGCACACGAGGTGCAGGCCGATCTCGGGTCCGGCCTCGGTGAGGAGTTCGTTGAGGAGCACGGAGCGGGCCCAGACGGCCTCGGGCTCGTAGTCGTCGATGAAGACGACGAGGTGCCGTCGCGCGGCGGCACCGCGCTGGGTGAGCAGCCGGTTGCCGCGCTCGGCGCGGGCCGTGACGGCCTGGTCGAGGACGGCGCGGAGGTGGTCGTTGAGTCCGGTGAGGTCGTCGGCGAGCATCGGCACGACCTCCTGCTCGCGCGCCCCGCCCTCCTGCTCGGCCGGTTGCGCGTGCGGCAGCCACTTCGCCCAGTCCCAGGCGGAGTGCCCGCCGGTGACGACGGCGACGCGTACGTCGTCGGGGGCGTGCAGCACGGAGAGTTGGAGCAGGAGTGCCTGGGCGAGTTCCCGGCCCCGGGCGCGGGGGCCGAGGAGGCTGACGACGCCGGAGTTGCCGAGGTCGAGCCAGGCGGCCTGGTCGTCGACGGCGGCGTGCTGGCCGACGAGTTCGACGGCGGCGTGGCGGCAGGCGGTGTCGAGCTCGACGGTCGGGTCGCTCTGCTCGGGCAGGCGCAGCGGCGCGGCGGGCGGCACGGTGCCGGTGCCGAGGCGCAGGCGGAGGAAGTCGTCGTCGCCGGGGCGGCGTTCCCACACCCGGCGGCGGCGCGTTGCCAGCGCCCACAGCCGGTCGGGGTGCGGGTGCCGCCAGGCGTCGGCGGCGCGCTGCTCGGCGCGCGAGTGCAGCGCCTGCTTGCGCATCCCCGACAGGTACTCCATGTACCGCTCGCGCTGGCGGAACTGGTTGCGGCGGCGGCTGCCGCGCAACTGCATCCGGACGCCGATGGTGATGCCGATGGAGACCACGACGAAGGCCATGCCGAGCAGGATCATCCAGGCCCGCCCGTAGGCGACCATGTAGGCCGCCATGCTGACGCTGGAGAGCAGCGGCAGCAGGAGCATGAGCCAGCCCGCCGCGCCCTGCGGCTGGGGTCGCTGGGGCGGGGCGGCGAGGGTCGTCCCGCCCTCCGGCACGGGGGGCGGCGTCATACGGACGGGGCGGTGGAAGGGGATTCGACTCACGGTGGCTGCCTAGCGGGCTGTCGGCGGACGGAGCGGGGCGCGGGCACGGGTGCGGCCCTGGCGGGGGCACGGGTGCGCGCGGGGGCGGACGCGGGGCGCCCGCGCGGTCGTGGGGGCGCGGGGGCCGCGGCTCAGTGGGGGAAGGTCATGGTGATCGCCGTCTTGTTGGTGTCGGTCTCCGCGCCGGGCGGGGTGTCCTTGGGGTCCTCCCCGTCCCCGCCGCCGGTCAGCGCGTCGTGGAACTTGCCGAAGGCGCCGGTGATGCCGTCCTCGGCGAGGCTGTAGTTGTGCTCGGCGCTCCCGACACCGTCGGCGAGGGTGGGCAGGACGGCGGGCGTCGGGTCGTCCTTGAAGCCGAACAGCTCGCGCATCACGCGGTTCCACTCGTCCACGACGGCCTGGGCGTCGGCGGCTGCCTTGCCCTCCCAGCGCAGGCGCAGCCCGAAGATCCGGTCGCCGATGGCCTGGGTGGTCTGCGAGACCTCCTTGCTCAGGTCGAGGAGCCGCTTGGCCGAGGACGCCATCCCCTGGGGGGAGACGTCCAGGAGGGAGGTGTCGTAGTCGGTCTTGCCGTTATCGGCCATGACGCACCTTTCCGGCGAAACCCGGTGCCCGGTACGGGACTTGTTCCCGTACTCGCCACCGCGTCCGCACTGACAATTCCGCACACAAGTGATAAACCTGGCAGAGTTCCCGGGGATCGGTCCCCGGCCGGCGTGCCACCGGGACGGTGCCGGACAGACGAGGGAGAGACCGTGAGCGGCCCGATAGATTCCAAGTACGACACGACGCCCCTGCCCGAGCCGGAGGAACCGGCCGACGGCAAGGACCCGGAGCCGAGTGCCGACAACGGCAAGGACCTCAGCGGCCTGGTCCCGGAGGACAAGGTCGCCTGGGACACCCCGCCCTCCTTCAATCTCGACCCGAAGGACGTCAACAGCAGCGGCTCCAATCCCCCCGAGCCGAAGCCGGGACCGCCCTCCGGAAACCTGCGCGTGGACCTCGCCTCGCTGCGCACGGCGGAGAAGTCCATGCTCGTCGAGGCGCGCGAGGCGGTCGCGAAGTACGAGGAGGTGCGCGCGCACGTCGCCTCGGTCAAGGACACCGTCTTCGGCCAGACCGCGAAGGACAAGGCCGACACCGGTGAGGGGCACACGAGCCTGGCCAGCGGCTACAAGCCGCCGCAAGAGGACTCGGACAACCCCTTCGCCCCGGCCGCCCGGGAGTTCGCCGCCGAGATGAACCCGGCGATGGAGCGCGCGCTGCTTCAGGTGGGCTCGGCGCTGGAGAAGTTCGGCGAGTACATCGCCCTGCTCAACCACTCCGGGCAGGTGTACGCGCACACCGACCGCGAGTCGCGCTTCCCGCCGCCGCCCGCCGGTTGAGCGGGGCGCGTGCCCGGCCCCGCCCCGCCCCGCGTGCCGCGCGGGGCGGCGGCGCGGCACGGCGCCCGCTCGCGGCCGTACGGGCAGCGGCGCCCCGGGCGCGGCGAGCGCCCCGCGCGGCACGGCCGTACCGGCGGCGCGGTGCGAGCGCTCAGCCATGGGAGCCCCCGCCGTGCAGGTTCTTCTCGTTCTGTTCCTCGGCGGCGTGGTAGTTGTCGTAGCTCGTCTGCATCTTGACGACGATGTCGGCGAGGACCCGCTCCAGGTCGTGCTGGCACTTGTGGAACCAGGACTCGATCTCGTCGAAGGTCCCGTAGGCCGGGGTGTTCCAGTGCTCGCCGACGCCCTTCATGGCGTGGTCGATCTCCTGCATGAGTCCGGTGACCAGCCCGGACGCCTTGCGCACGTAGCCGAGCGTGTCCCTCAGTTCGGCGAGGTCCGCCTTGAACTCCTCGAACGTGATCTCCTCAGCCATCCGTGGCACACCTGCCTCTCCCCCGGTCCTCCGGGGTCTGCGGTCGCGGCGCGGCGTACGGGACGCGCGCGGGGGGAAGCGGCGCGCCGGTCACAGCGCGCCCTCGGGCGGGAGGTCGGCCGTCCGCAGCGTCGTGAGCAGGTCGGGCTCGGCGGCGGCCAGTCCGGCGGGGCTGAGATCGAGTTCCGCGACGCGCGCGGCGTGCCGCTCGGTCATCCGCTGGAAGACCTGCCGAGCGCTGCGCCCGTTGCCGAAGCGCTCGCCGCGCGGCAGGGTCTCGAAGTAGTCGTGCAACGCTTCCACGGTCTCGGGCGCGCAGGTGTACTCGTGCCGCGCGGCCTGGTACTGCACGATGCGCACCAGTTCGGGCGGGGAGTAGTCGTCGAAGTGGAGGGTGCGGGTGAAGCGCGAGGCGAGGCCCGCGTTGGAACCGAGGAGCCGGTCCATCTCGCTCGGGTAGCCCGCGACGATGACGACGACCTCGTCCCTGTGGTCCTCCATGAGCTTGACGAGCGTCGCGACGGCCTCGGAGCCGAAGTCCGTCATCTGCCCCTGCGGGACGAGGGAGTACGCCTCGTCGATGAAGAGGACCCCGCCGAGGGCGCGCTTGAAGACGGCGGTCGTACGGGGCGCCGTGTGGCCCACGTACTCGCCGACGAGGTCGCCGCGGTCGGTCTCCACGAGGTGACCGCGGCTGAGCAGGCCGAGGGCGGCGAGGAAGCCGCCGTAGAGCCGGGCGACGGTGGTCTTGCCGGTACCGGCGTTCCCCGCGAAGACGAGGTGGCGGCTGAGCGGCGGCGGGGCGAGCCCGGCGTCCTGGCGCACCTTGACCATCTGCATGAGCCTGGTCAGCGTCAGCACCTCGCGCTTGACGCCGTCGAGCCCGACCAGGCGGTCGAGTTCGGCGTGGAGTCCGGCGAGTTTGGCCGCGGCCTCCTCGGGGTCGCGAGCGCCCTCCTCGTCCTCGCCCGGCCCGGTCCTCGCGGGGGCGCGGTGCGCGGGCACGGCCGTGAGGACGGCGCGCGCCTCGCCCGGCGACGCGAGCGAGGGCAGCAGCGGCTCCGCGACGTCCTCGACGTGGCAGTCCTCGGCGCGCACCTCGGCGTCCTCGGCGCGCAGCAGGTCGGTCTCGGTGCCGGTGACGGTGCAGCGGCGCAGCAGGACGCGGGAGCGGGCGGCGGCGTAGACGGCGGGGAAGCGGCTGCCGGTGAGCCGGCAGTCCTCGTAGCGGCCCGCGCCGCCCTCGTCGACGTAGAGCGCGTTCTTCGCCGCCCCCTCGACGGTGAGGCCGCGCACCTCGGCCTTGGCACCGGCGCGGACGACGACGCCGCTGCCGCCGGGGGCGTCCACGGTGCCGTCCTCGATCACGGCCGTGCTGTCCTCCTCGACGAGCAGGCCCGCGCCGCCGCTGCCGGTGACGGTCACGTTCTCCAGCCGGGCACCGGTCCCCGGGCCGACCCTGACGCCCGTCTCGGCGCTGCCCTCGATCGCGCACCGCGCGAGCAGCGGGCGGTGGCTGGTGCGCAGCCGGACACCGTCCCGGCCGCCGGAGACTCGGCAGTCGCGCAGGGCGGCGTCGCCGTCCTCGACCACCACCCCGGCGAGTTCGGCGCCGCTCACCTCGCAGCCCGTCGCGAGGAGTTCGGCGCGCGCGGTGACCCGCAGACCGTACTCGGGGGTGCCGGTGACGGTGCAGTCGCCGGCGCTCAGGCGTGCCGAGCCGCCCAGGTGGACGGCCGTGTAGGCAGTGTCGCGCACGGTGCAGCCGGTCAGTGCGAGGTCCGGCTCGCCCACCGCGTAGACGCCGTTGGCGCCGGTACGGGCGAAGGTGCAGTCCCGCGCGGTAACCTGCCCGGCGGCGCTCACGACGAGGGCGCTGTCGGCGCAGTCGACGGCCCGTACGGAGACGAGTTCGCCACCGGCCTCGCCCGTGACGAGCACGGCGGCGCCCTCGGTGTGGTGCACGTGGCAGCCGTGGAGGCGGACCGCGCTGCCGTCCTCCGCGAGGACCCCGGCACCGGCGGTGCGGAAGATCTCGCAGTCCCGCAGCCGCACCCCGTGGCCCGGGTCCCCGGCCTCGTGCGCGGCGCCCTCTGCCGCGGGGGCGCGACGGCCCGCCGTGCCGCGCGTCCACAGGCCCTGGCCGCCCGCCCCGTGGAGGCGGCACTCGTCGAGGCTCGCGGTGGCGTGGCCGCCGACGAGGACGGCCGACTCGCCGCTGGCGCGCACCTCGCAGCGGCTCAGGCGTACGTGCGCCCCGCCGCTCACCAGGACACCGTGCCCGGTGACTCCGTCGATCAGGGAGTCGGAGACCTCGGCCCGTGCCTCGTCCTCCACGCGCAGGCCCTCACCGGTGCACCCGGCGAGCGTCACGTCCTCCAGGACGGCGTGGCCGGTGCCGGTCAGGCGGACCGCCGCCGCCCCGGCGCGCCGCACGGTGCAGCCGCCGAGCCGGGCGGTCGTCGTCCCGGCGATCTCGACGCGCCCGCCGGTGATCTCGCAGTCGCGCAGCACCGGCTCGCCGCCGCGCAGCAGGACGACGGGGTCCCGGGGAACGTCGGATTCGAGGGCGAAGCCCCGCACCTCGGCGCGGCCCGCGTGCACGGTGAGGGCGGGCCCCCGGGCGGCGACGAGCCGCACGGTGCCCTTGGCGACGAGGCTGACGTCCTTGTCGAGCACCAGGCTCTCGGTGTAGGTACCGGCCTGGACGGTGATCACGGCGCCGGGCTTCGCCGCCCGTACCGCCGCCCCGATCGTGCGGTGGCCGCCCCAGCTCCCGGGCGCCACGCGCTCCGCGGCGAGCCTCACCGCGCCTGCCTCCGCCGGGCCCCCGTCCGGTGGCCGCCGGACGGGGCGGCTGACGGGGAAGGTACGGGAAAGCCGTGCCCCTGACGGCCCGTCACAGGCCGCTCCCGAGGTTGGCCAGCTTGTCGAAGAGGCCGAAGACCCCGGCGGCGAGCGGCACGCAGACGACCGCGAGGAAGGTCGCGAGGCCGCCCGGCCAGCTCGGGCGCTCCTGCTCGACGGGGCGCAGGGCCGCGCCGAAGGCGAGGAAGAGACCGCAGGCGAGCAGGACGAGCCCGGCGAGGAAGGCGGCCAGCGGCCCGGCCGTCCGCGAGTCGAGGGCGTACTCGGGGACGCGCACGGCGAGCGCCAGCAGTCCCACGACACCGGCCGCGAGCTGGGGGGCGACGGCGCTGAGCACCCGGACGGTCCCAGCGTGGAGAAGCAGGCCGAGGCTCACACAAGCGGCGAGCGCGAGGCCGTAGACGTCGTCGTGTGCGGCGAGGACGAGCAGCGCGGCGGCCAGACCGGCGGCGGACACGGCGCTGAGCGTGGTCAGCAGCCGGTTGCCGCGGCGGACGATGTCCGCGACGTCGGTGGAGTCGATCACGGCGGCGCCGGTGTCCCGCCCCGAGGGGACGAGCACCGCGATCTGGCTGGTGACCCGGGGCAGGAGCCCGGCGAGCAGGAACAGCACCGTCGCGACCACGGCGGCGGAACCGGCGAGACCGGCGTGCAGGACGGTCAGCGGGACCACGAACGCCGCGGCGACGAGCGTGAACAGCTGGAGCAGCACGGTGGCGGCCGAGGGCAGCGCGAGGAGCCCGGCGAGCGCGCCGATCACGGCCGTACCCGCGACGAGCACGGGTGTCGCGACGGGCCCGTGCACCGGGGCGCCGAGCCCCGCGCAGGCCATCAACGGGCAGGCGGCGAGCGCGACGAGCCGCCGCACGGCGAGCGGCAGCGGCCAGTTCTTGCGGGTGGCGTACCAGGCGAGGAGCGCGCTGCCCAGCGCCGCGACCGCGACGAGGGCGGCGGAGGCGCCGGAGAGCCGGTACGCGCCGAGCCACACCGCCGAGGCGAACATGACGAACAGCCCGGCGAGCACGACGCTCTGGGCACGGCGGCGGGCGCTCCACAGCGAGCCGTCCCCCCGGGCCTCCGCGACCTGCTCGTCGAGGTCGGTGACGCTCAACTCCTCGCGTTCGGAGGCGCGCTGGTCGCGCAGGTAGAGCACGGCGCCGTCGAGGATGCCCGCCGCCGCCAGCGAGACGCCAGGGGCGAGGGGCAGGCCGCCCGACTCGGCGAGCGACCAGACCGGAGCCAGGTCCTCGGGCTCGGGCTGGCCGCACAGGGTGGCGAGCCGGGGGGTGTACTCGGCGATGGGGGCCTGCGCGGGAAGCGCGAGGTCGACGCGCCTGCGCTCGCCGACCACGGTAACCCGGCAGCGTTCATCGGGCACGGACGTTTCCTTCGGTGTGGGGCGTACGAGGCCGCCTCGGTGTGGGCGTACGAGGCCACCGGCCCGCGGGCCGCGGTGGGTTCAGTGCCGCCAGGTCGACATGTTCGACCACTCGGCGTCACTGTAGTTGTTCCAGTTGACATGCATGGCCTGCGCGATGCGGCCGAGCACGCCGTCGGGCCCGAAGAGGCCGTCGGCGGCCAGGTCCCACTCGTTCTGGAGATCCTGGTAGTACGTCGCGGCCTGGCTCTCGCGCCAGGCGTCGGCGAGCGGCGCGAGCTGCGACTTGAGCGCCTGGAGTTCACCGGAGATCTCCCCGGCCCTGGCGTTGAGCGTGCCGCCCGCGGCGGCGAGTCCCTCACCGACGTAGATCGGTGTGCCGTCGATATCGGCCATGGCTCCTCCTCGGATGCGCCCGGCCCGGTGGCCGCGCGCGGACCGCCGGGGGCGGTGTGCGCGAACCGGCCGGGGCGGCAAATCAGTTGAAGTTGGTCCCTGACGGGATCTTCGGCACGTCCTGGCCGAGCGCGGCGAGGTTGTTGAGGTTCTGCTGCTCGGATTCCTTGTAGTTCACGTAGTTGCCCTGGAGGCCCTTGGAGATGCCCTCCAGCGCGTCGTGGAGCATCCGCGCGTAGACGTCGTACTCGGCCATGAGGGTCTGGAACTGGGTGTGGGCGATGCCCTGCCAGTTCGCCTCCAGGCTCGTCACGTACGCCTTGAGCTCCGCGAGTTGCCCCGCGATCTCGGTCGCAGTGCGGGCCGTGTTACTGGAGGCGTTGGCCAAGTACTCGGGAGTCACCCGGTACGTGACGCCGCCGACGCTCACAGCGGGCTGTTCAGCCATGGGAATCCGCCCTTCTCGCCTGCTACCTGATGTAGTCAAACATCGCACAGGCCCCCTCCGCCCCTGGTGGACGCCACTGAGCAGCCCCTGGACAAGCCCTGAGCAAACGCGGCACACGCGCGCCACCGCGTGCCCCGAGCGGAGGTGGGGGGACGGACGGGCCCGATCGGCTCACCCGCCCCCCGGGGCCACGCCTCACACCGCCCTCTACGGTTCCCTCTCCGCTATCTCCCCCACGAGCGCGAGTTGTCGGCGCTGGGCGCGTGTGGAGAGCTCCGTGAGCCGTTGGGCGTGCTCGGCCGTGGGGCACCACAGGAGCTGGGCAAGGAGGAAGCGACCACGGTCGGGGACCGCGACCAGGTCGGGCCACAGCTCGCCGGCCTCCTTCACGCGGCGGGCGACGTCGTCGTGGTGGTCCAGAGGTAGGACGAGATCGGGGGTCCTCGCCATGTCCGGGTACCACTCGGCCGTGTCCGCGAGACAGGAGCGGCGGAACTCCTCGTCGTGCGCCCCGCTGCGCAGCCGGAGCAGGGCCGCGTGGGCCCGGCGGGCGTCGTCGCCGCGACCGTCTGCTGACCGAGTACCCGGCGTGCCTCTGCAACGGACGGCGCCGTCTTCTTCTTCTCCGCGTAGATCTGCGTAAGGCGCTCGATCGCGTCGTCCTGCGTCCCAAAACCAGCCTGCTCACGCCGCTTGCCAATAGCGTCCCGGAACCGAATCGTGTACGGGTGCGGGCAACGGGTCGGCCTGGAGCAACCGCACTCCTTGAAGAAGGACCCCATCCCGCGGGCGAGCTGTCGAGCCACGTATTAAGGCTTCCGAGCAGGGCGTTGGGCTGGGCAGCAGGTCCCGGTCGCGGGTGCAGGTCAGCAAGCCGGACACCGTCCAGCCCGATGCTGACCGTTTGCTGACCCCGGGGCGGCGATCAGGGCTATGACCTGCGGAAACACCCAAACGCTAGATCTTGGACTTGAACATGGTGCGCAGCATTCGGCACTCCCAGACGGTTGGCTCCCTGCCTGCTCTTGCAGGTCAAGGGCGTTTCTCGCTCTGCATCGACACGGTTTTCCCAACGGGATGCCGACCACTCGGGATGCCGACCACTGTCAAGGACTTCCTGAAGCACCGTGGCCCTGCCCGAGAGGGAGCACCGATGAGTCGGGCGAACGTGCACTGTCGACGGATGTCCCGGGAATCACAACGCTCCGATCGCAGGCGGACAGGAACGAGGCTCGGCGAAGCCCACGACTTCCGAAGCCGTCCCGTCGATCACGGTTGGTAGCCTCCAAGGATGACTGCGACTTTCGACGAAGCCGTCCGCGCGCGACTGCAGGGCGCCCATATCTGGTACATCGGCACCGTGTTCGCTGACGGATCGCCGCAGGTCAGCCCAATGTGGGTGGATCTGGAGGGCGAGAGCGAGCTGACATTCAACACCTCAGTGGGCCGGGTGAAGGAGGAGAACCTCCGCCGCGACCCCCGCGTCTATCTCTCGCACGCGGACGCCGCCGACCCCTTCGACCGAGTGCAGATCAGTGGCGAGGTGACCCGCTTCATCGAGGGCGAGGAGGCCCATGACCGGATGGACCGGCTGGCCCGGAAGTATCTGGGCGTTGAACGGTTCGAGTGGATCATGCCGGAGGAGCAGCGGGTCGCTGTGATCGTGCGCCCGGTCAAGGTCCGACACATCGTCGGGGTGGAGCGGTTCCGGCCCGGAGGTCCCACCCCGACTCCCTGCGATGGGACGAGGGATCACGGAGGACCCCACCGCTCAGCAGCGGGGCCCTCCGTCTGACCTGACGGGCGAGTGCGGAGGATACGAGATCCGAACTCGTGAGCGAGGTACGAAGGAACGGCCGCCTCGGCGGAATGATCAAGCGTCAGGCGTCTGTTCCGCGCCGGGTCACCGTCACACGCTGACCGCCGTGCACCGTACCGGTGTTGATGTTTCCGTTCGGGGCCCTGTTCGTCACCCGAATGCCTTCGGATGCATCGCGCCTTCCCGTTCCCTCCTGGTCACCGTCCGTGCCATGCCCCTCGCCCGCGGCGTCGCCGGGCATGTGCAGGTCGTTCAGTGGTCCGGAAGGGAGCGGCACATGGATCCAGGCCCGTTGGGCGAACCGCTTGCCCTCGACCGTTGCCGGCACCTCGATGAAGTGGTCCGGATGACGTCCCGTGTACCCGCTGGCGACCGCGTCCTGGTAGCAGCGGTCCGACAGAATGGCCGCCACCTGAGTGACGTTCTCCTTGGAGGACGCCAACACGGCTTTGACCGGACGGGAGTCGAGCAGGCGGTGGGTGTCGTTGCGCACCGTCCCATTGCCTCCGAACTCGTCGCCGGTGTCCGGCAGGGGACCGATGTGCAGGCTGACACGGAGCCTGATCGGCAGGGCCCCGAGAGCATGGATATTGAACTCGGTCAGCACTTCCTGAAGCGTGAACAGCCAGGGATGGATGACGAAGGGCATCAACGACGGGTCGAATCCCAGGACGTATCCGTCGCCGGTGGAGGCGGGGAACTTCCGGTCGTTCCACAGCTCCGCCAGACCTGCCCGGTCCAATGAGGTCCCGATCAGGTCGGGCACCGTACGGCTGACGACCTCGTGCTCGATGGCGGGGAGGCCGGTGAAGTCCTTGGCGTCCACGGCGATGATTCCCCGGTACGGGGGCAGCGGGCGGCTGCGGGTGTAGGGCGCTGCGGTGGCCCGGGGCAGTCCGTTGTCCTGTTCGTGCATCGTCGCTCCTCTTCGAGGTTCCACCGGGGCTCGTGCCGGCGGGGGCGGGAATGTGGTGGTGCGTCGTCTCCGCGCCCCGTGAGCTTCACCGAGCGACGGGGAGCGTTCCGCTCCCGCGGTGCAGACGACCGGTGATCCACGCCATATCCCCGTTCAGGTGGCGGCTCGACGGTTGAGCAAACGACTCAGGTGCACCTCGTCGAGGACTTCGATACGTGTCCTACCGAAACGCACCCGGTGGGATCCGAACCGCTCCAGCGCCTTGGTGACGGAATTCCGGCCGACTCCGAGGTGTTGCGCCAACTCGTCCCTGGTGAGGGAGAACGAACGCGCTCCGGAGATCTCGATCAGACGGAGCAGCGTCGCCGCGAGCCGCTGATCGATGTCGCCCTCGCACGACTGGGTCTGCTCGCGCAGTCGGCTCACCGCATGCAGAGCGAGCTGAAATGCCAGGTCGTGCTGAGTCACGAAGGCACGGAAGGCAGCTGCGGGGATCACAGATACTTCACACCTGCTAAGAGTCCGGACATGAGCAAGTCTGACTCCACCGTCCTGCACCGCCACCTCCCCCAGCACTTCTCCCGGCCCGCGGAAGGCGAGCAGCCGCTCCCTGCCGTCGCGATCCCCGCGCACCACCTTCACGATGCCGCGGAGCAGTGCAAGGACATGCGATCCGGACTCCCCCTGATGCAGCAGGACCGCGCCCGCCGGATGCGGCCGCCGCGGAAAGCCCGCCAGCCCTTCCCATGCCGATGCGGGCACGAGCTCCCGCAGTACCCGTGCCGGAGAAATGTGAGTCTGTTCGCTCATGCGATCACGGTAGACGGCCCCCATTCCCTTCCGGAGCGGAATGAGAAATTCCTCTTTTTATTGAATCGGCCATGTGAAAGCGCAGTTGCTTTTCGACCCTGGATTACCTGTGACATTCCGGACTTTCTTTGTCGCACAAAGGCTCTCGCTCGCCGCTCCGGGACATGCAACCGCCACCAAAAGATCGAATGTTCGGAATGTGACGACCGACATATTCCTTCTGCACTGCGAGAGCGGAGAGCGGCTCGACGGCGCGGAATTCTCGAATCGCCAGGAAAACCGCCGGCGGCCATTCGGCTCGACCGGCCCTCTCCCGGAGGAGCCATGCGAGAACACGACAAGTACGTGGGTGGCACCCATCGCGCACCGCGAGCCGATGTGCCGGCGGACTTCGGTCTCGCCCACCCGCTGCCCGGCCGGACCGGCGATCCGGAGCGGGACGACCACGGAGAAGAAGCGGTCCTCGATGCGCTGCACCGCGCCGGATACACGCCCGCCCCGGAGGAGCTCGGACGGCTGAGCGATCTGCTCCGGTCCCTTCGACGTGCCGGGTCCACCACCGATGGGCCGGCGGCTCCCGCGAGGTCGTACACCGCGCTGAACGCCCCGCGGGGCATCATCAACACCGGTCTCGTCCACGGCGGACAGCACGTGACCGACACCGCGGTGTCCGGTGACTACGTCCGGGGAGCCGACGATGACCTCTGACACGAGCTCCGTCGACGGTGCCCTCAAGGCCGTGCTCCCCGAACTGGAGCAAAATCAGCGGATGTTGGTGCTGGCTCCGCACAGCACGGTCAACACCGGTGTGGTGCAGGGCGATCAGCGCAATATGTCCAGCTCCTCGGTGGCCGGCGGCGGTCCCGTGGTACCGGTACGTCAGGGGCCCGTGCGGGCGAAGGACCTCCAGGTCGCCCGGCGCCGCTTCGTCCCGCCCCCGGCCTTCGAGGCGGGTCTCGCCGCGCTCGAATCGGGCATCCTGTTCCTGGTCGGCGAGCCGGGTACGGGCCGTCTGACGCTGGCCCTCAATCTGCTCGCCCATCCATGCGACGACCCGGCACTCGTCCAGATCGACGGGGCGGAGGACCTGACGCGCTGGCGTCCCCGGCCACAAGGGGTGCATGGCTACCTGGTGATGGAGCCGGGCGCCCCCTTCGCGCTCAGGCCCTGGGACCTGTCCAACCTGGAGGCGGCCCTGGCGGAAGCGGAGGCGCGCCTGGTCATCGTGCTTCCGGACGTTCCGGGGCTGACCCGGTTCCTGGAGAGGGACTTCGGTGCCCAGGTGGTGCGCCACCGGCCGCCCGACCCGGCCGAGGTCTTCGCCGCCCATCTCGCGGACATCTGCCCCGACACGCGGGACCGCGCCCGCATGCTGGAGCCGCTCGGACCGGACTTCCTTCCCTCGGTCCTGCCCTCCGGGCTGCCACCCGGGTACGCGGCGCGGGCGGCGGAAACCGTGGGCCGGCTCGGCGCCGGGGGCGAGGTGCACCGTGCCGAGGTGCTGGCCCGGCTCGCCTCGGTGGAGGCCCAGGAACTTCTGGCCCGTGCGGAGCACGATCCGGAGCTCCTGAGTCACCTGTTCTCGGTCTCCGTGTACGGAGGACTCGACCGCGGCATCGTCGTCGAGCGGGCCGCAGATCTGCTGGCCACGGCAAGTCCCGGGCCGGAACCCGGGCCCGCAGGTCACGGTCTCCGGGAGCCGATGGGCAACCAGGGGTTCGGCCTGGTCCGTCAACGCCCCCTCGGGGACATCCTGCGCGGCGTCGGGGCGAACTGTGCACCCGGTCTCGGCGTCGACGGTCCGCAGCCCGTCGCGTTCTTCTGGCCGGCGGTCGGCGACGCCGTGTGGGAGGTGGTGTGTCACGAACACGCCGATCTGCTGCCGCCGCTGCACCACTGGCTGGGCAGGACGGGGTCCACAGCGACGGAGATCGAGCGCGCCGGTCGTGCGATGGCCGGGATGGCCGTGCGCACCGGAGGGCGCACGCTCGGACTCGTCCGTGAGCTCGCCCTGACCGCCGGCCACGCGGGTTTCGAGGTCGCCGCCCGGTGTCTGGGAACGGCAGCGCTCGATCCCGTGGTCGCCGACAAGGTCCGCGACCTGCTCCAGGAATGGAGCGACGCACCCGAAACGGTGTTGCGCAGCGCCGTCGCGTACGCCTGTCGCTCCGACGTGGGCGGGGTCGAGGCCGAACACGCGCTGATGTTGCTGCACGGTGTGGCGAACAGGGGAGGCGACACTCCCGAGGACACCTCGGTGGCCCTGTCCGCCGCGGAGACGCTGATACAGCGGTTCGCGGCGGGGGACTCGGAGACCAGGGAAACGATCACGCGTCACCTGGTCGTCTGGACACGGGTCGAGGACACGGCGGCCCTGGTGGCCTCTCTCACCTTTCCCGTCCTGGTCGACTTCGACCACATCTGGTTCAGCGGCCGGATGCTCGCCGGGCCGACGACGGCCTCGGACATCGCGGAACTCGTCCAGCGGGCGCTCAACGAGGCCGCGTCGTACCCGCCGATGAGGGACGCGCTGCTCGCCTGGTGCCATGGCCCGGACGAGGCGCCGGATCCGGCCGTCGAGGAGCTGTTCGCACGGCTCGTCGACTCCCGGCAGCACGGGTTCCTGCGCCTGCTCCTGCTGATCGAACGGGGCGGCGATGCCATGCCGGGCAAGGCTCTCGCGGAACGCTGCCTTGCCGAGTGGCGCAGCAGGAACCAGCCCCAGCGGACCGACTGATCAGGAGGACGACCATGGCATCACTCTCTGGACCCGGACTGTTCGACTCCATCGAGAGGGAGTTCACGAGCAGGGAACCGGCATCCGGATTGCTGCTCGAAGACGGCTCCATCACCGCGGCGGTCCCGCTCTCCCCGGCGGAGGCGCGCCCGATCCTGTACGACCGCTCGGCGGACCCCGCCGTACGAACGTCGCTGTGGCGGCAGGCGGTTGCTCTGGCACAGGCCGACGCCGACCGTTCCGGCTGGCCGCTGTGCGCGGTGTGGCTGGCCGTGCCCGGACTGCGCCGCACGGCGTTCCGGATCGCGGACCGCTTCGGCACCGCTCGCGAGGATGTCGAGGCCGAGCTGGCCACGGCCTGCCTCGAAGCGCTTCGGGAGATGGGACCGGACACCGCCGATCCCGGGTCCGTGCTGCTGCGCTCCGCGTGCACGCGAGCCTGGAACGCAGCACGCAGGGCCCGTTCCGAGACGGCGGTGGAGAACATCGACGCGGTCGCCGGGGCGCGCCAAGGCACGGACGGCCACTGGCAGGTGGAGTTCGAACGTGCCGAAAGGCCCGCAGGCCTCTGCGCACCCCTGCGGATCACCGTTCCGGCCGACCGGGCCGAGGGCGTCCGGGTCGGGGCCCTGGCGCAGGAATGGGGCCTGGCCGACACCGTCGGCGACACCCGCCGCCTCCGGCGGGGGCGCCGGGTCGGAACCCTGTCCCTGCGCGGCCCGGGGAGGCGCGGATGAACGAGCGTGACCGGACACCCCTGACCTTCCGGGAGATCTTCGACCTTCCGGTGAGCGTCGACCTCGGAACGGCTGCACGGGCATTCGGCATGTGCATGAGTACCGCGTACCGGCTGGTCGGCCTCGGCACCTTCCCGTGCGAGACCGTCCGTGTCGGCCACCGCCACCGGGTCGTCACCGTGGATCTCATGCGGGCCCTGGGCATCGACGAGCGGCCCGTCTACGCCGACGACCTCGCGGACGGCGTGGCGCTGACGCTCTTCGACTGACGCGGCTCCACCGGGCCGGCCGGCCCTCGACATTCCGGCAGTTCCAGAACCCCTGGAGGACATCCACCGTGCCCACATGCTTCGTGATCGGCCCGAACGGCAACACCCGTGCCGCCGCCGACGGCACAGCCCACGACATCCAGCAGCGCTCCGCCGTCTTCTACGAGGAGGTCGTGCGGCCCGTCTGCGAGCGGTTCGGCATGACCCTGGTCCGGGCCGACGACGTGGCCGGCGCAGGCCCGTTGTCCGACCGGTCGATCCGCCACCTCATCGACGACGACATCGTCATCGCCGACCTCACCGGGGGCAGTCCCGAGGTCGTCTACGGCCTCGGAATCCGGCACACCACCGGGCGGCGCACCGTGCACCTCTGTGAGGCCGGCAGGGCGCCCTTCGTGGCCGGTACGCTCCCGACCATCGAGTACCCGGCCCTTCCACTCGGCTCGGCCGAGGCACGACAGGCACTGATGACCACACTCTCCGAAGGACTCCCCGGAGAAGGGATTCCCGGGGGAAGTCCCCTTCTGCCGGCCGCGCGCGTCCCGTTCCCCGGCGCAACGGGCGCGGCTGCCGTCGAAGGCCCGACCCCCGCCCCGGCCGCAGTGGAGGAGGACGATCCGGGGCTCTGGGACCGGGTGGCCGCCGCCGATACGGCCATGGAGGCGATCGTGGACGACATGGCCGATGTGGACGCGGCGCTCGTGGACCTCGCGGCCATGGGCGAGCTGCTCAATGAGGACATGGTCCGGGCCGGTCTGCCGGGAACCCCGATGAGCGCCCGGCAGGTTGTCATCAACCGCTTCGCCAAGGCCATCGAGGGCCCGGCCGATGACTTGGAGGCGGCTTCGGGGCGCTTCGTCGAGCGGATGAACATCGCCGCCGATGCCCTGAGCGCGTTCCTCCAGTGGGCGCGGGACACCCCTCGCGACGAGTGGCCGGACGAGGTGGACGAACTGCTCGGCCAGGTCATCGGGACGGCCCGGGATGTCCGGGAGTCGGCGGACAGCGTGCAGGAGGTCGAGCCCTTGATCAAGATGCTCGGCATGACCAGTCGGCAGCTGCGCAGGCCGAGCCGGAAGATCGGCGCCTCCCTACGGGCCATGTTCACGAGTCTGGCCATGTTCGAGACGTGGGAGAGCACGGCCCGTGAGCTGAAGCGGAACTGAGCGACGCGGGGCCGTGCGGACGGCCCGGGACCACGGACGTGGTCCCGGGCCGTCATCCGCCGGACAGGCCCTGGTGCTCCCGCCGGAACGGAGGGCGCCGCGTCAGGCCTCGCGGTGGTCCGCGTCCCGGGAACGGAGGAACGCCAGCGTGCGGTCGAGCAGCAGCGCGGCGGCCTCGGCGTCGTAGGACGGCAGCGAGTTGTCGGCGAACAGGTGCTGATCGCCGGGGTAGAGGTGCAGTTCGGCGTCGGCGGCCTCGTCGACGAGGGCGCGGGCGGCGTCCGCGTCGCCCTCGTCGGTGAACAGACGGTCGGCCTCCATGGCGTGGATACGGACCGGGAGCCGCGACGGCCACGCTCCGAAGGCCGAGCTCGGGACGCAGGAGTGGACGAACACGGCGCCGAGCGCCCCCGGCCGGGTCTGAGCCAGCTTCTGGGCCGGCAGCACGCCGAGGGAGAACCCGATGTGGACCAGCTCCTCCGGTGAGTCCGCCGCCGCCCGGACGCCGCGGTCGAGCAGTTCGTCGAAGCCGGTCTTCTCCGCGTACGCCAGCCCCGCTTCCAGGGTGTCGAAGGTGCGGCCCTCGTACAGGTCGGGGGTGTGCACGGTGTGCCCTTCGCCGCGCAGCGCGTCGGCGAAAGCGATCACCCCGGGGGTCAGGCCCTGGGCGTGATGAAACAGGAATACTTCGGCCACCGTGAGCCTCCAACAGCTTTTCGGAGAGGGATTGATCCATGAATCCAGAAGGTCCGGGCGCGTTGACCGACCGCGGCGTCCCGGGCCACGGAAGGTTCCGTTGGACGACGGCGGCGTCCCGGGCCACGGCCCCGACGACCGGGCTGCGCGGCCGACCGCCTCCTCACTCCTCGGGCGGCGGCCCCAGAAGCACCGGCCAGCCCTGATCGGCGTCGAGCATGCGATCCGGAGCCCCGGTGAACACCGCGGTCGCGGGCGCCGCCCGCGCGTACAGTTCCGGGTCCGTCTCGGTCTCCGCCCGGAGGACCAGCAGCGCCTCCGGGTCGGCGGCCGAGCGGCCGGGGAACGCCGCAAGGTCCGTACCCGTCCGCCCGAGCGCGGACGGGTACACGGCGATGTCGACTGTCAGGCGGCGGCCGTCGAGGGTGTGTTCGGCCCAGCCGTCGGTCCCCGCCAGGAACAGGACGCCGTCGCCCTCGTAGCAGTGGTCACCGAGCCGGGCGACGGCGCGCTCGCCGGGTGAGCCCTCCGGGTCGACGCAGAGCGTCACGACGGGCACATCGGGCTCGTCGGGGTTGACGCCGGGACGGATGTGGAGCCGTGCCATGGGCGGCCTCCGGTAACGGTGACGGGTGGGGCAGGTGGGGGACCAGTACAGCACGACGGCCCCGGCGTCCGGACCGCGGGCGGCCCCGGATGTCCGCCGGTCCGTCCGCCCACGCGGACGGGCCCAACACCGCTGCGTCCGAGCCGTGTTCACCTGGGCGGACGGCCGACGGTCCCGGCCGGTCCGGCCCGTCGCACCGAAGATCGATCGAGCGGATTCGCCACGAGGGATAGGCCCGCGCGGCACTCTTGCCATACGTTCCGCCCAACAGCTTGCTGGACGTCGCGTCTAACAAGCGAGGGAGGCGCTCGGCAGCCATGGATCCCATCGAGCAGGCACGGGATGGGGTCACGGCCGGCCGGCTGCGGAGCGTGACCCGCGAGACGGTGGACTGGTCGCGCACACCGGCGCCGGGACGGCGTATCGCCTTCCGGTTCCACTCCGCACCTGTCCGGGTGCTCGGCGACGACAGCGTGCGGGCCATGCGTGTGACGGGAGATCCGGGCGAGCTGGACCTTGCGGCCGGCACGCTCCTGCGGGCGGTCGGCTACCGCGGCGTGCCCGTCGCGGGGCTGCCCTTCGACGAGGCCACCGGCACCGTCCTGCACGAGGGCGGCCACGTGACGGGGATGCCGGGGACGTACGTCGTCGGCTGGATCCAGCGCGGGCCCTCGGGCGGCATCGGGGCCAACCGCGCCTGCGCCGCCGAGACCGTCGGCACGCTCCTGAACGATGCCGTCGCAGGCGCCCTGCCCTCACCGGCGCCCGCGCCCAAGGCGTTCCGCCGTCTGGCCCGGAGCCGCAGCCGCCATGTCGTCGACGCCAAGGGGCTGGCCGCCATCGACCGGGCCGAGCCGGCGCGTGGCCGCGACGGCGGACGCCCGCGGGTCAAATTCGGCACGGTGCCGGAGCTGGTGGCGGCGGCGAAGGGCGGCCGCTGGAAACTGTCGAGCTGAAACACCCGGACGGGGCCGGGCAGGCCCCGTCCGCAGGCCCCGGTGGCCCCGGTGACCCCGTCAGATATTCATGATCGCTTCACCCGGAAGTCGGCCGGGCCGCACCGCGACCTGGCGCGCGACACCCAATGCCCCTGATCAGACCGGTTATCCATCCGTTGTGCAACCAGGCCTGGATTCCGGCATGGACTTCCCGGACCGGAGAACAGGGACACCCGTGAGACTCACCCCTCTCGTGATCGCCGCGACGTCCGTCGCGCTCGTCGCGCCGACCGCCGCGCAGGCCGACTCCCCCGGCACACGCACCCCGGCCGCACCCGGTGTCAGCGTCCCGGGCGGACGGTACGAGCACTCGGTCGAGCTGAAGTTCCGGGCCGAGCGCGGTACCACCGTCCGCTACACGCTGGACGGTACGACCCCGACCCGCGACAGTCGCGTCCACTCCCCCGGCCGCTTCGCTGACCTTCCGCAAGTAACGGAGCGGGACCGGGTTCGGGACCGGGCGGCTCCCTCCCTGGGGTGCCGCCCGGTCCCTGTCCTGCCGGGCGGTCAGGTCGCGTCGGGGTCGACCGCGACCCGGCCCTTGGCGCGCCTGCCGACCACGGCCGCCGCCGCGACCGCGCTGCCCGCGAAGGCCAGGGCGACCATCCACGGCTGGTTGAAGAGATGCCGGGTGGCATGGTCGACGGAGTAGCGGCCGGGCCCGGTCAGACCGATCGCCGCGGCGGTGAAGCCGAGGAACGCCGGGTACTCGTAGCCACCGCCCTGCGCGAAGAATCCGGCGGGCGCGTGGACGGCCACGGCGCCCGCCATCGCCCCGGCCGCGGCGGCGCCGGCCACCGGGGTGGCGAGGCCGAGGGCCAGCAGCGCTCCGCCACCCGCCTCGCCGAGCCCGGCGGCGACCGCGCTGTGCTTCGGCGGGTGGAAGCCCATCGCCTCCATCGCGGCGGTGGTTCCCTGGATGCCACCGCCGCCGAACCAGCCGGCCAGCTTCTGGGTGCCGTGCGCGGCCAGTACCGCGCCGGTGCCGACGCGCAGGACGAGCAGGCCGAGGTCACGCCGATCGAGGCAGGCCATGGGGTGTCTCCGCAGGGGTTCGGGGGTGGTCGGGGTGTGAGGGGGCAGCCGCGCCGCGTCGGTCGGATGCCGCAGTTCCACTTTCCTTGGCGCGGGGCGCCGACGGGTCCTGGTGTTAGGCCGTCCGGGGGACGGCCCCGTGCGTGGTGCTGAGACGCACGCCATTATGCAACTTGTTGCACAATGGCGTTTCGGTGGTCTACAACTGGCGCAGACGACACTGCGCGAGGAGCCGCCGCATGAGCCCGTACCCGAATCTGCTGAGCCCCCTGGACCTGGGGTTCACCACGCTCCCCAACCGGGTGCTGATGGGTTCGATGCACATCGGTCTCGAAGAGGTCGAGCGCGGCTTCGCGCGGATGGCCGTCTTCTACGCGGAGCGCGCCCGGGGCGGCGTCGGCCTGATGGTCACCGGTGGCATCGCCCCCAGCGCCCGGGGCTGCTCCTTCCCCGGCGGGGCCAAGATGACCACCGAGGCGGAGGCCGAGCAGCATGCGCGGGTCACCGCGGCCGTACACGAGGCCGGCGGCCGGATCGCCATGCAGATCCTGCATTTCGGCCGGTACGCGCACCACCCCGACCTGGTGGCGCCGAGCGCGATCCAGGCACCGATCAGCGCCTTCGCCCCGCACGCCCTCACCGAGGACGAGGTCGAGGAGACCATCGAGGACTTCGTCAGGGCGGCCGGGCTCGCGCGCCGCGCCGGGTACGACGGGGTCGAGATCATGGGCTCCGAGGGCTATCTGATCAATGAGTTCATCGCCGCCGCCACCAATCACCGCACCGACCGCTGGGGCGGCTCGTACGAGAACCGCATCCGGTTCCCCGTCGAGATCGTGCGCCGGGTCCGTGAGCGGGTCGGCAGCGACTTCATCCTGATCTACCGGCTGTCGATGCTGGACCTGGTGCCGGGCGGTTCCTCGCTGGAGGAGGTCGTGCGGCTCGCCCGCGAGATCGAGTCGGCCGGCGCGACGATCATCAACACGGGGATCGGTTGGCACGAGGCCCGTATCCCCACCATCGCCACCTCGGTGCCGCGCGGCGCCTACACCTGGGTCACGGAGAAGGTGCGCGGGGCCGTCTCCGTGCCGCTGGTGACGAGCAACCGCATCAACACGCCCGAGGTCGCCGAGGAGATCCTCGCCTCGGGCCGGGCGGACATGGTGTCGATGGCCCGGCCGTTCCTCGCCGACCCCGACTTCGTCGCCAAGGCGGCCGAGGGCCGCGCCGACGCGATCAACACCTGCATCGGCTGCAACCAGGCCTGCCTGGACCACATCTTCAGCGGCAAGGTCACCTCCTGCCTGGTCAATCCGCGTGCCTGCCACGAGACCGAGCTCGCCCTGTCGCCGACCCGCACCGTGAAGCGGGTGGCGGTCGTGGGCGCCGGGCCCGCCGGTCTCGCCTGCGCCGTCTCGGCGTCCGAGCGCGGGCACGAGGTGACGCTGTTCGACGCGGCCGAGGAGATCGGCGGCCAGCTGAACGTGGCGCGCAGGGTCCCCGGCAAGGAGGAGTTCGACGAGACGCTGCGCTACTTCCGTACCCGGCTCCGGGAGGAGAAGGTCGAGCTCCGGCTCGGTACGCGGGTCACGGCCGGCGCGCTCGACGGTTTCGACGAGGTCGTCCTCGCCACCGGTGTCACCCCGCGCTCCCCCGCGATCCCGGGCCAGGACCACCCCAGCGTGGTCGGCTACCTCGATGTCCTGCGCGACGGGGCACAGGTCGGCGAACGGGTCGCGATCATCGGGGCGGGCGGGATCGGCTTCGACGTCGCCGAGTTCCTGACCGACTCGGGCGACGCGGCGAGCCGCGACCCCGAGGTGTTCTTCCGGCAGTGGGGCGTCGACACCGACTACCGCGACCGCGGCGGTCTCCGCGCCCCGGAGCGTCCGAGGACCCCCCGGACCGTCCACCTGATCCAGCGCAGGACCGGCAAGGTCGGCGCGGGGCTGGGGAAGACGACCGGCTGGATCCACCGCACCGAGCTGCGGCACCGCGGCGTCACGACGATCGCGGGCGCCGCCTACGACCGGATCGACGACGACGGCCTGCACCTCACGGTCGACGGCGAGCAGCACCTCCTGCCCGTCGACACGATCGTGCTCTGCGCGGGCCAGGAGCCGCGCCGAGACCTGTACGAGAAGTTGCTCGCCTCGGGCCGTACGGCGCACCTCATCGGCGGCGCCGACGTGGCGGCCGAGCTGGATGCCAAGCGGGCGATCCGCCAGGGCACGGAGCTCGCGGCTTCGCTGTGACCGACGGCCTCGTGGCGCAGGGGCCGCGGGGCCGCTGCGTCGTCGGGCCACGGCCGGCCGTCCATAGGATGCACCCCATGTCTCTCCCGCACGCGATTCTCACCGCCCTGCTCGAGAAGCCGTCCTCGGGACTGGAGCTGACCCGCAGGTTCGACCGGTCGATCGGCTACTTCTGGTCCGCTACGCACCAGCAGATCTACCGCGAGCTGGGCAAGCTGGAGCAGGCCGGGCAGATCCGGGCGCTGCCCTCGGAGCAGCCCGCGCGTGGGCAGAAGAAGGAGTACGAGGTGCTGCCGGCGGGCCGCGAGGCGCTCTCCGCCTGGGTGGCCCGCTCCGAGGACCCCAAGCAGGTCCGGGATCCGCTGCTGCTGCGCATGCGGGCCGCCGCAGTCGTCGGGGCACCTGGTCTGGACGCGGAACTCCGTCGCCACCTGGGGCTGCATCGCCGGCAGCTGGCGGAGTACCTGGAGATCGAGGAGCGGGACTTCCCGCCCGAGCGGAACTCCGAGGAGGACCGGCTGCGTCATCTGGTCCTGCGCGGCGGCATCGATCTGGAGAACTTCTGGATCGGCTGGCTGACACGGGCACTGGATCAGGACGAGAAGCCGGGTCCGTAGATGGGTTGTTCTTGAACGTGACAGCTGGGCGGGCAGATGTCACGTCCCCGCGACGCACCACCGGCCGACAGGCATCGCTTCCGCGCGCTACGAACCGCCCACCGGTGCCCGGCCCAGTTCCGGTCGCAACGCCGGCTGGTCCTGCGGCCCCCGGCTCGCGATGACGACACGTGACGGCGATCCGGCCCCGGGCTTCGGCTCGCCCCCCGCCGTACCGGCGACGACCGGACCGGCGAAGGCCGGGGTCTCCGCCTGGGCACGGCTGAGCAGGATCACGCCCCGTACCGCCGCCGCCGTCCCGAGCAGCGCCAGGAACAGACTGGTCGTCCCGCCCTGGAGGCGTTCGCCGAGCAGGGCCAGGCCGATGGCCGCCGCGGCCACCGGATTGGCGAGCGTGACGACCGCCAGCGGTGCGCCCAGGCCGCCTCGGTAGGCGGTCTGGGAGAGCAGCAGCCCGCTCATCGCGAACGCGGAGACCAGCAGCGCGACGACGACCAGACGCCAGCTGAACAGCGGACCGGTGTGGTCGGTGACGGTGACGGTCAGGGTCTGGGTGAGCGCGGACGCGACCCCGGACGTGATGCCGGACGCGGCGGCGTGCCGCAGGCCGGGGCGTGCTCCGGGCCTGCTGAGTCCGGCGACGACGGCCATCGTCCCCGCCCCGACGGCCAGGGCCTCGGGCAGGCTGAGCGTTTCGTGCGGGGCGGCGCCGCCCGCGGTCATCAGCAGGGCACCGAGACCGAGCAGGGTGAGGATCGTGCCGCGCCATTCGATCCTGGTGACCCGGCGTCCGGCGGCCCTGGCACCCAGCGGGACGGCGGCGACCAGGGTGAGGGCGCCGAGCGGCTGGACGAGGGTGAGCGGTCCGTACTTGAGCGCCGCGACATGCAGCAGCGCGCCACCGGCGTTCAGCGCTACCGCCGACCACCAGGCTCCTCGCCCGAGCAGCCGCAGCACCCCGGCGTCCGGTTCGGTCCGCCCGGCGAGCCGGGCCTGCGCCACCGCGGCCGAGGCGTAGGCGGCGGCGGAGACCAGGGACAGCGCGACGGCCATCACGGTGGCGTTCAACGCCGGGCCCCGGTCGAGGCGTACGGGGACGCGGAGTACGTCTGCGATCCGGCGTACGCGGCCGGAACGGTGGGTTCGGCGGCGTGCGGCACGGCGGACGGCGCGGGTCCGCCCGCCGTGGCCGGCCAGGGGAGAGGTGCCCGCACCGGATCCGTGCGCGGCAGCCGCAGTGCCGCGAAGGCCACCGCGAGCAGTGCGGAGACCACGATCGAGTCGAGCCAGTAGTGGTTGGCCGTGCCGACTATCACCAGCAGGGTGACGAGCGGATGCAGCAGCCACAGCCAGCGCCACCGCGTCCGGGTCGCGACGATCAGCCCGACGGCGACCATCACCGACCAGCCGAAGTGCAGCGAGGGCATCGCGGCGAACTGGTTCGCCATCGAGTCGGTCGCCGGCGTCGCCCCGTACACCGTCGGTCCGTACACCTGGCCGGTGTCGACCAGCCCGGCGGCGGCCAGCAGCCGCGGCGGGGCGAGCGGGAAGAGCAGATGGAGGGCGAGCGCGGCGCCGGTGAGCGCAGCGAGGATGCGGCGCGACCAGACGTAGTGGCGCGGGCGGCGCCAGTAGAGCCACCCGAGGAAGAGCAGCGTGGCCGGGAAGTGCACGGTCGCGTAGTAGGTGTTCGCGAGGTGGATCAGCGTCTCGTCATGCAGCAGCAGGCTCTGCACGGCGCCCTCGCCGGGCAGGTGCACGGAGCGCTCGAAGTCCCAGACGTGTCCGGCGTTGCGATACGCCTCGTCGACATGACCGTTCGCGGCCTGCCGGCCGAGCTTGTAGATCGCGAAGAGTCCCACGACCAGAAGCAGCTCGCGGACGAGGGGCGGTCGGGCAGAACTGTCCGGCTCCCGGTCTGCTGGCTCGCTACCGGCGTACATCACCCGGTGCCCCTTTGCTGACGAAGCGGTGTTACGGCGGCATGGTCCGGTCCATGCCGTATCGATACGCCAGTGTACCGATACGCGAACGTATCGGTACACGCGCGTATCGGTACACTGGCGTATCGAAGGACCTCGTCGCAGCTTCGCCGAGAGGGAAGACACATGTCGCCGCAGGACGTCGCACAGGAACCGGCACACACGCCGCGCCGCTCGAAGATCACGCCGGAGCGGGCGCAGGAGTTCTACGCGGCCGTGCTCGACATGCTGAGGGAGTCCGGTTACGAGGCACTCACCATGGAGGGGGTCGCCTCGCGGACCCGCTGCGGCAAGTCCACGCTCTACCGGCAGTGGGGCTCCAAGCCCGAACTGGTCGTGGCCGCACTGCACGGCACCCGGCAGGCACTGCTTCCGCACATCGACACCGGCACGCTCGCGGGGGACCTTCGCGAGGCGGCGCGGGCGATCGGCGAGGGCTCGGGACGCGACACTCCACTGATGCACGCGCTCAGCCATGCCGCGCTGCAGAGCCCCGAGCTGCTGTGCGCACTGCGCGAGGCGCTGATCCTGCCCGGACTGGCGTCGATCGACGCCATGGTCCGGCGCGGTGCGGAGCGCGGCGAGATCCCGGCGGACAACCCGGCGGCGGAGTTCGTCTCCGCACAGCTCCTGGGCGTGGTGCGCGCCCGGCCGCTGCTGGAGGGAAAGAACGCGGACGAGGCGTACCTCACCCGCTTCGTGGAGAACGCGATTCTTCCCTCACTCGGACTGGGCGCGTCCGCGCCCTAGGGCCTGTCCGGCGGATCAGGGCCGGACAGGGCGCGGCGGCTGGTGCGGTGCATCGCAAGACGCCGGAGCGTCCTAATAGCGGAGCTATTCGGACGTTTCGGCAACGCTGCGAGGTGCCGTGTCAGCCGCCGCGACCCCGGCCATGATCCGCCGGACAGGCCCTAGTCCCGACAGACGTGGGCCGTTGTCCGAGCGGATGACGACGACCCGCCGGCGCCGCACCGTGGGGACGGGGGCGGCGCACCATCCGGGCGGCCGGTGACCCCTCGGGGAGTCACCGGCCGCCCGCGGTTGCACCTCCTCGCGCCGCATCCCGCCCGGCAGCAGCGGCGACTATCCCACCAAACAAACAGTTGGTAGATTTACTGACCGATCGGCACGGACTTCGACTGCACGCGCGTTCCGGAAAACGGCGGGGGCGGACCATGGACATCGGCAATCCCATCGACTTCACGGGGCGGGCCGTGATCGTCACCGGCGGCACGAAGGGCATCGGCGCCGTGATCGCCGAGGCGTTCCTCGCCGCCGGCGCGGAGGTACTGGTCTGCGGTCGCGGCGAACCGCCGGAGCTGCCCGGGAGCGGCACCCGCCGGGCACACTTCCGGCGGACCGACGTACGCGACCCGGCCGAGGCGGCTGCCCTGGTCGACGTGGCGGTGGAACGCTTCGGACGGCTGGACGTGCTCGTCAACAACGCGGGAGGCTCCCCCGACGCCGACGCGGCCACCGTGTCACCGCGTTTCGTCGAGCGGATCGTCGCCCTCAACCTGCTGGCCCCGTTCTATGTGTCACAGGCCGCCAACCGGGTCATGCAGGGGCAGGGCGACGGGGGTTCGGTCGTCAACATCGGCAGCGTCTCCGCGCACACCCCGCAGCCGGGCACGGCCGCGTACACGGCGGCGAAGGCCGGACTGCTGGCGCTGACCCGGGCACTGGCCCTGGAATGGGCGCCGAAGGTACGCGTCAACCACATCACGACCGGACTCGTCCGCACACAGAGCGCGGCATCGGTCTACGGCGAGGACGGTGGCGCCGCGGTGGCCGGGGTCGTCCCGATGCGACGGATGGCGGCGCCGGACGACGTGGCGCGCGCCTGCCTGTACCTGGCGGGCGGCCTGGCCTCCTACGTCAACGGCGCCGATCTGGCGGTGCACGGCGGGGGCGAGGTGCCGGCCAGATTCCTCGCGGCGAAGGGCGACCGGCCGGAGACGGTCCGACCGCAGGAGCCGCGCTGACCGAAGCGGGCAGCCGACCTTTCTCGTCCTCTTGACGATAATCAGCAATCCCCGTTATCGTCCCCACGACGAGAACAAAGGGGGGCCGACATGGCCGACATCACCAGGCGCTTCGGCTGGCGCCATCTGCGCTCCGCGCCCACCGCGCACATCCGCCACCACAAACGCGGCCGGCTCGCCCACGACGGGCCGGGGCTGAGCTTCTGGTACCGCTCGCTCACTGCCGCGCTCTCGGAAGTCCCGGTGAACGACCGGGAGTTGGCGATGGCGTTCCACGCCCGTACGTCCGACTTCCAGGACGTCACCGTGCAGGCCACCGTGACGTACCGGATCAGCGACCCGGCCGAGGCCGCCGCCCGGCTGGACTTCTCGGTCGACCCGGACACCGGGGTCTGGCGCGGCGCGCCGCTGGAGCAGATCGCCACCCTGCTCACCGAGACCGCCCAGCAGCACACCCTGGACGTACTGGCCAGGACGGCGCTGGCCGTGGCACTGGTCGACGGTGTCGCCTCGGTGCGCGACCGGGTCGCCGCGGGGCTCGCCGCCGAACCGCGGCTGCCCGCCACCGGAATCGACGTGGTCGCGGTACGGGTGGTGGCGATCCGCCCCGAGGCCGAGGTGGAGCGCGCCCTGCGCACCCCCGCCCGCGAGCAGATCCAGCAGGAGGCCGACCGGGCCACCTACGAACGCCGCGCCGTGGCCGTGGAACGGGAACGGGCCATCGCCGAGAACGAGCTCGCCAGCCAGATCGAACTGGCACGCAGGGAAGAGCAGTTGGTCGAGCAGCGCGGCACCAACACCCGCCGCGAGGCGGAGGAGCACGCGGCGGCCGACGGGGTGCGCGCCGAGGCAGAGGCCGCCCGCACGGTGCGGCTGGCCCGCGCCGAGGCCGAAGCCGCCCGTGAGGTCGGCGCCGCGCGGGCCGAGTCCCAGGCGGCCTGGCTACGGGTGCACGGCGAGGTGGACACCGCGACCCTGCACGCCCTGGCGGCGACCAGTCTCGCCGAGAACCTGCCGCACATCGACAGCCTCACCCTCTCCCCCGACGTGCTCACCGGCCTGCTCAGCAAGCTCGGCAACGCCGGCCCGGAGACCCGGGCATGAGCCTCGCCCCGCGCGCGGTACTGGTCCACCGCACCACCGAGTACGAGGAGTTGCTGGCCCGGCACGGCACGCACGGGCAGGCCGCCTTCTTCCTCTCCAGCCGCGGCCGGTCCATCGACGAGGTGGCGCGGCGGCACCGGCGGACCCAGCAGGCGCTCGCCGATGTGGCGGCGGCCGTGCCGCTCCAGTGGCGTCAGTCGCGGGTGGAGCGTGCGGACCTCGACCGTTTCCTGTTCGGGCCGGAGGACGTGGTGGTCGTCGTCGGTCAGGACGGGCTGGTCGCCAACGCCGCCAAGTACCTCTCCGGCCAGCCCGTCGTGGGCATCGACACCGAACCCGGACGCAATCCGGGCGTGCTCGTCCGCCACCGGCCCCGCGACGCGGCCGCCCTGCTCCGGGCGGCCGGGTCCCCCGGCGGCGCGGCGGACGAACTCACCATGGTCGAGGCGGTGGCCGACGACACCCAGCGTCTCCTCGCCCTCAACGAGATCTACCTCGGCCCGCCCGGCCATCAGACCGCCCGCTACCGGCTCGGCCCGGACGCCCCCGACGCCGCCGCCGAGTTGCAGGCCTCCTCCGGCGTCCTCGTCGGCACCGGCACCGGCGCCACGGGCTGGCTCCGCTCACTGTGGCAGGAGCGCCGCAGCAAGCTGCACCTCCCGGCGCCCACCGACCCCCGACTCCTCTGGTTCGTCCGCGAGGCCTGGCCGTCCCCCGCGACCGGCACCTCGCTGGTCGCGGGCGAACTGGGGCGCGGGCAGGGGCTGAGGCTCACCGTCGAGTCGGACCGGGTGGTGGTCTTCGGCGACGGGATGGAGACGGACGCACTGGAGCTGACATGGGGTCAGACGGTACGGCTCGGCATCTCGGGGACATCGCTGCGGCTGGCCGTCTGAGGCGATGCCCCGGGCGGTGCGGCCCGCGCGAGAGGCGGCGCCGCGGTTGTCCGTAGGCTGCCCCCGTACGACCGGAGTGCCGGGCCCCGCGTCCATGGCACTCCGCCACCTGCGAGGAGCACAGGGAGCACCATGAAGACCACGCCCGCGGACACCTCTTCCCGCAACACCCGTCCACCGCAGGCGCAGGCGGCGCTCGGCGTGGGGGTGATCGTGCAGGACGAACGGGGGCGGGTACTCCTCGGCAGGCACCACGGCGGGACCTGGGAGCTGCCGGGCGGCAAGGTCGACCCGACCCACGAGTCCATCGCCGAGGCGGCCGCCCGTGAGCTCCGGGAGGAGACGGGTCTGGAGGTCGACGCGGAGGACGTACGCGTATTCGCCATGCTCCACGACGTGGTCGGGGGGATCAACCGCGTGTCGATGGGCGCCGTGGTGACCGTGCGGTCGGGAAGCCCGCAGGTGACCGAACCCCATCTCATCAGCACCTGGCAGTGGACCGCACTCGAAGCCCTGCCGGAACCGTTGTTCGGTCCCTCCGCCCAAGTGCTGGCGGCCTGGCGCCCCGATCTCCCGATCGAACATCCGCCCGCGCACCGGCTGACCGTCACGGACGCCGTGGGCGGCGCATAACCTTGCCTCATTAATCATTTGCCTAGTGATCGTAGGCAGAGTTAGCGTCCCTCGCATGAAGGCCGTGAGTGAGCAGGACATCCGCGCATCGTTCATCAACTGCTCCAAGGGGGAGGCCAAACGTCTGCCGCTGCCCCGCGACCTCGACGAGCAGCCCTGGGACGATCTGGACTTTCTGGGGTGGCGGGATCTCTCCGCCCCCGGACGCAGCTACATCGTCACCGAACGCGACGGCGAACTCATCGGCGTGACGCTCCGCTTCCCCTCCCAGCAACGCGGCTTCCTCCACCGGAGCATGTGCTCCCTGTGTCTCACCACACACCCGGGGAGCGGCGTCTCGCTGATGACCGCCCGGAAGACCGGCGCCGCGGGGCGCGAGGGCAATTCGGTCGGCCTGTACATCTGCACCGATCTCGCCTGCTCGCTGTATGTCCGGGGCAGGAAGACCCCGGCGCCCGGCAGTCGTTTCAAGGAGACCCTGACAATGGAGGAGCAGGTGGAGCGGACCAGGGCCAACCTCGACGCGTTCCTGGGCAAGCTCTTCGGCTGAGCCGGCGGGCGGCGCGGCGCACGCCTTCAGACCGGGGCGTCGGCGGTGAAGGTGACGGGCAGTCGCTCGGGGCCGCGCAGCCCTCCCGGTCGCCACCGCAGTTCTTCGGTCGGCACGGCCAGGGCGAGGCGGGGCAGGCGGCGCAGTACGGTGCCGATGGCGATCTGCCCCTCCAGCCGGGCCAGCGGCGCCCCGAGGCAGTAGTGGATGCCGTGGCCGAACGCGAGGTGGGCGTTGTCCTGCCGTGAGATGTCCAGGCGGTCGGGTTCGGGGAAGTGGTCCGGGTCGCGGTCGGCGATGGCCGATGCGACGAGCACGGTCGCGCCGCGCGGGATGTCCACGCCCGCGATGGTGACGTCCTCGCGCGCGAACCGGGCGATGCCGGGGTTGACCGGTCCGTCGTAGCGCAGGAATTCCTCGATCGCGCCCGGCAGCAGCGCCGGGTCGTCCCGCAGCATCCGAAGCTGGTCGGGGTGGGCGAGCAGCGCCGCGATCCCGCTGCCTATCAGGTTGACCGTGGTGATGTATCCCGCCGCCAACAGCAGGAAGGCCATGGCGATCAGCTCGTCCTCGTCCAGGCTCCGCTTCTCGTCCCGGGCGGTCACCAGCGCGCTGAGCAGGTCGTCTCCGGGGCGGGCCCGCTTCGCCCCGATGAGCCCGGTCAGATACCCGCGCAGGTGCCGCCATGCCTCTTCGGTCCTGGCCGGGTCCGGTGGCTCGGCCCCCTGCAGGACCATGTCGTCGGTCCACCGCTGGAAATCGTGCCGGTCGGTCACGGGCACGCCGAGCAGTTCGCCGATCACGGTGACCGGGAGCGGCAGCGCGTAGCTCCCGACGAGGTCGGCACGGCCGCGCGGCCCGATCTCGTCGAGCAGTCGGTCGGCGATCTCCTGGACGCGGGGCCGCAGCCGGGCCACGCGGTGCGCGGTGAACGCCCTGGACACCAGGCGGCGCAGCCGGGTGTGGTCGGGGGGATCGGTACGGAGCATGTTGCGCAGTACGGACTCGCGGTCCGTGGCGGGCAGCCGCTCGATGAGCCGGGGGTCCGACGCATCGCGGACGTCGCTGCTCAGCCGCGGGTCGGACAGGGCCTCGAGGCCGTCCTCGTACCGTGTGACCAGCCATGCCTCCAGGCCACCGGCGATGATGGCGCGCCGTACCGGGCCGTCCTCGCGCAGTTGTCGGTAGACCGGGAAGGGGTCGGCGACGAAGGCCGGATCGGCGTAGGGAAGAAGGACTGGCTGCCGGCTCATCATGCCTCCCGAAGGGCACCGCACCTCTGCGCACGGATTGTCCGCTCTGAACCATGTGGGCGCTCTTCATCCCAGCGTAGTGGGCGCGAGGCGCCCCGGGCCGCGGGTGCGGTGCCGCGCCGGTCAGGACACCGGTTCGCCGTTCCGGTGGCACCAGGTCTCCAGCAGTACCCGCCGTCCTTTCGCCTCCCGCTGGACGGGCTCGTCCGCGGTGGGCCGGAATCCGGCCGATCGCGCCACGGCGGCACTCGGGGCGTTGCCGGCTTCGATCCGGAGCAGCACCCGCCTCGCGCCGAGGCGGTGAACGGCGTATTCAGTGGTGACCGCGACCGCTTCGGAGGCCAGTCCGCGACGCCGGTACCGGGGCCCGACGCCGTAGGCGAGCTCGACGTCCCATTCATCCAGCTCGTCCTGGAAGAGCAGCACCTGCGACCCCTTGACCCCCAGGAGTGAGGGTCACCTGGATTATCCGCACATATGGGAATTCATCTAGGTGCATGTCATGCAAGGAAGTCTCTGCCGTTCGCTATGACGCACGCCGTGTGGTCCCCAACTGGTCCCCAGACAGGGGCACCAAACTCCACGAGGGCCGATGACGGGGGACGGCAGGGATCGGTGCCTGCGGCGGTCACCCGTAGGTTCCGCCGTCGGCAGCGTGTTGGCGTCGATGTGCTGGGCGTAGTCGAGGCGGTGCCCGCGTTGCCGAGGAGGTGGCTGATCAAGATCTGGTGCAGACGCAATTGGCTGGGGCCGAAGAAAGCGCTGACGCCCGGTGCCTTAGCCTCGATTCACCGACGTGGTTTCGAAATGATCTGCGAGGGTTTTTGGGGCGGGGCCTCGGACTGTCAGCTGAGTGCGGACAGGGTGTATCCGCTGGTCTGCCCAGCTTTTCCACGATTCGGCTTGGGTCGGGCCCTGGCGGGCGGGGTGGGGAGTGGCGTCAGGGTGTCTCGGGCGGCGCGTGGACGGTGGCAAACAGTTGTGCCCACGCGTCTTGCCAGGGCCATCGCTGCGGTAGGTGCAGGGTGAGGCGCCGGGCGGAGCGGGCGATCCGGGCGGGAACGTGGACCAGGTGAGCACGCAGGGTGGCGGTGGTGGCCTTGGCGTGGAAGGCGCCGGGCAGAGCGCCTGCGGCGCGCAGCAGGTTGTAGGCCATCGCCCACAGGGTCAGCCAGGCGGCGTTGGCGTGGAAGTGTGCCGAGGGCAGGTGGGCCAGGGCGGAGGCTTTGCTGTCGGCGATGACCTGCTCGACGACGGCGTGGTGGCGGTGTTCCCGCTCGGCCTGGAGGGTTGGGGCGGGGTTGTCGGTGAAGAACGGGTGGTAGCGCCAGATGGGGAACAGCTCGCCCTGCTCGCCGGTGGTGGGCGGTTTGGCCAGGTCGCGTACCCGGCGCACGATCAGCCGGGCCGTTACCTGCTCGCTCTTCTTGCGCCCGGTGAACGCGGTGTATGCGGGGATCTCGGCGACTTCGGCGTCGGAGATGAGTTCTCCGGTCTCTGGGTCGGGGACTGCGGTGGGGTAGGTGATCTGCTGCCACGTGGTGTCGGGGATGCTGTGGATGGCCCGCTTGATGGAGGGGTTCATGCCCGTGGTGATCGAGAAGTGGGCGCCGTTGCGGCGGCAGGCGGCGATGACCCCGGCGTTGTAGAACTGGGAGTCCGCGCGCAGGACGCGTAGGCCGGTGCAGCCGGCCTCGGCCGCGGTGGCCAGGGCCTCGGCGGCGAATTTCGGGGCGCCGCGGGAGTCGGCTGCCTTGCCGCGGCGCATCCGCACGGTGGCGATCACCGGCCGCGAGGTAGGGGTGCAGATCGTGGAGAGCAGGGGGTGCAGGGTGCGGATGCCCTTGAACCGGCCGTACTCGGCGCCCTGCTTGGTGCGGCCGTAGACCCGTTTGTGGGTGGAGTCGACGTCGATGAACGCCTTCTCGCCCGAGCCGGGCAGCAGCGGGGTGTGCGCGGCCAGTTCGCCGAGGAACCTGCGGTGCACCGCGTGCAGTTGGAGGGCTTGACCGTGGGTGAACGCGCGGAGGAACGTGCCCAGTGTGGACGGGGCACGGACCTCTCGGAACACGGTCGGCATCGCACCGTGGCGCAGCATGTCCAGGTCATCGATGCTGTCGGCTCCTGCGGCCATGCCTGCCACGATGCCGGTGACCTTGGCGTCGGCTGCTGCACCCGCACCGTTTGCCGCCCCGGTCAGCATCACCTTCTCCGACACCAGGCGCGAAAGCCCGCACCGTTCGGCCAGCCGCATCACCGGGACCAGCCCGGCATCCGCGATGAGATTCTGATCGTCGAACGCGGCCGACACCGCCGACGCGGCATGGGAAGATTGCATCTCGCGGGTGCTCTCTTGCTCTGTGGATATGGAACCGTAGGAAGTCCCATCGTCCCAGCTCAGAGGGCATCCGCGCCTTCATGTCCAAGCCCTGGACCGGCTGTTCATCGGTGGATCAAGGCTAAGGGCTCCTCGTTCCACCCGTCCGCTCCGCATTCGCAGGGGTGCTCCGGACGCACCCTGCCCGGCCTGCACCTGCTTCGTGTACGCGGAGGTACTCCGATTCCGGGGGGACAGATCGAGGGGCGGACCCTGTCGCCCGCTCCGCGTACGCGGAGATATTCCGTGGGCCAGCTCGACCGCGCTCGCGCGGCCACCGGTTCGCTCCGCGTACGCGGAGGTGCTCCGTCCATAAGGTTGTCGAAGACCATCACCTCCGTGTTCGCTCCGCGTACGCGGAGGTGCTCCGTCCATAAGGTTGTCGAAGACCATCACCTCCGTGTTCGCTCCGCGTACGTGGAGATGCTCCGACACCGACGGCCCAGCTCGCCGTGAACGGGGGGTCCGCTCCGCGTACGCGGAGGTGTTCCGAAGGTGGGGCCGCTTCCCCTCGGTGTCTGCTATGTCCGCTCCGCGTACGCGGAGATGCTCCGACCGGGATCGTGGACTCGACCAACCTGGTTGTGCCCGCTCCGCGTATGTGGAGATGTTCCGTACCGGACAAAAGTTCAGCACACAGATCCTGGGTCCGCTCCGCTTGCGCGGAGATGCTCCGCCGATCAGGATGCCGCGCTTCCTCACGTCGGTTTTCGTGCGCACGGGCAGGCGCCGCTCGATCGGTGCGCGAGTGGCTTCCGGTTCGATGCGACTGCCGTATGGCGCGACCGAACCCCCACTCCTCCGGAGGTGCCCGATATGCAGGTGAGCGTCGACAAGGACCGGTGCTGCGGCGCCGGCCAGTGCGTCATGGCAGCTCCCGACGTCTTCGACCAGAGCGAGGACGACGGCCTGGTCCTGCTGCGGCCGGGCGCCGCCGGACAGGCCTCCCGCGCCGACCTTGAGCTGGCCGCCGGCCTGTGCCCGGCCGGCGCCATCACCGTGCACGAGGACCCGCGCACCGGGTCCGGGGACACCGACGGCTCCGTCGGTGCCTGACCGCCTCGCCCAGCCCCGTTCGTCTCACCTTCGTCCGTGCAAGGAGCCCGTCGTATGACTCCCGCCCCCAGTGCCGTCGCCGACCAGGAACTGACTCTGCCCGTCCCTCGGGGCGCCTGTCCCTTCGCCCCGCCGCCCGCCTATCCCGAGGCCCATCGTGCCGCCCCGCTCACCAAGGTGAGTCTGTGGGACGGCGAGCCCTGCTGGTTGGTGACAGGCCATCAGCAGATGCGTACGATCCTGCAGGACAAGCGGTTCAGCGCCGACGCGCGGGTCCCGGGTTTCCCCTTCCTCTCCCCCGGCCGCCGCCAGCTGCTCACCAAGGCCCAGCCCAGCTTCCTGCGGCTGGACGACCCCGAGCACGCACGGCTGCGCCGGATGCTCACCAGCGACTTCATCGTCAAGCGTGCCGAGGCCCAGCGCCCGCAACTGCAGAAGATCGTCGACGAGGCCCTGGACCGCCTGATCGCCAAGGGTTCGCCCGCGGACCTGGTCCGGGACTTCGCGCTGCCGGTGCCCTCCCGCGTGATCTGCCTGCTGCTCGGCGTCCCGTACGCCGACCACGAGTTCTTCGAGGGCCAGACCAGCATGCTGGTGGACCTGAGCACCCCGCCGGAGCAGATCAAGGCGGCCATGGGCACGCTGAACGGGTATCTGACCGAACTGGCCGAGCGCAAGCGGCGCGAGCCGGACGACAGCCTGCTGAGCCGGCTGGTCGCGCGCGGTGAGCTGAACGAGGCCGAGTGCGCGGCCATGGGCCTGGTGCTGCTGGTGGCGGGCCACGAGACCACCGCCAACATGATCTCTTTCGGCACGCTGGCGCTGCTGCGCAACCCGGCCCAGCTCGCGAGGCTGCGGGCCGAGCCGGAGCTGATCAAGGAAGCAGTCGAGGAGCTGCTGCGCTATCTGTCCGTCGTGCACTTCGGGCTGCCGCGCGCGGCACTGGAGGATGTCGAGATCGACGGCACGCAGATCCGGGCGGGCGAGGGCGTGCTGTGCATGCCGTCCGCGGCCAATCGGGACGAGCTGGTGTTCTCCGGCAGCGACGACCTCGACATCACCCGTGACGCCCGCCGTCACCTCGCCTTCGGTTTTGGTGTGCACCAGTGCGTCGGTCAGCCGCTGGCCCGCGCCGAGCTGCAGATCGCGCTGGGCACGCTGCTGCGCCGGCTGCCGGACCTGCGCCTGGCGGTGCCGTACGAGGAGCTGGAGTACCGCACGGACAAGGCGGTCTACGGTGTGCGCTCGCTGCCCGTGACCTGGTGAGTCTCGGCGGCGGCACCGGGTGGTACGGCGTGGGGCCGGCGGAGACACTCCGCCGGCCCCACGCCGTACCACCGCTTTCCCGTCGGGCGCGCCCCGGTCGGACGATGCCGCGCGGACGGAGTACGCCCCTCGGGCCCAGCTTCCGGGAGGGGGCTGGGCTCGAGGGGCGTACGGGTGGCGCGGCTCAGTAGGGGCCGATGAAGCCCGCTGTGACGTCCGCCAATTTGCGCACCTGGGACGGGCCGCCGTCGACCAACTCCAGGCAGGCCGCCGCGATCCGGTCCGCGGTGGGGTGGAACGCGTCCTCCAGCGGGTGCGACACCGGTGCCGGGCAGTCCGGCGGGGTGACCCGGCGCACCGGCCGACGCAGCGCGTCGAACGCGTTCTCGGCGACGACGGCCGCGACCTCGGCGGCCAGGCCGTACCGGGCCCAGCTGGTATCCGCGACCACCAGTCGGCCCGTGCGCGCGACCGAGGCGCAGATCAGCTCCTCGTCCAGCGGGCGGATGCTGCGTACGTCGACGACCTCCACGCTGATGCCCTGTTCGGCCAGCAGGTCGGCGGCGCGCTCTGTCTCGTGCACCATCAGCGAGGCGGCGACCACGGTCACGTCCGTGCCGCTCCGGGCGATGCGGCCGCGTCCGAAGGGGACGGCCACCGCTTCCTCGGGCACCTCGCCCGCCATGCGGTACAGGCCGCGGTTCTCCAGCAGCAGGGTCGGTGTCTGTGCACGCAGGGCCTGGACGAGCAGGCCCTTGGCGTCGGCGGGGGAGGCAGGCATCGCGACGTGCAGTCCGGGGAAGTGCCCGAAGACGGACTGCAGGCTCTGGGAGTGGGTGGCGCCCTGGCCCCAGCCGCGGCCGACGACGGCGCGGGTGACCACGGGGACGCCGCCCTGGTCGCCGTACATGTAGCGCCACTTGGCGGCGAGGTTCACCAGCGCGTCCATCGCGAGGAACAGGAAGTCCGCGCGGGAGTGCACCATCAGCGGGCGGCGGCCCATGGCGGCGGCCCCGACAGCGATGCCGGCGGTGGCGTTCTCGGAGTTGGGCACGTCGATGACCCGGGTGGGGCCGAACCGTTCGAACGCCGCGCGGGTCGTGCCGTGGATGCCCTTGTCGTCGTCGACGCCCTCGCCCGCGACGAAGACAGCCGGGTCCTCGGCCATGCACTGTACGGTGGCCTCGCTGATGGCCTGCCAGTAGGTCAGCTTGCGCATCGGTTCAGTTCCTCCCGGTGGGAGCGGCGAGCGGCTGCGGCTCATAGGCGCCGGAGAGCAGGTCGGCCACGTCGGGGAAGGCGCTGGCGCGCGCGAAGTCCACCGCTCGGGCGACCTCCTCGGCGCACTCGGCCCGCCAGGTGTCGATACGGGCGTCGATGTCGGGGTCCTCGGCGCGCAGCGCGGCGGCGGCAGCGCGGATCGGGCAGCGCTCCATCCAGGACGCCACCTCGGCGCGAGTGCGGTAGGCGCCGTCCTCGTCCCAGTGGGGGCCGACGTGCTCCCGCCAGCGGTAGGTGTCCAGCTCCAGCAGGTGCGGGCCGTGCCCGGCACGGGCGGCCTCGACGGCACCGCGGGCCGCCTCGTGGACGGCGAAGACGTCGTTGCCGTCGATCCGGCTCGCCGTCATGCCGTAGCCGAGGGCCCGCTGCCAGATGCTGGTGCCCGCGGGCTGCCGGGCGGTGAGCGGCGAGGCGATGGAGTACTGGTTGTTCTCGCACACGAAGACCACCGGCAGCCGGTGCAGCGCGGCAAAGTTCAGCGACTCGTGGAAGACGCCCTCCTCCGAGGCGCCGTCCCCGAAGAAGGTCAGTGCCACGCGCGGCGCGCCCTCCATCGCGAACGCCCAGGCCGCGCCGACCGCGACCGGGATCATCTCGCCGAGGATGGCCGCCGATCCGCCGAAGCCCGCGGCGTGGTCCACCAGGTGCACCGAGCCACCGCGCCCGCCCGCGCAGCCGGTCGCCTTGCCGTACAGCTCGGCGACCAGGGCCAGCAGGTCGCCGCCCTTGGCGAGGTAGGGCGCGTGCGAGCGGTGGGCGCTGTAGACCACGTCGGTGCGCCGGGTCGCCGCGCAGACCCCGACCGCGGTGGCCTCCTGGCCGATGGAGAAGTGCGTGGGGGTGCGCATCAGCTGTTCATCGCGGTACAGGTCCGCGAGCGTCTCCTCGGCACAGCGGATGCGCACCATGTCGCGTACCAGCCGCAGCCGGTCGAAGGTCGTCATTGCGCTCTGTCTTCCTTTCAGGGGGAGCACCAGCCGGGCCGGGCGCATCCCGCCCAAAGCCCGGCAGCGGGTGCGGGATCGGCGCCGCGCGGCCAGCGCGGCCGGGCGGCGGTCTGCTCGCCCACGGGCGGTGCGCCCTGGTGGGAGACCGCGAGCAGGGCGAGGGTGAGGACGGCGACTTCCTCGGGCGTCGAGTTGCCGCGCAGGACGCGCAGCGCCTGGGAGTCCTGGCTGGTCACTGGGGCTGGTTCCCGTGCTTGCGGCTGGGCACCGCGCTGTACTTGGCGCGCAGCATCTTCAGCGCGGCGATCAGCTTGCTACGGCTCTCGCCGGGGTGGATGACGTCGTCGACGAGTCCGTGCTCGGCCGCGTAGTAGGGGTGCATCAGCTTGCTCTGGTACTCCTCGATCAACCGGGCGCGGGTGCCCTCGGGGTCGTCGGAGGCGGCGATCTCGCGGCGGAAGATGACGTTGGCCGCGCCCTCGGCGCCCATGACGGCGATCTCGTTGGTAGGCCAGGCCAGCGTCAGGTCGGCGCCGATGGACTGGGAGTCCATGACGATGTACGCGCCGCCGTACGCCTTGCGCAGGACGACGGAGATGCGGGGCACGGTGGCGTTGCAGTACGCGTACAGCAGCTTGGCGCCGTGCCGGATGACGCCGCCGTGCTCCTGGTCGACGCCCGGCAGGAAGCCCGGCACGTCGACGAGGGTGACCAGCGGGATGTTGAACGCGTCGCAGAACTGCACGAAGCGTGCGGTCTTCTCCGAGGAGGAGATGTCGAGCACGCCCGCGAGGTCGCTCGGCTGGTTGGCGACGATGCCGACGACCTGGCCGCCCATCCGGGCCAGCGCGCAGATGATGTTGCCGGCCCAGCGTTCGTGCACCTCGAAGTACTCACCGTCGTCGGCGATCTCCTCGATGACCCGGCGCATGTCGTAGGAGCGGCCGCGTTCGGCGGGCACCAGGTCCACGAGGGAGTCGGTGCGCCGGTCCTCGGGGTCGTCCGCCGCGGTGCGGGGCGGCAGTTCGCGGTTGTTGGCGGGCAGCAGCGACAGCAGGTAGCGCACCTCCTGGAGGCACTCCTCCTCGGTGTCGTAGGCGAACTGGGCGACTCCGGAGACGCCGGTGTGGACATCGGCGCCGCCCAGCTCGTTCTGGGTGATCCGCTCGCCGGTGACGGCCTGGACCACGTCGGGTCCGGTGATGAACATCTGCGAGGTCTCCCGCACCATGAACACGAAGTCGGTGAGCGCCGGGGAGTAGGCGGCGCCGCCCGCGCACGGGCCCATGATGATGCTGATCTGCGGGATCACCCCGGAGTTGCGGACGTTGCGCTGGAAGATGCCGCCGTATCCGGCGAGCGCGGTGACGCCCTCCTGGATGCGGGCGCCGGCCCCGTCGCACAGGCCGACGATGGGCGCGCCGGCCGCCGTCGCCATGTCCATGATTTTGTGGATCTTGGTGGCGTGAGCCTCGCCGAGGGCCCCGCCGAAGATCCTGAAGTCATGGGCGTAGACGAAGACCTCACGACCGTCGACCTGGCCCCAGCCGGTGATCACCCCGTCGGAGTGCGGCCGCTTGGTCTCCAAGCCGAAGCCGGTCGCCCGGTGCCGGCGCAACCCTTCCACCTCGGTGAAAGTGCCCTTGTCGAAGAGCAGGTCGATGCGTTCCCGGGCGGTCAGCTTGCCCTTGGCGTGCTGGGCCTCGGTGGCCTTGGCGCCGGGACCGCGCACCACGTTCTCCTGGAGTTCCACCAGGTCCGCGACGCGGTCCGCGGTGGACCTGACCGGTTTGTCGCCAGTGGGGTAGGGCGGGGCGGCGGGGGCCGGGGCGGACCGGTCTGCGGTCACGTCCGGTGTCCGCTGCGCGACCGGGGTGTCCTCGACGATGATCATCTGCGTCCTTCCGCTGCGTATGGTGTGGGGTCGTCGACTGCGGCCTGCGCAGCGGTGCCGGGCCGCCGCCGCACCCCTGCCGAGCGGCGCACCGCGTCCAGGAGGTCGGCCTGCCGCAGGCAGGCGCGCGCGTCGGGGAGACCGGCCGGGGCGGCGCTCGGGGCGGCCGCGGGCCGATGGGTGTCCGGGGCGGCCGCGGAGCGGCAGGCGGTCTCGAAGGCTCGTACGGTCAGGGCGACCTGGTCGGCCGGCGGCAGCTCGATCCGCTCGGTGGCTCCGCGACGCTCCAGGTGGATCACCGGGCGGTGGCCGGGCGGCGGGGTGAAGGCGCGGTCCAGGGTGATCCGCCCGTCGCTGCCCCACAGTTCGTAGGCCGACCGGTAGGCGTGGTCCATGCCGAAGGTCAGCTGGGCGCTGACGCCGTGCTGGTCGCGCAGCAGGGCGGCGCCCGCGGTCTCCACCGCGCTGCCAGGACCCGTGTGCAGGCTCGCGGCGACAGTGTGCAGCCCGTCGCCAAGGAAGTGCACGGCAGCCCTGACCGGGTAGACGCCGATGTCGAGCAGCGCGCCGCCGCCGAGTTCGGGCACGTGCCGGATGTCGCCGGCGGGCAGACGGGGCACGGCGAACGCGGCGCTGAAGGAGCGCAGTTCGCCGATCGCCCCCTCGTCGATCAGGGCGCGCACGGCCTGGTGCTGGGGGTGATGGACGAACATGACGTTCTCCATCAACGCCAGCGAACGCTCCCGGGCCAGCGCCAGCAGCGCGCGTGTCCGCGCGGGCTCACAGGTCAGCGGCTTCTCGGCGAGGACGTGCTTGCCGGCCAGCAGCGCCGCTTCCACCCAGGTGGCGCGCAGCGCGGCGGGCAGCGGTATGTACACCGCGTCCACGTCGTCCCTGCCGAGCAGGTGCGCATAGCCGGTGACGGGACGGCAGCCGTACCGCCCCGCGACGTCGGCGGCCCGTGCCGCGTCGCGGCTGGCGACCGCGGTGATCTCGATGCCGTCGGCGGCCGCGAAGGCGGGCAGCATCCGCCGTCTGGCGATGTCTGCGCACCCCAGCACCCCTATGCGCAGAGGATGTCGGGAGGGAGCGCGTACGGGCTCAGCCATGGTCGCCCAGCTCCGCCGCCGCCAGGCAGGCCGCCAGGGTACGGGCCTGGACGTTGACGCAGTGCCCATGCTGGATGAACCGCGACAGCTGACCTGGCGTCACCCATCGGTAGCCGGTCGGTTCTTCCAGCGGCGCCTGTCTCTCGTCGGCGTCGATCAGCAGGTAGCGGCTTGTGGCGTCGAGGAAGCGCCCGCCCTCCTCGGAGTGCAGCGCCTCGTAGCGGATGCGGGATGGGTCGGCCCGCAGCGCCAGGTCCAGGAACGGGGGCCGGTCGTGGGCGGCCAGGCCCGCGTAGTTGTCCGGTGTGCACATCACGGTCGGCGACAGCTCGACGGTCTCCCGCAGCCCGCCCTCCCTCCTGGCGTGCGCGAGTAGGTGTGGCACACCGTCGATACGGCGGGTCAGCATGGCGGCGATGCCCTCCCCGCGCGGGCGGAACAGCGGCTGGGTCCAGTGGGCGACCTCGCGGCTGCCCGCTTCCACGGACGCGGCCACCACGTCGAAGTAGCGGCCGTGGACCTGGTGGATGGTGCGCGCGTCGCGCTCCCAGCCCGGCAGCCCGGCGAGCGGCACCCGGTCGGTGCGGACGTCGTGCCGGGAGCGTGGCCCAGCCGCTGATCGGGGCGACCAGCGCGAAGGCGAGCAGGTAGCCGGTGCTGATCCACTGCACCGTGGCCAGGGAGCTGCCGAAGTCGCTGCGGATGGCCTCGATGCCGACGTTGACGATGGTGGAGTCGAGCACGGCGAGGATCGTGCCGAGCACCAGGACGATGCCGAGTTTGAGCACTGCGGGGTCGAGACGGTCGCCCGGTTGTGCCGCCGCGGCCCGCACGGTCGTGGACATGACTGTGTTCCCTTGGGTAGATGGGAAGAAGGAGCTGCGACCCGCCGGGGGACAACGGGTCGCAGCGGCTCAGGGGGTGGGGCGGCCGAGCGGGGCCGCCGCCGGGGGGCGCGGGGCTCAGGGGACGAGGACGACCCGGCCCAGCTGCGCGCGGTCCTCCATCAGCTGGTGGGCCTTGGCGGCCTCCTCCAGCGGCAGTTCGGTGTGCACAACGGGGCGCACCTTGCCGCTGAGCACCATCTCGCACACCTCCTCGACGATCTTGTCGAAGTTGTCGACCTGGCTGTCCATGACGCCCATGGAGAAGTGCGTGATGCACTTCCCCGCCAAGTCCTCCAGCGGGATGCGGGGCAGCTCGAGACCGCCGCCGGCCGAGCCGTAGAAGACCAGCCGGCCGAACGGCTTGAGCAGGCCGATGCTCTTGGGGGTGATGTCGGCGCCGACGCTGTCGAGGACGACGTCGACCCCGGCGCCGCCGGTGAGCGCGCGGACCTGCTCCTCCCAGCCCTCCTGGCTGTAATCGACGGCGTGGTCCGCGCCCAGCTCCTTGGCGAACGCGAGCTTGGCAGGGTCCTTGGCGGTGGCGATGACCGTGCCCGCGCCCAGCGCCTTGACCATCTGGACCACGAGGTGGCCGATGGCTCCCGCCGCAGCGTGCACCAGGACGCTCTCCCCCTCCTTCAGGTGGGCGGCCTGGATGACTTCAAGGCCGACCTGGGCGGGCGAGCTGAGCATGGTGGCCTGGGCGGCGTCCATCTCCGCGGGGATGCGGACCAGGTCCTTGACGCGGGCCAGGGAGTACTCGGCGAAGGCGTCCTGGAAGATGACGCTGGCCACCCGCTCGCCGACCTGCCAGCCCTCGACGCCGGGGCCGAGGGCGTCGACGAAACCGACGGCGTCGCCACCGGGGCAGGCGGGCAGCTGGAGGCGTTCACCGTAGTAGAAGTCTCCGGCGCGCTCCTGGATCCCGGCGAAGTTGACGCCGACGACCTCGGCCCGGATCCGTGCCTGGCCTGGGCCCGGCTCGGGCTTGGCTACCTCGTCGACCTGCAGTACCTCCGGCGTTCCGTGCTGGTGGTAGCGGACGATGCGCATGGGTCTCTCTTTCTGTAGCTCCAAGGACCGCGGCTGCCGGCTCCCGTGGGGGCGGGCTCCCGGGCCCGGCCGCGGGCACGGGGGAGCTGGCCCGCGGCCGGTGAGGGAAACCGCGCCGCTCATCGCGGTGTCGGTGCGCCCAGCCTCGCGCCGGCCGCTGGAGTCCGCTCGGAGCGCCGGTTGACCCTTCGCAGCTCGCCGCCGGGCTCAGATATCGGGGGTGACGCCCGCGAACAGGTCGTCCTCGGGCAGGGCGGTGTCGACGAGGCCGCGCGCGAGGTGGTAGTCCTCGGTGGGCCACGCCCGCTGCTCGATCTCCAACGGGCAGGAGCGCTCGGGGCCGTTGGGGTTGATCTGGGTCTCGTGGGCGAGCAGTGCCCGCAGCCGGGTCGGGAACCACTCGGCGCACCGCACCCGGGTGGTGATCTCCCACTTCTCCTCCATCCCTTCGAGCTCCTTGAGCACCTCGCCGTGCGGCGAGTCGAGCCCGGCGGCCGTCATGGCCTCGTAGATGGCCTTGAAGTAGGCCTTGCTGAAGGCGCGCGTGTAGTAGAGCTTCAGCGGCTGCCAGGGCTCGCCCGTGCCGGGGTAGCGGTCGGGGTCGCCGGCCGCGTCGAAGGCCTCCACCGAGACCTGGTGGGTCTTGATGTGGTCGGGGTGCGGGTAGCCGCCGTTCTCGTCGTAGGTGACGACGACGTGCGGGCGGAAGGTGCGCATCGCGGCGACCAGCGGTCGGGCGGCGGTCCGCAACGGCTGCACGGCGAAGCAGTCCTCGGGCAGCGGCTCGCCGTTCTTGGGCATGCCGGAGTCGGTGAAGCCGAGGAACTCCTGCCGCACGCCCAGGATCTCGCGGGCCCGCTCCATCTCCAGGCGGCGCAGCCGGGGCAGGTCGGCCCAGACCTCGGGGCGGTCCATGGCCGGGTTCAAGACGTCGCCGCGCTCACCCCCGGTCATGGTGGCGACCAGGACGTCCGCGCCCTCGGCCTGGTAGCGGGCGAGGGTGGCCGCCCCCTTGCTCGACTCGTCGTCCGGGTGGGCGTGGACGGCCATCAGGCGCAGTCCGGTGCGCGGGAGTGAGGTGGACTTGGTCATGGGCATCTCCTCGACGGCTGGATGGTGAGGGGGACTGAGGGGTGGTGGTACGGGGCGGCGGGGCGGGTGTCACCCCTTACCGGGCGCACGCCGGGGGTACAGGACCGCGGGCACAAGGGTCAGCGCGCCAAAGACCAGGGCCCAGCGGAACGTGTGGGCGTAGGCGCTCGCGGCACCGGCGCCGTGTGCCGCGGCGTCGGCGAGGGCGCTCTGCAGGATGACGGCGAGCAGGGCGGTGCCCACGGATCCGCCGACGCGGTTGAGGACGGTACGGGCACTGGTGGCGGTCGGCGCCTGGCTGCGGTCGACGGAGGTGTAGGTGGCGGCCACGTTGGGCGGGACCACGGCCCCGAGTCCGACGCCGCGCACGAACAGGGCCGCCGTCAGCAGAAGCGTGCCGGGGGCGCTGCCGTCCAGGGCGAAGGGGAGGGTGCCGAGGACGGTGAGCGCGATGCCGGCGAGGACGACGTTGCGCGGCCCGTGCCGGTCGGTGAGCCTGCCCGCGAGCGGGGTGACCAGGGCGCTGCCGAGCGCCTGGGGGGCGAGCATCAGGCCGGCCTGGAGCGCGCTCACGCCCCGGACCTGCATGAAGTACAGCGGCAGCAGCAGCATCGACGAGTACAGGGCGGCGCCCAGCAGGAAGGTGTTGATACCGGCCAGGGTGAAGCCGCGGCCCGCGAACAGCCGCAGGTCGAGCAGCGGGGCGCGGCTGGTGCGCAAGGCGTGCACGACATATCCGGCCAGGAGGGCGACGCCGGCGACGAGGGCCAGGCCCGGGGTGGGGCCGGAGTCGCCGCCCTGCCCGTACTGGGCCAGGCCGTAGACGAGGGCGGCAAGTCCGGTGGGCAGCAGGGTCAGGCCGATGCCGTCGGGTCGTACGGCGGTGTCGCGTTCGCCGGTGTCGGACGGGACGACGCGGGCCGCGAGGGCCAGCGCGATCAGCCCGACGGGGACGTTGACGAGGAAGAGCCAGCGCCAGCCCGCCCACTGGACGAGGACGCCGCCGAGAACGGGGCCGAGGATCGGCGCGACGGAGACCGGCACGGTGATGATGCCGACCAGCCGTCCGATGCGCTGCGGGCCCGCGTGCCGGGCGACCAGGGACTGGCCGACCGGCTGCATCAGCCCGCCGCCGACGCCCTGCAGCAGCCGGAAAGCGATGAGTGAGCCCCCGGACCAGGCCAGGCCGCTGAGCGCGGAGGCGGCGATGAACAGGGCGACCGAGGCGAGCCAGACGCGCTTGCCGCCGTACCTCTTCTGCAGCCAGCCGGAGAGCGGGGCCACGAAGGCGACGGTGAGCAGGTATCCGGCACTCACCCACTGCACGGCCGCCATGGAGGTGTCCAGGCCGTCGGCCATCGGGCCGAGGCCGACGTTGACGATCGTCGCGTCGAGCTGGGCGAGCACGGCGCCCAGGATCAGCACCGAGCCGAGCCGGATCAGGGCTGGGTCCAAAGGCTCCGGCTGCGGGTGGGACGCGGTGTCGCGGCGGGCGACCGTGGGGTCCAAGGGGCCTCCTGAGCGAGGGGTGTTCTTCTGGACGGACATGAATTTAGGTCTCACCAAATTTTTTGTCAATCCAATCTTTATGATGGCCAAATCGAACGGGTACGATGAGGACCATGACTGAGGTGAGAACGGCCCAGGCGGCCGCCCCGGAAGAGGGCCGGCGAGGGCGCAAGAAGCGCGAGACCCGCGAACGGCTGGCCCATGTCGCGACGCTGATGTTCATCGAGCGCGGCTTCGAGAACGTGACGATCGCCGAGATCGCCGAAGCCGCCGACGTCTCCAAGATGACGGTCAGCAACTACTTCCCGCTCAAGGAGGACCTCGTCTTCGACGCCCACGAGGGCGTCGTGGACAGCCTCGCCCGGGTGGTGCGCGAACGCGCGGTGGGAGAGTCCGCGCTGCACGCCCTGCACCGTGTCCACGTTTCCTCCCTCGACCGGCCGCACCCGGTCAACGGGCGCTGCACGCCCGGCTTCGCCCGGCTCGTGTACGACAGCCCACGGCTGCGCGCCCGCGAGCGCGAGATCGACGAGCAGCGCGAAGCGGCACTCGCGGCGGCCCTGGCGGACGCGGCACAGACCGCTCCCGACGATCCCGTGGCGCACTTGAGCGCGGCTCAACTCGCGGGTGCCCACCGTGTGCTGTGCCGTCGCGTACGGGCCCTGTGCCGCGCCGCGGCCCCCGCGGCGCAACTGCGCGAGGAGATCACCGAGCTGGCCAGAACCGCCTTCGGCATGCTGGAGCCCGCCCTCGGCGACTACTGCGTACGGGACCGGTAGTCGAGCCGGACTCCACCGCTGCGCGGCAGGCTCGCTGCCACGAGCGCCTGCCGGGCGTACCGGCGGCCGGCACGAGAGGAGTGGGCGTTGTCCGCGACCACCGACACCACACAGCCCGGCAGCACGCCGGCTCCCCCGGCCGGGGCCACAGCCCCCGGCCCGGGCAACAACCTCACCGGGTTCACCATCACGCACGACCTGATCCGCCGGGTGATCCCGGAGCTGGGCCGGCGGCTGGCCGGCGCCGCGGCGGGCGGCGCTCTGGACGCCGCCACGGTACGGCGGCTGACCACCTGGTGGCAGATGTTCACCACCATCCTCGAAGGGCACCACACCAGCGAGGACTCGCACGTGTGGCCGGTCGTCCTGGAGACCGAGCCGGGCCTGGCCGGGGTGGCGCGCACGCTGGAGGAACAGCACGCGTCGCTGGACGACCACCTCGTCGGCATCGACGAGGGCCTGCGCGGGCTCGCCGTCGGCACCGGCGAGCGCGAGGTGGTGCTCACCTGCCTGCTGTCCCGCATCGCCGAGTTCGACGCCCTGATGCACGACCACCTCAGGCTCGAGGAGCGCACCATGGTGCCGGTCCTGCGGGAGAGGGTGACCGCCGAGGCGTACCGGGCCATGCTCGCCTCCCTCGCCCTGGGACACGACCCCATGGACTTCGCGCCGACCATGCCGCTGCTGCTGGAGCAGGCCGCATCCGAGGCCAGGCAGTTCATGCTCGGCGGCATGCCCCCGACGCTCCGCGCCCGCTACGACGCCGAGTTCGAGCCCGCCTACCGGGCCCTGGTGGGATCCCTGCCCGCCGGCTGACCCCCGGCACGGCTTTCCGTACAGCTCTCCGACACGAAACGGTGTATCTGGCATGAGACTTCTGGTCATCGGTGGAACGGTCTTCCTGGGCAAGGCCTTCGTGGCCGACGCCCTCGCCCGCGGCTGGGAGGTCACCACCTTCCACCGCGGCCGCTCCGGCGCCGACCTGCCCGGCGTCGAGACGATCACGGGCGACCGCGAGAACGAGGCCGACCTCGCGCGGCTGGCCGCGGCGGGCCCCTGGGACGCGGTGGTCGACGTGTGCGGCTATGTCCCCCGCGTGGTCGGCGCCTCGGCCCGGGCGCTGAGCCGGCAGGCCGGCACCTATCTGTACATCTCCTCCATCAACGCCCTGGAGCCCTGGCCGGCGGCGCCCGTGGACGAGTCCTCGCCGCGCTTCGCGTGCTCCCCCGACGCCGGGCCCGACGACGGCCAGTACCCCGCGCTGAAGGCCGGCTGCGAGCGCACCGTCGAGCGGGACTTCGAGGGCCGGGCGCTGGTGCTGCGCCCCGGGGTTGTCATCGGGCCCGGCGACCGCATGCGGCGCATCCCCTACTGGCTGCGGCGGGCCGCGCAAGGCGGCCGTATGCTCGCCGCGGGCTCCCCCGGCCGCACGATGCAGCTGATCGACGCCCGGGACATCGCGGCCTTCGGACTTGACCGCGTCGCGGCGGGCGGCTTCGGCACCTACCTCACCACCGGCGAGCCCGCGAACGCCACCTGGGGTGAACTCATCGAGCAGGTCATGTCGTTGACGGGCGCGGACGCCCAGCCGGTGTGGGTGGAGGACACGTTCCTCGCCACCCAGCAGATCCCGCCGTTCGTGACCGTGCCGTTCTGGGCGCCGCCCATGGAGCAGCTCGCCGGTGTCTGGGACTTCTCCTCGAAGAAGGCGCTGGAGGACGGGCTGCGCTGCCGCCCCTTCGCCGAGTCCGTGCGCGACACCTGGACCTGGATGACACAACAGGGCGGCATGGCGGAGGCCTTCGCGCAGTACCGCTACCCGGACCAGACGCTGACCCGCGAGCGGGAGGCGCAGATCCTGGCGGCCTGGGACACGCGCGAGTCCGGCTGACCGCGGGCAAGGACCCACCGCTTGCGAGGACGTGACGAAGAGACGCCGTGGGGCGCCGGGCGAAGGAACTCTTATTCACCCATGCGGCGCCTCGCACCGCGCGTACCGCTCAACGGGCCTTAACGGTCAGGCTCCTTGTCTGCCCAGCAGATCCACCACCTGCCCCAGGAAACCCTCGTCCAGCATCGTCCCGACCGAGGTGTCCTCCTCCCCTCCATGGCCCGCGTCCTGGCACGCGATGCTCACCAGATAGCGATCGGTGGCGGTGCGCCCGCCGTTCAGCTCCAGCCCGAAGGTGCCGAAGGACCACTCCCCGTGCGAGGCGGCACCCCCGTCCGGCGTCTGCAGTTCCCGCCCCCCGGGGCTGAAGCCGAACTGGGTGAACCCCAGCCGCATGCCCTGCCCCAGCGCCTTGGTGTACGCCTCCTTCAGCGTCCACGTCCGCAGCAGCTCCGCCTCCTGCTCCGGCCCGGGCAGATCAGCGAGCCTCGCGTGCTCGGCCGACGTGCACATCTGCCGGTGCACCTCGGAGAACCGCAGCCTGCGCCCCGCCAGCTCGGTGTCCACCCCGATCCGGCCGAGCCGGTTGAGGCCCACCACGACCAGGTCCAGGGTGTGACTGAGGCTGACGTCGATCTGGTCGCAACCCCGCAGATACGGCCTCCCGCCGGGCTTGTACGCCAGCTCCACCGCGTCCGGCAGCACGTCCAGCGCGGCGCTCGCGGCATGCCGTGCGAGCACCCGGGAGACCGCGAACCGGTATCGGACCTCGGGTTTGGCCAGGGCGTTGAAGCGCTGCCATCACGGTTGCCCAGCAGCGAGCGCAGTTCGGGTCCGGCGGCCACCACGGACTGCCACTGCTGCCAGTTCGCGTACACCACCGCGTTGCCGAAGAACGCCACGGATTCGCGCACGCGCAGCCAGGGGCTGTGCGGGCCGTCCATCAGGATCGGTGCGGTGACCGAGCCGCGCCCCGCCATCAGGCGGCCCTCGCTGTCCGTGCGTGGCCGTCCGGCGCCCCGCCGGACCCGTCGATCGCCGTGCCGTGCAGGTCGTAGCCGCGACCGGTGCGCAGGCGGGCCACCGCCTCGCCGTACACCCGCTCCACGCAGTCGGGCGGTGCGTCGGGGAGCCTGAGGCCCAGCCGTCCGGCGAGCCTGCCGAGGGAGAGAACCAGCCACGCCGGGTCGGCGAGAAAGGGGTGCGTGTCCTCCTCCAGGCGCACCCAGTGGCCCAGCGCCGCCCCGGCGGCGGCCACCATGGTGTATCGGTCCATCAGCGCGGCCCACTGCGCGCTGGCCGCGAGCGTGGGGCTGTCCAGGACCGCGGCACGGAACGAGTCGCGCAACTCGGCCAGTTCGGCCGCGAACGCCTCGGCGATGGTGCACAGTAACGCACGGGTCCCGTTGTTCGCCTGGCCCGGGTGCGGACCGCCGCCGTCCCTCAGTCGGCGCACCGCGCCGAGCAGCGCCGCGACGAGCCGGTCCTCGCCCCCGGCCACCGCCAGCGACTCCAACGCGAGCGGCGCCAGCGACTGCCGGCTGGCGAACAGCAGGTCCGGCGGGTCCTCCGTCACCCCCCACGACCGCCGCGCGAGGAGCGGCAGCTGCGGGATGAGCACCGCCTGGCAGGCCGCCGTGCCCATGTGCCCGAGCCCGGCGGCGGGCAGATCGCGCAGCAGCTTCTGCAGGAATCCGTGCACGCTGTCCCGGCGGTAGCCCGAGGCGCCGAGCACGGTGCCCAGCTCCTCCAGGTCCTCCCGGACGAGATCGGGCACCAGGTACTTGACCGCGGCGGCCCCCAGGTGGGCGCTGTCCGGGAACAGGTGCAGGGAGCGCAGCACCGCGCTCGCCATCGTGTCGCACAGCAGCAGGTCGGCGAAGACCGCGGCCAGCACGGACCGTTGGCGCCTGCCCGCGCCGCCCTCGCGGCCGGTCAGCACGGTGCGGACGGCCGCCCTCAGTACGGTGTCGGCAGCGCCGAGCAGCACGGAGGAGACCAGCGAGCGGTTGAGCTGGAAGGTCCGCAGCGCCAGTTGCATCCCCTGGCCTGGCTCCCCCACCAGGGCGTCGGCCGGCACGGGGCAGTCGGCGAACTCCATTCCGGCGAACCGGCATCCGCGCATCCCGGTGCTCGGCTGCCTGGGCAGGACACGCAGCGCCTCCCCGGTCACCGCGTCGGGTTCCAGCAGCAGTACGGAGTGACTGGCCGGCCCCCGTCCCTGCCCGGTCCGGGCGTACAGCACGAAGGCCCCGGCCCTCTCCGCGTTGACCACGCCGTCCTTGCGGCCGCTGACCACGAATCCGCGCGCATCGGGGCGGGCGACCAGTTCGCCCTGCCACATCGTGTTGCCGTGCGCGAGGCTGTGGTGCACAATCCCCGTCCTGCCGCCGGCGCACATCAGGTCCGCGAGCCGCGCCCGCTGCCCCGGCGAACCGCCGGCCCAGACCGCCGACGCGGCGAACAGCGAGGTGATCCCGTATCCGAATCCCAGCGCCACATCGCGGCGGAACACCGGGCGCAGGACCCGGGCGAGCACATCGGCGCGCGCCAGCCGCCCGCCGAGCGCCACGGGCACGAACTCGGCACCGAACCCGATCGCGTCCAGTCGCCGTTCGGCCCCGGCCGACAGCTCCAACCTCTCGTCCGCCGCCAGCAGGGCGGCGAACCCGACCGGATTCGCGGCGTCGTCCGGGTCCCCTAAGCCTCGATTCACCGACGTGGTTTCGAAATGATCTGCGAGGGTTTTTGGGGCGGGGCCTCGGACTGTCAGCTGAGTGCGGACAGGGTGTATCCGCTGGTCTGCCCAGCTTTTCCACGATTCGGCTTGGGTCGGGCCCTGGCGGGCGGGGTGGGGAGTGGCGTCAGGGTGTCTCGGGCGGCGCGTGGACGGTGGCAAACAGTTGTGCCCACGCGTCTTGCCAGGGCCATCGCTGCGGTAGGTGCAGGGTGAGGCGCCGGGCGGAGCGGGCGATCCGGGCGGGAACGTGGACCAGGTGAGCACGCAGGGTGGCGGTGGTGGCCTTGGCGTGGAAGGCGCCGGCCAGAGCGCCTGCGGCGCGCAGCAGGTTGTAGGCCATCGCCCACAGGGTCAGCCAGGCGGCGTTGGCGTGGAAGTGTGCCGAGGGCAGGTGGGCCAGGGCGGAGGCTTTGCTGTCGGCGATGACCTGCTCGACGACGGCGTGGTGGCGGTGTTCCCGCTCGGCCTGGAGGGTTGGGGCGGGGTTGTCGGTGAAGAACGGGTGGTAGCGCCAGATGGGGAACAGCTCGCCCTGCTCGCCGGTGGTGGGCGGTTTGGCCAGGTCGCGTACCCGGCGCACGATCAGCCGGGCCGTTACCTGCTCGCTCTTCTTGCGCCCGGTGAACGCGGTGTATGCGGGGATCTCGGCGACTTCGGCGTCGGAGATGAGTTCTCCGGTCTCTGGGTCGGGGACTGCGGTGGGGTAGGTGATCTGCTGCCACGTGGTGTCGGGGATGCTGTGGATGGCCCGCTTGATGGAGGGGTTCATGCCCGTGGTGATCGAGAAGTGGGCGCCGTTGCGGCGGCAGGCGGCGATGACCCCGGCGTTGTAGAACTGGGAGTCCGCGCGCAGGACGCGTAGGCCGGTGCAGCCGGCCTCGGCCGCGGTGGCCAGGGCCTCGGCGGCGAATTTCGGGGCGCCGCGGGAGTCGGCTGCCTTGCCGCGGCGCATCCGCACGGTGGCGATCACCGGCCGCGAGGTAGGGGTGCAGATCGTGGAGAGCAGGGGGTGCAGGGTGCGGATGCCCTTGAACCGGCCGTACTCGGCGCCCTGCTTGGTGCGGCCGTAGACCCGTTTGTGGGTGGAGTCGACGTCGATGAACGCCTTCTCGCCCGAGCCGGGCAGCAGCGGGGTGTGCGCGGCCAGTTCGCCGAGGAACCTGCGGTGCACCGCGTGCAGTTGGAGGGCGTGACCGTGAGTGAACGCGCGGAGGAACGTGCCCAGTGTGGACGGGGCACGGACCTCTCGGAACACGGTCGGCATCGCACCGTGGCGCAGCATGTCCAGGTCATCGATGCTGTCGGCTCCTGCGGCCATGCCTGCCACGATGCTGGTGACCTTGGCGTCGGCTGCTGCACCCGCACCGTTTGCCGCCCCGGTCAGCATCACCTTCTCCGACACCAGGCGCGAAAGCCCGCACCGTTCGGCCAGCCGCATCACCGGGACCAGCCCGGCATCCGCGATGAGATTCTGATCGTCGAACGCGGCCGACACCGCCGACGCGGCATGGGAAGATTGCATCTCGCGGGTGCTCTCTTGCTCTGTGGATATCGAACCGTAGGAAGTCCCATCGTCCCAGCTCAGAGGGCATCCGCGCCTTCATGTCCAAGCCCTGGACCGGCTGTTCATCGGTGGATCAAGGCTAAGACGTTCTCCACTTCCGTGATCCGGCGCCGCACCCCGGCCTCGGCTTCCGTCGCTGCCTCGCTCACCAGAAACTCCTCGTCGGAAGCCAGTCGCGCAGCTTCGCCAATTCCCTCGCGATTTCCCGCTCGACCGCGCTCAGCGGGATGTCGGGCCGCATCCGCTCCGGATGCCCGGGCAGCGGTCCGGCGAGCGGCTCCTGCCCGTCGCCCGGGGGAAAGCCGCCCAGCAGCCCCTCGCCGAACGCCACCAGCCCATGCCAGACGTCCTTCGTCCCGCGTACGACCCACAGCGCCACCCATCGCGCAACACATCGGAAAGCCAACCGACTCACCCCCATCCGTCTACAGACCCCGTCACCCTGCCGTCGCGCGCTATAACCCCGCTCAAATACGGGATTCGGCCCACTCGTACGGGACCGGGACCGCTCGCGGCAGCCGGGGGACGACGGAAACCTGTGGAGCGGCTCGCCAGGATCGTCGGGACAGCAGTTCCGCACGCGTTTCGCCGTCACGGCGGTAGAATTCGGCGGCCCTCCATCACCGGCGAACGCCACAATGAGCAGCACTGTCCGGCTTCTGTCAGTGTCGGCACTGCTGTCTTGACCGCTCGTGGTCCGTGTGGCCGTGCCACACCGTCGCCCACAGCCCACTGCCGCGGCTACGGTCAGGGGGCACGATCACAAACACCGCCAGCCAGAACAGAGGTGGTTCGGGCTTGGAGATCCCGGCGGCGCGTGCTCGTGCGACTGACGGGGGCGAGGGCATGGCCGGTACGGCGCGGGCGATGTTGCACCGAAATTTCGCCGCGTCGGGGGCTCGGCGATCGATGGGCTCCATCCGTAGGACGCCCTGGCCCAGTCGCCCCCGCCCGCCTCTACGCACGGACCGTGCCCCCTGGCACTGCCCCTCACGCGACCTGACGTTCCATCAGATCCAACGTCACGGGAGCGTCAGAACTGCCCTGCGAAGAATCGGGGCACCGCGCCCGTCTCCCCCGTCACCGGTCGAACCGCGGGTCAGGGGCGTAGGTCCGGCATGCGGCCTGCTCCACGTCACGCACCCATGGAAACAGGCCGGCAGTACCGGACCGATGCCCGAAATCCCAGAGAATGGGCAGGTCAGAGCCCCTACTTCCGGCTCCAGAATCGCCACGCACTCCACATGATGGGTCATCGAGAAACATTAATCGGCACAGTACGTGATGCTCACCGCGTCGCAAATGAGGGCAACATAGCCGAACATCGCCGGTTAGCCAAACCGGCGCTTCTGCAGACGATTGTTGTCCACCGTTTGCCCAGAGCACCACTGCGGATCAGTTCCATCAGAAGGGACTCACCGCTTCTGTGCATGCAGAACCCCATGGTTCTCCACCTGCGGGCCGCGTCGCTTGTCGCCGACCGCCTTCTTCGGTACCCCTTTGGTGCTCCATACCCCCCGGAGATCCACCGCCCTTGCCCACCGAACCGATAGCAGACTACACAGACCGTCAGACGCACACGAAGAATGAGGGCGGTGCCCCTTTCGTCCGAGATGACAGCGGGTCGTCTCTCCTGGCCAATGCCTGGTATTCGACGCGCGACCTCGCCGCCTGCCTGCGTGTGAACACCTCGGCTCTGCGCCGTTGGCGCACCGCTCGGCCACCCCAGGGCCCGCCGTTCGTCTCAGTTTCGGAACGCGTCATCATGTACAGCGCGGTCGACGTTGAAGAATGGCTGCGTCGCCACCGGACCGTCCCGCGCCGAGTCGCATGATGACCGACAAGGCCATTGTGCCGGTCGGTGTCCGACTCACCACCGACATCGAGTACCGGCCTGATCGCCCCAACCCGTACCGCGCGCGAGTCCGCTGGTTCGATCCGGCTACGAAGCGGCGTCTGTCCCTGTCGGAGGGGAAGGCGGACGAGGATGAAGCGCAGGAGTGGCTCCAGTCCATCATCGAAGCGGCTGAGGCAGGGCTGTCCCCGTCGCTCGCCACCATGAAGCTCGCCGAATACGGCAACGCGAACATGGACCTCGCCCTGCGCGGCCTGGAGCAGAAAACACTCGACCCCTACCTGTCAGGCTGGCGAATGCGTGTCGTGCCCGCCCTGGGCCACGTCGCGGTCCGGATGATCACCAACGGCGCTGTCGACCGCACCGTGCAGAACTGGATCGCCGACGAGCTCAGCCGCTCAACGGTCAAGAACACCATCGCCGTCCTGGTCCGCGTCATGGAGCAGGCAGTCCGCGACGGCATCATCAAGGTGAACCCCGCCCGGGTGACCGGCTGGCAGAAGCTCTACAAGCAGGCCGAGGACGAACTCCTCGACCCACGCGCACTCGCCCTGCCCGACTGGGAAACACTCGTCGCACTGGCCGACGCACTCGTGGCCGCCTCCCACGACGAGTACCGCGGCTGGGGAGACGTGGTCATCTTCGCCGCGTGCACCGCCGCACGGATCGGAGAGATCTCAGGCTGCCGCGTCGGAGACATCGACACCACCCAGTGGATCTGGACCGTGCGGCGTCAGACCACACCCGCGCCCGGCGGGCTGACCGACAAGGGCACCAAGGGCAAGCGGGCCCGCAAGGTTCCCATCGTCGAGGAGATCCGCCCCCTCGTCGCCCAGCGCATCCTGTCCGCCGGCCCCAATCCGGACGGCCGCCTGTTCACGGGCCCGCGAGGCGGACGTATCTCCACCGCCGTCCTGCGCGACGCCACACACTGGGACGACGTGGTCACCGAGCTAGGCTACGAGCATCTGCGCCGCCACGACCTCCGGCACACCGGACTGACCTGGTTCGCCGACGCCGGGGTCCAAGTACACGTGCTCCGCAGAATCGCCGGCCACGGTTCACTGACCACCACCCAGCGCTACCTTCACCCGGACGTCCACAAGATCACGGCCGCCGGGGCGGCGCTCTCGGCCCACTTCAACGTGCTGCGCGCACCGCGCTCGCTGCCGAGCCCCATCGTCATGACCCGCTGACCCGGTCAAGGACGCCGGACCTCCAGCTGGTCCCCAACTGGTCCCCAAAAATGATCAAGGGCCGGTTTCGGATTGCTCCGAAACCGGCCCTGATCTGCGACTGTCTCCAGTCGGGACGACAGGATTTGAACCTGCGACCCCTTGACCCCCAGTCAAGTGCGCTACCAAGCTGCGCCACGTCCCGATGCGATTCCCCCGGTGCTGCCGGGCGGCTTCGCAGGACAAACATTACCTCACTCGGAGGCCCGGATCGACGCCCGTGCCTGGTGGGCGCGGTTTGCCAGGGATTCCGCGCCGCATGCGGTGGCCAGTTTGTGAGCTCTGGCGAGTTCGCGCGGTGAGCGGATCGCGATGCCGTAGTCGACGAGGGCCAGCGCGTGTTCGTACGCGGACGGGGATGCCTCCAGGTGGCGGACCGACTCGGCCAGCAGGTGGACGGCGTCCTCGGGGCGGGCGAAGAGGGAGACACAGCGCAGGGCCTCGCCGATCGCGGTGTCCGTGCCGAAGCGTTCGGCGTGCACCCGGGCCGAGGTGGCGAGTTGGGCGGCGCGCGCCGGGTCCTCCTCGGCCAGGGCGCGGGCGAGGTCGCCGGCCCAGGGAGCCCACACTCCGTTGAACCTGCCGCGGGGTTCGAGGGCCTGGCCCGCCGCTTCGAGTTCGACGATCGCTTCCTTCGTACGGCCTTCGGCCAGCAGCAGCCGACCGCGTACGCACGGCCCGTCGGGCAGCACCATCGCGCTGGGGTAGGGCGCGCCGAAGGAGTAGCGGTCGGCGATCTCGCGGGCCTCGGTGACACGGCCGCGGGCGACCAGGGTGTCGATGAGCAGACAGGCCGCGTCCCAGTGGACCGGAAGTCCGCTGCCGACGCGGTCGGCGAGGCGCAGCCCTTCGCGCAGGAAGCCCTCGGCCTCGGCCAGCCGTCCGCGACGGCGGTGGACCAGTCCGAGCAGGGTGTGCGCGAACGCGAGGTGCGCGCCGCTCCAGCCGGAGATCTCGAAGGCGCGGACGGCCTCGCCGAAGAGTTCCTCGGCCCGGTCGAGCTGGTCGGTGAAGGCGTAGGTGATGCCGACGAGGGTCGGCAGTTCGAAGCCCCACTCCGTATCGGTCCAGCCGAGCCCCCGGGCGGGGTGGCCGTCGACCAGGGCGCGTTCGCAGAGGTCGACGACGAGCTGGGCGTTCTCGCCGCGCAGCATGGCGTCGAAGGCGCGGAGCGTGAGCAGGGCGCGTTCGGCGTTGTCGCGGCCGTGCAGATGGTCGGCGTTGCGTGCGAGCCGGCCGGAGCGCCCGGGGCCGTCCTCCTCGCCGGCCTGCATGCCCTCCCAGAGGAAGTGGGCGGCCTGGAGCCGCATGAGGCCGGGGCCGGGCGCGGTGCGTGCAGCCTCCGCCGCGAGGGCGTTCGCCGCTTCCTTGAGCTGGTTGTTGTGCGAATGCGCGGCCGCGAGCCGGTAGGTGGCGTCGACCCGCTGGTCGTCGTCGAGTCCGGGCATCTCAAGGGCTGCGCGCAGGTGCTGGACGGTGGTGGCCGGGGAGCTGAGCAGTGTGGCGCAGCCCAGTTCGTACAGCAGGGTGGCCTTCACGCGCTGGCGCGGTGGTTCCTGCAGGGCGCGTTCGAGGCAGCGGCGGGCGGCCTCCGGGGCGCCGACGGCGAGGTGTTGTTTGGCCGCTTCGCGGAGTTGCTCGACCAGTTCCTGGTCGTCGTCGGGGTGCACTTCGAGCAGGTGCCGGGAGGCCGCCGCGGGGCCGAGTCCGGCCCGGGTGATCGCCCAGGCGGCCCGGCCGTGCATGGCGGTGCGGGTGGCCGGCGGGATGGACCGGTAGACCGCGCTCGCGATGAGCGGATGGACGAACTCCAGCGGGTCGAAGCCGGTGACGATACGGGCTTCGCGCAGTCGTGCCGTGCAGTCGGCGGCCTCGGCCGGGCTCATTCCGGCCAGCGTGGCGGCGAGGTCCTGGGAGATGTCCGTGCCGAGGACCGCGGCGGCCCAGGCGAACCTGTTGGCATTGGTACCGAGCCGTTCGAGCCGGGCGACGAGTCCGCTGCCGCGGGCCGAGGCGCCGAGTTCGCGCAGCAGCCCGGCCGACTCCTCCAGCGGGGCCAGTTCACGGTCCTGCACCTTGGCGACGAGCTCGACCGCCTCGTAGGGGTTGCCGCCGGTGACGGCCCACACCTCGCGGCAGAACGGGTCGTCGGCGTGTTCGCCGAGGGCCGCGCGGACCAGCTCCGCGGTGGCGTCCGGGGTGAGCGCGCGCAGCGCGACGCGTACCTGGGACGGGTGGGCACTGCCCGGTCCGCTCTCCTTCTGGCGCGCGGCCAGCTCTTCCGGGCGGTGCGCCTGGACGACCAGGACGGGAAGTTCGCCGAGGCGGGCGGTGAACGAGGCGAGCCAGGCGAGGGATTCGCCGTCCGCCCAGTGCGCGTCGTCGATGATGAGCAGCAGCGGGCGGTGGCTCAGCCGGGACGCGAGCCGGGCGACGACGAAGTCGAGGCCGTCCCGCACACCTTGCGGGTCCGGCTGCGGACCGGTCGGCTCGGCCAGCCCGAGGGCCGGCGCGGCAATCTCGAACCACGACCCGAACAGGGCCCGCACCTCGTCGGGCGGGAATCGGTCGAGTGCGGGCTGCAGCAGTTGGCGTACGACGTGGAACGGCACGGATGTGACCGTTTCGCCGCCTCGTGCGGACCAGACCGTGCAGCGGTCGGCGGCGATCGTCCGGATCTCGCCGAGCAGTGCTGTCTTGCCGATGCCTGCCTCGCCGCTGAAGATCAGCAGCCCGCCGGCGGCCTGGGCGCCGCAAAGGGCGTCCACGGCTTGTGCGGCGGCGGCGAGTTCCGGTTCGCGCTCGTACAGCGGCCGGGACGGCTTCATGCCTACCCTCCCCAGGGTGGTACGGATGGCTTTCGACACTAGTCGTGTCCGGGGGTCCACGGACAGTGGTTCGGACAGTTCGCCGCAGGTGCGGGGCACAATCGTGGAGTGGACGAGACACGCAGGGACCGTGACACCGAGGGCAGGGCGCGCAACGCACGCCCGCGTGACGGGCTGGGGCGCCCCCTTCCGTACGGGGCGCCGGGAGTCGAACGGCAACCGGAAGGGGTGGTCCGCACCCCCGAGGAAACGGTGCGGGAGGCACAGCGCTTGCTGGACGCGGGGATGCCGTTCCATGCGCACGAGGTGTTCGAGGACGCGTGGAAGTCCGGCCCGGTGGCCGAGCGGGAGTTGTGGCGCGGGCTCGCACAGCTGGCCGTGGGGCTGACCCATGCGGCCCGGGGCAATTCGACGGGCGGGGCACGGCTGTTGCGGCGCGGCGCGGCGGCGCTCGCGGAGTTCGCCGCGGTCCGGCCGTACGGGATCGGCGTCGACGGGCTGATCGGCTGGGCCGAGGAGCTGGCCGGACGGGTGGCGGCGGGGACGGCCGCGGACGGCGGGGGCACGGCAGGCGGACGGGCGGCGCGTGCCGAGCCCGTCGACGCGGCCGCCGAGGCACCGCATCTGCGGCCCCCGGGCCCGTAGCCCGGACCGGGCCCGGGTCGTACCGGTGCGAGGGGCGGTAAGTGGCCGGGCAGGCATCGGACCTGCCTCATATTCGCCGCCCATCGCCCGGAGCGGTGAACAGGGCGGCCCGCAGCCATTACGATCGCGCGTCATGAGCACTTCTGACCAGGACCAGGCCGTGGACACCCCGATACCCGTCCCGGAGGCCGACCCCGAGGCCGTCGCGGAGACGGCCTCCGAGGAGGCCGACGGGACCGGGGACCGGAAGCTGACACCACGCCAGGCGAGACGGCTGCGCATGGTCCTCTCGTCGGTCGGCATGGCCGCGATGGCGGTGGTCCTCGCGCTGCGGATCGCCAGCCGGTCGTCCGTCCTGGTGGTCGGGGTGTACGGGCTCGCGCTGATCCTGTGCGGGATCGTGATCGAGCTCAGCCGCAACGGCCGTACCCGGCTGGGCAGTTGGCTGCTGGCCGTCGGCCTGGTCGCGGCGATCGGATCGGACTGGCTGCTCATTCCCTGACGTACGGTCAACGCACCGCGATCCGTACGGTCCCGCCGTGCGGATCGACCCGGTCGAGCCAGTCGGCGCGCAGATGGAACGCACGGTCCGGGACGGCGGGCAGCAGCAGCCGCTGCCGGTGGAGCTCCCGGCCGTCCTGGTGGACGACGAGCAGCGGCGAGGCGAGTCTCCCGGTGGTGCGCAGGGTGAAGCGGCCGCGGAGCGGGAGGCCGCCGTCGGGGCCGATGAGGTTCGGTGCGATCCACCGCAGCGGGGCGTCGACCGCGAGGGGCGTCCGTCCGGTGGGCCACGCGCCCGTGGTCAGGTGGCGCAGTACAGGCGCCGCGGCGGCCCGGCCCTCGGCGAGGGCGAAGCCCGCGCTCTCCACGCCGTGCAGCAGATTGCCGACGGCGAAGATCCCGGTCCCGGTCGTGCGGTGGGCGGCGTCGTACGCGGGGCCGCGGGTGCCGGGGTCGAGGGCGAGCTCGCCGCGCCGGGCCAGTTCGTGGTCGGGGATCCAGTCGCCGGTGAAGACGACGGTGTCGCAGCGCAGGGTCGTGGTCCGGCCGTCGTGGTGGCGCACCGCGACGCCGGTGAGGCGTTCCCGGCCGGTCAGCGCGGTGACGGTGGTGCGGCCGAGGACCGGGGTGCGGTCGCCGGGCCGGGTCAGGGCGGCGAGCCGGGAGGACGGCTGGTCGGTGACCATGGCGACGACGTCCAGGCCGGCGACGCGCAGGGTGTCGGCCGCGGCACGGCCGACCGGTTCGTTGCCGATGACGACGGCGCGGCTGCCGATCCGCTGCCGGTGCAGATGGACGGCCTGCTGGAGTTCGCCGGTGGTGTAGACGCCGGGTGGGCGGCTGCCGGGGACCAGGCGGGCGCTGCGGGGGCGCTCGCGGGCGCCGGTGGCGAGGACGATCGCGCGGGCGGTGATCCGTTCGAGGCCGGTGGGTGCGGTGGTGTCCACGGTCAGCGGTCCGGCCCAGCCGGTGACGGTGACACCGGTGCGCAGGGTGGCCCCGGCGCGCACGGCGGCGGCCACGCAGCCGCGGGCGTACGCGGGTCCGGTCGTCCCTCCCTCGATGGCGTGGCCGCCGAATCCGCCGTGGTGGCAGTGGCGGGGAATGCCGCCCGCGGTCTGTTCGCGTTCCAGGATCTCGACCCGGCCCGCTCCGGACGCGGCGAGTTCGGCCCCGGCGCCGAGGCCGGCCGGGCCGCCCCCGACGATCAGCACGTCGACGGTCCGCTCGCGCCTGGTCATGTCCGGGCCCCTTCGAACAGTGCGCGGACCGCGGCCCCGCAGTAAAAACCCTGGCACCTGCCGTTCCCGGCTCGCGTCCTGCGCCGCAGGCCGTCCGGGGAGTGCGGCGGCACCGTACCGGTCAGGGCGTCCCTGATCTCGCCCGCGGAGACCCGTTCGCAGTGGCAGACCAGCGTGCCGTACGCGGGGTCCGCCGCGATGAGTCCGGCGTCCTGGTACGGGCGCGGGAAGGCCTCGCCGAGGTTGGGCATGGTGACGGGCGGCAGTTCGGACGGTGTCCCGGGATCGAGGCCCGAGTCGCCGAGCAGTTCCATGACATGGGCCGCGATGGCCATGGAGGCGGTGAGCCCGGTGGAGCGGATGCCGCCGACGGCGATGTACCGCCGGTCCGGCCGGGACCGGATGCGGTAGTCCTCCTGGCCGGTCGCGGCGCGCAGTCCGGCGTAGACGGCGGTGACTTCCTCGTCGAGCAGTTCCGGCAGGATGCGGCGGCCCTTCTCCCGCAGCATGGTGATCGCGTCGGCGGTCGATCCGGTGGCGGTCTTGTCGTCGAGGTCCTCGGCGGTGGGGCCGAGCAGCACATTGCCGAAGACGGTCGGTGCGACCAGCACGCCCTTGCCGGCGGCGGTGGGCACCGGGAGCAGGATGTGGCCGACGAGACCGCGGGCGAGCTTGTCGAAGACGATGAGCTGGCCGCGGCGCGGGGTGACGGTGAAGTCGTCGTGGCCGAGTTCCCGGTCGAGTTCGTCGGCGTGGAGTCCGGCGGCGTTGATCAGATGGCGGGTGTGCAGCGTTCCCCGGGTGGTGGTGAGGGTGTGGACGTCGTCGCCGCTGTCGATGTGCCGCACCCGGCAGTTGAGGTGCAGATGGACTCCGGCGCGCACGGCCTGGGTGGCGTAGGCGAGCGGCGTCGTCCAGGGGCAGATGATGCTCTCGTCGGGGATTTCGAGTGCGCCGAGGGCGCCGGGGCCCAGATGGGGTTCGCGGGCGCGCAGTTCACCGGCGTCCAGGAGCCGCCCCGCGTGGTAGTCGTTCCGTTCCGCCTTGGCCAACAGGGCGGGCAGCGCGGCGAGTTGTTCCTCGTCCCAGGCGACGAGCAGGGCTCCGACGCGTTCGACGGGGATGCCGGTCTCGGCCGCGTACGCGCGGAGTCTCTGCTGCCCCTCGCGGACGAGCCGGGCCTCCAGTGAGCCGGGTACGGCGTCGAAACCGGTGTGCAGGATGGCGGTGTTGGCCTTCGACGTTCCGTTGCCGATGTCGTCGGAGGCGTCGAGGAGCGCGGTGCGCAGCCGGTAGCGGGCCAGTTCCCGGGCGATGGCGGCGCCGACGACGCCCGCGCCGACGACGGTCACGTCGTAGACCGGGGCACCCTGCCCGCCGTCCGGCCGGGTACCGGGCAGGTCGTCGGCCGTCAGTTCTCCGGCGGTGGTGATCGTGGGGCTCATCGTGTGACTCTCGTACGTCTCAGGCATGGTCCAGCAGGGCCTGCACGGCGGTCCGGAAGCCGGCGAGCCGTTCGGCCGCCTCGTCGGCGCCGATCCGGGGTTCGTACACGGCGGCGGGCTTCCAGTCGGGCACGGCCCGGCGGAGCGGGAGGCCCGGGTCGAGGCCGAGCCGGGCGACCGCTCCGACGCCGAGGGCGGTGACGTCGGGCAGGGCGGACACCTCGACGGGCCGTTGCAGCAGGTCCGCCTGGGTCTGCATGAGCAGCTCGGAGCGGGTCAGACCACCGTCGACGCGGAGCGAGGTCAGTGGCGAGCCGAGGTCGGTCGCGGCCGCCTCGGTGAGCTCGACGACCTGCGCCGCGATGCCTTCGCACAGCGCGCGCACCAGATGGCCCGCGGTGGTGCCGAGGCCGAGGCCGGTCACCGATCCGCGCAGATCACCGCGCCACCAGGGGGCGGCGAGCCCGGCGAGTGCCGGTACGAAGGTGACGCCGCCGGAGTCGGGGACGGTCGTGCCGACGGGGTCGAGGTCGGCCGCGCCGGAGATCACCCCCAGGCCGGAGAGCCAGTCGACGGCGGACGCGGCGGTGTAGACCTGCCCGTCGAGGCAGTAGTTCGTACGGCCACCGAGTCGCCATGCGACACAGCTGACCAGTCCGGTGGAGCCGCGGCGCGGGGCGGGCCCGGTCTGGGCGAGCAGGAAGGCGCCCGTCCCGTAGGTGCATTTGGCGTTGCCCGGGTCCAGGGCGTTCTGGGCGAGCAGGGCGGCCTGCTGGTCCACGAGCAGGCCGGTCAGCGGAAGTTCACCGCCGAAGGCGGTGGTCGTACCGACGGTGCTGTCGCAGTCGACGACGTCCGGCAGTCGTTCGTCGCCGAGCCCGAAGATGTCCAGGGCCCGGGGTGACCAGCCGACCCGGTCGAGGTCGAGCAGCTGGGTGCGCCCGGCCGTCGCCGCGTCCGTGACGAACGCTCCGGTCAGCTGGTGGACGAGCCAGGAGTCGGTGGTGGTGACGACGCCCTCCCGGGTCAGTTCCCGGCGGATCCAGGCCAGCTTCGGTGCGGCGAAGTACGGATCGAGGGGAAGCCCGGTGAGATGCGTCAACTCTTCGTCGTACGGGGAGAGTTCGTCGCAGATCGCGGCGGAGCGCCGGTCCTGCCAGACGATCGCGTCGGTGAGCGGCCGCCCCGTTTCCGGATCCCAGGCGAGCACCGTCTCGCCCTGGTTGGCGAGGCCGACCGCCGAAACCGGTTCGGCAGCTTCCCGCAACGCCCGGCGACCCGCTTCGACGACCGAGCCGAGCAGTTCGGCGGGATCCGCCTCGACCACTCCCCCGGCGCCGTGCCGGGGCCTCACCGGAACGGAAGCGGAACCGATCACGCCGCGCTCGGGACAGATCACCAGAGCCTTCGTCCCCGACGTGCCCTGGTCCACGGCGAGTACCGGGCCTGTCATCGACTCTCCAGCGGTGCGGAAGCTCTGCGGCTTGAACGGAAGCGTGATCACTGAACTCGCCGCCCAGAGTGGTGCAGACCACCGCGTACGTCAAGAGCCGCCCCCAGGTCACGACCGGAAGAACCGGTACATCTTTCAACGTCCTGGAGAATCAGCTGACTTGAGTAAGATCCGCGAATCGGTCCGGAGTTCGGAGTGACTGGCCTTACACTCACCGCCGAGCAACAACCGGACGCTTTCGAGCAGTTCGTTTTTCAACAGACTGCTTCACCCCCCACGTCCTTGAGGATTGATGAGACCGACACCCTGTACCGAACCCCGATTCACCGGTTCCCCGGCCTTTCGCATCTGCACGGGTTCCATGCCACCGCCGGGTTGCGTGACGTGCTGAGGAGATCTTCCGACCGTCGCATGCCGGCCCGTCGTACGGGGGCAGGGCGAGTCCATGGCCAACAGTGATTTCCGGCCGGTCTACCACCCGGCCGGCCATGACAACGATCTGCGCGTCGCGTTACAGGATTTGCGCACCGGCCGCTGGATGTCCATGCGGAGCCTGCTGGAGAGTACGCCGGACTGGACCCTGTGGACCCAACGCACCCAGGTGCTCGGAGCGGTCGCCGCCGGCTCGGACGCGGTACAGGCCTGGCTGGCCGAGGATCCCCGGAGTGTCGCCGCCGCGGTGATGCAGGCGCGGGTCGTCGTCGAGCGTGCCGTGCGCGCCCACCGCGAGGGCCACCACCGGGCCCAGGAGCTGTGGGCGGAGGCCTGGCAGGCCTGCCGGACGGCCGCGAACGCCTCGCCCGCGGACCCGGTGCCATGGGTGTGCCTGCTGGCCCTGTCCCAGCTGGACGAGCGGCAGCAGCTGGAGGAGCACCGGCTGCATCCGCCGGGACCGATGCTCTTTCCCGGTCCGTGGGGGCTGCTGGCGGAGGCTGACAAACGCGATCCGTGCAACCGCGAGGCCTACCACCGGATGCTCCAGTTCGTATACGCGCGAAAGGCCGGCGGTTCCCTCTCGGAGGCGGTCAACTTCGTCCAGTGGGCGGCCTCTTCGGCACCCGACGGCTCCGCGCTGCACGTGCTGCCCCTGTATGTGCGGGTCGAGCGCTACCGCCGCGAGCAGGGCCACGAGAAGGCCCTGGACCTGCACTGGGTCACCGAGGACGCGGAACGGGACGCGGCCCGTGCGCTGGAGCTCTGGTTCCGCCGTACGGCACCGATCTCCCACTCCCTGCTCGACCTCAACCATCTGGCCCACGCCCTGTGGGGAGCCCTCCAATTCGCCGAGGCCGCAGCGGTGTTCGAGGAGCTGGGCCCCTATTTCACCTCGGTTCCCTGGGCGTACCGCACGCGTGGCCGCAAGGGCCCGGGAGACGCCGAGGATGTCTTCCTGCGCGCCCGCAGCCGCTGTCTCGCGGCGCCCCGTACCCCCGGGCGGGGGCCCCAGCGCTGACCGGAGGCGCCGCGACGCCGTGCCTCCTGCCCGCCCCGAACCGATCCTGTCCGTCCCTTTCCATCCCGCTCATGGAGGTTTTCCCGATGTCCATATCCACCCCGACCCAGTCGGGTGCGGAGGCAACCCCGCCGAAGGACGAGGAGGAGCGACTGCGCGAACTCGGCTACCAGCCGGTGCTCGCCCGCCGTATGGGAGGCTTCGGCAACTTCGCCATCAGCTTCTCCGTCATCTCGATCCTCTCCGGCTGCATGACCCTGTACGGCTTCGGCATGTCGACCGGTGGACCGGCCGTGATGCTCTGGGGCTGGGCCGGTGTCGGACTTTTCGTGCTCTGCGTCGGCATGGCGCTCGCCGAGGTCACCAGCGCCTACCCGACCTCGGGGGCGCTGTACTACATGGCCGACCGGCTCGGCGGCCGCAAGTGGGGCTGGTACACCGGCTGGCTGAATCTGCTGGGTCTGCTGGGCGCGATCGCGGGCATCGACTATGGTGCGGCGCTGTTCACCGGTGCGCTGATGAATCTGCAGTGGGGCTTCACCCCCACACCGGGCAAGACAATGATCATCTTTGTCTGCATCCTGCTCCTGCACGCCGTGCTGAACCTTTTCGGCGTCCGCCTCGTCAGCGTGCTCAACTCCATCAGTGTGTGGTGGCATCTCGCCGGTGTCGCGGTGATCGTCACCGTGCTCGCGGTCGTGCCCTCGCACCACCAGTCCCCGTCGTTCGTCTTCACCGAGTTCGTCAATGACACGGGCTGGCACAACCCGTTGTACGTGGCGGCGATCGGCCTGCTCCTCGCGCAGTACACCTTCTGCGGCTACGACGCCTCGGCCCACCTGTCGGAGGAGACGTCGAACGCCTCCGTGACGGCCGCCAAGGGCATCGTCCGCGCGATCTGGGTCTCCTGGGTCGCCGGTTTCGTACTGCTCGCCGGGCTGACCTTCGCCATTCAGGACTACGCGGGCACCCAGAAGAGCGCCACCGGTGTGCCGCCGGCGCAGATCCTGATCGACGCGCTGGGCACCTCCGGGGCCACCGCCATGCTGCTGATCGTGATCGCGGCACAGCTGTTCTGCGGCAACGCCGAGGTCGCCGCCGCGAGCCGGATGGTGTTCGCGTTCAGCCGCGACAACGCCCTGCCGGGCTCGGCGCTGTGGCACAAGGTGAGCGCGCGCACCCAGACGCCCGTCAACGCGGTGTGGCTGTCGGTCGTCGTGGCCGGAGTGCTCGCGCTGCCGTCGCTGTACTCCGCCACCGCGTACGGTGCGGTCACCGCGATCAACGTCATCGGCATCACGCCCGCCTATGCGATCCCGATCTTCCTGAAGCTGCGCTCCGGCAGCCGGTTCGAGCGCGGACCGTGGCACCTGGGCCGCTGGAGCAAGCCGATCGGCTGGATCGCCGTCGTGTGGGTCGCCATCGTGACCGTGCTTTTCCTGCTCCCGCAGTCCTCCCCGGTGACGGTCGACTCGATGAACTACGCGTCGATCGCGCTGGTCGCGGTGCTGGTCCTGGCCACCGTGTGGTGGTTCGTCGCCCGCCGTTCGTACAGCACCCCGTCGGCGTACGGGAACGCCCGCGAGCAGGCGGAGATCGAGGAAGGCATCGTCTGAGCCGGCTCTTCCCCGGCCCTCCCGGAACAGCCCCGACCGCAGGGGGCGCGCCGGGAGGGCCGAGTGCGTGGTGGACCCCCGCGGCCCCGGCTATCGCAACCAGAGACAGGCGGCGGCCAGGAGCGACACCGTCGCCCCGCCGGTGAGCACCGGGACGTTGCCCAGCCAGGCGGCGAGCGCACCGCCGCCGAGCGCGCCGATCGGCACCGTGCCGATGAGTGCGGCCTGCAGGACCCCGGCGACCCGGCCCTGGAGCTCGGGCGGTGTGATCAGTTGCTGGGTGGTGGTCATGGAGATGGCCCAGACCGTGGCCGCGAGGCCGAAGAGGAACTGGTACGCGAGCAGCGCCGGAAAGCCGGGTCCCAGGGAGGCGCCCGGGATCAGGAAGATCGCGAGGGCGGCCACCACCGCGCAGATCCGGGTGGCCCTGGCCAGCCCGATGGTGGCGGCGAACCGGCCCGCCAGCAGCACACCGAGGACGGTGGCGACGCTGAACGCGGCGTAGACCGTCCCCAACTGCCAGGCGGGCAGGCCGAGATCGCGGGTGGCGTAGAGCACGAAGAGCGCGTCGGCGGCCCCGCTGCCGAGGTTGAATCCGGCCCCCGCGAGCACCTGCCGGCGCAGCAGCCGTTCGCCGCGCACGACTTCGAGTCCCGTGCGCAGCGCGGCGGTTCGGGATTCCGACGCACGATTGCCTTGCTGTGCAGGGGTGTTGAGTGCGGCGGGGAGCGCGAGCAGCAGCAGTGCCTCGACGCCGTACGCCACGCAGGCGGCCAGCAGTGCCGTCGGGGCCCCGGTCAGTCCCACCAGCACGCCGCCGAGCGCGGGGCCGCCGATCTGCCCGGTGGTCCGGGCGCCGGTCAGCGCCGAGTTGGCGGACAGCAGCTGCTCGGGGTGCACGACCCGGGGCAGGGCAGCCTGGAGGGCGACGGCGAGCATGGAGGTCAGCGCGCCCGACACGGTGGCCACCACGTACAGCTGGGGCAGTCCGAGCCGACCCAGGGCGGCCGTCAGGGGGACGGTACCGACGACGAGCATCTGAAGAACGGTGAGGAGCACGGTCAGGCCGCGCAGCCGTGCCCGGTCGACCAGCACACCGGCGAACGGGCTGAGCAGCGCGCCCGGCAGATAGCTCAGCGCCATCAGCGCGGAGGCGCCGAACGGTCCGGCGTCCAGCAGGGTCACGGCGAGCAGCGCGAGAGCCAGGGTGGTGACCTGACGCCCGACGGAGCTGGCGATCTGTTCCCCGCACAGCAGCGCGAACGGTCGGTGGCGCAGCAGGGTGCGTCCGGGACGATCGGTCCCGGCGGTGTGTGCGCGGGCGGAGGACGGAGTCGGGTCCGGCAGCTGCTCCATCCGGCTCAGATGTCGGTGCAGGGGACGGGCCACCGGCGGATGCGGGGTGGCAGGGCCACCACCCAGCCGTCGGTCACCCAGGCGAGGCGTTCCGCCGCCAGCAGCTCCACCGCTTCCTGCCCGATGGTGCTCAGTGCGGCGACGGCGGTGGCGTCCTGGACGGTGCGGAACGTGGCGAGCAGGTCGGGGTCGTCGATCGTGAAGCGGGCCGCGGCCGACGGCTCCCGGCGGTCCATGACGGTGACGAAGTCCGGTCCGCGCCGGTGGTAGAGCTGTCCGTAGGCATGGCGGTCCCGCCATGTGGTGAGTTCCGGCGGTTCGCCGGGCAGCGGGCCGGGGGCGGGCAGGTGGCGCAGCAGTCCGGCCGTCCCGGACACCTCGTGCGCGGGCCCGGCGAACAGCGGGTCGTCGGTCGCCGGGAGCCAGCGCACGACGAGATCGTGGCTCTGGCACTCGCGCAGGAACTGGACCGCCGCCGTCGCCGCTCTGCCGCCCGCGCCCAGCCGCAGGGGTTCGTCCACCGTCACCAGCCGTCCTCGGATCCGGTGCGGCACCTGTCCGGCCGGCAGGGCGGGTGCGGTACGGGTCGGGGGTGCGGGCAGGGGGCTCATCCGGCGGCCTTCTCTCCATTGTCCGGCGTGCCCGATGGCCCGTCGGTCGTCCCGTCCGGGCCCCGGGTGCGCTCGACCGACCGGACCGGGACGTGCCAGGTCGGCAGCGACACGTACGACCGCCCGTCGTCGAAGAGGAGCCCCAGAGCGACCGCGTCGCCGAGCCAGGTGCCCAGTTCCTCGGCGGACGGCGGGTTTCCGTCGGCCGTGAGCAGCCGGTGCAGCGCCGACCGGGTGCGGCCCGCCTCCAGATGGCGGAGGGCGGCGGCCCGCCAGCCGGTCAGGCGGTGGGTGCGGTGCGGCCAGCCGTGCCGTCGGTCGTGGACGAGGAGTACTTCCTCGCCGTCCGTGCCGTCGGGCTGTTCCAGGACCAGGGTCGAGGAGGGGTGGCCGGTGTACCAGTCGCGGGCGGCGGCCTTCAGCCGCGCCTCGGTCTCGCCGCCGATCCCGGCGGGCGGGGTGTCGAAGAGATAGACCAGGTCGGCCAGCTGTTCCTCGGGCAGGTCGTAGACGTGGCGGTACATCTCGGCGGGCTGCCGTCGGTGGAAGCCCAGCGCGGGGTTGGCGAAGTTGGGGCTGAACCGCTCCAGTTGGATGCGGTGGGCGCCACCGGGCGGCTGGAGGTGGACGAGCGCGGGCATCTGGTCGATGACGGGGGCGTAGTCCTCGGCGCGCTCTCCCGGGAACCCGTAGAGATAGTTCCAGGAGCAGGTGAGCGAGTGGTTCTCGCACTCGCGGAGCGTACGGATGTTGCGGGCCGCGCTGACCCCCTTGTCCATCAGCTCCAGGGTCTTGTTGTCGAGGCTCTCGATGCCGGGCTGGATATGGACCGAACCGGCGCGGGCGAGCAGTTCCAGCTGCTCCGGAGTGAGATTGGACTTGACCTCGTAGTGCATGCGCAGGTCCCAGCCGCTGTCGGCGGCGAGCGGGAGGAAGTCCTTGAAGTACGCCATGTCGATGATGTTGTCGACGGTGACGATGTCCAGGATGCGGTGGCGCCGGACCAGGCGGTCGACCTCGTCCCAGAGCCGCTCTCCGGTCTTGGCACGGAAGGTCATCGCCGATCCGTTGAGTCCGCAGAAGGTGCAGTGGTGTTTCTCGCCCCACCAGCAGCCGCGGGCCCCCTCCACCACCAGTTTCGGATGGACGTACTCCGCGAGCGGGGAGGCGTCGATGGCCGCCTGCCAGAGGTCGTAGTCGGGAGAGGGGATGTCGCCGGGCGCGACGGTGCGCCGGGACTCCTCGTTGGCACGCGACTCGGGTCCGTCCCACCAGCAGAGTCCGGGCACATCGGCCGGTGCGGTGCCCGCTTCGACGTGGGCGAGCAGGGCGGGCAGGGCGTACTCCCCCTCCCCGCGCACCACATGGTCGACAAAGCGGTGGTTGCGGTGCAGCGCGTGGCCCATCGGGCCGTCGCAATTGCTGCCGCCGAACACGACGGTCAGCCCGGGGCGGCGTCGTTTCAGCTCCGCCGCGAGCGCCAGCGAGGAGATGTTCTGCATGAACGTGGAGGTGAATCCCACGACATCGGGTGCGTCGTCGACTATCGCGCTCGCGCTCTCGTCGATGAACTCCGCCGCGTGGACCCGCATCGCGGTCGCGGTGGATATGTCGGTCCCGCGCCGGGTGGCGTACTCCTTGAGCTGTGCCACACCCCATTCGGGATCGTTGTACAGGACGCCGGAGAAGACCCAGTCCCCGAGGCCGTCGAAGATGGATTCGCTCCCGACCGCGACATGGTCGCCGGGCCGCAGCGCCCCCCGCGAGCGTTCCAGCAGGAATTCCGCCCAGCGCAGGGAGCCGTGGAACTCGCGCACCTCGTCGTCCGGCCGGGTACGGTCCAGCAGCGAATGCAGCAGCCCCACCTGGAGCGAGGGAAGCTCGATCGGCTGCCACGGCATGGTCACCAGGTGTATGCGCACTGCGTCTCCCACGGCACGGGGGCGGACGCCGGGTCGTGCCCGGCGTCCGCCCTTTTCGTCACTGTCCGGCCGCGGCGCGCCGTCCCGGCGGGTCGGTCGCGTCCTGTGCCGGCTGCACCGGAACACCCCGGTTCAGCGCGTCGGGCGTTTCTCGATCGTCTGCCGTTCGCGGTTCTTCGCCTCTTCCTCGCGGACCACTACCTTCTTGATCTCCATGTGCCCCTCCCCTCGGCGGTCGGCCCCAAGTCCGTTGACGTTAGGCGTCGTTGTGCGAGAGCCGCAAGAGCCCCCCTGGGGCTGGTGGGGCGTACGGGACGGTCCGCACCCGTGGACACCCGAGGGCTGATCGCTATGCTGCGACCCGAACGCTCACAGGAAGCGTTCAAACGAACAAGGCGCGGCGGAACGGCGAGGGGGCCAGCAGCATGCGGGAGCCGGTTGAACTCAGGCGTCAGCGAATCCTTTCGGTGGTGGAATCGCGCGGCGCCGTCAAGGTCGGCGTGCTCGCGGCCGAACTGGACGTCTCGGTGGTCACGGTCCGGCGGGACGTCGAGGAGCTGGCCCGGGTCGGGCGGCTGCGCCGCGGCCACGGGGTGGCCCGGCCGGTGCGGGAGCCGGTGCCGACCGCCGCGGTCCCGGCGGCCCGGGGCGAGGAGCCGGCCGGGGACGCCGGGGCGGTCGCCCTGGTCGTCCCGGAGCGGCATACGTACCTGTACGAGACCCTGCACGGCGCCCGGTCCGCCCTGGAGGAGTCCGGGATACGGATCGCCCTGCACATCGCACCCCCGTCGGCCGGTGCCGAACGCCCTCTGGTGGAGCGGGCGCTGGCGGACGGGGCGCGCGGGCTGCTGATCGCGCCGCGCTGGCCCAGCGCCCGCTCGGAGGAGCTGGACTACGGCTGGCTCGCGGACGTGGGGGTGCCGACCGTGCTGATGGAGCGGCGGCCCCGGCCGGGCAGCGCGCTGCACGCCCTGGACTCCGTGTGTTCCGATCACTGGTACGGGACGCATCTCGCCGTGGAGCACCTGGTGTCGCTGGGGCATCGCCGTATCGTGCTGGCCGCCCGTGACGACAGTCCGACGGCGCGCAGCATCCGTGCGGCGTTCGCCGAGATCGCGGCGGCGCGCCCGGAGGTGGAGGACTGGTCGGTGGTGCTGAGCTCCCCGGGGGCCGCGGCGGAGCCCCGCGGATCCGCGCCGGCGGCCGATGGCCGGGCCGCTCTCGACCTCGCGGCGCTGCTGCGGGAACGGCGCGCCACGGGGGCCGTGCTGCACGGCGACGTGGATGCGCTGATGCTGGTGCAGCGGCTGGCGGAGAGCGGTGTCGAGGTGCCGCGGGACTGCTCGGTGGTGGCGTACGACGATGTGGTCGCGGCCCTCGGCAGCACGCCGTTGACGGCGGTGGCACCGCCGAAGGCGGAGATCGGCCGGGCCGCCGCCGAGCTGCTGCTCCACCGGCTGTCCGGGGCCGTCGGGGCGACAGGTCCGGTGCGCCGGACGGAGCTGCTGCCCACTCTTGAGGTGCGCGGATCGGCACAGGAACCGCCGCTTTCCATGAAGTGAGCGTTTGACCGCTTTGATTTTGTTCTGAGCGATCTATTGACCAGTATCGATCAGCCGATCAGGATTCCCCGTGAGCCGTTTCAGAAGCCGCGGGAGGCGCACATGCCCGGTCGACAGAGCCGTCGATCCGTGCTTGCCACGATCGTCGCCCTGCCCCTGGCAGGTGCGCTCGGCGCCTGAGGCGGCGCCGACGGGTCGTCCGGACCGGTCGGCACCGGCACCCGGGGCAACCGGGGCGGGAAGCGCGCCACCCGCATCACCTTCTGGTCCGCGCTGCGCGGGTCCGGTCCGTACCGCGCTCCAGGTCAAGACTCCACTGGTGCGTCTGTCGATCGTGATGGTCACGATGTTCACCCTGACCTGCCATCACCCCGCCCCCTACCAGGAGAAAGATGCCCACCACTGCCTCTGGCACCCCGGTCGCCCGCAGCCGTCCACGCGCCGCAGTCGCCATGAAGCCGGCCGCCGCGGCCGCGCTCCTCGATGCCCGCTCCCTGGCCGCGCTCGACGAGGTGTGCGACCTCTCGCCCCTGCCCGTTCTCGACGACTTCGGCACCGACCGGGCCCGCGCCGTGCTGGCCGACGTCGAGATCCTGGTCACCGGCTGGGGCTGTCCACCGCTCGACGCGGCCGCCCTGGACGCGGCACCACGCCTGCGCGCGGTCGTCCACACCGCGGGCAGCGTCCGCGGACACATCACCGAGGCCTGCTGGGAACGCGGCATCGAGGTGTCGTCGGCAGCCGCCGCCAACGCCCTGCCGGTGGCCGAGTACACCGTCGCGATGATCCTGCTCTCCGGCAAACGAGTCCTGGAACGGGCCCGCGACTACCGGGCGGACCGCAACCGCGACAACTGGCTCGCCACCCCCGCCCGGGTCGGGAACTACGGCCGCACCGTGGGCATTCTGTCCGCCTCGCTGATCGGCCGACGCGTCGTCGACCTGCTGCGGCCCTACGACCTGCCCGTCCTGCTGCACGATCCGTACGTCTCCGACGCGGAGGCCGCCGCGCTCGGCGTCCGGCCCGTCGGCCTGGCCGAACTGTTCGCACAGAGCGATGTGGTGAGCGTCCACACCCCGCTGCTGCCGGCCACCCGCGGGCTCGTCAGCCGTGAACTGCTCACCTCGATGCGCCCGGACGGCGTGCTCATCAACACCGCGCGGGGCGCCGTCGTCGACCAGGACGCGCTCACCGACGTACTGCGGCAGAACCGGATCCGGGCGATCCTCGACGTCACGGAACCCGACACGCTGCCCGCCACGCACCCCCTCTGGGAGTGCGACAACGCTCTGATCACCCCGCACCTCGCCGGCTCGCAGGGCAACGAGTGGCGGCGACTGGTCGATCTGGCGGCGGCCGAGGCCGGCCGCTGGGCCGCGGGCGACGGCTTCGCCCATCCCGTACGACGCGAAAGGCTGGCATTTCTCGCATGACCGCTCCCCACCCGACCTCTCCCATCGAACTCCCCGCCGAGGACCGGGCGTCGAGCCCGTACACCGGCTACACCCGCGCACACTGGGAGGCCGCTGCGGACGGGCTGGTCCGGGCCGCCTGGCAATGGGCCACGCCGGGCGGCGCGCTGCTGGATCTGCCGGGAAGGCCGTCCGCGTCCGGAGTGCGCTCCGACGGTCTGGAGGGTTACGCGCGCACCTTCCTCGCCGCCGCCTTCCGGGTCGCGGGCGCGGACGGCAAGGACCCGCACGGCTGGCTCGGCCGGTACGCGGACGGGCTCGCGGCCGGTACCCGTACCCCCGGCCGTGAGGATGCCGAATCCTGGCCGCTGATCCGCGACCACACCGTCTTCGGCCAGCCCATGGTCGAGTCCGCCTCGGTCGCCATCGGCCTGCGGCTGACCCGGCCGTGGCTCTGGGACCGGCTGGACGCCGGGGTCCAGGACCGGACCGCGGAGTGGCTGCGCGACGCACTGCGGCACGTCCCCTCCCCCAACAACTGGTATCTGTTCCCCTACTCCGTGGCCGGCTTCCTGGAGTCCGTGGGCCGTGGTGACGCCCGGACGGCACGGGCGAAGCAGCGTGCCCTCGATCTGCTGGAGGGCTGGTACCGGGGAGACGGCTGGTACGCGGACGGCGACGGCCGGGCCTTCGACCACTACAACGGCTGGGCGCTGCACCTCTACCCCGTGCTGGACGCGTATCTGTCGGGCGACGCGGAGCTGTCCGCGCACTACGGCGCCCGGCTGCGCGAGCACCTGGAGGGCTTCTCGCTGCTGTTCGGCGGCGACGGTGCGCCGATCCACTTCGGCCGCTCGCTGACCTACCGTTTCGCGGCCGCCTCCTCCGTCGCGCTCGGCGCCGTCAGCGGGCACACCCCGCTCACGCCCGGCGCCTCGCGGCGGGTGATCAGCGGATCGTTGCGCTACTTCCTGGACCGGGGCGCGACCGGCACGGACGGGCTGCTGAACCTGGGCTGGCACGGCCCGCACGAGGCGTCGCTGCAGAACTACTCGGCGCCCGCGTCGCCGTACTGGGCGTCCAAGGCATTCGTCGCGCTGCTCGCGCCGGACGGCCATCCGCTGTGGGCCGCGACCGAGGAGCCCGCACCGAGCGAGGGCCCCGACCGGGTGCTCGCGCTGCCGGCGCCGGGGCTGCTCGTCCAGTCGACCCGCGCGGACGGGATCGTGCGGCTGCACAACCACGGCAGCGACCATGTCCGCCCGCACGAGGGCGAGTCGGGTGTGCAGGACGATCCGCTGTACAGCCGCCAGTCGTACTCCACGGTGACCGGCCCCACGTCGAGGGCGAACACGGCGGACAACCATCTTGCGGTGGTCGTCGCCGGGGCGCGCAGCGGTCGCCGCGTCATCCGCGCGCTGGGCGCCGGAGGGGGCGACGGCTGGGGCTGGGCCGCCTCCTGGCACCGTCCGGTCTTCACCTCGGGCTCGCCGATGGTGCCGGGGATGCGGGTGGAGAGCGTCACCGTGGTGCGCGGCCGGTACGAACTGCGGGTGCACCGGGTGCTGGGCGCGCCGGACGGGGCCCGGGTGGAGCAGACGGGCTGGGCGACCGGCCGCGACGACGCCCTGACCTCCGCCCTGCACGGCCTGTACGGCTGGGAGTCCCGGGACGGGGTACGGGCTCCGCAGGGCACCGCGTACACCCCCTGGGCCGTGGTGCCCCGGCTGTCCGCGCCCGCCGAGGGCACGGTGGTGCTGGTCGCGCTCGCCTCGCTGACCGCGGAGGCCGACGCGACGCCGCTCGACGCGGTGGTGAGCGGTGTGACGGTGGACGGGGACGTGGTGGAGGTCGGCTGGGCGGAGGATGCGGCGACGACCCGTATCGGCTTCGAGCCGGTGACGGTCACGCACGGCTGAGCGCCGGGGTGCGCGGCCTTCGCGCCGCGCACCCCGTCCGCCGGCAAGGATCTACCTGTCCGTCCTGATCACCACGGCCAGGGTGCGCGGACCGTGCACGCCCTCCACCCGCTCCAGCTCGATGTCGGACGTGGCCGAGGGCCCGCTGATCAGCGTCGTCGGCCGCTGCGGCACCAGCCGCGCCACCGCCTCCGGCACACCGGCCTCGACCGTCGACAGATCGACGACGCAGACATGCAGGTCGGGGACGAGGGACAGCGCCCGCCGCCCCTGGTCGGGCGAGCCGTCCAGGAAGATCGTGCCCGTCTCGGCACAGCTGACGGCCGAGGCGGTGACGACCCCGTCCAGGGCGTCGAGCCGGGGCGCCGGGATGTCGCCGGAGTCCTGCTGGACCTCGCCGTCGTACCCGTCGAGCCACTGCGGGTCGAGTCCGGCCGGCACACCGATCCGCCGCGCCCCGCGCTCCCGCAGCACCTCGGCGACGACCTGGGCCGTGCGGTCGGCGGTGCAGGTGTGCACCGTCGCCTTGTAGTCGACGAGCCGGCCGGTGAAGAGGGCCAGGCGTTCGTCGTCGGGGAGGGTGCGGCCGGTGCGGTAGGCGCGCGGGACGGGGGTGTCCGGGACGGGGGCGAGAGCGAGGGCGTCCTTGATCCGGCCCAGCACCGTTTCGCGAGCGGTCGTCACTTCTCCTCCTCCTTGTGCTGCTTCCGGTTCTTCTCGTACTCGCCCGCGGCGGCTCGCATCGTCGCGGCGCCCTCGGCCGATGCGAGCCAGGAGCGGAAGGTCTGCTTCGGCGGCGCCGCGGTGTCCCGGCTCTCGCTCCAGCCGTCGAACGGCGGGGGCAGATGCGAGATCTTGCCGTCCCGCCCGCCGATGACGCGGCCGATGCCCGCGCCCTTCTGCGCGGCGGTGAAGAGCTTCGGGTGCTTCATGACGGTGGCCGCGGCCTTCATGGCCAGCTTCTCCGCCGTCATGCCGGACTGTTCGGTGTTCTGGTGGCGCAGTTCGACCAGGAGCGACGGAATGTCGATCTTGACCGGGCAGGCGTCGAAGCAGGCGCCGCAGAGGCTGGAGGCGTACGGCAGCGAGCTGTTGGGGTCGTCCTTGGCCGCGTGCATCCCGGCGAGCTGCGGGGTGAGGACCGCGCCGATCGGTCCGGGGTACGTCGAGCCGTACGCATGGCCGCCGGCCCGTTCGTACACCGGGCAGACGTTGAGGCAGGCCGAGCAGCGGATGCAGTTGAGGGCCTCGCGTCCGATCCGGTCGGCGAGCGCCGCGGTGCGTCCGTTGTCGAGCAGGACCAGGTGGAAGTCCTGCGGTCCGTCGCCCGGGGTGACCCCGGTCCACATCGAGGTGTACGGGTTCATCCGCTCGCCGGTGGAGGAGCGCGGCAGCAGCTGAAGGAAGACTTCGAGGTCCTGGTGGCGCGGCAGCACCTTCTCGATGCCCATGACGGTGATCAGGGTGTCGGGCATCGTCAGACACATGCGGCCGTTGCCCTCGGACTCCACGACGGCGAGGGTCCCGGTCTCGGCGATGCCGAAGTTGGCGCCGGAAACCGCCACCTTGGTCGACATGAACTTCTCGCGCAGATAGGCGCGGGCGGTGGCGGCGAGATGCGCGGGTACGTTGTCCAGGCCCGGGTCGACGCCCGGGATCTCCTTGAGGAAGATCTGCCGGATCTCGTCGCGGTTGCGGTGGATCGCGGGGACCAGGATGTGCGACGGCTTGTCGTGCGCGAGCTGGACGATCAGTTCGGCGAGGTCCGTCTCGTACGGGGTGATGCCGACCGATTCGAGGTGTTCGTTGAGGCCGATCTCCTGCGTGGCCATCGACTTGACCTTGATGACGTCGCTGCTGCCCGTCGCCTTGACCAGCCGGGTGACGATCTCGTTGGCCTCGACGCCGTCGCGCGCCCAGTGGACGGTGCCGCCGCGCTCGGTGACGTTCCGCTCCAGCTGTTCCAGGAGTTCGGGGAGCCGGTTCATGGTGTCGGTCTTGATGGCCGAACCGGCGTCGCGCAGTGCTTCCCAGTCGGGCAGCTCGCCGGTGACGTCGAGGCGTTTGGCGCGGATGGTGCGGGTGGCCCGGCCGAGGTTGCGGCGCAGTTGTTCGTTGCGCAGTTCGTCGTGGGCGGCCTCGGGGAACTTCCGGTCGCCGCGCAGATTGCCCGTTCCGTACGGGGAACGGGGCGGGGTCGCGGGCATGCCGAGGAAGGTGCTGCTCATCGGACGGCCTCCGTGGGGACGTACGGCGAGGTGCGGGTGGCGGAGAGGATCTGCGCGAGGTGCAGGGTGCGGGTGCCCGACCTGATCCGGGAGAGTCCGCCGCCGATGTGCATCAGGCAGGACGAGTCACCCGCGGTGCAGACCTCGGCCCCGGTGGTGGCGATGTTACGCATCTTGTCCTGGAGCATCGCGGTCGACGTCTCGGCGTTCTTGACGGCGAAGGTGCCGCCGAACCCGCAGCAGGAATCGGCTTCGGGGAGCTCGACGAGATCGATGGAGTCGACGGCACGGAGCAGCTTCAGGGGCTTGTCACCGACGCGGAGCATGCGCAGGGAGTGACAGGTGGGGTGGTACGTCACCCGGTGCGGGAAGTACGCGCCGACGTCCTCGGCGTCCAGGACGTCCACGAGGAACTCCGACAGCTCGTACGTCTTGGCCTTGACGGTGGCGACGCCCGCGCGCAGCGCCGCGTCCCCGTACCGCTCGGCGACGATCTCGTGCTGATGACGGACCGAGCCCGCGCACGATCCGGACGGCATGACGACGGCGTCGATCGAGGCGTCGCCGAACTGGTCGGCGAAGTTCCGCACCAGGGGCACGGGTTCGCGCTGATAGCCGGTGTTGACATGCATCTGACCGCAGCAGGTCTGCCCCGGCGGGAACACCACGTCGTGGCCCAGGCGGGCGAGCAGGACCGCGGTCGATTTCACCGCCTCGGGGAAGAGCGTGTCTCCCAGACAGGTGGCGAAGAGTCCGATGCGCATGGGGTCTCTCCGATCGTTCGCTTCTTCATTTTATGGTCCGACCATACTAGCCTCGGTCCGGAACGTGAAGGCTGCGACGCCACGAGCCGATGGTGATTTACATGCACCTGACAAGCCCTGAACCCGCGCGCACCGGCTCCGGCCCACCCGGCCGGAGCTCGCGTCCATGCGTCAGGAATCCCGTCGCGCCCGGTCGGAGTTCTCGTCGACCAGCGTGCCGTGGAGACTGCGGATGTGCCGCTCGACCAGGCCGGCGGCCTTCGCGCCCTTGCCCGCGCGCACCAGCCCCAGCAACTCGGCGTGCTCCGCGTTGAGCGCGGCGGCCGTGGCCGGCCAGTCCTCGGCCTCCTCCAGCGCCCGCAGGATCAGCGGGCGCACCGACTCACGGACGGCGGAGGTGAGCGTGGAGGTCAGTTCGTTGCCAGAGCTGCGGGCGATGTGCACATGGAACCGGGTGTCCAGATCGTTGAACTCCGGCACCGCGACATCCGGCTCCCCCATGCGCACGACCAGCGCCTCCGCCTCGTCGAGGTCCTCCGGGGAGGCATGCCGCGCGGCCGCCTCGAAACTGGACCTCTCCAGCACGACGCGCGCCTCCAGGACATCCTCCAGGCTGTAGCTGCCCAGTGCGAAGTGGAGTCGCAGCAGCCGCCCGAGCGCGTCATCGGGGTTGCGTACGATCCGTGCCCCGGCATCCGGCCCCCGGCCCGGCTGCGCGACCAGCACACCGATGGTCTCCAGCACCCTCAGCGCCTCGCGCAGCGCGGACCGGCTGACCCCGAGCACCGGCGCGAGCTCACGCTCGGGCGGCAACCGGTCGCCCGCCCGGAGTTCGCCGGCGAACACCCGCTCCTCGATGCTCTGGAGCACGAGCTCATGCGTACGGGACTGCCGTACGGGTTGCCATTCGACAGACATCCGTCACCCCCTGCCTCGGCCGGAATCGTCCGGTTGCCGTCGCTTCTGCTGCCCGATCTTCAACTATGTCACACACCACATATGGTCGGACCAAAGATCGGACCGCGCTTCGGCCCGGCTCAGTAGGTGACGACGATGCGGCGCCCCACGCCGTCCACCTCGATCTGTCCGCCGAACGGTATGACCAGCTGGGGGTCGGTGTGACCGAGGTCCACGTCGAGGACGGCCAAAGTCTCGGGGGCGTACTCGCTCAACGCCCGCAGAACCGCCTGCCGCTGCTTCTCGCGGAACCGCTCCCCGGCCTCGGCGTCGAGCGGCTGCTCGAACGACCAGTTCTTGGCCCGGCCCATGAGGAGAGCGGGGAACTGAGCGAGCAGACCCCGCTCCCCCATGTTCCGCAGAATCCGGTAGACCTCCTCCGCCGAAGGCATCTCCTCGCACGTTTCGAGGAACAGCACCCGTCCCGCGTAACTCTCCACCGGCCGGATCTCACGGTCGGCCATCAGCATCCAGGACAGGATCTCCAGACTTCCGCCCCAGCTCTCGCCCTTCACGGTCCGGCCGTCGGCGTTGTGCCATATCCAGCCGTTGCAGGGCCGCATCTCGGGTTCCGAGTCGAAGGTACGCGGCTCCTCCCACCGGCCGTTCGCCCCGTTGGTCTCCTTGGACGGGGTGAGTTCGTAGGCACCGCGGGTGAAGAGCGCGGCCCGCAGGGAGTCGGCGGTCAGCGGGTGGATCGCGCCGGGACGCCCCATCTCGACCATCACCGTGCCACCGTGGTAGCCGACGATGCCCAGGTTTTCGAGGAACACCAGCAGGTTGGTGTTGTCGCTGTACCCGAAGAAGGGCTTGGGGTTGGCGCGCAACAGGTCGCGGTCCAGGTGCGGCAGCACGGTGATCTGGTCGTCTCCGCCGATGCTGGAGATCACGGCCTTGATGTCCGGGTCGGCGAACGCCGCGTGGATGTCGGCGGCCCGTTCCTGCGGGGTGGAGCCCATCTTCCGCGTCGTCGGGTACTCCACGGGTTCGAGCCCGAATTCCTCACGGAGCCTGCACAGTCCCAGTTCATGGGGCAGGGGCAGGATGCCGGGGAGGCCGGAGGAGGGGGACAGCACGGCGACACGGTCACCGGGCCGGGGCTTGGCGGGGTACTGGTTGGTCGACATCCGATGAGCGTAGGCGGCTCGCGAGGCGGCGTCGTCGAAATTCTCGGTCCGGCCGACGGCGGCGCGGCAGGGCCCCGCCGCCGGTCACTCGTCGAAGGATCCGTGGCGGCCCGCACCGCCCCCGAACCGTTCGGCCCCGGCCTGCGTCTCCCCCGCGGTCAGCGGCACCAGACCGTGCCGGTACTCCGCGGCCAGCGCCTCCGGCTCGCTCAGACCGTGCTGCTCGCGCACCGACAGCCGGTCGTGGCGCAGGCACAGTTGCGGGAACGCGGCGATCTCCCGGGCCAGCCGCTCCGCCGCGCCGCGTGCCTCGCCGGGTGGCACGATCCGGTTGGCGAGCCCCATGGCATACGCCTCGGCGGCCGGGACGGGCCGCCCGGTGAGGATCATGTCCATGGCCCGGCTCTCACCGATCAGCCGCGGCAGCCGTACCGTTCCGCCGTCCACCAGCGGCACACCCCAGCGGCGGCAGAACACCCCGAACACCGCGTCCTCCTCGGCCACCCGGAGGTCGCACCAGAGGGCCAGCTCCAGGCCCCCGGCCACCGCATGACCGGAGACCGCCGCGATGACGGGCTTGCTCAGCCTCATCCGGGTCGGCCCCATCGGCCCGTCGCCGTCGGCCAGAACCTTGTTGCCCCGCTCCGTACCGATGCCCTTCAGGTCTGCGCCCGCGCAGAACGTTCCGCCCTCGCCCCACAGCACGGCGACAGACGCGTCCGGATCCTCGTCGAACTCCCGGAAGGCGTCGGCCAGTCGGCTCGCGGTCGGCCCGTCCACGGCGTTGCGGACCTCGGGCCGGCTCAGGATCACCGTGAACACGGCGCCGTCGCGCTCGATCCGCACGGCTGGTTGTTCGCTCATCGTTCGGCCTCCCACAGTGGCTGACGCGGGGACGGCGGAGGACCCCGCCGGCACAGCTGATTCATGCGATTCTCACGCAACCGTTCTACGGTGGGGCGCGTGACCCAGATGAGCCCTCCCGGCTGGCACCCAGACCCCGGGTATACAGGAATCGGCCCCATCCACGAGCGCTGGTGGGACGGCACCCGGTGGACCGACCAGCTCCGCGTGCCGCCCGCCGTGGTCCGGCGCCGCCGGACGCGCACCGGACTGGGCATCACCGCCGGTGTGGTGGTCCTCGCCGCCATCGGGGGCGGCGTCTTCCTGCTGTCGGACAAGTCCGGCGACACGGACGAACACGCGGCCCCGACCCCGTCCACCGCACCGTCGGAGGCTCCCGGCCGCGGGCCGGGCGCGCCGGGCGGAGGCGGCGGTGAGAGCAGGGGCCCCGAGCAGCAGAGGCCACAGACCGAGGACGGCTACGCCACGGACCTGACCAGCGGGATCAGTCTGCCGGTGCCCGACGGCTGGAAGGGCAGCTCCGGGATCGCCGGCGCGGGAGTGACCACGGGTGATTACCCCTGTCCCGGCGACACGTCCGAGCAGTGCGTGCGCGGCGGGGTGTTCTCCATGCCCGCGAAGGGCCTGAAGCTCGACACCACGACGGCGAAGGCCACGGCGGTGAAGGACATCTCCGCCAATGCCACGGAGTCGTACGGCGAGAAGATCTACGGCGGCATCACCTCGCATCAGGAACTCACGTCCGAACCGGTCACCGTGGCCGGTGAGCAGGGCTACGTGGTGCGCTGGAAGGTGGTGACGAAGAGCGGTGACGACGGGTACGTCCAGTCGCTGGCCTTCCCGTCGCCCCGTTCCAAGGACATGCTGATCGTGGTCCGGTCCGGCTTCGACATCAATGCCAAGGCCCCCGCGCTCTCCGTCATGGACGACATCACCAAGGGGATCAAGGCCGCCTCGGGAACGGGTTCCGGTCCCGGCACCAACGCGTAGGGCCCGTCACCGGACGGGCACGGTGGCCCGCCCTCGTACATCCGGGCGTGAGTACGAGGGCGGGTCGAGCTGAGTACGTCGTCCGATCCGGCGGCGGGCGGTCGCTGGTCGAATGACGGTCATGCTTCCTGACGCACCGCTCCGCCCCCGCATCCAGCAGGTCACCACAGCCGGCACGACCCTGGCGCTGTCCCTGGCCCCGCTGGTGATCGGCGTGCTGCTCGCCAAGACCATGGCGACCGATCCGATGACTCCGGTGAACGCGCTGGCCACGCGGGGCGGACAGGCCGTACCCGTCTCGCCCGCGCAGTGGCGTGGGTGCGGCAGGCAGGCACTGCGGCACTGGAAGGGCCCGCTGCGGTCGGGCGGGCGCCCCGGCGCCCTTGTCCGGCGGTGTCCCGGAGTCCGGCGCGCGCGTCGCCCGGAACGGCTGCCGGTCGAGCGTTGAAAAGCCGCCGGAACCGGTGTCAGGCCCGTCGGCAGTGCAGGAACAACTGGGGCTCGGCCACCGCCGCTTCGTATTCCGGCGTGAAGAGGGTGCTCTGCTCCCACAGCACCGAGAAGCCGGCCTCGGCGACCAGCTCGGTGAACTCCTCCGGACCGAAGCTCGTGGCCCGTACCTCCTGCCCCATGAAGACGACGTCGAAGTCCTCGACGTCCAGCGGCACCGTGGCCACGACCAGATGGCCGCCGGGAACCAGCAGCCGCCCGAGTTTCCGCAGGAGCCGGGACTGGTCCTCGCGGGACATCTGAAGCAATGAGAAGTACGCGCAGACGGCGTCGAAACTACCCTCTTCCAGAGGGAGTTCGTGGATGTCGGCGCACTCGAAGGCCGCGCCGGGAACCTGCCGGGCCGCCAGTTCGACCATGACCGGCGAGACATCGACTCCCAGCACATCGTGCCCGGCCTCGACCAGGGTCCGTGCGGTCGGCCGCCCCGTTCCGCTGCCGACGTCCAGGACCCGGCTGTGCGGTGCGAGATCGCCCAACAGCCGGTGCAAAGAGGCGCGGTGGGCGGCGGATCCGCCGAATGCCCGCTCGTAGTCGGTGCCCAGTGCGTCGAACACCGTGGCGGCGGCGAGGCCGTGATCCTCGTCCATCGATGCGGTTCCTTCCCTTGCCCCCTGCGGTCCACCGGATCGTTTCATCATTCGCCGCAGCCTTCAACGTCCGTCCCTGGCAAGGCACATGAGGAACGGGCCGATACACGCATCGGCGGAGCGGGAGCGCAGCAAGCCCGCTCCCCCGGCAGCGGCGGCCTCGAAATCCGGTTCCCTGCCCGCACCGGGGTTCCCTACACTCGCCACGAATCGCACGCCGCGACAACACTGCGGCGCGCACCGTGACGAGTGAGGGGAGACCGGCCGTGCGCTACCGCACCGCTGTCGTCGTTCCCCCGTCGCGGTACGAGGTGATCCTGGTGTCTTCGTGCGCCCGGTGCGGGCTGCGCGGCCCGTACCGGTCCCCCGGTACGAACAACTGACCCAGCACTGCCCGGTGTTGATACGAACGGGCGGCAGCAAACCGGTGTGACGCACCGTCTCAGGGGTCTTCGCCCGGCCTGATCACAGGCCGGTTCGTCCGGGAATCGCGCGCCATCCCATTCCGGATCATTCCGAAAGGCCATGGGCCGTGCGTACCGAACTCCACCGTCAACCCACCAGTCCGCTGACCGCCGTCCGCAATCTGGGCATCCTCGCCCACGTCGACGCGGGCAAGACCACCGTCACCGAGCGGATCCTCTACCTCACCGGCGCCGTCCACAAACGGGGCGAGGTCCACGACGGGACGACCGTCACCGACTTCGACTCCCAGGAACGCGACCGCGGGATCACCATCTTCGCCGCCGCGGTGAGTTGCGACTGGGACGGTCACCGGATCAACCTGATCGACACCCCGGGCCACGTCGACTTCTCCGACGAGGTGGAACGTTCGCTGCGGGTGCTGGACGGCGCGATCACGGTGTTCGACGCCGTCGCGGGCGTCGAGCCGCAGAGCGAGTCGGTGTGGCGGCAGGCCGACCGGCACGGGGTGCCGCGGATCGCGTTCGTCAACAAGCTCGACCGCGCCGGGGCCGACCTCGACACGGCGGTCGCGTCGATCAGGGACCGGCTGAGCACGGTCCCGCTGGTGGTCCAGCTGCCGATCGGAGCCGAGGACGGATTCACCGGGGTGGTCGATCTGCTGCGCATGCGTGCGCTGGTCTGGGCCGACGGCCGCGACACCTACGAGGAGGGACAGGTGCCTGACGGGCTGCGCGAAGAGGCGCGGCACCGCAGGCGGCTGCTCGAAGAGACGGTGGCGGAGCTCCATCCGGCCGCGCTGGAAGAGTTCTGCGCGGAGTCGTCGGTCTCCGAGCGGACTCTGACGGCCGCGCTGCGCGACCTGACCCGTACCGGTGAGGGTGTCGTGGTGCTGTGCGGCTCGGCCTACCGCAACCGGGGGATCGAGCCGCTGCTGGAGGCCGTCGTGGCCTATCTGCCCTCGCCGCTGGACGTGCCGCCGGTACGCGGCACCCTGGACGGCGCGGTGCAGGAGCGGGCCGCCGATCCGGCGGCGTCGTTCGCCGCGCTGGTGTTCAAGGTGAACTCGACGGCCACGGGACGGCTGACCTTTCTGCGGGTGTACTCGGGAACGATCGGGAAGGGGGACACGGTGCTGGACACGGGGACGCGGCGCCGTGAGCGCATCGGGCGGATCCTGCGGGTGCAGGCCGGCCGGCACTCGGACGTGGACAAGGCGGTGGCCGGGGACATCGTCGCGGTGATCGGGCTGAAGGCGGCCCGCACCGGGGCCACACTGTGCGCTCCCTCGGCGCCCCTGGTCCTCGAACCGCCGACCTCGGCCGACCCGGTCGTCTCCGTGGCGGTGGAGGCCCGCCGGAGCACCGACACCGAACGGCTGGTGACGGCGCTGGCGCGGCTCGTCGAGGAGGACCCTTCGCTGACGGTCCGTACCGACCCCGAGACCGGGCAGACGGTGCTTTCGGGAATGGGGGAACTGCATCTGGAGGTCGCCGTGGAGAAGATCCGGCGTGCTCATGAGCTGGAGATCGGTGTCGGCAGGCCGCAGGTGGCGTACCGGGAGACGGTCGCCCGCGGCGTGTCCGGGCTGGTGTACCGGCATGTGAAGCAGGACGGGGGCGCCGGCCAGTTCGCCCATGTCGTCCTCGACGCGGAGCCGCTGGAGGCCGGCGGTGACCTGGACGCCGACAACGGCGGCGATGCCGGTTTCGTGTTCCGGTCGACCGTCGTCGGTGGACGGGTGCCGCAGGAGTACGTCAGGGCGGTGGAGGCCGGGTGCCGGGACGCACTGGCCGAGGGCCCTCTCGGCGGACACCCGGTGACCGGGCTGCGGGTCACGCTGACCGACGGAGCCACCCACTCCAAGGACTCCTCGGAGATGGCGTTCCGCACGGCCGGCCGGTTCGCGCTCCGTGAGGCCTTGCGCGCGAGCGCGATGGTGCTGCTGGAGCCGGTGGCGGAGGTCACCGTCACCGTGCCCGACGACGCCGTGGGCGGGGTCCTCGGCGATCTGGCGGCGCGGCGCGGCCGGGTCTCGGGCTCGATCGCACGGGCGGGCACGGCGGTGATCACGGCGACCGTGCCGCTGGCGGAGCTGTTCGGCTACGCGACCCGGTTGCGCAGCCGGACCCAGGGGCGGGGAACGTTCACCACCCGCCCCACCGGCTACGCCCCGGCGCCGAATCCGGTGTCCCCGGGGACACCGGCCCGGTAACGACCGTGCCGGCCCCTCCCGTTCGCGGGCGGGGCCGGCGCGGCCGGGCCGTCGCCGCGGCCTCCCGTTCCCGCGCGCCGGGCTACGGGTGCGCCGGGATCACGCAGTCGTCCTCCCGTGCGGGGGCGTGCCCGGTCGGCCAGGCCACCCCCTCGAACGTCAGCCGTTTCGAGCCGGGTTCGAGATGGACCACGGACAGGGCCCCACCGCACGACAGGCGCCTCGGGTACTCAATGCCTGGTACGCAGGCACCGGCCGGACGTCCTGCCGACCGGTTGAGACAGACGTGCGACGGCGGAGCCCCGGCTCGGTGGAGTTCACCGGCCGGGGCGTCGCCATGCCAGTGGGCGGTCGGCTCACCCATGCGCCACGTACGCCAGGGTCGCGTGATCCGCTCCCGGAAGGTGTGGTGGGACGGGTTCTTGCCCGCAGTGTTTCGGCGCCCAGGACTGCACGTCGGTGAACTCCTCGGTGGCGTCCGAAGCCCTCCCGCACACCGCACACTCCATCGCGTACGTCGTCGGCTCGGTGTCCGGCTCACGATCGGGCTCCAGGGTCCACGTCACATACCCGATCACAGCCGGCATGCTCATCCTCGTACCTCCCCACCCAACTGCGCCCACACCTGCTTGCCCCACGGCAGCGGATCCGTGCCCCAGTCGCTCGCCAGCGCCTCCACAAGAGCCAAACCGCGCCCATGCTCGTTCCCGGTGTTCGTCTCCCTGTGCACAGGGGGCACCTTCGAAAAGTCCACGACGCCGATGCGCACGCATGCTGATGCGGGGCGGTCGATGACTACTCGGATGGTTTCTCTCCGCCCGTGCTGAACGGCGTTGGACACCAGCTCAGAGATGATCACGGCTCCACCCTCGACCAGGTCGTCCAGATTCCAGACGGATAGGGCGATTCGCACCAGGCGCCGGGCGGTGGCGGCGCTCTCGGGCTCGCGCGGCAGGGTCTCGCTGTACCCAGGGGGCCCGGTCGGGCGGGCCCGGGTTGTAGGTTGCGGCATGTCGCTCTGCTTCCTCGGATCGGCCAAGCCCCGGGGCCGGTCGCACGGCCGCCGGGGCGCTGTCCGCTCATGCAAGCCCGTTACCGGCAACGCTGACAGGGGCGCAACGTCCCACTTTCACCGCGCTATTCGCCAACCCCCAAGAAATCCGCCAACGGCCGGAGCCCTGGTGGCTTGTTGGGGAGGACCCACAGGTCGCGCACGATGGCCACGGCCAAGGTGTGGTGCTGCATCCACGCCGGCGCCACCCGGCGCAGGGACTCCAGTGTCTTCACCGCCCCGGCCGCGTCCCCGGTGTCCGCGTGGGCTCGGGCCACATCCAGCAGAAGCCATGTCCGCCAGGACGGCGGAGTGTCCTTACTCAGCCGCATCCCCTTGGCCAGCGCCAAGGCGTCCTGCGGGTGCCCATACTGGACTGCGAGCCGGACGCGTTCGATACGGACCGACGACGGACTGAAGACACTGACCATGCGGTTGTCGCCCTCATCAGGCAGCCTGGAGACACGGGTGGCCTCCTTCTCTGCCCGCTCCATCATCGTCGCCGCGCGCTCGTAGTCGCCGCTCCGGGCGGCCGACGTAGCGGCGCTCATGGTCAGCGCGCCCCATACCTTCAGGCCGTCGGCCGTCTCGTCACGGCCTGCTTCCACCATGCCGTCGGCGGCGCGGAGCGCGATGCTCAACGCGTCCTCCAGGCGCCCCTGCCGCTGATAGGTCCACGCCGTGGAGTTGACGATCATCGGCACGAGCAGCGGATCGGAGGACTGTCCCGCAGCGTCTATGGCACGTTCCAGGCCCGTCAGGGCAAGGTCGGTCTTGCCCATCCGCACGGCAACGTGTCCGGCGAGCTGAAGCGCCTTGCCCAGAGCTGCGTAACCGGCCCTGCGGTCGTCGTCGTTGCCCGAGGCCGTTGCGGTGCGAGCATCTGAGAGCAAGTCCGGCAGCGCCTTCATCACCGTGTCGAACTCGGCGGCGTGGTACTGCGTCCAGCCGTCCGCGATCTGCTCGCGGAGACGGTCCATCGAGAAGTCAGGCTCTGGCGGCTCCGGCTCCGGCCCCCAGAGCACGGGCATGATGGCGCGGCGTACGGCCACGAAGCGTGGTCCGTCGTTCTCGCCTGTGGACGAGACCGCAGGCGGGTCACCCAGGAGCGTAGTCAGTTCCACACCGAGACCGTTGGCCAGTGCGTGGAGTGTGGGCAGTCGCGCCGAGTGCTTCCGCCCCTGTTCGAGCTGGCGGATCACATCGACGGATACGCCGGAGCGCTCGACGAGCTCTTCTTGTGTCAGGGAGGCCAGGCGGCGCATGCGGCGCAGAGTCCGTCCCAGGTCTTCGTTTGCCACGCTGCCACGGTACGCCGCCGCTCTGCCGTGTTCCTTCGCCTGCACGGAGCCGCAGCCAAGCCTCCCGTCACTCGGAGACGCAGGACTTGTGGTGGTGCTCGGCGCCGAAACTGCGGGAACGGTCACCTCGCCAGGATCTTTCCTCACCCGCCGTCAGACACCGATTCCTAATGCCGTTTGTCAAGCCGTTCTGGTTGTCGATCACCCCCTCACCACGGTCGCGCGAGCCGCTGGCCGCCCGCCCCAGCTCGCATGGCTGCGACCATCACGCGACCCCGTCCACCGCCTACGCGAAGCCCTCCACGAACTCCCCTCCCGCGCGCCACCTGCCTCCAGGGCCCTGACGAACCATCCCTGGTCCGGGCATGCGACCGCACTACCACGACCCCAGACGCACGAAAGGCCGCCCTCCCACGAATGAGAGAACGGCCTCCGACCTGCGTTTCCGCATGGTCGGGACGACAGGATTTGAACCTGCGACCCCTTGACCCCCAGTCAAGTGCGCTACCAAGCTGCGCCACGTCCCGATGCCCGTCTGACCTGGGGTTTCCCCCTGGCTGAACGTGCATGAGAACAATACCGCACTCGGGCGGGTGGTCACGAACGCCTTTACCGCTTGACCTCAACCTAGCTTGATGTTCAACGCTTGTGCCATGACGAAAACCACCGCCGCACCGAAGCGCGACTACCGCGACATGAACCGTCTGATGAGCCTGATGACCGGGGACGAGAAGCACGGCCCCGCAGCGACATCCACCCTGGACGCCCTGTGGGTGCTGTACGACCGGGTGCTGCGGGTGACACCCGACACCGTCGACGCGCCCGGCCGCGACCGGTTCCTGCTGTCCAAGGGGCACGGGCCGATGGCGTACTACGCGGTCCTGGCCGCGCACGGTTTCTTCGGCGAGGAGCTGCTGCCGGGGTTCGGGGCGTACGACTCACCGCTCGGGCACCATCCGGACCGGATGCTGGTGCCGGGGGTCGAGATCGGCAGCGGGTCACTGGGGCACGGGCTGCCGCTGGCCGTGGGGAGCGTGCTCGGGTTGCGGGCGCAGGGGCTCACCGATCCGCGCGTGTGGGTGCTGATCGGGGACGCCGAGCTGGACGAGGGCAGCAATCACGAGGCGCTGGCCTATGCGGGCCCGGCCGGGCTGGAGCAGCTGCACACCGTGGTGATCGACAACGCGTCGTCCTCGTACGCCCGGCCCGGCGGGATCGCGGCCCGGTTCGAGGCGGCGGGCTGGTCGGTCGGCTCCGTCGACGGACGGGACCACGAGGCGCTGTACGCGGCCTTCACCGCGCCGCACCCCGGACAGCCGCGGGCCGTGGTCGCGCGCGTCGACCCGAAGGACTGAACGCACCGCGCGAAGACCGGGGACCCGAGTACGCCGAGCCTGCACGACACGAGAGGGACACTTCACATGGACACGATGCGTGACCGCTTCATCGCCACCACGTCACAGCTGCTGGACGAGGATCCGCGCCTCGCCCTGGTCCTGGCCGAGATCAGCCGGGACGGCTTCGGCGGGGCGGCGCGGGCCCATCCGGACCGGGTCATCAATGTGGGAATCAGGGAGCAGCTGCTGGTCGGCGCGGGCGCCGGGATGGCGCTGACCGGGCTGCGGCCGATCGTGCACACCTTCGCCAGCTTTCTGGTGGAGCGGCCGTTCGAGCAGGTCAAGCTGGACTTCGGCCACCAGGGAGTGGGCGGTGTGCTGGTCAGCGCCGGAGCTTCGTACGACTGGCCGGCCGGCGGGTTCACCCATATGTCGCCGGGCGATGTCGCGCTCCTGGACACCCTGGACGGCTGGACCGTTCATGTGCCGGGCCACCCGGACGAGGCCGAGGTGCTGCTGCGGGAGGCCGCGGCCGGGGACGGCCGGGTCTACGTGCGCCTGTCGGTGCAGTCCAACGACCAGGCACGGCCGGTCGGCGCGGGGACCGGGTTCACCGCGGTTCGGGAGGGGACGGGCGGGGTGGTGATCGCCGTCGGACCGATGCTCGACAACGTGCTCGCCGCGACCGACGGGCTCGATGTGACGGTGCTGTACGCGACGACGGTGCGCCCGTTCGACGGGGACGGGCTGCGGCGGGCGGTCGGTGCTCACGGGGTCGCCGATGTGGTGATCGTCGAGCCGTATCTGGCGGGCACGTCCACTGCTGCCGCCAACGACGCTCTCGCCGAGCTGCCGCACCGCGTGCTGGGCCTCGGAGTGGGGCGGGCCGAGCTGCGCAAGTACGGGGAGATGGACGAGCACCTGGCCGCGCACGGCCTGGACGCGAGGGGGCTGCGGGAGCGGATCGGCGCCTTCCTCCACCGCTGACCGGGCCGGAGCCGCCGGTCGGATGACCGGCGGCGTCCCGGTGCCGGTGTCGCCCTCCCCCCTCCGGGCGGGCTCGATGCCGCCCGGAGGGGGGAGAGAGAACCGCTACGGGTGGACGAGCAGCTGGGACAGTGCCACGCGTCCGGTGCCGGACGTCACGATCTTCACCGTGCGGGTGCGGCTGTCCAGGTCCAGGACCGTCGGGCGCAGCGCCTTCCCGCTGACGTGGACCGTTCCGTCGTCCGTGACCACGTCGAAGTCGGCGGTCGTGGCGGAGGAGTTGTTCCAGATCTCGATCTGACGGACGCGCTGCTCGGCGCCCAGGTCGACCTGCCACCAGGCGCCCGCCTCGGAGAGCGTGCGGGTGTCCGTGTTGGTGTCGCCGTCCAGGGCGAGCGCCGCGCCCGCCGTTCCCTCGGTGGAGGACTGGGTGGCCGTGCCGGTACGGGCCAGGTCGGTGCGCAGTTGCTCGACCGGACCGCCGTGGGCGCCCGCCCGGCGTGCGACGGCGAGGGCCTCGGCCGGCAGCCGGTCCAGGCCGGTGAGGTTGTCCGTCATGACCGAGCCCGTGCCACCGAGGGCGGGCGCGGCGGTGTCGGTCCAGTTGCCCCGGGCGGTGTTCCGGATGCCGTAGTCCGCCCAGTTCGAGACCCACTTGTAGCCGATGCGGGTGATGACGTTCTTCTCGACGACGATGTGCGAGGACTGTTCGTCGAGGTAGATGCCGTTGCCGTCGCGCTCGGTGTTCCCGAAGGCGGAGCGGTTGATGTAGTTGCCGGAGACGACCGTGCCCGGCTGTGCGCCCTGGGTGTAGATCGCCCCGCCGTCGTGCTGCTCCTGGGCGACCTCCATGACGTGGGTGATCCGGTTGTTCGTCACCTTGTTGTCGCGCAGGACGGACTTCTGGGACTCGGGCTGGTTCCAGCCCCAGCCGACCGAGATCCCGGAGTACGGGAGGTGGTCCAGGCTGTTGTGGTCGACGGTCAGCCCGGCCTCGTACCCGGCCCAGATGCCCACCGAGTCGGTGAACTCGACGCCGGAGCGGGTGATGGTGTTGTGCGCGACGGTGTTCCGCTCCCCCGCGAGCGCCGCCGACGGCATCGGCTCGGTGTCGCCCACGTAGACGGCGCCCGAGGAAAGGTCGGTGAAGGAGGAGCGGGTCACCGAGCTGTCCTTGGTGCCCGCTTCGAGGATCGCGCCCGCCCCGCCGAGCCGGCTGAACCGGGCGTTGTCGATGCTGACGCGCTGTCCGCCGCGAACGGTCACCGCGGCGGACGGCTTGGTGTAGAAGCGGCCCGCGTGGTCGACGGGGCCGGTGGCGCCGGTCAGGGTGAGACCGGCCTGCATGCCCGCGTAGCCCTCGTCGGTGCCGGGCCGGCGGTACGCCGCGTACGCGAAGCCGATCCCGCTGACGGTGACGTCGTGGGCACCGTCGACGACGAGCAGCTGTTCGGTGTGCGGGGTGACGGCCCGCGCATGGCGCATGTTCTCGCCCTTGCGCGGCAGGTAGGTGACGGTGCGGTCCTTCGAGTTCCACACGAACTCGCCCGGCTGGTCGAGGAGTTCGGGTGCGTTCTCGAAGTAGGCGACGCCGCTGTAGCGGGTGGAGTCGACCGTGGTGGAGTCCCAGGCGGGTCCGGTGCGGTCGGTACCGCTCGACGAGTTGGTCCAGCAGGGCTGGGCGAAGGTCATGGCATCGCCGTTCACGCCCGTGATCCGGCAGTGGTAGTTGCGCCAGCGGACCCGGATGACGGCTTCGGCGTCGGTGGGGCGCTGCCACTGGGCGATGCCCGTGGCGACCGCGCCGGTCATCCCGGTCTTCGTGGCGTCGCAGGTGCTCGCCGCACAGGCCTCGCCGCGGGCGCGGGTCGCGCGCCTGCCGTCGACGAAGAGCTGGCGGGGGTCGACGCCGGCCGGGACGTCGGCGGCCCAGGTGCCGTCGGCGTTCTGCCGCCAGCCGGTGATGTCCTGTCCGCCGGAGAGGACGGGGCGGGCGCCGGGGGCCGCGGTCCAGGTGACCGTGCGGCCGTTCTTCCCGGAGTCGGCGGGACCGAGCTTCAGTGGCTGGTCGAGCTTGTACGTGCCGTCCTTCAGGAGTACGCGCACGTCGCGGCCGGTCTCGGTGCGTGCCTGGTCGCGGGCGCCTTCCGGGGTGCAGGGGCGGGCGACCGTGCAGGAGGTGCCGTGTCCGTCCGGGGCCGCGTACAGGGTGCGGGTACCGGGGGCGGCCTGGGCGGCCGGGGCCGCCAGGAGCGCGGCCAGGACGGCGGCGGAGGCGGCAGCGGCGGTTCCTCGTACGACGTTCGGGGAGCGGCGGTTCACGCGGAGGCCTTCCAGTCGGGGTGGCCGGGCATGGGCGGGTTCACGGCTCCGAAGAGCCAGTCGCGCAGGAACGGGTCGAGGGACTTGTCGCCGGTGACGTCGACGGTGTGCCGGATGAAGGCCTCGCTGGTGTACGTGGAGTCCTTGAAGCGCTTCACCCACTCGCGCATGACCCGGTCGAACTTCCGCCGGCCGATCCGGAGGCCGAGGGCGTACAGGACGAGGGCGCCGCCGTCGTAGATGTTGGTGCCGCCGAGCGCCTTGGGCAGTCCGGGCGGCCCGTCGGCGGCGCGGACCGCGTCGAGCTTCTCGTACGTCGCCTTCATCTTGTCCTCGAAGACCGACCAGCCGCGCTCCTCGCCGTACAGACCGGCGTAGTACACGGCGGGGCCCTCGTTGAGCCAGGCCTGCTGCCAGTCGTTCGGGGTGACGGAGTCGCCGAACCACTGGTGGACGAGCTCGTGGACCATGGTGGTCTCGTAGCCGGGCTGTCCGTCGGCGTTGAGCTTGAACCAGTTGGTGGAGAACAGGGAGAGGGTCTGGTTCTCCAGGGCGTCGGTGTAGCCGTCGTAGATGTGGACGCCGTAGACGGAGAACGGGTAGCGGCCGAACTTCGCCTCCAGCCAGGCCAGATGGTCTGCCGTGCGGGCCACGATCGGGCCGTACTTGTCCTCCTGGCCCTGCGGGACGATGTGCCGCAGCGGCAGTCCGCGGTGGCTGGTGCCGTACAGATAGGTGCCCTTGACGACAGCGATGCCGATGAGTTCGGTCGCCATGGGCTCGCGCAGGGCGAAGTGCCAGACGGTGGAGCCGTCGGCGCGCGGGGTCCTGTGGAGCAGTTCGCCGTTGGCGGCGGCGACATAGCCCTGCGGGGCGCTGATGTGGAAGGTCCACGTCGCCTTGTCGGACGGGGTGTCGTTGCAGGGCAGAAAGGTGTCGGCGCGGGAGGACTGGGCGGCGGAGGCGAAACCGCCGTCGGTGCCGAACTTCCAGCCGGTCAGGCCGAGTCGGGGCGCCTTGCCGTTGCCCCGGTAGCGGACCTCGGCGGTGAACGCCTGCCCGTTGTGGAGCGGGCGGGCGGGGGTGACGGTGAGCTCCTGGCCGCTCTTGCCGGGCGAGAGCGCCCAGGTGGCGGGGCGGCCGGCGACGGTGACGGCGTCAATGGTGTGGCCGTCGGTGTCCAGGTTGAACGCGGAGAGGTCCTGGGTGGCCTTGGCGTTGATCCGCACCACGGCGGTGAAGTCGTAGGTGACCGGTGTGAAGTCGAAGGTCAGGTCGTAGTGGACGACCTGGTAGCCACCGTTCCCGAGGGTCGGGAAGAGCGGGTCGCCGACGCCGTCCGAGCCCGGCTTCGGGTCGAAGCCGTGCGACCGGGCGGAGGCGGGCGAGCCGAGGGCGGGTACGGCGACGGCCGCGGCCACCGCCGCGCCGCCGAGTTTCAGGGCCGAGCGTCGGGTCGTCACTTCTTCCCCTTCTGGAAGGCGTCCTCGAACTCGCCTCGGGCCTGCTCGCCGCCCTTGGCCAGGTAGTCCTTGACGAGCTGGTCGTAGGCGGACATGGGCTTGCGACCGGAGATGATGTCCTTCAGCGCGTCGCCCTTGAGCGTGTTGAGGCTGCCGGAACCCTTGGAGTCCCAGGTGGGCGAGGAGTACTGGAGCGTCGGGTCCGGCACCATCATGGGGATCATCCGGGTGAAGGCGTCGTGGACGTGGCGGACGCCCTGCTCCGAGTCGGCGCTGAAGATCGCCGGGACGGCGGAGGCCATGAACTTCCACGGCACGGTGACGTCCTGGGTGCCCTGCTTGGTGAGCGCCGGGTTGCCCTTGGCGTCCCGGGTGAAGTCCTTGCCCTCGACCCCGTAGTTGATGAGGGTGTACTCCTGGCTGCCGAACGGGGACGCGGCGAAGTCGGCGAGGGCCAGGATCTCCTTGACGCGGTCTCCGGACGCCTTCTTGATGTGGGTGTTCTGGAGCGAGATGTTGTCCATCCAGGCGACGGCGTCCTTGCCGACCGGCACGAGCGGGCGCGGGTCGTACTTCTTGTCGATCGCCTTCATCGAGGCGATGTAGCCGACGCCGGGCGCCAGGTAGGTGGGCATGCCGTCGTAGACGTAGGCGCCCTTGCCGTTCTTGAACATGTCCGTGTACTGGGCCTTCTGCGCCCCGGACATCTGGAGGGTGCCCGGGTAGTAGCAGCCGGCCTTGTACAGCAGCCGCGCCGTCTCGACGGCCTTGCGGTGCTCCGGGGTCTCCAGGTCGACGGTGAACTTGCCGGTCTTCTCGTCCAGCCGCCAGAAGCTGGGCGCGCCCGCGGACATGGCGAGCATGCTGGTGGCGCCCGCGATGATGGCGTACTGGTCCTGCTTGGGCCGGGTCAGCTCCTTGCAGACCTCGACGAACCGGTCGAGGTCGGTGATCTGGTCGAGGCTGGTGACGCCGACCTCCTCGAACAGGTCGTGGCGGTAGACGCCCGCGCCACCGGTGCCGGTCCGGGCGATCGGGATGCCGTAGAGCTTCCCGCCGAAGATGGCGGACTGCCAGGCGCCCTTCGGGATCGCGGCCAGGTTCGGGTAGTCCTTGGCCTTGTCACCGGCGAGGTACGGGGTCAGGTCGGCGCACTTGGCCTGGAGGAAGGCGGCCTTGTTGTCGACGCCACCGCTCTCCGGGTACATGAAGAGGTCGGGCAGGCTGTCGCTGGCGACCATGGTGGAGAACTTGGTGCCGTAGTCGTCCGCGGGCACGGCCGTGATGTTCACCTGGCCGCCGAGGAGCTTCTCGATCTCCTGCCAGGCGGCGTTGCTGCCGCGTGCGGGCGGCGGCGGCGAGAAGGTCTCCATCGTCGCGCTGATCGGCTTCGCCCCCTTGAGCGGGGTGTTCTTCGTGGCGCGCAGCGGCTTGGCCGGGTAGCTGAAGAAGCCCTGCGGAACGCCCGCCGCGGTGCCCGCCAGGTCGGGCTTGAGGCCGATGTTGCGGACCGCGGTGTTGGGCAGCAGCGAGGCGCTCTTGGCCTCTGCCTTCGCGGTCGTGCCGCCGTCGCCGCAGGCGGCGAGCAGCGGGGCGGCGGCCAGTCCCAGACCGACGCCCGCACCCATGCGGAACAGTGCTCTGCGATTGATGGGGGTGGAGCTCGACACCTGAATCTCCTTGAGAGAGGGGAAAGGAAGGAGTGGGGGGCGGTGGCTGCGCTCAGCCCTTGACGGCGCCCGTGAGCACGCCCTTGGTGAAGTAGCGCTGGAGGAACGGGTAGACGCAGAGGATCGGTACGACGGCGATCACCAGGACCGCCATCTGAACGGCCTGCTGCGGGGCGAGCACCTCGCCGGCCGAGGCGGCGTTCAGGCTCTGGCCCTGGAGCACGTAGGTGCGCAGCACCATCGGCAGCGGCCACTTGTCGGAGTCGTTGAGGTAAAGGAGCGAGTTGAAGAAGGCGTTCCAGTACGTCACCGCGTAGAAGAGGCTGATCACGGCGAGGACGGCCTTGGACAGCGGCAGGACGATCCGCACCAGGATGCGGAAGTCTCCGGCTCCGTCGACCTTCGCGGCGTCGTACAGCTCCTCGGGCAGGTTCATGAAGAAGGACCGCAGGACGACCAGGTTGAAGGCGCTGACCAGGGTGGGCATGACGAGCGCCGCGTAGGTGTCGTACAGACCGAGGCCCTTGACCAGCAGGAAGTTCGGGATGATGCCCGCGTTGAAGAGCATCGTGAACAGGGCCGTCATCAGGATGAAGCGGGAGCCCGTGACATCGCGGCGGGAGAGCCCGTACGCCATGCCGACGGTGACGAGGAGGCTGGCGAGGGTGCCGAAGACCGTGATGCCCAGGGAGACGATCAGCGCCCGGGTGACGACTCCGCCGGTGAAGATGGTGCGGTAGGCGTCCAGGGTGGGGTGGTCCGGCCACAGGACGAGGCCGGAGCTCTTGATGATGTCGGTCTGCGAGGCGAAGCTCGTGCCGATGACGCCGACCAGCGGGTAGGCGACGGCGAGGACGACCACGACGATGGCGATCGCCTTGGCGATCTGTCCGATGCGGGTCGGCCGCTCCATCCACGGGGGACGGCCGTCGGACTTCCGGGCGGGGGCGGGGCGGGGCGCCGGTGCGGTGGATTCCGTCGTGGCGCGCGTCTTCTCAGCGGTCAGCACCGCGGTACACCCCTTCGTGGCCGAGTCGGTGGGCGAACTTGTTCGCGCCCAGGACGAGTGCGGTGCCGATGACCGCCTTGACGAGTCCGACGGCGGCGGCGACGCCCCAGTCGTTGTCCTTGATGCCGTGGTAGTAGACGTAGGTGTCGAGGACTTCACCGGCGTCCGGGCCGACCGCGTCCCGCTGGAGCAGGATCTGCTCGAAGCCGACGGAGAGGATCTGCCCGAGGTTGAGGATCAGCAGCAGGATGAGTACGGGGGCGATGCCCGGCAGGGTCACGTGCCACAGGCGGCGTCGCGGCCCCGCACCGTCGATGGCGGCGGCCTCGTACTGCTGCTTGTCGATGTTCAGCAGCGCGGCGAGGATGATGATCGTGCCCCAGCCGGCGTCCTTCCAGGCGACCTGGAGGGTCAGCAGCCAGGGGAAGGCGTCGGGGTCGCTCATCATGTCGTAGCGCGGCAGCCCCAGGCCGCCGAGGACGTCGGGCAGGAGCCCGGCACCGCCCAGGATCTGCTGGAAGATCGAGACGATGATGACCCAGCCGATGAAGTGCGGCAGGTAGACGACACTCTGCACGAAGCGCCTGATCCGGTCGCTGGCGATGCTGTTGAGCAGCAGGGCCAGGGCGATCGGGACCGGGAAGAAGAACACCAGCTGGACGAGGGCGATCTCCAGGGTGTTGAACGTCGCGGACCAGAAGGCCGGCTCGCCGAACGCCGCGGAGAAGTTGGCGAACCCCACCCAGACGCTGTGCATGTAGCCGAGGTACGGCTGGTAGTCCTGGAACGCCACGACGTAGCCGAGCAGCGGTACGTAGTGGAAGACGACGAAGTACAGCAGGCCGGGCAGGGTGAGCAACAGCATCACCCGGTCCCGCTTGATCCGCTGCCAGAGGCTCAGCCGCTGCTGTGCGACTACGGCCCCGGCGGCTGGCGGGGAGGGTGTTTCAGCCTTCCGTCGCCGCTTTTCCCGCGGCAACGGGGGTGCTGTTTCAGCCATGGTGCGTCCTGTTCGGCTGGGTGGCGCGTGGTGGGCCTTCTGGGGCCGCAAGTTAGTAAGCGGTTAACCCAAGCGTCAAGAGATCCGGGCAAAAGTCATTGAGCCGCGATGCTCCAGCGGCCGAATCCGGCACATCGAACCAGTAAATATGCTGCTGAACTGGACAGTTGCAGCAGGTCGGAGCTTGACGGTCGGCCATCGCGCTCCTTAGCGTGCCGGTCATTCCATAGAACGCGATTACTGTCCGGAGGCAGGGTGCGAACCACCGAAGAGGCACCGGCACATTCCGGTAGCGATGCCGCGGCACCGTCCCCGCGACGGCCGCGCACGCTCCTGGTCATGAGCCCCGGACTGCTGGACGACGTCTTTCCGCCACCGGTACGGGCCCGTCTGGAGGAGACCGCCGACGTTCTCGACCCGTCTGTGATCAGCGAGTTCGACTCCCCGCAGGCCGCCGCGGCGCTGAGTGCCGCGGAGGTCCTGCTCACCGGCTGGGGCTGCCCGCCCGTCGACGCCGGGCTGCTGGACCGGGCGCCCGCGCTGCGTGCCGTGATCCACGCGGCCGGCACGGTGAAAACGTTTCTGTCCCCGGTTGCGTTCGATCGCGGGATCGTGGTCTCGTCGGCCGCCGCCGCCAACGCCGTACCGGTCGCCGAGTTCACCCTGGCGGCGATCATCATGGGCGCCAAGCGGGTGTTCCCGCTGGCCGGGCTCTTCCGCACCCGACGCACCCATCGCACCGGCGCCGACCTCGACCGGCAGCACTGGCTCGGCACGCACGGGCTGACCATCGGTGTGGTCGGGGCCTCCCGGATCGGCCGCCGGGTCATCGAGCTCCTCCGGGTCCTCGACGCGGAGGTGCTGCTCTACGACCCCTACGTCGGTGCGGCCGAGGCGGAACTGCTCGGCGTCACCCCGACCGATCTCGACACCCTGGTGGCGACCAGCGACGTGGTGACCGTCCACGCCCCCGACACACCGGAGACCCGCGGGATCATCGACGCCCGGCGGATCGGCCTGATGCGCCCCGGCACCCTGCTCGTCAACACCGCGCGCGGCCGCCTGGTGGACACCGAGGCACTGACCGGGCACCTGGTCAGCGGGCGGCTGGACGCGGTCCTCGACGTGACATCCCCCGAGCCGCTGCCGCACGGCCACCCCTTGTGGGACCTGCCGAACGTCTTCCTCACCCCGCACCTGGCGGGCGCCCAGGGCAACGAGGTGGGGCGGCTCGGGGCGCTCGCGGTCGGCGAGCTGGCGCGGTACGCGCGGGGCATTCCGTTCGAGCACCCGGTGCACCGGGCCGACCTGGGGAGGATCGCGTGAGCCCCTGGCCGGCGCAGGCGCGTGCCGTGACCGTCGATGTCCGCCCGGAAGGAGCGTCGCCCGGTGTGTGCGACCGCAAGGCGGCCGGTGCCTGCGACCGCAAGGCGCCCGGAAGCCCTCGCACCGGAGCCACCAGGGCATTTGGCCGACGTCGCGAGCGCGTGTGATGACCGGCGCGACGGGGCGGAGCCTGCCGGGAGGGGCACTAGGCTCGGCGTCACACAACAGCCACCAGGGGGTGAGCCGGATGCGCCGGCAGAGCACAGCCGCGGACGGACAACGGAGGGCGACGGTCACCGACGTCGCGCGGCTCGCAGGTGTCTCGACGGCCACCGTCTCCCGCGTACTGAACCGCAACTACCCGGTCGCCGAGGCCACCCGGGAGCGGGTCGAGTCCGCGATGCGCGAGCTGGGCTATGTCGTCAACGCCCACGCCCGCGCACTGGCCGGCGTCTCCAACCGCACCGTCGGAATCATCGTCAACGAGGTCATCGACCCGTTCTACGCGTACATCGCGCGCGGTGTGGAACGGGAGGCGGCACTGGGCGGACGACTCTGTCTGGTCTGCTGCACCCAGGGCGATCCGCAGCGGGAGCTGGCCTTCATCGATCTGATGCACGAGCGCCGGGCGGACGCGGTGGTCGTGGTCGGCGGCTCCATCGCGGACCGCGGCTACACCACCGAACTGGCCCGCAGGGCGCGCGAACTGGACGCGGGCGGATCGAAGCTGGTGCTGTGCGGCAGGCCGCCGCTGGGCGAGCAGGCACCGACCGTCGCGGTCGAGTACGACAACGAGGGCGGCGCCTTCGCCGTCACCGACCATCTGCTGATGCAGGGGCACGAGCGGATCCTCTATCTCGGCGGCCCGCCCAAGCTCTCCACCACCCGCGACCGGCTCGCCGGTCACCAGCGGGCGCTGCGGCTGCGCGGCATCGCACCGGACCCCGAGCTGGTCCGGCCCGGCGCCTTCAGCCGCAACTTCGGCTACCGGAAGATGGCCGAAGTACTGAAGGAAGGAACGGACTTCACCGCGGTCTTCGCCGCCAACGACATGGTGGCGGCGGGCGCGGCCCAAGCGCTGGAGGAGGCCGGGATCCGGGTACCGAAGGACGTTTCCCTGGTGGGGTACGACGACATCCCGGTGGCCCAGGAACTGCGGCCGCGGCTCACCACCGTCCACGTTCCGCTGGAGGAGATGGGTCGCCAGGCGGTACGGCTGGCCGTCACCGGCGGGGACGAGGACGACTGGCGCGAGCCGACCACGGATGCCCTGCGGCTCGGTACGCACATCGTGGTACGCGACTCCGTTGCGCCGAGGGCCGGCCGTTCCGTCGCGATGTGACCGGTTACTTCCCGCCTGTCCGTAGTTGGCCATAGAAAATAGCAGTAACTTCTTGCCCCCTCTTGCCTCTGGATAGCAACCGCTTACATGCTGGCGCCGAGCAGCACCGTTCCGCACGCTTCCGCCCTCACTCATTTCCGCAGGGAGTTCCGCATGCGCATGCCCACAGACCCCGCCGGCTCCACCACCACTGCTTCCGCCACGTCCTCCCCCGTCGGCCGGCGTTCCGTTCTCACCGCGGCCGCCGGAGTCGGAGCGGCCATCGCACTCGGCGCCGCCACCGGAACGGCTCGGGCCACCACGCCCGGCACCGCCCCCGAGCGCCGGGCCGGCCGCCCGGTCAAGCTGACCGTGACCGCCCGGCCCGCCGCCGAGGCCGAGCGGCTGCGGCTCGGACAGGCCCTGCGCGGCTCGGAGTTCCAGCCCACCGGTCTGCACGTCCCGGCCGGTACCCCCCTCTCCCTCACGGTCCAGCCCTACGACGGTCTGCTGCCCACCCTCTGGATCGGCGCCTGGGACTACTACGGCGAGATCACCGAGCCCCGCAGCTATCCGCTGACCGCGGGGGCGAACACGGTCACGGACCCGCACGGCGGCCCGGTCTACCTCACCCTGACGGGCCGTGGCGAGCGGGCCGGTGTGCTGATCCGCTCCGGTGCCGTGCCCATGCCGGTCTTCACCCTGGGCCGCACCTCGGAGGCCGACTACCAGCGGCAGCTGGACACGCTCACCGCATCGCCGTACGTCGAACTGCACGCGCCGCACACGATCATGACGCTCACTCGCGAGGGTGCGCTGCTGTACCGCGGCGAGGACCATGCCGCGCTGCTCGGGCTGGTCGAGACGATCATCGACTCCCATGCCCGGATCAGCGGTCTGGACGGTTCGAAGCCGGTGCACCGGCGCAAGGCCGGTCCGTACCACTTCACCGAGGTCAGCAAGGTGCCCAGCGGTGTCGGCGCCTACGCCACCCACGGCTACAACGGCTTCCCGCGCGCCTACCTCGACCGGGCCACGACCGTGGAGGGACTGCGCACCAGGGGCTGGGGGCTGTACCACGAACTCGGCCACCTCCACCAGCAGTTCGCCTACAAGCCCGGCGGCCTGACCGAGGTCACGGTCAACATCTACTCGCTGGCCGCGCAGCGCACCCTGAAGCAGCCGTCCAACCTCCTCACCGTCGACCCGAAGACGGGTCTCACCTACTTCCAGTCGGCACAGCAGAAGTTCGGCACGGCCGGGCTGACGTACGAGAAGTCCTTCGGCGCGTACGAGAAGCTCGTCCCGCTGCGCCAGCTGGAGCTGGCGTTCGGCGACGACTTCTGGCCCCGGATGCACAAGCTGGTCCGCGAGGAGAACCCGCAGTCCGAGTACACCGAGACCGACAAGCGCTACCGGGCCCTCGCCACCTTCTCCAGCCGTGTCGCGGGCTACGACCTGACGGACTTCTTCGTGAACACCTGGGCGTTCCCGATCGACGCCACGGGCCGGGCCGAGCTGGCCGCACTGAATCTGCCGAAGCCGCCCGTCGACCCGGCCACGCTGGCCGACTGACCGCGGCGGCAAGGGAGTTCACCGTGAACCTCAGCAGACGAACCCTCCTCACGGCGAGCAGCGCCACCGCCGTCACGGCCGCTGCCGCGCTCATCACCTCGGCCGGCGCGGCACACGCCTCCCCCGTCGCGGACACCACCGCCGGGGCCGCGGCCACCGCCGACTTCGACACCCTGCTCCAGCGGGCCGAATCCCTGCTCACCGGCGGCGGGTTCGACCCGGCCGACACCGACTTCACCGCGGCGGTCGCGGCCCTGGACACCACGGCCAAGGGCCTGTGGGACACCCTCGACCGCAGCGCCGGCCGCACCGCGCTCTGGCCGGATCTCGCTCCGCTCACCGACCCGGGCAGCTTCGGCCAGAGCTACACCCGGCTGCGTACCGTCGCCACCGCCTGGGCCACCGAGGGCACCTCCCTCGCCGGATCCACACAGGTGGCGGATGCCCTCGTCGCGGCGCTGCGCTTCACCCACGACACCGCGTACAACCCGGCCGAACGCGAGACCGGCAACTGGTGGTTCTGGGAGATCGGCGCCCCGCGTGCGCTGATGGACTGCTCCGTCATCCTGCGCGACCGGCTTCCCGCAGCCGATCTGACGGACTATCTGGCGGTCGTCGACCGGTTCTGCCCGGACGCGGACCGTCGCACCAACTCCCCGACGCTCTCCGAGACCGGGGCGAACCGCACCGACAAGGCCGTCATCGTGGCGCTGCGCGGGCTGCTGGGACGGGACGCGGCCAAGCTCGTCTCGGCCCGCGACGCGCTGTCCGACGTACGGGACGCGGGGCGCAACAGCCTGTTCCGGTACACGAGTTCGGGTGACGGCTTCTACGAGGACGGCTCGTTCGTCCAGCACGACGTGGTGGCCTACACCGGGTCGTACGGCATCGTGCTGCTGGGCGGCACGGCCTATCTGCTGGCGCTGCTGGCGGGCTCGGAGTGGGCGGTGGCCGATCCGAAGGTGTCGGTGATGTACGACGCCGTCGAGCGGGCCTTCGCCCCGGTGATCTTCGACGGGCTGATGATGGACTCGGTGCGCGGCCGGGCGGTCTCCCGGGAGCGCGCCGGTGACCACCGCGACGGCGCGACGGCCCTCGCGGCGATCCTGCTCCTGGCCTCCGGCGCACCCGCCGAGTACGCGGGTCGATGGCGCGCCCTGGTCAAGGGCTGGCTGACCCGCAATCGCACCACCCCCTTCGAGGCCCTCGCGACACTCCCCCAACTCGCCCTGGCCAAAGCCGTACTGAACGACAGGAGTGTGCCGGCCGGACCGCGCACCACGGGCAGCCATGTCTTCGCCGACATGGACCGCGTCGTGCACCGCCGCCCCGGCTGGGCCTGTGCGCTGTCCCTGTCGTCGAAGCGGATCTCGGCGTACGAGGCGGGCAACGGCGAGAATCTGCACGGCTGGTACACCGGCGACGGCATGATGTATCTGTACGACGGCGACGACCTGGGGCAGTTCAATGACGGCTTCTGGCCGACCGTCGATCCGTACCGGCTCCCCGGCACCACGGTCGACACCCGGCAGCGGACCGATCTCGGCACGAGCGCCGGTACGTCCACCTACCGTCCGTCCAACGCCGTCGCGGGCGGTGCCGTGCTGGACGGCCGGTACGGGGCCGCCGCGATGGAGGTGATCGGCGCCCAGGGCACCACCCTGCGGACCAGGAAGTCGTGGTTCCTGCTGGACAACGCAGTGATCGCACTCGGCGCGGGCATCACGGCGAGCGACGGCCGGCCGGTCGAGACGATCGTCGAGAATCGCAACCTGGGCGCGGACGGGCGTCACCGGCTGCTGGTCGACGGCGTCCGCCAGCCCGCCGAGCAGGGCTGGAGCGGCGAATTCGGCCAGGCCCGATGGGCACATGTCGACACGGTGGGCGGCTATGTGTTCCCCGGGGGAACCGCCCTGCACGCCCTGCGTGAGCAGCGCACCGGCACCTGGCGGGCCATCGACACCGGGGCCGACACGGGCGGCAGCACCGACCCGGTCACCCGCCGCTACCTGACACTCTGGACGGACCACGGCCCCTCCCCCGGCGACGCCCGCTACGCCTATGTGCTGCTGCCCGGCGCGTCGGCCGCGGCGACGGCGGTCTGGTCGCGGTCCCGGCCGGTCCGGATCGTCGCCAACGACACCACCGCGCAGGCGGTGGAGGCACGCCGGGCAGGGCTGACGGCGGCGAATTTCTGGCGCGCCGGAACGGCGGCCGGAATCACCGCGTCGGGCCCGGCGTCGGTACTCGTGCAGCGCCACGGCGCGCAGGTCCGCGTCGCGGTCGCCGACCCGGGGCGGACGCTCACCACGCTCTCGGTCGAGCTGCCGTTCCCCGTACGGTCGGTGGTGGCGGCCGATGACTCGGTGAGCATCGTCCCGGGCCGCAGGCCCGTACTCACCGTCGCCGTCGGCGGCTCACGCGGCCACACCCACCGAGCCGAACTCAACCGGTAACCCATCCCGCATCACCCCGAGGAGCAGCACCACCATGTCCGTCGCACCGCATCTGCAACTGCCGCCGCCCGACCGGCTCCTGTCGTCACGAACCGGCTGGACCCGGGCCCACTGGGAGGCGACGGCCGACCGGATGCTGGATGCGCTGGTGCCGTACGCGACACCCGGCTTCGCCCAGTACCGGCTGCCCGGCCGCGGCAGCTGGTCGGGGGTCGTCTCGGACGGTCTCGAAGGGTTCGCCCGGTCGTTCCTGCTCGCCGCCTGCCGGATCGCGGGCGCGGGCGGGGCGGTCGACCCCGCACTGATCGAGCGGTACACGGCGGGGCTGGCCGCGGGCACGGACCCCGGCAGCGGGGAGGCGTGGCCGAAGCTGACGGACTGCTCGCAGCAGATGGTGGAGGCGGCGTCGGTCGCGGTGGCGTTGCACGAGACCCGGCCGTGGATCTGGGACCGGCTGGACGCGCGGGTGCAGGAGCGGGTCGTCGACTGGTTCTCCGGGTTCGTCGGCGGGCGCACCTGGGACAACAACTGGCGGCTCTTCCAGGTGGTGTCCGAGCAGTTCCTCGCCTCGGTCGGGGCGCCGTACAGCCGCTCGGACATCGAATCGAACCTGGACAGGATCGAGGACTGGTACGTCGGTGACGGCTGGTACACCGACGGGGACGGCCGGAACTTCGACTACTACATCGGCTGGGCCATGCATCTGTACCCGCTGCTGTGGTCGCGGATCGCGGGCGACGACGACGGGGGCAGGACCGAGGTCTACCGGCAGCGGCTCAGCCGGTTCCTGGAGGACTATCCGCACTTCTTCGGTTCCGACGGCGCGCCGGTCCACCAGGGCCGTTCACTGACGTACCGGTTCGCCGCCCTGGCACCGGTGTGGATGGGGGCGCTGGCCGACTGCACCCCGCTGGCGCCGGGGCTCACCCGCCGGCTCGCCTCGGGCACGATGCGGCACTTCGCGGAGCGCGGTGTGCCGGACGAGCGGGGGCTGCTGACGCTCGGCTGGTACGACACGTTCCTGCCGAGCACCCAGCCGTACTCCGGCCCCGCCTCGCCGTACTGGGCGAGCAAGGGCTTCCTCGGGCTGCTGCTGCCGGCCGACCACGCCGTGTGGACGGCGCGCGAACTGCCGTTGCCCATCGAGGAGTCCGACCGGTACACCGCGCTGCCGGCCACCGGCTGGCTGCTGCACGGCACCCGTGACGACGGCATCGTCCGGCTGGTCAACCACGGCAGCGACCACAATCCGCCGTTCGACGAGGCGGCCGACCCGTCCGAGGGCACGGACGATCCGCATTACGCCAGGTTCGCCTACTCGACGGCGACGGCACCCGAGGCCGCCCCGCACGCCGTGGCACGCTCCATCGACGGTCATCTGGCACTCGTGGCGTCCGACGGCACCCCGTCGGTGCGCCGCCGGATCCATCCGCTGCGCTGCGAGGACCGCGTCGCGGCCTCCTGGTACGCGGCCAGGCTGCCCGGTGACGATCATCCGTACCGGATCGAGACGACGAGTGTGCTGCACGGTCCGTGGGAAATCCGGGTGCACCGGGTCGAGGCGCCGGAAGGCGTGGTGGTGCGGGAGGGCGGTCACGCGGTCTCCCATGCGGAGAGCCCGTTCGCCCTGTCGGGTCCCGACTGGGCACTCGCCCGTACGGCCGACGGTCTGAGCAGCGCCCTGATCGCGCTGCACGGCTGGGACGGCGGCACGGAAGGGGCCGCCGTGGCGCGTGATGTCCAGTCCAATGCGTACGGGCCGCATTCGGCGATCCCGTATCTCCGCAGCGGGCCGCACCCGGGCGGGCGGAGCGTCCATGTCTCGCTGGTCGCACTCTCCCGGGACGCCGTGCATCCGGAGGCGCTGCGCGACGCGGTGCGGGTGCGAGCGGGGGCGGACTCGGTGGTGCTGACCTTCCTGGACGGTACGACCGTCGAGGTCTGATCGCGGTCGTGGGCCGGGGTGCCGGCCGGGCGGCGGACGGCGGACTGCCGGTCAGATGCCGAAGCTGTTCCCCTCCCGTTGATCGATGTGCCCGACGAGTTCCAGGGCCAGGGACTTGATCGTGTCGAGCCCCGCCCTGCCCCACGGGCGGGGCACGGTGTCGACCGCGCAGACGGCGCCCAGGGCGACGCCCGTGCGGTCGATGAGGGGCGCGCCGAGATAGGAACGGATGCCTATTTCGTCGACCACCGGGTTGCCTGCGAACCGGGGGTAGTCGCAGACGTCCTCCAGGACGAGCGCCTTGCGCCGGACGACGACATGCGGGCAGTAGCCGCGGTCGAGCGCGACGTAACGACCGCTGCGGCTGCTGCCCGCGGCCGTGGCGCCCAGGTCGGAGCCCTTGTGTGTGCCGGCCGGAGTGTGCAGCCCGGCGAAGAACTGCCGGTTGCCGTCGATGAAGCTGACCATCGAGAAGGGCACTTCGGTCACCTCGGCCACCCGGTCGGCGAAGGCGTCGAAGTTGTCGAACGATGCGTCGGCGCGTTCCCCGAGCCCGAGCGTCCTCAGCCGCTGGGTACGGAGGACGGCATCGCGGTCGACGGGCGTGAGCAGCATGCGGCCGGTGGCGTTTCGGGTCACGGGTGGGCTCCGGAGCCGATCAGCGGGGCCGGGGCCGAGGTGGCGTTGATCAGGTGCTGGACCAGCGTGACCAGCGCCCCGGTGCCCGAGCTGGCGATCCGGGCGTCGCAGAGCACCACCGGTACGCCCGGCCCCAGGTCGAGTGCGGCGCGGATCTCCTCGGGTGCGTAGCGGTAGGCGCCGTCGAACTCGTTCACCGCGACGATGAATCCGATGCCGCGCCGCTCGAAGAAGTCGACGGCGGCGAAGCACTCGGCGAGCCGACGGGTGTCCGCGATCACGACGGCTCCCAGCGCTCCCTGGGAGAGTTCGTCCCACATGAACCAGAAGCGTTCCTGGCCCGGGGTTCCGAACAGATAGAGAACGTGCTGCTCGTCGAGGGTGATGCGGCCGAAGTCCATCGCCACGGTGGTGGAGGTCTTGGACTCGATCCCGTCGAGGCTGTCGGTCGCGGCGCTGACCTGGGTCAGCAGCTCTTCCGTGCTCAGCGGTGCGATTTCGCTGACCGCGCCGACGAATGTCGTCTTGCCGACGCCGAACCCGCCTGCCACCAGCACCTTGAGTGCGACGGGAAAGCCTTCTGAGCCTTCGGTGCCTGCGGCTCCGGAGGCATCCGGGGTGCTGCCGGGGCCGCCGCGGCCCGGTCCGGTTTCGTGGCCCGGAACATCCCCGTAGCCCTGCGCGTCCCCGTAGCTCCGGCTTTCCCCGTAGTTCTGCGCGGGTCCGTAATCCAGCGCGTCTGCGTAGTTCTGCGCGGGTCCGTAATCCAGCGCGTCACCGTGGTTCCCCGGGTGTCCGTAGCTCTCCGGGCTCCCGTAGCTCTCGGAACGGCCATGGCTTCCGTGGCTTGCGAAGCCTTCGGAGCTTGCGTTGTTCTCGTACGCGGCGGAGCTGCCGAAGCCGTCAGAGCTGTCGTCGTAAGCCATCGAGCACTGCCTCCAGCAGGGATCGGTCGGTGGGCATGTCATGGAAGGCGGGCGGATGCGCGGTCACGGCCCCGCAGTCGACCAGGTCGGAGACGAGCACCTTGGTGACGACTGCGGGCAACCTCAGATGGGCGGCGATCTCGGCCACCGAGGTGGGACCGCCGCACAGCCCCAGCGCGACGGAGTGCTCGGGACCGAGATGCATCTGCGGCTCGGTCCCCGTGGCCATGACCAGGGAGAGCAGATCGAGCACGGTTGTAGGACGGGTACGGCCGTTGCTCACGGTGTACGGGCGGATGAGCCGGCCGGCCGCGTCGTCGAGCAGCGGCCCGTCCTGCGGGACCGACACCCTCACAGCCCCGTGGCGCCGGGGGTCCCGGCCGCTTGTCTCACAGGCGTCATCAGATAGGGCCGGACGCTCTTGACCAGCATGGTCATCTCGTAGCCGAGCACCGCCGCGTCCGCCTCACGTCCGGCGAGCACGGCGAGGCAGGTGCCGGACCCGGCGGTGGAGACGAACAGCAGGGTCGAGTCGAGCTCGACCACCACCTGCCGTACGTCACCGCCGTCGCCGAAGCGCGCGCCCGCGCTGCGGCCGAGCGAGTACAGGCCGGCTGCCAGCGCCGCCATGTGGTCGGCGCTGTCGGCGTCCATGCCATGAAGGGATTTCACCAGCCCGTCGGCGGAGAGGAGAACCGCGCTGCGTGTGTACGGGACACGCTGGACCAGTCCGCTCAGCAGCCAGTCGAGGTCCGAGACCTGACCGGACGGCATATCGGTCGCCATGGTGCATCTACTCCTTGGAGGTGTTCGTTTCGAGGGGGTCGTCGGCCGGGGCCGCGTCCGGATCCGGGAACGGGACCGGGCCCGAGGGGTACGGGGCGACGGTCGCGCCGAGTCCGCGTACCGGCAGCGGTTCGAGCGGGGCCCGGGGCCGCCAGGACTGCGGGGCCGCCGCCGCTTCGAGGCCCGTGTCCGCTTCCGGGGCGGTGTCGGCCTCGGATTCGCTGCGGGCCTCGGCGAGTTCGATGCCTCGTCGGAAGGCCGCCACGAGTCCCGGGTCGTGCAGGGCCTGTTCGTCCTCGGTGCGCGGGGCCGGTGCCTCCCTGAGCTGCGGGACCAGGTGCTCCTGATGGGCGCGCCTGGGCAGTTGGGGCCGGCCCATGGTGCCGCGTACGACTCCGGGCTCGGAGTGGACTGCGTCGGGGACGTCGTCCGTGGGCCGGATTCCGGGGCGGGCCTCGGCCGGGGTGGGGCGGTCGAGTCGCTCGGCCCGCAACGGCAGCGGCGGGGCCTCGCCCTGGCCTTGTGCCTGCCGGGGCGGTTGATGCAGGCGCAACGGCTGGCTGGGGACGTACGGCTGACGGCCGGTGCTCGTCCGCGGAGCCGGTGCGGCGCTCGGACCGGGGTTCAGGCTCGGGTTCGGGCCGGGATTCGGCGTGTGGTGGCCGCCCCTCTCGTCCTCGGCCGGTGGACGGTGTACGGGACCCGGGGGCGGGACCGGGGCCGCGCCTTCCGCGGCCGGGGCGTCCCCGTCCACGCCCAGCAGGGACTGCGGGAGGACGAGTACGGCCTGCGTGCCTCCGTAGATGTTGCTCTGCAGCCGGACCGCGATGCCGTGCCGCCGGGCCAGTGACGCGACGACGAACAGCCCGATCCGGCCGTCCTGGAGCAGACGGGCCACGTTGACCTGGTCGGGGTCGGCGAGCAGGGCGTTCATCCGCTTCTGCTCGTTGCCCGGCATGCCGAGTCCCCGGTCCTCCACCTCCAGGGCCAGTCCGGCGGTGACCTGCTGGGCACGCAGCAGCACTTGGGTGTGCGGGGCGGAGAACACGGTCGCGTTCTCCACCAGTTCGGCCAGCAGATGGATCACGTCCGCCACGGCGTGGCCGCGCAGGGTGCCGTCGATCGGCGGCACGAGCTTGACCCGTGGGTACTGCTCGACCTCGGCGATGGCCGAGCGCAGGACCTCGGTCATGGTGACCGGGTTGCTCCACTGCCGCCGGGACACGGCGCCACCGAGGACGGCGAGGTTCTCGGCGTGCCTGCGGATGCGGGTGGCGAGATGGTCGACTTGGAAGAGGCCCTTGAGCAGATCGGGGTCCTCGACCTCGTGCTCCAGCTCGTCGAGCAGCTGGATCTCGCGGTGCACGAGCGACTGGAGCCGGCGGGCGAGATTGACGAAGACCTCGACCTTCTGGTCCTCGCCGGAGTGGTCGGAGAGCCGGGACGCCTGGACGACCGCGGCCACGGCGACCTCCTGCTGGCGGCCGAGTTCCTGGGCGAGCAGCTCGAAGGCGTCGCTGCCCGGAGCGGCGGGCTCGGTGGGCCTGCGTGCGGGCACCGGTTCGCCGTTGCGGAGCTGTTCCACCACCCGTTGCAGTTCGGCCTGGCCCTGGGCGCTGGCGCGACGGAGCGCCAGACAGCGGCCGAAGACGGTGGTGGCGACGCGGTTGGCGGCGAGGTACGCGGCCAGCACCGCGGCGAGCGCCAGCGCACCGGCCGCGCCCAGCGCGATCCAGAGTTCGGTGGAGGGCCGGGCTCCGGTGGAGCGGGCGGTGAAGATGACCGCTGCGGCTCCGCTCAGTACCGCTACGACGGTCGGCAGCACCGCGGTGCGCAGGAGTTGGGGGCGTATACGCGCCTCGGGGGACGGCTGGGCGGCGCGCGGCCTGCCCGTGGCCGAGTGGGAACGGGCACCCGGTCGGCCGTGCCGTCCGCCCTCTCGGCGTTCCGGTCGCGCTTCGGGTGCGCGAAGTTGAGACATCAGTGTCCTCGGTACGTGGAGCACCTGGAATCGGCGTTCATGCGGTGGCACCTACGGTGGTCGGTCAGGCTCGGTTCATCGGTCGGGCAGGCTCGAAAGTCATGAGCCCACCGTTGATCACCGGCAACACACGGTAGTCGTCAATCACGCGAGTGCGGCGGGCAGTTGTCGAACTTGCCCGCCATCCGTCCCGCTCTGGTATGAGCTCTCGCACAGTCGACCGATTACTCCGCATTGACACCTGGTCGGCCGACACCCGAATGGCCGATCGAAGTGAACCCATGAGCACACAAAACGGCTCGGCCGTCCGGTCGTGCCGGACGGCCGAGCCGTCTGAAGGTTCCCCGGGTGATCCGTACGCCGCCACGCGGTCGGCGCCACCTCGGCGTGGCCGGCCTCCGCCTCCGCGTCCTCGGAGCCCCGGCCCGGATCGGCCGACAGGTCCGTGATCCGGGCGGCACCCCCGGGGCGGCGCTCCAGCGGCTGCGGGGCCACCGCCCGCCACCAGGGCTCGGAGGGAACGGTCTGCGCCGTGGGTTCGAAGGGCTCACCGGGCCGCGGCAGGGCGATCCGGGCGCCCGCATCCTGTGCCGCGGCGAGGGTGCCCTCGCCCGGCTCGGCCCACGGGTGCGGAGCGAGGTTGAAGGTGGCCCAGTGGATCGGCAGCATCGCCCCGAGCGGCTTGCCGCCCTGGAGATCCGGATGGGCCCGCATTCCCTCGGCCGGTGTCATGTGGATGTCGGGCAACAACCCCTCGTTCGGCGAGCGGGACGACCTGCTCACCACCGCCGAGCGTGAGGAGCTTGCCGCCCTGCGCAAGGAGAATGCCCAGCTCAAGCGTGCGAATGAGGTCCTGCGGACGCTCGTCGACGAGCACCCGCATCTGGGGGTCGAGCCCGTACTCCGGGAACTGAACATCCCCTCCTCCACCTACTACCGGTGGCGCCAGGCCGAGAAGGAACCGTGCGAACGGCGCCGCCGGGACGCCGAGCTGACGGGCAGGATCCGGCAGGTCCACGACGAGTCCGGCGGGATCTACGGCTCACCTCGCGTGCACGCCGCCCTCAGGCGTGAGGGCGTCCACGTCGGCAGGAAGCGCTTCGAGCGGCTCATGCGGGAGGCCGGCCTGGCTTGGCCAGGTCCTCCCACCCGGCCGGCGCTTCGTTCCGTACAGGCACCCCCACCCTCGCGCCACTCCTTCACAACCCACCCCCGTCAGCTCGGCTTCAGCACGCCAAGTTGATAGGGAACACGTCGTAGAGGGGGTGGGGGTGGGCTTGTCCGTAGGCTCGCCGGACGGGTCGGGCTTCGGAGTAGTTTGCGGTCTCGGCGTTGGTGACGGTCACGGTGACCGGGGCGCCGGGGCCGGGCGGCGAACGTCTTCACGGGCTTGTAGAGGTCGTACCCCTCGGGGGCCTTGTTGTGGGCACTGTTTGAACGTGTCCGTTGACGCCTTCCAGCTCAGGCGGTCGGCGTGTGGCCAGGGCCATGGGCAGGGCGCGTCCGGCTCCGGCGATACCGACCACTGACCGAGCACATCCGCCGCTTCGACGAATACTCCTCCCACGAGCTCGCCGACGAGCCCGACGCCTACGACCCGCGCCTGACGTCGAATTCACTCCGATCCGCGACGCCGGCCCGCCGGCCGACGGATTCAGCCAGGCCGCGCGAGCCGGCCAAGGGGCGGATGCCGAGCGGGCCGGGCGCGTGTCGGCGAGCACCTCACGGTGCCGTAGCACTGCGTCCGAGGGCTGATCCCGGGGACCGGGTTGAGGTCACAGCAACCGGTCGACCAGCCCGTCGATGTAGTCCGGGGTGAGCGGACCCATGCCGAACAAGACGCGGATATACATCGGGGCCAGGATGTGATCCAGCACCCCGAGCGCGTCGGGTGCGTGCTCGCCACGTTCGCGGGCGCGATCGAGCATGGACTGCAGTTGCCGGGTGCGTTCGGCGCGGAGGTCGTCACGAGCCTGCAGGCCCTGCTGACCGTTGCTGGACAGGGCGACGGCCAGGTGCAGCACCGCCGGACCGTCGGGTCCAGTGATCTCGCGGGCCACCTGGGCCGCGTAAGTGCGCAGGTCGCCGGCCAGGCTCCCGGTGTCGGGCATCGGCGACTGCGTGTTGAGGCGGGTGAGCGCCACGTCGCTGAGCAGGGTTTCCAGGCTGCCCCACCGGCGGTAGATGCTGCTGTCGGCTACGCCTGCACGGGCTGCGACGTCGCCGACGGTGAAGTTGCCGTAGCCGCGCTCGCTGATCAGGTTGGTCACGGCCTGGTGTACCTGCGCGCCGACGCGGGCGCTGCGCCCACCGGGCCGCCGGGCTCGCTGACTCTCGTTCATGCCCCCACCTTAACGCAGTCGCGACTTGCGTTAGCGGGGCGAGCCCTCTTATAGTCGCCTAACGCAGTCGCTGACTGCTTTAGGGCGCTCAGGTGTATCGCCACCCGCGCCGACCATGGCCGGGTGCAACTACCGATTGAGGGGGATCCCCATGGCTGCATCGCATGCGACCGTAGGCAGTCGATCAAACCGGGCCGTGCTGCTCACGGTGGCCTGCCTGGGCCAGTTCATGGTCCTGCTCGACAACACGATTGTTGGAGCGGCGCTGCCCGATATGCAGCTCCGGCTGCACACTCAGCTGACCGGTCTGCAATGGATCGTCGACGCGTACGTACTGCTGGTCGCCATGCTGCTGCTGTCCGGCGGTGTCTTCGCCGACCGGTTCGGCCGCAAGCGGGTGTACCTGACCGGCGTGGCGGTGTTCACCGCCGCGTCGCTGCTGTGCAGCCTCGCCCCCTCGGTCGGCTGGCTGGTCGCCGGCCGGGTGCTGCAGGGCATCGGGGCCGCGGCGCTGAGCCCTGCCTCGCTTGCCCTGCTCGCCGCCGCATATCCCGTGCCGCAAGAACGAATCAAGGCGATCGGGCTGTGGGCCGGATTCAGCGGAATCGGTCTGGCCGCAGGCCCCGTGGCCGGCGGGGTGCTGACAGAAGCCTTCGGCTGGCCCGCCATCTTCCTGGTCAATCTGCCCATCGGCGTGGTCCTGCTGCTGGTCGGCCTGCGCCACCTCGGCGAGTCCTGCAATCCGAGCGCCCCCGCGATTGACATCCCGGGCACGGTGCTGTCCGTTCTGGCGGTGGGGGTACTGACCTACGGGCTGATCGAAGGTGGTGCCCGCGGCTGGACCTCACCGGTCATCCTGGGCAGCTTCGCCGCCGCGGCGATCCTCCTCGCCGCCTTCGTAGCCGTCGAAGCGCGCCGTTCCGCTCCGATGCTGCCGCTGCCGCTGTTCCGGCAGCGCCTGTTCACCGTGTCCAACACCGCCATGGTCGTGGTGGGGTTCGCGCTCATGGGTTCGTCGTTCTTCTTCTCCCAGTTCTTCGTGTACGTCCAGGGCAGCTCGATCCTGCGCGCCGGCCTGCAGACCCTGCCGGTATCCCTCGCCATGGTGATCGTCAGCCCGTACGCGGGTCGGCTCGCCGCCCGGTACGGCTTCCGAATCGTGGTTACCACCGGCCTGGCCCTGGCCGGCCTGGGACTGCTGGCGCTCGGCATGGTGCACGCCGACACCGGCTACGGGAACGTGTGGTGGCGGCTGGGACTCACCGGCATCGGCTTCGCCCTGGCCATGTCCCCACTGACAGGCGCCGCCATCCAAGCAGTCAGCCCGCAGGAAGGCGGTCTCGCATCAGGCATCAGCAGCACCACCCGGCAGATCGGCGCAGTGCTCGGCGTGGCGGTACTCGGAGCCATCGTCCGCACCCGGCAATCCGGCGGCGCCTCCTTCGAGACCGGCCTCAACAGCGCCTTCCTCGCTGCCGGCACCGTCACTTTGGCCAGCGCCTTGTTCACCGGCCTGTGGCTGGCGAGGTCCAGGCCCGCGGAAGGCTCCGCGGCGCCGCATCGTTCCACCGATCCAGATGCGGTCACCACCTCGAACGAGGCATCCGTGAACAGCCGTTGACAACAACAACCGCCCTGGCCGGGAGAAGCGGCTGCGCGCCGAGAGCGTCGACATCACCATGCCGCTGCCCAGGACCCCTGGGCGAACGCCACTTCCAGGTCACCGCGTACCGACCGCTCGCACACGACGAGGACGTCCGCCGTGCACGTACCCGCCGACCCCACAGTCCTGCACCCGATGCCTGACCAGCCGCGGGTGGTACTGCTCAAGCCGTTGGTCATGTCCCCGCTGATCGACGTCGGGGAGTACTCCTACTACGACGAACCCGACGACACGACCGCGTTCGAGACCCGCAACGTGCTGTACCACTACGGGCCGGAGCGGCTGGTCATCGGCAAATTCTGCGCGCTGGGCACGGGGGTGCGGTTCATCATGAACGGCGCCAACCACCGCATGGACGGCCCCTCGACCTTTCCCTTTCCCACTCTGGGCGGCTCCTGGGCCGACCACTTCGACCTGCTGACCGGCCTGCCCAACCGCGGGGACACCGTCGTCGGCAATGATGTCTGGTTCGGCCACAGCACGACCGTCATGCCCGGCGTACGCATCGGACACGGCGTGATCATCGCCAGCAGCTCCGTGGTCACCAAGGACGTCCCCGACTACGGCATCGTCGGCGGCAACCCGGCCCGTCTCCTGCGCACCCGCTACAGCGACAGGGACATCGCCCGGCTGCTCGCGCCGGCCTGGTGGGACTGGCCCCGGGCCACATCAACGAGCACGTACGGACCCTCATGTCCGGCAGTGTCGACCAGTTGCAGGACGTGGCACCCTCCCTCCCACACCCGTAATCCACCGCCCACGCGCTCGCCATCGCCTCTCGGAAAAGAGCCGCCACCATGCCCGCCGCCACCGATCGAACCTCCTTCACCGACTGGCTCCACGGCCATGCCACCCCGCTCAGCCACCTTGACCCGGCAGCGCCCCTGGACGACCTGGAACCGCTGCGCGACATCCTCGACGGTGCCCGCGTGGTCGCCCTCGGCGAACATTCCCACTTCATCGACGAGTTCGCCGCGATGCGCCAGCGCATCCTGCAATTCCTCGTCGAACGCTGCGGCTTCACCGTCCTGGCCTTCGAGTACGGCTTCTGCGAAGCCATACCCCTCGATGCCTGGACCCACGGCACGGGAGCGGACGACGACCTCTCCGCACTCCTGGCAACCGCGGTCCCCATCGGATTCCAGGAACCACTGCGGTTCATCCGCCGCCACAACCGCACCGCCGCGGAACCGGTCCGCTTCGCAGGAATCGACATCCCGGCGGCCGGCGGGTCGCTGCTCCCCGCCCTGGCCCCGGTCGCCGACTACCTCCACCACACCGACCCGGAAACCCTGCCGATGGTCCAGAGCGCGACCACGATCGCCGCGTCCTTCGCCGGTGACTCGGCGGCCGTGGCCGCACCCGCATGGGCGCGTCTGACCACCACCGACCAGGACACCCTCAGCGCGCTCTTGGCGCGGCTGCTCATCCGATTCCGTTCCCTGAAACCGCTGTACCTCTCCCGCGGAGACCGGCACAGCTACGACACCGCCCTGCGGTGCCTGGAGGCCGCCTGCCACGGCGACTACACCTTCCGCGCCATGGCCGCCCTCTTCGCCGGAGACGGTCTCACAGCCGACACCTCCGCCCGCGACCTCTACATGGCGGAGTCACTTCTGTGGCACCTGAACCGACTCGAACCCACGGCCCGCGTCGTACTGATGGCGCACAACGCCCACATCCAGAAGACGCCGATCGCCTTCGACGGCCACCTCACAGGGCTCCCCATGGGGCAGCACCTGCACCACGCCCTCGGTGACTCGTACTTCGCTCTCGGCCTGACCAGCGTCACCGGCCACACCGCCGACATGCGTCGTGACGAGGCCGCTCCCTTCGGATTCACCGTCCACGACACCCCGCTGGAGCCACCCGCGCCGGGAAGCATCGAAGCGGCCTTCGCCGAGACCGGCCTCGGACTCGCCGTCGCTGATCTTCGTCAGGCGCGGGCCGAGAACCTCAGCGCCCCTGACCGCATCCGTATGCAGGGGATCTACCAGCAGACCCCGGTCATCGACGCGTTCGACGGCATCCTCAGCACACCCGCCTCCACCACCACCGAGCTGGAGAAGCCATGACCAGCAGTTTCACCGAATTGGTCGTCGATCGCCACGATCCGTAGCGGCTCGCGGCCCATCCGGACCCTCTCTCCGAGCTCGTCCCCGACCGACGTCACCGCTCACCTGCAAGGTCCATATCACCCCTGCTCGTGTCGGCCACACTCTCAGCACCCTTCGGACGCCGCCACGGGTGCGCGATCGGATGGGATACCTCGCGCCACCATGGCTCGGTCGGCAGCTTCCCCGCTGGCTCGAACGGCTCGCCGGGATGGGGAAACGCCACCGCCTGGCCGGCCTCCTCGGCCTCGTACTTCGTCCACTCCCCCGGCTCCGCCCAGGCATGAGGGGCCAGGTTGAAGGTCCCCCAGTGGATCGGCAGCATTACGCCGGCCGGGGCGCCTCCCTGCAGGTCAAGATTGGCCTGCATCCCCTGGGCCGGTGACATGTGAATGTCCGGCCAGGCTCCAGGCAGCGGCGTATAGTCCGTGTGGTTCTTGGGCCAGTACTCGGAATAGGCACCGATCTGGATCATCGTCGCGTCGAACGGACCGTGTTCGGCGCCGATGTCCTCGAAGCCGGGGAAATAGCCGGTGTCACCGCTGTGGTAGATCCGGTGCTCGGGTCCGGCGACGACCCAGGATGCCCAGAGCGTGTGCTGCTGGTTGCGCAGGCCTCGGCCGCAGAAATGCCGCGCCGGGGTGGCGGTCAGACCGATCCCGGCGATCTTCGTGGTCTCGTTCCAGTCCAGTTCGCGCATCCGGTCGGCGGACACGCCCCACCGCTCCAGATGCGCGCCGACACCCAGCGGGACGGCGAACACCGTGTCCGTGCCCGCCAGGGCCCGGATCGTCGGCAGATCGAGGTGGTCGTAGTGGTCGTGGGAGATCACCACCGCGTCCACGGGCCCGAGCGCGGCGAGCGGCAGCGGCACGGGGTGCAGCCGCTTGGGCCCGGCGAAGGCGAAGGGGGAACAGCGCTCTCCCCACACCGGGTCGAAGAGCACCCGCCGGCCGTCGATCTCGGCGAGCACACTGGAATGGCCCATCCAGGTGAGCCGCAGCCCCGTGGCGGGCGTCTCGGCAAGATCGGCGTAGGTGGTGGCGTGGACGGGCACGGTGCCGACCGGCGCCCTGCGCGCCCGCTCCTCCTTGCGGAAGTAGACCTTCGCGAACTCCAGGGTGGATCCGGACGGCCTGGTCCGTGCCCCCACCGGGTTCTGGAAGACGCCGTCGGCGAAGTTGGGAGAGCGGCGGATGCGCTCCATGCGGGCGCCGCCCGGATCCGCGCCGAATGCGGCGGGGCGCAGCGAACGCAGCCGGGTGCGGAGCGGAGGCAAGGGGTCAGCGCCGGTCACAACATCTCCTGGGGGAGTCGGTGTCGTCTCATTATGGGCGGGGGTACGACAGTGCGAGAGCGGAAGGTCCGCGGGACCGGCAGCCGGACCGGGCCGCGTCAGCCACGTGGCTGCCCGTACACGTGCTCGATGCGCAGCCGCAGCACGACGCGCCGGTCCCGGACCATCGCACTGCGGTAGTCGTCCCAGTCGGGGTGTTCGCCCTGGACGTCGCGGTAGAGCGTGATGAGCTCGTCCACCGTCGCGTCGTGCGGATCGGCGGCGACCGGGGACAGCTCGGCGGTGGCGTCCACGACCGTCCACGCCCAGCGGTCCGCGCTGGTGACGTGGTAGCTCGCCCGGGGGTCGCGGCGGAGGTTCTTCGTCTTCGCCCGGTCCTCGGTGACCGAGACGCGGACGATGCGCTCCTGGGGGTAGTAGCAGTGATTGACGTTGGACAGCTGGGGCCTGCCGTCCCGCCTGAGTGTCACGAGCACGCCGCCGTTCTCCTCGGCGAGCAGCCCGAGCAGCGCTTCCTGCTGTGTGTCGAATCCCGTCATGCCGGATCCAACGTCCGTGCCCGTCGCAGGATTCCGCATCCGGCCGCACGGCCATGTCACATCCGAGGGCCCCTCGTCCGTCCCACCGGTACAAGCAGCCCTCCGGCGGTGCCCGACGACGCCACCGGAGCCGTACCGAAGGAGACCGGCCATGACCGCCCGAATCCCGCTCGACCCGCCCCGTACCCTCCTCTTCCGTGCCGTGTCGTGGTACTCGAACCGTACGTACGGCAAGGTGATCGATCCGCTGCGGGCCGCCGCCCACCACACCGGGGTGCTGTGGGCCGGAGCCCGCTTCGAACTGTCGGTGGGCCGCTGGAAGAAGCTGGACGCGCAGCTCAAGGCGCTGGCCGTGATGACGTCCGCGGCCACCATCGGCTGCAGCTGGTGCATGGACTTCGGCTACTGGGAGAACCACCGCCACGGCATCGACCCGCGCAAGCTGCGCGAGGTGCCGGTGTGGCGGGAGAGCGAGGTGTACACCCCGCTGGAGCGTGACGTCATGGAGTACGCGGAGGGGATGAGCCTCACCCCGCCGGAGGTCGGGGACGAACTGGCGCAACGGCTGCGGGCCACGCTCGGCGAGGCGGCGTTCGTCGAGCTCACGACGATGGTCGCGGTGGAGAACATGCGCTCCCGGACGAATTCCGCGCTCGGTCTGACCAGTCAGGGCTTCAAGGACCGGTGCGAGGTGGAACGCCCCGCGAACCGCTGACCCGGGCTGTCGGCCGACGCTTCCGCCGTGGTTCCCGCGGCCGGTGCGGCGGGTAGCTGCCATGGCAGCTACCCGCCAGTCCGCAGCGGGCTCCGATCCGCCATGTTCCTGTCACTCTCGCCTCACCACTCCCTGAGAACCGACGAGTTCACGAGGTGAGAATGAGACGAACCAGATGGACGGCGGTCTGCGCCACCGCGCTCGCCGCCGCCCTTGCCGGTGGAACACTGCCCGCGGCCGCCGACCGCGCCCCCGCACCCGCCTTCGCCGACCCGTCCGCGTCCCCGGCAACGGCCGGACGGGGCGGCACCGTCACCCTGCTGACCGGCGATGTGGTGACGTACTCCGGCCATGGGAACGGCGTACAGATCAGCTCGATCGTGCCGGGCGCCGGCCGTGAGGGCATGGGTTTCACCCGCTTCCGGGCGGGCGGCCACGAGTACGCCGTCCCGATCGACGCCATCGGCCAGATCTCCCGCGGCCGGGTGGACCAGCGGCTGTTCGACGTGACCGAGCTCGCCGCCTCGGGCTACGCGGACGCCGACACGGACGCGCTGCGCATCCTCGTCGGCGGCGCCACGGAGGAGTCGCGGAGCCCCGGGGCGCCGAAGGGAGCACGCGTCGCCGCGGCCTTCCCGACCGCCCGGACCACCGCGCTGGACGTGCCCAAGAAGTCGGCCGGGACCGTCTGGAAACAGCTCGGCACGCCGTCACGGGCCCGTGCCGGGGGCATCGGAAAGGTGTGGCTCGACGGCAGGGTGCGGGCCACGCTCGACCGGTCGGTGCCGCAGATCGGCGCCGACCGGGCGCACCGGGCCGGGATCACGGGGAAGGGCACCAGGGTCGCCGTTCTCGACACCGGGTACGACCGGAACCATCCCGATCTGAAAAACGCCGTCGTCGCCTCGCAGGACTTCACCGGGGACGGCGACGTCCAGGACATGCAGGGCCACGGCACCCATGTGTCCTCGATCATCGCCGGTTCCGGGGCCGCGTCCGCGGGCCGGTACGCGGGGGTCGCGCCGGGCGCGGAACTCGTCGAGGGGAAGGTGCTCGACAACGACGGCTACGGGTACGACTCCTGGATCCTGGCGGGCATGCAGTGGGCCGTGGACCAGGGCGCCGAGGTCGTCAACATGAGCCTCGGCTCGACCGTGGCGTCCGACGGCACCGACCCGTTGTCCGCCGCCGTCGACAAGCTCTCCGCGGAGCACGGCACGCTCTTCGTCATCGCCGCGGGCAACACCGGTGACCACACCATCAGCGCGCCCGGCGCCGCCGACGCCGCCCTGACCGTGGGCTCGGTCACCAAGTCCGGTGCGATGTCGCCGTTCTCCTCACGCGGACCGCGCCAGGGCCGGCCCGCCGTCAAACCGGAGGTCTCGGGCCCCGGCAGCGACATCGTCGCCGCGCGCGCCGCGGGCACCCTGGACGACGCCGCCGTCACCGAGCAGTACGCCTCGCTCTCCGGTACGTCGATGGCGAGCCCGCATGTGGCGGGTGCCGCCGCCCTGCTGGCCCAGCGGCACCCCGACTGGTCCGGCGCCCGGCTGAAGGCGGCGCTGGTCGGCAGCGCCGCGCGGGTGGACGGTGCCACGGTCTCCGACACCGGTTCGGGCCTCGTCGACGTGCCGGCCGCGCTGGCCGCGGCCGTGGTCGCCGAACCCGCCGCACTGGCCGCTCGCACCACGTACCCGAACGGCTCCGCCGAACCGCAGAGCCGCGAGCTGACCTGGACGAACACCACCGACAAGCCCGTACGGCTCACGCTCTCCGCGGGGCAGGGCGGGGCGGTGCGGCTCGGTGCGCGGACGCTGACCGTGCCCGCGCGGTCCTCGGCCGTCTCGAAGGTCACCCTCGAACCGTCCCGGGTCGAGGCGGGGACGACGTACGACGGGACCGTGACCGCGAACTGGTCCGGGCACGGACGGGCGACCGTACCCGTCTCGATCCAGGCCGATCCGGCGACGTACACCCTCACCCTGACCGGCCCCGCGCCCCGTGCGGGCAGCGAGGCCACCTCGACCGGCGTGGTCCTGCAGAACGAGCGGACCGGCGCGTCCCAGCTGATCGGGCTGACCGGCACCGTGCCGAGGAAGGTGACGCTGCCGCGCGGCAGCTACCGGGTCCTCGGGCACACCTGGGAGTACGACACGGTGGGCGACACCGTCGTCGGGACCACGGCGATCCACTTCGCCCGGCGGGTGACGGTGGACCGGGACAGCTCGGTCGCGCTGCACACCGAGGGCGCCGAGCCGGTGCGGATCGGGGTGGACGACGGGACCGCCCGGGTGGCCCTCCAGTCGGCGACCGGAATCGCCTCGCGGATCGACACCGGCTCGGGCACCGCGGACAGCGGACTCGTCGCGCCGAGTTCCGCCGGTCAGTACCGCGTCGAGGCCGTGCCCACCACCGGCGGGACGCTGGACGGGCTCACCTTCTTCGGCGGGCTGAGCTGGCAGCAGCGGGAGGTCGACGCGCACGAGCCCGGCTCCTCCCCGCAGGCTCTGAAGCTGCTGCTGTCGCAGTACAGCATCTACAGCTGGCTGGGCACGGCGACCGGCCAGGTCGTCGACATCGGGACCGGGGCGGACACCGACCCGGCGGCGATGGACCTCAAGGGCAGGATCGTGCTGTGGACACCGGCGACCAGCGACACCTCGTTCAACAACGAGCTCTATCAGGAACTGACCGACGCCGGTACGGCCGCCATCATGTACGTCGGTTACGGGCTCTCCGTCTACCGGCCCACTCCGGTGCTCCGGCTGGACCCGGCCGGTGTGCCCGTGCTGCGGGACCGGCTGGCCCAGGGGCCGCTGACGCTGACGCTGAACGGGGTCGGCACCGGGGCGGACGCCTACTATCTGCACCACTCGGTCGACGGCCGGGTCCCGGCCGGGGCCGACTGGTTCGACCGGCGGTCCGAGCTGGCCGAGGTGCGCACCACACAGCGCACCCACGGCTACCCGTCCGACCCCAAGAGCATGTACGCCTGGACGACCTGGCACGGACTGACGCTCCACCAGCAGGCCACCCGCTACCGTCCGCCATCGGAGCAGCGGCTCCACTTCTCCCCCGGTGTGGCGTGGACGACGGCGACCTTCCACTACCAGTACGACGTCCGTGACCAGGTCTATCCGCTGGGCACGCTCGTCGGCGCACCCACCGTCTACCGCGCGGGCGGTGAGTACCGGGACGACTGGATGTCCGCCCCCTTCAACCCGGCACTCGGCCGACCGGCCGGTACCGCCCAGGTCGTGAGGGACGGCGACAAGCTGAAGGTGGCCCTGCCGGTGTTCTCCGACGCGGCCGGGCACCGCGCCGAGACGGCGCCGGGCGCGGACAGCGGGAGCACGGTCCTTGCGGACGACGGCGGGAAGGTGCTGGCCCGCAATGCCGCACCGGGACGCGCCACGTTCGACCTGCCGCGCGAGAAGGGCTGGTACCGGCTGACCGTCGATGCCACCCGTACGTCGCCGGATCCGGTGACCTGGATGCTCGGGACGAGGGTCACCAGCGAGTGGCGTCTGCGCTCCGGGCACGAGAAGCCGGCCGCCCCGGCCCGGCTGCTCGACCTGGACTACCGGCTGCCGCTCACCGGCGAGAACGCGGCCGATCCCGGAAAGCCGCTCGACTACACGGTCGGTCTCACCGCGCAGGGGGACCGGAAGGCGCTGCCCATCGCCTCGTTGAAGGTCTGGTACGCCACGGACGGCACCGACTGGAAGCCGGCCGGGGCGGCGCGCGGTGCCGACGGCCGATGGAAGGTCACCGTGCCCGCCCTCGGGACCGCCAAGGTCGATCTGAGGTCCACCGTCACGGACTCCACGGGCGCTTCGCTGACGGAGACGCTCATCGACGCGTACAACTCCGGCTGCGCCGACATCTGGTGCTGACGGTGCGGGCCGGAGCCGAAGGCGCCGGTTGAGTCGAACAGGGGCGGGGCCGGACACGGCTCCGCCCCCCGGTCTTCCCGTGCGTGGCATATTCGTTAGGGTGACGCCGTGGCAAGAGTGCGGTTGAGCGTGGCGGAACGACGCGAAGAGCTGCTGCGCGCTGCCGTCGAACAGATCGAGGTACGGGGCGTCGCGGCGGTCCGGATCGCCGATGTGGCCGCCGTGCTCGGAGTGAGCAACGCGCTCGTGCTCTATCACTTCTCGACCAAGGAGAAGCTGGTCGCGGCAGCGTTCGCGCATGCCGCCGAGGCCGACCTCGCCCAGCTGCGCAAGGTGCTCGGCCGCCGAACCAGCGCCGTACGGCGGCTGCGCGCCGCGGTCCGCTGGTACGCGCCGACGGGACAGGCCAAGGGCTGGCGGCTGTGGATCGAGGCCTGGGCCGCCTCGCTGCGCGATCCGGCGCTGCGCAATGTGGTCGGCGATCTCGACCAGCAGTGGAAGGCGGAACTGGCCGAGGTCATCGAAGAGGGCGCCGCCGCCGGTGAGTTCCACTGCGACGACCCGATGTCCGCGGCCTGGCGGCTGACCGCCCTGCTGGACGGTCTGGCCGTGCAGACGACGTCGTACGCGGGTCCGCTCTCCCGGGCCACGATGCTGGCCTGGACCGACGAGGCGCTCGCCCGCGAACTCGGCATCGACCACGAGGCACTGACGGCCTGACCCCGCCCGCCCCGGCCGGCGGTCCGGCCGGGTGGGTCCGGGCGGTGGTTCGGGCCGGCCGACGGCGGTCAGGTCTGGCGCACGGGTGCGTACGCGTCGCCCTGAAGCCCGAAGGTCCAGGCCACACCGTCCTTCGCGGTCCTGGTGCCGGGCGGCACCCGCAGCCAGTAGACACGGTGCGTGCCGTCCGGCTCCGGGGTGGAATTGACCACCTCGACCATCACCACGTCCTCGTCGCCGTCCATCGCGATCCGCCAGAGCACGCCCGTCTCGTCACGGTGGACCGGCTCGGCCCCGGATTCGGTGAGGTAGCGGTCGTAGCCGTAGAACTCCAGCATCACGCGGCGCAGTTCCGCGTTCTCCTCCTCGCGTATCCGCTTCGGAGTGAGGGAGTTCAGCTCCTCCAGGAACTCGGCGGGCACGGGCATGCCGCGCCAGGCGTGGAGGGCGAAACCGTCGCGGTAGGCGAGCGCCGGGCCGTCCCCGCGGTCGAGCCGGCCCGCCTCGTCCCGGTGCAGCGTCTCGGGCCGCTCACTGATCACGACAACGCGCTCGTAGGGCCACCACCAGCCCGCGTGCCTGGCCACCTCCGCCAGACCGTCGAGCCGGTCGCCCCGGCCGTCGAAAGCGACGAGCCAGGCCGCGTCGTGCTGGCCCAGGACCGCGTCGAGCAGCACCAGCCGGACGTCGGACTCGTCCTCGGGGCGCTCCGAGAGGTCGGCGATGACACCGGCCCTGATCCGATCGGCGAGTGCCGCGGTGGTCTCCCAGAGCTGTGCGCCCGTGGCGGACCACAGTGCGGACCAGCCTGCCGGGCCCAGTTCGTCGTACATCCGGCGCCGCTCCTGCGCCCAGGGCCTGGTCCGTACTTCGTCGCGCACCGAGCGTCCGGCGTCGACGAGCTTCTCGACGGCCTCCACGGCGGCCCTGGGCGACTCGACCCAGACGATCCGCTCCGGCTCGGCGAGTCCTGCGCTGCGGTAGGCGAGCCGCAGCCCGTCCTCGGCCGCGGACCGGTCGGCCGCGCCGGTCGCCGCTGCCACGGCCCGCCATGAGTCCACGTACTGCATCGGTCTTTCCCCATCCCCTGTGTTCTGCGATCTGTGTTCTGCGATCCGTGTTGTTCGTGGCGCGCTGTGCGTCGTGCGCCACGGGCCCTCCGGGTCCCTCCCGGGCCGCTGTCAGTCCGCGACGATGCGGACCGCTCCCGGTGTGTACTCCCGCTGGCGCACCACGCGGTACCAGCCCTTCGACAGCGGTATCGCCGCGTGCTCCTCGTGCACCACTCGCCCGCCCTCGGGAAGATGGAGCAGCATCGGCCCGAACGCCCCCGCCTCACGCATCAGCCGGCCCGGCCCCTGGACCGCGTGGGCATGGCCGGTGACCTCGCCCAGCGCGAGGACCATGCGGCCGCGGCCGTCCCTCGGCTCACCCGGCGCGTCCACGAGATGCGCGGGCACCGCCGACTCGTCCAACGACACGATCAGTACATCGCCCTGCCGGTACACAGACGTCTCCCCTCGATGGCCGCACCCGCTGTGCCGGCCACGGAGAAAACGCTACGGGGAGGGTCTGACAATCGACCGGCGGCCGACCGGGACCGGCGGACCGTCGCGGCGGTCCCGGTCGCGCCGTTGTCAGTGCGGCTTGATAAACCTTGGGCATCAGCCGTTCCCTCAGTACCAGGAGCTCACGGTCATGTCCGGTGTGGACCATCTGCACGAGTTGCTCGGCCTTCCCACTGTCGACTTCCAGCACGCGACGGGTGAGCCGCCCGTGCAGGCCGCCGATGCGGCAGCCTGGCGCATATCGGTCGATCCGTACGACGACGACTCCGAGATGACCTGGGAGGAAGCCTTCCAGGCGTTCCTGAAGGCGGTCGACCCGGCCGGGGTTCGGGCCCTGATCATCGGTCAGTGGGGCGAGTCGTACGAGGAGAAATCGTCCTACCCGATCGATCTGATCATCGCCGCCGCCGACCGGCTGACCTCGCTGGAGGCCGTCTTCGTCGGCGACATGACCATGGAGGAGAACGAGATCTCCTGGATCGAGCAGTCGGATGTCACGGCGCTGCTGAAGGCCTTCCCCGGTCTGCTCGAACTGGGTGTGCGCGGCGGCACGGACCTGGTCTTCTCCCCCACGAAGCACGAGCGGCTGCGTTCGCTGACCATCGAGACCGGCGGTCTGCCGGTCGGTGTGATCCGGGGCATCCTGGACAGCGAGCTGCCCGCGCTGGAGCGGCTCGATCTCTGGCTCGGTGTCTCCGCGTACGGGGGCGACGCCGATGTGGCCGACCTGGCCCCGCTGCTCTCCGGCACCCGCTTCCCCCGGCTCACCCATCTCGGTCTGCGCAACAGCGAGCTGCAGAACGAGATCGCGACGGCCGTCGCGAGTGCCCCGGTCGTCGCGCAGCTGCGCGTCCTCGACCTGTCGAACGGCACCATGGGCGACGAGGGCGCGGCGGCGCTGCTGGACGGCCAGCCGCTGACCCATCTCGAAAAGCTCGATCTGCACCACCACTTCATGACCGAGCCGATGGAACGCCGGATCAAGGAGGCGCTGGAGCCGCACGGCGTCCGGGTCGATGTGTCGGAGCGCGAGAAGCCCTGGGGCGACCGCGGCGTCGAAGGCCGCTACACCTCGGTCTCGGAGTGACGCGCGATGACTGACATCGAACACCCCGAGACCTTTCACGGTCTGCCCGTCCACACCCTTCCCGGACCCGACCGGACCCCCGGCAGCCCGCTCCCGGAGGCCGGTTCGGTCGCGTGGCGGCTGGAGAGCGCCTGGCAGGGCGATCTGACGTTCGGCCCGCTGTGGCAGCACTTCGTCGACACGGTCGACACTACGCGGGTGCGGGCCCTGGTGATCGGCCCCTGGTGGCAGGAGGAGTACGAGTCCTTCGCCCCGGTCGTCGATCTGCTGGTCGGTCAAGCGGACCGTTTCCCGGCCCTGCGGGCACTCTTCCTCGCCGACGTCGTCAGCGAGGAGTGCGAGGTGTCGTGGCTGGAGATGTGCGACGTGACGCCGGTGGTCGAGGCGTTCGGGCAGTTGGAGGAGCTGACGGTCCGCGGCTGCGGCGAGCAGCGCTCCGACGGGTCTTCGCTCGGTCTGCGGCCGGTGCGGCACAAGTCGCTCAAGTCGCTGCGGTTCGAGTCCGGCGGGCTTCCGTCCGGGCTCGTGCGGGCGATCGGCGCCTCCGAACTGCCCGCGCTGGAGCGCCTCGACCTCTGGCTGGGCGTCACCGAGTACGGCGGTGACACCGGGGTCGAGGACCTCGCTCCGCTGCTGTCCGGTGCGACGTTCCCCGCCTTGCGCCATCTGGGGCTGCGGAACAGCGAGGTCCAGGACGAGATCGCCGCCGCCGTGGCCTCCGCCCCGGTCGTCGCCCAGCTGGAGACGCTCTCCCTGTCGATGGGGACCCTGGGTGACGAAGGGGCCGAAGCGCTGCTCTCGGGCCAGCCGCTCACCCACCTGACCTCGCTGGACCTGCACCACCACTACATGAGCGACCCGTTGGTGGACCGCCTGAGGGACCTCCTCGGTCCGGACCGGGTGAACGTCGAGATCGACGAGGTCGAGTACTGGGATCCGGAAGAGGACATCGACCGCTATGTCGCCGTCGGCGAGTAGTACGCCCGGCCCGGCGCCGCGCTTCGCTGTCGTGGGTGTGCCCGGCAACCGCCGGGTCACGCTCTTCCAGGACGCCGTGCGCGGAGCCGGGCTGCCGGCGGCGCGTGTCGTGTCCTGGCTCGACGTCCTGCGCGGCGAAGCCGGATTCCTGCCCGGCGAGACCGTCCGGATGGACTCCCCCGGTGAGGACGCGGCGGTGGAGCGGCTGCTCCGCGCGGCCGGGGATCCGACCCGGGTCGAAGGGACCGCCCTCTGGTACGCCCGTTTCACCGCGGCCGTGCGGGAGGTGGCGCGCGCGGCGGCCGCTGCCGGTGCCGTGCTGCTCGACGATCCCGGCGATGTCGCGGTGCTGTTCGACAAGCGGCTCTGCCATGCCGTGCTGGACGGCACCGGAGTGCCGGTCCCGGCGTCGCCGACCTCGGGAGCCGCGGCGCCCGTGGTGCGGGGCTGGGCGGACGTACGCGAGCGGATGGCGGACCACGGGATGCCCAGGGTCTTCGTGAAGCTCGCGCACGGCTCGTCCGCCTCGGGGGTCCTGGCCGTGGAGACGGCCGGGCCCGGCCGGGTGAGGGCCACCACGTCGGTGGAGCGCGACGCGTCCGGCCGGCTCTTCAACTCCCTGCGGGTGCGCCGCGTCACGACGGAGCGGGATACCGCGGCGATCGTCGACGCGCTCGCACCGGACGGGCTGCACATCGAGCGCTGGCTGCCCAAGGCCACCCGGCGCGGCCGGGCGACGGATCTGCGGGTCGTGGTGGTGGCGGGCCGGGCCACCCACGCCGTCGTGCGTACCAGCCACTCCCCCATGACCAACCTCCACCTCGGCGGCGAGCGCGGAGATCTCGACGAGGTCCGCGACGCCGTCGAGGCGGCGGGCGGCAGCTGGAGCGAGGCCCTGGCCGTGTGCGAACGGGCCGCGGCGTGCTTCCCGGGCACCCTGTGCGTGGGCGTCGATCTGCTGCCCTCGACCGGCTGGCGGCGCTTCGCCGTCGGCGAGGTCAACGCCTTCGGCGATCTCCTGCCGCGGCTGACCGGCCTTCCGGGCAGCGGCGCCGAGGACCTGGACACCTATGCGGCGCAGGTCGCCGCCGTAATGAACAGAGCAAGGAACCACCGTGCAACCGCCACCGCCTGACACCGCGCGCACCCCCGAGGACGCCCGGAACCCGGACATGAGCGAGATCGTGGGCAGCCACGATCTGCTGCTCGTCACCCTCGACACGCTGCGCCACGACGTGGCGGTGGAGCTCGCCGCCGCGGGCCGCATTCCGCATCTGGCGCGCCATCTGCCAGGCGGTGTCTGGGAGAAGCGGCATGCGCCGGGAAGCTTCACCTACGCCTCCCACCAGGCGATCTTCGCGGGATTCCTGCCGACACCGGCGGGCCCGGGGCCGCACCCCCGGCTGTTCGCGGCACGTTTCGCCGGCAGCGAGTCCACCGCCTCCGGCACCTTTGTCTTCGACACACCGGATCTGCTCTCCGGCCTCGCCGGCGTGGGCTACCGCACGGTGTGCATCGGCGGTGTCGGCTTCTTCAACAAGCAGGCGCCGCTCGGTTCCGTGCTGCCCGGCATGTTCCAGGAGAGCCACTGGGAGCCGGAGTTCGGCGTGGCGTCGCCCACCTCCTTCGAGGCGCAGGTGGCCCGTGCCGAGGAGGTCGTCGCCGGACTCCCCGCGGAGCAGCGGCTGTTCCTCTTCGTCAATGTGTCCGCCCTGCACCAGCCCAACTGGTTCCACCTGCCGGGAGCCACCCGTGAGGCGGGCGACTCCCGCGCCACCCATGCCGCGGCCTTGGAGTACGTCGACGCCCATATCGGCAGGCTCTTCGCCGCCGCGAGCAGCCGCCGTCGCTGTTTCGCCATCGTCTGCTCGGACCACGGCACGGCGTACGGGGACGACGGCTACACCGGTCACCGGCTCGGTCACGAGTCCGTCTGGACCGTTCCGTACGCGCACTTCTTCCTGGAACCGGGGGCCACCGCACCATGAGCCGCACCACGACCGTCGCGCCGGCCACCCGGCCGTACCAGAGCTATGTCTACGCCTACCCGCACAAGACCGCCTACCGGCCGCTCGCCGACCGGCCGGGGCTGCGCGAGCTGTGGGCGGCCGAGCGCAAGGACGCGCTCTCGCTCTATCTCCACATACCGTTCTGCGAGGTCCGCTGCGGCTTCTGCAATCTCTTCACCCGGATCGGCGCTCCGGACGAGCTGGCGACCCGGTATCTCGACGCGCTGGACCGGCAGGCCACCGCGGTCCGGGAGGCGCTGGGCGACGACGGTCCGGTGCATTTCGCCGCGGCCGCGTTCGGCGGGGGTACACCCACGTTCCTGACCGCGGCGGAGCTGGAGCGGCTCTGCGACATCGCGGAGAAGCGGATGGGCGCCGATCTGCGGTCCGTTCCGCTGTCGGTCGAGACGTCGCCGTCGACCGCGACCGCCGACCGGCTGGCCGTCCTCGCCGACCGCGGGACGACCAGGATCAGCATCGGGGTGCAGAGCTTCGTCGAATCGGAGGCGCGTGCCGCCGTGCGCCCGCAGCGGCGGGCCGATGTGGAGGCGGCGCTGGACCGGATACGCGATGCCCGCATCCCGGTCCTCAACATCGACCTGATCTACGGCATCGACGGGCAGACCGAGGACAGCTGGCGCGCTTCGCTGGACGCGGCGCTCGGCTGGCAGCCGGAGGAGCTGTATCTCTATCCGTTGTACGTGCGCCCGCTGACCGGTCTGGGACGGCTCGACGCGGACGGCGGGGCGTCGGCGGACGCGGCCTGGGACGAGCAGCGGCTGCGGCTGTACCGCGCGGGCCGGGACCATCTCCTGGCCTACGGCTACGAGCAGGTCTCGATGCGGATGTTCCGCCGCGCCGACGCCCCGCGGACGGACGGCCCCGACGACTACGCCTGCCAGACCGACGGCATGATCGGCCTGGGGTGCGGCGCCCGCTCGTACACCACGGAGCTGCACTATTCCTTCGACTACGCGGTGGAGATGCGGGAGGTGCGGGCGATCATCGACGGCTACGCCGCCGCCGAGGACTTCTCCCGCGCGGAGGTCGGACGGTACGTCGACGGCGACGAGGCCCGCCGGCGCCACCTCCTCCAGTCGGTCCTCCAGGCCGAGGGGCTGCGACTGACCGACTACCGGGAGCGGTTCGGTACCTCGCCGGGCGACGACTTCCGCCTGGAGCTGGCCCGGTTCGAAGCGCGCGGCTGGCTCGACGCGTCGGCCGGGGCGTCCGGACTGCTGCGGCTGTCCCCCGAGGGCCTGGCCCACTCCGACGCCCTGGGCCCGGAACTCTTCTCCCCCGATGTACGGGCCGCGATGGCCGCGTACGAGCTGAAGTGAGCGCGCCCATGGACCTGACGATCCTCTACCGCGGCCCGCTCGCGTCGTGCGACTACGACTGCCCGTACTGCCCGTTCGCCAAGCGGCGCGACAGCCCGGAACAGCTGCGTGCCGACCGTGCCGCGCTGGAGCGGTTCACGGCGTGGGCCGCGGCGCAGACCGGTGACCGGCTCTCGATCCTGTTCACGCCGTGGGGCGAGGGGCTGGTCCGCTCCTGGTACCGCCGCGCCCTGGTCGAGCTGGCGCGGCTGCCGCACATCCGCCGGGTCGCGATCCAGACCAACATCAGCAGCCGCACGGGGTGGCTGGCCGAGGCCGGTGAGGCGGGCCGCGAGAAGATCGCCCTGTGGTGCACGTACCACCCGGGGCAGACGCCGTACGAGCGGTTCCTCACCAAGTGCCGGGAGCTGACCGCGCTCGGCATCCGGCACAGTGTCGGTGTCGTCGGGCTCGACGACCACCTCGACGAGGCGCGGCAGCTGCGCGCGGCGCTGCCGGACGAGGTCTATCTCTGGGTGAACGCGGCGGAGGGCCACACCTACACGGACGAGGAGGCGGACCGCTGGACGGCCGTCGACCCGCTCTTCCCGTACAGCCGGCATCCGCACCGGTCGGCCGGGCTGCCCTGCCGGACCGGCGAGTCGGTCATCTCGGTGGACGGTGACGGCACCGTGCGGCGCTGCCATTTCGTACCGGCGGAGCTCGGCAATCTCTACGACGGGAGCTACCGGCGGGCCCTCGGTCCGCGCGCCTGTCCGCTGGCGGTCTGCGACTGCCACATCGGCTACGTGCACCTGGAGACGCTGCCGCTGTACGACGTCTTCGCGGGCGGTGTGCTGGAGCGGATACCGGCCGCTCCGCTGTCGTCGCTCGCCGGACCGGTCTGAGGTTCAGGCCGGTCCGGCGAGCGGCGGCAGCACGGGGCGCGGACATCTGTCTAGAGCGGCAGGAGGTCCGGCCGCTTCGCCTCGACGTGGTCGCCCGAGGACTCGCCGCGCAGCCGCCGGCCGATCCACGGAACCAGGTACTCCCGCGCCCAGTGGATGTCGTCGCGCCGTACTTCGAGGGTGCCGCGCTGTGCCTGCGGGGGCCATTCCTGGTCGGGGTCGGCCGGCACATCGATGCCGAGGACCTGGGCGGCGCGCAGCGCGACCCTGGTGTGTCCCTCGGCCGACAGATGGAGCCGGTCGTCGTCCCAGGCGCGCCTGTCCTGGACGGACCGCAGCGACCACAGGTCGAGGACCGGGCAGTCGTAGCGGTCGGCGATGGCCCGTACATGGGCGGTGTACGTGGCGATCTTGCCGCGCAGATGGCGCAGCACGGGAACGCCACGGGTGTCGAAGCCGGTGGTGACCATGACCGTGCCGACCGCTTCGGTCAGCTCCGCGACCGCGCGCTCGAAGCGCTCGGCCACGTCGTCGGGGTCGGTGCCCGGCCGGATGATGTCGTTGCCGCCCGCGCAGAAGCTCACCAGGTCGGGTGCGAGCTCCTTGGCGCGCGGTACCTGCTCCTCGACGATCTGGTCGAGGAGGCGTCCGCGTACGGCGAGATTGGCGTACCTGAAATTCCCGTGCGCGGAACCTTCGGTGCCCGCATCGGGGTCCGGGAGCTGGTCCGCGAGGAGTACCGCGAATCGGTCCGCCCAGCCGACGAAGGTCCCGTCCGGGCCGGGGTCGCCGACTCCCTCGGTGAAGCTGTCGCCAATCGCCGCGTACGACCCGATGACGCCCTGTCGGTTGATGACGCCACGTTGGTTTTTTCTCGAATCGTCTGCCACAAACGCTTATCCTGCACCGCTGAATGTGACCTACGCGACCGTAATATGGGGTTGACGGGTGGTGAGATAGACCACCCGGTCAGGTTTTGGTAAAGGGGGAATAAGCGGAAGGGGCGGTGCGCCGCCGCGCACCGCCCCTTCCGTGTTGCTCAGGTCATGCTTTGTTGCTCAGCTGCCCGGCCGTTCCGCTCAGACGTAGATGCCGTGCGAGGCCAGGAAGGCGATCGGGTCGATGTCCGAGCCGTACGCCGGGCCCGTGCGGACCTCGAAGTGCAGGTGCGGGCCGGTGGCGTTGCCGGTGGCGCCGGAGAGGCCGACCTGCTGACCGGCGCTCACGGCCCGGCCCACCGAGACGGAGAGGGAGGACAGGTGGCCGTACTGCGAGTAGTGGCCGTCGGTGTGCTTGATGACGACCTGGTTGCCGTACGCGCCACCCCAGCCGGCGGCGACGACGGTGCCGGAGGTGATGGCCTTCACGCTGGTGCCGGTGGAGACGGGGAAGTCGATCCCGGTGTGGCTGCCGCTGGACCAGTTGGAGCCGGAGGCGCGGTAGTTGGTGGTGTGGTTGCCGGGGACCGGGTGGACGTAGCCGGAGCCGCTGCTCTGGGCGGCCGGAGCGGAGGCCGGGGCCTTGGACTGCGGGACGGCGGTCACGGACTTGGCCGGGGCGGACTTCTCCGCGGCCTTCGAGGGAGCCGAGGGCGCCTTCGACGGGAGGGCCGAGCCGGCGCCGGCACCGGTGGCCACGGCGTCGCCGGTCGCCTTGGCGCCGAGGGTCAGCTTCATGCCCGGGAAGATCAGGCCGGGGTTCTCGCCGACGACCTTGCGGTTGTCCTGGTACAGCTTCTCCCAGCCGCCCTTGATCTTGTGCTCGGCGGCGATCTTCGACAGGTAGTCGCCGGAGACGACGGAGTACGTCGTGGTGGCGGCCTGCTTCTGCGCGACCGGCTCGGCGTGCGTGACGGCGGCCGACTGCGGCGCGGCGGCCGGGGCGGCCTGCTCCGCGGCGTGGGCACCGGTGGCACCGAGCAGCGGCAGCGCGAGGACGGCGCCACCGGCGCCTGCCGCGGCGACGCCACGGGCGATGGGGCCGAACTTCGGACGGCGGTGCTTACCCGATATGGGCATGGCGTATTTCCTCTCCGGCGCCTGCGAGGTGAGCTGTCGGGTTCGGGCTGGAGATGCCCGGCCGCGCTGAGCGCGACTTCACCCCGAGCCGGCCGGATTTCTCCGGTCGGCGGCTTACCTGGTTCCCCCGCTCCTGCCACGCGATGAGTGGATGTGAATTCCGGGCGGCGGCAGGATTAGGCGGTCCGTCCGGATTGACGGTGACCGTAAGCGAGTCGGGACGACGAGAACAAGCCACAGGTTCCATGCCGGAATCCGCGCCGGGAAATCGGCGCGGAATTCCGGTCACACTCCGTGGATTAAGGATCTTGGCTTTCCGCGCCGCGCACGGAATGCCCAACTCGTCCCTCACCACACACCGTCACGGATATGATCCCGCTCACGAGGCGGCGATCATCTCCCGTACAAGCGGGCCATATTCAGACAAAGCCCGCATTACGGACATGCCCCATCTGTCACCCCCGCCGGAGCCTCAGCACCCGCGCGTCGAGATCGCCCCGAAGTCCGCTGTGCAGCCCCTGGTGCAGCAGTGCCGAACCGTGGTGCACGGCCCCCGTGTCCAGGCAGGTGTACGTCGCTTCGGGATCGAGCCCGCGCAGCCGCAGGGCCGGGGGCCGCTCCCCGTATCGCTGCGCCTCCAGCCACATCAGGACCACGGTCTCTGCCCCGTGGACGTACTGGACCGCGCTCAGTCCGCCCCGCGGCTCGCGCAGCCGGTACAGCGCGCCGTGCTGCACGACCGGCCGGATCTCCTTGTAGAGCTCCACCCAGGTCCGCGCCTCGGCCAGCTCCTCCTCGCTCCATTCGGTGAGGTCCCCGCCGACCCCGAGCACACCGGCCATGGCACTCACGAAGCGGAAGCGCAGCGAGCTGACCCTGCCGTTGAGCTGGTGGTTCGGGCTGTCGGTGACCCAGGCGGCCATCACCCGGGCCGGGTGGATGTGCCCGAAGCCCTCCTGGATGGCGAGACGGTCGAGCGGATCGGTGTTGTCGGAGGTCCACACCTGGTCCGTACGGGACAGAATCCCCAGGTCGACCCGGCCGCCGCCGCCCGAGCAGGACTCGAACGCGACCGTGGGATGCGCGGCCCTGAGCCGGTCGATCAGCGCGTACAGGCCGTTCACGTGCTCGATCCAGAGCTTCTGCGGGTACTCCTCGCCCGGCCAGCCCGCATCGGTGAAGCAGCGGTTGAAATCCCATTTCACATAGTCGACGGGCGTGCCGGAGAGCAGCGTGTCCAGCTGCTCCCAGAGATATGCCTGTACATCGGGGCGGGCCAGATTGAGCACCAGCTGGTTGCGGTACTCCGTCCGCGCCCGGCCGGGGAAGTGCTGCACCCAGTCGGGGTGCGCGCGATAGAGATCACTGTCGGCGTTGACCATTTCCGGTTCGACCCAGATACCGAACTGCATGCCGAGCCCGTGCACTTCGTCGGCGAGCGGCTTCAGCCCTCCGGGGAAGCGGTCCGGATTCGGCGTCCAGTCGCCGAGCCCGGCCGCGTCACTGGTCCGCTGCCCGAACCACGCGTCGTCCACCACGAACAGCTCGACGCCCATCGCGGCGGCGCGCTCGGCGAGAGCGCGCTGCTGGTCCATCGAGACGTCGAAGCCCGTCGCCTCCCAGGAGTTGTAGAGCACCGGCCGCAGGTTCTCCGCGTCCGGGATCACATGGGCCAACTGCCAGGCATGCCAGGCGCGGCTGGCCCCGCCGAACCCCTGACCGCTCCACAGACCGGCGAACACGGGCGTGGTGTACGACTCCCCCGGTGCGAGCCGCAGCAGCCCGGAGTCGTCGTAGCCGGCGCCGCCGTTGATCTGCACGAGCCCGTCGGGCAGCCGCTGCACGGAGATCCGCCACGACCCGGACCAGCCGAGCGCGCAGCCGTACACCTCACCGCTCTCCTCGGTCGCCGCGCCGTCGGCGTCCAGCGCGACCCACGGCAGGTGCTGATGGCCGGTGTGGCCGCGCCGGCTGGAGATGACGCTCTCGCCGTGGATCAGCTCCGCCCGTTCCAGCCGCGACTCCGCCGCCCAGCGTCCGTGCAGCTGGCTCAGCCGCCAGCCGTCGCGGGCGGGCAGCGACCAGGCGGCCGCGTCGGCGCGCAGCAGTTCCAGCGGCGGTCCGTCCGGCCCGGCATGGGCGACGGTGGTCCAGCGCTCCACGACATCGGAGTCGCCCCGCACCCGGTAGTGCAGGGTGAGGGCGAGCCGGTGCACGGAGTCGGTGAAGCCGATCCGCAGTTCGTCCCCGTCCACCACGGCGGCGGCGAAGGCCCACTCGGTGCCGCGGACCTGCGGGGTGCGTACCGAGAGTGCCGGGCGGACGAACCTGGGGCCGCCCTCCACCGGATATTCCTCACGGCCGTCGAGGTGGGACTCGAAGGCCCTGAAGGGCAGCTCCGGCGCCGCGGCCAGTGCCTCGGCCGCCGCGAGGGAGATCCTCGGCCCCCAGTGCAGATGGACCAGCTCGTCCTGCTCGGTCAGTCGCAGTGCGTAGCTACTGCTCGCCCCGGTGAGCAGCCAGGTCCGGCCGGTGTTGCCCGTCTCGATCATCGCATCCCCACATTCCAACAGTTCCGCACATCATCGACCATCAGTGGGGCATGGGCAACGGCCTGGCAAGGAATTCACCGGGCGGATTCGCCGCGGAAGCAATGGAGTTCGCCCAGGTATCGACAGGGAAAGGCCGAGATGATTGCCTGAGGAATCAATGTCGTATCGTCGCGGGAGTGGCCTTGCCGGCGACTCGCGTCGGCACCAGACACACCAGGAGTCGCTGTGACGGAGCAGTTGCCGCAGATACCGTCGACGGAACCCGAGCTGGCGGGCGTCCGCAACTTCCGCGATGTGGGCGGGCTGCCCACCGTGGACGGCCGGCGGGTGCGGCACGGACGGCTCTTCCGCAGTGGTCACCTCGCACATGCCACCGCCGAGGACGCCTCCTTCCTCGGTGGCCTCGGTCTGCACACGATCTTCGACTTCCGCAACGACGCCGACCGCAGGCTCGACGGCCTGGACGTGGAGCTGCCGGGCGTACGGAATGTGAGCGTCCCGCTCTCCGACCCGGCCGACGGCTCGGAGTTCTGGCACATGGTCCGCGACGGCGATGTCGCCCAGCTGCGCTCGATCCTGGCCGACGGCAAGGGCGCGAACCGGATGATCGCCTCGTACCGCTCGATCATCCTGGACCGCACCGCCGAGCACAGCCGGGTCCTGCACGCCCTGGCCGAGGACAGCGTGCCCGCCCTGATGCACTGCGCGGCGGGCAAGGACCGGGCCGGTCTGTCGATCGCGGTGTCACTGCTCGCCGTCGGCGTCGAGCGCGATGCCGTCGAGGCCGACTACCTGAAGTCCAACGACGCCCGCCGCCGCTACAAGGTGCGCCGCAGCGACACCTCGGCGGACGGCATGTCGGCCGAGGTGATGGAACTGCTGAATCCGCTCTTCGGCGCCCATGCCGAGTACCTCGCCGCGGCGTTCGCCACCATCGACGAGACCTGGGGCGGCACGGAGCGCTACTTCTCCGAGGGCCTGAAGCTCGCTCCCGAGACCCGTGAGCGGCTGCGCGACCGACTCCTCGACGAGGCGTAGCGGGGCCCGCCGGACAGCGGTGGTCAGCCCTTGCCGGCCACCGCGAAGAGCAGGTAGAGGAAGGCCGCGAAGATGTGTCCGGCGATGAGGTAGGCGAACAGCCGGATCACCACACCGCGCGGGAACTTCCGCTCCTGCGCCTCGTACTTCTTCCTGGACCCGAGCGGGTCGAAGTTCTCTGAATCGGACATGACAGTCCTCTCTGGCGACCGGACGGACCGGTCTCAGCGACGGTGGATTCCGCTGCCGAGGCACAGCTCGGCGGCGGGGCTCTGCAGCAGGGTGTGGACGAAGAGCAGCTCGGCACCGTCGCGGTCGACGGCCGTGATCCGGTGCGGGGTGAGCGAGTCGAAGTGCGCGCTGTCACCGGGGGCGAGATCGTGCACGGTGTCCCCGAGCCAGACCCGGAGGTGTCCGGCGAGCACGTACAGCCATTCCTCGCCGGGATGGACGCGCACCAGATCGCCCTGCGCGCCGTGCGGGACCCGGACGCGGAGCGCCTGCATGGCCCGACCGGAACCGCCGGCCTGCCGGTACATCCAGCCGTCGGCCTCGGCCCCTTCGAACTTTCCGCCGCGGATGATCGCGTCACGTTCCGGGGGCGTCTCGCCGAGCAGTTCGGAGACTGTCGTACCGTAGATCCTGGCAAGACCGAGGAGCATCGGCAGCGAAGGCTGGCGGCGTCCCGTTTCGAGCCGGGAGAGATGGGCGGGCGAGAGCCCCGCGCGCTGAGCGGCGGTCTCCAGGGTGAGACCACGGCTCCGGCGCAGATCGCGCAGGCGTGGTGCGACTCCGGGCAGCTCGTCGGCCGCCCCTCCGTCTGGAGGATTCATGTACCCATTGGGCCAGGAGCCTGCCTGAGAGGCAAATTCCTTGCCTCTCAGGCAAAACGGTCAGCGGTTGGCGACAGCCTGTTTCACCAGCGTCCTGCCGAAGTCCCACATCAGCCCGCCGCCGCTGTGCGCGTCGTCCATCACCGCCGTGAACGCCGTGACGAACCGGTCGACGTCCGACTCGTCGATCACCAGTGGCGGAATCAGCTTGATCACTTCCAGATGGTCGCCCGAGACCTGGGTGAGGATGCGGTGCTTCTGGAGCAGCGGCACCACCACCATCTGTGCGAAGAGTCCCTTGCGGGCCGCCTGCAGCATGGTCCAGCGGCTGCGCAGCTTGAGCGACGACGGCCGGCCGAACTCGATGCCGATCATCAGCCCGCGCCCGCGCACCTCGTGCAGCAGCTCGTAACGGTCGACCAGTGCGGTCAGGCGCTCCCGCAGCAGTTCCCCGGTGCGGCGCGCATGGGCGACGGCCCCCTCGTCCTCCATCACCGCGAGGACCGCGAGCCCGGCCGCCATCGCCTGGGCGTTGGAGCCGAAGCTCGCGGAGTGGACCAGGACCCGGTCCATGGACGAGTAGACGCGCCGGAAGATCCAGTCCTTGCCCAGGGTCGCCCCGACCGGCACATAGCCGCCGGAGAGGGCCTTGGCGACACAGACCAGATCGGGCTCGACACCCTCTTCGTGCTGGTACGCGTAGAAGTCGCCGGTCCGGCCGAGGCCGGTCTGCACCTCGTCGGCGATGAGCAGGGCCTTGTGCCGGTGCAGCAGCTCCTGCGCGTCCCGCAGGAAGCCGGGGGGCGCGGCGTGGACGCCCTTGCCCTGGATCGGCTCGACGACCAGCGCCGCCACGTCGCCGCGCTTCAGCTCGCGCCGCAGTGCGTCGAGATCGCCGAGCCCGATGGCGGTGTCCGGCAGCAGGGGTGCGAAGCCGTCCCGGAAGCCGTCCTCCCCGTTGACCGAGAGGGAGCCGGTCGTCAGCCCGTGGAAGGCGTGGGTGCAGTAGAGGATCCTGGGTCTGCCGGTGGCGTATCGGGCGAACTTCAGGGCCGTCTCGACCGCTTCCGTGCCGCTGTTGCCGAAGAAGACCCGGTCCAGGTGCGGGCTGTGCGCGAGCAGCTTCTCGGCCAGCAGTCCGGGCAGCGGCTGGCAGTCGAAGCGGGTGAGGTCGGCGAGCGAGGCGTCCAGGACGTCGTGCAGGGCCTTGCGTACGACGGGGTGGTGCCGGCCGAGGCCCATCACGCCGAATCCGGCGAGCATGTCGAGGTAGTCGTTGCCGTCCGCGTCCCAGAAGTGTGCGCCTTCGGCCCGTTCGTAGACCTTGTCGAATCCGATGGTGTGGAGCATCCGGGGCAGCTGGTGGTTGAGGTACTTGGTGTGCAGCTCGTAGCGCTCGGCGCCGCGCTCCGCGAGGAGCCGCGCCAGGTCGAAGCCCTTGGGCCCGTCGTCGTTCATTCCCCGCTCTCCCCGGTCCTTGTCGCCGCCTCCTTGGCGGCCAGTGCGGCGCTGATCCGTCCGGCGATCTCGACCGGGGTGAGCCCGATGTCGGCCAGCACCTCGGCACGCTTGCCGTGCGCGAGGAACTGCTCGGGGATGCCGAACGTCCGCAGCGGTACGTCGACCCCGGCGTCCCGCAGCGCCTGCCCGACCGCCGAGCCGACGCCCCCTGCCCGGCTGTTGTCCTCGACGACGGCGACCAGCCGGTGCCGTGCGGCGAGCGGGGGCAGCTCCTCGTCGACCGGCTTGACCCAGCGGGGGTCGACGACCGTGCAGCGGACCCCGGCCCCGGTCAGCAGATCGGCGGCCTTCAGGCAGACCGGGGCGAGCACGCCGACGGCCACGAGCAGCACATCGGGGTCCTGTGCCCGGTGCAGCACGTCCATGGCGCCGATCCTGCCGATCGCCGGGACCGGCTCCCCCACCGACTCCTTGGGGAACCGGATCACGGTGGGCGCGTCGTCGACGGCGACGGCCTCACGGAGCTGGACCCGGAGTTCACCGGCGTCGCGCGGGGCCGCGAGCCGCAGCCCGGGGACGACCTGGAGCACGGACATGTCCCACATGCCGTTGTGCGAGGCCCCGTCGGGTCCGGTGACGCCGGCCCGGTCGAGGACGAACGTCACCCCGCACCGGTGCAGCGCGACATCCATCAGCAGCTGGTCGAAGGCCCGGTTGAGGAAGGTGGCGTAGACGGCGACGACCGGGTGCAGACCGCCGGTGGCCAGTCCCGCCGCGGACACGGCGGCATGCTGCTCGGCGATGCCGACGTCCCAGACCCGGTCGGGGAACGCCTCGGCGAACTTCGTCAGTCCGACGGGGTGCAGCATCGCCGCCGTTATGGCCACGACGTCCGGCCGCTCCGCACCGATCGCGGCGATCTCGTCCCCGAACACCGAGGTCCAGGAGGGCCCGCCGGCCGGTACGAGCGGCGCGCAGGTCAGCGGGTCCATCGCGCCGACGGTGTGGAAACGGTCGGCCTCGTCCCGGAGCGCGGGCGGGTAGCCGCGGCCCTTCTCTGTGAGGCAGTGCACCAGCACCGGGCCGTGGAAGCGTTTCGCCCGGTGCAGGGCGGATTCGACGGCCGCGATGTCGTGGCCGTCGATCGGCCCGACGTACTTGAGCCCGAGGTCCTCGAACATGCCCTGCGGGGCGAAGGCGTCCTTGAACCCCTTCTTCGCGCCGTGCAGCGACTCGTACAGCGGCTGTCCGATGACGGGCGTCTGCCGGAGCACGTCCTTGCCCCAGGAGAGGAAGCGTTCGTATCCGTCGGTGGTACGGAGGGTGGCGAGGTGGTCGGCGAGGCCGCCGATCGTGGGGCCGTAGGAACGCTCGTTGTCGTTCACCACGATGATCAGCGGCCGGTCGCGCGCGGCCGCGATGTTGTTGAGCGCCTCCCAGGCCATCCCGCCGGTGAGGGCCCCGTCGCCGATGACGGCCACGACGTGGTCGCTCCGTCCCCGCACCTGATGGGCCTTGGCGATGCCGTCGGCCCAGCCGAGGACGGTCGAGGCGTGCGAGTTCTCGATGACGTCGTGCTCGGACTCCTCCCGGGACGGGTATCCGGACAGGCCCCCCTTGCGGCGCAGCTTGGAGAAGTCCTGCCGCCCGGTGAGCAGTTTGTGCACATAGCTCTGGTGCCCGGTGTCCCAGAGGATGCGGTCGACGGGCGAGTCAAAGGTCCGGTGCAGGGCGATGGAGAGCTCCACCACCCCGAGGTTGGGCCCCAGATGACCGCCGGTCCTGGCCACCGCCTGGATGAGGAACTGCCTGATGTCCCCGGCGAGTTCGTCGAGTTGTGCTTCGTTCAGCGCCTTGAGATCGTGCGGCCCCCGGATGCTTTCCAGAATCGTCACGCTCGGGCCCCCTCTCTGGTTCTGTTTCAGCTCACGGTGACGGCGGGTACCCCCGACGGCGCCCCCGCCCCTTCCATGCCGTCGGCGATCTTCATGGCCTCTTCGATCAGCGTCTCGACGATCTTCGACTCGGGCACCGTCTTGATGACCTCGCCCTTCACGAAGATCTGCCCCTTGCCGTTGCCCGAGGCAACACCCAGATCCGCCTCACGCGCCTCACCCGGGCCATTGACGACACAGCCCATCACGGCCACCCGCAACGGCACCTCCATGCCCTCAAGACCCGCCGACACCTGATCCGCCAGCTTGTACACATCCACCTGCGCCCGCCCGCACGACGGACACGACACGATCTCCAGCCGCCGCTGCCTCAGGTTCAACGACTCCAGGATCTGGATACCGACCTTGACCTCCTCGGCCGGCGGCGCCGACAACGACACCCGGATCGTGTCCCCGATCCCCTCCGACAGCAACGCACCGAACGCCACCGCCGACTTGATCGTCCCCTGGAACGCCGGACCCGCCTCCGTCACACCCAGGTGCAGCGGATAGTCGCAACGAGCCGCCAGCTGACGGTACGCGTTCACCATCACCACCGGATCGTTGTGCTTCACCGAGATCTTGATGTCCCTGAAACCGTGCTCCTCGAAGAGCGACGCCTCCCACAACGCCGACTCCACCAACGCCTCGGGAGTCGCCTTCCCGTACTTCGCCAGCAACCGCGCATCCAGCGAACCCGCGTTCACACCGATCCGGATCGGCGTCCCCGCATCATTCGCCGCCCGCGCGATCTCCTTCACCTTGTCGTCGAACTGCTTGATGTTCCCCGGATTCACCCGCACCGCCGCACAGCCCGCATCGATCGCCGCGAACACATACTTCGGCTGGAAATGAATATCCGCGATCACCGGGATCTGCGACTTCCTCGCGATCACCGCCAACGCGTCCGCGTCGTCCTGCGTCGGACACGCCACCCGCACGATCTGACAGCCCGACGCCGTCAGCTCCGCGATCTGCTGCAACGTCGCACCCACGTCCGACGTACGCGTCGTGGTCATCGACTGCACCGACACCGGCGCGTCCCCGCCCACCGCAACCGACCCGACCTGGATGCGCCGCGAGTGGCGGCGCATCGCGAGCGGCCGGGCCGGCAGCTCGGGGAGACCCAGTGCGACCGGCCCTCCAGGGGTCATGACGTCACCGGTTCCCGGAGACGGTGTCGCGCGCCGCGCGCAGGGATTCCTTCAGCGATCCCATGGTGGCGAGCACGGCGGTGGGCTCGTATCCGCAGTGCGCCATGCAGTTGGCGCAGCGCGGGTCCTTGCCCCGGCCGTACTTGTCCCAGTCGGTCTCCTCGATGAGCTGACGGTACGTCGGCACGTAGCCGTCGCTCATCAGGTAGCAGGGCCGCTGCCAGCCGAAGAGCGAGTAGTTCGGGATGGCCCAGGCCGTGCACGGGAAGTCCGCCTTGCCTTCCAGGAAGTCCAGGAAGAGCGGCGAGTGGTTCAGCCGCCAGCGGGCCCGGTTGCCGCCCGCGAACGACTTCTTGAACAGTTCGCGGGTCTGCTCGACGCCCAGGAAGTGCTCCTGGTCGGGTGCCTTCTCGTAGGCGTAGGCGGGCGAGATCATCATCTCGTCGACCTTCAGGTCGTCATTGAGGTAGTTGAGGACCTCGATGACGGTCTGCGGGGTGTCGGTGTTGAAGAAGGTGGAATTCGTGGTGACCCGGAAGCCGCGCCGCTTGGCCTCCTTGATCGCCGCCACCGCCTCGTCGAAGACACCTTCCTTGGCGACCGATTCGTCGTGCCGTTCGCGCAGCCCGTCGATGTGCACGGCGAAGGCGAAGTACGGCGAGGGCGTGAATTTCTCGATCTTCTTCCGGAGCAGCATCGCGTTGGTGCACAGGAAGACGTACTTCTTCCGCGCCACCAGCTGCCGGACGATTTCATCGATCTGCGGATGCATCAGCGGTTCGCCGCCCGCGATGGAAACCATCGGGGCACCCGATTCGAGCACGGCGCCCACGGCCTGGGCCACCGGCATGCGCTGCTTGAGCACGCCGGCCGGATGCTGGATCTTCCCGCAGCCCTCGCACGCGAGATTGCAGGCGTACAACGGCTCCAGTTCCACGATGAGCGGGAATTTCTCCCGCCTACGGAGCTTCTGTTCAATGAGGTACGTCGCAACCTTGATGGACTGACGGAGCGGCATGGCCATCTGGCTCACCTCCTGGGGAGCAGCGAAGATCGGTGCCATTCGTAGAAAGCCGGCAGGACGGCACGGAGAACCCGGAAAGCTGATATTCCACCGCGTATCGTGCCGATGCGGACGAGCTCATGCTCCGGAGCATCCACGATCACCCGTACGGCGGCAACCGGGCGTGGCCCGGACCGCAGAGCGGTGCGCAGAGTGGCGGCGGACTCCATGTCCACCGCGATCGCTCCGGTGGCCCGCAGCTCGGCCCGCTCATGTCCGCGTACGACATGGGCGGAGCCGGTCAGCGGACCGGTGTGGACGGCGCGGCCGGGCACCGCCCTGGCCAGGGCCTCGGCGAGCAGGCCCGGACCGGTACAGGCCGTCGAGTCCCCGTCTTCCCGGGTCTCGTCGGCGACCACCAGGTCCCCGGGGTGCATTCCGGGCACCAGCCCGGCGCAGAACCCGGAGGCGACGACCGCCGTGCCGGGTGCCCGGTCCTGACCGAGCGCCCGTGAGACGGCCGCCTCGGCGGCTTGGGGACCCATGCCCGTACGGAGCACGGTCACCGGGCCGGAAGCGGCTCCGGCCCTGCCCCGGCCGCTGCGCAGGGCGAACTGCTCGATGCCGAGAGCGCAGGCGATCAGCAGCGGAGCCGCGAGGCCGGCCGTCCCCGGCCCGTCGGCCATCAGGCCCCCTTGCGGGTGGCCGTGCGGTCGGCGAACGGTTCGCCGTACACGTACCGCCCGAGTGCGGTGAGCGGGAACACCTGGCGGTAGAGGTGGTAGTTGATGGAGAAGTCCCACGGGAATCCGGTGCCCGTGAAGTACGGCTCGTCCCAGGAGCCGTCGGCCTGCTGCGTCTCGCTGAGCCAGGTCACTCCCCGCTGTACGGCCCTGCTGTCCCGCCGTCCCGCGGCGAGCAGTGCGAGCAGCGCCCAGGCGGTCTGGGAGGCGGTCGAGGCGCCGTGCCCGATCCACTTCTCCTCCCGGTACGAGCGCAGGTCCTCGCCCCAGCCGCCGTCGTCGTTCTGCACGGACTCCAGCCAGCCGACCGCACGGCGGACCGCCGGGTGCGTCACGGGCAGCCCGGCGGCCACCAGCGCGGGGACCACCGACCCTGTGCCGTATACGTAGTTGACGCCCCAGCGGCCGAACCAGGCACCGCTCGCCTCCTGTTCGGCGAGCAGCCACTCGATGCCCCGCCGGGTGACGCGGTGACCGGACCGCCCCTCGACGGCGAGCATCTCCACCACGTGCCCGGTGACATCGGCGGACGGCGGGTCGATGACCTCGCCGAAGTCGCAGAACGGCAACCGGTTGGGGAACGCGCTGGTGTTGTCCGCGTCGAAGGCGCCCCAGGCCCCGTTGCGGGACTGCATACCGATGTTCCAGCGCACTCCGCGCCTGATGGCGGCCTCGATGCGCGCCCGGTCCGGGTGACGGACCCGGCGCAGTGCGAGGACCACCTCGGCGGTGTCGTCGATGTCCGGGTAGTTGTCGTTGTGGAACTCGAAGGCCCAGCCGCCCGGGTTGAGCCGGGGGCGGCGCACGGACCAGTCGCCGGGCCGGACGATCTCCTCGCCGAGCATCCAGTCCGCGGCCTTCACGAGCGCCGGGTGGTCGGGGCTGACCCCGGCGTCGGCGAGCGCGATGGTGGCGAGGCAGGTGTCCCACACCGGGGACTGGCAGGCCTCGATCATGCGGGCGCCGTCCTCGCGCCACACGGCGAACCGGTCGAGCGATTCGAGTCCGGCCCGCATCACGGGGTGGTCCAGGTCGTAGCCGAGCAGATGCAGGGCGATGACGGAGTACACGGCGGGCGGCTGGATGCCGCCCCAGCAGCCGTCGTTCTCCTGGCGTTCGATGATCCAGCGGGCCGCGGCGTTCATCGCGGTCCGGCGCAGCTTGCGCGGTGCGATCCGGTGGTAGACGTGCAGCGCCTTGTCCAGGCGCTGGAAGACGCCGTCCCAGCTCGCGGCCGGTGCGGCGCGCCTGGGCGGGTTCGGATTGCGTGGGTCGGTGTGCAGTTCGTCGAGCGGGAAGGGCGCCGGGCGTACCGGCCGCTTCGCCGAGACGATGGTGAGCGGCACGATGGTCTGGCGGGCCCAGCAGCCGAAGTCGTAGATGTTGAGCGGGGCCCATTTGGGGAAGAACATCAGCTCGGGCGGGAGTTCCGGCAGGTCGTCCCATTTCCACCAGCCGAAGAGGGCGAGCCAGATCCGGGTGAAGACCCGGCCGGCGGCGATTCCGCCCTGTTCCCTGATCCAGGCCGAGGCGCGGGCCATGTGCGGATCGTCCGGCCGGTCTCCGGCCAGCCGCAGGGCCACGTACGCCTCGATAGTGGTGGAGAGTTCGCCGGGGCCGCCGTGGAAGGTGGCCCAGGTGCCGTCGCCCAGCTGTTCGCCGCGGATGAAGCGGCCGGCCGCCTGGACGGTGGCCGGGTCCTGGATTCCGAGGAACTGACGGAGCAGCAGGTCCTCGGCGTCCATGGTGACGTTGGTGGCGAGGTCGCCCTTCCACCAGCCCTGCTCGTCCTGCCTGCCGAGGAGGTGCTCCACCGAGCGTTCCGCGGCCCGCCGCGCGGCGGTGAACACGTCGTCCGCGGCGATGGTTGTGTCGGTCGGTTCACTGGCCGAGGCTGCGCGGGGGTTCACGGCCCCGGTGCTTCCGTCGGTCGTCGCTGTCATGGCTTCCCCTTCGTGCAGTTTGGTCCTCTGCTGTGCTGGGGTCTCCGTCGGCCGGTGCCTGATACGGGCACCGGCCGGCGACTGCGAGTCATATGGAGCAGATAGTGATCATCTCTTTCGTACGACGACGAAGTCCGCGAGCGCCGTGAGCTGCGCCCGCACGGTCTGCGGCATGTCGACGCGGTGCAGCGCCTCAATGGCGACCGCATGCTGCCGACGGGCCTCCTGGGCGGTCCACTCGCGGCCGCCCGCCTCCTCGATGAGTGCCGCACGGGCGGCGAACTCCTCTTCGGAGAAGCTGTCGAAATCGCTGCTCTTGGCGTCGGCCGCGAGCAGTTCGCCCAGGCGCTCCGATGCCGGGCCGCCCGCGGCGAGCGCGGCGACGACCGGCAGGGACTTCTTGCGCTGGCGCAGGTCGCTCCAGGTCTGCTTGCCGGTGGACTCGGGGTCGCCCCAGATGCCGAGCAGATCGTCGACGGCCTGGAAGGCGAGGCCGAGGTGGTATCCGTACGCCTCCAGGGTGTCGGCGGTCCGGTCGTCGGCGCCGCCGAGGACCGCGCCGATGGAGCAGGCGCAGGCGAGCAGGGCACCGGTCTTGTTGCCCTCCATCTCCAGGCACTCCTCGACGGTGACCCGCTCGCGGTGCTCGTAGGAGATGTCCTGGGCCTGCCCGTCGATGAGCTTGCGGCTGGCCGCGGTCAGCCTGCGGGTCGCGCGGCCCGCCTCGACGGTGCCGAGCTCCAGCAGGACCTCGTTGGCGAGGGCGAAGAGCGCGTCGCCGACCAGGATCGCCTGGGCGGGGCCGTGCACCTTCCAGACGGTGTCGCGGTGGCGGCGCTGTTCGTCGCCGTCCATCAGGTCGTCGTGCAGCAGCGAGAAGTTGTGCACGAGTTCGACGGCCACGGCGCCGGGGACGCCGGCCTCGGCGGCGGCGCCGGCGGCCTCCGCGGACAGCAGGGCGAGGGCCGGACGGACGGCCTTGCCCCCGTCGCCGTCGGCGGGCTGTCCCTGGGCGTCGATCCAGCCGAAGTGGTAGGCGGCGACGGTGTCCATGGGCGGTGCGAGCCGGTCAACGGCGGCCCGGAGCACCGGCGTGGAAAGGGCCCGTCCGCGCTCCAGAAGCGCGGTGACGTCCGTGGTGTCTGCCACGGTGTCGAAAGCCGGATTCGCCGGGGTCACTGACTCTCCTCTTGTTCCGGTGGTACTGCTCATGCCGCCTCCTGCAGCGGATGTTCATGGGAGCGGCCGAGCGCCCGGAGCGCGGCGTCCGCCGCGCTGAACCCGCTGCGGACGGCGCCCTCCATCGTCGCGGGCCAGCCGGTGGCCGTCCATGCCCCTGCCAGGCAGAGGCCGGGGACGCGGGTGCGGGCACCCGGCCGCAGCCGACCGACGCCGGGAGCGGGGGCGAAGGTCGCCGTACGCTCCCGGGTGACGAAGAAATCCCTGATGCCTGCCCCGCGGGCAGCCGGCAGGAGCCGCTCCAGCTCGGGCAGGTAGCGGGTGCGCAGCTCGGCGACGGGGAGGTCGATCTCCTCGTCGGCGGCGGACTGGGACACGGCGAGGTACTGCCCGGGGCCGGTGAGGCCCGAGGCGTCCGTGCGGTCGAAGACCCACTGGACCGGGGAGCCGAGCGCGGCGAAGAACGGGCGGCGCAGCACCTTGCGGTCGTAGACGACGTGCACGTTGAGGATCGGCGACGTGCCGATGGCGAGCAGTCGCTCGGGCTCGTCGAGCGCGCCCTCGGGCAGCAGGTCGTAGGTCTCTCGCTGCGGGACGGCGAGGACGACGGTGTCCGCCTCGATTCGTTCGCCGCCGGTGTCCACGATCCAGCAGCCGCCCGCCGTACGGGTGAGGGAGGAGGCCTTCGTGCGCAGTTCGGTACGGACTCCGGCGGCGTCGAGGGCCTTGCGTGCCAGCGTGTCGTGCACCTCGCCGAGGGGCACGCTCGCCCAGCCGATGTCGGCGGCGCCGGGCTCGGAGAGGAGTCCGGTCTTGAAGACCTTCGCGGCCAGGGCCAGCGAGGAGTTCGGCGCCGTGGCGTTGAGCGTGGCGACGCCGACCAGGTCCCACAGGGCCTCGATGGTGCGCGGCGACTGGCCGTGCCGGGCGAGCCAGCTGCCGAAGTCGACGGCGTCGAGCGCGGGGTCGTCGGGGTCCAGGCGGCCGAGCGCCAGCGCGGCGCGGCCGACGCCCGCCCGCTCGGCGAGCGAGAGGTGCGGATAGCCGGCCAGTCCGGCGGCCAGGTGGAAGGGCACCGGCAGCGCGTTGCGGCGCAACCGTCCCAGCCGGGGGCCCGAGGGCCGCCCGACGTCGAGAACGGGCACGTCCAAACGGTTTTGCAGGGGTGCGAGGCGCGCCCCGTCCACGCGGTCGAGGAACCAGCGGTAGGCGGTGCAGCAGCGCAGATAGACATGCTGTCCGTTGTCGACCGTCAGTTCGCCGCGCCGGAAGGAGAAGGCGAGGCCGCCGAGCCGGGGCCGGCCTTCGAGCAGGGTCACGTCAAGCCCGGCGTCGGCGAGACGCAGCGCCGAGGTGATTCCGGCGAGTCCGCCGCCGATCACGACCGCGCGGGAGCGGCGCGGGGCGTCGTCCGTCATGCGTCCTCCTTTCGCCAGGTCACTTCAGTCAGGGACGCGTCGGCACGGCGCAGGGTTGATCGCCGGGCGGATCGAGTTCCCGTGCTGCACATAGTGCGCGAGATGTCCTCACGGCGCATCAGACACGCCCCCTGGCCGTGCGCCGGGAGATGTACCGGGCGTCGAGACCCGACAGACCGCGCACCGCCACGTACGCCTTCTCGTGGCCCGGCAGCGAGACCCGGCCGCGCAGCACCGCCTCGGGGTCGCGCTCGATCCGGTCGAGCAGCCGCCGGTAGATGCCCGCCATGGCCGCGACACAGGCTCCGCTGCGCCGGTCCAGCATGGGCAGCAGCCGGTATCCCTCGGCGAACAGGGTGCGGGCGCGCCGTACCTCGAAGTGGACGAGGCCCGCGAAGTCGGCGCCGGGCGGTGGTGTGGCCCGGTGGAAGCCGGCCGAGCAGCCGAACTTGGCGAGGTCGTCGGCGGGCAGGTACGTACGCCCGTTGCCCGCGTCCTCGCGGACGTCGCGCAGGATGTTGGTCAGCTGGAGCGCGAGGCCGAGCGTGTCGGCGTACTCCGCGGCCCGGTCGGCCCCCGGCGCGCCGGGCTCGGTGCCGAAGACGCCCAGGCTGAGACGGCCGATGGCACCCGCGACACAGCGGCAGTAGACCTTGAGGTCGTCCCAGGTCTCGTACGTCGCACCGCGCACGTCCATCAGCACGCCGTCGATGAGTTCGTCGAGCCCGCCGAGCGGGAGCGGGAATCTGCGCGCGGCGTCGGCGAGCGCGACGGCCACCGGGTCGGTGTCGTCCTCGTCGACCGCTCCGTCCCGGATCCGGTCCAGGACGGTGCGGGTGCTCTCCAGGCGGGTCCGTTTGGTGTCCGCGTCCAGCTCGCCGTCACCGATGTCGTCGACACGACGGGAGAAGGCGTACAGCGCCGACATGGCCTGTCGCTTCTCGGCCGGCAGCAGTCTGATGCCGTACGCGAAGTTACGCGCCTGCTGTCCGGTGACCGCCTCGCAGTAACTGTATGCGGCCTGTACCGGTGCCGACATGTACGTCGTCTGTCCCTCCACGGTCCGGCTCACCCCTCTCTACGCGCTTTTCGCAAGACAACTCCCACCTCGCGCAGCAGGCTGGGCTTGGTGGGCTTGGGCGGTCCGGGCAGTACGTCGAACCCGGCGGCCGCGATCGCGGTGAGGGCGGCGCGCCCCCCTCCCACGAATCCGGCGAGAAGCAGCTTGAGCCTGCCGTGGACGCTACCCACCAGAGGGGTGCCTTCATTCAGCAGTTCCCGAGCGCGTTCCGCTTCGTACGCAACCAGTGAACGCACCGATGCGCCCCCCGAGGGGGCGGCGAGATCGGCCTCGGCGACATGGAACCGGGCCATGTCGTCGGCGGGGAGATAGATCCGGTCGCGGCCGAGGTCCTCGGTGACGTCCTGGAGGTGCTCGACGATCTGCAGGGCGGTGCAGACGGCGTCGGAGCGGCGGATGCGTTCGGGGCTGGCGGTTCCGGTGATCTGCAGGACCAGCCGGCCCACGGGGTTGGCGGAGAGCTCGCAGTAGGCCAGGAGCTCCTCGTACGTCCCGTAACGGCGGACCTTCTGGTCCTGCCGGTTGGCCTCGATGAGGCCGAGGAAGGGTTCCGGGGTGAGCGCGCAGCGCCGCGCGGTGGGGCGCAGGGCGCGCAGCAGGGGGTGGCGGGGGCCGTCGCCCGAGGTGTCGAAGACCCGGTGCAGATCGGCCTCGAAGGCGTCGAGCATGGCGAGCCGGTCGTCGGTCTGCGCGGGATCGAGGCCGAGGTGACGGGCGTCCGCACCGCCGGGGGCGAGATCCCCGTCGCCGATGTCGTCGACGAGGCGGGCGTAGCCGTAGACGGCCATCAGGTCGTCGCGCCAGGCGCGGGGCAGGAAGAAGGGGGCCACGGGGAAGTTCTCGTCCGCGGCCTTGTCGAGAGTGCTGGGCACGACGTCATCGGGGTGCGTCTGCCGGGTACGCGTCACCACGGACCGCCCGGTGCTGGGACGGCGTGAGCACCTCGGAGCTGGAGATTTTCCGTCATTGCCGTCACATCTCCCGTTCTACACTGCTGACCCAAAACATCCCATTCCGGACACGCCGCCCGCTCTGCCGAGTGCGGAGCGCTGCCTACGGGCCGTGCACCAGGCACTATCGCCCCACTTGCCTCGAATCAGCACCGGTACAGCTTACGTTGTACAACGCTCATCCATACGGCGGGGTGTTGGGCGCGTTGCAGGAACGCTTTCCGCCCAGCCAACCTTCCCCGTACACAAGGGAATTGACGTCATCCGACGGGACGAGATCCTGCGCGGGACATACCGCCGGGCGTGGGGTGCGACGGCGGTGGTCCACGATCCGGACACCGCGGCGGCCCTTGCCGGAGTACCGGCAAAGGCCGCCTGGACGTCGTGGGACCAGGAGAGGCGCTACTTCCCGGTCTCGCGCTCGTACGCCTTGAGCACCTCGTCCGTCGGGCCGTCCATCAGCAGCTCGCCCTTCTCCAGCCACAGCACCCGGTCACAGGTGTCCCTGATGGACTTGTTGCTGTGGCTGACCAGGAAGACGGTGCCGGCCTCCTTGCGGAGCTCCCTGATGCGCTTCTCGGAGCGGATCTGGAACTTGCGGTCACCGGTCGCCAGCGCCTCGTCGATCATGAGGACGTCGTGGTTCTTCGCGGCGGCGATGGAGAAGCGCAGGCGCGCGGCCATTCCGGAGGAGTACGTGCGCATCGGCAGGGTGATGAAGTCGCCCTTCTCGTTGATACCGGAGAAGTCGACGATCCCCTGGTAGCGCTCGTGGATCTCCTCGCGGGACATGCCCATCGCGAGGCCGCCGAGCACCACGTTGCGCTCGCCGGTCAGATCGCTCATCAGCGCCGCGTTCACCCCGAGCAGCGAGGGCTGCCCGTCGGTGTAGACCTTGCCGTGCTCGGTCGGCAGCAGACCGGCGATGGCCCGCAGCAGCGTCGACTTGCCGGAACCGTTGGTCCCGATGAGGCCGATCGCCTCGCCTCGGTAGGCGGTGAAGGAGACACCGCGGACGGCGTGCACCTTGCGCACACCGCGCGATTCGCCCTTGCCGCGGCGCAGGATCCGGCTCAGCGCCGCGGTGGCGCTGCCCTTGCCGCCGCCGGCGCCGTTGACGCGGTACACGATGTGCACATCGTCGGCGATGACGGTGGGGACGCGCCCCGGAGTCTTGTCGTCAGCCACGGCCGTACCGTTCCTCTGCCTTCCAGAAGTACACGAAGCCCACGAGGCCTACGAGGACCGCCCAGGCGAGCGCCACGATCCAGACGTGTGCCGGCAGGTTCCCCGCGCCGTACCCGTCGATCAGCGCGAAGCGGATCAGGTCCATGTAGATGGCCGCCGGGTTGTACTGCAGCACGTTGGCGATCCAGTCCGGCTTGCTCTTGAGCATCACCGGGATCGAGAACATGACGCCCGACGCGTACATCCAGGTCCGCATGACGAACGGCATCAGCTGGGCGAGGTCGGGGGTCTTGCTGCCGAGCCTGGCCATGATCAGCGCCAGGCCGGTGTTGAAGACGAACTGCATGACCAGCGCCGGAAGGATCAGCAGCCACGAGAGGCTCGGGTAGCTGCCGAAGGCGATGGCCACGGCCGCGAGCACGATCATCGAGAACAGCAGCTGCTGGAGCTGCTGGAGCGAGAACGAGATGGGCAGCGAGGCGCGCGGGAAGTGCAGTGCCCGGACCAGCCCCAGATTGCCGGAGATGGCCCGTACGCCAGCCATCACCGAACTCTGGGTGAAGGTGAAGACGAAGACGCCGGTCACCAGGAACGGGATGAAGACCTCCTGGGTCATTCCCTTCCGGGTGCCCAGGATCAGCCCGAAGATCAAGTAGTAGACCAGGGCGTTGAGCAGCGGCGTGGCCACCTGCCACAGCTGGCCGAGCTTCGCCTGGCTGTACTGGGCGGTCAGCTTCGCCCTGGAGAACGCCATGATGAAGTGGCGCCGGCCCCAGAGCTGCCGGATGTATTCGAAGAGCCCTGGCCGGGCGCCGCTCACCGTCAGGCCGTACTTGGCGGCCATCTCGGCCGAGCTCAGGCCGTCGTCGGCGGATGGGGGGGTGCTCAATGCGACCGCACCATCATGGGTTGTGTCACTCACCAGATGAAACTCTCGTATTCAAGATGCGCAGCCAGTCGCGGGCGCGGTTCGGAGCGGACAGGTCCCGTGGAGAAAACGTACGTCCCATGCTCTCAGAGGTGAGCCTCTCAGATCACGGGAGGTCGGCCGAGTCGGGTCAGCCGCCACACCGTGCGCCACTTCATCGGACGGCGCGTTCCGCACGGCGTGGACCAGCCTTCCCGGAAGCCGCCGAGCCATGCCTTCAGCGCCGGGCCCGAGGGCTTGCGGAGCAGGGTCAGCAGCAGCCACACCCCGAGATAGACGGGCACCAGGGGCGCGGGCAGATTGCGCCGGGCCAGCCAGACCCGGTTGCGGGCCACCATCCGGTGGTACACCGCGTGCCGCGAGGGGGCGGTCGTCGGGTGGTTGAGCACCATGTCCGCGCGATAGTCGATCATCCAGCCGGCGTCCAGTGCCCGCCAGGCGAGATCGGTCTCCTCGTGCGCGTAGAAGAACTGGCCGGGCAGCGGACCGACCTCGGCGATGACCTTGGTACGTACGGCGTTGGCACCGCCGAGGAAGGTCGTCACGCGGGAGGAGCGCATCGGGTCGGAGGCACGCAGCCGCGGTACGTGGCGGCGCTGCGTGACACCGGTGTCCGGGTCGGCGATGCGGAAGCTGATGATGCCCAGCTCGGGATCGGCCTCGAAGGCCTGCCGGCAGAGCTCGGCGGTGTCGGTGAGCGGCAGCAGTCCGTCGTCGTCGAGGAAGAGCAGGGCGTCCACGTCGGCGCCGGACGGGCCGAAGGCCTCGATCCCGACGTTGCGGCCGCCGGGGATGCCCAGGTTCTCGGGCAGCTCGACGGACCGTACCCCCGCGGGAACGTCCGGTACCGGGGCGCCGTTGCCGACGACCACCACCTCGATCCGGTCGCCGTCCTGCACGGCGACCGAATCGAGGAGGGCGCGGAGCTCTTCGGGGCGGTTGCCCATCGTGATGACGACCGCGCCGAGTTTCATGGGCGTGCTCACTTCAGCCTGCTCGACGCCAGGATCGACACCAGGTGCAGGAGCGTCTGCAGCAGCGCGATGCCGGCCAGCACCGCGACCATGAGGCGGCTGAAGAACAGGTCGTCACGGACCGCGTCGAGGACGGCGGCCGCCAGGATGACCAGTGACGCCTCGACCCCGAGGATCAGCCGGTGGAACTTGAGCGCGCCGGCGGCCCGGCGGGCGAGCGCCATCCCGGACGAGCGCGGCTCCGACGCGGCCTCCTTGACCGGCGGCAGCCCGCCCTGGTGGCGGGCGACCCCGACCAGGTCGGTCTCGGCCTTGATCAGGATGGCGCCGAGGGCCGCGAGCGTGCCCAGGAAGGCCCAGAGCCAGTCGATCCGTCCGGTGCCCCACAGGTCCGCGGCGCGCAGGCCGAAGCCGACCAGCACGGCCGCGTCGCAGAGGTACGCGCCGACCCGGTCGAGGTAGACCCCGCCCAGCGAGAACTGCTTCTTCCAGCGGGCCACCTCGCCGTCGACGCAGTCGAGCAGCAGGTAGAGCTGGACCGCGAGCACCCCGAGCAGCGCGCCGGGAATGCCGGGAACGAGCAGGGCCGGCGCGGAGAGCACTCCGGCGACCGTCATCACGTAGGTCAGCTGGTTGGGGGTGACCTTGGTGTTCACCAGGTGCCGGTCGATGCGCAGCGAGATCTCGCGCATGTAGAGCCGACCAGCCCAGTGCTCACCGCTGCGCCGGTCCTTCACACCCGGGGGGTGCACGACCGGACGGAGTTCAGCTATGGATGGCTTTTGCATAGTCGGCGTACGCGTCCCTGATCTGGTCGGTGGACAGGTTGAGGTGTTCCAGGACGGTGAAGCGCCCCGGGCGGGTCTGCGGGGCGTAGTCGACGGCCTGGACGAACTCGTCGGCGGTGAACCCGATCTCCTCGGGCACGACCGGCAGGCCGTGACGGCGCAGGGTGGCCGCCATGAGCAGCGACTCCTCGCGCGCTCCGCGCAGATGCATGGCGAAGCAGGCGCCGAGGCCGACCTGTTCGCCGTGGCTGGCCGCGCGCCTGGGGTACAGCAGGTCGAAGGCGTGGTTGATCTCGTGGCAGGCGCCCGAGGCGGGCCGGGAGTCCCCGGCGACGGACATCGAGATGCCGGTCAGTACGAGACCCTCGGCCAGCACCTTGAGGAAGGCGTCGTCGCCGATCCCGCCGGGGTGGCGCAGCACCGCCTCGCCGGCCTGGCGGGCCATGGCCGCGGCGAGACCGTCGATCTCCTCGCCCTTGACCTCGTGGGCGAGTTCCCAGTCGGCCACGCAGGAGATGTTGGAGACCGCGTCACCGATGCCGGAGCGCACGAAGCGGGCCGGTGCCTGGCGGACGATGTCGAGGTCGATGACCACGGCGATCGGGGTGGGGACTCCGTAGGAGCCCCGGCCGTTGTCGTTGTCGAGCGTCGCGACGGGCGAGCACAGGCCGTCGTGGGCGAGGTTCGTCGCCACCGCGACCATGGGCAGCCCGACCCGCGCCGCCGCGTACTTCGCCACGTCGACGATCTTGCCGCCGCCGAGGCCGACCACGGCGTCGTACCGGTTGCCCTTGATGTCGTCGGCCAGCTTGACCGCCGAGTCGAGGGTGCCGTCGGTCACGGGGTACCAGTGGGCGCCGGGCAGCGCGGGGGTCAGCCGCTCGCGCAGGGCGCGCCCCGAGCCGTCGCTGATCGCGACGGCGAGCTTGCCCGAGGCGGAGATCCGCTGGTCGGCGAGGAGACCGGCCAGATCGTCCAGGGCGCCGCGACGGATGTCGACGACGACCGGGGACGGGATGAGCCGGGTCAGTACTGGCACGCGATCTCACGGCCCTTCGCGAGGTCGTCGTGGTTGTCGATCTCCACCCACGTCACTTCGCCGATGGGGGCCACGTCGATGGTGAAGCCGCGGTTCACGAGCTCCTGGTAGCCGTCCTCGTAGTAGAGGTCGGGGTCGCGCTCGAAGGTCGCCCGCAGGGCGTCCGCGAGCTCCTCGGCGGCCTCGGGCTCGATGAGGGTGACGCCGATGTACTCACCGGTCGCGGTGGCCGGGTCCATCAGCTTGGTGATGCGCCGCACACCCTTGCCGTCCTCGGTGATGACCTTCATCTCCTCGTCGGCGAGGTGCTTCGCCGTGTCGAGGGCGAGGACGATCCGCCGGCCGTCGCCGCGGGCGGCGAGCAGGGTCTTCTCGACGGAGACCGGGTGGACGGTGTCGCCGTTGGCCAGGATGACGCCGCGCTTGAGGACCTCACGGGCGCACCACAGGGAGTAGGCGTTGTTCCACTCCTCGGCCTTGTCGTTGTCGATCAGGGTCAGGGTCACCCCGTACTTCGCCTCGAACTCGGCCTTGCGGTCGTACACGGCTTCCTTGCGGTAGCCGACGACGACGGCGACCTCGGTGAGACCGATCTCGGCGAAGTTGGCCAGCGTGAGATCCAGGACCGTCTTCTCGCCGTCGACAGGCACGAGCGCCTTCGGAAGCGTGTCGGTGTAGGGGCGCAGACGCCGTCCTGCACCGGCTGCCAGTACGAGGCCGATCATGCGGGTTCTCCTTCGTCGTGAACGGCGGGTGCTCCGGAGGACACCCAGAAGCGGATGGACTCCACGAGCACCACCAGTGCCACCGCCACAGCGAGCGTGGTGAGTGCCACGGTGAAAGCCGGATGCTGAGTGAATACGGCGGCGAGTACGGCCACCACCAGGGTGCGGCCCTCGTGCCCACCGATCGTGCGGACCAGCCACTGGGGCGGCGCGCCGGTGCCGCCGCGAATGCGGTACACCGTGTCGTAGTGATGGTAGGCGACGGCCGAGACCAGCCCGAAGGCTGCGGGAAGGGCTCCCGGGACGTCGCTGCGGGCTGCGAGAACAAGGATGGTGCAGTACTCCGCCGCCCTGAATATCGGGGGTACGAGCCAGTCGAGGGCACCCTTGAGGGGGCGGGCCACCGCCACGCCGGAGCAGATCGCGTAGAAGACCGCGGCGAAGATCATCTGCTTGCTGCCGAAGGGCTGCTGGAGCGCGGCGGCGATCAGTGCCCCCGCTCCGACGAGCGCGATCACCGGGGCGCTCCAGGCGCCGCCGATCCGGGGACCGTGCGCCGCGACGAACTGGGCGACCGGTCCGGAGTCGGCCAGCTCGGCGAGCGCCCGCGCGGCGCGGTCGGTGCGTTCGGCCTTGCGGGTCAGCGAGCGCAGCAGCCGTCCCGCGGTGGTGTAGCAGGCGGCGAAGGCGCAGCCGATGAGCAGGGCGTAGAAGACGATCCGGGGCGTGGTCACCGCGGTCAGTACCGCGATCATCGCCCAGCGCTCGCCGATCGGCAGCACTATCATCCGGCGCAGCCAGACGGTCCAGCCGACGCTGTCGAGCCGGTCGGAGAGTGCCGCCGTGGGGCTCGAATTGGCCACCGCGTCGTGGTTGGCCTCGTTGAACGAGAAGTCGATGACGTGCCGGCAGGCCTGGAGCACCATCGCGCCGAGGGCGAGCGCCCATACGTCGTCACCGCCGCGGGCGGCACCGAGCGCGAGGCCCGCGTAGTACGCGTACTCCTTGGCCCGGTCGAAGGTCGCGTCCAGCCAGGCGCCCATCGTCGAGTACTGGAGCGAGTAGCGGGCGAGCTGCCCGTCGGTGCAGTCCAGGACGAAGGAGAAGAGCAGCAGCAGCCCGGCGGCGATGTAGCCGCCGCGGGTGCCGGTCGCCGCGCTGCCGGCCGCGATCAGCGCGGTCAGCAGGGACGCGGTGGTGACCTGGTTCGGCGTGAGGCCGCGGCGGGCGCACCAGCGGGCGATGTAGCGGGAGTACGGGCTGATGAAGAACGTGGCGAAGAAGCCGTCGTGGGCCTTCACGGCGCTGCGCAGCCGCACCGCCTCGTCGTCGACCGCGGCTCGGGCGGTCTCCGCCGCCTCGCGCGCGGGCCCGTCGACCGGGACGGCCGCGACCAGGGAGCCCAGCTCGGGGCGCTGCACGGCGGTGCCCCCGGCGTCCATGGTGACGGCGAGGCGGCCCGGCACGGTGCGGTCGGTGACCGGTGCGTCGGGCGTGCCCGTGGGCACTCCGGCGCCGACGGCCTCGGCGGTGGTGTCCAGGGCCCGGACGAGCGCCGGGCGCGCCTCCGGCTGCGCGGTGAGCGCGCCGGGCACGGTGGCGGCGGGGAAGCGTGGGTCGGTCAGTCCGAGCCGGAGGGCGTGGACATGGCCGACGAAACGGGGGTCGACCAGTGCGACGCGGTGGTCGGCGGGGACGGCCGAGAGCAGCCGTGCGGCCTCGGTCACATCGGCGGCGGCCTGTACGTCGAAGCCCAGTGACCGCAGATCGTCCGCGAGCGACGACCCGGGTACCGATGCACCGGTGAGGATGGCGGTCGACAGACGAACTCACTCCTTGGTGCTGACGGGGTCGGCGCGCGACAGTGCGGCCCGGATGCGGGCCGGCGGCACGTCGGCAGAGGCTATCGGATGAACGGAAGCGCGAGTTCACTGGCCGTTTGCGCTCTGTTCCGGGTGGACCGGCATCATGCGACGCCGCCCGCGATCATCATCGTCGATCGCCACCTCGCCTGACAAAACGCGAGGGCGGGGACCCACTCCGGGACATCGCGCCGCCGCTCTGACCTGCAAGCATTTCCGCAGGTCAGAGCATATGACAACGGTGTTCAGTACCGTGTTGCCGGATACCCCCCACCCGTAGTTGACTGGCAGTACCCGGGGCGACCGCGCCCGGGACCGCGAGAGCACCGGGAGGCGTTCCCCATGGGGGCAGGGCACGACCACGGACACACGCACGGCGGGCCGCCGCCCACCGGCACGGCAGCCGCCGCGTACAAGGGACGGCTGCGGATCGCGCTCTGCATCACACTCACCGTGATGGTCGTGGAGATCGTCGGCGGGGTGCTCGCCGACTCCCTCGCGCTGATCGCCGACGCGGCCCACATGGCGACCGACGCCCTCGGCCTGGGCATGGCGCTGCTGGCGATCCACTTCGCCAACCGGCCGGCCGGGCTGAACCGTACCTTCGGCTACGCCCGCGCCGAGATCCTCGCCGCGCTCGCCAACTGTCTGCTGCTGCTCGGCGTGGGCGGCTTCCTGCTCTTCGAGGCCGTCGAGCGCTTCATCACCCCGGCCGAGACCAGGGGCGGGCTGACGATCGCCTTCGCCCTGGTCGGCATGGTCGCCAACATGATCTCCCTGTCGTTGCTGATGCGCGGGCAGAAGGACAGTCTCAATGTGCGCGGCGCCTATCTGGAGGTGCTCGCGGACACGCTCGGCTCGTTCGCGGTGCTGGTCTCGGCGGGGATCATCCTGGCCACCGACTGGCAGGCCGCCGACCCGATCGCCTCGCTGGTCATCGGCCTGATGATCGTCCCCCGCACCGTGAAACTGCTCAGGGAGACGCTCAACGTGCTGCTGGAGTCGGCGCCCAAGGGGGTCGACATGGGTGAGGTACGGGCCCACATCACCGCCCTGCCCGGAGTGCTGGACGTCCATGATCTGCACGCCTGGACGATCACGTCGGGAATGCCGGTGCTCTCCGCCCATGTGGTGGTGCGCCAGGACATGCTCGACTCGATCGGGCACGAGAAGCTCCTCCATGAGCTGCAGGGCTGCCTCGGTGTCCACTTCGACGTGGAGCACTGCACCTTCCAGCTGGAGCCGAGCGGCCATGCCGAGCACGAGGCCAGGCTCTGCCACTGAAGTCCCCGCTGGGCGGGGCCGTGTAGGGTATTCGCAGAGGCGTTCGGCCTCCCCATGTGCGAGAGAGGAGCTGAGGTTGATGACCGCCGCGACGGCGCCTGCCCGGCGCAGCATCCGGTCCTTCCTCATCTCCCGGGTTCTCGGCTAGCCCCCCGACTCGCACCGGGTCGACACGTTGGCCGGAGCCCTCGTACCCAAGGGTTCCCACGTTGACCGACAACGATCACGCCGTCCGTACCGAGGCGTTCTTCTCCCTGCACCACGGCCTGCCCCGGCAGAGCCCCGGCTCCGATGCCACCACCCGGCGGCTGCTGGAGCTCACCGGCCCGTTGCCGAGCCGTCCGCGCGTCCTGGATCTGGGCTGCGGACCCGGCCGCGCCGCGCTGCTCCTCGCCGCCGAGGCCGGCGCCGAGGTGACCGCCGTCGACCTCCACCAGCCGTTCCTCGACGAACTGCGCGAGGCGGCCGACGCCCGCGGGCTCGGCGACCGGGTCCGTACGGTCCGGGCCGACATGGCCGAACTGTCCGGTCCCGATTTTCCTGACGGGTCGTTCGACCTCGTCTGGGCCGAGGGGTCCGCGTACATCATCGGTTTCGACACCGCGCTGCGTGACTGGAAGCGGCTGCTCGCCCCGGGCGGCTCCCTCGTCGTCAGCGAGTGCGTCTGGACGACGGACGCGCCGACGGCCGAGGCGTGCGCCTTCTGGGAGCAGGAGACGTCGATGCGCCCCGTGGCGGGCAACACCGCCGCGGCGGTGGCAGCCGGCTACCACGTCCTCGCCGTGGGGCTGCAGCCCGACAGCGACTGGGACGAGTACTACATCCCGCTCGCCGAGCGCGTCGGGGCCGCCGGCCCCTCGGCTCCCGGCATGGCGTGGGCGCTCGCGGCGACCCGCGAGGAGCTGGCCATGCGGCGCGACCACGGCACGGAGTACGGCTACGCCTGCTATGTGCTGCGCCCCGTCGACCCCCGCTGGACGACCCGGCCGGAGACGGCGGCCGACGCGGCGGCCGTGCACGCGGTCAACGCCGCCGCGTTCCCGACGCCGGACGAGGCCGCTCTCGTCGACGCGCTGCGCGCCGATCCGGCGGCCTGGCTGCCCGGCCTCGGCCAGGTCGCCACGGACGGCCCGGACGGGGACGTCGCGGCGTACGCCCTGCTGACCCGGTGCCGGGTCGGGGACGCGCCGGCTCTGGCGCTGGCCCCGGTGGCGACGGCTCCGGAGCAGCAGCGCCGGGGTGCGGGTCAGGCCGTGGTGCGGGCGGTGCTCGACGCGGCCAGGCTACGCGGCGAGTCACTCGTCCTGGTGCTCGGCCATCCCGAGTACTACCCGAGGTTCGGTTTCGTGCCGGCGTCGCGGTACGGGATCCGGCCGGGCTTCGACGTCCCGGACGAGGCGATGATGGCCCTGGTGCTCGACGACTCCGCGCCGGTGCCGCAGGGCACGATCCACTACCCGGCCGCCTTCGGCGTCTGACGTACCGTCCGGTCCCGCCGCGCGTCGTGGTGCGGCGGGACCGGACATGCCAGACCCCGAGGTGCGGACAGGCGGCTTTTGTACGGCAGACTTGAGCGGACTCGACGGGACCGGCGCACCGGGCCGGGACCATAGCGAAGGATGGGTATGCCGACCACACCAGCCACCGCGGCGCACAGCTCGTCGAACGGCACAGCAGAAGTGATCATGCTCGAACTGGTCGATGAGGACGGCACCACCATCGGTACGGCGGAGAAGCTCGCCGCCCATCAGCCGCCCGGTCAGCTGCACCGCGCCTTCTCGGTCTTCCTCTTCGACGAGCAGGGCAGGCTGCTGCTCCAGCGCCGTGCGCTCGGCAAGTACCACTCCCCCGGTGTCTGGTCGAACACCTGCTGCGGCCACCCCTATCCCGGTGAGGCGCCCTTCGCCGCCGCCGCCCGGCGTACGTACGAGGAGCTGGGGGTCTCGCCCTCCCTGCTGGCCGAGGCGGGCACCGTCCGCTACAACCACCCCGACCCGGCTTCCGGTCTGGTGGAGCAGGAGTTCAACCATCTCTTCGTGGGAATGGCGCAGGACCGGCTGGACCCGGACCCGGAGGAGGTCGGCGAGACCGCGTTCGTGACGGCCGAAGAGCTCGCCGAGCGGCATGCCCGGTCGCCGTTCTCGGCCTGGTTCATGACGGTGCTGGACGCCGCGCGTCCGGCGATCAGGGAGCTGACCGGACCGACCGCCGGCTGGTGACGGGCGGACGGCACCGGGTGCGGGCGGTCAGGGTCGCGGACTCAGCGGCAGTGCCGCCCAGATGATCTTTCCGCCGCCTGCGGTGTGCTCCACATCGCAGGCCCCGCCCGCTTCCCGGGTGATCTCCCGGACCAGCAGCAGACCGCGCCCGCCGGTCTGCGCGTGGTCCGTCTCCAGGGCCGTCGGACGGTAGGGATGGTTGTCCTCGACGGACACCCTGATCCATTCCTCGCCGACGGCCACCTCGACGGCGAGCTCCGGCGAGAGCAGCGCGGCGTGCTTCACCGCGTTGGTGACCAGCTCGGAGACGATGAGCAGCAGGCCCTCGGCGATGTCGTCGTCCAGCGGCACGCCCTGGCGTTTCAGCAGATCACGCACCGCGTGCCGGGCCTGCGGTACGGAGACGTCCACGGCCGGGGCGGTGAACCGCCAGACTCCCTCGTACGACACGGGCCGGGCGGGGACACTCCCGCGGCTCTCCATAGTCCGGTACCCGCTCTCCACTCGATGGTGACTGCACGTCGGGTACAGAGTGCGGGGCGTAGTCGGTCCGGGCCGTGCCACTGAACAGAAGTCGACTCCTATCGACACATTTTGACCGGGTAGCACACCAAAGACTCAATCATTGGACCGCTTCTGCTCATCTCGCGGGGGTGAGTCGGGCAGCTCTCCGGTCACCCTCTGTTCCGAGACCATGGAGACGATGCGGCGTCCGCCCACCCCCATCGCGATCAGGCCGAGCCCGTCGAAGAGCAGCGCCAGCGAGAAGAAGAGGCCCAGCACGTAGAGGCTGCTGTGCGGCCAGTCGAAGAGCACCAGCAGCCCCAGCAGCAGGCCGAAGGCCCCTTGCAGCAGCGTCCAGCCGAACTGCGGGCCGCGCACCACGACGCTGCCGACGAGGCGGAACACCCCGCCGGTCAGGAAGAGCAGCGCGGCGAACATGGTCAGCGCCTCCGCGGTGCCGTGCGGGTGGCGGATGACGACGACTCCGGCGGCGATGTTCAGCGCGGCCACCACGACGCCCAGCCAGAAGTAGTCGGTGCCGCGGGAATCGATGGCGTGCAGCAGTCCGACGATGCCGCCGATCAGCAGCAGCCAGCCGAACAGGATCATCGAGGTCAGCGTCGCGACGCCGGTGTAGACGAGACCGACGAGGCCGGCCACGACGAGAAGGGTGCCGAGCAGGGCGAGCCAGCCGAAGCTGCGGCTCAGCCTCCTGCCCTCGGTTGCGGGATCGGCCACGAGAAGCTCCTCACGGTGCGTGCCTGGTCGGCGACCCCTTCTTGATCATAGGTTCGAACCGTACGGATAGCATCCGGCGCATGGACCGTACCGAACCCGGGCTGGAGCACGCCGTAGTGGACGGCGTCGCCACCGTCGTCATCAGCAACCCCGCCAAACGCAATGCGATGACGGCCGCGATGTGGAGCGCGCTGCCCGGTCTGCTGGAGCGGCTGGCGGCCGATCCCGCGGTCGGGGTGCTGGTACTGACGGGTGCCGGGGACACCTTCTGCGCCGGTGCGGACATCGCCTCGCTCCGGGACCCGGCAAACGATCCGCAGGCGCTCGCCGTGGCGGCCGAGGAGGCGTTGGCGGCGTTCCCCCGGCCGACGCTCGCGGTGATCCGGGGCTACTGCGTGGGCGGTGGCAGCCAGTTGGCGGCCGCCTGCGATCTGCGGTTCGCCGAGGAGGGCGCGTCCTTCGGTGTCACGCCGGCCAAGCTCGGTGTCGTGTACGCCGCGTCCTCCACCCGGCGGCTGGTGGCGCTGACCGGACCGGCCACGGCGAAGCATCTGCTGTTCTCCGGCGAGCTGATCGACACCGCGCGGGCGCTGCGTACCGGTCTGGTCGACGAGGTGCTGTCGGCCGGCGAGCTGGACAAGCGGGTCGAGGCGTACGTACGAACCCTGGTGGCCCGCTCGCGGCTGACCCAGGCGGCGGCGAAGGAGTTCGCCGCCGGGCGCGAGGACCGGGACGCGTACTGGGCGGAGCAGGCGCGCCGCAGCGGCGACACCGCGGAGGGTGTCGCCGCCTTTCTGGAGCGGCGCGCGCCGCGCTTCACCTGGACGGACTGACGGGCCGCGCCCTACTGGAGGAGGTAGTGGCGCTGGGCGCGGAACTTCTCGACCATGGCCGCCGGGGCCTTCTCCGGCGAGCCCGCGTCGTACGGCGGCTGCGGGTCGTACTCGGTCAGCAGCTGTACGGCCAGGGCGTGTTCGTCGCCCGAGATCCGGCCTGCCAGGGTGAGACCCATGTCGATGCCGGACGAGACGCCCGCCGCGGTGACGTACTTGCCGTCGATGACGACACGCTCGCCGGTCGGCTCGGCACCGAGCTCCTTCAGCACGTCCAGCAGGAGCCAGTGCGAGGTGGCGCGCCGGCCCGTCAGCAGTCCGGCCGCGGCGAGCAGCAGCGAGCCGGTGCAGACGGAGGTGGTCCAGGTGCTGGTGGCATCGGCGGTGCGCAGCCAGCCGAGCAGCGCCTCGTTCTCCATCTGGTCGCGCTGGCCGGGGCCACCGGGAACGATCACCACGTCGGGTGCGGGCACGTCGGCGAGGGTCCTTTCGGCGACGAGCGCGAGAGTGCCGGTGTCGTTGCGCACGGGGCCGGTCCGCTCGGCCACGAACACGGTCTCGGCGCCGGGGGTGCGGGCGAGCATCTCGTGGGGGCCCACCGCGTCGAGTGCGGTGAAACGGTCGAAGAGGACGATGGCGATCTGCATGGGGTTCCCTTTCGCGGTCGAGCGGTCAGGCGGTCGGTCGGTCGGTGGCGGGATGGGTGCGGAAGCGTCGGCGGTATTCGGTGGGCGCGGTGCCCAGGGCCTTGATGAACGCGCGGCGCATGGCCTCCGGGGTGCCGTAGCCGCAGGCGCGTGAGATGCCGGTGACGCCGTCGGTGGTGTCCTCCAGCAGCCTGCGGGCCTGTTCGAGGCGTACGCGGTCGACATAGCGGCCCGGCGTGAGGCCCGTCTCGGACTGGAAGGCGCGCGCGAAATGACGGGGCGAGAGGCGGGCCCGAGCGGCGAGCGCCTCGACGCAGAGGTCCTCGCCGGGGTTCTCGGTGATCCAGTGCTGGACCTCGCGCAGTGGTTCGCGCCGGGCGGTCTGGGCGGTGAGCTGGGCGCTGAACTGGGCCTGGTTGCCGGGCCTGCGCAGAAAGACCACGAGGTGCCGGGCGATGCTGAGCGCGATGTCCCTGCCGTGGTCCTCCTCGACGAGCGCGAGGGCCAGGTCGATACCGGCGGTGACTCCGGCGGAGGTGGCCAGCCTGCCGTCGCGTACGAAGATCGGGTCCGGGGCGACCTCGACGGCCGGATGACTGCGGGCGAGGTGCTCGCAGACGGTCCAGTGCGTGGTCACCCGGTGCCCGTCCAGCAGTCCGGCCTCGGCGAGCAGCAGCGCGCCCGTGCAGACGGAGACGAGCCGTTCGGCGTGCGGGGCGTGCACCCGCAGCCAGTCGACGAGTGCCGGGTCGGGGGTGCGGGTGCCCTCGCCGCCGGGGACGAGGAGGGTATGGGGCCGTTCGGCGTCGGCGAGACCGCCGTCCGGGACGAGGACGAGGCCGCTGCTCGTACGGACCGGGGCGCCGTCGAGCGAGGCGGTGCGCAGTGCGTACCCGGCCCCGGGGAAGCGGGAGGCCCCGGCGAAGACCTCCACCGGCCCGGTGACATCGAGGCTCTGGACGCCGTCGTAGAGGACGACGAGTACGGATCGCTGCGTCATGACTGCCATCCTGGTCGGCCCGGAACATGGCCGCAATGACGAAGAACCCACCTTTTCTGCCATGCCACGATCACCGTGAAGTTCGGCGCCGCCCGGGGTTACCAGGCGTACCGACCGGTCGGTAATGTGCCCTCATGAGTACTCTGCCGCCTCGCGCCGGACGCCGCTGCCACAACGCCATCAACCCGCTGCACTCGACGGTCTACTTCTCCCCCGACCTCGGCAAGGAGCTCGGGGAACTCGGCATCGACGACTCGAACGCCGCCTACTTCGCCGCGCGTTCGGCGGCGATGGGTGCCGTCGGTCCGGGCACGGTCACCGCCGCGTTCTACAACTTCAACCACGACCTCGTGGCCCGGCACCTGCCCGCCGTGTGGTCCGTCGCCTCGCCTCAGGCGGTCCTGGACGCCCGGCTGCGCGCCGCCGACACCACCCTGCGGCGGCTGCTGGGCGAGGAGATCATCGCCTCCCCGGAGCTGGCCGAGGCGGCCGAACTGGCGCTGCGCGCGACCGAGGGGTGCACCCGACACGCCCGGCCGCTCTACGCCGCGCATGCCGATCTCCCGGTGCCCGAGCAGCCGCATCTGGCGTACTGGCACGCCGGCACGCTGCTGCGCGAACACCGCGGCGACGGCCACCTCGCCGCGCTCCTGACCGCCGGACTCGACCCGCTGGAGGCACTGGTCAGCCACACGGCGTCCGGCAAGGGGATGTCCTCGCGCTGGGTGCTCGCCACCCGCGGCTGGCACCGGGACGACTGGGACGAGGCCTGCGAGCGGCTGCGCGGGCGCGGACTCCTGGACGCCGAGGGCGAGTTGACGGAGGCGGGTGTCGCGCTCCGCTCGGAGCTGGAGGAGGCCACGGACCGGCTCGACGCGGCCCCGTACGAGCACCTGGGCACGGAGGGCGTGGAGCGGCTGACCGAGCTGGGGCGCGGGTTCCTGTTCACTGCGGCGTCGGCAGGCGCGTTCCCGGCCGATCTGATGGGCAAGGACTGAGAGCCTGTCGGGCCGACAACGGGGGTGGCCGGGCGACACGGCGCCCGGCCACCCGGCACAATGCAGGCGAAGGGGCCCTGCCCCGGCATGCACAGCCAGTAGAGCCAGTACGAGAAGGCGAGTCGGTAGAACCGTGACGACGTCCATCGAAGGCAGGATCGCCGAGGAGCTCGGCGTACGCGAACGGCAGGTGAAGGCGGCCGTCGAGCTGCTCGACGGCGGGTCGACCGTGCCGTTCATCGCGCGCTACCGCAAGGAAGCGACCGAGATGCTCGACGACGCGCAGCTGCGCACGTTGGAGGAGCGGCTGCGGTATCTGCGGGAGCTGGAGGACCGTCGGACGGCGATCCTCGACTCGGTGCGCGAGCAGGGCAAGCTGGACGAGGCGCTGGAGGCGCAGATCCGGGCGGCCGACACCAAGGCGCGCCTTGAGGACATCTACCTGCCGTTCAAGCCCAAGCGGCGCACCAAGGCGCAGATCGCCCGGGAGGCCGGGCTCGAACCGCTCGCCGACGGCCTGCTCGGCGACCCGTCGGTCGAGCCGCTCGCCGCTGCCGCCGCCTTCGTCGACGCCGACAAGGGTGTCGCGGACGGTGCGGCGGCGCTGGAGGGGGCCCGTGCCGTCCTCACCGAGCGGTTCTCCGAGGACGCCGATCTGATCGGTGAGCTGCGTGAGCGCATGTGGTCGCGCGGGCGGCTGGCCGCCAAGGTGCGGGACGGCAAGGAGGAGGCGGGCGCGAAGTTCGCCGACTACTTCGACTTCGCCGAGCCGTTCACCGCACTGCCCTCGCACCGGGTGCTCGCGATGCTGCGGGGCGAGAAGGAGGACGTGCTCGATCTGGTCCTGGAGCCGGAGGAGCCCTCCGAGACGCCCGGCCCCTCGGCGTACGAGAACATGGTCGCCCGGCGGTTCGGTGTGGCCGATCGCGGCCGCCCCGGCGACAAGTGGCTCGGCGACACCGTGCGCTGGGCCTGGCGGACCCGGATCCTGGTGCACCTCGGCATCGATCTGCGGCTGCGGCTGCGCACCGCGGCGGAGGACGAGGCGGTACGCGTCTTCGCGTCGAACCTGCGCGATCTGCTCCTCGCCGCCCCGGCCGGGACCCGGGCCACGCTCGGGCTCGACCCCGGTTTCCGTACAGGTGTGAAGGTCGCCGTCGTCGACGCGACCGGCAAGGTCGTCGCGACGGATGTCATCCACCCGCACGTCCCGGCGAACAAGTGGGACCAGTCGCTGGCCACGCTGGAGCGGCTGGCGAAGGCCCACGACGTCGACCTGATCGCCATCGGCAACGGCACGGCCTCCCGCGAGACCGACAAGCTCGCCGGTGAACTCATCGACAAGCACCCCGAGTTGAAGCTCACCAAGGTGATGGTGTCCGAGGCGGGCGCGTCCGTGTACTCGGCGTCGGCCTTTGCCTCGCAGGAACTCCCCGACATGGACGTGTCGTTGCGCGGCGCCGTCTCCATCGCGCGGCGGCTGCAGGACCCCCTCGCCGAGCTGGTGAAGATCGACCCGAAGTCGATCGGGGTCGGCCAGTACCAGCACGACCTGTCCGAGGTGAAGCTGTCGCGCTCGCTGGACGCGGTCGTCGAGGACTGTGTGAACGGTGTCGGTGTCGACGTCAACACCGCTTCCACGCCGCTGCTCTCGCGGGTTTCGGGGATCGGCTCGGGGCTCGCCGAGAACATCGTCGCGCACCGCGACGCCCATGGCCCCTTCCGGTCCCGCAAGGCGCTCAAGGACGTGGCGCGGCTGGGCCCGAAGGCGTACGAGCAGTGCGCGGGCTTCCTGCGCATCCGGGGCGACGATCCGCTGGACGCGTCGAGCGTGCACCCGGAGGCGTATCCGGTGGTGCGGGCGATGGTGAAGCGGACCGGCGGCGAGGTCGCCTCGCTGATCGGCAATACGGGGGTGCTGCGGTCGCTGCGCGCCGACGACTTCGTGGACGAGAAGTTCGGTCTGCCGACGGTCACCGACATCCTGAAGGAGCTGGAGAAGCCGGGGCGCGACCCGCGGCCGGCGTTCAAGACGGCCACCTTCAAGGAGGGCGTCGAGAAGATCGGTGATCTGGCGTCCGGAATGGTGCTGGAGGGGGTCGTCACCAATGTCGCGGCGTTCGGCGCGTTCGTGGACATCGGTGTGCACCAGGACGGCCTGGTGCATGTGTCGGCGATGTCGCGGACGTTCGTGAAGGACCCGAGGGACGTCGTGAAGCCGGGCGACATCGTGAAGGTCAAGGTCATGGATGTCGACGTCCCGCGGAAGCGGATCTCGTTGACGCTGCGGCTGGACGACGAGGCGGCGGCCGGTACGGGGCCCCAGGGCGGCGCTCCGAGGCGCGAGCGGGGTGAGCGCGGCGGCCAGGGCGGCCGGCCGCCGCGGCAGCGTCAGGGGCAGGGGCAGGGGCAGGGGCAAGGCGGCCAGGACCGCGACCGGCGCGGTGGCGGCGGTGGCGGCTCCGCCCGTCAGGCTCCGGCACCGGTGAACAGCGCGATGGCGGACGCCCTGCGGCGGGCCGGGCTCACGGACCCGAATCAGGGCGGCAAGAAGCGGTAGCAGGACCGGGCGGGGAGGGGTGTGCTCGCGATGGCCCCCTCCCCGCCCTCCCCCTCGCGGGACGGGTGACCGTGCCCCGGTCCCCCGGGGAAACACCGGACCGGACCGCGAACCGGCATCCCCTTCGCGGCACCGGCATCCACCTCGCGCCATGGGCGCCCCATTCCACGACGACGCGCCGGCGCCCCTTTGTGCGGCGCCCCGCCCTCTGCGCGGCACCGGCCCCCTCGTGATGCTCCGAGGCGTCCGGAACCGATCGTCGGCACACCGGCCATCCGGCCGTCCTGCCGTCCATGGGTGATCGGCCGCAAATGACCTGCTACTGAAGGCACAGGGTCGACCGTGCGCGACCCATTTGGCATACCGGAGCGGGGCTCAGATCTCCGTCACTCTCCCCGCCGCCACCTCGACCCGCCGTGTCGTCCGCACCGCTTCCAGCATGCGCCGGTCGTGCGTGACCAGCAGCAGCGTTCCCGTGTACGACTCCAGCGCCGATTCCAGCTGCTCGATCGCCGGCAGATCGAGGTGGTTCGTCGGCTCGTCGAGCACGAGGAGGTTGACGCCCCTGCCCTGGAGCAGGGCGAGCGCGGCCCGGGTGCGTTCCCCCGGGGAGAGCGTCGTGGCGGGGCGCATCACATGGTCGGCGCGCAGGCCGAACTTGGCGAGCAGGGTACGCACTTCGGCCGGTTCGGTGTCGGGTACGGCCGCGCAGAACGCCTCCAGGAGCGACTCCGAGCCGTGGAAGAGCTTGCGGGCCTGGTCGACCTCGCCGACCACCACGCCCGAGCCGAGCGTCGCATGACCGGAGTCCAGCGGGAGGCGGCCGAGGAGCGCAGCAAGGAGGGTGGACTTGCCCGCTCCGTTGGCGCCGGTGATGGCGACCCGGTCCGCCCAGTCGATCTGCAGCGATGCCGGGCCGAAGGCGAAGTCGCCGCGTACGGCCTGCGCTTCGCGCAGAGTGGCCACGACCGAGCCGGAGCGGGGTGCGGCGGCGATCTCCATCCGCAGTTCCCATTCCTTGCGCGGTTCGTCGACGACGTCGAGCCGTTCGATCATGCGCTGGGTCTGCCGGGCCTTGGCGGCCTGCTTCTCGCTCGACTCGCTGCGGAACTTGCGGCCGAGCTTGTCGGAGTCCGTGGCCTTGCGGCGCGCGTTCTTGACGCCCTTGTCCATCCAGGAGCGCTGCATCTGGGCGCGCCCTTCGAGGGCGGCGCGCTTGTCGGCGTACTCCTCGAACTCCTCGCGGGCGTGGCTGCGGGCGCGTTCGCGCTCCTCCAGATAGGCCGCGTATCCACCGCCGTAGAGGTTGATCTGCTGCTGGGCCAGATCCAGTTCGAGGACCTTGGTGACCGTGCGCATCAGGAATTCGCGGTCGTGGCTGATGACCACCGTGCCCGCGCGGAGCCCCGAGACGTAGCGCTCCAGCCGCTCCAGGCCGTCCAGGTCGAGGTCGTTGGTGGGCTCGTCCAGCAGGAAGATGTCGTAGCGGGACAGGAGGAGGGAGGCCAGCCCCGCGCGGGCGGCCTGACCGCCTGAGAGCGCGGTCATCGGCAGGTCGAGGCCGACGGTCAGCCCGAGGTCGGCCGCGACCTCCTCGGCGCGCTCGTCCAGGTCCGCGCCGCCGAGGGCCAGCCAGCGTTCCAGTGTCTCGGAGTACGCGTCGTCCGCGCCCGGCGCCCCGTCGACGAGACCCTGCGTCGCAGTGTCCATCGAGGCCTGGGCCTCGGCGACGCCGGTGCGGCGGGCCAGGAACTCCCGCACGGTCTCCCCCGCGCGCCGTTCCGGCTCCTGCGGGAGGTGTCCGACGGTTGCGGTGGGCGGGGAGAGCCGCAGCTCGCCCTCCTCAGGCCGGTCGAGTCCGGCGAGGAGCCGGAGCAGGGACGATTTTCCGGCGCCGTTGACTCCGACGAGACCGATCACGTCACCGGGCGCGACGACGAGGTCGAGTCCGGCGAAGAGCGTGCGGTCGCCGTGTCCGGCGGCGAGGTCCTTGGCGACGAGAGTGGCAGTCATCAGGGTGCCGATCCTAATCTGCGCCCGGGGCCGAGCGGCCCGGCCGGTCGCACTCCGGCCGGGCGGGGGCGTTCTCAGCCGTTGCCCGGAGGGTTCGCCGGGCCTGAGGCGCCCGGTTCCGGGTCGTGGCCCTCGTGGAGTCCGGTGGTGATCCGGCTGCCGCCCGGACCGATCCGGATCTCGAAGTCCCCGGCGTACTTCGCGTGCCCTTCGATGACCGCGGATTCGACCGCTTCCACACCGAATTCGCGCCGTACGATCAGCGGATCCTGGCGCAGGTCCCGCATCAGCGCCACGCACATGCCGATCATGACGAGGGTGAACGGCGCGGCAACCAGGATCGTGAGGTTCTGGAGTCCGGCGAGCGCGTCGCCCTTGCCGTTGCCGATGAGCAGCATGATCGCGGCCACGGCGCCGGTGACCACGCCCCAGAAGACGACGACCCACTTGGCCGGTTCGAGGATGCCCTTCTGGGAGAGCGTGCCCATCACGATGGAGGCGGCGTCGGCGCCCGAGACGAAGAAGATGCCGACCAGGACCATCACCAAGAGGCTCATCACCGTGGCGATCGGGAACTGCTGGAGCACTCCGAAGAGCTGCGCCTCCTGGGTGACGGCGTTGCCGAGCTTGCCGGCCTCCTGCAGATTGATCGCCGTGCCGCCGAAGATCGCGAACCAGACCAGGCTGACGGAGCTGGGCACCAGGATGACTCCGCCGATGAACTGGCGGATCGTGCGGCCGCGGCTGATCCGGGCGATGAACATGCCGACGAAGGGCGTCCAGGAGATCCACCAGGCCCAGTAGAAGACGGTCCAGTTGCCGAGCCACTCGGCCACGTCGCCCTTCCCGGTCGCTTCGGTACGTCCGGCGAGCTGGGCCAGATTGCCGAAGTAGGCGGCGATCGACGTGGGCAGCAGATCGAGCACGATGATGGTGGGCCCCGCGACGAAGACGAAGACGGCGAGCACCAGGGCGAGCACCATGTTGGTGTTGGAGAGCCACTGGATGCCCTTCTCCACACCGGAGATCGCCGAGGCGACGAAGGCCACGGTCAGCACGGCGATGATCAGGACCAGGAGTCCGGTGCCGGTCTTCTCCTTCCAGTGCAGCTCGTGGAAACCGCTGCCGATCTGGAGGGCGCCGAGCCCCAGTGACGCGGCGGAGCCGAAGAGGGTCGCGAAGATGGCGAGGATGTCGATCAGCCGGCCGAGGCCGCCATGGGCGTGCCGGGATCCGATGAGCGGCTCGAAGACGGCGCTGACCGTCTGCCGCCTGCGACGCCGGAAGGTGCTGTACGCGATGGCCAGGCCGACCACCGCGTAGATCGCCCAGGGGTGGAGCGTCCAGTGGAACAAGGTGGTGGCCATCGCCGTCTGCATCGCTTCGGCGGCGTCCGCGGGGCGGGTGCCGGGCGGCGGGTTGGTGAAGTGGGCGAGCGGCTCGCCGACCCCGTAGAACATCAGGCCGATGCCCATGCCGGCGCTGAACATCATGGCGACCCAGGACACGGTCCGGAATTCGGGCTCCTCCCCCTCCTGGCCGAGGGAGATCTTGCCGTAACGGCTGATGGCGAGCCAGAGGGCGAAGACAACGAAGCCGGACGCGGCGAGCATGAAGGCCCAACCGCCGTTGTGGATCAGCCCGTTGAGCATGGAGGTGGAGATGTCCTCCAGCGAGTCGGTGGCGGTGGCTCCCCAGACCACGAAGGCGAGGGTGAGGACGGCGGTGACGCCGAACACCACCCGGTCCGTCGTGGGGTGCCGGTTCCGGGCCGGGTCGCCGGGGAGATCCGCCGTCACCGGCAGTTCCCCCCGGCCGCCCGCTCTCTGTTCGTCCTGCGACACGAATGGCACCTTTCACGGAAGCAGCTATTTCGCTCTCCGTAGGCAGTACCACACGCAGCGCTCACACCATGGGACCAACAAGCGGTACCGGCTCGCCCGTTCCGGAGGTTCAGCGGTGGGCTTCGGCGATACCTCCCGGGACGCGATGGGCGGCGCGCGGCGGCGTCACGCCCCCGGCCTCGGCCGTTCGGGGCGTGTCCGTCGCGGACGCGGAACCCGTGGTGGCGCGGACGAAGGCGCCGGCGCCGCCGACGAACGGCAGCTTCGCGGACGTGCGGGCCAGATCGAGGGTGAGTGTGGGCGTGGAGTCCGGCGGGTCGATGAGGTCCCGGTCGGTGCCCGCGACGATCAGGGCGAGGCGGCGTCCGGCCGGGACGACGTGGTCGGTGGCCGCCAGGTCGATGGTGAGGGTGACGGCCCGGCCCGGGATGAGCGGGCGGCCCTTCCCGGCGGAGGCGTACGTGCCGAGGTCGGCCCAGCCGCGGCTGACCACGGTCCGATCGACGGTGGTGGTCCGGGCCCTGGTCTCCCTGAAGCAGGCGCTGTCCCCGGTCGTGCTCGCGCCCCAGCAGCTCTGGCTGGTGAGGGTGGTGATCCCCTCGCCGGACGAGCCGTAGTCGCGGATGGTGTCGGGGCCGATGTCCACGAGGACCGCGGAGAGATGGGCGGTCGAGGTGGTCGGGGTGGCGGTGACGGTCACCGCGGAGGATCCGGAGAGCCTGAGGTCGGCGGTGAGCGGCGCGGTGCGGAATCCGGCCTTGGCGCCGGTGGTCCGGTCCAGGTCGGCGGCCCAGTCCGTCTCGCTCTGCGCCGGATCGTCGGTGAACGTCTCGGTGGCGCCGGGGCGGGCGGGCCTCAGGGACAGGGTGCCGACGCCCGGCGTGCTCCCGGCGCCGGGGCGCACGGTGGTGGCGTGGGTGGTGCGGGGCGGCCAGACCCGGTCGGTGGACCACTGGTCGGGGTGGCGCTCGATGTCGGCCATCGGTTCACGGTCGATGCCGTTGTCGTAGCCGAGGAGGTAGTGGTCGAACCAGCGGTGCAGCGTGTCGACCCATGCGGCGCGCCGGTAGTCGAACGGGTCGACGTGTCCCGTCTGGGAGAGCCAGATCTTGCGCTCCACGCCCCGGTCCGCGAGCGCGTCCCACCACTGGCCGAGGTGCTTGGTACGGACGTTGAGGTCCTGCATGCCGTGGACGGCGAAGACGCTGGCACGCACCTTGCGGACGTCCTTCACGTAGTCGCGCGCGTTCCACAGCTCCGACCAGTCTCCGGTGCGCGGCGCCCCGTCGACGAGCTGCTGCTGGACGACGGCGCAGCGTCCGCGCGCCTCCGGGCTCTCCACATAGCCGGAGAGCCACTCGGGGCCGCTGTCGTAGAGGGGTGCGCCCTGGGCGAAGTAGTAGTCGTACCAGGAGGAGATGGCGCCGATCGGCACGATGGTCCGCAGCCCGTGCACGCCGGTCGCCGCGACCGCGTTGGCGATGGTGCCGTCGTAGCTCTTGCCGATCATTCCGGTGCGTCCGTTGGACCAGCCGGCCGTGGCACGGGTGCCGCCGGTGCGGGTGGTGTAGCCGCGGGCGCGGCCGTTCAGCCAGTCGATCACGGCCTTGGCGGACTGTACGTCGGAGCGGCCTCCGACATCGACACAGCCGTCGGAGCGATTGGTACCGGCCAGATCGACGGCGACGAAGGCGTAGCCGCGCGGCACGAAGTAGTTGTCGTAGTGGAGCGGGAACTGGACGGGCCGGCCGTTGTCGTCGTACGTCTTGAGCTGGCTCTCGTTGCCGCGCCCGCAGCAGGAGTAGTACGGGCTGGCGTCCATGATCACGGGGATCTTCCGGCCCTGCCGGGCGGGTTCGCGCGGCCTCACGATGTCGGCGGCGACGCGGTCGCTGCGCCCGTCCCCGTCGCCGTCCAGCCCGGTGTCGACCCAGACCGATTCCCGGACGGCGTTCCCGTACGAGTAGATGGGCATGCTCTTCGGCGGCCCGGACTCCCGGGCGCCCGCGCCCTGGGCACCTGCCGGGGAGAGCAGGACGGCCATCAGGGCGGCGACAGCTGCCACCACCAGCGATCTGTGACTCGAACGGGGGCCTCGCGCACGATTCGGCATGGGCGGAAGGTACCCCGGTCAACTCCCCGGCGACAGAGGGCGATCAGCGGCACATACAGCATGAACATGACGCAAATGCGACCTGCTGCCGTGGCGGCCTCATGGCGATCGTGTGACAGCTGTGGCCATGGACACGACTGATGCGGCAGTCGCTGAATAGTGTCGACGTGACGGTTCGAAAGATCATTCGCCCCGACCACTTGGAGCATTCCGTGCACCGCAGACTCATCGTCCCGAGCGCACTCGCGGCCTCCCTGCTGCTGGCGATCCCGGCCTCGGCCGCCGAAGGCACCGTGGGCGCCCCGGGCATCGGCGACCCCTACTACCCGGCCAGCGGCAACGGCGGCTACGACGTCTCCCACTACGACCTGCGGCTGAAGTACCAGCCCTCGACCGATCTGCTGGAGGGCACGGCGACGATCCTCGCCACGACCACCCAGGAACTCTCCCGTTTCAACCTGGACTTCGGGCTGGACGTCTCCGAGGTGCGGGTGAACGGCAAGAAGGCCGGCCATGTGAAGAACGGCGAGCAGGAGCTGGAGATCACCCCGGCGGCCCCGCTGGCGAAGGGCAGGGCCGTCTCGGTGGTCGTGCGGTACGCCGGAAAGCCCTCCGAGGTGAAGATCAACGGCTGGACGTCCTGGGTGCGCACCCCGGACGGCGCGGTGGCCGCCCAGGAGCCGGAGTCCGCCGCGTGGTGGTTCCCCAGCAACGACCACCCGCTCGACAAGGCGACGTACGACATCTCCGTGTCCGTCCCGGACGGCACCCAGGCGATCAGCAACGGCACGCTGCAGTCGCAGAGTTCGAAGCTCGGCTGGACCCGCTTCAACTGGCGTTCGAGCAAGCCGCAGGCGACGTATCTGACGACCCTGGCGGTCGGGAAGTTCGACATCACCACGGACACCACGTCGGACGGGCTGCCGGTCGTCAACGCGTACAGCAAGGACCTCGGCGCCAACGACGGGGCCGCGCGGGCCAGCATCGAGCGGACCACCGAGGTCGCCGAGTGGCTGACGGAGGTCTTCGGACCGTACCCCTTCGACGCGCTGGGCGGGTACGCCCCCAATGTGACGAGCGGCTTCGCGCTGGAGACCCAGACCAGGCCGTTCTACAGCCCGAAGCAGTTCGCGAACGGTGCGAACGTCTCGGTCGTCGTCCATGAGCTGGCGCACCAGTGGTACGGCGACAGCGTGTCCCTCAAGGGCTGGAAGGACATCTGGATCAACGAGGGCTTCGCCCGCTACAGCCAGTGGCTGTGGTCGGAGAAGGAGGGCGAGGGCACCGCGCAGGAGCTGGCGGACTACACCTACGCACTGCATCCGGCCGACGACGCCTTCTGGAAGGTGAGGCCCGGCGACCCGGGCCCCGACAACCAGTTCGACGCGGCCGTCTACGACCGGGGCGCGCTGGCGCTCCAGGCGCTGCGCAACGAGTTGGGCGACGAGACGTTCTTCGCACTGCTGAAGGGCTGGCCCGCCGAGCACGCGTACGGGAACGCGAGCGTGAGCGACTTCGTCGCCTACGCGGAGCGGGTCTCGGGCAAGCCGCTCGCCGCCTTCTTCGACACCTGGCTGTTCCGGCCGACGCGGCCCGAGGCCCCGGCGGCGGCCGGGACGCACGCCCGGCACGCCGCCGGGCAGCCCGCGCGGCCCGCCTCCTGGAAGAAGATCGCGGCGACGAACTCCCTGCACGAACACCGCTGACCGGCGCACGGACCGGGTCCGGGCACCACCGCCCCTCTCCTGGTGGGGGCGGTGGTGCCCGGCGGCCGGCCGGCGGCGCCGGTTAGGCTGATGGCGTCGGTGCTGTCCGGCCGGCCCCGGCCGTTTCCGGCCCGATCCCGCGTGTACGAGGAGCGTCCCTTGCCCGGTCCGTCCCACGATCCCGCTCGCGATGCCCGCCCCACACTGGAAGCCGTGGCGGCCCGCGCCGGGGTCTCCCGGGCGACGGCCTCCCGGGTGGTGAACGGCGGGGCGGGGGTGCGCAAGCCGCTCGTGGACCAGGTCCGCAAGGCGGTCGAGGAGCTCGGCTACGTTCCGAACCATGCCGCCCGGACCCTGGTCACCCGCCGCAACGGCGCGGTCGCCGTGATCATCGACGAGCCGGAGTTCCGGATCTTCTCCGATCCGTTCTTCTCCCAGCAGATCCGCGGAATCAGCCGTGAACTCACCCTGCAAGACTCCCAGTTGGTCCTCCTCCTGGTGGAGGGCCGCGGGGACTTCGACCGGGTCGCCCGCTATCTGGCCGGCGGCCATGTGGACGGCGTACTGGCCTTCTCGCTGCACACCGACGACGAACTCCCCGCGATCATCCGCAGGTTCCGGGTACCCACGGTCTACGGCGGCAGGCCGGGCCGGCCGGGCGCCGCGTCCGAACCGGCCGTCCCGTACGTGGACTGCGACAACCGCGGCGGCGCGGCCGAGGCCGTACGCCATCTCGTCGCCCTGGGGCGGCGGCAGATCGCGCACATCGCCGGACCGCGCGACCAGACCTCGGCCCTGGACCGGGTCGACGGCTACCGCGACGTGCTGCCCGACGGCGATCCGGCGCTGCTCGTGGACGGCGACTTCACCGTCGAGGGCGGTGCGCGGGCGATGGCGGAGCTGCTCGACCGCCGCCCCGGCCTGGACGCGGTCTTCGCCGCCAACGACCTGATGGCCTCGGGTGCCCTGCGGGTGCTGCGCGAGCGCGGTCGCAGTGTGCCGGACGACGTGGCCCTGGTCGGCTTCGACGACATGGTGTCGATAGCGGAGGCCACCGAACCCCCGCTGACGACGGTCCGTCAGGACGTGGAGGGCATGGGCCGGTTGATGGTGCGGATGCTGATGAGCCGGCTGGCCGACGAGGCCGGGGGCGACGATCGGACGTCGGTGATCACGCCGACCGAGCTGGTGCGCCGGGCTTCCGCCTGAGCCCTCCGCCGCCCCGGACGGTCTCACGATGGGCGGCCCGCGCCCGGCGCGCGTACGGCAGATAGCGCAGCCGCTCGGGGAGCACCGGCACCACGCGCCGCACCACCCCGCAGAACCGCCGCAGGGCGCGCTCCTGCTCGTCCGTCCACTCCAGCCCGATGGCCTCCCGCGCCTCCGGCGGCATGAGCCCGATGGTGACGAAGCGCCGGAACCGGGCCAACGGCGGGAACAGCACCGGCCACAGCGCCTTCAGCAACAGCCTGAGCGGCAGCGGCCCGCGGTCCGGCGGCGGTACCGGACGATCGGTGGCGACCAGGTCCTCGACGACCGCGGTCGCCTCGATCTCCTCGGCGAGCACCTTTCGGAAGTACGGCCAGAACTCCTCGATCGTCTGCGGCATGTCCCGGTCGTGGATACCGAGGATCCTGCCGACCTGGAGCCACTCCCGGTACAGCGCCCGCTCCTGTGCCGCGGTGAGCGGCCGGACGAGATAGCGCGCGGCGTGCTGGTAGACGGGGAAGCCCGTGGCGTGCACCCACGCGTAGTTGGCGGGCGACAGCGCATGGTAACGACGCCCTCGGGTGTCGGTGCCCTGGATGGTGCGGTGCAGTCGGCGCAGCCTGTGCCCCTCCTCGGCGGCTGCCTCGCCCCCGTACACCCAGAGCTGGAGCGAGCGCAGGGACCTCTCGCCGCGTCCCCAGGGGTCCGTGCGGAAGACGGAGTGCTCGTCGACACCGGCGCCGACCGCCGGGTGGGCGACCTGGAGGGTGAGCGCGGCGGGCAGCATCAGCAGGGCCCGGATGTCGCCCGAGAGGCTCCAGAGCACACCGCCGGGCGGCGGCGGGGCGGGATTCCGGTCTCCGGCTGCTTCGCTGCTCATCACGGTGCTCCCGACGGTCGGCGGGCATACGGCTCGGCGCCCGGCCCTCTGCGTGATCCAGTATGCGAGCCCTTCGGGAGTGATGCCGCACCGGCCCGCTGCGGCACACCGCCGCATGCCCTGTCGTCGGCGGTGTTGACGAGGTTCGTGAAACAAGTCGATAGTATTTGTAACTTTGACTCCCAGGACGGACGGTCCCTCACATTCCGTGTACAGCAGGTGAGTTGGTCCGTCACACAGCGACAACCCGCAGGAGCGGACAGGGAGTCGGTACACGGACAGGAGGGCGCACCATGGGCCGATACAGCCGCCTGCACGAGATACGCCGGATGGATCCGGCACACGACTACGCCGAGATCCTCCGGCTGATCTCCCAGTACGAGTTCCCCTGGGACTACCGGCAGGGGGTGAGCGTCGCCTTCCTCCGGGACTACGGCGTCCCCCGGATCTCCGTGCTCCTCGACCGGACCCAGGAGTTCGAACGGGCCGGGCAGAAACGGTACGACGACACGGTGCTGATCGGGTACGAGATGGCCGCCGACGGCTTCGACTCGGAGCGAGGGCGGGCGGCCGCGCGTCATCTCAACCGGATCCACGGCAAGTACAGCATCCCGAACGACGACTTCCGCTATGTCCTCGCGACCACGGTCGTGGGGCCGAAGCGCTGGATCGACCGGTTCGGCTGGCGTCCCCTGTGCACCCAGGAGGTCCAGGCTCTGGTGGAAGCGGGCCGGAAGACGGCGGCGATGATGGGCATCGAGGGGGCGCCCGACACGTACGAGGGGTTCGAGCGGCTCCTCGACTCCTACGAGGAGCGGATGTTCGCGTACGACCCGGCGAACCGGCGGGTCGCGAACGCCACGTTCCGCGTGATCGCGAGCTGGTATCCGCGTCCGTTGCGGCCCCTGGTGGCGAGATTCGCACTCGCGCTGCTGGACGAGCCGCTCCTGGCGGCGCTGGGCTTCCGGCCGCAGCCGCCGTGGGTGCGGGCCTCGGCGTCGGCGGCCCTGCACCTGCGCGCACGTTGCGTCCGCCGGCTGCCGGCCCGGCCACGCAGGTTTCCCGCGCGCCCGCAGCCCCGTTCGTACCCCTTCGGCTGGCGGCTCGACGACCTCGGACCGCACTGGGCCCGCAGCCGCCCCGTGGAACCCCTGCCCGACGAGGCGGACGGCCACACCGGTTGTTCTACCCGGCAGCGAGCAGCGGCACCAGATAGCGGCGGGCGAACTCCCGCACCTGGGTGTCGTCGTCCAGCTCGAAACAGCTGACGGGGTTGAGGAGGAAGGAGACGGTGATCCGCACCATCAGCTCGGCGACCGGAGCCGGATCGCTCGTCGGCCGGCCCTCCGCGCGCCGGGCCTCACGCAGCCGGTCGGCCAGGTACTCGCGGATGGCAAGGAGAGCCGGTCCGCTCTCCAGGGTCAGGAACGGCAGCATCGTCTCGGGCTCCAGCCTCAGCAGACCGCCGATGAGCGGATGCTCGCGGATGTGCCGGAGAACCGCGGCGAAGCCCTCGACGAGCCGGTCCTCCGTCGTCGGCAGCGCGGCCACCGCGTCGTCCACCTCCACGACGAAGCGGCGGTACTCGCGCAGCAGACAGGCGGAGACGAGGCTGTCCTTGTTGCCGATCCGCCGGTACACGGTCACCCGCGAGACCCCGGCGCGCTTGGCGACGTCGTCGACGGTGGAGCGGCGCAGCCCGAAGGTCATGAACTGCTCCCGCGCGGCGTCCAGGATCTGCTCGCTCAGCGCGTCGGAGGGCAGCGTCGCGCGGAGCGCCAGGGCCAGCCGTGTCTCGTCGGTGCTCCGTGCCGTCATGGGCCCTCCCCCGTTCCGCCGCTTCCACCCCACCATAGAAGTCGATACGGAGTGACTCACCCCGTATCCCTGTATCCCGTAACCCTGTAGCAACGCGCGCAGGGTGCCCGACGGAGTCCGGTGGGCGCCCTGACGAGGGTGCGGTCCGTCGGCCGGGTCCTACTCGCAGGTCCCGGCGAACGTGCCGCGGGTCACCACGTCGGTGGCCGCCGCGGTCGTGTCCAGCCGGGCGACGCGCTGGCCGTCACCGAGCGACGGGGCCAGCTGGGCGCCGGGCGAAGTCGTACACCGTCACCGGTATGTCCCGGCCGGTCAGCCGCTCCTCGATCAGGGGCTCGATCCGGGACCACTTCCCGCCCGCCAGGCCGCAGCCGATCCGCGGCATGTGGACCGAGGCCCCCAGCTCGTGGGCCCGGTCGGCCACCGCGCCCAGCGCCGTGTCGATCGCCTCGTAACGCACCGGGACCCCTTTGCTGCCCGTGCGCATCCCCCGCTGGCCCACCATGTTCGCCACCCGGACGTACGGGCCCACCTGTACGAACTGCACCGCGCCGAGGCCGAAGTCGTTGCCCGCGCGCTCCCGGTGCCACTGGCGGTAGGCCGCTTCGGGTTCGGGCCAGCGGCCTGAGAGCGCCAGGACGAATCCCTTGCCCCAGCCGCCGAGGTCGTTGCAGACATGGACGATCAGCTTGACGCCCTTGCCGTGGGGCGCCGTCGCGTCCCCCTGTACGTACATGATCCCGGACATGGGATCAGGTTAGGTGCCGCCTCTGACAGCCAGGCACTTTCACATCATTGGTGAGACAGCAATACTGTTGCACCGGGGTGGATCACGCGCACAGCGGCTCACCCCTCAGGGCCGGACACGAGGAGCAGATATGGCGACCGGGGCCGAGGAGCCTACGCTCACCGTCGACGAGCTGGCGGCGCGCGCCGGGGTGACCGTGCGCACGGTGCGTTTCTACAGCACCCGCGGGCTGCTGCCGCCCCCGGTCATCGGACCGCGCCGGGTGGGGCACTACGGACACGACCACCTGTCCCGGCTGGCGCTCATCGAGGAGCTCCAGCACCAGGGCATGACGCTGGCCGCGATCGAACGCTATCTGGAGCAGCTGCCGCCGGATCTGAGCGCGCACGACCTGGCGATCCACCGGGCCCTGGTGGCGTCCTGGGCACCGGACTCGGCGGAGGACGCGACGCGGGCGGAGCTGGAGCGGCGGGCCGGCCGGGCACTGACCGAGCAGGACATCGCGCGGCTGGCCGCGATGGGGGTGCTGGAGCGCGCGGAGCCGGTCGACGGCAGCTACCGGGTGGACCCGGGACTGCTGCGGCTCGGGGTCGAGCTGCTCGGCGTGCCGATCGCGCACGAGACGATCCTGGCCGCCCGGACGGTGCTGCTGGAGCACTCCCGGTCCGCCGCGCAGGAGCTGACCCGGCTGTTCCGGGATGAGGTGTGGGGTCCGTACCGGGAGCGGGAGTCGGACCCCGAGCACGTGGCGGCGATGAAGTCACTGTCGGCCCATATGCAGCCGATGGTGCTGCAGGCGCTGGTGACCGCGTTCCAGCGGTCGCTGAAGGAGGAGCTGCGGGCCGCGTTCACGGCGGAGTGAACGCGGCCCGCGGGGTGGGCGTCAGTCGTGGAAGGTCTCGCCCTTCCCCGCCTTCTCCACGAGGAGCGCGGGCGGCAGGAAGCGGTCGCCGTACCGCTCCGCGAGCTCCCGGGCGCGGGCGACGAAGCCGGGCAGGCCGCCCTCGTAACCGTTGATGTACTGGAGCACGCCGCCGGTCCACGGCGGGAAGCCGATGCCCATGATGGAGCCGATGTTGGCGTCGGCCACGGAGACGAGGACGTTCTCCTCCAGGCAGCGGACGCTGTCCAGGGCCTCGGAGAACAGCATCCGCTCCTTCATGTCGATGAAGGGGATGTCGGTGTCGGGCTTGGCGAAGTGCTCCCGCAGTCCGGGCCACAGACGGGTCCGCCTGCCGTTCTCGTCGTACTCGTAGAAGCCGGCGCCACCGCTGCGTCCCGGCCGGCCGAACTCGTCGACCATCCGGTCGATGACCGCGTCCGACGGGTGTCCGGCCCAGGTGCCGCCGGCCTCCTCGACGGCCCGCCGGGTCTCGTTGCGGATCTTGCGGGGCAGGGTGAGGGTCAGCTCGTCCATCAGGGAGAGCACCTTGGCCGGGTAGCCGGACTGTGCCGCGGCCTGCTCGATGGACGCCGGTTCGACGCCCTCGCCGACCATGGCGACGCCCTCGTTGATGAACTGGCCGATGACCCGCGAGGTGAAGAAGCCGCGCGAGTCGTTGACGACGATCGGGGTCTTCTTGATCCGGCGGACCAGGTCGAAGGCGCGGGCCAGGGCTTCGTCGCCGGTCTGTTCGCCCTTGATGATCTCGACCAGCGGCATCTTGTCCACGGGCGAGAAGAAGTGCAGCCCGATGAAGTCGGCCGGGCGCGAGACGCCTTCGGCCAGAACGGTGATGGGCAGGGTCGAGGTGTTGGAGCAGAGCAGGGCGTCCGGCTCGATGATGTCCTGGATCTCCTGGAACACCTTGTGCTTGAGCGCGGTGTCCTCGAAGACGGCTTCGATGACGGCGTCGCAGCCCGCCAGGTCGGCCGGGTCGCCGGTCGGGGTGATCCGGGCCAGCAGCTCGTCACGCTCGGCCTCGGTGGTGCGGCCCCGGGAGAGCGCCTTGTCGAGGAGCTTCTCGCTGTACGCCTTGCCCTTGGCCGCGGCCTCGGTGGAGACGTCCTTGAGCACGACCTCGATGCCGGCGCGGGCACAGGAGTACGCGATGCCCGCGCCCATCATCCCGGCGCCGAGGACGGCGACCTTGTTGACTTGGCGCTCCTCGATCCCCTTGGGACGGCTGGCACCGGAGTTGACGGCCTGGAGGTCGAAGAAGAACGCCTGGATCATGTTCTTCGCGACCTGGCCGGTGACCAGCTCGGTGAAGTAGCGGGCCTCGATGGTCAGCGCGGTCTCGAAGTCGACCTGGGAACCCTCGACGGCGGTGGCCAGGATGTTGCGGGGCGCGGGCATCGGGGCGCCCGCGAGCTGCTTCTTCAGGTTGGACGGGAAGGCCGGCAGGTTGGCGGCGAACTTGGGGTTGGACGGGGTGCCGCCGGGGATCCGGTATCCCTTGACGTCCCAGGGCTGCTGGGACTCGGGGTTCGCGTCGATGAAGGCACGGGCCCTTTCGAGCATCTCCTCCCGGGTGGCGGCGACCTCGTGGACCAGACCGTTCTCCAGGGCACGCTGCGGGGTGTACTGAGTGCCCTGGAGGAGGACCTTCAGCAACGCGTCTGCGATGCCCATGAGGCGTACGGTGCGGGTGACGCCGCCGCCTGCGGGCAGCAGGCCGAGGGTGACCTCGGGCAGGCCGATCCGGGAGCCGGGCGCGTCGAGGGCGACGCGGTGGTGCGAGGCGAGCGCGATCTCGTAACCGCCGCCGAGCGCCGCGCCGTTGATGGCGGCGACGACGGGCTTGCCGAGGGTCTCGATGCGGCGCAGCGAGTTCTTGATGGCGGTGCCGGTGTCGAAGGCCTGCTGGGCGTTCTCGGGACCGACCTTGATCATGTCCTTGAGGTCGCCGCCCGCGAAGAAGGTCTTCTTGGCGGAGGTGTAGATGATGCCGCGGATGGAGTCCTTCTCGGCCTCGGCGCGGTCGGCGATGGCCGCGATGGAGTCCTTGAAGGCCTGGTTCATCGTGTTGGCGGACTGGTCGGGGTCGTCGAGTACGAGGGTGACGACGCCGGTCTCGTCCTGTTCCCAGCGGATGGTCGTGCTCTCGGTCATTGCTGTTCTTCTCCGTAGGCAGGGGTGGCCGGGGACGGTCAGAGACGCTCGATCACGGTGGCGATGCCCATGCCGCCGCCGACGCAGAGGGTGGCGAGGCCGTACCGCTGGTCGCGGCGTTCCAGTTCGTCGATGAGGGTGCCGAGGATCATCGCGCCGGTGGCGCCGAGCGGGTGGCCGAGGGCGATGGCGCCGCCGTTGACGTTGATCTTGTCGAGCGGGAGCCCCATGTCCCTGGCGAAGCGGAGCACGACTCCGGCGAACGCCTCGTTGATCTCCACGAGGTCGATGTCGTCGATGGTCAGCCCGGCCTTGGCGAGGGCCTTGCGAGTGGCGGGCGCGGGGCCGGTCAGCATGATGGTCGGCTCGGAGCCGGAGACGGCGGCGGAGATGATCCGGGCGCGCGGAGCGAGTCCGTAGCGCTCGCCGACCTCCTGGTTGCCGATCGCGACGAGCGCGGCGCCGTCGACGATGCCGGAGGAGTTGCCCGCGTGGTGGACGTGGTCGATCTTCTCGACCCAGTGGTACTTCTGCAGCGCCACCGCGTCGAAGCCGCCCATCTCGCCGATCGTGGCGAAGGAGGGCTTGAGCGCGGCGAGGGAGTCGGCGGTGGTGCCTGGCCGCATGTGCTCGTCCTGGTCGAGCACGACGAGGCCGTTGCGGTCCTTGACGGGGACGACGGAGCGCGCGAAGCGGCCGTCCTTCCACGCTTCGGCGGCGCGTTCCTGGGAGAGTGCGGCGAACTCGTCGACGTCGCGGCGGGAGAAGCCCTCGATGGTGGCGATGAGGTCGGCGCCGACGCCCTGCGGGGCGAAGCCGGTCTCGAAGTTGGTCATCGGGTCCATCGCCCAGGCGCCGCCGTCGGAGCCCATCGGGACCCGGGACATCGACTCGACGCCGCCCGCGAGGACGAGGTCCTCCCAGCCCGAACGGACCTTGGCGGCGGCCAGGTTGACGGCCTCCAGACCCGAGGCACAGAAGCGGTTCTCCTGGACGCCGGCGACGGTGTCCGGGAGGCCGGCCGCGATGGCGGCGATCCGGGCGATGTCGGAGCCCTGGTCGCCGAGCGGGCTGACCACGCCGAGGACGATGTCGTCGATGGCCGCCGGGTCGAGGCCGGGGAAGCGGCTGCGGATTTCGTGGATGAGGCCGACGACGAGGTCGATCGGCTTGGTGCCGTGCAGGGCGCCATTGGCCTTGCCGCGGCCGCGCGGGGTGCGGATCGCGTCGTAGACGAACGCTTCGGTACTCAAGACAGCAGCCTTTCGGGGGTGGTTGTGCGACGGGGTCAGGCGAGCAGCGAGCGGCCGATGATCTCCTTCATGATCTCGGTCGTGCCGCCGTAGATGGTCTGGATGCGGCCGTCGGTGAACGCCCTGGCGACCGGGTACTCCGTCATGTAGCCGTATCCGCCGTGCAGTTGGAGGCAGCGGTCGGCGACACGCTTCTGCAGTTCGGTGGCCCACCACTTGGCCATCGAGGCGTGCACGGCGTCGAGGGTCCCGTCGGAGTGGTCGACGATGCAGCGGTCGAGGAAGGTTCGGGTGACGGCGCACTCGGTGGCCATCTCGGCGATCTCGAACCTGACGTGCTGGAGCCTGGAGAGCGGGCGCCCGAAGGCCTCGCGCTCCTTGACGTACCGCGTGGTGATCTCCAGCAGGTGTTCCGCGGCGGCGATCCCGGCCACCGCTATGCCCATCCGTTCCTGCGCGAGCTTGGTCATCAGGTGGATGAAGGCGCCGTCCCGCTCGCCGAGCAGGTTCTCCTTGGGGACGCGGACGTCGTTGAAGAACAGCTCCGCGGTGTCCTGGGACTTCTGGCCGATCTTGTCGAGGTTGCGACCGCGCTCGAAGCCGTCCGCGCCGCGTTCGACGACGATCAGCGACAGCCCCTTCGCGCCGCCCTCCGGGGTGGTCTTCGCGACGACGACCACGAGGTCGGCGAGGATGCCGTTGGAGATGAAGGTCTTGGACCCGTTGAGCAACCAGTGGTCGCCCATGTCCTCGGCGGTGGTGCGGATGCCCTGGAGGTCGGAGCCCGCGCCGGGTTCGGTCATGGCGATGGCGGTGATGGTCTCGCCGCTGCAGAAGCCGGGCAGCCAGCGGCGCTTCTGCTCGTCGGTGCCGAGGCCGGTGAGGTAGGGGCCGATGATGTCGTTGTGCAGCCCGAGCGCGAGGCCTGGCGTACCGGCCCGGGTGAACTCCTCGGCGAGAACCGCGCTGTAGCGGAAGTCGGTGTTGCCGCCGCCCCCGTACTCCTCGGGTACGGCGAGACCCAGCAGCCCCTGACGGCCGGCCGCGCGCCAGGCCTCGCGCGAGACGATGCCGTCCTTCTCCCACTGTTCGTAGTGCGGGAGGACCTCCTTGGTGAGGAAGGTGCGCACGGTCTCGCGGAACGCGTCGTGCTCTTCGGTGAAGATCTGCCGCTGCACTGCGGTCCTCCTGGGAACAGTTCTTGACGGTGGAGACGGGCCGGACCGGTCCGGTCCCGGGGGGGCGCGTCGGGCATCGTCACTCCGGCCCGGCGATGCCGGGTACGCCCCAGTCGGCGGCGACGGCCTCGTTGTCCGCGCCGGGTCGCGCGGGACCGCCGCGTACGGAGACGGGGGTCACGGAGAAGCGCGGTGCCGGCGCGGGCTGGGTGAGCCCGCCGTGCTCGACGAAGGTGGAGCGGGCGGCGATGTGCGGGTGGTGGGGCGCCTCGCGGAGCGAGAGGACGGGTGCGACGCAGGCGTCCGATCCCTCGAACACCTCGGTCCACTCGGCACGCGTACGGGTCCTGAACCGGTCGGCGACGACGGTGCGCAGCTCCTCCCACCGGGTGATGTCGCCCCGGTCCGGGGCTTCGTCCCCGAGTCCGAGGAGCCGGCCGAACTCGTCGTAGAACCGCTGCTCCAGCGGCCCGACCGCCATGTACTGGCCGTCGGCCGTCTCGTACGTACCGTAGAACGGGCAGCCGCCGTCCAGGAGGTTGGCGCCGCGCCGGTCCTGCCAGCCGCCGGCCGCGAGCATTCCGTGGATCATCGTGGCGAGATGGGCGGCGCCGTCGACGATGGCCGCGTCCACGACCTGGCCCCGGCCGCCGGGGGTGCGGGCGTGCTGGAGGGCGGCGAGCACGCCGACGACGAGATAGAGCGAGCCGCCCGCGTAGTCGCCGACGAGATTGGCCGGGACGGTGGGCGGCTCGCCGGGCTTGCCGATCATGGAGAGGGTGCCGGTGAGCGCGATGTAGGCGATGTCGTGCCCGGCCCGTTCGGCGAGCGGTCCGTCCTGGCCCCAGCCGGTCATCCGCCCGTACACGAGCTGCGGATTGCGGGCCAGCGCGGCATCGGGGCCGACGCCGAGCCGTTCGGCGACGCCCGGCCGGTAGCCCTCGATCAGGATGTCGGCGCGCTCGACCAGGTCGAGCACCGCGGCGGCACCGTTTTCGGCCTTGAGGTCGACGAGCACGGAGCGTTTGTTGCGGTTGGTGAGGTCGTACGCGGGGTCGATGCCCAGCCCCGCGCCGCCGGGCCGGTCGACCCTGACGACATCGGCGCCGAGGTCGGCCAGGAGCATCGCGGCGAACGGACCGGGTCCGATGCCGGCCAGTTCGACCACCCGCACCCCTGTCAGCGGGCCGTGCGAGCCGTGCTCTGTCGTTGTCATCAAGCCCCCAGCGGTATGACACAACTGATGTAACATCGATGATGCTAAGAACGCACCGCGCTCCGCACAACCCTTTTGGCCGAGCAAGCGCTTAGTTCCTTCTCCTGGATCCTCCCCCACCGGGCCCGCCCTGCCGCACACCGCCACGAACCCCTCCGCTAGCCTCTGCCTGCCACATCGGCACCGGCCCCCGCGGAGGCACTCGTGAACAGGCAGAACGGGGCACAACGCCCCTACGACGTGGTCCTCTTCGGCGCCACCGGCTTCGTGGGCTCCCTCACCGCCGAATATCTCGCCGCCCACGCACCCTCCGACTGCCGTTGGGCCCTGGCCGGACGCGACCGGGCCAAGCTGGAGCACCTGCGCGAGCGTCTCGCCGCGATCGACCCGCGCTGCGCGGACCTCCCGCTGCTGCACGCCGACGCCGACGACGAGCACGCGCTGCGCGAACTCGCCGAATCCGCCCATGTGGTGGCCACGACGGTCGGCCCGTACGTCTGGTACGGCGAGAAGCTGGTCGCGGCCTGCGCCGAGGCGGGGACGGACTACGCGGACCTCACCGGTGAGGCGGAGTTCGTGGACCGGATGTATCTGGAGCACGACGCGCGGGCCCGCGAGACCGGGGCCCGGATCGTGCACGCCTGCGGTTTCGACTCCGTACCGCACGACCTCGGGGTGTACTTCACCGTCCGGCAGCTGCCGCAGCACGTGCCACTGACCGTCGACGGCTTCGTGCGCAGCAACGCCGTCTTCTCCGGCGGTACGTTCGCCTCGGCGCTCACCGCGATGGGCCGCGGCCCATCGATGCTGCGCGCGGCCCGGGAACGCCGCCTGCACGAACCGCGGCTGGTCGCCCGCCGGGCCCGTGCCCCGTTCGGCGCTCCGCACTTCAGCACGGAGACCGGCACCTGGGCGCTCCCGCTGCCGACACTGGACCCGCAGATCGTCGAGCGCTCGGCGCGGGCACTCGCCCGCTACGGCCCCGACTTCCGCTACCGGCACTTCGCCTCGGTGCGGCATCTGCCGGTGGCCCTCGGCGGTACGGCCGCGGTGGGCGCCCTCCTGGGTGCCGCGCAGCTCCCGGCGGCCCGGTCCTGGCTGATGGACCGGTACGAGCCGGGCAAGGGACCTGACGCGGAGCGCCGGCGGCGCAGCTGGTTCACCGTGCGCTTCGTCGGTGCGGGCGGCGGGCACCGGGTCCTCACCGAGGTCTCGGGCGGCGACCCCGGCTACGACGAGACGGCGAAGATGCTCGCCCAGTCCGCGCTCTGTCTCGCCCTGGACGAGCTCCCCCCGACGTCGGGGCAGGTCACCACGGCCACCGCGATGGGTGACGCGCTGCTGGAGCGGCTGCGCTCGGCCGGTCTGCGCTTCCGGGTCGCGTCGGCCCGCTGAGAGGCTGTCGGGTGACCTCCAATCGGGCAGCCACGGTCTGGCACGCACGCTTTCCGATCGGAGGTCACCCGACAGCCTCTGAGCCGAAGCCCGGGGCGACGCGCACTCGTTCGGGTGATGTCCGACGCGTGCTCGGATCTCCTCGTTCCCCGGGTGTGCGGGCAGTGGCACCGCTTCGATGGCTCCTCGGCCGTGCGGCGCGCGGCGGCGCTTTCACTACGATCTGCGTCCCGCAGGTCGTAGCACCCGGGCATGCTCCCGATGCACAGCGCTGACCTGCGGCTATGCACACAGAGAGTCGGGGAAGAACCATGACGGACAACACTGTGGCGGGTCGCGAGGAGCAGCCGGGACGGGCGCTCGCCGGGTTACTGAGGAACTGGTGGGAGTCGTCGGCGCGCGACGGCCGCGAGAAACCCACTCAGCAGTCCCTCGCCAAACGGCTGGGGGTCGACCAGACCACCCTTTCGCGCTATCTGAATGCCGCTCACGCCTCCAACGCTCCGCGCAGGATCGTCGAGCAGCTGCACGCGGTGCTGCGGGCTCCGGACGACGAACTGGTCCGGGCCTGTGCCCTGGCGGACGCGGCGGCCGCCAGACGCCCGGCGGCCTCGGCGGCAGCCTCGGCCTCGGCGGCAGCCGGCCCGGCGCCCGCCCCCGCCGGGCCGGCCGACGGTCGCGGTGCGGCCCCCCGCTGGTGGGACCGTTCCCCCGTCACGTTCCCGGCCCTGGCCGTCGCGTCGCTTCTTCTCCTCACGCTCGGCTGCATCGCGTGGTGGGTGGTCCCGACCGCGGGACAGAGCGATGCCAAGGCCACGGCGAACGTGTCGGACCGGCCGTCGGAAGGCACGGACTGGCCCTTGGCCCGCAAGGGCCATGTGCTCTGGAAGGCACGTACGGTGCAATTGCTGCTGCGGGCGAACGGCTTCGACCTGAAGGTCGACGCCGACTACGGTCCGGCCACGGCGGAGGCCGTGAAGAAGTTCCAGTCCGCTCACGGCCTGACCCCGGACGGCAAGGTCGGAAAGGACACCTGGCCGTTGCTGATCATCACGGTCGACTCGCGCACGACGAAGCCCGACGCCGTCACGGCGGTGCAGTACCTGCTGCACCACGCCGGGGTGCCGACCGACAGCACCGGTACGTACACCCTCGCGACCATGCGGTCGCTGAAGGAGTTCCAGGAGTCCCGGAATCTGCCGGTGACGGGCGTCGGGGACGAGGGCACCTGGCGCGCACTGCTCAACGCCCAGGGGCCGGACCAGCACAAGTAGCCGTGACGGGCGGGGGCGGCTGTGCCCTGCGGGCTCAGAGCGCCCAGGACACCAGCGTGCAGATCATCGAGACGGCCCAGACCGCTCCCGCGACCATGCCGAGCGTCATCCCCACCGCGACCCGGCGCTGAGCGAGATAGACGGTGCCGGGCCGTGTGGACGTTCGATGTTCGTTCATGTGTACCAGCTTGCCGGTCATGATCGGCAAACGGTATCCGTACGCGTACTCAGGCGGTCGCTTCCCGCAGGGCCTGCCGGCAGAGCGAGTCGGCCCTGCGGGTGGTTTCCGGCTGACGGAAGTCACGGGCCAGCAGCAGGGTGTGGGCGCAGGCGTTGTCCAGGCCCGTCCGGTGCCCGACGGAGACGAAGACGGGTTTGACGCCGTCCTGGGTGCGCAGCGCCCGGCCCACTTCCTCCTCGCCGTCGAGCAGCGGCGACCGGTCGCCGCGGTGGGGGCCCGGTTGCTCGTACGAGAAGGTGAACGGGTTCTTGGCGACGCCGATCACCGGGAGACCGGTGAGCACCCCGAGGTGGCTGGCGAGTCCGAAGCGGCGCGGGTGCGCCCGGCCGTATCCGTCACAGATCACGAGTCCGGGGTCGACCGGCAGGGATTCGAGCGCGGCCAGCACGGTCGGGATCTCCCGGAAGGCGAGGAGGCCGGGGATGTACGGGAAGGTGACCCGGCCGACGGCGGTGGTCTCGGCGACCACGTCGAGCGTCGCCGCGTCGAGGACGACCGCTGCCGCGACGACGACATCGCGCTCGTCGTCGTAGGCGACGTCGACCCCCGTGACCCGGCCGGTGCCGGGCGGCGGGCCGGGTTCGTCGAGCACCACGCGGGCGCGCAGGGTGTCCTGGACGGCTCGGGCTTCGGCCTCGTCGGCGGGCATCGGAAGGCTTGTCATGGTGCCGCCGAGTCTAAAGGCTGCGCGTCCGGCGGCAGGTTCGCCGGCGGGACGGGGCCCGGAGTGCGTCGGGCCCCGTCCCGTAGCCTGGCGATCATGTTCGTACTGGAGTTGGCCTACACCGCACCCGTCGAGCGCGTCGACGCGCTACTGAAGGACCATGTCGCCTGGCTGGACACGCAGTACGCGGCCGGGGTGTTCATCGCGTCGGGCCGCAAGAATCCGCGGGACGGCGGGGTGATCCTGGCCGTCGGGGACGACCGCGCACGGATCGAGAAGATCGTCGCGGAGGACCCGTTCACGGCACAGGGCGTGTGCGCGTACCGGATCACCGAGTTCATCGCGACGAAGACCGCGGACGAACTCGCGCCGTACCGCCAGCAGTTGCCCGGGTAGCGGAGAACACCCCGCCCGCTTCGCACGCCCCCGGGCGGGCCGGGGACGTGCGCAACAGGCTCAGCGCCCCGCGTGCGCCACTCGCCCCTTCTCGCCCGCGGCCCAGCAGCCGCCGTCCGGTGCGCAGTCGACGGTGTCGTACGACCCGGTGTCGACCGTGCGCCAGGTACGGCCGCCGTCCGTCGTGAGGTCGGTGCCGGTCGGGCCGACCGCCAGCGCGCCGGACCTGCTGTGCGGCAGCCAGGCCACACCCGAGCGGTAGGCGGTCGGCGGGGCGGCGGCCTGCCGCCAGGTGCGGCCGCCGTCGCCGGTCACGGCCGCGGCGTCCGGCGACGGCTCTCCGGCCCGGTAGTCGCCGCCGACCGCGATGCCGTGGTGGCGGTCCCGGAAGGCCAGGCCGAAAACACCGCGGGCCGGGTCGCCGGCCGGGATCGTCGATCCGGCCGCGGTCCAGGTCAGCCCCCGGTCGGCGGAGTGCAGCACCCGTGCGGTGGCGGCGCCGCCGGTCGCCAGCCAGACGTCCCGGGGGCCCGACGAGACCAGGCACTGGCCGCCGGCCGCGAATGCGGCCTCACCGGTCTGTGCCTGCGGCATGCCCTCGGTGGGCAGCACCCGCCAGCTACGGCCGCCGTCCGCGGTGGACAGGATGCGGTACTTCCCGTCCACGGGATCGCTCATCGCCAGCCCGTGCCGGCTGTCGAAGAAGGTGAGGCAGTCGTAGAAGGCGCGCGCGTCGGTGTTGCGGAACGACTCCGTCCAGGTCGCTCCCCCGTCTTCCGTGCGGAACACCCGGGAGGCCTCGCCCTCGCCGATGGCCAGTGCCACCGCGCGCCGGGCGTCGAAGGCCTCGATGTCGCGGAACTCCAGCGCCTCCCCGGCCGCACCGGGCGGTGACACGTCGCGCCAGTGCCGGCCGCCGTCGGACGTGCGCAGCACCGTGCCCCCCGAGCCCGCGACCCAGGCGGTGCGACGGCTGACGGCGGCAAGTCCGCGGAAGCGGGCGTCGGTTCCGGTGTCGGTGAGCGTCCAGGCCGGCTGTTCGCCGGGCCGGTGCCGGTCCCACGGTGCGGCCGCGGCTGCCGGTGCGGCCAGTGCCGCGGTCAGGGCCGCCGCACAGAGCCCCCATGACATCAGTCGTCTCGTCTTCCCCTTGACCCTCATGGCGCTGGAAGCTAGCCCACGCGTGGTGCCCAGTCCAGGGTGCGCCGCCGGAAAGCGGCCGCGCGAGGGGTGCGGCGGCATGCGGTGATACAGCTCACGCCACCCTCCGGTGCACGGATGAGGGCCTTCCGTCGTCTGTATCAGTGCCGGGAACCGTTCATCTGGCCGAGAAAGGGAGCAGGTCTTGTTCACCGTCATCCAGCAGTCCGTGCAGGCCCGCATGGTCGCATCCGCGCCGCGGATGGAGACCCTTCCCGCCACTTTGCAGTACGACCCGAAGGATCCGTTCGCCGTTCGCATGGCGTTTCCCGCCCCTGCGACCCTGGAGGGCACCGAGGTCGCCTGGGAGTTCTCCCGCGAGCTGCTGGCGGCGGGGATGGACGGGGCGGCCGGTGCGGGGGACGTACGCGTCAGGCCGTTCGGCTACGACCGTACGGTCCTGGAGTTCCATGCCGCCGAGGGAATCGCGATGGTGCACGTCCGCACGGCGGAGTTGCGCCACTTCCTGGAGCGGGCGCAGGAAATGGTGCCGGTCGGCGACGAGCACCGGTTCCTGGATCTCGACCGCGGTCTGACCGAGCTGCTCGGCGGCCCCTGCTGACCTCGCGGCCGACGGGCCGGCGCCGTCGGAGGGGCGGCAGGAGGTTTCGGGGCGAGCGGGCGGTGCGGGGTTCACCTGTGCAGTAAGGCCCAGGCCTTGCAGCCGCCGGACTGAGTCAGTGCGGGCGCCAGCCCCCAGTCCCCGCCGTGCGCGTCGACCGCGGCGGCCAGCAGCCACATGCTGTCGCTGCGGCGCTCCCGGCATTCCTCCGACTTCGCGGCCGAGCCGTGGGAGGGATGCTGGTCGTAGAGCGTGATGCGGAGTGCGTCGAACTGCCAGTGCACCCGCAGCAGCATCTCCCGGTCCGGGGTGAACCGGTAGGCGGTCGCGACCAGTTCGGAGGCGGCGAGTACGGCTGTCTCACGGAGCTCCGCGAGACCGTGCCGGGTGAGGAGGTCACCCACGGCACCGCGTGCGAGACCGGCACAGAAGGCGCCGCCGGGCAGTGCGAACGAATAACTCAGGTTGTCGGCCACCGGCGGGTGGGGCCCGGCGGATGGCGGGCGGGGTCCGGCAGATGCCATGGCCGGAAGACAACGCAGTGCGCCTTTCATCAAGATGCTCACATTTCGGTAATTGTGGTGACGATCACACATAGGCGCGGTCGCCCCGTGTGAGACTTTCGCTACCGACCGTAGCGCACCGTGGAGCACGGTGCTACTACTTGTGCGGTTCCGGTCATTTCGTTCCCCCTCTCTGGAAGGAACCACGCCTTGCCGCCCAGAAGCACCCCGACCGCCCGCCAGCAGCGACTCGGGCACGAACTACGCAAACTGCGCGAGCAGTCGGGCATGCCGGTGCAGCAGGCCGCCGCGCTGCTCGGTGTCGACCGCACCCGCATCCCGAACATCGAATCGGGACGGTTCGGCATCAGCGCCGAGCGGGTCCGCACCCTCGCCTTCAACTACGGGTGCCCGGACACCGGACTGGTCGACCTGCTCGCCGCGATGGCCCAGGAGCGCGCCAGGGGCTGGTGGGAGGAGCATCGCGGAATGCTGCTGCCGGGACTGCTCGACATCGCCGAACTCGAATACCACGCAGTGGAGTTGATCACCTCCACCACCACACACATCCCCGGCCTGCTGCAGACCGAGCAGCATGCGCGGGCGGTCTTCGACACCGCCGATCCCCAACTGCCCGGACCCGATCTGAGCGCCCGGCTGTCACTGCGGCTGCGCCGTCAGGAGGTGCTGGAACGAGATCTTCCGCCGATGTACGAGTCGGTGGTCCACGAGGCGGCGCTGCGCATGCAGTTCGGCGGCCCGAAGGTGGCGAGGGCCCAACTGGACCACATCGTCGAGCAGTCCGAGCGGGACCGGATCACCGTCCGGGTGATTCCGTTCGCGGCCGGCGGTTTCCCGGGCGCCGGACAGTCGTTCACCTATGCGGGCGCCGCGGTGCCGCAGCTCGACACCGTACAACTCGATTCCTCGCACGGTTCGATGCTGCTGGACTCCGACATGCAACTGCGCCGCTACCGCGGCCTGTTGGAGCGTCTGCGCACACTCGCGCTGCCCGTCGGGGAATCGCGCGACTTCATCCGATCCATAGCCCAGGACCTCTGAGGAGTGACCATGACCGACATCTGCTGGGACGAAGCCTTCTGCAGCGAGGGCGCCAACTGCTTCCGCTTCGGACTCGACGACCAGGGCAGGGCGTACATCGGCTCCACCACGGACGCCACCACCTACGTCAGCGACTCCGTGGAGGCGCTTCGGGCGCTGATCTCCGCGGTGAAGTCCGGCGCGGCGGACCACCTGCTCTGACCGCGCGGCCCGACCGCGCCCGTGCCCCCGCAAGCATGTGCTCCGAGTACGCCGACAGCTCAGAGCGCCTGACGGCCGGGGGCCGGCCGGTCCCGGTTCCGGCGATCCGTCGGCGCCTCTCACCGACCCGCGTCCACCTCGGGACCTGCGTACATAACGTTACGTAACCGGGCATCGAGAGGCCGGGCTTGGCGGTGGGCTTACCGCCGCTTTAACCTACGGTCTCGTAACCTACGTATCCGTAGGTAATTCTCCCGTCCCCAGGAGTTCCCCGTGACGATCACCGCTCCCCACCTCGGCAGCCCGAAGGCGTGGACCGACGCCCAGCTGCTGTACGCCCTGGAAGAGGTGGTGGAGAAGGAGCTCAACCGCCATCTCAAGGTCGCCAAGGACTGGATGCCCCACGAGTACGTGCCATTCTCCGACGGGCGGAACTTCCCCGGCGTCTTCGAGGACGGTGAGGCCTGGCAGGCCGACCAGTCCAAGGTCACCGACATCGGCAAGATCGCGCTGGTGGTGAATCTGCTGACCGAGGACAACCTCCCCAGCTACCACCACGAGATCGCCTCCCTCTTCGGCCGCGACGGCGCCTGGGGCACCTGGGTACACCGCTGGACGGCCGAGGAGGGCCGGCACGGCATCGTGATGCGTGACTACCTGCTCACCTCACGGGCGGTCGACCCGGACAAGCTGGAGCAGTTCCGCATGGCGCACATGGCGGAGGGCTTCGAGTCGGACAACCGCCACTCGATGCTGCACTCGGTGGCGTACGTCGCGTTCCAGGAGCTGGCCACCCGCGTCTCGCACCGCAACACCGGCCACCAGTCGGGCGACCCGGTCTGCGACCGCATGCTGGCGCGGATCTCGACCGACGAGAACCTGCACATGGTCTTCTACCGCAACCTCCTCGGTGCGGCCTTCGAGCTCGCCCCGGACCTGACGATGCAGGCCGTGCGCGACGTCGTCGTCAACTTCCGGATGCCCGGACACGGCATGCCGGGCTTCGAGCGGGCCGCCGCGCAGATGGCGATCGGCGAGATCTACAACATGCGCATCCACCACGACGACGTGATCCAGCCCGTGCTGCGCTACCTGAAGATCCTCTCCATCGACGGCCTGGGCCCCGACGGTCTGAAGGCGCAGGAGGAACTGGGCCTGTACATGGGCGGCCTGGACAGCGAGGCGTCGAAGTTCGACGAGAAGCTGGCGGCCCGCAAGGCGCGCATGGCCGCGCGCGCCGGCGCCTGACGGTCCCGAAGGCCGTCGGCTGCCGTCCGCCGGACGGGCACCGCCGCGTGCCCCTGTCCGGCGGACGTCGGCCGACGGCCCGCACCGGCCTCACACCGTTTCGTGCAGGTCCCGCGCATAGTGCTCGATCGCTGCCCGGTACCGGCGCACATACGGGTCCGTGCTGCCGGCCGCGAGCAGTTCCAGCAGCAACCGCATGGCTTCGTGGTGCTCACCGGTGTTGAAGAGGGCCATGGCGAGGAACGTCCGCAGCGCCCCGTCGTCGGGGAACTGCTCGGCACCGCCGCGCAGGACCTCGACGGCCTTCTCGTACTGCCCGAGCACCCGGTAGGTGCTCCCCAGGCCGAGCAGCGCACCCCTGCGGTCCTCCTGGGACAGCCCGGTCCCGGCCAGGCAGCGTTCGTAGAACGGCACCGCCTCGGCCTCCAGACCGAGCACATCGTGCGCCCAGGCCGTCTGATAGGCGACCTCCGCGTCCGCGGGGAAGTCGGCGGAGAGGGACAGCAGTCGCTGCCGGGCCTCCTCCTGGTGGCCTTCGGTGCGCAGCCGCACGGCCGCCGCGAGCATGTTGTCCCGGTCGTCATCATTCATAAGGACATCGTCCCAGGCCGTCGAGCGTGACCGGATACGGCCCCCGCGTCATGTCGCGGCCGGCTGCCGCGCGTGGCTTGGGGGCACGGGGCGGCGAGATGAAGAGGGGCCCCTCGGTGCCGTACACCGTGCCATCGCCGGTGCGGCCCGTCCACCGCTCCGCGCGCGCCTGAAGCAGCGTGCGAGCGCGTCGTGCGACCAGTCGTCACTGAGCCTTTCGTTCGGATCGGTCCGGATCCGAACGGGCGACCCTATGCGCGGCCGGTTCTGCGCAGCCGTTCCCGCTCCTTCTCGGAGAGTCCGCCCCATACGCCGAAGCGCTCGTCGTTGGCGAGGGCGTACTCCAGGCAGGCCTCGCGCCCCTCGCAGGCGTTGCAGAGCTGCTTGGCCTCACGGGTGGAGCTGCCGGGGGCGGGAAAGAAGAACTCGGGCCCCGCCTGGGCGCACAGCGCTGTCTCCTGCCAGGCGAATGCGGGGTCGGCCGCGGTGTTGATCAGCATGCGGTCCACAGTGCCCGGTCGCGATAAACGACTGATCAACGCCTCATCAATGCGGCGCGCCGATGACTTCCGGTCAGCTCTGCGGCACCTGCGCACTCTTGATCAGGGCGAACTCGGCCCCGGCCGGATCGGCGACATCGGCGAACTTTCCCACGCCTTCCATCTCCATCGGTTCCAGGGTCAGTTTGCCGCCCAGCCGTTCCACGTCCGCCACTGCCGCGTCGCAGTCGTCGACCTCGAAGTACGGCAGCCAGTGCGGTCCGGCCACCGCTCGGGTCGCCACCGCGTTGAGCGGCACGAAGCCGCCGAAGTCCGCCTCCGCACCGCCGCCCCCGGTCCGGATCACCGTGTACGACCCCCCGCCGCCGGGGAACGGTGCATGGGCGGTCTCCCAGCCGAAGACCGCGTCGTAGAACGCGGCGGCCGCGGGGACGTCCGGGGTGTACAGCTCGGCCCAGCACAGACTGCGCGGGACGCCCATGGCGCCGAGGCCCGGGTTCTCCTTCGGCTGCCAGACGCCGAAGAAGGCCCCCGCCCGGTCCTTGAATCCGGCCATCCTGCCGAGATCCAGGACATCCATCGGGGCGAACGGCACGGTACCGCCGGCCTGCTCGACCGCCCGCGCCGTGGCGTCGGCGTCCGCCGACCGGAAATAGACCGACCAGGACGGCTCCGCCTGCTCCTCGGTGACCGTCATCGCGCCCGCGACCGTCTTCCCGTCCAGCGTGAACATGCCGTAGCCGCCGGTCTCCGGGCCCCCGGCCACGTACTCCCAGCCGAAGAGGCCGGTGTAGAACTCGACGGCCCGGTCGAGATCGGGTGTACCCAGATCGGTCCAGTTGGGTGCTCCGTCGACATGACGCGTGGTGAGCATGGCCGGCTCCTTCGACGATGCCCGTGCTCCGGGCTGCGGGAGTCCTTCCCGACGTTCCGAGTCTCGCACCGGGCACCGGCGACCGCAGCCCGCACCCGTGGCACGGGCCGCGTTGCCCTACGCCGTACGGAGCCGGCCTGCGAATGGCGAATTCTCGCCGTTGCATCGCGTACCGGTATCGCTCTCGTGGATGATCTCCCACGACCACCGGAACGGCCCATGCCGCGCAGACCCCCCGCTCCCGCTCCCCGGTCGGCTCAGCGGGTGATCCCCAGCGCCGGAAGCACCGTCTCCGCCACCCGGTAGGCCTCCTCCAGCAGCGGGTTGCCGGAGAGAATGAAGGTGTCGACGCCCAGGTCCTGGAACTCCCCGAGGCGCTCGACGACCTGGGCGGTCGAGCCGACGACCGCAGTGCCGGGCCCCGGGCGGAACAGGCTCATGCCCGGCCACATGTTGGGGTGCGCCGCCAGCTCCCGGGCGTGCGCGGGGACCTTGCCGCCGTGCTGGCGGAACTGGCGCTGCCAGCCCACGCCGTCCTCCTCCGCCCGGTCGCCGAGCTGCCGGGCGTACGTCGCGTCGCTCGTCACGTCGAGGAGCCGGTCGGCCGCCGCCCAGGCCTCGTCCTCCGTGTCGCGGACGATGAGGTGGAGACGGAGCCCGATCCTGAGCGTACGGCCGTACGCGGCGGCCCGCGCCCTGACCCGGTCCAGCTTCTCCTTGAGCAGGTGCGGGGGCTCACCCCAGGTCAGGAAGACGTCGACGTGCTCGGCCGCCATCTCGATCCCGGGGTCCGACGAGCCGCCGAACCAGAGAGGGATGTGCGATTCCTGGACCGGTTTCAGCTCCCTGAAGGACGCGCCCGCGTTCTTCAGGTCGTAGAAGCGGCCCTTGTGGTCGAAGACCTCACCGGCGGTGAGCCGCTTCACGATCGACCAGTACTCGGCGCTCAGCTCGTACCGCTCGTCGTGCTCCACGTGGAGTCCGTACTCCTGGAGCGACTTCGTCGAGCCGTTGACGACGTTGAAGCGGAGCCGGCCGCCGAAGAGGTGGTCGAAGCTGAGGGCCATCTTGGCGAGCAGGGTGGGCGGGATCAGGCCGGGGTGGACGGCCAGCAGGGGCTTGAACCGGGTGCTGGTGGAGGCCGCCAGCGCGCTGCCGAGCGGCCAGACGTCGTACAGGTCGGTGGCGAGCAACGCACCGCTGTAGCCGAGGCGTTCGACCGTGCCCGCGAGCTGGGCGAGGTAGCCGAGGTCGACCGGGCGCCGTCCTTCGGGCTCCCAGGGGTAGGCGCCTTCGCGCGGGATGATGTACCAGAGGACTTCGGCCGCCATGTCGTCACGCCGCCTTGTCCGTGCCGGCACCGGCCAGGGCGTGGGCGACGGTGACCGGGCGGTCGATGAAGCCGGTGCGGTGGAAGATGTCGGCCGCCTCCTGCTGTTCGGCGATGAAGGCGTCGGTGACGGGCTCGATCTTCCAGGGCAGGGTGCGCAGCGCGGTCTCCCAGTCGTCGGCGGATCCGCCGAGGTCGGCGGCGGCGATCTCGGCCGCCCGGCGGGGGTTGGCCGCCGCCCAGTCGTCGGCGCGCCGGAGGGCGCGGGTGAGCGCCTCGATCACCTCGGGGCGGCTCTCGGCGAGGTCGCGGCGGGCGAAGAAGACGGAGCGGTCGGTGATGATGTCGCCGGTGCGGACCAGGGTGCGCAGACCGCCGGTGCGGCGGGCCGCGGCGAGCTGGGCGCCCTGGGCCACCCAGGCGGCGATGGCGCCGGTGCGCAGCAGTTCCTCGCTGGTGTCGTCGCTGCGGACGGCGGTGATGTCGTCGGCGTAGGAGAGCCCGGCGTCGTCGAGCGCCTTGGCGATCAGGTGGGTCTGCCAGGAGCCGATCGCAAGGTGGACGGTGGTCCCCTTGAGGTCGGCGACCGTGCGCACGGGGCTGTCCTCGGGGACGAGGAGCGCGCCGTGGTCGGGGCGCGGGGCCGACACGGCGGTGTAGACGATGTCGTGGCCGGCGGCCTGGGCGGTGACCGGCGGGGTGGAGCCGGTGCCGCCGAAGTCGATGACGCCCCGGCTGAGGAGTTCGCCGGTGCGGACGCCGTTGGTGTACGGGTGGAAGACGACGCTCTCGCCGAGCGGGGCCAGCTCCTGCTGGGCGAGGCCGAGCCGGGAGAGGTGGTACAGGTGGTAGAGGGACGGGTTGCTGCTGTGCACACCGATGGTGATGGTCATTCAGATCACTCCGACTTCGGTACGTTCGGGGGACTTTGCAGGGTGCGGGGTCGTCTCGACCCCGAGGTCGTCGAGGAGCCTGCGGCGCAGGGCTCCGAAGGCGGGGTCGCCGGGGTCGCGCGGCCGGTCGACGGTGACCGGTTCGTCGGTGATCAGCCGGCCGTCGCGCAGGACGGCGACCCGGTCGGCGAGCCGTACGGCTTCGTCCACGTCGTGGGTGACGAGGAGGACGGCGGGCCGGTGCTTGCGGCACAGCTCTCCCACCAGGTCCTGCATCCTGAGCCGGGTCAGGGCGTCGAGTGCGGCGAACGGCTCGTCGAGCAGGAGCAGTTCAGGTTCGCGGACCAGGGCGCGGGCGAGGGCGACGCGCTGCGCCTCGCCGCCGGAGAGGGTGGCGGGCCAGGCATCGGCGTGCCGTTCGAGGCCGACTTCGGCCAGGGCCCGCAGCCCGTGCCCGGAGCGTCCGCGCGGCAGGGCCACCGTCACATTGGCGAGGACCTTCTTCGACGGTACGAGGCGGGGTTCCTGGAAGACGACGGTGCGGGCCTCGGGGACGAGGACCTCTCCCCCGTCGGCTCCGTCGAGTGCGCCCAGGATGCGCAGCAGGGTCGTCTTGCCGCTTCCGCTCGCGCCGAGCAGGGCGACGAACTCGCCCCGCGCGATGTCGAGTCGGAGTCCGTCGAGGACGGCGCGGTCGCCGAACACGCGACGCAGTCCGCGTACCCGTACCGCTGCCTGGGGGGTCCGGTCGGTCATCGGGTGGCTCCCTGTGGGGTGCGCCAGGGCATCAGCAGGCGTTCCAGCAGCCGTACGACGATGTCGGCGGTGAGTCCGAGCAGTCCGTAGACGAGGATGCAGACGGCGAGGATGTCGGTGCGGGCGTAGCTCTGCGCCTGGGACATCAGATAGCCGATGCCGGCCGTGGCGTTGATCTCCTCGGCGGCGATCAGGGCGATGACGCTGAGGGTCATGGAGAGCCGCAGCCCGGCGAGCAGCGACGGCAGGGCGCCGGGGAGGACGACCTCGCGCACGAGGGCGAACCGTCCCATGCCGAAGCTGCGCATGGCCTCGATGAGTTTGGGGTCGGTGTTGCGCACCCCGCTCGATGTCGACACGTACATCGGGAAGGTGGTGGCGACGGCGATGAGGAGGATCTTCGCGGTCTCGTTGATCCCGAACCAGACCATGAACAGGGGTACCAGGGAGAGGAACGGGATGGTGCGCAGGGTCTGGATGGAGGAGTCGAGGAGTTCGTCGCCGAGTCGGGTGAATCCGGTGGTGATGCCGAGGGCCAGCCCGGCGGCGAGCCCGATGAGGAGGCCGAGTCCGGAGCGGGTCAGGGAGGTGGTGAGCGCGTCGGGCAGCTGCCCGTTGCCCCACAACTCACCTATCGCACGCAGCACTTCGGCGGGCGAGGCGAGGACGTCGGGGGTGAGGAGCCCGGTGGCGGAGGCCGCCCACCACAGGACGAGGAGGGCGAGGGGGCCGAGGGCCCGGACGGTCGCGGAATAGGTCCGGCTGCGGGCCCTGCGCCGTTGGGGGCGGGGCCGGACGAGGCCCGGGTGCAGGCCGGTGCCGCTCATTTCAGCTTCTCGATGTCGAGGAGGTGGGCGGCGATGTCGACCTTGTCCGTGGTGACCTTCTGCTCGGCGTAGAAGCCGGCGACGTCCTCGAAGCGCTTGATGTCCTCGGGTCCGATGGGGTCGACCGTGCCGCCCTTGCGGGTGAATTCGGTCTGGACCTCCTTCGCCCTGCCGGTGACGGCGGTCGGTCCGACGTCCGTGAAGACGTTGAGGTACGCGGCCGGGTCCTGCTTCTCCTTGGCACTGGCGTCGTGGAGGTACTCGTAGAGCGCCTTGACGACCCCGGGGTGCTGCTCGGCGAAGCCGGTGCGCACGGCGTTGAGGCTGTAGTTGCCGGAGCCGATCGCGGCGCCGTCGGCGACGAAGTGCGCCTTGCCGCTGCCGATCTCGGCCACGGCGTAGGTCGCCCAGACGGCCCAGGCGTCGACCTTGCCCGCGTTGAAGACGGCGGCCGTCTGGTCGGGTCGCAGATAGACCCGATCAACCTTGTCGGCCGGGATGCCTGCCTTGGCGAGAGCCTTCAGCAGCAGGTACTCGCCGGTGCCGCCCTGGTTGACGGCGACCTTCCTGCCGACCAGGTCCTTGACCGACGCGATGCCGGAACCGTTCCTGACGAGGATGCCCTCGCCGGCCGCGTCCGGGTCGACCGCGGTGAAGAACTTGAAGCCGGGGCGCTGGGCGAGCGAGGTGATGCCGGAGGTGATGGAGCCGGTCGCGATGTCGAGCTGGTCGGCGTTCATCGCCTGGGCGGCCGGGGCGAAGGGCCCCGCGCTGCCGGTCCAGCGCACCTTGGCGCCGGCCTCGGCGAGCGCCCTGTCGAGGCTGCCGTCCTTCTTGCCGAGGGCGAGCACACCGGAGTTGCCGGGGTCGGGGATGCGGATGTCCACCGTGCCCTTGGCGCCGGACTCACCGCCGGCGGCCTCGGAGGAGCCGCAGGCGGTGAGGACGAGGAGTGCGGTGGTCGTGAGGAGCGCGGGGGCGACGGCCGTGCGCAGTGGTCGGGGCAGATTCATGGTGTCGGGGGTCCTCACAGCTCAGGGGGCGGGAACACGGTGGGAGGCGCGGGAGGCGGCCAGTACGGTGGCGCGGCGCAGCGGCTCGGGGTCGGCCCAGGCCGTGATGTCGACGGGTTCGGTCAGGAAGCCGTGGGCGCGCAGCCCGGCCTCCTGCTCGGCGAGCAGGGCCAGGCGTTCCGGGGAGAGATCGGGGTGGAGGGCGAGATGGGTGCCCGGCCGGTAGGCCCCGGCAACTCCGTCGGCGCCCGCGCCGGTCTCGGCGCCGAGGATCCGGGCGACCTCGGCGGGCTGTCCGGTGGCCCAGTCGGCGGCCCTGAGCAGGACGGCGAGGAAGCGGTCGACGAGGCCGGGGTGGTCGTCGAGGAGCTGCTGGTGGACGGTGATGGGGCGCGGGGTGCCGTTGTTGATCCGGAACCGGCGGTCGGCCAGTTCGTCGAGTTCCACGCCGACCTCGGCGCCCTCCCGCCGGGCGGCCTCGACGGCCAGCGCGCCCTTCACGTACACGGCGTCGACGTCACCGCGCCGCAGCGCCGCCAGTTCGGCGGCCCACTGACCCGGGTGTCCGGCGGCCGGCACGTCGACGAACGTGGCGTCGTCCGGTGCGAGTCCGGCGGCGGCGAGCGCGCCCTCGAAGCCGCGCAGGGCCATGGCCCGCCAGAAGTCGATGGCGATGTCGTGCACGGGAACGGCGAGCCGCAGCCCGCGCAGGGCCTCGACGCCCCGGATTCCGGAGCCGGGACCGACGAGTACGGCCTGCCGTTCCTCGATCCAGGTGAGACCGATCAGCCGGGTCCGCTCCCCGCGTGAACGGGCCCACAGGGCGGGCACGTTGCCGCCTTCGCGGAACAGGCCCGGCAGGGCGTGGGTGAAGTGGGCGGCCCGGTCGGCGCCGGGCGCGGCGTCCTGGAGGGACCGCACTGTGATGCCGTCGGGAGCGAACTCTTCGGTGAGCCACCGGCGGTCGGCGGCGATGCCGGTCGCGGTGGGGACGGGACAGCGGGTGAACCAGAGCGTCCGGGGCAGGACGGCATGCGTCATGGGGGTCTTCCCGAGGGGTCGGCGAAGCGAAGGGTGTCGTGGCGCGTACGCCGGGATGCGGACACCGGGTACGGCCGAAGGCCCCGGCCGCGCCGGAACGCGGCTGAGGGAGATGAGGAGAACGCGAAGGAAGGGAGGGTGTCAGCGACAGGCGGCGCTGGAGACCCGCGCCAGGTCGATGTGACGGCGCAGCGTCAGGGCGAGCAGGACCGGAGCGGCGTGGGCGGGGGTCACGGTTCGGCGACCGGCCATGGCGCTGCTCCCTTCTGCTCGTCGATGATGACGTGCTGCAGACTGCCACGCGCCGAGGCCGCCCCACAACTCGCTTCCCATGATGTGGGATTCGGTGTGAACACAGTGTTTCATCACCCGGTCTTCCGGGTCCTCAACTCCCGTAATGTGGCAATCACATGCCCCCGCCATCCCCTCACGAGCGGAGAGTGAACCGATATGACCGAGGCCGCGGCAGTGCGTGCCCCCGGCGGCGCGCAGGCGGTACAGCGCGCCCTGGACGTCCTGCACTGTTTCCACGACAACGGCCCCGATGTCAGCGCCTCCGACCTCGCCCGCCGCCTCGGGCTCTCCGTCTCCACGGCGCACCGCCTGGCCCGCACCCTGCTCGGCGCGGGCTTCCTGGAACAGGACGCCCGTACGTCCCGCTACCGGCTGGGCCCGGCCGTGACCGAGCTGGGCAGGCTCTCGTACCACCGGCGCGGTCTGCATCTGGCCGCTCCCGAGCTGACCGATCTCGCCGAGCGCACCGGCGCCACCGCCGACCTGGCGCTGCGCAGCGGCCCCCATGCGGTGATCGTCGCGGGCGGTTCGGTCGCGCCGAAGGTGGGGCTGCGCAGACCGCTGCACTCCACCGCGCTCGGCAAGGTCCTGCTGGCCTGGGCCCGGCCGGGCGAGGGCGGGCCCTCCTCGCTGTCTCCGCTGCCCGCGTTCACCGACCGTACGATCGTCGAACCGGCGGCCCTGGAGGCCGAGTTGGCGAAGGTACGGTCCGACGCCTACGCGCTCAACGACGGCGAGTCGGCCCACGGGGTGCGGACCCTGGCGGTCCCGGTCCTGGACGGCGCCGGTCATGCCCGCTTCGCCCTGGCGGTCCGGGCCACACCGACCGTGATCACGGACGCGCGCACCGACTGGTTCCTGGCACAGGCCCGCTCCTGCGCACGGGCCCTGGAGGTCCTCATGCTCTCCCCGGCTGAGCGCCGGCCGCCCGCGCCCTGAGCAGCCGGGGCTGTCGGTGCCGCGTGGCACGATAGGGATCGTCCGGGCAGGTGCCGGGCAGGACGGCAGCCGGGCTGCGCGGACAGAGGGACGTACATGACACAGGCCCGACCGACGGAGGACGGGGCGCCCACGGGAAGGGCCGCCCGGGAGCTGCTGACGCGGGCCGGGCTGCTGCTGGAAACCGCGCGCACCGTGCTGGCCGATCACACCCGCGCCGTCGATGCCGTGCACACCGCGCTGAAGCCGCTGCTCGACTCGCTCGTGAGCCGGGAGCTCGCCGCCATCCCGGCCTCCCGGCTCAAGGACGTCACCGAGGGCAGGCTGCGGCTCGGCGCGGTCGAGCAGGCCGGTTTCACCACCGTCGGCCAGGTCCACGAGGCCAACCGTTACGAGCTGCGGCAGATCCCCGGGGTCGGCGCGCAAACCGCCGACCAGGCGCTGGCCGCGGCCGGGCAGATCGCCCACGCGGTGCGGGACACGGTCGCGGTCCGGATAGACGTGGATGCCCCGGACGATGCCACGACCGCGTTGGTCGTCGCACTGCACCGGCTGGTCGACGCCGGCCCCGACGTCCGGCGGGCCGTGGACGCGGCGGGCCGGCTCGTCGGGCGCCTCGAACCCCTGCTGGCCGCCGCGGGACCGGCGCGGGGACGGCTGCGCATGCTGTTCACCGGGCGGCAGGCCCGCTCCCTGGCGCTGGAGGCCGTCACCGAGGTGCGGACCACCGTCGCCGAGGCGGAAAAACGCGAGCTGCCCCTGCTGTTCGGGCAGGTCTCGGTCGATCTGCTGCGGGCCCCGGAGTCGGACCTCGCGGCGTGGGTGGACTTCGAGCTGCGGTCCGCCGAGTACTACAGCCTGCTCGCCGAGATGTCCGGAACCGGCCCCGACCGGGACGCGGCCGAGGGGTTCCTGCCGTCCGGGATGGCGGACCGGGTGCGCGGTCTGCGGCTGGACGACGCCCATCTCCGTGTCTCGCTGCGCGGCTACCAGTCGTTCGGCGCGCGGTTCGCGCTCGCGCAGAAGCGGGTGATCCTCGGTGACGAGATGGGGCTCGGCAAGACCGTCCAGGCCATCGCCGCACTCGCGCATCTCTCTGCGCGGGGCGAGACGCACTTCCTGGTGGTCTGTCCGGCGAGCGTACTGATCAACTGGGCGCGCGAGGTCCGCGCCCGCTCCACGCTGCGCACCCTGCCGGTGCACGGCCCCGAGCGGCAGTCCGCCTTCGACGAATGGTGTCGCGGCGGCGGGGTCGCCCTCACCACGTTCGACGCCCTGCACACGCTGCCGGCCGCCGCGGACTGCGGCATGCGGCCCGGCATGCTGGTGGTCGACGAGGCCCACTACGTCAAGAACCCCGCCACCCGCCGGTCCCGGGCGGTGTCCGGCTGGACGCAGCAGACCGAACGGGTGCTGTTCCTGACCGGTACGCCCATGGAGAACCGCGTCGAGGAGTTCCGCAGCCTGGTCCGTCACCTCCAGCCGGAGCTGGCCCCCTCGATACACACCACCCATGGAGCCGCCGGGTCGCTCGCCTTCCGCAGGGCGGTCGCCCCGGCCTATCTGCGGCGCAACCAGGTGGATGTGCTGACCGAACTCCCGGCGCTGGTACAGGTCGACGAGTGGGAGGAATTCAGCCCGGGTGATCTCGACGCCTACCGCGAGGCGGTGGGCGCCGGGCAGTTCATGCGGATGCGCCGGGCGGCGTATGCCCGGCCCGCCACGTCCGCGAAGCTGAACCGGCTGCGTGAGCTGGTGGCCGAGGCCGCGGACAACGGCCTGAAGGTCGTGGTCTTCTCCTACTTCCGCGACGTGCTCCACACGGTCGGACAGGCCCTGGAATCACCCGTGTTCGGCCCGCTCTCGGGGAGCCTGCCCGCCGCCCGCCGCCAGCGGCTGATCGACGACTTCGCTGCCGTGGACGGCCATGCCGTTCTGCTCAGCCAGATCCAGGCGGGCGGCGTCGGGCTGAACATGCAGTCGGCGTCGGTCGTCATCATCTGCGAACCGCAGATCAAGCCGACGATGGAGCACCAGGCGGTGGCACGCGCCCACCGGATGGGTCAGATACGGACCGTCCAGGTGCACCGGCTCCTCGCGGCCGACAGCGTCGACGAACGGATGCTGGACATCCTGGCCCGCAAGGAGCGGCTGTTCGACCTCTACGCGCGGCGCAGCGACGTCGCCGAGACGACGCCGGACGCCGTGGACGTGTCGGACGGGGCTCTGGCCCGGCGCATCGTCGAGGAGGAACAGCTGCGCCTCGCGACCGGAACGGCCACGACGGACGGAGCAGACGGGACGGAAGAGGCGGGCGAGGCGGACGGGGCGGCCCGGGAGGTGGTGCCGGAGAGCTGACGCCGTCAGGGCCCGTGGCCCGACGGCGTCGGGTCCCCGGACCGGCGGCTCAGGATCCGTGTGCCGCCGGGTCGTGCGCGGCCGTGCCCTTCCCGGGTGCCGTCTTGCCCGGTGCCGTCTTGCCCGGTGCCGTCTTGCCGTGGGCCATCATGTCGTGCGGGTCGTAGCCCGGCACGGTGCCGTCCGGCTTGGCGACCAGCAGCAGTCCGGCCATGCCCATGTCCGAGTGGCTCTGCACATGGCAGTGGTACATCCAGGCGCCCGCGCCCACGTGTTCGCCCGCGATGACCTGGAAGCCGAAGGAGTCCGCCGGGCCGACGATCTTCGTGTCGATGACCCGGCTCGGGTCGTCGGGGCCGGTGAGCAGGCCGGTCCGGTTGTCCGCCCAGCGATGACCGTGGATGTGGAACGTGTGGTAGTACTCACCGTGCGTGATCATGACCACTTCGAGCCGGTCCCCCACCGTGGCCTCGAAGTTCGGGCTCTCGTGGGCCGCCTTGTTGTTGATCGTCATGTCGTTGAAGACGATCGTGATCGTCTTGTCCGGCAGGATGTCGCCCTTGCGCCGGACGATCAGCGGACCGTAGAGGCCCTTGCGGATGCCGCCCGTGCCGTGATCCGTACCGACGACATGGTCGTGGTAGTGCCAGTAGCCCGCGCTGCCCGGCTGCCAGGTGCCGTCCTTGCGGCGGCCGGCGACATGGGTGCGCCAGGTGTAGGTACGGGTCCCGCCCGGCTCGACGACGCTCTTGTTCATCCGGGTGCCGTCGCTCGCGATGTCGTAGTCGACGCCGTGCGCGTGGAGACTGACCGGCACGTCCGCCGTGTTCTCGAACTCGATGTGCAGGGTGTCGCCCTCGTTGATCTCGATGAGCGGACCCGGCACCGACGCCTTCCCCTTCTCCAGCCCGTACCCCATCCGACCGTCCGCCAGCTTCTCGGCGTACAGCTTGAGATGGCGGACCGCACCGCCCGCCGGGGCTGTGTCCAGCGCGGGCTCCGCCGAGCTGGCTTCGATCGAACCGAGGGACAACGATGTCAGGCCGGTCGCGGCCGCCACCCCGCCGCCGACCAGCATCCGCCGGTTGAAGCTCCTTCTGTCCATGCCGAACTCCCCACTGTGCCAAGGAATTTGGAGCGCCGACTCGCCCCGGACGGCCACACCGTAGCCGGAGGGCCTCAGTTTATCCACACCCAGGACAAAGTTCGTGGAATTGCCGCCATAGCTATTGGCGGACCGCGAAAAGAGGTCTAGCTTCATGCGCTGTTGCAGTGACCAAAGAGGGGTGGGTGACCACATGCAGCGCACACCACATCACAGGTCCAGATCGCGACGTGGACTCGCGGCGGGCCTCGCGGCCGGCGCACTGACCGCTTCCCTGCTCGGTGCCGGCACAGCCGACGCCAGGCCCTATCCGGAGCCGCCCGGCTCCCGGGCGACAACGTTGTCCCTGCCGTCGCCGCCGGGCGGCACCGACGTCAAGGTGCTGGTGTTCCACGCCTCCGCCACCGAGGAGTCCCCGACGGTCGACGCCGGGATCGCGGCGATCGAGAAGATCGGCCTCACCGGCCCGGAGGCCGGCCGGTTCAGGACCGTCGCCACCGACGACCCCGCGGTCTTCACCAAGGGCAAGCAGCTCGGCAAGTACAACGCCGTGGTCTTCCTGACCGGCGGCGGCGACGTCCTCGACCCGGAGCAGGAGGCCGGTCTGGAGGCGTACATGGAGGCCGGCGGCGGCTTCCTCGGCATCCATGACGCCGCGCGCACCGAGCCGTACTCGGACTGGTTCACCGGCCTGGTCGGCGCCCGCCCGGCGGCGAACAGCCCGACCTCCGTACAGCGTGCGACGGTCGAGATCGGTGACCGGCAGCATCCGGCGACCAAGAACCTTCCGCTGGAGTGGAAGCGCCCCGACAAGTGGCTGAACTGGACGAAGAACCCGTCCGGCGACGTGCACACCGTGGCACGCGTCCGCGAGATCACCTACAAGCCGGGCGCGAGCGCCAACGGCTGGGACCACCCGGTCTCCTGGTGCCGCGACTACGACGGCGGCCGGTCCTTCTACACGGCGATGGGCGGTACGGTCGACAGCTTCGCGGAGACCGACTTCCGCGACCATCTGCGTGGCGCGCTGGACTGGACGACCCGGATCTCGCAGGCCGACTGCAAGGCCACGATCGACGCCAACTACAAGGCCGAGCGCGTCACCCAGCCCAACCAACCGGGACAGAACGACCAGATCGGCGAGCCGCACGGCCTGGTCGTCGCCCCCGACGGACGCGTGCTGTACATCGGGCGCGGCGGCGCCGACAGCAGCAGGCCGGTCGTCACCGACTGGAACGACCCGGACATCGGCAAGGGCCTGGGACAGATCCACGTCTACGACCCCAGAACCAAGAAGGTCACCCTCGCCGGTGAGCTGACCGTCTTCGGCAACAAGGGCGGCGGCGACGAGCTGGTCAAGGTCGAGGAGGGGCTGCTCGGCATCGAGCTGGACCCGGACTTCGAGAAGAACGGCTGGGTGTATCTGCACTACACCCCGCACGCGAAGCTGGACCGCGACAAGCAGATGGCGGTGCGCCAGGTCTCCCGCTTCACCATGGACCCGGCCACGAACAAGCTGGACCTGTCCTCGGAGAAGGTGCTGCTGCACTGGCCCGTCCAGGTCCACAGCTGCTGCCACGCGGGCGGCGGGATGGCCTGGGACTCCAAGGGCAATCTGTACATCGCGACCGGTGACAACAACTCCTCCGGCTTCAGCGACGGTTACTCCGGGAACAACCCTCAGCCGAACTACAAGGGCGTCTCGTTCGCCGACGCCCGCCGCACCGCGGGCAACACGAACAACCTCAACGGGAAGATCCTGCGGATCCACCCGGAGGACGACGGCACCTACACACTGCCCGAGGGCAACCTCTTCACCGGCAAGGAGCCCGACGAGGGCGGTGGCAAGACCCGCGGCGAGATCTATGTGATGGGCGTGCGCAATCCGGCCCGGATCTCCATCGACAAGTCGACGGACACCCTGTACGCGGGCTGGGTCGGCCCCGACGCGGGCGCACCCTCCACCACCTGGGGTCCGGCCAAGTACGACACGTTCGCCGCGATCACGAAGGCGGGCAACCACGGCTGGCCGTACTGCATGGGCAACAAGCAGCCCTACCGGGACCGCAATCTGCCGGATCCGACGAAGCCGCTCGGCTGGTACGACTGCGACCACCCGAAGAACGAGTCGCCGAACAACGACGGTCTGGTGAATCTGCCGCCGGTCACCTCCAACACCATCTGGTACTCGCCGCAGGGCGGTGGCGTGGACTACCCGCGCGACGCGAACGGCATCCCGAGCTACAAGGTCGAGGACCAGAAGCAGCTGCTGCCGTGGCTCAAGGGCGGCGGCCAGGCCACGATGAACGGCCCGGTCTACCGGTACGACGCGGCGAGCACCAGCGCCGACAAGTGGCCCTCCTACTGGGACGGCAAGTGGTTCGTCGGTGACTTCTACGACGACACCCAGCCCCGCCACGCCGTGCTCACCGACCCGAAGACGGTCGGCAAGGGCGGTCTGCCCACGCACGCCGAGTCCCTGCGGAAGATCATCCCGGTCGGGGCGGACGGCATCCGCAACCTGATGGACTGGAAGTTCGCCCCGGACGGTTCGCTGTACGTCCTGGACTACGGGCGCGGCTTCTTCACCTCCGACTCCAAGTCGGCGCTGTGGCGTGTGACGTACAAGGGCGGCGGTCCGACGCCGGCCGCCGAGGATCTGGCCAGGAAGGCGGCAGTGCGGTGAGACATCGTCCGGTCCTCTCGCGAAAGCGGTACCGTCCCGCCCGGCTGTGGCTCGCGCTGCTGGGTTCCTTCCTGATGGTCCTGGGGCTGACCTCGACGGCGGCGTACGGCCGTACGGCGACTCCCGCCGGTGCGGCCGCCGATCAGGTCCTCACCTGGACCGCGGGCGACCCCATCGACCACTATCTGTCCGCCCCGAAGACCGCGGTGGCCGGCAAGGCGACCATCGTCTTCGAGAACAGCGCGGCGACCGGCAACACCACGGGAATGCCGCACACCCTCACGTTCAGCGTCTCGGACCCGGAGTTCAACGACGACGTCACGCTGAACATCCTGGCCAACCCGGCCGACGACCAGGGCGGCAGGCACACCGCCGAGGTCACGCTCTCCCCCGGCCGGTACTTCTACCACTGCACCATGCCGGGGCACGAGGCGATGCAGGGCATCCTCACCGTGACCGAGGGCGGTGGCGGCGAGGACACCACGGCGCCCGGCACCTCGGCGAAGGTGGACGGTGACAAGAACGCCGACGGCGCGTACATCGGTCAGGCCACGGTCACCGTCTCGGCCACCGACGACGGTTCCGGCGTCGACACCGTGGAGTACGCGGTGGGCGCGGACGGCGCCTGGCAGCCGTACACCGCACCGGTCGTGGTCGACGAGGTCGGTACGCACACGATCCGCTACCGCGCCACCGACAAGGCGGGCAACACGGCAGCCGAGAAGTCGGTCGACTTCGCGGTCGCCGCGCCGCCGACGGACGACGGGACGCCGCCGGAGACCTCGGCGACCGTGTCCGGCGAGAAGGACGACCAGGGGCAGTACCTCGGGATGGCGACGGTCACCGTGACCGCCTCCGACACCGGGTCCGGCGTCAACACCATCGAGTACGCGATCGGGGCGGACGGCGCCTGGCAGCCGTACACCGCACCCGTGATGGTGCACGAGGTCGGCACGCACACGGTCCGCTACCGCGCCACCGACAAGGCGGGCAACACGGCAGCCGAGAAGTCGGTCGACTTCACCGTCGTCGCGCCGCCGACGCAGGACAAGACCCCGCCGGAGACCTCCGCGAAGGTCGCGGGCGACAAGAACTCGGACAACGCCTACATCACCAGCGCCAAGGTGACGGTCACCGCGACCGACGCCGAATCCGGCGTGGACAAGGTCGAGTACTCGCTCGACGGCGGCCCGTACCTCGCGTACACCGGCACCGTCATCGTCGACCGCGTCGGCTATCACACCGTCGCCCACCGGGCGACGGACAAGGCCGGCAACACCTCCGTCGCGAAGCAGGTGTCGTTCACCGTCGCGGAGAGCGGGGGCGTACCGGCGCCGAACTGCCCGGAGTTCGACGAGCGGCTCACCGTCATCGTCGGCACGGTCGACACCGGGGTCCCCAACCGCATCACGGGCAACCGCTGCACGATCAATGAGCTGATCGAGGACGAGAAGGACTGGTCGTCGCACGCGCTGTTCCTCAAGCACGTCGACGGCGTCCTCGACAAGCTGCTCGCCGCCGGTGTGATCGACGCCCGCGAGCAGAAGAAGATCTACCGGGCGGCCAAGCAGTCGGGGATCGGCGGGCCGGGCCAGGACGAGGGCTACAAGAAGCTCTTCGACGGCACGGCGGCGTCCTTCGCCAAATGGCAGCAGGTCGGCGGCGGAAAGTTCGGGCTCAACGCGGACGGCACCATCACCAGCTCCACCTCGGTGGACGGCATGGGCATGCTCTGGTTCCCCGGGCGGCAGTACGGCGACTTCTCGCTCAAGCTCCAGTGGCGCGACGACGCCCCGGGCGCGGGCAACGCCAACAGCGGCGTGTTCGTGCGCTTCCCGAACGTCCACGACAACCCGGAGGAGTCGCGTCCGGAGTGGGTCGCCATCAAGTACGGCCATGAGGTGCAGATCCTCGACCGGCCGGACGGCGACATGTACAAGACCGGCTCGATCTACGGCTTCGACCGGATCGGTCTGGCCGGCGCCGGGGTCACCCCCAAGGGCACCTGGAACGACTACGAGATCCGGGTGGTGGACCAGCACTACTCGATCTACCGCAACGGTGTCCTGCTGAACGAGTTCGACAACAACGGCGGTCAGGTCTTCGAACCGCCGCGCGGCGACGACCCGGGGACCGACGGCCGGCGGTACGCCTCCGGTTACATCGGACTCCAGGTCCACAGCACCACGGACGTGGTCTCGTACCGCGACATCCGGATCAAGGAGCTGTAGCCCGGTCCCGGATCAGGTGGCCGTGGCCGCGTGCTGAGGCATGTGGTCACGGCCTCCCGGGTGCCGGTGGCGCCACACCCAGAACACCGTGCACGAGACCAGCGCCCAGCCGGCGAGGACCAGGTACGGGAAGACCCGCTGGTGTCCCTGGTAGTAGACGGCGGCATGCTGGGCGTTGACCGAGGCGCCCGGGGGGAGCCAGCGGCCGATGAAGCCGAGCACCGACGGCAGCAGCGGCCAGGACACCGCACCACCGGAGGACGGGTTTCCGAGCATCACCATCAGTCCCCAGGTGGGGATCATCGCCCAGCGCCCCATCAGGGCGTTGAACATGGTGAAGACCATGCCCGTGGTGAACATGGTGAAGGCGAGAATCATCCACGACTGGACGAACGGCAGGTCGACGGAGCCGAGCAGCCAGTCCACCACGGCGGCGATGGAGAACCCGCCGAGCAGGGCGTAGACGACGGTGAACCCGACCCGCTCCAGGGGCTCCAGCGCCTTGGCGTTCACACTCAGCTGGATCGCGCCGATGAACCCGACGATCACCGCGGCGAGCGAGATGTAGAAGAGAGCGAGGCCGCGCGGGTCGCCCCGCTGCAGGGGCTTCACGTCCGTGACCTTCACCGGCACATGGGCCGCTTCCCCCACCTTCAGCGTGGACTCGGCGAGCAACTGGGCGACCGAGGCTCCGGAGGCGCTCGCGACGTCCAGGCCGACCCCGCCGTTCTCGGACCGCAGGACGGCGAAGACCTTCTGCTCCTCCAGCGCGAGGCGGGCTTCGGCTTCGGTGGCGTACTCGTGCAGCACCAGCGAGGTGTCGAGTGCGACCTCCAGCCGGCCGAGGAAGACCTTGTCGCGCGGGGTGTCGAGCTCGCCGACCACGGCGGCCGGGATATTGCGCGGGGTCGGGTTGGCCATCGCGTACGTGTAGGAGCCGGCGAAGAGACCGGCCGCGGCCGCGATGATGAACAGAAGCACGACGGCGGGCAGATACGGGGACGCCTTGAACTCCGACCATCGGTCACCGCGGGCCGGGGGCCGGGCATGTTCCCCGTGCGGTGCGGCGGGCTCCAGGTCGGGCGCGCTCACCCCTCGGCGTCCTCGTCGCGCCGGGCCCGGCTCGGCTGGACCCGTTTCGGCTCGCCGGGCATCTTCGGGTACTCCGGCGGGTACGGCATGTCGCCGAGTCCGCGTTCCCGCTCGTCCCGGTCCGCCAGCTCCAGCAGCCCTTCGAGCCGGAAGGCGTGGTCGTCCATGTCCGCGTGCACGTCGCCCACCTCGGCGTAGCGCTTCGGCATGGTCCTGATGTCGAAGTCGCGCGGTTCGGCGTCGTCGAGCTCCTCCCAGCGCAGCGGGGCGGAGACCGGGGCGTACGGGCGGGGGCGTACGGAGTAGGCGGAGGCGATGGTGCGGTCCCGGGCGGTCTGGTTGAAGTCGACGAAGATCCGCTCGCCGCGCTCCTCCTTCCACCAGGCCGTGGTCACCCGGTCCGGCATACGCCGCTGCAGTTCGCGCCCGGCGGCGATGGTGGCGCGCCTGACCTCGGTGAACGTCCACTCCGGGGCGATCGGGACGAAGACATGGATGCCCCGGCCGCCGGAGGTCTTGGGCCAGCCGCGCAGCCCGTGGTCGTCGAGCACGGACCGCAGCTCGTGGGCGGCCCGTACCGCGTCGGCGTAGTCCGTGCCGGGCTGCGGGTCGAGGTCGATGCGCAGTTCGTCCGGGTGGTCGGTGTCGGTGCTGCGGACCGGCCAGGGGTGGAAGGTGAGCGTGCCGAGGTTGGCCGCCCAGATGACGGCGCCGAGCTCGGTGGGGCAGATCTCGTCGGCGGGCCGGCCGCTCGGGAAGGTGATCCGTGCCGTGGGGATCCAGTCGGGGAGGTTCTTCGGGGCCCGCTTCTGGTAGAAGAACTCGCCCTCGACGCCGTCCACGAAGCGCTGGAGGGTGGTGGGCCGGTCGCGCAGGGCGCGGGTGATGCCGGGGCCCACGGCCAGGAAGTACGCGGCCACGTCCCTCTTGGTGTAACCCTTCTCCGGAAAGTAGACCTTGTCCGGATTGGAGAGCCGTACGGCCCGTCCGTCGGCTTCGAGCTCCACTGCTTTCACCGCTGCACCCATGACGGTCACGGTAGGCCGGGCTCACATATGCCGCATATCGGGAGACTTGCGCCTGTTCCTGGGTGAGAATCGGGCCATGGATCTGCCGGTGATGCCGCCTGTGAAGCCGATGCTCGCCAAGTCCGTGGCCAGGATCCCGCCCGGTATGCAGTACGAGGCCAAGTGGGACGGCTTCCGCGCGATCGTGCACCGGGACGGCGAGGAGGTGGTGATCGGCAGCCGCACCGGCAAGCCGCTCACACGCTACTTCCCCGAGCTGGTCACCGCCGTGCGGGACAATCTGCCGCCGCGCTGCGTGATCGACGGCGAGATCGTGGTCGCGTACGACGGGCGGCTCGACTTCGACCGGCTCAGCGAGCGCATCCACCCCGCCGATTCCCGGGTGCGGCTGCTCGCCGAACGGACCCCGGCCAGTCTGATCGCCTTCGACATCCTGGCGGTGGGGGACGACTCCCTGCTCTCCACCCGGCAGTCCGACCGCCGTGCCGTGCTGGAGGCGGCGCTGTCCCACGCGTCCGCCCCCGTCCACCTCGCCCCGGCGACCACGGACCCGGCCCTCGCCCAGGAGTGGTTCGAGCACTACGAGGGCGCGGGGCTCGACGGTGTGGTGGCCAAACCGCTCGATCTGCCGTACCGCCCCGACACCCGGGTGATGTACAAGATCAAGCACGAGCGGACCGCCGACTGCGTGGTGGCGGGATACCGCTTCCACAGGAGCGGCCCGGTCGTCGGCTCGCTGCTGCTCGGCCTGTACGACTCCGGGGGCGTGCTCCAGCACGTCGGGGTCTGTGCCGCCTTCTCGATGAAGCGCCGCGAGGAACTGGTCGCGGAGCTGGAGCCGCTGCGCGTCGATTTCGCCGGCCACCCGTGGGCGGCCTGGGCCGACGCCGAGGCGCACGAGCACGCCCGGCTGCCCGGGACGCAGAGCCGCTGGTCCGGGAAGAAGGACCAGTCATGGGTGGCGCTGCGCCCGGAGCGGGTCTGCGAGGTGGCGTACGACCACATGGAGGGCGACCGTTTCCGGCACACCGCCCGGTTCCGCCGCTGGCGGCCCGACCGCACCCCTGCCGGCTGTACCTACGCGCAGCTGGAAGAAGTGGTGCGGTACGACCTGGCGGAGGTGCTGTCAGCCGGCGGACGGTGAGCCCGACGGCGTGGCGCAGGGGTCCTCGCTCGTCGTCGGGTCGGGCTCCGGGGACTCGGTGGTCCCGGTGGTGTCGGTCGGGTCCGGTGACGGCGAGTCGGTCGGGCAGCCGGGGCCCGGCTCCGAGGTACCGGGGTCGGGGCTCGTACCGGGGTCCGGGGTGGCCGGTCCGCTGTCGGTCGGATCGGGTGAGCCGGTGCCCGGGTCCGTGGGGTCCGGGGAGCCGGTGGGGTCCGGGGAACCGGTCGGTGACCCGGAGGGCTTCGGGGGGGCCGACGGGGAGGGGTGCGGTGAACCGCCGGGCTGCGGGCCCACGATGATGCCGCCGTCCGGGGCGCCGGGGCCGCCGACCGGACGCTTCGGCTTGTTCGGGCCGCCCGCGCCGGGGCTCTTCGGGACGGTTCCCTTGCCGTCGGCCACCGGATGGATGCCCTTGCGGTAGAACTCCAGCCAGGACAGCACGGTGCGCAGATAGGTGTCCGAGTGGTTGTAGCTGAGGATCGCCCGGTCCAGATCGGCCTTCACCGACAGATCGCGCGGTCCGGCGCAGAGGTAGTACCCGGCGGCCAGGGCGGCGTCGTAGATGTTGCCCGGATCGCGGCGGCCGTCACCGTTCCCGTCCTTGCCCCAGTGGGCCCAGGTCGACGGGATGAACTGCATCGGGCCGACCGCCCGGTCGTAGGTACGGTCGCCGTCGTACGCGCCGCCGTCGGTGTCCGGGATGTCGGCGAATCCCGCACCGTTGAGGACCGGTCCGAGGATCGGGGTGAGCGTCGTGCCGTGGGCGTCCACCCGTCCCCCGCCGGCCTGACCGGACTCGACCTTGCCGATCGCCGCGAGCAGCTGCCACGGCAGACGGCATCCGGGGTCGGTCCTCCCGAGTGCGCTCTCCGCCTTGCGGTAGGCGGCGAGCACCGTGGCCGGGATGCCCGCCTCGGCCCAGGACCGGGCGGCGGCCGGGCTCTGTTTCTTGCCGGCCTTCGGCGGCTTCGGCGACTGGAGCGGCGGGAGTTCGGTGTGGTACGAGTCGTCGTTGGGCACGTGCGACCACTTGACCTCGTCGGCCTCCTGGCGCTGCTTCGGCGACGTTTCATGACCGCCGAGTCCCGGTGCCTGGGACGCGGTGAGCGCGGCCATCGTGGCGACCGCGGCCGCCGTGCCGCCGAGTCCGCGGCGCATCGTGCCGTTGAACCTCATGCGTGCTCCCCTCTCCCCCGGGTCACCGGGTGAACGTATCGATGGCGGAGATCCGCCAGGTGTCGCCGCGGCGAACGGCGTCCACGGCGAACATGGCCGCCGCGTAGGTCGTCTCGTCCGACTTGCCGGTACGGGTGTTGCTCTGGTCGGCGAAGATCAGCAGCCGGGCCCGGTCGCCGTCGAGGAGTTCCACACCGCTGTCGGTGACGGTCGTGGTCAGCACGAGCTTCTGCTTCTGCCCCTGGGCCCGGACCTGGGCGAGCATGTCCTTGTGCTGCTGCACCGCCTTGCCGACCAGGTGTGTCCTGGCCGCCTCCGCGGAATTGCCGGGCGAGGCGTAGTTGTACGAGAACACCGCGCCGACGGCGTCGGCGATCTGGCCCTTCACCTCGCTGGTGCGGCCGATGTCGGTGAGGGCGGTGTTCTGCCGGGACGGGTCGTCGCGCAGGCTGCCGGCCGAGGTGAACGCCCAGGCGGCGAAGGCCCCGAGCAGCACGGTGAGGGCGCAGAGAACGGCGGGCAGCCGGCCACGGAGGCGGGACGGCCGCTCGCGTCGCGGTTCCTTCCTCTCCTGGCCGTCTGCCGGACCGGCGTCGTCCGTGACCTCGTCGTCGGTGGTGGTGTCCTTCGCGTCGGGGGTACGCGCCGGCTCGTCCGGGGACGCGTCCGGGGTCGCGGGCCGCCGCTCCGGGACGGTGGCGGTGGCGCGTTCCGCGGCGACGGTGGCCAGACGGCGCCTGCGGTTGACGAGGTGACGGGTCGTCGACATGTCCGGGGATCCTCTCGGTGGCGGGGTGGGAGTCGGTGGCGTCAGCCTCTCAGCCGGCCGTGTTGCCGACGGGTGCCTGGCCGAGGGCGCTGAGCTTCCACCCCTCGGAGGTACGGGTGAGCCTGCCGAGCATCCGGCTCTCCTTCACCGCGGGCTTGCCCTTCGGCGCGGTCACGGTGACCCGCAGCGCCACCATGACTCCGGCCTTGCCGGCCCGGTCGTCGAGTTCGGTCACCGCCCCGGACAGGATCTGGGCCGTGCTGACCGTCTTCGCCTGCTGGATCTGCTTCACGAACGCGGTCCGTCCGTCGACGAGTTGCCGGTGCAGATCGCCGGTGGTGGAGTCCTCCCAGCTGTCGAGGCCCTTCTCCAGCTTCCGGTGGTCGAGCGTGTTCATGTTCTGCACCGCCTGCTCGCCCGCGGCCAGCGCCTCGTCACGGGCCTGCGCGTACACCGCCGACTCGTCGTGCGCGGCGTCGTACCACGACACTCCGCTCCAGGCCGCCGCGCCGGCCGCCGCGACGGCCAGCACGACCGCCGCCGCCATCAGCGGGTTCCTCGTCATCCGTACCCGTGCCATTGCTGTCTCTCCCCTGCCGGCCGATCCGTACCGTGTCGCGCGAGTGTGGACGCTGCTATCTGGAGGTGATCTCGACCACGGTCCAGTGGCCGTCCCGCAGTTGGGCGGTGACGGAGAGCTGTGCCGCCGCCGTGGTGGCCTGCTTGCCCTCTCGCTCGTAGACCTGGTCGAGGAAGACCAGCAGGTGGGCGCTGTCGTCCGTCAGCCGGGTCACTCCGGCGCGTACGACATGGGTGGTGAGCGTCAGCTTCTGGTCCGCCGCCTGCTTCTCGACCTGGCCGAACAGCGCCGCGTACTGCTGGAGCGCCTTGCCGGCCAGGAGTTGCTTCGCCGACTCCTTGGTGACGGCGGTGGCCTGCGGGCTGTACGAGAAGACCTTGCCGAGCGCATTGCTGACATCGCCGGCGACCCGGGTGGTCGCCTCGCTGTCGGTCAGCGCGCGGTTCGAGGTGGCGGGGGTGTCGCGCAGCGCCCGGCCCTCGGCGAAGAGCGCGCCGCCGGTCGCGAGCAGTGCGACGACCAGGACGGCCGCCACGATGCGCGGCCACCGCCGGGCGGGCCCGGACGGGTCCGGCCGCTCCTCCTCGGCGGGCGCACCGGCTTCCTCGGCCTCCCGTGTCTCCGTGTCGGTGTCCGTACGCACGACCGCCGTCCCTCCCCGCTCCTTCATGCGCCGCTCCCGACCGGAATCGCCGTGAGCGCCTTGACCTTCCAGCCGTCCGGGGTCCGGGCCAGCGTGGCCTCGAAGCGTTTGCGTTCGGTGCCGGCCTTTCCGGTGCGCGGGGTGACCTCGACATCGACGGTCGCGATCATCTCGGCCGTTCCGGTCCGCTCGTCGAGCGCGGTGAGCGCCGCGTCGGTGACCTTCCCGCGTGCGGTGGCACCTGACTCGGTCAGTTCCTTCGCGTCCTTGCTCCGGGTACGCCCCAGCTGGTCGTGGAGCGGCCCGGTCGAGGAGTCGAGCCAGGCGCCGAGGCCGCTGTCCACGCTCCCGGCGTCCTTGGCGTCGAGGCTGTTCAGCAGGGCGAGGCGGTGCTTGCCGTCGGCCAGCGCGACATCACGGTGCTTCGCGTACGCGAGGCTGTCGTCGCCCCGTGCCCGGACGTACGACCAGCTGCCGAGGGCGCAGACCAGCACGGCGGCGAGCAGCACCGCCCAGCCGGTCAGGGTCTTCGTACGGGCCGTCATCGGCCGCCTCCCTGTCCGAGTCCCAGCAGGCCGGCCATGCCGTCGCCGTCCGACGGCGTCCGGCCGGTGACACCGAGCGCGCCCGGGAGCCGGTCCGCCTCGTCACCCAGCAGCATCGAGCCGGGCTTCGCGGGCTCGGGCACGGCGCCGCCCTTGGGCGCGTTGGCGCTGCCGCGCACGTTGATGCCGGTGCCGGGCGAAGAGGTGCAGCGGGCCTTGGTGTTGACGGGCGGTCCGGCGGTGGTGTCCAGGCCGCTGCGGTAGACCGTGCCGCCGTATCCGGCGGTGCAGGGCAGGGGTTCGAAGAAGGTGACCGACATGCCGAACCGGGCGCCGTTCTCGTCGATCGCGCTGGCCCCGGCGGCCGCCACCGCGGGCAGTTTCACCAGGAGTTCCTCCATGCCGCGCTGCCGGGTGACGGCGACCTCGGAGGTGGTGAGGAGGTTGGCGACGACGACGCCGAAGCTCGGGTCGAGGTCCCGCAGCAGTCCGCTGATCTGTCCGGTCGCGTCGGGGGCGACCGCGATCAGCTTGCGCAGATCGGCGTCGGATCCCTTGAGCTGTGCGGCCAGTTCCTCGGCACCGGAGGCGAAGCCCTTGAGCGCTTCGCCCTGTTCGGCCTGGGTGCGCAGCACGGTCCGGCCGTCGATCATCAGCCGGGTGTTGACCGGCAGCGCGTCGTCCGCCGCCCGGACGAAGTCGCTTCCGGTGTCCAGCAGCACCTGGAGGTCGTCGCCGCGCCCCTCGAACGCGGTGCCGAACTCGTCGACGACCGTACGCAGGGATTCCGGATCGACGGAGCCCGCGAGGTCGTTGACGCTGGTGAGGACATCGGTGACGGGGGCGGGGACGGTGGTGTCGGCCTGGTCGATGACGGAGCCGTTCGCCAGGTACGGACCCTCGGTGCGGGTGGGCCGCAGGTCCACGTACTGCTCGCCGACCGAGGAGAGATTGGCGACGACGGCCTTGAGGCCGTCCGGGATCTTCGGGGCGTCCTTCTCGATGCGAAGTTCGGCCTCGACTCCGTCGTCGGTGAGCTCGATCGGCCCGACCCGGCCCACCGAGACCCCCCGGTAGGTGACGTTGGAGTGGGTGTACAGCCCGCCGGTGCGCGGGAGTTGGACCTTGACGGTGTAGTAGCTGCGCAGGCCGATGTAGTGGCCGAGGTCGGCGTACCGCACCCCGAGGTAGCCGAGCACGAGCACCGCGATGACCAGGAAGGAGATGTTCTTGAGCCGGATGGCGAGGGTGATCATCGGCTGCTCCCGTCCGTGCCCGCCGTCGGGACCGCGGGAAGGGGCAGCGGCAGTGTCCGGCCGGCCCCGCTCGTACCGGTCCCGGTCTGCGGGGGGACCGCCGGGGTGAGCGACGGGATGATCTGTGTGCCGGGCATGGCCGTCACATCCAGGTAGACGTTGAGGTAGTCGCCCTTCACCCCGCGCAGCACCTCGTCCGTGAACGGGTAGGTGAGCAGTACCTGGAGGGAGTCGGGCAGGTCGCGGCCGGAGTCGGCGAGCGCCTTGAGGCTGGGGGCGAGGGCCTTGAGGTCGGCGATCATGTCGGCCTTGCTCCTGTCGACCGTGTCGACGGCGACGGTGGAGAGGATGTCGAGCGAACGCAGCATGGTGAGGAGCGAGCCGCGCTGCTTCTCCAGGACCTTCAGGCCGGGGCTGAGCCCGGTGAGCACCGTGCCGACGTCCTGTTTGCGGGTGGCGAGGGTGGCGGAGAGCCGGTTCACTCCGTCGAGGGCGTCGGTGATGTCCTTCTTGTGGCCGTCCAGGTTGGTGACGAGGGTGTTGACCCGGCCGAGCATGGAGCGCATCTGGGGTTCGCGTCCGGCGAGTGCCTTGTTCAGCTCGGTGGTGATGGTCTTGAGCTGGTTGACGCCACCGCCGTTGAGGAGCATCGACAGGGCGCCGAAGACCTCTTCGACCTCGGGGTTCCGGTTGGTGCGGGTCAGCGGAATCCGGTCTCCGTCGGCGAGCCTGCCCTGTGCGGTGCCGCGCGCGGGCGCGGCGAGCTGGATGTACTTCTCGCCGAGGAGGCTGGACTGTTCCAGGTGGGCGTAGGCGTTGGCGGGCAGTTCGACCTTGCCGTTGACGCGCATGGTGACCTTGGCGTTCCAGCTGCCCGAGCCCAGGGAGACCTTGGTGACCCGGCCGACGGCGACGTCGTTGACCTTCACCGACGCCTGCGGGGCGAGGCTGAGTACGTCCGCGAACTCCGCGGTGATCTCGTAGGGGTGGTCGCCGAGGTCGGCGCCGCCGGGCAGCGGGACCTGGTCGATCCCGGTGAACGACGGCAGGCCGGAAGCGGTGACGACGAGGGCCAGGCCGACGCCCACGGCCAGGACCGCGGCGACACCGGTCGTGCGGGCTCCTGGTCTGCGCAGCACACGGCTCATCGGTTCGCCCCCTTCTTCTCCGTGGCGGTCTTCGCCGGGGTGCCGTAGACGGTGCCGACGGCCGGGAGCGGCAGGGTGGGCAGCGCCTTGCGGCGTGCGCCGTCCACCGGGGTGAGGCCGGCGAGTCCGGTGGCCTCCGTGAGCGGTCCGCCCATGGAGAGCTCGTTGAGGTTGGTACGGCCGTTGAGCGTGCGGTTCACCGGGTCGTAGGCGTTGACGACGTTGCCCGCGGCGAGCGGCAGCGTGTCCAGTGACTCGGCGAGCGAGGCCCGCTGGTCTACCAGCGTCTGGGTGAGCGGCACCAGGGCGTCCACGTTCGCCTTGAGCGCGCCGCGGTTCTTCTGGATGAAGCCCTTCACCTGCCCCAGTGCGGTGCCCAGTTCCTTCAGCGCGGCGCCGAGGTTCTCCTTGTCGTCGGCGAGGAAACCGGTCACCGAGTTGAGCTGCTGTTCGGCGGCGCGCACATTGCCGTCGTTGTCCTTCAGCATGGTGGTGAAGGTCTGGAGGTAGGACAGCGTGTCGAAGAGGTTCCCGCTGCTCTTGTCGAGGGTCTTGGTGGCCTTGCCGAACTGCTCGATGGAGTTGCCGATGGCCTTGCCGTTGCCGTCGAGGTTCTTGGCCCCGGTGTCGAGGAGTCCGGAGAGGGCTCCGTCGGCGTTGGCCCCGTCCGGGCCCAGCGCCTTGGAGAGCTCCGTGATGGAGTCGTACAGCTGGTCCACCTCGACGGGCGTGGCATTGTCCGCGGCCGGCAGTACGGCGTTGTCCGCGATCTGCGGTCCGCCGTCGTAGGCGGGGGCGAGCTGGACGTAGCGATCGGCGACGAGGCTGGGGGCGACGACCACGGCGTGCGCGGCCTTGGGGACCTTGACGCCCTTGTCGACCCGCAGGGTGACCTCGACCTCCTTGCCCCGGGGCGTGACCGCTTCGACCCGGCCGACCCTGACGCCGAGGATCCGCAGGTCCGATCCGGCGTACACACCCGTGGCCTGGTCGAAGTAGGCGGTGATGGTCGTCGTTCCCTCGTCGTCCATGGCCAGCACACCGGTGGTGGCCGCGACGGCCACCACGGCGAGTCCGGCGCCGATGCCGACGATGCGCTTCATTCTCATGTCAGCGGCCGCCTTGCTGCTTGGGTGGCTTGCACTCGGGCCCCGCGGGTGTGCCCGCGGGCACGTACTCCTTCGGGACGACTCCGCAGACGTAGTTGTCGAACCAGCGGCCGCTGCCGAGGGTGTTGCCGACGAGCCGGCTGTACGAGCCGGCCAATGAGAGCACCTTGTCGAGGCTCTTGCGGTTCTTCACCAGCACCGCGGTGACCCGGCCGAGCGAGTCCAGGGTGGGCTTCAGCTGCTTGTTGTTGTCCTGCACGAGGCCGGTGAGCTGGATGCCCAGATTCTTGGTGCCGGTGAGCAGCTGGTGGATGGAGTCGCGGCGTGCCTGGATCTCGCCGAGGAGCAGATTGCCGTCCTCCAGCAGGGTTTCGAAGCTGCTCTTCTTGTCGGCGAGCGTCTTGGTGAGCTGCTTGCTGCCCTTGAGGAGGGTGGCGAGCTGGGCGTCCCGTTCGGAGACGGTCCTCGAGAGGGCGGAGAGCCCGTCGGCCGCGCTCTTCACGTCCGGCGGGGAGTCCTTGAAGGTGGCGGAGATCGTCTCGAAGCTCTTGGCGAGCTGTGCGGTGTCGATCTCGCCGATGGTCTCACCGAGTCCGTTGAACGCCTGGGTGACGTCGTACGGGGACGTGGTGCGGCTCGCCCCGATGCGCTCGTGCGGGTCCTGCGGGGCGTTGCCCAGCGGGTCGACGGCGAGGTACTTCTCGCCGAGCAGGGTCTTGATGGCGATGCCGACGGTGGAGGAGTTGCCGATCCAGACGTCCTTGACCTTGAAGGCGACCTTCACCCTGGGGCCGTCGAGCGAGACGCCGGTGACCTCGCCGACCTTCACTCCGGCGACCCGCACCTCGTCTCCCTCGCTCAGTCCGGCGGACTCGGTGAAGTCGGCGCTGTAGGTGGTGCCGCCGCCGATGAAGGGCAGCGAGTCGACGCGGTAGGCGCCCAATCCGATGAGGGCGAGGACGACCAGGCCCACGACGGCCACGGCGACGGGGTTGCGTTCCCGTACGGGTTTGAACCTCATGACTGGCACCTCGGCTTCCTGACCACGATGCCGGTGGGCGGGGCGCTGCCGTCCTCGGTCGTCACTCCGCTGACCTTGGCCTCACAGAGGTAGAGGTTGAGCCATGAGCCGTACGAGGTGAGTCGGCTGATCGCCGCCATCTTGGCCGGGGTCTTCTGCAGGAAGTTCTCGATCTGCGGGGTGCCGTTGCCCAACTGGTCGGAGAGCCGCCCGAGTTGTCTGATGTCGCTCTTGAGGGGCGCCCGGCCGTCTTGGAGGAGGTCCGCGGTGACGGTGGTGAGCGCGCCCATGGCCGTGACCGCCTGGCCGAGCGGTTTGCGGTCGCCGGCGAATCCGGTGACGAGCTTCTGCAGGGTGTCGACGAGGTCGTCGAAGCCGGCCTCGCGGTCGTTGACGGTCTTCAGGACCGTGTTGAGGTTCTTGATCACCTCGCCGATCACCTTGTCCTTCGCGGCGACCGTGCCGGTCAGCGAGCCGACGTGCGAGAGGATGCTGTCGACGGTGCCGCCCTCGCCCTGGAGCACCTGGACGATGGAGCCGGCCAGCTGGTTGACGTCGGGCGGGGAGAGCCCCTCGAAGAGCGGCTGGAAGCCGTTGAAGAGCTGGGTGAGGTCGAGCGCCGGGGTGGTGCGGGAGAGCGGGATGGTCGCTCCGGCGGCGAAGCTCCTGCCGACCGGCCCGGCCCCCTGGTCGAGGTCGATGTACCGCTGGCCGACCATGTTGAGGTACTTGATCGAGGCGGTCACCGAGGCGGGAAGACTGCGCCCCTTGCGGACGGCGAAGCCGACCTCGGCGAGCCTCTTGTCGGCCACCTCGATGGACTCGACCTGTCCGACCTTGACCCCGGCGATCCGGACGCTGTCGCCGACGACCAGTCCGGTGGCGTCGGTGAACCTGGCCTTGTACGTGGTGGTGTCGCCGACGCCCGTGTTGGCGATGGACAGCGCCAGCACGGTGGTGGCCAGAACGGTCACCAGGATGAAGACGATCGACTTCGTGAGCGGAGCGGCGAGAGAGCGGCGCTTCACTTGAGCTTCACCTCCGCACCGCGGAAGGCCGGACCGATGAGCACGCTGCTCCAGTCGGGCAGGGTCTGCGGCTGGACTTTCAGTGAGGGAGCGACCAGCTCGTTGACGAGCCGGCTCTCCTGCGGGGAGTTGGGCATGCCGAGGGCGGAGTCCTTGGCTGCGGTGCCGGCCGGTTCGTCGGTGCGTGCGGTACCCGGCGGGGTGACCGCCGCCGCCGTGCGGGCGTCGGCGGTCGGCACGGTCCTGCCCACGTACGGCACGGAGTAGCAGTGCGGTCCGCCGGTCGAGTGGTAGACCGGGGTGTCCTTGCCGGGCACGTACTTGCCCTTCGACTTCACGGGCTTGACGGTGACGTGGAGTCCGGGCCGGTCGGTGCCCTTGCCGAGCGCCTTGTCCATGGCCGGGACGAAGCCGGCCATGGTCCGCAGGGTGCAGGGGAATTCGTCCGAGTACTTCGCCAGCAGCTCCAGCGTCGGCCTGCTCGTGGCGGAGAGCCGGATCAGGTTGTCCTTGTTCTCCTGGAGGAACGAGGTGAGGTCGCGCGCGGACGCGGTCGTGGAGCCGTAGAGCCCGGCGAGCTGCGCCTGCTGTTCGGCGATGGTGCCGCTGGTGGTGGTGAAGTCGGTGAGGGCATCCAGGACATCGGGGGCAGCGTCCCCGTACACCTTGCTCACCTTGACGAGTTCTTTGATGTCGGCGTTGAGCGTGGGGAGTTGGGGGTTGAACTTCGCCAGATGCGCGTCGAGCGTGACGAGCGTGTCGCCGAGCTTCTCGCCGCGCCCCTGGAGGGCCTGGGAGACCGCGCCCAGGGTGGCGGCGAGCTTCTCCGGTTTGACGGCGGTCAGCAGCGGCAGGACGTTGTCGAGGACTTCCTCCAGCTCGATGGCGTTGCTGGAGCGGTCCTGCGGAATGACGGAACCGGCCCGCAACGGCTGCGTGGACGGCATCTCGGGCGGTACGAGTGCGACGAACCGTTCCCCGAAGAGCGTGGTGGGCAGCATCTGCGCGGTCACGTCGGCCGGGATCCGGTCGAGCTTGTCGGGCTCGATGGCGAGGGTGAGCCGGGCCCCGTTCCCGTCGGCCGTGATGGAGCGGACCTGCCCGACGACGACGCCGCGCAGCTTCACATCGGCGTTGTCGTGCATCTCGTTGCCGACGCTGGAGGTGCGTACGGTCACGGTGGCGTCGTCGGTGAAGTCCTTCCGGTACACCGAGACCGAGACCCATACGAGCACGGCGGGCACGAGGAGGAAGGCGACTCCGGCGAGTCTGCGGCGGACGGTCTGCGTGCGGTGGGAGTTCATCAGCCGGCCACCTTCACCGTCGTGGTGGCGCCCCAGATGGCGAGGGAGAGGAAGAAGTCGGTGACGCTGATGAGCACGATGGCGTTGCGCACCGACCGCCCGACCGCGACCCCCACACCGGCGGGCCCGCCGGTGGCGTGGAAGCCGTAGTAGCAGTGGGCGAGGATCACCATCACGCTGAAGATCAGCACCTTGAGCACCGACAGCAGCACGTCGTCCGGGGAGAGGAAGAGATTGAAGTAGTGGTCGTACGTGCCCGCGGACTGCCCGTTGAACAGGACCGTGATGTAGCGGGAGGCGAGGTACGAGGAGAGCAGCCCGATCGCGTACAGCGGGATGATCGCGACGACCCCGGCGATGATCCGGGTGGACACGAGGTACGGCATGGACCGCACCCCCATCGCCTCCAGGGCGTCGACCTCCTCGTTGATCCGCATCGCGCCGAGCTGGGCGGTGAAGCCCGCGCCGACGGTCGCGGAGAGCGCGAGTCCGGCGACGAGCGGGGCGATCTCGCGGGTGTTGAAGTAGGCGGAGATGAAACCGGTGAAGGCGGAGGTGCCGATCTGGTTGAGGGCCGCGTACCCCTGGAGGCCGACGACGGTGCCGGTGAAGAGGGTCATCGCGACCATCACGCCGATGGTGCCGCCGATGACACCGAGACCGCCGCTGCCGAAGGCCACTTCGGCCAGCAGCCGCTGGACCTCGCGCAGGTAGCGGCGAAGGGTCCGCGGCACCCAGATCAACGCGCGCACGTAGAAGGTGAGTTGTTCGCCGGATCGGTCGAGCCAGCTGAGCATCGACATCGGTCAGCTCCCCTTCGCGGGGACGATCTGGAGGTAGATCGCCGTGAGGACCGTGTTCACGAAGAACAGCAGCATGAAGGTGATGACGACGGACTGGTTCACCGCGTCGCCGACACCCTTGGGGCCGCCGCGCGGGTTGAGTCCGCGGTAGGCGGCGACGATGCCCGCGATGAAGCCGAAGATCAGCGCCTTGACCTCGCTGATGTACAGGTCGGGGAGCTGGGCGAGGGCGGAGAAGCTGGCCAGGTAGGCACCGGGGGTGCCGTGCTGGAGGATCACGTTGAAGAAGTAGCCGCCCAGCGTGCCGACGACGGAGACCAGGCCGTTCAGCAGTACGGCGACCAGCATGGTGGCCAGGACGCGGGGGACGACGAGGCGCTGGACGGGCGAGACGCCCATGACCTCCATCGCGTCGAGTTCCTCGCGGATCTTCCGCGAGCCGAGGTCGGCGCAGATGGCCGAGCCGGCGGCGCCGGAGATCAGCAGGGCCACGATGATCGGGCTGGCCTGCTGGATGACGGCGAGGACGCTGGCTCCGCCGGTGAAGGACTGGGCGCCGAGCTGCTGGGTCAGCGAGCCGACCTGGAGGGCGATGACGGCGCCGAACGGGATCGAGACGAGTGCGGCGGGCAGGATGGTGACGCTGGCGACGAACCAGAACTGCTCGATGAACTCCCGTACCTGGAAGGGCCGTCGGAACACCTCCCGGCTCACGGTCGCGGCGAGGGAGAACAGCTTCCCGGTCTCGCGCAGCGGGGCGAGCAGCCGGCTGGGCGGCTGGTGCTCCGGTGTCTTCGGCGGCGTCGCGTCGGCCACACCGGGCGGGGGCGGCTCGGGGGGCAGTACCGGCATGGGGGCCGTCATGGGCGTTCACCGCCCGCGGCCGGGGTGTAGCTCTTCATGATGGCCGTGCGGGCGGCCTCGGGCAGCTGCCCCATCATCGACAGGACCCGTTCCCGGCGGCGCAGCGCGGCCTGCCGTACGGGCATGCCGGGCGAGGGCTCCAGCTGCGGTACGACGGTGCGCGGCCCGTTGGCGGAGCTGATGCCGACTCCGTAGCCGTTCATCTCCTCGGCGGCGAGGGTGGCGGCGTCCTTCTCCTCGGCCATCCCGATGGGCCCCTCGCGGCGCCCCGCGAGGAACTGGGAGACGACCGGCATGTCGCTGGTGAGCAGCACCTCGCGCGGTCCGAAGGTGACGAGGTTGCGGCAGAAGAGCATCCCCATGTTGTCCGGGACGGTGGCCGCGATGTCGAGGTTGTGGGTGACGATCAGCATCGTCGCGTCGATCTGCGCGTTGAGATCGATGAGCAGCTGGGAGATGTACGCGGTGCGGACCGGGTCGAGTCCGGAGTCCGGTTCGTCGCAGAGGATGATCTGCGGGTCCAGGACGAGGGCGCGGGCCAGCCCGGCCCGCTTGCGCATCCCGCCGGAGATCTCGCCCGGCAGCTTGTCCTCGGCGCCGAGGAGACCGACGATGTCGATCCGTTCCATGACAATGCGGCGGATTTCCGATTCCTTCTTGCGGGTGTGTTCACGCAAGGGGAAGGCGATGTTGTCGAAGAGCGACATCGATCCGAAGAGCGCGCCGTCCTGGAACATGAGCCCGAAGAGTTTGCGGGTCTCCATGATCTCGCGTTCCGGGCTGTTCACCATGTCGACGCCGTTGATGAGGACGCGCCCCTGCTCCGGCTTCAGCAGACCGATGATGGATTTCAGGAAGACGGTCTTTCCGGTGCCGGAAGGCCCGAGCATCACGCTCACCTCGCCGGCGGGCAGCGTAAGGGTGACGTCCTGCCAGATGTTCTGCTTGCCGAAGGACTTCGTGAGGCCCTCGACGACTACTTCGATTCCCATCGGCCCTCCTTCGAAGTTGTGGTGAACGAAGTCATCTGTCAGCGCTCCGGCTCTGAGAAATCCAATGGCGGCTCGTCACACATGCACCAGGAGGCGCACGCTATGTCCGTCGAAACCGCCAGGACAAGCCGTTGAACAGCGGAAATCGACGAATCTGGTGCTCGGTGCGGATCACTTGTCACCGAGTGACAAAGTCGCAGGGCGCCTTTGTCGGAATCTGCGCAAGGTCTCTGGCGCGCGGACCTGGTCCCCACGGCCGACGAGGCCGGATCCGTCGGGGCTCCAGAGGTACCGGACGAACAGCCGCGGATACGTTTCGCCGCTGCTCAACCGGGACGCTACGGCCCGGTAACCTGGGTTAGCAATACTGGTTCGCCATCTTTTTGTACGGCGTCCCACGACCTTTTTGTTTTTGTGAGCGAGTGAGTATTGCGTACCGTGCACTTGTCGATAAGTGAGCCATCTGGCACACGGGCGCTTTCGCGCCCGGTGTGAATGCGCCCGCCCCGCCCGGCAGAATGCGCCGGGCGGGGCGGGCGGCATCACCGATTTCCGTACTCCGCGAAATGAGGTACGGAAGGCGTACTTACTGCACCACTCCTGCGTGCCAGCTCTCCGACAGCAGCCGGCCGGCGTTGGGCACTGCCGCGCCGGGGGACGCCAGGCCTCCCGTGTACGTGGCGGCGTTGTTGAGCACCAGGTTGTTCTTTCCGGCCGCCGACGGGAGCGCCGTCTTCAGGTTGACCGCCCAGTTCAGCTCGCCGAGGGTCAGGGGCCCGCAGCCGCTCACCCCGGGGACGGCGAAGGCCGCGTCACCCTGGGAGTTCCCGGTCAGCTCGACCCTGTTCAGCCGGCCCCCGGTGTTCGTCGTGCCGTTGGCGTCGAAGCGTCGGCTGGCCAGGGCCGGCTGGGTGAGGTTCTGCGGACGCAGCAGGACCGGGTCGGAGGTGGTGCCGATGTAGCACTTCGACCCCAGGAAAGGGTTCTCGAGATGGATACGGACCGGAATGTCGACGATCGGCTTGCCTCTCTGCATCCCGGCGACCAGATCGAAGTTCCTGGGCGTGCCCGCCGACTGCACTGTGGCGACGACCCGGTTGAGACTGTTGTCCGTCAACTGCCGGCAGATGTCCGAGACCACCGGGATCCCGCTCGGGCACATGAGGCCGAGCAGGCCTCCGGGAATCTCCGTCGGGGCTCCGACGATCGCCCCGCCCGCGGGCGGCACGATCCTGGACTCGCCCGTCGCCGTGTTCCGTACGACACCGAACTGGAGGTCGTTGGCACCGGTCGTCGCCAGGGTGTTGCCGAGCTTGATGGAGCCGCTCTCGGAGTGCGAGGCCACGCAGATCGCGATGTCCGCCTGACCGTCCGCGGCCAGCATGGCCGGGTCGTCGACCGGACACCGGTTGAAGGGCGCCCAGTTGCCGTTCATCTCCTGGGCGGAGGCGGCACTCGCCGGCGAGGTGCTCAGCGGAATGCCGACGGCGACCGCCAGCAGCGCGCCGACAAGGGCGGGTCCGACTCGCCTGGGGGCAGCACTCATTGATCGTCCAGCCTTTCTGAGGGAGGTGGTACGAAGATGCGCGTGGGTTCAGCGTTCGGGCTTGGGCCTCGGAGGTTCCGGACAGTGCGCCGGAACGTTGTTCACGCAGAGCGGGCCCTGCATCATCTTGGTGAAATTCCCGCTTCCGGACACCGACGCGGTGAAGACGTTGTCCAGGTCCTCGGTCGCCCCGCAGCCACTGAACGGGGGGACATCGGAGTACCCGGTGAGCGGCCCGCCGGTCTTGACGGTGTAGCCCTCCTCCGGCCCCAGACCGGTGGAACCCTTGCCGGTGAGCACGAGATCCATCGGCCGCACCGTTCGGCAGTTCGGCCCCACATCGAGCGGGGTGCCGTTCACCGTCACGTCGTACAGCCGCACACTCACCTGCGCCGTCGACGTCGTGGTTTCGGCCCTGCGGTGAGTCACCGGGTCCGCGGCCGACTGGTACACCGTCTCGATGTTGACGGGGCCCGTGAGCGACATCTCCACAGTGGCGGTCGTCGGCATGAAACCGAAGGTCAGGAACGTCGACCGGGCGGGCGGCATCTGGGGCTTGCCGTTGTAGTCCATCGTGCCTTCGGAGTGGATCCAGGTCAGCCCGCCGGTGGGGCAGGTGTAGGCGGCGAACATCGACTGGAGCTGGAGCCGGAGATGGGTGGGGTCCTTGAACTCCATGGCGGCCTTCTGCTTGTTCACGTTGGCGTAGCCGGCCATGTATCCGTGTGCCCCGGTGGCCGGCACGGAGATCGGGCCGTAGAAGAGCTTGCAACCGGGCAGCTCCGGCGGCTCCACCTCCGAGGTCCCCGCCTGCTCCTCGGTGTCCGAGGTCCGGGCCTCCACCTTCGGTGACCCCACCCCGTCCGAGTCCGGATCCGGCGTACCGGTCGCGGGCCCCTCGGGCGACGCGGGTACCTCGACGGTGCCCAGTTCCGCCGACTGATCCGGATCGACCGTGCAGGACACGGAGATGACGGCGGGATCGGCCGCTCCCCCGTCCGCGGGCCGGGCCACCAGGTCCAGTTGCAGTTTGCCCGTCGTGAAGACCATGGCACCGCTGGACCGCGGGGTCACGGTGGGCACGGCCCCGGTCGCCTCGATGGACATTCCCCGGTCCGGGGAGACCGCGGACTCGGGAATCTCCAGGCCTTCCCACATCACATCTGTCGACACGCCGTTCTGCGTCACCGCCGTCTCCAGACGAGCCGCCCCGGACAGCTCGGGCGGGGCGTCCTTCGGCAGTTCGCCCAACAGCTCCGGCGCCAGCGTCAGACCGAGCCGGACGTGCTCGGGCTGGACGGCGGTGCCGACCGGAGAGCTCAGCGGCAGTTCGACGGAGACGGTCACATCCGCCGCGTGCCGGCCGGATGCCGATGTGCAGGAGTACCCGAAGCCGGATTCGGCCACGTGGGTCCCGCCTGCGACACCGGTACCCGGCATGAGCCCGGCCAACAGGGCCATCGCACCGACGGCACCGGCCTGCCCCCATCGCCGGGAGCGGCTCGACTTCATTCTCATCTCGGCAACCTGCCGTCGTCTCGGAGCTGACTGGTCGTCTGCGGAAGCACTCGTGGGCCCTCGTCGTCAGCGACTCACGGGGAGGTCACGGTGATGGGGTCGTCCAGCACATAGGCGGCCGAGTACTCAACGCTGTCACCGTTGTTGAGCAGGCCCATGCATGCCCCGTTGTTGCTGACATCGCTCATCGTGAGTCCACTGCCGTTCGCGACGGTCAGCTCACCGGTGGCGTTGCTGTACGTTGCATGACTCAACGATCCGGCTATCGTCATCGTGCAGTGGCCCAGCCAGGTGTCGGCGCTGAACGCCAGATTCACATCGGTCAGTCTCCCCGTGACGACCCCGGCGGCGTAGCTCTCACCGTCGAGTCCCATGGTGGTGGAGACCAGTTCGGCGGTGAACGTCGTTCCGAGAGGGGCATGGCACAGGTCGCCGACGGGGTCGCCCCACGAGAAGGTCGTGACGTCGGCCAGTCCGGCACCGTCCGGGTACGTCCCACTCGGCGCCGAACCCCTCACCCGGGTACCCGGCCCCCCGCACTCCAGCTGCTGACCGGTGCTGACGTCATGGATCACCGCGTAGGTTCCTGCCTTGAGCGATCCCGAGAACGATCCGTCGGCGTTCGGATTGCCGACGGTCCACTGGACCTCTGAAGTGGCTGACGCCGATGTCACCGACAGGCCAAAAGCAACTGCCACCATGCCGGCGGTCAGCAGGGAACGCTGGATGACACTCACGGATCTCCTTACGGCAGGTGCGTTCGTCTGCGCCCAGGTCCCCTCGCGCCGCCTCTGCCCAGGAGGCGGCGGGAGGGGGCCTCAGGTGCGGTCAGTGACTCACGGGGAGGTCACGGTGATCGGCTTGTCCAGCACGTAGGTGGCCGAGAACTGGGCGGCGTCACCCGCGTTCATCAGGCCCGAGCAGTTGTTCGCCGTCGCGATGGTGAGTCCGGTGCCGTTCACGATGCTCAGCTGGCCGGTGGAGTTCGTGTACTTCGCGTTGGCGGCCGAGCCGGTGATCGTCGCGGTGCAGACACCGAACAGCGTGTCGCCGGTGATCGTCACGTTGACGTCCGTCAGGTTGCCCGAGGTGACTCCACCCGCATAGCTGGCACCGTTGAGCTTGATGGTTCCGCTGGTGAGCGATGCGGTGAACGTCGAGCCGAGCGGGCCGGCGCAGGTGGAGGCGGCAGTGCCCCACGTCGCCGAGCTGATGGAGGCCAGGCCGCTGCCGCCCGAGTGCACTCCGCTGTTCGCCGTGCCGCTCGCCGCCGCCGTGGAGCAGGACACTCCCTGGCCCGTGGTGTTGTCGAGCAGCTCGGCGGTCGTGCCTGCCTTGAGGTGAGCCGAGAACGCCCCGTTGGTGTTGGGGTTGGACACGGTCCACTGCGCGAGGGCGGTGGCCGAGGCCGATGTGGCGGCGAAGCCGAACGCGGCTGCGGCGACGGTCGTGGCGAACAATGCTCGTCTGAGGGTGTTTCTCACGGAACATACCTCCGGGAAGTGGAGTTGGACGTACCCGATTACCCCGCACCACGCCCTGGGAATGGGCCCGGCACGAGGGCGGCTCACATCGTGGAACGCAGAAGTCGATGGACTCGACTGCGTGATCGAACTCCGTGCGGATCGAACGTTACGAGCCAGTAGCCCAACGCGGCAATACCCGGCGCAGAAAATCCCCGCGCCTCTCAGCAAAAGCATTCCGCCTTAGCGACAACTCAGCAGATCACCGCGATTTTCTATACGAAAGTGAGTAGTTACGGCCGCGTCATGCGCCACGGCCCCCGCCGGACACTCATCCCGGGCGCAGTCACCGGCGGCGGGCCGGCCCGCCGACCGGCCACATACCCGCCGGTAAGTTCGTCGGGACCTCGGCCGAATGACGCCCTGGCGCCCCGCGTCCACCGCACGGCCGAACCCCCGCAGGGCGTCGCGGGACACCGTCCTGGACCACAGAACACACCACCTCCGGCGAACCGCCGGCGAATTATCCATTCCGGCCGACCGGTTTTGACATTTACCCGCCGACCCCAAAATGATTCCCCTTACCCGAATAGCATGCCCTCCTTCTGATTCCGCGACTCAAGAGGCGGCAAATGGCCGCGTCCCGCCACGGTCGCAGCGCTCCGGGAAGACGCACACCACCGGAACGAATCCACACCGATCACCCGGGCAGGAATCCGCTACCCACGGTTGCTTTCTTGTCGTCGGGAGAGCAGATGTCTGAAAAACATTGTCCTGAAGTGAGCACTGGCGTCCCACCTGCACCGAAGCACCACAACGGGGCCGAGATATGTGCCCCTTGCACTTCGATCTTGTCCAAGTAGTGGGCACAACCGCTCACTTGGTCTATCTTCATCGCGAACTTGGTACGCACCTGTCGGTTCGTGGGAGCGCTTTCCCCACCGCCTGTCCCCCACCGGGCGCCGGAGAGCAGGGGGGACTGTCATGCCTGAACTCATTCAGCCGTTGGACACGGGGGATCCGCTGGGGCCGCTCCCCCAGGAATTCGCCGCCATCATGCGGCCCGAACTGCCGAGCCTGATCAAGGAGATCGGCGTCGAGGTCACCCGGGCCTACCCGGAATACGCCAGACTGCTCGACGGCCCCAACGGGCAGGCCATCAGGGTCGGCGTGGAGCAGAGTCTCTCCTCCTTCGTGGACCTGGTCGCCGAGCCGTCCGCGTCGACCTCGCTGCGCGACGACATGTGCCGCCGCTTCGGGCGTTTCGAGGCGTACGAAGGCCGCACGATGGAGACGCTCCAGGGCGCCTACCGCCTCGGGGCCCGGGTCGCGCTGCGCCGGGCCAAGAAGGTCGGCCGGAGTCACAACTTCTCGCCGGCCCTCATGCTCAGCTTCGCCGACGCGCTCTTCACCTACATCGACGAGCTCGAATCCCTCTCCCGGGAGGGCTTCCTGGAGGTGCAGTCGCAGACCGGCGAACAGACCGAGGCCATGCGCCGACGTCTGCTGCACCTGATCCTCGCCGGACGCCCTTCGCCCCGTACCGCCATCGCCGAACTGTGCGAACAGACCGGATGGGCGCTGCCCGACGAGGTCACCCTGGTCGCCGTCCGCTCCCCCGCCACCCTGGACCGGGCCGTGGCCGACCGCGATCTGCTGGCCGATCTCAGCGCACCGCAGCCGCACTTATTGATTCCCGGAGCTTTCGACGACGCCCGAAGACGCATGCTGGACGAGGCGCTCCTCGGCGCCCACGCCGCGATCGGCCTGACCGTGCCCATCGCCCTGGCCTCGGACTCGATCCGCTGGGCCCGGCGCGTGCTCGAACTCGTCGACACGAACATCATCGACGACACGCCCGCCATCCTCTGCGAGGACCACCTCATCACCCTGTGGCTGCTCTCCGACCCGGTGCTGGTCGACCAGCTCGCCCAACGCGAACTGGCGCCGATCTCTGGAATCAGCGCCACCCGCCGGGAACGGCTGGTCGAGACCCTGCGGATCTGGCTGGACACCCGTGGCACCGCCGCCCACATGGGCGAGTTGCTGGATGTCCACCCGCAGACGGTCCGCTACCGGATGCGCAATCTGGAGTCCATTTTCGGCGAGCAACTGACCGACCCGGAGAGCCGGTTCTCCACCGAGGCCGTGTTACGGGCGCTCCAGCTGCGGGCCCGCGGCGAGGAAACACCGCTCTGAGTCCGCTTCCGGCCGGATCACGGTCCTCACCACGAGTCAACTTACTTACGGGTAAGGCGAAATAGACGGTCACTCTCAAACGGTTGCCACACGGAGACGTTCTCAACGAGAAACCCGGAACTGCGTCCCGTACATATGGAGATGCCGACCGCCGCACCCGGCGGCCGCACCTGGAACCACCTCCTGGCCAACCATTCCGAGAGGGACCCCCCATGACCGCCTCACACCTCCTCGTCCCCGTGCCGATCCCGGACCGGGTCGCCGCGCTGATCGGGTCCTGCATCCCGCCGCACATCCTGCGGGCGGAATTCGACGCCGAATGCGCCGCGCGCGAGGTGCGCAGCTTCCGCGGTCCGCGGCTCTGCGACGAGGACCGGGCCGACCGCGAGCAGGTGCTCTCCGAACTGGCCCGCGCCAACAAGATCCTCGCCGCCCATCACCCCAGGCTGGCGGTGCGCCCCGGCAGCTCCTGGTGACTTTCCCGCATCGCACCCGTCTTGCGAAGACCGGCTCGTGCGGGGCAGGTGTCATGACGCTCCAGAGCCGTGAACGGGCAACGCCGTCAAGGTTATTGACCAGCTGTCCACCGACGCACCCCTTGGAGAAACGCCATGCCCGCCCGCCCGCGACCGACCGTCCTGTTCGTCACCGACCTCGCCTACGAGGCGCGCGGACGGCGCTACTGCGACGAGGACATCCATCTGGCCTCGCGGCTGCGGGAGGAGTTCGACGTCGCGCTCTGCCACCCCCGGGACGCCGCCGCGCTGCTGGACGGCTTCGACACGGTCGTCATCCGCAACAGCGGTCCCGTGCTGCATTACCAGGAGGCGTACGACGCGTTCCGCGCACGGGCGCGGGAGCTGGGCACCCGGGTCTACAACCCGTTGCACGGCCGCGGGGACATGGCGGGCAAGCAGTATCTGGTCGATCTGAGCCGGGCCGGCCATCCGGTGATCCCCACGGTGGACCGGGCGGCCGATCTGGGATCGCTGCCGGACGCGGCGGAGTACGTGGTCAAGCCGAAGCTGGGGGCGGACTCGGCCGGGCTGCGGTTCGTGCGGGAGGCCGAGCTGCCGGAGGGCGAGGACGGCACCATGCTCGTCCAGCCCCGGATCGACTTCCGCTACGAGGTCTCCTTCTACTTCGTCGACCACGACTTCCAGTACGCCCTCTACGCGCCGGACCCGGAGCGGCGGTGGGTGCTGGAGCCGTACGCGCCGGACGCGGCGGATCTGGCGTTCGCCCGCGGCTTCGTGGAGTGGAACAGTCTCGACCACGGCATCCAGCGGGTCGACGCCTGCCGGACCGCGCAGGGCGAACTGCTGCTCGTCGAGTTGGAGGACCTCAATCCGTATCTCTCGCTGGACCGGGTGGCGGAGCCCGTACGAGAGGCGTTCGTGACCCGGATGAAGGCTTCCGTGCGGGATCTGCTGGCCTGACGACACGTCCGGCCGTCCCCCACATGCGGGAAGCACGGGCCGGTGTGATGGTGCAAGCGTGACCACTGCCAGCGAGACCGCCCCCGCCGCGCAGAGTGCCGCCGCGCCGCCCGTACTCGATCCGCGCCGCCGGAACATCGTCTTCGCGACGATCGTGCTGGGAATCCTGCTGGCCGCCCTGGACCAGACGATCGTCGGCACCGCGCTGCCGACGATCGTCTCGGATCTCGGCGGCGCCGCCCATATGTCCTGGGTGGTCACCGCGTATCTGCTCGCGGAGACGGTGGCGACGGTCCTGGTGGGCAAGTTCGGCGACCTGTTCGGCCGGAAGATCATCTTCCAGCTGTCCGCGATCATCTTCATCACCGGTTCGTTCCTCTGCGGTCTCGCGACCAACATGACGCTGCTGATCGTCTGGCGCGGGTTGCAGGGCATCGGGGCCGGCGGGCTGATGGTCACCTCGATGGCGCTGATCGCCGATGTGATCCCGTTGCGCGAGCGCGGCAAGTACCAGGGCGCGATCGGTGCGGTCTTCGGGGTGTCGACGGTGATCGGGCCGCTGCTCGGCGGGCTCTTCACCGACCATCTGAGCTGGCGGTGGGCGTTCTACGTCAATGTGCCGATCGCCATCGTGGTGGTCATCGCCGCGGCCCGGACGATCCCGTCCGTCAAGGCCGCCGGCCGGCCCGTCATCGACTATCTGGGCATCGCGATGGTCACGATCGGCGCGAGCGCGCTGATCCTGGCGACGAGCTGGGGCGGCAACGAGTACGCGTGGGGCTCGCCCGTCATCCTCGGTCTCATCGCGGGCGGTCTCGTCGCACTGGCGCTCTTCTGCCTGGTGGAGTTCCGCGCGGCGGAGCCGATGCTGCCCATGCGGCTCTTCCGGAACCCGGTGTTCACCGTCTGCTCGGTGCTGAGCTTCATCGTGGGCTTCGCGATGCTCGGCGCGATGATCTTCCTGCCGACGTATCTGCAGTACGTGGACGGGGACTCGGCGACCCTGTCGGGCGTACGGACGCTGCCGATGGTCCTCGGGCTGCTCGTCGCCTCGATCTTCAGCGGCAATGTGGTGTCCAAGACGGGCCGGTACCGGGTGTTCCCCATCGTGGGCTCGCTGATCATGGCTGTGGGGCTGTATCTGCTCTCCCGGATGGGTCCCGGCACCGGGGTGTGGCTGGAGTCGCTGTACATGCTGGTGCTCGGGGTCGGTATCGGGCTGGCCATGCAGGTGCTGACGATCGCCGTGCAGAACACGGTCGACTACGCGGACCTGGGTACGGCGACGTCGGGTGTGACGTTCTTCCGTACGCTCGGCAGCTCCTTCGGCACGGCGGTCTTCGGCACGATCTACGCCAACGCCCTGAAGCCCAATCTGACCGACGGCGTCGCCGCGGCGGCGCGGGCCGGCGGCGACCCCGCGACGCTGGCGAAGGCCGCGCAGAGCCCGGCGGGGCTGCACGGCCTTCCTCCCGCGCAGTCGGCGCCATTGGCCCAGGCGTACGCGGACACGCTGCACACCGTCTTCCTGTGGACGGTGCCGGTCGCGGTCCTGGGGTTCTTCGTGGCGCTCTTCCTGAAACAGGTGAAGCTGCGGGACACGGCTCGGGTCGGCTCCACCGACATGGGCGAGGGCTTCGCGCAGCCCGGCACCGGCGACTCGGCCAAGCTCCTCGAATTCGCGGTGGCCAAGATCCTGCACGGAGTCGGTCCGGACACGGCCCGGCGGATCATCGCAGGCTCGGACACCCGGCTGGACATGGCGGGCGCCTGGGCGGTGATGCAGGTCGAGCTGTTCACGCGCATGGTGGGCCATGCGGGTCTGCGGCTGATCGCGACCCGGCACCGGCTGCCGCACGAGGTGCTGGTGCCGGTCTTCGACCGGATGATCGAGGAGGGCTATCTCACCGGCGACGGTCATCTGTTCACGCACACCGCCGCCGGGAGCCGGGAGGCCGCGGCGATCACCGACGCGTGGGCGCGATGGCTCAACGAGCGCCTGGACGAGCACGGAGCACGACCGGACGACCGGCAACTGAGAGCGGCGGTGGACGTGATCGCCAAACGGCTGCTGGCGGAGGACCTGGCGCAGGAGCTGGCGCCGGACAGGGCCCTGGTGGGCACGGCGGGCTGACGGGGGCCGGCCGCCGCGTCCGCGCGTCAGTCGACGAAGACCGCGGCCGAGTACACCCAGGCGCCCTCATGACGGACGAAGCGGCTCTTCTCGTGGAGCGAACCCGGCCGCCCGCTGTCCGTGTAGTGCGCACGGAAGGTGACCGTGCCCGTGGTGTGGAACGGGCTGCCGTCCGTCGTCTCCAGCACCTCCAGGCGCACCCATCGCATCGCGGGGTCGAAGTCGACGGCGGGCGGCCGGGTGTCGGGGTGCCAGCTGCGCAGCAGGTACGCCTCGTCACGGACGACGAAGGCGGCGTACCGGGAGCGCATCAGCGACTCGCAGGTCGGCGCGGCTGCGGTCCCGGCGTGCAGGCGGCCGCAGCACTGCGCGTAGGTGGCGGGCAGGCCGCACGGGCACGGCGATTCCGCGGTGACCGCGGGTGTCCGTGCTCCGGCGGTGGCGGGCCGCCCCGGTCGTGTGGTGCGTCGTGACATACGTCCATTGTGACCTGCGGTGCGGCCGGACCGGGACGCCGGGATGCTGCTGCCGATCACCGGCCGGCCGGTGACGGCGGGGCGCGGTCAGACCTTGCGGGCCACGCCCGCGTAGCCCGGGATCGGCTCGTCGCCGGGGACCTCGATGACCTCGCCGAGCTCCGGGTGCCAGTTCGCGGAGAGCGAGACCCCGGGCTCGACGAGTTCGAGTCCGTCGAAGAACGTGGTGACCTCGGCGTGGGAGCGCAGGCGCAGCGTCATCCCCCGGGCCCGGTACATGGCGGAGGCCTGTGCCGCGCCCTCGGGGTCGAAGTCCCCGGTGGTGTGCGAGAGCACCAGGTAGCTGCCGGACGGAAGCCGCTCGACGAGCCGGTCGACGAGTTCGGCCGCGCCGTCCTCGTCGTCCAGGAAGTGCAGCAGGGCGAGCAGCGACAGGGCGATCGGCTTGCCGAAGTCGAGAATCTCGCCGGCCGCTTCGAGGATGGCTTCCGGCTTGCGGGCGTCGGCCTGGATGTACTCGGTGGCGCCCTGCGGGGTGGAGCGCAGCAGGGCCGCGGCGTGTGCGAGGACGATGGGGTCGTTGTCGCAGTAGACGATGCGGGCGTCCGGGGCGGTCCGCTGGGCGATCTGGTGGAGATTCGGCTCGGTCGGTATGCCGGTGCCGATGTCGAGGAACTGACTGATGCCGTTCTCGGCCAGCCATCGGGTGGCCCGGTGCATGAAGGCACGGTTCACCCGGGCCATGTCCCGCCCCCGCGCGTCGAGGGCGAGCAGCTGCCGGGCCATCTCTTCGTCGACCGGGTAGTTGTCCTTGCCGCCGAGGAACCAGTCGTACATCCGGGCAGGATGGGGCTTGGTGGTGTCGATCTCGATGCCTTGGGATTCGTGCCCGGTCATAGCGCGCTCCATGGGTCCATAGGTCGGCGAACAACAAGAGTGTGGGGCCGGGGGCCGCTCCGGCGCTGCGGGTTCGGGCAAGAAGGCCGCTCCCGGCGGGAGGGCCGCGACATCAGGTGAGCAGGAAGTCCGCCTGACCGGACTTGGCCCCCTGGATGAATGCCGCGATCTCACGGGGGGTGTAGATCAGGGCCGGGCCGTCGGGATCGGCGGACTGACGTACGGCGATTCTGCCGTCGGACAGCTTCATCGCCTCGACGCAATTGCCTCCGTTCCCACCGCTCCACGGCTTGTGCCAGCCCTCGGAGCCGAGTTCGGCGGCCGGCATGCCGTTGTATATGGGATCCATCACAGCTCCTTGCGGAAGTCCCGGAGGATTTCCTTCGTGCGTTGTGCAGTTGCGGCCTGAGCCGCCATGCGGTCCATGACTTCGAGGTAGGAGGCCACCTCGGGGCGCGCGTCGAAGTAGACGGCTCCGGTCAGGTACTCGCTGTAGACCATGTCGGGGAGTTCGGGGACACCGAAACGGAAGAGGACGAACGGGCCGTAGGTGCCCGGATGGTGTCCTGTCGAGAATTCCGCGATCTGCAGCGTCACATGCGGCATCTCGGTCGCTTCGAGCAGCTGGTCGATCTGCTCCCGCATGGCTTCGACGCTGCCGACGGGGCGGCGCAGGACCGTCTCGTCCATCACCACCCACAGCTTCGGGGCGTCCGGCCGGGTGAGCAGGGACTGGCGCTGCATCCGCAGCGCCACATGGCGCTCGATGTCCGCGGGTCTGGTCTGGCCGACGGCTCCGGTGCGCATCACCGAGCGCGCGTAGTCCTCGGTCTGCAGCAGTCCGGGGACGAAGTGCGGCTCGTACATGCGCAGGAGGCTCGCGGCGCCCTCCAGGCTGACGTACATGCTGAACCAGTCGGGCAGCACGTCGTGGAACCGCTGCCACCAGCCTGGCTTGTTGGCCTCCTCGGCGAGCTCCACGAAGGCTTCGTTCTCGTCGTCGGCGACCCCGTACGCCTTCAGCAGCATCTGCACATAGGGGATCTTGAGAGCGACCTCGGCGGTCTCCATCCTGCGTATCGTCGCAGGTGCGACCCGCAGCACCTTGGCAGCCTGGTCACGGCTCAGGCCGACGCGCTCCCGCAGATCCTGCAGGCGCTTGCCGAGAACGACCTGACCCACGGTCGGGGCGGACCGCGGTTCGCTCACTTCAGACCTCCCCATGCGCTGTTTGCGAGCAGTCTGCCATGCGCGGGCCGACCAGAACACAGCCACTCTGAAAATTTCAGAGTGCCCCTTGCCAAGTGTTCACAACAGGGGGAGAGTTGGTGAGTGAACCAGTTCACGAAGTCTCGCCCGCCCTCATTCGCGTGGGAATGCGGAGCGTGACGCAGCCCCCACTGTGAGGAATCGGTTGTGGCACCTGGCAGTGCGCTCATCCCCCGGCTCATGGATCTCAGTCCCGGGACGGAGGCGCTCCGGTACTGCTTCGCCCTGCCCGCGCACCCCGAGTCCGTGGCCGGTGCGCGGAGACTGACCCGGGCCCGGCTCGACAAGTGGCAGCTCGGCGCGGACGCCCATGACTCGGCGCTCCTGATCGTTTCGGAACTGGTCACCAACGCGGTGGTGCACACCATGAGCTCTCGCGTCGTGTGCGAGCTGCGCCGCCTCGACAGACGGCTGCGCATAGCCGTCCAGGACCAAGGACACCAGCCCGGCGGGCCGCAGTTGCGGCGGACCACCGACGACGAGCACGGACGCGGCCTGCTGCTCGTCGACGCGATGTGCAGTTCCTGGGGTTCCCGCGACGCGGGCAACGGCTCGGGCCGCATCGTCTGGGCGGAACTGCCGCACGGCTCGGAGCAACCATGCTGAAGAACGCCATGTCCCATCTGCTCGGCACGCGACGCACCCGTGAGCCCCGGCCGCCCGCCGGCACGGCGGGCACGGTGCGGTTGCCGCTGCCGCCCGCGCTGTCGGCGAGCCTGGGCTGCGACGCGGTGGGGGTACCGGCCCGGTACGGCTTCCGGCTGATGTCCCATCTGCCGCGCACCGGCTGCGTCTTCGCGGACGCCGACCGCTGGTGGTGGATCGTGCCCTCGGGCTCCGACCTCGATCTGGACTGGCCCCCGCAGGCAGCCTACGCGAAGGGGGCGTTCGTCCCCGCGGTCCGGCCCCGGCTGATCCACCAGCCGGACAACCGCACGCCGTACACCCCGCCGATCCCGCTCTTCCTGATGGTGTGCCAGGTCACCGGTGTGACGCCGTCGTGGGCGCCGTCCGGCGGCGCGCGGGCCGTATCCGCCCCCTGACCTGCTGATTCACCCGCCGGACACCCCGGTCACGCTGCGTTGTCAGTGGCCCGTTCTACTGTGGCACCACTGATCGAAAAGCCCGCGGCGGAGCGGGCTGCGGGCGGGAAGGGGGCGGGGCTGTGCGCCGCTGGGAATATGTCGAGGGCACTGCGTCGAAGTTCTGGGAGACCGAGGCCGAGGGCGCCGTGGTGACGGTGCGCTACGGGCGGTGCGGAAGCGACGGACGTACGCAGACCAAGGAGTACGCGTCGGCCGAGGCCGCGGCGGCACAGGTCGTCAGAACGATCGCGGAGAAGGAGAAGAAGGGGTACCGGGAGGTCGGGGCGTCGGCTTCGGCCCCCGCTGCTCCCGATGCCACGGCGCCCGCGACCGCCCCCGATGAGGTTCCGGACGAAGGCACGCCCGTTCTCCCCGACGAGGACACCTTCACCCTGCCCGCCGGCTGGAAGCGGGTGCTCCACCCTCGGCGCGGTGGAGTGCGCCGAGGGCCGGTCAAGGTGCGGCGGGAGGCGTTCGACACGATCGAGGCCAGGCTCGCGGAGAATGCCGCCTGGATCCAGGAGTTCGCGGACTCGCCGCGTTCGGACGCCGCGGTGGCCGAGTCGCTGCGCGCACACCTCGGCACAGACCCCTCACCGGTCGGTGCGGCCGCGCTGACCGCGATCGTCGACGCTCCGGGGTGGGCGGACTTCTGGTCCGAGCGCTACGGCCTGCCGTTCGCCGCACGGACCGCGACCGAGGTGTTCTCGGTCGACGCCGACTGGCAGCAGAGCGGCCTCAAGCGCGGCGCGCCCCGGCTGATGGCGCTCCCGGCCCCCCGCCACGCCTACTGGTCCTGGCATCACCGGGCGCCGATCGACCGGGTCCGCGCGCTGCTCGCCGCGGCCGACGAAGAGACCTACCGGGCCGCGGTCGAGGCACTGGCCGAGTGCCGCACCGACACCGTGCGCAAGATCATCGTCTCCTACCTGGTGCCGAGCGAGACCGGCTGGGTGGACGAGCTCTGCGCGGATCCCGCGGTGAGCGCGGAGCAGGACCGCACCCTGCGTGCCATGGTGTTCAGCTCGCTGTACTCGGCCGACCAGCTGGCGCTGCTCCCCTACCGCCCTGATTTCACCCTCGGTGTCGCGGTCATCGCCACGGTGGCGGAGGGCATCGGACCGGCCGTCTCCCAGTCGCTGGCCGACACGCTCGACGGCAATCACTACTACTCGGACAGCGTGAAGCTCACCGCCGACGCCCTGGCCGAGCTGCCCACCGACGAGGCCTTTCTCGGCCTGCTGGCGCATGCGGACTCCAAGCACGTCCGCCCCTCGCTCCTGGAAGCGATGCGCCGCTATCCGGTGCGTGCGGTGCGCCTGCTGGCCGCCGAGGCGGGCGGCCGTTCGGCTGCGGCGTCCCGGTCGTTGCAGCTGCTCCGGAGTCATGTCGGCGCCCACCGTGAGCTGCTGACGCCGGTGCTCGACGGTCTCGGCCCCGAGGTCGTGGAGATCGTCGCCCCGCTGCTCAATCCGGCGGACCTGATCGCCGACGCGCCGGCGGACGCCCTGCCGGCCGTGCTGACGGCTCCGCCGTGGTCCCGGCCCCGCACCACCGTCAAGGCCAAGGCCGTGACGGGGCTGACCGTGGTGTCCGAGCCCTCCGTGGAGTGGCTGCCCGAGGAACAGGCCGCCTGGGCGGCCACCTCCTCCTGGTACACCACCAAACGGAACAACGGCGACTTGAACGAACACATCGACGTCCTGCGCCACGGCGCGGCCTCGGAAGGTCTGCGTCCGGCGTGGGTGTTCGTCCACGGCGACGAGGAAGTGGTCGCCCCGCTGCTCGCCTCCTGGGACCCGACCGACCTGTGGGACGGCGAGGACACGCTCAAGCCGATCGCCGCACGCTTCGGCCTGGCCGCGCTGCCGTTGCTGTTGCGCGTCGTGCCCCGGCAGCCGGGTTCGCTCGCCCCGCTGCTGCTCCCGTACGTCGATGTGGACGTCGCCCGGTCCATGGCGAACTGGGCGGTCCGGCTCAAGTCCACGGCGACGACCGCCCGTTCCTGGTTCGCCCGGCACGGCGTCGCGGCCGCGCCGCTCCTGGTGCCGGACGCCGTGGGCAAGGCGGGCGCCGCGCGGCGCTCCGCCGAGCAGGCGCTGACGCTGATCGCCACGGTGCACGGCGACGACGTGGTGCGCGAGGCCGCCCGGACGTACGGCGCGGAGGCGGCGGCCTCGGTGGACGGGTTGCTGGCCGCGGACCCGCTGGAGCGGGCGCTGCCCGCCAAGATGCCGGTACTGCCGGGGTGGGCGGAGCCCTCGGTGCTGCCGCAGATCGTGGTCCGGTCCGGCGGCGCGCTGCCGGTGGCGGCGACGCGCCACACCCTGATGATGCTGGCGCTGTCGAAGCCCGGTGAGGTGTATCCGGGAATCGCCTCGCTGACCGAAACGGCCACTGCCGATTCGCTCGCCGAGTTCGCCTGGGCCCTGTTCGAGCAGTGGCGGCTGGCGAACATGCCCGCGAAGGAGTCGTGGGCCCTGCACGCGCTGGCGCTGCTGGGTGACGACGAGACGGTCCGCCGACTCACGCCGATCCTCCGTTCCTGGCCCGGTGAGGGGGCACACCACCGGGCCGTGGAAGGACTCGATGTGCTGGCGTCCATCGGCAGCGATGTGGCGCTCCTGCATCTGCACGGCATCTCGCAGCGGGTGAAGTTCAAGGCGCTCAAGGTGCGGGCCCAGGAGAAGATCTCCGAGGTCGCCGCAGGGCTGGGGCTGACCGGCGAGCAGCTCTCCGACCGTCTGGTTCCGGACTTCGGCCTGGACACGGACGGCTCGACCGTCGTCGACTACGGCACCCGTTCGTTCACGGTCGGCTTCGACGAGCAGCTGCGGCCGTACGTGCTGGACGGCGACGGCAAGCGCCTCAAGGACCTCCCGAAGCCGGGCGTCCGGGACGACGCGGAGCTCGCCCCCTCGGAACGCAAGCGGTTCATGGCGCTCAAGAAGGACGTCCGGACGATCGCCTCGGACCAGGTGAGGCGTCTGGAGGCCGCGATGGTGACCGGACGGTCCTGGACCGCCCAGGAGTTCGCGGAGCTGTTCGTCGGTCATCCGCTGCTCCGGCACCTGGTGCGCCGGCTGGTCTGGCTGAGCGAGACGGACGGTGCGGCGCGCACCGCGTTCCGGGTCGCGGAGGACCGTACGTTCGCCGACGCCGAGGACGACGTCTTCGACCTGCCGGACGACGCGACCGTGCGGCTCGCGCACCCGCTGCACCTCGGCGACGAACTGACCGCCTGGTCCGAGGTGTTCGCCGACTACGAGATCCTGCAGCCGTTCCCGCAGCTCGGGCGCACCGTGCTCACGCTGCCCGAGGAGGAGTCCGCCGGATACCGGCTGGCGCGGTTCGAGGGCCTCAAGGTGCCGATCGGGAAGGTGCTCGGGCTGGAACGGCGCGGCTGGCGGCGCGGGACGCCGCAGGATGCCGGGGTGGAGCGCTGGATCTCCAAGCGGCTTGGCGACGACTGCTGTCTCGTGATCGCACTGGACCCCGGCATCGCGGTCGGTGTGGTCGACATGTTCCCCGAGCAGACCCTGGAAACGGTCTGGCTCGACGACCGGCCCGATGATCACTGGACGCGTCGCAGCCACTCGCTCCGCTTCGCCGGGATGGATGCGGTGACCGTGTCCGAGCTCCTCGTCGACCTGGCCGAACTCACCGAGGGCGTCGCATCGTGACCACGAGGGAGACCCGTACCGAGGCATCGGACGGCGGTGCGGCACCGGTGCAGCGGCCCCCGGCCGAAGTGCGGTACGCCGAGGAGCTCGCGGCACTGCGGGCGGATGACCGTGATCCGCGTCCGCCCGGCTGGGAGCTGAGCCTGCGTGCGGCACGCCGGTTCGTCATCGGTGACGCGGAGACGGGCATCGGCCGGAAGTTCGTCGGCAACCCTTCACTGGTGGACCGGGCTCTGGTGACACTGGCGACGAGCCGTGGGCTGATGCTGGTCGGAGAGCCGGGCACCGCCAAGTCGCTGCTCTCCGAACTGATCGCGGCCGCGGTCAGCGGGGACTCGACGCTCACGGTGCAGGGCGGTGCGGCCACCACCGAGGACCAGATCAAGTACGGCTGGAACTACGCGCTGCTGGTCGCCGAGGGGCCCTCCACCCGGTCGCTCGTCCCGGCCCCGATGCTGCGCGGCATGGCGGAGGGCAGGCTTGTCCGGTTCGAGGAGATCACCCGCTGTCCGCTGGAGGTGCAGGACTCGCTGCTGTCGCTGCTCTCCGAGCGGGTGGTGGCCATCCCCGAGCTGGCCGGGCCCGACGGCATGGTCTTCGCCCGGCAGGGCTTCAATGTCATCGCCACGGCCAACACCCGGGACCGGGGCGTCAACGAGATGAGCGCGGCGCTCAAGCGGCGGTTCAACTTCGAGACGGTCTTCCCGATTCCCGACCTGGACACCGAACTGGCCCTGGTGGAGGCCGAGGTGACGACGCTGCTGCGGCGCTCCGGGGTGGAGCCGCCGCCGGACCGGGATGTGCTGGAGGTCCTGGTCGGTACGTTCCGCGAGCTGCGTGCGGGGGCCGGCGAGAAGGGCGGGGCCGGCGCCGGAGCGGACCGCCCCTCGGCGGTGATGAGTACGGCGGAGGCCGTGTCCGTCGCCCATGCGGTGGGGGTGCGCGGCTGGTTCCTGCGCGGCGAGCCGGGCAGTGCCGCCGATGTGGTGGCGTGTCTGGCGGGTACGGCGGCGAAGGACAGCCCGGAGGACCTGGCCCGGTTGCGACGCTATCTGGAGCAGCAGGTGCCGCGCCGTCGCGGCCCGCACTGGAAGGCCCTGCACGACGCACGCCATCTGCTGGCCGACTGATGTCCGCGGTGTTCCTGGGGGTGCGTCACCACTCCCCCGCCTGCGCACGGCTGGTCGAGCGGACCATCGAGGAGCTGCGGCCCGCCCAGGTGCTGGTCGAGGGTCCTGCCGAGATGAACGGACGGCTGGACGAACTGCTGCTCGGGCACGAGCTGCCGGTCGCGGTGTTCAGCCACTACCGCGACCGGCAGCGGGCCGCGACCTCCTGGGCCCCCCTGTGCGACTACTCACCGGAGTGGGTCGCGCTGCGGGCGGGGCGGGTGGCCGGGGCGGAGGTCCGCTTCATCGATCTGCCGGCCTGGCATCCGGCGTTCGCCGAGCGCGCCAACCGCTATGCCGACGCGGAGGCCCGCTACGAGGAGGCGACGGAGCGGCTGTGCCGGCATTTCGCGGTGGACTCCTCCGACGCCCTGTGGGACCGCCTGTTCGAGGTCGAGCCGGACGACGGTCTCGCCGAGCGGCTCGATGCCTACTTCGAGCTGGTCCGCGGTGACGCGGAGGCCGACACGGGCGACCGGGCGCGGGAGTCGTACATGGCCGCGTGGGTACGCGCGGCGGTGGACGCCGCCGGGGACCGGCCGGTTCTGGTGGTGACCGGTGGCTTCCACCGGCCCGCGCTCCGTGCGCTCACGGGATCCGGTGACCGGGACGGCGCGGGCGGCGACGGCTGGCAGCGGGGCGCGGACGGGTGGCCTCTGGTGCCCGCCCCGCCGGACGGCGCCATGGCCGGGAGCTTCCTCGTGCCGTACTCCTTCCGGCAGTTGGACGCGTTCGCCGGGTACCAGTCGGGGATGCCGTCGCCCGGCTACTACCAACAGGTGTGGGAGACCGGCCCCGAGGCCGCGGCGGACGGCTTGCTGCGGATGGTCGTCGAGCGGCTGCGGGCGCGGAAGTTCCCGGTGTCCACCGCCGATCTGATCGCCGCCCGGAGTCTGGCCCAGGGGCTCACGGCGCTGCGCGGCCATCCGCGCCCCGCCAGGATCGATGTGCTGGACGGCCTGGCGGGCGCCCTGATCACGGACGACCTGGACCGTCCGCTGCCGTGGACGGGCCGGGGCACGCTGACGGCGGGGGCCCATCCCGCGGTCGTCGAGATGGTCGCGGCCTGTGGTGGCGACCGCACCGGGCGGCTCCATCCCGGCACTCCGGCGCCGCCCCTGGTGCACGACGTCGCGGCGCAGTTGGCCGGGCTGGCGCTGGACGGCGGCCCGGAGGCCACGTACCGCCTCGATCTCACGGACGCCGCCGACCTGGAACGCAGCCGGGTGCTCCACCGGCTGCGGGTGCTGGGGATTCCCGGCCGGGCACGGACCGCCGGTCCCGCGCACGGCGTGGACCCGGTGTTCACCGAACGCTGGGAGGCGCAGCCCGCCGTGGGGCGCGAGGCCGCGCTGGTGGAGGCGGGGGCGTACGGAGCGACTCTGGCCGAGGCGGCGGCCGTCGCGCTCACCGAACGGACGCGGGCTGCCGCGGCGGAGGCCGATCGTCTGGCGGGGGCACTGTTCGACGCCGTGCTCTGCGGGATGGACGGGTTCTCGGACCAGTTGCTCGGCGAACTCTCCGCCTGTGTCAGTGAGTTGAGCATCGCCGGCCCGCTCGGTGACGTACTTGCCACGGCTCTTGGGCTGTGGCGGCACGACCGGGTGTTCGGCATGGCGCGCGGTCCGCTGCTCGGCACCGTGATCGACGGGGCGACCGAGCGGCTGCTGTGGCTCCTGGAGGGTGCGCGTGGCTCGTCGGGCGTGGACTTCTCCCGGCTTCGGGCCGTGGTCGCGGTGCGCGACACGGTGCTGCACGCACCGGAGTTGCTCTCCGTCACCCGGGAGACCGCGGCCGCCATCGCCTGGCGGATCGCCGGCGATCCCGAGGCGCCGATCGATCTGCGCGGGGCCGCGTTCGGGCTGCACAGCTCCCTCGGGCAGGTCCCGGGCACGGCCGGGGATCCGGCCGAGGCGGTGCGTACGGTGGCGAGGGCCGGCACGGATGTGCTCGGCGACTGGCTGGCCGGGCTGTTCGCGCTCGCCCGCGACGAGGTGACGGGCGCGGTGGGGAACGACGACGGCAACGGGACCAGCGGTGGCGCCGAGTCGCTGATCGATGTGCTGGACGGACTGGTCCGTGCGCTGCCCGACGACGAGTTCCTGTCCGGGCTGCCCGCGCTGCGTCAGGCCTTCGCGTTCTTCCCGCCGCGCGAACGGGACCGGATCGCCGGCCGTCTGCTGGAACGGCGCGGGGTGCGCGGCTCGTCGCGTTCCCTGCTGCGGACCACCGCGGACCCCCTGCTGATCGCCCGAGCCCGCGCTCTGGAGGAGTCCGTGTCCCGACTGCTCGCCCGCTACGAACTGGAAGCCACCCCATGACCACGCCCGAACAAGCACCGGGCCGGGCACCCGTGCCCGAGGAAGGTCCCGGTACGTCTCCCGACGCGGGGCTGGAGCGCTGGCGGCTGGTCCTCGGCTCCGCCGCCGAACGACACACCGGACCGCTGGGGCCGGGCAACGCCGGCCGGGACGCCGCCCTCGACTGGCTCTACGGCCGCGACCCCGACCTCGCCCGACGGGGGGTGCGCCGTTCCGGTGCCGCCCCTCGGGAGGGCGGCGACGGCCCGTCCGCGGTGACCGCGATCGACTGGCTCGACGACATCCACCGGCTCTTCCCGAAGGAGACCATCGAGCGCCTGGAGCGGGACGCCGTCGAGAAGTACGGGATCCAGGAGATCGTCACCGACCCCGCGGTGCTGGAGCGGGTCGAGCCGAGCCAGACCCTGCTGCGTGCCGTGCTGCGCACCAAGCATCTGATGAACCCGCAGGTGCTGCGCCTGGCCCGGCGCATCGTCGAGTCGGTGGTGAAGCAGCTCCTGGCCAGGCTCCAGCCGGAGATCCGCCGGGCGTTCCACGGCACCCGCTCCCGCAGGCCGAGCCGGGTCGCTCTGGCGAGGGACTTCGACTTCCGGCAGACGGTGAAGGCCAATCTCGCCCACTACCAGCCGGCCGAGCGGCGCCTTCTCATCGAGCGCGCCCACTTCCACTCCCGTACCCGGCGCCATGTGACGCAGTGGCAGCTGATCCTGCTGGTCGACCAGTCGGGCTCGATGGCCGGATCGGTCATCCACTCCGCGGTGACCGCCGCGTGTCTGTGGGGTCTGCCCGGCCTCAAGACGCACCTGGTCGCCTTCGACACCCAGGTGGTGGACCTGACCTCCGACGTGACCGATCCGGTGGAGCTGCTGATGCGGGTCCAGCTGGGCGGCGGCACCGACATCGCACGGGCCGTGGAGTACGCCGCGGGCCTCGTGGAGAACCCGCGGCGCGCGATCGTCGCGCTGGTCACCGACTTCCACGAGGGCGGTGACCCCTACCGGCTGGTGCGGGCGGTGCGGAGGCTGGTGGAGCAGGGCTCGACCGTGCTGGGACTGGCCGCGCTCGACGAGAACGCCGATCCGGATTACGACCGTCCGACGGCCGGGAAGCTCGCCGCGGCCGGGGCGCACGTCGGGGCGATGACACCGGGCCGTCTCGCCGAGTTCGTCGCCGAGAGGCTGGGCCGATGACCGAACCGGGAACCGGCGCCGCCGTGCGCCCCGATCTGCTCGCCCTCACTCCGGAGACACTCGCGGCACTGGCCAACCGCGGCCTGGTCAAACGCGCCACGAAGGAGCTGGACGCGGGGACGGTGCCCGCTCTCACGACCGATCCGGACACCACGGTGCGCGCCCGGTTCGACGACGGCACCATCACGGCGCTGCCGCCCGGCACCGGTCTGGACGAGGGCAGCTGCAGCTGCGCCGCACCGGGCGTGTGCCGCCATCTCATCGCCCTGGTGCTGGCCCATCAGCGCAGCGCCGAGGCCGATCCGGACAGCGCCCCCGCCACGTTCGCCGCCTGGTCCCCCGGCAGCGCCGACGACGCGGCTCTCACCGAGGCCGTCGGCACCCGCCCGGTCACCGCGGCCCGACGCACCTTCGAGCGGGGCTATGCCGCCGTCGTGCACCGCCCGTCCCCCGATCACCCCGAGCCCCGGGTCGAGCTCCCCACCTGCACGGTGCGTTTCCCGGTACCCGACGAGATCGCGTACGCGTTGACGGACGCGACCGCCGCACTGCGCGGCGAGGTGGTGGCGCTCGCGGTGTGGGCGTTCCGCGCCGCCGACGCCGCGGGCACCGACGAGCGTTCCGTGCCCGTGCAGGTCGGTGGCCGCACCACCGCTCCGGCCACGACCCTGTCCGTGCTGGACGCGGCCGTCGGGCTGGCGGACGAGCTGCTGGCAGAAGGCGTGGCCCATGTCGGCCCCGTGCACGGCGGAGCCCTGGCGCGTGCCGGTGCCGCGCTGACCGCCGCATCGATGCACTGGCCGGCGGGCGCGCTCGCCGAGTTGACGGACCAGCTCACGGCGTACGCCGACCGCAACGCCCAGTACCGCCCGGAGTCGGTCGCCGCCCTGCTCACCGAATTGCACGCCCGGCGGCGGGCCGCCGCGCACCCCGGCGTGCTCGGCACCCGCGAGGCGGGGGACACCCCACTGCGCCGGGTCCGGCTCGTCTCGCTCGGCTGCCGCGTGCACGGCAGCGCGCAGTCCCTGGTCTCCGAGGTGTACCTCGCCCATCCCGGCGCGGGCACCGTGCTCGTACTGCGCAAGGCCTGGACGGCCCCCGAGGGCAAGGAGCTCTCCGCCCACCAGCTGGCCCCCCGTCGTGTCCTCGCCACCCCGCTGGGCTCGCTGGCCGGCGGAAGCCTGGTCAGCGAGAGCGTCCGGCGCACTCCGAGCCGCGCGCTGACGATCGCCCGGGGCCGGCTCGGCACGACGACCATCACCCCGGTCGGCGGCGCCTGGACGGAGCTTCCCCAACCGCTGCTCGTACGGGACCTGGCCGCCCTGACGGCAGGCTGGGACGGCAGGCCGCCCCGGCTGATCCGGCCGCGGGTCGAGGCGGAGGCGGTCCATGTCGTCGCGTTGTCGGAGGTGGAGAGCATCGGCTACGACCCCGCCGAGCAGCGCCTGGAGGCCGTTGTGCGCGATGCCGCGGGGACCCGGGCGCTGGTGGCGTCGGAGTACCGGCCGGAGTGCCCGGGGGCGCTGGACGCCCTGGCCGACGCGCTGGAGAGCGGCGCCACGCACATCAGCGGTTCGCTGCACCGGTCCGGCGGCGGAGTCCGGATCGATCCGCTCGGGGTGCTCACCCCGGCGGGGACGGTCGTGCCCGATCTCGCCCCGGGTGACGGCTCCACGACGCTGGCAGCGGTGGGGCGACGGCCGTCCGATCCGCTGACGGCGGCGCTGGACGAGGCGATATCCGCCATGTCGGCGGTGCCGCACAGCGGGCTGCGTCATCTGAACGTCCCCGCCCGCGCCCGGATCGACGAAGCGGCGACCGCACTGTCCCGCACCGGCCTGGTCCGTGCCGCGGCGCTGCTGCGCGCCTTCGTCGCGACACTGGACGACGGGGCCGGGCCGAACGAAGGGGCCCTCGCCACCCGTTCCGGGGCGTGGCTGGACGCCCAGCTCCACCTCCTGGTCAGCAGCGAACTCCGCTCCTCCGGGACGGCTTCCGGGACGGCTTCCGGAACGGGCTGAAGACCCCAGTCCCTCTACGGCCGGTTCAGGTAGGCGAGGCCGGGATGGACCTTGGTGTACCCGTCGACGAGGCGTCGGGCCACGGTCACCGAGTCGACCAGCGGGTGCAGCGCGAAGGCCTTCACGGCGGCGGTGCGGGAGCCGCTCTCCGCAGCGTCCAGTACCGCGCGCTCGACGGCCTTGACCGCGGTGACCAGCCCTACGGCGTGGTACGGAAGCGGGTCGGCGGCGACGGGATGGGCGCCGTTGGCGTCGACCAGGCACGGCGCCTCGATGACGGCGTCCGCGTCGAGCACCGAAAGCGTGGTGCGGTTGCGGACGTTGAGGATGAGCGAGGTCCGTTCGTTGCGGGCGACGGCCCGCATGAGGGCGAGCGCCACCTTCTCGTAGCCGCCGGACTCCAGATCGCTCTCGTCCCGCTCCCCGACCCCGGCGACCTCCCTGTTCTCCGACATGTAGGTGGCTTCGCGCTCGGCGCGAGTACGGTCCCAGGCGGACAGGGCAGGCGTGGCGGGGTCCTTCATCCGGGCGTAGAAGCCTTCCTGCTGCTCGCGGAGGAAGGCGCCGCGGGTCTGCTCGGCGTCCTGGTAGGCGCGTACCGCTTCCCGGTTGAAGTAGTAGTAGTGCAGGTATTCGTTGGGGACGGCGCCCAGCGAGCGCAGCCAGTCGGTGCCGAAGAGCCGGCCCTCCTCGAAGGAGCCGAGGAGCTCCGGGTCCGCGAACAACCTCGGGAGTTCGTCCCGGCCGTCGACGTGCAGTCCGCGGACCCAGCCAAGATGGTTGAGCCCGACGTAGTCGATCCGGGCCCGGTCGGGGTCGGCGCCGAGCACCCGGGCGATGCGGCGGCCGAGGCCCACCGGGGAGTCGCAGATGCCGATGACCCGGTCGCCCAGATGCCGGGACATGGCCTCGGTGACCAGGCCGGCCGGGTTGGTGAAGTTGATGACCCAGGCCTCGGGGGCGAGCCGCGCGATGCGCCGTGCGAGGTCCACGGCTACCGGCACGGTGCGCAGGCCGTACGCGATGCCGCCCGCGCCGACCGTCTCCTGGCCGAGTACGCCTTCGTCGAGGGCCACCCGTTCGTCGGCCGCCCGGCCTTCGAGGCCGCCGACACGGATCGCCGAGAAGACGAAGTCGGCGCCGCGCAGTGCTTCGTCGAGTTCGGTGGTGGCGGTGACGGTGGGCGCGTCCGGGACGCCGGCGGCCTGTTCGCCGAGCACCCGGGCCACGGCGGTGAGCCGGTCCGCGTCGGTGTCGTGGAGGGTGACCGCCGATACGCGGCCTTCGGCGTGGTCGGCGAGCAGCGCCCCGTACACGAGAGGAACCCGGAATCCGCCGCCGCCCAGAATTGTCAGCTTCACGCTTCCGCATGGTACGGGGGCCGGACCGGACCGGGGTCGAGCGACTCCGGACGGCAGCTCTCGCCTGACGGTCGAGGACGCCGCCGGGCCCGTCACCCGAGGGCGGGGGCCCAGGACGGGGCCGGCCCGGTGGCCGAGGACCCGAGGGTCCTCGGCCACCGGGCCGGGTGTCGGTCATGCCTTCGCCCCAAGGGGCATGTCGGGTCAGCTGCCGCTCCACCAGCGCGAAACGGACCGCCACAGCCTCACCGGTGCGGATTCGCCGCGTTGCTGCGGGATCCGGCCGACGGCGGACGGTTCGGAGGCCGTGTTCCCCGATTCGTCGACGACCGTGACCTCGGCCGTGACCGTCGTGCCCGTGGGCGCGGCGGCCGGGGCGCGGCCGGGTGTGGGGGCGGTGTGCCGGACCGTCGACTGCACCTCCCAGTCCTGGCTCTGCGGGTTGGGCCTCCCCATGGACGGCGGTTCCTTGTCGTCCTGCGGCGGGCGCGCGGCGAAGTCCGCCGGAAGCTCCACCAGGTGCCGGCCCATGATGTTCCCGATCCAGCTCAGCTCGCTCTCCTCGACGGCGAGTTCGAGGTCGGGCAGCCGCATCAGCAGGGCGTCGACACCGACGTCCGCGACGGCTCGTCCGATGTCCTGCCCGGGGCATTCATGCGGGCCGCCGCTGAACGCGAGATGGGCGCGGTTGCCCGCCATGTCGGCGCCCAGATCGGGCCGGACCACCGGATCGGTGTTGGCCGGTGCGATGCCGACGATCAATGCGTCGCCCGCCTTGATCTGCTTGCCGCCGAGCTCGGTGTCACCGACCGCCCAGCGGCCGAAGACCGCGGTGAACGGCGGCTCGTCCCACAGCGTCTGCTCGACCGCCTCGGGCACCGTCATGTGACCACCGCTGAGCCTGGCCCGGAATCGCGGGTCGGTGAGCACCATGCGCAGGACGTTGGCGATCAGGTTGGCGGTCGCCTCGTAGGAGGCGATGAGGACCAGCCGGAGATGCTCGCTGACCTCCTGGTCGTTCAGCCCTGCGGGGTGCTCGACGAGCCAGGTGGCGAAGTCGTCCGCAGGCTCGCGCCGGCGGCGCTGGACGAGCCGGGTCAGCGCGTCGAGAACATAGGCGTTGCTCGCGACGGCGGTCGCCGTGCCCCGGGTCATGTCGCGGGCGGCCTGGACCATCCGGTCGTTGTACTCCTCGGGCATGCCGATGATCGCGCACATCACCATCATCGGCAGCCGCTCGGCGAACTGGCTGACCAGGTCGACACGGCCCTGCTGGCAGAAGTCGTTGACGAGCCGGTTGCTGTAGCGGTTGACGTGACGGCGGACGCCGCGGGTGTCGATCCGGCCCATGCTGTCGGTGACCGCGCCGCGCAGGCGTTCATGGGTGGCGCCGTCGGCGAACACGCACATCGGCTGCCAGGTGAAGATCGGGGCCAGCGGGTGGTCCGGGGCTACGCTGCCGTCCTGCAGGGCCCGCCACCGCCGGGAGTCGCGGGAGAACTGCGAGGGCGTACGCGTCATGTGCAGGTTCTCGCTGTGCCCGAGGACCAGCCAGGCGGGTACGTCTCCGTGCAGCAGCACGGGGGCCACGGTGCCGTGTTCGGCGCGCAGTTTGTCGTAGAGCCCGTGGGGGTCCCGCTCGGCCTCCGGGCCGTAGAACCGGCGCAGTCCGCCGGGGCCGATGCCGAGGCCGTGGGCCGGGCACTCGGGGGGCGGAACCGGCCCCTGGGCCGCTCCGGGCTCGTAGTGGAATGGGGTTGTCACGATCGCTCCAGGGATCAGGCTTCCAAGTACCGGACGATGGGGGATGCGCGCGGGGGGGGGTTGGTACTGCGGTCAGGCGAGCGGGAGGGCCAGACTGTGCAGATAACGCATCAGGGTCATCAGCACGTCGCGGCTGGAACCGCGCAGTCGGGCGTCGCAGTCGATCATCGGGACCTCTTCGGGCAGGTCCAGGGCGCTCCGCAGCGCCTCGACAGGATGTTTCGGGGCGTCGGGGAAGGTGTTGATGGCGACGACGAACGGCACGCCGCGCTCCTCCAGTCTCCCGATGACGTCGAAGCTGACTTCGAGCCGCCGGGTGTCGATGAGGACCACCGCGCCGAGGGCACCTTCGAACAGGCCGTTCCACAGGAACCAGAACCGTTCCTGGCCCGGGGTGCCGAACAGATAGAGGATCAGCTCCTCACTGATGGAGATCCGGCCGAAGTCCATGGCGACAGTGGTGGCGGTCTTGCTCTCCACCCCGAAGTTGTCGTCCACACCGACACCGGCCTGGGTCATGGTCTCCTCGGTGGTCAGCGGCCGGATCTCGCTGACGGAACCGACCATGGTCGTCTTGCCGACCCCGAACCCGCCGACGATCACGACCTTCACCGCGGCTGTCGCCGTGGTGGGAAGGACGTCCTCGCGCCGGGGGCCGGTGATCGTGTCAGAGCTTCTGAAGTCCATGCATCACCGCTTCGAGAAGGGACCTGTCCGGGAGGGTGGCGCGGACGATGGGTGCGCGCGATTCGATGAGTCCGGCAGCGAGGAGTTCGGTGAGGAGCGAGGTCACCACGCTGAAGGGCAGACCCAGGTATGCCGAGATCTCGGCGACGGATAACGGTGCCTGGCAGAGCCGCAGGATCACGGCCTGCTCGGGCTGGACCGTCGGCGTCGGCTGTGCCTGCGCGACGATCATCGTGACCAGATCCAGCTGTGCCCGCTCGCTGCCGTCGGGATCGCCGGTGATCACGTACAGCCGTTCCGGGTCACTCAGTGCCGGATCGGCCTTTCGGCGTTCTCTTCGGGGAGAATTCATCCGGCCTGCCCGTCATGGCGCGGCGGACTCGTCAGGTGGGCACCGATCCTGACGACCATGTCGCGCATCCGCGATCCGACGAGTCCCGCATCGACCGTCTCACCGGCGAGGACGGCGAGGTACGCGCCCGTTCCGGCGGCCATCAGGTAGAAGAAGCCACCGGTCACTTCGATGACGACCAGTCGCATGAGACCGTCGCTGTACGGGATTTCGGAGGCGACGGCGGCGGCCAGGCTCTGCAGTCCGGCACAGGCCGCCGCGAGGCGGTCGGCGACGTCGGGGTCGCCGCCGTGCCGGGCGATGCGCAGACCGTCGGCGGAGAGCACCACGATCTGGTGGATGTCCGGTACGTCGTCGGCCAGTTCCTTGAGCATCCAGTCCATGTTTCCCCGCTGCTGGATCACTTCAGGTCTCCCTTGTCCCACGCATCGTCAGAGTCTTCGTCGGTCTTCGGGTCCTGCGGCACGCCGTTGACCGCGTTGGTGAAGGCCTCCAGCCAGAGCCCGGGGGGCTGCTCCTTGCCGCCGGAGCCGCCGGGTCCGTGGCCGTTGGCGTGGCCGTTCGTGTGGCCGTTGGTGTAGCCGTTGCGCTGGCCTGCGGTGGGGTCGACGGGCTGGGCCGGGAGGTTGTGCGAGCCCAGGGGTGCCCGGCCGCGACTGCGGCGTTGCGGGAGCCCGCCCGCGGTCCACTCGGTCACCACGGGGACGTCGTCCTCCATGGCGGCCGCGGGAACGACCGGCCGGGTGACCGGCGCGACCGGCCCGGTGGCGGGTCGCTGGGCCACGGGGGTACGGGGCTTGCGGCGGGCCGGCACGACGTGCTTCATCGCCTCCTGGTCGATGTCGCTGGTGGGCCTCGACGTGGCGCCGATGCCGTGGGCGATACCGGGAGCGGGTCCGGTGGTGATCATCGCGCGGGGCACGATGAGCACGGCGCGGACACCGCCGTACGCGGACTGCCGCAGCGAGACCTGGAGGTCGTACATCCGCGAGAGCCGGCCGACGACGGCCATGCCGAGCCGCGGGGACTCGCCGAGGTCGTTCATGTTGGAGCCGGCCTGGGCCCTGGCAAGCATGTTCTCGGCCCGCGAACGGGCCTCCTCGCTGAGCGAGACACCGCCGTCCTCGATCTCGATCGCGATGCCGGTCTGCACCTCGACGGCGGTGACGTGCACCCGGGTCTGCGGGGGCGAGTAGCGGGTGGCGTTGTCCAGGAGTTCGGCGCAGGCGTGGATGAGCGGCTCGACGGCGGTGCCGATGATGGCGACCTTGGCGATCGAGTGCAGATCGACGCGGGGGTATTCCAGGATCCGCGACATGGCGCCGCGCAACACGCTGAACAGCGGTACGGGCTTGGGCCACTGGCGGCTGGGCCGGGCGCCGCCGAGTACCGCGATGGAGTCGGCGAGGCGGCCGATCAGTGCGGTGCCGTGGTCGATGCGGAGCAGGTCGTCGAAGACGTCGGGGTTGCGCCCGTGGTGCTCCTCCATCTCGCGCAGTTCGCTCGCCTGGCGGTGGACGATCGCCTGGACGCGCCGGGCGACGTTGACGAAGGCGCGCTGCGCGGAGTCACGCATCGCCTCTTCGTTGTCGATGATGTTCAGCACCGTGTAGACGAGGGTGCGTTGGGCATCCGGCAGGTCGCGGTACAACTCGTCCGCGTCGACGACGTCGCGGAGCACCTCCTCGGGCGAATTGCCCACGCGCAGCCGGTGGATGGCGGCCGGCAGGAGTTCCTTGCTGATCCGCACGGTCTCGTCGTCGTGGGTGGCGATGCGCCGTTCCAGATCGGCGAAACGCCGTTCGTACACCGCGCGCTGAGCACGCAGATCGCGCGCCCGGCGGGCAAGTTGGACGCTCAACGCGACAGCCACGACAGTGGCGACGGTGCCGCACCACACGACTGGTATCCGCGCGGCCGCGGAAACCAGTGCCACCGCGGCGGCGGTGGCGCCGCCCATCAGGAGCACGGGCAGCAACACGGCACGAGCGACTGGGGTTTCTCGGTCGATCGGCGGTGATTCAACACGAACCATCTAAGACCTCTGGCGGTTGATTCGGGACGTATGCACGCTTGCAGGACAGTCGTGAACAAGCGCTCGAATTCATATCAACTCGACTTCACTGCGCGTGAGCTTAGTCAGATCGAATCAGTGCTTCGGCATATTCACCCAACCCCCTGCGCGAGCGCTCCAGCGGTAATACACTCACGAGTTTTTGCACGTACCGCCGTCACGCGCACACAAGGAGTGACACCCGGCGCGATCCGGTGAGGAAGGGAGTCGTTCGTACCGCAGAACGGGACAGCGCCCGAGCCGACCGACGTGCCCGGCCAGGCCACCCTGCCGGGCACGTACGGTGACAGCGGCGGCAGTTGAGCGACTCACCCCCGGCCTGCCACTCCATCTTGTCCCGCAGCACAGGACAGGCGTACATGCGATCGAACCGGATCGAAAGGAGCACATTCATGACTCATGGGCGGGTGGACGGCCGGGTCACCGAACTGACACCGGAACCGAAGGGGAACGGACACACCATGGGGCCCGATCGGGGCTACACCATCGAGTCGCTGGACACCGGGCTCCGGCTGATGCAGCTCTTCCTCACCCATGACACGCTCACCGTCTCCGAGGCCGCCGGGCTGCTCTCCGTGGGCCGGTCCACCGCGCACCGGGTGCTCAGCACCCTGGAGGGACGCGGCTTCGCGATCCGGGACTTCTCCGGCCGCGGTTACTCGGCCGGTCCGGAGCTGGTCCGGCTCGGCCGCCCGGCGGGATTCGGCACGGCCGTCCGCGAACGGCTGGGAGCGGTACTGGAGGACGCGCTGCGGCGGACCGGCGAGACGGTGCAGAGTGCGGCGCTGATCGGCGACCGGATCGTCGTCACCGACGGCCGCGAGTCCCCGCATCCGGTGCGGGTGATGCCGGAGGCCGGCGGTACGCACCCCGCCCACGCCACATCGGGCGGCAAGATGCTGCTCTCCCGGATGACGACGGGACAGGTCTGCGCCCTCTATCCGGGGGAGGAGCTGCCCGCGGCCACGCCGAGCACCGTCACCTCGCGCTCCGCGCTGCTCGCCGAGCTGGAGGAGATCCGCTCCCGCGGATACGCGCTCAGCCGCGGGGAGTCGGTCCGGGGCATGAACACCGTGGCCGTACCGCTGGCGGGATCGAGCTGGCGCGACCGGCTCGCCCTGATGGCGTCGGCACCCGCCGACCGCGGCGACGACGCGGCGCTCGCCCGTCACGCCGAGGAACTCCACGTGTCCGCCGCACTGTTGGGCACGGTCTGAGCGATCCCTGCCGTGCAGCCGGGGAGGAGCACGCGCCGGAGCGGACCACCCGAACACGGTGGTCCGCTCCGGCTTCCGGGCCGGCCGGGGTCCCTACGCCCGGAGTTCGATGCTGTGCGCGTCCACCAGGGCGGCGATCCGGGCGAGAACCTCGTCCGCGGGCTGCGGCTCCAGCCGGGTTCCGTCGCGCAGGCGCAGGGCCACGTGCCCTTCGGCCGCTTCCCTGGCCCCGATGACCGCCTGGCAGGGCGCCAGGCGCGCTTCCCGGATGCGTGCGCCCAGAGTGCCGCGCTCCGGTCCGGCGATCTCGGCCCGCAGCCCCAGGTCGGCACATTGCCGGGCGAGCGCCTCGGCGGCCGGCAGTTCGGCGTCGGAGATCGGGAGGATCACCACCTGGGTGGGGGCGAGCCAGGCGGGGAGGGCCCCGCCATGCGCCTCGATCAGATGGGCAACGGCCCGCTCCACACTGCCGATGATGCTGCGGTGGACCATGACCGGCCGGTGTTTCGCGCCGTCGGCACCGATGTAGTGCAGGTCGAACCGGACCGGCTGATGGAAGTCGATCTGCACGGTGGACAGGGTCGACTCGCGGCCCGCGCCGTCGGCGACCTGCACATCGATCTTGGGGCCGTAGAACGCGGCCTCTCCCTCGGCCGCCTCGTAGGGCACTCCCGAACGGTCGAGGACCTCGGTCAGCAGAGCGGTGGACCGCTGCCACATCGCCGGGTCGTCGACGTACTTGCCTCCCGCGCCCGGGAGGGAGAGGCGGTAGCGGGCCGCGCTGATGCCCAACGCCCGGTACGCCGCGCCGATCAGCTCCAGAGCGGCCCGCGCTTCCTCGGCCACCTGGTCCGGGGTGCAGAAGATGTGCGCGTCGTTCAGCTGGATGGACCGCACACGGGTCAGTCCGCCGAGCACTCCGGAGAGCTCGGAGCGGTACATGCCGCCCAGCTCGGCCATGCGCAGCGGCAGTTCGCGGTAGCTGTGCGAGCGGGAACGGTAGATGACCGCGTGGTGCGGACACAGGCTCGGCCGCAGCACCACCTGTTCCCCGCCCAGGTCCATCGGCGGGAACATGTCGTCGCTGTAGTGCGACCAGTGCCCGGAGATCTCGTACAGCTCCCGCTTGCCGAGCACCGGCGAGTACACGTGCCGGTAGCCGGCCCGCCGTTCGGCGGTGCGGATGTACTCCTCCAGGGTGTGGCGCACGGCGGCGCCGTCGGGCAGCCAGTAGGGCAGACCCGCGCCGATCAGCGGGTCGGTGTCGAACAGGCCCAGCTCGCGGCCGAGCTTGCGGTGGTCGTGCATGGCGGTCTCCTCGCGGTCGTCGGGCGGGTGACCGCAAGGCGAAGCCCCGGGGCACTCGCCCCGGGGCTTCTCACTGCACAGCTGTCAGCGCGCCGGGACACTCTCCGGCGTCGTCGTCATGGCAGCGCGCTTCATGTGGTGGACGTTAGCAGCGGTGTACCGGCATCCGCGCGGGATTTTCCGGTGCCCTCGGCACGGACCTCACACCGCCCCGCGGACCTGCCCCTCGGTTCAGCGCCGGGCGCCGCCGATACGCCCCTCCAGCTGCACCAGCAGCTCGCTGAGCTGGGCGCTGAGCCGGGTACGGGACTGCTCGTCGAGGCCGGACAGCACCGTGCGTTCGTACGCGAGCTGCCGGGGCAACAGCATGTCCACCAGCTCGCGGCCCTGCTCGGTGAGGCGGACGTGGTTGACCCGGCGGTCGCGGTCGTCGCCGCGGCGGTCGACCAGACCGCGCTCCTGGAGGACCCGCAGGCGCTTGGTGACCGCGGCGCCGGACGAGAAGGTCTCCCTGGCCAGTTCGCCGGGGGTGAGTTCACGGTCGGTACGGCGTACGGCACCGAGCAGGTCGAACTCGGCGCGGGTCAGACCGGCGGCGCGCAGCGGGGCGTCCTCCGCCTGCTGGAGCAGGGCCGCGCAGCGGTTGATGCGGCCGATGAGTTCCATCGGTCCGGTGTCCAGCTCCGGGTTGACGGCCTGCCACTGCCGTACCACCGAGGCGACGATGTCGTCGGTCACACCGCTCCGTTCTCCGGGGCGCGGGCGATCGGCCCCCGCCGTGTTGCTGTCGCGGCGAGCGTACGGTGTCCGGCCTGCTCGGCGGCGAGGACCTGCTCCTGGGGCAGGGCGCGCTGCCACCATTCGCCCGCCGCGGTGTCGTCCGCCTCGCGCAGCTCGACGAGCGATCCGGTCAGTTCGCGGCGGGCGGCGTCGAGCGCGGCGGGCGCCGTCTGCGGGGCGGCCAGCGCGTGCACGGCGCGGGCGCGGGCCAGATCGGTGGCGGCCAGCGCCTTCTCCAGGCGTCCGGCGGCCCGGCGGTTGGTCACCAGCATGGCGGCGAGCAGGCCCGCCCCGGCGCCGATGACGGTGTCCAGGACCCGGTCGCCGATGAGTTCACCGGCCGTCGGGTGGGTGCCGCCGAATTCCAGGACCAGCAGCGCCATCGGGGTGACGGCGACGGAGCCGAGCCAGTAGTTGCGGGTGATCAGGGCCTCCGCCGCGAAACCGAAGAACAGACAGAAGCCGATGAGCGCCAGCGGTCCGGTGCGGCTGACCGGGAGGACGGCGGCGAAGACGAGGACGCCGAGCAGATTGCCGAGGGTGCGCTGGAGGGCCCGGTTCCAGGACAAGGTCACATTTGCCTGGTACAGCGAGGCGGCGGTGACGATCGCCCAGTAGGGACGGCCGACGCCGGCCGCCTGGGAGACGTAGCCGGCCAGGGCGCAGCCGATGAGCGCACGGGCGCCGATGGGCAGCAGCGGGGAGCCCGGGGCGAGGCGGCGCAGCAGCGCGCGGCGGGCGTCGCGGCGGCTGTCACCGCGCCGGGCGGCCCGTTCGGCCTCGATGCCGAACAGTTCCTCGGACGTGCCGGGGGCGGGCGGCGGAGTGGGAACGGGGCCGCGGGCGCGGGTCTGCCGGGCCCAGGCGCGGAGCCGGTCGGGGTCGGGAGCGGGGGCGGCCGGGGAGGCGTCGAGGGTGCCTCCGGCGAGGGCGGCTTCGGCGTGGACGACGAGGTGTTCGAGCGCCCGGCGCACGGGTGTGGGGCGTCCGGCGGCGAGCAGGGTCTGCCAGGCCGCGTGCACGGCGGCGGCAGCGGCGTGCCGGGTGCGGTGGCCGGGATCGGCGAGGTACGCCGCAGCCGCGTCGAGGGCGCGGGCCGTCGCCCGGCGCTCCGGGCCCTCCCGGCGGAGGAGCGCGGGGCCGGCCGTGACCAGCCAGGCGATCACGCCCGCGCCCAGGGTCAGCGCGAGATGACCCGGCACCTGGCCGAGACGCTGTGGGGCGAAGAGCGCGGCGGAGGTGACGAAAGTGAAGATCACCGGTCCGGGCGGACCGATGCGGGTGGCGTCGCAGAGCGTCTTCTGCCCCGCCGCGAGCAGCGCCCCCACCGCGATCAGCACGGCGGTCGAGCCGGTGAGAGAGGCCGCGACCAGCGATGCCGCCAGGCCGATGATCATGGCGACGACGACTCCGGCGACGGCCCGCGCGCGACGGGCGTACGGCAGGTTGTGGCCGTACAGCGCACAGAGCGAACCGGCCATCGTGTACATCACGAGGTCGAGCCGGTCGACGGCGAGCAGCACCAGATCCGGTACGGCGGTGGCGACGACCACGCTCAGCGCCGGTTTGAACCACATGTCCGAGGGCCGGGCGAGACGCAGCGGAGCTGCCAGCGGGAGTCTGCGGACGGAGGGCTGCCGGGACCGGGTAGTTGTATCGCTCACCCAAATACTTTAGCAGGTATTACACCTGTAAAGCATTTTCCCCCGATGGCCGCCTCCCGCACGAGGTCATAGCGTTCGAGTGCGCAAGGACGGACAGGCGCAGGCACAGGTACGCGTCCACGTGCCCCACGCACCCCACGGAGGAATCCGAATGAAGCTCACCGAACCCGTGCCCAGCGGCCCCTGCTGGATCGAGTTGAGCACCCCCGACATCCCGGCCGCCAAGTCGTTCTACGCGGCACTCTTCGGCTGGCGCTCCGAGACCGATCCGCGCGAGGAGGCGGGCGGCTACACGATGGCGCACCTCGGCGACGCGCGAGTGGCGGCGCTCAGCCCGATCTACCAGCCGGGTCAGCCGACGGCCTGGACGGTCTCGTTCGCCACCGAGGACACGGACGCCACGGTCGAGCAGGTGAAGTCGGCGGGCGGCTCGCTCCTGGTGGGCCCGATGGACGTGTTCGACCAGGGCAGGTTCGCGGTCGTCGCCGATCCGTCCGGCGCGGTGTTCTCGTTGTGGCAGGCGCGCGCCTTCGCCGGTGCCGAGCGGCTGAACGCCCCCGGTGCGCTCGGCTGGGTCGAACTCGTCACCCGTGAGGCCGACCCGGCGCTCGCTTTCTATCCCGCGGTCTTCGGATGGACGGTGAACGCCGCGTCGGAGCATTACACGCAGTGGGGCGTGGCCGGTGAGGACTTCGGCGGGATGCTGATCATGGACGACAGGTTCCCGCCGGAGGCGCCGCCGAACTGGCTGCCGTACTTCGCCGTGACGGATGTCGACGCGACGGCCGCGACGGCGCAGGGAGCCGGTGGCGAACTGCTGATGCCACCGAACGACATTCCGGACGGGCCGCGGATCGCGGTCGTACGGGACCCGCAGGGTGCGGTGTTCGGCATCCACCGGGCAGGCAACGAAGGTTAGGGTCTTTCGTCCGGATCGGGCCCGATCCGGACGAAAGACCCCAAGGTCCCCTGGAGTTCAGCCGATGTACGAGAGCGACGCCGGACTGCTCGCCCCCGGGTGGGCCGGCTCCCCCGCCGAGACGACCACGGGCGACAGCGCCTTTCTGCAGGCGATGCTCGACGCCGAGGCGGCGCTCACCCGTGCCCAGTCCGGCTGCGGGCTCGCCCCCGCGGAGGCCGGGCGGGCGGTGACCTCGGCGGCCGACGCGGGCCGGTTCGACGTACGGGACCTGGCGCTGCGCGCACGCGCGGACGGCGATCCGGTCGTCCCGCTGACCATGGACCTCCTCGCCGCGGTGGAGCAGGACGTCCGGCCGTATGTGCACCGGGGCGCGACCAGCCAGGACATCCTCGACACCGCCGCCATGCTCGTCGCCGCGCGGACCCTGGCTCCGCTGCTCGACGACCTGGCGCGGACCGCGGAAGCGGTGGCACGGCTCGCCGCCGCGCATCGCAACACCCCGATGGCCGGCCGGACGCTCACCCAGCACGCCGCACCGACCACTTTCGGGCTCAAGGCGGCAGGGTGGCGGGCGCTGATCCTGGACGCCCGGGACCGGCTCTCGGCCGTACGGGAGTCGCTGCCCGCACAACTCGGCGGCGCGGCAGGCACGTTGGCCGCATTCGAGGCGTACGCGCCCACCGAGGATGCCGACGGGATCGATCCGGGGCTGCCCCTGATCCAGGCGTTCGCGAGCGAACTCGGTCTCGCCGAACCGCTGTTGCCGTGGCACACCCTGCGTACCCCGATCGCCGACCTGGCGGGCGCGCTCGCCTTCACGGCCGGTGCGCTCGGCAAGATGGCGGCCGATGTGCTCAATCTGTCCCGCACCGAGATCGGCGAGGTCACCGAGGGGCGGGGCGATGAATCGTCCGCCATGACGCACGAGGCCGATCCGGTGCACGCCACACTGATCGCGGCGGCCGCCCGTCGCGCCCCCGGTCTGGCGGCGACACTGTACGGCTCGCTCGCCGCCGAGGACGAGCGTCCGGCCGGGGCCTGGCACGCCGAGTGGGAGCCGCTGCGCGAACTGCTGCGGCTCGTCGGCGGGGCCGCGCACCGCGCCGCCGAGCTCACCGGCACACTGCGCGTCGTCCCGTACGCGATGCGGGAGAACCTTCAGCTCACCGACGGGCTGATCGTCTCGGAGCGGCTGGCCGCCGTGTTCGCCGAACGAATCGGCCGCAAGCGCGCCAGGGAGGTGCTGGTGAGCGCCGCCCACCGGGCCCGTGCGGAGACCACGGACCTGGCCGACGTCCTCGCCGATGTGCTCGACGAGGAACCCGAACTCGCCGGTCTCGACCTGGGCGAACTGACCGACCCCGCCCGGTACACCGGATGCGCGGGCTCCCTCACCGATCGCGCGCTCGACCGCGGCTGAGCGGTCCGGTGCGCCTCAGACCAGCCGGCCCTCGCGTGCGATGACCCGGCCGGCGCGTACGACCAGGGACGGGATCGGGCGGTCCACGACGGCCTCGGGCAGCGAACCGGCGGCCACCAGGACGAAGTCGGCCGGGTCCCCGGTCTCCAGCCGGGAGGCGGGCAGACCGAGCAAGGAGGCGCCGCCCCGGGCCACCGCCTCGTAGCAGGCGGCGAGTTCGGCATCGGTGCGGGCATCCGTGCGGTAGGCGAGCAGATGGGCCCGGCCGAGCATGTCGCCGTCACCGAACGGCGTCCAGGCATCGCGCACGCCGTCCGAGCCGACGGCGACCCGCACGCCGTGCGGGGTGAGCCGTGCGGGGTCCAGGACCGGGTCGCCGCCCAGGGCACAGGTGACCAGGGAGACACCGGCTTCGGCCAACCGCGCCGCGACGGCGTCGCGTTCGTCGCCCCCGAGCTCGGCCACGGCGAAGGCGTGGCCGATGGCGACGCGTCCCTGCATCCCGGCGGCGACGGTACGCCGGGCGATCTCGGTGACCTGGCGCAGCCCGACGGGCCCGCCGTCGTGCAGATGGATGTCGACCGGGGCGCCCCTGCGGGCGGCCAGCCCGAACACGAAGTCCAGCTGGCCCTCCATGTCGTCGTCGATGCCGATCGGGTCGAGACCGCCGACGACGTCGGCGCCCTCGGTCAGGGCCTGCTCCATGAGTTCCGCGGTGCCGGGCTCGCTCAACAGGCCGAGCTGGGGGAAGGCGACGATCTGGACGTCGAGGAGGTCCTTGCGGGCATCGGCCGCCGCCCGCACCCCGTGCACCCCGGCGAGGCCGTGGACGGGGGCGACGTCCACATGGGCCCGCATGGCGCGGGTGCCACGGGCGACGGCCCGGTCCATGAGCGCCCCGGCCCGCTCCTCCACCGGGGTCGTGAGGGCGGTCCTGGCCCGTACATCGCCCTCGATCAGGTCACGGAGCGTCCCGGCGGGTTCGCGGCTCAGCCAGGGCCCGCCCCAGGTCGACTTGTCGGGGTGGATGTGCGCGTCGACGGGCGGAGGCAGGGCGAGGGCTCCCGCGGCGTCCACGGTCACGCAGCCGTCGGGCAGCTCCGCCGGGTCGTACGCGGCGATCCGGCCGTCGGAGACCAGCAGGTCACGGGTGCACCCATCGGAGGAAAGGACGGTGGTGAACAGGACATGGGGGCGGGCGGGGGCGGGCGTCGCCATGGGGCGGGGTCTCCTTCGGTGGTGCGCGACGTCGTGCGCGGGGTGGGGCGTGCCGGTCAGGGCCGGAGCCGGGGACCGGGATCCGCCGGTGCGGCGGTGGCGGTGTCAGCGGTGGTGGCTGCGGCGAGCATCTGCATCGCGGTCTCGCGCGTTCCGGCCACATGACGGCGGGCGATCCGTTCCGCCGCCTCCGCGTCGCCGCTCCTGATCGCCTCGTAGAGCAGTTCGTGCTCGCCGCACATCACGGGACCGTCGCCCGGCTCGGAGGTGAGACCGAAGAGCCGGCGCAGCCGGCCGTCCAGCGGCGCCATCAGGCCCTGGAGCAGCGGATTGCCGGACATGACGACGATCTGCTGATGGAAGTCGGCATGGACCGAGCCCAGTTCGCGGGTCCGGCGGGAGGAGTCCGCGGCGCGGCGGGCGCGGTCCAGAAGCCGCTCCAGGGTGCGCAGGCCGTCCCGGTCCGCGCGCCGGGCGGCCAGCGAGGCCGCCAGCGCCTCCAGGTGTTCCCGGATGTCGAAGAAGTCCGCGGCCTCGGCCGGGCCGAGCGGGGCGACGAACGCGCCCTTTCGTGCCTGAGCGGCGATGAATCCCTCGGTCTCCAGTCGCTGGATGGCCTCCCGTACGGGGATGCGGGACACCCCCAGCTCGTCCGCGAGTTCCCGTTCGACGACGCGGTGCCCGGAAGGGTAGCGGCCGTCGATGATCCTCTCGCGCAGTTCCACATAGACCTGGTCGCGCAGCGACTGATGTGCCGCACCGATCGTGCCGGTGGCGGTGAGGCCGGCGGTTCGGCTGCTGCTCATGGACTCGCTTCCTGCCCGTCGGAGCCGGTCTCTTCCGGCTCCCGTGCCGCGATCATCGCAGATTCCGGAAAGCTTCCGTAGACCCTTGCTTGGTATTCGGTATACCAGATAGCTTGAGCGCCGCGCCCACTCGATGCGCCCTGAACTGGTCTTTTCCGCTGACCCATGCCTGGAGCAGGCATCGGCTTCGGCGTCCAGCCGCCCGTTCGCACCTGAGGAACCACCGATGACACAACCCTCGACGGCCGTCCCGCCGCCCGCCTCTCCGGTGCTCGCGACACTCCACTTCGATCTGCTCACCGGGCGCACGGGGGCGGTCGATGTGGCGCTGCTGGTGCCGCTGCCGGTGGTGCTCGTGGCCGGGGTCGTGGTGGCGCTGCGCATCCGTCGCTCCGACCCCGGGCGGTATGCGCGGCTCACCGAGGTGGACGTCGAACGGGACTGAGCGGCGGCGTCTGCCGGACGGCCGACGCCGCCGCCGTGGCGGTCAGCCGTTCGCGTCGTCCCCGCGGAGCCTGGCGTGGAGATGCATGTCGTGCCAGCCGTCGGCGTGCGGATGGGAGTGGCGCCGGGTGCCCTCCAGGGCGAAGCCCGTCTTGGCCGCCACCCGGCAGGACGCCTCGTTCAGTACGGAGTGCGCGAGTTCGAGCCGCTCGAATCCGATCTCGTCGAAGGCCCAGCGTGCGAGCGCCGAGACGGCCCGGGGAGCCACGCCGCGTCCGCGGGCGGCCGGCAGCACCCAGTAGGCGCATTCCGCCAGACCGATCTCCGGCACCAGGGAGCGGAGCGAGACCCGGCCGAGCACTTCCCCGATCCCGTTGCCGGCCCCCTCGGGGCGTACGACGGCCCAATGAGCCGCGGTCTCGCCGTACCAGGCGTCCCGCCACTGCTCGATCCAGCCGCGCGCCTCGTCCTCGGTGTCGGCCCGGCGCAGATGCCAGTGCTGGATCGCCGGATCGGAGAAGGCGGCGACGACGGTCGGTGCATCCTCCTGCCGCCACGGCCGCAGCAGCAGGTCGTCGGCGACGGCAAGAGCCGGTTGGGCGGAGTCCGCGAGGCTACCCGGAGGAAGGTGGGGCGGCACCAAGTACGGCATGGGCGCATCATCGCACGGTGGCGGAATCCCCCGGGGCCGCCTTTCACACCGGTCGCACACGCCGTCCGGCCGACCGGTCCGTCAGCTCACCTGCTCGTCGGTGGCCTGGACGTGGTCGGCGATGCCGACCACGAGGACCCTGGTGTCCGGTTCGATGGGCCGCCACCGGTGGACGAGGCCGCCCGAGCAGTAGAGCGTGTCGCCCTTTTCGAGACGGTAGAAGTTGCCGTCCGCCTCGACCTCCGCCGAGCCGTCGGCCACGTACAGGATCTCGTCGTTGCGGTGCCGGAACTCCCGACCCCAGTCGTGCGCACCGGTGAACTCCAGGGCGTGCAGCCGTTGATGGCCCCGGACCAGCGGGCGCATCCGGCCCTCGCCCTCGCCCTCGGCCCCGGTCTCCCGTACGGCGGCAGAGGTGCGGCGCACCACGTCGACGGGCCGGGGCACCTCGGCCGTGGACAGCAGCTGGACCGCGCTGGTGTCGAGCGCGTCGGCGATCCGCTGGAGGGAACCCATGCTCGGCCGGGAGCGACCGTTCTCGATCTGACTGAGGAAGGGGACGGAGAGTCCGGCCCGCCGCGCCACCTCCGCCAGCGTCATCTCCAGTGCGCGGCGCCGTCGGCGAATACCCGGGCCGACCAGCGGGGTGTCCGCCTCGCTCATCTCATCCACTCCGTGTCCTGAGTGCCGCACACCACAACCGGCGGGCCTGCCGGTGTGGGCCCGCACCGTCTTCGGCAGCGGCGTCGCGGCCGGGGCGCTGGCCGCGGTGGTCCTCGCCGCCGTGTTCGGCCGACTCGGCCCGAAGGAGGAGAGGGCGGAGGCGGAGCAGGCCGGAGCCGGGTCCGCCCCGTAGCCACCGACTGCTCGCACGCCCGGGTGCCCCCTTGCGCGGAAGGCCGTGCGAGGGGGCACCCGCATGACATCCACCCCCTCCACCCCTCATTGAAACTTCACACAACGCGTACGATGACGGGATGAACGGGCTGAGCGAACGGACACGCCGACGGACGCAGGGCACCTGCGCGTCGGCCGTGCTCGGCTGGCTGTTCGTGCTGCTCGCCATGGTCTCGTGCTGCTCGATCACGGCCCCGGCCGCGCACGGCTCCGGCTCCCACCCGGCGACCGCTGTCCGGACCATGACACCGACGCACCAGGTGCTCGCGCGGATCGTGGTGGCCGACGCCCCCGAGGACCGGGGCATGGGCAGTTCCTGCCACGGCACCTCCGAGCACGCGACCCCGGTCGTGCTGCCGGCACAGAGCGCACCCGCGGCCCTTCCCGGTACGACCACCACCGCTCCGGTCGCCCCGCTCACCGGCGCGGCCGCGATCCGCGGCCCGTCCAACGACGCCGTGCGGGAAGTCGACCATCTCCGGCTGCAGGTTCAACGGATCTAGAGGAACGCCCCGTTCCCCGGGACACCCGAGGAACGGACTCCGCATGCCCTCAGCTCCATCAGTCTTGTTGAACCGAAGGACTCTCCATGGCATCCGCCAAGCAGCAGAACACCTCTGCCTCCGCACGTCGCGCCAAGCTGGAGGAGGCCCGCCGCAAGGAGCGGACCCGCGAGCGGCGCAGCCGCATCATCACCATCACCGCGTCCGTCGCCGTGGTCGCCGCGCTCGTCGCGGGCGGCGGCTATCTGATGTCCGCCGCCGACGACAAGGAAAAGGCCGAGGTCGAGGCCAAGTCCTCGCCGGTGAAGGGCGAGCGGACCTGGGACAAGCTCACCCAGAACCACGTCGACAAGAAGGTCGACTACCCGATGAACCCGCCGGTCGGCGGCGATCACAACCCGATCTGGATGAACTGCAACGCCGACGTCTACACCAAGGCGATACCGAAGGAGAACGCCGTCCACTCGCTGGAGCACGGAGCGGTCTGGGTCACGTACACGAGCAAGGCGATGCCGGCCGACCTGGAGAAGCTCCGTGAACGGGTCGAATCGACGCCCTACTCGCTGATGAGCCCGGTCGAGGACCAGGCCGCCCCGCTCCTGCTCAGCGCCTGGGGCAAGCAGGTGACGGTGACCGGCGCCGCCGACGCGCGCGTCGGGCAGTTCTTCACCAAGTACGTGCAGGGCCCGCAGACCCCGGAGCCGGGCGCGGCCTGCACGGGCGGGGTCGCCCAGTGACGTCCGCGGTCCGCTCCTCGCGTCCGATGCTGCTGGCCGGCGGTGCGGTGCTGCTGCTGGCGCTGGGCCTGGTCGTGCTCATGCTCGTACGACCGTCCTCGTCCGCGGGCTCCGCCTCCACTGCGGGTTCCGCCTCCGCCGCGGCCGCTCCCTCGGACACATCGGTCGATGTCGGGTTCGCCCGCGACATGTCGATCCACCATCAGCAGGCGGTCGAGATGTCGTTCATCGTCCGGGACCGCACGTCCGACGAGGCGGTGCGCCGACTCGCGTACGACATCATCAACACGCAGGCCAATCAGCGGGGCATGATGCTCGGCTGGCTGGAGATGTGGGGCCGGGCGAAGTCGTCCAGCGCCCCTCCGATGGAGTGGATGGGCCACACCTTCACCCCCAGGGGCGACGGTTCGCTGATGCCCGGCATGGCGACCGACACCGAGCTCGACGCGCTGCGGGCGGCGAAGGGCAAGGACGCCGAGGTGTTGTTCCTGAAGCTGATGACCTCGCACCACCGGGCCGGCGCGGAGATGGCTCAGGCCGCGGCCGGCTCCGCGGACACGGATGCGATCAGGAACCTGGCGGCGGGCATGGTGCGGGGCCAGCAGTCGGAGATCGCGCTCATGGCGGACATGCTGAAGGAGCGCGGCGCGACGGGCTGAGCGCCGGACGTGCCGGCACACGCGCAGGCCGGTGCGCACGCGTGGCCGGCCCGTTCGCGGCGGATTCCGCCGCCGCGAACGGGCCGGCCCCGGTCATGAAACGGCGACCTCCACCCCGCGGGTACCAGCACGGTCCCGCCCGGCAGCCGGAAGTCCAGCGTGATCCGCTGCGCACCGGTCGCCGCCCGGCCGGTCTCGGGCAATGTGCGGGAGTGGTGCGCCGACCGGTTCAGCGCCGACTGGCACGTCGCCGACCGCACGCCGACCCGCGTCGACCCCGTCGGACCGCCGGCCGGCGAGAACCGGGTACTGCGCGGCGGTTCCTACCTGTGCCACAGCTCCTGCTGCACCCGCTACCGGGTCGCGGCCCGCACCTCCAACACCCCGGACAGCACGACGGGCCGAGGCGGATTCCGCTGCGCGCTCCGAGCGGGCCGGGGACACCGCGGAAGGGATCGCACCGGGAGCCGCACAGGGGATCGCATAGGCTCGGCTCCGACATGAAGAGCAACGTCACACCGCTGGGGCCCAAGGCCGACAAGGACACCGTGCGCCGGAGCAACCTCAGCCTGGTGCTGCGGGCCGTCCGCGACGAGGCCGAGGGCGGGGCGACCAGGGCCACGGTCGCCGCGCGGGTGGGACTGACCCGGGCCGCGGTGTCCTCGCTCGTCGAGCAGTTGCTCGGCACCGGATTGCTCACCGAGTCCGGCAAGACCTTCAGCGGACAGGCGGGCCGCCCCGGGACCGCGCTCAAGGTGGCCCGCACCGGGCCCGCCGGGCTCGGCGTGGAGATCAACATCGACTACGTGTCGGTGTGCGTCGTCGACCTGGCGGGCACCGGACGGGTGCGGCTCACCGAGCACCTCGACAACCGCGGCGCACCGCCCGCGGAGGTCCTGGCGCGGGCCGCCGGAATCGCCGCGCGCACCCTGGAGTCGGCGCGCGAGCAGGAACTGTTCCCGGTCGGGGTGGCACTCGCGCTGCCCGGCCTGGTTTCCGGCGGTGCGGTGCGCCAGGCGCCCAACCTGGGCTGGAACCGGGTTCCGGCCGATGAGCTCTTCGCCGCCGCGCTCGCCGCCGAGCGTCCCGGCGGTGCGGCGCTGCCGGTGCGTGCGGAGAACGAGGCCAATCTGGCGGCGCTGGCCGAGCTGTGGTTCGGGGGGCTCGACGCGGTCCGCAGCTTCCTGTACCTCACGGGCGAGATCGGTGTCGGCGGGGCCCTGGTCATCGACGGTGAACTGCTGCGCGGGGCGCATGGCTTCGCCGGCGAGATCGGGCACGTGGTGGTGGACGCCGAGGGGCCGGAGTGCCGGTGCGGCTCGCGCGGTTGTCTGGAGCGGTACGCGGGACAGGCGGCGCTCCTGCGGGCCGCCGGGATCGAGGAGTCGGGCGGCGGAGCCGGCGCGGCCGAGCTGGAACGGCGCGCCCGTGCGGGGGACGAACGGGCGGTGGCCGCCGTCGCGGAGGCGGGCCGGATGCTGGGACGGGTGCTCTCCGGAGCGGTGAATCTGCTCGACCCGGATGCCGTGGTGCTCGGCGGGATCTACCGGAACCTGATGCCGTGGCTCTCGCCGTCCGCCGACGAGGAGCTGACCGGCCGTGTGGTGTCGGGGCTCTGGTCCCCGGGGAGCGGGCGGCTGCGCGCCTCGTCCGTCGCGGGGGACGCGGCACGGGGCGCCGCGGCGCTGGTGTTGACCCGGGTGCTGGCCGACCCGGTGGCGTACGCGGGCCGGCCGACCGGTTCGGCCGGGTGAACGGGTACGGGGCGGCCGGACATCCGGCCGCCCCGTCGCACACCCCTGTGGCGCCATGGCCCCACGGGCCTGTGCCCCGGGCTCAGAGCCTGTCGGGTGACCTCTGACCGGCGGCCACGCCCTGGCACGCACGCTTCCCGCGTTGTCGTCGGTCGCCAACGCTCCGCGCTGACTCCCTCCTCCGCCTTGGAATCGCACGCACCAGACCGCGTCCGCCATCCGATCCGAGGTCACCCGACAGGCTCTCAGCGGACCCCGAGCAGGTGGTCCATCGCCAGCTGGTCCAGGGCTTCGAACGCCATCCCCCGTTCCGCCGCCGCGTCCACGTCGAACTCCTCGAACGCCGACCGGTCGGCCAGCAGCCCCGCCACTCCGTCCTCGGCGGTGGGGCGGGCCAGCTCGTCGAGCCGGGACACGCGCAGCGCCTCCCGCACGGCGGGGTCGGCGCGGAACGCGGCGGCGCGCTCCTTGAGGATCAGATAGTTGCGCATGCAGCCCGCTGCCGACGCCCAGACACCGTCGTGATCCTCGGTCCGCGGTGGCTTGAAGTCGAAGTGCCGCGGGCCCGCGTAGCCGGCCGTCTCCAACAGGTCGACGAGCCAGAACGCCTGGCGCAGATCGCCCGCACCGAAACGCAGGTCCTGGTCGTACTTGATGCCCGACTGACCGTTCAGATCGATGTGGAAGAGCTTGCCCGCCCACAGCGCCTGCGCGATGCCGTGCGGGAAGTTCAGCCCGGCCATCTGCTCGTGCCCGGTCTCCGGGTTGACACCGACCAGTTCCGGTCGTTCCAGTCGCTCGATGAAGGCGAGGGCATGGCCGATGGTCGGCAGCAGGATGTCGCCGCGCGGCTCGTTCGGCTTGGGCTCGATGGCGAACCTCAGGTCGTAGCCCTGCTCGGTGACGTAGTCGCCCAGCAGGTCGAAGGCTTCCTTCATGCGGTCGAGGGCGACCCGGATGTCCTTGGCGGCGCCGGACTCGGAGCCCTCGCGGCCACCCCAGGCGACGTAGGTGGTGGCGCCGAGCTCGACGGCGAGGTCGATGTTGCGGAGGGTCTTGCGCAACGCGTAGCGGCGTACGTCACGGTCGTTGGCGGTGAACGCGCCGTCCTTGAACACCGGGTGGGTGAACAGGTTCGTCGTCGCCATGGGGACGACAAGACCGGCCGCGTCCAGCGCCTGCCGGAACCGCTTCACGATCCCTTCGCGCTCGGTGTCCGTCGAGCCGAACGGAATCAGATCGTCGTCGTGGAAGGTCACACCGTACGCGCCCAGCTCCGCGAGCCGCCGCACGGAGTCGGCCGGGTCGATCGGCGCGCGGGTCGCATCGCCGAACGGGTCGCGCCCCTGCCAGCCCACCGTCCAGAGCCCGAAGGTGAACCGGTCGTCGGGGGTGGGCGTGAAGCGTTCCGTCATCGTCTGGCCGCCTTCGGTGCCGTCGGGCCCAGGACCGATCGAGGCACCCGAGCCTTATTTGTTCAGTGTCATGACTAATGATGCACGGGCCGCGTCCGGCACGTAACCCCTCGCCACGGGCCACTGTCGGGCGGGCACCCGGTGACGTAATTTGTTCTGCGCACGATCAAATCCCGCACCGCACGCAGCACAGGAATGAGGGCGCCATGCAGCCGCGTACCGTCGTCATCGGCGTGGACAGTTCCACCCAGTCCACCAAGGCGGCCTTCGTCGACGCCGCGAGCGGCCGGCTGCTCGCCGTCGGCCGCGCACCGCATGTCGTCAGCGGTACGGCGGGGGCCCGCGAGAGCGACCCGGAGGTGTGGTGGCAGGCGCTGCGCGCCGCCGTCACCGCCGGGCTGAAGGAGTCCGGAGCCGCCGCCTCGGCCGTGACCGGCATCGCGATCGCCGGGCAGCAGCACGGACTGGTCGTCCTCGACCGGTCGGGCCGCCCGCTGCGCCCCGCGATGCTGTGGAACGACACCCGCTCCGCCCCGCAGGCCGCCGCGCTCACCGAGGCGCTCGGCGGCCCGGACGCCTGGACCGCGCGGACCGGATCGGTGCCGGTGGCCGCCGTCACCGCGTCGAAATGGCGCTGGCTGCGGGAGAACGAGCCGGACAACGCCGCCGCGACCGCTGCCGTGCGCCTCCCCCACGACTTCCTGACCGAACGGCTCGCGGGCACCGCCACCACAGACCCCGGCGACGCCTCGGGCACCGGCTGGTACTCCACGGCGTCCGGCGCCTACGACCCCGTGCTCCTCGAACTCCTCGGCCTGGACGCCGCGTTGCTGCCCGAGGTGGCCGGGACCGGCGCGACCCGTGTCGGCTCGCTGACCGCCGAGGCGGCCGACGCGCTCGGCCTGCCCGCCACGATCGCCGTGGCCGCCGGCACCGGGGACAACATGAGCGCCGCCGTCGGCCTCGGACTGGGTGGCGCCGGACTCCTCGACCACCCCGTCCTCAGCCTCGGCACCTCGGGCACGGTCTTCGCAGCCTCCCGGACCCGGCCCGCGTCACCGGCGCTCTCCGGTTTCGCCGCGGCGGACGGTACGTATCTCCCGCTGGCGTGCACCCTCAACTGCACGCTCGCCGTGGACAAGGTCGCCGCACTGCTCGGCCTGGACCGCGACGACACGTCCCCCGGCGGCGAGACGGTGCTCCTCCCCTACCTCGACGGCGAACGCACCCCCGATCTGCCCACCGCCTCCGGACTCCTCACCGGTCTCCGGCACGACACCACGCCCCGGCAACTCCTCGGCGCCGCCTACGAGGGCGCCGTCGTCACCGTACTGCGCGCCCTCGACGAACTGCTGCGGGCCTGCGGCCTCGACCCGGCCGCCCCCGAGGTGGCCGCCCGGCCGCTGCGTCTGATCGGCGGCGGTGCGCAGGGGCGGACCTGGGTGGAGACGGTACGACGGCTCTCCGGCCGCCCCGTGATCGTGCCCGGCAGCGGCGAGCCGGTGGCTCTGGGTGCCGCCGCACTGGCCGCGGCTGCGGCCACCGGCGCCGACCCGGTCGCCGTCGCCGTGGACTGGGGCACCGGCGAGGGCGCCCAACTGCCGCCCGTCCAGCGGGACTCGGCCACCTGGGAACGGGTCGGTTCGGTGCTGGAGCGAGCCTCCGGCCCACTGCTCGGCGGTTTCTGACGGTTCCACGGCCATCCCCGGACCGGTTTGGGGAAGCGAAGCGATCTTCACTACTATCCGGCGATGATCATAAGAAAAAGGCTGACGGTCGGGGTGGGCATCCTGCTCGCCACCCTGACCGCCGGGCTCGGTTCGGCGCTCCCCGCCGCCGCCGACGAAGCCCCCGCCAAAGCCTCCCCCAAGGTCGAGCTGGTGCTCGACGTCAGCGGCTCCATGCGGACCCGTGACATCGACGGCCAGTCCCGGATGACAGCCGCCAAGCAGGCGTTCAACGAGGTCCTGGACGCGGTGCCCGAGCAGGTGGAGCTCGGCATCCGGACGCTCGGCGCCGACTACCCGGGCAACGACCGGAAGGTCGGCTGCAAGGACACCAAGCAGCTCTACCCGGTCGGCCCGCTGGACCGCACCGAGGCGAAGACCGCGGTCGCCACCCTGGCCCCCACCGGCTGGACCCCGATCGGCCCGGCCCTGCTGGGCGCCGCCGACGACCTCGAGGGCGGCGACTCCACCCGCCGGATCGTACTGATCAGTGACGGCGAGGACACCTGCGGGCCGCTCGACCCGTGCGAGGTGGCACGTGACATCGCGGCCCGCGGCATCCACCTCGTCATCGACACCCTGGGCCTGGTGCCCAACGCGAAGATCCGTGAACAGCTGACCTGTATCGCCGAGGCCACCGGCGGCACCTACACCGCGGTCCAGCACACCGATGAACTCTCCGGCCGGGTCAAGCAGTTGGTCGACCGGGCCGCCGAGCCCGTGGTCACCCCCGTGGCGACCGAGGGCGCGGACAGCTGCTCCGACGCACCGCAGCTCAAGGCCGGCCTGTACACCGACCGCGAGAAGTTCGGCGAGCACCGCTGGTACCGCGTCGATGTGCCGCCCGGTCAGGAACTGCGCGCCTCGGTCAGCGTCTTCGCCGACCGTGCCGTGAACAACGACTACGGAGTGCTGCTGCGGGCGCTGACCGTGCACGGCCGGGAAATCGTGCGGGGCTCGGAGTCGGGCACCGGCCGTACGGACGCGATCTCCTCCGGCCTGCGTTACCCGAAGGCCGAGGCGGACGACTCGGACAGCGACGACAAGCCGGCCGCCGAGACCGTGTGCCTCCAGGTCGCCAACTCCTTCTCGGCCCCCGCGTCGGTGAAGACCTCGCCCGGCATGCCGGTCGAGCTGACCGTGGACCTGGTGGACAGCCCGGACGACGCCGCCGATGCCGCCGCGTTCGGTCTCGGCCGCGGCTGGTGGCTGCTGGGCGTGCTGGTCCTCACCGGACTGGTCGCGGGACTGCTCTTCGGCTGGATCTCGCGCTGGCGCGTCGCCGTCTGGAGGACCAACTGATGATGCGTACGACACGTGTACTCGCGGGCGCGCTGCTCGCCGGGCTCGCCCTGCTGACGTCGGCGGGCGCCGCGGCGGCCGACGACCCGTCGGCGAGCCCGAGCCCGAGCGCCTCCGGGGACGGGTCCGGCCCCACCGAGGCCGGCACCACCTTCCGTACGGCGACGGCCGTCCAGCAGAACCAGCGCGCCACCGCCGGGGCGTCCACGGGTGACTACCTGTACTGGGTGTTTCCCGCCGACGCGGGTCAGCGGGCCACCGTCAAGGCGAAGATCACCCTGCCGGAGAGCGCCACCCGGCACGGCGCGTCGACCTGGCAGGTCGATGTGTACGACGGGCTGCGGCGCCGGCAGGCCTGCATGTACGGCCGCCAGACCGGCAAGGCCGGGTCCGACGCGTCGACGGTCGAGCTGACCTGTGTGCTGCGGACCGTCCGTGCCTGGTCCGAGCCGTGGGCCGACGACCCGCTGCCGGGCAGCTACTACGTACGCCTCACGGTCGTCGATCTGCCGTCGGCGGACCTCGGCCTCCCGGTACAGACCGAGGTCGAGATCACAGCGGCCGACCAGGGCGGTGCCGGAGATGTGGACGGCACGCTCGCCAAGCCGTTGGTCCCCGGCGTGTCCTCCGTCGAGCAGGCCTCGGACGGCCCGACGGACGCGGGCGACGACACGACACCGAAGGTCTCGCTCGGCAGTGAGCCCGAGGACGGCTGGGCCTCGGGCTGGTGGACCGACCGCTGGCTGTGGACGGTCGGCGGCGGGGTGCTGGGGTCGCTCGCGGCGCTCTTCGGCTACTCCCTCACCCGCGGCGGCGGCCGCCCGTCCCGGATCCCGCCGGGCGTCTGACCACGCACCTCGCGGGACGGGCTCCGACCAGGGGCCCGGCACACCGCAGGACCCCGCCTGCGGACGGGCCCGGGTTCCGGGCCCGTCCGGAGGCGGCGGACAGTTCCTTCTCCGCCACCCTGCCGCCCGCCCCTGCTCCCCGGACGGCATCGCGCGACTACCCTCGACAACTCACGTACCGCAGAAGGCCGATGACATGTTCCACGGCGGGCGGTACCGCTGAAGTCAGGTCGCCGCGCACCGAATCGGGTGCGCCACAAGGGAGCGGAGACTTTCATGTCCACGGAGACCGGCCAGGCCGTCGATGCCGAGCCGCGGAGCCACAGGATCGTGCCGGGACCGAAGGGGCTGCCGTTCCTCGGGAGCCTGCCGCAGTTCGGGAAGAACCCTCTCGCCTTCTTCGAGCGGCTGCGCTCCCACGGGGACATGGTGGGCTGGCGATTCGGCCCCAACTCCTGTGTGTACATAGCCGATCCGGACTGCATAGGCGAGCTGCTCACCGAGACGGAACGCTCCTTCGACCAGCCGGCCCTGGGTATCGCCTTCCGGACCGTGATGGGCAACGGCGTGGTCGTCGCCCGCGGCACGGACTGGCGACGGAAGCGGTCACTGGTGCAGCCCTCCGTACGGCCCAAGCAGGTGCGGTCGTACGCGGCGACGATGGCGAGCAGCACGGTGGAGCTCGCGGACACCTGGTCGGGTGGTGAACGCATCGACGTCAAGAGGGAGATGGCGGCACTGACGCAGCGGATCGCCGTGCGCACCATCTTCGGCGTCGACACGGCGGCCGACGCGGAGGCTATGGGCCGGGCGATGGATGTGGCGCAGCAGGAGATCGGCAAGGAGTTCGCCGGTATCGGCGCGCTGTTGCCGGACTGGGTGCCGACTCCCGGCCGGGCCAGGATCAAGAAGGCCGCGGCGGTCATCGACGCCGAGGTGGGCCGGGTCGTCGCCCGTCATCGCGACGGCGGGGACGAGCGCCCCGACCTGCTGAGCCGGCTGTTGACCGCGGTGGACGAGACGGGCGCACACCTCACCGACCAGGAGATACGCGACGAGACGGTCACGCTGTACATCGGCGGGCACGAGACGACCAGTTCCACGCTGGTGTGGGCCTGGTATCTGCTGTCCCGCAATCCGCGGGTGCGTGCCGCGCTCACCGAGGAGCTGGACCGGGTGCTCGGTGACCGGGAGCCGGAGTTCGACGACTACGCGCGGCTGACGTACACCCAGTCCGTGGTCAAGGAGACCCTGCGCCTCTACCCGACGATCTGGCTGGTCACCGGTGTCGCGAAGGAGGGTGCGCGGATCGGCGGTGTGCCGATGCCGGAGGGCACCCGGGTGTGGACCAGCCAGTGGGTGACACAACGCGACGCGCGGTGGTTTCCCGAGCCGGAGGAGTTCCGCCCCGAGCGCTGGGATCCGGAGACGGGCGACGACATCGCGGAGTACGCCTGGTTCCCGTTCGGCGGCGGCCCCCGGGTCTGCCTGGGCACCCGGTTCGCCATGGTGGAGGCGGTCCTGATCCTGGCCGTGCTGGCGCGCCGATTCGAGCTGGACGTGGACCCGGGCGTCATCGGTCCGGTGCCGTCGCTGACGCTGCAGCCGGACCGGGAAGTGATGGCGACGATCCGGACACGGTGAGGCACACGGGGCGGGGTGCCGCGCGGTGGGGGCGCCGGTCCCCCCTGGGTCGGGCCCGCGGTCGCGCGAGGCGGGACGGCGCGTCCGGAACCGGGGGACTTTCCCGGGTCCGGACGCGCAACCCGTCCCGGGACCGGACACATGGCCCGTCCCGACACCGGATATGCCGAACCGATATGTCCGATCTGTCGCGGAGATCGGGGCAGGCGGTTCACACTGTCCATGTCGGTCCCACCGGCCGACGGGCCGCCCGGCCGTCTCCGCAGGCTGTCGATCCAACGGGAGAAACACCATGCGTCTCCGCTCCGCTCTCGCCTCCGCGCTCTCCGTCACGGCCACCCTGACACTGACCGGCACCGCGGCGTCGGCAACGACCGGCACCGCGTCCACCGACACCGCGAGCCGCCTCGGAACCTGCCAGGAGAAGGACCTCGACGTGCACGCCGCACCCGGCGGACAGCGGAACGTCGCCCGTATCAGCGTCACCAACAACGGCGACCGGGCCTGTGTGGTGGACCGGGTCCCCACGATCACCTTCAGGGGCCTCGACGGCTCCGCCGAGGCCGTCCCGCCCGCCGGGAGCGGACCCTACGCACTGGCCGGCGGCGAGCGGGCGTACGCCGCCGTGCGCACCGCGGACCCGGCGGCCACCGAAGGCCACGTCGTCGGCAGCCTGTCCGTGGCGGCGGACCCCTCCCATCTGGGCGTCGCCTTCCGCGCGGCCACCGTGGGCATGCCCGAGGGAGTCCACGTATGGGTGCCGGTGACCACCCTGTGGCAGGAATCGCGCGCCGCGGCGGACAGCGCGCTGACGGACGCGCTGGGCTGACGAGCGGGCCCTGCGGACCGGGCGGGTCCTACAGGCCGTAGGACGTGCCGCCGACGGTCCGCCGCGGGTCGGGGGCCGTCGTCGCGCACAGCGGGCCGCCGTCGAAACCGGCGTTGACCAGGGCGGTGGCACGGCCGGCGGAGTCCACCAGCTTCAGGGCGTGCCACCGCGGCAGCCAGAACACCCGTCCGCGGTGCTCCGTGAGCAGTTCCGTGAGGGCTGCCGGAGCATGCGTCCACACCTTCGGCAGGTCCTCGGCGTGGTCGAAGGCGGGGCGCAGCCCGACCCAGCCGTCGGCGCCGACGTCACCGGAGGTGAGCAGGAGTTCCACGGCCTGGCCGGGCTGCTGGTGGCACTTCTTGGCATGGATCCAGTGGACGTGGTGACCGGGGCCGTGGCTGGTGCAGCCGTCATTCTGGATGAGGTGGGGGAGCATGGTTCTCCGCCTTCCCGAGATCATGGACCCCAGGTGCTCTGCCCCGATGGTCCGCTGTTCCCCATACGCCGCGCATGAGGCCGGTCGTCACCCGGAGCACCCGCAGCGGAGCGGGGTGCCGTCCAGTTAGCCGGGGCTGTGCACTGGAACTCATGACCTGCGAGAACTGTATCCCACGAGCGACGGTGCCCGACGGGTGGTCAGTTCTCAGCCGTGCAGCAGGACCGGGAAGGCCGCCATGTCGTTCTGCGTCATCACCGGCAGCCTGCGGACCTGTTCGTCCGCGACGGCCGCCCGCAGCCCGGGGAAGCGCGCGAACAGGGCGGGCAGGGCGATCCCGGCCTCGACCCGGGAGAGCGCCGCCCCGGGGCAGATGTGGGGGCCGTGACCGAAGGTCATGTGGCGGATCGGGGTCGGCCGGGTGATGTCGAAGTCGTCGGCGTCCGTCCCGTGGTGCTCGATGTCACGGCCGATGGCGCGATAGGAGATCACCACTCCTTCGCCCTTCGCGATCACGTCGTCGCCGATCCGGATGTCCTCCGTGGCGAACCGCATCAGCAGATGGGTGGTGGGGGTGTCCCAGCGCAGGGTCTCCTCGATCACCGTCTCCCACGGGATCTCGCCGTCGAGCACCCTGCGCAGTTGGTCGGGGTGGGTGAGCAGGGCGCGTACGGCGTTCAGGATCAGCCCGATGGTGGTCTCGTGACCGGCGGCCACCATCGCCTTGAGATTGCCCACCACCTCTTCCTCGGTGAGCGGTTCGCCGCCCTCCTCGGCGAGGATGAGCGCGCTGGTGAGGTCGTCGGCCGGACGCGCGGTCCTCTCGCGTACGAGAGCGGCGTAGAAGATGTCCAACTCGGCCAGCAGCGCCAGGCGTTCCTCCTGCGGGGTGAGCATGGAGAAGAACGCCTTGTACCGCCGCATCAGCATGGGGTGCTCGGCCTCGTCCACGCCCATCAACATGCCGACGACCCGCATCGGCAGCGGCTGGGCGAACACGGACTTGAGGTCGACCACACCGTTCTCGCTCTTCTCGCCCTGCTCGGCGAGGGCATCGAGCAGTTCCTCGGTGAACTTCTCGATGTCCGGGCGTATCTCCTCCAGCCGGCGCGGCGTGAGTGCCTGGGAGGTCTTGGTGCGCAGCCGCCGGTGCTCGGCACCGTCCACCGTGAACATGGAACGCCCGGCGTCGATCATGCCGATCAGCGGCCACTCGTGCGTGACCTCCCCGCGCTGCCAGAGCCCCCAGGCGTCGAGGTCCTTCACCAGGCGGGGATCGAGGAGCAGTTGACGGGCCAGGGCATGCCGGGTGACGGTCAGGGCCGGAACGCCGAGGAGCTCGATCCTGGCGAGCGGACCGGCGTCACGCAGTCGCGCCGTCTCACCGTCCAGGTCCTGGACCAGCGGATCGATGACGACGGGCCCGCCGCTCGAAGCGGCCTCCCGGGCGGCGGCCTGCGGGCAGTTCAAGACAAGTCTCCTGTCGGGCGTACGGGGGCGAATCGGACGGGCAACGCGGTCATCCCCCGCAGGAAGGCGGACTGGCGCCGGACCAACTCAGGCGCGGGTACGGACAGTTCCAGGTCGGGAAGCCGGTCGAGCAGCACCTCGATCCCGGTGCGGGCGATGATTTCGGCGATCTCCTGCGCGGGGAAGGGGCAGCGGTATTCGCCGTGGCTGAACGCCAGGTGCGCGCTGTTGCCGCGCCGGCCCGACGGTCCTCCCGGTGCGGAGAGATGCTGCCGGATGTGCGGATCGGCGTTGGCGGCGCCCAGGCCCAGCAGCAGCATGTCCCCGGCTCGGATGTTCCGGCCTCCCAGCCGGGTGTCGCGGGCCGCCCAGCGACCGGCGAGGATCTGCGTGGGGCCCTCCTCCCAGAGCACCTCGTTCATGGCTTCGGCGACGCTGTGCCGGCCGCCGGAGAGCGCGACGGCGAACTGGTCGTCGGTGAGCATCAGCCGGAGCGAGTTGCCGATCCAGTCGGCCGTGGTGAGGTGCCCGGCGGCCGTGATGGCCATCAGGTCGAGCACGTACTCCTCGTCGGTGAACTCACCGGGGTACGCCAGCATGCGCGAGGCCACGTCGTTCCCGGGCGCGGCCCGCCGTGCCGCCAGCAGCCGCTGCATGTGTTCGCCGAACCGCAGATGGGCCTCCTGCGCGCCCGGTCCACCGTCGGCCAGATCCCTGAGCACCTCCGCAATCCGCGGCCCGTCCGCATCGGGGAATCCGACCAGACGGGCGAGGACGAGCACCGGCAGCGGCACGGCGAAGTCCGCGATCAGGTCCGCCGTACCGCGGTCGCAGAACCCGTCTACGAGACGGTCGGCCAACTCCTCGCAGGCTGAACGGAGTTCGAAGTGCTCGACCTCCTCCAGCGCGTGCCCGACCATCGCGGCGTGACGCCGGTGCTCGGCCCCGGCGGTGAAGTAGATGGAGGGCATCGGGCGGCCGACCATCGGCAGCAGCGGCCAGTCCTCGGGGATGTTCCCCCACTGGTTCCACAGCCCGACGTCCCTGGGGAACAACTCGCCGTCGCTGGTGACCTGGTGGAGTTCGCGGTAGCCGATGACGAGCCAGGCCGGAATCCCGCCGGGCAGTTCGACGGGTACAACAGGTCCGTGTTCGCTCCGCATGGCGCGGTAGACGACGTGGGGTTCGGTGTGGAACCCGGGCCCGCTGAGCGGCACGGCGGACGTACCGCCACCTGCCGGGCAGCCTCCGGCGGCGGGCGGCGGGGACATGGACTTGCGCTCGGGCACCGCGGATGCGGGCGTCGTCATCGTACGGAATCTCCTGTGACGAAGGCTTCGCTCGTTGCGGTGGTCGGATGATCAACGCGGCTTCACTATAAGGAAATTCAGTGAGCCTTTCGGCACTATTCACGACCAATCTCGCCACTCTTCCGATCTGAAGAGCCCGTTTTCTGAGCATGGCTGATCAAAAGGGCGGGATGCGCCACGCCCCGGTCGCGCAATCCCGCCATGGCGCGGGCGTGCGACACATCGGTGCGGGCAGGCATGGAGCAGCCACCGGAGCGTTGACATGCACCGGTCGCACGGTGAATTCTGATGCGCGAATCTCCCGCATTCCAAGCATGTCTGCGCAGGCATCACCCATTTCACTGTTCGGTACGAACGGAGAACACTCCTTGCGGATCCTTCGGAACAGTCCCAGCCGGACGGCGGTCGGCACGCTGTCGGTGATCGTCCTCGCACTCACCGCCCTGACCGCCCCCGCACCGCAGGCGCACGCCGCGGCCACGCCCTCGGGCACCCTGGACAGCACCACGAAGAACGTGACATGGCAGAGCCCGGTCTACGCCAAGGGGACCGTCGACTCTCCCGCCAAGTGCGGCACGGCCGCCGAGGACCCCGACAACGCGGTCTGCGCCCGGTTCGACCTGACCGTCGACCCGCCCGCGGGTCAGTGGGACGACAACCCCGAGGGCGGCGTCCCCGTCTCCATCCAATGGGAGACGCCCACGGACGACTTCGACATGTACATCTACGACTCGGCCAATAAGCAGGTGGCTTCCAGCGCGGGCACCGCCGACCCCGAGTCCACGGTCATCCCGAAGGCCTCCGGGACCTACCACGTGGTCGTCGTCCCCTACGACGTGCACAACAGCTCCTTCAGCGGAAAGGCCTACCTCCCCGAGGCCACCGAAGCCGGGAACCTCACCGGTTTCAGCGGCTCGCACGGCAGGTACGAGATCGAGGCCGGTGCGCTCAAGGCCCGCGCCGAGTTCTTCACCGACGACACCCTGCGGCTGCAGGCATCCCCGGACGGCGTACTCGCCGACCCGAAGGACAGCCACATGATCCGGCGGCAGCCCACCGCCCAGCCGCACACCAAGTCCTTCGACGCAGGCACCTATTACGGCGTCCGCTCCAAGGGCGTGGTGATGCGCGTCTACAAGAAGCCACTGCGCTTCGGCCTCTACAAGGCCGACAACCGCACGGCCATCTGGCAGGAGGCCGATCCGCTGCGCTGGACCGGCGGCGGCATGCGACAGAGCCTGAAGCGCGGCACCGACGAACAGTTCTTCGGCGGGGGCGAGCAGAACGGCAGCTTCTCGCACCGCGACCAGGTGATGAACGTCGGCAACAGCACCAACTGGAACGAGGGCGGCTACAACAACTCCCAGCCGTTCTACATCTCCACGGCCGGCTACGGCGTCTTCCGCAACACCATGACGCCCGGCATCTACGACTTCGACTCGCCGGTACGGACCGGTCAGCAGGAACGACGCCTGGACGCCTACTACTTCACCGGTGACACCAAGTCGGTCATCGGCAAGTACACCTCCCTGGTGGGCAAGCCGTTCATGCCACCGGTGTACGGTCTGGAGCCCGGCTCCGCCGACTGCTACCTCCACAACGCCAACCGGGGCGAGCGCCACACCCTAGACGCGCTGAAGGTCTCCGACAGCTACGTCGACAACGGGATGCCGCTCGGCTGGATGCTCGTCAACGACGGCTACGGCTGCGGATACGAGAACCTTCCCCAGACGGGTACGGGTCTCAACAAGAACCATGCCCAGCTCGGCCTCTGGACACAGGACGGCCTGCCCGACGAGGCCGAGGAGTCCAAGGCCGGTGTACGCGTCCGCAAGCTGGACGTCGCCTGGGTCGGCGGCGGCTACGGCTTCGCGCTGGACGCCTGCGACCAGGCCAAGGCCGGCATCGAGAACAACAGCGACGCCCGCGGCTTCGTCTGGCTGCCCGTCTCCTGGGCCGGTGCGCAGCGCTGCGGTGTGCTGTGGAGCGGTGACCAGAGCCTGTCCTGGGACTTCATCCGCTGGCAGATCCCGACGTATGCCGGCGCGACGATGTCCGGCATCGCGTACAACACGGGTGACGTCGGCAGCATCTACCGTCACGACCCCAAGATGTACACCCGTGACCTGCAGTGGAAGGCGTTCCTCCCGGCCATCATGACCATGGACGGCTGGGCCAGTGACATCACCACCAAGCAGCCGCACGACCAGCAGCCGTGGCTGGACGGCGAGCCGTACACCTCCATCAACCGCAAGTACCTGCAGCTGAAGGAGCGGCTGCTGCCGTACATGTACACCCTGTCGAAGGAGGCCACGAGGACCGGCGTCGGCGCGGTCCGGCCGCTCTCGCTGGAGTACCCCGACGACCCGGCGACACTCGGCCCGGACGCGAAGTACGAGTTCCTGGCCGGACCCGACTTCCTGGTCGCGCCCGTGTACAGCGACACGGACGTCCGCAACGGCATCTACCTGCCGAAGGGCACCTGGACCGACTACTGGACGGGCAGGACCTACCAGGGCCCGACCACGGTCAACGGGTACAAGGCGCCGCTCGACACCCTGCCGCTCTTCGTCAAGGGCGGGTCGATCGTGCCGATGTGGCCCAAGGGCACCCTGTCCTGGGAGTCCCGGGACAGGACCCGGCTCGGCTACGACATCCACCCGCAGGGCACCACGGACTACACGCTCTACGAGGACGACGGCGTGACGAGGAAGTTCGCGGAGGGGGCCTCGGCCACCCAGCACGTAGAGGTCCAGGCGCCCACCCACGGCAGGAAGGGCAGCACCACCGTCAGGATCGGTGCGAGCGTGGGACGTTACGAGGGCAAGGTGTCCGCCCGCTCGTACGACCTCACCGTGCACGGCGGGAGCGCCCCGTCACAGGTGGTCATGGACCACAGCCGTCTGCACCGGCTGAACTCGGCGGCGGAGCTCGCCGCGGCCGGCTCCGGCTGGTTCACCGACCCGGCGACCGGGGTCACGGAGATCAGGACACCGTCCGTCTCCACCGGGCGCGGCTTCACCGTCGAACTGCGGAAGTAGGCAGCGAGCGCAGCCCAAGCATGCGCAACGGCACATGGCCGGGGGCCGTCTCCGGACGGCCCCCGGTCCGTGCGCCCGGCACGCTACGGCTTGCGCGCGACCGCACCGTAGATCGGCACCGGCTGCGTCTCCACCGGAAGATCGCCGAGGCTGAGTTCCGGATGCCAGTCGACGACCTGGACGAGGCCCGGCTCCACCACTTCCAGCCCGTCGAAGAACCGGCTGACGCCGCGGCGCGACCTCGGTACGAGCGTCACACCGCCCGCCGCGTACGAGGCCACGCCCTTCTCCACACTCTCGGGGTCGAAGTCGCCGGTGAGCTGCGACAGCACGAGGAAACTCCCGGCGGGAAGCCGCTCCACCAGCCGTTCCACCAGGGCGTACGCCCCCTCGCTCCTCCCCGCCCCCTCGCCGTCGCCGTCGCCGACGCCGTCGCCGACGCCGACGAAGTGCAGCAGGGCGATGAGGGAGAGCGCGACGGGCCGGTCGAAGTCGACCACGTCCGCGGCGAGTTCGAGGATCCTCTCCGGCTCCCGCACATCGGCGTCCAGATACGCCGTCACCCCTTCCACGCTCCCGCTCAACAGCGCTTCGGCGTGGGCCAGGACGATGGGGTCGTTGTCCACGTACACGACCCGTGCGTCGGGAGCCGCGCTCTGGACGATCTGGTGCAGGTTGGGCTCGGTGGGTATACCGGAGCCGATGTCGAGGAACTGGCGTATCCCCGCCTCGCCGGCGAGCCAGCGCATCGCACGGTGCATGAACCACCGGTTGTGGCGCGCGATGCGCTTCGTGTCCGGGGAGAGCCCGGCGATCTGTTTGCCGAGCTCCTCGTCGACGGGATAGTTGTCCTTCCCGCCGAGGAACCAGTCGTACACCCGCGCGGGATGCGGCCTCGTGGTGTCGATGCGGTCCGCGCCGGATCCGTACCCTGTCATATGGCACTCCCCCTGGTACTGATCAGCTTCCTGCCTCAGCATCTTGCAGCAATCGCCCGTCCGGCCGCGCGGACATGCGCAGACCGACCGTCGCAGACCGACATCCGTGGCCCGGCAGCCGCAGTCCGGCAGCCGGCGACGGACATCAGGCTCCGGACATCAGGCACCGGACATCAGGATCCGGGCCGCGTCACTCCTTGACGCCAATGCCCCCGAAGGCGTCGACGTCCGCGGACACGGTCGCGCTGTCGGCGTCGGGCCGCCACTCGCTGAGCCGGACGAAGCCGGGGTCCAGGATCCGCAGCCCGTCGAAGAGCGTGACGATCTCGTCGGGCTCGCGCACGTAGTACGGCACCGCGCCACTCTCGATGTATGCCTTCTCCGCGGCGATCATGCCCTCGCTGGTACGCGTACCGTCGTACACCACGAGGCAGCTGCCGGAGGGCAGCCCCGCCATCAGCCGGCCCACCACCTCACGGGCCTTCGAGAAGTCGCCCGCGTGACCGAGTATGCCGAGCAGCATCAGGGCCACGGGCCGTTCGAAGTCGAGCGTCTTCGCCGCCTCGGCAAGGATGGCGTCCGGCTCGTAGAGGTCGGCGTCGATGTAGTCGGTGACTCCCTCGGGGGAACTGGTCAGCAGCGCACGCGCATGCGTCAGCACGAGCGGATCGTTGTCCACGTACACGATGCGCGACTCGGGCGCGAGGTCCTGGGCCACCTGATGGGTGTTGTCCGCGGTGGGCAGGCCGGTCCCGATGTCCAGGAACTGCCGGACACCGTGGTCCTCCACCAGGTGGCCCACCGAACGCCGCAGGAACTGCCGCCCCGCCACCGCCACGTCGACGAGCCCCGGGAAGAACGTCTTGATCTGGTCACCGATCTCACGGTCGACCTCGTAGTTGTCCTTGCCGCCCACGAAGTAGTTCCAGAAGCGGGCGGAATGAGGCCTCGTGGTGTCGATCCGGTCCGATACCCGCTCGGCGTACGGGGTGGCGGACGACTGCTGCTCGCTCATGGAGACCTCCGAACGCGAAAGTGATCAAACTATGGCCTTAACCTACCTGGGCGTCACGAGAGTTATGGCCGCATACGTCACAGAGCATGTCCCGCCCGGTCGGCCCAGGGTTGTTTCCGGGTTGTCCCCCCACTCGAGTCGGGGTTTATCGGGTCGCTCGGACGACGCCGACTCCGTAGGTTCTGAGGTGGAATCGAAGCATCGTTCCCCAACCCACCTTCCGGAGGTTCGCCGGTGACCGCCCCAACGCGTCGACGGACGCGCGCCTTTCGCCCTCTCCTCACGGCCTTCGTGCGGTTCGTCGTGTGCGGTGGCGGAGTCGGGCTGGCATCGAGCGCGGCGGTCGTGCTGCTCGGCGAGCGGATACCGATGGCCATCGCGAACGCACTGGTCACCGTCGTCTCCACGGTCCTCGCCACCGAGCTGCACCGGCGGATCTCCTTCCGGAGCGAGCGCAGGGGGTGGGGGGTGCATCTGCAGTCCGGAGTGACGGTCGCCGTAAGCTACGCGTTCACCACGGGGGCGCTGCTCTGCCTGTTCGCCGTGCGGTCCGATCCCTCGCCCCTGGTCGCGCAGGCGGTCTATCTTTCGGCATCCGCCCTCGCGGGGATCGGACGGTTCGCGTTGTTGCGGGTCGTCGTCTTCGGCGACCGGACCCGAGTCGCCGCGCACGAGGACACGCTGAACAAGTCCACGGTGGCGATGGCTGTGTGACGCCCCCTTGATGGCCGTGCGGCAGGCGTACTGGTTGACTGTCGTGACCGGTCGCGTGGGGCGGCACGGAGCCCGCGGGCGGGCCGGGGCGGACGAGGGGCGTGCGGATGAGGTACGGGCGGGCCGGGTGGGTGCGGGTGCCGGTGGGGGACGACGCGGCGCGGTGGGCGACCCGGGGCACCTGCCTGCGCGTGCTGGTCGTCGTGCACAACGTGACCGCCGCGACCCGGCTGCTCGATGTGCTGCCACTGTTCGACGACGATCTGCGGGTCCAGCTGCTGGTGACCTGTACGGGCTCCTCGGCGTTCGCGGCCGGCACCGCCGAATTGCTGGCCGACACGGGCATCCCGGTGCTGCCGTGGGAGCAGGCGGCCGAGACGCGGGTGGACCTGGTGATCTCCGCCAGCTTCGGCGGTCAACTGGACCTGTTTTCCGGAAAGTTGGCCGTCCTCTCGCATGGTGTTGGATACACTAAGAGGCTGGCAACACCGGACACCGGACACCGGACACCGGACACCGGATCAGGGGCGGGTGCGGTGCCCGCGCCCGTGTTCGGGCTCGCGCCTGCGTGGCTGCTCTCGCCCCAGGGCACTCCCGTCGCGGACGCGCTCGTGCTGTCCCATCCCGAGCAGTACGAACGGTTGCGCGTCGCCTGCCCCGAGGCGGCGCCGACCGCGGTGCTCGCCGGGGACCCCTGCTACGACCGGATCCTCGCGGCACGGCCCTACCGCGAACGCTTCCGCCGTGCGCTGGGGGTCCGGCCGGGACAGCGGCTCGTCCTGCTCAACTCGACCTGGAGCACCGAGTCGCTCTTCGGTGACGGCGGGAAGGCCCCGGACGGCGGCGATGTCGTCGCCGCCCTGCTGGACCGGGTCGCCGACGAATTCCCCGTGGACGAATACCGGTTCGCGGCCGTACTGCACCCCAACATCTGGCACGGGCACGGCCCCGGTCAGATCCGCGCCTGGCTCGATCGCGCACGGCGCGGCGGGATGGCGCTGATCGATCCGCTGCGGGGATGGCGGCAGGCCCTGCTGGCCGCAGATGCCGTGATCGGGGACCACGGATCCGTCACCTTCTACGCCGCCGCCCTCGGCACCCCCGTGCTCCTGGGAGCCGTGCCGCTCGACGCCCTCGACCCCGACGCGCCGATCTCCGCGTTCATGCGGGAGGCACCGCGGCTCGACCCCGACGCGTCCCTGGCGGCACAGATCGAGGAACTCATCGGCCGTCACCGGCCGTTGCCGGGGCCCGCCGAGTTCACCACCTCCGTGCCGGGCGAGTCCGCGGTCCGGCTCCGGCAGCTCTTCTACTCGATGATGGGTGCGCCGGAGCCCGGCCGGCCCGCATCGCTGGAGCCGCTCCCGCTGCCCGGTCACGAGGCCGCGGCGGCCACTGTCCCGTTGCGGGTCCTGTCGCGGGTGCTCGGGCCGGGAGAGGTCGCGATCAGCCGCTGGGCGGGGTCGCGGCCGGAGGCCGGATCGGATCCCGACGGCGAACTGCACATCGCCGTGCACGAGGACACCCGTGATGTGGACCAGTTGGATCTGGCCGATGTCATCTTCCGGGAGGGCGCACCCGACGATCCGCGCTTCGGCTCCCCTTCGGTCTGGACCGCCGAGGTGCTCCGCCGCCACCGGGGATGTTCCCTGGCGGCCTATGTGACCGGCTCGTCCGCGTGCGTGGTCCGGGTACGTGGCGAGGCGCCGCTCCGCCTGGTGGCGGTGCCCGTCACCGATGCGGAAGCCCCGTCCACTGCGGAGGACATGTCCGCCGCGGAGGACATGTCCGCCGCGGAAGACGTGTCCGCCGCGGACCCCGCCGCGTACGCCTCTGCCTTGCACGCCTGGCTGACCACCGGCGGTCACGATCCGGCCACGGCCGGCCGGCGGCTCGCCCGGACGGTGGCCGGCGGACTCACCGTGCGGACGGGTGCCCGGCTCCACCACGTACGGGTCATTCCTCTGGCACCTCCGGAAACAAAGGGGTGAGTGGGCCGGGAACGGGGGTTCACCCGGTGACGCAGGCCTCCCGCATACGCCGGAGATACCGCAGTTGGTACTCCGCGCTCTGCCCGTCGAGTGTCGTGATCGCCGCCTCGATCAGCGGCAGCGCCGCTTCCGCGTTCTCCTCGTCCAGCCGGCTCTCGGCGAGGTCCGCGAGCGTCCGCGCCGTGTTGTACGTATCGCCGCTCGACCGGAAGTACCGCAGGGCGGTCTCCAGCTTCTCCCGGGCCTCCTCCCGCGGCCCGGAACCGCGCAGCGCCCGTCCGCGATGGCGCTCCAGCAGGGCCCGCGCACGCGGCAGGTCGGCGGTCCCCTCGTCCTGATCGCCCATGGTGTCCAGGATGCCGCCCGCCTCGTCGAAGCACTCGTACGCCTCCGGGTACCGCCACTGGCGCAGTCTCAGCAGCCCGAGGAACTCGACGGCCGAGGCATGGCCCCGCTTGTGGCCGGCCGCCTCCTCGGCCCGTGCCGCTGCCCTCGCCTCCGTCTCCGCCTCGTCCCAGCGCTTCAGCTCGGTGAGGGTATGGGCGAGTTGCGCGTGCAGCGCTCCGGCGTCGGGGCTCGTGGGGCGATGGGTGTCGACCAGACGCGCACCGATGCGGAGCGCCGGCAGCAGCATCTCGTGGTGACCCGCCTTGAGCTGCAGCGGCCACAGGGCGCGGCACAGTCGTACGGCGGTGTCCGGGTCGCCGGACTCCTCGGCACAGCGCACCGCCTCGACCAGGTTGCCCGACTCCGCGAGCAGCGCGTCGAGGGCGGCGCCCCGGTCCTCGTACCTCCGCCCGACGCGTTCCTCGGCGGGCGCGGGGACACGCCAGCTCTCCGGGAGCGCCTGGTGGGCGGCCGATGCCGCCAGATCGGTGTAGGCGCTCAGGGTGCGGGCGAGAGCCGCCGAGCACGCCGCGATTCCGTCCTCCCGGATCGCGGCCGCCTCGGCGTGTGCGCGGACCCCGTGGCGGTAGCGGTAGCGTCCGTTGCCGCTCCCGCCGCGCTCCAGGAGCATCCGGTCGGCGAGGTCCTCCAGGGACTCCACCACGGCCTCAGGGTCCTGGCCGGTGGTCCGTGCGGCAGCGGCGGCGTCGAAGACGGGCCAGGCGCGCAGCGCCATCAGCCGGTACAGCCTGGCGGATTCCGGCGCCAGGAGCCGGTAGTTGTCCTCGGCGGCCCCGCGTACCGGGTCGCCGTCCGCCTCGGCACGGCGTGGCGGAGGCGTGGGTGCGGAGAGCTGGTACGCCGCGGCGCGCAGGGCGTACGGTGACCCGCCGCAGCGCCGGAGCAGCGAGGGCAGCGTGGCACGGGCGGCGGCGACCGTGGACTTGTCGGTGATGTCGGTGAGCAGCCGCACCGCGTCCCGGTCCGAGAGCGGACCCACGGGCACACGCACCGCGTCGATGCCGGGGAAGGGGGCACGGGCGACCAGGATGGTGAACACCCCGGGCGCCGGGGTGAGGAACGGCCGCACCTGCGGGGCGGAGTACGCGTGGTCGAGCACGACCAGGAGTCTGCGGTCCGCCACCCGGTCCCGGAAGAACTCGCCGAGCTCATCGGTCCCGGTCGGCATCTCCTCGTCCGGCACCCGCAGTTGACGCAGCAGCGCCCGCAGTACGGTTCCGGCGTCGCGCGCGCCACCGGCGCCTCCGCCGCCGAGGTCGGCGTAGATCTGCCCGTCCGGGAAGAGGCGGGTCGGCTGTGCTCCGAAGTGCACGGCGAGCGTGCTGGAACCCATTCCGTCCGGACCGTGCACCAGTGCGAGCCGGGGCCGTCCGTCCGGGCGGCGGGACGCCTCTCGCCGGAGTCGCCTCATCGCCTCCTTGCGATCCGTGAAGAACCTTATGGAGGCGGGGAGGTCGGACCGCGCGGCTGGGGCCGGGGCAGGGGTGCGGCGCACCCGTGCCGCGAACACGGCCCAGTGTGCGGCGAGTTGCGGATCGGCGCGGATCCGGTCGTGGACCATGCGGGCCACGTCGTCCCGTTCGTCCGGAGCCACGGGGGCGGGGACCTCACGGCCGACGATTCTCCGTACGACACCGCCGGTGGACTCCCAGGCCCATTTGCCGGCCTCGTTGGCCATCCCCGAGCCGACCGCACCGAGTACCGCCGAAATCGCCGCCACCGAAGTGGGATCCAGCATGTCGCGCACTCCTCGTTCCCGGTGTTCCGCGCGGTGCGCCCTCCCCGGCACCGTCGCTGCCACCGTGCGGATCAACGTTAGCGTCAGACGGGTCGATGTCCTCCGGACATCGCGATGGTGATCAACCGGGCCGGCGCGGACCGGCCGTTCACCTGTCCTGAAATGGACCATTCATCGATGTCCGGGCGGATTCGGTGCGTCGGCGCCGCTGTCCTGTCGCCGAGGCCGTCGAACGGGCGTCGAGAGTGTTCACCGGCCGCCACGTGGTGTTGGATATCCTGGCGGTTGTTCCAGGTCATCACGGCGAGCCCCGTCGGCCGTCGGCGCGCGGGCCGGGGGCCCGTCGAGGGGAGAGACTGTGCAGGGAGCAGCCGCTCGCCGGGGTTCGGCCAAGAAGGCCGAGCAGGCTTGGCAGCAGGCGATGGCCCTGTTGCAGCAGGGCGACGAAGCGGCTGCCGCCGAACGGTTCTCGCTCGCCACCGCGCACGATCCGCTGGCCGCCGACGCCTGGCTGGGGCTGCACGCGACCGGGCAGCGTCAGAAGGAGGCGCTGGACGGCATGGTCCGCTCCGCCGGATCGTTCGGCGCCTTGCGTTCGAAGTTCGGAATGCCGCTCCGCTCCCGGTTCCAGCTCGGCCACTACGTCACCTTCCGGCTCGAAAGCACCCGTGACCTCTGGGTGGCGGCCATGACCTCACTGCTGGACGCCGGGAAGCTCGACGAGGCCTGGGCGGGTCTGTCCACGGCACAACTGGACTGCGACGAGACCCGGTTCGTCTGTACGCGGTACGCCTTCCTCAAGGAGGACTGGTCCCTGGTCCTGCGATTCGCCCCGGGGATCCGTGACGCGTTCCTGCACGACGAGGCGCAGTTGTACGTGGGTGCGGCGCTGTTCGCGCAGGGTGTCTGTCACGAGGCGCTGAACGTGCTGGCGGAGTTGCCGAAGAAGCTGGAGTCCGGAAACCGTTTCGACGCGGAGGTCAAGTACTTCATGGGCCGCTCCCTGGAGTCGCTGGGCCGTTCGGAGGAAGCACTGAAGCGGTACCAGTACGCATTCCGGTGTGCGCCGGGCCTCTTCGACGTGGATGTACGGGCCCAGGCGCGTTCCGCGGCTCCGACGGCTTCGTCCGTGGCCGGGACACCTTCCACGCCCTCCCCCGCCCCTTCCGCCCCGTCGCCTGCGGGGACCCCGGAGGTCCGCACGGCCGCGCCCGCCTCCGCACCCACGGCCCCCGAGGCCGCTTCCGGTCCTCAGGAGGGCGACGGGAACGGGCTGTCGCGGGAGGAGATGGCCCGCCTGCTCACGGAGGCCCAGGAAGCGCTGGACGGCATGATCGGTCTGGAGCCGGTGAAGCGGCAGGTCCTCACCCTGATCGCTCAGCTGCGCATGGCGGCGTTCCGGGAGGAACAGGGGCTGCCCAGCGGCGCCCGGCCCCGGCACTTCGTCTTCGCGGGACCGCCCGGCACCGGGAAGACCACCGTCGCCCGCATCATCGGCAAGGTCTTCGCCGGTCTGGGGCTGCTGCGTTCCGGCCATGTCATCGAGGCCCAGCGCGTCGACCTCGTCGGGCAGCACCTCGGATCCACCGCCATCAAGACCAGCAAGGTCATCGACTCCGCCCTGAACGGTGTGCTGTTCATCGACGAGGCGTACGCCCTGTCCAACAGCGGGTACAGCGGTGGCGACGCGTTCGGCGACGAGGCGCTCCAGGTGCTCCTGAAGCGGGCCGAGGACGACCGGGACCGGCTCGTGGTCGTCCTCGCCGGATATCGCGAGGAAATGACCGGTCTGCTCGCCGCCAACCCGGGTCTGGTGTCCCGGTTCAACACCCGCGTCGACTTCCCCTCGTACTCCGCGCCGGAGCTGCTCCTGATCGCCCGGTCCGTCCTGTCCGGCCAGGGCGACGAACCCGACGAGGAAGCCGCAGCCGCACTCGGCGACTTCTTCGCCGCGGCCGTGGACGAGGGCATGGCCGACACGCTGGGCAATGCCCGCTTCGCCCGGGAACTCTGCCAGAAGGCCGCCGCGCAACGGGATCTGCGGCTGTACGCCGAGCACGCGGGCGGCACGACGCCCACCAGGGAGGAGATCGTCACCGTGCTCGCCCAGGACGTGAGGTCGGCCCACCAGGAGCTCATGGAGTCTCACGGGAACCCGGCGTAGGGATCAGGGTGCCTTGAACAGCCCCGGGAAGCGGAGGGCGAGCCAGGGTTTGCGGCCCCGGGCGAACACCTTGCCCCGGGCGATGGCGCCGTAGGGGTCGGTGCGGCCGAGCGCCATCAGGAAGAAGGTGACCGGCTCGATGAGGATGGTGCAGTCCGGGCGGGCCGGCGGTCGAGCAGTGACGGTTGCGGCGCCGTCGGTGAACGTGACACCGAATCGGGCGCCGCCCCACAGGCGGATCGAGTACCCGGCGGTGAGCCGGGCGGTGGCCGCGGCATCGGTGACCCTGGGCATGGCCGTCATCAGGAACGGCAGGGAGAGTGCGACGCGTTCGCGGTCGATCATGTGACGGCGCCCCAGCGCACGGGCGAGGTCGTAGCCGTGGCCGAGCATGTGCGTCAGCAGGTACGAGCCCAGCACCGCCCGGCTCATCGGCCCCAGCGGGGTGAGCACGCTCCCGGCCGCGGTGCTGTCCATGGCCGTAAGGTAGGCGTCCGCGTGCGCCACGATCATCCCGGCGAGCGGCTCGGCGGCCCTCTCCTCGAACCCGGCGAGCGCACGCTCGTTGGCAGCGGCCAGACTCTGCGGCGTGCCGTCCCCGTAGCCGCGTTCCTGCCCCGTCGCGAGGTCGGCCATCAGCTCGTTGGCCTGCGCCAGATGCGCTGCGGCCTCCCCCACCGTCCACTCCGAGCCGGGTACCGGAACGCTTGTGTCGGCAACCCCGCGCAACAGCGCTGCGATTTCCTCGGCGGTGGTCCGTACGGCGTCGCCGAGCCCTTCGGGCAGCGCGTCGAGTGCATCGCGTCCGGTCACCGATTCCATGTTTCTCCCCGCCTCGGCCGAGCCTGCTCGCCTGCTTGCCGGCCTGTTGCCTGCCCGGCTGTTGCCCGCCTGCCTGATGTGAACAGGCCGCCCGCGGTACACAAGACCAGTCGGCGGGGCCTGCGGCAAGAGCCGGCGCCCATTCGTTTCAGCTGCGGCCAGACTGGCGGCAGCCGGTATCTGCCCACGGGTAACTCCCCTTGCTTCGATGGGCGGCACCACTCTCCACCACCTCCCGTACCAGGAGAACCTGTGCCGAATCCCACGACCCGTCGTATCTCCGGCGCAACACTGGCCGCCGCGCTCGCCGCCGCGACGCTGGCCGCCAACGCTCCGCAGGCAATCGGCGGCGGAGACTCCGTCGCTGCGCGTCCTCATGCACAACAGGACGCCTGCGGCAGCGACAGCCGGTCCAACAAGGGTTTCGCCTATACCGAACTGAACGTCCGCGGCGCGCGGGGCCATGTGGTGGGGACCCACACGGAGTCGACCGACTCCGGATGCAAGGCGGGCGAAGCCGTCGCGAAGCGCAACCTCCCGTTCAAGCAGATCGATGCCTTCCTCGACGCCAAGTACATTCCGGCTTCCGAACAGGTCATCGTGGCGGGGGACTTCAACGTCGATTCGCACTCCTCCGAGTACGCGTCGATGCCCGCCGACGCCGGACCGACCGCGGCCGACGCCCGCACCGGGCATGCCAAGCCTGCCGGGTGGACGAACGAGGTGGTCAAGGAGCAGAGCGCACCCTGGACCGTGACCAGTTGGGGCACGAGCTACACCTACCCGGACCTCTCCGACCACTACCCGTTGGTCGCGTCGGCGCGGTAGCTCTCCGAGCCGAACGGGAACCCGGCCGCAGCCTGGCCCCCGTACCGCGCGTCCGGTGTCATGAGTGTGCTCCGTCCGGTCATCTACGATCACCGGGTGTGCGCAAATGTCATAGTCGCCGAAGACGACGAAATGCAGGCCGAACTCGTACGCCGCTACCTGGAGCACGAGGGGCACGCGGTCACGGTCGTCGGTGACGGCCTCGCGGCTCTCGCCGAGGTCCGGCACCGGGAGCCCGATCTGCTGGTGCTCGATGTGATGATGCCGCGGGCCGACGGTCTGGACGTGGTACGTGTGCTGCGCGCCGAGCACCGGGAGCTGCCGGTGCTGATGCTGACGGCCCGCAGCACCGAGGACGATCTGCTGCTGGGGCTGGATCTCGGCGCCGACGACTACATGACCAAGCCGTACAGCCCGCGTGAGTTGATGGCCCGGGTACGGACACTGCTGCGGCGCAGCCGGCGGGGCGGCCAGGACACCGGTCCTGCCGCGGATCAGTCGTTGCGGGTCGGTGCGCTCATCGTCGATCCGGACCGGCACGAGGTGTCCGTCGAGGGCCGGTCCGTGGATTGCACACCCGGTGAGTTCCGGATTCTCGCCGCCATGGCGACCGGGCCCGACCGGGTCTTCACCCGGCAGCAGCTCCTCGAGGAGCTGCACGGATTCGACCGGTACATCAGCTTCCGCACGGTCGACGTGCACATCATGAACCTGCGCAAGAAGATCGAACCCGCACCCCGTCGGCCGGCCCGGCTGCTCACCGTCTTCGGTGTCGGCTACAAGCTGACGGACCCGGCGAGGAATGCTCCGCGTGCGTCGTGAGCAGCGGCGGACCAGGCTTCCGCTCCGCAAGAGTCTGTTCGGCCGTCTGCTGGCGGCGTCCGCCCTGGTCGCCGCCTGTTCGGTGGTCGCCACCGCCTGGCTCGCCGTGCAGACCACCTCCGGCGCCATCAAGCAGGAGCAGGGCCAGAATCTCACCGCTGACGCCCGGATCTACAACACCCTGCTCGGATACGCGGCGGGCCACCCCACCTGGGAGGGCGTCGACAGCACCGTGCGCGACCTGGCGAGGCAGTCCGGCCGGCGGATCACGCTGACCACCGAGCAGCGCCGGCCCCTCGCCGACTCCGCTTCCCTCTCGTCACCGCCCGCGCTGCCGCCCCAGGCTTCGGCGATCGTCGACCCGCTGTCCGTGGACACCGCCCTGTCCCGAACGGCCGATCGGGCGGGTGCCGCGGCCGACCGTGTCGACCCGCGCGCGGTCGGTCCGTTCCGGTTGCCCACCGCCGAACGTACCGCCTTGCAGCGCGCCGCCGATCGGCGCGCGGCGTGCCTCAGCCGCGTCGGGGTCGCGGCGGACGTGGTCCGCGGTCCGAGTGGACGGCCGCGCGTACAGGTCGTGGGCAATGATCCGGACCGGGCTCAGGACACGCGGTGCACGTCCGACGACCTGGACTCCCCGACGGCGACCGAACGAAAGGCGCTGGACGCGCTCAATGGACTCGCCAACGCCTGCCTGAAACGTCAGGACCGCTCGGGCATCCAACTCAATCTGGACCTGTCCTGGGGCGACGGCAACGGGCCGACGGACGCCCCCGTTCCCGCCGTCCGGGTTCCCACCCCCGTACCGAGCGTCCGGACCGGCGAGGACGACCGGGCCGCCGCCTCCTGCGTGGACACGGCGCGCCGGGAACAGCTCAGCTCCTACGTCGCCTCGCCGGCGCTGCTGTTCATCGGCGACGAGGGCGGCACCACCGTTCCCGGCTTCGACCTCTCCCCCGCGAACACCGCGAAGATCGCGGGCGCGGCGGCGCTCGTCCTGGCGCTCACCGTCGGAGCCACGGTGCTTGCCGGGTCCCGGCTCGTGCGGCCGCTGCACGCCCTGACGGGCGCGGCACAACGGATGCGGGACGGGGAGGACTCCGCGCCCGTGCTGGTCGCCGACGACAACGAGATCGGCCGCCTCGCAGCGGCCTTCAACGACATGGCCGACCACCGCGCGCGTCTGGAGGCGCAGCGCAAGGACATGGTCAGCGACGTCGCCCACGAGCTACGGACCCCGCTGAGCAATATCCGGGGCTGGCTGGAGGCGGCGCAGGACGGCCTGGCGGAGCCCGACCCGGCGTTCATCGCCTCGCTGCACACGGAGGCCGTGCAGTTGCAGCACATCATCGACGACCTCCAGGATCTCGCCGCGGCGGACGCGGGGGCGTTGCGTCTGCACCCCGAGCCGGTCCGTATCGAGGATGTCCTCGCACAGGTCGCCGCAGCGCACCAGGGACAGGCCGAAACCGCGGGCGTCGCGCTCTCGGCGCTGCCGGCGGTGGCCGACAGCTCTTCCCCCGTGTTGTGGGCCGACCCGGTCCGGCTGCGCCAGGCGATCGGCAACCTGGTCTCCAACGCCGTACGTCACACCCCGTCGGGCGGACGTGTGACGGTGCGCGCGTACGGCGCGGGGGCATCGACGGACGCGGCGACGGCCGGCGAGGAGAGCGAAGAGGTCGTGGTCGAGGTCGCCGATACGGGCAGCGGCATCTCGGCGGAGAACCTGCCGCATGTCTTCGACCGCTTCTGGCGCGCCGAGAAGTCGCGCAGCCGCCGTACCGGGGGCAGCGGGCTGGGGCTGGCGATCGTACGGAAACTCGTGGAGGCGCACGGGGGATCGGTGAGCGCGGTCAGCGTCGAGGGGCAGGGCTCGGTGTTCACGCTCCGGCTGCCGGCGGATCCGGGAGGTCCGGCGGGTCCGATGGGTCCGGCAGACCCAACGGGTCCGGTCGGCCCGGCGGAATCCCGACCGGAAGAGCCGGACGACAGGGCGACGAAGGGCGCGGACCAGGCCTGATGCGATGACCACAACGTTCTGACAGCTTCTTCATAACTTCACGCCAGCCTGTCGGCATGCCCCGCGCCCGGTGCGAACCAGACACCGGGCACCACCGGGGCCGACCTGGAATGGAGTCATCCCCATGCCCAACCGTCTCCTGCGCACCGCCGTCCTCGCCGCCGTCGCGGCGGGCGCGGTGCTCGTACCGTCCGCCGCGGCCTTCGCCGACTCCGCGCCCTCGCCTTCGGCTCCGTCCGTCGAGCGGTCCGCCGCGCCGGCCCCCGCCAAGAAGCCCACCAGCACTCCCGTACGGGGCTCGCAGCCGGCCGTGACACCCCGTGGGGGTGTGGCCGCCGGCGACAGCCCCGCTCCGGCCGTGGTCGAGGGAAGGAAGGCCGACGGCAAGGCTTCGGCCACCCCCGCTCCGCGCGGTGGCGTCGCCGCGGGCGAGCGGACGGCCGGAACCTCGGGCGACAGCACCACCGCGATCGCCGGATCGGCCGCTGCCGCACTGCTGCTCGCCGGAGCGGGAACCATCGTGCTGCGCCGCCGCTCGGCCGCCCAGCGCAACGGCTGACCAGCCGGACCTCACGGCCGATCCCCGGGGGCCGACCGGCTGCCGAGGCAGTCGCGACGCTCACCGCAGTCGCCCGTCCTTCGTGGCGCCGTCCGTTCCCGGGCGGCGCCACTGCCGATCTCCGCCCAGACCTGGAGCCCCCATGTTCCACACATCGTCTTCGCTCCGACGCGCCGCGCTGCCGCTGCTCGCCTGTCTCTTCCTCGCCGGTTGCTCCTCCGATGCCACGGACGACTCGTCCGCCGCGGGGCCCGGCAGCAGCGCGAGCGCCGCTCTCGACGCTCCGGAGCAGACCGGTTCGAAGGGAGCCGGGAAGGCCGGGGGTTCCCGTTCCTCGGCGGCGGCCCCCGTCCGCGTCAGCATCCCTTCGCTCGGCATCGACAGCGAGCTGATGCGCCTCGGCCTCAACGGGGACGGCACCGTCGAGGTCCCGCCCGCCGACAAGGGCATGACCGCCGGCTGGTACACCGGTGGCGCCACTCCCGGTGAGCCCGGCGCCGCGGTCATCATCGGGCACAACAACACCCGCTTCGGGAAGGCCGTCTTCCACGATCTCAAGAAGATCGGCAAGGGAGCGGACATCGCCGTCAAGAACGACCGCGGCGCGGAACTCCACTTCAGGGTCACCGGCACCGAGACGGTCAGCAAGAAGACCTTCCCGACCGAGAAGGTCTACGGCGCCACCAGGGCACGCGCCCTGCGTCTGATCACCTGCGACGGCGCCTTCGACGCCCAGGGCCACCCGGTGGACAACCTCATCGTGTACGCGAACCGGAGCTGACGGCGGCGCCGAGGACCCGTACCGGCGATGACCTCACCACCGCATGCGGCGACCCCGGAGGCATCCGGAGCGGGCCCGCGCAAGCCCACCGGCTGCCGGCTCCAGGAAAGATCAGGTGCAGCTCTCCGTGGGGGAATCCGCCGGGTTCGGAAGGCGGGCTGAGGATGTCGGCGCACGGTTCAACAAGAGCTGCGACAAGGCGGAGCATCGGCTCGAGGCCGGGGGCGTCGCAGTGCCAAGGCTGCCAGTGCCGCAGGGGCGCCCTTCGGTCCGCGGATGCCCGGGAAGGCGTTGATGTCGACCGCGACGGGCGCCCCCTCGCGGTCCAGCAGGTCGACACCGTAGATGTCCAGGCCGAAGACCTCCCCCGTGCGGAGGGCGAGTTCGGTCCAGGTCTGCGGCAGATCACGGACCAGTGGCGCGGACGGCGTACCGTCCGGCGGTACGCCCACCGGTGCGGGGCGCACCCCCGCGAACACCTCGCCCGCGATCACCCACAGCTTGTGGTCCCAGCCACTGTTCGCGACGAACTCCTGCAGGACGACGGGCTCGTTGGGCCACTTTGCCGCGAGGTCCCGGAGCTCGGCCGAACCGCCCACGCGGGCGACCAGGTCCGCGCGTCGGCTGTGGCGGCTCTTGACCATGAGTGGGAAGCCGCTCTCCGCCGGCTCCGCTCCGTGGACGGCTTCGGACAGCGCGTCCAGGGTCCTTGTCCGGGGCATCGGCAGGCCGGCGCCCTCCGCCACGGCGGCGATCCGGCTCCTGTCCTGGCACAGCTCCGTCGAGGCGGCGGAGTTCAGCACCCGGGCGCCGCGTGCTTCGAGGAAACGGGCCAGCGCCAGAGCCCGGGGGGTATGGGCCTTGAGGAGGTAGACGTCGGCGAGATCGCCCGGGTTCACCAGTTGCGACGGGGACCCGGTTCCGGTGTCCGGGTCCAGGAACGTCACCCGGTGCTTCGCCCGGGTCAGCGCGGAAGAGACTGCGGCGAGCAGTGGATGATCCGGCTTGTCGGTCAGCAGACACACCCTCATATCTGCGCGGCCTCCGGCACGGCTGCCAGCACGTCCGCCTCGGGGCCGGGGACGGGGTGCGGTTGAAGCCGACCATGGGGGATCTGCGGCTGCGCGGGAATGCGCGGGGCGGAGGCGAACACACCCCTCCGGTCGGCGCCGCCCGCCCTGGCCAGGTCGAGGACGGCTCCGGCCAACCTGGATACTGCGTCGGGGACCTGACGGAAACTCGGGAAGTCATTGATGTCGACGATCACGGGACCGTCGGGACCGAGCACCACGTCGATGCCGTACAGATCGAGGCCGAAGACCGCTCCCACCTTCGCCGCCACTGCGGCCACCTCGGCGGGCAGGGGGACGGCTCCCTCGTCGACCGACCCGTCCGGATGGAGCGGCGAACGGCGCAAGGTCGCGTGAAACTCACCCGCGAGACAGTAGACCTTCAGATCGGAGCCCGGATTGGACACATAGGGCTGTGCGATGAGTTGGCCCTCCCCCGCCTGCTCCGCCTCCGCCAGCCGCCCGGGGTCCGCCACGAGCCGCACCCCGCGCCCCGAGCTGCCGTCGGCGGGCTTGACCACCAGAGGAAAGAGCTCGTCGGGAACATCCGCGAACAGCGTGGCCCTCGGCGCCGAATAGGTCACCGGAACCGGTAGCCCGTGCTGTCGAGCGATGACCGATGTGAAGACCTTGTCACGCACCGCGCGGATCGACCGCGCGTCGTTCACCGTGGTCAGGCCCACCGTCGCCGCGGCCTCCAACAAGGTGAGCCCGGGGCCGCCGGACACGGTCTTGAGTACCCAGGCGTCATGGGTTCCCGCCCTCACCTCCTCCGAGATCCGCAGGAGAGAGCCGCCGGGGCGCACCACGTCCACCTGGTGTCCCCACGACGACAGTCGCCGGACCACGTCAAGCGGCATGCCGTCATGCCGGTACAGCTCTTCGACGAGGAAGCAGAGCTTCATCCCAATACCCCTCGGTGCCCCATGCCTGATGAGGGCAGAACGGTGCCTCGCGGTGCTCTTTCGAACACCACCAAAAGGGCAACGCTACGTCACGTCAGCCCCAAAGCAACCGCAGCCGGGGGTTACTGATAGTGCGTTGCCTCACCTGAGGCTCGGGGACGGCCGCGCAGACCCGGCGTCCGTGATTCGCGCGCCCGGTGACTGCCGTCCTTGTCAGAAGAAGACCCCGCACCGCAGCAGCACATTCGCGTACGGCCGTGCCTCCCCCGTCCGCACCACCAGCCGGGCACCCGCCGCGAGTGCCTTCAGCTCCTCGTGGGGTACGTGGGCGAGTTCCGGGAGGCACTCCTCCAGGAGGCGTGCGGCCTCCGGGTTGGCCTCCCGCACCTCGTGCGCCGCTGTCGCGCCCTCCACCACCAGCTCGTCCAGCAGCCCGTCGAGCACCTCGGCGAACGCGGGGACGCCGGCCCGGAAGGCCAGGTCGACGACCCGGGGGCCGGCCGGGATGGGCATGCCCACGTCGCAGATCAGCACTCCGTCGCCGTGGCCCAGTTCGGCCAGTGCTCCGGCGAGGTTGCGGTTGAGAATTCCTGCCTTCTTCACGGGGCCGGGACTTCCCCTGCGGTCGGGGCTTCGCCTGCGGTCGGAAGTTCCTCTGCCGTCGGGAAGGAAGCCTGTGCGCCCTGCCTGGTGACTGCGGCCGCGCCCACCCGCACGGCGAACGCAGCGGCTTCGGCGAGTTCCTCGCCCAGGCCGAGCCGCCAGGCCAGGGCGGCCGTGAACGCGTCGCCGGCCCCGGTCGTGTCCACGGCTGCGACCTCGATGCCCGGTACGGGTACGGCATCGCCCGAGCGGCGGTCCGCGACGAGCGCCCCCGCCGCCCCCAGCGTGATCACGACCGAACGCGGGCCGAACGCGAGCAGTGCCCGCGCCCACTCCTGGGGCGTGCTGCCTGCGGCCTCGCCCAGCATGTAGCGCGCTTCGTGCTCGTTGACCACCAGCGGGTCACAGGCTGCCAGCACATGGCCGGGCAGGGGCGCGGGCGGTGACGGGTTCAGCACCAGCCGGGTACCGGGTGACATCGCACCGGCCACCTCCGCGACGGTCTCCAACGGGATCTCCAGCTGTACGGAGACGACCCGGGCCGCACCGAACAGGGGGCCGGCCGCCCGGATGTCCTCCGGGGTGAGGCGGGCATTGGCCCCCGGAGACACCACGATGCTGTTGTCACCCGAGGGGTCCACGGTGATCAGCGCCACGCCGGTGGGCGCCCCGCCCACGAGGACGCCGGCGGTGTCGACGCCCGCCGCCCGTTGTGCATCCAGCAGCAGGCGGCCATGCGCGTCGTCACCGACCCGGGCCAGCAGGGCCGTACGGGCTCCGAGGCGGGCGGCGGCGACTGCCTGGTTTCCGCCCTTGCCGCCCGGGTGGACGGCGAGATCGGAGCCGAGCACGGTCTCGCCGGGTGCGGGGCGACGTTCGACACCGACGACCAGGTCGGCGTTGGCGGAGCCCACGACCAGCAGGTCGTACCGGTCGTGCTCGTGGTCGCTCTCGTGCATGGTTCCTGCTTTCCGTGGTCAGGCGTTGCTCGGGTCGGGCCCGGTCCCGTTCAGGCGCACCGGGTCCCGTTCGGTCGCGCTCAGGAGAAGTCGGCGACGTTGCTCTTGGTGACGACCTTGACCGGCACCTTCACCGTGCTGTCGATCTTCTTGCCCTCTGCCGCCTTCACCGCGTTCTGTACGGCGATCCTGCCCAGCTCCTTCGGCTGCTGTGCCACGGACGCGTACAGCGTGCCTGCTGCAACCGCCTTCAGGCCGTCCGGAGTTCCGTCGAATCCGACGACGGACACCGACTTTCCCGCCTTGCTGCCGAGTGCCTTGACCGCACCGAGCGCCATCTCGTCGTTCTCGGCGAAGACACCGGTGATACCGGGGTGGGACTGGAGCAGGTTGGTCATGACGTCCAGACCCTTCGTGCGGTCGAAGTCCGCCGGCTGCTCGGCCACGACCTTGATGCCCGGATACGCCTTGAGGCCTTCCGCGAAGCCGGCGCCGCGCTCGCGACTGGCCGAGGTGCCGGCCGTCCCCTGCAGGATGGCGATGCTGCCCTTGCCCCCGAGCTTGTCGGCCAGTGCCTTGGCGGCGAGCCTGCCGCCCGCGACGTTGTCGGACGCCACGAGCGTCGCGGTCCGTGCCTTGTTGACGCCTCGGTCGGCGGCGATCACCGGGATGTCCGCCTTGTTGGCGCCCTGGACGGCAGGGCCCGCCGCATCCGAGTCCACCGGATTGACGATGATCGACTTCATGCCCGAACTCGTGAAGTTCTGGAGCTGGTTGGCCTGCTGCGAGGCGTCGTTCTGCGCGTCGGTGACGGTGAGGTCGACCCCGGCCGCCTTCGCCTCCGCCTGCGCGCCCGCCTTCATCTGTACGAAGAAGGGGTTGTTGAGCGTGGAAAGCGACATTCCCACCTTGGTGTTGCCGCCGGAGGAGCCGGAGTTGAAGTAGGACACCCCGCCCACGACGACGGCCACACACAGGGCGGCGACAGCGAACTTGACCGCTCCCGCTCCCTTGCGCCCGGATCCCGGCGAGCCCTGCGCGGCGGACGAACCGCCCGGTGCGGCGGCTCCGGAACCGGCCTTGCGGCGGAGTGTGTCCAGCAGCACCGCGAGCGCGATGACGACACCGATGACGACCTGCTGCCAGAACGCGGAGACGGAGAGGAGGTTCAGCCCGTTGCGCAGGACGGCGAGGATGAGTGCGCCGATCAGGGTCCCGGACGCCTTGCCGACACCGCCGGCGAGGCTGGCGCCGCCGATGACCACTGCGGCGATCGCGTCGAGTTCGTAACCCTGCGCGGCCTGCGGCTGCGCGGAGGTCAGCCGGGAGGCGAGGACGATGCCCGCGACCGCGGCGAAGAGGCCGGACAGGGCGTAGATGGCCAGCTTCTGCCGCTTGACGCGCAGTCCGGAGAGCCGGGCCGCCTCCTCGTTGCCGCCGATCGCGTACATCGAACGGCCGATGTAGGTACGGGCCAGGATCAGCGCCGCGATCAGTCCCATCACAATCATCACGAGCACCGGGACGGGCAGCCAGCCACCGAGCGTGTCGCCGAGCACGGAGACCGAGCCGGGGAAGTCGATCGGCTTGCCCTGGGAGATGACCAGGGACAGACCGCGCGCGATCGACAGCATCGCCAGCGTCGCGATGAACGGCGGCAGTTTGCCGTACGAGACGAGCGCCCCGTTGACGAAGCCGCACGCGATGCCGGTGGCCGCGGCGAGGATGAGGGCCAGCCAGACCGGCACCCCCTCCGAGGTCGCCGTCCAGGCGAGAACGGTCGCCGAGAGCGCGGCGACCGAGCCCACGGAGAGGTCGATGCCCGCCGAGACGATCACGAAGGTGACACCGAACGCGAGGATCGCGGTGACGGCGGCCTGCACACCGATGTTCAGCAGGTTCTGGGTGGTCAGGAAGTCGCTGGAGAGCAGCGACATCGCCACCAGCAGTACGACCAGGGCGCTGAGCGCACCGTTGTCGAGCAGGAGCCGGCGGACCGTGTGCCCTGCGGCGCCACTGGCGCCCGTATTGCTCTTGAGCGTGTCAGTGGCCACGAGGGCTCTCCTCTTCGTTCGCAGTCGGATCTGCTGCCGCAGTTGTCGTGGGGGGTGTTGTGGGGGGTGTTGTGGGGGACGCGCTGACGGCGAGGGCCATCACGGCGTCCTGGGTCGCTTCGTGCGCGGGGAGCTCCCCCGCGATCCGGCCCTGGGACATGACCAGCACCCGGTCGCTCATGCCGAGGACTTCGGGCAGGTCGCTGGAGATCATCAGAACCGCGTGGCCCGATGCCGTGAGTTCGTTGATGAGCTGGTAGATCTCGACCTTGGCGCCGACGTCGATACCGCGGGTCGGTTCGTCGAGGATCAGCACTCTGGTGTCGGCGAGCAGCCACTTGCCGATGACGACCTTCTGCTGGTTGCCACCGGAGAGCGTGCGGACATGCTGGCCGAGACCCGCCATCCGTACGCCGAGTTGTTCGGCGATCCGGGCGGCGGCCACGCGCTGCCCCTTGAGGTCCACGAGTCCGGATCGGCTGGCCGAGCGCAGGGTGACCAGGCCGAGGTTCTCCTGCACCGAGGCGTCGAGCACCAGGCCCTGCCCCTTGCGGTCCTCGGGTACGAGGCCGATTCCGGCGCCCATCGCCGCGGTGACGTCGTGCCTGGCCAGCCGCTCGCCGAGCACGTCGACGGTGCCGCCGTCGTAGGGGTCGGCGCCGAAGACGGCACGTGCGACCTCGGTGCGCCCGGCGCCGACGAGGCCGGCGAGACCGACCACCTCTCCGGCCCGCACCTCGAAGCTGATGTCGTGGAACACGCCGTTGCGGGTCAGGCCGCGCACGGACAGCAACGGGCTGCCGGTTTCGGGGCGTTCGCGGGGGTACTGCTGGTCGATGCTGCGTCCCACCATCAGCTGGACGAGTTCCGCCTCGGGGGTCGACGCGGGCACCTGGTCGATGCTCCGGCCGTCGCGCAGCACCGTGACCCGGTCACCGAGCGCCGCGATCTCCTCCAGGTGATGGGTGATGAAGACGACCCCGACTCCGTCCGCACGCAGCTGCCGCACGATCCGGAAGAGCTTGTCGACCTCCTCCGAGGTGAGGACCGCGGTCGGCTCGTCCATGATCAGGACGCGGGCGTCCAGGCTGAGCGCCTTGGCGATCTCCACCATCTGCAGCCGGGCGATGCCCAGTTCGCGGATCTTGGCCTTCGGTGAGACATGCAGACCGACGCGGCGCAGGAGCACCTCGGCGTCCGCCTCCATGCGACGCCGGTCGATCATCCCGAAGCGGCGCGGCTGTCGGCCGAGGAAGATGTTCTCGGCGACGGTGAGGTCGGGTACCAGGTTGAACTCCTGGTAGATCGTGGCGATTCCCAGCCGTTCGGCGTCCTGTGCGCCGTGGATACGGACCTCGCGCCCCTGGGCGAAGATCCGGCCGCTGTCCGGGCGGTAGGCACCGGAGAGCATTTTGATGAGCGTGCTCTTGCCGGCTCCGTTCTCGCCGAGCAGGACATGTACTTCGCCGCTGCGCAGGTCGAAGTCCACGCTGTCCAGCGCGACCACACCGGGGAAGGTCTTGCGTACGCCTTCGATGCGCAGCAACTCGTCCGGACTGCTCACAAGTTGCTCCTCTGGTCCGAAGCGGGCTCGCCGCAGGAACGGCGTACGACGAGGCGGGCGGGAAGGGTGACGGACTGCGGGGACCGGCCCTCGACGATGTCGACCAGTGCGCGAACGGCGGCACGGCCGAGGTCGCCGGTCGGCTGGGCGATCGCCGTGATCGGCGGGTCGGTGTGGACGAACCACGGGATGTCGTCGAAGGCGGCGAGTCCGATGTCCTGCGGGACGCGCAGTCCGGCCGCGCGGATGGCGTCCAGCGCGCCGAGCGCCATCAGGTTGTCGGCGGCGAACACGACCTCGGGCGGTTCGGGGAGCGCCAGGAAGCGCTCGGTGACGCGTCGGCCGCTGTCCGCCTGGAAGTCGCCCTGGCCGATGTAGACGTCGGGCAGGGTGAGTTCGTAGGCGCACAGCGCCTCGCGGAAGGCCTCGACGCGCTCGTTGCCCGTGGTGGTGGCCGCGGGGCCGGCGATGATGGCAAGTCTGCGGCGGCCCAGCGCGTGCAGATGGGCGACCAGGTCCCGGATCGCGCGGCGGCCGTCGGCGCGTACGACGGGGACGTCGACGCCGGGCATCCAGCGGTCCACGAAGACCATCGGGGTGCCGTCGCGTGCCACATCCGCCATCAGCGGGGAGTCGCCGTCCGCGGGAGAGACGAGAAGCCCGTCGATCCTTCGGTCGAGGAGCGTGCGGACGTGGTGGTCCTGCAGCTCCGGCCGCTCGTCGGCGTTGCCGATGATGACGCTGTAGCCGAGGGCTCGGGCCTCCTCCTCGACGAAGCGGGCCAGTTCGGTGAAGTACGGGTTCAGCACATCGCTGATGACCAGGCCGAGGGTGCGCGTCTGATCGGTGCGCAGCGAGCGGGCGACGGCGTTGGGCCGGTAGCCGAGGGCGTCGACGGCGGCGAGTACGCGGGTCCGCGCGTCCGGGCTGACGGACGGATGGCTGTTGAGAACACGGGAGACCGTGGCGACAGAGACTCCCGCCTGGGCCGCGACGTCCTTGATGCTCGTCATGTCCGGACCACCTCCTTGTGGTTTCCGTACGCCTCGAAACCAGCGGATCACAGCCGTGGAATCGATTACACGGATGATTGGAAACGATTACATGGCCGGAAACAAGACCCCACCAGCCGTCCGAGACCGGATCGTAACGAGTGGGGACGGAACGGAGGTGAGGCGTGCTCCGGGCACACGAGCGGGGACGCCGTGTCACGTTCGACATCCGGGCAGCAGCCCCGGCGGCGGCAGCGACCGCACCGTCCCGGGGAGGGCAGGGGCAGCCCCCGCCGCTCAGTTGCCGCAATGCCGATGACCGCCCGATCCGGCTCGCCCGGCGGCGGAATGTGCACCTCGGGCGCGAGGCCCGTGCCCCAGGAGCTGCTGAGGACCACGGCCGGCTCGACGATGTTGTGGCGCACCACGTCCGGGTCGGGAGTGCTGCAGCAACTGGCCAAAGGCCGCTCTGAGCCAATGGCCTCGGGTTCGGCGGCCTCGTTCCGCGTGGCCGTTGGTCACGTGCTCGATCGCACCGCTGCCCGGAAACGCAGAAGACCCCAGGTGAACTGGGGTCTCAACTGGTAGAACTGGTGTCCGAGGGGGGACTTGAACCCCCACGCCCGATAAAGGGCACTAGCACCTCAAGCTAGCGCGTCTGCCATTCCGCCACCCGGACCAGGTGGTCGGCCCCGGTTTCCCGCGGCGACATGGAAAACAATACCAGGGGTTCGGGGTGGCTCTCACCCGCGTTTCCCGTGGTCAGTGCGGTGCGGCGGATACGCCCGGCGCGATCCTGTACCGCTTCACCCACCCCGGCCACGACCCGTAGTCACGCTCGTACACATAGTGCGGGGCGGCGCGGCAGTCACGGCATCAGACATTGATCCGGGAAGCCCGCCCTCCAGGGCCGGGCGCCTCCGCTCGACCTCCATCCCGGTCGACAGCGCGACGCCGGGACGACCACCACTCCCGGTCGCATCGATGGCGAAAATGCCGCACACCCCCTGGACACCACCCGACGGATGCGGGATAAGAAAATTCATACAGCATTCGTCGACTGCATACAATCCATCCCCTCGACTACCGCACGGCGGTGACCTGTCGCAGCGAAGGTCGAGCGTTCTTGTCGTCTGCCAGAAGGACGTCAGTGGGTTGTGCCATGAGCTCTGTCAGTAGCCAGGGGTGTCGTCGGCGTCGGTGACGCGAAGGCTGTACCGGACGTCGTCGGCCAGGACGGCGGTCCCGCCCTCTGCGCGGACCAGGAGCCCGGCATCGAGCAGGCCGGTGGCGGTGACCGCCTACTTTTCGCCGGGCGTGTGCCGACGCGTGACCCGACGGCACACCAGGAATGCGATCGCGACGACCACCAGGTACAGCGGTACGAGCAGCACCGCGTCACCGGACGTCTGCTCCACCGTCACGCCCGCGTGGCGGTCCTCGCCCTGCAGCATGATGCGGTTCACGGTCAGGACGGTCAGGTGCGTGCCGATCGCCGCCCACAGCGGGGCGTGACCCACGGCCGCACGGGCGGCGATCAGGGTCAGGCTGAAGACCGTCAGGAGGATGAGGTAATCGACCGGGTGCTGCCCCTCCGGGGCGATGCCGATGTGGCCCGGCTCGTCACCGGCCAGCCGGGCGATGCCAACCGTCACCAGCGTCGAGGTGCCCGGTACGAGCAGGAAGACCGCCGTGGTGCCGAACGCCGCCCGTGCGGGCCCGAACCGTCTGCGCAGCGATGTCCACGTGTAGCCGCGCAGCGTCGTCTCCTCGGGCAAGGCTTCAAGCAGGAACGCGACGGCGGCGTTGGTGACGAGAAAGTCAACCAGAGTGACGAGGTCCAGCTCCTGCCAGACGAGTAACCCCACGGCCGTGCCCGCGCCCAGGACCAGCGCCGCTGCCGCGGCCGTCACGCCAACGCCGGTGAGGAACGCCCGTAGGCTCGCGCCCGGACTACCGAAGCCGACCGTCCGGGGGTGTGACAGACGCAGGACAAACGGCACGGCCACGACGGTGACGAGACCCGCAGCGATCAGCCGGGCGGCCGAGCCACTGGCTCCGGTGGCGTCCGCCAGTACGGGTCCGAGGCCGTTGCCGACACCGAGCGCCACCGCCATGATCAGGCCGCCAGCCAACGCGCGGCCCATGGCCCCGGCGGTCGTGGGCGCGAGTGCGGGTGCGGGTTGTCGTATGTGTAGCTCGGTCATAGCGCTCCTGGTGACGGTAGGGCCGACTCCTATCGACAACCCCGTGTGCTTTCCAGGCTCGCCCGACCACCAGTCAGGGGCGTCGTACGCGCGGACGACCTCCCTGTACATCCTTCGGCGCAGTGGACGATAGGGGTCGACTGGTCGTTGGCCACCGGCTCCGGCTCCGGGAACACCCAGAGGCTGAGTGCCCGCGTGCATGCGACTGCCGCTCCACCGCCTGGGCGATCGACGGGGCAATGCGGCTCGGAGGATGGTCCACGCTCTTTAACCACGGAACCGGCAACTCGTACGTGAGGGCGGGGAGCGTGACGGCCCCCGCCTTCACCCCGTACGAGGCACTGACACTTCCCGTGGCAGAGCGACTGACATTCCCGTGGCAGACGACAGCAGCGAAGGCTGAGCGTTCTCATCGAACAGTGATTGCCATCGGGTCAGCGCGGTCGGCGGCCATGGCCTATGCGCACTCGGGCGAGGCGGTCGCCGGTGCTGGACGAGCCGTTCAATGCGGCCGCCGCCGGGAGTGGCGCCGATCCAGCCCGGCAGCGCGCCGGCGGTCCGTCGGCCCCGGCGTCAACTCCGGCTCAGCCGCTGCACGATGGCCTCCAGCACCTTATCCAGCGCCGTCTCGTGCGTCCGCCTCCGAGGCCGGGCCAGCCCCACCCGGCTCGGTAAGACCCCGCAGACCGGACGGAACACTACGTCCGGGTGGGAGTAGAAACGGGCCGCCGACGCCGGGCGCTCTTCGGTGACGGTGCGTTCTCCCTGACCGGCTGGGACTTCGAGAAGCTGGTCCGCTACAACCTCCCGTTCGTCGGGATCGTCGGCAACAACTCCTCGATGAACCAGATCCGTTACGGCCAGAAGGCCAAGTACGGGGAGGCGCGCGAGCGGGTCGGCAACACTCTCGGCGATGTCCACTACGACAAGTTCGCCCAGATGCTGGGCGGTTACGGCGAAGAGGTCCGCGACCCCGCCGACATCGCCCCGGCGCTACGACGCGCCCGCGAGTCGGGGCTGCCGTCGCTGATCAACGTCTGGATCGACCCCGACGCACGCCTACGCCCCCGGAACGATGAACCAGGCCATGTGCAAGTAGCAGTCACAGAGGAGCCGTTGGCATGACCAAAGCTCTTGAGGGCGTGCGCGTCCTCGACATGACGCACGTACAGTCCGGTCCCTCTGCCACCCAGCTGCTCGCCCGGATCGGCCGGACGTGGTGAAGCTGGAGGCCCCGAGCGGCGACATCACCCGTAAACAGCTGCGCGATCTGCCGGATGTCGACTCCCTCTACTTCACGATGCTCAACTGCAACAAGCGGAGCATCACTCTCAACGTCAAGAGCGAGCACGGGAAGGAGATCCTCACCGAGCTGATCCGCCGCAGCGATGTGATGGTGGAGAACTTCGGCCCCGGCGCCGTCGACCGGATGGGGTTCACCTGGGAGCGGATCCAGGAGATCGATCCGCGCATCGTCTACGCCTCCATCAAGGGTGTCGGTGAGGGCCCGTACACCGGGTTCAAGACGTACGAGGTGGCCGCCCAGGCCATGGGCGGCTCGATGTCCACCACCGGATTCGCGGACGGTCCGCCGCTCGCCACCGGGGCGCAGATCGGTGACTCGGGGACCGGGATCCACGCGGTAGCGGGATCCACGCGGTAGCGGGCATTCTGGCCGCGCTGTTCCAGCGCGGGAACACCGGACGCGGGCAGCGCGTCAACGTCGCCATGCAGCATGCGGTGCTCAATCTGTGCCGGGTGAAGCTGCGCGATCAACAGCGTCCGACACACGGTCCATTGGCCGAGTGCCCCAACGAGGACTTCCGTGAAGAGGTGCCGCGCAGTGGCAATGCCAGCGGCGGTGGACAGCCGGGGTGGGCGGTGAAGTGCGCGCCCGGCGGTCCCAACGCTGAAGCAGCCGGGACATCCACGCATACGCGGCACGGCCCCGGATCGGGTACCGGTCGGCCGGGAAGCCGCCTGAGCCCTCTCCGCGGATACCAACGCCGACGGCCCTCCACGCCCTTTGCGAGGAGGGTCATCGTGCGTGCGGTGGGCTAGGGTCTTTCGTTTGGATCCGGCCTGATCCAAACGAGAGACCCTAGCAGCCCTTGCGGCGCAGTGTGTGCAGGTAGGCGGCCGAGCGGCGGGCCGTGGTGAAGGAGTCGACGATCGGCTGGTCGTGCTCCACCTGCCAGTGGTGGTCACGGCGGCCGCCGTGGGTCCTGGTGACGGCACCGAGGAACTTCTTGTAGTCGATGTCGCCGTCCCCGACGTCCACCATGCGGTATCCGTCGCGGGCCGCGATGTCGTGCTCGCCGTCCTTGACGTGGAAGAGCGGGTAGCGGTCGGGCTGCTTCAGTACGTAGTGCAACGGGTCGAAGGTGTCGGGGGTGCCGTCGGCCCGCTTGCCGAACCGGAACTGGCCGACGTAGGCCCAGTAGATGTCCATCTCCAGGAAGACCAGATCGGGGTCGGTCTCGGCGAGCAGTACGTCGTAGAGGCGGACATCGGGCCGGTCGGTGGCGAAGGAGAACTCCTCGGCGTGGTTGTGCTGGTAGAACTTCATGCCGCGTGCCCTGGCCGCGGCGCCATAGGTGTTGAAGTCCGCGGCGGCGCGCTTCCAGGCGTCGACCGTCGATCCGTAGCGGAACGGTCCCGAGGCGGTGCCGACATGCTTGAGGCCGAGGGCCTGGGCGTCGTCGAGGACCTTGGTGAGGTTCTGCGCGAAGGTGTAGGCATTCGGGTTGTTGTCCTCGTAGTAGCCGACGTGACTGCCGATGCCCTTGAGCCCGTGGTCGCGGGTGAGCTGCTTGAGCTGGGCGAGGGTGATGGCACCGGCCGAACCCTGGGTGTAGCCGGCGTACTCGACCTCGTCGTAGCCGTACGCCTCCAGTTCGGCGAAGACCTTGTCGAAGCCGAGGGTCGAGACCTTGTCGCGGAGGGTGTAGAGCTGGATTCCGAGACGGCCGGGCGGCAGCAGAGGGTCGCCCTGGGGCCTGCCCTGGGCGGTGGCGGCGGGGGCCGCGGCGCCGAGGAGGGCTGCTGCGGTGGCTCCGGCGGCCACGCCGAGCATGGAGCGCCGGCTGAGCTTGTGGGCGAGTTCGGCGTCGACGGGGGTGCGGCGGCTCATGGGGGAACTCCTTCTGGGGGCGGGACGTTGTCAGTGCAGTCCGGCAAGCTCGAGGAGCAAGGACTTCACTTCGGTGGCCCGGACGGGGCCGGTGAACGCGTGGGGGGTGGAGCACAGGATGAGCGGACCTTCTTCGTCGCTCTGCGGAAGGCGGCCGTGGCTGCCGCGAATAGGTGACGGGTCCAGGGGTACGACCGCCATGCGGTAGCGCATGCCGAGCTTCTTGCGGGCGACGGCCGTGGCCGCCTTGACGCGGACGTAGGGGTCCTGGGGGTCCAGGAAGAGTTCGACGGGGTCGTAGCCCGGTTTGCGGTGGATCTCGACGAGCTGCGCGAAGTCGGGCGCTCGGGCGTCGTCGAGCCAGTAGTAGTACGTGAACCAGGCATCCGGGTCCGCGACGGCGACCAGCTCGCCGGAGCGCGGATGATCGAGGCCGTGTGCCTTCTTGCCCTCGTCGTCGAGGAGCTGCTCGATGCCCTTGACGTCCCGGAGGGCTTCGCGGGTCGCTTCGAGGTCCTCGGGGCGGCGTACGTAGATGTGGGCGAGTTGGTGGTCGGCGACGGCGAAGGCGCGGGAAGCCATCGGGTCGAGGTATTCCATGCCGTCCTGGGTGTGGACCTCCAGGAGTCCGGCGCGACGCAGGGCCCGGTTGATGTCCACGGGCCGGTCGACACGGGTGATGCCGTATTCGGAGAGGGCGACGACGGTGCGGCCCTCGCGGCGGGCGTCGTCCAGGAGGGGGGCCATGGCGCGGTCGAGTTCGGCCGCGGCCCGGTAGGAGCGCGGGTCGTCGGGGCCGTAGCGCTGGAGGTCGTAGTCGAGGTGCGGGAGGTAGCACAGGGCCAGGTCGGGGTGGCGGGTGTCGAGAATGTGCCGGGTCGCGTCGATGATCCACTGCGAGGAGACAAGGTCCGCGCCGGGGCCCCAGAAGTGGAAGAGGGGGAATGTGCCGAATTTCTCGGTGAGTTCGTCGTGCAGGGCGGGCGGCCGGGTGTAGCAGTCGGGTTCCTTGCGGCCGTCGGCGTAGTAGACGGGGCGCGGGGTGACGGTGAGGTCGGTGTCGGCGCCCATCGCGTACCACCAGCAGATGTTGGCGACCGTGTAGCCGGGGTGGGCACGTCGGGCGGCGTCCCAGAGTTTGTCGCCCGCGACCAGTCCGTTGTGCTGGCGCCAGAGCAGGACGTCGCCTAGTTCGCGGAAGTACCAGCCGTTGGCGACGATGCCGTGTTCGGCGGGGGTGGTGCCGGTGAGGAAGGTGGACTGGGCCGCGCAGGTGACGGCCGGGAGGACGGTGCCGAGGGGCGCGTGGGTGCCGGACTGCCCCAGGGCCTTCAGGTGCGGCATGTGGTCGAGGAGCCGTGGAGTGAGGCCGACGACGTCGATGACGAGGAGGGGGTGGGGAGTCATGGGCCCGGTGGGCTGCTCGGCTGTGGTCACGGGAGCTCCTTGAGGCCGAGGTCGACCAGGAGGTCGCGGGCGAGGGTGAGTTCGGCGGCGATGCCGTCGGCGAGCTGGGTGCGGGTCCGGGGGCGCAGCGCGGCCGGGAGCGCCTGCCAGGTGTACGTCTCGACCTCCAGGTGCCTGGTGAGGGGCCGTGCCCCGCCCACCAGTCGGGTCAGTGCGGAACGGAGCACGGGAAGAGTGGAGGTGAGCGGTGGTGCGGGAGGTGCGTGCAGGGGGACGTGGAAGTGGGAGCGCCAGGGGGCTCCGTCCGGCAGGGACCGGCCGGTGACGGCCTCGCCGAGGTCGTCGGTGCCGCGCAGCCCGGCGGCGGTGCCGGTGCGGGTCTGGTGCAGGAAGCGGGGCTCGGCGAAGGCGGCGAGTGCGGCGCGCACCTCGGGGAGGTGGGGGTGTTCGGCGTGCAGGGCGGCGGAGAGCTGTGCCTTGGCGATCGGGATGCCCGCCGCGTCGAGCGCGTCGACCGCGGTGTCGGGATCCTCGAAGGAGGTGGCCAGGTGGCAGGTGTCGATGCAGATGCCGATGCGTGGGTGTCCGACGGCGGTGAGGGGTGCGATGGCGTCGGCGGTGGTCTCGACCGTGCAGCCCGGCTCGGGTTCGAGGCCGATACGGATGGACTTGCCGGTGAGTTCGGCGAGTGCGTCGAGGCGTTCGCCGAGGGTGGTGAGCGCGGCGTGTGCCGCTCGGGCCGCCTCCGGGTCCGAGTCGAAGGGGGTGCGCCAGGCGATCGGGAGGGTGGAGATGGTTCCTTCGGTGGCGTCGTCGGGGAGCAGGCCGGCCAGCAGCCGGGCGAGGTCGGTGGTGTGGGCGAGCCGCTCCGGATCCGTCCAGTCGGGCTTGTACACGCGGTACTTGACCTCGTCGGCGCCGAATCCCTCGTACGGGAAGCCGTTGAGAGTGACGACCTCCAGGCCGCGGCGGTCCAGTTCGGCGTGGAGGGACCGCAGCTCGGCGGGGTCGTTGACCAGGGTGCGGGCCGCGTCCCTGGCGAGCCAGAGGCCGATGCCGAGCCGGTCGCGGCCGAGGCGTCTGCGGACCGGTTCGCAGTGGTCGCGCAGTTGGGCGCGGACGCCGTCGAGCGTCTCGGCGGGGTGGACGTTGGTGCAGTACGAGAGGTGGACGGTGGAGCCGTCGGGGTGGCGGAAGCGCATCGCCTCACTCCCCGCCGCGCAGGATGGAGTTGCCTTCGTGGAGGGGTTCCGGCGGGGCGATGCCGAGCTGGAGCCGACCGCTCTGTCCGTAGAAGGCGACGGGGTTGCGCCAGAGCACCTGGTCGACGTCGTCGTCGCTGAATCCGGCGGCGAGCATCGCGTCGCCCACCTTGCGGGTCTTGAGCGGATCGCTTCTGCCCCAGTCGGCGGCCGAGTTGACCAGGACCTTCTCGGTGCCGTGGAACCTGAGGATCGCGATCATGCGGTCCTCGTCCATCTTGGTGTCGGGGTAGATGGAGAATCCGGCCCAGCAGCCGCTGTCCAGGGCGTCCTTCACGGTGGTCTCGTTGAGGTGGTCGAGCAGGACCCGCTCCGGGGAGAGGTGGGATTCGCGGATGACGTCGAGGGTGCGGTGCAGCCCGGCGAGCTTGTCCCGGTGCGGGGTGTGCACGAGGGCGGGCAGGCCGTGGTCGGCGGCGAGCTGGAGCTGGGCGGCCAGAGCGGTGTCCTCGGCCGGGGTCATGGAGTCGTAGCCGATCTCGCCGACGGCGACCACCGAGTCCTTGACGAGATAGCGGGGCAGGGCGTCCAGGACGGGGACGCAGCGCGGGTCGTTCGCCTCCTTGGGGTTGAGGGCGAGCGTGCAGTGGTGGGCGATGCCGTACTGGGCGGCACGGAAGGGTTCCCAGCCGAGCAGGGCATCGAAGTAGTCGAAGAAGCTGGCGGGCGAGGTGCGGGGTTGGCCGAGCCAGAAGGAGGGTTCGACGAGGGCGCGGACCCCCGCGTCGTACATCGCCCGGTAGTCGTCCGTGGTGCGGGAGGTCATATGGATGTGCGGGTCGAAGATGCGCATCAGGACTCCTCCGTAGGGGCGGCGGCACCGGGGGTGGTGAGTTCGAGGACGCGGGTGAGATCGGCGGGGACACTGCGGCCCGCCGCGATGCGTTCGGCGGCGAAGTCGCCGAGCATGCGGGCGAGTTCGGCGTCGCCGCGCGCGCGTCGGGCCAGTCCGTCGACGGCATCCACGGGGACCTCGGTGAAGAGGCACTTGAGAATGGCGTGGCGCCAGCTGTGCGGATCGAGATGGGTGGCGGCGTACGGGCCGACGGCAGCGGCAATCAGCCGGGTGTCGTTGGTGCGCAGGGCGTCCTCGACGACGGGAAGGGCGGTGGGGCCGAGGCCGAGGCGGTGCAGGGTGAGCAGGACGGCACGCCGTTCGGCGGCCGTGCCCTGCTCGTACAGCCTGGTCAGGGCGGGCAGCGCGGCATGGGCTTCGACGAGCAGCAGGGCGCGTACGGAATCGGCGTGTTCGAGTCCGCAGTGCCGGCCGGCCGCGGCGTACCGCAGTTCCCACGGCGGGGCGGCGTACGGTCCGCCGGGCTGTTCGGTCTCCTGGTGGGCGGCGGCGTGCTCCGCCTCGGCCAGGGCCTCGTCGAGCCAGGCGCGCGCGGCTCCGCCCAGCCGTGCGTCGAGCTCCTTGCGGGTCAGCAGCGGGGGGTTCGTCGGGGACATCGGCATGGCGTCGCTCCCTTCGGCGGTTCAGCGGCTCGACGGACTGTGCTGCGTCGGACTGTGGTGCGACGGGCTGTGGCCGGACGGACCGTGCTTGCGAAGAAACTCGATGGAGGTGCGGGCGAGTTCGGGGCCGGCGTGCGAGTGGCGGGGCAGTTCGACGACGGTGAGGCCGCGGTATCCGGTGTCGGAGAGGGTGTCGAGTGCTTCGAGTACGGGCGGGAAGTCGATCTCGCCCTCGCCGAACGGGAGGTGTTCATGGACGTCGCGGCGCATGTCCTCGATCTGGACGTGGCGCAGCCAGGGCGCGGCGTCGTGGATGCAGTCGACGGGCAGGGCGGGCTCCAGGCACTGGCAGTGACCGATGTCGAGGGTGAGCCCGAGCGGTGGCGGATCTCCGCTGAGGACCCGCAGGTGGTGGAAGTCGGCGAGGTTGGCGAGGAGGTGTCCGGGCTCGGGTTCGATCGCCAGGGGAATGCCGGAGCGGTCGGCGGCCTCCAGGACCGGGGCGAGGGAGCCGGTGAGCCGCTGCCAGGCGGTGTCGGGGGTGGTGTCCGGTGGGGTGATGCCGCTGAAGCAGTGCACAGCGTGGGCGCCGAGGTCGGCGGCGATGCCGACGGCCCGGACGAGCAGCCGGGTGCGGGCCGCGCGGGCCTCCGGGTCCGGATCGAGGAGGGACGGGCCGTGCTTGCGGCGCGGGTCGAGGACGTAGCGGGCACCGGTCTCGACCGTGACGCCGAGCCCCAGCTCCTGGAGCCTCGACGCCACGTGTCGGGTGCGGGTGGCGATGTCCGGGGCGAGGGGGTCGAGGTGCATGTGGTCGAGGGTCAGGCCGACCCCGTCGTACCCGAGGTCGGCGAGGAGTCCGAGGGCGTCGTCCAGGCGGAGGTCGGTGAGCCCATTGGTGCCGTAGCCGTAGCGAATCGTCATGTCGGGCTCACCTTCCGGGCGAGGGTGCGGGCGATCGGTACGAGTCCCATGACGGCGAGCCCCGTGCCGACCGCTCCCGCGCGGGCGGCGAGGGCGGCCTGGAGCGGGATCATCGCCCGGATGCCGCCGCCGACGGCGCGCTGGGTGAGCGGCGGGGACGGGTTGAGCGCGGCGTGGAGGAGGGGGACCGCGGCGGTCCGGAAGTAGGAGCCGGTGAGCGCGGTGCGCACGAGACCGGGGGCGGCGGGGGCGAGGGGCGTCGGTGAACGGAGCGAGGGGTGCGGGCGGGGCGACTCGTCCTGGCTGCCGCTCCCCGTGCACGGGTCCGCCCCCTGGGCTCCGCACCGCCCGCGCTGCTCGTGCACGGCCGCCGCGCCCAGTGCGGCCACGGCCGCGAGCGCGGCGAGGGGTGCGGTGGTGGATCCGCCGTGCGCCTCGTGCCGGGAGACGGCGGTGACGGCGTAGGTGTGCGCGCCCAGCAGGCCGGCGGCCGGAAGGGCCGCGCGGACGGAGCCGCGCCCAGCCGATTCCGGCCCGGCGGCGGCTCCCGGGCCGGGGACGGTTCCCGAACCCGCCCGCGCCCCCATGGCCCGCTTCGCCGCCCCGGTTGCGGTGGCCCCGAGCAGCAGGTCCAGGCCGCGTGCCGCCGCCATCGCGGCCGGCCCGGCCGGGGTGTGCTTCAACCGGAGGTCGTACGCCCACACGGTCGCCGCCAGCCCCGTGGCCACCGCGAGGGCCGGGCGGCCGGCCCCGGCGGCGAGGCCCAGCCCCGCGGCCGTCAGCGCGCCCGCCGCCGCGAGGGCCGCACCGGGTGCGATCCGGCCCGAGGGGATCGGCCGGTGCGGGCGGTCGATGGCGTCCTCCTCGCGGTCGGCCCAGTCGTTGAGCGCCATGCCCGCCTCGTACAGGCAGAGCGAGGCGCCGACGGCGAGCACGGTTCCGCGGTCGGGACGCCGGCCGCTCGCCGCCGCCCCGGCGAGCGCGTCGCCGGGGACGGTGAAGAGGGCGGACACCCGTAGCAGTTCCGCCCAGGCGCGTATCGTCACCGTTCCCCCCGCAGCGTCTCGGCGAAGGCGAGCAGCGCCAGGTACTGCTCGAAGAGCGCGGCCGGGCCGCCGTCCGGGTCCTTGAAGTAGAAGCCGAGCTGGGGCAGGGGGCCGCTCACGCCCTGCTCGTGGGCGCGGGCCACCAGCCTGGCCAGGTCCAGGACCAGGGGCGCGGCCAGTGCGGAGTCGCAGCCCTGCCAGGTGGTCTGGAGCACCATCCGCGCACCGAGGAACCCGTCGAACGCGATGTGGTCCCAGGCGGTCTTCCAGTCGCCGAGGGCCGGTACGTCGTCGATGTGGACCTCGCCCTCGGGGGCCGTGCCCAGGGTGTCGGCGAGGACGCGTTCCTTGCCGGCGTTCTTGGCGGCCGCCGCGCCCGGGTCGGCCAGCGCCGCTCCGTCCCCGCCGCCGAGCAGGTTGGTGCCCGACCAGGCCCGTACGGGCAGGGCGCGTTGCACGAACATCGGGGCGAGTACGGAGCGGAGCAGCGTCTGGCCGGTCTTGCCGTCGCGGCCCGCGTGAGGAAGTCCGCAGGCCGCGACGGCGTCCTGGAGGGCGGGGGTGCGCAGCCCGGTGGAGGGGGTGAAGTTGATGTAGGGGCAGCCGGCCCTCAGTGCCGCCGCCGCGTAGAGCGAGCTGGCGGGCAGCCTCTGTTCGCCGGGGGCCGGGACGGGTTCCGTGGACGCCACGTTGATGACGACCGTCCTGGCCAGGTCGTGCCGGTGTCCGAAGTCGGTGAGGTCGGCGGCGAACGCGGTGATGAGTTCCTCGTCGCCTCGGGTGTCGCCGGGCAACGGTCCGCCGGGCCGTATCTCCGCGTCCGCGGCGGCCAGTTCGGCGTGCACCGCCGAGGGCAGACCGTGCGGCAGCACTCCACCGGCCGCCAGTGCCTCGGCCCGCTTGGGCAGCGGGCAGCCTGCGGTGTCGTGTCCGCCGAAGACCAGTGAGGTGAGTGCGGGCAGCCCGCTGTCGGTGAAGGGTGGGGTCTCGGTGACCATGCCTGCCGCCGGGTGGAGCCCTGCCGCGACCGCCGCGCACCCTGCGGTGGCGGTGGTGGCGACGGAGCCGCGTGCTCCGATGAACCAGACTCCGGTACGTACGGCGGGTGCTGACACGGACTGCCTCCCTGGCTGGGGGTGCTGGCTGGGCAGAGCGGGTGGCGCTGTGCGACGGGGGGACGGGATCGGGCGGGGACGGCGGGCGGGGGCGGTGTGTTCTCTCCCCCGCCCGCCGTCGCAGCGGTGGGCGCCCTACGCCGAGGGCAGTTCCTTCAGCTGGATGTTGCGGAACGACACATGGTCGTCGGCACCGTGGTTCTGGATGCCGATGTAGCCGCTCTTCAGGCTCCGTACCGGATCGGTGTTGGTGAAGTCGTTGATCTTCACCCCGTTGAGGAAGACCTGGAGACGTTCGCCCTGGACCTTGATCTCGTAGCTGTTCCACTGGCCGGGCGGGCGCAGGACCTGGTCACGGGCCTTGGCGTTCGCGGCCTTGAAGGTGTAGATCGAACCCGTAGTGCGGTCGGGCGCGTCGCTGGCGTCGATCTGGACCTCGTAGCCGTTGTTCACCGCGGACCAGGGGTCGTCGGACTCCGGGAAGCCGACGAAGACACCGGAGTTGTCGTCGCCCTGCATCTTCCAGTCGAGCTTGAGCGAGTACGAGCTCAGCTCCTTGGCCTGGTAGGTGAGCAGACCCATGCCGCCCTGGGAGCGGAGTTCACCGTCGACGACGTCGAACGTGCCGGGGCCCGCCTGCTTCCAGCCTTCGAGCGTCTTGCCGTTGAAGATCGACCGGTAGCCGGTGTCGGGCCTGCAGTCGGCCTTCACCTGGCCGGCCGCGTACCGCATGCCGCCGAGGAGCAGCTTGCGGAAGTCCGGTTCGGCGTAGGACTCCTTGGTGTGGCCGAGGCCGGTGTAGAAGGAACGGCCGCCCTGGTAGGTCTGGCACCAGGTGATGGGGTGGTCGCCCTTCATGGTGCCGCCGGTGTAGGTCGTCTCGTCGAGTGTGGCGAGGACCTTCGCCTGACCTCGGGGATTCGTGCGGTAGTTGTACCACTCGTCGGTGCGGTTCCACTCGTCGCCGAGGTCTGCGGTGGCCGGATGCTTGTGGTCCTCGATCCGGACGGTGGCGGGCTGGATGGCGGGGTGCGAGGAGAAGTACGCCCCGACGAGTCCGCCGTAGAACGCCCAGTCGTACTCGGTGTCCGCCGCCGCGTGGACGCCCATGTAGCCGCCGCCGGTGGCCACATAGTTCTCGAAGGCCTTCTGCTGGTCGGCGTTGAGCACGTCACCGGTCGTCGAGAGGAAGACGACGGCGTCGTAGCGGGCCAGGTTGCTGGTGGTGAACTGGCCGGCCGTCTCCGTGGCGTCGACGGTGATGTTGCTGTCCTTGCCGAGTTCCTTGAGCGCCGCGATGCCGTCCGGAATCGCGTCGTGGCGGAAACCGGCCGTCTTCGAGAAGACCAGGACCCGCTTGGCGGTCTTGTCGGGGGCGCTGTTGGAGAGCCCGAAGTCGTCGATGTCGAAGAGCGCTCCGTCACCTCCCTTGAAGACCAGGAAGAGTTCGGTGGACTTCTTCGGGACTCCGCGCAGCGGTACGTCGATGTCCTGGAAGTTGTCCCAGGCACCGGTCACCGGGACGGGTGCGGAGCCGAGGATCTTGCCGGTCGCCGAACCGGTGCGGACTTCGAGGAAGCCGCCGGCGCCGCCGGAGGAGATCCGGGCGGTCAGCTTGGTGGAACCGGCCAGGAGGTACGGCTTGAAGGAGATCCAGTCGTCGTTGTGGATGTCGCCGACCGTCTTGCCGCCGTGGGCGGTCGCCTTGTTCTGCGGGGCGACGCCGTGGGAGTCGCCGTAGTGCTCGGCCTGCCGGTGGCGCGGCTGGAGTTCGGCCTGGTCGTGGCCGGACAGGGATGCCTGGCCGCCTCCCCCGCCGTCCGTGTACGAGGCGTCGATGACGCCGAAGATGTTGGCGTTGGGGTCGTGTCCGCCGTCCATCTCGGTCTTGATGGTGCCGGTGCAGCCGTGCGCCGAGGTGATGGGGTGGCCGTGGCTGTCGTGTCCGAGGATGAAGCGGACCTCGATCTTCGAGCAGTCGATGGTTCCGTCCTCGGGATCGGTGACGGTCACCTTGAACGGGATCTCGTCGCCGAAGGAGAACAGCTGCCCGTCACCGGGGAGTTCCAGCTCGACCTTGGGAGCGGTGTTGCCGACCGTCACATGGACGTTCGCCGAGCCGGTGCGGCCGGTGGGGTCCGTGGCGGTGACGGTGGCGGTGTAGGTGCCGTTCTTCTTGTACGTGTACGTGGGGTTGGCGGCGGTCGATGTGCCGCCGTCACCGAAGTCCCAGCTGTAGCTGAGCGTGTCGCCGTCGGCGTCGGTGGTTCCGGCCGAGGAGAAGGCGACCTTGAGCGGTGCGGTGCCCGAGGTCTTGTTGGAGGTCGCCTCGGCGATCGGGGAGCGTCCGCCGGTGGCGTTCTCGATGCGGTAGAGCGCCGAGTTCTGGTCGCCGCCGAAGTAGCCGGTCCCGTAGTCCAGGACGTAGAGCGCGCCGTCGGGGCCGAACGTCATGTCCATCACCTGGGTTCCCGACCACGGGAAGGCGTTGATGGACTTCACCGTGCCATCGGTGTCCTGGTCGATGCGCTTGATCCAGCGTCGGCCGAACTCACCGGCGAAGAAGTTGCCGTCGTAGGCCTCGGGGAACTTCACGGGCGAGTCGAGGGCGGCGTCGTAGTGGTAGACCGGTCCGCCCATAGGGGACTCGGAGCCGCTGCCGAACTCGGGCACGGACCCGCCGTCGTACGGGATCCAGGCGGGCTGGGACGGCGGCAGGTCGACCAGCCCGGTGTTGTACCGGGAGGTGTTCTTGGGTGCGGCGCAGTCGAAGGTCGCGCCGGAGGTCTTGGTCGCGAAGTCGTAGTCGACGAACGGGTCGTTCTTGCCCGTGCAGAACGGCCAGCCGAAGTTGCCGGCCTTGGTGACGCGGGCGAACTCGACCTGGCCGCCCGGTCCGCGCTTGGGGTCGGCCGCACCGGCGTCGGGCCCGTAGTCACCGACGTACACGGTGCCGGTGGGCTTGTCGACGGTGAAGCGGAAGGGGTTGCGGAAGCCCATCGCGTAGATCTCGGGGCGGGTCTTGTCCGTGCCCGGGGCGAAGAGATTGCCTTCGGGGACGGTGTACGTGCCGTCGTCGGCGACCTTGATGCGGAGGATCTTGCCGCGCAGGTCGTTGGTGTTCCCGGAGGTGCGGCGGGCGTCGAACGCGGGGTTGCGGTCGGGCCGGTCGTCGATCGGGGTGTAGCCGTCGGAGGCGAAGGGGTTGGAGTCGTCGCCGGTCGACAGGTACAGGTTGCCCTGCGCATCGAAGTCGATGTCGCCGCCCACGTGGCAGCAGATGCCGCGCGAGGTCGGGATGTCGAGGACCTTCTTCTCGCTGGCGGTGTCGAGCGTGCCGTCCTCCTTGAGGACGAAGCGCGAGAGCCGGTTCACTCCGTCGAACTTGGCGAAGTCGGCGGCGGTGCCGTTCTCGGGGGCGTCGCCGGACGGAGTGTCCAGCGGGGGCGCGTAGTAGAGGTAGATCGCCCGGTTCTTGCTGAAGTCCGGGTCGATGCCGACGCCCTGGAGGCCCTCCTCGTCGTGGGAGTAGACGGGGAGGACACCGGCGAGGGTGGTGTCGCCGCCGCTGTCGGTGAGCCACAGCTCGCCGCCGCGCGCGGTGTGCAGGATGCTGCGGTCGGGGAGCACCGCCAGTGTCATGGGTTCGCCGGTCTCGGCCACTCCCTTGGCGAGGGTGACCTGCTGGAATTCCTCGGCCGCCGCGTCGGTGGCGGCCGGCGAGGACGGCCCCGCCGCTGCTCCGGGCGTGGCGCCCAGGGCCAGGGTGGCCGCGGCGAGCAGGCCGCCGGTGAGCAGTGCGAGGGATTTGCGGACGCGGAGCCGTGTTCTGCTCCTGCCGGTTGGGGTTCTGTGCACGAGTGTCCTCCGGAGAGTGCCGGTTGTACGGGCGGGGTGCTGCCGTGCCGTTCTGCGCGGGGACTGCCGCGCGGGTCGTCCGGGGTGTGTGGGACACCGGCGACCCGAGTCATGTCATGTACACGTTCTGGACCGTAGACCTGTTCGTCCGGGACGGAAAGTCCTTGCGCAGCGGTCCGCTCGAACTTTTTCCTGCGCCAGGACAAAGCGGGGCGAGGGCAGGGGTGGGTGCGGGACAGCCGCGAAGCTCTCGCCCCCGGCCCGTCCCGGCCCGGACCGGGGGCCCGCACCGTCCCCGGCGGGAGACCGTCAGTCCCCGCCCCCGAACGCCGCGTCGAACGATGCCGACGGCGGATCGAAGTCGTACCGCTTCAGCGTGGCCAGCGCCTCCGGCGCACCCGCCAGCCGGTCCATCCCTGCGTCCTCCCACTCCACGGAGACGGGTCCCTCGTAGCCGATGGACCGGAGCATCCGGAAGACGTCCTCCCAGGGCACGTCGCCGTGCCCGGCAGAGACGAAGTCCCAGCCGCGCCGCGGATCGCCCCAGGGCAGATGCGAGCCGAGCCGGCCGTTGCGGCCGTCGAGGCGCTTGCGTGCCTCCTTGCAGTCCACGTGGTAGATCCGGTCCCGGAAGTCGTACAGGAAGCTCACCGGGTCCAGGTCCTGCCAGACGAAGTGACTCGGGTCGAAGTTCAGCCCGAACGCCGCCCGGTGCCCGACGGCCTCCAGTGCGCGGTGCGTGGTCCAGTAGTCGTACGCGATCTCGCTGGGGTGCACCTCATGGGCGAACCGCACGCCCTCCGCGTCGAAGACGTCCAGGATCGGGTTCCAGCGCTCGGCGAAGTCCTCGTAACCCCGCTCGATCATGTGCGGCGGAACCGGCGGGAACATCGCGACCAGGTGCCAGATCGACGAGCCGGTGAAACCGATGACGGTACGCACCCCGAAGGCGGCGGCCGCCCGCGCGGTGTCCTTGAGCTCCTCGGCGGCCCGGCGGCGGACCCCTTCGGGCTCGCCGTCGCCCCAGATCCGCGCGGGCAGGATCCCCCGGTGCCGCTCGTCGATCGGGTCGTCGCACACGGCCTGGCCGACGAGGTGGTTGGAGACCGCCCAGCATTTCAGCCCGTACTTGTCGAGCAGCTGCCGCCGGCCGTCCAGATAGCCGGGTTCGGACAGCGCCTTGTCGACCTCGAAGTGATCGCCCCAGCAGGCGAGTTCGAGCCCGTCGTAGCCGAAGTCCCGGGCGAGCCGGCAGACCTCCTCCAGCGGCAGGTCGGCCCACTGGCCGGTGAAGAGTGTGAAGGGACGGGGCATGAGCGGGACCTCCTAGAGAACCACGGGGGTGTGTACGGAGTTCTTCTCGGCGCTCTCCTCCACCGCTGCGAGCACCCGCTGCACCTGCAGCCCGTCGGCGAACGACGGTGCGGGGGCGGCCCCTTCGGCGATCATCCGCACCAGGTCGCGGGCCTGGTGGACGAAGGTGTGCTCGTAGCCGAGGGCGTGGCCCGGCGGCCACCACGCCTCCAGGTAGGGGTGTTGGGGTTCGGTGACGAGGACGCGCCGGAATCCCGCCGTGGCAGCGGGTTCCGTGTGGTCGTGGAAGGACAGTTCGTTGAGCCGTTCCAAATCGAAGGCGAGCGAGCCGCGCTCCCCGTTGATCTCCAGCCGCAGTGCGTTCTTCCGCCCGGCCGCCATCCGGGTCGCCTCGAAGGAGGCCAGCGCCCCGGAGGCGAGCCGGCCGGTGAACAGGGCCGCGTCGTCGACGGTCACCGCTCCTCGCGTGCCTGTGTCCGCCGCCCCGGAGAGCCCGGCCGCCGGGCCCGTGAGCCGCGGCCGTTCGCGTACGAACGTCTCGCTGACCGCCGACACCCCGACCAGTGGCTCCCCCGCCAGATACTGGGCCAGGTCGACGATGTGCGCGCCCAGGTCGCCGAGCGCGCCCGAACCGGCGCGTTCCCGCTCCAGCCGCCAGGTGAGCGGTGATTCGGGGTCGACGAGCCAGTCCTGGAGGTAGGCGGCGCGGACATGCCGCAGGGTGCCGATCCGGCCCTCGGCGACCAGCTGTCGGGCGTAGGTGATCGCGGGCACCCTGCGGTAGTTGAAGCCCACCATCGCGACCTGGCCGCGGGCCGCGGCGTGCTCGGCGGCCTCGGTCATCGCCTCCGCCTCGGCGACCGTGTTGGCGAGCGGCTTCTCGCACAGCACGTGTTTTCCCGCCTCCAGGGCGGCGATGGCGATCTCGGCGTGGCTGTCGCCGGGGGTGCAGATGTCGACGAGTTGCACATCGTCCCGGGCAATGAGGGCGCGCCAGTCGGTCTCGGCCGCCGCCCAGCCGTGGCGGGCGGCCGCCGCGTCGACCGCCGCCCGGTCGCGTCCGCAGATCGCGGCGAGAGCCGGTCTCATCGGCAGGTCGAAGACGTGTCCCGCGGTGCGCCAGCCCTGTGAGTGGGCGGCGCCCATGAACGCGTATCCGACCATGCCGACCCCGAGCACCGGCACACTCGTCGCCGGCCGGTGCGTCGGCGGCGCTGCGGCCTCCTGATCCGTCTCTTCCCTACGGGCCATCCGGGCTTCCTCCTCGTCGGTCGTTCGATGGGTGCGGCAGAAGGGTCAGCACCCTCCCGCGGGGCTGATCAGCTGAAGCCCGTCGGCAGGTACTGGTCGACGTTCTCCTTGGTGACCACGGCCGAGTAGAGGGTGAGACCGGTCGGAATCTCCAGCTCGGCCAGGCCGCCGACCCCCTTGCCCTGGGCCAGTGCACGGGCCAGGTCGATGGCGGACGCGGCCATCGTCGGCGGGTAGAGAACGGTGGCCTTCAAGACGCTGTTGTCGGCCTTGATGGCGTCCATCGCGGACTTGGCCCCGGCCCCGCCGACCATCAGGAACTCGTCACGGCCGGCCTGCTGGATGGCGCGCAGCGCGCCCACGCCCTGGTCGTCGTCGTGGTTCCACACGGCGTCGATCCTCTTTTGCGCCTGGAGGAGCTGGGCCATCTTGGCCTGGCCCGACTCGACGGTGAAGTCGGCGGCCTGACGGGCCACCAGCTCGACGTTGGAGTAGTTCTTCAGCGCGTCGGCGAAGCCCTGGCTGCGCTGCTTGGTGAGCTCCAGGTTGTCGATGCCCGCCAGCTCGACGACCTTGGCGCCCGACTTGCCCTTGAGCTGCTCGCCGATGTAGGTACCGGCGTTGAGGCCCATGCCGTAGTTGTCGCCGCCGACCCAGCAGCGGTAGGCCTGCGGAGAGGCGAAGATCCGGTCCAGGTTGACGACGGGGATGCCCGCCCGCATGGCTTCCAGACCGACCTGGGTGAGCGCCTTGCCGTCGGCCGGGAGGATGACGAGGACGTCGACCTTCTTGTTGATGAGGGTCTTTACCTGGCCGATCTGGGCGGCGGTGTCATTGGAGCCCTCGGTGGTCTCCAGCGTCACCTCGGAGTACTTGGCCGCCCGTGACTTGGCGTTCTCGTTGATCGCGTTGAGCCAGCCGTGGTCGGCCTGCGGACCCGCGAAGCCGATGGTGACGGGCTTGCCGGGCTTGTCGTCGGCGGCGGGTCCGGTGCTCTTGGCGGTGTCCTCGGTCTTGGGGTCGTTGCTGGTGCAGGCGGTGAGCAGGGCACCTGCGGAGACGGCTGCGGTGCCGAGGAGCAGTCGTCTGCGGCTGGTTTCTGGCATGGCTGTCAAACCCTTCATCCGGTGCGTGACATGTCACATGGGGCGAACGGGGCGGTGGGAGGGATGCGGAGCGTCAGGTCTCCCCGTGCGCCGAGGTGCGGCGCTGGACCAGGACGGCGGCGACGATGATCGCGCCCTTGGCGATCTGCTGGACGTCGCTCTGCAGATTGTTGAGCGCGAAGATGTTGGTGATGGTGGTGAAGACCAGGACACCGAGTACGGAGCCGACGATGGTGCCGCGCCCGCCGCTGAGCAGGGTGCCACCGATGATCGCGGCCGCGATGGCGTCGAGCTCGTACAGATTGCCGTTGGTGTTCTGTCCCGAACCGGACAGGATGATCAGCATGAAGGCGGCGATGCCGCAGCACAGCCCGGAGAGCAGATAGAGGCAGAGCCGCTGGCGCCGTACGTCGATGCCGGCCAGCCTGGCCGCTTCCGCGTTGCCGCCGACCGCGAGCGTGCGCCGTCCGAAGGTCGTACGGTTCAGCACCAGCCAGCCGATGACAGTGACCGCCGCGAACATCATGACCAGGGGCGGGATGCCGAGGACGTAGGAGTCGGGCAGGCCCAGGTCGAGGACCGACTTGACGGTGACGATCTGGGTCTTGCCGTCGGTGATCTGGAGGGCGAGCCCGCGGGCCGAGGCGAGCATGGCCAGTGTCGCGATGAACGGCACCATCCGCCCGTATGCGATGAGCAGCCCGTTCACCAGCCCGGCGGCGAGTCCGACGATCACCGCGGTGAACAGGATCCCCGCGAAGCCGTACTCCTGGGTGGCGACCGTGGTCGCCCAGACCGAGGCGAGCGCGACCATCGCACCGACCGAGAGATCGATTCCGCCACTGGTGATGACGAAGGTCATCCCGACGGTGACGACACCGATGACGGACGCCTGGGTCAGGATCAGCTGAAGGTTCCCGGTGTCCAGGAAGGCGTCGGGCTCGGTGAATCCGCCGACGGCGACCAGTACGGCGAGGACGCCGAGGAGCGAGAGGTTGCGGACGTCCAGGCGCGGGCCGGAGGTGCGCGCGGGGCCGTCCTTCTTCCGGGGCTCGGAGACCGGGGCGGGGTCGGCCCCCTTGTCCGGCCCGCCCTGCTGCGCCGAGGAGACGGACTGCGTCATGACGTAGGGCTCCCTTCCATCACTAGGTCGAGTACGCGGTGCTCGTCGAGCTCCCGGGCGTCCGCCGTGTGCACGACGCGGCCCTCGCGGAGCACCAGCACCCGGTCGGCGAGGCCCAGCACTTCGGGCACCTCGCTGGAGACGAGCAGGACGGCGAGGCCTTCGTCGGCCAGCCGGCGGATCACGGCGTACAGCTCGGCGCGGGCGCCGACGTCGACACCGCGGGTCGGTTCGTCGAGCAGCAGGACCCGGCAGCCGCGCAGCAGCCAGCGGGCCAGGACCGCCTTCTGCTGGTTGCCGCCGGAGAGCGTGCGGACGGGGGTGTCCGGGTTGTCGGGGCGCAGCGAGAGCTCGCGGGTGGCTTCGCGGGCCGCCCGGCGTTCGGCGCCGCGGTCGATCCAGCCGGCCCTGGAGAAGCGGGACATCGAGGAGACGGAGACATTGCGGGTGACGGATTCGAGCATCAGCAGGGCCTGTGCCTTGCGTTCCTCGGGGGCGAGGCCGATTCCGGCGGCGACGGCCGCGCGGACGCTGCCGGGCCGCAGCTGCTTGCCGGCCACGGTCACCCGCCCGGCGCTCGGCCTGCGGGCGCCGTAGACGGTCTCCAGGATCTCGGAGCGCCCCGATCCGACGAGTCCGGCCAGACCCACGATCTCCCCGGGCCTCAACTCCAGGGCCACCGGGGCGAATTCGCCCTTCCGGGCCAGTCCTTCGATCTTCAGGACGGGCTCCGCAGCGGTCGTTCCCGCACGGTCCGTGGTGCGTGGCGGGAAGACGTACTCGACATTGCGGCCGGTCATCATGGCAACGATGTCGCGTGTCGGTGTGGACTCGGCGGGCAGCCCGACGGCCACGGCGCGGCCGTCCTTGAGCACGGTCACCCGGTCGCCGATCCGGCGGATCTCCTCCAGGCGGTGCGAGATGTAGACGACGGCGACGCCGTCGGCGGTGAGTGCGGCGACGATGCGGAAGAGGTTGTCGACCTCGTCCGGGTCGAGTGCGGCGGACGGCTCGTCCATGACGATGAGCCGTACGTCGTGCGAGAGCGCCCGTGCCATGGAGACGATCTGCTGCTGGGCGGCGGACAGGTCGCCGACCGGGCGGGTCGGGTCGATCTCCGGGTGGCCGAGCCGCTTCAGCAGCGCCGCGGCGGAGGTGCGGCCCTCGCGGGTGCGGACGACGAAGCGGGCGGTGGTTGGTTCGTGGCCGAGGAAGATGTTCTCGGCCACCGAGAGGCCCTCGACCAGGTCGAGTTCCTGGTAGATCGTGGCGATGCCCAGCCGCATGGCGGCGATGGGCGACTTCAGCGCGGCCGGTTCGCCGCGCCAGGTGATCTGGCCGCCGTCGGGCTGGTGGGCCCCGGCGAGCACCTTGATGAGGGTGGACTTGCCGGCGCCGTTCTGCCCGAGGAGACAGTGGACTTCGCCGGCCTGGACCTCCAGGTCCACGCCGTCGAGGGCGCGCACTCCGGGGAACGACTTGGTGATGCCGGACATGGTGAGCAGGGGCGGTTCTGGTGCCATGACGAATCCCCTCGGCAAGTGGGGTCTCCCCTGCCCGAGCGCAGCGTGGAGCTTGGGGAGGGCCGGTGAGCGGGCAGGGCTGTACCAGGTGCGGTGGTGCGGGTGTTTCCGGCGCTCCCGGTGTTTCCGGGGTGCGCCCGTGTGCGGCCGGTCCGAGGTCAGGCCGGTGAGAAGAGGTGGTTGCTGATGAGCCGGGCGGCGCCGATCACTCCGGCGGCCGGTCCCAACTCGCCCAGCACGATGGGCAGATTGCCGGTGGCCAGTGGCAGCGACTGGCGGTAGACCTGGGTCCGGACACTGGCGAGGAGCGTGTGGCCGAGGCCGGTCACACCGCCGCCGATCACCACCAGGCCGGGATTGAAGAAGCTGACGAGTCCCGCGATGACCTGGCCGACCCGGTTGCCGCCTTCGCGGATCAGGTCGAGCGAGGTGGCGTCACCGGCCGCCGCGGCGGCGGCCACATCGGCGGCGGTGAGTTTCCCGGCGGCCTCCAGCCGGCCGGCGAGCTCCGCCGACCGTCCGGTGCGCGCCGCGTCCTCGGCGTCGCGGGCGAGCGCGGCACCGCTGAAGTGTGCCTCCAGGCAGCCCCGGTTGCCGCAGGCGCAGGCGCGGCCCTCTGGTTCCACCTGGATATGGCCGATGTCTCCGGCGCTGCCCGTCGTACCGCGGTGGACCTCGCCGCCGACGACTATGCCGCAGCCGATTCCGGTGCCGATCTTGACACAGAGGAAGTCGCCCACAGAGCGTGCGACGCCCGCGTGCTGCTCCCCCATCGCCATCAGGTTCACATCGTTGTCGACCATGACGGGGCAGCCCAGTTCCTGGCTGAGCGCCTCGCGGACCGGGAAGCCGTCCCAGCCGGGCATGATCGGCGGTGCGACCGGTACGCCTTCGGGGAAACGGACCGGTCCGGGTACGCCGATGCCGGCACCGTCGAAACCCTCGGCGAGTCCCGAGGCCCGGAGCTTGGCCGCCATGGACAGCACCTGCTCGAAGACGGCGACGGGGCCTTCGCGTACGTCCATCGGGTGGTTGAGGTGTCCCAGGACCTCCAACTCTGCGTTGGTGACGGCCACATCGACGGATGTGGCACCGATGTCGACGCCGAGGAACCGCAGTTGTGGTGCGAGCCGGATGTTGTGCGAGCGGCGCCCGCCGCGGGATGCGGCGAGGCCGTCGGCCACGACCAGCCCGGTCTCCAGCAGTCTGTCGACCTCGACGGCGAGCTTGGAGCGGGAAAGATCGACCTGATCCCCCAGCTGTGCCCGTGAGTTGGGCCCGCCGTCGCGCAACAGCCGCAGCAGTCGCGCCTGATGCGCATTCGCGGGTCGTGCCGTCATACGTCTCACGCGCCCCTCCCCGCCACATCGGCCTGTCCGTCGGGCTTTCGAGGGGAACGTAGCAGCGGTTGCCGGGAGTGGGAAGAAGTTGCGCAGGAATCCACTACAACTTTCTCCACACCGAGGACAAAGCCGGTCGGTCGCGTCACCTGCCGGGCGCCGCAACGGGCCGGCCGCTGGGGGCCGGCCGGTTCAGCGCAGGATTCCGGCCTGCCGGGCGGCCCGCAGCCAGGACGGGAACTCCGACAGGACCCTGTCGTACAGCTCCTGGTCGGAGATCCTCTCGATGTCGTCGACAGCGAAGAAGCCGACGTTGTCGACCCGCCGGCCCGGCATGGTGTCGAAGCGTTCCAGCACACCGTATTGAGAACTGCCGAGTCCGACGAACTGCCAGAACACGGGCTCCTCGGCGGCGGCCCGCAACTCCTGCTCGATCTCCTGGTTGCGGTGCACACCACCGTCCGAGAAGAACAGGACCAGCGTCGGGTCGGGCACCGGGTGAGCGCGCACGAAGGCCCGCACCTCGGCGATGACCTTCTGTTCCTCGTTCTGGATACCGACCGCACGCATGTCGATCTGACCGGGGACCAGCCCCCTGGGCGGCTTCCGGCGCCCGAAGCCGTAGGTCTGCCCCACGCGCACGTGCAGCCTGAGCCACTCGGGCAGGTCGCCCACGGCGAGGTCGGGCAGCCGGGCCGGATTGCTGGCGAACGTCCACGCCTGCATCTCGCCGTCGTCGTCGAGCTGCGCCGCGACGGCCACCATCCGCTCGGTGACACCCGCCACCGTGCCCCGCCGGTAGAGACCGCCCATCGAACCCGATGCGTCGAGGACGAGGACGACGCGTGCGCGCAACTCCGGTACGCCGTGTTTGCTCAGGCTGACCAGGACCTGCTGCTTGCGCAGCGACAGGCGCTCGCGCATCTCCATGGGCAGGTTCTCCTCGCCCTTGGTGAGCCGGGGGCGGGATCCGCCTCCGGCGTGTACCGGCGAGGCGTCGGGCGAAGGTGCCGGGGCAGGGTTCGGAACCGTCACGGGCCGGGATCCGGACCCGGCCGCGGGCTGTTCCTCGTCGACGCTGATCCCGAAGTCGGTCGCCAGTCCCGCCAGCCCGCTGGCGTAACCCTGGCCGACCGCACGGAACTTCCAGCCGCCGTCGCGACGGTAGAGCTCGCCGCCGACCAGCGCGGTCTCCGTCGCGGCGGCGATGTCGAAGCGTGCCAGTTCGGCACCGGACGCCGAGTCGAGCAACCGCAGGCACAGCCCCGGCACCTGACCGAACGTGCCGCCGTCGGCGGACGCACAGAGCGCGACGCGCTCGACGTCCGGCCCCAGCGCACCCAGGTGGACGTCCAGGGAGTCGCTGCCGGGCCGTTTGCCGACGTGACTCACCGCGCCCGAAGCGTGCCGCGGCTGGTTGTAGAAGACGAAGTCCTCATCGGACCGCACCCGCCCGCCGCGGGTCAGCAGCAGTGCGGAAGCATCCACATCGGGCACTCCGGACCCTGCCGACCAGTCAAGTACGGCCCTGACCGCGGAAGCCGCGACCGGCACGTTGGCACCTTTGCTCAGTATCGTCACACCAGCAAGTCTGCCCGCTGTCCGGCACCCCCGGGCCGACGGCCCCGCGGCTCCCCTCGGTCGGGGCCGACGAGCGGTGCCCCACGTACTCCACGCACCGTCCGGCCTCACTGCTGTCTCGCACCGGGCACGGCCGGATCGCGACCTACCGCGCCTCACGCCCTGTCCGCACCCTTTGACCATGGGGGTTACCGGAACACCGCGGACCGCTGAGGAATGGACCGAACTCCAACACTCGACCGATCACGAACAGGGCCTCCGGGACGGGGCGGTCCCCGGCCCGGAACCCGCACCCGACTGCCCGGACTGCGGGCTCGCCGTCGACATCCGCCCCACCCACTACCGGTGGTGGGTCCGTCTCGAACCCGAAGGGCCCGCGCCGCTCCTGGCACACGACGTGCCGCCCGGACAGCGGTGGCACCTCGACCGGGACGGCACGGTGTGGAACGCGCAGGACCGGGAACCGGGCCCCGGGGAGTGGTGCAGGATCAGCCACCACCTCGTCTGCCCCCGCCGGGGCCGGCCCTGATCCGGCCTGATCCGGCCTGATCCGGACGACAGAACCTAGCTCTCCCCGCGCTGGTGGTACGTCTTGCGCGTGTGTTCCGTGTGGGACCGCATGATCTCCGTGGCCCGCTGTCCGTCGCGCGAGGAGATCGCCGCGATGAGCGAGCGGTGCTCGATCCAGGACTGGATGCCGCGCCGGCGGGCCACCGGGGTGTAGTACCAGCGGACCCTGCGGTCCACCTGGCCGGCGAGCTCGGAGAGGACGACGTTGCCCGCCAGCTGCATGACCTTGGCGTGGAAGGCCGCGTTGGTGGCGACCGCCAGGTCCACGTCGTCGTCGGCGACGGCCTGCTCGCCCTTGGTGCAGAGCTCCTCCAGCGCGGCGATGCCGACGGTGCCGGAGTTGGCCGCGGCGAGACGTGCCGCCTCGGCCTCCAGAACGGTGCGGACCGAGAGCAGCTGGTCCGCCTCCTCCTCCGTGGGCTCGTGCACAAACGCGCCCTGGGCGGGCCGGAGATCGACCCAGCCCTCGGTGTTCAGCCTCTGCAGCGCCTCGCGCACCGGCTGACGGGACACCCCGAGAAGGCCTGCCAGCTCGCTCTCGACCAGGTGCTGGCCGGGACGGAGCGCACGCGTCGTTATGAGTTCGAGCAGCGCCTCATACACGCGTTCGCGCAGCGGGCCGGGCCGTTCCAGCCTCGGCACAGCCCCTTGCGGCAGTCCTGCGGACAACATCGCGGTCCCCCTCCGGCCGACGAGCAGCGATTGCCTATCGTCTACAGTCTACCGAGCGCAGGGCCCCTCAGGGGCAGCGGATCACCTGACCCGCGTACGAAAGATTCCCGCCGAAGCCGAAGAGCAGCACCGGCGCACCGCTGTGGACCTCGCCGCGTTCCACCAGTTTGGACAGAGCCATCGGGATCGAGGCCGCGGACGTATTGCCGGAGTCCACGACGTCCCTGGCGATGACCGCGTTGACCGCGCCGATCTTCCTGGCCACGGGCTCGATGATCCTCAGGTTGGCCTGGTGCAGCACCACCGCCCCGAGCTCCTCGGGCGTCACACCGGCCTTCTCGCACACCTTGCGGGCGATGGGCGGCAACTGCGTGGTGGCCCAGCGGTAGACGGACTGCCCTTCCTGCGCGAAGCGCGGCGGCGTCCCCTCGATCCGTACCGCGTTCCCCATCTCCGGCACCGAACCCCACAGGACCGGACCGATCCCGGGCCGGTCACCCCCGTCCGGTTCCGCCACCACGACCGCCGCACCGGCTCCGTCGCCGAGCAGGACGCAGGTGCTGCGGTCGGTCCAGTCGGCGATGTCCGCCATCTTGTCGGCGCCGATGACCAGGACGCGCTCGGCGGCGCCGGCCCGGATCGCGTGGTCGGCGGTGGCGAGGGCGTGGGTGAAGCCGGAGCAGACCACGTTGATGTCCATCACGGCGGGCGAACCCATCCCGAGCCGGGCGGCGACGCGCGCCGACATGCTCGGCGAGCGGTCGATCGCGGTCGAGGTGGCGACCAGGACCAGATCGACCTCGGCCGGCTGGAGCCCCGCCGCGGCCAGCGCCTTGGCCCCCGCGTGCGCGGCCATCTCGTCCACCGGCTCGTCCGGCCCCCCGACATGACGGGTCCTGATGCCGACGCGACTGGTGATCCACTCGTCGCTGGTATCGACCATGGCCGCCAGATCGTCGTTGGTGAGCACTTTCGCGGGCTGATAGTGGCCGAGCGCCACGACACGTGAGCCGGTCATGTACGGGGTCCCCTCGCTACGTATGGCAGGAACCATCCAGTCTTGGTCGCTACCGCCCGGTACACGGGCACGTGTTCCCACAGGAATAGCGCCCGGGTGTTGGAGGCTTGACCACAGCATTGACGCGCAGAAAGCATTCTGTAGACAATATTCTGTCGACTTGACATGGTTTTCCACGCCTCGCCCGATCCGGTCCGTACCGGACAATGGGATCCCCGGAGGCCGGTTCGGCTTCCCCCACGTACAGAATCGGGTTTAACCGCTATGGGACGGGTCACCGAGCGTCGCCGCACCATCCGCATCCGGGACGGGGCCGTCTCCACCCGCCCGGACACGCTCGTCGCCGAGGAGCCCCTGGAGATCCGGCTGAACGGCAAGCCGCTCGCCATCACAATGCGCACGCCGGGTGACGACTTCGCACTGGCGGCGGGGTTCCTGGTGAGCGAGGGCGTCATCGGTGACGGCTCCGAGGTGCAGTCGATCGTCTACTGCGCCGGAGCGACCGCCGACGGCGTCAACACGTACAACGTGGTGGACGTGAAGCTCGCGCCCGGTGTCCCGGTCCCCGACATCACGCTCGAACGCAATGTGTACACCACCTCGTCCTGCGGGCTGTGCGGCAAGGCGAGTCTCGACGCGGTACGCACCACGACCCGGCACCCGGTCGCCGACGCTCCCCCGCTGCGGGTCGGGCCCGCCCTGCTCGCCGCCCTCCCCGACCGGCTGCGCGCCGCACAGCGGGTCTTCGACCGGACCGGGGGGTTGCACGCGGCGGCGCTGTTCTCCGAGACGGGCGAGCTGCTCGACATCCGCGAGGACGTCGGCCGGCACAACGCGGTCGACAAACTGGTCGGCCGGGCCCTGACCGACCACCGGCTGCCGCTGTCCCGGGCCATTCTGCTGGTGTCGGGACGGGCCTCGTTCGAGCTGGCCCAGAAAGCGGTGATGGCCGGGATCCCGATGCTCGCGGCGGTCTCCGCACCCTCGTCCCTCGCCGTCGATCTGGCGGCCGAGGCCGGACTGACCCTGGTCGGCTTCCTGCGGGGTCCTTCGATGAACGTGTACGCGGGCGAGCACCGGATCGCCCTGGAGGCGACGGTCGGGCAGGACTGAGGCGCCCCGCGTCCGGCCGGCGAGGAGCGCCCCCGCGCCGGCCGGTCCCCGCTCAGCCCACCGCGGCGGGCTCCCGCGACACCGCACCGCTCGCCGGACTCTCCTCCTGCGCATCGCGCGAGCGGCGCTTGGCGATCACGGCGCACACCATCAGCTGCATCTGGTGGAAGAGCATCAGCGGCAGCACGGCGAGGGAAGCCTGCGCCCCGAACAACACGCTCGCCATGGGCAGCCCCGAGGCCAGGCTCTTCTTCGAACCGGCGAACTGGATGGTGATCCGGTCCTCGCGGTCGAAGCCGAGCCGCTTCGCCCCGTACCAGGTCAGCGCGAGCATCAGGGCGAGCAGCAGCACTTCGGCGCCGAGCAGCGCCCCGAGCCGGGCCGGGGTGAGCTGGTGCCAGATGCCCGCGACCATGCCCTCGCTGAAGGCCGTGTAGACGACGAGCAGGATCGAGCCGCGGTCGACATGGCCGAGGACCTTCTTGTGACGGGCGATGAAGCCACCGATCCAGCGGCGCAGCAACTGCCCGGCGACGAACGGCAGCAGCAGCTGGACCCCGATCTTCAGCAGCGCGTCCGCGGAGAATCCGCCCCCGCTGTTGCCGAGCAGGCCGGCGGCGAGCAGCGGAGTGAGGAAGATCCCGGCGATCGAGGAGAAGGAGCCCGCGCAGATCGCCGCGGGCACGTTGCCGCGGGCGATCGAGGTGAAGGCGATCGACGACTGGATGGTCGACGGGACGAGGCAGAGGAAGAGGAAGCCGCTGTAGAGCTGCGGCGTCAGGACGTACGGGACCAGCCCCCTGCCGGCCAGCCCGAGCAGCGGGAACGCCACGAAGGTGCAGATCAGCACGGTGAGGTGGAGCCGCCAGTGCCTGAGCCCGTCCAGCGCCTCGGCGGTGGAGAGCCGCGCACCGTACAGGAAGAAGAGGAAGGCGACCGCTCCGGTGGAGGCACCGCCCGCCACATCCGCGGCGGTCCCCGACGCGGGCAGTATCGCCGCGAGCACGACGGTGCCGATCAGCGTCAGGATGTACGGGTCGAGCGGCAGCCAGGACGGCAGCTTCGGGGTACGGCGGCTCATGTGCTCCACATGTTCTCTTGGTTCCGGTCGTGCCCGCTCCATGCTGCTCCCGATCGGCGCGATCGGGAATCCCGTACACCGCTCTCACTGTCATCACGGCCCGCGATAGCCTGGCGCCATGTACGACCCCGCACAGCTGCGTACCTTTCTCGCCGTCGCCCAGACGCTGAGTTTCACCCGGGCCGCCCGTCGGCTGGGGGTGCGGCAGTCCACGGTGAGCCAGCATGTGCGGCGCCTGGAGGACGCGGCGGGGCGGCAGTTGTTCGCCCGGGACACGCACCGGGTCGACCTCACCGTGGACGGCGAGGCCATGCTCGGCTTCGCCCGGACGATACTCGCGGCCCATGAGCGGGCCGCGGCCTTCTTCACCGGCACCCGGTTGCGCGGGCGGCTGCGGTTCGGGGTCTCCGAGGACTTCGTGCTGACCCGGCTGCCGGAGATCCTGGAGTCGTTCCGCCGCGACCACCCGGAGGTCGAGCTGGAGCTGACGGTGGAGCTCTCCGGGACACTGCATCAGCGCCTCGCGGCCGGCCGGCTCGATCTGGTGCTCGCCAAGCGGCGCGCCGGTGACACACACGGCGAGCTGGTCTGGCAGGACGCGCTGGCCTGGATCGGCGCGCCGCAGTTGCGGATCGACCCGGACCGTCCGGTGCCGCTGATCCTCTTTCCGCCACCGGGCATCACCCGGGCCCGCGCCCTGGAGGTCCTGGAGGAGCACGGCCGGTCCTGGCGGGTCGCCTGCACGAGCACCAGTCTGAGCGGGCTGATCGCGGCGGCCCACGCGGGGCTGGGCGTGATGGCCCACAGCCGGGGATTGATCCCGCCGGGCCTGGCGCCGGTGCCGGCCAGGGCGGGTCTGCCGGACCTGGGCGGTGTGGATTTCGTCCTGTCGCACGGCCGCCGTCGCGACGGGGCGCACGAGGCCGCGGACGCGCTGGCGACAGCGATCCTGGCGGGCGGCGACCGGCTGATCCGCGGCGTCGGCACGATCGGTTCGGTCAACGGCCGGGACAGCGCCTGACCGCCTGCGCGTACGGAAAGCACGGGCGGCGGCGATTGCGCCTCCGGCCCGTCCGATTCGAGTGAATCCGGGTGGATCCGCTCGTATGCCCCGGAGCGGCAGTGGCAGCGGCGTACAGATTCGGTGGAGATTCCGGCGCCCGCCGGTTACCCCGCGTTCCCAGCCACGCCCGAGCCTTGCCCATCTGGCCGGATTTCGGTGGCTGACCAGTGCATATGCCACATTGTCCACCGGTACGGGGCCCTCCCGCCGCGCCGCCCGGTGGGGTAGCGTCACGGCGCTGTGCGGAGCGCCACAAGGAGCAGGTCATTGCGCGAGTTCACTGTCCCACCCATGGCGGCCGCGCCCCTCGTGGGCGGCCTGGCCGACATCGTGTTCGACCGTGCCGAGGAGGACCCGCACCGGGTCGCGCTCGGCCGCAAGGACGCGAGCGGAAACTGGCGGGATGTCACCGCTGCGGTCTTCCGCGACGAGGTGCTGGCGCTCGCCAAGGGGCTGATCGCCCATGGCGTCAGGTTCGGCGACCGGGTGGCCCTGATGTCGCGTACGCGCTACGAGTGGACGCTCTTCGACCTCGCGCTGTGGACGGTCGGCGCCCAGTCCGTACCCGTCTATCCGACGTCCTCGGCCGAGCAGGTGCTGTGGATGCTGCACGACGCCGAGGTGTCCGCCGTCCTGGTCGAGCACGAGGACCATGCGATGACGATCGCCTCGGTGATCGACCGGCTGCCGGGACTCAAGCGGCTCTGGCAGCTGGACGCCGGTGCGGTGACCGAGCTGATCGACGCGGGGGCGGACGTCGAGGACGAGGTGGTGCACCGCCACCGCCGCGCGGTGACGCCCGAGTCCGTGGCCACGGTCATCTACACCTCGGGGACCACGGGACGCCCCAAGGGCTGTGTGCTCACGCACGCCAATTTCATGTTCGAGACGGACACCATGGTCGCCCGCTGGAAGTCGGTCTTCCGCTCCAGGCCGGGCGACGAGGCGGCGACCCTGCTCTTCCTGCCGCTGGCCCATGTCTTCGGCCGGATGGTCGAGGTCGCCGCGATCCGCGGCCGGGTGAAGCTGGGCCACCAGCCGGAGCTGTCGGCCAAGGCACTGATGCCGGACCTGGTGTCGTTCCGGCCGACCTTCATCCTGGCGGTTCCGTACATCTTCGAGAAGGTCTTCAACGCCGCCCGGCGCAAGGCAGAGGCAGAGGGCCGGATCGGGCCGTTCGACAAGGCCGTGGACATCGCGGTGAAGTACGCCGAGGCGCTGGAGGCGCGGGCGTTCGGGACCGGTCCGGGGCCGTCCGCCGGGCTGCGGATGCAGCACCAGTTCTTCGACAAGGTCGTGTACAGGAAGGTACGCGAGGCGATGGGCGGCCGGATCCGGCACGCCATGTCGGGCGGTTCGGGGATGGAGCGCCGGCTCGGGCTGTTCTTCGAGGGCGCGGGCGTCACGGTGTACGAGGGGTACGGGCTGACGGAGTCGACCGCGGCTGCCACGGCCAACCCGCCGGAACGCACCAGGTACGGCACGGTCGGGCTGCCGATCCCGGGGACGACCGTGCACATCGCCGAGGACGGTGAGGTGTGGGTGCACGGCGGCAATGTGTTCGGTGGCTATCTCGGCGCCCCGCAGGCCACCGAGGCGGTGCTGCGCGAGGGCTGGCTGGCCACCGGGGATCTGGGCTCGCTCGACGAGGCCGGATATCTGACGATCACCGGGCGGAAGAAGGAGATCCTGGTGACGTCGGGCGGCAAGAGCGTGGCGCCGGCGGGCCTGGAGGAGCGGGTGCGGGCGCATCCGCTGGTCGCGCAGTGCATCGTGGTCGGCAACGACCGGCCGTACATCGCGGCCCTGGTCACGGTCGACCAGGAGTCGGTGGACCACTGGCTCGCGATGCAGGGGCGGACGCCGCTGAAGCCGGAGGAGCTGGTGCGCGATCCGGACCTGGAGATGGAGGTCCGGCGGGCGGTGGTGGCCGCCAACACGGCGGTCTCGCAGGCGGAGTCGATCCGGACGTTCCGGATCCTGGCGCACCCCTTCAGCGAGGAGCACGGTCTGCTCACCCCGTCGCTGAAGCTGAAGCGCAGGGCGATCGAGACGGCGTACGCGGCGGAGGTCGACGCGCTGTACCGCTGAGGCACCGGGGTGCCCCGGCGGTACAGCACACACGACGCTACTTCTCAAACAAGCTAGGGCGTGTTTGAGAAGTGGCGTCGTCCGCCCGGAGGGCGGGTCTCGCGGGGTCCGGCGCGTGCGATCGCAAGGCGCCGGAGTGCCTCGTAGCGGAGCTACCAGGGCATTTCGGCAACGCGGCGAGCGTGCGTGTCAGACCCCGCGAGACAGACGGGACTCCTCAAACACGCCCTAGGTGATCGAGACCCGGAACAGCTTGTCCGAGCCGTCGGGTTCGTTCCCCTTGTTGTCGCAGTTGGTGGTGGAGAGCCAGAGCTGGTCCTGGCCGGGCACCTTGGTGACGGTGCGCAGCCTGCCGTACGTACCGACGTAGTACGCGCTCGGTGTGCCGAGCTCCTCGGTGTCACCGGTGATCGGCACCCGCCACAGCCGTTCGCCCTTCAGGGCGGCCATGTAGATGACGTTGCGGACGATGGCGATCCCGCTGGGCGAGGCCTCGGAGATGTTCCAGGTCTTCTTGGGATTGGTCATGCCGGAGGTGGTGCAGGTGCCCTCGCAGACGGGCCAGCCGTAGTTCTTGCCCGGCTTGATGAGGTTGAGCTCGTCCTTCTTGCTGTCGCCGAACTCCGCCTCCCACAGCCGGCCGTTGCGGTCGAAGGCGAGACCCTGCGGGTTGCGGTGCCCGTAGCTGTAGACGTAGTTGCCGAACGGGTTGCCGGGGGCGGCCTTGCCGTCCGTCGTCATCCGCAGGATCTTGCCGTTCAGCGAGTTCTTGTCCTGGGCGAGGTCGGGGCTCTGCGCCTCGCCGGTCGACACGTACAGGTAGCCGTCGGGGCCGAACAGCAGCCGTCCGCCGTTGTGGTATCTGCTCTTCTTGATCCCCTGGAGCAGGACCGTGTAGCCGCTGAGCGAGCTGCCGTCGTAGGTCATGCGTGCGACGCGGTTGCCCTCGGACGCGGTGTGCATGAAGTACACGTAGTGGTTGGAGGACCACTTCGGGTCGACGGCGACGCCGAGCAGACCGCCCTCGCCGTCGGTCGTGACGGCGTTGGGCACGGTCCCGACCTGGGTCCTGGTGCCGTCGGGGGTGGCCTTGAGGACCTTGAAGCTGTCCCGTTCGGTCACCAGCGCGCTCTTGCCGTCGGGCATCCAGTAGGTGCCCCAGGGGATGGACCAGCCGCCGGAGACGGTGGCGATGCCGGACGGCACACCGCCGTCGGTGGCGCAGTCCGGAGTGGTGAAGGTGACCGTGTTGCTCGGCGGCGAGGCGTTGCCCGCCGCGTCCTTGGCGACGACGTCCAGGGTGTACGGGCTGGCGCAGGCGAGCCCGGTGAGCGTGGTCGTGGTGGCCGGTGGCGTGCCGGTCACGGTCTTGTAGACGGTGCTGCCGCTGCGTACCTCGTAGGCGGTGACGGCCTTGTCGTCCGTCGACGCCCCCCAGCTCAGGGCGACGCTGTTGGCGGTGAGGCCCGAGGTGGACAGGGTGCCGGGTGCGGAGGGTGCGGTGGTGTCGGAACTGCGCTGGGTGGTGCAGTCCACGATCGGGCTGACCGACGACACATTGCCGGCCGCGTCACGCGCGAACACGGAGAGGTTGTACGTGGTGCCGGGGGTGAGTCCGGTCAGGTTCTTCGTGGTGGCGGTGCCCGGTGCCTCGCCGAACTTGTTGCCGTGTTCGTAGATGTCGTACGCGGCGACACCCACGTTGTCCGTGGCGGCGCCCCAGTTGAGCGCGAGGCTGTTCTCGGTGATGTCCGAACAGCTGGGCGCCGTGGGTGCGGTGGGCGCCTCGGTGTCCGACGAGGTGACCGTGACGTCGAGGTAGTCGAGGTTGGGCAGTCCGTTGGCCGTCGTGGACGTCAGCCGGATCTTGTTGCTGCCCGCCTTGACCGGGGTGGTCAGGGTGGACGTGGCCCAGGTGTTCCAGTCGGTGGTGGCGTTGAAGGCGCGGGCGGCCGAGACGACCGTGCCGCCCACGGCGACATCGGCGGGCCGGGCGTCCGCCGTGCCGTTGGAGTAGCGGATGGCGATCTTTCCGGTGCCGGCGGAGGCCGCGGTGACGGTGAACTCCACATAGCTGCCGACGACATTGTCGCCGTTGACGAATCCGGTGCCCGAGTAGCCGGAGTGGTTGGACTCGGCGGCGCCCTCGACGATCGTCGCGGCCTCCGCCTCGTACCGGGTGGCGGCCGCGGAGGCCGACTGCGGGACGGCCTGCACCAGCGCGGTACAGAGCAGCACGGCCGTGAGCGCGGCCAATCTTCCTCGTGACGTGGTGAGCGTTCCGGTCTGCATCTGAACCTCCGTCAGGGAACCCAGTAGTTACCGGATGCGACGATCATCGACTGGAGCTGGACGCTCCCGCCGTAGTAGAGATCCGGGTCGATCGACGTGGTGGCGAGCTTGTTCCAGAGCGCGTCGAGCCAGGCCTGGGAGCCGGAGTCGGTCAGCGCGGTCACGGCGAACGGGGCGGTGAACGCCATGTCGTTGCCGCTGTCGAACACCGAACCGTTCAGGTGGTAGCCGCTGGCTATCTTGTCCGGGTCGCCGCCCGTCTTGGTCTTGATCCAGGAGTTGAGCTTGCGGGCCGAGACGAGCGAGGCACTGTCCCCGCTGGTGACGGCGTCGGCGCCGATGCGCCACGGGTCGCGGCAGGCGTTCCAGGAGTAGTCGCCGTCGTTGGCGCTTTCGAGCACCTCGCCCGGGGCGGGCTTGGCCGTGGTGTTGGTGTTGACGACGAAGTCCGCCAACAGCCCTGTGCCGGAGGCGTACTTGGACTGCTGCGAGGTGATCAGGTTCTGGTGTGCCGTGCGCACGGTGTCCCAGGTGCTGTCACCGGTGGCGGTCCTGAACGCGCGGAAGTGGTCGATCATCCAGTCCGAGGAGCGGGTCATCCAGTAGTGGGACTCGCCCGAGTCCGACCAGTCGCCGAACAGCATCAGGTGCGTGGTCGGGTTGACCTCGCTCTTCTTGATGGCGTTGATGTGCTTGACCGCGAGGTCCTTGTAGTCGTACGTGCCGGTGGAGCCCCACTGCTTGTCGGCGAGGAGCAGCCCGTAGGCGACGTCCAGGTCCCCGTCGGTCGCCGAGTCGGAGCCGTCGACGCTCTTGCAGGAGGCATCCTGTTCGGCGGCGAGGAGGTTGGCGTTGTTCACCGAGGGGTGCGCGAGCATGTACTTGACCATGCCGTCGAAGACGGTCTTCGCGTCCGGGTCGGCCCCCGCCATGGTCGCGGTGACGACCATTCCGTAGCCCTGGGCCTCGGCGACGTAGGGGTGGTCGGCGTCCGGCGAGATCACCTGGTACCAGCCGTTGCCGCAGTTCTTCTTGACGAACGCGGACTTCCAGGCGTTGTACGTCTTGATCACGGCCTGGTCGAGTGCCGACTGCGAGCCGGACGGCTTCAGCATCCCTGCGGCGTAGGGGCGGGTGTGGCTGCCGAAGGGCACCGCGGGACCGCCGCTGGCGGGAATCGCGGTGTCGAGGTAGTCGAGGTTGGGACCGCCGCCGGCCGTGGTCGCGGTGGCCCGGACGGTGTTGGTTCCGGCGGCGAGCCGCGCGCTGATGGTCTTCGTCGCCCAGGTGTCCCAGGAACCGGTCCCGCCGAACGAGACGCCGGAGGCGACGACCGTACCGTTGACACTGATGTCCAGCGGGCGGTCGGTGGTGGTTCCGTTGGCGTAGCGGATGGCCAGCGAGTCGCTGCCCGCGGTGGCGTTCACCGTGAACTCCACAGAGGATCCGGCCACATTGGTGTAGTCGACGAAGCCGGTGCCGGAGTAGCCGGTGTGGTTCGTCGCAGCGGCCGCCTGGGAGAGCTTCGCGCCCTCCGCCTCGTAGCGGGTGTCCGCCGCGGCGGCCGACGGAGCGCCGAGCAGTGGCAGCAGCAGTCCGGCGGCGGCGAGTGCCGCTCCGCCGAGGGTCAGTCTGCTCGTGGTGGTACGCATGGGATCTCCTCAGCCCTTGTACTGGACGACGATCTTGGTGAATTCGTACGGGGACTGGGACACCCCGCTGCAGGCGTCCCCGTCGCTGCCGGAGCCGCAGGCCCGGTCCCGGTTGACGGACCAGAAGGCGTAGCGCGCGATGTGGTGCTGCTGCGCGTAGCCGAGGATCGTCCTGAAGTCCGTGGTGGTGACGGTCTCGTCCGTCTCGTCCGTCTTCCCGTTCATCGAGGAGACCCCGATGTGCCGGTAGGCGGCGTCGTCGCTGTAGCCGTAGGCACTCTTCACCGCGGACTTCAGCCCGTCGAGCGCGCCGACCGTGGCCGCGCCCATCGTGCCGGTGTGCCCGCCGAAGTCGAAGGGCATGATGACCCAGCCGTCGTTGTCGAGCCCCGCGGCGGCGCCCCGCTTGATGAGGTCCTTGCCGGTGGCGTCGGGACCGGTCGGGGTGGTCCCCATGGTCACGTACGTCACGATGCCCGGGTTGGCGTTCTTGACGATCTTCAGGGCGTCGACCACCCGCTGCCGCACGGTGGCGTTGGAGAACTCGGTGTCCTCGATGTCGATGTCCAGCGCCTTGAGGTGGTAGGCGTTGATCACCTTCTGGTAGGCCCCGGCCAGCGCGGAGGCGCTGGTGCACTTCTGGCCGAGCTTGTTGCCGCTCCAGCCGCCCACCGAGACGACGATGTCGCCACCGGCCGCCCGGATGGCGTCGATGGCGGCCGCGTCCGAGCCACCGGTCAGCGGCCGGTCCCCGTCCCACTTCGGGTTGCAGGTGCCGTCCGAGAGGATGAACGCGAGCGTGAACCACTTCACGCCGGTGGCCGCCATCACATCGGCCGGTTTCTGCGGGCTTCCCCAGCCGAGGTATTCGTACGGGGCCGCGGCCATGGCGCCGGGACCCGCGGCGGTCGTTCTGCCGGTCGGGGAGTCGTACGCGTCGGTGGCCTCGTGCGCGTTCGTGGCGGCGTAGGCCTTCGGGAGGTGGCCCAGCAGGGGCAGGAGCAGACAGCTGAGGCCGGCGACGACGGCCACCAGGCGGTGTGGGGGTGCGGCAGGGTGCACGGATGATCCCTTCCGGTTCGGTGTTAGGAAAGGTTCCTAACCGACACTGCATAGGATTCCCTGCGGAGCTTTCTGTCAATGCCCCGCGTGGGCCCAAATCTCGGGCGGAGCAGGCGGGTTGGGCGGAGCATGGGCAGCCCTCCGGGGCGACGGGCGCATGCATGCCCCGCCGCCCCGGCCGTGCGGGGGCGCACCTCCTCCGACTCCTCAGACCAGTTGGTACCCCCGCATCCGGGTGAGGAGGAGATGGGTGTCCTGCAGCGATCCCGAAGTGTCGCCGAGCGACCGGTAGATGCCCCACTTGGGCCGGACCCGGTCGGCGAGAAGGGTGTCGACGCCGGATTTCGACCTGTCGATGACGGTGGTGGCCCCGTCCTTCAGGATCCAGCGGACCGAGCCCGACGCACCGTCACCGATCGTGATCCGGAAGTCGACGTCGATCCACTTGTTCTGCAGCGGCACGAGGTCGGTGCGGCCGACGAGGATGTCGGCGATGGCCAGCTTGAGCTCGATGGTCTGCACACCGTTCACCCGGCGCAGGGACTGCACGACGATCGGCGAGGTGCCGGTGCCCGGCTGCTTCATCTGCATGATGTGCGTGAAGCTGGTGGTCGCCTTCAGCGAGCCGGGGATGTACATGCGGTACGTGACCCGCCAGGTCTCTCCGGGCAGCCACTTGAGGTACGAACTGCCGCTGGTGCGCAGCCCGGTCACCTCTTGACGCTGACGGTCCGTCGAGGTGTCCCGGTCGACGGTGTGCATGGTGAACCGGAAGTTGTCGCCCTCGGTGCGGATGTGCGGCTGCCCCGCCGGATGGGAATCGGCCCGGTCGTCCTCGATGGTCTCGAAGGCGCCGAGTCCGGCGTCGCTCGCCGAGGGCGACCAGCGTAATTTCCAGCTCGCCGCGTGCGCGGTGGCGGGAAGGCCGGCGGTGGCGGCGACGGCGCCGCCGATCGCCGCACCGAGCAGCGCCCGCCTGGAAGGGTTCGTCACGTCGACCTCGCTCGGAGTCGTTCGTTCGTCATCTCGGGGTCATGCGTTCACAAGAGTGTCCGTTGTTCAGTGACGTGCTCCAGGGTTGCGTGCCGACGGAACCCGGTCAATGGCCCGGACGGAAGAGGCCGGCGAGGGGCCGCGGAACGCAGGGCGGCAGGGGAATGCACGGGGACTGTTGATCGTTGCCCATGGGAGTACCAACCGACGACGTAAGGATCGACCGCTCGTGAGCCAGGTCCCCTCCATCACCCTCAACAATGGCGTCGAGATGCCGCAGCTCGGTTTCGGTGTCTGGCAGGTGCCGGACGACGAGGCCGCGAAGGCGGTCGCCACAGCCATCGAGTCCGGGTACCGGAGCATCGACACCGCCGCGATCTACGAGAACGAGCAGGGCACCGGCCGGGCGATCGCGGCCTCCGGTGTCGCCCGCGAGGAACTGTTCGTCACCACGAAGCTGTGGAACTCCGAGCAGGGCTACGACTCGACCCTGCGCGCCTTCGACGCCTCGCTCGACAAGCTGGGGCTCGACTACGTCGACCTGTATCTGATCCACTGGCCGGTGCCGGCCAAGGACGCGTACATCGACACGTACAAGGCCTTCGAGAAGATCCGGTCCGACGGCCGCGCCAGGGCCATCGGTGTCTCGAACTTCCTCCCCGAGCACCTGGAGCGTCTGCTCGGCGAGACCTCCGTGGTCCCGGCGATCAACCAGATCGAGCTCCACCCCCAGCTCCAGCAGGCCGAGTCGCGCGCCTTCCATGCCAAGCACGGCATCGCCACGGAGGCCTGGTCGCCGCTGGGTCAGGGCAAGGGTCTCCTGGAGGTCCCGACGGTCGTCGCGATTGCCCGGAAGCATGGCCGCACGGCGGCCCAGGTGGTGCTCCGCTGGCACATCCAGACCGGCAACGTGGTGATCCCGAAGTCCGTGACGCCGTCGCGCATCGTGGAGAACCTCGATGTGTTCGGCTTCGATCTGGACGCCGACGACCTGGCCGCGTTCGCCGCGCTGGACGAGGGCAAGCGTCTCGGCCCGAACCCCGGCGAGTTCAACCTCGGCGCCTGAGCCCTGCTCTCGCGCCGTTGACGCACACGGACCGCCGCCCGGCTGCCGAGCCGGGCGGCGGTCCGCTCCGCAGGAAGGAACCGGAACAGCAGCGGGCACACCGCGCCCGTCGTCGCGGCTGATCGTTACCGGCTGCGCAATGTGGGCAGCTGCCTGCTGCTGGAGGTGTACGGCTCCGCCAAGGACGGTGGCGCCCAGGGATGGCCGATCGAGCGGCACCCGGAAGCGCCGGGAGTGGTGACGCCGGTCGGCTTCGCCGGCGGGCGCGTCCTGGAAGTCGCCGACGGCAGTACGGCGGACGGTGCCCGTGTCCAGCAATGGGAGGACACCGACTCCCCGGCCAGTGATGGCAGTTGGAGCCGGTGCGGGACACCCCGGGGCATGGGCCGTACACAGGCCGGCATGGGGATGCGTCGGATGCGTGCGGACCAGAATTCAAGTGGTCCTTCGACGCCGTGCCGCACGGGCCGTCACTCACTTGGGCCAAGACGGCCCGCCGACCTCCTGGCGGCCGGGACATGGGCGGCGTCTGCCACGCCGTCGCCACGTTCTGCCGCCCGGTCGCCGGGCCCCGCCGAGGGCGGCGCGCCGAGAACGAATCCGGAAGCCGAATCCCGGAACCGGAGCCCGGAACCGAACCACGGAACCAAACCCCGGAACCGGAGCCCGGAACCGAAGCCCGAACCAAACCCCGGAACCGGAGCCCGCGCCGAAGCCCGGAACCGAACCACGGAACCAAACCCCGGAACCGGAGCCCGGTAGCCACGTGCGGCGCGGCTGTTCCGGTCGGCTGGCAGCGCCTCACCGTCCGGCTTAATATGGGCTGGCAGGTGTTTGAGCCTGCCAGTCGTCGTTCAGGTGCGGGTATCCGACCGGATCACTCCGGTCGGATACCCTGACTGGAGCCCCGGCCCGATTACGGCGGGCCGGGGTTCACGTCAACCGAGGAACTCGGTCACCAGTCGCGGCCACCGTTGTCACGGCCTTCGTCGAAGTGGCGCTCGATCACTCGGAAGCTGCCCACCACTCCGTTCTTGACCCAGACGCCGCCCTTGACGTGGCCCGGGAACACCCCGTCGCTGGAGCTGAACGGACCGACGGTGGCGATGGGGGCGCCGTTGTCGCAGGTGGCCCCACGGAAGACCTCGACGGCCCGACGGCTGTCGTTGCGGACGTTGAGACTCTTGGAGCCGAGGCCGCTGACCACGGTCACGCAGCCGCCCATCTCGTCGGAGTACGTCCGCTCGTTGATGTGGATGCGACCCCTGTAGTGCTCACGGCCGCCCTCGTTGTGGCCACGGCCCTCTTCGCGGCCACCGCCCTCGCGGCCACCGCCCTCGTTGCCCTTGCCCTCGTTGCCCTTGCCGACGTCGCCGCCGTCGAGAGCCGAACCGGGAGCGGACTGCTGGACGGCCTGGGTTGCCTGAACCGGCTCGGAGGTGGCAGCCGAGGCGTAGGTGATGCCAGTGGCGGCCAGGGCTGCAGCGGCCGCGACGGCGGCCGTAACGATGGTGGAACGGGTAACCATGACGCTTCTCCTGTCTCAGAAAGGTCGGCTGATCAGTCGACCCGTGAATGAACGTACGCATGAACCTCATACGTGTCATATCGGACACGTCGAAGGTCGACGCCTACACCCCGGTCGAGTTATATGAAATACGCCAAATGCTATTTTCACATGATTAGATGAGATACCAATTGCCTTTATTTATGGGTGAATTGATCTGCAATTAGCCTGCCCGGGGGACTTCCTGATGGCTACTCACCCTGGTGGCAGCGTGTCTTTTCTTGACACGGCCCGAGCAGCGGCCTGAGCCCGCGCATACCGGTCATCCGCGGCCCTGTCCGCGCTTCGCCGACACGGGGTCCGCAGCCCCTTCCACGGCGCCGCCGCACGGCGGCGCGTGTTGGCCGACTCGCGCCGGATGAGCTGGAAAGAGCTGGTCAGCGGGCGGTCAGCCGTCCAGCCGGCGCCTGAGGCCTGGGATCTTTCGTTCGGATCGGGCAGGACCAGGGAGCGGGATCCGGTGTCGTGCGTCGCAAGACGGAGGAGGGAGTCGACGCGGCCCGTCGGCGACTGACGACGACGCGCCGAGGCGCGACACCGGGGCACGCGAGCCCTGCAGGATCCGAACGAGAGGCCCCAGGTGTGCTCACCGGGGCACCCCGAGCAGGGCGAGCAGCAGCGAGGACAGCGGATCGACCTCGACGTGCCGGCCGTCACCGGTCGCATCGCGGTGGCGCAGCGCCGCCATGCCGCCCGCGGCCGCGTGGCGGTCCGGTGAGCACGTCGACGAGCGCCACACCCGTCTGACGGGCCGTCCCGGTGCGGGCCCCGCAGCGCTCATCAGCCCGCCGACCGCTTGCAGCAGCAGGTCAGAGCCTGGCAGCGCGGCGCCTTCGCCGACTCCGAACCCGGTCACCGAGCAGTGGACGATGCCAGGGTTGAGCGCCTGGGCGTGCGCGCAGGAGAGTCCGTATTCGTCCATCGCGCCGGGGCGGAAGCCACGACACCCGACAGGAAGCCGGGAACGGGGGTGTGCACCGGGTCACCGTCCCGAATCCGCTTCTGAGACGGGGAAGTTGACGGGCGTTGCTTGAGTGACCGGCCCGGTCAGTGCCGTGCCCTGCTCCCGATCGTGGTCGGCGAGCGGGACGATCAGCCGCTTCACGCAGGCACGCCGCCCGGCGGCGGTGCCTGGCAGCCTCAGGCCAGTGGTCAGGAGCAGCTCGACGCCGCCGAGCCAGGGGTGGGACCGGCCAGTTCGATGCTGTGCGCCCACACCGCCTCGCGGTCCGGCGCAGCGCGGCCCGCGGGCACGGTCAGCCGGAGCTCGCGACGCCGGGTCAGCCGGTCCAGGGGTACGCCCGCCGGTGCCCTCCCGCTCCCGCACTCCGGCCCGCCGTGTCCCGGGAACCCAGCAGGTCGGCGCGGGTGGACCGGATACAGGCCGGGCTCCCGCCGGCTCTCCAGCCCCGTCGCCCCCGTCAGCCCCGTCGGCCCAGGTGCACGGTACGCGCCGAAAGCAGGAACACATCGGGGCGCCGACGCAGCCCGGCCGGGTCGTCGGGGTCGAGCAGCCGGTCGAGTACGGCGATGTCCTCGGCCGTGAGCTCCTCCTCGAACATCTGGCGCCGGCGGGCGAACTCGGTGACGACATGGTCCCGGGCCTCGTCGGAGAGCGGTGCCGGAAGGTCGAGCAGGAAGCTGCGGGTGCCCTGCGGGGCCAGTCCCACCGCGGTGAAGAGGGCGCTCCAGTCCTCGGTCTCCCGCTTGGTGCCGGGCAGCGCCGTCCGCATGTCCTCGAACCGGTCCGCGTTGATCGCTTCGAGCCTGGCCTCCAGACCGGGCCGCCCGATGCCGATGTCGCGCGGAAGCCGGCGGGGCTGCAGTCCGCCCTCGACCAGGGCCACGGTCCCGCCGGGGCGCAGCAGTGCGGCGAATCCGGCCAGGACGGCGCACTGGTCGCCCATGTGGTGCAGGGCGTTGCCCGCCCAGATCAGGTCCGCCTCCCCCAGCCCGTCGAGACCCTCGGCGATGTCGGCCCGGTGTGTGCGGACCCGGTCGCCGAGACCGAGGCGTTCGGCGTGGTTCCGGGTGCGTTCCAGGAGTGCCGGGGTGCCGTCGACGGCGACGACCTCCGCGTCGGGGAACATCTCGGCGAGCAGGCAGGTGATCACACCCGGTCCGCTGCCGATGTCGAGCACCCGGCGCACCTTCGGGGCCGTGGGCAGCCCGGCGATCCAGCGGGCCGCCTCCTCGTACTGCGGACGACTGACCTCGGCCTCCTGCTCCAGCATCGGCCCCATCACGTCCCAGTCGATGTCACCGGCGTCCTGATGGTGGCCATGAGTGGTGTCGTGGTGGCCGCCGTGGGCCGGGTCCGGGTGGCGGGGGGCGTGAGCGGTGTTCTGGTGGTGACCATGTCCGGTGTGAGTGCTCATGGGGACCAAGCCTCACCACGGATCGACCTCACGGCAAGTTTTGTTGCCGTTTCAGCAAGTCGCCATCCGGCCGATGCCGCCCGCCCGGCACCCGTCCGACTTCAGGACACATCTCACCCAATGGCCACCTGCATATTGCCGGTACGCCGCCGGGCCCATAACTTGCGTTTATGGAGCTGGAGTTGCGCCATCTGCGAACCGTACGCGCCATCGCCGACACCGGGAGCCTGACCAAGGCGGCCGCGACTCTCGGGCTCGCCCAGCCCGCGTTGAGCGCGCAGCTGCGAAGGATCGAGAAGGCGCTCGGCGGCCCGCTCTTCGACCGGGACCACACCGGCGCCCGGCCCACGCTCCTCGGCGAGCTGGTACTCGAACGGGCCCGGGTGGTGCTGCCCGCCGTGAGCGAACTCCAGGCGGAGGCGGTGCGGTTCGCCAACGCCTGGGGGACGATGGAGCGCTTCCGGCTGGGCGGCACGCACGGCCCGCTGCTGGGCGGCCTCGTGGACCGCCTGGTCACCGCGTATCCGACCGCACCCGTGTCGACGTACACCTCCTGGTCGGTGTCCGAGATCGCCGCCCAACTCGTGGACGGACGCCTCGACTTCGCGCTCATCGGGGCCTGCGGGGAGAGCCTGCCACCCGCCAACGACCGGCTGACCTGGCAGGTGATCGGCGTCGATCCGGTCTTCGTGATGCTGCCGGACTCCCACCCGCTCGCCGGTGAACGGGAACTCGACCTCGCCGCACTGGCGGACGAGTGCTGGGCGAACGTGCCGGGCGACGGCTGTTTCGCCGACTGTTTCGTCGGCGCCTGTGCGCGGGCCGGGTTCAGCCCGGTCTCGGTGTATGAGACGGACACGGCTTCCGTCGTCCATCTGGTGCAGGTGGGGCGGGCGGTCGGACTGTGCCGGGCGACGTTTCCGCCGACCCCGGGGCTGGTGACGCGGCCGATCGCCGGCTCGCCGCTGAGCTGGCGCCATCTGCTGGGCTGGCATCCGCGTTCGGCGGCGGCCGACGCTGCGGTGGGCGCGGTGAGCGGACACACGCGGACGGCGTACGCGGAAGCGGTGAAGCGCAGCGAGAGCTATACGCGCTGGCTCGCCACGCATCCACGGTTCGGCGCCGCGATGTGACACGCGCGCGATGTGACACGTCACCGCGTGTGCGCCGTCCTGAGCGACGCGGCCATGTGACATGGCGCGCGCCGCCGCGGCTACCGCACGCCGTGCCCGGGGGCGATCGCCGCCACCCGCGCGGCCAGGTTCAGATCGTGCTCGGTGACCGCGCCGCCCGCGTCGTGCGTGTTCACGGACAGGGACACGGTGTTGTAGCCGAGGGTCAGATCGGAGTGGTGGTTCAGTTCGTCCTGGATCGCGGCGACATGCGCGGTCAGCCCGAGGGCGGCGAAGTGGGTGTGGAGCCGGTAGGTGCAGGTGATCCGGTCACCCTCCAGCGACCAGCCGGGCAGTCCGCCCAGACGGTCCTCGATCTCTTTCCGTGACAGCGGTGCGGCAGGCATACGGCGACTCCCTCATCGGCGATCGGTGCCGGTCGGCGGTGCCGGTGACGTTACGGTCTGGGTATGACAACTGTCGCGCTTGACACGGGGGTAGGACCGCTCCTGCGCAGCTGGCGGGAGCAGCGCCGGATCAGCCAGTTGGAGCTGGCGCTCCGTGCCGATTCCTCGGCCCGGCACATCTCCTTCATCGAGACGGGCCGCTCCCGCCCCAGCGAGGAGATGGTCCTGCGGCTGGCCGAGCATCTCGAGGTCCCGGTCAGAGAACGCAACGCCCTCCTGGTGGTGGCCGGTTACGCGCCCCGCTACGCACAGACCGCGCTCGACGACCCGGCACTGGACGCGCTGCGCGAGGGGATGGAGCGGCTGCTCCAGGCGTACGACCCGTATCCGGCGCTGGTCGTCGACGGTACGTACAACGTGGTGGCGGCCAATCGGGGTATGGCGACGCTGATGGAGGGGGTGGCCGAACATCTGCTCGTACCGCCGTTGAACGCCATGCGGCTCACCCTGCACCCGGAGGGTCTCGCCCCGCGCATCCGCAATCTGCGGGAGTGGCGTGCCGATCTGCTGGACCAGATGGAGCGCCAGATCGCCCTGGCCCGTTCGGCGGAGCTGCGTGAGCTGTACGAGGAGGTCGCGGGCTATCCCGTACCGGAAGGCACCGGCCCCGGGCCCGTTGCGTCGCTGCCCTTCGCGCTGCCCCTGCTGATCGAGCACGAAGGGCGGGTGCTCTCCTTCGTCTGCTCCATCGCGACGTTCAATACGCCGATGGATGTGACGGTGGCCGAGCTGGCGATCGAGACGCTGCTGCCCGCCGACCGGGCCACCGCCGACCATCTGCGGTCCCTCGTTCCCTGACGGCCTTCCGGACAGGTCCGCGGTCGGCGGGGTGGGGCCGTCGTACCGTGCGTCGGTGACCGCGGCGGACATCGTGCCTGGTGGGGGCAGCGGTCGTCAGCAGCGCGGTCGAGCCGAGCACGCACAGGACCAGGCCGATGACGAGGGTGCCCTTCTCCGACCACCGTTCGGCCACGCGGCCGGCGGCGAAGCCCGAACACCATGAATCCGAGGGGGTTCAGGCCGAACGTGAACGAGTAGCCCCGCGGTGAGAAGGCCGCAGATGCCCTGCAGGACGTGGGTGGCGCCGCTGAGGTGGGCCCCTCGGCCTCGACCGGCTGACCCCCGGCCGTGGCCATCGACCGCCCCGTCAGTCGACGGTCAGGACGATCTTTCCGTGGGCCCGGTGCGAACGCAGGCGTTCCAGGGATCTCCGCGCCCTCGCCGCCGGTGGCCTTCGGTACGGCTTCCGTGAGGTCCTGTTCGGCCGTCGCCACCACGGTGTCCGCGCCGGCGCGCTTGAGCAGGTCCGCCCCGGCGGTCGTGCGGGTGGTGGCGATCAGCTGCCCGGCGCCGAGGGTCCTGGCGATCCGGAGGCCGATGAGGCCGATGCCCGAGGTCGCGCCGGTGATCAGCACCGACCGGCCCGGCCGGAAGCCGCCGGCCATGAGGGCGGCGTGCTCGGTGAGCAGACCGGTGGGCAGCGCATGCCTCCTGCCCGGGGCCGGCCCGTGCCGGCCCCGGGCCGCTGGCTGCGGGGCTGCCGGCTGTCCGGCTACCGGCTGCGGCTGCGGCTGCGGCTGCGGGGGCCGTTGTACTGCTCGTCGGTGACCTTCTCCAGCCAGGTGGTCTCCGGCCGGTCGTCGCCCGGGGCAGTGCCGTCCCACAGCGCGAGGTGCTGCATGAAGCGGTCCTCGGTGGCGCCGTGCCAGTGCTCCTCGCCGGGCGGGCAGGTGACGGTCTCGCCGGGGTGGGTCTCGTAGACCGTGCCGTCGCGGGTGCCGATCAGCGCGATCCCGGCGACGACGTGCAGGGTCTGCCCTACGGCGTGGTGGTGCCAGGCGGTGCGGGCGCCCGGGGAGAACCACACCATGTTGGCGCGCAGACGGGACGGCTCCTGGCCGGCGTGGATGACGTCGAACCAGACGTCTCCGTCGAACCAGTCCTCGGGGCCCTTGCCGGCGGGCCGGGCCTTGACGAATTCCACGGGTCCTCCTCGCATGAGGTGTGGGTGCGGGTGTGGGTGTGAGCGGGCTGTGTGGCGTTGCGATGCATTGCTTTGTGTTGCGTTGTGTTCGGCCGCCTGTCAGGCGGCGTCGCCGTGGGCAAGGCCCGAGCCCAGGGCGCGGGACGCACCGGCCTGTTCGGTGATCTCCTTGCCCTTGGCCTCGGCGGTGGGGATGGCGTCGTCGCCGGCGACGAACCGCAAGGGCGGTTCCTCCAGATCGACGACCTTCAGCAGGGCGTCGGCGAGCTTGACCGGATCGCCGGCCTGCCGGCCGTTCATCGACTGCCACATCGCCTTGGTGGACTTCGTCCACTCGGCGTAGTCGTCGATGGACAGCTCCGCCCAACTGGTGGAGGCGTCCACGAGCAGCTCGGTGCGGAAGAAGCCGGGCTCGACGATCGTGGTGCGGATGCCGTACGGCTCGACGTCGAAGCGCAGGGATTCCATCCAGCCCTCGACAGCGAGCTTGGACGCCGCGTAGGCGACGCAGAACTCCTGGCCGACCAGGCCGGCGATCGAGGAGATCGTGACGACGTGACCGGCGCGCTGCTTGCGCATGACCGGCAGAACGGCGCGGGTGACGTTCATCGGGCCGAACAGGTTCGTCTCGATCTGGGCCCGCATCTGGGCGTCGGAGATCTCCTCGAAGTAGCCGGCCTGGAAGCCGGCGGCGTTGTTGATCAGTACGTCGATCCGGCCGAATCCGGCCACTGCGGCGTCGACGGCCATGCGTGCGGCGTCCGGACTGGTGATGTCAAGGGCGGTGACCAGCAGGTTTCCCTGCTCGCCCTCACCGCCACGCCCGCCGTCGTCCTCGGCCGACGGATGGACATCATCGCCTGGAACCAGCTGGCCGCCGCCCTCGTCACGGACTTCGCGGACTCTGTACGCCGACTGGGAGAAGGTCGCCCGCACGGCCGTCGCGCAGTTCCGCATGGAGGCCGCCAAATACCCCGACGACCCCCGGCTCACCGCGCTGGTGGGAGAACTGTCCGTCCAGGACGCGGACTTCCGCCAGTGGTGGGCCGCCCATCACGTCGCTGCCCTCGCGATCGGTTCCAAGACCCTTCACCACCCCGTCGTCGGCGAGCTGTCCCTCGACTGGGACACCCTGACCGCCAGCACCGACCCCGATCAGCAGCTCGTCATCTGGACCGCCGCGGCCGGCACCCCCACCCACGACCGACTGCGGATCCTCGCCTCCTGGGCCGCCGACCAGCGCCTTTCAGCCGCCCCTTCGGAGTGAGAGCGCGGGCAGGGTGCGTGGCCGGTCAGCGGCCCGCTGGTCAGCCGGATCAGGAGAGTGGCGCCCGGTGAAGCGTGCGGAGGGAATCCGCCGTGTCGGTCCCGGAGCCGGTGCGGCCGTGGGGCATGCCTCGGGGTGTACGTGGCCGAACCCGGCCCCCCCGACCACGACGCCATGGTCCTGCTCGACATGACCGGCCCCGAGCCGGCGCTCGAAGCAGACTCCGAGCGCCGGAACTGATCCGGAGCAGGCCCTTTCCAGACCCTAGACGCGTGCTCCGTTGTCGAGCGGATCCCGGCGTGCCGCCTTCGTACCGGACCGGCGTCCCGGTGACCGCTTGCGGGCGGGCGGCGGGGCCTTGCTGCTCCGCTCCAGGACGAGGGCGGCCGGCACGGCGGTCAGCACCGAGGAGTACGTGCCGACGCAGATGCCGATCAGCAGGGCGAGGGCGAAGTCCGCGAGGGAGTCCCCGCCCAGCACGGCGAGCGCGACGAGGATGAAGAGCGCGCCCATTCCGGTGTTGACCGTGCGCGGGACGGTCTGGAGAACGGCCCGGTCGGCGATGGTGGCCAGAGGTACGCGCCGGGCCTTCGCCCAGAGTTCCCGTACCCGGTCGAAGACCACCACCGAGTCGTTGACGGAGTATCCGATGACGGTGAGGAGTGCGGCCAGGAAGATGCCGTCGACGGTGCGGCCGAGCCAGGCGAAGGCGCCGACCAGGATGATCACGTCGTGGACCAGCGCCCCGACCGAGGCCACGGCGAACGTCCAGCGGAACCGGACCGCCAGATAGGCCAGTTGCACGAGCACGGCAATACCCAGCGCGATCAGGGCATTGCGCCGCAGTTCGTCGCCGAGGCTGGGGCCGATCAGCTCGTCGCGGACCTTGGTGGTCGTGCCGCCCTCCGCCGCGAGGGCGGCGCGCAGGGCGTGTTCGCCGTCGTTGTCGAGTTCGCCGGTCCGTACGGAGATGTCGCCCGCACCGGCCGTGGTGACCTCGGCGTCGCCGAAGCCCGCGCCGGCCAGGGCGGAGCGGGCCCGCTCCACGTCGACCGGTCGGCTCGTCGAGTACTCGACGAGCCGACCGCCGGTGAACTCGACGCCCAGGTTGACACCGCGCACGACGATCCCGAGGACGGCCACGGCGACCAGTGCGGTGGAGACCATCAGCCAGCGGCTCGGAAACCGCATCAGCCGGATATCGCGGCGGGTCAGCCAGGTACGTACCCTGCCGGGGAACGCGATGCCGTTGACGCCCCGGTAGTCGCTGACGAACCGGGAGCCCGCCGCGATCTCGGTGAGTGCGCGGGCGATGACGAGCGCGGAGAACATGGAGGCGATCACGCCGATGGCGAGGGTGACGCCGAATCCCTTCACCGGTCCGGAGCCGAGGAAGAAGAGCAGCCCGGCCGCGATCAGCGTCGTCACGTTGGAATCGGCGACGGCGCTCCAGGCGCCCCGGAATCCGGCGGTCAGCGAGGAGCGCAGGGAGCGGCCCGGATGCTGTGCGTGTTCCTCCCTGGCCCGTTCGAAGACCAGCACATTGGCGTCGACCGCCATCCCGATGGCCAGGACGAATCCGGCGAGGCCGGGCAGGGTGAGGGTGACGCCGAGGCCCACCAGGGCCGCGTAGGAGATCAGTCCGTAGGCGGCGAGCGCGACGGCGGCGAGCGCGCCGAAGAGCCGGTAGACGACGGTGATGAAGAGTGCGGTGGCCGCGGCGCCGATGAGGGCGGCGCGGGCGCTGGCGTCGATGGCTGCCGCGCCAAGCGTCGGTCCCACGGTCCGCTGCTCGACGATCTCGACGGGGAGCGGCAGGGCGCCGCCCTTGATCAGGAGGGCCAGTTCGCGGGCCTCGTCCGCGCTGAACGATCCGGTGATCTGGGTGGAGCCGGAGGGCAGGCCGGCGTTGCAGCCGACCGACGGGGAGACCTGCGGCGAGGAGATGATCTGCTCGTCGAGGACGATGGCGACGCGGCGCCGGTCGTCCTGGACCGGGTGGCAGGCGGCTTCGCCGGTCAGCCTGGTCCAGTCCCGGCCGGCCTGCTTGTGGAAGTCGAGGGACACGGTCCAGCCGGCGCCCTGCTGGGCATCGAACGCGGCGGCGGCGTCCTTGACGCCCGCGCCGGAGAGCCGCGCCGGGCCGAGATCGAGGGCGCGCCCCTGTTCGTCGGGGAGGGTCGGCCCCGCTTCGGCCCTGCCCTCGTCCCCGCTGTCCGGGCCCTGGACGGCATGGAAGCTGAGCTGAGCCGTTCTGCCGATGACCTCCGCGGCCTTGCGCGGGTCCTGGACGTCCGGGAGTTCGACGATGATCCGGTCCTCGCCGGAGCGGGTCAGGGTGGGTTCGGCGACGCCGAGCGAGTCGATGCGCTGGCGCAGCACTTCGAGTGTGCGGTCGGTGCTCTCCCGGTCCGCCTTCGCGGTGTCCGAGTCCTTGGCCTGGAGCACCATTCTGGTGCCGCCCTGAAGGTCGAGGCCGAGTCTGGGTGACATGGTCAGCGTGATGAGCACGGAGACGAGCAGCACGGCCGCAGCCAGCACCGCTCGCACCGTGGTGGCGCGAGTCATGGGTTTCCTCCGAGGGGGCGCCGGGCGCCCTCACCTCGGCAAGGGCGGCACGGCGGCTCTGTGGGACGGGACCGGTGGCAGGACCGGTGGCCGGTGAACGGCCGTCCGTGGAGGCCCGCGTACGCCGGGGAGCGCGACGCGCGACTGGTCGGTGGCACGAAGGAGCGCGGCGGGGGCCGGGCGGTGGGCGCGGTGCGGAGCGTGGATGCCGGGCGCGCCGGCCGGCAGGACGTCGGGGCCGGGCGGCGGGAGGTGGTGCGCGGTGCGGGCCTGGTCGGTGCCGGCCCGGGGCTGGGGCACGGGTGCGGTCTGCGGCCGGTAGCGGTGGTGGTGGTCGGTCGCCGCGGCCGTGCGGGTGCGCCGGGAGTCGTGGACGGTGCCCGCGCGGGCGGTCCGGTCGGTGTGCGGGGTGGGCTGGTGGGCGCCGGGTGAGTACGCGGCGGAGGGCGGCACCCCGGCGAACGGCCGGGCGGGGAGCGCGGATCCGGCGGCTGCGGGGGTGCCGCCGACGACGGTGAGGACGGCGAGCAGGAGCGCGGCGAGGACCAGGCGGGCCGCCCGCCCGGTACCGCGGTGTGCCGGGGCGCCCGGCCGTGCCCCTCGGGGCGCGTTCCCCGGGGGCGGCCCCGGGAGGGGGGTCACCCGGTTCGGCCGGTCAGGGCCGGTGCCGCGCCGGCCTGGCGGAGTACGGAGCCGAGCACCATCCCGGCGCCGCGTACGACCGCGGTCGCCGGGGCGTCGGCGAGACGTACCGGGACCCCGAGGCGGACCGCGATCCGGTTGGTGATGTCGGGGCGGGTGGCACCGCCCCCGATGAGCAACGGGCCCTTGCGCAGGGCCCCGAGGACGGCGCCGTGCCGGTCCTGCTTCCACATCTCCATGATCATGTCCAGGACGGTGCGGACGACGGCGGTGGGCGGCTGCGCCGGGCCGAGGTCGCCCAGCCCCGTCTCGGCCTGGCGGGCGTCGCGGACCTGCCCGTCGACGAGCAGGGTCGTCTCGGTCAGTCCCGCGCCGATGTCGACGACGAGCAGCGGGCCGCCGTCCCGCGGTCCGGCGTATGCGGCGGCGGCCCTCGCGCTGTCGAGGGCGATGACGGTCGTCGGCCCCAGGGCGGCGATCAATTCCCTCGCCGCGGCGCGGTGCCGGGCCCCGGCGAGGACGGGGTGGCTGAGGACGATCACGGTGCCGGTGCGGTCCGCGCCCAGTGCCGTGTCGGCGATACGGCCGAGCATCCGGCCGCAGGATTCGGGGTCGACGATGCGCCCCCGCCGGACCGGGCCGCCGTGCGCGGACCCCGTACCGAAGTCGCCGCAGATGTCGGTGTCGGCCATGAGGCCGTGTCCGGGCACCCAGACGCGGGTGCGGGAGCTGCCGAGATCGAGGGCGAGGCCACGGGTGACGCCCTTGTGGCCCTGACGGACGGACGGACCGAGTCGTCGTCCGTCGTGCAAAGAACGCATCGCCCCTCCCCCCGGCCCGCCACCGCGGCCGCGCACACACCCATGAACCCGCTGATAGCGAGGCATGGCCGAGCCCTCACTATGCAATAGGGAGGCAAAGAAAGCCACTCCCAGGCAAAATCCAAGGGCTCGGCCGCTGGGGCCTGTCCGGCGGACCGGGGTCGGACAGGCCCCGGGCGGCCTCCGTCGTGCCTCAGACCTCCGACGGCAGGAACACGGCGACCAGTTCGGCGAACTCGTCCGGCGCGGCGATCCGGACGCCGAGGTCCTCCGCCTTGGTGCGCTTGGATCCGGCCTTCTCCCCGGCGACCAGGAGCGAGGTGCGCTTGGAGACGCTGGACGAGGACTTCCCGCCGGCCCGCTCGATCAGCTCGTTCATCTCGTTCCGCGAGAGCTTCTCCAGGGCGCCGGTCATGGCTCCGGTGACCACCACGGTCATCCCGTCCAGCGGCAGACCGGTGCCTTCCCCGTCCGCGGCGGCGGCCGCATCCCCGCCCTCCTCCCCCGGCGGGGGCGGCGGCGTGGCGCCGGGCTCCGTCATGTTGACCCCGGCGGCCACCAGCTTCTCGATCAGCGGGGCCAGGTCCACCAGCTCCGCGACGACGCCCGCGGCCTTCTCCTTGCCGATGCCGTCGACCCGCTGGAGCTCCTCGGCGTCGGCCGCCCTGATGCGGTCCATGTCCGCGAAGTACCGGGCGATCCGCCGCGACATGGAGCGCCCGGTGCCGCGTACCCCCAGCGCGCAGAAGACCCGGGAGAGCGGCTGGGTCCGTGCCGTCCCGATGGCGGACAGGAGATTGTCGGTGCTGGTCTCGCCCATCCGCTCCAGGCCGAGCAACTGCTCGCGGTCGAGGGTGAAGAGGTCGGCGAAGTCGGTCACCAGACCGGCGTCGACGAGCTGGACGACGCGGGTCCCGCCGAGGCCCTCGATGTCGAGCTGGTCGCGGCCCGCCGCGTACGAGATGGAGGCGACGAGCCGGCAGTCGCGGCCCCGGACACAGCGCCAGCGCTGCTCGCTGGTGTCTATCTCGGAGCCGCACTGCGGGCATGCCTCGGGGAAGTCGATCGGCTTCTCGTCACCGGTCCGCAGATGGGCGACGGGGGCCTCGATACGGGGAATGATGTCGCCCGCCTTGTAGACCATCACCCGGTCGCCCAGGCGCAGATCGCGGCGGGTGATGTCGGCGGGGTTGTGCAGTGTGGCGTAGCTGACGGTCGAGCCGTCGATCTCGACCGGCTCCAGCACGGCGCGCGGCGCGATGATGCCGGTCCGCCCCACGTTCCATTCGACGCCGAGGAGCCGGGTGACCTTCTCGACGGCCGGGAGCTTGTGGGCGATGGCCCAGCGCGGCGCCCTGCTCCCGGATCCGGCCTCGCGCTGATCGGCCGCGAGATCGGCCTTGATCACGATGCCGTCGATGCCGAACGGCAACGAGGCGCGCAGGGCGGCGACTTCCTCGACCCTGCTCTGCACCTCCTCGACGGTGGTGACGGTGCGCGGCGCCACGTCCGTGTCCGCCGCGGTGTGCACGCCGAGCCGGGCGACGTGGGCGAGGACCTCGCTGTGCGGGAGTTCGGCGAGGGTGTCGGCCAGCTCGCCGGAGTCGGGCAGCGGCAGGGCGCCGTAGGCGAAGAACGTCATCTCCACCGTGTACGCGCGGTCCTTGGCGCGGAGGGTGCCCGCCGCGCCGTTCCTCGGGTTGGCGAAGGGGGCGCCGCCGTGTTCGGTGCGCACGGCGTTGGCCTGCTCGAACTGCTCGGTCGTCATGAGGATCTCACCGCGCATCTCGATCGTCACCGGTTCGGCGAGCTGCTCGGGCAGGCCCACCACGGTGCCGATCGCATGCGAGACGTCCTCGCCCGCGGTGCCGTCGCCGCGGGTGATCAGCTGCTCCAGGCGGCCCGCCCGGTAGCGCGCCGCGACGGCCAGTCCGTCGAGCTTGGGCTCCACGCTCCATGCCGCGACGGGCCGGCCGATCCGGCGTTCCAGCGATGCCGTCCAGGTGACGAACTGTTCGGCCGAGAACACATTGTCCAGCGACAGCATCGGCACCGTGTGCGGCACGTCGCCGGTCGCGGCGCCGCCCGCCACCTTGCCGGTCGGGGAGGCGTCCAGCACCTCCTGCGGGTGCTCCTGCTCGTAGGCCGCGACCCCCCGCACCAGCCGGTCGTAGGCGTCGTCGTCGAGCGTGCTCTCGCCCGTGGCGTAGTACGCGGCGGCGGCCTGCGACGCTTCTTCGACCGCGGCGGCGTAGGCGGCGCTATCGGCGAGCACAACAGCTGAGTTCGTCATGCCCCCATCCTGCCGCCCACCACTGACAACGCCCCTCAGAGGCTGTCGGGTGACCTCGGACCGGGCGGCCACGCCCTGGCACGCGCGCTTCCCGCGTTGTCGTCGGTCGACGACGCTCCGCGTCGCCTCCCTCCTCCGCCTTGGAATCGCACGCACCAGACCGCGTCCGCTTTTCCGATCCGAGGTCACCCGACAGCCCCTCAGCCGGCCGCCTGGACCGTGCCGTCCACTTCGTCCGCGCCACCCACCGCACCGGGCGCCGACAGCGGGATCTGCGGACCGGGACACTCCCGCAGCCAGCGCCGCAGCACCGTGTGCACCTGTTCGGCACCGACCAGCTCCGTGTCCGGTGCCACCGGCGCGGACAGAGCGGCCGGCCACAGCAGGAACGGGCGGGACTGCTCGCCGCCCAGACCGCCGTGCGAGCCGATCTGCTCCTCGAAGGCGTGCACACAGCCCGTGGTGCCGTCGTACATCGAGTTGACCATGATGTCGGCGACGTGCGGGAACGTGTCCGTCCGCCGCACCGCCGCAGCCGCGCCGGGGCCGAACGGGGCCAGCGGACCTTCCCCGTCGACCAGCTCCGAGACCGGGATCTCCGTTCCGCCGCGGCCCAGCACCACCGATCCGTGGCGCTCGCTGCGGACCAGCAGGAAGCCGATGCCGGGGTGGTTGGCGAGGGTGCCGAGCAGGGCGGGGTGGCTGCGGTCGAGCTGTTCGCGCGAGGCGCGTCCCCCGATGTCGGGGAAGGAGATCAGGCCGAGGTTCCCGGAGGCGAGGACCACGGGGTCGGACGGCTTCGCGAGGTGTTCCGCCGCGCCCTCGTCGACCGGCCGGTGCAGGGCGATCCGTACCGCGTCACGCGCCTCCGAGGCGCTGCGGGTGCGCTGCGCCCGTCGGGGCACGGGCAGCCCGCAGCCCGCCCGCACCAGGTCCTTGAGGGTCAGCCCGTACGCCCCGGCGAAGGTCTCCCCGGGGCTCTGTCCGTGGTCGGAGAGCAGCACGATCCGGTAGGTGCGCGGGGTGTGCTCGGCGACCTTGGCGATCAGCGCGAGCGAGCGGTCCAGGCGCGCGAGCACCTTCTCCGCGTCGCGGCTGTTCGGTCCGGAGTGGTGCGCCACCTCGTCGTAGGCGACCAGGTCGGCGTAGACGGCGGTGCGGCCGGCGAACATGTCCCCGATGACGGCGGCGACCACCACATCGCGTTCGACGACGGTCGCGAAGGCCCGGATGAAGGGGTACAGCCCGCCCCGCTTGATCCTGGGCGTGACCTTCCGCATCCGCGCCCGGGTCGACTGGCCGATCTCGCGGCAGACCTCGGCGACGAACGACAGCGCGGTGCGTACGGCGTTGGCCGGGTCGGAGAAGTACGCGAAGTACCCGGCCCTGGAGCGGCGGCCCTTGCCGAACCGGGCCGCCATGGACAGGACGAGCGCCAGCTGGTCGGCGCCGCCGCTGAAGAGGTTGCCGCGGCTGGCGCCGTCCAGCGTGAGCAGCCCGCCGTCGTGGGTGCGCGCGATGGCTCTGCGCTGGAGTTCGAGGGCGCTCGCGGGTCTGCTGGAGACCATGACGTCGCCGGTCTCCTTCTCGTACCAGCGGAAGGCGGGGACGTCGTGGTTGCTGCCGTGCAGGATGCCGAGCTGGCTGGCCCCGGTCTGGCTGGACCAGTCGGTGCGCCACGGGGTGAGCCGGTGCCCCTCCTTGTCCGCCAGCCACTGCGCGACGGTCGGCATCAGGCCCTCGTCGGCGGCGCGGGCGAGCACATCATGGCCGACGCCGTCGAGCTGGATGAAGACGGTGCCCGGCGGTCCGCTGCGCCCGCTGTCCGCACCGCTGCGCCGTCGGCGGCGGACGGCCAGCCGGGAGAGCCTGCGCCGGTAGGCGTTGTCGTCGCGGACGGCGAGCGCGGTGGAGGTCGCCGAGGCGACGGCGGACATCACGGCCGCGACGACGACGGCCGTCTGCGGGTCGGCGGCACCGCGACCGTCCGGGATGAGCCGCAGGGCGAGCAGCAGCAGCGAGCCGTTCAGGAAGAAGACGAGCAGCCCGAGCACCAGCGCGGGCACGATGAGCAGCGCCCTCACCAGGACGGGCCAGACCAGTGCGGAGAGCAGACCGAACGCGCCGGCACCCCAGGCCGCGGTGAACGCGGTCTTGGTTATGCTGTCGCCGTCGTCCGACTGGAGCTGGAAGTCCGGCAGAATCCCGGCGAGCGCCAGCATCGTGAGCGTCGAGACCGCCCACACCAGGACCACTCGCATCAGGGCGCTGCCGGCTGTTCGCCATCGCCCGTCGTCCACGCCGTTCCACCTCACATCCGGACCCCGCCGTTCCGGGCCCTGGCCCCCCAGCTTTCCACAGTGGGCCCGCGGGCCACCGGCCACAGCGGTCGGCGGTCGGGTCAGCAGCCGTCGTAACCGGCGGTCGGCATGGAGAGTCTGCGGTGCACGCTCGCCTTCGTACGGGCGTTGTACGGCGGCTCGTCCAGCCCCGCGATCTCCAGCCGCACGCCGCGCCGCTCGCACTCCGCGGCGAACTCCGGCACCGAGGTGAGCGCCCGCGCCAGCACGCGGTCGTGGGCGGCGACGAACAGTTCGACGTCGCCGCTCTCGACATCGGTCCACAGGGCGTGGTGGTCGGGGCGCAGTCCGTAGAGCCGCAGCTGCCGGGTGACGACGTATCCCTTGTCCGCGGCCCAGCGGGCGCACATGTCGTGCTGGCTGCGGGTGTCCACGAGGAACGGATCGCTGTCGAGCTCTTCGAGCGGTGTGAGGCTGGCGATGGCCGCCACCCGTACGTCCGTCACGTCCCCCATGGCCGTCCCCCCGTGTTAGGGCCTCTCGTTTGAATCATGCCGGGCTCCTGGGGCCTGGCACGCACTCCCCCAAGGCCTTAAGGGCCAGGGGGACCCCCCTCCGCGTTGTCGTCGGTCGCCGACGCTCCGCGTCGACTCCCTCCTCCGCCTTGCGGTCGCACGCACCAGACCCCACTCCCTGATACGGCCTGATCCAAACAAAAGACCCCGGGCGTACCGGCGACCCTACCGTCCGGACCCCCGCGCAAGAAGGCGCGTTCCGGGAGGGCGGGAGTGCGGAGCACGGGCCCGGAACACCTGTGCGCCCCTGACCCGGCTCAGCCCTTAGGCTCGATGCCGGGGCCGGAACCGAGGAGCCCGGGAACGAGGAGGCGTCGCGTGCCGGTGGAAGTCACCTGGTGGGGTCATGCCACCTGCACCATCGAGGACTCCGGGGTCCGGGTGCTGACCGATCCGCTCTTCGCGCGGCGCTTCGCGCATCTGCGCCGCCGGCGGGGTGAGCTGCCCGGCCCCGAGGCGGCGGTCGCCGATGTCGTGCTGGTCTCGCATCTGCACTCCGACCATCTGCATCTGCCGTCCCTGGCGAGGCTCGCCCCCGGCAGCAGGCTGGTCGTGCCGCTGGGTGCGGTGCGCTCCGTGCCGGGGCTGCGGGTGCTGCGCTCGGCACGCGGGCTGCGGATCACCGAGGTGGCCCCGGGCGACGAGGTCCGGGTCGGCGAGGTGCGGGTGAGGGCGGTTCCGGCGATGCACGACGGCAGGCGCCTGCCGATGGGCCCGCAGCGCTCCCCCGCGCTCGGCTTCGTGGTCGAGGGCGAGGCGCGGACGTACTTCGCCGGTGACACGGGGCTCTTCGACGACATGGCGCAGGCGGTCGGCCCGGTGGACGTGGCGCTGCTGCCGGTGGGCGGCTGGGGCCCGTATCTGGGCCACAGCCATCTGGACGCGGGCCGGGCGGCGCAGGCGCTGGCCCGGCTGGCGCCGCGGTCGGCCGTGCCGGTGCACTACGGCACGTACTGGCCGATCGGCATGGACGGGATCAGGCCGCACGAGTTCCACTCACCGGGTGACGAGTTCGTCCGCAAGGCGGCGCTGCTGGCGCCGGAGGTGTCCGTGCACCGGCTGTCCCACGGTGAGCATGTGCGGCCGGAGGCCGCCAGGTGATACAGCAGGTCGTGGGGCAGCTGCCCCCGGAGTCGACGCAGCAGGCGGTCGGCTATCCGTCCCTGTTCCTGCTGGTGGCACTGGGTGCGCTGGTGCCGGTGGTGCCGACGGGTGCGCTGGTGAGTTCGGCCGCGGTGGTGGCGCTGCACCAGTCGTCGCCGTTCTCGCTGCTGATCGCCTTCGCGGTGGCCTCGGCCGCGGCGTTCCTCGGGGACATCTGCCTGTACTGGCTCGGTCAGCGCGGAGTGCGGTCGAAGAACGGTTCGAAGTGGCTGCGGACGATCCGCGACCGGGCCGCCCCGGAGCGGCTGGCGCAGGCCCAGCAGAAGCTGGACGAGCACGGTGCGGCGGTGCTGGTGCTGTCCAGGCTGGTGCCCGCGGGGCGGATCCCGGTGATGCTGGCCTGCCTGCTGGGCCGGATGCCGCTGCGCCGGTTCGCCCGTGGCGATGTGCCGGCCTGTCTGGCGTGGGCGGCGACGTACCAGCTGATCGGCATTCTGGGCGGTTCGCTCTTCCCCGAGCCGTGGCAGGGAGTGGTCGCGGCGGTGGGTCTGACGCTGCTGATCAGCGGGCTGCCCGCGGTGTGGCGGAAGGCGCGGGCCCGGTTCAGCCACTGATCGTGCGGGGTGCCGGCTCCAGTACGCGCGAGGCACCGATCGGCAGGTCCCAGAGCAGTGCCCGGGGGTGTCCGGCCCGCTGCCAGGCGGTGCGCAGCCGGGTCAGCGGTTCGAGTACGGGTTCCGCGGAGAGCAGGAAGGTGGCCCAGTGCATCGGCGCCATCGCGCGGGCGCCGAGATCCTCGTAGGCCTGCACGGCCTGCTCGGGATCGGTGTGCACGTCGCCGAGCCACCAGCGCGGTTCGTACGCCCCGATCGGCAGGAGGGTCAGGTCGATCCCGGGGTACCGGCTGCCGATCTCGCCGAACCAGTGCCCGTACCCGGTGTCCCCGGCGAAGTGGATCCGCTGTCCGCCGGGGCCGGGGGTGCCGATGATCCAGCCGCCCCACAGGGAGTGGCAGGTGTCGGTGAGGGTGCGCTTGGACCAGTGGTGGGCCGGTACGAAGTCGAAGCGGACCCTGTCGAGCTCGGCCGATTCCCACCAGTCGAGTTCGGTGACGCAGGTGAAGCGGCGACGGCGGCACCAGCGGCCGAGCCCGGCGGGGACGAAGATCGGGGTGTCCTTGGGCAGTCTGCGCAGGGTGGGGGCGTCGAGGTGGTCGTAGTGGTTGTGGCTGATGACGACGGCGTCCACGGGCGGCAGGTCCTCCCAGCGGACACCGACCGGCGTGATCCTGGCCGGCGTCCCGAGGATGCGGCGGGACCAGACGGGGTCGGTGAGGACGGTCAGCCCGCCGGTGCGGATGATCCAGCTGGCGTGCCCGGCCCAGGTGAGGGACGTGCTGCCGGTGGGGACGGCCGGCAGGGGTTCGGGGGCGTAGGGGAGGCGGTGGACGTCGCGCAGTCCTTCCGCGTTGGGCCGCAGGGCGTGCTCACGGGCCAGCCGGGACATGCTCATGACACTCGGTAGCGGCGCGGTGAGCCGGTCGGCGAAGCTCCTGGGCCAGACCCGGACCTCGCCGAGCGGGCGCGGTCCGACGATCCTGCCGCGAGATACGTGGAGCGGCTGCGTGGTCCCGGTGCGGGAGCGCTCGGTCTGTTCCGTCATCCAGAGACTCCCGTCTCGCAGTTCCTCATCGGAGTTCGTCGAGGGCCGTTCCGAAAATGCTCAGGGCTTCGGCCACATGCGGCAATTCCAGGGGCGCCACAGCGGTGAGGGACTCCATCTGCTGTTCCGGGGTCGACCCGAGCAGCGTCCCGGTGCCCAGCCGTACGCGCAGCGCCCCCAGTTCGTCGCCGAACCGGTGCCCGCCCGGCGTCGGTGCGCCGAGACGTTCCGTCAGGTACTCCTCCAGCTCCAGCGAGTCCGTGACACCGCGGCCCGCCAGCCGTGATCTGAGCGGGCCGAGATCGGCGTAGAGATGCCGGCCCGCCTGCGGGGGCCTGGCCAGCGCGCCCGACGCCAGGACCGCGCGGTGGGCCGCGGCGGCGACCCGGGCCTGGAGCGCGGCGGCCCGGCGGACCCGGTCCGTCACGGCGTCCGGTTCGCGCAGCGCGTGGGCCGCGGCCATGGCGACCGGCCGCGCGACGAGCGCGCCGAGCGCGGTGAGGATGTCGAGCGTACGGGCGTGGCGCACCGCCGCCCGTTCGGTGTCCGGGAACCGGGCGACCGCGACCGGCCAGGCCGACGGGGTCAGCGCACCGGCGAGATCGCAGACGACCGTGACATCGTCGGGGCACATCTCGGCCGGGCTGAGCAGGACCGTGTCGTGCGGCCGGTGCAGGGTGTCGCGCCAGGTCTCGTCGCTGATGACGTGCAGCCCCTCGGCGACCGCCGCCTCGCACGCCTCGCGCACCAGCTCCGGCGGGGCGACGGTGGCGGTCGGGTCGTCGACGACGGAGATCAGCAGCAGCCGGGGCCTGCCGCCCTCGGCGCGCACCCTCCGCACGGTCTCCAGGAGCGCGTACGGATCGGGTACGCCACCGCACTCGGCCGGGGTCGGCACATGGTAGGCGGGCCTGCCGAGCAGCCGGGCCTGCGGGATCCAGGTGGCCGGGCAGGGGCGCGGCATGAGCACGTCGCCGCCGTGCGCGGCGATCAGCGCGAGCAGCAGCGGGGAGGCGCCCGGGGCCGCGGCGACGTGCTCCGGGCCGCCGCGGAGTCCGCGCCGCTCCCAGTAGGCGGTCGCGGCCTCGCGCAGGGCCTCGCTGCCACCGGTCGGCTCGGGTTCGCTGCGGCCCGCCGCCGAGGCGAGCACCTCGGCGAGTTCGGGCAGCACGGGCAGACCGGGGTCCGGGGCGGGCGGCCCGTACCGGACGGGGCCCCGGTCCTCGCGTACGGAGCGCGCGCCGCCCTCCGTACGTCCGGCCCGCTCGGTCCGCTGCCGCGCCATCCGGGCCTCCTTCGCCGCCGCCCCGTCGCCCTGTCGCGTCGTCTCGCACTCAGGGCCCTTTATACGAGGGTTCGACCGACCGCGCCCGCCGACGGAACGGCGGGCGCGGCGGTGACCGGCAGGTGAGGCGGGATCAGCCCGCGAAGGCCGCCTGGGGCATTCCGCGCCCCGCGTCCGGCAGCACCAGCAGCGATCCGGACAGCGGGTGCGGGGCGGCGAGCCCCGTGCGGGCCGTCGAGATGTAGAGGTCGCTCAGGTCGCTGCCGCCGAAGGCGCAGGCGGTCGGGCGCCGTACCGGCAGTGCGACGATCCGGTCCAGGGCGCCGTCGGCCGTGTACCGGCGCACCGCCGCACCGTCCCACAGGGCGACCCAGACGGCACCTCCGGCGTCGACCGTCAGCCCGTCGGGGAATCCCGCGCCGTCCTCGACGGTGGCGAACGGGCGCCGGTTCACGGCGTGTTCGCCGTCGAAGTCGAAGACGTCGATCCGGCGCGTGGGTGTGTCGATGAAGTACATCAGCCGGCCGTCCGGGCTCCACCCGATGCCGTTGGAGCATGCCACGGCGGGCAGCACGGGGGTCACCGCGCCGTCGGCCGCGACGCGGGTGAGGCTGCCTCCGTCGGCGGCTCCGTCGTAGCGCATGGTGCCCGCCCACAGTGCCCCGTCCGGCGCGACCGCCGCGTCGTTGCCGCGCCGGCCCGGCTCCGGGTCGTGGACCAGCCAGCGGAAGGCGCCGTCCGGGTCGTACAGGCCGATGCCGTCGCGCAGATTGACCACGAGTCCGCCGCCGGTGCGCGGCTTGGCCGCCCCGACGTGCTGTTCGGTCGCCATCACCGTGCGGCGGCCGCTCACCGGGTCGTAGGTGTGCACGCGCGCGGAGACGATGTCGACCCAGATCAGCCGGCCGGCGACCGGGTCCCAGGTCGGGCCCTCGCCGAGTTCGGCCTGCTCATGTACGGCCACGTCCAGATACGGTGCGTTCACTTCTGCCTCTCGTGACCGGAATATCGAACCCACACTAATGGCCCGACAACGCCACCCGGCCGCGGGTGACCTCAGGCGCGGCGGCCGAGCAGTGCGAGCAGCCGCGTCTGCGGGTCGGCGTCCGCCGCGGTGTCGAGGGGTGCGGCGAACAGACCGCTCTGCGAGAGGTCCTTCGCGTACGGTCCGACCTCGCGACGCGCGAACTCGACCAGCCGGGCGGGCAGCCGCTCGTCGGCACCGATCGCCCGGGACAGGTCCCAGCCGTGGACCACGGCGTCGGCCACCATCTGCGCGCAGTAGGCGTCGGCGGCGCTGTCCCCGTACGAGAGGTTCACCGTCCGCCCCAGGGCGCCCGGCGCCTCGAACGCCCTGCGCGCCCCGTCCGCCGCCCGGTCCCAGGCGGTCACGGGGTCGTCGCCCAGCACATCGCCGTCGAAGGCGTCACCGACATCGGTGACGGTGCGGCCCCCGGTGACCAGCGGCACCACCCAGAGCTGTTCGGAGGTGAGATGGGCGACCAGCTCACGGACGGTCCACTCGGTGCACGGAGTCGGTGCGGACCACTGGTCCTCGCGCACCGCGCGCACCCGGTCGGTGAAGAGCCGGAGCGCCTCGCCGTGGCGGTCGAGGAGTTCACTTGCGGAGACGGATGCCATGCGTTCACTCTCCCCGGCCCGGAGCCGGGACGCGAACGCAACTCGTCCGCATAGCAAGACGCGCATCTCATCATTCGACACCGCGGCGTACGGTGACGGTACCGATCAGCGCTTCGCGGCTCACGTCTCCGTCGCATCCCGAGACGTTTCCAGCCGCGTTCCGAGAAAGGATGCACGGCCATGCCGAAGGAGACCGCCGTCTACACCCACGGCCACCACGAGGCGGTGCTGCGCTCGCACCGATGGCGCACCGCCGCCAATTCCGCGGCCTATCTGATCGACGAGCTCCGCCCCGGCCTGACCGTGCTGGACATCGGTTGCGGCCCCGGCACCATCACCGCGGACCTGGCCGCGCTGGTCGCTCCCGGCCGGGTGACCGCCGTCGACATCACCGAGGAGATCCTGTCCCAGGCGGCGGGCGTCGCGGCCGAACGCGGGCTGGACAACGTCGAGTTCACCACCGCCGACGTGCACGCCCTGGACTTTCCCGACGACTCCTTCGATGTCGTCCATGCCCACCAGGTGCTCCAGCACGTGGGCGACCCGGTGCAGGCACTGCGCGAGATGCGACGCGTCTGCCGCCCCGGCGGCGTCGTCGCGGCCCGCGACAGCGACTACGCGGCGATGGCCTGGTACCCGGAGGTTCCCGGCCTGGACGGCTGGCTGGACCTGTACCGCCGGGTCGCCCGAGCCAACGGCGGCGAGCCGGACGCGGGCCGCCGGCTGCTCTCCTGGGCCCGCCGGGCCGGCTTCACCGACATCACCCCGACCGCCGCCAACTGGTGTTTCGCCACCCCGGAGAGCAGGGCCTGGTGGAGCGGCATGTGGGCGGACCGCACGGTCGGCCCGGCGTACGCGGAGATGGCCACCGCCGGCGGCCGTGCCGGCGCCGAGGACTTGGCGGGGATCGCCGCCGCGTGGCGCGAGTGGGGCACGCGGGACGACGCCTGGTTCATGGTCCCGCACGGCGAGGTGCTCTGCCGGGCCTGAGAGCCTGTCGGGTGACCTCGGATCGGAAAAGCGGACGCGGTCTGGTGCGTGCGATTCCAAGGCGGAGGAGGGAGTCAACGCGGAGCGTTGGCGACCGACGACAACGCGGGAAGCGTGCATGCCAGGGCGTGGCCGCCCGGTCGGAGGTCACCCGACAGACTCAGAGCCTGTCGGGTGACCTCGGATCGGATAGCGGACGCGGTCTGGTGCGTGCGATTCCAAGGCGGAGGAGGGAGTCAACGCGGAGCGTTGGCGACCGACGACAACGCGGGAAGCGTGCATGCCAGGGCGTGGCCGCCCGGTCGGAGGTCACCCGACAGGCTCAGAGCCCGCGGCGGACTCCGCGGCCCTCCCGGCGGCCGTGACCGCGGGCTCCGCCACACCCCTCCCCGAATCGATCACGCGCCGATGTGCCGCCAACTACCCTTGTGCGCATGGACATTCTGGGAACCACGCTCCGCATCTGCGTCGACGACCTGGAGGCCGCGGTGGCCTTCTACGAGGACCTCACGGGCAGCTCGGCGCTCCGCTTCGAGCGCGGCGGGGTCTCGGTCGCCGCGATCAGCTGCTTCCTCCTGATGAGCGGCCCGGAGGCGGAGCTGGAGATCCTGCGCAAGGTGACGGCGACGATCGCGGTCAAGGACATCGACGACGCGCACGCCACCCTCGCCCGCGTCGGTGCCCGGATCCTCGCCGGGCCGGTACCGACGCCGGTCGGCCGCAACCTGATCGCCGTGCACCCGGACGGTTCGGTCTTCGAGTACGTCGACCGGACCCTGCCGTCCGGACCGGGCCGCTGAGAGCGGACCCGGACCGGCGCGGGCAAGGGCGGCCGGGGCGGACAGTCCCCCTCAACTCTTGGGGCGCATCCGGTAGTTGTACGCATCGGGCAACGGTTCGTCCGTGAGCATGGCCCATACCTCGTCCAGGATCTCCGCGCCCTCGCGCAGATCCTCGACCTCGAAGCCCTCGTCGAAGACGGTCCGGGCGGCGGTCAGGTCGCCCTCGGCGATCAGCAGCCGTGCCTCCAGCAGGCGGAACCGGCCACGCTGCCGGACCGCCGGAGGCAGGGCGGCCCATACGGCCCGGACCGCTGCCGGGCGCCCGGCCGTCAGCAGCGCTTCCATCGCCTCCCGGCCCAGCGCCGCCGTGGCCGCCGTCCAGGCCTCGCCGTCGTCGCGGCGTTCCGCGCACAGGTCGTCGAACGCCTCGCCGTAGAGGTCCGCGGCCCGGTCCCACTGGCAGCCCTCTTCGGCGGCGACGGCGAGGCACCGCAGCAGCGGCCAGCGCGAGGGGGCGAGAGCCAGTCCGCGCTCCCAGCTGCGGACCGCCTGGGCGCGGTCACCGGCGTGCCACTGGGCGACGCCCAGGTGGTACTCGGTGAGGGGTTCGGCGGGAGCCGTCTCCAGCATGTCGCGCCAGTGCGGGGAGACCAGGGAGGGGCCGGGCGGGATCGCCCCGCTCGGCTCGGGAAAGGTGCCCTGGTCCAGCAACTCCAGCCAGGACCGCTGCTGTTCACCGAGGGTGGCGTCGGCGAACGGTGTGCCGGGAAGCTCGTACTTGCCCCGCCGGACCTCCAGCGCGCCCCAGCCCGAGCCGGTGGCGAGCGACTCGCCGGGTTCGGTGTCGGCGCAGGGGCGCCAGGCGGCGTAGGCGGCCTCGACGTCGGTGCGCGACAGCGCCTCGGCGAGCCGCTGTTCGGTCTCGGCGCGGGCCGCCGCCCAGTCCTCGCCGTGCACGGCGAGCGGGTCCGCGGACAGCGGCCCGTACGACTCCAGCCAGCTGAACTCGGCACCCGGTTCGAGGGGGACGTGCTCCAGCTGGGTGCGGGCCAGTCCGGCCTGGATCTCGGCGTATCCGACGGTGCCGGGCTCGGTGAGCCACTCCTGCCAGCGCCGCCCGCCCGCGCCGCTGCCCCAGAGGAACAGCTTCCGGCCGCGCAGCAGGTCGGTCGACGTCTGGACGAGCCCGTGGCCGTCCTGGTCGAGCGAGGCTATCCAGCGGCGGGCGCCGTCGGGCACCTCGTAGAAGTAGTCGGCGGGGAAGTCGCCGCGCAGCGGGTACGTACGGTCGACGGAGCCGGCCACGGGCACCGGAACCCGGGTCAGGGTCCGTTGGTACCCGAAGTGCCACGCCTCGTCGGCGGGGGCCAGGACGCGGGTGCGTTCGCCCTCGGGCACGGCGATGTTGGACCACCAGTACACGGGTGCGGTGTGCTCGTGGGGATTGCGGATCCGTACGCCGACGTGCAGGAAGTCGGAGTCCTCGGGCAGCCAGAGATCCACCTGGAACGGCAGGTCGCGCAGCCGCTCCCACTCCCAGAGGCGGACCATCTCGCCCCCGTCGGGCGCGGGCACGCGGGCCGCGTGGAGCGGGGCGCAGGACAGCGTGGTGTGGCCCGTGGCGCCGATGTTCCACTCGATGCCGCCGGAGAACCAGGCGCCGTTGAGCGCGAAGTCGGCGGGCTGGAACACGGGGTTGGTGTAGAGCAGTTCGCGGCCGGTCGGCTTGTGGTGGAGGGAGTGGATGCGGCCGCCGAGTCCGGGCAGGACGGTGGCCCGCAGCCGGTCGTTCTCGATGACGATCGCGTCGAGTCCGGTGGGGGTGCGCTCACGCCGGTACCCGTCGAGGATGCGCACCGGCAGCACGGTGGCCAGTGGCCGATAGCCGATCTGGCGTGCCATGTCACGTGGCAGTGCGGCCCGGTCGCGTTCGTCGACCACATGCATCTCGTCGAGCGCCCGCAGCGCGGGCAGCGGATTCTCCGGGCCCAGTGGTGCGGCGGGCAGAGTCAGTACAGCGCGTCGTACGGTCGTGGCCAAGGCAACCTCACTCCCTCGCACGGGCCGCCGCAGGTCCGGGCGCCCCCGATGACCATGGAACACGCTGGACAACGCCCCGGCCAGGGGCATTGCCGCCAGACTTCGGCAAAGACCGCAGGGACGGCCCGCGGCCCGCCTCCGGTGCCGCCCGATAATTCGGATGCGACCCGCCCGTGCCGCCGTAACCTTGGCCCCCGACGGTTCAAGAGCAGTGGCCGATGCGGCACACACGTACGGAACGCGGAGCGGGACACGATGAGCACGCAGCACACCTACCGAGTGATCGTGCGCGGCACCTGGGACGGCCTGACGGACGGGGCCCGCGACCGGCTGCTGTCCGAAGTGGACGCACACGGCCTGAGCGCGATGCAGTTCACCGAGGAGGGCTCGCTCGCGTACGACCGTGTGCTCAAGCACTTCAGCTTCCGGTACGAGGTCGTCTCCGACGCCGACGACGGCGAGGAGATGGCGGCCGCCATCGCCGAGGACCGCGCGGAGACCTACCTGAACGAACAGGGCTACGGCCATGGCGCGCTGCGGTCCACGGTGACCGACATGGACACGATGAAGATCAACCACAAGGGCCGGCGCGGCTCGGGGGCGGCGTAGCGGGTGTGACGCGGTGAGCGCCTCTCGACGTGGCGGAAACAGCCTGGCCGGAATGGACCGTCACACGGCGCGAACGCCTGCCGTTCACTGGGTGGAAGTGGTACGGCGGACGAGAGGTGCTCACAGTGCGGCGAACCCTGAGGCGCCTGTTACTCATGGCCGGGACCGGCCTCGCGGCCCTCGCGGTGGCGGCCGTGCACAGCCTCACCGCCCCGCCGCTCGCCGTCGTCGTGTACGCCGATGTCGTCATCGGTCTGTGCTGGCTCGTCGCCGCCTTCCTGCTCCTTCGCGGCCACCGGTCCCCGGACTCGCCCGGCGACAACGCCCCTGGTCCCCGCCACCACCGCGCCGTACGGTTTTCCACCGACGGTGAGCCGGTCGCCCGTTCCCACTGGAACAGCCGCCACCGCTACTGATCCGGCCAAACTCCCGGTACACCGAGGTTCTTCGGTCCGCGCTCTGCGACCATGACCGACGACCACCCCTGCCGAGGAGCGCAGTGTGACCAAGGTGACCAAGCCCCACGTGAGTTCGGCCGTCATGACCCACCCCGTACGCCTCGCTCAGGCCCAGGACCTCGCCGACCGGCTGCGGCTCGACGGCCTCGCCCTCGACCCTGCCCCGGAGGGACCGCCCTCCGCCCTGCGCACCGCCCTCGTCGCCTGGTCGGCTGCAGGCCCGGAGGCCAGCCACCACCTCGTCGTCCAGGACGACGTCGACGCCCCCGCCGAGCTCCTGGAGATCGTCACCCGGGCCGCCACCCGGTTCCCCGACGAGGCACTGGTCTTCTACACCAACTGGCACGCGCGCAACGGTGCCGCCGCCCGCCTCGCCGCCCTCGCCGGTGCCTCCTGGGTACGGGCCGTCCCCGACGAGTTCACGCCGTCCCTCGCCGTCTGCCTGCCGGCGAAGAGCGCCGCCGCCTTCCGCGCGTACGCCCGTGACAGCGCCGAACGCCATGACGACGAACTGCTCTCCGTTTTCTTCCGCGGACACGGCCGGATGAGCCTGCTCGCCGTACCGAACATCGTCGAGCACATCGGGACGACCAGCATCAACGACCATGCCGCCCAGGGCATCCGTCTCGCCGTCTGTCCCACCCCCGCCTCGGACGCCGTGCCCCTGCTGGACCGGGGCCGCGTACTGGAGGAGCCGGGCTGGATCCCGTACATGCGGTACGGCGAGGGCTACATCCGGCTCGTCGGACAGGAGCACGGCGCCGACGGCGGGCGCGGCCACCACCGCTGGCGGGACGCCCTGCCCGCGACCGGCCTCACGGAGGACACGGTCCGCGCCGCGCGGGCCGCGCATCTGCCGGAGGACCTCGGGGCCGAGGTGGCCCGGACCTTCGGCCGCGCGTTCGCGAAGGAGCTGTGGACCCACTGCCTGCTGCTCGGACGGCAGGCGGCGCACGCCTCCCGCGGTCTGGGACCGCTGCCGGGCAGCGTGCCCGCGGACGCACTCGACCGGTTGCGGCACTCCGCCGTCGCCACTGCCGGACCCGCCGGACTCCCGCCCGAACGCCGCCCCGAGGCGGGCCCGGACGAGGTCCGCGCGATGGCCGCGTTCGCGTGGACCGCTGTCCACGCGGGAGAAGGTCTCGCCTAACCGGCTCGTCGGCCCCCGGTCCGGTGCGTGATCCATACTCCGGGCTCCCAGTACGCGGCCAGGTCCCGCGCCCGGTCGACACGGAGCGGCGCGAGGCCGCCGGGGAAGACGTACTCCCCGTCCTCCGGGAAGGCGAGGCCCGTCCAGCTCTCCCACTCGGCGACCGTCCCCGTGATCCGGGAGGAACGCCCGGACGCCGCCGCGAGGGTGCCGCCCGCACCCACCTGGGTCCGGATCCATGGGTCGAACGGGGTCCCGTCGTCCCGGGTCCACGCCGCGTACCGCTCGATCGGCACCAGCGGATACCGCTCCTTCCAGGTGGGACGCACCGGTACCAGGACCGTCGCGAGACCGGCGCGCCGTGCCGTGTCCGACATCGCGTCGAGCAGCACCTTGGACAGCCCCCGGCCCTGATGGTCCTCGGCGACCTCGATGCCCAGCGCGCACAGCGCGTCCGGGGCGCGCCCGGCGTCGCGGTCCGCGAAGGCCCGCGCGATCGAGTCGTCCAGGCCCGGACCGAGGTCCGCCGCGGTGCCGTCCCAGGTGCGGGGCAGCGAGCGGCCGGCGCCGGCGATCGTGTCGTGCTCGTCGTCGTACAGGACGAACTGGAACTCCGGGAAGTCGTCGAACAGCCGGTTCCAGTAGTCGCCGTTGATGTCTCCGTGCAGGTTGTACTCGGGCACCACGCCGGCGAACCGCTCGGGGATGCGGTCCCACAGCTCGGGCCGTTCCGAGTGACGAACCAGTTCCAGGGCCATGGAACCTCCTTACCGGGTGGGGACCTCGACGTCCCAGACGACGACGATCGGAAGACCGTCCCAGGCGGCACGGGCCGCGTCCGCGATGAACTCCTCGTATCCGCCGGGCGCGAGACGCCCGTTGAACAACGGCTCGTGGCAGCCGCGCACCCGCAGCCCCGCGCGCCCGAACGCCTCCAGGTAGCGGCCGGGCAGATGGACGTGGTTGCGGACGAAGGCGAGCTTCTCGGAGCCGTGCACGAAGAGACACTGTCCCTGGAGCGCGATCACGAACGGGTGCATGTCCGTGACGACGATCCGCCCGCCCGGCCGGACCACCCGGGCCAGCTCCGCCACGGCGGGGGCGAGGTCCGGAAGGTGCGTCATGGCCAGCGAGCAGGCGGCGAGATCGACGGAGTCGTCGTCGAGCGGCAGACTTTCCAGGTGTCCCACGCGGTACTCGGCGCCCGGGGTGCGTTCGCGGGCCTTCTCGATCATGTGCGGCGACTGGTCGACGCCGATCACGCGGTGCCCCCGAGCGGTCAGCTCCCGGGTCTGCCGGCCTGTGCCGCAGGCGGCGTCCAGCGCCGTTCCGGGTGCGAGGCCGTCCAGGATCGTGCGGACGACCGGTTCCTCCACCTCGATGTACGAGCTGGGCAGCGAGTCGTACACCGCCGACCAGGACGCATAGCCCGCCGCCGCGTCGAGCTCGCTGACCAGGGCCCCGCCGTCCGGAAGCTTCTCCTCGTCGAGGGCGAAGCGGCGTATGTCGGCCACCCGCTCCCGGAGGAACGCCTCGTCACCGTCCACGGCGTGGCGCAGCAGCGCGAGCCCCTCGATCCCCAGCACCAGTTCCCGTACACGGAATTCACCGCGGAATTCATCGCTCATGCGAGCCCCTCACCGGTCGACGGACGGCCGCGCCTTTTCCGGATTCCCCCTACCCGGGAGAAGGGACAGAGATTCTCGCCCCACCCGCCGTGTCCGAAAACAGAGGATGGAATGGCCGGTTGACGGCACCGTTGTCGTCCGCACGGCGGCTGCCTAGCATGAGCGGCATGATTGAGGGATATCTCGGGCGTGAAAGCGTCACCGTCGGCGGGGAAGTGACACTCCATGTCTCCACCGACGCCCCCCGGTTCCGTCTTCGTTTCTACCGGCTCGGCAGGGAACTCATACCCGTCGGGGAATCCAAGGATTATCCGGGCACCCAGCACACCCCACCCGACCATCCCGGCGGATTACCCGGGCGCGCTTCGCCCGCCGACGACTGGAATTGGCCGCCGCTCGCCCTTCCCGTACCGGAGGACTGGCAGCCGGGAATCCATCTGGTCGAATTCGTCGAATGCGGCCCGGACCGCCCCGGGAATCCTCCGCTCCTCGGCACGGAGCAGCTCGAAGGGCATGGCCGGGAGTTCTTCGTCGTACGCCCCCGCGTCCCCGGCAGCCGCTCCCGCATCCTCTACAAGAAGTCCGCCTTCACCCGGCACGCCTACAACCGCTCCGACCGGCCCGGTCTGGAACGTGCCGTCAGCCTCTACGACCACCCCGTCCACCGGGCCGGCGGCGACGGTGAACCCCGAGGTCACAAGGTCAGCCTCCACCGCCCGGGGGGCGTTGTCGACCTCGCCTACTGGGATGCGCCCTTCATCGCCTGGCTGGAACGCCACGGCTACCCCGTCGAGTACTGCACCGACCTCGATCTGCACGAGGACGCCGGTCTGCTCTCCTCGTACGACCTCCTCCTCAGCGTCGGCCACGACGAATACTGGAGCGCGGCGATGCGCACCCACGCGGAGCGATTCGTCCGCGACGGCGGGAACATCGCCTTTCTCAGTGCCAACACCTGCTGGTGGCGGGTGCACCCGACTGACGGGAACACCGCTTTCGTCTCCGACACCGATCATCACGTCGGCGAGGAATATCCTCATCTGCCCGCCACCGACCAGTGGTGGGCGCCCGTGCCCGACGGGGTCGGCAGGCCGGAGAACACACTGACCGGAGTGAGTTTCCGAAACGGTGGAATGTGGCCCGCCACTGAATGGCCCGGTGACCGCCCCCGCTTCGGATACACCGTGCAGCACGCGGATCACTGGGTCTACGAAGGCACCGGATTGCGCGACGGATCCGACGGGGGAACCCCGGACCGGCTGGGAGCCGGTACACCTCTCATCGGATACGAATGCGACGGCGCCGCGTTCTCCTACGACACGGACGGAATCGCCCGCGCGACCGGAGAGGACGGAACTCCGGACTCCTTCCTCATTCTCGGAATTCACATCCTCGAACCGGTGCACGAGGATTTCCATCACTTCAAGTGGGGACATTGGAACGGCCCCGTGCGCGAACCGACCATCAGCAGCCCCCGCGCCGCCACCATGGGCCTCTACACCGCCGGCGGCACCGTCTTCGCCGCGGGCACCACGGACTGGCCCGTGGTCTGCGGAAACGAACAGGACCCGGCCGTCGTCCGCGTCACCCGGAACGTCCTCGACCGTCTCCGCCACCGGAGTCCGCTGCCGGGATGAGCTCGTGCAGACCGGTGATCCGCGCCGCCCCCTCCGGCAGGGGCGGCGCGACACCTTCCACCGCCCGGTCGGGCCGCCACAGGTGCACCGCCCGCATCCCCGCCGCCAGCGGACCGAGCACGTCGGGCACCCACATGTCCCCGACGAACAGCACCCGGTCCGCCGGCAGCGCGCAACGCTCCACCAGCGTGCGGTAGATCAGCGGATGCGGCTTGCGGGCCCCCGCCCGCGCGGAGCCCACCACCACGTCCACGGCCCCGCCGATCCCCACCGCCGCGACGCACTCCTCCAGATTCCAGAACCAGTTGGAGCACACCCCGATCAGCAGACCCCGTGCCCGCAGCTCCGCGAGCACCCCGGGCACGTCCGGGTACAGGTCGAGCCGGACCGCCTTCATCGCCCGGTCGAGCTCGGCGACCAGACCGCCGAGCTCGGCCTCCGGCACACCGCAGGTCCGCGCACGGCGCCGCAGCCGGTCGCGCTCCCACGTCACGTACGCCGTCTCGTCGACCGAGTGCGTCGCGTGCTCCTCGCCCTCGCCGGGGCCCACCGACCACTGGTCACCCCAGAGTTCGCCCTGGGCCGCCAGGCCCCGGCGGGCGAAGATGCCGCGGTGGTCCGGCGGCAGCGGCTCCACCATCCGTACGAGCGTCCCGTAGAAGTCGAGGACGACCGCGCCGATCTTGTCCGTCACCACCACGGGATTCGCCTAGAACCGGCCGTACCGGTGCGGGAAGTAGTCCTCCAGGGTGCCGTCCCGCTCGATGTCGACGGTCGCACAGTGCAGCCCGCCGCCGAACGGCCCGACCGCCCGGAACGGCACTGGCACGATCTCGAACCCGTACGAGGACAGCTGCTCGGCCAGCCGCACCTCCTTCTCCTCCACGCACAGCGTGTTCTGGTCGAGGTTCAGCATGTTCCCGGCGAGCCACGGACTGCAGAAGGACAGCTTCGGCGGATGATCCCAGCTGGCCGGCTGCACTGCCTCCACGATCTCCCAGTCGTTGAGCTTGAAGAACTCCATCAGCTCGGCGTCCGCGAGTCGCTCCCCGCAGTGCAGCACGAGGCCCGGCCGCAGCGGCACCCAGGTCGCGTCGATGTGCAGCGGATGTGTGTTGGTCGAGGTCACCGCGTGCACCCGGTGGTCGGGGAAGTGGCGGCGCAGCCACTCGTAGCCGCTCCTGTTGGTGACGAACGACAGCTGCACGAAGAGGTCCTTGCCGAACCGTGCCACGTCCGCGGCGTCGAAGAGCGGCTCCGCCTCGGTGAGCACCAGGTCGTAGTCGCGGACCCGGGCCAGCTGCTCCTCGGTCGGCAGGTCGTTGTACGTGTCCCAGAACCCGGTCTTGTAGGAGGCGTCGGTGAGCCGCGGCTTGGGCGCGGCCTCCCAGCGCATCCGGTCGTCGGCGTCGAACAGGCCCTGGAGCACCGGCCGGTAGCACAGGTACTCGAACCAGCGGCTGCGGTACGACATGGTCGCTTCGAGGACCTCGTTGCCGACCGTGAGCAGCAGGTCCCGGGGCGGCATGCAGCCGAACATCGAGTCGTGCGTCCACTCCGGCGTGGACACCTCCCGGGCGAAGTCGATCGGGGTGGGACGGTCCACCCGGATGCCGCGCCGCCGCAGCATGTCCGAGAAGTCGTCGAGCTGCTGCTCGGCCTCGGCCACCATGTCCGCCGGCATGGGGCCGTACGTCCCCAGCGGGAAGCCGTCGTCGGGGTAGTCGCGGCGCACCGCGTGTTCGGGGGCCTGCACCACGGTGCCCTCCGCACGGCCGACGATCACATGCCGCAGGGGGTCCCAGCCGTTCCAGGCATTGACCCGTACGGGGCGCTCGGAGCCGGCGGGGGTGGAGGTGTCGGACACGGTGGTCCTCTGCTCGGTCACGTACAAGCCCTTCGATCGGGGTCGTGGAGTGCCGCAGGGGCCAAAACTGCGGGTACCGCACCATCACCGTCAAGAGCCACTCGGCTACCCATCGTGCCATTCGCGTCAACGTGGCTTGACTACGGCCCCCATTCCTCGGTCACCGCATGGCATCGGCCCAGCGCAGCACGGGAACGCTGGGCCCTTCGCGGGAAGCACACCACCGTCTTCCGGCCGAAACTCCGTGTCGCGGCGGGGAGCCTCGGTCCACGGGGTAGTGAGAAGACCGTCGCCGAAGTCGCCGTCGCCGAAGTCCTGTACGTCTCGATGAATCCCGCACGGAGGAATCCATGACACTGCGCCTGCCCCGTCGATCCGCGGTCCTGGGAGCCCTGCTGCTGTTCGCGGTGACGGGCTGCAGCTCGGGGGAGGGTGGCACATCGGGCGGACGGGCGGACGGCAACGGTCTGACGGTGTGGCTGACGGTGGACGCCCGCGAGAGCTGGCCGGAGATGGTCGCCTCCGCCAACGCCCGGTTCGCGAAGAAGCACCCGGGTGTGAAGGTCGACGTCCAGTACCAGCAGTGGACGACGAAGAACCAGAAACTGGACGCCGTCCTCGCGGGCCGGAACGTGCCCGACGTGGTCGAGATGGGCAACAGCGAGACCACCAACTACATCGTCAACGAAGCCTTCGCGCCGCTGGACCCGAAGACCTTCGAGCGATCCGGGCAATGGCTGCCCGCTCTCGCCGACGCCTGTCGCCTCGACAACCGGACGTACTGCGTGCCGTACTACGCGGGAGCGCGCGTCGGCGTCTACCGCACCGACTACTTCAAGAGCACCGGGATCACCCACGCCCCGCGCACCTATCCCGAGCTGATCTCCGACCTCGACCGGCTCAAGGCGAAGTACGGTGCCGAGGACCCCGGCTTCTCGGCCTTCTACATGCCCGGCCGCTACTGGTCCGCCGCCATGGGCTTCGTCAAGGACGCGGGCGGTGAGATGGCGGTGGAGAAGGACGGCCGCTGGCAGGGCGCCCTCTCCTCGCCGAAGTCCGTCGCCGGGCTCACCACCTGGAAGAAGCTCCTGGACGACTACTACGTCGGCGACCGGGCGAAGGACAACGGCGACCAGCCGGCCGTCGTCGGGCAGGGCAAGGTCGGCGTCTTCTACGGCAACACCTGGGAGGCGCAGGCCGCCGCCGACGCCCGCTCCGGCGGCGACCCACGCCTCAAGGGCAAGTTCGCCACCTTCGCCTTCCCCGGCCCCTCCGGGAAGCTGCTCCCGCCGTTCCTCGGTGGCTCCACGCTGGCCGTTCCCGCCAAGTCGCGGAACCAGGAGCTGGCCGCCGACTGGATCCGCGTGTTCACCGACGGCGAGTCGCAACGGAAGCTGATCGCCGCCAACACCCTCCCGAACAACACCGTGCAGCTCGCCGACGTCGCCGCCGGAGGAATCAACGGTCCGGCCGCCCAGGCCGCCGCGCGCGGCTGGGTCACCCCGCTCGCCCCCGGCTGGACCTCGGTGGAGAAGTCCAACGTCCTGCCCGAGATGCTGGAGCGCATCGCCACCGGAAAGGCGTCCGTGCGGGACGCCGCACGCGAGGCGGACCGCAGGATCGACGCGGTGATCAATGAGCGCTGATCCGGCCGGGCGAAGGCCGCGCCCCCATCTGCCCTACCTGCTGATCGCCCCGTCCTTCCTCGCCCTCCTCGTGGTCCTCGGCTACCCGCTGGTCGACATGGTGACCCTGGCCTTCCAGGACATGACCCGCAAGGAGCTGTTCAGCGGCGCGGCGCCGCCCTGGGCCGGTCTCGGACAGTTCCGGACGATCCTCGGCGACGGGTTCTTCTGGACGGTGGTGGCCCGCACGGCCCTGTTCACCGTCGTCTGTGTCGCCCTCACCATGGCGCTCGGCCTGTTCATCGCGCTGCTGATGCGGCGGACGTCGCCATGGGTACGGGCGGTCCTCGCCGGTGTGCTCGTCGCGGTGTGGGCGATGCCGGTGATGGTCGCCGCGGCCATCTTCCGCTGGCTCTTCGACGCGGACTACGGGCTCGTCAACTGGCTCCTGTCGACGCTGCCCGGCATCGACCTCGCCCGGCACAACTGGTTCACCGACCCCTGGCAGGGCTTCGCCGTGATCACCGCGGTCGTCGTCTGGGGCGCGCTGCCGTTCGCCGCCGTCAGCCTGCACGCGGCCCTCACCCAGATCCCGCCGGAACTGGAGGAGGCCGCCCTCATCGACGGCGCCCGCCCGTCCCAGCTCTTCCGCTACGTCACCTTCCCCGCGATCAAGCCTCTCTTCGTGATGGTCACCACGCTGATGGCGATCTGGGACTTCGGCGTCTTCAACCAGATCTGGCTGATGCGCGGCGGTCAGCCGGAGCGCGAGTACTACCTGCTCGGCGTCTACTCCTTCATCGAGTCGTTCGCCGTCAACCGCTACAGCACCGGGGCCGCGATCGCGCTGGTCACCGTCGTCCTGCTGCTCGCCGGTGCCGTCGTGTACCTGCGGCAGATGCTGAGGCTGGGTGAGACCGAATGAGAGCGGTACGGAAGGGGCAGAGGTCGGCGGCCGTGCGGCGGCCCCGACGCCGTTACGATCTCCTGGGCCTTCTCGTGGCCGCCACCCTGGGCTTCCCCGTCTATTGGATGGTCCTCACCGCGTTCCGGCCCGCGACCGAGATCCTCAGCCTGCCGCCCGAGTTCTGGCCGAGCAATCCCACTCTCGGCAACTTCGCCCGTGCGATGCGCACGGAGACCTTCTGGGCCAACGTCCGCTCCAGCGCCGTCATCGGTCTCGGTACCGTCCTCGTCTCCCTCCTGGTCGGCACCCTCGCCGCGTTCGCCCTCGCCCGCTTCCGCTTCGCCGGCCGCAAGGCGTTCGTCGTCGTGATCCTCACCGTCCAGATGATCCCGCTCGCCGCCCTCATCATCCCCGTCTACCTGCTGCTCAATGACGCCGGTCTCACCGACAGCCTCGGCGGCGTGATCCTCGTCTACCTCGTCTTCACGCTGCCGTTCACCGTGTGGATGCTGCACGGCTTCATCGCCGCGATCCCGGCGGAGCTGGAGGAAGCGGCGATGGTCGACGGCTGCGGCCGGTTCGGAGCCTTCGTCCGCATCGTCCTGCCGCTGCTCGCCCCCGGGCTCGTCGCCACCTCCGTCTTCGCGATGGTGCAGGCGTGGAACGAGTACGTCCTCGTCTACGTCCTGCTGTCCACCCCGGAGAAGCAGACCCTGAGCATCTGGCTGGTCTCCTTCCAGACCAGCTTCGGCACCGACTACGGCGGGCTGATGGCGGGCGCCACGCTCACCGCCCTGCCCGTCGTCATCTTCTTCCTGGCCGTCCAGCGCAAGATCGCCGCGGGACTGGCCACCGGAGCGGTCAAGGGCTGAGCGACAGCCGACCGCGACACCGGTACGACCCGCCGCCGACACCCGTACATCCCACGGAGGAGAACCCTGTGACGCACGACCGTCTCGACCTCGTCTCCAAGCTGTACCAGCCCACGGGCTGGCCCCGGATCCTCCGGGCCGCCGCCGGCGAACCCTCCTCCGCGCCGCTGGTCGTGGACCTCGACCCGACCACGTTCTGCGACCTGGCCTGCCCCGAGTGCATCAGCGGAAAGCTCCTCAACCAGGGCCGGTTCACCCCGGAACGGCTCGCCGCCCTCGCCGAGGAACTCGTCACCATGTCCGTACGGGCGGTGGTCCTCATAGGCGGCGGGGAACCGCTCGCCCATCGCGGCACCCGCAAGGTCTTACGCATCCTCGGCGAAGCGGGCCTGGCCGTCGGAGTCGTCACCAACGGCACGATGATCCGGCAGAACCTCGCCGAGCTCGCCCGGTACGCCACCTGGGTCCGGGTCTCCGTCGACGCCGGCACCGCCGGGACGTACGGCCTGTTCCGGCCCGACCGCAAGGGCCGCAGCGTCTTCGACAAGGTGATCGAGAACATGCGGCTGCTCGCCGCCGAGAAGACCGGCGCCCTCGGTTACTCCTTCCTGGTGATGTCGCGTCAGGAACCGGGCGGGCCGACCGTGACCAACCACCACGAGGTGCTGCGCGCTGCCGAACTCGCCCATGACATCGGCTGCGACTACTTCGAGACCAAGGCCATGTTCGACGACGACCACCACATCGTGCAGGTCCCCGGCGAGATGCTGGAGTCCGTCGACCGTCAGCTCGCCGAGGCCGCCCGGCTGGAGAGCGAGAGCTTCCAGCTCGTCAACTCCTCCACCCTCACCTCGCTGCGCGGCCACGTCGGTGCCGTCCAGCCCAAGGAGTACGACCGCTGCCGGGTCGCCGAACTCCGCACGCTGATCACCCCGTCCGGGGTGTACGTGTGCTCCTACCACCGGGGCAACCCGCTCGCGAAGATCGGCGACGCCGTCACCGACGACCTCGCCACCATCTGGCAGGACGCGGACCGGCGGGGGATCGTCGACCCCAGCCGGGACTGCCGGTTCCACTGCGCGCGCCACCGCTCCAACCTGGAGTTGGAGCGCATCGCCCGCGGAACCGGCGAACTCCCCGACGGGCAGGACTACGACCCCTTCCTCTGACCTCCGGCCACCGGTACCGGCTCCTGCCGGGCGCCCGGGGCTGCCGTGGTGGGCACGACCCGGGCCCCCGGATGGGAGACGAGCAGCGCCCGAGCGAGACGGGCCGCCGTCTCCGCCGCCTCGTCCGCCGGGCAGATGCCGACCAGCGCACCGCCCCCGCCGGCCCCGCTGAGCTTCAGCGGCAGGCCGGCGGAGCGCAGCGCGACCGTCCGCAGCTCCTCGAGGAACGGCGTGGACATCCGCTGGTGGTCCCGCATGGCTTCGTGGGCATCGGCCATTGCGGCCCCGAGCTCCGCCAGGTCCCGGCAGCGCAGCGCCTCCCACACCCGGCCCGACGCCTCGTCGGTCACGGAACGGTAGGCGGCCAGCGCGGGGTCGCCGGCCGCGAGTTGCGCCCGTACGTCCCGGATGTGGTGCCGGGTGTCCTTGCGGGTGCCGGAATCCACGACGACCACCCGCCACTGCTCGGGGAACTCCAGCCGGTCCCGGATGGCCGGAAGCCCGCGCTCGCGGCCGTCGAGGAGGAGCGCACCGCCTTCGACGACTGCCAGGTGGTCCATGCCGCCACCGTTGAAGACGGCGAACTCGAACTCGTACGCCCACTGCGTGATCGTGGCGTCGGAGACACGCTTCCCGCGGAGGGAAGTGTCCGCGAACGCCCGGAACAGCGCCACGATCCGCGCCGTGGACGACGACAGCCCGCTCGCCGCGGGTGCCTCGCTGCGTACCGTGACGGCGGGCGGTCGCGGGGCGAGTCCGGGCAGCCGTGCGCGCAGGAACGCCCACACCTCCCGCTGCCAGCTGTCCTCGGCCGCTTCGCCCGGCGCGGGGCCGGGACCGACCTCCACGGTCGTCATCAGGCCGAGCGCGAGACTCACCGATCGGCCCCCGCCGAGCCAGTCCAGGTCCTCGCCGGACAGACAGGCCCGGCAGGGCACCACCGCGCGTATCGGATGTATGGGGTTCACCGGGCCTGGAACCTGCCTTCCACGCGGAATCTCTCGTACATGGACAGCACCACCTCCGTGGGCGGATGCAGCGGTCGGGGCGGGGCGTCGAGCGGCCGGAACACGGCCTGGCGCACCTCGTCGGCGCCGGGCGACAGCTCCCCCGACCAGCGCCGGGTGACGAAGCAGAGCGCGAAGCAGTGCGTCACGTCCCCGTTCGGATAGGTCAGGGTGTGCACCCGGGGGTCGGAGAGGGTCCCGAACGCCACCAGGTCGTCCCGCTCCACCCGCAGGCCGGTCTCCTCCGCGACCTCGCGGACGGCGGCGTCGGTGAAGCCGCCGCCCTCCTCGCAGGAGCCGGCCGGGAGCTCCCAGACCCCGGTGTCCGCGCGCTGCTGGAACAGCCCACGGCCCTCGGCGTCGATCAGAAGCACCTGTGCGCCGGGCACCAGCAGCGTCCTGGAGCCGACTTGTCGGCGCAACGACCAGATGTAGGAACCGGTGTAGCTCATTGTGTACGTGTCGCCTTCGTCGCAGTCCGTGCGCCCCGCGGGCCCGTCCGTGCGCAGCGTGTCACGCCCCTTCCGGTTCGCCGGGCTCCTCGGCCAGCCAGCGTGGCATGGCGCCCGGCGTCGCCAGCAGCCACCGCACGTACCGGTCCACGCCCTCCGGGAGTTCGATGTGGGCCTGCCAGCGCAGGAGCTCGCGGGAGCGCTCGACGCAGGCGTAGCCGCCGAGCGGATCCCCCTCCGGGCGCGGGGTGACGATCCGCCGTGAGCCGGGGAAGTACGGGGCGATCAGATCGGCCACCTCGCGGACCGAAGTGGGCCGGCCCGTACCGACGTTCACGGTCTGCTCGGCCATCTGTTCCTCGATCAGGGCGAGCGCGGTGGCCTCGGCGACGTCGTCGACATGGATGAGGTCACGGACCTGGTTCCCGCCGCCGTTGAGCCGCATGGGCCGGCCGAGGCGCGCCTGGAGCGAGAGCCAGGGCACCATCCAGGAGTGGCTGCCCGGTTTGGGGATCTGGGGCTCGCCGTACACGGAGAAGTAGCGCACCACCGCGTACTCGGTGCCGCTGGAGGCGTCGAGCATCAGCCGGGTCTGGTGCTCCGCCCAGAGCTTGCCGTTGGCGTACACGGACACCGGGTTGAGCGGCATGTCCTCGTGGAAGACCTGCGGCCCCTCGACGTCGGGTGCGCCGTTGCCGTACACGGACGCCGAGGAGACGAGCACGAGTCGCTGAACCGGGAACCGCGCGGCCTGTTCCAGGACGACCTGGGTCCCCTCGACGTTGGCACGGAAGGCGATGTCGGGGCGCCGGGTGCAGGCTGCGACGTCCGCGTAGGCAGCCGCGTGGACCACGAAGTCGGCCTCCCTCAGCAGCGCCGCGACGGTGTCGGCGTCACGGACGTCGCCGACGACCAGCCGGGCGCCGCTGCGAGCCACGCCGAAGGTCTCGTGGCCGGACTCGGGATAGGCGTCCATGCGGTCCAGGACGGTGACGACGGCTCCGGCGCTCTGCAGCAGCGCGACCAGCCTGCTGCCGACGAGTCCGCCGCCGCCGGTCACGACGATGCGGGCATCGCGGAGCTTGTCGAGCCGGGAGCGGACGGTCTCCGCGGCGGCGACAGCGGTCGATTGGGGTAACGCGGGCATGAAAGCCTCTTTCCGGCGTCGGGGGAAATGCACGCGGTTCACGGACCCCGGCGTGCCGGGCCCAGCATCACGGGCCCGCCGTCCGCCTGCCAGAGGGCCATTTCGGCACTCTTGCGGGCCGTCGGCGCCGCCCGTACTGTCCGAATCCGGCTGGCTGACCCGGGCTTCGGACGGATACCCGGTGCGGTCCGGGCCGATCCGGACAGAGGGAGGACGTATGGCACGCCAACGGCTCAGCGCGGTGGTCATGACCCATCCCAGACGCCTGGCGGCGGCCGAGAAACTGGCCCTGAGCGCGCCTTCCGGCCTTCTGCGGGTCGTCATGGACCCCGACCCCACGGGCACTCCGTCGGTGCTGCGCACCGCGCTCGCCGCGTGGTCGTCGATCGAGGACGGGGCCACACATCAATTGGTGGTCCAGGACGACATGGTGTTGTCCGAAACCTTCCTCGACCGGGTCCGGTGCGCCATCGAGGAACTTCCGGACGCGGCGCTGGCCCTGTTCGCGCTCTGGGACTCCCGTAACGGGGCGGCTGCGCGCCTGGGGGCGATGGCGGGCGCCCGCTGGGTCGGCGCCGTCAACGAGTACTTCCCGTGCGTGGCGATCGTGCTGCCGCGCCGGTACGCCGAAGGATTCGTCGCCTACGGCAGGGAACGGCTCGGCGGCTGGCCCGACGACATCCTGATGCACCGCTATCTGAGCGTCCATGGTGTGCCGCGCTATGTCGCCGTACCCAATCTCGCCGAGCACGAGGACCGCGGCTCGATCTCCGGGAACGCCTTCCGCGGCCCGCGCCGCTCGGTCTGCTTCGTACCGGGTGACCGGCCCGGGAAGGAGGGCAGTACCCTCACCGGCCTGACGGTGCTGCCGTTCTTCAAGTACGGCGTCGCGCAGTGCGCGGTACGGGTCCAGGGCCCCGGCCCGCAACGGTGGCTGCACCTGGACGCGGAGCAGTACCTCCGCGGTGCCGGACTGTCCGCCGCGCTGCTGCGCCCACCCGGCGCCGACGCGGCCGAAGCGGACGTGAGAGGGACCTGGCTGACGGCTCTGGCCATGGGCTTCGAAGCCGCCCGCGCCGGACTCGACGACCCGCCCGCGGCATCGGAGGCATACGCGGAGGCGGTGGCGACGATCGGACCGGGCGGCATCAGCAACGCCAGCACGGAGGATCACATCGCACGCCGCCGCGAGCCCCTGGCCGAAGTGGCGCGGCGGGCGCTCCAGGCCGGGCGCGAAGCCGCCGCCGAGCACCGCACACGCCCGCGACGGCCGGGGGGCCTCGTCTGGCGCGGGGCGGCGACCCCGCTCGGCGAACATCTCGCGCGCAGGCTGGCCGACCGGCGGGAGCGGTGCGCCGCCGTGATCGACCTGACGCGACTCCACTCCGCCGAACCGGAGGTGATGGTCCATCCACAGGGTGACCCGGCCCCGTACACACTGAGCGTGGGTGAGCTCTACGGCCCCGGCTGCTCACGCCGCACCCCGATCGGCCGCATGGTGTGGGATGCGCTGCGCAGCCACCCGGTCGCGGCCGAGGGCGACCCGGACGCCGAGGTGCATCCCGTGTACGTGAACGACCTCGCCGACGCGATCGAGGCGGTTCTGCGTGCCCGGCCGGAGAACCGCGACATCGCGGTCGTCGCCGAGAAGCCGTGCACGGCTGCCGAACTGGCGCAGGCCGTGCACGGCGCCGTGCGGCCCGTACCGGTGCGGGCGGTGCCGGACGTCGAGCCGGGGTGGCACACCCCGGCCGGCACCGTGCGGCCCCCCGGCTGGACGCCCGCGACGGGGCTGGCACGTGGACTGCACTCCTTCGCCCAGTGGCTCGCCTACGAGGGAGTGCTGTCCGAATCGGACTGACCGTCATATGTGGGCCGTCGGCGGCCTGTTCAGCCGAGGAACAGTTCGGGCTCGTACAGATCCAGCCACATGGCCAGGTCCAGGGTGCGTTCCAGGCCGCGGCGGGACGCCGAGGTGACCTGGGGCGCGTGGTGGTCGGCCGCCCTGCGGAGCCGGTCGCGGTCGACGAGGTCGAACACGCGGTGGTCCGGGCGGGCGAGCAGTTCGCGGGCGTACCCCTGCAGGGCGATGGCGTACTTGGGGTCCTGGGTCGACGGATAGGGGCTCTTGGTCCTGTCGTACACCGACCGGGGCAGCACATCCGCGGTGGCCTCGCGCAGCAGGCTCTTCTCCCGGCCGTCGAAGGACTTGATGGCCCAGGGCGCGTTGTAGACGTACTCGACGAGCCGGTGGTCGCAGAAGGGCACCCGGACCTCCAGACCGACCGCCATGCTGGCGCGGTCCTTCCGGTCGAGCAGGACGCGCACGAACCGGGTCAGGTGGAGGTGACAGATCTTGCGCATGCGGTACTCGAAGTCGCTCTCGCCGGCGAGGCGTTCGATGCCGGCGACGGCGGTCTCGTAGCTGTCGCGGACGTACTCCCCCAGGTCGAGGGCCCGGCCGAGGTCGTCGCGGAGCACGCCCGAGTCCTCGCCGAAGTGCTCGGCGAACCGCACCAGCCAGGGGAAGGTGTCGGCGCTGCGGGCCTCCTCGTCGAAGAACTGGAGGTAGCCGCCGAAGACCTCGTCGGCGGACTCGCCGGACAGCGCGACGGTCGAGTGTTCGCGGATGGCCCGGAAGAGCAGATAGAGCGAGGCGTCCATGTCGCCGAGGCCCATGGGGATGTCCCGGGCCCGGATCATCCGGGCCCGTACCTCGGGGTCGGCGAGGGTGTCGGGGTCGAGCACGATGTCCCGGTGGAGGGTGCCCGCCTGCTGGGCCACGTCGTGCACGAACGGGGTGTCGGGGGTGGTGCGGAGCTCGTCGGCGACGAAGTTCTCGGTGCGTCCCACGAAGTCGACGGCGAAGGTGCGGACCTTCTCGCCGCTCTCGGCGAGCTGCCGGGCGGCGAGTGCGGTGACCGCCGACGAGTCGAGTCCGCCGGAGAGCAGGATGCAGCGGGGTACGTCGGAGACCAGCTGACGGCGCACGATGTCGTCGAGCAGCGACCGTACGGTGGCGATCGAGGTGTCCCGGTCGTCGGGGTGCGGGCGGGTCTCCAGCCGCCAGTAGACGTGCCGGCGCAGGCCGCCGCGGTCCACGGTGACGACCGTGCCGGGCTCCACCTCGTACATGCCGTCCCACACGGCGTGGCCGGGGGTCTTGACGACGGTGAAGAGCTCCCGCAGCCCGTCGAGGGTCACCCGGGGCCTGGCCAGCGGATTGGCCAGGATGGCCTTGGGCTCCGAGCCGAAGAGCACACCGTCGGGCGTCGGCCAGTAGTAGAAGGGCTTGACGCCCATCCGGTCGCGGATCATGACGAGCCGGTCGTGGCGGCCGTCCCAGATCGCGAAGGCGTACATGCCGTTGAGCCGCTCGGCGAGGGCCTCGCCCCACTCCAGATAGCCGCGCAGCACCACCTCGGTGTCCGAGTCGGTGGTGAACCGGTGCCCGCGGGCGGTCAGTTCACCGCGGAGTTCGATGAAGTTGTACGCCTCACCGGAGTAGACGAGGGCGACCGCCCCCTCGGGTGTGTCGACGGTCATGGGCTGACGCCCACCGGGCAGGTCGATGATCGCGAGCCGCCGGTGTCCGAGCGAGGCGTGACCGGCGGTCCAGGTCCCCCGGTCGTCGGGTCCCCGGCAGGACATGGTCTCCGTCATCGCGTCCAGTTTCGCGACCTCCTCGGCCCCCCGCAGATCGCGGTCGAAGGAGACCCAGCCGGCGATGCCACACATATGCGTCCTCCCGATCCGGTCCCGCCCGGCAGAACCAGTTGTATTTAGCAGCTATATGAGGAGCGTCTGCCTGCGATTGCGTACGGTCAACACGACCGTTACCTGGACGGGGGCACGCCCCTCATATTTTCGGCCGCGGTTTTCCGCTTCCTGTACGGAGCGCCGCGCTCCGGAACCCTTGTGGGAACGGCTCGTGGGCTCGGCAAGGAGCCCGAATCAGCCATCGGTAAAGACTTGCTCAACCCGGGGTCGGCCAGTGGGGTGGAAGGGTCCGGGCAAGGGGTCCGTGGTGGGTGCGTGGTGCGACGAGCGCGTCGATCTGGCTGCTGCCCCCATCGTTCGATCAACGAGCAGTCGATCACCGTCGATCAACTGAGTGAGAGACCCCCACCGGACGGAGCACGTCATTTCTCTCGTCGAGCACTCCTCCTCCACCCCCGCCGATGCGCGAACGGAACACCGCCCGCCGCCGTCCGGGAGCCTGCTGCGCCGGTGGGCGCCGTGGGCCCCCGGCCCGATGGCGCTGCTCGTCGGGCTCTGGGGAATCTGCCGCCCGACAGGATCCGGGAGCGCATGCCGGCCGACGAACGCATCGTGGTCGTACACGGCCTGGCGGGCCGGCCGCTGGAGACGGACGCACGCGAGGTGGTGAAGCGGGCGACCCTCGACGAGTTCTTCGAGGAGTGCACCGACCGGACGGTCACCCAGGCACGCATCACCGTGTTCGAGAGGCCCGGCCACTGCCGAATCGCCCCACCCCGCCCCGCCCCGGGTCACGGCCCGGGACCGCACCGGCCGGGGACCGCCCGATAGGCTGTCCACGACCCTGTTCGCGTCGGTGACCTGCGGTCCCTCCGGGGCAGCCCGCCCCGGAACGCCCGGCCGACCGGCTGATCCGGAGTACCCGTGCCCGTCCCCGCCCCGCTCACCGTCGCCGTCGCCCAGCCCGCCTGCGTTCCTCTCGACGTCGCCGCCAACTCCGCGGCCCACGCGGCGGCGGTCCGGCGTTCGGGGGCTCGGCTGGTCGTCTTCCCGGAGCTCTCGCTCACCGGCTACGACCTCGCCGCCGAGGCCGTGTCCCCCGACGACCCCCGGCTGCGCCCGCTCGTCACGGCCTGCGGCGAGGCGGGGGCGACGGCCCTGGCCGGGGCGCCGGTACGCGCCGCGGACGGGCGCGAGTATCTCGCCACCCTGGCCGTCACGGGACAGGGCGCGCGATGCGTGTACGGCAAGATGTGGCTGCACGGCGTGGAGTCCGACCGGTTCACCCCCGGCGAGAAGCCGCAGGTCCTGGTGGTCGACGGGCATCGGCTGGGGCTTGCGGTGTGCTACGACGCCGCGGTTCCCGAACACGCCGCCGGCACCGCCGCGCTCGGCATCGACGCCTATGTGGCGAGTACCCTCTACGGCCCCGGGCCCGAGCAGGCCGCCCGCCGCGACGGACACATGAGCCGCACGGCGCTCGCCCATGGGGTGTGGGCGGTGCTGGCCACCTCGGCAGGGCCGAGCGGAACGTACGAACAGACATCGGGCGGCTCCGGCATCTGGGCGCCGGACGGAACCGCGGTCGTGCAGGCCGGGCCCGAAGCCGGCGCCCTGGTGTCCGCCGCGGTGGGCGGGGCCCGGCCCGCGTCAAAGGCTTCCTAGGACTTCTCGCCGGTCATCTCGGCGGTCATCTCGGCGGTGATGGCCCACCGCTCGTGGTCGCGCCAGGCTCCGTCGATGAAGAGGAAGTCCGGCGAGAAGCCTTCGAGACGGAATCCGGCCCGTCGGACGAGGGCGAGGGAACCCTCGTTGCCGGGCTGGATGTTGGCTTCGAGGCGGTGCAGACCGAGCGGCCCGAAGGCGTACCGCAGGACCAGGTCCAGCCCATCGCCCATGAGGCCGCGTCCTGCCGCGTGGGCGAAGGCCCCGTATCCGAGCGCACCGCAGCGGAACGCGCCGCTGACGATGTTGTTGATGTTGATGAACCCCGCGATCCCGGCGGCGGGCCCGCTCCCGCCGCCGCGCTCGCAGACGAGGAAGCCCGCCCTCGTGGGGTCGTCGATCAGCCGGCCCGCGTAGGCGGCGTACGCGCGGGCCTCGTCGGGCGGGAAGAGCCAGGGGCTGTGCAAGTCCCGGCTCTCCCGCGCCCGACTGGTGAACTCCTCGGCATCGGCCAGTGCGAAGGGGCGGATGGCCGTGCGCCGCCCCTCGGCCAGATAGTCGCTCTCGGACATCACGCCAGCCTAAGGGCTGTCCCGCAATCCCTGGCGGGCGCGTGCCCCGGGACGGGTACTCAGGACACGGCCCGGGGCACGGGGACCCGGGCCACCGCGACCTCGCCGGTCGACGGATCGCCGTGGTTGTGGAGGACGGCGGTGCCGTCGGGCGTGAACACCGGGTGCGGGTGCCGGGGGTGCCGGTCGGCCGCCGTCCGGGCCAGGGGCGTACGGGCGCCCGTGGCGACGTCGACGAGCACGATGTCGGAGACCTGCCCCGCGTTCTGCCAGCCCCGGCCCGGCGCGTCGTGGGGACCGGTCGTGTCGACGACGGCCCACCGTCCGTCGCGGCTGATGTCGCAGTGCCAGTACCGTTCCCCCTCGCTGACGAGGCGTGCCGCCCGGCCGTCCGGGTGGACCGTGTACAGGCCGCGCGGCCCCGCCTCGCTCTCGCCGTACGCGCACACCACGGCGCCCAGGTCGTGGAACATCCAGCGTTCGTGACCCACGGCGAGCGTTGCGCCGTCGACCGCCTGCTCGAAGACGCACCGGCCCTCCGGCGCCCGCGTGGGGTGCCGGACCCAGATCCGGTCCGGGATCTCCCGGGCGGGCCCCTCGTGGGCGAAGGTCAGCCATGACTCGTCGTGCGGGCTGTGGGCCGGGTGGTTGGCGAACCAGCCCTTGCCGAAAAGCTCGTCGGCCTTTCCGGTGGACACGGAGATCTCCAGGCAGGTCACCGGTGCCTCCCGGTCCCCGGGCCGTTCCATCACCACCACCCGGTCCCCCGATGCCGTGAGGGAGCACAGGTTCTGCAGGGTGTGCCCGGGAGCGGCCGTGTACAGCCGCTCGGGGCACCGGAGTCCAGGTCGAGGACGTGGACCGCACCGTTCCAGACCCAGGCCACCCGTTCGGCGGCCAGGGCCACATCCGGCCAGAGCAGCTGCTCCGGCCCCGTGATGCTGGGTTCCGGTTCGTACAGGGGGCGTGCGGCACGCTCCTCGTCGCGCCAGCGGACGCTGGTGAGCCCGAGGGCGCCGGTGGCCGGTGAGTACCGGGTCAGCACCAGTCGTTCGCCCTCGGCGTGGAATCCGTTGGTGTGGGGGTAGGGCAGGTGCGCACCGGCGAGCAGAAGAGTCATCGCACGAGCCTCACGGACCGGAACAGGGGGGGTTCTTGGGCGAGGCGCCCACTCCGGCACCCCATTGGAGGTAGCCGTCACGCGCGTCGGTGGCGGTGCCCGCGTCGGCGTCGTTGACGAGGAACGACAGTCCGAACGTCCCGGTGGGCGGCCGGTCGAATCCGAGCGAGGTCCAGGGGACGGCGAGCCGGTAGGTGGTGGTCCGGGCCTTCTCGTCACGCACGACGGAGACATCCGCGCCCGGCGTGGGCCCGGCCTGCTGACCCGGCGGGGCGGCCCAGGTGTAGGCGACGGGGCCGCTCGGCAGCAGCGCCGCACCGACCTCCACCCGGTTGCCGTCGGGCGTGCCGGGGAAGCCCGAGTAGAGGTCGTACTGGATGGAGTCGACCTGCCAGGCCGCCGAAGGATCCGTCCGGTCCGCGTTGTGCACGTCGTCCTTGATGACCGCGTCCAGGATCAGGTCCTGGTCCGTGTGGGTGTAGCGGATGGTCCCGGAGAGATCGTCGGGGCCGGTCCTGGTACCACCCCGCAGACTCGCCCAGTTCCCGACGGAGTTCAGGTCCGCCGGTTCGAGGATGGTGTCACCCGCGGGTTCGACGGGGCTGAGGCTGAGCGAGCCGGAGTCCGCGGCATCGCCGGTCGTGACGGAGTAGGCGTAGGGCACGAACTGAGCGGTCCCGGTGGGGAGTTCGACGGTTCTCTCGGACGACTTCCCGGCCGGGACCGGGCCCGGATCCGCGATCGTGCCCATCCACGGCCCGACTCGCCAGCCCACCGGCGAAGGTGCCAGCGCCCGTTCCGGGTCGTTGTTGGTGATCCTCACGGTGAGGCCGCCACCGGTCCTCCTGATGTCGGGCCGCCCGGTCACGGTGTACGGCTCGACCACCTTCGTCGTGGTGCGCAGCAGGGCCCGACGGCCGAAGGAGGAGCTGACATCGCGTACGCCGGTGGTCGCGGTGGCGGGCACCTGCAGCGTGAGCGAGGTCCTCGCACCCGGCTTGGTCCTCAGCATGCCGTGCACGCCGTCGACCGTGACCGGCAGCCGGCGGGGCAGTGCGCCCGCCTCGGTGCGGTCCGCGGTGACGGTGACCTTCAGGCCGGCGCCGGTGACCGACTGCTCGGCCGTGCTCAGCGAGAGCGGCGAGTTCGTGACCGCCACGCCGGCGACCGGCCCTTCGAGGAAGACGGGGCTGCCGTCGAGGCCGAGCGTGACGCGCCCGGCCGTCGGAACGAGTGTGCTCCGCTTGCCGAACTGATCGGTCAGTGTCAGGGGCTTGTCGGTGCGGACCGAGACCGTGCGGGGCGAAGTGGCCCACAGGGAACGGGTGGTGGTGCCGTACGGGTAGACGTGGACGGCCGGGTCGCCCGCGCTCTCCCGGGCGCCGAGCTGCTTGCCCGCGGTCTGGCGGATGAGGACGGCGTTGGTGACGGCGGCGGGCTTGGGGGCCAGCCCTTGGACGCCGCCCCCGGCGCGCCGGAACAGGCCGAAGCGGTGTTCGCGTTCACCGGGGTTGTCGCCGTCGTCGAGGATGTCGTACCAGAAGTACTTGTCGGCACCGGCCGCGCGGGCCAGCGTCTGGGCGCGGATCAGATAGTCGGCCTGCTGGGTCTCGCTCCAACCGCCGGTGTTCGTGGGCCAGCCGTTCTCGGTGACCCAGATCGGCATCTTCTTGTGCGCCTCGACCTTCTTCACCAGCTGTGTGAACTCCCCGAGTGCCTTGATCTCCTCCGGCGGCGTGCCGGGCGCGTCGCCCGCGCTGCTGTAGTAGTTGACGCTGAAGGTGTCGAGGTAGTCCAGGCCGCCGCGGGCGATGAAGTCGTCGTGCCAGGCGAGCTGGGTGCCGGCCGAGGTGGGGCCCACCACATTGGCGTCCGGCATGGCCTGCTTCACCGCTCTGGCCATGTCGATATAGCACTTGGCGGTGATGCCGCAGGCCCCGTCGTTGAATCCGGTCCCGTTGAACTCGTTGTAGACGGAGAAGTCCTTGGTGTACGGGGCGTAGGCAGCGGCCGCTGCCGCGCCGAACCTGGCGAAGGCCGCCAGCCCCTCGGGGGAGCTCGGTGTCTTGCCGCCGTCGTAGAGCGGGTTGCGGTATCCGAGGATCGGCATGGTCCTGATGCCGCGTTTCGCCGCGTTCTTCAGCCCCGCGTCGAGGGGGTAGGCGCCGAAGTCGTAGACGCCCTTCTGCTTCTCCACCGACCAGTTGGCATCGGATCTGACCTCGCTCCAGCCCACGGTGGCGGCGGAATCGAGCAGTGCGTCCTCCCACCCCGGCTGCCAGCCGTAGTGCATGGCCACGGCGTAGTAGGGATCCTTGGCGGGCGCCGGGGTGACGACACCGAACGAGGTGGTCCGCGTCACCGGGGCGCCGGAGTCGGCGGTGGCGGTGAGCGTGTAGTAGCCGGGGCCGAGATCCTTGATGTCGAGGGCGGCCTTGCCCGACGCGACCTGCGCCGTGCCGGACTTCAGGGGTACGCCGTTCGCGTCGCCGATGGTCCAGCCGACCCGGTCGGCCGCGGAGGCGAAGGTGATCGGGCCCTGGTCCGCGCCCTGGGCGAAGAGCAGACGGCGAGCTGCTCGCGCAGCGCATCCGGAACCCGGACGGTCCGCACGAGGTACGGCACATCCTGCTGCCCGTCGAGATCCGGACGCGCGACTCCGCGCAGGCGTATCTGCGGGTGGTCGGGGCCGGGCAGGCCCGGCCGGCCTGACCCCGACCGGGCCGCGTCACTTCAGCCGGCCGCCGACCACCGGAAGCTCCAGCACGCCGGTGTCCTCCGGGGCGCTGACCACCGTGACCGGCTTGATTCCCCGGTTGCCCGAGTACGCGCTGTCGCTCGCCGCGATCACGAATTCGAGCCGGTGTCCGGCTTCGTACCGGTGGACGATGCCCGGGAGCCGCACGGTGAACGAGCGGGTGACGTCCGGCACCCGCACCGGGGAGACCAGCCGGTTCACCAGCGTCCTGCTCCCGTCCGGGGCCACGTCGTAGACCTTGGCGAACAGGACGAGCTTGTCGGCGGCGTCGCCGCTGTTCTGGACCCGCTCCGTCTTCGGCGAGACCACCTTCAGGGTGGCCTTCGGTGCGCCGACGACATCGACGGGGGACGTCAGCGGGGCGCTGGTCCAGCCGAGGTAGGTGCCCTTGGTGTCATAGGGCCTGGGGTCGGGCAGTCCGATCAGGCCGGCGAGCGAGTTCTCCGAATGGCTGGTGGGAACGGGCCAGTTGGCGTACTGACGGCTGCCCCGGGCGACCTTGGACCGGTTGTCGACGAGCTTGCCGTCGCCGGACAGGTACACCTTCTGCGAGAGGGCCGGCACGGAGTCCGCGGTGCCGTAACCGCTCTCCCAGTCGCGGTAGTAGGCGAAGTCCGGCCCGGTGTCGGTGTTCTTCCGGTGCTGGAGGTAGCGGTCGAACCAGGCGAGGACCCGCTGTCCGACGTAGCTGGTCTCCAGGTTGCCCTTGCCCAGGTCGAGTTCGCCGGGCACCTGCCCGCCGCTGTGCCCCCAGGCCTGCCAGATCATCTTGGCCGTGGTGCCCTGTGCCTTGAGGGTGTCGTACGTGGCGGTGGCCTCGTTCAGGTTGAACAGGCTGTCGGCCTGGCCCTGGACGAGTAGTGTGGGTGCCTTGACCTTGCCGAGGTAGTCGACCGGCGAGACGCTGCGCGCGTAGTCGAGCATCGCGGCGGTCCGGTCCGCCGGGTAGCGGCCGGAGTTGAGCAGCCGGATGGTGTCGCAGGCCCGTGACGCGAAGTGGAGGCAGGTGAGGTTGTTGAACCGGGACGGGTCGAGGCCGGCGTTGAGGACCGTCTGCCCCTCCCCCATCAGATAGAAGCCGTTGGTCCACTGCCACTTGAAGACCCCGCCGGTGTCGGACGAAACACCCTTGCGCGTACCGGCGTTGTTCGGGGCGAGCGCGTACGCCAGGTCGTTCCAGGTGATCAGCGGTACGAGGGCATCGACGCGGCGGTCGACGGCCGCGGTGGCCATCTGGATGGCACCGCCGTACGAGCCGCCGATCATGCCGACCCTGGGGTCGCCCCTGCCGTCCCGGGTGACGTAGTCGGCCTCCGTGCCGTCGTCGGCGGCGCGGGTCCCGGCGAGGAAGTCGATGAGCCCGGCGGCCGCCCTGCCGTCGATGGCCGGGTCGTCGAGGGTGATGAGACAGCCCGACTTGCCGAAGCCGAGGCCGGAGTAGACGAGGCCGACATAGCCGCGGGAGGCGAAGGCCTTGCCGATGGCGTCGGTCGAGCCGTCCGACTTGCTGCCGCCGAAACCGTTGGTGGCGAGTACGGCGGGGGCCGGGTGCTGTGCGTCGACCCCGGCGGGGCGGTACAGATCGGCATCGACGGTGCAGGAGCGACCGCCCGCCCGAAGGGTGAACTCCAGCGAGGTGACGGTGTATTGGCCGGCCTCGGCAGCGGTCGCCCGCGCCGCACCGGTGAGGACCAGGGGTGCGGCGAGCGCGGCTCCGGCCACATAGGCGACCGACTTCCGGGAGAACGTCCGGTAGCCGGACCGGGGGCGGGGAACAGCACGCGACACGAAGACCTCCACACCGAGGGCGCCTTACCGACCGGTAAGCAATGGACCGCGCTCATGCTGTGACACGTGTCATAGTGATGTCAACGCCCGGGTCGGCGTTTCCTGAACAATGCTCAACTTCTTTGCGGTACGAGGCCGTTCAGCGCAGCGCCGGCACCTCGACGGTGAGCGTGGCGGGACCGCCGTCGGCCGGTGCGTCCAGCGCGGCGGGCACGCCGAGCGGAATCGTGAGCGCCGTCGGTCCGTGCCCGAAGCCCAGCTCCTCGACGACGGGTACGCCCAGCGGGCCGAACCGGTCGGCGAGTACCGCCCGCACCTTCTCGTACGGACCGCAGCCCGCCCAGGAGCCGCAGACCACCCCGGACACCCCGTCGAGCGCCCCGGCCCGCAGCAGCTGGGTGAGGATGCGGTCGATGCTGTACGGGTCCTCGGTCGTGTCCTCGATCACCAGCAGCCCGCCCCGGGCCGACGTCCGGGCGTGCGGGGTGCCGAGGTCGGCGGCGAGCAGACTCACACAGCCGCCGTAGGTGATGCCGCGGGCCCTGCCGGGGACCAGTGCCCGCGCGGTAGGCAGTCCGAGGGTCCGTACCGAATCGGGCTCGAACAGGGTGGCCCGCAGGGACTCCTGGGTGTCCGGGTCCTTGAGGAAGGTCTCGGTGCCGGCCATCGGGCCGTGCAGGGTGGCGAGCCCCATGCGCCGGGCGAACGCCTCGTGGAGCACGGTGATGTCGCTGTATCCGACGAACACCTTCGGCCCGGCCGCGCGCATCGCCGCCCAGTCGACCAGGTCGACCATCCGGTGCACGCCGTATCCGCCGCGGGCGCAGATCACCGCGTCCACGGCCGGATCGCACCAGGCCTCCTGGAGATCCCTGGCCCGTGCCTCGTCGGTACCGGCGAGGTAGTCCAGCTCGGGATGGACCTGGCGCGCATGCGGTGCCTCGACGGGGTCCAGGCCCCAGCCGCGCAGTACGTCCAGGCCCGCCTCCAGCCGGTCGGCGGGCACCGGCCCGCTCGGTGACACGACGGCGATCCTGGCTCCCGGGCGCAGCCGGGCCGGGCGGGTCAGCGGTGCGAGGGTCACTTCTTCAGCTCCAGCCGCGGTACGTCGGTGCGGTCGATCCCGAAGGTCTGTGCGTACAGGGAGAGTTCGGCCTCCAGTGCGCGGATCATGGTGTCGGCGCGCCGGAAGCCGTGGCCCTCGCCCTCGAAGGTGAGATACGCGTGCGGGATGCCGCGTCCGTCGAGCGCGGCCAGGAACCGCTCGCACTGGACGGGCGGGCAGATCGGGTCGTCCAGCCCCTGGAGGAGGAGGAAGGGCGTGGTCAGCCGGTCGGTGCGGCCGGCCGGCGAGCGTTCGCGGTAGCGGTCCGGGACTTCGGCGAGCGGGCCGACCAGGGACTCCAGGTACTGCGACTCGAAGTCATGGGTCTCGTCGGTGCCCCAGCCGGTCAGGTCGAGGATGGGATAGATGATCGTCCCGCAGGCGTAGACATCGGTACCGGTCAGCGAGGCCGCGGTGGTCCAGCCGCCGGCGCTGCCGCCCCGGACGGCGAGCCGCCGCCGGTCGGCCGTGCCCTCGTCGGCCAGTGCCGCGGCGACGGCCGCGCAGTCCTCGACGTCGACGACGCCCCACTGCTCGCGAAGCCGGTTGCGGTAGGTCCTGCCGTAGCCGGTGGAGCCGCCGTAGTTCACCTCGGCGACGCCGATGCCCCGCGAGGTGAAGTAGGCGATCTCCAGGTCGAGTACGAGTGCGGCATGGCCGGTGGGGCCGCCGTGCGCCCAGACCACGTAGGGCGGCCGTTCGTCCTCGGGGCCGGACCGGTCGGGGCTGCGCGGCGGGTAGATGTGGGCGTGGATCTCGCGTCCGTCGGGCCCGGTGAAGGTGCGTTGCTCGGGCCGCGGGTAGTACGCGGGGTCGACGGCGTCCTGGTGCGGTGCCCCGATGACGCGGGTGCGGCCGGTCGCGGTGTCCAGTTCCACCACTTCGAACGCGCTGTACGGGCTCGCGGCGACGCCGATGACCCGGCTGCCGTGCACGGCGAGCGTCTCGGCCCACTCGGTCCAGGGCCCGGCGACGTCGACCAGTTCGCCGGTCTGCGGGTCGAGGATGCCGAGCGTGGTGGTGCCCTTGCCGTGGATGGTGGCGATCAGGCCGTTGTCCAGCGGCCGGAACCAGCTGAGGCCGATCTTCCAGAGCGGTCCGGCGAACTCCTGCTCGCGGGGGCAGAGCGCGACCGCGCCCCCGTTCGGGTCGGCGCGGTACAGGTTCCACCAGCCGCTGCGGTCACTGGCGAGGACGAGCTGCCCGTCGGCGCCCCACTCGATCTGCGGCACCGACTCCTCGGGTCCGCCGCCGAAGGCCCGGGGGTGGTGGAAGGTGCCGTCCTCGGCGACGTCCGCGAGGATCACCTCGGTGCCGTCCCACGGCATCCGGGGGTGGTCCCAGGCGATCCAGGCGGCCCGCCGCCCATCGGGCGAGAGCTTCGGCCCGGTGACGAACCGGCGGCTGTCGTCGGTGAGTTCGCGTACGGCGGAGCGGTCGTCGGCGGCCGAGCCGTCCAGCGGTACGGCGGCGATCACCCGGCGCAGCTCGGTGGGGCCCTCGCCGGTGAACTCCTCCAGGACGCACCACACTTCGCCCCGGTCGGGGTGGAGCTGCGGATCGGCCCAGCGCAGCCCGCCGCCGACGGCCGAGACCGGGGTGAGCGGCCAGGGCTCGTCGGTGCCGTCGGGGGCGTAGGCGTACAGCCGCTGGTCGGCGAAGTGGACGAAGACGATCAGCGGGCCGCCCTCGGCGCGCGCGGTCCCGGCCCAGGGCCGTCCGCCGTACTCGATGACCCGGCTCCGTACGTTCCACGGAGCGGGCAGCACGCACTGGGCGTCCCCGTCCGGCCGGCGGCGGACCAGGGCGCGGCGGCCCGCCTCGGCGGGGCGCGGCTCCGTCCACCACACCTCGTCGCCGACGGTGCCGACATACTCCGGGCGTCCGTCGTGGGAGGCGGCGAGCGCGGCGTCGATCGGCGACGGCCAGGTTCCGTGAGCCCCGGTGGGCAGCTTCATCGATTCCCCCTGTAGCGGTCAGGCAGTACGCAGATAGTGATCGAGGACGCGGACGCCGAAGTGCAGTGCCTCGACGGGGACGCGTTCGTCGACGCCATGGAACAGCGCCTGGTAGTCGAAGCCGACGGGCAGCTTCAGCGGCGAGAAGCCGTAGCCGGTGATGCCGAGCCGGGAGAACTGCTTGGCGTCCGTGCCGCCCGACATGCAGTACGGCACGACGTGGCCGGCCGGGTCGAAGCGTTCGATCGCGGCACGCAGCTTCGCGAACGTCGGCGAGTCGACCGGGGCCTGGAGCGGGACCTCGCGGTGGTGGAACTCCCAGTCGACGTCGGGGCCGGTCAGCCGGTCCAGGGTGGCGTGGAACTCGTCCTCGCCGCCGGGCACCATTCGGCCGTCGACGAAGGCGGTGGCGTGGCCCGGGATCACGTTGACCTTGTACCCGGCCTCCAGCATGGTCGGGTTGGAGCTGTTGCGGACGGTCGGTGCGACCAGGTCGGCGGCGGGGCCGAGCTTGCCGAGCAGTTCGTCCACGTCGAAGCCGGGGGCGTCGAGGTCGGCGTGGATGCCATGCAGGGCGGCGATCTCGGTGAGCGCGGCGCGGACCGTCGGGGTGAGCCGGACGGGCCATTCGTGCTCGCCTATCCGGGAGACGGCGGCGGCCAGTGCGCTGACCGCGTTGGCCGTGTTGACCTTGGAGCCGTGCCCGGCCTTGCCGTGCGCGGTGAGCTTCAGCCAGGCGGTGCCGCGCTCGCCCGCGGCGATCGGGTAGAGCGGCATGTCCGGTCCGCCGTGGAAGGTGAAGGCGCCGGATTCGCTGATGCCCTCCGTACAGCCGTCGAAGAGCTCGGCGTGCCGGTCGGCGAGGAAGCCGGAGCCGTCGTCGGCGCTGGCCTCCTCGTCGGCGGTGTACGCGATCACGATGTCGCGGCGGGGGCGGACCCCGGCCCGTGCCCAGGCGCGTGCGACGGCCAGGACCATCGCGTCCATGTTCTTCATGTCGATGGCGCCGCGCCCCCAGACGACACCGTCGCGGACCTCTCCGGAGAACGGGTGCACGGACCAGTCGGCCGCCTCGGCCGGGACCACGTCGAGGTGGCCGTGGACGAGCAGGGCGTCGGCGGACGGGTCGGTGCCGGGAATCCGGGCGACCACATTGGTGCGTCCGGGGGTGCGCTCCAGCAGGGTGGGTTCCAGTCCGGCGGCGGCCAGCCGCTCGGCGACGTACTCGGCGGCCGGGCGTTCGCGGCAGTCGCCGTCGCCGCGGTTGGTCGTGTCGATCCGGATCAGTTCGGAAGTGAACGTCACCGATTCGTCGAGCGCCTGCTGGTCGACGCTCTCCTGGGGGCGGGTCGCCTCAGCCATACTGTTCCTCCACGGCGGACGACACGATCGTCGTCACCGCCTTGAACGTGCGGATACCTTCGTACATCGTCGCGCTGGTGTAGGCGACGCGCCGTTCGCCGCTGGGTGCCACCCCGGGGACGACGGTGGCCGCCTGGGCCAGGTGCTCGGCGTCGAACTCCAGCTCCACGGTGAAGGGGCCGCCCTCCACCGGTGTGTGCCGCACGGCGAGCGCGGCGGCGTCCTTCGCCGCGGCGCGGATGTCCGCCGCGGTACGGGCCGGGGTGCGGCAGACCGCCGCGTACCGCGACACATGGTCCTTGACGGCGACCTTGCGGGCCCGGGGTGCGTAGCCCTCGGCGTCCACGCAGGTCAGGTCGTCGCCGGTGACGAGGACGACGGGTACCCCGTACTCGGCCACGACATGCGCGTTGAGCAGTCCCTCGCTCGCGCGGGCGCCGTTGAGCCAGACCCCGGTGATGGAGTTCGCCAGGTAGGTATGGGCGAGGACCCCCTCCGCGCCGGCGCCCGTGTGGTAGCCGACGAAGGCGATGGCGTCGACGTCGCCGTGCTGGATGCCCTCGACCATGGAGAGGGACTTGTGCCGGCCGGTGAGCATCTGGACCCGGTCGTCGAGCCGCTCCAGCAGGAGGTTGCGCATGGACCAGTGGGCCTCGTTGACGAGGACCTCGTCCGCGCCGCCGTCGTAGAAGCCGAGCGCCGCCGCGTTCACGTCGGAGGTGAACATGGCACGGCACCGCTCCCACTGGGAGGTGCCCGGCAGCACGTCGGCCGGCCAGGTCACACCGGTGGCGCCTTCCATGTCCGCGCTGATCAGGATCTTCATGCGGGCTCACGCTACGCGCCGAAGAACCGCCAGGCCAGAGCCGTCCGAACGTTCAATGGTCCAGTCCTCCGAAGGAAGCGCCGGGTACCCACCCGAACAGGTGCATGACGGATATCCACGTCACCGTCCGCAAGAGCCGATGCCCGAGGCGGTTTGACAGCCCCTCCCATCCCAGACCATGATTCCATTAATTGACTAATGGAATTGGGGCTATGCATGGCAGACGCATTCACTCCGGGAGGTGCCTCCGGCGCCTGGGCGCTGGAGGCCCGTGGACTCGGTAGGCAGTACCGGCGCGGCTGGGCACTGCGCGACTGCTCCTTCCGGCTTCCGGCCGGCCGGATCTGCGGTCTCGTCGGCCCCAACGGGGCCGGGAAGAGCACCCTGTTGGGGATGGCGACGCAGCAGGTGCAGCCGAGTCACGGGGAACTCCGGGTCTTCGGCGTGCCTGCCGAGGACCCCGCGGTGACGCCGAGGTTCGCTTTCCTCGGGCAGGACAAGCCGCTGTTCAAGAGGTTCACGGTGGCGGAGACGCTGCGGCTGGGCGCGGAGTTGAACCCCGGCTGGGACATGGCCGCGTCGGAGCGGATCGTCCGTTCGGGCCAGGTACCTCTGCACGCCAAGGTCGGCACGCTCTCCGGCGGTCAGCGCACCAGTGTCGCGTTCGCGCTCGCCTTCGGCAAGCGGCCCGATCTGCTGCTGCTCGACGAGCCGATGGCCGACCTCGACCCGCTGGCCCGCCACGACATGGGCGCGCTGCTGATGTCGGAGGCCGTCGAGCGCGGCACCACCGTGGTGATGTCCTCCCACATGCTCTCCGAGCTGGAGGACATGTGCGACTTCCTGCTGGTCGTCTCCGAGGGCAGGCTGCGGATGGCGGGCGACGCCGACGCGCTGGTCCCGGCCCACACGCTGGTGACGGGGCTGGTCACGGACGGGAACCCGGCCGATCTGCTGGCCCCCCACACGGTCATCGAAGCCACCGTCAAGGGCCGGCAGTTCCACGCGCTGGTGCGACCCGACGGCAAACTCTTCGGCTGGGGTCACTGCACCACCGACCGAAGCGGCGCACGATGCCTGCGTCAGGGAGAACGGCATCGTCGACAACGTGGTCGAGTACCTGAGGTACGACCAGATGCCGACCATGCAGTGGACCGGGGCGGGCTTCCTGCTCCTGGCCACGGTCGCCCTCACGGCGTTCACCCTGTGGCGGGACTCACGGCGCCCTCTTTAGGACCTGCCGCCGCGATTACGTATCGTTTCGGCAGTCCAACTGGAGGGTGAAGACGGTGGTCGTGTTCCGCATCGACAGACGCAGCGGAGTGGCAACGTACCTCCAGATCGTGCGACAGGTCGAACAGGCGCTGCGCATGGGCGCCCTGGAGGAGGGGGACCGGCTGCCCACGGCCGCGCAGGTCGCGGCCGAGACCAAGGTCAACCCGAACACGACCCTCAAGGCGTACCGCGAGCTGGAACGCGCGGGCCTCGCCGAGGTCCGGCAGGGAGCGGGCACCTTCGTCACCCGCTCCCTCGCCCCGGCCCAGGCGGGCCCCGACTCCCCTCTGCGCGCCTCGCTCGCCGAGTGGCTGAACGAGGCACGGGCGCAGGGGCTCAGCGGCCAGGAGGTCGACGCCCTCTTCCGGTCGGCCCACGCGGCCGTGTATCCGCCCGGGACGGACGACGGCTGAGAGGCGCTTCCGTACGCGTCGGGGTGTGCGGCTGCTCCGGTCCCGGGCCGGGACCGGAGCAGCCGCACCTCATCCCCCCACCGGGTAGTCGCCGGTGGCGCCGTCGGTCCGCTCGCGCAGCAGGTCCGCGTGGCCGTTGTGGCGGGCGTACTCCTGGATCATCACCAGGTACACCCAGCGCAGGCTGACGGTCCGGCCCCGGGTGGCCGACACGAACGTCTCGTCGAGGCCGCGCCCCGCCACGGCGGCCTCGCACGCCTCGATCTCGGCACGGAAGGCGGCGAAGTCGCGCTCGGCGTGCGCGGCGTCGACCCCTTCGATCCCCTCGTCACCGTCGCCCGGACCGGTGAAGACGTCACCGATCGGCTGGCCCGCGAAGCTCCGGCGGAACCACCAGCGCTCGATCTCCGCCATGTGCCGCACCAGGCCGAGCAGGCTGAGGTCAGACGGCTCGGCAGCGGTGCGCACGAGCTGTGCCGGGGCGAGCCCGGCGCACTTGGTGAGCAGTGTCTCGCGGTGCCACCGGAGCCAGCCGTCCAGCATGACCCGCTCGTCCACGGTGCTCGGGACGTTCAGCTGGTCGCCGTCGACCGTCGTACGTGCGATGCGAGGTGCCGTCCAGGTCATGACGGCCATCCTCACACCGGCGGTACGGGGTGTGAAGGACGACCGCCGCACACACCGCTCAGGTCAGTTCCCGCAGGAGCGGCTCCGGGTCCGCGAGGAGGAACAGATGACCGCCGTCGGTGACGGTGCGCAGCTCGGCGCCGGGAATCTGCGCGTGCGCCCAGCGCGCCACCTCGACGGGGACGTTGCCGTCCGCCTCGCCGTGCAGGAACAGGGTCGGTACGGAGAGCGAGCCCAGCGGGTCCGGCAGCGGGAGGGAGTAGCCGGCGAGGTCGGTGATGGCCGCGTCCACCCCCTGGCGCTGGCCCTCGGCCGTGTCCACGTCGGAGAGCGCCCGGAAGGCGGGGGTGCTCATGATCAGCCGATCGGAACGGGGCCAGGCGTCGAGGTTCGGCTCGCGCCTCGTCTTCTTGAAGATCCCCTTCCCCGCGAGCATCGGCCGGGCTATCGCCGGAGCCCAGAGGACGATCCGGTTCAGCCACTTGACCAGCGGGATCCGGCGCGCGTACGCCTCGCGGGGAGCCCCGGGAACGGCGGCGCAGGCGAGGATCAGTCGCGTGACCCGCTCGGGGTGCTTCTGGGCCGCCGAGAGCGCGTACCCGCCGCCGCCCGAGATCGCCACGAGCGGAGCCCGCTCGTGGCCGAGGTGGTCGAGCAGGGCCACGAAGTCGTCGTTCCAGCGGTGGAAGCCGCGGCCGGGCACAGGGTCGGTCCCGCCGTAGCCCGGACGGTCCGGGAAGACCAGATGCAGGCCCTCGTCCGCCGCCGCCTGCCGCAGCGCGAGGCCCTCGTATCGGCTGCCGGGGGTGCCGTGGAGCACGATCACGGGCGGGGCGGCGGGGTCGCCGTAGGAGCAGTACGTGATGCGGCGCCCGTTCGGGGCCGTCAGGCGATGCGTCTCCGGCAGGTCCGTCTCCGGCGTCTTCGGCAGGTCCGGCGGGGAGGGGGTCATCTCTGCTCCTCGTGGGATACGGGGTTGGCGGCAGCGGCGGCGATTCCGCCGATGACGAAGTCGAGGCCGAAGGAGAACCGGCGGTCGTAGTCGTGGTGGTCCGCGAACACCGACGCGGCCCGGCGTTCCGACGGGAGCTGGTGCAGTTCCAGATCGCCGCGGCCGAGGCGGATCGCCACATGGCCGGTGACGAAGTCGTGCAGGGTGCCGTACGCGTACGCGGCGGCCTCCTCGTCGAGCCCCGCACCGCGCAGCGCCGCCACGACCCGGTACGCGACGTCGTCGGCGCCGGGCCCGACGAGGGAGGCGCGGCGGTGCGCCTCCAGGATGACGGGGTGCCGCATGAGCAGGTCGTGGAGCGTGTCCGCGAACAGCAGGACGATGCCGCGCCAGTCGTCCGGCCAGTCCACCGACCGGGTCACCTCGCCGACGATCCGGGACACCAGCGCGTGCTGCAGCGCGTCGATGCCGCCCGTCGTGCGGTGGATCGCCATCGCTGACACGTCCAGCCGGTCGGCCAGCGCGCGGAAGCTCACGGCACCGAGCCCCTGGTCGTCGGCCAGTTCGGTCGCCGCGTCCAGGATCGCGTCGAGCGTCACCGCCCGGGGACGGCCGTTCTTCGGAGTGCTTGCCTTCTCGCCCACCATGCCCGCACCATATCGATACGCGTAACGAAACGGCAATGGGAGCGCCCATGACGGAATTGCACGACCTCACCGCCCTTCAACTGGCGGCCGCCTACCAGCGCGGCGAAACCAGTCCCACCGAAGTCGTGGACCATCTGCTGGCCAGGATCGGGGACGGCGACCGGGTGGGGGCGTTCACCACCGTGTCGGCCGACCGGGCCCGCGTCGCGGCGGCCGGGGCCGAACGCGTCCTGCGCACGGCGGACCGCACCGGACTGCCGCGCCTGTTCGGCGTACCCACCGCGGTCAAGGATCTGGAAGCCACCGAGGGCGTGCGCACCACGCTGGGTTCCGCGCTGTTCCGCGACTGGATTCCCGGGCACAACGACGAGATCGTCGAGGTCATGGCCGACGCCGGGCTGATCAGCCTGGGCAAGACCACCGTTCCCGAATTCGGGGCGGCCTGCTACACCGAGCCCGAGGTGTCCGCCCCGGCGCGCAGTCCCTTCGACCTCACCCGCAGCGCGGCCGGCAGCAGTGGCGGCGCGGCCGCGGCGGTCGGCGCACTGCTGGTGCCGATCGCGCAGGGCAGCGACACCGCCGGTTCGGTGCGCTCCCCCGCGAGCGCCTGCGGGGTGGTCGGGCTCAAACCCAGCCGCGGACTCGTCACCGCGGGCCCGGCCGGCAATGACGGGATGGGGCTCTCCGTACGGGGTCCGCTCGCGCGCACCGTCCGCGACACCGCCGCGTTCCTCGACGCGCTGACCACCCGTACCGGCGTCGGCACCGTGCATCCGCCCCGGGTCGACAGCTACGAGCGCGCGTGCGACGCACCCGTGCCACGGCTACGGATCGCGCTGGCCCAGGGGTCGGTCTCGGGCTCCCCCGTGGATCCCGAGGTCGCCGCCGCCGCCGAGCTCACCGCCCGTACGCTGGCCGGGCTCGGCCATGACGTGTTCGCCCGGGACCAGGCGCCGGACCCCGAGCTCACCGAGGGTTTCCAAGTGATGTTCACGGCGCTGGTCGGGTCCAGGACCATGGCGTTCGAGGAGTCGTCCCTGCGCCCGATCGTCCGCCATCTCCGGTCCCGTTCCCAGGAGTTCACCTCGGGCGAGCTGGCCGCCGCGATCGGTGTCGTGCAGGCCCGCGCCCGCGCCTGGTCGCTCGACCACGCGAACGCGGACGTGGTGATCACCCCGACCGTGACGACCCCGCCGACGCTCGTCGGGCAGCTGCGCAACGACGCGGACCCGGCGGCGGAGCTGGCCGCGATGACCGCGTTCACGGGCAACACCGTCCTGGCGAACGCCACCGGGTTCCCGGCCATCAGCCTTCCGCTGGGCTGGAGTTCGCAGGGCCTGCCGCTCGGGGTCTCGCTCACCGCCGGCTGGGGCCGCGAAAACCTCCTGCTCGGCGTATCGGCCGCACTGGAGGAGGCCCTGCCGTGGGCCCACCGCTACGGCGACCGGTCCACGGCGCCGGCACCGGCGGGCCGCCCCTGACCGGACCGCCGCCGGACCCCCGGGCGCGGTCCGGCTACTCGCCGGTGACGCCGTCGATACGCTCCCGGAGCAGGTCGGCCTCGACGAGGAGATCCTCGACCGAATCGACGAGATCGTCCCGCCCGGGGGCACCCTCAACCCCTCGGACACCGACTACAGCAGGCCGGCCCTGGCCGCCGCGGAGCGGCGGCGCAGGCCCGCCGCCTGACCGGCCGCGGCCTGCCCGGACGAGCCGGAACCAGCCATCGCCGCGCTACCGCCGGTCTCCGTTCCGGCGCTCCGCGGGACCCAGCACGAACCAGCGCGCGGGCAGCGCGACGCGGGTTCCGTCGGGCAGGAACTCGGTCTGGGCCAGGGCGGTCGCACCGCCGGCCAGGGTGGCGAGACCGGCCTCCTGGAGCAGCCGGCGCACCTCCTCCTCGGTGGCGCTCGCGGGCTTGAGCCCGTGGGCCAGGACCCGGCGCAGCTTCTCCGGCGGGCCGTCCGGGCCCTGCGCCACCTGCTGGAGCACATCCTTGGAGGCCGGGGTCGGCTCCACGACGAAGGCCCGTCCCCGCTCCCCCACCAGTGCCGCGATCGCCGCGGCGACGGCGGCCCTGGCCCCGGGCTCGCTCTGGTGGATCACCGCGCGCATATAGACATTGGCGTCGCCGATCCGCCCGTGCAGGGCCGCCACGGCCTCCTCGTCGACAAGGTCGAGCTGGGCGAACTCGGCGACGCCCTCGGTGTCCGCGCGGCGGGCGTGCGCGATGGCCGCGTGCGAGAGATCCACACCGATCGCGCGGGCGAAACGGGTGGCGAGATAGCGGGTCTGGGTGCCGTTGCCGCAGCCGAGGTCGACGACGGGCAGTGAGGTGTCGGCATGCGGCAGCAGCAGTTCGGTGTGGGGTACGGAGGTGAGCGACGGGTCGGAGTCCCAGATCGCCTCGCCGGGTGTGTCCGAGGTGGCGGACCAGTAGCCCTCCCATGCCTCGCGGTATCGCTGTGACACGTCCATGCGCACTCCCGGGTCCGTTCGTCCTGCGCTGTTCTGTTCAGGACCGGGCTACCGTCCCGGGACGGCCTCGGCAAGAGCGCGCACAGCATCCACCCGCCCGTGGCAAGGCTTTCACCAGGCGCGCGACCGGGGGCGCGGGATCCCGCTGAGTGCCTGTTCGAACCAGACGGTCTTGCCGTGTGCCGTGGTGCTGGTGCCCCATGCGCGGGCGAGGCTGCTCACCAGGAGCAGGCCGCGGCCCGACTCGTCGTGGGAGGCGGCGTCGAGCAGGGTGGCCGGGGCGGGTTCGTCGTCGCTGACCTCGCACAGCAGGGCACCGGTGCGGACCAGGCGGAGCCCGATGTGATGGCAGCGGCCGTGCTTCACCGCGTTGGTCACGAGCTCGCTGACCATCAGCTCGGCCGCCTCCACGGCGTCCGGCAGCTCCCAGTCGAGCAGCTTCCCGCGCACCAGGCGCCGGGATCGCGCCACCTCGCGCGGGTCCAGGGCGAGTTGCCACTCGGCGACGTCCTTGTCCGGGATGCCGTTCAGCCGGGCCATCAGCAGCGCCACGTCGTCCTTGCGTCCGCCGCTCGGGTTCAGGGCCCGGATGATCGTGTCGCAGGCGTCGTCCATGGAGGCGGCGGGGTGGGCCGCGGAGGCGCAGAGCGCGGCGAGCCCGGCGCCGATGTCCTGACCGCGCACCTCGACGAGGCCGTCGGTGCACAGGACCAGACGGTCACCGGGCCGCACCCGCACGGTCGCGGTCTCGAAGGCGACGCCGCCCACACCGATCGGGGCGCCGGTGGGCAGGGTCAGGAGTTCGGCCCGGCCGTCCTCGGCACGGACGAGCACGGGCGGGATGTGCCCGGCGTTGGCGATCTGGACCTCGGAACGGATCGGGTCGTAGACGGCGTAGAGGCAGGTCGCCAGATACAGCTCACCGAGGCGCTGCGCCAGGTCGTCGAGGTTGCGCAGCAGTTGGGCCGGCGGCATCTCCATGGTGGCCATGGTCAGTACCGCGGTACGCAACTGGCCCATCATCGCGGCAGAGTTGAGGCCGTGCCCCATGACGTCGCCGACGACGAGCGCGGTCCGGGAGCCGGGCAGCTTCACCGAATCGAACCAGTCGCCGCCGATCCTTCCGAGCCGGGCACCGGGCAGGTACCGGGTGGCGATGTCGCAGCCGGCCATCCGGGGTGCGACCTGGGGCAGCATGCTGTCCTGGAGGGTCTCCGCCACGTTCTCCTGGTACGTGTACATGCGGGCGTTGTCGAGTACGAGCCCGGCACGGGCGGCGAGTTCGGCACCCGTGGTGCGGTCCATGTCGTCGAAGGGCTCACGGCCGGGACGGCGCATCAGGACCATGAAGCCGAGCACCACGTCACGGGCCTTGAGCGGCACGATGAGCAGCGACCGGTGGGTGATCAGCGGACGCAGGTCGCGCTTCTCGAACTCGCCCGAGATCCGGTTGCTCAGCTCCTCGCCGACGTACGGGATGAGGACCGGCTCACCGGTGACCATGCACTGGAAGAACGGGGTGTGCTCGGGAAAGGCGATGGACTCGCCGACCGGGACGGTGTCGTCCCAGCGGCCGGGCTCGTCGTTGTGCTCGACCCAGACCCGGTGCCAGACGGTGGTGACGTCCGGCGGCCCGTCCGGGAAGCCCTCACCGGCGAGGACCGCGGCGCGCAGATGCGTACCCGCGAAGTCGGTGAAGCGGGGTACGGCGGCGCTGGTGACCTCGCGGATGGTGCGTTCCAGGTCGAGGGAGGTGCCGATGCGGCCGCTGACCTCGTTGAGGAACTCCAGCCGTTCGCGGACCGCCGCGTATTCGAGGTCCAGTTCGGGACGGGGGACGGCGCGGGGCGCGGGTGCTCCGTCGCCACCGCTTCGCGGGCTGTGGGCAAAGTGCTGGGAGGTGCGCCGCGGCACGCCCCAGTCAGGGGTGACCGGGACCCGGCTCCGGTGGCTGAACTCCAGGACGGGATAGCCGAGTTCGAGGACCTGGGCGACGATCCTGGTCGCCTCCCCCACACTCATGCTGGGCAGGATCTCGGGCAGCCGGCCCGCCAGCTCCTGGTAGCCGGGGAAGTCGGTGTGGAGCGCGAAGGCGGGGGCGACCGTACCGGTGTCCCGGCCGTCGCCCTTGCCGCCCCCGGCCAGCCGGCCGGCGTCCGCGGCCAGGACCAGGAGCCGCTCGGAACCGGGGCCGACCAGTGGGTAGGCCCACCACAGGACGTCGATCCGGCCCCGCTCCGGTTCGTCGACCCGGGCCCGGCCCGCCGTCGGGTAGCAGAAGGTCCCGACCGGCGCCCCCTCGGACTCGGGGCCGAAGCCGGTGCCGTCCTCCTCCGCCTGCCCCAGCACACCGGAGACCGGAAGGAGTTCACCGGCCGGCGAGCCGACCGCCCCCTGTCTGGTGACGCCGAAGAGCCGTCTGGCGCCGCTCGACCAGTGGGAGACGAGCCCGCGCTCGTCGACCACCGCAACGGCGAGCGGCACACGGCCCGTCGAGGCGTCACGCGGCAGTGGTGTCCGCTGCGCCGGCACATCGCGATCCATGGGTGGAAGGCTCCTTCCCCACCGCAACGTTCTGCGGTTCGTGACTCCACGGTACGGCCCCGCGGCCGGCGCCCGCCGGTCATCGGCCCCATCGCGGCCCGGGGTGGTACGCCCGGCGCACTGGTACGCGCACGGAGCGGTCCGGCCGGTGGCGCCGGGCCGGCCGGGGCGCCACCGGCCGGCCCGCCGTTCCTCCGGACGGTCAGTCCTCGTGCCCGAGTTGGAGGTCGCGTTCGGTGCGTCCGCCACCCGCGACCTGGAGCACGGTGGCCACGGGCGGGTAGCCGGCCGCGATCACCGTGTACTCGCCGGTGGACAGGTCCACGAACCGGAATGCCCCGTCGGGCCCCGTGGTGAGTGTGTCGACCACATTGCCCGCCGCGTCCAGGAGGGTGACCCGGGCGTCCTCGACGGGGCGGCCGCCGCTCGCCCGTACGATGCCGCGCAGCACCGCGCCGCCGGCGAGTTCGATGTCCTGCCGGGTCTCCCTGGCCGCCTGCACGCTCACCGGCAGCGCGGCGGGCCGGAAGGCGGGGGCGCTGGCGGCGAGGGTGTACTCGCCCGCCACCAACTCCGTGATCACATAACCGCCTTCACGGCCGCTGCGGGTGGAGGCGACGACTTCGCCGCGGACATCGGTGAGGGTGACGGCGGCATCGCGCACCGGAATGCCGTCGGCGGTGACGACGGTCCCGGCGAGGCGCCCGGCCCCGCCGAGCACCACGTCGAGCTCGACGGGCCGTTCGCCCACGGTGACGCTGACGGCCTGCGGCTGGTGTCCGCCGGCTGCGGCGATGAGGACGTACGAACCGGAGCCGGGCACGCTCAGCGCGTACCGTCCGTCGTCGCCGCTCGCGCCCCGTCCGACCTGCTGGCCCTGGACGTCGATGAGGGTGAGGGCGGCGCGCGGGACCTTCGTACCGTCGGAGTGCTGGACGCTGCCGCACACCGGCACGCCCGACAGGTAGACGGGCGGCGGTGCGGCGGCCTCGGTGGCCGAAGTGGTGCGGGCGGCCGGAACGGTCAGGGACTCGGCGGTGCTTTCGGGGCTGTGATGGGACACCAGCGGTTTCTCCTTGAGGAAGAAGGCGAAGAACAGGCCGAGCGCGAGCACCGGCACGAGGTAGAGGAAGATCCGCGGCATCGCGTCGGCGTACGCCTGGATATAACTGTCGCGCAGCGCGGGCTCCATCGCGTGGACCAGCTGCGGGGTGATCGACTCGGGGTCGGGGAGGTCGGCGCCGGACGGCAGGCGGACGGCGAGCGCGTCCGCGAGGCGGCCCGCGAAGAGCGTCCCGAAGACGGCGGCGCCGACGCTGCCGCCGATCTGCCGGAAGTAGTTGTTGGCACTGGTGGCGGAGCCGATGTCGGCGGGCTGGACGGAGTTCTGCACGGCGAGCACCAGCACCGGCATGATCAGCCCGATCCCGATGCCGAGCACGGCCTGCGCGATGCTGTATTCGATGCGTGGGGTGTCGGTTTCGAGGCGGGAGAGCAGCCACATCCCGACCACCGAGAACGCGCCGCCGAGGATCGGGTGGATGCGGTAGCGGCCGGTGCGGGAGATCAGCTGGCCGGAGACGACGGACGCGATGACGATGCCGCCCATCATCGGGAGCATCAGCAGCCCGGATTCGGTGGCCGTGGCGCCGTCGACCATCTGGAGGAAGGTCGGCAGATAGCTGGCGGCGCCGAACAGCCCCACCCCGACGACCGCCCCGACGAGCGCGGTGACATTGAAGATCGAGTCGCGGAACAGCCGCAGCGGGATGATGGGTTCGGCGGCCCGGTGCTCGACGACCAGGAACAGCAGAGTCGTTCCGGCGGCTCCGGCCCCCAGCCCCAGGATGGTGCGCGATCCCCACGCGTACTCCGTCCCGCCCCAACTGGTCAGCAGCACCAGGCAGGTGGAGGCGGCGGCGAGCAGCAGTGCGCCGAGGACGTCGAGGCGGGGCCGGACGGTGGGCCTGGGGAGTTTCAGTACGACGGTGATGACCGCGAGCGTGACCAGGCCGAACGGGACGTTGATGTAGAAGCACCAGCGCCAGGAGGCATGGTCGGTGAAGAAGCCGCCGAGCAGGGGGCCCGCCACGGACGCGAGGCCGAACGCGGCGCCGATGAGCCCCATGAACCGGCCGCGTTCCCGGGGCGGTACGACATCCGCGATGATCGCCTGGACTCCGATCATCAGCCCGCCGCCGCCGATGCCCTGGACGGCGCGGAAGGCGATCAGCTCGTCCATGGTGCGGGACCAGCCGGCCAGCGCGGAGCCGATGACGAAGATGACGATGGCGAACTGGAAGACGCCCTTGCGGCCGAAGAGATCGCCGAGCTTTCCGTAGATCGGCAGTCCGATCGTGGAGGCGAGCAGGTACGCGGTGACGGCCCAGGACATCTTCTCCAGGCCGTGCAGCTCGCCGACGATCTTCGGGAGCGCGGTGGCGACGATCATCTGGTCGAGCGCCGCGAGCAGCAGCGTGAGCATCAGCCCGAGGAAGATCAGCCGGATGCGGCGGGGGCTGGTCTCCGGTTCGCCGGACGGGGCGGGGGCCGCCTGAGCCGGCGCGGCCTCGGCAGGAGGCGGCGGGGGCGGCCCGGCGGGCGCCTCAGCGGTCCCCGCGCCGCCCGGCTCCTCCTCCAACAGAGTGATCCCACCCACCACGTGCTGCTCCCCTCGTCGCATCTGCGCCGCCCTTTTCTCGCATCGCGCGACGAGGGAGGGCAAACGCGACGGGGGGCGCCGACGGCGTACTCGGGGGGCTTAACTCCCGGTGGGAGCCACTACGGCGCACAACCGACGGGCCGAGAAAACCACCCGAACCGGTGAGGCCGGTCAAGAGCGGGGCGGGCTACTTCTCGACCTCGGCGGCGAGGTTCTGCAGCAGCTCGTCGTAGATGCGCCCGAGCCCCTTGGGCGCGAAGGTCCTCTCGAAGAATCCGCCGATGCCGCCGGCACCGTTCCAGACGGTCGAGACGACGGCCTTCGACCTGCCCTCACCGGCCGGGGTGACGGTCCAGGTGGTGACCATCGAGGAGTTGCGGTCCTTCTCCACGAGCCGGCCGTCGGTGGGCTCGGTGACCTCCAGCAGGCAGTCGCGCACCCGCTTGCTGGTGGCCTGGAGCTTCCAGTGGACAAGGGTGCCCTCGCCGTCACCGCCCTCACGCACCTCGTACTCGCTGAAGTGTCCGGGCAGCACCTTGCCCCGGACCTCCTTGTAGTCGGCCAGCGCGTCGAACACCGTCTCCGCGTCCGCCGCGATGACTCGCTCTGTCGTGGCCTCGACCTGCGCCATGGCTGTTCCTCCAGCACTCGGTTGTTCGGGGGTGTGCTGAGCCAATCACCTCCCGCACGCCGCTCAAAATCCGGTCCGGGACGAAGGGGAGAAAACGATCAAGGGAACAAGTGTTCTATTCTCTGTCCAGTGCTACCGAGGAGGCGTCCATGCGCTGGGACAATCTGGTCGAGAACCCCGCCACGACCGGGAACGGCGCGCTCTTCACCGCCGACGCGGTGACCACGCGCACCTTTGACACCCCCGAGTTCCGGGGGATCACCTTCCACGAGATCCGGGCCCGCTCGATCGTGAACCGGGTACCGGGCGCATCGCGGATGCCGTTCGAATGGACGGTCAATCCGTACCGGGGCTGTTCGCACGCCTGTGTCTACTGTTTCGCGCGCAAGACCCACAGCTATCTGGATCTCGACACCGGCCTCGGCTTCGACTCCCAGATCGTCGTCAAGACCAACGCCCCGGAGCTGCTGCGCGCCCAGCTCGCGTCCAGCCGCTGGCACGGCGCGCACATCGCGATGGGCACCAATGTCGACTGCTACCAGCGCGCCGAGGGCCGGTACCGGTTGATGCCCGGCATCATCTCGGCCCTGCGCGATCACGCGAACCCGTTCTCGATCCTGACCAAGGGAACGCTGATCCTGCGCGATCTGGAACTGCTGCGGCAGGCGGCCGAGGTCACCGACGTCGGCATCTCCGTCTCGGTCGGCTTCGTCGACGACGCGCTGTGGCGCACCGTCGAGCCCGGCACCCCGTCCCCCGCGCGCCGCCTCGACGCCGTCCGCACCCTGAGCGAGAACGGCATCGACTGCGGCGTACTGATGGCCCCCGTCATCCCGTTCCTCGGCGACCATCCGGACCAGCTGCGCGCCACGGTCCGCGCCATCGCCGCCGCCGGGGCGACCTCGGTGACCCCGCTCGTCCTCCATCTGCGGCCCGGCGCCCGGGAGTGGTACATGCAGTGGCTCGGGAACCACCACCCCCATCTGGTGCGGCGCTACGAGCGGCTGTACGCCGAGGGGGCCTACGCACCCAAGTGGTACCAGCGCCGCATCACCCGGTACGTCCACGAGCTGGCGACCGAATTCGGCATCGGGCCCTCGCACCGCGGCGCGGCCCGACGGCTCCCGGCACGGAAGGAACAGCACTCGCCGCTCGACGGCCCCGGGCCCACGCAGCTGACCCTGCTCTGATCTGCCGGAACCACCGCGGGGACCCGACGGACCAGCGCGGGCAAACGGGTCAACTCTTGATATAACAGGTCCTTCCTGGCGCGAATGCGGGGAGCATGCGGCGGGGGCTGCGCCACGCGCAGCCGTGTTTCCCCCACCACGGGAGGCCATATGACGAAACGTTCAGGAATTCTGTTCGCCGTCGGTGCGACGGTCGCCGGTCTGGTGACCGCCGCGCCGTCCCCGGCAACCGCCGACAACGGCGCGCGGCCCACCGCCGCGAAACTCCGATGGACCGACTGCGGCACCAAGTCGTATCCGCGGCTGCAGTGCTCATCGGTCAGCACCCCGCTCGATCATGACGATCCGTCGGGTCGGCGGATCACCCTCGCGCTGTCCCGCATCCCGCACACCGCGAAGACCTTCCAGGGCCCCCTGCTCGTCAACCCGGGCGGCCCCGGCGGCAGCGGCCTGACGATGGCCGGATTCGTGGCGTCCTCGCTGCCGGGGGCGATCGCCGCCCAGTACGACGTGATCGGCTTCGACCCGCGTGGCGTCGGCAGGAGCAGGCCGGCGCTGAACTGCGTACCGAAGTACTTCGATCCGCTGCGCCCCGACTCGGTGCCCGACTCGCCGGGCGTCGAGCAGGCCAACCGGAACCGGGCCCGTTCGTTCGCCGAGGCGTGCGGGCGCAAGTACCCGGACCTGCTGCCCCACATGGACACGGTGAGCGTCGCGAAGGACCTCGATGTGATCCGGCGGGCCACCGGCTCCCGGCAGCTCAACTACTTCGGGTACTCGTACGGCACCTACCTCGGCGCGGTGTACGCCAAGCTGTTCCCGGAGCGGGTGCGACGTCTGGTCCTCGACTCGAACGTCGACCCGGACGGCGTCTGGTACGACGACAACATCGGCCAGGACTACGCCTTCGACGCCCGCCACAAGGCGTTCGCCGCCTGGGTGGCGAAGCACGACGCCACATACCGGCTCGGCACCGACCCGGCGAAGGTCGAGAGCGCCTGGTACGCGATGCGTGCGGCCGTCAAGACGCACCCCGCGGGCGGGAAGGTCGGCCCGAGCGAGCTGGAGGACACCTTCCTGCCGGGCGGCTACTACGACGGGTACTGGCCGTATCTGGCCGAGGCGTTCGCCGCGTACGCCAACGACGGCGACCAGAACGCGCTCTTGAAGGCGTACAAGAAGTTCGGCGCCGTCGACGCCGAGGGCGACAACGGGTACTCGGTCTACTCGGCCGTACAGTGCCGCGACGCCCAGTGGCCCCGGCAGTGGAACACCTGGCGCGGCGACAGCCGGCGGGTGCACGCCAAGGCACCCTTCTTCGCCTGGAACAACAACTGGTACAACGCCCCGTGCGCCGACTGGCCGGTGGAACCGCTGAATCCGGTGCGCGTCTCCAACAGAGCGCTCCCGCCGGTGCTGCTCTTCCAGGCCACCGACGACGCGGCCACACCGTACGAGGGCGGCGTCACGCTGCACCGCAGGCTGCGCGGCTCCAGCCTGGTCGTCGAGCAGGGCGGCGGCAATCACGGCATCACGCTGGGCGGCAACGACTGCCTGGACACCTACTTGGCGGACTATCTCGCCAAGGGCACCGTCCCGCGCGGCGAGGGAAACCGGGGTGACGCGGACGCGGTGTGCGCCAAGTCGCCCGACCCACGGCCGCTGACCGGCGAGGCGGCTGCGAAGACGGCGCGGCGGACGGATTCCGGCAGCAGGGGCAGCACCCTGCACGGGCTGCTCGGCTTCCGCGGCTGACGGCGGCCCGCGGCCCGACTCGCATACGGGCCATCCTGACGGATGCCAGGATGGCCCGTATGACGACAGGGACCACACCCACCGAGATACATGTCCGGGACATGACCGTCGACGACTGCGAGGCGGTCACTCGGCTCCGGGTGCGCGGCTGGCAGGCGGCCTACGCGGGACTGGTGCCTCAGTCCTACCTGGAGGGCATGGACCGCACCGTCGCCGAGGACGCGGAGCGGCGCCGCGCGTCCCTGGCCCGGGGCACCACGCTCGTGAACGTGGTGGCGGAACGGCCCGGCCTCGGTGTGATCGGCTGGGCCTGCTAGGGCCTGTCCGGCGGATCAGGGTCGGGCAGGGCGCGGCGTCTGGTGCGGTGCATCGCAAGGCGCCGGAGCGTCCTGATAGCGGAGCTATCCGGGCGTTTCGGCAACGCCGCGAGGTGCCGTGCCAGACGCCGCGCCCCCGGCCATGATCCGCCGGACAGGCCCTGAGGCCCGTACCGGGAGAACGGCGGGCCGCCGGCGCGGGGCGAGCTGTACGCGCTCTACGTGGCGCCCGAGCAGATCGGGACCGGGGCGGGCCGCGCCCTGATGGCGGAGACACTCACCCGCGCCGCGGCCGACGGCTTCCCGGACCTGGCGCTGTGGGTCCTGAAGGAGAACGCCCCGGCCCGCCGCTTCTACGAGCGCGCGGGCTTCCGTCCCGACGGCGCCGAGGAGTCCTTCGAGGCGGACGGCGCGCTCGTGCCCGAGGTGCGGTACGTACGCGCCCTCGGCGGCCCCGCCGCCTCCTGAGGCCCGGCGCTTCCTCAGGGCGCGCCCAGCCGGCCGAGCGCGTCGCGGGCCGCGCCGCCCAGCCTGGGGTGCGGCAGAGCGGCCGCCAGCAGCGGGCGGGCCCGCTCGTCCCCCAGCTGCCCGAGCCCCTCCACACAGGCGAGCGCCACCCGCCAGTACGGGTCGTCCGGGGCGAGCAGCCGTTCCAGGGTGCTCATCAGCGCCGGTACGGACTCCGGGGCCCGCAGCGCGGTGAGCAGCCGCACCGGGTGCAGGGCGTACGCGGTGCGCAGGGTGTTGGTCGCCAGGGCGGCGGCGGCCCGGGGTGTGCGGGGGTCGCCGAGGCACACCAGGGCGTGGGCGGCGGAGACACACCGCTCCGGGTCGCGGTGGTTGAGCAGCAGGACCAGCGCCTCGAAGGCCCGCCGGTCTCCGCCGCAGCCGAGCCGGAAGGCGGCCATCTCGCGGGCCCAGAGCGGGCGTTCGCGTTCCACCAGGACACGGGCCAGCTCCTCCTCGTCCTCGGTGGCGAGCAGTCCGCGGTACACCGCCGACTCCCCCGCCGCGTCCGCCTCGTCAGCAAGCCGGTCCGCCAGCGACCGGAACTCCTCGTCCATGACCGTCAGCGTATCGGCGGGGACTCTGCGTATCGAGGGGCGGGGGAATGTGGCACGGCGCACAACGACCGGGGGCTGGCGCGCTCGTTACCGGGCAGTTAATCTCATGTGAGCGGGACACGATCCCCGTTTGCTCCGGTGGCCTGGTGACGCAGCCACCCGGAGTGCTTGTCGGTTCGGCAGTTTTGCGAGACGTGACTCCGGGACAGAGTCCGTCGCCCCTTCCGGGTCCTGGCGTGCTCATCGCGCCCCGGCCCCGAGTACCACGACACGCAATTCCCGCACGTGTCGCGCCGGTTCTCCCTCTCAGTGCGCGCCGCGCCTCCTCACAGTCGTCACTCATTCTCTGGAGTCCCGTGATGGACACCCCGCTCAGCACCATTGCCGTCGTCGGCCTCGGCACCATGGGCACCGGCATCGCCGAGGTCCTGGCCCGCGCCGGCCACGAGGTCATCGGCATCGACATCAGCGACGCGGCCGCCCGTCAGGCCGTCGCCGCCCTGGAAGCCTCGACCGCCCGCGCCGTGCGGCGCGAGCGGATCACCGAGGAGGAGCGGAGCGATGTCCTCGCCCGGTTCCGTACCTTCGCCGACCTCCGGGCCGCCGCGGAGGCGGAGCTGGTCATCGAGGTCGTGCCCGAGTCGTACGAGATCAAGCAGCAGCTCTTCCGGGAGCTCGACGCGATCGTCTCTCCCACCGCGATCCTGGCGACCGGCACCAACGCCCTTTCGGTGACCCGGCTGGCCGCCGAATCGCTGCGCCCCGAGCGCGTGCTCGGTCTGCACTTCTTCAACCCGGCACCGGCGATGAAGCTGGTCGAGGTGGTGTCCTCGGTGCTGACCGCGCCGCCGGCCGTCGAGGCGGTCACCGCGCTCGCCCGCAGCCTGGGCAAGGAGCCGGTCGCGGTCGGCGACCGGCCGGGCTTCGTCGCCGACGGGCTGCTGTTCGGGTACCTCAACCAGGCCGCCGCGATGTACGAGGCCAACTACGCCTCCCGGGAGGACATCGACGCGGCGATGAAGCTCGGCTGCGGCCTGCCGATGGGCCCGCTCGCCCTGCTCGACCTGATCGGGGTCGACACCGCCCGTACCGTCCTGGAGGCGATGTACTCCGAGTCGCACGACCGGCTGCACGCCCCGGCGCCCGTTCTCCGGCAGCTGAGCGAGGCAGGGCTGACCGGCCGCAAGTCGGGCCGCGGCTTCTACACGTACCAGGCGGCCGGCAGCCAGACCGTGGTGCCGGACGCGCTGACCCCTCGGGACGGCCAGGCGGCGGTGGCCGGGCGTACCGTGCGTTCGGTGGGTGTCGCGGGTTCCGGGACGATGGCCTCGGGGATCGCCGAGGTCTTCGCGAAGGCCGGGTACGACGTGGTGCTCGCCGCCCGCGGCCAGGAGAAGGCGGACACGGCGAAGGGCCGGATCGCCAAGTCGCTGGAGCGTTCCGTCACCAAGGGGCGGCTGACGGCCGAGGCGCGGGACGGGGCCCTGGCCCGGATCACCGCGGCCGGTTCGCTGGACGCCTTCGCCGATGTCGATCTCGCGGTGGAGGCCGTCGCCGAGGACCTGTCGGTCAAGCAGCAGTTGTTCGGGACCCTGGACAAGGTCTGCAAGCCGGGTGCCGTCCTCGCCACCACCACCTCGTCGCTGCCGGTCGTGGCGATCGCGCGGGCCACCTCGCGTCCGCAGGACGTGATCGGGATGCACTTCTTCAACCCGGCGCCGGCGATGAAGCTGGTCGAGGTGGTCCGTACGGTGCTCACCGCCGACGACGTCCACGCCACCGTCCGTGAGGTGTGTGCCGAGGTCCGCAAGCACCCGGTGGACTGCGGGGACCGGGCCGGTTTCATCGTCAACGCGCTGCTGTTCCCGTATCTCAACAACGCGATCAAGATGGTCGAGGAGCACTACGCGACCCTCGACGACATCGACGCCGCGATGAAGCTGGGCGGCGGCTACCCGATGGGCCCGTTCGAACTGCTCGACGTCGTCGGGCTCGATGTCTCCCTGGCCATCGAGAAGGTGCTGCACAGCGAGTTCCGCGACCCGGGTCTGGCTCCGGCTCCGCTGCTCGAACATCTGGTGGCCGCCGGCTGCCTCGGCCGCAAGACGGGGCGCGGCTTCCGCGAACATGCCCGGCGCTGAGAGGGTCCGCGACGCCGCGGAGCCCGCCGTCGGCCCCTCCGGGCCGGGGGCGGGGTGGGGAGGGCTGCTCGATCCTTCGGGCGGCCCGCCCCCACGGGCGCACTCGCCCGACCCGATGCAGTACGTTCACACCATGTCCCAGCCCGCCAGGTCCCCCCGTGTCTCCGCCGCGCCCGACGCCCCGGAAAGTGCCGCAGGCACGCGCGCCGCCGCCCAACGGCTCAAAATGCGCCGTGAACTGGCCGCCGCGGCGATGGAACTCTTCGCCACGAAGGGGTACGAGGCAACGACGGTCGACGAGATCGCGGGCGCCGCCGGAGTCGCCCGGCGGACCTTCTTCCGGCACTTCCGCTCCAAGGAAGAGGCGATCTTCCCGGACCACGACGACACCCTCGTCAGGGCCGAGGCCGTCCTCAATGCCGCACCGGCGCACGAGCACCCCCTCGACACCGTCTGCCGCGGCATCAAGGAAGTCATGAAGATGTACGCGGCGAAGCCCGCGGTCTCCGTGGCCCGTTACAAGCTGACCCGCGAGGTCCCCACCCTGCGCGAGGCGGAGATCGCCTCGGTGGCCCGCTACGAGCGGCTGTTCACCCGCTATCTGCTGGGCCATTTCGACGAGCGCGACCACCACGTCGGCAATGACGACCCGCTGCTGGCGGAGGTCGCGGCGTCCGCCGTGGTCACCGCGCACAACCATGTGCTGCGCCGCTGGCTGCGGGCGGGCGGCGAGGGTGACGTCGAGGCGCAGCTCGACCATGCCTTCGCGATCGTCCGCGACACCTTCGGGACCGGTATCGGGGCCGGCCGGACCGTCGGCGCCGAGCCCGCGAAGCAGCCGGCCGCCTCGGTGACGTCCCAGGGCGAGGTGCTGGTCGCCGTGGCGCGGACGGACGCGCCGCTCGACGAAGTGATGCGCACGATCCAGCAGGCGCTCCAGGACCGCTGACGGGGGCGTGCCGGCCGGCATGCCCCCGCCACCGCCGAAACCTGGTTGTCGCAGCCGCGCACCGGTGCTGTGGTGGGCGGATGAATCGTGATCACGAGGCACTGCTGGCCCTTTTCGACCGCGAGATGCGCGAGCACGCCCGCCCCGACGGCCCCGGCGTCCGGGTCGAGCGCACCGGTGACGTCGTACGGCAGGTCGGCACGGCCGACGACTGGAACGCCGTCGTCTGGTCGGACCCGGACCTGGATCCCGCACGTGCGGACGCGGTGATCGCGGCCCAGGTGGCGCACTACGCGGCGCTCGGGCACGGCGAGTTCGAGTGGAAGCTGTACGCGCACGACCGGCCGGCCGATCTGGCGCACAGGCTTCTGGCGGCCGGTTTCGAGGCGGAGGAGCCGGAGACCCTGCTGGTCGCCCCGGTCGCGGACCTCTCGACGGCGGTGGAACTCCCCGACGGCGTGCGACTGCGCACCGTGAGTGACGCGCAGGACGTGGAGCTGATGGCCCGCGCCCATGAGCGGGCGTTCGGCTCGGACTGGTCGCGGCTGCGGCATCAGGTGCTGGCCAGGCTGGCCGAGGACCCGGACGGCTTCGTCGGCGTCCTCGCCATGGTGGGCGACGAGCCGGTGAGCGCGGCCCGGATGGAGCTCTACCCGGGCACGGGCTTCGCGGGGCTCTGGGGCGGCGGAACGGTCGAGGCGTGGCGCGGGAAGGGCGTCTACCGGGCTCTGGTGGCCTTCCGCGCCCGGATCGCGGCGGAGCGCGGCTACCGCTACCTTCAGGTCGATGCCTCCGACATGAGCAGCCCGATCCTCCGGTGGCTCGGATTCGTGGCCCTGAGCACCACGACCCCCTATGTGTACCGGTCTCACTGATCGATCATTCGCCATCATCTACCCGGCATATCCCTGCGAAACACCCCCCTCACCGCTCATCGGTGCCTTGCGGGTGACAAGTGAGAGAAATTGTTGGCACCGAGTGCCTTGCCAGGTGTCACGGAGTGCCATACGTTGAAGTTGTCCGGGCGGCCGGCGTGCTGAGATCTCACGTACGCCGGCTGTCCCCGCAAGCGATTTGCCTGCGCGCCCGGACGCCTGCGTCACAGGCAACCCCTTCTGCTCCACAGAGCAAGCCGAAGCTTTGACAGCCGAACCGACGGCACCACCTCCACACCACACCGCTCCCCTCTTGCTCGCAGGGACTCTCAAGCGATCCCTCAGCGCCCCCATCCGCCGGAGGCACACCGTGAAGGAAATCCTGGACGCGATCCAATCGCAGGACAGCACAGCCGCGGACTTCGCGGCCCTGTCCATTCCTGAGTCGTACCGCGCGGTGACCGTGCACAAGGACGAGACCGAGATGTTCCACGGGCTCTCCACCCGCGACAAGGACCCCCGCAAGTCGCTGCACCTCGACGAGGTCCCGGTGCCCGAACTCGGGCCCGGCGAGGCCCTGGTCGCCGTCATGGCGAGCTCGGTCAACTACAACTCCGTGTGGACCTCGATCTTCGAGCCGATGTCCACCTTCGGCTTCCTGGAGCGCTACGGAAGGCTCAGCGAGCTCACCAGGCGCCACGACCTGCCGTACCACGTCATCGGTTCCGACCTGGCGGGCGTCGTCCTGCGGACCGGTCCCGGCGTCAATGCCTGGCACCCCGGCGACGAGGTCGTCGCCCACTGCCTCTCGGTCGAACTGGAGTCCTCGGACGGCCACAACGACACGATGCTCGACCCCGAGCAGCGCATCTGGGGCTTCGAGACCAACTTCGGCGGCCTGGCGGAGATCGCACTCGTCAAGTCCAACCAGCTGATGCCGAAGCCGCAGCACCTCAGCTGGGAGGAGGCCGCGGCTCCCGGCCTGGTCAACTCCACCGCGTACCGCCAGCTCGTCTCGCGCAACGGCGCCGGCATGAAGCAGGGCGACAACGTGCTGATCTGGGGCGCCAGCGGCGGACTCGGCTCGTACGCCACGCAGTTCGCGCTGGCCGGCGGCGCCAACCCGATCTGTGTCGTCTCCAGCGAGCAGAAGGCCGACATCTGCCGGAAGATGGGCGCCGAGGCGATCATCGACCGCAACGCCGAGGGCTACAAGTTCTGGAAGGACGAGCACAACCAGGACCCGCGCGAGTGGAAGCGGTTCGGCAAGCGCATCCGTGAACTCACCGGCGGCGAGGACGTGGACATCGTCTTCGAGCACCCGGGCCGAGAGACCTTCGGCGCCTCCGTCTACGTGACCCGCAAGGGCGGCACCATCGTCACCTGCGCCTCCACCTCCGGCTACAACCACGAGTACGACAACCGCTACCTGTGGATGTCGCTGAAGAGGATCGTGGGCTCGCACTTCGCCAACTACCGCGAGGCGTGGGAGGCCAACCGGCTGGTCGCCAAGGGCAGGATCCACCCCACGCTGTCGAAGGTCTACTCCCTGGAGGAGACCGGCCAGGCCGCGTACGACGTCCACCGCAACCTGCACCAGGGCAAGGTCGGTGTGCTGGCGCTGGCGCCGCGCGAGGGGCTGGGCGTGCGCAACGAGGCACTGCGCGAGCAGCACATCGACGCCATCAACCTGTTCCGTGACGCGTCAGCGGAGCGGGCCGACGAACACAACAAGGACGTCTGAGATGAGCGGGCGTCAGAAGGACCGCCCGTGGCTCATGCGGACCTACGCCGGCCACTCGACCGCCGAGGCGTCCAACGAGCTCTACCGGCGCAACCTCGCCAAGGGCCAGACCGGCCTGTCGGTCGCCTTCGACCTGCCGACGCAGACGGGTTACGACCCCGACCACATCCTCGCCCGCGGCGAGGTCGGCCGGGTCGGCGTTCCCGTCTCGCACCTCGGTGACATGCGCCGGCTGTTCCAGGACATCCCCCTGGAGCAGATGAACACCTCGATGACGATCAACGCCACCGCGATGTGGCTGCTGGCGCTCTACCAGGTGGTCGCCGAGGAACAGGGCGCCGATCCCACGAAGCTCCAGGGCACCACGCAGAACGACATCGTCAAGGAGTACCTCTCGCGCGGGACGCACGTCTTCCCGCCCGGCCCCTCGCTGCGGCTGACCACCGACATGATCGCGTACACGGTCAACCGCATCCCGAAGTGGAACCCGATCAACATCTGCAGCTACCACCTGCAGGAGGCGGGGGCCACTCCGGTCCAGGAGATCGCGTACGCCATGTCGACGGCCATCGCGGTCCTGGACGCCGTGCGCGATTCCGGTCAGGTGCCCGAGGAGCGGTTCGGCGATGTGGTCGCGCGGATCTCCTTCTTCGTGAACGCGGGCGTCCGGTTCATCGAGGAGATGTGCAAGATGCGCGCCTTCGGCCGCATCTGGGACCAGGTCACCCGCGAGCGGTACGGCATCACCGATGCCAAGCAGCGCCGCTTCCGCTACGGCGTCCAGGTCAACTCGCTCGGGCTGACCGAGGCGCAGCCGGAGAACAACGTCCAGCGCATCGTCCTGGAGATGCTGGCCGTCACCCTCTCCAAGGACGCCCGCGCCCGCGCCGTCCAGCTGCCGGCGTGGAACGAGGCGCTGGGACTCCCCCGGCCCTGGGACCAGCAGTGGTCGCTCCGTATCCAGCAGGTGCTCGCGCACGAGAGCGATCTGCTGGAGTACGAGGACATCTTCGCCGGGTCGCACGTCATCGAGGCCAAGGTGGACGAGCTGGTCGCCGAGTCGCTCGCCGAGATCGACCGGATCGAGCGGATGGGCGGCGCCATGGCAGCCGTGGAGTCCGGCTATCTGAAGTCCGAGCTGGTCTCCTCGCACGCCGCCCGCCGGGCCCGGATCGAGGGCGGCGAGGAACGGATCGTCGGCGTCAACATCTACGAGACGACGGAACCGAACCCGCTCACAGCGGACCTCGACGGGGCGATCATGACGGTCGACCCCGCCAATGAGGCCAGGGTCGTCGCCGCCCTGCACCACTGGCGCGACAACCGCGACGAGGCTCGCGCCACCGAAGCGCTGGCGGCGCTGAAGAAGGCCGCGGCGGGCACCGACAACATGATGGAAGCGACCGTGAAGTGCGCCCGCGCGGGTGTCACCACCGGCGAGTGGTCCTGGGCGCTGCGCGATGTCTTCGGCGAGTTCCGGGCCCCGACGGGCGTCTCGTCCGCGCCGGTCGCGGTGACCGCCGAGGCGGGCACCCCGCTCGCCCTGGTCCGCGAGAAGGTCGCCCGCACCGCGGCCGACCTGGGCGCCGGACGGCTGCGGCTGCTGGTCGGCAAGCCGGGCCTGGACGGACATTCCAACGGCGCCGAGCAGATCGCCGTACGGGCCCGTGACGCCGGTTTCGAGGTCGTCTACCAGGGGATCAGGCTGACCCCCGAACAGATCGTCTCGGCCGCGCTCGCCGAGGACGTGCACTGCGTCGGCCTGTCGATCCTGTCCGGCTCGCACGCCGAGCTCGTACCGGACGTGCTCACCCGGCTGCGCGAGGCGGGCGCCGCCGACATCCCGGTCATCGCGGGCGGGATCATTCCGCCCGCCGACGCGTCGGCCCTGATCGGGGCCGGTGTCGCCGCCGTATTCACCCCGAAGGATTTCGGTATCACGGAGATCATCGGCCGTATCGTCGACGAGATCCGGAAAGCGAACAAGCTCGACCCTCTGGAGGTCCCCGCATGACTGCCGTCAACCGCCTGCGTCCGCGCCGTTCCTGCCTGGCAGTGCCCGGCTCGAACCCGCGGTTCCTGGAGAAGGCCCAGGGCCTCCCCGCCGACCAGGTCTTCCTCGACCTGGAGGACGCCTGCGCGCCGCTCGCCAAGGAGGGCGCCCGGCACACCATCGTCGACGCGCTGAACAACGGTGACTGGACGGGCAAGACCCGGGTCGTGCGGGTCAACGACTGGACCACGCACTGGACGTACCGCGACGTCGTCACGGTCGTCGAGGGCGCCGGCCAGAACCTCGACTGCATCATGCTGCCCAAGGTCCAGGACGCCCAGCAGGTCGTCGCCCTCGACCTGCTGCTGACCCAGATCGAGAAGACGATGGGCTTCGAGGTCGGGAAGATCGGCATCGAGGCGCAGATCGAGAACGCCAAGGGCCTGGTGAACATCGACGACATCGCCGCCGCCTCGCCCCGCCTGGAGACACTGATCTTCGGCCCGGCCGACTTCATGGCGTCGATCAACATGAAGACCCTGGTCGTCGGTCAGCAGCCGCCCGGGTACGGCGCGGACGCGTACCACTACATCCTGATGCGCATTCTGATGGCGGCCCGTACGCACGACCTCCAGGCGATCGACGGTCCCTTCCTGCAGATCCGTGACGTGGACGCGTACCGCGAGGTCGCGGGCCGTGCTGCGGCGCTGGGCTTCGACGGCAAGTGGGTGCTGCACCCGGGCCAGGTGGACGCGGCCAACGAGGTGTTCTCGCCCTCGCAGGAGGACTACGACCACGCCGAGCTGATCCTCGACGCATACGAGTGGTGCACCTCCGAGGAGGGCGGCAAGAAGGGCTCGGCGATGCTCGGCGACGAGATGATCGACGAGGCGAGCCGCAAGATGGCCCTGGTCATCGCGGGCAAGGGCCGCGCGGCCGGTATGCAGCGCACCTCCAAGTTCGAAGCACCGGAGGCCTGATCATGCAGTTCGGGCGCACATACGAGGAGTTCGAGGTCGGTGCGGTCTACAAGCACTGGCCCGGGAAGACGGTCACCGAGTACGACGACCACCTCTTCTGTCTGCTGACCATGAATCATCACCCGTTGCACATGGACAGCAACTACGCGGAACGGACGACGGATTTCGGAAAGAATGTTGTCGTCGGCAACTACATCTACTCGCTGTTGCTCGGCATGTCCGTCCCGGACGTCTCCGGAAAGGCGATCGCCAATCTGGAGGTCGAGTCGCTGAAGCATGTCGCACCGACCTTCCACGGCGACACGATCTACGGCGAAACGACCGTTCTCGACAAGACTCCGTCAAAATCCAAGAGCGACCGCGGAATCGTCCACGTGGAGACCAAGGGCTACAAGCAGGACGGGACACTCGTCTGCGTGTTCCGCCGCAAGGTGATGGTCCCCACCGAGACGTACATCAAGGAGCGCGGCGGCGAGCAGCCCGGCCGCCCGGAGCTGAAGCAGCCTTCGCAGAAGAACGTGGAGAAGTAGCCATGACGCGACTCGCCCAGACCGCCGGCCTCAACGACGTCCAGCAGGAAATCCTCTCCACGGTCCGGGATTTCGTCGACAAGGAGATCATTCCGGTCGCGACCGGGCTGGAGCACCGTGACGAGTACCCCACCGAGATCGTCGAGGGACTCAAGGAGCTCGGCCTGTTCGGGCTGACGATCCCCGAGGAGTACGGGGGTCTGGGTGAGTCGCTTCTCACATACGCGCTGTGCGTGGAGGAAATCGCCCGCGGCTGGATGAGCGTGTCGGGGATCATCAACACGCACTTCATCGTGGCGTACATGCTGAAGCAGCACGGCACCCAGGAGCAGAAGGACACGTTCCTGCCGCGCATGGCGCTGGGCGAGGTCCGAGGCGCGTTCTCGATGTCCGAGCCGGCGCTGGGCTCGGACGTCTCGGCAATCACCTCCAAGGGCGTCAGGGACGGCGAGGAGTACGTCCTCAACGGCCAGAAGATGTGGCTGACGAACGGTGGCACGTCCTCGCTCGTCGCCGTTCTGTGCCGGAGTGACGAAGGCCGCCCCGAGGGGACCGCCCCGCACAAGTCGATGACTACATTCCTGGTGGAGAAGGAGCCCGGTTTCGGTGCGGTCCGGCCCGGTCTCACCATTCCCGGCAAGATCGACAAAATGGGTTACAAGGGCGTCGACACGACCGAACTCATCATGGATGGGCTACGAATTCCGGCCAATCGAGTGCTGGGTGGCACCACCGGTCGAGGGTTTTACCAAATGATGGACGGAGTCGAGGTCGGCCGGGTGAATGTGGCCGCGCGTGGCTGTGGCGTCGCACAACGTGCATTCGAGTTGGGTGTTTCCTACGCCCAGCAGCGCCAGACCTTCGGAAAGCCGATCGCCCAGCACCAGGCGATCCAGTTCAAGCTGGCCGAAATGGCCACCAAGGTCGAAGCCGCCCATGCAATGATGGTAAACGCAGCGCGCAAAAAGGACTCCGGGGAACGAAACGATCTGGAGGCAGGGATGGCGAAGTACCTCGCCTCCGAGTACTGCAAGGAAGTCGTCGAGGACGCCTTCCGCATCCACGGCGGTTACGGCTTCTCCAAGGAGTACGAGATCGAGCGCCTCTACCGGGAGGCCCCGATGCTGCTCATCGGTGAAGGTACCGCCGAGATCCAGAAAATGATCATCGGGCGCCGACTCCTCGAGGAGTACCGGTTCCAGGGGTGATTGTCCCTTTCGCGGTGATTTAGCCGCGAAGAAGATCACACCCTGTCATCCTCGGCCGGTGCCTTCCAGCCGTCCGACTCGGCTGCTGGCTTGCCCAGTTGTTGCTCGCAACCGATAACATCGCCGGAAAAGCCGCCGTCCCCCGTTGCCAGCGCGGCATCATCCGCTACGAAGGTCATCCATGCCCGACAGCCAAACCTCTGCACCACGCGGCGGGGTCCGCCTTGCGCGCGGAGCTTCGCCGTGGCTCCTCCCGACCGTCGCCACCGCGGCGCTCAGCCTCACCCGGGCCCGCAAGTCCGGACGCTGGGCCGCGGTCGCCGTGCCCACCACCGCGCTCGCGGCGGGCATGCTGTGGTTCTTCCGCGACCCCGAGCGCGAGATCACCCAGGGCCGGGTCATTTCGCCGGCCGACGGCGTGGTGCAGAGCATCATGCCGTGGAAGGACGGGCGCACCCGCGTCGCGATCTTCATGAGCCCGCTGAATGTCCACGTCAACCGTGCGCCCCTGGCCGGCACGGTGACGTCGGTCGAGCACATCCCCGGCGGGTTCGTTCCGGCGTTCAACAAGGAGAGCGAGAACAACGAGCGCGTTGTCTGGCACTTCGACACCGAGCTCGGCGACATCGAGATGGTGCAGATCGCGGGTGCGGTCGCCCGGCGCATCGTCCCGTACATCCCGCAGGGCACGAAGGTGGAACAGGGCGAGCGCATCGGTCTGATCCGCTTCGGCTCGCGGGTCGACATCTACCTTCCGGAAGGTGTCGATGTCGCGGTCGAGGTCGGCCAGGCCACCACTGCGGGGGTGACTCGAATTGACCGTGATTGATCCTGATACACAGGCAGGCTGGGTGCCCGAGTCGGAGTCCGAGGAGGACGCCGGCGAGGACATGCCGCTCTCTCTGCGGCTGTCGATAGCGGACACCCTCACTCTCGGTAACGCCACGTGCGGTTTCATGGCGGTGTACTTCACCACCACCGGAATCCTCATCCCGCACCTCACGGGCAGCGACGAGAGCGGCATGGCCCGGCACTCCGCGGCCACCGCCGTGATCCTGATGCTCCTGGCGGCGGTCTTCGACCTCTTCGACGGGCTCGTGGCGCGCAAGCTGCGCTCCTCGCCGATGGGTGCCGAGCTGGACAACCTCTCGGACCTGATCAGCTTCGGGCTCGCCCCGGCGTACTTCGTCCTGGTGTACGGCATGGTCGCGGACGACGCACACCAGAAGGTATCGGCGCTGGCGGCGATCGTGGTGCTGCTGGCGGTGGTGCTCAGGCTTGCGAGATTCTCGTGCGTGACCATGAAGGACGGCATGTTCCAGGGCATGCCGAGCCCCTTCGGTGCGCTCACGGTCGTCTCGATCGTGCTCCTGGAGCTGCCCTTCGTGCCGACGCTGCTGGCGATCGTCGGGGTGGCGTGGCTGATGGTCAGCCGGGTCGAGTACCCGAAGCCGCGGGGCGTCCTCGCGGTGGCGATGCTCAGCTGGATCGTGGCCGCGATGGGGCTCCTCGCCGCGTGGGCGTTCGACGCCCCCGGCGGTCAGCTGCTCCTCCAGACCGGCTGTGCGCTCCAGGTGGTCCTCGGTGCGGTCATCCCGCTCTTCGCGACCGCTCGGCGGGTGAACACCTTCCGCGACAACCGGCGTGAGGCACGGACGGCACAGCTGCCGTAGCGGCACGCAAGACACATACGGAAGGCCCCGGGTGCTCCCCGGCGGGTTCTAGCGATCCCCGCAACACCCGGGGCCTTCCGCATGCGGTGGGAGCTCGGGCAGCCGCCCCGCGAGGTCCCGCCGCACGGGGTTCCGTCCCAGTGCACGGGGCGCTGTCTCAGTTGGCGGGTTTCGCGTACCCGCTGCAGGCGAGCCCCTCGCCCCGGCGGCTGTTCCGCGTGACGTAGCTGAGCCCCTCCCGCACGGTGTCCGTGCTGAAGTGGACCGACTCGGGCGGCCGGACACCGATGTTCGCGCTGGGGCTGAACGCCAGATAGATCCCTATCGGCAGGAACAGCAGCGAGGCGGGTATCGCCAGGACCTGGAACAGGATGTTGCCGTCGGCGAAGCCGATGATCCACAGGGCCGCGACCACGCCCAGCAGGACAACGGCCGCGACCAGGGAGCGGGCCACCGGGCCACGGCGGAGGCGCTTGGTCGTCTCCAGGTCCTGGATGACGAACACGCCCTCCCGGCCGCACCGCCCGCACTTCAGCGCGGCCCGCAGCTCACCGTGGTCGGGGCGTCGTACCACGCACGTGGTCTCCCGCGTGTTGCTGCGCGTGAGGCCGGGCTCCTGTCTGATCTCCATCTGATGCACCATGGTGAGCTTGATCTGCTCCGGTACGGTCCACGACACTGGGTGCTCCTCAGCCCGGTCCATGAGACAGCGCCCTCTGCGGACGTGACCTGGATTGCGTCCACGGCCGGCTCCCGGCCGGCGTACGTGTGCCGAACAACCGTGCGCCGATCCCTCTCGGAAGGGATCGTGCCACAGACCGCCGTGCCCGGACCAGGGTCCACCGTTCCTGGCCAACTCGCCGATCGGGTAACGGCGTTGGACGGGCAGGTGCCCGGTGTCGGCTCAGCCCGAGGTGATCGGAAGCATGGGCACAGTATGTTGGGGCCCCTGGGAGTTCGAGCGGGGCGTCCGTTCCGCGGTGGGCGCGGTCCCCGGGAACCAGGCCATGATGATGAAGGACTCGGAACCCCGATGACAGACAACTCCGACATGATCGACTTCGTTCGGGCACGCCTCGCCGAGGAGGAACGCATCGCGCAGGCGGCGGGCGGCGACAGCTGGCGGTGTCCGGCCGATGTCCCCGGCGAAGTCCACGACCGGTCCGGGGGCATCGCGTTCAGCGTGCGGAATCTCGGTTTCGACCAGCACATCGCCTTCCAGGACCCCGCGCGCACGCTGCGCCGCATCGAGACGAACAGGGTGCTCCTCGACGAGTACGCGGAGGTCGCCGGCCTGGACACCGACCGGCCCGAGTCCGACTTCCGGTCCGGCCGGGCCGTGGGGCTGGGATTCGCCGTACGGCAGCTGGCCGCGGAGCACGCCGGCCACCCCGGATACCGGGCCAGGTGGCTCCCCCGGTTCATCCAGTAGCGGCCCCGCGTGGTCGGCGCCCGCCCCCGCGGGCACCGACCACCCCTCTCAGCGCTGTGCGCCCCGGGAGGTGCCCCGGAGTCCGGCCGCCGCTGAGGACGGCTCCCAGCAGGCAGAGGACGCCGGTGACGAGCACGGCGGTGTGCACCCCGTTCATGACTGCCTGGCCGCTCCCCTCCACGACCGCCGCCCGGAGCCCGGCGGGCATGTCGGGTGAGACGGGGGCGATACCCATGGCCACCGCGTCCCCGGCCTGCTCCAGCCCGGCACCCATAGGTATGTCAAAGGATGCTCTGGCGTGACGGGAGGCCGGGCCTCGGCCGCCGACCGCCTGCCACGGCCCTCCGTGCTCCTGCCACGGGCCCCCTGCGGACGGCGGCGGGAGGCTAAGGTTTCAGAAGGGGCGCATCGGACCGCCCAGGGACGCCATGCACCGACACCGCAGGGAACCGGACAACGCCCAGGAGCTTCTCCTCACCCTCGGGCGCCTTGTCGATCAGGCCCTGGAGAACATCAGGCTCCAGCGTGCCCGCGCCGAGCTCGGCCTGTCCCTGCAGCGGCACATGCTCCCCACCGGGCTGCCCGACTTCCCGGGCCTCCGGATCGGGGCCCGGTACGCGCCCTCGCAGGACGGCCTGGCCGTCGGCGGCGACTTCTACGACGCGTTCACGATGCGGGACGGGGCGGCGGGGATCGCCATCGGCGATGTGCAGGGGCACGGGGTGGAGGCCGCCGCTTTCATGGGTGAGGCCCGCGCCAGCCTCAGGGCGCTCGCCAGCATCACGGTCGACCCCGGCAAAGTGCTGGCTTGCGCCAACGATCTGCTGATCTCGCTGGGCGGCGACCTGTTCACGACCTGCTGCCTGCTGAGCGTCGCACCGGGGAGCGGCGAGCTGTCCGTGGCACGGGCCGGACACGTACCGATCGTCTGGGGCACCGATGACGGCGGCTCCGGCATCTCCCTCGACGCCGGCGGGGTGCCCCTGGGCATACTGCCCGACCAGCGGTACCCCGTGACCCGTCGTCGGCTGGAGCAGCCCGGGTACCTGGTCCTGCTGACCGACGGGGTCGTGGAAGGGCCGTCGTATCCGATCGACGAGGGGCTCGCCGCGGTGTCGGAGCTGGTCGGCGCGGCACACGGAGCCGATCCCGGCGAACTGGCCGCGCGGGTCATCGAGGTGGCGGACCTGACCGGCCACAAAGATGACGCCGCCGTGCTCGTCGTCCGCTTCGACGGTGTGCCGGGAGCGGCCTGAGGGGACGGGGCGTGACGCGGTCCGTGCGGTGTGGCGGGCGGCGCGGATGCCGGTGACGCGGGCGAGGGTGCGGGTACCGGTGACGCGGGTGCGGGCACCATCGGCGCGGGGGCCGGAACGTACCCCGTTCGCCGCCTTCATCGGCGCGATGTCGGCGCGCCCGCCCCGGCGGCACGACGTGGCGTGGTGTCTGATGCTGCTGTGGTGGACAGCGCACGGCTCCGGCAGCAGACGGCCAAGCTCCTGACGGTTCTCGCGGTGGCCGTCTGTTACTACGCGACGGCCCGCCTGGGTCTGCTCCAGCAACTGGTACGCGGTCAGGTCACCCCACTGTGGCCGCCGACCGGGATCGCGGTCGCGGCGCTGCTCGTGTTCGGTGTGCGCATCTGGCCCGGAATCGCTCTCGGCGCCCTCGCGGCCAACATCACCATCGGGCCTTCCGCTCTGCCCGTGCTGGTCATCGCCGCCGGGAACACGGTCGCCCCGCTCTGTTCCTATCTGCTGCTGCGGCGTGCGGAATTCCGCAACGAACTCGACCGGCTGCGGGACGCGCTGGCGCTGGTCTTCCTGGGTGCGCTGTCAGGCATGCTGATCAGCGCGACCGTGGGCACCGGCATCCTGGCCCTCTCGGGCGCGATCCAAGCCTCCGACTTCTGGCCCACCTGGTCGGTCTGGTGGACGGGCGACGCCATGGGCGTCATGGTCGTGACACCGTTCCTGCTCGTCCTGCGCAGAGCCCGCCGGCCGCACGACGTCGGCCCGGCCAGGTGGGCGGAGGCCGCCGCGCTGGGGGTGTGCACCGTGGCCGTCACCGTGCTGGTGACCGACACCGCCGGTGCTTCGCTGCTCTTTCTCGTGTTCCCGTTCCTGATCTGGGCCGCCTTCCGCTTCGAGCGCGCCGGTGCCGCGTGCTGCGCGCTGGGCGTGTCCACGCTCGCGATCCTCGCCGCCGGGCGGATGACCGGTCCCTTCGCCCACCACGGCCTGCTCACCAACATGATCACTCTCCAGGCCTTCAACGGCTCCGCCGCGCTCACCTCCCTGCTGCTGGCGGCGGTCGTCACCGAGCGGAACAGCACCTACCGCGAAATCAAGCGGCTCTGTGTACAACTCTCCGAGAAGGTGACCAGACAGGACCCATGAATCACTCCATCGGTCCTGCGACGGGTGCGAGAACCTGCCATCCGAAGCAGGCTGAGGGGCGACGGCACCGCGACGAGGGCAACCGGACGCCGAAACTCGGGCGGACGGGCGCCGTAAGAGGTGGAGCCATGCCCCATGTGTCTGCGAATGTCCATGTGTCCCGCCCCGCCGACGAGATATTCTCGTTCCTCCGGGATCCGCGGAACCTGGCCGAGTGGTCCTCGAGCATAGACCGGGTGATCGAGGGCCCGATCGCCACCGAGCTGGGTGACGAGTACACCTGCAAGTTTCCGGGCAGGCGACGGGCGCACCGCCTCCGGTGCACCGCGAGCACACCCGTCGAGTACCTGGCCTTCCGCGGTGCGGGCATGTGGACGCCACTGGGCCGCCACTCGCCGGAGCTGGAGTTCCGGCTGAGTCCGAGCCGACAGGGCACGACCGTCACCGTTTCGGTCAAGCCCCATCTGGACGGCGGCATGATCATTCTCGCGCCGTTCGTGACGATGGCCTGGCGCCGGGACCTGCCTTCCGAACTCCGGTGCCTGGCCGATCTGCTGGGCGACGGGGCCACCGCGGAGTCGGGTGCGGGCGAGCCGGGGGACGGTCGGGACCCGGGTACCGCGGGGGACGGTCGGGACGCGGGGGACGGTCAGGGCACGGCGCCCTCCGTGGGGTGGCCGGGATGACCGGGGGGGCGGGCAGGGGTGGGTTCCGCTGCGCGGAGCCGTCCCCTGCCCACCCCTTCCCGAAACCGGGGACGAACCCCCGGTACCTCGTTGTGTCCTCAATCGCCGGACGGGCTTGATCGCCATGGGCCCGGCACGGCGGGCTACAGCAGGAAGTCGCGGGCGAGCACCTCGGACACCCGTTCCAGCAGCGGTCCCGCCTGGGCCATGGAGACCGCGGGGTCCGGTTCCAGGTCCGCGAGGGCGTACGCGCGGCTGATGCCCGCCGCGGTCAGGGCCTCCGGCGGCAGGGCCAGCCGGCCGCAGACCGCCACGACCTCGATCCCCGCGGCGCGGGCTGCCGCCGCCACTCCGGCCGGGGCCTTGCCGTGCAGGGTCTGCTCGTCGAGCGAACCCTCCCCGGTGATCACCAGGGTGGCGCGCGCCAGCGCCGGGGCGAAGCCGAGGACGTCGAGCATGATCTCGATGCCGGGGCGGAACCGGGCGCCGAGGGCGACCAGCGCCCCGTAGCCGATGCCGCCCGCCGCTCCCGCTCCGGGCAGCGCGGCGTGGTCCGGGCCGAGCAGGGACGCGTAGTGGGTGAGCGCCGCGTCGAGGGTCGCGATGTCCTGCGCGGTCGCGCCCTTCTGCCTGCCGTAGACCTCGGGGGCGCCCTTCGGGCCGGTCAGCGGGTTGTCCACGTCGCTGGCGAGGATCAGGTCCACCTCGGCCAGTCGCGGATCGAGTCCGGACAGGTCCGCCTCCGCCAGCTCGGCGAGGCCGCCGCCACCGGGGCCGACGGGCTTGCCGTCCGCGTCCAGGAAGCGGGCGCCGAGCGCGGCCAGCATGCCCGCGCCGCCGTCCGTGGTCGCGCTGCCGCCGACGCCGAACACAATCGTCCGGGCACCCGCGTCGAGCGCGGCGGCGAGCAGCTCGCCGGAGCCGTATGTCGTGGCCGTGAGCGGGGCGAACACCCCTGCGGGCAGGTGCTGGAGGCCCGAGGCCTCGGCCATCTCCACCACCGCCGTGGTGCCGCGCAGCGCGTACGCCGCGGTCACCGGATCCCCGAGCGGCCCGGTCACCCGCGCCTCGCGGCGCTCGAATCCCGCGACCACCGCCGCCGCCACCGTGCCGTCGCCGCCGTCCGCCACGGGCAGGGTCTCGACCCGCACCTCGGGGACGACCCGCCGCAGCCCGGCCGTCACCCGCTCCGCGACCTGCACGGCCGTGAGCGAGCCCTTGAACTTGTCCGCCGCGACGAGCACGCGTGCGGTCTCCATCACTGCTCCGTCCGCCACCTTGCATCCCTTGCTTTCGAACAGGCAGTCGCGCCGCCCCCGACCCTATCCGCAGCGGATACCCGCTGCCCAGAGCCGTCGTCGCTCCGCCTCTGCCCCTGCTACTACGCTGCCCGCGTGACCACCACTGACTACACCTCCTACATCGCGGGGCTTCCCCGGGTGCTGGCCGCCGCGGCCACCGTGTTCCGGGACGACCGGGGGCGGGTACTGATCGTCGAGCCGAACTACCGGGACGGCTGGGCCCTGCCCGGCGGAACGATCGAGTCCGACGACGGCGAGAGTCCGCGGCAGGCCGCGCGGCGCGAGACGGCCGAGGAGATCGGTCTCGATCTTCAACCGGGACGGCTGCTCGCCATCGACTGGGCACGCGGCCCGCGGCGGCCGCCGATCGCCGCCTATCTGTACGACGGCGGAGTGCTGGACGAGGCCCGGTTGAAGGCCATCCGGCTCCAGGAGGAGGAGCTCCTGTCCTGGAAGCTGGTCGAGCGCGAGGAGATCGACAACTATCTGCTCGGAACTCTCGCGCTGCGCGTGAAGGCGGCGCTGGACGTGCTCGAATCCGGTGGTGGCGCGGTGGAGCTGGAGGACGGCCGCCCGGTGGGCGACTGACCCGCGGGGCCGGTGCCCACGTCCTCCCATTGCCGCATACAGCCCGTATTCCCGTTGTGCCCCGTTGTGCTGACCGGTCGTCAACTGGTAGTCCGGTCGACGGCTGCCGGACTCGCGCGTTCATGTGCCATTGGTCCGCAGTGCACGCCCGACCGGCATCATCCGGACTCCACGACAGCGGAGGGATCATGCGTACGCACACGGGACACCTCAGCGGGCTGCTGGCCACGATCGTCGCAGCGTTCGCCTGTACGGCAGTTGTCGCCACGGCGTCGACGGCGCTCGCGGAACCGGCATCGACCCCGGCCCCGGCCGCACACGGCAAGCTGCCGCTGTCGGTCGACGGCGGCGCCTGGCAGTCCGGCCATGTCCAGGGCATGGCCATCGACCGCCGCAAGGGCTTCATGTACTTCTCGATGACCAACCTGCTGGTCAAGACCGACCTCAAGGGCAACCCGGTCGGCTCGGTCACCGGATTCACCGGCCACCTCGGCGATCTGGACTTCAACGAGAAGGACGGCCGGGTCTACGGCTCGCTGGAGTACAAGGAGGCGAAGTCCTTCTACATCGCGATCCTCGACGTCGACCGCATCACCCGGATGAACATGGACGCCCAGTCCACGGGTGTCGTCTCGACCGTCTACCTCAAGGAGGTCGTGAAGGACTTCACCGCCGACATGAACGGCGACGGCGTCTTCGACGGCGATACGGGCAACACGCCCGACCACCGTTACGGCTGCAGCGGCATCGACGGTGTCGCGTTCGGTCCGGCGTTCGGCGACCGCCGCGGCAAGCGCGCCGGGAAGAAGCTGACGGTCGCGTACGGCGTGTACGCCAACGCCGGCCGCGCGGACAACGACCACCAGGTGCTGCTCCAGTACGACGTGACCCGGTGGAAGAAGTACGAGCGCCCACTGACCGAGTCGGCCCCGCACACCAGCGGACCCGCCCACGTCGACGGCAAGTTCTTCGCGTACACCGGGAACACCAATTACGGCGTGCAGAACCTGGAGTACGACGGGCACAGCGGCAACTGGCTGATGGCCGTCTACAAGGGCGCCAAGCCCGGCTTCCCCAACTACTCGGTCTTCGCGCTGGACGGTGCGCGCAAGCCGGTGCGCGGCCTGGTGCGCGGGCAGCAGCGCCCGGAGCGCGGGCTGCTGCTCCCGCTGCTGCGCGAGGGCGCGCACGACACCACGACCAGCACGTACGGGTGGCCGGCGCCGGGACAGTACGGGCAGTACGGGCTGGTCTCGCTCGACGACGGGCGGTTCTACGTCGCGAGGAGCGGCACCGTCCAGGACGGCGGCGTCACCAAGCAGACCGCGAGCGCCGTGCTGAACACCTGGACGGGTCTGACCCCGTCGCCGTTCACCCCGGCCGGCCCTGCGGCTTGACGTCCACCGCGTCCACCACGTCCACCACACGCACCACACGCACCTCGCGCACCACGGGTCCGACGGCTTCCTGAGGTCGAAATGGCCTCGCCCGGAGTGTCCGGCGCTGCGTACGCTCGCGGCATGACTCTCGTCGCGATCCTCAGCGGCGCCGGCATCTCCACGGACTCCGGCATCCCCGACTACCGCGGGCCCAACGGGCTCTGGCGCAAGGATCCGGAGGCCGAGAAGCTCGTCACGTACGACTTCTACATGGCCGATCCGGAGATCCGCCGCCGCTCCTGGCAGATGCGTCGCACCAGTGCGACCTGGGCCGCGGAGCCCAACGCGGCCCACCGCGCGGTGGCGGAGCTGGAGCGGTCCGGCGCCCCGGTGCGGGTGATCACGCAGAACGTCGACGGTCTGCATCAGCTCGCCGGGGTCCCCGCCCGCAAGGTCCTGGAACTGCACGGGACCGCGCGTGAGGTGGTCTGCACCCGCTGTCACGCCCGCTCCCCGATGGCCGAGGCGCTGACCCGGGTGGAGGCGGGAGAGGACGACCCGTCGTGCACGGTCTGCGGCGGCATCCTGAAATCGGCCACGATCATGTTCGGTGAGCGGCTCGATCCGGTGGTACTGGGCGAGGCGGTGTCGATCGCCAAGGCCTGTGAGGTGTTCATCGCGGTCGGTACGACGCTGCAGGTGCAGCCCGCCGCCTCGCTGGCCCAGATCGCGGTGGACAACGGGGCACGGCTCATCGTGGTGAACGCGGAACCGACGCCGTACGACGAACTGGCCGAGGCCACCATCCGCGAGCCCATCGGCACGGCACTGCCCGCACTGCTGAAGCGGCTGGCCGACGGCACGGGGCCGGTCGACGGTTCCGGTACGGCCACCGGGGGCTGAGTGGCAGGTGCGGCCGAGAGGCGCTCGGCCCTGCCGCGTGTGCGCCGACCCGGCCGGGAAGTGTCGGCGGGCAGCTGTACGGTCGCCCGCATGACAGAACCTTCACCCCTCGACACCACGCGCGCCTCGTACGACACCGTCGCCGCCGACTACGCCGTGCTGCTGGCCGACGAGATGGCGGACAAGCCGTACGACAACGCCATGCTGACCGCCTTCGCGCAACTCGTGACGGCGGGCGGCGGCGGGCGGGTGGGCGATCTGGGCTGCGGTCCCGGTCGGGTGACGGCGATTCTGCGCGACCTCGGGCTGACCGCCTTCGGCATCGACCTCTCGCCGGGCATGATCGCGGTGGCCCGCGAGACGTACCCGGGCCTCGACTTCGCCGAGGGGTCGATGACCGCCCTGGACCTGGCGGACGACAGCCTGGCCGGCGCGCTCGCCTGGTACTCCCTGGTCCACACCCCGCCGGAGCAACTGCCCGCGTTCTTCGCCGAGTTCCATCGCGTCCTGGCGCCGGGCGGCCATCTGCTCATGGCTTTCAAGGTCGGCGACGAGTGCGTCCGCCTGGAGCAGGCGTACGGTCATGCGGTGACGCTCGACGTCTACCGGTTCGTGCCCGACGCGGTGGCCGACATGCTCGCGAAGGCCGGGTTCCGCGTGCAGGCCCGGCTGGTCCGCGAGGCGGTCCAGTGGGAGAAGACCCCACAGGCCTTCTTCCTGATGGTGAAGCCCGAGGCGCGGTAGCGGCCCGGCCGTGATCCGCGGCAGACGGGACTTCTAAAACACGCCCTAGTGGTCGAGTTCCTGCTGTATGCGGCGCGAGGCGCGGAACGTGTACAGGTCGAGGATCTCCGGCGGGTCCACCAGCCCCGGACCGCCCGCCTCGACCCAGGCGACGATGTCCGCCACGGCGTCCGGGTCGTTGACCAGCCCGAGCCAGACCGGGCGGCCGCCGGCGCGACGGCCCTCGGCCGACGGCTGCACGACGACGACATTGGCCTGTTCGCAGGCGTCCAGGCACTCCACGGCGCGGACCGTGGCCAGCTCGCCGAGCGAGCGCCGCAGCTCGGCGAGCTGGCCGGCGTGGTCCACGTCCGGGACCTTGGGCGTCCCGCAGCAGCAACCGCGGCAGACACTGACGGTGGGCCGGGGCGCGCCCTGGGCGGGGACCGCCCTTCGGGTGCGGCGGCTCATGCGGGGACGCTTCCGGTGCGGGCTCGGATGATCACCATGGGACTGTACCCATCCCCACCACCGGGTCGAACATCTGCTCGCCCCCGTGAGCGGGTGGGGTACAGTTGGTGGCTGCGAAGGGGAGTAGCCCCGCAAACCGGTCGTCGACACACTGGAACCTTCGGGTTCCCGGTGGCCGGGCTCGTGGATCACCGCGGGCGGGCGAGACCTTCGGTCAGGTATGACACGCCCGCACTCCGTGGGCGCTGACGTCATGCCGGGCCGAGTGGTCCTCCGGAAGCCCCAGTGGCGCTTCGCGAAGGCCCGGGGCCCGGCTCCTACAGAAAGCCACCCGGAATGCACCTCGACCCCCTGGCGATTCTCACCGCCTTCGGGCTGATCTTCCTCGCGGAACTCCCCGACAAGACGATGTTCGCGTCGCTCGCCATGGGCACCCGCATGCGACCGCTGTACGTCTGGTTCGGCACATCGTCCGCGTTCATCGTGCACGTCGCCATCGCGGTGGGGGCCGGCAGCCTGATCGGGCTGCTGCCCGACTGGATCGTCAAGCTCGTCTCGGCCTCCCTCTTCGCGTTCGGGGCCTTCATGCTGCTGCGCGCCGGCGGCGGCGACGAGGACGAGGACGGCGGCACGAAGACGGTGACTGGTTTCTGGCCGGTCTACTCGACCGCGTTCATGGCCGTCTTCATCAGCGAGTGGGGCGACCTCACCCAGATCACCACGGCCAATCTGGCCGCGAGCAACGGCACTTGGTCCACGGCGATCGGGTCCGCGGCCGCTCTGATGTCCGTCTCGGCGCTGGCACTGCTCGCCGGGCGTTTCATCGCGAAGCGCGTGCCGCTGAAGACGGTCCAGCGGATCGGCGGGCTCTGCATGCTGGGGCTGGCGATCTGGACCCTGGTGGAGATCTTCACCGGCTGACGGCGCGCCCGTACGACACCTCCCGACGCGAGAACGGGCCCCCCACCGTTGGCGGATTCTCGGGGTCCTCGCAACACCTGATGGCCTATGCGGTCGTCAGTAGATCACGCAGGCGCTCGGCTGGGGTTCTCCAGCCGAGCGTTTTGCGTGGTCGGCCGTTGAGTTGCTGAGCGACGTGTTCGAGGTCTGCGGCGCTGTGCACGGACAGGTCGGTGCTCTTGGGGAAGTACTGCCGCAGCAGACCGTTGGTGTTCTCGTTCGATCCGCGCTGCCAGGGGAGTGCGGATCGCAGAAGTAGACCGGTACTCCCGTGGCGACGGTGAACTGCTTGTGCGCGGCCATCTCGCAGCCCTGGTCCCAGGTCAGCGAGCCGCGCAGGTGCGCGGGCAGGGTCTGGATCAAGGGCACCAGCACGTCACGGACCTCCTCGGCGGTGTGTCCGCCGGGCAGATGCCCGAGCATGACGTAGCGGGTGGAACGCTCGACCAACGTCACGATCGCGCTCTCGCTGCGGGGGCCGACGATCAGATCGCCCTCCCAGTGGCCGGGCACCGCCCGGTCCTCGACCTCGGCAGGCCGCTCGGAGATCATCACCATCTCGTCGACGAACCGGCGAGTGCGCTGCTCCGGGCCACGGTGTGGCTTGCGGCGGGTGCGCCCGGTGCGCAGCGCGAGTGCGATCTCGCGCCGCAGCCCGCCACGGGCCTGGACATAGATCGCCTGGTAGACCGTCTCCGGACTCACCCGCATACCCTCGTCGTCGGGGAACTCCATGACCAGAGCGTGACAGATCTGCTCGGGTGACCACTGCTGCTGCAGTTTGCCCGCGACGTACTCGCGCAGCGGACCGTCGTGGGCGAGCTTGGACTGCTTGGGGCGTGCCCGGCTCTTCGCCCAGGCCCGCTGTGCCCGGTGGGGCTGATAGACGCCCTCGACGCAACGGGCATCGATCTCACGTTTGACGGTGGATGCCGGCCGGCCCGGTGCCCGTCCGATCGCCCGCAGTGAGCGGCCCTCACGACGCATGTCGGCGATCAACTCCCGCTCGGCCACCGTCAGGAACCGTGGGTGCAGCTCGGCTTCGACTGCCGCAAGAGAGGGCGCCGACGTGACGGCGACGGTGCTGGTCATGCCCGTTGTGTAGTCGATCCTTCGCCCATCGGGGTGCAGGCGCGCGTTGCCGATCTTCCGGATCCCGCGGTCCCAGTCCTTGGCTGTGCGCTCGTGGACCCCGACCTGCGCCGCGGCATCCCGTCGTCGCACCCCCGACGCGCGAAGCCGGTCGTACTCCGCCCGCCCCGGATGCCCACTGGTGCCCGTCTTCCCACGACCACGGACGCCGGCCTTCCGCGCCCAGCCCGCCGCCGTGTGTCGGCTCACCCCAACCGCCCGAGCAGCACCCGAGACACTCCCGTTCTCCCGGTCCAGCGCCTCGAAGAACCGCGCCTTCAACTCCTCAAAATCCACGATCCCCGCAACTCCCTGAAATCCAGGGTGTTGCGGGGATCGCTAGAACCCGCCGGATGTCCGGGCCCGTTCTCGCGTCCACGGGCACGGGCGGCGCCGGAAGCGCGCCGGGGTGTCGTCAGAAGAGCGCCGGGGTGTCGTCCTCCGTACCGTTCTCGAAGGCCAGCAGCCGCTGCTTGCGGTCGAGTCCGCCGCCGTAGCCGGTGAGGCTGCCCGAGGCGCCGATGACACGGTGGCAGGGGACGATGATGCCCACCGGATTCTTACCGTTGGCGAGTCCCACGGCACGTGAGGCGCCCGGTTTGCCGAGGTTCTCGGCCAGTTCGCCGTACGAGCGGGTCTCGCCGTACGGAATCAGCCGGAGCTGCGCCCAGACACTGCGCTGGAACGGGGTGCCGTCCAGGTGCAGCGGCAGATCGAAGGTGCGCAGTTCCCCGGCGAAGTAGGCATCGAGCTGGCGGGCGGCCTCCATGAAGGGCCGGGGGTCGGTTTCCCCGAAGGTCTCCTCCGGCGGGCGGTGCCGCTGGCCGGTCATGTAGAGGCCCGCGAGGACCCCGTCGGTGGCGACGAGGGTGAGCGGACCGTACGGGCTGTCGATGACCGTGTGCTGTCTGGTCGCCGTTCGCGGATGCGTCGTTGTCATGGCTGGACTTCCCGGATTCCTCAGGTGGGCAGGTGGTTGATGGGGTGGTCGTCCACGGTCCACAGGTACTGGACCGCGTACGCCCGCCAGGGGCGCCAGGCGGCCGCGCGGGCGGTGAGCGCCGCGGGCGTCGAGGGGAGGCCGAGCTCCTCGGCCGCGCGCCGGATGCCGAGGTCGGTGGGGAGGAAGGCGTCCGGGTCGCCGAGCGCCCGCATCGCGATGACCTCGACGGTCCAGGGGCCGAAGCCGGGAAGGGCGGTCAGTTCGGCCCGCGCCCGCTCCCAGTCGGTGTCGGTGCCGAGCCGCAGCAATCCGTCGGCGAGCGCGCCGACGAGGGTGGTGAGGGTGGTGCGGCGGCTGCGTGGCAGGGCGAGCTGTTCGGGGTCGAGTCCGGCGAGCGCCTCGGGGTCCGGGAAGAGATGGCTGAGGCCGCCCTCCGGGTCGTCGACGGGCAGGCCGTGCGCGGTGACCAGACGGGCCGCGTGGGTACGGGCGGCGGCGGTCGAGACCTGCTGTCCGAGCACCGCCCGTACGGCGAACTCCGCGCCGTCGACGGTGCGCGGGACGCGTCGGCCCGGCGCCTTGCGCACCAGGGGAGCGAGGAGCGGATCGGCGGACAGCTGCTCGTCGACGGCCACCGGGTCGGCGTCCAGGTCGAGCAGCCAGCGGCAGCGGCTGATCGCGAGGGTGAGATCGCGCGGATCGGTGAGGGAGAGGCGGCAGGCGATGTGGTCGGGGCGCGGGGCGAGAGCGACGATGCCGTGCCCGTACCGCAGGGAGAGCGTGCGCCGGTAGGCGCCGTCTCGCCACTCCTCGACGCCGGGGACGGCGGTCGCGGCGAGGTGGCCGAAGAGGTTGCTGGGGTTGAGCGGGGTACGGTACGGCAGCCGCAGCGCTATCACTCCCGGAGTGGCCGGCGGTTCCGCGGACCGGGCGGCGCGGCTGCGCAGCTCGCCCGGTGCGAGTGCGAAGACCTCGCGGACGGTGTCGTTGAACGTACGGACCGAGGAGAACCCGGCGGCGAACGCGACTTCCGCCATGGGAAGTCCGGTCGTCTCGATCAGCAGCCTCGCGGTCTGGGCACGCTGCGCGCGGGCCAGGGCGAGCGGGCCGGCGCCGAGCTCGGCGAGCAGCTGGCGCTCGATCTGCCGGGCGGAGTAGCCGAGCCGGGCCGCGAGTCCGGGGACGCCCTCGCGGTCGACGACACCGTCCCGGATGAGCCGCATCGCGCGGGCGACGGAGTCGGCTCGGGCGTTCCACTCCGGGGAGCCGGGGCTGGTGTCGGGTCTGCACCGTTTGCAGGCCCGGAACCCGGCCTGCTGACAGGCCGCGGCGCTGGGATAGAAAGTCATGTTCACGACCTTGGGCGGCACTACCGGGCAGCTGGGGCGGCAGTAGATCCGGGTGGTCAGGACCGCCGTGAAGAACCAGCCGTCGAAGCGGGCGTCCTTGGACTGGACGGCCCGTACGCAGCGCTCGGTGTCGGTGTACATGGCTCAAGGATCCGTCACCCGGTACCCGGAGACTGGCGAGAATCCGACATCAACCTTGAGCTGCCAGGACTTCTTCGGCCTTCCGCGGCCCCGTCCGGCCTCCTCGCCGCGGGGCGGGGCCACGCTGCTCGGCCATGTCCCGGATCGAGCCGGAACCCGCATCGCGGGCCGGAGCACGCCGGGGCGGGCGCTGGCCGCGGTCGCGGCACCGCCCGCCCCGGCGCACGGCCATGTCGCCCACCGGGCGGAGGTGGGCGTCGACCCGGCCCTCACCAGGAGGACTTGGTGACCCCCGGCAGGAATCCGGCATGGGCCTGCTCGCGTGCGCGGACGCGGGAGAGGCCGAACTTCCGCAGGTAGCCGCGGGGCCGCCCGTCCACACTGTCCCGGTTGCGCACCCGGGTCGCACTGGCGTCGCGCGGCTGGCGCCGGAGCTCGTCCGCGGCGGCCCGCCGTTCGGCATCCGTGGCGGACGGCCGGCGGATGACCTCCTTCAACTCGGCACGACGGGCGGCGTACCGCTCGACGGTCGCCCTGCGCCTCTCGTTCTGCGCGATCTTGCTCTTCTTGGCCATCAGACCTTCACTCCCCTGGCGCGGATACGGGCGACGGCCGCCTCGATCCCGATGTTGTCGACGGCCCTGATCGCCCTGGCGCCGAGCGTCAGCCGGACGTACCGGCCTTCACTCGGCAGCCAGTACCTCTTGCGCTGGATGTTGGGGTCGAAGCGGCGCGAGGTGCGCCGGTGCGAGTGGGAGATGTTCTTGCCGAAGCCCGGCCGGGCGCCGGTCAGCTGGCAGTGGGCGGACATGGAGCTACCTGCCTTCCACGGGAAACCACTTGTTGGAAATGGAAATCATTGCCATATAGTAGCGGCATGCCTCGCAACGAACTACGCCCGGTCATCAAGCTCCGCTCCACCGCCGGGACCGGCTACACCTACGTCACCCGCAAGAACCGCCGGAACGACCCCGAGCGCGTGGTCCTGCGCAAGTACGACCCGGTCGCCCGCGAGCACGTCGATTTCCGCGAAGAGCGCTGACCCAGCCCCCGACCCCGATCGGAAGGACACCTCATGAAGCCCGGAATCCACCCCGCGTACGGCCCAGTCGTCTTCCGCGACAAGGCCGCCGACTCCGCCTTCCTCACCCGATCCACCGCGACCGCCGCGAAGACGATCGAATGGGAGGACGGGAACACGTACCCCGTCGTCGATGTCGAGATCTCCTCCGCGAGCCATCCGTTCTGCACGGGCACCGCCCGTGTCCTGGACACCGCGGGCCGCGTCGAGCGGTTCGAGCGCCGCTACGGCCGAAGCGGGGTGAACTGATGCGGGACAGCGGCCGGTTGCCCGTCGTGATCGTCGGCGGGCTCCACTCCGACGCCCGCAGGGAGGTGGTGGACCGGCTGCTGCGCACCGTCCCCGGCAGCGTCGCGGTCCACCACGATCTGGCCACCGCCGCCGAGGGCACCGTGCGACGCCTCGTACGGGACGCCTCGGGCGACCTGTCGCTCGGGGAGGCTCCGCTCGTCAACGACTGCGCCTGCTGCGCGTTGCGCGAGGACCTGGTCCCGGAGCTGGAACGGCTGGCGGGCATCGGGCCGGCCCGGCTCGCGATCGTCGAGCTGTGGGACTCCGTGGAACCCAGGGCGATGGCCGAGGTCGTCGTCGCGCACGGCGGCGAAGTCCTCGAACTCACCAACGTGATGACCGCCGTCGACCCCGCTCTCGTACTGCCCTGCCTCGGGAACGGCGACGATCTGGCCGAGGTGGGTCTCGCGGCGGCCGCCACGGACCGCCGGACCGTCGGCGACACCTGGGCGCGACAGCTGGAGTACGCGCCCGTGCTCGCTCTCGTCGACAGCGCGGCGGCCGACGAGGAGGACCACGCGCTGCTCGCACAGCTGCACCCGACGGCCCGTCAGGTGTCGGCCGGTTCACCCCAGCTGGGCCGGCTCGCCTTCGCCGGCTTCGACGTGGAAGCGGCGGCGGCCGCCCAGCCCCCCGCATGCGCGCTGCTGCCGCAGGAGGCGGAGGAGGCCGGGGTCGCCACACTCGTCTGGCATCGCCACCGCCCCTTCCACCCCGAGCGTCTCCACCGGGCGCTGGAGGACCTCTGCTGCGCGGCGGCACGCAGCCGTGGCCGCTTCTGGCTCGCCGACCGCCCCGACACCCTGCTGGCCTGGGACGCCGCCGGTGGTGCGCTCTGCGTGGAGAGCGCGGGACCGTGGCTGGCCTCCCTGCCGGACGCGGCCTGGGACATGGTGCCTCCCGTCCGCAGGGCGGCGGCCGCCCTCGACTGGCACCCCGAGCACGGCGACCGCTGCCAGCACCTCGTCTTCACCTCCCCCGGGCTCGACCGGGACGGGCTGGCCCGGCTCCTCGAATCCTGCCTGCTCACCGACACCGAATACGCCGCGGGCCCCGAGGCGTGGAAACAGCTCCCGGCCCCCTTCGGCCCACTCCTCGACCCGATCTCCTGAACCCAAGGAATTCTCATGGCACGACGCGACGATCCCCACCGTCCGCAGAAGCCCCGTCCCAACCCCCTGGACGCGGCCGGAATCACCCGCATCGACTACAAGGACACCGAGTTGCTGCGGAAGTTCATCTCCGACCGCGGCAAGATCCGCAGCCGCCGCGTGACCCGGGTCGACGCCCAGCAGCAGCGCCGGCTCGCGCGGGCCATCCGGAACGCCCGGGAGATGGCCCTGCTGCCCTACGCGCACAGGTAGCACCCGCACGCCGCGTGCGTTCGCCGGGCCCCACCCCGTCCGTCGGGCACACGCGGCGTCCGCGGATCAGCCCCGCGCCGCCAGTACCTCTTCGAACTCCGCGTACGCATGCGCGTCGAACAGCACGAACCGCACCTCCTCCACGGGCGGCGCGGCCTCCTCCACCACCGTGCGGACGGCGATCCTCGCCCCGTCGTCCATGGGCCAGCCGTAGATCCCGGTCGAGATGGCCGGGAAGGCGACGGTACGCGCCCCCAACTCCACGGCCGTACGCAGCGATTCCCGGTAGCACGAGGCCAGGAGGGCGGAACGGTCCTCGGAGCTGCTCCAGACCGGCCCGACGGTGTGGACCACCCATCGCGCGTCGAGTTCCCCGGCCGTCGTGGCGACCGCCTGGCCGGTGCGCAGGCCCTTTCCGTACTGCGACGCGCGCAACTTCCGGCAGGCGGCGAGGATTTCCGGACCGCCGCGCCGGTGGATCGCGCCGTCGACCCCGCCGCCGCCGAGCAGGGAGGAGTTCGCCGCGTTGACGATGACATCGACGGACTGCCGGGTGATGTCACCGCGGACCAGGGTGACGGTGACGCCCTCGGGTGTACGCATGGCTGACATCATGCCCTGTGAAGCCCTCGGAGCCTGTCGGGTGACCTCTGATCGAAGGCCGCCCGACAGGCTCTCAGTCCGCCCGCAGGCGCCGCCAGACCGCCTTCGCCGCATGGTGGCCCGACATGCCGTGCACCCCGGGGCCGGGCGGAGTGGCCGAGGAGCACAGGAACACCGCCGGGTGCGCCGTCGCGTACGGCACGCGTGCGAGCTTGGGCCGGAACACCGTCTGCAGGCCGGAGAACGCACCGCACGCGATGTCGCCGCCGACGTAGTTGGCATTGCGCCTCGCGAGCTCGGGCGGTCCCGCCACCGCGCGGGCGAGGACCAGGTCGCGGAACCCGGGGGCGAAGCGCTCCAGTTGCCGTTCGATGACGTCGGTGGCGTCGCCCTCCCAGCCCGACGGGACGTGTCCGTACACCCAGAAGACGTGACGGCCCTCGGGCGCGCGGGACGGATCGACCAGGCTGGGCTGTGCGGTGATCAGGAACGGCACGCTCGGGTCGCGACCCGTCACCGCGGCCCTCAGCGCGGAGTCGATCTCGCCGGCCGTGGGGCCGACGTGGACCGTGCCGGCCCGACGGGCCTCCTCCGCGGTCCAGGGGACGGGGCCCGACAGGGCGTAATCGATCTTGAAGCAGGACGCGCCGTACCGGTAGCCGCGGTAGGCGTGACCCAGCCCGGCGATGCGGGCGAGGGCGGTGGGCGAGGTGTCGAAGACGTAGGCGCGGGCGGGCGGCAGCTCGTCCAGACGCTTGACCTCCGTACCGGTACGGATCGTGCCGCCCTGTTCGCGTATGTACGAGGCAAGGGCGTCGGAGATGGCCTGCGATCCGCCGCGCGGCACGGGCCACCCCTTCTCGTGGGCCGCCAGCGCGAACAGCAGGGCGATCCCGCCGGTCGCCGGACCGCTGGTGGGCGCTATGGCGTGGGCGGCGAGCCCGGCGAACAGACCGCGCGCCTTCGCACCGTCGAAGCGGCGGGAGAGCAGCGAAGCGGGCTGGAGCGCGTCGAGACCGAAGCGCACCCAGCGGTAGGGGTCACGGGGCAGCCCGTCCCACGGGGTGCGCAGGAAGTCCTGGGCGAGGGTGTCCCAGTGGCCGAGGTAGGGGGCGACGAGCCTGCGGTACGCCCCCGCGTCCCGGGCCCCCAACGACATGGCGCTCTCCCCCACCGAGCCGGTGAGCACGGCGGCCGTGCCGTCCGGGAACGGGTGGGCGAGCGCCAGCTCGGGCTGGAGCCACTCCAGGCCGTGCCGGGCGAGCGGCATCGCGTCGAACGCGGGTGAGCCGATGCCCAGTGGGTGGACGGCGGAACAGGGGTCGTGCCGGAATCCGGGAAGGGTGAGCTCCTCGGTACGGGCGCCGCCCCCGACGGTCTCCTCCGCTTCGAAGACCTCCACGGCGAAGCCGCGGCGGGCCAGTTCGGCCGCGGCGGTCAGTCCGTTGGGGCCTGCCCCCACGACGACTGCATCGAGCATCGACGTCACCTTCGGACTCCTTTGTCAGCCGACGGCCAGGGCACCCAGGATATTCCGAGGCACCGACAGGGCGGTCGCGGGTATGGTCGCGCGCAATGAATACACCGAACTCCCAGGCCGCGCCCGTGACGGCCCGCGAAGCCACCGTGCCCGCCCATATCGCCGGCATGGCGTCCCGGCTCACCGCCCTGCCCGGCATCCGGGCCGTCGCACTGGGCGGCAGCCGGGCCCGCGGCGCCCACCGTCCGGACTCCGACTGGGATCTGGGCGTGTACTACCGCGGCACCCCCGACGTGGCCGCGCTGACCGCGCTGGCCTCCGAGGTACAGGGTTCCCCCGCCGAGGTCGCCGGTCCCGGCGGGTGGGGACCGTGGGTCGACGGCGGGGCGTGGCTGCGGGTGGACGGTGTCCCGGTGGACTGGATCCTGCGCGATCTGGACCGGGTGGAGGCGGTCTGGGCGGACTGCCGCGAAGGACGCTTCGAAGTGGGCGTGCAGCCCGGCCATCCGCTCGGGTTCTGGTCCCCCGCGTACCCCGGCGAGGTCGCGCTGGGGCGCGTACTCGCCGATCCGCACGGGGAGTTGTCGGCGCTTCGGCAGGAGACCCGGAACTATCCGGAGCCGCTGCGCGCCGCGCTCGTCGAAGCCGCGTGGGAGGCGGAATTCTCGGTGGCGGCCGCCCGCAAGTCGGCTCCCAACGGTGACACGCTCCATGTGTCCCTGTGCCTGTCACGGGCCTTCGGCATCCTCGCCCAGTCCCTCCACGCCCACCACCGCACCTGGTGTCTGAACGAGAAGGGCGCGTCGGCTGCGGCAGCGGCCCTGCCGGACACCCCCGCGCACTACACCGAACGGATCGGCGAGGCGCTGCGGGGCCTGGACGCGGCGGCGGTGGAGCGGGCCGCGGAGATCGTGAGGGACGTACGGTCGGCCTGTGGCGGCTGAGGTGGGCCGGTCGTGGCGGCGGTGGGCGCTCGACGCCGCTCAGTCCCGCCGAACGGCCGTGACGCAGCGGGCGCAGATCTCGCAGGGCGTCCCGTTCCTCCGGGGGTGAACTCGTCGGCGAGCCGGCGTTCGATCCGTACCGTTCTGGTCACCGGTGCCACCCAGGGAATGGGCCGCCACCTCGCGCTCGATCTGGCCCGCCGGGGCGCGACGCTGCTGCTGCACGGCCGGGACCGGGCACGCCTGGACGAAGCCGCCGCCGAGGCATGCGCGGCCGGGGCCGGGGCCGCCGTGCGCACCTGCCTCGCGGACCTGGCCGACCTGGATCAGGTCCGGTCCCTGGCCGCACGGGTCCGCGAGCGGGAGCCCCGGCTCGACGTCCTGGTCAACAATGCCGTGGTGGGTGGCGGCGTCTCTCCGCTCCGGCGCGAGGTGAGCCGCCAGGGCCATGAGCTCCGGTTCGCGGTCAACTGTCTGGCGCCCTGCCTGCTGACCCATGAGCTGTGGCCGCTGCTGACCGCGTCCGTACCCGCACGCGTGGTCAACGTGGCCCATCGGCCAGGCGCCCGTCGGCTTCGACGACGTCATGATGGAGCGCCACTACGAGGGGCTGGAGGCGTACTGCCGCAGCAAGCTCGCGCTGATCATGTCGACCTTCGGCCTGGCCGACAGGACCGCGGGCAGCGGGCAGCGGGCAGCGGGCAGCGGGGGCACGGTCAATGCCCTGCACCCGGCGCATCCGATGGACACCCGCGGCGTGCGGGAGTACGGGCTCACGCCGGCCGTCCCCGTCGAGGAGGGCGTGCGGCCCACCGTCCGGCTGATCACCGATCCGGCCCTGTCCGATGTCACCGGCCGATACTTCGACCGCTTCACGGACACGGCCGCCCATGAGCAGGCGTACGACGCGCAGGCCCGCGCCCGGCTCGGGGCGCTGACCCGCGAGCTCCTCGCCTGACCGGTGTCCCGTCCGGTCAGGCTTCGCCGCGCAGCGCCGCGAGGACGCGTTCGACGGTCGCCTCGTCGCGGGCCGCCGTGAACGGCAGGGTGTTGCCTCCGGCGATACGGAACGGCTCGCCGGAGAGGGTGGCCTGGGCGCCGCCCGCCTCGGTGACCAGCAGCAGACCCGCCGCGTGGTCCCAGGCGTACTCCCAGTTGAAGGCGACCGCGTCCAGGTCACCACGGGCGACGCCGAGGTATTCGAGACCCGCCGAACCGCAGGGGCGGGCGTCGATCCCCTCGGTGCGCAGGCCGAGCAGGGCGCGCTTCTGGGCGTCGGTGGTGTAGTCGGGGTGCGACATCGCCACACTCAGAACGGCCCCGGGGGCGGGCGAGCCGGAGCGTATCGGCTTGCCGTCGAGGGTGGCGCCGCGCCCTCGGACCGCGACCGCCATCTCGTTCAGGGCCGCGGCGTACGTCCATGAGGCCAGGAGTTCGCCGCGGTGGGCGAGGGCGACCAGGATGCAGAAGCCCGGTTCGCCGCGGACGAACTGGCGGGTGCCGTCGACCGGGTCGACGATCCACACGGGTGCGTCGCCGCCCAGGGCGTCGTTCACCTTCGGGTCGGCGTGGACCGCCTCCTCGCCGACGACGACGGAGCCGGGCAGGAGCCTGGTCAGGGACGCGGTGAGGTGTTCCTCGGCGAGGCGGTCGGCGGTGGTGACGAGGTCGTGCGGGCCGCTCTTCTCGACGATCTCGTGCGCGGCGAGCTGCCGGAAGCGGGGCATGATCTCGGCGGCGGCCGCTGCGCGAACCGCCGCCTCGACATCGGTCAGGTCCCCGGTAAGGAATTCATCGATCATGGCTCCAGCCAATCACGCCCCACCGGGACCCCGACGACCTGGTCATGTCGGGGAAGTGGCCGCTCAGCGTCCGACGGCGTACCCCTGCATGCCCCGCGGGTTGGCGGCCGCGAACAGCACTCCGGTCTCCGGGTCGCGGGCCACGGCGCACAACCGGCCCTCGGACCACGGATCACCGACGGTGACGTCATGGCCGCGGCGGCGCAGTTCCTCGACGACCTCCGGGTCCATGCCCGCCTCGACGGTGACGCTGCCGGGACGCATCCCGCGCGGGTAGAAGGAGCCCGGGAAGCTGTCGTTGTGCCAGTTCGGGGCGTCGATGGCGCCCTGGAGGTCGAGTCCGCCGCGGACCTCGGCGCGCAGCGCCACCGCCAGGAAGAAGTGCACCTGCCACTGGTCCTGCTGGTCGCCGCCGGGGGTGCCGAACGCCATGACCGGGACGCCGTCGCGCAGGGCCAGGGACGGGGTGAGGGTGGTGCGGGGGCGACGGCCGGGGGTGAGGGAGTTCGGCAGGCCCTCGTCCAGCCAGGCCATCTGGAGCCGGGTGCCGAGCGGGAAGCCGAGCTCCGGCACGACCGGGTTGGACTGGAGCCAGCCGCCGCTGGGGGTGGCGGAGACCATATTGCCCCAGCGGTCGACCACATCGACGTGGCAGGTGTCACCACGGGTCGTGCCGTCCTTGGCGACGGTCGGCTCACCGACGCCCGCCGTCGGGATGCCCATGGCGTCGAAACCGGTCCCGCCGGAGGCGACCGTGTGGGCCTGGCCGCTGAGCACGGGGGTGCGGCCGTCCGGGCTGCCGGGGCGCAGCTCGTACGAGGCCTCGACGGTGATGAGGGCGCGGCGCTCGGCGTTGTACGGCTCGGAGAGCAGCGTGTCGAGCGGAACGTCGGCGGCGTCGCCGTACCAGGCCTCCCGGTCGGCCATGGCGAGCTTGCAGCCCTCGATGAGCAGGTGGACGTAGTCGGCGCTGCCGTACCGCGGCAGCTCTGCGGGGAGCAGCGCGAGCTGCTGGAGGAAGGCGGGGCCCTGGCTCCAGCCGGCCGCCTTGGCGAGCGTCCAGCCGTTCCAGTCGTACGTGGCGGGCGCCTCGTAGGACGCGGACCAGCCGGCCAGGTCGGCGGCGGTGAGCGTGCCGGTGTGGCGGGTGCCGCTGGTGTCCATGGTGGGGCGGGCGGCCTGGCGGACCAGGGCCTCGGCGATGAAGCCCTCGCTCCAGATCCTGCGGGCGGCGTCTATCTGGGCGGCCCGGTCCGCTCCGCCGGTCTCCTCGGCCTCGGCGATCAGCCGGCGCCAGGTGGCGGCGAGCGCGGGGTTGCGGAACAGCTCGCCCGGCCGGGGCGACGTGCCGCCGGACAGGTACACCTCGGCGGAGGACCGCCATTCGGTCTCGAAGAGTTCGCGGACGGCCTCCACGGTCCGGCCGACCCGCTCGACGGGTGCGTGGCCGTCCTCGGCGTAGCCGATCGCGTACCGCAGCACCTCGGCGATGGTCTTGGTGCCGTGGTCGCGCAGCAGCATCATCCAGGCGTCGAAGGCGCCCGGCACGGCCGCGGCGAGCGGTCCGGTGCCGGGGACCAGGTCGAGGCCGAGGGAGCGGTAGTGGGCGATGGTCGCGCCGGCCGGGGCCGGGCCCTGGCCGCACAGCACCCGCACCTCGCCGTCCTTCGGCGCCAGGATCATCGGCACCTCGCCGGCCGGGCCGTTGAGGTGCGGTTCGACGACATGCAGGACGAATCCGGCGGCGACGGCCGCGTCGTAGGCGTTGCCGCCGTCCTCCAGGACGGCCATCGCGGACTGCGAGGCGAGCCAGTGGGTGGAAGAGACCATGCCGAAGGTGCCCTGGAGAGTGGGCCGGGTGGTGAACACAGGGTCTTTCACCTCGCTGTTTACGTGCAGCGGCCTGGATGCTGGGCGCTCTGGATCAATCCGGGGGAGAATCTGAGGAGTCTGTGCCGCTGCTCCCCTTCTCCCGCTCCCCAGAAGGCTATCGATCGCCCTGCGTCCCGTCCGCCCCGCCTCCGGCATGAAGTGGGCGTAGTGGTCGAGGGTGATGGTCGGCGACGAGTGCCCCGGCCACTTGGCGAGGGTTACGACCGACTCTCCTGCGTCGAGGACGAGGGACGCATGTGCCTCAACACGTGGAACCCGTCCTTCGGTGCGGCTTGCCACCGCCATGGCTTCGCCCCCTTGGCCTGCGGAAGGATGACGCCTGCCCTGGCCAAAGCGGGCTTCCAGATCTCGGTATTCCATGTGCTGGCAGCGATTGCGTTCCCCTACTTCGTCGTCAGCACAAGGCTGAACTCCTTCCCCTCCCCCGCTCGTCGGATCTCAATGCCGACCGCACCATGCCGAGTTGCTCTGAAGAACGTCACCGTCTCGTTTCAAGGACTGAGATGCGGCGGGAAATTCATCCTTACAAAACGAATTCTTTACCGAAGCGCCGCCATGGCGCCATGAACGGCGACTCGGCGTGCACGACTCCTCATGGAATTAGGCCGCATCTGTGAATGACAAACCGTCCGGGAGCCCCCGAATAGGCTTCACCACCACTGCTCCTGAACACATTTCACGCCAGACCGCGATTTCAAGCCACCAGCACTGACGGCGAGGCAAGCAAAACCACCGCTCCCATTTTCCCGGCACCACGCCGCACACTTCCGCCAGAGGCGCGATCAGCCTCGCAGTCGACGGATTGTGGCAACAGTCACGTTTCGGCAACTCGCCCGCGTCAGGAAGTCGCAAGAAGTGCACTCGACGACGCACCCGAACCCGCCCGGAAATCACCAGGTCAGCACGCCGGGACGGCATGCCGGGCCTCTACATGCCGCCGATACACGCCAATTGACATGCTTTCGGGTGACCAACGTTGTTCATGCGTATGCAATGAACGCCCTGTAGCGTCGACCTGGATTGAGGGCTTCCGCGAAGCGGAATACCGCCCGAGGACCGCCCACGGCCGCGCCCGGCAGCAGATCGAAGCCAGAGACCGGATGAACAGCAAGGGGGAAATGAAGATGATCGAGCACGACCGCAGGAACATACCTCGGCAGAGAAACTTCGCCCCAGCTCAGGCGGCCACCGCGGCCGGAGCAAGGGCCGGGGCCCTCCGGGAAGGCCATGACATCTACATACCGGGACGCTTCGACTCGGTCGAGAACGAACACATATCGCCTCCCGAGGCGCGCGTCTCTTTACACAGCATCGAACTGGCCAACCTCGGGATCAAGCGTGCCCTCGTCCACCAACAGGTCGAGGCGATCCTCGCAGCGGAGGACAGCCGGGGCAACCCGCACGGCATGTGGCCGACGATCCTGACGCTCCTCTACACCGGCGACATCGTCACCGCACACGCCGAGTGCCGTCGACTGGCCAAGGACGCCCGCTGGTCGGGCTCACCGCGGCACCAGGAAGTACTGACACTGCTGCGCGCGCGGATCAGTCTGCTCGAGGGCCACGGCGTCGAGGCCTCCAGCCTGCTCGGCGCACAGCTGACCCGCGGGCTCTCGCCGCACCTCAGTGGGCTCGCCGTCGCATGGCTCATCGAGGCACATGTCCTGTCCGGTGAACTGGGGCACGCACACCAGGTACTACGGGCTCACGGCCTGGCGGGCCGGCTCGACACCAGCCCTCCGGACCTCGTCCATATCCTGGCCGCGCGCGGCGCTCTGCAGCAGGCGGCCGGCCAGTTCCAGCACAGCCTGAAGGACTTCATGGCGTGCGGACGGCTGCTCGCCGAGCGCCGGGTCGCCAACCCCGCCGTCATTCCGTGGCGTTCACGAGCCTCATCTGCCGCGCTCGCGACCCAGCGGGGCGACCTTGCGCTCACCCTGGCCGAGGAGGAGCTGGCCGCGGCCCGCACCTGGGGCTCGCCACGCTGCATCGGCCTGGCGCTGCACGCCGTCGCGGTCGCCCGCAGGGAGGACACCTCGGTGGCGCTCCTGGAAGAGGCCGTGGAACTGCTCCATCTCGGCTACGCCCAGGGTGAGTTGATCCAGGCCCTGCACGATCTGGGGACCCTGCAGATCGACCGCAAGAACCTGCCCGCGGGCCGCAGCCATCTGGAGGCCGCCCTCATGGTGGCCCGGGAGAGCGGCAACCGGCTCTGGCAGCACAGCCTGGAATCCACTCTGGAGCGCCTGGACGTCCCCTGCCTCACCAGTCAGGAGCTGCACATCGGTCAGCTGGCGAGCGCCGGTTACAGCAACCGGCAGATCGCCGAAACCCTCTTCCTGGCGATCCGTACCGTTGAGTTCCATCTGTCGAGCGTCTACCGCAAACTCGCCATTTCCGGCCGGAGCGAGCTGCACTCCGCACTCCACACTCAGCGCCTCTCTTCTCTCAGGACCGACCACTGTTCTTCCGCCGTATAACCCCTACGTTCATACGCCGCTCACCCACAGTTGGGTGGGCGGCGTTTCACATTTCAAGGGTTCCTACAAGGGGACCTACGGGTGACCCGCAAGGGACCCTGCGGGTCCACCGTAGGCTTGCCCGTGGAACCTTGTAGCACGGCAGCCGATCATGCGAGTGTCTAGTGGTTAGAAATTCAACCGCGAGTCTGTACATGCGGGTTGAGAAACTCTCCCCGTATGCGAGGAAGTAGGTGCTTCATGCTCCAGCAGAACACCACCAAGCGCATCGGATACTGGCTTCTACATCTGCACCGACTCTTCGACGAGGCCACCGCAAAGGCCCTTGCCGAAGAGAATCTCAACCGGCGGCAGTGGCAAGTTCTGCACGCCATCAGCATTGGCGTGCGAACCGTCTCGGACATTGATGCGGCATTCTCTCCATTCCTGGTCGTGGACCGTGCGGACTCCTACCAGTCGGTGGTCGATGGATTCGTGGACCGTGGCTGGGTGTTGAGGCAGGGCGGCACGGTGACGCTCACCGAATCCGGCAGTGCGGCGCACACGCGGGCCGAGGTCCTGGTGAACGCGCACGCGGCCCGCTCGCTCGCCGGAATCTCCGAAGCCGAATTCCTCGCCGCCAATAACGTACTGGCCCGCATAGCCGCCAATATCGAGACCGAGTAGGGCTTGCCGACACCCGTCACCCACCGGGATCAGCTCCCCGGACGCTCTGGAGATTCACATGGACGCTTCAGTCATTGTCGTCGGCGCCGGGCCGGCCGGGCTCATGCTGGCCGGAGAACTGCGTCTGGCGGGCGTCGACACGATCGTGCTCGACCAGCTGGCGGAACGGACCGTCGAGTCCCGCGGGATCGGCTTCACGATCCGCACGATGGAGGTCTTCGACCAGCGCGGCCTGCTACCCCGGTTCGGCGAGATCCAGACAAGTGAGGCGGGGCACTTCGGCGGCCTTCCGCTCGACCTGGCGGTCCTGGACGCCGCCCACGCATCGGCGCGCACCATTCCCCAGTCCACCACCGAGTCCGTACTGGAGTCCCGGGCACGGGAGTTGGGCGCCGTCATCCGGCGGGGCGTGGAGGTCACCGGCCTCGCCGAGGACGGCGAAGGCGTGACCGTGATGGTGCGGGACTCGGCCCGTGCACTGCGGGCCCGCTATGTGGTGGGCTGCGACGGCGGTCGCAGCACCGTCCGCAAGCTCGCCGGGTTCGACTTCCCCGGCACGCCCGCGACCACCGAGCTGTTCCTCGCCGACCTCAAGGGCGTGGACCTGGAGCCCCGGATGACCGGGCAGCCCACCGACGGCGGCCTGGTGATGGTGGCCAAGCTGCCCGGCGGCATCCACCGCATCATCGTCGGAGAGCGGGGCACTCCCCCACAACGCCGTTCGGGGCCCCCGGAGTTCAGCGAGGTCGCCGATGTGTGGAAGCGGCTCACGGACATCGACATCTCCGGTGCCGAGCCGGTCTGGGTGAGCGCGTTCAGCGACGCGGCCCGGCAGGCCACCGAGTACCGGCGCGGCCGGGTGCTGCTCTCCGGGGACGCCGCGCACGTCCATCTCCCCGCGGGCGGCCAGGGCATGAACACCTCCGTACAGGACTCGGTCAACCTGGGCTGGAAGCTCGCCGCGGTGGTGCGGGGCACGGCGCACGAGGCTCTGCTCGACAGCTACCACGAGGAGCGGCACGAGGTCGGCCGCAGGCTCCTGATCAACACGCGGGCGCAGAGCCTGCTCATCCTCGGCGGCGAGGAGGTCTCCCCCATGCGGGAAGTGCTCGGCGAACTCCTCGACCACCCCGAGGTGGTCCGCCATCTCGCGGCGCGGGTCAGCGGCCTCGACATCCGTTACGACGTCGGGAGCGGCCGCAGTCCGCTGCTCGGTGCGCGTCTTCCGCAGCTCGACATGACCTGGGCACGAGGGCGCACCACGAGCACCGCGCTCCTGCGCGCGGGGCGCGGTGTGCTGCTCGACCTCGACGACAACGCGACGCTGCGCGGGCGAGCCGAAGCCTGGCGGGACCGGGTCGACATCGTGACGGCAACCCCCGTCGGCGTACCCGACGGCAGTGATCTGAAGGGGACTTCGGCGGTGCTCGTGCGCCCGGACGGACACGTCGCCTGGGCCGCTCCCGGTAGCCACCACGACCTGCCGATGGCCCTGGACCGCTGGTTCGGGCCCGCTCGATAGACAAGGAGAAGGGAAACCATGCACAGCACTTTGATCGTGGCCAGGATGGCACCCACCTCGGCCGAGAACGTCGCCGGGCTTTTCGGGGCCTTCGACCGGACCGACATGCCCGACCGCATGGGCACGCGTCGCCGTCAGCTCTTCGCCTACCGGGGCCTGTACTTCCACCTCCAGGACTTCGACGAGGACAACGGCGCGGGCCGCATCGAGGAGGCCAAGACCGATCCGCTGTTCACCGCGATCAGCGAAGACCTCAAGCCGTACATCGAGGCGTACGACCCGGCGACCTGGCGCTCCCCCGCGGACGCCATGGCCCGCCGCTTCTACGAATGGAGCGCGTGATGGGCGACGCCCACGACCGGCGCGTCGTGATCACCGGTGTCGGGGTTACCGCGCCGGGCGGGCAGGGGGCCAAGGGCTTCTGGAAGCTGCTCACCGACGGCCGCACGGCAACACGCCGCATCTCGTTCTTCGACCCGTCGGCGTTCCGTTCGCAGGTGGCCGCCGAGGCCGACTTCGACGCGGAGCTGTCGGGACTCACCCCACAGGAGATCCGGCGCATGGACAGGGCCGCGCAGTTCGCGGTGGTCACGGCGCGCGAGGCGGTCGCGGACAGCGGCCTGGAGTTCGAGACGCTCGCCCCACACCGCACGGGAGTGACGATCGGGAGCGCGGTAGGCGCCACGATGGGCCTTGACCAGGAGTACCGGACCGTCAGCGACGGCGGCCGCCTCGAACTGGTCGACCACGCCTACGCCGTGCCGCACCTCTACAACTACATGGTGCCCAGCTCCTTCGCGACGGAGGTCGCCTGGGCGGTGGGCGCCGAGGGCCCGAGCACGGTCGTCTCCACCGGCTGCACCTCCGGTCTCGACGCGGTGGGATACGCCGCCGACGTCATCCGGGAGGGCTCCGCGGACGTGATGATCGCAGGCGCCGCCGACGCGCCCATCTCGCCCATCACGGTGGCCTGCTTCGACGCGATCAAGGCGACCACGCCGCGCAACGACGATCCGCAGCACGCCTCACGCCCCTTCGACAACAGCCGCAACGGCTTCGTCCTGGGTGAGGGCTCGGCAGTCTTCGTCCTGGAGGAGCTCGAGAGCGCCCGCGCCCGCGGGGCGCGGATCTACGCCGAGGTCGCCGGCTTCGCGACCCGGTCGAACGCCTTCCACATGACGGGGCTTCGGCCCGACGGCAAGGAGATGGCTGAGGCGATCCGGGTCGCCCTCGACGAGGCACGGCTCGCCCCGCAGGACATCGACTACATCAACGCGCACGGCTCAGGCACCAAGCAGAACGACCGGCACGAGACGGCCGCATTCAAGCGCAGCCTCGGCGACCACGCCTACCGCACGCCGGTCAGCTCCATCAAGTCGATGGTGGGGCACTCGCTCGGTGCGATCGGCTCCATCGAAGTGGCCGCCTCGGTCCTCGCCATGGCCCATGACGTCGTGCCCCCGACCGCGAACCTCTACACCCCTGATCCGGAGTGCGACTTGGACTACGTACCGCTGACGGCCCGGGAGTGGAAGACCGACGCGGTGCTCTCGGTGGGCAGTGGATTCGGCGGCTTCCAGAGCGCGATCGTGCTCGCCGCCCCCGATCGGGCAGCTGCCCGATGAGGCCACGCACGGTGGTCACGGGGCTCGGCATAGTCGCGCCGACCGGCCTCGGCCTGACGGACTACTGGGCGGCCACGCTCGCCGGTCGGGGCGCGATCGACCGGGTCACGCGGTTCGACCCGTCGCCGTACGCCTCCCGGCTCGCGGGCGAGATACGCGGGTTCGATGCCAAGGAACACCTTCCCAGCAGGCTGCTTCCGCAGACGGACCGGATGACGCGCCTCGCCCTGGTCAGCGCCGACTGGGCGTTCGCGGACGCGGGCGTCGTCCCGTCCGAGCTGCCCGACTACGACGTCGGTGTCATCACGGCAAGCCACTCCGGCGGTTTCGAGTTCGGGCAGAACGAGCTGCGCGCACTGTGGAGCAAGGGCGGCCAGTACGTCAGCGCTTATCAGTCGTTCGCCTGGTTCTACGCGGTCAACAGCGGCCAGATCTCCATCCGCGGCGGACTGCGCGGCCCGAGCAGCGTGGTGGTCAGCGACCAGGCAGGCGGCCTCGACGCGGTGGCGCAAGCCCGTCGGCAGATCCGCAAGGGCACCCGCATGGTGATCTCCGGGGCGGTCGACGCCTCCATCTGCCCGTGGGGCTGGGTGGCCCAACTAACCAGCGGGCGCCTGGCCACCAGCGACGACCCGGAGCGCGCCTATCTGCCCTTCGACGGCCGGGCCGCGGGCCATGTGCCGGGCGAGGGCGGCGCGCTGCTCGTCCTGGAGAACGCCGAGCACGCCCTGGAACGTAATGCTCCGCAGGTGTACGGGGAGATCGCCGGGCACGCCTCCACGGTCGACCCACGGCCCGGCAGCGACCGCGCGCCGACCCTGCAGCGCGCCATGGACCTCGCCCTGGCCGACGCCGACTTGGCGCCGGACGACATTGACGTGGTGTTCGCCGACGCAGCGGCCGTGCCCGACCTGGACCGGGCCGAGGCGGAGGCGATCACCAAGGTGTTCGGGGTGCGCTCGGTACCGGTGACCGCGCCGAAGACGATGACGGGCCGCCTGTACTCAGGCGCGGCACCGCTGGACCTGGCGGCCGCGTTCCTGTCGATGCGCGACGGCGTGATCCCGCCGACCACCGGCTCCACGCTGTCCCCGGACTACGACATCGACCTGGTGACCGGCGCCCCGCGTCCCCACGCGGTGCGCGCCGCTCTCGTACTCGCCCGCGGCCAGGGCGGATTCAACTCCGCGATGGTCGTGCGGGCCGCCCACCACTGACGAAAGGAACGCCATGTCCACCACCGTTTTCACCCGGTCCGAGCTCAAGCGGATCCTCCTGGAGGCCGCGGGCACCGACGAGGAGGTCGACCTGGACGGGGACATCCTCGACACCGACTTCGGCGACCTCGGCTATGAGTCGCTCGCCCTCCTGGAGACGGCGGGGCGCATCGAGCGCGAGTACGGGATCAGCCTCGACGAGGACGCCCTCGGCAAGGCCCGCACCCCGCGCGCCCTGATCGACCTCGTCACCGCCCATCTGTCCGCCACCCACGCCGCCTGACCGGGAGCCGAACATGACCGACACCACAGCACACAAGGTTGCCCTGGTCACCGGTGCGACCAGCGGGATAGGCCTGGCATCGGCCCGGCTGCTCGCCCAGCAGGGGAACCGCGTGTTTCTGTGCGCCCGCGACGAGAAGGCCGTCACGAACACCGTCAAGTCCTTGCAGAACGAGGGCCTCGACGTGGACGGCACCACCGGCGACGTGCGCTCCAAGAAGCAGGTGGCCGGTGTGGTGCAGGCCGCGGTCGCCCGGTTCGGGCCCATCGACATCCTGGTCAACAACGCGGGACGCTCGGGCGGCGGGGTGACCGCCGACATAGCCGACGAGCTGTGGGAGGACGTCATCGCGACCAATCTCACCAGCGTTTTCCTGGTGACCCGCGAAGTCCTGAACGCGGGCGGGATGCGCACCAAGGCGCATGGCCGCATTATCAACATCGCCTCCACGGCCGGCAAGCAGGGCGTGGTGCTCGGCGCCCCCTACTCGGCGTCCAAGCACGGCGTGGTCGGCTTCACCAAGGCCCTCGGCAACGAGCTCGCGCCGACCGGCGTCACGGTGAACGCGGTGTGCCCCGGCTATGTGGAGACCCCCATGGCGCAGCGGGTCCGCCAGGGCTACGCGGAGGCGTACGACACCACCGAAGACGCGATCCTGCAGAAGTTCCAGTCGAAGATCCCGCTCGGCAGGTACTCGACGCCCGAGGAGGTCGCGGGCCTGGTCGGCTATCTCGCCTCCGACCTGGCGGGTTCCATCACCGCCCAGGCCCTGAACGTGTGCGGCGGCCTCGGCAACTTCTGATCCCGCCCGACCCGACTGAGGAGCAAGCATCATGACGACCCGTGAGGTCGAGCACGAGATCACCGTCATGGCGGCGGCGAAGGAGGTCTACCGGCTGCTCGCCAAGGTGGAGAACTGGCCGCGCCTCTTCCCGCCGAACGTGTACGTCGAGCACCTGGAACAGGAGGGCGACCGGGAGCGCATACGGATCTGGGCCACCGCCAACGGCGAGGCCAAGAACTGGACGTCGCGCCGCCACCTCGACCCGGAGGGGCTGCGCATCACCTTCCAGCAGGAGGTGTCGTCGCCGCCGATCGCCGAGATGGGCGGCACGTGGATCATCGAACCGCTGGGCACGGACGAGACCCGGCTGCGACTCCTGCACTCCTACCGGGCCATCGACGACGACCCCGAGTCGCTCGCCTGGATAGACGAGGCGGTCGACAGCAACAGCCGCGCCGAGCTGCCCGCGCTCAAGGCGGGGCTCGAAGAAGCCACGCAGACAGCGGAGTTGACACTTTCGTTCACGGACTCGGTGCGGGTCGAGGGGTCCGCGAAGGACCTGTACGACTTCATCAACGAGGCCGACCGGTGGACCGAGCGCCTGCCGCACGTCAGTACCGTCAAGCTCACCGAGGACACCCCCGGCCTGCAGGTCCTGCGGATGGACACCGTCGCCAAGGACGGCTCCGCGCACACCACCGAATCGGTGCGGGTGTGCTTCCCACACCAGCGGATCGCGTACAAGCAGACCACGCTGCCCGCGCTCATGACGCTGCACACCGGGAACTGGCAGTTCGAGGAGGGCGACGACGGGGTCGTCACGGCCACGTCGCAACACACCGTCGTCGTCAACGCGGAGAACATCACCAAGGTCCTGGGCCCGGACGCGGGCGTCAAGCGGGCCAGGGAGTTCCTGCGCAGCGCGCTCGGCGCCAACAGCCGGGCCACCCTGGACCACGCCAAGCGATACGCGGAAGCGCGGCGTTGACCGATGCCGCTCATCTCGACTCCCCCGACGGACACCGATGTCGTGATCGTCGGTGCGGGGCCCGTCGGGCTGCTGCTCGCCGGGGACCTGCGCACGCACGGCGTGCGCACCACCGTCCTGGAGCAGCTCAGCAAGCCGATGACCGAGTCACGGGCATCCACGCTGCACGCCCGCACCATGGCGGTGTTCGAGGAGCGCGGCATCCTCGACCGGCTCGGTGAGCTGCCGGACGGCGGCCACGGCCACTTCGGGGGCATGCGGCTCGATCTGACCGCCGCCGACCCCGGCCACCAGTACGCCGGTCAGTGGAAGTGCCCGCAGACCCGCATCGAGTCGGTCCTCCAGGAGCGGGCCCTCGATCTCGGGGCGCAGATTCGGCGCGGTCTGCTTCTGGTGTCCCTGACCGACCGGGAGGGGCACGTCCTGCTCGAGGCCGTCGGGGACGACGGCGAGCGCGCCCGTGTCACCAGCGCTTTCGTGGTGGGGTGCGACGGAGGCGACAGCACCGTGCGGCGGCTCGCGGGCTTCGACTTCGCGGGCGATGCCGCGACGCGCGAGATGCTGCGGGCCGATGTGGCGGGCATTGACGTGCCGGCCCGGCGCTTCGAGCGGCACCCGAACGGCCTGGCCGTGGCGCACCGTTGGCCGGACGGCAGCACCCGTGTGATGGTCCATGTCTTCGGGACGGACCCGAAGGAGCGCACCGGGCCCCCCACGTTCGACGAGGTCGTCACCGCGTGGGCGGAGGTCACCGGCGAGGACATCGGCCACGGGACGCCCCTGTGGCTGAACGCGTTCGACAACACGAGCCGCCAGGCGACCCAATACCGCAAGGGTCGGGTCCTGCTCGCGGGCGACGCCGCCCATGTGCAGATGCCCGTCGGCGGGCAGGCACTCAATCTCGGCCTGCAGGACGCCGCCGAACTCGGTGGACGCCTCGCGGGGCGGGTCAGGTCACAGGACCAGGACGACCTGCTCGACGGCTACGACCTCGTGCGCAGGCCCATCGGCACGCACACCCTCAAGAACATCCAGGCGCAGTCGCTGCTGCTCCTCGGCGGACCCGAAGTGGAGCACCTGCGGGACGTGTTCGGCGAACTCCTCGGCTTCGGTCCGGTCCGCCGCCACCTGGCCCGCATGATCAGCGGCCTCAGCCGTTCCCCTGCCTCCGTGGCACCGGGAGCATCCCTCGCCGAGGGGATCCCACACGACCCGACCGCATCAAGTGACAGGAGTTCGAAGATGGGCAGGCTCGCCAACAAGACGGCGCTGGTCACCGGTTCCAGCCGGGGCATCGGCCGCGCCACCGCACAACGCCTCGCCCGGGAGGGCGCCCTCGTCATCGTGCACTACGCCTCCGACACGGCCTCCGCCGACGAGACCGTGGAGCTGGTCGAGCGGGACGGCGGCCGTGCCTTCCCGGTCCGCGCGCAGCTCGGCGTACCCGGTGACGTACACGAGCTGTTCCTCGGTGTGGAGCTGGGCCTGAAGGAGCGGACCGGGGAGACCAAGCTCGACATTCTGGTCAACAACGCGGGCGCCACCACTCCGACCGGGCTCGCCCCCGAGGACGTCACGGTCGAGGAGTTCGACCGGCTCTTCGCCGTGAACGCGAAGGCTCCTTTCTTCATCGTGCAGCGGGCGCTCTCGCTGCTTTCCGAGGGCGGCCGCATCATCAACATCTCGTCGGGGCTCACCCGGTTCGCCAGCCCCGACCAGGTGGCGTACGCCATGACGAAGGGCGCCATCGAGCAGATCTCGCTGCACTTCGCCCGGCACCTCGCCCCGCGCGGCATCACCGTGAACAGCGTGGCGCCCGGCATCACCAACAACGGCAGCGCGGTCTTCGACATCCCCGAGGCAGTGGAGCAGATGTCCCAGCTCTCCGCGTTCAAGCGGGTCGGCGAGGCCGTGGACGTCGCGGACGTCGTGACGTTCCTGGCCAGCGACGAGGCCCGCTGGATCACCGGGTCCTTCGTCGACGCGAGCGGCGGCACCCTGCTCGGCTAGGGCCTGTCCGGCGGATCAGGGCCGGACAGGGCGCGGCGGCTGGTGCGGTGCATCGCAAGGCGCCGGAGCGTCCTGATAGCAGAGCTATTCGGACGTTTCGGCAACGCTGCGAGGTGCCGTGTCAGCCGCCGCGCCCCCGGCCATGATCCGCCGGACAGGCCCTAGGGCCTTTCGTTTGGATCAGGCCGGATCAGGGAGCGGGGTCCGGTGCTGTGGATCGCAAGGCGGAGGAGGGAGCAGACGCGGAGCGTCGGCGACTGACGACAACGCGGCGAGGCGCAGCACCAGGGCACGCGAGCCCGGCGTGATCCGAACAAAGGGCCCCAGGGGGTGTCTGACAAATGCCTGCGGCGTCGCGGTGTCCGGCACGCACACTCGCGGCGTGCCGAACCGCCCACGTGGCTCCGCCACGCAGACGCTCCGGCGCCTTGCGATCGCACGCACCGGACACCGCTCCTTCTCCCGCACTCATTTATCAGACACCCCCTGACCACCAGGAGCGACGATGACCACCGCGCAGGCATCTGTGACCACCGCCACCGACCGGCTCGGCGAACTCAACGAACTCAAAGAACTGGCACGGCTCGGAGCCGACCCGAAGGCCACCGAGCGCCAACACGCCAAGGGCAAGCTCACCGCGTACGAACGCATCGACCTGCTGCTCGACCCGGGCACCTTCACCGAGGTGGAGCCGCTGCGGCGGCACCGCGCGACCGGCTTCGGCCTGGAGGCGAAGCGCCCGCACACCGACGGCGTGGTCACAGGCTGGGGCACCGTCGAGGGCCGGACGGTCTTTGTGTACGCGCATGACTTCCGCATCTTCGGAGGCGCGCTCGGCGAGGCGCACGCCCAGAAGATCCAGAAGATCATGGACATGGCCATCGCGGCCGGTGCCCCGCTGGTCTCGCTGAACGACGGCGCGGGCGCCCGAATCCAGGAGGGCGTATCGGCGCTCGCCGGGTACGGCGGCATCTTCCAGCGCAACACCCGCGCCTCCGGGGTCATCCCGCAGATCAGCGTGATGCTCGGGCCCTGCGCGGGCGGCGCGGCCTACTCGCCCGCGCTCACCGACTTCGTGTTCGCGGTCCGCGGCATCTCGCAGATGTTCATCACGGGCCCGGACGTGGTGCGTTCGGTGACGGGCGAGAAGGTCACCCAGGACGGGCTCGGCGGCGCCGATGTGCACGGCGGCGTGTCGGGCGTCGCACACTTCGTGCACGACGACGAGGAGAGCTGCCTCGCGGACGTACGCCTCCTGCTGTCGATGCTGCCGTCCAACAACCGGGAGCTGCCGCCCGAGGCACCGAACGGCGACCCGGCCGACCGGCGCGTGGACCGCCTGCTCGACCTGGTGCCCGCGGACGGGAACCGGTCGTACGACATCCGCGACGTGATCAACGAACTCGTCGACGATGACGAGGTGTTGGAGGTACATGCCCAGTGGGGCGCCAACCTCGTGTGCTCCCTGGCGCGGCTCGACGGCCAGGTGATCGGCGTCGTCGCGAGCCAGCCGTCGTCGCTCGCCGGCGTCCTGGACATCAAGGCCAGCGAGAAGGGCGCGCGGTTCGTGCAGTTCTGCGACGCCTTCAACATCCCGCTGCTCACCCTCGTCGACGTGCCGGGCTTCCTGCCCGGTGTCGACCAGGAGCACGAGGGCATCATCCGGCGCGGCGCGAAGCTCCTGTACGCGTACTGCAACGCGACCGTGCCCCGCATCTCGGTAATCCTGCGCAAGGCGTACGGCGGCGCGTACATCGTGATGGACTCCCGCTCGATCGGCACCGACCTGTCCTTCGCCTGGCCCACCAACGAGATCGCGGTGATGGGCGCGGAGGCCGCGGCCGATGTCGTCTTCCGCCGTGAGATCGCCGCGTCCCAGGACCCGGCCACGACCCGCGAGCAGAAGATCAAGGAGTACAAGCGGGAGCTCGTTCACCCCTATTACGCGGCCGAACGCGGCCTGGTCGACGATGTCATCCACCCCGGCGACACCCGCTCCGTCCTGATCCGCGCGTTCGCGATGCTGCGCCGCAAGGACGTCGACCTGCCGCAGCGCAAGCACGGCAACCCCCCGCAGTGAGCAGCCGGTTGACCGGTTCCGACGGGTCCTTCTTCCTGCGCGTGGAGAAGGGCAGCCCGGACGTGATCGAGCTGAGCGCGCTCACCACCGTCCTGTACGCCCGGCTGGCCGCCACCCAGCAGGAGCCGCAGGAGTCCGAGCGCCCGCTGGCGCGCTGGCGCCGCCCCGAGCGCGCGCCCGGCTTCCGAGGCCCGAGGACCTGGCAGCGCGGTCCCAGCTGAGCACCCGCACCCCACAAGACACGGAGACCAGAGCATGGATGTCGGACTTCTCTTCGATCTGCGCAACCCGGACCAGTGGCACAGGCCCTGGGCCGACCACTACGCCCGTTCCCTCGAATTCTGCGAGGAGGCCGACCGGCGCGGCGCGGGCGGCCTCTGGTTCACCGAGCACCACCTCTTCGAGGACGGCTACCTGCCGCAGCCCCTGACGTTCGCCGCGGCCGCCGCCGCCCGCACCCGCAACGCCCGCATCGGCACCGCGGTCCTGCTCCCCAACCTCCACAAGCCCGCCCAGCTCGCCGAGGACGCCGCGGTCGTCGACCTGATCAGCGGCGGCCGTCTGGAAATTGGCTTCGGCGCCGGATACCGGGTGCCCGAGTACGACTTGTTCGACGCCGACTTCAAGAACCGCTTCAAGCAGGTCGAGCGCAACATCGTCGAGGTCAGGCGGCTTTGGGAGGAGGGCGGCATCACTCCAGGACCGCTCCAGACGCCGGTTCCGCTGTGGGGCGGCTTCTACGGTCCGCGCGGCGCCCGCATCGCGGGACGGCTCGGCATCGGCCTCCTGCACATCTCGCACGAGATGTACGGGCACTATCGCGAGGGCCTGATCGAGGGCGGCCACGGCCCTGAGCTCGCCCGGGTCTCGGACCTGCTTCCCGTGATACTCGCCGACGACCCCGAAGCAGCGTGGCCCCGCGTCGCACCGCATGTCGCCCACCAGATGAACACCTACCGGCAAGGCTCGGTGGAGGGCACGGACCACCCCAGGCCACCGCTGCTCAGCCCCGGCGACTTCCCCGAGACCCCGAAGGCCGACGGCTCCTGGTCGACCCTGGAGATCCTCACGCCCGAGGACGCCGCGGTCCGCATCCACGAACGGACCAAGGGGCTCCCGGTGAAACACCTCATCTTCTGGGCGAGCGTCGCCGGGATGCCGGACGACCTCGTCGTCCGCAACATCGAGTTGGTCAGCGAGCGCCTGCCCGCGCTGCTCGCCGAGGCCGCCACCTCCGGCGCCGCCGAATCCCGCCCGGCCGGGGTGTCCTCAGGTGGCTGAGCCACTCGCCCGGGAAGGCACCTCCGCGCGGGCCCGACGCGGCACATGGCGGCTCCTGTTCATCCTGTCGGGGAACATGGTCCTCGACGCCATCGAGGTCTCGGTGGTACTCATCGCCCTGCCCTGGATCGGCGCCGACCTCGGCCTGTCCGTGTGGACGGTGCAGTGGCTGATGAGCGGCTTCGCCGCCGGTTTCGCCGCGACACTGCTCCTTGGCCCCCGTGCCACCGCGCGGTGGGGCCTGCGCCGCTGCTACCTCGTGGCGATGCTGGTGTTCGCCGCGGCCTCTGTGGCGGGCGGCTCGGCCGACTCGACCGCCCTCCTGATCGCCTCGCGCGTCCTCAAGGGCGGCTGCGCCGCCCTCACCGCGCCCGCCGGGCTGGCCCTGATCACCACCACGTTCCCTGACGGCCCGCAGCAGCGGCGGGCCGTGTCGGTGTACTCCCTGTTCGGCGCGGCCGGGTTCACCCTCGGCCTGCTGCTCTCCGGGGTGCTCACTGCGGCGAGCTGGCGCTGGACGTTCCTGTTCCCTGCGCCGCTCGCCCTCGTGCTCCTGGTGTGGGGGCTGCGGGTGATCCCGCGCACGGGACGCCGGACGCCGCCGCGCCTGACGGCGGGGCTCGCCCGCAACGGCCCGCTGATCCGCTCGACGCTCGGGGCGGCCACCCTCAACGGCACCTACGCGGCACTGCTCCTCCTGGTCACCTTCCAGGCGTACGACCACTTCGGATGGCGGCCCTGGCAGCTGGCGCTCGCGCTGCTCCCCGCGTGTGTACCGCTCGCGGTGTCCGTGCCCTTCGCCGGCCGTCTGGTCGCCCGATTCGGTACGCGGCTGCCGATCGCCGCCGGGGCGGCGGCCGCGTTCGCGGGCCAGCTGCTCCTGCTGCTGGGTCCCGAACCCACCTCGTACGTCATCGGTGTGCTGCCGACGCTCCTTCTCGTCGGCGCCGCCATGGCGCTGTCCTTCGCCGCCCTGAACATGCAGGCCACCCGGGACGTCGAACCCGGACTGCGCGCGGCGGCGGTGCCGCTGTTCCAGACAGGCGTGCAGCTCGGCGGCGTCCTGATGCTGCCCCTGACCGCCGCCCTGCTCACCCACTTCGGCGGCTACCGGCCGGCGCTCCTGGCCATCGCGCTCGCCGGGGCGGCCGGGGTCGGCATCGCGGTCACCGGAACACGATCCGGCCCACCGGGAGTTGACCGATCCGCCCCTGAGCCCCGGAAAGAGAGGAACTCGCCATGACCGCTTCCCTGGAGATCACCGTGGAGGAGGACAAGTGTGTGGCCTCGGGGCAGTGCGTGATGACCGTGCCGGAGGTCTTCGACCAGCGCGTCGAGGACGGTGTCGTCATCCTGCTGGACGCGCGGCCGCCCGCCGCAGCCCATGACGAGGTGCGCGCGGTGGTAGCTCTTTGCCCGGCCGCCGCCATCCGCGTCACCGAGGGGCAGCGGTCGCGCGGCTGACCCCCGACCGCGCTGTCCTGAGCAGCCTGGAGCCGCCCTCCGACCACGAGGGCGGCTCACACATGTGCGACGTTCCGCCCGGGGAATCCCCCGGGCGGATCACCACTCGGCGGGAAGGCTCTTGACCCCGTACACCAGCGATTCCGTGCGGTACTCGATCTCCTCGAACGGGACCGCGAGCCGCAGGTCCGGGAAGCGGCGGAACAGTGCGGGCAGCGCGATGCCGAGCTCGAGGCGGGCGAGTTGCTGACCGACGCACTGGTGCCGACCGTAGCCGAAGGCCAGATGCGGCACCGGCTTGCGGCGCAGGTCGAGCTCGTCCGCGGGCGAGGGCAGGGCGGCGCCGTGGTTGGCCATGAGCGTCGAGACGACGACGTGCTCCCCGGCACGTATCTCCTGGCCGTTGGCCGACAGGTCGGTGTTCGCCTTCCTGACCAGCGGGGGCGCCACCGCGAGGAGCCGCAGCAACTCCTCGACGGCACCGCCGGACAGCTCGTCGTCGTCGCGCAGGACCGCCAGCTGCTCCGGGTGCGACAACAAGGCAAGGACACTGAGCCCGATCATGCCGGAGAGGGTTCCGTGTCCGGCCACGAGGACATCCAGGCCCATGCCGACCAGCTCGTCGTCGCTGAGCTCCGCACCGTGCTTGCGCACCAGGTCCCCGAGGATGTTGTCGCCCGGTTCCCGACGGTGTGCGGTGACCAGTTCGGCCATGTAGTCGATCATGGCCGCGAAGTTGTCCTGCTGGACCTCCAGCGTGGTGTCGACGCTGCTCGCGATCGAACTGCGCTCCAGGATGCCCGCCCGGTCCTCGAGCGGTGCCCCCAGCAACTCGCAGATCACGATCAGGGGCAGCGGTTCGGCGAAGGTCTTGATCAAGTCGACGCCCGGACCGGCCTTCTCCACGGCGTCAAGGTGTTTCTCGACGATCTGCTCGATCACGCCGCTGAGCGCCCGGATCCTCTTCATCGTGAAGGCGCCGGCCTGCATCCGGCGATACCGGGTGTGCTCGTCCCCGTCGTAATTGAGCAGGACGCCCGGCTGGTTCATCACCGAGCGCGGGCCGGTCCAATGCGGATCGAAGGCGAACCCGACCTCGTAGCGAGCGTCGGCCAGCACCGCGCGGGCATCGTCCTCACGAGTAATGAGTACGGCTCCGACCTCGCCGAGCTGGGAGTTCGGCACCGGAACTCGGTGCAGCAACGGGTCTTTGTGCAGCTCCACGAGATCAGGTCCGGGCCGGAATGGACACTTGGCCTGACGGTGATTATGGGGCATCGACACCGGTTCGGTCATGGCATTCATTACCTTCCTGACGACACAAGGGTAATTCAGCGGAAAGTGCATACCGGCTGCAGGCCGTTTGTCATGAGGCGCGCACCCTGTCACGCAAGAGTTCCCGTGTGATGCTGTCGAGCCGCGCCGCGGAGCCCTTGTCGAACGCCGGGCGAAGGAGACTGAGAGGTGTGCCCTCCACAAAGGCGCTCAGCGGTTCCCGGGGCGGAGCGTCGATGATCTCGAGGATCGGCGGGACGGTGAACTCGACCGGCTGCGCGGCCCTCTTCATCTGGTCGATGTGAGCCGCGGTGGCAGCGTCGAATTCGCCCGCGAAGCCGGTGCGTGTCCCACCGGGGAACAGCAGTACATACCGGGCACGACGCGTGCTCCCTCCCTCGGCGAACGAGACACCGAGCAGGTCGTTGAGGCGGCCGCCCTGGAACATGGCCGACCAGCCGTCGTAGTTGCGTTCGAAGCCGAGGTCGTCCCACTGGATGCCCGGCGCCCCCACGCCAGGACCGGCGACGTTCATCACGACCGGCGCTTCGGCCTTGTTCATCAGGTCGGCCAGGCCGTATCCGAGCAGGTACCGGCTGAGGTAGTACAGCGCGAAATTGTGCTCGATCCCTTCGGAGGTAACCATTCGATGGCTGCGGAAGTACCGTGCACACAAAACGAGTACGTCCACCGCCGCGAACCGATCCTTGATCTCCGCAATGACGCGCTGGTTCTCGCTGACGAGGCTGAGGTCGGCCTCGATGAAGAAGGCACGGTCGGCCGCACCCACCCTCTGTGCCGTGTCGAGGAACTTCTTCCCCTTCACCGGATCCGGACCGAGGACGACCACCTGGTCGCCCCGGCCGAGATAGGTGTTCGCGAGCGCCTGCCCGATACCGGAAGTGCCCCCTGTGACAACAATGGTCTTCACCGTGATCCTCCTCGGAACACTGAGTCGTGAGATTTTGCGCGACAGAAAAGCTCCCGCCCGCGGGCAGACTCCACCCCTGGACGAGTAGCAAAGAAAGAGAAATCGGGACAAGGAGTCAGAGAAAGAAACTCAGACGGTCGCGGCGGCGATTTCCGCCCGGACCACGTCACTGGCGAGTCCGACGGCCGCTTCCGCTGCACCGGTGGAACCCAAGGTCGACCCGTTCACGTAGAGACCGTCGATGATCAGCATGATCCGGTCGCCGAGCCTGCCCGGGTCCGCGGCCGGAGTCCTGCGTGCAAGGCCCCGCAGTTGCTCGCGCACGCGTCGGAAATGCTTCAGGGAAACCTGATGTGCCGGATGGTCCGGGTCGGGAAACTCCGCATGCGTGTTACGGAGGGGGCAGCCCCTTGCGTTCGGCGCCATGCCCTGGACCGCCCGGACCAACTCGACGAGCCGGTCCTCGGGCGCGTCCACCGTGGCACACACACCGGTCACAATCCGGTCCCAGGCCTCGGCGGACCGCTCGAGATACGCCACCACCAGCTGGTCCTTGCCGGGGAACTCCCGATAGAGCAACTGCTTGCCACAGCCGGCTTCGTCGATGATCTGCTGCATACCGACCGCGTGCACGCCCCGCTGGTCGAAGAGATGGGCAGCGGCGTCCAAGATGCGCTCGCGGGTACCGGCAGCAGGTTTCCGGGGCATGGGCCGAGGCTAGCAGACCAATCGGTCCCGTACTGGCTGAATACCGATCGTCACGACTGCTCGTGTGGCACACTCCGGCCTCCATGTCCGAGTCCTGAGCCCTGGGCCGCGCCATCCACGCGAGCCAGGGCAGCGGAGCCTCACCTACGCTGCGCACGCACATAGGACATCGGTGTCAGCACCCGCCCGTGTTCGTCCACCTGGATCGCGTCCGGGCCCGGCCTGGCACCGGTGTCCCGGGCCACCGCTTCGCCCAGCTCGGCCAGGAGTTCGCGGGTGAAGCTCGTGGCGAAGACAGCTTCGGTCATGTCCTGGATCTCCCAGTGCCGGCCGAGGTTCGCGTGCAGATTGGCCTTGCTGATCAGGGCCTCCGCCACGATCGGCGTCCCCGACGGCACGGATTCCGCGAAGCAGAACAGGTGGAGCGCGGCACCCGGTCGGCACACCCGGTGGAGCGCTGCAGCGTACGCCGACCTCTGCTCGTCGTTCAGGCAGTGGTAGAGGCCGCTGTCGAGCACGGTGTCGAAATCGCTTCCGACACCGCCCAGTTCGGTGGCATCGGACATCAGGAACCGCACCTGCACGCCATGGGCCTCGGCCCGCCGCGCCGCCTGCTCGATCGCGCTGGGCGAACCGTCCACGCCGGTCACCTCATACCCTTGGCCCGCCAGCAGAATGGCGTTCTCGCCCAGTCCGCAGCCCGCGTCGAGCACCTTGCCGCTGAAGCCGCCCGCGCGCGCCAGATCCACCACGGCTCGCTGGGGCTCACCGATGTCCCAAGGAATCAGCACCTCACCGGGGGCGACGCCGTCGAAGGACGCGCGCCCCGCGTACAACGCGTCGTATTCCTTGTCCTCTTGAGAGAAAGTCCGCTCTTGCGCGGCCATGCCGGTCCCCTTGTCGCTCGCAAGCTCGTCAACCAACGCTTGGTGGATCTGGTGCGCCCTGGATGTGGGGCAGTTGCGTTCCTACTGGACGCTGTTCGCTTCTTGCGCCGTCGCGGCCGCAGGGGCTGCCTCGGCCTCGGAGCCGGCCGTGGGACGCATCCGTAACGCAACGATGAGCGTGAGGACGACGACCGCGGCCATGGCCAGGAAGACGTCGGAGTAGGCCGAGCCGTCATCGCCGGAGTAGAGGGGGTTGATGGCGTCACTGCCGCTCTGCTGCCTCGCGGACACCAGCACGCCGAACGCGGCGGGGCCGGTACCGGCCCCGAGGAACTGGGCCCCCTGGAGGATCCCGAGGCCGACACCGGCCTGCTCGTGGGGCAGCTCGCTTGCCGCAGCGCCGATGATGGTGGTCATCACAAGCATGAAGCCGATGCTCAGCCCGAGGATCCCGACACCGGCGAAGACCACCGAGGAGCCGCCGGTGAAGGACGAGAGGAACAGCGAGAACAGCCCGATGAGGCCGAGCCCGGAGAGCACCAGGAGCCGCGTGGCGACGCGGCCGGCGAGGCGCCCGATCCACGGCGAGAGAAGCGCGGTCATGACTCCGGCCGGGATCATGACCAAGGCGCCCTCACCCGGGGTGAGTTCGTTGACCTCCACCAGCAGCAGCGGGACGAACACCAGACCGCCGAGGTTGACGACCATGGCCAGGAACGCGACGAGGATGCCGGTCCGGTAGACGCGATTGGTGAACAGCGATGGCGGAACGAACGGCTGGTCGACACGGACGGTGCGCACCCCGAAGAGCACGAGCGCCGCGATCGCGACCACGAGGCTGCCCCAGGACAGGGGTTCGGTGAAGCCGGAGACCTGGGCCCGGGTCATGCCGAACAGGACGAGACCGGCTCCGAGGCCGAGGAGCATGCCACCGGGGAGGTCGAGCCGGCCCGAGCCCTGCGGAGTCTCGTCCGGGAGTACGCGCATGGCCGGGAATAGCAGCAGCAGCGAGACCACAAGCATGATCCAGAACAGTGCGGGCCAGCCGAGCGCCTGCCCGATGCCGCCGCCCAACGCCGGTCCAGCGGCGGTGCCGACGCCCGCACCGGCGGAAACGACGCCGATCCCGACACCGCGCCGCTCCGGCGGCAGCAGCGTCGTGACGGCGAAGATCGAGAGCACGGGGATCGCGGCCGCGCCGATGCCCGTCACGATCCGCCCGGCCACGAGCACGGCCAGACTCGGGGAGATCGCGCAGATCAGGCTCCCGACGGCGTAGGTGAGGAGTGCGAAGGCGAAGAGACGACGCAGGCTCACGCGGTCCGAAATGCGGCCGTACAGGGGAATCCCGACCGAGAACATCAGCAGGAAGCCAGTGACGACCCAGGCAAGCTCCGCCTCGGATGCCCCGAACTCGGACCCGATCGTCGGAAGCATCAGATTGACCATGTCGCTGGCCGTGACCGTGACGAGGATCGCCGGCATCAGCAAGGCCAGTAAGCCCATTCCTGAGCCGGTCCGCTCGGTCGTTGTCGACGTGGAAGTCATTCGAGGCCCTTCGGGTGACTTTCCGCCACCATGGTAGTTACAGTTAGGGCAAAAGAGGGGCGGAGGACACCGCCTCCGCCATCGGTCAGTTGGTGACGCGTTGCGCGACCTCGCGCTCACTGGCCAGCACTTGCCGGACAAGGTGGGCGATCGTCGTCCGCCCGAGCCGTTCCTTCATGGCCCGCTCCGCGTCCTGGAACTCCACCTCGAGCAGCTTCTGCATGTTCCGCCCCACCTCGCATTCGGCGCTCGGCGGATGCGGGTACCGCGAAAGGATCGGCCCCGCCTCTACGGCGGTGTACGCGTCGTAGAGCGTGATCTCACGGGCGGGCCGGGCAAGCGACCAGCCGCCGTTGCGCCCCTCGGTGGACCAGACCAGACCGGCATCCCGCAGACTGCCGAGGATCCGCCGCACCAGAACCGGATTACTGGCCAGGCTCTCCGCCATCTCCGCGGAGGTCAACGAGTGATCCCAGCGCCCCAGCATGGTAAGTGCGTGAATCGCGACCGCACTCCTGCTGCTGATGCTCACCATGACCCCTTCGCGACCGTCGCCTCGCCGATCCAACTGCAACAACGCTAGTAGCAGTTTGATTCAAGTGTCAATCCGGCATGCCGGTCGTGGGGTCCCTCTGGGGCACCAGTTCGAAGCGCACTGCCCCTAGAACTAGTTGAATCTGCGGACGAGCGTGGCAACGGGATCGTGCGCGTGCGACATCACCAGGGCCAGCGCCATTCCTTGTTCTGCGGAACCACCCAGTAGTGGTCCAGTTCGACGCGATCGAACAGCCATCGTCCGTCCTCGATCACATAGGTGTCGGAGAACCGGCCGACGCTCTGGTGCACGAGGTCCGCCTTGTCGAACCTGACGTGCTCCACGAAGAAGCAGGCGCCGGACGCACGGTCGCCTTCGACCTCCACCTGATGGACCTGGTTGAAGTTCCTCAGGGCCACCTCGGAGGCACCTTGGAGCTCGACCATCTTCGGCAGCAGCGCGCTGTAGTACTCCTGGATCTCCGCGCGCCCACGGGCATCGCCGAAACTTCCGTAGGCCAGGTGCGCGTCCCTCGTGAACAGGGCGCCGAGGCCGTCCCAGTCCAGCGAGTTGAGGCAGTGGTGGAAGGCATTGCGCAGCTTCGTGAGCTCACGGATCGCCTCGAGCTCCCGCACTCTGGCCGACAGTTCGTCGATCCGGGCCACCAGGTCAACCTCGTCCGCCATCGTGCATCCTCTCGAGCGCCGCCGGATCCCGTTCCGCCTCTTACCGAAACCGGACCGAGAGTCGCAGCCGCAGGACACACGTCACAAGGCCCGCGCGCCCTTCCTGTGGTCGGTCCGCAATCCTCGAATTCCCTCACGTGATTAGGGTCGAGCCGCAGGAACGCCGGCGACACCCGACGGGAGACACCGTGAACCAGTCGAAGCGCATAGCCCTGATCAGTGGCGCGGGCCGCAACATCGGCGCCGCGACGGCCAAGGAGCTGGCCGGCCGTGGTTACCACGTAATCGTGAACTACCGGAGCGACGCCGACGCGGCAGCGGAAGTGGTCACGGAGATCGAGTCGCGCGGCGGCACGGCGGAGGCGGCGCAGGCCGACGTCTGCGACGCCGACCAGGTCGGCCGCCTTGTCGAGCGGGTACGGGCCGACCACGGGCGCATCGACCTGCTGATCTGCAACGCGAACACCGTGACACCGCCCTTCGCGTCCTTCGCCGAGCTGGACTGGGATGCATTCGCCGCAAAGGTAGACGGGGAGCTCGCCGGCTCCTTCTTCCTCACCCAGCGCACACTCGCCATCATGCGCGAACAGCGGTCGGGCAGGATCATCTACATCTCCAGCACGGCGTCGGACACCATCGGCATGGCCCTGCCCCATTCTGTCGCCAAGGCTGCGCTGAACACATTCAGCCGCCACATCGCCGGTATCGCCGCCGAGCACGGGGTGACCGTGAACACCGTCGCCTTCGGCGCCGTGCACACCGACGCCACATCGGAGTTCAGTGAGGACTTCTGGAAGTACACGACCGCCCGTTCCGTGGCGGCGCGCAGGGTGGAACCGGCGGACGCCGCGCGCGCCGTGGCCCTCGTCGCCGACGACGGCTTCGGCTTCACCTCTGGCCAGGTAATCCGGGTCGACGGCGGATTCGAGGTCCTTGACCAGCAGCTGCATCCGCTGGCGGACAGTTTCCGCTGACGGCGTTCCGTAGGGCCGGCCGTCGGCGCCCGGCCCTACGGGACTCCCCGGCGCGGCGCGGGCACCCACTGGGCTATTCGAAGTGCCGCACCATCGGGTGGAGTTGTTGGTCCAGAACCTCGAAGCCGCCGTCCACTCGAAGCACTTGGCCCACCGAAGCGATGAAGTCTTCGTCGGCGAGCATCGCGATGCTGCGCGCCGCCTCGTCGGCCTCGAGCAGCCGGCCGGATGCCGATCGGCTCTCCATGAACTTGCGGAGGTCGTCCGTCATGACACACGCGGTGGCGTCGGTCCGCACCGCGCCGAATGCGACCGTGTTGACGACGACCCCGTACTGCGCGGCGACTCCCGCGACGTGCCGGCTGAAGGTGTTGAGCGCGGCCTTGGCCGTGGAGTGGGCAGCGACGGTGCCGATCGAATCCGCCGCGGTGCTCGAAACGTAGACGATCCGGCCCTTCCGTTCCTCCGTCATACCGCGCAGCACGCCCTGGGTGAGGAAGTACGCTCCCGCCAACTCCCCGTTCACCTTCCCGATGAAGTCGTCCCAGGAGAGCGTGAGCAGAGGCTCGAACGGCGGATTCACCGTGTTGGCGTTGCAGACCAGAGCGTCGATGCGGCCGCGGTCGGTGCGAATGCGGTCGAGCATCCCGGACACCTGCTCGGGGTCACAGACATCGGCTCGGACGGCCTGGGCCGATCCGCCCGCGGCCTCGATCGCGCTCACCACCTCCGCTGCCGCGTCGGCATTCTGACGGTAGTTCACGACCACGTGGTAGCCGCGCCTCCCCATCTCCCCCGCGGTAGCCGCTCCGATCCCGCGACTCGCGCCGCTGATCAGCACCACCCGCTGTGACTGCTCCACGTTTCCTCCCTGGTCCCGGGCGTCCGGGGTCTGCCCGTCACGTGACCTTGGACCCGAACCCGCCATGTTGTCTCTACGGGTCTCCACCAGATTCCCCGCCCCTTCCTACGGGCGTCCCGCGGGACTCGATACACCCTCTTGCAGGTATCGGGACCGGCTGCGAGGGTCCGTCATGCACAGATACATGGAGGGACCAGGTGCCGCATTGCCGACTGTCGAGCGATGTTCAAGTTCGCCCGACGCCTTGCTCTCTATTTTACCTTTGACAGAAGCTTGGTCTTGTGACACGATCCCGACACTGGGAGATGGACCGATCGGTCCCGAATCAATGGAGATTCGCCGTTCGGAGCTTTCAAAACCGGGGAACATTCTCAGCAGGAGGGGTTTACTCAAGGTCGAGGCAGCGATCTCGCGACACTATTGATTAACCCCAATATTAAATCTCCTGTCGGCGCCGGGGGCTACAGCCTCATGTCGCAACTGCCCTGTTTCGCCGAGCGGTCCCCAGTCCGACCTCCATCGACAGTCATCAGTGGCGATGCCGCAGATCCGGCGGTCAGTCGCAGGCGCCCTGTCCAAACTTCCCGGACAAGAGACGCCGTCATGACCATGCAGAGCGACCAGCATCTTTGCCACCGTGCGACCACCTCACGGAGCGAGGCCAAAAGCCTTCTTTCTACCCAACGCGACCCTGTCCGTTTCGTGTTGTGAAGTGGCGTCATTCGTCAACTATGGGGGTAGCAAAAATGTCCGGAGATGATAGGAAGTGCCAAACCATAAAGACCGGTGCGAGAACCGATGAGGTCTCCACGTTTCTGACGGCCAGGCAGGTGGCGATTACCTACGCACCAGGAATCTCCCTCACTGAAGACCGCACACTCTTGCCGTCTGACGAGTCAAGTCTCGCCCTGAGCAATATCGAGTTCGCGAATCGCGGAGTTGACCGCGCGATGGTCAATGAGCAGGCCAAATGGCTGCTCGATGCGGCGGAGCCGCACAAGAACCCACACCGCACGTGGCTCGCGATCCTGGCCCTGCTCTACGCCGGAGACCTCGACTCCGCCGACGCGCAGTGCAAGCGACTCCGGGACGATCCCGCGTGGGCAGACTCGGCCCCGCGTCAAGAACTGCTCACGCTGTTGCAGGCACGGAGCAGCCTGCTCGCGGGGAAGGCCTGCCGAGCCGCGGACATGCTCCAGACCATGCTCGATCGCGGTACGTCGACGCAGTCGGCCTGCCTCGCGGTCGCTTGGCTGATCGAGGCGCTGGTCCACCTCGGCGAACTCGACCGAGCGCACCGGATACTGCTCGACAGCAAGCTGGCCGGCCCGCTGGACCCCGACCTGCCTGACCGTGCGCACATCCTGGCCGCCCGTGGGGCCCTCCACATGGCCGGCGGGCAATTCCGGCACGCCATCGACGACTACATGGCCTGCGGTTGGGTCCTCGACACCTCCTTCGTAGTCAATCCGGCAGTGATCCCTTGGCGTTCGAGGGCCGTTTTCGCGGCGCTGGGCGCCCGTCGGTACGACTTGGCGCTCGCCCTTGCCGAGGAGGAGCTCATCGCGGCGAGGAAATGGGGATCACCGCGTGGAATCGGCATCGCACTGCATGCCGTGGGAGTGGCACGCCGAGACGACACCTCGGTCGCCGTGCTCGAGGAGGCCGTGGCGCTGCTGGCCCAGGGACATGCGTGCACCGATCTCATGCAGGCCCTCTACGACCTCGGCACGATGCAGATCCGGCGGCAGGACGTGGCAGAGGGACGCAGGCGGCTCGACGAGGCGGCCATGGTGGCGCACGAGTGCCGCAACGCCTTCTGGCAGGAGCGCATCCGCTTTGCCTTGGAGCGTCTCCAGGCGCCTGCCAACACCTCGAAGCTCACCCGGCAGGAGGAGAAGATCGCCTACCTGGCCCGCGCCGGACACAGCAACCGGCACATCGCGCAGATGATATTCCTGACGGTCCGGACCGTCGAATTCCACCTGTCCAGCGTGTACCGGAAGCTCTCCATCTCCGGTAGGCGGGAACTCGTTTCCGCGCTGAGCTCCGTTCCGTCATAGCCCTCGTGTCTTCAGGCGCTGTCCGCCAATACCGGTCCGGACGGCGCCTGATGACGCCAGGCCGGCTCCCGGGCCCCCTCTCGGGCCGGCCCGGTTCTTCGGGCGGCTTCTCGGCCGTCAGGCCCCGCTTACGGGCCGCCCATGACTCGGTGGAGTGCTCCAGGCCGTCCGCGCAACGCGCTTTGAGGTCCTTCGAGGCGAGCGATCCCAGATGCGCACCCACCAGGCGCAGAACCTTCTCATCCTGGAGCGTGAGGTCTTTGAGCCGGGTACGTACCGCCACACCGGACGGGCCGGGAGCGACGAACGGCGCAGCGATCGGGTGGAGGTCAGCCATGTTCGGCGGCTTCCAGTGCCTTGCGGGCGCGGTTCTTCGCCGACCTGCGCCCGTACAGGCGGGCGCAGAACGAGGTCAGTACCTCCACCATGTCGCGCACCAGGTCGTCCTCGACCACGCCGTCGTCCAGCACCAGCAGGCGACGGCCCGTCGCGGACAAGGCGGCCTCGACAAGCTCGACGTTCATCCGGCCGAGCCGGTCCTTGTGCTCCACCGCCACGCAGGTCACGTGCGGGTCGGCCAGCAGACGCCGGGCCTTGGAACGGCAGCCGTTCATCCCGGAAGCGATCTCGCCTCAACGCGAACGACTCGGTGACCGGCCTTCGCTGCCCACGCCGACAGCCGAGCGACCTGGCGTTCCAGATCGCTGTTCTGATAGCGCGAGGAGACGCGGGCATACAGGCCCAGACCGCCGATGGCCTCGTGCGTGGTGTTCGCGTCGATGTTCACCAGGATCGTGCGCGGCGCGACCCGCTGAGCCGGTTCCGGCAATATCCCTTCACGGAACCAGCGATACGCGGTCTGCGGATGCACGCCATGCGTCTTCGCTCATTCCGTCAGATTCACGCTCTGACAACGACACTCACTCACACATGGATACGCTCACTCACCCGACTTCGAGGACCAGCAGGTGCACACCCCCGTCACGTGCGCCGGGCTGAGAAACGCCTCACGAAGGCGCAGCGGGCGTTGTCGCGGGCGCGGAAGGGCTCCGCGCGCCGGGCGAAGGCGCGGCAGCGCGTCGCCCGCCTCCACCATGAGCTCGCTGTCCGGCGGGGCACGGCATTGCACACCGTGACGAAGGAGCTGGCGACCCGTTTCGCGACGGTCGCGATCGAGGACCTCAACGTCCTCGGCATGACGAGCTCGGCGCGCGGCACCGTGGAAGTGCCGGGTACGAGGGTGCGGCAGAAGGCCGGCCTCAACCGGGCCATCCTCGACGTTGCCCCTGGTGAGCTGCGGCGCCAGCTCGACTACAAGACTTCCTGGTACGGTTCCCGGCTCGCGGTCCTGGACCGCTGGTGGCCGTCCAGCAAGACCTGCTCGGCCTGCTCATGGCAAAACCCACGCCTGGCCCTGGCCGACAGGACGTTCCACTGTGACAGCTGCGGACTGCGGATCGACCGCGATACCAATGCAGCCCGCAACATCGCAGCCCACGCCGTCCTCGACGCCACCCACCCAGCAGCACAGGTCGTCCCTGGCAGAGGAGAGACCGAAAACGCCCGCGGAGCGCCTATCAGACTTCCCGACCCCCGGGCCGGGGAGCAGGCTGCGAAGAAACGGGAAGGCGCCAGGCTCACCAGCCCGGCGTCACCTCGGCGGAGCATTCCGCCGGCATCCCCCAACCCACGCCAAGAACAAGCAAAGCTGTTCTGAAAGGCCAGGCCACAAAGGGGTCCGGCCCCGGCCCACGGAGGACGACCGTCGCACCGGGTGGAGCATCACCGATTCACGCAGTCCACGACGCCCCTCCGGCAGAAACCGCCCAACCGCAGCACACGGCCTGCCGCGTCAGGAAGGCCAAGCCCATGGTCTCCAGAGCCCTCCCCGCCAGGAGAAGCCGCAGCTGAACGCCTTACCCGGGGACTCCCCAGGGGGAGCGGCTGGGGAGTCCCCGGGTTGGGCGGGGAGCTCGTGGGGAGTTTGATCTGCACAACCCACACGACGCTGAAAGGCGACGAAAGATGAATCACCGCAGGTCAGCACCACCCTTGGCGACGAATCAGCAGGTCAGCGCCCTGCGCTAGGAGCCTCCATGCCGAAGGTGCCCTGGAGAGTGGGACGAGTGGTGAACATGCCCTGCTTCCTTGTCACTTGAACGGATGCGGAGGCACGGATGACGTCACCGACGGGCCCGGAGAGAATCCCGTCGGTCCGGAACCGCTCCTCCGCCGCCCCGGCCACCGGGCAGACTGTCGATCACTCGTCGCCGCTCCGGGCCCGCCTCCGGCGAAGACCGCCGGGGCGAAGGAGCCCGGACGCGCAGGGAACCGCGGGGGCGATCAGAACCACTCGTCGCACGCGGGCGGTTCGCAGAGCTCGAAGACCACGTCACCCGCGTCCGGACCGTCCACGGCGACGGGGCGCACCTGGGCGCCGACCGACACCCGGTGCGGGGCCGCGCCCACGACACGGCAGCGGAACACGAAGCCTTCGGGGAGCCGGACGAGGGACTCGTTGCGCGCGGCCTCCGTGTAGCGGTGGACGACGCCGGACCTCACCACGACGCCCAGACCGTCGCTGTGTTCGGGCTTCAGATCGCTCGACGCGCACACCGGGCACAGCAGCCTCCGGAAGGAGGCCGTGCCGCACCAGCGGCACAGGTGGTAGTTCAGGCCGGCTTCCTCATGCACCGTCTGCACGGTGCCACTTGATGACTGGGACACGTTCGACCCCCTGCGCTCGGCTCGGATGCGCCGTACCTGCGCGTCGGCGCGTTCGCACCATAGGGCACTGAGTGCCGAAGCGTAAAGACACTCAGTGCCAGATCGAGTCGGGCCGAAGGGTCAGCCCTGCCCGATGGCCGACTCGATCTGCTGCACCACGCGCCACATCGGAGCTCCCTTCGCGGCGACCATCACCACCACGTCACCTTCGGCCGGAGGAACGGCCGCGCCCCCGGCCGTCCCGCTCCCCCACACCCGACGCACCATCCCGAGTGCGTGATCGACGGCGGCCTCCGCGTCCCCCTCGCCGCCCGAACGCAACCACGTCCGCAGCCCGTTGTTGTGCGCGGCGACCACGGACGCGGCGATCACCTCGGCGCGCAGCGCCCCGTCGTCCGATTCGCCGTACCTGCCGCGCAGATACCCGGCCAGCGTCTGCTCGTACCGCCGCACCACGGACAGTTCGTAGGTACGCAGCCCGGGTACCTCCCGGGTGAGCCGGTACCGCTGGACGGAGAACTCCGGATTGGCGGCGTACATGCGCAGCACCAGCCGGGCCGCGTCGCTCACCGCGTCCACCGGCTCGGCGTCGCCGGCCTCCGCCAGGAACGCGGTCATGTCGGCGAGGCACCGCTCGTGATCCGGGAAGACCGCGTCCTCCTTGGAGGGGAAGTACCGGAAGAACGACCGGCGCCCGACCCCGGCCCGCGCCACGATGTCGTCCACCGTGGTCTGTTCGAAGCCCCGCTCCAGGAAGAGCTGGAAGGCCGCCTCGGCGAGCGCCTCCCGCATCGGGGCCTTCTTCGCCGGTCTGCGCGCGTCAGTCATGCCCGGAACGTAGCACCGGAGAGCCCCCTATGGCACCAGGTTCCTTTACAGAGGGTACTGAGTGCCATATCGTCATCCCTACGAACCACACCAGGTAGGAGAGCCGGCGTGAGCTTGAGGATCGTTGTCTGTGTGAAGTACGTGCCCGACGCCACTGGTGACCGGCATTTCGCCGATGACCTGACGGTGGACCGTGAGGATGTGGACGGTCTGCTGTCGGAGCTCGATGAGTACGCGGTGGAGCAGGCGTTGCAGATCGCGGACGAGGCGGACGATGCGGAGATCACCGTGTTGACGGTGGGTCCGGAGGATGCCAAGGACGCGTTGCGCAAGGCGTTGTCGATGGGTGCGGACAAGGCGGTTCACGTCGAGGACGACGATCTGCACGGCAGTGATGTGATGGGTACGTCGCTGGTGCTGGCGAAGGCGGTGGAGAAGGCCGGGTATGACCTGGTGATCGCGGGGATGGCGTCGACGGACGGGACGATGGGGGTGCTGCCGGCGGTGCTGGCGGAGCGTCTGGGAGTGCCGCAAGTGACGTTGCTGTCCGAGGTGTCGGTGCAGGACGGGGTGGTGCGGGGCCGTCGTGACGGTGACAGTGCGTCGGAGCAGCTGGAGGCGTCGTTGCCGGCGGTGGTGTCGGTGACGGACCAGTCGGGTGAGGCGCGTTACCCGTCGTTCAAGGGGATCATGGCGGCGAAGAAGAAGCCGGTGCAGTCCTGGGATCTGGGTGATCTGGGGATCGGGGCGGAGGAGGTCGGTCTGGCGGGTGCGTGGACCGTGGTGGATTCCGCTGCGCAGCGTCCGGCCCGCAGTGCGGGCACGATCGTGAAGGACGAGGGTGAGGGCGGCCGGCGGTTGGCGGAGTTCCTCGCGGGTCAGAAGTTCATCTGATCCCCTCTGTCGTCCCTTTCCCTCTGTTTCTTTGCTACTCGCAGGAGTTTGAAGTCCCATGGCTGAAGTTCTCGTCTTTGTCGATCACGTGGACGGTGCGGTCCGTAAGCCCACGCTGGAGTTGTTGACGCTGGCGCGTCGGGTCGGTGAGCCGGTCGCGCTGGCGGTGGGTGCGGGTGCTGCCGGTACGGCGGGTGTGCTGGCCGAGCACGGTGCGGTCAGGGTTCTGACCGTGGAGGCGCCGGAGTTCGGTGAGTATCTCGTGGTGCCGAAGGTGGATGCGTTGCAGGCGGCGTGCGCGGCGGTGTCGCCGGTGGCGGTGCTGGTGCCGTCGTCGGCGGAGGGCAAGGAGATCGCGGCGCGTCTGGCGGTGCGTATCGGGTCGGGGATCATCACCGATGCGGTGGATCTGGAGGCGGGTGAGGAGGGTCCGGTCGCGACGCAGTCCGCGTTCGCGGCGTCGTTCACGACCCGGTCCCGGGTCTCCCGGGGTGTCCCGGTGATCACGGTCAAGCCGAACTCGGCTGCGGTGGAGGCGGCTGCGGCCGCGGGTGCGGTCCAGGCGCTGGAGGTGTCGTTCTCGGCGCAGGCGACGGGCACGAGGGTGACCGCGCGGACGCCGCGCGAGTCGACGGGGCGTCCGGAGCTGACCGAGGCCGCGATCGTGGTGTCCGGCGGGCGTGGTGTGAACGGTGCGGAGAACTTCCACCTCATCGAGTCGCTGGCCGACTCCCTCGGTGCGGCGGTCGGTGCCTCGCGTGCCGCGGTGGACGCGGGGTGGTACCCGCACTCCAGCCAGGTCGGCCAGACCGGCAAGTCCGTCTCGCCGCAGCTGTACATCGCGTCGGGCATCTCGGGCGCGATCCAGCACCGGGCCGGCATGCAGACGTCCAAGACGATCGTCGCGATCAACAAGGACGCCGAGGCCCCGATCTTCGACCTCGTCGACTACGGCGTCGTCGGCGACCTCTTCCAGGTCGTCCCCCAGCTCACCGACGAGGTCAACGCCCGCAAGGGCTGACCCGCGGCGCAACCGCAGGACACGTCCGACGGTCCGGGGCCGTGTGGTGCACACGCACCACACGGCCCCACACCCATTCCGACCACCATCCCGTACGGTAAAAGCACGGCAAAACACGCACGTCAAGCGGCTACCCGGACCTCCTGAGCGATCCTTTTCGGACTTTCCCGTCCGCCGACCGCCCTCACGGCTCCGGAAGCCTCGTCACCGGCCCTATGCTCTACACGTCTGTAGAGAACGGGAGCCGCCGCAGGCGTTCCCGGACTCCCCCGCACCCCTCGTACGCACGTAAGGGAGTGAACGCCTCAATGGTGTTCAAACGACTGCTCGGCTCGCTCGGCGTGGGCGGCCCCACCGTCGACACCGTCCTCACCACCGGGGCGGCCGCTCCCGGCGGTCCCCTGTCCGGCCAGGTCCATCTCAAGGGCGGCAGCGCCGACTTCGACATCGACCACATCGCGCTGGAACTCGTCGCGCGGGTGGAGGCCGAGCACGAGGACGGCGAGGACGAACACGTCGTGGTCTTCGAGCGTTTCGTCGTCGGCGGCGGCTTCCGGCTGGCCGAGGGCGAGAAGCTCAGTGTGCCGTTCACGGTCGCGCTACCGTGGGAGACGCCGATCACCGAGCTGTACGGGCAGAGCCTGGGCATCGTGCTCGGCGTACGCACGGAGCTGGCGGTCGCCGGCGCCAAGGACAAGGGCGATCTCGATCAGCTCGCGGTGGGCCCGCTGCCGGCGCAGGAGGCGATCCTCGAAGCGTTCGGACAGCTCGGCTTCGGCTTCAAGTCCGCGGATCTGGAGTACGGCCGAATCGGCGGCACCGGCCAGCAACTCCCCTTCTACCAGGAGATCGAGCTGGCCCCGTCGCCGCAGTACGCGCACGCGGTCAACGAGATCGAGGTGACCTTCCTCGCCACCGCGGGCGGCATGGAGGTGGTCCTGGAGGCCGACAGGCGCGGTGGACTCCTCTCCGGCGGGCACGACGCACTCACCCGGTTCACGGTCGCGCACGACGGCATCCACCATCAGGACTGGCAGGCTCTGGTCGACGGCTGGCTCCGGCAGCTGATCGAGCACCGGTCGGCGTACGCGGAAGGCTCCGCGTACGGACACGGCGATCCGTACGCCGGGCACCACGGCCACGGGCCCGGTCACGGCCACGACGGTGACCACCACCACGACGGCGGTCACCGCTCCGGGCCGGGCCTGGGAACGGCCGTCGCGGTGGGCGCGGCCGGGCTCGCGGTCGGCGTCGTCGGCGGCATGGTCGCCGCCGAAGTCGTGGACGAGGTGGGGGACTTCTTCGAGGACGACAACGATGACGACGGGGACGGGGACGACTGATGTTCGGAATCAGCGAGATCGCGATCATTCTGATCGTGGTCATACTCGTCCTGGGCGCCAAGAAGCTCCCCGAACTGGCCCGTTCCGCGGGCAAGTCGGCCCGCATCCTCAAGGCCGAGGCGAAGGCGGTGAAGGAGACGGAGGGCGCCGAGGGGGAAGCGGGGGCACCTCGTGTCATCCGCGGCGAGACCGTCGCCCGGCACGACGCCGGGGACCCGCAGCGGGATTTGGGGCCGCGGTCCCAGGACCGCGTATGAGTCACCCGGCCCGGTAGGCGTCACGCCGGAGTCCGTCCGGTGCCGACGCGCTTGCTGCCTGATCGCCGGGGTCCTTCATCCGCGGCACCGGCTGCTGTTCGTCCACGGTCCCCACCCCGCGCCCCCCGGCCGGGCGGTCGCGGCCCGGGGTGCCCGAGCCGGCCTCCGCACGGGGCCGGCGGGGGCCGCCCGCCGCATGGCCTATGCCTTGAGCCTGGCGGCGACCGGCCGGTGGTCGCTGGCGGTGGCGGGGAGGGTCCAGGCGTCGGTGGGGGTGACGCCCCGGGTGAGGATGTGGTCGATACGGGCGATCGGGAAGGCCGCGGGCCAGCTGAAGCCGAAGCCGGTACCGGCCTTGTCCTCGGCCGGCGTCAGCCGGGACACCAGAGGCGCGAGGTTGCGGTCGGTGGTGGTGCCGTTGAGGTCGCCCAGCAGGAGGACCTTCTTCTGCTCCTCGTGGTCGAGGGCCCGGTCGAGGGCGGTGAGGGTGTCATCGCGCCGGGCGATGGTGAAACCGGATACGCCGAAGCGGACCGAAGGCAGATGGACCACGTAGACGGCGACGGGGCCGTTCGGTCCCTGGATCCGGGCGCGCAGCGAGCGGCTCCAGCCGGGATCGATGGTGAGGCGCCGGGACTCGGTGATGGGGTAGCGGCTCCACAGGGCGACGGTGCCGATGTGCACGGAGTGGGTGAGCCGGGGGTCCAGCACCTTCCGGTAGGCGGGCAGGGCGTCGTCGGTGATTTCTTCCAGGGCCACCAGGTCGGGGTCGGCGGCCAGCAGCGTCCGGACGGTCGCGGCAGGGTCGGGGTTGGTGGCGTTGACGTTGTGGGTGACCACGGTCAGGTTCGGCTCGGCATCGCTGCGCCCGCCGAGGAACAGGGACGCGAACACGGCGGACCACGCGGCGCCGAGAAGGAGGGCGGCGATGACGGCCGGCACGGACCTGCGGAGCAGGGCGGCCAGGAGCAGCACCGGTACGGCCAGGCCGGTCCAGGGCAGCACGGTTTCGAGCAGGCTGCCCAGGTTGCCCGGCGAGTTGGGCACGAACGAGTGGCAGACCATCACGATCCCGGTCGCCACCGCGACGGCGCCCGGAATCCAGTTCCTGCGCCGTCCCGGGCCGGGCCGGCCGGGGCCGGGTTCGGCGGGCGGTGTCCCGGCGGGATCGGAGAAGCCGCCTCCGATGTACACATCCGGGTACGGGTCCTCGCACGGATCGGCCATGGCATGTCCTTCGGAAGGGGGCGGCGCTGAATCAGGGGCTGAACGCATCGCCGGTCAGCCGGCGGCGTTGCTCAGGGGAGCCGGGCAGGTGCCACCGGGGCCGGTCAGGAGCTCGAAGTGCCACATCTCGTTGCTGTAGACCTGGCACAGGCCGTAGTCGGAGCCGTTGCGGATGAGCCAGTCGTCGGCATCGGTGGGACCGATGTCGACCGCCTTTCCGGACACGTGGGTCGACTTCTGCGGGGTGTTCACGAACTGCCTGGCCTTCTCCGGGCTTCCGTACTTCTCGATGCCCTCGTCCAGCAGGCGCTGCTGGTGTTCCTTGCTGCGCCATCCCGAGGTGACCCGGAGTTCGATGCCGTCGTCACGGGCGTCCCGGGCCGCCTCCTGGACGGCCTTCAGCAACGGTTTGTCCAGCCGGCCGATGGCCGGGTACCGGGTGTCGAAGGGGGTGAGCTCCCGACCGCTCGGTATGTCGCCGCCTTCGGTACCCTCGGGAGTGGCCTCCGTGGTCGCTTCGCCGCCGTCCCGCTCATGGTCCGCCGCCGCGGCGGCACGCGCGGCCGGTTCGCTCCGAGCCGTCACGCCCCATGTCGCCGCCAGCGCCACCACCACGACCGCACCGACTCCTGCCACCGTCCGGCCGGGGAAACGGCGCGCTGCCGTGGTGGAGCGGTTCGCGGTGGGGTTGTGGTGCATGGTGGCCTCCGGGCATCTCGGACGTGGCGGCGGGTGCCGCGGACGGATGCTTCGAGTGAACGGCAGGCCATGTTGTCGGGCCGTTTCGATTTCCCGATACGTTTTCGATATCCCCGGACCGTTCCCATGGGAGCAGTCCGACAGGCCGGCAACCGGCCGGGTGAGGCGCAGAGCAGGAGAGACCGTATGCGGGTGCTGATTGTCGAGGACGAGTTGTATCTCGCCGAGGCGGTGCAGGCGGGGCTGAGGCTCGAAGCCATCGCCTCCGACATCGCCGGGGACGGCGACACCGCCCTGGAACGCCTCGCCGTGAACGAGTACGACGTCGTCGTACTCGACCGCGACATCCCCGGCACCCACGGTGACGACGTGTGCCGGATCATCGTGGAACGGCGCCTCGGCTGCCGCGTGCTCATGCTGACCGCGGCGGGCCTGATCAACGAGAAGGTCACCGGGTTCGAGATCGGCGCCGACGACTACCTGACGAAGCCCTTCGACCTGAAGGAGCTGGTCGTACGCCTCCGCTCACTGGCCCGCCGGCCCAAGGACGGCACACCCCCCGTCATCGACTACGCGGGAATCCGGCTGGACCCGTTCCGGCGTGAGGTCTTCCGCGACGGGAGGTACGTGGCGCTCACCAGGAAGCAGTTCGCCGTCCTGGAAGTCCTCATGACCGCGCGAGGCGGCGTCGTCAGCGCGGAGACGCTGCTGGAGCGGGCCTGGGACGAGAACGCCGACCCGTTCACCAACGCGGTCCGCATCACCATGTCCACGCTCCGCAAACGGCTCGGTGATCCGTCGGCCATCCACACCGTGCCCGGCGTCGGATACCGTCTCGACGAGCCGGCGGGGCAGGACGAGCGGACGGGGCACGCGCAGTGAACCGCCGGACGGCACCCCACCGGGACGGCGACGCGGACACGGCCGGGGCCCCGGCACGGTCCGGGCGGCCGCGGCGGCTGACCGCCCGCATGAAGCTCACCCTCACCTACGCCCTGTTCGTCGTCGTCGCCGGGGCGTTCAGCCTGGTCGTGGTGTACCTGGCCATGCGCTTCGTGCCCAATTACCCGCTGGGCGACGTGAACCCGCAGGCCGCGGCCGTCGCCACCCGGCCGGACATCCTCCAGGCCCTGGCCAAGGCCTCCGGCGTCACCCTGCTGCTCCTCGCGCTGATCGGGCTCAGCGGCGGCTGGCTCATCGCGGGCCGCGTCCTGCGCCCCCTGCAGGACATCACCTCGGCGGCCCGCCGGGCCGCCGACGGCTCCCTGGACCACCGCATCGGACTCACCGGCCCGCGGGACGAGTTCACCGACCTCTCCGACACCTTCGACGACATGCTCGCCCGCCTGCAGCGGTCCTTCGACGCCCAGCAGCGCTTCGCCGCCAACGCCTCGCACGAACTGCGCACACCGCTCGCCGTCAGCCGCACCATGCTCGACGTGGCCGTCGCCGATCCGGACGGCCAGAACTACCGCCGGCTCGTCTCCCGGCTCCGCGAGACCAACCAGCGCGGCATCGACATCACCGATGCCCTGCTGCAACTCTCCGCCCTCGATCACACCCCACCCACCACGGAGCACCTCGACCTCGCCGACACCGCCCGAGCAGCCGTCGACGCCGTCCGCGAGGAAGTCAGGACACGGGACATCTCCGTCTCCGCCGACACCCGCCCGGCCCCGGCCACCGGCAACGACGTACTGCTGCGCCAGCTCGTCCTGAACCTGCTCCACAACGCCGTACGACACAACCTGCCCACGGGCGGTTCGCTCTCCCTGACCACCGGCCCCGACCCGGCCCGTCCCGGCCGCGCCCTCCTGACCGTCACCAACACCGGACCGCCCCTGTCCGGCACGGTCGACCGCCTCACCGAACCGTTCCTGCGCGGCAGCGGGCGTCTGGCCGAGCAGGACCCCACGCGCCGCGGCCACGGCCTCGGTCTGGCGATCGTCTCCAGCATCGTCCGCGCCCACCACGCGGACCTGAACCTGACCCCCAACCCCGGCGGGGGACTCACCGTGCGGGTATCACTGCCCGGCGCACCGCAGGGCGGTGCACCTCCGTCACGCTGAGCGCGGGAACTAAACCGCACAGTGGTGACGTCATGGGTGTTCGGTGCCGATTCGTAAGAGCGGTCGGGCGGATGTGGAGGCAAAGCTGCAGTACAAGGTCCCCGGCGGCAAGCTCGTCGTGGTGGATCTCGATGTCGAGGGCGGGGCGCTGCGCAACGTACGGGTCGCCGGGGACTTCTTCCCCGAACCGGACGAGGCGGTCCTCGCGATCGACGCGGCGCTGGAGGGCGCACCGGCCAACACCGACACCGCCGGTCTCGCCGCCCGGATCGACGCGGCCCTGCCCGCCTCGACGGTGACGCTCGGCCTCGGCTCCCAGGGCGTCGCCGTCGCCGTACGCCGAGCCCTCGCGCACGCCACCGAGTGGAGCGACTACGACTGGCAGCTCATCCACGAGGCTCCGCAGTCGCCCGCGCTCCACATGGCCCTCGACGAGGCCATCACCGCCGAGGTCGCCGCGGGGCGCCGCCCGCCCACGCTCCGGGTCTGGGAGTGGGACTCCCCCGCCGTGATCATCGGCAGCTTCCAGTCCCTGCGCAACGAGGTCGACCCCCAGGGCACCGAACGCCATGGCGTCACGGTCGTGCGCCGGGTGTCCGGCGGCGGGGCCATGTTCATCGCAACGCTCAGACACTACAAACTCGCCCTTAGCCATCCCGCGGCACCTAATAACCGCAAAGTGCGGCAATCGTGACAAAGGTCGACCGAAGAACGACCTACTCTGCGCGATTGTGAGCACCGTCGTGACAACCGCACCACTCCGGCTATGCCCCGTCGAAGAGCAGTCCGCCACCGTCGGCCGCCGCAAGCGCGGCCTGATCCATGTCCGGGTCTCCAGGGCCCGGGACGACATGATCAGTCCCGAACTGCAGGTCGGTCACGCCTTGACCCTCGCCAGGTCCGAGACCATCGATGTCATCGCCGACCCCATCATGGATCTCGGCGAATCGGAGCGCGGGTTCGAGGAGCGCCGGATCGAAGAAGTCAAACAGATGGCGCACGACAAGCAGTTCGATGTGCTCATCCTGTGGATCCGGTCGAGGTTCGGCCGCAACCTCCGCGAGTCTCTCCAGCACCTCGACGCGCTCATGGACTACGGGGTCGAAGTCCGAACCGCCAAGGAGGACTTCGACGGCAAGGCGACCATCGGCCGCTTCGCCATCGCCCAGATGCTCAGCGTCGCCGAGCTGGAGTCGAAACCAGAAGTCTGATTCCTGGCGTGACACCTTCGAGCGCCGGCGGAACAAGGGACTCCCCCCACTCCAACCGCGGCCGGTTCGGGTACTACCGCTGCGAGAGCTGCCCCAAGTGGAGTTCGGCAAGAAGCTGGATACCTGCCCCAAGTGCCGCAACGGGATCCTGGAGATCGACCCGGTGACCGGTCCCGATCTGGCCCAGCTGTACCGCGACCACGCCGCCGGCATATCGGTCCGCAGGCTGCTGGTCGGCCTCAACCGGCGGGGGATCAAGACCTTCACGGGCAAGCCCTTCACTTCCGGCGACCTCCACGCCGTCCTCGACAGCGGCTTCGGCCTGGACTACGTCCGCTACCTCACACCCGAGCTGTCCCACCAGGTCGTCACGAACGACGACGGCAGCACAAAGAAGAAGCGGGTGAACCGGCAGCGCAACGTCACGGCGTTCCTGTACTACGGCAACGCCCACGACGCGGTCATCGACGACCCGGCCGAATGCGAGCGCATCTGGGACGCGTACACCAAGCGCCGCATGGCACAGAACGGCCAGAGCTTCTTCTCTGACCGCCCTCGCTACTCCCTCTCCCGACACCTCCGCTGCTCGGGCTGCGGAGGCCGGATGCAGACCGCCCTGCCTAAGCCTCGATCCACCGACCCGTGCCTTGTGGATAACGTCTCGGAAAACGAAGAAGTGCCTTGTGACCTGCGATGATGGGAGTTCTTCAGGCTCCATCACGCACAATCAGCAAGGCACTTCCGAGATGCAAGTTTCCCACACGCGGGCGGCGGTCTCCGCTGCCTTCGATGACGCGAACCTGATCGCGCATGCCGGGCTGGTTCCGGTGATGCGGCTGGCCGAGCGGTGCGGTCTGCCCCGGCTGGTGAGGGAGAAGGTGAGGCTGACCGGGACGAAGAACGGCGCGGGTGCCTCGGCGGACGCCAAGGTCACCGGCATCGTGGGCGGCATGGCCGCAGGGGCGGACAGCATCGACGACCTCGACGTTCTGCGCCACGGTGCGATGTCGGCCGTGTTCGAAGGGGTCCGTGCCCCGTCCACCCTGGGCACCTTCCTCCGCTCCTTCACCCACGGTCACGCCCTCCAACTGCACGCGGTACACCGCAGGTTCCTCGGCGAACTGGCCGCGCACACCCCGTTGCTGCCCGGCTCCGGCGAGAAGGCGTTCATCGACGTCGACTCCACCCACAAACGCGTCTACGGCCGCACCAAGCAGGGTGGCGAGTACGGCCGGTTCAAGGGCATCCGCACCCTGCACCCTCTGCTCGCCACGATCTGCACCCCCACCTCCCGCCCGGTGATCGCCACCGTGCGGATGCGCCGCGGCAAAGCAGCCGACTCCCGGGGCGCCCCGAAATTCGTCAGCGAGGCGCTGGCCACCGCCGTCGAGGCCGGCTGCACCGGCATGCGCATCTTGCGCGCGGACTCGCAGTTCTACAACGCCGGTGTCATCGCCGCCTGCCGCCGGTCCGGCGCCCGCTTCTCCCTCACCACCGGGATGAACCCCTCCATCGAACGAGCCATCCACAGCATCCCCGACACCGCGTGGCAGCAGATCACCTACCCGACCGCGGTGCCCGACCCTGAGACCGGCGAGCTCATCTCGGACGCCGAGGTCGCCGAGATGCCCGCCTACACCGCCTTCGCCAGCCGCAAGAAAGGCGAGCGGGTCACGGCCCGGCTGATCGTGCGCCGAGTCCGTGACCTGGCCAAACCCGCCGTCGTCGGCGAGCAGGGCGAGTTGTTCCCGGTCTGGCGCTACCACCCGTTCTTCACCGACACCCCCGCGCCGACGCTCGAGGCCGAGCGGGAGCACCGCCACCACGCCGTCGTCGAGCAGGTCATCGCCGACAGCAAAGCCTCCGCCCTGGCCCACCTGCCGTCGGGACACTTCCACGCCAATGCCGCCTGGCTGATCCAGTGGGCGATGGCCTACAACCTGCTGCGGGCCGCCGGGGCACTGACCTCCGCCTTCCACGCCAAGGCCACCACCGCCACCCTCCGCGCCCACCTGGTCCAGGTCCCGGCCCGGATCGCCCGCTCCGCACGGCGCGTCACCCTGCACCTACCGCACAACTGGCCCTGGCAAAAAGCCTGGACGCACCTGTTCGACACCGTCCACCGCCCACCCGAACCCGCCTGACAGTCTCTGCCCACCCCGCCCGCCAGGGCCCCACCGACTCTGCTGCGCAATTCCTGGGTCAGGCTGTGAGTCGGTAGGCGAGGCGTTCGAGCCGGCTGCTGCGGGTGTGATGCTGGTCGTGTCCGGTCCAGTGGGCGTCGAGTCTGATCACGTTGAGTGCGGTGGCGGAGAAGGCGTGTTGGAGGCGGACTTTCGGTAGCCCGCGGTAGCGGGCCCGGCGTATGCCGGTGATGTCGAGGGCTTGATTGATAGTGCCTTCCACACCCGCTCGCAGGGCGTACTTGGCCTTCCACGTCTCGGTCTTCTGCTCGGCGCGGGCCTGGGTGAGGGCTTCTTCTGGCTCTCTGGGGCGCAGGGTGAGCATGCGGCGGCCTTTCGCGGAGCTGGTGCATTGGTCGCGGAAGGGGCAGGGGCGGCAGGTGCGGACGCCGAAGGTGATGACGATCGCGTCCGTTCCGTGCTGTTTCACGGGGTTCCAGTGCGCGCTGGTCTTGCCGGCGGGGCAGCGGACCTGGCGGGCCCTCCAGTCGATGATGAAGGCGCTCTTGTCGAAGCCGGCGTGGGCCTTGGCCTGGGCGGAATGATCCAGCAGAACCGGGGTGACCATACGGGTGCCCTGTTTCAGCGCGGCGGCGATGAGGTCGGCGGATGGATAGCCGGAGTCGAGGTAGTGCTCGGCGGGCCTGATGCCGTGCTCGGCCAGGCGCTGTTGGACCGGGGCGGTCGCTTTCACATCGGGCACGGTGGCATCGGTGGTGCACACGTCCGTGATCAGATTCGGTGCCGCCCGGACACCGGCTTCGGCTTCGGCTTCGGCTTCGGCTTCGGCTTCGGTGGGAGTGTCGCAGGTCTCGGTGAGATGGACCTTGTAGCCCATCCAGAACAGGCCCTCGCCCTTGGCCGCCCAGCGTGCGTCCGCGTCGTAGGGGAGGCGAGGCGGCGATGACCGGGCGGGACACCCTCGTCGTCGGCGGCCCGCTTCTTGATCACCTCCCGTCCCCTGGTGTCGGTGCTCAGGTAGTACGTCTGGACGAGGATCTGCCGCAGGATCTGTACGGACTCGATCTCACGGATCCATGGGGGTGTGCCGGGTGACCAGGCCGCCCGGCACAACGCCAGCGCGTCCTGGCCGAAGACCTGCGCGAGCCGGTCGCGTTTCGTCTGCGAGGCGGGCATGCGCCAGCCGTCCACCCGCGGCCCGTACCGGTGAGCGAACTCGGCGACATCGACCTGCCCGGCCAGCCACGACGGCGCCGCGACAGCCAGGGCCTCCAGCGCCGCCCGCACACTCTCCCCGGCCAGCTCGAGGCGGTTCAAGTCCCGCACCGCACTGATCACATGGGTGGAATCGGTCCGCTGCCTGCCCCCGGCCGCGACCAGCCCCTCCTCCACGCAGTACTCAAGGAGACGGTCGAAGACCACCCGTTCCATGCCGTTGTCGGACAGGCGGGAACGGAACCGGCTCAGCACACTGGCATCGAAGCCGGTGTCCGTCAGCTCCGCCCCGAGCGCGTACTTCCAGTCGATCGCCCGCACCGCCATCGCCGCGGCCTGCCGATCGGTCAGATCCTCGGCGAACTGCAACACCGTGACCAGGCACAACACCCCCGGAGACAAACCCGGAGCCCCACGCACCCCGAACGCCGACGCGAACGGCTCGTCCGCGAAAACCTCCGCGAGCCGGTCTCGCACCCGTATCGCCAGGCTCCCCTGCGGGAACGCCGCCCGCGCCACCATCACGGTCTGCTCCGGGACTTCCGGCAGCCCCTCCGGCCGCATCGACATCCACACCACCCCCACGGCCGCACGACAGGACAACGACCGTACAGACGATCATCCCGTGCCCACCTTCACCCCCGCACGGAATTGCGCAGCAGAGTCCCCACCGGAACCAAAACCGTGGAAAAGCTGGGCAGACCAGCGGATGCAGCACGCCCATGCCCATCGGTCGACCCAAAACCGGCTCAGAAGCCCGTCAGAAGATCACTTCCAGACCACGTCGGCGGATCGAGGCTAAGGGCTGTCCCGTAATCCCTGGCGGGCGTGCGACGACAGCTACGGCACCTCGCCGCGTTGTCGGAACGCCCGAATACATCCAGTATTCGGGCGTCCCTCCGCCTTGCGATGCACCGCATCTGGCGCCGCACGCTGATCCACCAGGGATTACGGGACAGCCCTTAACAAGAAGTACCGACGCCCTCTGATCGACAGCCTCCCCAACCCTCTATGTGGCCCCCTTGGAACCTACGCCAGGCCATATGTCAAGCAGCGACTTGCCGACACTTCCCGGCGACCCACCGCCACAGCGGGTGAGTAGACGTCAGAAGATCACCTGCAAGGGCTAATTGTCTTTCAATCTCCCAAGCTCAAAGCAATTTTGACGGTCAGTCAGTTCTTCTTCGGGGCGCCGAAAAGGGGCTCTGCATACCCGATCAGCCCATGAAAACGGGGATCCCGATTTGCTCGATATGACAGGAATGGGGGGTGTTAGTACGTTCGATCACGCACCGGCTGTCACAGCGGGACTGTCTCTGAGTCCGAGAAGGAGAACAAGCGACATGATCATGACCCGTTCCCACGCGATCGCCACGGCCGTCGCGGCCGCCGCAGCACTGACCGCGATCGGCATCACCTACGCCTCCGCCGTCCCCGCCCCCCAGGTGGCCCCGGCCGCCGTCCTCGCCCAGGCCCCCATGGGCGGGGAGGGCGGCAACACGGGCAAGGGCAACGAAGGCAACGAGCGCCGGGGCAACGAGCGCGAGGGCAAGCGCCATCACGAGGAGGGCCGGATCCACATCAACGAGCGCGAATACTCCGGCCGCCCCGACGGCTGCATGACCGTCGTCAGCGGCCTGGGCGCCAAGAGCTTCAACATCCGCAACGACAGCCGCAACGAGGTCGAGGTCTTCCGCGGAGCCGTGTGCGACAACGGCGCCCCCATCGCCACCGTCGGCCCCCGCAGCTCCGCCAACAACGTCCGTCCGGGCAAGGACGAGGACGAGAACTGCGAGGAGGGCGAGCACCACGAGAAGATGGATGGCGGCGTGAAGGTCAAGCACGGAGTCGTCGCCAGCTTCCGCGTCATCAAGCGCCACCACGGCGAGAGGGGCGAGGGCGGCGAATTCGGCGATTACTAAAACCAGCGACCGCCTGATGCGCATGCCAAAGAATCCCGGCCCGCCGTAATCGGGCCGGGGCCCTCCGGCCAGGCGCACAACACAGAATCCCGGCCCGCCGTAATCGGGCCGGGATTCTAGTCTGGCCCCGGCCCGAGGATATCCCTTCTCGGAACATCCAGCTCGGAACCCCGGAGGTGCGTGGAAGCGCCGACAAGGGCGGTGTACAGCCGTACGGGCATGGAACCGATCCACGCTCAGCACCTCAGCGAGCCCGAGTTTGGGCCACATCAGGGATCGGGCCCGTACGGAAAGTGCCCGGTGAACAAGGAGTCAAAGCACGCATGTACGCGGACACCCGGCGACTCCATGCCGAGTAGACCGACCACCTTCACCGGGCACCAAGCCGGAGCCCGGACCAGTCAGCCGCCGGGTGCGTGGCGGGTGAGGTGGGAGCAGGCGCAGCTCCGCTCTCTCATTGCCCTCATGGATGCCTCCCTCCCCGGCTCGCGGAAGCTCTACGGAGACCGGGCGCGCGAGATCCGCAACTCCGAAGGCTGGCACTACGCGGACGAGCTGTCCTTCCAAGGCCCCGCCCTCGTCCGGGCTGCCGACTATCTGGCCAGCCGGCTCGATACCGATCGGCCTTCGCAGACCGAACGCGTGCACGTGGCTCTCGCCCGCTCAACGTCCGACAACCGCCGGACACCACCCGCTTCACCTCCCGCACCGCAGGTGTCGAACCCGGCACCCCCGCACCGTTCCCGATGACCGGTAGCCGAACCCTCATGGAACACCTCAACGGCTACCAGCCCCACGTGCCACCGCCGGTCGCTGACGCACCCGGCCACGGAGAAGGTCCATGCGGACAGGAGTACGGGTACGGCCATCTCACCGGCCCCCTCCGGCAGCGCGGCCTGGAGTGCACTGTCGAGTACGGCCTCAGCGACTACACCGTCCGCGCCGTACCGGCGTGTCCCGGACGGGCTGACTCGCGAAGGTTCAAGCCGCGCCGAGCGACGTGGGTGCCCGGTGAGTCCTGCGCAACCAGTCGTCGAGGGTGACGAAGTCCGATTCGGTGAGGCCCAGGCAGGGGTCGACCCGATGGAGCAGAGCATGTCCTGGATGGTGAGTGGATACCCAGGCGCGATCGGTGTCGGTGATCTCGTCGTCGACCCATGTGAATGAGCGTCCGGCAGCCCAGTCGACGAGGGCGCGGGTTTTCCAGTGCAGTCCGTCTCGCTCGTCCTGCTCTTCTTGGTCGAACGACTCCGGCCAAAGCACAACTGCCAACTGCGGCAGGCCGATCCGCGGGGCTATGTGTTCGTTCGCATCCGCCATCCATGTCGTGGCCCAGATCAGATCGCACGGCAGCGCCGCCAACCGGGGACCGTGCGCCGGATTGATCCTGGCCAGCAACGGATTCGCATTGGCCCCCTGCGGTTCGGGGGCCGGGTAGGTCGGATAGCCGTTTGGGTACTGCTGCGGCGTCGCTCCGAAGGGAATGAGGGGTCCGTCGACATCGAGGAAGAGCAGTGGAGGCTGTGCAGAACCGGTCACCTCCGCACGATAGCGGCTTGACCTGATAGTCCCGAGTCGATGAGCAGGTTCGCCAAGCGGCAGTGGACCCGACCTTCGCGTGCCGAAGATCGGGCTCCTATCGGCGATCATTCCGCGGTTCCGCCGCCGGCAGGCTCCTGAGCAGCAGGACCACCCTGCTTACGGAGGACTCACAGCTACCACTCCACCTGGCCGCTCAATTCTGCCCAGGTATAGCTGTCCATACTGTCGTGAGGGCCGATCCTGGAGAGTTCCGAGCCCGTCACCCCCCACAGCCACGAGGAGCGGTCGTATCCCCCCGTGGCCCGTGGACGGGGACTTCCAGACCACGATGAGCCATCCCTGCCCAGGCACCTCGATCCGTCGGTCACCGAGGAGGAGGTGATTCACCTCGGCCGCCACCCGGAGTTCGCTGGACCCGACCCACGAGCCCATCCCGATGAAGTCCGGATGACGATGCCGCAGGCGACAGGCATAACTCAGGCAACCTGCGCCTCCGCCGAGCTCGATCATGCCGACCTGCCCCGGCTGGCCCACCGCCAGCCTCTCGGCTGGCAGGTCACCGCCCGACGCACTCCCACGAGCTGTGCACTGCCACTTCTCGCCGCAACGCTCAATCAGTGCGGTATGCGTCTCTGCTCTCGCGGATCCGGGACGCCAGACGAGCCAGACTGCGCCGACGCCTGCATCCAGGTCGACGTCACCCGACACCAGGGTCACCCAGCGGCGAGGCAACCAACCGGGCTGCGACGCCTCACCGTTGACCACCCGCCGGACCTCCCTCGGCAGAATGATCTCCATCCAGCGGTCGATACGGCGTATCCGACGCAACTCCGCGCGAGTGGACATGTACACACGGTACCCAGAGGCGAAGCCCGCGACGACTGTCGGTGGCCGGTTGGATCTCCCCGCCCACGGCCGCCTGACGGGGAATCAAGTGGCCGTGGCTAGACGCACTGTCAGTGACGAACGGGGTCCCCTCATCTGGGTGAGCCACCGATGTCCACGGTTCTTGTGGTGGCGTCGTCGGCCAAGAGGCCAACTTGGGTTTGGGTGCTCTGCCATGCGGCGGACGGACGCTCGGACGTACTTCAGCGGCCGTCGCACGGGTCGTGGCCCTCAGTGGGCGGTTCGTGACTCTATGAGTGGTTCTGCTGTCGCCCGATGGTGTGGGCGAAGCCGGAACGTTCCGGTCCGGTGCCGGTGGCCTGCTGGGATCGGTGGGATGAGTGAACGCAAGCCATACCAGAGTGACTTGTCCGACGAGCAGTGGGCGTTGATCGAGCCGGTGCTCACGGCCTGGAAGAACCGGCACCGTTCCGTGAGCGGCCACCAGGGCCGCTATCCGATGCGGGAGATCGTGAACTCGATCCTCTACCAGTCCCGGACCGGCTGTCAGTGGGCCCTGTTGCCGAACGACCTGCCGCCGAAGAGCGCGACGTACTACTACTTCGCCGCCTGGCGGGACGACGGCACCGACCAGCAGATCCATGAACTCCTGTGCTGCCAGGTGCGGGAGAGAAACCGGCGATTAGAGGACCCGACCCTGGTGATCCTGGACACCCAGAGTGTCCGGGCGGCCACCGGGGTCCCCGCGGTCACGACGGGCAAAGACGCCGCGAAACGGGTGCCTGGCCGCAAACGGGGACTGGCCGTGGACGTCCTCGGCCTGGTCATCGCCGTCACCGTGGTGGCCGCCAGTGTCCACGACAACGCCGCCGGCATCGCTCTGCTCGACCAGGTCGCCGTCGCGGCCGGCGGCTCGGTCAGCAAGGCCCTGGTCGACCAGGGCTTCAAGAACCAGGTCGTCATGCATGGGACCGCCCTCGGCATCGACGTCGAGATCGTCCGGCGCAACCCTGAGGAGCGGGGATTCGTTCCGCAGCCGAAACGGTGGCGGGTGGAGCAGACGTTCGGGACCCTGATACTGCACCGGCGCCTGGTCCGCGACTACGAACACCGCCCAGCCTCCTCCACCTCACGCGTCTACTGGGCCATGACCCACGTCATGGCCCGTCGGCTCACCGACGCGAGCACGCCCACCTGGCGCGATCCGCAGGTGATCGGCGCGTGAACCTCAACCCCCTCCTCCAGGCGCTCGACCTTCAGGAAGACGCAGTCCGGGCCCTGACCAACGATCTCCGTACCCAGATCGACACCCTTCAGACCCAGCTCTGCGAGGCCGAACTGCGTCTGGAACACCTCGCCATCACCCGCACGACCATCACCGGCCTCGCCGACCGAATCCCGGTCCAGAGTGCCGACCCATCAGGGAGTCTGGAGCTGCCCGAGCACCCGGACTACCCGCGCATCCTCACCGTCTTCAACGACACCACCGGCCCACTGAGGGCCCGCGACATCTGCCAGGCCCTCGACTTCGAACTCCTGCCGAAACACATAGAACGCACCCGCGCCAAAATGAAACGCCTGGTCACACTAGGAATCCTCACCGAGGTCGAGCCAGGAACCTTCAGCAAGAAGCAGTAACCAAGTCCGGAACGGACATCAACTCACGAACCGCCCACTCAGACACCGGCTTGGTGTCTGCCGCCAGGCAGGATGAGTACACCCGCGGCGGCCTGGGCCGCGGCTTCGGTTCCGACGTGGCGCCCACGGCAATGATTGCCCCGGCACAGACGAAGGTTAGCCCTGCCATCGCGGCGAGCCAGGTAGCGCGGCTCACTGATCGCCACGGAAGTGGTTACGGAGATCGTCACGGCAGTCGTCCTCGGTGCCGACCTGTACTCGCGAGAAGACCAGCATTCCGTCTCCCTTGCCTTCCTGCTTGGCCTTGGCCAGCTGCGTCTCGATGTCCGCGATGCGCTCGGCGCACTCGGCGCTGACGGACTTCTCGGGCTGCGGGGCCGGTGCCGAGGAGGCGTTCAGTTTGGCGGTGGCGGCGAGGCCAGCCGCGCACAGCACCGCCCACGCGGCAACCCACGAGCGGCGGCTCATCCGTATCGGCTTAGGCATCCAGGCATCCTACGAGCGCCACGGCGGGCTGTCGCCGAATCGGGACTTCCTCGTCGACGAGACCAACGGCGGAGCCAGCTGGCGTCGCCGACGAGGGCGGCGGTGTCTGACCGATCGCGCGTCAACTTTGGCCGGCTGTTGTTCAGCCTCGACTGCTCGCCGAAGTCGGCGCGGGCAGTCTCGCCTTTCACGTTCCGGCCGCAGCTCGGGGCGTCTCCTGCAGGCCGCCGTCGCCTACCGCCCGACACGGCCGCTGGCCTCGCCGCGGCTCGGTCACGCACCGTATCAGGCGGCGCGAAACCGGGGAGCGGAACCTGGCCACCAGCGGGGACCGCCTGTGGGGAGTTACTGGCCGTACGCGGGGAAAAGATCGGCTCTGAGAGCCAAAAGATCTTGGCCGCCGTCAGACGACGGATCACAACCTTGGATTGCCGTGGGGAACGTCGTCGAGCAGCTTGCGGGCCCGGAATGCCTTGGCCATGTCCTCGGCAACTGGCCCGGCTGGTCCCGAGCGTGGATGTGGTGTGGTGGTGTCACGGAGGCCCCCTGCGAGCGAGACGGACGTGGCTGGGGGCGCCCGAGTTCATGAGGTCGGTGACTGGCACGGATATCAGCAGGTGCTCCGCCACGTCACCGCCCAGGGCGAGGACCGGCCCGCCGTCGCAGTAGCGGTGGAGGCTGTGGGACCTCACACAGCGCCAAACGCAGCCATCGCCCCGCGCCTGCTCCAGGGACTTTTCAGGGACTTTCAACGCTGTGAGAGGGACATAGGAAAGACTTTCAGCCGCCTGAAGCAACAGGCTGTTGAAAGATCAGAAAGGGCCTCCGACGCAGGTCAGAGGTCCTTCTTGGTGCAAAACTGCAGGTTGCGGCAGACGAGTCGGGCTGTACGCCGGGTCCTGTTCGGCCCGCAGGCGTATGACAGGCCTGACGGTTGCACTTCCGATGCCGCTCCAGCGGCATCGAGGCTGTGCAGCCGCTCGTCATGAACAAGCATTAAAGTGCGATGCGAGGTATGTGCGCGTCTATGCCATGTCGGAGCAACAGGCTCAGGGTCCATGCCGCGCACTGGAAGGGAACGAAGCCGTGCATGGCGAATACAAGGTGCCCGGCGGCAAGCTTGTCGTCGTAGACCTGGACGTCGAGGAAGGCGTACTACGCAACGTGCGCGTCGCCGGGGACTTCTTCCTGGAGCCCGACGAGGCAATCCTCTCGATCAACAGGGCCCTGGAGGGTGCCCCGTCCTCAACGGACGCCGCAGGCCTGGCGGCCCGGATCACGGCGGGGCTGCCGGAGTCGGCCGTCATGCTCGGGCTGACCGCGGAGGGCGTCGGCATCGCTGTTCGGCGAGCGCTGGCCCATGCAACCGAGTGGAGCGACTACGACTGGCAGTTGGTGCACACGGAAGCGCAGGCCCCGGCCCTGCACATGGCACTGGACGAGGTCCTCACCGCCGAGGTGGCCGCCGGGCGGCGGGCTCCCACGCTGCGGGTCTGGGAATGGGCCTCGCCTGCTGTGGTCATCGGCAGCTTCCAGTCGTTGCGCAATGAGGTGGACCCCGAGGGGGCGGCAAAGCACGGAATGACCGTGGTGCGCCGCATTTCTGGTGGTGGGGCCATGTTCGTAGAGCCCATGAGTACCATCACGTACTCCCTGTCCGTGCCGGAGTCGCTGGTCTCCGGCCTCTCCTTCGCCGACAGCTACGCCTACCTCGACGACTGGGTGCTGGGCGCCCTCGGCGACATGGGTATCAAGGCCTGGTACCAGCCGCTCAACGACATCGCCACCGATGCCGGAAAGATCGCCGGCGCCGCTCAGAAGCGGATCGTCGGTTCTGATGGTGGCCCTGGAGCCGTCCTGCATCACGTGACGATGTCGTATGACATCGACGCGGACAAGATGCTGGAAGTCCTGCGTATCGGCAAGGAGAAGATGTCCGACAAGGGCACCAAGAGCGCCAAGAAGCGCGTCGACCCGCTCCGCCGCCAGACGGGCCTCGCCCGGGAACAGGTGATCGAGAACATGATCGCCTCCTTCCGCAACCGCTACGGGCTGACCACCGGCGAAGTCACAGCGGAAGAGATGACCCAGGCGGAGGAGCTGGTGCGGACGAAGTTCGCCACCGAGGAGTGGATCGCCCGGGTGCCGTGAGGGAGTCGTGGGGAGAGGAGTGGTGAGGGGCGGCCCGGCCCGAAATCTCAGGTTCCCGTCGCCGGGAGCTCCTGCTCGGTCCAGATGATCTTGCCTTCGGCCGTGTAGCGGGTGCCCCAGCGGCGGGTGAGCTGGGCGACGAGGAAGAGACCGCGGCCGCCCTCGTCCGTGGTGCGGGCGTGCCTGAGCCGCGGCGAGGTGCTGCTGGTGTCGGAGACCTCGCAGATCAGTACGGACTGGCGCAGCAGCCGGAGCCGGATCGGCCCGGTGGCGTAGCGCACCGCGTTGGTGACCAGCTCGCTGACGATCAGCTCGGTCGTCATCTCCAACTCCTCCAGGCCCCAGGTCCGCAGCAGCTGGGCGGTCCGGGCCCGGACCCCGGCGACGGCGGCCGGGTCGTCGGGGACTTCCCACGAGGCGACGTGGTCGGCGCTCAGCTCGTGGGTGCGGGCGAGCAGCAGGGCGACGTCATCGGGCTGGGGCACCGAAACCAGCTGCTCCACGACCGACGCGCACAGGGCGTCGAGCGGTAGTCCGCGCTGGGCCAGGGCGCCGCCGAGCCGGGACATGCCGAGATCGGGGTCCCAGTCCCTTCCCTCGATGAGTCCGTCGGTGTAGAGGCCGATCAGGCTCCCTTCCGGCAGGATGATCTCCGCCGTCTCGAACGGCATTCCGCCCAGGCCCAGCGGGGGTCCCGCGGGCAGTTCGGGAAAGCTGACGCGCCCGTCCGGGGCGACGACGACGGGCGGCGGGTGGCCGGCGCGTGCCATGGTGCACTGCTGGGTGACCGGGTCGTACACGGCGTACAGGCAGGTGGCGCCGAGCACGGGGGTGCCGCCGCCCTCCTCACCCTCGGGTTCCGCGTCGCTCAGGCGGAGCACGAGGTCGTCGAGGTGGGCGAGGAGCTCGTCGGGCGGCAGGTCCATGTCGGCGAGGGTGTGGACCGCGGTGCGGAGCCGACCCATGGTGGCCGCGGCGCCGATGCCGTGGCCGACGACGTCGCCTACGACCAGGGCGACCCGGGCGCCGGACAGCGGGATCACGTCGAACCAGTCGCCGCCGACACCGTCCTTGGCATCCGCCGGGAGGTAGGAGGAGGCCACGTCCAGGGCCATTCCGCCGGGCAGTGAGTGCGGGAGCAGACTGCGCTGCAGGGTCAGCGCCGCGATGTGCTCGTGGGTGTAGCGGCGGGCGTTGTCCACGCACACGGCCGCCCGTGCCACCATCTCGCGGGCCGGAAGTACGTCGTCCGGTTCGAAGGGGGCGGGATTCACCGACCGGATGAAGGTGGTCAGGCCGAGCACTGTGTCCCGGGCCCGCATCGGTACGGAGATGAGCGAATGGAGTCCGTATTCGCGGATGCGCGCCGCCCTGTCGGGCTGTTCGGCCGACCACGCGTGGTTGTCGGCGTCGAGGACCGGGATGAGGACGGGTTCGCCGTCGATCAGGAACCGCATGTCGTGGGGCGGGGGCACGAAGTCCACGGGTTCCCCTACCCGGTTGACCGCCTCCGGGCAGCCCTCGTGCACCGAACTCATCCCTGCGCGGCGCATCCTCGGCCGGGAGGAGCCGGTGAGGGCACCGGAACGGGCGAGCTCCGGCCCGGACAGCCCCGTGCCCGGCGGGGGCCACGGGCCGGGCTCATCGGGCCTGGCGACCGTCTCCAGCAGGTCGACGACGACGAAGTCGGCGAACCGCGGCACCGCGAAGTCGGCCAGCTCCTGAGCCGTACGCATCACGTCCAGGGTGGAGCCGATACTGGCTCCGGCATCGTTGACCATGGCCAGGCGCTGCTGGGCATTCCACCGGTCGGTGACGTCCATCACCATGTAGCAGACGCCGGTGACACTGCCATCGCTGTCGGTCAGCGGGAGGTACGACGTGGAGTAGGCGCGCTTGCGGCGCGGATCGGCCCAGGTCCAGCCCAGGTACTCGTAGTCGATGACGGGGACCCCGGTGTCCAGCACACCGCGCATCAGCGTCTCGATGGCCTCGGCCTCCAGCCCCGGGAGCACTTCGCTCAGCCGGCGGCCCATGCGGTCCTCGCGCGGAACGCCGCCGAGGCGTTCCAGGGTGTCGTTCATCCAGGTGTAGCGAAGGGCCGGGCTCAACACCGCCATGCCGATCGGCGAGCCGGTCAGGAAGGCGTCCAGCACGGACTGCCCGACCGTCCACTCCGGCCGCCGTTCGCGTCCGGAGACCAGGAAGCACTCCCGGCCGTCCAGGTGAAAGGAGGCCGAGACCCGGAGGTCCAGCTCGACCTGGCCGCCGTCGCGCCGCCGCACGTCGGCGACGCCCCGCCACCCCACACCCGCGCGGCAGCGCTCGGCGATCCCGGCCACCCGGACCGGGTCCTCGGGCATGGCGAGCAGGAAACCGGCGGACCGCCCGACCACCTCAGCGGCGCGGTACCCCAGCAGGTCCTGCGCGCTGTGCGTCCAGCCCACGACCGCTCCGGTGTCGGCGACCACCGCGGTCGCGTCGGTCGCCGTGTCGTAGGAGTGCCGGGATGTGCTGGGCGGCGAGGGCTCGGCGCCGGGCGCCGACTGCGGACCTGCACACGCCATACTGGCCACCACCCATCCACTCCTTGTCCATGATCCCGCCTCCCGCGCTCAGGTGCGAGCGACCGCGGGCGGGCACGGGGTGGTCAGTCCCCGGCCCCACCCGGCGCCGGCCCGACCGGCGGCGGGGCCGGGGGCCGGTGCTCGTACCAGCGCCGGTCGGCCTCCAGCTGGGCGGCGAGCGAGATCAGCCGCTCCTCGCTGCGGGACGGGCCGAGCAGCTGCGCCCCGACGGGCAGCCCGTCGGCGGTGAACCCTGCCGGTACGTTGATGCCGGGCCAGCCCAGTACGTTCCAGGGCCAGGCGTACGGGCAGGCCTCGGTCATCGCCAGATCGGTGCGCCAGGCGCTCAGCCCGTCGAACCGGCCGATCGGGGGCGGCGGCAGGGCGGTCGTCGGGGTCAGCAGTACGTCGTACCCGGCGCGGCCCCGGGACGGACGGAAGAACGCGCCGATCCTGCGGTGCTGACGCACCTCCCGCTCCCTGGCCGCCCGCACCACCCGGCCGCCGAGCCGGGTGCCGGTGCGCAGCGCGCTGCGGGTACGCGGGTCGAGGAGGGCGGGGTCGGGGTGGCGGGCGGCGAGTTCGGCGATCCCGGCGGTGGCGCGGGGGACGAAACCGAGGCCGATCAGCCCGTACTGGGGTCTCGCCTCCTCGACGTCGTGGCCCAGTCGGGTGAGGGTCTCGGCCAGGGCGAGGACGGCCCGCCGCACCTCGGGGTGGGGCGCGGAGCCGGTGAGGGTGAGCGGGGGCCGCCAGGCGAGGGCGATGCGCAGTCGGCCGGGGTCGCGGCGGGCGGCGGTCGCGGCGGCGACGGGGGGCGGCCGGTGCGGGTCGTCGGGATGGGACCCGGCGACCACGTCGAGCAGCAGTGCGGCGTCGGCGACGGTCCTGGCGAGCGGCCCGTTGACGGTCAGGCCCTGGAAGGCATCGATGTGCGGGTGGCCGGAGATCCGGCCGCGCTGGGGCTTGATGCCGACGAGATGGGTCCAGGCCGCCGGGATACGGACGGACCCGGCGCCGTCCGAGCCGAGCGCGGCGGGTACGAGACCGGCCGCGACGGCCGCCGCGGAGCCGCCGGACGAGCCGCCGGGAGTGTGGCCGGTGTGCCACGGGTTGCGGGTGGCGCCGAAGGCGGGGCCCTCGGTGAACGGCCACTGGCCGAGTTCGCAGGAGTTGGTCTTCCCGACGATCACGGCCCCGGCCGCCCGCAGCCGGCGTACGGCCTCGCTGTCCGCGGTCGCGGCGGGCAGATCGCCGTCGCAGCCGAAGTAGGTCGGCATCCCGAGGACGTCCGTGTCGTCCTTGACGGCCACCGGAACGCCGAGCAGGGGCAGCCGCTCCCCCGCCGCGAGCCGCCGGTCGGCCTCGGCGGCCTCGGCGAGCGCGGCCTCGGCGCGCAGATGCCTGAAGGCGTTGAGGGTGCCCTGGCTCGCTTCGATACGGCGCAGCGCGGCGGACACCTGCCCGACCGAGGTGGTGCGGCCCTCGGCCAGCTCCCGTGCGCTGTCGGCCAGCCCCGTCGGGCCGGCCGGTCCGGTGGTTTCCACGGCTTCCGTTGAGGACATGGGCGGACTGCCTTCCTCGTATCGGCAGAGGCGCGCAATGCGTCTGTGGGCCCGAAGCACCTGTGTGCCTGAAGCATCTGTATGCCCGAACGAACTTACCGGAGGGTAACGAGTAGCGAGCGGTCCACTCAACCGTTCGGTGGAATGTGGCCGGGCATCGCTCCGGAGAGTGTCAGTGCCGCTTGCTACGTTCCCCGGTGGGAACGGGCGGCGAAAGCACTGCTGGAGGGGTACGTGGAAGCGCAGTTCGAGGGCGAATTCGAGACTCACCTGACGGTGCGGTTCGATCCCCGGGCCGACGGGGCGGCGGAGGGCGAGCGGCTGGCGCGCTGGGCGGAGCGGCACGGCCTGAAGCTCACCCGCATCGTCCTGGACCGCGGTGCCGTGCCCGACCAGCCCATGCTGACCGAGCAGGGGCGGGGTTCGCTCTCCCGGCAGCGGGCCGCCGCGGGGCTCCGGGCGGAGGCGCTGCGCGCGGCGGGGTTCCCCGTCGTGCGCGTGAAGATCGAGGCCGCGCCGTGGAACGAGGACATACCCCGGACGGCCGACGAGGCCGCCGCACTGTCCCCCGACTGCCACTTCGAGCACCACGTCAAGCTGCTGCTCTCCGGCGACCCCGACCTCGCCGCCGCACGGGCCGCGGCCGAGCGGCACAGCGCGCACCTGTCGCACAACGCCCGCCGCACCGACGGGCAGGGGCGCCACGAACGGTTCGTCACGCAGCGCTGCCGCGCGACCGGCCGGTCCGGGGCGCGGGCCCGGCTCGACGCGCTCCTGCGCGCGCTGGACGACGCGGGGCTCGAAGTCCTGGAGACCGAGGAGGAGTTCGTGGTCCACGACGACCATCCGGCGGTGGACGCGGGCTGGATCGACGAGCGGGCCGGGGCGGCGCTGTGAGCACGGGCGACCGCCCCGTTCCCGGGGAGCCGGTCTTCGACGACCCGGCGCTCGCGCCGCGCTGGCGGGCCGCCCGGCGCGCCGTCCAGGACCATCTGCTGCGCGTGATCGCCGGGTCGTCGTGGGGCGACCAGCTGGTCCTGCGCGGCAGCCTCCCCCTCCAGGCGTGGGTGGGCGCGGCGGCACGGGAGCCGGGCGATCTGGACTGGGTCGTGTTCGGGCCGTCGGCGGAGGAGTTCGTGGACCGCCTCGCCCCCTACCCGCACGTCGACGGGATCGAGACGGTCCAGCACTGGCCGGAAGCCGCGCACGGCGCGGCCGCTCCCGAGCTGTGGACGGACGAGGAGAGCCACGAGACCGCCGGCGCCCGGCCCGTGCTCGCCCCCGAGGGGCTGCGCTGGGTCGAGATCGACGGCCCCGACGACATCGATCCGCCCTCCTCCGCCACCGAGGAGGTCGTCGCCGCCCTGACGGCCGGGCCGCTGCCGCCCGAGGGGATACGCATCGAGCCGAGCCGGGTGACGTCGGACGGGGTGTGGATGTACCGGGAGTACGAGACGCCCGGCGTGCGGGTCGTCGTGCCCTGGCAGGCCGACGGCCTGCCGCCGGGCGAGCTGCGGATGGACTTCGCCCAGGACGAGCGGCTGCCCCGGGCCCCGGTGTGGACGGCCTGTCCGCGTGGTGACGGCGGGCCGCCGACGCCGGTCCGCACCGCGGACCCGGGGCTCTCGCTCGCCTGGAAGCTGTTGTGGCTCGCCGAGGACCAGGAGGCGGAGGGCCGGTCGGCGGCCAAGGACCTGTACGACGCGGTGCTGCTCGCGGAGTACCGCAGGGCGCGGCTCTCGCCCCGCCTGCTGCACACCGTGCTCGGCCCGCACGCGGAGGGCTTCACGCCCCGGACGGTGCTGGACTGGCCGGTGGACTGGGCCCGGTTCCACGCCGCGCACCCGTGGGTGGACGGCGGCCCGGACCGGCTGCGGGAGCGGCTGGCCGCCGCGCTGCCACGGCTGCTGGAGCGGAACGCCCCGCAGCCATGACGGCCGGACCGGACCGGCCACCGGGCACGGCGGCCGGTCCGGCGGAGGTGCGGACGCGGCCTACGGCTGGACGGTGATCTCGCCGATGCCGGTGCCGAGGCCGGCACAGTGCGCGGTGGACTGACCGGACTGCCCGGGGGCGAGTGTGACGTGCTCACCGTCCACGTCCGGGGACCAGCCGCAGACCAGGTGCACCCAGAAGGTCTGCGTCGTACTGCCGTCGTTGCGGCACAACGCGTAGCCCGTGTAGTCGTCGATCTCGTGCTTTCCGGTGTCGCAGGACAGACCGGGCGGCGTCGCCGCGGCTGTCACGGCGGTGGCGACGGTGGCGGGAACGGCGAGCGCGGCTGCCGTCCCCGCCACGACGGCGCCCCGGAGCACGGCCCTGGACACACTCCCCATCGACAGCTTCATGTCTCCCTGTTCCTCCTCGCTGGTGATGAACTCGGTGCGCCGACAACCGTCCCCCACCGCCCATAACACAAAACGAGGCAAAACATCACACTGTGTATGCGCCGTGGTGGTGTTCTCCGCCGCGCGACCGAACCGCCCCCGGCGTACGCTCGGAGCAATCGGATGCACCTGAACAGGCCCGAGGGGTTCCGCACCCCGCGGGTTCTACGAGGGAGGCGACGTGACCGGTCGACACAGCGGCACACGCCCTGCCGTCTGGGCGGCGGTCGTCGTGCTGGGACTCACCGGCGGCAGCGCCCTGGGCGGCGGTGCGGCACGGGCGGACGGCGGCATCGACAACCTTTCCGCGCAGCAGATCGCGGACCGTTCGCGCGACGCCCTCCTGAGCGCCCGTTCCCTGCACCTCAGCATGCGCGGCGACCTCGGCGACAGCGCCCCGCCGATGACTCTGGAGCTCACCCTGGACCGGGACGGGAACTGCAACGGGTCGGTGGATCTCGGCCACAGCCAGGGTTCGGTCCGGATCGTGAAGCGTGGCGACCAAATCTGGGTCAAACCTGACGCGAACTTCTGGAAGAACCAGGTTCCGGGCGGTGGTTCGGCCTTCGCCGCGATCCTCAACGGGCGTTACATGAAGGGTTCGGCCACCGACCCGCGACTGCGCAGCCTGGCGGACGGCTGCGATCTGGACACCTTCCAGAAGCTCGTCGGCGACAACGCCGACAACGACCGGGGAACGCTGAACAAGGGCAGGAAGACCACGCTCGGCGGGGCTCCGGTGGTGCCGCTGACCAGGATGCGGGACGGCCGGACGCTGACGATGTACGTGGCGGCCACGGGCAAGCCGTATCCCCTGAGGATCACGATTCGGGGCGGCGGGGCGGACGCGGTCGTGGGCTTCTCGGCCTTCGACAAGCCGGTGCCCACGACCACGCCGCCGCCGGACCAGACGTACGACATCAGTGCTCTGCTGGGCCGTACGTCCGCGCCGGTGTGACGCCGGACCGGCCGCTGAGCACCACGTACAGCAGCAGCGACGAGGCCAGCCCGACCGCCCAGCCGTAGTCCGCGAGCGGCTTGAGGAACGGGATGAGGCCGCCGGCCGGGAAGGGCCCCGTCCCGGGGGCGGAGTGCGAGCCCCCGATCGCGAGGACGCCGCCGACGGCGAACGCGACGACGGCACGCCAGTTCCAGCCGTTCGTGTACCAGTAACGGCCACCGGGGCGGTAGAGGTCCGCGAGGTCTAGCACGGTGCGGCGGACGATCCAGTAGTCGGCGATCAGGATGCCCGCGACCGTTCCCAGCAGCCCGCCGACCAGCCCGAGCCAGGTGAAGATGTACAGCTCCGGGGTCTCGGTGAGCTTCCACGGCATGATGAGGACGCCGACGACGCCCGTGATCAGGGCGCCCGTACGGAAGTTGATGAACCGGGGCGCGAGGTTCGCCAGGTCGTACGCGGGTGACACGACGTTCGCCGCGATGTTCACGGAGACCGTGGCGACCAGCACCGTCACCAGGGCGTAGAGCAGCCCGAAGACGTTGTCGGTCCTGGCGACGAGCTGGACCGGGTCCCAGATCGCCTCGCCGTACACGGCCTGCGAGCCGGAGGTGACCAGGACGGAGAGGAGTGCGAAGACCGTCATCGTGGTCGGCAGGCCGAGCGCCTGGCCCCGGATCTGGGCGCGTTGGCCGGCCCCGAAGCGGGTGAAGTCGGGGATGTTCAGCGAGAGCGTGGCCCAGAACGCGATCATGCCCATCAGCGAGGGGAAGAAGACCGGCCAGAACTCCTTGCCCCAGCCGAGCTTCGAGTGCTGGTCGAGCAGCGGGCCGAAGCCGCCGGCCTTGACGGCGACCCAGACCAGCAGCACGACGGCGCCGACGATGACGAACGGTGCCGCCCAGTTCTCGAACCGCCGCAGGGCGTCCATCCCCCGGTGGATGATGGCGAGTTCGAGCGCCCAGAAGAGGACGAAGCAGAGCCAGAGCGTCCACGGCTGCCCGCCGATCTCGGACGCCTTCGCCCAGCCGCCGAAGATCTTCCCCAGCAGGGTGAAGATGCCGACGCCACCGATCCAGGTCTGGATGCCGAACCAGGCGCAGGCCACCGTGGCCCGGATCAGTGCGGGCAGGTTGGCGCCGCGCAGCCCGAAGGAGGCGCGGGCCAGCACCGGGAAGGGGATGCCGTACTTGGGTCCGGCGTGCCCGGTGAGCAGCATGGGTCCGAGCACGATCAGGTTGGCCAGCGCGATGGTGAAGACGGCCTGCTTCCAGTCCATGCCGAGGGCCACGAGACCGGAGGCCAGCAGCCAGGACGGGATGTTGTGGGCCATGCCCACCCAGAGCGCGGCGAAGTTGTACGTCGTCCAGCGGCGCCGTTCCAGCGGGACGGGCAACAGGTCCTCGTTGACGAACCGGTTGTCGGTGGGGACGGTGCCGGGGGCGAGCTCGATGCGCCCCGAGGGGCCGGATATGGGGTCCTGCGATGGAATCGGTGGGACGGTCGAGGTCATGGCGGCTGGACCCTTCGCTCGGGAACGGTGCCGTGCGGGGCGGGGGCGGCGGTACGGCGGTGCGGGGACGGGGGTGCGGACAGCCGTGGGGCGCGGCCGAGGGAGGGAAGGGTCAGTCGGACAGGGCGGGGATGATCTGCGCGCCGTAGGCGTCGATCGTCGCCTCCCGCGCGTCGTGCATGTTGTATACGGCGAACTGGTCGACGCCCAGATCGCGCAGGACCCGCAGCTTCTCGATGTGCGCCTCGGCGGGGCCCAGCAGACAGAACCGGTCGACGATCTCGTCCGGCACGAAGGTGGTGTCGGGGTTCCCGGCCCGGCCGTGGTGGCTGTAGTCGTAGCCGTGCCGGTCCTTGATGTAGGCGGTCAGGGCCTCGGGGACGAGCCCGGAGTGTGCGCCGTACCGGGAGACGAGGTCCGCGACGTGGTTGCCGACCATGCCGCCGAACCAGCGGCACTGCTCGCGGGCGTGGTCGAGGTCGTCGCCCACATAGGCGGGGGCGGCTACGCAGATGGTCACGGAGTCCGGGTTGCGGCCCGCCTCTGCCGCCGCGTCCCGTACCGCCTTGATCATCCACTCGGTGAGGAACGGGTCGGCGAGCTGGAGGATGAAACCGTCGGCCTTCTGCCCGGCGAGGGCGAGCGCCTTCGGACCGTACGCGCCCATCCAGACGGGGAGTCTGCCGTCCTTCACCCAGGGGATCTGGACCGGCTGCCCGTCGACGGTCGCCTCGCGTCCCTCGGCGAGGTCGCGGATGACGTCGATGGCCTCGCCGAGCCGGGCCAGCGTGTTGGGTCTGCGTCCGGCGACGCGCATCGCCGAGTCGCCCCGTCCGATGCCGCAGACGGTGCGGTTGCCGTACATGTCGTTGAGGGTGGCGAAGGTGGAGGCGGTCACCTCCCAGGTGCGGGTGCCCGGGTTGGTGACCATGGGGCCGACGACGAGGTGTTCGGTGTGTTCGAGGATCTGGCTGTAGATGACGAACGGTTCCTGCCAGAGCACCGTCGAGTCGAAGGTCCAGCCGTAGCGGAAGCCGTTGCGTTCGGCGCGGCGCATCAGACCGACAACGGCCGAGGCGGGCGGGTCGGTCTGGAGGACGAGTCCGAAGTCCATGACGGGTGCTCCTAGTCCAGGTACTGACAGGTGGCGCGCGGGGTGTAGCTGCCGTGTCCGGCCCGGCCGGTGAACTTCCGTGCGTCGATGACGACTTCACCGCGCGAGAGGACCGTTTCGACCTGGCCGGTGATCCGTTTTCCCTCGTACGCCGAGTAGTCGACGTTCATGTGATGGGTCTCGGCGGAGATGGTCTGTTCGGCGGTCGGGTCGTAGATCACGACGTCGGCGTCGGCGCCCGGGGCGATGGTGCCCTTCTTCGGGTAGAGGCCGAACATCCGGGCCGGGGAGGCGCAGGCGATCTCGATCCAGCGGCGGCGCGAGATGTGACCGTCCACGACCGCCTGATGGAGGAGGTCCATCCGGTTCTCCACGCCGGGCATCCCGTTGGGGATCTTGGAGAAGTCGCCGCGGCCCATCTCCTTCTGGCCGGAGAAGCAGAAGGGGCAGTGGTCGGTGGAGACGACCTGGAGTTCATTGTTCCTGAGCCCCCGCCAGAGCGCTTCCTGGTGCTCCTTGGGCCGCAGCGGGGTGGAGCAGACGTACTTGGCGCCCTCGAAGTCCGGCTCGGCCAGATTGTCGGTGGAGAGGAAGAGGTACTGCGGGCAGGTCTCGCCGAAGACCGGAAGTCCCTTGTGGCGGGCGGCGGCCACCTCGGCGACGGCCTCGTCCGCGGAGACGTGCACGACGTAGAGCGGGGAGCCGGCGACGCGGGCCAGCTGGATGGCGCGGTGGGTGGCCTCGGCCTCCAGTGCCACCTTGCGTACGTCGCCGTGGTGGCGCGGGTCGGTGCGGCCTTCGGCCAGGGCCTGTTCGACGAGTACGTCGATGGCGATGCCGTTCTCCGCGTGCATCATGATCAGGCCGCCGTTGTGGGAGGCCCGTTGCATGGCGCGCAGGATCTGGCCGTCGTCGCTGTAGAAGACGCCGGGATAGGCCATGAACAGCTTGAAGGAGGTGACGCCCTCCGACACCAGCAGGTCCATCTCCTTGAGCGTGGACTCGTTCACATCGGAGAGGATCATGTGGAAGGCGTAGTCGATGGCGCATGTGCCGTCGGCCTTCGCGTACCAGGCGTCGAGACCTTCGCGGACCGCGTGGCCCACGGACTGGATGGCGAAGTCGACGATCGTGGTGGTGCCGCCCCAGGCGGCCGCCCGGGTGCCGGTCTCGAAGGTGTCGGCGGCGTAGGTGCCGCCGAACGGCATCTCCATGTGCGTATGCGCGTCGACACCGCCCGGGATGACGTATTTGCCGGTGGCGTCGATCCTCCGGTCGGCGCTCCAGCTCTCGGCCGCGTCGGTGCCGTGCGCCGCGAGGGCCACGATGCGGCCGCCCTCGATGAGTACGTCGGCATGGATTTCGTCGGACGCGGTGATGACGAGACCACCGTGGATGACGGTGCGGCTCATGTACCCCTCCTCACTGTGGCGGAATGGGTCTACGCACGTAGACAAGGTGCGTGATGAAGAACGTAGAAGTGGGTTACCCACTGTGGCAATACCGCTGCCACTAACCGCTGAAGACGTTTCTGTTTCATCCACCCGGCACTCCACCGGCCCACAGCCGCGACGACGCCCACGACCGCCGCAAGATAACGAAATGATGACGGGTCTGGTCCACATGTTGAGTACGGTTCATGCGCCCGTCCTTTACGCGGGGTGGTTCGATCACCACCGACGGCGAGCCTCGGACACATCACCGGACGCCCCCGATGTCCGGTGACCACCGACCGATCCCGGAGGATCACGTGTCCCTGTCGCGCTCCGCGCGTACGGTGCTGGCCGCCGCCACCGTCGCCGCCGTCGCACTGCCGCTCGCCACCACCGCCGCCCACGCCCAGGGTTCCAAGGCCCCGGCCGCCGGCCCGTACGCCGACCTGCCATCGGGCACCAAGCAGGCGAAGACGCTGGTCATCGGCATCGACGGCGCCACCTTCGACTCCTTCTCGCGCGCCGACGTACCGAACCTCAAGCAGCTGATGGTCAAGGGCCTGACCGCCCGGAGCAACCTCTACGCCGACCCGATGGCCCCGACCGTCTCCGGCGCCGGCTGGTCGTCCATCGCCACCGGCGTCTGGCCCGACAAGCACAACGTGAAGGACAACAACTTCACGGCGCCGAACTACGGCCGGTACCCGGACTACGCGACCCGTCTGGAGACCGCCGACCCGGCCACGTCCACCCTGGTCGTCGGCACCTGGAGCCCGATCCCCCAGATCGTCTTCGGCGCGAAGACCGATCTGCGGATCGCGGGCGGCAACGACGAGGGCACCACGGCCAAGGCCGCCGACTACCTCGCGCACGGCAACCCCGACTCCACCTTCGTCCACCTCGACGAGGTCGACGGCGCCGGCCACAGCACCGGCTCCGCGAGCGACGCCTACCTCAAGGCCCTGAACACCGCCGACGCCCAGGTCGGCCGGCTGCTCGACGCCGTGACCTCGCGGCCGACGTACGCGAAGGAGGACTGGCTCGTCGTCATCACCGCCGACCACGGCCACACCCCCACCGGCGGGCACGGCGGCAACACCCCGCTGGAGCGCGGCACGTTCGTGATCGCCCAGGGCAAGGGCATCCGGCCCGGTTCGGTGCGCGACGACGTCAAGATCACCGACATCGCGCCCACGGTCCTGCGCCACGAGGGCGTCGCCACCGACCCCGCCTGGAACCTCGACGGCACCTCGCTCGCCGAGCTGAAGCCGGACGCCTTCGACGCGCTGCGCCCCTCGCTCCGCGCGCCCGTCGACGAGACCAAGCTCCCGGCCGACGCCAAGGGGTGGACCAGCACCGCGCCCGAGGGCTGGTCCATCGACAACTCGAAGATGCCGGCCGGCGGCGTCACCGAGTGGCGTGGCTGGTCCTTCGCCACGGACGAGTTCTGGACCAACGCCGAGCGCGGCCAGGGCCGCGAGACGAACGTCCGCGCCCGCAATGTGTTCGCGGTCGCCGACTCCGACGAGTGGGACGACAAGGCGCACGGCGCCGGACAGTTCGACTCCACCCTGGTCGGCCCCGCGTACCGGCTGAACGGCGCGGCGAGGGCGACCGTGTCGTACGCGACGAACTACCGGGTCGACGGTCCGCAGACCGGCGATGTGTACGTCTCGTACGACGGCGGCACCCCGCAGCTCGTGAAGTCCTACCGGGCCGACAGCAACACCGTCGAGCGTCTTGAGCTCGCCGTCCCGGCAGGCGCGCGGACGACCCGGCTGAGCTTCCGCTACACCGGCACGAACAGCGCCTTCTGGACCATCGACCAGGTCGCCTTCGGCCAGCCCGCCCCGCCCTCCCAGCTCGCCGTCGCCTCGCTGGAGGCCGACACGAAGCTCCTCGGCAGGCCCGGCTCCGACGCGGCCTGGAAGGTCACCGCGAACGGTGTGGTGAAGACCGCGCAGGGCAGGCCGGTGAAGGGCGCGAAGGTCACGGCCGAGCTGACGGCCGGCGGCAAGGTGCGGAAGCTGACCGGCACGACAGGGAAGGACGGCTCCGTCCGCTTCGGGGCGACGGTGCGCCGGGGTGTCGCCGAGGCCACGCTGAAGGTCACCGATGTGCGCTACCAGCACCTCGCGTACTACGGCGAGCTCGACCCGGTCCACAGCCTGGACCTCACCCGCCCCACCGGCCACCGGGGCTGACCGACCGGCCGGGCCCCGGAACCATGGACCGGGGCCCGGCCGCGACGTACCCACCGGCCCCGGCCCCGGCGCGCCCGCGCCGGGTTACCGTGGCAGTTCCCGCCGGTACGGCCCCCTCCACAGGCCGCCGGGGCACACAGCACAGCGGCCCTCCACTCTCCTGGGTGAGCGCGACAACTGCACGTTCCGGTGCAACCGGAGAACCTCTGGAGACGAGGCCGGGCGGAGCCGCCGACCTGCGGCCCATCGGTTCCTTCTTCGAGGTCATGCCGTTCGGACGCGCCCATGTCCTGGCGGCGCTGGCCCTGTTCATGGCCTTCGTCATCGATTCGGGGGAGCAGCTCGCCCTCGTCCATGTCTCCGGCGATCTCGGCGACGCGTTCTCCATCGACACCGGCCGGATCGACTGGGTGCTGTCCGCCGTCGCACTCGGCATGATCCCCGGTGCGCTGGTCTGGGGTCCGGTCTCGGACCGGATCGGCCGGCGCGCGGTGTGTCTGTGGAGCCTGTCCGCCTACGGAGTCGTCGCGCTGGCCTCCGCCTTCTCCCCGAATTTCACGGTCCTGCTGGTCACCCGGGTGTTGTCGGGTCCGGCGCCGGCCGGGATCTACACGGTCACCTTCCCTTACTTCCTGGAGCTGCTGCCGTCCCGGATGCGTGGCCGGGCCGCGGTCCATCTGTCGATCGGCCGGCCGATCGGGGTGCTGGCCGCGGTCGGCGTGAGCGTATCCGCGCGCTGGGCTTCGATCCCGACGACACGTCACAGCGGCTGGCACTGCATCTGGCGTGCCAGGTCCTGCTGCGCGACAGGGGCGCGGCGCCCTGAGGACCGTCCTTTCGCGGCTCCGTCCGCCGTCGGCCTGAGCGCGGGGAGCCGGGACACGGCAGTGGCGGAAGAACCCACCGGGGTTCTTCCGCCACCGTCCCGGCCGGCCCGTCAGGCGCCGTACACGGCCTCCGCGTGTCCGGCCGTCAGCAGACCCTGCCGGACGTCCTCGGCCACTGCCTCGGCCGCCCGCTCCCCCGCCGGGCCGAAGCCGCCGCCACTCTCGCAGCGCCGCACACCGCCCTCGCGCACACTCAGCGCGTTGGCCTTCAGCAGTGAACGCCGGTCGTCGCGACCCGGGTTGAGCGTCACCCGCGGTGCGGCCCCCGCGGTACCCCCGAAGTCTTCGGCGGCGGGCTCGGCGGGACCTGCGAGCGGCACGGTCAGGGTGTAGTCCTGGCCCTCGTACCGCATGTCGACGGCGTGCTCGATACGGTGCCGCTCGGCCGGTACGCCCTGCTCGGCCAGGGCCGGTGTACGCCTCCAGGACGGCGGAAGAGGTGCGTTCGTACTCGCGCCATTCGCGGGCCACCTGGTGGGAGAGCACGATCATCACATCGTCGCCGAGCTCCTCGGCGAGGATCTCGCCGGCCCGCAGTTCATGGGCGGGGTTCACGTAGGAGAACAGCAGCGCGACGGCGCCGAAGCCCTCGTCGCGGGCGCGGCGGGCCGCGGCCCGTACGGCGGCCTCGTCGAGCGGGGCCAGCTCGGTGCCGCGCGAGTCGAAGCGGCCGCCCGCCTCGGCGGTGGCGTACCGGTCCACGAGCGGCACGGGCTTGCGGTAGTGCAGGTCGAACATGCGGTCCCGTTTGCCACGGGCGATCTGGTAGACGTCGCGCAGCCCGGCCGAGGCGAGCAGCAGGACGCGGGCGCCCTTGCGTTCCAGCAGGGCGTTGAGGCCCTGGGTGGTGCCGTGGACGAAGAAGGAGATGTCGGCGGGGTCGTCGACCGCCCGGCCCAGCGAGGAGAAGACGCCCTCGGCGAGGTCTCCCGGTGTGGTGGGGGTCCTCGCCGCTTCGAAGGTGCCGCGCGTCTCGTCGTACGCGACGACAACGGTGAATGTGCCACCGATGTCCATGGCCACCCGGTAAGTCATGTCGCCTCCGGGCTCTCTCAGGGGACTGACGTGACGCTATCGGCGGGGCGCGGCGGCCGGCTGCGCACGGTGCACGGGGTCCGGCCGTGCGCAGCGCCCGGGGTCAGCCGACTGGGCCCGGCTGCCGCACGTCCTCGTGGAGGTGGACGATCCGCCAGGACGCCGCGGCCCGGTGCAGGATCACGGTGTTCCGGATGAGCTCGGGACGGTGCGGGACGCCGTCCGGGGCGGGGGCGAAGTCCACCCGGAGCCAGAAGCGCAGGACCGCGATGTCGCCGAAGACGTCGATGGTGCGGTCGTACGCGGTGAGGCCGGTCTCCTGCGGCCCCTCACCCGCCGCCGGACGGGCGTCGCGGATCCTGAGCGGATCCGGGGGTGCGACGGCGGCCAAGCTGCACAGCCGCCGGCCGGGCCGCCGCCCGCACCCCCGTCGCTCATTCCACCGAGCGGAGGGCCTCGGCCAGGATCTTCGCGCCCTCTTCCGCCTCCGGGATGGTCAGGGTGAGCGGTGGTGCGATCCGCAGCACGCTGGTGTTGTGGCCGCCGCCCTTGCCGATGAGCAGACCGCCCTCGCGGGCCGCTTCGAGTACCGCCGCGGCCGCCTCCGGGTTCGCCTCGTCGGTGCCGGGCTTCACCAGCTCGATGCCGATCATCAGGCCCCGGCCGCGCACTTCGCGTACGCACTCGAAACCCGCGCCGATCGCGCGCAGCCGCTCGATCAGCAGACCGCCGACGCGCCGGGCGTTGCCTTGGAGGTCGTGTTCGAGGAGGTAGGAGAGGTTGGCGAGACCGGCCGCCATGGTGACCGGGGAGCCGCCGAACGTCGAAATGGAGTTGGCATCGAGGCAGTTCATGACGTCGGCGCGGGCCACGACACCGCCGATCGACATACCGTTCCCGATGCCCTTGGCGAAGGTGAGGATGTCCGGCGGCCCGTTCTCGCCGTGTGCCTGCCAGCCCCAGAAGTGTTCGCCGGAGCGCCCCCAGCCGGTCTGCACCTCGTCGGAGATCCACAGGACGCCGTGCCGGTCCAGGACCCGGCGGAACGCCGCGTAGAGGCCGTCGGGCGGTGAGGTGAATCCGCCGACACCCTGGATGGGTTCGGCGATCAGGGCGGCCGGTGCCCGGGTGTGCCCGAGCAGGTCCTCCAGATCGGCGACACACGCCTGGATGAACTCCGCGTCACCGAGATGCGCGTACGGCCCCCGGGTACGGACGCCGCCGTGCACGTACAGCGTCTGCAACGGCGACAGGCTGGTCGGTGACCAGGCGTTGTTGCCGGTGATGGAGACCGCGGAGAACGATCTGCCGTGGTAGCTGTTGCGCATCGCGAGGATCTGGTTCGACCTGCGGTACGCGGTGGCGAGCAGCAGTGCCGTGTCGTTGGCCTCGGTACCGGAGGTGGTGAAGAAGACCCGGGCGTCCGGGATGCCGGAGAGCGTGGCGACGCGTTCGGCCAGCTCGATCATCGGCCGGTTGAGGTAGAGCGTGGAGGTGTGGATGATCCGGCCGGCCTGCTCGCCGACCGCCTTGGTCACCTCGGGCAGGGCGTGGGCGGTCATGGTGGTGAGGATGCCGCCGAAGAAGTCGAGATAGCGCCTGCCGTCGGCGTCCCAGACGTGCCGGCCCTCGCCGTGGGTGATCTCCAGTGGGTGCTTGTAGTAGAGCGACAGCCAGTCGGGGCTGACGGCGAGATGGCGATGGTGCAGGCTGCTCACGGCTCGACCAGTCCTTCGTACGCGTCGGGGCGGCGGTCCCGGTAGAACGCCCACTGCTGCCTGACCTCGTCGATGAGGCCGAAGTCGAGGTCGCGGACGACGAGTTCCTCCTCCTTGTCGCTGGCGACCTCACCGACGAACTGGCCACGCGGGTCGACGAAGTAGCTGGTTCCGTAGAAGTCGTTGTCGCCGTACTCCTCCTGGCCGACGCGGTTGATCGCGGCGACGAAGTACTCGTTGGCGACGGCGGACGCGGGCTGTTCCAGCTGCCAGAGGTAGCTGGAGAGGCCGCGCGAGGTGGCGGACGGGTTGTACACCAACTGGGCGCCGTTGAGCCCGAGTTGACGCCACCCCTCGGGGAAGTGCCGGTCGTAGCAGATATAGACGCCGACCTTGCCGACGGCGGTGTCGAAGACCGGCCAGCCGACGTTTCCGGGCTTGAAGTAGTACTTCTCCCAGAACCCCTTGACCTGCGGGATGTGGTGCTTGCGGTACTTGCCCAGATAGGAGCCGTCGGCGTCGATCACGGCGGCGGTGTTGTAGTAGAAGCCGGACTGCTCGACCTCGAAGACCGGCACGACGATCACCATGCCGGTCTCGCGGGCGAGTTCCTGCATCCTGCGGACGGTCGGCCCGTCCGGAACGGCCTCGGCCCAGCGGTAGTGCTCGGGTTCCTGCACCTGGCAGAAGTAGGGGGCGTTGAACACCTCCTGGAAGCCGATGATCTTCGCGCCCTGCCGGGCGGCCTCGCGCGCATGCTCCTCATGCTTGGCGATCATGGATTCGGTGTCGCCGGTCCAGGTCGCCTGGACGAGTGCGGCGCGAACGACTTGGGACATGAGCTGCTCCTTCGACGCGGCGTCAGAGAGCCTCAACGCTTTTCTACGCCCGTAGACACGTGCGTAGAGGAGAACGTAAGCCCCGTCACACAGCGGGGCAAGACCATCGCCGTGAACCGGCGGAGTCGATCATGTTTCGCACCCGTGCGGTCCACACGTCCATCGTCTTTCCACCCCGGAGAGGACGGCTCACGCCTCCCGGGCCATGGGCCCCGCGCGCCGGTTTGTATTCTCGGCAGGCGCCCCCGTCCGAGCGGCACCTGCGAGAGGAAACACCATGACCACCGAGCTGAGCCCCGACGCCCTGTCCGGACTCCTCGACCGGGCCCGTCAGGACTACCAGGACCTGGCGGGACTCGGACTCTCGCTCGACCTCACCCGGGGCAAGCCGGCCCCCGAGCAGCTCGACCTCTCCGAGGACCTGCTGAGCCTGCCGGGCGGACGGCACACCTCCGCCGACGGCACGGACGTACGCAACTACGGAGGACTGCAGGGGCTGCCGGAGCTCCGGGAGATATTCGCCGGGGTGCTCCAGGTGCCGGCCGACCAGCTGCTCGCGGCCGGGAACTCCAGCCTTGAGCTGATGCACGACTGCCTGGTGCACGCCCTGCTGAGCGTGCTGCCGGGCGCCGAGTCGCGCTGGGTGGATCAGGAACGCATCGCGTTCCTGTGTCCGGTGCCCGGCTACGACCGGCACTTCGCGCTCTGCGAGCGCTTCGGGATCGACATGATCCCGGTGCCGATGACGGCCGAGGGCCCGGACATGGAGGCCGTGGAACGGCTCGTCGCCGAGGACCCGGCGGTCAAGGGCATCTGGTGCGTGCCGAAGTACAGCAACCCGGACGGCGCCTGCTACAGCGACGCGACCGTGGCCCGCCTCGCCTCGATGAGCACCGCCGCTCCCGACTTCCGGATCTTCTGGGACAACGCCTACGCCGCCCACCACCTCACCGACGAGCCCGTCGAGATCGCCGATCTGCTCGCCGCCTGCGCCGGGGCCGGTAACCCGGACCGGGCGTTCGTGTTCGGCTCCACCTCGAAGATCACCACGGCGGGCGCGGGCGTCGCGTTCTTCGGCTCGTCGCCCGCGAACCTCCAGTGGCTGCTCGGCAACAACGCCATGCGTTCGATCGGCCCGGACAAGGTGAACCAGCTGCGGCATGTCCTGTTCCTGCGCGACGCCGACGGGGTGCGGGGCCACATGGAGCGCCAGCGCGCCCTGCTCCAGCCCAAGTTCGAGGTGGTGGCCCGGATCCTGGACGCCGAGCTCGACGGCACCGGGCTCGCGACCTGGACCTCGCCCAAGGGCGGGTACTTCGTCACCCTGGAGGTGCCGGACGGCTGTGCCAAGGAGGTCGTACGCCGTGCCGCCGAGGCGGGCATCGTGCTGACCCCGGCCGGTGCCACGCACCCGTACGGCGACGACCCGCGCGACGCGGTCATCCGGATCGCGCCCAGCTACCCGGGGCTCGCGGAGCTGGAGCAGGCCATCGCGGGGCTCGCCGTCTGCGTCAGGCTGGTGGGGTACGAGCAGCGGGCACACTGACCACTCCGTCAACTCCCTCCCCAGTGTTTCCCGTTCGAGTGATGTGCGGCATTTAGGGAGGATTCCGGAACGGTCTGGGCAGTCTCCAGGCGATCGAATCCGGAAGGGGCAGTGGTGGGACAGTCACGCGAGTACGGGCGCGCCATCAGCGAGGGGCCGACACCGGCCGATGCTGCGGGCGCGCCCGCCCTTCCCTATCCGAGCGGCTGGTCCGCACTGGCGTTCTCCGAAGAGCTGCGGCCGGGGACCGTGCTCACCCGGCCGCTCGCGGGTCAGGACGTGGTGCTGTACCGGCTCGGCACGGGAGCGGTCCGCGCCATCCGTCCGTACTGCCCGCATCTGGGCGCCCATCTCGGTCTGGCGAAGGTCGACGGGGACGATCTCGTCTGCCCCTTCCACTTCTTCGCGTTCGGCCCGGACGGCACGTGCGTGCGTACGGGATATGACACGCCGCCCCCGAGGTCGCCGTTGTCGCAGCTGCCGGTGCACGAGGTCAATGGCGCCGTGTTCGTCTGGCGGCACCACGACGGCCGGGCTCCGGACTGGTTCGTTCCCGACTGGCACGAGATCGGTCACCGGCCTGCGCGGCACGCGGCCTGGGAGTTGGCCGGCAATGTCCAGGAGGTCATCGAGAACTCGGTGGACCTCGGGCACTTCGCCACCCTGCACGGCTGGGACAGGGCCGAGATCGGCGGCCCCGTGGTCTATGACGACGCCGCGTTCCACGTGTCCATGCGGGCCCACGAGTCGGCGCCGCTCCTGGGCAGCTTCGTCGTCGACGTGGAGGTGGACGGCTACGGACTCGGCTGTCTACACGCCGACGTGCACACGCCCCGGCTGGGGCTGCGGATGTGCACGATGGTGATGCCGACGGCCATCGCTCCCAACCGGATGCAGTTCCGGCAGCTCAACCGCATCGCCTTCACCGAGCCCGCCCGGCTGCCGGCCCCGCTCGCCCGTGCGGTGAGCCGGACCGCGGCCAGGCTGCTGGACCGCGCCGTCTTCCGGTCCAGTTGCGAGTTCACCGCCGCGGACTTCCCGATCTGGCATCACAAGCAGTACCAGCAACCGCCCCGGCTCGCTCCCGGCGACGGCCCGATCGGCCCGTTCCGGCGCTGGGCCCGGCGGTTCTACCCCCCGCCGCCGGGAAAGGGCCGGGTGATGCGGCCCGATCACGTCGAGCAGGCCGACGGGGCCGAAGTGCCTTGAGAGCGGCCCCTGTCGAATGCCCCGTCCGATCAGGGATTTGAGGATCCCGGACCGGATCGACGTACGCGGCCCGTCCCGGACCTGTGCCGAACAGAGCAGTGTGCCTCAGTCATACTGGGTGCCGGAGCACAGGGGGAGGCATACAGCGCATGGGGTACGGGGCGGACGGTGTCGGCCTGCCGGAGCGCATCGGCGGGTACGCCGTGGAGCGCGAGTTGGGGGCCGGCGGGATGGGCACCGTCTATCTGGCGCGTTCGCGCGGCGGGCGCGCGGTGGCCGTGAAGGTGGCGCGCTCGGAGCTCGCGTCCGACCCGCACTTCCGGGAGCGGTTCCGCGCCGAGGTCGCGGCCGCGCGCAGCGTGGGCGGCTTCCACACGGCCCCGGTGGTGGACGCGGACCCGGCCGCCGCGGCGCCCTGGCTGGCCACGGCGTACGTTCCCGGGCCCACGCTCGCCGCGCTACTGGAGGCCGAGGGGCCGATGGACGAGGCGCGGCTGCGGCAGCTGGGCGCGGCGCTCGCCGAGGCACTGGCGGCGATCCACGGCTGCGGCCTGGTGCACCGTGACCTGAAGCCCGGGAACATCATCATGGCCTCGGACGGCCCGCGGGTGCTGGACTTCGGTATCGCGCGGGCGCTGGAGTCGACCCGTCTGACGGCCACCGGTGTGGCCTTCGGAACGCCGGGGTTCCTGGCGCCCGAGCAGGCTCAGGGGCAGGAAGTGAGCGGCGCCGCGGACGTGTTCGCCCTGGGTGCCGTGCTCGTCGCGGCGGCGGGCGGCAGCGCGTTCGGGGCGGGCACGCCGATGGGCCTGATGTACCGGTCGGTGCACGAGCCGCCGGATCTGACCGCGGTGCCGGACAGCCTGCGGCCGGTCCTGGAGTCGTGCCTGGCCAAGGACCCGGACCAACGGCCCGCGCCGGAGGCCCTGTTGGACCTCTTCGTGCCGGACACCGTGACGTACTCGCCCACGGTCGCGGTACCCCCGCCGCCTTCCTACGCACCGTCCGACGCCGTCCCGTGGCACCAGGCCCCGACCGAACACACCCCCGTGGCCAACACATCGGACGACGGCGACCTCGCCTTCGTGGCGGTGGCTCCGGAGAGTTCGCTCCTTATCGACGCCTCGGGCGTCGCGCTCCACTCGGCGGCCGGGGACATGGAGTTCGCCTGGGCCGGGATCAGCGCCGTCGAGTACGCGGCCGAGGGCCCCAAGCACCTCCAGGTCACCGTCCGCCTCCACGACGGCACCACCCACCGGTGCCTGCTCGCCGCGCGCAGGCGGGCCCGTCTGCGGGAGTGGCTGGAGGACCTGCCGCTGATCCTGGAGTGCTTCACGTAGCCGCCGCGAGTGGCGCAGTGCGGCCGGGGTCCTTCGTTCCGGATCAGGCCGGGTTCGCGATGCCCGCCACCCGCAGTGCGTGGACGACATCCCGCTCCCTGGCCGGCGACACCGCTCGGGCCGCGGCCGGCAGTCGCGGTACGAGACGGTGCGGATCACCCGCCGCGACCCGAGCCGCGTCCTGCGGAGTCCGTACCCGGATGAAGGCGCCCAGCAACGCCTGCGCCCCGTGCCCCGCCCGCTCCAGGGCCGCCACCGCATCGGCGATCTCCCCGGCCGGCCTCGCCACACCCTGGCGCAGCAGCTGCGCGCAGTCGTCGGGGCGTCCCGTGGCACCCAACGCGGCGGCAGCCGCGGCCAGTTCGGCGGGCGGCAGCGAGGACACCTCCCACAGCAGGGTCGCCCAGTCGGCGTCGAGGCCCGCACGGTGCAGCTCGACGGCGAGTGCCGGCAGCCGATCGGCGGGCCGGCCGCCTCGCACAGCACGACATGCGCCTCGCCGCTGCGGCCCCCGACCCGCAGCCGGATCGGCCGCTCGACGACCGCCGCTGCGGCCCGGCGGGTCTCGGGGTCCGGGGCGACGGCGCGGGCGGGGGCCGCGGATGCGTCGTCGGCCGGGGCGGCGGCGAAGCGGGCTCCGCGTGGCACGGCGGCCGTGGCCGGTGGGACGGGCAGGACGGGAGCGGTCACGGCCGGGACGTCGTCCGCGTCATCCGCATCGAGCCCCGCGAACCGGGCACCGCGTGGCTTCCCGCGCCTGGCTGCGGGTGGCCGGGGAACCGGGAGCGTGACTTCCGGGCCGCGCTCGGGTGCGGCCGCCTCCACCCGCGCCGCCCTCTCCGCATCGGACGAGTCCCCGTGCACCGGTTCGGCTCCCCGGCCCGGTCCGGCTCCTCCGTGCGGAACCGGCCCGCAGGCATTCGACATCAGCCGTGTCACGACGCGGCTACGCACACTTTTCGGGCGCGATGCGGCCGAAGCGCGAAGGCCGCACCGCACCACCGTCCGAGCGCCCCGCCCGGACCGCCAGGGACCTACCCGGCCAGCGGCACCACGTCCGGCTCCGGGGCGCAGCGGGCGAGGATCTCGTCCATCGAGAGCCCGAGCGCCCCGGCCAGCGCCGCGACCGTGAAGAAGGCAGGGGTGGGAGCGCGTCCCGTCTCGATCTTGCGCAGCGTCTCGGCGGAGATTCCGGCGCTCGCCGCGATCGCGACCATGCTGCGTCCGCCGCGCGCCTCGCGCAGCAGCACGCCGAGGCGTTCGCCGCGACGGCGCTCTTCCGGGGTCAGGGGCGTTCGTACCATCCCGTCATTCTAATACCGCTCCGACCGGTATAGTAATTGGCATGGTGCAACTCAAGACAGACACATCCATCGAAGCGATGCGCGAGACCGGCCGGGTCGTGGCGCAGCTCCTGACCGCCGTACGGGAAGCGGCGGCGGTCGGCGTCTCCTTGCGCGAACTGGACGAGGTGGCCCGCGGGGTCCTGCGTGACGCGGGCGCCGGGTCACCGTTCCTGAACTACCGGCCGCATTTCGCGCCCACCCCCTTCCCCGCCGTCATCTGCGCGTCGGTCAACGACGCGATCGTGCACGGCGTCCCCACCGACCAACGACTGCGCGACGGCGATCTGGTGAGCATCGACGCGGGCGCGACGCTGGGCGGCTGGGCCGGCGACTCGGCGATCAGTTTCACCGTCGGGCGCGCCAGGCCCGCCGACACCCGGCTCGTCGAGACGGCCTTCGAAGCACTGGAGGCGGGCATCGCGGCGGCGGTCGTCGGCAATCGGATCGGCGACATCGCGCATGCGATCGGCACAGTCTGCCGCAGCGCGGGATACGGCATTCCGGAGGGGTTCGGGGGCCACGGCGTGGGCCGCTCGATGCACGAGGACCCGGCCGTCCCCAACGAGGGACGACCGGGTCGCGGCATGCCGTTGCGGCACGGAATGGTGCTGGCGATCGAGCCGATGCTGATCGGCAGCGGCAAGGATGCCTTCCATCCGGACCGGGACGGCTGGACACTGCGCACGTCGGACGGCAGCCGCGCCGCACACGCCGAGCACACCGTGGCGATCACCGACGACGGCCCGCGCATCCTGACCGCACTGTGACGCCCCGGGCCCTGGAGCCCGTCCGGCCCTAGTTGTTCTGGATGAACTGCTTGGCGAGGGCGTCACCGGCGGTGACGGCGGCGCTGTGGCTCTCGATCGGCGACACCTTGGAGTTCTTGAACAGGATGTAGGTGACGCCGGACTCCGCGCCGCCGGTCTCCGGGTCCGGGTCGATGCCGAGGGCCTTGGCGGTGGCGTACGAGGCCTCACCGATGATCTTGTTGGGGCCGGTGTCACCGACGACCGCGTACTCGACCTGGTTGTTGTAGATGACGGCGACGACGCCACCGCCCTTGATGCCGGCATCGCCGTAGTTCCAGATGCTGCTGACACTCGGCACGACAACGTACGGCAGCTTCTCGGCGTTCAGTGGCTTTCCGGCGGAGGTGGGGAACGCCGTGTCGTTCTGGAACCACGGGTCGGTGTCCTTGTTGCAGGCGGTGGTGATCTCGCCGTCGCAGTCGATGTCCATGTCGGCCTTCCAGAACACGGCACCGTTCTTGCCGCAGACCGGTATGGTCGCCGAAGTCTCCTCGTCCGTACGGTACTTGCCGTTGGATATCTGAGAACACGAGGTGACCTTGGCCAGCAGATCGGCCGCGCTGACAGACCCCTCCTTGAGGTCCGCCCCGGACCGGCCCGCAGGGGCGGGGTCCGCGCCCCGGGCCGGGTCGGCGTGGGCCGCCGGGGTCAGGGTGACGGCCGCGAGCAGGGCGGCGCCGGAGGCGGCAGCGAGGGCGAGCGTTCGGGTACGCACAGTGGGGGTGCCCTTCCATTAGGAAACTTTCCTTACCGACGCGCTCAACATGGCCCCGGGCGGATACCTCCGTCAAGACCACGGGGCTGGTTCCTCATGAATGAACACAAGGAACCAGCCCCGCATGGAACGTTATTGACGCATCGTCATTCGCGGCTCAGCCAACGGCCGTCGGCCGTCACGGGCGTCCGCTCGGCTTCACGACCATCGCCGATCCCCCGCCCCGGCGCACCGTCTCCGCGGCGGCCAGCCACCGCCCGTCCGGCAGTCGCTGCACACCCGTCGCCGCCCCGATCTCGGGGTTGAGCTTGAAGTCATGTCCCAGCGACTCCAGTTCCGCCCGGACCGGACTGTTCCACAGCTCGGGTTCGAGCTCTGTCATCGCCGAGTTGCGCTGGCTGGCGCGCGGTGCCGCGATGGCGTCGACCAGCGGGAGCCCCCGGTCGACCGTGCCGATGAGCGACTGGAGGACAGTCGTGATGATCGTGGCACCACCGGGCGACCCCAAGGCCAGCACCGGCTCGCCGTGCTTCAGCACGATCGTCGGCGAGATGGACGAACGCGGGCGCTTGCCCGGACCGGGCAGATTCGGGTCGTGGACCGCGGGGTCGGCGGGCGCGAACGAGAAATCCGTCAGCTCGTTGTTGAGCAGAAAGCCCCGCCCCGGCACGGTGATACCGCTGCCACCGGTCTGCTCGATCGTCAGGGTGTACGCGACGACGTTGCCCCACTTGTCGGCCGCGGTCAGATGGGTGGTGTTCTCCCCCTCGTACGTCGTCGGGGCGGCCCTTCCACCGGTCTTGCAGTCCGCCGGGTGCCTCGGGTCGCCCGGTGCGAGCGGGCTGGACAGCACCGCGTCGTCCTTGATCAGGCATTCCCGCGCATCGGCGAACCGCTGACTGAGCAGTTCCCGCGTCGGCACGTCCTCGAACGCAGGGTCGCCCACCCACCGCCCGCGGTCCGCGAACGCGATCCGGCTCGCCTCGATGTAGCGGTGCAGATACCGCGCCTCGCTCGCCCGCGAAAGGTCCGTGGACTCAAGGATGTTGAGCGCCTCGCCGACGCTGGTGCCGCCGGACGAGGAGGGTGCCATGCCGTACACGTCAAGGCCCCGGTAGCCGGTCTTCGTCGGGGCCTGCCGCAGCGCCCGGTAGGACCGCAGGTCCTTCGCGGTGAGATCCCCGGGCCGCACCACCCGGGTGGACTTCGGGTCGACGGGCGGGTTGCGCACGGTCCGTACTATGTCGTCGGCCAGCTCGCCCCGGTACAGCTCGTCGACGCCCTCGCGGCCCACCTGTTCGTAGGTGCGCGCCAGGTCGGGATTCTTGAACACGGAGCCGACCACCGGCAGTTGGCCGCCGGGCAGGAAGAGCTTCCTGGTCGCCGGGAAGTCGGCGAACCTGGCCTGGTTGCCCTCGGTCTGCGAGCGGAAGGTGCTGTCGACGACGAAGCCGTCCCTGGCCAGCCGCTCGGCCGGTTTCAGCACCTGCCGCAGCGACTTGCTTCCCCAGGTGTCGAGCGCGGTGTCCCAGGTCGCCGGGGTACCCGGGGTGCCCACGGCGAGTCCGCTGGTCACGGCCGCGTCAAAGGCGAGCGGCTTGCCGTTCTCCAGGAACAGCGAGGAGTCCGCGCTGCGCGGCGCGGTCTCCCGGCCGTCGATCGTCTCCACGGTGTGCCTCTTGGCGTCGTAGTAGACGAAGTAGCCGCCTCCGCCGAGGCCTGCCGAGTAGGGCTCGGTCACACCGAGCGCCGCCGCGGTCGCCACCGCTGCGTCCACCGCGTTGCCGCCCTTGCGGAGCACCTCGATACCGGCGGCCGAGGCATCTGCGTCGACACTGGCCACCGCCCCTCCGTAGCCCACCGCGACAGGTGACTTGGGCGGTGCCGCCGACGGTGGCGCGGACGAGGACGGGGCAGCGGCCCCGATCGTGACGACAGCGGCGAGAACGGCTGACAACGACACATTCCGCGCAACGGAACGTCGCATGCGCACCTCCAGTGCAGGATCGTCCGCGCAGGGTAACGCCGTCCCGCCCACTCCGTCAGGACCGCCGTAATGCCGAGACCGAACGCCCCCGGACCGGGCCCGGTCCACCGGCGAAGATCCGGGGTGCTCCCCCTTCGAGGGCCCTGACGTGCGAGCCGTCGATCGCCGTTCGGGGACAAACGGAGACACTAGGAGCTTGGCGTACTCGATTGTTGTCCGCGCCTGAAATCGTGACTGAACGGGATCTTGTCGGCGGTCGCCGGGCGGACCATCGCCTGGGCCGTCGCCACCTTCGTCGCGAAACCGACCAGATCATCGATGCCGGCCATTCGTCCGCTCCAGCGGCGCCATCAGTCCCCGCAGATAGCCAAGCGCGGACTCACGCGGCTCCGACCTGCCGAACCGGTGCAGGGACCGCCCTTGCAGCGCGCTCAACTCACCTGCCCAAGAAAGGACCTCAGCGAGATCCCCACCCATGACAACACCAGCGATCGGCCTGCCCACCCGTCACGGCCACCACCGTTGCAGCACTAGCGGTGGTGCTGCTGGTTCCGGGACCCATGCCTGTGCCCGGAAATGTTGACGTTGTTGGTGATGTCGCCGACGGAGAAGTTGATCAGTCCACCGCAGGCGAGGAGACAGAAGCCGGGGGGCGGACCGGGCGGATTCGAGGCGGGCGTGGCCTGGGCGGTCGTGGTGTTGTTGGAGGCGCCGCAGTCCGCGTTGCCGTTGTAGGCGGCGGTGATGGTGTGCGCGCCGACGGTAGTGAATGTGGTGGTGTAGCTGGCCTGGCCGTTGGCGTTCACAGGCACGGTGTCGAGCTCGTCGCCGCCGTCGAAGAAGGTCACGCCGAGCCCGCCGGTGGGGTCGGCAGTGCAGTCGACCGTGGCCTGCAGTTGCACCGCGGTGCCCACCTCGGCGGACTGCGGAGTGGCCGTCACCGTGGTGCCCGACGATACGGCCCAGGCGGGCGAGGCCAGCCCCAGTACTGCGGCCAGGGCCGTGGCGACGACCAACTTCCCTCTGTGTTGTGTGATGCTCACCGGTTCGGCTCCTTGTTCTGTCGCCGGGCCCGCAGGGCGCGGGCGCCGTGCGGCTTCACGCTATGGCGATCTCCTTTGCCTTCCAGGGAAGCGGAGCCCACAAGTAACCTGGTTGGATCAGCAGCCTGGACCAGCTGTCGGGCAGCTGAGTGGGGGATGAGACAACGGGCTGTATGAGTTGTCTACGGCGCTTTTTCCCCGACATCCGAGTGTCAGATGCCCGGCGCGACGACCCGGGTGTAGGTCAGTCCGGGGCTGGTGCCGCCCGCCGTGGTGACGGTCACAGTGACCGGGCCTGCGGGGCCCGCGGGTGCGACTGCTGTGATCTGTGTGCCGGACGCGACGGTGAATGAGACGGCCGTACCCCCGAAGGTGACGGCCGAGGCGGTGGCCAGGTTCGTGCCGGTGAGGGTGACCACGGTACCTGCGGAGGTCGGACCGCTGCTGGGCACCAGCGCCGTCAGGGTGGGCGTGGCGACATAGGTGAAGGCAACAGGGTTGCTCGTGCCGCCCGGGGTGATCACCGTGATCGGTGAATTACCCGTTCCAGGCGGGGAGGTGGCCGTGATCTGTGTCGCCGACACCACGACGAAGGAGGCGGCGTCGGTGGCGCCGAAGCGGACGGCACCGGCGTTGAGCAGATTGCTCCCGGTCAGTGTGACCACCACGCCACCGGCTGTCGGCCCCTGGGCGGGGACGGCACTGTTGAGGACGGGAGGCGCGGCGTAGAAGAAGAATGCGTCCGGGGCACTGACGCCCCCTGGCGTCGTGACGGTCACCACGGCGGCCCCCGCACTTCCGGCGGGCGTCACGGCGGTGATCTGGGTGGCCGAGTTCACTATGAACGACGTCGCCGGGATCCCGCCGAAGGTGACCGCCGTGGCCCCGGTGAACCCGGTGCCCGTCAGAGTGACACTGGTGCCGCCCGACGTCGGACCGCTGCTGGGCGCCGCCCCGGTGACCACCGGCACCTGCGCCACGACATAGGTGAACGTCACCGAGTTGCTGTTGCCGGTCGGATGGACGACGGTCACCGCCGCCGCACCCGCGGCGTGGGCCGGGCTCACAGCCGTGATCTGGGTGGCCGAGTTGACGGTGAAGGAGGTGGCGTTGGTGCTGCCGAACCGCACGGCGGTGGACCCTGTCATCCCGGTACCGGTGAGGGTGACGGTGGTACCCCCGGCGGTGGGCCCTTGAGAGGGATTGATGGTACTGATCGTGGGCGGCATGAGGATGCTCCTATGGCAGCCTGGGCGAAGCCCGGGGTGACGCGGATACCGGTCCGGGCTGGGGGGAACCGCCGTAACTGGGGCGTCGGCGGAAGTGGCGGTCAAGGCACGCTGCCGCCCGGTGAAGACCGGGCGGCAGCGTGGGTGAGGGTCAGATGCCGGGAGCCGCGACGTAGGTGAACGCGCCGGCGGCCGTGTCGGATCCGGCCAGGTTGGTCACCACCACGTCGACCGCACCGGCAGTGCCGGGCGGGGTCACCGCCGAGACCGTGGTGGAGCTCACCACGGAGAACGGTGCCGGGTTGCCGCCGAAGGTGACCGAATCAGTGGTGCCGAGGTTGGTGCCGGTGATGGTCACACCCGTACCGCCGGACGTCGCCCCGGAGGCCGGCGTGACGGTGGTCACAGTGGGGACGTCCACGTAGGTGTAGGACAGACCGTTGTTCGTCCCGCCCGCGGTGGTCACGCTCACTCCGACGGGGCCCGCCGCTGCACCCGCCGGCACGGCGACGGTGAGCTGGGTGTCGGAGACGACCGTCGGAGTGGCGGCGTTGGCACCGAAAGACACACTGGTGGCTGTCGCCAGCCCAACACCGTTGATCGTGACTGTGTTGCCGCCCGCCAGGGGGCCGGAGGTCGGCCCGAGCGAGGACTTGAACGGGGCTCCGACGTAGAAGAACTGGACCGGGTTGCTCGTGCCGCCCGCGGTGGTCACGGTCACCCCGACAGGGCCGGTGCCCGAGGGCGATATGGCCGTGACCTGGGTCGGTGAGACGTTGGTGACGTTGGTGGCCGGCTTGGCGCCGAAGGTGACGGCGGTGGTGCCGGACAGATTCGTACCGGTGATGGTCACCAGCGTGCCACCGCCGGTGGATCCCTGGTTCGGAGAGATGGGCATGGAGCGACTCCTTGCTGACAGGACGGGACAGAGGACACAGCGGAACCGGGGGCCGCCGGGTCGACCTTCGCGAAGACCCTTGCGGGAAAGCGGGCGGCTGAACCGTGCCGTCGGGTCGACGGAGTTCCCTCGTAGGTGCACAAAGGAAGAACCGGCAGACACCGCCCTTTATCGTGTTCCCCGGTCATGGGATGGGCGGCCCACCGGTTCGCTGCCTCAAGTACTCCACAGGGAGCCACCTCTGACAAGGCGTCAATCACAGTGCTTGGATGGCAAAGCGAGCCACTGCGAGCGCCTGCGTACCACCGGCGTACGCTATCGACCTCCGCCTGGCACACAAAAAAGCCAGCCGGCACCGCGGAAGCGGCACCGACTGGCGATCCAACCCCCCGGGGTGCCCAGCGTGATCCCGGCGGACCTGCACCCTCCCCACGTGTGAAGGGCGACGATCCACCCCGGCACCACGCGCCCCGAGCGGTACTGCTGCCCATTGGTTGGATACCTTCAGTAACCCAACATCCCGGCATATGCCACAACCCCCGGGTCACCGTGTCACCCGTTTGGAGCAATCCTGCGGGGGCGAAGCTCACACCCCATCAGAAATTGACCAACCGGCGTGGCAAACACCTACGTGACCGGATGCCGCTATGACAGGCGGTCGTCGGGTGCCGTAGCGGCGCTCCGCGCAGGTCACGACGGTGGCGAGACCGGCAGGAAGCGAGAAGGTCATCCGCGGCGCCCTTGTCCCCTGGGAGGGCTTCGAGAGAGACGGTCAACCTGCCGATCCACATCGCTGCGAAGCCCCTGGCCACCTCGATCCCCACACCACTCAGGCTTGTGTCGCGCTCTCTCCCGATGAGGTCATTCGCCACGGTCGGCAGTTCGTCGACCGGCGCAGGACCACCGGCCGCCTCGTCATCCGGCGCGGTCGAGGCAGGTGGCGTTGTCGTACGACTCCCGGGCGTCGAGTAGTTCGTCCCAGTGCTTCTCCGCCCAGGCGCAAGCAACCGCCAGCGGTTCGAGCATGCTGCGGCCCAGCGGCGTCAGTTCGTACTCGACATGCGGGGTGGCCTCGGCGTACACGGTGCGCTTGACCAGACCATCTCGTTCGAGGGACCGCAGCGACTGGGTCAGGACCTTGGGGGTGACACGGCTCAGCGGCACGCGCAGCTCGGAGAACCGGCGCGGCCCGTGCTCGAGACAGCGGATGATGAGCGCCGCCCACTTGTCGCCGAATCGGATCGGATTGAGTGAGGACGGGCACAGTTCGTCGAACATGTCGGCGGGCAGCGGTTCCCTCATGGCCTCACCCTAGCCGGTATCCCAGTGGTAACCGAGGCCCTCGATAGCCTCCGAGAACTGGCCGGGGTGCACGGGCTCCGGCCCTCGTGAGAGGCGGTTCGTCATGAACATCGTGGTCTTCGGCGCCGGCGGCCGGGCCGGGCGGCAGGCTGTCGCGGAGGCGCACCGACGCGGACACCAGGTCACCGCGGTGGTGCGCGACCCTGCGAACCACAACGATCTGACCGACGTGCGGGTGGTGGCGGGCGACGTCACGGACACGGCGAGCATCGAGCATGTGGCCGCCGCGCATGACGCCGCCATCAGCGCCGCCGCGGACCTGTCCGTGCCACCACACGAGTTCTTCACCGCGTCGTCCCGCGCCCTGACCACCGGCCTGGCCGAAGCGGGCGTGCACCGCCTCGTGGTGGTCGGGCTCTCATCGGTCATGCCCGGTGCGTCCGGCGCTCCCCTGATGGACGAGCCGGGCTACCCGGACGAGTACCGCTCCTTCTCCCTCGGCCACGCGGCGGGCCTCGACGAGCTGCGGAGGTGCGACCTGGACTGGGCGTACATGGCCCCGGCGGGCGACTTCGACCATGAGGGCACGCGCACCGGCCGTTACCGGATCGCCGAGCATGGCGACCCGGCCAGCCGGATTACGTACGCGGACCTGGCAATCGCACTGATCGACGAGATCGAGGCGCCCCGCCATCACCGGGCCGCCGTCAGCGTGCGGGAGGCGTGACACCCGAGGTCCAGGACAGCCAGGGGCGCGGGGTGCTGCTCCGGCGGAGCAGCACCCGAGCACGCCGGCGGCGCCGACGGTCGGCAGGGACCATGGTCGCGTACTCGATGTCGCGGATGTGGTCGAGGAAGGAGTCCTGGATCTCGGAGAACTCGCTGACGGTGTCAGCCACGATTCTGTCCTTTTCGAGGATCAGCGGGAGACGGGGATGTCGGCTCGCTCAGCGGCGGCGTCCAGCGCGCCGTCCACCACGGCGGACGGCGCAGCGCCCCGCCGGGAGCGCAGACCGAGGGCGCTGATGACAGCGGCGACCACCGCCGCCGCGAACGGCACGAGCAGACCGGCCCGGTATCCATCCAGCAGCGCGGCAGGGGTGCCGCTCGCCGATCTGTACGGAATGCTGCGGAGAGGCGACTTCGACCTCCGGCTGACGGATTTCCCGGTGCACGAGGACGACTTGACCCGCCGGACCGACGCTCCTCGCCGAGGACAGGGTGCCGGCAGTCGCCACCGGGCATCCCCTGGCCGGACGGTCCACGGTGACGCCTGAGGACCTGGCCGGTGTGCCGTTGCTGACCATCGCGGGAGACGTTCCGGAGTACTGGCTGGAGCATCAGTTGCCGACGCGCACCCCCAGCGGCAGGCCGATCGAGCAGGGCCAGTCCGTCACCAACTTCCAGGAGGCACTGGCGCTCGTCGCGGGCGGCAGTGGGGCTCTGCCGGCAGGGGCCCACGTCGCCCTGTACCACGGCCGACCCGGGATCTGCTACGTCCCGGTGGAGGGGGACAAGCTCCTCGGATACGGCCTGATGTGGCGGTCCGGCGGCGGCAACCGGGCGATAGAGCTCTTCGGTCGCACAGCACGCGAGATCGCACGGGACATGGCTCCGGCCGATCCGAGGCGAGCGATACCCGGCTGATCGCCCCTGGGCGCCGGCCCGGGAGCAGACACCACCTCATCGTCGTCCACTGACGGATGGGTGGGTCCTGGGCGGAGTCGGTCTTCGGTTGGGTGCGGGCGTTGCGCCGACGGACGCAGGCCGCGACCGCGGCGCGGTCCGGCTGATCCGCTGCAGGCGGCGGCCCGCCTCCATACTGACCGGACGGACGAACACACTCGGCCGACGTCCCACGACCACCTCCGAGATCAGGTCCTGGAGACAGTCTGCTGCCCATCGGACGGGACATCGAATACCCACCCAACGATGCGGGACGAGCCACTGGTTGCGGACACGGCAGAGGTCGTCGTACCGGCCGAAGACGCCGCATCCCCTCGCCGAACTGCGGAGGTCGGTTCGTCAGGCCACGGCCGGTCCGGGGCCTCGGCCGTGGCCGGCGGGTGTGCAAGGGCCGCATATCACTTGCGGGCGACGAACCCCCACTGATCGACGGGCTCAGCACCATCTTCGCTCAAGCTCGCACGCCACAGGGAGATGGACCCGAATCCCGGTTCGACCAGTTCCATCCCGTCGGCACTCGCGAGGATCTCCTCGGGCCGGCGCACCAGGTAGGGCGGAGTGTCTCCGGCCGCATAGGCTTCCTGGGCTGCCAGCGTCTGGGGGGTGGCGACCGTGTCGCAGAGGACCAGGTAGCTGCCTGTCACCGTGCCCGCCATGTATCGGCGCATGAGGTCGATACCGGCCCGGGGTTCGACGTGTCCCAGCGTGGACAGCACCAGGACGGCCACGGGCTGTGTCATATCCAGGGTTCGGGACGCTTCCTGGAGTACTCGCTCGGCCTCCAGCATGTCCGCATGCACGTAGTCCGTCACCCCGTCCGGCGCGCTTGTCAACAGGGCGCGGGCGTGCGTCAGGACCAGCGGGTCGTTGTCGACGTAGACGATGCGTGCCTTCGGCTGGATGCTCTGGGCGACCTCATGGGTGCTGTTCTGGACGGGGAGCCCGGTTCCGATGTCGAGAAACTGGGTGATTCCCGCTTCGTCGGCCAGGTACCGCACCGCACGCGCCTGGAAGGCCCGTGACGCACGGGCGAGGTCCCGGGTCTGGGGGTAGCTCGCGATGACCTGGTCTCCCAGTTCCTGGTCGACCGGGTAGTGGTCCTTGCCTCCGATCCAGTAGTTCCACACGCGGGCCGAGTGCGGTACGCCGCTGCGGATCTGGGCCTCGAGCTCTGTCTGCTCAGTCATTTCGGTTCTCGTCTCGTAGTGTCCGAAGGGCAGCCGTGGCGGCCGGCGCCCCGTACTTGCCCCCAGGGACGAGGTCTCGGAAGGCCCCGTCACATCTGCGGCCAGACCAGGCCCCGCGGCCTTCCCAGGCCCGCTGCTGCTGAGCGAACGCCTCGGGTCGGCGCTCTACGAACAACAGCTGATCACGCAGGATCCGAAGGGCCGTCTCGCCCCCGTACATCCCAGGCCGACAGAGCGCCGGGTTCAGCTGATCGACAAGGTACCCGAACCGTTGCCTGCGTGGTCAGGCAGACCCAGCTCCGGTTGTGGACGACCGAGTTGACCTCCGCACGTGGCACCGGCAGCTATGGCCGCCGGCCCTGTGCGACCTTCAACTCGAGCCGGGCCGGATCGGCCTGAGCCGCCCCAGGCACGTACCGGCAACCGTCCGCGCCACGGCAGCGGTCACGGCCGTACGCATACGTCCGGACAACACGGTGCTTCCCCCTCGCCGCCGCACCACTCAGAGTCGCGGCGGGGCGTCCTGCTCTTCCCCCCGCGGCGAGTCGGACGCGGACGCGATCGTCCGGTGCTCCGGCGGTTCACCGGGGTTCCCGGTTGGTGTCGCCCGGTGGGGTCAGGTGCCGCAGGTGCCGCAGGCGTCGAGCAGCTGGGAGCTACCAGGTCGCGGGCAGGTGCCGGGGGCTTCGGGTGAGAGCACTCGTGTGCCACTCGACGGAGTCGACCGGCACGGTCAGGCGGAGGTTGGGGAGCCGAGTGGCCAGTCGGTGCAGGGCAAGGCGGAGTTCCGTGCGGGCCAGGGCGACACCCAGGCAGTAGTGCTGTCCTCCGCCGAAGGCGAGGGTGGGGTGTTCCAGTGGGGCGAACAGGTCGGCGAAGGGGTCGCCGGGGAAGGCCGCAGGATCGCGGTTGGCGGCGCCGCGGTCGAGGGTGACGAGGTCTCCGGCCCGGATGGTTGCCCCACCGATCTCCAGGTCTTCGGTGGCGCGCAGCGGGTTGAATCGCTTCGCGGGATCGTTGAGCGGGATCAGGTGTGTCAGGCGGTCGGCCAGTGCCCCGGCGGCTTCTTCGTCTCCGTCGGAGGCCAGGCGGGTCCAGTCCTGCGGGCGTTCGTCCAGGAGGTAGAGGAGGGCGTTGCCCAGCATGGTCACGGTGGTGTCGTAGCCGGCGACCGCGAGGGTGGTGACGAAGTTGACGAGTTGGGGTTCGGGGATGCCGCCTTCGCGGTCGGCGGTCTGTACAAGGGTGGTGATCAGGTCCGGGCCGGGGGTGCGTCGGCGTTCGGCCATGAGGCGGGTGGCGAATTCGGTGAATTCGCGTGCGGCCTCGGCGGTTTCGTCTTCGGGAACCGAGGGTTCGGGGAAGGCGAGTTCGGTCCAGCGCAGCAGCCGGGCGTCGTCCAGGTCGTGGATGCCCAGCAACTTGTTCATGACGGCGATGGGCAGGGGGCGGGTGTAGTGGTCGACGAGGTCTGCGGGTGGGCCGTGGTCGGCGAGGTCGGCGATGAACCGGTCGACCGTCTCGGCGACCATGGGCATCACGCGGCCGATCGCGCGAGGGGTGAAGGCGCCTTTGGCGGTGTGGCGCAGTCGCAGATGTCCGGTGCCGTCCTGCTTGGCCATGGCGTCGGGGGTGTCGGTGAGGGGCGAGGCGGCTTTCGTGGGCAGCAGGGCTCGGGTGAACCGGTCGTCGGCCAGCACCTGGCGGACGTCGTCGTAACGGGTGAAGTGCCAGGCGGGGCTGCCGTCGGGCAGTGTTGTGTGCTGGGGCGGGCCGGGGGCGGCGAACGTCAGCCGGTGCAGGGGAAGAGCGTCCTCGTTGGCGGTCATGGTCCTCCTGCCGTGCGGCGGCCGGTGACGCCGCGTCGGCGATGTTGGGTTCCCGTCCGTGCCTGCCCGTCACGTGACGATTACGCCGAGCGTGGAGTGGTGGCCATCGGCGGAGGAGCGGCGGAGTGGTCCCCGCGGCTTCTCACCTCGGCGTCTTCCGGCTCCTGGCACCCCGGGGCTGTACGGCTTCACACCGACACCTGACACAGCTTGAACACACAACGTAACATGTGACTACTTTCAGTGCTGTGCATGTTGTTGTCGTCCGCGGCCCTCACCCTCGCGGACACAGCGCAACTCACGGGACAGCCCTCAGGTCATGGTCTCCTCCATAGGGGCCGACCCCGCCGGTCGTCACCCGAAAGACCCACTCGTCGAGACATATCTCAGGGCCATGGACGAGGCCGATGAGAACCTGCTGCCCAGGCCCTCCCTGAATTGCACCGTGCTGTGACCCGCCTGGTTCCGTGACGGCCCCGGCACCGGTCTGGCCCTTCTCGCCGACACCACCGATATCGGCGAAGCGGACCGGGCGGACATGGCCGCCGTCCTCAGCCTGACCCCGCTGATCCGCCAAGCCGCAATCACCGCCGTCCTCAACGGCACCGAACGCATCACCAGAACCCTCCTCGACGGGATTCGCCTGGACCACCTCGCCGAGCAACACCACCGCCCCACCCCGGCACCCACCCGTCCCCGGGCCCGGGTCCGTACACGACAGCCCTAGGGTCTTTCGTCTGGATCACTCCCGCCGGCCGGGATTGTCGTTGATGATGTCCGTGTGACCAACCGCATCAGCGCTCTGATCTCGGCCTTCGGCTTCCTTGCCAGCATGTTGCTGCTCGTCCTTGCCGTTCGTGACTACCGCTCCGGGGCACCGGCCCTCTGGATCGGGGCTGGAGCCGTGATCTTCCTCAGCGCTCTGTACACGCTCGTGCGGGACGTGCGGCGGCTCCGCCTGGGGCCGACGGCCTGACGAGCGGCGCCGATTCCGACTGACGCCTCCGGTCGTTGTCCATGTGTGCCGTTTTGACTGACGCGCAGTGGGCGTGGATCGGGCCGTTGCTCCCGCCGGCGATTCCCGGCGCAGGTGACAGGACCTCGCCGATCACGGAAGTCATCAACAACCGTCGCCAACCTTGCGGCGCATTGCAATCGTCTCACGCGGGCTTATACCGGGCCTTGGCGCGCCGCGAACTGCGTGCCGGTCAATGGAAATACGATTCGAGCGTGCCGCGACGTCGGATATCGAGCGTTGCGCAGTGGAATGAGCCGCCGAACGGCGCGTAGTGCAGCAGGTCGCACGGGATCGGCTCGAATCCCCATTTCTCAAGCGCACGCAGCATGTTGACGTGGTGGCGCTCTGCGATCACTCGCTTGTTGTCGATCATGAGAATGTTCATACTGAGCCACTTGCCACACATCGAGGTGATCTTCAGCAGGCGCTCATCAATCGAGTTGGGCTCGGGTGCGATCAGGATGTCCCACGAGCTCAGAACATCAGGCAGGCAGTCGATATCGATGTATTCAGGATTGACCAGCACCTTGCCCGGAGAGAGCAAGAGAAACGACGTGTCGATGTGCATCGGCGTGCGACAGCGGCTCTCGATTTCGTGGATGCGATAGCCGGATCCGAGATGGCGACGCAGCCATTCGATGCCCATCCGGTTGGTGACGTTGCTCCGCATAGCGAACAGGTCGCGTCCAGCTCGCACGAAATCCGCCGCATCGAATACTGGTTCGAATTCAGTGAGGATGTACCGCATGGGCTCGTCGGGCTCAGGGATGCGGAAATCCTTCTCGAAGAGCGCGTCAGTGAGCTGCGGCTTTGGCGCCGCCGTCCAGCGCGCGCCGCGCCGGAAGTAGTCCTTGAGAATCTTGCGGTAGGAGTGGGTCTCGAAATAGCGGCAAGGCCATGCCATCGGCGTCTCGATGATCTCATCGCCGATCACGAGCATGCTGTCACGCGGGCAGGAGTTGCCAAAACCGCGCGACGACCAGTCCGGGGTACTGAAGCGTCGACTGTGGTCGACCACGTCCGGGCGCGTGACTGTGACACCGAGGGATTGCAGGAGAGCAATGAACTGATCGAGTTCATGCTGCGCGGACTCGATCAGCATGCGCGGATACCTGCAGCCGGCGGCCAGCCCCTGCAATCGCGCAGCCCATGGCGGGATGTTGCAGGCTACAACCGGATGATTGGAAGGGATCGTGGCGCCTTCGAGACGCCCGACGATGACCTCCTCCAGCGGGTCCCACTCATTGTGTGAATTCACCGGCGAAACGAGAGATTCCGCAGCATTTTCGGTCGTAGCCGATGGCGTCGACATCATAGGAAGTTCCCATCGCTGCCTACCGTTGCCGTCAGGATGCTGGGCCTCTGCACTGCTTCCATGTCCGGCAAACTGGACGCGCCCCCGAAAGGTACGGTGCGTTGGACGCGCTCGCCCGATCGGCGGCATTCGGTCGTACGACCGCGCAGGGGCCGGCCCTGCGGGCGAGGATTGTGCCTGCGTGGCGGAGCTGCACTTCACCCCCTCGCACTCGTCGTGGATCAACCAGGTCGAACGGTGGTTCGCGGAGCTGGAAAGGCGCTGCCTCGGGCATGGGGTGTTACGCCAGTGCAGTCGCCGCTGGGCCGCGCGCTCCAGACCACGCCGAACCGCGCCCGGCTCCCCCTCGAACCCCGCCAACAGCCCATCCGGTCGGACAGGCGCGCCACCGGTTGCCGAACCCGACGATTCTGTCCCCGGGCGGGGCCCGACGTCTTTGCCGTGACGGGAGTTGGGGCCGGTAGGTTCCCTGGGCGAATGGAGGGGGCAGGCATGTCGAGGAAAGAGGATCAGCGGGACCGCAGCGCGGCGCGGTGTCGTCCGGCGAAGGAACGCCGGTGGACGTACACGGACTGGCATCCCGAACGCATGCGGTAGTGCGCGGGGCCGCTCGGCGTCGCTGCCGAGAAGGCGATGGCCCTGGACGCCGTGAGCGGCACCCTGGACAGCCATTGGTTCAGCGTCTTCGACTGTGTCACCGAGCGCCCGGACCGCCCTCTGTACGAGATCGGTGACCCGGCCTACGACGCCAACCACGTCGTGGCGAGCGTGGACCTGGAGACGGCGGCGCGGCTGCTCACCCCGGCCGTGCGCGAATTCGCCGTGCGGTGACGGGCGCGGCGCGTTGGTCCTTCGACGCGATCGGTGCCCTGAAGGAGACGCCGGCGGTCGCCGACGGGACGGTGTACGTCGTCGGCGAGTCCGGTGTGCTGCACGCGGTCGGTGCCGTGGACGGGCAGGAGCACTGGCGGCAGCGGGTGGGCCACTCGGGTGCGCCGGTGGTCGCCGACGGCCTGCTCTACGTCGTCCGCCGCCCGGCCAACCCGCTGCGCGACACCTCCCGGATCCGCGCGCTGGACGCGGCGACCGGCGAGGAACGCTGGGATCGACGGTTGCCCGACGAGTCGGCCGCCGCGGCGGCGGTCTCCGACGGCCGGGTCCATGTGCAGGGGTTGGGATCACACGGCGCATCGGGCCGGCCCGATGACGCCATCGGTGCCGACCACCTTCACCGCCTCGCCCCGGTCCGCGGTGCGGGCCTGCGCGGCGGTGCAGATCAGCTGCTGGCGGGCCACCTCGGAGAGTGTGGTGACGGCCGTGTTCAACCGGACCAGGACGCCGTCCGGGCCCAGATCGACGCTCGGAGCGATGCGGGCGTAGGGAAGTTCGGTGCGCAGGCCGGTCGCGACCTCGCTCTTGTTCGGCCCGTCGAAGAGCAGGGCGACCGCCCGGTCGGCCCCTCCCCACGTCGCTTCCGCACCGCCCGGGAAGGTGCCTTCCGCCGGTATCGCGATGGGCCGTACGACGGGCATCAGCCGGTTCGCGGACGACGAGGACACGAAGTAGAGCAGTGTGCTCTGCTCGCGTCCCGGCGCCACGTCGACGATCGCCGGGTCGCCGACCTCGACGACGTCCGTGGCCCGTATCCCGCACCCGGTCGCCAGCAGGAGGAGGGGCAGCAGTGCGCCGAGGGCGCGTACGCCCCTCACGGCCCCTCCAGCGGCAGTTCCACGGTGAGGACCGCGCCGCCCCCGGGCCCGTCGGCGGCGCGCACGGTGCCGCCGTGCAGCCGTACGTTCTCCTGGGTGATCGCCAGTCCGAGTCCGCTGCCGGCCGACCGGGTGCGGGCCGCGTCGGCCTTGTAGAAGCGGTCGAAGATATGGGGCAGCACGGCGGGGTCGATGCCCGGACCGCTGTCCGCGACCTCGGCCACCAGCCGGTCCACCGCGCCCTTCCGCTCGGTCCGCAGCCGTACCGTGACGGGCTCCGCACCGTGCCGCAGGGCGTTGCCGACGAGGTTGGCGACGATGACGTCGAAGCGGCGTGGATCGAGCATCGCCCGTATTCCGTCGGGGAGTTCGGTGCGGACCCGGTCCTCCCAGTGCCTGTTCTCCAGGGTCTTGCGGATCGCTTCGGCGACATCGACCTCGTCGAGGTGGAGGTCCGCGGCCCTCGCGTCGAAGCGGGAGATCTCCATCAGGTCCTCGACGAGGGTGGCGAGCTTGCCCGTCTCGGCGCTGATCAGCCGGACGGCCGCCGCGGTGTCGGGGTTCAGCTGGGCCGCGTCCTCGTCGAGCACCTCGGTGACGGCGAGCATTCCGGCGAGCGGGGTGCGCAGCTCGTGCGAGACGTCGGAGGCGAAGCGCCGGGCCCGCGCCTCCGCCTGCCGGAGCTCCGCCACCGACTCCTGGAGCTTCGTCGACGAGTCGTTGAACGTCCGGGCGAGTCCGGCGAGTTCGTCGGAGCCCCGGACCTCGATCCGGGTGTCGAGTTCGCCCCGGCCGATGCCCGCGGCGGCCCGCCGCAGGTCGCGCACCGGGCGCAGCACGCTGCGGGCCGCGAGCAGTGCGGGCACCAGCGCGATCAGGAGGGCGGGCAGGGCGCCGTCGCGGGCCGCGGTCACCATGGCTTCGACATTGGCCGCCTCGGTGGAGAGCCGCATCACGGCGTAGAGGACGAGTCCGGTGGGCTGGCCCCCGTCGCCGCGGTCGATGAGGGCGGGCATTCCGACGGTCAGCCAGGGCACGCCGTCCTTGACGACCCGTTGGAAGGAGCCGTGCGCGCTGCCTCGGGCGGCGGCCTGCAGTTCGGGGGTGATCACCTCGGAGGTGGGACGGTTCGAGGAGGAGACCCGGATCGTCCCGTACTCGGCGAAGACGACCCAGGGGTGCGGCTTGCCTTCATTGGCGAGGCTCTGGCAGGCCCGCCGCAGCTGTTCCTCGTCCACCGGCAGGGTCACGGCCTGTGCGCCGATCCGGTCGCGGAACTGGTCGACGGCCGTGTCCTGGGCCTGTTGCAGGATGGCTGAACGGGCCTCGCGGTAGGTGAGGGTGGCGGTGGTGGCGGCGCTGATCGCCGCGACCAGGAGGAAGGCTCCGACGAGGCGGGTACGCAGTCCGAACCGGGCGGCGAAGAGTCTCATCCGAGCGGACCGAAGCGGTATCCGAAGCCGCGGACGGTCTGGATGTAGCGCGGGCTGCCCGCCACGTCCTCGATCTTCTGCCGCAGCCGCCGCACACACGCGTCGACCAGGCGCGCGTCGCCGTGGTAGCTGTGCTCCCAGACGTATTCGAGGAGTTGCTGTCTGCTGAAGACCTGCTCGGGCGAGGCCGACAGATGGAGCAGCAGTTTCAGTTCGGAGGGTGCGAGCAGGAGGCGCTGCCCGGCCTTGGCGACCGAGAGTCCGGCCCGGTCGACGGCCAGTTCGCCGTGGATCTCGGTGCCGCCGCGCCCGGCCGGTTCGACGTGCCTGCGCAGTACGGCACGGATCCTGGCCTCGATCACTTCGGTACGGGCCGGCTTGACGATGTAGTCGTCGGCGCCGGCCTCCAGCCCGACGACCACGTCGAAGTCGTCGCCCCGGGCCGTGAGCATGATGATCGGCAGCTGGCTGGTCTCGCGTATCCGGCGGCAGACCTGGACCCCGTTCATCGCGGGGAGCATCAGGTCGAGGAGCACCAGATCGGGCCGGAAATCCCCCAGGGCGGCCAGCCCCGCCTCGCCGCTCTCCACGGCGCGCAGTTCGTGGCCGCGCCGCCGCAGCCCCAGCTCGACCCCTTCGCGCACGGAGGGGTCGTCTTCGATCAGCAACACGCGAGGCATGACAGCAGTATCCCAGCGATCAAGAAATGGATTCGAATGGGTGAGCGGGCAGGTCTGCCCGGCGGGGTCATGCCCGCCGCAGCCGTCCCCGGCCCGCCGCGATCACGGCGCTGACCTCCCGCAGCCGGAGCGGCCGGGCCAGCAGCGCCACCGTGAGCAGGAGCACGAAGGAGCCCGCGCCCACCGCCGCGAAGTCCCCGAACCCGGCGCAGCTCCGGGCGGCCAGGTACCCCAGCAGCCCGGCGGGCACGGACGCCACCACCAGCCGGAGCTGCGCCCACAGCGCGGGCGAACGCACCGGCGGGGTTCCGGTGGCGTCACCGCGGCCGAGCCTGCGGTGCAGCACGTACGCGGTGGCCGCGAAGCCCGCGAACAGCGCCACCGAGTAGGCGCCGGCCATTCCCGTCACGGCCCAGCGGACCGGCAGCAGCAGATACGCGGCGACCGAGAGCCCGGCGTTGAGCGCCGCGATCACCAGATTGAGGAGGAACGGCGTGCGGGTGTCGCTCATCGCGTAGAACGCCCGGGAGAGCACGTACTGTCCCGAGTAGGCGATGAGTCCGGGCGCGAACGCCATCGTCATGCCCGCCATCACGGCGATGTCCGCGTCGTCCGTGGCCCCGTACCCGTACACCGCTCCCATCACCCACGGTGCCAGTGCGAACAGCAGGGCCACCGCGGGCACCACGACCGCGGCCGAGGTGCGCAGGGCGTACGAGACGTCGCGTCGCAGGCCCGGCAGGTCGTTGTCGGCCGCCGCCCGGCTCATCCGGGGCATCATCGCGGTGACGAGCGAGACGGTCACGATGCCGTGCGGCACCACCCACAGCTGATAGGCGTAGCTGTACGCGGTGTAGCCGGCGCCGCCCGCCAGTTCCATGTTGTCGGCGCGCTGGCCGATGGTGGTGGAGAGCCGGGTCACCACCCAGTAGGCGATCTGGTTGGTCAGCACGAGGGTGACCAGCCAGCCGGCCGCGCGCAGCGGCCGGGTGAGGCCGCTGCCCCGCCAGTCGAACCGGGGGCGCCAGCGGAATTTCGCGGCGCGCAGCGCGGGCACCAGGGCGAGCGTCTGGACGACGATCCCGGCCGTCGTGCCCCAGCCGAGCCACCGGGCCCGGTCCGGGGAGAGCGTGCCGTCGGAGCCCGCCGCGATGCCCAGGTAGAGCCCGAACACGGCGATGATCACCACGTTGTTGAGGACCGGGGTCCACATCATCGCGCCGAACCGCCCCCGGGCATTCAGTACTTGCCCGAGGAGGGTGAACAGTCCGTAGAAGAGGATCTGCGGCAGGCAGTAGCGGGCCAGTGCGACGGTCACGTCCGCCTGTGCGCCGTGGTAGCCGGGGGCGTAGACCGCGACGATCCACGGTGCGGCGAAAACCGTGAGGCCGGTGAGGGCGAGGAGACCCACGGTGCAGACGGTGAGCAGCCGGTCGGTGTACGCGGCCCCGCCGTCGGCGTGGTTCTTCGCCGCCCGCACCAGCTCGGGGACGAAGACGGCGTTGAGCGCCCCGCCGATGAGCAGCGTATAGAGGATGTTGGGCACGGTGTTGGCGACGTTGTACCCGTCGGCCCGGAGCCCGGTGCCGAGCGCGGCGACGACGACCGCCGAGCGTATGAACCCGGTCGCCCGGGAGACGATGGAGCCGGCCGCCATGACGGCGCCGTTGCGCAGCACCGAACGGGGCTTGGGGTCCGCGACCGTCGTGCCGGTCGCTTCGGTGGCCGTCATCGGCGGGCCAGGTACGCCTGGAACGCGCGGTACAGCGCGTTGTTCGTGGCTCCGCCCACCGATGGCTCCCACTCTCCGAGCGTCTCGACGACCTGACCGCCGGTGCCGAGCTTCCAGCGGAGCAGCCCGAAGGGGCGGTCGTCGGGGTCAAGGGTGGAGGGTACCCCGCGCATGTCGTACACATCGGCACCGAGCCCATGGGCATCGAGCATCATCCGCCACTGCAACGCGTTGCTGGGACGGACCTCGCGGCGGTGGTCGGCGGACGCTCCGGTCTGGTACCAGACCCGTCGGCCGGTGCTGACCATGGTGTGGGCGGCCAGGATCTCGCCCTGGTGGACGGCGAGGTAGAGCCTCATCCGGCCGGGCTGTTCGGCGTTGAGCACGGCGTACTGCCGCTGGAAATAGGCGAGGGAGCGGCCGAGCCGGAAGCCGTCGCGTTCCTCGGTGATCCGCAGCAGTCGGTGGAACTCCGGGAGTTCGGACTCCCCTCCGATGACGATCCGCACCCCGGCCTTCCGGGCCGTGCGCACGTTGCGGCGCCATTCCTGGTTGAGTCCGGACCAGAGCTGGTCGGGGGTCCGTCCGGCGAGCGGCACGTGGAAGACATGGCGCGGCTGTGCGTCGGCGTCCTTGCCGTCGCCGCCGCAGCGGCGCCAGCCGCGGGCCCGGAGCCGATCGGCGACGGCCGCGCCGAGCGGGTCCACCTCGGTCGCCAGTACGTCGGAGATTTTCCGGCCGGGCCCGGTGGCTGCCTTGAGTCGGCCGGTGTCCCAGCGGCGGTACGCCGGTGAGGGGCCGATCCGTACGGCGAAGGCGCCGGCCCTGCGCAGATGTGCCATGAGCGGGCCGAGCCAGCCGTCGATGTCCGGGTCGGCCCAGTCGGCCACCGGACCTTCGGGCAGATAGGCGAAGTATTTGCGGGTTCCGGGGAATTGGCGGTAGAGCACCAGAGCGGTTCCCGTCAGTTCGCCCCAGTCGCCGTACCAGCCGACCATTTCCGAGGTCCAGCGCTCCTTCACCCCGGCCCAGGACGGGTATTGCAGAAAACTCGCCCCCGGGCGGGTGGACAGGAATGCCCGGTGCTCGGCGGCGGTCAGGCCGCGTATCCGCAGCTCCCGGTCATGGCCGCGGTCTCCGGTCGCGAGCAGCGCTGACATGTTCGTGGCCCTCCCTGGTCCGCCCCGCTGTCGGCTCTGCGGGGCCGCACAGGATGCTCACAGCGGTCCGTGACGGAGCCGAGCGGCATATGTGACCGAACGATGACCGTTGCGCTGCGATACATGTCACACAGGGAAATTCCCGGTTTTTGGCCGATTTGCGGAACCTATCGTCGGACAAATACCTCTCCATCGACGAGAAGCAATGCCTTGGAGGTTTTTCCCTTGATCGCTGCACGCCGACCCGTACGCCGTACCACTCCGCTCGGCCGCCCGGTCCGGCTCACCCTGATCGCCGGTACCGCGGTGCTCGGTACCATGCTCACCGCCTGTTCCGGTGCCGCCGCGTCGGACTCGGAGTCGGACAAGGGCCACGCGGCCGCGTCGGCCTCCGACGCCAAGATCTCGGTGAACCTCCGGGGCGCCCAGGCGGCCCCGGGCACGCCGGTGAAGGTGACGCTGGGCACCGGAAAGCTGAAGGCGGTCACCGTGAGCGCGGACGGTGGCGAGGCGCTCACCGGCCGGATAGCGGCCGACGGCAGGACCTGGACGTCGGACCGGCCGGCCGCGCCCGGCACCACGTACGGCGTCGAGGCGAAGAACACCGAGGGCGGCAGCGCGAAGGCCGGCTTCACCACCGCCACCGCCGACAAGGTCAACAAGCTGTCGCTGGCCCCCGGCAAGAACACCACGGTCGGCGTGGCCCAGCCGCTCTCGGTCGTCTTCGACAACCCGGTCAAGGACAAGGCGGCGGTGGAAAAGGCCCTGAAGGTCTCCACCTCGAACAACACCGAGGGCTCCTGGGGCTGGCTGCAGGACTACTCGGGCAAGGACCGCGTCGACTGGCGGCCCAAGGAGTACTGGAAGTCCGGCACGAAGGTCACGCTCGACGCCGATCTCAACGGCATCGACTCGGGCCCGTCCGGCGGCTGGTTCGTCCGCGACTACCGGACCACCTTCACGATCGGCGCCGACCAGGTGGTCAAGGTCGATCTCGACCGTCACCGGCTGGCGCTGAAGCGGGACGGGAAGACCGTCATGGACGTGCCCATGTCGGCAGGCACCCCCGGCGGCGAGAAGGCGTCCTGGCGCGGCACCGCCGTACTGATGGCCAAGGAGGGCACGATCAACATGCGCTCCGAGACGGTCGGCCTCGGCGATGCCTACGACAAGATGGTCGACTCCTCGATGCGGCTGACCTGGTCGGGGATGTACGCCCACGCGGCGCCGTGGAACGCGGCCTACTTCGGGGTGGCCAACCACAGTTCGGGCTGTGTGGGGATGAGCGACGCCAACGCCGCCGCGCTGTACCAGCAGGTGCGGGTCGGTGACCCGTTCGAGATCACCGGCGCGGACGCCAAGGGCACGGTCGCGGAGGGCAACGGGTACGGCGCGTGGAACGTGTCGTGGTCCGACTGGCAGGCGAAGAGCGCACTGTAGCGGGCCGACCCAGCGCCTCCAGGCCGCCGCCCTCCTCGGCGGCACCGGTCTGCTCACCGGCCGCCCGAGCGACGAGCCGAACCGTGCACTCGCCCAATTCCTCGGCTCCGGCCTCGCCAGGGACAGGACGTGATCGAGTGGGGCGGGAAGCGCTCCCCCGCCACCTACTCGACGAGATCAACGCCGACGGCGCGGCCGTCATGATGGGCAACGCCTGGGGCGACACGATCTTTCCGCCGAACCAGTACGCCTCGTTCCACGAGAAGCTCGGCGGCCCCAAGCGCCTGGAGTTCCGCCCGGGAGACCACGCCACGGCGGAGGCCACCGGACTGCTCGGCCTGCCCAACGACACCTGGAACGACGCACACCGCTGGTTCGACCGCTCCCTCAAGGGTGAGCGCAGCGGAATCGACGAGGAGCCGCCGGTCCAGCTCAAGTCCCGTACCTTCGCGGGCGTCTGGCAGTCCGGGAAGTACGCGGGCCGCAGCACATCCGGGGCACGACGAAGCTCCACACCACGGTGACCGGAAACAAGGAGAGCGGCACCTTCGTCGCGTATCTCTACGACGAAGGGCCGCTCGGCCTGGGCAAGCTGATCAGCAACGCCCCCTATACCTTCCACGGGCAGACGCCGGGCCGGCCGTTCCCCCGTAGACCTGGAGCTGTTCTCCACCGCCTACGACGTTCCGGCCGGTCACCGTCTCACCCTGGTGATCGACACCGTCGATCCGCTCTGCATCGAGCACAACCCGGCCGGATCGCAGCTGACCTTCTCCTCGACCCCGGCGGACCCGTCGTACGTGTCCGTGCCGTTGCGCGAGAAGTGATCACCGGCTGCTGCCGGGCAGGCACCGCTCTGCCGGGACCGCCTCGCGGCGGACCCCGCTACTGCACTCCCGGCAGCAGCGTTCCTGGTTCGGCCGGTGCGATCTCCACGGCCTTCATCTTCGGATTACGCCGTTCCCGCTTGGCCACCCAGGTCGCGAACCAGGAGAGCAGCATGCACATCCCGATGTAGATCGGCGAGATCACCATCACCACGGGGATGAAGGGAAGATCGTAGTCGAGGTTGGACGCGATGAGCTTGCCCGCGTGGAGAAATTCCTCGTAGGTGATCAGATAGCCGAGCGAGGTGTCCTTCAGCGCCACGACCAGCTGGCTGATGATCGTGGGCAGCATGGCGCGCACCGCCTGCGGGGCCAGTACGAAGGTGGTGACCTGCGTCTTGCGCAACCCCAGGGCGTACGCGGCCTCGGACTGGCCGCGCTCCACCGAGAGGATCCCGGTGCGGAACACCTCGGCGAGCACCGAGCCGTTGTACAGGGTCAGACCGGTGACCAGGGCGGGCAGCGGCTGCACCTTCAGCGCCACGAAGATGAAGAAGATCATCACCAGGACGGGCATGGCCCGGAAGAACTCCACGAGCAGCGTCGCGATCCAGCGCACGGCCCGGTGCTCGGAGAGCCGGCCGACGGCGAGGACGGCGCCCAGCAGGAGGGAGAGCACCGCGGCGTACGCGAACGCCTTGAGGGTGTTGCCCAGTCCGCGCAGCAGCAGTTCCTGGATGCCCTTGTACTCGAAGGGTGTCCACTTGGCGCTGGTGAACTGTTCGGTGTCGAAGAGCAGATAGACGACCCAGCCGAGCAGGGCGAGGATCAGGGCCGTCGAGACGATCCCGTACAGGAGATGGCGCTTGCGGGTCGCCGGGCCCGGGATGTCGTAGAGCGCGGTGGCGGACGGCGCGGTGCGGGTGGTCATCGGGCGACTCCCCAGCGCTTCTCCATCACGTTGAAGAGCGCACTGATGGACAGGGTGATGATCAGGTAGCCGACGGCGATCCAGACGAAGGTCCAGATGATGCTGTAGCCCAGCTCGTTGAGGGTCTTGTAGGTGCCGAGCAGTTCGGTGACGCTGAACGCCCCGGCGATGGCCGAGTTCTTGGCCAGGGCGATGAGGGTGGAGCCGATCGGCGGGATCACCGACCGGAACGCCTGTGGCAGCACCACGGTGTTCAGCGTCTGGCCGAACGTCATACCGAGGCTGCGGGCCGCCTCGCCCTGTCCCGTCGGCACGGTGTTGATGCCCGAGCGCAGCACCTCGCAGATGAACGCGGAGGTGTAGCAGCCGAGCGCGAGGACCGCGAAGACCTTGAAGGGAAGGACCAGGCCGAAGCGCGGCAGACCGAGCAGGACCGCGAAGAAGAGCAGCGTCAGCGGGGTGTTGCGCAGCACCATCACCCAGACCGTGCCGAGCACGCGCAGCGATCCGACGGGGGACACCCGGCAGGAGGCCATGAAGAAGCCGAGGAGCAGGGCCAGGATCGAGGAGTAGACGGTCAGTTCGACCGTGCCCAGGAAACCCTTGCCGTAGAGCGTGAAATTCTCGGTGAGTACGTCCATCGTCGATGCCCGCCCTCTCAGGTAGCCGGGTAGCGGTCGATGGGCGGCGGCTTCGGCGCGGGCACTCCGGACAGACCGAGTGTGGCCTCGAACGCCTTCTTCCAGTTGCCGTTCTTCTCGTTCGCCTCCAGGGCGTCGTTCAGGGCGAACCGCAGCGCGTTGTCGCTGCGCGGGACGCCGATGCCGTACGGCTCCTGGGAGAACGGCTTGCCCACGACCTTCATCTCCTTGGGCGCCTTGGCCGCGAAGCCCAGCAGGATGGCGTCGTCGGTGGTGACGGCGTCGACCTGGTAGGTCAGCAGATTGTCGACGCAGATCGAATACGTGTCGTAGGCGACCAGGATCGCCTTCGGGTAGTCGGCGGCGATGCGCTGGTACGGGGTCGACCCCGCGGCCGAGCAGACCGTCTTGCCGGCCAGGTCCTGCGGGCCGTTGATGTCGTGCTCGTCGGTGCGGACGAGGAGGCTCTGTCCGGCCATGAAGTAGGGACCGGCGAATCCGACGAGCTTCTTGCGCATGGCGTTGATGGTGTAGGTGCCGACGTAGTAGTCGATCTGCCCGTTCTGCAGCGCCGTCTCGCGGTTGGCGGAGGCGATGGTCTTGAAACGGATCGTCTTCGGGTCGAACCCGAGCGAGGCCGACATCATCTTGGCGATCTCGATGTCGAAGCCGGAGTAGACACCGGTGGCCGGGTCCTTCTCGCCCAGGTAGGGCTGGTCCTCCTTGGCCCCGACCCGGAGGTAGCCGCGCTTCTTCGCCTTCGTCCAGGTCGGCGAGGCGGGCAGCCGGAAGCCGGAGTCGACCTTGTAGACCGGCAGTTGCTCGGGCTTCGGACCCTTCACCGGCGGGCTGCCCTCCTTGCCGCACGCGGCGGCGAGCACGGCCAGCAGGAGGCCGGCCCAGGCGGCCAGAACTTTTCTCGTACGCAACACGGAGCCGCCCGTCAGTGCTTGAGGATCTTGGACAGGAAGTCCTTGGCGCGGTCGCTCTCCGGAGCGGTGAAGAACGCCTCGGGAGTGCGGTCCTCGACGATGCGTCCGTCGGCCATGAAGACCACGCGGTTGGCGGCGGAGCGGGCGAAGCCCATCTCGTGCGTGACGACGACCATGGTCATGCCGTCCCGGGCGAGCTGCTGCATGACTTCCAGCACCTCGTTGATCATCTCCGGGTCGAGCGCCGAGGTGGGCTCGTCGAAGAGCAGCGCCTTGGGGTCCATGGCGAGGGCGCGGGCGATGGCCACGCGCTGCTGCTGACCGCCGGAGAGCTGGGCGGGGAACTTGTCGGCCTGCGAGGCCAGTCCGACCCGCTCCAGCAGTTCACGGGAGCGCCGGTCCGCCTCGTCCTTCTTCCGCTTGCGGACCTTGAGCTGGGCGAGCGAGACGTTGGCCAGCACGGTCCGGTGCGCGAACAGGTTGAACGACTGGAAGACCATGCCCACTTCGGCACGGAGCTGGGCGAGGCCCTTCCCCTCCTCCGGGAGGGGTCTGCCGTCGATCGCGATGCGGCCGGACTCGATCGTCTCCAGCCGGTTGATGGTCCGGCAGAGCGTCGATTTGCCGGAGCCGGAGGGGCCGATGACCACCACCACCTCCCCGCGGCCGACGGTGAGATTGATGTCCCGCAGTACGTGCAACTGTCCGTAGTACTTGTTGACGTCCCGCAGCTCGATCAACGGATCGACGGCCATACGCTGCCCTACCCACTTTTCGCTGTGTCGAGGTCAGCGCAAACTATCCAGCCCGAAAAGGGACTTCGTCACCGACACGCACAAATGGGGCATAAGGCTTCTTATTCGGTTGTAGTGAAATCCCTATCCTTCGGCCGACTCCGAGTACACCTGCGAGAGTTCGGGACTGCCGGCCATCGCCCAGTCCAGCCCGGCCTCGACCACATCGATCTCCCGCCCGGAGGCGAGCCGCACCACGGGCCGCCCACTGGGCCAGATGTTCCAGGCCGCGCCGGAGACGTTCCGCACCAGGACCGTCCCGAGGTACAACCCGGCGTCGTTGCCCAGCCAGGGCAGCTCCTCGGGGTCGTCGCGCCAGCGCGGCGGCAACTGGTCGAGAGCCGCCAACGAGGCCGGGCTGTCGTCGAGTTCGAGCCCGCGCTGCCCCGCCCGGACACGCAGCAGCTCGCACTCGGCGAGGAGCTCGGCCACGCCATCGGGATCGGCGGCGACGGCGGCGGCGAGCCCCGCCCCCCGCGCACCGTCGTGACGCTTACGCCAGTTGTCCAAGAAAGGGATGTTCATACCACTCAGGGTCGCATCCCTCCCGTGTTGCGCACCACAAGGCGCGCGGCCTGTCGTTCGAGTGCTGAACCCGACGCGGACGCCCGCGCGCGCTCCGCAGCGCGCGCCGTGCACGGCCCGTCCCGGGCGGACGGTCACTCCCGCCTCGCGCCGGAAGCCGCCGGTTCCGGCGCGAGAAGGGTCAGCAGTTCGTCGACGAGGTCCTCGCCGAAGGGTTCGCGGGTGGCCAGGACGCGGTACCAGAGCATGCCGAACACGAGGTCGAGCACCGTGGACGGCGCCGGGCGGGCCGGCAGGTCGCCGCGCCGTCCGGCCCGGTCGAGGATCTCCCGGAGCGCCTCGCGGCGCCCCTCCAGGAAGCCGGTACGGAACCGCTCACCGAACCCTTCGTCGATCTGGGCCTCCGCCATCAGCGCGCACAGGATGCCGGTGACCTGCCTGTTTCCGGCGAGCCGATAGGTGTCGGCCAGGAAGGCCCGCAGGTCGTCGCGGTACGAACCCTGGTCGGCGGTGGTGACGTACAACTCGCCCTTGACGGCGAGCACATCGAGCAGGACGTCGGCCCTGGATCGCCACCACCGGTAGATCGTCTGCTTCCCGCAGCCGGCCCTGGCGGCGATGCCCTCGATGGTCAGGCCCGCGTATCCGACCTCGCCCATCAGCTCGAACGCGGCGACCAGGATCGCCATCCGGCTCTCCTCGCTCCGCTTGCGGCCCGGACGGGGTGCGGTGGGGGGTGTGTTCTCCGTCGACATGGCGCCAGCTTAATACGAGACGCCGCGGTTCGAATTAGGAGATGTCCTGTGTCCCATCGCACCGCACTCGTTGTCGGAGGAACCTCCGGCATCGGACTCGCCACGGCCCGGCTGCTGCACGAACGAGGTAAGACGGTCCACATCGCCGGCCGCGGCAAGGGCCGCCTCGACGAGATCACGGCCACCGACCCCGGGTTGATCGGCCACCGGGCCGATGCCCGGGACGCCGACGAGATCGGCGCACTCGTCGAGTCCATCGGCACCATCGACTGGCTGGTCCTGACGCTCAGCGGCAGCGACGGCATCAGCCCGATCGCCGAGCTGGACCCGGAAGTGCTGCGCGGCGCCTTCGACGCCAAGTTCTGGGCGCACCTCACCACGGCCAAGGCCGCCCTGCCGCATCTCGCGAAGGACGGCTCGATCACGCTGCTCGGCGCGATCACCGCCCGCGCCGGTCTGCCCGGGACCTCGGGCGTCGCCGCGATCAACGGTGCGGTCGAGTCCCTGGTGAAACCGCTGGCCGCCGAACTCGCCCCGATACGGGCGAACGCCGTCTCCCCCGGGTTCGTCGACACCCCCTGGTGGAACGGCATGCCCGAGGAGGCCAAGCGGGCCTACTTCGCACAGGTCTCGGCGGTCCTGCCGGCCCGGCGCGTCGCCACCGCCGAGGACATCGCGGAGGTCGTCGTCCTCGCCGCGACCAACGCCAACACCACGGGTACGGTCATCGAGTCCGACGGCGGTGCGCGTCTGGTGTCACTGGGCTGATGCGCACCACCGGAACTCCGCCGTCGGCCGGTCCGTCGGCGGAGTCCCGCGTATGCGGCAACAGGCGTGCTCCGGGCCGTCGTTCCGGGGTTCCGCGGTCTCGCAGTTCCGCAGTTCCGTAGTTCCGTGGTTCCACAGTTCCGTGGTTTCGCAGTTCCGTGGTTTCGCAGTTCCGGCCGAAAAGGGGTGGAGGCGAGGCGATCCGGGCTGGTAGCTTCACGATCATGTCCAGCCCCGAGTCCGACAGAGGCTAGCCACCGGTCCGCCGGTGGCTGATCCGCCGTCGAATCGATCCCGTCGCGCCGCGTGCCGGCCCGGAGCCGATTCCCCCGGCTGCCACCGCAGGACCACTGCCGTGTGGGCTGCGCTCTTCCCGTCCGCGCTCGTGAACCGCTCCCGATGCGACCGTGCGTGGACTCTCCGGCTCCGGCGCCCGCCACGTTGCCGAGTCACGTCCATGAACTCCCCCGGACGTTCTTCCGCGTTGCCGCCCGTCATGACGGGCGGGCGTGGGCCCACACCCCCTGCCTGGTCCATCCTTCAGCCGTCCATGGGGTTCCTTCATGCCATTCACTGTCTACGCGCTCGGGCTCGCCGTCTTCGCCCAGGGCACATCCGAATTCATGCTGTCCGGTCTGGTCTCGGACATCGCCGACGACCTGCATGTGTCCATTCCCGCCGCGGGGCTGCTGACCTCGGCCTTCGCGATCGGAATGATCGTCGGAGCGCCGTTGATGGCGCTCTTCAGCCGGAACTGGCCGCGCCGCCGCGCCCTCGTCTTCTTCCTCTGTGTCTTCAGTGCCGTCCATGTCATCGGCGCGCTCACCCCCGGCTACGGACTGCTCCTCGCGACGCGGGTCGTCGGGGCCCTGGCCAATGCGGGCTTCTGGGCGGTGGCCCTGGTGACCGCGGTCTCCATGGTCGGGCCCGAAGCACGGGCACGCGCCACATCGGTGGTGGTCGGGGGCGTCACCATCGCCTGTGTGGCCGGGGTGCCCGCCGGTGCGGCGCTGGGCGGGCACTGGGGGTGGAGGTCGGCCTTCTGGGCCGTGGCCCTGGTCTCCGTACCGGCCGTCGCCGTGATCGCCAGGACCGTTCCGGCGGGGCGGCCGGAGTCCACTCCCGCTCCCGCGAGCGTCGAACTGCGGACCCTGGCCGGCCCGCGGCTGCTGCTGACCCTGCTGACGAGCGCCCTCGTACAGGGGGCTACGTTCTGCGCGTTCTCCTACGTCGAACCGCTCGCCACCCATGTGACAGGGCTCGCCCCGGTCTGGGTCCCCGGTCTGCTGGCGCTGTTCGGACTGGGCTCGTTCATCGGTGTCACGGCCGCCGGCCGATTCGTCGACACACGGCCGGTCACCTTCACCGCGGCCGGTCTGGTGGCTCTGGTGATCGGCTGGACCGGGTTCGCGCTGACCGCGGGCAGCCCGTTCGCGACGGTGGCGCTCGTCCTCGTCCAGGGGATGCTCGCCTTCGGCACCGGCACGGCGCTGATCTCCTGGGTGTTCCGGCTGGCGGCCGACGCACCGACCCTGTCCGGCTCGTTCGCCACGGCCGCGTTCAATGTGGGCGGCGCGCTCGGCCCCTGGCTGGGCGGCCTGGCGATCGGTGCGGGGTTCGGCTTCCGGTCGCCGCTGTGGGTGAGCGCCCTGCTGATGGTCCTGGCGCTGGGCACCGCCGGGGCGGCACTGGGGATGCGGCGTACCGCCGCTCGCGGTCGGGACGGCGTCCCCGCGGTCTGACGGACAGCGGCGGATGGGGCCCCGCCCGGCGCTGAACGGGCGGGGCTGTCCTGGTCACAGCAAGCAGCCAGCAAGCGGGATAAGGACAGGAACCACGCTATCGGCCACCACTGACAACGGGTCCTCAGATGTCGAGGTCCACCACCACCGGGGCGTGGTCGGACGCGCCCTTGCCCTTGCGCTCCTCGCGGTCCACATAGCTGTCCGCGACCGCCGCGACGAAGGGCGCGTTGCCGTAGACCAGGTCGATCCGCATGCCCTTGTTCTTCGGGAAGCGCAGCTCCCGGTAGTCCCAGAAGGTGTACGGGCGGTCGTACTTGAGCGGGCGCGGCATGACGTCCGACAGCCCTTCCTCGCGCAGTGCGGCGAGGGCGGCACGCTCGGCGGGGGTGACATGCGTGGCGCCCTCGAACAGCGCCGGGTCCCAGACGTCCTCGTCGGTCGGGGCCACGTTGAAGTCGCCCAGGACGGCGAACGGCCTCGAGCCGGCGGCGTCCGCGGCGACGGCCTTCTGCAGGGCCTCGAACCAGCGCAGCTTGTACGCGTAGTGCGCGTGCTCGACCTCGCGGCCGTTGGGCACGTAGACCGACCAGACCCGGACCGGGCCGCAGGTCGCGGAGATGGCCCGCGGCTCCTGCACCCCGTCGTAGTCCGGGCCGTCCGGCAGTCCCTCGACCACGTCGGACAGGCCGGCCCGGGAGACCAGCGCCACGCCGTTCCACCGGCCGGTGGCGTTGACCGCGGACTCGTAGCCGAGCTCGCGGAGCGCGTCCGCCGGGAACTGTTCGGCGGTGCACTTGGTCTCCTGGATGCACAGCACATCCGTGCCGGTGCTCTCCAGCCAGGCCAGCAGCCTCGGGAGCCGGGCGGTGATCGAATTGACGTTCCAGGTGGCGATGCGCATGTACGTAAACCTAGCGGCTGGCACTGACAGCCGCCGGTCCGGCGCCGGTCACAGGCCGGTCGAGTCCCCCGGGGCCAGCCGGCCGTGGTCGGCGCCGCCGAGGCTGCCGATCTGGTTGTCGTAGATCGGGCGGGCGAGATCGGTGAGCAGCGCGTCGTGGATGTCGATGGCGCGGCGCGGCTTGACCTCGCGTACGTAGTCGATGACCTCGGAGAGCTTGTTCCAGGGGGCCATCACCGGGAGCAGCAGGGTGTCGACGGGCCGGTCGGGGACGGTGAGCGCGTCGCCCGGGTGGAAGAGCGAGCCGTCGACCAGGAAGCCGATGTTGGTGATCCTCGGGATGTCCGGGTGGATCACCGCGTGCAGCTCGCCGTGCACCTGTACGTCGAAGCCCGCCGCGGTGAAGGTGTCGCCGTGGCCGACGGTGTGGACGCGCCCGGGGAAGGCCGCAGCGAGCCGGTCGGCGACGCTGCGCAGGGTCCAGATCTCGGCGGCCGGGTCGGCCTCCATGCCCGCGCGCAGCCGCCCCTCGTCGAAGTGGTCGGGGTGCTCGTGCGTCACCAGCATCGCGTCGGCGCCGACGGCGGCGTCCTGCTCGGAGAAGCCGCCCGGGTCGATGACGAGCGTCCGCCCGTCCTTCTCCAGACGGATGCAGGAGTGCGTCTTCTTGGTCAGTGTCAGGTGCACGGGGTTCACGGCGTCCATGGCTCCCATCCTGCTACGGGCGGGGCCTCGTTTCTTCCTGAATCACGCTCTGGGCGACGGAGAAGGCGGCTCCGGCGGCGGGGACGCCGCAGTACACGGCGGTCTGCATCAGCACCTCCTTGATCTCGGCCGGGGTGAGGCCGTTGCGCAGGGCGGCCCTGACATGTGCGGCCAGGCCCTCCAGATGGCCGGAGGCGACCAGCGCGGTGAGCGTGACACAGCTGCGGGTACGGCGGTCCAGGCCCTCCCGGGTCCACACCTCGCCCCATGCGTAGCGGGTGACCAGCTCCTGGAAGTCCTCGGTGAAGTCGTCGGCATCGGCCAGGGCCCGGTCCACATGGGCGTTGCCCAGCACCTCGCGGCGGATCTTCAGGCCGGGCTCGTACGGGTCGGCGCGTCCGGTGGTCCCGGTCGGGGGCTGCGGCGTGGCCGCGGTGATCTCCGCGACGGGCAGCACGGGCGCGGAGAGCTGCGGGGTGGACGGCGGGACGGGGATGGCGGCGAGGGTGTCCTGCCAGGCCGTGGAGAAGTGGGTGAGGAGCAGATCGGAGACGGCTCCGGGCTGCTCGACCGGGGCGAGATGGGCGGCGCCGGGGACGAGCGCGAGCCGGGCGTCCGGTATGCCCGCGACCAGGGTGCGTGCGTCGCCCGGTCCGGTGACCCGGTCCTCGGCGCCGACCAGGACGAGGGTCGGGGCGGTGATGCGGCCGAGTTCACCGCGGACGTCGAAGGCGGCGAGGGCCTCGCAGGCGGCGATGTAGCAGCCGGGGTCGGTGGTGCGGACCATCTGGACGGCCCAGTCGACGATGGCCGGCTGCGCGGCGGCGAACCCGGGGGTGAACCAGCGCTCGGGTGCGGTGCGAGCCATCGGTTCCAGTCCGTTGGTGCGCACGACCACCCCGCGCTGGCGGAATTCGTCGGCGCTGCCGAACCGGGACGAGGCGGCGACGAGGGCCAGCGAGGCAACCCGGTGCGGGTGGCGCAGCGCGAGGTCGGCGCCGATCGCGCCGCCGATGGAGCAGCCCGCGTACCCGAAACGCTGGACACCGAGACCGTCGAGGGTGGCGAGCAGCCGGTCGGAGAGGTCGCCGATGGCGGTGGCGGGGTGGGCGGGGGCGCCGCCGTGACCGGGGAGGTCGTAGCGGAAGACTCTCCAGTGCTGGGTGAGCTCCGGTATCTGCCGGTCCCACATGTGCCATGAGGTGCCGAGGGAGGGGCCCAGGACCAGGATCGGTGCGTCTTCTGGCCCGTCAAAGCGGTATTGCAGGGTTTCAGTCGTCGTCTCACTCACCCGCTCACGCTCCCATAGCGCACGAGATCCCACATCGCCGGGGGAACCTAGCGGTTTCTGTCCCTCTCTTGACGACGGGCCCGGCACTGCCGGGATCCCGCGGGACCAGGTGGCCGTAGCCGAACCGGCCCACCCGATTTCCGCCACCGGTCCATGCCGGCAGCCGGACCGGTCCTGCTCGCACGTGGAGGGCGTCCGTGTCCGCAGCGACCGGTGCGACAGGCGTGCGAGCCTCGCTCGCCACCTCGCCGCCCGCCCGCGATGCGCTCGGAGGCCGTTGCGTGAAAGTTCGACGGAGGACAAGTTCGCCATTCCGCCACGATCTTGCCGAAAGCCCTTCTAAGATCCCTGGCAAGGCGGTTCTCCGCATCTCTATGTACTCCCTCACGAGCAGGGCATCAGGCCCTTCTGAACGCTGAGAGCAGGAGATGACATCTACGTATGAGCAAGCGAAGGGAGCCGCGCCCGAGCCGCGTCGGCGACGGCCGGGCATGCCCGGTCGCCGCACCGTCGGCGGCCTGGCCGTGCTCGCCTTGGGAATCGGTAGTGGCTCGTTAGCCGTGGCGCCTGCGGCGCACTCGCAGACGGAGGAAGGATCGGTGACGGTCCGGGTGATCCGGGCCGTGGACAACACCGGAGTGTGGACACCCGCGTTGGAACCGGGCCTCGCGGGCGTCAAGGTGACCCTCACCGACGACGCCGGGACGGGCATCGAGGGGGTCACGGCGGCCGACGGCACCGTGACACTGACTCCGGCGGCGGGCAGCGCCACCAGCGGCAAGTACCGGGTGCAGGTGGTGAATCCGAGGCCGGGGGTGCTGTTCCCGGCCTTCGCCTCGCGTCAGGGACTGGACGGTGCGCCCAACCAGTTGAGCAGCAATGAGGAGTTCGTCGACCTCTCCGGCGAGAAGAACGTGGCGTACACCACCGGGCTGTGGAGTCCGGGTGACTACTGCCAGAAGAACGCACCGCTGGTGACGAGCTGTCAGCCCACCACGCGCGAGGGCGGGACCCAGCGCACGCTGGTCTCCTTCCCGTACGACGCACGTGGCCAGGACGGCGTCGACGTCAACGTCACGAACATCGCCACCAACGCCGAGACCGGCACGCTTTTCGGCATCGCGTGGAACAAGGCCGACAAGCGGGTGTTCTCCTCGGCGCTGGCCAAGCGCACCACGGACTACGGTCCGGGCGGCGCCGGGGGGATCTATGTGACCGACCGCGCGCAGAAGAAGACCACCCTGTTCACCGTCGTCCCGGACGCGGGGACCACGGCGCACGGCCAGGGTACGGACGGCGCCTTCCTCACCGTGCCCGGCAGGGAGAGCCTGGGCGGCATCAAGATCACCGATGACGGCAAGGACCTGTTCGTCGTCAACCTCAACAACCGCAAGCTCTACCGCTATGACGCCACGGTGGCGACCGCGGCGGCGCCCGAGGCCGTCGCCTCCATCCCGGATCCGGGCTGTCCGGCGGCCGGGGACTGGCGCCCCTTCGGCCTGGGCCTGCAGGACGGCGTCGGCTACCTCGGCGGGGTGTGCTCCGGCGAGTCCACCGGGAAGCTCTCGGACCTGCGCGCGGTGGTCATGCCCTTCGACCTCGACACCGGAGCGTTCCGCAAGGCGGTGCTGGACCAGCCGCTGGACTACCCGCGTCAGTCCACGGTTGGCAGTGGCCCATGCGACGGCGCGGGCTGGTTCCCGTGGACGAGCACCTACCCGGTCTCGCAGAACGGTCGTCCGTGTGGCAACTCCACCATCGCCAACCCCGAACCGGAGTTGGGCGAGATCGGCTTCGAGTCCGACGGCTCGATGCTGCTGGCCTTCCGCGACCGCTTCAGCGACCGCGCGCCAGCCGGTCCCACGCCGAACTCCGCCGCCATCGTCATGTCGGGCGGTGACCTGAACAAGGCCTGCCCGGCGAACGGCATGTATGCGATGGACACCAACAACGGCTGCGGGCTCTCCCCCCGGGGCACCCGTTTCTTCGACACCAGCTGGGGTGGTCACCGCAACACGGCGTTCGCCGGCATGGCGCTCTCCAAGGCCGAGAACACCATCGCGACCTCCGCTTTCGACCCCAACCACACCGCCCTCGGGTACGGCACGTCGTTCCTCCAGCGCGACGGCGCGCAAGACCCGGAGTTCGGCCTGCGCCTCAACCCACCGGGAACCATCGCCCCGTTCGGCAAGGGCGCCTCGATGGGCGACCTGGAGGTGCTCTGCGACCAGGCCCCGCTCCAGATCGGCAACCGGGTCTGGTACGACCCCGAGCGCACGGGCATCCAGAACCCGGGCCAGCGCCCGGTCGTGGGCGCGACCGTCCACCTGTACGACGAGTCGGGCAAGCTCGTGGGGACGACCGGGACGACGGCGCGTGGCGAGTACTACTTCGACGACTCCAATGTCGCCGGTGGCCTCCGGCCGAGGACCAAGTACACCATCCGCCTCGACAAACCGGCCGACTACGCCAAGGGCGGCCCGCTCCACCAGTGGGTGCCCACGGAAGCGGATGTCGGCGACAACCACTTCATCGACTCCAAGGGCATCGTCCCGCGCGACGCGCACTTCCCGGAGCGGGCGTTGACCACCGGCGGGCCCGGAGAGAACGACCACACCTACGACTTCGGCTTCCGGCAACAGGAGGGCGTGCTGCGCCTGGTCAAGCACGACCAGGACGGCAAAGCGCTGGCGCGGGCGAAATTCCAGCTGTGGAAGGAGACGAACGGCTCCGACGAGCTGCAGACCACCGGGGCGGAGCCGGACACGAAGGTCGGCAAGCCCTGCATGACCGGGACCGACGGCATCTGCCGCGGCACCGGCGCACCGGGCACGTACTACTGGCAGGAGGTCAGCCCGCCCGCAGGTTACGCCGCACCGGATGTGACCGTGTTCGGGCCACTGGTACTGACCTCCGACAACCTCGACGACGGGGTCTCGGTGACAGCGGTCAACCGACGGCTTCCCGCCACCGAGCCGACACCGAAACCGACGAAGCCGACACCGGACACACCAGGCAAACCGGGTTCGCCGGGGGCTCCGGGCGCACCGGGCGCACCGGGTGCACCGGGTGCACCTGGCCACGTACCCGACTCGGGCCTGGCTGCCACCGGCATGAGCCAGGTGGTTTCGCTGGCCCTGGCCGGCTGCGCCGCGCTCACCGTTCTCGGTGCGGCACTGGTCGTACTGATGCGCAGGCGAAGGGCACAGCACCGCTAGGGCCTGTCCCGGAGCGGGGCGACCGGCACCGGTGACCGTCCGGGCCGGCTCGGGCGGGTTCGCGGACCAGCGGTTCGCGGACCCGCCCTCCTGTGTGACCGACCGATGAGAGAAGGCGACCGCATGGCTCGGAAGAGGAAGACCGACGGCCGTACGCCGCGTCGGGCCCTCTGGTTCAGGACACTGATCGCGGTCACGGCGTGCGGCGCCGCGGTGGGCGGCCTGGCCGCCTACCGGACCTTGTCGGACGACACCGCCACCGAACGGCCGGTGACGATGGAGGAGGCGTCCAGGCTGGCGCTGTCGCGGCTGAATCTGTACCAGGCCAGTCCCGTGGCGGTGACGCTCACCGCCACCGAGGGCGGCGGAGTGGTGGTGCGGGTCAAGGGGGTCGTGGACTACCGAACCCACCGGGCCGTGGGGAGCTATCAGGTCACCGGATCCTCCGGCACTTCCGGGGCCGCCACCGGGCAGCTCGACCACGGGCTGATCGTCTGGGACACCGGTGGCCTCGGCCTGGCCCCCGTGCCCAAGGGCGACAACAGACCGGCCTGGCAGCAGGCCGGGCACATCCCGCGCTCGGGCTGGTCCGCGCGCTCCTACACGGCCGATCCCCTGGACGCCGGGCTCCAGTTGCTGATCGGGCTCGGCGCGGACCGCCCCGACAACCCGCTGCTGCTCGCACAGTCCGGGGCTCGCCGGCTGGAGCGTGATCGCATCGACGGCCGCAGCTACGACCGGTTCGCCGGGCCGCGCGCCCAGGGCGCCACGCCCGGTGCGGGCCCCGACGGCGGACGGTCGCCGCTGACGTACTGGGTCGACGGTGACGGCGGCCTGCGGCGGGTGACGATGCGGATGCCGGGCCTGGGGACTCCGACCACCGTGGAGTTCTCCGGGCGCGAGAGCCGCGCGAAGCTCCCCGAGGCTCCGTGGGGCACCGGCTGACGTCTCGGTGCCGATGCGCCCCGGCTTCCGCGGTTGCCGACGGCCCTCCTCGACCCACCCTTCGAGGCGGCACGGTGAACGGGGGCCGAGTCCACCGCAGCGCCATGCTCAGCGTGAGTGCGGCACGGCGCCCACGTCCTTCGGGAGCGGATACGCGGCCGCGTCGACGGCCCCTGGCAGGCCGGTCGCCGGGCTGCCCGGGGCCGTCGGGTCCGGCATGGACGGCTGGGCGGGTGGGGCCGGTACCTGGCTGAACGGTACGCCGGGCGGCGGCTGCACCGGCGCGGTCCGGCCGGTGGGCAGCGCGCCCCGGCCGCGGGTGCCGCAGCCCGCGCGACCCTCCAGGCCGTTCGGGCTCTGGGTGTCGGGCCGGTTGCCCGCGAAACAGTTGCCGGGGTCGGCCGAGGCCAGCACGAGGTCGATGCCGTTGCCGGTGGCGCGGTTTCCTTCGACGCGATTGCCGCTCGCCGGATGCCCCGGCGGGTCGGTGACGACCACTCCGGCCGCCCGGTTGCCCCGGACCAGGTTGCGCTGGACGCGGTTCGCGGTGCCGCCGCCGATGCCGATGCCGATACCGAAGCCCCCGTCCGCCTGCTCGGGCGTGTCGGCGGCGTTGTTGTCGGCGACCACGTTGCCCGCGATCACCGCGCCGTGCTGCGGGGCGAGGGCCTCCAGGTCGTTGGAGTTGACCGTGACGCCGACCCGGTTGCGGGCGACGCGATTGCCCAGCACCGACAGGCCGTCCGAGGCATTGGTCAGTTCGATGCCGACCGCGTTGCGCTCCACCGTGTTGCCGCGGACGACGGTGCCGCAGGGCTTGCACTGGCCGACGTAGATGCCGGAGTCGGCGTGCCCGGAGGCGTAGGAGTCCTCGATCACGCCGTCGCGCGCGTCAAAGGCGTAGATGCCGTACAGGCCGTTGTTGTATGCCGTGACCCGGGTCGCGCGGAAACCCCGGACGGCAGGGAAGCGGGTGGTGTCCAGCGGGTCGTAGGCGGAGCCGCCGGCACCGCGCTGCTGCAACCGCTCGTCGGTGACACCGGTGAACAGCACGCCGTTGGCGAGGTAGCCGTGCACGGTGAGGTTCTCGACCACCGAGCCGGCGCCGGTCACGGTGATGCCGTTGGCCAGACGCACACCGCCGTCGAAGACCACCTTGTTGCGGTCCGTTCCGCGCAGTACCAAGCGGGGCTTGGTGACGCGCACGCTCTCCCGGTACACACCCGGGCCGATCAGCACCGTCTCGCCTTCACGAGCGACGTCCACCGCCTGCTGCACCGAGGGGAAATCCTGCGGAACGCGCAGCACGCTCCCCGCCGGATGCCGCGCATCGCCGGACGTCGACCCCGTACCGGAGCACCCGGTGGCCGCCAACGCGACCGAGACGACCAGCACCGACAGACGCAGCGTCGCCCGGAACACCTCCGCCGGGACTGCCAAACGGTTCAACAGGCGTTCTGCAGACAGGGTTTGCATGGCAGATGTTTTATCGTCTCCAATAGGCCTATGCCCACCGAACAGGGAAATGCGCAGGATCCACCCCGACCCGCGGCAACCGGTTTCGGGCGGCGTCGGGCACTGCTCGCAGCCGGAGCGGTACTCGCAGCCGGGGCCGGCGCGGCAGCCGACGAACTGGCGAGAGGCGACCGGACAGCTGGCCGTGCCACCTCCGGCGCCCCGCCGGCCGAGGCCGCGATTCCCTTCCACGGCGCCCGACAGGCAGGTGTTACGGCGCCCCAGCAACCGGCGACGCACCTGCTCTCCTTCGACCTCCCCCGGACCTCGGCCGCCACCGACCGGAAGGCCCTTCGCAGCGTCCTCGGAGCGCTGACCAGCACGCTCGCCACCGCAGCCGCCGACACCCCGCCGGACCCGCGGCTCCAAGGCGGTGGCGCGACCCGGCTCACCTCCCTGGTCGGCATCGGCCCCGCTCTCGCCGCTCGGCTCGGCCTCGACGTCCCCGCCTCGCTGGTGGAGTTGCCGCCGTTCCCCGGCGACCGCCTCGACCCGCGCCGCAGCAACGGCGATCTTCTGGTCCAACTGTGCGCAGCCGACCGCTGGACGCTCACCGTCGTCGCCGAACTCGTCGGCAGGGCCGCACAGGCCGCCGGCGCCGTGCCGCGCTGGACCCAGTCCGGCTTCCTGCCCCACACGGCCCCGGGCACCACCCCGCGCAACTTGTTCGGCTCCAAGGACGGCACCGCCAACCCCGATCACGCGGCGGCCGAACAGTGGGTCTGGGGCCCACCCGGAGCCCACGGGGACGGCACCGTTCTGGTCTACCGCCGGATCCGCATGGACGTCACCGGCTTCGCGGCCCTCTCCGAGGGTCGGCGCGACCGGGCGATCGGCCGCCGTGCCCGCGACGGCGTCGCCCTCAGTGGCACCGCCGAGCATGACGAGCCGGACATCTACGCCAAGAACCCCGACGGTTCCTACGTCATCCCGGCCACCGCCCACGTGCGTCTCGCCAGCCCCCGCTTCGACGGCGGTGCCCGTATGCTCCGCCGCAGTTACAGCTACGACGACGGCCCGACCGACCGCGGCCTTCTCTTCTGTGCCTTCATGCGCGACTCCGCCCAGTTCACCCGCGTCCAGAACCGCCTGGCCGCCCGCGACGCCCTCACCCCGTTCCTCCAACACCGGGCCTCGGCCGTGGCCTACGTCCTGCCCGGCGCCGCATCCTCCGGGACTCTCGGCGAACAGCTCTGGACATGAGGTCCGCCTCGCTCCCTCCGCCCGGAAATGCCCCGGACCGGCTGGTCCACTCGTCCTCGGTGGTCCCGGCCGGGCCGGCGGTCCGTACCGGAAAGAGCGTGGACCAGCGTGCTTCCTCCTCACGCTGCTCCTGGCCCCGTCGCCGCCGCGCCTGGACGGTCAGGGACACCACGGCGGTGGTGCCCGCGACCGCCGGCAGCGCGGCCACGACCGGAGCGACCGGCGTGAGCAGCAGGAGCATCGTGAGGGCCGCCGATCCCCACGCGGTCAGTACGGCGGCCGCGGCCGGCCGCCGGGAGCGCGGCCGGTCCTGGCCCGCTCGCAGATCGACATAGGCAGGCAGGTACCAGACGTTGCCGGACGCGAGCAGCACGACGACGCCGACCGCCAGAACACCGTGGGACATCGGGCAGCACTCTCCTGAGGGCGGGGTTCGGGGACGGGAGACGGAAGGGTCAGTGCGGTACAGCGGGTTCGAGTTCGAATGCGGCGATCTCCGGATGGTGCAGATCGAGGGCCGGGGACTCGCTGCGGATGCGGGGCAGCGAACTGAAGTTGTGCCGGGGCGGAGGACAGGACGTGGCCCATTCCAGGGAACGGCCATAGCCCCAGGGATCGTCGACGGTGACCTTCCGGCCGTACTGGCTGGTCTTCCAGACGTTGTAGAAGAAGGGCAGGAACGACAGTCCGAGGAGGAACGAGCCGATGGTGGAAAGGGTGTTGAGAGCGGTGAATCCATCAGCGGCGAGATAGTCCGCGTACCGGCGCGGCATTCCCTCGGCTCCGAGCCAGTGCTGCACGAGGAACGTGAGGTGGAAGCCGACCGTCAGCACCCAGAACGTGATCTTGCCCAGGCGCTCGTCGAGCATCCTTCCGGTGAACTTCGGCCACCAGAAATGGAATCCGGCGAACATCGCGTACACGACCGTGCCGAAGAGCGTGTAGTGGAAGTGGGCGACGACGAAGTACGAGTCGGAGACGTGGAAGTCCAGGGGTGGTGAGGCCAGGATGACGCCGGTCAGTCCGCCGAAGACGAAAGTGATCAGAAATCCGGTGGTCCAGAGCATCGGCGTCTCGAAGGACAGCGATCCACCGGACCGTGTCCTCCAGCTCTTGCGGTTCTTCGAGCGCTCCCCGCCGCACGGGCGGAGGGGAGCGGTCGGAAAGGTCCGGCGCGGATTACGAGGGGACGGACCGGACCTTCCCGGCCGCACCATGCTGGCCGTGCCGCTCGAAGCCCTCCAGGGACCGACGGGTACCGCCCACGGGGCCGACCGGCCCTACTGCCGGTCCGTCAGGCGGCCGACCGGCCTCAGCCAGGCCGGTCCGGGAGGCGGCGGTGCACCGCCGGGCCGTCGGCCTCGTGGCTGTCGTAGGCTGACCGTCCGTGGACCGGTCCCAGCCCTGCGGTGATCCGGTGAGCGATTTCCCGGCATACGGCACACGGATTCTGAGAGCGGCGCCCCGATGACAGAGACAACACCTACCGCGCCCGGCTCCCCCTTCGGAGTCCCTTCTCCCGGCTCCGCCTCCCCCGCCCTCGACTCGCCCGGAGCCCGCTGCACCGGTCCGGCGGCCTGGCCCCAGCCCAGCCGGCCGGACAGGATGCGCAGTCTGCTGGATTCCGTGATGAGCCTGGGGCGGGGCCTGGAACTGCCCGAGGTGCTCCGCGGGATCGTGGAGGCCGCGGTGACCCTGACCGACGCGGAGTACGAAGCGCTCGGCATCGTCGGGGACGGGCAGAAGCTGCTGGAGTTCCTGCCGGTCGGCATATCGGAGCAGCTCGCCGCCGTGATCGGCCAGACGCCGTGCGGGCGCGGAATCCTCGGTGAGCTGATCCATCACCCGGAGCCGCTGCGGCTCACCGATCTGAGCAGCCACCCCCGCAGCTTCGGATTTCCGCCTCATCATCCCCCGATGCGCACCTTCCTCGGGGTACCGGTGCGGGTTCGGGACGAGGTGTTCGGCAACCTCTACCTCACGGAGAAGCGGGGCGGGGTGAGCTTCGACGCCGACGACGAGGCGGTGCTGACCACCTTGTCGATCGCGGCCGGGGTCGCCATCGACAACGCCCGCATGTACGACGAGAGCCGTCGTCGGGAGCGGCGCCTGGAGGCACTGGGCGAGATCACCCGCACCCTGCTCTCGGGGACGGACGCCGACGAGGTGCTGCATCTGATCGCCGAGCGGGCGATGGAGGTGGCGGGCGCCGACCGGGCCGCGATTCTGCTGCCGACGCCCCCCGCGTCGCTCTCCGGGGCCTCGGAGACATCCGGGGCCGAGGCGCGTCTGACCGTTGCCGTCGCCCATGGCAGGGACGCCGAGCGCGTGACGGGGCTGTCCGTACCCGCGCGGGGATCACTGGCCGGACTCGCCGCCCGTACGGGGACACCGGTGCACTGCGCCGATGTCCGTTCCGATCCCCGCGCCCACCCGTTCGGCGACGGTGCCGAGGACGGTCTGGGCCCGGTGGTGACGGTGCCTCTGCGAGTCGACACCGGGGCGAGGGGCGCACTGCGTCTGGGGCGGCCGGTGGACCGCCCGCCGTTCGACGACACCGAGGTCGCACTCGTCTCGGGCTTCGCCGACCAGGCGGCCATCGCCCTGGAACTGGCCCGTAGGCGGGCCGAGTCCGAGGAACTCGCCGTCATGCACGACCGGGACCGGATCGCCCGCGATCTGCACGATCTGGCGATCCAGCGTCTCTTCGCGACCGGGATGACTCTCCAGAGCACCACGCGTGCCATCGCGGACCGGCCGGACGCGGCCGAGCGGGTCAGCCGTGCGGTGGATGATCTGGACACCACGATCCGGATCATCCGGTCCACCATCTTCGATCTGCGGACGGCGGACGGTTCGGGCCGCGGCGGGCTGCGGCACCGGATGGCCGAGACCGCCCGCACGGCGGCGCACGCCCTTGGCTTCCGGCCCTCCGTGCGGATCGACGGGCCGGTGGACACCACGGTCCCGGACGAGCTGGCCGAACATGTGGTGGCGGTCGCCGCCGAGGCGGTGTCCAATGCCTCTCGCCATGCCCGTGCCACTCGTATCGGCATCGTGCTGTCGGCCGACGACGCGGTGACCCTGACCGTCACCGACAACGGCATCGGGATCCGGGACGGTGTCACGACCGCGTCCGGGACAGGAGCAGCGGTCGATGCCGGTGAACCGGCGGCCGAACGCCTCGGAGGGCTGGCCAATATGCGTACGCGGGCAGAGCTCTGCGGCGGCACACTGGCCATCGAACGGCCGGCGGACGGCGGCACCAGGATCATCTGGCGCGTGCCGCTCCACGACTGACGCCCGAGTGTCCGTCAGCCGCGTGGGGCCGAGGGCCACCCCTGGCGGTCCTTGATCCGGCCGACGAGCATCGCGGCCTGGATGCGTCGGCCCACGCCCAGTTTGGCGAGGATCGAGGAGATGCGGTTCTTGACGGTCTTCTCGGCCAGGAAGAGACGTTCCGCGATCTCACGGTTGGTGAGGCCCTCGCCGATGAGGTCCAGGATCTGCCGTTCCCTGGGCGTGAGTCCGTCCAGTTCCGATGCCTCCGACGCCTCGGCGGGGGGTCGCTCGGTGCCCCGCAGCCGGGCCATCACTCGGGCGGTCGTCCGCGGATCGAGCATCGAGGTGCCCGACGCGACCGTGCGTACGGCGGCGATCAGATCGGCTCCGTTGATCTGCTTGAGCACGTACCCCGCGGCGCCCGCCATGATGGCGTCGAACAGAGCCTCGTCGTCGTCGAACGACGTCAGCATCAGGCAGGCGAGTTCGGGCATCAGGGCGCGCAGTTCCCGGCACACCTCGATACCGGCGTGGTCCCCGCCCCGGTCGTCGCCGAGGCGTACGTCCAGCACGGCGACCTGCGGTCTGCTGGCCGGTACGCGGGCCAGCGCCTCCCGGGCGTCGGACGCCTCGCCGACGACCTCGATGTCGTCCTCGGCTTCGAGCAGATCGCGTACGCCGCGCCGTACGACCTCGTGGTCGTCGAGGATGAAGACGCGTACGGGGGCCGCGGACGGCGACGGGGTCGTGCTCAGTGGGGAATTCGGGAACTCATTCACATCGTGCTCGATCGGTTCGGGGAGAGGGCCGCAAGACAGTATGTGCCCGTCCCGGGGCCCGGTCCCGCCGGGGTGCGACAGCATGGCGAACGGCGTCTGAACAGGGCCGAAAGGCCCTGTGGCCGGGGGCCGGTCAGCGGGCAGGACGCGGTGCCATACTGACGCCGCCAAGATCGTCCGGGCGCTACGGACATCTCCCTTCCCGGCCACCCCACTGCGCTGCACCGAGGAGTCACCGGCCCATGAACACCCCGAGCGAGGACTACCACGCATTGCTCGCACGGCATGACGCGATGCGGCTGCGACGACGCATCCTGGCCCCGTCCGGCAGCCGTGCCGAAGTGTGGAGCGCCGAGGCCCCGCAGGCGTACGACGGAACGGCCGACCAGTTGCTGATCGGTGACTCGCTCCCGCTGGTGAACCCGCTGGAGGAGCTGATCGCCGAGCTGTACCGGATCCTGTTCGAGCGGCATCCGTATCTGCGGTCGCTGTTCCCCGAGTCGATGGCGTTCCAACAGGCCCATCTCGCAGGGATCTTCCGCTATCTGATCGGCAATCTGCACCGTACGGACGAAATGATCGGCGTCTTCGGGCAGTTGGGGCGCGACCATCGCAAGCTCGGGGTGCGCCCCGCGCATTTCGAGGCCTTCGAGGCGGCGTTGATCGAGGCACTGCGCGTGCGCGCGGGCGCCCGGTGGACCCGTGCGCTGGAGCACGCGTGGCTGCGGATGCTGCGGCTGGCCGTCTCGGCGATGGTCAGGGGAGCGGACGAGGCGATCGCCGAACCGCCCAGCTGGGAGGCGACGGTGACCTCGCACGAACTCCGCACGCCCGATCTCGCGGTGCTGCGGGTACGGCCCCACCAGCCCTACGCCTTCGAGGCCGGGAGTTACGCGTCCCTGGAGTCGCCGCTGCTGGAACAGGCCTGGCGTCCGTACTATCTGGCCCGCGCGCCGCATCCGGACGGTGAACTGGAGTTCCATGTACGGGCCCGGGGCTCCGACGGGGTGAGCGACGCGCTGGTGCACGGTACGCGGGTGGGCGGCGCCGTCCGTCTCAGCGCCCCGCGCGGTGCGCTGGCCCTGCCGGATCTTCTTCCGTCCTCGGACATTCTGCTGATCGCCTCCGGTACGGGCTGGGCCCCGATGAAGGCGTTGCTCCAGCGGATCGACGCCGACCGGTCCCGTGCGCACCGGGTACGGCTGCTGCTGGGTCCCGCCGCGCCGGAGGAGAGGGCGACGGCCGAGGAGATGTACGACGCGGCGTACCTGGAAGCGTTCCGGCGCGAACGCCCCTGGCTGACCGTCGTCGCGGCCGATGCGGCGAGCACGCGCTTCGCGGGTGCCGGGCTGCGGGTCCTGAACGGAATACTGCCCGCGCATCCCGGGGCCGCCGCCCGGCAGCACGCCTTTCTGGCCCTGGCCCCCGAGGCCGCCACGACCGGGCCGGCGCAGGCCGTGGCCGCGCGGCTGGCCGCCGCCGGAGTACCGGCCGCGCAGATCCATCACGAGACCACCGGCATCGTCGCGGTCACAGAAATGTCTGCCAGTACGACCAGAACCGGACTGCTATCAGCATGACGATGGCCAGGCACCAGGTCACCGGCACCACGAGGGGGAACTCCAGCACCGCCGCGACCAGGGCGCGCGGGGCGGGCAGAACGCCATGGCGCAGGTTGTGCACCGTGGTGTGCCAGAACATGAGGATGGTGGCCACCCACACGAGCATGCACCACAGGCAGAGGGCGCCTATGTCGAACAGGGCCTGTGTCATCAGCCACATGCAGAAGCCGACTCCGAACAGCGTGCCGAGGTTCAGCCCCAACCAGTACCAGCGCCGATAGCGTGCGCCTGCGAGCAGGCCCGCGCCGGTCGCCATCACCGCGCCGAAGGCGACCAGCCCGATGAGCGGGTTGGGAAAGCCGAACACCGACGCCTGCTCGCTGCGCATCACACTCGTGCAGGACACCACGGGGCTCAGCGAGCAGGCGGGCACGAATCCGGGATCGGCGAGCAGTTCGAACTTGTCGATCGTGATGACGAACGAGCCGAGCAGCCCGAGCGCGGCCGTGATGACCAGCAGCCACCCGAACCCGCGCCTCGCCCCGGCGCACTCCCGGTCGTGGCCCGTCCCGGACGCGCCGGGGCGCACCCGCTCGTCGGCCTCGGGTCCTTCCACCGTCCTCCCCGTCCCGCGTTCCGGCAGTCTCATGTCCGCTCCCGTACGGAACCGTCCGGCCAGACGACCTCCACCCGGATTCCTCGCGCACGCGCGAAGGCAACCAGATGGGCGGTGGCGTCCCGGCCGTCCGACGGCGATCCGTCCCACACGGCGAGCACGGTCCGGCACGTCTCCACCAGTCGTTCGTCGGCGCCGACACACGCGTCGCGGTCGGCCGGATCGAACGCCAGCAGCCGTACGTGTTCGGCCAGCACCAGCAGTTCGCCCGCGGCCGACCGGTCCCGCTCGGGCAGCACGGCGGGAACCACGCCCTGAGCCGGCAGCAGTACTGTCAGCTTCCGCCCGGCCTCCCGGGCGGCCCGCCCGAATGCCAGCGGCAGCCCCGCGCCGACCCGCACCAGGGCGGCGGCACCTTCTGCCAATCGGTCCAGCCTCGCTCTCAGTTCGGCTTCCACCAGTTCCAGGGATCTGTTGCTGAGGTCTCTGTGCCCGACGACTGCGATCACCGTGTTTCCCTCCTGCGCGCACCCGCGGCGTGCGATGCACCGCAGTGAACCCATCGGAGGTCCGACGCCGCTAGGGCCGTTCGGCCCTGGGGCCGTTCGGCCCTGGTGCGGGGACGGCGCCACCCGATGTACTCGTGCCTCAGGTGAGCAGACCAGGAGACGAGGCAGCCCCGTGAACCACTCATGCCATCAGTCGCCCCAGCCGTCCGTGTGCACGGCCGTGACCGCGCCGCCGGAGGCGGCACCGTTCTCGGATGCGGCGGCCGCAGGTCCGCGCCGTACGGTCGAGTTGACCGGTACCCAGGCACTGAGCCTGCTCGGCGGGGCGTCGCTCGGGCGGATCGTCTTCACCCAGCGCGCGCTGCCGGCCATCCGACCGGTGAACCATCTGCTGGACCACGGTCAGATCGTGATCCTGACCCATCAGGACTCGGATCTGTTCGCCCAGGCCCGCGACCATGGCGACCGGGGGGTCGTGGTCGCCTACCAGGCCGACGACATCGATCCGCTGACCCATCTGGGCTGGAGTGTCGTCGCCACGGGCTACTGCCGCCCGGTCGCCGATCCGGACGCGCTGTCGCGTTACCATCGGCTGCTCCGCCCCTGGCCCGGTCCGGTGATGAACTGTGCGGTACGCATCCGCCCGCATCTGGTCACCGGGATCCGGCTGGTCGCCTGACGCGAGGCGCTCCGCGCCGGCCGGAACGGCGGTACGGAACCGCACCCGTGCGGTTCCCCGGCCGAACTCGGAGCACGTCCCGTCCCGCTCGCCGATCGGCAACTCCCTTCACAGGCAGGGAGTTGACCGCTGCTCAAGTTCCGGGAGGCGGGCCGGCCCGAACCAGGATCGCGGCTATTTAGGTTAGGCTAAGCTAATCGCGTGAACAGGGTGCGGGGCGGCGCGGTCGTCGTCAAGTTCGGCGGCAACGCCATGGTGGACGCGAGCCTGCAGCGGGCGTTCGCCCGGGATGTCGTGGAGTTGTGGCGGACCGGGCTCCGCCCGGTCGTCGTCCACGGAGGCGGGCCGCAGATCAGCGCGATGCTCGACCGTCTCGGCCTGGAGTCCCGCTTCGAGGCGGGTCTGCGGGTGACCACCCCGGAGGCCATGGACGTGGTGCGCATGGTGCTGAGCGGGCGGGTCCAGCGGGAGCTGGTCGGCCAGATCAACGCACACGGGCCTTTCGCGGTGGGCATGACGGGCGAGGACGCGCACACGATGACCGCGGTGCGGCGTCCGGCCTGGGTGGACGGCCGGCCGGTGGACATCGGCCTTGTCGGCGACATCGTGGACGTGAACCCCGGCATGGTGCGCACCCTCCTGGAGCAGGGGCACATCCCGGTGGTCTCCCCCGTGGCACGCGGCGAGGACGGACAGGCCTACAACGTCAACGCCGACCTCGCGGCGTCGGCCCTGGCCGTGGCCCTCGACGCCGAGCGGCTGGTGATGCTCACCGACGTGGCAGGGCTGTACGCGAACTGGCCGCACAGCACCGAGGTGATCGAGCACCTGACGGCCGACGCGCTGGAAGGACTGCTGCCCGGACTGGCCGGCGGGATGCTGCCGAAGATGGAAGGCTGCCTGCGGGCCGTCCGCGGCGGTGTGCGCAGGGCGCACGTGCTCGACGGCCGCGTGCCGCACGCGGTGCTGCGCGGCGTCCTCGGCGAGACCGGCCCCGGCACCACCGTGGTTCCCGACGACAGCCAGGATCGCCACAGCAGCACCGTATGACCGCGGCGGGCGAAGCGCCTCCGACGCGCCGCCGAAGGGCCGCACCGACGGAGAGCGGCGCGCACACGCGCGCGCCGGCCGTCACAGGACCTTGGTGAGGATCCGCGCGTTGCGCCGGGGATCCAGGGACTCCGCCCAGGACGAAGGCGCCAGGCGCGCGGGCGCGGGCGCGAAACCGTACCGGAGGAAGAGGCCGCCACCGCCGGTCGTCGCCGTGAACAGGGCATCGAGCGACTGGGCGCGCGCCATGGCCAGTACCGTGCGCAGGAGCCCGGCGCCGACTCCGCGCCCCTGACTGTGTCCGGCCACGCAGAAGTTGTACAGGACGCCGACGGGCCCGCGGCCCTCTCCGGGGACGGCCGGGTGCACGCGCAGGCCGACACAGCCCTCGATGGGCCGTCCGGGGGTCTGCGTCACGAGGAAGTCGGCGGCGTGGGCGGCATAGAGGGAGGCGGGCCGCTCCCGCAGCGCCCCCGAGTGCACGAACGGCCGGGACAGTTCGGCGAGTTCGGCAGCGTCCTCCTCATGCGCGGAGCGCACGGAGGAGGACGGTACGGGGAGCGCGTGCGGCAGTGGGGCGCGGTGCGGCGTGGCCGTGATCAAGACTTTCCTTACTCGGTTCACGATCAGGGACCGGCTCATCGCCGTGTCGTTCCGACGCGAGGAACGGGAGCGCCGACAGGCCCGTCCCGCGGGCGGCGGCGGGGCGATTCGCCGCGTGGGGTCAGTCGGTGGATGCCGCGAGGGAACGGGGGCGCAGATCGGTCCAGTTGGTCTCGATGAACTCCAGGCACGCCTCCCGGGAGTTCTCATCGAAAGCGGTCGTCCATCCCCCGGGAACCTCGGCGAAGGACGGCCAGAGCGAGTGCTGCCCCTCGTCGTTCACCAGGACCAGGAAGCGGCCTTCGGGGTCGTCGAAAGGGTTGGTGCTCATATGTCAGTGCCTCCTGGGCCCGACGGGCCGGTGACGGCCGCGTCATGAGTGCGCGTCAGAACGTCGGTGCGGGTGGAATCAGAGATGAGGCGAGCCGAGACATTAGGTTAGGCTCACCTAATATGAGAGGAGCCTAGCCTCTCACCCTTCCCCCTCACAAGGAGATGCCGATGCGCCTGGTGACCGAACGGCTCCGCACCGAGGACGGCACGAACGCGTCCCCGAGCACGTTCCTCCGGACCACGGCCGACCGCCTCATCGGCCGGCCATGACCGGTCCCGACACCGGCCTCAGGGCCGACGAGGAGAGCGTCTTCGCCGAGTTCGGGCTGCCCGGCGCACCCGGCACCGACGCGTTCTGGGCGGCTGCGCGGACGCCCGCCCCGGTGCCCGACGGCGACGGCGGCTGGCGGACCCTGTTCCTGTGGCGCGGGGCCGGGGCCTGCATCGACTTCGAGAGCTGGTCACAGCCGGTTCCGCTGCGCCGATGGGCCGGCACGGACTGCTGGTACGCCGAAGTGCGGATGCCCGCGCGGCTGCGGGTGACCTACCGGATCATCACGGGTGACGCGGCCCACGCGGACCCGTTCAACCCGGTCGGGGCCGGCGCCGACCGGTCCATCGCCGCGACCCCGGACGCCCCGGCCCAGCCGCACTGGCCCGCCGTCGGCGCCGACGACGTCCTGCCCCTCCCCCGCACCCGGCTCCGCTGGAGCAGCGACCGGCTCGGCGGACGGCGCACCGTGCGTGTGCACCCGGCGGGCGGCGGCGGGCCGGTGGTCCTGCTGCTCGACGGAGACGACTGGCTGCACCTGCACCCGGCCATGGCCGCGTTCGACTCGGCCGTCGCCGGTGGTGGGATGCCCCCCGTCACGCTCGTCTTCCTTCCGGCCAAGGACAGGGTGGCCGAGTTCGGGTGCAGGCCCGAGCTGTGGGAGGCGGTCCGGGACGAACTGCTGCCGCTGGTGACGGAATCCGGCGTACCGGCCGACCTGGACCGGCTGGTGGTCGCCGGGCAGAGCCTGGGCGGGCTGAGCGCGCTCTACGCGGCGCTGGAGTTCCCGGACCTGGTCTCGCGCGTCGCCCTCCAGTCGGCCTCCCTCTGGTGGGCACCCGGTGCCATGGACCTGGCGGACCCCCTGGGCGGCCCGGTCGGCGGCGCCGTCGCCGCACGGCTGCGGCAGAACCCCGACCTGTCCCGTCTGCGGTGCGCGTTCGACGTGGGAGAACACGAGACGCGGATGCTGCCCCACTGCGAACTGGCCGAGAAACTGACCGAACGGGCCGGTGCGACGGTGCGGGTCTCGCGCTCGGCTTCGGACCACGACCGGGCGGGCTGGCGGCACGCCCTGCTCAGGGACGTCGCCTGGGCCCTCGGCTGAGCGGTTCCGGGGACGTGTTCGGGCACGTCCCCGGAACCGCCCGGGGCTTCACCGGGCCACGGCCAGGCAGTAGTCGGCGTCACCGGCCAGGAGGTTGCGGTGGGTGTCCTCGGCGGTGATGACGCCGTCGTCCAGGACGAGAACACGGTCGGCGGCGTCCAGCAGGGCCGGGCTGCTGGTGATCACGACCGTGGTACGGCCGCGGCGCATCTTCGCGACGTTGCGCGCGACGAGCTGCTCGGTGACCGCGTCGACGGCTGTCGTCGGGTTGTGCAGGACCAGCACGTCGCTGTCGGCGGCCAGGGCACGGGCCAGGGACAGCCGCTGCCGTTGCCCCCCGGAAAGGTTCGCCCCGCGGTCGCGGACCGCGTAGTCGAGCCCGTCGCGGTGGAGAGCGACGACATCGGTCAGCATGGACGCCTCGACGGCCTCGGGAATCCGCCGGCTGGTGCCCGACGGGTCGATGTTCGTGCGGAGCGTGCCCGCGAAGATCTCCCCGTCGTACGGATTCACCAGCATGTGTTCGCGGACCGCCTCGATCGACAGCTCCGCGATCGGCTGCCCGCCGAGCCGCACCTCTCCCTCGTACGCGTCGGGCGCGACGTTCACCGCGAGGACCGACGCGAGGTCGGCCGCCGCACGCGGTTGATAGACGGCGATCGCCACGAACTCACCGGCGGCCACCTCGAACTTCAGCCTGCGCAGGGACCCGTGCCGCACGCAGTCGACCGCGAGGCCTCCGCCCTCGGCCGGACGCTGCGAGCCCGGCGTCGCCACCGGTGGAGCGGAGAGCACCAGCGCCATCCGCTCGGCCGACGCGCGCGCCATCATCACGTACTTGGGCATCTCCGAGAACATCTTGAGCGGTTCGATGATGAACTGCGCGAGGCCCACGGCCATGACCAGTTCCCCGATGGTGATCCGGCCGTCGAACGCCAGCCCGCCCGCCGTCAGGGACACGGCGGCGGCGAGGACCGCGTTGAGGGCCAGCGCGGTGCCCGCGTACGTGCCGTTCACCCGGGCGACCGTGATCGCCTGGCGCTTCGCGTCCGTGCTGACCTTCCGGTAGGACCCGAACGCCGCGTGGTTGCCGCCGAAGCCGTGCAGCGGGCGCAGGCCGATGATCAGGTCGGCGACCTTCGCACCCGCCCGCGCCACCCGGGCCTGCTGTTCGCGGGTACTGGCGCCGATCCGCCTGGACAACACGGCCAGGATCGACAGGATCGCGACGGTCCCCACGACCACCAGCAGGCCGAGCCGGATGTCGGCCAGGGACAGCGCGACCGCCGCGACCACCACCGCGACCAGGGAGCTGATCAGCAGCGGCACCACCTCGACGATGTCGGCGGTCTGGTCGGCGTCCTCGGTGGCGATGGTCAGCACCTCGCCGGACTTCAGGTCGACGTCCCTGGCCACCGGCTGGAGCCCGCAGGCGGCCACCTGCACCCGCCAGCGGTGCGCCTCGGTCGTGTTGGCCTTCTGCAGGACGCGCATCCCGAACCGCCACGACAGCGACACCGTCGTGATGATCACGGCCAGCGCGCCGATCGACAGGCCGAGCGCGCTCGGGCTCCGGTCCTGCATGGTGTGCTCGACGATCACGCCGAGCGCGATGGGGAAGGCGGTCTCCCCCGCCTGGTACAGGCCCATGAGGACGGTGCCCCGGACCATGGCGCCGACGTTGCGGCGCAGCGCGGTCCGCAGGATGTCCGACCCCGGCCGGGGCCGCTGCGTGTCAGGAGTTTTCATCAAGGTGGCGGGCAATCGCTTCCGGGGTTCGCAGGGTGAACAGATCACGGATCGTGATCACAGGACCGTACTCACGGCGGAGCAGCCCGGTCAGCCGCACCGCCAGCATGGAGTGCCCTCCGAGGGACACGAAGTCGCTCACCGCGCTCACCTCGTCGTCGTCCAGGTCCAGTGCCTCGGCGAAGAACTCGCACACCGTGATCTCGTTCTCTGTCTCCGGGCCGCGCTCTCCCCCGGTGGTCAGCGCGCCGAGCGGCCTGGCCTCCGGCAGCGCCCTGGTGTCGGCCTTCCCGTTCACGGTCAGCGGGATGCTGTCGACCTGGGCGAAATGCGTCGGGCGCAGGAAGTCCGGCAGACCGGCGCCCACTTCGGCGGCGACCCGTGCCAGGTCCGCTCCCTCCAGCACGAGATAGGCGGCCAGCCGGTACGCGCCGTCGACCTGCGGGTCGGGCTGGGCGACCGCGGCGGCGAACCGCACCGCCGGGTGCGCCGCGAACACGGCCTCGACCTCCCCCGGTTCGACCCGGTGTCCGCGGATCTTGACCTGCTGGTCGGTGCGGCCCAGGTACGTCAGGTTCCCGTCGGGCCGGCGGACCACCAGGTCGCCGGTGCGGTACATGCGCTCGCCGGGCCCGCCGAACGGGCACGCGACGAAGCGGTGGGCGGTCCGGGCGCTCTGCCCGAGGTAGCCGCGCGCGATGCCGATGCCCGATACGTACAGCTCACCGGGGACCCCGTCGGGCAGCGGCCGCAGCCACGGGTCCAGTACGTACACCTCGGTGTTGTCGATCGCGACGCCCACCACCGGATCCTGGCACTCGAAGGTGCCGACGCCGAGGGTGTTGATGGTGTACTCGGTGGGCCCGTACAGGTTGTAGCCGACCGTTCCCTCGGTCCGGGCGAGCCGCTGCCAGAGCGTCGGGGTGACGGCCTCGCCGCCCAGCAGCACCAGCGCCGGCCGCCGTGCCGGGTTGTCGAGCAGGCCCTCGGCCACCAGCTGCTGCGCATAGGTCGGGGTCACGTTGATGACGTCGATCCCGTGCTCACGGCAGTACTCGACCAGACGGGGGGCGTCGCGGCGCAGTTCCTCGTCGCAGATGTGGACCTCGTGGCCGTCGGCGAGCCACAGCAGCTCCTCCCACGACATGTCGAACGCGAACGACACGGTGTGCGCGATCCTGAAGACCCGGTGGTCGTGCTCGGCGAGGACCGGCTCGAAGATCCGACGCTGATGGTTGATCAGCATGTTGGTGAGCCCGGCGTACTCGGTCACCACGCCCTTGGGCTTCCCGGTCGATCCGGAGGTGTAGATCGTGTACGCGGGGTGCCGCAGACGGTCCGGGTCGTCCGGTGCGAACGTCACGTACGGATCGGCCTCGGGCAGGGGGCGGTCCAGCTCGATCAGCTCGCCGCCGAGCCGGGGCGACACGGCGCTCACGGTGAGGATCGCCTCGGGCCGGGCGTCCGCGACGATGGTCGCGATCCGCTCGTCCGGGTGGTCCAGTTCCAGCGGTACGTAGGCGGCGCCGACGCGCAGCACGGCGAACAGCGCCACGATCGAGTCGAGGGAGCGCGGGATCGCGAGGCCCACCATCGTCTCGGGGCCGATGCCCCGCCGGGCGAGCACACCCGCCACCGCACGGCTGCGGTCCCGGAGTTGGGCGAACGTCATGGTCGAGCCGTGGGCGACGAGCGCGATCCGCTCGGGATCGCGGTCCGCCGCCCGGTCGAAGCGGTCGACGACGGTGTCCGTGCCGACTTCGGTGCGCTCGGCCGGTCCGGGGACCGGGGCGAGGCCCGGAAGCGCGCCCACCCGCCCCGTCGACCGGGCCAGGTCCTCCAGCACGCGGAGGTAGTCGTCGAGGAGGCGACGGGCGCCCGCGGGGTCGTCGTCGCGGTGCTCCAGCTTGACCGTGAGCCGGTCGCCGGGCGTGACGACCCAGGTGAACGGGTAGTGCGTGGAGTCGTCGGCCTGCACCGAGGTGATGCCGTGCCTGGCGTTCATCTCGGCGAACGCGTCCAGGTCCAGGAAGTTCTGGAGCACGAACAGGTTGTCGAACAGGGTGTCGTGCCCACTGGCCCGCTGGATCTCGCCGAGCCCCAGGTGCTCGTGCTCCATCGCCTCGACCCTGGCCGCCTGTACGGCCGACAGGTACGCGCCGACCGTGTCGTCGGGCCGTGCCCGGGTCCACATGGGCACCGTGTTGAGCAGCACACCGACGATGCCGGCGTGGCCCTCGCCCTCCCGGCCCGAGACGGTCACGCCGAACACGGCGTCACCGCGCCCCGTGTGTGCGCCGAGAAGGAGGCCGAACGCGCCGGTCAGCACCGTGTTCAGGGTGACGCCGTGCACCCTGGCCGCGTCCCGCAGCAGCTGTGACAGTTCGGCGGAGAGCGTGTACACGAGAGCGCGCGGCAGGTCGTCCGACAGGGCCGGGGCCGGTCCGGCGAGCAGCGTCGGGCCCGGGAGCCCGGCCAGGTGCTCCGCCCAGAAGCGGTTCGACACCGCGGGGTCCCTGGCGTCGAGCGTCCGGGCGTACTCCTCGAAGCTCGGCACGGCCGGGGTCGCGGCGGGCGGCTCGCCCGCCACGACGGCCTCGTACGCGTCGAAAAGGTCCCGCAGGACGATCTCCCGGGACCAGCCGTCCCAGAGCAGCAGGTGGTAGCTGAGCAGCAGGCCGTCCCGGCCGTCCGGCAGCCGCACCACGGTCAGCCGGACCAGTGGCGGCTCGACCGGGTCGAACCCCGACTCGCGGTCCCGGGTGCGCAGCGCCTCGACCTCCGCGTCCGACGTCGCGGCGATCGTGCGGACGTCGACCCGCCGGCCCGCCTTGAGGACCTGGACCGGGTTGCCGTCGTCGTCGGTGGTGAAGCCGGCGCCCACGACCGGGTGCCGCGCGATCACGTACGCCATCGCCTCGGCCAGCGCGTCGGTGTCCAGGCGCCGCTCGAAGGTGAACCAGCTCTGCGCGACGTAGTGTCCGGCCGCGCCCGCCATCTGGGCCTGGAAGAACAGGCCCCGCTGGAGCGGGGTGACCGGTGCCGTGCGCTCGGCCGTCGCGGCGGCGTCCGCCAGGTGCTCCAGCGCGCCGCGCCAGTGCTCGGTGATCCCGTCGGGTATGCCCTCGGCGAGGGTGAAGGCCGCGTGCAGGCTTCCGGTGGCGTCGTCGGTCCACGCGTTGACCTCGACGGCGTACGGGCTGCCCTGGTCACCGCCGGTGACGTGCAGCGCCCTGGACTCGCAGCCCCGGCCGAGGTAGTTGAACAGCACCTGCGGGCGGGCGCCCAACAGCGGTGCCGTCTGCGGGTTGAGGTACCTGAGCAGGCCGTAGGCGACGTGCCCGCACTCGTCCGGCTGGCGCTCGGCGACCTCGCGCGCCGCCGCGACCGGGTCGGTGTGCGCCGTGAGCCGCACCGGTGCGATGGCGGTGAACCAGCCGACGGTACGGGAGTAGTCGTGGTGTTCCAGGGCCGGGACCCGGCCGTGCCGCTCCAGTTCGATCGCGAGGTCGGTGGGTGTGGGCTGGACGCGGGTCAGCGCGGTGCGCAGGGCGCCGCACAGCAACTCGGTGAGACCCAGGCCGAATGCGGCGGGGGCGCTGCGCGTCACCCGGTCGCTCACCTCGGGCGCGAGCACGACCGTGGTCTCGCGCGGGTCCTGGACCTCGGGCAGCAGGGCGGGGGCCCCGAGCGTGGTGATCCAGTGTCCGAGGTCGTCGGTGACCCGTGCGGACCGCACCGCCAGCGCTTCGGCGTACTCGGCGTAGGACGTGGTGGGTGGTGCCAGGGCCGCCCCGCTCATGGCGGTGGCCAGGTCGTCGAGGAGGACCAGCCAGGACACCGCGTCGACGGCGAGGTGGTGCACGGTGACCACCAGGGTCCGGCTCGCGGCCAGCCAGGAGAAGGCGATGACGTCCCCGGAGCCGGGATCGAGCCGTCCGGCGGCCTCGTTCGCCGCGGCCGTCGCGTCGCGGGCGTCGGTCGGCAGGACGGCGACCTCGCGGGCGGGTTCGGTACGCAGGGACCACACACCGTGCTCGACGCGCAGCCGCAACCGGAGGGCCGGGTGTGCGGCCACGACGGCGTTCGCGGCGCGCCGGGCGTCGGCGAGGTCGGTGCCCTCGGCCGCCACCACTGCCCTGGCCTGGGCGAACCGGGCGAGCGAACCGCCCAGTTCGCGCTGGCGCAGGATGATCGGGGTGGCCGGCAACGGGCCGTCCTCGCGGCGGGACGGCGCGGACGCCACGGGCTGCGGGGCCCGCGCGGCCAGGTGGTCGGCAAGCGCGCGCGGCGTCTTCAGCAGGAACACGTCCCGGGGGACGATCGGCAGGCCGAGCGCCCTGGCCCGGTTGATCACGGTGATGGCGACGATGCTGTCGCCCCCGGCGCCGAAGAAATCGGTGTCGGCGTCCACCGCGACGCCGGGCAGCGCCGCGGCGAAGACGTCGACCAGTGCGGTGAGTGCGGAGTCGCTCGTGGCCACCGGGGTGTCGTCCTGTGCGGCGCGCTCGCCCAGGGCCTTGCGGTCCAGCTTGCCGTTGACCGTCAGCGGCAGGGCGTCGACCGGCAGCACCCGGCCCGGCACCATGTGGACGGGCAGCTTGGTGGACAGCAGCGCGGTGAAGTCTCCGGGCACCCGGCCCACGACGTGTGCGACGAGGTGGTCACCGCTGTCCGCCACGGTGACGGCCGCATCGACGACACCGTCGAGTTCCCTGACCGCCGACTCCACTTCGCCGAGCTCGATGCGGAATCCCTTGAGCTGCACCTGGTCGTCGGCGCGGCCGACGAACTCCAGCTCGCCGTCGAGCGTGCGGCGGGCGAGGTCGCCCGTGTGGTACATGCGGGAGCCGTCGGCTGCGAAGGGGTTCGCCACGAACCGGCCCGCGGTGAGCCCGGGTCGGCCCAGGTAGCCGAGCGACACCTGGTCCCCGGCGACGTAGATGGCGCCCACCCGGCCCGGCGGCACCGGCCGGAGCCGGTCGTCGAGCAGGTGGGTGACCAGGCCGGGGATCGGACCGCCGATCGGGCTGACGTCGTCGCCGGGGCCGAAGTCCTCGTCGGTCAGCACCCGGTGGGTGACATGGACGGTGGTCTCGGTGATGCCGTACATGTTGACCAGCTCGGGCGTACCGGTGCCGTGCCGCTCGACCCAGCCGCGCAGCCGCCCGAGGTCCAGCGCCTCGCCTCCGAAGACGATCCGGCGCAGCGCCGTGACCGGTTCACCGGCGAGCCGGTCGGCCTCGATGAACCGGTAGAACGCCGAGGGGGTCTGGTTGAGCACGGTCACCCCGCGCTCGCGGACCAGCCGGTGGAAGTCGACCGGGGAGCGGGTCAGCGCGTACTCCGGCACCAGCAGTTCGCCGCCGTGCACCAGCGCGCCCCACAGCTCCCAGACCGCGAAGTCGAAGGAGAAGGAGTGGAACTGGACCCATACGTCGTGCGGGCCGAAGCCCATGTCGGGCCGGGTGTTCGTGAGGAGCGTCACCACGCTGGAGTGCGGGACGGCGACGCCCTTGGGCCGGCCGGTCGAGCCCGACGTGTAGATGACGTACGCGGGATCGTGCCAGTCGGCCCCGGGCCCGGCGGTGGTGGCCCGTGGCAGCTCGTCGCCCTGGACGAGCACCCGGGCCTTCACCTCCGCTCGGGCCAGCAGGCGGGTGAAGCGGCCTTGCTGTTCACGGTCCACGAGCACGACCTGCGGGGCGGCGTCGGCGAGGATGTGCTCCAGCCGCTCGTCCGGGTACGCCAGGTCCAGCGGCACGTACGCGCCGCCCGCGCCGACGACCGCGACCAGGGCAACGACCTGCTCCACGGAGCGCGGGACGGCGACGGCGACCCGCCGGCCCGGCCCGGCACCGGCCGCGCGCAGGGCTGAGGCCAACTGGTTCTTGGCGTCCGCGAGTTCACCGTAGGTCAGGGACCGGGCACTGCCGTCGAGAGCGCATTGGGTGACGGCGGTGGCCGCCGGGTCACGGTTCGCGGCGGCGTCGAACAGCTCGCCCAGGGTCGCCGGGGAGATCCGCGCCGGGCTCCGGCCGGCCTCGGGGGCCAGATCGTCGACCAGGGCGTCCGGCCGGTCGAGCAGGCCGGTGAGGGTCCGGGTGAACGTGCGCAGGATCGCCTCGGCGCTCTCCCGGCGCAGCAGTTCACCGTCGTGGATCAGGTTGAAGCGCGGTCGGCCGTCGGTGGCGCGCTCCACCACCAGCGTCAACGGGTAGTGCGGGGCGCCCTCGTTGACGATGCCGGTGATGACCAGCTCGTCCTCGGGGCCGCGCAGGGCGTCCACATCGGCCGCGACGTCGAACACCACCAGGGTGTCGAAGAGGGGGCCGGTGCCGGCCCGGCGGCCGATCCTCGCCAGTGAGACGTGCTGGTGCGCCAGCACCGTGCTCCGGTGTTCCTTCACCGCGGCGAGCAGCTCGCGCGCCGTGGTGGCGGCGGCCCACCGGGCGCGCACGGGGATCGTGTTGATGAACAGGCCCACCATGTCCTCGATGCCGGGCACCTCCGCGTCGCGCCCGGACACCGTGGAACCGAACACGACGTCCCTGCCGTGCAGGATGCCGCCCAGCGTCACCGCCCACGCGCTGTGCACGGCCACGCTCAGGGGCACGCCGGCCGACCGGGCGGCGGCGTCGAGGTCGTCGGCGGGCTCGACGGCGGTGTCGGCGAACCGTTCGGAGGGGGTGTGTCCTTCGGCGACCAGCGAGGGGCCGGGCAGACCGGCGAGTTCGCCGCGCCACACCCGGTCGCTCTCGTCGTGGTCGCGCCCGGCGAGCCAGGCCACGTAGTCGCGGTAGCCGCCGAGCGGGTACGCGGTCCCCGGCGCGTGGTACTCGGCCAGCAGCGCGCGGAGCATCGGCGGCACCGACCAGCCGTCGGCGACGATGTGGTGCACGGTCTGCACCAGGACGGTGCGGCCGGAGCCGGCCCGGATGAGCGTGTAGCGCATCAGCGGCCCGGTGGCCAGGTCGAAACCGGCGCGGCGGTCCCGCTCGGCGTGGTCGCGGATCTCGTCGTCGGTGAGGGAGGGGCGGTCCAGCGTGGTGAAGGGCGCCTCCGCGCCGCTCTCAACGACGGAGACGACCCGGCCGTCGGCGAGGGCCGTGAACCGGGCGGCCAGATTGGGGTACAGGGTGAGCAGTCGGGTGGCCGCCGCCGCGAGCCGGCCGGCGTCCACGTCGCCGTCCAGCGTCAGCAGTTGCTGCTCGACGTAGCTTCCGGTCGCGTCGTCGTCGAAGACCGAGTGGAAGTACAGGCCCTCCTGCAAGGGGGTCAGCGGCAGGATGTCCCGCAGCGCCGGGCCGTCCAGGTCGTCGACGTCGGCCTGGGTGAGCCGCACCAGGGGGAAGTCGCTGGGAGAGTGGCCGCCCTCTTCGAGTGCGGCGAGGGCGGACAGGGCGGCCCGGAAGTACTCGCCGAGGGTGGTGATGTCCTCGTCGGTGAACATCCCGTCGGGCCAGGAGAGGGTGGTGACCAGCTCGTACGCGCCACTCGCGTCGGGTTCGGCGATGGCGTTGAACTCCAGGGCGCGCGGCATGCGCATCCTCGGGTCGCGCTTCTCGCCCAACTGCCCCGTGGTGCCCGCGAGCTGCCAGTCTCCGGCGGCGCCGGCGTCGAAGCGGCCCAGGTAGTTGAACAGCACCTGCGGTGCGGGCGTGGACAGTCCGGTGTCGGTCAGGTAGCGCAGGGCACCGTAGGAGACGCCGTTGCCGGGCACCGCGGCGAGATCCTCCTTGACCGCCCTGAGGGCGGCGGCCAGGTACGCGGGTGCGGTGAAGTCGGCTGCCGCGCCGGGGTCCACGGTCACCGGGAACAGGGTGGTGAACCAGCCCACGGTCCGCGACAGTTCCGGCTCGAAGCCGGCCGCGTCCGCCACGTAACGGCTCTCGCGGCCGTGTCCCTCCAGTTCGATGTGGGCGAACGTCTGGTCCTGCCCGAGGTCGCGGCGCCACCGGGCGAGGGTGACGGCGAGCGCGGTCAGCAGTACGTCGTTGACGCCCGCGTGGAACCTCGCGGGGATCTCGCCCAGCAGCGCGGCCGTGTCCTCGGGCCCGACGGAGAAGGTCCGTGTCCGCTCCCGGGCGACGGTGTCGGCCTCGGTCCGCGTACGTCTGCCCAGTGGTGCGTCGGCACCCGGCAGGGGGCGCTGGAAGTGGGTACGGTCCGTATCGGATGCCGCCCGCTCCAGCAGCTGCGTCCAGCGCCGGAACGACGTGCCCACGGGGGGCAGTTCGATCGGCGTGCCCGAGGCGAACCGGCGCCATGCCGTGGCCAGGTCGTCCATCAGGATCCGCCAGGACACGCCGTCGATCACGACGTGGTGGGCGACCAGGACCAGTTGCCGCGCCTCGCGGCGCCACACGGCGCGCAGCATCACACCGCCCGCCGGGTCGAGCCCGTCGGTGGCGAGCGCGACACACTCCTCCAGCGGGCGGTCGCTCTCCTGCCACCCCACGACGGCCGGGCCGGCCTCGGGGATGTCGAAGCCCCAGCGGTCGCCGCGCACCAGCCTGGCGCGCAGCATGTCGTGCCGTCCGAGCACGGCGGCGAGGATCTCGTCGAGGGCGTCGGCGGTCAGCTCCGCCGGCGTGTTCAGTACGACCGACTGCACGAAGCCGTCGATCGCGTCCGTGGCCCGGCCGAGCCACTGCACGATGGGCGATCCCACGACGGAACCGGTCGCGACATCGCCGTGGTCCACGGCGGAGACGTCCTCGCGGCTCGCCACCGCGGCCAGTGCGCCGAGAACGCTGTGGGTGAAGATCTGCCGTGCGGTGACGTAGAGGCCGTCGTCCCGCAGCGCGCTCAGCAGTGAGATCGCCAGAATGCTGTCTCCGCCGAGCTGGAAGAAGTCCTGGTCGACACCGGCCCTCTCCAGCCGCAGCACCGACGCGACGGCCGCGCACACCGCCCGTTCGTCGTCGGTGGCGGGCGCCACCACGGGGCCCGTGCCGATCGCGGGCTCCGGCAGGGCGCCCCGGTCGAGCTTGCCGTTCGCGGTGAGCGGGAACTCCTTCATCACGACGAGATGGGCGGGCACCATGTACTCCACCAGGTGCCGGGCGGCCCACTCCTTGACCTCGTCCGCCCGCAGCTCCTCGTGGCCGGCGGCCGGGATCACGTACCCCACCAGGTAGGTGCCGCCCGCGGCGTTCTTCTTCGCGACCACGCAGGTGTGCCGTACCCCGGGGTGTTCCGCGAGGCCGACCTCGACGTCCTCGATCTCCAGCCGCATGCCGCGGATCTTGATCTGGTTGTCGGCGCGGCCGAGGAAGTCCAGCGACCCGTCGGGGGCGAACCGCGCCAGGTCACCGGTCCGGTACAGCCGGGACCCGTCCTCGGCGAAGGGGTTCGCCACGAACCGGGACGCCGTCAGGCCGGGCGCGTTGACGTACCCGCGCCCCAGGAGGTGCCCTCCCGCGTACAGCTCGCCGCCGACCCCGACCGGGACCGGGCGCAGTTCGTCGTCCAGCACGTACAGCTGGGTGTTGGGGTTGGCCCTGCCGATCGATGTCGACAGGCGTTCGGCCGCACCCCGGTAGATGACGTGGGAGACGCCGATGGTCGTCTCGGCCGGGCCGTAGCCGTGGTACAGGGGGATGCCGAGCCGGGCGCGGAACCGCTCGTACAGCTCCGGTGTCAGCACCTCGCCGCCGCACCACACGTGCCGCAGGCTGTCCAGGCGGCCGGAGTCGCCCGCGATCTCCAGCAGCACGTCCAGCATGGACGACACCAGGTAGGTGAAGGTGACGCGCTGCTCGGCGATGACGCTCAGCAGGTGGTGCGGGTCGCGTTCACCGCCGGGCCGCAGGATCACCAGCCGGCCGCCGGAGACCAGCGGCAGGAAGATCTCGTTGATGGATATGTCGAAGGACAACGGCGCCTTGAACAGTGACGCGTCGTCGTGGCCGAAGCGCAGGATCTCGTCGACCTGCCACAGCAGGCGCTCGCTGATCGCCTCGTGCCGGATCATGGCGCCCTTGGGCCGTCCGGTCGAACCGGACGTGAAGATCACGTACGCCAGGGCCGCGCCGGGGACGGTCGCCTCCGGTGCCTCGGCCGGGTGGGCGCCGAACCCCCAGTCTCCGAGGTCGACGGCCACGGCGTCCGGTTCGCCAGCGCCGTGCTCGCCCGAGTCGTTGAGCTGGAGCACGACCCGGGCGTCCTCGACGACGACGGCCCGTCGCGCGGCGGGCCACTGCGGATCGAGCGGCACGAACGCGCACTTCGCCTGGAGCACGGCGAGGAGCCCGATGACCATGTCGGCGGAGCGGCCGAGCGAGATCCCGACGACCTGCTCGGAGGTGAGACCTCGTTCGATCAGATGATGGGCCAACTGGCTGGAGTATGCCGCCGCCTGGCGATACGTCAGCGACCGGTGCTCATCGACGATCGCGACCGCGTCCGGCCTGGCGCGCGCCTGCTCGCGGAACATCTCCATGATGGTCGGGCGGACCCGGTCGGCCCGGGTGTCGTTCCACCCGGCCAGGGCTTCGAGCCTCGCCGCCGGGCCGGACGGGCCGATGGTACCGATGGGCCGGTCCGGGAAGTCGGCCAGGTCGTCCAGTGCGAGCTGCGCGTCGGCAAGCACGACGCCGTCGGGGACGGTGATGCTCCGGCCGTCCGCGCCGGCCTCCCAGTCGCCGCTCCCGGCACCGCCGTTGTCGACCCACCCGAGGAGGTCGGCGAAGAGCGTGCCGGGGGTGAGGTCCATGCCGTCGGGGCCGAGGCCGGTCGCCCAGTACGACAGCCCGATGGCACACGCTTCGGCGATGGTCCGGTCACCGTAGTCCCCGGTTCGACGGCGCACGTCGGCCAGGCGGGTGGGAGAGAGCAGTACGCGCGGGGCGCTCGGTTCCATCATCGAAGACTCAGCATCCTTCCGAGATATGAAGGTTAGCCTAACCTCACTGAGGCTCACCTAACTACCCTCTCTCCAGGCGCGCCACAGTCGCGCGTACTGGCCACCCAGAGCCACCAGCTCCCCGTGCGTTCCCTCCTCCACCACGCGTCCCGCGGACAGCACGGCGATCCGGTCCGCCGCCATGGCCTGGGTCAGCCGGTGCGCCACGAACAGCGTGGTCCGGCCCGAGCACGCGGCCAGCACGGCCCGCTCCAGCTCGGCGGCACCCTCGCTGCCCGCCTCCGCGGTCGACTCGTCGAGCACCACCACCGGCGAGCGGCCCAACACCAGCCGGGCGAGGGCGATCTGGGCGACCTGGGTGACGTCCAGGCGCTCGCCGCCCTCGCCGACCATGGTGTCCAGCCCGTCGGGCAGCAGCTCGACCCACCTGTCGGCGCCGACCGTACGCAAGGCGTCCATCAGCTCGGCATCGTCGGCCCCGGGCGCGGCGAGCCGCAGGTCGTCGGCGAGCGGGCCCGAGAACACGTGCGTCTCCTGCGTCAGGATGCTCACCAGGGCCCGCGCCCCCGCCTCGTCCAGACCGGCGAGGTCCTGCGACCCGATGCGCACCGACCCGGCCTGCGGGGTCCCTGTGCCGGCGATCAGCGCGGCCAGCGTCGACTTGCCCGCACCCGTCGCCCCCACCAGGGCGAGCGAACCACCGGCCGGGATGGACAGGTTCACATCCCGCAGGACCGGTTCGTCGGTGTCGGGATAGCTGAAGGTCAGGCCCTCCACCGTCACCGGACACGGTCCGGTGTCCGCGGCCGGGACGGACACGTCTCCCACCAGCCGGTCCTCCGCGGGCTCCCCCAGCACCCCGACCAGCCGGGTGAGGCTCGCGCCCGACTTCTGCGCCTCGTCGAAGGTGAACATGATGGCGCCCAGCGGGGTGAACAGCCGGTGGAACATCAGCGGAGCCGCCGACACCTCGCCCAGGCTGGCGGCGTCGGCCTCCAGCAGGGCGTATCCCACCACGACGATCAGGGTCAGCCCGATGAACTCGGCGCGGTTCTCCCTGCCGACGAACCGTCCGAAGAACCGGAACACGTCGACGCCGTACTCGCGCACCCGCCACGACTCGCGGGTGACCTTCTCGCGGACGGCGTCCTCCATGCGGTACGCCCGGACCGTATCGATCCCGTTCAGACCACTGATCAACGCCTGCGCACGGTCGGCCTGGGCCGCCCGCTGCTTCCGGTAGAGCGGCGCGGACCGGGGCAGGTACCACCGCAGGGCCAGCACGTACGCGGGCAGCGCGCCGGCGCCTGCCAGGCCGAGCCGCCAGTCCAGTCCGAACATGCCCGCAGTGGCGATGACGACCAGCACACCGGCGGAGAACACCGTGGGGATGGCGGCCCGGATGCCCTTCGACAGCACGGCCACGTCGTCACCGACCCGGGACAGCACATCGCCCCGGCCGACCTGTTCCACGCGTGCGCTCGGCATCCCCAGCACCGCGCGGACGGCGCCTTCCCGCAGCCGGGCGAGCAGATCCGCTCCCAGCCGTCCGGTCAGATACGTCGACACCGCGGTGGCCACCGCGCCGAGCAGCGCGGCGGCCACCATCAGTACCCCGATCCTGACGAGCACCGAGCGCGATTCGCCACCGACCACCCCGTCGACCACCTGGCCCAGCAGAAGCACGGGGAGCACCTGGAGCGCCGCCCCGGCCACCGTGGTGAGCAGGGTGGAGGCCGTCAGCCACGGGGCCCGGCGGCAGTGCGTCGCGACCCACCCGGCGGCCTCGCCCCCCGTCGCCGTGCGCAGGGTTGCCGGGGCGACGGGGGTGTCGGTGACGCTCACACGAAGACCAAATCTCTCCGGGGACGGGGCAGTCCGATCGGCATTTCTAGTCGACCGACTTGACGAGTTCGTCGATCGCGTAGGGCAACGACAGCAGGGTGCCCTGGGACATGGCCGCGCCGACCGCCGGTCCCTCGCTGTCCAGCAGGTACGACACCTTGCCGTTCTTGACGGCGGACAGGTTGGCGAACAGCTTGGACTTCTTCAACGCCTCGGTGTCCGCCTTGTCGTTGATGACGAAGATACGGTCGACGTCCACCAGGTCGATGCGCTCGGGGGACAGCACGGTGAAGAACTTGCCGTCCGCGATCGTGTCGATCTTGGTCTGGTACTTGAAGCCGGCACCCGTCACCAACCGTCCGCGCACGTCGGTGGAGGTGAACGGTCCGACGGAGTCCTTGTACCAGGACAGCACCACGGCGGTCTGGTCGGCGAACTCCGGGTGCGCCTTCTTGGCCGCGTCGAGCTTGCCCTGGATGCCCTGGACCAGCTCGGTGCCCTCGTTCTCCTTGCCGAGCGCCTTGGCGATGTGCAGCGCGTTGTCCTGCCACGGCGCGCTGAAGGGCTCCTTCTCGCCCTTGGTGCGGCCCACCGTCGGGGCGATCTTGGAGAGCTTCTCGTAGGCGGCCCGGTCGATCTCGGAATAGACCGCGATGATCAGGTCCGGCCGCAGGGAGGCGATCTTCTCGTAATTGGGGCCCGAGTCACCGTTGTTCATGATGACCTCGGGGCGGGTGTCGCCCCACTTGTCCTTGACCCAGGGCCACTGGGTGTTGATGTCGGGGGACTTGCCCGCCGGGTTCGGGTACTGGTCGACCATGCCGACCGGCTTGATGCCGAGCGCCAGGATCGCCTGGTCGTCCGTGTAGCCCACCGAGACGACGCGCCGGGGAGCCTTGGTGATCTCCGTGGATCCGAATGCGTGCTCCACGGTGACCGGGAACGCGCCCGCGGCGGTGGCCGGGGCGTCGTCGCCCTTCTTGTCCGCAGAGTCGGAACCGCATCCCGCGAGGAGGCCGACGCCCAGGGTCGCGGCGGACAGTATCCCCGCCACCCGCCGCCAGGGCCTCACGCGCGTCGATCGATGGAGAAGCATCCGGAATCCCTTGCTTTCACACTGTCCACTGCGCCTCTGTGTAAGGGCAGCCAAACCTTATCCTGAATAAGTTAGGCTAGCCTAGCCTAACTTCTGAATCGCCCTCCGTCGGGCACGAGTTGGGCTCCGGCCCGCGCCCGCACGCCACAAGGAACTACGGGTCGAGCCGGACGTGCGTACGGCCGATCGGCACGATGAGCGGCCGATCGCCCACCGGGTCGTCGATCACCATGGCGTGCAGCCCGAACGCCTCCCGCAGCAACTCGGCGGTGATCACGTCGCGCGGGTGCCCCTGCGCCAGGACGGATCCCTCCCGCATCACGATGAGGTTGTCGCTGTAGCGCGTGGCCAGATTGAGGTCGTGCAGCACCATGACCACGGTGCACCCCGACTCGTGCAGGTCGTCCACCAGGTCGAGCACGTCGATGGCGTGCGCCAGGTCCAGATAGGTGGTCGGCTCGTCCAGCAGCAGCAGGTCGGTGCCCTGGGCCAGCGTCATCGAGATCCAGACGCGTTGGCGCTGTCCGCCGGACAGCGAGTCGACCGGCCGGCCGGCCAGCTCGGACACCCCGGTCATGGCCAGCGCGCGCTCCACGACACCGGCGTCGTCCGAGGACCACTGCCGCAGCCAACTCTGGTGCGGGTGACGCCCCCTGGCGACCAGGTCGGCCACCGTCAGCCCCTCCGGCGCGACCGGTGCCTGCGGCAGCAGACCGAGCTTCTTCGCCACGTCCCTGGTCCTGAGCCTGCCGATGTCCTCGCCATCCAGCACGACCGCCCCCTTGGCCGGCTTGAGCAGCCGGGTCAGGGTGCGCAACAGGGTGGACTTCCCACAGCCGTTGGGACCGATGATCGTGGTGATCACCCCTGGAGGGATCACCACGTCGAGATCGTCGATGACCGTGCGGCCGCCGTACCCGACGGTGACCCCCCTGGCTGCCAGCCGTGGGACGTCCTCGACCCCGGCCTCGATCTCGGTGATGAACTGAGCGGCCACAAGCCCTCCTTGTCTGGGTTCGCCTTATTTCTTACCGTCTACCTCAGGTTCGCCCGCACCAGCAGATAGACGAGGAACGGGCCGCCGATCGCGGCGGTGACCACGCCGACCGGGAGCGTGATCGGCAGCGCGGTGCGCGCGACCAGGTCCGAGCCGATCAGCAGCAACGCTCCCACCAGGCCGGAGGCCACCATCGGCGGCGTCGGGAACCTCGCCAGACGCATCGCCACCTGCGGAGCCACCAGGGCGACGAACGGGACCGGGCCTGCCGCGCTCACCGCCACCGCGGCCAGCAGGACCGCGCACAACAGCAGGACCGCCCGCACCCTCGAATACCGGACGCCCAGCCCGGCGGCGACCTCGTCGCCGAGGTGCATCGGCTTGAACTGGAACGCGACACCGGCCACCACCATGATGAGGACGAGCGTGCACCAGAACGCCACCCGGATCTGGTCCCACGACCGGTCGTCCAGCGAACCGACCAGCCACGCCTGGGCCCTGGCCACGTCCCTGATGTCTGCCGAGACCAGCAGCCAGGTCGTGATCGCCTCCATCACGGCGCTCACCGAGATGCCGATGAGGATGAGCCGGAAGCCGTCGATCCCGCGCCGCCACGCCAGGAAGTACACCAGCAGCCCGGTACCGAGACCGCCCGCGAGTGCCGCCGCGGGCAGGCCCACCGAGCCGACGACCGCCGCGGCGGTCCCGCCCGACACCGTCACCAGGAACACCGCGACCGCGCTCGCTCCCCCGGTGATGCCCAGGATGTCCGGACTGGCGAGCGGATTGCGCGCGACCGACTGCGTGATCGCCCCGGACACCCCCAGCGCGACCCCCACGACGAGACCGGCCAGGGCACGCGGCATCCGCAGATCCATGACCACGAACTCGTCGATCTGTTCGCCCCGGCCGAGGATCGTGGCGATCACCCTGGACAGGCCGATGGGGAAGTCCCCGACCCCGATGGAGAGGCAGAACACCAGGAAGGTCGCCGCCAGCAGCAGCAGTGTGACCAGGACGAGCCAGGGCCGCCATACGAACGACACATGGCCGAGCCGTACGCCCGGCGCCACCGATGGGTTCACGTCTGTCCCGTTCATGCGCTCCTGAACTTTCCCCGCCACACCACAATCGCGAAGAACGGGGCGCCGAGAAGGGCGACCACCACACCCGCGTCCAGCTCGCCCGGCCGCACCACCAGACGCCCCACGATGTCGCAGACCAGCAGGACGACAGATCCGAGCAGACCCGCGTACGGCACCAGCCAGCGGTAGTCGGGGCCGGTCAGATACCGGGCCACATGGGCCACCATGAGCCCGAGGAAGGCGATGGGGCCGCAGGCCGCCGTGGCCGCACCCGCGAGCAGGGTGATGGCGACGATGCCGACGGTCCGGCTCAGCGCGATGTTCACTCCCAGCCCCCGCGCCACGTCGTCGCCCAGGTTGAGCAGGTTGAGGGCGGGCAGGGTGATCAGTGCCAGCACCAGTCCGGCCGCCATGAACACGGTCACCGGCCAGATGACGTCGAATCCGACACCGGCCACGGAGCCCGCGTTCCAGAACCTCAGCGCGTTCAGCGACTTCCGGTCGGAGAGCGCGACCGCCGTGGTCATCGCCGCGAGGAACACCGTGATCCCCTGCCCGGCCAGGGCGAGCGTCAACGGATTGCCCGCCCCCCGGCCGATGCTCGCCAGACCGAAGACGACGACGCCGGCGACACCCGCGCCCACGAAGGCGAACCAGACGTACTGGAACGGGTCGGCGAAGCCGAACACGGCGATCACCGACACCACCGCGAACGAGGCGCCGGAGTTCACCCCCAGCAGGCCCGTATCGGCTATCGGGTTGCGGGTGTACCCCTGGATCAGCGCACCGCCGACCCCCAGCGCGAGGCCCGCCACGACCGCGAGCACCGTCCGGGGCACCCGCACGGTCTGCACGATGAGCCTGATCTCGGTGAGCCGCCGGTCGGCGTCGGGCGCCGCGAACAGTCCGTGCCAGACCTCGGCGGGACTCAGCGCGCGCGTGCCGACGGCCAACGACACCGCCGCGGCGACCACGAGGATCACCACGAGCGCGACCAGGCCCACGGCCCGCCGCCGGCGGGCCTCTGTCGTACCCCCGGGCGCGGGGCGCTCAACTGCAGTCGTGCGCATGTCGACGTTCGTTATCCCTTTGTTCCGGTGCCGTCGACGACCGGCCGGGCCTCGTCGGAGGCGGACTTGACGCCCCGGTCGAGCAGTGAGTCCAGGATCTCGCCGACCCGTATCGCGGTGTTGGACAGCAGGGACGTCGTGATGCCGTGCGTGTGCTCCGTACCGCCCTGCAGGTAGATCCCGCAGCGCAGACCGGGGTCGGTCGAGACGCGGTAGTCGCGCTCGACGCGGACGCGGCCCTCGTCGTCGCGCAGGCAGCGGTCGGCGACCTCGCCGAGGAGGCCGAGGGGGTCGGCGGGGCTGTAGCCGGTGGCGAACACCACGACATCGGCGTCCAGGAGCGTCTCCTCGCCCGTGACGAGGGACTTCACGGTGGCACGGACGCCGTCGGGCATCTCCTCCACGTCGCTGACCCGGGACACGTTGAGGAAGCGCAGCCGTTCGGTGCCGAGGACCTTCTCCTGGTACATCTGCCGGTACAGGTCGTCGATCAGGTCGATGTCCACCACGGAGTAGTTGGTGTTGCCGTGGTAGGCCATCAGCCGGCTCTTGACGCTGTCGGGCGCGGTGAAGTAGTCGTCGACCGCCCCGGGGTCGAAGATCCGGTTGGCGAAACTGCTGTCGTCGGCGGGGCTGTAGCCGTAGCGGGAGAAGACCGCGCAGACCTCGGCCCCGGGGAAGCGGCGGTGCAGGTAGGCGACGTTCTCGGCGGCGCTCTGCCCGGCACCCACGACGACGAACCGCGAGGGCGAGGTGCCCTCCAGGCCGTCGACCTTGCGCAGCAGGTCGGAGTTGTGCCAGATCCGGTCACCGCGCTCCACGCCCGCCGGCATGAGGGGGCGCAGCCCGGTGCCGACGACGAGGTTGCGGGCCCGGTGGACCTCCAGCCCCTCCCCCGACCGGACGGTCACGTCCAGGTACTCCACGGCACCGTCGTGGACGAAGGGCGTGACGGCGACGACCTCGTGGCCGTAGGAGACCATGTCGTCGACCTTGGCCGCGGCCCACTCGAAGTAGTCGTGGAACTCCACCCGCAGCGGGAAGAGGTTCTTGTGGTTGATGAAGTCGATCAGCCGGTCCTTGCTCTGCAGGTAGCAGAGGAAGCTGAACTCGCTGGCCGGGTTCCGGAGCGTCACCAGGTCCTTGAGGAAGGACACCTGCATGGTGGCGTCGTCGATCAGCATGCCGCGGTGCCAGCCGAAGCTCGGCTGCTGCTCGAAGAAGTGAGCGGTGACCGGCTCCTGCCTGCCGACGCCTGAGTTGTGCTCGCTCAGCGCAATCGCCATGGCCACATTGGAGGGGCCGAAGCCGATGCCGATCAGGTCGTGGACCAGTGGTGCGTCGCCAGGAAGAACCTGTGACATGTCACTCCCATCGTGCGGGAAAGCCGCCTGTCAGGCGTAGGGAAAGTACGAAAGGTGGGCACGCCGACGGAGCTGCCCAGCAAACTTAGGTGAGCCTAAGCTAATCACACGGTGTTGTCGATAGGACAACCCGGCATCGAGCGCTGACGAATCGTCAACCCGGGCCCGAATTCGCCCTGTTGCAAACTAAGGTAAGCCTTGCTTTACTTGCTGTCGGTCTATCCCTGCCCTGAGGAGGAACCCCATGCGGGTCGTCATGTTCGGTTACCAGACCTGGGGGCACCGCACCCTGCAAGCCCTCCTGGACTCCGAGCACCACGTGGTACTGGTCGTGACGCACCCCAAGAGCGAGCACGCGTACGAGAAGATCTGGAGCGATTCCGTCGCCGACCTCGCCGAGGAGCACGGCGTCCCGGTGCTGATCCGCAACCGCCCCGACGACGACGAGCTGTTCGCGCGCCTCAAGGAGGCCGACCCGGACATCATCGTGGCCAACAACTGGCGGACCTGGATCCCGCCGCGGATCTTCGGCCTCCCCCGCCACGGCACACTGAACGTGCACGATTCGCTGCTGCCGAAGTACGCCGGCTTCTCCCCGCTGATCTGGGCCCTGATAAACGGCGAGTCCGAGGTGGGCGTCACCGCGCACATGATGGACGACGAACTCGACGCCGGCGACATCGTCCGCCAGGAGGCGGTTCCGGTCGGTCCGGCGGACACCGCCACCGACCTCTTCCACAAGACCGTCGACCTCATCGCCCCGGTCACCATCGGCGCACTCGACCTCATCGCCGCCGGGCAGACGGAGTTCACCAAGCAGGACCGCTCCCGGGCGAGCTTCTTCCACAAGCGGTCCACCGAGGACATCCGCATCGACTGGAGCCGGCCGGCGGAGGACCTCGAACGCCTGGTCCGCGCCCAGTCCGAGCCGTACCCCAGCGCCTTCACCTTCCACCGGGGCAAGCGTCTGGAGGTCCTCGCCGCGGTGGTGTCCCAGAACCGCTACGGCGGTACGCCCGGCCGCATCTTCTACCGCGAGGGCGAAGGCGTGGTGATCGTCGCCGGAGCCGACGCCCGCACCGGCCGCAACCACGGCCTGGCCATCACCCGCGTACGGACCGAGACCGGCCGGGAGCTGCCCGCGACGGAGTACTTCACCTCCATGGGCGGCTATCTGACCGACCGCCCCTGACGCACCGTCACCACCGCGGCCCCGGGGCGCCTCCCCCGGGGCTCCTCAGGAAAGGGCGCCCCACTCGAAGCCGAGGGGCCACTTGCGGGTGCGCTCCCGGGAGGCGCGCACCTGCTCGCCGCGGCGGCGGCCCGGTCCGGTCAGGGGGTCGCCGCGGACACGACGTAGACGACCGGGTTCATCGGATCGGTCATGTTCACCGTGATGTCCTGGGTGGGCCGCGGTTCCTTGTTGGTGTGCCTGGTACCCGCCCATTCGGCCCCGGGGCCGAACGTCCAGCCCGAGACCTTCTGGTCACGGGCGCCGATGGTCACCTTGCCGGTCTCCAGATCGGAGCGCCCGCTGCCCATCCGGCCGAGGAAGCGGTCGAGCCCGGCGGACGTGGTGCGGAACTCCACGTACAGCCGGCTGGCCTTCCAGTTGTTGGTCTCGTAGTACTGCACGTCCAGGGAATTGCCGGGCATCGGCAGTTCGAAGATCCGGCGCTGCAGCCGGGACGGCCAGCCCTCCCGGAGCCCCTGCGCGGAGGCCTCGGCCTCCTTGTTCTGGCCGGCGCGGCGGCTCTGCCCGGCGGAGATCAGCAGATAGCCGGCCGGGATGCCGATGAGCAGCACGATGATGGTCGCCGTGATCAGCCGGCGGCGGATCATCCGGCGCCGGTCCTGCGGCGGCCGGCGGTCGTCGGGCGGCGAGGACTGACGCGGCAGGACGGGGTGCTCGGCTGCGGTCATGTGTCTGGGGATCCCTAGGAGGTGCGGGTGTTGCGCGTATTACGGATGGTGCTCGCGGCCTGGTCGTAGATCTGGGCGTACCGCTCGTACCGCTCGACGCGGCGGCGATTGGCACGGCGGAATCTGCGGGCCACCAGCCGGGCCAGGTCCGCGGCGCCGACCATACCCGCCTCCGGGCCGAGCTGTGCCTTGGCGATCCGGGCCTCGGGCCGGTAGCCGCGGCCGGTGAGATGGCGCCTGAAGGCGTCCCTGGCGGGGCCGATGAGCAGATCGTCGGCGGCGCTCACACCACCCCCGATGACGAAGCAGGAGGGGTCGAGCGCGGCGGCCAGATTGGCGATGCCCACGCCCAGCCACTGGCCGATGTCCTGGAGGAGCTCGACGCACATCGCGTCGCCCTCGCGGGCCAGTTCGGTGATGAGGGGCCCGGTGATGTCGGGGATGTTGCCCTTGACCCGCTCGATGATGCCGTGCGCCACCGGGGAGTCCGCGGCGGCCAGCTCCTTGGCCTCCCGGACGAGCGCGTTGCCGGAGCTGTACTGCTCCCAGCAGCCGCGGTTCCCGCAGGGGCAGCGGTGTCCGCCGGGCACCACCTGCATGTGGCCGAACTCACCGGCGACGCCGTACTTGCCGCGCTTGACCTGGCCGTCCTCCAGGATCGCGCCGCCGATGCCGGTGCCGAGCGTGATCATGACGAGGTGGTCCTCGCCGCGGCCCGCGCCGAAGCGCCACTCCGCCCAGGCGGCGGTGTTGGCGTCGTTGTCGACCATGACGGGGACGACGAGGCGGGAGGCGAGGGCGTCGCGCAGCGGTTCGTCTCGCCAGGCGAGGTGCGGGGCGAAGAGCACCTTGGAGCGGTCCGCGTCGACCCAGCCGGCCGCCCCGATGCCGACGGCGTGCACATCGTGCCGGTCGGAGAGGTCCAGGACCAGCTCGACGATGGTGTCCTCGACGACCTTGGGGCTCTTGGACTTGTCCGGCGTCTCGGTGCGCAGCTGCTCCAGGATGTTGCCGTCGGCGTCGACGACGCCCGCCATCACCTTCGTACCGCCGATGTCGATGCCGACGGTGGGTACCCGCGGTGCCGTGAGGTGCGAGCGCCGCTCCCTGGTGCCCACGGTCCGCAGGACGGTGGCGCGGGCGGAGCCGCGGTGTGTGAAGTCGCGGTACGTGCTCATCGTCCCTGCGGGGTCTGGGGGGAGCCGGGGGCGGTGCTCCCGGCGGCGGACTGCGCCCGTCGGGCTCGATTCTGCCACTGCCGGGACACCGGGGCTGGCGGACCGGTGCGCAGGGGGCCGGTCCCGGCCGGGGCTACTCGGGCTTGCCGGGGAGCGGGTGGCCGCCGAGACGGGTCGGTGCGGGGGCCCGTTCCAGCTCGTGGCTGAGCTCCTCCAGCTCGCTGCCGCCCGCCATCTGGCGGGTCAGCTCGTCCAGAGTGATGCTCGCCCTGGTGTGGCTGCCGGACATGGCGCCCCGCTTCAGCAGCACGAAACGGTCACCGACGAGATACGCGTGGTGCGGGTTGTGCGTGATGAGGACCACGCCGAGACCCGCGTCGCGGGCGGCCGCGACGTACTTGAGCACGACCCCGGACTGCTTGACGCCGAGTGCGGCGGTGGGCTCGTCCAGGACGAGCACCTTGGCGCCGAAGTAGACGGCCCGCGCGATGGCGACGCACTGGCGCTCGCCGCCGGAGAGAGTACCGATCGGCTGGTCGACGTCGCGCAGGTCGATGCCCATGCGCAGCAGCTCGGAGCGGGTCGTCTCGCGCATCAGCCGCACGTCGAGGCGCTTGAAGGGGCCGGCGCCGGTGGTCGGCTCGGAGCCGAGGAAGAAGTTGCGCCAGACCGGCATCAGGGGGACGACGGCCAGGTCCTGGTAGACCGTGGCGATACCGCGGTCCAGGGCGTCGCGCGGGTTGGCGAGAGTGGTCTCCTCGCCGTCGATGAGGAAGGTCCCGGCGTCGTGCCGGTGCAGCCCCGCGATGATCTTGATCAGGGTGGACTTGCCGGCGCCGTTGTCGCCGAGCACACAGGAGATCTCGCCCGCGTGGACCACCAGCGAGACGTCCGTCAGGGCCTTGATGTTGCCGTAGAACTTGCTGACGTGGTCCAGCTCGACGAGCGCCCGGTGGGACGCCTCCGGGTCGGCCGGTGCCTTGGGGGCCGTCATTTCGTCGCCTCCGCGCGCTTGCGTACCCATGCGTTGAGCAGGGTGGCCAGGAGCAGCATGGCTCCGAGGAAGAACTTGAACCAGTCCGGGTTCCACTCCGCGTACACGATGCCCTTGCTGGTCATGCCGAAGATGAAGGCACCGACCGCGGAGCCGATCGCGGAGCCGTAGCCGCCGGTGATCAGACAGCCGCCGATGACGGCCGCGATGATGTAGATCAGTTCGTTGCCGACGCCCTCGCCGGACTGCACCACGTCGAACGAGAACAGCAGATGCTGGCCGGAGACCCAGGCGGCGAAGGCGACCCCGAGGTAGAGCCCGATCTTGGTACGGATCACCGGGACACCGACCGCGCGGGCCGCGTCGGCCTCGCCGCCGACCGCGAAGATCCAGTTGCCGAAGCGGGTGCGGAGCAGGATCCAGGTGGCGATCGCGACGAGTACGGCCCACCACAGGATGGTGACCTTGAACTCGACGCCGCCGATGGTCCACTGCGAGGCGAAGACCTTGCGGGCCGAGTCGAAGCCCTCCATGTCGCCGATGGCCTTGGTGGACACGGTGCCGCTGATCAGCTTGGTGAAGCCCAGATTGAGGCCGGTCAGCATCAGGAACGTACCGAGCGTGATGATGAAGCTCGGCAGTTTGGTCCGGGTCAGCATGAAGCCGTTGAACGCCCCGATGGCCAGGGTGACCAGCAGCGACACGAAGACGCCGACCCAGACGTTGGCCGTCATCTGATAGCTGAACATCGACGAGACCAGCGCGGAGCTGGTGACCAGCACACCGGCGGAGAGGTCGAACTCGCCGCCGATCATCAGCAGCGCCACCGGCGCGGCCATGATCCCGATCGTCGAGGCCGCGTACAGCACCGTGCCGAGGCTGGAGGCGCGCAGGAAGCTGTCGGCGACGATCGAGAAGAAGATGAAGACGGCCGCGGCGCCGACCACCGAGCCGAGCTCGGGGCGGCCGAGCAGTCTGCGCAGCGGCGAGGTGCGCATCAGCCGCTCGTCGGCCCCGGTGGGGGCGGACGGTCCGGCGACCGTGCTCATCGGGTCCCCCGCTTCGTGTACTGGGCGAGTTCGGCGGCGTCCTTCGAGGTGATGATCTGCGGTCCGGTGAGGACCGGGCGTCCGCCACCGAGCACATTGCCGTTGAAGCGGTAGAGCCAGAGCAGGTCGACCGCCTCGTACCCCTGGAGGTACGGCTGCTGGTCGACCGCGAAGCCGAGGGTCTTGTCCTGGAGGGCCGTGGCGACCTTGGCGTTCAGGTCGAAGGTGTCGATCTCGGCCTTGCTGCCCGCGGTCTTCTTCGCCTTGACGGCGGCGTCCGCGAACGGCGCGCCCAGGGTGACGACCGCGTCGATGTTCTTGTCGGCCTGGAGCTTCGCCTCGATGGACGCCTGGACGTCGGGCATGTTGGTGCCTTCGACGTACAGGTTCTGCATCTGCCCGTCGAACGTCTTCTTCGCTCCGGCGCAGCGCTGCTCGTGGCCGACGTTGCCCTGCTCGTGCAGGATGCACAGGGCCTTCTTGCGGCCCCGCGCGTTGAGCTCGTCGCCCACGGCCTCACCCGCGATCGACTCGTCCTGGCCGATATGCGTGAGCGCGCCGAACTGCTTGGACTCCGCGGAGCCCGAATTCACCGTGATCACCGGGATACCGGCCTTGGTGGCCTTGGCGACGACGTCCTTCATCGCGTCGGGCTTGGCGAGCGTGACGATCAGCCCGTCGACCTTCTGGTCGATGGCGGCCTGGACGAGCTGGGCCTGCTGCTGCGCCTCGTCGTTGTGCGAGTACAGGAACTTGATGTTGTCCTTGCCGGCCGCCTGCTCGGCGCCCCGCTGGACGATGTCCCAGAAGGTGTCGCCGTCGCCCGAGTGGGTGACCATGGCGAAGGTCCAGCGGGGCGTGTTCACCGCGGACCGGCCCTCGGCGGCGGCCTGGGCCGCGCGCTCCTCCGCCCGCTTGCCACCGGTGCTGCTGCATCCCACGAGGGAAGCCCCGAGCACCGCCGCAAGCACGGCGCCCATCGCACGTACCCCTGTCCGAACCCTTGCCACGACGCCGTGCCCTTCTTGTGCTGCTCGCTGTGCTGCCTGGAGGGGCCGGGGATGATGCACACCCGGCCCGGCTGGCCAAGTATCCCCGAGCGGTCGACGGCATCGCCCGGCAGGGGCGGGACGCGTGTGTCGGCACCGGGTGCGCGCGGCGGTGTGCGGGAGGTTCACCGGGTACCGCGCGCGGTGTACTTCTCCAGCTGCGGCACGTCGTCGGCGGTGACGATCGCCGGGCCGGTGAGCACCGGCTTCCCGCCGCCGACGACGTTGCCGTTGGTCCTGTTCAGCCAGAGCTCGTCGACGGCGAGGTAGCCCTGGAGGTAGGGCTGCTGGTCGACGGCGAAGCCGACCTCGTGCGCCTTCAGCCTCTTGACGACCTCGGCGTTCAGATCGAAGGTGTCGACCTCCGCCGTGCTGCCGGAGCCCTCCTTGGCCTTGACGGAAACGGCGGCGAAGGGGGCGCCGAGGGTGACGATCGCGTCGATGTCCTTGCCGGCCTGGAGCTTCGCCTCGATCGAGGAGGTGGAGGCCGGCATGTTGGTGCCCTCGACATTGAGGTTCTCGACCGTCCCGCCGAAGGTCTTCCGCACCCCGGCGCAGCGCTCCTCCAGCGACACATTGCCCTGCTCGTGGATGACGCAGACGGCCTTCTTGCGGCCCCGCGCGTTCAGCTCCTCGCCGACGGCCTCGCCCGCGACCTGCTCGTCCTGCCCGATGTGCCCGAGCGCGCCGATCTCCTTGGAGAACTGCGCGCCCGAGTTGATGGTCACCACGGGTATGCCGGACTTCACGGCCTTGGCGACGACGTCCTTGACCGCCTCCGGTTTCGCGAGGGTGACGACGATGCCGTCGACCTTCTGGTCGATGGCGGCCTGGACGAGCTGGGCCTGTTCCTTGCCCTCCTTGTTCGCCGAGTACAGGAACTCGACGTTGTCCTTGGCCGCCGCCTGTTTCGCGCCGCTCTGCACGATGTCCCAGAAGGTGTCGCCCTCCCCCGAGTGCGTGACCATCGCGATCTTCATCCGGGCAGTGGTGGCGGGCGCGCCCGCGCCGCCGCTTCCTCCCGCGGGCTTCTCCTCGGCGCTCCTGCCGCCGGAGCCGCTGCAGCCGGCGACGACGATACCGAGGGCCGCGACGGTGATCAGGGTTGCTGCCTTGCGAGAGGTACGCATGGTGGGTCCGCCTTCTCTCCCGGCCGCCCGAGTGCGGCTGGAGGAGTTCTAGCGGTGGGCGTACGAGACGTCAACGGGGCCGTGCGGCCGTCGTCACCGTACGAGCAGCTGGAAGTCGAAGGTGTAGCGCGAGGCCCGGTAGATGTGGGAGCCGAACTCGACGGCCCGTCCGGTGTCGTCGAAGGTGGTGCGCTCCATCGTCAGCAGGGCGGCCCCCTCCGGCTCGGCGAGCCCGGCCGCCTCGTCGGCAGTGGCGAGCCGGGCGCCGACGGTCTGGCGGGCGCTGTGCAGGGTGAGGCCCGCGCCGCGCATCATCCGGTACAGGCCGGTGGTCTCCAGCCGTCCGGTGTCCAGGTCGACGATCCCGGGCGGCAGGTGGTTGCGCAGGAGTGCCAGCGGCTCGCCGTGGGCGTACCGGAGCCGTTCGACGAGGTGTACGTCGGTGCCTTCGGCGACCGCCAGGGCGTCGGCCACCTCGGGGCCGGCGGGCTCGACGGTGTTGCGCAGGACGCGGGTCGTGGGGTGCCCGCCCGCGGCCTCCAGGTCGTCGTAGAGGCTGCTCAGTTCGAGCGGGCGCCGGACCCTGCTGTGCACGACCTGGGTGCCGACGCCGCGACGGCGGACCATCAGACCCTTGTCGACCAGCGACTGGATGGCCTGGCGGACCGTGGGCCGGGACAGGCCGAGCCGGGCCGCGAGCTCGATCTCGTTGCCGAGGAGGCTGCCGGGGGCGAGCCGGCCCTGCTCGATGGCCGCTTCCAGCTGCTGGGCCAGCTGGAAGTACAGGGGGATCGGGCTGGTGCGGTCCACGCCGAGTTCGAGTGCGTCGGGGTCGGTGGTGGGTTTGGGCACGCGTGGAGGGTATCCCTCACGTCAGAACCTCCGGTAGTCCGGTCGTCCTGTTGTCCGGACAGCATGACCAACGAACAAGCCGCACCTTGTCAGGACATATGGTTGACAGCGCAGCCGGCGGGCGGGCACGTTGGGTCCATGCGTATCGGACTCATCGGCACCGGCCGGATCGGTTCCTTCCACGCGGGCGTGCTGGCCCGCCATCCCGAGGTGGACGCCCTGGTGGTGACGGACACCGACGGGGCGCGGGCCACCGAGGTCGCGCGGCGCACCGGCGCGACGGCCGTCCCGGGCGCCGCCGAGGTGTTCGGCGCGGGTGTGGACGCCGTGGTGATCGCCTCGGCCACCTCGGCGCACGCGGAGCTGATCGGCCGGGCGGCACGGGTGGGGCTCCCGGCGTTCTGCGAGAAGCCGATCGCCCTGGACCTGCCGGGGACCCTGGGCGCGCTGCGCGAGGTCGACCGGGCCGGGAGCGTGCTCCAACTGGGCTTCATGCGCAGGTTCGACGCGGGCTTCCGGGCGGCCCGCACCGCCGTGCGGGCCGGTGCGCTGGGCAGGCTGCACACCGTGCGGGCGGTGACGATGGACCCCGCCCCGCCGCCCGCCGCGTATCTGCCGCTCTCCGGGGGGCTGTACCGGGACTGCCTGGTCCATGACTTCGACATGCTGCGGTGGGTGACGGGCCGTGAGGTGACGGAGGTGTACGCCGCCGGATCGGATGCCGGGCCCGGGATGTTCCGGGCGGCGGGCGATGTCGACACGGCGGCGGTCCTGCTGACCCTCGACGACGGCACCCTGGCCACGGCGGCGGCCACCCGCTGCAACGGCGCCGGTTACGACGTACGGATGGAGCTGGCGGGCGATCTGGACCAGATCACGGTCGGCCTGGACGGCCGGACACCGGTCACCTCGGCCGAACCCGAGGGCCCTTCGGCTCCCGCCAGCCCCTGGCCCGGTTTCCTGGAGCGGTTCGCTCCGGCGTACGAGGCCGAACTGGACGCGTTCGTACGGGTGGTGCGGGGCGAGCTGCCCAATCCGTGCGACGGCCGGGAGGCGTGGTTCGCGCTGCTGATCGCGGAGGCGTGCGAGGTGTCGCGCCGGGAGCGGCGCCCCGTGACGATCGCGGAGATCACCGACGGCGCGACACCGCGGTCCTAGGGCGGCTCAGGAGGACTGCGGGGCGGCCGACAGCACGGTCCCCTGCGCGACCGCGCAGAGCGTCCGCTCGCCGTCCTCCTCCGCGGCGAACAGCTCGCAGCGGACCACCGCCTGGCGGCGGCCGGTGTGCGCGACCTCTGCGTGGGCGACGAGAGTGCTCCCGGTGGCGGGCCGGACGTACTGGATGGAGAAACCACCGGTCAGTACGGCCGGGCCGAGCGTCGTACCGGCGGCGAAGGTGATCGCGTTGTCGGCGGCGTAGGCCAGCACCCCGCCGTGCAGAAAGCCGTTCTGCTGCTGGAGTTCCTGGCGGATGTCCACTTCGAGGGTGGCCGCGCCGTCCCCGAAAGCGGTGATCCGTGCCCCCACGAGTCCGCTGAACGGCTGGCTGTCGAGCACCTTCCGCGCCATCCGCAGGTCAAGTCCGGTCATGACAGAGCTCCTTGTCTCACCAGCGGACGGGCAGCCCGCGCACCCCGCGGATCAGCATCCCGGGAATCCAGTCCAGCTCCCCGCCCTCCGCGTCCGATGCGAGGGAGGGGCACCGCTCCAGCAGCGTACGGATCGCGATCCGGCCCTCCATGCGGGCCAGCGGCGCACCCACGCAGAAGTGGACGCCGTGCCCGAAGGCCAGGTGTCCCTGGGCGTCGCGGCGGATGTCGAAGGTGTCCGGTTCCGGGTAGCGGCCGCGGTCCCGGTCGGCGCCCGCCAGGGACACCAGGACCGGGGCGCCCGCCGGAACGACCCGCCGCCCGATCTCGACCTGCTCGCGGGGGTAGCGGAAGGTGGCGGTCTCCACCGGCCCGTCGTAGCGCAGCATCTCCTCGACCGCGCCGCCGATCAGCTCCGGGTCGTCCCTCAGGGCCGCCAGTTGGCGGGGGTGGTCGAGCAGTGCCCGTACCCCGTTGGCGATCAGATTGACCGTGGTCTCGTGGCCGGCCACCAGCAGCAGGAAGGCCATGCCCACGAGTTCGTCGGGCGACAGACCGTCGCCCTCCTCGTCGCGCGTCCTGACCAGGGCGCTCATCAGGTCGTCGCCGGGCGAGCACCGCTTGTCCTCGATGAGTTCGCGGAGGTACTCGTTCATGGCGCGCACCGCCTCGAACTCCTGCTCCGGCGAGGCGGGGGTGACGACGCCGTTCGACAGCCGGCGGAAGGCGTCGCGATCCAGGTCCGGCACACCGATCAGCTCGCAGATGACGGTCATCGGGAGCGGGAAGGCCAGCGCGTCGACGAGATCGGCGCGTCCGGCGGGCACCATCGCGTCGAGGAGCTCGTCGGCGATCTGCTGGACGCGCGGGCGCAGGGCCTCGACCCGGCGGGCGGTGAACTCCCGGGCGACGAGCTTGCGCAGCCGGGTGTGGTGGGGCGCGTCCAGCTCCAGCATGTTGAGGAAGATGGGGTCGCTCTCGGCGGGTGCGCCGGGCAGGCCCCGCCAGTCCTTGGCGAACCGCTGGTCGGCGAGGACCGCGCGGGCCTCCTCGTATCCCACCACCAGCCAGACGCGCTCGAACTCGTCGGTGCGGACGGTGTGCACCGGGCCCGCGGCCCGCAGCTTCTCGTAGTACGGATACGGGTTCGCGGTGAAGTCCGCGAACCCGCGCAGATCGACATCGACCTCGGCACGGCCACTGGCATCGGACATGGGATCGCCCCTCCCGGTCTGACGGCTCCTTCGGCCCGGTCGCTTCGGACCGGCCGGTTCACCCTACGTCGCCGGCTCCGCGCCGTCGTCGTCGAGCAGACCCGCGTCGTGCACCAACAGCGCGATCTGGACACGGTTGTTGAAGCCGAACTTGGCCAGGATCCGGGACACCTGCGTCTTCACGGTCGCCACACTGAGGTAGAGCGTCGCGGCGATCTCGGCGTTGGAACGGCCGCGCGCGACGGCGATCGCGACCTCGCGTTCCCGCTCGGCGAGTGCGGCGATCCGCTGCCGTGCCCGGTCGGCACGGTCCATCCGGTAGTCGCGGGGACCGGTTCCGGCGGCGCGGGCCATGAGCCGGCGCGTCACCGCGGGCGACAGCACCGGGTCCCCGGCCGCCACCCGTCGTACCGAGTCGACGATCTGTGCCGGCGGGGTGTCCTTCAGGACGAATCCGGCCGCCCCGGCACGGATGGCCCGCAGCACCTGTTCGTCGGCGTGGAACGTCGTCAGGACGACGACCTCCGGAGCGTCGGGGCGGGAGCGCAGGGACTCGGTCGCGGTCAGCCCGTCCATGCCGGGCATCCGGATGTCCATCAGCACCACGTCGGGGCGCAGCCGGTCGACGAGCTCCGCGACCTCGGTGCCGTCCGTCCCCTCCCCCACGATGTCGATGTCGTCGGCGCCGCCGAGCATGAGGGCGAGGCCGGCCCGTACGAGCGGGTCGTCGTCGACGATGAGCAGCCGGACGGGCCGTGCCGCGGGATCCATCGGGGCGGAGGTGGTCATGACGACAACCGTAGCCAGGCCCGGACACCGGACGCGCCGGGGACCGTCGGTCCGGGGCGGGTGCGACGGTCAGGCCGGCCACGGCAGCGAGGCCCGGACGCGGAAGCCGCCGTCCGGTTCCGGCCCGTGGTCGAGGCTGCCCCCGGCCAGGGTGGCGCGTTCCGTGAGGCCGATGAGCCCCTGGCCGGAACCGGGGACCTGCTCGAAGGGTTCGGTGGGCGCCGGATTGCGCACCTCGACGGTGAGCCCCTCGCCCGGGGCGCCGGTGACCATGACGGTGACCTCGGCGCCGGGCGCGTGCTTGCGGGCGTTGGTCAGGCCCTCCTGGGCGATGCGGTAGACGGTGCGGCCGGTGGCGGCGGGGGCCGCGGCGGGGTCGCCGACCCGGCTGTCGAGGGTGACCTTCATGCCGGCCAGCCGGGACTCGGCGATCAGCGAGTCCAGGGTGGCGAGGGTGGGCTGCGGCCGGTCGCCGTCGCTCTCGCCGGGGCTGCGCAGGACTCCGATGATCTCGCGGAGGTCCTGCAGCGCCTCGTGCGCGCTGTCCCGGATGACCCCGGCCGCGCGGGCCACCTCGGCCGTCGGTGCGTCGGGGCGGAATTCGAGGGCACCGGCGTGGACGCTGAGCAGCGTCAGCCGGTGGGCGAGGACGTCGTGCATCTCGCGGGCGATGGCCTCGCGGGCCAGCCGCTGCGCCTGTTCGGCCCGGAGTTCCGCCTCGGTCTCGGCCCGGTGGGCCCGCTCGCGCAGGGTGACGACGAGCTGGCGCCTGGACCGTACGACCATGCCCCAGCTGATCACCAGCAGGGGCAGCAGCACTCCGACGACCGTGGCCCCGGTGAACGAGGTATCCGGGTCGGGGCGCAGATACGACTGTACGGGGGCGAGGGCCAGGGCGAGCGCCCCGACGGCCGCGACGGGCCGGAACGGGCGGTGCACGGCCACGCCGAACAGCGCGACGAGCATGGCCCCCGCCGAGACCGGCTCGACCGTTGCGACCAGAACCAGGGCCACCGCGACACCGACCGGCCACCGCCGCCGCACCCACAGGGCACAGCAGGCCAGGGCACCGATCACGATGTCGGCGAACAGGACACCGTCAGGGGTGGTGGGGTCCGCTTCGATCGCCGCCGCCGCGAGCATGCCGACCACGGCCGCGCAGAGGAAGGCGGTCAGGTCGACGGCCCAGTCCCGCACGGTGCGTCGCGAGCGGCCGCGCCGGTCGTCGGGCAGCTCGGGGTCGGCCATTGCCGAGGGCAGCAGCCAGCGGTACTCCGTACGCGTCATGCCACAAAACTACCCAGGCCGGACGGATGCCCCCGGCCGCACGGACACGTCGAGCGACCAAAGTCGCGGAACACGAGACTTTCGGACGGCGGGCCGGCGGCCGGCTCAGGAGGCGGCCGGGGTCACTGCCCGGCGGCCCCAGACTGTGCCGGCCAGGACGAGCACCGCGCCCACCGCGCCGAGGACACCGAGCCGTTCACCGTCGATCGCGATGCCCGCGGCGGCGGCCCGGAGCGGCTCCGTGCCGAGCAGCAGGCCGACCCGGGACGGTGAGGTGCGGCGTACCGACCACATCTGCACGAAGAAGGCGAAGAGCGTGCGGAAGACGGAGAGGAAGAGCAGCCCGAGAGCGCCGCGGCGGCGAGGAAGGCCCTGGGCGGCCGGACGCGTGTCACGGCCGCCTCGGCGAGCGGCGTGAAGATCATGGTGAGGCTGATGACGAGGCCCGCGTTGGTCGCCGAGGTGTGCACGACGCCGTACGTCTCCACGAGGAAGATCGCGCTCAGGACGAGCCCCAGCAGGCCGGCCCCCCGCCACTGTGCCGGAGAGTCAGCTTCGCCATGGTCCTTCTCCTGGTCCGGTCGGTCGTCCTTCTCTTCCGACCCCGCCGCCACCCGGAACTCATCGGTCCGAGCGCGAACGGCGTCCCGCGCAGGCGTCCGATTCCCGCCGGTGACGGCCGGGCGGAAGGGCTTTCCTGGTCCATGTCGAAGCGCACGACGCGTGTCGAAGCGCCCGACGAAACACCGTCGACCTGCAAGGAAGCCATCATGACCAGCACCACCACCACCGGCACGACCCGGACCGCACTCGTCACCGGAGGCAGCCGGGGCATCGGCGCCGCGACCGCCCTGCGGCTCGCCCGGGACGGCGTCGATGTGGCACTGACGTACGTACAGGACGAGGCGGCCGCACTGGCGGTCGTCGAGAGGATCCGCTCGTACGGCCGGCGCGGCATCGCCCTGCGCGTGGACTCGGCCGACCCCGAGGCGGTACCGGCGGCCGTGACCGGCGCCGCGGACGCGCTCGGCCGGCTGGACATCCTGGTCAACAACGCGGGCATCGGCGTCCTCGGGCCCATCGGCACCCTCACCCCCGCCGATGTGGACCGGGTGCTGGCAATCAATGTGCGGGCGGTGTTCCTGGCCTGCCGCACGGCGGCGGAGCTGATGGAGCACGGCGGCCGCATCGTCTCCGTGGGCACGGCCCTGAGCCGGTACGCGGGCGGCCCCGGCTCCACCCTCTACGCGATGAGCAAGTCGGCGCTGGCCGGTCTCACCAGGCCGCTCGCCCGTGAACTCGGCCCGCGCGGCATCACGGTCAACCTGGTGCAGCCCGGCCCGGTCGACACGGATCTCAACCCGGCCGACGGCCCGTTCGCCGCCGGCCAGCGCTCGGCGACCGCCCTGGACCGGTTCGGCACGACGGATGAAGTGGCTTCCCTCATCGCCTACTTGGCCGGCGAGGAGGCGGCGTACATCACCGGCACGGAGGTGACGGTGGACGGCGGCCACGCCGCCTGACCGAGCCGCGCGCGGCTCCGGAGGTGTGCGGGGTCACCGCGAGCGCGGGGTGACCTCCGCCATCCGGGACCAACCCTCGCCCGGCACCTCGACGTTGATGATCTCCGGGGTCTCGGCGACGAGATCCGCCATCAGGTCCATGGCCGAGGCGAAGTGCTCGGACTTCACATGGGCCTCACCGGCCTCGGGGGAGGCGAAGGCCTCCAGCAGGACGAACTGGTCCGGGTTCTCGACGCTGTACGACCACTCGAAGAACACGTTGCCCGGCTCCTGCCGGGTGGCGAGGGTGAAGGGCTCGACGGCCGGGAGCCAGTTGTCGCGCTCTTCGCTGCGGACGGTGAACTTGACGGCGATGAAGATCATGCGTCCAGGGTCGCATATGCCCTGGACGGGGACTCATCGGGCACACCCGGATGGCGTCGGCCCCGGCCCCGGACTCCTCCGCCGGACAGGCCCTAACCGCCCAGCTCGCGATGGCGGGCCGCCAGCCGTGCGGCGCCTTCCTCGGTCGGCGAGCCGAACAGCCGCAGCCGGGAGATTCCGCCGTCCGGGAAGATGTCGATCCGGATGTGCGTGGCCCGGACCGGCTCCGGCAGGACGAAGCGGTGGTCGGTGTCGGGCTGCAGCCGGGTCCGGGGCAGCACCTCGGTCCAGTCGCCGCTCTCACCGTCGCGGGCGGAGAGGCTCGCCCAGCCCGCCGAGTTGCCCTTCAGATACGCGGTGTCGATCTCGACGGCGCGAATCAGCGCCTGCTCGACGAGCCGGTAGCGGATCCAGTCGTTGCCCCTGTCCCGCCGGCGCCGGGTCTCCCAGCCGTCGTCCATCTTGCGGGACCGGCCGGGCTGGATGGTGTTGGTGGCCGGGGAGTAGAAGCGGTCGGATGCGTCCTCCACCGCGCCGCCGTTCTCCAGGGCGACCAGATCGAAGGTGCCGAGGGCCGCCAGCCAGGCGGGGTCGGGGGCGACCTCGCCGTACACCCGGAGGCGGGCTATGCCGCCGTCGGGGTGCTGGTTGACCCGCAGATGGGTGACGCGCCGCTCGGCCGCGACCACGAAGCCGTTGGCCGCGTGGCCGCCAACGGCCGTACGGGGTATGAGTGTTGTCCACTCGACCTCGGGCGCGAGGAGTTCCTCGGGCGACGGGGAGCCGGGCACGCAGGCCGCCTCGACGGAGACCGCCTGCGGGTAGTTGCCGCGGAAGTGGGCGGTGTCGACGAGGATGCCGCGGACGATTCCGGGCGCGCCGAGCCGTACCAGCGCCCAGTCGTGGTCCCCGTCCGCGGGGTGCGGCAGATCCGCGCTCGCACCGCGACGGCGGCGGGTCTCCCAGCCGTCCATGATCTTGCCCTTGTGGCCGAAGCGCTCGGGGTCGAACTCGGCGGGCTCCGGCTTGAGCAGGTTCTCGCGCTCGGCGAAGAACTCGTCGTCGGCGGCGATCACACCCGCGCCGAGCCGCCGGTCGGCGAGGTCGACGAGGTCGGTGAAGGGGAAGTCGGCGGTGCGGTAGTCGGCGTACGGGTCGCCGCCGCCGTACGGGTTCGCGTCACCGGTGAAGCGCTCGGTCGCCGTCATGGTCACTGATTCCTTTCGAGGAGTCGGCCGGTGGGTCCGGCGACCGTGCCGCCGGCCGCGATCCGTTCGCCGCGCAGCCAGGTCGACTTCACGACGCCGTGCAGGGTCCGGCCGGCGTACGCGGTGACCTGGTTGCGGTGGAAGAGCTCGGCGGGGTCGACGGTGAACGTGTCGTCGGGGGCGAGCACCGCGAAGTCCGCGTCGCGGCCGGCCTCGATGGCACCCTTCCGGGTCAGCCCGGCCAGTTCGGCGGGGGCGGCCGACATCCAGCGGGCGACGTCGTCGAGCGAGTGGCCGCGCTTGCGGGCCTCGGTCCAGACGGCGGGCAGCCCGAGCTGGAGGGAGGAGATCCCGCCCCAGGCGGAGGCGAAGTCCGGCGTCTTCAGGTCGGTGGTGCACGGCGAGTGGTCGGAGACGATGCAGTCGATCGTCCCGTCGGCCAGCCCCTCCCACAGCGCGTCCTGGTTGGCGGCCTCGCGGATCGGCGGGCAGCACTTGAACTCCGTGGCGCCGTCCGGAACCTCCTCGGCGGTGAGGGTGAGGAAGTGCGGGCAGGACTCCACCGTGATCCGTACGCCTTCCCGCTTGGCGGCGGCGATCATCGGCAGTGCGTCGCCGGAGGAGAGATGCAGGACGTGGACGCGGGCGTTCAGCCGCCTGGCATGCGCGATCAGGCCCTCGATCGCGGTGTTCTCGGCGTCGCGCGGCCGGGAGGCGAGGAAGTCGGCGTAAGCGGGGCCGCTGCGCTGCGGGGCGGCGGCCAGGTGGCGCGGGTCCTCGGCGTGCACGATCAGCAGCCCGCCGAACCCGGCGATCTCCGCCATGGAGCGGGCCAGCTGCTCCTGGTCGAGCTCGGGGAACTCCTCGACGCCGGAGGGCGAGAGGAAGCACTTGAAGCCGAACACCCCGGCCTCGTACAGCGGCCGCAGGTCCTTGACGTTGGACGGGATCGCACCGCCCCAGAAGCCGGTGTCGATGTGTGCCTTGGGGGCGGCCACCTGCTGCTTGGTGCGCAGATGGCCGACGGTGGTGGTCGGCGGCAGGGAGTTGAGCGGCATGTCGAGCAGGGTGGTGATGCCGCCCGCCGCCGCCGCGCGGGTGGCGGTGAAGAAGCCTTCCCACTCCGTGCGGCCCGGGTCGTTCACATGGACATGCGTGTCGACGAGTCCGGGCAGCAGGACGTCGTCGCCGAAGTCCTCCGACCGGGCGCCGGCCGGCACCTCGGTGTCGTACGGCAGGACGGCGTCGATTCTCCCGTCGGCGACGGCGACCGCTGCGGGGCGCGTCCCGTCCGGGGTGACGACACGCGTCGAGCGCAGTACCAGCTTCACGTCCGCACCGGACACCCGTGCTCCTCACTTGGGACTTTCGAACGCTGACGAATTCAACGAACTGTTGAAGGAGTCTTCACTCGGGATTCGGGCCCGTCAAGACCCCACTCTCCTCGCCGGACGACCGGCGGGCCATCCCGCACCCACAACTGGAGATTTCCACAAAGTAAAAGACTCATTTCGGAGAGCGGAACGTAACATGGGACCAGTGCGGCCCCGCAGAACTGCCCCGCCGATTGCCGACACCGGGACAAACAGGCTCTGACCGGCCAGGACGCCGCACCCGGAGCAGTGGGCCGATCGGGAACCGCCCGGTAGGCTGCTGGGTGCCTCGCCGGGCGGGGCACCAGCTCTTCCGCCTCGAAAGGACCGTTGACGTGCCGCCGTCCCACGCCAGCACATCCGACTCCAAGCCCGCCGCGTCCAGCGGTGGTGTGCAGTCCCTTGAGCGTGCCTTCGATCTGCTGGAGCGGATGGCGGACGCGGGGGGTGAGGTCGGGCTGAGCGAACTCTCCGCGAGCAGCGGGCTCCCGCTGCCGACCATTCACCGCCTGATGCGCACGCTGGTGCTCTGCGGATACGTGCGCCAGCAGCCCAACCGGCGCTACGCCCTCGGCCCCCGGCTGATCCGGCTCGGTGAGTCCGCGTCCCGGCTCCTCGGCACCTGGGCCCGCCCGTATCTCGCCCGCCTGGTCGAGGAGACCGGCGAGACGGCAAACATGGCGCTGCTCGACGGCGACGAGATCGTGTACGTGGCGCAGGTGCCGTCCAAGCACTCGATGCGCATGTTCACCGAGGTGGGCCGCCGGGTGCTCCCCCACTCCACCGGGGTCGGCAAGGCGCTGCTGGCGCACACGCCGCCGGAGGAGGTGCGGGCCCTGCTCGCCCGTACCGGGATGCCCGCCGCCACCGAGAAGACGATCACCACCCCCGACGGCTTCCTCGACGCCCTGGAGCAGGTCCGCCGGGTCGGCTACGCGGTCGACGACAACGAGCAGGAGATCGGGGTCCGCTGCCTGGCGGTCTCCGTCCCGAACTCCCCCACTTCGGCCGCGATCTCGATCTCCGGTCCGGCGGGCCGGGTGACGGACGCGGCGACGGAGCGGATCGTGCCGATCCTCCAGCAGGCCGCGAAGGAGCTCTCCGACGCGCTGGCGAGCAGCGGCTCCGCCGGCTGAGACACCGGGGACGCGGAAGGAGGGGTGGCCGGGGCCACCCCTCCTTCCGCGTCTCAGACCGGTTCGGGCACCGTCAGGCGGCCGTCGTCCATCCGGACCGTGCGGTCCGCCCGGTCCAGATGGGTCCGGTCGTGCGTGACCAGCACCGTCGCCGTCGACCGTTCCCGGGTCAACGCGACCAGCAGGTCCAGCACCGCCGCGCCCCGCTCGTGATCGAGCGCGCTGGTCGGTTCGTCGACCAGCAGCACCGCCGGGTCGTTCATCAGGGCGCGCGCGATGTTGATCCGCTGCCGCTGTCCGCCCGACAGCTGGTGCGGCCGGCGCCCGGCCTGGTCCGCCAGGCCGACCGCGTCCAGCAGTTCCAGCGCCCGGCCGCGGGCTCCGCGTACGGCGCCGCCCGAGAGGTGGGTCATCACCTGGAGCTGTTCGGCCGCCGTGAGCGACGGCAGCAGATTGGGCTGCTGGAAGACGATGCCGATGTGCTCGCGGCGCAGCTCCGCCTGTTGCGCACGGCCCAGGCCCGCGGTGTCCGTACCGGCGACGACCACCCGGCCCTCGTCCGGGGTGACCAGGGTCGCGGCCACCGCGAGCAGGCTGGACTTGCCGGAGCCGGAGGGGCCCACGACCGCGGTGAGCGTACCCGCGGGCACGTCCAGCGAGATCCGGTCGAGGGCGGTGAGCCGGCCTTCGCCGTCCGGGTAGGTGAGGGTGACGTCGGCGAGGGTGAGGGTCATCGGGCACTCCCGAGTGCGGTGAGCGGGTCGACGGCGGTGATCCGCCGGATGGACAGGGCCGCCCCGAGGGCACCGAGGACGATCATGACGGCGGCCGGGACCAGGACGGTCGCGGCGTCGAGGACGAACGGCACGGCGCCGCCGCTGATCAGGGCGCCGAGTCCGGAGGCGAGCGCGGTGCCCACTCCCGTGCCGATGGCGAGCATCACGACGGCCTGCCCGAGCGCGTCGCGCAGCAGGTACGGGGTGGAGGCACCGAGCGCCTTGAGCACGGCGACGTCGCCGCTGCGCTGGATCGTCCAGACGGTGAAGAAGGCGCCGATGACCAGGGCGGAGATGGCGAAGAGGAAGCCGCGCATCAGCTGGAGCGAGCCGTTCTCGGCCTGGTAGGAGCCGATGGCGGTGAGCGAGTCGCCGAGGGAGAGCGTGCTGGTGCCGGCCGCCTTGTCGCCCGCGCCGAGATCGGCGCCGTCGGTGGTGGTCAGGGCGATCACCGTGGCATGCCTGGCCCGGCCGTCGCCGTCGCCCCCGAACCGCTGCCAGTCGTCGAGCGAGGTCCACACGACCGGCGTGTGGCTGTACGAGGCGTCCCCCGCGACGGCCGCGACGGTGACCTCGTGGCCGCCGAGCCGCAGCCGGTCACCGACCCCGGCCGCCAGGTCGTCGGCGGCCTGCCCGGACAGCACCACCCGCCCCGGACCGACCCGCGCACCGCCGGTGGGCGCCAGGCCCCCGTCCGGCTCGACCCCGAACGCCGACACCGCGGCCGTGCGTCCGTCCTGGACGGCGGCGGCGTTGAGCGTGCGGATGCCGAGCGGTTCCGCGCCGCTCACACCGGGCCGCTCCGCCCAGCTCCGCCAGGCACTCTCCTCGACGGTCGAGTCGGTGAAGGACACCGCCCGGCCGTCGGGCGGGGCGGCGAACGCCAGGTGGTCGGCGTTCAGCCCCGTGACGGCCGAGGTGTTCTCCCGGGCCAGACCCGCGGTGAGTCCGGACAGCAGACCCACGAGCAGCGTGATCAGCACCACGACCGTGCCCATGAGCGCGAACCGGCCTTTGGCGAACCGGAGATCTCTCCATGCAACGAACATGCCCCCAGCCTCGCCGTCCGGGCCGCCGGAAACATCGCTCGGCGGTGGGGCCCGACATCAACCTTTCGATTGACCGGCCCCCGCCGCCCCGCGTCTACGCTGGACGAATCATGGATTCCCGCGCCCACCCCCCGGTCACCGCCGCACTGCGGCTGTGTCTGCACGCGCTGCTGGTGGGGCTGCTCGCACTCGCTGCGGTACGGGCCGTCAGTGACGGCACCCCGCATGCCACCGCCGTCGTCGTGGTCGCCTGCGTGATGGCCGCCCTGTACGCGGCGGGTGCGCTCGCTCCTGCAGTACAGCCGCGCACCCGCGCCGCCGCACTGTGGCTGGCGGCGCTGGGCGCCGTGTGGCTGGCGCTGCTCGTCCTGTCACCGGACAGCCTGTGGGTGGCCTTCCCGCTCTACTTCCTGCAACTGCATCTGCTGCCGACGCGCTGGGCCCTGCCGGTCGTCGCCGCCACCGCCGTCGCCGCCATCGCGGGCTTCGTGCTGCACGGCCAGGCCGTCAACCCGGGCACCTTCATCGGGCCGCTGCTCGGGGCGGCGGTCGCGGTCGCGACGGTCCTCGGGTACGAGGCACTGTTCCGGGAGAGCGAACGGCGCCGGGAACTCATCGAGGAGCTGATGTCGACCCGGGCGGAGCTGGCCGAGGCGGAACGCACCGCGGGCACGCTCGCCGAACGCGAGCGGCTGGCCCGCGAGATCCACGACACGCTGGCGCAGGGGCTGTCCAGCATCCAGCTCCTGCTGCGCGCCGCCGAACGCACCCTGTCCGCCGACGCCCCCGCCACCGCGCACGTCCGCCGGGCCCGCGAGGCCGCCCAGGACAATCTCGCCGAGGCCCGCCGCTTCGTACGCGCCCTGTCGCCGCCGGACCTGGAGAACGGCTCCCTGGCGGCCGCCCTGGAACGCCTCTCGTCCCGCACGACCGGCCCCGGCCTCACGGTGCAGTTCGCGGTGAGCGGCACGCCGGTGGAGCTGCCCACGCCGTACGAGGTGGCGCTGCTGCGCACCGCCCAGTCGGCGCTGGCCAACACGGTGCGGCACGCCGGGGCCCGGCGTGCGGAGATCACCCTCAGCTTCATGGACACCTCGGTGTCGCTGGACGTCGTCGACGACGGCCGGGGGTTCGCCCCGGGGCTCGGCCCGGTCGTCGCGGACCAGGACACCGGCGGCTTCGGGCTGCCCGCGATGCGGGCGCGGGCCCGTTCGCTGGGCGGCACGCTCAGCGTCGAATCGGCCCCCGGTCAGGGCACCGCCGTCGCCCTCACCCTTCCGCTCCCGATCCCCGACGGCCGGCCAGGACAGGACGCCGCATGACCACTCCCGCCGCCACCCCCATCAGGCTGCTGCTCGCCGACGACCATCCGGTGGTACGGGCCGGGCTGCGGGCCGTGCTCGACGCCGAACCCGGCCTCCGGGTGGTCGCCGAGGCGGCCACCGCCGAGCAGGCCGTGGCGCTCGCCGCGACCGGTGAGTTCGATGTCGTCCTCATGGACCTCCAGTTCGGCGCGGGCATGCACGGGTCGCAGGCCACCGCGGCCATCACGGCACAGCCGGGCGCGCCCCGGGTCCTGATCCTCACCACGTACGACTCGGACGCCGACATCCTGGCCGCGGTCGAGGCGGGCGCCGCCGGCTATCTGCTGAAGGACGCCCCGCCGGAGGAGCTGGCGGCGGCGGTCCGCACGGCCGCGGCCGGCCGGTCGGCCCTCGCGCCGGCCGTCGCCCACCGTCTGATGGACCGCATGCGGACGCCCGCGGAGGCGCTGACCAAGCGCGAGCTGGAGGTCCTGCAGCTGGTCGGCGAGGGGCTGTCGAACCTGCAGATCAGCAAGCGGCTCTTCCTCAGCCAGGCGACGGTCAAATCCCATCTGGTGCACATCTACGCCAAGCTGGGCGTGGACTCCCGCACCTCGGCGGTCGCGGCGGCGACGGCCCGCAGGCTCATCCGCCGCTGACCCCGGCCGCGTCGTGCCGTCGAACTGCCGTCGTCGCGCGGCAGGCGGCAGTCCGGCAACACGACCTGGGCCGCCGGTCAGCCGCGCGGCGGCTCGCCGAAGAGGTCGACGGCGACCCGTACGTCCCTGAGCGCGGAGGCCAGGGCACTCACCGAGCCGATCGCCCCCGCGATCAGCAGCAGCGAACGGCGCAGCCGCGGAATCTCGGGCACACCGCCTGCCGCCATCGCGTCCAGCGCGGCCAGTTCGTCCTCGGCGATCCCCCGGTCCGGGAATTCCGCGGGATGCCCCGCCAGCTCACGGCGGAGCCGGGAGACGGCCGTACGCAGCTCCGTGACCCTCGGATCCTCACCACTGCCGGTCACCCGCGTCTGCCCCACGCTTCGCAACAAAGCACTCCCCCTCGCACATCCTTGTGCCAGTGTCCCGACCGGCCCCCACGGCATGGTCAAGTATCCGGGCGTGCGCGCAAGTTAACGCCATGAAAGGTGTCGTGCGCCACTCCGCGGACGGAATTCGGGGTGTCCCGTATGGGTGATGTGTTCGTCGCCCGGTGGACGCCGCTCCCGCTCGCGCCCTCTTCCGCTTGCTTGAGCGAAGGGTGCGCTTCCGGGGGCTGCTGGGGTATCCAGACCGCATGACTCCGACAACACCGACCCCCGAGGTCGCCGGACTGCTGCTCGCCGCGGGCGGCGGACGGCGGCTCGGCGGACGGCCCAAGGCGCTGCTCGAACACCATGGCCGACCACTGGTCGAGCACGCGGTGCGGGTCCTGCGGGACGGCGGCTGCGGTCCCGTCCATGTGGTCCTCGGCGCCGCCGCGGACGAGGTCCTGGCCCGCGCCGACCTGAGCGGCTGCACGGTGACCGTCAATCCCGGGTGGACCGAGGGCATGGGCTCGTCGCTGCGGGCGGGGCTCGGGGCGCTGGCCGGCACGGGGGCGGACGCGGCGCTCGTCCTCCTGGTCGATCAGCCGGGCATCGGCGCGGACGCGGTGGCACGGGTGCGTTCGGCGTACCGCTCCCGGACGGGTCTCGCCGCCGCCGCGTACGACGGGGAGCGCGGCCATCCGGTGCTGTTCGGGGCCGCGCTGTGGGCGGACATCGCGGCGGGGGCGGTGGGCGACCAGGGCGCCCGCGCCTATCTGCGGGCGCACCGCGATGCGATCACGCTCGTCGAGTGTTCCGATGTGGCTCAGGCGTACGACATCGACACGGTGGCGGACCTGAAGCACCTCGGGTGACCGGACTGGCACGCTGCGCCAGCACGGCGCCACTTCTGTCGACCCGGAGAATCTCGACATCAACAAACCATTGAACTTCCACCATGAGGAAACTACTATCCACTGGTCAGAAGCCCTCTGCACCCCGGACGGCGTCCACGCCCGTATCCCGGAGCCCTGGCACGCCGTGCCGTTCCAGGCGACCCGGCGGTCGTGAGAGGCCGCCCGCACCGCCCGCTGAAGGAGTGACAGCTCATGTCCGCACCAGCGCCGTCCCCGCTGGCCATCGTCGATGCCGAGCCCCTGCCCCGGCAGGACGAGGTCCTTGACCACGCGGCCCTCGAGTTCGTGGCCGAGCTGCACCGGCAGTTCACGCCCCGCCGTGACGAGCTGCTCGCCCGCCGCGGCGAGCGCCGCGCCGAGATCGCCCGTACGTCCACGTTGGACTTCCTGCCCGAGACGGCGGCGATCCGCGCGGACGACTCCTGGAAGGTCGCGCCGGCCCCGGCCGCGCTGAACGACCGCCGGGTGGAGATCACCGGTCCGACCGACCGCAAGATGACCATCAACGCCCTGAACTCGGGCGCGAAGGTCTGGCTCGCCGACTTCGAGGACGCGTCCGCCCCCACGTGGGAGAACGTGATCCTCGGCCAGGTCAATCTGATCGACGCGTACACCCGCAACATCGACTTCACGGACCCCCGGTCCGGCAAGTCGTACGCCCTGAAGTCCGCCGACGAGCTCGCCACGGTCGTCACCCGCCCCCGCGGCTGGCACCTGAACGAGCGTCACCTCCAGCTCGACGGCTCCCCGGTGCCCGGTGCCCTGGTCGACTTCGGCCTCTACTTCTTCCACAACGCCCAGCGCCTCATCGATCTCGGCAAGGGCCCGTACTTCTACCTCCCGAAGACGGAGTCGCACCTGGAGGCCCGCCTCTGGAACGACATCTTCGTCTTCGCCCAGGACTACGTCGGCATCCCGCAGGGCACGGTCCGCGCGACCGTCCTGATCGAGACGATCACCGCCGCGTACGAGATGGAGGAGATCCTGTACGAGCTCCGCGACCACGCCTCCGGGCTGAACGCGGGACGCTGGGACTACCTCTTCTCCATCGTCAAGAACTTCCGCGACGGCGGCTCCAAGTTCGTCCTGCCGGACCGCAACGCGGTGACGATGACCGCCCCGTTCATGCGCGCGTACACCGAACTGCTCGTCCGCACCTGTCACAAGCGCGGCGCGCACGCCATCGGCGGCATGGCCGCCTTCATCCCGTCCCGCCGCGACGCCGAGGTCAACCAGGTCGCCTTCGAGAAGGTCAAGGCCGACAAGGACCGCGAGGCCCACGACGGTTTCGACGGCTCCTGGGTCGCCCACCCGGACCTGGTCCCGATCGCCATGGCTTCCTTCGACGCGGTCCTCGGCGAGAAGCCGAACCAGAAGGAACGCCTGCGCGAGGACGTCTCGGTGGCCGCCGGCGACCTGATCGCCATCGACACCCTGGACGCCAGGCCCACCTACGAGGGCCTGCGCAACGCCGTCGCGGTCGGCATCCGCTACATCGAGGCCTGGCTGCGCGGCATGGGCGCGGTCGCCATCTTCAACCTGATGGAGGACGCGGCCACCGCGGAGATCTCGCGCTCGCAGATCTGGCAGTGGATCAACGCGGACGTGGTCTTCGAGAACGGCGAACACGCCACGGCGGAGCTGGCCCGCAAGGTCGCGGCCGAGGAACTCGCCGCGATCCGCGCCGAGATCGGCGACGAGGCCTTCGCCGCCGGCAAGTGGCAGCAGGCCCACGACCTCCTGCTCCAGGTCTCCCTGGACCAGGACTACGCGGACTTCCTGACGCTGCCGGCGTACGAGCAGCTGGGCTGAACCCCGTACGTCACGGGAAGCGCGGACTGGCTGCCGCCGTAGGTCAGGGCGGACTTTCCGCCGTAGAGGAACGAGAGGAAGGCGCCGCATTCCTTGCGGTGGCCGTTCCGCTCGAACGCCATCAGCCAGTCGCTCAGCCCCGGCGGTGTGACGGCTCCGCCGTCCTTCTTGGGGAACGGGGCGTGCGCGTAGGGGACTTTGGCCTGATCGGCCGCGCCCCCGAAGGCGCGTTGAGGGGCGCCTGATCCCGGATGCCGTACGACCGGTTCGCGGGCCCGTCGGGGCTCCGCGAACCGGCCGGTCGTCCCCGGGCCCGCTACTTCAGGCCGGTGTCCAGTGCGTTCATCAAGGTGCCCTGTGACGTGTCACCGGACATCTCCCAGACCATCACCCCCAGCAGCCCCTTGGACTTCACGTAGTCGGTCTTCTTGCCGATGGACCAGGTGTCGTCGAAGGACCACCACTGACTGCCGGTGTAGCCGTACGTCGACACCGACTGTTCGTCGTGATGGACCGTCATCGTCGGGTAGGCGCCGATGAGGTTGGAGTAGCCGCGGGTACCGGCCTCCTCCGCGAACTGGCCGGGAGCGGCGCCGCCCGCGCTCTGCCACTCGCCGGCGGCTCCGCCGTCGGCGACGTTCTGCCAGCCCCGGCCGTAGAACGGGATGCCGAGGGTCAGCTTGCGGGGCTCGACGCCCGCGTCGGTGTACGCCTTGATGGCGGTGTCGGCGCTGAAGTGGAAGTCGTAGGGGTCCTGGTCGTCCGTATAGAGGTTGGCCTGGTGGCCGGTGCGGTTCGGCTCCCAGGAGTTGTCGCTCCCGGAACCGTGGAAGTCGTAGCCCTGGACGTTCGCCACGTCGAGGGAGTCGAAGACCTTGCCCAGGTCCCAGCCGTCGCCGATCTTCTGCGGGTCGGCCGGAGTGAAGGCGGTGAGGAGGCGGTGGCCGCCGCCGAGGGCGTCCATCTGCTTGCGGAACTCGGCGAGCAGCAGGGTCAGATTGCCCTTGTCGTCGGGCGAGTAGTGGTTGCCGGGGTGCCCGGTGCCCGTGCCCGGCCATTCCCAGTCGACGTCGAAGCCGTCGAAGATCCCGGCGGCGGTGCCGGGGCCGCCCGCGCCGTTGTACTCGGGCAGGTTGCCCTTGATGTACATGTCGATGCAGGAGGAGACGAACTTCTTGCGGGAGGCGTCGGTGGCCGCCACGTCGGAGAAGTACTTGGAGTACGTCCAGCCGCCGAGCGAGACCACGATCTTCAGGTTCGGGTGGAGTTTCTTGAGCTTCTTCAACTGGTTGAAGTTTCCGCGCAGTGTGCCCCAGCCGTCGTCCGCGACGCCGTCGACGGACTGGGCGGCGCTGAACGGACGTCCGTAGTCGGCGTCGGCGTCACCGGCGCCGGTGCCCTGCTTGGGGTCCTCGGGGTCGGCGGTGGTGCCCTTGGTGACACCGTTCAGGCAGGTGAGGTTGTTGGGGTCGATGTTGGCGAAGGCGTAGTTGACGATGTCGAGCTTGTCGGCGGCACCCGAGTCATGGAGGTTCTTGACGAAGTACTGGCGGCCGTAGATGCCCCACTGGACGAAGTAGCCGACCTTCGCGTAGTTGCCCGCGCCGACGATGTCGTCGGTCTTGACCGTGAGCGCGTTGCCGGCCGGGGAGGCATTGTCCGCCGCGTCACGGGCCTTGACGGTGAAGGTGTACGAGGTCGACGGCGAGAGCCCGCCGATGGTGGCGGTGGTCGTGGCGCCCGGGACCGTGGTGGCCAGTGCCCCGTCCCGGTAGATGTCGTAGGCGGCGACGCGCTGGTTGTCCGTCGCGGCGGTCCAGGCCAGGGTGACGGACGAGGAGTCGGTGGCAGTGGCGTGCAGCGAGCCCGGCGCGGTCGGCGGGGAGGTGTCGGTGGCCGGGTCGACGGTGGTGACGGCCAGCGGCGCGCTCTCGGCGGAGGTGTTGCCCCGGGTGTCCTTGGCCCGGACCGTGAAGGAGTAGGCGGTGGCCGGGGTGAGACCGGTGACCGTGGCGGAGGTCGTCGCGGTGGCCGAGCCCACCACCTTGCCACCGGCCAGGATGTCGTAGGACGCCACGGGGAAGTCGCCGGCCGTCGCCGCCGTCCAGGACAGCGACGCGGTGCGGGCGGTGACGTCGGTCTGCTTCAGCCCGCCGGGCGCACCCGGGGGCGCGTCCGCGGAGTCGTCGCACTTGTCACCGTTGATCCGGCAGCCGGTCGGCGCGGCGATCGGCCCGGTCGCGACGAACCAGAAGCTGTACGGCTCGCTGGTGCCGTGCGCGGCGACCGTACCGTTGTAGTGGGCGTTGACCGCGGTGATGTGGCTGCCCTGGGTGGTGACGGTGCCGTTGTAGGAGATGTCGATCGCGACCCCGGCCGGCAGATCGAATTCGAGGTTCCAGCCGGTCACGGCGGTGTCGGTGTCGTTGTGCAGGACGTAAGTCCCTTTCCACCACGGCCCGTTGTCGGCCGAGGTGAAGGTGGCCGTCAGCTTGCCCGCCGCGTGCGCGGGCGCGGCCTGCAAGGACAGCAGCGCGAGGAGCAGCCCGAGAACGGCGACGAGGGCGGTCGCCGTTCTCCGTCTGAATGTCATGTGCTCGAACATGGTTTTCTCCCTTGCGGCAGGGACCGGTGAGGCGGTCCTGGGGGAGCCGGATTCCTTGGTGCCATGGAGCACAGGGGAAACTAAGAGGTCTGGACCAACTCGTCAATAGGTACAGACCAATCGCAGCAAAGTCCGCCTGCCCGGACCGGGACCGGCAGCAGCCGGATCCCGCGCGCCCCGGGCCCGCGCACCCGTCAGTCGCCGAGGACGACCGTGCGCTGGGCGGAGAAGTCGCCCCACTTCCCGTCGGGCAGCTTGGCGCGGATCTTCATCGAGTAGCGGGTGCCGCGCGGGTCGCCGACGGTGAGGCGGTAGCTCGCCCGGCCTGCGGGCGGGGTGGCGCCCCACACGATCGTGGTGGTCAGCCGGCCGCCGATGCAGAGCTGGTACGCGGGGATCTCGCCGCCCGTCTCCGGCTGCTTCCAGTCCAGGTCGATGGCGTACTCCTTGCCCTGGACGCGGTTGCTGATCCTCAGGTCGGTGGGGGCGGTGCTCGCCGGAGCGCCCGGGGTGGAGGCGGTGGTGAGATCGATGGCGTTGCTGTCCGGCGAGGAGGTGTCGGCGGCGTCGCGGGCGCGGACGGTGAAGGTGTAGACGGTGCCGGGGCGCAGTCCGGTCAGATGTGCCGTGGTCCGCGTGCCGGGCACGCTGTGGATCCGGGAGTCCTCCTGGTAGATGTCGTACGAGGTGACGCCGATGTCGTCCGTCGAGCCTCCCCAGGAGAGGTTCACCGCCCGGCTGCCGTCCACCGTGCCGCGCAGCCGCACCGGGCGGGTCGGCGCCTCGTGGTCGGCGGGGGTCGGGGCGGGTGTGGTGACGCTCGCGGCGGCGCTCGGCGCGGAGAGGTTCCCGGCGGCGTCGCGGGCGCGGACGGTGAAGGTGTAGTCGGTCGACGCGGTGAGCCCGCCGACGTCGATCATCACCTTGGCCGCCGGAACCGATTCGACCCGCTTCCCCTGGCGGTAGATCTCGTAGCCGGCGACCGCCCTGTCGTCGGAGGCCCGCTCCCACATGACGTGCACGGAGGTGGCGCTGCTCGCCTGCGCCGTCACATGGCCGGGCACCGCCGGTTTGTGGGTGTCGGCCTCGGGAGCGGAATCGCAGGCGGTGAGCGCGGCGAGGAGCAGGGCGGCGGAACAGGCCAACGCGGCGGTTGCGTGGGGGCGTTGCACGGTCGTGCCTTCCGTCCGGAAGCAATGGTCCAGACCTGTATCGCACGGTGCGGGGGTCTCCGACAAGGGGGTGGAGCGGAACCTTCCGCAATATGCCGATGTGTGCGTCGGCCGGCGGCGGGGTGGCGCGCCGGCGTGCGTCGGCCGGTCGTCGGCGGGTGTCTGAGATGCCGTACGGTCGGCTGGTGTTGTGCATACGAGGTGTGGTGCTGCCCGAGCGCGAGGAACGCACGTTCTGGATCGACGGGGAGGTGCTCCGCGCGGGCCCTCCGCCCGGCGGGCTCGCCGGCCGGGACGCCGAGACGGTCGTCGACGGCGGCTGGCTGCTGCCCGGCCTCGTCGACGTGCACACGCATCCGGGCGCGTCGGCGCCGGGCGAACCGTTCGACGAGGAGCTGCTGCGGCGGCAGTTGGGCGAGCACCGGGACGCCGGGGTGCTCGCGGTGCGCGCCCCCGGCACCTCGCAGCGGATGCCCGCATGGGTGGCGAAGGACCCGGAGCTGCCGCATGTGACGTCGGCGGGGCGGTGGCTGGCCACGCCCGGACGGTTCTTCCCCGGCTTCGGACGCGATGTGAGCGAGGCCGAGCTGGCGAGGGCGGCCGTGGAGGAGGCGGCCGCTTCGGGCGGGTGGTGCAAGGTCATCGCTGACTGGGCCGCCGACGAACCGGCCTTGCCGCTGCCGCTGTTGACGTCGGTGGTGTCGGCGGTGCACGCGGCGGGCGGCAAGGTGGCGGTGCACTGCCAGACCGCCGAGGGCACCCGCAATGCCGTACTGGCGGGCGCCGACAGCCTGGAGCACGGGATGCATCTCGACCCGGCCCTGCTGGACCGGATGGCCGCGCAGGGCACGGCGTTCGTGCCGACGTTGAGCGTCTTCGGTGCCAAGGCGGACGCGATGCGGGCGCGGGAGCCGGGCGTGCGCCGTGATCTGTGGCTGGCCGGCTGGGACACCATGCTCGACAATGTGCGCGCGGCCCACGAGGCGAAGGTGACGGTGCTGGCGGGGACGGACTCCTTCCCTTGCGGGACGGTCGCGGGCGAGATGGAATGGCTGGCACGGGCCGGTCTGTCGGCCCACGCGGCACTCGGCGCCGCGTCCTGGACGGCACGGGCCTGGCTCGGGCTGCCGGGGCTCGTGGACGGCGCGCCCGCCGACGTGGTCGCGTACGCCACCGACCCGACCCTGGACCCCGGCGCGCTGAATCACCCGAGCCGGATCGTGCTCCGTGGACGCATCGTGCGATGAGCGATGAGTTCGGGATGCGGGAGGAGTCAGCACTGTATGGACACGCACACGGAAACCACTCCCCCGATCGATCTCGAACCCGCGGCACGGCACATCGCCGCCCTGCTCGACGGCATCGACGAGCAGCAGCTGGACGATCCGACGCCCTGTCCCGACTACGCGGTACGCGAGCTGCTCGCCCATGTGGCCGGGCTGAGCGCGGCATTCTGCGACGCGGCGCGGAAGGACTTCGGCCCGATGACCGACACCGCTCCGGACGCGGGGCTTCCGGTCCTCGCCGACGACTGGCGCGAAACCCTGCCGCCGCTGCTGGAAGAGGTGGTGAAGGCCTGGCGCGATCCTGCCGCCCGGCAGGGAATGACCAGGGCGGGCGGCGTGGATCTGCCGGGTGAGGTGGCGCTGGTGATCGCGCTGGACGAGCTGGTGATCCACGGCTGGGACCTGGCTCGGGCGACCGGCCAGCGGTACGAGGCGGACGAGGCGGACCTTCGCGTCGCGCTGGACATGCTGACCCCCGGTGACGGCAAGCCCCGGGCGGACAGCATCTTCGGCCCGCCGGTTCCGGTCCCGGCCGACGCGCCCCTCGTCGACCGCGCCGTCGCGATGAGCGGTCGCCGCCCGGACTGGAAGCCGGGCGACTGAGCGATGCGATGCGCACCGGCGTGGTGAGCCCCTGTGCGCCTTTGAACGGGAACGGTCAGGTCAGCCTTCGCGCCGCCTCACGTGCCTGATCCCGCAGCCGTTCGTCGGCCGGGGCTATTCCGGGCTCCACGCCCGAGGCCCGCACCCGCAGGTCCCGTTCGGCCAGGGCGGTCAAGCGGCGGTGACGGTCCGCGGTGAGGGCAGCGGGGCCGAGTGCGACCAGGGCCTCCAGCGCGGTCACCGCGTCGTCGTCCTGCTCCGCGGCGTCCAGGAGCAGTTCGGCCGTGCGGGGGCCGTCGAGGGACTCGGGCGCTATCGCGCGGAGGGCGAGCACCGCCGACGGGATCTGCACCCGGTCGGCGAGCAGGCCCTCCAGCGCGGGGACCAGCGGCCGGGCCGCATCGCCGATGCGGCCCGCCGCCCGCGCGGCACGGCCGAGCGTCCAGCGCAGCCACGTCGGCTCCGCCTCCGCGAGCACACCGGCCAGCACCGGCACCGCTTCCTCCGGGTCACCGGTGATCCGCCACAGGGCCGAGGCGATCTCGACGTCGGCGTCCAGCTGCGGGGAATTGCGGCCGCCCTCGGGATCGCTGAGCGCGGACCGCAGAGCGGGCACCAGGCCGAGCGCCGCCGGGCCCAGCTCCGCGGCGAGACGCGCGGCCTCCTGCACCGCCGGAGCGCCGGGGGTGAGCCGGTCGGCGACGGCCACCAGCAGCGGGCCCGTGTCCCCCGTCAGCTCGCGCACCGCCGTCGCCGCAGCCAGCCGGCCGTCCACCGGACCGGTGCGTGCGGCGGCGGTCAGGAGCTCCGCGGTCGCCTCCCGGTGCTCCGGCGGGCAGATCGCGGCCAGCGCCTTCGGCACGACCCTCGGGGATCCGGGCAGCGCGGACCGCAGTTCGGGCAGGGCGGCCGATGCCCGGCTCCCCCACGCGCCGAGCAGGAGGGCGAGCCGGATGGTCTCATCGGCGCCGAGGTCCTTCGCACCCAGCCGGGTACGGATCGCGTCCAGCAACGCCGGGTCGTAGGGGAACGACGTCCCGGCCGTCCCTCCGACCAGGAAACCGCACGCCGCACCGAGTGCGCGTGGGCGCCGCCCCAGGTCACGGGCCAGGAGCGGCGCGGCCCGGTCGGGGGCCACGGCGACGAGTGCTTCCAGCGCGCGGTCCGCCGGATCGCCCTCGCCCGCGGCGAGCCGGGCCAGCACCGGGACAGCCGGCGCGGATCGGGCACCCAGCTTCGCGAGCAGCGCATACGCCTCGGGCACAGCGGTGGGGTCGGCGCTCAGCGCCGCCACGGCGACGGCCAGGCGCTCCGGCGCGCTGCGCGAGAGCAGGCAGGCCGCCTCGGCCGCCCACGTCGCCTCCGCCCGCGCCTCGGGGACCGCACTGCGCAGGGCGGCATCGAGCAGGGTGTACGCGGCGTCGCGGTCCGCGGCGGTGTCGCGGAGCAGCAGCGCCTCGACCACGTACTGCAGCGGTTCGTTGCGCTCCAGGTCCAGCCGGCCCTCGACGAGGACGTTCGCGGGCAGGAGGGACAGCATCGCCCCGTGGTGCGCGGGTCCCCAGGGCAGTCCGCCGTCCACGCAGGCCAGCAGCGCCGCGATCCGGACCTCGCCGGGCTCGTCCGCGCCGATGGCCCCGGTCGCCTCGGCGGCCGCACCCGGCGGGTCCAGATGCGCCGTCGCCCCCAGGAGTTCGGCCCGTACCAGAGGGTCCGTCTCGGTCCTCCCGCGCAGACGGAGCACCGGCAGCACCTGTTCCGCCGCGCCGGTCATCGCGGCGGCCCAGACCGCGGCCCGCCGGAGCCCCGGATCCTCGGCGTCGACCGTGGCGAGAATCAGTGGCAGCTGACCGACGACGGCTGCCCGGCAGGCGGCTTCGTCGCTGTCGCCGTCGTCCGCCCCGCCCTCCGCTATCCCGCCGAGCAGCACCAGCAGGTCCTCCGTGCGGTACCCCGCTCCGGCGAGCCGGGCGAGGTACGGAACGGCGCGGGCCGTGGCCCCGTAGACCGAGCCCTGGTGCAGGATGCTGCCGTACAGCTCGGAGATCGCCTCGGACGCGGCCTCCGCGCTCTCCCCGGCGAGCGCCCGAAGGAGGTCGGGGACGTCGGCCGCGCTCCCGTAGGCGTGCTGGAGATCCGCCCAGGGCTGGGCGTCGACTTCGGCGAAGAACCGTGTGAGATCCATGAAGCGGATCATGGCACCCGGCACTGACAGCGCCCCGGGCCGTCGGCTTTCAACCGGCCCCGGACCGGCTTCGACCGGCCCTCGGACGGCCCGAGCCGGTGCTCGGCAGGTCCACGGCAGGTCCACAGTTGGCCCTCAGCAGGTCCTCAGCTGGTGAAGAACTCCGTGATCTGCTGGGCGACCTGGTCGGGGTGGATCTCGTGCACCCGGTGGCCGCCCCCGATCGTGATCAGCCGGCAGTCCGGGATCAGCGAGGCCATGTCCTGCAGGCGCCCCTGGGGCATGGTGGACTCCGGGCCGCCCGAGATCATCAGCGTCGGCGCGACGATCTCGCCCAGGCCGGCCGCCCACTCGGGATCGGGGTCGGCCACCTCGGCCCGGATGGGAGCGACGACGGCCCAGTCGTAGTCCACCGGCCCCTCCGGCTCCGCGGCCGGCTTCGGCTCGCTCGGGAACGGCGGCGGGGTCTCCACCAGCACCAGTCGCTCCACCCGGTCCGCGTGCTCCTGGGCGAGCAGATGGGCGACGACACCGCCCATGGAGTGGCCGACCAGGCCGACCCGGTCGAGTTCGCACTCGTCCAGGAAACCGAGGACATCGTCCCGCATCAGCTCGAAGGAGTACTCGTCCGGCCAGTCGCTCTCGCCGTGACCGCGCAGGTCGAGGGCGTACACCCGCCACTCTTCGCCGAGCAGGCCGGCGACCGCCTCCCAGCTCGCGGCGGAGCCGCCGAGGCCGTGCAGCAGGACCACGGGCGAGCCGAAGGGGTCGCCCCAGGTCCGGTACGCCAGCCGTACGTCGCCGACATCCACTACAGACTGATCTTCCATACCCATGACGCTACAGGCGCACGGGCGAAGATCGTTCCGCCGCCTCCGCGGTGGCCGCCGTCCGGCTCGGGTGCGAGGCGTGTCCGACGTACGCCCGGCGGCGGTTACCGGATCCGGTTCTCCTCAAACCCATGATCGGCGGGCGCGGGAAGCGTCCGCCCGCTGCCTGCGCACGCCGGTGCGCACGTCATATGACCTGCGCTTTCACTCCTGCTCGAAGACCGGTCCGGACCCGTGACCGGCCGGTCGGCAGCTCCGTTGGGGCTGGCGGACGGCTCACGTCGATGGGGGCCGGATTACGGAGGAGAGATTCGCATGATCAAGAAGATGATGCTGGCCGCGATGGTGCTGACCGCCGGTCTCGGGCTGGCCATGAGCCCCGCCGCCCAGGCCGCGCAGAGTCCCGCCGCCGCGCAGGCCGCGAAGGCACCGGCAGCGGTCTGCACCGTCAACGACAACGGGGTGAACTTCCGCGGCGGGCCGGGCACCGAGTTCCCGGTCCTGGGCCAGGTGAACAAGGGTCAGAACCTGAACGCCCGCGGTCAGCAGGGAAACTGGATCATGGGTGACCTGTGGGGCGGCCCCACGGGCGTCTGGATCCACGTGGCCTACCTGAACTGCTGAGGCCGCAACGCCCGGGAAGCCCCGCATCGCGCGCTCCGCGCGGTGCGGGGCTTCCGCGTTCCGGGAGAACTTCTCAACTCCCCGGCGCCGGAGGGGTGTACGACACCCTCCCACTCTGATAGGAAAGCTTCCTAACAGACCGATGGAACGAAGAACTCCCCTTGGAGGACTGGTGCACGCTCCCCATAAGCGCGCCGCACGTCGCATGACCCGCCCCGTGCGCATCACGGTCATCGCGGTCGGATTGGCCCTCACGGCGATTCCCGTCGCCGCCTACGCCGGTAGCCCCACGCCCCAGGCGGCCCCTCAGTCGGCGGCAGCGGCTGCGAAGGCCGCCGCCGCGACCGGGCTGGACGATCCGGCGAAGAAGGAGATCGCCATGCAACTGGTCTCCAGCGCCGAGAACTCCTCCCTCAACTGGAAGTCCCAGTACAAGTACATCGAGGACATCGACGACGACCGCGGCTACACCGGCGGCATCATCGGTTTCTGTTCCGGCACGGGCGACATGCTCGACCTCGTCGAGCTGTACACCGAGCGCAAGCCGGACAACGTCCTCGCGAAGTACCTCCCCGCGCTGCGGAAGGTCAACGGCACCCCCTCGCACAGCGGTCTCGACCCGAACTTCACCAAGGACTGGGCGAAGGCCGGCTCCGACTCGGCGTTCAAGAAGGCGCAGGACGACGAGCGGGACCGGGTGTACTTCAACCCGGCCGTCAAGCAGGGCAAGGCCGACGGCATCGGCACGCTGGGCCAGTTCGCGTACTACGACGCCATCGTCATGCACGGTGACGGCGACGACAGCACCGGCTTCAGCGCCATCCGCAAGCGGGCCCTCTCGAAGGCGAAGCCGCCGTCCCAGGGCGGCAACGAGGTCACGTACCTCAACGCCTTCCTCGACGCCCGCGTCTGGGCGATGAAGCAGGAGGAGGCCCACGAGGACACCAGCCGGGTGGACACCGCCCAGCGGGTCTTCCTGAAGAAGGGCAACCTGAACCTGGACCCGCCGCTCGACTGGAAGGTGTACGGCGACAGCTACCACATCGGCTGACGCACCGGGACGACACGACTGCGGCGCGTACGGCGACCCTCGCGGGTGCTGCCGTACGCGCCGCGGTGCCGTACCGCCCGGTACCGGCCGGGTCGGGTCAGTGCGCGGCCACCGGGTCCGCGGCCGGGCTGTTCTCCCGCTCCGACGGTTCCGGATCCGGCTTCCTGCCGAGGTGGTTGAAGGCCAGGTTGAGCACGATCGCCACCACGCAGCCGGTCGAGATCCCGGAGTCGAGCACCACGAGCAGATCCTTCGGGAACGAGTGGTAGAACTCCGGCGCGGCGATCGGGATCAGGCCGATGCCCACGGCCGCGGCCACGATCAACGCGTTCTCGCCCTTCTCCAGCGCGGCGGTCGCCAGGGTCTGGATGCCGCTCGCGGCGACCGAACCGAAGAGCACGATGCCCGCGCCGCCGAGGACCGGCAGCGGGACGAGCGCGATGACGGACGCCGCGACGGGGACCAGCCCGAGCACGATCAGAATGCCGCCACCGGCGGCCACCACGAAGCGGCTGCGGACCTTCGTCATGGCGACCAGGCCGATGTTCTGGGCGAAGGCACTGCACATGAAGCCGTTGAAGAGCGGGCTGATGGCACTGCCCAGGGTGTCGGCGCGCAGACCGCCCTCGATGGTCCGTTCGTCCGCCGGCCGGCCGACGATCCGGCCGAGGGCGAGCATGTCCGCGGTGGACTCGGTCATGCAGACCAGCATCACGATGCTCATGGAGACGATCGCGGCGATCTCGAACTGCGGCGCCCCGAAGTGGAACGGCGTCGGGAAGCCGACCGGGTCGGCGTCCTTGATGGCGCCGAAGTCGGTGATGCCGACCGGAATCGCGATCAGTGTGCCGACGATCAGCCCGAGCAGGATGGCGATCTGCTGGAGGAACCCGCGCAGCGTTTTGCGCAGCGCGAGGACGATCACCAACGTGACCGCGGCCATGGTGATGTTGGTCGTGGAGCCGTAGTCGGCGGCCTTGGCGTTGCCGCCCTGGGACCAGTTGAAGGCGACCGGCAGCAGCGAGACACCGATCAGGGTGATCACGGTGCCGGTGACCACGGGCGGGAAGAAGCGGACCAGTTTACAGAAGTACGGGGCCAGCAGGAAGCCGAGCAGGCTGGCGACGATGATCGCGCCGAGGATGACGGCGATGCCGTCGTGCCCGCGGTCCTTGCCGATCGCCACCATCGGCGTGACACCGGCGAACGAGACGCCGTTGACGAACGGCAGCCGGGCGCCTATGCGCCAGAAGCCGAGGGTCTGGAGCAGGGTGGCTATGCCCGCGGTGAACAGGCTCGCCCCCATCAGGAAGGCGGTCTCCTTGGCGGTGAGGCCCACGGCGGGCCCCACGATCATCGGCGGGGCCACCACGCCCGCGTACATCGCGGCCACGTGCTGGAGGCCGCTGGTGAACATCTTCAGCGGGGGGAGTGTTTCGTCGACCGGGTGTTTCCGGTCGGCCGGGGCCGAGTCGGTGGCGGCGCCGGGAAGTCGGGCGGCGTCGGGATGCGGGTCGGCATCGGATGCTGCTTCTGCGTCGTTGCGAAACCTGGGCGTAGCTGCCACGGCGGTTCCTCCGGTCGGGTGCACGTCTGCGGTGACGTGGGTGTCAGGGAGGTGGTGCAAGTGGGGCGTTGGTGCAGGTGGGGCAGGTCGTGCAGCTGGTGCGGGCAGCTTCGGTCACCGGTGCGGGGGCGCATGCGTCCAGGCACGCGCTCCCGCACCGGTTGCCGTGGACCCCGCTCGGGTCCACGGCGGCCGGCCGAGGGCCGTCCCCCTCGGCCGGCCGGTATCGGGGGTACCGCGGAGCGTCAGGCCCCGGCGGCGATCTGTGCGAGGCGGCGGGCCTCGTCGCGGGTGGCGCGGGCGATGGCGTCCTCGTCCGCGGTGATCAGGTGGTTGTCCTCGACGACCGGCTCGCCGTTGACGAGGGAGAGGGTGACGGGGGCCGCCGCGCCGAAGACGAGTGCGGTCACCGGGTCGGCGATGGAGGAATGGGCGAGGGTGTCGAGCTTCCAGAGCACCAGGTCGGCGAGTTTGCCCGGTTCCAGGGAGCCGATCTGGTCGGCGCGGCCGAGGACCTGGGCGCCGCCGTACGTTCCCAGGCGCAGGGCCTGACGTGCGTTCAGGGCCTTCTCGCGGTGGGCGCCGAGGCGGTTGATGAGGAGGGCGTTGCGCAGCTCGGTGTGGAGTTCGCCGGACTCGTTGGAGGCGGTGCCGTCGACGCCCAGGCCGACCGGGACGCCGGCCGCGAGCATGTCGGGGACCCGGGCGATGCCCGCGGCGAGCCGGGCGTTGGAGGAGGGGCAGTGCGCGACGCCGGTTCCGGTGCGGGCGAAGGCGGCGATGTCGGAGTCGTTCATGTGGACGCAGTGCGCCATCCACACGTCGTCGCCGAGCCAGCCGGTGGACTCGAAGTAGTCGGTCGGTCCCATCCCGAACAGCTCGTGGCAGAACTTCTCCTCCTCCACGGTCTCCGAGCCGTGGGTGTGCATGCGCACTCCCTTGCGACGGGCCAACTCGGCTCCCTGTCGCAGTAGTTCGGTGGAGATGGAGAACGGGGAGCAGGGCGCGGCCGCAACCTGGGTCATCGCGTCGAACGACGCGTCGTGGTGTGCGTCGATGGTCGCCTCGGTGCCGGCGAGCGCCCCGTCGAGGGTCTCCACGGCGAAGTCCGGCGGCAGTCCGCCGTCCTTGACGCTGCGGTCCATGGACCCGCGGGCGAGGGTGAACCGTACGCCCATGTCACGGGCGGCCCCGATGATGGCGCCGGACAGGTCGCCGGAGCCCCGCGGGTAGACGTAGTGGTGGTCCATGGCGGTGGTGACGCCGCCGCGGGCCATCATGGCGAGGGAGCCCTGGGCGGCGGCGCGGACCATCGGCTCGTCGATGCGCGCCCAGGTCGGGTAGAGGGCGACCAGCCAGTCGAACAGGTTGTGGTCGGTGGCGAGGCCCCGGGTGATCCACTGGTAGAAGTGGTGGTGCGTGTTGATCAGGCCGGGGGTGGCCAGGTGCCCGGTGCCGTCGATGCGGCGTACGACGTTCTCCAGGCCCTCGGGGGCCCGGCCTGCGCCGATGGACTCGATCCTGTTGGCTGCGACGACGACGTGGCCCGAGGCGTACTCGGTGTCGTGGGCGTCGACCGTGGCGATGGCCACGTTCTCGATGACGATGCGGGATACGGGGTCTGCCGAAGGTGCCATGGTGCTTCCTTCCGGAGTGAGTGGCGATGCGGGCACGGCAGGACCCTAGGAGGATTTGAGTGCCGGGGCGGGTGCGCCGCCACGGGTGCCGAGATGGTGGAAGAACAGGTTCAGCGACACGGCGACCAGGGCGCCCGCGCTGATGCCGGAGCCGAGCACGGTCTGCGCCCAGGCCGGGAAGTCGACGTAGAAGGTGGGCGCGGCGAGCGGGATGATGCCCGCGCCGAGCGAGACGGCGACCACGATGATGTTGGAGCTGTCGTCGAGGCCGGCCTCCGAGAGCGTGCGGATGCCGCTGACCGCGATGGAGCCGAAGAGGACGATGCCCGCCCCGCCGAGTACCGGCCTCGGCACCGCGGAGACCACCGCCCCGAGCACCGGGAAGACGCCGAGGACCAGGAGTGCGCCTCCTGCGGCGGCGACGACGTAGCGGCTGCGGACCCTGGTCAGCGAGACGACGCCGACGTTCTGGGCGAAGGCGGAGGTGGGGAAGCCGCCGAAGACGGGACCGAGGAGGGTGGCGATGCCGTCGGTGCGCAGGCCCCGGGTGATGGTCCTGCCGTCGGTCTCGCGCTCGCAGATCTCGCCGATGGCGAGCATTCCGGCGCTGAACTCCGTCATCAGGACGAGCGTCACCAGGCAGAGCGAGATGATCGCGGCGGGCTGGAACTCGGGCGCCCCGAACGCGAAGGGCGTCGGCAGCGCGGCGACAGGGGCCGAGCCGAGCGCCCCGAAGTCCGCCATGCCGAACGGGATCGCGGCGAGTGTGCCGATCAACAGTCCCAGAAGCAGGGCGACTTGCTTGACGAAGCCGCGGCCGAAGCGCTGGATCAGCAGGATGACGACGAGCGTGAAGGCGGCGAGTGCCAGGTACTTCTTGTCCCCGAAGTCGGCGGCGGTCCTGTCGCCGCCCTGCGCCCAGGCGACCGGTACCGGCATCAGGGTCACCCCGATGAGGGTGATGACGACGCCTGTGACGAGCGGCGGGAAGAAGCGCAGGAGCTTGCCGAAGAACGGTCCGACGGCGAGACAGAAGACACCGGCGACCATCACCGCGCCGTAGATGGCCGGGAGCTGGTCGCCCGTGGCGTTGGTCCCGGCGATGGCGAGCATCGGCGCGATACCGGCCGAGGAGGCGGCGTTGACGAAGGGCAGCCGGTTGCCGACGAAGCCCTTGACCCCGAGGGTCTGCAGGAGGGTGGCCACACCGGCGATGAGCAGACTCGCGGCGATGAGCCGGGTCTGGCCCGCGGTGTCGAGGCGGACGGCCTGGCCGATGATGAGCGGGGGCGTGACCACACCCGCGTACATGGCGGCAATGTGCTGGAGCGCGGCGGGGACGAGCCGCGAGGGGTGGAGCTTCTGGTCGACCGGGTGGACCTCGGGGCCTTCCGGTGGGGTGGAACACGGGCCTTCTGCCGGCCCTTTTGCAGGCGTTGCCATGGCTGGCTGTTCCCTCCGGTGTGGCGCATCCCCGCCGACTGCGGGCGGCGGGGATGCGCGCCCCGCGTCAGAGGTTGGTCATGTCGACCGGGATGTGCGGCTCGCAGCCGTCGCGCAGGATGGTGGCCTCGATCAGGCCGTAGGGGCGGTCGGCGGCGTAGTACACGGCGCCGTCCTTGGCTTCGTTCTCCAGGCCGAAGGCGGAGAGGTCCTGCCGGAAGTGGTGCTTGTTGGGGGCGGAGAAGCGGATCTCGTCGATCTCGCTGCGGTTGTTGATGACCCGCGAACCCATCTGATACAGCGTCTGCTGGAGCGAGAGCGAGTACGTCTCCACGAACGCGTGCAGGATGTGCTTCCTGGACTGCTCGTAGGACTTCTCCCACTGCGGCATGCGCTGCTCGTCACAGGTCCAGTTGTGCCGCCACCACGTGGACAGGGACGTGGCGAGGATGCGGTCGTAGTCCTCCTGGAGCGTCGTGTACTTGTCCTTGATGTAGCCCCAGAACTCGGAGTTCGTGGAGTTCATCACGGTCAGGTCCTTGAGCCCGGACAGGACTTCGAACTTCGCCCCCCCGTCACCTCCGGCGCAGTACGTGATCTGCGCCAGGCGGGTCTCCTGGCCCTTGCGGACGAAGGAGTGCTTGACCTCGTCGGCGCCGATGAACCTGGAGTTGCCGTCGGAGCCGGCGATGCGCTCCCAGGCGTACTCCTCGATACGGATGCGCGCGCGGTGGATCGAGGGCTGGCTGTCCACGAAGTGCCGGGCGAGGTGGATGCCGTACTGCTCGGCCGACTCGATGCCGTATTCCTTGGCGAACGCGAAGCAGGTGTTCTTCGTCGTGTCCGTCGGAAGGCAGTTGGCGTTCGAGCCGTTGTAGTGGACGTCGTCCAGGTCGCCGGAGAGGGCGACGGAGACGTTCAGGTCCTTGATGTGGTGGGTGTCGCCGTCCCTCGTGATCCTGACGACGCGGTTCTCTGCTTTGCCGTACTGGTTCTGGCCGAGAATCGTGGGCATGTCTGCTAGCTCCCTCGGTAAACGGAGTAGCCGAACGGGTTGAGCAGCAGCGGTACGTGATAGTGCTCGCCCGGTACGACGGCGAAGGTGATCGCCACTTCCGGGAAGAACGCACCGCTGTCCCTTACGCGGGGGGCGTCCTGCTGCGCCTCGGCTTGCTTCTTGGCTGCGAAGTACGCCTCGGTCTCGAAGTCGAGACGTACATGGGTGGTGCCCTCCGGCAGTGCCGGCAGGTCCTTGCATCGCCCGTCGGCGTCGGTCGCGGATCCGCCGAGCGTCGCCCAGGGCGCGCCGCTGCCGCTGCGGGCGGCGAGCGTGATGGCGACGGCCGCGGCGGGGCGGCCGATGCTGGTGTCCAGGATGTGCGTGGACACCGATGCGGTGGTGTCGGTACTCAAGACCGTCACTCTCCTTCGGTTACGAGACGGGTCAGCCGGATGCGGTTGATCTTGCCCAGCTCGGTGCGCACGATCCCGCGCTCCTGCTCGGGCGAGTTCCCGATCCGGGACTTCACCGCGTCGCGCATCTGCTCACCGGTGGCTCCGGTGGCGCAGATCAGGAAGACATGTCCGAACCGCTCCTGGTAGGCCAGGTTCAGTTCGAGCATCTCGGCCTTGAGTTCCTCGGTGGCGCCGGCCATCCCCCGCTGTTCGCGGGAGGAGGTCGGGTCTCCGGGCTTCGGGCGGCCGATCGGCGGATGGCCGGCCATCGCTTCGGCCAGTTCCTCCGGGGTCAGCGCCGCCGTGGCGGCGTCACTGGCACGAAGGAGGGCTTCCGCGGTGGCGTACGGGCGTCGGGAGAGGATCGCTCTTCCCCATGCCGCGCCGGCACACACCTCGTGCAACGCGGTGGTGGCCTCGTCGTCCGCCAGGGTGTTGAACCGGGCGAGACCCGGCGTGGAGCTCGAAGTCACGGGAGCCTCCGTGGCTGTTTTCACTGTGCGTTTTTTCGCTTCGCGTCGGTCGGGCTGCGGATAGCTAACGCCCTCCACAACACCACGTCAACACTTTGTTGAAATTACGCGCATGTAAAAAGCCGTCGCCCGGTACTCCGGACGACGGCCCTCCGAGGACTTCCACGGCGTTCGCTCAGCTACGGCCTCAACTACTCGCCTTTGGCTGCATTTTCCCTGTTCAGGTAGTTGTAGACGGTGAAGCGGCTGACCCCCAGCGCGCCCGCCACCGTCTCCACGCCGTGGCGTACCGAGAAGGCACCACGTGCCTCCAGGGTCCGCACCACCGACTGCTTGGTCCGGCGGTCCAGCTCGGCGAGCGGCATGCCGTGCCGGCGCTCCATGGCGGCCAGGATGTGATCGAGCGACTCCGAGAGCTGGGGCAGCCGCACGGCTATGACGTCCTCGCCCTCCCAGGCCAGCACGACGTCGTCGGGCTGGGCCTGCTCCGGCCCGAGCAGCTCGGCGCCCATGGCGTCGACGAGCGGCTTGACCGCGGCGACGAGCGGGTGGTCCGCCGGTTCGGTCACTGGGAGTCCTTCCCGATCACATTGACCTGGAGGGACACCCGGGTGGCACCCGATGCCAGGGCCTGGCGCAGCAGCGAGTCCACCGCGGTGAGCACCTCGTCCGCGCCGCCCTCCGCCGTGTTGCCGAAGGGGCCGACGTCCACGGCGTCCAGGTCGGCCGCCTGGATGACCTCGCGGGCCACGACCGCGTGGGCGGGCGCCTCGTCGAGATCGAAGGGCTCGGTGGTGAACTCCACTCTCAAGCGCACTGTGCCTCCCTCATGCGTTCGCCACGCGGCTGTGAGACCCGCGGCTCGCGCCTGACCCTAACGGACGTGCGCCGGGGCCGTCGGGCGTCGCATCAGCCCTCAGTACCCGGCCGGGCGCGCGCCCGGGTGCGGCAGTACGCAGACGGCGACCGGGGCGGCGAGCGCCTGACCGATGCGGGTCAGTCCGCCGTCGCGGGCGTCGACCCGGAAGGCGGTCACCGTGCTCGACTTCTGGTTGGCCGCGAAGAGCAGTTTCCCGTCGGGCGAGAAGGCGATCTGCCGGGGGAAGTCGCCGCCGACGGGCACGGTGTCGAGCAGCCGCAGCACGGCCCCGTCGTCCTCGACGGCGTAGCGCGTCAGGCTGTTGTGCCCCCGGTTGGCGAGGTAGGCGAACCGGCCGTCGGCGGTGACCAGGAACTGCGCGGGGTAGCTGGTCCCCGCACCGGTCCCCGTGGACTGCGGGGTGCCCGGGGAGAGCGTGCCGGTGGCCGGGTCGTAGCCGCAGACGACCGCGGTGTTGTCGACCTCGCAGGCCAGGTAGGCGAACCGGCCGCCGGGATGGAAGGTGATGTGCCGCGGTCCGGCGCCGGGGCGCAGCGCCGCGTGGGAGACCCGGCCGAGCGTGCCGCGCTTCTCGTCCAGCCGGTACGTGTACACGGTGTCGTTGCCGAGGTCCACGGCGAGGACGTGGCCGCCGTCGGGGGTGGTGATGATCTGGTGGGCGTGCGGCCCGTCCTGGCCGGGGCCGGGCGGTGGCGTGGTGTGGGCGACCAGGTCCGTACGCTCCCCCAGCGATCCGTCGCCCCGGACGGGGTGCACCGCGACGCTGCCCGCGGCGTAGTTCGCGGTGAGCAGCCACCTTCCGGTGGGATGGACCGACAGATGGGTGGGCCCGGCCCCGCCCGTGTCGCGCGTTCCCAGCACCCGGTGGGTGCCGTCCGGCGACAGAGCCACCGCCGTCACACCGCCCGGGTCCTGCTCGTCGACCGCGTAGACGGTGGCGCCGGAAGGATGCGCGGCCAGGTACGAGGGGTTGGCCACGCCCGTGATCACGGGCCCGGCGGCCATCGTCCCGGTGGCGGGGTCGTAGGTCGCCGTCCCGATTCCCGTGCCACCGCCCTCGGCCGAGGTGTACGTGCCGAGCAGCAGCCGCGGGGTGGCACGCGGGCGCGGGCCGACCGTGGATGCCGGGTCCGGGGACCTCGAAGAGCCGGGCGGTGCGGGAGCCACCGACAGAGCGGCACCGGCGAGCAGCGCTCCGAGGACGGTGCGCCGGCTGGTGGCGTGGTTCATGCGAGGCACCTCGTACGGGGTCGACGGCATCGGACGCACCAGCAACCCTGACCCGCCCCGGACCCCCACGGCAACCGGCGCAATTGGGGGCCCACCTTGCACAACCCGCACGAAGACCCCGGGACCGAATTCCGGGCACCCCCTTGACAGCTTCCGCAGCTCCGGGCAATCTTCCGTTACGCAGAAACCAACTTCCGCAATACGGAAGGAGCGCCGAAACCCTCATGGGCTACCCGGACCAGCGCTTCGATGTGAACCTTTCGATCCTCTTCACGGAACTCCCGCTCCTGGAGCGTCCCGCGGCAGCCGCCGCGGCCGGCTTCACGGCGGTCGAGCTGTGGTGGCCCTGGATCGAGACCCCCACTCCGCCGCAGACCGAGCTCGACGCGCTCAAGAAGGCGCTCGACGAGGCGGGCACACAGTTGGTGGGACTGAACTTCTACGCCGGACAGCTGCCCGGCCCCGACCACGGCGCGCTCTCCGTGCCCGGCACGGAGTCGGACCGCTTCCGCGCCAATATCGACGTGGCGGCCGGCTTCGCCGCCTCGGTCGGCTGCAAGGCGCTCAACGCGCTGTACGGCAACCGCGTCGACGGCGCGGACCCGGCCGTGCAGGACGAACTCGCCCTGGAGAATCTGGTGCTCGCCGCCCGTGCGGCCGACCGGATCGGGGCGGTACTCCTGATCGAGACCCTCAACGAGCCGGAGTCGCCGCGCTACCCCCTGGTGAGCGCTCCGGCCGGGATCGGGATCGTCGACAAGGTCAACGCGGCGACCGGACTCGGGAACGCGAAGTTCCTGCTGGACCTGTACCACCTGTCGATGAACGGCGAGGACCTCGGCCAGGTCATCACGGCGTACGCCGACAGGACCGGCCACGTCCAGATCGCCGACAACCCGGGGCGCGGCGCGCCCGGCACCGGCTCGCTCCCGCTGGAGCAGCTCCTCGACGAGCTGACGAAGGCCGGTTACGACGGCTGGGTCGGCCTGGAGTACAAGCCGGGCGACCGGCCGAGCGCCGAGGCCTTCGAGTGGCTCCCGCACACCGCGCGGGCCGCCCGCTGAGGGCGGCGAACTCCCCCTCGTACACACGCTTATCGGAAGGCACCCTCATGAGCAACAACCTCCCCAAGGTTGCGTGGATCGGACTCGGCATCATGGGCTCCCCCATGTCCGAGAACCTGATCAAGGCCGGGTACGACGTCACCGGTCACACCCTGGAGCAGGTGAAGATCGACCGGCTGGTCGCGGCCGGCGGCACCGGCGCGGGCTCGATCGCCGAGGCGGTCCGGGACGCCGATGTCGTCATCACGATGGTGCCCGCCTCCCCGCAGGTCGAGGCCATCGCCTACGGCCCCGACGGCATCCTGGAGAACGCCAGGCCCGGCGCACTGCTGATCGACATGTCGTCGATCACTCCGCAGACCTCCGTGGACCTCGCGAAGAACGCGAAGGGCAAGGGCATCCGGGTGCTCGACGCCCCGGTCTCCGGCGGCGAGGCCGGTGCCGTCGAGGCGGTGCTGTCGATCATGGTCGGCGGCGAGCAGGCCGACTTCGACGCGGCCCAGCCGATCCTCCGGGCGCTCGGCAGGACCATCGTGCTGTGCGGTCCGCACGGCTCCGGCCAGACGGTGAAGGCCGCCAACCAGCTGATCGTCGCGGTCAACATCCAGGCGTGCGCCGAGGCCGTCGTCTTCCTGGAGAAGTCCGGCGTCGACCTGGCCGCCGCGCTGGACGTCCTCAACGGCGGACTGGCCGGCTCGACCGTCCTGACCCGCAAGAAGGACAACTTCCTCAAGCGGGACTTCGCGCCGGGCTTCCGGATCGACCTGCACCACAAGGACATGGGCATCGTCACGGACGCCGCCCGCAATGTCGGCGCCGCGCTGCCCGTCGGCGCCGTGGTCGCCCAGCTCGTCGCCTCGCTGCGCGCGCAGGGCGACGGCGGCCTGGACCACTCGGCACTGCTGCGCTCGGTCGAGCGCCTGTCGGGGCAGCCCGTCCAGGCCTGACCGGCCCGGCAACCCGGAGACTTCCGGACGGTGTCGGCGCTGACACCTGTCCTGTCGCGCCCAGGCGTCGGCGCCGTCCGGAACACCAGCCAACAAATTCAACAAACTGTTGACGTCGGGTTCGGGGCGTACTTACGCTCCTGGAGCCCCGAGCCGTCGCAGTTCAGCAGCTCAGCAGCTCCCGTACGGAAGGTCGCCCCGACACCATGACGCAGCGTGTGCTTACGACCGAGTCAGGCGCCCCGGTCGCCGACAACCAGAACTCCGCCACCGCCGGAGTCGGTGGCCCGATCCTCCTCCAGGACCAGCACCTGCTGGAGAAGCTGGCCCGTTTCAACCGGGAGCGCATTCCGGAGCGCGTGGTCCACGCCCGCGGCTCCGGCGCGTACGGCTACTTCGAAGTGACCGACGACATCACCGCCTTCACCCGGGCGGACTTCCTCTCCGAGGTCGGCAAGCGCACCGAGACCTTCATCCGCTTCTCGACCGTCGCCGACTCGCTGGGCGGCGCGGACGCGGTGCGCGACCCGCGCGGCTTCGCCCTCAAGTTCTATACGGACGAAGGCAATTACGATCTGGTCGGCAACAACACCCCGGTGTTCTTCATCAAGGACCCGATCAAGTTCCCCGACTTCATCCACTCGCAGAAGCGCGACCCCTTCACGGGCCGTCAGGAGCCGGACAACGTCTGGGACTTCTGGGCCCACGCCCCCGAGGCGACGCACCAGGTCACCTGGCTGATGGGTGACCGCGGCATCCCCGCCTCGTACCGTCACATGAACGGCTACGGCTCGCACACCTACCAGTGGACGAACGCCGAGGGCGAGGCCTTCTTCGTCAAGTACCACTTCAAGACGAACCAGGGTGTGCGGTCCCTCTCCAGCGAGCAGGCCGCCGAACTCGCGGGCCAGGACGGCAGCTCGCACCAGACGGACCTGCTCCAGGCGATCGAGCGCGGGGTGAACCCGTCCTGGACGCTGTACGTGCAGGTCATGCCGGCCGCCGAGGCCGCGGGCTACCGCTTCAACCCGTTCGACGTGACCAAGGTGTGGCCGCACAGCGACTACCCGCTCCAGCGGGTGGGCCGACTGGTCCTGGACCGCAACCCGGACAATGTCTTCGCCGAGGTCGAGCAGGCCGCGTTCTCCCCGAACAACTTCGTGCCGGGCATCGGTCCTTCGCCGGACAAGATGCTCCAGGGCCGGCTGTTCGCCTACGCGGACGCGCACCGCTACCGGCTGGGCGTCAACCACACCCAGCTCCCGGTGAACGCGCCGCGCACCGCGGTCGTCGACAACTACGGCCGCGACGGGCTGCACGCCACCCGCAACGGTTCGCGCCACGACAAGAACTACGAGCCCAACTCGTACGCGGGCCCCGCCCACACCGACGCGGCGCTCTCCGCACGGCTCGCCGTCCACGGCTGGACCGGCACCCACGCGGCGCCCGCCCACACCAAGGACGACGACTTCTTCCAGGCGGGCGAGCTGTACCGGCTCATGTCCGAGGAGGAGAAGGGGCGTCTGGTCGCCAACATCGCCGGTGGCCTTTCCCAGGTGACCCGCGACGACGTGATCGAGAAGAACCTCACCCATTTCCACGCCGCCGACGCCGACTACGGCAAGCGCGTGGAGGAGGCGGTCCGCGCCCTGCGCGAGGACTGAGTCTCCCACTGAGCCCTGCTCGCGCCGCGAATCCGGATGAGGGATGTCATGCGGCGCGGGCAGGACGAGGCCGCGGCGGTCGTGCGACGCCAGTGCGGTGGTGAGGGCCGGTATGCCTCCTCGTCCTCTGACCTGAATGAGGACGAGCCGTTCCGGCCCGATCGCCGCCGCCGCGGCCCCTGTTGTGTTGTTGTGTTGTGTCTCCCGCGCCAGGGCGCGGAGTACGGATACGGTCCCGTGCTCCGCGCCCTTCTTGTGTGCGCGTCCCCGGGCTTCGTGTGCGCGTCCCCGGGCTTCGTGTGCGCGTCCCCGGGCTTCGTGTGCGCGTCCCCGGGCCGGGCCCGACCCGGCACCGGGCCCTGTCCGAGGCGAGCCCCCGGACGACCGTGGCCCCCGCCCCCGGAGTCGGGGACAGGGGCCACGGGGCCGTCGGCGGTTCGTCAGGTCGTCGCGAGCGGGCGGATCGCGGTCGGCGCGTGGGCCGGCTCCGTCGCGATGTCCTCGAACTCGTTGACGGACGCGATGTCCGTACCGCTCATCGCGATGTTCGTCACCCGCTCCAGGATCGCCTCGACCACCACCGGCACCCGGAACTCCGCGGCCAGCTTCTTGGCCTCCTCGAAGGCGGGCAGCAGCTGGTCCGGCTCGGTGACGCGGATCGCCTTGCAGCCCAGCCCCTCGACGACCTTGACGTGGTCGACGCCGTACCCGCCGATCTCCGGCGAGTTGAGGTTCTCGAACTCCAGGTTGACCTGGAAGTCGATGTCGAAGTTGCGCTGCGCCTGGCGGATCAGCCCCAGGTAGGAGTTGTTCACCAGGACGTGGACGTACGGAATGCGGTGCTGCGCCCCGACGGCCAGCTCCTCCAGCATGAACTGGAAGTCGTAGTCGCCGGATAGCGCGACCACGGAGCCGTCCGGGTCGGCCGTGGCGACGCCCAGCGCGGCCGGGATGGTCCAGCCGAGCGGGCCCGCCTGGCCGCAGTTGATCCAGTGGCGCGGCCGGTACACGTGCAGCATCTGCGCGCCGGCGATCTGCGAGAGGCCGATCGTGGTGACGTACCGGGTCTCGGGGCCGAACGCCCGGTTCATCTCCTCGTACACCCGCTGCGGCTTCAGCGGCACGTTGTCGAAGTGGGTGCGGCGCTGGAGGGCCGCCCTGCGCTCCTGGGTGGACGCGGCCCACTGCGAGCGGTCCTTGAGCTTCCCGGCCGCCTTCAGATCGCGCGCCACCTCGACGAACAGCTCCAGCGCCGCCCTGGCATCGGAGGCGATGCCGAGGTCGGGGGCGAAGATCTTGCCGATCTGGGTGGGCTCGATGTCCACGTGGACGAACGTGCGGCCCCGGGTGTAGACGTCCAGCTTGCCGGTGTGGCGGTTGGCCCAGCGGTTGCCGATACCGAGGACGAAGTCGGACTCCAGGAAGTTCGCGTTGCCGTAGCGGTGCGAGGTCTGCAGGCCGACCATGCCCGCGTTCAGCTCGTGGTCGTCGGCGATGGCGCCCCAGCCCATCAGGGTCGGGACGACCGGGACGCCGGTCAACTCGGCGAACTCGACGAGGAGTTCGGACGCGTCGGCGTTGATGACGCCGCCGCCCGCGACGAGCAGCGGACGCTCGGAGGCGTTCAGCATCTCCAGCGCCCGCTCGATCTGCTTGCGGGTCGCGGCGGGCTTGTGCACCGGCAGCGGCTCGTACAGGTCGGGGTCGAACTCGATCTCGGTGAGCTGGACGTCGATGGGCAGGTCGATGAGGACCGGTCCGGGACGGCCGGTGCGCATCAGGTGGAAGGCCCGCTGGAGGACGCCGGGGACCTGGGCGGCTTCGAGGACGGTCGTCGCGGCCTTGGTGACGGGCGCCGCGATCGAGGCGATGTCGACCGCCTGGAAGTCCTCCTTGTGGAGCACGGCGGTCGGGGCCTGGCCGGTGATGCAGAGGATCGGAATGGAGTCGGCGATGGCGGAGTACAGGCCGGTGATCATGTCGGTGCCGGCCGGCCCCGACGTACCGATGCAGACACCGATGTTCCCCGGGCGCGCCCGGGTGTAGCCCTCCGCCATGTGGGAGGCGCCCTCGACGTGACGGGCGAGCGTGTGATGAACCCCGCCGGAGGCCTTGAGGGCCGCGTAGAAGGGATTGATCGCCGCGCCCGGCACACCGAACGCGTTGCTGACGCCTTCGCGCTTGAGGATCTCAACTGCCGCTCGGGCAGCGGTCATTCGAGGCATTGAGTGCTCCTGCTCGGACCTGGTGGATTCGGGCTCTGTCGCGCCACCTGAGAGCACCAATTCCGTATTACGGAAATTTGATTCTGTTATACGGAAGTCAATCTAAGGCGGGCCCCGGCGACCGTCAAGAGACGGCGCACGGAGCCGCCGAGTGCGCGCTCCGGTCCACGAAGTACGTCAAGTCCCTCCCCAGTGCCTCCCGCCTGGTGGACGATGGGGGTTTGGAGCGGAGCCGGAGGGCGATCATGGTGGAGTCGGTGCCGGTACGCTGCCCGGCCTGCGGCCGCGACCACGCGTACAGCCCGCCGGCCTACCCCTGCCCGTGCGGGGCACCGACCGCCCCGCCCCTGCTGCGCGGCGCCCCGGTCGTACCGATCACCCACCGCACCTGGAACGACGACTGGGTGACGGTGCGCTGCCCCGACTGCGGGCGCCTGGACCAGTGGCCGCAGCCGGAACTGTGCTGCCCGTGCGGGACGGTGCTGCGCGTCCCGGTCCGGCCGGCGGCGGCGCCCGGCGGAGATACAGCGCCCGAGGACGGTACCCGGCCCGCCGGGCCCTCGCACATCCCGCTGCCGCGTACGGCCCCGGCGCCCCGGCCCGCGTTCCGGGCCCTCGCGATCCACGGCGCGGGCGACGCGCTCGCGACCGCGGCCCGGTATCTGAGCTGGCTGGGCTACCGCGACGTGGTGCAGCGGTCGAAGCCCTCGCCCGCCCGGATCGATCTGCGGGCCGCCGGGCTGATGGTCCAGGTCGACACGGTCACCCGCCCGACCACCCTGCGCGACGTCGAGTGTCTCTGGCTGAACGCGCTCAGCGCATCGGTCACCGGCATCTTCTTCTCGCTCTCGGGGTACGCGCCGGACGCGGCGGCACGCGCGGACGGCCTGGGCATGCCGCTCTTCGTGCTGGACCCGGCGGGAACGCCGCAGCCAGTCAACAGCCCGGCCGACGAGCTGCTCAGCACCGGGGCCTGAGAGCCTGTCGGGTGACCTCGGATCGGAAAAGCGGACGCGGTCTGGTGCGTGCGATTCCAAGGCGGAGAAGGGAGTCAGCGCGGAGCGTTGGCGACCGACGACAACGCGGGAAGCGTGCGTGCCAGGGCGTGGCCGCCCGGTCGGAGGTCACCCGACAGGCTCTGAGCCGCGTCCGGGGCGACATACTGGCCGTATGCGCATCCGTACCGCCCGCCGCACCGACCTTCCGCTGCTCCAGGACATCGAGCGGGCCGCCGGCGAACCGTTCCGCACGCTCGACATGTCCACGATCGCGGACGACGAGCCGCCGCCGCTCGCCCTGCTGGACGAGTACCGCCGGGCCGGCCGCGCCTGGGTGGCCGCGGACCCCGACGACCACCCGGTCGGCTATCTGATCGCCGACCCGGTCGACGGGGCGGCCCACATCGAGCAGGTCTCCGTGCACCCGTCCGCCGCGCGGCGCGGCGTGGGCAGCACACTCATCGATCACCTCGCCGGATGGGCGGGTGAACGCGGTCTGGGCGCACTCACGCTCACGACCTTCTCCCACGTCCCCTGGAACGCGCCGTACTACGCCCGCCTCGGCTTCCGCACCCTCGACGATTCCGAACTCACCGACGGGCTGCGGAAGATCAGGGCACAGGAGGCGGAACACGGCCTCGACCACTGGCCGAGGGTCTGCATGCGCCGCGAGATCCCGCACACCGGGCACCTCCGGCAGCTCACCGGAGCCGACCGGCAACAGTGAGTGCAATCGGTCACGTTCAGGCCAGGGGGCCACAAATGTTCGGCCCGCTGTCAGTGGCGGGCCTTAAGGTAGTGCTCATGGCTTTAACTCCACGGCACACCCCACCTGACGACCGGCCGCGCACGTCCCGGCCGGCGCCCCCGTCCGCCGCCCAGGCGAACGAGGCGATACGCGCGTTCGTGGACGCGCAGGCCGGCCAGGACTGGTCCTCCGTGGAGTCCGCCGCCTACGAGGTGCTGCTGATCGAATGGGCGGCCGCGACCCGGGGCGTCACCGGCGACATCATCGAGGCCGCCTGACGACGCCCGGGGCGCTCCGGTCCTACTGCCCGTAGCCCTCCCGCAGTTCGATCTTCCGGACCTTCCCGCTGACCGTCATCGGGAAGGCCTCCAGGATCCGCAGCTGCCGCGGGATCTTGTAGTGCGCCAACTGCTCGCGGCAGTAGGCCGTCACCTCTTCCAGGCTCGGCGGGTCCGCCGGGTCCCTCGGGATCACACAGGCCAGGATCTCCTCGCCGTAGGTGTCGTCCGGCACACCCACCACCTGCACATCCGCGATGTTCGGGTGGCCGTAGAGGAATTCCTCGATCTCCCGGGGATACACGTTCTCGCCGCCGCGGATGATCATGTCCTTGATCCGGCCGACGACCTGTACGTAGCCGTCCTCCCGCATCACCGCGAGGTCACCGGTGTGCATCCAGCGGCCGGCGTCGATGGCTTCGGCGGTCCGCTCGGGCTGCTCCCAGTAGCCGAGCATCACGCTGTAGCCACGGGTGCGGAGTTCGCCCGGCACACCGCGCTCCAGCGTCACCCCGGTCACCGGGTCGACGACCTTGACCTCGATGTGCGGCATCACGCGGCCGACGGTACCGGTGCGGCGCTCCAGGTCGTCGTCGCGGCGGGTCTGGGTGGAGACCGGTGAGGTCTCCGTCATGCCGTAGCAGATGGACACCTCGTCCATGTGCATCTCGGCCACGACCCGCTTCATCACCTCTACCGGGCAGGGCGATCCGGCCATGATGCCGGTGCGCAGCGAGGAGAGGTCGTACGAGGCGAAGTCCGGGAGGTTCAGCTCCGCGATGAACATGGTGGGGACGCCGTAGAGCGAGGTGCAGCGCTCCTGCTGCACGGCGGTGAGCACGGCGGCGGCCTCGAAGGCGGGGGCCGGGATCACGATGCAGGCGCCGTGCGAGGTGGCGCCCAGGTTCCCCATGACCATGCCGAAGCAGTGGTAGAAGGGGACGGGCAGACAGATCCGGTCCTGTTCCGTGTAGGCGACCAGCTCCCCCACGAAGTATCCGTTGTTGAGGATGTTGTGGTGGGAGAGGGTGGCCCCCTTGGGGAAGCCGGTGGTGCCGGAGGTGTACTGGATGTTGATCGGGTCGTCGCAGGACAACTCTGCTTCCCGAGCGGCGAGTTGTTCCTCCGTCACGGATCCGGAGACGGCCAGCAGTTCGTCCCAGGACGGGTCGCCGATGTAGTGCACGGCGCGCAGCGCGGGGCAGTCGGCACGGACCTGGCCGACCAGGGCGCGGTAGTCGCTGGTGCGGTGCGAGCGCGAGGCGACCAGGAGCGATATCCCGGCCTGCTTCAGCACGTACTCCAGCTCGTGCGCGCGGTACGCCGGGTTGATGTTGACCATGATGGCGCCGATGCGGGCCGTGGCGTACTGCACGAGCACCCACTCCGGGCAGTTGACCGCCCAGATGCCGACCCGGTCCCCCTTGGCCACCCCCGACGCCATCAGCGCGCGGGCCAGTTCGTCGACCGCCGCGCCGAATTCGGCGTAGGTCCAGCGTCGCCCCGACGCGACGTCCACCAGCGCCTCGCGGTCGCCGAACGTCTCGATCGCGCGGTCCAGATTGCGGCCGATGGTGTCGCCGAGGAGCGCCGTGGTGCCGGTGCCGTGCGCGTAGGAGAGCCGGCTCATCGCAGATCACCCTCGTCGTACTCGGTGCCGGTGCCCCGGGCCGTGCGCTCGCGCAGTTCGATGCGGCGGATCTTGCCGGAGACGGTCTTGGGCAGCTCGGCGAACTCCAGCCTGCGGACCCGCTTGTACGGGGCGAGGACCGACCGCGAGTGCTCGAACAGCACCTTCGCCGTGTCCGGGCCGGGCTCCCAGCCCTCCGCGAGCACGATGTACGCCTTGGGGACGGAGAGCCGGACCGGGTCGGGAGCGGGGACGACGGCGGCCTCGGCGACCGCCTCGTGCTCCAGCAGGGCACTTTCCAGCTCGAAGGGACTGATCTTGTAGTCGCTCGCCTTGAAGACGTCGTCCGCGCGCCCGACGTAGGTGATGTAGCCGTCCGCGTCGCGCGAGCCGATGTCGCCGGTGCGGTAGTAGCCGCCCGCCATGGCCTCGGCCGTGCGGTCCGGGTCGCCGTGGTAGCCGGTCATCAGGCCCACCGGGCGGCCGGACAGATCGAGGGAGATCTCGCCCTCGGCCGCGCCGGGCTCACCGGTGACCGGGTCCAGGAGCTCGACCTTGAAACCGGGGCTGGGCCGTCCCATCGAACCGGCCTTCAGCAGCTGGCCCGGGGTGTTGGCGACCTGGACGGCGGTCTCGGTCTGGCCGAAGCCGTCCCGGATGGTGACGCCCCAGGTGCGCCGCACCGTCTCGATGACCTCCGGGTTCAGCGGCTCACCGGCCGCGACGACCTCGCGCGGCGGGGTCTTCAGCTGGGCGAGATCGGCCTGGATCAGCATCCGCCAGACAGTGGGCGGGGCGCAGAAGCTGGTGACGCCGGAGCGGTCCATCTCGGCCATCAGCCGGCCCGCGTCGAAGCGGGTGTAGTTGAAGATGAAGACGGTCGCCTCGGCGCTCCAGGGCGCGAAGAGATTCGACCAGGCGTGCTTGGCCCAGCCGGGCGAGGAGATGTTGAGGTGCACGTCCCCGGGCTTGAGGCCGATCCAGTACATCGTCGACAAGTGGCCCACGGGGTACGAGACATGGGTGTGCTCGACGAGCTTGGGGCTGGCGGTGGTGCCGGAGGTGAAGTAGAGCATCAGCGGCTCGTCGGCGTCGGTCTCCCGGTCCGCCTCGAAGATCTCCGGCTGCTCGTCGGCTCCGGCGTACGACAGCCAGCCGGGCACGTCCGCGCCGACGGCGAACCGGGTGTAGCCGCCGGGCACCTCGTCGAACTTCGCGGTGTCGGTGTCCCGCACCAGGACGTGCCGGACCCGGCCGCGCTCCACCCGGTCGCGCAGGTCGACCGGGCCGAGAAGCGGGGTGGCGGGGATGACCACGGCGCGCAGCTTCATCGCGGCGAGGGCGGTCTCCCAGAGCTCGACCTGGTTGCCGAGCATGACGAGGATCCGGTCCCCGGCGCGCACGCCCTGGGCGCGCAGCCAGTTCGCGGCCTGGTTGGACCGGGCGGACATCCGGGCGAAGGACACCTCGGTGCGGCCGCCGTCCTCCTCCACGATGTGCAGGGCGGTGCGGTCGTTGTTCTCGGCGATGACGTCGAACCAGTCGAGCGCCCAGTTGAAATGGTCGGTCCTGGGCCAGCTGAAGCCCTCGTAGGCCGCGTGGTAGTCCTCACGGTGCTTCAGCAGAAAGTCCCGGGCGGCCCGGAACGTTTCCGTCGCGCTGGTTGCCGACATGTGCCCTCCTCATTGCGGACCGGACCGGTCACTTAACATCATGTAAACAGTGACCCAGGTCTCACCACCCCCGAACGGGGGTGCAGCGAGGGGGTGGCCGAGCCCCCTGGAGCCGGGCAGGGAGGCGTCAGCGTGCCGGAATCCGTCGATGCGGTCGAGATGCAGACGGCGCTGCTGCGGCTGCGCCGGACCAGTGGGCTGCCGGTGGCCTTCGGCGGGCTGCTCGCCGATGCCCGTCATGCCCGGATCGCCGAGCTGAACGGGGCACAGACCGCCGCCCTGCGCGGTCTCGTCATCTCGGCGGGCAGCGGGCTCGGCGGCAAGGCGATCGCGCTGTCCCGGCCGTGCGCGGTGACCGACTACCACTCCTCGCGCCACATCAGCCACGAGTACGACCTGGCGGTCGCGGCGGAGGGCCTGCGCTCGGTGGTCGCGGTCCCCGTCGTGGTGCGGCGCAAGGTGCGCGGTGTGCTGTACGGGGCGCTGCGCGAGCCGATCACGCTCGGGGACCGTACGTTCGACGCGGCGGTGGCCGCCGCCCGCGATGTGGAGCAGGCCCTGGTGGTACGGGACGAGGTGCAGCAGCTGCTGGCGGTGACCCGGGAGCAGATCACGGACCCGAGGGCGGCCCCGGAGGCGTGGGAGGACGTCCGCGAGGCCCACCGCGAGCTGCGGGCCCTGGTCCCGAAGGTCGTCGACCCGGCGCTGCGCGACGAACTGCTCGCGGTGTGCGGGCGGCTCGCCTCGGCGGCCGGGGCCCGCACGCCGAAGCCCTGCGAGGTGCAGCTGGCGCCGCGCGAGCTGGACGTGCTGGCCTGCGTGGCGGCGGGGGCCACGAACGCGGTGGCGGCGGAGCGGCTGGGGCTGCGGCCGGAGACGGTGAAGGGCTATCTGCGTTCGGCGATGCGCAAGCTGGGGGCGCACACCCGTCTGGAGGCGGTGGTGGCCGCCCGGCGCGCGGGGCTGTTGCCGTAGGTGACGCCGCTCCGTGCCCCGGGCATGTCCGCTCACGGTCCGAAGCCACCCGCTGTCCGGGGCCGGCTCACTCCCCGAAGTCGACGAACGTAGCGAACCGGATGTCGTGGCCGTCGGTACCGCCCGGCGCCGTCGTCATGACGGAGAGCATCCGTAGGGCCTCTTCCGTGACCGCGTCGCGCTCCGCCCGGCCGAGCCTGCCGAGTGGCTGCACGGTGAGCGGCGCCGCCCCGGAACCCGGGCGTCCGGTACCGTCGCCCAGCCGCCAGACCGCCGCGAGGAACCCGTCGACGAGCACCGTGCCGTACGCCTGATTGCCGTTCCCGTTGCGCCCGTGGAACTGCGGCGGGATCACCCGGGTGCGGTCCGCGTGGCCGAGCAGCACATTGTCGAACTCGGGCAGGAAGCGTGGCGGGGCCGGGGTGTCCTCGTCCGGGCGCGGCGCGTCCGGCAGGTCGAAGAGTTCGGCACCGTGCTCGTCCCGGAAGGTGACGAGCTCCGGCCGCAGCCGCTCGAACACCTCCCGCAGCCGGGTCAGTCCGGCCCACATCTGCATGTCCTTCACCGAGGCCGGCCCGAAGGCGGCGAGGTAGCGCAGCACCGCGGCATCGGGCGCGGGGGCCGGCTCGGACGGGGCACCGAGCCAGTGCTCGGCGGTGGTCAGCGCGACCTGGCCGCTCCTCCCCCACACCCCGCGCGGGGTCACCTGGACCAGCGGCAGCAGGCAGCGGGCGGCCACGCCCAGGGCCTGCGGGTCGGCGTCCGGCCACGCGACGAGCAACTCCTCGCGGATCTCCTTGGGCGTACGGGGCCGCTCCTCGACGAATTCCCTGCTCACCGCCCTGAGCCGGTCGAGGTCCACCCCGACGAGCCCCTTGCGGAAGATGTTGAGCTCCCGGTCGCGCGCCGCCTGGACGAGCGGGCGCAGGGTGAGCGCGTCGGCGGCGGTGTGCATATGGATGGTGGAACGCATGGTGACGATACGGACCACCTCGCGGGACTCCATCAGCGCGGCGAGCTCGGCGGGGTCGAAGCCGTCGAGGCGGGCGCAGAGCTGGTAGTAGGGCGGTTTGGTGTTCTGTGCCTGAAGACCGACCAGATGCTCCACGGCGTCCTTCGCGGACATCGCGGTCCGGCGCAGCAGCGACTGGCGCTCCAGCGTGGCGCGGCTCAGCGCGCGGGGGGAAAGCACAGCGGGTGCGGCGGGGTTCCTGGTGGCCATGGAGGCACGCTACGCGCCCTTGCGGACAGCTTCGGTCCTCGTCGTCGATCGTGCTGCGATCCGTGCGCCCCGCCGTGCCGCCGCGGCGCAGGACCCGGGATCGCGGGGCGCCCACCCGCATCATGGGTCGGTGATCAGTGTCCTGTTCGCCATCCTCACCGCGCTCAGCAACGGCACCGCCTCCGTGCTTCAGCGCCGTGCCGCCCGCACCGTCCCCGACAGCGAGGCGATGCACCTCTCACTGATCGGGCATCTGCTGCGCCAGCGGCTGTGGCTCGCCGGGATCGGTCTGGTGATCGTCGCGGCCGTCTGCCAGGCCGTGGCACTGGCCACCGGACCGATCGCCGTGGTCCAGCCGATCTTTGTGATCGAGCTGCCCGCCACACTGCTGATGGCCGCGTTCGTCATGCGCGTCCGGCTGCCCCGGCGGGTCTGGTACGGGGTGGCGGCCGTGACGCTCGGGCTGGCCCTGGGCATGGCCTCCGCGGCGCCCGGCGGCGGCAGCACGTCCGTGCACGGTGCGGCCTGGATCCCCGCGCTGATCCTGACCGGGCTCTTCGAGGCCGCACTGATCGGCGCGGCCCTGAGCAGCCGCGGCAACACCCGGGGCGCGCTGCTCGGCCTCGCCGCCGCGTGCGGGTACGCCCTGACGGCCGCGCTCATGAAGGACGCCATGGCACGGCTCGAAGGGGGCGGCGGAGCGGTGGCGCTCCTGACGTCCTGGCAGCTGTACGCCACCGCGGCGGCCGGGGTGGGCGCCCTGTTCCTCCTGCAGAACGCCCTCCAGGCGGGCACGCTGGTCGCCGTCCAGCCGATGCTGACCCTCGGAGACGCCCTGATCAGCGTGGTGTACGGGGTGACGCTGTTCGGCGAGGAGCTGCGCACCGGATGGTGGGTGCTGCCCGAGCTGGTCGCGCTCACCCTGATCACGGCGGGCTGCGTGGAGCTGGCCCGCTCCCCGCTGGCGGCCGGAAATCCGGCCCCGCCCGCCCGCAGGGTCAGGTGAGCCGTCCGCCGCCCGGCCCGGGAAGGGGTGATTGCTCTCGATCGGGTCGCGCCGCCCGACCGCTCGGGGCTATTCTCCGGTCGAGCCATGTGTGGCGTACGGGCAAGGGGCCCGGTTTCTTTTCTGGGGGTCGGTGTGGTTTCTGGTCGCGTTGTGCGGTTCGACGGAGCTCGGGGATACGGCTTCATCGCGCCCGATCACGGGGGTGAGGACGTCTTCCTCCATGTGAACGACATGCTGATCCCCGAGTCCTACGTACACACGGGTACGGCGGTCGAGTTCGAGATCGAGGACGGAGACCGCGGGCTGAAGGCATCGTCCGTCCGGCTGGCCGAGGGGCCCGACGGGAAGCCCCTGACTCCACCGAGACCCGTGACCGTCACCGCTTCCGGAGCGGCCGACGACGACACCCTGTGCGACGTGCTCAGCGCGGCCGAGTACACCAGGGACGTGACCGACGTCCTGCTGGAGTCCGCGCCTTCGCTGACGGGCGCTCAGATCCTGCAGATCCGGCGCGGGTTGCTGCAGTTCGCCAAGAACCACGGCTGGACCGAGGGCTGACGGCCGTCACCCCGGTACCGGGCCGTCCGCCCGCTCAGCCGCTCGGCTCCCGCACCACCAGCGGGGTGCCGAGCACCTGGTGTCCGCCGCTGGCGAGCATGCGCACCTCGCCCCGGTCGCTGATCTCCGCGCGCACGATTCCGGTCTCGTCCTCGTAGATCGGGTAGCCGCCCGCCCCGGACTGCGCCGTGCGCCGGACGGTCACCGTGTCGTCCTCCACGGCGGACGCCTGAAATACCAACTGGTAGCTCTCCGGGTAATCCATGTCCGTTCTCCGATGCGGATGGGGCAGGGCATGTTCCGCCCACCTCTTCCATCGTCCCTCCGACCGGCCCGCACCGCCCGAGCAGCGGCCCACGGCTGCGGGCTCATGCCCGAGCCACTTATCCTGAACGCATACGGGTGGTTCGACGGTACTCGGGCGCATATCGCATGAATAGCCCCCTTTCTCCCGAATCGTGTGCACGGCATGCACGCCCGGGATCCCCGAAACCGGGAAGGGACACACCATGATGGATGCCGACAGGGGAGACGATGTCTACCAGCCCCAGCAGCCGGAGGCCTCGGACCTCGCCGAGCAGCTCGACGTCGAGGACACCCTGGACAACCGGGGGCTGACCGACGCACTCGACGAGGGCTACTCCCCGCCCGAGCGGCCGTGGGCGGTGGAGGACCGGGGCACCACCGCCGCCGAACAGCACGACGGCGAGACACTGGACGGCCGCCTGGCCCGCGAACTCCCCGAGGCCCCCGGTGCCGACGGCGACGGCATGGGGGATCTGCCCGACGGCGATGGCGAGCTCTGGGACGCGGAGGTCGGTACGGTACGCGCCGGGCGGCTCACCCGGCAGCTGGACATCGACGAGCCGGACACCATGGCGGGCGAGGACGTCGGGATCGACGGGGCCGCGGCATCGGCCGAGGAAGCCGCCATGCACGTGGTGTCGGACGGCCAGGGATGAGACGGCGGCCCGCCGCCCCTGCCACCCCCGTCCGACCATGACTTCGGAGGTAATCGACGCCTTTCCCGCCGTCGGACATCGTGTTCCTCACGAGCCCACGAGGGCCCGGCCCGAGGGCCGGCACGCGAGGAGAGGAACAGCACGATGACCGCATACGAGGACGCCGTTCAGCGCTACTTCGCCGCCTGGAACGCGACCGCCGCCGAGGAGCTGGCGAAGGCCGTCGAGGCCGCCTTCACCGAGAGCGCCACCTACACCGACCCGCTGGCCGATGTGAGCGGCCACGAGGGGCTCGCGGCTGTGATCGACGGCGCCCATCAGCAGTTCCCCGGTTTCGAGTTCCGGATCACCGGCACGCCGGACGGACATCACGACATCGTGCGCTTCAGCTGGGAACTGGTCTCCGCCGCCGACGGTTCGGCGCCCGTCGCCGGGTCGGACGTGATCACCCTCGCCGACGACGGACGCATCGCCTCGGTCAGCGGCTTCCTCGACCGGGTGCCCGGCGCCTGAGCGTCCGACGGGAGGCGGACCCGGCACCGCGCCGCCCGCCTCAGGCCGGCTCGTCGAGGAACTTCCCGCCCTCCAGAAGGGTCTTGAGCGTCGACAGGATCGCGACCCAGCCGCCGCTGACACCCTCCAGCATCCTGCTGCCGGGGCTGTCGAACCCGTCGTGGGTGATCGTCAGCTTGATCCCCATCTCGGGCTCCTCGGCCGGCTCGATGTCGAAGGCGACCCTCGACCGCTCCCGGACGGCCTTCTCCCACTCCTCGTCCGAGGCGAAGTCGAACATCTGGCGGTGCATGGGCTGCAGGGTGTGCCAGGTGTACGAGAGCCGCCTGCCGGGATCCGCCTCCAGGACACGCTGACCGACCTCCTCGAACTCACCGTCCGGGTCCATCTTCCAGCGGACCGGTGCGCCGGCCTTCCAGGTCGAATCGGGGCCGTATCCGCCCATGTAGATCTTGATGAGTTCGGGGTCGGTCAGCGCCTGATAGAGCTTCTCGGCGGTGGTCTGGATGTAGATGACGTAGACGAACTCGGGCTTGTCCATGACCGTTCCTTCCAGGGTCTGATCGAGGTGGGACAGCGCGGTCGGCAGTGGTGTTCGTGCGTGGTCCGGGCAGGTCCTACGGGGTGTCGGCGAAGTCCGGTCCGGCCGGTGACCGCGACGCCCGCGACTGCGCCGGGAGTGCCGCGAGTCCGGGTGCCGCTTCCAGCGGGCGGTCGGTGAAGAAGCGGGCGGCGAGGTCCGCGACGTCGTCCGGGCGCTCCAGGACGACCCAGTGGTCGGACTCCCCGATCGTGACGAACCTGCTGCCCTCGATCGTGGCGGCGAAGGCCCGCTGCCGCTCGGGCGAGGTCACCGTGTCGTGCTCGCCCGCGAAGACCAGGGCCGGTACGCCGGCCAGTCCGCCGGAGAAGTCCGGCCGCCGGCCCAGTGCCCGGTGCAGCGACTGCGCGGCGTGCGGGGAGTGGGTGAGGGCGTACAGGAACGAGCGCCGCACATAGCGTCGCGCCAACTCGCCTCGGTGGATGTTCCGTTCGGGGTCCTGACACATCAGCACCCCGGCGGCCAGACCGGCGAGCCCCTCCAGGTCGCCGGTGTCCAGCCGGGAGACGGCGCGGCCCCACTGGGCCCGCTGGCCGTCGGTGATGTGGACGGGTACCCCGCCGAGGATCAGCCGGGCGATCCGGCCGGGGTTCCGGCGGGCGCAGCCGAAGGCGATCGATGTGCCGTAGGAGAACCCGAAGAGGTTGACCCTGGGCACGTCCAGATCGTCGATGATTCCGGTGACGGCGTCGTACAGGACGTCGTCACCCGCACCGGGCGGGAGCGGGTCCGCGTCGCCCATGCCGGGCAGGTCGGCCGTGACCACGGAGGCGATCGGCCCCAGGTGGTCGTCCATCTGCGGCCAGCCGTACATCCCCTGGAGCGCGCCGCCGAGAATGACGACCGGTTCGGTGTGCGGCGAGGGCTGCCTCAGGACCCGGTAGCCGTAGCGCAGCCCGTCCACCGACAGGGTCCGGATGATCTCGTCGGCCATGGTTCCGTGCCTCTTGGTTTCCGGGTCAGGCCCTGGTGAGAACGAGTGCGGCGTTGTGTCCGCCGAAACCGAGCGAGGTCTTGACGGCCGCGTCGAACGTTCCCGGCCGGGCCTCCTTGCTCACCACTTCGATGGGGATCGCGGGGTCGGGGGCGTCGAGGTTCACGGTGGGCGGTACGAGCCGGTGCTGGAGCGCCAGCACGGTCAGCGCGGTCTCGATGCCGCCGGCGGCACCCAGGGTGTGTCCGGTCATCGCCTTCGTCGAGGTGACCAGGGGGTGCTCACCGAGGACCCGGCGCAGCATCGTCGCCTCGATGAGGTCGTTGGAGACGGTCGAGGTGCCGTGGGCGTTGACATGGCCGATGTCCCCGGCCCCGATTCCGGCGTCCGCGAGCGCGAAGCGCAGGGCCCGCTCGATGCCCAGGCCCTCGGGGTCGGGGGCGACGGCGGAGTAGGCATCGCTGGAGGCGCCGTATCCCGCGATGTGCGCGCGGACGGTGGCGCCGCGGGCTCGGGCGTGCTCCGGCCGTTCCAGGACGAGGAGTCCGGCGCCCTCGCCGATGACGAAGCCGTCCCGGTGGGTGTCGAACGGGCGGCAGGCCGCCTCGGGGTCCTCACGCCGGGTGGAGACGGCCTTGAGCTGGCAGGCGCTGGCGATCAGCAGTCGGGAGCAGACCGATTCGGCGCCGCCCGCGATGACGATGTCGCAGGCCCCGGTGCGCAGCATCTGGTGGGCGGTGCCGATGGCGACGGTGCCGGAGGAGCAGGCGGTGGAGACGGCCTGGCTCGGGCCGAGTGCGCCCAGGTCGGTGGCGACGCTGCTGGCCGCGCCGTTGACGACGGTGAGCGGGGCGAGCTTCGGGGAGACACGGCGTGCGCCGCGTTCGGTGAGGGTGGTGTGCTGCTCGTCGTAGAACGGCAGTCCGCCGTGCGCGGAACCGATGACGACGGCGACGCGTCCGCCGTCCCAGACCGAGGGGTCGAGACCGGCGTCGGCGACGGCCTCGCGGGCCGCGATGACGGCCAGTTGCGAGAAGCGGTCCATCAGCCGCGCGGTCGCCACCCCGAGCAGCGCCCTCGGGTCGAGGCCGGTGATGGTGTACATGAAGTCGCAGGGCAGGCCGTGGAGTTCGGGCCGGTGCGGGACCGACGGCGCGGTCGACGCCTCGGAGACCGTGCGCCAGGTCGCCTCGGCCCCGGTGCCCGCGGCGGTCACCATGCCGATCCCGGTGACGGCGGCGGCGAACGGCTCGGGGCGGTACGGACGGCCCGTCACGCGGCGGCCTTGCGGTGCACCGCGTCGACGAGTTGGCCGATGGTGTCCCGCGAGGTCAGCTGGACGTCGTCCAGATCGACGCCCATCCGGTCCTCGATGAGCAGCCGCAGTTCCTCCAGCGCCAGTGAGTCGAGCCTGAGGTGACGGAGCGACACCTCGGGCCGGATGGCGAGCGGATCGGTGCCGAAGTTCGCCACCAGCAAGGTGCTGATCTCTTCTGCCGTGCTCATGCGGCGCTCCTGCGCTCTCGTACGCGGTGACGCCCTGCCGCGTGAGGTGTGCGTGCCATCGGGGGACGCCGGCTGGTCCGGAGGAACCATTTATACGCCTTCGCGAAGGTGGATCCGATCCGCGTTCCCCCGTGCGGTGGGGGGCCGTCCAGGTGTACGAATTCACATGGTTTACGGCGACCGGCAGGCCTCCCGCCGCCGATGACCGGCCCGTACACTCCGCGATCATGACGATCGACACGACTCATGCCGACGGACCCGCGCTCTTCCCGACGATGTCCACCATGCGTGCGATGCGCCGCCTGAAGCCTGAACCGGTGCCGGACGAGACGCTGGAGCAGCTCATACAGGCCGCCGTCTGGGGTCCCAGTGGCGGCAACATGCAGTGCTACGAGTACGTCGTGGTGACCGACCGCGAGGTGATGGCGCGTCTGGCGCCGCTGTGGAAGCGGTGCGTGGACGCCTATCTGGCGACGACGGGGAAGTACCCGCCGAAGGGCATGGACGAGGCGGCGTACGGCCGGATGGTCGCCGCGATCGAGTACCAGCGCGACCACTTCGCCGATACGCCGGCGCTGATCGTGCCCTGTTACCGGTTCCCGGAGCCGCGCCTGGACGAGGAGGGGCTGCCGGCCTCCGCACAGGCACTCGGGCCGGCCGCGGCCGAGCACATGATGAAGATCCAGACGCGCTTCCAGGCGCTCGCCGAGGGCTCCTGCGTCTACCCGGGGGTGCAGAACGTCCTCCTCGCCGCGCGGGCCCTGGGACTCGCGGCGAACATCACCATCTGGCACCTGATGCTGGAACAGGAGTGGAAGGAGGCCCTCGGCATCCCCGAGGACATGCACACCTACGCCGCCATTCCGGTCGGGTGGCCGCAGGGCAACTTCGGGCCGGTACGGCGCCGCCCGGTGGCGGACGTCATCCACCGCGACCGCTGGTAGCCCGGGGCCGGCTGCCCGCCCTGCCCGGTGACGCCCCATCCGCTCACCGGGCAGGCCCCGTGATTCCGCGTCAACCCATGGGAGTGAAAGGGGGTTCGACACACCGGGCAAATGATTGTCATGCCCTGGACAGATGGATACGCTGAGCGGGCTTCGCGGCCCCTCGGCCCACCCCACTCGGGCCCGGGGGCCGTTCTCTTCCCCCCACCGAGCAGGAGCAGGTATGCCCAGCCGCGCCGCAGCCCACGCAAAGGGCCGCGCATCCGTTTTGGCGGCCCTCACCGCCACCGTCCTCACCGTGACCGGCTCGCCGGCCTTCGCCGCACCGGACGGCGGCCACCCGATGAACCGGGCGTTCGCGCGGGCCGCCGCGGAGTTCGACGTACCGCGCGATCTGCTCGCCGCCGTCGGTTACGGCGAGACCCGGCTCGACGGCCACTCCGGGCGCCCCAGCCAGGCCAACGGCTATGGCGTGATGCATCTGGTGAGCAACCCCACGAACCGGACCCTGGAACGGGCGGCGGCCCTCACCGGCAAGCCCCTCGCCGAGCTCCGCACCGACACCGGGGCCAACATCCTGGGCGGCGCGGCGGTGCTGCGCAGTTACGCGGACAAGCTCGGCCTCGACGCCCGGGACCGCGACGACATCGACGCCTGGTACCCGGCCGTCGCCCGGTACGGCGGCGCGCGGGGACCCGCCGCCGCCCTCTACGCCGACACCGTCTACACCTTCCTGGCCGACGGGCTCAGGGCGGTCGTCCCCGGCGGCGAGCGGATCTCCGTGACGAGCCGTCCGGTCGCCCCGCAGAAGGGTTCGCTCTCCGCCACCGGCGTACGCACCCAGAGCCCCGACTACCCGTCGGCGCTGTGGGTCCCGGCCGACCCGCACAACTTCGCGGCGGGCCGCTCGGCGAAGATCGACAAGGTGATCGTCCATGTCACGCAGGGCTCGTACGCGGGCTCGATCAGCTGGTTCCAGAACCCGACCGCGGAGGTGAGCGCCCACTACGTGGTGCGCTCCTCCGACGGCGAGATCACCCAGACGGTGCGCGACAGCGACACCGCGTACCACGCCAGGAGCGCCAACGCCTCGGCGCTCGGCATCGAGCACGAGGGGTTCATCGACGACCCGTCCTGGTTCACGGACACGATGTACCGGTCGTCGGCGGCCCTGACCACGTACCTGTGCGACCGGTACGGGATCCCGAAGGACCGGGCGCACATCATCGGGCACAGCGAGGCACCGGGCAACGACCACACCGACCCGGGGCCCTACTGGGACTGGACGCGCTACATGCAGCTGGTCGGCGGGGACACCGGCGGCGACCGTGCCGACGGGCTGAGCTTCGCCGCGTACGCGACCCAGCAGAGCGGCTCGACGGGTGCCCAGGTCAAGGCGGTCCAGCAGCTGCTGAACGACCAGGGCTACACCGCGGGCGCGGTGGACGGCAGCTTCGGCCCGGCCACGAAGACCGCGGTGACGGCGTATCAGACGGCCCGCGGACTGGACGCCGACGGCGTGGTGGAGGCCAGGACCTGGACCGCGCTGCTGTCGGCCGGCGCGACGCCGAGCCTCCAGCAGGGCGTCTCGGGCGACGGGGTGAAGCGGCTCCAGCGCTCGCTGACCGCGGCGCTCGGCTCGACGGTCGGCGTCGACGGCAGCTTCGGCCCGGCGACGGTGAGTGCGGTACGCGGCTATCAGACGAGCCGGGGACTGACGGCCGACGGCGTCGTGGGGCCGGACACCTGGGCGGCGCTGCAGACGGGTCGCTGACATCCGTCACCACGGGCGGGGCGGGGTGCGTGCGGATCGCCCCGCCCCGCGCGCACCTCTCGCGCGCCCCCGCTCCCGCCCTCCGGACCCATGTCACGTTCAAGTAACCTGCCGGAAACCCTTGACGTTTCTCCTGGCTCGTTCTTAACCTCACTGCGTAGTTCGCATTCCTTGCAGTTCACGTGCTGCGGCGCTTTCCGCAGTGTTTTGACAGGCACAGACATAGACCACCTGTCGGTGGTTTCGTCATGCCTGTTTTTTTGTGCTCCCCGTGCCGCCGATGGGTCTTCCTCGAAGGCGGATTCATGGCACAACGTCCGAGCGTCAAAGGCGTCGCCGACGTCGTTGCGCTCATCGATGGGCTGGGAAAGATCACCGGCCGGGCGCAGGTCATCTGGTTTCTCGTGTTCGGCGGGCTGTTTCTCGACGCCTATTCGAACGCCGCGCTGAGCGCCGGTCTGGGGCCGATGACGTCCCAGATGGAGCTCACCAGCACCCAGGTCTCGATCCTCACGGCCACCGCTCCGGCCCTGGCGATCATCTTCAACCCGGTCGGCGGCTGGCTCGCCACCCGGATCGGCCGTGTTCCCCCGCTGCTCATCGCCAAGGTGTTCGCCATCGCGGGCGCCCTGCTGGCCGCCTTCGCCGGTGACTTCACCGTGGTCTGGTTCGGCCGGGTCCTGGTGGGCGTCGCGTACGGCATCGACTTCGCCGTCGCCATGGCGCTGCTCGCCGAGTACACGCCCGCGAAGCTGGGCGGGCGGCTGAACCTGTGGCAGGCCGTCTGGTACGTCGCCACCACCAGCAACCTCGCGCTCGCCCTGCTCTTCTTCAACCTGGACGTCGGCGCGGACATCTGGCGCTGGTCGGTCGGCTCGGCCGCGGTCGTCGCCGCCGCCCTGCTCCTGGGCCAGTGGCTGATGCTGCGGGAGAGCCCCACCTGGCTGGCGAGCAAGGGCCGGCTGGACGAGGCCGTCGTCAACCTGGACAGGATCTACAAGATCAAGGCCGTCGCCGGGAAGCCCGACGAGGCGACCCGCGCCGCCGCCGAGGCGCCCGCCATCGGGTTCCGCCAGGCCGGACTGCTCTTCAAGGGCGAGTACCTGCCGCGCACGGTCCTCTCCTCGGTCATCTCGCTCGGCCAGTCGATGCAGTACTTCGCGGTCGGCTGGTACCTCCCGCTGATCAGCCTGACGATCTTCGGCGAGAGTTTCGAGAAGGCCACCATCGGCTCGATGGTCTTCAACGCCTTCGGTATCGCGGGCGGGCTCCTCTCCGCCTACTTCGGCCGCCGGCTCGGGCTGCGTCTCAGCTCCGCCGCCGGGTTCGCCGGTGTCTTCGTGGCGCTGCTCGCGATGGGGCTGACCTTCGAGAAGGTGCCCACGGCCGTGGCGTTCCTGCTGCCGGTGCTGTTCATCCTCTGCCACTCCGCGGGCCCCGGCGCCAACGGCAAGTCCATCGCCGCGCTCTCGTACAGCAGCGACGTCCGTGCGCTCGGCACCGGTGTCACCGGGATGGTCGGCAGCTTCGGCAGTGTGGTCGGGCTGTACGTCTTCCCGCAGATCAAGGACTCGCTGGGGCTCGCCGACACCTTCCTGGTGCTCTCCGTCGTGCCGCTGCTCGGCCTGATCACCTGTCTGGCGATCAAGTGGGACCCCACGAAGGCCGCGTCCCCCGACGAGGTCGCCGGGCAGGACCGGGCCGCCGCCGGCGCCCAGGCGGGTCCGTCGGAATCCGCGGAGTCCGTGACCGCGCGCTGACCGGCCACCGGGCCTGTCGCACCACACGATGGTCCCCTCCCCTCTCTCCCCCTCCGCACAGCTCGCTCGCGATGCTCGCAATGAAAGGGCTGCAATGACGCAGACGTTCCCCGGCGCCGCCCCACGGCGCGGTGTGCTGTCCATCGACGAGGGCACCACGGGCACCCGGGCCGGAGTCGTCCTCGACTCGGGCGCCGCCCACGAGGTGTTCTACCGGTCGATCAAGGTCAGTCATCCGGACGACCTCTCGGTCGAGCAGGACCCGATGGAGATCTGGACCGCCACCGTCGAGGTGGCACGCCGGGCCGTCGGCCGGGCCCGCGAGGAGGGCATCGGGATCACCGCGGTGGCGCTCTCCACCCAGCGGGCCACCGCGATGCTGTGGGACCGGGTGACCGGGCGGCCACTGCTCCCCGCGGTGGTGTGGCAGGACCGGCGGCACGCGGCCGAGCTCACCGCGTACGAGGCGGAGTGGGACGCCGCCCTGCTGGCCCGGCAGGGCCGGCCGGTCGGCGCCCGCGCACCGTTCCTCTGGGCCGCCCGGCAGATCGCCGCGCACCCGGAGGTGGCCGCCTCGCACCGCGAGGGCCGGCTGCTCTTCGGCACCGTCGACACCTGGCTGATCTGGCGGCTCACCGGCGGCGCCGTGCACGCCACGACGCCGACGAACGCCGCCTCCACCGGCGGTTACCTCCTGGAGCGGCACGCCTGGGACGAGGAGTGGATCAGCCACCTCGGCTTCCCCCTCGACCTGCTCCCGGAGCTCCGCTCCGACGACGCCGGATTCGGTACCACCGACCCGGCCGCCCTCGGGATCGCCGTCCCGCTGGCCGCCTCCATGGGCGACCAGCACGCCGCACTCGTCGCGCTCGGCGGTCTCGCCGCCGGGCAGGGCATGTGCGTGTACGGGACCGGCGCCTTCGTCGACGCGGCGACCGGCACCACGCCCGCCCTGCCCCGGCCGGACATCTCCGGGGTGCTCGCCCAGCCCGGCCGGCGGCAGGGCGACATCAGCCACTACAGCCTGGAGGCGTACACCTCCACGGCGGGATCGGCGCTGCGCTGGCTCTGCGACGACCTGGGCCTGTTCGCATCGCCGAAGGAGCTCGGTGAGGAGGCGGGCCGGGTCCCCACCCGGCCGGGCCGCACCCCGCGTTTCGTCCCGGCGCTCGCCGGGGTCCGTACGCCGGTCTGGCACCCGGAGGCCACCGCATCCCTCACCGGGCTCACCCTCGCCACCACCCGCGCCGACCTCGCCCGCGCCGTGCTCGACGGGATCGCGCACTCGGTGTGCGACCTGATCGACGGGGTCGCCGACACCATGGGCACACCGTTCACCCGGCTCCGGGTCGGTGGCGGTGTCTCCGGCAGCGACCCGCTCATGCGGATCCAGGCCGACCTGACCGGCCTGCCGCTGGAGCGGGTCTCCGACTCCGCCACCGCCAGCCTGCGGGGCACCGCGTATCTCGCCGGTGTCGCCCAGGGCCTGTGGTCCTCGCTCGAAGAGGTCGTCGAGGCACAGCCGCTCGGCCGGATCTTCGAGCCCTCGATCACGGCGGCCGAGCGCACCGCACAGCGGTCCGCCTGGCGCGACGTGCTGATCGCCCACCTCGGCGACCCGGCGCTGCTCCCACTGAAGGACCCCGAACCTCACACCCCCCACTGACGGCCCCCCGACCGTCGCACCGGCGGTCCGTACCGACCACGCGGCCGCCGCACCGAAACACCAGGAGTTGATGTTGTGATCACCATGCCCGCCCGGAAGCCGCGGCGCAGCGCCGCGGCGACCCGCCGAACGCCCCTGCTGCTCGACCGGGCAGCCCTCAAGCGCCGGCTGGCCGACGACACGTACGACGTGCTCGTCATAGGCGGCGGCATCACCGGGGCGTACGCCGTGCTCGACGCGGCCTCGCGCGGGCTTCGCGCGGCGCTGGTCGAGAAGGACGACTTCGCCTCCGGTACGTCGTCGAAGTCCTCGAAGATGGTGCACGGCGGCCTGCGCTACATCGAGCAGGGCAACGTCAACCTGGTCCGCCACTCGCTCCTGGAGCGCCACCGCTTCCGCAAGAACGCCCCGCACCTGGTGCACCGGCTGCCGTTCCTCTTCCCGATCCTGGAGAAGGAGGGCATCTTCGACGCCCGCCTCGCCAAGGGTTTCGAGGGCCTGCTGTGGACGTACGACCTGGTCGGCGGCTGGCGGATCGGCAAGCTGCACCAGCGGCTCACCGTCCCCGAGGTCCTCGCGCAGGCGCCGACGCTGCGCGCGGAGAACCTCAAGGGCGGGCTGATGTACTTCGACGCCCGCACCGATGACGCCCGCCTCGTCCTCACCATCGTCCGGACCGCGGCGGCGCTCGGCGCGACGGTCCTCAACGGTGCCAGGGCCGAGGGTCTGCTGATGCAGATGGGCAAGGTGGCCGGTGCCCGGGTCTCGGCGGACGGCGACACCTTCGACATCCGTGCGCGGGCCGTCGTCAACGCCACCGGCGTATGGACCGACGAGCTCGACGCGAAGGCGGACGACGGCCACAAGCCGCAGGTCAGGCCTGCCAAGGGCGTCCACATCGTGGTCCCGTGGGACAAGGTGCGGATCAACTGCACGGTCACCGTGCCGATCCCCGGCCGGGCCCGCCGCGCGACCTGCACCCGCTGGGGCAACAGCGTCGTGCTCGGCACCACCGACGAGGACTACCAGGGCTCCCCCGACGATGTGCACTGCACCCGCGAGGAGATGGACTTCCTGCTGGAGGGCGCCAACACCGCCTTCGAGGGGAAGCTCACCCCGGACGACGTGGTCGGCTCCATCGGCGGTCTGCGCCCGCTGGTCGGCGGCAAGGAGGGGGCGACCCTCGACATGCGCCGCGACCACCACATCACCATCGGCCGCACCGGCATGGTGACGGTGACCGGCGGCAAGCTCACCACCAGCCGGCACATGGGCGAACTCGTCATCGACAAGGTGATGACCGTCCTCGGCCGCAAGGGCAGGAGCCGCACCACCGACCTCCCGCTGCTCGGCGGCGCCGGTTACGACGCCGAGGCCGTCGCGGCCTCCGGCGGCATCGCCGCGCACCTCGGCGAGCGCTTCGGCACCGAGGCCCGCTTCGTCGGCGACCTGATCCAGGACGACCCGACGCTGGCCGAGCCGATCGTCGCGGGCCTCCCGTACACCAAGGCGGAGGTCGTGTACGCGGCCCGCGCCGAACTGGCCCGCTCGGTCGACGACGTGCTCTCCCGCCGGATGCGCGCCCGGCTGTTCGCCCGGGACGCGTCAGCCGACGCCGCCGGGGCCGTGGGCGCGATCCTCGGCCGGGAACTGAACCTCACGGAGGCCGAGGTGGAGCGTTCGGTCTCCGAGTACCTCGCGGCCGTCCGTCACGAAAAGTCCGTACTCCTCGAAGGGGCAGCAGCATGATCAGCCGTCAGACCATCACCCACCCGTTCAACCGGGGCAACTACACGATCGGCGCCCCCAGCTTCGCCAAGTGGGCGCAGAACACCCCGATCGGGGACGGCGAGGCCGCCCTCCAGGTCGACCCGGTCGAGGTCCCCGAGACCGTGATCGAGGCGCTGCGCGAGGCCGCGCACGCGGTGCACACCGCCCGCGAGGAGGTCGTCACCCGGACCCGTGACTGGTGGGCCGGCTCGATGATCGGCGAGACCGAGGGCCGTCCCGCGACGCCGGACGCCGTGATCGTCGAGGCGGCCGACGCCGACCAGGTCGCGGCCGTGCTGCGGATCTGCCACGAGGCCGGCATCCCGGTCACCCCGTCCGCCGGCCGCTCCAACGTCACCGGTGCGGCGCTCCCCGTCTTCGGCGGCGTCGTCCTGGACGTCTGCGGGCTGAACGAGATCACCGGCTTCGACGCCGAGTCGAACGTCGTGGACGTCCAGGCCGGCATGTTCGGCGACCTCTTCGAGAAGCAGCTCCAGGAGGAGTACGGCGTCACCACCGGCCACTGGCCGTCCGCGTTCGCCGTCTCCACGGTCGGCGGCTGGATCGCCTGCCGCGGCGCCGGTCAGCTCTCCACCCGGTACGGCAAGATCGAGGACATGGTCGTCGGCGTGGACGTCGTGCACGCGGACGGTACGCGTGCCACGTACGGCGACTACGCCCGCGCCGCGGTCGGCCCGGACCTGCGCCAGCTGTTCGTCGGTTCGGAGGGCACCCTCGGCGTCATCGTCTCGGCGCGGCTGCGGGTCCACCCGCTGCCGGAGTACGCCAACGCCGTGGCGTACGGCTTCAAGACCTTCGCCCAGGGCCTGGACGCCTGCCGCAGGATCATGCAGCGCGGTGCGACCCCGGCTGTCCTGCGTCTGTACGACACCCTGGAGTCGGGCACCCACTTCGGCCACCCGGAGACCAACCTCCTGCTCGTCGCCGACGAGGGCGACCCGGCCATCGTCGACGCCTCGATCAAGGTGGCGGCCGAGGTCTGCGAGGCGTACGGCCCCGAGCTGGACAGCGAGGCGGTCTTCGAGCGCTGGCTGGACGAGCGGATGCTGGTCGGCAAGTCCGCCGACGGCTTCAAGCCCGGCCCCGGCTTCGTCGCCGACACCCTGGAGATGGCCGCGTCCTGGACCGACCTCCCGGTGATCTACGACGAGGTGGTCGCCGCGATCCAGTCGGTGCCCGGCACCCTGGCGGCGTCGGCGCACCAGTCCCACGCGTACACCGACGGCGCCTGCGTCTACTTCTCGCTGCGCGGCGACGTGGCCCCCGAGTCGCGCCGCGACTGGTACCGCTCGGTGTGGGACGCGGCCAACGCCGTGCTGATCAAGCACGCGGCGGCGCTCAGCCACCACCACGGCTGCGGTCTGCTGCGCGGCCCCTACCTGGAGGAATCCCTCGGGGCGGGCTTCGCGACCTTCGTCGCGGTGAAGAAGGCCCTGGACCCGGCCGGCATTCTCAACCCTGGCAAACTGGGCCTTCCCAGCCGATTCGGTACGTCTCCGCTGAACTGACACCAGCCCTCAGCAACCACGAACCCTTCCCTCCCCAGGCAGGCCCTTGCCATGACCCCTTCCCCGTCCCGGTCCGGTGCCGCACTCGACCCCCGGCTCACCGCGGCGTTCGCCGAGGTGCCGGTCGTCGCGTCGGTCGTCGGCACCCAGCCGCTGCGGCAGTTCCTGACCGCACCGGCCAAGGTGTGCATCCTCGCCTCGTTCGCCGTGGGGCAACTGCCCCAGGTCGTGCCGGCGCTGGGCCGGGCGGGGAAGACCGTGTTCGTGAACGTGGACAGCAGCCCCGGTCTGGCGCAGGACCGGGGCGCGCTGGAGTTCATCAGGAACATGGGCGCGCACGGCGTGGTCAGCACCCGGCTCTCCCTCATAGAGAAGGGCCGCCCGCTCGGCCTGCTGACGATGATGAAGGTGTTCGTCACCGACCGGTCCAATCTGCGCCGCTCCACGGACGCGATCTCGCGCGGGGCGCCGGACCTGGTCGAGATCATGCCCGCCCCGATCATCGCCCGGATGAGCGCGCAGGCACAGCGCGCGATGTCCCCGTCGGTGGCCGCGGGCTTCGTGGAGACCCCCGCGGACGTCGCGCTGGCACTGGCCCTCGGGTCGGCCGCCGCCGCCACGTCCGACCCCCGCCTCTGGACTCTGCGCCGGGACCAGCTGCCGCCGGTCCCGCCCACCGCCCTGAAGAGGCCCGCCGCACCCCAGGAGTAACCCCCATGACGTACGTGGTCGTAGCCCGCTACCGCACCAAGGCCGGTGAGGAGAACACCGTCCTGCCCCTGCTCGACACGATGGCCGCCGCCTCCCGCCAGGAGCCCGGCAACCTCGCCTACCGGGTCCACCAGGGCACCGAGGACCCGCGGGCGGTCGTGCTGTACGAGGAGTACGCCTCCGAGGCCGACTTCACCGCCCACTGCGCCACCCCGCACTTCCAGGAGATCGTGCTCGGCAAGGTCGTCCCGCTGCTGGAGAGCCGCGACGTGCTGCGCTGCGCCCCGCGTCCGGAGGTGGGCGCGTGAAGACCCGTGCGGTGGTGCTGCGCGGGATATCGACGGCCCGCCCGTACTCCGAGACCCGTCCGGTCGAGGTGGAGGAGCTGGAGCTGGGCGCCCCGCGCGAGGGCGAGGTGCTGGTCCGTATCGCGGCCGCCTCGCTCTGCCACTCGGACCTCTCGGTGGTCAACGGCGACCGGGTCCGTCCGCTGCCGATGGCGCTGGGTCACGAGGCGGTGGGTGTCGTCCAGGACACCGGACCGGGCGTCGGCCGGGTCTCCCCCGGCGACCACGTGGCGCTGGTCTTCGTGCCGAGCTGCGGCTTCTGCGGCGACTGCGCGGCGGGCCGGCCGGCCCTGTGCGCACAGGCCGCGGCGGCGAACGGTTCGGGGGCGCTGCTGCACGGCCCGTCACTGTTGACCGACGCCTCCGGCAATCCGGTCCACCACCAGCTGGGCGTCTCCGCGTTCTCCGAACACGCGGTGCTGGCCCAGGAGTCGGTGGTCCCGATCCCCAAGGACATCCCGTTCACCGTGGCGTCGATGTTCGGCTGCGCGGTGCTGACGGGTGCGGGCGCGGTGATCAACACGGCGGCCCTGCGTCCGGGGCAGTCGACGGTGGTCTACGGCCTGGGCGGCGTGGGCCTCTCCGCGGTGCTGGGCGCCCGCGCGGCGGGGGCGTACCCGATCATCGCGGTCGACCCGGTCCAGGAAAAGCGCGAGCTGGCTCTCCGGCTGGGCGCGACGCATACGTTCTCCCCCGATGACGCCTTGCGGCAGATCAGCGAACTCACCTCCGGTGGAGCCGAGTTGTCGGTGGAGGCGGTGGGCAGTCCGAAGGTGATGGCGCAGTGCCTGTCGGCCGTGGCACGGGGCGGCAAGGTCGTCTCGGTGGGTCTGCCCGCGCCCGACCGGGTGCTGGAGGTGCCGGCCCTGGCGTTCGCGGGCGAGGGCAAGTCCCTGCTGGGCTCGTACATGGGTGACGCGGTGCCGCGCCGTGACATCCCGAGGTTCCTGGACCTGTGGCGGGCGGGCCTGATGCCGGTGGAGCAGATGCACACGGGCACACTGCCGCTGACCGACATCAACGCGGCGATGGAGGAGCTGGCTTCGGGCCGGGCGATCCGTCAGGTCATCGACACCTCGGGCATGCTGAGCGCCTGACGGCGGTGACGTGGCACGGCCGACGGCGCCCCCTGCTTGTCCGAGGGGGCACCGTCGGCCGTCGGCCATCAGCTGTCGGCCTCCTCGGTCTCCGGTGCGGCCGCGGGCGAGAAGTGCAGGATGATCCTGCGCCGGCTGATGCGCCATCCCCGCTCGCCGCGCACGATCACATCCTCGTAGGTCACGCTTCCGCACTCGCCGTCCGGGCCGGCACCGATCCCCTTGGACCGCGCGTGGACCCGGCCGTCCCCGGCCTCGGTGAGGACGATGTTGGTGACATGGTGGCCGACGGGCGCACCCGGCTTGCCCGCCCGCGCCCGTGCCATGTCCCGGAAGGCGGCCAGCCCGTGCAGTTCCCCGTGCCCGAGGTTGGACGTTTCGTAGACGATGTCGTCGGTGAACACCTCGTCCAGCCGGTCCATTTCGTCGTTGTCGACCAAGTGCCCGTGCAGGGCGAGCAGTTCGGAGATGTCCAGACGGTCCTCGACACTGAGCGTCATCGCCGGTCCTTTCGTGAGATCTCGCGATGGTGCGGCAGTTATACGGGGAGGGCTCCCCGTACGACCCGGCACAGCACCGGTCGCGCACCGTCGTGGCCCGGGGAGTTCATTCCGCTGGAGCAACCGCGCGGCGGTCGTAACGGAGCAGCACGACCCCGTTGCCGAATTCCCTGGTCCCGGCCAGACGGAGGCCGGTTCGGACCGCCGAGGCCGGGAAAAGCGGTTTGCCCCGGCCGAGGACGACCGGATGGACGTAGACGCGGTACTCGTCGATCAGGTCGAGCCGCATGAAGGTCGCGGCGAGACCCGCGCCCCCGAGACACAGGTCCCCGCCGGGCTGCGCCTTCAGAGCCATGATCTCCTCGGCGTCGACCTCCCGCCTGATCGTGGTGTTCCAGTCGGCCCGCTCCAGTGTCCGGGAGAACACGATCTTGGGCATGTCCCGCCAGATGCCGGCGAATTCCGCCTCGGGTCCGCTGCTCGACGGATCGGCGTCGGCGGTCGGCCAGAAGTCCGCCATGAGCTGATACGTCACACGGCCGTCCAGGAAGCCGCCCATGGTCCTCAGCTGCTCGTTGAAGTGACTGTGCAGTTCGTCGTCGACCAGGTGCCAGTCGATCTCTCGGTCCGGCCCCTCCATGAAGCCGTCGAGAGACACCGACATCATCAGAACGATCTTCCTCATCGCAGTCCTCTCCCCGCCGGAGGCGTCACGCCACACGGGTGTCCGGCGCGAGAACAGTTGACGCCTCGGCCACGTGCCTGGCAACGAGTGACACGCTTCGCGGGCACGGAGCAGCACGACCGGCATACCGTGAGCCCTTCGAAGCGGCATCGCCCCGGGCCGGACGCCCGGCGGCCACGGGGGCTTCGGGGGGCGTGTTCCCGCAGCGAGGAATGAGGTTCGGCGTGAGAGTCGGTACGGCCCGATCGGCCGCGGTCCAGTGGGTCACCGAGCATGCCCGGCCCGATCCCTGGTTCCGTGGCGCCTATTTCAGCGGTTCCACGGTGGGTCTGCCGGACGGGGTCGAGCTGTCCCCGTTCTCGGACGTGGACGTCATGGTCGTCACCGCCGAACCCGACCCGCCCGCCAAGCCCGGCAAGTTCCGCTTCCGGGATGCGCTGCTGGAGGTCAGCCATCTGTCGTGGGGCGAGCTCGCCTCGGCGGACGAGGTGCTCTCCTCGTACCACCTGGCGGGGAGCTTCCGCCGCGACACGGTCATCGACGACCCGACGGGCCGGCTGCGCGAGCTGCGGGCGGACGTGTCGCGCCGGTTCGCCGAACGGCCCTGGGTGCGCCGCAGATGTCTGGACGCCGAGCGCCGCATCGAGACCCGCCTCGGCGCCTTCGACGCCTCCGCGCCGTTCCACGAACAGGTGATGTCGTGGCTGTTCCCCACCGGGGTGACCACCCACGTGCTGCTGGTCGCCGCCCTGCGCAACCCCACGGTCCGGCTGCGATACCCGGCGGCGCGCGAGGTCCTCGACGCGTACGGACAGGCGCATCTGTACCCGGAGCTGCTGGAGCTCCTGGGGTGCGCGAGGCTGTCGGCACGCAGGGCGGGCCGTCATCTGGACGAGCTGGCCCACACCTTCGACGCCGCCGCGGAGGTCGCCCGTACGCCGTTCTTCTTCAGCGGCGACATCACCACCGAGGCACGGCCGGTCGCCATCGACGGCAGTCGGCACCTCATCGAGCGGGGCGACCACCGCGAAGCCGTGTTCTGGATCATCGCGACCTTCGCGCGATGTCACACCGTACTGGCCGCGGACGCCCCCGAGCTGCACCGCGCACGCCTCCCGGCCTTCCGGGAGGCCGTCGCCGATCTCGGCGTCACGTCCACCGAGGACCTTCTCCGCCGGGGCGAGGAGGTCGTCGCCTTCCTCCCCGAACTACGGCGGACCGCCGGGCAGATCCTGACGGCCAACACCGGCATCACCGGATGACACGGGCCGCCGGCTGTCGGCCGGAACCGTCAGTAGTGGCCCGTCCTGCCGTCCAGGATCTCCCTGATGGCGTCCAGGTGGCCCGCGTGCCGGGCGGTCTCCTCGATCATGTGGAACATGATCCAGCGCAGGCTCGCGCCCGAGGCCTCGAAGTCCGGGTGCCGGCCCACCTCGTCGAGCGACCGTGCCGCGACGATCTCGTTCGACACCGCGACCTGCCGGTCGTAGTCGTCCAGCAGCTTCGCGAGCGGAACGCCCTCCACCCTCATGTCGGAGTCCTCGGGCTCGTCGAACACCGGTCCCACGGCCGGGCGGCCCAGCAGGACGACCTCGAACCAGAGGTGCTCGGCCCACCGGAGGTGTGACATGACACCCGCCATCGTCATGAGCGGCGAGGACGGCAGGACGGGGCGATGTGCGTCCGCCTCCGACAGTTCCTCGCACTTCCAACGGGCGGTCGCCCGCTGTGTTTCGAGCCAGCCGACGAGCTGAGTCCGCTCGTCCGCGTCATAGTCGGGGCGCTCGCGGGAGGGGTACGGGGAGGGCGACATGGGCGTCGACGCTACCCGAGGCAATGTCACACCTCACAGCACTTTTCGGCCATCGGGGCGCCGAACTCCCTCTCTACCCAGGCGTGTCGCCCTGATACCTTGGCCGACATGTTCCTCTCCCGTGTGTAGGACCCCGCACTGACCGCACCCCGTTTCCCACCGGGTGCGGCACTTCGGTGTCCCCGCATGCCCGCAGCGCCGTCCGCCGCGCTGCCCTCCCGAGGAACGTATCGATGCTTTCGCCATCACCCGTGCCTTCGCGCACGCCTTCCTACGCCACTGTCCTGCGTACCCGTCACGCCGCCCGCACCTTCGGTGCCGCCCTGTTGGGGCGGCTCTCGTACGGGATGGTCTCCCTCTCCCTGATGCTGGCGGTGAACGCCGCCACCGGTTCGTACTCCGTCGCAGGCGCCGTCATGGCCCTGTTCGGGGCGACCAGCGTCTTCCTCTCCCCCGCGCGTGCCGCGCTGATCGACCGGTACGGGCCGCGCCGGGCCCTGCCGCCGATGGCCGGCCTCTACGCGGCACTGCTCGCCGCCCTGGCGTATGCCACCTGGCGGCCGGGCGCCTCGGCGTTCCTGCTGGGGGCCCTGGCCTCCGCGGCGGGGGCCTGCTCACCGCCGCTGGGGCCGGTGATGCGGACCCTGTGGAGCGGCCTCGTCGCCGACCGGGAACTGCTGCGGCGCGCCTACAGCCTGGACGGTGTCGCCGAGGAACTCCTCTTCGTCAGCGGACCGTTGCTGGTGGGCGTGGTGGTGAAGTTCGCCTCGCCCGCGGCCGGTGTAGCGATCAGCGCCGCGCTGGTGTTCGTCGGCACGCTGGCGCTGGTGTCCTCACCGGCGGTACGCGGTACGGGCGCGACAGCGCCCGACGGCACGGCGGCCGGACCGGACCGCCCACCGGCCGGGCGGCGGCTGCTGGGCATCGTCGCACTGCGGCACGCGGTGCTGGTGACGGCGGCCGTGGGGTTGTGTCTGGGGGGTCTGGATCTGCTGGTGGTGGCGTTCGCCGAGCAGCGTCACCAGGGCGCGGCGGTGTCGTGGGTGCTGGCCGCGCTCTCGTCCGGGAGCGCGGTCGGCGGGATCGCCTACGGCGCCGTCTCCTGGCGGGCGTCGAACCGGGTGCGGCTGCCGCTGCTGGCCGCCGGACTGGGCGCCGCCATGGTCGGGGCGGGGCTGTCGCCCGATGTGTATGTCCTGGCCGCGGTCGCGGCGGTGGCCGGGCTGTTCGTCGCGCCCGCCCTGACCACCGCCTACCTCATCGCGGACGAGTCCGTGGGCGCGGGCAGCCGTACGCAGGCGGGTGCGTGGGTGAACACCGCGGTCAACGCCGGGTCGTCGGTGGGCGCCGCGGCGGTGGGCCTGCTGGTGGACCGCCTGCCGCCGGCCGTCTGCTTCGCGGTCGTGGCGGTGCCCGCGCTGTTGTGCGCGGCCGTGGTGGCGCGCGGCGCGGTCAGCCGTTCGTGACCGGGAGGCCTGGCGTTCCGGGTCCGCCCGGTGCGAGCCAGTCCTCCCAGACGGCGGCCAGTTCCGCCTCGATCACGGGCGCCACCGTGTCCAGCAGCCGTACCTGCGCCCCCGGCCCCGCCAGGTCCGTGCGGTACGGGTGGGGCCGGCCGCCCGGTGCGGCGCCGAGGGCGGTGACCGAGCCGATGATGCGGTTGGGGCCCAGGATGCCGGGGAGTTCACGCATGTCCGGGTCCATGAGGTCCAGGTCCTCGACCAGCAGCTCGCAGCCGCCGTACGTGGCACGCGTCAGCGCCCTGACCCCGCCGCCCCGCTCGCCGGAACGCCCCAGCACCAGGGTGTCGCGCCACAGCATCCGCGCCCCGGCCGCCAGTGCGACCTCCATCGAGCGCTCGACCCGGGCGCCCGTCGAGATCACGAACGGCCGGGCGTCCCAGCACAGTTCGCCGCCCTCCGCGATGTCCACCCGGGCCCGCCACCTCGACGTGCCGCCGCGGTGGTCGTACGCGACCAGGCCGGACGGCTCGACCAGCTCCAGCCGGGCGCCGGGGCCGACCGAGATGTCCAGCCGCAGGTCGTCGCCCGCGAGCAGACCCGCCCGGGTGCCGACCAGGGCGATCCGCACCCGGTCGGGGGACGGCAGCAGGGGCCGGGGCGCGAGGAAGGCGCCGGGGCGCAGTTCCCGGGCGATGTGGCGGCCCGAACCGTCGAGCTCCACGGTGACGACCGTGGGCTCGGCGGACTCCCCGGTCACGAGCCGCTGTGGCTGTGGCTGTGGGGTGCCATCGGGCCCGGGTCGGTGGGGACATGGGTGCCGGAGCTGTGACGTACGAGCATCCCCCTCACCCAGTCGGCGAGTTCGGCGACCGACACCGGATCGTGCTTGGAGAGCGCGAGGACCGGCAGGCCGTCACGCGCACTCGACGCGTCGGCGACCATCGCGGCCACATCGACCTCCACATAGGGCGCGAGGTCGGTCTTGTTGATGACCAGGAGATCGGCGCCGGTGATGCCGGGGCCGCCCTTGCGGGCGACATCGCCACCGCCCGCGACGTCGATGCAGAACAGCTGGGCATCGGCGAGGGCCGGGCTGAAGGTGGCGGTGAGGTTGTCGCCGCCGCTCTCGACGAGCACCAGGTCGAGCGGCCCGTACGCCTCCTCCAGGTCCTCGACGGCGTCGAGGTTGGCGCTGACGTCGTCCCGGATCGCGGTGTGCGGGCAGGCTCCGGTCTCGACGGCCCGGATGCGCTCGGTGGGCAGCACACCGGCCGAGCGGAGGAAGCGGGCGTCCTCGTCGGTGTAGATGTCGTTGGTGACGACGGCCATGGCGAGTTCACCGGCCAGCTCACGGCACAGGGTGGCCAGGATCGAGCTCTTGCCGGTGCCGACGGGGCCGGCGACACCGAGGCGCAGAGCGCGCGGCTGCTTGAGGGGCTGGTCGGTCCGGCGGCCGGTCTGCTGGTCGGTCCGGCGGTCAGTCTGCTGGTCGGTCCGGCGGTCGGCCTGCTGGTCGGTCTGCTGGTCAGGCAAGGAAGAGTCTCCGTTCTCGTTGTGCGTGTTCGAGCGCCCACTGTTCGGTGAGCGGGGGCGTACGGGCGGGCAGTTCCGCCGGGGCCCGCACCGCGAGGGCCTCGGCCACCGCGGCCGCCGCGTGCGGCTCGGCGTCGAGGATCCAGGCGACCGTGTCCAACGGGTCGCCGGGCAGCAGCTTGAGCGCCGCAGAGGTGATGGTCTGCAGTTCGTCGTAGACGACGCCCCGCGCCAGCTCCTCCTCCGACACCTTCATGACGGCCCCGAGCGCGCCGAGAGCCACCGGCCGCAGCGGCCGGGGCCGGATCCCGGTCAGGGCCGTGACCGCCGGGTGGCCGGGGGCCAGCCGGCGCGCCAGGCGCTGCACCCCGCGGCCGAGCGTCGCCGATGCCTCACGCAGGGGTGCGGCCGGGGTCCGCGCGGCGAGTGCCTGTTGTACGGGTCCGTAGTCCACCGGGTCCCGCTCCGCGGCCCGCAGGGCGAGTACGGCGGCGGCGGCCTCGGTGACGGCCGCGGTGTGCAGCCGGGCCCTCAGCAGGGCGGGGATCCGGTCACGGGTGAGGCCTGCCGCGACGGCCGGTTCGAGTCCCGCGCTGTAGGTGTACGCGCCGACCGGGAGCCGTCCGTCGCCGAGCAGCAGGGATGCCAGGCCCGCCATCAGAACATGGAGTACCGCTGGGACAGCGGCAGTTCGATGGCGGGGGCGGGCTCCACGAGTTCACCGTCGATCCTGATGGCGAAGGTCTCCGGGTCGACGTCGATGTCGGGCAGTGCCGTGTTGTTCGGCAGGTCCGCCTTGGTGAGGTGACGGGTGGGACGCACAGCGACCAACTCCCGTACCAGACCGAGGCGTTCGGCTAGCCCGTCGGCCAGGGCGGCCGGGGCGACGAAGCTGACCGAGAGGTGCGGGGCGGCGTCTGCGGCGGCGGTGGGGCGCAGGAGGACGGGCTGAGTGGTGGGGATCGCGGCGTTGGCGTCGCCGAGCGGTGCGTACACCACCATGCCGCCCTTGATGACGGCGGCGGGCCGGATCCCGAAGAAGGCGGGGTCCCACAGCACCAGGTCGGCGAGCTTTCCCGGTTCGACGGAGCCGACGACGTGGTCGATGCCATGGGCGATGGCCGGGCAGATCGTGTACTTGGCGATGTAGCGGCGGGCGCGTTCGTTGTCTGCGGGCAGCTCGCTGCCCCGGTCCCCGAAGCGCTGCTTCATCGTGTGCGCGACCTGCCAGGTGCGGCAGATGACCTCACCGATGCGGCCCATGGCCTGGGCGTCCGAGGATGTGATGGAGAGCGCGCCGATGTCGTGCAGGACGTCCTCGGCGGCGATGGTGGTGGCGCGGATGCGGGACTCGGCGAAGGCGAGGTCCTCGGGGACGCGGGGGTTGAGGTGGTGGCAGACCATCAGCATGTCGAGGTGCTCGGCGACGGTGTTGACGGTGTGCGGCAGCGTCGGGTTGGTGGACGCCGGGAGAATGTTGGGGTGGGAGGCGACGGTGATGATGTCGGGTGCGTGGCCCCCGCCGGCGCCCTCGGCGTGGAAGACGTGGATGCCGCGTCCGGCGATGGCGTCGAGGGTTCCTTCGACGTAGCCGGCCTCGTTGAGGCTGTCGGCGTGCAGGGCGACCTGGAGGCCGTGGTCGTCGGCGGCCTTCAGCGCCGCGTCGATGGCCGCGGGGGTGGCGCCCCAGTCCTCGTGGACCTTGTATCCGCCCGCTCCGCCGAGTGCCGCCTCGCGCAGGGCCTCCTCGCCGACGGTGGAGCCCTTGGCGAACAGCATGACGTTGAGCGGGACACGGTCCAGGGACCGGTGCATCATCGCGAGGTTCCAGGCGCCCGGGGTGACCGTGGTGGCCTTGGATCCCTCGGTGGCGCCGGTGCCGCCACCGATGACGGTGGTGGTGCCGGTGGCGAGGGCCTCGTGCAGGGTCTCCGGCATGAGGAAGTGGACGTGGGTGTCGATGGCTCCGGCGGTGAGGATGCGACCTTCGCCGGAGACCACGTCGGTGCCGGGTCCGATCACCAGCTCGGGGTGGACACCGTCGCTGATGTCGGGGTTGCCGGAGCGGCCGAGCGCGACGATCCTTCCGGCCCGTACGCCGACATCGGTCTTGACGATGCCCCAGTGGTCGAGGACGACGACATTGGTGATGACGAGATCGAGGGCGCCGTCGGCGCGTGAGGCGGTGGACTGGGCCATGGATTCGCGGATGGACTTGCCGCCGCCGAACACGGCCTCGTCGCCACCGAAGCAGCGGTCCTCCTCGACCTCGATCCAGAGGTCGGTGTCGGCGAGGCGGACGCGGTCGCCGGTGGTGGGGCCGTAGAGCGACGCGTAGGCGTCACGGGTCATTCGTGCCATGTCACATGCCATCCCTTCGCGCGGCCCGCGGGTCATCCGCGTGTTCGGCCCGCAGGCCATCGGTACGTGCGGCCCGCAGGCCATCCGTATGCGCGGCCCGGGTGCCCGGCACGACGATGCCGGGCACCTTCCGGCGGCCCCCCAGTTCGACGAGGGTGACCTCGGCGCCGACTCCGGGCTCGAAGCGCAGGGAAGTTCCGGAAGGAATGTCGAGTCGGAATCCCTCGGTCGAGGACCGGTCGAAGGAAAGTGCGGGATTCGCATCGAAGAAATGCAGATGCGAGCCTATTTGAATGGGGCGGTCGCCGTCATTCACCACGGTCACATGCAATTGAGTACGAGTGTCATTGATTTTCAGTTCGCCGGACCCGGTCCGGATCTCACCCGGGATCACGGGATCGGCGAGGTGATCGTGACGAGCTTGCGCCCGTCCGGGAAGGTCGCCTCGACCTGGACGTCATGCAGCATCTCGGGCACTCCTTCCAGCACGTCAGCGCGGGTGAGAACGCCCCGCCCCGCGGTCATCAGGTCACTGACGCGGGCACCCTCGCGGGCGCGTTCCATGGCCCAGCAGGCGAGCAGCGCGACGGCCTCGGGGTAGTTGAGCCGCACACCACGATCCCGCCTGTCACGAGCGACCATTCCGGCAACACTCAACAGCAATTTCTCCGTGTCGGACGGAGTGAGAAACATTGGGAAACCTCCATGGCGACAGCCCCCGGAATTCCCGGAATCGCTTCGGCCACGTTCCTCTTATAAGCCTCCCGGCCTCACCGTGGCAACTTGCACCGTGCCGCGATAAGTCCCTTTCTGGCCTTATCGCCCACCATATACGGGCAAAGTAGACAAATTTTGTCCATCAAGAAACAGCAAAGAGAGGCGGCCACGCATCCCCGCCAGGGGGTGCGTGGCCGCCTCAAGAGCGAAGCTCAGCAGGTCACTTCAGGCCGAAGGCCCGGATGATCTCCTGGTCGACGCCCAGCCCGTCGGCCGCCTCGGCGTACACCTTGAGCGAAACGAACGAGCCGGCCTTCTTCGGGGTCTTGAACCGGGCGGTCCAGGAACCGGCCGCGTCCTTGCGGAGCTGCACCGCGTCCCAGGTCTTCCCGTCGTCGTAGCTGACCGACAGCGAGGCCCCGGTGGCCTTCACCGCACCCTTCAGCCACTCCTGCGTACCGGAGGCAAGACCGACCTCGGTCCACTTGCCCGCCTTCACGTCACCGGCCAGGTCGGTACCGACCCGGTAGTCCAGCTGAAGCATCGGGATGTCGGCCTGGAACGGGCCGTTCTCGTCCATGGCACCCGAGACGAAGTTCCACTCGGTGTGGGTGCGGGTGGACGTCTTCCACACATCGCCGTCCCGGGCGGAGTCGAGGACGAAGCGGTACGGCAGCTTCTCGGGCGAGACGTCCCCGGCGAAGCCCGCCCGGCCCGCGGCCTTCTTGATCAGGGTGTCGCCCTGGTAGAAGGCCGTGGTGGTGGTGTCGTACTCGTCCTCCGGCATGGCGCCCGAGTGGCCCGCGCCCGAGTCCGTCCACGGGGTGAAGTTGTACTGGATGTCGTTGTGGACGGACCGGAACGGACCCCAGTAGCCGGTGCCCAGGCGCGGGCGGGCGATCGGTGCGAACCATTCGGCCGGGTAGGTGCGGCCGGCCGTGTAGTCCAGCTCGCCGCTGCGCATCTCCTGGGCGGAGTCCGTCCCCGTGGCGTTGAGGACCGAGTGGTTCTCGTACCAGAAGGAGGCTCCGGGAAGCGGGGTGACCCATTCGTCGCGGGTGCCGGGGAACTTCTCGTACTCCTCGAAGCCGATGCCCGGACCGTAGTCGGGGATGTCGTAGCGATAGCCGCCGCCGAGCATGTCCTTGTGGCCGTAGAAGGTGTTCTCCACCTTCGCCAGCCGGCGGGCCGACGGGGCGTACTCCAGCGAGCGGTCCGGGACGACACCGTCGTGGCGGTCGACCAGGTCGTACACGTAGCGGGCGAACTTCCGCTGGGCGATCGTCACCTTCGAGCCGTGCCGGGCCACGTCGATCAGCTTCTCGCCCGCGAGGCGCTGGACCGAGGCGACCGGGACGGCGGTCTCGGTTCCATAGGGGGCGTACGACTCCATCGCGACGCCGTCGCCGTCGTTGACGACGAAGAGCGCCTTGGCGCCCGCGGCCACCGCGTCGGCGGCCCGGTCCTCGGGAGCGACCGCGTCGCTGCGGCGGATGACGACCGCCTTGCCCTTGACGTCCAGGCCCTTGTAGTCGGCCACGGCACCGTTGCCCGCGAAGACGGCGGCGAGCTTCTGCGTGCTGTTCTCCGCGACCGGCGAACCGCCTTGCGCGGTCACCGGGACATCACGGCCGCCGGCCGTCAGGTCGATCAGCTTCTCACCCTGCCGCCAGCGGGTCAGGAAGGAGAAGCTGCCCTGGGTGACCTTCTTGGTGGGGCTCGCCCACAGCTGGTCGTACATCAGCGGGATCTGGTAGGCGTCGCGCTGGACGGTGCCGTCCGGTGCGGTACGTGCCATGTCATATCGCAGCTGCCTGGTCTCGGTCTCCTTCGGCGTCCGCACGGAGACCTTGCGGGCCTTGGACGCGTCGAGGGTGACCGTGGTGGCCTTGTCGAGGATGACCTCGGGGGCCGCGAGGAAGGCCAGGGCCTTCGAGTCGGCGCGGTCACCGGCGATGTCCGCCGCCGACCAGGTGGTGTAGTTGCCCGGCGGCAGCCGCAGCGTGGTCTCGCCCGGGACCGCGACGGACTGCAGCTGCGGGTCGCCCAGTGCGCCGAGGACGACGGTGCCGTCCATCGGCTTGCCGTCGCGGTCGCGGAGCCTGAGCGTCAGGTCGTACAGCTCCTGCTCCTTGTTCAGGGCGAAGCCGGTGTGGGCGACGGTGGTGCCCGCCGCGTCCTTGGCGATGACCTGTCCGGAGAACTGGGTGTTGTTCGCGACCTTCGACGGGTCCAGCGAGAGCACGGCCTCGGCGGTGGAGCCGGCCGGGACGGTCAGCTGCTTCGTCGAGAGGGTGTAGGCGTCGGCGTCCGTGTCCGTGGCCAGGTCCAGCGTGACGTCCTTCGCACCCGTGTTGCGGTAGGTGATCGTCCGCTCGGCGACCGGGTCGGACGGGGAGTGCGGCCAGTCGTACGAGGCGACCGCGACGGAGCCGGTGGCCTCGATCGTGGTGTCGACCGCCGCCTTCACATCGAGCCGGCCGGTGCCCTGCTGGTACGGGGTGTAGTCCGGGAGCTCCCTGGACGAGCTCATCAGTGTGTCCTTGATCCGCTGACCGGACCAGTCGGGGTGACGCTGCTTCAGAATGGCTGCGGCGCCCGCGACATGCGGGGTCGCCATCGACGTACCGGACATCGACTGGTACATCCCGTCGATGCCCGGCACCGACTGCGAGGCGGCCGCGTTGATGTCCACGCCCGGTGCGGAGAGGTCGGGCTTCAGACCGTAGGACCTGACCAGCGGGCCCATGGACGAGAAGTCCGCGCGGTTGTCCTTCTTGTCGACGGCGGCGATGGTGAGCGCCTTCTCCGCCGACCCGGGCGAGCCGATGGTGCCCGCTCCGTAGGCGTTGCCCGCGGCGATCACGAACAGCGGACCGCCGTCGGCGGAAAGGGCGTCGACTGCCTGGGACATGGGGTCGGAGCCGTCGTCCGGGATGCTGGAGCCGAGGCTCATCGAGACGACGTCGGCGCCTTCGGCCTTCGCCCACTCCATGGCTTCGATGATGCCGGAGTCGGCACCGGAGCCCTCATCGCCGAGCACCTTGCCGATGATCAGGTCCGCGCCCGGGGCGACGCCCTTGTTGACGCCTTCGGAGGCGGCGCCGGAGCCCGCGATCGTGGAGGCGACGTGCGTGCCGTGGCCGTTCCGGTCGACCACCTCCTCGCCCGGCACGAAGCTCTTGGTCTCGAGGATGCGGTCCTTGACGTCCGGGTGTGTGGCGTCGATGCCGGTGTCCAGGACGGCGACCTTGGAGCCCTTGCCGTCGTATCCCTCGGCCCACGCCTGCGGGGCGTTGACCTGCGGCACGGAGTCCTTGAGCGCGGCCTCCGCACGGCCGTCGAGCCAGAGCTTGGCGATGCCGCCGTCCAGCGAACGGGGCGCGGGGGCAGCGGCTATGCCGTTCCAGAAGGTGCGGGCGGTGTCCTTGCCGGCCTTCAGCGCGGCGCCGTGGATGCTCTCCAGGGTGCGGACCTTCTTGGCGCCACGCGGGGCGGCGGGCAGCGAACGGCCCTTGCCGGCCGGGTAGGTGGCGATCAGCGGAATGCCGCCCGACCTCTTGTCGTCGTACCCCATCTTCGCGAGGGCGGAGACATTGAACAGCCTGCGGTCCAGTTTCCCGGCCGCGAGCAGCCCGGTGGCCTCGTCGGGCAGTACGTAGATGTCGTCGCCGGCCTGCTGGACATGCACCCCGCCGGTCGCGCCGTCGGGGCGGTCCACGGTGACGGTGTCCTGCTTGCCGACGCCATCCGTGTAGTGCACGACATCGCCCGTGAGCAGGGTGATGTCGTACTCCTTGACAGGGGCGCCGGCCTGGCGGTCGGCGGGCGGACGGAGCCCGCCCGAAGCTGCGGAAGCGAGGCCGGCTGCGGGGACCAGCGCACCGCTCACGAGGGCGACTGCGGTCGCCAACAGCAGTGCTCTGCGTCCCGCGCGGGCGGATCTCGCCCGGCCGGAAGCGGAGGAGGGAGTAGAAGTCATGCTGCTGATCTACCGGCAAACGCATGGCTACGGTTGAGTTCACACCTGGCGTGAAGCCGCCGTGGCGGCAACCCGCCCGCAGCGGTCGGGGTCCGGAGGCCGGTTCAGGCCACGAATGTGATCACTCCGGCCGGCGACCGGCCGGCCTCGTGATGGATCGGGGTGTGCGCACCCTTGAGCGGAACGCCGCTGCCGCCGCGCCGGTCGGCGACGATCTCCGCGGCGATCGACAGCGCGGTCTCCTCGGGGGTACGTGCTCCGAGGTCGAGGCCGATCGGCGAGTGGAGCCTGGCCAGTTCCAGCTCCGTGACGCCGACCTCGCGCAGCCGGTCGTTGCGCTCCAGGTGGGTGCGGCGCGATCCCATCGCCCCGACGTACGCGACCGGCAGCTTCAACGCCAGTTCCAGCAGCGGGACATCGAATTTGGCGTCGTGGGTGAGGACGCACAGGACGGTGCGCGTGTCGACGTCGGTCGCCGCGAGGTAGCGGTGCGGCCAGTCGACGACCAGCTCGTCGGCCTCGGGGAAGCGGGCCTTCGTGGCGAAGACCGGGCGGGCGTCGCACAATGTCACGTGGTACCCGAGGAACTTGCCCGCCCGGACGAGTGCCGAGGCGAAGTCGATGGCCCCGAAGACGATCATCCGGGGCGGTGGGACGCTCGATTCGACGAGCAGGGTGAGCGGTTGTCCGCAGCGCGAGCCGTCGGCGCCGATGACGACACCACCGGTGCGGCCCGCGTCGAGCATGGCGCGGGCGTCGGCGGCCGCGGTGCGGTCCAGTTCCGGATGTCCGCCGAACCCGCCCTCGTACGAGCCGTCGGGGTGGACGAGCAGGGGGCGCCCGAGGAGTTCCGCCGGCCCGTCGGTGATCCTGGCGAGGGCCGCTGCCGTCCCCCGTGCGGCGGCGGCGAACGCGGCGGCGAACACCGCCCGTGCGGGGTCGTCCGCACGGACCGGTGTCACCAGGATGTCGATGACGCCGCCACAGGTCAGTCCGACCGCGAAGGCGTCCTCGTCGCTGTAGCCGAACCGTTCGAGCACCGCGGTGCCGTCGTCCAGCGCCTGCCCGCACAGCTCGTACACCGCACCCTCCACACACCCGCCGGAGACGGATCCGATCGCCGTGCCGTCACGGTCGACGGCGAGCGCGGCTCCGGGCTGCCGGGGCGCGCTGCCGCCGACCGCCACGACGGTGGCCACGGCGAAGTCGCGTCCCTGCTCGACCCACCGGTTGAGCTCTTCGGCGATGTCCAGCATGGCGTTTCTCCTTCTACGGATGTGCGGAGGGGCGGAAAGGGCGGCGGCGGGAGGTTCCGCTGCGGACCGGCTGCGGTGCGGACCGGCTCCGGTGCTACTTGGCGCCGATCCAGCTCTCGATCGGGCTGAGCGCGAAATACACGACGAACACGCCGGTCAGCACCCATATGAAGACGCCCACTTCACGCAACTTGCCCTGCGCCGCCTTGATCGCGGCGAAGGAGATCACCCCGGCGCCGACACCGGCGGTGATGGAGTAGGTGAACGGCATCAGCGCCACGGTCAGGAAGACCGGCACGGCGATGGAGCGGTCGCTCCAGTCGACATGACGGGCGTTCTGCATCATCATCGCGCCGATGACGACCAGTGCGGCGGCCGCGATCGGCCCCGGCACGATCTGGGCGAGCGGGGTGAAGAACAGTCCGGCGGCGAAGAGCACACCGGTGACGACGGAGGACAGACCGGTGCGGGCGCCCTCGCCGACGCCGGTCGCCGACTCTATGAAGACGGTCTGCCCGGACGCCCCTGAGACGCCGCCGATCGCGCCGCCCGCACCGTCGATGAACAGTGCCTTGGAGAGACCCGGCATCCGGCCCTTGCTGTCGGCGAGACCGGCCTCGGTACCGACACCGATGATGGTCGCCATCGCGTCGAAGAAGCCGGCCAGCACCAGGGTGAACACGATCATGCCGACGGTCATGACGCCGATGTCGCCCCAGCCGCCGAACTCGACATGGCCGAAGAGCCCGAAGTCGGGCATCGAGACCGCGCTGCCCTGCAGTTCGGGCGCGCTGCCGCCCCATGCCTCGGGGCTGATGTCGCCGACCGCGTTGACGATGACGGCGAGAACCGTGCCGACGACGATGCCGATCAGGATCGCGCCGGGCACATTGCGGGCCTGCAGCATGAAGATGAGCAGCAGGGTGACGCAGAAGAGCAGTACGGGCCAGCCGGCGAGCTGCCCGCCGACGCCGAGCGTGACGGGGGCGCCCTTGCCGACGAAACCGGCGTTGACCAGGCCGATCAGCGCGATGAACAGGCCGATGCCGATGGTGATGCCGTGCTTCAGGGCCAGCGGTATGGCGTTCATGATGATCTCGCGCAGCCCGGTGACGACCAGCAGCACGATCACGGCGCCGTACATCACGCACATGCCCATGGCCTGCGGCCAGGTCATGTGGGGTGCCACCTGGGTGGCGAGCACGCCGGAGACGGAGAGTCCCGCGGCGAGGGCGAGGGGCACTTTGCCGATGAAGCCCATCAGCAGGGTGGACACGGCGGCGGCCAGGGCGGTCGCCGTGATCAGCCCGGCGTGGCTGAGCCGGTGGCCCGCCGCGTCCGGCCCGGACAGCAGGAGCGGGTTGAGCAGAAGGATGTAACACATCGCCATGAAGGTGGTGATACCGCCGCGCACTTCGCGTGCGACGGTGGAGCCACGGTCGGAGATGTGGAAGTACCGGTCGAGCCAGGATCTTCCGGCGGGGACGCGCGAGCCTTGGCCCGCGTCCTCCGCACTGGTCCTGGGCTCCACTGACTGCTGGGTCATGATGCCTGACTCCCAAGGTTCACAGGGGGACCCGCGATGGAGAATCGATATGCGGGATTTGGGATGACTGCGCTGGCGGCACGACCCGGGGGACGGCCCGAGGCGAACTGTTCATGCAGAGTGGAATGTGACGTGTGACGTGGTACATGTGCGGCGTCACACGCACTACTGGTGCTGCGGCACTGCGGATGACGCGGATGCTGCGGACTGCGGGTGCTGCGGTACTGCGTACTGCGCTACCGCGGGTGACGCGGCACTTCGGGTGCTGCGGTTCCCCGGGCGGTGCGGGCAGCGGAAGTGTGACGTTCCTGGGAGGCACGCACCGCCCGGGGAGATCGTGTGGAGCCGAGGCTCAGGTGCCGGTGAGGTGCTCGGGGCGTACCGGCGTCCTGTTGAGCTCCAGGCCCGTCGCGTTCCTGATCGCCGCGAGGACGGCCGGGGTCGACGACAGGGTGGGGGCCTCACCGACGCCACGGAGCCCGTACGGGGCGTGGTCGTCGGCGAGTTCGAGCACGTCGACCGGGATGGTCGGGGTGTCGAGGATGGTGGGCAGCAGGTAGTCCGTGAAGGACGGATTGCGTACCTTCGCGGTCTTCGGGTCGACGATGATCTCCTCCATGACGGCGATACCCATGCCCTGGAGGGTGCCGCCCTGGATCTGGCCGATGACCGACAGCGGGTTGAGCGCCTTGCCGACATCCTGGGCGCAGGCCAGTTCGATGACCTTGACCAGGCCGAGTTCGGTGTCGACCTCGACGACCGCGCGGTGGGCGGCGAAGGAGTACTGGACATGGCCGTTGCCCTGTCCGGTGCGGAGGTCGAACGCCTCGGTGGGCCGGTGGCGCCACTCCAGCTCGATGTCGACCGCCTCGTCCTCCAGTACGTCGACCAGGTCGGCCAGCACCTCGCCGTCGTCGGTGACGACCTTGCCGCCCTCCAGGAGCAGTTCGGCGGTGGCCCACGCGGGGTGGTACGTACCGAACTTGCGGCGGCCCATCTCCAGGACCTTCTCGCGGACGGCCTCGCAGGAGTGCTTCACGGCGCCGCCGGTGACGTAGGTCTGCCGGGACGCGGAGGTGGAGCCGGCCGAGCCGACCCGGGTGTCGGCCGGGCGGATGGTGACCTGGGCGACGCCGAGTTCGGTACGGGCGATCTGGGCGTGGACGGTGACGCCGCCCTGCCCGACCTCCGCCATGGCCGTGTGCACGGTCGCGACCGGCTCGCCGGCGATGACCTCCATGCGCACCCGGGCGGTGGAGTAGTCGTCGAAGCCCTCGGAGAAGCCGACGTTCTTGAGGCCGACCGCGTAGCCGATGCCGCGTACGACGCCTTCGCCGTGGGTGGTGTTGGACAGTCCGCCGGGCAGGGCCCGTACGTCGGCCTGTTCGCCGGCCACCTCCCACTGGCGCTCGGGCGGCAGCGGCCTGGCCTTGACCCGGCGCAGCAGTTCGGCGACCGGGGCGGGCGAGTCGACGACCTGACCGGTCGGCAGCAGGGTGCCCTGTTCCATGGCGTTGAGCTGCCTGAACTCGACCGGATCCATGCCCAGTTCGGCGGCGAGCTTGTCCATCTGGGCCTCGTAGGCGAAGCATGCCTGCACCGCGCCGAAGCCGCGCATGGCGCCGCAGGGCGGGTTGTTGGTGTAGAGCGCGATGGCCTCGATGTCGACGTCGTCGATGACGTACGGGCCGACGGAGAGCGAGGAGGCGTTGCCGACCACGGCCGGGGAGGCGGATGCGTAGGCTCCACCGTCCAGCACGATGCGGCATCTCATATGGGTCAGCTTGCCGTCGCGGGTGGCGCCGTGCTCGTACCAGAGCTTCGCCGGGTGCCGGTGGACGTGTCCGAAGAAGGACTCGAACCGGTTGTAGACGATCTTGACCGGCTTGCCGGTGCGCAGGGCGAGCAGACAGGCGTGGATCTGCATGGACAGGTCCTCGCGGCCGCCGAAGGCCCCGCCGACGCCGGAGAGCGCCATGCGGACCTTGTCCTCGGGCAGGCCCAGGACCGGGGCGATCTGGCGGAGGTCGGAGTGGAGCCACTGGGTGGCGACGTACAGGTCGACGCCGCCGTCCTCGGCGGGCACGGCCAGGCCGGACTCGGGGCCGAGGAACGCCTGGTCCTGCATGCCGAAGACGTATTCACCGCTCACCACGACATCGGCGCGGGCCGCCGCCGCGTCCGCGTCGCCGCGGACGATGGGCTGGCGGTGGACGATGTTGGGGTGCGGTACGTGCCCTGCGTGGTGGTCGTCGCGTCCCTCGTGGACGAGGATCGCGCCGGGGGCGGTGGCGGAGGCCTCGTCGGTGATGACGGGCAGTTCGCGGTAGTCGATCCTGATCTTCGCGGCGGCGCGGCGGGCCGTCTCCGGGTGGTCGGCGGCGACGAGCGCCACCGGTTCGCCGTGGTGGCGGACCTTGCCGTGGGCGAGCACGGGAGTGTCCTGGATCTCCAGGCCGTAGTTCTTCACCGAGGTCGGCAGGTCGTCGTAGGTGAGTACGGCGTAGACACCGGACGTGGCGAGCGCCTCCGAGGTGTCGATGGAGACGATCTCGGCGTGCGCGACCGTGGAGCGCAGTGTGTGGCCCCAGAGCATGTCCTCGTGCCACATGTCGGAGGAGTACGCGAACTCGCCGGTGACCTTGAGGATGCCGTCGGGGCGGAGCGTGGACTCGCCGATGCCGCCCTTGGTGCGGGTGCCCTGGTTGATGCTGGTGGGGTTGCCGGTTACGCCCATCGTCAGACCGTTTCTTCCGCGCGGGCGGCCGCGAGGCGGACCGCGTCGAGGATCTTCTCGTAGCCGGTGCAGCGGCAGAGGTTGCCGGAGAGCGCCTCGCGGATGTCCGCGTCGGACGGTTCCGGGTTGCGTTCCAGCAGCTCGTCGGCGGCGACCAGCAGGCCGGGGGTGCAGAAGCCGCACTGGACGGCTCCGGCGTCGATGAACGCCTGCTGGATCGGGGAGAGTTCACCGCCTTCCCGGGTCTCCTCGCCGGCCGGCTTGGCCTGCCACTGCCGGGCCTTGTCGAGCGCCGTGCCGCACGCGCCGGAGGCGCAGCCGCTGCCCGGGTGCTGCTCGGAGCGGTGGGCGGCGAAGTCGGCGAGTCCCTCCACCGTGACGACCTCGCGCCCCTCCACCTGGCCCGCCGCGACCAGGCAGGAGCAGACCGGCACACCGTCCAGGCGGACCGTGCAGGAGCCGCACTCGCCCTGCTCGCAGGCGTTCTTGGAGCCGGGCAGGCCCATCCGTTCGCGCAGCACGTAGAGGAGGGACTCGCCCTCCCAGACGTCGTCCGCCTCGTGCCTGCGGCCGTTGACCGTGAAATTGACGCGCATGATCAGGCAGCTCCTTCGGTGCTGCGGCCGTTGCCGCGGTACGTCTCCCAGGTCCAGCCGAGGGTGCGGCGGGCCATGATCCCGACCGCGTGCCGGCGATAGCTCGCGGTGCCGCGCACATCGTCGATCGGGTTGCAGGCACCGGCGGCGAGCGTGGCGAACTGCTTGGCGATGGACGGGGTGATGATCGTGCGGCTGTCCCAGAAACCGCCCTCTTCGAGCGCGGCGTTCAGGAATTCCTCGGCCGCCTTCGCCCGTACGGGCGTGGGGGCGGCCGAGCCGATGCCGGTGCGCACCGTGCGGGTCTCGGGATGCAGGGCCAGGCCGAAGGCGCAGACGGCGATGACCATCGCGTTGCGGGTGCCGACCTTGGAGTACTGCTGCGGCCCGTCGGCCTTCCTGATGTGCACGGCCCGGATCAGCTCGTCCGGTTCGAGGGCGTTGCGCTTGACGCCGGTGTAGAAGGCATCGATCGGGATCATCCTGGTCCCGCGTACGGATTCGGCCTCGACCTCGGCGCCGGCGGCGAGCAGCGCCGGGTGGGCGTCCCCGGCGGGCGAGGCGGTGCCCAGGTTGCCGCCGACGCCGCCGCGGTTGCGGATCTGGGGCGAGGCGACGGTGTGGGAGGCGAGCGCCAGTCCGGGCAGCTCGGCCCGCAGGTGCTCCATGATGTGGCTGTACGGGACGGAGGCGCCGAGCCGTACGTACTCCTGGCCCACCTCCCACTCGGTCAGCTCTCCGATGCGGTTCAGGTCCAGGAGGTACTCGGGCCGCCGGTGGTCGAAGTTGATCTCGACCATCACATCGGTGCCACCCGCGATGGGCACAGCCGTCGGGTGCTCGGCCTTGGCGGCGAGCGCCTCCTCCCAGCTGGCGGGGCGAAGGAAGTCCATGAGTGGCTCTCTTCTTCTCAATCGGGTCGTTCACTGGGGGCGGGGGGGGCGGGGTGCGGCCGGCCCTCGACCGGTCGTTCATGTGTTGTTAACGCGGTGTGGGGCCAAGTACACAAGCCGTGCTCCACCCGGTGCAGTCACCGAAACCATGAAGGAGTTGGCTGGTCGATCTCCTCGTCTTGTAGATTCGAACGAATGGCGGGGATCAGTAACCTCACCGCATTACCCAGTTTTCACCCGCACCAACGAAAGAGATCGGCGGCGACGAGATGCGGCTGCGCGCACTGCTGGAGACCGACGCGCTGGGCCTGCGGCTGCTCGGCGGCGAGGACGAGCTGGACCGTTCGGTCCGCGGCGTGATGACCACCGACCTGCGGGATCCCAGCCGCTACCTGTCGGGCGGCGAGCTGGTCCTCACGGGCCTGGCCTGGCGCCGGGACGCGGCGGACTCGGAGCCGTTCGTACGGATCCTGGCGGGTGCCGGCGTGGCCGGGCTCGCGGCGGGCGAGGCGGAGCTCGGCGACATCCCCGGCGATCTGGTGGAGGCGTGCGCGCGGCACCGGCTGCCGCTCTTCGCCGTCCATGAGACCGTCGCGTTCGCAACGATCACCGAGCATGTGGTGCGCCAGGTGTCCGGTGAGCGGGCGGGCGATCTGGCGGCGGTCGTGGACCGGCACCGCAGGCTCATGACCTCGGGCCCGGCGGGCGGCGGGCCCGAGGTGGTCCTGGATCTACTCGGATCCGACCTCGACCTGCATGCCTGGGTGCTCTCCCCCACCGGCCGGCAGATCGCGGGCGCCGGTGAAACGTCACTGCCCGGACCGGTCGGCGCCGTGCTGGCCGGCCACCACCTGGCCGCCACCCGCACCGGTCGCCACGCCCCGCACCGGGCCACGGTCGACGGCACCGCGTATTCGCTCTTCCCGATCCGGAACACCGGCCGCGGCGCCGTCCCGGCCTCCCGCGACATCCGTGAGTCGGTGCTCTCGGACTGGCTGCTCGCGGTCGAGGCGGACGCGAGCGACTGGCCGCCGGCCCGGCTGGATCTGCTCCAGGGCGTCACCCAGCTGATCGCCGTCGAACGGGACCGGCGCGACGCGGCCCGCACGGTACGCCGCAGGCTCGCCCAGGAAGTCCTGGAACTGGTCCAGACGGGTGCGCCGCCGGCCGAGATCGCCGCCAGGCTGCGGGTCGCGGCCCCGGTGCTGCTGCCGGGGCTCGGGTCCGCGCCGCACTGGCAGGTCGTGGTGGCGCGGGTCGAGTGGGGCGGCGCGGAGGGACAGTCCGCCGCCGGCGCCCCGGCGGGGTCCGGTTCCGCCGTCGCGGGCGGCCCGGTCGCCCAGGCGCTGCTGGAGGAGATCCTGGTCGACCCCGCGGTCACCGGTCCCGACTCGGCGGACCGGATCGCGGTCGCCCATACGGGCGAGGAGGCCGTCGCCCTCGTACCGCTGCCCGCCGTCACCGCGCCCGCGCCGGACCGGGACGCCGCGCACACCGAGGCGGGCGTGGATCCCGCACTCCATGCCGATGTGCTGCTCGCCGCGGTCCGCGAACCGCTCTCCGCGGGCCTCGCCGACGACGGCCGGCTGACCCTGGGTGTCAGCGCGGCGGTCCATTCGCCCGAGGGACTGCGCGGTGCCCTGGAGGAGGCCCGGCACGCCCGCCGGGTGGCGGCGGCCCGCCCCGGCCGGGTCTGCGCGGCCGGACACCACGAGCTGGCCTCGCACGTGCTGCTGCTGCCGTTCGTCCCCGACGACGTGCGCCGCGCGTTCACCGCACGCCTGCTCGACCCGCTGCGCGACTACGACCGGCGCCACCGCGCGGAGCTGATCCCGACGCTGGAGGCGTTCCTGGACTGCGACGGATCGTGGACCCGCTGCGCGGCCCGGCTCCATCTGCACGTCAACACGTTGCGCTACCGGGTGGGGCGAATCGAGCAGTTGACGGGGCGTGACCTTTCGCGCCTGGAGGACAAGCTCGATTTCTTCCTCGCCCTGCGTATGAGCTGATTTCCCGGCCCTGTCACGGCTGTTGGCGGCTCCATTCGTTTGTGAAATCTTTCACCTGAGATTGAACGACCCCTTGGCCCGGCGTGCAGATCCGTGCTGAGATGCGGCCAGACTCACAGCTCGATGGCGCGCTAGGGGAGGGCAATGTGGCGCATACCGCCATGTCTGGTTCCGGAACGACAGCAGATGACGATCCGCCGCTCCAGACAGCGGTATGGCGGCTGCGGTCACGCGCCTGCTGGACGGACGCCGCCGCACTGCTCGAACCCGGCGCCGGCACCGATCCGGCCGCGGCGCTCCAGCGGACCGCCCTGCTGACCGAACGGTGCCTGTACACCGGAAAGGGCTGGAGCGACGCCGAGGACGCGCTGCGCACCGCGGAGGCGCTGGCCCACGACGACGACGAACGCGGCGCGGCCGCGTGCGAGCGCGGCCATCTGGCGTACGCGTCGACACTCCTGGGAGTACGCGACCGGGCCGACGAGGCCAGTGTCGCGCTGAGCCGGGCCGCCGCACTGCTCGCCCCGTCCGCGCCGGGCCGCCCGCTGCTGGACTTCCGGCGGGGCCTGATCGCGCAGAACATCGCCGACTCGCCGGAGGCCGCGCGCGCCGCGTACCGCAGGGCCCACGCCGGAGCCACCGCACAGGGGGACGCGCTGCTGCTCTCCTCGACCTGGCGCCATCTCGCCCTGCTGGCCCTGCGCGAGGGCGAACTGGCGGAGGCCCGGCACGGCTTCGCGGAGTCCCTGCGGATAAGGGAGGAGCTGGGCTATCTGATCGGTACGGCTCCGGCCCTCATCGCCCTCGCGGACTCCGAGCCGGAGCCCGAGCTGGCGACCCGGCTGCGCGCCGAGGCGGGCCGGCTGTTCCGGCTGCTCGGGGGCGTGCCGACGTGGCTGGCGCCGCATCTGGACCCGCCTCCCGCGGAGACGGCCGAGGCGAACTGAGACCGGAGCCGGGCGGGCCCCGGGTCCGGGGCGCCGCGCCCGGTCAGCCCTCGGCGCCGGTGAAGTGCTCCTGTACCAGCGACTGCACGACGGCCAGGTCCTGGGCGATCAGCGCGTCGAGCAGAGCGGTGTGCTCGGCCGCGTCGGCGAGGAGGTCGGCGCGGCGGGTGACGGGGTTGCTCTCCAGCGGCCACTGGGAGCGGCGGTGCAGGTCGTCGGCGACCTGCACCAGCTGCTCGTTGCCGCAGAGCGCGAGGACCGCGCCGTGGAAGGCCCGGTCCGACTCGGCATAGCCGGCCCGGTCGCCCACGGCCGCGGCGGCCACCGTGGCCTCGGCCAGCGGGCGCAGGGCGCACCAGGCGCCGGGCGGGACGGTCCGGGCCAGCCGCAGCATCACGGGGACCTCGATCAGGGCGCGCACCTCGGCCAGCTCGGCGAGCTCGCGCGGGCCGCGCTCGGACACCCGGAACCCTCGGTTCGGTACGACCTCGACGGCGCCCTCGATGGCCAGCTGCTGCATTGCCTCGCGCACCGGCGTGGCGGAGACCCCGAACCGGGCACCGAGAGCCGGGGCCGAATAGACCTGCCCCGGAGCCAGCCGGCCGTCGACCAGGGCGGCGCGCAGCGCCTCCAGGATCTGGCCGCGTACGGAGTGCCGCTGCACCACCGCGCGCGGGGCGGGCGGCTCGCTGTGGGTGTGTTCGCCACGTGCCTGCTCGCCACGCGTCTGTTCGGGCACCCGGACGACCGCCGGGACGGTCGCGGGCGCGGCGGTCCCGTACGCCTCACGCACTCTGCCCTGCTCCACTCGGACCTCCTCGGCCGGACGCGGGCGCGGCTCGCGTACGCCATGCCTCCTGTGCACGATAGGCGCAGGACGCCGCAGTTCAAACATCGATCCGGTCGGGTAAGGTAAGGCTAACCTGCAAACGGTCGCGATTCGGTGGTCCCTGCATGACACTCCCCGCCCTGCTTCCCGGCACCACGGCGTCCGCCGTGACGGACGCCTACGCGCGCCTGGCCGATGTCTTTCCCGGGGTGCGCGCGCAGGTGCTGGCGGATGACGAGACCGCCCCTCGCGGCACCGGCTGGGTGGGCGCCGACGAGCTGGCGGCGGGGGGCGCCGCGCTCGACGCCTTCCTCGCCTGGGACCACGCCCAGGTGGTGCGGGACTACGGGCAGCAGCCCCGCCCCGACGTGGTCGCCAGCTTCGGGCTGCACCGCTACGCCTGGCCCGCCTGCCTGCTGGTGACGGTGCCCTGGTTCCTGCATCGGCGGGTGCCCCGGATTCCCGTCGGGGACGTGGCGTTCCAGCGGGCGCTGGGTCATCTGACCCTCCGGGTGCGGGAGTTCGCCTGCCTGCCGGACGATCCGGCCGCCGAGCTGCCGGGCGCCCGGGTGGTATCCGACGAGACGGAGCTGCGGGCCGAAGTGCTCGCGGCGGTGGCCGACCACATCGGCCCGGTGCTCGACGGCTTCGGACCTCGGATGCGACGCGGCAGGCGCGCGCTGTGGGGCATGGCGACGGACGAGATCATCGAGGGGCTCTGGTACATCGCCCATCTGCTCGGCGAGGAACGACGGGCGATGGCCGAGCTGGAGGCACTCCTGCCGGGCACCACGAAGCCGTACGTCGGCTCCGCGGGCTTCCGCGATCTGACCGGACCGGACGGCGAATCGCTGCCCACCCGCGACCGGGCGAGCTGCTGTCTGTTCTACACGCTGCGCCCCGAGGACACCTGTGTCACCTGCCCGCGTACCTGTGACGCCGACCGGGTGCGGAAGCTGACGCCCACTCACTGATCAACACCACTCGCGCGAGTAGTACAATTCGAACGCAACTCATCGGTCGCGTGCGGGCATTCGAGCCGACCCCGGTCTTCCGTACGCCGTGCCGACCCAATGGCGTTCTCTTGCCCCGAAACCCCCTGTGCATGATGGGGTTTCGGCAATCATGGCGCCCGAAATGCCCTACGCAACGCAAGGGACCGCGCATGAGACTGACCGACATATCGCTGAATTGGCTGCTTCCGGGCGCCGTGCTGCTCGTGGGAGTCCTGGCGGCGGTGGCGGTGGTCGCGCGCGGCAAGCGCGCCGCTGACACATCCGCGGCCGAGGACAGCTGGGAACGCAGCGAAGAGCGCCGCAGACGCAAGGAGGCCCTGTACGCCACCGCCTCGTACGTCCTGCTGTTCTGCTGTGCGGCGGTCGCCGCCGCGCTCTCCTTCCACGGGCTCGTCGGCTTCGGCGAGCAGAACCTCGGCCTCTCCGGGGGCTGGGAGTACCTCGTCCCCTTCGGCCTCGACGGCGCGGCCATGTTCTGTTCCGTACTCGCGGTGCGCGAGGCCAGCCACGGTGACGCTGCGCTCGGCTCACGCCTGCTCGTGTGGACGTTCGCCGGCGCCGCCGCCTGGTTCAACTGGGTGCACGCACCGCGCGGGATCGACCACGCGGGCGCCCCGCACTTCTTCGCGGGGATGTCGCTCTCGGCGGCCGTGCTCTTCGACCGGGCCCTGAAGCAGACCCGCCGGGCCGCGCTGCGCGAGCAGGGCCTGGTGCCCCGTCCGCTGCCGCAGATCCGGATCGTCCGGTGGCTGCGCGCCCCCCGGGAGACCTTCGGCGCCTGGTCGCTGATGCTGCTGGAAGGCGTACGCACACTGGACGAGGCGGTCGACGAGGTACGTGAGGACAGGCGGGAGAAGGAGCAGAACCGCCTCCGCAGGAAGGACCAGGAGAAGCTGGACCGGGCCCACATCAAGGCGCTGAACCGGCAGAACCGGGCCTGGCGCCGGGTCGGCCGCGGCGGCACCCAGGTGGACGTCCAGGCCATCGCCCCCACGGCGGGCTCCGCGTCCGTCGTGGAACCCGCCATATCCGAGCCGGGACAACTGCCGTTGCGCCCCCGGCCATCCCTGCAAGCCGTGACGGGGCCGAGCGCCGTCGCCCCGGGCCGGAACCCGAATGATCCGGTCACCGTCGACCTCACCGCCGAGGACGACACCCAGGCACTGCCCCGGCTCGATTCGCTGGAGCAGAAGCTGAAGGATCTGGAGCAGCAGTTCGGCTGATCCGCAGTCACAGGCCCTGACGGCCCGGTTCCCTTCCGGTCCGTCAGGGCCTTTCGCCGTCCAGCTCGAACCAGACGACCTTGCCCAGCGCATGGGCGCTGACTCCCCAGGCGTCCGCGAGGCTCCGCACCAGGAGGAGCCCTCGGCCATGCGTACCGTCGTCGGCGTTCGGTACGTACGACAGGGGCAGCCCGGACACGAAGTCCCGTACCTCCACCCGTAATCTGGCGGGCGCCACGCTCACCGTGACGACCGCGCCGCGTCCCGTGTGGATCAGCGCATTGGTCACCAGCTCGCTGAGCAGGAGCTCCGCCACCTGGGCCGGTTCGGTACTCCATCGGTAGCGCAGGAACTCGCGTAACGCATGGCGCACTTCACCCACGGCCGCCAGATCGGTGTGGGCCAGTCTGCGATGCAGCCGGACCGGCTGCCGCTCCTTCGCCCCCGGTTCGTGCGAGGCCTCACCCTCCATGGAATCGGCATCTCCCTGACGTTCCATCATTTCCGCCGCCCGCACAGTGAATCGCCCCCTTCTCGTGGTCCGGTCTCCCGTGTCCGATGCTTCTCGTTGAACTCCTTCGCGGAACATGTTCACGGGATGCATGCCCCGCTGACGGGCCGCCACGCTTGTCGACTCATCAATAAGTGAACGGAGAACCGGAACCGGCCGGAGGACTGCCGGACATCTGCGCGACACATTTCCCCCCTCGGGTTAACTTCCAAAAAATTCACATCGGTTGGCGTTGACGGGACCGTGTCTACGCGCGTCATCATGGTGGCTATGCGAATCCCCCCACGGATCACCACGCTCGGTGGCGCAGCCGCCCTCCTGTCCGTCCTCCTCGTCGGCGCCCCGGCCACCACGGCCACCGCCTCGACCGCATCCACCGCCTCCTCCACCTCCGTCTCCATCACGTCGGTCGGCAGCATCTGCTATTCGGCGCTGCCCGCCCAGGCGCACGACACCCTCGACCTGATCGACGCGGGCGGCCCGTTCCCGTACTCGCAGGACGGCTCCGTCTTCCAGAACCGTGAAGGCGTCCTGCCCGGCCAGAGCGCCGGCTACTACCACGAGTACACGGTCGTCACCCCCGGCTCCCCGACCCGCGGTGCGCGCCGGATCGTCACCGGCGAGAAGGCGCAGGAGGACTACTACACCGGCGACCACTACGCCACCTTCGACCTGATCGACCAGGGCTGCTGAAGCCCGGCCCCTCCGGACCGATCCGCGCCGTAGACCCCCACCTGCGGCGCGGATCACGTTCCGGGGCCGGCAAACGGACCCGACGCTCAACGACTTGTACCCTCCCCCCATGACCGTGACCTATCTGATCGACGGCTCCCGGGTCACCGGCCTGGAGCAGTTCTGGGAAGTGATCGGCGAGGCCGTGAACGGCCCCGGCGGGTATTTCGGCCGCAACCTCGACGCTCTTGCGGACTGTCTCCGCGGCGGGATGGGCACTCCGGACGACGGCGACTTCGTCTTCGAGTGGCGGGACCACGCGCTCTCCGCACGGGCCCTGGGCCACGAGGAGACGGCCCGGCAGCTGCGGCGGAGCCTGGAGCGGGCCCACCCCAGCAACCGGGCGGCGCTCCGCCGCCGGCTCGACGAGGCACTCGCGGGGCGCGGACCGACGGTCTTCGAACAGCTCGTGGAGATCCTGCGGAACGACGGGCCGGGCGTCCTGCGGCTGTTGTGAGCTCCGGGCCGTGTCCGGCGGACGCTCCCCGGAGGAGAGGAACAGCACCGGTCGGCCGAGCAGGATCACCACTCGGCCGACCGATACCGTGGGGGTCGTAGGGATCAGAACTCGGTGGTGACCTTGGCTCCGTCGAACGCCTCGGTGCCGTAGAGGCTGATGAAGTGGTAGCCCGGCGCCGGGTTGTTGACGGTCAGGGTGTGCTCGTTGCCCGCGCCGACGGACTTGTCGGTGTAGACCTTGGTGGTCGCCCACTCCTGCGAGCTGTAGTAGAGATCGGCGTCACCCGTGCCGCCGGAGGCGGTGATCTTCAGCTGGGTGGTGCCGGCCGGGATGACGACGGCCAGGTAGGCGTAGTCGCCCTTGACGGCCTTCAGCCCGCTGCGCATGCAGTTCTGGCCCAGCAGCCTGGTGTCGGCGTCCTTGCACTCGGTGATCTCACCGGGCGGGTTGGTGGATCCGCCGCCGCAGGCACCTGCCGCGCAGGCGGCAAGCCAGGTGTTCCAGTCGGCGTCGTAACGGCTGCCGATGGTCGACGTGAGCAGGGTGCGGGCGCCGTCCCAGTCGCCCTTGCGGTAGAGGCCGAGCAGGGTGTCGACGTCGGAGCGGTGGGATTCGAGCATGTAGCGGACGGCCAGGTAGCCCCAGTTGTAGACGCGGGTCTGGTCGGCGTTGTCGTAGGTGGTGTCGAACAGGGTCCGCAGGGTGTAGGTGCGGTTGGCGGCCTGGGCGACGGCGTCGTCGTAGGTGACCTTGCGGTACGAGTACGAGACGAACTCCGCGAAGCCCTCCACCCACCAGACGGTCGGGGTGGTCATTCCGGCGGCGAAGTCGCCGTACATGTCGAAGCGGCCGTCGAGGTAGTGGGTGTACTCGTGGTTGAGGTTCCAGATCTGGAAGTCGGGGCGGGCCCACTCGGCCTCGTAGGCGATGAACCGGGGCTGGTTGCCCTCGGCCTTGGGGTCGCCCTCCAGGTACATGCCACCGTTGTTGGTGTCGATGCCGAAGATCACTCCGGCGTAGGTCTGGTAGTCGGTGCTGGAGTTGAAGGCCACGACCTCGATGGTCTTGTTGTTGTCGTCGGCGACCGCGCCGTTGTCCCGGGCCACCTCGTGGAAGTAGGCGTCCTGGGCGCGCAGGCTGGAGCAGCTGGCTTCGAGCTCCGCCTCGGTCATGTCCTGCGCCCGGATGGTGATGCTGTCGCTACAGGTGTACTTCACCGGCAGGACGGCCTTCTCGAGACGCGCCGCGAGGTCACAGGCGCCGTAGGCCGCGCAGTTGTCCTTGTCGTAGGCGTCGACCATCTTGGCCAGATTGACCCAGAGCGGGGCGGTGGGGCCGTCGATGGAGCTCTTGCCCATCAGGTCGACCGCGAGCGGGCTCGCCTTGGCGCGCAGCGAGTCCTCCTTGAGGAAGCGGCCGAGCTCGAGTCCCGCGTTGGAGACAAGGAACGACTGCTTGGTGTCCAGCAGGTCGAGGTGGTTCGCGGCGAAGTCGTGCAGGGAGTTCAGCACACTGGAATCGGCCTCGATGGCACTGATGAACTCCGGCACCTGGTGACCCCGGAACATGACCGTGTACACGCTGTTCACGGCGTTGACCATGTACCAGGAGCTGTTGTACGACTCGTCGTAGTCGGCCAGCATCCGCTTGACGATGTTCAGGTAACGGGCGTTCTCCCCGGCGCTGTCGACCAGGATGATCGCCTCGGACAGGCTCTCGCCGTTGGCGTCGGTGACGTCGAAGGCGTGCGAGGAGCCGAAGAAGCCGTCGAGCGCGCCCTGGATGGCCGTACGCAGGCGCGGCCCGTACTCTCCGACGGTGTCGGGGTCGTAGTACTGCACGTAGTAGCCGGCCCGGAGGAAGAGGACCAGCTGGGGCATGCCGGTGCTGCTGTCACCGGGGTAGGAGGCCGATGCGTCGCGCATGGCATCGGCGATGGTGACCATCTGGTCCTCGCGGAAGGCGTTGTAGCCGTCCTGGCCCTTGAGACGGAACAGCGTGTTGACGCAGTCGGTGGTCGCCGCCTTGACCTTCTCGACCAGGGCGCTTCCGGTGTTGTTGGTGAAATCGGTGGTGTTGCACTCGGCCGCGTCCTTGCCGAGCTTCTTGGCGCGGCGCTTCTCGGCCTTCATCGAAGGTGCCGGGTGGCTCGGAAGCGCGGTGGCCTGGTCGTCGTAGTCCCGCTTGAGCGCGTCCTTGGACGCGGACAGTGGCGGCCGGTCGGCGGCCTTGAGCGACTTGCGTTCGACGTGAGCGGCATCGTCGGCGGGTGCCGTCAGCGACTCGGCGGTGGGGCCGCCGGGGTCCTCGGTCCGGGTTTCCGCCCGTCCCTGAGCGGCGCCCGAGGAGTGGGGGGCCGCGGCCGACGCGGCGGGACGTTGCTCGACGGCCTGGCTCGGTGCCGTGAACAGGCCCACGCCCAGGCATGCTGCCAGGACCACAGTGGACAATCCGGTTATTCTCTGTCGAACCATAAGGTTCTTCACGTGCCGCCTCCCAGCGGAGTGGTAACCGCGCAACAGGGCGCGGTTGTGGGGGAATACAAGAGGCCGGTGGCGAACCGGGTCTGAACTGCACTCACGTCGCGACATGAGCACTGCTCCGTTCCCCTTGCGCGCTGTACAATGGCACATGTCACATGTTCTTTGGAACCCCTCTCGCGCACATTCATCCGCGCGACAACTTCTCGTCGCAGCACGGGATATGACACGCGGCCCCGAACGCGCCGGCCGCCGCCACCGGTTTCCCGACCACCGCACCACCGTGTCCCCGGAGAGCCGGAATTCCGGCCCCGCCACCGGTCCCACAGAGCCCCCGAGGAGCAATGCCCGTGTCCCGTTCCTTCTCCGCGCCCCGCACCGGCAGCCACGACCTGCCGGTGTCACCCGCCCTGGACGCCTTCATGGGCACCGGGTGGGCCAAGTCCCCGCTGCCGACCGGACTTCGCGTCCCCTCCATCGACGCCACCCCCGCCCGCCGGGCCCGGCTGGCCGCCCGCTTCCCCGGCGAGCGCCTGATCATCCCGGCGGGCGCGCTCGCCGTCCGCTCCAATGACACCGACCACCGCTTCCGGCCGCACACCGGCTATGCCTGGCTCACCGGCCTCACCGGCGAGGACCAGGCCGGCCATGTCCTCGTCCTGGAGCCGGACGGCGACGAGCGCCACGAGGCGGTGCTCTATCTGCGGCCCCGGTCACCGCGCACCGGCCAGGAGTTCTACCGCGACCGCAGATACGGGGAGTTCTGGGTCGGCCGCAGGCCTGACCTGGCGGAGGCCACCCGGCTGACCGGCATCCGCTGCGCGCATCTGGACGCCTGGGAGAAGCTGCTCACCGGGCCGCAGCCACCGGTGCGGGTGCTGGGCGGCGTGGACCCGTCCGTCGACGAACTGCTGCGTTCCTGCCGCGCGTTCCCGCACGGACGCTCGGCTCCGGCCGGGCTCTCAGCGGTGCTCAGTGAGCTCCGCCTCGTCAAGGACCCCTATGAGACCGGCCAGTTGCAGCAGGCCGTCGACGCGACGGCGGCGGGGTTCGAGGACGTGGTGCGAAGCCTGCCGCAGGCGCTGCGGCACCCGCGCGGCGAGCGCTGGATCGAGGGCGTCTTCGATCTGCGGGCCCGGCTGGAGGGGAACGGTCCGGGCTACTCCACGATCGCCGCAGCCGGGGCGCACGCCTGCGTCCTGCACTGGATCCGCAACGACGGACCGCTGGAACGCGACCAGTTGCTGCTCCTGGACGCCGGGGTGGAGACCGACTCGCTCTACACGGCCGACATCACCCGCACCCTGCCGCTGTCCGGCCGCTTCTCCCCCGTGCAGCGCACCGTCTACGAGCTGGTGCTCGCCGCCCAGGACGCGGGCATCGCGGCCCTGCGCCCGGGAGCGCGATTCCGTGACTTCCATCTGGCGGCCATGCGGGTCATTGCCGAAGGGCTGCACGCGTGGGGCGTGCTGCCGATGTCCGCGGACGAGGCGCTCGATCCGGACAACGGCTTCTACCGCCGGTACACGCTCTGCAGCAGCGGCCACATGCTCGGCATGGACGTGCACGACTGCGCGCAGGCGCGGGCCGACACCTATCTGGACGGGCGTCTGGAGGCCGGTCAGGTACTGACCGTGGAACCCGGGCTCTACCTCCAGCCCGACGACGAGACACTGCCGCGGTCGCTGCGCGGGATCGGAGTGCGGATCGAGGACGACCTCGTGATCACCGCCGACGGCGCTCGCCTCATGTCGTCCGCGCTGCCGCGCACCGCCGACGGCATCGAGGAGTGGATGGCCTCGCTGCTGGAGAACCGGGCCTGAGACCTGCCCCAACGGCCGCCCAACGGGCGGTCGTTGGGGGCGGGGGGTGTGTGGCCGTCGGAGGGCGGTGACAGGTGGAGGGCCGGGGTGGATCAGGCCTCTGCGACCGGCAGTTTCACGCTTCTGATCCGCTTGCCTCCCGCGCCCGTTTCATTGGGTTCCTCCTCGGCCCAGAGATTCCTGACATGTGACATATGAGCCAGCATGCACCGCTCGGCGCGCTCCGCGTTGCCGGCGATCAAGAGGTCGAGCAGCTGACCATGTTCCTCGGCCGACTGGACCAACAGCCCGGTTTCATCGAGCCGGTTCAGCCCGAAGAGGCGTGATCGCTTGCGCAGATTACCGACCTCCTCCACCAAGCGGCGGTTTCCCGCCAGGCCGAGCAGTTCGAGGTGGAAGCGGCGGTCCGCCTCCAGATAGCCGAGGATGTCGTGCTCGGCAGCGGCTGCGACGATCGCCTGGGCGAGTGGCCGCAGCGCCTCCAGCTCCCTGGTCCTGCCCATCCGGGCGATGCGTCCGACGGTGGGAACCTCGATCATGACCCGCAGCTCGGTGAAGTCGTCGAGATCCTGTTCGGTCAGCTCCGTTATCCGGAAGCCCTTGTTGCGTACGGCTTCGACCAGGCCCTCGCGAGCCAGGTCGAGCATGGCCTCGCGGACCGGGGTGGCGGACACCCCGAAGTCGGCGGCGAGCGCGGGAGCGGAGTAGATCACCCCCGGACGGAGTTCCCCCGCGATGAGGGCCGCCCTGAGGGCGTTTGCCACCCGGTCACGCAAGTGCTCCTGCGCGGAGATGGCGTTGAGCGTCGTCAGGCGGGCCATATGTGTTCCTCCAGCGCCGTGCGGGGCCTCAGAATACAATGTCACGTTTCCGCCAGGGCCCGTCGTTCCGGAGCTGTGGACAACTCGCTCAAGGCGCCGAATTCCGGTGCACCGCCGCGGCGACAGCGAGGTCCTCCCAGCCCATCCCGACGCTCTTGAAGAACCGGGGACCCTCGAAGTCGGCCGGCCTCCCCTCGATGTTGCGACCGGTCACCAGCTCGGCGAGGTTGGCGACGATGTCCTCGGCCCCGAAGGCGCCCTCCGCCAGCGGGATCAGTAGATCGCCCGCCTCCGACAGCGCCGCCGACCGCGATTCGACGATGACGGCGGAGCGTGACACCAGCGCGGTGTCGACCTCCCGGGCATCGGGGGTGTGCGAGCCGACCGCGACGACCGTCGCCCCGTCCGGCACGAGGGAACCGTCGAACAGCGGAGTGGCGGAGGTGGTACAGCAGAGCACCAGATCGGCCGTGGCGACCTCACCGGTACCGTGCCCCTGCCCCACGCGGGCGTCCACCCCGAGCCGGCGGGCGTGCTCGGCCAGTGTCTCGGCCCGGTGCGGGTTGCGGCCGACCACCGTGACCCGTTCGACCCGGCGTTCCGCGAGCACCGCGGCCAGGTGCCCGTATGCCTGGGGCCCGGTTCCGAAGAGCACCAGATGGCGCACGACGGACCCGGTGAGGTGGCGGATCGCCAGTGCGGACACGGCCGGTGTACGCAGGGTGGTGAGCGCGGCCCCGTCCAGCAGGGCGAGCGGCAGCAGTGTGGGGGCGTCGAGCAGCAGATAGCTTCCGGTGATCCGGGGCAGGTCGCGCGCCGGGTTGGCCGGGGCGACCCCGGCGATCTTCACTCCGGTCACCTGCCGGGTGGTCGCGGGCATGATCAGCAGCTCCCCGCCGGGCACTGTGACATGGTGCCGGGGCGGCGCCGTCTCCGGATCCAGTCCCCCGCTCAGCGCCGCCTCCAGTGCGTCCACGGCTCCGGTCGGTCCCAGGGCCTCGATGTCGTCGGCGCCGAGCAGGGGAAGATTCACAGCAGGAATCCTTCGGGGAAGGGATCGGACGGGTTCAGGAAGAATTGTGCGGTACCGGTGATCCAGGCGCGGCCGGTGACGGTGGGGACCACAGCCGGCAGTCCGCCCACGGTGGTCTCCTGGACGAGCCGTCCGGTGAACGAGGTGCCGATGAAGGACTCGTTCACGAAGTCGGTGTCCAGGGGGAGTTCACCGCGTGCGTGCAGCTGGGCCATGCGGGCCGAGGTGCCGGTCCCGCAGGGCGAGCGGTCGAACCAGCCGGGGTGGATGGCCATCGCGTGCCGGGAGTGGCGGGCGTCGGACCCGGGCGCGATCCACTGCACATGCTTGAGGCCGTGGATGCTGGGGTCCTCGGGGTGGACGGGCCGGTCGGTGGCGTTGACCGCGTCCATCAGGGCGAGCCCGGCAGCCAGGATGTCGTCCTTGCGCGCCCGGTCGAAGGGCAGCCCGAGGTCGGCCAGGTGAAGCATCGCGTAGAAGTTCCCGCCATAGGCGAGGTCGTAGCGCAGCTTCCCGTAGCCGGGGACGTCCAACGTCCGGTCGAGCGCGACGCTGAACGCCGGAACGTTGGTGAGGGTCACGGCGGTGGCGGCGCCATCCGTCACCTGTACGTCGACGCTGACGAGCCCGGCCGGGGTGTCCAGCCGCACGGTGGTGACGGGTTCGGTGACCTCCACCATGCCGGTCTCCACCAGGACGGTCGCCACCCCGATGGTGCCGTGCCCGCACATCGGCAGATAGCCGGAGACCTCTATGAAGAGGACGCCGTAGTCCGCGTCCGGCCGGGTGGGCGGCTGGAGAATCGCGCCGCTCATGGCGGCGTGACCGCGCGGTTCGTACATGAGCAGGGTGCGCACGGCATCCCGGTGCTCCTGGAAATGGTTGCGCCGTTCGGCCATCGTGACACCGGGGATGGTGCCGATGCCGCCGGTGATGACGCGGGTGGGCATGCCCTCGGTGTGTGAGTCGACGGCATGGAAAATGTGACGTGTCTGCAAGGCTCCCCCTGGTTCGTCAGGACGGATACGAAGAACACAAGAAACGGGACGGAACGAAACGGTCCGGGCCGGACGCTCCGTCCGGGCGTACGGCGGCCGGATGCCGCTCTCAGTGAAGGCCCCCGGCGAGTGCCTTCTCCGTCGCGGCGCGTACGGCGGCCGCGTCGTCGGCGGGGAGGGGGAACCGGGGCGGACGGGTGCGGCCGCCGTGGCGTCCGGCGACGTCCATGGACGCCTTGATGGCCTGGACGAACTCCGGCTTCGAGTCCCACCTCAGCAGCTCGTGCAGCTCCCGGTACAGCGGCAGAGCGGTTGCCATGTCACCGGTGACAGCGGCCCGGTACAGATCGACGCAGCAGGACGGCAGCATGTTCGGGCAACCCGCGATCCACCCGACGGCGCCGGCCAGTGCCAGTTCCAGCAGTACGTCGTCGGCGCCCACGAGCAGGTCGAGACCGGGCGCCTTTTCGGCGATCTCGTACGCCCTGCGGACGTCGCCGGTGAACTCCTTGACGGCCACGATACTGCCGTCCTGGTGGAGGCGGGCGAGCAGGTCCGGTGTCAGATCCACCTTGGTGTCGTACGGGTTGTTGTACGCGACTACCGGCACCCCGGCCTCGGCCACCTCGGCGTAGTGGGCGCGCACCGCCTCGTCCTCGCAGCGGTATCCGTTGGGCGGCAGGAGCAGTACGGAACCGGCGCCCGCCTCGGCGGCCTGTTCCGCCCAGCGCCGTGATTCCGCGCTGCCGTAGGCGGCGACGCCCGGCATGACGCGGCTGCCGTCGCCCGCGGCCTCGACGGCGACCCGGACCATCTGCTCGCGTTCACTGTCGGTCAGGGTCTGGTACTCCCCCAGTGAGCCGTTGGGCACCACTCCGTCGCAGCCCGCCTCGATGAGCTGCCGCACATGGGTGGCGTAGGCGTCGTAGTCGATGGTGCAGTCGTCGCGCAGGGTGACCGGGGTGGCGACCATGACGCCGTGCCAGGGGCGGGTGCGTGAGTCGGTGTTCGTCTGCATCGTGGCTCCTTGAGAGGTGTGACATGTCACGGTGTGGAGGAAACATGGACAACAGTGGGTGAACGCACCGTTCCGGTACGCGGGAGCCCGTAGCGGCGGGCCGTCGGGCTCCGAGGGAAGGACTGGCTGCGGGCCTACCCGGGCCCGGCCAGGTCGGCAAGTGTGGAGAGCTTCACGGGGCAGGCCAGCGGGCGCCGGTCGGGTCCGCCCGGCTCCTGCCCGGCGCCGTGCGCGGCGGCGAGTTCACGCACGGCGAATCCGCACGTCCGGCCCTGGCACCACCCCATTCCGGCCCGGGTGAGCAGTTTGACGGTCCTGGTGTCGCCGGCTCCCAACTCCTCGCACGCCGCGCGGATCCGGCCCGCGGTGACCTCTTCGCAACGGCAGACCTCGGTATCGCCGGTCAGCCACTCGCTCCACCCGGACCCCGGCCGGTGCACGGTCCCCATCAGAGTGGCGAAGGCCCGCAGTCGGCGCCGGGAGCGCCGCAGTGCGACCGCTCTGCGCGCCTCCTTCCTCAACGCCCCGCCCCGCACCTCGCGAATGACGGAGAGTGCCGCCAACTCACCCTCGTACAGGGCGAGTTCGACGCCGCCGACGCCACCGGACTCGCCGGCCGCCCAGACCCCGGGGACGGTGGTCCTGAGCTGCTCGTCGAGGGTGACCGCGTGTGTGCCGTCGGGGCCCGGACGCGTGGCGCAGCCGGCTGCCACGGCGAGTTCCAGCTGTGGCACGAGCCCGTGTCCCACGGCGAGCGCGTCGCAGTCGATCCGACGGCCGGTCCCCGCGACGGGGCGCCATCGGCGGTCCACCCTGCTGACGGTCACCGCCTCCACCCGCTTGTCGCCGTGCACCTCGGTGACCGCACGGTGGGTCAGTACCCGGACCCGGGCGCGCGCCAGCGCCGCCCCGAACCTGGCACCTTCCACCGCCTTGCCGGGGTTGGCGGCCAGCACGCGGGGAGCACGGGCGTACGCTCCGTAGCCGGCGGCTTCGACCAGCGCCGGGACGCGCGCCCCCGCACGCGTCAGCGACAGGGCGACGGCCTGCAGGAGCGGCCCGCTGCCCGCGACGACGATCCGGCGCCCCGGCAGCACCAGCCCCGACTTCAGCATGGCCTGGGCCCCCGCCGCACTCACCACTCCCGGAAGTGTCCAGCCCGGGAAGGGCAGTTGACGCTCGTGGGCCCCCGTGGCCAAGAGCATTCTGCGGGCCCGGACGGCGGTGCGCGTCTCCTCGTCGCCCCCGGTGACCGCGTGCAGGATCCAGTCCCCGTCGCCGGTTCGTTCGACCGTCCACACCTGGTGGCCGGTGAGATGGCGGATCCCGCCGGTGTCACGGTGCGCGGCGAGTCGCGCGGAGAGTTCCGCGAAGGCGCGCCAGTTGTGGTGAAGGGCCCCGGGCCGGGTGGCGCCGAGTCCGTCGGCCGGGCTGCGGTAGTACTGCCCGCCGGGCGCGGCGGCCGCGTCCAGCAGCACCACGTCGAGCCCGTGGTCGGCGGCGGTGACGGCTGCGGCCAGGCCTGCCGGTCCCGCCCCCACCACGGCGATGGCGGCGCGGCCGGTCTCCCGCACCCGGCGGTCATCCGTCGAGTGCGGCATGCCCGTCGCCCTCCTGCGTAGTGATGGTGTCGCCCGGCCCGGCGGGCAGCAGGCAGGCACGCTGGTTGGGCCGCCCGTTGACGGTGGCCAGGCAGTCGTAGCAGGCGCCGATGCCGCAGAAGGCGCCCCGCGGCCGGCCGTGGACCCGGGTGGTGCGCCAGGTCAGGATGCCCGCCGACCAGAGTGCGGCAGCGATGGTCTGGCCCGGTAGTGCGCGGATCGGGCGACCGTCGAAGGTCAGCCGGAACTCCGGTTCGGGCTCGGCCCCGACGAGCTCGGCGGGGGTACGTGCACGGGTGCGTCTCACTGGGTCCTCTCCTGGGGCACGGGCGCCCCGCTCTCCGCCGTCATGTGACATGGCAGGTGGCATCGAACCGGTCGGGGGCGAACGGTCCGAGATCGAGTACGGGCCGCTTCCCCCGGATCGCGTCGGCGATCAGCAGTCCGGTGGCGGGCGCCAGCCCGATCCCGGCACCCTCATGGCCGCAGGCGTGGAAGAGCCCCGGCACCCGGGAGTCCGGTCCGATCGCGGGCAGATGGTCGGGCAGGTAGGGACGGAACCCGTGGTAGGCGCGCAGCACCCGCACATCGGCGAGCACGGGGAAGAGGGCGGCGGCCTGGGCCGCCAGCCGGGCGACCACCGGAACGGACAACGTCCGGTCGAAGCCGACCCGTTCACGGCTCGCCCCGATGAGTACCGGACCCGAGGGCGTCCCCTCCACCACGGGCGAGGTCTGCAGCGCCGCCGACCCGCTCGACACGTCGGCCACGTACTCCGCCGCGTAGACCTTGTGCCGGATCAGTCGAGGCAGTGGTTCGGTGACGAGTACGAACCCCCTGCGCGGCAGGACCGGGAGGTTCGCCCCGGCCAGTGCGGCGAGGTCGCCGCCCCAGGTGCCCGCCGCGTTGACGACCACGGGGGCCCGCAGTTCGCCCCGTGTCGTGCGTACCCCGCGTACGGCGCCCTTCCCGTCCCTGAGTATTCCGACCACCTCCTCCCCCGGGCGCATGAGCGCGCCGGCGCGAGTGGCCGAACGCAGCAACTCGGCTGCTGCCAGCGCTGGTTGGACCTGCGCATCCTGCGGATAGTGGCAGCCGCCGGTCAGGTGCGGTGCGAGCTGGGGTTCGAGGTCGCGGAGTCGGTCGGATGTGACGTGGTACGCCTCGACGCCCGCCTCCCGCTGGCCGGCGGCCGTCGAGGACAGGGCGGTCAGGGAGTCCTCGGTCGCCGCGACGACCACACCGCCCTTGAGCTCGTACTCGATGTCCGGGGGCAGTTCCTCGGACAGTTGCTGCCACAACGTGGCGGAGAGCAGGGCCAGTTCCAGCTCTGGTCCCGGCACTTTGTCGGAGACCAGGAGGTTTCCCTCGCCGGCTCCGGTAGTGCCGCCGGCCACCGGCCCGCGGTCGACGACGGCTACGGAGAGTCCGGACCGGGAGGTGTAGTAGGCGCAGGCGGCGCCGACCATTCCGGCCCCGACGATGACGACATCCAAGGGGTGTCTCGTAAGCACGTCAGTAATATGTCACATTGCTTAAGGGCCGCCAAGGGCGCGCACAGGGCCAGTTGATCAACCGTCACCCCGTCGCGCGGCTTACAGGGGTGCCGGGTCGGCCGCCGGGGAAGTGGAGCCAAGGACACCCGCAGGCACCGACCCCGAGGAGCCGTGATGCACGACGACCGCACCCTGGTGGAGGACCGCCTCGAACGTGCCCTTCACCAGTTCATCCGCCCCGCCCAGTACCCGGACCGGACCCCGCTCGCCCTCTCCGTGCGGCACATCCCCGGCGAACCCGTTCCGGTGGCGCGGGTCCTCCAGGAATCGTTCGAGCCGTTCCGTACCGGCACCGAGTGGGGTAGGCCCTGGTCCACCAGCTGGTTCCGGCTGGAGGGGACCGTGCCGGCGGAGTGGGCGGGGCGACGGGTCGAGGTGGTCGTCGATCCCGGGTTCTCCGGTCAGGGGCCGGGTTTCCAGGCCGAGGGCATGTTGTACGACACCGCGGGCGTCCCCATCAAGGGCATCCATCCGCGCAATCGCCATCTCACGCTGGCCTCCCCGGCAGCGGGCGGCGAGCCGGTCTCGCTGCTCCTGGAGGCGGCGGCCAACCCGGCCGTGCTGGAGCACGGTTTCGCGCCGACTCCGCTCGGGGACGTGACGACGGCGGGTGACCGGCCGCTCTACCGGTTCGCCGCCGCGGACCTGGCGGTGCTGGACGAGGAGGTCTGGCATCTGGTCCTGGACATCGAGGTGCTCTCCGAGCTGATGCGGGAACTCCCCGTCGAACGTTCTCGACGGCACGAGATCCTGCGGTCGCTGGAGCGCATGCTCGACGTGCTGGACCTGCACGACGTGGCGGGCACGGCGCGAGCCGGCCGGGACGAGCTGGCCGAAGCGCTGTCCCGCCCGGCCGCGGCGAGCGCGCACCGGATTTCGGCCGCCGGTCATGCGCACATCGACACGGCGTGGCTGTGGCCGCTGCGGGAGACGGTGCGCAAGGCCTCGCGCACCTTCGCCAATGTCACCGCACTCGCCCAGGACTATCCGGAGCTGGTCTTCGCGGCTTCGCAGGCCCAGCAGTACGCCTGGGTGAAGGAGCACCAGCCGCACATCTGGAAGCGGATCAAGCAGGCCGTGGCGGACGGGCAGTGGGCGCCCGTGGGGTCGATGTGGGTGGAGTCCGACGCCAACATGCCCGGTGGCGAGGCACTGGCCCGGCAGCTCGTGCACGGCAAGCGGTTCTTCGAGCAGGAGCTGGGAGTGGAGACCGAGGAGATCTGGCTGCCGGACTCCTTCGGCTACACGGCCGCGTTCCCGCAGCTGGCCCGGCTTGCGGGAGTGAAATGGTTCCTGACCCAGAAACTGTCCTGGAACCAGAGCAATAAAATGCCACATCACACCTTCTGGTGGGAGGGCATCGACGGGACCAGGGTCTTCACCCATTTCCCGCCCGTGGACACCTACAACGCCCAGTTCCACGGCCGCGAACTCGCCCACGCGGAGCGGAACTTCGCAGAGAAGGGCCTGGCGACCCGCTCGCTCGTCCCGTTCGGCTGGGGTGACGGCGGGGGCGGGCCCACCCGCGAGATGCTGGAGAAGGCGCGCAGGCTCAAGGACCTGGAGGGTTCGCCGAGGGTGGGCATCGAGCGGCCGGCAGCGTTCTTCGCGGCGGCCGAGGAGGAGTACGGGGCACAGGCTCCGGTCTGGTCGGGCGAACTGTATCTGGAGCTGCACCGGGCCACGTACACCACCCAGGCCAAGACCAAACAGGGCAACCGCCGCAGCGAACACCTTCTCCGCGAGGCCGAGTTGTGGGCCACGGCGGCGGCCCTGCGCAACCCCGCCGACCGCTACGGCTATCCGTACGAGGCACTGGACCGACTGTGGAAGACGGTCCTGCTGCATCAGTTCCACGACATCCTGCCCGGCTCGTCGATCGCCTGGGTGCACCGCGAGGCCCGCGAGACATACGAGCGGGTACGGGTGGAGCTGGCGGACCTGACGGCGGACGCGGTAGCCGCACTGGGTGCGGCCGAGGGCCTGGTGGTGCTCAACTCGTCTCCGTACCACCGCCGTCAGGTGGTCGAGCTGGACGCGGAGGCGGGCGGGGTGCTGCCCTCCGGCGCGCATGTGCAACACCTGGGCGACGGGCGCACGGCGGTGCTGGCCGACACGCCAGGGCTCGGTGCGGGTCCGCTGAACGGCTCGGCGGTGCCGGAACACCCGGTCACCGCGACCGATTCGGCGGGCGAGGGCCTCGTGCTCGACAACGGGCTGCTGCGGGTGGTGGTCGACGGCGACGGCCTGATCGCCTCCGTGCGCGATCTCGGCGCGGGGCGGGACGTCCTCGTCCCCGGCCACCGGGCCAACCTCCTCCAGCTGCACCCGGATCACCCCAATCACTGGGACGCCTGGGACATCGACCGGCACTACCGCCGCACCCGCACCGATCTCACCGACGCCGACTCCGTCGAGCTGGTGGAGGAGGGGCCGTTGCGGGCCGCGGTCCGCGTGCTGCGATCCTTCGGGCACTCACATGTCACACAGGAGATCCGGCTGACCGCGGGCAGCCGACGGATCGACATCGACACCGAAATCGACTGGCGGGAGTCGGAGAAGGTACTCAAAGCGGCATTCCCGCTCGATGTGCATGCCGAACGGTCCACGTCCGAGATCCAGTTCGGTCACGTCCACCGTCCCACGCACGACAACACCGGCTGGGACGCGGCCCGTTTCGAGATCTGCGCCCATCGCTGGCTCCGGGTCGCCGAGCCGGGGTACGGCGTCACATTGCTCAACGACTCGACGTACGGGCACGAGGTGACCCGGACCCCGCACGGTTCGGGCCTCGGCACGACCGTACGGCTGACGCTGTTGCGCGCCCCGCACAGCCCCGACCCGGAGACCGACCTCGGTCGGCACCGGTTCAGGTACGCGCTGGCACCGGGCGGCGGGATCACGGACTCGGTACGGGAAGGGCTCGCGCTCAATCTGCCGTTGCGGGCGGCCGTGGCTCCCGTGCTGCCGTCGCTGGTCGACACGGGGCATCCGGCGGTCACGGTGGAGTCGGTGAAACTCGCCGAGGACCGGAGCGGCGATGTGATCGTGCGGCTGTACGAGTCGGCGGGCGGTCGCGCCGGCACCACGCTGCGGGTCGGTTTCCCCGTCGTACGGGCCCAGGTCACCGATCTGCTGGAACGGCCGCTGCGCGAGGCGGACACCGACGAGCACGGTCTCGTACTGTCGCTGCGGCCGTTCCAGATCCTGACACTGCGACTGACCCCGGCGTGACGGCCCGGGGCGTGGCCCGGTGTCACATGTCACCGAGCACCGCCCCGCCCCAGGCCCTGCCCCAGGCCCTGCCCGGGGCACCCTTCAGGGGCGGGGCACGTTCCGCAGGTTGGAGCGGGCCAGCTGGACCATCCGGCCCACTCCCCCGTCCAGCACGATCTTGCTCGCGGAGAGCGCGAAGCCGGTCACCATGTCGGCGCTGATCTTCGGCGGGATGGAGAGGGCGTTGGGGTCGGTGACGACATCGACGAGCGCCGGACCCTTGTGCTTGAAGGCGTCCTTCAGTGCGCTTTCGAGCTGCTTGGGCTTCTCCACCCGCACGCCGTACGCCCCGCAGGCGCGGGCGACCGCGGCGAAGTCCGGGTTCTTGTTGGACGTACCGAACGACGGCAGGCCGGCGACCAGCATCTCCAACTCGACCATGCTCAGCGAGGAGTTGTTGAACAGCACGACCTTCACCGGCAGGTCGTACTGCACCAGCGTCAGGAAGTCGCCCATCAGCATGGTGAATCCGCCGTCGCCGGACATCGAGACCACTTGCCGGTTCCGGTCGGTGAACTGGGCCCCGATGGCCTGCGGGAGCGCGTTGGCCATCGAGCCGTGGCTGAACGATCCGATGACCCGGCGCTTGCCGTTGGGGGAGAGATAGCGCGCGGCCCACACGTTGCACATACCGGTGTCGACGGTGAACACGGCGTCGTCGTCGGCCAGTTCGTCCAGCACCGAGGCGACGTACTCCGGATGGATCGGGACGTGCTTCTCAACCTTGCGGGTGTACGCCTTGACCACGCCCTCCAGCGCTTCGGCGTGCTTCTTCAGCATCCGGTCGAGGAACTTGCGGTCGCTCTTGGCCTTCACCCGCGGGGTCAGACAGCGCAGGGTCTCGCGGACATCGCCCCAGACCGCCAGATCCAGCTTGGAACGACGGCCCAGGTGCTCGGGACGCACATCGACCTGGACGATCTTCACATCGGTCGGGAGGAAGGCGTTGTACGGGAAGTCGGTGCCGAGCAGGATGAGGAGATCGCACTCGTTGGTCGCCTCGTACGCGGCGCCGTAGCCGAGCAGGCCGCTCATCCCGACGTCGTACGGGTTGTCGTACTGGATCCATTCCTTGCCGCGCAGCGCGTGCCCCACCGGGGCCTTCACCCGTTCGGCGAACTCCATCACCTCGGCGTGGGCGCCCGCCGTGCCGCTGCCGCAGAACAATGTCACACGTTTCGCCTCGTCGACCATCCGGCAGAGCTTGTCGATCTCCTCGTCACCGGGCCGGACCGTCGGCCGCGAGGTGACCAGCGCGTGCTCGATGGACTTCTCCGGGGCGGGCTGCGAGGCGATGTCGCCCGGCATCGTGACGACGCTGACCCCGCCCCGGCCGATCGCATGCTGGATGGCCGTCTGGAGCAGTCGCGGCATCTGCTGCGGATTGGAAATCATCTCGTTGTAGTGGCTGCACTCCTGAAAGAGCAGCTCCGGGTGGGTCTCCTGGAAGTAGCCGAGACCGATCTCGCTCGATGGGATGTGCGAGGCGAGAGCGAGCACGGGAGCCATGGAACGGTGGGCGTCGTAGAGACCGTTGATGAGGTGCAGATTGCCGGGGCCGCACGATCCTGCGCAGGCCGCCAGCGAGCCCGTGATCTGGGCCTCCGCGCCCGCGGCGAAAGCGGCGGTCTCCTCGTGCCGGACCTGGATCCAGTCGATGTCCCGGTTGCGGCGGATGGCGTCGACGACCGGGTTGAGGCTGTCGCCGACGACACCGTACATACGCTTGACGCCCGCCCGGACGAGGATGTCGACGAACTGCTCCGACACGTTCTGCTTGGCCATGGGTGCGTACCCTTTCCGCGCTTCGGCTTCCGGACTCCGCATCCATCAACCCATGGCGCGCGCGGTTACGCCTCCCAGACGCCCACGCCCGTACGGTCGTCGGCGTACCCCTTCACCCGCAGTTGGGTGTCCGCGAGGAAGGTGACAAGACCCGGCGCCGTGCCGGGGGCCCAGCGTCCGGCGAGCTCCCGGGCCAGGGCGGGCTCGCCGCGCAGCGGTTCGGCCAGTCCGGGGCTGCACAGCAGCAGGGTGTCCCCCGGTCGGGCCACCGAGCCCCGGAACCGGAACGGTTCTGCTGGTGGGTCGAGCGGGGTCCCGGCGTACGACGACGCGGGGGCGGTGACGGCCGGATCCATGGTGAGGCGGTCACTGTCGGGGCCGTTCCCGGGGGACGCGGGGCCGGATCCGGCCCCGGAGTCCGCGCAGGTGTCGCCGGCGGCTGCCGGAACCTCCGGTTCGAGGTCCTGCCAGATGCCGTCGCGCAGCCGGAGGAGTCCACCGGCGCCGATGCCGAAGAAGATCCTCGTACGGCATTCGGGGTCCGCCGGCAGCAGGAGGCAGCGCAGGCCCGCGGTGTACTGCCGCGGTTCGGTCCCCAGCTCGGCGGCGCGGGCGCGCAGCTTGCCGTACGTGCGGTCGGTGAGGCGGTTCAGGCCGGACTTGAGGTCTCCGCGGCGGCCCGCCCTTATGTCCTCGGAGAGCCGGGCATGGCTGCGGCCGACCGCTGCGCCGATCCAGCGGCAGGCATCGGCCGCCGCCAGATGCGCCGACTCGGTGGCGCGGGCCCCGGTCGCGACGGCGACCAGGACCAGTGCGTGCTGGTCGGTGCCGAAACGCGCGGTGAGCAGCGCGTCACGGCGGGGCTCGCCGCGAAACCGTGCGGAGTCCCCGCGCACGGAGGCGGCGCGCAGGGTGTACGTGCCGTAGCGGGCACCGTCGAGCACGGTGTCGGAGACGAGACCGTCCAGCTCCTGCGGGACGGTGGTGGGCAGCGCGGTGGGCTCGGCGTCGTAGGTGGGCGGTCGGTCACCCACATGGCCGATCACGGAACGGGGGACGGACGCGGTTTCGCGCTCGGCCTCCGGTGCGGGTGCGGCAGGTACGGCGGCCGTGGTGTCAGGGGCGGACGGGGCGACGGGCACCAGCGGGGCGGCGGGCCTCTCGGCGACCGGCCGTCTGGGCAGCGGCGGCACGGACGGGACCGGCGGCACCGGCGGCACGGACACCGAGTCGCCGATCGGCGGCTCGATCGACGGCCCGATCGGCGGCTCCGGGGCCGGCGGCCGGTCGGGCGCGGGAGGGGGATCCGCAGGAACCGGAGGTGCGGCGAAGGTACGCGGCTGCGACGGGCCGGCCGGGGACGCCCCCGACACCCGTACGGTCGCGGCGGGCGGCTCCCACGGCGCACGCTCCCCCGCCGGCCGGGGCACGGCCACCGCGCTCCGGGACCCGCCCTCCGCCTTCCCCCTCGGAGGCGCCGCCTCTCCCGCGGGCGTCGTCCCCGTCTCCCCGTCGGATCCCCCGCGCCCGCCCGGACCGCGCCCGCCCGGACCGCGCCCGCCCGGACCGAGCGCGTCCGGACCGAGCGCGTCCGGACCGAGCGCGTCCGGACCGAGCGCGTCCGACGCCGAGTCGAAGCGGTCGTCGAGACTGTCGGCCGCGTCGCTCGTCCCGGTGTCCCGGGCGTTCTCGTCGTACAGCCTGCGCCACCAGTCGTCCTCGTGGGTGGCGGACCTCTCCCCCTGCTGACTCATGACCTTATTGTCGACCGCGGGGGCCGTACGAAAACGGGTCATCCGGAAAAAGTGGCCGCGAACATGGGTCCGCCGGGCGCCCCCACCCCCCACGGGAGGGACCCCCGGCGGACCGGTCAGGTCGTGATCAGCGCACGGCGTACGCGTCGTTCACGGTCTGGATGACGGAGTTGCCGTTGGCGTCCGTCAGTTCGGTCTTCAGGGTGACCGGCTTGCCGGCCGCGCCCGCGTGGTTCACGGTCGCGGTCCAACGGCCGCCCCGCTGTGCGGTGGTCGCGTCGATCCAGGTCTCCCCGCCGTCGTAGGAGTACGAGACCTTGGCCGCGGTCAGCTTGCCGGGCGTGTAGCCGGCGTGACCGGTGACGCTGAGGCCGATCGTCTGACCGTCCTTCGCCGCGAGGGTCTTGAGCCCGTCGGCCGCCAGGTCGTAGCCCGGGAAGAGCAGCGGAAGGCCCTGGGAGTAGGCGTTCTCGTCGCGCTTCGAACGGAACTTCCACGTGGTCTCGGTGCTGGTGGACCGCTTCCACACGGCAGAGGGCTGACCGAACTTGGCGGTCTCCATGGTGAGTTCGTACGCGGCGTCCTCCGCCGGGACGGTGAACGCCCCGGACGGCCAGCCGGACTCGCCGATCACCTTGCCACCACTGCTCAGGCGTATGTTGCCCATGTCACCGAAGGAGCCCTGGAGACCGGCGTGCTCGCTGTCGCTCCAGAAGCCCGGGGCGACACCGATCAGGTTGTCCTGGCGCTCGCCGGCGAGCTGGAGCTTTCCGGCGGCGTCGCGCGGGGCGGCCGGAACGGGGATGCCCCGGTACCAGTTCTCCGTACGCTTCGAGCCCGCCGTGTAGGTGCGCGGCTGGTCGACCATCATCTCGCCCCAGGGGAAGCTGGAGGAGAGGTACCGCACCCACGCGGTGTCGCCCGCCGAGTAGTACTCGGTGCGCTTGCCGGGGACGGCGACGTAGTCGGTGACGGCGGAGAACGTCCCGCCGTACGGCCGGTTGATGATCATCGTGTCGACGTAGTCCGCCGCGACGCCCATCGCCTCGTAGTCGGCGGTGACCTTGCCGAGCTTGGTGTCGCGGACCTTGTAGGTGCGGTCCGAGGTGACCGGTCCGGTCTCGGGGAACGCGAGGTTGTAGACGAACGGGCTGACCGCGGTGGCCTTCCAGCGCAGCTTGACCGGGCCGTCGGCCAGGGCGGCCTTCAGCGCATCGGCCTCGCCCGCCTCGATGCCGAGCGCGGGCAGCGCCGACGAGGCGTAGCCGACGGACGGCTGCCAGGGGCCCGCGGAGGGGCGGTGGGCGATGACGGCCTTGGCACCGGCGGCCTGGGCGTCGCGCGCCTGGGTGTACACATTGCCGGCGTCGTCACCGACCTCGACCAGGGCGATCTTCCCTGCGACGCCCGCGGCCCTCAGCTCGTCGGGGGTACCCGTACCGGCGTCGACGAGTGCGGCCTCGCCCGTGCCGTCGAGGTTGGCGGAACCGGTGCTCGCCGTCTTCGGGTGCAGTTCGACGCCGCCGACGACCGACAGCTTCTCGATCTGCGGGGCGTAGGCGCGCCAGAAGCTGGTGAACTCGAAGTCGCCGTCACTCGCCCTGCCCTGCACATCGGCCAGGTAGTTCTTGACCGCGGAGCCGCCGGTGATGGAGCCCGAGTGCAGCCAGACATCGTCCCAGCTGCGGCCGAACGCGAGCGTCGTGGAGCGGTTCTCGGAGGCGCGGTCCTCGGTCTTCACCTGGATCCGGTGGGCCTTGCGGGCGTCCAGGACCAGGGTGGTGTCCTTGGTGACGTTCAGCTGCGGCCGCGCGAGGTAGGCGACGGAATCGGCCAGGCTTCCGGTGGCGTCCTTCGGGTCGGGCGAGGTGACGAAGCCGGAGACGAAGTACGCGCCGGGGCGCACCTGGTAGACCTGGTCGGTGGCACCCTCGTTGAAGCGGCGTTCGCCGCTGGCGTTGTCGGTACCGATGAGGTCCAGCGACGAGGAGCCGGCGGCGGGCTTGCCGGTGCGGTCGACGAGCTTGACCCGCAGGGTGACGGTCTCGGCCCCGACGTACAGCGAGAACGGGGTGGAGACCTTGACGCCGCCGGGGCCGGTGGCCAGCACACGTCCGGTGACGTCGCCGTACTGCGCGGCCTTCAGCTTCGCCGTCGGGTCGATCTTCAGCGGGACCTTGACGGTGGCTCCGGCCGGAACGGTGACGGTGCTCGCGTCGAGCTTCGCGACGGAGGAGCGGACGGCGGAGCCGTCGTTTCCGGTGACGCCCTGGACCTTCAGCGACAGCTTCACCGGCTTGGTGCCGGAGTTGGTGTACGGGACGTCGACCGTGGTGCGGTCGCTGTTGTCCTGCGGCCAGTTGAAGGTGCCGCCCTGGATGGCGGGGGCGCCGACGAGGGTGGTGTCGATGGCGGCCTTGACGTCGAGGCGACCGCCGCCGGTCTCGCGTACGTCGCCGGGGATGTCGCTCTTCGCGGACGAGACGAGCGCCGCCTTGATCTGCTGGGCGGTCCAGTCGGGGTGACGCTGCTTCACGATGGCCGCGGCGCCCGCGACATGCGGGGTGGCCATCGACGTGCCGGACATCGTCTGGTACGCGTAGATGCCGCGGCCACCGGCCGCAGCGGCCGAGATGCCGACGCCGGGGGCGGCGATCTCGGGCTTGAGGGTGTGCGATCCGGTCACGGGTCCGCGGCTGGAGAACTGGGCCGTGGAGTCGTCGCGGTCGACGGCGCCGACGGTCAGCACGCTCGGGGCGCAGCCGGGCGAGGAGACGGTGTTCAGCGTCGGGCCCGAGTTGCCGGCCGCGATCACGAACAGGGTGCCCTTGTTCTGGGCGAGTTCCTCGGCGGCGACGCTCATCGGGTCGGTGCAGTCGGTCGGCTCCGGGCTGCCGAGGCTCATGGAGACGACGTCGGCCTTCTGGTCGACGGCCCACTGCATGCCGGCGATGATCCAGGACTCGGCGCCGGAGCCGCTGTCGTTGAGGACCTTGCCCGCGAGCAGGTCGGCGCCGGGGGCGACGCCCTTCTTCTTGCCGCCGCTGGCCGCGCCGGAGCCGCCGACGGTGGAGATGGTGTGGGTGCCGTGGCCCTGCCGGTCGTCGGTGCTGTCGGAGTCGGTGAAGTTCTCCGAGGCGGTGACCCGGCCCTTGAGGTCGGGGTGTTCGGCGTCGACACCGGTGTCGAGCACGGCGACCTTGGTGCCCTTGCCGTCGTATCCGGCGGCCCAGGCGAGGTCGGCGCCGATCTGCTTGGTGGACCGGTCGAGGGTGGCCTGAACCTTGCGGTCGAGCCAGAGCTTCTTCAGGCCGGAGGCCGAGCGGGACCGGGTGTTGGTGACGTCCGACCAGAAGTCGGCGGCCTTCGTCTTCTCGGCCTTGAGGGCGACACCGTCGATGGCGTCGAGCGCGACTCCGCGCTTGGCGCCGCGCGGGGTGGCGGGCACGGAGCGGGCCTGCTCCTTGCCGTAGACCGCGATCAGCGGCAGCGACTTGGCGTGCGCGTCGTCGTAGCCCTGCCGGATGAGGCCGGTGACGTTGAAGAGTTCCTCGTCGACCTTGCCCGCGGCCAGCGCGGCGGCGGCGGTGTCGGGGTAGACGTACAGGCCCTTGCCGGACTGCCTGGTCTGTACGAGGGGTACGGTCCCGTCCTCACGGGGCAGCGCGGTGACCGACGCGGCTCCCGAACTGCCCGTACTCACCAGGACCTTGTCGCCGGTGACCAGCGTCACGGTGACCGGCTTGCCCTTCTTCGCCTCGGCGGCGACGCTGCCGGTCAGTGGTCTCTTCCCTGTCGCGTCGTCCTGCGGCGCTGCCGCTGACGGTGCGATCGCGGTGACGGCCAGGACGGCGGCGGTGGCCGCTCCCAGCGCCGTGCGCGATATCGGACGCATCGCTCTCCCCAAGTGAATCCGGAATCAACTACGCAAACCGCAGCCTTCCGGCGGTTGTTGGTACTGCGGTGGCGCCACATTGGCAGAGCGAAGAGCGTTAAAGGGATGATGTACACGGCGGGTTTACGCCGTGGCCGCTTTCCGCCATGGCTGGACACCCGGCGACTGCGACATCGTGCGGAATGAGCGCGTCCAGGAAAGGGCCGGGGATGCTGGGAGCCATAGGTCTCGACGAGATACAGGAGTCGACGTACCGCGCGCTCGTGGCGGTGGGAGCCGCGGAGGTCGCCGATCTCGCGCACCGACTGGGCCTTCCCGAGCCGGACACCGAGCGGGCCTTGCGCAGGCTGGAGCAGCACGGCCTGGCCGCGCAGGCGTCGGCCCGCACCGGACGCTGGGTGGCGGCGCCGCCGGGTGTGGCGCTCGGGGCGCTGCTCACCCAGCAGCGCCATGAGCTGGAGCAGGCGGAGCTGGCGGCGGCGCTGCTCGCCGAGGAGTACCGGGCGGAGGCCGCCGAACCGGCCGTGCACGATCTGGTCGAGGTGGTCACGGGGGCGAGCGCGGTGTCGCACCGCTTCCACCAGTTGCAGCTCGGTGCGACGAGCGAGGTGTGCGCCCTGGTGACCGGGAAACCGATCGCCGTCAGCGGGATGGAGAACGAGGCCGAGGAGCGGGCCGCGACGCGCGGGGTGTCGTACCGGGTGGTGGTCGAGCGGGAGCTGCTGTCGCTGCCGTCCGGGATTCTGGAGCTGTCGGCGGCGCTGAGCCGGGACGAGCAGTGCCGGGTCATCGACCGGGTGCCGACCAAGCTGGTCGTCGCCGACCGCGCCCTGGCGATGGTGCCGCTGACCGGACACGGCGCCGAGCCCGCCGCCCTGGTGGTCCATGCCTCCGGGCTGCTGGAGTCGCTGATGGGGCTCTTCGAGGCGGTGTGGCGCGAGGCGATGCCGCTCAGGCTGGGCGAGAGCGGCCGGCTGCAGGAGGAGGACATGGGGCCCGATCCGACGGACCTGGAGATCCTGTCGCTGCTGCTGGCCGGGCTGACGGACGCGAGCGTGGCGAAACAGCTGGAGCTGGGGTTGCGGACCGTGCAGCGAAGGGTGAAGGGCCTGATGGAGCTGACGGGCGTCTCGACCCGGCTGCAATTGGGCTGGCACGCGTACGAACGGGGCTGGGTGTCCCGCGCGCCACGGGCCTGAGCAGGGCCCCCGCCGGACGCCCCGGGCCGGTGCGAGGGCGGCGCCGACGGCGTGCCGACATGGCTCCGGTACGGCTCTGAGCTGCGCCGACGGCCTCCGCCTCCGGGAGCGCTGACGGGCGGGACCGGCCGGACTCCGGCAGGCTGGACAGATGGGTGTGTGGCAACTCGTCGCCGTCGGCCTCGTCATGCTCCTCGGCCTGCTGGGCGTGCTGGTGCCGGGGGCACCGGGGCAGGCGATCGTCTGGGCCGCCGTGCTGTGGTGGGCGCTCACCGACATGACGCCGGTCGCCTGGGGCGTACTCATGGGCGCGACGGCGCTGCTGCTGCTGAACCAGGCGCTGAAGCCGTTGCTGCCGCCGCGCCGCCCGCGTGAGACGGGGGCGCCGCGCAAGACGCTGGTGCTCGGCGGGATCGGCGCGATCGTGGGCTTCTTCGTGGTGCCGGTGATCGGCGGAGTGGCCGGATACGTGGGGGCCATCTACGGGGCGGAGCGGCTGCGGCTCGGCAGCCGCGGGGCGGGCTGGACATCGGTGCGCTCGGTGATGCGGGCGACCGGCTATTCGGTACTCGTCGAGCTCTTCGCGTGCCTCCTGGTGGCGGGGGCCTGGCTGGGCGCGGTGATCTGGGGCTGATCACGCCCCGCCCTCCCGTACAGCTGGCTGGACTCCATCCAGATACGCGGCGACACATCGGATCTCTCCCGCTCCATTGACGCAGCAATGCCTCGCGCCTACCTTCCCTCAAGAAATAGCTCGGATGAATTGAGCGCCTGCGTACGAGCCGCCAGGAGAAGCCTTGTCCACAGCACCGGACCCCTCCCGCACGCCCCGGACCGAAGCCTCGTCACCGTCCCCTTCCCGGCCGTCCCCTTCCCGGAGAACGGTTCTCGCCACCGGCACCGCGATCGGCGGCACCCTCGTGGTCGGCGGTGCGGCCCTTCCGGCCCGAGCAGCCACCCCGGCCGCGCCGGGGCACGCCGCCCCGGCGCCCACCACCGTGCATTCCCCCGGCGACAGCTGGCGCACCGTCCTCGACGACGCCGACCTGCTCTGGCAGAAGCTGCCGAAGACCTGGTACGAGGGCCCGTATCTGGGCAACGGCCGCCTGGGCTCCGGCATCTACGCGGAGCCCGGCGCCACCACCCGGGCCATCCGCTTCAACGTCCAGCACTCCGAGGTCCAGGACCACCGCCCCGAGTTCGGTTCGCTCTTCGGCCTCGCCCGCCTCCCCATCGGCCACTTCACCCTGGAGCCGGTCGGCACCATCACGGGCGTCGAGTGGTGGATGCGGCTGCGCACCGCCCAGCTCGAAGGCACCGTCACCACGACCGCCGGCACCCTGGAGCTCCGCGCCTTCGTCCACTCCACCAGCGATCTGCTCACCGTGGAGGTCACCCCGAGCGCGGGCGAACAGGACTTCCGCTGGGTCTTCCACCCGGCCGAGGCGATCAGCCCGCGAGCCGCCTTCAAGCCCCTGCCGGACGGCTACACCGGCAACCCTCCCGCGGTGACCGAGCAGCACGGCGGGACCACCGCGGCCGTCCAGCCGCTGCTCGCGGGCGGTCAGCACGTCACCGCCTGGCGCGAACGCACCAGGGGCACCAGCCGCACCCTGTACGTCACGGTCGCGCACTCCCACCCCACGACAACGGCCCGGGACCGTGCGCTGCGTACCGTGAAGACCGCTTCCGCGCTCCCGTACGGTCCGCTCGCCGCACCCCATCGCACCTGGTGGGACCGGTTCTACCGGAAGAGCTTCCTGTCCCTGCCCGATGCCCGGCTCCAGCGCTTCTACTGGATCCAGCTCTACAAGACCGCGTCGGCGGCCCGCAAGGACGCCCCGGTGATGGCCACCTCCGGCCCCTGGCTGGAGCCCACCCCCTGGCCCAACACCTGGTGGAACCTCAACGTCCAGCTGGAGTACTGGCTGATCCACGGCTCCAACCACCTGGAGCTGGACGCGGTCACGCGCGCCCTGAGCGAATTCCGCGACCAGCTCTCGCGCGAGGTCGCCGCCCCCTACCGGGCCGACTCGGCCGGCATCCCCCGCACCACCGACCCCCAACTGGTCAATGGCGCCTCGGTGGCCGACGGCGGCTACGGGGTCGGCATCCCCGGCCAGGACCCGCCCACCCCCGAGGTCGGCAATCTGACCTGGGCGCTGCACAACGTGTGGCTCTCCTACCGCCACACCATGGACGAGTCGATCCTGCGCGACACGCTCTTCCCGTTGCTGCGCAAGGCGGTCAACTACTACCTGCACTTCCTGACGCCCTGCGCGGACGGCAGGCTGCACCTCCCGGCGACGTTCTCCCCCGAGTACGGTGTCAACGCCCCCGACTGCAACTACGACCTCATGCTGCTGCGTTGGGGCTGCCGCACCCTGCTGGAGTCCGCCGGACAGCTCGGCGTCCACGACCCGCTGACGGCCCGCTGGCAGGAGGTCCTGGCCAGGCTCGCGCCGTACCCGGTCGACGCCAACGGGTTCATGATCGGCGCCGGGGTCCCGTTCGCGCAGTCGCACCGCCACTACTCGCACATGCTCGCGGTGTATCCGCTGTACGAGCTGACGGGCGCGACGGCCGGCGAACGCGCCCTGATCGAGAAGTCCCTCGCCCACTGGGTGGGCTTCGAAGGCGCCCTGCAGGGCTACACCTTCACCGGCGCCGCGTCGATGTCCGCGCTGCTCGGCAAGGGCGAGGACGCGCTGAAGTACCTCGGTCAGCTGATGAGCCGCTTCATCCGGGCGAACACCATGTACAAGGAGTCGGGCCCGGTCATCGAGACCCCGCTGTCGGCGGCCCAGTCCCTGCACGACATGGTCTGCCAGTCGTGGGGCGGCACGATCAGGGTCTTTCCGGCACTGCCCGCCGCCTGGCGGGAGCTGACCGTGCACGACTTCCGGACGCAGGGCGCGTTCCTGCTCAGCGCGGTACGCGAGGAGGGCCGGACCCGCTGGGTGCGGCTGACCAGCGAAGCCGGCGCACCCTGCGTCGTACACCACGGCATCGACGGGCCGGTGGAGATCCGGGACCGGCACGGACGGCCGCTGGCTCACGAGGAGCCGGCCGAGGGCACGGTGCGCATCCGCCTCCGCAAGGGCGAATCGGCACTGATCACGGCGAGGGGCGACCGCCCGGACCTGACCGTCCGCCCGGTGACGGCGAACGAACCCGCGCCGCGCTGGGGCCTGCCGGCGTAGGCCCCAGGCCCCCGGGCCCACTCACAACAGGCCCAGGAGCCCCAGGTGGCGCACCCCGTACGAACGCCAGGGCCGCCACGGATCCGACTCGGGCCGCCCTTCCGGATCCACATCCGGATCACCGAGCGCACGCATCCTGATCAGCGCCGCGGCTGCCGGGCCGATCCCCGGCAGCCGCAGCAGTGCCCGCTCGGCCTCGTCGCGGTCGGCCCCGGCGTCGAGCCGTACGTCCCCGTCGGCGAGCGCGGACGCCAGCGCCCTGAGTTCCGGGCCGTCCGCCGCCCCGGCCAGCACACCCGGCTCGGGGAACACATGCGTGAGCCCGCCGCAGGGCACGTCCAGGAGCTTCCCGTACGTCTCCACGAGCCGCTCCGCCTCGTCCCTGCCCACCAGCGTCCGTACGGCGAACTCCTCCGGGTCCGCGGCACCCGGCGAACGCAGCCCGGGGCGGGCGGCGATGCCCGGTGCGAGTCGCGGGTCGGCGCCGAGCCGCTCGTCGACGGCGTACGGATCGGCGTCCAGGTCGAAGAGCCGCCGCAGCCGCTGGACGGCCGTCGTCAGGTCCCGCAGGTCCGTGAGGTGGATCCGGGCCTCCAGCCAGGACCCGGCGGACCGCTCGTCGACGGCCACGATGCCCGTGCCGTACGGAAGCCGCAGGGTGCGCCGGTAGGTACGGGCACCGGCCGCACCGCTGACCTCCTCGACCCGGGCGACCGTCTCAGCGGCCAGGAGATCGAAGACCTCGCGGGCCGCGTACGGCCCCCGGTGGGCGAGCCGCAGCGGGATCCCGGTGGTCCGCGCCTCCCGGACCGCCGCTCCCAGCCCCGTCCCGGCCTCGGCCCGCAGCGCACTCGGCGTGCGGGCGTAGATCTGCCGGATCGTGTCGTTGAACTGGCGCACACTGGCGAAGCCCGCGGCGAAGGCGATCTCCGTCACGGGCAGCCCGGTCGTCTGGAGCAGCACGCGCGCGGTGTGGGCCCGCTGGGCGCGGGCGAGCGCGACCGGGCCCGCGCCCAGCTCGGCGTTGAGCTGCCGCTGCACCTGGCGCGAGCTGTAGCCGAGCCGGTGGGCGAGACCGGGCACGCCCTCCCGGTCGACCACACCGTCGCCGATCATCCGCATGGCCCGGCCCACGACATCGGCCCGGACGTTCCAGTCCGCCGAGCCGGGCACGGCGTCCGGGCGGCAGCGCCGGCAGGCCCGGAAACCATGGCCCTGCGCGGCGGCCGCGGTCGGGTAGAAGCGGACGTTCTTCCGCTTGGGCGTGACGGCGGGGCAGCTCGGCCGACAGTAGATGCCGGTCGTTTCGACGGCGAAGAAGAACTCCCCGTCGAATCGGGCATCGCGGCTGCTCACCGCCTCGTACCTGGTCCGTTCGTCCATCACACCGTCCAGTGTGCGGCACCCGCCGGTACCGCACTCGCGGTTTTCGGACGTGGACCACCGGCCGACGACCGTGGCCGGTCGCGGAGCGGGGAACCGCCTCTACCGCACCCGGCCCCGCTTGGCGTTCATGGCGGCCCGGCCCTCGGCGCCCTTGCGCTTCCAGTCGCGCAGGATCTCCGACCGCATCCGGGCGTCGGTCTTGGCGACGATGCGCTGGTTCTCGCGCAGCAGCTTGCGGAAGCTGTCGAGGCGCCGTTCGTGCAGCGAACCGTCCTCGATCGCGGCGAGCACCGCGCAGCCGGGCTCCGCCTCATGGGCGCAGTCGTGGAACCGGCACTGCTCGGCCAGCTCCTCGATCTCGGAGAAGACCTGGCCGACACCGGCCTCCGCGTCCCAGAGCCCGACCCCGCGCAGCCCGGGGGTGTCGATCAGTACGCCCCCGGAGGGCAGGACCAGCAGATTGCGGGTGGTGGTGGTGTGCCGGCCCTTGCCGTCGACGTCACGGGCGGCCTGCACCTCCATCACGTCGTCGCCGAGAAGGGTGTTGGCGAGGGTCGACTTGCCCGCGCCGGACGCCCCGAGCAGCACGCTCGTGCCGCCCGAGACGATGGCGGAGAAGACATCCAGCCCCTCCCCCGTGGCGGAGCTGACGGTCAGCACCTGGACACCAGGGGCGACGCCCTCGATGTCCTGGACGAGGTACGACAGCGTGGCGGCATCCGGTACGAGGTCGGCCTTGGTCAGCACCACGATCGGCTCGGCGGCGCCGTCCCCGGCCGACCCGCCGTCCCGCAGCAGCGCGTCACCGCTGGAGCTGGACATGGCGAGCGCGAGGAAGCGCTCCACCCGCCCCAGGTCGAACTCGACCGCGAGCGAGAGGCAGATGACGATGTGGTCCACATTGGTGGCGAGCACCTGTCCTTCGGAGCGCTGCGACGAGGTCGAGCGGACGAAGGCGGTACGCCGCGGCAGCAGCGTCCGTACGAACTGCGGATCACCGTCCGGGTCGACGGCGACCCAGTCGCCGGTGCAGACGATCCGCATCGGATCGCGCGGGACGACGAAAGCGGTGTCGGCCCGGAGCGTGCCGTGCGGGGTGACGACGTCGCACTGGCCGCGGTCCACCCGCACCACGCGTCCGGGCAGCAGACCCTGCTCGGCGTACGGTGCGAATTCGGCCGCCCACGCGTCGTCCCAGCCGTACGGGGTCAGCGGATGCGACGCGGACGAGCCCTGAAGAGAAGAAGCGGACGGAAAAGACGGGAAAGACAAGGGAAACCCTTCAAAGGGGTGGCCCCGGCAACGCGCGAACGGCGCGGAGAGTTACGGAGTAGGTCAGCCGGCGACCACGGGGGTGGGAACGATGCTCTTCGGGTTGTGGGCAGCGCCCATCGCAGCGACAGTCATCACGATCCTCACCTCCTGGTTCAAGCACGGGACCGACAGCGGTGGTTGATCTCCGCCGTCCGGAACAGTGGACACCATAGTCCGTCCACGTCGGGCGGCTCAACACATTTGATCGAAGCCGCCATGGCAGCCGGCGGGCGGAGACGATTCGAGCCGCATCCACCAGAGATATCCGGCTATCTCCCTCGATCAGGTGATACTCATGCACAACGACCGGTCCGGGGCCGTTATGGTGCCGAGCATGACCTCACCCCAGACCTCCACCGGCACGTTCACGCAAGCCCAGTTGGGCACGATCACACTGATCGGGTGGAGCGGCGAACACCCCGCCGACGGCAACGACGTCACCTTCCTTCTCGTCTACTCGCTGGGCGACGGTACCGACGGCCCCGCCGCCGGCGAGGCCGCCATGCGCGTGGCCCTGGAACGCACCGGGCTGCCGGTCGGCAGCGCTCCCGTCTACGCCGCCGAGACCCCGGGGCTCCAGGTGAAGCTGCTCGTCCAGGCCGGGCAGGCGGTCCTGACGCTGCCTCACTTCACGGCCCAGTACCCCGCACCGCCCGAGTGGCTGGCCGCGGCCGGCCAGCGGGGCGAGGTGCATGCGATGTTCGCCACCCGCCCGTGGCCCCAGGGCGCGCCGGGCCGGCCGGTGAGCGAGGTGCTGCTGCGGTCCTTCGCGGCCGACCCGGAGGTCATCACGACCGCCGCCCACTGCGTCCTGCCGGTACGCAGCCTGGGCTGACCCGCCCGGGTACGCCGGATGCCCACCGCCCCCGTGGCGCGGTGGGCATCCTCACGCGTGGAGACCTGGGGCAGTGCCCCGGATCCTGCCTGTGCGGCGCGGTGCGGGCGACCTCGGGGAATCCCGCGGGCAGCCCGCACGTCGGTCACATCAGTCGTTGGCGATCCCGTTGCCCGAGAGCACCGGGATGTCGTCGACGAGGTGCGACAGCGGCTCGTCACCCTTGACCTGGGTGGAGTTGTCGGCGCACTGCTGGTTCTGCGGCGAGGCCAGGACATTGACGTCCTGGACCGCGACCGGCACCAGCAGACCGGCGAGCGAACCGACGTTGGCCTTGAGCGGCAGGCCGACGCAGGCCTTGTTCAGCGTGCCCTGGACGAGCTGAACCTGCGGGCTGCCGTCGCCCCGGGTCACGCTGTTGCCGAACTCGTCCACGGCGCCGTTGCCGTTGACCGACGTGGTGCCCCCGTCATTGCCGATCGCCATGGCCGCGGGGGCCGCTGCGGCGGACAGGCCGACCAGGGACACGGCCACTGCTGCGCCGGCCATCATCTTCTTCATCACGCTTCACCTTTCGGAGCGTCCCGTTGTGGAACGTACTGATCAACCCGCTACGGAAGCGTCGGTTCCGCAGTACCACTCAAACGGGTTCGATCCGGCATGAGTTCGATCGCCTTCGGTCACCCGTCGACAGCTTCGCCGGAGGTGCGGGCTGCGGGGACCCGGCTTCCCGCGCACGGCCGGTCGGGCTCCGCGGGGGGCGCCGGCTCCTGACGGCCGTGGGCCGCCTGCCACTCGGCGAGCAGCCGGTCGTAGATGGGTGTGCCGTCCTGTGCGTGCCGCTGTCGGCCGCGGGGGCGTTGACTGTCGTACTGGTCCATGAGTGGCCCCTACCCGGTGCGGCGGGTGACGTGCGCCGTCACTACGGCAACCGGCCCAGTCCACCCGCCCTTTCGAGGGCCGTGGCGCCCCGGACACACGAGTCCGGACACACGAGTGGGGCCGACGCGTCCGGGCGGCCGATGAACGGCTGCCGTGCGGATGCGTCGACCCCACGGGTGTTTCGGGTACTGCGTACAGGCGGGCTCGAAGCTGCCCGCGGCACGCTCCCCTGCCGGTTCGAACACCGGCGAGGAGCGCCCGGAGCGGTACGGCCTTAGTTGTTGCCGGCGCCGTTGCCGGACAGGACCGGGATGTCGTCCAGGATGTGCGACAGCGGCTCGTCACCCTTGACCTGGGTGGAGTTCTCCGTGCACTGCTGGTTCTGGGGCGAGGACAGGACGTTGAGGTCCTGGACCGAGATCGGAATGGCCCCGAGGACCGAACCGACGTTGGCCTTGGCCGGCAGCGCGATGCAGGGCTTGTTGAGCGAGCCCTGGATGAGCGCGAACTGCGGGCTCATGTCGCCGTGGGTGGCGGAGTTGCCGTACGACTGGATGGCGTCGTTGCCGTTGACCGACGTCGTGCCACCATCGTTGCCGATGGCCATGGCCTGTGGGGCGATCGCGGCGGAGACGCCGACGATCGAAGCAGCGACGGCTGCCGAGGCCATAATTTTCTTGATCATGAAATAGCCCTTCTGGGTTTTCTGTTGCCCGCCTGTCCGGAGCGCCCTGATCAACTCACGACAACGGGGATGGTTGTGCCGATTCACTCGAACGGTGCTTTTACGTTCGGTTGTTCGCCGAATTCACCACACCGGAGGAATACGAAAGGCCGGGGCCGGCGGGAAACTGCCGTGGTGCGACGGATCAGCCGCCGAGCGGCAGGCCGCCCATGAGCGGGGCCGCACCCTTGGCCGCGCCGGTCGCCTGGCCGGCCAGCTTGGCAACGGTGCTGTTCTTCTGCACCGAATCCGCGGCGCCGCCGACCGTGTTCACGATCGGGTCGACAGCCTTCGGGGCACTCTCCACCACCTGGTTGACGCCTCCGTTGAGGCTGAAGTTGGGGGCCGTGGCGTTGGTGACGGCGAAGGCGGGAGCAGCCGTTCCGAGAGCAACCACGGAACCGGCAACGAACGCAGCAGTCTTCGCGTACTTCACTATCGGGTTCCCTTCTGCAGCGGCATCTGTTTCGGTCGCGTACCCGCGCCGCACGAGCCTTCTTTAGCCGTGCCTTCTGCCGCTTTCACCCTGGGTAACGATGCGGTTGCGACACGGCAACTGGACGGGGTCGGTTTTTCTGCGGGACCACCCGATCGAATGCCGGAAGGAAAGGGGGAAGGCCCCGGATCGCATGGGAATGGGATCCGGGGCCTTCGGTCATGAGCAACCGGCTCGTCCGACCAGAGGTCAGACGTTGCCGCAGGCGTGGCCGAAAGTGGGGTTGAGCAGACCGACCGCGTCCACAGTGTTGCCGCACAGGTTGACCGGAACGTGGACCGGAGCCTGGATGTTGTTGCCGGACACCACACCCGGGGAGAAAGCAGCGCCACCCTCGGAACCGGAGTCGGCGAATGCGGGCGCGGCGGCACCCATCGCCATCAGGGTTCCGGCGGCGATGGCGGCAACCTTGGTGTACTTCACTTTGTTCCCTTTCTTGGACGGAGTCCGAAGCGGCCACGTCTTTCGTGCCGCACGAGTGCGAAACCGATCACTCGTAACCCCGCCGATGTAATTCGTAACGATTTCAGACCGCAGGCGAAACTCTTTTGGCGGAAGATTCTCGAAAGGTCGCCCGAACGATGCAATATCGATCGCTCGATGTCACCGGAAAGTTCTTCCGACAATCGGATGCGTCACTGCCGGGGGATGGCAGCAACAGGCCCGGGACGCGCGGAGGAGGAACGCCGGCGGCCCGGGCCTGTCGTTGCGGCTGGATCAGCTGCGGATCAGCTGTTGCCGGCGCCGTTGCCGGAGAGCACCGGGATGCCGTCCAGGATGTGCGACAGCGGCTCGTCGCCCTTGGCCTGGGTGGAGTTCTCGGTGCATTGCTGGTTCTGCGGCGAGGACAGCACGTTGATGTCCTGGACCGCGACCGGGATCAGGCCGATGAGCGAGCCGACGCCGGCCTTGGCCGGCAGGCCGATGCACGGCTTGTTCAGGCTGCCCTGGACCAGACCGAACTGCGGGCTGCCGTCACCGTGGGTCTCGGCGTTGCCGAACGACTGCGAGGCTCCGTTGCCGTTGATCGAGGTCGTACCGCCGTCGTCGCCGATGGCCATGGCCTGCGTCGCGCCCAGACCGAGGATGGAGGCGGCAACGGCACCCGTAGCCAGAACCTTCTTGATCACGATTAACCCTTCTCGTACTGAATGCCCCTTGCCGGAGCGCCCTGCCCAACTCACGACCGGGCGTTTGGTTCTCTCCATTCACCCGAATGCCAGAGGTTCACGCACAGCAGTACGAAACGGCGCTTCAAGGGCTCGCGGACAGAATCGATCCGCCCGGTTGCTCCCCGGCCCCCAGCAGCCATTTTTCCATCCGCCGATCCGAGCCCCCTACACGCCGGGCGGGGTCGGTTCCCACCCGTACGCGTACGCCATTCGTGTGGACACACAACTTCCACGACCATTCTGGTTTCCTCAACTAACCCTCCTCGTTATGAGTGTCACAAGCGTGCAGTTCGGGCGCTTGACCGGCAGAAGCCAAGGACTCTTCCACATGAAGCGCACGTCTTCGTGGTCTCTGCGCTTTCCGTAACCGCCGCTTACCGAGTCGCGCACGGGCACCGCCGGGGTGGCCTCCGGCGGCGCCCGCACCGGCCTGACGAATGAACTGCGAGCGTTCCGCTCGCACGGAATGTCCTAAGAAGGGGCAATCAATGCGAAAAGCCTTGAGTAAGAGCGTGTTGGTGATGGCGGCGGCATCAGGGATCCTGACCGCAGCCGGCGGATACGCGTTCGCGGATGCCTCCGCCGACGGCGCGGCCCTCGGTTCGCCCGGCGTCGGCTCGGGCAACAACGTGCAGGTCCCGGTGCACGTGCCGGTCAATGTGTGTGACAACACGGTGAATGTGATCGGTCTGCTGAACCCCGCGTTCGGCAACGAGTGCGTGAACCCGGACGGTCAGGGCGGCGGGGGCCAGGATGCGAGCGCCGAGGGCGGCGCGGTCGGCTCCCCCGGGGTGCTGTCCGGCAACAACATCGAGGCTCCGGTGGACGTTCCGGTCAATGTGTGCGGCGACACCGTCGACGTCATCGGTGCGCTGAACCCTGCGTTCGGGAACAAGTGCGGCAACGAGTCCGGTGAGCAGGAGACCCCGCCGCCGGTGCACCCGCCGCACGAGCCCCCGGTCCACCCGCCGCACAAGCCGCCGACGACGCACAAGCCGCCGCACCACCACACTCCGGACTGCCCTCCCCCGCACCACAAGCCGCACCACCACCACAAGCCCCCGACCCACCACCAGCCGCCGGCGCATCACCACCAGCCGCCGGTGCATCACCACCACCAGCCCCCGACCCACCACCACAAGCCGCACCACCACCACAAGCCGCCGCAGCTGGCGCACACCGGTGCCGACGCCAACCTGGGGATGGCCGGCGGAGCCGCCGCGGCCATGGTGCTCGGTGGAACCGTGCTGGTCCGCCGTACCCGCGCCTCGAAGAGCTGACCGGCGCGGTCGACAGCTAGCGGACCGAAAAGAAGCGGTCCGTCGTCACAGCCGGGGCTGTGACGACGGACCGCTGTCCTTTGATTCGGGCCGGCTCACACCCGGGCGAGCCCCGCGCGGTCCAGGCAGGCCGCGATCTCGGCGGTCTCGGCCGTGTCCAGGCGACGCATCGGCGCGCTCATCGCATTCGTGTCGATGATCCCGCGCAGCATGAGTGCCGTCTTGAACGCGCCGAGTCCCGCGGCGGTGGCGGACGCCGTGCCCGGACGGGCCACACGGACGATGTCGAAGAGCGCGACCAGGCGGTCCTGTTCGGCCCTGGCGGTGGCCCAGTCACCCCGTACCGCGGCCTCGTGGAGACGTACGTACCCGTGCGGGTCCACGTTTCCGAGCCCGGGGACCGAACCGTCGGCGCCGCCGAGCATCATCGCGTCGACGACCAGCTCGTGCCCGGTGAGCACGGAGAACTCCGGGAGCTCACGAGCGCCGATGGCCAGGCGGCGGAACGAGCCGTCGTCGCCGCTGGAGTCCTTGACCCCGGCCAGCACGCCGTCCGCGGCGAGCGGCAGCAGCAGCTCCGGGTCGAGCTTGCTGTGCACGCAGACCGGTACGTCGTACGCCAGGACCGGCAGGTCGAGAGCGGCGGCGATGTCGCGGAAGTGGCGGTCGATCTCGGTGTCGTGCGTGCGCGTGTAGAAGGGGGCGGTGACGACGACGGCGTCGGCGCCGAGCGCTTCGGCAGCGCGGGCCCGCTCGATCGCCCGGCCGGTGGCGGTCTCGATCGCGCCGGCGAGCACCGGGACCTGACCGGCGCAGGCGGCCGTGATGACCTTGATGACCTCGTCCTGTCGTCCAGGCGTCAGATAGGCGGTCTCCCCCGAGCTGCCGAGGGCGAACAGGCCACTGACGCCGCCGTCGAGCAGATGCCCCACGACCCGCTCCAGGGAGGGGCGGTCGATCTCGCCGTCCGCGGTGAGCGGCGTGACGACGGGTGGGATCACTCCGGTGTAGCGGGGGTTCCGGGCGGTCATGCGGTGCTCCTTGCGGACGGTACGGGGGCCGGGTGCCCGGCGGGGGACGTGGGGTTCCGGGGGTGGACGCAGTGCCAGCGGTGTCCGTCCGGTCCGGAGGCCGCGGCGGGAAAGACCGTGGCGCAGGCGTCGTCGGCCTTCCAGCAGCGGGTGCGGAACGGGCAGCCGGACGGCGGGTTGGTCGCCGAGGGCACCGGCCCGGTGAGCACGATGCGTTCGGTGGTCTCCAGCAGGCTCGGGGTCGCGGAGAGCAGTGCCTCGGTGTACGGGTGCACCGGGGCGCCCGCCACGTCGGCCGCACGCCCTTCCTCCACGATCCGGCCGAGGTAGAGGACGGCGAGGCGGTCTGCGAGGTAGCGCACGGTCTGGATGTCGTGCGAGATGAACACCATGCCGAGCCCCAGGCGTTCACGCAGATCGACCAGGAGGTTGAGCACCTGGGCGCGGACGGAGACATCGAGGGCGGAGGTCGGTTCGTCGGCGACGATCAGTGCCGGTTCCAGGGCCAGGGCGCGGGCGATGGCGACGCGCTGGCGCTGGCCGCCGGAGAGCTGTCCGGGGAGCGCGGCGAGGGTGTGGCCGGGCAGGCCGACCAGGTCGAGGAGTTCCTCGACGCGTGCCTCGCGCTCCTCGCGGGTGCCCCGCTTGTGCACGTCGAGCGGGTCACGGAGGACCTGACGGACCGTCAGCCGCGGGTTGAGGGCGGTGGCCGGGTCCTGGAAGACGACGCCGACGGCGGAGCCGAAGTCGTCGCGGCGCTGCGCCGCGGACATCGTCCACAGGTCGCGGCCGTGGAAGGTGACCTCGCCCTCGGTGGGCTTCTGCAGGCCGGTCAGTACCCGGGCCAGGGTGGACTTGCCGCAGCCGGACTCACCGACCAGGCCGACGATCTCGCCGCGCTCGACCTCCAGGGTGGCGTCGGTGAGGGCGTGCACCGCGTCCCGGCGGAAGACTCCGCCGCTGCGTGCCTTGTGGCGTACGTGGACGCCGTCGAGCCTGATCACCGGGCGCTCCCTTCCAGTTGTGCGGCCTTCGCCGGGTGGTGGCAGGCGAAGCCGTGGTCGTTCGCGGCGTCGCGGGCGGTGACTTCGGGTGCGGTGGTACGGCACAGGTCGGTGGCCGCTTCGCAGCGCGAGGCGAAGCGGCAGCCGCTGCCGAAGCCCTGGGGTGCGGGGACGATGCCGCGGATCTGGTGCAGCCGGTCGGCGCCGGCCTCCAGGGAGACGACCGAGCCGAGCAGGCCGCGGCTGTAGTGGTGGGTGGGGCCGGTGAGTACGGAGCGCGTGGCACCGATCTCGGCGAGGCGGCCCGCGTACATCACGGCGACCCGGTGCGAGAGGTCGCCGACGAGGGCGAGGTCGTGGGAGACGAGGACCATGGCGAAGCCGAGTTCGTCGCGCAGTTCCACGAGGAGTTCGACGACCTGGGCCTGGACGGTGACGTCGAGGGCGGTGGTCGGTTCGTCGGCGATCAGCAGGCGGGGGTCGCGGGAGAGCGCCATCGCGATCAGGACGCGCTGGCGCTGGCCGCCGGAGAGCTCGTGGGGGTAGCTGCGCAGGGTGCGTTCGGGTGCGAGACCGACGAGTTCCAGGAGTTCGGCAGGGGTCTTCGTACCGCCGCGCGAGGTGAGCTGCCCCAGCTGGGTGCCGACGAGGTCGGAGGGGTTGAGGGAGGAGAGCGCGTCCTGGTAGACCATCGCGATCTCCGGGCCCATCAGCGCACGGCGTTCCTTCGGCGTGAGCTTCAGCAGGTTCCGGCCGCGGTACAGGATCTCGCCGCCGACCTCGGCGTTGCGGGCGAGCAGGCCCATGACGGCGAGGCTGGTGATGGATTTGCCGCAGCCGGACTCACCGACCAGGCCGAGGGTCTCGCCCTCGTGGACGGTGAAGTTCAGTGAGTCGACGACGGGGATCTGCCCGTAGCGGTCGGGGAAGCGGATCGACAGATCCCGTACGACGAGCAGTTCGGCGGCGTCGTCCCGTACCGGGGTGATGGTCGGCTCGGTGGCGTTGATGCGGTCGGCGAGCCTGGTGAGGGCGGCGTCGATGTCCACGGTGGCGGTGGCCTCGACCGGGTCGGGTGCGGTGGCCGCGGTGGGTGCGACGGCGGCCCTGGCGCTCCTGGGCGCCGCGGAGGCGTCGGTGAGGCCCTCGGAGAGGATGTTGAGGGCGAGGACGGTGATCAGCAGTGCGAGGCCGGGAAAGAACGTGGCCCACCAGCCGCCGGCGAGGAGGATCTGCCGGCCGTAGGCGAGGACGCTGCCCCAGCTGGGGTCGGGGTCCTGCACTCCGGCGCCGATGAAGGAGAGGCTGGCCTCGAAGATGATCGCCTCGGCGACCATGACGGTGGCGAACACCATGACCGGGGCCATGCAGTTGACGGCGACGTGGCGGAGCACGATGTAGCCGCGGCGGGCGCCGATGACCTTCTCGGCGGCCACGTAGTCCTCGCCGTACTGGGAGAGGACGTTGGCGCGGACCACGCGGGCCAGCGACGGGGTGTAGACGAAGGCGATGGTGAAGATGATCACCGGGATGCTGGTACCGAAGACCGCGACGAGGACGGCGGCCAGTGCGATCGGCGGGAACGACATCACGATGTCGAGGGTCCGCATCACGGACTCGTCGCCGAGCTTGCGCGAGGTGGCGGCGATCGAGCCGAGCAGCGCGCCCGCGACCAGTGCGAGCGCGGTCGCACCGAGGCCGATCACCAGCGAGTAGCGCGAGCCGTGCACGACCCGGGCGAAGACGTCGCGGCCGGCCCGGTCGGTGCCGAACCAGTGGTCGCCGCCGGGTGCCTGGACCGGGGTGCCGGTGGTCAGCGGGTCCTGGGTGAACAGGGGGGCGAGTACGGCGCCGAGGACGACGACGATCAGTACGCCGAGGGCGATGCGGGAGGTGACCGGGAGGGCGCGGAACGCGATGCCCGGTCGGGACAGTTTGTTGGCCAGACGGCCGGTGGCGAACATGTCACACCGTCCTGATACGCGGGTTGACCAGCAGATAGAGCAGGTCGACGATGACGTTGACCACCAGGAACGCGATGGCGATGGTCAGTACGGTGCCCTGGACCAGGGCGACATCGCCGCCGGTGACACCTTCGAGGATGAGCTTGCCCATGCCGGGCAAGTCGAAGATCGCTTCGATGACGACCGCGCCGCTGAGCATGTAGCCGACCTTGATGCCGAGCACGGTCAGCGGGGTGACGAGCGCGTTGCGCAGCACCGAGCGGATGACCAGCAGCGGCGGGAGGCCGTTGCCGCGGGCGGTGCGTACGTAGTCGCGGTCGAGTTCGGCGACCATCGAGGTCCGGACGAGGCGGGCGAGGGAGGCGGAGACCGGGAGCGCGAGCGAGATCGCGGGCAGGGCCATGGTGGTGAGCCAGCCGCTGAAGGAGTCGGCCGGGTTGGTGTAGCCGCCGGTCGGGAAGATCCGGGTGTTCAGCGCGAACTGCTGGATGAGCAGCACGCCGAGCCAGAAGGACGGGATGGCGACCCCGGCCATGGAGACCACCCGGAACAGCTGGTCGGGCCAGCGGTCCCGGTACATCGCTCCGGTCACTCCGAACAGCACGGCCAGCACGACCGCGAGGAGCAGTCCGAGCAGGGTCAGCTGGAGGGTGAGCGGGAAGGCGGCCGTGATCCGGTCGACCACGGGCTGGCTCGGCGGGACGGTCATCCCGAGGTCGAAGTGGAGCAACTGGCCGAGGAAGTGGAAGTACCTGACCGGGAGCGGGTCGTTGAGGCCGTTGGCCTCCGCGAACGCCGCTCGGGCCTCGGGGGTGGCGCTCTCCCCGAGCGCGTTGAAGGCCGGGTCGGCCGGCGAGAACTGGAGCACCACGAAGACGAGCAGCGCGATGCCGAGGATCATCACCGGCATCATCGCGACGCGGCGCAGCGCGAGCCGGAGAAAAGCAACCATCGTCGGGTTCCTTGCGGTTGGGCGGCCTGGTGGCCCGAGCACCGGGGGGCGGGGTGCCGGACCGGACTGTCGGCCACCTGTGACATGTCATCGGCGCACCGTCCGCGGCACGGCGGTCAGGTGACATGTCACAGGTGGCCTGTGCGCTTTGGTCAGGCGCGGCTGACGTCCAGGAAGGAAAGGCCCGTGGTGGGCAGCGGCTTGAAGCCGGGCAGCGCCTTCTCGTTCCAGGCGGTGGGCAGCTTGCGGTGGAGGATCGGGTAGAGCGCGGCCTCGTCGGCGACCAGGTCGGTGACCTCGCCCCACAGCTCCTTGCGCTTCGCCTCGTCGGCGGCCTGCGCCGCCTTGTCAAGGGTCTGCCTTACCTTTTTGTACGCGTCGGACTTGCCCCAGCCGTAGCGGTTCTCGGGCCAGAAGCCGTAGTAGAACCAGCGCAGCAGGAGGTCGGCGTCGTTGCCGAAGACGGACGGGTCGCCGGGGGCGACCAGCACCTCGAAGGCACCCTTGTCGATCTTGGCGTACTGGGCCGGGGACTGGGCGATGTCGAGGGTGACCTTGACGCCGGCCGCCTCCCAGCTCTCCTTCAGCAGCGGGGCGATGTCCTTGACCCAGCCGGTGTCGGTGGTGAGGACGGTGAAGGAGAGGTTCTTGACGCCCGCGTCGGCGAGGAGCTGCTTGGCCTTCGCCACGTCGTGCGTGTAGACCGTGGCGGCCTTGCGGTAGTCGGGGTGGGTGGCGGGGACGTACCCGGTGGCGGCTGCGGCGTTGCCCACCATCGCGGTCGAGATGATCTTCTCGGTGTCCAGGGCGTAGTGCAGTGCCTGGCGCACGCGCTTGTCCGCGAAGCGCTTGTCGGCGGTGTTGAACATCAGGAAGAGCAGGCCGAAGGACTGCACGGACTCGGTCTTCGAGGCGCCCGCGAGCCGCTTGACGTCGATGTAGGGGACGTCCTCGATGGCCTGGACCCGGCCCGACTCCATGGCGCTGACGCGGGCCGACTGGTCGGACATCAGCCGCCAGATCATCTTCTTGGCCTTGGCCGGGTGCGCGCCGTTGTACTTGTCGTACGCCTCGAAGACGATCTTGTCCTCGCGGGTCGCCTCGATGAACCTGTACGGTCCCGAGCCGACCGGCTTGGCGTCGAATGCCTTGGGGTCCGGTTCGACGATCTTCTTCGGGACGATCCGGGCCACGGCGATGCGGGACGGGAAGAGCGCGAAGGGGTACTTCAGCTTGAACTCGACCGTGCCGGCGTCGACGGCCTTCACCGTGTCGATGAAGGGCACGAACTGCGCCATGAGCGAGGCGTTCTTCGGGTCCAGGATGCGTTCGAAGCTGAACACCACGTCGTCGGCGGTGACCGGTGATTCGTCGTGGAAGGTCGCGCCCTTGCGGAGCGCGGCCCGGTAGGTGGTGGCGTTGATCTTCTTCAGCATCTCGGTGGCAAGTGCGGGACGGGCCACGAGTGTTGCCGGATCGAGATCCACGAGGCCCTCGAAGATGTGCATATTGGCGGCGTACGGAGTCGCGCCCGAGGTGATCATCGGGTCGAAGCCGGTGGACAGGGGGTACGAGAGACCGGCCTCGATGAGGCCGCTGCCGCTGCCCTTGTCCGCCGTGCCGTCAGCGGTCGAGGACGGTCCGCCGCAGGCGGAAAGGCTCGCCGTGAAGGCTGCTGCCGCGCCGACAGCGCCGGTGTATCGCAGGAAGGTGCGGCGCTCGACACCGGCTGGTCTCAGCTCGGGCACGGGTCCTCCAGGGACGTCGAAGGTGGAACGTAAGGGCGGAAAACTGGCGGGGAAACGGGTGACGGAACGCGGGATCGCGAGAGATCGAGGAACCGAGAGCATCAGACGTCAGATGTCTGATGCCTTGATAGCGTGGGAACGTAGCTGGACAATCGAGAGGGGTCAAGAGGTGGGGAGTTCACATATGTCCGGTGCGAGGCCCGGCCGGCAGCTGCTCCGGCAGGAAGTCGTCGAGGGCATCAAGCGCTACATCCTCGAAGAGCGACTCCGCCCCGGGGACCCGCTGCCCACCGAGCCGGCCCTGTGCGAGGCGCTCGGCGCCAGCCGCTCCAGCGTCCGCGAGGCGGTCAAGATCCTCAACGCGCTGGACATCGTGGAGGTGCGGCACGGGCACGGCACGTACGTGGGCAGGCTGAGCCTGTCGGCCCTGGTGGAGAGCCTGACCTTTCGCGGGCTGCTCTCCCCCGACGACGACTTCCAGGTGATGGCCGACCTCGTCGACGTACGCGAGCTCTTCGAGCGCGGGATGGCCGACCGGATCGTCTCGCTGCTCAGCAAGGACCAGCTCGACGCGCTGGACGGCCTGGTCGCCACGATGCGCAGGACCGGCGCCCAGGAGGGGCACGGCTTCGTGGAAGCGGACCGGGCGTTCCACGCGCTCCTGGTGGCGCCGCTCGGCAATGAGCTGATCGGCCAGCTCTCGATGGCCTTCTGGGACGTGTACTCGATCGTCGCGCCGCATCTCGACGGATTCACGCACGCCGACGAGATGGCGACGATCGTGGCCCACCAGAACATCGTGGACGCCGCGCGAGCCGGGGACATCACCGGCTTCATGAAGGCGCTGGGCGAGCACTACGCCCCGGTCAGGCGCCGGATCTCCGAGGCCCGCGCCCGCGACAACGCCCCGGACTGACCCTGCCGGCCGCCCTTCCGGGGAGACGCGACCGGGCCCTGCCGGGACAGGTCCCGGTCCGGCGGGGCCCTTGACGGCCGCCGCGAGCGCTGCCTAGGGTCCGTGTGCCGCCAGGACATCTGACGTCTTCTGTCTTGATGCCCGGCATTCACACCCCCGGCGCATCCCAGGAGGGCACCTCCATGCCGTTGACGGACCTCTCGCTCGCGGACTGCCGCGAATACCGGCCCGAGTTGCCGGTTCCGGACGGCTTCGACGCCTTCTGGTCGAGCACCCTGAGCGAGGCGTCCGCCGCCGGCGGTCCGGTGCCGAAGCCGGTGTTCGCGCCCGTGGACACCGGGCTCACCCAGGTCCGTACGTACGATGTGACATTGCCCGGCTTCGCCGGACGTCCGGTCCACGGCTGGCTGCATCTGCCGGCCGGGGCCACCGAACCCCTCGGCTGCGTGGTCGAGTTCCTCGGTTACGGACGTGGGCGCGGCCTGGCGCACGAGAATCCGCTCTGGGCTTCCGCCGGTCACGCACACCTGATCATGGACACCCGCGGTCAGGGCTGGTCGGCCGCGAGCGGTTCCACCGCCGATACGGACGCCGGTGCGGCCGGCACCGTACCCGGCTTCCTCACCCGCGGCATCGAAAGCCCCGAAACGTACTACTACCGGCGGGTGTTCACCGACGCGGTGCGCTGTGTCGAGGCGATGCGCGAGCACCCCGCGGTCGATCCGGACCGGATCGTCGTGACCGGGGTCAGCCAGGGCGGCGGCATCGCCCTGGCGGTGTCGGGGCTGGTGCCGGGGCTGGCCGGGGTGATGCCGGACGTGCCGTTCCTCTGCAACTTCCGGCGCGGCGCGGAGATTTCGGGCCGGCCGCCCTACACCGAGATCGCCGAATACCTCAAGCTCCACCGCGACCGCACCGGGACGGCCTTCACCACCCTGTCGTACTTCGATGCCGCACTGCTCGCCACCCGCGCCACCGCTCCCGCGCTGTTCTCGATCGCGATGATGGACGAGATCTGCCCGCCCTCCACCTGCTTCACCGCGTACAACCACTACGCGGGCCCCAAGGACGTACGCGTCTACGAGTTCAACGGGCACGAGGGTGGCGCGGCGCATCAGCAGCGGGAGCAACTGGCCTGGGTGCGTTCCCTGTTCGCAGGCCCGCCGTCGGGGCGGGCCGGCCACTCCTGACCGGAGGCACCTTCCGTGCGCAGACGATCCATGCTTCTTGCCGCCGGCGCGGCGGCCCTGAGCACCCGGCTCGGCGGCCGCGCCTTCGCCGCCGCTTCGGGCGGCGGCCCGCTCCTGGACCACGACACCCCCGTGGACCTGGACGGCAGCGAGTACGTCGACCTGTCGAACCGGGTCGGCGCACTCGCCCCGCTCACCACGGGGACCATCGTCGTCACCTTCCGCACCACCAGCCACAACGAGGCGATGACCCTGCTCAGCGCCTCCGATCCGACCGAGCTTTCGTCCGACATCACGCTGAACCTGAGCGGCGGCGCCCTTCAGTTCTCCGTGCGCGAGAAGGGTGCGGTGCTGATCAATGTCATGACCAGGACACGCTATGACGACGGGTTGCGTCATACCGTCGCCGTCACCGTCGACTCCTCCGGCACCCGGCTGCACGCCGGCGGACGCAAGGTCTTCGAGACGGCGCGGCACTCCTTCTTCGCCGCCGTCTCCGGGCTGAGCGCACTCGCTCTCGGCCGCAATCTCGACAGCGACCACCCCGGCGGCGAGTGGTTCTGCACCGGCACGATCGAGCGGGCCGCGGTCTGGGACCGGGTGCTCGACGAGGCCGAACTGGTCGCGCAGAGCCCCCGCCCCGACCTCGCCGATCTGGGCAGGATCTCCACGGTCCTGAACAGCGACACTCCCGCCACCTGGGTCGTCACCGGTGACAGCATCACCCACGGCGCCCTGCACACCAACGGCCGGCGCAGCTACCCGGAGCACTGGACGGAGCGGGTCCGCTGGGAGCTGGGCAAGCCGAAGAACCGGGACTTCGTGATCGATTCCGGCGTGAGCGGCGCCACCAGCGCCGAACTCGTCGCCATGTTCGGGGAGCGGGTCACCGCCTTCTCGCCCCGGGTGGTCTCGATCATGATCGGTACGAACGACATCGCGACGCCCGGCCTCGGCCCCGAGGCCTACCGGGCCAACCTCGTCTCGCTCGTCCGCTCGGTGCGGGCACTGCCCGGCTCGCCGGTTCCGGTACTCCAGTCACCCAACCCGGTCGATCCGGCCAAGTGGCCCGGCCGGGTGGGACTTTCACGGTACGCACAGGTCATGGGCGAGGTCGCGGCGGAGCAGAACGCCGTGTTCATCGACCACCACAACGACTGGCTGAGCGGCAACGGCGGCCAGGTCCCGCTCTCCCTGCTCAACGACGGGCTCCATCCCAATGAGCGGGGACATCACCGCCTCGCACTGAAGATGATCAAGGACTTGCGGGTCTTCGACATCGACAGCCGGGTCTGCTCGCTGCGCATCCCGTAGCGGCGCGCGGGGCTCGGCACCCGCTCCCACCCCCTGGCCCGGCCTTCCCAGAAGCACCACCCCTTCCGAGAAGAGAGATCGTCCATGCAGCGAAAAGTCTCCGTCGCCCTGCTCGGCGCCGCCATGCTGGTGGTCACCGCGACCGGCACCGCCGACGCCGCCTCCCCCGCCCCCGGTCAGCTGACCTCGCAGGACCTGACCGTCGACGGGGTGGGCTCGCCCCACTACCGCATCCCGGCACTCACCACCTCCGTCAAGGGCACGGTGCTCGCGGCCTACGACGCCCGCCCCACCCTCGGCGACCTGCCGAGCAACATCTCCATCGTGCTGCGCCGCAGCACCGACAAAGGTGTGACATGGCAGCCGCAGCAGGTGGTCCGCCAGGACGCCGCGCCCAAGGGCTACGGCGACCCGAGTCTGCTCGTGGACCGCACCACCGGCCGGATCTTCCTGTTCTACGCGGCCTCGGTGAACCAGGGCTTCTTCGGCTCGGGCACCGGCAATGACGAGACCGACCCGAACGTCCTCCAGGCCGACTACAGCTACTCCGACGACGACGGGGTGACCTGGACCCATCGCCGTATCACCAAGCAGATCAAGAACCCCGCCTGGGCGGGCATGTTCGCGGCCTCCGGCGAGGGCATCCAGCTGCGCCGGGGCCCGTACAAGGGCCGGCTGATCCAGCAGTACGCGGTCCGCATCAACGGTGCCAACTACGCGGCGAGCGCCTACAGCGACGACCACGGCGAGACCTGGAAGATGGGCAATCCGGTCGGTCCCGGCGGCGACGAGAACAAGACCGTCGAGCTGTCCGACGGCAGGGTCATGCTCAACAACCGTTCGAAGCCGTACCGGACGATCGCGTACTCCACCGACGGAGGGGTCAACTACACCCCGTTCGAGGAGGACACGCAGCTCACCGACCCGGCGAACAACGCCTCGGTGATGCGGTACGCCCCCGATGCCGCACCGTCCGACCCGCAGTCCTCGTGGCTGCTGTTCAGCAACACGGAGGACGCCTCGGCACGGCGCAACCTCACAGTGAAGATGTCCTGCGACAACGGGAGGACCTGGCCGATCCGGAAGGTCGTCGACCCCGGCGCCGCGGCCTACTCGACGCTGACCCGGCTGCCCGACGGCCGCCTCGGGCTGCTCTACGAACGGGCCGACTACCAGCACATCACCTACGCGTCCTTCGACCTGAAGTGGCTCGGCGGCACCTGCGCCGACATCACGATCACCCCGCCGGCGGCGCTCAGGGCCGGTACCGGCACCGAGGTGACAGTGCGGGTGGTCAACCGGATGGACGTGCGCCGTGACCGGGGCACCGTCGATCTCACCGTGCCCGGCGGATGGACGACGAGCCAGGTCGTCGTCCCGGCGCTCAACCCCGGCCAGGGAGCGAATGTGAAGGTCCCGGTGACCGTCGCGGCGGGCGCCTCGGGCAGTGTCACGCTCACCGCCACGTACCGGGCGAGCGGCAAGCAGGCGTCCGGCAGCGCGACGGCGACCGTGACTCCTTAGGGTCCGGCCCCCGGAAGGCGCCGCGCGTTCCCGTCCCGCACCTGCCCTCGCACGGGTGCGACGATGTGGGCGTCCAGCACCTCCCGGAGCGTCGGAACAGGCGGTAGCACGGTGGCAGTGACAGGTTTACGCATCGGGGTGGTGGGCGGCAGCATCGCCGGCTGCGCGATGGCGATCGCGGGGGCGCGGGCCGGGGCGGACGTCACCGTCCACGAGCGCAGCGACGGCGCGTTGCAGGACCGGGGATTCGGCATCGTCATCCCTCCGCCGCTCCATCAGGAGCTGGTCGCGAGCGGGTATCTGGGCGCGGACATGCCGACGACACCGGTCGCCGCCCGGGTCTGGCTCGCACGGGCGCCGGGGCGTCGGACGGCACGTGAGCTGGCACGGCAGCAGGCCCCGGTCGCGGCGTGCAACTGGGGTCTGCTGTGGCGGGCGTTGCGTTCGAACATCGGGGACAGCACCTACCACCGCGGGCGGCCCGTCGGCTCCGTCGTCCGTACCGCCTCCGGCGGCGCCCTGATCCGTACCGCGGACGGCGAGCGGGAGTACGACATCGTCGTCGGGGCGGACGGGCACCGGTCCGTCACCCGCGAACTGATCGCACCCGAGGTGCGGCCGGTTCCCGCCGGATATCTGGTCTGGCGTGGCACGATCCCGGCGAGCGCGCTCCGCGACCATCCGGAGCAGCTGGCACTGCTGGAGAGCGCCTGGGTCACCCTGGGTTTCCCCGGCGGACACGGTGTCTTCTACCTGATCCCGGGAACGGAACCGGGATCGCGGCTGCTGGCGTACGCCATCTACGCGCCTCCCCCGGCGTCGATGCCGGCACCGGGGGCCGGTGCCCCGGTCTCCGCCGCGTACGTGCGGCACATCGCCGGGGAACACTTCCCCGCGGAGTGGGCCGACATCGTCGCCCGGGGCGAGCACACCTCCCAGGCGCTCCACCCGGTCGCCGACTTCGTCGTGCCCCGGGCGGCGGAACCCCCCTTCCTGCTGGCCGGCGACGCGGCGAGCGTGACCCGGCCGCACACCGCGAGCGGGGCGGTCAAGGCGCTCCAGGACGCGTTGTGCCTGGAACGGTCACTGCGCGCGTCCTCCTCGGCGGCGGAGGCCCTGCACCGGTACGCGGAGGAGCGTTCAGCCGAGGGGGCCCGCCTGGTCGGACTCGGCCGCAGGCTGGGGCGGGAACTCGTCGAGAACACGCCCGACTGGCCGACGATGGGGCCGGCCGAGGTGGACGCGCTCAGCCGCGCCGCGTTGAACGGCGCCGACAGTTATCTGTACGGCAGCGTCCAGCGGCAATGACGGATCTGGACCCGGGCCGGTCCAGGTCCAGGTCCCGGTCCCGGTCGCGGTCGCGGTCGCGGGGCGGGGTCAGCGGCCGGGCCGTGCGGTCGGAGCCGCGTCGACGGTCAGCGCGGCCATGTCCACGACCCGGTCGGCGGCCTCCGCCACGGCCGGGTCGTGCGTGGCCACGACCGTGACGCAGTCGTCCTGGCGGGTGCGTTCGGCGAGGAGCGCGGCCGGTTCGGCGGCCTGGGACCGGTCGACGGCCGCCGTCGATTCGTCGATGAGCAGCAGTTTCGGGGAGAGGAAGAGCGCACGGACCAGGGCGACGCGCTGGCGTTCGCCGCCGGAGAGCTGTTCGGGGCGGTGGCGCAGGCGATGGCCGAGGCCCACCCGGGTCAGGGCCTCCTCGGCGCGGGAGCGGTGCGCGCGGGGGCGTCGGCCACCGATGTACACCGCGGCGAGCAGCTGGTCGACGGCGGCCAGTCCGGAGAGCGGATTGCCGCTCTGGAACATGTAGCCGATCCGTTCGCGGCGCGCCTCGGCGCGCCGGGCGTCGAAGAGTCGGAGAGTCGGGCATCGGAGAGTCCGGCGTCGGAGAGTCCGGCGTCGGAGAGTCCGGCGTCGGAGAGTCGGGCAAGGTCCTCGCCGTCCAGCAGGACCTGTCCCTCGGTGGGCCGCAGCAGTGCTCCCGCGACGGCGAGCAGCGTGGACTTGCCGGAGCCCGACGGGCCGACGAGGGCCGTCATCCGGCCGGGTCCGGAGGTGACGCCGAGGCCGTGACCTTCACCCCGGTCGCCAGGGCCACGGGCCTCGCCCGCAACAGGGCGGTGACGGACCCGGCGGCCCGGATGGCCGTCACCGCGATCACCGGGGCGACGCCGGGGCGGTGAGGGACCGGGCGGCCCCTCGCCCCCGCCGCCGGAAGGCGTCCGTCACCCCGGCTGCGGGACCGGCGACGGTGCGAGGCGGGTGCGGATGCCGTCGAAGTGGGTGCGCATGGCGCGCACCGCGCGTTCGCCGTCGGCCGCCGCGACCGCCTCGACGATCTCGCGGTGCTGGGCGCAGGTGGCCATGGGGTCCTGATGGCCGTCGTCGAGATCTTCGCGCACCCGGTCCATGGCCGCCCAGAACGCGTCGAGCACCTCGCTGAGCAGGTGGTTGTCGAGCGAGGCGTAGAGCGCGAGGTGGAAGGCGCGGTCGGTGCCGCGCGCCACCCGGCCGCCGTCGCTGGCCTCGGCGTCCATCTTCGCGACGAGGCCACGCAGCACGTCGAGGTCCTCGTCGGGGATGCCGGCCGTGACGGCGCCGACCAGGCCGGCCTCCAGCGCCTCCCGCACCTTCATCAGCTCGAAGAGGCCCGGCTCCCCCTGCCGGTGACGGACGGCGGCACGGAAGGCGAGCCCTTCGGCGAAGGGTGACAGGGAGAGCGAGCCGACGAAGGTGCCGTAGCCGCGGCGGATCTCCACGACGTTGACGGCCTGGAGCGCCTTGAGGGCTTCGCGCACCGATACCCGGCCGGCCCCGAAGAGCTCCATCAGCTCCGCCTCGGTGGGCAGCGCGTCACCGGGGCCGAGTCTGCGTTCCAGGATCAGCTCCTTGAGCCGGCGCTCTATGTCCTGAGCCATGGTGGGGCGCGCCACAACATCCTCCCGAGGTGCGATTGCCCCTTGACCGGTCACAGGAGCATCTGTTTAAGGTGAGCCAGACATAGGACATCTTACGTCTCACGTCTCGATCCGTGCAGCTGCCTCGGGCCACGGATCGGCGCATCGACCGAGCTGGTGCCCTCACCATGTCCCTGACCTCACCGCTGCACGGCGTCGTCCCGCCGGTCTGCACCCCGCTCGACCCCCGGGGGGAGGTCGACACCGCGTCCCTCGCCCGGCTCGTCGAGCACCTCATCGGCGGTGGTGTGCACGGGCTGTTCGCGCTCGGCTCCACCAGCGAGGTCGCGTACCTCACCGACGAGCAGCGCGCCACGGCACTGGAGACCGTGGTCAATACGGCCGACGGCCGGGTCCCGGTCCTCGCCGGTGTCATCGACACCACCACCGCTCGTGTCGTCGAGCACGCCAGGTCCGCCGCCGAACTGGGTGCGGACGCCCTGGTGGCGACCGCACCGTTCTACACCCGCACCCACGGCAAGGAGATCGCCCAGCACTTCCGGCGGCTGCGCGCGGCGGTCGACCTGCCGCTGTTCGCGTACGACATCCCGGTCGCCGTGCACAGCAAGCTCTCCCCCGCGCTGGTGCGCGAGCTCGCCGAGGACGGCACGCTGGCCGGCCTCAAGGACAGCAGCGGCGACGAGGGCGGACTGCGCCGACTGATCGTCGAGCTGGGTGGCCGCGAGGGCCGCACGGACGGGCCGGCGCCGCGCTTCAGCATCCTCACCGGCTCCGAACTCACCGCGGACGCGGCCCTGTTGGCCGGAGCCGACGGTGTCGTGCCGGGTATCGGCAATGTCGACCCGGCCGGTTATGTACGGCTCTACGACGCCGCGCGGGCCGGGAAGTGGGAGCTGGCCGCGAAGGAGCAGGAGCGGCTCGTCGAGCTGTTCGCCATGGTCGACGCCGGTCCGGAGACGGACATGGGCCGCAGCTCCTCGGCGCTCGGCTCCTTCAAGGCGGCGCTCCAGCTGCTCGGCGTCATCGCCTGCGGCGACACCGCCTTCCCGCAGATCCAGCTGAGCGCCGAGTCCGTCGCCCTGGTCTCCCAGCGCCTGCGCGCCGCCGGCCTGCCGCCGGTCCGATGAACGACCGCTCCCGGCCGTCCGCCGACAGTACAGGTGCCGCGGTGATCGGGCTCGACCTCGGCGGTACGAAGATCGCCGCCGCACTCCTCGGACCCGACGGCGCGATCCTGTCCCGGCACACCCGGCCCACCCCGGCCCGGGACGGCGCGGCGGCCGTGCTGGACGCTCTCGCCGGGGCGGCCGCGGCCGTCGATCCGGGGCGGCTGGCCACGGCGCTCGGCATCGCGGCGGCCGGGGTCGTCGATCCCCGTACCGGCATGGTCACCAGCGCCACCGACTCCATCCGCGGCTGGGCAGGCACCGCCCTGGGCGCCGGCCTCGCGGACCGCACCGGATATCCGGTGGCCTGCGACAACGACGTACGCGCCACGGCGGGTCCGGAACTCGCGGCGCTGACGGCGGACGGCGGACCGGACCGGGCGGACCAGGGGTCGCTGCTGTTCGTGGCGGTCGGTACGGGCGTGGGCGGCGCCATAGCCGTCGACGGGCGGATGCTGCACGGCGCGGCCGGTCTCGCCGGGCATCTCGGCCATCTGCCCAGCCCGGAGGCCGCCGGACTGCCCTGCACCTGCGGCGCCGCCGGACACCTGGAGGTCATCGCCTCCGGCCCCGGCATCGCCGCCCACTACGCCCGGCTGACCGGCGCCCCCGTGGACCGGCTCGAAACCGTGGCCGCGCGGGCCGGGCAGGGCGACGCGTCGGCCGTCCGCGCCATCACCACCGGCGCGGCCGCCACCGGCCAGGTGCTCGGCGGGCTCGCCAACGCCCTGGGGCCCGACCGGGTCGTCGTCGGCGGCGGTGTGCCGCGGATCGGCCCGCTGTACGGGGACGCCCTGGCCGCCGCCTTCACCGCGGAACTGATGCCGCCGCTGCGCGGACTCGTGCCCCGGGCGCCTCTGTTCGGCGCCGACGCGGCGGTGCTCGGCGCCGCCGCCCTGACCACCACACTTCCCCTCCACCACCCGGGAGTCCTTCGATGACCGCTCAGGAACTGGCCACCACCCTCCAGGGCAAGCTGATCGTGTCCTGCCAGGCGCCCCCCGGCGATCCGATGCGGGAGACCGGCACCCTGGTCCGGCTCGCCCGGTCGGCCGTGGCCGGTGGCGGCGCCGCGATCCGCGCCAATGAGCCGGAGGTCGTCGCCGCGATCGTCGCGGCCGTGGACCTGCCGGTCATCGGCCTGTGGAAGGACGGAGACGTCGGCGTCTACATCACCCCGACCGTCCGGCACGCCCTGGCGATCGTGGAGGCCGGTGCCGATGTGGTCGCCGCCGACGCCACCGACCGGCCGCGCCCCGACGGCTCCACCTTCGCCGAGCTGATCGCGGCGGTGCACGGGGCGGGCGCCCTGGTGATGGCCGACGTCTCCACGCTCGCCGAAGGCATCGCGGCGGCCGGGCAGGGCGCGGACTTCGTCTCCACCACCCTCTCCGGCTATGTGCCGGGCACGCCGGAGCAGACCGGCCCCGATCTCGCCCTGGTCTCCGCGCTCGCCGCCGCGATCGACGTCCCGGTGGTCGCCGAAGGCCGTATCAACACCCCCGCAGAGGCCGCCGACGCCCTGGCACGCGGCGCCCACAGCGTCGTCGTCGGCACCGCCATCACCGCACCCACCGCCCTGACCGCCCGCTTCGTCGCAGGCATCGCCCGGCCCTGACCGTCCCCCACCACGCGGGCCGGCGGTTCAACGACGAGCCCCGTCCCGCATCCTGGAGTCACCGTGCAGACCACATCACCCGCCGAGCTCCCCTGGTATCGAGAAGTGAGCGGTACCCAGTGGAAGTCGTTCTTCGCCGCCTGGATCGGCTACGTCCTCGACGGCTTCGACTTCGTGCTGATCACTCTCGTGCTCACCGAGATCAGTGACGACTTCGGGCTGAGCACGGTGCAGGCCGCCAGCCTGATCTCCGGTGCGTTCATCACCCGCTGGCTGGGCGGCGCGGTGCTCGGCGCCATCGGCGACCGGTACGGGCGCAAGCTCTCCATGGTCCTGAGCATCCTGCTGTACTCGCTCGGCACCTTCGCCTGCGGATTCGCCTGGAACTACCAGAGCCTGTTCGCCGCCCGGCTCGCCATCGGCATGGGCATGGCCGGGGAGTACAGCGCCAGCGCCACGTACGTCATGGAGAGCTGGCCCGCGAGGCTCCGCAGCCGGGCCAGCGGCTTCCTGATCTCCGGTTTCTCGGTCGGCTCGGTGCTCGCCGCGCAGGTCTACAACTGGGTGGTGCCCTCGCTCGGCTGGCGGTGGATGTTCTACCTCGGTCTGATACCGATCGCCATCGCGCTGTGGATGCGGCGGGCGCTGCCCGAGGCCGAGGAGTGGACGGAGAACGTCGCGGACAAGGGCGCCAAGCCCAATCCGTTCCGGCCGCTGTTCGTGACCCGGGGCCGGGCAATCGTCAATACGGTCCTGGTCGTCGTCGCCACCGTCTCGCTCTTCCTGGTCTTCACCCCGGGCGGCGCCGGAATGGTTCCGGTGCTCTCGGTGGTCGCCGGACTGGCCCTCGCCGCGTTCGCCGTGCAGATGGGCGGGAGGCGTAGCTGGGTGCTGTATCTGTCGATGATCGTGACGCTGTTCTTCGCGTTCCTGTACTCGTGGCCGATCCAGGCGCTGCTGCCCACGTATCTGAAGACCGAACTCGGCTACTCCACCGACCAGGTCACCGACGTCCTGTACTTCGCGGGCTTCGGGACCATGGTCGGCTGCTGGACCGCGGGCTTCCTCGGTGACCGGATCGGTGCGAAGAAGGCGTACGCGCTGACGCTGCTCGCCTCGCTGGCCTTCGTCTATCCGGTCTTCGCCGTGCACGACAATCTGCTGCTGCTCGGCATCCTGCTCTTCCTGCTGCAGGCGACCAGCTTCGGCATCTCCGGGCTGCTGCCCCGATACATCGGCGGGCACTTCCCGACGGCGAGCAGGGGCGCGGCGCTCGGCTTCACGTACAACGTGGGGGCGCTGGGCGGTGCGGTTGCTCCGGTCCTGGGGGCGCATCTGGCGTCCGGGATGGATCTGGGGCAGGCACTGGCCGTGCTGACCTTCGCGGGCACGGTGATCGTGGTGCTGCTGGTCGGGTTCGACGTACCGGCCCGGCTGAACCGGCTGACCGATCCCGATGCCGAGCCGGACCATCTCGCGGTGCCGCCGGCGACGGAGCGCGGCGGGGCCTCGCGCACGAAGGCCGCCGGCTGACCCGACGGGAGCGCGGGCGCGGGGCGGGCCCCTTCACCCCGGCGACGGCGGCATGCAGCCGCACCCGGCTGCCGACCGGCACGGGCGCCGGGTAACGGACCCGATTGACGCCGTAGTTGAAGGCGCGGCCCACGCCCTCGACCCGGAGCAGCTCGGCAAACATCGGGATGCCCCAGCCGAGCACCGTGTACCCGTGCGCGATGGTCCGTCCGTACGGGCCGGACGCGGCGCGTTCGACATCGGTGTGGATCCGCTGGTGGTCCCCGGAGACGTGCGCGTACGCGTCGATGAGTTCCTGGGTGCTCTCCTTCCGGTCGGAGTGTCCGAGGTCGCGCCCGCTCAGCGCGAGGATCTCCGGGATGCCGTTCACGGTCAGCGGCATGGCGGCCGGCCTCTCGTCTCTCTTCTCGTGGGGCAGGGGTCTGCACCTGTCGGCCGAACCTCAGAGCCTGTCGGGTGACCTCTGACCGGGCGGCCACGCCCTGACACGCACGCTTCCGGCGTTGCCGAAACGCCCTAGTAGTTCCTTCCCCGAACTCTCAACTTCGTTCGAGCAGGGGAGGCCCCATCCGAGGCCATCCCGGCGTCTTGGAATCGCACGCACCATGCCGCGTCCGCTCTCCGATCGAAGGTCACCCGACAGGCTCTCAGGCCGCGATCCGCTCGAAGACCGCGGCGAGACCCTGTCCGCCGCCGATGCACATGGCCTCCAGCCCGTACCGGGCCTCGCGGCGGTGCAGCTCACGGGTCAGCGTGGCGAGGATACGGGCGCCGGTGGCGCCGACCGGGTGGCCGAGGGAGACGCCGGAACCGTTGACGTTGACGCGCTGCTCGTGGTCCTTCTCGCCGAGGCCCAACTCGCGGGTGCAGGCGAGCACCTGGGCGGCGAAGGCCTCGTTGAGCTCGATCAGGTCGAGGTCGGCGAGGGTGAGTCCGGCGCGGTCGAGGGCGGCCCGGGTCGCCGGGACGGGGCCGATGCCCATCGTCGCGGCGGGCACCCCGGCACGGGCGAAGGAGACCAGCCGGACCAGCGGGGTGAGGCCGAGTCGTTCGGCGGTGGCGGCGCTGGTGACCAGGCAGGCGGCGGCCGCGTCGTTCTGGCCGCTGGCGTTGCCCGCGGTGACGGTCGCCTCCGGGTCGGACTTCGCCATGATCGGGCGCAGCGCGGCGAGTTGTTCGGCGGTGGTGTCGGGGCGGGGGTGCTCGTCGGCGGTGACGACGGTCTCGCCCTTGCGGGTGTGTACGGTGACCGGGACGGTCTCCGCGTCGTACCGGCCCTCCGCCGCTGCCCGGCCGGCGCGCTGCTGCGAGCGCAGGGCGAGGGCGTCCTGGTCGGCACGGCTGATGCCGTAGGCGCGCCGGAGGTTCTCGGCGGTCTCGATCATGCCGCCCGGCACGGGATGGTTGACGCCGCCCGCGGTGACCCTGCCCCGGGCCAGCGAGTCGTGGAGCTGGAGGCCGGGGCCCTTGATGCCCCAGCGGCCGTCGTGCGTGTAGTACGGGGCGGCGCTCATCACGTCGACGCCGCCCGCGACGACGACCTCGCTGAACCCGGCCCGGATCTGCATCGCCGCGTCGAGCACGGCCTGGAGGCCCGATCCGCAGCGGCGGTCGACCTGGGAGCCGGTGACGGTCTCGGGCAGTCCGGCGTCGAGAGCGGCGACCCGGCCGATGGCGGGGGCCTCGGCGGAGGGGTAGGAGTGCCCGAGGATGACCTCGTCGACGTCGGCGGGGTCGATTCCGGTACGGGCCATGACCTCGGCGATGACGCGTGCGGCGAGTGCGGCCGGCGTCTGCTGTGCGAACACTCCGCCGAAACGGCCGATGGGGGTGCGCAGTGGTTCACAGATGACGACATCGAGCTGCTGATCGGGCACGGCGTGACCTTTCGGAGGCGAGTGGCGCGTGCCGCCGACCCTTGCACCCGGCGACTGAGTCGGTCCAATATCCAGTTCGCCCTGGTTCAAGACGTGGTGCGTCTCAATGCGGGCTTGCGGCGGTTCGGTCCGCGGCCGGGCCCGACGGCGTGGGCAGGGCCTCCTCCGCCACCGCCAGTACCGCCCGCAGCGCGGCGGAGGGGGTGTCGGCGCGCCAGGCCAGCGCGGCCTGGAGCCGGATCGGCGGGCCGGCCAGGGGCCGGTAGACGAGGCCGTTCTGCTGGATGTGCTCGACGGAGGTGACGGTGAGCGTGACGCCGACACCTGCGGCGACCAGCGCCAGGATGGTGTACGAGTCGGGCGCCTCCTGGACCACCCGGGGGTTGAACCCGGCGGCCTCGCAGGCCCCGACCATCGCGTCGCGCACGGTGGAGCCGGTGTTGGCGGGAAAGGAGACGAAGGGCTCCTCGGCCAGGAGGCCGATGGGGACGCTCTCCAGCCGGGCGAGCGGGTGGTCGAAGGGCAGCGCGCACACCAGCTCCTCCTCGTCGATCACCCGGTACGCCACCCCCGGCTGGGTCACCGGCAGCCGGACGAAGCCCAGGTCGAGCGAGCCGTCGGCGACCCGGTCGAGGGCGACGTTGGCGTAGGTCTGCCCCTTCATGACCAGTTCGAGGGCGGGGTGGGCGGCGCGCACGGCCCGGGTGAGGAGCGGCAGCGTCTCGTGGCTGGAGGCGCCCGCGAAGCCGATGGTGACCCGCCCGTACTCGCCGCGGCCCGCCGCCTTCGCGGCGCGCACCGCGGTGTCGAGGTCGTCGAGCACGGTCCGTACCGGCTGGAGGAAGGACTCCCCCGCGCTGGTGAGCCGCACCGACCGGGTGTTGCGTTCGAAGAGCTGGACACCCAGCTCCTTCTCCAGCCGGCGGATCTGCTGGCTCAGCGGCGGCTGGGCCATCTGCAGCCGTTTCGCGGCCCGCCCGAAGTGCAGCTCCTCGGCCACGGCGACGAACGCGGACAGATGACGCAACTCCATGCACGCTCCTTCGGCTACTGGCCGCCGGCCGTCGTCGGTCACCAGTCGATGTTCGGTGACCGGTGACCGACTGATCCGATTCATTAATCAGACGTCTCGATACGACCTTAATTTGGTATTGGACAGCAATCAATAGCCGCTGACACGGTGGGGCGACGTGCATACCCAGGACGCGCCAGCAGAGCCGGAGGAGCACCGTGGCCACGACGGACCGGAAAGACAAGACGATGTCGATGAAGGCGGCGATCACCGCCTTCGTCCACGACGGCGGCACCGTCTGTCTCGAAGGCTTCACCCATCTCGTCCCGACCGCCGCGGGCCACGAGATCATCCGCCAGGGCCGCCGCGACCTCACCGTGGTCCGGATGACCGCGGACATCGTGGTGGACCAGATGATCGCCGCGGGCTGTGTCTCGCGGCTGGTCTCCTCCTTCGTCGGCAACTCCTCCGCCGGGTCGCTCGGCGAACTGCGCCGCCGCATCGAGACCGGCGAACCGGCGCCGCTCGCCTTCGAGGAGTACAGCCACTACGGAATGATCTGCCGCTACCTGGCCGGCGCCCAGCGGCTGCCGTTCCATCCGCTGCGCAGCTACGGCGGCAGCGATCTGCCGTCCGTCAACAGCGGTCTGCGCAAGGTCACTTCGCCCTACCTCGGCCCGGACGGCGAACCCGAGCAGATCTATGTCGTACCGCCCGTCAACCCGGATGTGACGATCATCCACGCCCAGCGTGCCGACCGCGGCGGCAACACCCAGATCTGGGGCCTGACCGGCATCCAGGCCGAGGCGGTGTACGCGGCGGACAAGGCGGTCGTCGTCGTGGAGGAGATCGTCGACGACGAGGTGATCCGCTCGGACCCGAACCGTACGCTCGTCCCCGCCCACGCGGTCGACGCGGTCGTCGTCTGTCCGCGCGGCGCGCACCCCTCCTTCGCGCAGGGGTACTACGACCGGGACAACGCCTTCTACCGCGCCTGGTCGCACATCAGCAAGGATCCGCAGCGGCTCCAGGAGTGGCTGGCCGAATGGGTGCTCGGGACGGCCGACCACGCGGAGTACGTCGACAAGCTCGGCGAGGAGTACTGGGCGGGCCTGGCGGTCGGCGAGGCGCTGAGCCTGCCGGTGAACTACGGGCGGCGGCTGTGAGCGGACAGGCAGGACGGGCGACGGAATCGGGACACGATAAGGAACGCGCCATGACCATCACCACCACCGCACCGGACAGCATCACCTCGTCGGAGCTGCTCTCCGTCGTCGCCTCCCGTGAACTGGCCGCGCACCGCACCGTGTTCGCCGGCATCGGCCTGCCGACGCTCGCCACCGAGCTGGCGCATCTGACGGTCGCCCCGGAGATCGAGGTCGTGTACGAGTCCGGGGTGTGCGGCGCGCACCCCTCGCACCTGCCGGAGACCATCGCCGACGCGGTCCTGATCACCGGTGCCGAGGCGGTGCTGTCGATGCCCGCGCTCTTCGGCTGTGTCCTGCAGGGCGGCCATATCGACGTGGGGTTCCTGGGCGCCGCGCAGATCGACCGGTGGGGCAATCTCAACACGTCCGTGATCGGTGACTGGGACAGCCCCGCGGTCCGGCTGCCCGGTTCCGGCGGTGGCATCGAGGTGATGGCCAACTCCCGTGAGGTCTTCGTCGTGATGCGCCGCCACAATCCGCGTTCCTTCACCGGGACCCTCGACTTCTGCACCACCCCCGGCCCCGACCGGGCACTGGCCGAGGGCATCCGGCCCCTGGGCGCCGGTGTCACCCGGGTCATCACCGAACTGGGCATCCTGGCGCGCACGGGCGTCGGCGAGGAGCTGAGGCTGGTCGCCGTCCACCCCGGCGTCACCGTCGAACAGGTACGGGCGGCAACCGGCTGGGACCTGAAGGCGGCCGGCACGGTCGGGACCGTACCGCCGCCGACGGAGGCCGAACTCCGGCTGCTGCGCGAGGACGTGGACCCGGAACGCGTCTACCTTCGCTGAGACGCATCACATGTCACAGCCGCTCGCTTGGACGGATCACATGTCACAGCCGCTCGACCGGACGGATCACATGTCACACCCCGAGAGGACCGCAACCGCCATGCGTATCAGGATCGTCGGCGCCGGGGCCATGGGCCGCGGCATCGCCCAGTGGGCGGCGACCGCCGGACACACCGTCGAACTGTGCGACGTGCGCACGGAGGCCGTGACGGCCGCCGTGGACTTCGTACGGTCCATGCTCGAACGGGCCGTCCAGAAGGGCCGGATGTCCGCCGAGGACCGCGCCGCCGCCCTGGAGCGGCTGGTCCCGCTCGACGACCCCTGGGCGGAGGGGCCGGACGTCGAGCTGGTCGTCGAGGCCGTGCGGGAGGACCTCGACACCAAGACGGAGGTCTTCGGCAGGCTGGAGCGGGTGCTGCCCGCGACGGCGGTCTTCGCGACCAACACCTCGTCCCTGTCGGTCACCCGGATCGCCGCGGCGCTGAAGGACCCGACGCGCCTGGCCGGGCTGCACTTCTTCAATCCGGTGCCGCTGATGAAGATCGTCGAGATCGTGCCCGGCGCGGCCACCCGCCCGGAGATCCCGCCGGTCCTCACCGCGCTCGTCGAGAGCTGCGGACACCGCGCGGTCACCGTCGCCGACACCCCCGGCTTCCTGGTCAACCACGCCGGCCGCGGTCTGGTCACCGAGGCCCTCGCGCTGCTGGAGGAGACGGTCGGCGACCCGGCGGACATCGACCGGATCGCCCGCGACGTACTGGGCCTGCGGATGGGCCCGTTCGAGCTGATGGACCTCACCGGGCTGGATGTGACGGCCGCGGTGATCGACTCGATCTGGCAGGGCTTCCGGTACGCGGACCGGCTCCGCCCCTCCTACCTCACCCCCAACCGGGTGGCGGCCGGACTGCACGGCCGCAAGACCGGGCACGGCTGGTACACGTACGGTGCCGAGGCGCCCGCCCCCGCGCCGGAACCGCCGGTCACGGGTGACGCGGACCGTCCGGTGTTCGTCCACGGCACCGCGGGGCAGGACCGGGACGCGGCCGCGCTGCGGGCGGCGCTGACCGCCGCGGGCGCCGTCGTCGAGACCGGCACCGGGCCGTCCGCCGAAGCCCTGGTACTGGTTCCGGTCTGGGGCACCGCGGTCGCCGAGGCGGTCGCCGGGAACGGGCTACCCGCGGGGCGCACCTTCGGCGTGGACCCACTGCCCGCGGCCGGCCGGCGCCGGGTGCTGGCCGTGACCCCGGCGGCGGACCCGGCCGCCGCGCGTGACGCCCGCGCGGTGCTGGCCCGCGCGGCGGAGGGCGACGAGCCCTGGGCGGTCTCGGTGGTGCGGGACACCGCGGGCTCGGTCGCCCAGCGGCTGCTCGCCTCGATCGTGTCGGTCGCGGCGGGCATCGCGGAGCGCTCCATCGCCGTCCCCGCCGATATCGACCTGGCCGTCACCACCGGACTCGGCTACCCCGTCGGCCCGCTGGCCTGGGGCGACCGGATCGGCGCGGACCGGATGCTGGAGCTGCACCGGGCGCTGCACCGCACGACGGGCGATCCGCGCCACCGCCCGAGCCGCTGGGTCACCGAACGCGCCCAGCTCGGTCTCACGCTGACGGACCCCGGCACCTCGCCCGCCGACTGCACGACCGGCGCCGCGCCCTCGTAGGACTCGTAGGACTCGTAGGACTCGTAGGACTCATGGGGCTCATGGGGCTCGTTGACTCGTAGGGCTCGTAGACGCGGGCGGGGGTGCTGTCGGTCGGCTGCGGCACTCCCGTTCGCACTCGTCCTCGCGGATGTCCGTTTCGTACAAGACCCGCGCCGGGGCCCGGCATACGGTCGGGACATGACTCCACGCATGGACGCGACCGGCATCGTCACGGCGGATCTGGCCGCATCGCTCACCTTCTACCGCCGGCTCGGCCTCGACATCCCCGCCGGAGCGGAATCCGCACCTCATGTCGAAGTGACACTGCCGGGCGGGCAGCGACTCCTCTGGGACACCGAGGACGTCACCCGCTCCTTCGACCCCGGATGGACCCCGCCGACCGGCGGCGACCGCCTCTCGCTGGCCTTCCTGTGCGACAGCCCGGCAGAGGTGGACGCGGTGTACGACGACCTGACCGGCGCGGGATACCGCGGGCATCTGAAGCCGTGGGACGCGGTGTGGGGGCAGCGTTACGCGACGGTCCTCGACCCGGACGGCTGCGCGGTGTCGTTGTTCGCCGCCAACGGCTGAGGCCGGGGGCCCGGACGCGAGCGGCTACCGGACAGACCCTAGGTGGGCGGTCAGGGTGGTCCCGGCCAGGTCACGCATCTCCCGGGCGAGATGGGCCTGGTCGGTGCAGCCCGCCTCGACCGCCGCCTCGGCGTACGGCGTCCCGGCCCGTGCGAGGGCGAGCGCGCGCTGCAGCCGCAGGACCCGGGCGAGCGTCTTGGGCCCGTAACCGAAGGCCGCGAGCGAACGCCGGTGCAGTTGGCGGGCGCCGAGGCCGGCCCGGTGCGCGGTGTCCGCGACGGACCGTCCGGCGCCGAGCCGGTCCGCGACGTACCGCATCAGCGGGTCCGGCGGTGCACTCTCGGCCGCCCGGCGCAGCGCGATGTTCTCCAGCGCGGCAGCCGGCTCGGGCGCTTCGGCGAGCTGCTCGGTGAGTACGCGGACCCGTTCTCCGGGCCACAGGTCCGCGAGCTCGACGCGCCGGTCGCGCAACTCGTGCGCCGGCACACCGAGCAGCGCGGGGGCCGTGCCGGGTGCGAAGCGGATGCCGACGCACTGCCCGCCGGCCGGGGCGGACGGCGTCGCGGCACGGGTGTCGGGGCCCGCGACGAGCAGCCGCCCGCCGATCCAGAGCAGGTCCATGCAGCCGTCGGGCAGCACCGGATGGACCGCGCCCTCCGGCACGCCCAGTGTCCACACGATCGCACCGTCGAACCGCGACGTCCGCTCTTCGTACCTGTCGCCCATACCCCACACGCTAATCTCGTCGGCGGACGGAATCGGCTTCCCGGGGGCGGTCATGACGGCACTGATGGAGTTCACCACCGACAACGGCGCCACCGTGACGGTCGAGGTCGACCGTCACACCCAGGGCGCGCAGCTGGTCGCGCTGGGCGACGACAACACCCTGGCCAGGGCCGGGCGTACGTTCGACAGCGCACTCACGGGGATCCGGTCGGCGGCCGAGTCCGCCCTCGCGGTGTTCCGGGACGGCGACCTGAAACCGGACGGTGTGGAGCTCGAATTCGGGGTCAAGATCACGGCGGAGGCCGGGGCGGTGATCGCCAGGAGCGCGGTCGAGGGCCATCTGGTGGTCAAGCTGTCCTGGTCTCCCGGCGCGACCCCGTCGGTTCCGGCGGCACCGACCGTCCCGGCACCCGCGCCCGCCCCCTAGGGTCCGTCCGGCGGGCACGCTCAGCCGTCGGACGCGTCGTCCGGCTTGTCCGGGTTCGGCTTGTCCGGGTTCGGCTTGTCCGGCTCCTTGTCGCGGCTCGGTTGAAGTCTGGACTTCACATCGTCCGGCGGCAGGAACTTCGACCAGCGTTCGGGGAACTCGGACGGCATGTAGGGGCTGTCGCCTTCATCGTCGCCCTCGTCGTCGTCCTCGTCATCGTCGTCCCAGTACCCGTCGTCCTGGTTCCCCGCCTGCGCCCGCGCGACCAGCTCCGCCGCCTGGGCCGCGCGTACCCGGTCGTTCGCCGCGCGGGCGGCGGCCGTCGCCAGTGAGGGCCACACCCGGTCGATGGCCGCGTTCACCGCCGCTCCCACCAGCACCGCGAACGCGGAGATGCCGATCCACAGCAGGACGGCGATCGGGGCCGCCAACGAACCGTAGATCGTGGGCCCCTCGACCGTACTGGTGAGATAGATCCGCAGCAGGAAGCTGCCGAGCACCCACATCGCGAGCGCCACCAGCGCACCGGGCATGTCCTCGATCCAGGGCGAACGGACCGGCACGGACACGTGGTAGAGCGTCGTGAGGAACGCGATCGACAGCAGGATCACCAGCGGCCAGTACAGGACGCTTATGAGCTCGGTGCCCCATGGGACGAACTCCACGACCCGGTCGGGGCCGACGACGAGCAGCGGCAGCACGACGGAACCGAGCAGCAGCGCGACGACGTACAGCAGGAAGGAGAGCAGTCGCGTCTTGACGATGCCGCGCTGGCCGTCGAGGCCGTACATCACGGTGATCGTGTCGATGAAGACATTGACCGCGCGGGAGCCGGACCAGAGTGCGATGGCGAAGCCGATCGAGATGACATCGGGCCGGGCGCCGGTGGTGACGTCCGCCAGGAGCGGCTTGGCGAAGTCGTTGACGCCCCGCTCGCTGAGCACCGTCTGGGCGGCGTTGAGGATGTTGCGCTCGATGGAGGCGACCGTGGTGGTGCTGGTCCACTCGTCGACGTACCCGAGCAGCCCGATCAGGCCGAGGAGCAGGGGCGGCAGGGACAGCAGGGTGAAGAACGCCGCCTCGGCGGCGAGCCCGAGAATGCGGTACTCCATGCACGAGTTGACGGTGTCCTTGAGCAACTGCCAGGCCATCTGCCGCTTGGATACGTTGCGGTAGAGGACTCGGGCCCGGTGGAGCCGGCCCGGTGGCCGCTCGGGTGTTTCATTTGCTGCCTGCACGTCCTTACCGTATCGGCATGGCAGCCACCACCCACACCGTGTCCAACCAGGTACCACCGCTGACCGGCTACGACGTCTTCGCCGCCGACCGGGCACTCACCGAGGCGGTGCAACGTCACACGTCACCCGGGCTCCTGGCCGAAGTCCGGGGCGAGCTCGGTGAACTGGGCAGATCCGCAGGTTCCGCGCAGGTGCAGGAGTGGGGTGCGCAGGCGAACGGGAATCCGCCGGTGCTGCGTACCCACGACCGGTACGGCCACCGCATCGACGAGGTCGGGTTCCACCCGGCCTGGCACCGCCTGCTCGGCCACGCGGTCACCGCGGGCCTGACCGACGCCTGGGGCAGGCCGGGCGGTCATGTACGGCGGGCGGCCGGCTTCCTCGTGTGGACGCAGGCCGAGGCGGGCCACGGCTGCCCGCTGTCGATGACGCACGCGGCGGTGCCCGCGCTGCGCACCGATCCGGCACTGGCCGCCGAGTGGGAGCCGCTGCTCACCTCGACGGTGTACGAGCAGGGGCTGCGGCCCGCCGCACGGAAGGCCGGTGTGCTCTTCGGGATGGGGATGACGGAGAAGCAGGGCGGCACGGACGTACGGTCGAACACGACCCGCGCCGAGCCGCTGGCCGCGGAGGGCGAGTATCTGCTCACCGGGCACAAGTGGTTCTGCTCGGCGCCGATGTCCGACGGTTTCCTGGTACTGGCCCAGGCGCCGGGCGGCCTGACGTGTTTTCTGCTGCCCCGGGTACTGCCCGACGGCACCCGCAACACGTTCGCGATCCAGCGGCTCAAGGACAAGCTGGGAAACCGGTCGAACGCGTCGGCCGAGGTCGAGTTCGACGGCACGTGGGCGCGCCGGGTCGGCGAGGAGGGGCGCGGGGTGCGCACCATCATCGGGATGGTGGCGGCGACCCGGCTGGACTGTGTGGTCGGTTCGGCGGCGCTGATGCGGCAGGCGGTGGCGCAGGCGATCCACCACTGCACGTACCGCAGCGTGTTCGGCGGGGTGCTGATCGAGAAGCCGCTGATGCGCAATGTGCTGGCCGATCTGGCACTGGAGTCGGAGGCCGCGACGGTGCTGGCGATGCGGCTGGCCGCGGCCTACGACGACGGCTCGGAGAGCGAGCGGGCCTTCCTGCGGATCGCGGTGCCCGCGGCGAAGTACTGGGTGACCAAGCAGTGCACGCCGATGGTGGCCGAGGCACTGGAGTGTCTCGGCGGCAACGGCTACGTCGAGGAGTCCGGGATGCCCCGGCTGCTGCGCGAGGCGCCGCTCAACTCGATCTGGGAGGGCTCGGGGAATGTGCAGGCGCTGGACGTGCTGCGGGCGCTGCAGCGTGAGCCGATGGCGCTGAACGCGTTCCTCCAGGAGGTCGGCAGGGCACGCGGAGCCGATCACCGGCTGGACGGGGCGATCAGGGACATGCTGACGGAGCTCGCCGATCTGGACGGGATCGAGGCGCGGGCCCGCCGGCTGGTCGAGCGGATGGCGCTGGTGCTCCAGGGTTCGCTGCTGGTGCGGTGGGCGCCGCCGGAGGTGGCCGACGCGTTCTGCGCGTCACGGCTGGGCGGGGACCGGGGCGCGGCCTTCGGGACACTGCCGCACAGCCTCGATCTGGCTTCGATCGTCGAACGGGCGCGGCCCGTCGGGCCCTGACCGGCCCTGCCCGTAGCTGTACAGCAACGGAGGGTGGTGCTGCGCCGACACGGCACCACCCTCCATGCTGTGCACACCGAGCAGTGGGGCACGCGCTCCGCCGCACGGTGGTTCCACCACTCTCATACGGTCGCGCACCCCCTCGCCAGAGTTGCAAAGGGTTGCAACCATTGTGCGGAGTGTGCGGTGCCGGTCCCCTCGCAGCGGCAGGATGGGGCCCGTGGATCGTCGAGCCGGCCTGGCATGTGGGGGGAACCGAGAGTGGAGACAAGCGCCTCCGGGGTGACGCGAGCGGACGCCCGGCAGTCCGCCGCGGCCCTTCGCATGATCCACCGGGCCAGGGAGGCCAGGCTCGTCGGCGACCACCCGACGGTCGCCCCGCGGGCCGAGATCGGCGCCTCGTGGGACCGGGTGCTGCGCAGCGGCATCGATCCGGACCAGTCCACCGAGAGCGTGCTGCTCGATGTGGACGAGATCGAGCACCGGCGCCGGAGCTCGACGCTGAGCGAGGTGATGCCGCTGCTGAACGACGGCCTGCTCTCCCTGGCGGACGCCGCCCAGCAGATCCTGGTGGTCACCGACGTGGAGTGCCGGGTGCTGTGGCGCCGGGGCAACGCGGGAGTGCTGCGCCGGGCGGACGACGTCTGTCTGGCGGAGGGCGCGGCCTGGGCGGAGGAGAGTACGGGGACGAACGCGATAGGTACGGCGCTATTCTCCCGCGTCCCGGTCCAGGTCCATTCCTCGGAGCACTTCGTCCGCACCCTGCACAACTGGACGTGCGCGGCGGCCCCGGTCCGGGACCCGCGCGACGGCAAGGTGAAGGGCATCGTCGACATGAGCGGCCCCGCCTCCACGTTCCATCCGACGACGCTCGCCCTGGTCAGTTCGGTCGCCAGGCTGGCGGAGAGCGAGATCAGGAACCGGCATCTGCAGGCGATCGACCGGCTGCGTTCGGTGGCGGCACCGCTGGTGTGCCGGCTGGGCGGCCGGACCCTGGCGGTGGACACCCACGGCTGGCTCGCCGCGGTGACCGGGATGCCTCCGGTCGACCGGCTGCCGCTGCCCAAGTCCTTGCGGCCGGGCCGGGTGTGGCTGCCGTCGCTCGGCATGTGCCGAGTCGAGCCGCTGCCCGGCGGCTGGCTGCTCCAGGTCGCGGACGGGCCTTCGGACGGGGCTCCGCAGCGGGTGGTGCTGGATCTGAGCCGGCCACGCGGACTCACGGTCAATGTGGTGGGCGCGGTGGGCACCTGGACGCAGCGGCTCTCGCCCCGCCACGCGGAGCTGCTGTACGCCCTGGCGCTGCACCGTGAGGGGCGTACGGCGTCCGAGCTCGCCCAGGACATCTTCGGCGACGCGACCCGGACGGTGACGGTGCGGGCGGAGATCTCCCGGATGCGCCGCCATCTCGCCCAGGTGCTCGCGCACCGCCCGTACCGCTTCGGCGAGGACGTCGAGGTGGAGGTGGTCCACCCGGACCACCCGGCCGATCTGCTGCCGCACTCGACGGCTCCGGTGGTGGTCAGGGCGCGTACGGGCGACTGAGAGCCTGTCGGGTGACCTCTGAACGGCGGATCAGTCCCCGGTCCGCCGTCCGCGCTTCGGGACCGGCTTTGGCGCGGGAGACGGGGCGTGGTTCCCTGGCAGTCATGAGCAACCCCGTACATACCGCCGCCACCGCCACCACCGAGGTGACCATCTGGTCCCTGGAACAGACCTCCCCCGACGATCTGCGGCCCGCCGCGGTCCCGGAGGGCGATGTGCGGATCGTGCGGTCGGAGACAGCGCTGCCCGAGTTCAGCCGGTTCCTCTACACGGCGGTCGGCGGCGACATCCGGTGGACGGACCGGCTCGGCATGACGTACGCGCAGTGGCAGGAGGCCCTGGACCGGCCGGGGGCCGAGACCTGGGTGGCGTACGCGAACGGCACCCCGGCGGGATACATCGAGCTGGACCCGCAGGACGAGGGCGAGGTCGAGATCATGTACTTCGGGCTGATCCCGGCGTTCCGGGGGCGGCGGATCGGTGGCCATCTGCTCTCGTACGGGGTCGCCCGTGCCTGGGACCTGGCGGAGCGCTGGCCGGAGCGGACGCCGACGAAGCGGGTGTGGCTGCACACCTGCTCCAAGGACGGCCCGCACGCCATGGACAACTATCTGCGGCGCGGCTTCCGGCTGTTCGACACGAAGGTGGAGCTGGAGCCGGAGGTGGCGACGCCGGGGCCGTGGCCGGGGGCCGGGCGATAGCGGTTCGGGCGGTAGCGGTTCGGGCGGTAGCGGTTCGGGCGGCCGCCCTCCGCTTCCGGGTGCACGCCCCGGCGACAAGTGGGGGGATTGCGGCGATTACGGGCGGGCCGGTCCCGGCGTTCCAAGTGACGAGCACCACACCGTCTTGCGATGCGGGACACTCTCGTCCACATCTTGGATAGTGGTGGACTGGCCCGAGATCCGCGTGCCACGCTTCCGTCATGCCTGGAACTGGAATTGCCTTGGTGAGTCGACGCCACGTCGACCTCGGCCGCGTGTCCAGCGCCATCTGTCCGGCGAGCTGAGAGTCCCAGCACCGCCGCGCTCCCCCTTTTTTCTCTGCAATCCCTGCGCACCGCCGCGCCTTGACGCGAGTGTGCAGTTCAGAGCCGCCCTCCTGCAGTCCCGAAGGACGTACCGTCATGGCCGCTACCCCGGAACAGCCTGCGACCACCACGCCCCGCCGCAAGGCCGGACGCCATCGTGGCGAAGGCCAGTGGGCCGTGGGGCACCACACTCCGCTCAACGGCAATGAGCAGTTCAAGAAGGACGACGACGGTCTCAATGTGCGGACACGCATTGAGACGATCTACTCCAAGCGCGGCTTCGACTCGATCGACCCCAACGACCTGCGTGGACGCATGCGCTGGTGGGGTCTCTACACCCAGCGCAAGCCCGGGATCGACGGCGGCAAGACGGCGATCCTGGAGCCGGAGGAGCTGGACGACAAGTACTTCATGCTGCGGGTACGGATCGACGGCGGCCGGCTGACCACCGCGCAGCTGCGGGTGATCGGCGAGATCTCGCAGGAGTACGCACGCGGCACCGCGGACATCACCGACCGGCAGAACATCCAGCTGCACTGGATCCGCATCGAGGACGTCCCGGCGATCTGGGAGAAGCTGGAGGCCGTCGGGCTCTCCACCACCGAGGCGTGCGGTGACTGCCCCCGCGTGATCATCGGCTCCCCCGTGGCCGGCATCGCCGCCGACGAGATCATCGACGGCACGCCGGCCGTCGACGAGATCCACGACCGGTACATCGGCAACAAGGAATTCTCCAACCTGCCGCGCAAGTTCAAGACCGCGATCTCCGGTTCGCCGGTGCAGGACGTGGTGCACGAGATCAACGACATCGCGTTCGTCGGCGTGGTCCACCCCGAGCACGGTCCGGGCTTCGACGTCTGGGTCGGTGGCGGGCTCTCCACCAACCCGCGGCTCGCCGAACGGCTGGGCGCGTGGGTGCCGCTCGACGAGGTTCCGGACGTCTGGGCCGGAGTCGTCGGCATCTTCCGCGACTACGGATACCGGCGGCTGCGCAACCGCGCCCGGCTGAAGTTCCTGATGGCCGACTGGGGCCCGGCGAAGTTCCGCCAGGTGCTGGAGGACGAGTACCTGAAGCGTCCGCTGACCGACGGTCCCGCACCCGAGCAGCCCAGCAGCCGCTGGCGCGACCACGTGGGTGTGCACCAGCAGCAGGACGGCCGTTACTACGTCGGTTTCGCCCCCCGGGTCGGCCGGGTGGACGGCTCCACGCTCGCCAAGATCGCCGACCTGGCCGCCGCACACGGCTCGGACCGGCTGCGCACCACCGTCGAGCAGAAGATGATCATCCTCGATGTGGCGCAGGACCAGGTGGACTCCCTGGTCGCCGGACTGGAGGCGCTCGACTTCCAGGTGAAGCCGTCACCGTTCCGGCGCGGCACGATGGCCTGCACCGGCATCGAGTTCTGCAAGCTGGCGATCGTCGAGACCAAGGCGCGCGGCGCGGCGCTCATCGACGAACTGGAGCGCCGCCTGCCGGACTTCGACGAGCCGCTCACCATCAACCTCAACGGCTGCCCCAACGCGTGCGCCCGCATCCAGACCGCCGACATCGGCCTCAAGGGCCAGCTCGTGCTGGACGACGACGGCAACCAGGTCGAGGGCTATCAGGTGCACCTGGGCGGCGCCCTGGGCCTGGAGGCCGGGTTCGGCCGCAAGGTCCGCGGCCTGAAGGTCACTTCGGCCGAGCTGCCCGACTACGTCGAGCGGGTGCTGGGCCGCTTCCAGGAGGAGCGCGAGGACGGCGAGCGGTTCGCGACCTGGGCGGCGCGGGCCGGTGCGGAGTCGCTGTCATGAGCGAACGCGCCGCACCGTTCCACTGCCCGTACTGCGGGGACGAGGACCTGCGCCCGCACGAGACGGGCCACGGCGCCTGGGAATGTGCCTCGTGCAACCGCGCGTTCCAGCTCAAGTTCCTGGGTCTGCTGACCCGGGGGCTGCGGCGCAACGACGGTGAAGGGGACGGGATATGACGGAGACTCCGCTGACCGAGGACCTCGAAGGCCTGGCCGAGCGGGCCGGCCGGGAGCTGGAGGACGCCTCCGCGCCGGAGATCCTGAAGTGGGCCGCCGACACCTTCGGGGGGAGGTTCTGCGTCACGTCCTCGATGGAGGACGCGGTCGTCGCGCACCTCGCCTCGCGCGTCTTCCCCGGCGTCGACGTGGTCTTCCTCGACACCGGCTACCACTTCCCGGAGACGATCGGCACCCGCGACGCGGTCGAGGCCGTGATGGACGTCCGCGTCATCACACTGACCCCCCGGCAGACGGTGGCCGAGCAGGACGCCGAGTACGGGCCGAAGCTGCACGACCGCGACCCCGATCTGTGCTGCAAGCTGCGCAAGGTCAAACCGCTCGAAGAGGGTTTGACCGCCTACACCGCCTGGGCGACCGGGCTGCGCCGCGACGAGTCCCCCACCCGGGCGAACACCCCGGTCGTCGGCTGGGACAGCAGGCGGCGGAAGGTGAAGATCTCGCCGATCGCCCGCTGGACGCAGGACGACGTCGACGCGTACGTCGCGGAGCACGGCGTACTCACCAACCCGCTGCTGATGGACGGCTACGCCTCCGTGGGCTGCGCGCCCTGCACCCGCCGGGTGCTGGAGGGCGAGGACGTCCGCGCCGGACGCTGGGCCGGCCGGGGCAAGACCGAGTGCGGGCTGCACGACTGATGACGACTGATCAGGAGACTTCGATGAGCGTGACGGAGACGGGAGCCACCATCTGGCTGACCGGTCTGCCGAGCGCGGGCAAGACCACCATCGCGTACGAACTCGCCGGGCGGCTGCGCGGCGAGGGCCATCGCGTGGAGGTGCTCGACGGCGACGAGATCCGGGAGTTCCTCTCCGCGGGCCTCGGCTTCTCCCGCGAGGACCGCCACACCAACGTCCAGCGGATCGGCTTCGTCGCCGAGCTGCTGGCGGCCAACGGCGTGAAGGTGCTGGTCCCGGTCATCGCCCCGTACGCGGACAGCCGGGACGCGGTGCGCAAGCGGCACCAGACCGAGGGCACCGCCTATCTGGAGGTGCATGTCGCGACTCCGGTCGAGGTGTGCTCCGAACGCGATGTGAAGGGTCTCTACGCCAAGCAGGCGGCGGGCGAGATCAGCGGGCTCACCGGGGTCGACGACCCGTACGAGGCTCCCGAGTCGCCCGACCTGCGGATCGAATCGCACCGGCAGACCGTGCAGGAGTCCGCGGCGGAGCTTTACGCGCTGCTGAGCGAGAGGGGTGCGGCGTGACGACCGTCGCGACCGTGTCGGAAGGCACCGGCAATCCGTACGCACTCAGCCACCTGGACTCCCTGGAGTCCGAGGCCGTGCACATCTTCCGCGAGGTGGCGGGCGAGTTCGAGCGGCCGGTGATCCTGTTCTCCGGCGGCAAGGACTCCATCGTGATGCTGCACCTGGCGCTCAAGGCGTTCGCGCCCGCGCCGGTGCCGTTCACGCTGCTGCACGTCGACACCGGGCACAACTTCCCCGAGGTGCTGGAGTACCGGGACCGCACGGTGGTCCGGCACGGACTGCGGCTCCATGTCGCCTCCGTGCAGGAGTACATCGACGCCGGAAAGCTCCGCGAGCGCCCGGACGGCACCCGCAACCCGCTGCAGACCGTGCCGCTGACCGAGGCGATCCAGCAGCACCGCTTCGACGCGGTGTTCGGCGGCGGGCGCCGGGACGAGGAGAAGGCGCGCGCCAAGGAGCGGGTCTTCTCGCTGCGCGACGAGTTCTCCCAGTGGGACCCGCGCCGCCAGCGCCCCGAGCTGTGGCAGCTCTACAACGGCCGGCACGCCCCCGGCGAGCACGTCCGGGTCTTCCCGATCTCCAACTGGACCGAGCTGGACGTCTGGCAGTACATCGCCCGCGAGGGCATCGAGCTCCCGGAGATCTACTTCGCCCATGAGCGCGAGGTCTTCAGCCGCTCCGGCATGTGGCTGACCGCGGGCGACTGGGGCGGCCCCAAGGACGGCGAGCGGGTCGAGACCCGTCAGGTGCGCTACCGCACGGTCGGCGACATGTCGTGCACCGGCGCCGTCGACTCGGACGCGACGACGCTGGACGACGTGATCATCGAGATCGCCGCCTCCCGGCTCACCGAGCGGGGCGCGACGCGTGCCGACGACAAGATGTCCGAGGCCGCGATGGAAGACCGCAAGCGCGAGGGGTACTTCTAAATGACCACACCCACCCAGCACGCAGAGCAGTTGTCGGCCACCACCCTGCTGCGGTTCGCCACCGCGGGGTCCGTCGACGACGGCAAGTCCACCCTCGTGGGACGGCTGCTGCACGACTCCAAGTCGGTCCTCACCGACCAGCTGGAGGCCGTCGAGCACGCCTCGCGCAGCCGGGGCCAGGAGGCGCCCGACCTGGCGCTGCTGACCGACGGGCTGCGGGCCGAGCGCGAGCAGGGCATCACCATCGATGTCGCCTACCGCTACTTCGCGACGCCGCGCCGCCGGTTCATCCTGGCCGACACCCCGGGGCATGTGCAGTACACCCGGAACATGGTGACCGGCGCCTCGACGGCCGAGCTGGCCGTCGTCCTGGTCGACGCCCGCAACGGCGTCGTCGAGCAGACCCGCCGCCATGCCGCCGTCGCCGCGCTGCTGCGGGTGCCGCACGTGGTGCTGGCCGTCAACAAGATGGACCTGGTCGAGTACGCGGAGCCGGTGTTCGCCGCCATCGCCGAGGAGTTCACGGCGTACGCGGCCTCGCTCGGCGTCCCGGGCTGGGGGTCTGGGGGGGACCCCCAGGAAAACTGGTGTACGGCGATCCCGATCTCCGCGCTGGCCGGTGACAACGTCGTGGAGCCGTCCGCGCACATGGACTGGTACGGCGGGCCGACGGTCCTGGAGCACCTGGAGACGGTGCCGGTCAGCCATGACCTCACCGCCTGCCACGCCCGTTTCCCGGTCCAGTACGTCATCCGGCCGCAGACCGCCGAGCACCCCGACTACCGGGGCTACGCGGGCCAGATCGCCGCCGGCGCGTTCCGGGTGGGCGAGGCCGTCACCGTCCTCCCGTCCGGCCGCACGTCGACGATCGCCGGGATCGACGCGCTCGGCGAGAGCGTGGACATCGCCTGGGCGCCCCAGTCGGTGACCATCCGGCTGGCCGACGACATCGACATCTCGCGCGGTGACCTGATCGCACCGGCCGACGACGCGCCGGCCGTCACCCAGGACGTCGAGGCGACCGTCTGCCACGTCGCCGACCAGCCGCTCGCGGTCGGCCAGCGGGTGCTGCTCAAGCACACCACCCGCACGGTCAAGGCGATCGTCAAGGACATCCCCTCGCGCCTCACGCTGGACGACCTCTCCCAGCACCCGGCGCCCGGACAGCTCGTCGCCAACGACATCGGCCGGGTCGTCGTCCGTACCGCGGAGCCGCTCGCACTCGACGCCTACGCGGACTCCCGGCGCACCGGATCGTTCCTCCTGATCGACCCGGCGGACGGCACCACGCTGTCGGCCGGCATGGCGGGCGCCTCGTTCGCCGCCGCGGCCGAACCCGAGGCCGCCGCGGACGACGCCGAATGGGACTTCTGATGGCCATCGACATCTACTCCACGTTCGCGAAGGAGGGCGGCCGCATCGGCAGCGGCGCCCTCGGCAGCGGTCAGGGCGGGGTCGCGCGATGTGCGTGATGACGTACGCGCACCGCCCGCGCGCCCACTCGTTCCAACCGCACCGCCCGCACAGCCAGTTCAGACGAAGACCTGCCGACCTCCCGGCCGCGTCCCCCTGATCGCCCAGGACGCTAGCACCGGGCCGACGAGAGGAAAGCCTCCCGTGTCTGCCCCCCGTACCACGCCGCGCCGTGCCCTCGCCGCCGTCGCCGCCCTGCCGCTGCTCGCCCTCGCGCTCACCGCCTGCGGCTACGGCTCCGAGGCGAAGCAGGACGACGCCAAGAAGGCGGACGTCGCCACCGACGGCAAGAAGCTCTCCGCGGACACCGTGAAGATCGGCTACTTCCCGAACCTCACCCACGCCACCGCCCTGGTCGGCATCCAGGAAGGCATCATCGCCAAGGAACTCGGCTCCACGACGGTCAAGCCGTCGACGTTCAACGCCGGTCCGTCCGAGATCGAGGCGCTCAACGCGGGTTCGATCGACATCGGCTTCATCGGCCCCTCGCCCTCCATCAACGGCTTCACCAAGTCCAAGGGCAAGAGCCTGCGGATCATCGGCGGTTCGGCCTCCGGCGGCGTGAAGCTGGTCGTCGACCCGAAGAAGATCAAGACCCTGGACGACCTCAAGGGCAAGAAGATCGCCACCCCGCAGCTCGGCAACACCCAGGACGTGGCCTTCCTCAACTGGATCTCCGAGAAGGGCTGGAAGGTCGACGCCAACAGCGGCAAGGGCGACGTCTCCGTGGTCCGTACGGACAACAAGGTGACGCCGGACGCCTACAGGTCCGGTTCCATCGACGGCGCCTGGGCCCCCGAGCCGACCGCCTCCAAGCTGGTCGCGCAGGGCGCGAAGGTGCTCCTCGACGAGTCGTCGCTGTGGCCGGACAACAAGTTCGTGATCACGAACATCATCGTGTCGCAGAAGTTCCTCGCCGAGCACCCGGACGTCGTCGAGGCGGTGCTGCGCGGTTCGGTCAACACCAACGCGTGGATCAACGCCAACCCGGACAGGGCGAAGGCCTCCGCCAACGCCGCGCTCAAGACGCTGTCCGGCAAGGAACTGCCGGCGGACGTCCTCGACCCGGCGTGGAAGTCGATCCGGTTCACCGACGACCCGCTGGCCGCCACGCTCGACACCGAGGCCAAGCACGCGGTGAAGGCCGGCCTGCTGGAGCAGACGGACCTGACGGGCATCTACGACCTGAAGCCGCTGAACAAGATCCTCAAGGCCGCGGGCAAGCCCGAGGTCGCCGACGCCGGTCTCGGCGTCAAGTAAGAGCGTCCGGCACCCGAACAGGATTCCCAGGAGGTGACGACCATGGCGACCACCACGCTCACCAAGGCCGAGGACCGTACGGCGGTCGGGCACGCCGCCCGCATCGACCACGTCTCGAAGTCCTTCGGCGGACCGGGGGGGCAGCAGCTCGTCCTGGACGACATCACACTCGATGTCGCTCCCGGCGAGTTCGTCACCCTCCTGGGCGCCTCCGGGTGCGGCAAGTCGACCCTGCTCAACCTGGTGGCCGGACTCGACCGCCCGACCGCGGGGTCCATCGAGACCCCGGGCGGGCGGCCGGCCCTGATGTTCCAGGAGCACGCCCTCTTCCCGTGGCTGACCGCGGGCAAGAACATCGAACTCGCGCTGCGGCTGCGCGGCGTACCCAGGTCCGACCGCCGCGCCGAGGCGGAGCGGCTGCTCGAACTCGTGCGGCTCGGCGGGTCGCACGGGAAGCGGGTGCATGAGCTTTCGGGCGGTATGCGGCAGCGGGTGGCGATGGCCCGCGCGCTCGCCCAGGACAGTCAACTGCTGCTGATGGACGAGCCGTTCGCCGCGCTCGACGCCATCACCCGGGACGTGCTGCACGACGAGCTGACCCGGATCTGGCGCGAGACGAACGTCTCGGTCCTCTTCGTCACGCACAACGTGCGGGAAGCGGTCCGGCTCGCCGAGCGGGTCGTCCTGCTCTCGTCGCGGCCGGGCCGGGTCGCCCGGGAGTGGACGGTCGACATCGACCAGCCGCGCCGCATCGAGGACACCGCGGTGGCCGAGCTGTCCGTAGAGATCACCGAACAACTGCGTGGGGAGATCCGCCGACATGGCCAGCACTGAGACCGCAGCCAAGGACACCGCCAAGGACCTGGCGGGCCTGGAGGCGGGGCTGGACGCCCTCGACGCCGTACGGGTGAGCCGGACCCCGGTCCGCGAGGTGCTGGTGCGCAAGGTGCTGCCGCCGGTCGTGGCCGTGGTCCTGGTGCTCGTCGTCTGGCAGATCCTGGTCCGGGCGCAGGTCACCGACGACTACAAGCTGCCGTCGCCGTCCCAGGTGTGGGCCGAGGTGACCGACGCCTGGGCGCAGGGCACCCTGCTCGGCTACATCTGGACCAGCGTCTCGCGCGGTCTGCTCGGCTTCCTGCTGGCGCTGGCCATCGGCACTCCGCTCGGACTGCTGGTGTCGCGGGTCAAGCTGGTCCGCGCGGCGATCGGGCCGGTGCTCTCCGGGCTCCAGTCGCTGCCGTCGGTCGCCTGGGTGCCCCCCGCGGTGATCTGGCTGGGGCTCGACGACCGGATGATGTACGCGGTGATCCTGCTGGGCGCGGTCCCCTCGATCGCCAACGGCCTGGTCGCGGGCGTCGACCAGATCCCGCCGCTGCATCTGCGGGCCGGGAAGACACTGGGCGCCACCGGTCTTCGCGGTACCTGGCACATCGTGCTGCCGGCCGCGCTGCCCGGCTATCTGGCGGGCCTGAAGCAGGGCTGGGCGTTCTCCTGGCGTTCGCTGATGGCCGCCGAGATCATCGCCTCCTCGCCCGATCTGGGTGTGGGCCTGGGCCAGTTGCTGGAACAGGGCCGGGAGACCAGCAGCATGTCGATAGTGTTCCTCGCCATCATCCTGATCCTCACCGTCGGCATCGCGATCGACCTGCTGATCTTCAGTCCGCTGGAGCGGTGGGTGCTGCGCGGCCGCGGCCTCCTCGTCAAGAACTGAGGACGACCATGACCGCTCCGGTGCTTCTCGTCATCGCCCACGGCAGCCGCGACCCGCGGCACGCGGCGACCGTGCACGCGCTCACCGCGCGGGTGCGGTCGCTGCGGCCGGGGCTGCGTGTGGAGACGGGCTTCCTGGACTTCAACGCGCCGTCGGTGCCGCGGGTCCTGGAACGGCTGGCCGCGCAGGGGGCACAGGACGTCGTCGCGCTCCCCCTGCTCCTCACCCGGGCCTTCCACGCCAAGTCCGACATCCCCACCGTGCTGCACGAGGCCCGGAGCAGGCTGCCCCGCCTGCGGGTCCGGCAGGCCGAGGTGCTCGGCCCGTCGCCGCTGCTGAACTCGGCGCTGGAACGGCGGTTGCACGCGGCCGGGGTCCGTCCCGGCGACCGGAGCTCGACCGGGCTCGTCCTGGCCTCGGCGGGCTCCACAGACCCGGAGGCGATCGCAGTGATCGCTGAAATCGCGCGGGAGCTGCGGCACACCGGTTGGTGTTCCGTGCGGCCTGCGTTCGCCTCCGCATCCCTCCCCCGTACCGAGGACGCGGTACGGGCCCTGCGGGACGAGGGTGTGCGCCGGGTGGCGGTGGCGCCGTACGTCATCGCTCCCGGCCGGCTCCCGGACCGGATCGCCGAAGGGGCGGCCGGCGCGGACGTACTGGCCGATGTGCTGGGCGCCTCGCCGGAGTTGGCACGGTTGCTGCTGACCCGGTACGACGAGGCCCGCGTCCCCGGCGCACGGGCGGCGTCGCTCACCGCGTGACGCGGCGCCCGGTCATCCCACGTCCAGGCTGCCGGTGCGGGTCCGCTTGAGCTCGAAGAGGTCCGGATTCCCGGCGAACACCCGGAAGCTGTCGAAGACGCGTCCGGCCTCCTCGCCGCGCGGTGCCGCCCGCAGGACCGGCCCGAACCAGACCGCGCCGTCGACATGGATCGTGGGCGTACCGACGTAGGCGTCGGCCTCCGGGTCCTTGCCGGCGTCATGGCTGCGCCGCAGTGCCTCGTCGTACGTCTCCGAGTGCGCGGCGTCGGCGAGCGCGGCGGGCAGTCCGAGCTCCGCGAGGGACTCGGCGATCACCTCGTCGAAGTCCTCGTTCTTCTGTTGGTGGATACGGACGCCCATCGCGGTGTAGAGGTCGCGGAGCACCCCGTCGCCGTGGGCATCGGCCGCCGCGACCGCGACCCGCACCGGGCCGATCGACCTGTCGACCAGTTCCCGGTACCAGTCGGGGAGTTCGTTGCCGATGTTGTGCAGATACAGGCTCATGACGTGGAAGCGGAGACCGATGTCGCGCCGCTGCTCCACCTCCAGCATCCAGCGGGAGGTGATCCAGGCGAACGGGCATGCCGGGTCGAAGTAGAAATCGACGGCCGTCCGGCCCGGTCGAGGTGTGTGCGATGTGGTCATGAGGTCGAGCCTAGACACGAATTGGCATGTGGTCCCGGGCCATTCGGCGTCGTATCCGCTGGGCCACTCAGGACAGGACGAGGCGGGCGGTAGCATCCCCGGATGCGAACCATCGAGACACTGGTCCCGCAGGCCGGGCAGACCGATACCGAGGGCCTGCGCGCGTTCGACGCGGACGCACTCGCGGGGCACGTCGCCGATCCGGCGCATCCGTGGTGGCGCCGCAGGGCCTGCGTGGTCGCGTTGGCCGGGCGGGTACCGGAGCACCGCGTCGCCGGGCTGATCGCACGCATCCACGACCCCGACGACGTGGGCGAGGTCCGTATCGCGCTGCTGGACCTTCTCGCGGACCGGGCGGAACTCCTGCCCTGGCTCCGGCACAAGGACCGGCGGAAGGAGGGCTGGTACGGAATGTCCGCGGCGATCCTCAAGGCGCGCGGCCTGCTCGGCGACCGCTCGGCAGCCGGCGAACTGGCGACGCTCGCGGCCGAACCGTGGCCGCGCCTGCGGGAGATCGGCGAGGCCGGACTGGACGCGCTGGTCGCCCGGTACGGAACGGAGGCGGTCCTGGCCGACGTCGGTGACGCACGCCCCCAGGACCGGGCCTTCCGCGTCCGGATGAGGCACCGCGCCGGCCAGGACGTCATCGACGCGCTCGCGGACCCCGACCGGGCGGTCGCGTACCTCACCCAGTCCCTGCTGACCGACCCGGACCGGCTCCGCGGCTACCTCGGCGAGGCGCCGACGGCCGAGGCGAAGCTGTGGGCCGCGTACGCGCTGCACCGCCTCACCGGCGACGCCGCCGAGACCCGGGCGATCCACGACTCGCTGGGCCGCCCACGGGTCGAAGTCGAAGGCCTGGACGACGAGTTGCGCGAGGCGGTCCTCCACGAGTACGGGCACGACTGCGAGGAGTGGAGCGACCCGCGGTGGCGGGTCGAGGCCATCTGCGCCGGGCCGCCCGTCCAGCCGGACGAGGACGAGCAGCTCCGCCGGGCCGTGGCCGCGCTCACCGCGGCGGGCCTGGCGCCGGAGCCCCCGGTCTCCTGCGGGGAGCACCACCGGCAGGGCGGTGGCACCTATCACGTCATCAGGTTCGGCGGGAGCGAGATCTCCCTCAGCACCCTCGGGCGGTTCGCCACCTCGCACGAGGACGAACCCGCCGCCCGCGCGGCCCTGGAAGCGGCCGGCTTCCGCTGGATCGACCCGGCGACCGGCGCGATCCAGGTCACCGGCCTCTGCGTCTACTACTTCGGCGGGCGCGAACCCCTGGACGTCAGCACCCTGCTCTTCTACTGGCAGGACTAGGGCCTGTCTCAGGCCCCGGTCCACTTCGGGTCGCGTCCGCTGTGGGCCAGCGCCTGTTCGAAGACCGACGCCGACGCGGGCACCGTCACCTCGTCGGCGAAGCCGTCGTACTGCCGGTAGAGCGCGGCAGTGCTGTCGACGACACCGAGGACGTACGCGGCCGCCCCGTCGGAGAGCCGGAACTCCTCGCCGACGGCACGGGCCACGTCCCAGCCGTGCAGGGCCGTCTCCTCGATGAGCATCGCGGCGATGTCGGCGGCCGGGGAGGTCGAACCCCCGAGGTCGACCTCGCCGTCCCAGACCGCCGGGTCCGACCAGGCGGCGACCGCACGGTCCAGCTGGGCCGCGTACCGCTGCGCCCAGTCGGCGTCGGCGGTGAAGTCGCGGGTGGTGAGCTCCTCGGGGAGGTCCTTGCGCAGGGCACGGTGCTCCAGGCCGTGGGAGGTGTACAGCACCCAGTGGTTGACGAGTCCGCGCACATCCCAGTCGCCGCAGGGCGTGTTCGGTGCGTCGAGCTGCTCGGTGCCGATGGAGCGGGCGATACGTGCCGCCTCGGCGGCGACTTCGGTCATGTGCGCGTGCTCGTTCTTCATGCGTCCCAGTCTGTGTCCGTCCCGGCAGCCGGTATTGAAGAAACGCGACACCGGGGAACGCGACACCGTCCGGTGCGACCGGCTCAGGTCGTCGCGGCGTCGACGGCCGCGACGAGTTCGGCCACGGACATCGAGCCGGCCTCCCGGCGCTCGCGCGCGAAGGTGTTCGCGGTGCGGCGGAGTACCTCGTTGACCGGCGTGGGAATCCCGTGGAGGCGGCCGAGCAGCACGATCTCGCCGTTGAGGAAGTCCGCCTCGATCGTGCCGGTGCCCCGGCTGAGGCTCTGCCAGGACGAACCGCCGCCGCGCGGGGAACCGTCGAACGGTTCGAAGCTCATCCTTCCGGCGCGTGACTCCGTCTGTTCCTCCCGGCCGACCGGGTCGATTCCGGCGGCGGCGAGCACGGCCTCCCCCTCGGCGAAGGCCCGCTCGAACAGGTCGAGCGCGGTCTGTTCGGCGAGTGGGCCGGTGACGGCCTCGATCGCGTTGGCGAGGTTGGAGAGCAGCTTGCCGTACTTCCAGCGCATCACGTCCGGCACGACGGGGGCGAGCAGCTTCGACTTCTCCAGGTCGGCGGCGATCAGCCGGGCCGTCGCGTCGGTCCCGGTGGGGTAGCGGCCCAGGTGCAGGATGCCGGTCAGCGGTGTACCGGCGACGGAGACCTCGCCCGGTTCGACGAAGGTGGCGGGCAGCCAGACGCACATCCCGTACACATGGCGGAAGTGGCGCAGGGCCAGCCGCTCGCTCTCCACCCCGTTCTGCGCGCAGATCAGCGGCAACCGCTCACCCGCCGTGGCGCCGCCCGCGACCGGCCGGACGCTCCACGCGTCGAGGGCGGCCGTGCTGTCCTGCGTCTTCACGGCGAGCACGAGTACGTCGTCCGCGGTCAGGTCGAGCGCCTCGGGCCGGTCGACGACGGGGAGGCGGTGGGTGCGGGCGCCCTCGGGCGTGACGAGCCGCAGTCCGCCGGTGCGCAGTGCCTCGTACTGCGCACCGCGCGCCACGAGCACGACATCGTGGCCGGCCTCGGCCAGGCGTCCGCCGATGGCACCGCCGACGGCGCCCGCCCCGATGATGATGTAGCGCATCCCGACTCCCGTTCCACGGCCGCACAGGTCAGAAATCCGCCCCGCGAAGGGGCGTCGGCGCCTCAGCATAGGGTCCGTGGCCACGGCGCCGATCGGCATGCGCCCGCCGGGGATCACGGGACGGCCGTAGTGTTCCCTTCATGTCTTCGCTCTCCCCTCTTCCCGATGATGTGTTCCTGCTCGGCGGCGAGCTGCCCGTACGCCGCCTCGGCTACGGCACCGCCCAGCTGACCGGCCCCGGTTACTGGGGGCCGCGCGGTGAGCGGCAGGATGCCGTGGCGGTGCTGCGGGCGGCCGTCGAGCAGGGCGTCACGCTCGTCGACACCGCCGACAACTACGGCCCGGGGGTGGCCGAGGAACTCGTCGCCGAGGCGCTCCACCCGTACCGCGAGGATCTGGTGATCGCGACCAAGGGCGGTGTGGTGCGCACCAGCGACAGCGCCTGGCACGTCGCGGGCCGGCCGGAGCAGCTGCGGGCGATGTGCGAGGCCAGTCTCCGACGGCTGCGGACGGACCGGATCGACCTCTATCAGCTGCACCGGCTGGACCCGGAGGTGCCGATGGCCGACCAGCTGGGCGCTCTGGACGCGCTGAGGCAGGAAGGTAAGATCCGGTACATCGGTCTGGACACCCTCACCGCCGACCAGCTGGAGCAGGCTCTCTCCCTGACCGGGATCGCCTCGGTGCAGAACCGCTTCAATCTCCTCGACCGTTCGTCGGACGCGGTACTGAAGGTGTGCGAGGCCCACGGCCTGGCTTTTCTGCCCTGGTTCCCGCTGGCCAACGGCGCTCTGACCGGCGACGCCGCCGCGGCGCTCACCGGCATCGCCGACCGGCACGGTGCCACCCGCGGGCAGATCGCCCTCGCCTGGCTGCTGCACCGCTCCCCCGTGCTGTGCCCGACCCCGGGCACCGGTTCGCCCGCCCATCTGGCGGAGAACCTGGGGGCCCGGGAGATCCGGCTGTCCGCCGAGGACCTGAGCGGCCTGGAGGCGCTCGCACCCGCGTGAAGGAGTACTCGCCCGTGACCACCGCCCGTACCACCTCTGCCGTACCCGCCCCGGCCCCCGCCGAGACCGCCGCCCCGGTGATCCGGGCCGACGACGTCTCGCTCGTCCGGGACGGCAATGTGCTGCTCCGCTCGGTCTCCCTGACCGTACGGAGCGGTGAGCACTGGGCGCTGCTCGGAGCCAACGGCGCCGGGAAGAGCACGCTGCTGGGGCTGCTCGGCGCGGTCAACCACCCCACCCGGGGTTCGGTGGAGGTCCTGGGACGCACCCTCGGCCGGGTCGATCTGCGGGAGCTGCGGTCGCTGCTCGGGCATGTCAATCCGCGTCATCCGCTGCGTTCCCCGCTGTCGGTGCACGAGGTGGTGCTGACCGGCCTGACCAACTCGGTCGAGCCGGTGCCGCGCCGCTCGGTGGACGAGGAGCAGCGGGACCGGGCGGAGCGGCTGCTCAAGATGCTCGGCATGGGCGGCAAGTCGGGGTCGCGCTGGCCGGCGCTGTCGCAGGGTGAGCGGGGCCGTACGCTCATCGCCCGCGCCCTGATGCCGCAACCGCGGCTGCTGCTGCTCGACGAGCCGGCCACCGGTCTCGATCTCGCCGCGCGCGAGCAGTTGCTCGACAGTCTGGACGTGCTGCGCGAGGAAAATCCGGAGCTGGCGACGGTCCTGGTCACCCATCACCTGGAGGAGCTGCCCGCCTCCACCACGCACGCGCTGCTGCTGCGGGGCGGCCGGTGCGTGGCCTCGGGTCCGGCGGACGAGGTACTGACCACGGACCGGGTCAGCGACTGTTTCGGGCATCCGGTGCGGATCTCCCGCACGGACGGCCGGTGGGCGGCGCGGGCACAGCGCGTCGCCCGTCGCTGACCGGGCTCAGCCGTCGTCGTCGGCACCGGTGTCCGCGGCGGTGCCGAACGGCGTGGCCTGGTGGAAGTAGAGCAGCCAGCCCGCGTCGGTCAGCCGCCACACCGAACTGCGGTGGGCGAGGCGCCCCTTCGTCTCGGTGTCGTAGGTGAGGTGGACGAGGTCGTCGCCGAGCTGGACCCCGCTCATCCGGGACGCGGTCATCGGGCCGGGGCGCGGGGCGTCCTTCCCGGTGAGCGAGGCGATCATGGTCTCGCGGTCCCAGACCCGGCCGGCGTAGTCGATCTCGCGGTAGTCGGGGTGCAGCACCCGGGAGAGGAGTTCGGCGGAGGCGCGCACGGCGGGGTCCAGGAGGCGCAGCTCGCCCTCGACCGCCGCGGCCACGCCGGGGAACGGTTCGGTCATGCGGGGGCTCCGTCGCGCGCGGTCCCCGTGGGTGCCGTCATCTCCACCAGCTTGACCACGGTGTTCCAGTTGCGCGAGGTGGCGACGATGCCCTTGGTGACGGAGGACCGGGACAGCGCCTCGGCGAGTTTCGAACGGCCCAGCCCGTCGGGGGCGTAGAGGTAGAGCGCACGGTCGCCGAGGCCGAACGCCTCGGGGAGGAAGGCCGCCGGGTCGATCCGGGCGAAGCGGTCGGCATCGACCGGCTGGTCGTAGTAGGTGATGTGCAGCTGCTTGCCTTCGAGTTCGGCGGCCGGGAACGGGCAGGCCGCCGCAACTGCCGCCAGGTAGACGCCGTCCCGGACCAGACAGGGGACGGGGAAGCCGAACCGCTTCTCGATGGCCTGCTCCAGCTCGGCGGCGAGGGCGTTCTCGTCCTCCGACGCGCTGCTGAAGACGGCGTTGCCGCTCTGCAGGTGGGTGCGGACGTCGCCGTGTCCCAGTTCGGTGAGCAGCGTACGGAGTTCGGCCATCGGGACCCTCTTGTGGCCGCTCACGTTGATCCCGCGCAACAGCGCCGCGTACATGGTCATGGGCACACCATAGGACGATCTCTTCGCACGGTGCGGCCGCCGCGCCCCGTGGGGGAGGGCGCGGCGGCCGCCGGTTCCGTCGTGACCGGGCATTCGCCGCCCGGTCACTGCTGCGGGGTCGGCTACTCGACGACCTTCAGCAGCTTGTTCGGCGTGCCCTCGGTCGCGTTGGAGATCGCGTCGGGGGTGGCCCCGTCGGTCAGCGCCGTGGCGACCTCCTCCGGGGTGGCGTCCGGGTGTCCGGCGAGGTAGACGGCGGCGGCACCGACGACGTGGGGGGTCGCCATGGACGTGCCGGAGATGGTGTTGGAGCCGTCGTCGCTGTCGTTCCAGGACGAGGTGATGTCCGAGCCCGGGGCGTAGATGTCCACGATCGAGCCGTAGTTGGAGAACGAGGACTGCTCGTCGTCCACCGTGGACGAGGCGACCGTGATGGCCTCCGGGACGCGGGCCGGGGAGCTCTCGCTCGCGTCGGCGGATTCGTTGCCGGCGGCCACCGCGAAGGTGACTCCGGAGGCGATGGCCTTCTGGACCGCGGCGTCGAGAGCCTCGTCCGCGCCGCCGCCGAGGCTCATGTTGGCGACGGAGGGGCCCTCGTGGTTCTCGGTGACCCAGTCGATGCCGGCGACGACCTGCTCGGTGGTGCCCGAGCCGGAGTCGTCGAGCACCCGGACGGCGACGATCTTGGCCTTCTTGGCGACCCCGTAGGTCGCACCGGCGATGGTGCCCGCCACGTGGGTGCCGTGGCCGTTGCCGTCGTCGGCGCTGTCGTCGTTGTCCACGGCGTCGTAGCCCGAGCTGGCCCGGCCCTCGAACTCGTTGTGCGTGGTACGGACACCGGTGTCGATGACGTACGCGGTGACGCCCTCGCCCGCGCTGTCGGGGTAGGTGTACGCGTTGTCGCCGGCCGTCTCGGCCTGGTCGATCCGGTCCAGCCCCCAGGACGGCGGGTTGGCCTGGGTCTCGTCGATGTGGAACTTCTTGTTCTGGACGACCTTGGAGACGGCCGGGTCGGCCGCCAGACGCTTGGCCTCGGTGAGCGAAAGGCCGCTGGCGGAGAAGCCGTTGATGGCGGAGCTGTAGTTCCGCTTCAGCTTGCCGCCGTACTCCTTGGCGAGCTTCGCCTTGTCGGCCTTCTGGTCCAGCATCACGATGTAGCTGCCGGAGACGGCGTTCGCCGCGTCCGCGCCGTAGACGACACCCATCGTGGGAGCGGGTGCGGCACCGGCGAGGGAGGTGTTGAGGAGGGTGACTCCGGCCGCTGCGGCCACCGCGGTTATCGCCGCGGTCAGCTTGATCCGGCGTGCGCGCTTGTGAATTGCCATGAAGAGGGGTCTCCTCGTCATTCTTTGTGGGGGGATTGACCCCCGGCCGGAAGATCTCCGGGGGTTGGCTCGAAACCCTCGCCGATTGACGCGCCCAGATCAAGACCTTCATACAGCTGTGACTTACTCAACAAAGTTGCGTAATAAGAAACCGGCCAGCCACGCCCAAGTCAGGCACGGTCGCCGCGGCATCCGCCGCGCACACCGGGCCCACGGCACGACCGGCACACTTCGCACATGGGAAGACGAACCCCGCCCGGCCGTAGGCGCGGACGGGGGAACGGCCGGTTTCCACCCCCGTGTTCACAGAGCCCTCACGAGGTGACCACGTTGAGGTCAGCTTCGGACGACCCGGACCTCGGAGACCCCCATCAGCCCGGCCAGGGGCACCTGCGCGGTGGTCTGCTCCGGACTCACCGTCAGGCCGTCGCCGCGCAGCATGTCGAGCAGCATCTCGGCGAGCGGCATCACCATGTGCCGGCCCCAACAGCGTTCGGAGGCATGCCCGAAGGGGAGGTATCCGGGCTGATCGTCCGGGTCGAGACTGTCCCAGCGCTCGGGGCGGAACTCGTCGGGGTCGTCCCAGAGCGCGGGGTCGCGGTGGCTCACCAACGGCAGGATCAGTACGTCGTCGGCCGCGCCGATCCGGGAGTCGAGTGCGGGGTACTCCGGTGACGCCTTCCGCAGGACGTTCCAGGAGGGCGGCAGCAGTCGCATGGCCTCGTACAGGATGTTCCGGTTCGAGGTGTCCGCGTCGAAGGGCGATCCGAGCCAGAGCGCGTTGGCGACGAGCGTCGAGACGGTGAAGCAGACCGGGGCCGCCGCCCGCCGGTAGAGGCCCATCGCGTAGCGCCGGTCGCTGTAGCTCCCGGCTTCGGCGGTCAGGCCCGCGATGGCGGAGACGGGTGCGCCGGGGCGGAGCCGGCCGGGCAGCGCGGCCCCCGCGGCGATGACCGTCCAGGTGAGCTTGGGCGTCAGCTCCAGCGCGCGGTCCATGAGGATGCGCAGCCGGTAGGGGTCGGCTCCGAGAACCAGATCGCGCAGGAACACATGGCCGACGTGCGGCCACTCGCCGGAGAGGTCGACCGCCTCGACGGGCTTCTTCAGTGCCGTCCGCACGTCCCGGCCGATGGCCTGCATGACCGTCGACGCCTCGGTGCGCGGAATGGAGCGCCCGTGAAGGGGTTTGAACGTGGGGCGTTCGTCCTCGGCGGCCGGCCTGGCGGCGAGGATCCGGTCCGTCAGGCCGGCCCCGGCGACGCCGACGGTGCCGGGGTCGAGGCGGAAGACCTCCTCGCCCCGGTGGTCTCGCAGGAGCGCCTGGAGTCTCGGCGCGAAGACGACGTCCCGGGCGCGGCTGCCGGTACCGGACATGTGCATCGGTGGTCTCCAAGAAGCGGGAAGGGCCCGCGCCCGGCGGGCCGATGAGGCCTGGCCGGACACGGGCCCGAATCGACTGACCGTGTCCCTCGAAGTGACGGACCGTTCTGTCGGTTTAGTACCAGTGGTACCAGGCGTACGCCTTCAGGCTCTTCTCCGGCGTCATCTTGTCCTTGAGCAAGAAAAGGAACTTCATAACAGCACCTCCATCTTTTACTCTGAATTTGCATTCATGCGGGCATGACTCTGACCGTTCACGACGACAATCCCCCGCCTCTGACCGGGAATTTCTCGCCGCTCACCGCCGACAGGAGTGAAGCTCAGCACGAAAGGGCTTGTCAATGACTTCTTCTTTCCCCGCGCCCGAATCACAGCGAAACGGGCGGGGGTGGAACCAAGTCCGGGCGATTTCCATCCGGGCAGGCCGAAACAGGCCGCGCGTTCAGTTTTCGGCAGCGTCCGACAGGCGAGACGCGCCGGAGGAACCACCGCGACAGCAGGCACGATGCGGCACCCATACCCGCACAGGCTCGCGGGCACAAGGATCTGAAGAGTCGAATTCAAGCCACTGAATGTCTGAATCGCCGACGTTCAGGAATATTTCGGACCGGGCTCCGCGATTCCCGTGCTCTCACCGGAGAGCTCGGGCGGCGAGCCCAAAGAAACGTACCGGTCGGTAATTCCGGGTCCGGCCGCAAGAAAAACTGAGTGGCCCATGAAATCGACCCGACCGGAACGGCGGCGAATGGCCGAAGGGACCATCCGCCGCCGCGTCGGCCTCGGGTGGGTTCAGCGCTGATAGCGGGCCAGGACCCGGTTCCCGTCGTCGACCAGACGCTTCCTCAGCTCGTCCGCCCCGACAGCACCGCTGTAGTACTCCTGGAGGGCGGGCGTGGCGACCTTGTCCTTCCACTCCGGGTAGCCGCGCACCGACTGGGCGGGCGCCGGCCGGAGCGCCTTCGCGACGGCGACACCGGTCGCCCAGCCGTTCTCGGCGGTGTGCAGGGACGGGTCGGCGAGGGCCTCGGTGCCGGTCGGGAGCATCCAGTCACCCTTGGCCAGGCGCACCATGTTCGGCGGCCGGAGCAGGAAGTCGATGAACTGCGCGGCCTCCTTCTTGTGCGGGCTGGCCTCCGAGACGGACAGGGTCTGCGGACTCACCCCCTGGGCGAGGCCCGCGCTGCCTGCGGGGGCCGGCAGGACCGTCCATTCGAAGCCTTCGGGGGCCTGTTCGACGACCTGCTGGCGGTACGAGAAGCCCAGCGGCACCATCGCGTACTTGCCGCCGAAGAATCCGGGCAGGGTGTCGGAGCCGCCCATGCCGAGTGCGGTGCGCGAAGCACTGTGGTCGATGTCGACCTGGTCGTGGATGGTGCCGGGGACGATCCGGTCGCCCTCGTCCGCACGGATGGTCACCTTGCCGTCGGCGCCGCGGTGGAAGAGCTCGCCGCCGTCGGAGAGGCCGAGGTTGAGGGTGATGGAGACCGGTTCCTTGAGCGGCCAGGCGACGCCGTATCGCCCCTTGCCCGTCAGCTCCTTGGTGACCTGCCGGAACTCGGCCCAGCTCCAGGGTTCGCCGGGGGTCGGGATGCGGACCCCGGACTCGGCGAGGATCTTGGTGTTGGCGATCAGGACGCGGGGCTCCTGGAGGAACGGCACTCCGTAGACGCCGTCGCCGAAGGTGGTGGTGGACCAGCTCTGCCGAGGGATGTCGGCGGTCAGCCGGCCGGGGAGCAGCCCGCGCAGGTCCGCGAGGTAGCCGCCGTACGCGAAGTCGGCCAGGTCGTCGGAGGCGTCGTGGATGATGTCCGGCGCCTCGCCGCCCCCGAAGGAGGTGAGCAGCTGGTCGTGGACGGTGTCCCAACTGCCCTGTACATAGCTGACATGGATGTCCGGATGGGCTTCGTTCCACTCCTTCACCAGTTGCTTGTTGGCGTCGACGGACTCCTTCTGCCAGGCCAGCGACTGGAAGCTGAGCTCGATCCTCCCGTTGTCGCCCCTGCCGTCGTCCGTCCCCGCGCAGCCGGTGAGCAGCAGGGCCAGCGCGGTGGCCGCCGCGGCGGCCGTCGTCCGCAGGGATGGCCGCATCAGCTCTTCACCGCCCCGGCCAGCATGCCGCCCGTGATCCGACGCTGGATGATCGCGAAGATGACCAGCGAGGGCAGGGTGGCGAGGAACGCGGCGGCGGCGAGCGGCCCGAGATCGGCCGCGCCCTCCGCACCGATGAAGTGGGTCAGTACGACCGGCAAGGTCTGCTTCTCCGGGGTCTTGAGCAGGACGAGCGCGAAGAAGAGCTCGTTCCACGCGGTGATGAAGGCGAAGAGCGCGGTGGCGACGATGCCGGGGGTCAGCAGCGGGGCCGTGACCGAGACGAGTGTCCGCAGCCGGCCCGCACCGTCGACCGAGGCGGCCTCCTCCAGTTCGGCGGGCACGGCCCGTACGTATCCGACCAGCATCCAGAGCGCGAAGGGCAGCGCCCAGACGGCGTAGACCGTGATCAGCCCCCACCGGGTGTTGATCAGATGGAGGTTCTTCAGGATCAGGAAGAGCGGGATGATCAGCAGGACGAGCGGGAACGCCTGGCTGATCACGACCCATCCGGTGGCCGCCGTCGAGAGCCTGGAGCGGCGGCGGGCCATCACGTACGCCATGGGCGTGGCGACGACGACCGCGATGAGGGCGGCGCAGACCGCGGCGATCAGCGAATTGGCGGCGGCCTGGAGCAGCGGCTGTTCGTCGAACGCCTTGCGGAAGTTGTCGAGCGTCGGATGGTCGGGGATCCAGGTGGGGTGCAGGGAGCCGAGTTCGCGCGCCGGTTTGAAGGCGGTGGAGATCAGCCACAGGAACGGGAACGCCAGGAAGACGAGATAGCCGAGCAGCGCGGCGTACTGTCCGGCGCGTGCGGTTCTGCTGGTGCGCATGCTCACCGGTCCTCGCCTCCCCTGAGCCGGCCGGCGAGATGGACCGCCAGGATCACGGAGATCACCGCGACCATCACACAGCCCATCGCCGCGGCGTATCCGAACTGTCCGTAGTGGAAGGCCTCTTCGTACGCGAAGAGCATCGGCAGCCGGGTGCGGCCGCCGGGTCCGCCGTTGGTCAGTACGTAGACCAGGGCGAAGGAGTTGAAGTTCCAGATGAAGTTGAGCGCGGTGATGGCGAGCGCGACCGGTCTGAGCACCGGCCAGGTGACGGTACGGAAGCGGCGCCAGGCACCGGCTCCGTCCAGGGCGGCCGCCTCATGGAGTTCGTGCGGGGTGTTCTGCAGCCCGGCGAGCAGGGCGACGGTGGTCTGGGGCATGCCCGCCCAGACGCCCACGACGATCACGGCGGGCAGCGCGGTGGCGAGTCCGGTGAGCCAGTCCCGGCCGTCACCGAGGCCGAGATCGCGGATGGTCTCGTTGAGGACGCCCGCGTCCGGGTTGTAGACGAGCCGCCACATGATGCCCACGACCACCTCGGGCATCGCCCACGGAATGATCGCCAGCGCCCGTACCAGCCAGCGCATCCGCAGATTCTGGTTGAGCAGCAGGGCGAGGCCGAGGGCCAGTACGAACTGCGGGACGGTGACGCCGAACGCCCACACCAGACCGATCCGGAACGAGTCCCAGAAGAGGGTGTCGTGGAGCAGGTCCTGGAAGTTGAGTCCGCCCACCCACTGGGTGGAGCGGGTGCGTCCGGACTGGGCATCGGTGAAGGCCAGCGCGATGCCGTAGAGCAGGGGGCCGACACTGAGAATCAGGATCGGGATCAGCGCGGGCAGCACCAGGAACCAGGTTCCGGCACCCTTCCGGTCGACCGGCCGTGACCGTTTGTCCTGGGGCCCGGCGGGCGGGTCATGCTTTCCGGAACGTACAGCTGCACTCGCTAATGTCATGAATTAGCCCCCTTGCGTCATTCGATCGGCTTCATACCGTTCTGGCCGCTCAGGTGGCCTCCGTCATCGTGCTGACGGGCCGTCGGTTCGTCAAGCCGACCTGCGCTGATGCGAAAATCGGAGCCATGAACGAGATGCGTGCGCGTGAGGTGCTGACCGCTGCCGGACTGTCCGGCGGTGCGGAGCTGCTCGCGATGGGTGAGAACGCGGTGTTCGCCGTCGGCGACCTGGTGGTCAAGGTCGGCCGGGACGCCGTGCAGCACCCGGAACTGCGGGACCGGGCCGAACGCGAAGTGGCCGTCGCCCGGTGGCTGGCCGCCTCGGACGTCCCCGCCGTACGGGCCGCCGAGCCCGCGGCGCGCCTGGTCGAGGGCCACCCCGTGACCCTCTGGCACCGGCTGCCCGACGCCGTACGCCCCGCCGAGCCGCGGGATCTGGCACAGCTGCTCACCCTGGTGCACGCGCTGCCCGCCCCGGACGGCTTCGGCCTGCCGCGCCGTGAACTGCTGGGCGGGGTCGAACGCTGGCTGCGGCTCGCGGGCGACGCGATCGACCCGGCCGACGCCGACTATCTGCGGGAGCGCCGCGACGGCTTCGCGGCGGCCGCCGCCGCACTGGTCCCGCATCTGCCCCCGGGGCCCATCCACGGCGACGCGCTGCCCCGTAATGTCCACGTCGGTCCGGACGGGCCGGTGCTGGTCGATCTGGAGACCTTCTCCGCGGATCTGCGCGAGCACGATCTGGTGGTGCTCGCACTGTCCCGGGACCGGTACGGCCTGGCGCCCGAGGCGTACGACGCCTTCACCGCCACATACGGCTGGGACGTCCGCGAGTGGGAGGGCTGCGCGGTGCTCCGCGGGGCCCGGGAGACGGCCAGCTGCGCCTGGGTGTCCCAGCACGCGCCGGCCAACCCGAAGGCCCTCGCGGAATTCCGCCGCCGGGTGGCCTCGCTGCGAGACGGCGACACGGCGGTGCGGTGGTATCCGTTCTGAGGGCTGCCCCCGGACCTCGGCGGTGGGTCCGGGCCGTCAGCCCGCGGCGACCCCGGCCGGCTCCCGCAGCGGCCAGTGGCCGTCGATCACCGCGTCCGCGGTGCCCTTGCGGCGCAGGAACTGCTGGAAGTCCGCCGCCCATTGCGCGTACCACTCCACCTGGCGCTCATGCAGCTCGGCGGCGGTCAGCCCGGCCACCGAGCCGTGCCGCTCGGCTATGGCGTACGCCACCCGGACGGCGGCCAGCGCGTCCGCCCCCGCGTCATGGGCTCCGCCGTGCACCACGCCGTACTCGACGCAGACCGCTTCCAGGTTGCGCTTGCCCTTGCGGTAGCGGTCGACGGCCCGGTCGATGGTGTACGGGTCGATGACCGGCCCGATCCCCGCCCCGTCGAGCCGGTCGCTCAGCGACGGCAGCCCGTGCCGCTGCAACTCGGCCGTGAGCAGCGTCAGATCGAAGGCCGCGTTGTACGCGACGACCGGCACGCCGCGGCGCCAGTACTCCGTGAGCGTGCCGGCGATCTCGTCGGCCACCTCGCGCACCGGTCGGCCCTCCGCCGCCGCCCGCTCGCTGCTGATGCCGTGGATCGCCGAGGCCTGCTCGGGAATCCGGATGCCCGGATCCGCCAGCCAGCTGTGCTGCCGCACCGGCTCCCCGTCCCTGCCGCCGACGCCGACGATCGCGGCTGTCACGATCCGGGCCTCCAGCGGTTCCGTGCCCGTCGTCTCCAGGTCGAAGCCGACCAGCGCCTCCCGGTGCCAGCTCATCCCGTACCTCCTTCGTGGTGCTCTCCCCCAAGTGATGACCACCCTCGCATGCACCACTGACAACGCGGCCCCGGCCCCTCAGGAGACGGGCCGGGAGTCCGCCCACACGGACTCGAATTCCTCGCGGTACGTCTCGAACAGCCCGTGCTCGTTGTCCTGCCCCGCCCGGACCACGGCGCGCCCGCCGCCGCGCAGCACCAGCACGGGCGCCTCCATGCCGCGTGCGCGCCGCAGATAGGTCTGGACGACCCCGACCGCGTCCGTCCCGTCGCCGTCCACCAGATAGGCCGTGAAGCGCGGTGTCTCGTCGAACACATGGATCTCGAAGGCGCCCGGATCACGGAGCTTGGAGCGGACCCGGCGCATATGGAGGATGTTCATCTCCACCGACCGGCTCAGCTCGCCCTTCTTCAGACCCAGCTCCCGCTCCCGGCGCTTGACCGCGCTGCTCGCCGGGTTGATGAAGAGCAGCCGGACCCGGCAGCCCGACTCGGCGAGCCGGATGAGCCTGCGGCCGGAGAAGTTCTGCACCAGCAGGTTGAGCCCTATGCCGATCGCGTCGAGCCGGCGCGAACCGCCGAAGAGATCCTCGGCCGGCAGCTGGCGCTGGAGCCGCACCCGGTCGGAGTGGACGGAGACCACGTCCGCGTACCGGTCGCCGACGAGCTCCTCGACGGCGTCGACCGGGAGCCGGTCGGCCGACGGGACCGCGGCGCCGCTGCCCAGGATCTCCAGGAGCCGGGCGGAGGCGCGCTCGGCCTGGGCGAGGACCGCCTCGTTCAGGGCGCGGTTGCGGGAGACCACGTTGCGCGCGACCTCCAGCTCGTCGAGCGCCAGCTCCACCTCGCGCCGGTCGTCGAAGTACGCCTCGAAGCACGGCCAGTGCTGGACCATCAGCTCACGCAGCTGAGGCAGCGTGAGGAAACTGAGGACGTTGTCGTCCGCGGGGTCCAGCAGATATCCCTTGCGGCGCGAGACCTCGCGCACGGCGACGGCGCGCTGCACCCACTCCTGCCCGGCGGGCCCGGCGGCGGCCACCACCCAGTCCTCGCCGTGGACCGGCTCGTAGATGGGCCGGAGCACCGCGGCGACCACGGCGCGCAGCCGCTGCTCCACGAGATTCAGCCAGATGTAGGCCCGGCCGGCCCGCTGGGCGCGCGTACGCACCTCGCTCCAGGCGTCCGCTCCCCAGTCCAGTTCCGCGCCGATCTCCATGGGCTGCGCAAGTGAAACCGCCCCCGGCGGGACATCGGTGGAGTCCCCCTCGTGACCTGGGTCACCTGGGGGCAGCTCGAAGCCTCCCGAGCTCACCCGCGCACCGCCTTCCACTCCCCCACCAACGATCAAGGAAGGGTACTCCGGGAGCGGGAGCCGGTGCAGCCGGATGCACATGCTGCTTCGTCAACTCCCCTATGGCTCAGGCATGTTCCCGGCGGCAAGATCTGCCGTAGTGAGGGGATTCATAGTGATTAGGCACCCCGTCCGGGGCCCTGTACCGGGCGAGGGCCTGGGCCGGGGGTCCCGATCCCGGTTCCGGGCGACACGGAGAGGCCCGATGTTGACCGGACCGCGTGCCGTGCCGGTCGGTCTTGGACCGACCGGCAATTGGGGGGTGGGAGAAGGAGCGGGTCCGGGTGCGTGCGGCTGCGAGGCGGAGGATTGAGGCAGATGGGGTCTCCCCTGCTCGAACGCAGCTGAGAGCTTGGGGAAGGAGCCATGGTGATTGACGACAACGCCGCAGACGCGCGTACCCAGACCCGCGACGCCGCCCCCCAATTGCCGGTCGGTCTTAGGTAGCCGCACCTCTTTCGGGGAAGATCTGGCTCCAGGGCCCGTCCGGCGGATCAGGGCCGGACAGGGTCCAGGGCGTGTCCGCAAGCTCCAGGCACCCGGATCAGAAGTGGAAGAGTCGAGCCTATGCAGGTCTGGCCGGGACAGGCGTATCCCCTCGGCGCCACGTACGACGGCGCCGGGACCAACTTCGCGGTCTTCTCGGAGGCCGCCAGACGAATCGAGTTGTGCCTGCTGCACGACGACGGTTCCGAGACGGCGGTGGAGCTCAGGGAGACCGACGCCTTCGTCCGCCATGCCTATCTGCCCGGGGTGATGCCCGGTCAGCGGTACGGATTCCGGGTCCACGGGCCGTACGAACCGGAGCGCGGCGCCCGCTGCAATTCGGCCAAACTGCTGCTCGACCCGTACGCCCGCGCCGTCGCCGGGCAGATCCGGTGGGGCGAGGCGGTGTACGGCTATCCGTTCGGCCGGCCCGACGCGCGCAACGATCTCGATTCGGCGCCGCACACCATGACCTCGGTCGTGGTCAACCCGTACTTCGACTGGGGCGACGACCGGCGGCCCCGTACGGACTACCACCGCACGGTGATCTACGAGGCCCATGTGAAGGGCCTGACGATGCTCCACCCGGGGCTGCCGAAGGAGCTGCGCGGCACCTACGCGGGGCTGGCCCATCCGGAGGTGATCGCCCATCTGACGGAACTGGGTGTCACGGCCATCGAACTGATGCCGGTCCACCAGTTCGTCCAGGACCACCGACTGGCCGACGCGGGGCTGGCCAATTACTGGGGCTACAACACCATCGGCTTCTTCGCCCCGCACAACGCCTACGCCTCCTGGGGCGACCGCGGCGAGCAGGTGCTGGAGTTCAAGCAGGCCGTACGGGCCCTGCACCAGGCCGGCATCGAGGTGATCCTCGACGTGGTCTACAACCACACCGCGGAGGGCAACCACCTGGGTCCGACGCTCTCCTTCCGGGGCCTGGACAATGCCTCGTACTACCGGCTCGCGGACGACCAGCGGTACTACATGGACACCACGGGGACCGGGAACTCCCTGCTGATGCGGTCGCCGCACGTGCTCCAGCTGATCATGGACTCGCTGCGGTACTGGGTCACGGACATGCATGTGGACGGCTTCCGCTTCGATCTGGCGGCCACCCTGGCCCGGCAGTTCCACGAGGTGGACCGGCTGTCCTCGTTCTTCGACCTGGTGCAGCAGGATCCGGTGGTCAGCCAGGTGAAGCTGATCGCCGAGCCGTGGGACGTGGGCGAGGGCGGCTACCAGGTGGGGAACTTCCCGCCGCTGTGGACCGAGTGGAACGGCAAGTACCGGGACACCGTGCGGGACCTGTGGCGGGGCGAGCCGCGGACCCTGGCCGAGTTCGCGGGGCGGCTGACCGGGTCGTCGGACCTGTACCAGGACGACGGACGGCGTCCGCTCGCCTCGATCAACTTCACCACCTGCCACGACGGATTCACGCTGCACGACCTGGTCTCGTACAACGACAAGCACAACGAGGCGAACGGCGAGGGCAACCGGGACGGCGAGAGCCACAACCGGTCCTGGAACTGCGGGGTGGAGGGGGAGACCGACGAGCCGGAGGTCCTCGATCTGCGGACGCGGCAGATGAGGAACTTCATCGCCACGCTGATGCTGTCGCAGGGCGTGCCGATGCTGAGCCACGGCGACGAGTTCGCGCGCACCCAGCGGGGCAACAACAACGCGTACTGCCAGGACAGCGAGTTGTCATGGGTGCACTGGCCGGATCCGGCCGAGGCCCCGGAGGACGAAGCGGACGAGGCCGCACCGGACGGGGCGAACGGTCCGGGCAGCAGTCTGCTGGAGTTCACCCGGGCAATGGTCTGGCTCCGTCGCGACCACCCGGTCTTCCGGCGCCGCCGGTTCTTCCACGGCCGTCCGGTCGAGGGCACGCACGACGAGCTCTCGGACATCGCGTGGTTCACGCCCGAGGGCAGTGAGATGACGCAGCGGGACTGGCAGGCCGCGCACGCCAAGGCACTGACGGTCTTCCTCAACGGACACGCGATCTCGGAGCCGGGGCCGCGCGGCGAGCGGATCTCCGACGACTCGTTCCTGCTGATGTTCAACGCGAGCGCCGAGACGCTGGAGTTCTCCGTTCCGGTGAATCACGGCCGGCAGTGGCTGGTGGTGGTCGACACGGCACGCCCGGTCGGAGTCCTGCCCGGCTCGGGGCCGAAGGTGGCGGGAGGCGATCGGGTGACGCTGGTCGGGCGCAGCATGGCGGTGCTCCAGCGGCCCGCGTAGGGCGTGTCCGGCCACCGGGGACACCGCCGGTCGAGCCCTTTGCGGCGTTCCGTGACACAGAAGCCGCCGGGCTGGGTACGAACGTCCGCATGACGCCCACCGCCACCTACCGGCTCCAGCTCCAGCCGGACTTCCCGTTCGAGGCCGCCGGACACGCCGTGCCGTATCTCGCGGCGCTCGGCGTCTCCCACCTCCATCTGTCCCCGGTCCTCGAAGCCGTGCCCGGCTCCCGGCACGGCTACGACGTCGTCGACCACGGCCGGGTCCGTGGTGAGCTCGGCGGTGAGGACGGGCTGCGGGAGCTGGCCCGTACGGCGCGTGAGCACGGCCTCGGGCTGATCGTGGACATCGTGCCGAACCACATGGCCGCCGTCCCCCGCCACAACCGCGCGCTGTGGGAGGTGCTGCGCGAGGGCCCCGGGTCCCCGTACGCCCGCTGGTTCGACATCGACTGGGCGGCGGGCGGCGGCAAGGTGCTGCTGCCGGTGCTCGGCGGACGGATCGGCGAGGAGATCCGCGGGCTGCGGGCGGACGGGGACGTGCTGCGCTACGGCGAACAGGAATTCCCGCTGCGGACCGGCACCGCCGGTCTGCCGCTGCCCGAGCTGCTGGATGCCCAGCACTACCGGCTCGGCTGGTGGCGGCTGGCCCGTACCGAGCTGAACTACCGGCGGTTCTTCACGATCTCGGAGCTCATCGGGGTGCGGGTGGAGGACCCCGAGGTCTTCGCCGCCACCCACGGCAAGATCCTCGAACTGGTCCGGGACGGTGTCGTCGACGGACTGCGCATCGATCACCCCGACGGGCTGGCCGACCCGGCGGCCTACCTGGAACGGCTCTCGGCGGCGGCCGACGGGCGGTGGACGGTGGTGGAGAAGATCCTCACCGGCGGCGAGACGCTGCCCGCGGACTGGGCCGTCGCGGGGACGACCGGGTACGACGCACTGCACCGCGTCGACGGGCTGTTCGTCGACCCGATGGGCGCCGCGGAGCTGGTCGGCCGCTACCGGGAGTACGCGGGACCCGCCGGTGACCGCGGCGGTTACTGGACGGCGACCGTCCGCCGGGCCGCGTACCGGGTGGTGACGCATGAACTGGCCGCCGAGACCGAGCTGCTGACCCGGCTCGCCGTACGGATCTGCGCCGACGACCCCGCGCTGCGCGATCACGCCCCGTGGACGCTGCACGCCGCCGTGCGCGAACTGCTCGTGCGGGTACCCGTCTACCGCCCGTACGCGACGGCCGGCGGGCCCCGCACACGGACGGCCGACGAGACGCTGCCGGACGCGGTCGTACGGGACGCGAAGGCGATGTTCGCCGTGGCGGAGGAGGCGTCGGCCGTCGATGTGGTCCGGGAGCTGGCGCTGGGGCGGCTGGGAGAGGGGCCCGACCGGGCCGCGTTCTGTGCCCGGTTCGCCCAGACCGCTTCCGCACTGCGCGCCAAGTCCGTCGAGGACACCGCGTTCTACCGGTACGTGCCGCTGATCTCGGCGAACGAGGTGGGCGGCGATCCCGGGCAGCCCGCGGTGACGCCCGAGGAGTTCCATGCGTTCTGTGCCCGGCTGGCCCGCGACTGGCCGGCCACCGGCACGGCGCTGACCACCCATGACACCAAGCGGAGCGCCGATCTGCGGGCCCGGGTCGCGGTGCTGACGGAGTGCCCGGAATCGTGGTCCGGACTGCTGACGGAGCTGGAGCGGATGACCCCGGCCACCGCTCCCGACGCTCAGCTCGCCTGGCAGGCCTGGCAGACGGCCGTGGGCTGCGCGAAGCTGCCGGGCGGCGAGATGGCGGGCCGGCTGGAGCCGGCACTGCTGAAGGCGGTCCGCGAGGCCGGGCTCTTCACCAGCTGGACCGAATCCGATCCGGCGTACGAGCGGGCGGTGACGGACTTCGTCGCGGCCGGGCCGGCCGCCGGCTCCGGTCCGGTGCGCGAGACGCTGGAGCGGTTCGCGAACACGCTCGACCCGTACGTGCGGGCCAATGTGCTGGGTGCGGCGCTGGTGCAGCTGACGATGCCCGGTGTGCCGGATCTGTACCAGGGCACGGAGCGGGAGTACGTGGCGCTGGTCGACCCGGACAACCGGCGGCCGTTCCGCGCGCCGTCCGGGGACGGGGCCCGCGGCGAGAAGGGCGAGCTCACGGCGACCGCCCTGCGGCTGCGGCGCGAACGGCCCGGGGTGTTCGGCGAGTCCGGTACGTACGCCCCGCTGGGCGCGCACGGGCCGGCGGCCGCGCACTGTCTGGCGTTCTGCCGCTCCGGCGAGGTGGTCACCGCCGTGACCAGGCTGTCGCTGCGGCTGGCGGAGTCGGGCGGCTGGCACGACACGGAGCTGGCGCTGCCGGACGACGGGCCGTGGACCGATCTGCTGACACCCGGCCGCGAGTTCGCCGGGGGCCCGGTCGCGCTCGCCGAGCTCTTCGCCGGGCGGCCGGTGGCGCTGCTCAGCCGGGCCGGACGAGGAGGGCCCGCGGACCGCGGGTGAGCAGCCCGGTGCCGGCCGGGCGGAATCCGTCCGCCCAGCGGAGCCGGGGCATCGCGTCGAGCAGCGCGCGCAGGCCCTGCCCTGCCTCCAGCCGGCCGAGCAGCACGGCCGGGCAGGACACGGGGCCGGTGAGGGACCGGCCCTGGTCGCGGCGGAAGGGGTCGAAGAGGTCGGGTGCGGCGAACCGTTCCGGATCGCGGCCGGCCGAACCGATCAGACAGGCGACGTCCGCCCCGGCGGGCAGTGTGCCGCCGCTGAGGGTGACCTCGGCGACGGTGCGGCGCAGCACGACCTGGACCGGCGGGTCGCGGCGCAGCGACTCGGTCCAGGCCCGGTCGGCCAGGGCGGGTGCGGTGCGCAGGGCGGCGAGGAGGTCGGGGGCGTCCAGCACATTGGCGAGGAAGGAGGCGAGCGCGGTCTCGCGGAGGCCGGTGTGCCGGGTGCAGGGTGTGGCAGTGGCGGCTGTCGCACCTGTTGCACCTGTCGCGGTGCGGGACAGCCGGACGCCGTACGGTCGGGCACTCGCGCCGGGGGCGGCGCCGACGGGCAGCCAACGGCAGAACTCCGCGACGAGGTCGGCCTGTTGGCGGCCTTCGAGCCGGCGCGCCAGCACGTACGCGGTCCGCTCGATCCGCGCGACCATGTGACGTGGTACCGATCCGGCATCCGGCATGTGACAGGGCATCGGGCCGGCGTCCGGCATGTGACGTGGCACTGATTCGGCATCCGGCACGTGACATGGCATCGCCCCGGCGAGCGCGGTCGTGTGGTGCCGGCGGGGTGCGCAGTGGGGGCTGCCGTGGCAGAGGCCGAGCGGGGCGGGGCCGCCACGGGGCGCGGCGTCGTGCGGGAGGCCGGTGAACCGGGGGTCGGTGAGCGCCGTGGCCACGTCCGCGTACCGGCTGACCAGCCAGGAGCCCAGGGGCGCGTCGTAGCAGAGCGGGTACTCCTCGCGCAGGACGCGGTAGAGCCGGTACGGGTCGTGCGCCGCGCCGGGCGCGAGCAGGCTGGGGCCGGTGCTCGGGCGGGGGCCGCGCGCCGGCCTGCCGGCCCGACGGCCGAGGTCCGGTGCGGGTATGCCTTCCGGCGCGTCGGCCTGCATCGGTACCCCCGGAGCTCAGGGCGCCGGTGTGCGGCGCTGCTTCCCACCAGGGGACCACCGGCGGGGGCGTCGCGCAGTCGGCGTACGGCCGTCCGGGTGACGGCGGTACGCCCGGTCGGGGGTCTCAGTCCGTCGGCGTCCGGGCTCTCCGAAGCGGTCGGCGAAGCCTTTCTCACCCTCGGCGGACACGGGCTGCACCAGCGGTCCTGAGCCGGCCGGCTCGCAGCCGGGCGGCCGAGGCCGGGGTCCTCAGTCGGGCGGCCCGAGGACGGGCGCGGAGAGCCGGAAGCTCATCCGTCCGAAGCTCACCTGGTCCCCGTCGCGGACCGGGACCGTGCCGGTGACCCGCTGGCCGTTGACACAGGTGCCGTTGGTCGAGCCGAGGTCGCGCAGCAGCCAGCAGCCGCTCCGCACGGTGAGCTCCGCGTGGAGCCGGGAGACGGTCTCGTGGTTGAGCCGCAGGCCGTTTCCGGGATCGCGGCCGATCAGCAGGGGGTTCGGGCTCGGGGTGGGGAGCAGGAGCTTCGGGAGCCGTTCGGTCTGCCAGGCCCGGCGCACCCGGCCGGGAAATCCGGACATCCCGCCCACCACCCGGAGTATCCGCCGTGACCAGCGGTCCTCGCCCTCCAGGTCGGCGGTGAGCGCGTCCAGTTCCTCGGAACGCCGGGCGGTGAGGGCCAGTTCCATGCGTCGCATGAAGGTGTCGTGGGACAGTCTGCCCTGTGCCGCACCGTCTCTGAGCACGCCGAGCACACGATCGCGCTGGGCGTCGGACAGCCGCACGGGATACGTGTGGGACTCGAAGGAGGACGTCACACGGCCAATTGTCGGTCCGACCGCCCCGGAGTGTCCAGAACGGGCCCGTGTCCCGCCCCTCGACCTGCGCGGAACACACTCCGCGAACGCCTTCGCGGACAGCGCTGCGGACACCCCCGCGGAACCCTGCCGCGCATATCCCCGCGCACGGCCGTGGCGACGTTGCTACTGTCTCCCGCCGCGGGCCGCCCGGGATTCACCGGATGGCTCTTCCGCGCATCCCGAGGAGCTCGTGTGACCCTTGCACCACAGGAACTGACCATCCGTCCGCTCGCCGGCCCGCACGAGCTCGGGCTCTTCCGCCGGCTGTCGTACACCCTCGATCACGAGCTCGCCGACGACCTGGAGAGCGGGCGCCGTCGCCCCGAGTGGATGTGGGTGGCGATGCGCGGCGAGCACGTGGTGGCGCGGATCGCGTGGTGGAGCCGGACCGGAGAGGCGCCGCTGCTCCTGGACTTCTTCGACCTGGACGACACCCTGCCCGAGCCCGAACGCGGCGAGGCGGGCCTGAAGTTGCTGGAGACGGCGACGGCGGCGGTCGTGCCCGCCGGCGCCCCGCGGCCCGAGTACGGACGCTTCGTACCGGCCGACTGGCGCGAGGACCCGGCCGCCCGCGATGCCGTCGAGGCCCGGATCCGGGTCATGGAACGCTCCGGTGCGCGGCTGCTGGTCGAGCGGCTCCGTCTGGAGTGGCGTGCGGGTACGCCGGTTCCCGCCGACAGCGGCCGGCTCCGGTTCCGCCCGGTCGGCGACCGTGAGGATCTCCTCGCGCTGATGACACCGGTGATGGAGGGGACCCTCGACGCCCACGGGCAGGCCGACCTGGCGTCCGGGCTCGGTGCCCGCGAGGCCGCCGAGAAGCATTACGACGAGGAGCTGGCCGGGTACGGGACACCGCGCGAGTGGTGGCGCGTCGCCGAGCTCCCGGACGGTGAACCGGTCGGGTTCGTGATCCCGGCACGCAACGACTACAACCCGATCATCGCCTACATCGGTGTGCTGCCCGCCCGGCGCGGCCACGGCTACATCGACGACATCCTCGCCGAGGGCACCAGGGTCCTGGCCGCGCAGGACGGCGTGGAACGGATCCGGGCCGCCACCGACCTCGGCAACGTACCGATGGCCGAGTCCTTCGCGCGCCTCGGGTATGTGAACTTCGAGCGCTCCTTCGACATGGTCTGGGACTGATCCGGCCCACCGGCAGGGCGGTTGCGCCGGCCGCTCCCCGGTGAGTCCGGAGGCGGGTTCCGCCAGCCATTCCAGGCGGAGTTGCTGCGCGGCGGGGATCGTCGCGTCCTCGCCGCGCGGCCTCGCGTCGAGCAGCGGATTGCCGCCTCCGGCCGCCGTTTCCCGTACCAGCGTTTCCAGCGTCTCGCGGCCGAGGTACGCCTCGGGCGGGGAGTTGCGGTTGCAGCCGAAGCCGTGGTCGATGCCGCGGGTGATCTCGTACGGGTCGGGGCCGCTGCAGTAGCCCCTCGGCTCGGCGTACGAGGTCCAGCCGGGCGGCGAGCGGCGGCCGGTCTGCGGGAGTTCATCCGCGGGGACGTACGGCGGGGCCCGGCCCGGCACGGAGGCGGGCGTCCAGTGCACAAAGATCCCCAGTCCGGCCCGGGACCACCATGAAGCAACCATGCCGCGAAGTACGGATCACGCCGGAGACCCTCCGTCAGGCCGGTGTCCCGGACCGCCCGCCTTCTGTGTGCGGATCAGGTCGCGGTACCAGGCGTAGGAGTCCTTGGGCGTCCGGCGCAGTGTCTCGTAGTCGATGTGGACCAGGCCGAAGCGCTTGCTGGTGCCCTCGGTCCATTCGACGTTGTCGGTGAGCGACCAGGTGAAGTAGCCGCGTACGTCGACACCCGCGTCGATGGCCGTACGCAGGGCCCGCAGATGTCCTTCGAGGTACGCGATCCGGCGGGTGTCCTCGGCGGGCTCGTCGACGGCGCAGCCGTTCTCGGTGATGTAGAGCGGCGGGAGCCGGTCGCCGAAGCGGTTGTGGAGCTGGACGAGGGTCTCGCGCAGGCCGTCGGGGACGACGGGCCAGCCGAAGTCGGTCTTCTCGTAACCCTCTATCTCGCGGATGCCGAAGGGGAGTTCGGCGGGCATCCGGAATCCGGAGAAGGTCTCCTGGGCGTCGGCGTCGGGGGCGCCGACGAGGGTGGGGTTGTAGTAGTTGACCCCGTACCAGTCGAGCGGGGTGGAGATGGTCGACAGGTCGTCCTCGACCGGGCCCGGCATCAGCGCGGCGAAGTTCTCGTCGGGGTAGCGGCCGGTGAGGACCGGGTCGGCGAACAGCCAGTTGGTGATCGTGTCGTACAGCTCCGCGCCCAGGCGGTCCTCGTCGCGGTCCCCGGCGGTCCAGACGGGGGTGTGCGAGACGGCGATGCCGATGTTGTCCGCGCCCGCGCCGCGCAGCGCGCGCACGGCCAGGCCGTGGGCGAGGAGTTGGTGGTGGGCGGCGGGCAGGGCGTCGAAGAGGAGGGCGCGGCCGGGCGCGTGCTCGCCGAGGGCGTAGCCGAGCATCGTGACTTCGGCCGGTTCGTTGATGGTGATCCACATCGGTACGCGGTCGGCGAGGCGCTCGGCGACGATGCCCGCGTACTCGGCGAAGCGGTAGGCGGTGTCCCGGTTGAGCCAGCCGCCCTCCTCGTCCAGCGGCAGCGGGGTGTCCCAGTGGTAGAGGGTGGGGGCCGGGGTGATGCCGTGGGCGCAGAGTTCGTCGACGAGGCGGTCGTAGAAGTCGAGCCCCTGCGGGTTGACCGGTCCGCTGCCGCCGGGCACCACGCGCGGCCAGCTGACGGAGAACCGGAAGGCGTCGGCGCCGAGGCCGGCCAGCAGGGCGACGTCCTCGCGGTAGTGCTGGTGGAAGCCGGTTCCGCGGGTGGTGTCGGTGCCGTCCTTGATCCGTCCGGGCTGCGCGGCGAAGGCGTCCCAGCCGGAGGGGCCCTTGCCGTCGGTGTCGGCCGCCCCCTCGGTCTGGAAGGCGGACGCGGAAGCTCCCCAGAGGAAACCGGGCGGGAACGACGGCACAGTCATCTCGGCCTCCACAGCCGTAAGAGGGAGTGCGTATTGAGCGGAACCTGGCGGGGCAATGATCAGAACCAGACCTTAATCGTCAGTAGCGGGCTCGATCCAGTGTCGTGGGCCGGTGATCGCGGCTGTTGCCGACGATGGGGCACGGGGGCGAGGAGACGAGGAGCGTTGCATGCTGTTCGAGGTATGGGCACCGGATGCGGACTCGGTCGGGCTGCGGCTGTCGGGTGAGCTGCGGGCGATGGGACGTGATCCCGGGCGGGACGGCTGGTGGACGGCCGAGGCGGAGGCCTCGGACGGGGACCGCTACGGCTTCGTCCTGGGCGGGGACGGGAGCGGGAGCGGCGGGGACGGGAGCGGCGGGGACGGCGCTGACCCGCGGGTGCTCCCCGATCCGCGTTCGCGCCGTCAGCCGGACGGGCCGGACGGCGAGAGCGCCGTCGTCGACCACTCGTTGTTCGAATGGCGCAGCGACTGGGCGGGCCGGGGGCTTCCGGGCGCCGTCCTGTACGAGCTGCACATCGGTACGTACACCGCCGAGGGCACCTTCGACGCCGCGGCCGCCCGGCTGGAGCACCTCGCCGAGCTCGGCGTCACCCATGTGTCGCTGATGCCGGTCTGCCCGTTCCCCGGCACCCACGGATGGGGGTACGAGGGGGTGTCGCTCTGGGCCGTGCACGAGCCGTACGGCGGACCGGAGGGGTTCAAGCGCTTTGTCGACACGGCGCACGGTCTCGGGCTCGCGGTCCTTCTGGACGTGGTCCACAATCACCTCGGCCCGTCCGGCAATCACCTCCCGGCCTTCGGCCCGTACCTCACCGCGACCCATCACACGCCGTGGGGCGCGGCGGTCAATCTCGACGCCCCCGGTTCGGACGAGGTGCGGGCGTTCCTGCTGGGCAGCGCGCTCGCCTGGCTGCGGGACTACCGGCTCGACGGGCTGCGGCTCGACGCGGTCCACGCCCTGGCCGACGGCCGGGCGCTGACCTTCCTGGAGGAGCTGTCCACGGCGGCCGACGCGCTCGCGGCCGAACTGGGCCGGCCGCTCCCGCTGATCGCCGAGTCCGACCTCTGCGATCCGCGGACCACGGCCCCGCGCGAATCGGGCGGCCTCGGCCTGCACGCCCAGTGGAACGACGACTTCCACCACGCCCTGCACACCGCGCTCACCGGGGAGTCCCAGGGCTACTACGCGGACTTCGCCGCGGCTCCGCTGGCCGCCGTCGCCAAGACCGTGACGAGCGCGTTCTTCCACAACGGCACGTACTCCAGCTTCCGGGGCCGTACCCACGGCCGCCCCGTCGACATCGCCCGCACGCCCGCCCACCGCTTCGTCGGCTACGCCCAGACCCACGACCAGATCGGCAACCGGGCCCTGGGCGACCGGCTCTCCGCCACGCTCTCCCCCGGCCTGCTGGCCTGCGCCGCGGCTCTCGTCCTGACCGGGCCCTTCACGCCGATGCTGTTCATGGGCGAGGAGTGGGGCGCGCGCACCCCCTGGCAGTTCTTCACCGACCACACCGATCCGGCGCTCGCCGAGGCGGTCCGCAACGGCCGGCGGCGGGAGTTCGCGGCGCACGGCTGGGCGGCGGACGACATTCCGGACCCGCAGGCCCCGGCCACCCGCAACCGTTCCTGTCTGGACTGGAGCGAGCCGTCGCAGGAGCCGCACGCCCGCCTGCACGCCTGGTACCGCGAGCTGATCGCACTGCGCCACGCCCTGCCCGACCTCCGCGACCCGGACCTGGCGTCGGTGCGCACCGCCCACGACGAACAGGCCCGCTGGCTGGCGTACCGCAGGGGCGATCTGCGGATCGCGGTCAACCTCGGCGAGAAGCCGGCCACGATCCCGCTGGGCGGCGGCCGGCGCCGGGGCGACGGGAACCGGGTGGTGGCGGCGTGGGAGCCGGTGGAGGCCCCGGGCGGCGACGGGCTGCTGCACCTGCCGCCGGAGTCGTGCGTGGTGCTGGCCGACGGCTGAGGGGCGCGGCGGGGCCGGTCCGCCGCGCCCCGCGTCCGGCTATTCGACGATCGCCAGCTCGCGCGCGGTGGTGTTGAGGCGTCGGCCGCCGTCCTCGGTCACGGTCACGATGTCCTCGATCCGCACACCGAACCGGCCCGGCAGATAGATGCCCGGCTCCACCGAGAAGCACATCCCGGGCACCAGCGGCTGCTCCTCGCCCTCGATCATGTACGGCGGTTCGTGGGTGGTGACACCGATGCCGTGGCCGGTGCGGTGGATGAAGCGTTCGCCGTAGCCGAACTCGGTGATGACCGCGCGGGCCGCACGGTCGATCTCCTGGCAGGCGACGCCCGGCCGGACCGCGTTGCAGCCCGCCTCCTGCGCCTCCCGCACGATGTCGTGGACCCGCTGCTCCTCGGCGGTGGGTTCGCCGACATGGACCGTACGGGAGGTGTCCGAGCCGTAGCCGTGCTTGAGGCCGCCGAAGTCGAGCACGACCATGTCGCCCCGCTCGATGGTGCGGTCACCGGCCTCGTGGTGCGGATTGGCACCGTTGGGGCCGGAGCCGACGACCGTGAAGTCGACCTGGGAGTGACCGAACCGCTTGAGCAGCTCGGCCAGTTCGGCGGCGATGTCGGTCTCCTTGCGGCCGGAGAAGCGCACCTTGAGGATCTCGCCGTACGTGGCGTCGGCGGCGGCTCCGGCGGCCGCGAGCCGCTCCAGCTCATGGGCGTCCTTCACCGCGCGCAGCATCGGCAGGGCCTCGGTGAGCGAGACGTACGAGGTGCCCGGCAGTGTGCGTTGCAGCCCGAGCAGATGCATCGCCCAGGCGTTGTCGCTGATCCCGAACCGGCCCGCGCCGTCGAGCAGCGGGGCGGTGACGGCGTAGGGGTCCTTGCCGTCGGTCCAGTCCCGGAGGGTGAGGGCCGGGGCGCCGACGGCCTTCTCGGCGTCCGGGGCCTCCATCGTCGGGACGACGAGGACCGGGTCCTGACCGGCCGTGAGGACGAGGACGGTGAGGCGTTCGGTGTTCACGGGCTGGTAGCCGGTGAGGTAGACGAGATCGGGTCCGGGCGCGACCAGGACGCCCGCGAGTCCGGCCTCGGCGGCGGTGTCGGCCGCACGCCTCATGCGGGCCCGGTAGTCGTCGGCGGTGAACGGTACGGGCTGGTTCTGGCTGGACATGCGGGACCTCCTGGCGACGCGACACGGCACACAGCATCCTGCCCGTCCGCGCCGGTCGACGCGAGTGGGGCTCAGGTTTCCGGATTCGGACGTACGACGAGGTCGGCACCGTCCCGGCCGCGCTCGACCAGGCGCGCGTTGGCCTCGTCGGACCGCATCACCCAGCGCTCGGCGTACGGCCGCGGCTTCCCGAACCGCACATGCCGCTCGACGAGCCGCCGTACCCGCAGGGCCGGATCGGTGTCCAGGAACCACACCTCGTCGAGCAGCCCGCGGACGGGGGCCCAGGGGCCTTCGTCGTGCAGCAGGTAATTGCCCTCGGTGATGACCAGCGGGATGTCCGGGGGGACGGGGACGGCCCCGGCGATCGGCTCCTCAAGGGCGCGGTCGAAGGCGGGGGCGTACACGGTGGTTCCCGCTTCCGGTGTGCGCAGGCGTCCGAGCAGGGCCGCGTATCCGGCGGCGTCGAAGGTGTCGGGGGCACCCTTGCGCGCGGCGCGGCCGAGCCGTTCCAGTTCGGCCTGGGCCAGGTGGAAGCCGTCCATGGGGACGAGGACGGCGAGGCCGTCGAGCGCGTCGGCGAGCCGGGCCGCCAGGGTGGACTTGCCGGCCCCGGGCGGCCCCGCGATGCCGAGGATGCGACGGTGCCCGGGGACGGCGAGGCGGCGGGCGCGGGCCGTCGTCCCGGCAGGATCGCTGTCGGCGGTGGGATCGCTGGTGGTGGGGTCGCTCATGTCCATGCGGGGCATTGTCCCGCCGCGTCGTGCCCGGCCGGGCGGCCCGCCGGGTCTCCGGACGACCGGAACCACGGAGGCATCCGCCCGATCGTCGGCGCCACGGTGGTCAGACCTCCCCCAGCAGCAGGTCGGTGGTGGTGACGGCGGCGCATGTGCCGGCCGCCCAGCGCAGCGCCATCTCGTGGTCCTCGCGCGAGAAGTCGGCCACGGCGTCGGCGACCAGGAAGGTCTGGATGTCGTGCGTCCAGGCGTCGCAGGCGCTCATCAGGACTCCGATGTGTGCGTACACGCCCACGACGATCAGCTGATCGCGGCCGAGGTCCCGCATCTGTCCGAGCAGACGGGTCCGGGCGAAGGCGCTGTACTTCCGCTTGGTGAGCAGCGTGTCACCGACCTGTGGTTCCAGCGGTGCCGGAATCGCCTGCGCGTGCGCGTCGTAGGGGAGACCCGGGCCCCAGAAGTCCTGTTGCAGTCCGCGCTGCGCGGGCGACTGGCCGCCGGGCAGCGCGGAGTAGACGACGGGAACACCGGCCCGGCGCGCCCGTGTGGTCAACCGCTCGATGTTCACGAGGAGTTCGGTGAGCGGCGAGGCGTCGTCGGTGTAGGCGCCGAGGAAGTGGTTCTGCAGATCGTGCACCAGCAGCAGGGCGCGTTCCGGGTCCGGGACCCACGGGACACGATTCGTGGGCAGTTCGTCCGCGGTGGGCATGGGGTACGGGGCGATGGCGGGGAGTGCCATGGTGGGCGGCCTTTCAGTGGTACCGGTGTGAGGTGGGCACTTCGGGGCGGTGCGGGCGGAACGCTTCGGGGCGGTGCTGCGGGGCGCGGAGGCGACGGCGCGGAGATCGCTTCTGTTGATCCTGCCGATTCCGGTCTGCGGGAAGGTGCCGACGAAATCGACGCGGTCGGGGACCTCGCAGTCGGCCGGGCCGCGTTCGCGCAGGGATTCCTTGACGGCGGCCGGTCTCGGCGGCTCGGCGCCGGCTCGCAGGACGACGTGGGCCCAGGTCCGTTCGCCGAGGTACGTGTCGGTTCGGGCCCGGGTCGGCGTCGGTCAGCTCCGCGACGGGTGCGGGTCAATCACGGCCTCGCGGGCAGTTCGAAGGAGGTCACGCGGTACGCGGCTCCGTGGCGACGGGGGTCCGAGAGGGTCCGGTCCGCCGCCGGCCGGGCCACCGCCGTGGCGGCTCCGGCACCGACGGCGCCGCCGGCGAGCGGTGCCGCACAGAGCACAAGTGCGGGACGCCGTCGGACGGTTCCCCTGCTGTTGTCTCGCATGTCCACTCCCTGAACGCATACGGAGGCAAGCCGAATGCGACCTCGACCCATTCGCCCCTTAGGTAAGGCTAACTTAAGTTGACATTCGGAGTCCATGGCTGAGCCCGCCTGCGGCCGTACGTTGCCGGAGGCAGGCGCAACAGTGATTCGGACGGGATCCGGACGGGATCCGGCCCGGGGTCCCTACGGCTCCCCGGCCCCGCGGATCACTCCGGCTCTCCCCGGACCAGCCTGATCCGCTTCGCGAACTCGCGGAAACCACCCGGGGAGCGGCGCATCACGTCGCGGTACTCGCATGCCTCGAAGTCCAGGGAATCGAGGTCGACTTCACGGGAAACGGGATCGACCGCGCGAGGGCACAGGAAGGAGAAGAGCCACACATGGGCATACGCGTCACGTTCCGGCAGCGCGTCCCAGTCGCTTCCGCACGCATCGGCCAGCGCGTTGACGCAGAAGGCCAGGGCCCGGTGCTCGCTCCCGTTCCACTCCTCGCGGAGCCAGCTCTGGAAGTTGGCCTTCGCTCTCTCGACATCCTGTGCGCTGTGCTCGCCCCTGAGAATCCTTCTCACGATCACGGCCTGCGGCTCAGGCATGCTCACCATGACGCCCATGGTCCCGGCGTTCCGCGACCGGAACAAGAGGGCCTGCCGGCGCCGGCCCTCCCCACCACCGCTCCGCGTCAGCGCGTCCCCTTGCCCTCCAGGTACGCCAGCACCGCCAGCACCCGTCGGTGCACCGTGCCGTCGTCGGGTTCCAGGCCGAGCTTGGCGAAGATCGAGCCGATGTGCTTGCTCACCGCCCGTTCCGTCACGACGAGTTCGGCGGCGATGGTGCCGTTCGCCTTGCCCTGCGCCATCAGTTCCAGCACCTCGCGTTCGCGCGGGGTGAGGCTCTGCAGCGGTTCGGCGGACGACTTGCGGGTCAGCAGCTGGGTCACGACCTCGGGGTCGAGCGCCGTGCCGCCGCCCACCACCCGGTCCAGTGCCTGGAGGAACTGGTCGACCCGGCCGATCCGGTCCTTCAGGAGGTAGCCGATGCCCTGGGCGCCCTGGGCGAGCAGCTCGGCGGCGTATGTCTCCTCCACATACTGCGAGAGCACCAGGATCGGCAGCTCGGGCAGCTCCGTACGGGCGGCTAGCGCGGCGCGCAGCCCCTCGTCGCGGAAGGTGGGCGGGAGCCGCACGTCGAGCACGGCGGCGTCCGGGCGGTGTTCCAGCAGGGCGGGCAGCACCTCGGGCCCGGTCGACGCGGCGGCCACCACCTCGTGGCCCGAGCTGGTGAGCAGCAGGATCAGCCCCTCCCGCAACAGCGCGTTGTCCTCGGCGATCACGATCCGCACGGCAGCTCCACTTCGATGTCCGTCGGCCCCCCGATGGGGCTGCTGATGCGGGTGGTGCCGTCCAGGGCGGCGATCCGCCGCCTGATGCCGACCAGCCCGCTGCCGGACCCACCCCGGTCCGTGGCCTGCGTGGGCCGGGGGCTCGGGCGACCGCCGCCGGTGGAGGGCTTCTCCGAGGTTCCGTACCGTTCGCCCGCGCCGCCGTGCCCATTGTCGCTGATGGTCACCCGCAGGGTGCCGGGGGTACGTTCGATGCGGACGGTGGCGGCTGTCGCAGCGCTGTGCTTGCTGATGTTGGTGAGGGCCTCGGCGATGACGAAGTAGGCGGCGGCCTCGATCGCGGCCGGAAGCCGTCGGCCGTCCTCGACGCCGTCCAGCTCCGCGGTGACGGGCACGCCCGCATCGGCGGCCAACGCCCGTACCGCGCCAGCCAGTCCGCGGTCCGTCAGCACCGGCGGATGGATGCCGCGCACCACGTGCCGCAGTTCGGCGAGAGCCGCCTCCGCGCCGTCCTGCGCCTCGTCCAGACGGATGCGCGCGGCGCCCGGGTCGCTGTCCAGGAGTTGTCTGGCGAGGCCGATGCGCAACGACAGGGCGACGATCCTGGCCTGGGCTCCGTCGTGCAGATCACGTTCGATGCGCCGCAGTTCGGCGCCGTGTGCCTCGACCGCACCGGCCCGGCTCTCGGTCAGCTGGGCGATCCGTTCGGCGAGCGCGGTCGACGGCGACGAGGTGAGCAGCGACCGCGTCCATCCGGCCGACAGGTCCGCGAGTACGCCGTGCCAGCGCAGCACCCACCCCTGCCGCTCGGGCAACGGGGTGCCGTACTCGTCGGCGGCCCGCCGGTCCAGCAGATGCACGACCGGCAGCGCGACCCCGTCCACCAGGAGTCCGACCGGCCACAGCACCATCGCGAGGTAGCCGAGGGCATTGCCCATGAGCGCCTGGAGGGGCAGCCAGAGCGCGTCGCGCCAGACCGTCGGATCGGCGAGCACCCGCCGGACCCGCTCGGAGAGTTCGGCGCTGTCCAGCGACGGATACTGCGTCGGGATGAACGGAACACCCAGCCGCGCCGCGGCCCTGCGCCGCTCGGACTCCGCGAACCGGCGCAGCACCTTGGCGGCCTCCGGCAGCGCGGGCAGCCCGATGAGCACGGTGGCGAACAGCAGGACCGCCACCACCAGGAACGCGCTCACATACGCGAGCAGCGCGACCGCGATGCCGACGGCCAGATAGCGCGACGCGTCCCACGAACGCCGGATGGCGGCCGTCAGCGGGGCGGGAGTGGTGCTCATGACGCAGAACGTTACGGGGCTTCGTCCGTCGCCGGAGTGGGGCCCTCCCCCGGGCCGGGGTGGAGCCGGCTGCACCCCCGTTCCGGGACCGCGCACCCTCGCCCGGCCGGTCTCCGGTTCGTAGCGTTTACCCAGGTCAGAAGGTATGTGGTGGGTCAGAGAAGGAAGGGTGGAGTCAACGGTGGACGCGATCACAGCGGTGCGGCCGGCCGCGCTGAGGCTGGAGTCGGTGAGCCGGCGCCACGGCCGGCGCGGCCGGGAGACGACCGCGCTCGACGCGGTCAGTTGCGTGGTCCCGGCCGGGAGCTTCACCGCGGTGGTGGGCCCCTCGGGTTCGGGGAAGAGCACGTTCCTGCAGTGTGCCGCAGGTCTGGACCGGCCGACGTCGGGCACGGTACGGATCGGGACCACCGATCTCGGTGCGCTCTCGGAGGCCGCGCTGACCCGGCTGCGGCGGGACCGGATCGGATTCGTCTTCCAGTCGCACGCCCTCAATCTGGTGCCTTCGCTGAGCATCGAGGAGAACGTCGTGCTGCCGCTGGTGCTGGCGGGCGCCGACCCGGCGGCCGAGCGGGTACTGACCCGCGGGCGGGACCTGCTGGCCCGGGTCGGCCTGGCGGACCGCGGCGCGCAGGGTCCTGCGACGCTCTCCGGCGGGCAGCAGCAACGGGTGGCGGTGGCACGGGCGTTGGTGACCGAACCCGAGGTCGTCTTCGCGGACGAGCCGACGGCTTCCCTGGACCCGGAGTCGGCGGCCCTGGTGCTCGGTCTGCTGCGGGACGCGGTGCGGATCGACGGCCGTACGGTCGTCATGGTCACCCATGATCCGGTGGCGGCGAGCTGGGCGGACACCGTACTGACGATGGACGGCGGCCGGCTGCGATGAACAGGACCAAGGGAAGCAGGACCAGGGAGAGCAGGAGCGAGGGGAGCAGGACCAGGAGCGAAGGGGGCAGGAGCGAAGGGGGCAGGAGCGAGGAGAGCAGGAGCGAGGAGAACAGGGCCGGGAGCGAAGGGGCGGCGCGGCCACGGGCGGATGCGCGGACCGGCGTCCGACGGGCGTCGGCGTTTCTCGCCCGGCGTTCGCTGAAGGCCCATCGCCGGGCCTGGGGCGCGGTGTTCGCGGCGACGACGGCGGCGGCCGCGCTGATCGGCGCCTTCGCCCTCGTCGTCGGTTCGCTGCTGCTGGCGCAGCCGCCGGTGGAGCGTTACGCGGGGGCCGACGCGGTGGTGGCGGCCGACCAGAAGGTGACGTACACGGCGAAGCCGTGGGGCAGCAAGCCGAAGACCACGACGACGTATCTGCCGGAGCGGGTGCGGCTCGACCGCTCAGTGGTGGCGAAGGCCGCCGCCGCCCACGGCGTCGCGAAGGCCGTCGCGGACGATTCGGTACCGGTGACCGTGGGCGGCGAGGGCGGCGCGGCTTCGGGCCTCGGCCGTTCCTGGGCGGCCGCCGCGCTCGCCCCGTACCGGCTGACGGACGGACACCCGCCCAGGTCCGCCGCCGAGGTGGTCATCGACAGCGCGCTGTCGGCGGCCACCGGGAGCGGGACCGGTGACCATGTGACATTGCAGGTCGACGGGGCGCCCCGGCCGTACACCGTCAGCGGTGTCGTGGGCACCGGTCACCGGGGTGGCTCCCCCGCCGTCTTCCTCACCGAGCGGCACCTCACCGCGCTGGCGGGGCACCCCGGCACGGTGGACGCGGTCGGCATCGTCGCCGAACCGGGAGTCTCCGCCGACGCGCTGCGGGCCTCGCTGGAGGAGGCGTTGCCCGACCGCGCCCGTGGCGACCGCGAGGTCCGGGTGCTCACCGGCCCGGAGCGCGGGCAGGCCGAGCACCCGGACGCGCTCGGCGCCCGCGGCGAACTGCTGCCGCTGCTCGCCTCCATCACGGGAACGGTCTTCATGGTGGCGCTCCTGGTGATCGCCACGCCCCTCTCCCAGGCGGTCCACCAGCGCTCCGGTGAACTGGCGCTGCTGCGTGCCGTCGGGGCGACGCCCCGGCAGCTCAGGTCGGCCGTCGGCCGCGAGGTGAGCCGGGTGGCCGGTGCCGCGGCGGTGCTGGGCGGGCTCGGTGCCGTACCTCTGGGGCTGCTGATGCGGTCGCTCCTGACGACGGACCCGCTGCCACTGCCCATGCCGGTGTGGCTGCCGTTCGCCGCGGCAGCCACGGCGGCGTCGCTCGTCGCGCTCGCCGCCCGTCCGGTGTCGGTCCTCGCGGCCAGGTCCATCACCGGGCTGCGGCCCGCCGCGGCGCTGGGCGCGGCCCGTGCGCCCGAGCCGAGCGAGCCGGGACGGGTGCGTACGGTCGCCGGGGCGGTACTGGCCATGGCGGGCGTCAGCGCGGCCGGTGCGGCGACGGCGCAGGGCGGGCAGGCCGCCGCGGTGGCCGCGTCGGGTGCGGCGACATCGCTGATCATCGCCGTTGCGCTGCTGGGTCCGTGGATCGCCCGGGTGGCGATGAGGGTCCTCGGCACGCCGGTACGACGCGTCGGCGGGGTCTCCGGCTTCCTCGCCGCCAAGTCCGCCGCCGCGCACAATCGGCGCCTCGGCGCGGCGATCACCCCGATCGTGCTGGTCGTCGCGTTCGTCTGCGTACAGCTGGCGGCGGGCTCGACGCTGGAGCGGGCCGCCGACCGGCAGGCCGGTGCCGCGCTCCGGGCCGACCTGGTGGTGACGGGCCCGGCCGCCGGACTGCCGGCCGGTGCGGCTCGGGCCGTGCGCGGGGCACCGGGGGTGGCGGCGGCGACCGGTGTGCTGCGCTCCGGTGTCGTCCTCGCGCATCGTGAGATGGGTGATCCGAAGCTGGACCGGTTCCCGGTGCTGGGGGTGACGGCGGACCAGCTGTCCGGCACGCTCGATCCGCGGATCACCGCGGGCGATCCGGCGGACCTCACCGGCCGGGGCACGGTGGCGGTCGGCGAAGACCGGGCCGCCGATCTCGGTGTCGGCATCGGCGACCCGGTGGAGCTCCGTCTCGGCGACGGCACCGAGGTGCGGCTCCGTGTGGTGGCGCTCTACGAACGGGCGCTGGGGCTCGGTGAGTTCATGCTGCCGCGCGAGGCACTGGCCGGGCACGTCTCGGCCCTTCGCGACCAGCGGATCCTGATCCGTTCGACGGACGGCACGGCGGCCTCCGCCACCGCTGCTTCGGTACGGCGTGCGCTCGCCCCGTACACGGGTGTGCGGGTCCGGCCCGCGACGGCCGACGACATACGGATCGCACCGTCGTCGTCGGACCAGGACAACGCGATGGTCATCATCGGTGTCGGGGTGATCGGTGGCTTCGCGCTGCTCGCGGTGATCAGCACACTGTCCCTGATCACGGTGGGCCGCCGCCCCGAGTTCCGTCTGCTGCGGATGGTCGGTGCGGGCCGCCGTCAGGTGCGGCGGATGCTGGTGCTGGAGACGGGACTGGTGGCGGTGGCCGGGCTGGCGATCGGCACGCTGGTCGCGGCGGTACCACTGGTGGCGTTCGCGGTGTCGACGACCGGTTCGGTGCCGTATCTGCCACCGGCGCAATACGGAGTGCTCGCCCTGGCCGTGACCGTCGCGGCGGGTGCGGGGACGCTGTGGCCGGGGTCGTCCGGTGGCCGGTTCGTCCTCGGGCGCCGGAGGTGAGGACGCCCCCCGCGGTCCCGTCCGGCAGCCGTGGGGCACCGCGTCAAGGCGCTGCGGGCAGGGGCAGCGCCCCCTCCCGTACCGCCGCCGCGGCCAGTGCGTCGAGCACCGGGGCGATCAGCGGATGCCCCTCCGCCCCCTGCCGCACCGCGGCGAAGACCCGGCGGGTCGGCGCGCTGCCCTCCACCGGCCGCACCACCACGCCCGTCAGCTCCATCCCCAGCAGCGCCGACCGCGGCACCAGCGCCACCCCGGCCCCCGCCCCGGCCAGCGCGACCACCGCGCGGAAGTCGTCCGAGGAGTGCTCCAGCCTCGGCTGGAAACCGGCGAACTCGCAGGACAGGACCACCACGTCGTGGCAGGGGTTGCCGGGGTAGGGGCCGATCCACGCGTCCTTCTCCAGGTCGGCGATGGCCACCTGGGTCCGGCCGGCCAGCCGGTGCCCGACCGGCAGCACCGCGTCGAAGGGCTCGGAGTACAGCGGCACCCGGGTCAGCCGGCGGTCGTCCTCGCCCGGGGCGCCCCGGTACTCGACGGCGACGGCCACGTCGACCTGCCGGTCGAGCACCATCGGCACACTCGCGTCGCCCTCGGCGTCCTGGACCCGGACCCGGATGCCGGGCGCGGTGCGCGTCAGTTCGGCTATGGCTGGGGCGAGAACCAGGCCGATGCCGGTGGCGAACGCGGCGACGGTGACCGTGCCCGCGTCCCCCGCGCTGTAGGCGGCGAGCTCCGCCTCGGCCCGTTCCAGCTGGGCCAGCACCGCGTTGGTGTGGGTCAGCAGGATCTCCCCGGCGGGGGTGAGCCGGGCGCCGCGCGCGCCCCGTTCGACGAGCCGGTGTCCGGTCTCCTGCTCCAGCGCGGCGAGCTGCTGGGAGACCGCGGAGGGTGTGAGGTACAGCGCGGCGGCTGCGGCCGTCACCGTGCGGTGGTCGGCCACCGCACGGAGGATCCGCAACCGCCGTGAATCGATCATGTGCCCCATTGTCCCAGGTCACGGAGGGACCCCGCCGCCGGGCGGGGCTCCCGGGTGAGGCCCCCGGGTGAGGCCCGGGTGCTACTCCCCCAGCGCGGCCCGCGCGTCGACGAACGCGTCCACGGCCCGGTTCACGTCCTGTGTGGAGTGCGCGGCGGAGAGCTGGACGCGGATCCGGGCCGCGCCCTGCGGGACGACCGGGTAGGAGAACCCGATCACGTACACACCGCGCTCCAGGAGGAGCTCCGCCATCCGGCCTGCCTTCGCCGCGTCCCCGATCATGACGGGGGCGATGGCGTGGTCGCCGGGCAGGATGTCGAAGCCCTCCTCGGTCATCCGGGTACGGAAGAGCGCGGTGTTGGCGTTGAGCTGCTCGCGCAGGTCACCGGCGGCCTCCAGCAGGTCGAGGACCTTGAGCGAGGCCGCCGCGATGACCGGGGCGAGGGAGTTGGAGAAGAGGTACGGGCGGGAGCGCTGGCGCAGCAGCGCGACGATCTCGGCGCGCGCCGCGACATAGCCGCCGGACGCGCCGCCGAGCGCCTTGCCGAGGGTGCCGGTGATGATGTCGACCCGGTCCATCACGTCGTGCAGCTCCGGCGTGCCGCGGCCGCCGGGGCCGACGAAGCCGACGGCGTGCGAGTCGTCGACCATGACCATGGCGTCGTAGCGCTCGGCCAGGTCGCAGATCTCGCGCAGCGGCGCGACGTACCCGTCCATGGAGAACACACCGTCGGTGACGACGAGCCTGCGCCGGGCGCCGGACGCCTCCTTGAGCTGCTTCTCCAGGTCGTCCATGTCACGGTTGGCGTAGCGGAACCGCTTGGCCTTGGAGAGGCGGATGCCGTCGATGATGGAGGCGTGGTTGAGGGCGTCGGAGATGACCGCGTCCTCCGGGCCGAGGACGGTCTCGAAGACACCGCCGTTGGCGTCGAAGCAGGAGGAGTAGAGGATCGTGTCCTCCTGGCCGAGGAACGTGGAGAGCCGCTGCTCCAGTTCCTTGTGGACCTCCTGGGTGCCGCAGATGAAGCGGACCGAGGCCATGCCGTAGCCCCAGCGGTCCAGCGCCTCGTGGGCGGCGGCGATCACCTCGGGGTGGTCGGCGAGGCCCAGGTAGTTGTTGGCGCAGAAGTTGAGCACCTCACCGGGCCGGCCACCCGCGGTGACGGCGACCGACGCGGACTGCGGGGTGCCGATCACTCGCTCGGGCTTGTGCAGTCCGGCGGCCTCGATCTCTTCGAGGGTGGTGCGCATGTCGTCGCGTACGGAGTCGAACATGAGGGGTGTCTCCCAGCTGTCTACGGTGGCGTCGTCCACGGGGGCGTCGGGTCAGGAAGTCCAGTCGAGGATGACCTTGCCGCCGCGGCCGCTCGCCGCGTCGTCGAAGGCCGCTTCGAAGTCGCGGTAGCCGTACCGGCCGGTGATCACGGGGGCGAGGTCGAGGCCGCCCTCCAGCAGTACGGACATGGCGTACCAGGTCTCGTACATCTCACGGCCGTAGATGCCCTTGACGGTGATCATCGAGGTGACGATGCGGGCCCAGTCGACGGCGAACTCCTCGGACGGCAGTCCGAGCATGGCGATCCGGCCGCCGTGCGTCATGTTCGCGATCATCTCGCGCATGGCCTCGGGCCGGCCGGACATCTCCAGGCCGACGTCGAAGCCCTCGCGCAGTCCGAGGCTCTTCTGGCCGTCGGCGATGGTCTCCTCGCCGACGTTCAGGGCGAGGCTCACGCCGACCTTCCGGGCCAGCTCCAGGCGGGCCTCGCTGACGTCGGTGATGACGACGTTGCGGGCGCCCGCGTGCCTGGCGACGGCCGCGGCCATGATGCCGATCGGTCCGGCGCCGGTGATCAGTACGTCCTCGCCGACCAGCGGGAACGACAGCGCGGTGTGCACGGCGTTGCCGAACGGGTCGAAGATCGCGGCGACGTCGAGGTCGACGGGGATCCGGTGCACCCAGACGTTGGACGCGGGCAGGGCGACGTACTCGGCGAAGGCACCGTCCCGGCCGACGCCGAGGCCGAGGGTGGAGCGGCACAGGTGGCGGCGGCCGGCCAGACAGTTGCGGCACTTGCCGCACACCAGGTGGCCCTCGCCGCTGACCAGGTCGCCGACATTGATGTCGACGACGTCGGCGCCGGTCTCCGCGACCTCGCCGACGAACTCGTGCCCGAGGACCAGCGGGGTGCGCACGGCCTGCTGCGCCCAGCCGTCGTAGTTGCGGATGTGCAGATCGGTGCCGCAGATACCGGTACGGAGCACCTTGATCAGTACGTCCGAGGGGCCGATCTCCGGCTCCGGCACGTCCATCAGCCAGAGTCCCGGCTCGGCCTTCTGCTTCACGAGTGCCTTCACGGCTGCGGCTCCCTGCGCTGGTGCGGCGTTGAGTACCCCGGGCCGGGGGCATGCCTGTGGGAAGCCTGCGGCCCGGGGAGGATCGAGAGGGACGGGGCAATGGCAGCGCGCGTCGGTCGGCTGCCGCGCACCATCCTCTGCCGTCACGGAGAAATCTGCCGCACCCCGCGCCACAGGTCCATCGAGGTTTTCTTAAGCGCGCCCGAAGATCCGCTTCATGCCGTGCGCCGCCCCGGCGTCACATGCGGGCGCCGCGCCCGCCCGGCGCCCGCGCCGTTCCGCTTCATGCCTCCGTGTGCAGCCCCAGGAAGCGCGCCCGCCCGCTCCGGACCCGGTAGAGGAACATCCCCGTCTCGGTCGGCACCTGATGGGTGGAGTGGGAGGAGAGCATCCGGGTGATGCCGGGGGGCCGGTCCGGAACAGCCGCTGTGCGACGCCACCGCGTTCCGCGCCCGCCGTGCTCGTGGACCGGGCGGCGCGGGCGATCAGGCCGACCGCGTCGTACGCCTCGGCGGACCAGCCGGCCGGCGCGGCCCCGAACCGCTTCCGGTAAGCGGCGGTGAAGGCCTTCGCGGCCGGGAGCGCCGCCGGGTCGGTGTACGCCGACGGAGGACTTGGCGCCCGCCCGGTCGGCGGTGGTGGATCCTGCCGCGACGACGACCTGGGCGAGGCGTGCGTACTCGTAGCGGCCGTCGGGCGGCTCGGCCGCTACGCCGCCGGCTCTCCCGCCGGCTCGGCCGGTTCCGGGTCGGTGGCCAGGCGGGCGTGCAGGTGCTCGTCGTGGTACTTCCCGTCGCCGAAGCGGTAGGAGTCGCGCAGTGTGCCCTCGGGGAGATAGCCGCAGCGGTCGGCCACCCGGCAGGAGCCCTCGTTGCCCACCGCGTGGGCTATCTCGATCCGACGGGCATCGGCGGTGGCGAAGCCCCAACTCGTCACCGCCCTGGTCGCCCTGGTGGCGATGCCCCGCCCGCGGGCGGCCGGCAGCGTCCAGTAACCGATCATCGCCAGGCCGTCCTCGCGGTCGACCCAACGCAGTGCGACATTGCCCAGCAGGGCGCCTCCGGCTGCTTCCCGCACGGCGAACGAGGCGCTGGCGCCACGGTCCCAGGCCCCGTCCCGCGCCTGCACCCAGGCCAGGGCGGCGCTGCGGTCGGCTGCCGCGAGCGGGCTCCAGAGGGCGATCCGCGGATCCGTCGCCGCGGCCACCAGGCCGTCCAGCACGGCTTCCGACTGGGCGTCCTCCCGGCTCCATGGGCGCAGCACCACATCACCGAGGTCGAGTGCGGTGCGGACGAAGGCCCGTCGGTCGATGGGGTCCTGCGCGGTCTGCGGGGGTATGGCTGTGCTCATGACCCCATTCCTACCTGGCCGTACGGAACCCCGCCAGCGAATTTCCGCCGGTCACGGGCGGTGGTCCGCGGTCCACCCCGGCCCGGGAATTGGACGACTGTTAACCCCCGCGTGCCCTTGTGATTCCCGCACGACACGGACGCAACCGATCGAATAGGTCTGGACCACTCGCGGACGCCTTGATCCGCCACCCCATTCAACACTCCCTTTTAACGCTCCCTTCGCAAATGGTCTATACCTTTGACGCTATGGTGGATCACCCGATGCCGCCAAATGCCCGGCCATGGGAGCCTTATGACGATCCATCATCTTCCTCAACCGCCGTCCGACCACGAGCTCTACTGGTACTTCGGGCCGCAACGCCGCTGGGTACTGATCAGCACCTCGTTCGCCTTCGCACTCACCGCGGCGACGATGCTGACCTTCGCGCTGCGCACTCCGGCCCTGTGGGCCTTCCTCGCGTTGCTCGCCCTCAATGTCGTCGCGCTCGCGCTGTCCTCGGTCAACAGCCTGCGTCAGCGGCGGCTGACCAGGCGCTCGCACGAGGTGCTCGTCCATGCCTGGGACCCTGCCGAACTTCCCGGTGTGGACCTGTACTTGCCGACCTGCGGCGAACCGCTCGCCGTTCTGGACAACGCCTACCGCGCGGTCTCGGCGGTCGACTGGCCCGGCGCGCTGACCGTCTGGGTGCTGGACGACGCCGCGAGCCCCGAGGTCGCCGAGCTGGCCGCCTCGTACGGATACCGGTACGTCGTCCGGCCCGACCGGGGTCACCTCAAGAAGGCCGGCAATCTCAACCACGCGCTCACCCTGAGCAGCGCGGAGTACATCGCCATCCTGGACGCCGACTTCGCGCCCAGGCCCGACTTCCTGCGTCATCTCGTCCCGTATCTCGCCGACCCGGGTGTCGGCATCGTGCAGAGCCCGCAGTGCTTCGACACCGACGGGTCGATGAGCTGGATCCAGCGCGCCGCCGGATCGGCCCAGGAGTGGTTCTTCCGCTGGATCCAGCCGTCCCGGGACGCGAGCGACGCCGCGATCTGCTGCGGCAGCAACGCGGTCTACCGCCGCAGCGCCATCGACCTGGCCGGCGGCTTCGCCAGGCTCGACCACAGCGAGGACCTGTTCACCGGGCTCGCACTCCACGAACAGGGGTTCCGCACCCTGTACGTTCCGGTACTGGTGGCCAAGGGCACCTCGCCGGACAACCTGGCGTCCTTCATCAACCAGCAGTACCGCTGGGCGATGGGCAATCTGCATCTGCTGGGGACGCCCGTCCTCAAGCGCATGGGTGCCCCCTGGCGGATGCGGCTGTGCTTCTACGAGGGCATCGTCGGCTATCTGACGACGGCGGTGAACACCTTCGCCGCTCCGCTGCCGCCGTTGGTGATGCTGTTCCGGTACCCGGACGACGTCCGCCCCTGGCATGTGCTGCCGCTGCTCGCTCCGCTCTGGCTCTGGCACGTACTGCTGCCTCGGATCAGCCGGACCCGCTGGCGGGTGGAGGTGATCCGGGCCAACGTCCTGACGAGCGTCGCCGCCGGGGCCGCCTTTCTGCACACCCTGCGCGGCCGCAGCGCGGCCTGGGTGCCCACCGGGGCCGGCGGTGCGGCGAAGGGCGGCATGGCCCGCCGCGTCGTGATCGTCTCCCTCGCCTGGCTCTGCTGCTCCACCGGCGCGGCCGCCGCCGGGCTCGCCCTGGCGGTGGCCCGCAACGGCTGGGAACCCAACTGGGGCCTCGCTCTTTACCTGTTGGTGCAGTGCCAGATCAACCTGCCTCTGATACGCGACCTGTCGACCGAACTGCGCTCCGCCGGCCCGGCACGCGGGCCCGCGCGGCCGGTACGTCCGACAGGACGCTCCCTGCTGCCCAGGCGCTGGCCCGAAGCGCTGGCCGCCACAACACTCCTCCTGCTCACCGCCCTGCTCGCATCCGGTTGGGTCAACCCGATGCTGCCCTGGCTGAGTTGAAAGGCCCGTCAGATCAATGTCCACGACCATGGCTCCCGGCTTCCGTCGCTCCGGGTTCCGCCCAGACATCGAGGGGCTGCGCGCGGTCGCGGTCCTCGGAGTCCTCGCCTTCCACGCTGCCGTGCCCGGCCTGACCGGCGGATTCGTCGGAGTGGATGTCTTCTTCGTCATCTCCGGCCATCTGATCACCGGGCTCCTGGTGCGTGAGGCCGTCACCACCGGGCGCATCCGGCTCGGGGAGTTCTTCTCCCGCCGGGCCCGCCGGCTGCTGCCCTCCGCCGCCGTGGTCCTCGGCGCCGTCGCGCTGGCCGGGGCCTGGCTCACCGTCCCGCTGCGCCGCACCGAGCTGGAGTACGACGTGGTGGCCGCGGCGCTGTCCGCCGCCAACTGGCGCTTCGTCCAGCAGCAGACCGACTACCTCGCGGCAGGCCACGACCAGAGCCCATTGCTGCACTTCTGGTCGCTGGCGGTGGAGGAGCAGTTCTATCTCCTCTGGGCCCCACTGCTCGCCGGGTTCGTGTACGTCGCCGCCAGGGCGGCACGCCGGGGGCGCGCCGTGCGGTCGGCGGTGACCGCCTTCACCGTGCTGCTGACGCTCGGCTCCTTCGCCCTGTCGCTGCGCTGGACGAGTGACTCCGTTTCGCTGGCATACCTCGGAACTCCGTCGCGGGTATGGCAGTTCGGCATCGGTGCGTTACTGGCACTGCTGCCCTGGCACCTGCTGCGCGGTCCCCGCGCGTTGCGTCTGCTGTGCGGGTGGGCGGGGGCCGGGGCACTGTTGTGGTGCATGGTCGAGTACGACGCGTCGACCCCGTACCCCGGATACGCGGCGCTCGTACCGACGCTGGCCACGGCAGCGGTCATCCTGGCCGGGATACCCGACCGGTCGGCCGGCGGGAGCGCGAACGGCCCGGACGCGTACGGGGTGGGGCGGCTGCTGGCGGGCCGGGCACCCCGCGCGGTCGGACGGCTCTCCTACACCCTCTACCTGTGGCACTGGCCCGTACTCGTACTCGCCGAGGCCCGCCTCGGCACGCTGGACTGGCCGGCGAAGGCGGCACTGACGGTGGCGTCCGCGTTGCCCGCGCTGGCCACCATGCGCTGGGTCGAACAGCCGGTACGTCACAGCAGGACCGTGTCAGAGCTGCCCCGGCGCGGACTGTCGGTGGGGGTGTCGGCCGTCGCCATCCCGGTCGTCCTGGCGCTGGTGATGGGCACCACGACCCTGCGTCTGCTGGGCCCGGCCGCACCGGTGGACGTGAAGGGCCTGCCGCCGGGCGCGGCCGAGGGCCCGCATCTGCTGTCGCGGAACGGCACGCCGTTCAAGGACGGCCCCGTGGTGCCCAGTCCCGTGCAGGCGCGCAAGGACTTCCCGCCGGACGGGGCCTGTGAGGTGGCACCGCCGGTGACCAGCAGTCCGCCCTGCCTGTTCGGGGCGACCGACAGCCCGGACCGGATCGTCCTGCTCGGCGACTCGCATGCCGGTCAGTGGTTCTCCCCGATGCTCGCCCTGGCGGCCCAACGCGGCTGGGCCCTCGAGGAATTGGTGAAGCAGGGCTGCCCGCTGCCGGAACTGCGGGTGGTCAACCCCCAGTTGGGCCGCACCTATCGCGAGTGCGACACCTGGCGTACGAACACCCTGGCCCGGCTCGGCAAGGGGCCCAAGCCCCGCCTCGTCGTGATCGCCTCCCTCAACCGCTACACCGATGACCAGCGACTCCTCACCAGGGGCTGGGAGAAGACGCTCAAGCCCCTGCGTGCGCTCGGGGTCCCGATCGTCTACCTGGAGGACACCCCCGTGCCGGGGAAGGACATCCGGCCTGCGTCTCCGGGCACACCACGGATCCGGAGGCATGCGCGTTCGACCGCGGCACCGCACGGTGGCCCGACCCGCTGGCGCGGCGGATCGCGTCCGGCCGGCTGCCCGGGGTGCGGGCCGTGTCGGTCGACCCGGTCCTGTGCCCGCCGAAGGGGGCGACCTGCCCGGCGGTGCTGGACCGGATCCTGCTGTACCGGGACGACGCCCATCTGACCGATGTCGCCGCCGTGGTCCTCACGCCCCGGCTCGAACGGCTCCTCTCGGAGGCCGGAGCACTGTCCGGCGGCCCGGGGCCGGAGGCGGACGGCTGGACCCGGATCATGCACGACGACTTCGAAGGGCCGGCGGGCAGCCGCCCGTCCGCCGCCCGCTGGAAGTACGACATCGGCACCTGCTATCCGGGCTGCCCGGCCCCGCAGTGGGGAACCGGTGAGATCGAGACCATGACGGACTCGACCGACAACGTGCGCCTGGACGGGAAGGGCTCACTGGAGATCGTCCCCACGCTCAGGGACGGCAAGTGGTACTCCGGCCGGATCGAGTCCCGGCGGGCGGACTTCGCCCCGCCTCCCGGCGGTGTGATGCGGATCGAGGCGTCCATCGCGCTGCCCAATGTCACCGGCTCCGCGGCGGCGGGCTACTGGCCGGCCTTCTGGACCCTGGGAGCGAAGCTCCGCGACGGCTTCACGGGGTGGCCTTCGGTCGGTGAACTCGACGTCATGGAGTCCGTCAACGGCCGCGACACCGTCTTCGGCAGCATGCACTGCGGCACCTTCGAAGGCGGCCCCTGCGAGGAGCCGGTGGGGCTCACCTCGGGACCGCGGCCGTGCCCCGGCTGCCGTACCGCCTTCCACTCCTACGCCGTCGAGGTCGATCTGACACCCGGTGCCGAGGAAGTGCGCTGGTACCTGGACGGCCGCGTCCACCACCGGGTCACCGAGGCGGGAATGGACTCCCGGACGTGGGACCGGGCGGTGCACCACGGGCTGTTCCTGATCCTGAACGTGGCCATGGGCGGCAAACTCCCGGCCGCCGACGGCGCCACCGCGGGCCCCGGCACCGAACCGGGACACCCGATGCGCGTCCAGCACGTCACCGTCTCGACCCGGGAGGGCGCCCCCGCTCCTGACCGACCACGCCGCGCCGCACACCGAGAGTCGGCTCCGGTGCGCGGCGCGGCGCGGCATCAGGTGTTACAGGTCGGGCGCGACATGTCACGCGTCACGCGCCACTCGTCACTCGTCACTCGTCACTCGTCAGGAGAAGGCCAGCTCGGTGACGTTGTTGGCCTCCAGGACCCACGTCGCGCTCAGGCCGCCCTCCTTCACCCGTGCGTCGCCGTCGCCCTTGAGCACACCGATGCGGTTGCCGGACAGGGCGATCTGGATGGCCTGGTTGTACTCGTGGACCCAGCTCGCGCTGAGGCCGCCTTCCTTCACGTGTGCCTCACCGTTGTCCTTCAGGACGCCGATGCGGTTGCCCGACAGTTCGAGCTGGATGACGTCGTCGGACTCCCGGACCCAGGAGGCGCTGAGGCCGCCTTCCTTCACCCACGCGACACCGTTGCCGGTGAGGACACCGATGCGGTTGCCGGACAGGTCGATGCCGATGACGTTGTCGGACTCCCTCACCCAGGAGGCGCTGAGGCCGCCCTCCTTCACCCACGCGACACCGTCACCGGTGACGACACCGATGCGGTTGCCCGACAGTTCGAGCTCCTTGACCTTGTCGGACTCCTTGACCCACGTGGCGCTCAGGCCGCCCTCCTTCACGTAGGCCTCGCCGGTGTCCTTCAGGACGCCGATGCGGTTGCCGGACAGGGCGATCTGCTTGACGTCCGTGGCTTCCTTGACCCACGTGGCGCTGAGGCCGCCCTCCTTCACCCACGCGACACCGTTGCCGGTGAGGACGCCGATGCGGTTGCCGGACAGGGCGATCTGCTTGACGTCCCCCGACTCCTTGACCCAGGTGGCGCTGAGGCCGCCCTCCTTCACGTGGGCGTCACCGTTGACCCGCAGGGTGCCGATGCGGTTGCCGCCGTCGCCGGAGACCGTGCCGGGCACCGCGTTGGCCGTGGACGAACCAGCGAGACCGGCCAGCGCCAGAACGGCTGCTGCCGCGGAGAGAGTTTTGAGATTCAACGGAGTAACTCCAGTACACAGAGGGGCCCTTGGGCCCAATGAGCAGTGCCCTCGGGGGATTGAGCAATCCGAAGACGCTCAACGACTGGAGGGGCGGCGGGTGCCGGGGCCATTGGGGTGACGGAGGCGCATTGAGCGGGGCTCGCCACGCGCCGGGTCCCGCGAGCCCTGCCGGGTCCGGACGAAGGCCCCGGGCGACCTTCCGGCGGGGTGCGTGCGGGGCGGTGTGCCTTGATAGCGTCGCTCCCGCGATTGCGGACCGCTCCCCGCCGGGGTCGTCGCTGCGCCCGGACGGCCCGCCCTCGACGGGCGGCCTGCGGAGCGGGCGTGCTGACGGTACGGGGACGTTCGCGGCAAGGACGAAGAGGGCCGACGCATGAGCCTCGCGCAGTTGCACTACACCTCTGCCACCGCGGAGGACGACGGGGGCGGCGCACGGTTCACGGCCGTCAGCGCCGGCATACCCACGCCGGTGCTGGCGGAGGCCGAGCAGCTCCTCGGCTACGAGCCGCCCGCCGGAGCTCCTTACCACCCCACCACCGGCGAACTCCGTTCGTTTCCCGAGGCGTTCAGCTTCAGCACCCTGTCCGACGGCAGTCATCTGCTGAGCCGCACCGTGGCGCTCGGCGGCCCCGGCGCCGGTGGATTCCACGCGCACGCGGTGCACCTTCCGGCCGGTACCCGGCTGCCGGGCGACGCCCTGCCGATCACGGCCTGGCGGTCGCCGAACTGGGCCTCCGTCGCGCCGGTCGGCGGCACCCCCGGCCCCATGGCCGCCCTGCCCGCCTCCGCCGCCTTCGGTCCCGAGGCGCTCAACGACTTCGCGGTCTCCCGGAGCCCCTGGCTGGCGGCGGTCTTCGCCGACCTGCGCCGGGTGTGCGAGGAACCGGCGCGGGCACGGCTCGTTCTCGTGGAGCGGCAGTGCGCCGATGTGGCCCGGTGGATCGCCCTGGCCGGAGCCGTACTGCCGCCGGAGACCGCTCAGCGGCTGACCTTCACGACCTACACCCGCCGGCCGTCCGGTTCCCCGCACCGGGTTGTCGGGGTGCTGCCGGAGGACGCCCCCGAACCGACCGGCCCGGACGGCGCGTTCCTGGTGCGCGACTGCGCCGGGGCGCGCCCCGGCGAGCCGGTGGGCGATGCCTGGGCCGAGACCTGCGCCCGGATCTGGCGCAACCGGTCCCCCGAGCTGTTCCGGGTGGCGGCGGAGCTGCCCGGCGAACCCTTCGCCGCCGGGCCGCTCGCGGTGACGGCACTCTGCGCGGGCGTCCCGCTCGGCCCCGAAGGGCGCGCCGCGGCGGCGAACTGGGCGGCCGAGCGGCCGTACGCGCTGGACGAGGAGCGGACCCGGCAGCTGACCGACGCGCTGACCGCTCCCGGTCTTGACCGCACGAACACCGAACTGTCGGGGGTTGCAAGGCTGTTGACCGCCCTCGACGGCCGGTCCGCCGCCGCCACGACCGCGACGCTCGGCGCCCTGCTGGTGACGGAGGCGGTCCACGGCGGCGATGTCGCACTCGAACCGCCCGCGCGCTCGGTCTTCGCCGGACCGGCCGGGGAGCGTGCCGTCGCCGCGCTGGTCACGGCTCTGGGCGACGACCTCCGTACCGAACTCGCCACCGGTACGCCCCTCGCGGCCCCCGCGACGCCCGTTCCCGGGCGGTGTGTGGGGCGTGCCGTGCAGTTGCTGCGGATCGCTCGGCTGCTCGATGTGGACTGCGCGGAACTGCTCCCCGACGTCGTGGGCCGGATGGCCCGGTCCCTGCTGGACGAAGGGCCGGCCGACTGCGCCGCGGTGCTGCTCGATCTGCTGGACGAACAGTTCGATGTCCGTACGGCGCTGCTCGGCGAGCTGGACCGGATCGCCCCGCAGGATCCGTCGGCGACGGAGCGGCTGCTGGCGGAGGTCGCGCTGCCGTTCACCGGGGCACAGGCACTGCCGCATCTGCGGATGTGCGCGGCGGCGCCGGGCGCCAGGGCGGGCGGCGGCGACGACCGGGTGAAGGTGCTGAACACGGTGCTGCGCGCCGGTGGAATGTCACCGTTCACCGAGCCGCTGGTGCTGCGTACGGCGGTGGGTCTCGCCTGGGGCGACGGCACCCCCACGGCGGGCGAGGCCCGGTTGCTGCTGAGTGGGAGCACTTCCGACGCGCACCGCACGGCCGGTACGTGGGCCGTTCTCGTCGCGGCGGCGCTCGGTGCCTCCGCCGACGACGCGGCGGCCCCCGAGCTCGCCCATGACCTGTTGCGCGGCTTCCCGCAGGAGATCGACGCGCGGACGCGCGGCGCCCTGCTCCTCCTGGAGTTCGCGCGGGACGTCCGCTCGGGGGCGGCGGAGCCCGGCTGGGCGGAACAGGCCCGGAAGCTGTGTGCCGGGGCCGAACCGGTGGAGCCGGGCGTGCGCGAGCAGGCGTTCGGCGCCCTGGCCGGGCAGCTGCTCGGCCCGGACCGGCCGGAGGCGGAGCTGTACGCGTTCGTCCACAGCGACGCCCCGGATCTCATCGCGGCCTACGGAAACGCCGCCCGGCAGGACGCGGTGCTCGCCCGGCTGCGCTCCGACCCGGCCTATGTCGCCGACTGCTTCACCGTCTGGAGCTCTCACCCGCACGCGGGCCGTGCCTGGGGCGAGACCCGGGCGGCGCTGTTGGAGGAGGTGCTGCGTCCGGTGGTGCGCGGCTTGTCCGCCGACGAGGTGGCGGCGGTGGAGGAGGCCGCCGAGCGGGCGGGCAGCAGCCGTACGGCGGAGGCGTTCCGGGCGTGGAACCGGCCGGGCGGCCTCCGCAGGCGGCTCGGCAGCAGACTGGCGGCGCGGGTGCGCCGGTCGTGAGCGACAGCCCTCGGCGGTCGTGAGCGACACTCTTCGGCGGTCGTGGGCGAGGCCTCGGTGGCCCGTCCGGGGCGACCGGTACCGTGTGACCTATCGATCTCGTGCGCTCCCGGCGGGCTGCGTGACACCCCCAGGAGGAACAGATGACGACGAACCGCGGACGCAAGGACGTCATCCGGGACCGGATGGCCGCGACCGGCGAGTCGTACAACGTCGCCGCCCGCAATCTGAAAGCCATGAAGGACATGGGCGCCACGCGTGAGGCCGTCCTCACCCAGCGCTGGCGTCCCGCCGACACACTCGACGTCCCCTGCCCCTGCGGCGGTACGTGCGAGCCCGGTGAGCGGTGCGAGCGCTGCCACGCGCTCCACCGGCACATGGCGCGCTACCCCGGCAGCGTCACGGACGTGGAGACCTGGGCCGACCGTTACGACTGCATGGGCTGCGCGTCCTCGTACATCCTGACCGTGGTGCTGCCCGGTCGGCCGTGGGGCGTCGCCGAGACCGTGATCCTTGGCGGATCCGCGGAGCCGGTCGTGCGGGCCCGGGTGTTCCCGGGTGTCGCCCATCCACTGCTGCGGCCGGAGAGCACCGAGGACGAGACCGAGGACTGACGACCGGCGCCGGCCCCCGCATCCGCCCCGCCTCCGCGCCCGTCAAGGCGGAGGCCCCGGCCGCCCCGGAGTCACCGGACGGCCTGGACGACGGTCGCTCCCACCGCGACGGCGAGGGCCAGGGCCGCGACGACCAGGGACCGCGGGTTGCCGAAGTTGACCGTCCAGCCGATGCCGACCCGTTTGGGCACCAGGACCGCGGGATCATCGGCATTGACGTAGATCGTGCCGGCGCCGTGCCAGAAGCGGTCGTCGTCGCGCGCGACCAGTCCGGTGCTCTCCTCGCCCGTGTCCTCCGGCAGCCTGCTGCCGGAGGACCCGACACGCAGGACGAACCGGGCGACCACGGCGAGCACCGCGACGAACGGCACGCCGGTGACGGCCAGGGTCACGACCGTGGAGCGGGTGTCGCTCCACATCAGCGCGGACAGCCCGAGCAGCATCAGGTTCACCAGGGCGGTGATGCCCATCATGGAGCGGGCCGTGACGGTGAGGTAGCGGCGGTACCGTGCGGCACCGGCCACCGGGCGTGCCACATCGAGGTCGGCACGGGCGCGGAGCAGTCCGGCGACGACGGCGGCCATGGTGAGGGTGAGGAGGACCTGGCAGAGGACGAGGCCGAAAGCGGTCCACACACTGGTCGTGTACATGTGGTAGACGGTTCCGCCGGAGGAGCGTCCGGGCAGTGCGATGCGGTCGGGCAGGCCGGGGTAGACAACGACGCCCGCGGCGATGCTGACGGCGATCACGACGAGCGCGGGGACGGTCCAGCCCCAGGGGAAGCGGACCGGGTCCGTGCGCAGGGACGTGTCCACGACGGAGCCCTGCCGGGCCTGTCCGTACCATCCGCCCTCCGCCTTCGCGCGGGCGATGCCGCGGTGGGCCCGTACCCACAGGGCGGCGGCGAGGGCGCAGAGCAGCAGGGAACCGGCGGCTCCGGCGGTGAGGGTGCCGAGCGCGGCGCCGAGCGCCGAGGCGAGCACGGTGACGACGGCCGCGGCGACGAGCATCGCACCGCGGTAGCGACTGCGCTGTTCCTCGACGGCGGCGGCGCGCGCCTTGTCCGGCGGTACACGGACGCCGAAGGGTACGGCGGAGGGGTTGAGGAGCGGGCTGTGGGCGGTGTACAGGACGGCGCTCAGCACCGCGAGTATGCCGAAATTGAGAGCTGCGTCGACCAGCAAGGTGTTCACCTGTCCGTTCTTGTCGCTGATCCCGGTGGAGCGGGGCGCCGCACCGGGACACGGAATGACGTTTCGGGGTCTCGTTCCGCGCGCCGCTCCGCGAGGAACGTCGTGCCGCGGCCCAGGTCTCCCGCCCGGCCCCACGGGTCAGGGCTTTTCGTCCTCACTCCCGGGGAAGCCGTCCAGAACCGCCGCGACATGACTCTTCACCTCCTCCTTCGCGATCCCTCGCACGTCCAGCTCGGCGAGGAGGGTGCGCATCCGCGCCTCCCAGTCGACGCCGGCCCGCAGTTCGTCCGACGGCTGCTTGACGTCCGGCCGGACCGCCGCACCGCTCTTGCGGTTGATGCGGATGATCCCTTCGCGTCGTAGCAGGTCATAGGCCTTGTTGACGGTGTGGAAGTTGATCGCCAGGTCGACGGCCAGCTGCCTGGTGGAAGGAAGACCGGCACCGGGCGCCAACGCCCCTTCCGCGATGGCTTCCACCACCCGGTCCCGGATCTGCTGATAGATCGGCACCTCGCTGTCGAGGTCGAGCACTAGGTACACGCCCCACACTCTATCTGCTATACATCTAATAGAACAGACGCTCATGGCACATGCGGCAGCGCGATGGCCCTGCGCAACTGCCCAGGGGCCGCCCAGGCCCCCGATGAAGGGTGAATCCCCATGGCACTGATGAACATCTCCGACACCGGCCTCACCATCGAGTTCACCGGTCGTGAGCGCATATGGATCCGGCGCGACCCGCTGACCGTCCCGCTCACCGCGGTCCGCCGGGTGACCGTCCTCGACCATCCCCTGCGCGCCGCCCACGGCGCCCGCAAGGGCCTGCACGCCTCCGGAGTCGCCAAGATCGGCACCTGGGGGTTGCTCACCGGCCCTCGCCAGCTCGTGGCCGCCTACCGGGACAGGCCGGGACTGCGCGTGGAGCTGGACCGCGCCGCCGCCGGTGGCGGCTTCGACGAGCTCGTCCTCTCGCTCGACGACGCGCAGCGGCTGGCGCGACTCATCGAGCAGCGGGTGGGGAGCACCCGATGAGCGGGCGGCCGCAGGGCCTGCGTATCGAAGTCGACGGGCTGACCAAGCGGTTCGGCCGTGTCCGGGCCGTCGAGGATCTGAGCTTCACCGTGCGGCCGGGCGTCGTGACGGGCTTCCTCGGCCCCAACGGCGCGGGCAAGACCACGACGATGCGGATGATCCTCGGCCTGGTGAGGCCGACCGCGGGCACCGCCACCATCGGCGGGCAGCGGTACGCGGAGCTGTCCAGGCCCTCCGCCACCGTGGGTGCCGTGCTCGACGCCTCCGCGGTCCACCCCGGCCACACGGCACGGGACCATCTGCACATCTACCGCACCATGGGCGGCCATCCGGCCGACCGGGTCGACCGGTTGCTGACCCGGCTCGGACTCGCGCAGGCGGCGGACCGCCTGACCCGCACCTTCTCCACGGGCATGCGGCAGCGGCTCGGCCTCGCCACCGCCCTGCTGGGCGACCCGCGGGTGCTGCTGCTGGACGAGCCGGGCAACGGACTCGACCCCGAGGGCATCGCCTGGCTGCGCGGCCTGCTGCGCGAGCTGGCGGCCGAGGGGCGCACGGTGCTGGTGTCCAGCCATGTGCTGAGCGAGGTGCAGCAGATCGTCGAGGACGTCGTCGTGATCCGCGAGGGCCGGCTGGCGGCGGCGGGACCGCTGACGGAGATCGAGCGGCTCTCGCCCGGCACGGTGCTGGTCCGCTCCCCGGACGCGGCGGCGCTGCGCGCCGCACTGCTGCGCGGCACCGCGGGCGCCGGCGCGGCCGACCGGGTGGACCTCATGCCGGACGGAACGCTGCGCGTGTACGGGATGGCGGACTCCGCCGTCGCCGATCTGGCCGCCGCCGAACGACTGCGCGTGTACGGGCTGACCGCCGGAACGAGCCTGGAGCAGCTCTTCCTCCGGCTGGCGGGGGACGACGCACCGGCCGGCCACGACCGGTCGCCGGTACGGGCGAACGAGGAGCGGGACCGGCGATGAACGCACTGATCAAGGCGGAGTTCCGGCGCCTGGCCGCCACCCGTCTCCGGCTGTGGGCACTCCTCGCGGCCGTCGCCCTGGGCGGCGGCATGGTGGGGGTGATGACGCTGGTCGGCCCGGAGAACTTCGATCCGCCGGCGCCCGGCCTGGACACCGAGGACGGCGTCCGTTCCGTCCTCGGGATGCTGAGCTTCACGGTGTTCCTGCCGGCCGCGCTCGGCACCCTGGCGATGACCGGGGAATACCGGCACCGCACCGCCACGTACACCTTTCTCCACGCCCCGCGGCGCCGGCAGGTGCTCACCGCCAAGCTCGTCGTGTACGGCGTCGCCGGCCTGCTGTACGGGCTGGTGCTCACCGGCACCGCCGGGGCCGCCTTCTTCGGGGGCGCCGCGGCGCGCGGGGTGACCCCCGGCATGACCACCGGTGAAGTGTGGGCGCTGCTGCTCGGGCCGGCCCTGGCGATGGCGGTGTACACCTTGCTGGGCGTGGCCGCCGGGGCGCTGATCCGCCACCAGGTCGCGGCGCTGGCCGTCGTCGTCGGCTATCTGTACGCGGGTGAGTACCTGCTGATGATGATCCCGGGCGTCAAACTCCTCTACCCGGTGCTGCCCGGTGGCGCCACGGCGTCCCTGACCGGCTTCAGCTACGTCGCGGACACGATGGCCGCGGAGCTGGCGACCGGCCCGGTGCCGCTGCTCTCCCCCGTCGGTGGCGGACTGCTGCTCGCCGGCTACGCCCTGGCCGCGGCGTTCGTGGCGGTCCTGGTGCCGATGCGCAGGGACGTGCACTGAGCCCGCACGGCGGAGCGGGTGCCCCGGAACGCGGTCCGGGCACCCGCTCCGCCGTGCTCTCGTCCCTCAGCCCTCGTCCGGGGCCAGGCGCAGCGAGATCGAGTTGATGCAGTACCGCTGGTCCGTCGGGGTCGGGTAGCCCTCGCCCTCGAAGACATGGCCGAGGTGCGATCCGCAGCGGGCACAGCGGACCTCGGTGCGGACCATGCCGTGGCTGCGGTCCTGGATCAGTTCGACCGCGTCCGTGTCCTTCGGGTCGTAGAAGGACGGCCAGCCGCAGTGCGACTCGAATTTGGTGTCCGAGCGGAACAGATCGGCGCCGCAGGCACGGCAGGAGTAGACGCCCGTGGTCTTGGTGTCGGTGTATTCACCGACGAAGGCGGGTTCGGTGCCGGCCTGGCGCAGGACCGCGTACTCGGCCGGCGTCAGCTCCGCCCGCCACTGCTCGTCCGGCTTCTCGATGTCGTACGACACGGCGCTCCCTCAGCTCGACAGATGGTCCAGGATCTGCGGGCCGAGGTCCGTGACGTCGCCCGCTCCCATGGTGAGAACGAGGTCGCCGGGCTTCGCCATTCCCGCGATGGTCCCCGGGACCGCGGCCTTGTCGTGGACGGCGGTGACGTCGGCGCCCGCGGAGCGCGCGGCGTCGATGATCAGGTCGCTGGTGATACCGGGGATCGGGTCCTCGCGGGCCGGGTAGATGTCCAGCACCACGGAGCCGTCGGCCAGCGCGAGGGCCTGGCCCATCTCGGTGCCCAGCTCCTGGGTGCGGGAGAAGAGGTGGGGCTGGAACACGACCAGGAGGCGGGCGTCGGACGCGGCGCCGCGCATCGCTTCGAGGTCCGCGGTCATCTCGGTGGGGTGGTGCGCGTACGAGTCGATGACCTGCACGCCCGCCGCCTCGCCCTTGAGCTGGAGGCGGCGCTTGACCCCGGTGTACTTGCCGAGGGCCGAGGCCAGGTTGTGGGCCGGGACGCCGAGGGCGACACCGGCGGCGAGGGCCGCGACGGCGTTGAGGGCGTAGTGGCGGCCGGGCACGGAGACCGTGAACGTGAGGTACTTCCCGTTCAGGACGACCGTGACCTCGCTGGTCAGGCCGCGCGGGGTGATCTTGTGGACCCGCACGTCGGCGGTCTCGGACTCGCCGTAGGTGACGACGTTCAGCGAGGGGAGGGCACGGACCCGCTCGGTCAGCTCGACGGCGCCGGCCTGGTCGGCGGCGATCACCAGGGTGCCGCCCGGGACGATCTTGCCGGTGAAGGCCTCGAACGACTCGTAGATCTCGTCCATCGAGGCGTAGTTCGCGTGGTGGTCCAGCTCGACGTTGAGGACGATCGCGACCTCGGGGTCGTACTTCTGGAAGCTGCGGTCGCTCTCGTCCGCCTCGGCGACGAAGATCGCGCCCTCGCCGTGCGCGGCGTTGGTGCCGGGGCCGGCCAGGTCGCCGCCGATGGCGTACGAGGGGTCGAGGTTCAGCTCGGTCAGGGCGACGGCCAGCATCGACGTGGTGGTCGTCTTGCCGTGCGTACCGGCCACCGCGATGGCGCGCAGGCCGCCCATGAGCGAGGCGAGCGCGTCGGAGCGGTGCACGACGGGGACCGACAGCTCGGCGGCGCGCAGCAGCTCCGGGTTGTCGGCGCGGATGGCGCTGGAGACGACCACGCACGAGGCGTCGTCCGCCAGATGTCCGGCGGCGTGTCCGATGTGGACGGTCGCCCCCAGCGCCCGCAGCGCCTCGGCGGTACCCGACTCCTTGGCGTCGCTGCCGGCGACCTTGGCACCGCGCTGGGCGAGGATCTTCGCGATGCCCGACATTCCGGCGCCGCCGATGCCGATGAAGTGCGGCCGTTCCATGGCGGCAGGAATACCGGGTGCCATGCGTGTGTCTCCCAGAAGTCGATACGGGTACCGGAGCCGGTACGGGGTGCCCGCCCAGCCTATTCGCTGTGCGCGAAGAGCTTGAGCACCGGTACGCCGACCTTGTGGCGGGCCCTGGACGCCCAGTCCCGGTGGAAGAACTCCTCGACGTAGTGCGGCGCGGTCAGCACGATGACCTCGTCCGCCTCCGCGTCGTCGACCACGGACTTCAGCTTGTCCAGGGGGTGGTCCTCGATCACCTGTCCGACCGCTTCGGAGCCTGCCTGCCGCAGGGCCTCCAGTGATACTTCGAGCGCGAGTTCGGCGGGCTGTCTGGCGTTCTTGCCCTCCGGCTCCTCACCCTCCCGGGCGGCTTCCTTCAGTTCGCCCATCGCCAGGTCGTCGATCGCCCGCAGCAGCACATCGGCCTGGTCACCGCGCGGCTGCATGAGCACGACGAAGGAGATCTGCTCCTCCCCGTGCAGGGTGGTGACGAACTCGACGTCCTCGGAGGTGAGGGGCTTCTCGATCATCAAAACGCTGGTGAACACCACGGGTGCCCTTCTGCTTCAGTGGCCGTCGCCGGTCACTGCTGAAACCATCCTTCCCCGTGCTCGCACGGGGTCTGCGAGAGTAATTGTGCCCACCGGAGGCTAACCGGAACGACAAATTCCGCCGATGGTCAGATCCGACGGTACCGAGTGAAGAGGAACCCGGCCTCTTCCAGCATCGACGCCAGGGCGAATCGTTCCGGCACGGCGACCGAGGGGCCGCCCGCGATCCGCTGCGCGTCTCCGGCGGTCAGCATCGGCGAGAGGGTCAGACAGAGCTCGTCCAGCACCCCGGCGGCCACGAACTGACCGAGCATCCTCGGGCCGCCCTCGGTCAGCAGTCGCTTGAGTCCGCGGTCCGCCAGCTCCCGTACGGCCCTGGCAGGGTCCACCCGGGAGCCCTCCCCCGCGATCACCACCTCGGCGCCCGCCCGGCGCGCCTCCTCGATCCGGGCCGGAGGGGCTCCGGCACCGGTCAGGACCAGGGTCGGGACGAGCGGCTCGGTGAAGAGCGGCAACGAGAAGTCGAGGTCCAGACTGCCGCTCACCACGGCGATCGCGGGCGCGGGGCCCTGTCCGGCCGCGGCCCGCCGGGCGGCGAAGGCCTCGCGGGCCCTGGCGGGGCGGTAGCCCTCCAGGCGTACCGTCTCCGCCCCGGCCAGCACCACGTCCGCCAGACCGCGCAGGGTGCCGAAGATCCGCATGTCGCTCTCGCAGGAGATCGGCTGCGAGCGGCCGTCGTGCTGGGCGGCCCCGTCGAGCGTCGAAACCATGTTGGCGCGCAGCCAGGGGCCGTCCTGCTCGGGGTAGGCGTAGGCGTCGGCCAGCGCGTCCAGGCTCCACTCCCCCTCGTGGTCAGCCGGTGTCAGGTCGGTCACAGGGAAGAGGCGTCGCATGTCCTGCAGTCTGGCACGGCGCTTAAGGTTGAGAGTTGTGTCGTCCTCCACAGCCCTGCCGGGGCAGAGCCCCATAGCCGAAACGGCCCCCCTGTCCCTCTGCGCACTCGAGCCCCGCGTTCCCGCCGACCGGCTGGTCGCCGAGATGGTGCCGCCGCCGCGCTTCGACTCCGTACGCTTCGATACGTATGTGCCGGACCCGAACCAGCCGAGCCAGATGGAGGCGGTCGGGGTCCTGAGCGACTTCGCGGCCGGGCTCGGCGGGGCGCACGCCAGCGGCTCGGGCAAAACCGGAAGAGCGCGAAGCGCATCCTTCGAGGGGTGGTGGCGGGCGACGGGCGGGCGGTTCAGCAGGAAGCCCGCGGCTCCCTCGGCGCCGCTCGGGGTCTACCTCGACGGCGGTTACGGCGTCGGCAAGACCCATCTGCTGGCCTCCCTCTGGCACGCCACCCCCGCCGCCCCCTCGCTGAAGGCGTTCGGCACCTTCGTCGAGCTGACCAACCTGGTCGGCGCGCTGGGCTTCCAGCAGACCGTGCAGACGCTGAGCGGGCACCGGCTCCTGTGCATCGACGAATTCGAGCTGGACGACCCGGGCGACACCGTGCTGGTGTCGTCGCTGCTGAGCCGGCTGGTCGAGGCGGGGGTCGCGCTCGCCGCCACCTCCAACACGCTGCCCGGCAAGCTCGGCGAGGGCCGGTTCGCCGCAGCCGACTTCCTGCGGGAGATCCAGGGGCTGTCCGCGCACTTCCGTCCGCTGCGGATCGACGGCGAGGACTACCGCCACCGCGGGCTGCCCGAGGCCCCGCCGCCGTACTCCGACGAGCAGGTCACCAGGGCCGCGTACGCCACCGAGGGCGCCAGCCTGGACGACTTCCCCTCGCTGCTCGACCATCTCGCCCGGGTCCATCCGAGCCGCTACGGCGCGCTGACGGACGGTCTGCGGGCGGTCTGCCTCACCGAGGTCCAGCCGGTTCCCGACCAGTCGACCGCACTGCGGCTCGTCGTCCTCGCGGACCGGCTGTACGACCGGGAGGTCCCGGTGCTCGCCTCCGGGCTGCCGTTCGACCGGCTGTTCAGTGAGGAGATGCTGAACGGCGGATACCGGAAGAAGTACTTCCGGGCGATCTCCCGGCTGACGGCGCTGGCGCGCGACGCGAAGGGGCTGGTGGCGCAGTAGGTTCGGGGACGTACCCCCTCGGGGCCCTTGGGCGCCGAGGGGCTCCCGTATCGACCGCGCACACCGTTTGAAGGGATTCGGCATGGCAACCACGCGTCAGGCTCACACGGTCTGGGAAGGCAACCTGCTCGAGGGCAAGGGGGTCGTCACCTTCGACTCCTCCGGCACCGGCGAGTTCGATGTCTCCTGGCCTTCCCGCGCGGAGAAGCCGAACGGAAAGACCAGCCCCGAGGAGCTCATCGCGGCGGCCCACTCCAGCTGCTTCTCGATGGCGCTGGCCCACGGTCTGGCCGCGGCCGGCACCCCGTCGACCCAGCTGACCACCACGGCCGACGTCACCCTCCAGCCCGGCACCGGCATCACCGGTATCCACCTCACCGTCCAGGGCCAGGTGCCCGGTATCGACGAGGCGGACTTCGTCAAGGCCGCCGAGGACGCCAAGGCGAACTGCCCGGTCAGTCAGGCACTGACCGGCACGACGATCACGCTCTCCGCCTCGCTGGCCTGACCACAGGGGCCACTCCCGGCCCGGGACACACCTGGGGCCCGGTGACCCGCATGGTTCCCGCGCGGCGATACGCGTGCTACACACATGCGGGTCACTTCTCCTGTCCGCCAGCAGGGAGTTGCCTCATGTCATCAGAAACGTCACGACCGACCGCGGAAACGTCACGTCTGTCCGCCACTCGTCGCCAGGTCCTGGCCGGCAGCGGCGCGGCCGTTGCCTCCATCGCCTTCACCGGAGCGTTCTCCGAACTCTTCGCGGGTACCGCGGCCGCCCGGGGACACAGCGGGTACGGCCCGCTGGTGCCCGACCCCGACGGTCTGCTCGACCTTCCGAAGGGCTTCCGCTACCGCGTCCTGTCCAGGGAGGGCGACCAGCTCCGCTCCGGCGAGGGCCCGGTACCGAGCAACCACGACGGCATGGCCGCCTTCGCCGGCCGTCACGGTCACGTCCGCCTGGTCCGCAACCACGAGAACCGCGTCACCGCAAAGCTCCAGGTCCCGGTCGTCGAGGGCCTCACCTACGACCCGATGGGCAAGGGTGGCTGTACGGCCCTGGAGCTGGACGGCCGCAACAACGTCCTCGGCGAACGCGTCGCCATCGCCGGTACGGCGGTGAACTGCGCGGGCGGCCGTACCCCTTGGAACACCTGGCTGACCTGCGAGGAGACCGAGGACAGAGCCGGTACCAACGGCTACACCAAGGACCACGGCTTCATCTTCGAGGTGGACGGCGCCGATCCGCACCGCACCGGGGCCGTGCCGCTCACCGCGATGGGCCGCTTCCAGCACGAGGCCATCGCGATCGACCCGAAGAGCGGGATCGTCTACGAGACGGAGGACGCGTTCGACAAGCCGTTCGGGCTCTTCTACCGCTTCCTGCCGAACAAACCACTCGGCGGCACGGGCTCGCTGCGGGCCGGCGGCCATCTGGAGGCCATGCGGGTGCCGGGCGTGCCCGACCTCTCCGTGGTCCAGGAGACCGGGGCGAGCTTCGAGGGCATCGAGTGGGTCCCCGTACCGGATCCGCTGGCGACCGGGACGCCGATCCGGTTCCAGGACTTCGGCCCGAAGGGCATCACGCACGCGCAGAAGCTGGAGGGCTGCTACTGGGGCGGCTCCTCGGTCTACTTCGTCTCCAGCTTCGCGCACAGCTCGCAGGGGTCCGCCGCCGACCACTACGGCCAGGTGTGGCGGTACGAGCCGAAGCGGCGACGCCTCACGCTCGTGATCGTCTTCGGCCCCGGCACGGACGTGCAACTGCCGGGCGAGTCCCCGGACAACATCTGCCTCGCCGCCGACGGCGGGCTGATGGTGTGCGAGGACGGCGACGGCGCGCAGCATGTGTTCGGTCTGACGCGGGGCGGCGAGGTCTACGCGATGGCGCGGGGCCGGCAGAACATCGGGACACCGCAGGAGCCCGAGTGGGGAGAGTTCGCCGGGGTCACGTTCGCTCCGGACGGCGGGACGATGTACGTGAACTGCTACACACCGGGGACGACGTTCGCGGTGACGGGGCCGTGGCGCTGACGCGCTGAGCCACGAGGTGCCGGGGGGCGGACAGTCGGTGTCCGCCCCCCGTGCGCTGCCCGAACGGCCCGCGTCCCGACGGACATCGGCCGCAGAAGCTGCGGCGGGGATCCACGCATGGAGATAGGCTCCCGCCTGGTTCCGCGCGCCTCCGCGGAACCCGTTCGCACCGACGGGGAACGGAACACAGCTCACCCTCGACGGTGCACCGCATGCCTTCCGCAGCCTCGAAACCAACCCCCGATGGGACGTGAACCATGAGGCAAGAAACCGCACGGCACGACATCACCGTCGTCGGCGGCGGTCTGGCCGGTGTCTGCGCGGCGATCGCCGCCGCCCGGCTGGGCCGTACCGTGGCACTGATCAACAACCGGCCGGTTCTCGGCGGGAATTCAAGCAGCGAAGTCCGGGTCTGGGTCGTCGGCGCCACCGCTCACGGCAACAACCACAACGCCCGTGAGGGCGGCATCATGGGCGAACTCTTCGTCGAGAACCAGTTCCGCAACCCGGACGGGAATCCGTACTACTGGGACATGGTCGTGCTGGACGCGGTCCGGGCCGAGCCCGGGATCACGCTCTACCTCAATACCGACGTGCGGGAAGTGGACGCGGACGGGCCCGAGGACGCCCGGCACATCAACGCCGTCACCGGGTGGATGATGGGCTCCGAGCGGCTCATCCGCTTCGAGAGCGAGCTGTTCCTGGACTGTTCGGGAGACGGCCTGGTCGGCGCCCTGGCGGGTGCCCGCCACCGCATCGGCCGGGAGTCGCGGGCGGAGTACCTCGAACCGTGGGCGCCGGAGGAGGCCGATCGCATCACGCTGGGATCGACCCTGCTCTTCTACACCAAGGACGCGGGGCACCCGGTCAAGTACGTGCCGCCGTCCTTCGCCAAGAACATCGCCGAGACCTCGATTCCGCAGCGCCGCATCATCAAGTCCGGTGACAACGGCTGTGCCTACTGGTGGATCGAGTTCGGCGGCGAGCTGGACACGGTGCATGACAACGATGCCATCCGTGACGAGTTGTGGGCGGTCATCCACGGCATCTGGGACCACATCAAGAACTCGGGCGAGTTCGACGCCGCCAACATGACGCTGGAGTGGGTGGGTTCGGTGCCCGGCAAGCGCGAGTACCGGCGCTTCCTCGGCGACTACGTGCTCCACCAGGGCGACATACTCGGCCAGACCGAATTCGCCGACCGGGTCGCGTTCGGCGGCTGGTCCATAGATCTGCATCCGCCGAAGGGCATGTACGCCGACGGGGACGGCGCCAAGCAGCGCTACGCGGACGGGATTTACCACATTCCCTACCGGAGCCTGTACTCGGTGAACACGACGAACCTGCTCTTCGCCGGGCGCAACATCTCCTCCAGCCATGTCGCCTTCGGCTCGACCCGGGTCATGGCGACCTGCGCGACGATCGGCCAGGCCGCGGGCACCGCTGCCGCACTGTGCGCCGCCCGGGGTGTCGCCCCGCGCGCACTCGATGTGCCCGTGCTGCAACGCGCCCTGCTGCGGGAGGACGCCTCCGTCATCGGTCTGGCGTCGGCCGACCCGGACGACCTGGCCCTGCACGCCACCGTCACGGCCTCGTCCAGCCTGACCGACTTCGGTGTCGGGACAATGCTGGAGCGCCTGCCGCTGACCGCCGACGCCGGCCTGGTGCTTCCCGTAGACCCCGAACTGACCGGCCTCGAACTGCTCGTCGACGCCGAGCGGGACACGGAACTCGTCGTCGAGCTCCACGACCCGGAGCTCGGACAGAACTACGTCCCCCGCCGCCTCGTCGACTCCGTCACCGTGCCGGTCGCCGCCGGGTCGAAGCAGTGGGTCGTGACGGGGCTCCGGTGGACGCCGGAGAGCGCCCGCAACGCCTTCGTCGTCGTACGGGCCAATGAGGACCTCGCCCTGTACAGCACCGACGGGCCGGCCCCGGGCGTGCTCGCCCTCACCCGCATCCCGCTGGACCCGCGTGCCGAATCGCCGCAGCCGCTGCGCGAGTGGACCGACAGGGGCCTGCTGCGCCTCGGCTTCCGCTTCCGGGCGGGTGAGACCGCCGCGTACGCCCCCGCCAAGGCCGTGGACGGCTACGCCCGCCCGTACGCCGGTCCGCACATGTGGGTCTCCGAGCCCCTCCAGGAGGGCGCGGGAGCCTGGCTGGAGCTGGTCTGGCCGCAGCCGGTCACGCTCCGCCGGATCGATGTCCTCGCCGATGACGACGTCAACGAGGACCTGATCAACCTGCATCATCACCGGACCCCGTTCGACACGCTGCCGACCCTGCTGCGGGACTACCGCGTCGAAGCGCGCGAGGCGGACGGCACCTGGCGGACCGTCTCCCGCACGACGGACAACCGGCGCCGCCGCCAGGTGCACACCCTGGACGAGCCGGTCACGTCGACGGCTCTGAGGATCGTCGTCGAGGCGACCAACGGAGCCGCCTCGGCGCATGTCGTCGCGGTTCGCGCGTACGCGTAGGAGCGGACCGGCCGGGCGACCCGCCGGGGACCTGCGGGACGGATCATCCGGGGCGGCGATTCGACGGCCCGGGTGAATCCGCGCGCGACTCCGACGGAGAGAAGCGCCACATCCATCCCCTAGTCACATAACTGGATATTTTCCGCTAGTGACTCATTCCGTGCGGAAAATGGCAGCTCTGACTGTTCTTGGTGTGGTGCTCGGCAGCCTCACCGGCTGTGGGGGCCACGGCAGCACGCCCGCCGACGGTCCCTCGGCCGCGGGCCGTACGCCTTTCGTGGTCCATGCTCCGTCGCACCGGGTCCCGGCACCGCCGCCCACCATGCCTCCGGGCCCCGGGGCACAGACACCCGTCTTCGCCCACGGGGCGAGGACCGGCGGGAAGGTGGTGGCGCTGACCTTCGACGCCGACATGACGGCCGCCGAGGGACCGCGCGCGGCGGCGGGCGAGCACTTCGACAACCCCGGACTGATCGCGCTGCTGCGCGAGTTGAAGGTGCCCGCGACGGTGTTCATGACGGGGCGGTGGGCCGATGAGTACCCGGCGCAGGCCAGGTCCATCGGCGCCGATCCCCTCTTCGAGGTCGCCAACCACTCGTACAGCCACTACGCCTTCACGTCCCCCTGCTACGGGCTGCCGACCGTGGCGAAGGGCGACATGCGCGCCGATACGGCGCGGGCCTTCGCCTCGTTCCGGAAGGCCGGCGTGCGCAATACGGTGCCGTACTTCCGCTTCCCCGGCGGCTGTTACGACGATGCGTCGCTGCGCGCGCTCACGCCCGAGAAGGTGACGGCGGTGCAGTGGGACGTCGTCAGCGGCGACGCCTTCGCGACGAACGCGGACGCGGTGGCCGAGCAGGTGCTGGACGGGGTGCAGCCGGGCTCACTGGTCGTCATGCACTGCACCCGCAGCGCGGCGCCGGTCACGGACGAGGCGGTACGCCAGGTGGTCCCCGAACTGCGCAGGCGCGGGTACCGCTTCGTGAAGGTCTCCGACCTGATCCGGGCGGCACAGCCCTGAGAGCCTGTCGGGTGACCTCTGAGCCCTGCCTAGCCGGAGCACGCCGTGCGCTGGGCCTCCTGCCATTCGCAGACCGGGCAGAGGGTGATGCCCCTGACCGACTCCGGGTACTCGGTCGGCTTCCGGCAGAGCACGCACTCGGCGTACGGAGGACCCGCGGCGGCCTCCGTCCCGGTGGCCGCGGGGTCCGCGGCAGGTGTACCGCAGTACGCCTCATCCCTGCGCCCATCCATGCGCTCGTCCATGCGTACGAGCCTACTCAGCCGCGCAGGGAAGCCAGCTTGCAGGCGAGCGCGGCCGCCGCGGCGGCGAGGGCGGCGGCGACCACGAACAGCAGGACGGGCAGGTGCACCGTGCCTGTCCGCGAGCCGGTGACCAGGTCCGTCACGGCGGAGTTCGCGGGCGAACCGCTGGTCACGAGGGCCAGCAGCGCGGCCGGCACGGTGCCGGCGACGGACCAGCCCCGCCGGAGCAGCAGCGGCCGGGTGCAGAGCGCACCGGCCACCGCCCCCAGCAGCACACAGCAGGCGACGGCGAGCAGTCCGGCGATCCCGGCGGGCAGCAGCGCCACCCGGACGGTGTTGTCGGTGCCGGCCGGCCTGCTGATCAGCAGCACGGTCAGGGTGGCGGCCACACCCAGCAGCCCGGCGCAGCCGAGTGCGGCGAGCAGCGATGCCAGATGTGCCCTCGGCGATCCCACCACCGCGGCGGTCACGGTCCGGGCGGCGGGCGGTTCCTGGTTGACGCAGAGCTGTACGAGCCAGGCGGTGACGGGCAGGAGCCCGGCGGCGGCGTAGCCGAGCGAGTCGAGGACGGGCTGCCCCCACTGCACGCCGATGCCGACGAAGGCCACGTACAGCAGGACCGGGGCGAGCCAGCGCTGGGAGCGGACCAACAGGGCGGTCTGGTAGCGGAGGAGGGCGGTCATGATGCCTCGGGGGTCGGGGTGCGGTGCGGGGGCCCGTCGGTCCCCGGGTCCGCCACGCGGCCGGGGGCGGCAGCCAGTTGCCGGATGTGCCAGGGCGGGCGCGCGGTGAGCAGGGCGCGCAGCAGCGCGTCGGAGTGCGCGGCCGCGACGGTGAGCCGCACGCCCCCGTCGGCCCCGGGCGTGTGCTCCGGCGCGCCCGGCAGTCCGGCGGGGAGCACGGCGCCGGGCGGGCCCGCCGCCTCGATCCGTACCCGCGGGCCCGTCTCGACGGACCGTGCCCCGGATACGGCGAACAGGCCGTTCCCCTCGATCCGGAACGCGGCGTCGGCCGCCCCGGCGAGCCTGCGCGGGTCGTGATCGACGAAGACGACGGTGGCGCCGGCCGCGACCCGTTCGGCCACGGCCCGGTCCAGCTCGTCGCGGGCCGCCGTGTCGAGCCCGGTCCATGCCTCGTCCAGGATCAGCAGCTCCGGCTCGGCGAGGAGCGCCTGGGCGACGGCGACCTTCTGGCCGGTGCCCTTGGAGAGGTCCGGGAGCGGTGTACGGGCGTGGCCGGCGGCCCCGAAGCGTTCGAGCCACGATTGGGCGCGGTCCGCCGCCTCGGAGGTCCGCAGGCCGTGGATGCGGCCGAGGTGGACGAGGTACCCGGCCGCGGTGAACGGCAACGCCGCCGAGAAGCGCTCGGGGACGTACGCCGTGCGCGGTCGGCGGCCGGTGATCCGGCCCTCCGTCGGGGAGTCGATCCCGGCGAGCAGCCTCAGCAGGGTCGACTTCCCGGTGCCGTTGGCGCCCTCGACCCGGATCAGAGTGTGCGCGGGCAGGTCGAGGTCGACCCCGCGCAGCACCCACGGTCCGCCGAGGCCGTACCGGCGGCCGACGCCTGTCAGGTTCAGTTGGCCGTCGCCTTCTCGGGCTTGGCCTCGCTGGGTCGTACGATCACGAAGCCCTCGCCGTCCAGCCGCAGTTGGACGGCCTCGCCGGATCCGCCGCGGATCATGGAGCCGAAGCTCTGCGAGCGGTGCAGCGAGGTGTTCAGGTTGGCGCTCCAGCCGACCACGGCGTCCGTGTCGACGCAGACCGGCTGCTGGGGCGTGACGGGTATCACGATGGGGTGGCCCTCACACATCAGGCCGAGCTTGCCGTATCCGGTGAAGACGCTGTTGAAGAGTCCGCCACCGGTCATCCCGGCGCCCTTCACGGTCTTGATCTCGTAGGAGAGCGTGGAGTCGAAGCAGAGCACGTTGCGGCCGTTGATCGTGAGGACGTCGCCGTGCTCCATGTCCACGATGAAGCAGTTGGCGGCCTCGTGCGCGAACCATGCCTCGCCCTGGCCGCGGACCGCCATCAGCGGCAGCCCCTCGCCGGTCACGGCGCGCTTGAGCATGCCGCCTATGCCCTGGCCCTTGCGCTCGAACTGCAGATCGCCGCGGAAGGCGATCATCGAACCCTGGCGGGCGTGCATCTCGCCGTTGACGGCGTACTTGATGGATTTGGCGTTCTGCAGGGTCATCCCGGGGGCCGTTGCCTGCTGCGCCATGTTCTCGCTGGAAAAGAGATCGCTCTTCATGCGGTGCATCCTCACCCGGAGCGTTTCATTCCGCCAAGAATCATTTTCCGGGCGGCTGGCAGACTGGACGGGTGAGCAGCAATGACACCCCCGTATCCCCGGCCGCATCCCCGGCCACGCCCCACTCACCTGCGGCGGACAGCCCGTTCAGGACGGAGCCGACGAGCCTCGACGAGGCGCCGCAGTACGTGCTCCCGCTCGTGGTGCACATCGAGAAGACGGCTCCCCCGGCCCGTACCGACGCGCTGCGGACCGCCGCCCGCGCGGTGCTCGTGATGCTCTCCGACGAGCGCTCGGACGGCGAGGGCGAGTGGGCGCGGGCGATGCGGGACTGGCAGGACGCCCGGATCCGCAAGGTGGTGCGACGGGCGCGCGGCGCGGAGTGGCGCAAGGCGTCCGCGCTGCCGGGCATCACGGTCACGGGCGAGAGCGCCGAGGTGCGGGTCTTCCCGCCGGTGCCTCTGGACGGCTGGCCGAAGGAGCTGGCGAAGCTCCAGGTTTCGGGGACGGATCTGGACGATCCCGAGCCGCCCGCCGCGCCCGGTCCCTCGGGCCCGGTGCTGTGGCTCAACCCGGAGCTGGACATGTCGGCGGGCAAGACCATGGCGCAGGCCGGGCACGGTGCGCAGCTCGCCTGGTGGGAACTGTCGGAGACCGAGCGCAAGGCGTGGCGCGAGGCGGGCTTTCCGCTCTCCGTCGCCACCGCGGAGCCGGGCCGCTGGCAGGAACTCACGGTGAGCGGGCTTCCGGTGGTGCATGACGCCGGGTTCACCGAGATCGCTCCCGGCTCGTGCACGGTGGTCGCCGACCATCCGGCACTGCGACGCGGCTGAGAGGCTGTCGGGTGACCTCCGATCGGAAAGCGGACGCGGTCTGGTGCGTGCGATTCCAAGGCGCCGGGATGCCCTCGGATGGGGCCTCCCCTGCTCGAACGAAGTTGAGAGTTCGAGGAAGGAGCTACTAGGGCATTTCGGCAACGCCGGAAGCGTGCGTGCCAGGGCGTGGCCGCCCGATCGGAGGTCACCCGACAGCCTCTGAGCGCGGGCGGGGCGGCTCCGTCCTCGCCCGTCCCCGAGGACCCGCCCCCGAGGACCGTCCCCGCCCCGACCTCCCCGCCCCGACCTCCCGGACCGGGAACCTCAAATCAAGCTCTGAACGTCCTCCTGTTCGGATTCGGCACCGCCCTCCGGGGCCATGAGCCCTGCACGGTGCGGAGGAGGGGGACGGCATGGAGCTGGGAATCGGTATCGGCTGGCGGCCGGAGATCGCGGACGCCGTCGAGGCGCTGCCCGGGATCGACTGGGTGGAGGCGGTGGCGGAGAACATCTGCACCGGCCATCTGCCCGATTCGCTGGTACGGCTCAGGGAGCGCGGGGTCACGGTCGTGCCGCACGGCGTCTCGCTGGGCCTCGGCGGGGCCGACCGCCCCGACGCGGGGCGGCTCGCGGATCTCGCCGCCCGCGCCGAGCTGCTCTCCGCGCCCCTGGTGACCGAGCACATCGCGTTCGTACGGGCCGGGGGGCCGCGCACCTCTTCGCCGGGGCTGGAAGCGGGCCATCTGCTGCCCGTCCCGCGGACCCTGGACGCCTTGGACGTGCTGTGCGAGAACGTACGCATCGCGCAGGACTCGCTGCCGGTGCCGCTGGCCCTGGAGAACATCGCGGCGCTGATCTCCTGGCCGGGCGAGGAGCTGACCGAGGGGCAGTTCCTGGCGGAGCTGGTCGAGCGCACCGGGGTCCGGCTGCTGATCGATGTCGCCAATCTGCACACCAACCACGTCAACCGGGGCGAGGACCCGGCCACCGCGCTCGACGAGCTGCCGGTGGAGGCCATCGCGTACGTACATGTGGCGGGCGGCGTCGAGAAGGACGGCGTCTGGCACGACACCCACGCCCATCCGGTCACCGCGCCCGTCCTCGACGTCCTCGCCGAACTCCGTTCCCGGGTCGACCCGCCCGGTGTCCTCCTGGAACGCGACGACGACTTCCCGCCGGCCGGGGAACTGGCGGGCGAACTGGACACGATCCGCGCCACCTTGGACCGGTCGGCGGCGCACATGACGCGGTCCGCGCCGGGTTTTCGTCCGACCGCGCGGACCGTGGCGTCCGCGCCCCCGGACGCCACGCGCGACCGGCTCGCGGCCGCCCAGAACGCGCTGCTCGCCGCCCTCGTCGCGGGTGGCCCCGCCCCGCAGGGCTTCGACCGGCGCCGCCTCGGGATCCAGAGCCGCGCCCTGGCCGCCAAGCGGGCCGGGGTCGTCGCCAAGCTGGCACCGGAGCTGCCGGAGATCCTGGGCGCCGGCTACCGGGACGCCTTCCTGGCGTACGCCACGGCCCGCCCCATGTCCGCCGGATACCGGCGCGACGCGCTGGACTTCGCCGAGGAGCTGCTGATCGCGGGCCGACCCGCCGACGACGCCGCCCGGCGCCGGCTGACCCACTGGTGGCAGGACCGGGCCGGCGCGCGCCCGCCGCGCCGCACCACCCGGTTCGTACGAGCGGCCCGCGCGGCCCTGACAGGAAGGTGACCGGCATGAACACCGTGGCACTGCTGGTGGATCTCGGCATCGTGGTCTCCTCCGTCCTTCTGATCGTGGGGCTCGCGCGTGCGCGTCGCGGCGTCGGCGGCTCCGTCCACGACCTCTACGAAGTCGCCTTCCTCAACGGTGGTCCGGGCAGGGTCGTGGACACCGCGCTCACCGCGATGCGGGCGGACGGACGGCTGGCCGTCGGGGGTCCCGGAATCGTCGCCGTCCAGCGGGCCGATGCCCGTGACCCGGTGGAGCGCGCGGTGCTCCAGGAACACGCCCTGGCCCCCAGCGGCGCGCTGCACACCCTGCGCGACGCGGTGATGCGGCACCCCGCGGTGCAGGAGATCGGCGACGGGCTCGCGGCCCGCGGTCTGCTGGCCGCGCCCGCCGCGAGCCGGACGTGGCGCCGCTGGGGCATGGCCCAGGGACTGGTCTGCGTACTGGCCGTCCCGCTCACCGTCGTGGCGACCGTCACGCAGTCGCTGTCCGACGAACTGTCCCCGGACTCCCCCGTGCCCTTCGTCTTCAAGGTGCTCCCGGTCCTGATCCCCGGCTTCCTCATCGGCTTCATCTGCGCCGGCATCGCCCGGGGACGCGTCACCAGGTCGGGGCGGCGGGCCGCCGAGGCGTACCGCTCCGCCCGGGCGGGCAACCCGCAGCCGGCCCATCTGGTCGCCACGCTCGGGCTGCGGGCCCTCCCCGATCCCGAGCTCCAGGCGCAGTTGATCGCGGCGGCCCGGATGCAGCCGGGCGGACGGGCGTCCGGGCGGCAGACGCGCTCGGCGGCTGCGGCGTCCACGGGTGCCTCCGCCCTGCTCCTCGCACCGGTGGTGTGGTGTGCCGGTACGAGCCCCGGTCACAGCAGTTGCGGGAGCTCCGGCGACGGGGGCAGCAGCGGGGGCGGCGGGGGCGGGTGCAGTTCCGGGTCGGGCTGTGGATCGGGGTCCGGATCCGGCTGCGGCGGGTCGAGCGGCTCCGGCTGCGGCGGCAGCAGCAGCAGCGGTTCCAGCTGCTCCAGCAGCAGCTGTGGTGGCGGGTCCAGTTGTGGCAGTTAGGACCTGCCCGGCGCCGCCGAACTGTCCGCATGATGAACAGGCCATGGCTTTCCACGCCCGCCTCGCATAGGAATCCGCCATGCTCTGGGTTCTGTTTCTGCTGGTCGCATGGGGTGCGGCAGCCATCTCGTGCGCCCGGCTCTGCCTCGTCTCGGCCCGCGCGGGACTGCTGTCCCACGCCTCCTCGGATCCCGCGGAGGGCATCGGCTCCGGCCATGAACTGACCCTGTACGAGTCGGCGTTCCTGGCCGGCGGACCTCACCGGGTGGTCGATCTGGCGCTGGTCACCATGCATCTGCGACGACGGCTGCTGCTCGCCCACACCGGCTGGGCGACGGTCGTCGACCCGGAGGGCCGGGACGAGATGGAGCGCACGGTGATACGTGCGATAGGCCCGCAGGGCCAGGCCCCGATATCTCCGGTACGGACGGCCGCGGCCACCGCCGACGCCGTACGCGCCCTGGCCGACCGGCTCGTCGCCGCCGGCCTGGCGCTGCCGCGCGGCGCCGGGACCGATGTCGGCGCCGCGGTGCGCGCGGTGCGGGGCGCGGCTCTGCTGGTGGTCGCGATGGGCGCGGTCACGTTGCTGATGCCCGGTCAGGAGCACGGTCCCGGCGGCCCGGTGGTGTCGCTGCTCGTCCGGTTCGGACTGCCGTTCGCGCTGACGGTCGGCTGTCTGGCCATCGCCCGGATGGAAATCCATCCGTACAGCTCGTGGGCCTCGCCCGCCGGTCAGCGGCTGCTGGCCGCGAACGACGTGCCGGCCGCCGGGGCGGACCGCGACGTCCTGGCGGTGATCGCCGTACGGGGTGTGCGCGCCGTGGACGATCCGGCGCTGCGGGCCGCGCTCGGCGGCGGGGCGGGCGGACGACGCTACTTCTGAAACACGCCCTGGAACCGCCGGTCCGTCACGGGGTGGTGCGTGTCGAAGGACGCCGGTGCGGCGCGCGGAACGCGCGCCGCACCCGGAGCCGGACCCGGTGTCGCTGGAACGACGGGCAGCGCGAACGCGCCGGTGCCCGCCGTCTGATCTTCCGGGTCGGGGTGGTCGGAGCCCGCTCGCTACGCGAGCCCGGCCACCAGGTCTGCAACCGACTTCCTGCGCCCCGTGTAGAACGGGACCTCTTCGCGGACGTGCATCCGCGCCTCGGAGGCCCGCAGGTGACGCATCAGGTCGACGATGCGGTAGAGCTCATCGGCCTCGAAGGCGAGAATCCACTCGTAGTCGCCGAGCGAGAAGGAGGCGACGGTGTTGGCCCGGACGTCGGGGTAGCCGCGGGCCATCTTGCCGTGGTCCGCGAGCATGCGACGACGGTCCTCGTCGGGCAGCAGGTACCAGTCGTAGGAGCGCACGAAGGGGTACACGCTGATGTAGTTGCGCGGCGTCTCGTCGGCCAGGAACGCCGGGATGTGCGACTTGTTGAACTCGGCGGGGCGGTGCAGCGCCATGTTCGACCACACCGGCTCCAGTGCCAGGCCCAGCCTGGTGCGCCGGAAGAGGTTGTACGCCTCCTGCAGCTCGTCGGCCGTCTCGGCGTGCCACCAGATCATGACGTCGGCCTCGGCACGCAGGCCGGAGACGTCGTAGGTGCCGCGGACGGTGATGTCCTTGGCCGCGAGCTGGTCGAACAGCTCCTGCACCTCGTCGGCGTATCCGGCCCGGTCCGCGGGCAGGACGTCGCGCAGCTTGAAGACGGACCACAGCGTGTAGCGAATGACCTCGTTGAGGTCCTTGGCCTTCTTACCCGCGTTGGGGCCCTTGCTTGATTTCACAGTCTCAGGCGCACTCATACGGCTATTGTCCCGCCTCGCTCCGTGTGCCCTTGACCAGGGTCGACGTGGCGATGATCTCTTCCCCGGAACCGCTGGTGAGCCCGGCCGCGATCTCGTCCGCGGCGCGGTGGGCACTCGCGATGCACGCCGGGATGCCGACGCCGTCGTAGACCGCGCCGCAGACCCGCAGCGCGGGCAGCTTGGCGACCTCGTCTCGGATCCGGGCGACCCGGGAGAGATGGCCGACGGGGTACTGGGGCAGTCCGCCGATCCACCGGGTGACCTCGGTGTCCACGGGCTTCGCGGTCAGCCCGGTCGCCTCGGCGAGGTCGCGCAGCGACACATCGACGAGCTCGCCGTCCTCGCGGTGGATGTGGTCCTCCTCGCCGTAGCGGCCGACGGAGGTACGCAGCACGAAGAGGTCCGGGGCGGATTCGGCGACCCAGTTCCACTTGTGGGAGGAGAAGGTGGACGCCTTGATGGTGCGGCCGTCGACCGGGGGGACGAGGAAGCCGGAACGGCCGTCGAGCGCGGTCGTGGCGGCGACGTCGGAGCGGCGGAACGCCATGGTGACGAGCGCCATCGACGCGTACTCGACACCGGCGAGCTCGGCGGAGGCCGCGGGGGACTCGGCGGCGAGCAGCGTGGAGGCGGACCAGGCCGGGGCGGCGAGCACGACGCCGTCGGCGGTGATCACCCGGGCGTCCGTGCGGACGTCCCAGCCCTCGGCGGTACGGGTCAGGCCGAGGACGGGGGTGGCGGTCAGGATCTCCCCGCCCGCCGCGCGCACGGCGTCGGCGACCGCGCCGGGCAGGGTGCCGATGCCGCCGTCGATGCCCTGGAAGACCGGTCCGGTCTGCTGCCGGGCCGCGGCCCGCTCCTGGATGCGCCGGACACCGTCGAGCAGCGAGCCGCCCTCCCGGGCCGCCTCGAAGAGCTGCGGTACGGCGGCGCGCATCGAGATCCGGTAGGCGTCGCCCGCGTACACACCGCCGAGCAGCGGCTCCACGAGCCGGTCGACGACCTCGCGGCCCAGGCGGTCGGCGACGTACGCGCCGACGGCGACGTCGTCACCGACGGTGGTCGGGGTGAGGTCGCGCTCCTGCGCGATGCGGGCGAGGCCCTCCGGGGAGAGCAGTTCGCCGAGCGCCGCCGGGTCGCCCGGTACGCCCATCACATGGCCCTTGGGCATGGGTCGCAGGGCGTCGCGCGTCCAGACCGACGCGGAGGCCGTGGCGGGCGGCTGGAGCCGGTCGCCGAGCCCGACGTCGCGTGCCAGGCCGACCGCCTCCGGGCGCCGGGCGAGCATCGACTCGGCGCCCAGGTCGACCCGGGTCCCGGCGATCTCACCGGTCATGAGCTTGCCGCCGAGCCGCTCGGTGGCTTCGAGCAGGGTGACGCGCAGTCCGGCCCCGAGGAGCCGGTGGGCGGCGGCGAGTCCGGCGATGCCTCCGCCGATGACGACGACATGTCCGGTGCCCGGGACCGCGCGGTTGAGTGAACGCTGCATGCCCCCACTCTCTCAAACCCTGTCCGAGTCCTGAACGTGACTGCTTCGAAACCGGCATTCGGCAACCCGCGCCCGTGCCCGGTACGTCGAACCGGCATCGTCAACGACCCGCCTTGGGGGGCAGTCATGCAGACCTACCGGCATCCTGGCCGATCATCCGTCCGTCGCCCGCGCATGATCCTGGCGGCCGGCCTGGTCGCCGGCCTCCTCGCGCTGAGCGGCTGCGGCGCCGGAGACAGTGCGAGCGACGCGAGTTCCGGCGACAGCAAGAGGGCGATCGGCGCGGCCGAGCGGGGCGCCGCGGACTCCGCCGCCGGGAAGGCGGAGCAGGGGGCGGGCGGTTCGCCGTCGCAGCAGAAGAAGTCCGATGCCGTGTCTTCCGGCGCCCGTGTCATCCGTACCGCCGCGCTCTCGGTGGAGGTGAGGAACGTGCCGAAGGCGGCCGCGGTCGCCCGTTCGGCCGCGGAGAGTTCGGGCGGTCTGGTGTCCAAGGAGGAGACCGAGCGGATCGACGACACACATGACATGTCACACCTCGTGCTGCGCGTTCCGCAGGGCGAGTACGACGCGGTGCTGAAGCAACTCGCGGGCACCGGAAAGCTGCTGTCGCGCACCTCGTCGGCGAAGGACGTCACCGACCAGGTGGTCGACGTGGAGAGCCGGATCGCCACCCAGCGGGCGAGTGTGGCGCGCGTACGGAAGCTGATGGAACGGGCCGGGAAGCTCAGCGACGTGGTCACGCTGGAAGGCGAACTGAGCAGCCGTCAGGCGTCCTTGGAGTCGCTGCTCGCCCAGCAGGCGTCGCTGGAGGACCGCACCACGCTCGCCACGATCACCCTCGACCTCTCGGAGCCGGAGACGGCGGCGAAGGACGGCGGCGACGACGACCCCGGCTTCCTGGACGCACTCGGCGGCGGCTGGCACGCGTTCGTGACGGTGCTGCTGTGGCTCGCGATGGCGGTGGGTGCCGCGGCCCCGTTCCTGGCCGCGCTCGCCGTGCTCCTGCTGCTGTGGCGGCTGCTGCGCCACCGGCTGCCCGGACGCCGAAAGCCCCGGACGCCCGAGCCCGCCGGGTCCTCGCCCGCTCCCCCGGCGTCGTAGCGTGGTCCCTTCGGACTCGGTGTCGAAGGGACCAGGCATGACGGCGGAGCGACTGGTGGTCATCGGTGGGGACGCGGCGGGCATGTCCGCCGCGTCCCAGGCCCGCAGGCTCAAGGGCCCCGACGAGCTGAGCATCGTCGCCTTCGAGCGCGGGAACTTCACCTCGTACTCCGCCTGCGGTATCCCGTACTGGGTCGGCGGCGACGTCGCGGGGCCGGACGAGCTCATCGCGCGCACCCCGAAGGAGCACCGGGCCCGCGACATCGACCTCAGGATGCGCACCGAGGTCACGGAGATCGATGTCGCCGGGCAGCGGGTGCGGGCCCTGGACCTCGGCACCGGCGAGGCGCACTGGACGGGCTTCGACAAGCTGGTGATCGCGACGGGGGCCCGCCCGGTGCGTCCGGCGCTGCCCGGCATGGACGCGCCCGGGGTGCACGGCGTGCAGACGCTGGACGACGGGCAGGCGCTGCTGGAGTCGCTGGACCGGACGCCGGGCAGCAGGCGGGCGGTCGTCGTCGGGGCCGGCTACATCGGCGTGGAGATGGCGGAGGCGATGCTGAAGCACGGCTTCGACGTGACCGTGCTCAACCGCGGCGAGCAGCCGATGGCGACGCTCGACCCCGACATGGGGCGGCTGGTGCACGACGCGATGGACGGTCTGGGCATCACCACGGTCAACCGGGCCGAGGTCACCGCGATCCGCACCGGCTCGGACGGCCGGGTCCGCGCGGTCGCCACGGGCGACGCCTCCTACCCGGCGGACGTGGTGGTGCTCGGTATCGGTGTGGAGCCGGAGACGACGCTGGCGCGCGCCGTCGGCCTGCCGCTGGGTCCGCACGGCGGGCTGCTGACCGATCTGTCGATGCGGGTCGTCGGGCACGACAACATCTGGGCGGGCGGCGACTGCGTCGAGGTCCTCGACCTGGTGGCGGGCCGTACCCGCCACATCGCGCTGGGCACCCATGCCAACAAGCACGGCCAGATCATCGGGTCCAATGTCGGCGGCGGCTACGGGACGTTCCCGGGCGTGGTCGGCACGGCGGTGAGCAAGGTGTGCGATCTGGAGATCGCCCGCACCGGTCTGCGCGAGAAGGACGCCCGCGCGGTGGGCCTGCGGTTCGTCACGGCGACGATCGAGTCGACGGGCCGGGCGGGCTACTACCCGGGGGCGCGGCCCATGACGGTGAAGATGCTCGCGGAGTACCGCACGGGCCGGCTGCTCGGTGTGCAGATCGTGGGCCGGGACGGGGCGGCCAAGCGCGTGGACATCGCGGCCGTGGCGCTCACGGCCGGGATGACGGTGGAGCAGATGACCGCCCTGGACCTGGGCTACGCCCCGCCGTTCTCGCCGGTCTGGGACCCGGTCCTGGTGGCGGCCCGCAAGGCGGTGACCGCGGTACGCCGGGCGGGCACCGCCTGAGAGCCTGTCGGGTGCCCTGCCCCGGCGGCTCAGCGCTCGGTGCTGGTGTGCACGTACTCGACGAGCCGGGTCAGCGCGTCCGGGTCCATCGTCGGCATCACGCCGTGGCCCAGGTTGAAGACATGGCCTTCGAGGCCGGCGGCGGCGTCCAGCACCTCCTGGGTCTTCTCCTCCACCGTCGCCGTCGGTGCGAACAGCACCGCGGGGTCGAGGTTGCCCTGGAGCGCCTTGCCGGGGCCGACCCGGCGTGCGGCCTCGTCCAGCGGGACGCGCCAGTCGACGCCGACGACATCCGCGCCCGCCTCGCCCATCAGGCCGAGCAGCTCGCCGGTGCCGACGCCGAAGTGGATGCGCGGGACGCCGTACGGGGCGACGGCGTCGAAGACCTTCGCGGAGGCGGGCAGCACCGAGCGCCGGTAGTCGGCGGGGGCCAGCGCGCCCACCCAGGAGTCGAAGAGCTGGACGGCCGAGGCGCCCGCCTCGATCTGCACCTTGAGAAAGGCGCCGGTGATCTCGGCCAGCCGGTCCAGCAGATCGGCCCAGAGCTGCGGGTCGCCGTACATCAGGGCCTTGGTGTGCTCGTGGTTGCGGGACGGGCCGCCCTCCACGAGGTAGCTGGCGAGCGTGAACGGCGCCCCGGCGAAGCCGATGAGGGGGGTGGAGCCGAGCTCGGCGGTGAGCAGGCCGATGGCCTCGGTGACGTAGCCGACGTCCTCGGGCGTGAGGTCGCGCAGCCGGGCCAGGTCGGCACGGGTGCGGATCGGCTCGGCGATCACCGGTCCGACGCCGGGCTTGATGTCGAGGTCGATACCGATGGCCTTGAGGGGGACGACGATGTCGCTGTAGTAGACCGCGGCGTCGACCTTGTGGCGGCGGACGGGCTGCATCGTGATCTCGGCGACGAGCTCCGGCATCGTGCAGGAGTCGAGCATCGGGATGCCTTCGCGCACTTTCAGGTACTCGGGCAATGAGCGCCCCGCCTGGCGCATGAACCAGACCGGCGTGTGCGGCACGGGCTCGCGCCGGCACGCCTTCAGGAACGCCGACTCATGGGTGGCGGAGGTCTTCGTCTGCTGGCCCATGGGGCGATCGTTGGCACTCACACCAGGAATCTTCGCACGAAGCCGTAAGCAGCCGGGCCCGCCCGGGTGTCCCTCCCTGCGCGAAGCGCCGGTTCCGCCTACTCTTCCCCGCATGGCTCCGGCTCAGGGACAGTTCTCCGATCAAACCGATGGCGCTGACAGCAAGGACAGCGAGGAGGGTGGTTCCGTCCCGCCCGCGTTCCGGTCGGCGGTGGACGCGTTGCATGCGGCGCGGCTCCGCCCCGAGCTGGAGGTGGAGTCGACGAGGCCGCCCAAGCGGCTCGCTCCGTACGCGTACGCCCTGGAGGCGGCGGTCGTCGACGGCGAGGACGATCTCGCCGACGGCCGCCTCGTGCTGCTCCATGACCCGGCCGGGCACGACGCCTGGCAGGGCACCTTCCGCCTGGTGACGCTGGTGCGGGCCGAGCTGGAGCCGGAGATGGCTTCCGACCCGCTGCTGCCGGAGGTGTGCTGGTCCTGGCTGACCGGCGCGCTGGAGGCGCGGGGTCTGTCGTACGGGGAGGCGGGCGGCACGGTGACCCGGGCGGGGTCGCACTACTTCGGCACGCTGGGCACGAGACGCCCGGCGACCCAGATCGAGATCCGGGCGTCGTGGACACCGCGCGAGGGCCGCGACGGGGTGCCGGACACGGGGGCGCATCTCATGGCGTGGGGCGACCTGCTGTGCCAGATCGCCGGCCTGCCTCCGTCGGGCCCCGCCGACGCGGCGGTGGTGACACTCCCCCAGCGGCGCGGCCCACAAGTCTCCTGAACTCCCGCTCCGGCCTCTTTCCCGAACTTCTTTTTCTGCCTCTTCCCTGAGCTTCTTCGCTGAACTTCTCCTCTGGCCGAAACCTATCCCTCGCCGGTAACTGTGCGTGATATTCGCCGCGCAGCTACCAGCGTTCTTTTCGTACAATCGATCGCATGTCCGATTTGCCCGAATTGTTACGCACCAAATCGCGATCTTCCCCTAAAGGAGCACGGGTCTGCTGCCGAAGAGGTCAATGACCCTTCAAGCACGGTTCGCCCCGGCTTCATCCCCGAGCCGGCCCGTCCCGCCACTCCCCAGGAGGCCTGGTGTCCGTTCTCCTAGAGCAGCCCGCAAGCCTGGTCGCCTACCGCCCGAACAAGCCGACGGCCATGGTCGTCGTGGCCGACCCGCGCGTCCGTTCCACCGTCACCCGCCATCTGTGGGCACTCGGAGTACGTGACGTCATCGAGGCGTCGTCCATCGCGGAGGCTCGTCCCCGCGTCGGCAATCCGCGCGACATCTGCGTAGCCGACGTCCACCTGCCCGACGGTTCCGGGCTGACCCTGTTGTCCGAGACCCGAGCAGCCGGCTGGCCGAACGGCCTCGCCCTTTCCGCCGCCGATGACATCGGCGCCGTACGCAACGCCCTCGCGGGCGGCGTGAAGGGCTATGTCGTCACCGGCACACGTACCAATATCGGCCACCCCACCCGTCCCGGCGTCGCCCCCATCGGCGCCAACGCCGCCCGTATGCACCGCCGGCCCCCCGGCACCCCGAGCCACCCGGGCGGCTACCGCGAACTCTCCGGCCGCGAGGTCGAGGTCCTCCGCCTCGTCGCCGAGGGCCAGTCCAACAAGGCCATCGGTGTCTCCATGGGCCTGTCCGCCCTGACCGTCAAGAGCCATCTCGCCCGAATCGCCCGCAAGCTCGGCACCGGAGACCGCGCAGGAATGGTCGCCGTCGCCCTGCGAACGGGAATCATCCACTGACGTCCGCACCCCGGCGGGTCCGCACAGGAACGGACCGGCCGGTTTGCATTCATCGGCGCCCGTCGACGGAACGTTCCGTCGACGGGCGCCGTACATACACAGATACCCTTGACACGTGACCGACGCCCAAGAGACCGCAGCAGACACTTCACTGCGAACCACCGGGGGCGCCCCCCCGGACGACGTCGCCCCGGCGCCGACCCCCTTGCTCGAACCTCGCGAGGGCATTCCCCCGGTGGTGGCATCCGACGACGCCCTCGCCCGGGTGATCGCGGCCTTCGCCGCCGGCTCCGGCCCGGTGGCCGTCGATGCCGAGCGGGCCTCCGGCTACCGCTACGGCCAGCGCGCCTACCTCGTGCAGCTGCGCCGTGACGGCGCGGGCAGCGCGCTGATCGACCCCGTCGGCTGCCCCGACCTGTCGGGCCTCGGCGAAGTCCTGAGCGGCAGCGAGTGGATCCTGCACGCCGCCACCCAGGACCTGCCCTGTCTGCGCGAAATAGGGATGACTCCCACCGGGCTCTTCGACACGGAGCTGGCCGGGCGGCTGGCAGGCTTCCCGCGCGTCGGCCTCGGCGCCATGGTCGAGAACGTACTCGGCTACTCGCTGGAGAAGGGCCACTCCGCCGTCGACTGGTCCACCCGCCCGCTGCCCGAACCCTGGCTGCGCTACGCGGCGCTCGATGTCGAGCTGCTGATCGACCTGCGCAACGCCCTGGAGGGCGAGCTCGACCGGCAGGGCAAGCTGGAATGGGCCCGCGAGGAGTTCGACGCGATCGCCTCGGCGCCGCCCGCTCCCCCGCGCAAGGACCCCTGGCGCCGCACGTCCGGCATGCACAAGGTCCGCCGCCGCCGCCAGATGGCGGTGGTACGGGAGCTGTGGACCGCTCGTGACCAGGTCGCGCGACGCCGCGACATCTCGCCCGGCAAGGTCCTGGGCGACGCCGCGATCGTCGAGGCGGCACTCGCGCTCCCGCCGAACGCGCAGGCGCTGACCGCGCTGCCCGGGTTCGGCCACCGCATGGGCCGGCGCCAGCTGGAGCAGTGGCAGGCGGCCATCGACCGGGCCAAGGCACTGCCGGACGCCGAGCTTCCCCAGCCCGGCCAGACCCTCGCCGGTCCGCCGCCGCCCCGTGCCTGGGCGGACAAGGACCCCGCGGCGGCGGCCCGGCTCTCGGCCGCCCGCGCCGCGGTGTCGGAGCTCGCCGAGCGGCTGCACATGCCGCAGGAGAACCTGATCACCCCGGACACGGTGCGCCGGGTCTGCTGGGAGCCGCCCAAGAACCCGACCCCGGACGCGGTCGAGACCGCGCTCTTCGGGTACGGGGCGCGCCGCTGGCAGATCGAGCAGGTGGCACCGCTGCTGCTCCGTGCGCTGACGCCGGCGGCCTGAGCGGCCGCTGTCGGAGGGCTTGCCGAGGGGCGTAATCGCGCCAGGTTGTGGCGGCCTGCGGCCACGTCGTGTTCCCGATCGCCGGACGGGCTGATTTCAGCCCGTCCGGCGATCGGCGTTCCGGGGCCGGCCCCGGTGCACCGGCGCCGTGGCCGCGGACGGAGCGGCCCCCGCACCGGCCCACCCGCATGTGACCTTCACCGCTCCCGACGTGGGGGTGGGCAGTCTGGTTACCCGCAAGTAGCATGATGGTGGCGGCGCGCTTCCGGGCGAGCCGCGCAGCAGTGCCATCCCGCACCCTGGAGGAGAGCCACCGTGCCTCGTACCATCCGGGACGTCGTCTTCGTCGACGGCGTCCGCACCCCGTTCGGCAAAGCGGGCCCGAAGGGCATCTACCACGAGACCCGCGCCGACGATCTCGTCGTGAAGGCCATCCGGGAGCTGCTGCGCCGCAACCCGGACCTGGACCCCGCGCGGATCGACGAAGTCGCCATCGCCGCGACCACCCAGATCGGCGACCAGGGCCTGACGCTGGGCCGTACCGCCGGAATTCTGGCCGGGCTGCCGCAGTCCGTCCCCGGTTACTCCATCGACCGCATGTGCGCGGGCGCCCTGACCGCCGTCACGTCGACGGCCGGCTCCATCGCCTTCGGTGCGTACGACGTCGTCGTCGCCGGTGGTGTCGAGCACATGGGCCGCCACCCGATGGGCGAGGGCGTGGACCCGAATCCGCGCTTCGTGTCGGAGAAGCTGGTCGACGAGTCCGCCCTGTTCATGGGCATGACCGCGGAGAACCTGCACGACCGGTACCCGCAGATCACCAAGCTCCGGGCCGACGAGTACGCGGTCCGCTCGCAGGAGAAGGCCGCCAAGGCGTACGCCAACGGCAAGATCCAGCAGGACCTGGTGCCGATCTCGGTGCGCCGCACCAGTGCCGAGGCCGGCGAGACCGGCTGGGGCCTGGTCACCGCCGACGAGCCGATGCGCCCGGGTACGACCCTGGAGTCGCTCGCCGGTCTGAAGACCCCGTTCCGTGCCCACGGCCGGGTCACCGCCGGCAACGCCGCCGGTCTCAACGACGGCGCCACCGCCTCGCTGCTCGCCGCCGAGGACGTCGCCCGCGAGCTGGGCCTCCCGGTCAAGATGCGCCTCGTCTCGTACGCCTTCGCGGGCGTCGAGCCGGAGGTCATGGGCTACGGTCCGATCCCGTCGACCGAGAAGGCCCTGGCCAAGGCCGGGCTGACGATCGATGACATCGGTCTGTTCGAGATCAACGAGGCGTTCGCCGTCCAGGTGCTCGCCTTCCTCGACCACTACGGCATCGCCGACGACGACGCGCGCGTCAACCAGTACGGCGGCGCCATCGCCTACGGCCACCCGCTGGCCTCCTCCGGTGTGCGTCTGATGACGCAGCTGGCCCGCCAGTTCGAGGAGCAGCCGGAGGTCCGCTACGGCCTCACCACCATGTGCGTCGGCTTCGGCATGGGCGCCACGGTCGTCTGGGAGAACCCGCACTTCGACAAGGCAGACGGAGGCAGCAAGTGAGCTCCACCACTGAGCTTCTGAAGGGTGCGGCCGAGCTGTTCCCCGGCGAGGTAGTCACCCAGGCGCACGTACGTCACCTGGACCTTCCGGCCGGTGCGGGCCGCTTCGCCCTCATCACGCTGGACAACGGCCTGGACCACACCAAGCCGACCACCTTCGGACCGCAGTCGCTGGCGAACCTGGACGCCGCCATCGACCAGGTCGAGAAGGAGGCCGCCGAGGGTGCGATCACCGGTATCGGCATCACCGGCAAGCCGTTCATCTTCGCGGTCGGCGCCGACCTCAAGGGCGTCGAGCTGCTGAGGAACCACGACGACGCGCTGGCCATCGGCAAGGGTGGCCACGACGTCTTCCGGCGCCTGACCGGCCTCGCGGTCCCGACGTTCGCGTACTACAACGGCGCGGCGATGGGCGGCGGTGTCGAGGTCGGTCTGCACTGCTCGTACCGCACCGTCTCCAGGGCGCTGCCCGCCTTCTCGCTGCCCGAGGTCTTCCTCGGCCTGGTGCCGGGCTGGGGCGGCTGCGCGCTGCTTTCCAACCTGATCGGTGCCGACCGCGCGGTCTCGGTCATCATCGAGAACTCGCTGAACCAGAACCGTCAGCTCAAGGGCAAGCAGGTCTTCGAGCTCGGGATCGCCGACGCGCTCTTCGAGGGCGCGGACTTCCTGGAGCAGTCGCTCATCTGGACCGCGAACGTGCTGAACGGCACGGTCACGGTGGAGCGTCCCGAGGTCGACCGCGGTGATGCCTGGGACCAGGCCGTCGCGCGCGGCAAGGCCATCGCCGACTCCAAGGTGCACGGCGCCGCCCCGGCCGCGTACCGCGCGCTGGAGATCATCGCCGCCGCGAAGGACGGCGACCTGGGCGCCGGCTTCGACCGCGAGGACCAGGCCCTCGCGGACCTGATCATGGGCGGCGAGCTGCGCTCCGGGATCTACTCCTTCAACCTGGTCCAGAAGCGCGCCAAGCGCCCGGCCGGTGCCCCGGACAAGAACCTGGCCCGTCCGGTCACCAAGGTCGGCGTCGTCGGTGCCGGTCTGATGGCCTCGCAGCTGGCGCTGCTGTTCCTGCGCCGCCTGGAGGTGCCGGTCGTGATGACCGACATCGACCAGGAGCGCGTGGACAAGGGTGTGGGCTATGTCCACGCCGAGATCGAGAAGCTGCTCGGCAAGGGCCGGATCAACCAGGACAAGGCCAACCGTCTGAAGGCCCTGGTCTCCGGTGTGCTGGACAAGGCGGAGGGCTTCTCCGACGCCGACTTCATCATCGAGGCCGTCTTCGAGGAGATCGGCGTCAAGCAGCAGGTGTTCGCGGAGGTCGAGGCGGTCGCCCCGGCGCACGCGATCCTCGCCACCAACACCTCGTCCCTCTCGGTCACCGAGATGGCGTCGAAGCTGAAGCACCCCGAGCGGGTCGTCGGCTTCCACTTCTTCAACCCGGTCGCGATCCTGCCGCTGCTGGAGATCGTCCGCGGCGAGCAGACCGACGACGCCTCGCTGGCCACGGCGTTCGGTGTGGCGCGGAAGCTGAAGAAGACCGCGGTGCTGGTGAAGGACGCCCCGGCGTTCGTCGTCAACCGCATCCTCACCCGCTTCATGGGCGAGATCCAGAACGTCATCGACGAGGGCACCCCGGTCGAGGTCGCCGAGAAGGCCATCGAGCCGCTCGGTCTGCCGATGTCCCCGCTGGTCCTCCTCGAGCTGGTCGGACCGGCGATCGGCCTGCACGTCTCCGAGACCCTGAACCGCGCCTTCCCGGACCGGTTCACCGTCTCCGAGAACCTCGCGGCGGTCGTCAAGGCCGGCAAGCGCGGCTTCTACGTCTACGACTCCGGCAGGCCGGAGCTGGACCCGGAGGTCGCCGCCCTTCTCAAGCAGGGCGATGTCGTCCTGTCCGAGGAGCAGGTCCGCGGCCGGGTCCTGGACGCGGTGGCGCAGGAGATCGGTCTGATGCTCGACGAGGGCGTCGTCGCCGAGGCCCAGGACATCGACCTGTGCCTGATCACCGGCGCGGGCTGGCCCTTCCACCTGGGCGGCATCACGCCGTACCTGGACCGTGAGGGCGTCTCCGAGCGGGTGAACGGCAAGAAGTTCCTCGCGCAGGGCGTGGCGAGCGTTCCGGCGTAACACCGCCTGGTCGGTGGCGACGGCGGGCCGTACGGAGAACTCTCCGTACGGCCCGTCCGGCGTACGCCCGCAAGGTGCCGTGTCACATGTGCACACGTACGCCCGTGAGGTGCCGTGTCACGTGCGCACACGCATGCCCGCAAGGTGCCGTGTCACATGTGCACTTGTGCGCCGCGCACATGTGCCATGTCACATGTGCGCGTCAGAGCGGCAGGACGACCACCGCATCGCCCACGGCGCGTTCCCGTACCGGTGCTCCCGCCGCGCTCCTGGGCCGGTTGCGGAGCCGTCCGTTCACCACCATCGTGGTGGAGCCTCCGCCGTCGAGGTTCATGGCGTCCCGTGCTCCCAGCGAGCGCATCAGTTCGGCGGACTCTGCCAGGGTCGCCCCGATGCTCACCCCGGGATCACGGCCGTCGACGGTCACCAGGAGGAGTGTGCCGTCGGCCGTGATCCCGGCCAGGGTGCGGGGGTGGCGCTGGGTCAGGGCGGTGGCCGGCACCCCGTTGGCCTCGATGTCGATGTCGACGGTTCCGTCGCGCAGCAGGCGGGGCCCGGCCTGGACGACGGTCGGCCCCTCCCCCGGGATCCGGTGCCCCGTCCCGTCGTACACCCGGGAGGTGATCCGCAGCCGGGTGCCGGTACGGGCGTGGCGGCGCAGCCATGCGGCCCCTTCGCCGATGCCGGTCAGGACGGTGCCGCTCGCGGGTATCGGGCCGCCGCCGGGTGAACGCAGCAGGGCGACGCGGCCGTCGGGCCCGAGCACGGCCTCGGTCGAGCCGGGGCCGGTACGTGCGGTGCCGGTTCCCCATTGCCGCGTGAACAGGACCAGTTCGTCGGGGTCCTCGCACAGTTTGTTGTGGGCAGGAGCGAGCCGCACGCCCCGGGTGCCTCGCAGGACGTCCCCGCCGACACCGCCGCATCCGACGATGCGGCCCGGCATCCGGTTGATCCCGTCGATCCTCCGGCGGGTGCCGTCGGAGGCCACCACACCGCTCACCGACCGGGGTTCGGTGATGCGCCCGACTCCACCACCCTCGCCGAGCACCAGCGCGGTACGGCCGTTGGCCGCTTCGCTGAGCAGCGCGCCGTTCTCCATGTACAGCCCGAGCGGGTCCCCGTCGTACCCGCTGAACACCGCGCTGGTGGCGATGTCGAAGAAGGAGCCGTTGACGGCGGCCACCGCCCGGACACGGTCCGCCATGGCGCGCACGGTCTCCGCCGTGTCGAGCCGGGCTCCGTGGGCCGCGCCCACGCGCACCCGTGCGGACGGCGAGACGGACAGCGCCTGACGGCGCACGGGGCCCGCGGCCGACAGCCAGCCGGTGTGCTGGTGATATGTCACACCCTCGGGCAGTCGGCCGACGGGTTCCGGCGAGCGGGGCGGGGCGGATGCCGGTGCCGTCGTCCGGCTGCCGCCGGTACCGTCCACCGGGTCGCATCCGGCCAGGGCCCAGGCCCCGGTCACGGCTCCCGCGGCTCCCACGGTGAGGAACCGCCGGCGTCTCATCTCGTAAGGGCTCCGGGCAGCAGCCCGGGAGTGCTGGCGACATCACCCGCGTACACGGTCACCTCGGACCAGTTGCGGTGGCCCGCCTGGTTCTCGTAGCAGACGGAGAACCGGTCGTACCCGGCCGCTCCCGGAACCCCTGTGTAGGTGATGCTTCCGTCCGGCACCGCGCTGACCGTGCCGTACTGGGCGAGCCCCACTCCCACGACCCGCAGGCCGGCCCCGGCGGCATCGGGGTCCGGGCCGAGGACCGCGTAGCCGCCGGGCGGAATGGCCAGGCTGCGGCCCGGCACCCAGGCCCGTCTCACCCGGTAGCCCGCGTCGGTGATCTGCGCGGACGACACCAGCTTCTCGCCGGCGTACGACATCACGCCGACGCACACCTTGGGCAGCAGGACCGCGCCTTCCGGTGCGTCGTCGGCGACCTTGAGCACCGCGGTCACGGAGCGTTGTTCGTCTCCGCGGGCGTAGGTCGCGTAACGACCGTTGGGCAGGTGCCCCAGGCCCTGGAGATCGGTCATCGTGGCGTGCTCGGCGGCGATGTCGTCGAATATGTAGCCGTACGCACGGTAGGGCCCGCCGGTGGGCAGCACGCTCAGATGCAGCGCGATCTCCTGGCCGGGCAGGGCCGCCAGCGCCGGGTCCGCGTCGGCGTGCAGTTCCAGGACCGCCGACACGGCGGTGCGTTCGGGGTGCACGACCTGAATGCGCGCCAACAGATACCAGTCGCTCATTCGACCACCTCCAGGGTCCGGATTCTCGTCAGTTCGTCGAACATGCGGTCATCGAGCCATTCGACTCCGTCCTCGGGGAACCGGGCGCGTTCGAGATCGGCGAAGCGGCCGGGCTCCAGCATCGAGCGCTCCCGCATCTCGGCGGCGACGAAGCGCGCGCACTCGATCGCTCCGGCCGCTCTGAGGTGGGTGTTGTCGGCGGCCCCGTCGGGATAGTTGGGATGCTCCCCGGGGTCGAGGTGGAGGAAGATCTCACGCGTTCCCCGGGGTCCCGCCCGGCGCCACCACCGCACGCTCCACTCGTTGAGGTCGATCAACGGTACGCACTTCTCGGCCGCGATCTCCTTCATCGCCAGCGGATAGACACCGAGCAGCCGGCGGAGATTGCCCTGGGCGTCGAAGACCCGGCGCTCATGACTGGTGACCAGGACCGGATGGGCGCCCCGGTCGCGAACGCCGTCCACGCAGCTTCGGAGGAAGCCCTGGTACTCCTTGAAGGGTTCCGTGTAGCGGCCCTCGTCCGGCTTCATGTCGATGAGCCCGAAGGAGAACAGCACCAGATCGCCCGGCCGGGCCGCGCGCAGAATCCAGGCGAGCCTGCCCCGGTCCACGAAACTCCGCGAACTCGCCCCGGCGCGGGCGCAGTTGATGATGTCGGCACCATGGATGAAGAGCGGCAGGGCCTGGCCCCAGCCCGCCATCGGCGCGAAGCTCCGCTGACGGCTGGTCACACTGGAGTCCCCGGCCAGGAACACCCTGCGCATCGCGCACCCCGTCACGCCCACTCCTTGCGGGAGTTCCGGTCGCGGATGTCCTGGCCCGGACCGCTCATGGTCTGCCGGACCGCGGGTGCGTCGGACGTCCGGCTGCTGCCCACGGACGCGTCCAGTGCGTCGATGGCACGGAACACGCGCTCCGAGTTGCCGGTGTCACGGCGGCCGAAGAACGCGTCGACCCGGGCCCGGTACTGCGGCTCCACCGCGAAGTTCCGCTGCACGGTGTCGATGATCTCCCGCACCGTCGAATCGATGTCGCGGCAGACCGGCCCGAACCCGTCCCGCTCGAACTCGTAGTAGCCGCGCTTGTAGTGGTTGCCGTAGAACTCCTCCTCGTCGAACGGCGTGTACACGATGGGCGTGCCCATGTACGCGACGTCGAAGAAGACGGACGAGTAGTCGGTGACCAGCAGGGAGCACTCGCGCATCGCCAGCTGCACATAGCGCCCGTCGCCGGTCACGGTGACCGAGGGGTGGTCGATGCGGAAGTGGTGCAGATACGGGCGGATCTCGTAGTGCGGCATGAACTCCAGGTCCACCCCGCACTGTTCGAGCACGGTCAGCAGTCGCTCGTCGCGCAGGAGGGTGGAGAAGAAGCGGAAGTACTCCGACGCCGCGAACGGGATCTTCGCCTTGGCCGCCTTGTCGTAGGAGGGCGCCACGATGTCCCGCCGCCAGGTGGGCATCAGCAGGATCCTGGGCCGCTCGGAGCGCACCGGCTTCAGCGCGTCGAACCGGGGGAAGCCGGCCGCGGCGACCCGCGCGTAGCCGTAGCCGCAGTGCTCGGCGAAGTAGGACCGCTCGGCCTCACCCACCGTCAGCAGCAGGTCCACGCTGGTCACCTGGTGATGCACGGAGGGTGCCACGTCGTTGTAGGTGACACCGTGCTGGAGGAAGACCCGCCGGTAGTTCAGCAGATCTCCGTAGCCGCGCAGGAAGGAGCTCTTGCTCAGCTCGGGGAAGCCGAGGTAGGCCTCCAGGTCGTACGGGTCGATGAGCCGCTTGGCGTGCAGCAGGTACATCCGGTACCTGCGCGACGTCCGGTCGAGGACGTGCCCGTACGGGGCCACCTTGGCGCGGTCCTTGGCGTCGCCGTCGATGGCGTAGTAGACCTTGCGGCGCGGGTGGTTCTCCCGGATCCAGCGGAACAGGTGGTAGGCGTTGTCCTGCGCCGTGTCGGCCCGTTCGCCGATGATCCAGATGTTCTTGCGGTGCAGTCGCGGATAGCTCAGCAGGTACGCGAGCCGGGTGCGCCATCCCGGGCGGCCGGGCAGCGCGGCCCGTGCCTGGCGCAGCAGATGCCACAGCAGGCCGCGCAGCTTCTGGCCGGCGCCGGTGAAGTACCGCAGGACCACGGAGTCGTCGCCGCGGACGGTGAGCCACAGCCGGTCCTTGCCGATGCGGCGCATGCCCTTGAAGCGGTGCAGCATCAGGCGCGCGCCGACCGGGGCGTCCACGTGGCGGTCGCCGTCGTGGAAGCGCAGGGTCACCGTGAGATCGCGGCCGGAGAGCGGGGCCAGGACCTCGGGGTCCGCCGACGCCCGCCAGCCGCCGTACCAGTCGCGTTCCTTGCGGACGCGCCAGCGGTCGCGCCGGTACACCTGCTCGGCCGGGATGGCGACGGTCCGCTTCCCGTCGGTGCAGATCAGCTCGACCCGGTTGGTGAACAGCTGCCCGATGTCGACGCCGGTCAGGGTGAGCACGCCTTCGAACTGGAGCTCCCCGTCCCGGTGGCGGACGCTTTCGAGCACGGCCCGCTGCCGCTCCACACGCAGCAGCCGGGACTCGACCGGGTCGTTCGCCAGCTGCCGGTACATGCCCTGCTCGTCCAGGCGGACCCGTGGTTCGTACTCGGGGCCGGCGAACGGGTCGCAGAAGAGCCCGAAGTCACGGGTGCGGACGGCGTGGTGCTGCACCCGGGAGACCGGGTGGGTGACGTACTGGAGCAGCAGCTCTTCGGGGATCCTGGAGTAGACGTCGCAGAGCTCGCCGAACACCTCGGCGATCTCCCGCCGGTTCATGATGCGGTGGTAGTTGCGCAGATAGGGCTGGTACGAACGCACCACGAACCGGTGGATCAGCCGGGCCGACGGCGCCTCGATCCGGTCGCCGAAGTCGAGCAGGTACCGGTTGAGCCGGAGCCGTTGCCGGACCTTGACCGGGTCGTTCCAGTCGACGTCGAAGAGCGAGTCGTTCTGCGCGGGGTCGCGGTCGAAGTACACGTAGCGGTCGACCAGGCTGAAGCTCCGGGCGGCCAGCAGCGCCATCACGCTCACCCAGGTCTCGGCGAACGGGCCGCCGTCCGCCGGGCGCAGCCGCTGGGCGTTGAGGAAGGAGACGCGGAAGAGCTTGTTGCCGAGGTCGGTCGAGAAGACCATGTGGGGTGCCTTCCTGACCATGTCGGTCAGGCCCTTCGCACCCTTGCCGAAGTACCGCTTCCACGGCTCGTCGCCATTGCGCCGCGGCCCCGGGAACGTGTCGTAGTTGCCGACGGCCACGTCGACGTCGTGCTGGACGGCGGACTCGGTGAGCTGGCGCAGGCAGTCGGCCCCGAGGATGTCCCGTCCCCGGGCGAACAGCACATAGGGCGCCACGACCCGGGCGAGACCCTGCTGATGCGCGGCTCCGATGCCCTGGGCGGGGATCCGCAGCACGCTCGTGTTGCGGTAGAAGGAGGCGAAGTTGTCCAGCAGCTGGGCCGTGCGGTCGGTGGAGCCGTCGTCGACGAACACGACCTGCGTCTCGGGGAACAGGCTCTGTGCCGCCAGGGAGTGCAGGAACTCGTAGAGGTGGTGCTCGTCGTTGCGGCAGTGCACGACGACGGCCGCACGGTAGGTGCCGGTGTCCGGCAGCGGTGCGGGATCCTCGCTCCCCGCCCACCAGTGCCAGGGAGTGCCCCGGCGGGTGTCCAGCTCGGTGCGCTCGCTCGTCTCGGGCCGCAGGGCGACATTGCCGCTGACCGTCTGGTACATCTCGTACGGCCCGAGGGGGCCGTCGTAGCGCTCGCGGCCGATGTCGACGCCGTGGACCGCCAGTGTCGTCGTCGCCCGCTCGCCCGCGTGCCGTACCTGGACGAAGAGGTTCCAGACCCCGTCGCCGGTGGCCGCGCCGATGCTGGAGGCGAGGTCGAGGACCGACTGGTAGTGGACCCGGTGGTCGTCCGTCTCGATCGCGTTCACCGGGAAGACGTGGTCGCTCTTGGTGCTGCGCAGGCGCAGCACGGCCTTGAGCTCCACCTTGCCGCCCGAGGAGAACCGTCCGAGCTGGTTGAGTATGTGTCCCGAGATGTGGAGTTCGCTGCCCCTGATCTCCACCTCGGTGGCCTGGTTGAACAGGCGGGCCTCGCCGAGCGGCTTGTCCAGGAGGTCGAGGTCGGTGACATCGAGGAAACGTTTCGCCTCGGGAAGACGCAGCAGCGACTCGGACCAGTAGACACGTCCGTCGTGCTCGACGAGGTCGGAGCTGAGCACGCTGCGACGCTGCGCGTAGTCGGAGACGGACAGCGCGAGATCCACCCGCTCGTGGATGAGGCAGAAGGCCCGCACGCGCTCCATGACGCCGCACAGCTCGTAGACGGAGAGGTCCAGCGACCGCAGATACGGCGCGACGGCGGCGGCGAAGCCCTGGCGGTACCGCTCGTCGCCGGAGCGCAGCTCGCGGGCGTACAGATGCAGGTCGTGGGAGAGGAACTTCACCGCCTTGTGGGCGAGCAGCTCGTGCTCCCCGACCTGCCGCAGGAAGGAATCGGTGTACTGGTGGACGGCGACCCGGTCCTGGATGCTGCGCAGCTCGCCGCGGCGGTTGGTGATGGAGGGCGCCGCGGATTCCCGCTCCCACATCCAGCGGTACACGGGGGCGGTGAGGAAGGTGATCGAGCGGGCCCGGTAGTTGGCGAGCGTCGAGAAGTAGGTGTCCTCGTAGTACACGCCCTCGGGGAATCGGACGCCGTTGTTGTGGAGGAAGTCCAGCCGGTACAGCTTGCCGGCCGCGATCGGGTCGTCGAAGAGCTGCGGCAGTGCGCGCAGCCCCGCCACGGTGCGCTCCGCGGTGTACAGCTGGGGCTGCCAGACGGTGGTCTCCTCGGTGTTGAGGTTGACCCGCACCGTCCGGCCCGCGGTGACGTCCGAGCCGGTGTTCACCGCCGAGGCGAGCAGTTCCTCACAGGCCTTGAGCGGCAGTTCGTCGTCCGCGTCGAGGAACATGACGTACTGCCCGGCGGCGGCCATGATGCCGTTGTTGCGCGGGGCGCCGACCCCGCCGCTGTTCTGCGGGCGCTCCATGATCCGTACGCGGCTGTCGCGGGCGGCGAACTCCCTGGCCACGCCGAGGGTCCCGTCGCCGGACGCGTCGTCGACGACAATGACCTCGATGTTCCGGTGCGTCTGGGCGAGCGCCGATCGCAGGGCCCGGCCGAGGGTCGCGCTCGCGTTGAGGGCGGGGACGACGATCGAGACCAGATAGGCCGACGGGTCGACAGGGGCACTCATCGTACGGAACCTTCGTTCTCCACCCAGTAGGGCAGCGCCCTCAGCTGCTGCGTCTCCGTGTCCTGGGCGTGCTGCGGATAGGGCTGCGGGTAGGGCCGGAAGCCCAGATCGTCGTCCTGTTCGGGGACGGGAAAGTGCTGGACCAGAACGGCATCGCGGTCCTCGTCGAGTTCGGCCGCGCGTCGGTGACGGCCGCGGTGGAGGTTCTCGGCGATGGTGCCGGCCGTGGACGGTGCGGGGGCGAGCTTCTCCATGAGCCGGGTGAAGTCCCGGGTGGAGAGCCAGAACTTGTACATGATCACAAGCTCGAAGAGGCCCAGCGCCAGGGCGGATATCGCGGTGGTCCACAGGATCTGCCCGATCAGCGGCGCCACGATGAAGATGAACATCTGGAACTCGATGCCGCTGATGAGGTGCGGCCTGATCCGGCTGCGCAGCAGGGCCTGGCGGAATCGGGTGTACCAGGGGAAGCGGTGCCGGAACTGGGCGTGCAGGTCGACGACATCGCCGCTCTGCTGCTTGAGCACCTCGGCCTCGACGCCGGGGTTCTCCCTCAGCAGGTCCTCGATGAAGACCACCTTGGGCCCCTGCTCGGGCTCGACGGCGTCCCGTGCTTCCGGCTTCGCCCGCTGCTCCTCGGCCGCCTTGCGTTCCAGGGTGACCTTTTCGATCTTCATGCGCATGGACATGCGCATCTTGTAGATCTGGAGGGCGTCGACGTACCGGAGCATGTCCAGGAAGACGACGGCCAGGGCGGCGAGCAGGTAGAGCTCGTTGTGGGTGCGCAGGTACTGGCCGCCCATGAGGGCGAGTGCGCAGAAGAGCACCCTGATGCGGTCGAAGACGTAGTCGAGCCAGCCGCCGAAGACGGTGCCGTTGCCCTTGAGCCGGGCGAGCTTGCCGTCGATGCAGTCGAGGATGAAGCTCAGGTGGTAGAGGCCTGCCCCGACGGCGAGGGACCAGGCGTCACCCTTGAGGAAGAAGTAGGCGGAGCCGAGGCCGACGAAGAGCGCGCTCCAGGTGACCCGGTTCGGGGTGATGAACTTGAACTTGGCCATCCCGATCAGCATCCGGGTGGCCACGGGATCGACCAGCAGGACCGTCCACCAGGCGTCCCGCTTCTTGCACGTCAGCTTCTGCACGGCTCGTAGTGACAGCTTCCCCATGACCCCTCGCTCTGGCATACCGATGAGCAACACGGCCCCAGCGGTTTGCACGAACACGCGTGATCAAGGGGGCTTTCACCTCATGTGCACGTACGGTTCACCTTTGAGCCGTATGTGGTTCCCATAAAGGCAAGGCCAGACCCTAACAAAGTCAAAGTTAATCCGAAACTGTCAAACCTTGCACCAATCGCAGCCATGCCACGAAATGGGGGCGTATACCCCATTTATGAGCCGATGGTGGTCCATGAGCTGAACGCCAGACCGCTCGCGCCCGGCTCCTGACGCGCGATCCGCAACCGGCCGTCGGTCGCCACCACGGCGATCACCGCCCGCCCCTGCCCGTCGATGACCACCGCGGGAGGGACCATCGAGGACTCGCCCGCGTCGAACCACCACACGCCGGTCTCGGGCCGGCCGTCCTGATGGGCGCCCACGGCACACGTCCCGTCGGGCCCCGACCTCACCAGCACCGTGCAGCCCCAGCCCTGGATGTCCACACCGGCGACCCCGGCGACCGGGCCCTCGCCATCCGGGCCGCCGAGGCTGACCGGCGCGGCGCCCGGCATCCCGACGCACACCTCGTTGCTCCCCGCGTACCGGTAGCGGATCGCGCCCGCCTCGGGGGCCGCCGAGAGTGTGCCGGGGTACGGGCTCACGGAGGTGGCGGTGTCCTGGGTCCAGGCCTCGTCCGGAGTCTCGCGGTGCCAGCGCACGGCGACCGCGGAATCCCGGCCCCTCGCCCACACCTCGGCACCGCTCCGGCCGGTCACGGCCGCCAGCTCGTCGGCCGCGCTGACCCCGCGCAGATGCTGCCAGGCGCTCCACTTCCCGTCCGGCGCCTGACGTCGGGTGCTGACCCCGTGGCCGAAGTTCCGCACGAAGATGTGCAGATGGCCCTTGGCGTCGAAGACCGCCGAGGGGAAGCCGACCTCGCGCGCCTTGCGCCGGTCGTTGGCGTTCGGATTGCCGGCCGAGTGCCACGGGCCGATGGGGCGTCCGGTCTGGTACTGGGTCGCGTGGACGACCTCGACGTGCTCCGCGCCGTCCGCGCCCTTCCTGCGGCGGAGACCGATCAGGTGCACATAGCCGAAGGCGTCCTGCACGACCGTGAGGCCGGGCAGCAGCGCGGGCCCGTCCAGCAGCTCGGGACCGCTCCAGCCACCGGCGCCGGGCGCCTGTTCCGTCCAGCGGATCACGCCCGCCGCCGAGGGGAGGTACGCCGAGAGCCGCCCGTCCCTGCCCCTGGTGATCCAGTGGGAGGGCCGGGGGTAGCGCGTGCACGCCGCCGCACCCAGTCGCGGATCGGTACCGGCCCGGTGGCAGTCCACGAAGACCGGGACCCCGCTCTCCAGCTGGTACTTGCGCGCCGCCGCGACCGTGGCACGCGCCACGCTGCCCCGCAGCGGGGGCTCGGCCAGCACGGGCCGCTTGGCCTCGGCGTCGAAGGAGACGTGCGCCGGATCCGGGTCGAGGGTGCGCACCCGCAGCGGACGCAGTTCACGCAGGGCGTCGAGCACGAGGGGTGTGATCTTTCCCACCTCGGCGTCGAGGACCCAGGGCTCGCGGTCCACCCGTACACCGCGGCTCCCGCAGTCCGTCACCGCCCGCTCGAACGCCGCCCGTTCGTCCGCCGTGCCCGGCTGGGCGCAGACCACGTCGACGGTCGAACCGCTGCGCTCCGCCGCCAGCAGAGCGGGGGCATCTCCGGGCGTCGCGACCACAATCGCGACGGTTCCGGGACGGGGCGTGTGCCGCTCCCCCGTGCTCTGAGGCGTCACCTTGCCGCGCCCCCCGCGGCGCTCCCCTCTGCGTGCCATGCGCCCGACGATCCCCTCTGAAGTGGAACCGGGACTCCAGATCCCTCCCGGCTTCCAAGAAGATATGCACTCTCCCTTCCGCTCGGGAAATCTGTCTATAGTGCTCCAGCGTCCGATCCATCAAGAAATGTGCGGCCATTGCGCCCGCCGTGACACCCGCTCAGCGTGCGCCCCACGAGCCGCGAGCGGATCTTCCGTACGACCCCCTTCTGTGACTCCTGCAGTCGCACGGCACAGGAGGGTCCGACTCGCCTCGGTGGTCCCCCACTGACCCAGGGGCCCAGACGATGACGAGCTGTGTGAATGTCTGACGACTCCGATCTGCCTTCCCGTCGCAAGCCCAAGAGCCGCAGGGGCCGCAAGGTCCGTACGCGTGGTCAGCGCATCCGGCGCGGCGTGCTCGTCACCCTGCTGGTGCTCGTACTGGCCGGTGGCGGAACCCTGTACTGGCTGTACAGCAGGCTCGACGGAAACATCACGGGCGTCGACATCGACAAGGCGCTCGGGGACAACCGTCCTCAGAAACTCCCCACCAGCGGCCAGAACCTGCTCGTCCTCGGTTCCGACTCGCGGGCCGGTGCGGAGAACAAGGAGCTGGGCGGTGGCGGCGACGTCAGCGGCGCGCGCTCCGACACCGCGATGGTGGTGCACATACCCGAGGGCCGGAGCAGGGCCGTCGCCGTCTCCATACCGCGCGACACCCTCGTGACCCGGCCCGAGTGCGTCAAGACCGACGGCTCGGCGGTGTCCTCGGCGAACCGCGTGATGTTCAACTCCGTCTACTCCCAGGTCGGCCCGGCCTGTGTGGTCAAGACCGTGGAGAAGATGTCCGGGGTCCGCATCGATCACTACCTGGAGATCAACTTCGCCGGGTTCAAGGACCTCGTCGACGCCATAGGCGGCGTCACCGTGGAGGTCGAGAAGCCCATTCACGACAAGTCGTCGGGGCTCGACCTGTCCGCGGGATCGCACAAGCTCGACGGCACCCAGTCCCTCGCCTACGTCCGGACCCGGCACGGCATCGGCGACGGCAGCGACCTCGGCCGCATCGGCCTCCAGCAGCAGTTCCTGCTGGCCCTGCTGAGCGAGGTCAAGTCCCAGGATCTGCTGAGCAGTCCGACGAAGTCCTACAAGGTGGCGAGTTCCGCGACGAAGTCGCTGACCACCGACTCGGGGCTGGCCTCGCTCAAGTCCCTGGCGGAGTTCGCCCGTTCGATGAACGGCGTCGACCCGGGCTCGATGGAGACCATCATGCTCCCGGTGGCGTACGACAAGCAGGACCCGAACCGTGTGGTGGCTGCCGAGCCCCAGGCCGGTGACCTGTGGAAGGCGATCCGCAAGGACGGCACCATTCCCGAGTCGGCCAAGAAGTCGCCGGCGACCGGGGGCTGACGCACCGTCCGCTCGCGGACCGGTGACAAGTGACAGGTGACATGGCGATGCCCCGGGAACACGTCCCGGGGCATCGTCGTGCTTCAGGTGGTGCCTGCCGCGTCAGCGCCGCGCCTCGGGGTGGTACAGGCACCAGCCCTCCCAGGCCGATGCGACCATCTCGCGCACGTCGTGCCGCGCGGTCCAGTTCAGTTCGGTGCGCATGCGGTCGGCGGAGGCCACCACCCTGGCCGGGTCCCCGGCCCTGCGGGGCAGCACGGTCGGCTCGGCGTCGGGTCCGTATCCGGTGACCTCGCCGATCAGCGCGATCATCTCGCGCACCGAAACACCTTCGCCCCGGCCGATGTTCACCGTCAGGTCGGTGCCGTCGCCGCGTGCTCCCAGTGCCCGCGCCACGGCGACGTGCGCCGAGGCGAGGTCGTCGACGTGGATGAAGTCGCGGACGCACGTGCCGTCCGGGGTGGCGTAGTCGTCGCCGAAGATCATCGGCGCGTGGCCCTGCGTGAGCTTCTCGAAAACCATGGGGATGAGATTGAAGACCCCGGTGTCGGCGAGCTGCGCGGTGGCCGCGCCCGCGACGTTGAAGTACCGCAGGGAGGCCGTCGCCATGCCGTGCGCGGCGCCCGCCGCGCGGACCATCCACTCGCCCGCCAGCTTCGTCTCGCCGTACGGATTGATCGGGGCGCACGGTGTGCTCTCGGTGACCAGGTCCACGTCCGGCAGGCCGTAGACGGCGGCCGACGAGGAGAACAGGAAGCGGCGCGCGCCCGCGGCGGTGACCGCCTCCAGCAGGGTCTGCAGCCCGTGCACGTTCTCCCGGTAGTAGTGGAGCGGGAGGGCGACGGATTCGGCGACCTGCTTCTTGGCCGCCAGGTGCACGACGCCCTCGATGCCGAATTCCGCGAGGGTCCGGTCCAGCATGTCCCGGTCGAGGGTCGAGCCCTTGACGAAGGGCGCCCCGGCGGGGACCCGGGCCGGGTCACCGGTCGACAGGTCGTCGTACACCACCGCCTGCTCGCCGGCTTCGAGCATCGCCCGTACGACGTGTGCCCCGATGAAACCCGCACCACCCGTGATCAGCCAAGTCATACGGTCATACTAGCCGCGGTCCCGGACATGCCGGATGAGCGTTCACTGGTCGGATACCTGCTGGTTGATCCTGCTGTGCCCACGCCCGTAAGCGAAGTAGATGATCACGCCGATGGCCATCCAGACGGCGAAACGCAGCCAGGTCTCCGCCGGAAGATTGAGCATCAGCCACACCGACGCGGCCACCGAGAGGATCGGGAGCAGCGGTACCCACGGGGTGCGGAAGGCCCGGTGGAGATCGGGGCGGGTGCGGCGCAGCACCATCACGCCCAGGGCGACCACGACGAACGCGAAGAGTGTGCCGATGTTCACCAGCGTCGCCAGCTCGTTGATGCTGGTGAAACCGGCGACGATCGCGATGATCACGCCGAGCAGGATGGTCGGGCGGTACGGGGTGCCGAACTTCGGGTGCGTCTTGGAGAAGAACCGCGGGAGCAGTCCGTCACGGCTCATCGCGAAGAAGACCCGGGTCTGTCCCAGCAGCAGGATCAGGCAGACGGTGGTGAGGCCGATCGCGGCTCCGAAGCTGATGAGTCCGGCGTACACGGGATGGCCGACGGCCTTGAAGGCATCGGCCAGCGGGGCCTCCACCGACAGCTCGGTGTAGTGCTCCATACCCGTGACCACCAGCGATACGGCGACATAGAGCACGGTGCAGATGAAGAGCGAGGCGAGGATGCCACGTGGCATGTCACGTTGCGGAAGCTTCGTCTCCTCGGCGGCGGTGGCCACCACGTCGAAACCGATGAAGGCGAAGAAGACGACGGAGGCGGCGGTGAAGATGCCCATGACGCCGAAGTTGGTGGGCGCGTAACCGAACATCAGCTGGACCAGCGGTGCGGTCAGTCCGGAACCCGAGGTCTGCGGCTGTGCCTCGGGGATGAACGGCGAGTAGTTGGCGGCCTTCACGAAGAACAGTCCGGCGATGATCACGATCAGGACCACCGCGACCTTGATGGCGACCACGACGGTCGTGACCCGGGCGGACAGCTTCATGCCGAGCACCAGCACCACGGTCAGGACGAGCACCAGGGCGAAGGCCAGGATGTCGAAGCCGAATCCTTTCGCCACATCCGTTCCGGAGAGCGCATCGGGCATGTGCCAGCCGAAGTTGTCCAGCAGCGAGCGGACGTAGCCGGACCAGCCGACCGCCACCACCGCCGTGCCCAGCGCGAATTCCAGCACCAGGTCCCAGCCGATGATCCAGGCGACCAGTTCGCCGAGCGAGGCGTACGAGAACGTGTAGGCGGAGCCGGCGACCGGGACGGTGGAGGCGAACTCGGCGTAGCAGAGCGCCGCCAGCGCGCAGACGACGGCCGCGACCACGAAGGCGAGGGCGGTGGCGGGACCCGCCGTCTCCTTGGCCACCTTGCCGGTGAGGACGAAGATGCCGGTGCCGATGATGACGCCCACTCCGAAAACCGTGAGGTCCAGGGCGGAGAGGGACTTCCTGAGAGCGTGCTCCGGCTCCTCGGTGTCGCGGATGGACTGCTCGACCGTCTTGGTCCTGAACAGTCCGTCACTGCTGGGTGGTGTGTCCTGCTGGGCGGTCACCGGCGTACCTCCACGCACTCGTCGTGTACGCCATGATTGGGACCGCACCGGCGGCGCAGGCCCCCGCACCGGGCGATTTCACGCGAATGGGCCGGTCGGACCACCCGTACAGGGTGACCCGACCGGCCCATCGGCCGTATCGCCGCGGCGGACCCTTGGGCCTGATCCGAACGCGAAGTCCCAGGTCAGTCCCGGGCGGGCTCGATCACGGAGCGGGTGTCGGCGCCGCTCCCGAAGCGGCCGTCCAGCTTGGCCACGAGGCCGGTGGCCTGACGGGCGATGTCCGGCGCGGTCAGCCCGATCTCGGCCATGACCTCCTTGCGGGAGGCGTGGTCGAGGAAGCGCGGCGGGATGCCGAAGTCACGCAGTGGTACGTCGACCCCGGCGTCGCGCAGTGCCTGGGAGACGGCGGAGCCGACGCCGCCGGCCCGGCTGTTGTCCTCGACGGTGACGACGACCCGGTGCTGCTCGGCGAGCGGGGCCATGGCCTCGTCGACCGGCTTGACCCAGCGCGGGTCGACGACGGTCGTCGAGATGCCCTGGGCCTCCAGCAGTTCGGCGATCTCCAGGCACATCGGGGCGAGCGCGCCGACGGAGACCAGGAGGACGTCCGGCCGGGTGGTGCCGGGCTCGCGCAGCACGTCCATGCCGCCGACCCGGCCGAGGGCCTTGACCGCCGGGCCGACCGCGCCCTTGGAGAAGCGGACCACGGTCGGTGCGTCGTCGACCTCGACGGCCTCGCGGAGCTGGGCGCGGACCTGATCGGCGTCGCGCGGGGCGGCGATCCGGAGCGTGGGCACGCACTGCAGGATCGACATGTCCCACATGCCGTTGTGCGAGGCGCCGTCGGTGCCGGTGACCCCGGCCCGGTCCAGGACGAAGGTCACACCGCACTTGTGCAGTGCGACATCCATCAGGACCTGGTCGAAGGCGCGGTTGAGGAAGGTGGCGTACACCGCGAAGACGGGGTGCAGTCCGCCGGTGGCGAGGCCGGCCGCGGAGACCGCGCCGTGCTGCTCGGCGATGCCGACATCGTAGATCCGGTCCGGGAAGGCCTTCTCGAACTTGGTCAGGCCGACCGGCTGGAGCATGGCCGCGGTGATCGCGACGATGTCCTCGCGCTCCTTGCCGAGCTTGACCATCTCCTCGCCGAAGACGGAGGTCCAGTCGAGACCCGAGGTGGCGACCGGGAGGCCGGTGTCGGGGTGGATCTTGCCGACGGCGTGGAAGCGGTCGGCCTCGTCGAGCAGGGCGGGGGTGTAGCCGCGGCCCTTCTCGGTGAGGCAGTGCACGATGACGGGTCCGCCGAAGCGCTTGGCGCGCTGGAGCGCCGACTCCAGGGCCTCCATGTCGTGGCCGTCGATCGGGCCGACGTACTTCAGGCCGAGGTCCTCGAACATGCCCTGCGGGGCGATGAAGTCCTTCAGCCCCTTCTTGGCCCCGTGCAGGGTCTCGTACAGTGGCCGGCCGACGACGGGGGTGCGCTCCAGGATGTCCTTGCCGCGGGCCAGGAATCGCTCGTAGCCGTCGGTGGTGCGCAGCGTCGCGAGGTGGTTGGCGAGGCCGCCGATGGTCGGCGCGTAGGAGCGCTCGTTGTCGTTGACGACGATGACGAGCGGGCGGTCCTTGGCGGCGGCGATGTTGTTCAGCGCCTCCCAGGCCATGCCGCCGGTGAGGGCTCCGTCACCGATGACCGCGACGACGTGGTCGTCCTTGCCCAGCACCTCGTTGGCCTTGGCGAGGCCGTCGGCCCAGCCGAGCACCGTGGAGGCGTGCGAGTTCTCGATGATGTCGTGCTCGGACTCGGCCCGGGAGGGGTAGCCGGAGAGACCGCCCTTGCTCTTGAGCTTCGAGAAGTCCTGGCGGCCGGTGAGGAGCTTGTGCACATAGCTCTGGTGACCGGTGTCGAACAGCACCTTGTCCCTCGGCGAGTCGAAGACCCGGTGCAGGGCGATGGTCAGTTCGACCACGCCCAGGTTGGGGCCGAGGTGGCCGCCGGTCTTCGATACGGCGTCGACCAGGAAGGTCCGGATCTCTTCGGCGAGCTGTTCCAGCTGCTCGGGAGTGAGCCGGTCCAGGTCACGCGGTCCACCGATGCGGGTCAGCAGGGCCACCCGTGCCTCCTTGCGTCTTGAGCTGGTCGAGCATGCCGATCCGATGAGTCTAATGTTCCGTCCGGGCTCGCGGGCATCGGGCATGGAGAGTGCTGTCACACCCCCTGTCCCGCACCCGGCCGTGCCCGGCGCCCGGTCCGGGGCGCCGGGCACTGGACCGGGCGGGCGTGGTATGTACGCGCGTGCCGCGGTCCTACGCGCGGCCCGCGGTCTTCTGGGTACGGCGGGAGACCGAGTCGATGACCACGGCGGCCAGCAGCACCGCGCCGGTGATCATGTACTGGATGGCGTTGGCCATACCGATCATGTTCAGACCCTGCTGGATCGACTGGATCACGATCATGCCGAGCAGCGCGGACCAGACCTTGCCCCGGCCTCCGAAGAGGCTGGTGCCGCCGATGACGGCGGCCGCGATGACCAGCATCAGGGTGTTGCCGCTGCCGACGCTCTTGGTGGCGCCGCCGGAGAGGCTGGCGATGAAGAGTCCGCCGAAGGCGCCCAGCATTCCGGAGAGCGCGAAGACGGTGATCCGGATCCGGTCGACGTCGATACCGGCGCGGCGTGCCGCCTCCGGGTTGCCGCCCACCGCGAAGACCTGGCGGCCGAAGGTGGTCCGGCGGGCCACGAAGTCCGCGATGACCAGCACGGCGAGGAAGAGCACCAGGGCCAGCGGCAGGCCGCGGGCGCCGGAGGGCTCGTTCAGCACGTACGCGACGGCGAAGCACAGGACGGCGACGACGCCCGTACGGAGCAGGATCTCGGTGCTCGGACGGGCCGGCAGGCCCGCGGCCCCGCGGCGCCGACTGTCCAGCAGGAGCGACCCGGCGTAGGCGAGGACGGCGACCAGGGCGACACTGTACGCGACGGCCTTGTCCTCGAAGAAGTAGTTGGTGAGGTTCTCGACGATGCTGCCGGACGGCGTGTTGATCGAGCCCTCACCGCCCATCATCCACTCCTGCAGACCGCTCCAGCCGAGGAAACCGGCCAGGGTGACGACGAAGGCCGGCACCCCGATCTTGGCGAAGAAGAAGCCGTGCAGCGCGCCGAGCACCATGCCGGAGAGCACCGCGACGACGACCGCCGTCCAGTCGTTCCAGCCGTGGTTGACGTTGAGCACGGCCCAGACGGCCGCGCCGACACCGGCGACCGAGCCGACGGACAGGTCGATCTCACCGAGCAGCAGCACGAAGACGATGCCGACCGCCATGATGCCGAGGCCGGAGCTGTAGACGGCGACGTTGGCGATGGAGCTGGCGGAGAGGAAGTTGCTGTTCTGGAGCTGGAAGACGATCGCGATGACGATCAGGCCGACGAAGACCGGCAGTGATCCGAGTTCGCCGCCGCGCACCTTGCGGGTGAATTCGGTCCAGTAGCCCGCGAAGCCCTCCTCGCGGACGAGCAGGCGCGGGTCCACCGCGGGTACGGGCGCCGCCGACGGCTCGACCGCCGCGGCAGCAGACTTCCCGGTTGCGGGCTTCTCGGTGGAAACCTTGGAGGTCTTGGGGGACTCGGGGGTCTTGGGGGACTCGGGGGTCTTGGCGAGGTCGCTCACTTCGCGTCCTCCTTCGTGGCTGTGCGGGCCTGACGGCGCGTGACGGCGTTGTCGGTGGCACCGGTGATCGCGGAGATGATCTCCTCGTGGGACGTGGTCGCCACGTCGAAGACTCCGTTGTTGCGGCCCAGCCGCAGCACCGCCACCTTGTCGGCAACGGCGCGCACGTCGGCCATGTTGTGGCTGATGAGGATGACGCCGTGGCCGCGCTCGCGCAGCCGCTCGACGAGGTCGAGGACCTGGGCGGTCTGTTCCACGCCGAGGGCGGCGGTCGGCTCGTCGAGGATGACGACCTCGGGGTCACCGATCAGGGCGCGGGCGATGGCCACGACCTGGCGCTGACCGCCGGAGAGCGAGGCGACCGGGATACGGACGCTGGGTATCCGGATGGACAGGGTGTCCAGCAGTTCCTTGGCGCGCTTCTCCATCGCGATCTCGTCGAGTACAGAGGCCTTGCGCAGTTCGCTGCCGAGGAAGAGGTTGGCGACCACATCGAGGTTGTCGCAGAGGGCCAAGTCCTGGTAGACGGTGGCGACTCCGAGGTCCTGGGCGTCGTTGGGCCGGTTGATCCGGACCGTCCTGCCCTCCCACTCGATGGCGCCTTCGTCGATCGGGTGGACACCCGAAATGGTCTTGACCAGGGTCGACTTGCCGGCGCCGTTGTCGCCGACCAGGGCGACCACTTCGCCGGAATGAATCTCCAGGTCCACATCGGTGAGCGCCTGGACGGCGCCGAACCGCTTGGAGATTCCGCGCAACGCCAGCACGGGCGTAGCGGACACGTGAATCATCTCCTTCGCCGCCTGACCGGCGGGGATGGTGCTGCTGAGCACAGGGGGGCGGTGCCGGTCACCGGGCCGCCGGGAAGGCCGGAACGTCTCCGAGGTCCGCCTCGGTACGTCGTCGCCGGGGGACGACCACGCGCCGAGACGTGTACCGGGAAAGGGCTCTGTGCCGGCCGGGGCCTCTGGGTGCGCCCCGGAGGGCGGCCGCCTGCGGTGACCGGGACCGGTGAGAAGTCCGGCGCCCGCCCCTGCTGCGGGGCATTGACGGGGCGGGTGCCGGACCGGATCGGGTGACGCCTGCCGACGGCGGATTACTTGATGCCGGCTGCGTCGCAGGCCGCCTTGTACTGGGCGGTGCAGATCTCCTCGACCTTGTAGACCTTGTCCGCGACGATCGTGGAGGCGATGTTCTCCTTGGTCACGACCGAGGCGTCGTACAGCTTCGACGGGGTGCCCTTGAACTCTCCGGAGATGCTGTCGACCTTGACCGGGGCCAGGTCGTCGATCTTCTCGCCCTTGAGCAGCCTGACGGCGATCTCGGCGGTGGTCTCGGCCTCCGGCTTGATCTGCTTGTAGATCGAGAAGGCCTGCTCGCCCGTGATGATGCGCTGCAGACCGGCGAGCTCGGAGTCCTGACCGCCGACCGGGATCTTCACACCCTGCTTCTTCAGGGCCGTGATGATGCCGCCGGCCATGCCGTCGTTGGCGGAGTAGACGCCCTGGAAGCCGTCCTTGCCCAGGGAGTCGATGGCCGCTCCCATCTTCTTGTTGGCCTCGTCCGCCGACCAGTCCGGGATGTCCTGCTCGTAGACGACCTTCTTGACCTGCTTGTCGAGGACGCTGTGCGCGCCCCTCTTGAAGAAGGGGGCGTTCGGGTCGGTCGGCGAGCCGTTGATCATGACAACGTTGCTGTCCTTGGCCTTGGCGCCCAGCGCCTTGACCAGCGCCTCACCCTGGAGCTGACCGATCTTCTCGTTGTCGTACGACACGTAGGCGGAGATCGGGCCCTCGGCGAGACGGTCGTACGCGACGACCTTGACGTCCTTCTTCGCGGCCTGCTGGACCCAGGACTTCGCGGCCTTGTAGTCGACGGTGTCGAGGATGATGACCTTCACACCCTGCGTGACGAGCGCGTCGAACTGCTTCTTCTGGGTCTCGCTGTCCTGCGCGGCGTTGTTGTACTTGACCTCGCAGTCGGAGCACAGCGCCTTGATCTTCGCCTCCATGATGGGGCGGTCGAACGTCTCGTAGCGCGTGGTCTTGTTCTCCGGCAGGAGCAGGCCGATGGTCTTGCTGTCGCCACCCGTGCCGGAGTCCTTGTCGTCGCCCGCCTTGCCACAGGCGGCGAGGGAGACGGCCATGGAGACTGCGGCCGTGCCTATGACGATGCGTCGCGTCGTTGCGTTCATGCGGGGTTGCCTCCCTGACGAGGCCGCGACGTCGCGGCCGAGGTGGCTGGAAGTCAACTCGGCCGCGACGCCAGCGTCAAGGAGTAAATCCTTAACGAGATGACAACGGTGCCATCCGTTATCTAAGTGAAGGCAGGAGTGGCTTTCGGCAAGGTGCTTTCCAAAAGGGTTGAATCCCCCATCTCGCTGAGCACGAGGGCCAGTGCGCCCAGCACTTCGGCCCGGCTGCCCAGTGCCCCGGGCAGCACCGAGAGCTGCCGGGCGGCGCTCGGAATGGCGTAGCGGGAGACCGAGTCACGGATCGGCGAGAGCACCAACTCGCCCGCCTCGGCGAGCGATCCGCCGAGGACCACCCGGCTGGGATTGAGCAGATTGCAGAGATTGGCGACCCCGCTGCCGATGTGCCGCCCGACGTCCCCGATCACCCGGCGGCAGCCCGGATCGCCGTCGCGGGCCAGCTGGACCACCCGTTCCATGGTGAGATCGGACCCGTGGCTGGGCTGGAGCAGCGGCAGCACGTACCGGGCGGCCGTGAAGGTCTCCAGGCACCCGCGGTTGCCGCAGCGGCACACCGGGCCCGATTCGTCGAGCGTGATGTGCCCGATCTCGCCGGCCGTGCCACCCGGCCCCCGGTAGATGCGCCCGTCGATCACCAGACCGGCGCCGACACCGCTGGCGACCTTGATGTAGGCGAGGTCCTTGACCCCCCGGCCGCTCCCCCAGACCAGCTCGCCGAGCGCGCCGAGGTTGGCGTCGTTGTCGACGTACACCGGCACACCGAGCCGGCCGGCGAGCTCCTTGCTGGGGTTGATGCCCGTCCAGCCCGGCAGGATCGACGTGGAGCCCAGCGTCCCGGACTCCACGTCGATCGGGCCGGGAACACCGAGGCCCACCCCGATCACCTTGTCCGGACTGATCCCGGTCGTCTCGATCAGCCGCCTGACCAGCTGCTCCGCCCGCCCGAACCCCTGCGCGGAGGAGGCGTCGACGTCCAGCGGCTCGGCCTCCTCGGCCAGCACCTGGTGGGCGAGGTTGCCGACCGCCACCCGCAGATGCGTATGGCCGAAGTCGACCCCGATCACGATGCCCGCGTCGCCGCTGAGCGAGACGCTGCGGGCCCGGCGGCCGCCCGCCGAGGTGGGGGTGACCTCGACCGTGCCGCCATCCTTCAATTCACGAACGATATTGGAGACGGTGGCCGCTGACAGGCCGGTGCTCCGTGCGATCTCCGCCTGGGTGAGCGAGCCGGCCATGCGTACCGCGCGCACGACCCGCTCAAGGTTGGCGCGATGCAGAGATGTCTGCGACCCCGGAGTCTCCATCGACTCTCTCACTCCTACCGTTTTCTCTAACATGTGAACTCTAAGCTGAGCGTTTTGCGGTACTCCCCGTCAAGACCTTGAGCGACCGAAGCCCCGGATGGGCACCCGGGACGGCCGTCCCCGTACACGCGAACCGCCCGCCGGCTCATGGCCGACGGGCGGTTCGTGGGTACGGGGACGGTGCGGGCGCTACTTCACCGCACCCGCGGTGAGGCCGGCGACGACCTGGCGCTGGAAGATGATGTAGGCCGCGAGGACCGGCAGCATCGCCATCACCAGACCGGCGAAGAGACCGGACCAGTCACCCTTGTACCCCTGGCTGGTGGCCAGTTCGACCAGGCCCTGGGAGAGCACGCGGTACTTCGGGTCGGTGTTGAGCACCGTCGGCAGCATGTACTGGTTCCACTGCCCCAGGAAGTTGAAGATACCGACGCTGATCAGGCCGGGCTTCGCCATCGGCAGCATCACCTGGAAGAACGTCCGGGTGTGCGAGGCCCCGTCGAGCATCGCCGCTTCCGCCACCGAGCTCGGCAGCGTCCGGAAGAACGAGGTGAGGAAGAAGACGGTGAACGGCAGCGAGTACGCGATGTAGACCAGGATCAGTCCGTGCCGCGTGTTCAGCAGGCCCATGTTGTTCATGACGAAGAACAGCGGGACCAGCGCCAGGATGATCGGGAAGCTCATCCCGCCGATGAACAGGTAGTAGATGAAGCGGTTGCCGGGAAAGTCGAACCGCGCCAGCACGTACGCCGCCATCGACCCCAGCAGCAGGGTGCCGACGAGCGAACAGCCGACCACCACGACGGTGTTGAAGAAGTAGTCACTCATGTGCGCCTGGCTCCAGGCGCGCGACCAGTTCTCGAAGTGCAGCTTGTCGGGCAGCGCCCACGGCGTCGACAGGATCGAGTCGTCGGTCTTGAAGGACGCCATCACCGCCCACAGCAGCGGCATGACGACCAGGATCGCCCAGATGATCAGCACACCGTGCGAGAAGACGTTGAGGACCTGACCCTCACTGCTCTTCTCCTTGGCGGCCGGTGCGGGCGCCTTGGCCACCGGGGCCGGGTCCGCGGCCGGGGCCGCGGGAGGGGTGTCAGTCGTCTTCACGTGTACTCACCTCGTACTGTCGAGCCGGACACGGAGGCCGACCTGTGGTGCCTGCTGGGGGTCCGGGGATCGTCTCCCGGGAATCGCAGCATCAGAACTCCAGCCGATCGCGCCGGCCCAGTCGCATCACGATGGCGGCGAAGGCCAGGGTGACGATGAGCAGTCCGACACCGATCGTCGTCGCGTAGCCGGCCTGCCCGTCGCGGAAGGCCGTCTGGTACACGTACAGCGGCAGGACCGTGGTCGAGTAGTCGGGACCACCGGGGCCCACGGTCATGACCTGTACGGCGGTGAACGCCTCGACGCCGAGGGCCAGGATCCCCATGTAGACCCAGCCCGACTGCACCGTGTCCCAGAGCAGCGGAAGGGTGATCCGGAAGAACGTGGTGAAGCGGTTGGCGCCGTCGAGAAGCGCCGCCTCGTAGAAGTCCTTCGGGATGGACGCCATTCCGGCCGAGAACAGCACGACGAAGAATCCGACCGTCGACCAGACCAGCACCGACATGACGCAGACCAGCGCGAGGCTCGGGTCGCCCAGCCAGTCCGGCTGAATGGAACCCAGACCGATCGTCTTCAGTGTCGAATTCAGCATCCCGCTGGTGGGGTTGAAAGCGAACTGGAAGAGCAGGGCCACGATGACGATCGAGAGCACCTGCGGGAAGAAGTAGGCGATCTTGTAGAAACCCGAGCCGCGCACGCCGGAGACCGCGGCGTTCTTGCGCCGTCGGCCCCCGACATTGAGCATGAAGGCGAAGAAGAGTGCCAGGCCCAGCGTCACCAACGGCAGCAGCAGCACAAGCAACACGCTGTGCTGCAACGACTTCCAGAAGATGTCGTCCTTCAGCATCTTCGTGTAGTTACTGAACCCGACCATCTTGAAGTCCGGGCTCAGGCCGGTCCAGTCCGTGAACGAGTAGTAGATGGACTGGATGAACGGCCAAATGACGAAGACCGCGTACAGCGCGAGTGGGACCACCAAGAATCCCACGATGAAACGGTACTTGCCGTGCTGCATCGTTTACCGACCCCGATCTTTCCGCGGGTGCCGCCGCTGGTGACGGTTGCTCACTGGTGCTTGTAGTGCTTGATGGACTGGTCCTTGGCCGCCGCGTCGGCGAAGGCCTGGATCTTCTTGATGGCTTCCGCCGGGGTGGCGCGGCCGGCCATCATCTCGCCGATACCGGCGACACCGATCTGCTCCTTCTGGAGCTTCACGTACCAGTCCTGCATACGCGGGTTCACCACGTTGTCGCCGGCCTTCTTCAGCGAGTCGACGCCGGACTGCATGGCGGTCGACAGGGTCAGACCGTCGGTGCCGCCGTTGAACGCGCTGAGCGACTTGACCTGCTTGGTGAAGTTCTTCGAGGACTCCTCGGAGAGCATGATGCGCAGCTGCTCCATGCCACCCTCGGGGTTCTTGGCGTTGGCCGGGACGATGAAGGGCTCACCGCCGGAGGCCCAGATGGTGCCGAACGGCAGCTTGTCCGACGAGTCCAGGCCGGACGGCGGCGCGACCATCATCTTGAAGTCCTTGGGCGTGGTCGGCGCGGCCTCGTTCTCCACCCACGAACCGTTCGGGATGAAGAGCGCCTTGCCCTTGGTCCACTCGGTCTGCGACTGGATGTGGGTCAGACCGGGGGTGCCCTTGAGGATGTACCCCTTCTGGTACAGCTCGTAGTACGCCTCGAACGCCGCCTTGACCGCGGGGTCCTTCCAGGCGTTCGGCTCCAGGTTGTCGATCTTGTCGAGAACCTCCCGGCCACCGATCTTGGCGATGAACGGGTAGAGCGAGAACGGCAGGTAGTACGGGTACTTACCGGCGTACGTCCAGCCCGCGATGCCCTGCTTCTTCGCCTTCGCGCAGAGGGCGAGCATGTCGTCCCAGGTCTCGGGGTACTGCGCGTCGAGCTTCTCGAGCGCGGTCTGCGAGTACCAGACGCCGTACACGGTGTACGCGTAGTACATGATCCAGACCGGGTCGCCGTCGAACTGACCCATCTCCAGGACACCGGGGCGCAGCGTGTCGCGGACCTTCTTGCTCGGGTCGTCGATGGACGGGGCGTCCATCAGCGGCGTGAGGTCGAGCAGCTGCTTCTTGCCGACCAGGACACCCATGTCCATCTGCTCGGCGCCGGAGTTGTCGATCAGGTCCGGCGGGGTGCCACCGTTGAAGCGGGGCTGCAGCTGCGACTGGATCTTCTGGGTCGCGACGTGCTTGACCTTCGGAGCCTTCGGGAACGCCGCGTTGTACTTCTTCTCCGCGTCGATCGCGTACTGCTGGCCGAAGCCGCCGTCGAAGATGACCACCTCGAGCGGGGCCGTCTCGTTGACGCCGAGAGGGTTGGCCTTGGTGGCCTTGCCCTTCTCGACCTTCTTGTCGCCGCTGCTGTCGCTGCTCGCGCACGCCGACAGGAAGCCCATCGTCGGAACGCTGATCAGGCCGAGTGCGGCCGATCGCTTGATCACATCGCGACGGCCAAGGCCCTCATTCTTGTGGGCGGAGGTGGATCCCATGCTCAAGTCCTCGCCTTCTCCAGGACTCAGGCGGTGTGTACCGGTCGCCCGTCGATATTCGCCTCAGGCGAAGGGCCCCGCCACCGCGGTCAGTTGCGCTTGGGTAGTGCTGATTTCAGGCTAGCCATGTGCAGTGGGGGGCTCAGGGGGAGCAGGCATCGGATGCACCCGTCGTGCCGTCCTCGGCCGTTCCCCCTTGTCCCCCTTGCCCGCGTCGCCGAAACGGCTGTGCAGACGCCGACAGGTATAGTCCACTCACGGCCGACTGAGCAAGATCGAATGCGAGTTTGAGCAGCACTCTTTCCCGAGTTGAGACCTTGCAGATACATGGCCCCCGCACGCTCCTGGCCCGGGTGTAACGATTTCCGCATTCCGGTCGATTCGGCTTGCCATTCACACCCAACACCCTTGACACATCGCGGCACTTGGCTCCCTACTGGACCTTGCGCATCTCTCTGACAACGTTGTCCAGGTGCACTCCTCGGGAGGAATGGCTCGACATGCAGCCCCGACATGGTTCTCGCAAGAGACAAAGCCGTACGGCCGCACTGATCGCGGCTTCACTGGTCCTGGTCGTGACCGCCCCCACCGCGGCCGCCGCGCAGTCGGCCGGTACGCGCGAAAAGGGCCGGACCCCCTCGGGGGACCGGACATTCAGCTCGTCCTTCGAAACGGATGAAAAGCAGCCGGACTGGCGCAACACCGTAGAAGAGGGCCCCGATGGTAAGAAGCGGTCATCGGGTGTCGATGGCGGCTTCTCCGCAGGAATACCGGGCAATATCACCGACAAGGTGACGGACGTCCGCGCCAGCGGCGAGAACACCGGCGGCGGGGAGGTGAAGGAGAACCTGATCGACGGGGAGCCCGGCACCAAGTGGCTGGCCTTCGAACCCACCGGCTGGGCCGAGTTCGATCTCGACGAACCGGTCAAGGTCGTGACCTACGCGCTGACTTCGGCCAATGACCACGCCGAGCGCGACCCGAAGGACTGGACCCTGCAGGGCTCCACCGACGGCAAGAAATGGAAGGACCTCGACTCCCGGACCGGTCAGACCTTCGCCGAGCGGTTCCAGACGAAGTCGTACGATTTCACATCTGACACGGCATACCAGCACTACCGCCTCCAGATCACGAAGAACAACGGCGCCTCCGACGCCACCCAGCTCGCCGACGTCCAGTTCTCCGACGGCGACACCTCGGTCCCGGCCCCCGCCGAGATGCGCAGCCAGACCGATCGCGGCCCCTCCGGCTCCCCCACCGCGAAGGCGGGCGCGGGCTTCACCGGGAAGAAGGCCCTGCGATACGCCGGTACGCACAAGGCGGACGGCCGGGCGTACTCGTACAACAAGGTCTTCGACGTGAACACGGCTGTCACCCGTGACACCTCACTGTCCTATCTGGTCTATCCCCAGATGGGCGAGACCGACCTCTCCTACCCGGCGACGCATGTCGCGGTGGACCTGGCGTTCACGGACGGCACGTATCTGAGCGATCTGCGGGCCTCCGACAGCAACGGCGGCCTGCTGACCCCGCAGGGCCAGGCCGATGCCAAGCGGCTGTACGTCAACCAGTGGAACAAGGTCGAGTCGACGATCGGCACGGTCGCGGCGGGCAAGACCGTGGACCGGATCCTGGTGGCGTACGACTCCCCCAAGGGAACGGCGAAGTTCCAGGGCTGGATCGACGACATCGAGATCGCCCCGAAGACGCCCGAGAAGCGCCGCTCCCACCTCTCCGACTACGCGTCGACGGTCCGCGGCACCAACTCCAGCGGTGGTTTCTCCCGGGGCAACAACTTTCCCGCCACCGCGGTCCCGAACGGCTTCAACTTCTGGACCCCGGTCACCAACGCCGGATCCACGAGCTGGCTGTACAACTACGCGCGGGGCAACAACGACGACAACCTGCCCACCCTCCAGGCCTTCAGCGCCAGCCATGAACCGAGCCCCTGGATGGGCGACCGGCAGACCTTCCAGCTGATGCCGTCGGCGGTCTCCGGCACCCCGGACGCCTCCCGCACGGCGCGTGCGCTGCCGTTCCACCACGAGAACGAGACGGCGAAGCCGCACTACTACGGTGTGACATTCGACAACGGCCTCAAGGCCGAGATGACGCCGTCCGACCACGCGGCCCGGATGCGGTTCACCTACCCCGGTGACGACGCGAGCATCGTCTTCGACAACGTCTCCAACGACGGCGGGCTCACCCTCGACCCGGGGACCAGCTCCTTCACCGGCTTCTCCGACGTCAAGAGCGGCGGCTCGACCGGCGCCACCCGCCTCTTCGTGTACGGCGTCTTCGACGCCCCGGTCACCGCGAGCGGCAAGCTGTCCGGCGGCGGTGGCGACGACGTCACGGGCTACCTCCGCTTCGACGCCGGCAAGGACCGCACGGTCGGCCTGCGGCTGGCCACCTCGCTGATCAGCATCGACCAGGCCAAGCGGAACCTCGCCGCCGAGATCCCTGCCTCGCGCTCCTTCGGCCGCGTCGAGGACCGGGCGCAGCGGGCCTGGGACGACATCCTGGGCAAGGTGGAGGTCGAGGGTGCCACGGCCGATCAGCTGACCACCCTCTACTCCAGCCTGTACCGGCTGTACCTGTATCCGAACTCGGGCTTCGAGAAGGTCGACGGCAAGGACAAGTACGCCAGCCCCTTCTCCCCGCAGGTCGGCTCCGACACGCCGACGCACACCGGGGCGGAGATCGTCGACGGCAAGGTGTACGTCAACAACGGCTTCTGGGACACCTACCGGACGACGTGGCCGGCGTACTCCCTCCTCACTCCGGACAGGGCCGGCGAGATGGTGGACGGCTTCGTCCAGCAGTACAAGGACGGCGGCTGGATCTCCCGCTGGTCCTCCCCCGGCTACTCCGACCTGATGACCGGCACCTCCTCGGACGTCGCGTTCGCGGACGCCTACGTCAAGGGCGTGAAGTTCGACGCGGCGGCGGCGTACGACGCGGCGCTGAAGAACGCCACGGTGGTCCCGCCGTCCTCGGGCGTCGGCCGCAAGGGCATGGCGACGTCCCCGTTCGTCGGCTACGCCGACACCTCGACGCACGAGGGCCTGTCCTGGTCGCTGGAGGGCTACCTCAACGACTACGGCATCGCGCAGATGGGGCGGGCTCTCTACAAGAAGACGAAGAAGGCCCGGTACAAGGAGGAGTCCGAGTACTTCCGGAACCGCGCCCGCAACTACGTCCAGCTCTTCGACGACAAGGCCGGCTTCTTCCAGGGCAAGGACGCCGGGGGCGACTGGCGGCTCCCGTCGGAGAAGTACGACCCCCGGGTCTGGGGCTACGACTACACGGAGACGAACGGCTGGGGGTACGCGTTCACGGCCCCGCAGGACAGCCGCGGTCTGGCGAACCTGTACGGCGGCCGGGACGGCCTCGCGAAGAAGCTCGACACGTACTTCGCCACTCCGGAGACGGCCGGCCCCGAGTTCGTCGGTTCGTACGGCGGTGTCATCCACGAGATGACGGAGGCGCGTGACGTACGGATGGGGCAGTACGGCCACAGCAACCAGGTCGCGCACCATGTCACATATATGTACGACGCGGCCTCGCAGCCCTGGAAGGCGCAGGAGAAGGTCCGCGAGGTCCTGAGCCGGCTCTACACGGGCAGTGACATCGGGCAGGGCTACCACGGCGACGAGGACAACGGCGAGCAGTCGGCCTGGTACCTCTTCTCCTCGCTCGGCTTCTACCCGCTGGTCATGGGCAGTGGCGAGTACGCGATCGGCTCCCCGCTCTTCAAGAAGACCACGGTCCATCTGGAGAACGGCCACGACCTGGTCGTCAGGGCGCCGAAGAACAGCGCGAAGAACATCTATGTGCAGGGCCTGAGGGTCAACGGCAAGAAGTGGACCTCGACTTCGCTGCCGCACGACCTGCTGGCCAAGGGCGGTGTGCTGGACTTCGACATGGGCCCGAAGCCGTCGTCGTGGGGCACCGGCAAGGACGCGGCGCCGACCTCGATCACCACGGACGACAAGGTGGCGTCGCCGCAGGCGGACGTGCTGAAGGGCGACGGCGCCCTGTTCGACAACACGTCGGCCACCTCGGCGAAGGTCACCACGGTGGACCTGCCGGTCTCCTCGGCCACGGAGGCGGTCCGGTACACACTGACATCGGACAAGGCGGCCGGGGCGCCGGCCGGCTGGGTCCTCCAGGGCTCGTCGGACGGCACCACCTGGCAGGACCTCGACAAGCGGTCGGCCGAGTCCTTCGCCTGGGACAAGCAGACGAGGGTGTTCTCCGTGGGCCGGCCGGGCTCGTACGCGCACTACCGTCTGGTGTTCGCCGGTGACGGTGAAAGCACGCTCGCGGAACTGGAGTTGCTCTCCTGATCCGTGTCGCACCCGCGTCACGGCCGACGGCCGGTACCCCTGCCCGGGGTGCCGGCCGTCGGTCCGCTTCCGGAGCCGCGAGGCTCCCGCTCAGTCCCGTTCCGGGGTCTCCGGAACGGCCCGGGGGAACAGGCTCTCGGGCAATGTCACATTCCACGCCGTGATGACCGGCTTCCCGTGCTCGGTGCCGAGCCGGGAGACAGCGCCCGTGGCGAGCTGGAACAGCGTGCCCTCGGCCGGGGTCAGGCCGAGGTAGCGGGCGGTGAGCACGCGCAGGAAGTGGGAGTGGGCGACGAGCGCGATGTCCTCGTCCGCGTCGCGGCCCGCCGCCTCCGCGGCCTCGGCCAGCACCCGGTCGGCGCGGGCCCCGACCTCGGCCGGGGTCTCGCCGGGGTGCGCCTCGGGGCCGGGGGCGACCCCGTCGGTCCAGAGGTTCCACTCGGGGCGGGTGCGGCGGATCTCGTCGGTGGTCACCCCTTCGTAGCCGCCGTAGTCCCATTCGCGCAGCTCGGGTGTGATGCGGGCTACGGCGAGTCCGGCGAGCTCGGCGGTGCGCCGGGCGCGTACGGCGGGGCTGACGAGGGTGAGCGCGATCCGCCGGTCGGCGAGCAGGGGCGCCAGCGCACGCGCCTGCCGTTCCCCGAAGGGGGTCAGGGGCAGATCGGTGTAGCTCGTGTGCTGCCCGGACCTCGACCACTCCGTCTCGCCGTGCCGGATCAGGATCAGCTCGCCCATGGGTGTCATCCGCTCTCTGTGCCGTTCGTTCCGCGTAGCTCGCAGTTCTGCGAACCCGCTGGACCACCATCGCATTCCGTGCACCCACGATGCGGCGGGCGGTGGCCCGTTTCCGGGTACGGCGACCCGGTGGTCCGCGACATTCCGTCAAATGCCCCAGCCGGACGGACCGGACCCGGCGGGGCCGCGACCGGTCACGCGGCGTGCAGCTCCCGGCGGCTGCCGCCGCGCAGCAGGGCGAGGACGACGAATGGCCCTCCGCGGGCACGCCCCTGCCCAGCGGCACGGGGACCGCGGCGGGAAGCCATGGGGCGAGCCGGGGCAGCCGGCGCTGCTCCTTCTCCACCTCCTCACCGGCCGTCCCCGCAGTACGGGGCAGCCGCACCACCAGGCCCTCGCCGAGCCGGTACATGGCGTGGGACGTGCCCACCGGGACGACCGGCTCGACGGGCAGTCCGGCCCAGTCCGGGAACCGCGAGTCGGGCGGCCTTCGTGCGGAGCATCAAGCGGCAGGGACCGGTTCGGAGGACGCGCGAAGGGCCGCACCCCGGAATTCCGGGGTGCGGCCCTTCGGCTCTGCTGCCTGTCTCGCGACTACTTGCGGATCAGGTTGCGCAGCACGTACTGCATGATGCCGCCGTTGCGGTAGTAGTCCGCCTCACCGGGGGTGTCGATGCGGACGACCGCGTCGAACTCCACACCGGTGTCGGTGGTCACCTTGACCGTGCGCGGCGTGGTGCCGTTGTTCAGCTCGGTCACGCCGGTGAAGGAGAAGGCCTCCTCGCCGGTCAGGCCGAGGGACTCGGCGGTCGCGCCCTCCGGGAACTGGAGCGGGAGGACGCCCATGCCGATGAGGTTCGAGCGGTGGATGCGCTCGTAGGACTCGGCGATGACGGCCTTGACGCCGAGAAGCGCGGTGCCCTTGGCGGCCCAGTCGCGGGACGAGCCCGAGCCGTACTCCTTGCCCGCCAGGATGACCAGCGGGGTGCCGGCGGCCTGGTAGTTCTGCGAGGCGTCGTAGATGAACGACACCGGAGCGTCCGCCTGGGTGAAGTCGCGGGTGAAGCCACCCTCGGTGCCCGGGGCGATCTGGTTGCGCAGGCGGATGTTCGCGAAGGTGCCGCGGATCATGACCTCGTGGTTGCCCCGGCGCGAGCCGTAGGAGTTGAAGTCACGGCGCTCGACGCCGTGCTCCGTGAGGTACTTGCCGGCCGGGGTGTCGGCCTTGATCGCACCGGCCGGGGAGATGTGGTCGGTGGTGACCGAGTCGGCCAGCTTGGCGAGCACCCGGGCGCCGGTGATGTCGGCGACCGGGGTCGTCTCCATCGTCATGCCCTCGAAGTACGGGGGCTTGCGCACGTAGGTGGACTGCGGGTCCCATTCGAAGGTGTTGCCGGTCGGGATCGACAGCGCCTGCCACTGGGCGTCGCCCGCGAAGACGTCCTGGTAGGACTTGTTGAACATGTCCTCGCCGATGGAGTTGGCGACGACGTCGTTCACCTCGGCCTCGGTGGGCCAGATGTCGGTGAGGTAGACCGGCTTGCCGTCCTGGTCGATGCCCAGGGCGTCCTTGGTGATGTCCACCTTCATCGAACCGGCGATGGCGTACGCGACGACCAGCGGCGGGGACGCCAGGTAGTTCATCTTGACGTCGGGGTTGATCCGGCCCTCGAAGTTACGGTTGCCGGAGAGCACCGAGGTCACGGCCAGGTCGTGCTCGTTGACCGCCTTGGAGACCTCCTCCGGCAGCGGACCGGAGTTGCCGATGCAGGTGGTGCAGCCGTAGCCGACGAGGTTGAAGCCGACCTTGTCGAGGTACGGGGTCAGGCCCGCCTTGTCGAAGTAGTCGGTGACGACCTTCGAGCCCGGGGCGAGGGTGGTCTTGACCCACGGCTTGCGGGTCAGGCCCTTCTCGACCGCCTTCTTCGCCACGAGCGCCGCGGCGACCATGACGTAGGGGTTCGAGGTGTTGGTGCAGGAGGTGATCGCGGCGACGGTGACGGCGCCGTGGTCGATCTCGTACGTCGTGCCGTCGGGGGCCGTGACCGTGGTCGGGTTCGACGGGACGCCGTTGTGGGCGGCCGGGGAGTCGGAGGCCGGGAAGGACTCCTTGCCCGACTCCTCGTCGTCCGAGACGTAGTTGCGCACGTCCTGGGCGAACTGCGCCTTGGCGTTCGCGAGGATGATGCGGTCCTGCGGGCGCTTCGGGCCGGCGATCGACGGGACGACCGTCGACAGGTCCAGCTCCAGCTTCTCGGAGAAGTCCGGCTCGGCGGCCGGGTCGAGCCAGAGGCCCTGCTCCTTGGCGTACGCCTCGACGAGCGCGACCTGCTGCTCGTCACGGCCGGTCAGACGCAGGTACTTCAGCGTCTCGTCGTCGATCGGGAAGATCGCGGCGGTGGAGCCGAACTCCGGCGACATGTTGCCGATGGTGGCGCGGTTCGCGAGGGAGGTGGCGGCGACGCCCTCACCGTAGAACTCGACGAACTTGCCGACGACACCGTGCTTGCGGAGCATCTCGGTGATGGTCAGCACCAGGTCGGTGGCGGTGGTGCCGGCCGGGAGCTCGCCGGTCAGCTTGAAGCCGACGACGCGCGGGATGAGCATGGAGACCGGCTGGCCGAGCATCGCGGCCTCGGCCTCGATGCCACCGACACCCCAGCCCAGCACACCGAGGCCGTTGACCATGGTGGTGTGCGAGTCGGTGCCGACGAGGGTGTCGGGGTACGCCTGGCCGCCCCGGACCATGACCGTACGGGCCAGGTGCTCGATGTTGACCTGGTGGACGATGCCGGTGCCCGGGGGGACGACCTTGAACTCGTCGAAGGCGGTCTGGCCCCAGCGCAGGAACTGGTAGCGCTCCTTGTTGCGGCCGTACTCCAGCTCGACGTTCTGCGCGAACGCGTCGTTGGTGCCGAACTTGTCGGCGATGACGGAGTGGTCGATGACCAGCTCGGCCGGGGCGAGGGGGTTGATCTTGGCCGGGTCGCCACCCAGCTCCTTGACGGCCTCGCGCATGGTGGCGAGGTCCACGACGCACGGCACACCGGTGAAGTCCTGCATGATCACGCGGGCCGGCGTGAACTGGATCTCCTGGCTGGGCTGTGCCTGGGAGTCCCAGCCACCGAGCGCCCGGATGTGATCGGCGGTGATGTTCGCGCCGTCCTCGGTGCGGAGCAGGTTCTCCAGCAGCACCTTCAGGCTGTAAGGGAGGCGCGCGGAGCCCTCGACCTTGTCCAGCTTGAAGATCTCGTACGACTCGTCGCCCACGCGCAGCGTGCTGCGGGCGTCGAAGCTGTTCGCCGACACGACAGTCTCCTTCATCAATGTGCGCGTACTCCGCGCCGCGCCTCATTACGGCGGGCGCCGCGTGGTGCCGCCTACGGCCCCTCGACCATCCGCTAAGGTAAGGCTTAGTTAGGTAACCCTTACCGACTGGCGGACTGCGGTGCGCCTTCGGCATATATCTCGATGTCGAGATAACTCTAGTACATCACCGTCGCACGGTCATGCGCGGGCGCCACTTGACCTGTCTCAGCGAAGTTTGGTGAGTCTCATCGAAGTTTGACCATCGGATGGAGAGGTTTGTCCTGGCCGAGTACAGACGTCATGATCGCGGGATGACTGAGGAGACGGTTGTCGAGAAGACCTGGCGGCTCATGCTGGAGGGGCATCCCACGGCGCGGCGGGGAGAGCCTGCAGTCATAGAGGCCGCCTACGCCGAACCTCGGCTGCGGGCCTTGTTCCCGTTTCCGAGCCACGGGGCGCTCACCTTTCACCGCAACACGCACTTCCCATGGAGCAACGACCTGCCGTTCATCGTCGGCGACGCTCAATCGTGCATCGTGTACGCGCCACTGGGTGCGTCGCCGCGTGTCCTGGGCGAGTCACTCACACCGAATGAGGCGGCCGCGTTGGTGGTGGCCCACCTGCCGCACGACTGCGGGCCGGCCTTCGAGGGGCCGTGGCCCCCAGCGGAGAGTTCCACCGACTGAACCAGCCGCAGAGCAGCAGCCGGCGTTCCGGTCAAACTTCACTGAGACTGGTCAAGCTTCAGTGAAACGGGTGTGCGCCACGAGGCGCTATGCAATCGAGTGGAGGTGAAAGACCACCACTGCCGGGTCGTCGCAGCGGCCTGGTGAAGCTGGGGGCAGCCTGACCCGGGGAACGCCGGGGAGGGTGGCAAGCGGCCCCGACAACGGCGGGACGTGCCGGGACTACCGGACGGTGCGGGCCCGTCTAGCGAGGTCAGAAGGTGTAGCGAAAGCGAACCAGTGGTTGAAGCTCCGTAAGCATTGAGCCGGCTCAAACCTGGTGGATACGGGCCGGTATGCAGCGCGTGACCTGCGTGTCCTCGGACGGGTGGGTTAACTCCGAAGCCGGATTTCCTGTTCCGGTGGGGAGGCCACGTTGAAAGCCTGCGGCGTAGGCGTGGCGATGCTGCCGGTGTAGAGCTGGGCACCTCCCTGACCGATCGATTGCGTGGTGAACGTGGGAACCATCCGCGGTCGCCCGAGCCGCCGGACAGCCGGTTCGGCGGTGGGCAGGTCCGTTGCCGACTGAGGGCCGTGGGTGGGGCGGAGGCCCCGTAGTAGTCGCGGGAGTAACGACCCGTCGTGGAGGCCGGGAAAGCCGGTCGCAGGGCAAAGGGGGCCAGCAAGTCAGTGGCCGAAGCACTGGAATGTCGGGAGGGTCGCCGGTGAATACCGACGAGCTGGAGCGCGCCTTGTATGAGGCGGAGCGTCAGGTACTGAAGATCCAGACCAAGCTGCACCGTTGGGCTCGTGATGATCCTCATCGCAGGTTCGACGACCTGTTCAATCTCGTTGCCGATCCCGGCTTCCTGCTGGTGGCCTGGGATCGGGTGCGGGGTAACAAGGGTGCACGCACGGCCGGGGTGGACGGACGCACGGCGTCGTCCATCGCGTTGCGGGTCGGAGTCGAGGAGTTCCTCGACGTGCTGCGGTCGCAGATCAAGGACCGTAGTTTCCAGCCCATGCCGGTGCGGGAACGGATGATCCCCAAGACGGGTGGCAAGCTCCGCCGTCTGGGGATTGCGACGACCACCGACCGGGTGGTGCAGGCATCCTTGAAGCTGGTGCTGGAGCCGATTTTCGAGGCGGACTTCCTCCCGTGCTCCTACGGGTTCCGCCCGAATCGCCGGGCTCACGACGCGGTGGCAGAGGTGCGTCTGCTCACGTCCAAGAAGTACGAGTGGATCGTGGAAGGCGACATCAAGGCCTGCTTCGACGAGATCTCGCACACCGCTCTCATGGAGCGGGTGCGGGCACGCGTCGGGGACAAACGCGTCCTGGCCCTGGTGAAGGCGTTCCTCAAGGCGGGCATCCTCAGTGAGGACGGCCTGCTGCGGGACAACGACACCGGCACCCCGCAGGGTTCGATCCTTTCGCCGTTGCTCAGCAACGTCGCGCTCTCGGTCCTGGACGAGCACATCGCCCAGGCCCCGGGAGGCGCCGGAACTGATCTCAACGAGCGCCGCAGGCGTCGACGCCGAGGTCTGCCCAACTACCGGCTGGTCCGGTACGCGGACGACTGGTGCCTGATGGTTCACGGCACCAAGGCAGACGCCGAAACGCTACGCGAAGAGATCGCCGAAGTCCTCACCACGATGGGCCTGCGCCTGTCCCAGGAGAAGACTCTGATCACCCACATCGAGCAGGGCCTGGACTTCCTCGGCTGGCACATCCAGCGCCACCGAAAGCCAGGCACCAACCGGTATTACGTCTACACCTACCCAGCCAAGAAGGCCCTGCGGGCCATCATGGCCAAGGTCAAGACACTGTGCCGGGAGGTCGGCACGAACCAGCCGCTCGACGCCCTGCTCGCCCGGATCAACCCGGCGGTGCGGGGCTGGTGCGCCTACTTCCGGCCCGGGGTTTCCTACGCGACCTTCTCCTACCTGCGCAACTACATGTGGCACACGGTCTGGAGATGGGTACAGCGCAAGCACCCCAAGACGGGCCGGAGGAAGATCTTCCGCCGCTACTGCGGCCGTAGATCATGGTGGACCGGGGAGACCCGGGAGTTGTTCAACCCGATCACGGTAGGCACCACTCGCTACCGCTACCGGGGCCTGACGATTCCCACCCCCTGGGACGCCACGGGATGAGAACAACCACCACGAAGCCCTCGGGGCTTGTGGAGAGCCGGGTGCGGTGCCAAGTCGCATGCCCGGTTCGGGAAGCGGCTCCGGGGAAACGGGCCGGTCGAAAGATCGGAACCGCGCCCCGGGCCGACTTCACCACCACTGACCGCTGTCATCCAATCGAGGCGTGTGGCAGCGGACCCAGTCGTTTCGGCTTCCTTGCCAGCGAACCTAGTCGTACGAGGCTTCCCGGCGAGACCGCCGCGTCGCTGCCTGCACCCGGGCCACCACGACCCACCGGTCGAATCCTGACCCGCCGGTCACCGAGGCGACGCCGGAGGACGATGCGGACTCCGGCCTGGCCAAGGTCATCCCGCTGGGCTTGTTCGACCCGCTCGCCAATCCCTGGAGGCGTTCGTGACCACCCCTGAACTTGTGAACCCCTAGATGAGAGTGATGGGGTCGCCTTCGGGGGGGGGTGCGCGCGTGTCGCCACGGCGATCAGCGCTGGTCACGGCTCCTCGGGCGGGCGAGGCGTTCGAGCGAGCTGATGCGCAGCTCCTCGCACGGCGCGGTCCGGCGTTCATCTCCGTCGACGACACGCGTCTTGGTCCCCGCCGACGCATCGTCATCTCGGCGGCGGAGGTCCAACACTAATGATCACCGGAGTCACCAGAGGGAGCCCGCAGCATGACCGGCACCACGGAGGCCCTTGGCGGGTCGGCTGCAGTCGACGATGCAGCACGAAGCGTCACGCGCCCGTTCTACGTATACGCCGTGCTCGCCAACACGCTGTTCCAGCGCGGCGTATTCGTCCTCTTCCTTTATCAGCGAGGCTTCTCCGCCGGGCAAGTGGCCCTACTGCAGACACTGCTCTACCTGGTCAGCGGACTTGCGGAGTTGCCGACGGGAGTCATCGCCGACCGAATCGGCAGGCGTGCCAGCATCGTGATCGGCCAGGTGCTGATAGCTGGATGTCTGCTCGGTCAGGTGGCGTTCTCCAACTACTGGGTGTTCCTGACGCTGTTCATCGGGCAGGGCGTGGGCATGGCATGTGTGTCCGGTTCGGACACCGCCCTGCTGTACGACCTGCTCGTGCGTCGTGGTGCAAGGGCCAGCTACGTCAAGATCAAGTCCCGGTTCACCATGCTCGGGACGGTCACCTCGGGAGCCGCCATCGTCTTCGGCGGCCAACTGCAGCAGATTTCCTGGGGAGTCGTCTACGTCGGTTCGGCGGCGTGCCTCGTCCTGGCCGTGGTGGTGCTGATGTCACGGGTGCCCGAGATCCGCGGCGCGGACGCGGTGGACGAGCAGGACGGAGCCGAGGAGGAGCACGGCGACGCCACAGCATGGCGGGCGATGCTTCGGGTCGCCACGCCGGCGCTCGTGACGCTTGTCGTGGTGTCCGGATTGATGCATGCGACTTTGACGCCGTACATCATTTTTACGCAGAAGACCCTCTCCGATCAGGGAGCGGGCACCGCATTGGTCAGCGTGGTCATATCGGCGGGATTCTTCGCCGGCGGGCTCACTCCGTTGCTGTCGGACCGCGCGGACCGGCGCATCGGGTATCGGGTCATCGTCCCGGTGTCTCTCCTGACGCTCGCCGTGGCGCTCGGCCTGAGCGGCCTCGGCCTTGTCTGGGTCACCATCGCCGCGTTCCTGGTCCTGGTCGGAATTCCCGAGATCACCGCCGTGATCGTGGACAACGTGTTCAACGAGGCAGTGCCGTCGCGCCACCGGGCGAGCCTGCTGTCGATGATCGCATTCGTGGAGTCGGCGCTCATCGGCATCGGCTATCTCGTCCTCGGCGCGCTCATGGACGGGTTGGGCTCCAGTGTGGGCATGGCCACCTACGCCGCGGTCCCCCTGCTGGCATGTCTCCTGTGGCTCCCGGCGCTCTTCCGAGGGGCACGGGTGACCACCGAGATCGAGAAGCCCGCCGACCAAAAGGCATCCTGAAACAGACCATCTCGAGCAACGCCCGTGCCCGATGGCGGGGGCGTCGAAAATGGCCCCTCGAATGGAGCCGGTGCGGAAACGTAGCCGGAAGGGAGTGGCGTGGAGAATTGGTTCGCGGGCAGGTGCTCGGTGTGGGTGTCGGCGGGCGGCGGGTTTCTCGGCAAGGGCCTCGACGGAAGCTGGGAAGTGCGGTGCCAAGAGCCGCTACAGCAGGACCATGCGCGAGCGGCAGTTGTCCAACGGCTGCGGTCACTGCGACGCGCTGCAGGGCAACTTCCCCGTCCACGACGAGGCAATGGGCCGCGTCACCGCGAGCGGCGTGGACGGGCTGGACACGTTGCTGGTCGCTGCCTGCCCGGTGCTGGAGTGGCAGGCCATCGTCCACGACAACAGCGGCGGCGTGATGGCGATCTGAGCTCACACGCAGCGAGAACCCCCTGGTCAGCTCCACTCTCATTTCCCATGCCCCAGAATGGCCTCGATTAGATATTCATCAAATCAACAGTGGCCAGGTCAGAGGGCATGTCAAGTCTCATCTTCAGCGGCGGCTCTCACCGATGCCAGAAGCTGACCCGCAGCACAGTGAGCACGCGCGCGTTGTTCGGCAACGAGAAGCTGCGGCCACCCTTCCCAAGGCTTCAGCCTGCCCAGGACTCCGTCGCGGACCTCGATCTGGAGAACCTGGATCCCCGGCGATGGGGCATCACCGCCATCCATCGCTGCAGTGTCTGCAACCATCCGATCGCACAGAGCGGATTCCACCAGGTATGGATCTCGCTACGCGTGGCCACCGACGTGCTTCCTCTGCTGGTCAGCGCCTGCTCGTCGGCATGTGTCGCCGAACTGCCCGACGGTGCGAAGGACAACATCCCCACACCGCACACAGGCGGCCGAGTCGATCAGCCGGCGTCCGACTGGGACTGACCTGCCCACGTGACCGTCGACACCGCGGCCCATCTCACGTGATCTTTTGCCAACCAACTTAGTCGTGGCAGGTCAGCGCGACCAAGACGACCAACTTCACGGTCAAAGGACAGCCACCGATCTCCCGCGCCGCGGTTCGGGCGGTGACGATGAGCTCGCCGAGCCGCGCGGTGGCCGGGCGGATCACTCCGGTCGGCGGGGCAGCTGGTCGTCGAGGTGGTCCGCGCTGTATCCGAGCCGTTCGGCGAGCGCCTGGTAGCGGACACGCTGGGCGTCGGTGACGGGGACGTCGTACGCGAAGAGGATCTCCAGGAGCAGGCGGAATCCCAGGTCCGGGTCCACGGTGGTGACCACGTCCTCCAGCACCCGCACCACGCCCCGCACCTCGACCGCCTCGGTGCGCGTGGCCTCACGGACCTCCCTCAGCACGGTCTCCGCCAGGTCGGTCCGGGCCGGGGACAGATAGGGCGTGCAGACGGGATCGATCTCCGCCAGGCGCTCCCGGCACGCCTGGGCGACCTGCTCCAGCCATGTCCGCCCGTCGGCGTCGAACGCCTCGTCGACGCAGGACCGCCCCGAAGCGGTCCGCCACAGCACGGTGACCGCCTCGTCGGACAGCGCGGAGTCCAGCAGTCGCCGCACAGGAACAGACGGAGTCCGAGGTCGGCGTCCGCCTCGCGCACGACCCGCAGAAGTGCCGGGACGATGTCCGGTACGGCGACGCCGCGTTCGAGTGCGGGCGCGGCCGACTCGATCTCCGCCGCCACGATCCCGCGCAGCTCCCTGCCACTCGCCACCCCGCTCCGCCGTCGAAGATCACCAAATGCAGAATGTCCGTATGCCGATAACGAATACGCCGAAAACGGCAACGGTCGACGACGCCCCGCAGATCAGCCGTTCCCTGGCCCTCGCCTTCGACGACGACCCGATGATGCGCTCGTTCTTCCCCGACGACTCCTCGCGCCAGGCGTCACTGGTCAGTTACTTCACCACGATCTTCACCCGGCAGTACGTCCACAGCAGCGTGTGCGAGCGCACCGAGTCCGCGGCGGCGTTCTGGGTGCCGCCGGAGGCGCAGGCCAAGGCCGTTCCGGACGCGGAGACCATCGAGGAGCTGCTGAACATCCTCGGCGACCGGGCCGGACTGTTCAAGGACACCGTCGAGACGGCCGCCACGCACACGCCCGAGGAACCGCACTGGTACCTGGCGTTGATCGGCGCCGACCCCGCCGCCCAGGGAAAGGGCCAGGGGGCCGCCCTGCTGCGCTCGGGGCTGGCCAAGGCCGACGCGGCGGGCCTGCCCGCCTACCTGGAGTCCTCCAAGGCCTCCAACCTCCCCTTCTACGAACACTTCGGCTTCACCGTGCGCGAGGAGGTCCGGCTGCCGCAGGACGGGCCGACGCTGTGGGCCATGTGGCGCGAGCCGCGCGGTCCTGTCAACGCCTGAGAACCGTCGGCGGATCCGGCCGGCCGTGGCCGGATCCGCCGCCCCGGATGCGGGCAAGTCCGATGCCGTATCTATGGTTTCGCCATGGCAGTCCCAGCGATCATCCCCATCGCCCACGAGCCGGACTACCGCACCGACACCATCGGGCGGTACGCGGGCGGACAGTTCCTGGCCTCGATCACCTACGCCTTCCCGGACGGGTTCACGGTCGACGACGGCTGGGAGGAACACAAGCGCCTCTACACCGTCCTCCACCGGTTCGACCACGAGGGCCGGCACATCGACTCGGACATCCGGTGCGCCGGAACATACGCCGAGCAGCAACGACACCCGCAGGGCGAGGACTCCGTCATGGCGCGGGCACAGTCACGGATGACAGCGCTCCTCGACGGTCTTCCCGGGCGCGAGTACGGGGACATCGCGATCCGGCCCTTCCGGCTGACGGTCGACGGCGTGCTCTTCGGGCTGGTCGTCGAACGCCACGACGGCGGCGAGGACGAGTGCGGCGAGGACGAGGACGACTGGGTCGAGCTCTACCCCGACCACCTCGGCTTCTACGCTCCCTGGGACGGCCTGTACGACACCTGACGTGCGGGCCCGGACGACGGAGGAACATGAACGACGTGAGCGAGTTCAAGGACATCTCCCCGACCACCCTCGCCGATCTCCTGGGGCGTGGGCAGGTCATGGACATCGGCATCCGGCCGCTGCGGCCCTCGGTACCGCGGGTCGCCGGCCCGGCGTTCACCGTGCGGTGCCCCCCGGGCGACAACCTCATGCTGCATGCGGCCCATCCATCGCGCGGAGCCCGGCACCGTCATCGTCGTGGAGTCGGGTGACGTGGACTACGCGCTCGCGGGCGGCAACGTCTGTGCCGTCGCCCAACGCCGGGGCATCGCCGCGTTCGTGACCGACGGCGTGATCCGCGACCTCGCCGAGGTGCGCGAGATGGGCTTCCCCGTCTTCGCCAGGGGCGTCATCCCGATCCCCGGAACCAAGAAGGCCGTCGGTCCGCTCAACGGCCCTGTGCGGTGCGGTGGGGTGGACGTGGACGCCGGCGACATCGTGGTGGCGGACGAAGAGGGCATCGTGGTCGTTCCCCGCGCCGGGCACGAACAGGTGCTCCTCGACGCGCGGACGAAGGCGGCCAAGGAGGCCGGCGAATCCCTCGACACGTGGGAGGCGGCACATCGCGCCCGCATCGACAGCATCCTGCGCAGCGGCGGCTTCGAGGACTGACCACCGCAAGACGACGGCCGTACGGCGACGGCCGGGACACGACGACCAAGAGACGACGTCCGTACCCGTACGGACGCACACCGCGCGCGGTCGCGGCGATCCGGGTGGACCATGGAACGCACGGCCCACACCGGACCCGCGCTTTTCATACAGGCCTGACCTGCAACTGCCGCGCCGACACGCCCGAGCGTCACCCGAACACCACACCCCGACACAGGTCCCATCTCATATCTGAGATAGCCTTTCGCCATGTCAGACGATTACCTCGTACGCATCGGCAAGCTCATCCGTGACGCCCGTCAGCATCGGGGCTGGACACAGAGTCAGCTCGCCGAGGCGCTCGCCACCAGCCAGAGCGCCGTGAACCGCATCGAGCGCGGCAATCAAAACATCAGCCTTGAGATGATCGCGCGCATCGGTGAGGCACTCGACAGCGAGATCGTTTCGCTCGGCTACGCCGGTCCCATGCACCTGCGGGTGGTCGGCGGCCGCCGGCTCTCGGGCTCCATCGACGTCAAGACGAGCAAGAACGCGTGCGTGGCACTGCTCTGCGCCTCGTTGCTCAACAAGGGCCGTACGGTGCTGCGCCGCGTGGCCCGGATCGAAGAGGTCTACCGCCTCCTGGAGGTGCTGAACTCCATCGGCGTGCGGGCCCGGTGGATCAACGAGGGAACCGATCTGGAGATCGTCCCGCCCGCCCGGCTGAACATGGACGCCATCGACGCGGACGCCGCCCGCCGGACCCGTTCCATCATCATGTTCCTCGGCCCGCTGCTGCACCGCATGGACCGCTTCAAGCTCCCGTACGCGGGTGGCTGCGACCTCGGTACGCGGACCATCGAGCCGCACATGATCGCGCTGCGCCGCTTCGGTCTGGAGATCGCCGCGACCGAGGGCATCTACCACGCCCAGGTCGACCACTCGGTCACCCCCGGCCGCCCCATAGTGCTGACCGAGCGCGGCGACACCGTCACCGAGAACGCGCTGCTGGCCGCCGCCCGGCACGACGGCACGACCGTCATCCGCAACGCGTCCTCCAACTACATGGTCCAGGACCTCTGCTTCTTCCTGGAGGCACTGGGCATACGCGTGGACGGCATCGGCACGACCACACTGACCGTGCACGGAGTTCCGCACATCGACGTGGACGTCGACTACTCCCCGTCCGAGGACCCGGTCGAGGCGATGAGCCTCCTCGCCGCAGCCGTGGTGACGGAGTCCGAACTGACGATACGCCGGGTGCCGATCGAGTTCCTGGAGATCGAGCTCGCGGTCCTCGAGGAGATGGGCGTCGACTGCGGCCGTACGACGGAGTACGCCGCCGACAACGGCCGTACCCGACTGGTCGACCTCACGGTCCGGCCCTCCAAACTGGAGGCGCCGATCGACAAGATCCACCCCATGCCGTTCCCCGGGCTCAATATCGACAATGTGCCCTTCTTCGCGGCGATCGCCGCCTCGGCCCACGGGCAGACCCTCATCCACGACTGGGTCTACGACAACCGGGCCATCTACCTCACCGACCTGAACCGCCTCGGCGGCAGGCTCCAACTCCTGGACCCGCACCGGGTGCTGGTCGAGGGCCCGACCCGGTGGCGCGCCGCCGAGATGATGTGCCCGCCCGCACTGCGGCCCGCGGTGGTGGTGCTGCTCGCCATGATGGCGGCGGAGGGCACGTCCGTACTGCGCAACGTGTATGTGATCAACCGCGGTTACGAGGAGCTCGCGGAGCGCCTCAACTCCGTGGGGGCGCAGATCGAGATCTTCCGGGACATTTGATCGACAGATGCCGCCACCCCCTTCCTGGCCAGGCAAAATGCCGGCTCGAAAGGGGGCGGCAGCACTCGTGGGACTTCCCCGGGACGTTGCGCCTGAGCCGGGACTGCTGCGGGCCATTGTCCGGACCCGGCACTGTCCGGGCCGAGTTGCGCGAGGACCGCGTCGATGGCGGCGGCGCCGTGTGTGCCCGCGCGGGTCAGGAACTGGTGGCGATCTGCTCACCGTTGCGCTTCAGCACCAGGTTGCCGTGGTCGCTCTCTCTCCGGCACCTTATGACAACAGCATTGACATGTGATGGGCGCCTCGGTTGCATGACCGTTCGGCACACCCCTCCCAGTCGCCTCGGAGCACCTCATGGCCAAGCCCGATCTGATCTTCACCCGTGGCCCCGTCCACACCGGCGATCCCGCGCGCACCCGGGCGAGCAGCCTGGCCGTCACGGGCGAGCGCATCACCGCCGTCGGCCATGACGAGGTGCGCGAACTGATCGGCCCGAACACCGAAGTCATCGACCTTCAGGGCAAGTTGCTACTCCCGGGCTTCCAGGACTCCCACATCCACGCCGTGTTCGGCGGAATGGAACTGGCCGAGTGCGATCTGACCGGCACCGTGGGTGTCGAGGACTATCTCACCCGCATACGCTCCTACGCCGACGCGCACCCGGACCGCCCGTGGATCACGGGCGGCGGCTGGTCCATGGAGAGCTTCGACGGCGGACTGCCCACCCGGCAGCTCCTCGACTCCGTAATCCCGGACCGCCCCGTTCTTCTCACCAACCGCGACCACCACGGCGCCTGGGCCAACACCCGGGCGCTCGAACTGGCCGGTCTCACGCGGGAATCCGCCGATCCTGTCGACGGCCGGATCGAGCGCGAGCCGGACGGCACTCCGACCGGAATGCTGCAGGAGGGCGCCACCGCCCTGGTCTCCCGGATCGTGCCGCCGAGCACGGCGGCGGAGCGCCTCGCCGGTCTGCTGCGGGCCCAGAAGCTGCTGCATTCCCTCGGTATCACCGCCTGGCAGGACGCCCTTCTGGGCGTGTTCGGCGGCAAGCCCGACCCGTCCGACGCCTATCTGGCGGCCGCCCGCGAAGGCACGCTCACCGCCCGGGTATCCGGGGCCCTGTGGTGGGACCGGGAGCGGGGGGCCGAGCAGATCCCTGAGCTGGTGTCCCAGCGGGAGCAGTTGAGCCACGGACGGTTCCGGGCCCGTGCGGTGAAGATCATGCAGGACGGCATCGCCGAGAACTTCACGGCGGCCATGACCACCCCCTACCTCGACGGCTGCGGCTGCGCCACCGCCAACTCGGGTCTGAGCTTCGTCGACCCCGTCGCCCTGCGCTCGTACGTCACCGAACTCGACGCCCATGACTTCCAGGTCCACTTCCACGCCCTCGGCGACCGGGGGGTGCGCGAGGCCCTGGACGCGGTCGAGGCAGCCGTCGAGGCCCATGGGCGACGCGGCAACCGCCATCATCTCGCCCACCTCCAAGTGGTCCACCCCGAGGATCTGGAGCGCTTCGCACGGCTCGGCGCCATCGCCAACATCCAGCCGCTCTGGGCCGCGCACGAACCCCAGATGGACGAGCTGACAATCCCCTTCCTCGGCCCCGAACGGGCCTCCTGGCAGTACCCGTTCGGTTCCCTGCTGCGGGCCGGCGCCACCCTGGCCGCGGGCAGCGACTGGCCCGTCAGCAGCCCCGACCCGATCGCCGGAATCCATGTCGCGGTGAACCGGATGGAGCCGGAGGCCACCGACGGGCGGGTCTTTCTGCCGGAGCAGCGCCTCGACCTCGCCACCGCGGTCGCCGCCTACACCGCCGGCTCGGCGCATGTGAACGGGCTCGACGACACCGGCAGTCTGCTCCCCGGCCACCTGGCCGACCTGGTGGTGCTGGACCGGGACATCTTCACACTGCCCCCGGAGGAGATCGCCGAGGCCCAGGTCCTGCGCACCTACGTCGGTGGCACGCTGGTGCACTCCGCCTGAGGGGGGCCTAGGGCCTGTCCGGCGGATCAGGGTCGGACAGGGCGCGGCGGCTGGTGCGGTGCATCGCAAGGCGCCGGAGCGTCCTGATAGCGGAGCTATTCGGACGTTTCGGCAACGCTGCGAGGTGCCGTGTCAGCCGCCGCGACCCCGGCCATGATCCGCCGGACAGGCCCTAGGGCGTGTTTGAGAAGTCCCGTCGGTCTCCGGGCGGACGACGCTACTTCTCAAACACGCCCCAGGACGGCCGCCGCGAGGACTCCCGGACCATCAGGCGCGTCGGTACGAGAACGCCCGAGGGCCGTTCGTCGCCGCTCTCCAGGGCGGCGACGAGGAGTTCGATCCCGGCCTCGGCGACTTCCCGGGGCTGAAGGCTCAGCGTCGAGACGGGAGGTTCGGTGTGCTCGGCCGTACCGCTCTCGCTCACGCACACCACGAGAAGGTCTCCGGGTACGTCGTAGCCGTGGCGGCGCGCCGCCTCCAGGACGAGCGGTGGGCTCAGCTCCGCCACCACGAAGAGGGCGTCGGGCCGCTCGGCAGCGGTCAGCGCGCCGTCCACCGCCCGGAGCACCGGGCCGTTGCCGGCATCGGCGGCGAAGGTCACCCGGGCCGTGCAACCGTGTGCGGCACACCAGCCCCGGTAGGCGGCCAGAACCCCCCGGTGGAAGAGGGTGGTGCTGTCGGGCAGCACGAGCGCCGTCCTTCGCGCGCCCTGCGATCCCAGGTGGTCCAGGGTTCCGCGGACCGCCTCCTCGGCGTCGACGTCCACCCAGTGCGCTCCAGGTCTGCCGTCCACCGATCCGTCGCTGAAGACGGGGATACGGGCGGCGAGCAGATCCTCCACCACCCGGTCGTCGGCCACCGGATCGGCGACTATCACCGCTTCGAGCGGCAGGTCGGCCCACTCGCTGTGCAGCGATCCCGCGGGCAGCATCACCAGGGCATATCCGCGTTTGAGCGCCGCAGCCGCCGTGGCGCTGGTCAGCTGGGCGAAGTACGGCGACTCCAGATACGTCCACGGGGCCCCCGCGAACTCCCCCACGACGTAACCGATCAGCCGGGCCCGCCCCGCACGCAGCTGCCGGGCGGTGGCGTTGGGTCGATACCCCATTCTGCGCGCAGTCTCCCTGGCTTTCTCCCGTACGGCCGGCGAGAGCCGTCCCGTGTCGTTGAGAGCCGCCGAGACGGTGGTCTTGGAGAGGCCCGCCTCGCGGGCGACATCGACGAGACGGACACGCGGCGGGGCGGTCCGCCGAGTGAGTCCGCCGTGTTGGGGAGCTGAGGTCATGCGCTGATGCTGCCACCCCCACGACCTCAGCAAAACCGTTCCCGCAAAGTCTTGCGCGGGAACGTTCCCGCATCAATACTCGCTCCATCTCCCAGCGCCCGTCACTACACCCGTAAAGGGGTGGGTCTCCTTGCGCATGTCCAGAGCCACCGCGCTGCTTGCAAGCTCCGCCGTCGTCATGTCCGCCACCGCCGGCTGTTCCGGCGCGACCGGGTCCCGGCCCGGCGGCGGCGCCCCCGCCTACACCGTCACCCCGAACTCCCCGGCGGCGAAGGGCCCCCTCGACTCCCTCACCTGGTCGCTGTACGCCGAGCCGTACACACTCGACTACGCCCTCGCCTACGACTACCCGCCGAACACCGTGCTCGCCAATGTGTGCGAGCAACTGCTGCGGGTCACCCCCGACATGAAGATCGAACCCGGGCTGGCCGTGAAGTACGCGAACCCGGACCCGAAGACCTGGGTGTACACCCTTCGACCGGGCGTGAAGTTCCACGACGGCTCGACCATGACCGCGGACGACGTGGTCGCCTCCCTCGGACGCCACATGGATCCGGCCACCGGCTCCCCGTGGGGGTCGACGTTCAAGAACGTCGCCTCCATCAAGAAGAGCGGCCCGCTGGAGGTGACGATCCGGCTCAACAAGCCCGACGTGCTCCTCAACGAACTCATGGCGGCCTCCCCCGGCACCGTCGAAAGCGCCGCCTTCCTGGCCAAGGCCGGCAAGGACTACGGCGGCCCCAAGGGCAAGGTCGACTGCACCGGCCCCTACGAGCTCGACAGCTGGGCCCAGGGCGACAGCATCACCCTGAAGAAGAACAACGCCTACTGGGACCGGTCGCTGACTCCCAGGACCGGCACCGTGATGTTCACCTTAATCGAGGACCCGTCCGCCCGCACCAACGCCTTCCTGTCCGGCACGGCCGACGGCGGCTACCTGGTGCCCTCCTCCTCCTTCAACCAGCTGCGCACCAGCTCGAAGGGCACGATGTACTTCGGCCCCAACACGGCGGCCGCCGATCTCGCCGTGCTCGATCTCAAGGGCCCGCTCGGAGACCTCAAGGTCCGCCGGGCCCTCTCCATGGCCCTCGACCGCAAGAGCATCATCAAGGCTGCCGCCGGCGGCATCGGCACTCCCTCGAAGGCGCCCGCCGCGCGCGGCGCGTGGGCGCTGGCGCCCGAGAAGGCCGACGGCTACTTCAAGGCGCTGCCCGAGCCCGTGTACGACGTGGCCCGCGCGAAGAAGCTGATCACCGAGGCCGGTGCCACGGGGCGCAAGGTCACCCTCGTCACCAGTTCGCTCGCCCCGGAGATCAGCGTCGTGGCCAACGCCGTCCAGGCGGCCGGCAAACAGATCGGCCTCGACATCGTGCTGAAGGCCGTCGCCCCGGAGGCGTACACCAGCATCTTCGTCGACCCCGGCGCCCGCAAGGGACTCGACCTGGTCATCACCAACGGGTACGACAACACGCCCGACCCGCTGGAGTTCTACCAGTACCTGCGCACGGGTGACTTCGGCAACTACGGCAACTGGTCGAACGCCGAGTTCGACGCCCTCTTCGACAAGGCGAACGCGGAGCCCGACGCGGCGCGCCGAGCGGACCTGACCGCCGAACTCCAGCGCATCGCCGTGCGCGAGCTCCCGATCATCCCGCTGTACGAAGCCCCTTACTCGGTCTTCCTCGGCAACCGGGTGACGGGTGCCCCGACCGGCATCGCCCAGCTGTACTACCCGTGGGCCGCGAAGATCGGGGCCGCGCAGTAATGACGCGCTATCTGATGAGCCGCTTCGGCGGCCTGGCGGTGGTGCTGCTCATCACCTCGCTCGTCGTCTTCGGTACCGTGCATCTCGCGCCGGGCGACCCGGTGACCTTCCTGCTCCACGGCCGCCCCGCGACCCCGGACACGGTCGCGGCGCTGCGCGCGCAGTACCACCTGGACGACCCGCTGCCGGTCCAGTACGCGAAGTGGCTCGGCGGTGTCCTGCAGGGCGACTTCGGCCGCTCCACCCAGTTCCACCAGGACGTCGGCTCCCTCATCGCCTCCCGTCTGCCGGGCACCGCGCTGCTCGTCGGGTACGCGGCGCTGCTGGTCGGCGTCCTCGGTGTGACGGGCGGCATCCTGGCCGCCCTGCGCCCCGGGGCGGTGGACCGCGCGGTGCTCCTCGGCACCGGCGTCGCCACGGCCACTCCCTCGTTCGTCAGCGCCATCGCGCTCGTCTCGCTCTTCTCCGTCCAACTGGGCTGGTTTCCCGGGCCCGGTGGCACTCCCGAGGGCATCGGCGAGCGTCTTTACCATCTGACGCTGCCCGCCTTCGCCCTGGCGGTGACGTTCGCCGGACTGCTGGCCCGGGTCACCCGGTCGGCCATGCTCGACGAACTCGGGCGCGAACACGTCGAGGTGGCGCGAGCCCGCGGTGTCGCGGGAGGCGCCGTGGTCCGTCGGCATGTGCTGCGCAATGCGCTGGGGCCCATCGTCACCGTCGGCGGCACCATGCTCGCCGGCCTGCTGATCAGCACCTCGATCGTAGAGACCGCCTTCAACGTGTCCGGTATCGGCTCCCTGCTGGTGCAGGCGGTGACGGCCAAGGACTTCGCCGTCGTTCAGGCGATCACCCTGCTCAGCGTGGCGGCGTTCGTCCTTGTCAACCTGATCGTCGACCTGCTCGTGCCGGTCATCGATCCCCGGCTGTCCCTCTACGGGGAGGCTTCCCGATGACGACCACCACCGTCTCCCCCGCGTCCCCCTCCCCCGGCGAGCTGCGCCGCCGCCGGGGCCTGCGCGGACTGCGGGTTCTCGGCCAGGGCCCACTGTTCACGGCAGGTGTCGTCGTGCTCGCGGTGCTCGTCCTGATCGCCGTCCTCGCCCCCGTACTCGCACCGTACGACCCCGACGTGCTCGACCTGTCGGCGAGCCTGACGGGCACCAGCGCCGACCATCTCCTCGGCACCGACCAGTCGGGCCGGGACATCCTTTCGAGGCTCATCCACGGCGCGCGGACGGGCCTGCTCGGACCGCTCCTCGTGGTCGGCGTCTCGACCCTCCTGGGCACGCTCGTCGGCCTGGTCGCCGCCTGGCGCGGCGGCTGGGCCGATGCCCTGCTGTCCCGGTCGATGGACCTGGCCTTCGCGATCCCCGGACTGCTGCTGGCCATCCTTCTGGTGGCCGTCCTCGGCTCTGGCATGACCGCGCCCGTGATCGCCATGGCCGTGGCCTACACCCCGTACGTCGGACGCCTGGTCCGAGGTATCGCCCGCCAGGAGAAGGCTCGCGCCTACATCGAGTCGTACCGCGTGCAGGGCTGGTCGGGCTGGACGATCTGCCTGCGTCATCTGCTGCCGAACATCGCGCCGACCGTGTTCGCGCAGTCCGCGATGAACTTCGGCTACGTACTGATGGATCTCGCCGCGCTGTCCTTCCTCGGGTTCGGGGTGCAGCCGCCCACGGCCGACTGGGGAGCCATGATCAACGAAGGCCAGTCGGCGATCCAGCAGGGAGCGATGCTGCCGGCGCTCGCGCCGTCCGCGTGCATCGTCCTCGCCGTGGTCGCCTTCGGCATCGTCGGCGAAGGGCTCGCCGACCGAATCGCGAAGCGGGAGCGGTGAGTTCCATGACCGAGTACGAAACCCCGGTGCTGGAGATCGACGGGCTGGGCGTCCGCCTGCCCGGCGAGCAGGCGGCCCGGCCCATCCTCGACGGCGTCACGTTGCGGGTCGGCGCCGGCGAGACCGTCGGCCTGGTCGGCGAGTCCGGCTCGGGCAAGTCGGTCGCGTGCCGCAGCGTGCTCGGGCTGCTGCCGCCCCGGGCGCGAACGAGTGGTGAGGTGCGGGTCGCGGGCCGCGATGTCCTGGCCATGAACCGCGCCGAACTGGCCGGGCTGCGCGCCAGAGAGGTCGCGATGATCTACCAGGACCCGCGCGCGTCCGTGAACCCGCTGCGCCGCGTGGGCGACTTCCTCACCGAGGGACTGCGCGGTGCGGGCACTCCCGCCGCCGCGGCCGAGAACCGGGCCGAGGAACTCCTCGACGCGGTGGGCATCCGCGATCCGCGGGGCGCGCTGCGCCGCTACCCGCACCAGTTCTCCGGCGGGATGCTCCAGCGTGTGGTCATCGCGGCCGCCCTCGCGGGCGAGCCCGCGCTGCTGGTCGCCGACGAGCCGACCACGGCCCTCGACGTCACCACCCAGGCGGAGATCATCGCCATCCTCACCCGCCTCCAGGCCGCACGCGGCACCGGAATGCTCTTCGTCACCCACGACCTCGAACTGGCCTCGGCGATCTGCGACCGCGTGTACGTCATGTATGCGGGCCGGATCGTCGAAACCAGCAGCACCGACGCACTGTTCGACCATCCACGCCACCCGTACACGGCGGGACTCCTCGCCTGCACGCCCCGTATCGAGGCCGGAGCCGCCGCCCCACGCCCGATCCCGGGCCGGCCCGTCTCCCTCGCCGAGGCCCCACCCGGGTGCGCCTTCGCAGCGCGCTGCGCCCACGCACAGCCGCGCTGCTCCGAGGGAACACCCGAACTTGCGCACCACGGCGACGGACTCGCCGCGTGCCACCGCGCCGACGAAGGGATCACACTGTGACCGGGGCAACCGAGGAACTCGTCGTTCAGAAGCTGTGCAAACGGTACGGAGACCACACGGCGGTGCAGGATGTGTCCTTCGCCCTGCCGCCGGGCTCCTCCCTCGGCATCGTCGGCGAATCCGGCAGTGGCAAGACCACGACGGTGCGGATGCTCGTCGGCCTGGAGCGCCCTGACGACGGTACGATCCGCATCAACGGACGTGACCGGTCGGCACCCGCCCGGAGCAGAGCCGAGCGGCTCGCCCGCGCACGCGAGATCCAGATGGTCTTCCAGGATCCGTACCTGTCCCTCGATCCACGGGTGACCGTGGGCCGGTGCATCGAGGAGGTCCTGCGCCTCCACTTCCCGATGGACACAACGGCACGGCGGGAGCGCGTCACCGAGCTCCTCGACCAGGTCGGGCTCGGGGAACGGGAGGCAGCCGCCCTGCCCGGCAAGCTGTCCGGCGGTCAGCGCCAGCGCGTGGCGATCGCCCGCGCGCTGGCCGCCGAACCACGCGTCCTCGTCCTCGACGAGGCCGTGGCGGCCTTGGACGTGTCCATCCAGGCGCAGGTGCTCGAACTCCTGGGCACCATCCGGCGCGAGGTCGGCATCGGCTTCCTCTTCGTCACCCATGACCTCGCCGTCGTGCGGCACATCACCGACGAGGTCATGGTCCTCCGGGAGGGTCGGGTGGTGGAGGCGGGCCCTACGGCCGAGATCCTCGACGCGCCTCACCACCCCTACACACGCCTGCTGCTCAGCTCCGTTCCCCGACGCGGCTGGAACCCGGCCGACGCCGCGGCCGCCCGCCGCTCCCTCGGCTGACCCGCCCGTTCCGAGCCCCGGACCCGGACCGACGGGCGGACGTACGCGGGCGTCCGGGCTGCCCGACCCTCAGCAACCACACCAACACCTCGCGCTTCTGTTGCGGCCTGGACAGCAACGAGCGCTGGAACACGAGCCAGTCCACCGCGCAGTGGGAGAACGACTGGGTCGCCCTCGCCCGCCGCTACAGGAGAAGCCCCGGCGGAGCGCCGTAACGCATCTTGTCCGGGGCCTCTGTCACACCTCATGCGCAAGCCCTTCGACTGCCCGGCGAGGGTCCTTGCCTGGATGACCGGGCATCAGCTTCCGAAACCGAGGCCGAGCCGGTCGAGGGTCTTGAGCCAGAGGTTTCGACGCCCGGAGTTCTCGTCCGCGCGGGCGAGGGACCACCTGGTGGCCTGGATCCCCGCCCATCGGACCGGTTCCGGCGGGAAGGGAAGGGGCTTGCGCCGCACCATCTCCAGTCGTGTCCGTTCGGTGCGCTCGCCGGCCAGGAGGTCGAGCATCACCTCGGCACCGAAGCGGGTCGCGCCCACGCCGAGGCCGGTGAATCCGGCCGCGAAGGCGACCCTGCCCCGGTGCGTGGTGTCGAAGAACGCGGAGAAACGGCTGCAGGTGTCGATTGCGCCGCCCCAGGCATGGGTGAAGCGCAGCCCTTCCAGCTGGGGAAAGGTCCGGAAGAAGTGCCGGGCCAGGGTGGCGAAGGTCTCCGGCCGCTGGTCGTGCTCGGCACGCACCCGGCCCCGGTAGTGGTACACGGTGTCGTAACCGCCCCACAGAATCCGGTTGTCGGTGGAGAGCCGCACGTAGTGGAACTGGTTGGCGACGTCGGAGAATCCCTGCCGGTTGCGCCAGCCGACGGCGGCGAGCTGATCGTCCGTCAGTGGTTCCGTCATCAGCGCGTAGTCGTACACGGGGACGGTGTAGAGGCGGTGCCGCCTGACCAGGGAGGGGAAGGCGTTGGTGGCGAGTGCGACCCGGTTCGCCAGGATGCGGCCGTACGGCGTCCGCACCGTGATCCCCGGGTCTGCCTCCTCGATGGCCGTTGCCCTGGTGCGCTCGTGGATGCGTACGCCGAGGTCCAGACAGGCCTGCTTGAGGCCCCATGCGAGACGTGCGGGATTGAGCATCGCCGTGCCCTCCTCGTCCCAGAGCGCCCCCAGGAAGGTCGGCGAGGCGATCTCGGCCCGGACCTGGTCGGCGTCGAGCACCGTCTGCTCGGAGCCGTAGCGGGCGGCAAGCGTGGCCAGCTCGTGCAAGTCGTCGACCTGGTACGGCTCGGTCGCCACGTTGAGGGAGCCGGTGCGCTCCCAGTCGCAGTCGATGCCGTACCTCTTGATCGCGTCCTCGATGGCCTGGAGGTTCTGGATGCCGAGCCGTTCCAGCTCGGCGAGCTCGTCGGGCCAGCGGTCGAGGCCGTTGCCCAGACCGTGGGTGAGGCTGGATTCGCAGAAACCGCCGTTGCGCCCGGATGCGGCCCAGCCGATCTCCTCGCCTTCGATCAGGACGACGTCACGGGAGGGGTCGCGCTCCTTGGCGATCAGAGCGGTCCACAGGCCGCTGTAGCCCCCACCCACCACGAGCAGATCGCAGCGGGTGTCGGCGACCAGGGCCGATGTGGCCTGCGGGCGGCCGGGGTCATCCAGCCAGAACGGGGTGGGGTCGGCATCCCGGAGCGCGTGAACGGGATCCATGGCGGACTCCTCGGGTGGTGCGTAGTGCGGCTGGTCCTAAGGGTTCCGCCATCAGACGCCGGTCCGAAATTGATGTCAACGACGTTGACATAAGCCTCGTCGCCGCGGCTCGACCGGACCCGGGACCGCGACGCGATCAGGACCCGCTGCGATCCGTCCGATCCGCGTCCCGGCGGGGCGTGCGGCGAGAGTGCCCGGTCCGGCCCCGGCCGGCCTCTCCGGCCGCCCCGGGCAACTTCGCTTCGACGGAGTCGAGCAGCAGTTCCAGCGCGAACGGATAGCCGCTGAGCATCATCTCGGCAGTCAACAGGCGCACGGTGGCGGCGATGTGGGGGTAGTCGTTCGCGTCCAGGCGGCCGTAGCGGTCCTGCCACACCTGCAGATCGGCTGCCTGAGCGGGTGCCGGAAGGGCGAGCGCCGCCGCGTCCAGGGCCGCGAAGGCGAGCGCCTGGTCCACGAAGGCGTGATAGATCCGCACCGCTTCCCGATCGGGGAAACCCGCCGACCGCAGCACGCCGAGGATCGTCTCCACGGCCCGCATCTCGTTGTTCCGCCCGGTCGTCCGGTGCGCCGCCAACATGGCGGCCTGTGGGTGCGCCTGGTAGGAGGCGTGGATGCGCAGACCCAGCTCGCACAGGTCGGTACGCCATTCGCCGGTGGGCTGCCAGCCCTGCCGGGCACGGCCGATGAGCTCGTCGGCGATTGCCAGCAGCAGGTCGTCGGTGTTGTGGAAATACCGGTAGAGCGCACTGGGGTCGGCGCCCAGGGCGGCTCCCAGCCGCCGGACCGTCAGAGCGTCCGCACCATGCTGGCCGACCAGCCGCAGGGCCGTCTCCACGATGATCTGCTCGGACAGCACCGTGCCCTGCTTCGTCGGCCTTCTGCGCCGCCGCTGCGGCTCCGGAACCACACGCTCATTCATGGCGCGGAGCTTATGACAACGCCATTGACGTGTGAAGGGGGCAACGGTTTCATGGCCTGCCATCCGGGTCCTCCGGCCATCTTCCCCCGAAGCAAGGCGACGACCGTTGGCGGTACCAGTGAAGTACGCAAGCACCGCGCCGAGTAGAAGCGCCCCGGCCCCGCAGCCCGCGATGCGGAAGTCCATCGGCGTCGTCGACGGCATCGTCCTCGCCGCGTCGAGCACAGCGGCCACGAGCAGTATCGGCATCGGACTCGGTCTGATGGCGAGCATCGTCGGCCTGCATCTGCCGGCGATCATGCTGCTGGCCTTCCTGCCCGTGCTCGGCATAGCCGGCGGATACGGGCGGCTCAACCGGGTCGAACCCCACGCCGGCAGCAGTTACAAGTGGGTCGGCCGCATCCTCAGCCCCTGGCTGGGCTTCCTGGTCGGATGGGTCAATGTCATCGGCACCATCGTGTTCATGGCCTACACCACGACGGTGACGGGGTCGGCGATCATCCAGCTCCTGGTCCAGGCCGACCTCCACAGCGTCGGCGGCCTCTCCCTCGATCCCGACTCCACCCTCCAGTCCACGCTTCTCGGCATGGCCGTCCTGGTCGCCGCCGCGCTGGTCGCCGTTCGCGGGCTCGACCTCGCAGCGCGTCTCCAGAAGTACCTGCTGATCTTCGAGTACGGCGTGCTGCTCGCGTTCTGCGGCTATGGCCTGTTCGCCGGGGACCAGCCCTTCTCGCTCCAGTGGTACAACCCCTTCGACATCCCCTCGGCCGCGGCCCTCGCCCAGGGCATGGTGCTCGCGGTCTTCTGTTACTGGGGCTTCGAGTCGGTCTTCAGCATCGGTGAAGAGGTCAGTGACCCTCGGGACGCCTCCCGCGGCGGTTTCATCGCCCTGACCGTAATGCTCCTCCTCTTCCTGCTCGCCGGCACGGCCTTCCAACGCGTCCTGCCGCTGGACGAGTTGGCCGGCAACGGCGCGCAGGGGCTCGCCTACTTCGGTACGAAGCTCGCCGAGCAGCCGTTGGCCGCACTGCCGCTCATCGCCCTCATGTTCTCCGCGGTGGCATCGCTCCAGGCCTCGGTCATCCCCACCGCCCGAGGGATGTACGCGATGGGCCGCGACGGCGTCCTCGGCCCCGTCTGGACCCGCCTGCACCCCAAGCACGGGACCCCCGCCGCCGGCACCCTGCTGATCACCGTGTTCGCCCTGGTCCTCGCTGCGACGGCGCTGGTCATCCCCACCGTCAACGACCTGATCTTCGCCGCCGTCAACGCGATCGGAATCGTCGTCGCCCTCTACTACGCCCTCACTGCGGCGGCGGCCGCGGTGAGCTTCCGCCACCTGCTGCGCACATCACCGCTGGAGGCCCTGCGCGCGGTCGTCGGACCGGTGCTGGGCGCGCTCGCGCTGCTCGCCACCGGCGGCTACCTCACGTGGACGTTCTATCGCTCCACCGATCACTTCGAAGTCTCCGCCGACAACGGCTGGTTCGCCCTGCTCGTCCCGGTCCTGATGATCGGCTCCGGCCTGCTGGCCGCGGCGTGGGCCCGCTGGCACCACCGGTCGCCCTACTTCACCGATACCCGTGACGCCGCCGGCAGCGAACCGGTGAGCGCCGCCGTCTGACCGGCCATGGTCAAGGCCGATCCGGTCCTCGCCCGAGGCCCGTGCGCACCGGGGCTCCACCCGCAGCCGGGCGAGGAGCCTCGCCGTCATCGGGGAGCGGACCTCGGCCGTCGGCCATGACGGGGTACGGGAGCCGATCGGCCCGAAGACGGAAGCGGCCGGGATCCGGCCCCGCACACGCTCCCTCGCACTCACCCGACTCCTCCGATTCCACGCAAAGGACAACCGCATGACCGACCTCACCGACCTTGCCTATCTGCCGGCGACCGAGGCCCTGCACCGATTCCGCGACCGCTCGCTCTCACCGGTCGAGCTGATGACCGCGGTCATCGCGCGTGCCGAAGCCGTCGAGCCGAAGATCAACGCCCTTGCCGAGCGGACCTTCGAGGAGGCGCTCGCCGCCGCTCGCGTCGCCGAAGCGCGGTACGGCGGCAAGGGGGAGGCACCTCGCGCTCTGGAGGGTCTCGCGGTCGCCACGAAGGAGGAGCAGCCCATCGCGGGCCGCCGCAGCACGGACGGCTCCCTGGCGTTCCGGGAGGAGATCGCCGAGCAGACGCACCCGGTGATCGAGCGGGTCCAGGCTGCCGGCGGCATCGTGCACGCACGCACCACAACCCCGGAGTTCAGCTGCGCGGGGTACACACAGTCCCGGCTGTGGGGCGTCACCCGCAACCCGTGGAACCTGGAGTTCTCTCCGGGCGGCTCCTCCGGCGGCTCAGGCGCGGCGCTCGCGGCGGGCGCGGCGACGCTCGCCACCGGCTCGGATATCGGCGGCTCGATCCGCATCCCTGCTTCGTACACGGGCACGGTCGGCTTCAAGCCGCCCTACGGGCGCGTGCCGGCGATGACGCCGTTCAACCTCGACACGTACTGCCACGACGGTCCGATGGCGCGCACCGTCGGCGACTGCGCCCTGCTGGAGAACGTCATCGCGGGGCCCCACCCGTTGGACGCGGTCTCACTGCGGCCCGCACTCGTGCTGCCCGAGCGGTTCGAGGGTGTCGAAGGCCTGCGGGTGGCACTCTCCGTCACCCTCGGGGACTGGCCGGTCGATCCCGAGGTCGAGGCCAACACCCGCGCGGTCGCGAAAGCGCTGCACACGGCCGGAGCCGTCGTCGAGGAGGTGGAGGTCCCCATCATGCGGGCGGACGTGACGCGGGCGGCGATGATCCACTTCGGCTCGGTGTTCGGCCCGTACGTGGCATCGGTTGCCGCCGAGCACAGCGACCAGCTCACCGCGTACGCGCTCGACTTCGCCCAGCAGGCCGCCGAGGCCGTCCGCGGGCCCGGCAGCTTCCTGCAGGGCCTTGAGATCGAGGCCGCGGTGCAGACGACGCTCGGCTCCCTGCTGGACCGCTACGACGTCCTGCTGTGCCCGACGACCGCGATCCCGGCGCTCAGGGCGGACGACGACTATCTGTCGACCAAGGTGGTGATCAACGGCGTCGAACTGGACTTCTACCTGGAATCGGCGATGACCACAGCCTTCAACATAGCCAGCCGCTGCCCGGTGCTGAGCGTGCCGTCCGGTTTCGCCTCGACCGGAGTGCCGACGGGGGTGCAGCTCGTCGGACGCACCTACGACGACGCCACGGTGTTCCGTGCCGCGGCAGCGATCGAATCCATCCGCCCCTGGAACAGCGTCCCAGCCCTCTGACGTGGCGTCATGCCGCCGGAACCACGGACCCGGCCCCCGGGCGTGTTCCAGAAGTCCCGTCACACAGTCCGAACACGGTCGCGCAGCAGGTCGAGGAGCCGCCTGGCCCCTCCGCGACAGCCAGGGCTCTCGTTTGGAGTGTGCCCGACGGCCCTCCGGTCCAGGCACCGCGCCTGTTCGGGGGCCGTCGGTCGTTACGGGCGGCGCTGGTGGCCGACGTCGCGGGCGAGGTCCAGGCCGAGGACGCGGTCGAGATGGGCGAAGGTCTCGAACTTGGCGCCCGGCGGCACATCGGGTCGTTCCGCCACTTCGGCCAGCAGTGCCAGGACGGCGGCGACATCGAGATTCTCGGTGAGCGCCGTGTGCGACTGCCGCAGCAGGTCGGTGGGGATCGGTCTGGACGGCTGCTGCGCCCAGTCGGCGACCGAACGGCGCCAGTCGCGCAGGGTCCGCCGGGCCTCGGCGAGCGCGGGACCGGTGACCGTGACCGGAGTTGCGTAGGGGCGACCGAGCAGCAGCAGGCGTACCGCCAGTGGATCGGCGGTCTCCGGTTCCGTTGTGTCCGGGAGACCCGGGTCGAGGAGGTGGCCCGGGTCGGGGACGCCCTCCGCCGGTGGAGCCGTGGCGACCTGCGCCACCTCGATCCGGGCCCCGTCCGTGAGGTCGTCCGGGTCGGTGCCACTTGCGACCACGTGTACGTCGGCGGGGCCGCCCAGTGCCCCGTCGGGACGGTGCGCTCCGACGACGACGGGGGGATGGATGCCGAGCACCGCCATGACCCGGTCCAGGGCCCGGGACCGGTCGGGCGTCAACTCCGGAGTGGTGAGGACCGTGACGACCTGGAGGCCGTTCAGCTCCGCGGTGCGTGCCAGTACGTCACCGATCAGCGGGACGCGCAGGTGCACCGGGCCGATCCCGGTTCCGGTGTCCGCCCCCTCGCCGAGGGCCGGCAGATGGACGCAGCTGCGCAGCAGGCGGCGTGGTGCGGCGGGGATCTCCGCGAGGTGACCGGTGCGGGTGTCGGCGATACGCAGCATGATGCGGAGGCTAGTCGCGGGGGCCTGTCGCGCGTGGGAGCCCGTGCGCACCATTCGCACTTTATGCCGCGGATGCTCCCCCGGGAGTAGCCTCGGTTGTGGGTTGGTGCACGCTCACGTGCACCGCCTGAAAGGGCGACCCCGGCGCGTATTGCCGGGGTCGTTGTCATGTCGGTCGCCGGCGCAGGGCACCCCGGCTACGCGGGAGTGATGCCGGCGGCGTCGAGTATCTGCTCGGCGGAGGTACGGTTGTCGTCCTGCACGGCCATGGTCATCGCGGTGTGTGCGGCCTCCGCAGAGGTCTGCGGCGGGATGACCAGGAACGCGAAGTGGTCGTGGTGACCGCGGGTGATGATCATCGTGCTGTCGTCGACGGCGGACCAGTCGATACGGACCTTGTGGTCGCCGACGACGAGATGGGCCGGGACCTCGTCCCAGGCACTCGCGTCCAGGCCGACACGTGCGATGGGTCCGAGACTGGCCGTCAGCGCGTCGATCAGGTCGGGCAGCTGGCTTCTGATGTCGCGCGAACGAGGCCACCAGGCACCGTCGAAGAACCCGGCACGGCTGGAGGTCGTCTCCAGCCGCAGTACCGCACTCCCCGGGACCACCGGCTGGTCGACGGTGTCCTGGAGAAGCAGGAGAGGTGCCGGGGCAGGTGAATCGGCAGTCATGGGTTGCCACCCGTCCGTCCGGGACACGGGGTCGTTTCCGGGCGGACGTGCCGTCGGGGTGCCGGCGTCCGGGGCGCTGTGCCCTGGCCCCCCTCGGAGTCCCAGGCCAGTTCCCGGGTGGAGTCCCAGTCGGCCTCGGCCGCGATCCGGAAGAAATCCGCCTCCCGCATCAGGCCGCTCGCGGTGAGAACCCGGAGGGGATCAGCGGCTGCGGTCATCAGCCGGGCGGCTGTGGCCGGGCCGGTCTCCGGCGGGATCACCAGCAGGTCCCAGCGACCGGTCGTGTAGGAGAGCAGCAGGAGCTTGTGCGGGTCCTGCTCGGCCTTGAACCAGCCGACGTGGACCAGATGCCCGGTGACCTGCACCTTGCGCGGGACGACCGGCCAGAACGTGGGGTTGACGGTGACCCGGGTGATCCTGCCCCAGAGCGGATCGAGTACGGCCATCAGCGGCGGCAGTTCCGCCGTCAGGTCGCGGGAACGGGGCCACCAGGCACCGTCGACAAGGGCCGGAGAGGTGCCGGCGGGCGCCAGCACGAGCCGGAGCGGCAAGGAAGAAGGGGCCCGGTCTTCGACCGCCTGCGGATGCTCGATGATCGCGGTCATGACGCGAACCCTGCCCCGGGCCGGTCATGACCGGCCCGGTGTTGTGAATCGCCGAGAGCGGCACCCGCCTGAAAGCGGGTGCGCGAATAGTCCTCGGTACCTCCAGCCTACTCCTGACCTGGGGCTTCCGGTCCGTGATGCCGGTCAGTTCTCCTCGGTCAACTGCTCGTCCAATTCGTCGAAGAGCAGCTCGCCGTGGTCGATCTGGCCGGTCCGGTAGGCGGTTCGGGCCACCAGGTGGGCGGCGACGGGGCCGGTCATCAGCTGGAAGAAGCCGATCAGCGCGAGGGTGGCGAGATCCATGCCGCTGCGCAGTCGCAGGGCGACCCCGGCGAGGACCAGGAGCATGCCGAGGGTCTGCGGTTTGGTGGCGGCATGGCTGCGGGAGAGCACATCGGGCAGCCGCAGCATCCCGATCACACCGAGCAGGCAGATGCCCGCGCCGATGAGGACCAGGACCGCGCCCGCCATGTCGAGGATCTGGAGCCAGGTGCTCACCGCGACAACCCCTCGGAGCTGTCGGGCCCGTCCCCGTTCGCGCCGTGTCGGGGCGGCCGGTCTCGTACGGCGATGAAGCGGGCGATGCCGACCGACCCGGTGAACCCGAGGAACGCCAGCACCAGCATGATCGGGAAGTAGAACGAGTCGCGCGCGAAGGCGGACTTGGCGCCGAGGCCCGCGATGATGAGGGCGGCGCACACGTCCAGCGAGATGGCCCGGTCCAGCATGGAGGGGCCTCGCCGGATCCGGGCCAGGAGCCCCGCTCCGGCGACGACGATCACCACGACGGCCGCGGTGAGCAGCGCCCGGTCGACGGTCTCCGGCACGCTCATGCGTCGCCCTCCCTGTCGGGTGGTGTGGCCGAGGGTGGTGGTCCGGCGACGCGGGCGATCTCGTCCGGGGTGCCGAAGGCCCGTACGGTCAGCCGTTCGAGGCGCCAGACGGAGCGGCGTGCCGCGTCGAGTACGGCGGGCCTGTCCGCGTCGAGGACGTGCAGGAAGACGGTGGCCGTGGCGCGGCGTACCTCGACGACCGATCCGCCGGGCACGTTGGACACGGCGACGGCGGTGGCCGCGAGCATCAGGTCGGAACGGCAGCGCAGCGGTACCGCGATGACGGCGGCCCGGTGCGGGTGGTCGACGAAGATCTGCCGGGTGACGCGTACGCCCGAGGTGTACATGTCGTAGAGCAGGTACCCGGCGAGCATCAGGATTCCCCAGGGGTGGAGGCGGAGCCCGAGGTCGACACGGGGCAGCGGGAAGGCCAGGCAGACGGCCACCGCGACGACCGCGCCGGTGAGCACATTGGCCAGGTTCGGGCTGGACCAGAGCAGCACCCAGATGAGGGTGAGCCAGGCGATCAGCGGGAGGTCGAGCACGCGTCGTCGCCGCCCGCCGAACTCGCAGCTGAAGGGCGGCAGGTCCTTGTTCCGGAAGGACAGCGTGATCAGGCGTTTCACCGGCCGAGCACCGCCTGGACGTAGGGGGCCCGCGCGACGAGTTCGGCGGCGGCGCGGTCGGTGTAGGAGGTCAGTGGTCCCGCGAACACGGTGAAGGCGAGGCCGAGCGCGACGGCCGCGGCGGTGGCCGCGGTCATCGGCCGCGGCAGTTTCGTGGTGGTGGTGACGGCGTGTCCGTGCAGGGTGGCCGCGACCGCGCGCCCGGCGGGCTGATGGCGGGGGTGGACCGGTTCGTCGCCGGTTCCGGGGATGCGGTCGGGGCCCTCGTCGGCATCGTCGTCCTCCTCGTCGGAGTCGGACTCCAGGACGGTGCCGTCGGCGGCCTGTCCGGGGGGTGCGGCCCGCCAGAACGCCAGGTTCCAGACCTTGGCCACCACGTACAGGGTGAGGAGGCTGGCCACCGCCGACCCGGTGACGAGGATCCATGCCCAGGCGCTGCCGTCGGCGACCCCGGCCCGCATCAGCCCGAGCTTGCCGATGAAGCCGGACAGCGGCGGGATGCCGGCCAGGTTCATGGCGGGTACGAAGAAGAGGACGGCGAGCAGCGGGGCGGCCTTGGCGAGGCCGCCGATCCGGGTGAGTTCGGTGGTGCCGCCCCGGCGTTCGATCAGCCCCGCCACCAGGAAGAGCGTGGTCTGGACGGTGATGTGGTGGGCGACGTAGACGATCGCGCCGCCGTACGCGTCCCGGGTGGCGAGGCCGATGCCGAAGACCATGTAGCCGATGTGGCTGATGAGGGTGAAGGAGAGCAGCCGTTTCAGGTCGGTCTGGGCCACGGCTCCGAGGATGCCGACGACCATCGAGGCGAGTGCGGCGGCCATCAGCAGATCGCCGAGCCGGTTGCCGGTGAACAGGAGTGTCTCCGTACGCAGCATGGAGTAGACGCCGACCTTGGTGAGCAGGCCGGCGAAGACGGCGGTGACCGGGGCGGGCGTGGTCGGGTAGGAGTCGGGGAGCCAGGCGGCGAGCGGGAAGACGGCGGCCTTGATGGCGAAGACGGTGAGCAGCATCGCCTGGATCGAAGTCTGGACGCCGAGCGGGAGTTCGGCGAGGCGGCCGGCCAGCTGGGCGAAGTTCGCGGTGCCGGTCGCCGCGTACGTCATGGCGATGGCGGTGAGGAACAGCATCGACGAGAACAGCGAGATGATCACGTAGGTGGAGCCCGCGCGGACGCGGGGTCCGGTGCCGCCGAGGGTGAGCAGCACGAAGCTGGCGACCAGCATGATCTCGAAGCCGACGTAGAGGTTGACCAGGTCGCCCGCGAGGAAGGTGCAGGAGACCCCGGCGACCAGGATCAGATAGGCGGGGTGGAAGACCGCCACGGGTGTCTCCTCGTCCCGGTCGGCCATGCCCTGGCCGAGGGAGTAGACCAGCACGCAGAGCGTGACGGCCGAGGAGACGGTCAGCATCAGTCCGGACAGCCGGTCGGCGACCAGGGTGATGCCGAGCGGCGGGGCGAAGTCGCCGAGGTGGACGGTGAGCGGGCCGCGGGTGTCGGCGACGATCATCAGGGTGAGGGAGAGCCCCAGTACGGCGGTGAGCACGGCGACGCTGATGAGGCGCTGGACCTGTTTGAGGCGGGTGCCGAAGGCGAGGCTCAGGCCGGTGGCGCAGAGCGGCAGCAGCACCGGCAGGGGGACGAGTGCGTTCATCCGGTGGCTCCCGGGTCGGCGTCGGGGTGGGCCTGCTGTGATGCGTAGTCCTCGGGGTCCGCGCCCAGTACGTCGTGCCAGAGGTCCCCGGTGGCGTCCCGGCCGCGGGCCTGCAGGGCGCGGTCGGCGCGCAGCCGGGCCCGCAGGCGGCGGCGCTCCTCTCGGTAGCGGGCGCGTTCCTCGTCCGTGACCTCGGCGGCGGCCCGGTAGCGCTCGCGCAGTTCGTCCCGCTCCCCCAGCACCTCGGAGCGCAGCGCGATGCGACGGTCCTCCAGGTCGTCGTGGACCTCGTCCGTGCCGGTCAGCTGGTGGCTGCGGTACGCCATGGCGAGGAGGAACGCCGTGGTGGCGAGGGTGATGACGATCGCGGTGAGCGCGATCGCCTGCGGCAGCGGGTCGGTGACCCGTCCCAGCGGGACGCCGTAGAGGAGCGGTTCCGCCCCGGCCCGTCCGCCGGCGGCGAGGACGAGCAGGTTGATGCCGTTGCCCGCGATCACCGCGCCGAGCAGGATGCGGGTGAGCGGCCGGGTGAGCATGAGGATGCCGCCGACCGCGCACAGCACCGCGGCGGTGGCCAGGAGGGAGACGCTGACGGTCATCCGGGGGTGCCCTCCGTGCCGGGTGCCGCGAGCGGTGGTGTGGCGTTGCTCGCCGCCGCCTTCTCGGCTGCCGCACGCTCGATCTGACGGTCGATCTTGGCGCCGAGCGCGCGCACGATGTCCAGCACCACGCCCAGGACCAGCAGGTAGACCCCGAAGTCGAAGAGGATGGGCGTACCGATGTGGTATTCGCCGATCAGGGGCAGCCGGCCGTGGTGGGTCCAGGCGTGCAGGACCGTTCCGTCGGCGAGGCCGAGCAGGGCGACGCCGGTGGAGACGAACAGCCCGAGGCCGGTGAAGAGACCGGGCTGCAAGGGGGCGGCCTCGGCCAGTTCGAACCGGCCGCCGGCCAGGTACCGGGTGATCAGGGCGAGTCCGGCGACGAGCCCGGCGACGAAGCCGCCGCCCGGCATGTTCTCGGCGCAGAACAGCAGATACAGCGAGAGCACCAGGACCGGGTGGAACAGCAGCCGGGCCACGACCTCGAAGACGACGGAGCGGTGTTCGGGCGCCAGCGTCGCGCCGGCCGCGAGCCAGCCGCGCTCCGGCGCCCCTTCGTCGCCCTGCGGAAGTCCCGTCATCCCGGGGGCGGTCAACGACCATGCGGTACGTCCGCCCGCCTCTTCGCGCAGCGACGATCCCTCGGTCCGGCGGTGCAGATAGATCAGGCTCGTGACGCCGACCGCCGCGGCGGCGAGCACCGCGGACTCCCCCATCGTGTCCCAGGCCCGCAGGTCGACGAGGATGGTGGCCACGACGTCCTTCAGTCCGTGGTGGGAGACCTCCGCCACCATGGCCGCGCCCGCCGAATCCGCCGTACGGGCCGCCGCCGCGACCCACACCACCACACCGAGCGTCGCCGCCGCGGCCAGCGCCACCGGGATGCGCACGGCACGTCGCCAGCTGCTGACCGACTCCTGGAAGTGCACCGGCATCCGCCGCAGCACCAGCACGAACACGATCATCGACACGGTCTCGACGCAGAACTGGGTGAGCGCCAGGTCCGGGCCGCCCTGGACGACGAAGAGCAGCGCCGCGCCGTATCCGGTCAGCCCGGCCAGGACCACGGCCTTCATCCGGCGTCGCACAGTGAGGCACAGAAGTGCGGCGGCGCAGGTCAGCACGGCGATGGCGCCCTGCAGAGGAGCGTCCCAGATCCTCGGGGCGGCGGCTGCGCGCCAGGGCCGGTCCACGCCGAGGACGGTGAGCTGACCGGCCAGCATCACGAGCAGGGTGGTGACGAGGTAGACGGAGAGCGAGCCGCGCTGGACGAAGCCGGTGAGCTGGAGGGAGAGCCGTTCCAGGCCGAGCAGCAGATGTCCGAAGACGCTGTCGGCGGTCGGCCAGGCGATCCGCCGGGAGAGCCGGGTCACGCCGGCGCGGCCCATGAAGAGCACCGCACCGCCCGCGATGGCGACGGCCGAGAGCAGCAGGGCCGTCCCGAAGCCGTGCCAGAACGCGAGGTGGTAGGGATGGGCGGACGGGGGGAACGCGTCCGCGTACGCGCTGAACAGCCGGTCGGTCCATCCGACGCCCGGCCCCAGCACCAGCCCGCAGAACGCGAGCAGGGCGGGCGGTGCGAGGAACGACCAGCCGACCCGGTGCACCGGGGTGTCCTCGACCCCGGGCTTGCGGACGAAGGCGCCCCAGACGAACCGCACGGTGTACGCAACGGTCAGTGCCGAGCCCGCGACCGTGACGCCCAGCGCCCAGCGGTCGGCGGCCGATCCGTGCAGCAACGCCTCGAAAGCGGCCTCCTTGGCGGCGAAGCCGAGCAGTGGGGGCAGGGCCGCCATGGAGGCGGCGGCGAGCACCGCGACCGCGCAGACGTGCGGCAGTGCCCGGCCGACGCCGGAGAGCCTGCGCAGATCGCGGGTGCCCGCCGCGTGGTCGACGATGCCGGTGACGAGGAACAGCGGGGCCTTGAACAGCGCGTGGCCCAGGATCATGACGGCGGCGGCCAGCGCGGTGTCCCGGCTGCCGGCCCCGGCGAGCAGGGTGAGGAAGCCGAGCTGGCTGACGGTGCCGTAGGCGAGGACCAGCTTGAGGTCGTTCAGGCGCAGCGCCCGCCAGCCGCCGAGCAGCATGGTCGCGGCGCCGAGGACGATCACGACGGGCCGCCAGACGGGCACGTCCGCGAAGCCGGGCGCGAGCCGCGCGACCAGGTAGACCCCGGCCTTCACCATCGCGGCGGCGTGCAGATAGGCGCTGACGGGGGTGGGCGCGGCCATGGCGTTCGGCAGCCAGAGGCTGAACGGCCAGATCGCCGACTTCGACAGGGCCCCGCACAGGATCAGCACCACGGCGACCGAGACGGCGAGGCTCGCCCCGGGCGGGTCGGCGAGGATGGCGGAGATCCGGTAGGTGCCCGCCGACTGACCGATGATCAGGAAGCCGACGAACATCGCGAGGCCGCCGAGAGTGGTCACGGTGAGCGCCTGGAGCGCGGAGCGGCGGCTGTGCTTCTGCTCGCTGTCGTACCCGATCAGCAGGTACGAGAAGACGGTGGTCAGTTCCCAGAACACATAGAGCGAGATCAGGTCGTCGGCGAGGACCAGGGCAAGCATGGCACCCGCGAACGCGAGGAGGTTCCCGGCGAAGCCGGCCAGTTGCGGGGTCTCGTCGGTGAAGTACGAGGAGCAGTACAGCAGGACGAGCGTGCCGATTCCGGCCGCGAGCAGCACCAACAGTTCGGCGAGCGCGTCGAGCCGCAGATCGACGGTGACGCCGTACGCCGGCATCCACTGCCACGACCAGGTGACCGAGCCGCCGGACGCCGCGGTGTCCCACTGTGTGGCGGCCCACACGGTGGCGGCGGCCGGCGGCAGCGCGAGCACGACGAAGGCGCGCCTGCCCAGCGCTCGTACCAGCGGGCGCGCGCAGGCGGCCAGGACGAAGTGGCAGACGATGAGCGCGGTCATACGGCCCCGGGGGGCGTCCCGCGCCCGCCCCGGTCGGGAATCCGGGGCCTGGGCGATACATCATGGACAAAGGGCACTGAATACAGATATATCCCCGACCGTGCTTCACCCGTACGGCGCGCCGCGCCCCGCTCGGCACGGTGGGTTCACCTGCGCTCGCCGCAGGGCGCGGGGGCGGTTCGGTGCCCACCGGTGACCTTCCTCGGTCGGTTCGTGGCTCCTTACGGACGCCTCAAGCGTCCCGCGCGATCACCCGGCCCGCTACTCGAACCGGCCCGAACCGGTTCGAACCGGTCACCTCCGGGACTCGGTGGCAGAGATGTAGTTGATCAGCGATGCGCTTGTGAGCCCACTTTCTTGCCATTCTTGCAATGCAACTAATATCAATGTGTCAAAGTTCTCAACTGATTTGACCAGTCGTGAGGCTGGCACCACCATCAAGGAGCACGCCCTGCGCACGCGCGCCTCACGGCGGACCGAGTCGACCACTATGTCGCTGCGGACAGCCCTGCTCATACTGGCCATCGTTCCCGGCGTCACACTGGCCGCCTTCTGGGCCGACACCAGTGGTCAGACCCTGTTGGACTTCCAGCGCCAGTCAGCCCAGGGACAGTTGGCCCAGAAGGCGGGTCAGCCCTCCAACATCGTGTATTACAATCTGCAGGAGGAGCGTCGACTCAGCGCCGAGGCGCTCGCCCGACACAAGGGCGCCACCGATGCGCTGCAGAAGCAGCGCAGGCTGACCGACAAGGCGATCGAGCGTTTCCAGTCGCTCTCCGATGTGGCGGCCGACGCCGCCCCCGCCGAGGTCCGTGACGCGGTCACCGGGGCCCGCAAGGAGATCAATCAACTGCCCGCCCAGCGCGCCCTCGTCAACGAGGGCGGCAACGACCAGCAGCAGGTCGTGTACGGCTACTACACGGACCTGATCGCGGTCGACCTCCAGCTCTTCACGGCGCTCAGCCATGTCGACAACGGCAGGATCACCACGCTCTCACAGCCGCTGGCCGACCTGTTCTGGACCAAGGAGATGATTTCCCGTTCGGATGCTCTGCTGGCGCGCGGCTGGTCGAAGGGGAAGCTGAGCACCGAGGATCTGAAGCAGGTTCGAGAGGCTGTTTCCGGCCAGTCGCTCCAGTACTCCACCAAGGTCGTCCCCTACCTGCCGCCGGACGAGAAGGCCGTGTGGGAGAAGATCACCCGCAGTCCGGCCTGGAAGACCAAGACGCGGGTGGAGAACGAGGTGCTGCGTCCGGCCGATGCCGACGCGGACGGGTTCGTCGCCATCGACGCCGAGGAGAAGGCCTGGCGCGGCGCGATGGACGAGGTCGGCCCGCAGATCGAGGAGCTGCTGGAGCACTCCACCGCTCTCGTGATCGAGGAGGGCGAAAGCAATGTGATGTCGCTGCTGTTCAAGATGGTGCTGACCACGGTGGTCAGCCTGGTCGCCGTGATCGCGGTCATCTGGACCACCTGGCGCCTCACCCGTAACCTCCGCCGCCGGATCGGCAGCCTGCAGGAGCGGGCCGAGGAGCTGGAGAAGGCCCTGCCCGATGTCGTCGAGCGCCTCGGACAGGGGGAGCGCATCGATGTCGAGGCCGAGGCCCGCGCCATCGAGCACGACAGCAAGGGCGGCAAGACCGACGAGCTGAGCCGGCTCGGCGACGCGCTCAATCTGGCGCGCACCAGTGCGCTGGTGGCGGCCGTCAAACAGGCCGATCAGCAACGCGGCTTCGAGCGGCTGCTCCAGCGCATCGCGCGCCGCACCCAGCAGTTGATCGGTCAGCAGCTCAAGAAGCTGGACGAGCTGGAGCGCAAGCACGAGGACCCTGAGGTGCTGGACGGCCTCTTCGACCTCGACCACCTCACCGCCCGACTGCGGCGGTACGAGGAGAACCTGGTGATTCTCGCGGGCGGTTCCCCGCACCGGCGCTGGCGCAAGCCGGTTCCACTGCTGGACGTGATGCGTTCCGCCCAGGGCGAAGTACAGGACTACCGGCGTGTGGTGCTGGATCTCGACGGCAGCCCCTGGCTGTCGGAGCGGGCCGTAGGCCCGCTCTCCCATGTGCTCGCCGAGCTCATCGAGAACGCGCTGAGCTTCTCCCGGCCGCCGAGCCCGGTGGAGGTCAGGGCCGCCAAGGTGAGCCGCGGTCTGGTCATCGAGGTCGAGGACCGTGGCCTCGGGATGGAGGAGGATCAGCTGGCCGCTGCCAACGAGCTGATGGTCCGGCCGCCCCGGATGGACATGCTCGCCCACTCCGACGACATCCGTCTCGGTCTCTACGTGATCGCACGGCTCGCGGTCCAGCACGACCTGCGGGTGGAGTTCCGCTCCTCGGCGTACGGCGGTACCCGGGTGGTCGTGCTCGTCCCCGACGAGCTCACCGTCTCCGCACCGCAGACCGGTCCGGTCGGTGTGCCGTCTCCCGCTGCTACCGCCCCCGCCGCGCCCGCCGCCCCCGCCGCCCCCGCGGCCGACGGTGCACTGCCCACCCGCATCCAGGGTCAGGCACTGGCCGGAGTCACCGCGCTGAACACGGCAGGCGCGCCCTACTCCGCCCCGGAGCAGCCGTACTCGGCGCCGGAGCAGGAAGAGCAGCGGTACCAGGCGTCCGAGGACGCGTTCACGGACAGCCAGGAACAGCCCTACGCGGCACCGGAGAACACGATTCCGGTGTGGGCCGAGCCCTATGGGGCGCCTACGAGCCCGTACGCCACGCACGAGGCCCCGTACGGCCCGCCCGAGCAGCCGTACATGACGGCCGCCGGCCAGTACCCCGTGGACCAGCCGCCGTACGCGACGACCGATGAGCCGTACCCGGCCCCGCAGCAGCCTTACGCCGCCCCGTACCCCTCCGACGTCGAGGCGGACCGTCCCGGCCTCCCGATCCCCGGGCCCCGGCACTCTGGACCGGACACCGCCCGCCCCGCGCAGCTGCCGGTGTCCGTACCCGACCACTCGGCCCCGCCGGAGCCGGACGCCGCCCGCACGGAGAACCGGTCCGACCGGCCCGCCCTCCCCGCGCCCGGCACGGAGCCCCCGCTGCCGCGCCGGGTGCGGCAGGCCAGCCTGGCAGACGAACTGCGGGGCGACCCGGCCGCCCGGTCCGCCGAGCCCAAGCCGGCGAGCCGGTACGAGAAACCGCTGCTGCGACCAGCCCCGCAACGGGCCGGCGCCGCGATCGGGGCGTTCCAGCGTCGGTCCCGCGCAGCCCGCGCGACCGACGAGCCGCCGACACAGCCCGCCACCCCCCTCCCCACGAGAGAAGAACGGTCATGACACGCACAACTGCAACCCATCAGGATCTCGACTGGCTGCTCGACGGCCTGGTGGACTCGGTGGCCGAGACCCGGAACGCCATCCTGCTCTCCGACGACGGTCTGGTGGTGAGTCATTCGCGCACCATCGAGCGTGCAGACGCCGAGCGGCTGGCCGCCATCTGCACCGGCCAGCAGAGCCTGGCGCGCGGCGTCGGCCAGCTCTTCGACGGCGGCAGCGTGCACCAGGTCATCGTCGAGCTGAACGACCTCTGGCTCTTCATCATCGCGGCCGCCCAGGGCACCCACCTGGCCGTGATCGCCTCCCAGGAGGTGGATGCCGAGATCATGTCGCTCGCCATGCACAACCTCGTGCAGCAGGTCGGCCAGAAGCTCGGCACCCCGGCCCGCGGTGAGTTCGACGCCTTCGGCACCGGAGACGGACAGCGCGCGTGACCCCGTACTGGGAGGAGGAAGAGGAGGAGGACGGGGCGGGCACGATGGTGCGCCCGTACACCATCACCCGCGGCCGGACCGCTCCCGAGCGGGACGACTTCACCCTCATCACCGTGCTCACGACCGCGCAGGACCCACGGGACGAGCACGGTGCGCCGATCCTGCCGGGGAAGCTCCAGCCTGAGCACCGGCTGATCCTGGAGCGCTGCCGCCGCCCGTCCGCGGTCGCCGAGGTCTCGTGCGACCTCGGCCTCCCGGTGTCGGTGACCAAGATCCTGCTGGCCGACCTCGTCGCCCCGGGCCTGCTGCTGGCCCGTGCCCCGCTCTCGGTGGCGCGTGTGGCCGGCGGGGTCGACATGGGCCTGCTGGCCACCGTTCGTGACGGACTCCGGAGACTCTGAACCAAGATGACAAGCAGTCAGGCGGCTTCCGCCGCCGTCAAGATCCTCATCGCCGGAGGTTTCGGCGTCGGCAAGACCACCATGGTGGGCGCGGTCAGCGAGGTCGCCCCGCTGCGCACCGAGGAGTACCTGACCAAGGCCAGCATCGGTGTCGACGACCTCGCCGGTATCGGCGACAAGGACACCACCACCGTGGCCCTGGACTTCGGGCGGATCACGGTCAGTTCCGAGCTGGTGGTCTACCTCTTCGGCACCCCCGGCCAGGAACGCTTCTGGTTCATGTGGAACGACCTGGTCAACGGGGCGCTCGGCGGTGTCGTGATCGCCGACACCCGCAGGCTGGAGACGAGTTTCGCCTCGATCGACTTCTTCGAGAGCCGGGACATCCCGTTCGTGGTCGCGATCAACTGCTTCCACGGCCACAACACCCGTACGCCGGACGAGATCAGGACAGCTCTCGACCTCGATCCGCATGTTCCGCTGCTGATCGGCGATGTCCGTGAGCGGCCGTTCGGCCGGGACGTGCTGCTGGCCCTGGTGGACCACCTGATGAGCCTGCCCGTCGCGGCCGGCTGACCGTTCGGTTCCCCCTCGGACCGACCGGCAAATAGGGGGCGGCGTCGCGGGGCTGGGCACGCACATCTGCGCGGCGTTGTCGTCGGTCGACAGTGCTCCGCGTTGCAACTGCACGCACCCAGCCCCGCTCCTTCTCCCACTCCCCATTTTCCGGTCGGTCCTACTTCTCCCACTCTGGAGACACCTGAGATGGCAACACCCCTGCGCGTCCTGATTCACGGCGGCGGCATCGGCGGGCTCACCCTCGCCACCGCACTGGCCCGGCGCGGTCACACCGTCGAGGTCGCCGAGCTCCGTGACGAGCTGGACGCGCTCGGCGTCGGCATCATCCAGCCGTCCAACGCCCTCCACGTCATGCGGGAGATCGGGGCCCTCGACGACTGCCTGGAGGCGGGCTTCGAGTGGGAGATCCTGACCATCGCCGACCCGGCCGGCAACACGCTCGCCGAGATACCCCAGCCGCGGATGGGCGACGCCCCCTCGAACAACGGCATCCCGCGCCCCGCCCTCGCCCGGGTGCTGAACTCCGCCGCCGTCGGCGCGGGTGTGAAGATCCGCTTCGGCACCACGATCACCGAACTGACCGACGACGGCTCCGGCGTGGACGTCACCCTGTCCGACGGCTCCTCGGGCCGCTGGGACCTGGTGGTCGGCTTCGACGGCATCGGTTCGCCGCTGCGCACCCGGCTCTACGGGGACCGCTACACCCCCGAGTACACCGGCTTCGCGAACTGGCGGGTGACGGTGCCCCGCCAGCCCCAGGTGCGGGGCGTGGTGATGGGCACCGCGGGCAAGGAGGCCAAGGCGCTGCTCACCCCGATCACCGAGGAACTGATGTACCTGGGTGCGGTGTTCGCGGAGTCCGAGGACTTCCGGCCGGACCCGGAGCGGGCCCATGAGCAGCTCACGGAGCGGCTGGCGATGTTCTCCGGACCGGTCGCCGAGGCGCTCGCCACCGTCACCGACCCGGCCTCGGTGGTGTACTCACGGATCTCCCAGGTGACGGTCCAGGAGCCGTGGCACGTCGGCCGGGTCGTCCTGGCCGGTGACGCCGCGCACGCCTCCACCCCGCACATCGCGCAGGGCGCGGCGATGGCCGTCGAGGACGCGCTGGTGCTCGCCGAGTCGCTGGACACCGAGGCCGGTGTGGCCGCGGCCCTCGACGCGTGGGAGGCACGCCGCCGTCCGCGCGCCATGTGGGTGCAGGCCATGTCACGGGCGGTGCTCAAGCAGGAGACAGGCACCGGGACCACGCCCGAGGAGGACGAGCTGCTGAAGGTCGGCATTCCGGGCGCGGCGCACGTGCTGGTGAAGCCGTACTGACCGGCAGAGGCCAGCACCGACCGCGCTGATGCGCCGATTGCCGTACGGGCCCGGGTCAACGGGCCCGTACGGTGCGTTCAGGGCAGTACCGCCACTCCGTCGATCTCCACCAGGGCCTGCTCGTCCCAGAGCCTGGCCACCCCGATGACCGCCATCGCCGGATAGTCGCGGCCTGCCAACTGCCGCCAGATCCGTCCCAGTTCGGCGGCCCGTTCGCGGTAGTCGGCCACATCGGTGGCGTACACGGTGACCCGGGCGAGGTCCGCGGGAGCGCCGCCCGCCGCGCGCAGCGCGGTGAGCAGATTGGTGAGCGCCGTCGCGAACTGATCGGGCAGATCGTCACCGACGACCTTGCCGTCCTGGTCGAGGGCGGTCTGCCCGGCCAGGAAGACCAGTTGGCCGCCGGTGACCGTGACGGCGTGCGAGAAGCCCGTGGGCGGGGACAGCTCGACGGGGTTGATCCGGTGGACCGGACTCATACGGACGCCTCCCGGCTCGCGTACAGCTCCTTGGCGATGATCGTGCGCTGGACCTCGCTGGCACCCTCGTAGATCCGTGGCGCGCGGACCTCCCGGTAGAGGTGTTCGAGGAGGTGGCCGCGGCGCAGGGCTCGGGCGCCGTGCAGTTGGACGGCGGTGTCGACGACGTACTGCGCGGTCTCGGTGGCGTACAGCTTCGCCATGGCGGCCCGGCGCGGCACGCCGGACTCCCCCGCGTCGTACGCGGCGGCGGCCGCGTACACCAGGAGCCGGGCGGCCTCGGTGCGGGTCGCCATTTCGGCGACCTGGTGGGAGACCGCCTGGAGGTCCTTCAGCGGGCCGCCGAACGCGGTGCGGTGGGCGGTGTGTTCCACCGTGGCGTCGAGGGCGGCGCGGGCCATGCCGACGGCGAACGCGCCGACGCTGGGGCGGAACAGGTTGAGGGTGTCCATGGCCACCCGGAAGCCCCGGTCCGGTTCGCCGAGGACGTCGTCGGGGGTGACCGGGACACCGTCGAAGTCCAGGGCCCCGATGGGATGCGGCGAGAGCATGTCGAGGGCGGTACCGGTCAGTCCGGGGCGGTCGGCGGGGACCAGGAACGCGGTGACGCCGCGGGAGCCGGCGCCCTGGGTCGTGCGGGCGAACACGGTGTAGAAGTCGGCCTCGGGCGCGTTGGAGATCCAGCACTTCTCGCCGGTCAGCCGCCAGCCGCCCGGGGTGTGTTCGGCGTTCAGGGCGAGGGCCGCCGCGTCGGAGCCCGCGCCCGGCTCGCTGAGCGCGAAGGCGGCGACGGCGCGGCCCGCGCACACCTCGGGGAGCCAGCGTTCGCGGTGGGCCGGGGTGCCCGAACGGACCAGGGGGTGGGTGCCGAGGCCCTGGAGGGCCAGCGCGGTCTCGGCCTCCGTGCAGCCGCGGGCCAGGGACTCGCGGAGCAGGCAGAGGTCGAGGGCGCCGGAGTTCAGCATCCGGTCGAGGAGGCCCGATTCGCCGAGTGCGGCGATCAGCGGCCGGTTGACATGGCCGGGGTCGCCCTTCTCGGCGAGGGGGCGCAGTTGCTGCTCGGTAAGGGTCCTCAGCTCTTCACACCAGGCGGTTTGTGCCGGATCGAGCGAGAATGCCGTCATACCGGCGCCTCTCTTGTCGCGTCTGCCCGTTTTCCCGTGCCCGTTCTTCGCATCAGTACTCCGGTCTGTCGTCCCGTCCGTTTCCGTGCTCGTCTTCCCGCCCGCTCGTTTTCCAGTCCACTCGCCTTATCGCGGACCGTTGACTACCGTCACCCAAACGATACGCTCCAGAGGCGACAAGGGGGCGATCCGCCATGGACCCGAAGACCTCAGCGCACCTCGACACCTTCGCCAGGGAGCACCTGCCACCCCAGGACGAGTGGCCGGAACTGCTCTTCGACCTTCCCGAACTGCGCTATCCGGACCGCCTCAACTGCGCGGCGGAACTGCTGGACCGCACGGCCGACCGCTTCGGCCCCGACCGCCCCGCCTTCCGCACCTCCGACGGCGCGGTCTGGAGCTACGGGGAGCTGCGGGAGCGGGTGGACCGGATCGCCCATGTCCTCACCTCCGACCTGGGGGTCGTCCCCGGCAACCGCGTCCTGCTGCGCGGCCCCACCACACCCCGTCTGGCCGCCTGCTGGCTCGCGGTGCTGAAGGCCGGCGCCATCGCCGTCACGGTGCTGGACCGGCAGCGGCCCGCCGAACTCTCCACCATCTGCTCCATCGCCCGGGTGAGTCACGCACTGTGCGACGTCCGGGCGGTCGACGACCTGGTGAAGGCCGAGGTGCCGGGGCTGCGGATCACGGTGTACGGAGGTGACGCCCCGGACGATCTGCTGCGCCTGGCCGAGGCCAGGACCGGGCCGTACCGCGCCGTGGACACGGCGGCGGACGATGTCGCGCTGATCGCGTTCACCTCGGGCACCACCGGACGCCCGAAGGGCTGTATGCACTTCCACCGGGATGTGCTCGCCATCGCCGACACCTTCTCGGCCCAGGTGCTCCGGCCCACTCCCGACGACGTGTTCGCGGGCAGTCCGCCGCTCGGCTTCACCTTCGGGCTCGGCGGACTGGTGGTCTTCCCGCTGCGGGCCGGGGCCAGTGCCCTGCTGCTCGAACAGTCCGGCCCGGCGCAGTTGCTGCCCGCGCTCGCCACGCACCGGGTCTCGGTGCTGTTCACCGCGCCGACCGCGTACCGCGTGATGCTCGACCGCATCGACGACCACGATCTCGGCGCGCTGCGACGCTGCGTCTCGGCCGGGGAGAACCTTCCGGTGGCCACCTGGCACGCGTGGCACGAGCGGACGGGGCTGCGCATCATCAACGGCATCGGCGCCACCGAGCTGCTGCACATCTTCGTCTCGGCCGCCGACGACGCGATCCGCCCCGGCACCACCGGAGTCCCCGTGCCCGGCTGGCAGGCCCGGGTGCTGGACCGCGAGGGCCGGCCGGTGCCGGACGGGGAACCCGGGCTCCTCGCCGTACGCGGCCCGGTCGGCTGCCGCTATCTCGCCGACGAGCGCCAGCGGGACTACGTGGCGCACGGCTGGAACCTCACCGGCGACACCTATGTGCGCGAAGCGGACGGCTACTTCCGCTACGTGGCCCGCGCCGACGACATGATCATCTCCTCCGGCTACAACATCGCGGGCCCCGAGGTCGAGGATGCCCTGCTGCACCACCCCTCGGTGGCCGAGGCGGCCGTGGTGGGCCGGGCGGACGAGCTGCGCGGCCAGATCGTGGTGGCGTACGTGGTGCTGCGCGAGGGCGCGGTGACGTCGGCCGACGAACTGCGCGCCCACGTGAAGAGCGAGCTGGCCCCGCACAAGTGCCCGCGCGTCATCGAGTTCCTGCCCGCTCTCCCCCGTACCGCCACCGGCAAGCTCCAGCGTTTCCGGTTGCGGGAGGGCTGAACCGGAAATGCGGGTGCCGCGCTCCCCGCGCACCCGGCAGGATGAACCATGCCCTGGACCTTCACCGATGACGTCGATGCCTTCCTCGACGCGGCCGGCGCCTCGCTGGCCGCCCGGCCCGCCGAGAACACCCTGATCCTGACCGTCACCGAAACCCTGCGACGGCACGGCCCGCACGCCTACGGCGACGCCGCCCCGCTGCTCGGCTGGTGGCGCGGGGCGGACGGCGAGGTCGCGGGAACGCTGGTGCAGACCCCGCCGTACCCGCCCATGCTGGGATCCGTCGACCCGGCGGCGGTCGGTCCGCTGGCTGCCGCGCTCCCGCTGACCCGGATCAACGCGGACCGGGCCGCCGCCGAACGGATCGCCGCCACCTGGCCCGGTCACCGGGTCGACCAGGAGCAGCGGCTCTACCGGCTGGCGACGCTGATCCCGCCCTCCCCGGCCCCTGCCGGACGGCCCAGGGCCGCGGTCGTCGCCGACCGGGAGCTGCTGGTGCGCTGGGTCCGCGACTTCGCCGACGGGACCGGCCAGCCCGGCACCCACGCCGAGCGGCTGGTGGACGAGCGCATCGCGTCCGGCGGGCTGACGCTCTGGGAGGACGACGGCGTCCCGGTGTCGATGGCGGGGGTCTCGCCACGGATCGCCGGCATGGTCCGGGTCGCCGCGGTCTACACCCCGCCGGAGCACCGCGGCCGGGGCTACGCGGCCGGGGTGACGGCGGAGATCAGCCGGGCGGCGAGGCAGGCCGGTGCGCAGGAGGTGCTGCTCTTCACCGACCTCGCGAACCCCACCAGCAACGGCGTGTACCGGCGCATCGGCTACCGGCCGGTCTCGGACCGGCTGCTGATCAGCACGGCGGAGCAGTGAGCGGGCCGCCGGAACCCGTCTGGCTGGTCGCCGCGAACGTGGTGCTGTGGCGGCGGTACGGGGACCTCGGCCAGGAGCTGCGCCCCGGCACGAAGGCGTACCGGGGCGGGGCGAAGGTGTACGTCGTCGACACCTACCCGGGCATGGGGCACCAGCAGCTGACCACGGTGGGGCACGGGCGGCACACCGGTCGCTGGATCACCATCGACACGGGGACCCGCCATCTGCACACCTTCCGGGCGCGGTTGGTGTACGTCCCGGCCGTGCTGAAGCGGTGTGCCGGTCCGGGCGCTGCGACAAGGGAGGAGGCCGAGGAACTGGCCGCGCTGCTGGAGCGGGTCGCCCGCGAGGAGCGGCGCGCCCACCACGGGGCACCGTGCCCGGACCGGTGCCGGTGCCACGAGTGCCTGCCCGTCACCCCAGGGTGAGCCGGGGCTTCGGTGCGTCCGTGCGGCCCGTCGGCGGGGTGCGGCTGCCCGCGCGGTACGGCAGCGGCCAGGGCGCGCCGGGTCCGCCGTAGTCCTGCTCGACCGCCGCGTGCAGGGTCCAGTGCGGGTCGTAGAGGTGGGGGCGGGCCAGGGCGCAGAGGTCGGCGCGGCCCGCGAGCAGCAGGGAGTTGACGTCGTCCCAGGAGGAGATCGCACCGACCGCGATGACGGGCACGCACAGGGTGTTGCGGATCCGGTCCGCGTACGGGGTCTGGTACGAGCGGCCGTACTCGGGGCGCTCGTCGGGCACGACCTGGCCGGTGGAGACGTCGATGGCATCGGCCCCGTGGGCGACGAAGGCGCGGGCGATCTCGACGGCGTCCTCGGCCGTGGTGCCGCCCTCGGCCCAGTCCGTGGCGGAGATCCGGACGGTCATGGGCCGGTCGTCGGGCCAGTCGGCGCGGATGGCGTCGAAGACTTCGAGGGGGAAGCGGAGCCGGTTGTGCAGTGGTCCGCCGTACTCGTCGGTGCGCTGGTTGGTGAGCGGCGAGAGGAAGCCGGAGAGCAGGTAGCCGTGGGCGCAGTGGAGTTCGAGCAGGTCGAAGCCGCAGCGGTCGGCGCGCCGGGCCGCCGAGGCGAACTGTTCGCGCACGGCGTCGAGCCCGGCCCGGTCCAGGGCGTGCGGGACCTGGTTGACGCCGTCCGCGTACGGGATCGGGGAGGCGGCGGTGAGCGGCCAGTTGCCGTGGTCGAGGGGCTGGTCGATGCCCTCCCACATCAGTCTGGTGGAGCCCTTGCGCCCGGAGTGGCCGAGTTGCACGCCGATGGCCGTACCGGGCGCGCTGGTGTGGACGAAGTCGGTGATCCGGGTCCAGGCGGCGGCCTGTTCGGGGGTGTAGAGCCCGGTGCAGCCGGGGGTGATGCGGCCCTCGGCGCTGACGCACACCATCTCCGTCATGACGAGACCGGCGCCGCCGAGCGCGCGTGCGCCCAGGTGCACGAGGTGGAAGTCGCCCGGGACGCCGTCGACGGCCGAGTACATGTCCATGGGTGAGACGACGACGCGGTTGCGCAGTTCGAGGCCGCGCAGTCGCAGCGGGGTGAACATCGGCGGGACGCCCGGGGCGCAGCCGAACTCCTCCTCGACGGCGGCGGTGAAGGAGGCGTCGCGCAGCCGCAGATTGTCGTGGGTGACGCGGCGGCTGCGGGTGAGGAGGTTGAAGGCGAACTGGCGGGGCGGCTGGTCGACGTAGGTGGCGAGCTCCTCGAACCAGCGCAGACTGGCCGCGGCGGCCCGCTGGGTCGATTCGACGACCGGCCGGCGCTCGGCCTCGTACGCGGCCAGTGCGCCCGGCAGGTCGGGCTGTTCCTCGATGCAGGCGGCGAGGGCGAGGGCGTCCTCGACGGCGAGTTTGGTGCCGGAGCCGATGGAGAAGTGCGCGGTGTGGGCGGCGTCGCCGATGAGGACGGTGTTGCCGTGCGACCAGCGGTCGTTGACGACGGTGCGGAAGGTGAGCCAGGAGGAGTTGTTGGAGCGCAGTGGCCGGCCGCCGAGCGCCTCGGTGAAGATCTTGGCGCACCGCAGGGTCGAGTGCTCCGCGTCGCAGGTGTCGAATCCGGCGGCCCGCCAGACCTCCTCGCGCATCTCGACGATGACGGTGGAGGCATCGGCCGAGAAGGGGTAGCCGTGGAGCTGCATCACCCCGTACGCGGTCTCGGCGGTCTCGAAGCGGAAGGCGTCGAGGGCGAAGTCGGCGGCAAGCCAGATGTAGCGGCAGCGGTGGGTGGTGAGGCGGGGGCCGAAGGTGTCGGCGTGGGCGGTACGGGTGAGGCTGTGCACACCGTCGGCGGCGATCACCAGGTCGTGGGAGGCGGCCAGCTCGGCGGCCGGCGGTGCCTCGGTGCGGAAGCGGAGGCGTACGCCGAGGGATTCGCAGCGGTCGTGCAGGATCCGCAGCAGCCTGCGTCTGCCCAGCGCCGCGAAGCCGTGGCCGCCGGACGTCTGGGTGACGCCCCGGTGGACGATGTCGATGTCGTCCCACCGTACGAATTCGTCCTGGAGGGCCCGGTACACGACGGGGTCGGCGTGCTCGATGCCGCCGAGGGTCTCGTCGGAGAGGACGACGCCGAAGCCGAAGGTGTCCTCGGGGGCGTTGCGCTCCCAGACGGTGATCTCGCGCTCCGGGTCGAGCCGCTTGAGCAGGGCCGCGGCGTAGAGCCCGCCGGGCCCGCCGCCGATGACCGCGATGCGCTTCACGCCGGTCCGGGCCGCACCGGACGGGGCCGTTTCGGAGGGCATCGCTACCGGCCCCGCCACTTCGGTGGCCGCTTCTCGGTGAAGGCGGCATGGAATTCCGCGTAGTCCTCGCCGTGCATCAGCAGGGCCTGGGTGGCGGCGTCCATCTCGACCGCGGCGGCGAGCGGCATGTCGAGTTCGGCGGTGAGCAGGGCCTTGGTCTGGGCGAGGGCGAGGGCCGGTCCGTCGGCGAGGCGGCGGGCGAGCGCCGCCGCGCGTACATCGGCCCGGCCCTCTTCGGTCAGCTCGCTGATCAGTCCGATCCGTTCCGCTTCGGGTGCGCGGACCGGTTCGCCGAGCATCAGCAATCGGGTGGCATGGCCGAGGCCGACGACGCGCGGCAGCAGGTAGGCGGCGCCCATGTCGCCGCCGGAGAGGCCGACCTTGGTGAACAGGAAGGCGAAACGGGCCGACGGATCGGCGATCCGGAAGTCCGCGGCCAGCGCGAGCACCGCCCCGGCGCCCGCCGCCACCCCGTGTACGGCGGCGATGACGGGGAAGGGGGTTTCACGAAGGGCCCGCACCACCTGTCCGGTCATGCGATTGAAATCGAGGAGCTGGGCGGTGTCCATGGCGAGTGTCGCGCCGATGATGTCGTCGACGTCTCCGCCGGAGCAGAATCCGCGGCCCTCCCCCGCGAGCACCAGAGCGCGCACGCTGCGTTCGCGGGACAGTTCGGCAAGCAGGTCGCGCAGATCGGCGTAGGCGCCGAAGGTAAGCGCGTTGAGCTTCTCGGGCCGGGCGAGCGTGACGGTGGCAACCCCGTCGTCCGTCGTCAGCCGCAGATGGCGCCAGTCGTCCGTGTGCGGGGCGGAGCTGGGAAACGGGCTCATGGAGGGGGCTCCCCTTCAGCCGTCGGGCTGCTACCTGCACCCGAACTTATCACTCGTTCGTGACTTCCGTCACGAGCACGCGATAGGCGGAGCGTGAGAACGCAGTGACCAACGTCCCTTTCATACCTGTCGGCGACCCCTTGCCCGTGTCATTGCACTTCGTAAGGTTGAAACCGAGATGTCTTGATACCGGAGAGTCCCCGCACCCACGAACCCGCGACCACACCCGCACCCCACCCCGGAACGGAAACCATGCCGTGCCCCCCGATGTCCCTCTCCCCGCCTCCTGGCGGATCGCGCTACCGCATTCGACGGCGGCCGTACCGATTGCCCGTGCCCTGATCCGTACCGCACTCGCGGACATCGACGCACCGGCCGACACCGACACCGCCGAGCTCCTCACCGCGGAGCTGGTCGCCAACGCGGTCGAGCACACCCGCAGCGACGAGCCGATCGAGCTGGTCGTGGAGCTCCTGCCCAGCGGCTGCCAGGTCGAGGTGCACGACCGCGACCCCGCCCCGCCGGGCGGTCTCTCCTTCCCCCGGCCCGGCGGCGAGCCGGACCCCTGGCAGGAGCACGGCCGGGGTCTGCTGCTGATCCGGACGCTCAGCTCGTCCTGCGGCCACCGCACCACGGAGCACGGCAAGGCCGTGTGGTTCACCCTGCCGTCCCTCACGCCCCAGAGCTGAGCCGCCGCCCTCACCGGGCCGCGTCGGCGGCGGCCAGCCGGGAGCGGCTGCGGCCGTAGAAGGCGTACACCGCCGAGCCGACGATCAGGAAGACCGCGAACTGGATCCAGGTCGCCCAGCCCGTCCCGTACATCAGATAGAGGCAGAAGCCGACGCCCAGCAGCGGACTCAGCGGATAGAGCGGCACCCGGAACGAGCCCCTCACCTCCGGGTTGCGGCGCCGCAGCACGATCACCGCGACGTTCACCGCGACCATGGTGGCCAGCGTGCCGATGGTGGTCAGATTCACCACCACGTCGAGCGACGCGAAGGCCGCCGGGACCGCGAAGACGACCGCCACGATCCAGGTGTTGGCGACCGGCGTCGCCGTGCGCGGCGAGACCCGCTCGAAGACCCGCGGGATCAGTCCGTCACGGGACATCGACATCAGGATGCGGGTCTGCCCGTACATCACCGCGAGCACGACGGACGCGATCGCGACGACCGCTCCGAAGGCGACGATTCCGCCGCCGACGGTCGAGTCGGTGACCTGGTCGACGACGATCGAGAGCGCCGCCGGCCGGTCGGCGACGGCCTTCGGCCCCAGCGCGCCGATGGCGGCGAGCGCGACCGCGCAGTAGAGCAGCGTGACCAGGCCGATGCAGACCATGATCGCGATCGGGATGTTCCGCCGCGGGTTCTTGACCTCTTCGCCCGCGGTGGTGATGGCGTCGAAGCCGATGTACGAGAAGAACGCCAGCGACGCACCTGCCGTGACCCCGCCCGCGCCGTGGGCGAAGAACGGCGTGAGGTTCCCGCGTTCGAAGGCCGTGAAGGCGATGACGCAGAACAGGATCAGGATGGTGATCTTGAGAACCGCCATCGCGGCGGTGGCCCCGGCGCTCTCCCGGACGCCGCGCACCAGCAGGGTGGCGGCCATCATGACCACCAGGACGGCGGGCAGATTGATCACACCGCCGTCGCCGGGGCCCGCCGAGAGGGCGGCCGGCAGCTGCGCGCCGAACAGACTGTCCAGCAGCTCGTTGACGTACTGGCTCCAGCCGACGGCGACCGCGGAGACCGAGACGCCGTACTCCAGCAGCAGACACCAGCCGACGAGGAAGGCGATGCGTTCGCCGAGGGTCGCGTAGGCGAAGGAGTAGGAGCTACCGGAGACCGGGATGGCGCTGCCCAGCTCGGCGAAGGAGAACGCGGTGAAGATGCAGGTGATCGCGGCGAGCACGAAGGAGAGCACGACCGCGGGGCCCGCCTCGGCGACGCTGTCGGAGAGTCCGACGAAGATGCCGGTGCCGACGACGGCGCCGACGCCGAAGCACACCAGCTGGAAGAGCCCCATGGTGCGCTTGAGGCCGTGCCCCTCCAGGTCGGCGCCGGACTCGGCGATCAGCTGGTGGGGATTCTTGATGCGCGGCCCGGACAGGTGCGGGGGGATCGGTGGGCGCAGCGGACTCACGGGGATGGTCTCTTCTCTGGTGGAGCATGTGGGGGAGGTGCGACCGGGGGCTGTGGGGGCTCCGGTGACACACAAAAATGGGGTTCGAGCGTGCGAGCTCGAACCCCACCAGGAGGCAACATATTAGTCGCCTTTGCGCATGTTCACCCAATCGGGCGCATGTTCATGCAGCGATCAGCCCTTGGTCTCCGGGGACGCCATGGTCGCCACCAGAACGGCCTTGATCGTGTGCATCCGGTTCTCCGCCTCGTCGAAGACGACCGAGTGCGCGGACTCGAAGACCTCGTCGGTGACCTCCAGCTCCGTCAGCCCGTAGGCGGCCTCGATCCCCCGCCCGACCTCGGTGCCGAGGTCGTGGAAGGCCGGGAGGCAGTGCAGGAACTTCACGCCGGCGTTGCCGGTGGCGCGGAGCACGTCCATGGTCACGGCGTACGGCGCCAGGGCCTCGATCCGCTCGGCCCAGACCTCCTTGGGCTCACCCATGGAGACCCAGACGTCGGTGGCGACGAAGTCGGCGCCCTCGACGCCCTCGGCGATGTCCTCGGTGAGGGTGATGGTCGCACCGCTCGCACCGGCCAGTCGGTGGGCCTCGGCGACGATCTCCTCGGCGGGCCAGTACGCCTTCGGCGCGACGATGCGCACGTCCATACCGAGCAGGGCGCCGGTGATCAGGTAGGAGTTGCCCATGTTGAAGCGGGCGTCGCCGAGGTAGGCGAAGGCGATCCGCTCCAGCGGCTTGTCGCTGTGCTCGGTCATGGTGAGGAGATCGGCGAGCATCTGGGTCGGGTGCCAGTCGTCGGTGAGCCCGTTGAAGACCGGAACGCCGCCGTGGGCGGCCAGCTCCTCGACGGCCGTCTGGCTGTCGCCGCGGTACTCGATGCCGTCGAACATCCGGCCGAGGACCCGGGCCGTGTCCTTGACCGACTCCTTGTGCCCCATCTGTGAGCCGGAGGGGTCCAGATAGGTCGTGGACGCACCCTGATCCGCGGCGGCCACCTCGAAGGCGCAGCGGGTGCGGGTCGAGGTCTTCTCGAAGATCAGCGCGATGTTCTTGCCGCGCAGCCGCTGCGCCTCGGTCCCGGACTTCTTGGCGGCCTTGAGCTCGGCCGCGAGCTCGATCAGGCCGCGGAACTCCTCGGCCGTGAAGTCCAGCTCCTTGAGGAAGTGGCGGCCTGCGAGGTCTATGGCCATGGGAGAGCTCCTGGGTCGGGCGGGGATCGCACGTACAGTGATTCTGGAAGTCTATACGACACCATGCATCGCTATACGGTGCGGTCGGCTCGCCCCGCGCCCGGCCCCTACACCGGGTCGCGCTCCACCGGACAGCTCATGCAACGGGGGCCGCCCCTGCCCCGGCCGAGTTCGCTGCCGCGGATCTCGATGACCTCGATGCCCTCCTCGCGCAGAAAGGTGTTGGTGGTGGCGTTGCGCTCGTACGCGACGACGACTCCCGGCTCGACGGCCAGCACATTGCAGCCGTCGTCCCACTGCTCGCGCTCGGCGGCGTGCACGTCCTGGGTGGCCGTGAGGACGCGGATCGAGTCCAGCCCCAGAGCCCGTGCGATCGCCCGGTGCATGTGCTCGGGCGGATGGTCGGTGACCTTCAGGTCCCTCGGGCCGTCGCCGGGCTCGATGGTGTACGAGCGGAGCATGCCCAGGCCGGCGTACTGGGTGAAGGTGTCGCCGTCGATCATCGTCATCACCGTGTCGAGGTGCATGAACGCCCGGCGCTTGGGCATGTCGAGCGCCACGATCGTGCGGGCCGAGCCGGCGTCGAACAGTCCGCGGGCCAGCATCTCCACCGCCTGCGGAGTGGTGCGTTCGCTCATCCCGATGAGTACGGCGCCGTGGCCGATGACCAGTACGTCGCCGCCCTCGATGGTGGACGGGTAGTCGTCCTGCCCCTCCGACCAGTGGTGGAAGGCGCCCGCGTCGGGGCCGGTGAAGAGGGGGTGGTGGCGGTAGATCGCCTCGAAGTGGACGGTCTCGCGCTGCCGGGCCGGCCAGCGCATCGCGTTGATGGACACCCCGTCGTATATCCAGGCCGAGGTGTCCCGGGTGAAGAGATGGTTCGGCAGCGGGTCCAGCAGGAAGTCGTCCAGGTCCATGACGTGGAAGCGGACGGAGGTCGGCTCGCTGTGCCCGGCCAGGAACTCCCGCTTGGTCATCCCGCCGACGAGTGCGTCGACCAGCTCGGTACTGGGCAGCTTCTCGAAGGCGGCCCGCAGATGCTCGGTGGCGAGCGGGCCGTACTCCTTCTCATCGAAGACCCGGTCCAGAACGAGCCGCCTGGCCACCGGGATGTCCAGCGACTCGCGCAGCAGGTCGCCGAAGAGGTGCACCTCCACACCGCGGTCGCGCAGTACGTCCGCGAAGCCGTCGTGCTCCTGGCGGGCCCGGCGCACCCAGAGCACGTCGTCGAACAGGAGCGCGTCCTTGTTGCTGGGGGTGAGCCGCTTCAGTTCCAGATCGGGGCGGTGCAGGATGACGCGGCGCAGCCGCCCGGCCTCGGAGTCGACATGGAATCCCATGCCTCCATCCTCACCGTGGACGGGCCCGTTCACTCCCGCGAACCGCCAGCGGGTTCTCCGGTGATCCCACCGGAGAACCCGCCGACGACGCCCCACAGCCTGCTGCGAGGCTCCTCAGAGCCGCGGGTCGACCGGCTCCGACTCCAGGGCCAGCACCGCGAACACCGCCTCGTGGACCCGCCACAGCGGCTCCCCGTCGGCCAGCCGGTCCAGCGCTTCGAGCCCCAGCGCGTACTCCCGGAGCGCCAGCGACCGCTTGTGGCCGAGGAACCTGCCGCGCAGCCGTTCCAGGTTCTCCGGGCGGGTGTACTCGGGTCCGTAGATGATCCGGAGGTACTCCCGGCCGCGCACCTTGATGCCCGGCTGGACCAGCCTGCCCTTGCCGTCCCGTACGAGCGCGGCGAGCGGCTTGACGACCATGCCCTCGCCGCCGCGGCCGGTCATCTCCCGCCACCAGTCGACACCGGCGCGCACCGACGCCTCGTCCCCGGTGTCGACGACGAGCCGGCGGGTGACCTGGAGGAGCCCGGTCGGGTCGTGCTCGACCAGCCGGTCCAGCCAGGCCAGCTGCTCGTCGTGCGGTACGGAGGCCAGTGAGCGGCCCTGGACGGCGAGGATCTGGAAGGGCGCGAGACGGACCCCGTCCAGCCCCTGGGTGCTCCAGCAGTACCGGCGGTACGCCTCGGTGAACGCGGTGGCGTCCTCGGCGCGACCCCGCTGGCGGTCGGCGAGAGCGCCGACGTCCACACCACGGGCCGCCGCGGCCGCGAGGGCCGCGTTGGCCTCCGGGAGGACGGCGCCGGACGCGGCGCCGACCGCGGCGTACTGCGAGCGCAGCAGCCCGGCCGCCTTGAGGGACCAGGGCATCAGCTCGGCGTCGAGCAGCACCCAGTCGGTGCCCCACTCCTCCCAGAGTCCGGCGGCGGTGATGGCGGCGCGCAGCCTGCCGAGGATCACCTCGGTGAGCGCGACGTCGTCGAGGAACGGCCGTCCGGTACGGGTGTGCAGCGCCCCGGTCGGGCCGCCGGCGGAACCGAGGGCGTCCGAGGTACCGCCCACACCGAACCGCTCACGGGCGGCGGCCGCGTCCCGGCAGACGAGCGCCACCGCACGCGACCCCATGTGCTTCTCCTCGCACACGACCTTGTCGACGCCGTCCGCCCGGTACTGCGCGAAGGCCTCGGCCGGGTGCTCCAGGTAGCCGTCCTCGCGCGAGGTGGCGGTGGGCGCCATGGTCGGCGGGAGGTAGCCGAGCAGCTGGGGGTCGACGGCGAACCGGCTCATGACTTCGAGCGCGGCGGCGGCGTTCTCCTCACGGACCGCGATGCGGCCCATGTGCCGGGTCTCGACGATCCGGCGGCCCTGCACATCGGCGAGGTCGAGCGGCCGTCCCTCCCGGCCACCGGGTGCCTCGGTGGCCAGCGGCTTGGCCGGCTCGTACCAGACCTGCTCGGCCGGTACGTCGACGAGCTCGCGCTCCGGCCAGCGCAGCGCGGTCATCTTCCCGCCGAAGACCGCTCCGGTGTCCAGGCAGATGGTGTTGTTGATCCAGGAGGTGTTGGGCACCGGGGTGTGTCCGTAGACCACGGCGGCACGGCCCCGGTACTCCTCCGCCCACGGGTAGCGCACGGGCAGGCCGAACTCGTCGGTCTCGCCGGTGGTGTCCCCGTACAGCGCGTGCGAGCGGACCCGTCCGGAGGTGCGGCCGTGGTACTTCTCGGGAAGTCCGGCGTGGCAGACGACGAGCCTGCCTCCGTCGAGCACGTAGTGGCTGACGAGCCCGTCGATGAACTCCCGGACCTGCTCGCGGAAGGCCGGGTCCTTCTCGTCCTCCCGGTCCAGCTGCTCGATGGTCTCGGCGAGTCCATGGGTGTGCTGGACGTTGCGGCCCTTGAGGTAGCGGCCGAGCTTGTTCTCGTGGTTGCCCGGCACGCACAGGGCGTTGCCCGCCGACACCATGGCCATGACGCGGCGCAGCACTCCCGGGCTGTCGGGGCCGCGGTCCACGAGGTCGCCGACGAAGACCGCCGTACGCCCTTCGGGGTGCGCGCCGCCGGCATAGCCGAGCTTGCCGAGCAGGGACTCCAGCTCGGAGCTGCAGCCGTGGATGTCGCCGATGATGTCGAAGGGGCCCGTGAGGTGGCGCAGGTCGTTGTAGCGGCGCTCCAGCACCACTTCGGCGTGGACCGCCTCCTCCTCGGTGCGCAGGATGTGCACCTTGCGGAAGCCCTCGCGCTCCAGGCCGCGCAGCGAACGGCGCAGTTCGCGACGGTGCCGCTGGATGACGTGGCGCGGCATGTCGGCGCGGTCGGGGCGGGCCGCGTTGCGCGCGACGCAGACCTCTTCGGGCAGGTCGAGGACGATCGCGATGGGCAGCACGTCGTGGCTCCTGGCCAGCTGGACCAGCTGCTTGCGGCTCTCGGACTGGACGTTGGTGGCGTCCACGACGGTCAGCCGTCCGGCTGCCAGCCGCTTGCCCACGATGTAGTGCAGGACGTCGAAGGCGTCACGGCTGGCGCTCTGGTCGTTCTCGTCGTCGGCGACCAGACCGCGGCAGAAGTCCGAGGAGACGATCTCCGTGGGCTTGAAGTGCTCGCGGGCGAAGGTGGACTTGCCGGAACCGCTGGCCCCGATGAGGACCACGAGGGAGAGGTCGGTCACCGGCAGCGTGCGTGAGGTACTGGTCATGCGGCATTCGCCTCCTTCTCGGTCCTGTTCCTGGTCCCGTCGGCCGCGGTCATCGTGAACACGGCCATCTGCGTGGGTGGCCCCACCTCGGGGTCGTCGGGCCCCACGGGGACGAAGTCGACCCCGTATCCGTGCCGCTGCGCCACCTCCCGGGCCCAGCCGCGGAATTCGGCCCTGGTCCATTCGAACCGGTGGTCGCCGTGGCGCACATGCCCGGCGGGAAGGGTCTCCCAGCGGACGTTGTACTCGACGTTCGGCGTCGTCACGAGCACGGTCCGCGGACGGGCCGAACCGAACACGGCGTACTCCAGCGCGGGCAGTCGCGGCAGGTCGAGGTGTTCGATGACCTCGCTGAGCACAGCCGCGTCGTACCCCTTGAGCCGCTTGTCGGTGTAGGTGAGCGAGCCCTGCCGGAGCACGACCCGGCCGGCCTGCCGCTCCCCCATCCGCTCCAGTTTCAGCCGTCGTGACGCGATGGTGAGGGCGCGCATGGAGACATCGACACCGACGATCTCCGTGAAGCCCACGTCCTTGAGCAGTGCCTGCACCAACTGGCCCTGCCCGCAGCCCAGGTCGAGGACCCGGCTCGCGCCCGCGGCCCGCAGCGCGTCGAGGATCGCGGCGCGCCGCTGCTCGGCGAGCGGAACCGGCTTCTCCTCGGTGTCGGTCGTCTCGTCCACGGCGTTGTCGATGCTCTCGACGTCGAGGTCGTCCGACTCGGCGAGCCGCACCAGTTCGAGCTGCTGCATCGCCTGCCGGGTCAGGCCCCAGCGTCGCGAGAGATAGCGGCTGGTGATCAGCTTCTGCTCGGGGTGGGTGGCGAGCCAGCCCTCGCCCGCCCGCAACAGCTTGTCCACCTCGTCCGGTGCGACCCAGTAGTGCTTGGCGTCGTCCAGCACCGGCAGCAGCACGTACAGCTGCCGCAACGCGTCCGCCAGCCGCAACTCGCCTTCGAGCACCAGCCGTACGTACCGCGATTCCCCCCACTCCGGGAACTGCTCGTCCAGAGGAACGGCCACCGCGTCCACACTCGTCCAGCCGAGCGGCCCGAAGAGCTTGCGCACCAGCTCCGCTCCGCCGCGGGCCGGCAGCGCGGGCACCTCGATCCGCAGCGGCATCGGTGCCTCCGCGCGCTCGGGCAGCGCGCGGCACGCACCGTTCAGCGCGGACTTGAAGACCGTGCTCATGGCGACGGACAGCAACGAGGACGCCGCGTACGGGCGGTCGTTGACGTACTGCGCGAGCGCCGCGTCGGGAGCGCCGCCCCGGCCCTTGCCCCGGCGCACCAGGGCCACGGGATCCACTTCCAGCAGAAGCGCCGCGGTGCAGCGCTCGGCGGATGCCTCGGGATAGAAGACATGCGCGGTGCCGTGGGAGGTGGAGAACGTCTGCGCCTTCTCGGGATGCTTGTGCAGCAGGAAGCCGAGGTCGGTCGCCGGACGTTCCGGGTTGCCGGTTGTGCTGATTGTCAGGAACACACGTCCGAGTATGGTCCGGTCCACTCGCCTCCGACCAGGTATTTTCAGGTGCCCGAGGAGTCGGCTGGGTCTGTTCCCGGGGGCAGGTCTGCTCTCCGGGCCGGGTCCGTACTCCGGGTCGGGTCGGTTCTCCGGGCCGGGTCCGTACTCCGGGTCGGGTCGGTTCTCCGGGTCAGGTCGGTTCTCCTCGTCGGGTCGGTTCTCCTCGTCGAGCGCTGCGCGGACTCGTCGGCCGTCGTCGTGCCGAGCAGCCCGGCCAGTTCCGCGACGGCGTCCGGGCCGACCCGGCAGCAGCCGCCGATCAGCCGGGCCCCGGCGTCCAGCCAGGCCTCTGCTCCGCCCGGGTCGAACGTGGGAGCGCCGGCCCATCCCCGTCCCCCCGCGTCCCACCGCTCGCCGCTGTTCGGGTACACGACGACCGGCTTCCCGGTCACCTCGGCGGCCACCCGCACCGCCCGGTCCGCATCGACCGGATCGCAGCAGTTCACCCCCACGGCCACCACGTCGTCGCGCCCCGAGGCGAGAGCGAAGGCCGTCTCCAGCGACTGGCCCGCCCTGGTCCGGTCGCCCGCCACGCTGTACGAGAGCCAGACGGGCAGCCCGCACCCCTCGACCGCCCGCAGCAATGCCTCGGCCTCGTCGATGTCCGGCACGGTCTCCAGCGCCAGCGCATCGGGCCCGGCGGCGGCCAGCGCCTCGATCCGGGGCCGGTGGAAGCGCTCCAGCTCCCGGACGGAGAGCCCGTAGCGGCCCCGGTACTCGCTGCCGTCCGCCAGCATCGCCCCGTACGGGCCGACCGAAGCGGCGACCCAGACGTCCCGCTCCACCGCACCGGCGGCCCGTCGCGCCAGCCGGACACTGCGGGCGAAGAGCTCCGCCGCCTCCGCCCGTCCGATCCCCCGCCGCGCGAACCCCTCGAAGGTCGCCTGGTACCCGGCGGTGATGAGCACCTGTGCACCCGCACGCAGATAGGCGGTGTGGGCCGCCTCGATCTGTCCGGGCCCGTCGGTCAGCAGACGGGCCGACCACAGCGCGTCGGACAGATCGCAGCCCTGCGCCTCCAGCTGGTTGGAGAGACCGCCGTCGAGCAGGACCGGCCCTGCCGCGAGAGCACGGCCGAGCGGACGGGCGGGCGGGCCCGGGGGCGTGCGGGCGGGCACACCGAGGGACGGTGAGTCGTCGGCCGGGCGGGCGGGGTGCACAGGTGGCCTCCTTTGCCCTCGGTCCTCAGCCGAGCTGGGACTGGATTTGGGAGGAGATCAGCTCCAGGTGGTCCAGGTCGTGCAGGTCCAGGACCTGGAGGTAGATCCGGGACGAGCCGATCGCGCCGTACCGGCCGATCTTGTCGACCACCTCGGCGGGCGAGCCCGCGAGCCCGTTCGCCTTCAGCTCCGCCACCTCACGCCCGATGACGGAGGCGCGGCGTGCCACCTCGGCGTCGTTCCTGCCGACGCAGACCACCAGGGCGTTCGAGTACACCAGGTCGTCCGGTGCGCGGTCTGCCGCCTCGGCGGCCTCCCTGACCCGGCCGAACTGCTTCTCGCTGTCCTCCAGCGACGCGAAGGGGATATTGAACTCGTCCGCGTAGCGGGCGGCCAGTCGCGGTGTGCGCGTCGCACCGTGACCGCCGATCAGCACCGGCACCTTGGCCTGCGCCGGCTTGGGCAACGCGGGCGAATCGGTGAGCTGGTAGTAGGTGCCGTCGAAGCTGAACGTCTTGCCGATCCCGGTCGCCCAGAGCCCGGTGATGATCTCCAGCTGCTCCTCCAGCCTGCCGAACTTCTCCTTGGGGAACGGAATGCCGTAGGCCTTGTGCTCCTCCTCGAACCAGCCTGCGCCGAGACCCAGCTCGACGCGTCCACCGGACATCTGGTCGACCTGCGCGACCTGGATGGCAAGCACGCCGGGGAGCCGGAACGTCCCCGCCGTCATCAGGGTGCCGAGCCTGATCCGCTTGGTCTCACGCGCCAGCCCTGCCAGGGTGATCCACGCGTCGGTCGGGCCGGGCAGACCGTCCCCCGTGCCCATGTGGAGATAGTGGTCGGAGCGGTAGAAGGCGTCGAAGCCGAGGTCCTCGGTCGCCTTGGCGACGGTGAGCAGGGTGTCGTAGCTCGCCCCTTGCTGGGGCTCGGTGAAGATTCGAAGATCCATGCATCCATCCTGCACCTCCGGACACCGGACGTTCTTCTCCTGCTGCCTCCCCAGCGCCGTCGCTGTCGAAGTCCTGTACAGTCACCGCCTTCCCGCCCGACGGCGCGCTCAAGGCCGCCCGGTCATCCCCGAATCCGCTGCGCGGTCGCACCCGTCGCCCGGCCCGGTCACTCCCGAAGTCTTGCGCGGCCACGGCTGGCCGCAGTCGTACCCGCCGGTCCACCGACCGCGCCGTACGGGCCGTACGGGCCGTCCCGCCCCCGGCCGCGCTCCAGATCCTGCTGCCGCTCCCTGTCCTGCTCGTCGAGGCGGCGGAGCATTCCGTGCACCCGGTCCATGGACTCGTCGGCCGCGTCGATCGCCTCCATGCACTGCCAGTAGAGCCCCTGCTCGTCGGTCTCGCAGGCCACCCCGACCAGCGCCATCCCCACTTCCCCGAGCAATGTGCCCAGCCCCGTCAGCGTCGCCCGGGGCTCGGTGAGCTCGGAGAGCTGCGCGGCCCGTGCCACCCCGGCCCGCGCCGCCGGGTGGTCCAGCGCCCCGCTGCTCCGGCCGCCGATCTCGCTCAGTCCGCGCGCCTCGCCCCGTAACTCCTTCGGTCCGTCGGCCGCCAGGCGGCTGCCGATCGCCTGGGCCAGCGCCTGTGCCTGCCAGGCCTCCGCGATGATGTCCGGCGTCCCCCTGCTCTGCGCCAGAGCACGCCGGCTGACTCCTACAAGACGTTCCGCTTCCATGCGTTCCCCCGTCCGTACGAAAAGCCGCTCACCTCATCCATTACCCACAGTGAGGTCACCGGTACCGAAAAGCCAGGGGAATTCGGAAATCTGTGGACACTAAATCGATTGTGGATAAGTCGATCACTCCGAAGAGTGACGGTCGCTCGATTCTGTGGGGTCCTGGAGTCCCGGCACCGGGAATCGGGACTCGTTCCGGTCGATCTTCTGCGACAGCGCCGCGAGCGCGTCGATCCCCAGCACTTCGCAGAACTGCAGCAGATACGCGAGAACATCCGCGACCTCGTCCGCCACCCGGTGCGCCGTCTCGGGCCGCTCCATCACCCGCGCCGACTCCTCCGGTGTCAGCCACTGGAAGATCTCGACCAGTTCGGACGCCTCGACGCTCAGCGCCGCCGCCAGGTTCTTCGGCGTGTGGTACTGCTCCCAGTCCCGTGCGGCCGCGAACGCGGCGAGCCGTCGCTGCAGGGCCTGTACATCAAGTTCTGTCACGGTCCAGGTCTACCACCGTCACCCCGGGCGTCTCCCGGGCCCGTACCGCGCCCGGTTCCGTGACCGTCCCGGCCAGCCTGAGGTGCCCGGCCGCCCCGATCGACACGGCCAGGGACAGCAGTTCGCGCAACTGCCTTCCGTCCAGGTCCCGGTCGAGTCCGTCGGCCAGCACGGTGAGGGTCTGCATGGCCGACGGCACCTCCCCCGCGGCGTCCACCGCCAGCACCCCGGGGCCGGTGAGCAGCACGAGGGCGAGCGCGAGATACCTCAGCTCGCCGTCCCCGAGCCGCCCGACCGGGGTCGCCGGGGAGGCAGGTCCCCCGCCCCGCCCGACCGTCGCCCGCAGCGATCCGTCCCCGAGCCTCTCGACGCCCAGCGCGGTCACCGGCCCCGCGCACCCGGCATGCGCCGCGGCAACCAGCCGGGCATGGCGCTGGACGCACTGCGTGTGCGTACGCTCCAGCACCGCCGCGAGGTTGTCGCAGCCGCGTCGCAGCCTGCCGTCACCGGCCGGCACGGGGGCACGCATCCGCTGCGGTTGCGGTTCGCACGCGAAGACCGACCGCAGGGCCACGACCATCTGTTCCGCGGCGGCCAGGACCCGTAACTGCCCCTCGGTCCTGCCCGCGACCCGCAGCGGCAGCAGGGCCGTGCCCAGACGGTCGTCCGGCAGCGGCGCGCGCGTCACCGGGACCGTGCCGGCGGTGTGCCAGGCCGCCTGGACCATGGAGCGCCCCGGGTCGCGCAACGCGGTGGTGAGCAGGGTCTCGCCGCCGGCGGTGAGCCGTTCGCCGACGATGCGGAGCGTGGGCTCCGCCTGGACGGCGACGTCGAGCCGTACCGGTCCTGCCGGGCCGTCCGCCGTGCAGCCGATCCGGAAGCCGCGGCGCCCCTGCGGGTCGGCCGCGGCCCCTTCCGGAACGCAGCCCGCCGGGTCCGGGAACACCTCGTCCAGCGGATCCCCGCCGCCCAGGCGCGCCAGCGCCTCGTACGCCCGCAACGCGCTCGTCTTGCCGCTGCCGGCGGGCCCCGCGAAGAGCGTGACCGGACCGATGGGGAAGGTGGCGCCGCGGTGCGAGGCGAAGGCGGACAGCCGCAGTTCGGTGACGACGGGGCCGGCGGCGCGGTCCGGCCCGCCGGAGCGCCGCGCGGCCTCCGGACGGACCGTCTCGGGAGTGGCGGCGGCCCCGGAAGGGTCGGCGGGCGGTGGCGGGGTGGCCCCCGGTCGGAGTGCGGTCATGGGCGGACGGTACGCGGGCCACGGACCGGTGAACCGTTCCGCCTGAACGACCTTCCTACGATCGGGTTACATGAACCACCTCGCCCCGCCCCCGCCCCAGCGGTCTCCGGCGGGCCACTAGGGCCTGTCCGGCGGATCAGGGCCTAACCGGGCAGGCCCGCCGCCGTGACTCCCTCGACCTCCATGCCGACCGGGGACAGCAGGAAGACGTTCCGGTCGACCCGGTGCATTCCGCTGCCGAGGCCGAAGACCACCCCGCTGGTGAAGTCCAGGATGCGCTTGGCCACATCCGTCTCGGCGCTGGTCAGGTCGAGCAGCACCGGAATCTGGGAGACCAGGTACTCGGCCACCTCCCGTGCGTCCGCGAAGACCTGGACCCGCAGCACGACGAGTCGCCGTTGCTCGGACGCCGGGCTCTCGTCGGGGACCGTGCGGTGATCCACCCTGGACGGCCACTCGTTGCGGCTGCGCAGAGGTACGACCTGGGCAAGCCCCTCCCACTGCTCGTCCGTGACGTCGTACCTGTCGTACCTGCTCACCGGACCACCCCGTCTGTGCTTCGGTTGGCGTTGCGCCGGCTGCGCTCGCTGTTCATCGGGCAATTCTCTCGCCACTCACCCGTTCGGCGTACCACCGACACGGTTCATGGGCCGATCGACACCGCCGGCGGCCCGCCCTCGGCTTCCCCGGCGGACCTGAGCCGGTGTGCTTCCGCACTCATGTCGACGGGGGTGAACCGTACCGGAAGCCGGACCAGCGCGCGGTGGAACGGTCCCGGGCGCCACTTCAGAGCACTGACCGGAACGGCCAGTTCCGCGTCGCACAGCTGACTGGTGAGCTGCTCGATCGCGGTCATGGCGATCAGGAGCGCCGGCTGCTTCGCCGGGCATCGGTGCGGACCCGCGGACCAGGCGAGGTGGGCGCTGGCCCCGGAGCGGACCGCGGGGTCCGAAAGGCCGGACGCCGAGCGGGTGTTGGCCGCCGCGTAGGAGACCAGGAGGAGTTGTCCCGCGCGCAGCCGCACGCCGTGGAACTCCGTGTCGTGCCGCGGGTAGTGGGCGGCGAGATTGGCCAGCGGCGGATCCTGCCAGAGGACCTCGTCGATCGCCTCGTGCGCCGTCATCGCGCCGCCGTGCAGCGAACCGGCGTAGCGGGCGTCGGTGAGCATGTGCAGCAGCGCGTTGCCGATCAGATTCGTGGTCGGATCGTGGCCCGCGCTCATGATCAGGGTGATCTGACGCACAGTCTCGTCGTTGTCGAGATTGGCCGGGTGGCCGAGGAGGTACGAGGTGAGGTCGCGGCGCGGCCGGGTGCGCCGGTCGGCGACCAGTTCGGTGACGACCTCGACGAGGTCGGCGTACGCGGTGGCGGCGTTCTCGGCCGAGTTGAACATGCCGGCGATGCCGTTGACGATGCGTTCGCCGTCGCCCGGCGGCACGCCGAACCAGGTGACGAAGACGTGCAGCGGCAGCCGTCGGGCGTACTGGGCGATGAGATCGCCGCTTCCGGTGGCGGCGAATTCGCCGATGAGCCGCCGGGCGACCCGGGCGACCTCGGCCCGCAGGACGTGCGGCTCGATCAGGGCGAGGCTGTCGTTGATGGCGTCGCGGTAGCGGGCGTGCACGTCGCCGTCGCTGAAGAGCGCGGTGGGCCGGTAGCCGAGCATGGGCAGGACCGGCGAGTCGTCGGGCACGGTGGCCTGCCAGGCGCGCGGGTCCTTGGTGAAGGTGTGGGTGTCGCGCAGCAGATCGACGGCGGCCTGGTAGTCGGTGACCAGCAGGGCGTCGATGCCCGGGGCGAGCCGGACGGGCGCGAGAGGCCCGTGTTCGCGCAGGCGTCGGTAGTGGCTCCGCGGGTCGGCGGCGAATTCCGGACCGTACAGGTCGAGGGGCTGCGGCGGCTGTGCGAACGGTGTCATGACGGGTCCTCGGGCCTGGGCATCCGGGTGAGCACGTGCTCGGCCAGCGCGATCAGCGCGTCGATGCTGCCGCGGCGTTCACGGGCGTCGCACTGCACCAGCGGGGTCTCGGGTGCGAGGTCGAGGTGTTTGCGCAGAACCTCGTCGGTGTGGGCGGGGGCGTCGGGGAAGCGGTTGACCGCGACCGCGTACGGCAGGCCCTGCTCCTCGACCATGTCCATGACCGCGAAGGAGTCGGCGAGTCTGCGGGTGTCGACCAGGACGAGTGCGCCGAGCGCACCGCGCGCGATGTCCTCCCAGAGCGGCAGGAACCGCTGCTGACCGGGGGTGCCGAACATGTAGAGCACCAGGTCGTCCAGGACGGTGAGCCGGCCGAAGTCGATGGCGACGGTGGTCGTGGTCTTGTCCGGCAGCCCGGCGGTGTCGTCGAGCCGGGTGCTGGACTGGGTCATCGCCTCTTCGGTGTGGAGCGTGGCGATCTCCGACAGCGTGCGGATCAGGGTGGTCTTGCCGACGCCGAACGGACCCGTGACGACGAGCTTCATCAGGGTCCGGGCGGCAGGCGGCAGATAGCCGATGCCGGTGCGGTCAGTGGAGGGAGCGGAGTCCAACGAGCAGCCTCTCGACGAGCGACCGGTCGATCTCCCCGGCACTGGGGATGGGCGGTCGGGTGTGCAGATGTCCGGCGGCCGCGAGGTCCGTGGCCAGGAAGACGGTGGCGCTGACCGGCAGGTCCAGGTGAGCCGCGCACTCGACGACGGTGAGCGCCCCCGGTTCGAGCAGCTCGCACAGTCTGCGCTGTTCCGAGCCGGTGTCCGGGGGCAGCTCGGTGTCGGCACGCACGAGTACGTCGAGCCGGTCGAGCGCGGGACCGGCGAGCCGGGTCCGGCCGCCGGTGACCAGATAGGGGGGTATCAGACGGCGCCCTGGGCCGGAGGTCATGGCCGGGCGGTGGTGTCCGGCAGGCGGGCGGGTGCGTTCATCGCCCGGGTCAGGGCGGTGACCTGTACCTGCATCTGGTACGCGATGTCGCCGAGCTTGGCTCCGGGTTCCGCGAACAGGGCGAGTGTGGTGTTGTTCCCGGCCGGTACGACGATGGCGAAGCCCTGGTCGGACTCGACGACGGTCTGGGCCAGGCGCGGAGCCTCGACGTCGGTGAAGGCCGTGGTGAACGCGCGCGCCGCGGCGTGCAGCGTGGCGGTCATGGCGGCGACCCGTTCGCCGGACGCCCGGTCCAGACCGGGCGACGCGCCCTCGACGAGACCGTCTCCGGTGGCGACCACGGCGTGCTGGACTCCGGGCAGCTCCAGCAGCGGGGTCAGCACCCATGCGAGGTCACCGGTGGTGGAAGTGGGGGCGCTCACGTCTGGTCGTCTCCTTGCTCGTCCCGGTCGTCCGGGTGGTCGTGGTCGTCCGGTGCCGGTGCGGATGGCCGCCCGGCGACGCTCCTGCCGTTGAGGGTGCCCTGTTGGAGTGCCGCCCAGGAAGCCCCGGCCTGCTCCGGTGTACGGGGCACCTGTTCGCGGTCCGGGGCGGCGTCGGTGGACGCGGGGCGGGCCGGACGCGGGGCGCGTCGGCGTCGGCTGGGCAGCGCGGCAGCCTCCCCGCCGGCGGGTTGCGGCACGGGGGCGGTCTCCTGCTCGGTCGGGGCGGAAACGGAGGAAGTGGCCTGCGCCTGCACCGGCTTCGGGGCCAGGGCGGAGAGGCTGCGGTCCTCCTCCAGCACGGTCAGCAGATGGGCGGGGACGCGCAGGATCGTGCGCATGCCGCCGAACGGCGATGCCTCGATGTGGCAGTTGAAGCCGTACTGCAGCACCAGCCGGCCGACGACGGCGAAGCCGGTCTGCGGCGGGTCGCCCAGCTCGGTCAGGAGGACTTCGGGCGGGCCGGCCAGCAGGGCCCGTGCCCGGTCGAGCGCGTCGTCGTCCATGCCGATGCCCGCGTCGTCGACCACCAGGAACGCGCCGCGGCCGCCGCTCTGCTGGAGGGTGACCTGGACATCGGTGTCGGGGTGCGAGTAGGCGGTGGCGTTGGCGAGCAGTTCGGCCAGTGCGATGGCGAGAGGTTCGGCGGCGCGGGCGACGAGGGCGAGCCGTTCGTCGCGCAGGTGGTTGGCGACCTTGACGCGTTCGTAGCCGGCGACCCGGGACTGGGCGCCGAGCACGATCTCGACGAGCGGCGAGTTCTGGCGGGCGAGGCCCGGCCAGGCGTCGCAGAGCACCGCGGTGGCCTGGGTGCGCCGCAGCGCCAGTTCGTTGCGGAAGTCGAGTTGCAGGATCCGCGGGTCGTCGTACTCGTGCTGGAGCTCGTGCAGCAGCTGCTGGGCCTGGTTGAGCAGGGACTGGATCTTGGCGGAGGTGCCGCGCATCGCCGCGCGGGCGGCCGCGTCGACGCGCCCGCGCTCCTCGACGACGGCCTTGCGGGCGGCCTGCACCGCCTCGGTGAGCAGCCGCGCGGAATCGCCGTCGACCTCGGCCGCCTCCCGCAGTCCGGGCACCTTGGCGGTGGGATGGGAGAGGGCGAGCGCGGCGGCGGGTATCCGGTTGTGGGCCAGCTGGCGGATCTCGTCGGTGAGGGCCGCGGTACGGGCCTCGGCGGCCTTCGACTGGCGTTCGGCCAGCTCGGCGCGGGCCAGGGCGATGTGTTCGGCGCGCGCCGAGTTCTGTGCGCGGACCGCTGCCGCCACGGCAGCGGCGACGGCGATCACCGCCACTATCCATCCCATGCCGTCACCGCGTTTCTGTTGTCGGATCGGTCTTCCGGCCGAAGCGGCGGCAGAAGCTCCGCCTACCGCTCCGCGGGGCCCGCCGGCTCATCCGGCTGCTCCAGTTCTTGAGCGACCACGGCGACCTCGGTCATCACCTGGAGCACGCCGGGCAGCTCGGAGCCGTCGAGCTGCCGGTACTCGCTGCCGATGGTCACCACCAGCCTCTCGGGCAGGCCCAGTTCCGGGTAGCGCCCCTCGCCGATGACCCGGCGGGCGGCCTCGACGGCGGGAATCCCCGCCGTGTGGAAGGCGTGGGCGCGCTCGCGCACATACTCCAGGTACACGATGTGGTCGCGCACCCCGGCCCGGTCGAGGAGCGGGCCGTGTCCCGGGACGACGGTCTCGGCGCCGGTGGCCAGCACGCGTTCGCAGGCCGCGATCAGATTGCTCAGCGGACCCGCCCAGTGCACCGGGTGGTCGCCCGGCTGCTCCGGGGTGGAGGAGAAGATGATGTCCCCGGTGAACACGGCACCCTGCGCGGGCAGATGGACCATAAGGTCGCCGGTGGTGTGCGCGGACGGCAGCGCGGAGATCTGGACCGGGTACTCCCCCAGGGTCAGTTCGAGCTCGCCCGTGAAGTAGGTGGTCGGCACCACCGGCTCGGTCTGCGACCAGTCGAAGGGGCCGAAGTGATGTGCGAGATAGCTGCCGAGCGGGGTGGCCGGATCGCCTGTGGCGACGAGGGCGTGCTGCTGCTTCGGGGTGGGTTCGTAGTGGATGTGCTCGCGGGCCTCGCGGGTGGCGATGATCTCCGCGTCCGGGAGTACGCCCGCGCCCCAGAAGTGGTCCCCGTTCGCATGGGTGACGATCACCCGGTCGACGTGGACGCCGTCGGGCAGCCGCTTCGTGGACTCGGCCAGGAACTGGCCGGCCAGCACGGCGTCGTACGGGGTGTCGATCCAGAGCGCACCGCGGGGCGAGACGAGCAGACCGCAGTTCGCCAGCCCCCAGCCCCGTTTCGGCGGGAGCCATGCGTAAAGGCCCCGCCCCAGGTCAACGACGTCTCCACCCGTGATCGACATGGACGCGATTATGCCGACCGAAATCCGGCCACGCGTTCGACCTCGGCCACCACGAGGTCCCGTTGGCGCAAATTCATCGCTCCCGCTCCCCGGCGGCGGAGCCGTGGTGACCCTGCGAGACCGGCGCGCCCCGCCCCCACCTGTCATCTTCCGGATGAACCTCCTCAATTCACCCGACGGTGTCACGCGTCGCGGCGAACAGCTGCCGAGCGGTCGCCAAACCGGAATGAGCCGATTACCCACCGAGCATGACTGAAAACAGTCGCAAAAAAACTTCGGGGACAGCGCCGGAAGGCACTGTCCCCGAAGGTCTCCCGGGCGGCGAACGAGTCGCGCCCGTCGTACCGACTACGGGCGGACCTGGCCGCCCTCGAAGTAGGCGATCAGCTCCGGGTCGAGGGCCGGCACCTCGAACGGCGCACCGCCCTCGCGCAGGGAACGGGTCGCGAGCACACCGGCGGCGACGCTCATCCGGGCGGCGACCGGCGAGGTGTCGGTGACGCCCCCGTCGCGCACGAACCGGCAGAACTCCTCCATGATCCGGGTGTCCCCGCCGCCGTGCGACCCACCGGCCTCCGGAACCCGGTAGGTGATGTCGGCGTCGCGGCGGTAGCCGCTGGGGCCGGTGTTCCAGACCTTGACCTCGTCACCGGGGCTGTCACCGAAGTTCTCCAGGCGGCCCTCGGTGCCGATGACGGTGTAGTTCCGCCAGTAGTCGGGGGTGAAGTGGCACTGCTGGTAGGCGGCCACGACGCCGTTGTCGAGCTGCATGTTCATCACCGAGACGTCCTCGACGTCCACGATGTGGTGCAGGTCCTTGCGGGCCGTCGGCGGCCAGTCGAACTCGCGCAGCCAGTTCGCCGGGCGCGGGGTGTCCGCCTCGCGGCGCGGCAGGTCGCCGTAGACGAGGAGGTCGCCGAGCGCGTTGACGCGGCGGGTGTAGCCACCGGCCAGCCAGTGCAGGACGTCGATGTCGTGCGCGGCCTTCTGGAGCAGCAGGCCGGTGGTGCGGGTCCGGTCGGCGTGCCAGTCCTTGAAGTAGTAGTCACCGCCGTAGCCGACGAAGTGCCGCACCCACACGGCCTTGGGCTCGCCGATGTCACCGCGGGCGATGATGTCGCGCATCAGCCGCACGACGCCCATGTGGCGCATGTTGTGTCCGACGTACAGCCGGGTGCCGGTCTCGTACGCGGCGCGCAGGATGTTGTCGCAGCTCTCGACGGTGATCCCGAGCGGCTTCTCGACGAAGACGGCCTTGCCGGCCCGCAGCGCGTCGATGGCGATGGTCTCGTGGGTGTCGTCCGGGGTCGCGACGATGATCGCGTCGAGGTCGTCCCGGCCGAGGAGCAGCTTGTAGTCCTCGACCGCGACTTCGGTGCCGAAGCGCTCGGCCTCGCGCCGGCGCACCTCGGGGTCGAGGTCGCAGACGGCGGTGATCGCCGAACCCTGTCCGGGGTGGTGGGCGGACGTCGCGATGGAACGGCGCAGGCCGAGCCCGATGACGCCGAGTCGCAGGTCTGACACGGGGGTCCCTTCTGTCTGTACGGGTGGTGCGGGCGGAGACTGGTGACGGGCGGCTACTTGCCCGCGAGCGAGGCCTCGAACTCGGCGCGCATCTTGTCGCCGCCGCCGGAGCGCCACTTGCGCAGCTCCTCCTTGTAGGCGGAGATCGGCTTGCGGCCCGCGACGATGTCCTTCTGGCAGTCGCTCATGGCGGTGGTGAGGGACGCGCTCTTGCTGGTGGACGTGTCGGAGAAGTGGCCGCTCGTCGGGTTGGTCTGGCTGATCTTGAGGAGTTCCTGCTGCCAGCCGTGGATCCGGCCGGCCAGCTCCGACTTGCCCGGCAGGTAGATGTACTCGGGGCCGGCGGCCAGGAAGGCGAGCGGCATGGCCGTGGTGACGGCCTCCGCGTTCCCCTTCGGGGTGAGCTTGATGTCGCCGTTGGCCGCGTGGGTGAAGTGCGTGCCCTCGATGCCGTTGTCGAGGAAGAGCCGCTCCTCCGTACCGAAGGGCGCGGCCAGGTAGTCCAGCACGCCCAGCAGCATCCTGACCCGCTTGTCGTCGGCCTTCTTGTTGATGGCGGTGTAGCCGACGGAGCCGTATCCCATGGTGTACCGCGGCTTCGCACCGGACGTGGCGGCGAACGGCGGGATGATGCCGAACGGGAAGTCGTAGTTCTTGACGTCGACCAGGAAGCTGGGGAAGGACTGCACATAGGCGCCCAGCGTGCCCTGGGCCATCTTCTCCATGGTGGTGGAGAGGTTGGGGTCGGGCCAGAAGAGACCGGCCTTGGCGACCTTGACGCCGAACGCCAGGGCCTCCTGGTACTCCTCGGTCTCGTACATGTGCGTCAGCTTGCCACCCTCCAGCCGCCAGCCGCTGGGGGCGCCGAACCACTGGCCGAACATGCCGACGTGGTTCACGTACGCCGGCTCCAGGACGTACTTGTTGCGCTTGGCGTCGAGGAGTTCCTTGCCCTTGGCGAGGAAGTCCTCGGCGCTGGTGAACTCGGCACCGCCGACCGGCTTCCAGAAGTCCTCGTTGACGACGTAGACCTGGCCCATGGAGCCGTAGGCGACGGTGACGCCGCGGATCTTGCCGTTGATGACGGCGGTCTTCCACGCGGTGGTCGGCAGGTTCGCCAGGTTCGGGTACTTCTTGACGGCGTCGCCGGACAGGTACGGCGTGAGGTCGTGGAACTTGGCGTCCAGCAGCTCGGGCACGCGCTGGATGCCCTGGTTCGGCGGGAACCAGACCAGGTCGGGTATGTCGCCGCTGGCCATCATGGCGTTGAACTTGGTGAGGTACGCGTCGACGCCCTGGTCGACGACGATCGTCATGTCGAACTGCGCCCCGAGACGCTTGTTCAGCTCCTGCCAGTAGCCGTTCCTGCCCTGCGGCGGGGCGGGCGTGGTGAACGTCTCGGTGAGGGCCGTGATCCGGCTGCCGTCGCCGGGCGCCTTGGCCACGGACCTGGTCAGCTTCTTCGGGTAGCGCAGATACGTGGCGTCCAGACCGGCCGCGTTCCCGGCGAGGTCCGCGGGGGCGGTCTGCGCGGGGACGTACGCCGGGAGCTTCAGCTTGGCGGATGCCTTGGCCCCGCCCTTGCTGATGGTGGCCCCGCTGCCGCACGCGGTCAGGGACGTCAGACCGGCCACGGTCAGGCCGGCGATCCCCGCCGCGCCCATGAAACCGCGCCTGGACAAGTTGGTGGACATGGGTGCTCCTTGAAGTGTGTGAAGTGCGTGGGGGCGACGGGAGGTCCGGGTGGGCGGATCAGCCCTTGATCGCCCCGGTGAGGACGCCCTTGACGAAGAACTTCTGCAGGAAGGGATAGACGCAGAAGATGGGCACGATGGCGATGATGAGCACGGCCATCTGCAAGGAGGTCGCGGGCGGGATCGCGTGCACGCCCATGGCCTGCGCGTTGATGCTCTGGCCGTTGAGGACATAGCTGCGCAGGATCACCTGGATGGGGAACTTGCTGGAGTCGTTGAGGTAGAGCACCGCGTTGAAGAAGCTGTTCCAGTACCCGACCGCGTAGAAGAGGCCGACCACGGCGAGGACCGCCTTGGAGAGCGGCAGCACGATCCGGAAGAGGACGGTCACCTCGCCCGCGCCGTCGATCCGCGCGGCGTCGTACAGCTCCTCGGGAATGCTCTGGAAGAACGAGCGCACGACCACGATGTTGAACGCGTTGAGCAGTACGGGAAGGATCAGCGCCGCGTAGGTGTCGAGCATCTTGAACTGCTGGACGGCCAGGTACGTGGGGATGATGCCGGGGGCGAAGAGGAAGGTGCCCAGCACCAGCAGCAGGATCGGCTTGCCGAGGACGGTGCCGGGCCGCGAGGTGCCGTACGCGATCATCACGGTGCAGGCCAGGCTCAGCGCGGTGCCGATCAGCGTGATGAAGATGGAGACCACGGCCGCCTGGGTGACGACTCCGCCGGAGAGGATGACCCGGTACGCCTCCAGCGTCGGGTGCTTGGGCAGCAGGACGTACCCGCCGTTGGCGTTGAGCTCCTCCCGCCCGGCGAGGCTGGTGCCGATGGCGAGGACGAACGGGTAGAGCACGATCACGGTCAGGACGACCAGGGCGGCGGCCTTCGCGCCCTGCCCGTACCAGTGGGGCCGTTCCATCCACGGCGGGCGGCCGGAGGAGGCACGGCGGCGCTCACCGCCGCGGGCGCCGGGGCGGGCGGTTCGCAGCCGTGCCGCAAAGGTCTGCTGACTCATCGGTACACTCCCTGCTCACCGAAGCGGTGGGCCAGCTTGTTGGCGGCGAGGATGAGGGCGAATCCGATGACGCCCTTCATCAGGCCGGCGGCCGTGCTCATTCCCCAGCTGCCGTCGATGACGCCGTGGAAGTAGACGTAGGTGTCCATGACTTCCGAGGCGTCCGGACCGACCGCGTCGCGCTGGAGGATGATCTGCTCGAAGCCGACCGAGAGGATGTCGCCGAGCCGCAGGATCAGCAGCATGAGGATCACCGGCCGGATGCCCGGCAGGGTGATGTGCCAGATCCTGCGGAGCCAGCCGGCTCCGTCCATGGCGGCGGACTCGTACTGGCCCATGTCGATCGAGGCGATGGACGCCAGGAAGATGATCGTCCCCCAGCCGCAGTCCTTCCAGATGGCCTGGGCGGTGATCAGCAGCTTGAAGGTGCCGGGATCGGTCATCACATTGCCGATGTTGACCCCGTGCTCCATCAGCAGCGTGGTGACGGAACCCGCGCCGCCGAGCACCTGCTTGAACATCGCGACCACGACGACCCAGGACAGGAAGTGCGGGAGGTACACGACGGTCTGGATGAACCGCTTGATCTTCTCGCTGATGAGCGAGTTCAGCAGCAGCGCCAGCGCGATCGGGGCCGGGAAGTAGAGCAGCAGCTGGATCGCGGTGATCTGCAGCGTGTTGGAGACCGCGCTCCAGAACTCCGGCTCGGAGAGCAGCGCCGTGAAGTTCGCGAGACCGACGAACGGGCTCTGCTTGAAACCCAGGAACGGCTGGTAGTCCTGGAAGGCGATGACGTTGCCCGCGAGCGGCAGGTAGAAGAAGAGAGCGAAGTACAGGACACCCGGCAGGCAGAACAGCAGAAGTGATCTGTCCCGCCTGAGACGGTGCCGGAGCGGTAGTCGTACCCGTATGTCCTTGCGCTTCTTCCCGCCGGAGCGAGCCGTGTCGTCAGGGTCATGGGGCTGCGGCACAGGCGACCGCACGGCCGAGACCGGCGCATCTGCCATCGTCACAGGCACCTCCAGGGCTGATGGAGCAAAGGGGAGTGTCCCGCGATCACGGCTGCAACACGCACCGGTGACAGTGCGGCCGTTGCTCCCTCGCGGCGACAGCCACATGGTTCACGACATGCACCTCAATGGCAAGAGTTGTTCATTTCACACGGGTAACGAACATCTAAGGACATTGAAAAGTCCTGACTGAGGTTCGTTTTGACCCCGCGGAAGCCCGCAATCGGGCACATCAGGGGCACATGGCAGGTGCAGAACGGTCACGGAAGAACCTCGACGTGATCACCGAACCTCTTGTCGGCCAGTTGATCGCACCTCAGAAGCCGCCCCAGTGCTCGATCTTGCACCGATGGGCGTATCCCCCAGCATTCTCAAGCAGGGGCTACTGAACAACTTCTGTCCGACCGCGGCGCCCGGGGCGGCCGCGGCGCCCGGGGCGGCCGCGGCGCCCGGGGCGGCCGCGGCGCCCGGGGCGGCCGGGACAGCCGGCACATGCCGGTACGCCCGGTGCGGCAACGCGACCGGGCACCGGGTGGAACCGCGCGGCGGCACCGGCAGGGTCGGCCGGCGGTGGACGGCGCCCGCACCCGGCCTCGCGGGACGGCGTCACCGCCGGAGGGGAGGGGGTCGCCTCACACGGCGATGACGGTGACGCCGGCCTCCGTGAAGCGAGCGGTCGCCTCGGGCGTGATGCCCTTGTCGGTGACCAGGAAGTCGACCTGCCCCAGATCGCAGACCCGGGCGAAGGCGCGCTTGCCGATCTTCGAGGAGTCGGCGGCCACGACGACCCGCTGCGCCTGCTGGGCGAGCAGCCGGTTGATGCTGGCCTCGCCCTCGTGGTGGACGTACGCGCCGCGCTCGGTGTCGATCGCGTTGACGCCCAGCACGGCGACATCCAGCGTGATCTCGCCCAGCACCCCGCTGGCCAGCGGGCCGGTCAGCTCGTACGACTGCGGCCTGGCCACCCCGCCGGTCACCACGATCTTGATCTGCGGCCGGATCACCAGCTCGTTGGCGATGTTGAGGGCGTTGGTGACCACGGTCAGGGTCGGCTGGCCGCCCATCCCGGCCGCACTGTCTCCGACGACGTCGGAGCGCACCGCCAGCGAACGGGCCACCTCGGTCAGAGTCGTGCCGCCGGTCAGCCCCACCACCTCGCCCACGGCCACCAGGTCGGAGACCGCGCGGCCGATGGCCTGCTTCTCCGGGGCGTGGCGTCCGGTCTTGTAGCGCAGGGCCAGTTCGTAGCTGACCCCGTGCGCCACCGCGCCACCGCGGGTACGGGTGAGCAACTGCTGCTCGGCGAGCTGATCCAGGTCACGGCGGATGGTCGCGGCCGAGACGTCCAGCGTCGTGGCGGCGTCCTCGACGTCCACCCGGCCGTTCTTACCGACAAGTTCCAGCAGCGCGTTCCACCGGGCATCCCTGGACAAGGCAACTCTCCTTACGAGTCCGGGCTTCGGGCACCCATCCCCTTGGGTACGGTCACCGGACACGCGCAAGCGTCGCACAAGGCTCCGCCCAGTCAAGCCTCCTGCAAGCAGAATGCTTGATAATGCTCGTAGGTCGCGTATAACGTGCGGAAACGAGCATCCCACTACGAGTACGGAGTGCAAAAGTGTCATTTGTCGAGATCGAGACTGCCAGTCAGCCGGAATGCTGGCGTCGCGCCGCCGAGCTGGCCCAGACCCAGTCGGCCGCCCTGCCCGCCGCCGGTGAGCGCATCGCGGTCGTCGGCTGCGGCACCTCGTTCTACATGGCTCAGGCGTACGCCGCGCTCCGCGAGGGGTCCGGCCAGGGCGAGTCCGACGCCTTCGCCGCCTCGGAGTTCCCGTTCGGCCGCGGCTACGACCGGGTCGTCGCCCTCACCCGCTCGGGAACCACGACCGAGGTGCTGGAGCTGCTCGAACGTCTGCGTGGTGCCACCCGCACAGTGGCCATCACCGCCGATCCCGACACCCCGGTCATGACGGCCGCCGACGACGTCGTCGTGCTCGACTTCGCCGACGAGCAGTCCGTCGTGCAGACCCGGTTCGCCACCACGCTGCTCACCCTGCTCCGCGCCCACCTCGGTCTGCACACCGAGGACGTGGTGCGCGACGCGGAGACCGCGCTGGCCGAGCCGCTGCCCGAAGGCCTGGTGGACTGCACCCAGTTCACCTTCCTCGGCCGCGGCTGGACGGCGGGGCTCGCCAACGAGGCGGCGCTCAAGATGAAGGAGGCGTCGCTGTCCTGGACCGAGTCGTACCCCGCGATGGAGTACCGCCACGGCCCCATCAGCATCGCCACCTCCGGCACCGCGACCTGGATGTTCGGCACCGCCCCCGAGGGTCTCGCCGAGCAGGTGCTGGCGACCGGCGCCCGCTGGGTGGAGAGCGGCCTGGACCCGCTGGCCGAGCTGGTACGCGTGCAGCGTCTGGCCATCGCCCGCGCCGCCGCCCGCGGTCTGGACCCGGACAGCCCCCGCCACCTGACCCGCTCCGTCGTGCTCACGGACGCCTGACCGGCCGGTGCACATCGTCGAGCGCACATTCGGCGACCCCGGCGAAAGCGCTCGCGAGGCTGCTCGCGGAACCCCTCATGAAGCCCTTCACCAGGGCGTTCGCGAGGGGTTTCTCGCCAGGCCCGCGGGCGGGCCGGTATGCGACACGGAAGTCGGAGTGCTGGTGCTCTCCGGGTCCAGCGGGCGCATCGAGGACGAGCGGTGCAGGCTCCTGGCCCGGGAGGGCATCGCCGCCCTGTCGATCCGCTGGTTCGGCGGCCCCGGACAGCCGCCGGGCATCTGCGAGGTCCCGCTGGAGACGTTCGAGCCCGCGATCGAGGTGCTTCGCGCGGGCGGCGCACGGCGGATCGGCGTCCTCGGTACCTCCAAGGGCGCGGAGGCCGCCCTGCACCTGTCCGTGCTCCTGCCCGGTGTGGACGCCGTGGTGGCGCTCTCGCCCACCTCGGTCACCTGGGCCAACGTCGGGCCCGGCCGGGACGGACGGAGCCGCCCGTACCGCTCCTCCTGGACCTGGCGCGGTGAGTCGCTGCCGTTCGTCCCCCTCGACGACTCCTGGGCACCGGCGCCCGGACGGCCAAAGGGCGATCCCGTAGCCGTCCTCGGCTGGTACGAGCAGAGCCGGCGGACGTTCGCCGACCGCGTCGGCGCGGCGGCGATCCCGGTGGAGAGGTCCGGTGCCGAACTCGTCCTGGTCGCGGGCGGCGACGACGCGATGTGGCCCTCGCTGCGCTCTGCCGAGGAGCTGGCCGCCCGCCGCAGAGCGGCCGGCCTGCCCGTACGGGTCATCGGCGGCCCCGACGCGGGCCACCGCCCACGGCTGCCGGGCGAGGACCCGGCGCCCGCCTCCACGCAGTTTCTGTACGGAGGTTCGACCGCGGCGGACGCGGCCCTCGGGGCAGCCGCCTGGCCCCACATACTCGACGCGCTGCGCGGCACGCCCGCTCCGGTCGGAGGTATGTGAGGAGGCCGGCGGTGCGTGCGGAGGCCGACGGCCCCGCGAGGAAGCCGGCGGTACGCGAGAAGGCCGGCGGTCGTCCCTTCCGCCGGCCCTGCCTCTCGAACGACACCTCTCCGTGGTCAGGACTCCTCGAAGTAGACGTCCAGAACCGCGTCGAGTTCCGCCGCCCACTCCTTGAGGCTGCTCCTGGCCGGCGCCTCGACCTCCGCGTTGAACCATCGGCGGGTCGAGATGTGGACCGTGAGGGTGAACCGGCGGCCGAACCGGGGGGTCTTCACCTCGACCGCGCCGATCTCGTCCCAGCGGAACTCGGCCTCCTGATCGTCCAGCCGGAACCGGACGCCCTCGCGGTCCGCGGTGATCGACCCGCGGCGGTCGCTCACCTCGAACGCGGGCCCGTCCACCGCCTCCTTCCCGTCCGCCGCCGAGGCCTCTTCCGACTCCGACTCCGAATCGGACACGGCCTCCGCGGCCTCGGACGCCCGCTCCTCCGTCCCTTCCGGCTCCGGCTGTTCCCGCTCCGTCTGTTCCGGTTCTGTCTGCTCCAGGTCTGTCTGCTCCAGGCTCGTATCCGGTTTCCCGGCCGTGACGGGGGCCGTGAGACCGGGGATGAACGCCGGGTCTGTCCCTGCGGCGTATCCGGGCTGAGTGTTGGGATCTATGCGCTGCTCCACGGCGGGCAGTATGGCCGACGAAGCTGTGCCGGGCCAGCGAGCCCGCCGTGGAAGCCGCACGGGATCTATGTGCTACGACACCGCTCCCCGCGCCGCCAGGAGTTCGGTCACCCGGTCCAGCGGGAGCGCCGGGACATGGTGTCCGGCCCGCCCGGTCATCGCGTGCGCGCCGGTGAGCACATTGAGCACCGCCTCCTCCACCGACTCGACCACGGCGCCGTAGAAGGGGTCCATCCGGCCCCAGGGCACGAAGCGCATCGACTCGTACGGCGCGCTGCCGTCGTCCTCGGGGAACGTACTGGTCAGCGCGGACGGGTTGGCCGTGGAGAAGGCCAGGAACAGGTCTCCGGAGAAGTGACTGCCGGTGGTGCCGGTACGGGCCAGGCCGAGCGTCACCCGACGGGCCAGCGCCTTGCACTGACCCGGCAGCAGCGGGGCGTCGGTCGCCACCACCACGATCACCGAACCCGCGCCGGGCGGCACCGGGCGCTCCCCGTCGGGCGCCGCTCCGGGGGCCGGTGCCTCGACCGGGTCGGACAGCTCGCGCCCCACCGGCACCCCGGCCACCACCAGTTCGCGCCGTGCGCCGAAGTTGGCCTGGACGAAGACACCGACGGTGTACCGGTCCTCGCCGTACTCCACGACGCGCGACGCGGTGCCCGACCCGCCCTTGAAGCCGTAGCAGCGCATGCCCGTTCCGCCGCCGACGCATCCTTCCTCGACCGGCCCGGACGCCGCCGCCTCGATCGCGGCCGCCGCGTGGCGGGACTCCACTGCCGTACCGTGGATGTCGTTGAGGTGGCCGTCCCAGGTCTCCGTGACGACCGGCAGCAGCCACTCCGGCGCCATGTCGCGGCAGTTGGCGCGCACCCACTCGACCACGCCGCGGTGCACCGGGCCGACCGCGTACGTATGGGTGATGACCACCGGAACGGCGAGCGAGCCGGTCTCCTCGATCCACGCGGTCCCGGTCATCTCACCGTTGCCGTTGAACGAGTGCCAGCCGGCCGCGCAGGGGGTGCCCACACCGTCCCGGCCGCGTGGCAGCAGCGCGGTCACCCCGGTGCGCACGTCGTCGCCGTCGACGAGGGTGACGTATCCGACCTCCACGCCGGGAACGTCCGTGATCGCGTTCCACGGCCCCGGCTCACCGGTCAGCGGGATGCCCAACTCACGTGCGCGCCTGCGCCCTTCGCCCGGGTGATCTTCGCTCATGCGGACAGAGGTTACGGGAAGCCCACCCGTCGGACGAGACCTGCGCCGCTGCTTCCCGGTCCCTACGCACCCGTTCCACGCGGAGAGCCGGGGGCGTTCCCGACGACGATCGCGGTCAGCACCAGGCCCTTCTCGGCCAACCAGCGGCCGTTGAAGGCCGCGGGGACCGCTTCCGACCCGGTCCCGGTCGCCGGCACCGGGTCGGAGGCCAGCAGTTCGGCGGTGAAGCTGCCGTCGAGGCGGAGCTCGATGTCGGCCTCCTCGAAGCCCAGCCAACGGTGGGTGAGCGGGAACCACGCCTTGTAGACGGCCTCCTTCGCGCTGAACAGCAGACGGTCCCAGTGAATCTCCGGGTGCTCCCGGCGCAGTTCACGCTCCCGCCGCTGCTCCGTCGCCAGCGCGATGCTGTTGTGCACGTCGCCGGGCAGCGGCGCGTGTTCCTCGGCGTCGATGCCGATGCTGAGCACATCCGTCCGGTGGGCCACGGCGGCGGCGCGGTAGCCGGTGCAGTGGGTCAGGCTGCCGACCGTGCTCTCCGGCCAGATCGGGGCACCCCGTTCGCCCTTGAGGATGGCGACGGGAGCGATGCCCAGCGAGCCGAGCGCGCGGCGGGCACAGTGCCGCGCCGTGGCGAACTCCCCGCGCCGCTTCGCCACGAAGCCGCGGGTCAGCTCCTCCTCGCCGGGCAGCAGTACGGCATCGGGCAGGTCGGAGAACGCCTCTGCCACCGCTACCCGGGACGGCAGGATTTTCTCGATCATGGTCTCCCCTTACCTGCTGGACTCCCCCATCCTGCCTGCTGTCGCGGGCTCTCCCAACCGGTCGGCGGCGCGGGCACCGACTCCACAGCGTTGTATCGGCCACAGCGCCGTCGTCAGCGGCCTCTGCGGCGTCCTTGCGGTTCCCTCAGGACTCGGCGAGTCTCGGCCAGCGGATCTGCGTGGCGCACAGGGACACGAGGATCGCCGAGGCGGCGACGGCGGCCATTCCCCAGACGAGACTGCTGGCGCCGGCGATGAAGCCGATCACCGCGGGTCCGGCCAGCAGGCCCGTCGTTCCCATGGCGGCGACCAGGGCCAGCGCGTCCGTACCCTGTGCTGCCGCCGCCACGTAGATGCACGGCGTCACGGCCGCGACGCCCAGTCCGACGCAGGCGAACCCGATCAGCGTCGGCACGACACCGCCCGCCAGCAGGGCGAGCGCCAGCCCCGCACCGGCCACCACGCTGCCGACGCGGACGATGCGTCCGTCGCCCCAGCGACTGCGCCAGCCGTCGGCGAAGACACGGGCCAGCACCATCATGACCGAAACCACCGCGATGCCCATGGGCGCCATCTCCGACGCCGCGTCGACGACGTCCTTCATGTAGAGCGCGGACCAGTCGTTCATGGCGCCTTCGGTCACCGTGCCGAACACCATCGCGCAGCCCATCCATACCGTCACGCGGGACGGCATGCTCAGCTTGCGACGGCTCTTCCCCGAAGCCGGGACCGGGTCCTCCGCAGGGGCCTCGGCCCGAGGCTGCTGTTCCTCCGTCAGCAGGCCCGACCGGGTGAGGCCGACCAGCAGGAGCAGGAGGACGGCGGCCACGCCGAAGTGCGCGGCGATGTCCGTGGTCACCAGGTTCACACCGGACGCGAGAAGCGCGGCGAACAACGAACCGGCACTGAACGTGGCGTGCAGTTTGGCCATGGCGGTTCGCTGATAGGTGGCTTCGAGAGCCGCCCCCTGAGCATTCATCGCGACATTCAGGCTGCCGACGGCGATGCCGTCGCAGCAGATGACGACAAGGGCGACCGGGTAGTCGGGCGCCGCCGCCAGGGCCGGCAGGAGCAGGCTCAGACATACCGCCGACACGACCGCGAGGCGTCGCGAGCCCATGCGCTTCATCAGTACCGCCACGAGGGGGAACGATGCGGCCGCGCCCGCACCACAGGCCATCAGCAACAGGCCCAGTTCCGCTTCCGTCAGGTCCAGCCGTGTCTTGATGGCGGGAAGCCGTGATGCCCAGGTCGCGTACTGGAACCCGAGAAAGCAGAACAAAGCCGCGATGGCGAGCTGCGCCCGGCGGAATTGATCACGAACGCCAAACACAGGTAATCAGCCCACTTCGTCTTCCAGAGGTGCCCGATGCGAGGACGCATGGGCGGGATTCGTTCTGCTGCCGCGGACGCCCGGCACCGCCCTGGACATGTACACCGCGTCCGCGCCGTAACTCTTCGGGGGCGTGACCTCCCGATGGGCCCGGTATCCGTTCGCCGCCCAGAAGGTGTCGCTGCCGGAAACGGCGACCAGGGAGATCGCTTCGTACCCCTTCGATCCCGCCGTTCCGGTGAAATGACGCAGCAGGCCCTTCGCCAGACCCCTGCCACGGAATTCCTCGGCGATGACGAGGTCGTGCAGATGCAGATTGCGCGAATGGAAGACGACATCCTCCGCACGGTTCAGATCCGGATACTCGAACATCGGGTAGGGCAGGGCCAGCAGGTAACCCGCCGTCCGGTTCCCGTGCTCCGCGACGAAGCAGGTGGCCGGCGAGGCATGGGCCCGGGACTGCAGTGCCGCCCGCCCCTCCGAAAGACCGTCGTCGGTGTACGCGCCGGCTTCCAGCGCCACGATGGCGTCCCAGTCGCTGTCGGAGATGTGTCGTATACGCACGTCGTGACCCGTCTAATCGCCGTGTACGCAGGTGTACGGAAGCGGATCGAAACCGTTGAACCCCTGCGTCATGTAGCCGGTGGCATAGGCGCCGCTGGAGAGAATCCAGACCGGGTCTCCTGATGCGGCGGATCCGGGTACGGCGACGCGATCGTGCTCGTGGTCGTATGCGTCGTCGCTGTCGCACGTGGGACCCGCGACAACGGCCCGGACGCTTTCCGTGCCGGAACGAGAGGGAAACAGCAGCCGGTACTGCAACTGGTCCATCTCGTAGAGTCCGTTGAACTTTCCGCAGCTCAGATACAGCCAGTGCTCGCGTGCACCGTCGATCTGCCGTCGGGAGGACAGCCGTGACACATGTGCCCTGATGGCGCCGTGGTCGGCGACCAGATGACGTCCCGGCTCCATGACGAAGTCGAGGGGGGATTCCGAGACCGCCCCGAGGTGCTGCAGGCCTTCCCGGATCACGGCGAAGATCTTGTCCAGCGGAGGATCCAGGGGCATTCCCCGGCTGTCGAGATAGCCGAGAGCGGGCAGGCCGCCACCGAGATTGATGTGGTCCGGGAAGATGCCCCGCCGGTTCAGTTCCGTGAGGACGCCGGCAAGGAGCTCGAAGGCGTCCTGCCAGGCCTCGGACGTCATCTGCTGCGAGCCGACATGAACGGACAGACCGGACGGTGTCAGGCCGGCCGACCGCGCGGCCTCCATGACGAGTACCGCGTCGGTCGCGGAGCAGCCGAATTTCCGGCTGAGACCCCACAGTGCCCCGTCCCCACTGGTGGCCAGTCTGCAGAACACCCGGGACCCGGCGGCGTGGGCCGCTATCGCCGCCACGTCCTCCAGGCTGTCGGTCGCGAAGTCCCGCACGCCGAGCCGGTGGGCGTCGGCGATGTTCTCGTCGGACTTGATGGTGTTGCCGTAATGAATCCGGTCGACCGGCACGCCGGTCCTGAGGGCTTGCGCGATCTCATTGGGGCTTGCCGCGTCGAAACCCGATCCCTTCCCCGCCAGACGGCCGAGGACCTCGTCCACGGGGCAGGCCTTCATGGCGAAGCGGACGGAGATGTCCGGCAACTCCCTCAGCAGTGCGTCGTACTGCGCCTCGATGCCCGCGAGATCGAAGACGATCCGGTCCTCGTCGGCGGCTTCCAGCGCAGCGCGCATATGAGCATTCAGATGCATGTTGATCCACGCCCGCCTAGCGAATCGGCTGATGAACGCTGGTGGATGTACTCGGCCCACGCACGCTGGTGGATCTGCTCGCCTCCATCAGGGGGCGCCAGGCCTCGGTCAGCAGCGCGAAGTCCTCGATGTCCGCCTGGGCCTCTTCGAGCAGTCGTCGACCACGCGATGCCAGAACGTCGGCGAACTCGGCGTATCTGCCGCCCAGTTTCCGGTAGGAACGGTTGAGGACGTCCAGCCGGTGTACGTTCTCCTCGCGGTCCGACCCGGCGCTCTCCCTCGCCAACTCGGCCACCGCTTCGGGGCGGAGGTGGAAATCGCCGTCGATCAACGAGGCGCCGGCCGCCGCCATGCGGTCGTAGATGAAGTTGAAGTAGAGCATCGACAGGAAGAACTTCGTCAGCCGCAGCTGATAGGCCATGAATCCGGCATCGGTCCGGCGTTCGGCCGTGTAGTAGTTCACGATGTGGCGGTTGTGCAGAACGCCGGGCAGGGTGCCGTCGTGCACCAGGTGCATCAGGAAGTAATCGCTGCCGATGGTGTCGGTCGCGGGCGGCAGTGGCACCCGCTCGTACACCTCGTGCAGGAAGCTGATGTTGCACATGTCCACACGCATGGGATTGACATGGGTCAGGGTCGAGTGATCGCCGGTGAACGGGTCGGTGCCCGCTCCCCTGAAGGATTCGTCGACCAGTTCCCTCTTCTGCTCGTCCGACCAGTGGCGAGGAGCCCAGAGACCGACGACGTCGTGGTAGATGTCGCGGTCCAGCCGGGAGATCTCGCCGATGTCCACCGACAGTTCACCCACGAATGAACTGCCCACCATCACCACCGGTTTGGACGCGTGCTCCGGGTCGAGCACGGTCTCGGACACACCGCTCGCCGCGTCGGCCGCGGTCTTCCCGAGCGAGGTGAGCTCATGGTGAATGGGAAAGACCGTCTCACCGTTCAGAACCTGGTACGTGCTGTCCGAATCCCTGCGGTGCACCGAGTGGCACCCGAGCGCACCGGCGATCAGAAACGCGCGATTGGTGCAGGCGCCGTAGGACACAGCGGCCGGGAGCATGAGGTCGAGCATCAGGCCCGGCTCGAGGACACCGGAACGCCGGATCACCCGCCGCAGGAAGTGCCTCTGTTCCGCTTCGTCGAGGTGATACACGATCACATTCGGCGCCCGGCGGGCCTCGTCGACGACCTGGGCGTGCTCGGCGAACGTCTGCTTCCCGGAGGAGTCCAGGATCAGCACATGCACCTCGACGCCGAAGTGTCCGGCCGCGTAGTCCGCTTCCTCGCCCACGGCCGCAATCGTGGCGGCGCAGGCCCTGTTCGTGGGAAGGGTCAGGCAGATACTGCGCATGCCGGCTCTCCCGTCGACCGTTCGGATTCCCGCTCGTTCCAGGACGTGAGCCCCAGCAGCTTCTCGCCGAGGCCGTTCAGCGCGGCGGTGCCGTACCTGAGGGATTCATGCCTCGTGGCGTCACCGACCAGGGTCCTGTTCCAGTCCGGCGTGCCGAGCCGTCGCCACGATTCGACCCGGGAGCGCCGCAGCTCGTCGTGCGACTCCAGTGCGGGCATCATGGAGAGGTACTGGACCGCGCGCACACCGTTGTCCGAGGTGTTGCGTGCCACCCCGTGCGCGAGCAGACCGTTCCAGATCAGCAGGTCCCCGGCCCCGAGTTCGGGCCGGACCACGGGAAACTCCCCCCGGTCGGCGTCCGGCCTGATCGGGTCCCGGTCCTCCGGCTGAGTGGTCTTCCACTGCTCGAACCGGCGGAACAGTTCGGGCGAGCACTGGAAGCCGCCCAGCTCGGGCCGGGTGTCGTTGAGCGCGATGATCCCCTGGACCCGTTGGGGCAGAACACCGAGCGTGGTGTCGACATCCCAGTGGAGCTCGATGTCGAAGCCCTCGTCCGTGGGCTCGATGAGTGCGCGATCGCGGTTCTTGACGTTGGGCGGATTGAGGTTGAGCCGGTCCAGCGTCACCCACAGCTCTTCGCAGTCCCACACATCGACGAACGCGTCGTACACGCGCTGCGCCTGTCGGCTGTCCCAGATGAGCTGGTGATGGTATGCCTCGACGAAACCGTAGACATGCAGCTCCCGGTCCAGATCGGTCCGGAACGGCCGTTCCTCGTACCAGCTTTCGGGCCGCGCCGGATCGAGCCCCTGGAAGTCCCAGGTGAAATCCAGCAGGCGTTTCGCCGCGGCGGCGGGTATCGCCTCCCTGACGATGACGTAGCCATAGGTCTGCCAGAAGTCGAAGTCCTCCTCGGACAGCACCCGGAGCTCCCGCGATTTGCGGATGTCCCTCAGTGGTGTCCGTGCCAGGTATGCCTCACCGTCCGAGCTGAAATACGGGAGGTCCGAAGGGGCTCGATGCAGATACGGTTCGGGCGTCGGCATGCAATCACTCCAGGCTCGAAATGTCGGTGGGCGCCGGGAACGGCCTCCGCTCGTCGTCGTCGGCGGCGTCGGCGCGGTGTGTGTCGGGACAGAGCGATGGACGTGGCCCGGTCGTCGGGGCCGGGGCGCCGTCGGACTCACGAGTCCGGCGTCGTGCCGGCCTTCGGCCGAGCCGTTCCCCACCTCGACTCTTGTCGACCGCAGGGTGGCGGACAAGCCTTTCGGTGTACGCCGAATCGCCTCGGCCACGCACCGTGCCGTCGGGCTGTTTCCGGCGAAACCGCTGGTGAGGAGCCCGACCACGGACCAGCCCTGAAGATCACTTGTTCATCAGACACTGCGTCAGCGTCACGCCCGAACGATTCAGCTCGTACAGGACGCGGGTGCCGGCCCGGTGGCGTTGGACCACGCCCGCCGAGACCAGGGCCGACAGGTGCTGGGAGACCGTGCTCGCGGCCAGCCCCAGCTGGTCGGCGAGCGCGGACGTGGTGATCGGTACGGCCAGTTCACGGACGACGGAGGCGCGCCCCCGGCCCAGCAGGATGGCCAACCGGTCCTCGCGCGAGGACCGTTCGGCGCCGGCCCGCTCCGGATCGGCGTGCAGGAGTCCCGCTCCCCGCGCCGCGAAGGAGACCACGGTCCGCCCGTCGGCGACCGACCACCAGTGGGTGACGTCCGCGAACAGCATCGGCACGGCGGTCAGGCGATCCACGCCGTCCGTGCGCTCGAACGGGATCCCGAGGTCGCGGAGCAATGCCACACCCCCGCCCATCGCCAGGGTGCGCGAGCGGAAGAGGATCTCCTCCTCCAGGGAACGCGCCGGCCCGATCCCCAGCGGCTCGATGGCGGTTCGCCAGAAGTTCGACAATTCGACCGCCAGATAGCCGAGTTGCGCTTCGGGGTCGCGGACCATGGCGGCGATCAACGGGTCCCCGAACGCCTGCGGGTACTCACGGGCGAGCTCGTCACGGACGAGTCCGGCCGATACGCGTGCCATGTCGTCGAGCTCATCGGCGACACCCGCCTTCCGCGAGGTGACGCCTCCCGTAAGGAACGAGGGAATGCGCCCGCGCGGCCGTGCCAGGGCGACCACCGACCTCAGTCGCGGCGTCAGCGCCCCGTGTGCCTCACGGGCCCAGGAGGAATGCGGCCAGGGGACCTCGGGGCCGTAGCGGACCAGCAGTGCGGCGGCACCGAACGCCTGCCACAACTCGCACAACGCCAGGCGTACGTCCGAGAGCTGTTGCTCCATCAGCCCTCCCGGGCGGCATCGGCGCACACCGGCACGGACTCCCGGACGGCGCCCCGCCCGTACGCCAACACCCTTGATCTGAACCGGCGTTCAGTCCTGGAGAGCAGCACACCCACAGCAGAAGCACGCGACGGCTTGAACATGAACCCCGCCCATTCATTGTGGTCCAGACCAATGATGAATGAGCTTTCGGCACCCGTCCGGCGACTGTCAAGGATCTTGTGCCCCAGGTCACATCGATATCACTCACGGCGACAGCGTGAATGCGAATGGTGATTCAATTTGGCTTGCGCATGTCAAGAGGCAGCTTGTCGAGTCGGCGCGGCCGGACGCCCGAACAGTACGCCTACCAGGCCAATTGCCGTGCGGGGTATGCCTGTCGGCTCGATTCTCTTCGCCCGGCCGTAACCCGGGCGTGCATGCGCTCGGGTTACGGCCGGACGTCGGCCGGCGCCTCGCACAGGGCGGTGGCGACGGACTCAAGAACCTCGATGGGGCGCAGCAGATCCCCGTAGCCGATCGGCGGCCTGCCCGTGCGAGCCATCTCCAGGAACGCTTCGAGGCCGGGCACGCAGTAGTCCGCGCCCGGAACGAGGGTCTGCTGGACCATGCTCTCCCGGGTGAACGTCATTCCGTGGAAGGGGATCTGTTCCGTGCTGCCGGGCTTGACGAGGTTCACGACGACGCGGGTGTCGCCCGCGGTGAACGAGGCGGTGACCGTGGTGCCGGTGACGTCCGTCCGGACGCCGGAGATCTCACCGGGGGCGAGCCGCAGGGCGATGTCCACGGCGTGGATGCCGTAGAAGAAGATCCCGCCGTGGTCGCCGGCCGGATCGGCGGGACCGGACACGACGACCAGGTGCGGCTTGCCTCCCGGCGCCGACCGGGCCACCAGCGCGTCGGTGTCGGGAATCCAGCGGAGCGCCGAGGACGAGGTCAGCGGTGCGTCATGGGCGCGTGCGGTGTCGATCAGGGCCCGAGCGTCCTCGACGGTGCGGGCGAGGGGCTTGTCGACGAACACCGGAAGGCCTTCGGCCAGGAAGGGGGTCGCCTGGTCCCGGTGGCGCGCGCCGTCCCGGTCCGCGACGACGACGGCGTCGACCAGCCCCAGCATCCCGGTGGGCTCGTCGACGATCTCCGCGACGCCTCCGGTGACCGCCAGTGTGTCGTTGCGCCGACCACGCCCACCGCTGAGCGCCACGACGCGTGCGTCGCCACCGGCCTCGTCGACATTGAGGTGGCGGACGATCTGGTCGACATGGCTGTTGTCGGTGCCGACGATCCCGATGCGCATCCGGAGAGCTTCCCTTCGAGGTGACAGGCTGGTGGAACACACCCTCCCGGGCGCGAGGAGGCGCCCCTGCGCAGCGCAGGACCGAGTTTCCCACAGGGGTGGAGCAGCGTCCCGGGCTACCTGATCGCGCGGGACCGCGGCACGGGCGGGCGCGAAGCGTCCCGGCCGTGCTCGGCGTACCCGACCGGACGTCCTGTGTCGGGCCGTCGGACGGCCATCGCGGGCGACGGGCGGGTGTGGAGGCGGTACAGATACTCCTGCGCCGTGGGCAGCGTCTCCAGCAGGATCTGCTGCTGACGCTTGATCTGCAGGAACCGGGCCTCCGCCGCCCGGCGGGCGGCCGGTCGATGGGTCAGGGCGGACCGGGGTGCCGAGCGGTCCGTGGTGAGTGAGGCCAGCAGGCAGTAGTACGCGACTTCATGGGCGGCCGGGTCCGGGGACAGGCCCGCGCGGTAGGCCGTCAGGCACTCCCGCAGGGCGTCCGGCAACGGAAGGTCGCTCACGGCCGTCCAGAACGGGGTGTCCCGCCGGGGTGCGAGGGCGTACCGGAGCCGGGTGACGTCACCGGCCTCGTCGTAGCGGGCCCGGACCGCACGGTTGTAGCGCGCAGCCGGGGCCTCCCGGTCCTCGTGGGACGGGAAGTCCCGTACCAGGCGGTCCATCTGGTGCAGGACCTCGCCCAGGCCGTCGTCGGCCAGGGGTTCCAGGACGAACGCCGCTCCGCCCACGGCGACGCAGTTCTTCACCCAGGCGCGACGGCTTCGCCCGATGCGGTGGTCGATGTGCCGCACCGTGGCGCCCTCGGGGAGCGGGCCGCACAGCTCGCGCAGCGCGCTCGACGCCTCGTCCGGCTCGGTCCGGTCGCGTGCGTAGGCGTGGCCGGCGCCGAACCTGCCCAGCAGCGGCATCTTCCAGGCCCAGCCGTTGGGCAGCGCGGTGACGGTGGTGAATGGTTCGATGCCGTGGGCCGCGTCCTCCCGCGGGAGGGTGACGGTGACCGCGCTGTCGCACACCAGGCTCTCGTGCGCGTCGACGAAGGGCTCCCCCAGCGTTCCGGCCAGCAGCAGCCGCTCGCCCCCGGTGCAGTCCAGGAAGAGATCGCCGGCGACCGTGCCCGACTTCACGGTGTGCAGCACGGTCAGCATCCCGCGCTCGTCGCGCTCGGCGTACAACAGCTCGTCGCGGACCGCGCGTACACCGAATCGCCGCATCGCCAGATTCCGCAGATATGCGGTGAACATACGGGTGTCGATGTGCCAGGCGTACGGAACAGCCGCGCGTCCGTCCATCCAGCGCGGCGATTTCCCGGCGTCCATCAGTGGCGGTTCACGGAAACACGCGTAGTCGAATGCCTCGATGGTCTCTCCGCTGCTCCGCCGGTGCCGCCAGCATTCGAGGAGCGTGAATTCCTCGCACTCCGGCAGCGGCGCGCAGGGGTGGTAGAAATGATCCACACCGCCTCCCCCAGCCATGCACCGCGCGTTTTCAGCGCCCCCTTCCGTACGCCAATTCACATAGCGGACGGCCGTTTTGAAGGAAGCGCCACACGCCCGCATCCATTCGTCCTCGGGGACGCCGAGGCGGTCGAAGAGTTCTCGTTGCAGTGTCGACGGAACGGCGCCGACCAGGCCCGTATCGGAGGTTTCGGCCGAAGATGACGGCGTTTCGAGCACCACCACGGAAACCGTGGCACCGAATACGGACGCGAGCCGGGCGGCGGCGGTCCAGCCGGCGGCCGTGCCTCCCACGACAACGATTCTCCTCATGCGACTTTCCATGGCGAGGATTCTCCCCGCACCTTCTGTACGGCCTCCATCGTGAAGTCATGGAGATCTGTACTGCTCTGTATCGACGCGTACAGAAGTACCGGGGATTTGATATATCGATACCGCAGAACCTGTTGGTGCGGGACCTGAACGGGGCCCGGACCCACACAGGAGGAATGATGTACGACAACCAGCCCGGCCCCTCCCAGGTTCAGCACCCCCTGGAAATTCTGACGGAAATCGAGCGACAAGAAGCAGTGGGTCAGGAGCTGCTGGTGCGTGACAGCGGAGCTCCCTGGGCCGAGCTGCTGGCAGAGTACGTGGACGCCCTGAACGAACTGGCCACCCCGGGAACCGCGTCCACCGGCTTCATAGCCGCGTACGGCCTGGACGAGGGGCATGCGGGCGGCTGCGGCTGACCCGGGAACGGCCTGGTGGGCCGGCCGCGAAACGGCGGGCCCACCAGGCCGGGGAAAACACGGACGAGCAGACAGGAAGACGAAACCTCATGCCGCGGCGAGCGTGGGCTCGGGCACGGACGCGGGGTGCTGCTCCTTTGCGAACAGCCCCACCAGCGGCATGAAGCGGTAACGCAGCCGTGCGTCACCGGCGACGCTCCAGGCCTCCAGCAGCCGGGCGTCGGCCAGGCGTTCCAGCAACTCCTCCGCCTCGTCCGGTTCGGTGCCCAGCAGCGCCGCCGCGTCACCGGCCGTCAGCGCGGACAGACCGGCCCACGCCAGGAGGCCGAACGCGGACCTGGCGCGCCGGTCCAACTGCGACAGGGCCACGCTCAGCCCGGTCCGTACGTCGAGGCTGCCGATCCGCAGTTCGCCCAGCCGGCGCCCCTCCGGGGCGAGCCGGTCGGCCAGCCGCGTCGCCGACCAGTGCGGATGGGCCGCCAGCCGGGCCGCCGCGATGCGCAGGGCGAGCGGCAGCCGGTCGCAGAACTCGGCGATACGGGCGGCCGCTTCGGGGGCTTCGGCAAGTCGCCCCGGGCCGACGATGGCGGCCAGCAGGGCGCTCGCCTCGGCGGGTTCCATGGGGCCCAGCCGGACCAGCCGGGTGCCTTCGAGCGAGGCCAGCGGGGAGCCGACTCCGGTGACGACGGTGCGGCTCCCCCCGCCGCCCGGCAGCAGCGGGCGCACCTGGGTGTCGTCGGAGGCATTGTCGAGCACGATCAGCATCCGGCGCCGGGCCAGCAGGGTCCGGTAGAGCTGGACCCGCTCGTCCGGTGTCGCAGGAAGCTGTTCCGGTACGACGCCGAGGGCGCGCAGGAACCAGCCGAGTACCTCTCCGGGCGCGCGGGGGCCGCCGTCGGCGGTACGCAGATCGGCGTACAACTGCCCCTCGGGGAAGCCGGCCCGGCAGTGTTCGGCGACCCGCAGTGCCAGGGCCGACTTCCCGGTGCCGGGCGCCCCGGTGACCACGACGTCCTGGTGGTCGCGCAGTGCGCCGAGTCCCTCCCGGGTCTCGGCGGCACGGCCGGTGAAGTCGCCGGGCGCGGCGGGCAGCATCGCGGGGACGAGGCCCTGCCAGCCACCGCTGCCGGTCTCCGCGCCCTGCCGGGAGGGCGTCCCGGCCGTCGCCGGTGCGGCACACGGCTGGGTCGGGGCGGCAGCCGGCGACGGGCGCCCGGCCGACGTCGTACGGTCCCGCTCCGGCGCCTGCGCGGACGCCAGCGTCCCGGTGAGGATCTCCTGGTGGACGGTGCGCAGGGCCGGGCCCGGGTCGATGCCGAGGTCCTCGGCGAGGGCCCGGCGGCCCTCCTCGTACACGGCGAGCGCATCGGCCTGGCGGCCGCAGCGGAACAGTGCCGTCATCAGCTGGCCGCGCAGCCGCTCGCGGACCGGATGCAGCGTCACCTGCCGGGTCAGCCCCGGGACCAGGTCGGTGTGGCGGCCCAGGGCGAGTGCGGCCTCGGTGTGGTTCTCCAGCGCCGAGAGCCGGGCCTCTTCCATGCGGGGGGCCTCGGCCTCGGCGAGGTACTCGGTGACATCGGTGAGAGCCGGGCCCCGCCAGAGCGCGAGGGCATCGTCGAGAAGGCGCTCGGCATCGGCGTACCGCCCCGCCCGCAGAGCGGCTCGGCCCGTGTCGGCGAGCCCGCGGAAGGTGTCCCAGTCGAAGCGGGCGTCGCCGATGTCCATGCGGTATCCGGGGCCGTGACGCTCCAGTCCGAGGCCGGCGCCGAGGCGGGTGCGCAGCCGCGATACGTAGGTGTAGAGCTGGTTGGTGCTGGTGGCCGGCGGGTCCCAGCCCCACAGCAGGGCGGTCAGCCGCTCGTCGGGCACGACCTTGCCGTGGGCGAGCAGCAGGGCCGCGAGCGCGGTGCGCTGCTTGCTGCCGTCCAGTGCGACCGCGCGGCCGTCGAGCTCGGCCGACACGGGTCCGAGGATCTTGAGGTCCATGCGGCTCTCCCCCGTTCAGCAAGCCCGTTCCGATCGCCGGGCCGTCTGCGGAAGAAGCTACTGAGCTGGGCTTTCCCCTTGACCTCGGTTCGATTTCGTGGCCGCGAAAGCGATTCGAAAGAGCCTCAAAAAGGGGTCTCCGTACCGTTCATGGCACACCGCGGGGCAAGGGCCCGCAGCGCCGCCGCATTCGTCACAGGAGGACATCATGAAGCTCGTCACCCCCTCGGCCAAGGCCCTCCCGGCGGGCCGCGTCGCGGCCGGAGCGGTCCTCCTCCTCGCGGTGGCCGGCACGATGGGCGCCTCGAACGCGATGGGGTCGGCCGCGCGGTGGTCCGGCACGAACGCCGCCGCGAGCACGGTGGCGGACGACCCCTGGACGAGCGCCCCGTCGGGGAAGGCCGACGACCCCTGGACCGTCGTCCGTACCGCGAGGGCGGACGACCCCTGGACGGTCGCCCCCGTGGCGATGAGGGACGACCCGTGGACCTGAGCCCCGGGCCCCTCAGGGCCGTACGAGCGCGAACAAGCGGTCCGAGTCCAATTCCCCGCCGTCGCCGAGCACCGCCAGCAGCCGGGCGGACCGGTCCTGCCAGCCCGGCGATCCGACCTCGGCGAAGAGATCCTCCGCCGCCTTGAAGCTGCCGGCGGCCCCGGCCCGGTCCGCGTGCAGAGCCTGCACGCACCCGAGGACGATCCCGGCCCGCCCTTCCAGAAAGCGGTCGGGCACCTTGGCCGAGGTCAGCAGCGCATCCCGCAGAACCGCCTCGGCCTCCTCGGTCCTGCCCCGGCACCACAGGGCCTCGCCCAGCGTGCGCAGCGTATGCGCCTCACCCCGGCGGTCACCGCTGCCGCGGACCAGCTCCAGCGCGCGTCGGCAGGCTTCCTCCGCCCGTTCCCCGTCCCCCTGATGGATCAGTGCCTCGGCCAGCCGGACGGTGTTCTGCGCCTCGCCCCGTTCGGTCCCCAGGCCGCGGCTTCGGGCGACCGCCTCGGAGGACAGCCGCAGGCTCGCCTGCGGGTCGCCCCGCTCCAGTTCGACCTGCGCAAGGAGCCCGAGCACATGGGCCTCGGCGTAGTGGTCACCGACCGCGCGGAAGATCTCCAGCGAGCGGTGCCCCATCTCCCTGGCACGGTCCATGTCTCCGCGATGGCGTTCGCACAGCGCCAGATTCCGGAGGACCAGGGCGCGTCCCTGGTCCTGGCCCTGCTCCTCGAACAGCCGCAGGGCCAGGCTGAGGCGTCGATGGGCGGAGTCGTGGTCCCACTCGACGATCTCCAGGGTGCCGAGCGAATGCAGCATCGCCGCCTCTCCCAGGACGTCCCCGGTCCGGGCGGCGGCCTCCAGCGCCCGGTCGCCGCAGTCCCGCCAGTCCTCCAGGTAGTTGCGGTTCTGGAAGAGCGTCACGCTGGTCATCGCCAGATCCCAGGCGTAGGCGGACTCGTCGTCCCGGGCGGCCTGCTCCACCAGCCCGGTGATCGAGGAGCGTTCGGTCTCGAACCACTCCATCGGGTCCTCCAGCAGGCTCTCCACCAGATGGCCGGGGAGCGGGTGGAGCGGCGCGGGACCGTGGATGACGGTGTAGTCGCCGCCGTAGACCCGCCGATGGGCCTCTCCGGCCAGCGCGAGCCAGGCGGCACAGGCGCGCCGGGTGGCGGACCGCAGTTCCTCCTCGCTGTCCTCGGCCCCTGCGCACTCGCGGGCGAACAGCCTCAGCAGGTCCTGGAAGCGGTAGCGGACATGTCCGGTGGTGGCGCTGAGCGGTTCGAGCAGCTGGGCGTCGACGAGCTGCTCGATCAGGTCCTCGGCGTCGACGGGGTCGATGTCGAGGAGCGCGGCCCCGGCCCAGGCGGAGAAGTCGGGGACGTTGAGGACACCGAGCTGCCGGAACATCCGTGCGGCATCGGCCGGGAGATCCCGGTAGCTGAGCCGCAGTCCGGCCCGGACTCCGCGCTCGTCCAGGCTGAGCTCGTCGAGCCTGCGGTGCTGGTCCTCCAGCCGGGCCACCAGGGTCCGTACGGACCAGTGGGGTTTGGCGGCGAGCCGTGCGGCCGCGATCCGCAGGGCCAGCGGGAGCCGGTCGCAGAGCGCGCTGAGCCGGGCGGCACCGACCGGGTCGGCACCGAAGCGTTCGTCGCCGGCGACCCGGGAGAGCAGGGCGATCGACTCGTCCTGTTCCAGCGAGCCGAGGTGCAGCGGCACGAAGGCGTAGTCGCCGGCGAGTGCGCCGCCCATCGTGTCGCGGCTGGTGACCAGGACGCAGCAGCGTCCGGTGCCCGGCAGCAGGGGGCGTATCTGCTGGAAGGAGCGGGCGTTGTCGAGGACGACGAGGACCCGGCGGCCGCCCAGGACACTGCGGAAGAGGGCCGTGCGCTCGTTCTGGTCCGCGGGGATCTGCGGTCCGGGTACGCCCAGGGCGCGCAGGAACCGGTCGAGTACGGCTCCGGGCCTGCGGGGCGCCTCCGCCTCGTCGTAGCCGCGCATGTCCGCGAAGAGCTGGCCGTCCGGGAACCGGGCGACGACCTGGTGGGCCCAGTGCACGGCGAGGGCCGTCTTGCCGACGCCACCGGTGCCCGTGATGGACCCGACCGGGAGCGCGCCGCCGTCGAGATGGTCGAGGAGCCGGTCCAGCGAGGCGAGTTCGGGATGGCGTCCGGTGAACGAGGCGGCGCTGGGCGGGAGATGGGCGGGCACGGTGGTCTGGGGTACGAGGCTGACGGCCTCCGCGGGCAGGCCGAGTCCCGGGGAGTCGGCGAGGATCTCCTCGTGCAGCTCCTGCAGCGCCGGGCCGGGGTCGATGCCGAGCTCCTCGGCGAGCAGCCGCCGGGCGTCACGGTAGGTCTCCAGGGCCTCGGCGCGGCGGCCCGAACGGTACTGGGCGAGCATCAGGTGCCCGGTGGCCTGCTCGCGGAGCGGGTGTTCGCGGACGAACGCGCCCAGCTCGCCGGTCATTTCGCGGTGCTGGCCGAGTTCCAGGCGGAGCCCGGCGTACTCCTCGTACACATCGAGGCGCATCCCGGTCAGCTGGGCCGCCTCGGACTCGACGCGCTCGGCGGAGATGCCTTCGAGTGCGGGGCCGCGCCACATGGCGAGGGCCTCCTCGAAGTGGGCGCACGCCTCCTCGGACCGGCCGCGGCGGGCGGCCTCCCGCCCCTTGGCGGCACGGTCCTCGAACTCGACGGCGTCGATGCGGTGTTCGCCGGCGAAGAGCATGTAGCCGGGGTGGCTGGTGACCAGGATGTCCTCGACGCCGACCGCGGCCTTGATGGTCTTGCGCAGGGCCGAGACACAAATGGCGATCTGGTTGCGGGCGGTGGCGGGCGGGTTGCCGTGCCAGACGGCGTCGGCGAGCGTGTCCACCGACACCACCCGGTTGGGGGCGAGGAGCAGCATCGACATGATCGTGCGCTGACGGGCGCCCTGGAGAACGACGGGCCGCCCGTCGGCGCTGATGTCCAACGGCCCCAGGATCCGGAACACCACCTGAAGCACGAGCTGCCTCCTGATTTCGGCCGCAGCCGTACCTGTACGACCGGGTTCGCCGCTTTGAGACTGATTACCAGGGCGGCGCCGGGCCCCGCAACGACGACGGCAGAAAGCTGCCAGAGCCGTGGGAGCCCGGAGCGCCGGGTGTCATTTCAGGCTCTGGCCATCCAGGAGGCGGGCGGGAAGGCATCGGGCCGGTCCCAGACGGCGACCGGTGCGGTCTCCCGTGCCGTGTCCGGGTTCCCGCGACCGGCCGTGGACAGCGCCGTGAGCAGGGCGGTGACGGCCGCCAGCTCCTCCGGGGTGGGGGCGCCCTTGATCACCTTGAACAGGGCGGAGCCGAGCGGCCCCTCGAGTGCCGGTACTGACATGGTGTCTCCTCACGCAGGGGGGTTTCCGTGCTTGCGGGCGGGCAACGGGGCGTGCTTGGAGCCGAGCATGGAAAGCGTGCCGATCAGGACGTGGCGGGTGTCGGCGGGATCGATGACGTCGTCGACCAGACCGCGTTCGGCCGCGTAGTAGGGGTGCATCAGCTCGGCCTTGTACTCCTTGACCAGCTGCCCGCGCATCGCGTCCGGGTCGTCCGCGGCCTGGATCCGGCGCCGGAAGACCACATTGGCGGCGCCCTCGGCGCCCATCACGGCGATCTCGTTGGCCGGCCAGGCGAGCGAGACATCGGCGCCGATGGAGCGGGAGTCCATGACGATGTAGGCGCCGCCGTACGCCTTGCGCAGGATCACCTGCACCCGGGGGACGGTGGCGTTGCAGTACGCGTACAGCAGCTTCGCGCCGTGCCGGATGATCCCGCCGTGCTCCTGGTCGACGCCCGGGAGGAAGCCCGGCACATCGACGAGGGTGACCAGCGGGATGCTGAAGGCGTCGCACATCTGCACGAAGCGCGCCGCCTTCTCGGAGGAGTGGATGTCGAGCACCCCCGCGAACGACTGCGGCTGGCTGGCGACGATGCCGACGACCTGGCCGTCGAGGCGGGCCAGGGTGGTCAGGACGCTGGTGGCCCAGCGCTCGTGGACCTCCATGTACTCGCCGTCGTCGACGAGTTCCTCGATGACCCGACGCATGTCGTACGGTCGGCTGCCGTCCAGCGGGACCATGTCGCGCAGTGCCTCGCATCGCCGGTCGGCCGGGTCCGCCGAGACGGAACGGGGCGGTGTCCCCCGGTTGTTGGAGGGCAGCATCCCGATCAGGTAGCGGACCTCGGCGATGCAGGTCTCCTCGTCGTCGTACGCGAAGTGCGCGACGCCCGAGGTCTCGGCGTGCACATCGGCGCCGCCGAGCCCGTTCTGGGTGATCTCCTCGCCGGTGACCGCCTTGACGACGTCCGGTCCGGTGATGAACATCTGCGAGGTCTCGCGGACCATGAACACGAAGTCGGTCAGCGCCGGGGAGTAGGCCGCGCCGCCCGCGCACGGGCCGAGCATCACGCTGATCTGCGGGATGACACCGGAGGCCCGGGTGTTGCGCTGGAAGATCCCGCCGTACCCGGCGAGCGCGGAGACGCCCTCCTGGATACGGGCGCCCGCGCCGTCGTTCAGCGACACCAGCGGGGCACCGGCCGAGATGGCCATGTCCATGATCTTGTGGATCTTCGTGGCATGGGCCTCGCCCAGCGCACCGCCGAAGATCCGGAAGTCGTGCGCGTAGACGAAGACCGTACGGCCGTCGACCGAGCCCCAGCCGGTGATGACACCGTCGGTGTACGGCTTCTTCTCCTCCAGGCCGAACCCGGTCGCCCGGTGCCGGCGCAGCTGCTCGACCTCCTTGAACGAACCCTCGTCGAGGAGCAGCGCGATGCGCTCGCGCGCCGTCAGCTTGCCCTTGGCGTGCTGCGCCTCGGTGGCGGCGGGCACCCCCTGGAGGACCTCCTGACGGATTCGCGCCAGTTCGCCGATCCGCTCGTTCATCGACATGACCAACTCCTTTACTGTGCCAGCCGGTTCACAGGACGGCTCAGGCGGTCCTGCGGGCGACGAAGTCGCAGAGTGCGGTGAGTGCGCGGCGCGCGGGCAGCGGCGGCAGCTCACCGAGGAAGGCACGGGCCCGCTCCAGGCGCCGGTGCATCAGCTCTTCGGCCTCCGCCGTCACCGGTGAACGGCGGAACAGTTCCAGTGCGCGACGGTGCGCGGCGGGCGAGGCTCCGGCACCGTCGGCGAGCAGGGCGCGCAGCTCGCCGTCGACCGTGTCGTCACCCGCCCGCACCAGGAGTACGGGAAGGCTGGGCACTCCGGCCAGCAGGTCCTTGCCCTGTTCCTTGCCGGTCAGTTCGGCCGGGGCGCTGAGGTCGAGCAGGTCGTCGGCGATCTGGAAGGCGATGCCGAGCTGTTCGCCGTATCCGGTCAGTGCCGCCACCCGCGAGGCGGGCGCGCCGGCCTGCAGGGCCCCGAGCCCCAGCGACATGGCGAGCAGGGCGGCCGTCTTGCCCGCGGTCACCTCGTAGTAATGGGCCACGGGGTCCTCACCGGGGGCGGGCCCGGTCAGTTCGCACAGCTGCCCCGAGACCAGCCGGTCGGCGGTCCGGGCGTTGAGGTCTATCGCGGCGGGAACGAGGCCGGCGGCGAGCCGGGCGGCGCGGGCGAGCAGCCAGTCACCGCCGAGCACGGCGGCCCGGTCGCCCCAGCGCGCGTTGGCGCTGACGACTCCGTGCCGGGTGGTGGCCCCGTCCATGATGTCGTCGTGGTACAGCGAGGAGATGTGGACCAGCTCCGCGATGACGGCGGCCTGGATGACACCGTCCTGCCACGGGTCGCCGAACTCGGCGCCGAGCAGCACCAGCAGCGGCCGGAGCCGTTTGCCTCCGGCCGCCGCGAGATGGCCGGTGAGTGCGGCGATCCGGGGATCGGGGGCGTCGTGGGCGCAGTCCTGGAGCCACTTCTCCGCGACAGCCAGCGCCTCATGCATTCCTGTCTCGAACTCCGCCTCGTGCAGCCCGAGTTGGCCGAGAATCCCGGCCGGTCGCCCCGGCGCGGATATCGGGGCCTCACACATTTGATTTACGCCCACGAGGAAACCCCTCAGTCGCACCGGTGGTGACTCATTCATTCGACGAATATCGACCACCACTCTCCCGTCGCCCCCGGCTTCCGGACAATGGCGCTGACATGAAGGTGCCACTACGTATGCGACGCGCCCGGCGACAGTGAATTGTCAGCTTCCTGCCAACCTCTCCGATGCCGTCTCACGCCTTGAGAGGCCCCGTTACGCTCCGTGCGGAATCACTTGAAATGCCAAGAAGGGCTGGAGAATTGCGTATCCGAATCACCATGGCCGCGACGGCAGCGGCCGGTCTGCTCTCCCTGTCGGCCGTACCCGCCACCGCCGCCGCGGGCGACGCGCCGGCACCCGACGGAGCCGGGCAGGCCTGCACGGACGTGAAGCTGTCGGGTTCGCTGCCCGCGCCACCGGCCGGCATGGCCGTGCGGCAGCAGGTCACCATAGGCGCCGACTGCAAGCCGCAGCTGGGGCCCGCCCGACTGGTCGCCGCGGTGGGCGCGGACACGGGCGGCGGGGCCGGAGCCGCGGCAGCCGGCGCGAAGGCCGCGGGCACCCGGCAGCTGAAGAGCTGGTCCGAGATGTACGACTGCTGCAACATCCGGATGACCGGCCTCTACACGACATCCACCTGGGGCACCGACGGCAACCGCGTCACCACCGCGGCCACCGAGGCGCGCCAGGAATGGAACCGTGAGCCCTGGGACGCGGGCTGGTCGCTGGAATCGTCGAGCAAGAACGCCGACTGCCTCACCGACTGCGCCGTCTCCCACAATGAGGCACACGCCGAATTCTCGTACAAGGGCGTCTTCGACACGTCCGGCGACTGGTACGCGAACAAGCACCATTCCTATGTGGATCTGAATGCCGACGGCACCGCGTCCTGCAGTTTCGACGTGGAGCTGAAGCACAGCTTCATCGGCTGGAATCTGCAGCGGGGCTGCTCCTGAGAGCCGTCCGGAGATGAGTTCCGGACAGCGATCGTGACGGCGGTGGCCGGATCCCGGGGCTAAGGGCTGTCCGCTGCCGCATATTCCCGTCGTCGAATTGGCGTCGGCATGCACATCATGTGTTCGAAGGGCCATGGGAAGGCCTGGCAGCAACCTGACATCCCACGGGATTCCGGGGGTGCGGTCTCCTTACACTCGCGGAGATCGTTTCCCCCCCACCAGAAACCCGCAGAAGGAGTCCCATGTTCGGAGGGATCGGGCGGCTGGCCGTGCGCCGCCCCTGGCTCACCATCCTCGCCTGGATCATCGCCGCCGTGGCGCTGGGGCTCCTCGCCCCACAGCTCAAGGCCACCACCGACCAGGCGGATTTCCTGCCGTCCCACTATGAATCCGTGCAGGTGAGCCGCCTTCAGGAGAAGGCGTTCCCGCAGCAGGAGACACCGGCGGCGGTGGCGGTGTTCCAGCGGTCCGACGGCGGGAAGCTCACCGCTGCCGACAAGACCGACCTGGGCAAGGTCGTCGCGGGGCTCCAGGACAGGAAGCTCGACCGGATCAAGTCCGTGGAGACCAATCCGCAGTCGGTCTCCCCCAATGGCCGGATAGCACTGGCCAGTATTTTTGCCACGGTCAAGGACCCGTACGACGTGAAGGTGTCGGAATCCGTAAAGGAAATCCGGACCGACGTCAAGGAACTGCTGGCCGGCACGGAGCTCAAGGCGGGCATTACCGGAGCCGCCGCCACCGCGCTGGATTCCCAGGAATCGGCCGGCGACACCGATGCCATGATCATGCAGGCCACGCTGCTCCTGATCATCGTGCTGCTGCTGATCATCTTCCGCAGCCCGCTCATCGCCATCCTTCCGGTACTGATCATCGCGCTCACCTTCATGGTCGCGACCGGGCTGATCTCGACCGCCGCGGAACTCGGCGGGCTTCAGGCCGACAGTTCGATCACCGCCATTCTGATCGTCGTGCTGTTCGGTGTCGGCACCGACTACATCCTCTTTCTGCTCTTCCGGTACCGGGAACTGCTCCGGGAAGGCCACGACCCCAAGCCGGCCATGAGCGAGGCGGTCGGTCGCGTCGGCGAGACCATCGCCTCCGCCGCCGGAGCGGTGATCGTCGCCTTCCTCGCCCTCCTGCTGTCCAGCCTCGGCATGCTGCGTGCCATGGGTCCCGCCCTGGCGATCTCGGTGGCGGTCACCCTGGCGGCGGCACTGACCCTGGTCCCGGCGGTCTTCTCCCTGCTCGGCCGCAAGGCGTTCTGGCCGTCCAAGTCCTGGCGCAAGCAGCCCGGTCACGGGCTCGCGGGCCGGGTCGGTGCGCTCACCGCACGACGCCCCGGCGTCGTCGCCGCCGTCTCGGGCGGGCTGCTGGCGGTCCTGGCCGTCGGTGCGTTCAGCTTCAACCCGGCGTTCGACAGCGAGAGTTCGCTCCCGAAGGACCTGGAGTCCGTACGCGCCGGTGAGGATCTGCAGCGCGGCTTCGCCGCCGGGCAGACCGATCCGACCTGGGTGCTCGTAGAGGCGGAGAACGGCGCCCGGCTGAAGCAGGCCGATCTCGACGCGTACCGGCAGAGGCTGACCGCGGCCAAGCTCGGACAGGTCACGCCCGCCACCGTCAGTCCGAAGGGCGACGTGGCCCAGTTCGGCGTGGTGCTGCGGGAGAAGCCCGCCGGCGACCGGGCCATCGAGCTGGTCTCGGGACCGCTTCGCGACGCCGCCCATCAGGCCGCTCCGGACGGCACCCGGGCGCTCGTCGGCGGCACCTCGGCCGTGCTCGCCGACATCCAGCACGCCACGAACCGCGACTACTCACTGGTCTTCCCGGTCGCCGGAATCGCGATCATGGTGATTCTCGGGCTGCTGCTGCGCAGCGTCGTCGCCCCCTGGTACCTGATGCTCGCGGTGGGACTCGGCTTCGGAGCGACGCTCGGCTCCACGGTGTGGCTGTTCCAGGACATCAGGGGCGAGCAGGGCCTGCTCTTCACCCTGCCCGTGATCGTGTATCTCTTCGTCGTCGCGATCGGCACCGACTACAACATCCTGATGGCGGCCCGGCTCCGCGAGGAGACCAGGCGCGGCAGAAGCCCGGCGGAGGCCGTGCGGGAGGCGATCACCCGCACCGCGTCGACCGTCGGGGCGGCGGCCTTCATCCTCGCGGGCACCTTCGGAGTGCTGCTGCTCGCCAAGAACAGCATGCTGCAGCAGATGGGCTTCGCCGTGGCGTTCGGCATCCTGCTGACCGCCTTCGTGATGGCGCTGCTGCTGGTGCCCGCCGTCACGACGCTACTGGGCCGGCGGGCCTGGTGGCCGGGCAACCGGAACACGCCCGTCGGCGACGGCGAAAGCCACCGCGACCCGTCCCCCGAGAAGCCCCACGAGACCGTGAACGCCGGCGCAGGATCGGCGACTTGACGGTAGGAACAACACCTTCCCGGCACCCCCGCGCCGTTCACCACGGCGGCACGGGGGTGTCGGGCTTTGCTTGGTTGTGCCGCATACAAGAAGATTGGCAGTCTGAAGACCATGACCACTGAAGTCAGTCGCGACTCCCGCCGCCCGACGGCGCTGTCCACACCCCCTCCGTCCCGGTGGATGCGCTGGACGGCCCACGCCGTCCCCCTGATCGCCCTGCCCTCCTCGCTGTGGCGCCTGGCCATGACCGTCGGCGTGCCGGTCGGCTACAGCGACGCGGTCCTGCGCACCGACTACGGCCTGCCCGGCAGCGGCTATTTCGTCCTGCCCCTCATCACGGTCCTTCAGGAACTGGTGGCGCTGCTCACCCTCGGCCTGGTCAGCAACTGGGGCCTGGTCGCCCCGCGTTGGCTGCCGTTCATCGGGGGCCGGCCGGTCCGGACCTGGGCGGCCGTCGTTCCCGCGGCTCTCGGCGCACTGATCCTGACCGTGGTGACCTTCAGTCAGTACCTGGCGTGGGACAAGGTCGACAGCGGCAGCCTCGACGATGTCCACCGCAGCGTGATGGGCTGGTGCTACGCGCCCCTGCTGCTGTGGGGCCCGCTGCTCGGTGTCGTCACGGTCTCCTACTACCTGCGGCGAAGGCGTCAGCGATGAACACAGCAGTACTCGTCCTCCTGGCCGCGCTCTCCCTCACCGCGCTGCTCGCCGGACTTGCCTCGGGCGCCCGGCGGCTGCTCGGCGTCGAGATCGGCAAGGGCCGCGCCGCGCTCACCGCGGCCGTCGGCATCGGCGCCGGCACCCTCGTCGGGTTACCCCTGCGCGATGTGCAGCCCCTGGCGCTGCTCACCCTGGAGATCGGTGTCTCCCTGCTGGTGGCCATGGTCTTCCTCGCCGCCACCGAAGTACTGATCCCTTCCGGCACCGTGCGCGGCCTGGTGGGATTCCCGAAGGCGCTGCGCCGCCGTTTCGCCCGGACCCGCCGGTACGCACGGCTGAGCCGGATCTTCGTACGTCACGGACTGGGCCGGTTCCTCAGCGGCAGGTCTCGCCGCGCCCCCGCCGAACGCGCCGTGCTCGCCCCGTCCCTCAGGCTCGCGCTGGAGGAGGCCGGGGTGACGTTCGTGAAGCTGGGCCAGGTGATGTCCACACGCTACGACCTGCTGCCGCAGGAGTTCATCGACGAACTCAGCACCCTGCAGGACCAGGCGACGGCCGAGCCGTGGGAAGCCATCGAGCAGGTGCTCCAGGAGGAACTGGGCGCACCGACCGCCGAGGTGTTCGCCGAGTTCGAGCCCAAGCCGATCGCGGCCGGCTCGATCGCCCAGGTGCACCGTGCCAGGCTGCACAGCGGTGAGCAGGTCGCCGTGAAGGTGCAGCGGCCGGAGGCGCGGGCGATCGTCGTGGACGACCTGGACATCCTGTACCGGTTCGCGGCGAAGCTGGAGCACCACACCGAATGGGGCCGCAGTGTGGGGGCCGGGGCGCTCGCCGAGGGGTTCGCGGCCTCGCTCCACGAGGAGCTCGACTTCCGCATCGAGGCGCGCAACACCCTCTCGGTGGCGGCCGCCATCGAACAGTCCACCGGTGAGTCCGTGATCCAGGTGCCCGAGGTGCACCTGGACCTCAGCAGTCGCCGCGTCCTGGTCACCGAGTGGATGGAGGGCGTCCCGCTGCACAGCGTCTCGGGCATCCTCGACGAACGCGGACTGGACCGGGACGCCCTGGCGCAGGCGATGCTGGAGTGCCTGCTGGGACAGATCATGACGAGCGGGGTCTTCCACGCCGATCCGCATCCCGGCAACCTGCTGCTGCTCGCGGACGGGCGGCTCGGCATGCTCGACTTCGGCTCGGTGGGGCGTATCGACCGGTCGCTCCGCTCCACGCTGCGCAGCATGCTGCTCGCCCTGCACCGCGGCGATCCGGCCGGCCTCTCCGATGCGCTGCTGGAGCTGGTGGCCCACCCCGAACTGGTCGACGAGCGGAAGCTGGAGCGGGCGCTCGGAGGGTTCCTGGCCAGGCATTTCGCGCCCGGTGTCAAACCGGACCGGGAGATGTTCGCGGACCTCTTCACCATCGTGTCGCGGTACGGGATCAGCGTGCCGCCCGAGATAGCGGCTGTGTTCCGGGCACTGGCCACCATGGAGGGCTCCCTGGAACGGCTCGTCCCGGACTTCGACATCGTCACCCGGGCCCGCTCCTTCGCCGTCACCCAGCATCTGCGGAAGCTGCGGCCCGAGATGCTGGGACGTTCGGTGACCGAGGAATTGCTCGCCATGGTTCCGATGCTGCGCAGGCTGCCGCGCCGGGTCGAACGGATCGGCAGTGCCATCGAGGGCGGTCAACTCACCGTCGGTGTACGGATGTTCCAGGATCCGCAGGACCGCAGATTCCTGCGTTCGCTGGTGCATGAGGTACTGCTGGCGTTCCTGGGCGGTGTGATAGGTCTGGTGGGTGTGCAGCTGCTGCGGACCAGCGGCGGACCCCGGATCAGTGACGGTCTGGGGCTCTTCGAACTCTTCGGCTACAACCTCCTGCTCATCAGCTGCGTGCTGGTACTGCGGGTGCTCTTCATGATGATCAGCCCGAGACGCTGAGAGGCTGTCGGGTGACCGTCAGCGCTGTGCGGCCGCCTTCTGGTACGCCCGTCCGGCCAGCGGCACCACCACGGCGATCAGGATCACGAGGACCGCCAGCGCGGCGGGGATGGGATGCTCCGCGGGGAACGCCCCGCTGGTGGCGCCCCCTTCGTTGCCGAACAGGTCCCGGCTCGCGGAGACGACCGCGCTGACCGGGTTCCACTCGGCGATCACCCGCATCCAGCCGGGCAGCCCGTCCAGCGGCACGAACGCGTTGGACAGGAACGCGACCGGCATCATGATGACGCCGGCCGCCGCGCTCACGGTCTCCACATTGCGCAGCACGAGCCCCAGCAGGGCGCCCAGCCACGACATCGCGAAGCCCATCATGAGCAGCAGTCCGAAGCCGGCCAGCGTCTGGAGCACGCCGTTGTGCGCGCGCCAGCCGATGAAGTACCCGACCAGTGCCATCACGGCACAGGTCCAGGCGACGAGCACGCCGTCCGCCACGGTCCGTCCCACCAGGACGGAGGACCGGGAGATGGGCAGCGCACGGAACCGGTCCACCAGACCGTTGTTGAGATCGCCCACCACGCCGACCGCGGTCGTGGTGATGTTGGTGAGCATCACCTGCGCGAAGATGCCGGCCATGATGTATTCCTTGTAGCCGCCCTCGCCGGGCACCTGCATGGCGCTGCCGAAGAGGTAGCCGAAGACGATGACGAACGCCACCGGCATCACGGTGATGCCGAGCAGTTGTTCCGGCATCCGGCGGATGTGCCGCATCTGGCGGCCCACGAGTGCGAACGAGTCGCTGATTGCCTCGGTCATGCCGGCTGCTTCTCCTTGGTCGTGGTGGCGGTTCCGCCAGCGTCGGGATCCGACGCGGGCTCGGTCCGGCCCTGCTTCCCGGTCAGGGCGAGGAACACGTCGTCGAGCGAGGAACGGCGTACGGCGAAGTCCTCGGGCTCGATCCCGAGCCGCTGGAGACCGCTCGCAGCCGCGGCGATGGTGCTCACACCGCCGGTCAGCGGTACGGAGACGGTACGGGTCTCGCGGTCCGTGACCGGTTCCCCGGGCGAGATGTCGGACAGCGTCCGGGCCACGGCCGCCAGATCGGTGACGGAGGCCACCGACACCTCCAGCCGCTCGCCGCCGACCTTGCGCTTGAGCTGGTCGGGAGTGCCCTCCGCGATCACGGTGCCCTGGTCGATGACCGCGATCCGGTCGGCCAGCTGGTCGGCCTCCTCCAGGTACTGCGTGGTCAGCAGCACGGTCACGCCCTCGGCCACCTGGTCCCGGACCATCTGCCAGAGGGTCTGCCTGCTGGTGAGGTCCAGACCGGTCGTCGGCTCGTCGAGGAAGAGCACCGGCGGCCGGGCGACCAGGCTCGCGGCGAGGTCGAGACGGCGGCGCATACCGCCGGAGTACGTCTTCGCCGGCCGGTCGGCGGCGTCCACGAGCCCGAACTGTTCGAGGAGTTCATGGGCACGGGCCTTCGCCCCGCGCCGTCCGAGGTGCAGCAGCACCCCGATCAGCTGGAGGTTCTCGCGCCCGGTGAGCCGCTCGTCCACCGCCGCGTACTGGCCGGCCAGCCCGATGTGGGCGCGCACTTCGCGGGCCTGGGTCGCCAGGTCGTACCCGGCCACGGTGGCGCGCCCCTCGTCCGGCTCCAGGAGCGTGGCGAGAATCCGTACGGTCGTGGTCTTGCCGGCTCCATTGGGTCCGAGGACGCCGAGGATGGTGCCCGCGGGTACGGAGAGGTCGATGCCGCTCAGCGCCTGATGGTCGCCGTAGCGCTTGCGGAGACCCTCCGCCGAGATTGCCGTTTCCATGACGGCTGCTCCTTTGCTCAACTGGTGTGGGAATGCGGGGAAGTTCAGGAAGGCGTTCAGGTGGTGGGAGCCGCTTGCAGCTCGGCAAGGATCGCCAGGACGACCCGGCCGATCTCGGCCGCGGGCTCCGGCTGAAGCAGATGTCCGTGGTGCGCGGCCACCGGATGGGTGGTGACGGCGCCCGCCACATGCGGCTGCCATGCGGCCACCGAGTCCGCCGTCTTGCGTACGGGGTCGTCCGTTCCGACCGTGGAGACGAACAGCAGCAGTTCGCCGTCGAAGCGCCGGGGCCGGTATCCGGCGCTCAGCTCATGGTTGTTGATCCCGACCTTCATGAAGGCGGTGATGCGGTCCTCCTCCAGGCTGCCGAGCGCGCTGTCCCGGCTGCGGATGATCTCCATCACCCGCTGGTGCTCCAGCGGCCCCTCGGGAAGGTCTGCCAGGTCGTAGCCGACGAAGTCGAGAAGGGTTTCGAGTACGTCCCGCTCCGTGGGGAGGGCGTAGTCGTCGTCCTCCCACGAGGCGTCGTACGGTGTCTGGTCCAGGTTCACGAGGAGTGCGACCTTCTCCCCCGCCTCGGTCAGCAGGGTGGCGATCTCGTGTGCCACCAGGGCGCCGAAGGACCAGCCGATGAGGTGGTACGGACCGGCCGGCTGGACCTTGCGGATCTGCTCGACGTAGTCGGCGGCCATCTCCTCGATGCTCGTCGCGATCGGCTCCTTGCCGTCGAGGCCTCGGGCCTGGAGTCCGTACAGCGGGTACTCGGCCCTGATGTGCTTCAGCAGCGAGGAGTACGGCCAGCTCAGCCCGCCCGCGCCGTGGACGCAGAAGAGGGGGGCGCGCTCGCCGCCGGTGCGCAGCGGCAACAGCACTTCGAAGCCGTCGCTGTCCGAACCGGTGCCGAGCTTGTCGGTCAGCTGCGCCACCGTCGGTGTCTCGAAGATGCCGCGGTTGCTGAGCTTGACGCCCAGGACCGAGCGGATCCGGCTGACGAGCTGGATGGACGTGATGCTGTCGCCGCCCAGCTCGAAGAAGCTGTCGTCGATGCCCACCCGGTCCACCTTGAGCACTTCGGCGAAGAGCCCGCAGAGCACTTCCTCCTGGGCGGAACGCGGGCCACGGCCGGCTGCGGGCAGGTCGAGGCCGGGTGCGGGGAGGGCTTTGCGGTCGAGTTTGCCGTTGACGGTCAGCGGGAGCGCGTCCAGGAGGACGAATGCGGACGGGACCATGTAGTCCGGCAACGCCGCCGCGACATGCGCACGCAGCACATCCACCGCCGGGACACTCCCGGACACCGGCACCACGTACGCGACCAGGCGCTTGACACCGGGCCGGTCCTCCCGCACGACCACCGCGACCTGCCCCGCACCCTCATGCCGGGACAGCACGGTCTCGATCTCACCCAGCTCGATCCGGAACCCACGCACCTTCACCTGGTCGTCCGCACGCCCCAGATACTCCAGCTCACCCGCCCGGCTCCACCGCACCACATCACCCGTGCGATACATCCGGCTGCCGGCCACACCGTACGGGTCGGCGACGAACCGCTCCGCCGTCAGCCCCGCCCGCCCCAGATACCCACGCGCCAGACCCGCACCCGCGATATAGAGCTCACCCGCCACCCCCGGCACCACCGGACGCAGCCCCTCATCCAGAACATAGGTACGAGTATTGGGAACCGGGGTCCCGATCGACGGCACACCCGAACCCGCCACCAACGGCACCGACATCGTCGCCGCCACCGTCGACTCCGTCGGACCATACGCATTGACCATCCGACGCCCCGGCGCCCACCGGTCCACCAACTCCGCCGACGTCGCATCACCACCCACCACCAACGACCGGAAATCCGGGAACTCACCCGCCGGAACACTCGCCAACGCAGCCGGCGGAATCAACGCATGCGACACCCGCTGCTCCTCAAGCACCCGCCCCAGCACCTCACCCGCCAACGGACCCGGAGGCGGCACCACCAACGCACCCCCCGACGCAAACGCCATCACCAGCTCCAGCACCGACGCATCAAAACTCGGCGAAGCAAACTGCAACACCCGACTCCCCGCATCAACCGCGAACCGCTCCACCTCCGCCACCGCGAAACTCGCCACACCCCCATGCGACACCACCACACCCTTGGGACGCCCCGTCGACCCCGACGTATAAATCACATACGCCGCACCCGACGACGACACCACCACACCCGGCCCAGACCCATCCAACTCCACACCAACATCCGGCAGTTCACGCAACACCAACACCGGAGACGCATCCTCCAACATGAACGCGATCCGCTCAGCCGGATAATCCGGATCCACCGGCAAATACGCCGCCCCCGCCTTCAACACCGCCAACTGCGCCACCACAATCTCCACCGACCGCGGCAACACCAACGCCACCACACCCTCAGGACCAACCCCCCGCCCCATCAACCAACGCGCCAACCGATTCGCACGCTCCTCCACCTCCCCATACGACAACACCAACCCCTCACCCACCACAGCCGGAGCATCCGGACACCGCACCACCTGCGCCTCGAACAACCCATGCAACGTCACCGGCTCCAACACCCGCTCCGAAGCAATCCACTCCCCCAACACCAGACCCCGCTCCGCACCCGACAACACATCCACCCCACCGACCCGCACCCCCGGATCAGCCGCCACCACCTCCAACACCCGCACCAACCGCTCAACAACCCCCACCACCGACACCCGATCAAACAGATCGACCGCGAACTCCACACTGCCCTCGATACCGTCGTCCGCCGTCTCCGCGAACTGGAACGACAGATCGAACTTCGCGGCGTCGAAGCTGATCTCCTGCGGGGCGATCCGGAGGCCGTCGAGGTCAAGGGTGGCCTCTCCGGTGTTCTGGAAGGCGAGCATGACCTGGAAGAGCGGGTGGCGGGCCATGGAGCGCGCCGGGTTGAGGACCTCGACCAGCCGCTCGAAGGGCACGTCCTGATTGGCGTAGGCGGCCAGGTCCGTCTCCCGGACCCGCTCCACCAGCTCACGGAAGGTCGGATCGCCGGACACATCGGTGCGCAGCACCAGGGTGTTCACGAAGAAGCCGACGAGATCGTCCAGTGCCTCGTCCGTGCGGCCCGCGATCACGCTGCCCAGGGGGATGTCGTTGCCCGCCCCCAGCCGCGAGAGCAAGGTGGCGACGGCGGCCTGGACCACCATGAACAGGCTGCCGCGGGTCTCGCCGGCCAGGGCCCGCAGCCGCTCATGGGTCTCGTGGGAGATCCGGAAGCCGACGGTGTCGCCGCGGTAGCTCATCTCCGCCGGACGCGGACGGTCCGTCGGCAGCGCCAGCTCCTCCGGCAGCCCCGCCAGCGCGCCCCGCCAGTAGTCGACCTGCCGGGACAACTCACTGACCGGATCGTCCTCGTCACCGAGGACATCGCGCTGCCACAGCGTGTAGTCGGCGTACTGCACCGCGAGAGGAGCTCCCTCCGGGGCACTGCCCCGCACCCGGGCCGAGTAGGCGTCGCCCAGATCGCGTGCCAGCGGGCCCATCGACCAGCCGTCACCCGCGATGTGGTGCACCACGACGAGCAGGACGTGCTCGCTCGCGGAGATCTTGAACAGGCCTGCCCGCAGGGGGATCTCCGTGGCGAGGTCGAAGCCGCGCGTGACCGCCGCGGTCAGCGTCTCCGGGGCGAAGTCCGCGATCTCCAGCTCCGGGCGCGCCTCGTGCGCCGGGAGGATCAGCTGACGCGGCCTTCCCTCGACGTCGGGGAATACGGTGCGCAGGCTCTCGTGGCGGGCCGTCACATCGCCGAGCGCGGCCTCCAGCGCGGCCGTGTCCAGTGCGCCGGTGAGGCGGACGGCCAGCGGCATGTTGTAGGTGGCGCCCGGCCCCTCGAACCGGTTGAGGAACCAGAGCCGCCGCTGGGCGGACGACAGCGGGATCTCCTCGGGGCGCTGCCGCACGGTCAGCGCCTTGCGGGCACGACCCGCGTCTCCGAGGCGCTCGGCGAGGGCCGCCGGGGTCGGGGCCTCGAACAGCGTACGGACGGCGAGTTCGGCGCCGAGCCGGGAGCGGACGCGGCTCACCACACGGGTGGCGAGCAGCGAATGTCCGCCGAGGTCGAAGAAGCTGTCGTCGATGGAGACCCGTTCCAGGCCCAGGACTTCGGCGTAGATGTCGCAGAGCGCCTTCTCCTGGGCGGTGCGCGGTGCCCGGCCCTCGGCGGTGGTGCGCGGGCCGGGTGCGGGCAGGGCCTTGCGGTCGAGCTTGCCGTTGACCGTCACCGGCAGGCGGTCGAGGGCGACGAAGGCCGCCGGGACCATGTAGTCGGGCAGCCGCCCGCCGAGGCGGAGACGCAGTTCGTCGGCGTCGGGCACCTGGTGTCCGGCGGCCGGGACGGTGTAGGCGACGAGCTCCTTGATGCCGGGGCGGTCCTCACGGACGATCACGGCGGCGCGGGCGATCTCGTCCTGGGTCACCAACGCGGTCTCGATCTCGCCGAGTTCGATACGGAAGCCACGGATCTTGACCTGGTCGTCCACCCGTCCGATGCAGTCGATCCGGCCGTCCCTGGTCCAGCGCGCCAGGTCGCCGGTGCGGTACATCCGGGTGCCCGCCGGACCGTGCGGATCGGCGACGAACCGTTCCGCGGTGAGCCCCGGGCGGTTCAGATAGCCGCGGGCCAGACCCGCTCCGGCGAGATACAGCTCGCCGGCCACTCCGGGGGCCACCGGCCGCAGGGCCGGGTCGAGGATGTACGCCCGGTAGTTGTCCAACGGCCGTCCCACGAGCACCCGGTCGGCCTCCTCGATGCGCTGGCCGAGGGCGTCGACGGTGGTCTCGGTGGGGCCGTACAGGTTGTGGGTGACGAGGCCCGGGATGTCGAGGAGCTCCTGGCGCAGGGTCTCGCCGAGCGCCTCGGCGCCCAGGCTCACGATGAGTGGACGGATGGACTCGTCGGCGGTCAGGCCGAGTTCGTGGAGCTGCTGGAAGTGCGCGGGCGTGGTGTCGAAGTGATCGATGCCGCCGACCCGCTGGACGTAGGAGTGCAGTGCGGCGGCGTCGTGGCGCGCCTCGTCGTCGATGAGATGCAGTTCCTGTCCGGCGAGCATCCACAGCAGCGGGTCGAAGGCGGCGTCGAAGGAGAACGACGAGACCAGTGCGGCGCGCAGCCGACGGTCGCCGGCCTCCGCGATCTCCGGGGCGTACAGCCGTCCGAAGTGGTCGTGGAAGAGGTTCACGAAGCTGCGGTGCTGGACGGTGACGCCCTTGGGGCGCCCGGTGGAGCCCGAGGTGTAGATGATGTACGCCGCGTTGTCCGGGCGCGGCGCGCCGCCCCGCTCGGCTTCGGTGAGGTTCTCCGGTGACAACTCATCGCCGAGGGCGTGCAGTTCTGCGGGGTCGCTGAGCACCAGCACCGGGCGGGCGTCGTCGAGCATGTACGCGATGCGGTCGTCGGGGTAGTCCGGGTCCACGGGGACGTAGACGGCTCCCGCCTTCATCACGGCGAGCAGTGCCACGATGTGTTCGACCGACCGGGGCAGCCGGACCGCGACGGGCTGCTCGGCCCGCACACCGTGCCCGATGAGCTGCCGGGACAGTCGGTTGGCCCAGGTGTTGAGTTCCGCGTAGCCGATCCGGGTGTCCTGGAAGACCAGGGCGGTGGCGTCCGGGGTGCGCGCGGTCTGCTGCTCGAAGAGGCCGGGGAGGGTTCCCGTGGGGTACGTGCGGTCGGTGTCGTTCCACTCGACCAGGATCCGGTGGCGTTCCTCGGCCGTCAGGACGTCCACCGAGGACAGCTTCCGGTCCGGGTCGGTCACCAGCTCACCGACCAGCCGCACGAAGCGCGCCGCCAGCTCCTGTGCCGTGTCACGGTCGAAGAGGTCCGTGGCGAACTCGATGCCGCCGCCGATGCCTGCGGGGGCTCCACCGTCCTCGAACCGCTCCTCCAGGACCAGGGAGAGGTCGAAGTTGGAGGTCTTCAGGCCCACGGCCCGTCCGGAGGCGGACAGTCCGCCGAGGTCGAGGGTGGCCTCGGCGTTGTTCTGGAAGGAGAGCATCACCTGGAAGAGGGGGTGGCGGGCCAGCGAGCGCTCGGGGTTGAGCACCTCGACGAGCTGCTCGAAGGGCACGTCCTGGTTGGCGTAGGCGGCCAGGTCGGTCTCCCGGACCCGCTCCACCAGCTCACGGAAGCTCGGGTCGCCCGACACATCGGTGCGCAGCACCAGGGTGTTCACGAAGAAGCCGACCAGATCGTCCAGCGCCTCGTCGGTACGGCCCGCGACGGGCGAACCGATCGGGATGTCGGCCCCCGCACCCAGCCGGTGCAACAGCGCGGCCAGCGCCGCCTGCACCACCATGAAGACGCTCGCCCGGCGTTCACGGGCCAGTCCGGTGAGCCGTCGGTGGACGTCGGCGGGGACGTCGAGTTCGACGGTGTCGCCGCGGTAGCTCATCTCGGCGGGGCGGGGCCGGTCGATGGGCAGGGTCAGCTCTTCGGGGACACCGGCCAGCGCGGTGCGCCAGTAGCCGATCTGCCGGGCCAGTTCGCTGCCCGGGTCGCTCTCGTCGCCGAGGACCTCGCGCTGCCACAGGGTGTAGTCGGCGTACTGGACCGGCAGCGGCTCCCAGCCGGGGGCCTCGCCCGCGCACCTGGCCCGGTACGCCTCGCCGAGATCACGGGCGAGCGGGGCCATGGACCAGCCGTCGGCCGCGATGTGGTGGACGACGAGCATCAGCACGTACTCGGTGCCGTTGAGCGCGAACATCCGGGCCCGGAGCGGCGGTTCCCCGGTGAGGTCGAACTCCTTGCCCGCGGCAGCCGCGAGGACCTGCTCCAGGTCGTCCTCGTCGACGCCGATCACCGGGAGCGCGGGCACGGCCCGCTCCGGGGCGAGGATCAGCTGGCGGGGCCGTCCGTCGGTCTCCGGGAAGACGGTGCGCAGGCTCTCGTGCCGGGTCACCACATCGGCGAGCGCCTCGCGCAGCGGCCCGACACGGAGTTCGCCGGAGAGCCGTACGGCCAGCGGCAGGTTGTAGTTGCCGCCCGCGTCCTCGAACCGGCCGAGGAACCACAGGCGTCGCTGGGCGGGCGACAGCGGGATCTCCTCGGGCCGCGGCGCCGCGACGAGCGCCTTGCGGGCCCGTCCCGCGGCGCCGAGCCGGTCGGCGAGGGCCGCCACCGTGGGCGCCTCGAAGAGTGCCCGTACCGCGATCTCCACACCGAAGGCGGTACGGACCTGGCTGACGAGCCGGGTGGCGAGCAGCGAATGCCCGCCGAGGTCGAAGAAGCTGTCGTCGATGGAGACCTGATCCAGGCCGAGGACGGCGGCGAAGAGACCGCACAGTTGCACCTCGCGGGCGGTGCGCGGTGCGCGCCCGGCCTTCGTGGCGCCGTCGGGCACCGGCAGGGCCCGCCGGTCCAGCTTGCGGTTGGGGGTGAGCGGGAGCGCGTCGAGGGGGACGAACGCGGAGGGCACCATGTAGTCGGGCAGCGCCCCGTCGAGATGGGCCCGCAGGTCGTCGGCGCCGGGCGCCGGATGTCCGGGCGTCGGCACGACATAGGCGGCGAGCGTCCTGATCCCGGGCCGGTCCTCCCGGGCGATGACGACGGCCTGGGCGACGGAGTCGTGTGCGGTGAGCGCCGCCTCGATCTCGCCGAGTTCGATGCGGAAGCCGCGGATCTTGACCTGGTGGTCGCTGCGGCCCAGGTAGTCCAGTTCGCCGTCGGGGGTCCACCGCACCACGTCGCCGGTGCGGTACATCCGGGTGCCCGTGGGGCCGTACGGGTCGGCGACGAACCGTTCGGCGGTCAGCGCCGACCGGTTCAGATAGCCGCGGGCGAGGCCGGCTCCGGCGAGATACAGCTCGCCGGGCACGCCGGGCGGTACCGGGCGCAGAGCGCTGTCGAGCACATAGGTCCGGGTGTTGCGGATCGGACGGCCGATGGTGGGCCGGGCGGGCCAGTCGTCGGGGTCGGCGGGGAGGGTGGCCGCGGTGACGACATGGGTCTCGGTCGGTCCGTAGTGGTTGTGCAGGGCGCGGCCGGTGCCGTGGTGGAAGTCGCGCATCTGCTTGGTCGGCGCGAGTGCCTCACCCGCCTGTGCGAGGTGGCCGAGCGCGGGCAGGTGCAGGCCCTGCCCGTTGGCTTCCTCGCAGAGTGCGTCGATGACGAGGTTGGGCGCGTACACCTCGCCGATCGCCTGCTCGTCGAGCCACCGCACCAGAGCGGCCGGGTCGCGCCGGGTCTCCTCGTCGGGGACGACGAGGGTGCGTCCGGAGAGGGTGGTGGAGAGGATCTCCTGGGCGGAGACGTCGAAGCTGATGGCGGTGAACTGAGCGGTGCGCACCCCGGGGCCGCCCGGAAGCACGTCCTCGTGCCAGCCGACGAGGTTGGCGAGGGCCCCGCCGGGCATCGCCACGCCCTTGGGCCGTCCCGTGGACCCCGAGGTGTAGATGACGTAGGCGGGGGTGAGCGCCGAGAGCGGCGCGGTGCGGTCGCTGTCGGTGGGGTCGGCGTCCAGCACGGCGGCGAGCCGCTGTGCCGTGTCCGGGGTGTCGAGCACCAGCCGCGGTACGTCGTCGCCGGGGACGGCGGCGGTGATGCGTGGTGAGGTGGCGCTGTCGGTGAGGACGAGTACCGGCCGGGCGTCGGTGAGCATGTGGGCGATGCGGTCGGCCGGGTACTCGGGGTCGACGGGGAGATAGGCGGCGCCCGCCTTGAGCACCGCCCAGAGGGCCACGATCTGCTCGGCGGAGCGGGCGACGGCCAGCGCGACGGTGCGCTCGGGCCCGACACCGCGGTCGATGAGGATCCGGGCCAGCCGGTTGGCGCGGGCGTCGAGTTCGGCGTACGTGAGGCGGGTGTCGCCGTGCTGGACGGCGACCGCGTCCGGGTGGCGGTCGGCGGTCCGCCGGAACAGGGCGGGCAGGGTGGCCGGCTCGTCGGCGTGCGCGGTGTCGTTCCAGCTGCCGAGGACCAGGGCACGGTCCTCGGAGGCGAGGAGGTCCAGCCGGCCGACGGGGGTGTTCTCGGATCCGTCGAGGGCGGCAAGCAGGCGCAGCACCCGGTGGCCGATGGCGGTGACCTCGGCGCCGTCCAGTACGTCCGCGCGGTGGCTCAGCTCCACGGCGAGGGTGGTGCCGGCATGGACCATGAGGCTGAGCGGGTAGTGGGTGCCTTCGTGGCTGCGGCCGTCGACGACGCCGAGGCCGCCGGCGGACCTGCGCAGGCCTTCGGTGTCCACCGGGTAGTTCTCGAAGACGAGCAGGGTGTCGAAGAGTTCCCCGCCGACCGGGGTCAGCCGCTGGAGGTCGGAGAGTCCGAGGTACTGGTGGTCCATGAGGCCGGCCTGCTGGTCCTGCAGCCGGTCCAGCAGGGCGCCGACCGTCTCGGACGGGTCCAGCCTGACGCGTACGGGAAGGGTGTTGATGAAGAGCCCGACCATGGACTCGATCCCGGGTATCTGCGGGGGCCGGCCCGAGACCGTGCCGCCGAAGACGACGTCCTGACGGCCGGTGAGCTGGCCCACCACCATCGCCCACACCGCCTGGACCACGGTATTGACCGTCACCCCGCGGGACCGTGCCCAGCGCGCCAGCGCCGCGGTCTCCGCCTCCGGGAGCTCGACCCGGACCTGTGCGGGGGCGGCGGGCTCGCGGGACGGGTCCGGAGCGGCGAGCAGGGTCGGCTCGTCGAGGCCGTCGAGGACCTGCCGCCAGGCGCTCTCGGCGACGGTACGGTCCTGCGCGGCCACCCACGCGAGGTAGTCGCGGTACGGGGTGACGGGCGGTAGCGATGTCTCGTCCGCGCCCCGGCCGAACAGCCCGTACAGCTCGAACAGTTCACCGATGAGCAGGGCCCTGGACCAGCCGTCGAGGAGGATGTGGTGGGCGGTCAGCAGGAATTGGTGGCGGCCCTCCCCCAGGTCGATCAGGGTGAACCGGACGAGCGGGGGGCGCGCCGGGTCGAAGCGGCGTGCCCGGTCCTCGGCCACCAGCCGCTCGGCCTCGGCGGCCCGGTCGGCGGCCGGGAGCCCCGACAGGTCGGTGGTGGTCCAGTCCGGCGCCGTCTCGAACGGGATGAGCTGTACCGGCTCGCCGTTCTTGCGGTAGCGGAAGGCGGCGCGCAGTCCGGAGTGCCGGCGCAGCACGGCGGCGCATGCGCAGCGCAGGGCCTCGGGGTCGAGTCCGCCCTCGATGTCCAGGGTGAACTGCGTGGTGTAGACGTCAGGGCCCTGCGCGTCGTACTGCGCGTGGAACAACAGGCCCTGCTGGAGCGGGGAGAGCGGGAGGATGCCCTCGAGCCGCGGCTTCGACGTAGTCATTTCGCTATCTCCACTCAGAGCCCGAAGTCTTCTTCGAATGCGTCGATCTCGTCCTGGTCGAGATCGAGGAGCGGCGCCAGTGGCGCCACGGTGTTCTGGGGTGCCGCCGGTGTCGCGGCGCAGGCGTCGGGGTGGTCCGCACGGATCACCACGGAGCGCAGGGCCCGGAACCAGCCCTCGGCGAGCGCGGCCACCTCGTCCTCGGTGAACAGCTCGCGCGGCCAGCTCCAGGAGGCCACCAGACGGGGGCCGTCGGGCCGGTCCTGGGTGAGCGAGTTCAGTTCCAGGGCGTGCGCGGCGGGCATGGCGGCGTCGCTTCCGCCGAGTCCTCCGTCGCCGCTGTCCTCGCTCTCCCCGGCGGCGAACCGGCCGAGGTAGTTGAAGCCGATCTGCGGTTCGGGGAAGGCGGCCAGGGCGGGTGCCGTACCGGGGTTGAGATGGCGCAGCAGTCCGTATCCGGCTCCGTTGTCGGGCAGTTCGGCGAGCTGCTTCGTCACCTCGGCCAGGGCGCGTGAGACGGCGGGCCCGCCGGCGTGGATCTCCGCCCGGTCGTCCTCCCGGGTGCCGGGGTCGAGCCGGACCGGGAAGAGGCTGGTGAACCAGCCGACCGTGCGGGAGATGTCCGCGTCGGGGACGATGCCCGCGAGCAGTTCCTCCCTGCCGTGGCCCTCCAGGTCCAGCAGGACCCCGCCGTTGTCCGGCCGGCCGCGGTCGCGGTTCCACTCGGTCACCGCCAGTGCGAACGCGGTCAGCAGTACGTCGTTGACCCCGGCCCGGAACACGGTGGGCACGCTGGTCAGCAGCGGCCTCGTCACCTCGGTGGGCAGGGTCACCGTGAGCTGCCGCACGTCCCCGGCCACGTCCCGGTCCGGATCCAGCGCCCGAGCGCCCAGCGGCTTCTCCTCGGGCCCCGTCAGCATCTTCGTCCAGATGGGCAGTTCGGCGACGCGTTCGGGTGCGGCGGCGGCTGCCACCAGGCTTCGGGACCACTGCCGGAAGGAGGTCCACACCGGTTCGAGTTCGGGCTCCCGGCCTGCCGCGACCGCTTCGTACGCGGCCATCAGGTCGGGGCTCAGAATCCGCCAGGACACTCCGTCGACCACGAGGTGGTGCACGATCAGCAGCAGCCTGCCGAGGGCGTCGGGACCGGCGTCGAACCAGACCACCTGCACCATCAGCCCGGCATCGGGGTCCAGCCGGTCCTGCGCGGCGCGGCCTTCGGTGTCGAGCGACGCCGTCAGCCCGGCGTCGTCGAGCCCGGTGACGTCCACCCGGTGGATCACGTCCTGGGCCCGCACGGCTCCCTTCGGCGGGATGTGCAGCGTCCAGTCGGAGTCCGTCCTGACCAGCCGGGCACGCAGGGCGTCGTGGTGGTCCAGTACGGCCTGGACGATCGCGGTGAGCTGTTCACCGGTGAGGTCGCCGGGGGCGGGCGAGACCACGGACTGGTTGAACCCTTCGATCCGGCCGCCCAGTTCCCGCAGCCACCGGATGATCGGGGTGGCGGGCACCGCTCCGAGGGCCGGGTCCGCGCCCTCCGGGTCGGCGGCCAGAATCTGCTCGGCCGGGCTCTCGGGCAGGGCGGCCGCCAGCGCCTCGGGGGTCTTGTGCCGGAACACCTCGCGGGGGGTCAGCACCAGGCCCGCCTGACGGGCCCGGCCGACCAGCTGGATGGAGGTGATGCTGTCGCCGCCGAGGGTGAAGAAGCTGTCCTCGACGCCGACCTCGGGCAGGCCGAGGACCTCCGCGAAGAGCCGGCAGAGCAGTTCCTCGCGCGGGCCGGACGGTGCCCGGCCGGCCGGCCGGGCACCGAAGTCCGGCGCGGGCAGTGCCTTGCGGTCCAGCTTCCCGTTGGTGTTCAGCGGCAGCGCGTCCAGGGTGACGAACGCGGCCGGAACCATGTAGTCGGGCAGTTCACCGGCGGCGTACGCGCGCAGTTCCGCCGCGTCGGGGGCCGCGCCCGCCGGGACCGTGTAGGCCACCAGCAGCTTGGTGCCCGGCCGGTCCTCGCGGACGACCACGGCGACCCGGGCCACCTGCTCGTGCCGCGCCAGAACCGACTCGATCTCGCCGAGTTCGATACGGAAACCGCGGACCTTCACCTGGAAGTCGGTACGGCCCAGGTACTCCAGCTCTCCGCCCTCGGCCCAGCGGACCATGTCGCCGGTGCGGTACATCCGCCCCCCGGGCGGACCGAACGGGTCGGCGACGAACCTCTCGGCGCTCAGCCCCGGACGGCCCAGATAGCCGCGGGCCAGTCCGGCGCCCGCGATGTACAGCTCGCCGGGGACACCGGGGGCGACCGGGCGGAGCGCGCCGTCGAGCACGAGGACCCGGGTGTTGAGGATCGGCCGGCCGATGGGCGGTGCGCCGGCGGTGCCGTCCAGCTCGGCGGTGGTGGACCAGATGGTCGTCTCCGTGGGCCCGTACACATTGACCGCTCTCCGGCCCGCGGCGGCCATCGCCTCGGCGAGCGCGCCCGGCACGGCCTCACCGCCGACGAGCATCCGCAGCCCGTCGAGGGCGGCCGGGGCGTGGGCGAGCAGTGTCTGCCACATGGACGGCGTGGCCTGCACGACCGTGCCGCCGCTGCCGTGGATCAGCGCCGCGAGTGCGGCCGGGTCCAGTACGTCGTCCTTGCTCGCGACGACCACACCGGCACCGGCGAGCAGCGGCAGATAGAGCTCGAGGGCCGCGATGTCGAAGGAGACGGTGGTGACGGCGACGAGCCGGTCCGTGCCGTCCATCGGCACCCGCACCGCCATGTCGGCGAGGAAGTTGTCCAGGGCGGCCCGGGAGATCACGACGCCCTTGGGACGCCCGGTCGATCCGGAGGTGTAGATCGCGTACGCCGGATTGCGGCCGTCCACCCGTACGGTGTCCGGAGCCTCGGCGGAGTGTCCCGCCAGCTCGCGGGCCGTCTCCGCGGTGTCGAGCAGCAGCGGCGGCGTGTCCGAGGCGGGCAGCGCGGCGGCGGTCGCCGCCGTGGTGAGCAGCAGCGAGGGGCGTGCGTCCTCCAGTACGTAGCCGAGCCGCTCGGCGGGGTGCTCCGGGTCCAGCGGCACGTAGGCGGCACCGGACTTGAGTACGGCGAGCAGTGCGACCAGCAGGTCCGCCGACCGGGGCAGCGCCACGGCGACGTACCGCTCCGGGCCCGCCCCGCGGGCGGCGAGGAGGTGCGCCAGCCGGTTGGCACGGGCGTCGAGATCGGCGTAGTCGAGCCGCTCGGTCCCGGAGATCACCGCCGGGGCGTGGGGGGTCTCGGTGACCCGGCGCGCGAACAGTTCGGTCAGCGGGGGGATGCCGGGCTCGGCGTCGACGGTGCCCGCCCAGTCGCCGAGGACCAGCTTCTCGTGCTGCGGCGCCAGCAGCCGCAGCCGGCCCACGGGCAGTTCCGCGTGCTCGGGTGCCTGGCCCAGCAGCCGCAGCAGGCAGGCGGCGAACGCCTCGACATGCTCCTGGTCGAGCAGGTCCGGCCGGTGGGCGAGGTCCAGGCCGAGCGAGCGGCCCAGGCTGACGGTGAGGCTGAGCGGGTAGTGGGTGCTTTCGTGGTTGTCGCCGCCGACGATCCCGAGGCCGCCCGCGGACTTCCGCAGATCGGCGGCGTCGAGCGGGTAGTTCTCGAAGATGACGAGGGAGTCGAAGAGCTCGCCCTGCCCGACGGTCCGCTGGATGTCGGCGAGCGGCAGGTACTGGTGGTCCATGAGACCGGCCTGCTGGTCCTGGAGCCGGTTCAGGAGACCGGCGAGGCTCTCGGACGGGTCCAGCCTGACGCGTACGGGAAGGGTGTTGATGAAGAGCCCGACCATGGACTCGATCCCGGGTACCTGTGGGGGCCGGCCCGAGACCGTGCCGCCGAAGACCACGTCCTGGCGGCCGGTGAGCTGGCCCACCACCATCGCCCACACCGCCTGGACCACCGTGTTGACCGTCACGCCGCGCGAGCGCGCCCAGCGTGCCAGCGCCGCGGTCTCCGCCTCCGGGAGCTCCAGCCGCGTACGCACCGGGAGCACCGGGGCACGCGACGGGTCGGGGGCGGCGAGCAGGGTCGGCTCGTCGAGGCCGTCGAGGACCTGCCGCCAGGCGCTCTCGGCGGCCGTACGGTCCTGCCCGGCCACCCAGCCGAGGTAGTCGCGGTACGGAGTGACGCGCGGCAGAGAGGTGCCGTCGCCCTTCCGTGCGTACAGCGAGAACAGCTCGCCCAGGAAGACCGGCATGGACCAGCCGTCGAGCAGCAGGTGGTGGTGGCTGACGACGAACCGGTGGCGGTCGTCGGCGGTCGTGATGAGGGTGAACCGCATCAGCGGGGGCGCGGCGAGGTCGAAGCGCCGCACTCGGTCGTCGGCCACCAGACGGTCCGCCTCCGCGGCGCGTCCGTCCTCGGGGAGAGCCGTCAGATCGATGTCCTCCCACGGGAGTTCGAAGCCGGCGGGGATGACCTGGACGGGGGCGTCGAGCCCTTCGTGCCGGAAGCCGGAGCGGAGATTGGCGTGCCGGGTCAGAAGTGTCCGCACGGCCGTCCGGAGCGCCACCCGGTCCACGGTGCCTTCGATGTCGAAGGAGAGCTGGACGGTGTAGACGTCCGAGTCGTTCTCGTCGTAGACGGCGTGGAAGAGGAGGCCCTGCTGGAGCGGGGAGAGTGGCAGTACGTCGGTGAGCCGGCCGTGTTCGCTCTCCAGGTGGTCGATCTGCTCCTGGGTCACCGAGACCATCGGCCGCAGGTCGGAGGGCGTCAGCCCGCCCGCGCCGGGGCCGGCCGCGTGGGCGGCGAGCGACCGCAGCGCACGGAACCAGCCCTCGGCGAGCGCCCGCACCTCGTCCTCGGCGAACAGCGCACCCGGCCACGACCAGTCGGCGACCAGCCGCGGACCCTCCGCGTGATCGAGGGTGGCGGCATTGACCTCCAGCGCGTGTCCGATGCGGCCCTGTGGGTCCCGTCCGTCGCCGAGGTCGGCGTCGGAGCGCAGCGCCCAGTCGGCGCCCTGTTCCGCTTCGCCGTCGTTGGCGCCGAAGCGGCCGAGGTAGTTGAACCCGAGCTGTGCGGACGGTAGTTGGGCGAGAACGCCGGTGGTCTCGGGGTTCAGATACCGCAGGAGTCCGTAGCCGATGCCGTTGTCGGGCAGGGCGTGGAGCTGCTCCTTGACCGCCTTCAGGGCACGGCCCGGATCGCCCGCCGCCCCCGCGTCCAGCCGGACCGGGAACATGCTCGTGAACCAGCCGACGGTCCGGGACGTGTCCACCCCTTCGACGACGTCCTCACGACCATGGCCCTCCAGGTCGACAAGGACACCGCTGGAACCGGAGTCCCGCCATTCGGCGACCGCCATGGCGAATCCGGTCAGGAGCACATCGTTCACTCCCGCGTGGAATTTCGCCGCGACGTCGGTCAACAGGGGTCCGGTGATGTCGGTGGGGAGCGTGAGGGAGATGTGCTGCACAGTGGCAGCGGTGTCCACATCGGCGTCGAGCGCACGGGCACCGATCAGCGGATCGTCCCCGGCCAGCACGCCTTCCCAGAGCGGCAGTTCGACAGCCCGCTCCGCGGCCAGAGCCTTCAGCTCCCCGGCCCAACGACGGAACGACGTCCCCGCAGGCTCCAGCTCCGCACCCGCATACGCCTGCGCAAGATCCGGAAGCAGCACCCGCCACGACACACCGTCCACCACCAGGTGATGAACCATCAGCAGCAACCGGCCCGCATCCTCGAACCACACCGCCTGCACCATCACACCCGCACCGGGCGCAAGACGCCCCTGCGCAGCACGCGCCCCGGCAGCAACATCACCCCCACCACGGCACAGCACATCCCCGGCCCGCACCGAACCCGGCCCCGCAACCTCCAGACCCCAGGCACCATCAGCACGGACCAGACGCGAACGCAGAACATCGTGATGATCCAGCAGAACCTGAAGCGCCGACTCCAACCCCTCGTACGTGACCCCGGCAGGCGTCTGCACCAGCATCGCCTGATTGAACCCGTCCACCGGACCGCCCAGCTCACGCAGCCACCCGACGATCGGCGTCTCCACCACAGACCCCAGACCCGCCCCCGGATCCTCGACCCGCACCGCCGCAACGGAATCAGCGACCACCGCCAACGCCTCCGGCGTCCGGTGCTGGAACACCTCACGCGCCGAGAACACCAACCCCGCCCTACGCGCCCGACTCACCAACTGGATCGACACAATGCTGTCGCCACCCAGCTCGAAGAAGCTGTCATCGACCGACACCCGCTCCACACCGAGCAGTTCGGTGTACAGGCGGCACAGCGCTTCCTCGCGCGGGTTGCGCGGTGCACGGTAGGTGGAGCCGCCGGTGAGCGTCGGGGCCGGCAGGGCGCGCCGGTCGAGCTTGCCGTTGGCCGTCAGCGGCAGCGCGTCCAGGGTCACGAACGCGGCCGGCACCATGTATTCGGGCAGCGCCCCGGCCACATGGGCCCGCACCGCCGCTCCGTCCAGCTCTCCGGCGCGCGGCACCACGTACGCGACCAGGCGCTTGATACCGGGCTGGTCCTCCCGCACGACCACCGCGACCTGCGCGGCGCCTTCGTACCGGGACAGCACGGTCTCGATCTCACCCAGCTCGATCCGGAACCCACGCACCTTCACCTGGTCGTCCGTACGCCCCAGATACTCCAGCTCACCCGCCCGGCTCCACCGCACCACATCACCCGTGCGATACATCCGGCTGCCGGCCGGGCCGTACGGGTCGGCGACGAACCGCTCCGCCGTCAGCCCCGCCCGCCCCAGATACCCACGCGCCAGACCCGCACCCGCGATATAGAGCTCACCCGCCACCCCCGGCACCACCGGGCGCAGCGCTTCGTCCAGCACCTGGACACGGCTGTTGGTGACGGGCCGGCCGACGAGCGGCCGTGCGGTGTCGGTGGTCCGTGCGGTGAGGGTGTCGACGGTGGCCTCGGTGGGTCCGTACAGGTTGTAGCCGGTGACGCCCGGTGTCCGGGCCAGCTCCTGCCACAGGGCCGGGCTCACGGCCTCACCGCCCAGCGCGATGATCCGCGGGCGGGCCTGCGGGTCGCGCACGAGTCCTTCCTCCAGGAGCTGTTCCGCGTACGAGGGCGTGAGCTCCATGAAGTCGATGCCCGCGTCACGTACGTAGGCGATGAGCGCCGCCGGGTCGCGTCGGACGTCGTCGTCGATCAGGTGGAGTTCGTGCCCGGCGACCATCCACAGGAGCGGGTCGAGCGAGGCGTCGAAGGAGACGGCGGCGGTGAGGGCGGCGCGCAGCGGCCGGCCGGCGCTCTCCGCCTCGGCGGCGTACAGCTCCTCGAAGTGGTGGTGGTACAGATTGCCGAGGCTGCGGTGGGCGACGACCACACCCTTGGGGCGGCCGGTGGAACCCGAGGTGTGGATCACGTACGCCGGGTGGTCCGGTCGCAGCGGTACGGTCCGTCCGGCGTCGCCGGGGGCGGTGTCCGGCAGGTCGCGCAGGGCTGCGACGACCGCCGGGTCGTCCAGGTCGATGCGGAGACCGCCGCGGTCCGCGGGGATCGTGTCCCGGGTGCCGGCCGCGGTGAGAACGGCGGTGGTGCCGACGTCCTGGAGCAGCAGGGCGATCCGGTCCGAGGGGTGTGCCGGGTCGACGGGTACGTAGGCGGCGCCCGCCTTGGTGACGGCGAGCACGGCGACCACGAGGTCGGTCGTGCGCGGCAGGGCCACGGCGACGTACTGCTCGGGGCCGACGCCGTGCCGGGCGAGGAGCCGGGCCAGCCGGTTGGCGCGGGCGTCGAGTTCGGCGAAGGTGAGGCGGCCGTCCCGGGTGACCAGGGCGGTGGCGTCCGGAGTGCGCGCGGCCTGCCGCTCGAAGAGCTCCGGCAGGGTGACGGCGGGGACGTCACGGGCCGTGTCGTTCCATTCGGCCAGGATCCGGTGGCGTTCCTCGGCCGTCAGGACGTCCACCGAGGACAGCTTCCGGTCGGGGTCGGTCACCAGCTCACCGACCAGCCGCACCAGGCGGGCGGACAGCTCCTGTGCCGTCTCGCGGTCGAAGAGGTCGCTCGCGTACTCGATGCGGCCGCCGATCCCGGCCGGGGTGCCATCGGTCCCGAAGGCCTCGGCGAGCTGGAAGGAGAGGTCGAACTTGGCTCCGTCCACGGTGACCTGCTCGGGCTCGATCCGCAGCCCGTCCAGCTGGAGGGTGGCCTCCGCGTTGTTCTGGAAGGAGAGCATCACCTGGAAGAGGGGGTGGCGGGCCAGCGAGCGCTCGGGGTTGAGCACCTCGACGAGCTGCTCGAAGGGCACGTCCTGGTTGGCGTAGGCGGCCAGGTCGGTCTCCCGGACCCGCTCCACCAGCTCACGGAAGCTCGGGTCGCCCGATACATCGGTGCGCAGCACCAGGGTGTTCACGAAGAAGCCGACCAGATCGTCCAGCGCCTCGTCCGTGCGGCCCGCGACGGGCGAACCGATCGGGATGTCGGCGCCCGCACCCAGCCGGTGCAACAGCGCGGCCAGCGCCGCCTGCACCACCATGAAGACGCTCGCGTGGCTCGTACGGGCCAGGTCGGCCAGTGGTGCGTGCGCCGAGGCCGGGATCTCCAGCGGCACCGTGTCGCCACGGAAGCTCATCTCGGCGGGGCGGGGGCGGTCCACGGGGAGCGCGAGTTCCTCCGGCAGCGCGCCGAGGGTGTGCTGCCAGAAGTCGATCTGCCGGGCGAGGCCGCTGCCCGGGTCGCTCTCGTCGCCGAGGACCTCGCGCTGCCACAGGGTGTAGTCGGCGTACTGGACCGGCAGCGGCTCCCAGTCGGGGGCCTCGCCCGCGCACCTGGCCCGGTACGCCTCGCCGAGATCACGGGCGAGCGGGGCCATGGACCAGCCGTCGCCGGCGATGTGGTGGACCACGATCAGCAGCAGGTGCTCGGTCGGTGAGGCCTCGAAGAGCGTGGCCCGCACGGGGATCCGGGTGGCCAGGTCGAAGTCCTGCGCCGCCGCTTCCGCCGGTGCCGTGGCGTCGAGGTCGAGCACGGACAGCTCGGGCCGTGCCTGCTCGGCCGGCAGGACCAGCTGGCGCGGCCTGCCGTCGGTGTCGGGGAAGACCGTGCGCAGGCTCTCGTGGCGCGCGACCACATCGGCCAGTGCGTCCCGAAGGGCGTCCCGGTCGAGGTCTCCGGTGAGGCGGACGGCGAGCGGCAGGTTGTAGGTGCCGTTGCGCTCCTCGAAGCGGTTGAGGAACCACAGGCGCCGCTGGGCCGGCGAGAGCGGGACGGTTTCCGGACGGACCCGGGCCACCAGGGCCTGGCGGGCGTCGGCCGTGTTGCCGAGCCGCTCGGTGAGGGCCGCCACGGTCGGGGTCTCGAACAGGGCCCGGACGGACAGTTCGGCGCCGAACAGCGTGCGGACACGGCTGACCACGCGGGTGGCGAGCAGCGAATGCCCGCCGAGGTCGAAGAAACTGTCGTCGATGGAGACCCGCTCCACGCCGAGCACTTGGGCGAAGACCTCGCAGAGCGCCGCTTCCCGCTCGGTGCGCGGCGCCCGGCCCGCCCCGGCCGCGGAGCCGAAGTCGGGTGCGGGAAGGGCACGCCGGTCGAGCTTGCCGTTCGGGTTGAGCGGCAGCGCGTCGAGTGCCATGAACGCGGCGGGGACCATGTACTCGGGCAGCGCGGCGGCCACATGGGCGCGCAGCTCGGCGGGGTCGGTGGCCGCGCCCTCGGCGGGGACGGTGTAGGCGACGATCCGCTGGTCGCCCGTCCGGTCCTCACGGACCACGACGGCCGTCCGGGTCACGGACTCGTGGCGGGCGAGCACGGCCTCGATCTCACCGAGCTCGATCCGGAAGCCACGCACCTTCACCTGGTCGTCCGTACGGCCCAGATACTCGATCTGCCCGTCCGCACTCCACCGCACCAGGTCACCGGTGCGATACATCCGCTCCCCCGCGGGACCGAACGGATCGGCCACGAAACGCTCCGCGGTCAGCCCCGGACGGTCCAGATAACCACGCGCGAGACCCGTGCCGGCGAGGTAGAGCTCTCCCGGTACGCCCGGCGGCACCGGGCACAGTGCGGCGTCCAGCACGTAGGAGCGGGTGTTGTGCAGTGGCCGGCCGATCGGCGGGGTGCGATCGGTGTCCGTGTCCGTGTACCAGGCGGTGGCGTACACGGTGGCCTCGGTGGGCCCGTAGATGTTGGCGAGCGTGCAGCCGGGGACGGCGGCGCGGATGGTGTTGGCCGTGTGGGCGGAGAGGCCCTCTCCCGCGAGCACCACGAGACCGGCGCCGAGGCGGGCGGCCGCGCCCTGCCCGAGGGTGTGGGCGAGCGCGGAGGGAACCGCGCTGATCAGGCTGTACGTCCGCGCGTCGGCCTCCAGGAGGGCGAGGACGTCACGGACGACTTCGATGCGTCCGCCGCTGAGCAGCGGGCCGAACATCTCGAAGACGGAGACGTCGAAGTTGAGCGAGGTCGCGGCGACCACGTCGGAGAGCCGCTCGGGGCCGATGTCGGCGACCGCCCAGGCGGCGAAGTCGGCGACGTTCCGGTGGGCGACGACCACACCCTTGGGGCGGCCGGTGGAACCCGAGGTGTAGATGACGTACGCGGGGTGGCGCGGGTCCAGCGGCCGCACGCGGTCCGCGTCGGACGGGTCGGTGTCGGGGAACTCGCCGATCCTGTACCGCAGTTCGGGCGCGTCGAGCAGGAGCGGGTCGATGCCGTCGGGCAGTACCGCGGCGGCCTCACCGGTGGTGAGCACCAGTGAGGGCCGGGCGTCGGCCAGCATGAACGCGATGCGGTCGGCCGGGTAGCCGGGGTCGACCGGCAGATACGCGGCACCGGACTTCAGGACGGCCAGCAGGGCGACCATCATCTGCTCGGAGCGCGGCAGTGCCAGGGCGACGAACTGCTCGGGGCCCGCGCCCCGCTCGATCAGCAGCCGGGCGAGCCGGTTGGCGCGTGCGTTGAGTTCGGCGTAGGTCAGTTCGGTGCCCTCGTGTCCCACCGCCGCGTTGCCGGGCGTCCGGGCCACCTGGGCCTGGAACAGCTCGGGCACGGTGGCCGGCGGTATCTCCCGGCGGGTGTCGTTCCACTCGGTGAGCACCTGGTGGCGCTCGTCGTCGGTGAGGACGTCGACCGAGCCGATACGGGTGCCGGGGTCAGCGGTCACGGCGGCCAGCATCCGCACCAGGCGGTCACCGATCGCCTCGGCGGTGGCGCGGTCGAACAGGTCGGCGGAGTACTCGACGACACCGTCGAGTCCGGCGGGGCCGCCGTCCGCGGCGAAGGTCTCCTCCAGGGAGAACAGCAGGTCGAACTTGGCGGCCGCGATCCGGACGGGAAGCGCGGTCGCCCGCAGCCCGTCGAGGTCGAGAGTGGCTTCCGCGTTGTTCTGGAACGCCAGCATGACCTGGAACAGCGGGTGCCGGGCCAGTGAGCGGACCGGGTTGAGGATCTCCACCAGGCGCTCGAAGGGCACGTCCTGGTTCGCGTAGGCGGCCAGGTCGGTCTCCCGGACCCGCTCCACCAGCTCACGGAAGCTCGGGTCGCCGGACAGGTCCGTACGCAGCACCAGCGTGTTGACGAAGAAGCCGACGAGGTCGTCGACGGCCTCGTCCGTACGGCCCGCGATGACGCTGCCGATGGGGATGTCGTCGCCGGCGCCGAGCCGGCCGAGCAGCGAGGCCAGCGCCGCCTGCACGACCATGAAGACGCTCACATGGCTCTCGCGGGCCACGGCGACGATCCGCTCGTGCACCTCGGCCGGCAGCCGCAGCGGGACACTCCCGCCCCGGTAGGTCACCTCGGCGGGACGGGACCGGTCCGCGGGCAGCACGAGTTCCTCGGGCAGACCCGCGAGCGCGGTCCGCCAGTGGTCGATCTGCCGGGCCAGCGGGCTCGCCGGGTCGCTCTCGTCGCCGAGCACCTCGCGCTGCCACAGGGTGTAGTCGGCGTACTGGACCGGCAGCGGCTTCCAGGTGGGTGCGGTGCCGCCGTGCCGCGCGTCGTAGGCGAGCCCCAGGTCACGGGCGAACGGAGCCAGTGACCAGCCGTCGCCCGCGATGTGGTGCAGCACGACCAGCAGCACATGGTCGGTGCCGGGGGTCTCGGCGTCGGTGATACGGAACAGGCGGGCGCGCAGCGGCGGTTCGGCGGAGAGGTCGAAGCCCTCCGAGGACGCCTCGTCGAGCGCCGCGTCGAGTCCGGCCGACGTGACGGGGGTGACGGGCAGGTCGGGGCGGGACACCCCGGCGGGAAGCACGAGCTGGCGGGGCCGTCCGTCGATCTCGGGGAAGACCGTGCGCAGCGCCTCGTGCCGTACGACCACATCGCCCAGGGCATGGCGCAGGGCGTCCGGGTCGAGGCTGCCGGTGAGGCGGAGCGCCAGTGGCAGGTTGTAGGTGGCGCCGGGGCCCTCGAAGCGGTTCAGGAACCAGAGCCTGCGCTGGGCCGGGGAGAGCGGGATCTCCTCGGGCCGTTCCCGTGCGGTCAGTGCCTGGCGGGCCCGGCCCGCGTCGGCGATCCGCCCCGCGAGCAGGGCGACCGTCGGTGCCTCGAACAGGGTACGGACGGCGAGTTCGGCGCCGAAGACCGAACGGATACGGCTGACCAGTCGGGTGGCGAGCAGCGAATGCCCGCCGAGGTCGAAGAAGCTGTCGTCGACGGAGACCCCCGGCAGACCGAGCACTTCGGCGAAGAGCGCCCCGAGGATCTCCTCCTGAGCGTTGCGCGGCGCCCGTCCGGCCGGTGAGGACCCCTGGTCGGGGGCGGGCAGCGCCCTGCGGTCGACCTTCGCGTTGGCGGTCAGGGGGAGGGCGTCCAGGGTCACGAAGGCGGACGGGACCATGTACTCGGGCAGCCCGCCGCCGACGTGGGCCCGCAGTTCCGCCGGGTCGACGGTGCCGTCCGACGGTACGACGTACGCGACGATCCGCTGGTCACCGGGCCGGTCCTCGCGGACCACGACGGTCGTCTGGGAGACGCCGGGGTGGCGGGCGAGCGCGGCCTCGATCTCACCGAGCTCGATCCGGAAGCCACGCACCTTCACCTGGTCGTCCGTACGGCCCAGATACTCGATCTGCCCGTCCGCACTCCACCGCACCAGGTCACCGGTGCGATACATCCGCTCCCCCGCGGGACCGAACGGATCGGCCACGAAACGCTCCGCGGTCAGCCCCGGACGGTCCAGATAACCACGCGCGAGACCCGCCCCCGCGAGGTACAGCTCACCCGCGACACCGGCCGGCACCGGACGGAGAGCGGCGTCGAGGACGTACACGCGCATGGCATCGAGCGGTCGGCCGATGGGAATGCTGTGCGGCGCCTCGGCCGCGGACCTGATCGCGTACGTGGTGGCGAAGGTCGTGGTCTCGGTGGGCCCGTAACCATCGACCACGACGAGTCCCGGGCAGGAGTCGAGCACCCGGCTCACCGCGGCGGCGGGTACCACGTCGCCACCGGTCCACACCTGGCTGAGGCGGCTGAGGCAGCCGGGGCCCTCGTCGGCGATCAGCCGGAACAGTCCGGCGGTCAGCCAGAGCGCGGTGACACCGTGTCGTGCGACGGTCTCCCGCAGCCGTACCGCGTCGAGGTCGCCGGGCGCGGCGACGACGACCTGGCCGCCGCCGAGCAGCGGCACCCACAGTTCGTAGGTGGAGGCGTCGAAGGCGGTCGGCGAGTGCAGCAGGACCCGGTCATGACCGAACTCGAACCTGCGGTCGGCGGCCAGCGCGGCGATGTCGCGGTGGGTGACTCCGACCCCCTTGGGCACTCCGGTGGAGCCGGAGGTGAACATCACGTACGCCAGCTGCTCCGGATGCACCACGACGGCCGGGTCGTGGGTGGGGCTGTCGGGCGCGGTCAGGGCCGGACCGGCCTCGATCACCGTCAGTTCCGCCGCCGGGGCGGAGCGGGTGGACGCCGGGTCGGCGAGCAGCACCTTCGCACCCGTCTCGGCGAGGATGTGCCGCACCCGGGACTCGGGGAAGCGCGGGTCGAGCGGTACGTACACCCCGCCCGCCTTGAGGACGGCCAGCACGGCCGCCACCAGGTCGGGTGAGCGTTCCATGAGCAGCGCCACCCGGTCCTCGGGCCGTACGCCCGCCGCGATGAGGCGGTGCGCCAACCGGTTGGCCCGTGCGTCGAGTTCACCGTAGGAGACGGTGCCGGTGTCGGAGACGACGGCGTCGGTGGACGGCGACCAGGCCGCGAGGTCGGCGAAGAGCGCGGGCACCGACCCGTCCTCGGGCTCGTCCCGCTCGGTGTCGTTCCAGGCCACCAGCAGTTGGTGCCGCTCGTCCGCGTCGAGCAGGGACATCCTGCCGACGGGGGCGTCGTACTGCGCGGGAGCACCTTCCAGGAGCCGTACGAGCCGGCCCATCAGGGCGTCCGCGGCGGCGGCGTCGAAAAGGTCGGTACGGAAGTCCAGCCGCAGCTGGAGGCGTTCACCGGGTACGGCGGTGAGGATGAGCGGGTAGTGGGTGGCGTCGTGGCCCTCGATGCCGGTGACGGAGAGGCCACCGCCGATCTCCAGTACGTCCGCGTCGAGCGGGTAGTTCTCGAACACCACCAGGGTGTCGAAGAGCTCTCCGAGGCCGGTCGCCTGCTGGATGTCGATCAGGCCCAGGTACTGGTGGTCCATGAGACCGGCCTGCTGGTCCTGGAGCCGGTTCAGGAGACCGGACAGGGTCTCGGACGGGTCCAGCCGAACCCGTACCGGAAGGGTGTTGATGAAGAGCCCGACCATGGACTCGATCCCGGGTACCTGCGGGGGCCGGCCCGAGACCGTGCCGCCGAAGACCACGTCCTGACGGCCGGTGAGCTGGCCCACCACCATCGCCCACACCGCCTGGAGGAGGGTGTTGAGGGTCACCCCGCCGGTGCGGGTGAGAGCGGTGAGCCGCTCGGTGAGGGCGGCCGGGAGGTCCACGACGACGCGGTCGGGGGCGGCGGGGCTGCCGTCCCGGCCCGCGGGCGCCACCAGTGTCGGCTCGTCGAGCCCGTCGAGGACGTGCCGCCAGGCCTGCTCGGCGACGGTACGGTCCTGCGCGGCCACCCAGGCCAGATGGTCCCGGTTGGGAGTGACGCGCGGCAGGGCCGAGCCGTCCCCCGAGCTGCCGTAGAGCGCCAGCAGCTCCTTGACCAGGATGGGCATGGACCAACCGTCGAGCAGGATGTGGTGGTTGGTGATGACCAGGCGGTGCCGGTCGGCGCCGGTCCTGAGCAGCGCGAAACGCATCAGCGGGGGCCGGGCCGAATCGAAGCGCGAGGACCGGTCCCGGGTCATCCAGCGACGCAGCTCCGACTCGCGCTCCTCCTGCGTCAGGTCACTGAAGTCCAGCTCGGACCACGGGAGTTCGAAGTCGGCGGGGATGACCTGGACGGGGGCGTCGAGCCCTTCGTACCGGAATGCCGCCCGCAGTCCGGCATGACGGGAGAGCAGGGTGCGGGCGGCGGCCCGCAGGGCCTCCGCCCGGAGCGGGCCCTCGATGTCGAGTGCGAGCTGGACGGTGTAGACGTCGTCGCCCTGCTCGTCGTAGACGGCGTGGAAGAGGAGGCCCTGCTGGAGCGGGGAGAGCGGCAGTACGTCGGTGAGCCGGCCGTGTTCGCTCTCCAGGTGGTCGATCTGCTCCTGGGTCACCGAGACCATCGGCCGCAGGTCGGACGGCGTCAGCCCGCCCGCGCCGGGGCCGGCCGCGTGGGCGGCGAGCGACCGCAGCGCACGGAACCAGCCCTCGGCGAGCGCCCGCACCTCGTCCTCGGCGAACAGCGCACCCGGCCACGACCAGTCGGCAACCAGCCGCGGACCCTCCGCATGGTCCTGGGTGACGGCATTGAGATCGAGCGCGTGGGTGAGCCGCATGGCGGCGTCGCGTCCGTCGCCGAGGTCGGCGTCGGAGCGCAGCGCCCAGTCGGCGCCCTGTTCCGCTTCGCCGTCGTTGGCGTCGAAGCGGCCGAGGTAGTTGAACCCGAGCTGTGCGGAGGGGAGTTGGGCGAGAACGCCGGTGGTCTCGGGGTTGAGATACCGCAGGAGTCCGTAGCCGATGCCGTTGTCGGGCAGGGCGTGGAGCTGCTCCTTGACCGCCTTCAGGGCACGGCCCGGATCGCCCGCCGCCCCCGCGTCCAGCCGGACCGGGAACATGCTCGTGAACCAGCCGACGGTCCGGGACGTGTCCACCCCTTCGACGACGTCCTCACGACCATGGCCCTCCAGGTCGACAAGGACACCGCTGGAACCGGAACCGCGCCACTCGGCTACCGCCATGGCGAACGCCGTGAGCAGTACGTCATTGACACCCGCCCGGTAGACGGCCGGGACCTGTGTGAGCAGGGGTCCGGTGATGTCGGTGGGGAGCGTGAGGGAGATGTGCTGCACGGTGGCAGCGGTGTCCACGTCGACGTCGAGCGGACGGGCACCGATCAGCGGATCGTCCCCGGCCAGCACACCTTCCCAGAGCGGCAGTTCGACAGCCCGCTCCGCGGCCAGAGCCTTCAGCTCCCCGGCCCAACGACGGAACGACGTCCCCGCGGGCTCCAGCTCCGCACCCGCATACGCCTGCGCAAGATCCGGAAGCAGCACCCGCCACGACACACCGTCCACCACCAGGTGATGAACCATCAGCAGCAACCGGCCCGCATCCTCGAACCACACCGCCTGCACCATCACACCCGCACCGGGCGCAAGACGCCCCTGCGCAGCACGCGCCCCGGCAGCAACATCACCCCCACCACGGCACAACACATCCCCGGCCCGCACCGAACCCGGCCCCGCAACCTCCAGACCCCAGGCACCATCAGCACGGACCAGACGCGAACGCAGAACATCGTGATGATCCAGCAGGACCTGGAGCGCCGACTCCAACCCCTCGTACGTGACCCCGGCAGGCGTCTGCACCAGCATCGCCTGATTGAACCCGTCCACCGGACCGCCCAGCTCACGCAGCCACCCGACGATCGGCGTCTCCACCACAGACCCCAGACCCGCCCCCGGATCCTCGACCCGCACCGCCGCAACGGAATCAGCGACCACCGCCAACGCCTCCGGCGTCCGGTGCTGGAACACCTCACGCGCCGAGAACACCAACCCCGCCCTACGCGCCCGACTCACCAACTGGATCGACACAATGCTGTCGCCACCCAGCTCGAAGAAGCTGTCATCGGCGGAGACGGAGTCGAGGCCGAGCAGCTCTGCGTAGATGCCGCAGAGGATCTCTTCCCGGGTGGTACGGGGCCGGCGTCCGTTGCCGGCACCGGCGTACTCGGGTGCGGGGAGGGCTTTGCGGTCGAGTTTGCCGTTGACGGTCAGCGGGAGCGCGTCCAGGAGGACGAATGCGGACGGGACCATGTAGTCCGGCAACGCCGCCGCGACATGCGCACGCAGCACATCCACCGCCGGGACACTCCCGGACACCGGCACCACATACGCCACCAGGCGCTTGATACCGGGCTGGTCCTCCCGCACGACCACCGCGACCTGCCCCGCACCCTCGTACCGGGACAGCACGGTCTCGATCTCACCCAGCTCGATCCGGAACCCACGCACCTTCACCTGGTCGTCCGTACGCCCCAGATACTCCAGCTCACCCGCCCGGGTCCACCGCACCACATCACCCGTGCGATACATCCGGCTGCCGGCCACACCGTACGGGTCGGCGACGAACCGCTCCGCCGTCAGCCCCGCCCGCCCCAGATACCCACGCGCCAGACCCGCACCCGCGATATAGAGCTCACCCGCCACCCCCGGCACCACCGGACGCAGCCCCTCATCCAGAACATAGGTACGAGTATTGGGAACCGGGGTCCCGATCGACGGCACACCCGAACCCGCCACCAACGGCACCGACATCGTCGCCGCCACCGTCGACTCCGTCGGACCATACGCATTGACCATCCGACGCCCCGGCGCCCACCGGTCCACCAACTCCGCCGACGTCGCATCACCACCCACCACCAACGACCGGAAATCCGGGAACTCACCCGCCGGAACACTCGCCAACGCAGCCGGCGGAATCAACGCATGCGACACCCGCTGCTCCTCAAGCACCCGCCCCAGCACCTCACCCGCCAACGGACCCGGAGGCGGCACCACCAACGCACCCCCCGACGCAAACGCCATCACCAGCTCCAGCACCGACGCATCAAAACTCGGCGAAGCAAACTGCAACACCCGACTCCCCGCATCAACCGCGAACCGCTCCACCTCCGCCACCGCGAAACTCGCCACACCCCCATGCGACACCACCACACCCTTGGGACGCCCCGTCGACCCCGACGTATAAATCACATACGCCGCACCCGACGACGACACCACCACACCCGGCCCAGACCCATCCAACTCCACACCAACATCCGGCAGTTCACGCAACACCAACACCGGAGACGCATCCTCCAACATGAACGCGATCCGCTCAGCCGGATAATCCGGATCCACCGGCAAATACGCCGCCCCCGCCTTCAACACCGCCAACTGCGCCACCACAATCTCCACCGACCGCGGCAACACCAACGCCACCACACCCTCAGGACCAACCCCCCGCCCCATCAACCAACGCGCCAACCGATTCGCACGCTCCTCCACCTCCCCATACGACAACACCAACCCCTCACCCACCACAGCCGGAGCATCCGGACACCGCACCACCTGCGCCTCGAACAACCCATGCAACGTCACCGGCTCCAACACCCGCTCCGAAGCAATCCACTCCCCCAACACCAGACCCCGCTCCGCACCCGACAACACATCCACCCCACCGACCCGCACCCCCGGATCAACCGACACCACCTCCAACACCCGCACCAACCGCTCAACAACCCCCACCACCGACACCCGATCAAACAGATCGACCGCGAACTCCACACTGCCGTCCAGACCGTCCGGGGTCTCGGCGAGAGTGAAGGAGAGGTCGAACTTGGCCGTGTCCAGGCGGACCGGCTGCCGGCTCACCTCGATGCCGGGCAGTTCGAGATCGGCCGACGGAATGTTCTGGAGTTGCAGTGACACCTGGAAGAGCGGGTGGCGGGCCATGGAGCGCGCCGGGTTGAGGACCTCGACCAGCCGCTCGAAGGGCACGTCCTGGTTCGCGTAGGCGGCCAGGTCGGTCTCCCGGACCCGCTCCAGCAGTTCACCGAAGGTCGGGTCGCCCGACACGTCGGTGCGCAGCACCAGTGTGTTGATGAAGAAGCCGACCAGATCGTCCAGCGCCTCGTCCGTCCGCCCCGCGATGGGCGAGCCGAGCGCGATGTCCGTGCCGGCGCCGAGGCGGTGCAGCAGGGTGGCCAGGGCGGCCTGGACGACCATGAAGAGGCTCGTGCCGGACGTGCGGGCGAGCTCGGCCAGGCGGGCGTGGAGTTCGGCCGGGATACGGAAGCCGATGGTGTCGCCGCGGTAGCTCATCTCCGCCGGACGCGGACGGTCCGTCGGCAGCGCCAGCTCCTCCGGCAGCCCCGCCAGCGCACCCCGCCAGTAGTCGACCTGCCGGGACAACTCACTGACCGGATCGCCCTCGTCACCGAGGACATCGCGCTGCCACAGCGTGTAGTCGGCGTACTGCACCGGCAGCGGAGTGAACCGGGGCGCGCTGCCGCCGAGTCGGGCCGCATAGGCCTCGCCGAGGTCACGCGCGAGGGGGGCGAGGGACCAGCCGTCACCCGCGATGTGGTGCACCACGAGGAGCAGGACGTGGTCGTCGGGCGCGACGGTGATCAGGTGTGCCCGGACCGGGATCTCGCGGACCACGTCGAAGCCCTCGGCCGCGGTCCTCGCCAGGGTGTCGTCGAGTGTGACAGGTGTGGCGTCGAGCCGGTGCAGCCGGGGCCGGGCGGCCGGGTCGGCGGCGTCGAGGACGAGCTGCCGGGGGCGGCCGTCGACGTCGGGGAACAGGGTGCGCAGGGCTTCATGACGTACCGTCACATCGGCGAGCGCGGCCTCCAGCGCGGCCGTGTCGAGGCTGCCGCGCAGCCGCAGGGAGAGGCCCAGGTTGTAGGTGCCGCTGGGGCCCTCGAAGTGGCCGAGGAACCAGAGGCGGCGCTGTGCGTGCGAGAGGGGGATCTCGACGGGACGGGTACGCGGGCGGACGGACTCGCGCGCACCGGCCGCGCCGTCGAGGGCGGCGGCGAGGGCGACGACGGTGGGGGTCTCGAAGAGGGCGCGCACGGTGAGTTCGACGCCGAGGACGGAACGGATGCGGCTGATCAGCCGGGTGGCGAGGAGCGAGTGGCCGCCGAGGTCGAAGAAGCCGTCGTCGATGGAGACCGACGCCAGGTCGAGCACCTCCGCGAACAGACCGCACAGCACGCTCTCCTGGCGGGTGCGCGGGGCCCGGCCCTCGCCGGTGCCGCCGAAGTCCGGGGCCGGGAGGGCCCTGCGGTCCAGCTTGCCGTTCGTCGTCACCGGCAGCGCGTCGAGCAGGAGCACGGCCGCCGGAACCATGTAGTCGGGCAGCGCGGCGGCGATGTGCGCGCGCAGTTCCACGGGGTCGGCGGTGTCCGAGGCCGGGACGGCGTAGGCGACGAGGCGCTTCTCGCCCGGCTGGTCCTCGCGGACCACGACGGCGCCCTGGGCGACGCTCTCGTGCCCGATGAGGACGGCTTCGATCTCGCCGAGCTCGATACGGAAGCCGCGGATCTTGACCTGGTCGTCCACGCGCCCGAGGTACTGGAGCTCTCCGTCGGCGGTCCACCGGACGAGGTCACCGGTGCGGTACATCCGGGCCCCGGGGGCGCCGTGGGGGTCCGCCGTGAAGCGTTCGGCCGTCAGTCCGGGGCGGCCGAGATAGCCGCGGGCCAGTCCCGCGCCCGTGAGGTAGAGCTCACCGGCGACACCGGCGGGCACCGGGTGCAGGGAGGCGTCCAGTACGTACACACGGGTGTTGGTGATGGGGCGGCCGATCGGCGGCGCACCGGTGCCCTGCTGGAGGGGTGCGCTCATGGTGGCGCAGACCGTCGACTCGGTGGGGCCGTAGGCGTTGACCATGCGGCGGTCGGCGGACCAGCGGGCGACGAGTTCGGTGGAGCAGGCCTCACCGGCGGTGACCAGGCTCATGCCTTCGGGGAGCCGGGCGTCGCCCATGGCGGCGAGCACGACGGGCGGCAGAGTGGCGTGGGTGACCCGCTGCTCGGCGAGGAGTCCGGCGAGGGGGTCGCCGGCGGCCAGCCGTTCGGCCGGCGCGAGGACCAGGGCGGAGCCGCAGAGCAGCGTGGCGAGGATCTCCCAGATCGAGGCGTCGAAGCTGGGCGAGGAGAACTGCAGCACGCGGTGGCCGGCGCCGCCTCCGAACGCGCCGCGGTGCGCGGCGGCCATGCTGGCGACACCGTTGTGGCTGACGACGACGCCCTTGGGGCGGCCGGTGGAGCCCGAGGTGTAGATGATGTACGCGGCGTCGAGCGGCACGAGACCGGTCGGCGGGAGCCCGTCCGCGGGGAGCCGCACCTCGTCGAGCAGCACTCGTTCCGGCCCGTCGTCGGGCAGTGCGGACTGGAGTGCGGTGCTGGTGAGGACGAGGGCGGGGTGGGCGTCGCCGAGGATGTACGCGATCCGCTCGGCCGGGTAGGCGGGGTCGACCGGCACATAGGCCGCGCCGGCCTTCATCGTCGCGAGGAGGGAGACGATCGTGTCGACGGAGCGGCCGAGGGCCACGGCCACGGAGTCGCCGCGGCCCACACCGCGGTCGTGCAGCAGCCGGGCGAGACGCGCCGCCCGGGTGTCGAGCTCGCGGTAGGTCAGCGCGGTGTCCTCGAAGACGAGGGCGGTGGCGTCGGGCGCGTTGCGGACCTGCTCGGCGAAGAGCTCCGGGGCGGTGGCGTCCGGGACGTCGAGCGCGGTGTCGTTCCAGGCCACCAGGACCCGGTCGCGCTCGTCCTCGGCGAGGACGTCGACGGCGCCGATCCGGATGTCGGGGTCGGCGGTGACGGCCTCGAACAGCCGCAGGAACCGGTCACCGATGGTGCGTACGGTCTCCGGGTCGAACAGGTCGAGGGCGAACTCGATCCGGCCCTCGACCCCGGCGGGCCTGCCGTCCTCGGTGAAGCGCTCCCCCAGCCGGAAGGAGAGGTCGAACTTGGCGGTGTCGGTCTCCAGGTTCCGTGCCGCCGTCGCGGTCAGCCCCGGGAGGTCGAGCACCGGTGCGGCGTTGTCCTCCAGGGCGAGGGTGACCTGGGCGAGGGGGTGCCTGGCCAGTGAGCGGACCGGGTTGAGGATCTCCACCAGGCGCTCGAAGGGCACGTCCTGGTTCGCGTACGCCGCGAGGTCGGTGTCCCGGACCCGCTCCACCAGCTCACGGAAGCTCGGGTCTCCGGACAGATCCGTACGCAGGACGAGGGTGTTGACGAAGAAGCCGACGAGATCGTTCAGGGCCTCGTCCGTACGGCCGGCGATGACCGTGCCGACGGGGATGTCCTCGCCCGCGCCGAGGCGGCCCAGCAGCGCGGCGAGCGCGGCCTGCGCGACCATGAAGACGCTGGCCCCGCTCTCCTTGGAGAGGGCGATCAGCCGCTCGTGGACCTGCGGGGTGAGCCGGAGGTCGAGATGGCCTCCCCGGTGGCTCGCGACGGCCGGGCGGGGGCGGTCGCCGGGGAGGGCCAGTTCCTCGGGCAGTCCGGCGAGCGCGTCCTTCCAGTGGGCGATCTGCTGGGCGAGCACGCTCTGCGGATCGTTCTCGTCGCCCAGCAGATCCTGCTGCCAGAGGGTGTAGTCGGCGTACTGCACCGGCAGCGGGTCGAACCGCGGTGCGTCGCCACCGAGCCGGGCCGTGTACGCATGGCTCAGGTCACGGGTGAACGGTGCCACCGACCAGCCGTCGCCCGCGATGTGGTGCACCACGACCAGCAGGACGTGCCGCTCGGGGGCGAGGGTGAACAGGTGGGCGCGTACCGGGATCTCCGCGGCCAGGTCGAATCCGCGCACGGCCGCGGCGGCCAGCTCCCCATCGAGGGCTTCGTCGGTGACGTCGGCGACGACGAGCTCGGGCAGGGCGTCGGCGGGCGCGAGGATGTGCTGGTACGGTCCGCCGTCCCGGACCGGGAAGACGGTGCGCAGGCTTTCGTGGCGTGCGACCACGTCGGCCAGGGCGGCGCGCAGCGCGTCGATGTCCGGCCGGCCGGTGAGTTCGACGGTGAGTCCGTCGTTGTACGCGGCCTCGCCGCTCTCCATCTGGTTGAGGAACCACAGCCGGTTCTGCGCCGCGGACAGCGGCAGCGGCTCCGGCCTGGTCCGGGCGGCGAGGGCCTGGCGGGCCCCGGCGGCGAAGCCGAGTGCCTCGGCGAGCGTGGCGACCGTGGCGTTCTCGAAGACGGTGCGCAGTGTCAGCTCGGCCTTGAGCTCCTTCCGGATGCGGCCGACGAGCCGGGTCACCTGAAGTGAACTGCCGCCCAGCAGGAAGAAGTTGTCGTTGACGGAGAGCACGTCCGCGCCGAGCACCTCGGTGAAGAGCCGGCAGAGCGCCTCCTCCTCGGGGGTGCGCGGGGCGCGGGCCCCGACGGCCTCGGCGGCAGGCGTCTCCTCCTGCCCCGCGGACCTGTGCCGCGGCGCGAGGCCGGCGACGTCCAGCTCGATGGAGTCCACGCGCCGGTCGGGGGCGGTGGTGCCGAGTCGGTACAGGAAGTCGAGGAACGCGCCCTGGTAGTCCTGGAGTTCGTCGCCGGTGTACAGGTCGGGGTTGGCGTCGAAGTCGATCTGCAGTCCGGTGCCGGTGCCCCGGTCGTACACGTGGAACGAGATGTCGTCGGCGGGTCCGATGGAGAGGCTGTGCGGCTTGGCGGGATGTCCGCCGAAGGAGAGGTCGTAGTCGAAGATCATGATGTTCACGTGCGGGCCGACCAGCCGCCGGTCGTCGGCGAGCATGCCGAGGTCCCTGCGCAGGTCCTCGAACTGGTAGCGCTGGTGCTTCATCGCGGCGCGCATCTCCGCGGAGACCTGGTGCAGGAGCTCCTCGACCGTGGTTCCCGGCTTGATGGCGACGCGCAGCGGCAGCACGTTGGAGACCATGCCGGGGACGCTGCGGGCGTTCTTGCCGAGGCGGGTGGAGACGGGCAGTCCGAGCACGATCTCGGGCTCGCCGGTGAGCCGTTGGAGCCAGGCGGCGACGGCCGCGACGAGGGCGGGCGGCCAGGTGACGGAGACATCGCTCGCCAGGGCTCGCAGCCGGTCGGTGTCCTGCGGGTTCAGCTGGGCGGTGCGGCGGACCAGGGAGGAGGCCAGCGAGGGCTGTTCGCGGGAGAGGCTGACCGGCTCGGGGCATTCCTTGAGCCGGTCGATCCAGTAGGCCCGGTCGGTGCCGAACCGTTCGGAGTCCCGGTAGGCGGCCTTCTCGTCCAGCAGCTGCGCCAGCGGGGCGAACGGGCTCGCCGGTATCTGCTCGCCGGCCACCAGCGCCGAGTACACGGCCGCGGTCCGGTGGACGACCATGTTGACGGTGAAGCCGTCGAGCAGCAGATGGTGGTAGCGGTGCAGCCAGAGGTGGCGGTCCTCGGCGAGTTTGAAGAGGGCGAAGAGGAAGAGCTGGTCGTGCTCGGTGTCCAGGGGCGTGGCGAAGTCCTCGGCCATCCAGGCGCGGGCGGCGGCCCACGGGTCGGGCTCGCCGCTGACGTCGACGACGTGCAGGGACCAGTCGAGACTGCCGGCAGGCACGATCCGGGCGGCGGGGCCGCCGTCGGCGTCGACGAACCGCTGACGCAGCGTCTCGGCCTCGGTGACGACGCGTCGGAGCGCGGCCTCGAACAGGGCCGCGTCGACCGGGCCACCGATTTCCAGGAATTCCCCGACGTTGAAGATCGTGTTCTGCGGATTCAACTGCTGCGCGTACCAGACGCCCGACTGGGCGGCGGTCAACGGCAGAAGGGCGCCCCGAAGGTCAGACACAACCACTCACCCTCAATGAAATGACGGAACAAGCACGGAAACGAATTGCCGAGTGACAACACAACCATGTCTAACAGTCCGGTTTCCGCCGGGACAACGGCCGTTGCAGAAAGCTGCCATCCCATGGCCAACGGTGCGTGCTAGCGTGAGAATCATGACCGGAGACACGAAATCAGAGGCCACCCTGCTCGATCACCACATGCCCATCTGGCATTTCCGTGAACGGCATTGGGTGGCCGTTTCCGCACCTCGCGACGAAGTGCTGTGCGCGGCCCGCGAGATGACTTGGCGCGAGGCTCCCGTGGCGCGTTTCTTCCTGGCCTTCACCCGGAACAAACTGCAGGCCGACGGCCGGGTGCTCGACGACTTCGCGATGGGCGGCGACACCGTTCTCGAGCTGTCCGACGACGAGTTGCTCTACGGCGGCATCGGCTCCCAGGCCGGTCCGGTGCGCCCGGACCGGCCGATGCCGGAGGTGTTCCGGGACTATGCGGAACCGGGCTGCACCAAGGTCGGGTTCAATATGCACTATGCCGACGGTGTATTGACGACGGAGACCAGGATCTTCGCCACGGACGAGCAGACCCGACGCAACTTCGGGCGTTACTGGTTCCTGATCCGCATTCCGAGCGGAATCATCAGGATTGCGCTTCTCTCTGCAATCAAGCGACGGGTCGACGGCCGCCGGAAAGGTCCCGCAGGACGTTCCGGCGACCGCGCGTCCGATCAGCTCTGAGAATCTCGTACGAGTTCGATGAACCGGCCTGCCGTCGAGTTGCGGTAGAAATCCTGAGTGGTGACCTTCGGCATGCCGAGTTCGCGCATCTCACGCAATACCCGGATGACGAGCAGCGAATTCCCGCCGAGTTCGAAGAAGTTGTCCTGCTCGGTCACTTCGGTGTTCAGCACATGTCCCCAGAGCTTGAGGATCTGCGCGGCCTGCGGGTCGTGCTCCGCGGCCGGCACCTCGGACGTCCCCGCCCGTTCCTCCCGCCCGGCGGCGGACGGCGCCGGTGCCGGCAAGGCGGCCGTGTCGACCTTGCCGTTGATCGTCAGCGGGATCGCGGGCAGTTCGGTGACGGAGGCCGGGACCATGTACGCGGGCAGTACGGCCCGCGCGTGGGCGAGCACATCGGCGGTCGACGCCGGACCGCGCAGCGCCACATAGGCGTCGATGCGGGCGGTCGCGGAGTCCATGGGTACGTCGTGGTTGAGCACGGTCGCCGCGCCCGAGACCTCGGGGTGGCCCAGCAGGACGTTGCGGATCTCGTCCAGTTCGATCCGGTGGCCGCGCACCTTGACCTGACTGTCCAGCCGTCCGAGATGGTCGAGGCCCCCGTCGGGGCGCAGCCGCCCCCGATCGCCGCTGCGGTAGATCCGGCCGCCGCCGTACGGGTCGTCGATGAACCGTTCGGCGGTGAGTCCGGGCAGGCCGAGATAGCGGTCGGCGACTCCGGCGCCGCCGACGCAGATCTCCCCGGCGGCGCCGACCGGCAGCAGCCGGCCGCGCGGATCGCGGACCGACAGGGTCCAGCCGGGCAGCGCGGGCCCGACCCGGCGGCCGGCGGCCAGGACGTCGGCGGGGGTGACGGTGTGCGCGGTGACATGGACCGTCGTCTCGGTGATACCGAACATGTTCACCAGCCGGCAGCCGGTGTGGGAGTGCCTGGCGAACCAGGGCGAGAGCATCCGGACGTCGAGCGGCTCACCGCCGAAGACCACGAGGCGTACGGCGAGATCGGTGCGCCGCCGCCGGTCCGCCTCGATCACCTGCGCGAACGCGGACGGGGTCTGGCTGAGCACGGTGACCCGCTCCTTCACGAGCAGCTCGTGGAAGAGTTCGGTGTCCCGGGTGACCCAGTAGTCCACGACCACCAGGCGGCCGCCGGTGAGCAGGCAGCCCCAGATCTCCCAGACGGAGAAGTCGAAGGCGCTGGAGTGGAAGAGCGTCCATACGTCGTCGGCGCCGAGCGCGAAGTCCTCGCGGGTCGCGTCGAGGAGGGCGGCGACGTTCCGGTGCGGAACCACGACGCCCTTGGGCCGGCCGGTGGACCCCGAGGTGTAGATGACGTACGCGGGGGCGGAGGGGTCCTCGGGAAGCGGGGTCGGCCCGGTGCCCTCGCCGAGGACACGCAGCTCGGCGGGTGTGACGACGCGTACCCCCTCGACCGCGGGGAAGGCCTCGTCGACACCGCCGACCACCACGGTGGCGCCCGCGTTCTCCACCGTGTAGCGCAGCCGCTCCTCGGGGTAGCGCAGGTCCATCGGCACATAGGCGCAGCCGGCCTTGAGGACACCGAGGAGGGTCGCCACCAGGTCGGCGTCGCGTTCCAGGGCCACGCCGACCATGCTGCCGGGCGCGACACCGAGCGCGCGCAGACCGGCCGCGGTCCGCCCGGCCCGCGCGTCGAGTTCGGCATAGGTGAGGCTGGTGTCGCCCGCGGTGACGGCCACCGCTTCGGGCCGCTCGCGTACGACGTCGGCGAAGAGCCCGTGCACGGTACGGTCCGCCGTCCCGGCGTCCCCGGCGGCGGGCGTGACACCCAGGCGCAGCACCGCCTCGGTCTCCTGCGGTGTCAGCAACTCGACCGCGTCGAGCCGCTGCTCGGCGCCGGCCGCCAACTGGGCCGCCACATGGGCCACATGGGCGGCGAACCGTTCGGCGACGGCCGGGTCGAGATCGCCCAGGTCGTGGCGGAGCACACCGGAGGCGCTGCCGTCGTCGTGCAGGGCGAAGTGCAGGACCGCGGGAAGTTCGGGGGCGAGCGACGACAGCCGGCGTTCCCCGGCGGTGGCCGGCTCGATGAGTACGCCGACGCCCGACAGGGGCAGCAGGCCGCCGTCGTACGCGCCCTCCCACCCGGCCAGGAAGTCGCCGGTCCGCTGTGTCCCGTCGACCGTCGCGCCCGCGCCGTACCGCGCCAGGACCAGCGCGACCGCCCCCACCAGCAGGGCGTGCCCGGCGCGTACGGCCGTGGGCAGCGGGACCGGCACCTCGCCGGTGCGGCCCGCGTCGGCCGGAGCGCCCAGGCCCCACTCCAGGGCGGGCCTTGCTCCGTCGGTGGTTCCGGTGGTTCCCGCGCTCCACCCGAAGGTGAACCGGGGCTGCTCGAAGGTGAGTTCGTGGCGGGCCACCAGGACCAGGTCCGCGTCACCGTCCGCGTACCGCAGCAGTACGGCACGGAGCGGCAGGCCGGTGGCGTGCAGCGGGCGCTCGGCCTCCTGCCGGACCCGGGGCCCGGCGGCCGGGTGTCCGGCCCCGAAGGGCAGGGTCTCCTCCCACAGCCGCAGCTCCGCCAGTTCCGGCCGGCCGTCGGCCGCCCGGGTGCGCAGGTGCTGTCGCAGTTCCTCGGCATCGACCGGGCCCGGCACGCGGACCACCAGGCTGTGGCAGGACCTGGCCTGACTTCTCGACATGGTCGGACTCCTGATGCAGTGCGGGAGGGACGGGGTACGTGGTCCGGGCGGCGCGGGCGGTGGTTCAGCGGGCGCTGAAGCCTCCGTCGACGGTGAGGGTGGTCCCGGTGACCTGGAGCGAGTCGTTACCGGCGAGCCAGACGGCCGCGCCGGCGATGTCCTGCGGTTCGATGAGTGTGTTCATCGGCTGGGACTGCACGAAGATCTCCTCGTGCTCGTCCACGTCGACATCGAGGGAGCGGGCGATCTCGGCGAGCATCCGGCCCTCGTGGAGGGGGTCGTCCCGGACCGAGCCGGGACACAGCGCGTTCACCCGCACCCGGAACGGCCCGTAGTCGAGCGCCGCGGCCTTGGTGAGGCCGATGAGTCCGTGCTTGGCGGCCACGTAGCCGGCGAAGTGGCGGTACCCGACGAGGCCCGCGGTCGACGCCACGTTGATGACGCTGCCCGACCGCTGTTCGATCATGGCCGGGACGACGGCCTTCATCATCCGCCAGGCACCCGTCAGGTCGATGCCGACCATCAGGTCCCACTCTTCCTCGCCGATCTCGTGCACGGCCTTGCCCGAAGGCGCGGCGATCCCGGCGCCGTTGAGCAGGACGTCGACGGTGCCGAAGCGGTCGACGGCCTGCCGCGCGACCTCCCGTACCGCTTCCGGCTCACGCACATCGGCGGCCGCGGTCACGACCGCGGCGCCCTCCTCGCGGCAGAGCTTCGCGGTGTGTTCCAGCTGGCCCGCGGAGCCCAGCGGGTACGGCACTCCGGCCAGGTCCGCCGCGACGTCGACGAGGACCAGGTCGGCGCCCTCCCGGGCGAAGCGCACGGCACAGGACCTGCCCAGCCCCCGGGCCGCGCCGGTCACCACGATGGTCTTGTCCTGGAGCAGCACGCCCTGGCCCTTCTCTGCCGTACGCGTCATGGCCGCAGTGCCGCACTGACCGCGTCGATGAGCGGCAGCGGCGACTCGGTGAGGTACATGTGCTCGCCGGCCAGGTCCACGAGGCGGAAGGCGGCGGAGGTGGCGTGCTGCCACTCGGCGGCCTGCTCCCGGCCGACCAGCCGGTCCTCGGTGCCGCGCAGCGAGGTGACGGGGGTGTGCAGCAGCTCGTCCGTGACGGGCTTGTAGTTCTCGTGCATCTCCACGTCCGCCCGCAGGATCGGCAGCAGCAGCTCCCGCAGGTCCGGGTCGGCGAGTGCGTCGTGCTCGTACCCGGCGAACTCCTGCACCCGGCCGAGGAATTCGTCGTCGGCCAGTCCGGTGGCCCGGCGGCTCCGGCCGGTCCAGGGCCCCGGGGAGCCGCTCACGAAGAGGTGGCTCAGCTCGACGGCCGGGTCCTGTTCGAGCCGGCGGGCGAGTTCATAGGCGAGTACGGCGCCGAGGCTGTGTCCGAAGAGGGCGACGGGGCCGCCCCGCGTCAGGCCGGCGATGCTCGGGGCGAGCGCGTCGGCCGCGTCGATGACGTCCCGGAACGGTTCGTCGACGAACAGTTCCTCACGGCCCGGGAGCTGCAGCGGAACGATCCTCGGTGCGTGGTCGGGCAGTTCTTTCCAGGCGCGGTAGAAACCGGCGCCGCCTCCCGCGAAGGGAAGGCACACCAGTGCATGGGTCATGAGCGGCATCGCTTTCTCGGGAGCTGCGTGAGTGCCACGTTCACATCGGCCGGGCCCATGGGCAACGGGCGTTGCACATTGCTGCCAACGCCCGTTGCCCGACCGCCCGGCGGGGGTGTCAGGCGGCGTCCATGGCGTCGGCCAGTGACTTCGGCCGCATGTCGGTCCAGCTCGCGTTGATGTGGTCGAGGCAGGCCTGTCGGGTGTCCTCGCCGTGCGTCACGGTCCAGCCGGCCGGGACCTCGGCGAAGGCGGGCCAGAGCGAGTGCTGGTTCTCCTCGTTGACGAGGACCAGATAGCGGGCGTCGTCGTTCTCGAAGGGGTTGGTAGCCATGATCAGCCTTTCTTCGCTGTGGTCTTCAGGGCGCGGGCACGGACGGTCCCGACGAAATCGGGAAGCCGGTCCACGCCCCAGAACTTTTCGTATCCGCTGATGAAGTACGGGACTCCGAACACACCGTCGCGGTGCAGGGAGTCCAGGGCCGCGTGACCGCGCTCGCGCACCTCGGCGTTCTCATGCGCCCCGGCGAGCAGCTCCGGGTCCACGTCCAGTTCCTTGCCGACCCGGCGCATGGTGTCGGGTTGCGAGATGTCCTCGCCGAGCTCCCAGCGGGACCGGTAGACCTCGGCGATGAACTCCCGTCCCGCGCCGAGTTCCTGGGCCACCAGATAGGCGAGGTGGGGAACCTGCCAGCGTGGTTCGGTGTCCACGGGCCACACCATGTCCAGGCCGCGGGCCCGGCACAGCCGGCGGACGTCCTGGAGGATGTAGAGGTGCTTCTCCTTGGACATCGGCACGTACGGCAGTGTGATGTTGTTGCGCTCCAGATGGTCCAGTGCGGGCTCGTCCGGCTCCCAGAACGGCAGCCATTCGATCTGCTCGGCGACGTCCGGGTACTGCCCCAGCAGATCCCGGTAGGCCATCCAGGAGTAGGGGCTGCGGAACGAGAAGTACCAGCGCGGTCCTCTTCGTGCCATCACCGCCTCCAATGGGTTTGTGCGGACGGGTGGGTCAGATGGTGATGCCGCCGTCGATCTGCAGCACGGCGCCGGTGATGTACGCGGCCCGGTCGGAGACCAGATAGGCGACCAGGTCGGCGACCTCTTCCGCGGTGCCCATGCGGCGCAGCGGGATCGAGGAGAGTGCTTCCTTGCGGGCCTTGTCGTTCATCGCGGCGACCATGTCGGTCTCGATGAATCCGGGCGCGACCGCGTTGACCCGGATCCCGGACCTGCCGGCCTCCTTGGCCAGGGCGCGGGAGAAGCCGATGATCCCGGCCTTGGAGGCCGAGTAGTTGGTCTGGGTGCCGTGTCCGTACACCCCGGCGACCGAGGAGATGTTGACGATCGCCCCGGCGCGGCGCTTCATCATGCCGAAGACCACGGCCCGGCAGACGTGGTAGACGCCGTCGAGGTTGGTGTCGATGACCTGCCGCCACTGCTCGTCCTCCATCAGGACCAGCGGGTTGTCGCGGGTGATGCCCGCGGCGGTGACGGCCGCGTCGATCCGCCCCCACCGGTCCTCGGTCGCGGTGATCCAGGCCCGTACGGAGGCGGCGTCGGTGACGTCGACCCTGGTGCCCGTCACGGTGCCGGCGCTGTCCGCGGTCTCCTTCTCCAGGGCTCGGGCGGCCGCGTCGTCCGAGCGGTAGCAGAAGGCGACGTCGAATCCGTCGCGGGCGAGCGCGTGGACCGTGGCCCGGCCGATGCCGCGCGACCCGCCGGTAACCAGGGCCACCCGGTTCGAACTGTCTCCCATGATGTTTCTCCGTGAATCTGCGGTCAGGCGGTCGCTGCGGTGGGGCGCAGCGCCTCGGCGGGACGGAAGGTCATGACGATCCGGCCGACGGTCATCACCGTCTCGCCGGCCGAGCGGCTCTCGCCCTCGAACAGAAGGGTGTCGTCGATCCGGCGGTCGAGCACGACCCGGTGTTCGAGGACCTCGCCGGGCAGTACCGGACGGTGGAACTCGACGCCGGTCATGGCGCCGAAGAGCATCACCTGCCCCTGCAGGACGTCCGGGTTGGGGTCGTCCCAGGTGGCGAGGACACCGGCCGACTGGCACCAGGACTCCACCAGCAGTGATGTGGGGTAGGCGAAGTCCTCGTCGGGGGTCTGCGGCCCGAGCTTCTCGTACCAGGGCTCGTTGCAGGTGACCGCCTTGAGCGCGATCAGCCGTTCGCCGGGTACGACGTCGACGACCCGGTCGACGAGCAGCATCGGGAAGCGGTGCGGCAGCCGGGCCCGGATGTCGCGCTGGCCGATCATGCCGCCGCCTCCGTCCGGGTGTTCCGGGGGCGGTAGCGCAGCCGTACCGTCGCGGCGTCGCCGCGCCCGGTGGTGAGCTTCGCCCGGCACTGCCACTCGCCGGCCGGGGTCCGCTTCCAGCCCATGGCGATGTCCACCAGGTCCCCGGGGAAGACGGGACCGGTGAACCGGGTCGACTCCACGGCGGCCAGCTCGTGGTCCTTCGCGCCGCCGGGTGCGGTGGCCACCGCGCCGAGGTGGGCGCACTCCACCAGGCAGACCCCGGGGAAGATCGGGAAGCCGGGGTAGTGCCCGGGGAGTACGGTCTCGGTGTCCCGGACGGTGAAGCGGGCCGCGGTGCGCGACTCGTCCTCGGACGGCAGCACTTCGACCGTTCCCGCGAGCGGGCTCGCCGCGGACATCAGGCTGCCTGCTGCGCCGCGTCGAGTTTGCCGAGCAGCAGGTCGTAGGCGCTCTGCAGGGTGACGATCCGCTTGAGCTCGGATTCCGGCAGCTTGATGCCGTACTTCTTCTCCAGTACGACGACGACCTCCAGGGCCATCAGCGAGTCGACCTCCAGATCGTCGACGAACCTCGCGTCGTCGGTCACCTCGGACACCTCGACGTCCAGCACCTGCGCCACGACGGCGCGGAGTTCTTCCTTGTCCAGCATCGGTTCCGTTCCTCTCAACAGCTGGTGGGTGGGGCGGGGCTCAGCGCAGGCCGAGCAGGGCGCAGCCGACGGTGCCGGTGCGGTCCACGGAAGTGATCACGCCGATCCGGCCGGCCGCGAGATCCGGGTGGTCGGCGGCGTACGACAGCAGTGCGGCGGTCTGGAAGGCGGCAGCGGCGGCCCCGGTGTCGCCGATCAGCCCGGTGGGCGTCAGATCGGTGGGGTCCACCGCTCCGAAGACCTGTCGCACGGCGTCGGCCTCGCCCCGGCCCTCGCGTCCGGGGGCGCCGGAGCGGGCGACGGCGACCACCTGGGCCGGGTCGACGCCGGCCCGGTGCAGCGCGGAGCGCAGGCAGGAGACGAGCGCGGGGTGGGTGTCGCCGTCGAGCACGACGCCGAGTTCGACGGCGAGGAGCTCGGCGAGGACCGGCTGGGTGGCGTCGTCGGGGGCGTGCGGTTCGACCAGGAGCATGGCGCAGCCCTCGCCGAGCGGGGCGCCGGCGTCGCCGTCCGACGCGTGGTGCTCCAGCCAGGCGCGGGCCTGCGAGAACTCCTCCGCCGCACCGCACAGCACCGTCCGGGCGCGGCCCGAACCGAGGAGTCTGCGCGAGTAGTTGAGGGCGTGCAGTCCGGCGGTGCGGCCGCCCGCAATGGTGGCGTTGGGGCCCTTGAGCTGGTACCAGATGGCGCTCTGCCCCGCGGCGCAGTTCATCACGGTGTTGGGGAAGCGCGCCGGGTCGACGAAGAAGGGCTGGTCGCCGGTGAGGGAGTCCCGGGTGAAGTCCATCATCGACTGGGCGCTGCCGGTGGTGGTGCCGAGTGCGAACGCCGCGCCCTCGCCGGTGCCGACGGCCCGGTTGCGCTCGCCGTCGTCGAGGAGGGCGCCGACGGCGGTGACGGCGAGGCCGGTGACCCGGTCCATGGAGCGGGTGCCCTTCTTGCCCAGCACCTCGCGGATGTCGAAGGAGGGCACCAGACAACCGGTGCCGTCGGGCGTGGGGTCGTGCTCGGGGCCGAGTTCGGTGACGGTCCGGCGCCGTTCGCGCAGGCCCTCGGTGAACGCTGACCTGCCGATGCCGTACGACGACACGGCGGACCAGGCGGTGATCACCGGGCGTCCGGCGCCTGTGGTGACTGTGGACATGACCGTCACGTATTCCTTCCGCTCACAGCTGCCCGCACGGAGTTCGCGCGGATCTCACAAGAATCTGGGGGTCCACCGCGCGGTCGCCGATCCGCGGCGGCGGCACGGGCCCGCGTTCAGCGGGGGTACATCAGTGCCACACCACCTGGACGGCGGGGTCGAGGATCCAGCCCGCCACCACGTCCATGCCGACCACGCGTAGTTCGGGCCTGAGCGGGGCCGTGTCCAGCTCTCGCTGGGCGAGCGAGTATCCGTCCGCGGCGAGCACCCCGCCCCCCTTCTGGAACCGGTCCAGGTTTTCGTCGCTGCCCGGTATCGCCAGGACGACACCGTCCTGGACCAGGAAGAGGAGCACGGAGTGCCCGGTGAGGACCTGGGCGACGGCGTCGCGCCGGAATCCGGCGTCCTGCGCGAGCGGCCCCTGGCTCTCGATGAGCAGCAGCCGGGGCGGTGCGCCGCTCGCCCAGGTCTCGATCACGCCTGCGGCGCCTTGCCGCTGATCGCGTCGACGACTCGCCGGTCGAAGCTGACCAGGCTCCAGTCGCGGCGGTTCTCGATGACGGCGTAGCCGTGCACGATCCGGCCGGTCGCGGTCTTCACCAGCTTGCCGTCGCGCAGCACGTAGAAGTCCATGCGCGAGGTGTAGGTGAAGTCCTTGAAGACCTCCTCGACGGTGTAGACCGTGTAGAGGTCCTCCTCCATCATCGCCTCGTCGAGGATGCGGATGTCGGAGCGGGGCACGACCGGGATCCAGCGGCGGTCGTCGAGCAGGGTCTTGATGGAGATGCCCCGGTCGGCGACGAAGCGGTCCTTGCCCTCTTCCATCAGCCGCAGATAGCCGGACATCTGGATACGCTCGGTGAAGTGGCAGTACGGGTACGGGATGTTCCACTTCCAGGCGTACGCGTTCTGCCCGGCGGTCAGCGAGGCGAGGATCTCCTCCTCGGCCGGGGCGGCGGAGGCGGGCTCGCGCTCCAGGTCGTCGCCGAGGGTGGCGACGGCGTACTGGGCGAGCTCGGCGGGGATGTCGCCCGCCGCCTCGAGGTAGGTGTCGATCCGCAGCGAGACACGCACCTTGGCGGTGACGGCCTTGAGGATCTCGCCGTTGCGCTCGAACCGGATGGTGACCTTGAAGCCGATGGTGGCGGCCGCTTCCTCGCCCTTCGGCGTCCACGGCACGACCTCGGCCTCGGCGACGTCGTCCATGTGGAAGGCGTGCAGGATGCGGCTGTCCACGGAGACCAGGTCGAGGCCGAGGCCATGGGTCTCGTAGAGCGCACGGGCCGGCAGCCCGGCCTGCCTGAAGTGGTCCAGGACGGCTTCTTCGACGAGGTAGTTGACGTGCTTGAAACCGATCCAGGTGCAGATGTTGGAGCCCTCGTAGCGGGGGCGCACCTGTGTCGTGGTGGTCGTGTTGAGGAGCGCCTTGACGGCGGTTTCCGTGACGAGCGTCATCGCTGGGACTCCAGGGCGTCGATGGGGGCGGCCCCCGGGAACGGGACCGCATCCGCTGATTGATGGACGAACTCCCGTATCTGTGCGGCGAACTGCTCGGCCGCCTCGATCATCGGGAAGTGCCCGCAGCCGGGCAGTACGCGGGCGTACGCGTCGGGGAGGGCGGCGGCGAGCGCCAGGCTCTCGGCCGGCGGCGCCGCGAAGTCGGTCTCACCGGCCAGCACCAGGGTGGGCACGGTGATCCGGGAGGTCTGGAGCGCGGGGGTGCGCAGATAGAGCTCGAAGAACCTGAGCCAGCCGTAGGGGCCGACCCGCTCGCGCACCCGCTTGCCCATGGCTTCCTGGATGTCGGCGGGGAGCCGGCCTGCCGAGTGGACCCGGATCCCCTCCTCCATGATCAGGTGGAAGTCGTTCAGGTAGTAGCTGATCGTCTCCCAGTCGAACTGCTCGGCGCTGGACCGGAAGAAGGGGGAGGCCAGCACCAGGGACCGGATGCCGTAGTGGCGCAGCGGGTCGGTGCCGCCCCGGCCCTTCTGGTCGAGCAGGTCGAGGAGCACATTGGCGGCCATCGAGTGGGCGACGACCACCTCGGCACGGCCGGGCACCGCTTCCAGGGCCTTGGCGAGCCAGCCCTTCAGATTGGGCTCCTGGCCCCATTCGCCGATGCCTTCGGTGCGCCAGGGCAGCCGCGCGGTCCAGATCTCGGCGTCCTCGGAGAGGAGGCCGACCGTACGGTCCCAGACGCTGTCATTGGCGGCGAGTCCGTGCAGCAGGAGCATCCGCCTGCCGGTGCCGGCCGTGCGCCGCTCGACCGAGACGGGCCTCAGATCGAGGTTGGTGTTCACCTACGCCGCCTCTGGTGCCAGCAGGACCAGACCCGCGCTCGCGTCGTCCGCCGCGGTGCCCGCGACGGCGTGGACCGGTCCGCGCTCGCCGATGTCGAACCAGCCGACGGCGGCGGCGCACTGGAGAACTCCGTACGCGCCCGAGGCGCGGCCGAGATGCTCCGGCAGCTGCCAGCGTCGGCCGCGGGCCGGGGCGGGGTCGCCGGCGCTCCGGCTGTACGGGCCGACCACGGCCCGTACGGTCGCGGCACGCTCCACGGCCGCCGCCCGGGACTCCAGCAGTACGGCCGCGCCGCCGTCCACCGCGCGGGTGCCGCCCAGGAGCCTGCGCACCACCTCGTTGTCGGGTTCCACGCCGAGGACCAGCACCCGGGCCGTACGGCCGGCCGTGATCATCGTGACCGCCCAGTGCACGGCGTCCAGTCCGGACGTCTCGCCGTTGCACACCATCAGGTTGGGGCCGCGCAGGCCGTAACGGATGGCTGCCGACGAGGCGATGACGTTGCTGGACGCGTTGGGGAGGTCCATCGGGCTGGTGGCCGTGACGGTCTCCTCCCTGATCGTGTCCAGTGCCCGGACGACGGTGTCGAGATTGCCGAAGTTGGAGCTGGCGACCACTCCGACGGACTCGGCGGGCACGGTCAGCCCGTCCTCGCCGAGCAGTCCGGCATCGCCCAGGGCCGCGGCGGTCAGGCAGTAGCCGAGCTGGGTGGCCCGGTCCTTGTAGCGCAGGCCCTTGCGGCCCACGTAGCCCGCGGGCTCGACGGGGGCGCAGCCCGGTTCGGGTCCGTCGGCGAGGGCCCGTACGGTGTCGGCCCCCGGCAGCAGGACGGCGGCTCCGGTGACGACGACCGCGGCGCTCTGCGTGCTCATCGAGTTCCCTCCACGATGGTGACGGCGTTGATGCCGCCGAATCCGAAGGCGTTGAGCTGCGCCACGTTCAGCTGCCGGCCGTCGGCCGCCTCGCCGGTGACGAAGCGGAACGGCGTGGCCTCCTCGACGGGGTCGTCCAGACCCACCGTCGGTGGCACCCGCCCTTCGTTCAGGGCGCACAGGCCCACGATCAGGTTGAGCAGACCGGACGCCCCCGAGGTGTGCCCGGTCATGGACTTCACCGCGGTCATCAGCGGCTTGTCCGCGTCGCCGCCGAGTACGGCGGCGAGCGCGCCGGCCTCCGCCTCGTCGTTGAGGAGGGTGCCGGTGCCGTGCAGCATCACCAGGTCGACGTCCGAGGGCTTGACCCCGGCCAGCCGGTACGCCGAGCGCATGGCCTCGGCGATGCCCTCCGGCGACGGTGCGGTGACGTGGTACGCGTCGCAGTTGACGGCGACGCCGCGCAGCCGGCCGTACACCTGGGGCGCGTCGCGCTCGGTGCGGCGCAGCACGACCGCCGCGGCGCCGTCGCCCATCAGGACGCCCGTACGGTTGCGGTCGAAGGGGCGCACCCGGTCCGGCGGCGCCGGATGGACGCGCTCCAGGAGCCCGTACATGGACTCGGTCAGTACGTCGACTCCGGCGACGATCACGGTGTCGGGGGCGTCGTCGCCCTCCTGGTCCAGCAGGTCGGAGCCGAGGGCCAGCGCGTACAGGGAGGCCGAGCAGGCGTTGGAGAAGGTGTGGGTGACATCGGCGTTGAAGCGTTCGCGCAGCCCGGTACCGAAGTGCAGTCCGGAGTCGGCGAACGGCGAGCCGTCGCGCCACCACAGTTCGAGCGAGCGCAGTTCGCGCAGCCCGGTGCCGATGAGGATCGGGATACCGCTCAGGTCCTCGCCGAGCCCGGCGTCCGCCGCGGCCTGCCCGATCGCGTCGAGCAGCAGCCGGGTGGCCCGCCCGGGGATGTCCTCGCCGGGCACCGGGCGGTCGTCCACCTCGTAGGCGTGCTGGGCCCGGAACCGGGTACGGTCGAAGCCGCGGAGCTCGGCCCGGCCGCTGCGGCCCTGGCACAGGCTCTCGAAGAGTTCGTCGACCCCGGAGCCGGTCGCGGCGACGGCGCCCATCCCGATGATGGGGCGGATCGTCATGACGCCTCCTTGATTGCGTCGTACCGGCCCAGCAGCACCGCCGCGTTGTTGCCGCCGAACGCGAGACCGTTGTTCTGAACGATCCTCAGGTCGGCCTCGACCGCCTGGTTCGGCACACAGTCGACGTCGCACTCGGGGTCGGTGGTGACATGGTTGATGGTGGGCGGGATGAAGCGGTTCTGGATCGCCAGGGCGCAGCCGATCGCGCCGAGCGCGCTGGCCGCGCCCATGCTGTGGCCGAGCATCGACTTCATGGAGACGGTGCGAGGGGGTGTGTCTCCGAAGACCTGGCGGATGGCGCCCGCCTCGGTGATGTCATTGGCCCTCGTGCCGGTGCCGTGCGCCGAGATGAGGTCCACCTCGTGCGGTGCGACGCCGGCGTTGTCCAGGGCCAGCCGCATCAGTTCGGCGACGCTGTCGCGGTCGGGCGCGACCTGGTGGTGGGCGTCGCAGTTGAGGCCGTATCCGAGCACCTCGGCGTAGATGGTGGCGCCGCGCTCCAGTGCGGAGTCGAGGCGCTCCAGTACGAGGACGCCCGCGCCCTCCCCGGTGAGGATCCCCTTGCGGTCCACGTCGAAGGGCTGGCAGCGGTCGGGGGCGATGGTGCCGAGCCGGTAGAAACCGGTGAAGGTCTTGCGGCACATCGCGTCGGCCCCGCCGCAGAAGGCGAACTCCGCCTCGCCGGAGCTGACCGCGTCGAAACCGTAGCCGATCGCGTAGTTGCCCGCCGAGCAGGCGGTGGGAATGGTGAGCGCCTCCACGTCGGAGAGGCCGAGTTCCTGGGCGATGGCCACCGACAGCCGCCCGGCGGGTGCCCGCCGGGCGGCCTTGGGGTCGAACGCCCCGATGCCGTCGGCCAGTTCGCTCTCGACCAGCTGGTCGAGGTCGTAACTCTCGCCGTCGGTGGTTCCGATGGAGATCAGTCCACGACGGCCGCGCAGCTCCGTCAGGTCGAGTCCCGAGTCCTCCAGGGCCATCCGGGCGGCCGCGGCCGAGAACTGCGCGGCCCTGCCGAGCTGTTCCACGTCCAGCGTGCTGATCCACTCCCGTGGGTCGAAATCCGTGATCTCGCACCCGTTCGCGTGGGCGAAGCCCTCGGTGTCGAACACCGTGATGGGCCGTGCACCACTGCGCCCTTCGCGGAGTCCCTGCAGGAACTCCTTCGCCCCCAGCCCGATGCTGGAGACCACACCGAGTCCGGTGAGGACGACCCGGTGCCGCTCGGTCCGGTCCTGGCCGGTGCCGCGCACTGCCGTCATGCCAACCTCCCAATCAACCGCAGCGGGACCGGACTACCAGCCGGCCGGCTCCGACACGACCTCGTAGACGCCCGTCAGGTTCACCATGCGCGGCAGTTCGCTCTGGTTGATGACGACGCCGAATTCCTTCTCCAGCGCGGCCAGGATCTCGATGGCGCGCAGCGAATCTGCGTCGTGGTCCTCCTTGAAGAGACTGGTCGGGGTGACCTCGTCCTCTTCAATTTCGAGAATGTCGCAGACGATTTCCTTGATGGTGACGAGACGCTCGTCGCGCGTAGCAGTGGACACGCCTTTACCCCTTTTCGGATTCGCCGCTCCGATAACGCGCGGCAGGATTACTCGCAATGAATACTGGCGAGGAGTTCTATTCGCCACAATGGCAGCTGCAACAAGCTGCCACCGCCGTCCCGGATTCAGGTTCCGAGCGGACTCGCGGGCACGGATTCGCCCTGGGCGCGCAGCAATGCGCCACCGAGTCCGGCCGCGGAATCGATCACCGCGCGGCCGAGCGTGCGGCCCGGTGCGACGGGCACCCGCGCGGCCGGTCCCGACAGCGCCAGCGCGGCCACCACCCGGTTGCCTCCGGCGCGTACGGGCACGCAGTACGTGACGGTGCCCGGCACCGAGGGGTCGGGGCCGTGTGCCCAGCCCCGCCGGCGCACCAGGGCGAGCTGGGCGGCGGTGAACCGGGCGCCGCGCAGCCCCTCGTAAAGCGTCTCGGGGTCCTCCCAGGCGAGCAGCACCTGGGCGACCGGGCCCGACTTGGCGGGCCGGGGCGCGGCGAGGAGGACGGCCTCCTCGCCGGCGGCGGGGACGGGCGACGTGGCGACGCAGAGCTGCAGTCCGTCCAGGCGCCGGAAGAGCCGGGCGTCGAGGCCGGTCCGGGAGTGGAGATCGGCCAGGACCGGGATGGCGGCCTGCACCAGCCGGGGCCGCTGTGCCTCGACGGCGAGATCGCCGAGCCTCGGCCCGAGCACGAACCGGCCGCCGATGTCCCGGGCGAGCAGGCCGAGCCGCTCCAGCGCCACCGCGATCCGGTGTGCGGTGGGACGGGCGAGCCCGCTGAGCGAGACGAGTTCCGCCAGCGTCACCGGGCCCCGCTCGACCACGCTCAGCACCGCCGACGCCTTGTCCAGGACACCGACTCCGCTGACCGGCCGCGGGCGGGTCGCCGTGTTCACAGCTCCGGTGCCAGCCGTGCGCGGATGTCCTCGATGAGCTCGTCACGGCGGTCCACCAGATAGAAGTGCCCTCCGGACAGCACCTTCAGATCGAAGCCCTTGGGCGCGATCCCGGCCCAGGCACCGACCGCTTCGACGTCGATGTCGGGGTCGCTGTCACCGACGTAGCCGACGACGGGACAGCCCAGCGGGACGCCGGGCCGCGCGGTGTACCGGGAGACGACCGAGAAGTCGGCCCGGATCGCCGGGAGGATCAGCTCGCGCAGGTCCGGGTCGTCCAGGAGCGCGGTGTCCGTACCGCCGAGCCGCTGCACCTCGGCGACCAGTTCTTCGTCGGTGAGGGCGGCCGTGCGGGGCGTGAGCAGATGCGGCGCCGTGCGGCAGGAGACCATCAGTCCGGCCGGGACGACGCCGTGCCGCGACTCCAGCCGCAGGGCGACCTCGTACGCGAGCGAGGCGCCCATGCTGTGTCCGAAGAGGGCCAGCGGGGTGTCCAGGAAGGGGAGCAGCTCCATGGTGATCGCGTCGGCGAGGAGTTCCATGTCGTTGACGAGGTCCTCGGCGATACGTTCCTGCCGTCCGGGGTAGCGGACGGCCATGACCTCCACGTCGCTCCCGAAGGCGTGCCCCCAGCTGTGGAAGAAGCTGGCCGAGCCGCCGGCGTGCGGGAGGCAGACCAGCCTCGTCCGGGGCGGGGCCTGGGTGCGGTAGGTGCGGAACCAGATGCTGTCGGTGCCAAGTGCCATGGTGTTTCGGTCTCCTGGGTTCTCTCGTCCGGACCGGGCCGGATCGGGCCGGATCGGGGATCAGGGAGCGGGTCCCGTGCACGCGTACCGGACCCCGTGAGCCCGGCCCGACCCGGACGAGAGGCCCCGGCTCGCGTGGGGTCGTCAGTCCAGGGCGCCGGGACTGTCCACGGACACGGTCTCGATGCCCCGGTCGATCCGGCGGATCAGTCCGGCCAGGGTGCGTCCCGGGCCGAGCTCGACCAGGCGACGGCAGCCGAGCGGCCCGGTGAGGGTCCCCACGCACTGTTCCCACAGCACCGGTGAGGTGAGCTGGCGGGTGGAGATCTCGGGCCAGTCGCAGTCGCCCGTGTACGGCTCGGCGTCGGCATTGGCCACCACGGGCAGATGCGCGGGGGCGAACGGAGCGTTCTTCAGGGCGGCGCGCAGGGCCTCGGCGGCCGGTGCCATGTACGGGCTGTGGAAGGCGCCGCCGACCTGGAGGCGGATCATCTTCGCGCCGATGGCGGGTGCCTGCGCGTCGAGCGCGTCGATTCCCTCGGGCGAGCCGGACAGCACGGTCTGGCCCGGCCCGTTGACATTGGCGACCCAGACGTCGGGGCCGGATGCGCGCACGTCCCGCACGAGGCGCTCCACGTCCGCCAGGGGCGCGGCGACCAGGACTCCCATGGTGCCCTCGCGCGCCTCGGCGGCGTCCCGCATGGCGCGGCCGCGGACGGCGACGAGTTCGGCGGCGGCGGCGACGGTGAGGGCGCCGGCCGCGGTGAGCGCGGCGTACTCCCCGAGGCTGTGGCCGGCACAGGCCACCACCTGCCCGCCGAGCGCTCCGCGCCGTACCGCCTCGGCGTGCGCGACCACCGCGACGGTGAACACGGCGAGCTGGGCGAGGTCGGTGCGCCGGAGCTGTTCGGCGGGGGTGTGCAGGAGGAGCGCGGGGAGGTCTTCTCCGGTGACCTCGGAGATCTCCGTGGTGATTTCCCAGGACGGTGTTTCCCGCCAGGGTTCACCCATTCCTTGTTTCTGCGTCCCCTGTCCGGGAAACACCAGACCGATCGGCAATTGATTCATGGACCCGCCTTCCGCGCGATGTTCGGCCGGGAGGCACGGGGGTCCGTGACTTTCTGTCCGGACCCCCGTGCACGGCGGGGCACGGGGGATGGCCTGCCGCCGGGGACGGGATTTCCGAAAGAGCAGGAATCCCGTTCCCGACGACCCATACAACTGCCCTGGGCGAGAAGCGGCAACGGTCCTTTCAGGAAGCTGCCAGGCCGCCTTTACGGGCGGAAGCCCGCGCCGCCCGCACCGGGCACCGAGGCCGGCGGGAGCAGCCCCAGTTCGGCGGCCCTGACACCCGCCTGGAAGCGGGAACTGGCACCGAGCAGCGCCATGATCTCCGCGACATAGCGCCGGTAGGTGCGGACCGAGACGGTGAGGTCACGGGCGGCGACCTCGTCCGTGACACCGGCCCGCAGGGCGCCCAGGATCTGCCGGGCGAGCGTGGCCCGGTCGCGGTCGCCGAAGACGATGCGCTCGCCCGCGGGCACGGCGTTGCTCCAGACGCTGGCGAAGAGAGTGCGCAGGGTGTGCAGCACTTCGGGGGCCCGGATCAGCGAGGCCCGGCGACCGACCGCGGATTCGGCCACCACCAGCCCGGTGGTGCCGTCCACGAGCAGCGCCTGCAAGGGGGGCACCCGGGCCACCCGGATCGCCACCGGCCGTTCCCGGCCGAGTTGTTCCCGCACAAAGGATTCGTCCAGCATCGCGGGGCTGGCGAGCAGCCGTACCGTGACCGCTTCGTCCGCTCTGTAGATCAGATCGCGTTCGGACTTCTCCGCCCGGTCGGGCTGCTCACTGGAGGCGGGCATCCGGGCGTGCACGATGTCGATGGTGTGGGCCGCTCCTTCGATCAACTCCTCGGCGGCTTCGAGCACGGCGCCGTAGCCGCCTTCGACCGTGGCGATCTGCTGTTCTCGCAAGCTCCGATCCCGGTGGATGGCCACCGTGGACTCGATCAGTTCCCGAACCTCGAGCAACGCGTGCTCCAGCTCGTCCTCTGCTCTTCTGGACACGTCGAACTCCACCATCCCCCGTTGGTAGTTACATCGACGGGCCGCCCGAACGACGGACCCGTCGCAAACAGCTCTCGCTCCTATCCCGACAGCAGCCCCAGTTCCACCGCACGGGCGCCGGCCTGGAACCGGGAGTGCGCGTCCAGTTCGCGCATGATCTCCGCGACATGACGCCGGTAGGTGCGAAGTGACACGTTCAGATCACGTGCCGCTGTGTCGTCCGTGTGGCCGGCCCGCAGCCGCTCCAGGATGTTCCGGGTGAGCTCGCTGCGCAGCCGCGGGCTCAGGCCGAGGTGGTCGGCGAGCTTGCGGCCGCGCGCCCAGGCGCCGGCGAAGAGCAGCTCCAGGGCACGTACGGCCGCGGCGTCGTTGACGACGGTGGCCTGCGGCCCGTCGCTCTGGGCGGCCCCGCGCACCAGTGCCGCGGAGCCGTCGACCACAGCGATCTCGCGCAACTCGCGCTCGGAGACCCGGACTTCGAGCTGAGCCCCGGGAAGCCGGCGCAGCCGGGCGAGCGAGGCGTCCGCGGCTTCGGCGGAGCAGAGCACCCGCAACGCGGCTCCGGGCGGCGCCAGGGCCAGTAGGCGCAGTACGGAATCGGCGAACTCGCCGGAGCCGGTCAGCGCGACGCTGACCGAGTGTCTCGCACGGCCGATGATCTGGTCGAGGGCTTCGCCGAGCACGGCGATGTCGGTGGGCGCCACCGCGGAAGCGGTGGCAGGTCGCTGCCGGTACAGGGAGACCGTGGACTCGATCAGCGCGCGAGCCTGCAGCAGCGTCTCCTCCAGATGCGCGGCATGCTCCTCAGCCGTCGCTTCGTCCGCCCCGTCCGCTGGTGGCTCAATCAGCACACCCGTCACATGTGTCCCCTCGGCTACCCAGGATCCGCTTCCTGACCGCTTCGGCCCTCAGTATTGATGATCGAAATCTTTTCTGGGTCGGCCGTCAAGATATTGACCACACAACAGTTCAACCGAAAATTACTTTCGCGCCAGATAGGCCAGATAGCCCGCCCAGACACTAGTTCGCTGGCTTGGAACCAGTCAACAAGATCCCGGCTCGCCGACGCTCGCAAGGACTGCACAGAACCGACACCTCCACCGGAATGACGACCCGTTCCGCTCCACCTGTCAACAAGTTGCACACCGAACCCCGGAAGCAATAACTCCCACTTCCGCTTGGGCCACCTTGGGCACCCACCCCCTCACGGGCGGTAGCGCTGGTGACCTTTTGCTGTCAATCCAGCGTCGGAACAGGCCACTTCGGGCCTACGGTCACCGGGTGAGCACAGTCCGCGCACAGCCACTCCACTCCGCAACTGCCCCCCGGTCCCAGCCGTCCGAGGCCGATGTCCATGTGTGGTCATGGCACACAACGACGGACTCGCACAGCAGAGCCGATCTGGAATTGCTCGACAGCGCAGAACTGGCTCGGGCACACCAATTCAAATCAGCCAGGTCAGCGGCCGAATACGTCTCTTGTCGCGCAACGGTACGTCGCCTGTTGGCCACGTATTTTCATGTCGGGGCCGACGAAATTTCACTTGGCCGAAACCCCTGTCCTGGATGCGGCAGCACCGAGCACGGCCCGCCCGCCGTGGTCCGCCCCTCGACTGCCCGTCACATCAGCATCTCCCACTCCCTCGGTCTCGCGATGCTGGCCGTCGCACCGTTCCCGGTCGGGGTCGACACCGAAGCGGTCAGGAACATGCCGGTCGACAACATCACCGGCAAGGTACTGACACCACGCGAACGCCGAGCCGTGCTCGCCGAGCCGGAAGGACCCGCCCGCACCAGGCTCTTCCTGCGCTGCTGGACGCGCAAGGAGGCGGTGCTCAAGGCCGTCGGGATCGGGCTCGTCGCCGATCTGACCGCGCTGGAGACCCGGGCCTGGGCCCCCGGACCCGCCCATGTGACCACCGACGCCCTGTCCACTCCGACCAGTTGGTGGGTGACCGAGGCGGCCGTGCCCGATGGCTGGGCAGCAGCCGTGGCACTCCCCGCCGACGCCGGCAGAAACGTCACTGTGCAGCAACTCTGAGTCCACGCGGCAGGCACCACGCCCGCCACGCACTGAGGTAACGGGAGAGACAGACCATCGTGAACCGCGCACCTTCACAGAGCATCGCCGCACTCCTCCTCCGCGCCGCGCAGCACCATCCCGATTCGGGCATCCGCTACTGCCTGGGCGGTTCCACCGCGGGCTTCCGCGACCAGAGCTACCCCGAGCTGCTGGACGACGCCGGCCGGGTCCTGGCCGGGCTGCGCGCCCGCGGCCTGCGGCCGCAGGACAAGGTGGTACTGATCCTCGAACGCCCCCAGGAGTTCCTCACCGCGTTCTGGGCGGCCGTGCTCGGCGGCTTCGTCCCGTGCCCGATGGCTCCGCTGCGCGGCGACCCCGAGCGCTGGGCCGCCCAGCTCACCCATGTGAACACACTGCTGGACCAGCCCCTGGTCATCACGAGCGAGTCCCTGGCCGCCGAACTGCCGCCGGTGCCCGGACTCGCCGTCGCCCCGCTGGACCGGCTGTACGGTGCAAAACCCGCGGCCCCGCACATCGCCGCTCCCGACGACACGGCCGTCCTGGTGCTGACGTCCGGCTCGACCGGGAACTCCAAGGCGGTCGTGCTCAGCCACGCCAATCTGCTGGCGTCCATGGCGGGCAAGAACAGCCACCACCGTCTCACCGCCGGGGACACCACCCTGAACTGGGTCTCCTTCGACCATGTGGCCGCCCTGCTGGAGTGCCATCTCCTGCCGCTCTGCACCGGCGGCCGCCAGCTCCATGTCGAAGCCTCCGTCGTCCTCGGTGAACCGCTGGAGTTCCTGCGCCTCGCCTCCCGGCACGGGGTGACGATGACCTTCACCCCCAACTTCCTTCTGGGGTTGCTCAATTCGTCGGCGGAGCGCATCGCCGAGGCCGGCGAGGAGCTCGATCTGTCCCGGCTGCGACACATCATCAGCGGCGGTGAGGCCGTGGTCTGCGCCACCGGTGAGGCCTTCCTGGACCGGTACGCGCCGTACGGCCTCGCCCGGCACGCGCTCTGGCCGGCCTTCGGGATGACCGAGACCTGCGCCGGCAGCGTCTACTCCCGGGCGGCCTTCCCCGACATCGACCGCGGTGCGGAGTTCGCGAGCCTGGGCACCCCGGTCGACGGACTGCACATCCGGGTCGCCGGCCCGGACGACCGTGCGCTGCCCGAGGGCGAGGTCGGCGAACTCCAGCTCGACGGTCCCATGATCACCCTCGGCTACTACAACAACCCCCGGGCCACCGAGGAAGCCTTCACGGCCGACGGCTGGTTCCGCAGCGGCGACCTGGGCCGGATCGACGAGGGCCGGCTGACCCTGGTCGGCCGCAGCAAGGACAGCGTCATCATCAACGGCGTCAACTACTTCAGCCATGAGATCGAGACGGCGCTCGAACAGCTCGACGGGGTCGCGGGCTCCTACGCGACGGCCTTCCCGATCCGTCCGGCCGGCAGCGACACCGAGCAGCTGGTGATCGCCTTCCACCCCGATGTCCGGGCGGACGACCGGGCCGGGCTGTACCGGGTGCTCACCGCCGTACGCAGCAGCGTGGTGATGCAGTGGGGGTTCCGCCCCGCTCTCGTCCTGCCGCTGCCCAAGGAGGCCTTCCCCAAAACCAGCCTCGGCAAGATCCAGCGCGCCCTGATGCGCAGGCGGCTGGAGTCGGGTGCGTACGACACGGAGCAGCGCCGGGTCACCGACCTCACCCGGCACATGCTCGGCGGCTACACGGCGCCCCGGGGCCGGACCGAGCAGGTCCTGACGGAGATCTACGCGGAGATGTTCGACATCGACGCCTCGACGGTCAGCACCACCGCCAACTTCTTCGATCTGGGCGGGACTTCGCTGGACATCCTGCGGTTGCGCAGCAAGGTCGCACAGCGGCTCGGTGTCACGGGGCTGCAGATCATCACCGTGCTGACGGCGCCCACGGTCCGGGCGCTCGCGGCCCGGATCGGCGAGCAGACGAACCCCGGCGGGCAGGCGAGCCCCGGCGGGCCGCCCGGCCCCGTGGAGCGGGAGTACGACCCGATCGTGCCGATGCAGACCAGCGGCACCAGGACCCCGCTGTTCTGTGTCCACCCGGGCGTCGGCGAGGTCCTGGTCTTCGTCAACCTCGCCAAGTACTTCGTGGGCGACCGGCCGTTCTACGCCCTGCGGGCACGGGGGTTCAACGAGGGCGAGAAGCCGTTCGCAACCTTCGAACAAATGGTGGACTCCTATGTGGAGGCCATCCGGGAGCGGCAGCCGCACGGCCCGTACGCCGTCGCCGGCTATTCCTACGGCGGTGCGGTGGCGTTCGAGATCGCCAAGGTGCTCAGGTCCCGGGGCGAGCGCGTCGACTTCGTCGGCAGCTTCAATCTGCCGCCGCACATCAAGTACCGGATGGACGAACTGGACTTCGTGGAGACCGCGGCCAACCTGGCGTACTTCCTCGCCCTGATCGACAGGAAGCAGTCGCTGGAACTGCCGGGCCGGCTGCGCGGGCGGCCCGTGGAGGAGCAGCTGGCGCATCTCATGTCCCTGGCCCCGCCGGACCGCCTCGCCGAACTGGACCTGGATGCCGACAAGTTCGGGACCTGGGCGGAGCTGGCCAACCGGCTCACCGACCTGGGCCGTTCCTACGAGCCCAGCGGATCGGTGCCGTCGATGAACGTCTTCTACGCCATCCCGCTGCGCGGCACGAAGGAGGACTGGCTGAACAACGAACTGCGCCGCTGGGACGAGTACACGACCGGGCCGAACCGCTACATCGAGGTCCCGGGCGAGCACTACACGCTGATGAGCCCGCAGCACGTGGCGTCCTTCCAGTCGATCCTGCGCCGGGAACTGGACCGGGCACTGGGCGACGCGGACCGCATCGCGGCCGACCGGGCCGCGGCGGAGCAGTCGGCGAACGAGCGAGGAGAGACCCGCTGATGGGCCTGCCGAAGGGCAAGAAGATCCTGGTCACCGGCGGTACCGGGCAGGTCGCCCGGCCCGTGGCGGAGGCGCTGGCCGCGCAGAACGACGTCTGGTGCCTCGGCCGCTTCGGCACCGCCGGCGTCGAGCAGGAGCTGGCCGAGAAGGGCATCACCACCTGGCGGTGGGACATGGACGACCTCTCGGGGGAATCGCTCAAGGGCGTCCCGGAGGACTTCACCCATGTCCTCCACTCCGCCGTGCGGCGGGGCGAGGACGGCGACTTCAACGCGACGGCCGAGGTGAACGCGGTGGCCGCGGGCCGGCTGATGACGCACTGCCGTACCGCGGAGTCATTCCTGTACGTATCGACGGGCGCGCTCTACGCACGCCGGTCGCTGGACCATCAGTACACCGAGACCGACCCGGTCGACGGAGTGGCGGACTGGCTGCCCGCCTATCCCGTGGGCAAGATCGGGACCGAGGGCGCGGTACGGGCCTTCGCCCAGGTGCTCCGCCTGCCCACCACGATCGCGCGGCTGAACATCGCGTACGGACCCGGCGGTTACGGCGGCGTGCCGATGCTGTACTTCAAGCGCATGCTCGCCGGTGAGCCCATCCCCGTACCCCTGGACGGCCAGAACTGGTGCTCGCTGCTGCACACCGACGATCTGGTGGCCCAGGTGCCCGCGCTCTGGCGCGCGGCCACGGCCCCGGCGCGGGTGGTCAACTGGGGCGGCGACGAATCGGTCGGCATCACCGACTGCGTGCGCCACATGGAGGCGCTCACCGGGATCGAGGCGAAGCTCGTACCCAGCGAAGTCACCCGTGAGACCTACCGGTTCGACCCCACGCTGCGCCGGGAGCTGACCGGCCCGTGCCGGGTCGGCTGGCGCGACGGCATCCGCCGCACCCTCGAAAGCCTGTACCCCGAGCATGTCCGCCACTGAAGAGAGGACGTCCCTCATGCCGACCCGTCTGGAGACTCGCATGGAGACCCTGGTGATGACGGACTACCTGTCCCGGCACCCCGGGCGGTCCGCCGAATGCGAGCTGATCCATCGCGCCTACCGGGCGTTCGGCGCCCGTGATGTCGGGGCGCTGCTGGAGACCCTCGCCCCGGACGTGGAGTGGATCCATCCCGACGGGATGGCGGAGTACGGCCTGGGCGGCACCCGGCACGGCCACACGGGTGTCAAGGAGTTCCTCGCCCATGTTCCGACCGTGCTGAGCGGTATGCGGCTGCAGCCGCAGGAGTTCGTGCAGTCGGGCGACCGGGTGGTGGTGTTCGGCACCCGGCAGGTGACGTCCAGACGCGGCCGTACCGAGACGATGCCGTTCGTCCATTCCTGGACGCTGTGCGACGGCAGAGCCGTGCGGATGGAGGACATCTTCGACACCGTCCTCTTCCGCCGGCTGATCGAGAGCTGACGTCCGTCGGCTGCCGCGGTCGCTACTTCGGCCGCGGCTGCGCCGTGGTGCCCTGCACGAGCCCGCCGGCTCCCTCCCGCAACGCCGAGAGGACGGCCGCGACGGCGGGTCGTGTCAGGGCGCCGCGCCGTACCACCAGGGACACCCGGCGGATGAGCTCAGGGCCTTCGAGACGGATCCGGCGGACGGGGTAGCCGGGCCGGTCGGGCACGAGGTCCGGCACCAGAGCCACCCCCCACCCGAGCGACACCAGCCCCAGGGCGGCCTGCATGTCGCCGGTGTCCGCCACCACGTCCGGGGCGAACCCTGCCGCGGCGCAGGCGTGCAGCGCCAGCTTGCCGAGCCCCGAATCCCGGTCGAGGATCCAGGACCGGTCCGCGAATTCGCCGAGCTTCCGCTCCACGGCGCCGGACCCGCCGGCGGTCGGCGAGACGTCTTCCGGGGCGACCGCCAGCCGGACGCGGTCGTTCGCCAGCGGTTCCTCGTGCAGCCCCGGCACCCGGGGTTCCGGCACCTGGTCGTACTGGGCCGCCATGACCATGTCGAGCCGCCCCAGCCGGACCGCCTGCTGGCTCTCGGAGGCCGCGGCGCGGTGCAGGGTGATCCGCAGCTCCGGATGGGCGGCCCGGAGCCGGGTGAGCGCGGGGACGAGCAGCGCGGGGCCCTCGTGGTACGGCACGCCCACCCGCAGCTCCCCATGGACCCTGCCGGTCGCGGCGAGCAGTTCGGACTCGGCCGTCTCCAGGCCGTCCAGGATCCTCTCGGTGTGCTCGACGAGCGCCCTGCCCACCACCGTCAGCCCGGCCCGCCGGCTGCCCCGGTCGACCAGCGCGACGCCCGTCTCGGCCTCCAGCGCGGAGAGCTGCTGCGAGACCGCGGAACGCGTGTAGTTGAGGGCCTGGGCCGCCGCCGCGATCGAACCACGCGCCTCCACCTCGCGGAGCAGCACCAGTTTCCGTATGTCGAGCACGTATCTACCGTTTCTACCGTCACTCCGGCTTACGTCGACTGTCGTCGACCGTCACGCCAACATACGGGACACACAAAGGTGTTGACCGGTTGAATAGGAAGCCCTCCCAACAATCCTCCACAGAGGGGTTCAGAATGCCCACACTGCTCCACCTCGACGCCAGCGCCCGTCCCGAATCCGTCTCCCGTCAGGTATCCACCGAGTTCGCCGTGGCCTGGAAGGCGGCACATCCACAGGGCACCTATATTCACCGCGACCTGACGGCCCGTCCGATTCCGCATGTCGACGCGGCGCAGATCGAGATCGTGACCCGCCTGGAGACCGCGGGCATTCGCGATCTCTCCGAGGCGCGCAACGCCGCGCAGAGTGCCGAGGAGAAAGCCAGCTGGTCCCTCAGCTGGGAGCTGATCGAGGAGGTACTGGTCGCCGACACCCTGGTGATCGGCCTGCCCATGTACAACTTCTCCGTACCGTCCGCGTTCAAGGCCTGGTTCGACCGGATCGCCATTCCACCGCTGATCGTGGACCTCACCACCGGGAAGGGCCCGCTCTCCGGCAAGCGGACCATCGTGGCCACGGCCCGCGGCGGCGCGTACGGGCCCGGGACGCCCAGGCACGGCTCCGACTTCCAGGAGCCCTATCTGCGCGCCGCGTTCGGCATGGTGGCGCTCGCGGACAACCTGGAGTTCCTGCACTCCGAGATGACGAAGTCCGGCCATGTGCCGCGGCTGGTCCAGTTCCGGGACATCGCCGCCGGTTCCCTGAAGGAGTCGGTGGAGAGCGCCCGCGAGTCCGCCCGCCGCTGACGGGGCGGGACTCGATCTCGGGGCGGGCCCCCGGCACCCGCCCCTTCGGGCTCACCCGCCCGCGAGATCCCGAATGCTGATGTTGTCGTGCTGCACGACTCGCGTCGGAACGTCTCCGTTCTCGATGCTCTGGCCGGGCCGGTAGAGGCCCCACTTGATGTAGCCGAGATTCGTGGGGTTCTTGGGGTGGAAGGTCTGCACGTTCTCGTACGTCTTCCGCAGGGCGAAGTCCGATTCTCCGGGCATCCGGCTGGAGATCCTGTAGTAGCCGGTCTTGTCGTCCGTCCAGCGGACGTCCACGCGGAACGTCATCCACTGATTGACGTACGGACGGAAGTCGTCGACCACATCCGCCTGCAGTTCGAGCGTGGGTGACCGGAAGGCGATGCTGTTGCGTTTGGTCATCAGGTAGAAGGACGGCCGGTTCCCGCCGGCGTGCTTCCCCTGGAAGATGATGTCGCCGCTCTCCGAGTCCCCGGGCTCGTAGGTCTTCCAGTCCTTCAGGAGGACGCTGAACTCGTACCGGCGCACGTCGCCCACCTGGAACACCCCCTGGGGGACGTTGTTCGTGGCGCTCTCGCTGCGTGGTGCTCCGTCCGACTCGTAGCCGGTGTCTCCGAGCGTCACCCTGTGCGTGATGGCGTAGTCGTCGCCGGACTTGACGACGGACGAGGCGTCCTGCGCGGTGGCGTGCGTCGTCGTCAGTCCGGGAATTCCCGAATCGAGGCTGCCGTCCCGGTAGTCGATGCCGAGCAGTGTGGAATGCGCGCTGCTCCGGGACTGCTGCGCCGCGGACCGGTTCGGCCGGTCCTGACCTGCCTCAGCGGTGTTCAGGCACACCACGCAGAGAGTCCCCGCCAGTGCGAGGGCGGTCGAGGCCCGCACCATTGTCTTCCTGTGCATTTCCGCGTCCCTTCCTGTAGTCGTTCCCCATCGGTCGTACGGTCAGCGGCCCGGCCTGTCGGTGATCCGGATCAGGTTGCGGCCGCGCATGGTGTAGAGATGGCCGGCCTCGTCATTGGTGAGGTGGGAGCCGCTGTACCAACTGCCGTTGGCGGCGGGGACGACGGTGCTGACGGCGAAGGTTCGGGGGTCGAAGCGGAACACGGTCGTGTCGGAGACTCCGTACACCACACCGCGGTTGGTCACCAGGGCGGCGAACCCGTTGCAGACCTCCCTGATGTCCGCCCGGTGCACGAGGGTGCGCCGGCGGAGGTCGATGACGAAGAGGCCGCCCTTGCGTGACAGGCCGTGGAGGTGCCGTCCCCGGACCGCCAGAGCCGCTGTGCCTGCCGTCTGCTGCGGGTCGATCCGCCAGAGTTCCTTGCCGCGGACGGGATCGAACGCCACCACGGTGCTGCGCGGCCCGGTGGCGAGGGTGTTGTCACCGCCGAGGTGGCGTGACCCAATTCACTTCACTTCAATAGTTGCGCAATGCTTAAACTATCACCATGAACACAGGCAGCCCGGCGGGGCGGGAAGCGGCGGTACTGGTCGGAGGGCCCGCGGACGGGCTACGGATGCGGGTCGTCGACCGGCCACCGACGATCCAGGTGACCTGCCCCTGCGAGCCGGAAGCCCCGCCGAACGGCGTGCACGCGGAGGCGCTGCACATCTACCACCGCGACTTCCGGGTGAAGAGCGAGACGCTGCGGTACGGCTTCGACGGGGTCAGCCCCTGACGGGCGCGTTACGCGCGGCTCAACGGACGGCGTCACTCTCCGCGGCGGGGCGGGCCGACGCGGCATCCCCCGGCGCCGCCCGCATGATGCGCGGCGCGTCTTGCGCCGAGGCGTCGTCGGCAGGGGCCGCGGACGTCTCCGCGGCGCCGTCCTGCTTCATGGCCTTGGCCTCGCTCTTGAGGATGCGCATCGACTTGCCCAGCGACCGGGCGGCCTCGGGCAGTTTCTTCGAGCCGAACAGCACGATGACCACGATCGCCACGATCAGCAGGTGCCAGGGTTCCAGTCCGTTGCGGAGCATCTCGCCCACCCCATTCTCTTCGTTCGGCAGAGGCGGGCGCCGAGTGCACCACGCCGCCTGCAACACTTGCTACATTGCGCAACTGTACAACTATGAAGTGGGGTCGGACGTCCCCTTCGTACGAGGCAGACGGATGAGGGCGTACGCATGACAACCAGCCACTCGGCGGCTTCAGCACGGCGGCGGCGCACGGCACCTGCGCCGCGGGACGGCGGGCATCACAACGTCCGCGCAGGGCGGCGCCGTAGACGCAGTCGTCTGCGGATCACCCTCGTGACCGTGCTGTCCATACTCGTGCTCGGCGCAGCCGGGCTCGGCTGGATCTTCTTCGAACTGAACGGCAACATCGACACCTTCAGCGCAGACGGCATCTCCGGCGACCGTCCCGAAGCCGCGAAGGGCGAGAACGTCCTCGTCATCGGATCGGACGCGCGTACCGGCGGCAACAGCGCGCTGGGCGGCGGCGACAAGGACGACATCGGCCGTTCCGACACCGCCTTCCTGCTGCATGTCTACGCCGACCGCCGGCACGCCGTCGCCGTATCCATTCCGCGCGACACGCTGGTCACCATCCCGCCCTGCAAATTGCCGGACGGCTCCTGGACCAGCACGCGGACCAACACCATGTTCAACGCGGCCTACTCCGTGGGGCAGACAGCCAAGGGCAGTCCCGCCTGCACCCAGAACACCGTCGAGGAACTCACCGGGCTGCGCGTGGACCACACGGTGGTCGTCGACTTCAAGGGCTTCGCGGAGCTGACGGACGTGGTCGGTGGCGTGAAGGTGTGCCTGCCGCAGGACATCCATCAGAAGGACCTCAACCCCAACCGCGCCACCCGGGGGAAACTCCTCTTCGACAAGGGGGAACAGACGGTCTCCGGGCAGAAGGCTCTGGACTACGTACGCATCCGGCACGGCATCGGCGACGGCTCCGACATAGGACGCATCAAGCGCCAACAGGCGTTCGTGGCCAGCCTGATCACGAGAGTGAAGAGTGACGGCCTCACTCCCACCAAGCTGCTGCCGCTCGCCGACGCCGCCACCAGGTCGATGACGGTCGACCCCGGTCTCGGCTCGGCCGACAAACTGATCTCCTTCGCGATGTCCCTGAGGGACATCGACCTGCACAACACCAAGTTCGTCACCATCCCCTGGCGATACGAGGGTGCACGCGTGGCGATCGTCCAGCCGGCCGCCGACCAGCTCTGGGCCGCGTTGCGGGCCGACCGGACCATCGACGGCAAGGACGCCAGTGGCAAGAAGGGCGCGGCGGCCTCCGCCCCGCCGAGCACCGACGAGCCCCTCTCCGGGGACGGCGTCGACGTCACCGTCTACAACGGCACCACCACCAGAGGACTCGCCGCACGTGCCGCAGCCACCCTTGCCGACCACGACTTCACCGTCATCGGTACGGCGAACGCGAGCACCCAGGACCATGCCGACACCGTGATCGAGTACGGGCCGGGGCAGAAGAACCAGGCCCGGAACCTCGCCAGGCTCTTCCCCGGTGCCCAGTTGCATCCGGCGTCCAGCACGGGCATCAGTGTGACCCTGGGCAGGTCCTACACGGCCGGGGGCCCCGCAGCCGAGAGCCCGGCAGCCGAGGCAACCGGGGTTCCCACGGCCGTCGCCGACGACGCCCGCTCGGCCGACGACGACCTGTGCTCCAACCTGTCGTACGGGTAGCACCGCCCGGAAGCGGATGCACACACCACCCCAGAAGGACGGTGTGCCCGGACGTGGGCATCGGAGGCGTCCGGGAAAGGGCGGGGGCACGGCCTCGCCGGGCTCGGCCAACCGACGGCTCGTGGCCTTCGCGCGGCCGCCCCGGGAGGCATCGCCGGTCCGCCCGGCGGTCCACCGAGCAGACGTGGGCCTGACCCGGGGCCGGCCATCACGTACTACTTGCTGACGGCGAAGCGCATCAGGGCGTGCTCATTGCCTTGCTTGATCTTGCCCGTCGTATTGATCACTTCGAGCTTCCAGTTGTCGCCCACGCGAATGGCCTTGGCCACGGCGCAACCGTTGTCCTGGGTGAGCATGCTCGGCCAGATGTCGGCGACCTGCTGGGAGGTGCCCCCAGTCGCGTCGTACACCTTGAAGCTGATGTTGCGTGCCTTCTGGAAGGAACTGCCCTTCTTGTAGGCGGCGGCGACGAACACGATCGACGTGATGTGGGACGGGAGCCGCGCGAACTCGACGGTCACCGTCTCGTCGTCCCCGTCCCCGTGCCCGGTCTGGTTGTCGCCGCTGTGCACCAGTGAGCCGTTGCCCATCGGATCGAGGGAGTCGAGGCCGGCCAGGCGCACCGGGTCTCCGCCCTGCATCGCGACGGCGATCAGGTCGAGGTCGGTACCGGACTTGCGACGGAGTATCCCCATCACCCCGCCGCTGCTGCCGGCGGTGGGATCCCAGGACACTCCGATGGACAGATGAGTCACTCCGTCCAGATCCGCCGGGCCGTCTTCCTTCTTGAGCGTAATCATGTGTGGATCTTCCTTTTTGACGACGGGCTGCAACACCTAGAGTGTGCCTGGGAGCCTTCGGACCACCTTCGGCGCGGTTGCGCGGAGCGCGAGAACGGCAGCACGGGCGAGCCGAGCGACGTCGAAGCACAGGTTCGGCACCAGGACCTGTACGTAGCGATGTCGCCGCCGGCGAACCGGCTTCGCGGTGACGGTGTGGTCGATCGCGGCAACGTCGGCGGCGTGCAGAACGGGTTGCGGGCCCGGACATCTCCGGCCCGATCCTGCGGTCCCGGAAGTATCAGGCACCGGCCCCGCGCAGTCGGCCCCTTGGTCCCGCCGCTCCCTCGGCACGTGCGGCCAGCTGGCCGACCATGAGCCGGACCACGGTCACGACATCGGGATCGTCGACGTAGTAGACCTGACGTCGGCCATCACGGCGGGAGCGTACGAGTCCGGCAAGTCTCAGCTTTGTCAGGTGCTGACTGACCGCGGGCAGCGCCCCGCCCACCCGTACCGAGAGGTGGGTGACATCGCTCTCGCCCTGCGCCAGCGCCCACATGATGTGCAGCCGCGCCGACGACGCCAGCAACCCGAACTTGGCGGCCGCCTCGGCCAGCACCTCGGTGGGCGGATCTTCGGGGTCACCAACGTCTGCCGTCACAACCCGCTCTCTCCCATCCCGTTCGGTCCCGTTCCGTCCCGTTCCGTCCTGGGCAGTCCTCGCGCCGTGGGCCAGTTTAGGTGTCCGGCGTCCGTGCGAACGCTGCGGCGGCGGCACGGGCAGGACCCCTCACCCGGCACACACGGCTCTACGGCGCATCCCAGGAGCGGGACACCGAGCAGCCTGGGTGCAGGTGGGCGCAGTGTGCCCAGCCAAGTCAGGGGCTGCTGTGCCAGCTCAAGCCAGGCTCTCCAGCATGGCGGTCTCGTACGCGCGCAGGGTATGGACGAACAACTGCCGCTCACTGACGGAGAGTGGCGCAAGGGCGGTTCGCCACGAGGCGGCGCCGCGCGCCAGCCAGCCTTGGATCGCCGGCCGCTTCTCGGCGGCGATGCTCACGATGCGGCGCCGCCGGTCCGCCGGGTCCTCTTGTCGCTCCAGGAGCTCCTTCCGGCTCAGTTCGCCGACCAACAGACTGACGGTCGTCGGCGCGACTTCGAGCCTGGCTGCCAGTTCATTGACGGTCATGGGCCCATCGAAGAGCAGATACGACAACAGCGACAGGTGGCGGGGGGCCAGCTCAAGGGATTGGAGCTCCTCGGGGACCGGAATCCGCTTGGCCGCTCCGACCAGGCGCGGCATGAGTACCAGCAATGTGCGGACCGCGTCGTCGACGCCGGGGTCCGCACCTGCCCTCTGGGGCGGGGACTCCTCGGTTGACACTGCACCCTCTCGACTTTACGTTTGATGACAAAGATACATTGTGTGCAAAGTGAAGCTGTCTCCAGAGTAGGCGAGCAGTCCGACGGGAGAATCCGATGCCCCACTTCCAGGTACGTGTGCACGAGGAGGAACTCGACGGGAAGGTCGAGAGGCAGCTGGTCCGATCACTCACCGAGGCGCTGGTCCAGGTGTACGGCGAGCGGGCGCGCTCCATGGCCGTCGTCGAGATCTTCGGCATCCCTAGATGATCAATTCCAAGGGATGCCTGCGGAGGGTATGGGGTGGGCGGCGGCCGAAGCCACCGCGAGACGGTCAGGCGGCGGGCTGCCGGCCCTGGTTGTCGAGGTGGCAGCGGGCGGTCAGGCGTCAGGGTCGACTTCGGGGTGCGTGAACCGCACGGGCTTGCCCAGCGACCGGGCGTAGGCGATTTCGGCTCGGGTGCTGTCTCCGATGTAGTCGCCGACTACGAGCACCTCATCAGCGAGCCGGATCTTCGCCCGGTGCAGATCGTCGAGTCGAACGTTCAGCGCCTCGGCCTCGACAGGATCGGACCGAAGTTCGTGCGGCGACTTCATGTCACAGCCCGGTTTGACGACAATCTTTCCGGTTTTGGTCTCCCGCAGATCGGCCTCGTTCATCTCGGTCATGAAGCGGGTGGAGCCGCAGATCACGACGATACGCGGGAGGCTCAACAGCTTCTTCGCGTCGGCGAGCTTCTCCTCGGGGGTGAGCAGTTGCGGGTATGACACTGGTTCCTCCTGGTGGTGTGGTCCAAGGGGTGCCTGCGGAGACGAGAACGAGGGTGTCCAAGATCGTTTTGTGACGAACGACGTGGACACCCTCGCGACAGCACTCTATGCGGCGACCGACGACATGCTGAAGGACCATCCCGACCTGGCGCCGTGGCGCCCGCCGGTCAGCATTACGCCCCGCCTGAGCGATGCCGAACTGGTCACCCTCGCCACGATGCAGGCCATCCTCGGCTACACCTCCGAGGCCAAATGGCTCCGCCATGCCCGTGCCCACCTGCGCCACCTCTTCCTCTACCTGCCCCCGCAGCCCGGCTACAACAAGCGGCTGCGCAAGGCCGCCGGTCTGATGCGAAGCGTCAACCGGATCCTGGCCACCACCACCTCGGTGTGGAGCGACGACGTATGGGTCGTGGACTCCACCCCGGTGGAATGCGGCCGCTCCCGCGAGACCGTCAAACGCTCCGACCTGGCAGGTTGGGCCGAATACGGCTACTGCGCCAGCCACAGCCGCTTCTTCTGGGGCCTGCGCCTGCACCTGGTCTGCACCCTTCAGGGCCCTGCCCATCGCCTTCGCCCTGACCGGGGCCAAGGCCGACGAACGCGAGACCCTCCTTGACCTCCTGTCCGGGCGATCACCGACGCGGTCACCAGCGCTTTTGGCGAATCCATCCGGGATCACATGGGCGTTCAGCTCGCCGGGGTGCGAACCGGACGCTCCGGGGTCGGCGGCGAGGTCGACCCCCCGGCGCCCCACTGACCGGCAACGCCCACCAGAGGGAGAGCGAATCACTGCTTCCCTACGGACAGCGACTCACCAGCCGACCATACGTGAGGAATTCACGCTGGCCACTGTCAGCCGACCAGAAGACCTGTCGAATGCTGTCACGGCAAGCTCGCCAGGAGCAACGAACGCAAGAAGCCAGCCAGTCCTGGTCCCGCGCCTGGTCCACCTCCGTCCCGCACTCCTGATGCTCTCGACCAACGCGGCACCCCGCCCCCGAAGCCCCAATCTCGACCAGTCGATGTGTCTTCGACCCGACGACGAGGGCAGTTGAGACTGCCACAGTTCCGTCTCACTGATCGCGAAAGCGAAGGAAAGCAGTGCCCGAAGCTCACCCGGGCGCCATCGGGGCGAAAGTACACGGAAATAACGGCGAGTTCACCAATGCGGCGGTCAAGGCCCGCGCACGGCGCAAGCGCGGGCCGCCCTGTCAGTGGGCAAGGGCGAGAAACGATCTTCCGCATCCGTAGCCACAGGCCCAAGATGGTCGCATGGGGGTATCCAGCACACACGCAACGTTCCGCCTGACGTTCACCGACTATCAGCAGGACCCGAGCGATAGCGACGTTCTCCGCCGAGCAGTCACCGTCCAAGCAGACCGAATCACGTTCGAGGACAACCACCTGGACCTCTGGCTCACAGGAACCCTGGTCGGGAGCTTCTCGCTGGACGTGATCGAGTCACTCTGCCCACAAGGAGACCCCGGCAGGCGGCAGGAGTCATCAGACGAACTGCACTCCCGCTACCCACAGATGGGCCAACCATGGGCGCCACAGGACGACGCTCGACTCCTCGCGCTCTACCAGCAAGGAGAACGCGACTTCGGCACCCTCGGGAAGCAGTTCGGCCGGAAGCCCAGCGCCATTCGGTCACGGCTGGCAAAGCTCGGTCTGGAGAGTCTTACCTGAGCTTCAAATGCGCGCGCATGAATCCCCCAGTCAGGCGCCCTTCTCACGAGGCTCAAGGATCGCCACGCACTCCACATGATGCGTCATCGGAAACAGATCGAACGCCCGCAGCGTCCGCACCCGGTACCCGCCCTCCCTGAAGTAGGCCAGGTCCCGCGCCAGGGCCGCCGGGTCGCAGGCGACATACGCGATGCGGCGGGCGCCCAGGCCCGCCAGGTGCTTGACCGTCTGCTTGCCGGCGCCCGCGCGGGGCGGGTCGAGGACGATCAGGTCGCACTCGGTGATGCCGGTGCGCGGGAGGATCTGGTCGACCTTGCCGTGCTCGATGCGGACCCGGTCCAGGTCCTTCAGGTTGTGGCGGGCGTCCTCGACGGCGCGCTTGCCGGACTCGATGCCGAGGACCGCGCCCTTCTCGCCGATGCGCTGGCCGATGGCGCCGGCGAACAGGCCGACGCCGCAGTAGAGGTCGAGGGCCATGTCGTTCTTGCGGGGCAGGAGGCCCTGCATGACGGCGCGGACCAGGGTGTTGGCGGCCTGCGGGTGAACCTGCCAGAAGCCGCCGGAGCCGACCCGGTAGGTGCGGTCGTCGGCGCGCTCGCGGACGAAGGCGCGGCCGTGCACCCGGTGGACGCCGCCGTCGCGCTCGTCGACGCGCATCACCGAGACGGGCTTGTCGAGCTCGACCAGGGGCAGCCGGCCGCCGGGCCTCGGGGTGAGGATGACCTGACGGTCGTGGGAACCGGTGGCGGCGATGGCCTCCACCGAGGCCATGCCGGGCCATTCCCGCTTCTCGATGCCGAGCTCCGTGACGCCGGGTGCCGCGATCAGGCAGCGCTCCACGGGCTCCACGTCGTGCGAGCGGTGCTTGCGGAGGCCGACCTTGCCGTCCTCGTCGATGGCGTACTGGACGCGGGTGCGCCAGGCGGGTACCTCGCCCGGCGGGAGCTTGTCGCCCTCGGCCGGCATGACCGTGCCGTCCCAGCCCGCCTCCTCGGGGGTGAGGCCCGCGAGGCGCTGGAGCTGTTCGGCGATCACTTCGCCCTTGAGCCGGCGCTGGGCGCCGGGCTTGGCGTGCTGCCAGTCGCAGCCGCCGCACTTGCCGGGGCCGGCGTACGGGCAGGGTGCCTCGACGCGGTCCTTGGACGCCTCGATGATCCGTACCGCGTCGGCGCGCAGGAAGCGGGAGTCGCTCTCGCCGTCGGTGACCCTGGCGACGACCTTCTCGCCGGGGAGCGTGTGCCGTACGAAGAGGACCCGGCCCTCCGAGGTACGGGCGATGCAGTGGCCGCCGTGCGCGACGGGGCCGACCTCGACCTCGTACTCCTCCCCGACCAGCGACGACGTGGGTTCGTTCTGCATGAGGGGGTGGCTCCAGAGATCAAGGGAAGAACGGCCGGACAACAACCCACGAGTCTACGTGGGTGTCGTCCGGCCGCTTACCACGAGCGGGCGGGGGCGGTCAGCTCTTGCCGCTGGGTTCCTTGGGCCTGCGCTCCACGGGGCCGCGGCGCACCGATCCCGGCGCGTTCCATTCGGCGCGCTTCCTGGCGCGCTTCTTGGCCGCCTCGGAGGACTCCAGCTGATACGGCACGGAGGTCACCATGACGCCCGGGGTGAAGAGCAGCCGCCCCTTGAGGCGCAGGGCGCTCTGGTTGTGGAGGAGGTGCTCGTACCAGTGGCCGACCACGTACTCCGGGATGTACACGCTCACGACGTCGCGCGGGCTCTCCCGGCGCAGGCTCTTCACGTAGTCGATGACCGGCCGGGTCACCTCGCGGTACGGGGAGTCGAGGATCTTCAGCGGGATGTCGATGCCGCGCCGCTCCCAGTCGTCCTTGAGCGCCTTGGTCTCGGCCGGGTCGACGCTGATGGAGAGCGCCTCCAGCTGGTCGGAGCGGATCAGCTTGGCGTAGGCGAGGGCGCGCAGGGTGGGCCGGTGGAGCTTGGAGACCAGGACGATCGAGTGGACCCTGGAGGGTCGGATCGTCTCGTCGGACGGGGTCTCGTCGGCGGCGATCTCCTCGGCGACCCGGTCGTAGTGCCTGCGGATCGCGGTCATCGTCCCGTAGAAGATCACCATGCCGAGGAGTGCGACCCAGGCGCCGTGGGTGAATTTGGTCGCGAGCACGACGACGAGCACCAGGCCGGTGAAGAAGGCACCGAAGGTGTTGATCGCGCGGGAGCGCACCATGTGGCGGCGCTTCGCCGGGTCCTTCTCCGTCCTCAGGTGGCGGTTCCAGTGCCGGACCATGCCGGTCTGGCTGAGGGTGAAGGAGACGAAGACGCCGACGATGTAGAGCTGGATGAGCCGGGTCGAGTCCGCCCCGTAGATCCAGGTGAGCAGGATCGCCGCGCCCGCCAGGAGCACGATGCCGTTGGAGAAGGCGAGCCGGTCACCGCGGGTGTGGAGCTGGCGGGGCAGGTAGCGGTCCTGCGCGAGGATCGAGCCGAGCAGCGGGAAGCCGTTGTACGCGGTGTTGGCGGCGAGGAAGAGAACGAGTGCGGTGGCCGCCGCGAGGACGACGAAGAAGAACGTGCCGTCGCCGAAGACCGCGGCCGCGACCTGGGAGATCACCGGGTCCTGGACGAAGGAGGAGCCGACCGGGACACCGTGGTTGATCAGGTCCTTGGCCGGATTCTCGGCCATCTTCACATCGGTGGCCATGGCCAGGCCGATGATGCCGCAGAACATGGTGACGGCCAGCAGGCCCATCATCGCGAGGGTCGTCGCGGCATTCTTGCTCTTCGGCTTGCGGAAGGCGGGCACGCCATTACTGATCGCCTCGACTCCGGTGAGGGCCGCGCAGCCGGAGGAAAAGGCCCGCAGCAGCAGGAAGACCAGCGCGAAGCCGCTCAGCCCCGCGTGCTCGGCCTTGATCTCGTAGCCCGAGGTCGGGGCGTGCATGGTGTCGCCGAGGACCAGTCCGCGGAACGCACCCCAGATGATCATGATGAAGACGCCGGCCACGAAGAGGTACGTGGGAATGGCGAAGAGCTTGCCGGACTCCTTGACGCCGCGCAGATTCATCAGCGTCAGGAGCACGATGGCGGCGATGGCGCACACCGTCTTGTGCTCGACGACGAACGGGATCGCGGACCCGAGGTTCTCCACCCCGGAGGCGATCGACACGGCGACGGTCAGCACGTAGTCGACCAGCAGCGCGCTGGCCACGGTCAGCCCGGCCTTGGGGCCGAGGTTGGTGGTGGCGACCTCGTAGTCACCACCACCGCTCGGATACGCGTGCACGTTCTGCCGGTACGAGGCGACGACCGTGAACATCAGCACCACGACGGCGAGCGCGATCCAGGGGCTGAAGTGGTACGCCGACACGCCCGCGACGGAAAGCACCAGGAGGACTTCTCCAGGCGCGTAGGCCACCGAGGACAGCGGGTCGGATGCGAAGACGGGAAGTGCGATGCGCTTGGGGAGGAGCGTTTCTCCCAGCTTGTCGCTGCGCAACGCCCGTCCGATCAGAATCCGTTTGGGCACGTCGGTCAGTTTGGACACGCAGAGGATCGTAAGCGTTCCGTATGGAAGCCGCAGACGCACCACCCCCGTGGCCCCGCAATCTCCTGCGCCCGGCCGAAAAAGCCACGAAATCCTTAACGAAATCCTTGCACTCAGGCGTCCGCGAAAAGGGCGCTGTAACCATTCAATGCGGGCTGGCCGCCGAGATGCGCGTAAAGGACGGTGGAATCGCGGGCGATCTCGCCGCGCGCCACGAGGTCGGCCATTCCCGCCATCGACTTCCCCTCGTACACGGGGTCGGTGACCATGCCCTCGGTACGGGCGGCGAGCCGCATCGCGTCGAGGGTCGTGTCGTCGGGGATGCCGTAGGTGCCCGCGTGGTAGCGCTCGTCGAGTTCGATGTCGTCCACGGTGAGCTCCCGGCGCACGCCGATGAGCCGTGCGGTGGCGGCCGCGATCCGGGCGATCTGCTCGCGGGTACGAGCGGGCTCGGCGGAGGCGTCGATGCCCAGCACGCGTCGCGGGCGGGCGCCCGCCTGCTCCAGTGCGGCGAAGCCCGCGACCATGCCTGCCTGGGTGGAGCCGGTGACCGAGCAGACCACCACGGTGTCGAAGAACACGCCGAGTGCGCGTTCCTGCTCGGCGACCTCGTACGCCCAGTTGGCGAAGCCGAGCCCGCCCAGCGGGTGGTCGGACGCGCCCGCGGGGATGGCGTACGGCTTGCCGCCGCCCTCCTCCACCTCGTGCAGCGCCTGCTCCCAGCTCTCCTTGACGCCGATGCCGAACCCGGCGCGCACCAGGCGGACGTCGGCACCGGCCAAACGGCTGATCAGGATGTTGCCGACCTTGTCGTAGACGGCATCGGGCCACTCGACCCAGCTCTCCTGGATGAGTACGCACTTGAGACCGGCGCGGGCGGCGACCGCCGCGACCTGGCGGGTGTGGTTGGACTGGACGCCACCGATGGACACGAGTGTGTCGCAGCCCTTCGCGAGGGCGTCGGCGACGAGGTATTCGAGCTTGCGGGTCTTGTTGCCCCCGTAGGCGATGCCGGAGTTGCAGTCCTCCCGCTTGGCCCAGACCGCGGCGCCGCCGAGGTGCTCGGTGAGCCGGTCGAGCCGGTGCACGGGCGAGGGGCCGAAGAGGAGGGGGTAGCGGTCGTACGAGGAGATGGAAGGGGACGAGGAGGAGGACGGGGAGGTGGGCGTAGTGGTGGTCACGGGGACTCCCTGGCTCGGTGGTGGGGTGGGGGGCTGTGGGCCGTCGGGCTACTCGGGCGGTTCGTCGGCGAGCTCTTCGAGCGCCTGCCAGATCTCGGCGGTGATCCGGGCCGCGGCTTCGGCATCGCGTTCCGCGCACGCCTCGATCAGCCGCTCGTGCAGCTCCGCGGAGCCGTGCGCGGAGCCGGCCGTGCCGAACTGTCGCCATTCCAGGCGCCGGATCAGAGGGGTGTAGCGCTCGACGGTGGCGGCCACGGCGCGGTTGTCGCAGGCCGTGACGAGGACGTCGTGGAGCCGGTCGTCGGCGCGCAGTGCGTCCGCCACGTCGCCGCGGCGGGTCGCGTCGCGGAAGCGGTCGTTGGCCTCGCGCATCGCGGTGATGTCCGCGTCCGTGAGGCGGGGCACGGCGGTCCTGGCGGCCAGTTCCTGCATGGCCCGTACGACGGCCGCCGCGTCCCGGACGTCGCGCGGCACCAGACGGGTCACCCGGGTGTAGCTCTGCGGCTTTGACTCGACGAGACCCTCGCCACAGAGCCGGAACAGCGCGTCGCGGACCGGGGCCCGGGAGAGTCCGAGGCGTTCGGCGAGGTCGGCGTCGCGGACGGGGGCGCCGGGCGGAAGGTCACCGCGGACGATGGCGTCGCGGATCGCCTCGTAGGCGGTGTCCCGCAGCAGGGTCCTTCGGACGGGGCGCAGGGTCTCCATGAACTGACATGTTAGATGTCTGTGCGCTTCGCACTCAAGGGTCCGTCCGCCGGCAGCCGCGATCGGCGGCCTTCGGCGTCCGCCGGGAGGGGTACGGGGAAAGCGCACTCGGATGAGGCTTCGCACTCCGGGCCGCATAAGCTCATCCTGGGCAACGGGACAGACCGTTGCCCCGTTGTTTGCCCGGCAAGCTGAGAAAGTAGTGTGAGCAGGGTGTTTTCGCAGGTCAGCCGGACGACCAGGACTGCGAGGTAGGCGCAAGGTGCACATCGTCATCATGGGCTGCGGGCGAGTAGGAGCCGCTCTCGCGCAGACCCTGGAGCAGCAGGGGCACACGGTCGCCGTCATCGACCAGGACCCGACGGCGTTCCGTCGCCTCGGGTCCGGATTCGGCGGGCGGCGCGTCACGGGTGTCGGCTTCGACCAGGACACCCTCCGCGAGGCGGGTATCGAGGACGCCGGTGCGTTCGCCGCGGTGAGCAGCGGTGACAACTCGAACATCATCGCCGCCCGGGTGGCCCGCGAGATGTTCGGCATCGAAAATGTCGCGGCGCGGATCTACGACCCCCGCCGCGCCGAGGTCTACCAGCGTCTCGGCATCCCCACGGTCGCCACCGTGCGCTGGACCGCGGACCAGATGCTGCGGCGGCTGCTGCCTTCGGGCGCCGAGCCGCTGTGGCGGGATCCGAGCGGCGGTGTGCAGCTCGCGGAGGTGCACACCACACCGTCCTGGATCGGCCACAAGATCAGCACGCTGCAGGAGGAGACGGGCGTCCGCGTGGCGTTCCTCACCCGGCTGGGCGAAGCCATACTGCCCACCTCGCAGACGGTGCTGCAGGAGGGCGACCTGGTCCACGTGATGATGCGTACGGACGAGATCGCGAAGGTCGAGGCGGCCTTCGCCGAGGGTCCTGAGGAGGGCGGTCACTGATGCGTGTCGCGATTGCCGGGGCCGGTGCGGTGGGTCGTTCCATCGCGGGCGAGCTGCTGGAGAACGGGCACGAGGTGCTGCTCGTCGACAAGGCGCCGACGGCCATCTCGGTGGAGCGGGTGCCGATGGCCGAGTGGCTGCTGGCGGACGCCTGCGAGATCACCTCGCTCGACGAGGCGGCGCTCCAGCGCTGCAACGTCGTGATCGCCGCGACCGGCGACGACAAGGTGAATCTGGTCGTGTCTCTGCTCGCCAAGACCGAGTACGGCGTGCCAAGGGTCGTCGCCCGGGTCAACAACCCGAAGAACGAGTGGCTGTTCAACGAGGCCTGGGGCGTCGATGTGGCGGTCTCGACGCCGCGTCTGATGTCGGCCCTGGTGGAGGAGGCGGTGAGCGTCGGCGATCTGGTCCGGCTGCTGCGCTTCAGCCACGGCGACGCCAACCTGGTCGAGCTGACGCTGCCCCCGGAGTCGGCGCTGGCCGGCACCCAGGTCGGCGATGTGGCCTGGCCCGAGGACACCTCGCTGGTCACCATCATCCGCGGTCAGCGCGTGCTGACGCCGAGCACCGAGGAGACCCTGGAGGCCGGTGACGAGCTGCTGTTCGTGGCCGCGCAGGCGCGCGAGGAGCAGTTGGAGGACCTGTTGTCGGTGCGCCGGGGCGACTCGGACGAGTGAGCCGCAGGGCGGACCTGTGGAAGGGGCCCGGAACCGTGTGACACGGTTCCGGGCCCCTTGCACAGGTCGAGTGCTCTCAGAACTCCTGGTTGCGGACCGCGGCGGCCGCGGTCGCCTTGCGGTCCTTCTCGACCTGCTCCTCGGCCTCCATCTCGGCGAAGACATCGATGGGCGGCGGCGCCTTGGCGAGGAAGACCCAGGTCAGATAGACCGCGAGCAGGAACGGGGGGATCTTCAGGGCTACCAAGACCCAGCCCAACTGGGTGGTGTCGGCCCACCAGTACAGCGGGAAGAGGATCGCGCACTTGGCGAGCAGGATCAGCCCCCAGGCGTAGCTGGCCTTGGCGTACGCCTTCTTGCGGCCGGGGTTCCTGGTGCGCCAGGAGAGGTTCTCCTTGAACACCGGCCCCAGCATCAGGCCGATCAGGGGCACCCCCGCGAGGGTGGTGATCAGGTAGGCGAGGGCGAGGCCGAGCGTGTACAGCATGCCCGGCAGGTAGAAGTCCTTGGCATTGCCCGTCATCATCGCGAAGACCACGCCGAAGGCCACACCGAAGACACCGCTGAAGGCGTGCTTGACGGTGTCCCTTCGGATCAGCCGTACGGCGACAAGGACCAGCGACACCACCAGGGCCGCGATGGCCGAGAGGTGCAGATCCTTGTTGATCGTGAAGATGGTGACGAACAGCAGCCCGGGAAGGACTGTCTCCACCATGCCCCGGACACCGCCGAACGCCTCGAAGAGCGCGGCCTCGGTGACCGCCTTCGCGTCGGCCCCCTGCTGGTCGGTGCGGGTGGTGCGGTCCGTGTCGGACGTCGGCTTGTCGAGAGACGTCACCGGCTACTCCTTGCCGAGCGGTCGGAGTTCGTATTTGGGGTTGAACAGCACCCGGCGCCCGTGACTCATGGCGATCCGGCCCGAGGCGATGAGCTTGCGACCCGGTTCTATGCCCGCGATGGAGCGCCGGCCCAGCCAGACAACGTCCAGCGGAGCGGTGCCGTCGAAGAGCTCGGCCTCCAGGGCGGGCACTCCGGCGCGCGGCCGCAGGGTGACGGTCCGCAAGGTACCAGTCACCTTCACGATCTGGCGGTCGGTGCATTCGGAGATCCGCGTGCAACCCGAGGCCTGCGCGTCCTCCTGCAGCTCCTCGGACTCGAGGTCCTCCTGGGAGCTGGACAGCCGGTCGAGCATCCGCCGGAAGCGGCCCGACGGCTTCTCCGCCTTGCCGGGCTTGTCGGATCGTGGGACAGCACTCATACCCGAAGGGTACCGGTCCCGGCTGCTCCGGGCGGGTGTCCCCGGTCTCACTCGAACGGGTGACCGGGGTGCGTCACGGGAGAGGGCCCGGCGACCCGTCCGGCCTCGGGCCCGGTGACCTGTTCTCAGCCGCGCTCGAAGCGGTATCCCATGCCCGGCTCGGTCACGAAATGCCGGGGATGCGAGGGGTCGGCCTCCAGTTTGCGCCTCAGCTGGGCCATGTAGACCCGCAGATAGTTGGTCTCGGTTCCGTACGAGGGCCCCCAGACCTCCTGGAGCAGCTGCTTCTGGCTGACCAGCCGGCCGCTGTTGCGGACCAGGACCTCCAGCAGATGCCACTCGGTGGGCGTGAGGCGTACGTCGCGTCCCGCGCGGTGGACCTTCTTCGCCGCCAGGTCGACGGTGAACCCCTCGGTCTCGACGATCACGATGTCGTCGGAGCCGTGCTGCCCGACGGGTTCGGCGCGGCGGACCGAGGCGCGCAGCCGGGCCAGCAGCTCGTCCATGCCGAACGGCTTGGTGACGTAGTCGTCGGCTCCGGCGTCCAGGGCCTCCACCTTCTCGTCGGAGGTATGGCGGGCGGAGAGCACCAGGATCGGCACCCGGGTCCAGCCGCGCAGCCCCTTGATCACCTCGACGCCGTCCATGTCCGGCAGCCCGAGGTCGAGGACGACGACATCGGGGTGGCGGGCGGCGGCGAGCTGGAGGGCGGTCGCGCCGTCGGGCGCCGCGTCCACCTCGTACTTGCGCGCCTTCAGGTTGATCACGAGGGCGCGTACGATCTGCGGCTCGTCGTCGACCACAAGCACCCGGGTCATGGGGGCCCTGCCTTTCTGCTGTACGGCGATCTCCCGGGACGTACCGGTGATCATGAGGTGACCTGCGCGGTCATGGAGTGTCCCGCGTGGTCATGAGGTGTCCGCGCGGTCATGAGGTGACCCGCGCGGGCAGGTCGGGGCTGACCGGAACGTATCCCGAAGCCGCCTTGAGGGTCAGCACCATGGTGAGGCCGCCGCCGGGGGTGTCCTCGGCGTCCAGAGTGCCGCCCATGGACTCCACGAAACCGCGGGCCACGGCGAGCCCCAGGCCGACGCCCGCGCCGCGCGGGGCGTCGCCGTAGCGCTGGAAGGGCTCGAAGATGCGCTCCTTGGCGTCGTCGGGGACGCCGGGGCCGCGGTCGGCCACCCGTAGCTCGACGCGTTCGCCGAGCGCGCTGGCGGCCACGGTGACGCGTTCCGCGTAGCGGCTGTACTTCACGGCGTTCTCGACGATGTTGGCGACGGCCCGCTCCAGCAGCCCGGGGTCGACCGCGACCATCGGCAGGGTCTCGGGGATGTCCAGGTCGACGCTGTCCTCGGGGACACCGCCGAGCGCCATCGGGACCACCTCGTCGAGATCGATCTCGCGGATCAGCGGGGTGACGGTGCCCGTCTGGAGCCTGGACATGTCCAGGAGGTTGCCCACGAGGTGATCGAGGCGGTCGGCGCCGTTCTCGATGCCCTCCAGGAGTTCGGCCTGGTCCTCGTCGGACCAGGCGACGTCGTCGGAGCGCAGGGAGCTGACGGCGGCCTTGATGGCGGCGAGCGGGGTACGCAGATCGTGGCTGACGGCGGCGAGGAGCGCCGTCCTGATCCGGTTGCCCTCGGCGAGCCGCCGGGCCTCCTCCGCCTCGCCGACCAGGCGCTGCCGGTCCAGTACGACGGCCGCCTGGGCGGCGAACGCGCCGAGCACCCGGCGGTCCTCGGCGGGCAGCACCCGGCCGGAGAGCGCCAGCGCCATGTGGTCGCCGACGGGCATGTCCACATCGGCGTCCTCCGGCCGGGCCACCGGGCCCGGTCCGACGCTCCCGGCGCACGTCCACGGGTCGACGTCGCTCCTGCGCTCCAGGAGGGCGACGGATTCCATGCCGAAGGTCTCGCGGACCCGGTCGAGGAGCGCGTCCAGCGTCGTCTCGCCGCGCAGCACGCTGCCGGCCAGGAAGGAGAGGATCTCCGACTCGGCGCGCAGCCGGGCCGCCTGATGGGTGCGGCGGGCCGCCAGGTCGACGACCGAGGCGACCGAGACCGCCACCGCGAAGAAGATCACGATGGCGACGAAGTTCTCCGGGTCCTGGACGGTCAGGGTGTGGGTGGGCGGGGTGAACCAGTAGTTCAGCAGCATCGAGCCGACGGCGGCCGAGGCGAGGGCGGGCAGCAGTCCGCCGAGCAGCGCGGCGCCCACGGTCAGGAAGAGGAAGAGCAGGACGTCGTTGGCGAGTCCGGGGCCGCTGTCCAGTCCGGCCAGGAGCAGGGTGAGAAGGGCCGGGCCGCCGACCCCGACCAGCCAGCCCCAGATGATCCGGACCCGGCCGAGCCGGGCGCCGCGGGCGATGGGCAGACCGCGGCCCTTGGCGACCTCTTCGTGGGTGACGATGTGGACGTCGAGGTCGGGTCCGGACTCCCGGGCGACGGTGGCGCCCACGCCCGGCCCGTAGATGTACTGCCAGGCCTTGCGGCGGCTGGAACCGAGGACGATCTGCGTGGCGTTCACCCCACGGGCGAATTCGAGGAGCGCCGACGGTATGTCGTCGCCGATGACATGGTGGAACGTGCCGCCGAGGTCCTCCACGAGGGTGCGCTGGACGGTGAGTTCCTTGGGCGATGCGGAGGTCAGCCCGTCGCTGCGGGCGATGTAGACGGCGAGGATCTCGCTGCCCGACCCCTTGGCCGCCATCCGGGACGCGCGGCGGATGAGCGTACGGCCCTCGGGACCGCCGGTGAGGCCGACGACGATGCGTTCGCGGGCCTGCCAGGTGGTGCGGATGTTGTGTTCGCCGCGGTACTCCTGGAGATATTCGTCGACCCGGTCGGCGACCCAGAGGAGGGCCAGCTCGCGCAGGGCGGTCAGGTTGCCGGGGCGGAAGTAGTTGGACAGCGAGGCGTCGATCCGGTCCGGCTTGTAGATGTTGCCGTGGGCCATCCGGCGGCGCAGCGCCTGTGGCGACATGTCGACGAGTTCGAGCTGGTCGGCCCGGCGGACGACCTCGTCGGGGACGGTCTCGCGCTGTCGCACGCCGGTTATCGCCTCGACGACGTCACCGAGCGACTCCAGGTGCTGGATGTTGACGGTGGACACCACGTCGATGCCGGCCTGGAGGAGCTCTTCGACGTCCTGCCAGCGTTTGGCGTTGCGGGATCCCGGCACATTGGTGTGCGCCAGTTCGTCCACCAGGGCGACGGCGGGGGCACGCTCCAGGACCGCGTCGACGTCCATCTCGGTGAAGACGGCGGAGCGGTACTCGATCTCGCGGCGCCGGATCTGTTCCAGGCCGTGCAGCATGACCTCGGTGCGCGGCCGGTCGTGGTGCTCCACGAAGGCGACGACGCAGTCGGTGCCCCGCTCCACCCGTCGATGGGCCTCGGAGAGCATCGCGTACGTCTTGCCGACGCCGGGTGCCGCACCCAGGTAGATCCGAAGCTTGCCGCGTGCCATGGCCCCATTGTCTTCTCTTGAACCGGCTGCGTCCGATGCGGCAGCCGGTTCGAAGCTACCCCGCGCATTGTCGACAAATGGGACGGGGGGTGGGGTGAGGGACCGAATTGACAGGATTCTGACGCCCCGGACGAACCCCGGACGGATCGCGGGCGCCCTCCGCCGGATCGCGGGCGCCCTTCGGAGGCTCTCCCCCGTCCCTCCTACGCGTGCTCGACGATGTGTCCGTCGCTCAGTTCCAGCACCCGGTCCGCCAGCCCCAGCAGCTGTGCGTCGTGCGTGGCCACCAGCGCGGTGACGCCCTCGCTGCGCACCACTGCCCGCAGCAGCTCCATCACCGCGAGCCCGGTCTCCGCGTCCAGCTGCCCCGTCGGCTCGTCCGCGATCAGCAGCGCGGGCCGGTTGGCGAGTGCGCGGGCAATCGCGACTCGCTGCTGCTGGCCCCCGGAGAGCTCGCCGGGACGCTGGGCGGCGTGGTCGGCGAGGCCGACCAGGGAGAGCAGCAGCGCCACCCGGTCCTCGCGCTCGCGCGGGTCCGCCTTGCGCAGCCGCATGGGCACGCCGACGTTCTCCGCCGCGGTCAGGATCGGGATCAGGCCGAACGACTGGAAGATGAAGCCGATCCGGTCCCGGCGCAGTTCCAGGAGCCCGTCCTCGCCGAGCTCGGCGAGGTCCGTGCCGTCGACGGTGATCCGGCCGCCGTCGGGGCTGTCGAGCCCGCCGAGCAGGTTGAGGAGGGTGGTCTTGCCCGAGCCCGAGCGCCCCTTGAGCGCGACGAGCTCGCCGCGCGGCACCTCGAAGGACACCCCGCGCAGCGCGTGCACCGCTCCGGCGCCGGAGCCGGAGCCGGAGCCGTACGAGCGGTGCAGGTCCTCGACCCGGACCATCGGCCCGCCGGCCGGTTGCTCGGCGACTGCGGTACCGCCCCGCCCGGTGGTGTCCGCTCGTCCGGTGCTGTCGTCACTCATGCCACTCCCCCGCGTTCGCCTGTCCCGTACATGATGCTCCCCCGCGTGCCGGCGCCGGCCGCCCGGATCCGGGGCACGCCGAGGGCACCGGCCGCCAGTATGTGCGCCGGGCACACGGCCGGGCAACGGCCGAAGTCCATTGCCCGGCCGGACGATTCCTTCTGACGATTCCTTCGCCCCGACCGACGATCCCTTCACCCCGACCGGACGATGTCCATTCGGGCCGGACGATTCCTTCCCGGACGGATCCTTCATCGAAGGGCAACGGCTTCCCGACAACTTCCTGACATCGACTGATCAGCCTGGCCGACGTCAGCCGGTTCGCCGGTCCACCGGGGCGAGTGCCCCGTCCTCGAAGGCATGCGTATGACGATACGAAGGACCCTTCCCGGGCTCGCCGTCGGAGCCCTCGTGATGTCCCTCTCCCTGGCCCTGTCCGCCGGCCCCGCCACGACCGCGGTCGCGGAAGCCCGGGTCCCCGCCGCCCCCACCGTCTCCGAGCAGCAGGTGATGCCCCACCTGCGTGCCCTCCAGCGCATCGCGGACCGCAACGGCGGCAACCGCGCGCACGGCACGAAGGGGTACGCGCAGTCCGTGGCGTACGTGAAGAGCGCCCTGGACCGGGCGGGCTTCCGTACCCGGCTGGTCCCCTTCACCCACGACGGCGCCACCGGCAACAACCTGATCGCCGACTGGCCGGGCGGCGACCCGGACCATGTGCTGCTGACCGGCGCCCACCTCGACAGCGTGAAGGAGGGCCCGGGAATCAACGACAACGGCTCGGGTTCGGCCGCGGTCCTGGCCACCGCCCTCCAGGTGGCCGAGTCCGGTCTGAAGCCCGAACGGCATCTGCGGTTCGCGTGGTGGGGCGCGGAGGAGCAGGGGCTGATCGGCTCGGAGAGCTACGTCAGCAAGCTCTCGGGGGCCGACCGGCGCAGGATCGACGTCTACCTCAACTTCGACCAGGCGGGCAGCAGGAACACCCGTCAGTGGCTCGTGGTCCACGACGACGAGCACGGCGAGACCGAGGCCCAGCAGGCGTTCGAGGCGTGGTTCGCCGAACGGTCCATCCCCACCTTCGACATCGGCGTCGGCGGTTCGGACCACGAGTCGTTCGGAAACGCCGGCATCCCGTCGTCCGGCTTCAGCACCGGCATCTCTGACTGCATCCACGAGGCGTGCGACAACCTCGCCAACGTGGATCCGAAGACGGAGACGACCAGCACCGACGCCATCGTCGGGGTGCTGTGGAAGCTCGCCGCCACCGCGCCCCGGCACTGACCCCCACCCCCAGGAACGAGACATGTACAGACTCCTGAACCGACGCCGCAGGACCGTTGCCGCCCTGGTGGCCGCGGTCGTGAGCGGTTCCGTGCTGGCCACCGTCCCCGCCTCGGCCGCCATCGGCGGCCCCGGTCTCGGCGACCCGTACTTCCCCGACGACGGCAATTCCGGCTACGACGTCTCCCACTACGACGTCCGCATCTCCTACGACCCGGCGCACACCGACCGCCTCGACGGCGACACCACCGTCACCGCCCGCGCCCTGACCGGCCTGGACCGGTTCAGCCTGGACCTCAAGGGCTTCACCGTGGCATCGGTGAAGGTGAACGGCGCCCCGGCGAAGGCGTTCTCCCGGGCCGGCGCCCATGAGCTGGTCATCACCCCGGCCCGCCCGGTGGCGAAGGGCACGACGTTCGAGGTCCGGGTGGAGTACGCGGGCCGGCCCGACCCCGAGGGCTGGCACACCCTGGAGACCGGCGGCGCGAACGTGGCGGGCGAACCGCACTCCGCGACCTCCTGGTACCCCGCCAACGACCACCCGTCCGACAAGGCCACCTTCGCCCTCACCGCGACGGTCCCCGACGGCTGGACGGCCATCGGCAACGGCCTGCCCGGCCCCGAGAGCGTCAAGGACGGCCGAAGGACCTTCCGCTGGAACGAGGACAGTCCGATGGCCACATACCTCAGCACGGTCGCCATCGACCGGTTCACCGTCCACCGCGGCCGGACGGCCGCCGGAACGCCGGTCATCACGGCGTACAGCCCGGACGCCGTCATCGACCCCGAGGCGGAGGCCCAGCAGACGGAGATCCTGGACTTCCTGACCGCGAGGTTCGGCCCGTATCCCTTCTCCTCCGCGGGCGCCATCGTCGTCGGGGCCTCGAAGGAGCCCAACGACGGCCCACTCGCCCTGGAGACGCAGAGCCGCCCCACCTACGGCTCCATGCTCTTCGACGCCTCGATGGTCCATGAGAACACCCACCAGTGGTTCGGTGACAGCGTCTCGTTCAAGGACTGGCGGGACGGCTGCGTCGCCGAGTGCTTCGCCCAGTACGCGGGGCAGTTGTGGGAGGAGCACAAGGGCGCCGACCTGGACCAGGACTACTACCGGTCCGAGGTGGAGGAGTACAGGAACGATCCGTCGTTCTGGTCCGTCAAGCTCTACGACCCGGGACCGGGCAAGGAACTGGACGCGGCTCTGTACTTCAAGGGCTCGCTGATGCTGCACGCCCTGCGCCGCACGGTGGGCGACGAGGCGTTCTTCCGGACGCTCCGGACCTGGACCCGCGACCACGCCTACGGCAATGCCTCGTTCCGGCAGTTCGAGGCGCTGGCGGCGAAGGTCTCGGGCAAGGACCTCAAGGGCTTCTTCGCGGCGTGGGTGGACGGCACGGTGCTCCCGCCGCAGAAGTACCTCTACCCGGGCACCCTGGGCACACCGGCCCGGTGAACAGGTGAGAGGTGCGGGGGCCGGCCGAGGTGGCCGGCCCCCGCACCTCGCTGTTCGGGCTTCCTCAGACCCCGTTCACCAACTGCTTCAGGGCGATGTTGAGCTGGAGGACGTTGACCCTCGGCTCGCCGACGAAGCCGAGGATCCGGCCGTCCGTGTGCTGTTCGACGAGCTTCTCCACCCGGTCGACGGCGAGGTGGTTCCGCTCGGCCACCCGGCGCACCTGGAGCTCTGCGTACGCCGGGGAGATGGCCGGGTCGAGGCCGGAGCCGGAGGAGGTGACGGCGTCGGCCGGCACGTCCGAGGGGCTGACCGGGTGGCCGGGGACGGAGTTGTCCTTGACCACGGCGGCCTTGGCGGCGGTGACCCAGGCGATCAGTTCCTTGTTGTCGCCGGAGCGGTTGGTCGCGCCGGAGAGGATCAGCTTGTACTGGGCGTTGACGCTGTTGGCGCCCAGGCCGTTGGAGGGGCGCGGCTGGAACCACTTGAGGTCCGGGGCCGCGGTCTCCTGTCCCTTCTTCAGCGGCAGGTCGTAGCGCTGGCCGATGAGTTCGGAACCGACGACCTTGCCGTTCGCGGTGATCTCGGAGCCGTTGGCCTTGTCGGGGAAGATGCCCTGGGCGACGCCCGTGACGGCGAGCGGGTAGAGCACGCCGCAGACGACGGTGAGGACGAGCAGGGCACGCAGCCCGGCCCAGAGCAACCGGGCGGTGTTTCCTACGGAGTTGTTCATGGCAGGTCAGCCGATTCCTAGATTCAGTTCAGCCCGGGTACGAGGGAGATGACCATGTCGATGATCTTGATGCCGATGAACGGGGCGACCAGACCGCCGAGTCCGTAGATCCCGAGGTTGCGCCGGAGCATCGAGTCGGCGCTGCTGGGCCGGTAGCGCACGCCCTTCAGGGCGAGCGGCACCAGCGCGATGATGATCAGCGCGTTGAAGATCACGGCCGACAGGATCGCGGACTGGGGCGAGGACAGCTGCATGATGTTCAGCTTGTCCAGGCCGGGATAGACCACGGCGAACATCGCGGGGATGATCGCGAAGTACTTCGCGACGTCGTTGGCGATCGAGAACGTCGTCAGCGCACCGCGGGTGATGAGCAGCTGCTTGCCGATCTCGACGATCTCGATCAGCTTGGTGGGGTTGGAGTCCAGGTCCACCATGTTCCCGGCCTCCTTGGCGGCCGAGGTGCCGGTGTTCATGGCCACGCCGACATCCGCCTGGGCCAGCGCCGGCGCGTCGTTGGTGCCGTCGCCGGTCATCGCGACGAGCTTGCCGCCCGCCTGCTCCCGCTTGATGAGGGCCATCTTGTCCTCGGGCGTGGCCTCGGCCAGGAAGTCGTCCACCCCTGCCTCCTCGGCGATGGCGCGCGCGGTCAGCGGGTTGTCCCCGGTGATCATGACCGTCTTGATGCCCATGCGGCGCAGCTCGTCGAACCGCTCGCGCATGCCCTCCTTGACGACGTCCTTCAGGTGGATGACACCGAGGACCCGGGCGCCGTGCGCGTCCTCCAGGGCCACCAGCAGCGGTGTGCCGCCCGCCCCGGAGATCGTGTCGGTGAGCTTCTGCGCGTCCTGCGAGACGGTGCCGCCGCGCTCCTTGACCCAGGCGACGACCGAACCGGTGGCGCCCTTGCGGACCTTGCGTCCGTCCACGTCGACGCCGGACATGCGGGTCTGGGCGGTGAACGCCACCCACTCGGCGCCGGACAGTTCGCCCTGGTGTCGTTCGCGCAGCCCGTACTTCTCCTTGGCGAGCACGACGATCGAGCGGCCCTCGGGAGTCTCGTCGGCCAGTGAGGAGAGCTGGGCCGCGTCCGCCAGTTCGGCCTCGGTCGTGCCCTTCACGGGGACGAACTCGGCGGCCTGCCGGTTGCCGAGCGTGATGGTGCCGGTCTTGTCGAGCAGCAGGGTCGACACGTCTCCGGCGGCCTCGACGGCCCGCCCCGACATGGCGAGCACATTGCGCTGGACGAGGCGGTCCATGCCGGCGATGCCGATGGCGGAGAGCAGCGCGCCGATGGTCGTCGGGATCAGGCAGACCAGCAGGGCGGTCAGCACGATCATCGACTGCTTCTGCCCGGCGTAGATCGCGAAGGGCTGGAGGGTGACCACGGCGAGCAGGAAGACGATCGTGAGGGACGCGAGGAGGATGTTCAGCGCGATCTCGTTGGGCGTCTTCTGCCGGGCGGCGCCCTCGACCAGGGCGATCATCCGGTCGATGAAGGTCTCACCGGGCTTGGTGGTGATCTTGACGACGATGCGGTCGGAGAGCACCTTCGTGCCCCCGGTGACGGCACTCCGGTCACCGCCGGACTCCCGGATGACCGGGGCGGACTCGCCCGTGATCGCGGACTCGTCGACGCTCGCGACGCCCTCGACGACATCGCCGTCGCCGGGGATGATGTCACCGGCCTCGCAGACCACCAGATCACCGATGCGCAGCTCGGTGCCGGGCACCAGCTCCTCGCTCCCGCCGGTCAGCCGCCGGGCGACGGTGTCGGTCTTGGCCTTGCGCAGCGTGTCGGCCTGCGCCTTGCCGCGTCCCTCGGCGACCGCCTCCGCCAGGTTGGCGAAGATCGTGGTCAGCCACAGCCAGGCCGTGATCGCCCAGCCGAACCACTCGCCCGGGTCCAGGCACGCCAGCACGGTCGTGAACACCGAACCGATCAGCACCACGAACATCACCGGGGACTTGACCATCACCCGGGGGTCGAGCTTGCGTATCGCGTCGGGGAAGGACCGGATCAGCTGTGCGGGGTCGAACAGGCCCCCGCCGACACGTCCTTCGCTCTGGTGACCCGTGGGCGCGTCCTGGTGCGGTGCCCGGGTGGGGGTGACAGTGGACATCGAGTCCTCTTGCTCCGTACGAGTGGTCATGACGCCAGCCCCTCGGCCAACGGTCCCAGCGCCAGGGCCGGGAAGTAGGTCAGCCCGGTGATGATCAGGATCGTGCCGACCAGCAGTCCGCTGAACAGCGGCTTGTGCGTGCCCAGGGTGCCCACGGTCGCCGGTACGGGCTTCTGCTCGGCGAGCGAGCCGGCCAGCGCGAGGACGAACACCATGGGCAGGAACCGGCCGAGCAGCATCGCGAGACCGATCGTGGTGTTGAACCACTGCGTGTCCGCGTTGAGCCCGGCGAACGCCGAACCGTTGTTGTTCGCACCCGAGGTGTAGGCGTAGAGGATCTCGGAGAATCCGTGTGCGCCGGTGTTGGTCATCGAGTGGGGCGGGGTGGGCAGCGCCATCGCCGCGGCGGTGAAGCAGAGCACCAGCGCCGGGGTGATCAGGATGTAGCAGGCCGCGAGCTTGATCTCACGGGTGCCGATCTTCTTGCCGAGGTACTCCGGGGTGCGGCCGACCATCAGTCCGGCGATGAACACCGCGATGATCGCCATGACGAGCATGCCGTAGAGGCCGGACCCCACACCTCCGGGCGCGATCTCGCCGAGCTGCATGCCCAGCATTGTGATGCCCCCGCCGAAGCCCGTGTACGAGGAGTGGAAGGAGTTCACCGCACCGGTGGAGGTGAGCGTCGTGGCCACCGCGAAGATCGACGAGCCGGCGATCCCGAACCGGGTCTCCTTGCCCTCCATCGACCCGCCCGCGATGTCGAACGCGGGCCCGTGGTGGGCGAATTCGGTCCACATCATCAGGGTGGTGAAGCCCAGCCAGATGACGCCCATCGTCGCGAGGATCGCGTAACCCTGCTTGAGCGAGCCGACCATCCGGCCGAACGTCCGCGTCAGCGCGAACGGAATCACCAGGATCAGGAAGATCTCAAGAAGGTTGGACAGCCCGTTGGGGTTCTCGAACGGGTGGGACGAGTTGGCGTTGAAGTAACCGCCACCGTTCGTGCCCAGCTCCTTGATGGCCTCCTGGGAGGCCACGGCGCCACCGTTCCACTGCTGCGAACCGCCCATGAACTGCCCGACCTCATGGATGCCGGCGAAGTTCTGGATCGCGCCGCAGGCCACGAGCAACAGCGCGCCGACCACGGCGATCGGCAGCAGGATCCGTACGGTGCCGCGCACCAGGTCGGACCAGAAGTTGCCCAGCTCACCGGTGCGGGAGCGGGCGAAGCCCCGTACGAGGGCCACCGCCACGGCCATGCCGACGGCCGCCGAGACGAAGTTCTGCACCGCGAGGCCGCCGGTCTGCACGACGTGGCCCATGGCCTGTTCGCCGTAGTACGACTGCCAGTTGGTGTTGGCGACGAACGACGCCGCCGTGTTGAACGCCTGGTCCGGATCGATCGAGGCGAAACCGAGCGAACCGGGCAGCGCGCCCTGCAGCCGCTGCAGCAGATAGAGGAAGAGGACGCTCACCGCGGAGAAGGCGAGCACCCCACGCAGATACGCGGGCCAGCGCATCTCCGTGTTCGGATCGGCGCCGACGGCTTTGTACATCCACTTCTCGACGCGCAGGTGCTTCGTCGAGGAGTAGACGCCGGCCATGTAGTCACCGAGCGGTCGGTACGCCAGCCCCAGCGCCACGACGAGCGCGAGAACCTGGAGCACACCAGCGAGGACGGGGCTCATATCGGGCTCAGAACCTCTCCGGGTACAGAAGGGCGAGGACGAGGTAGCCCAGCAGGGCGACGGCCACGATCAGGCCGACGATGTTCTCGGCAGTCACAGCTTCGCCACCCCCTTGGCGACGAGAGCCACCAACGCGAACACCGCGATCGTGGTGACGACGAAGGCCACATCGGCCATCGTGTGCTCCTAGATGAGGTACGGATTCTCGGACCTCTTGAGCAAACCCCTCGCCATGGGCGTCCTGGCCTGCGTTGATGGCTTCCTTACGGGGAACGGCGGGCCCTTGACGGCGCACATACGTGCCCTATACGCGCCCCATACGCGCCCCTTTTACGCGCTGTCCGAAACTCGCCTTGCGGTACCGGTCCGGAGCCCTCCTGGAACCCACTCCGGACGCACAACGGCCGGTGGGCCGTACCCCCTCGACATGGGGATACGGCCCACCGGCCGAAGCTGTGCCGGGCGGCTGCCCGTGCCCGCTCAGCGCACCTCGGTGATCTCGGGTCCACGCTGGAGCTGGCCCATGCCACCGGAGAACTTCGAGCTCTCCTGGCTCTCCTGCTGGACGCCCTCGGGCACCATCTGGGCATCGTTGGGCAGCTTGAGGACGATCGGGTCGCGCGGAGCCATCGGGCCCTCGCCACGGACGACCACGGTGTCCCGGAAGATCGTCTCCAGCAGCCCGGCGGCCTCCGGCTGCACGGCACCCTGGCCGGAGATCACTCCGCGCAGGAACCAGCGCGGCCCGTCGACGCCGACGAAGCGCACCAGCTGTACGCCGTTCGTCCCGTCCGGGAGCTGTACGGGGACCTGGGCACGCAGCTCCCAGCCCAGCGGGCCCTCGACCTCGTCGATGATCCCGCCCTGCTGGGTGATGCCGGAGGCGATCTCCTCGCGGACCTCGCCCCAGATGCCTTCCTTCTTGGGCGCTGCGAAGGCCTGCAGCTGGATGGCGCTGTCGCGCAGCACCACGGTCGCGGCGACGATCGCGTCACCGGCCACCTCGACACGCAGCTCCATGCCCTCGACGCCGGGCACGAAGACACCGCCCAGGTCGACCCGGCCCTCGCCGGGCTGGGAGACCTCGGAGACGTCCCACGGCCCGTCCGGGCGCGGCGCCGGCGGGAGGTTCACCCGACGCGAGCCGCTGTCGGCACCGTCGGTGTCATCGAGCTCGTCGACGACCTGCTCGGCCTCGCGCGCTTCGTCCGCCACGTCCTCGGCGGAACCACTCTTCTTGCGACGTCCGAACACGTCACTGTCCTTCCCGGTCGGGTACGACCGAAGCGTAGCTGTTCCCGCCCTGGGTAATCCCGCCCCTGACGCCATCAACATCACCGGAAGCATGCCCTCCGGTGGATCCGAAGCCTCCCTCGCCGCGGGCCGAGCCGGGCAGCTCGGCCACCTCGTGGAAGCGCACCTTCTCGACCTGTTGGACGACCAGTTGGGCAATCCGGTCGAACCGCTCGAACCGCACGGGCTCACGCGGGTCGAGATTGATGACGATCACCTTGATCTCTCCACGGTACCCGGCATCAACCGTCCCCGGGGCATTCACCAGGGCGACTCCGCAGCGTGCGGCGAGACCGGAGCGCGGGTGCACGAACGCGGCGTATCCGTCGGGCAGCGCGATCGACACCCCGGTGGGCAGCACCGCCCGCTCGCCCGGGGCGAGCTCGACGGCCTCGGTGGTCACCAGATCGGCACCGGCGTCGCCCGGGTGCCCATAGGCCGGAATCGGCACGTCCGGGTCGACCCGGCGGATCAGTACGTCCACGGGCCGGCCCATCAGGGGTTCACCTCGAAGGCACGGGCCCGCCTGGCCTGGTCCGGGTCGGCCATCGCCGCCCGGATCTCGGCCGGACGGCCGTTCTCGATGAAGTGCTCGACCTTGACCTCGATGAAGAGGGCCTCGGCCCGGACCGCCACGGGCCCGTCCGGGCCGCCGATCCGGCCGGTGGCCCGGGAGTAGATCTTCCGGCCGTGCACCGCGGTGATCTCGGCGTCGAGGTGCAGCACGGTGTCCACCGGCACCGGACGCACGAAGTCGGTCTCCAGCCGTCCGGTCACGGCGATCACCCGCAGGAGCCAGTTCAGCGAGCCGAGCGTCTCGTCCAGCGCGGTGGTCAGAATGCCGCCGTGCGCCAGACCCGGGGCGCCCTGGTGGGCGGCCTTCACCGTGAACTCGGCGGTGACGCCGACGCCGTCACCGGCCCGCGCCTGGAGGTGCAGCCCGTGCTGCTGTCCTCCGCCGCAGCCGAAACAGTGTTCGTAGTGCGCGCCGAGGAGTTCGCCGGGGGCCGGGGCTTCGGGGTGCCGGACCGGTTTCACCGCGTCGGCCGGGGGCTTCAGAGCCGCAGATGTTCCACTCACAGGCGCAGACCTTACCCGCGCGGCTACCCGCGGGTCGCGCCGTGCCAAGCTTGGGTTCATGCAGCCTTCCACCCCGCCTTTCGACGAACGACTGACCGCACCCCGTTCGTGGTGGCTCATCGCCCTCCTGGTCGGCATCGCCTGCGCACTGATGCTGCTGCCGCTCGGCACCCTGCCCCTGCTGGCCGGCCTGGCGGGCGGCACGGCCCTGTCCGCGGTCGCGGTGAGCTCCTACGGCTCGGCCAGGATCCGGGTCGTGGCGGGCGCCCTGGTCGCCGGCGACGCGCGGATTCCGGTGACGGCACTCGGCGAGGCCGAGGTGCTGGACGAGGAGGAGGCGCGCGCGTGGCGCTCCTACAAGGCGGACACCCGCGCGTTCATGCTGCTGCGCAGCTACATCCCGACGGCCGTCCGGGTGGAGGTCACCGACCCGCAGGACCCGACTCCGTACGTCTATCTGTCGACGCGCGAGCCGCAGGCCCTGGTGGCGGCGCTCGCCGCCGTACGCGTCTAGGTTTCCTCCGCGCCGGCCTGATCCGAACGAAAGCCCCCTGGGCCCGGCAGGCCCTTGCGGGGGCCCACCTGCCGCTCCAGTGGGGGCAGCTCGGGGAGCCTGTCCCAGGGGATCTGGCGCTTGCGCAGGTCCTTCCTGACCCGTTCGGCGAGCTTTCTGGTGTCGCGCCGGTTCATCATCGCGCCGACGGCGGCGCCGACCATGAACGGGATCAGATTCGGCAGATCGCGCGCCATGCGCTTCATGATCTGCTGGCGCAGCTCGCGCTTCATCTGGCCGCCCAGCGCGGCGTTGACCGTCGTGGGGTGGGCGACGTCGATTCCGCGCTCCTCCGTCCAGGACGTGAGGTAGGCGGTGGAACGCTGACCGAGCCCGCCCGGCGGGCGGAGCCCGTAGACCTCGTGCAGCTCGGCGACGAGTTTCATCTCGATCGCGGCCACACCGGTGATCTCCGCCGCCAGCTCGGCGAGCATGGCGGGCGGTACGGGCATCATCGCCGCCGCGCCGATACCGGCGCCGACGGTGGCGGTGCCCTTGCTCGCACCTGCGATGAGCTTGTCGGCGAGCTCCTCCGGGCCGAGGCCGGGGAACTGCTTGCGCAGGGTGGCGAGATCGCGCACAGGGACGCGGGGAGCGTTCTCGATGATCAGGTCGGCGATATGACCGATCGCTGCCTTGGCGCTCACCCCGCCCTTGCGTACGCCCCGTTTCACTGAACTCAGACGGCCTGCCCCGGTCACGGGCTCCGTCCTGTCGACCTGTCCGGCCCCATCGGCCGTGTCGACTCCTTCAACTGCCGCGGCCACTGCTTCGAGCGAGGCCGGCCGGCCCCGCTCGTCGTCCCGCTCACCCGGGGAGGGCGGCAGGGCGGACCGCTCGGCAGGCGCTGCTACGCCTTCTGCCGGGCCTGTACCGCCCTGATACGCCTCCGACGACCTCTTGCGCCGCAAGCGTCGCTTCCGGAACGGTGTGTCGCCTGCCACGGTCGGCGCGACCTAGTCGCAGTCGCGGCAGATCGGCTGGCCGTTCTTCTCGCGTGCCAGCTGGCTCCTGTGGTGCACGAGGAAGCAGCTCATGCATGTGAACTCGTCGGCCTGCTTGGGCAGGACCCTGACGGCCAGCTCCTCGTTGGACAGGTCTGCGCCGGGCAGCTCCAGTCCTTCGGCCGCGTCGAATTCGTCGACGTCGACGGCGGACGCCGTCTTGTCGCTCCGGCGAGCCTTGAGTTCTTCGAGGCTGTCCTGGTCGACGTCGTCATCGGTCTTGCGTGGGGTGTCGTAATCCGTTGCCATGTCGCTCTCCCCCTCTGGGTGTCTGCGGTGTCTCAGCGCACGTAACGCGTGAGAGGCCGGACTTGTGCCCGACCCGAGGCGGAGATTTTGCCTCACATCAAGGTCTGTTACTCAATCGACACCCAATAGGACCGCTCGGGAGCGGCCGGCTTGGGTGGCGATGGGGACCGTACACGGTCCCGGTGTCGCGCTTCACGGGCGCCACCCCGTGTACTTCCCGTGATATCGGGCCCCGAAAACCCCGACTTTTGCGGGTTTTCCGGTGGCACCGCTGATCACGGAGCGTTGACGGTCGGAAATTCGCTTCTGTGATCGATCACACACGGACGATCCGGGCGCACGTCCCGAAAATTCCGCTCAAAGCGAACAAACTAATTCGTGCACGGATCGCTCCGTCCGGCCTCTCAGACCGGAAGTGAGACGCGCATCACGAGACCACCGCCTTCACGGGGCTCCGCGATGATACGGCCGCCGTGGGCGCGCGCCACGGACCGCGCGATCGACAGGCCGAGCCCGACCCCCTTGTCACTGCCCGTTCGCTCCGTACGCAGCCGTCTGAAGGGCTCGAAGAGGTTGTCGATCTCGTACGCGGGCACCACGGGCCCGGTGTTCGAGACCACCAGCAGGGCCTGGCCGCCCTGCAGCTCGGTGGTGACCTCCACCCAGCCCTCCTCGGGAACGTTGTACCGCACGGCGTTCTGTACGAGGTTCAGCGCGATCCGCTCCAGCAGGACGCCGTTGCCCTGGACGACGGCCGGGGCCCGCTCGCCGCGGATCGCCACACCGCGCTCCTCGGCCTCGCCGCGCGTCTGGTCGATCGCGCGCGAGGCGACCTCCGCGAGGTCGACCGGTTTGCGCTCGACGATCTGGTTGTCGCTGCGGGCCAGCAGCAGCAGGCCCTCGACCAGCTGCTCACTGCGCTCGTTGGTGGCCAGCAGGGTCTTGCCGAGCTGCTTCAGCTCCGGCGGGGCCTGGGGATCGGAGAGATGGACCTCCAGCAGCGTGCGGTTGATGGCGAGCGGCGTGCGCAGCTCGTGCGACGCGTTGCCGACGAACCGCTGCTGGGCGGTGAAGGCCCGCTCCAGGCGGTCGAGCATCTCGTCGAAGGTGTCGGCGAGCTCCTTCAGCTCGTCGTCCGGGCCGTCCAGCTCGATCCGGCGGGACAGGTCGGTTCCGGCCACCCGGCGGGCGGTGCGGGTGATCCGGCCCAGCGGCGAGAGCACGCGCCCGGCCATCGCGTAGCCGAAGGCGAAGGCGATGACGCTCAGGCCCACCAGGGCCAGCAGCGACCGGTTGAGGAGCGTGTCGAGCGCCTGCTGCCGCTGGTGGTTGACGCAGGAGTTCATCGCCGCGTTGAAGGACTCCGGCGACGCCTTCTCGGGCAGGTTGCAGACATTACTGGTGACCTGCCCGTTGACGATCTTGAACGGAAGCTCGCTGCCCACGTGCAGGGCCTGCGCGGCCAGCATGTAGATGATCGACAGCAGCAGGATGCCGGCGATCAGGAACATGCCGCCGTAGAGCAGCGTGAGCCGTATCCGGATGGTCGGGCGCAGCCAGTAGGGGGGCTCCTGCTGTTTGGGCTCCCAGGTGGGCTTCGGGGGCGCCGTCGGCGGCGCGGGGACGGTGGGCATCGGCCGTCAGATCCGGTAGCCGGAACCGGGCACGGTGACGATCACCGGCGGCTCGCCGAGTTTCCGCCGCAACGTCATCACGGTCACCCGAACGACGTTGGTGAACGGGTCGGTGTTCTCGTCCCAGGCCTTCTCCAGCAGCTGCTCGGCCGAGACGACCGCGCCCTCGCTGCGCATCAGGACCTCCAGCACGGCGAACTCCTTCGGCGCGAGCTGGACCTCCGTCTCGCCCCGGAAGACCTCGCGCCGGTTGGGGTCGAGCTTGATGCCGGCCCGCTCCAGGACGGGCGGCAGGGCCACCGTCGTACGCCGGCCGAGCGCCCGCACCCGCGCGGTGAGCTCGCTGAACGCGAACGGCTTGGGCAGATAGTCGTCGGCACCCAGCTCCAGGCCCTCGACCCGGTCGCTGACGTCACCGGACGCGGTGAGCATGAGCACCCGGGTGGGCATGCCCAGCTCGACGATCCGGCGGCAGACGTCGTCGCCGTGCACCAGGGGGAGGTCCCGGTCCAGCACCACGACGTCGTAGTCGTTGACCTCGATGCGCTCCAGGGCCGCCGCACCGTCGTACACGACATCGACAGCCATGGCCTCCCGGCGCAATCCGGTGGCCACCGCATCGGCGAGCAGTTGCTCGTCCTCCACGACGAGTACGCGCACGGCGCTGTCCTTCCTTAGATACTTCAGAACGTCTCGAAGTGCCCACGGTCCGTGATCCGGACACCCGTCGGCACTGGTCTGTGCGGCTCCATCCTGCCCGCAACGCGCATAAACCGGCGGTAAGACGATGCTGCCCGACCTGGGGCTCAGCGGAATTCACCGGATCTACCGGCCAGTTGAGGTTTCTCCGGTCCCCGGCCCGGGGAGGACGAATGCACACCCGAGATCGCGCCTTGAATGTGGCGTGCCACAGGCCACTCCGTCCCCGGAGAGCGCGTGATCACCCGCCCTACCGCCTCCGTGCGGAGGGAAACCCCGGGCACACCCCCGTGCCACCGACCCACGATGAGGGGGCGCATTATGGACGCTTTCACCGCAGGTCTGCTGCAGCGGATCAAGACCACCGAGTACGACCTCACGAGAGCTCGGGAGACGGGCGACGACTTCCTCGCGGATGTCGAGCAGAGCGAGCTGGAGGACCTTCACCGCCTCGCCGCCGAGCATGGCGTCGAGATCGGCGCCACCAGCGTCTGAGCACCTCGGCGAGAAGGGCCCCTGATGCCGTGACGGCGGATTCTCGGGGTCCTCGCAACACCTGATGGCCTATGCGGTCGTCAGTAGATCACGCAGGCGCTCGGCTGGGGTTCTCCAGCCGAGCGTTTTGCGTGGTCGGCCGTTGAGTTGCTGAGCGACGTGTTCGAGGTCTGCGGCGCTGTGCACGGACAGGTCGGTGCTCTTGGGGAAGTACTGCCGCAGCAGACCGTTGGTGTTCTCGTTCGATCCGCGCTGCCAGGGGGAGTGCGGATCGCAGAAGTAGACCGGTACTCCCGTGGCGACGGTGAACTGCTTGTGCGCGGCCATCTCGCAGCCCTGGTCCCAGGTCAGCGAGCCGCGCAGGTGCGCGGGCAGGGTCTGGATCAAGGGCACCAGCACGTCACGGACCTCCTCGGCGGTGTGTCCGCCGGGCAGATGCCCGAGCATGACGTAGCGGGTGGAACGCTCGACCAACGTCACGATCGCGCTCTCGCTGCGGGGGCCGACGATCAGATCGCCCTCCCAGTGGCCGGGCACCGCCCGGTCCTCGACCTCGGCAGGCCGCTCGGAGATCATCACCATCTCGTCGACGAACCGGCGAGTGCGCTGCTCCGGGCCACGGTGTGGCTTGCGGCGGGTGCGCCCGGTGCGCAGCGCGAGTGCGATCTCGCGCCGCAGCCCGCCACGGGCCTGGACATAGATCGCCTGGTAGACCGTCTCCGGACTCACCCGCATACCCTCGTCGTCGGGGAACTCCATGACCAGAGCGTGACAGATCTGCTCGGGTGACCACTGCTGCTGCAGTTTGCCCGCGACGTACTCGCGCAGCGGACCGTCGTGGGCGAGCTTGGACTGCTTGGGGCGTGCCCGGCTCTTCGCCCAGGCCCGCTGTGCCCGGTGGGGCTGATAGACGCCCTCGACGCAACGGGCATCGATCTCACGTTTGACGGTGGATGCCGGCCGGCCCAGTGCCCGTCCGATCGCCCGCAGTGAGCGGCCCTCACGACGCATGTCGGCGATCAACTCCCGCTCGGCCACCGTCAGGAACCGTGGGTGCAGCTCGGCTTCGACTGCCGCAAGAGAGGGCGCCGACGTGACGGCGACGGTGCTGGTCATGCCCGTTGTGTAGTCGATCCTTCGCCCATCGGGGTGCAGGCGCGCGTTGCCGATCTTCCGGATCCCGCGGTCCCAGTCCTTGGCTGTGCGCTCGTGGACCCCGACCTGCGCCGCGGCATCCCGTCGTCGCACCCCCGACGCGCGAAGCCGGTCGTACTCCGCCCGCCCCGGATGCCCACTGGTGCCCGTCTTCCCACGACCACGGACGCCGGCCTTCCGCGCCCAGCCCGCCGCCGTGTGTCGGCTCACCCCAACCGCCCGAGCAGCACCCGAGACACTCCCGTTCTCCCGGTCCAGCGCCTCGAAGAACCGCGCCTTCAACTCCTCAAAATCCACGATCCCCGCAACTCCCTGAAATCCAGGGTGTTGCGGGGATCGCTAGAACCCGCCGGGTTCGGTGTCAGGGGCCTTCCCGTGTCCCGGGCGGAGCCGGCCGGCTTCCTAGTCGTGCCAGGCGCCGAACTCCTCCAGGAGGGCCTGCAGAGGCTCGAAGACGCCCGGCGTCGCGGCGACGGTCAGGTCTCCGTCGGCGGGGAGTCCGGGACGCCCGCCGGTGTGCGCGCCCGCCTCGCGGGCGATGAGGTCGCCGGCCGCGAGGTCCCAGGGGTGGAGCCCCCGCTCGTAATAGCCGTCGAGGCGGCCCGAGGCCACATCGCAGAGGTCCACGGCGGCGGAACCGCTGCGCCGGATGTCACGAAGGCGCGGGATCAGCTTCTGAGCCACGTCCGCCTGGTGCGTACGGACATCGCTGACGTAGTTGAAACCGGTCGAGACGAGCGCCTGGTCGAGCGGCGGCGCGGGCCGGCAACGCAGCGCGGCACCCTCGCCGTACGCGCCGCCCCTGGCGTACGCACCACCGCCGAGCACCGCCCGGTAGGTCTCGCGGCGCATCGGGGCCTCCACCACGCCCACGACCCGCACGCCGTCCCGTTCGGCGGCGATGGAGACGGCCCAGGTGGGCAGTCCGTACAGGTAGTTCACGGTGCCGTCGAGCGGGTCGATGACCCAGCGGATACCGCTGCTGCCCTCGGCACTGGCCCCTTCCTCGCCGAGGAAGCCGTCCTGCGGGCGGCGTTCGCTCAGGAAGCCGGTGATCAGCTTCTCGGCGGCGATGTCCATCTCGGTGACGACATCGATCGGGCTGGACTTGGTCGCGGCCACGCCCAGATCGGCCGGGCGGCCGTCACGGAGCAGCGCGCCCGCGCGGCCGGCGGCCTCCAGGGCGAGGTCGAGCAGTTCGGACAGGTTCGGGTCGGTCACGGCTCTCCAGGGGTCTTCGGGGGTACGGCGGGACTCCTACGCGTACGGGCTGTCGGCACCCGCGGCGGCGGGCTTGGGGGCCCGTGCCGGGCAGCAGCCGACCGGACAGAGGTCGTGGCCCGGTCCGAGCGCGCCCAGCGCGCACCGCTCCCCGCCCTGTCCCCGCTCGGTGGCGGCACGCTCCAGCACCAGTTCGCGCACGGCCGCGGCGAACCGCGGGTCGGCGCCCACGGTCGCCGACCGGCGCACCGGCAGCCCCAGCTCGGCGGCCTTCGCGGTGGCCTCGGTGTCGAGGTCGTACAGGACTTCCATGTGGTCCGAGACGAATCCGATGGGGGCCATCACCACGGCGGGCACGCCGTCCGCGTGCAGCGCCTCCAGGTGGTCGCAGATGTCGGGCTCCAGCCAGGGGATGTGCGGGGCGCCGCTGCGCGACTGGTAGACGAGCTGCCAGGGGTACTCGACGCCGGTCTCCTCGCGCACCGCGTCGACGATCAGCCGTGCGACGTCGAGGTGCTCGGCGACATAGGCGCCGCCGTCGCCGTGCGCCTCCGCGGGACCGGAGGTGTCGGCGGCCGAGGTGGGGATGGAGTGCGTGGTGAAGGCGAGGTGCGCCCCGGCCCGTACGTCTTCGGGGAGGTCGGCCAGGGCGGCCAGGACGCCGTCCACCATGGGCCTCACGAACCCGGGATGGTTGAAGTAGTGCCGGAGCTTGTCCACCCGGGGCACCGGCAGCCCCTCCGCCTCCAGGGCGGCCAGGGACTCGGCGAGGTTCTCCCGGTACTGCCGGCAGCCCGAGTAGGAGGCGTAGGCGCTGGTGGCGAGGACGGCGATGCGGCGGTGCCCGTCGGCGGTCATCCCGCGCAGGGTGTCGGTGAGGTACGGCGCCCAGTTGCGGTTGCCCCAGTACACCGGCAGGTCCAGTCCGTGCTCGGCGAAGTCCTTGCGCAGGGCGTCCAGCAGGGCTCGGTTCTGGGCGTTGATCGGGCTGACGCCGCCGAACAGGAAGTAGTGCTTGCCGACCTCCTTCAGCCGCTCCTCGGGGATGCCTCGGCCACGGGTCACGTTCGCCAGGAACGGGACCACGTCGTCCGGGCCTTCGGGGCCGCCGAAGGAGAGCAGCAGCAGGGCGTCGTAGGGAGCGGGATCGCGCAGATCGGACATGACACCGATCCTGCCACCCTCCTCGGACAGCCCTCCCACCGACATCTGCCCCGGGCCCACCCCACTGTCGGACCGATCGCCCCGACCGTAAGCTGTATCGGTTACCTTCACGTATGACAGGCGTGTGCGATCACGCTGTTCCGGAGCCCTCCTTGCCCAGTCCCTACCGCGCGATATTCGCCGCCCCCGGCACCAAGGGGTTCTCGGCGGCCGGATTCCTCGGCCGGATGCCGCTGTCCATGATGGGCATCGGCGTGGTGACCATGATTTCCCAGCTCACCGGCCGTTACGGACTCGCCGGCGCGCTCTCCGCGACGCTGGCGATGTCGGCGGCGGTGCTCGGGCCGCTGATCTCCAGGCTCGTCGACCGGCACGGGCAGCGCCGCGTCCTGCGTCCCGCCACCCTCGTCGCGCTGGCCGCGGTGGCCGGACTCCTGATCTGCGCGCAGCAGCGACTGTCCGACTGGACGCTCTTCGTCTTCGCGGCGGGCGCCGGATGCGTCCCCAGCGTGGGTTCGATGATCCGGGCCCGCTGGGCGGAGATCTACCGCGGTTCGCCGCGCGAGCTGCACACCGCGTACTCGTGGGAATCGATCGTCGACGAGGTGTGCTTCATCTTCGGGCCGATCATCTCGATCGGTCTGTCCACCGCCTGGTTCCCGGAGGCGGGACCGCTCCTGGCCGCCGGGTTCCTGCTGGTCGGTGTCCTCTGGCTGACCGCGCAGCGGGCCACCGAGCCGGTTCCGCATCCGCGCCGGCAGCACACCGGCGGCTCCGCGCTGCGCTCCCGGGGTCTCCAGGTGCTCGTGGTGACGTTCGTGGCCACCGGTGCGATCTTCGGGTCCGTCGACGTGGTGACGGTGGCCTTCGCCGAGGAGCGCGGCCACAAGGCCGCGGCGAGCCTGGTGCTGGCCGTGTACGCGCTGGGGTCCTGCCTGGCCGGCGCGGTCTTCGGCCTGCTCCACCTCAGGGGGAAGCCATCCACCCGGTGGCTGGTGGGCGTGTGCGCGATGGCCGTGAGTATGATCCCCCTCCAACTGGCCGGGAACCTGCCGTTCCTGGCCGTGGCGCTCTTTGTCGCGGGTCTCGCCATCGCACCGACGATGGTCACCACCATGGCCCTCGTCGAACAGCACGTACCGCGCACCGAACTGACCGAGGGCATGACCTGGACCAGCACCGGGCTCGCCGTCGGGGTGGCGCTCGGCTCCTCGGCCGCCGGCTGGGTGGTCGACGCGTCGGGGGCCGAGGCGGGGTACGCGGTACCCGTCGTGGCGGGAGCGCTCGCGGCCGCGGTGGCGTTCCTGGGGTATCGCCGGCTCAGCGGGCCGGTTCCTGAGAAAGGGCGCGCGGAAGATGACCGACACCGACGCACGGACGACGACGAACGCGTGGCGTAACTGGGCGGGGAATGTCAGCGCCCGCCCGGTACGGGCCGTGTCCCCCGCCTCCGTGCCGGAGCTCGCCGAGGTGCTGCGCCGGGCGTCCGAGGACGGCCTGCGGGTGAAGCCGGTCGGCACCGGGCACTCCTTCACCGCGACGGCGGCCACCGACGGCGTGCTGATCCGCCCGGACCTGCTCACCGGCATCCGGAACATCGACCGCGAGGCGATGACGGTGACCGTCGAGGCCGGCACCCCGCTGAAGCGGCTGAACACCGCCCTGGCCCGCGAGGGCCTCTCGCTCACCAACATGGGCGACATCATGGAGCAGACGGTCGCGGGCGCCACCTCGACCGGCACCCATGGCACCGGCCGTGACTCGGCGTCCATATCCGCGCAGATCCGCGCCCTCGAACTGGTCACCGCCGACGGCACGGTGCTGACGTGCTCGGAGAAGGAGAACGCCGACATCTTCGCCGTCGCCCGGATCGGGCTCGGCGCGCTGGGTGTCATCACGGCGATCACCTTTGCCGTGGAGCCGGTCTTCCTGCTGACGGCACGCGAGGAGCCGATGACCTTCGACCGGGTCACGGGCGACTTCGACGAGCTGGTCGCCGAGAACGAGCACTTCGAGTTCTACTGGTTCCCGCACACCGGCAACTGCAACACCAAGCGCAACAACCGCAGCGCGGGCCCCGCCGCCCCGCCCGGAAAGGTCAGCGGCTGGATCGAGGACGAACTCCTCTCCAACGGGATCTTCCAGGTGGCCTGTTCGCTCGGCCGGGCGGTCCCCGCCACCATTCCGTCGATCGCCAAGCTCTCCAGCCGCGCCCTGTCGGCCCGTACGTACACCGACATCCCGTACAAGGTCTTCACCAGCCCGCGCCGGGTCCGCTTCGTGGAGATGGAGTACGCGCTGCCGCGCGAGGCCGCCGTGGAGGCACTGCGCGAGGTGAAGGCGATGGTCGAGCGTTCGCCGCTGCGGGTCAGCTTCCCGGTGGAGGTCCGTACCGCCCCCGCGGACGACATCGCGCTCTCCACGGCCTCGGGCCGCGAGAGCGCGTACATCGCCGTCCATCTCTACAAGGGCACGCCCTACCAGGCGTACTTCACGGCGGTCGAGCGCATCATGACCGCCCACGGCGGGCGCCCGCACTGGGGCAAGGTCAACACCCGCGATGCCGAGTACCTCGCCGGGGTGTACCCGCGCTTCGGCGAGTTCACCGCCGTACGCGACCGGCTGGACCCGGACCGGCTCTTCGGCAACGACTACCTGCGCCGGGTCCTGGGCGAGTAGGGCTTCCCGGCCCGCTACGGCCCCCCGCGCGCCCCGGGCGCGCGGGGCTGTTCACTGACCGGTGTCCGTGCCGGCGGTGGCGCCGTCGCCCTGTGCCGGGGCCGCGCCCCCGCCCGCGGGGTCCGTGCCGGTGGTGGCGCCGTCGCCGGGCGCCGACGGGGAGGGAGTGGCCGCCGGGGACGGGCTCGTACGGTCACCGGTGTTGCCGGACTGCGTGGGACCGGGCGTCGGATCGGCCGCGGAGCCGTCGCCCTGACCGGCGTCCGGGTTCTGGCTCCGGCCGCCCTGCGGGTCCGTACCGGGCGTCGTGCCGCTCTCCTGGCCAGGCGTCCGCTCCTGGCCGGGGTCGGTGCCCGTCGACGGCGCCGGATCGTCCGACCCGGAACTCCGCTCCCCGCCGCGCACGACGGAGCCGACGGTCGTGCCCTGGCCACCGCTCAGGTCGTTGCCGGAGATCAGCTCGTACGTGGTAATTCCGGCCATCGTGAGGGCGAAGACCACGGCCGCCCCGAGCGCCGACCGCTTCCAGCCGCGGATCCGGGTGCCGTGCGTGGTCGCGTCGGAGAACTCCTCGTCCGGGTCCGGGCGCCCCGTGGTGAGCAGCTGGGTCGCGTCCAGGGGCCGCAGCATCCGCGTACGGTCCGGATCGTCCGCCGCGTCACTCGGCGCGGTCGCGGCGTCCGCCCTGCGCAGCACGGTCGTGGCGTCCACGGCGGGCATCATCGTGGTGGCGTCCGTGGCTCCGTCGGGAGTTCCGGCCGGCGGCCGTCGCGTCCCCTTCGCCGCACGCGCACCGCTCGTCTCACGCGTATGCACGGTCACCTCACGGTCCTGGTGCTTCACCTGGACCGTGACCTCGCGGATCTGCTCCCCCGTACGCCGGAAGAAGTGCTGGAAGACCGAACCGCCGCAGGTGGCGACGACGCTCATCACTCCGGCGCCGAGGATCGTTCCGTACACACCCAGCTGGGAGGCCGCCACCGCTGCCGCGACCGCCGCCACGGCACTGCCCGCCACCTGCGGCAGGCTCAGATCGATACGCCTTTCCTTGGGTTCTATGTCACTTTCCGGCTTCTGCACCATTTCCAGCCCTTGATTGACATCTCTCCCACCATGCAACAGGAAGGGACATTTGAGCGAAGTGATTAGTTCCGCTTCCGGGGATTCTGTGAAGCAGGACACGCGCGAGGGGCGCACCACCCAGGGCCGGGCGACTCAACTCCCGCACCTCACGAGAACTTCGGCGGCGCGGTGGTCCACCCTCGTGGCCCGAATGGAGTACTGTGGCGAGCCCTGGGGCCGGACTCCCGAGCGGGTGTCCGGGATCTTCGGGAGGGGGCCGAAGGAGGCACTCGATCCGGCGGCGCCACGGCATCGCACGGGGACTGGCTACATGAGGTGACCAACGGTCACTTTCTGTTGCAGAATAGGTCACCGTGTCATACCGGCGATCAAGGGCTCACGCCCGACACGCCGGGCAACACGGCAATGTTGTGGCAGGCTGCACCCGGGCAGGCCACACTCGACTAGCGGAAGCAGCGACGCACGTGACGTCGGCAGGCACCACCCGGGAGGTCCCCATGCCCGAACTGCGTGTCGTGGCCGTCTCCAACGACGGCACACGACTGGTGCTCAAGGCTGCGGACAGCACGGAGTACACGCTTCCCATCGACGAGCGGCTGCGAGCCGCCGTGCGCAACGACCGCGCGCGGCTCGGCCAGATCGAGATCGAGGTGGAGAGCCACCTCCGCCCCCGCGACATCCAGGCACGGATACGAGCCGGTGCCTCCGCGGAGGAGGTCGCCCAGTTCGCCGGGATCCCCGTCGACCGTGTCCGCCGCTTCGAGGGCCCCGTGCTCGCGGAGCGCGCCTTCATGGCCGAGCGGGCCCGGAAGACTCCCGTGCGCCGTCCCGGCGAGAACACCGGCCCCCAGCTCGGCGAGGCGGTGCAGGAGCGGCTGCTGCTGCGCGGCGCCGACAAGGAGACCGTCCAGTGGGATTCCTGGCGCCGGGACGACGGCACCTGGGAGGTCCTGCTGGTCTACCGCGTCGCGGGCGAGCCGCACTCGGCGAGCTGGACGTACGACCCGCCGCGCCGGCTGGTCCAGGCCGTGGACGACGAGGCGCGTTCGCTGATCGGCGAGACCGACGATGTCGCCGCGCCCGAGCCGAGCTTCCCGTTCGTGCCCCGGATCGCCCGGCTGCCGCGCGACCGGCCGCTGGACCGCGCCCTGGACCGCCAGATGGAGCGGCCCACGGCCCCGCCGCCCCCGCCCGAGCCCGAGGAGCACATCGCGTCCGTCTCGGCCGGTGAGCGCGACTCACTGACCAGCCTGCTGGAGGCGGTGCCGAGTTTCCGCGGCGACATGGTGGTGCCGGAGCGGCCGGCTCCGCCCGAGCCGCCCGCGATCGAGCCCGCCGCGCAGGAGCCGGGGGCCGACGAACCGCCGGCCGCGGCAGCCTCCGCGGGCGCCGGTTCCGCCTATGCGGATGTGCTGATGCCGCGGGCGGTGGCCGGTCATCGCGACCGGCTGACCGGTACGACGGACCGCCAGGCCGAGGCGGACGGCGTCCGGCCGGGCCGCCGGGCCGCCGTACCGACCTGGGACGAGATCGTCTTCGGCACACGCCGCAAGAAACAGGACTGAGCGGGGTGACCACGGCATGACGAGGGCCCGTACGCCACTGCGTGCGGGCCCTCGTGCCGTGCGCGCCCGCCGCGCCTCGCGCTTACGGGGCCGGGGGCCGCGATGCCGGTCGGTGCGGTCGGCGCGCGTTCCGTTACTGGGGCTCGGGCCCCGTGGCGACCGGGCGGGACTCGTCGCCGGACCACTCGGACCAGGAGCCCGCGTACAGCGCCGCGGGGATGCCGGCGACGGCCAGGGCCAGCACCTCATGGGCGCCGGAGACCCCGGAGCCGCAGTAGACGCCGATCTCAGCCGCCCGGTCGGCGCCGAGCCCCCTGAAGCGCTCCGCCAGCACCTCCGCGGCCAGGAACCGGCCGTCGTCACCCGTGTTCTCGGAGGTCGGGGCCGAGACGGCGCCCGGGATGTGGCCGCCCACCCGGTCGATCGGCTCCACATCGCCCCGGTAGCGCTCGGCGGCACGGGCATCGAGCAGCAGACCCGAGCGGGCCAGCGCCGCCGCCCCGTCCGCGTCCAGCAGAGCCAGCGCACCGGGAACGGGCCGGAAGTCGCCCTCGGCCGGGGCCGGGGCCTCCTTCTGGAGTTCACCCCGCCAGGCGGCGAGACCACCGTCCAGGACCCGGACGTCCGGGTGCCCCGTCCAGCGCAGCAGCCACCAGGCGCGCGCGGCCGCCCAGCCCAGGCCACCGTCGTACACGACCACCGGGGTTTCCCGGGAGACGCCGGCCCGGCGCATCACCGCCCCGAACACCTCCGGATCGGGCAGTGGGTGACGGCCGCCGCTGCCTGCCGGACCTGCGAGTTCCGCGTCCAGATCGACAAATACCGCACCAGGAATGTGCCCGGTCTCGTAGTCGGGTCGCCCGTGCGGGCCACCCAGTTGCCAACGTACGTCGAGGAGCACCGGCGGACGTGGCCCCGCCGACTCGCTCGCGTATTCGGATGCGGTGATGATGGGCTTCATGGGTGCCATCCTCGCGCAGGAGCCACCCCACCCGTAACACCGTCGCAACGGACATACCACACTAAACCGGTCTCCCATGGTCGAGATCCCGGAAAGTGCGGCGCGGCCGGAGCACTTCGTGCGCCGGGTGGTGCAAACATCTGCACGGGGCGTACACATCCCGTACCGCATGGCGGCACGCCGGCCCCGTTCCCCCCGTACGGCCACCCCGATGGTCCGAGGAGAGAGTGACGATGACCGAGGCTGCCGCCCCGCGTACGCCCGGAACACCTTGCTGGGTGAGTCTGATCGTGCACGGCCTGAGCGCGACCCAGGACTTCTATGCCGACCTGTTCGGCTGGGAATTCGTGCCGGGTCCGGACCAGCTGGGTCCGTACGTCCGGGCGCTGATCGACGGGAAAGTGGTGGCGGGCATCGGACAGCTGCCGCCCGACCGGCACCTGCCGGTCGCCTGGACGACCTATCTGGCCACCGACGACGCGGATCTCACGGCGGAGACCATCCGGTCCTGCGGCGGCACGGTCGCCGTGGGGCCGCTCGACGCGGGCGAGGCGGGCCGGCTCGCCCTCGCCTCCGACCCCAGCGGTGCGGTCTTCGGGGTCTGGCAGGCCGCCGCGCATGTCGGCACGGCGCTCGCCGGGGCTCCCGGCACACCGGTCTGGAACGAGCTGGTGACCCGCGAGACCGCGACGGTCTGCAAGTTCTACCAGACGGTTTTCGGCTACGAGGCGGAGGCGGTCGTCTCGGCCGACTTCGACTACCAGACCCTGCATCTGGCGGGCCGCCCGGTGGCCTCGCTGCACGGCGTCGGCCACGCCCTGCCGCGCGACCGCGGTCCGCACTGGATGACGTACTTCGAGGTCGCCGACACCGACGAGGCGGCCCGGCGCGTGGTGGAGCTCGGCGGTTACATCCTGCAGCCGCCCCGGGAGGGGGCGAGCGGCCGGGTGGCGACCGTGGCGGACCCGGAGGGCGCGGTGTTCACGATCGTCCGGTCGGACCCTCGCTGAGCGGCCCGGCAGCGGCGAACGTCAGCGTGCCCGGACCCGTTCGACATGCCGGTGGGCGGGGCCGGCCAGCCGGGCATGCATCTCGTCGAAGAGCTCGGAGGCGTGCGTTCCGCTCCATTCGCCGGGCAACAGTTCACGCGCGACACCGGGATCGAGGTAGACGAGCCGGCGCCAGTCGGTGAGGACCCCGATGTACGCCGTGAACGCCTGGCGGTCCGTCACCGCGGTGCCGTTCGCGATCCGCTCGGCCACCGGACGGTGCGCTGCGAGGAATTCGACGTACAGCCGCTGGAGCCGGGCGGTGTCCCACCAGGAGCGGACCTTCGCGGCGAGTTCGTCTCCGTCGCCCCCGCCGGCCGACAGGTAGTCGGCCCGGAAGAGGTCGGCGTACGAGCGCAGTCCGTGCCTGGCCAGCATGGACTCCGCCTCGTCGTGCACATGCCCCGGAGCGATCCACACCCCGGCCGACACGGAACCGAAGCCGAGCCGGGTGAGCTGGGTGCGCAGGGTGTGCCGCTTGGCGCGTTCGGACTCGGGCACCGAGAAGACGACCAGCACCCAGCCCTCGTCCACGGTGGCCCGCCGGGCCGCGAAGATGCGCGGATCGCCGTCGCGCAGTATCCGCTCGGTCTCGGGTGAGATCCGGTATCCCGCCGCTCCGGACACCGACTGGGCCTCCAGCAGTCCGGCCCGCTTCAGCCGCGACACGCAGGAGCGGACGGTCGGTGCCTCGACGTCGAGGTCGGCGAGCAGCTGGATCAGCGCGGCCACCGACATCCAGCCGTCGGTGTCGCGTGCGTACAGCCCGTAGACGGTCACGATCAGCTGTCTGGGCTGCACCTTGCCCAGCGGGCCCGGTCCGGACCCGGTCTCTTCCCCGCTCACCGTGTTCACAGCGTCATCCTAAGCAGCCTCGCGAGGGCGCCGACGGGGCGGGTTCAGACGGAGGTGACGGGCAGCACGTCCGGCGACAGCGCGCCCGCACGGGCGCTCGCGCTGGTCGTCCTGCGCTGGTGGTGGCGCCGGCACAGCACCTCGTAACCGACCTCGCCCGCCTGCTGGTTGACGTCTCCCACGACCACCTGGGCGCCCTCGACGACCATCTCGCCGCCGACCGTCCGGGCGTTGTGCGTGGCCCGTGCGCCGCACCAGCAGAGCGCTTCGACCTGGAGCGTCTCGACCCGGTCGGCGAGCTCGATCAGCCGCTGGGATCCGGGGAACAGCTTGGTCCGGAAGTCGGTGGTGATGCCGAACGCGAAGACATCCATGTCGAGGTCGTCGACGATGCGTGCGAGCTGGTCGATCTGGACGGGAGCCAGGAACTGCGCCTCGTCCACGATCACGTAGTCCGCCCGGCCGCCCCGGCTTATCCGGTCGACGAGATGGGCGTACAGATCCATGCCCTCATCGGCTTCGACGGCCTCGGTGACCAGTCCCAGACGCGAGGAGAGCTTGCCCTCCCCCGCCCGGTCGTCACGGGTGAAGATCACGCCTTGCAGGCCGCGTGCCGAACGGTTGTGGCCGATCTGCAGCGCCAGCGTGCTCTTTCCGCAGTCCATCGTTCCGGAGAAGAACACAAGCTCGGGCATGAGGAACTGAGCACCTTTCGGGCGGGGAAGCGACTGTTGGCGGAAAAACGCGGTTACGAGCGTACTTCGAGGAGCGGGACGAGCTGCTCGACGGGGGTCATCGAGCCGTGCATGCCGACCATCGCGGACTCGTGCGGCTCATTGACGGAGGCGGTGATCACCACGTCGTCGTGGGCCGCCGCGACGACGTCGCCGATCCTGCCGTGCACGCGTTCGTCGATCTTCGGGCCGAACCAGCCGGCCGTGATCGCCTCGTCCCTGCTCGCCACCCAGAACTGCTCGCCGAGCACTTCCTGCCAGACGGTCAGCACGTCGTTCTCGGCTCCCGGGACGGCGTACACATGGCGGGCCCGGCCCTCGCCGCCGAGCAGGGCGACGCCCGCGCGCAGCTCCCAGTCCTCGTCGAAGTCGATCCGGGACTGCTCGTCGAACGGGATGTCGATCATGCCGTGGTCGGCGGTGATGTACAGCGCCGAGCGGGGCGGGAGCTGTTCGGCCAGGCGCCGTGCCAGTCCGTCCACGTACATCAGCTGTCCGCGCCAGGCGTCGGAGTCCACACCGAAGCGATGCCCCTTGCCGTCGACCTCGCTGTAGTACGTGTAGACGAGCGACCGGTCACCCGCGGCGAGCCGTTCGGCGGCGGTGTCCATCCGCTCCTCGCCGGACAGCCGGCCCAGGAACGAGCCGCCGCTGAGCGCGACCTTGGTGAGCGGGGTCTGCTCGAAGGCGGGGGCGGAGACCTGGGCGGTACGCACGCCCGCCGCGTCGGCGAGCTGGAAGACGGTGGGGTACGGCTGCCAGACCTTCGGGGAGGTCCAGGGCTTCCAGCGGAGCTGGTTCATCAGCTCGCCGGTCTCCGGATTGCGTGCCATGTAGCCGGGCAGGCCGTGCTCCCCGGGCGGAAGCCCCGTCCCCACGGAGGCCAGCGAGGTGGCCGTGGTGGCCGGGAAGCCCGCCGTTATCGGACGGCCGGTGCCGCCGCGCGAGGTGGGGAGCAGGGAGTGCAGAAACGGTGCCTCGTCGGGGTGGGCCTTGATCTGCTCCCAGCCGAGGCCGTCGATCAGGAACACGCAGTTCCGGTCGGCGGGGGTGAGTTCGGGGATCGCCGCGGTGAAGCCCGGCACGCCCTGTCCGGCGACGAGCGTGGGCAGCAGGTCGGCGAGCGATCCGCTGCCGTACTCCGGGACCGGGGCGCTGTCGACGGCGAGCAGATCGGGCTCCTGCCAGGCCGGCTGAACCATCAGCGGCCGGTCGCCGCGGTCGCGGCCGTGGCCTCGGAGAGCGCCTGGGCGAAGGCGAGGGTCTGGCGCACGGTGTCCGGGCCGTCGCCGGCCTCACTGACCCGCAGGCTCAGGTCGTCGGCGGTGGAGTTGCCGGTGTAGCCGTGGTCGGCCTCGCAGTTGGGGTCGCCGCAGGCGGCCGGCTCCAGGTCGATCCGGGAGACCGCGCCCCAGCCGATGGTGAGGACGACCTCGCGGGGCAGCGTGCCCGGCACGTACTTCTCGGGGTTGGCCACGACACGGCTGACCACGACCGACGAGATCCGGTCGAGCTTGACCGACTCCGTGGAGGTGGTGGCGTACGGGGTCGGGGAGCTGGTGTCGGCGTTCTGCTCGTCGGTGTGGCTGACGATGAAACGGTTGTCCGTCAGGACCAGGACCGTGACGTGGCGGCGCACCTCGTTGGAGTCGAACGTGGTCTCCTGGTGCACCAGGTACGAAGCGACCGGCTCACCGCCCACGGCGGCCTCCACCGCCTCGGCCACGAGGGCCGGGTAGTAGCCACTGCGCTCGATCGCCGCGCGCAGCCCCTGGGTCGTCGTACCGGTCTTAGCCATGAGGACCATCCTACGGGGGGCGGATGACTGCCGGGGACGTTGCGCGGCAGGGCGGACCGGGACCCTCGGGCGGGACGGCGTCCGGGCCGGGGCGGACACCGCCGGGGTCAGTAGTTGGGGAGGCGGCGGGGGCCGAGATCGGTGCGGGCCGGGGGCGGCGAGAGGCGGACGCTCGCGCCGAGGACGGTCAGCCCCTGGGTGGCGACCACGACCGGTTCCAGGGCGATGGAGACCACCTCGGGGTGGTCGTCGACCAGCCGGGAGACCCGTAGCAGCAGCTCTTCGAGCGACGCGGTGTCCACGGGCGCCGCGCCGCGCCAGCCGAACAGCACCGGGGCCGCCCGGATGGACCGGATCAGCTCGGCGGCGTCGCGGTCGGTGGCCGGAACCAGGCGGTGGGCGGTGTCGCCGAGGAGTTCGGAGGGCGCGCCCGCGAGCCCGAAGGAGAGGACGGCGCCCGCCGCCGGGTCGATCGAGGCCCGTACGACGGTGTCGACGCCGCGCGGCGCCATGGCCTGGACGACGGGCTGGAGTTCGGCGGGCTTGCCGAGCAGGCCGGTCAGCTCGCCGTACGCCCGGCGCAGCGCGGTCTCGTTGGCGAGGTCCAGCCGGACACCGCCGAGATCGGCCCGGTGGCGCAGATGCGGCGCGGTGGTCTTGAGCGCCACGGGGTAGCCGAGCGACTGCGCCGCGGCGACGGCGGCGTCCGGGTCGGGCGCCGGGAGCGTCGGCCGTACGGTGATGCCGTAGCGGCCCAGGAGTTCGCGGGCCTCCTCGTGTGCGAGCGGCCGGCCCCGCGGGTCGGGGTCGGGGCCGAGGAGGGTGTCGATGAGCTCGGCGGCGCCCGGCTCGTCGATGGTGTCGTCGAGGAACTCGGGCACCTTGCCGGGCACGGCGGCCTGGCGTCGCCACTGCGCGTACCGCACCGCCTCGGCCAGGGCCCGCACCGCCCGTTCGGCGGCGGGATAGGCGGGGATCCGGCCGATGCGGGTGCCCGGGGCGCCATCGCCCGCGAGGGGGGCTGCGGATGCCGGGGAGGCGGGCGCCGGGCCGGGGTCGGCCGGATTGGCGGCTCCGGTGCGTGCGGGGGGCGCGGCCGGGGCCGAGGAAGGCTGCGCCGAGGGGCGCGGCTGCGCGACCGTGCTGGTGGCCGCGGCGAGGGCCTCCGCCAGCCCGCCGATCTCGACGTGCACGACGGCCACCGGCTTGGCCGGACCTGCGGCAGCGGCCGTGTGGAGCGCGGCCGCGAGCACTTCTCCGTCGCCCGCCTCCGCCTCGCCGTCCTCGCCCACCCACGGGATCGCCGTCACGACCACCGAGTCGCAGCCGTCGTCGGCGAGGGCCTCGGCCAGGGCGTTCCTGAAGTCCTGCGGGGTGGCGGCGGTGGTGAGGTCGAGGGGCGGGCGCGGGCGCAGCCCCTCGGCGAGGCAGGCGTCGTACGTGAGGAGGCCGAGCGATTCGGAGTTGCCGAGGATCGCGACCCGGGGGCCGGCCGGCAGCGGCTGATCGGCGAGGAGGAGACCCGCGTCGACCATCTCCGTCACCGTGTCGACCCGGATCACGCCCGCCTGCCGCATGAGCGCCGAGACCGTCGCGTCCGGGATCCGGCTGATCGGCACCGCGTGGCCGGGCGGAGTGGAGCCGCTGTGCCGGGCGCCCTTCACCACGACCACGGGCTTCACCGCCGCGGTGCGCCGCGCGAGGCGGGTGAACTTGCGGGGGTTGCCGAGCGATTCGAGGTACAGCAGGGCGACATCGGTGTCGGGGTCCTCGTACCAGTACTGGAGGAAGTCGTTGCCCGAGATGTCGGCGCGGTTGCCCGCGGAGATGAAGGTGGACAGGCCCGCGCCGCGCCGGTAGAGCCCGGAGAGCAGCGCGATGCCGATCGCTCCGGACTGGGTGAAGAGGCCGATGCGCCCGGGGGCGGGCGGCTCGGGGGCGAGCGAGGCGTTCAGCCGAACCGTTTCCGCGTTGTTGATGAGGCCGAAGGCGTTCGGGCCGATGATCCGCATTCCGTACGAGCGGGCCTGACGGACCAGTTCACGCTGCCGTTCCCGGCCCTCGGCGCCCCATTCGGCGTATCCGGCGGAGAGGACGACCAGACCCTGGACGCCGTGCTCGCCGCAGTCCGCGACGGCTTCCGGAACCCGGTCGGCGGGGACGGCGACGACCGCGAGGTCGACCGGTTCGCCGATCTCGCCGATCGAGCGGTGGGCGGGGACGCCGTCGACCGTGGCCCGGTCGGCGGCGAAGGCGCGGTTCACGGCGTACGTACGTCCGGTGAAGCCGGCCCCGAGGAGGTTGCGCAGGACCGTGCGGCCGACACCGCCGGGGGTCCGGCCGACACCGATGACGGCGACGGAGCCGGGGGCCAGCAGACGTTGCACGGACCGCGCCTCCGCCCGCTGCTCACGGCCGCGCTGGACGGCGAGGGACTCGGCGGTCGGTTCGAGGTCCAGGGTGAGATGGACGGAGCCGTCCTCGAAGCTGCGCTGCTGGGTGTATCCGGCATCCCGGAACACCTTGATCATCTTGTTGTTGGCGGGCAGCACCTCGGCGGCGAAGCGGCGGATGCCGCGCTCGCGGGCGACGGCCGCGATGTGTTCGAGGAGCGCCGAGGCGACGCCCCGGCCCTGGTGCGCGTCCTGGACGAGGAAGGCGACCTCGGCCTCGTCGGCGGGTGCGGAGGCGGGCCTGCCGCGCTCGTCGATCCGGTCGTAGCGGACGGTCGCGATGAACTCGCCGCCGACCGTGACGGCGAGACCCACCCGGTCGACGTAGTCGTGATGGGTGAAGCGGTGCACATCCCGGTCGGACAGCCGGGGGTACGGGGTGAAGAACCGGTAGTACTTCGACTCGTCGGAGACCTGCTCGTAGAAGCTGACCAGCCGTTCGGCGTCGTCCGTGGTGATGGGCCGGATGCGCGCGGTGCCTCCGTCGCGGAGCACCACGTCCGCTTCCCAGTGGTCGGGATAGGCGTGATGCGGACTCTGCTCCGGCGCGGGCTGCATGGGCAAAGACTACGGCTCCGCCAGCGGTCGCGTAGGTCTCGGGGCCGGGGCAGTCTGAGAGGGCCGATCGGCGGTTCACCAGGCGTTGTGGGCGTTCCCCGGGTCGGCCGGAGCACTGCGCACCGCGTGAGAGACTGGTCTAGACAACTGTTGATTCGTGAAGGGCAGAACCATGGCTGAGCGCCGCGTCAACGTCGGTTGGGCCGAGGGCCTGCACGCCCGCCCCGCTTCCATCTTCGTCCGCGCCGCCACGGCTTCCGGCGTCCCCGTGACGATCTCCAAGGCCGACGGCAACCCGGTGAACGCGGCCTCCATGCTCGCGGTCCTCGGCCTCGGCGCGCAGGGTGGCGAGGAGATCGTGCTCGCCTCCGAGGCCGCCGACTCCGAAGCCGCCCTGGACCGTCTTGCGAAGCTGGTCACCGAGGGGCTCGAGGAGCTCCCGGAGACCGTCTGAAACAATTTCCCCGAGAGAGCCGCGGCACCCTGAACCGGAGCCGTGGCTCTTTCGTTTTCCCGGAACGGGCCGCCCGGGGGAGCACACGGAATTCCGGCACGCCAATTTCAGGCAGGACGGAATGGCCTCGCGAAATCACACCTCTTTGTATACGGCGTAATTGTTAATGCCGGACACCTGCGGTGTTTACGGAATGTTGCGAGGTCCTCACGCGCCCGGTGCGGGGAGCGGCGGGCCGTCGGCCCGGCCGGTCGGTCCGGCGCAGCCGGTGCGCGGCGGCGGCCCGTTCCGCGTGATGGGCGGCCAGCGCCCTGGCCCGCTCCGCGTCGCCGCGCGCCACCGCGTCCACGATGGCACCGTGCTCGGCCCAGGAATCCACCGGCCCGGCCGGCTGCTCGACCGCGTACATCCAGGCGATCTTGTGTCGCAGCTGGGTGAGCAGCGCGATCAGGCCGGGGCTGCCGGAAGCCTGCGCCAGCGTCTCGTGGAACCAGCCGCCCAGCGAGCGCAGATCCCCGCTCTCGCCCCGCCTGGCCCGGTCCTGGCCGAGCCGCACGAGACCGCGCAGCACCTTGAGGTGCGCCTCGGTGCGGCGTTGCGCGGCACGTGCGGCGCCCAGCGGCTCCAGCAGCATCCGGACTTCCAACAGGTCGGCCGCCTCCAGCTCGGTGGGCTCGGCGACGCAGGCACCCGCGTGCCGGCGGGTGACCACGAAGCCCTCGGACTCCAGGGTGCGCAGCGCTTCCCGTACCGGAACGCGAGAGACCCCGTAACGGCGTGCCAGCAACTCCTCCGTGAGACGGCTGCCGCGTTCGAAGACACCGGAGACGATCTCGTCACGGATTGCCGTACATACCGAATGCGCCGGAATGCGCATGTCCGAACCTCCGCCTCAATCCCCGCGAAACGCGGCCGGTCGACGCCTGTTCTGCGACTCTATTGCAATGCGGCCGCATTTCCGACGCCGGGCAGAAATTCATGAATATCTTTTGGCCACGGGGCGGTTCGACGGGCGGTCGCCGTCCGCGGGCAGACGGCGGGCATGCCGAAGGCCCCGGCATGCGGGGCCTTCGACGAGGTGCTGCGGTGGGGCGCCGGTCAGACGCCGACGCCGTGGGCGCGCAGATACGCGACCGGGTCCATGTCGGAGCCGTACGACGGCGTCGTCCGGGCCTCGAAGTGGAGGTGCGGTCCGGTGGAGTTGCCGGTCGAGCCGGAGAGCCCGATCTGCTGGCCCGCGCCGACGCTCTGGCCGACGGAGACGCCGATCGAGGAGAGGTGGCCGTACTGCGTGTACGTGCCGTCCGTCATCCGGAGCACGATGTTGTTGCCGTACGCGCCGCCCCAGCCGGCCTCGACGACCGTACCGGCACCGACGGCGACGACGGAGCTGCCGGACGCGGCGTGGAAGTCGATGCCCGAGTGGCTGCCGGAGGACCAGAGCGAGCCGCTGGACTTGTAACCGGTGGTGACGTACGAACCGGCGACCGGGAGCTGGAAGGAGCCCAGCCGGGTGCGCTCGGCGGACCGGGCGGCGCGCGCCTTCTCGGCACGGGCCTCGGCGGCGCGCTTCGCGTCGGCCTTGGCCTTCGCCTCGGCCTTCTTCTTGGCCTCGGCCTTCCGCTGGGCCTCGGCCTTCCGCTGGGCCTCCGCCTTCGCCTTCGCCGCGACGTCGGCCTGGTGCTGCTGCGCGTCGGCCTGGGCGTCGATCCGGCCGGCGAGGGTCTTCTCGATGGCGATGACCTGGTTGAGGCCGGTGTCGCTCGCGGAGAGGGCCTCGGAGTCGGCGGCGAGGGCCGGAGCGGCCATGCCGCCGATGACGCCGGTGGTGGCCAGAGCCGCGACGCCGACGACCTTCGCGCTCCTGCGCGTCAGTCGGCTCGGGGCACGGTGCTTCCCGGTGGCACGGGTGAACGCCATGAAGTGGCTGATCCTTTCCTTCCTTCTCGCCTACCGGGTTAGCTGACGGGTTCGGAGCAGGAAGGTCTCCTACGGACGCCCCGGCCCCATCGAGGCTCAGGCTTCCGATTCACCCCAGGGACTACGTGGGTCCCCGGCTCCCCAGGCTCGCGCCTGACGGGGACTCGGCGATGACTGTCCGGTACGTCGCGGATGCGGCATACGAGTGACGGACAGTCGAGCCGACGCTAAGCGGGGTCGCTTTCATTCACCAAACGGACAGGACGTTTTGTAGCGCATCCCACAGGGCAGACAGGCAACCTCTCCACCAGAACGGACAAAAGGGAAGACTCCGGCGAGAACTTGCTCGCCGGGGTCTTCCCTCTGTCTCGATATGTGGCGATATACCGGATAGCCGGACTGGCCGTCCGACAGGGCGGCCACGGCGGGGCGGCCGACCAGGCAGGACGGCCACGGCGGGGCAGCCGATCCGGCAGCCGGTGCCCGCCGGGTCGGCCGTCAGCCGGGTCGGCCGTCAGCCGGGTCGGCCGTCAGCCGGGTCGGCCGTCAGCCGGGCGGGCGATCGTCAGCCGGTGACCACCGACACTTCTCCGATGCCCAGAGCCCGGACGGGCTCCTCGATCCGTGCCGCGTCGCCGACGAGGATCGTGACCAGCCGGTCACCCGGGAAGGCGTTGACGACCGCCGCGGTCGCCTCGACCGTGCCGGTCTCCGCGAGCCGGGCATACAGCTGCGCCTGGTAGTCGTCGGGGAGGTGCTGCTCCACCTGGTCGGCGAGGGTACCCGCGACGGAGGCCGCCGTCTCGAACTTCAGGGGTGCGACACCCACGAGGTTCTGCACGGCCGTTTCGCGCTCCTCGTCGGTCAGGCCCTCGGCCGCCAGCGTCCGCAGGACCGTCCACAGGTCCTTGAGCGCCGGTTCGGTGGACTCCGTGTCCACCGAGCCGCTGATGGCCAGCATCGCGGCGCCGGTCGCGCCCGAGGCGGAGTCCGGGGCCGACGACCGCAGCACCTGGGCGAAGGCCCGTACGCCGTACGTGTAGCCCTTCTCCTCGCGCAGCACACGGTCGAGACGGGAAGTGAGCGTGCCACCCAGGCAGTACGTACCGAGCACCTGGGCCGGCCACACGCTGTCGTGCCGGTCGGCGCCGATCCGGCCGATCAGCAGCTGCGTCTGCACCGCGCCCGGACGGTCGACGATCACCACCCGCCCGGTGTCGTCGGCGGTGATCGGCGGGGCGGGACGGGGCTCGGCGGCCTCTCCCGACCAGTCGCCGAGGGTGTCGGCGAGCAGGGCGTCCAGGTCGATGCCGGTGAGGTCGCCCACGACCACGGCGGTCGCCGCGGACGGCCGGACGTGGGCGTCGAAGAAGGCACGCACGGCCGCCGAGTCGATCCGCTCCACCGTCTCCTCGGTGCCCTGGCGCGGGCGCGACATGCGCGCCGCGGCCGGGAAGAGCTCCTTGGAGAGCTGCTTGGCGGCGCGCCGGGCCGGGTTGGCCTGCTCGTGCGGGATCTCGTCGAGCCGGTTGCGTACCAGCCGCTCGATCTCGCTGTCGGCGAAGGCGGGCGCCCGCAGCGCCTCGGCGACCAGCGCGAGCGCCTTGGCCAGCCGGGAGGCCGGGACCTCCAGGGAGACCCGGAGGCCGGGGTGGTCGGCGTGCGCGTCGAGGGTGGCGCCGCAGCGCTCCAGCTCGGCGGCGAACTCCTCCGCGGTGTGCTTGTCGGTGCCCTCCGACAGCGCCCGCGACATGATCGTGGCCACACCGTCGAGGCCCTCGGGCTCGGCGTCCAGCGGGGCGTCGAGGAAGATCTCGACCGCCACGACCTGCTGACCGGGGCGGTGGCAGCGCAGCACCGTGAGGCCGTTGGGCAGGGCGCCGCGCTCCGGCGCGGGGAAGGCCCAGGGGCGGGCGACGCCGGGGGCCGGCTGCGGGTGGTACTGCATCGAAACTCCAGTCGCGGCAGCGTCGGTCACTTGTCCGCTCCTTCGTGCGCGTCGGCGTCGGTCTCGTCGGTGTCCGCTGCGTCCGCGGGCTCGGCCGATTCGACCGGCTCGTAGACCAGCACCGCGCGGTTGTCGGGGCGCAGCTGGGCCTTGGCGGCCGCCTGGACCTCCTCCGCGGTGACGTCGAGCACCCGCTGCACGGCGGTCAGGGCGAGCTGCGGGTCGCCGAACAGCACGGCGAACCGGCACAGTTCGTCGGCGCGGCCGGCGACCGTGCCGAGCCGGTCCAGCCACTCACGCTCCAACTGGGCCTGCGCGCGCTCCATTTCCTCGGCCGTGGGGCCCTCGGCGGCGAACCGGGCGAGCTCCTCGTCGACCGCGGCCTCGATCTGCGGCACCTCGACGCCGCCGGACGTCTTGACGTCCAGCCAGCCGAGCGACGGCGCACCGGCCAGCCGCAGCAGCCCGAACCCGGCCGCCACGGCCGTACGGTCACGGCGGACCAGGCGGTTGTGCAGCCGCGACGACTCGCCGCCGCCGAGCACGGTCAACGCGAGGTCCGCCGCGTCGCACTCGCGGGTGCCGTCGTGCGGCAGCCGGTAGGCGGCCATCAGCGCCCGCGCCGGAACCTCCTCGTGCACCTCCTCGCGCAGCTGCTCGCCGATGATCCCGGGGAGCGCGCCGTCGCGCGGCGGCTGCTTGCCGTCGTGGGACGGGATGGAGCCGAAGTACTTCTCGATCCAGGCCAGGGTCTGCTCGGGGTCGATGTCGCCGACGACCGAGAGCACCGCGTTGTTGGGCGCGTAGTACGTACGGAAGAAGGTGCGGGCGTCATCGAGGGTCGCGGCGTCCAGATCGGCCATCGAGCCGATCGGGGTGTGGTGGTACGGGTGGCCCTCGGGGTAGGCCAGCGCCGTGAGCTTCTCGAACGCCGTGCCGTACGGGACGTTGTCGTAGCGCTGGCGGCGCTCGTTCTTGACGACGTCGCGCTGGTTCTCCATGGACTCTTCGTCGAGCGCAGCGAGCAGCGAGCCCATGCGGTCGGCCTCGAGCCACAGGGCCAGCTCAAGCTGGTGCGTGGGCATGGTCTCGAAGTAGTTGGTGCGCTCGAAGCTGGTGGTCCCGTTGAGCGAACCGCCGGCCCCCTGCACCAGCTCGAAGTGGCCGTTCCCCTTGACCTGGCCGGATCCCTGGAACATCAGGTGCTCGAAGAGGTGAGCCAGACCGGTGCGCCCCTCGACCTCGTGGCGCGAACCGACGTCGTACCAGAGGCAGACCGCGGCGACCGGGGTCAGATGGTCCTCGGAGAGCACCACGCGCAGGCCGTTGGCCAGGCGGTGCTCGGTCGCTGTCAAGCCGCCGGAGCCGGCCTGAGCGGTGGCCGTGTGACCCATGGGCATGTACGTCCCTTCGATCGCGATACTGGATTTCCTGCGAGACCTGCCACTTTAAGCAAGCGCACGGACCCCTGGCGAAGTTCCCATACCGCGGAAGTTCGCGTGAAAGAGGGGCGCATCCCCCGCGCGACGGGTCGAAAAACCGACCCGACCGGGGCCTGGGACGCCTCTTGGGACGGGTCGAGGTCGGCGATGTCAGTGCGGCGGTCCACAATGGTCCGCGTCAGAACCTGAGGTTGCCCGAACAGAATCCGTGAAGGAGTCGCAGCAGCGATGGCCCGCCGCAGCACGAAGACCCCGCCGCCGGACGACTTCGAGGAGAAGATCCTCGACATCGACGTCGTCGACGAAATGCAGGGCTCCTTCCTCGAGTACGCGTACTCGGTGATCTACTCACGGGCCCTGCCCGACGCCCGTGACGGCATGAAGCCGGTGCACCGCCGCATCGTCTACCAGATGAACGAGATGGGCCTGCGCCCCGATCGCGGCTTCGTGAAGTGTGCCCGCGTCGTCGGCGAGGTCATGGGTAAGTTGCACCCGCACGGGGACGCGTCGATCTACGACGCGCTGGTCCGTCTGGCGCAGCCGTTCTCGATGCGGCTCCCCCTGGTCGACGGCCACGGCAACTTCGGCTCGCTCGGAAACGACGACCCGCCGGCCGCCATGCGGTACACCGAATGCCGGATGGCCGACGCGACGTCACTGATGACGGAGTCGATCGACGAGGACACCGTCGCTTTCCAGTCGAATTACGACGGCCAGGAGACGGAGCCGACCGTTCTCCCCGCCGCGTACCCGAACCTCCTGGTCAACGGGTCGTCCGGGATCGCGGTCGGTATGGCGACCAACATGCCGCCGCACAACCTGGGCGAGGTCATCGCCGCCGCCCGCCATCTGATCAAGCATCCGGGCGCCGACCTGGAGACCCTGATGCGGTTCGTGCCGGGTCCCGATCTGCCCACCGGTGGCCGGATCGTGGGCCTGGGCGGCATCAAGGACGCGTACGCCCGCGGGCGCGGCACGTTCAAGATCCGTGCGACCGTCTCGGTGGAGAATGTGACGGCCCGCCGCAAGGGCCTGGTCGTCACCGAACTTCCCTTCTCCGTCGGCCCGGAGAAGGTGATCGCCAAGATCAAGGATCTGGTCTCGTCGAAGAAGCTCCAGGGCATCGCGGACGTGAAGGACCTGACCGACCGCGAGCACGGCCTGCGCCTGGTCATCGAGGTGAAGAACGGCTTCGTGCCGGAAGCCGTTCTGGAGCAGCTCTACAAACTGACGCCGATGGAGGAGTCCTTCGGCATCAACAACGTGGCGCTGGTCGACGGACAGCCGCTCACGCTGGGGCTCAAGGAGCTCCTGGAGGTCTATCTCGACCACCGCTTCGACGTGGTGCGCCGGCGCAGCGAGTTCCGCCGCGGCAAGCGCCGCGACCGGCTGCACCTGGTCGAGGGCCTGCTCGTCGCGCTGATCGACATCGACGAGGTCATCCGGATCATCCGGTCCAGTGACAATTCGGCGCAGGCGAAGGAGCGGCTCATCGAGCACTTCTCGCTGAGCGAGACCCAGACCCAGTACATCCTGGACACCCCGCTGCGTCGGCTGACCCGGTTCGACCGGATCGAGCTGGAGAGCGAGCGGGACCGGCTCAACAGCGAGATCGACGAGCTGACCGCCATCCTCGAATCGGACACCGAGCTGCGCAGGCTCGTCTCCACCGAACTGGCCGCGGTCGCCAAGAAGTTCGGCACCGACCGGCGTACGGTGCTGCTGGAGTCGGCCGGTTCGCAGGTCGCCTCGGTGCCGCTGGAGGTCGCGGACGACCCGTGCCGGGTGCTGCTGTCCTCGACCGGTCTGCTGGCCCGTACCGCCAACGACGAGCCGATCGTTCTCGCCGAGGACGCCAAGCGTTCCAAGCACGATGTGATCGTGTCGGCCGTGCCGGCGACGGCCCGTGGCGACGTGGGCGTGGTGACGTCGACCGGCCGGCTGCTGCGGCTCTCGGTGATCGATCTGCCTCAGCTGCCGGACACCCACGCGGCGCCCAGTCTTTCGGGCGGGGCGATGGTCGCCGAATTCCTCACCCTGGAGAACGACGAATCCGTCATCTGCCTCACCACGCTCGACGAGGCCTCCCCCGGCCTGGCGATCGGCACCCTTCAGGGAGTCGTCAAGCGGGTGGTGCCGGACTACCCGGCCAACAAGGACGAGCTGGAGGTCATCGCCCTCAAGGACGGTGACCGGATCGTCGGCGGCGCCGAGCTGCGGACCGGCGAGGAGGATCTGGTCTTCATCACGTCCGACGCGCAGCTGCTGCGCTACCCGGCGGCGCAGGTGCGGCCGCAGGGCCGGCCCGCCGGTGGCATGGCAGGGGTCAAGCTCACGGCGGACGCCGAGGTGATCTCGTTCACCGCGGTGGATCCGGCGGCGGACGCGGTGGTGTTCACGGTCGCGGGCTCGCACGGCACGCTGGACGACTCGGTGCTGACCTGCAAGCTCACCCCGTTCGACCAGTACCCGCGCAAGGGCCGGGCCACCGGTGGTGTGCGTTGTCAGCGGTTCCTCAAGGGGGAGGACGTCCTGGTGTTCGGCTGGGCGGGCGAGACGCCTGCCCGCGCCGCGCAGCAGAACGGCACGCCGAGCGAGCTGCCCGAGCCCGACCCCCGGCGCGACGGTTCGGGGACGCCGCTGGCCAAGCCGGTCGCGGTGATCGCCGGCCCGGTGTAGCAGGCCGGCCGGACGACGCGTGGCGCAGCGCTACGCGTCGTCGCCGGGCCTTTGTACGTACCGCAGGACGCCCCACATGCTTCGTTCATGTGCGGCGTCCTGCGTCGCGTCCGGGCCCGGCGCGGCGCTCTCCCGGCAGGCGGCCAGCTCCTTGTGCAGGGCCTCCGGGGCGATGCCCGAGCCGATCAGCACCAGCTGGGTCCGGCGCGGTTCGTCGCGCTTCCAGGGCTGCGGGTCGAACCGCAGGAACCTGCCGACCGCATGCAGGGCGTACTTGTTCGCCCGGTCGCCCACGCCGAAGTCGACGAACCCCTTGATCCGGTAGAGGCCCTGCGGCCGGGAGTCGAGAAACTCCATCAGGCGGCGGGGGTTCATGGGGACGTCCGCGACGAAGGACACGCTGTCGTACGCGGCGTGGAGGTGGTGCGCATGCCCGGCGCCGCCCTCTTCCCCGTCCCGCTCCGCCAGGAGCAGATCCTCGAAGGTGAGCTGACGCACCTTCTCCTCGCTGTCCGGCCGCAGCGCCGGGTCGAAGAGCAGCTCGGGGTCGACACGTCCGTACGTGGCGCAGATGACGGCTGCCGCGCCGCCGGCGGGTGCGCCTGCCGCGGCGACGGCGCCCCGGATGCGGGTCTGTTCCTCGCTCCCGACCCGGTCGGTCTTGTTCAGCACGACGAGGTCGGCGACGGCGAGGTGGCGGTCGATCTCCGGGTGGCGCTCCCGGGTGGCGTCGAACTCGGCGGCGTCGACGACCTCCACCAGTCCCCCGTACACGATGTGCGGATTGTCGCTGGCCAGGAGCATGCGCACGAGTTCCTGCGGCTCGGCCAGTCCGCTGGCCTCGATGACGATCACGTCGAGACGGGCGGCGGGCCCGGTCAGCGTCTCCAGGAAGGTGTCGAGTTCGCTCGCGTCGACCGCGCAGCACAGGCAGCCGTTGCCCAGCGAGACCGTGGAGCCGACCTGTCCCGAGACCGTCATGGCGTCGATCTCGATGGCGCCGAAGTCGTTGACGATCACGCCGATCCGGTTCCCCGCACGGTTGCGGAGGAGGTGGTTGAGCAGCGTCGTCTTGCCCGATCCCAGGAACCCCGCAAGGACGATGACCGGGATCTGCTGCTTGCGGGGCGGGGACGACGGGTTCAACGGGGACCTCTCTCGGGGACCTCAGGGCATGGGGACCGGCTGCGGCGGGGGCGTCCCGACGTAACGGGCCGCCGGGCGGATGATCTTCGAGTCCTCCGCCTGCTCCAGGATATTGGCGCTCCAGCCGACCACCCTCGCCGCGCAGAAGGTCGGTGTGAACATCTCGCGTGGCAGCCCGCACAGCTCCATGACGACCCCGGCGTAGAACTCCACGCTGGTGTGCAATTCCCGGCCCGGCTTGAGCTCGGCGAGGATCGCCTCGACCTGGCGCTCGACCTCGACGGCGAAGTCGACGAGCGGGCCGCCGAAGCCCTGGGCGATGCCCCGCAGCATCCGTGAGCGGGGGTCCTCGGTGCGGTAGACGGGGTGTCCGAAGCCCATGATCCGTTCGCCGGCGAGCACTCGTTCGCGGATCCAGCCGTCGATGCGGTCGGGGGTGCCGATGGCGTCCAGGGTGTCGAGCGCCCGGCTGGGCGCTCCGCCGTGCAGCGGTCCGGAGAGCGCGCCGACGGCCGCCACCAGGCAGGCCGCCATGTCGGCGCCCGTGGAGGCGACGACGCGGGCGGTGAACGTCGAGGCGTTGAAGCCGTGGTCGATGGTGGAGATCAGGTACTGCTCCACGGCCCTGACCCGCGCGGCGTCCGGAACGGAGCCGGTGAGCATGTAGAGGTAGTTGGCCGCATGGGGCAGGTCGTCGCGCGGCTCGACCGGTTCGAGCCCCTGACCGAGCCGGTGCAGGGCGGTGAGCACGGTGGGGACGGCGGCGCAGGCGGCCAGTGCGTCGGCGCGGCGCCGGTCGGCGGCGATGTCGTACACCGGCCGGAAGCCGGCGGAGGCGCCGAGGAGCGAGAGGGCGGTGCGCAGACCGGCCAGGGGCCCGGAGACGGCTCCCGCCCGCGCTATGGCGGGCAGCGCCTCGCGCACCTCGGCGGGCAGCCGGCGCAGGGAGGCGGTACGGGCGGCGAATTCGGCACGGGCCGCGGCGTCGGGCAGCGCGCCCTCGGACATCAGGTACCAGACGTCCTCGAAGCTGCGGGTCCGTGCCAGTTCGATCGCCGAGTACTGCCGGTAGTGGTAGAAGCCCTCGTGTCCTCGGACGTCCCCGAGGGCCGTGTCCGTGACGACGACGCCTGCGAGGCCTCGGGGTACGTCGAGCGGGGTTCCGCTGGTCATGGTCGGCATCTCTTCCTCCGTGAGCGTCCCGGCGGGTCTCATTGATATTGATTTCGACCATCTATGATTGATTCAATCCCGTCAACATTGATTGAATCAATATGGATACGGTTGCGACATGAAGGATCAAGCAACGCCCGGCGACGGTCCGGAGGCGACGGCTCCGCGGCGGCTCAGCACCCGGGAGGCGGCCGAGCGTCTCGGGGTGAAGCCCGAGACGGTGTACGCGTACGTCAGTCGTGGCCAGCTGAGCAGCAGGCGCGCTCCGGGCGGACGCGGCAGCACGTTCGACGCCGCGGAGGTCGACGCGCTGGTCCGGCGCACGGGCCGCAAGGCCCCCTCCCCCGCCACCGGTGATCTGGTCTTCCGTACCGGCATCACGCTGATCGAGGGCGACCGCTACTACTTCCGTGGCGTCGACGCGACCGAGCTGGCCCGGCGGTACGCCTACGAGGAAGTCGCCGAGTGGCTCTGGACCGGCGAGCTGCGGCCCGGCGTCCGCTTCACGGCACCGGCCGAGGCGCTGGCCGCGGCGCGCCGGGCGGTCGGCGCGCTGCCCGCGCACAGCGGCTCGACGGACCGGTTGCGCGTGGCGGTGGTCGCCGCGGCGACCGCCGATCCGCTCCGCTTCGACCTCTCGCGCGAGGCGGTGCTCGCCGCCGCGCGGAGCCTGGTTCCGACCCTGGTCGGTGCACTGCCCCTGGCCGCGGACACACCGTCGGCGGCCGAGGGAACCGAGGGACCCCCGGACCCGGGCGGCCCCGGACTGGCCCGGCAGCTGTGGTCGAAGCTCACCCCGCGGCCGGCCGACGAGCCGTCGGTCGCAGCGCTGGACGCCGCACTCGCCCTGCTGATCGACCACGACCTCGCGGCGTCGACACTGGCCGCCAGGGTCGCCGCATCCGCCCACGCCCATCCGTACGCGGTGGTCTCGGCGGGCCTCGGAGTCCTGGAGGGCCCGCTGCACGGGGCGGCGAGCGGGCTGGCACACCGGATGCTGGCCGAGGTCCTGGAGCGGGGGTCCGCGGCCCCGGTGGTCGCGGACCATCTCCGCACCGGACGCAGGGTGCCCGGACTCGGCCACCGTCTCTACACCTCCGAGGACCCGCGGGCGCGGGCGCTGTTCGCCCTGCTCGGCCGGGTGCCGGAGGCGGCCGGGGCGCTCGCCGCGGCACGCGACGTGGTCACCACGATGGCCCGGCACTCTCCTCTGCACGCCAATGTCGACCTGGCGCTCGCCGTGCTCTCGGTCTCCTGCGGCATGTCGGCGGAGGCCGGCGAGACGGTGTTCGCGGTGTCCCGCACGGCCGGCTGGATCGCCCATGCCCTGGAGGAGTACGGGGAGCGGCCCCTGCGAATGCGTCCCAGCGGCGAGTACGGCGGCCCTCGTCCGCCTCAGCCGCTGCCCGCCGCCACGGGTGGACCGCCGCGATAGACGGTTGTGGTGCGGCGCGATGCACGGCTGCCGTCCGGGCAGGGCCCGGCCTGGCCTGCTCAAGCGCCCGGCCGCGCGAGGGGATTTCGGAAAGCACCGGAATGCCCTTTACCGTTCATACGATGAGCGCCCCACCGCCCACCGCCAGGAGAGCACGCCGGCTCGGCTGGCCCCAGCGGGTCTTCTCCCAGGTCCTGCTGATGCAGCTGGCCATCGCGACCGGCGTCACCGTGCTCGCCACCGGCCTCTTCCTGGCACCGCTCAGTGCCCAGCTCGACGACCAGGCGATGCGCCGTGCCCTGGCCATCGCGCAGAGCACGGCGGCCCAGCCGGGGCTCACCGAGGAGCTGCTCGCCACGGACCCGTCGCCCACCGGACCCGTGCAGTCCGCGGCCGAGCGGGTCAGGCGTGCCACCGGCGCCGAGTACGTCGTCGTCATGGACCGGCGCGGGGTGCGCTGGTCGCACACCGACGCCGACGAGATCGGCAAGGTCGTCTCCACCGACCCGAGCGACGCGCTCGCGGGCCGGAACGTCATGGAGATCGACAGCGGGACGCTCGGCCGCTCGGCCCGCGGGAAGGTCCCGCTGCGCGACGAGGCGCAGCACATCGTGGGCGCCGTCTCCGTCGGGATCGCGTACGACAGTGTCCGCGCCCGGCTCCTCGCCGCGATCCCCGGGCTGTTCGCCTACGCGGGCGGTGCGCTCGCCGTCGGGGCGCTGGCCGCCTATCTGATCTCCCGGCGCCTCCAGCGGCAGACCCACGACCTCGCGTTCTCCGACATCTCCGCGCTGCTGACGGAGCGCGAGGCGATGCTGCACGGCATCAGGGAGGGGGTCGTCGCACTCGACCGGACGGGCAGGATACGGCTGCTGAACGACGAGGCGCAGCGGCTCCTCGGCCTCGGCCCCGACGCAGCGGGCCGCCCGCTGGACACCGTCCTCGGCGCGGGACGGACGGCCGATGTGCTGGCGGGCCGGGTGCTCGGCGACGATCTGCTGACGGTGCAGGGCGCCCGGGTCCTCCTCGCCAACCGGATGCCGACCGACGACGGCGGCGCCGTCGCCACCCTCCGCGACCGCACCGAACTCGAACACCTCGGCCGCGAACTCGACTCGACGCGCGGCCTGATCGACGCGTTGCGGGCCCAGGACCACGAGCACGCCAACCGGATGCACACGCTCCTGGGGCTGCTGGAACTGGACATGCACGAGGACGCCATGGAGTACGTCACCGAGATCGTGGGCGTCCACCGGGCGACCGCCGAGCAGGTCACCGAGAAGGTGCACGATCCGCTGCTGGCCGCGCTCCTGGTCGGCAAGGCGACCGTGGCGGCGGAGCGCGGTGTCGCGCTGCGCATGGCCCCGGGGACGCTGCTACCGGACCGGCTGGTGGACCCTCGCGGGCTGGTCACGGTCGTCGGCAACCTCGTGGACAACGCACTGGACGCGGCTGCCGGAGCGGACGGTGCCCTGGTCGAGGTGGGCCTGCGCGCCGAGGGCCGTACGGTGGTGCTGCGGGTCCGTGACAGCGGCCCCGGAGTTCCGCTCGGGCAGCGCGAATCGATCTTCACGGAGGGCTGGTCGACGAAGGAGGTCCCGGCGCACGGCAAGCGCGGCCTGGGCCTCGCCCTGGTGCGACGGCTGGCGGAACGGCAGGGTGGCGGCGTCACCGTCGACGGGGCCGTGGACGGCGGCGCCGAGTTCACCGTCGTACTGCCGGAGGCCCTTGCGGACCCGGATCTGACGAAACCGGAAGTGACTGGGTCCGAAGTGGCCCGGTCCGAAGTGGCTGGACCGGAAATGACCGAATCGAATACCGGCACCGCGGGAGAAACTCAGTGATCGAGGTCCTGGTGGTGGACGACGACATCCGGGTCGCGAAGGTCAACGCGGCCTACGTCTCCAGGGTGCCGGGTTTCCGGGTGACCGCCCAGGCGCACTCCGCCGCCGAAGCCCTCGCCACGATCGAGAGCCGACGCGTGGACCTGGTGCTGCTGGACCACTACATGCCCGACCGCAACGGTCTGGCCATGGTGCGGGAGCTGCGCACGCTCGGCCACCACACCGACGTGATCATGGTGACGGCGGCGCGCGATGTCGCCACCGTGCAGGAGGCCATGCGGCACGGTGCCCTGCAGTACCTGGTGAAGCCGTTCGCGTACTCGGGGCTGCGCACCAAGCTGGAGGCATACGCGGCGCTGCGCCACACGCTGGAACGCGGCGGCGAGGCCGAGCAGGACGAGGTGGACCGACTCTTCGGCGCCCTGTGGGCAGCGGGCGAGCCCGATCTGCCCAAGGGGCACTCGCCGACCACGGCGGAACTGGTCAGGCAGGCGCTCCGGAGCGCGGACGGGCCGCTCTCCGCGCAGGAGATCGCGGAGAGCGCCGGCATGAGCAGGCAGACCGCCCAGCGCTATCTGAAGCTGCTGGAAAGGACCGGCAGGGTGCGGCTGACACTGCGGTACGGCGAGACGGGCCGCCCGGAGCACCGCTACACCTGGTCCACCGGCGGGCAGGCCTGACCGGTCCCGTCCGTACGGTGCGGGGGCACCGGACTACACCGCACCCGCCCCGGTCAGTGCGCGGACCTCGGTCTCCGCGTGCTTGGCCTCGTCCGGCGGATCGGTGGAGGTGACCGTTCCGACCCAGCCGGCCAGGAAGCCCAGGGGGATGGAGACCAGCCCGGGGTTCTCCAGCGGGAAGAGCTGGAAGTCGACGCCCGGGAAGAGCGAGGCGGGGCTGCCGGAAACGACCGGGGAGAGCAGCACGAGCAGCACTGCGGGAATCAGCCCGCCGTAGACGGACCAGACCGCTCCCCGGGTGGTGAAGTTCCGCCAGAACAGGGAGTACAGGAGCACCGGAAGGTTGGCCGAGGCGGCGACGGCGAAGGCGAGCCCCACCAGGAACGCCACGTTCAGGTCCTGGGCGACCAGACCGAGTCCGATGGCGGCCACCCCGATCGCTGCCGCGGCCACCCTGGCCACGGCGACCTCGCTGTACTGCTTGGAGCCGGGGCGCCTGAGCGAGGCGTAGAGGTCATGGGCCACGGAGGCGGACGAGGCGAGCGTGATACCCGCGACGACGGCGAGAATGGTCGCGAAGGCGACTGCGGCCACCACGGCGAACAGGATCGTTCCGCCGGTGGACCCCTCGCCGCCGCCGAGCACCAGGGCCAGCAGCGGAACCGCCGTGTTCCCCGCGGGATTCGACGCCCGTACCTCGGCCGAGCCGACCAGGGCGGCCGCCCCGAATCCGAGCGCAATGGTCATCAGGTAGAAGCTGCCGATGAGCCCGATCGACCAGACGACCGAACAGCGGGCCGCACGGGCGGTGGGCACGGTGTAGAACCGCGACAGGATGTGCGGCAACCCGGCCGTACCGAGCACCAGGGCCAGCCCCAGGCTGATGAAGTCGATGCGCGCGGTCCATGTACCGCCGTACCGGAGACCCGGCGCGAGGAACCGGTTGCCGTGGCCACTCCGTTCGGCGGCGGAGTTGAGCAGGGCGTTGAAGTCGCCGTGGAAGCGGATCAGCACGAGAACGGTGAGCACGACTGCTCCCGCCATCAGGAGAACGGCCTTGACGATCTGGATCCAGGTGGTGGCGCGCATCCCGCCGAGCGACACGTAGATCACCATGAGCGCCCCGACGCCGATGACGGTCCAGGAGCGGGCGGCGCCGCTCGTTCCACCGAGAAGCAGCGCGACCAGACTGCCCGCGCCCACCATCTGTGCCACCAGATAGAGCACGGAGACGGTGACGGACGAAGTGCCCGCCGCGATCCGGACCGGGCGCTCCGCCATCCGCGCCGCCACCACATCGGCGAGCGTGAACCGGCCGCAGTTGCGCACCAGTTCGGCGACCAGCAGCAGGACGACCAGCCAGGCGACGAGGAAGCCGACCGAATAGAGCATGCCGTCGTAGCCGAAGAGGGCGATCAGACCGGAGATGCCGAGGAACGACGCGGCCGACATGTAGTCGCCCGCGATGGCGAAACCGTTCTCCATGGGGGAGAACAGACGGCCGCCCGCGTAGAACTCCTCAGCCGAGCCACGGCGGTTACGGCTCACCCAGGTGGTGATGGCGAGCGTCACTGCGATGAAGGCGCTGAACAGCAGGAGCGCCAGCGTCTGGTGGTTCCCGTTCAAAGCCCGGCCCCCCGCGTCATCTCCTGTGTCTCCCACCGCAGCTCGAGTGCGGCCCGGTCCCTGCGCAGCCGTGCGTGGCGCGCGTACGCCCCGGTGAGAAGGAAGGTCGTGAGGAACTGCCCGAGCCCCGCGACCATCGCGACATTGACCGCCCCCGCCACCGGGCGGGCCATCAGTCCGGGCGCGGTGATCGCGGCGACGACGTAGACGAGGTACCAGACGAGGAAGGCGATGCTGGCGGGGATGACGAACCGCCGGTACCGGCGTCGCACCTCCTGGAACGCCCCGCTGCGCTGCACCTCCAGATAGATGTCGGCCGCACTGTGGCCGCGCCGCGGATCCGGGGGCCCTGGTGGTCCCGTGGGAGCGAAACTCCCCGTACCGTCCAGCTCGCCCCATCCGGAGGCCAGCGCGTCGTACCACGGGTCGTCGAGTCGCATCGCTGCGGCCTCACGCCCTGCTTCCTTCTCCACGAACAACTCCCCTTGTCCACGGACCACTTCGGCCGTGTACCCAAGAATGGGCAGATCGGGAAGATCCCGGGCACTTCATTCGCCGGTCTTCACCTCTTCAGGTGACAGTCGATCCGGGCGGCTGTGCGAGGCCCCGAACGTACGCATAGCGAACGGCCTGTGCCCGGTCACGCACTCCGGCCTTGGCGAAGAGATTGTTGATGTGGCTCTTCACGGTGGCCTGCGAAATGTGCAGCCTGCGGGCGATCTCCAGATTGGACAGGCCTTCCGCGATCAGTACCAGCACTTCCAGTTCACGTGGCGTCAGGCCGTCGGGCAGCTGTTGCTCGGCCACCGGCGCCGGCAGCGGCGGGCTCGTGGTCACGCGCTCCAGCAGACGGCGCTGCACGCTCGGCGAGAGGCCGGCTTCTCCGGACAGCACGGCCTGGATGGCCCGCACGATCTCTTCGCCCCCGGCGTCCTTGGTGAGATAGCCGCGGGCTCCGGCCTGCAGTGCGGGGAAGAGCGAGTCGTCGTCCGCGAATGTCGTGAGCACCACCACCTGGGTCCCTGGATGGTCCTTGCGGATCCGCCGTGTCGCCTCCGCCCCGTCGCACCGGGGCATCCGCAGATCCATCAGCACGACATCGGGGGCCAGTTCGGCCACGAGCGCCACGGCCTCCTCACCGTCCTTCGCCGCTCCGACCACCTCGATTCCGGGCAGCAGCCCCAGCAGCATCACGATCCCTTCACGCACCACCGACTGGTCGTCGGCAACCACGACCCGCGCGTTCACGCGGGCACCCGCAGACTCACCACGAAACCCTCCTCACCGGGGCCGGCCTCCAGCGTCCCGCCCATCAGCTCGGCCCGTTCCCTCATCCCCAGCAGACCGTATCCGGAGCCGCTGCCGGACAGCTCGTCCTCGGGTCTGTGTCCACCCGAATCCCTGACCTCCAGGGCGACTTCGTCCGGCAGATACTCCAGCCGCACGAGAACCCTGGCCCCCGGTGCGTGCTTGCGCACATTGGTCAGGGCCTCCTGCGCCACCCTCCGGACCGTCTGCGACGCCTCGGCGGTCAGCGTCCGCCGCTCCCCCGCCACGCTGACCTGCGCCGGTTCGGCAGCCACCAGCTGCTGCAGGAAGTCCTCCACCGGAGAGACCTCGCCCCGGAGCGCGGAGAGAGCCTGGCGGGTCTCCGCGAGCCCCTCACGCGCCATGGAACGCGCAGCCACGACCCGCTCCAGCACCCGGTCCCGGAACTCCCCCGCCGGCTCCCGCTCGATCAGCAGCCGCGCCGCCTCCAGATGCACCAGCTGAGCCGAGAGGCTGTGGGCGAGGACGTCGTGAATCTCCCGCGCGATCCTGGCCCGCTCGTCCAGCGCGGCCGTCTCGGCCTCCGCCTCGCGGGCCGCCCGCTCCTGCACGAGGAGCCTCTGGGCACTGCCCCGTGCCTCGGCATCCAGTCGGAGCACATAGCCCGCCAGTGAGAGACCCGCTGTGGACATGGCGGTGGAGAGCCAGCCATCGGTGTTGACGACGGCGTACGCGCCGAGGGCGACGGCCGTCGCCGGGAGGCCTGCCGTGAGCGGCAACCGCTCCAGTGCGGTGACCGCGCAGCCGCACCACAGGATCAGCGCGGGCAGATCGGCACCGGCCTGTTGCGCCCCGAACGCCGTCAGCATCAACAGCGCCAGCAGTCCGAGCGACGGCCACAGCCGGTGCTCCAGGCTGGTCCGGAAGAACGCCCATGCGGCGAACGCGCAGCCCAGCACGCCCACCAGCCCGAGCACGATCTCCCAGGGCCCGAACTGTCCGCCGCTGAATGTGCCCCAGAGCATGGCGGTGAGCAGCCCCACCCGGACGGACCAGGTGATCACCGATCGCGGACGGGTGCGGCTCGTGCCTGACAGGGCTTCCCAGGTAGGCCAGCTGGTCCAGGTCGTACGCGTCACACGCGGTCCTTCCACGCCGACCGCCCCATCATCCCGCCGACGGAGCCACCGTACGCCGGACCCATCTGCCGTGCCCGCCACATCAGCACACCACCGCGCGCCGCCAGCGTCACCGCGAGGGCCGACAGAAGGGCCGCGGTGCCCTGGTGTATACCCATCAGCGCGGCAGCCCCGTAAAGGGCCGCCCGCAGCGCCAGTCCCCCGGTCCAGACGAAGACGGTGGCCCTGGTGCCCTTGCTCCAGAGCGAGCCGTCCGACTCGCGCCACAGGCGGGTGGTCCAGCCCCAGCCGGCGCCCGTCACGAGCCCCACCGCCAGCTCCACGCCCAGGACCGCCATGGACAGCGCCGTGTGACGCGGATCCACCAGTCCGGACTCGCGCACCGACAGGACGAGGAGAACGCCCGGCAGGACCCACCAGCGCCGGTCGTCCGTGATCTGCCGTGCCGAGCACTGGCGCACGACGACGACGGCGATCACTGCGCCGATCACCAGAACATTGACGAGCCCTGACATGGCAGCCTCCGATGTGCGGGAAGGTTGAACGCCTTCGACGCTACGGAAACGGCCGGGTCAGGGCATCGGCTCAGGGGTTGATCGCAGGTGGAGAAGCCGTCTCCACCCACGGGTGGAGACGGCTTCTCTCAGACGTCGATGCGCGAGCGGTCCAGGGTGGCGGCAGAGCTCGTGATGAACTCCTTGCGCGGCGCCACCTCATTGCCCATCAGCAGATCGAAGACCTGCTCGGACGCTTCCAGATCGCCGATGTTGATCCTCCGCAGGGTACGGTGGCGCGGATCCATCGTGGTCTCGGCCAACTGGTCGGCATCCATCTCGCCCAGGCCCTTGTAGCGCTGGATCGAGTCCTTGTACCGGACGTTCTTCCGCTGGAGCTCCAGCAGCCGCTGGCGCAGCTCGTTGTCCGAGTACGTGTAGATGTACTTGTCCTGGCCCTTCTTCGGCTGGACCAGCTCGATCCGGTGAAGCGGAGGCACCGCGGCGAAGACCCGTCCCGCCTCGACCATGGGTCGCATGTACCGCTGGAACAGCGTCAGCAGCAAGATGCGGATGTGCGCGCCATCGACATCGGCGTCCACCAGCAGGACGATCTTCCCGTAGCGAGCGGCGTCGATGTCGAAGGTCCGTCCGGACCCGGCTCCTATGACCTGGATAATCGCGCCGCACTCGGCGTTCTTCAGCATGTCCGAGACGGACGCCTTCTGGACGTTGAGGATCTTGCCCCGGATCGGCAGCAGTGCCTGGAACTCACTGTTCCGGGCGAGCTTCGCCGTACCGAGCGCGGAGTCGCCCTCGACGATGAAGAGTTCACTGCGGTCCACGTCGTCGCTGCGGCAGTCGGCGAGCTTCGCAGGGAGCGAGGAGGACTCCAACGCCGTCTTGCGACGCTGAGCGTCCTTGTGCTGGCGGGCCGCGATGCGGGTCCGCGCGGCCGCGACGGCCTTGTCCAGAACCGCCCTGGCCTGGGCCTTCGCGTCGCGCTTCGTCGAGGTCAGGAATGCCTTGAGCTCCTTGGCCACGACGTTGGCGACGATCCGGTTGGCCGCCGAGGTGCCAAGCACCTCCTTGGTCTGGCCCTCGAACTGCGGCTCGGCCAGCCGCACGGTGACCACCGCGGTGAGGCCTTCCAGCGCGTCGTCCTTGACGATGTCGTCCTCGGCGACGCGGAGCAGCTTGGCCGAGCGCAACGCCTCGTTGACCGTCTTGGTCACGGAGCGTTCGAATCCGGTCACATGCGTGCCACCCTTGGGGGTGGCGATGATGTTGACGAAGGACTTGAGGTTGGTGTCGTATCCGGTGCCCCAGCGCAGGGCGATGTCGACCACGAGCTCACGCGTGACCTCGGTCGCCGTCATGTGGCCGCGCTCGTCCAGGACCGGCACGGTCTCCTTGAAGGTGCCCTGCCCGGTCAGGCGCAGGACGTCGCAGACCGCCTTGTCCTGGGCGAGGTACTCGCAGAATTCGCTGATCCCGCCGTCGAAGCGGAAGGTCTCCTCGGTCTTGCCCTCGCCGTCGAGCCCGCGTTCGTCACGGACGACGATCGTGAGGCCGGGGACAAGAAAAGCAGTCTGCCGTGCCCGCTGATGGAGCGTCTCCAGGTTGAGCTTGGCGTCCTTGAGGAAGATCTGCCGGTCGGCCCAGTAGCGCACCCTGGTGCCGGTGCGCGCCTTCGGGACCCGCTTGCCCTTGAGCAGGCCGTTGGCCGGGTCGAACGGGCTGTCCGGCCCCTGCTCGGTGAAGATCCCCGGGACCCCGCGCCGGAAGCTGATCGAGTGCGTCGCGCTGTTGCGGTCGACCTCGACGTCGAGCCGGGCGGAGAGCGCGTTGACGACGGAGGCGCCGACGCCGTGCAGGCCGCCCGACGCGGCGTACGAGCCGCCGCCGAACTTTCCGCCGGCGTGCAGCTTGGTCATCACGACCTCGACGCCGGACAGGCCCGTCTTGGGCTCGACGTCGACGGGGATGCCCCGACCGTTGTCCCGGACCTCCACGGAGTTGTCGTCGTGGAGGATGACCTCGATGTGATCGCAGTAACCGCCCAGGGCCTCATCGACGGAGTTGTCGATGATCTCCCAGAGGCAGTGCATGAGGCCGCGGCTGTCGGTGGACCCGATGTACATCCCGGGGCGCTTGCGAACCGCTTCGAGCCCCTCGAGTACGAGCAGATGCCGCGCGGTGTAGTTGGAACCGTCTCGGTCTGCTCCGGTCAGCAGCGCAGTGGACGGCACGGACGTATCGGCGGTCACGCGGTTCGCTCCTCGCTGAATTTCATTTGGGGCCCAGTGGGTAACGGGCTCGGCTTCGGTCGCCGCTGAGAGGGTACCGAGGCCTGGTAGAGCGGTTGTAACGCCACCCTTCGACAACCCTCACACTAGTCCAGCCTCGCATACACGTTCGATCCCTCGTAGGAGTGACGCGAACATCACGTTCCCTTCCAGGCATGAACCATTTAGGCTCCGGGCACGTCCTCATGAACGAACCGGCAAGCCAGCCGGGAGGATCCCACCAAGACAAGCAACGCGAAACCGTAGCGCTACGCAATACGGCACATTCGCCGCCAACCGGCAACAAACAACCATCTCGAGAAGAAGTTTCGAAGAAAAGCCACGAGCGGGAACGTTTTCGGCCTGGTTGGATGTTGACCCTGGTACGACAGCTCGTCGAGCTAGAGAAGAGGCGACGTGACTACTGTTCTGACCCCCGCGAGCCCGCTGACCGCAGCAGACCGCTGTGACCGTTGCGGCGCCCAGGCATATCTGCGCGTCGTCCTGATCAGCGGCGGTGAACTGCTCTTCTGCGCCCACCACGGTCGCAAGTTCGAGCCGGAACTCAAGAAGATCGCCGCGGAAATACAGGATGAGACGGACCGGCTCACGGCTGTACAGGCCCAAGCCGCCGAAGAGGAACAACACTGACACCTCGCATCCACGACGAGCACGGGCCAGGTCCCGGACCGGCCGACGGGCGGCTCCCCGAAAGGGGAGCCGCCTGTTCTCGTACCTGCGCGGTGATGTCGTTCAGTCGACTTTCGGCATCCAGCCGATCGCGGCGGAAATCCGTGTGTACACGCCGGGGCTCCCCGCCCGAGCACAGCCGTTCCCCCAGGACACCAGCCCGATGAGCCGCCCACGGGCCACCAGCGGCCCGCCGCTGTCGCCCTGGCATGCGTCGTACCCGCCCAGGAGTTCGCCCGCGCAGAGCATCGCTGAGGCGTCATACGTGCCGTTCCTGCCACCCGGGTAGGCCTGCGCGCACGCCGTGTCCGGCAGAACGCTCACTTTCGCGGACCGCAGCGACGACGCGTAGTCGCTGTTGCCCGTCGTGTCACCCCACCCGTAGACGTCCGCCTCGGTGCCCGGTACGTACGCCGTGTCACCGGATCCGGCCATCGGGATCGCACTCTTCCCGGGGAGCGCGTCGGCGAGGGTGAGCACGGCCAGGTCCCCCGCGTTCGTGGCGGGGTCGAACTCGGGATTGGTCCACGTCCCCTTCACCCGTATCTCCTGACCTCCGGTCCCGAGCAGGGCGTCGCGGCCCGCGATGATCCGCAGATCGCGCACGCTGCCGACATCCATGCCGAGCGCCTCCCGGCTCAGACAGTGCGCAGCGGTCAGCACCTTCTTCGGCGCCACCACGACACCACCGCAGAACTGGCCGGCGCGCGCCGCTCCGAACCGGTCGCGGCTGGACAGTGCCACAACCCAGGGGCTGTCCTTGACATGTGCGGGCTGACCACCGATGACGATGCCGTCCTCGGCCGCCCGGGCGGAAGATCCGAGCGGTATCAGGGCTGTGGCGGCGACCAGGGCGAACGCCCCGGTCAGGGCGCGGAAGACGGTACGGGACATGCGCACTCCTGACTCTGTGGTGAACCAATCCCACCCAGAGTCATCCCGCCCGTCGCCGACCGCACGCGTTGATAGGCCGAGGGCCCGGCTCCCCCACGGGGATCCGGGCCCTCGGCCCGTGTACTCCTGCGACCTAGTCGAGGTAGTCGCGCAGCACCTGCGAACGCGACGGGTGACGCAGCTTCGACATGGTCTTCGACTCGATCTGACGGATGCGCTCACGCGTCACGCCGTAGACCTTGCCGATCTCGTCCAGGGTCTTCGGCTGGCCGTCGGTGAGCCCGAAGCGCATCGAGACCACGCCCGCCTCACGCTCGGAGAGCGTGTCGAGCACCGAGTGCAGCTGCTCCTGGAGGAGCGTGAAGCTGACCGCGTCGGCCGGGACGACCGCCTCGGAGTCCTCGATCAGGTCACCGAACTCGCTGTCCCCGTCCTCACCCAGCGGGGTGTGGAGGGAGATCGGCTCACGACCGTACTTCTGGACCTCGATGACCTTCTCGGGGGTCATGTCGAGTTCCTTGGCCAGCTCCTCCGGCGTGGGCTCACGACCCAGGTCCTGGAGCATCTGGCGCTGCACACGGGCGAGCTTGTTGATGACCTCGACCATGTGCACCGGGATACGGATGGTGCGGGCCTGGTCGGCCATGGCGCGGGTGATTGCCTGACGGATCCACCAGGTGGCGTACGTGGAGAACTTGTAGCCCTTGGTGTAGTCAAATTTCTCGACCGCGCGGATCAGACCGAGGTTGCCTTCCTGGATGAGGTCCAGGAAGAGCATGCCGCGGCCCGTGTAGCGCTTGGCCAGCGACACCACGAGACGGAGGTTGGCCTCCAGCAGGTGGTTCTTGGCGCGGCGGCCGTCCTCGGCGATGATCTCCAGCTCGCGCTTGAGCTTCGGAGCGAGCTTGTCGGAGTTCGCCAGCTTGTCCTCGGCGAACAGACCGGCCTCGATCCGCTTGGCGAGCTCGACCTCCTGCTCGGCATTGAGGAGGGGAACCTTGCCGATCTGCTTCAGGTAGTCCTTGACCGGGTCGGCGGTGGCGCCGGCGACGGCGACCTGCTGCGCAGGTGCGTCGTCCTCGTCGTCGTCGGAGAGGACGAAGCCCTTGTTCTCGCCCTCGCCCTCCTCTTCCTCGCCCTTGCCGGCCTTTACTTCCTCGGCCGCCTCGTCGCCGTCGAGGAGCTCGTCGTCCTGCTTTCCGGACTTCTTCGTTGCTGTCTTCTTGGCCACCGTCTTCTTCACGGCGGTCTTCTTGGCAGCCGTCTTCTTGGCTGCTGCCTTCTTCGCAGGGCCGGCCGCGGCAGCGTCGTCAGCCACCACGTCCACGGTCTCTGCCGACGGGGCGGCAGTGGCCGCGACCGTCCTGGTCACGGTTGTCTTGGCCGCGACAGTCTTGGTGGCGGTGCGCTTGACCGGGCTCTTTGCTGCGACGCTCTTGCGGGCACGTTTGGACGGCTCCGCGGCACTGACCATCAGCGTCACACCCTCTTCCTCGAGGATCTGGTTGAGGCTGCGCAGAACATTCTTCCACTGGGTTGGCGGAATCTGGTCAGCCTCGAAGGCCCGACGCACGTCATCGCCGGCGATCTGCCCATCAGCCTTTCCCCGCTCGATGAGCGCCATCACAGACTCGGACTCGGCGATCTCCGGCGGGAGCGTACGGGATGTGCTGGCCGACACGAACAACCTCTCGGAACGATGGAAACGGCTTCCGGCCCGGCCCGAAAAGGGCTTGAGCCGACGACCACCGGGCTGGGAATGTACCGGCGGCGCGGGTTTGGCCTCAGAACTGCACAGCGCACTGAATGGCTGCTGTATTCCTTCCGCGGCGGTCACCTCTTAAGTCATCGCACTGTTTCGAGGAGTGTTACGCCCAATCCGCGTGGCCCGAGTCACACCTCATTTGCGATGAACGCGACCAAGGGCGCAAAAACCCCGCAAACTGCGCCGCCGGACCGTGGCGGCCCGGCGACACGCGGTTCACACGCCCCAGCCGTGCTGTGCTCAGTGCTCGCGGGGCGCGGGCACCACACGCTCCACCTCGGGGTGGACGACGAGCAGTTGACGCATGGCCGCTTCGGCGCCCGCCGCATCACCGGACGCGAGGGCATCGACGATCCGGGCGTGGTGGCCGAGGGATGCCTCACTGGGGCGGTCACAGCCCGTGACCGGGCCGCCCGAGACCTGCAGCGCCGCGGAAACGATGCCGGAGAGGTGCTCCAGCATGCGATTGCCCGCCGCCTGGATGAGCAGGGAGTGGAACTCCGCATCGGCCCGGGAGCAGGTGATCGCATCCCCCTGCCCGACCGCGTGCCCCATGATCTCCACCATGTCACCGAGACGCTGCTGGATGTCCTCGCGGCCATGGCCCGCAGCGAGGCGCGCGGCGAGAGGCTCGATCGTCCACCGGAGCTCCCCGAGCTCGCGACGCTGGTCCTCGCGCTGAGGACCGAAGGCACGCCATTCGATGATGTCGGGATCCAGCAGGTTCCAGTCGCTGACGGGGCGGACCCGGGTGCCGACATTGGGCCGGGCGCTGACCAGGCCTTTGGCCTCGAGAACACGCAGTGATTCGCGTACTACGGTGCGGGAGACCTCGAAACGCTGACCAATCTCCTCCGGCACCAGAGGACGGTCGGCGCCCAGGTCACCGGAAACGATCATCTGACCCAGCTGCTGAACGAGTTGGCCGTGGAGGCCGCGGCCCCGGCTGGCCGAGCCCCGTCGGCTCACCCGGCCGAGGTCGACGTCGGGGCCGTCCCAGGAACGAAGAGCGGCACGCTCGCCGGCCGGCGCCTCCGCGTACGGGTAGCGATCGAGTTCACCCGGGCCGGCGAGGCCGGAATCGGCGGAGCGGGCGGCGGTCATCATGGTGTGCGCAAGGGTACTCACGCATCCTTTGTCGGCGCAGCTCACCCGGCTCTTGAGGTCTTTGGTGAAAAGCACACGAAAGGGTGATCGGCACCCGCCCCCCAATTGACGCTTTACTGGTATAAACCGGGCATCTTCGTGGAGGTTACGAGGCCTGACCCGATCCGGCGGCACTCTGAGACCGCCAGCGAGCCCTGCCATGAAGGCTGGTGAACAGATAGGCGAAGACCAGGGCCGAGAGCGACAACACCAATGCGGCCCCCACCGGATGTGCCAGGACGCCCACGACGACTGCCACCCATCGGTCCGTCTCATGCGGCCAGCGCGGCCACATCAGCTCGCGGAATCGGGCCGTAAGTCCGGCGACCGGACGGGATCCCGGCACCATCAGCACCTTCTGGACAAGCGGTACGACAAGTACAGGAACGGCAAGCACCGCGGCGACGCCGGCCGTCGTCACCCTGAAGACTCCGGCGGCCAAGAGGCCCGCCCAGGCACAGCCCACGGTCAGCGCCACCCAACTCGCACCGAGGGAAACCGGATTCGGCGGGACATGGACCCAACTGTGGCCGTACACGAGGCGAAGGGTTTCGGCGGAGACCAGTGCGACGGCCAGAGCGAGCACCACGGCGACGCCCGCGGACACCACCAGTTTGGCCAGAAGCAGCCCCAGGCGGCGGGGGACGGTGCCTCGACCCGCGGCAAGCGCGGGGTAGCGGAATTCGTCACCGAACGAGAGGGCGCCGAGCAGCCCGGCCCCGACCGCCGCGGGCGGCAGCGGCAGCAGCGACGGCCAGGCCGCCAGCACTTTCGGCAACGGAGCATGGCCGGTGCGGGCGAGGAGCACGGATAGTCCGACGGAGACGACCAGGACAGCGGTCATGATCAAGGTTGTTGTTCTGACGCCGAGCAGACGGCGCAGTTCGTAGCGCAGCGGATGAAGCGGACCACGGGCCGGGCGACGCCGGATGGGTGGTGCCGGATCCGGACCCGACGCCTTCGCGACCGGTCGCGGATCGCGTGAGCCTGCGCCGCCATCAGGCCTTGCGAGGGCTGCGCGATTTGCTGGATCTCCGGGATTCGCTGGATCTGCCGGGTCTGCGCGTTCCGTGGAGCCCGCGGGCTCTGCGGGGCTCGTGCCGCCCCGGGGCACGATGGAGCCGGGATCGTCGATCTCGTCGGCCAGTTGGTGCACCGGGAGCCCGTGGCGGAACGCAGTGTCACCGATTTCCGCGCAGGTGGAGCCGTACACGGCGAGGCGGCCACCGGCTTCGGTGACCACCTCGACCGAGCGCCGGGACGCTCGGGCCTCTCGGCTGACGACCGCCGCGAGGCGGGCCGCGTGCGGGGTCCGGACCGCGACCCGGGGGCGGAGGCGGGTCCGCGAGAAGTCCCCGGCGTCCTGGTCGGCGACAAGGCGGCCTCCGTCGACGACGACCACATGGTCGGCGGCCCGCGCGGCCTCCTTGGGGTCCGTCGTGGTGTACAGAACGGTCCCGCCCCGGGCCGCATGGGCCTGCAACAGCCCGTGCAGCCAACAACCCTCGCGCGGAGTGAGGCCTTCCGCCGGATCGTCGAGGACGAGCGTATGCGGATCACCAAGCAGTGCTGAGGCGAGGGCGAGGCGTCGGTCCATGCCGAGCGAGAGCGTGCCGATGCGCTGGTCCCCGAGTCCGGCAAGACCTACGAGCTCGAGCAGTTCATCGGCCCGCGTTGCAGGTACACCCGCAGCGGCGCAGAGCATCCGGAGCTGACCGCGAGCGGTACGGGCGGGGTGACCCGGCACGTCCCCGAGCAGCACGCCCACCTCACTCGCGGGGTGCGGGATCCGGTGCATCGGTCTGCCCCGGAAGTAGGTGACCCCCCGCCCCGGGTCGAGCTCGAGCATGAGGCGGAGAGCTGAGGTCTTGCCCGAGCCGGGGGCGCCCAGAAGCGCGGTGACGCGGCCGGGCCGGGCTTCGAAGGTGAGATCGTCCACGGCGGCCGGAATGCCGCGGCGGGGGGTGCTGGTGAGTCCGATGGCCTGGAGCATCGCTTCTCTCGCGGAAGGTGAGACCGCTCGGCGGCAGGGCGGGTACCGCAGAAAGATAACGCGACATATCCGACTTTTCGCGCAGCACCAATCCTGTGGGCGTTCCGCGAGGTCAGACTTCCGGCCTCAGCATCGGAGGGTTGAGCACGGTGGCCGCACCGGCCCGGAAGAGCTGGGCCGGGCGTCCGCCCTGGCGAGTGGTCGTCCCGCCGGTGGGCATCAGGAAGCCGGGGGTGCCCGTCACCTTGCGATGGAAGTTCCGCGGGTCGAGGACCACCCCCCACACCGCCTCGTACACCCTCCGGAGCTCGCCGACCGTGAACGCCGGCGGGCAGAAGGCGGTGGCCAGGGAGGAGTATTCGATCTTGGAGCGGGCGCGTTCGACACCGTCGGCAAGGATCTGTGCATGGTCGAAGGCCAGCGGGGCCTGGTTCTCGCCCTCGTGCCCGAAGCTCCCCTCCGCTCCGAGCAGATCGTCGACAGGTGCCCATCGTGCGCTGTTCGCATCGCCGCCCGCCCGTGGGGCCGGCAGATCGGGGGCCAGGGCGAGATGGGCGACGCTGACGACTCGCATCCGGGGGTCACGAGCGGGGTCGCCGTAGGTGGCGAGCTGTTCGAGGTGGGCGCCGTTCCCGATCGCCGGAGCTGCCGGGTCCTGGGCGCACAGGCCGGTCTCCTCGACGAGTTCGCGCGCTGCTGCGGCTCCGAGATCCTCATCGGCTCTGACGAACCCGCCGGGCAGTGCCCATCGTCCCTGGAACGGTGGCTCACCACGGCGTACCACCAGCGCGCAGAGCGCGTGGCGGCGCACCGTGAGCACGACCAGGTCGACGGTGACAGCGAAGGGCGGGAAGGTCGACGGGTCGTAGGGCGGCATGCGGTGATCATAGTCGTCTGCCTGACGATAAACACTCCCTTCGCGGTGCTCTTCGAGGCGCTCTTCGTCGTCCTTCCGCATGTCGTGTCTCCCGCCCTCCCCATGCCATCTCTCCCGTCATCGTGATCTCCGTCCGTCATGGCGCGTCCTGGCAGAACGCCAGAACGCTTGTCATCACGGCACCGTCGTCTCCGGCAGCCTCCGGTGCGACGTCGCGTTCCGCACACCGGCGGCGGAGGTCCGGTCGAGGACCTCGATACACGGAGGTGCCGCGAGGTGCCGCGGGCGACGGGGCATACGGGTCAGCCCTCGCCACCGGATACGCGCCGGGTGGGGGTCGCTCGCCCGGACCGACGCCGGATGGCCGCCGATTCGGGACGGGCGGAGCCGGACGGGGCCTTCTTCCGGCGGGTGGCGGCCGGCCGCGCCGCGCGGGGTCGCGCGCTCCGGTCCGTCCGCCGCCGGTGCCGCCCCGTTCGCGCACTGCGCTCCCCGCGCAGGCATCGGCGCAGGGTCTCCGGGTCGAGGCCCTGGTTGCACGCCTCGTGAAGAAGCTGGGCAAAGGTGTACGCGGGATCCATCCGCAGGGCGAGGCCCAAAGCGACTCGCGCGCCCGGTTCATCGCCCGTCGACCACGAGACCCATCCAGCCAGGGTCAGTGGCGCCGCGGCATGCTCCTCGTACGGTGCCACGCACCGACGGGACAGTGCGCGCCAGAGCCGCAACGCCGAATCGGCTTCCGGACCTTCCATCCATTCCGCGGCCCTGTCGCGGGTTTCCCGGTCCTGCAGGCCGAGAATCACTGCGGCTGCCTCGTCATGGCTGATCAGCCGGTCGTCATCGATGTCCGAGGCGGAGGGCGCCGCCACCGGGGCCTCCCTGAGACGTTTCATGAGCTGCCGGGCAAGGCCCAGGGTCTCCCGGGCCACCTCCTCGCGTCCCGCTTCGTCGAGGAGCCTGGGCATCAACTCGGCACCCGCAGAGTCGAGTGCGCGTTGCTGGCCTGCCGCCGCCGAGGTCTCCAGCGGTACGAGCCTCGCCTCCATCTCCCGCAACGATCCGCGTACTTGGATGCCCGCGTAGGCGGCAGCGGCGGCCATCACCGAAGTGCCCGGCATGGCCATCCGGTTCCCCTCCGTCGGGCAGCAGCGCTCGTCCGGACAGCAGTAGGACCAGTACCGGCCGTCAGAGATACAGAGCGCTTCGAGCACCGGTACGTCCAGCGTGCCGCAGGCAGTACGCAGACGCTGGGCGAGAGGCCGCAGCCGCTCCATGATCTGGCTGCCGGACTCGCCCTCGGCGGGATCCTGGCAGAGGAAGATGACGATCGCGTCGGGGCGCTCCCCACGCCGCTCGCTCCCCTTGATCAAGCACTCGGCAAGCTGCTCGGCGACGGGCGCCCATTCCTGGGGCGACTGCGGGATGCCGAGCCTGAGCCGGCCGCCGAAGCGGCCCCTGCCGCCGTGCAGAGCGACCATGATCACGCTGTCGTTCGGATGGAACCCCATGAGATAGGGGAGGGCATCGGCGAGCTCGGCAGGTCCTCGCAGGGTGATCTGCTGCTCATCGGCCGGACCGGTGGATTCGTGGTGCTGGTTCATGGCATGACCGTCCCGCGGGCAGCCGGATTCCGCGACCCCTGTGGATAACTTTGTCCACAGGGGGGCGGAGTCGTTCGCCATGTGTCGTAGCCGTCTGGTTGCATGGGAGCCATGACCTTCGTCGACAAGCACCTGGCCGTCGACCGGCCCGAGGCCACGAACCTGCTGCGGCGGGCGGCTGAACTGGCCCGCGAGGCCGAGGAGCTGCCACTGCGCGCGGCGAGCCTGTCCCGGCGCGCCGTCGCGCCGGGACACAGCAGGAATTCCGGGCCGCCACCTCCTCGCCCGGGGCCGGCGATCGCTCCCGGGAGTACGGCATCGCACGCAACGGGCTGAGCGGCACGGCATCGGCGCCGCCCGGAGTCGGCATCCGATCCGGGAATCCGGTAGTCGGTCGGAGAACTGCCGGTGCCTCACCGGCCACTACGTCGGACGACGATTCGGTCCGCCCGTCTCCCTGACGTCGTCCACTTCCCGTACGCCTGCTTCGGGCGCGCCCGGTGACGCCGCGTCGCAACCGGGCCGCTCGCCCTCTACGAACAACCGCACCCCGTCCACGCCAAAGGCGCGAGTAGGCCACCGTGGCACGGCCACGGAAGATCTCAGCCCGCCGCGGCCAGGACCAGGGGAAGTACCTGTTCGCTGCCTGCCTGCCGGAGCAGGCGGGCAGCGACGGCGAGGGTCCAGCCGGAGTCGGTGCAGTCGTCCACGAGCAGGACGGGGCCAGGGGTGCGGGCCAGGGAGGCGGCCAGCTCCCCGGGGACGGCGAACGCGCCGGAGAGCGCCCTGAGGCGTTGGGCCGAATTGCTGCGGCGTGCCGTGTGCGCACCGCTCGGCCCGGTGTACGTGAGGGTGCCGAGGAAGGGAAGACGGCCGATGGCCGCGATTCCCTGGGCGAGGGAAGCGACCAGTTGCGGGCGGCTCAGGGACGGTACGGCGACGACTCCCACCGGCCGGGCGGAGGCGTCCGGGACGTTCGGCGCCCAGCCGCCCGAGGAGCGCGCCCAGTCGGCGAGGACCGCCACCGCGGCCTGCAGGACGTCGTCCGGGACCGGCCCATCGGGCGTGTTCTCGGCCAGCAGCGGGCGCAGCCGGTTGCCCCAGCCGATGTCCGAGAGCCGCCCCAGGGCACGCCCGGTGGAGCACTGCTCCCTGGCCGGGATACGGCCCTTGAGGTCGATGCCCAGTGCGGGCATCCCCGTGGGCCACATGCGGCGCGGCTCGACCTCCACCCCCGGGCGGTCCAGCTCCTTCGCCGCGCCCGTCAAGGTCTCAGCCGAAACGGCTGTATCGGCCCAGGCCCCCGCGCAGTTGTCGCAACGGCCGCACGGGGCCGCTCCCTCGTCGTCCAGCTGCCGGCGCAGGAACTCCATCCGGCACTGGGACGTGCTCGCGTAATCGCGCATGGCCTGCTGCTCGGCTGCCCGCTGCCGCGCCACCCACGCGTAGCGTTCGGCCTCGTACACCCACTCGGCCCCCGTGGCCGTCCAGCCACCCTTCACCCGCTTGACCGCGCCGTCGACATCCAGCACCTTCAGCATCGACTCCAGACGGGTGCGCCGAAGATCCACCGCCGCTTCCAGGGCCGGCACGGACAGGGGGCGTCCCGCAGCCGCGAGGGCCGAGAGGGTCTGCCGGACCTGCGCCTCGGGCGGGAAGGCGGTATCGGCGAAGTAGCGCCAGATGGCCTCGTCCTCCTTGCCCGGCAGCAGCAGCACATCGGCGTGGGCCACCCCGCGCCCCGCACGCCCCACCTGCTGGTAGTAGGCGATCGGCGAGGACGGCGAGCCGAGATGGACCACGAACCCCAGGTCCGGCTTGTCGAAGCCCATGCCCAGGGCCGAAGTCGCGACCAGGGCCTTGACCCGGTTCTCCTGCAGGTCGACCTCGGCCTGCAGCCGGTCGGCGTTCTCTGTCCTTCCGGTGTACGAGGCGACGCGGAAGCCGCGCTGCCGCAGAAAGGCGGTGGCCTCCTCGGCCGCGGCGACGGTGAGCGTGTAGATGATCCCGGAGCCCGGCAGCTCGTCCAGATGCTCGGCGAGCCAGGCCAGCCGGTGCGGGGCGTCCGGTAGCTGGACGACGCCCAGCCGCAGGCTCTCCCGATCGAGCGGGCCGCGCAGCACCAGGGCTTCACCGGCACCGGTACCCAGCTGATCGGCCACGTCCGCGGTGACCCGCGCGTTCGCGGTCGCGGTGGTGGCCAGCACCGGCACGCCGGGAGCGAGCTCGGCGAGCATCGACCGCAACCGGCGGTAGTCGGGCCGGAAGTCATGCCCCCAGTCGGAGATGCAGTGCGCCTCGTCCACCACCAGCAGACCGGTGGTGGCCGCGAGCTTGGGCAGCACCTGATCACGGAAATCAACAGAGTTGAGACGTTCCGGACTTACGAGGAGAACGTCCGTGTCGCCGCGCTCGACCTCCTCATAGATGGTGTCCCACTCCTCCGGGTTGGCCGAGTTGATGGTGCGCGCCCGGATACCGGCCCGCGCCGCCGACTCGACCTGGTTACGCATCAGCGCCAGCAGCGGCGAGACGATCACCGTGGGCCCGGAGCCACGGCGGCGCAGCAGCGCGGTGGCGACGAAGTACACCGCCGACTTGCCCCACCCCGTGCGCTGCACCACCAGCGCACGCCTGCGCTCCTCCACCAGAGCCGCCACCGCCTGCCACTGGTCCTCCCGCAGCCGCGCCGAACCCCCCGGGTCGCCGACGAGCTCGGCGAGGATGGCATCGGCTTCGGCGCGGAGCTCCAGGTTGTCCATGCCTCCATGCAACCCGATGGCACCGACAATCCGCGAATCCACCCCACATGACACCCGGATGATCTCCCGGGCGCCCGCCGGACGCCGAGCGTGGCAGCGGGGCTGTCGCCGGGGCGGGGGCGGAGTGGGTGTTTCCGCTGGTCCTCGCCATTCAGGCGTGACGGGAGGCGTCATCCGGGCATGGCGTGGGCAGGGATATCAGAGTCATTCCGGCTGATTCCCGTCACCTGTGCCAATTGCTCGTTGCCGCCTGCCGATACGCCAGGAAGAATTGGACTCGCTCCCCGCACAGTCCCTTTCGCGGCCCGGAAGGGCTGTGCCGCGGTGCGCCCTCACTCGACCCTGCCCGCACCATGGGCGCGTATGCGAAGGGAGGATCGTGACCTTCGGATTCGCTCCGTCCGCAGCCACTTCGATGTCGGCGTCCGCCGACTCCGCCAACCGTCTTGCCAGGATGCTCGAACCGGCCGAGTGGGCCGAAGCGGGCATACCGTTGCTGCGCAGTCCCCGCGAGGTCGTCAGCGGCCTGCACGCCCGGCACAGGCCGACCCCGACGACCGCTGTGGTCGCCGTACTCGACCATGAGGAACGCCTCACGGCCAGCGCTTCGTTCGCCCGCCGCTCCTCGGCCGCGGACGGCTGGGAGTTCCGCAACGCGCTGCTGGCGCACCTGCGCCGGGTCATCCCGCACGATCTTCGCCGCCGCACGCCCGTCCGTACCGCAGTGCTCCTCTACTGCCGTGAGGGCGACGAGCGTTGGACAGAGGAGGACGGGGCGTGGATGTGGGGTCTGCGGGACGCCTGCACGCTGCACGGCCTGCGGTGCGGCGCGTACATCACGCTGACCCAGGCCGGTTGGCAGGTGCTGGGCGAGGGCCGTGGCGGGCGCCGCCCCAGCTCCACCTTGCAGCCGTCCGCTCTCGCCGACACCTCGCTCGGCCGGGATCCGGCTCCGCTGCGCACCGGTGGCGGTACGGCGCAGGCGCTGCGGCGCACCGCGGCCCGATGACCCGTGGCCGCGGGCCCGGCCGCCCTGTCGGGCAGCCGGGCCACCGCGGCCCGGTGTGTCCCGCGGATCAGACTCCGACGCCGAGCACCGTGTTGATCCGCTGCGGCTCCCCGCACACGATCAGCAGTGCTCCGGCACGTTCCTGCGCTCCGGTCAGCGCGCCGTCGACGGCGTCACCGCCGTTGACGGCGACGATCACCACCGGACGCGTCTTCACCCGGTCCGCGGCTGCGGCACCGGCGAAGAAGACATCGTCACCGGCCTCGTGCTGCGCCCAGTAGGCGGCTTCTCCGAAGGAGAGTTCGTGCGCGGCCCACGGGTGCTGCTCGCCGGTGGTGAGCACCAGGATGTCGCCCGGTGCGCGGCCGGAGTCGAGCAGCAGATCCACGGCTTCGTCGGCGGCGTCGAGTGCGCCGTCCGCCGAGGCGGGGATCAGCTGGATCTGCGGTGCGGAACGATTCTCCGGCCGGTCCGTCCGGGGACGGTCGGAGGTGGGGTGCGGGCGCTGCGCCGGGGGCGCGGGCCTCGCGGGGCCGGGCCCGGGACGACCGGGACGCGGCGTGGCCGCTGAACGCGGACCGGGTACAGGACGGGGGGTCGACGCGGTGCGGCCTGCGGCCGGAGTGACGCGGGGACCCTGGGCGCTCTCGTGAATCTGAGGCTCCTCGGGGATGAGAGGCATGGGTGGTTGTCTATCAAACGCCGACGCACAGGGCGTCGGCGGGTGGGTACATGTGCGCGATCAGAAGTCGAAGCCGAGCTGGCCCCCGCTTTCCAGTGCAGCCGCCTCGGCGGAGAAGCGGACCTTCTTGAGGTGCTGCCACCTGGGCAGCGCGTCGAGATAGGACCACGAAAGCCGGTGATGGGGTGTCGGCCCCCACTCCTCCAGCGCGGCCCTGTGTACAGGCGACGGGTAACCGGCGTTGGCCCCGAAGGCGAAGTCGGCGTACTCGCCGGAATCCGCGCCCAGTTCGGCCATCATCGCGTCCCGGCGGACCTTCGCGATCACCGAGGCGGCCGCGACTGCGATACAGGACTGATCGCCCTTGATCACGGTGCGGACCCGCCAGGGCTGTCCCAGATAGTCGTGCTTGCCGTCGAGGATCACCGCGTCCGGCCGCACCGGCAGGGCTTCGAGGGCGCGTACGGCGGCGAGACGCAACGCAGCCGTCATCCCGAGCTCGTCGACCTCCTGCGGAGAGGCATCGCCGAGACCGAACGCGGTGACCCAGCGCTCCAGCAAAGGCGCCAGCTCCGCACGGCGCTTGGGGCTGATCAGCTTGGAGTCGGTGAGTCCGGCGGGAGGTCTGCGGAGGCCGGTGACGGCCGCACACACGGTGACCGGTCCCGCCCACGCTCCGCGTCCGACCTCGTCGACACCGGCGACGGTCTTGGCACCAGTGGTAGCGCGCAGCGAGCGCTCGACGGTGTGCGTGGGTGGTTCGTACGGCATGGCGCCTGTCAGCGTACGCCGATGGGGGCGCCGACAACACCCCGGGGCGCCTGTCGGCCTTCCCGGACTCGTTCTTGGCCCCGCGCTCCGTACGCACCCGGCTCGGACCGGTCAGTACGGGTCGTACGGATCGCTCTCGTCGCCGCCGCGATCACTGCCCCCGACACCCGTACGCGATCCGTCGCAGGACTGCGTCGGATCGTCCGGACTCCGCTTCCTCAGGATGTCCCGGGCCCGTGCCTCGCCCCAGCTGGTGGCGTACCAGGGAGCGTCGTCGGAACGCAGCGACCGTTCGATGTCCCTGAGGGCGCAGGAGCGCAGCGGCTCGGGCAGTGTGTCCAGGGCCGGTACGGCGTCGGCCGAGAGGTCCCGGAGGTAGGCGATGTCGATCGAATGATCGTCGCGGTACCGCTGGACGTTCTGCTCCGCGATCAGCCCGTCCGGCGAGATCACTCCGAACGCGAGGACGCCGACGGCCGCGCTCGCGGCGACGGCACGCGGCAGCAGGCGGGCACCGAACACTCCGGCGGCCATGATCAGGACGAGCACCACGCCCAGCCAGAGTTCCACCGCGGCCACGGATATCCGCAGCCGGGTCAGACCGTAGGCGTCGACGTAGAGGTCCATCCGCCGCAATGCGGAGGCCACGACGATCAGGGTGAGCAGGCACAGCACGCCGAGCACGGTTCGGACGAGAGTGCGGTCGCGCCCCCGCCCGCGAGGGGCCCAGCGCAGGGCGAGTGCGATCACCAGCAACGTGAGCAGGGTGGCCCAGAGAAGCTGCCAGAAGCCCTGTCGGGCGTACTCGGAGTAGCTGAGATCGGTCTCGGCCATCACCTTGTCGTATCCGCCGAGCAGCACGGTGAGCTGGACGGCGATGAAGACGGCGAACAGCATGTTCAGCACGATGAGCGGCAGGGCCCACTCCAGTCGCCCGCGTGCCTTTCCCCGACGGACGGTGATGCCGTCCCAGCGCACCGGAGCGGCTGCGGCGTAAGCGGCGGCGAGCGCACCGACCAGGCCGACCACGAAGAGGAGGAACCGCCACGGGCTGCTGCTGACCGACACGTCCGGCATCAGGCTGCCGAGCACGTCGGCGAAGGCGGCATCGGCGCTCGCGAACAGCGCCCCGAACACGATGAGCAGGACGACCGCCACCGCGACGCTGCGGAGAACGGCCCCCAACCGCCTGCGGGAACCCGTCATCCGCGCCCGCACGCCCCGCCCGCCCCAGGCGAGGCCGTCGGCGATGGAGCTGAACAGGCCCAGCGACCCCAGGAACACCCCGAGCCAGCTGCGACTGCCGTGCAGGGCGAGCGAGCCGAGCGCGACAGCCGACACGACGGCCAGGAAGACGGGCCATCCGGCGTCCCGAAGGGCCGGGACGGCGAGGAGCGCCAGTCCGCCGACCGCCCAGAAGGCCGTCCACGGGCGGAGGCGACGGCCGGCGGTCCGCGCGGCGAAGAAGGCCCCGAGCGTCGCGGGGACCGCGACGATCAGCGCGTTCAGGCCGAGACCGTCGCCCAGCAGCAGGGCACTCAGCATCGCCGTGGCAATGACGCAACAGAGCGTCACGCCGCGGATGGCGGCGGGCTCGGCCGGGCGCAATGTCGACAGCGCGGAGGGCTGGGGGCTGCTCGGCCGCCAGGGGTTGGGCGGATGCTGTTGCCCGCCCTGTTGTGCGTATCCCGGCACTTTCGGCGGCTCGGAAGCGGTGCCACGGGGCTCCGGCAGCGGAGCCTTCGACAACGCTGCCTGCTCGGACGTTCCGGCCTGCCCCGACGGGTCGGACGGCTCGGGGGCTTCGGCCGGCCGGGGCGTTTCTGACGTGTGATCGGACATGGGACCCCTCCCCCACCGAGGTCCGCGCACACCGCCCGCAGGGCAGTGGCTGGGGCACCCCGGCGTCTCATTTTCGACGCACGCCCGCCCGGATGATCATCGACGGCGCCGTGGCCGAGAGATTAGCTTCCCCTCACTGATCCTCGCCGTGCGAGGAGAAGCTGTGGCAGTACCGTGACAGTCGGGGTCCCGGCCGGTGCTCCGTTCGTCGGCGGTGCGGTTGGTGCCGCCCTACCGAGGGAGCCAGCCCGGCAGCTCCTCCGTCCGTGCCGTCCAGTCGGCCGGCGGTGCGCCTGCCTTGCTCGCTGCGACGACCCCGCCGGCGATCGCGCAGGTGGTGTCGACGTCTCCGCCGGCCTGGGCGGTCACCCAGAAGGTCTGCTCGAAATCGCCGAGATTCCGCGCCGCCGACCAGAGGGCGAACGGAACGGTGTCGTGTGCGCTGGTACGCCGGCCGTTGCCGAGGACCGCCGCGACCGTACCGGCGTCGTCGTAGTCGAGCATGTCGCGTGCCCGTCGCAGTCCGGCACCGACGGCGCTGCGCGGCACGAGCGCGATGACGCCGTCGAGCAGGTCCGCCGGGGTGGGCGGCCCGGCCGTCGCCGCCGCCAGTGCGGCAGCCGCCGCGACGGCCATCGCGCCCACGACCGCCTCGCGGTGCTGGTGCGTGGTGTACGAGGAGATCTCGGCCTGGTGTGTGGCCTGCTCCGGGTCGTCCGCGTACCAGGCACCGAGTGGGGCGATGCGCATCGCCGAGCCGTTGCCCCAGGAGCCCTGGCCGTTGAACAGGGCCGACGCCAGCTCCCGCCAGTCAGCGCCTTCGCGGACCAGCCTGAGCAGGCGGTTCACAGCGGGGCCGTATCCCCGGTCGAAGTCATGGTGGTCGGCGAAGGAGCGGGCGAGCGCGTCCTGGTCGATCCGTTCGTGCTCCAACAGCACGGCCAGCACCGAACACGCCATCTCGGTGTCGTCCGTCCACTGCCAGGAACCCGGTGGAAGTGCGCGCTGTTTCAGGAGCGGATAGTTGACGGGCACAAAGAACTGGGAGCCCAGTGCGTCTCCCACGGAGAGCCCGCGCAGGCTGGCAAGGGCACGTTCGAAACGTTGGCCGGAGGCAGAGTCAGCGGTTGTCATCGCCCCTCCACTCTATCCGGTGATGCCGTACGGCTCTGGGGTACGCCAGCGCTCGAACGGCCGGTCAAGGGTGTAGCGCCCGTCCTCTCCGAGTATCAGCGCCCTGGTCTCCCCGTTGCCCGGATTGGACAGCGACTCGAACTCGGCAACCGACCAGTGGAACCAGCGCATGCAGAACAAACGCATGGTCAGTCCGTGCGTGACCAGCAGAACGTTCTTCGGATGGTCGGGCGCCTCGAAACTCCGGTACAGGCTCTCCAGGAAGGCCCCGACCCTGTCGTACACATCGGCTCCGGACTCCCCCTGCGCGAAGCGGTAGAAGAAGTGGCCGTACGCGTCCCGGTACGCCTTCTGCAGCCGCACGTCGTCGCGGTCCTGCCAGTTTCCCCAGTCCTGCTCCCGCAGCCGCGGCTCCTCCCTCACCCGCACCCGCTCCAGGTCCAGGCCGAGAGATCTGAATGTCTCGTGGGTACGGCGGTAGGGCGAGACGTACACGCTGACCCGCTCGCCGTCGAACAACGCGCGCAGCCGCGCTCCCGCCTCCCTGGCCTGTCTCAGCCCTGTCGAGGTGAGCCTCAGCGCATGGTCCGGCTCACGTTCGTACACCGTGTCGTCGGCGTTGCCCTCGGACTCCCCGTGCCGGACGAGGACAATGCGTTGCGGTCGTGCCATGTACCGACCCTAGATCGACCTTGGCTCATTCGAGCAGTTGTCCGGAATCCATCCGCCGGATGTCGCCGTCGAAGCGGCTGCGCAGCAGCCGGTCGTGCGAGACCACGACCAGCGCACCCGGCCAGTGGGCCAGCGCTTCCTCCAGCTCCTGCACGAGTCCGAGGGCCAGGTGGTTGGCTGGTTCGTCGAGCAGCAGCAGATCCGCGGGCCGGGCCAGGAGACGGGCGAGGGCGAGCCGTCTGCGCTGCCCCGCCGAAAGCGATCCGACCGGCACCCGGAGGTCCCGGGAGCGGAACAGCCCGTACGAGAGCAGCAGTTCCGCCTGCTCGTCATCGGTGAGCGGCAGTCCGCGGCCGAATGCCGTGAGCACGGACTCCGCCGGGCGGTGCGCCGGTATCTCCTGCGCGAGGTAGCCGATCCCGCCCCGCCGGACCACGCGGCCCGCGTCCGGTTCGAGCAAGCCCGCCATGACTCGGAGCAGGGTGGACTTCCCCGCCCCGTTTCCGCCGTGGATCAGCAGTCTGCCGGCCGCCGCCACGGAGAGCCGGTCGACCGCGAGTCTGCCACCGACCCGTATGTCCGTCAGGGAGACCAGCTTCCCCTCGGCCGCGCCGGCCGTGGGCAGGGCGGCGAAGCGCAGGGGGTCCGGCGGCCTGGGGACGGGCCGTGCCCTCAGCCGTTCCAGTCGCTTGCGTGCGTTGCGGACCCGGCCGGACACGGAGGCCTGGACCCGGCCCGCAGCCCGGTCGTACGCCATTTTGTTGTTGTCCTTGATGGCGCGGCCGGTGGCGACGCCATGGGCGGTGGTCGCCGCGTACTCCTCCAGTTGCCCGGTTTCCTCGCACCACTGGGCGTAGGACTGCTCCCAGCGTTGCCGTGCGGCATGCTGCTCGGCCAGGAATCCCGCGTAGCCACCGCCGTGGCGCACGACCGTCCGCCGGTCGGTGTCGACCTCCAGCACCGCGGTGGCGACCTGCTCCAGGAAGATCCGGTCGTGGGACACGGCGATCACCGTGCCGGGATGGGACCGCAACGCACCCTCCAGCCAGTCGAGCGCGGTTCCGTCCAGGTGGTTGGTGGGTTCGTCGAGCAGCATCACCTCGGGGCACGCCGCGATCAGGCAGGCAAGACCCAGTCTCGCCTGCTCGCCGCCGGAGAGGCTGCCCAGCTTTCTGGCCGGTCCCGTGTGCGCGAGACCGAGGCCGTGCATCGCCTTGTCGACGCGTGCGTCCGCTTCGTATCCCCCGCGCGACTCGAACTCGGTGAGAAGGTCTCCGTAGGCGGCGAGCGCGGCATCGTCGGCCCCAGCGAGGTCCGCCTCGGCCACCCGCAACTCCCGCTCCACCGCGCGCAGTTCCGCCAGCGCGTCGTCGATCGCGTCCTGGACCGTGCTTTCGGGCGGCAGCCGCGGGGTCTGGGGCAACAGACCGGTGCCGCGGTCGGCGACCGCGAACACGCTCCCGGAATCGGGCTGTTCGAGCCCCGCGAGGAGCCGGAGCAGGGTCGTCTTCCCCGCGCCGTTCTCCCCCACGATCCCGATGCGTTCACCCGGGCGCACGGTCAGCGAGACATCGTCGAGCAACAGCCTGTCCCCACGGGACATGGTCACGCCGCGCAGCGAGATCTGTGTGGACAAGGACACCTCCGAGCTAACGCAATCGTTGTCGCATTAAGACGAGTGTGGCACACTGGGACTCACTAATGCAACTGGAGTAGCAATTGACTGGACAGCGAGCCACCCAGGAGACCGGCCTGCCGACGCCCCCGCTCGCCCCCGGCACCAGCCGTCCGGGCGGCAGAACCGCCCGTACCCGCGCGGCGGTCCGTGATGCCGTCCTCACCGGCCTGGTGGAGCACGGCTACCCGGGCCTCACCGTCGAGTACGTCGCCGAGCACTCCGGCATCCACAAGACGACCCTCTACCGCCGCTGGGAAAACCTCGAAGGGCTCGTCGTGGACGCCCTGGACCTCGCCGGGGAGGACAGCTGGACCCCGCCCGACACCGGAAGCCTGGAAGGAGATCTGCGCGCTCTGGCGCAGACGACGGCCGCTTCCTTCGAGGACCCCGCCGCAGCGGCCGCACCGACCGCGTTCGTCGCCGCGGCCTTCCAGTCCGAGCGTGCCGCGGACGCGCTGAACGCCTTCTACGCGCAGCGGTTCGCCCGCTGCGAGGTCATCGTCGCGCGCGCCGTCTCCCGGCACGAGCTGGACCGGCGCACGGACGCGGGAGCGCTCGTCAGGGCCGTGATCTCGCCCCTGTTCCTCAGACTGTTCATCACCCGCGAGCCCGTCGACGGGACACTGGCCGACCAGTCCGCCGACGCGGCTCTGGCAGCCGCCCGCGCCGGAGTCTTCAACTCCCCTGCCGAATCCACCTGATGGGCCGCCCGGAGCGCCCCCGGCTCATCGCCTGGGCCGTACCCGTCCGGCCGTACCGGTCACACCGTCCACGACGGCTCCAACCGCACGACGTCTCCCGCCAGCTCCGCCACGTCGTCCTCGGTCTGCGCCCGTTGCGACAGCCGCTCGATGCTCCCCGCCCGGTACTTGCCGCGCTCGGCGCTCGACTGCCACATCGACAACACGAGGAACTCCTGCCCCGGCGCCTCCCCGAACACCCCCCGCAGCATGCCGGGCGAACCGGCCATCGCCGGATTCCACACCCTCTCCTGCATCAACGCGAAGTGTTCCACCCGGTCCTCGCGCACCTTGCTGTGCGCCACCCGGACCACATCCGCATCGGTGAAGCGCGGCTCGAAGCCCGTCTTCACATCGAAGCGGTGCTCGAAGAGCTTGACCTGGAGACCGCTGTACGTACCGGACTGCGCGGCAGCCAGGCCGTCGTGCGCGCGCGCCATGAACGAGTCGTAGAAGACGCGGTTCTCCCAGAAGGTGAAGACGTGCGCCACGTCCGGACGCCCTCGGCTCCACCCACCGCCCTGTCCCCTGAACCCGGGCTCGCCCAGCAGCCCCGCCCACTTCCGCTGCCCCCGCTCAAAACCTCGACGGTCCACCACGGTGCAACGAATCCACTTGACCAGCACCGCGCCATCGTACGGTGCCGGGCGTGTCACGGGTCACGCTCGGGCAGAGTAGGCCCTAAGTGACCGCCATGAAACGCAGAATGGCCTCCACGGTCTCGCTGCACACCAACCCCCTGTTCACCCGGCTCGAATCCGCGGAACGTGTCCTCGTCGCAGGGGCCGGCGGCGGCTTCGACATCTACGCGGGACTCCCCATCGCGCTCTCCCTGTTCCACCAGGGCAAGCACGTACAGCTCGCCAATCTGTCGTTCAGCGCTCTCGAAGGGCTGCCCCTCGATTCCTGGCTCGCGCCGGACGTCGCCGCCATCACCCCCGAAACGGCCCTCCACCAGGCGTACTTCCCGGAACGGACACTCGCCCAGTGGCTCGATCTGCACGGCTATCCGCACACGGTCCACGCCTTCTCCCGGGTGGGCGTACAACCGCTGCGCGCTGCCTACCGGGCATTGATCGAGAAGTACGACATCGACGCGGTGGTCCTGGTCGACGGCGGTACGGACATCCTGATGCGCGGCGACGAATCCGGCCTCGGCACACCGGAGGAGGATCTGACCAGCGTCGCCGCGCTCGCCGCGATCGACGTACCGGAACGCCTCGTCGTGTCCATCGGCTTCGGCATCGACGCGTATCACGGGGTGAGCCACGGCCTCGTACTGGAGAACATCGCCGCACTCGAACGCGACGGTTCCTGTCTCGGCGCGTTCTCCGTATCCCGTACGACGCGTGAGGGCGCGCTCTTCGTCGACGCCGTGGCACACGCCCAGCACCACACGCCCGACCACCCCAGCATCGTGAACGGGTCGATCGCCGCCGCCGTCCAGGGGGACTTCGGGGACGTCAGGTTCACCTCGCGCACCCGTGGCAGCGAGCTGTTCATCAACCCTCTGATGACGCTCTGCTTCGCCTTCGAGCTGGACGGCGTGGCTCGCAACTGCCTCTATCTCGACCGCATCGAGCACACCCATCTCATCCGTCAGGTCAGCAGCGCCATCAAGCTCTTCCGGGACGAGGTCCGGCAGCGACCGCCGCGCCGCATACCCCACTGAACCGAAGCGGCCACGAGGCCACGGAGCCGTGCGGCCGCGGGACACCGATGGCCCGATTCCATCGCCGAAATCCAAGCCGGTTGGATCCACGGTCGGTTACAGACATGATCGGGTGATGTGAACGGCCCGACGGCCCAGCGGAAAGCCAGGGAGGCAAGTCCGATGAGCACGCCCAACAAGGACATAGACAAGGTCGAAGTCAGACTCAAATGGGATCCCAGCCCTCATGGCGCACCGGCCCATGACCTCGACATCATCGCGGCGACCTACCTCGCCGAGGCGCCGTACGGCAGCCCCGCGTACCTCGTGCACTTCGACAGCCGCTCGCCGGACGGCACCATCACCCTCAACCGCGACAGCAGGACCGGCCAGGGCCTCGGCTTCGACGAGGAGATGACTCTGGAACTGAGCCGGTTGTCGACCGCGTACACCCGGGTCGTCGTCGGGGTCGCCATCCAGCAGCGCGACGGCCGCAGGACGTTCGCCGAGATAGCGAACACCGCTGTTCAGGTCCGGGAGGGCTACACGAACCTGGCGGAGGACGACTTCTCGGCGGTCGGCGCGGCCACTGCGGCAACCGTGGCCGAGTTCGTCCGGGGCGCCTCCGGGGCCTGGGAGTTCCACGGTACGGTCCGGGGCTTCGACGGCGACCCCGATTCGTTCGCCGCGACGATGGGAAGCCGTACGCCCGGCATGTGACTGGCACGTCGCGGCACGCGGCCCCGGCCCGGACCGCGGAGCCGCGGCACGGCGGACACGACGAAGGGGACCGGCCCGCGGTCGGTCCCCTTCGGGTCGGCCTGCGGCGGAGGATCGCGCAGGCCCGGGTCAGGCCCCGACGTACTCCGCGAGGTGCTCGCCGGTGAGGGTGGAGCGGGCGGCGACGAGGTCGGCGGGGGTGCCCTCGAAGACGATCCTGCCGCCGTCGTGACCGGCGCCCGGACCCAGGTCGATGATCCAGTCGGCATGCGCCATGACCGCCTGGTGGTGCTCGACGACGATGACCGACTTGCCGGAGTCGACGAGCCGGTCCAGCAGGCCCAGCAGTTGCTCGACATCGGCGAGGTGGAGTCCGGTGGTCGGCTCGTCGAGGACGTACACACCGCCCTTCTCGGCCATGTGCGTCGCCAGCTTGAGCCGCTGCCGCTCGCCGCCGGACAGCGTGGTGAGCGGCTGGCCGAGGCTGAGGTAGCCGAGCCCGACGTCGGCGAGCCGCTCCAGGATCTTGTGCGCGGCCGGTGTGCGCGCCTCGCCGGCGCCGAAGAACTCCTCGGCCTCGGTCACCGACATCGCGAGCACCTCGCTGATGTCGCGGCCGCCGAGGTGGTAGTCGAGCACCGATGCCTCGAACCGCTTCCCCTCGCACTCCTCGCAGGTGGTGGCGACGCCGGCCATCATCGCCAGATCGGTGTAGATGACGCCGGCTCCGTTGCACGTCGGGCAGGCGCCCTCGGAGTTGGGGCTGAACAGCGCCGGCTTCACGCCGTTGGCCTTCGCGAACGCCTTGCGGATCGGGTCGAGCAGTCCGGTGTACGTCGCCGGATTGCTCCGTCGCGACCCGCGGATGGCCCCTTGGTCGACCGAGACCACGTCCGCGCCCGCGGGGATCGACCCGTGCACGAGCGAGCTCTTGCCGGACCCCGCGACACCGGTGACGACGGTCAGCACGCCGAGCGGGACGTCGACGTCGACGCCCTGCAGGTTGTGTGCCGTCGCGCCGCGGATCTCCAGCGCCCCGGTGGGCTCGCGCACCGTCTCCTTGACGACCGCCCGGTCGTCGAGATGGCGGCCGGTGACGGTGCCGCCGGCCCGCAGCCCCTCGACGGTGCCCTCGAAGCAGACGGCGCCGCCCGTCGTACCCGCGCCGGGGCCGAGGTCGACGACATGGTCGGCGATGGCGATCGTCTGCGGCTTGTGCTCCACGACGAGCACCGTGTTGCCCTTGTCCCGCAGCCGCAGCAGCAGGTCGTTCATCCGCTGGATGTCATGGGGGTGCAGACCGATGGTGGGCTCGTCGAAGACATAGGTGACGTCGGTGAGCGAGGAGCCGAGGTGGCGGATCATCTTGACGCGCTGCGCCTCGCCGCCCGACAGCGTGCCCGACGGCCGGTCGAGCGAGAGGTAGCCGAGACCGATCTCCACGAACGAGTCGAGGGTCCGCTGCAGCGCGGCGAGCAGCGGAGCCACCGACGGATCGTCGAGGCCGCGCACCCACTCGGCCAGGTCGCTGATCTGCATCGCACAGGCGTCGGCGATGCTCAGCTTGTTGATCTTCGACGAGCGGGCTTCCTCGCTCAGTCGGCTGCCGTCGCACTCGGGGCAGGTGGTGAAGGTGACCGCCCGCTCCACGAACTCCCGGATGTGCGGCTGCAACGCCTCCTTGTCCTTGGACAGGAACGACTTCTGGATCTTGGGAATCAGCCCCTCGTAGGTGAGGTTGACACCCTCGACCTTCACCTTGGTCGGCTCCCGGTAGAGGAAGTCCTGCATCTCCTTCTTGGTGAACTTGCGGATCGGCTTGTCCGGGTCCAGGAGGCCGGACTCGGCGTAGACGCGCACGGTCCAGAAGCTGTCCGACTTCCAGCCGGGGATGGTGAACGCGCCCTCGGCGATCGACTTGGAGTCGTCGTAGAGCTGGGTGAGGTCGATGTCGGAGACCGTGCCCCGGCCTTCGCAGCGGGTACACATGCCGCCGGTGCGGGTGAAGGTCCGCTTGACGGTCTTGGTCCGGTCGGCACCGCGGTCGACCTTGAACGCACCGCTCGCCTGGACCGAGGCGACGTTGAAGGAGAACGCCTGGGGCGAGCCGATGTGCGGCTTGCCCAGCCGGCTGAAGAGAATGCGCAGCATCGCGTTGGCGTCGGTGGCGGTGCCGACCGTGGAGCGGGGATCGGCACCGAGGCGCTGCTGGTCGACGGTGATCACGGTCGTCAGGCCGTCGAGTACGTCTACCTCGGGCCGCGCGAGGGTCGGCATGAAACCCTGCACGAAGGCACTGTACGTCTCGTTGATCAGCCGCTGCGACTCCGCGGCGATGGTGCCGAACACCAGCGAGCTCTTGCCCGAACCGGAGACGCCGGTGAACACCGTCAGCCGGCGCTTCGGGATCTCGATGCTGACGTCCTTGAGGTTGTTCACGCGCGCGCCGTGCACACGGATCAGGTCGTGGCTGTCGGCAGTGTGCGGCGCAGACGACCGCGTGTCCGTCCTCTTGGCCATGCTCATCGTGTCTCCATCTGTTGGGCGGAGCCGCCTTCGCGGTCCCCGTCGCCGTCTGCGTCGCCCGGCTCGGCATCTCGGGCGCCGAACGGTACGTCCGGTTCTGCTTCGTCGGTGCGGCTCGTGGCCGCGGTCGCCGGACGGTTCAGCGCACCTCGTTGATGCGGATGAGATTGCCGGCGGGATCGCGGAAGGCGCAGTCGCGAATCCCGTACGGCTGCTCGGTCGGCTCCTGGACGACTTCGGCACCGCCGGCCTGGAGGCGGTCGAAGGTGCCGTCGAGGTCGGCGGTGGCCAGGGTGATGATGGCGTAGGTGCCCTTGGCCATCATCTCGGTGATGGTGCGCCGCTCCTCCTCCGTGACGCCGGGATCCGCGGCCGGCGGATGCAGGACGATGGACGTGCCGGGCCGGCCGGCGGGGCCGACCGTGATCCAGCGCAGCCCGCCGAACCCGACGTCGTTGCGGATCTCGAAGCCCAGGATGTCGCGGTAGAAGGCCAGAGAGGCGTCCGGGTCCTCGTGCGGAAGGAAGCTCGAGTGAATCGTGATGTCCATGGCCGTCACGCTAATCCTGGCCCTGTGACCGCGCTTCTCGATTCCTGATCGGTCTGGTCACCTGTTTCGCCACGCACGACGGCATCCCCACCGTGGCGCGCGCGGCCTCGCGCCGGTAGGCGCTGGGCGGCATGCCCACCAGCTCGGTGAAGCGGGTACTGAAGGTGCCCAGCGAGGAGCAACCGACCGTGAAACAGACCTCGGTGACGCTGAGATCACCACGCCGCAACAGCGCCATCGCCCGCTCGATGCGCCGCGTCATCAGGTATCCGTACGGCGACTCGCCGTACGCCAGCCGGAACGCGCGGCTCAGGTGCCCTGCCGACATGTGCACACCACGGGCGAGCGCCTCGACATCCAGTGGCTGCGCGAACTCCCGGTCGATCCGGTCACGGACACGACGCAACCGCGCAAGGTCGCGCAGGCGCTGAGCCTCATCGGGTCTGCTGGTCACCTGCGAGATCGTGCCACACCGCGAGGGACGTCGCGCGCCGGCCCGGGACCGTACGACCGCGGAGGGCGCCGACCGGAAGTCGACGCCCTCCTTGAGCTGCGGTTCAGCTACCCGGGCACATCATGCGGGACCTTGCGTCCCACGCGATCGGGCAGCCTGTCAGCTGCAACCGCTGGTCGAGCCGCAGCCCTCGCAGATGTAGCAGGAGCCGGCGCGCTGCATCTTCGTACCGCAGGAGAAGCAGAGCGGCGCGTCCGCGCTGATGCCCAGCTGCATCTCGACGAGCTCCGCCGAGGTGTGCGCGGTCTTCGGGGCGGGCTTCTCCGCCTCCTGCACCGCGGCCACCGCCTTCAGCGGCTCCGTCCGCACCGGGGCGGACTGGGCCAGGCTCTCGATGTCCAGCTCCTCGTCCTCGATGGAGGGCTCGTACGAACCCGTGTCGAGGTGGCGCTGGCGCTCCTCGGCCGAGTGGATGCCGAGTGCCGAGCGGGTCTCGAAGGGCAGGAAGTCCAGCGCGAGGCGGCGGAAGATGTAGTCGACGATCGACTGTGCCATCCGCACGTCCGGGTCGTCCGTCATGCCGGCCGGCTCGAAGCGCATGTTGGTGAACTTCGAGACGTACGTCTCCAGCGGGACGCCGTACTGCAGGCCGACCGAGACGGCGATGGAGAAGGCGTCCATCATGCCCGCGAGGGTGGAGCCCTGCTTCGACATCTTCAGGAAGACCTCACCGAGACCGTCGTCCGGGTAGGAGTTGGCGGTCATGTAGCCCTCGGCGCCGCCCACCGTGAAGGAGGTGGTGATGCCGGGACGGCCCTTGGGGAGACGCTTGCGGACCGGGCGGTACTCGACGACCTTCTCGACCGCGGTACGGATGGTCTCCTCGGCCTTGGCGGTGACCGCCTCCTTCTCCTTCTCCTTGGTCTTCGCGGAGAGGGGCTGGCCGACCTTGCAGTTGTCGCGGTAGATCGCGAGCGCCTTGACGCCCATCTTCCACGCCTCGAAGTAGACCTCTTCGACGTCCTCGACGGTGGCCGTCTCCGGCAGGTTCACCGTCTTGGAGAGCGCGCCGGAGATCCACGGCTGGATCGCGGCCATCATGCGCACGTGACCCATCGCGGAAATGGAACGCTCGCCCATCGCGCAGTCGAAGACCTCGTAGTGCTCGGTCTTCAGACCGGGGGCGTCGATCACATTGCCGTGCTCGGCGATGTGGGCGACGACCGCCTCGATCTGCTCCTCCTGGTAGCCCAGGCGGCGCAGGGCCTGCGGGACGGTGCCGTTGACGATCTGCATCGAGCCGCCGCCGACCAGCTTCTTGAACTTGACCAGGGCGAGGTCGGGCTCAAGACCGGTGGTGTCGCAGGACATCGCGAGGCCGATGGTGCCGGTGGGCGCGATGACCGAGGCCTGCGCGTTGCGGAAACCGTTCTTCGCGCCGAGGCGGATGACGTCCTGCCAGGCCTCCGTCGCGGCGGCCCAGATCGGGTTGTCCAGGTCGTCCATGTGGACGGCCGCGGCGTTGGCGTCGGAGTGCTGCTTCATGACGCGCTGGTGCGGCTCGGCGTTGCGGGCGTAGCCGTCGTACGGGCCGACGACCGCGGCGAGCTCGGCGGAGCGCTTGTACGAGGTGCCGGTCATCAGCGAGGTGATGGCGCCGGCGAGGGCGCGGCCGCCGTCGCTGTCGTAGGCGTGGCCGGTCGCCATCAGCAGGGCGCCGAGGTTGGCGTAGCCGATGCCGAGCTGGCGGAAGGCGCGGGTGTTCTCGCCGATCTTCTGCGTCGGGAAGTCCGCGAAGCAGATCGAGATGTCCATCGCGGTGATGACCAGCTCGACGACCTTGGCGAAGCGCTCGGACTCGAAGGACTGGTTGCCCTTGCCGTCGTCCTTGAGGAACTTCATGAGGTTCAGCGAGGCGAGGTTGCACGAGGTGTTGTCCAGGTGCATGTACTCGGAGCAGGGGTTCGAGCCGTTGATCCGGCCGGACTCCGGGCAGGTGTGCCAGGCGTTGATGGTGTCGTCGTACTGGATGCCCGGGTCGGCGCACGCCCAGGCGGCCTCGGCCATCTTGCGGAAGAGGGACTTGGCCTCGACCTCTTCGATGACGTCGCCGGTCATGCGGGCACGCAGCCCGAACTTGCCGCCGGACTCGACGGCCTTCATGAACTCGTCGTTCACACGCACCGAGTTGTTGGCGTTCTGGTACTGGACGGACGTGATGTCGTCGCCGCCCAGGTCCATGTCGAAGCCCGCGTCGCGCAGGGCGCGGATCTTCTCCTCTTCCTTCACCTTGGTCTCGATGAAGTTCTCGATGTCGGGGTGGTCGACGTCGAGGATGACCATCTTGGCCGCGCGCCGGGTGGCGCCACCGGACTTGATCGTTCCGGCGGAGGCGTCGGCACCGCGCATGAAGGACACCGGGCCGGAGGCGTTGCCGCCGGAGGACAGCAGTTCCTTGGAGGAGCGGATGCGGGAGAGGTTCAGGCCGGCGCCGGAGCCGCCCTTGAAGATCATGCCCTCTTCCTTGTACCAGTCGAGGATCGACTCCATGGAGTCGTCGACGGCCAGGATGAAGCAGGCGGAGACCTGCTGCGGCTGGGGCGTTCCGACGTTGAACCAGACCGGCGAGTTGAAGCTGAAGATCTGGTGCAGGAGGGCGTACGCCAGCTCGTGCTCGAAGATCTCGGCATCCGCGGGAGAGGCGAAGTAGCCGTGGTCCTCGCCGGCCTTGCGGTACGTCTTCACGATCCGGTCGATGAGCTGTCGCAGACCGGTCTCGCGCTGCGGGGTGCCGACGGCCCCGCGGAAGTACTTGCTGGTGACGATGTTGACCGCGTTCACCGACCAGAAGTCGGGGAACTCGACGCCACGCTGCTCGAAGTTGATCGAACCGTCGCGCCAGTTGGTCATGACGACGTCACGGCGCTCCCACGCCACCTCGTCGTACGGATGCACGCCGGGGGTGGTGTGGATGCGCTCGATACGCAGACCCTTGCTCGACTTGGCTCCCTTGGTTCGGGAACCTCGTGCCGGGCCGCTCGCCGTCTCTGTCATGCCGCCTCCCATATGTGGGCAAAAACACCCTGAAGTGCCCAGAACTTCCCGGGGCACAGTCTGTCTCTGATGCCTCGGACGCCACGCAGAGCGCCCGGAGCAGGTCTATGAAGCCGCCTTGCCGCCGATCCACGGAACCGTGTCGACCGGCCGGCGCCGATCAGTCGGCGGCGACGGCGGGAACGGGGACCTCAAGGGTCTCGCCCCTCCCGCGTTCCTCCACGGGAGGCCGCCGCTCACGGAGTTCCGCGATGGCGGCCTCGAAGTCTTCGAGTGTGTCGAACGCCCGGTACACGGACGCGAACCGCAGGTACGCGACGAGGTCGAGTTCCTGCAGGGGGCCGAGGATGGCCAGACCCACGTCATGGGTGGTCAGCTCGGCACTGCCGGTGGCACGCACCGCCTCCTCGACCCGCTGGCCGAGCTTGGCGAGGGCGTCCTCGGTGACCGGCCGGCCCTGGCACGCCTTGCGCACGCCGGAGATGACCTTGGTACGGCTGAAGGGTTCGGTCACGCCGCTGCGCTTCACCACCATCAGCGAGCAGGTCTCCACCGTCGTGAAACGGCGGGAGCAGTCGGGGCACTGGCGACGGCGTCGGATCGACGTGCCGTCGTCGGTGGTGCGACTGTCGACGACCCGGCTGTCGGGGTGCCTGCAGAAGGGGCAGTGCATGGCTCCCAACCCTCCTTCACAGCACGACTGAATAGCCTCTTCAGGGCCCGTCGGGGCTCCTGGAAGCTGTCACAAGCATAGGCGATGGCCACACCCTCGGCGGACCGGGGACCACAACTTCTGGGTGGCTGGAACAATCCAACCACTAGATCTTGGGTTTGGCCGCGCATTCGGCCCTACCGCGTGTCGCGCATCACGAGCGACCGGCAGGCAGCCTAAGGCCGCGTACGAGGTTACGGGAACCGTGCGGCGGCCAGGATTGCGGGGCTCCCGCTGTCGGACCCGGACAACGGCCCGACGGCCACCCCGCGTGGCGGCGCCGCACCGGTGGCCGCTACCGTAATAGCCCGAATTGCGGGTCGGCCCGCAAGGGGGCCCTGGCCTCTCGGTCATCGCACATACACCTGACAGAGAACACACGGCAGACTTTTATTCGTTTTTCACTCGAACGTGTGTTTGGCGCAACCTTTCGAAAGCTACTACCGTTGTCCAGCTAGGGAGACCATTCGAGAGGGGCCGACGTGACCACCACCGCAGACAGTGCCACCATCACTGCCCAGGACCGCTCCCAGAGCCGATTCGAGCCGGTGCATGCCATGAATGACTCAGTCACGAACATGGAGGGGCCAGAGCCCGCGCGCCCGGCGCGCTCATTGCCCGGCCGACCTCCTGGAATCCGGGCGGACAGCTCGGGGCTCACGGACCGGCAGCGGCGCGTGATCGAGGTGATCCGGGATTCCGTGCAGCGGCGTGGTTACCCGCCCTCGATGCGGGAGATCGGTCAGGCGGTCGGCCTGTCCAGCACGTCCTCCGTCGCCCATCAGCTGATGGCCCTGGAGCGGAAGGGTTTCCTGCGCCGCGACCCCCACCGCCCGCGGGCGTACGAGGTCCGTGGTTCGGACCAGCCCAGTTCGCAGCCCACCGATACGACCGGCAAGCCCGCGGCGTCGTATGTTCCGCTGGTCGGCCGGATCGCGGCCGGTGGCCCGATCCTCGCCGAGGAGTCGGTCGAGGACGTCTTCCCCCTCCCCCGCCAGCTCGTCGGTGACGGCGAGCTGTTCGTGCTCAAGGTCGTCGGTGACTCGATGATCGAGGCGGCGATCTGCGACGGCGACTGGGTCACCGTGCGCCGCCAGCCCGTCGCGGAGAACGGCGACATCGTGGCAGCCATGCTGGACGGCGAGGCAACGGTCAAGCGCTTCAAGCGGGAGGACGGCCATGTGTGGCTCCTCCCGCACAACTCCGCGTACCAGCCGATCCCGGGCGACGAGGCGACGATCCTCGGCAAGGTGGTGGCAGTACTGCGGCGGGTGTGAAGCTCGCCGGTTCCGACCGGGCCCCGGGATCCACTGCGCCGATCCCGGGGCCCTGCCCATGCCGCCGGGCACCCGAAGCGGACTACTTGCCGTCGGCCTTGGCCGTCGCGTCGATCGCCGCGAGCGAGCGGCGCGCCTGGTTACGGTCGGTGGTGTACCAGAAGTCGGGCAGCGAGGCCCGCAGATAGCTGCCGTACCGGGCGTTGGCCAGGCGCGGATCGAGTACCGCGACCACGCCCTTGTCGCCCGTGGCCCGGACGAGCCGGCCGGCCCCCTGGGCCATCAGCAGCGCGGCATGCGTCGCCGCGACGGCCATGAACCCATTGCCTCCCGCCTCCTCGACCGCCTTCTGGCGCGCGCTCATCAGCGGATCGTCGGGACGCGGGAACGGGATGCGGTCCATGACCACCAGCTGACAGCTGGCCCCCGGCACATCGACGCCCTGCCAGAGCGACAGCGTGCCGAAGAGGCAGGTCTCGGGATCGGCCGCGAAATTCTTGATCAGCTCGCCGAGCGTCTCCTCGCCCTGCAGCAGGATCGGCTTGTCCAGCCGGCCCCGCAGCTCCTCCGCGGCGGCCTGGGCCGCCCGCATGGAAGAGAACAACCCAAGGGTGCGCCCGCCCGCCGCCTCCATCAGTTCGGCGAGCTCGTCCAGCATGTCGGTGCGGGAACTCTCCCGCCCCGGTGTGGCCAGATGCCGGGCGACATACAGGATGCCCTGCTTCGGGTAGTCGAACGGCGAGCCGACGTCGAGTCCCTTCCAGTGCGGGATGTCGTCGCCCGCGGTGCCTTCGGGAGCCAGGCCGAGCGAGGCCCCCACCCCGTTGAAGTCCCCGCCGAGCTTGAGCGTGGCCGAGGTCAGGACTACGGACCGCTCGGTGAAGAGCTTCTCGCGCAGCAGCCCCGAGACGGAGAGCGGTGCGACCCGTACGGACGCGCCGAAACGGTCATGGCGCTCGTACCAGACGACGTCGTACTCCGAGCCCTGGGTAATGCGTTCGGCGACGCCGTGGATCGTCTCCACCGACGCCAGGGCCTGCTTGCGGACGGCGTCCTCGTCCTGGACGGACTTGTCCCGGGTGGCTCCCAGGGCCGAGATCACCGTGCGCGCGGCGTCGCGCAGCGCCAGCAGCGCGTAGCCGAGGTCCTCGGGAACCTCTTCCATGCGGCCGGGAAGCGCCAGCTCCATGACGCGCTCGAACCCCTCCGACGCGGTCTGCAGTGCGTCGGCGGCCTTCTCGTTGACCAGCTTCGCCGCGCGGCGCACCGCGCGGTTGACCTGGCCGGGGGTGAGCTCGCCGGTGGCCACCCCGGTGACCCTGGAGACCAGCTCATGGGCCTCGTCGACGATCAGCACCTCGTGCTGCGGGAGCACCGGGGCGCCCTCGATGGCGTCGATGGCGAGGAGGGCGTGATTGGTGACGACGACATCGGCGAGCTTGGCCCGCTCACGTGCCAGCTCGGCGAAGCATTCCGCGCCGTACGCGCACTTGCTGGCGCCCAGGCATTCGCGGGACGAGACGGAGACCTGCGCCCAGGCACGGTCGGAGACCCCCGGGGTGAGGTCGTCGCGATCACCGGACTCGGTCTCGTCGGACCAGTCCCGGAGCCGGAGCAGATCCTGGCCGAGCTTGCTCGACGGAGCGGCGGCCTCGAACTGGTCGAAGAGCCCCTCCTCCTCTTCCTGCGGCACTCCCTCATGGAGCCGGTGCAGACAGAGGTAGTTCGACCGGCCCTTGAGCATGGCGAACTGGGGGCGCCGGCGCAGCAGCGGGTGCAGGGCGTCGACGGTGCGCGGAAGGTCGCGCTCCACCAGCTGGCGCTGCAGCGCCAGCGTCGCCGTGGCCACCACGACCCGCTCCCCGTGCGCCAGCGCGGGCACCAGGTAGCCGAGGGACTTGCCCGTGCCGGTACCGGCCTGGACGAGCAGATGGGAATTGTCGTCGACGGCCTCGGCGACGGCCCCGGCCATGGCGGCCTGGCCGGGTCGTTCCGTACCGCCGACGGCGGTCACGGCGGCGTGCAGGAGCTCGGGAAGGGATGGCTTCGTCATAGCTTGACCAGCGTACGGGTCGCCACTGACAACACCGGTCACTCCCGGACTCCGGCTGAGGGGTGGAGCGGGTTGGGAACGGTCCCGTGGATGGCCGCGTGCGGGCGCTGGGGGCGGTCCCGGTATCCGTCGACATGCAGGCGGTTGCGGTTCAGACAGAGGCGTTCGATGCGGGGCGTCAGCAGGTCGAACATCTCGAACCGCTCCTTGAGCTCCGGAAAGCGGGCGTGGTGGCGCAGGATCTCGGCCCGCACGAGTGACCAGAAATCGGCCTCCGGAACGCCCAGCTGTTCCTCGCACAGCGGGGACAGGAAGCGGAACACGCCGATGAACAGTCCGGAGTGGATGAACTGGGTGAGGAAGGAGGGTTCCTCTGTGAGCAGGGTGCGGCGTACGTCCTCGGGCATCGACTCGTGCTCCGGCAGCGGCCGGGCGCTGATGTTCACGTCGTCGACGAAGTCCTTGATCGCCAGTCGCACCGGTACGTCCTGGTCGTCGAAGACCACGATGGCGTTCTCGCCGTGCGGGGAGAACACCGTGCCGTAGCGGTAGAGGAAGTGCAGCAGCGGCGGCAGCAGGGCGGCGAAGAGGCGGGTCAGCCAGGCGGTGGGCGTCAGCCCGGAGCGGGCGACGAGCTCGGCGGTGAAGGCGCGGCCCTGCAGATCGGTGTGGAGCAGCGAGGCGAGGGTCCGGGCCCGCTCGCCGGGCGCGAGCCGGGGCTGGAGGGGCTCGCGCCAGATCGCACCGAGGATCTCCTTGAACTGGTACGGGGCCTCGGGAAGGCGGTCGTAGAGCGGGTGCTCGACCGCCACCGAGGCCACCTCGCCGAGCAGGATGACCCCGCAGGTGTCACGCAGAAAGGCGTCCCCGTCGCGCAGGCCGTGGACCCAGGTGGTGACGGCCGGGGCCGCGAGGGTGCGTTCGGTCGGCAGTCCTCGCCAGACCAGTGTGTTGAGGATCGACAGGGGCAGTTTGACGGTGTGCCGGTCGGGGCGGGCCACGTTGCTGAAGGTGCGGATGGACTGCTGAGCCAGCCTGAGGTCCGCGTCGGCGTGCAGCGGAACGATGTCACCGGCGGCGATGGCGGGGGCGAAGACCGGAACGATCCATTCGTCCCACTGCCAGGGGTGTACGGGAAGGAAGAGGTAGCTGTCGGCATCGAGGCCGCGGGTACGGAGCACGGCGGCGAAGGAATCACGGACCGACGGGTCGAGTTCCTGTGCGTACAGCTGCTCCGGTCCGGCCAGGCCGGCCACTCCGCGGTAGGCGGCGATCCTCGTGGAGACCGCGATCCACGGCAGCGTGAGGGGCGTGCGGGCCTCGGGGGTGTAGCGCGAGGCGTCGGTGGCGGAGAAGCCGAGGCGGCCCTTGTTGGCGACGAGCCAGGGGTGGCCGGTCTGGTGCCCTTCCAGCTCGGCGTAGTCGAGGTCGGCCAGTCGGGCCGCGGTGAGGGCGGTGTGGTCGAGCCGGGCGTCGGCGGTGAGGGTGGTGGTGATCTCGCGGATGAGGTGGCCGAGGGTGGCGCCGTCGATGTCGAGGAGCCGGCGGGCGCGCACGAGGAACTGGAGCGGATCGCGGAAGGGGACGGGGCCGGTGCTCCGGTCGCCGGGCTGCTCGGTGGCGGGGCCCCGGTCGCCGTCGGGCCCCGCGCCGGCCGGCGTCCCGGGAGTGTTCCCGGGCGTCTCCAGGATCGAGTCCGGGGCGATGTGCCAGCTTCCGTACACGCCCCGCCGGGCCCTGAAGCCGAGGGTTCCGCCGTCGTCGAGGCCGAGGGTGTACGTATCGCCGCCTGCCTGCGCGGCCGGCTCGATGACTTTCTCGTAGGCGAATTGACCGAGCATCTTCGCGAGCAGTCGGGCGGCGGCTCCGTCCCAGACCGTCCGGTTCAGTTCTGGCGTGCTGAGCAGCTCGGCGGACTGCGCCGAATCATGGCTCGCGGGATATTTCGGCACGGGGACTCCTCGGGACGGAACCGATGGGTTTCGAGCGGTGTGAGTTGTGCAGCGGTTCGTTCACAGCTGGGCACGATGAGTTCGGTCGCGGATCATCAGGGCGGCTCGTTTGTCGGGGAGTTCGAGTTCCGCGGAGAAGCGGAAGCCGGCACTCAGAAAGGCGGAGACGGACGGAGTGTTACGCAGATCGGGTTCCGCGACCACCCGCGCGCACCGGGGGCGGTTGTCGAGTACGAGATCGGCGACGGCCCGCAGCAGAGTGGTTCCGACGCCGCGCCCGCGGTTGTTCACACCACCGATGAGCAGGTGGATACCGGTGTCGTGCGGACGGGCCGGGTAGTGGCGTGCCAGCGGGTCGAGGTCCGCGCGGTAGATCTCCCAGTAGCTCATGGGAATGCCCGCCAGCACGCCGAGGCAGGGGACGCTGCGTCCGTCGCCGTCGAGTTGACTACGCAGATGGGCGGCTGTGACCGCTTCGGGTCCGGCGAGTTCCCAGAAGGCCGCGACGGCGGGGTCGTTCATCCAGCGGCTCAGTACGGCGAGATCGCGTTCCAGCCGCACGGGGACGAGTTGGAGGACTCCGGCCGGGGTGGTGACCGGTCCCCAGTCGGCCGGATGGTCGAGCAGGTCGGAGGAGGCCGCCCTGCTCGCCGTCGGCTGCGTACCCGCTGCCCGGCCCGCGTCGCCCGTGATGCCCGTGGTGCCCGGGGGGTCTTCCCCGAACAGGGCGAGGAGTTCCTCGGAGAGCTCCAGGTCCAGGGTGTCCTCGGCACCTGTGTCGGCCGGTGGGGCAGGACCGGTAACGGCGTCGGTGTGCGCATCGGCTGGAGCCACGATGTCGCTCTCCTCTCGGCGGTTCAGGCGGTGGTGATGTTCCCTCAGGCGTACAGGGGGTTGGCGATGGTGACGTAGACGGACTGGGTGTCGACGGGGCCGACGAGTTCGTCCAGGCCGTGCATCCGGGTCAGCAGGTTGGCCTTGCACCGCAGCTCGGGCTTTTCCAGCAGGTGTGCGGGGAGCGGGGAGCCCAGGGCGGCGGCCGAGCCGAGGAATCGGCGGAAGGCCGCGATGAGTACGCGTTCGTCGGCGAGACGCTGGGCGCCGAACGCCCCGATCAGGCCGAACACATGGTTGATGCCGAGGTAGTAGGCGAAGCGTTCGTCGGTGACCGCGTCGGAGACGAAGGTGTCGCTGGCCGATCCGATGCCGGGGAGCCTGCGCTCCAGCGCCGCGCGGTGGGACTCGCGGAAGTAGTAGCCCTGGTTGTCGCGGTATCGGCCGCCGACCGGCCATCCCTGGGGGTCGAGCAGCACCAGGGTGTTCTGCTGGTGTGCTTCGAGGGCCACGCCTGCGTGGCCGTCGAGCCAGAGCACCGGGCCCACGACGCGGTGCAGGTAGCGCAGGAACCACTCGGCGGCGACCGCGCGCACGGTTCGTCCGGTGACGGCGGCCAGGGAGTGGACGATCTCGGCGAGGCGCGAGTGCATGCCCGTTCTGCCCGGCCATGGGCGCGGGGCGGTCAGGGCCGCGATGCAGACCGCGTCGTCGTGCGGCCCGAACGGGTTGTGGCGAAGCATCACGTCGAGGCCCTGGACGGGTTCGCCGTCCGGGCCGTCCACGGCGAGCCAGGCGGGGTCGCGGACGATGTCGAAGCCCGGATGGGCGGCGTGCCACTGTGTGGCGAGCCCGCTGCGGAGCAAGCGGTGGACCTCCACTCCGCGGTGCAGTTCCTTGCGGAGGTTCTCCCGGCGGGAGTTGGTGATGCGTACGCCGAGGGAGAGCTTGAGCATGACCTCGGCACCGGGCCGGTGCACGGTACGGACGGAGGAGGTGGGGTGCCAGCGCCTGCCGTGCGGTCCCAGGTCGTGGAGGAGCCCGGCGTCGAGCAGGGCGGCCACCTCGGGGCGGTGGGCGAGTTCGCGGGCCTGCCAGGGGTGGAGCGGAATCGGTGCGGTGTTGTCGGGGAGGCTCAGCCCCTCGGCATGGCGGGTGACCAGCTCCGTGGCCGGCACGGGACGGCCTCCGTCGGTCCAGGCGGAGTCGGTGGCCAGTACGGACCGGTCGACGGCCATCCAGTGCAGCGGGAAGGAGCCGTGCGACTCGGGCGAGTAGAGGCGGGATTCGGCGTCGGAGAGCCCTTCTCGGCTCTTGGGGGTGGGGTGGAGCGGGTGCCCGAGCAGAAGCGACTGCTCCGCGGTGAGGAAGAGATCCGCCTCGGCCGGGGCGTGGGGGGTGCGGCGCCGCTCGGCGATGAAGTCGGCGGTTCGCCGTACCGAGTCGGCCACCCGGGCCACCATGTCGGCCCCCGGGTCGCGGTCGGTCTCGCGGCCCAGGAGAGCGGCGATCGTGACGGCGTCGGCGGGGGGTGCTCCTTCGGGTGCCCCCTCCAGGGCGGGCGGGCCGAAACGGTGCCAGCCGGTGGCCGACCAGTGGAGGACGGGGACGAGCAGGGCCGTTCCGCTGGCGGGGAGGGGGACGCGGAGTGTGTGCCCGTCCGGCTCGGGCAGGTCGGTTTCCCGGACCCAGCAGCGCAGCAGATTCTCCGCGCCCGCCGTGTCGGCGGCCCGCAGCGGGTCCGGGTGGTCGAGCGGGTCGGCCAGTGCCCCGGTGGTGAGCGCGGACTTCGGGGTGCACCACTCGTCGGGCGGTGCCGTCATCTGGCGCGGCACGGTGGACTGCTCGGCGACGAGGTGGCCGGTGAGCCCGGCCTGTCCTCGCTGCTGGGTGGGGGGAGAGCCGTCGGCCTGGGGCGCGGGGGTGGGGTTCACGGCGGTCTTTCTCGTGAGGGTGTCCGGGGTCAGCGGATCGACCCGGTCGTGATCCGGCGGTGCGGCAGCCGCTCGGCGGCTGCCAGGGCGTCGGCGAGGCGGTCCACGACCGCTGTCGCCTGTTCGTCGGTGAGTGTGAGGGGAGGGAGGAGGCGTACGACGGTGGAGTGGCGTCCGCCGAGTTCGACGATGAGCCCGCGGCGCAGGCACTCCTGCTGGACGGCTGCGGCGAGGGCGGGGGCGGGCGGCGGCTCGGGGCTGTCGCCGGGCGGGGCGGCTTCCGGGTCGACCAGCTCGACCCCGATCATCAGGCCGCGTCCGCGTACGTCACCGATGGTGGGGTGGTCGGTGGCCAGCGCCTGGAGGCGGGCGAGCATGCGGGCGCCGAGGGTCGCGGCGCGCTCGGCGAGGCGGTTCTCCCGCACGAAGGCGAGGGTGGCCGTGCCCGCCGCCATCGCGAGCTGGTTGCCCCGGAAGGTGCCGGCGTGGGCGCCCGGCTGCCAGGTGTCGAGTTCGGAGCGGTAGACGATCACGGCGAGTGGGAGGGAGCCGCCGATCGCCTTGGAGAGCACCATCACATCGGGCACGATCCCGCTGTGTTCGACTGCCCAGAAGGCACCGGTGCGACCGACGCCCGTCTGGACCTCGTCGGCGATCAGGGGGACGGAGCGGGCCTCGGTGATCTCGCGCATCCGGCGCATCCAGCCGTCGGGAGCGGGGTTCACACCGCCCTCCCCCTGCACCGGTTCGAGGATCATCCCGGCCGGCGCGGGTGTGCCCCCCTTGGGATCGTCCAGGAGGTTCTCGGTCCACCGGGCGGCGATCTCCGCGCCGCGCTCACCGCCGACGCCGAAGGGGCAGCGGTAGTTCCGCGGGAAGGGCAGCCTGGTCACCCGTACGTCCTCGGCGCCGCCGGAGGCGGCGAGGGCTCCGGCGGTCATCCCGTGGTAGGCGCCGGTGAAGGCGAGGAGGCCGCTGCGGCCGGTCGCGCCGCGGACCAGCTTGAACGCCGCCTCGACCGCGTCCGTGCCCGCCGGGCCGCAGAACTGGATCCGGGCGTTGTCGGCGAACTGCCGCGGCAGGGTGGCGAACAGCTCCGTGGTGAAGGCGTCCTTGACCGGGGTGGCGAGGTCGAGCACATGCAGCGGCGCACCCGAGTCGAGGACCTTCTTGATCGCCTCCAGGACGACCGGGTGGTTGTGTCCGAGCGCCAGGGTGCCGGCTCCGGAGAGGCAGTCGAGATACCGCCGTCCGTCCGCGCCCTCGATGGTCAGCCCACGGGCCCGGACCGGCACGATCGGCAGTGAACGCGCGTAGGTACGGGCGGCGGATTCGCGCAGGGACTGGCGGCGCAGGATCCCCTCGTGCACCGTCGGTGCTGCCACCGGGGCTGGTTCGGTCACGGCCACGGCTGTTGGTCCTCCCGCTGTAACGGTTGCGTTGCACATCAGTACGTCGACGCACGGACGGAGTACGGGGACGAACGCTTTCCCCGGGTCCCACGCACGTACCAACGACGCCGGGAGCGACGGATCACGGGTAAATCGGAAGATCCTTGCGGAGGCGGAACCACGGCCCTGCCGCTCACCGTCCCCATCGGCACCGGCATAGTGGGGGCCGCACAGGATCCAGGACGGTTGTCCGACAGTCCGCAGGGTGTTCGGAGCAGGTGGCTCGGAGCAGTACCGCAGTGCAGTACAGAAGTGTTGAGTTACGAAGTCCCAGGGGGATCACCACATGCGACTCATTCGACCGGTTCTCGCCGCACGTCAGGGGAGGGGACGCCGCCGGCCCTCGTCGGTGCTCGCGGTGGCCGCGGTCACCGCGGTGCTCGCGCTCGGCGCCACCGCCTGCGGGCCCGAGGAGGACAACGCGAGTGACAAGCCGAACGTTCCCGCCGGCCAGTCCTCGGACGGCAAGATCACGATTCCTGACGATCTGAAGGACCGGCTCAAGGCACATGGGATCGACCTCGACCAGTGGAAGAACGGCGAGTGGAAGAACTGGGACAAGGACAAGTGGCTGCGCGAGGCCAAGGACTTCGTCAACCCGATCATCGAGGACCTCTGGAACCCGGACCGGATGCGGGATGCCGACAAGTCGCCCGAGAAGCCGGTCGACAACGACATCTCGGGTGACGTGGGCGTGACGGACCCGACGCCCGCGCCGGTCCAGGCCGCGGGCGTCCGGACGCCGTACCACGCCAACGCCGCGGAGTCCGGGAAGCTGCTCTTCGACAGCCCCGAGGGCTCCATGGTCTGTTCCGCGACCGTGGTCAAGGACCCGGCGCACCCCGGGAAGTCCAACCTGGTGTGGACCGCCGGGCACTGTGTGCACGCGGGCAAGAAGGGCGGCTGGTACCGCAACATCGCCTTTGTGCCCTCGTACAACAACCAGGGCCTTTCCCTGGCCGCGCTGAAGAAGGCGACCAAGCAGGAGATCGCCCCCTACGGCGTGTGGTGGGGCACTTGGGCGCAGACGTCCGACCAGTGGATCTCGCAGGGTTCCTCGATGGGCGGACTGGGCGCGCCCTACGACTTCGCGGTGCTGCACGTGACGCCGGAGAAGGGCTCGACGGGCAAGTCCCTGGAGGAGACGGTCGGTTCCGCGCTGCCCGTCGAGTTCAACGCCCCGGCCGTGCCGAAGATCGACAGCATGACGGCGACCGGCTTCCCGGCCGCTCCTCCGTACGACGGCCAGAAGGCGTTCCAGTGCGCGGACAAGCCGGGCCGGCTCTCGCTGACCGCGCAGGACCCGACGATGTACCGCATCGGCTGCACCATGACCGGCGGTGCCTCGGGCGGTGGCTGGGTCGCGGCGGGACAGGACGGCAAGCCCGCGCTGGTCTCGAACACCTCCATCGGGCCGGTGACCGCGGGCTGGCTGGCCGGGCCGCGGTTCGGCAAGGAGGCCAAGGGCGTCTACGAGTCGGTCAGCAAGAAGTACGCGGGACAGTGACGACGGACCGTCACCCGGCCCGGTACCGGTGGCGGTGACGGCACATCAGGGGCCCCTGGCGCGGCAGTTGCGCGCCGGGGGCCCTTTCCGTCGCGCCGCGCCGCCAGCCGTCCGCGTCCCGTGCGGGCCGTGCCGCCGCGGCGGGAAGCGCGCTCCGGACCGTCATAGGGTGGGGCCCTGCATCTTCGGTGGCCGCCGGTCCGGCCAACGAACCGCATGACACGTTCATGGCAATTTCGGAATTTTCGGGGGGACCTTCTCCATGCGATCCATACGTCCGCTGCTCGCCGCGACCGGGCTCGTCGCCGCGCTCGCGCTGACGGCCACGGCCTGTGGTCCGAGCGAGGACAACGCGACCGGCAAGCCCGCCGCCGACTCCGCGGGCGGCCAGGACGCCGGCGGCTCCCTGCCCGACGGTCTGGCCGAGACGCTGAGGAAGCACGGCGTCGACCCGGAGAAGTGGAAGAACGGCGAGTGGAAGAACTGGAACAAGGACAAGTGGCTGCGTGAGGCCAAGGACTTCGTCAACCCGGTCATCGAGGGACTGTGGAAGCCCGACCGGATGAAGTCGGCCAAGGACCCGGCGAAGACCATGGCGGCCGGCGACGTCTCCGGCGACCGGGCAGCCACCGACCCGGAGCCCGCTCCGGTGCGGGCCGAGCGCGAGAAGACTCCGTACCACAGCTACGCGGCCCCGGTCGGCAAGGTGTTCTTCGACTCCCCCGAGGGCTCGATGGTCTGCTCGGGCACCGTCGTCAAGGATCCGGGGAATCCGGGCCGGTCCAACCTGGTGTGGACCGCAGGCCACTGCGTGCACGCCGGTTCGAAGGGCGGCTGGTACCGCAACATCGTCTTCGTGCCCGCGTACAACGACAAGGGCAAGTCCGCCGCGGCCCTGGAGAACGCGCAGCCCCAGGAGATCGCCCCGTACGGCGCGTACTGGGCGGACTGGGCGACGACGTCCGGGGAGTGGCTCGCCGACGGCGGCCCCACCGGGGGCGAGGGCGCTCCCTATGACTACGCGGTGCTGCACGTGAAGCCGGAGAAGGGCACCAAGTCCCTGGAGGAGACCGTGGGCAATGCCCTGTCGGTCGACTTCGACGCTCCCGAGATCTCACGGATCGACGCCATGGGCGCCTGGGGATACCCCGCCGCTCCCCCGTACGACGGTCTGATCATGCACAAGTGTGTCGATCGCGCCGGGCGGCTGTCCATCAGCCCGAGCACTCCGGCGATGTACCGCATCGGCTGCACCATGACCGGTGGGTCGTCCGGCGGTGGATGGTTCAGGAAGGGCAGCGACGGCAAGTCCGTGCTGGTCTCCAACACCTCCATCGGACCGGTGACTTCGGGCTGGCTCGCCGGTCCCCACCTGGGTCCGGGCGCGAAGGACGTCTTCACCGCCATGAGCGAGAAGTTCGCCGGCCACTGACGGCCACCGGCACCCGCTGACGACCCGAAGGCCCGCCCCTGGTCGGGGCGGGCCTTCGGGTCGTTGCCGGGCCGTATCGCGTCGCGGTCAGTGCGCCACGGGGACGAACGAGGAGAGCTCGGCCGCCAGCTCCTCGTGCACCCGCGCCTTGAGCAGGGTGCCCTCCGGCGTGTGCTCCTCGGAGATCACCTCACCCTCGGCATGCACCCGGGAGACGAGTCCACCCTGGATGTACGGCACGAGCGCCTCGATCTCGACCGACGGCCGCGGCAGTTCGGTGTCGATGAGCGCGAGCAGCTCCTCGATACCGGCGCCGGTGCGCGCCGAGACGGCAATCGCGTGCTTCTCGATGCGCAGCAGTCGCTGGAGCACCAGCGGATCGGCCGCGTCCGCCTTGTTGATCACCACGATCTCGGGCACGTTCACCGCACCCACTTCGCGGATCACCTCGCGCACCGCGGCGAGCTGCTCCTCCGGCACCGGGTGGGAGCCGTCCACCACGTGCAGGATCAGGTCGGATTCGCCGACCTCCTCCATGGTGGAGCGGAACGCCTCGACGAGGTGGTGCGGCAGATGCCGTACGAACCCGACGGTGTCGGCCAGCGTGTAGAGCCGACCGCTCGGCGTCTCGGCCCGGCGCACGGTCGGGTCCAGGGTGGCGAACAGCGCGTTCTCCACCAGGACGCCTGCTCCGGTGAGCCGGTTGAGCAGCGAGGACTTGCCCGCGTTGGTGTAGCCGGCGATGGCGACCGACGGCACCTTGTTGCGCTTGCGCTCCTGGCGCTTGATCTCGCGGCCCGTCTTCATCTCCGCGATTTCCCGGCGCATCTTCGCCATCTTCTCGCGGATCCGGCGCCGGTCCGTCTCGATCTTGGTCTCACCGGGACCACGGGTGGCCATGCCGCCACCGCCGCTGGAACCGCCGCCGCCCATCTGACGGGAGAGCGACTGACCCCAGCCGCGCAGCCGCGGCAGCATGTACTGCATCTGTGCCAGCGAGACCTGCGCCTTGCCCTCTCGGGACTTGGCGTGCTGGGCGAAGATGTCGAGGATCAGGGCGGTCCGGTCGACCACCTTGACCTTGACGACGTCTTCCAGGTGGATCAGCTGGCCGGGGCTGAGCTCACCGTCGCAGACGACGGTGTCGGCCCCTGATTCGAGGACGATGTCGCGCAGCTCCAGCGCCTTGCCCGAACCGATGTAGGTGGCCGGGTCCGGCTTGTCGCGGCGCTGGAAGACCGCGTCGAGCACCTGGGCGCCCGCCGTCTCCGCCAGCGCGGCCAGCTCCGCGAGGGAATTCTCCGCGTCACGCACGGTCCCCGACGTCCAGACACCGACCAGCACCACGCGCTCCAGGCGCAGCTGTCGGTACTCGACCTCGGTGACATCTTCGAGCTCGGTGGAGAGTCCGGCCACACGCCTCAGTGCGGCGCGCTCGGAGCGGTCGAGCTGCTCGCCGTCCCGTTCTCCGTCGATCTCGTGGCTCCAGGCGACGTCCTCTTCCATCAGGGCGTCGGCCCGAAGGCTCTCGGTGAGGCTTTCGGTGACATTCTCCGTAGCGCTCTGCGCATCCTGCGCGTCCTGGGGAAGGGAAGAAGAGGAGGTCATTGGATCCTTACGTCGTTGGAAGTCCGTTGCATCAGTCACAACGCGTGACCCCTTCCGATGATTCCCGCTGTCGGGAATCTCCGGTCCGGCCGCCGCGGCGACTCGTCGATAGTGGCATGGTCCGCCGCACCAGTCACCCGGGTTTACCGCTGTCCGGCGGGCGCGGTGCTGTGCCAGTCCGGGTGCCCCGGCATCGGCGGGGTCTTCTCCCCGTACAGCCAGCCGTCGAGGAACGAGGTCAGGTCGCGGCCCGCGGTCCGGGACGCCAGCCGGACGAAGTCCTCGGTGGTGGCGTTGGAGTCCCGGTGCTTCCGCACCCAGCTCCGCTCCAGCCGGTCGAACGCGCTCGCGCCGATCTCCTGGCGCAGCGCGTAGAGGATCAGTGCGCTGCCGTCATACACCACCGGCCGGAACAGGCTGATCTTCTGTCCGGGCGCCGGGGCGTCCGGGTGGGCCGGGGGGCCGCCCGCGGCGCGCCAGCCGTCGGACCTGGTGTAGGCCTCGCGCATCCGGCGTTCCAGGGACTTGCCGGCGTGCTCCTCGGCGTAGCGGGCCTCGTACCAGGTGGCGTGTCCCTCGTTGAGCCACAGGTCGGACCAGCTCTGCGGGGAGACACTGTCGCCGAACCACTGGTGGGCGAGCTCGTGCACCATGATCGAGTCGAGGTACCACTCGGGATAGCCGGTCCTGGTGAACAGGGACCGTTCGAAGAGCGAGAGCGTCTGGGTCTCCAGCTCGAAGCCGGTTTCGGTGGCGGCGACGAGCAGTCCGTACGTCTCGAAGGGGTAGCGGCCGACCTGCTGTTCCATCCACTCCAGCTGGGCGGGGGTCTTGCTCAGCCAGGGTTCGAGGCGTTTGCGGTCGGCGCCGGGCACCACGTGGCGTACCGGCAGTCCGTGCGGGCCGGTCCGGCGCAGGACGGCGGAGCGCCCGATCGAGACCTGGGCCAGTTCGGTGGCCATGGGGTGTTCGGTCCGGTAGGTCCAGGTGGTGTCGGCGCCGTGCCGGGCCGTGCCGGTGGGCAGTCCGTTGGCCACCACGGTCAGGTCCTTGGGCGCGGTGACCCGGAAGGTGAAGTACGCCTTGTCGGAGGGGTGGTCGTTGCTCGGGAAGATCCGGTGCCCGGCATCGGCCTGATTGGCCATGGCCAGGCCGTCGGCGGTACGCAGCCAGCCGCCGCTGTCCTGGTCGCCGCCGGGATCGCTGGTGTGCCAGACGGTGATGCGCAGCGGTACCCCGGCGGGGAGCCGCCCCAGTGGCTTGATGACCAGGTCCTCGTCCGCGACGGCGAAGTCGGCGCGCAATCCGTTGACTTCGACGCTGCGGACCGTGCCCCGGGTGAAGTCGAGGTTGATCCGGTCGAGCGGTTCGGTGGTCCGCGCGTCGATCCTGGTGACGGCGTCCAGCGGCTTGCTGTTGTCGCCGTGGTAGGTCAGTCCGATGTCGTAGGCGCGGACGTCGTACCCGGGGTTGCCGAGATGAGGGAAGAGCGGATCGCCGATGCCGAGCGGCACGGGTGAGGGGAGGGTGGCTGCGACGAGAGTGGCTGACGCGGTGGCCAGCAGAGCGGCCCGCAGACGGCGGGAGATGAACGGCATGAACTACCGCTACCAGCGACTTCCCGCTGGACAGGTGCGGCGCGCGCCGCACCACCCGAATGAGAGCGCTGTGGCGGATGGCTCCGACCGGAGGAGTCAGACGGTGGCCACGGGGTGCTGGGCGCGGCTCACGTCGTACACCCCGGGCACGTCACGCATGGCGCGCATCAGGGCCGGCAGTCCGGCCGCGTCGGGGAGCTGGAGGGTGTAGGTGTGCCGGACCCGCTGTTCGCTGGGCGGTTCGACGGTGGCGGAGATGATCGCCGCGTCCGCCGTCGCGATCGCCTCGGTGAGATCGGCGAGCAGCCGGGGGCGCCCGAAGGACTCGGCGACCAGCGTGAACCGGCAGTCGGTGGCATCCTCCCAGCTCACCCCGACCGGCGCCCGGCCGACGGACCGCATCCGGGCGACGGCGGGACACTCCAGCCGGTGCACGGTGACGGCGCCGCCGCGCACGACGAATCCGGTGACGGCGTCGGGTGGCACGGGGGTGCAGCAACCCGCGAGCCGTACGGTGGCGTCCGGCCGGGCCACCACGGCGGTCGCGGCGGGACCGGCGCCGGAGGGTTCCGGTGGCTGCGGTCCGGGCCTGGAGTGGCCCTGCGACGGCTGCTCGGGCCCGGTTTCCGCGGGCCGGCCGCCGTGCGGGCTCCGGATGTCCTCCGGGTGGGCGTCCAGCCAGCCGGTGATGGCGATGCGGGCGGCGGGGGTCCTGGCGTGGTCGAGCCAGTCGGGCGAGGGGCCGGAGGCGGCGTCCTCGGCGAGCAGCAGCTGCACGGTGTCGCCGTCGCTGAGCACGGTGCCGAGGGTGGCCAGCCGGCCGTTGACCCGGGCGCCGATGCAGTTGTGCGCTTCGTTCCCGTACTGCGCGTAGGCGGCGTCGACGCAGCTGGCTCCGGCGGGCAGCCCGAGCGTGCCGCCGTCGGTCCGGAAGACCGTGATCTCCCGGTCCTGGGCCAGGTCGGCGCGGAGCGTGGTCCAGAAGGTGTCGGGGTCCGGGGCGGACTGCTGCCAGGCGAGGAGCCGGGAGAGCCAGCCGGGCCGGGTGGGGTCGGCGCGCTCTCCGTCCGCGGGTTCGGCGGCCTGGGGGCCGGCGCCGCCGTCCGCGGCGTACGGATTGCCGAGGGCGATGACTCCGGCCTCGGCGACCTTGTGCATCCGGTGGGTACGGACGAGGACTTCGGCGACCGCCCCGTCCTCGCCCACGACGGCGGTGTGCAGTGACTGGTACAGGTTGAATTTGGGTGCGGCGATGAAGTCCTTGAACTCGGAGATCACCGGGGTGAAGCAGGTGTGCAGTTCGCCGAGCACGGCGTAGCAGTCGGCGTCCTCGCCGACGAGCACCAGCAGCCGGCCGAAGTCGGTGCCGCGCAGCTCGCCGCGTTTGACGCCGACCCGGTGCACGGAGACGAAGTGGCGCGGCCTGATGAGGACTTCGGCGGGGATTCCGGCCTCCCGCAGCACCGTCGTGACGTTCTCGGCGATGGCCGCGAGCGGGTCCTGAGGGGCGGCGCCGGAGCCGTCCGACCGCGCCGAGGCGGCGGCGATCAGCGCGCGGGTCCGTTCGTACTCCTCGGGGTGGAGGATCGCGAAGACGAGGTCCTCCAGCTCGGTCTTGAGGGCCTGCACGCCGAGCCGTTCGGCAAGCGGGATCAGCACGTCGCGGGTGACCTTGGCGATCCTGGCCTGTTTCTCGGGCCGCATCACGCCGAGGGTGCGCATGTTGTGCAGCCGGTCGGCGAGCTTGATCGACATGACCCGGACGTCGTCCCCGGTGGCGACCAGCATCTTGCGGAAGGTCTCCGGCTCGGCGGCTGCTCCGTAGTCGACCTTTTCGAGCTTGGTGACGCCGTCGACGAGATAGCAGACCTCTTTGCCGAACTGGTCCCGTACCTGATCGAGGGTCACATCGGTGTCCTCGACGGTGTCGTGGAGCAGCGACGCGGTGAGCGTCGTCGTCTCGGCGCCGAGCTGGGCGAGGATCAGCGTGACCGCGAGCGGGTGCGTGATGTACGGCTCGCCGCTCTTGCGCATCTGGCCGCGGTGCGAGGACTCCGCGAGCACATAGGCCCGGTGCAGGATCGAGAGGTCGGCATCCGGATGGTGGGCCCGGTGGGCCTCGGCGACATGGCCGATGGCATCGGGCAGCCGGTCGCGGGGGACGGGACCGAGCAGCGCGACACGGCCGAGCCTGCGCAGATCGATCCGGGGACGGCCCCGTCGGCGGATGGGGGCACCTGGGCTGGTGGCCTCTGCACTCATGGGGCACCTCCGGCGACGTCGACCGGCGGTGGGGAGGTGCGGTCGCGCCTCCGGGCCGGTGCTTGATGCTACCGAGCCCACCACGTGGCGGAGTCCGGCTCTCGCCCAGCGTGAAAGGGATCACCCATTCGAGCGAAGCTCTAAGGCCTTTCCGTTTCGAGCCAGGCGGAGTCGATCAGGCCCTCGGCGACGATCACGGCCGGTCCGGTCATCTCGATCTCGCCGTCCGGCCGCTCGGTGATCACGAGGGTGCCGCCGGGCAGATCGACCGTGTACGTGACGGGGGTGCCGGTCTCCGCGGGGTCCGCGCCGTCCCTGCGGGCCGCGGCGACGGCCACGGCGCAGGCGCCCGTGCCGCAGGAGCGGGTCTCGCCGGAGCCGCGCTCATGGACCCGCATGGCGACATGGCGCGGTCCGCGGTCCACGACGAATTCGATGTTGACGCCGTCGGGGTAGACGGCTGCGGGGCTGTAGGGCGGCACGGAGAACAGGTCGCCGGCGTGTGCCAGGTCGTCGACGAAGGCGACCGCGTGGGGATTGCCCATGTTCACATTGCGGGCGTCCCAGCTGCGACCGCCGAGGCTAACCGTGACGCCGTCCTCGGGAAGGAGCGCGCGACCCATGGAGACCGTGATGGCGCCGTCCTTGGCGATGTGGACCTTCTTCACGCCGCCCCGGGTCGCGACGGCGAGGTCGCCCTCCTCGACGTGTCCGGCGCGCTGCAGGAACCCGGCGAAGACCCGCACCCCGTTGCCGCACATCTCGGCGATCGAACCGTCCGCGTTGCGGTAGTCCATGAACCACTCGGCCTCGCCCGCCATGGCCCGCGCCTCGGGGTGCGCGGCGGAGCGTACGGCGTGCAGCAGCCCGTCACCGCCGATACCGGCCCGGCGGTCGCAGAGCCGGGCGACGACGGACGCGGGCAGGTCGATGGCGTTGTCCGGGTCGGGAACGATCACGAAGTCGTTCTCGGTGCCGTGACCCTTGAGGAAGGCGATCTGCGAGGTGCTCACAGGGCAACTGTACGAAACAGCGCCGACAACCGACCGCCCCGGGCCGCCCCGCCGCCTCCCGCGCGAGGGCAGGACCTGCGGAAAGGGCCCGCTCCGGCCGTCAGCGGAGCCGTGCCACGCGCCAGACGGCCAGGGCGACCAGCGCGCCGCCGACGACGACGTACAGGGCGATCACCCGCCAGTCGGACCGCTCGCCCGAACCCCGCTGTGGCAGGCCGGGCCAGGTGTATCCCACCCGGCGGGCGGCCATCATGCCCCAGCCGGCCGCGCAGCAGCTGATCAGCAGGCCCAGCATGGCCACGACGGCGCCACCGTCGCCGAACTCGAAGGCCAGCGGGAAGGCGAACATCAGCGATCCCACCGCGGCGAGCATGACGATCGGTGCCAGCTGCCAGATCCGCAGCCTGCGCGCGGGCCGCAGCTCGACCTCGACCTCGGGGGTCGCTTCGAGCTCGTCCGGCCCGTCGGGGCTCAGACTGCCTGTCCCGTGCAGCGCGTCCGGTGCGTCTTGTTCAGTGTCGCGAGGGCTGGCCTCCATCGCCACGCGCCCTCCCAACTCGGACTCCACTGGTCGATCGATGCTCGATGATGGCACGCTCCAGGTCGCCGAATTGACGGGCAGGGCTTCCCGATGCCATCACGTGATCAGGCTGTAACCGCTCGTTCGACCAACGCCAGCGCCTGGCGCGGGAGTTCCCCGCGGTGCTCCGCGGCGCCGCTCAGCCAGTGGACCCGCGGGTCGCGGCGGAACCACGAGTCCTGACGGCGTGCGAATCGCTTGGTGGCGCGAACGGTCTCGGCCCGTGCCTCGTCCTCGGTGCATTCCTGGGCCAGCGCGGCAAGCACCTGCTGGTAGCCGAGCGCCCGGGACGCGGTGCGGCCCTCCCGCAGACCCTGCGCCTCCAGGGCGCGCACCTCGTCGACGAGTCCGGCCGCCCACATCCGGTCGACCCTCAGGGCGATGCGTTCGTCGAGCTCGGGGCGGGCCACGTCGACACCGATCTGGACGGTGTCGTACACCGCATCGTTACCCGGGAGGTTGGCGGTGAAGGGCTTGCCGGTGATCTCGATGACTTCGAGGGCCCTGACGATCCGGCGCCCGTTGCTCGGCAGGATGGCCCGGCCCGCTCCGGGGTCGGCGGCGGCGAGCCGGGCGTGCAGCGCTCCGGAGCCGCGCTCGACCAGTTCCTCCTCCAGCCTGGCCCGTACGTCCGGATCCGTGCCGGGAAACTCCAGGGCGTCGATGGCGCCCTTCACGTAGAGCCCGGAGCCGCCGACCAGGACGGGGGTGCGACCGGCGGCGAGCAGCCGGTCGATCTCGGCGCGGGCCAGCCGCTGGTACTCGGCGACGCTGGCGGCCTCGGTGACGTCCCAGATGTCCAGCAGGTGGTGCGGGACGGAGCCGCGTTCGGCGAGCGTCAGCTTCGCGGTACCGATGTCCATTCCCCGGTAGAGCTGCATGGAGTCGGCGTTGACCACTTCGCCGTCGAGCTGCTGAGCAAGGAATACCCCCAGATCGGACTTTCCGGCTGCAGTGGGACCGACAACGGTGATGACCCGCGGTGCGGGAGCTGAACTTCTCACTGCCACAGTCTCGCAAACCTCCGCGGGTCTTCCCGAACGGGTGAGCCTGCCCCCCATCGAAAAGACGCCGAGTGCCGCGCCGCGCCGACCACGGGGCCCCGGACAGCGCGGATCTTCTCGCGCGCCAGTAGAATCCGAAGTAAATATGGGCGTTTTTTCACGTTTTGAAGAAGTGCCCGACCGTAGTCCCCCAGCAGGGAAGGTGCCCGATGGGCTTCCTGGACAATTTGAAGGCCAAGCTGAGCCCCGCCAAGGACAAGGTCGGCGAACTCGCGCATCAGCACGGGGACAAGATCGACCAAGGGCTCGACAAGGCCGCACGGACGGTCGACCAAAAGACCAAGGGCAAGTACAGCGACAAGATCGAGTCCGGCGCGAGGAAGGCCAAGGACGCGGTCGAGCGCCTGTCCCACAAGGACGAGGGCGCTGCACCCAAGAACGAGGGCGGTACGCCCAAGAACGAGGGTGGTACGCCGCCCGCCTCCTGACCATGAACTGAACAAGTCCGACGGACGGCCGTGGAGCGAGGACGCTGCACGGCCGTCGCCCGTAGGTCTCCGGGCGGCAGGGGCTCAGGACCAGGTGGCGACCAGGTATCCGACGCCGTACGGAGCGTCCTCGTACAGCAGCTGCCCGGCCAGTCCCGCCCCTTGCGCCGCGCCCGCGAGTACCTGCCAGGGCGCCCGGCCCGCCGCCTTCAGTTCGTACGCCAGTGACGCGTCCAGCGCGATCAGCGCGCCGGGGTCCGCCGTGCCCAGCGCACGGGCGGCCGCCGCGTCGAACCCCTCGGCGCGTTCGTCCAGATAGCCCGGGGCCTTGAGCGTGCGGCAGGCGCTGCCGTCGCCCATCACGAGCAGCGCCACCCGGTCCGCCCCGGCGGCCAGGTCCCGTCCGGCGCTCGTACAGCGGTCGGTTTCGAGCGGCTCTCCCACGCCCAGCCCCTCGACCGGCGCACCGGCCCATTCCGCGCGGGCCAGCAGCCAGGCGCCGACGGAGAGGGACGGCGGAAGCGAGTCGTCCGCCACCGGTCCGCGGTCGCGCCCGAGCCGTACGCCGAGGTCGACGCCGAAGCCCTTGAAGGTGCCGGTGGCCCCCTCGGGGTGCGGGCCACGCCCCGGCAGGTCCGCGGGTCCGACCACGATCAGCAGATCGGGGCGCGCGGCGGCGAGCACACCGAGGGCCTCGGCGCAGGCGTCCCGCACGGCGTCGAGCTCGGGCGCGGCACCGGCGGCGACCTCCGGTACCAGCAGGGGTGGGCAGGGGCAGACAGCGGCGGCGACAAGCATGGTGGGCAGCGTACTGCTTGGACCCGGCACGCCCGTCGGCCGCCGTCGGGCTCCCCGGTGTCAGTCGCAGCCGCAGCCGGGGGCCGCCGCGGCCGGCAGCGGCGCCGGGGCTCCGATGCCCGGCAGTCCCAGCATCACCCCGGCCGGCTTGGCCGCCTCGGCGGCGGTGCGCTTCTCCCAGGCGTCCCCGGCCCGGGTCCGCCGCACGGCCACCGGTGCGCCCTCGGCAAGGAGGTGGTGCGGGGCCGCGTAGGTGATCTCGACGGTCACCACGTCGCCCGGTCGCACGTCCTGGTCCGGCTTGGTGAAGTGGACCAGGCGGTTGTCGGGGGCGCGGCCGGAGAGACGGTGGGTGGCGCCGTCCTTGCGGCCCTCCCCCTCCGCGACCATGATCTCCAGCGTCCGGCCGACCTGCTTCTTGTTCTCCTCCCAGGAGATCTCCTCCTGGAGGACCGAAAGGCGCATGTACCGCTCCTGGACGACCTCCTTGGGGATCTGCCCCTCCATCTCGGCGGCGGGGGTCCCGGGGCGCTTGGAGTACTGGAAGGTGAAGGCGTTGGCGAAGCGCGCCTCGCGGACCGCGTGCATGGTCTGCTCGAAGTCCTCCTCGGTCTCACCGGGGAAGCCCACGATGATGTCGGTGGAGATCGCGGCGTCCGGCATCGCAGCGCGCACCTTCTCGATGATTCCGAGGAAACGCTCCTGCCGGTACGAGCGCCGCATCGCCTTGAGGATCGTGTCGGAGCCCGACTGCATCGGCATGTGGAGCTGGGGCATCACATTGGGCGTCTCGGCCATCGCCGCGATCACGTCGTCCGTGAAGTCGCGGGGGTGCGGCGAGGTGAAACGGACCCGCTCCAGCCCTTCGATCTTCCCGCAGGCGCGCAGCAGCTTGGAGAAGGCCTCGCGGTCGCCGATGTCGGAGCCGTACGCGTTCACGTTCTGGCCGAGCAGGGTGATCTCCGAGACGCCCTCGGCGACCAGGGCCTCGATCTCGGCGAGGATGTCGCCGGTGCGGCGGTCCTTCTCCTTGCCGCGCAGCGCCGGGACGATACAGAAGGTGCAGGTGTTGTTGCAGCCGACCGAGATCGAGACCCAAGCCGCGTAGGCGGACTCGCGCCGGGTGGGGAGCGTGGAGGGGAAGGCCTCCAGGGATTCGGCGATCTCGATCTGCGCCTCCTCCTGGATACGGGCGCGCTCCAGCAGCACGGGCAGCTTGCCGATGTTGTGCGTACCGAAGACGACGTCCACCCAGGGGGCCCGCTCGACGATGGTGTCGCGGTCCTTCTGCGCCAGACAGCCGCCGACAGCGATCTGCATGCCGGGCCGCTTGGTCTTCATCGGGGCGAGCCGGCCGAGGTTGCCGTAGAGCTTGTTGTCGGCGTTCTCCCGCACCGCGCAGGTATTGAAGACGACGACGTCGGCGTCGCCGTCGGAACCCTCGTCCGCACGGATGTACCCCGCGCCCTCCAGCAGCCCCGACAGCCGCTCGGAGTCGTGGACGTTCATCTGGCACCCATAGGTGCGGACTTCGTAGGTCTTGGGTCCCTCGACGCTCACTGCGGGGCTCCGGTCGCTGCTGCTGGTCATGCCCTCAAGGGTATGTGGTCCGGGAGACGGCCCCCGCTGCCTCGGGCCCGGGACGCCGGCGGGGCCCGTGCCGGGGCGGCGGAGGGTCTCCTCTTCGGCCTTCGTCTTCGGCCTTCGCCGGGACGCCAGGAGTGTCGGCCTTGTCCGGCTGGTCCTTCTTCGGCTGGTCCTTCTTCGGCTGGTCCTTCTTCGGCCGGTCCCTCTTCCTTGGGCCACTCCCTCTCCTGTCCGTTCCCTTCAGTCGGTCCCGAAGAGACGCCGTCCCGGCTGGTGCCAGTGCTTCAGGCCGGGGAGCCCGTCTCCCGCCTCCGGGCCCCAGCTTCCCGGCGCGTACGGGAGGGGTGGCCCGGCGGGGTCCAGCACGGGCTGGACGATCCGCCAGCACTCCAGGATCGCGGGGAAGAAGGCGAAGTACTCGGGGTCGCCCTCGACGGCTCCGCGGAGGATGTTCTCGTACGGAAGTTCCTGCCGCCCCAGTGCCTGCGCGAAGTCGACGCCGACGGGGACGGTCACCGGCTCCTCGCCCTTCCCGGACTTGCGCAGCATCAGATCGGCCCTGATTCCGGTGTCGCCGGCGATGCGGAAGCGGATGAGGTTGGACGTCGTCTCCGTCGTGTTCCCGCCGAAGAGCTCCAGCGGCGGCTTGCGCAGTTCGACCACGACCTCCGTGGCGGTCACGGCCAGCGCCTTGCCGCTGCGGAGGTAGAAGGGCACCCCTGCCCAGCGCCAGTTGTCGATGAACAGACGGGTCGCGAAGTACGTCTCGGTGGTGGACTCCGGTGCGACGCCTTCGACGTCCAGGTAGCCCCGGTACTGGCCGCGCACGGTGTCGGCGGGGTCGATCGTGCGGGTCGCGTGCAGCACCCGCCACTTCTCCAGCCCCTGGGCGCGGGCATTGGTGACGCTCGGCGGGTCCATCGCCAGGAAGGCGAGGACCTGGAGCATGTGGTTCTGGACCACGTCTCGCAGGCAGCCCACCCCGTCGTAGAAGGATCCCCGGTCGGCGACGTCGAAGTCCTCGACGAGGGAGATCTGGACGTTGTCCACGTAGGAGCGGTGCCAGATCGGTGCCAGCAGGGTGTTGGCGAAGCGGGAGACCATCAGGCCCTCCACCGCGTCGGAGCCCAGGAAGTGATCGACCCTGAGCAGGTGGTGCTCGTCGAAGTGGGCGCCCAGCGCGTCCTGCAGTTCCCGCGCCGAGTCGAGATCGTGCCCGAACGGCTTCTCCACCACCAGCCGGGCGTCACGGTTCAGGCCCGCCTCGCCCAGGCCCGCCGCGACGGCGGTGAACAGCGACGGGGGGATCGCCAGATAGTGGGTCACGAACCCGAACCCGGCCACGGCCTCGCGCAGTCTGTCGAAGGTGGAGCTGTCGGCGAAGTCACCGGTGACGATGGACAGGCGCGCCGCGAGCCGGCCGAAGACCGCCTCGTCGATGTCGGTGCAGGCGGCTGCGACCGCCTCCCGTGCGTGCCTGCGGAGCGCGTCGTCGTCCCAGTCGGTGGCGGCCACACCGATGACGGGGACGTTGAGTCGGCCGTTCTCGGTGAGGCGGTACAGCGCGGGGAGCAGCATTTTCTTGGCCAGGTCGCCGGAGATACCGAAGAGCACCAGGGCGTCGGAGTGTTCGAGGTCGGTGGAGGTGAGGAGCGTGTCGCTCATCGCGAGCGTCCTTTCAGGGGTGAGGCTCCGCGGGTCGGGGGAAGCGTGGTGCCGGACCGGCGCCGGTGCGGGATCTCAGACGGTCTTGACGGGCTGCCGAGCCGGCTCGTGTCCGAAGCGGGCCCGCAGGGCCTCCTCGATCTGCTCGGGATCGCGGTTGCGGGTCTCGGGCAGGTGGCGACCGACGAAGAGACGGGCCAAGGACGCAGATCAGACGAGGCCGACGAGGCCGACGAGGCCGACGAGGCCGACGAGGCCGACGAGGCCGACGAGAGAGTGATCTTGCGGACCCCCTTCGGCGAAACCTCGGTCAGAGGCCCCTCGGTGCCCGGCTCCCTGGAGAAACCCTGAACCATGTCATGTCCCCGTCTCTCGGCACCCCCTCGTCCCTCGACACCCCCTTCGCCCATCCTCGGCACCCGGCAGGAGACCTGGGTACTTGGACGGGCAGTCGGGTGAACCCCGCACGACCGGGCGTGACGGGGACGTGCGAGGCCGGTGAGGGCGGGCGTGACGGGGATCCGCGCGGAGCAGATGAGACCGGGCTTCCGGAGCCGAAAGACGGGACGGGACCGGGCCCGGGGCGGGGGCCGTGAGGCCGGCCCTGGTCATCGCCGGAGCGGACTGGCAGGATCGCCGCCATGCTCCAGGCACTCTCCCGTATCGGCAGGCGACGCGTTCTTCAGGCGTGTGCCGCCGTCGCCGTCGTGCTCGGGCTGCTGCTGTGGTGGCTGCTGCCGCTCGGGCAGCCGGCACCGACGGGCACGCTGACCTTCAGCACCGGTGTGCGCAGCGGGGTCTACCAGCGCTACGGCGAGCGCCTCAAGGGGGACCTGGCCAGGGATCTGCCCGAGGTGTCGATACGGCTGCAGACCAGCGAGGGCTCGCAGCAGAACATCGCACGGGTGGCGACCGGGAAGGCCGACTTCACCATCGCCACCGCCGATGCCCTCGCCACCTATCTGCACAGCGGCAAGCCGGGCGCCGACCGGCTGCGGGGCTGTGTGCGGCTGTACGACGACTACATCCAGCTCGTCGTGCCACGCGACTCGGAGGTACGGAAGGTCTCGGATCTGCTCGGCAAGCGCGTCGGGGTGGGGCAGCGCGGTTCGGGGGTGCGGCTGGTCGCCGACCGGCTGATGACCGCCGCGGGGCTCGATCCCGAGAACGACGTGACACCGGTTTCCGCCGGTATCGACACCATGCCGAAGCAGTTGGAGGACGACCGGCTCGATGCCTTCTTCTGGTCCGGCGGACTGCCCACGTCCGCCGTGCAGGAATTGTCGGACCGGTTCGCGATCCGGCTGGTGCCGCTGGAGGCCCCGCTGGTCAAGGAGCTCCAGGCGGTGGGCGGGTCCGCCCGCTACTACCGTTCGGCCATGATGCCCGCCGACGCCTACCGCAACGCGCAGCAGGATCAGGCGGTGCCGACGGTCGCGGTCGCCAATGTGCTGGTTACCACGGACCGTTCGGATCCGGCGCTGACGGAGGCGTTCACCCGGACCGTGATCGACAGCCGGGACCGGATCGGGCGCGAGGTGCACGCGGCCCAGCTGGTGGATCTTCGTACGGCGATCTACACCGATCCGCTGCCGCTGCACGAAGGGGCCAGCCGCTACTACCGCTCGGTCAAGCCCTGACCGTTCTCCTCGGTCCCGTCGCGTTCAGCCCTGCGGGCCGTTGCGCGGCACCGAGACCGTCACCCGCAGCCCGTGCGGCTCATGGGCCGCGTAGCGCAGGGAGCCGCCGCCGGCTGCGAGGAGCGCCTGCGAGATGGAGAGCCCGAGGCCGGAGCCCCGGATGTTCTGATGCTGGGTGCTGCGCCAGAAACGGTCGCCGATGCGTTCCATCTCCTGCGCGGTGAGGCCCGGCCCGCGGTCGGCGACGACGACCGTGACGTCCTCGCGGCCGGAAGCGACCGTGACGACGACCTCTTCCCCGGCGGGGGTGAACTTCAGGGCGTTGTCGATGATCGCGTCGAGGGCGCTCGACAGTGCGATGGGGTCCGCCCAGGCGGTCACCGCGGACGAGCCGTCCGCCCTGAGCCGCACCCCCTTCTCCTCGGCGAGCGGCCGCCAGGACGCGACCCGCTCCGCGGTCAGCGCGCCGATGTCCGTGAGTCGCAGATCGGCCGCGGCGTGCTCGGCCAGCGCCAGGTCGAGCAGGTCGTCCAGGACCTGCCCGAGGCGCTTGCCCTCCGTGCGCACGGAGGCGATCTCCTCGTTGCCCTCGGGGAGTTCGAGCGCGAGGAGCTCGATCCGCAGCAGCAGCGCGGCGAGGGGGTTGCGCAGCTGGTGCGAGGCGTCGGCGACGAAGGCGCGCTGCTGCTCCAGCACGTCCTCGACGTTGTCGGCCATCTCGTTGAACGACCGGGCCAGGCGCCTCAGTTCCGGCGGTCCACCGGAAGCCGCGACCCGGGACCGCATCCGCCCGCTGGCGATGTCGTGGGTGGCCGCGTCCAGGGTGCGTACGGGCAGCAGCACCCAGCCGGTGAGGCGGATCGCGGCGCCGACCGCCACCAGCATCGCGACCGCTTCGCCGGCCGCGATCAGCAACCAGCCACGCAGCGTGCGCGAGCGCATCTCCTCGGTGGGCGAGTCGAGCACCACGACGGCGACCACATCGCCGTCCCGTACGACGGGCGAGGCGACGACGACCCTGCCGTCCTGCCACGGCCAGACCTGCGGCGGATCGTGGCTGCGCCGGCCCAGCAGGGCCTCCTTGAACGCCTCGCGCCCCTCTCCCTCGATCGGGAGCTGCCAGGCGGCTGGGGCCTTCGCCATGGCGCTGTCGTCGCGGTAGAAGACACCGGCGCGGATGCCGTACACCGATGCGTAGGTGTCGAGTTCGCTCCGCAGGGTGCGCCGCCGCTCGTCGTAGCCGGCTGCCCGCTCGGTGATGAACTGCGCGAGTGCGGCGAAGCGTGCCGTGTCGTCGATGCGGTCGATGACGACGCGTTGCTGCTGGGCCGCCGCCACGCTGACGGCCAGCGGGAAGCCGAGGGCGAGCAGCACGCCCGCCATGAGCACGATGAGCAGGGGAAGCAGCCTGGTACGCACCTGGGACGTACGCCTCTACGCGGACGGGGCGACGAGGCGGTAGCCGACCCCGCGCACCGTCTCGATCAGTGTGGGCAGCCGCAGCTTGGAACGCAGGGACGCGACATGCACTTCGAGCGTGCGCCCCGTGCCCTCCCAGCTCGTGCGCCACACCTCGCTGATGATCTGCTCCCGGCGGAACACCACGCCCGGACGCTGGGCGAGCAGCGCGAGCAGGTCGAACTCCTTGCGGGTGAGCTGGACTTCCGACCCGTCGACGCTGACCCGGCGGGTCGGCAGCTCGATGTGCACGTGTCCGAGACGCAGCGCGGCGACGGGCGTGGGCACGGTGTCCTCGCCGGACGCGTTGCGCCGGCTGACGGCGTGGATACGGGCGAGGAGTTCGCCGGTGTCGTACGGCTTGACCACGTAGTCGTCGGCGCCGAGATTGAGGCCGTGGATCCGCGACCGGACGTCTGCGCGCGCGGTCACCATGATCACCGGGGTGGAGGTGCGCTTGCGGATCTTCCCGCACACCTCGTAGCCGTCCTGGTCGGGCAGGCCGAGGTCGAGGAGCACGACACCGAACGGCTCCGTATCCGTGGGCAGCAACGCCTGCAAGGCCTCCTCGCCGCTGCGCGCGTGCACGACCCGGAAGCCGTGCCGGGCCAGGATCGCGGAGAGGGCGGCCGCGACATGGTTGTCGTCCTCGACGAGCAGCAGTCTCATGGCCTCCCTTTCCGGATTCCCAATGGCTCAGATGGCGCGGTGCCGGTACGTGTCGATGTCGATGTCGATGTCGATGTCGACAGGTATCGGTGCGGCCTCTCGTACGCTCCTCGTCACTTGCCCGTACCGAGGCGTTTCACGTCATGACGTACGAGGGCATCCACTCCGATGAGAGGCAGGTCAGTCAAGGCCCGCCCGCCGCATCCGGCCATCTGTTATCCACCCGGTACGCCACGTGCGTCACACCCCGCACCCCGTTCACACGGAGTGTCCGGTTGCCGCCGGATCGTTATCCTCAATTTCCGCTCAGATGTAATGACGCTGGTAGCACCGCGTCACTAGGGTCCTTCCCAACCGAGGAGGACGGAGCAAGAAGCCGATGAGCGGAGTTTCAGTGACCAAGGGCGCCGAGGACGCCGCGCCTGCGGCGAACGACCTTGTCGTACTGAGCAACGTCAACAAGCACTTCGGCGCGCTGCATGTGCTCCAGGACATCGACCTGACCATCGCCCGTGGCGAGGTCGTGGTCGTCATCGGGCCCTCCGGGTCCGGGAAGTCCACGCTGTGCCGCACGATCAACCGCTTGGAGACGATCGACTCGGGCGCCATCTCGATCGACGGCAAGCCGCTGCCCCAGGAGGGCAGGGAGCTGGCCAGGCTGCGTGCCGACGTCGGCATGGTCTTCCAGTCGTTCAATCTCTTCGCGCACAAGACGGTGCTCGAGAACGTGATGCTGGGCCAGATCAAGGTCCGCAGGACGGACAAGAAGGCGGCCGAGGACAAGGCCCGTTCACTGCTCGACCGGGTGGGTGTGGCGACACAGGCCGACAAGTACCCTGCCCAGCTCTCCGGCGGTCAGCAGCAACGCGTGGCCATTGCACGGGCGTTGGCGATGGACCCGAAGGTGATCCTCTTCGACGAGCCGACATCGGCGCTCGACCCCGAGATGATCAACGAGGTGCTGGAGGTCATGCAGCAGCTCGCCCGGGACGGCATGACGATGGTCGTCGTCACCCATGAGATGGGCTTCGCGCGCTCGGCCGCGAACCGGGTCGTCTTCATGGCCGACGGAAAGATCGTCGAAGAGGCCACGCCCGACCAGTTCTTCAGCAACCCGCGCAGCGACCGGGCCAAGGACTTCCTGTCGAAGATCCTTCACCACTGATTGATCCTGCGCCACCGGGCCCCGGACCGGCTGATCACTCACATCGCGTCAACTCTAGGGAAAACCACCATGCAGCTTCGTAAGGTCACCGCCGCCTCGGCCGCCGTGCTCGCCCTCGCCCTCACCGCCACTGCCTGTGGATCCGACAACAAGGACGGCAGCTCGGGCAGTTCGGGTAACGGCAAGAAGATCACGATCGGCATCAAGATCGACCAGCCGGGCATCGGCCTGAAGACCCCGGACGGCAAGTACACCGGCTTCGACGTCGATGTCGCCACGTACGTGGCCAAGGAACTCGGCTACGACGCCAAGGACATCGTCTTCAAGGAGACCAAGAGCGCCGACCGCGAGACGGCGATCGAGCGCGGTGACGTGAAGTTCATCGCCGCCTCCTACTCGATCAACGACGAGCGGCTGCAGAAGGTCGACTTCGCGGGTCCGTACCTGCTGGCGCACCAGGACATCCTCGTCCGCGCCGACGACGACTCGATCAAGTCCCCGGCCGACCTGAACAACAAGAAGCTGTGTTCGGTCGCCGGCTCGACCTCGGCGAAGAACGTCAAGGACAAGCTGGCTCCGAAGGCCGACCTCCAGACGTACGGCGGCTACTCGGAGTGCCTGACCGGCCTGGAGAACAAGGTCATCGACGCGCTGACCACCGATGACAGCATCCTGGCGGGCTACGCCTCGCAGCAGAACTTCCAGGGCAAGTTCAAGCTGGCCGGCTTCAAGATGACCAACGAGAACTACGGCATCGGCCTGAAGAAGGGCGACGCCGACCTCAAGAAGAAGATCAACGACGCGCTCACCAAGATGGTCTCGGACGGTGCCTGGGACAAGGCCGTGAAGGACAACTTCGGCCCGGCGAACTACAAGAACGACCCCGCCCCGAAGATCGGCAACATCGTCAAGTGAAGCAGGGCTGACCGGGCGCGCCGTCCGTGAACGGCGGCGCGCCGTGCCCTCCTACACGCGGAAGCGCGGGAGATCGTGTTCGACTTTCTTGAAGGTTACGACCTGCTGGGGGCCTTCTGGGTGACGGTGCAGCTCACCGTCTACTCCGCCCTCGGCTCCCTCATATGGGGAACGCTGCTGGCCGGCATGAAGGTCAGCCCGGTCCCCCTGATGCGCGGCTTCGCCACCGCGTACGTGAACGTGGTCCGGAACATTCCGCTGACCGTGATCATCGTGTTCTCGTCGCTGGGTCTGTACCAGACGCTGGGCATCGCGCTCGGTGCCGATGCCACCGAAGACATCAACTTCCGGCTGGCCGTGCTCGCCCTGGCCGCCTACACGGCCGCCTTCGTCTGCGAAGCGCTGCGCTCCGGCATCAACACGGTGCCGGTCGGCCAGGCCGAGGCAGCGCGCGCACTCGGGCTGAGCTTCACGCAGGTACTGCGGCTGATCATCCTTCCTCAGGCGTTCCGCGCGGTGGTCAACCCGTTGTCCAACGTGCTGATCGCACTGACGAAGAACACCACGGTCGCCTCCGCGATCGGCGTCGTCGAGGCCTCCTACCTGATGAAGGACATGATCGAGGCCGAGGCCCAGCTGATCCTGATCGCGCTGGTCTTCGCGTTCGGCTTCATCGTTCTGACCCTCCCGACCGGCCTGATCCTCGGCTGGGTGAGCAAGAAGGTGGCGGTGAAGCGATGAGTTCCGTCCTCTACGACGCCCAGGGACCCCGCGCCAAGCAGCGCAACATCCTCTACACGGTGCTGTTCGTGCTGTGCGCCGCGGCCGTGGTGTGGTGGGTGTACGACGGCCTGGCGGAGAAGCACCAGCTCGACTGGATCAAGTGGAAGCCCTTCTTCACCAGTCCCCAGCCGTGGGAGACGTACATCTGGCCGGGCCTCCAGAACACGCTCAAGGCGGCGTTCTTCGCCCTGATCATCGCGCTGCCGCTGGGCGCCCTGTTCGGGATCGGCAGGCTCTCGGACCACCGCTGGGTACGGATGCCGGCCGGCTTCGTCGTGGAGCTCTTCCGCGCCATCCCGGTGCTGATCCTGATGATCATCGCGAACGCGGTGTACGCGGAGTACACCACTATCGATACCGATGTGCGTCCGCTGTACGCCGTGGTGACCGGACTCGTGCTGTACAACTTCTCGGTCCTCGCCGAGATCGTGCGGGCCGGAATCGAGACCCTTCCGAAGGGCCAGGCGGAGGCGGCCAAGGCGCTCGGCATGCGCAAGAGCCAGATCATGCTGTCCGTGCTGCTGCCGCAGGCGGTGACGGCCATGCTGCCGGCGATCGTCAGCCAGCTCGTCGTCATCGTGAAGGACACCGCGCTCGGCGGCGCCATGATGACCTTCCCCGAACTGCTGGCGTCGGTCCGCCCGATGAGCGCGAACTACGGCGCGAACACGATCGCGTGCTTCACGATCGTGGCCCTGATCTACATTGCCGTGAACTTCGCCCTCACGTCCTTCGCCAGGTGGCTGGAGCAGTGGCTCCGGCGCAACAAGAAGGCGAAGGGCACCGCGCCCGGGGGCGCACCCGAGACCATCGGTACGCCGTCGCTCGTCGTCGATGACGGGCGCGCCGTCTGACGGCTCGTCGCACGGTGTTCCGAGGGGCGGTGGCGGATGAGCCACCGCCCCTCGCCGCCATCCGGTGTCGCTTGACGCGGGCACCGGCAGTAGGTTGCATACGTTCTGTGATCGCGCCCCCTGCCCCCGCCGCCACACTCCCTCCGCCGCCGCCCAGCCCCGTTCCGAGCCGCGCGCTCGTTCCGTCCGCGTCCTCGGCACCGTCCGCACGGATTCGAGGAGCTGCCCCGTGGACCCGGTGATCGTCATCGGCGCCGGGCCCGTCGGTCTGGTGCTGTCGCTCGCCCTCGCGGCACAAGGCGTTCCCTCCGTCCTTCTCGACGAGGATCCGGGCAAGGACGAGACACGCCCCGCCCGCACCGTGGTGCTGCGCGAGGACACCGCGGCCCTGGTGGAGCGGCTGGGCTGCAAGGCGCTCCGGCACGAGGGGGTGCGGTGGTCCGGGTGGCGGTCGATGCGGCGCAGACAGCTGGTGCGCGAGCTGTCGCTCGGCGAGGACTCCCCCGAGGGTGATCCTTCGCCGGCCCCCGTCCATCTGCCGCAGCACGTACTGACGCGCGGGCTGCGGGACGCGGTGGCCGCGCAGGAGCTGGTGCAGGTGGCCCCGTACGGCCGGATCGACACGCTGGAGCAGGACCCGGCCGGGGTCACGGTGCACACCAGGGAGCCGAACGCGACCTGGTGGCGAGGGAGTTATCTGGTGGGCTGCGACGGCGCCAGGTCCACCGTGCGCAAGCTGCTCGACATCCGGTTCCCCGGTCGTACCGCCGTGGAGCGGCATGCCGTCGCGGCGCTGCGCACCGAGCTTCCCTGGCCCGGACAGGCCGTGCTGCACCGGCTGCCGCCGTGGCGCACCGGCGGCGCCGAGGTGACGGCACGGCCACTGCCGGACGGCGTCTGGCGGCTGGACTGGCTGCTGCCGCCGCGCGGCGAGCTCGTCACCCCGGACGCCCTGATCACGCGGGTCCGGGACACCCTGGCCGGCTGGTGCGGCGAGACACCACCGTACGAACTGCTGGACACCGGCGTGTACACGCTGCACCACCGGCTCGCCCTGCGCTGGCGGGTCGACCGGGCCTTCCTGGCCGGGGACGCCGCCCATCTGCTGGGGGCGCTGGGCACCCAGGGACTCGACGAGGGGCTGCGGGACGCCGAGAACCTGGCCTGGAAGCTGGCCCAGGCCTGGCACCACGGCGCCTCCGACGTACTGCTCGACAGCTACCAGGCCGAGCGCCGGGCAGCGGTCGCCTCGCGGCTGCGCGCCGCTGACCAGTCACTGCCGATACTGCGTGGCGGCGGAGGGCTGCGGACCCTGGTACCGGGGAGCGCACGGGGGCACGACTCGCTGCTCACCGACGGGCATCTGGGATGCGGCCCCCTCGGTGCGCCCCCTTCGTACTCGCATTCGCCCCTTGCGCCCCCGCGCGCCGAGGCGCACACATCTGTGGGTACGCCCCCCGGTGCGCCGGTGGCCGATGTGCGAGTGACGGCGCCCGACGGCACGACCGTGCGGCTTCGGGAACGGCTGGGACAGGGGCATCTGCTGGTGCTCCTGGTGGCGCCCGGCACCGGGGTGTGGGACCGGCGTCACTGGATGACCGCCGGCGTCATGCCCCGCCTCGCGGCGGCCGTCGACGCGCTGCCGGTGAAGGGCGAGCTGCTGGTGACCGAGAGCTATCCGGGGGCGTCGGCCCACACCGTGCTGCTGATCAGGCCGGACGGTCATCTCGTGGCGTCGTTCGGCGGGGTACGGCCCCGGGAGCTCTTCGCGGCGGCGGACGCGGTGCGTGGCGGGGCGGCGCGCGCCTCCGTACGTTCCGACCAGACTGCGGGCATCAATTGACCGCTGCGGACGTACATGGTGTACTCCGAAACGTGACCGACACCGATGTGCGCCTGTGGCGGAGGGTCCATATGGACCTCGTCCGCTATGCGGGCTGCATGTGTCGGCCGTCCTGCTGAATCGCCTTCCCCTGCCCCGCCGTGCGTGCTGCCGCACGGGCGGGCATCCGCGCGAACCCTCAGGACGGTCCCTGTGTCTGCCCCCGCCTCACCCCCTGTAAGCACGCCTGCGCCCGCGTCCGGACCCGCATCCGCGTCCGCGTCCGTCGATGGTTCCGGTCCGACGGCTGCGGAGCTGCTCGATTTCGTCCGCCGTGTCGCCGCCGACGCCGCTATCGTCGCCTCGCTCCCGCTCGATCCCGAAGGCCGCACCTGGGTCCAGCTCGAAGGCCCCGGCGGCAGCGAGGCCTGGCTGATCGGCTGGCCGCCGGGGACCGGCACCGGTTGGCACGACCACGCCGACTCGATCGGCGCCTTCACCACCGCGGCCGGCACCCTCAAGGAGCTGTCGCTGGCCGCCCGGCTGCCCACCGACGGCTGGAAGACCCTCGAACTCACCGAAGGAATCGACCGGTCCCGGGAGTTGGCCACCGGCCAGGGCCGGGCGTTCGGCCGCCACCACGTCCACGAGGTGCTGAACGAGTCCGCCGCGGAACACGCCGTCTCCGTCCACGCGTACTACCCGCCGCTGCCGCGGATCCGGCGTTACAGCCGCACGGGCGACCTGCTCCGCCTGGAGCAGGTCGAACGGCCGGAGGACTGGCAGTGAGCGACGACCGTCGGGGTGGTACGGAGCCGACCGGGATCGACGAGCTGCTGGAACGGGTCCGGGCGGGGTTCGTCAGGGTCGGTCCGCAGGAGGCGGTCGCCGCCGCTGCGGACGGGGCGCTGCTCGTGGACATCCGCTACGCGGAGCTGCGGGAACGGGACGGGCTGATTCCGGGGGCGCTGGTCATCGAGCGCAACGAACTGGAGTGGCGGCTCGATCCGCAGGGAAGTCACCGGGCCCCGCAGGCGGTGAGCCACGATCTCCGGATCGTGGTGGTCTGCAACGAGGGTTATGCGTCGAGCCTCGCCGTCGCGTCCCTGCGACAGCTGGGGCTGCACCGGGCGACGGATCTGATCGGCGGGTTCCAGGCATGGCGTGCCGCGGGACTGCCGGTCGAGACGTGACGGACAGGGTTCGGGGTGACGATCGCGGTTCGGAGTGACGGGTCGGGCTCGGAGTGACAGGTCGGGCTCGGAGTGACAGGTCAGGCTCGGGGTCCCGCTGAGGAACCCCGACGCCGGACGCGTCGGGGGTCACCGCCGGGGGTCGCCGTCGAGGTCACTGCCTGGCCGTGGCCGCCTCCACCGGCCGGACCCTGAGTGCGAGTCGGCCGGGCAGCGCGGTGGCGGCCAGTGCCAGCAGTGCGGCGGCGCCCACCACCGTCGCGTACAGCAGCGGCAGGACGGTGGGCGCCGCGCTGCCGGTCATGCCGATACTGAAGGCGGTCAGCACGGCCAGTGCGATCCCGCTGCCGAGGGCTGCGGCGATCAGCAGCACCGACAGGGCCTCGACGCGGAGCATCCGCAGAACCTGACGCCGGGTCGCGCCGGCCAGTCTGAGCATGGCGAACTCCCTGATGCGCTCGGACACGGACATGGCAAGGGTGTTGACGACGGCGATGGCGGTGAAGGCCAGGATCAGGCCCATGGCGAGGTGGTTGACCGCCGCGTTCTCCTGCTGCCGGTCCGCCTGGAGCCGATCGGCGGTTTCCGGTGACATGACGGAGACACCGGGAAACTGCTTGAGCACGGCGGCGAGTTCGTCACGACTGCCGTGACCGGCGACCAGAACGGTGGCGGCGAGCGGATTGTCCATGTGGCGGGCGAGCAGGTCATGAGGCAGCGTCAGGTCGCCGAAGCCCAGCCCGCGACTGTAGACGGCGGCGACGGTGAGAGTCGCGGGGGTGCCGTCGCCGAGGTGGAGGCTCAGCTCGCTGCCGGGGCGGAGGCCGAGCCGGTCGGCGGCGAGTTCGCTGATCGCGGCGGCGTCGTGGCCGCGGGTGAACGCGGTGAGCGATCCGCTCGTGACGTCCGGGTTCCAGGTGCGGGTGAGACCGGCCTGGGTGACGCCCTGGGCCTGGTACTTGTCGAGGCCGACGCGCACGGTGGTCCGCACGACCTCCGTGGCAGCCGTGACGCCCGGCGCCCCGCGGACCGTCCCGGCAGCCTCGGACGGGACACCCGGCCCCCGCGCGGCCAGCACCCAGGTGGCGCGGACGCCGTCGCGGGCCTGGGCACGGGCGGCGTCCCCGAGGGTCGGCTGAACGAAGAGAACCGTGCAGGTCATCCCGATGAGCAGGGTGAGCGGGGTGACGACGGAAGCCATCCGGGCGGAGTTCCCGCGGATGTTGGCGGTCGCGAGAGGTCCCCCCGGACCCGCCAGTCGGAGCGGCCCCGCGAGCAGTGCGGACGCGAACCTCACCAGGTACGGCCCCAGCAGTGACACGGCCGTGGCCGATACGACGACGGCGAGGAATGTGACGGGGGTCGCGGCGGCCTCGGTACGCAGCACGCTCAGTACGCCGACGAGAACGGCTCCGCCCGTGAGCAGCACCAGCCCCGCCACAATCCGGCCCCGGGCCGGACCACGCTCGACGGCGGACTCGGCCATGGCCTCGGCGGGCCGGATACGGGCGATGCGGCGGCCGGAGATCCTCGCCGCCGCCCAGGCACCGACAAGGGTGACGGCGAGCGCCGCGCAGGCCGGGAAGATGCCTGCGGTGCGTTCCAGAGTGACCGGAATTGCGCCCATGTCGACAAATCGACCGTGCAACCAGCCGGCGAGGGGCAGCCCGGCGAGCGCGCCGAGCACACCGGCTGCGGCTCCGACGGCCAGGGCCTCGCGGCCGAGGAGGCGTCGGATCTGGCGCGGGGTCGCGGCGATGGCGCGGAGCAGGGCCAATTCACGGTGGCGTTGCTGGATGGAGAGCGCGAAGGTCCCGACCACGACGAGGACCGCGACCAGGAGGGACGTGCCGCCCATGGCGCCTCCCATGGAGACCAGCTTGATACGGGCGCCCGCGGCGTCCAGGAATTCGACGGGGCCCCGGGCCTCACCGGTGGCGACCTGGGCGGAGGTTCCCTTGAGCGCCTGCTCGACCTGCTGCTTCAGCCGCGCGAGGTCGGTTCCGGACGCGGGCGTCACGCCGAGAGCGGCGATCCGGCCGGGGCGGGCGGCGAGGCGCTCCGCCTCGGCGGAGGAGAAGAAGAGCGAGGTCTGCTGCCGGAGGTCGCTCCGCCCGGCCGGGGCCGCGATCCCACTGATGCGGTACGGGCGGGGAGCGCTGGTGGACTGGACCGTGAGCCGGTCCCCGGTCTTCAGGCCGTTCCGTTCGGCGAGGGCGCGGTCGATCACCACGTCGTCATCGGCGGAGGGAGCACGGCCCGCGACGAGACGGAAGGGCGTCAGCGGGGCGGAGGCCCAGGAGTGGCCGTAGGAGGGACGAGCGGAGAGGTGGGCCAAGGGGTGGGGCTCGGACTGGGCCACGCGTTTGCTCATGGACCGGCTGCTCATGGACCGGCTGCTCATGGGCTGAGCCATGAAGGTCAGCTCGGGTACGGCCTTGTCCACGCCTTCCAGGGCGCTGACCCGGTCGACGACGTCTGCGGGGAGCCAGGCACGCTCGGCAACCGGCTTCGCCTTGTGCTTGACCTTGGTCTTTCCATTGCCCTTGTGCTTGACCGTGGTGCGGTGGACGTTCTGGTCGGCGGAGACCACGAGCGGCGCGGCCGCGTAGCGCTCGGTGGCGATCCTTCCGCGCAGGCCGGTCTCCAGCAGCGTGCCGCAGGCGGTGATCAGAGCGGCGGCGCACAGGAGAGCCAGGAAGGCACCGAGGAACCCGCCTTTGCGGTCCCGGATCGTCTGTAAGGCATAGCGCAGCATCATCGTGCGTCCGTCTTTCTTCCGTTGTCGTGCTCCTGGGTCACGGCCGACGGCGGTGCCGGGGTCCCGGCCGGGGCCGGGACCCCGGCGGTGTGCGGCTTCTCCGTCATGCGTCACACAGTGCTCCGTGAACGGATGCCTGCGCACTGGAGCGTGCCCGTGTGTTCGTGCGGGGGGCTGCCCCCCGTATGCCGCCGGCCGTTCCCCCGAATCCGCCCCGACACACCCGAATGCCACGCTCCGGTGGAGCGATCCCCGTACCTGACGGACATTCACCTCAACGCCAAGGACCGACGTGACGGAGGCCTCGCACTCATGCCGACCCCCACCCTCACCGCCGAACAGCTGGACGCTCAGGCCGCTCGCCTCCATGACACCGAGGCATGGCAGCAGATCATCACCGGCTGGGACACCACGGCCCCCGCCCCCGTGCGGCCGTCCGTCCCGGCCCCTGTACGGCCGCCCTCCCCCGACGCCGCGGAACAGCCGCCGGACCGTCGGCCGGCCGACTGGCGCGACCTGCTGTCCGTACCGGTCGACCAGCTCATCGCCGACTCCGTCCGCGCCCTGCCGGCGACGGCCCCGCGCGAACGGCCGCTTCCCGGACGTCTGGGCGCGGTCCTCCCCGACCGGCTCCACTCCTGGCGCCGCATCGGCCAGCCCGAGGTACGGCCCTCCACGCATCTCGCCTACGCAAGGCAGATCCTGGCCGAATGGGGCTGGCAGAACACCCCGTACCGGCTCCGCAACGCCCGCGGCGCACGGTGCATCTGCGGCGCCCTCCTCACTGCGCACCGCCTGGGCTACGGCTCCCTCGACACCGTGGACCGGGCCGGTGCCTGGCTCGTCGCCGAGCTCCGCTCCCAGGGCTGGACCGGGCTGATCGGGCCCTGGAACCGCTGCCCCGGCCGCACCGCCGCAGATGCGCTCGCCCTGATCGACGCCACCATCACGCGCGCCGCCCGCGCCGGGCAGTGATCACCGCATCACCGCGTCTCCCCCGCAGTCCGCCTGGCGGGCCCTATCCGAGGCGCTCCCCTCGCCCCACGGCTCCCCCAGCTCCGATGTCCCACCGTCCCGGATCGCGCCCCGTGTTCCTCGCGCGCCCCGTTGTTTTCTCGGACACCCGCATACCCCTGCCCGGTCCGAACCCGGTCAGAAGGGCTCGTCCAGACCCTCCGTGTCCTCGCCCTCTTCCTCCAGCGCCTGCCGCACGACGCGCAGGGCCATGCCCTCCCCGTACCCCTTGCGCGCGAGCATGCCCGCAAGGCGGCGCAACCGCTTGTCGCGGTCCAGGCCACGAGTGGAGCGCAGCTTGCGCGCGACCAGCTCGTGGGCGGTCGTCTCCTCCTGCTCCGAGTCGAGCTGTCCGACCGCCTCGTCGATCACTGCCGAGTCCACGCCCTTGGTGCGCAGCTCACGGACGAGGGCGCGGCGGGCCAGTCCGCGTCCGTGATGCCGGGACTCCACCCAGGCGTCCGCGAACGCCGCATCGTCGATCAACCCGACATCCTCGAAGCGCGAAAGCACTTCTTCGGCCGCCTCGTCCGGAATCTCGCGTTTGCGCAGCGCGTCGGCAAGCTGCTTCCGGGTACGCGGGGTCCCGGTGAGCAGACGCAGGCAGATGTTGCGCGCCTGCTCGACCGGGTCTCGCGGCTCCCCCTCCTCGGCCCTCGACGAGGAGGGGGAGCCGCTGCTCCTGGTGCGGGAGCGGGCACGACGGCCCGCCCCCTCGCCGAATCCGGCGCCCGAGCCCGTGCCGCGACCGCGACCGGCCTCCGGCTCGTACGCATCCTCTGACTCGGTCATGTGCCCGGCGGCGAATGCGTGGCCGGGACCGGCGTGCTGGTCAGTGGCGCCGACCGGCCACTCCGTGCGACGCGTCACGGTCTAGCTCTTGGCCGCCGCGGTCTTGGCCGGCTTGGTCTTGCCGGCCGTAGCGGGCACCGACTTCGCGCTGTCGGCCGGGGTCGTGGCACCGCCCGCCGCGTCCGCACCGGACTCGGCGGCGCTGTCGTCGGGCCTGACGCCGATACCCAGCTTCTCGAGGATCTTCTTCTCGATCTCGTTGGCGAGATCGGGGTTGTCCTTGAGGAAGTTGCGTGCGTTCTCCTTGCCCTGGCCGAGCTGGTCGCCCTCGTAGGTGTACCAGGCGCCCGCCTTGCGGACGAAACCGTGCTCCACGCCCATGTCGATCAGGCCGCCCTCGCGGCTGATGCCCTGGCCGTAGAGGATGTCGAACTCGGCCTGCTTGAACGGCGGCGCGACCTTGTTCTTGACGACCTTGACGCGGGTGCGGTTGCCGACGGCGTCGGTGCCGTCCTTCAGCGTCTCGATCCGGCGGATGTCGAGGCGCACCGAGGCGTAGAACTTGAGCGCCCGGCCACCGGTCGTGGTCTCCGGCGAGCCGAACATCACACCGATCTTCTCGCGGAGCTGGTTGATGAAGATCGCCGTGGTCTTCGACTGGTTGAGCGCGCTGGTGATCTTGCGGAGCGCCTGGCTCATCAGACGCGCCTGCAGACCCACGTGCGAGTCACCCATCTCGCCCTCGATCTCCGCACGCGGCACGAGCGCCGCGACGGAGTCGATGACGATCAGGTCGAGGGCGCCGGAGCGGACCAGCATGTCCACGATCTCGAGGGCCTGCTCGCCGTTGTCCGGCTGGGACAGGATGAGGCTGTCGATGTCGACGCCGAGCTTCTTCGCGTACTCGGGGTCGAGGGCGTGCTCCGCGTCGATGAAGGCGACCGAGCCGCCGAGCTTCTGCGCGTTCGCCACCGCGTGCAGTGTCAGCGTCGTCTTGCCGGAGGACTCCGGTCCGTACACCTCCACCACACGGCCGCGCGGCAGGCCGCCGACGCCGAGGGCCACGTCGAGGGCGGTCGACCCGGTGGGGATAACTTCGATGGGCTCGTTCGGCCGCTCGCCGAGGCGCATCACCGCGCCCTTGCCGAATTGCCGTTCAATCTGTGCGAGTGCGGCGTCCAGCGCCTTCTCGCGGTCGGTTCCTGCCATGGGTTCCACCCGATTTGCTTGAGTCGATCGCTTCACGTCAAAGACGCTAACCCCTGCCACTGACAATGGGCCTCGACGTCCTCCCGGCCTGTGGACAACTCCACGGTCGGGCCCGGGAAAACCCGGCCGGAATCCCATGAGAATGGATGTTCGATTTTGGTGTCAAGCACACCACTCCGGACCGGCCTGCACCCAGAGTAGCCCCCAAGCACCTCGCTTTCGGGCAGTCAAGAACAAGTGATCGACATCATGCCGAATTCCCTCCTCATGGGTACAAAACCGGCAGGAGATGTGGTCTTGGCCGCCCGGACGACACGGGCGCGGGCCGACCCGTCGACGTAACGAACCACCGCTGAGAAGCGGAGCCCGAGAGACCCGAAAGAGCCGGAAAGCCCTGCCGGCGAGAAGGTCAGGCGCGCTCCGGGGCCTCCCGCACCCCGGCACCGCCCTCTCCACCCTCGCCCCCGTCGCTCCCGGAGGCCCGCCAGGAACGGCGCAGCCGTGTGAGCACCGGCTCGCCGCGCCGTAGGCTCCGGCCGTGCATCCGCGGGTCGTCCGTCACGTCGTACCGCTTCACGTACGCGCCGAGGAACGCCTGGAGGGTGGCGACGGCCGGGATCGCGATCAGCGCGCCCACGGCGCCCATCAGGGCCGTGCCCGCGATGACCGATCCGAAGGCGACCGCCGGGTGGATGTCGACGGTCCTGGAGGTGAGCTTGGGCTGCAGGGCGTAGTTCTCGAACTGCTGGTAGACCACGACGAAGCCGAGCACCCACACCGCGTACCAGGGGTCGACGGTGAACGCGATCAGCATCGGCAGAGCGCCTGCCAGATACGTACCGATCGTGGGGATGAACTGGGAGACCAGCCCGACCCAGACGGCGAGCGCGGGCGCGTACGGAACCCCGAGGATCACCAGCAGGATGTAGTGCGCGATTCCGGAGATGAGGGCCATCAGACCGCGCGAGTAGAGGTATCCGCCGGTCTTGTCGACCGCGATCTCCCAGGCCCGCAGGACCTCTGCCTGTCTGGCGGGCGGCAGCACGGAGCACAGGGCGCGCCGCAGCCTGGGGCCGTCGGCCGCGAAGTAGAACGAGAACAGGAAGATCGTCAGCAGACGGAACAGCCCACCGAGCACGGTGGTGGAGATGTCGAGCACTCCGGTCGCGCTGTTCTGGACGTACTTCTGCAGCCAGTCGGAGTGGAGCAGGCTGTCCTGGACCTCGACCCTGGAAAGTTCGGTGTGGAAGGTCTGGTTGACCCAGTTGATCACCGAGTCCAGATACTTCGGGAACTCCTCGACCATGTCGACGATCTGGCCCGCGAGCATCGAGCCGAGCAGTAGGACGAAGCCCACCCCGGCGATCAGCACCATGAGAAAGACCAGGAAGGTGGCGAGGCCGCGGCGCATACCGCGCGCCGACATCCGGCTCACCGCCGGCTCGATGGCAAGCGCCAGGAAGAACGCGATCAGAATGTTGATCAGCAACCCGATGAGCTGGTCGAACGCCCAGCTGCCGAGCCGGAAACAGGCGTAGAGCGCCAGGGCCAGCACCATGGCGCGTGGCAGCCACGCGGGCATGCGTACCGGCCCGTTGCCGGCGGGCGCGGCGGGTGGCGCGGCCGGCGGGACGGGCGGTGCGGAAGGCGGCTGGGTCTGTGCTGTCTCGTCTGTCGGTGCCACGGCTCCAGTCTCGCCTACGACTGTGGCGAGCAACCGCCCGCCCCGGACAACAGCACGGGTCCGGCGGCCGACGGGCCGGGAATCGGTGCAGGTCCGGCCGCTGACGGGCCGGAAATCTGTGCAGGTGGGCCGTGGGCGAACCGGGGATACGAACCTGGAGTCAGCGCTTGTCCGCGGGGATGCCGACCGCCGTGCAGACACCGCGCCAGACGTCCTTGGTTTCCCAGCCCGCGGCCAGCGCCTGGTGCACGGTCTGCCCGCCGAGCTCGGCCATCACATGATCGCGCGCGAAGGAGTCGGCGTACCCCGCACCGAAGTGGTCTGCCATCCGTTCCCAGAAAATCGTCAACCGCATGACCTCAGTATCCCGCTCCTGAGAGTGCAGCCGGGCCGCTACGTCTTGTTGAGAGCGCTTACCGGCCTACGGTCGGTCCATGGCTGGAACCGGAACAAGTCCCCTCAACCGTGCCGAGCAGTTCATCTGGCTCACGGCCCGTGTCCTGGAACAGCGGCGGTTCGCCCATCACTTCCTGGAAGGAAGTGCGGACGCCGTGGAAACCGCACTCGCCGCCTATCTGAACGAGGACAGCGGCTACGGGAACGCGCTCGAACCCGATCTGCGCGGCCCCGTCAGTCAGCCACTGCACACCGCGCACGCGCTCAATGTGCTGGACTCCATCGGGCGCTGCGACGGGCTGCGGGTGGAGCGGATCTGCCGCTTCCTCACCGAGGTGTCGACCAAGGAGGGCGCGCTGCCCGCCCTCCTGCCGACGCAGCGCGGCTATCCCGCCGCGCCGTTCATCCCGATCGTCGACGATCCTCCCGCGGAACTGTTGGCCACCGGACCCGTCGTCGGGCTCCTGCACCGCAACGCGGTGTGGCACGCCTGGCTGTTTCGGGCCACCGACTTCTGCTGGGCCGCGGTGGACGCCCTGGACCGGTCGCACCCGTACGAGATCGAGGCGGCGCTCGCCTTTCTGGACGGCGCCCCGGACCGGGCACGGGCAGAGGCGGCGGCCGACCGGCTCGGGCGGCTGGTGCGGGATCAGCGGCTCGCCGTACTGGATCCGGAGCGGCGCGCCGAGTACCCCGTCGCCACCGGATACGCGCCGGGTGAGCAGCACTTTCCGTACGACTACGCCCGTACACCCGAGTCGCTCGCCCGTCACTGGTTCACCGACGAGGAGCTGTCCCGTTCGCTCGACCATCTCGCGGCCGAGCAGCAGGCGGACGGCGGCTGGCCGGTCAACTGGCGGCAGTGGGCTCCGGGGACGGCTCTGGAGGGACGGCCCATCGTGACGCTCAAGGCGCTTCTGACACTGCGCGCCCATGGACGCAGCCTCGACTGAGGCCCGGTTGTCGGTGCGGGTGCCGGCGGTCAGCCGGCTGCGGAAGCTCCGTCGGGCCCGGCAGTGGTGTCGCGCAGCAGCAGGGCCGCGATGGCGAGCGCGGCGCCGCGTGGCGACGAGGGATCCAGGCCGGTCAGCTCGGTGAGCCTGGCCAGGCGGTTGTCGACGGTGTTGGGGTGCAGCCCCAGCTGAGCCGCCGTGAGGCGTCGGTCCTGGTGCTGCGCCAGGTGGGTGCGGAGGGTCCGCAGCAGTTCGGGGCGGCCGGCGACGGGGTCCAGCAGAGCGGCGATGCGGTGGCTGCTGGGGCCGGGGCGGGACAGATGGAATTCGAGGAGCACGTCGTCCAGGACGTGCAGTCCGGGCGGCAGCCCGCAGGTGCGGGCGACCCGGAGGATCTCCACGGCCGTCCGGGACGCCTCGGGGACCGCCTCCGGCGTCGCCGCCGCGACGGCGGTGATCCGGACTTCGGCCCCGCAGGCGCGCGTCAGCCGCTCGGCCAGGTCACCCGGTGGCTCACCTCCGCGTGGTACGACGGCCCGCCCGGCCCCCGCGTCGAAGAGGAAGAGCAGCTCCGCGCCGAATGCCTGGTCGAGCACGGTCTGGACGCGCCGCATCCGGCGCCGTACGGTCACCGCGTTCCCCGGTTGCGGACCGCCCGGTTCCGGACCGCGCGGACCAGCGCCGCCCGAGGCCTCACCCCCCGAGGCCTCACCGGCGTCGGCCGAGGGTTCCAGCGCGACGGCGAGCACGAGCGCGGGCCCGTCGAGGCCGAGCTGCTCCAGCAGGGCGCGGCCGGGTTCCAGCGTTCCGTCGAGAAATCCGCGTACCAGGGAGCGACGCCGCTCGCGCTGTTCCGCCTCCAGCGCGGACCGTTCGTCCATATAGGTCTCGGCCACCGCACCGACCAGGGAGTGGTGCGACCGGAGCAGCAGATCGACCAGTTCGATCAGCGCGTCCTCCTCGCCGGGCTCCGCCGTCTCCCGCAGCAACTGCCACAGGACGTAGACGCCGAGCGCGTGGCTGCGCAGCAGCAGATGCAGCGGCATCCCCTCCTCCGCGCGCTGCGCCGCCCGCTCACGGAAGAGGCGGAGCCCGCCCGGACCGGGGTGCGGTTCGGTGACGCGGCGGAGAAAGAGGCGTACGCCGTACCGGACGGTCGCGGCGATCTCCAGGTCCTTCACATCGTCCGGGAGCCCCGCGTACCCGGGGAGCTGCTCGAAGGACTCACGGGCCATGTGCCGCGCCAGCTCATTGACCCTGGGCTCGCAGCGCAGAGCGAGGACCCTGGCCCTGTCGGACAGCGTCACGTCGGTGCTCCTTCTCCTTGAAGGGTTCCTGTGACGCGTCACAGTACGCAGCCCGTCGAGGTGTGACGAGGACGGGTGTCGCAGGTCACCTCCGGGGCCGACACTCGGGTTCCGGGCCATCCGCCCGCACAGCACCGAAGGAGCCGCAGGTATGACCGAGCACAAGCCGACGGACTATCTCAGCTATATCGACCGGGTCTGGCACGGCGAGGACACACTGCTGGCGCACCTGTCCGGGGCGTACTCCGGCGCGGAGCTGGTATCCGTGCGCGAGCGGGTCGGCTTCCTGCCCGCCTTCGCCAATGTGGCGGTGTTCGACACCGGCGACGGACTGGTGCTGGTGGACTCCGGCGACGTACGGACGGCGGCTCCGCTGCACGAGGCGGTCCGCGCCTTCAGTGAACAGCCGGTCGGTACCGTCGTCTATACGCACGGTCATGTCGACCATGTCTTCGGTGTCGCGCCCTTCGACGAGCAGGCCGACAGCGAGGGTCGCCCCCGTCCCGAGGTGATCGCGCACGAGGCGGTCACGGCCCGCTTCGACCGGTACGTCAGCACTGCGGGCTACAACACCTGGATCAACCGCAGGCAGTTCGGCGTACCGTCGCTGAACTGGCCGTCCACCTACCGCTACCCCGACACCACCTACCGCGACCGGATGACCGTCGTGCGCGGCGATCTGACCTTCGAGCTGGTGCACGCCAAGGGCGAGACCGACGACAGCACCTATGTGTGGGTCCCCGAGCTCAAGACGCTGTGCACCGGTGACCTCTTCATCTGGAACACCCCCAACGCGGGCAATCCGCAGAAGGTGCAGCGGTATCCGGAGGACTGGGCGCGTGCGCTGCGTGCCATGCAGGAGCTCGGCGCCGAACTGCTGCTGCCCGGCCACGGTGTGCCGATCGTCGGCAGGGAGCGGGTGCACCAGGCGCTCGACGACACGGCCCGTCTCCTGGAGTCGCTCTGCGAGCAGACCCGGGACCTGATGAACGCCGGGCACCGGCTCGATGCCGTGCTGCACGGCGTACGGGTGCCCCAGGAACTGCTGCGGAAGCCCTATCTGCATCCCGCCTACGACGAGCCGGAGTTCGTCGTACGCAATCTGTGGCGGCTGTGGGGCGGCTGGTACGACCAGAATCCGGCGCACCTCAAGCCGGCCCCGGACGCCGCGGTCGCCACCGAGTTCGCGAACGCCGCGGGCGGCGCGTCCGTGCTGGCGCAGCGGGCGCTGAAGCTGCTGGAGGAGGGTGAGCCGAGGCTCGCCTCGCATCTGGCGGAGACCGCCGCGCTGGCGGCGCCGGCCGATGTGGAGGTGGCACGGATACGCGCACGGGTCTACGGGCAGCGGGCGGCGTCCGAGACGTCGACCATGGCGCGGGGGGTGTTCAACTGGGCGGCGGCTGAGTCGGCCGCGGTGGCGGAGGGAACCGATCTGGAGACCGAGCTGACCCGCTCCGCCGACGGCAGGAAGCGGGCCGCCGGAATGATCAGCGTGAGTGTCGCGGACGAGGACGGGTGCGGCTGCGGAGCATCCGGGGAGGACGGGTGACCATGCCCGCCGGGGCCGTCGGCCGGCTCCGGGCGGGCGGCGCAACCGCGGTGGAGGAGCGGGCGCACAAGGGCGCCTGGGGCACCACCTGGCTGCTGCTCGCCTTCATGCTGGTCAATTTCGCCGACAAGACCGTCATGGGCCTGGCCGCCGGCCCGATCCGCGACGAGCTGGGGCTGACCCGGGGTGAGTTCGGCACCGCGCAGTCCTCGTTCTTCGCCCTGTTCAGCCTGGCCGCACTGGGGGTGTCGTTCCTGACCCGCCGGGTCCGCACCACCGTGCTGCTGCTCGGCATGGCGCTGCTGTGGTCGGTGGCGCAATTGCCGATGCTGCTCGGCGCCGCCGGTTTCGGGACGCTGGTGGCGACCCGGGTACTGCTCGGTGCGGCCGAAGGACCGGCCGCACCGGTGGCGGTGCACCACCTTCACGGCTGGTTCGGGCAGAAGGAACGGACCCTGCCGACCGCCGTACTGATGGTCGGCGCGGCGGGCGGGGTGGCGCTGTCCGCCCCGCTGCTGACGCTGGTGATCGATGCGTGGGGATGGCGCTGGGCCTTCGGCGTCGTCGGGCTGGCCGGACTGGTGTGGGCGGTGTGCTGGTACGCACGGGGCGAGGAGGGGCCGCTCGCACCGCCACCGGGAACGGCCGACTCCGCCGGCTCCGAGGGGACCGGCCGGGCCGTTCCGTATCTCGGACTGCTGCTCTCCGGCACCTGGCTGACGGCGGCCTTCGGCGCGTTCGCCGCCTACTGGATGCTCTCGGCGGGACTGACCTGGGCGCCCGACTATCTGCACGAGGTTTCTGGGCTGACTGCGAAGCAGTCGGGAGCAGTGGTGACGGCCACCGCCGTCGGCAACGCCGCGGTGCTGCTGACGCACGGGTTGCTGGCACGGCGGGCTTCCCGGAGGGGGACCGCGCCCCGGCTTCCGGCCGGACTCGGCGGTGGTCTCCTGATGTGCGTGGCTTCCCTGTCGATCGCGGTGTTCGCCGAGGTGGACTCCGTGGGTGTGAAGATCGCGCTGATGGTCGGTCCGATGGCGCTGACGAATGTGATCCTCACCGTCTCGCAGACGGCCGTCGCCAGGATCACGCCCGCCGGGCAGCGCGGGGTGGTGCTGGGTGCCCTGGCCTTCGTCTACGCACTCGCCGGAATCCTCTCCCCGCTGGTCACGGGCCGGATGGTGGATGGTGCCGTATCCGTGCCCACGGGCTATCACTCGGCGTATGTGCTGATGGCCGGGCTCGTGGCGGTGGCCGGAGTGCTCGCCGTGTGCTTCCTGCGGCCGGAGAGGGACGCGGCACGGCTGGGCGTGACGGAGACCCCGCCGGCAGGTCCGGCGGCGCACTGAGACCGGCCGTCCACGGGCGCGTGTGTAAGGGGCTCGGGCCAATGGACCGAGCCCCTTACCGAACGCATGCCCCTACCGGAGTCCTACCCCGTACAGGAGGCCTGTACGGGAGGTTTGTACGGGAGGTTTGCATGGCAGGTCCGTACGGGCGACCCGCACGGCAGGCCCCCACGTCGGGTCTAACCGAGGGCACGTACTCCCGCTGTGACCACCACGGCAGAGCCCACAACCACGAGGAAGGGCGCACGCAGGACCAGCGCGAGCGCCGCCGCGGCGAGCCCGGCACCCCTGGCGTCCAGCGCCAGGTGCCGCCCGTCGCCGAACGTCTGCTGCGCGGTGAGGGCTGCCAGCAGTGCCACGGGCAGGAGCGCGGCGAGACGCTGGGCGAGCGGGCGTTCCAGCACACCGGCGGGCACCAGCAGTCCGAGCAGTTTGGCGAGGTAGCAGCCGACTGCGGTCAGCGCGATGGCGATCCAGACGTTCATCGGTTCTCCTCCGTGGCGGCCGTTTCCCGGCTCGTGCCCTTGCGGCGTCCGCTCAGGAAGAGGACGGCGGGGGCGGCGAGCGCCGACAGCAGGACGGGGACGCCCGCGGGCAGCACGGGCAGCAGGCCGAGCGCGAGCAGGACCGCGAGCGCGGCGGTGACGCGTTCTGTGGTGCTCTTCAGCATCGGCGCGAGCAGGGCGAGGAAGACCGCGGGTGAGGCCGCGTCCAGCCCCCAGGTGTCGGTGTCGCCGAGCGCCTCGGCGCCGAGGGCTCCCAGCAGCGTGGTCAGGTTCCACAGCACGTACAGGGTCAGCCCGGTGACGGTGAAGCCGATCCGTGCCGCCCGCCGGGTCGGCTGCGGCAGTGTCACGGCGGTCGTCTCGTCGATGACCCACTGGGCGGCGAAGGGGCGGAGCGCCCGCGGGAGCGCCAGCAGCTGCGACAGCCGCAGACCGTAGAACGAGTTGCGCACGCCGAGGAAGAAGGCTCCGGCAGCCGCGGTATAGGGGTTGCCACCCGCGGCGAGGGCGCCGACGAGGGCGAACTGCGAGGCGCCGGTGAAGACGGCGAGGCTGAGCGCGCAGGTCTGCAGCAGGCTCAGTCCGGAACCGGCCGAGGTCACGCCGAAGGCGAAGCCGGAGAGTCCGACGGCTATGCCGACACCGAGCGCATCGCGTACGACGGCCGTGTCCGGCTTCGCCCCGGCCGCGTCCGGCTGCGCTCCGGGGCCGGAGGCGTTGCCGTGGGGTGCGTCGGCCGATGCGCCGACGCCCTCTGGGAGTGTTGTCTGTTCTGCCACGACCGGAACGCTACGTGGGCAGATCGGGACCGGTCTTGTACGTTCTTGCACGTTCGCGCTGGTACGCGCCGGGCGGTACTCCCACGATCCGGGTGAAGTGTCGGTTGAGATGCGGCTGATCGGTGAAGCCGACCTCGGCGGCCGCCCGCGCGGGCGCCGTCCCCGCGTCGAGCATCCGGCGCGCCGCCCGCACCCGGGCATCGGTGAGCCAGGCGTGCGGCGGCATCCCGTACTGCTTCTTGAAGGCCCTCAGCAGCGCGAACGGACTGGTGCCCAGCTCCGCCGCCAGCGCCTCCAGGGTGGGCGGCGCCGCCATCCTGCCCTCCAGCACCGCACGTGCCCGCGCCGCGTCGCGCGCGCCCGCCGAGCGGGGCGCGCGGGCGGGCAGCACGCTGCCGTGCCGGCTGAGCAGCAGTGTGACCATGACCCGCAGCACCGTGTCGGCGGCGAGCGCGTTTCCCTCCTCGGCCGCCCGGTGGACCTCGCCGATCAGCCGGGCCACATACGGGTCCACGACGCTGGTCTCGCTGAATCCGACCGTGCCGCGCAGGCTCGTCGTGTCGGCCGCGATGTCGTTGACCACCTGCGAGGACGGGTACAGCGTGGCGTACACCCAGCCCTCGGGCACACCCGCGCGGGCGGTGTGCGGAACCTCCGGGTTGATCATGACCACGGTGCCGGGGCCGGCATGGACGGCGCCGCCCGGCAGCCCGACGTCCTCCACCCCGCGGCTGATGGTGCCGAAGACATAGCCCTCGTGGCTGTGGCGCGGGAAGGTGTGGCGCACATACCGGGCGCGCAGCAGATCGAGGTCGGGCAGTTCCGCGTACTGCCAGTACCGCGCCCACTCCCCCGATCCCGACTCCGGTATCACCGCCATGAACGAATTCTCGCAGTTCCGGGGCGGGGCCGCCGAGGGTGGTCGGGGCCGTTGTCAGTGGCGGGGTGCACGATGGGGGACATGGTCGGCTCTGCGCTCGATTCGTTCTCACCCGCGACCCGCGGCTGGTTCGCGGGTGCCTTCAGCGCGCCCACCGCGGCGCAGGAGGGTGCCTGGCGCGCGATCGGCGAGGGTTCGGACGTGCTCGTCGTCGCACCGACCGGTTCCGGCAAGACCCTCGCCGCGTTTCTCGCCGCGCTGGACACCCTGGCATCCGTCCCGCCGCCCGCCGAGGCGAAGAAGCGCTGCCGCGTGCTGTACGTGTCGCCCCTCAAGGCACTCGCGGTCGATGTCGAGCGCAACCTCCGCTCCCCGCTGACCGGCATCCGCCAGGAGTCGGTGCGCCTGGGACTGCCCGAGCCCGAGGTCCGGGTGGGAATCCGTTCCGGCGACACCCCGCCCGCCGAGCGCCGCTCGATGGCGACCCGGCCGCCGGACATCCTGATCACCACGCCCGAATCACTGTTCCTGATGCTGACGTCCTCCACCCGGGAGGCGCTGTCCGGTGTCGAGACGGTGATCCTCGACGAGGTCCACGCCGTCGCGGGCACGAAGCGGGGCGCCCATCTCGCCGTGTCGCTGGAGCGTCTCGACGAGCTGCTGCCGCGTCCCGCACGGCGGATCGGCCTGTCGGCGACGGTCCGTCCGGTCGACGAGGTGGCGCGCTTCCTCTCGCCCCGGCGCAAGGTGGAGATCGTCCAGCCGCCGTCCACCAAGCGGTTCGACCTGTCGGTGGTCATGCCGGTCGAGGATCTGGGTGAGCTCGGCGGCTCCCCCGCCACCGACACCGACCAGGCCGGCCAGGCGGACAAGCCGTCGATCTGGCCCCACGTCGAGGAGCGGATCGTCGACCTCGTCCAGCAGCATCGCTCCACCATCGTCTTCGCCAATTCCCGCCGCCTCGCCGAGCGGCTGTGCAACCGCCTCAACGAGATCGCGTACGAGCGGCTCACCGGCGAGACGATCGCCGAGTCCCACTCCCCCGCCGAGATCATGGCCGAGTCCGGTGCGGCGAAGGGTGCCCCCGCGCTGCTCGCCCGCGCCCACCACGGTTCGGTCTCCAAGGAACAGCGCTCCCAGGTGGAGGAGGACCTCAAGGCGGGCCGACTGCCGGCCGTCGTCGCCACCTCCAGTCTGGAGCTGGGCATCGACATGGGAGCGGTCGACCTCGTGATCCAGGTGGAGTCACCGCCGTCGGTCGCCTCCGGCCTGCAACGGGTCGGCCGGGCCGGACACCAGGTCGGCGCGGTCTCCACCGGAGTGGTCTTCCCCAAGTACCGGGGCGATCTGGTGCAGGCTGCCGTGGTCACCGAGCGGATGCGCGAGGGGTCCATCGAGGCGCTCCGGGTCCCGTCCAACCCGCTGGACGTGCTGGCCCAGCAGTTGGTCGCCATGGTCGCTCTGGACAGCTGGCAGGTGGACGACCTGCTGGCGGTGTTCCGCCGCGCCGCGCCCTTCGCCTCCCTGCCCGAGTCCGCGTTCACCGCCGTGCTGGACATGCTCGCCGGCCGCTACCCCTCCGACGCCTTCGCCGAGCTGCGCCCGCGTGTGGTCTGGGACCGGGTGGCCGGTACGGTCACCGGCCGCCCGGGGGCACAGCGGCTCGCCGTCACCTCCGGGGGAACGATCCCCGACCGGGGGCTCTTCGGAGTCTTCCTCGCGGGAGCCGACCCCAAGAAGGGCGGCGGCCGGGTCGGTGAGCTCGACGAGGAGATGGTGTACGAGTCCCGGGTCGGCGATGTCTTCACGCTCGGCACCACGTCCTGGCGGATCGAGGACATCACCCGCGACCGGGTCCTGGTTTCGCCCGCCCCCGGCGTTCCCGGTCGGCTGCCGTTCTGGAAGGGCGACCAACTGGGCCGCCCGCTGGAGCTGGGGCGCGCGCTCGGGGCCTTTCTCCGCGAGATCGGCGGGCTGTCGCCGCAGGACGCCCGGGAGCGCCTGCTCGCCGCCGGTCTCGACACCTGGGCCGCCGACAACACCCTGTCGTACATCGACGAACAGCGCCGCGCCTGCGGCCATGTGCCGGACGACCGGACCATCCTCGTCGAACGTTTCCGTGACGAGCTGGGTGACTGGCGGGTCGTGGTCCACTCCCCGTTCGGCGCGCAGGTGCACGCGCCGTGGGCGCTGGCGCTGAGCGCCCGCCTCTCCGAGCGGTACGGCATGGACGCCCAGGTGATGCATGCCGACGACGGCATCGTGCTGCGGCTGCCCGACGCCGACCTGATGGGTCTGGACCTCCTGGACTTCGATCCCGCGCAGGACCTCGCCCGTACCCCGGCCCAGGACCCGGTACCGCTGCCCGGCCCCTCGCACGACAGCGAACAACCACCCGTCGGCGCGGCGGACGTGACGTTCGATCAGGGCGAGATCGGCCAGATCGTCACCGACCAGGTCGGCGGTTCGGCGCTGTTCGCCTCCCGGTTCCGCGAGTGCGCGGCCCGCGCCCTGCTGCTCCCGCGTCGCAGCCCCGGCAAGCGCACCCCGCTGTGGCAGCAGCGCCAGCGTGCCGCGCAGCTCCTCCAGGTCGCGTCGGAGTTCGGCTCCTTCCCGATCGTCCTGGAAGCGGTCCGCGAATGTCTCCAGGACGTCTTCGACGTCCCCGGGCTCACGGAGCTCATGGGCGATCTCGAAGCACGCCGTGTCCGGCTGGTCGAGGTGACCACCCCCGAGCCCTCGCCCTTCGCGCGCTCGCTCCTGTTCGGCTACGTCGCCCAGTTCCTGTACGAGGGCGACTCACCCCTGGCCGAACGGCGGGCCGCCGCCCTCTCCCTCGACTCCCATCTGCTGGCGGAGCTCCTCGGCCAGGCGGAGCTGCGCGAGCTGCTCGACGCCGGTGTCCTGACCGAGCTGGAGCAGGAGCTCCAATGGCTGACCGAGGACCGCCGGATCAAGGACGTCGAAGGCGTCGCCGACCTCCTGCGGGTCCTCGGCCCGCTCACCGACGAGGAGCTGGCGGAGCGCGGCGCCCGCCCGTCATGGGCGCCGGAGCTGTCCGCGGCCCGCCGGGCCATCCGGGTCCGGATCGGCGGCGCCGACCACTGGGCCGCGATCGAGGACGCGGGCCGCCTGCGGGACGCCTTGGGCACCGCCCTCCCGGTCGGCGTCCCCGAGGCGTTCACCGAGCCGGTGAAGGACCCCCTGGGCGATCTCCTCGGCCGGTACGCCCGTACGCACGGCCCGTTCACCTCCACCGAGGCCGCCACCCGCTTCGGCCTCGGCACCGCTGTCACGGACGGGGCGCTGCAACGGCTCTCCGCGTCCGGCCGGACCGTCCAGGGCGAGTTCCATCCCGCCGGTATCGGCCAGGAGTGGTGCGACGCCACCGTGTTGCGCCGGCTGCGCCGCCGTTCGCTCGCCGCGCTCCGCCACGAGCTGGAGCCGGTCCCGCCCGCCGCGCTCGCCGGCTTCCTCCCCCAGTGGCAGCACCTGGGCAACAACAGCCTGCGCGGAATCGACGGACTGGCCCGCGCCATCGAGCAGTTGCAGGGCGCGCCCGTCCCGGCGTCGGCGCTGGAGAAGCTGATCCTGCCGGGCCGGGTCACGGGCTACACCCCCGCGCTGCTCGACGAGCTGACCACCACCGGCGAGGTCGTCTGGGCCGGCGCCGGCGCCCTCCCGGGCAAGGACGGCTGGTTGTCCCTCTATCTCGCCGACAGCGCACCCCTGCTCCTCCCGCCTCCGCACCCGCTGGAGCTCAGCGCGTTGCACGAATCCGTCCTGACCACCCTGAGCGGCGGGTACGGGCTGTTCTTCCGGCAGATCGCCGATCAGGTCCGCGCCACCACACATCCGGACTGCACCGATCCGCAACTGGCCGATGCCGTCTGGGGGCTGGCCTGGTCGGGCCGGCTCACCAATGACACGCTCGCCCCGCTGCGCTCGCTCCTCGGCTCCGGTCGTACGGCGGGGTCGACCGCCCACCGCGCCAGACGCAGTGTCCCGCGCGGGCGTTACGGCTCGCTCACCGCCGCCGCCCGGCCCGCGTCCCGCACCGGCCCGCCCACCGTCTCGGGCCGCTGGTCCCTGCTGCCCGCCACCGAACCCGACCCCACACACCGTGCCCATGCCCTGGCCCGCACACTCCTCGACCGCCACGGAGTGGTGACCCGCGGCGCGGTCCAGGCCGAGGGCGTCGAAGGCGGCTTCTCCGCCACGTACCGCATCCTGTCCGCCTTCGAGGACAACGGGCAGGCCCGGCGCGGCTACGTGGTCGAAGGGCTGGGGGCGGCACAGTTCGCGATGGACGGCGCGGTGGACCGGCTGCGTGCCACATCCACCGCCCGCGACCGTGCGGAGCCGGGCGCAGCGCCCCGTGCTCTGCTCCTCGCCGCGGCGGACCCGGCCAATGCCTACGGCGCGGCCCTGCCCTGGCCCGAGCCGCCGGACGGGGCCGGGCACAAACCCGGCCGCAAGGCGGGCGCCCTGGTGGTGCTGGTCGACGGCGAGCTGGCGATGTACATGGAGCGCGGCGGCAAGACGCTGCTGGCCTGGCCCACCGACCCGGACGACCCCGCTCTCCTCGCGGCAGCGGGAGCACTGGCGGCGGCCGCCCGCGCGGGGGCGCTCGGCACGGTCACGGTGGAGCGCACCAACGGCGCACCGTCCCTGACCTCCCCGCTCGGCCGCACGCTGGAGGCGGCCGGCTTCCTCGCCACCCCGAGGGGGCTCCGCCTGCGCGCCTGAACCACCGGCGCACCCCACTCCTCGTACACCGCACCGCGCACCCCCACACCACGCACACCAGCCCACACCCCCTCCCCGCCCCGCATCATGGAGGCATGCCCGAAGGAGACACCGTCCTGCAGACGGCCAAACGTCTGCACACCGCACTCGCCGGTCAGGTCCTCACCCGCTCCGACCTGCGCGTGCCCCGGTTCGCCACCGCCGACCTCACCGGCCGGACGGTTCTGGACGTCATCTCGCGCGGCAAGCATCTCCTCACCCGTATCGAGGGCGGCCTCACCCTTCACAGCCACCTCCGGATGGACGGTGCCTGGTGCGTCTACGCCGCGGGCGAGCGCTGGCGCGGTGGCCCCGCCCACCAGATCCGTGCCGTCCTCGCCAACGCGGAGCACACCGCCGTCGGCTACCGGCTGCCGGTCCTCGAACTCCTCCGCACCCGGGACGAGGTGAAGGCGGTCGGTCATCTCGGCCCCGATCTGCTGGGCCCGGACTGGGACCCCGACACCGCTCTGCACAATCTGCTCGCCGCCCCCGACCGCCCCCTCGGCGAAGCCCTGCTGGACCAGCGCAACCTGGCCGGAATCGGCAACATCTACAAGGCCGAGCTCTGCTTCCTGGCCCGCGCCACCCCCTGGCTCCCCGTCGGCGACCTGGCCGCCCCCACTGCCGCCCGCCTGGTCACGACAGCCAAACAGCTGCTCGAAGCCAACCGCGACCGCCCGATGCGCACGACCACGACCACGAGCACGGCCCCACGTGGATACGGCCCGAAAGAACGGCTCTGGGTCTACGGCAGGGCCAACCGCCCCTGCCTGCGCTGCGGCACGCCCATCCGCTCGGCAGATCAGGACACCCGCCCCACCTACTGGTGTCCGCGCTGCCAGTCAGGCCCCACACACTAGTTGACGATCCGTCAGATCCAGTCGTACCGTCCGGTCATGTCCCTCACCGCGTACGACCTCACGGGCCGCTCCGCGTTCGTCACCGGCGCGGCAGGCGGCATCGGCCGAGCCTGCGCCATGCTGCTCGCGGCCGCGGGCGCCACCGTGCACTGCGCCGACCTGGACGAGAAGGGCCTGCTGGAAACCCGGGAGCTGATCACCGAGGCGGGTGGCGCATCCCACATCCACGGCCTCGATGTCACCGACCACAGTCGGGTCGAGGCCGCGGTGGCCGCCGCCGGCGACCTCGACATCCTGGCCGCCGTCGCCGGAATCATGCATTCGAGCAGCGTCCTGGAGACCACGGACGAGGATCTCGACCGCGTTCTCGCGGTCAATTTCAAGGGCGTGCTGTACGCCTGTCAGGAAGTGGCCCGCAGCATGATCGCGCGCGGCGCCCCCGGCTCACTGATCACCATGGCCTCGGGAGCGGTCGACTCCGCCGGCCCGGGACTGCTCTGCTACAGCGCGGCCAAGGCCGCGGTCGTCCAGCTGACGAAGACGCTGGCGACCGAACTGGGGCCGCACGCCATCCGCGTCAACGCCGTCGCCCCGGGCTGGATCCGCACACCCATGACCGCCCGCCACGACGCGGACCGGCAGCACCGGGTGGAGGCGACGATGGCGCGGATCTCCCCGCTCGGGCGAGTGGGCGAACCCGAGGACGTGGCCCACACCGTGCTCCATCTCGCCTCCGACGCGTCGGCCTTCATGACCGGCCAGATCCTCCGCCCGAACGGCGGCGTAGCCATGCCCTGGTAGCCCGCCACCCCCGCTCCACCCACCGGGCTCCGACATCGAACCAGCGGACCGCCCACCGGGCTCCGACATCGAACTGGCGGCCCGCCCACCGGGCTCCGGCATCGAACCGGCGGCCCGCCCACCGCTCCCCGACAGCCGACCACCGGGCCGCGCCCGCTCGCACACCCCATCCGCCCGTCTTCGCACCGCGACCGCCCGCCCCCGCCGACCCGGCGGTCGCCGCCACATGGACGGGCAGCAGGCTCAGCCCCCATCCACCCGCCGCCACCGCGCCCTCGACAAATCCGGCATGAGCCGGCTCCAGCACGAGCCGCAGCACGGCCCACCACCACACCCCGCCGAGAACGAGCGCCGGCACCCATCGCCGTACCATGGCTGCCTCCTCCGGCCGAACCTAGTGCGGCGCGCTCGCCCGGCGGGAGGGCGCATCGGCGCACCACCGGCGCGATGTGCACAGCCGCGGACCATTGCGCGCTCTCGCCCGGAACTCCCGGGCACGACGTGCCGGACCGTGACCCCGCTCCGGCCGGAGGCTCTCCGGCGCGGGACCGGAGTGCGCGATCACGACGCGATCCCACCGGCCGACGTTCCGCTCTTCGCAGTCTCGCCCGGCTGGGCTCGGGCCGCATCCAGAACGGACGGTACCGCGGCACCACCGAGCCCCCACCGTTTCGGGTGGGGGCTCGGTGTACGCGGTCAGCGCTCGTCGTCGGGGCGCAGAGAGTCCTTCATGCCCTCCGCGCGCTCCTGGGCGCCGCTCATGGTGCCCTTGGCCCGGCCCTTGGCCTGGTCCATCTTGCCCTCGGCCTCCTTGCGCCGGTCGCCGGTCATCTTGCCCATGGCTTCCTTGGCCTTGCCCTTGATCTTGTCCTTGGCGCCTTCGTCAACCACTGTGACTCCTTCGGGTAGGGGAACAACTCTCCCGTTCGGCACCACCCACCATGGCACAAACCGCATAAAACGGTCATTCGAGAACCATCCGAGCCACCGCCCGAGCAGGCCGCCTCAACCCGCCCCTCTGACTGCTGCCCGAGCCCGCCGCCGGAACACCCCGTCCCGTCCACCCCTCCCCCGGCCCATGCAGAAGCCCCGACCGCCCCCTCAAGAGGGACGACCGGGGCTCGGTTTCACACCGGACCACGCGGGTCAGGCGGCGACGACATCCACCGCTTCCGCGGGCGCCTTGATGGTCACCCGTCCCGTCGGCACACCTGCCACCGACGTCACGGAGACGGAATTGAGCATTGGCCGGACCGGTACAGGCACCGCATCACTGGCTGCTGCCGACTCGGCCAGTTCGGCCAGCGACAGCTCATCGCTCACTTCACGCATGAGCTCGGACATCCGTACGTCAAGCGCGTCGCAAATGGCGGAGAGCAGCTCGGAGGATGCCTCCTTCTGCCCCCGCTCCACCTCGGAGAGATAGCCGAGCGAGACTCGGGCGGACGAGGAGACTTCGCGCAGAGTACGGCCTTGGCGCTGGCGCTGCCGACGCAGCACGTCACCAAGCAGGCGACGGAGCAGAATCATCGGTGGCTCCCTCCTCGGACCGCGTAGCCGCATCCTTCACGCCCCACCGTACCGCCTTGCGCCGCGGCCGTGCGGGGAGCGATGTCGTGTTCACTCAGGGCTGCAAACATCAATTCCCCCCGTTCTGTTCCGTATCCTGTGCCCTTGCATTCTTGCCGAGTTCGGCGGAGAGCAGCTCGAGCACGCTCCGTACGCTCTCTCTACGGATGTCCGCCCGTCCGCCGTTCAACCTCAGCTCGGCCATATTCTCCACGCCGTCCGGTCCGGCGACCGCGACGTAGACCGTGCCCACGGCCTTGCCGTCCTGCGGTTCGGGACCCGCGACCCCGGTGGTGGCCATGCCCCAGTCCGCCCCGAGAACGCGGCGCACACCGGCTGCCATCTGCCGCGCCACCTCCGGGTCGACCGCACCGCGCTGCGTCAGCAGAACGCCGTCCACACCCAGGACATCCCGCTTCAGGGGCGTCGCGTACGCCGTCACGGAGCCCCGGAAGGACTGCGAGGCACCCGGCACGGAAGTCAGCTCCGCCGCGACCAGACCGCCGGTCAGCGACTCGGCGACGGCAAGGGTCTCCCTCCGCTCCACGAGCAGCTCCAGCACCCTGGCCGCGGCGGTCACCGCTCGGCCTCCGCCGAATCACGGCTTCCCGTGGTGCCCGGGACCGGTCCTGTGCCCCTTGCGGCGGCCCGTTCGGCCGCGAGCCCCTTGCGACGCAGTACGACGGCCTGACGCACATAGTCGAGCCCGGTGACGACCGTCAGCACGACGGCCACCGCCATCACCCAGAAGCGCAGGGTGGCCAGCGGACCGGTCAGCGCCAGGACGTACATCCCGACGGCCGTACCCTGCGCCAGAGTCTTCATCTTCCCGCCACGACTGGCCGGAATCACCGCATGCCGTATCACCCAGAAGCGCATCAGCGTGATGCCGATCTCGCGGAAGAGGATCACGCCCGTGACCCACCAGGGCAGATCGCCGAGATACGAGAGACAGATCAGCGCCGCGCCCATGATCGCCTTGTCCGCGATCGGGTCGGCGATCTTCCCGAAGTCGGTGACCAGGTCGTAGGTGCGCGCCAGATGACCGTCGAACAGATCGGTGATCATGGCGACGGCGAAGGCCGCCCAGGCGAACGACCGCCAGACCGGGTCGTACCCGCCGTTGTGCAGCAGCAGCAGCACGAAGCCGGGCACCAGCACCAGCCGCAGCATGGTGAGCAGATTGGCGATGTTCCACAGGCTGGCCTGATTGACGGCCGCAGTGCCCAGCTTGCCGCCGCGGACCGGCTTCGCGCCGGAGCCGCCTGCCGCGGATGCCGGGACTCCCGTCATCTGGCCGCCTCCACGAGTTCGGAACACTCGGCCACCAGATCCACTCCTTCGGTGCCCACGACCTTTGCCTCGACCATAAGGCCGGGTACGAGGCCCTCGCGTGTGGTGAACAGCACCTGGCCGTCCGTTTCGGGTGCCTGGTGCGCCGCACGCCCCACCGCGCCGTCCTCGTCGTCCACGGACTCGACGAGCACCTGGAGCGACTCGCCCAGGCGCTCCTCGGCACGCTGCGAGGTCAGCTCCTCGGCCAGCTGCGAGATGTGCGCGAGCCGCTCGGCGATGACGTCGGCGTCCAGCTTGTTCTCGTAGCCGACGGCCTCGGTGCCCTCCTCGTCGGAGTAGCCGAAGACGCCGATGGCGTCGAGCCGGGCGCCGGTGAGGAAGCGTTCCAGCTCCGCGAGGTCGGCCTCGGTCTCACCGGGGAAGCCCACGATGAAGTTGGAGCGGGCACCGGCCTGCGGCGCCTTGCTGCGGATGGTGTCCAGCAGCTCCAGGAAGCGGTCGGTGTCGCCGAAGCGGCGCATTGCCCGCAGCACGCCGGGTGCCGAGTGCTGGAAGGACAGGTCGAAGTACGGCGCGACCTTCGGCGTCGAGGTCAGTACGTCGATGAGGCCGGGCCGCATTTCGGCCGGCTGGAGGTAGCTGACCCGGATCCGCTCGATGCCCTCGACGTCGGCGAGCTCCGGCAGCAGCGTCTCCAGCAGCCGGATGTCGCCCAGGTCCTTGCCGTACGAGGTGTTGTTCTCGGAGACCAGCATGACCTCCTTGACGCCCTGCTCGGCCAGCCAGCGGGTCTCCTGCAGCACGTCCGAGGGGCGCCGCGAGATGAAGGATCCGCGGAAGGACGGGATGGCGCAGAAGGAACAGCGGCGGTCGCAGCCGGAGGCGAGCTTCACCGAGGCGACGGGGCTGGTGCCCAGCCGCCGGCGCAGCGGCGCCCGCGGCCCGGAGACCGGGGCGACACCGTCGGGGAGGTCCTCGGGCGCGGGGGCCGGCTCGGCCTCCTGGGCGTGCCCCGGCAGGGAAACGGCCGCGTCCTGCCGCTCGGCCGGGCTGATCGGCAGCAGCTTGCGCCGGTCGCGCGGGGTGTGGGAGGCGTGGATGCCGCCGTTGAGGATGGTCTGGAGGCGGTCGGAGATATCGGCGTAGTCGTCGAAGCCGAGGACACCGTCCGCCTCGGGCAGGGCCTCGGCGAGGTCCTTGCCGTAGCGCTCGGCCATGCAGCCGACGGCGACCACGGCCTGGGTCCGGCCGTGGTCCTTCAGGTCATTGGCTTCGAGCAGGGCGTCGACGGAGTCCTTCTTGGCGGCCTCGACGAATCCACAGGTGTTGACGACGGCGACATCCGCGTCGGAGGCGTCCTGGACGAGCTCCCAGCCGTCCGCTGCCAAGCGGCCTGCGAGCTCCTCCGAGTCCACCTCGTTACGGGCGCAGCCAAGAGTGACAAGGGCGACGGTACGGCGTTCGGGCATGGGCTCAAGACTACTTTGTCCCGGCACTCGCCCTGCCGCGCAGGGTTCCACCGTTACACCGAGTAACAAATGGGGCGAGCGCCCGGCGGAGTTGCCGGGCGCTCGCCATGTCGTCGATGCCGCCTGGGCAGACGGTGCGTGTATGGATCAGCCGACCGCCGGGTCGCCCTTCGTGTACGAGAGCCGCTCGACCTGGCCGGGCTGGAACTTGTCCTCGACCTTCTTGCCGTTCACGAAGAGCTCGATTGAGCCGGCGTCCCCGAGGACGAGGTCGACCCGCTCCTGGTCCTGGAAGGTCTTGGTCTGACCCTGCAGCAGCAGACCGTCGAAGAGCAGACGACCGTTGTGGTCCTTGGCGGAGATCCAGCTCTTGCCCTGGTTGGCGTTGAGCCGCACCGTCACCTTGTCCCTGGGCGCCGCGGCGATGGCACTGTCGGAGGGCGCCGGCTTGGGATCGACGGGCTTGACGGGCTTCGGCTTGGGGCTCTTCGTGTTGGGTGCCGAGCCCTCCGCGAGCTGGGTGGCCGTGGGGGTGTCGTCGCCGCCCTTGACGAAGGTGAAGCCGACGAAACCGACGACGGCGACGATCGCCGCGACCATGGCCGCCGTCCAGTTGGGCCGACGGGGTTCGGAACGGATTCTCTCGGCCTCGAACAGTGGTGCCGCGGGCGTGGGCGCGGGACGGCCGCCGTGCTCCGCGTCGTACTGCGAAACCAGCCGTTCCGGATCGAGCCCGACGGCACGCGCCAACGTACGGATATGGCCGCGCGCGTACACGTCGCCGCCGCAGCGGGAGAAATCGTCCTCTTCGATCGCGTGCACGATAGGGATGCGCACCCGGGTGGACGAACTGATCTCTTCGACCGTGAGACCTGCGGCGATGCGAGCCTGCTGGAGCGCTCGACCGATCGAAGGCCGGTCGTCTTCGGGGGAGTTGCCGATGGACACGGGGGCGCCTTTCGAGCGTGAGCCACCTGCTGGGTGTTCAGTCTAGGGGGGGTACGAAAGGGTGGGGCAACCGGGAGGAAGGACTTTGCCCTCCATCGGACTCGAACGCCGTCCGATTCCCCGGACCGTCCCGGGAAGGACAATTCTGCCGCCCCTCCCTCCAAGTTGACGTACGACCCGGCCAAACGGTTGCCCGTACTTCACCTACGGAGCGGATTCCCCACGGATCAGTGCCAACACCTCGTCCAACTCCTCGGGTTTCACCATGACGTCGCGGGCCTTGGATCCCTCGCTGGGCCCGACGATGTTCCTCGACTCCATCAGGTCCATCAGCCGGCCGGCCTTGGCGAAGCCGACCCTGAGCTTGCGCTGAAGCATCGAGGTGGACCCGAACTGGGTGGAGACGACCAGTTCGGCGGCCTGGCAGAGCAGATCCAGGTCGTCGCCGATGTCCTCGTCGATCTCCTTCTTCTTGGCGGTGCCGACCACCACGTCCTCGCGGAAGACCGGCGCCATCTGATCCTTGCAGTGCTGGACGACGGCCGCGACCTCGTCCTCGGTGACGAAGGCGCCCTGCATACGGGTGGGCTTGTTCGCCCCCATCGGCAGGAACAGACCGTCACCCTTTCCGATGAGCTTCTCGGCGCCGGGCTGGTCGAGGATGACCCGGCTGTCGGCCAGCGACGAGGTCGCGAAGGCGAGCCGGGAGGGCACGTTCGCCTTGATCAGACCGGTGACGACATCGACCGAGGGCCGCTGGGTCGCGAGCACCAGGTGAATACCGGCGGCACGGGCCAGCTGGGTGATCCGGACGATGGCGTCCTCCACATCGCGCGGAGCGACCATCATCAGGTCGGCGAGCTCGTCGACGATCACCAGCAGATACGGGTAGGGCGAGAGCTCGCGCTCGCTGCCCTCCGGCGGCTTGACCTTGCCGTTGCGGACGGCCTGGTTGAAGTCGTCGATGTGCCGGTACCCGAACGCGGCGAGGTCGTCGTACCGCAGGTCCATCTCCCGTACGACCCACTGGAGTGCCTCGGCGGCGCGCTTCGGGTTGGTGATGATCGGCGTGATCAGGTGCGGGATGCCCTCGTACGCGGTCAGCTCGACGCGCTTCGGGTCGACCAGCACCATCCGGACGTCGTCCGGGGTCGCCCGCACCATGACCGAGGTGATCAGGCAGTTGATGCACGACGACTTGCCGGAACCGGTCGCACCGGCCACCAGCACGTGCGGCATCTTCGCCAGGTTGGCCATCACGTAGCCGCCCTCGACGTCCTTGCCGAGCGCGACCAGCATCGGGTGGTCGTCCTCGGCGGCGTCCGCGAGGCGCAGCACGTCGCCGAGGTTGACCATCTCGCGGTCGGTGTTGGGGATCTCGATGCCGACGGCGGACTTGCCCGGGATCGGGGAGATGATCCGGACGTCGGGACTGGCGACGGCGTAGGCGATGTTCTTGGCGAGCGCGGTGATCCGCTCGACCTTCACCGCAGGGCCGAGCTCGACCTCGTACCGCGTGACCGTCGGTCCGCGGGTGAAGCCGGTGACGGCGGCGTCCACCTTGAATTCGGTGAAGACGTTCGTCAGCGCGGCGACGATCGCGTCGTTGGCCGCGCTACGGGTCTTGCCGGGGCCACCGCGCTCCAGCAGGTCGAGCGAGGGCAGCGAGTAGGTGATGTCGCCGGAGAGCTGGAGCTGTTCGGCGCGGGCCGGCAGCGGCTGGGACTGCGAGTCGGGCACGGGCTTCGTCAGATCGGGTACGCCGCCCGAGGGTGCGGGCCGCTTCCCTGCTCCGGAGGAGGCTTCGCCCTCCCGGGCGCCGGGGACCGGCGTGCCCGGACGCTCGCGCTCGGCGGAGACGCCCTGGGTGAGGTCGGCGACGACCGGCGAGGGCGGCATGCCGTTGAGCACGGCTCCGTCGAGGGCTGCGGCCGCGGCGGCCGCCACGTCCACCGCGTCCATGGTGCGGTTCATCGCGGGCTGCACGGAAGGCCTGCGCGGCCTGCGGCGCTTGGAGAGCGCATCGACCTCGGCCTGCTCGGGGTCGTACTCGGCGGGCGCTTCGGAACGGCGTGCCGGGGAGCGGCGGGAGCCGGCGGGAAGCTGCTCGCGCCACTGCTCGTCGTAGCGCTCGTCGTCGTTCTCCTCGTCCGCCTCGGGGTCGTACTCCGGGTGGAGAAGGCCCAGCTTGGTGCCGAGCAGCCGCAGCCGTTGCGGGATGGCGTTCACCGGGGTGGCGGTGACGACCAGCAGCCCGAAGACGGTGAGCAGCAACAGCAGCGGTACGGCGAGGACCTCGCCCATGGTGTAGATCAACGGCTTGGAGGCCGCCCAGCCGATGAGCCCGCCCGCGTTCTGCATCGCCGTGGTGCCGTCCCCCCGGCCGGGCGATCCGCACGCGATGTGGACCTGCCCGAGCACCCCGACGACGAGGGCGGAGAGCCCGATGACGATGCGGCCGTTGGCCTCGGGCTTCTCCGGGTAGCGGATCAGCCGTACGGCGATGGCGCCGAGCAGTATCGGTACGAGCAGATCGAGCCGCCCGAAGGCCCCGGTGACGAGCATCTCCACCAGGTCGCCGACGGGTCCGCGCAGATTCGACCAGGTGCCCGCGGCGACGACCAGCGCGAGCCCGAGCAGCAGCAGCGCGACGCCGTCCTTGCGGTGTGCGGGGTCGAGCCCCTTGGCACCACGCCCTACGCCGCGGAACATCGCTCCGACGGCGTGGGCCGCACCGAGCCAGACGGCGCGCGCCAGGCGGTACACACCGCCGGTGGGCGACGGGGCGGGTTGGGGCGGGGCCGCCTTCTTCGCCGCCGCCTTCTTGGCGGGGGCCTTCTTCTTGGCGGCGGTCTTCTTCGCGGCGGTCTTCTTCGCGGGCGCGGCTTTCTTGACCGGCCCCGCGGTACGGCCGACGCGCTTCGCGGTGCCCGCCGTGCCCTGGGAACCCTTGCCGGACGTACGTGAGGCCATGGTGCTGAGGTTACCGGTGTCGACGGCCGTGAACACGTGCGACTGCCGCTTCACCCGACCGTGTCGCTGCACAGGGGCCGCAAACTGACGCGACCTCACCGCCGAACGCCCTGCTCCCGGGCCGTCGAGCGCCGGAACGGAAGGGGCAGTTGGGCCGGCGCTCAGGACAACCGCCCGCCCCCGGCCGGAAGTCGAGCCGCCGGACCGCCGCGACCCCGGCCCTTCCCGCGCTGCGGAGTCGCGACGGTGCGGCTGCGGCGTTACGAGGGCAGGGCGGCGCCGCTTCCGGTGCCGGGCTCCAGGGCGTCGAGCGCCCGGCGCAGCCCGGTGAGCTTGCGCTCCAGATGGGCCGCGGTGGCCACCGCCGCGGCATCCGCCGACTCGTCGTCGAGCTGCTTGGAGAGCGCCTCGGCCTGCTCCTCGACGGCCGCGAGCCGCGCCGAGAGCTCGGCCAGCAGCCCCGCCGGCTCGTTCTCGTGGTCCGCGCCGCTGCCGTCGCCCTCGAGCTGGAGCCGCAACAGCGCCGCCTGCTCGCGCAGCTTGCAGTTCTTCATGTACAGCTCGACGAAGACCGAGACCTTGGCCCGCAGCACCCACGGGTCGAACGGCTTCGAGATGTAGTCCACCGCGCCCGCCGCATAACCCCGGAAGGTGTGATGCGGACCATGATTGATCGCGGTGAGGAAGATGATCGGGATGTCCCGGGTCCGTTCCCGCCGCTTGATGTGCGCGGCGGTTTCGAAACCGTCCATGCCCGGCATCTGGACGTCCAGCAGAATGACCGCAAAGTCGTCCGTGAGCAGCGCTTTGAGCGCTTCCTCCCCTGACGATGCCCGTACCAGTGTCTGATCGAGCGCAGAGAGGATGGCCTCCAGCGCCAGCAGATTCTCCGGCCGGTCATCGACCAGGAGGATCTTGGCCTTCTGCACCATGGCCCGTCCTCCTCGCCCCGGAATTGCACCGGGCGCCGCCCCAGGGGACGACTCCCTTACGCCGTCCGTCCTTGTGCCGGTCATGGTAGCCGCACCCCGCCCGTCGCCACACCCTGTCACCGCGATGTCACTGTGCACACAGCAGAAACGCGGTGGGGGACCAGAAGGTTCCCCGTACAGCGCCCTCTCACACCCCTGCGGGCACAGCCGATCAGCAACTCATCGCGATTCGCTCAGCTAATGATCACTCTCCGCGCATCCACTGCTCCATTACGGAAAGAAGATGATCAGGGTCGACAGGCTTGGTGACATAGTCGGAAGCGCCGGATTCGATCGCCTTCTCCCGGTCACCCTTCATCGCCTTCGCGGTCAACGCGACGATCGGCAGCCCGGCGAACTGCGGCATCCTGCGGATCGCCGTCGTCGTGGCATAGCCGTCCATCTCCGGCATCATGATGTCCATCAGTACGACCGTCACATCGTCGTGCTGTTCCAGGACTTCGATGCCCACGCGCCCGTTCTCCGCGTACAGCACCGAGAGGCCGTGCTGCTCCAGCACGCTGGTGAGCGCGAAGACGTTACGGATGTCGTCGTCGACGATGAGCACCTTCTCGCCACGGAACCGGAACGTCCTGCGTGCCGCCGACTCCTCCTGCCCGGCGAGCGTCCACGGCTCCTGCGGAGCCGCTGGAGCGGTACTCCGGGGCGGCAGCGCGGGCCGCCGCTCCGCGCTCTCCAGGCTCTTGCGGCGCCGCCGCATCAGGCCGGCCGCACCGGCCGAACCCGGTGCCGTGGCCGCCGGGTCGGCACCCGGACCGGCCTCCGGCAGCAGCCCTTGCTCGACCGCGGCGCCATGTGCCTCGATGGAACCGGGGCCGATCTGCGGGTATCCCTGCGGCGGCAACTCGCTCGGGTGCAACGGCAGATACAGCGTGAACGTCGAGCCTCGGCCCGGCTCGCTGGCCGCGTGGATCTCGCCGCCCAGCAGCCGGGCGATCTCCCGGCTGATGGACAGCCCGAGCCCCGTGCCGCCGTACTTGCGACTGGTCGTACCGTCCGCCTGCTTGAACGCCTCGAAGATCACCAGCATCTTGCTGGAGGCGATCCCGATACCGGTGTCGGTGACCGAGAACGCGATCAGGGCGGCGTCCGCGTCGCGCAGTGAGCCGGCCTCCAGGAGCTGCTCACGGATGGCATTCGGCACATCCTCGTTGGCGTGCCGGATCACCAGCTCGACCGCCCCGCTGTCGGTGAACTTCACCGCGTTGGAGAGGAGATTGCGCAGCACCTGCAACAGCCGCTGCTCGTCCGTGTGCAGTGTCGCGGGCAATTCCGGCGAGACCCGTACGGAGAAATCGAGTCCCTTCTCCGCGGTGAGCGGGCGGAAAGTGGCCTCCACGTAGTCCACCAGCTGGACCAATGCGATCCGGGTCGGGCTGACGTCCATCTTGCCCGCCTCGACCTTCGTCAGATCGAGAATGTCGTTGATCAGCTGGAGCAGATCGGAACCGGCCCCGTGGATCGTCTCGGCGAACTCCACCTGCTTCGGCGAGAGATTGCCCTCGGCATTGTCCGCGAGCAACTTGGCCAGAATGAGCAGCGAGTTGAGCGGCGTACGCAACTCGTGCGACATGTTCGCCAGGAACTCGGACTTGTAACGCATCGAGACCGCGAGCTGCTCGGCGCGCTCCTCCAGGACCTGCCGGGCCTCTTCGATCTCGGTGTTCTTGACCTCGATGTCGCGGTTCTGCTGGGCCAGCAGTTCGGCCTTCTCCTCCAGTTCGGCGTTGGAGGCCTGGAGCGCCTTCTGCCGGTTCTCCAACTCCTGTGAACGGTCCCGCAATTGCTCGGCCAGCTCCTGCGACTGTTCCAGGAGCTTCTCGGTCTTCGTGTTGACGCTGATGGTGTTGACGCTCGTCGCGATCATTTCGGCGAGCTGGTTGAGGAAGTCCCGCTGGATGTGGGTGAACGGCTGGAACGACGCCAGCTCGATCACACCGAGCACCTTCCCCTCGAAAAGCACCGGCAGCACGATCACATGCGCGGGCGGCGCCTCCCCGAGCCCGGAGGAGATCTTCAGATACCCCGGCGGAACGTTGTCCACCTGAATGGTCCGCTTCTCCTCGGCGGCCGTGCCGATGAGCGTCTCGCCCGGCCGGAAGGACGTCGGCATCGAGCCCGCCGAGTATCCGTAACTGCCCCTCATGCAGAGTTCGTACGAACCGTCCTTGTCGCTGTCCGGGCCCACCGCGCCGGTGTCGCCGGTCGGCATGGCCAGGAAGAACGCGCCGTGCTGCGCGGATACGACCGGAGTCAGCTCGCTCATGATCAGCGAGGCCACGTCGTCCAGATCGCGACGCCCCTGCATCAGACCGGAGATCCGGGCGAGGTTGCCCTTGAGCCAGTCCTGTTCCTTGTTGGTCGCCGTGGTGTCGCGCAGGTTGGCGATCATGGTGTTGATGTTGTCCTGCAAGGCCTGGATCTCACCGGCCGAGTCCACATCGATCTTCAGATTGAGATCGCCGCGGGTCACCGCGGTGGCGACGGCCGCGATGGCCCGCACCTGACGGGTGAGGTTTCCGGCCATCTCGTTCACCGACTCGGTGAGGTCGCGCCAGGTGCCGTCGACGTCCCGGACCCGGGCCTGGCCGCCCAGCTGCCCCTCCGTGCCCACCTCGCGGGCCACCCGGGTCACCTGCTCGGCGAAGGAGGACAGCTGGTCGACCATCGTGTTGATCGTGTTCTTCAGCTGCTGGATCTCACCACGCGCGTCGATGTCGATCTTCTTGGTGAGGTCGCCCTTGGCGATGGCGGTGGTGACCGCGGCGATCTGCCGCACCTGACCGGTCAGATTGGACGCCATCGAGTTCACCGACTCGGTGAGGTCCTTCCACGTACCGGACACCCCGGGCACCCGCGCCTGGCCGCCCAGCTCGCCTTCCGTACCCACCTCGCGGGCGACGCGCGTCACCTCGTCGGCGAACGAGGAAAGCGTCGTCACCATCGTGTTGACGGTGTCCGCGAGCTCGGCGACCTCGCCGCGCGCCTCGACGGTGACCTTCTTGCGCAGATCGCCGTTGGCGACCGCCGAGGAGACCCGGGAGATGTTCCGCACCTGACTCGTCAGGTTGTTGGCCATCAGGTTGACGTTGTCACTGAGGTCCTTCCAGATACCCGTCGCACCCGGCACCCGGGCCTGACCGCCGAGGATGCCCTCGGTACCCACCTCGCGGGCGACCCGCGTCACCTCGTCGGCGAAGTTGAGCAACTGGTCGACCATCGTGTTGACGGTCGTGACCAGTTCGAGGATCTCGCCTCTGGCATCGACGGTGATCTTCTTGGAGAGGTCGCCGTTGGCGACCGCGGTGGTGACCTCGGCGATGTTGCGGACCTGCATGGTCAGGTTGTTCGCCATGCCGTTGACGGACTGGGTGAGGTCCTTCCACGTACCGGACACCCCCTGCACCTCGGCCTGGCCGCCGAGGATGCCCTCCGTACCCACCTCGCGGGCGACCCTGGTCACCTGCTCGGCGAAGTTCGAGAGCTGGTCGACCATCGTGTTGATGGTGTTCTTCAGCTCCAGGATCTCCCCGCGCGCGTCCACGTCGATCTTCTGCGACAGGTCACCACGCGCCACCGCCGTGGCGACCTGCGCGATGTTACGGACCTGAGCGGTGAGGTTGCCCGCCATGCCGTTCACCGAATCGGTCAGATCACGCCACACCCCGGCCACGCCGGGCACCTGCGCCTGCCCGCCGAGCCGCCCGTCGGTGCCGACCTCGCGGGCGACCCGGGTCACCTGCTCCGCGAAGGCGGAGAGCTGGTCGACCATCGTGTTGATGGTGTTCTTCAGCTCCAGGATCTCGCCACGCGCGTCCACGTCGATCTTCTGCGACAGGTCACCACGCGCCACCGCCGTGGTCACCTGGGCGATCTGGCGCACCTGCGAAGTCAGGTTCCCGGCCATGAAGTTGACGGAGTCGGTGAGCTCCTTCCAGGTGCCGGAAACGCCGTCCACCCGGGCCTGGCCGCCGAGGCGGCCCTCGGTACCCACGTCACGCGCCATCCGCGTCACCTGGTCGGCGAAGTTCGAGAGCTGCGCCACCATCGTGTTGACGGTGTTCTTCAGCTCCAGCATCTCGCCCGCGACATCCACGGTGACCTTCTGCGACAGGTCGCCGTTGGCCACCGCGGTCGTCACCTGCGCGATGTCGCGCACCTGCCCCGTGAGGTTGCGGAACGCCGCGTTCACCGAGTCGGTGAGGTCCTTCCAGGTCCCCGCCGCACCCGGCACCTCGGCCTGACCGCCGAGCCGGCCCTCGAGGCCGACCTCCCGGGCCACCCGGGTCACTTCCGAACCGAAGGCCTGGAGCTGGTCCACCATCGTGTTGACGGTGTTCTTCAGCTCCAGCATCTCTCCGGCCACGTCCACGGTGACTTTCTGCGTCATGTCACCGTTGGCCACCGCCGTGGTCACCTGCGCGATGTCGCGCACCTGGGTCGTCAGGTTCCTGAAGACCGTGTTCACCGAGTCGGTGAGGTCCTTCCAGGTCCCTGCCGCACCCGGCACCTTCGCCTGACCGCCGAGCAGACCCTCGCCACCGACCTCGCTGGCCACCCGGGTCACTTCGTCCGCGAAGAGCCGCAGCGTGTCGGTCATCTGGTTGATCGTCTCGGCCAGTTGCGCGACCTCGCCGCGGGCGCTCACCGTGACCTTCTGGGACAGGTCTCCATTGGCGACGGCCGTGGTCACCTCGGCGATCCCGCGCACCTGGGACGTGAGGTTCCCGGCCATCGTGTTGACGGAGTCGGTGAGGTCCTTCCACACCCCGGCCACGCCCGGCACGGTCGCCTGGCCGCCGAGCTCGCCCTCCGTACCCACCTCACGGGCGACCCGGGTCACCTCGGAGGAGAACGACGACAGCTGGTCGACCATCGTATTGACGGTGTTCTTCAGCTGGAGCATCTCGCCGGCCACATGGACGGTGACCTTCCGCGACAGATCCCCCTTGGCGACCGCCGTCGTCACCAGGGCGATGTCGCGCACCTGCGCGGTCAGCCGGTACGCCATGGTGTTCACGGAGTCCGTGAGGTCCTTCCACGACCCGGACATCCCGCGCACCTGGGCCTGACCGCCCAGTTTGCCCTCGGTACCCACCTCGACCGCGACCCGCGTCACCTGCTCGGTGAACGCCGACAGCTGGTCGACGAGGCTGTTGACCGTACGGGCGACCTTCAGGAACTCGCCGCGCAGCGGCCGTACCGTCTCGTCGGACGTGTGCGACCGCAGTTCCATCCGCTGTTCGAGATCACCGTCGGCCACCGCCGACAGCACCCGCCCGACCTCCGAGACCGGGCGTGCCAGATCGTCGACCAGCTCGTTCGAGGCGTCGATCGCGGCGGCCCAGGAGCCCTCGCACGCGCCCGTCTCCAGCCGCTCGGTGAGCTTCCCCTCGCGTCCGACCACCCGCCGCACCCGGGCCAGCTCACCGGTGAGATGCAGATTACGGTCGGCGACCTCGTTGAAGACTGCCGCGATCTCCGCCATCACGCCGTCGCCCGAGACGGTCAGACGCCTACGGAAATTCCCGTCGCGCATCGCCACCAGGCCCGCCAACAGTCTGTTGAGCGCCGCCGCGTCGACGTCGATGGTTCCATTGCGCTGTTTCTTCACGGACTGTCCGCCTTTTGTGCGCGTGCCTGATCCCCGCGCCGCCACGCCAGACTCCACCGTGTCCCTCCCGCAGGGGTTGACCGTATCGCTCGGGCCTTATCTGGGAGCTTGCCCAGTTCTTCTTTGGCTCACCGCCACAGCCCACCGTCGACGGGTGACCATGGGGACGTCAAATCGTTGAAACGTACCAGGCCCGACACAGCCGGGGTGCAACCTCCAAGGGTTGTCCCACATCCCGCTGTTGAGAAGCCCACACTTGTCCGGTCACGAGTCTGTTCCTGGTCGCTCCTGCCCGAAGTCGCCCCTCGTGTATCCGGCACCGAGACCGAGCGTCTAGCCTGGCAGGCGAATCGAAGCGGCGAGAAACGGGCACAGGACTCGGGGAAGCGACGAGACACCATATGGGGAGTGCTGTGATCACCGCGCGCGCGGCCGCCACCTTCGACCCGGTCGGGCGCTCCGTCGCGACCGCCCGCGCCTTTGTCCGCGACACCCTCCAGGGGTGGGGCTACACGGACGTCGTCGACGACGCGGTCGTCCTCACCAGCGAGCTGGTGACCAATGCCGTGGTCCACGCGGGCACCGCCGCGGACGTGCTGTGCCTGCGTACGGAGGACGGCGTCCGGATCGAGGTCTCCGACCACTATCCGGAGCGTGAGATCCCGCTCCAGAGCACGGGCCCGGACTTCGGCAGCCCGGACCGCGAGAACGGCCGCGGGCTGCTGCTCTGCGCGGCACTCGCCACCCGGTGGGGCGTGGAGTACTCGCCCACCCGCAAACATGTCTGGTTCCAGCTCGATCTTCCCGACCGCCCGGTGGGCATCCGTTCGGCGGGCCCGCTGCTGCCCGTGGGACTGCTCCCCGTCGCCGACGAACGCGTCCGGGTGGCGGTCGTCCAGATCGACAGCGCCGGCTCCATCGCGGCCTGGAACGAGGACTCCTCGTTCCTTTTCGGCCATACCGCGGATCAGGTCACCGGGAAGCAGCTCACCGACTTCACCGCCTGGCCCCAGACTCCCGGCACCAACACGGGCATCGTCGACGCCCTCCAGCTCTCGCGCTGGGAGGGGAGTTACGGAATCCGGGGTGCCGACGGCCGGATCATCCCCGTCTACGCCTCGCACCTGAGGGTCCGCGACACCCACGGCGAGCCCTCGACCGTCTGTCTGCTCGTCCGCGACTACGAACGCGCCGTGCTCCAGTCGCCGGTGCGCACACCGGTGTCCGACACGAACGCCGAGAGCGGCAAGACCGACCCGTTCGAGATCTTCATCGGCTCCCCCGCCCCCGACGACCTCGACGGCCTGCTCCAGCGCACGGTCGAGCGGGCCCGCGACATGCTCGACGCCGACGCAGCCTTTCTGCTGCTGGCGACGGACGACGAAACGGAACTGGAGGTACGGGCCACCACAGGTCTGCCCTCCGCCCGCCAGCGTTTCGCCCGCGTCCCGGTGGAAGCCGGTACCGGACGATACGGATCCGCCCGGATGCCCGCCGTCCACGAAGACCTCGACAATGTTCCGGGCGCCGTACCGCTGCTCGGCGGCACCGGGATGCGTTCCGTCGTCACCGTCCCGCTGAAGGTCGAAGGGCGGCTCACTGGCTCCCTGGGCGTCGCCGCCGAAGCAGCCGGCCGCTACTCGAACGAGGAGGCCCTGCGCCTGCAGTTCGCCGCGGACCGGATCGCGCTGGCGGTCGAGTCGGCCCGCCTGGGCGAGCTGGAACGCCTCCGCCGCGGTTCCCTCTCCTTCCTCGTCGAGGCTTCCGACCTGCTGGCCGGCACCCTCGACCGGGACCAGACCCTGGCGCTGATGGCCCAGATGACGGTCCCCACCCTGGCCACCTGGTGCGCCGTCTACACGATCGCCGACCAGTCGTCCGAGCCGTATCTCTCCTACGTCCTGCACGAGGACGAGGAGCGCATCGACGGCCTCAAGGCCCTGCTCTCCAAGATCGCGCCGCCGGACCCCGTGCCGACCCCCGGCGCCCGTGTCTGGGCCGCCCCGTCCGAGGCCGCCCACCAGGCGGCCCTGCGCAGTTCGATGCGCACTCTCGGCCTCGGTGAGAACGGCAGGCTCGGCGAACCGGGCAGGCTCGGCTCCGGCATCCGTACGACGCTCGCCACCGCGGCCGCCGTCGGCGGGGAGACGGTGGTCCTGCCACTCGTGGCCCGTAACCGCGTCATCGGCATGCTGACGCTCGGCAAGCCCTCCGACGACCATTTCCGCCAGGAGATCCTGGAACTGGCCGAGGACCTCTCCCGCCGCGCCGCACTCGCCCTCGACAACGCCCGCCTCTACTCGGAGCGCATGGCGATCAGCCAGTCCCTGCAGCGCAGCCTGCTGCCGCCGGGGCTGCCCGAGGTCCCCAATGTCGAGATCGAGGTCATCTACCGCGCGGCCGGCGAGGGCAACGAGGTCGGTGGCGACTTCTACGACGTCTTCCCGATCCGTGACGGCGCCTACGGCTTCGCCATCGGCGACGTATGCGGTACGGGCCCGGAGGCCGCGGCCGTCACGGGCCTCGCCCGCCACGCCCTGCGCCTTCTCGCCCGCGAGGGCTTCGGCGGCCCCGCCGTCCTGGAGCGCCTCAACGCCGCCATCCTGGACGAGGGCGCCCGCAGCCGCTTCCTGACCCTCCTGTACGGCGAGCTGTGGCCCCAGGAGGACGGCAGCGCCCTTCTCAAGGTGGTCTGCGCAGGGCACCCGCTGCCGCTGCGCCTGCGTCAGGACGGTTCGGTGGAGGCAGCGGCCGAGCCTCAGCCCCTGCTGGGCGTCATCGAGGAACTCGAGCTGTACGAGCAGACGGTCACCCTCGCCCCGGGCGATGTCCTGCTGTGCGTCACCGATGGCGTCACGGAACGCCGGGAGGGCACCCGCATGCTGGGCGACGACGGTCTGGCGGACGTCCTGGCGACCTGCACCGGTCTCACGGCGGGTGCGGTGGCAGCCCGCATCCTGCGGGCGGTGGAGCGCTTTGCCGCCGAGCCGGCCTCGGACGACATGGCCATCCTCGCCATGCGCGTGCCTGAACCCCACACCGCCTAATACGGCAGCACCGACAAACAGGAAAGGCCCCCGCCGACTGGCGGGGGCCTTTCCTATTCTTCTGAGCCCCAATGCGGAATCGAACCGCAGACCTTCTCCTTACCATGGAGACGCTCTACCGACTGAGCTATTGGGGCCTACTGCGCTGTGGCAACGAGGTAAAGCATACCCCGAACTCAGGGATGCTCAAAACCACTGACCACAGAAGACTCTGACGGGCTCTCACCGGACCCCGCACCGTCCTTCCCGTCACGACGCGGGGCCTGCCCCGACAAGGCCGGCCCCGGCCGTACGACTCCATAGGGCAGCCAACCGTGGAACGCAGAAAAGCCCCGTGCCACAAGGGCACGGGGCTTTCCCGTAAAAGGAGTTCGGCGGCGTCCTACTCTCCCACAGGGTCCCCCCTGCAGTACCATCGGCGCTGAAAGGCTTAGCTTCCGGGTTCGGAATGTAACCGGGCGTTTCCCTAACGCAATGACCACCGAAACACTATGAAATTAACCAACACCGGAAAAACACGGCCGTTCGTTATTTCAGAACTAACACAGTGGACGCGAGCAACTGAGGACAAGCCCTCGGCCTATTAGTACCAGTCAGCTCCACCCGTTACCGGGCTTCCACATCTGGCCTATCAACCCAGTCGTCTACTGGGAGCCTTAACCCTTCAAGAGGGTGGGAATACTCATCTCGAAGCAGGCTTCCCGCTTAGATGCTTTCAGCGGTTATCCTTTCCGAACGTAGCCAACCAGCCATGCCCTTGGCAGAACAACTGGCACACCAGAGGTTCGTCCGTCCCGGTCCTCTCGTACTAGGGACAGCCCTTCTCAATATTCCTACGCGCACAGCGGATAGGGACCGAACTGTCTCACGACGTTCTAAACCCAGCTCGCGTACCGCTTTAATGGGCGAACAGCCCAACCCTTGGGACCGACTCCAGCCCCAGGATGCGACGAGCCGACATCGAGGTGCCAAACCATCCCGTCGATATGGACTCTTGGGGAAGATCAGCCTGTTATCCCCGGGGTACCTTTTATCCGTTGAGCGACAGCGCTTCCACAAGCCACTGCCGGATCACTAGTCCCGACTTTCGTCCCTGCTCGACCCGTCGGTCTCACAGTCAAGCTCCCTTGTGCACTTACACTCAACACCTGATTGCCAACCAGGCTGAGGGAACCTTTGGGCGCCTCCGTTACTCTTTAGGAGGCAACCGCCCCAGTTAAACTACCCATCAGACACTGTCCCTGATCCGGATCACGGACCCAGGTTAGACATCCAGCACGACCAGAGTGGTATTTCAACGACGACTCCACAACCACTGGCGTGGCCGCTTCAAAGTCTCCCACCTATCCTACACAAGCCGAACCGAACACCAATATCAAACTGTAGTAAAGGTCCCGGGGTCTTTCCGTCCTGCTGCGCGAAACGAGCATCTTTACTCGTAGTGCAATTTCACCGGGCCTATGGTTGAGACAGTCGAGAAGTCGTTACGCCATTCGTGCAGGTCGGAACTTACCCGACAAGGAATTTCGCTACCTTAGGATGGTTATAGTTACCACCGCCGTTTACTGGCGCTTAAGTTCTCAGCTTCGCCGACCCGAAAGTCAGCTAACCGGTCCCCTTAACGTTCCAGCACCGGGCAGGCGTCAGTCCGTATACATCGCCTTACGGCTTCGCACGGACCTGTGTTTTTAGTAAACAGTCGCTTCTCGCTGGTCTCTGCGGCCACCCCCAGCTCATGGAGTAAATCCACTCACCAGTGATGGCCCCCCTTCTCCCGAAGTTACGGGGGCATTTTGCCGAGTTCCTTAACCATAGTTCACCCGAACGCCTCGGTATTCTCTACCTGACCACCTGAGTCGGTTTAGGGTACGGGCCGCCATGAAACTCGCTAGAGGCTTTTCTCGACAGCATAGGATCATCCACTTCACCACAATCGGCTCGGCATCAGGTCTCAGACTATATGCACGACGGATTTGCCTACCGTGCGTCCTACACCCTTACCCCGGGACAACCACCGCCCGGGCTGGACTACCTTCCTGCGTCACCCCATCGCTTACCTACTACAAGTCTGGTTCATCGGCTCCACCACTACCCTCAACTCCGAAGAGATCGGGCCGGCTTCACGGACTTAGCATCGCCTGATTCAGTATTGGGCGTTTCAAAGCGGGTACCGGAATATCAACCGGTTGTCCATCGACTACGCCTGTCGGCCTCGCCTTAGGTCCCGACTTACCCTGGGCAGATCAGCTTGACCCAGGAACCCTTAGTCAATCGGCGCACACGTTTCTCACGTGTGTATCGCTACTCATGCCTGCATTCTCACTCGTGAACCGTCCACAACTCGCTTCCGCGGCTGCTTCACCCGGCACACGACGCTCCCCTACCCATCCACACAGGCGTTGGCCCTTCATGTGTGAATGACACGACTTCGGCGGTACGCTTGAGCCCCGCTACATTGTCGGCGCGGAATCACTTGACCAGTGAGCTATTACGCACTCTTTCAAGGGTGGCTGCTTCTAAGCCAACCTCCTGGTTGTCTCTGCGACTCCACATCCTTTCCCACTTAGCGTACGCTTAGGGGCCTTAGTCGATGCTCTGGGCTGTTTCCCTCTCGACCATGGAGCTTATCCCCCACAGTCTCACTGCCGTGCTCTCACTTACCGGCATTCGGAGTTTGGCTAAGGTCAGTAACCCGGTAGGGCCCATCGCCTATCCAGTGCTCTACCTCCGGCAAGAAACACACGACGCTGCACCTAAATGCATTTCGGGGAGAACCAGCTATCACGGAGTTTGATTGGCCTTTCACCCCTAACCACAGGTCATCCCCCAGGTTTTCAACCCTGGTGGGTTCGGTCCTCCACGAAGTCTTACCTCCGCTTCAACCTGCCCATGGCTAGATCACTCCGCTTCGGGTCTTGAGCGTGCTACTGAAACGCCCTATTCGGACTCGCTTTCGCTACGGCTTCCCCACACGGGTTAACCTCGCAACACACCGCAAACTCGCAGGCTCATTCTTCAAAAGGCACGCAGTCACGACTGCATGTGCAAGCACACACAGCGACGCTCCCACGGCTTGTAGGCACACGGTTTCAGGTACTATTTCACTCCGCTCCCGCGGTACTTTTCACCATTCCCTCACGGTACTATCCGCTATCGGTCACCAGGGAATATTTAGGCTTAGCGGGTGGTCCCGCCAGATTCACACGGGATTTCTCGGGCCCCGTGCTACTTGGGTGTCTCTCAAACGAGCCGTCAATGTTTCAGCTACGGGGGTCTTACCCTCTACGCCGGACCTTTCGCATGTCCTTCGCCTACATCAACGGTTTCTGACTCGTCTCACGGCCGGCAGACCGCAAAAGAGAGATCCCACAACCCCGCATGCGCAACCCCTGCCGGGTATCACACACATACGGTTTGGCCTCATCCGGTTTCGCTCGCCACTACTCCCGGAATCACGGTTGTTTTCTCTTCCTGAGGGTACTGAGATGTTTCACTTCCCCTCGTTCCCTCCACACTGCCTATGTGTTCAGCAGCGGGTGACAGCCCATGACGACTGCCGGGTTTCCCCATTCGGACACCCCCGGATCAAAGCTCGGTTGACAGCTCCCCGGGGCCTATCGTGGCCTCCCACGTCCTTCATCGGTTCCTGGTGCCAAGGCATCCACCGTGCGCCCTTAAAAACTTGGCCACAGATGCTCGCGTCCACTGTGCAGTTCTCAAACAACGACCAGCCACCCATCACCTCACCCTTACAGGCAAGTTCACTGGGGCCGGCAACTGAAGGCGACCATACGGCCGTACCCTCAGATACCCAACAACGTGCCCGACCCGACCTGCCATCCCCCACGTTCCACGCCGAAGCAGTACTAGTGAAAAACAACCTGTCGTGCCGAATAGTCAACGTTCCACCCATGAGCAACCACCGTCGAACATTTGCCGACGTAATGGCCTCTGGACTCCTTGCGGAATCTAGATGCTCCTTAGAAAGGAGGTGATCCAGCCGCACCTTCCGGTACGGCTACCTTGTTACGACTTCGTCCCAATCGCCAGTCCCACCTTCGACAGCTCCCTCCCACAAGGGGTTGGGCCACCGGCTTCGGGTGTTACCGACTTTCGTGACGTGACGGGCGGTGTGTACAAGGCCCGGGAACGTATTCACCGCAGCAATGCTGATCTGCGATTACTAGCAACTCCGACTTCATGGGGTCGAGTTGCAGACCCCAATCCGAACTGAGACCGGCTTTTTGAGATTCGCTCCGCCTCGCGGCATCGCAGCTCATTGTACCGGCCATTGTAGCACGTGTGCAGCCCAAGACATAAGGGGCATGATGACTTGACGTCGTCCCCACCTTCCTCCGAGTTGACCCCGGCAGTCTCCTGTGAGTCCCCATCACCCCGAAGGGCATGCTGGCAACACAGAACAAGGGTTGCGCTCGTTGCGGGACTTAACCCAACATCTCACGACACGAGCTGACGACAGCCATGCACCACCTGTACACCGACCACAAGGGGGGCACCATCTCTGATGCTTTCCGGTGTATGTCAAGCCTTGGTAAGGTTCTTCGCGTTGCGTCGAATTAAGCCACATGCTCCGCTGCTTGTGCGGGCCCCCGTCAATTCCTTTGAGTTTTAGCCTTGCGGCCGTACTCCCCAGGCGGGGAACTTAATGCGTTAGCTGCGGCACCGACGACGTGGAATGTCGCCAACACCTAGTTCCCAACGTTTACGGCGTGGACTACCAGGGTATCTAATCCTGTTCGCTCCCCACGCTTTCGCTCCTCAGCGTCAGTAATGGCCCAGAGATCCGCCTTCGCCACCGGTGTTCCTCCTGATATCTGCGCATTTCACCGCTACACCAGGAATTCCGATCTCCCCTACCACACTCTAGCCTGCCCGTATCGACTGCAGACCCGGGGTTAAGCCCCGGGCTTTCACAACCGACGCAACAAGCCGCCTACGAGCTCTTTACGCCCAATAATTCCGGACAACGCTTGCGCCCTACGTATTACCGCGGCTGCTGGCACGTAGTTAGCCGGCGCTTCTTCTGCAGGTACCGTCACTCTCGCTTCTTCCCTGCTGAAAGAGGTTTACAACCCGAAGGCCGTCATCCCTCACGCGGCGTCGCTGCATCAGGCTTTCGCCCATTGTGCAATATTCCCCACTGCTGCCTCCCGTAGGAGTCTGGGCCGTGTCTCAGTCCCAGTGTGGCCGGTCGCCCTCTCAGGCCGGCTACCCGTCGTCGCCTTGGTAGGCCATCACCCCACCAACAAGCTGATAGGCCGCGGGCTCATCCTTCACCGCCGGAGCTTTCAACCCCGTCCCATGCGGGACAGAGTGTTATCCGGTATTAGACCCCGTTTCCAGGGCTTGTCCCAGAGTGAAGGGCAGATTGCCCACGTGTTACTCACCCGTTCGCCACTAATCCACCCCGAAGGGCTTCATCGTTCGACTTGCATGTGTTAAGCACGCCGCCAGCGTTCGTCCTGAGCCAGGATCAAACTCTCCGTGAATGTTTTCCCGTGATCGGGACAACACAACACGAGAGCGGAACGACCGGACGGAATAAGACCGGTCGTTCACAGCGTCCTCGCTGTGTAAATTGCCCACCGGGTCAGTGACCCCGCGGGACTTTCAAAGGAACCTCCAACCTGCCGAAGCAGGCCGGGGTATCAACATATCTGGCGTTGACTTTTGGCACGCTGTTGAGTTCTCAAGGAACGGACGCTTCCTTTGTACTCACCCTCTCGGGCTTTCCTCCGGGCTTTCCCTTCGGTCTTGCGTTTCCGACTCTATCAGACTCTTTCGTGTCCGATTCCCGGTCGAAGCGGGTTTCGCTTTCCAGTTCTTCGCTTTCGCGCTTCCCTTTCCGGCGGTTCCAACCTTACCAGACTCTTTTTCGTTCCGTTTCCGGTCCGAATTTGAATTCCGGTGACCTTTGGAGTGGTCTTTGCCTTTCGGCGGATCCGACTTTATCAGAAGTTCTGAGTCGGAATTCCCGCCCCGTCCGGAACGCTCACTGCACACGAGTGTGCGCGGTGCTTCCCGGTCAGGCGGAGCCGTAAACGTACTGGAGCGGGGCGCCCCGATGCAAATCGGGGGCCCCGCTCCGGAGTTCGTTGCTGTCGGCGTCAGACCTCGACGACGACGGGAAGGATCATCGGGCGCCGGCGGTAGGTGTCGGAAACCCACTTGCCCACCGTGCGACGGACGAGCTGCTGGAGCTGGTGCGGCTCCAGCACGCCGTCCTGGGCGGACTTGTTGATCGCTTCCTCGATCTTCGGCACCACGGCGGTGAACGCCGAGTCGTCGATGCCGGAGCCGCGGGCGTGGATGTCCGGCCCGCCCGTGATCTTGCCGGAGGAGCTGTCGACCACGATGAAGACCGAGATGATGCCCTCGTCACCGAGGATACGACGGTCCTTGAGCGAGGTCTCGGTGACATCGCCGACCGAGAGGCCGTCGACGTACACATATCCCGCCTGGACCTTGCCGACGATCTTGGCCTTGCCGTCGATGAGGTCGACGACGACGCCGTCCTCGGCGATGACGATGTGGTCCTTGGGTACGCCGGTGAGCGCGCCCAGTTCGGCGTTGGCCCTCAGATGGCGCCATTCGCCGTGGACCGGCATCAGGTTCTTCGGCTTGCAGATGTTGTAGAAGTACAGCAGCTCGCCGGCCGAGGCGTGGCCCGAGACGTGGACCTTGGCGTTGCCCTTGTGGACGACGTTGGCGCCCCAGCGGGTCAGGCCGTTGATCACGCGGTAGACCGCGTTCTCGTTGCCCGGGATCAGGGACGACGCGAGGATCACCGTGTCGCCCTGGACGATCCGGATCTGGTGGTCGCGGTTGGCCATCCGGGACAGTGCGGCCATCGGCTCGCCCTGGGATCCCGTGCAGACCAGCACGACCTCGTCGTCCGGCAGGTCGTCGAGGGTCTTGACGTCGACGACCAGGCCCGCGGGAACCTTCAGATAACCGAGGTCACGGGCGATGCCCATGTTGCGGACCATCGAGCGGCCGACGAAGGCGACCCTGCGGCCGTACTCGTGTGCCGCGTCGAGGATCTGCTGGATGCGGTGCACGTGGCTGGCGAAGCTCGCCACGATGATCCGCTTCTGGGCGTTGGCGAAGACCGTGCGCAGGACGTTGGAGATGTCCCGCTCGGGCGGTACGAAGCCGGGGACCTCGGCGTTCGTCGAGTCGGAGAGAAGGAGGTCGATGCCTTCCTCGCTCAGCCGGGCGAAAGCGTGCAGGTCGGTGAGCCGGCCGTCCAGCGGGAGCTGGTCCATCTTGAAGTCGCCGGTCGCGACGGCCATCCCCGCGGGTGTGCGGATGGCGACCGCGAGGGCGTCCGGGATGGAGTGGTTGACCGCGATGAACTCGCAGTCGAACACGCCGATGCGCTCGCGCTGGCCCTCCGCCACTTCGAGGGTGTACGGACGGATGCGGTGCTCCTGGAGCTTCGCCTCGATCAGCGCGAGGGTCAGCTTGGAGCCGATGAGAGGGATGTCCGGCTTCAGGCGCAGCAGATACGGGACACCACCGATGTGGTCCTCGTGGCCGTGCGTGAGGACGATGCCCTCGATGTCGTCGAGACGGTCCCGGATCGTGGTGAAGTCCGGCAGGATCAGGTCGATTCCGGGCTGCTCCTCCTCGGGGAAGAGAACTCCACAGTCGACGATGAGCAGGCGGCCGCCGTACTCGAAGACCGTCATATTGCGGCCGATTTCGCCGAGGCCGCCGAGCGGGGTGACCCGGAGGCCGCCCTTCGGGAGCTTCGGCGGGGTGCCGAGTTCGGGATGCGGATGACTCAAAAGACTCTCCTTACCACACACGCCACGTACCGCTTGGGCACGTGGCGCGCATGTCATTCGTGCACTTACTTGTCTGTGATCGCTCTTGCGAGTGTTCTTCGCTTATTCAGTTGTGAAGTCTGTGGTTACAGCTCTACCCCACCGGCTGCGAGATCGATCTTGAGCTGCGCCGTTTCCTGTGCGGTGAGTTCCACCAGGGGGAGACGCAGCGGGCCCGCCGGGAGGCCCTGGAGGGCCAGTGCGGCTTTGGTGGTGATCACACCCTGGGTGCGGAACATGCCGGTAAAGACGGGCAGGAGCTTCTGGTGGATCTCCGTGGCCTTCTGGACGTCGCCGCCGGCATACGCCTCGATGAGGGCGCGCAGGTCGGGGGTGACGACATGGCCGACGACGGAGACGAATCCGATGGCGCCGACCGAGAGCAGCGGCAGGTTCAGCATGTCGTCGCCGGAGTACCAGGCGAGGCCGGAACGTGCGATGGCCCAGCTGGCGCGGCCGAGGTCGCCCTTGGCGTCCTTGTTGGCGACGATGCGCGGGTGCTCGGCGAGCCGTACCAACGTCTCCGTGTCGATCGGCACACCGCTGCGACCGGGAATGTCGTAGAGCATCACCGGCAGGCCGGTGGCGTCGGCGATGGCCGTGAAGTGGCGGAAGAGGCCTTCCTGCGGCGGCTTGTTGTAGTACGGCGTCACCGCGAGGAGTCCGTGGGCGCCGGAGCGTTCGGCCGTACGGGCGAGCTCGATGCTGTGCCGGGTGTCGTTGGTGCCGATGCCCGCGACGATGTGGGCCCTGTCCCCCACGGCTTCCAGTACCGCCCTTACGAGCTGGTCTTTCTCCGCGTCGCTGGTGGTCGGGGACTCGCCGGTGGTGCCGTTGACGACCAGGCCGTCATTGCCTGCGTCCACCAGATGGACGGCGAGCCGCTGCGCACCGTCGAGGTCGAGTGCACCGTCCGCCGTGAAGGGCGTGACCATAGCGGTGAGGACCCGCCCGAAGGGGGTCTGCGGAGTGGAGATCGGAGCCATGGGTAACACGCTACTCGCTGCTCAGCGCCCAATGTCCCCTCGGGGGGACAAGCTGTAGGAGCCCGGCACTGCCTGCTCGGGGGTTCAAGCAGTGCCGGGTCCGTTTGATCAGCCTAGATGAACTTCACGAAACGCCGCAATACGGACACCGCTTACGGGGCTACGCGTCCGTTCTTGTTGAAGGCTGCATGGGTGAGCGGCATGAGCCGGGCCCAGTGCTCCTCCATCTGCTGTCCGACCATCTCGATCTCGCGCTGCGGGAAGGACGGCACCTTCGCCAGCTCGTGCTGGGTGCGCAGGCCGAGGAAGTGCATCAGCGAGCGGGCGTTGCACGTGGCGTACATCGAGGAGAAGAGGCCGACGGGGAGCACGGAGCGGGCGACCTCGCGGGCCACTCCTGCGGCGAGCATCTCCTGGTACGCCTCGTACGCCTGGCGGTAGGAGTCCTCCATGACGCGGCCGGTGAGCTCCTGCTGGGCCCGGGTGCCCTCGACGAACTCGTACTTGCCGGGGCGGCCCTGCTGGACGAGCTTGCGGGACGCGTCCGGAACGTAGAAGACCGGCTCCAGCTCCCTGTAGCGGCCCGATTCCTCGTTGTACGACCAGCCGACACGGTGCCGCATGAACTCGCGGAACACGAAGATCGGGGCACTGATGAAGAAGGTCATCGAGTTGTGCTCGAACGGGCTGCCGTGGCGGTCGCGCATCAGGTAGTTGATGAGGCCCTTGGAGCGCTCGGGGTCCTTGGTGACCTCCTCCAGGGACTGCTCGCCGGCCGTGGAGACACGGGCCGCGAACAGGACGTCGGAGTCGCCCGCGGCGTGTTTCACCAGCTCAACGGTGACATCGCTGCGGAAGCTGGGCTTTGCGGGCTCGGGGGTCTCGGTCACCGGCGGGGTCCTTCCAGTTGCGTCGCACGGGCGGCGCCCACTCTACGGGCCACCACTGACAACCAGGTCGGGAAGGGCCGTCCAGGGATTTCTTCGACGAATTCGGCGATTCGGGGCACCGATCGGGCCCGCCGTGCGTCTGACTCAATAGCAGCATCCGTAACAGAGTTCAAGGAGACCTTCCTCATGTTCCGCCGGCGTGAAGCCGTCCCGTTCTCGTTCGTGGCCGAGAGCGACCGATTCCGCAGCAATGTCACTCCGCCCCCGCGGGAGCGCGCGAGCGTCTCCCAGCTGGCCGCCCGTTCTCTCGTCGGGCTGACGGTGGTCGCCGGCCTGGCCGGTGCGCTGATCCTCGGCCTGCCCGCGCTCAGCCCCACCCAGAGCCCTTCGCACGCCGAGCAGACCGAGGCCGCCCACGGGCACTGACTCGTACGGGCCCCCTGGGGTGGTCGGGCCGGTGACCTCCTCGGTAGCCTCACCGGGCACAGCAATCGAGCGTGTTTGTGAGTGAGGATCTGTCGTGCCCCTGCCCTTTCTGACGGCCGACCGCGCGTTTGACGCGAGCGCCGAGGACATCGCGCTGCCGTTCGACGACCACGACAGCTGGCGACGTCCGTACCGTCCCGGCCCCTGGCGCGTCGCGGCTGCGGCCTTCCTGCTGCTGCTCGCGTCCTTCGTGCTGCTCGCGGGAATGATCATCGCGTTCGCCGGGGCGCTGCCTGGCACGGCCGTGTGCCTGGTACTGGCCCTCGGGGTCATCCTCTGCGCGCTGCGGCTGCTGCGGGTCGGTGCCTGGGTCAGCCGGCACGGCGTGCGCCGGGTGGGCTTCTTCACGACGGCGACCGTGCCGTGGAACCGGGTCACCGCCATCCGTACGGTGCAGCAGCCGGTGAAGTGGCTCGGGTTCCCGCGCACGGTCCAGGGGCAGGCCCTGATCGTCGTACGCCAGGGGGGCGAGGCGATGGCGCCGCTGCTCACCGACAACAGCGCCGACTTCCTGACGCGCGGCGAGGCGTTCGACCGTGCGGCCGACACGGTCGAGGCGTGGGGGGACGAGTACCGGCGGGCCTGAGGCCCTGGACGAACGGGCCGCCCGGCCCGGCACGCCCGTTCAGGACGTGCTGGGCCGGGCGGTCTTCATGTGCAGGGCGATGGCTCGCTGCATGGCCTTCCGGGCCCGCGGGGTGTCCCTGGCGTCCTGGTAGGCGACGGCGAGGCGGAACCAGCTGCGCCAGTCGTCCGGGGAGTCCTCGGTCTCCTCGCGGCGGCGGGCGAACACCGCGTCGGCCGAGTCGCGGTCGATGCGGCCGGACGGGGTGCGGACCAGTTCGTCGACCGGCAGGCCGCCCTCCGCGTCGAGTTCCGCGGCCAGCGCGTTCGCCCGCGACACGAACTGGGTGTTCTTCCAGAGGAACCAGATGCCGATCACCGGCAGGATCAGCACCGCGACCCCGAAGGTGACCGTCAGCAGGGTGCCGTGCTCGATGAGCAGGACGCCACGGCTGCCGACCAGGACGAAGTAGAAGACCAGGACGGCAGCGGTGACGAAGTAAGTGATCTTTGCGCGCATGGCGGGGGCTCAGTCAGTTCAGGTCGAGGAAGTGTTCCAGGCCGAACGTGAGGCCGGGAGTGGTCACCACGCGGCGTGCGCCGAGCAGGATGCCCGGCATGAAGCTGCTGTGGTGCAGGGAGTCGTGGCGGATGGTGAGGGTCTCGCCCTCGCCGCCGAGCAGCACTTCCTGGTGGGCGAGGAGGCCGCGGAGCCGGACCGCGTGGACCGGGACCCCGTCGACGTCCGCTCCCCGGGCCCCGTCCAGGGCCGTGGTGGTGGCGTCCGGCTGCGGGGCGCAGCCGGCCTTCCTGCGGGCCTCGGCGATCAGCTGGGCGGTGCGGGTGGCGGTACCCGAAGGGGCGTCGGCCTTGTTGGGGTGGTGGAGTTCGATGACCTCGACGGACTCGAAGTAGCGGGCGGCCTGCTCCGCGAACTTCATCGTGAGGACGGCGCCGATGGAGAAGTTCGGCGCGATGAGCACACCGGTCTCCGGGGAGCCGGAGAGCCAGGTGTTCAGCTGCGCGAGCCGTTCGTCGGACCAGCCTGTCGTACCGACGACGGCGTGGATGCCGTGCCGGACGCAGAAGTCGAGATTGCCCATCACGGACGCGGGGGTGGTGAGCTCGACGACGACCTGGGCGCCGGATTCCGTGAGGGTCTCCAGCTCGTCGCCGCGTCCCAGCGCGGCCACCAGCTCCATGTCGTCGGCGGCCTCGACGGCTCGTACCGCCTCGGATCCGATGCGGCCCTTGGCGCCGAGAACGGCCACGCGCAGCTTGCTCATTGCTCTGCTTCCTTACGGGTGGGGTTAGGAGACCGCTTCTTCGAGGCGGTCGGCCTGCTTGTCCTTGAGCGGACCGATGACGGAGAGGGAGGGGCGGTGTCCGAGGACCTCGCCCGCGACCGCGCGGACGTCGTCGGGGGTGACCTGCGCCATCCGGGCCAGCATGTCGTCGACCGACATCTGGTCGCCCCAGCACAGTTCGCTCTTGCCGATGCGGTTCATCAGCGCGCCGGTGTCCTCCAGGCCGAGGACCGTGGAGCCGGAGAGCTGCCCGATGGCGCGGCCGATCTCCTCGTCGCTCAGTCCTTCGGACGCCACCCGGTCGAGTTCGTCCCGGCAGATCTTGAGGACGTCGTGGACCTGGCTGGGCCGGCAGCCCGCGTACACCCCGAAGAGTCCGCAGTCGGCGAAGCCCGAGGTGTACGAATACACGCTGTAGGCGAGGCCGCGCTTCTCCCGTACCTCCTGGAAGAGGCGTGAGCTCATGCCGCCGCCGAGGGCGGTGTTGAGGACGCCCAGCGCCCAGCGGCGCTCGTCGGTGCGGGCCAGGCCGGGTACGCCGAGGACGACGTGGGCCTGCTCGGTCCTGCGGTTCAGGAGCTCCACCCGGCCCGCGGTGCGCAGGGTGCGGGAGCCCTCGCGCGGGGCGACCGGGACGGCGTCGGTGCGGGACAGAGCGCCCGCCCGCTCGAAGGCCCTGCGGACCTGGCGTACGACCGTGGCGTGGTCGATGTTGCCGGCGGCGGCGACGACCAGGTGCGTGGGGTCGTAGTGCTTCTTGTAGAAGCGGGCGATCCGGCTGCGGTCGAGCGCGTTGATGGTGTCGACGGTGCCGAGCACCGGGCGGCCGAGGGGGGTGTCGCCGAGCATGGTGTGCGCGAACAGGTCGTGCACGCAGTCGCCCGGGTCGTCCTCGGTCATCGCGATCTCTTCGAGGATGACGCCGCGCTCGGCGTCGACGTCCTCGGCGGTGATCAGCGAGCCGGTCAGCATGTCGCAGACGACATCGATGGCCAGCGGCAGGTCGGTGTCGAGGACCCGCGCGTAGTAGCAGGTGTACTCCTTCGCCGTGAAGGCGTTCATCTCGCCGCCGACCGCGTCGATCGCGGCGGAGATGTCGAGGGCGCTGCGCTTGGCGGTGCCCTTGAAGAGGAGGTGTTCGAGGTAGTGCGTCGCGCCGTTCAGGGTGGGGGTCTCGTCGCGTGATCCGACGTTGGCCCAGATGCCGAAGGTGGCGGAGCGTACGGAGGGCAGGGTCTCGGTGACGACCCGGAGGCCGCCGGGCAGGACGGTGCGGCGGACCGTACCGATGCCGTTGGTGCCCTTGAGAAGCGTTTGGGTACGGGCGACGGCCCGCGCCTCGGAGGAGGCGCGGGCCGTCGTCACGGAACTACGGGACGTCACTTGGCGGCGTCGTCCTTCTTCTCGTCCTCTTCACCCTCGACGACCGGGATCAGGGAGAGCTTGCCGCGGGAGTCGATCTCCGCGATCTCGACCTGGACCTTGGCGCCGACGCCGAGCACGTCCTCGACGTTCTCCACGCGCTTGCCACCGGCGAGCTTGCGGATCTGCGAGATGTGCAGCAGGCCGTCCTTGCCGGGCATGAGGGAGACGAAGGCACCGAAGGTGGTGGTCTTGACGACCGTACCCAGGTAGCGCTCGCCGACCTCCGGCATGGTCGGGTTGGCGATCGAGTTGATCGTGGCGCGGGCGGCCTCGGCGGCCGGTCCGTCGGCGGCACCGATGTAGATGGTGCCGTCGTCCTCGATCGTGATGTCGGCGCCGGTGTCCTCCTGGATCTGGTTGATCATCTTGCCCTTGGGGCCGATGACCTCACCGATCTTGTCCACCGGGATCTTGACGGTGATGATCCGCGGGGCGTTCGGGGACATCTCGTCCGGGACGTCGATGGCCTCGTTCATCACATCGAGGATGTGGAGGCGGGCGTCGCGGGCCTGCTTCAGCGCGGCGGCCAGGACCGAGGCGGGGATGCCGTCGAGCTTGGTGTCGAGCTGGAGCGCGGTGACGAACTGCTTCGTACCGGCGACCTTGAAGTCCATGTCGCCGAAGGCGTCCTCCGCACCGAGGATGTCGGTGAGGGCGACGTAGTGGGTCTTGCCGTCGATCTCCTGGGAGATCAGGCCCATGGCGATACCGGCGACGGCGGCCTTGAGCGGCACACCGGCGTTCAGCAGCGACATGGTGGAGGCGCAGACCGAGCCCATGGACGTCGAGCCGTTGGAGCCCAGCGCCTCGGAGACCTGGCGGATCGCGTAGGGGAACTCCTCGCGCGTCGGCAGCACCGGCACGATGGCGCGCTCGGCGAGCGCGCCGTGGCCGATCTCACGGCGCTTGGGCGAGCCCACGCGGCCGGTCTCACCGACGGAGTACGGCGGGAAGTTGTAGTTGTGCATGTAGCGCTTGCGGGTCACCGGGGAGAGGGTGTCCAGCTGCTGCTCCATGCGGAGCATGTTGAGGGTGGTGACGCCCAGGATCTGGGTCTCGCCACGCTCGAACAGCGCCGAGCCGTGCACCCGCGGGATGGCCTCGACCTCGGCGGCGAGCGTACGGATGTCCGTGACGCCACGGCCGTCGATGCGGACCTTGTCCTTGATGACGCGCTCGCGGACCAGCTTCTTGGTCAGCGCGCGGTACGCGGCGGAGATCTCCTTCTCGCGGCCCTCGAAGGCCGGGAGGAGCTTCTCGGCGGCGATCTCCTTGACGCGGTCCAGCTCGGCCTCGCGGTCCTGCTTGCCGGCGATGGTGAGCGCCTGGGCCAGCTCGGACGTCACGGCGGCGGCGAGCGCCTCGAAGACGTCGTCCTGGTAGTCCAGGAAGACCGGGAACTCGCCGACCGGCTTGGCGGCCTTGGCGGCCAGGTCGGACTGGGCCTTGCAGAGCGCCTTGATGAAGGGCTTCGCGGCTTCCAGGCCGGCGGCGACGACCTCTTCGGTCGGGGCCTCGGCGCCGTCCTTGACGAGCTGGATGGTCTTCTCGGTGGCCTCGGCCTCGACCATCATGATCGCGACGTCGCCGTCCTCCAGGACGCGACCGGCGACGACCATGTCGAAGACGGCGTCCTCGAGCTCGGTGTGCGTCGGGAAGGCGACCCACTGGCCCTTGATCAGCGCGACACGGGTGCCGCCGACCGGGCCGGAGAAGGGCAGGCCGGCCAGCTGCGTGGAGCAGGAGGCGGCGTTGATCGCGACCACGTCGTACAGGTGGTCGGGGTTGAGCGCCATGATCGTCTCGACGATCTGGATCTCGTTGCGCAGGCCCTTCTTGAAGGAGGGGCGCAGCGGGCGGTCGATCAGGCGGCAGGTGAGGATCGCGTCCTCGGAGGGCCGGCCCTCACGACGGAAGAAGGAGCCGGGGATCTTGCCGGCGGCGTACTGCCGCTCCTCGACGTCCACCGTGAGGGGGAAGAAGTCGAGCTGGTCCTTGGGCTTCTTCGAAGCGGTGGTGGCCGACAGCACCATGGTGTCGTCGTCCAGGTACGCGACGGCGGAGCCGGCGGCCTGCTTGGCCAGGCGGCCCGTCTCGAAGCGGATGGTGCGGGTGCCGAAGGTTCCGTTGTCGATAACGGCCTCGGCGTAGTGGGTCTCGTTCTCCACTAGCGTTTTCTCCGATACATATCGTCTTCTCGCCCCCACGCCCGTGTGGCGGGGGACGGTAGCGGAGAAGCCCTCCATCGGCGGGCCGGTCTTCGATCGAAGCACCCGGGTCGATGAGTCCGGGGGCCACTACCGAGGACCGGCGGCGGGGAGGTCTGCTTCTCGCTCGTCTGTTGGTCGTTCTCCGACCAGGTTACTGAGATTCGGCTCAGCTTGGCATTCCGGTGGGGCGGGCGGGCCCGTCACTTCCCGGACATGCGTGCGTACGCACAATCGTACGTACAACAAAGGGAGCGGCCCCCTCAGTGGTGGGAACCGCTCCCTTCACGGCGAACTACTTGGCGCCGCCGGCCGCACCGCGGCGGATGCCGAGGCGGTCGACCAGCGCACGGAAGCGCTGGATGTCCTTCTTGGCCAGGTACTGAAGGAGGCGGCGACGCTGGCCGACCAGGATCAGCAGACCACGACGGGAGTGGTGGTCGTGCTTGTGCGTCTTGAGGTGCTCCGTCAGGTCCGAGATCCGGCGGGAGAGCATCGCGACCTGGACCTCGGGGGATCCGGTGTCACCCTCCTTCTGGGCGAACTCGGACATGATCTGCTTCTTCGTAGCGGCGTCGAGCGGCACGCGTACTCCTCTTGATGTTCGATGCGCCCACGAGTGCCCCTGGTCTTGATCGCAGGGGAGCTTCCGTGACTCGGAGGCGAAGGTCCGATGAGCGCAGCTCCCAGCATGATCCGGAAGGGCGTACACAAACGGCCGTCACACAGCGTACCAGCCCCCACGGCTCAGCTCGTCAGGGCCCTCGCCCTGCTGAAGACGTCCAGTACTGCCAGGCAGAGCGGGACCAGCGAGAGCAGGACGGCGCTCTCGGCCAGGTCGAGCAGGCGGCCCCAGAACGGGGAGAGGCCCTTGCGCGGAATGATCAGGCCGATCGCGGTGAGCAGGGCGGCCCCGGCGGCGACGGCCGCGGAGAGCCAGATCGTACGGATGTCCAGGGAGCTGCGGTCCCCGTACCGGACCAGGTCGAAGAGCAGGTCGGTCGGCGGGTTCAGGGAGAGGCCGAGGACCAGCAGGGCGACCGTGCCGAGGCCCGCCACCAGTACGCAGGCGACCTGGGAGGTGTAGCGGAACAGACGGGCGCGCAGCAGCATCGCGAGTCCGGCGGCCAGCGCCAGGAACTGGCCCCAGATGTTGTCCGAGAAGCCGAGCACGGCCCCGCATCCGACGACGACCGCCGCGCAGCCCCCGACCAGGCCGAGCAGCATCTCGTGGCCCCGGCGGGCCTGGGCCGCGATGCGTTCGGCGTCGACGGGGGCGCCCTGGGCCGCGGGCTCGGCGTACGGGTCGGCGAGGGTGTCGTCGTAGCCGCCGGGGGCGGTGCGCGGCGACGCGTAGCCGATGGGCAGCCGGGCGAACCGGGCGGAGAGGCCGGGCAGGAAGGCGACCAGGCCGAGGGTGGCCGGGGCGCAGACGGCGGCCGTCTGCGTGGCGGACGCCTCGGTGAGGATCGCGACGAAGGTCGCCAGGGTGCCGACGGTGGCGAGGAAGGTGGCCGCGACGAACGGGGCGTCGCCGCTCGGGGTGAGGACGACCAGCGCGACCGAGGCGATCAGGACGGCGACGCAGCCGAGCAGGAACTGCAGCCGGCCGGGGCCCTGGCCTGCGTCCGGGCCGATGACGCCGGAGCCCGCGATGAGTACGAGGGGCAGCGCGCCGAGGCCGAGGGCGACAGCGGTGGAGCGGTCGGTGTAGACCCGGGCGCGTACCCCCGCGAACGCGGTCAGCAGCAGTCCGGCGGAGCCCGCGATGATGCCGGGCAGGCTGTGCATGTCGTGCCTGACCGGGTCGGCGAACCAGAGCACGAAGCCCATCAGTACGAGCAGCAGCACCCCGCCGACCAGGCCCGCGCCGCGCAGCAGTTCGTCGCTCCACAGATGGCGGTCGCGGGTGACGGCCGAGGCGACGGCGTCCGAGACGTCGTCGAAGACGGCGGGCGGCAGGGACTGGGCGAAGGGGCGCAGGCTGAGGAGTTCGCCGTCGAGGACCTGCTGGGCGGCGAGGGTGCGCGCCCCGTCGAGGACCGTGCCGTCGCGGCGCACGAGGTGGTATCCGGTGGGGATTCCGGCTGCCTGGGTCTGGCCGGTGAGACGGAGGATCTCCGGGTAGACGTCCGCGACGGCGATGTCCTCCGGCAGGGCCACATCGATCCGGCTGTCGGGCGCCACGACGGTCACCCGGCAGAAGCCCGTCGCTGCAGTCGAACTCACGTGTCTGGTCCCCCTGATTCGCGGTTGCGCACGGTGCGCGCGCCACCCTACCGGGAGGGGGGCCGGTCATCTGCAAGTAGGATCGCCGTCGCGCGGAGGGACGTCCGCAAGCAAAGGCAGCCACGGGGGCTTCGGTGCACGTTCGGCCGGTCTTGTGCCCGTCCGTACCGAGGGACTGATGTTTCGGTGAGCCAGATCGTCGTGAAACGACCTCCGCGGGCCCTGCCGCCGGAAGTCCCCATGGACGAGTTGACGTTGGAGTCCCCTCCCGAACTGCCCCGCGGGCAGCAGGAGGGCATGCTGATGCAGATCCTGCCGGTGCTCGGCATGGGGTCGTCGGTGGTCTTCTTCTTCTCTCCGCAGGCACCTCCGTTCATGCGGATCATGGGTGTTCTGATGCTGGTCTCGACCGTCGGGATGGTGGTCGCCCAGCTGGTCCGCTATCGCCGCGGTACGCAGGGGCAAATGGCCGATGTCCGGCGCGACTACCTCAAGTACCTGGCGCAGACCCGGCGTACGGTGCGCCGGACGGCGCGCACCCAGCGGGACGCGCAGCTGTATCTGCAGCCCGCTCCGGACCAGTTGTGGTCGGTGGTCGCCGAGGGCGGCCGGGTGTGGGAACGGCGGATCGGCGACAAGGACTTCGGGCAGGTCCGGGTGGGGCTCGGGGCGCAGCAGCTGGCCACCCCGCTGATCGCTCCCGACACCGCCCCGGTGGACGAGCTGGAGCCGATGTGCGCGGGTGCGATGCAGCGGTTCCTCGCCGTGCACGGGTCGTTGGACGGGCTGCCGATGGCCGTGTCGATGCGGGCGTTCTACCACGTGACGGTCTCCGGCCGGCCGGAGGCGGCGCAGTCGGCCGCGCGGGCGCTGGTCGCCCAGTTGGTGACGCTGCACTCCCCCGAGGATCTGCTGGTCGCCGTGGTGGCGGCGCGGGGTGCGTTGGAGCGCTGGGACTGGACGAAGTGGCTGCCGCATCTGCAGCTGCCGTTGCAGGTCGACGGGGCCGGTACGAGGCGGCTGTTCGGGGACGACCTGGGTGAGCTGGAGCAGTTGCTGGCGGGCCGGCTGGAGGGGCGGCCGCGGTTCGGCCGGGAGAGTCAGCCGTTGCTGGACCAGCCGCACATCGTGGTGGTGCTGGACGGCGGGATGGTGCCGCCCGACTCGCTGTTCGCGGCGGCCGAGGGCATCCAGGGTGTGACGATCGTCGAGGTGGTGCCGGGCGAGCTCGACGAGCCGCGCGGCGGTCTGTCGGTGGTGGTGCGGCCGGGGCTGCTGCGGCTGGAGTCGGGTGCGGGGATGGCGTACGAGGGTGTGCCGGACGGGATGTCGCTGCCCGCGGCCGAGGCGCTGGCCCGGCAGCTGGCGCCGCTCAGGATGGGCGGGGGCGACGACGACGAGCCGTTGCTGGCGAACCTGGACTTCACGGATCTGCTGAATCTGGGCGACGCGGCTTCGGTCGATGTGGCGCGGACCTGGCGGCCGCGATCGGTCTCCGAGCGGCTGCGGGTGCCGATCGGCATCGGTGAGGACGGTCAGCCGGTGATGCTGGACCTGAAGGAGGCCGCGCAGGACGGCATGGGTCCGCACGGGCTGTGCGTCGGTGCGACGGGTTCCGGCAAGTCCGAGCTGTTGCGGACGCTGGTGCTGGGGCTCGCGGTCACGCACTCCTCGGAGACGCTGAACTTCGTGCTCGCGGACTTCAAGGGCGGCGCGACGTTCGCCGGGATGTCGCAGATGCCGCATGTGGCGGCCGTGATCACCAACCTCGCGGACGATCTGACGCTGGTCGACCGCATGGGGGACGCGATCCGCGGTGAGCTGCAGCGCCGGCAGGAGCTGCTGCGGTCGGCCGGCAACTACGCCAACATCCACGACTACGAGAAGGCACGGGCGGCGGGTGCGGCGCTTGAGCCGCTGGCCTCGCTGGTCCTGGTCATCGACGAGTTCTCCGAACTCCTCACCGCCAAGCCCGACTTCATCGACATGTTCATCCAGATCGGCCGGATCGGGCGTTCGCTGGGTGTGCATCTGCTGCTGGCCTCGCAGCGTCTGGAGGAGGGCAAGCTGCGCGGTCTCGACACCTATCTCTCGTACCGGGTCGGGCTGCGGACCTTCTCCGCCGCCGAGTCGCGTACGGCGCTCGGTGTGCCGGACGCGTACCACCTGCCGTCGGTGCCCGGTTCCGGCTATCTGAAGTTCGGTACGGACGAGATGACCCGGTTCAAGGCGGCCTATGTGTCGGGGACGTACCGCACGGGCGGCCCCGATCTGTCGGTGGGGGCGCTGCCGATCGAGCGGCGGCCCGCGCTGTTCAGCGCCCTTGAGGTGCCGGTGGTGTACGCGGCGCCCGACCCGGCGCATCTGGTGGCCGCGCGGGCAGGCGCGGACGACGACGCGCTCGCCGACACGGTGCTCGATGTGATCGTGCGCCGCCTGGAGGGGCAGGGGGTGCCCGCCCATCAGGTGTGGCTGCCGCCGCTGGACCGGGCGCCGACGCTGGACCAGCTGCTGCCGGGGCTCGCGCCGACCGCCGAGCGCGGGTTCACGGCGACGGAGTACACCCGTCCGGGCGGGCTGACCGTGCCGCTCGGTCTGATCGACAAGCCCTTCGAGCAGCGGCGCGAGGTGCTGTACCGGGACTTCTCGGGCGCGTCGGGTCACATGATGGTCGTCGGCGGTCCGCAGTCCGGAAAGTCGACGCTGGTGCGTACGCTCATCTCGTCGTTCGCCCTCACCCACACCCCGTACGAAGTGCAGTTCTACGGGCTGGACTTCGGTGGTGGCGGCCTGGTCTCGCTGGCGGATCTGCCGCATGTCGGCGGAATGGCCTCGCGGCTGGACCCGGAGCGGGTGCGGCGTACGGTCGCCGAGGTCGCGGGCGTGCTGAACCGGCGCGAGGAGTTCTTCCGCGCCCACTCCATCGACTCCATCGCCACCTACCGGCGCAGGCGCGCCCTGGGTGAACTGCCCGGCGAGCCCTGGGGCGATGTCTTCCTGGTGGTGGACGGCTGGGGCGGTTTCCGGTCCGAGTACGAGATGCTGGAGCAGGTCGTCACCGACATCGCCGCGCGCGGGCTCGGTTACGGCATCCATGTCGTGATCACGGCCGCGCGGTACATGGAGGTGCGGGCCGCGCTGAAGGACCAGATGCTGGGCCGGCTCGAGCTGCGGCTCGGCGACGTCATGGACTCCGAGTTCGACCGGAAGGTCGCGGCCAATGTGCCGGCCGGTGTCCCGGGCCGGGGTCAGGTGGCGCAGAAGCTGCACTTCATGGGCGCGCTGCCGCGTATCGACGGTTCCAGCAGCGCCGCGGATCTCTCCGACGGCACGGCCGCGTTCGTCGCGGCGGTGAAGGCGAACTGGGCGGGTCCCGCCGCGCCGCCCGTGCGGCTGCTGCCGCGCAAGCTGCCGGCCGATCAGCTGCCGAAGGGCTTCGAGTTCCCGCAGCGGGGCATCGCGATCGGTATCGACGAGACCGATCTGGAGCCGGTGTTCGTCGACTTCGAGACCGATCCGTTCTTCCTGGTCTTCGGGGAGAGCGAGTCGGGCAAGACCAATCTGCTGCGGCTGATCGCGAAGCAGATCTCGGAGCGCTACTCCCCCGACGAGGCGAAGCTCGTCGTCGGTGACTACCGGCGGGGTCTGCTGGGTGCGCTGCCGGAGGGCCATCTGCTGGAGTACGCGCCGATGGCGAGCTCGATGCAGATGCACATGGAGGCGCTGGCGGGCGTCTTCGCGCGCCGGCAGCCGCCGACCGATGTCACACCGCAGCAGCTGCGCGACCGCAGTTGGTGGACCGGGCCGCAGATCTTCATCATCGTCGACGACTACGACCTGGTGGCGACGAACGCGGGCAATCCGCTGGCCCCGCTGGCGGAGTACCTGCCGTTCGCCCGCGACACCGGGGTCCGCTTCGTCATCGCGCGGAACTCCGCCGGGGCCTCGCGGTCGATGTACGAGGGGTTCATGCAGCGCATCAAGGAGCTGGGGGCGCAGGGTGTCGTCCTTTCCGGTGACCCGGGCGAGGGCGATCTGATCGGTACGGTGCGCGGGCACGCGATGCCGCCGGGGCGCGGGTACTTCGCCTCGCGGCGCCGGGGCAACCCACTGGTGCAGATCGGGCGGCTGCCGGAGCAGCGTTGAGCGAGGGGAGCCGGGGCGTGGTTCTCCCGCACCCCGGCTCCTTGGGTGGGCACAGGTGTACTAGCGTCTACCGGTGTGATCTTCACGCCTTCGGGCAGGTCACCAGGTGTACGACAGTCGCTGTTACGGGGAATCTCATGGGTTTTGACGAGGAATGGGGTCTGCTGCGCGGGCAGGCCGCGGAGCGGCAGAGCACCCACATGCAGCTGAACGGTACGGGCGACGGTCCTTTGTCCGGCCCCGGCGGCAAGGACTTCGCCTCGACACCGGCGCAGAAGACGGCCGCGGCGAACACGATCGAGACCGAGCTGGAGCCGAACACCAAGAAGGCCACCGACCGGGCGGACGAGACGTCCACCGCGGCGGTCAAGGAGTTCGACGGCTGGGACACCGGGGCGGGTCTCAAGAAGGTGATGGAGACCTGGGACAAGCAGGTGAAGGTCCTGATGGGCCGGCTGTCCATGGAGAAGGGAGCGCTGCGCGGCGCGTCCAGTCTCTTCGCCGGCAACGACCAGCTGATCAAGTCCCAGTTCACTCCGTTGCTCAAGCCACAGCCCGGCCCGTACGCCTCCGGGCTCGACGGACTGTAGGGCTGGGAACCGGCGACGTCCGCATCGCGGCCACCGCCTGGAGGCCGCAACGATGGGCTGAGGAAAGGATCTCGACGAGCATGCGAGGGGCCCTGGTCAGCTGCGCCTTCCATATCGGTGACGAGGCCGTCGAGGTCCATGCGGTCGTCACCGGGAAGCTTCGGGCGGAGCCCGTGCTCACACCGGTGATCACGAGCGCCGGACGGTTGCCGCCGGACGGCGTCACCTCATATCCGGAGCGCACCGCGGCCGGGCGGCCGGGCGAGCCGGTGGTCGCCGATTCGGGTGCCTGCGCCACCGTACGGCTGAATCCCGTGGGGGCCGGCGATGCCGCCCTCCTGCTGGTGACGGCCGGGGCCGCAGGACGCACCACGTTCACCGCGCAACAGGTCACCGCGCCGGCCCGAGGGCTCCACGCACAGATCGCCTGACGGTACGAGAACCGAACAAGCCACGGGGGACACACATGCTCACCTACCACGACGTGATGACCACCGATCTCAGTCAACTGACCACGGCCGCGGGCAAGTGGGACGAGATGGCTGCGGAGATCAAGAAGGTGGCTGACCGCTACAAGGACAGCGTCCAGAAGATCACGCTCGGGCCCTCCTGGGCGGGCGTGAGTGCCCAGACCGCCCACACCAACTTCGCCGCCACCCAGTACGAGTACACGGCCGCCCAGACGGAGGCGAAGGCCATAGCCTCGCTGCTGCGCGACGCGCACGAGGACTTCGTGCGGCTCAAGAAGAACCTGGAGTCCAAGCGCGCGGAGGCCGTCAAGGCGGGGATGCGCGTCTCCGAGAGCGGAGTGGTCAGTTACGACTACGACAAGCTCACGCCCGGAGAACGTTCCTCCATGCACCACGACCCGGACTTCGCACAGAGCGTCAGCAAGGCCGCGGCGTCGTGGACCGAGGCGATCAACGCGTGCGTCAAGGCGGTGGACGACGCTGACCAGGGGGTGAAGATCGCACTCGACGCGGTCACCAAGGACGGCTACGGCGACAAGAACGACGAGACCCTGGGTGTCGGCTTCAACAATCACGCGTACGGCGACATCGAGAAGTACGAGGCGGAGAACACGGCGGACATCGCCACCCGGCTCAACAACGGCGAGAAGGTCTCCGCCGCCGACATGGCCGAGTTCCAGCGTGCGGTGCGGGACAACCACGGCGACAAGGCGTTCTCGCAGACACTGCTGAACAGATTGGGTCCGGACGGCCTGGTCAAGGTCACCAACCGGCTCAACGACCGTGCCTACGACTCCGACAAGAAGCACAAGGGCCAGTACCTGGAGATCGAGAAGAACCTCGGGAACACGATCGCCACCGCGACCAAGGTGCCCGGTAGTGTCCGGGACGCCCCGCCCGGATCGGCCGCGTTCAAGAAGTGGGTGGACAGCGGGGACGGGAAGTTCTACCGGGAGTGGATGGAGGGGATCGACAAGACCGGCGGCAAGGACTACGAGGACGAGGTCGGCAACCCGCTCTACGGCTACCAGACCGTCGTCAGCGTGATGCAGCGGGCCGATACGCCGTTCGACGACCAGTTCCTCTACGACATGGGCGACAAGCTCATCGAGGCCGAGAAGAACCACCCCGGAATCTTCGAGAAATGGAGTCACGGCCACAACGGGATCGAGACGGACGCCATCGACGGTGTGTTGGACGTGATGAGCCGGAACCCCGACGCGGCCACCGCGTTCTTCGACCCGGACGGCAACGGGGCCGACCCGAACCACGTCAAGAACGACCACCTGAAGTACCTCGCGGGCAGTGGCGACGATTCCCGCACCTGGCCCCGGAACACCATCACGGGCGTGGCCGTGACCACGATGGACGACCCGACGAGCCGCATGGGTCTCGGCGCTGCGCTCGAAGCCGCCGCCACCGGTCACGTGCCGCTGGGCACCGGGCAGGACCCGTGGCCGGAGGCCGAGCACAGCGAGGCGCAGGCCCGGGTCATGAACGGCATCCTGGAACAGCTCGCGCCGGGCGAGGGCGAGGGCACCGACGCGTCCGTACCGAAGAATCTGCGACTGCCCCTCGCCAACGCCCTGGGCGATTACGCCTCCGACACCCACGAGATCATCAGCGAGACGTCGGGCGACCACATCCACAACCGGGTCGAAGGGTACTTCGTCGACGAGGACGGCCGGGGCCACCTCTCGACCACGTCGAAGGACCTCATCCAGGTGATGCGTGGGCTCTCCGACGACCCGAACGCCTATGCCACGCTCCACAAGGCCGAGGCGCGTCATCTCAACGCCCTGCTGGACAACATCCCGAATGGGAAGACGGACTTCAATCACAGCGGCAGCTTGGGGGACGCGGGTGCGGTCCTCGGCGCGTACACGGCGATCCGCGAGGACGTGATCAACGACGAGCGGATGAGCGAGTACAGCAAGGCCGACTGGAAGTCGAAGATGGCCTACCACGTGGTCGGCGGGGCCGTCACACCCCTCACCCTGCCAATCGGCGGAAGGGCGCTACCCATCGGTGACGCAATTCAGCGCGGTGTGGACACCTGGGCCTGGGAGTGGGGCAACCAGATGAAGGGCGAAGTCGACGTGAAGGCCAACGCCGCGATCGCCGACGAGTATCTCGATGCGTCCATGCAGGTCACCGAGACCCTCGACGGCTGGGCCGCAGGGCGTGACGACATCGACACCAACACCGATGACGGCAAGGCGAAACTCAGAACGCTGAATCGACTCATGCTCGATGGTCGGACGACCGGCAGCACCCAAGCCCACAAGTACCTGACCGACACCACCAATTGACCGCCCCGAGCAACACGTCCCCGGCCCGACCGGTCGCTCCCCACCTGCCGCGGAGGAACACCACATGTCCGAACCATCCGCCGACAAGCCCCCCAGCCGCCGTCCCCTGTACGCGGTCACCGCCGCCCTGCTCGCCGTGGCCATGGCCGGGGGCGCGTGGTTCCTGCTCGGCCGGGGGCAGCCGACGGACCACTGCGGCAAGCTCATCAAGGATGATCGTGTCAAGTCCGCGCTCGGCTCGCGCCACTCGGCCGACATGAGTTGCGCGGATCTGGGTGCGGCGGTGAAGGCCGCCACCACCGGCGGCAAGGCGGCACCGCACACCCGGTCCCAGGCCGACAGCATGAAGAAGATCCTGCTCGTCGTGAACGACAGTCTCGTCCACGACGACCGGACTCTCGCTGCGGATCTCCGGATGCCACTCGCCGCATCCCTGGCCGACTACGCGAACGACATCCAGGAGATCCTGGACGGCACCAACTCCGAGTACACCCGTTGGGCCTCCCCGAGCAGCATCGCGTGGCAGGACGAAACGGGCTACCACTTCTCGGTGTTCCGGGGCGAACTCGTCCGCGTACTGCGGGGCGTCTCGGAGGAACCGACGGCGTACGCGATCCTGCGCAATGCCCAGACGCGATGGGGTGCGGCGCAGCTCGGTTCGCTGACCGCGGAGGCGAAGAGCAACGTTCTGGAAGGTGCGCCGGTCACCAATGCCTCGGCTCTGGGCGGCTACGACGCGATCGCGGCCGACGTGGTGCGGGACAAGGAGGCCTCGGCCGCGGCCCGGTGGGGGGACGCGGTGTACACGGCCCTGAGCAGCCCCGAGGCGACCGCGTCGGCGACTCCTCGATCCGCACTGTCCGGCCGGATCGCCGAGAAGTGGCGGGCGTCTCTGGCATCAGTACCGGCCAAGGAACGGACGGACCACCTGCGCGAGCAGGGCACGTTCATGTTCACCACCTGGGCCAAGGCGGCGGGGGTGGGCCGTGACCGGGCGGCGCCGGTGGAGGCGCAGTGCCATCGCACCGGTCAGGAGCAGTACGCCGCACTCGCCCAGAGCCTGAGAATGTCGTGACGATCGGGGAGCTGGAGAACGACATCCACAACGGCCGGGACCGGGGCGGTGACTTATCGTACGAATGGCCCGGCCGTCGGGGCGAACTGACGGCGTCCCAGGACCGAAGCAGAGCGATGACGTGCTGATGAACTACACGACGGAGCGGCCCCGCCTGCCGAACGCGTGGGTACCACCACGGTGCGGAAGCTGTCCATTCCCGGCGGTGGTGCACGGTGGCGGGGATAGTCTGCTCACGGGCGACGAACACGTTCCGCCACAGGAGAGGAAAGGCACCTGATGGGCACGCAAGCGGAGAAGGACGAGCTGTACGCACTCGACATCTCGGGGGTGGAGTGGCTGAGCGCGCCCGGCACCGAGGAGGCCGAGGAGCGCGTCGAGATCGCGCATCTGCCGGGCGGTGCGGTGGCGATGCGGTCCTCGCTGGATCCCGGGACGGTGTTGCGGTACACCGAGGCCGAGTGGCGGGCCTTCGTCCTGGGCGCGCGGGACGGCGAGTTCGACCTGAAGTAGTCGGCTGACATACGGAAGGAGGGGCACGCTCCGACGAGCGTGCCCCTCCTTCCGTATGTCAGCGGTCAGAACGCCTCGGTGAAGGCGCGGGAGGCCCTGTGGTCCGTGGAGCGGTAGCTGTCCTTGCCGTTCTCGACGATCCTCGCGACGTGCTCCAGGCGGTCCTTCATGTGTTCCGCCCGGCCCTTGTACTTGCCCTGCAGGGTCACGTACTCACCGTGGGCCACACCGTCCCAGGTGTCGGTGACGACCTTGAGCGCGGCGTCCATCTCTTCGAGGTCCTTGACGATGTTCTTCGACACCGTGCGGATGCGGTTGGCCATCTCCTGGACGGTTTCGTACTTGACCTTGGTGTTCGGGTCGTGCCCCATGTGTCTTCTCCTCGGTGCTCGGCGTGTGCGGAAGGGGTGGTACGGCGCCGCTCAGACGTTGTTCAGCCCGGAGGTGTTGGCGGGCAGCGCCTGCTCCTTGACCGGACTGAAGGCCGCGCGGACCTCTTCGTCGTTGGCGTTGCTGAGGTTCTTGGTGCCTTCCACCGCGTTGAGCAGGACGTCGAGGAGCCGACGGATCTGGTCGTGGTCCTCGTTGATCATCAGCTGCGCGGACTTGAACCCCGAGGCACCGACGCCCGTCCATCCGGCGCCGACCGTCTCCAGGATGTCGGCCAGTTCCCTGGACTGACGGGACACCGCGCGACCCGTCTCGATGATCTTGTTCTTCGCCTGGACGATCGGATCGTCGGCAAGTCCGAAACCGCCTGAGGGGCTGGTCATCCGGAAGTCCTATCTCTCGGTTCCCTGGCCTGTCCGTCTGTCACGGTCAGGATCCTTCCGTTCCCATGTGCTCCGGCAAAGGAATGAGGAAGGTCCGGGCCGGGGAAGCGCCGTCTCGGCATTCCCGTGCCCCGAATTCGGCGTCGGCCACTTCTCGTTCCCCCGTCACACACGTGAAGTCTGTTACCACCCTAGCCACTTCGCGGTCTCTCCCCAACTGCTCTTCGCCGGGAGCCGGTCACATCGCCGGGCGGTCGTGTCATCGCGCGACGCGCCTCCGGCGGGCGTCCCGGACCACCGTCGCGGCCCCGGCGATCACGCCGACCAGGACGGCTGCCGCGGCCAGCGCGTAGGTGGCGTACCGCTCGCTGCGCTCCTGCGGCGTCTCCGACAGGGAGAGGCGCGCGGGCTCGGGGGCCGGTGCCTTCGGCGGTGCCGGGTCCGGATGCGGCGCGTTCTGCGGGGTGTCGTCCCCGGACAGGGCACGGACCGGGTCGACGACGCCCCAGCCGACGTAGTCGTCGTGGCCGGTGACGGAGCGTTCGGCGGTCTGCTCGATCCGGGCGACGATCTGGGCCGCCGTCCACTTCGGGTACTTGGCGCGCATCAGGGCGGCGACCCCGGCGACGTAAGGGGCGGAGAAGCTGGTGCCGTTGTCGGTGCACTGCCCGTAGCCGGGGACGGTGGAGACGATGTCGACGCCCGGGGCGGCGACCCCGACGAAATCGCCGGCCTGGGAGAACGGGGCGCGCTCGTTGTTGCGGTCGGACGAGGCGACGGCGAGGACTCCGTCGAAGGCGGCGGGGTAGGTGCGTTTCAGCCTGCCGTCCATGCCGTCGTTGCCCGCGGAGGCGACCACGACGATGTCCTTGGCGAGCGCCCTGGCCACCGCCCGGCCCAGCGTGGACGTCTCGTCCAGGGCCTTGGTCGTGTCCTGGGAGATGTTGATGACCTTGGCCCCCTTGTCGATCGCGTGGCCGATCGCGGTGGCCATCGTGGTGTCCTTGCCGCTGTTCTTCTCGTCGTTCTGGCGGATCGGGATGATCGTGGCCTCGGGGGCCAGCCCGACGAACCCGGTGCCCTTGCGGGGGCGGGCGGCGATGATGCCGGCGACCTTGGTGCCGTGGCCGACCTCGTCGACCGTGCCGTCGCTCTTGCCGCCCTTGAGGTAGTCGGCGCCCGCCGATGCGTCGACGGCCGTCCTGAGCTGCGGGTTGACGTCGTCCACGCCGGTGTCGATGACCGCGACGCGTACGCCCTTGCCCTTGGTGTCCTGCCAAAGTTCGTCCAGCAGGACGCGCTGCAGCGGCCAGGGGCGGCCCTCGTACTGCCGCTTCATCGGGAAGGTGCACTCGCCGCCGCCGTCTATGCCCACGTCGCCGGACCCCCGGGCGCCCTCGGCGGCGTACGCGGCCGCCGGCCCCGCCAGTGCGGCCAGCGCGGCGGTGATCGCCGCCGCGCGGGCCGTCTTCCGGTACCCCATCCGTATCTCTCCCCCATGCCGCACGCTGCCCGCCGCGTTCCGCAATGTCATGAACCCTGGGGCTGGCGGGCGCTGTTGGTGTCCAGCCTGGGCCCCTTGGACAGGAAGTCCGACCATTCGATCGGTACGAGGGCGGGCATCACCTTCTCGTATCCGAGCCTGCTCTGCGCCTGGCTGGGCTCGGGGCGGCCGTCCGACTGCTTCTGCTGGTCGCCGGTGCCGATGTCGGAGCGCCTGGCGTCGCTGTCGCCGTTCGCCTGGACCGCGTAGCGCAGTCCGGTGTCGGTCACCAGGAAGAGTGATCCGTCGGGCCTGGTCTGCCGGCCCCGGACCTGGGTGTAGAGCAGGCCGCTGCCGGGGGTGACGTAGGTGCTGGTGCCACCGGCGGCGATGGAGGCGGGATACGCGGTACTCGCCCAGGTGCTCAGGGTGGTCCGGCCCGAGCTGTCGACCTTGCGCAGCACGCTGCAGATGGTGTCGCGGCCGGCGCTGCCGCCCTCGGCGGAGTTCACCGGGGGGTCGGTCTTGTGGGCCGGCCAGTGTGCGGCCTGGCCGGCGAAGGCCGCGGTGTCGGGCACGAAGTCCTGGAGGCCGACGGCGCGGGCCTCGCCCTCCAGGTTCAGCTCGGCCGTCTGCGGCGAGTTGATCAGCAGCCAGGCGGTGAACTCGGAGACGCGCTGGACCTTTCCTTCGAGCACCACGTAGTAACTGGTGCCCTCGCCGGTCCTGGTCCGAAGGACCATGCCGACCGTGTTCTCCTCGGCGGAGAGCTGCCCCGCGACGTGCGCCGGGGCACCGACGTTGCCGGGGATCCGCGGGAAGACGACCGGGCTGCCGTCGTGCAGGGTGGCCAGCCAGTCGTCGGTGACGGACTGCGGCTGCCTGCTCCCGACCAGGGCGTTGGTCAGATGGCCGCTGTCGGCGGCGGTCTCGGCGATGCGGTACTTGGTGCCCTTCGCGTCGACGAGGTAGCGGGCCCGGTCCTGGCCCTGGACGTAGAGCACCTGGCCGCCACCGAGCTTCTGCCTGCCCTCGGTCAGCCTGTTGTCACGTGCGCCGAAGACGAAGGCGGCCTTCTGCACGGTGTTGCCCTTGCCGCCGGGCTGTACGCAGACGGCCCACCGCTTCGCCGTCCCGGCGTCCTTGGCCTCGGGCAGCCGGTCGGGGGCGTACGGGATGCCGAGGATCGGTCCGCGCGGGGGCTTGCCCGCGTCCAGGACGTCGTCCGCGACCTGGATGACGTCGTAGTCCGCCGGGTTGAGCAGCAACCGGGCCGAGGCCAGGTTGAGCACGGGGTGCAGCAGGGTCTTTTTCTTCTTGCCCTTGCCCGTGGTGAGCACGACGTAGCGGGTGGTGGATTTCTTGCCGACGATCACCTTGGTGGCGGGCTTGTCCCAGCCCTTGGGAGCGGTGGGTTTGAACATGCCGACGGCACCGAAGCCCGCGAGGATCAGGGCCCCGACGATCACGCTCGGCAGGACCGCGCGCAGCGGACGTGGAGCGCCCTCCTCGGTGCCGTTGGACGAGGGTTGGAGGAATGCCGCCACCGTGCGTTTCTTCGCGAAGGTGTATGCGTTGAGCTCATCCCGCCGTGATGCCATGAGTCGCTTCGTCTCCCGTGTCTCCCCGCGCGGCACCGGAAGCGGTCGCGTCGCCGGCCGCCGGGCCGGGTCGCGATGCCGGACCTCGGTGCCGGACCGGCCCCCTACTATGCCTGCTGACCGCGGGCGGTGGTGGGGCGGGTAGGGTGATCCGGCCGCCAAGGCCCCGAGCGGGACAGGCGGATTACGGGTGGAGTTGGGGACCGACGAACGGGGGGAACGCCGGAATGACGGCTTCCGCGACACGGGCACGTCCGGCCGGGAACGCGACGGGCCCCGCGGCTCCGGGGGCCGGTGGTCCACCTGCTCCGCACGGCCCCGCACAGCGTTCCCGCGGACCTGTCTCCGGCCGGGCCGACGGACGGGTCGGAAAGCTCGGTTCGTTCCGATTGCAACAACTCGTGCTGCTGGAAGTCGCGGCGGCACTGCTGCTCGCGGCCTGGGTGGTCGATCCGCTGCTGCTGGCCCCGGCCGTGGTGATCGCCGGACTGCTGGTGCTGCTGGCCGTCGTGCGCCGACATCGCCGTTCGCTGCCCGAGTTGCTGGGCACCGTCCTCTCGTTGCACGCGCGTTCCCGCAGGGCCGGTGCGCTGGAGCTGCCCGCGGGCACGGAGCCGGGCATCGCGCCCGTCGTCGAGTGCGATCCGGCGCTGCGCACGTACTCCTTCAGCGACCGTGACCGGCGGCCGGTCGGCATGATCGGTGACGGTACGTTCGTCACGGCCGTCCTCCAAGTGGAGTCGGACGTCTCGGCGCTCAGGCCGGACCGGGCCGCGCAGCCGCTGCCCCTGGCGCTCGTACGGGATGTGCTCGAAGTCGACGGCATCCGGCTGGAGTCGGCGCAGATCGTGCAGCACACCCAGCCCGCGCCAGCCCCGCATCTGCCTCAGCAGTCCGTCGCCGCACGCAACTACGCGCCGCTGCAGGCCCAGACGGGTTCGCCCGCCGTCCGGATCACCTGGATCGCGCTCAAACTGGACCCGGAGCTGTGCCCGGAGGCCGTGCAGGCGCGCGGCGGTGGCATCACGGGGGCGCAGAAGTGCGTGGTGCGCGCGGCCGACCAGTTGTCCAGTCGGCTGACCGGGGCCGGTTTCCGCGCGACGGTGCTGACCGAGCAGGAGTTGACGTCCGCGATCGCGACCTCGGTCTGTGCCAGTGCGCCGGCCATGACGCAGGCCGGTCTGATCGGGACGCCGGTGCGCCGCACCGAGGAGACCGCGCGGACCTGGCGCTGCGACGACCGGTGGCACACCACCTACTGGGTGGCCCGCTGGCCGCAGTTGGGCGGCACCGGCGGTGCGGCGATGCCGCAGCTCGTGGCCCTGCTCACCTCGATCCCGGCGCTCGCCACGACCTTCAGCCTGACGCTGGGGCACGGCGAGCGGCAGGGTGTCTCGATCACCGGACACCTCCGGATCACCGGCCGCAGCGACGAGGAACTGCTGGGCGCCCGCCATGAGTTGGAGCGCACCGCCCGCGGGGTCAGGACCTCGCTGGTACGGCTCGACCGCGAGCAGCTGCCCGGCGTGCTCGCCACACTGCCGCTCGGGGGTACCCGCTGATGTCCGCACCCACGAGCGCCAGGGCCCGGCTCGGCTTCGGGCTGATCGGTCCGCGGCGCGCACGGCAGTCGGTCTCGCTCGACCAGTTGGCGTCGCTGGCCCTGCCGGTCGGCGACGACGGTGTGGTGATCGGCGTGGACGCCCTTGGCCGCCCCGCCGTGCTGGGGATCAACCGGCCGACTCCGTACGAGGTCACGCTGATCGGCGGAGTGTGGACGGCACAGGTGCTCGCGCTGCGGGCGGCCGCCACCGGTGCGCGGATCGTCGTGGAGACCGGGCGGGCCCAGACGTGGACGGGGCTCGCGCACGCGGCGGGCGGCGGTCAGCCGTGCGTCACGCTGCACGATGTCGGACGGGTGCCGCCGCAGGGGCCGTCGGCCGGTTCGCCGGTGGTCGTGGTGCGGGACTGCGGCATGCGGCCACCGCGCGGGCGGGTGGTGTCCGGGCCGTGGCAGTCGGTGCTGACGCTGCTGCCGTATCTCAGCCCGGTGGCACCGAGGCTGATCGAGAAGTCGGCGCTGGTCGGCATTCAGCGGGTATCCCCTGACGAAGCGGCACAGATCGGTCGCGCACTGCACCTTCCGGCCGCCGAGACGCAGGCGTTGTCCACACTGGCGGACGGGGTCACGCTCTGGTGCGCGGGGCGCGACCGGCAGTTCGTGATGACCCAGGCGACCGATGCCGAGACCGGACTGCTGGGCGGCGCGCGCAGGATGGACTGACCGGCGCGGTCCGCTCGCGCCTGCCCGCACGGAACGTTCGCCTTTCCGTACACGGATGTACATGTTTGACCGCTTCGCCCTTCACGCTGTGCCGTACTCGGTCCACTTGAGGGCGGCACGTGATGCACGGGACAGCTCTTGCGGTGCCGTACGGCCTGCCGGAGCGAGCCCCATGACGATTAGGGTGGGTCCGGGCGCGGCAGAAGAACCTGCGGGCAGGCAATGCGTGTCCCAGGGGGAGAGCCGGGCGGTCAGGCAGACGGAAACGGTCGCCCCCCACCCACTACGGCACAAGGGTGCTCGACCACACCAGGAGGCAAAGTGAACGGCGATCGGGACGAGATCCGCGGGGGCTGGAACAAGCCCGTCGACGAGTCGTCCGACGCGGAGCCCGCCGAGATGACGGGTGAGTTCACCATCGACTACACCCCGCCCGCCTGGTACACGCAGAACGCGCCGGGGGACTCGTCGGGCGGCGCCGGAACGCATCTCGCGCCGCCTCCGCCGCCCAGTGGAGCGCCGGTGCCCGCGCCCGCGCCGTCGGCCGGCGGCGGTTTCGACTCCGACTGGACTCCGGCGCCGCCCGCGCCCGCGCCGATTCCGGCCCAGTCCGCGGCGGGCGACGCCACGCCTTCCCCCGCACCGGGTGCGGGGGATTCCGAGGGTGCGTCGGACCCGTTCGGGGGCGGTGACGTGGAGAGCGGCTCGACCATGCGGTTCTCGCCGGCCGCGCTGAAGCGTCAGATCGAGGGGGGAGCGGCGGACGCGGCCGGCGAGGACCCGGTGGCGCATGCGGCTCCCGCACAGGCCGATGCCGGTGGCGGTGACAATGTCGGCGGTACGGGAGTGGGCGTGGCGCCCGGTTCCGATTTTGCGCAGACGGCGGACCCGTCCACCGGGGAGTCCGGTGGTGCCGACGCCGCGGATTCCGCCGCCGAGGTCCGGGCAGATGTCCCGGGCGGCGCTGCCGACGGGCCGCAGGACGCCATGCCCTCCGACGCCGTCGCGGATGCGGCACCCCGGGACGTACCGCCCGGCAACGCACCGCAGGACGCCCCGGCTCCCGCCACGCCGAACCCCTGGGCCCCGGCACCGCCGCAGGGCGGTGGTCTGCCGCCGCTGCCGCCCGCCTTCCAGCCCGCCGCGCCGCAGCCCACCGCGCCCCAGTCCGCCCCGCAGTGGCCAGCTCCCGGCCCGACCGGCCAGGCGCCCGGCGGCTACGGATTCCCCCAGACCGGGGCGCCCCAGCAGCCGCAGGCGCCTCTGCCGCCCCAGAGCGGCTACGGATTCCCGCAGCAGCCCGCTCCCCCGGCGCAGCAGGCACTGGCGCAGCAGGCATCGCCACAGCAGACACCGGCACCGAGCGGCTACGGATTCCCGCAGACGCCCCAGACGCCTCACACACCCCAGGCGCCTCACACACCTCACGCAGCTCAGCAGCCCCTGCCGCCGCAGGCACCTCAGCAGCCGCACGCACCCCTGCCGCCCCAGCAGTCCCAGTCGCCTCAGTGGCCCGCGCAGCAGGGCGTACCCCTGCCGCCGCAGGTCCCCCACGGCCCCCAGGCACCGCAGGCACCCCTGCCGCCGGCTCAGGCCACGCCCAATCTGCCCGCCCAGGTCACCCCGCAGCAGCCCGGCCGGCCCCAGCCTCCCCATCAGCAGCAACAGCACCCGCAGCAGCCGCAGGGACAGCAGGGGCAGCCGCCGCAGGGAGCGCCCGTCGACCCGCGCACCGGCGGCGCCTGGCCCACCCCCGTCACCCACGACCAGCGCGAGCGTTCCGTGCCCGGCGCCCCGCTCGGGTACACGGCGGCCGTGGAGCTCTCCTCCGACCGGCTGGTCCGGGGCAAGCAGAAGGCGAAGAGCAGCCGCACGCCGTCCGGCGCGTCCCGCTTCAAGCTGGGCGGCAAGAAGGAGGAGGCCGAGCGGCACCGCAAGCTCGACCTGATCCGTACGCCCGTGCTGTCCTGCTACCGGATCGCCGTCATCAGCCTCAAGGGCGGTGTCGGCAAGACCACCACGACCACCGCTCTCGGCGCGACCCTGGCCACCGAGCGGCAGGACAAGATCCTCGCCATCGACGCCAACCCGGACGCGGGCACGCTCGGCCGCCGGGTGCGCCGCGAGACCGGTGCCACCATCCGTGACCTGGTCCAGGCGATCCCGTACCTCAACTCGTACATGGACATCCGCCGGTTCACCTCGCAGGCGCCCTCCGGCCTGGAGATCATCGCCAACGACGTGGACCCGGCGGTCTCCACGACCTTCAACGACGAGGACTACCGGCGCGCGATCGACGTGCTGGGCAAGCAGTACCCGATCATCCTCACCGACTCGGGCACCGGCCTGCTCTACAGCGCGATGCGCGGGGTGCTGGACCTCGCCGACCAGCTGATCATCATCTCGACCCCGTCGGTCGACGGTGCGTCCAGCGCGTCCACCACGCTGGACTGGCTCTCGGCGCACGGGTACGCGGACCTTGTGCAGCGCTCCATCACCGTCATCTCAGGGGTGCGCGAGACCGGCAAGATGATCAAGGTCGATGACATCGTGCAGCACTTCGAGACGCGCTGCCGCGGCGTGGTGGTCGTACCGTTCGACGAGCACCTGTCGGCCGGTGCCGAGGTCGACCTCGACATGATGCGTCCCAAGACCCGCGAGGCCTACTTCAACCTCTCCGCGATGGTCGCCGAGGACTTCTCCCGCGCCCAGCAGCAGCAGGGACTCTGGACCTCGCACGGCTCCAACCCGCCGCCGCAGTACGCCCCGCCGATGCCCGGCCAGCAGCCGTACGCCCCGCAGCAGCCGTACGGGCAGCAGCAGCCGTACGGCGGCCAGCAGCCCCCGCAGCCGTACCCGCCGCAGCCCGGCCCCGGAGTGCAACAGAACGGCTGGCAGCAGTCGTTGCCCCCGCAGGCCCCGCCCGCTGCGGACCCGGCAGGCCCGCAGCCGCCCCACCAGCAGCAGCCCGCCCTGCCGGGGCAGCCGGGTCAGCCCGGCCAGCCGGTCCCGCCCGAGCCGCAGGGTCCCGTCCCGCCCGCGGGATGGCAGCAGCAGCCGCCGTCAGCGCCTCAGCAGTAAGGCGTCAGAGGTCTAAACCAATGAGGGTCCGCACCGTCTCCACGGTGCGGGCCCTTTGCGCATTCCCGCAGACCACACGCCGTTTCGATGACCGTTGACGCGGCTCGACCCCCGCTGATAAACCTTCGCTTCACCAGCTGGCGAACCACAGCTCAACCCGCCTTCTCCGTGCGAGTCATGACGCGAGGTCCCTGACCATGGTCGAAAGTGTTCCACCACGCTCCGCCAAGCCACGCTCACGTCTGCGTGTCCTCCTGGCCTCCGGTGCCGCCGCACTGGCACTGGCCGCCGGATCCATCGTCCCGGGTGTGCCGCTCGGCGCCGCGCCTCAGCAGGCACAGGCCGCCGACAGCGGAAAGTCGACACTGACCGTCGCCGTCGCACAGAGCGTCGACTCGCTGAGCCCGTTCCTCGCTCAGCGGCTCATGAGCACCAGCATCAGCCGGCTCATGTACGACTTCCTCACCAACTACGACCCCAAGGACAACCACGCGATCCCCGGTCTCGCCACCAAGTGGGAGCCGTCCGCGGACAAGTTGACCTGGACGTACACCATCCGTTCCGACTCCAAGTGGTCGGACGGGCAGCAGGCCACCGCCGAGGACGCGGCCTGGACGTTCAACAAGATGATGACCGACGAGGCCGCCGCGCAGGCCAACGGCAACTTCGTCGCGAACTTCAAGAAGGTGACGGCTCCCAGCCCGACGCAGCTGGTCATCGAGCTCAAGGAGCCGCAGGCCACCATGGCGGCACTCGATGTGCCGATAGTGCCGAAGCACGTCTGGGAGAAGGTCGGTGACTTCTCCAAGTTCAACAACGACAAGGCGTTCCCGATCGTCGGCAACGGGCCGTTCGTCGTGACCGACTACAAGGTCGACCAGTACGTGAAGCTCAAGGCCAACAAGGACTTCTGGCGCGGCAAGCCGAAGTTCGACGAGCTGGTCTTCAAGACGTACAAGGACCAGGACGCCGCCGTCGCCGCGCTGCGCAAGGGCGAGGTCTCCTTCGTCGCCGGCTCCCCCGCGCTGACGCCCGCCCAGGCCGCGTCGCTCAAGGGCGAGAAGAACGTCAAGGTCAACGAGGGTCCGGGCCGCCGCTTCTTCGCGCTGGCCACCAACCCTGGCGCGCAGACCAAGGACGGCAAGAAGTTCGGCAACGGCAACAAGGCCCTTCTCGACCAGAAGGTGCGCCAGGCCCTCTTCCTGTCCATCGACCGCAAGACCATCATCGACAAGGTCTTCCAGGGCCACGCCGTCGAGGGCCAGGGCTACATCCCGCCGCGCTTCTCCGCGTACCACTGGCAGCCGACCGCCGATCAGAGCCTCGCGTACGACCCGGCGAAGGCGGCCAAGCTGCTCGACGAGGCGGGCTACGGGCTCAAGGGCGACCAGCGGGTCGGCAAGGACGGCAAGCCGCTCGACCTGCGCATCCTCTGCCATGCGACGGACCCCAACGACAAGGCGATCGGCAAGTACCTCAAGGAGTGGTGGGGCAAGCTCGGCATCGGCCTGAAGGTCGACTGCCTCGACGACGTCTCGGTGCCCTGGTACGCCGGTGAGTACGACCTCGCCTTCGACGGCTGGTCCGTCAACCCGGACCCCGACTTCGTCCTCGGCATCCACACCTGCGCCGCGCTGCCGGACAAGGCGAAGGACAGCGCCACCACCGACAACTTCATCTGCGACAAGAAGTACGACGAGCTCTACAAGAAGCAGCTCGCCGAGTACGACCCGGCCAAGCGTGCCGAGATCGTCAACCAGATGCAGTCGTGGCTGTACGACTCCGGGTACATGAGCGTCATCGCGTACCCGAACGCGGTCGAGGCGTACCGCACCGACCAGATCAAGTCGATCACGACCATGCCCGAGGCGGCCGGCAACATCTACGGCCAGGACGGTTACTGGAGCTGGTGGTCCGCGGCTCCTGCGTCCGGCGGCAGTTCGGACGGCTCCGGCGGGTCGAGCTCGACCGGCGTCGTCATCGGCATCATCGTGGTGGTCGTGGTGCTCGCCGGTGGCGGGCTGTTCATCGCGATGCGCCGCCGCAACACGGCGGACGACCGCGAGTAGCCACTCGGACGGGTCGAGAGAGAGACCGGCCGGTGAACGTGCAGCTCACCGGCCGGCCCCTCCACGTGCAGCACGAGTAACGAGAGTTCCCCATGACAGCTGACAGCACTCCGGCGCTCGTGCAGGTCGCGGACGCGGACACCGACGGGCCGGCCCAGGCCGGCCCGTCGGCCGCCCGCGGTCCACGGGCGCGCAACACCAAGGCCTACCTCCAATACGTGGCGGCCAAGATCGCGGGAGCAGCGGTCTCGCTCTTCGCCGTTCTGGTCACCAGCTTCTTCCTCTTCCGGCTCATTCCCAGCGACCCGGTGAAGCAGATGACGGGCGGCCGGCCCGTCTCCGCCGAACAACTCCAGTCGCTCAGGCATCAGTTCGGCCTCGACCAGCCGATGTGGCAGCAGTTCACGTCGTATGTGGGAGACGCCCTCACGGGCGACTTCGGCACCTCGTTCCAGTTCCACGCACCGGTCATCGACAAGATCACCGAGGCGCTTCCGGCGACCCTGCTCCTCACCGGCACGTCGTACGTCCTCTACACCGCGCTCGGCATCTGGCTCGGCACCCGCACCGCCTGGCGCAACGGCTCCCTGAGCGACCGCTTCAACACCGCGTTCGCGCTCACGCTCTACTCGGTGCCGTCGTTCTGGCTGGGCCTGCTCCTGATCATCGTCTTCGCGGTGGGCATCGGCCCGATCCCCGGGATGTTCCCGACGGGCGGTCTGGAGTCGGGCAACGAGACCGGGTTCGCCTACGTCCTCGACGTGGCGCACCATCTGGTCCTGCCGGTGATCACGCTGGTCGCGGTCGGGTACGCGCAGACGCTCCTGGTGATGCGTTCCTCGCTGCTCGACGAGATGGGCAGCGACTATCTGACGACGGCCCGCGCGAAGGGGCTGCGGGACGACGTCGTGCGCCGCAAGCACGCCGTGCCGAACGCGATGCTGCCGACCTTCACGCTGATGTTCGTGAACCTGGGGCATGTGGTCGCCGGACAGATCCTGGTGGAGACGGTGTTCTCCTGGCCGGGTCTCGGCGGCCTCTTCTACCAGGGGCTGAGCGTGCCCGATCTCCCACTCGTGCAAGGGCTGTTCTTCGTCTTCGCCACCGCGGTGATCCTGGCGAACACCCTTGCCGATGTGCTCTATCCGCTGCTCGATCCCCGGGTGGGCCGATGACGACCGAATCCATGCCCACGCCCACGAAGGCGGAGACCGCGCAGAATCCGCGCGCCCTGGCCCGCGCGCGCAAGCGCCGGTCCATGGCCCGCTTCTGGCGCGAGTACCGCGGCCACCGGAGCGGACTGTGGGGGCTGGCCGCGCTCGTCACGATCGCGTTGGTCGCCCTGTTCGCGCCGCAGCTCGTCGGCGCCGACTCGCAGAGCGTCACCGGTGCCCCCGGTGGCGCCCTGGAGTCGCCGAGCGGCGAATTCCCGCTCGGCACCGACCAGTTCGGCCGAAGTGTGCTGGCGCTGCTGGTGTGGGGCACCCGGGTGTCGCTGACGGTCGGCCTGCTCGCGGCGTTCCTGTGCGTCGCCATCGGTACGGTCGTCGGCATCGTCGCGGGGCACTTCCACGGCTGGTACTCGACGGTCCTGATGCGGGTCACCGACTGGTTCCTGGTGATGCCGACCCTGGTCCTCGCCATCGCGCTCGCCACGGTGATGAACCGCTCGATGTGGACGGTCATCATCGCGATCGGGGTCACGACCTGGCCGACCACGGCCCGGCTGGTCCGGGCCCAGACGCTCGCCGTGGAGTCCCGCCCGTACATCGAACGCGCCCGCGCGCTGGGCGGCGGCCACGGACACATCATGGCCCGGCACGTGCTGCCGAACGTGATGCCGCTGGTGCTCGCGCAGACCACGCTGGTGATCTCCAGCGCGATCCTCACCGAGGCCACCCTGGCCTTCCTCGGTCTCAGCGACCCGACGACCACCTCCTGGGGCGGCATGCTCCAGGACGCCCGCGAGGCGGGCGCGGTCAGCGCGGGCGACTGGTGGTACCTGGCACCGCCCGGCATCGCCATCGCCCTGGTGGCCCTGGCGTTCACGCTGTGCGGCCGCGCCATCGAGTCCGTCCTCAATCCCAAGCTGGGGGTGGCCCGTTGAGCACGACGAGCATCCAGAAGACGCCGCTTCTCGACGTACGGGACCTCACGGTGACGTACGCCGGCGGAGCACAGGCCGTCCGTGGTGTGAACCTCTCGGTCGACGCGGGGCAGAAGCTGGGCATCGCCGGTGAGTCGGGCTGCGGGAAGTCGACGCTGGCGCTCGCGCTGCTGCGGCTGCTGCCCGCCGGCACGAAGGTCTCCGGCGAGATCCTGCTGAACGGCGAGGACGTCCTCACCATGAAGTGGGGCCAGGTCCGGGCGGTGCGCTGGGCAGGCGCGTCGATCGTCTTCCAGGGCGCGATGCACTCGCTCAACGCGGTGCACCGGATCGGGGAGCAGATCGCCGAACCGATCCTGCTGCACAAGAAGGCGACGCAGGCCGGGGCGGCGAAGAAGACCGGCGAGCTGCTGGAGCAGGTGGGGCTGCCCGCAGCCCGCGCGTCCGCCTATCCGCACGAGCTCTCCGGCGGGCAGCGGCAGCGCGTGATGATCGCGATGGCGCTCGCCTGCGACCCGGGGCTGATCATCGCGGACGAGCCGACCACGGCTCTCGATGTGATGATCCAGGCCCAGATCCTGCGGCTGATCGAGCAGCTGGTGTCCGAGCAGGACCTCGGCCTGATCATGATCAGCCATGACCTCGCGGTGCTCTCGGACACCTGCGACCGGCTCGCGGTGATGTACGCGGGCCGGGTCGTCGAGGAGGGCCCGGCGTCCGAGGTCTACGAGAACGCGCACCATCCGTACGGCAAGGCCCTGTCCGGCGCGTTCCCGCGCATCGGCGACCCGGCCTCCCGGTTCGCGCCCCGCGGGCTGCCCGGCGATCCGCCGGACCCGTCGGCGCTGCCCGGCGGCTGCACCTTCCACCCGCGCTGCCCGGTGGCCCTGGACTCCTGCACGACCGAGGACCAGGAGCTGCGGGTCGCGGGGCCGGAGCGGCGGGCCGCCTGCGTGCTGGTGGAGCCGGGGGCGGTCGCGGTCCCGGCCCTGCCGGGCGCCGAGGAAGCAAGGAGCACACCATGACCACCACCACTCCCCTGCTCAGCGCCGAGGGGCTGAAGGTCACCTTCCCCGGCCGGCGCGGGGCCGCCCCGGCGCGTGCCGTGGACAGTGTCGACCTGGACATCCACCCCGGCGAGATCGTCGCGCTGGTCGGCGAGTCGGGCTGCGGCAAGACGACGCTGGCGCGCTCCCTGCTGGGCCTGGTCCCGCCGACGTCCGGGCAGGTCACCTTCGGCGGCAAGCCGCTCGACTACGCGAGCCGGGCGCTGAAGACGTACCGCAAGCGGGTCCAGCTGGTGCTCCAGGATCCCAGCGGTTCGCTCAACCCGAGGCACACGGTGTACGACGCCGTCGCCGAGGGCCTGCGGATCCACGGGTACGCCGGGGACGAGCGGGAGGCGGTCGCCGGGGCGCTGTCGCGGGCCGGGCTGCGGCCGCCGGAACGATTCTTCCTGCGGTATCCGCACGAGCTGTCCGGCGGTCAGCGCCAGCGGGTCGTGATCGCGGGCGCGCTGGTCCTGGAGCCCGAACTGATCGTGGCCGACGAGCCGGTGGCCTCGCTCGACGCCTCGGTGCGCGGCGAGATCCTCGCCCTGCTGCTCCGGCTGCGGGACGAACTGGGCCTGTCCGCACTGGTGGTCACGCACGACCTCGGCCTGGCGTGGAACATCGCGGACCGGGTCGCGGTGATGTACCTCGGACGGATCGTCGAGACGGGCAAGGTGGAGGAGATCCTGACGGCTCCTCAGCATCCGTACACCCAGGCGCTGTTGTCGGTGCTGCCGGAGTCGGGGGACGAGCCGGTGATCCTGACCGGTGAGCCGCCGGACCCGTCCAGGGTGCCGTCCGGCTGCCGCTTCCATGCCCGCTGCCAGGTGCTCGCCTCGGGCGAGGCGGAACGGGCGGGCGTCGCGGAGGACTGCCGTACGAAGGATCTGCCGGTGCTCGCGGGCGGCGGGCGGACACAGGTGGCGTGCCACTGGGCCCTCGCCACCGCGAAGGCCGGGACGTAGCGCGGCGGCGGTGCGACGACGCGGGGCCGGGACCGTCGAAACGGTTCCGGCCCCGGTCAGGTACGAGGCGGGGTTCAGCCGCGCTCGTTCGTACGCGTGGTGGTCCGGCCGCGCTCGCACGCGGCGGTGGTTCGGCCCTGCTCGGGCGCGCAGAGGTTCAGCCGCGCTCGTACGCGGAGATCAGCTCGCTGCACCGCTTCACATCGGCGGTCATCGCCACGAGCAGCTCGTCGATCGAGTCGAACTTCAGCATCCCGCGCACGTACGCCAGGAAGTCCACCGCGACATGGAGCCCGTACAGGTCGAGGCCGACGCGGTCGATCGCGTACGCCTCCACCGTCCGCTCCGTGCCGTCGAACTGCGGGTTCGTGCCGACCGAGATCGCGGCGGGCATCGCCTCGCCGTTCACGTTCAGCCAGCCCGCGTAGACGCCGTCGGCGGGGATCGCGGTGTGCGGCAGCGTCTCCACGTTGGCTGTGGGGAAGCCGAGCTCACGGCCGCGCTGTGCGCCGCGGACCACGATGCCCTCGACCCGGTGCGGGCGGCCCAGGATCTCGGCGGCGCCCGCGACATCGCCCTCGGCCACCAGTCGCCGGGTGAGGGTGGAGGAGAACGGCTCGCCGCCGCCCGCCTCGCCGCTCACATACAGGTCGATGACCTCGACGCGGTAGTCGTAGGTCTCACCGAACTCGGTGAGCAACTGCACGTTCCCGGCCGCCCTGTGGCCGAAGCGGAAGTTCGGCCCCTCGATGACCAGCTGCGCGTGCAGCTTGTCGACGAGCACCTTCACGATGAAGTCGGCCGGCGCCAGCCTGGAGAACTCGGTGGTGAACGGCAGGATGAGCACCGCGTCCACCCCCAGCTCCGCCATCAGCTCGGCGCGCCGGTGGTGCGGGGCGAGCAGCGGCGGGTGGCTGCCGGGGCGTACGACCTCGCTGGGGTGCGGGTCGAAGGTCACCACGACCGACGGCACGCCCAGCTCACGGGCGCGCTCCACGGCCCGCCCGATGATCAGCTGGTGCCCGCGGTGCACCCCGTCATAGGAACCGATGGTGACGACGCTGCGTCCCCAGTCCTGGGGGATGTCCTCCAAGCCACGCCAGCGCTGCACTCTGACCGCTCCTCGCCCGAACCTGTGTACGTGGGTTTGTCTCTTACGCAGGTCTAAGACTGCCATGCTCACGCCGCGCGGCCTGCATCGGCATCGTCTTCGGGCTTCCCAGCGCCTCCACGGTCCGCCGTGCGCTCGGACCGACGAGCGTCGCCCATTCCTGCGGGGCGTCGGCCAGCCACCCGGTGATCAGGGCGGCGAATCCGGGCAGCTCACGGGCGAGTTCGACCAGTCGGCGGTCGAAGCGGACCGCGCCCTCGGGGGTCCGGACCAGCAGTGTCCCGGTGCGGTGGACCAGGGCGCGGGTGCGGGCGGGGGCACGCCCGAGGGAGCCGGCCGCGGCGGCCCGCAGCAACGCGTCGAGCACGGCCGGATCCCGGTGGGCCTCCTGCTCGAAGTCCAGCAGGACCTCCAGCAGCTGCTCCCTCAGCGGCCCGGAGGCGGGACTCCCGGGTGCGGCGAGCACCCCGGCGAGCGCGCCGCGTACCGGCGGCGGCACGGGGCGGTCCCGCAGCAGCCCGGTCAACAGGGGCAGCAGCAGGGCGCGGGCGGCCGGGCCGCGCTCCAGCCTCCGGTCGACGTACGAGGCCGGGTGCACGGCGTCGTCCGGGTGGCTGTCGATGTAGGCGCGCACGAGCCCGGCGGTGTGCAGGGCGAGCGCGGGGGCGTCGATCCCGGCCAGCGCGCACAGCACCTCGCCCGCCTCGTCGTCCGGCCGGGTGAGCCGCTCCCGGAACGCGGCGAGCACCGGTTCCGGGTGGGAGGGCAGCGCGACGGCGAGCGCGTCCGCGGACGGCCCGGACTCCCCCGCGACGAAGGCCCGGAGCGCCTGCGGGAGGTAACGGTCCCTGGTCCGCGGGTCCTGTACGAGGAGGGCGAGCGCGGACCCGTGCAGGGCGGCGTCCGCCGGGCGGGCCAGCAGGGCCAGGGCCGATCCGCGCAGCAGCTCGCGGTCGGCGTCGAGCGTGGCGTGCGCCGAGGTGATCAGTGCGTAGGAGGCGGCGGCGGTGCGGCGGGCGCGCCGGTCCTCGTCGTGGGCCCAGCGGTGGACGGCCCGGCACAGCGCGGCGGGCTCGTCCTCGGCCAGCGCGGTGAGCAGTTCCTCGGCCCGGGGGTGGGGGGTCGAGACGAGTGCGTCGGTCAGATCGTCGACGGCCAGGTCCCGGCGGGCGTAGAGCAGCGCCTGGGCGGCGGCTCCCACGGTCGGCCGCATCGCGTCCCCGTCCCCGTCCCCGTCCCCGGCGGGAAGCGGGCGCTCGTCGGTGAACCAGCCGCAGAGCAGTGGCTGCATGGTCCTGGGCCGGTCGACGAGCCGTCGCGCGACGGCATCCAGGAACCGTTCGCCGCCGTCGCCGTCGGGGTACGTGCCGCAGGAGCGGTCGCGGCCGGCACGGGGCTCGCCGCGGGGCGGGCCGTCGGCGGGGACGAGACGCCGGAACAGATCGATCCGGTCCTCCTCGGGCAGCCTGAGCCGCCGCCAGAACCACGGCCCGAACGCGGCGAACGTCCCCGGGCCTCCCGGGGAGCCCGCGGCGGCCCGGCGTACGACCCGGCCGGCCAGGAGCCGCAGCACGCCGAGGTGCGGCCGGGCGTCGGGCACCCGGAGCAGGGTCTCCGAGAGCAGACGGACCGTCCACCAGCGGGCGTCGTGACGTGGTGGGCCGTTCTCCCCGTCGCGGCCGGGGGCGGTGCACAGGGCCGCGGCGCCGGCCGCCGCCCCCGCCTCTGCCTCCGCCTCCACCTCCGCCGACAGCCGGTCCAGCGCCTCGATGAGGTCGGCCAGCTGGCGGGACAGGGCGGCGGGGCCCTGTCGGCGGCCCAGGAGCAGCAGGGCCTGGATCACCGGGCCGATGCGATGGCGCGGCACGGGCAGGGTGCGTGCCCCGGTCGCCGCCCGCGCCTGCACCGCCACGTCCGGCAGGTCCGCACGGCCGGGCTGCGCTCGCGGCCCCGTGGGCACCGCCGCGGTCGCCTCGCGCCCCGTACGCGGCCTCCTCGGCTGCGGAACACGGTGCTCGGCGCCCGTCGCCCCCGGCCCTTCGCCCCGCCCCTCCTGCGCGTGCCAGCGGTGGACCAGCGCATGCAGCGCCGCGCCCACGTCCAGGTGGGCGCCCTGCACCCAGTCCCCCAGCTCCTCGTGTGCGAAGCGGTAACCGGCGCCCGCCGGGACGAGCAGGCCCTCGGTGAGAACGGCCGACGCCCAGCCCGTGCGCCAGGGGAAGACCTCCTCGAACGCCGCCCGGCCCAGCTCCCCCTGTCCGGGACCCAGACAGCGCCGCGCCGCCTCGTGGACCTGCCCCGCCACCCGCGCGGCCAGCCTGCGGACCGCGCCGCCCCCCGGCGCCGGGCCGGACGCCGCTGCGATCCGGACCGCGATGCGCAGGCACATCAGGTCCAGGTGGGCGCCGAAGACCTGCTCGGTGTCGGGCTGCCCGGGGACGTCCCCCGGCAGCGCGGCGCGCACCTCCGCGAGCAGGCGCAGGGTGAGCGGGTGCCGGTCGTGGCCGGGGGCGAGCGCTTCGGGCGGGATGGCGTACCGCTCCTTGGCCTGTCCGGCCTGGCCTGCGGTGAGCTCGCCCAGGCGGACCGCGGAGGGCAGCCGCCCGGCCGGCCTGACGGGGCGGTGCAGCGCGCCGGGCGGGCAGAGCGCACCGGCCGTCTCCCAGTGCTCGGGCCCACAGGCGATCACGAGCCGCGCCCCGTGGCCCCGCAGCCATTCGACGGTGGCGGCGGTCCACCGGGCCGGCTCGTGGGCCAGCGCGGGAGGCATCTCCTCGGGACCGTCCAGCAGGACGAGCAGCGGGCTCCCGGACTCCTCGGCCAGCCGGGCCACCCGCTCGGGGGTGGCGCTCGCCATGTCGCCGTCGGCTCCGGCGGCTGTGACGATCCGCCCGGCCCGGCGCAGCGTACGGGCGACGGCGTCGGCGACCGAGGTGTCGTCGGCCAGCAGATCGGCGCCGCGCAGCCAGAGGGTGGGCGCGGGTACCGGGCCGCGCGCCCGGCGGGCGGTGAGTGCGGCCAGTTCGGTGGTACGGCCGGTGCCCGGCGCTCCGACGAGACCGAGGACCACGGCGGGGCCATCCGGTGCCGGCGCGGCTCGGACCGGGCCCGCGAAGGCGGTGAACTCCGCGATGACATCCGGGCGTTCGACCGGATCGGGCCAGGCGGCGGGGCCGTCCGCCGAGCGGAGCGAGGTCGCGGTGAGGTGCAGGGCGCCCGCGAGATTCAGATCGCGCCCGTATCCGGGAACGCTCGTCGCGTTGCGCCGCAGCAGGGCGTCGAGCGGGCCGCCGGTGCCCGCTTCCCGGAGCGGCACGGCGAACCCCGCGCCCGTGTGCCCGGCGCGCAGCGCACTGCCCAGCACGGCGATGACCGCGCCGCTCTCCGGGTCGAGGACGGGCCCGCCCACGGCCGCGCCGCCGAGCCGCAGGGCGTCCCTGCCGTCCGTACCGAGCGCCAGCTCCAGCGCCGCGCCGATCGGATGGGAGCGGCCGTTCGCGGTGTACGTCACGTCAGCCGTGCCGAGCACCCGGGCCTCGCGCCAGCCGTGCGCGGCGATCGTCACATACGTACCGGCGTCGTTCCGGTCCCGCCGGGCGATCGGTACCGGCTCCACGCCCAGCTCTCCGGGCCCCGCGGTGTGCAGCAGGGCGAGATCCAGCTCGGGCAGGGCGGTGATGTCGTCGGCCTCGACGGTGCGGCTGCGACCGCCCGTTCCGTGCAGGACGAGCCGGGTGGTGCCGTCGACGGCTTCGTGACTGGTGAGTACCGTGCCGCGGTCGTCCGCGACGAATCCGGTTCCCCGCGGCCGGCCGGCCGGATCGCAGATACGTACCAGCGCTGCCCGGTCCCCGCTTCCCATGGTCCGACGTTAGGTCCGATGATCGCCGCATGGGCCACTCGGAGTAAAAGCGCCCCCGAATGCACCCCCGTTTCACTCCGAGCGCCTGCCCATTGGGGTGAATTGATGGCGTCCGGTGGACAGACCATGTGGGGGGATCGTGGAGCGGGCGCAGGGACTGCCCCGCCCGCTCCACGATGCGGGTCCCGAAGGACCGGTCCGCCCGTCAGGCGAATACGGCGAGGCTCTTGGCCTTGCCCTTCTGCTCCTCGACGAGGACCAGGAACCGCCCGTCGGGCCCGAAGACGCCGACCGGTCCCGGCGGGAAGGCCGGCATGTCCAGCCGTACGCCGTTCAGCAGCAGCTTGGCGCGCTTCTCGTCCACGTCCCAGCGGGGGAACGCCGAGGCGGCGGCCTCGGCCACCGGCATCACGGTCAGCTTCTCCTGGTGCTGGTCGAGCGTCCGCGCCGCGTCGAGGCCGTAGGGACCGACCCGGGTGCGGCGCAGCGCGGTCAGATGCCCGCCGACGCCGAGCCCGGCACCGAGGTCCCGGGCGATCGCACGGATGTACGTACCTGAGGAGCAGACCACCGAGACGACCAGGTCGACGACCGGCGTGCCGTCCTCGGCGACCTCCGGGCGGACGTCGTAGACATGGAAGGACGAGATCGTCACCGGCCGGGCCGGGATCTCGAACTCCTCGCCGCCGCGCACCCGCGCGTAGGACCGCTTGCCGTCGATCTTGATGGCGCTGACCTTGGACGGCACCTGCATGATCGGTCCGGTCAGGGCGGCGACCCCGGAGTCGATGCCGTCCCGGGTCACACCGGACGCGTCGGTGGACGAGGTGATCTCGCCCTCCGCGTCGTCCGTGATGGTGTCCTGGCCGAGCCGGATCGTGCCGAGGTACTCCTTCTCGGTCAGTGCGAGATGGCCCAGCAGCTTGGTGGCCTTCTCGACACCGAGCACGAGAACGCCGGTCGCCATCGGGTCCAGCGTGCCGGCGTGGCCGACCCGGCGGGTACGGGCGATGCCGCGCATCTTGGCGACGACGTCGTGCGAAGTGAAGCCGGACGGCTTGTCGACGATGACAAGGCCGTCCGGCGTTTTCTGCGATGTCATTCGGAGGCGGCGTCCTCGTCGTTCTCGTCGTCCGCCTTGCGGTACGGGTCGGCACCACCGGCGTACGTGGCGCCCGAGGACGCCTCGCGCACCCGTGCGTCCGAGGCACGCGCCCGGTCGAGGAGGTCCTCGATCGCCTTGGCGTTGCCCGGCAGGGCGTCCGCCACGAAGGCCAGGGTGGGGGTGAACTTCGTCCCCGCCGCCGCTCCGACCGCCGAACGCAGGATGCCCTTGGCGCTCTCCAGACCGGCCGCGGCGCTCGCCCGCTCCTCGTCGTCGCCGTAGACCGTGTAGAAGACCGTGGCCTCCCGCAGGTCACCGGTGACCCGGGTGTCCGTGATAGTCACGTGCGTACCCAGACGCGGGTCCTTGATACCGCGCTGCAGTTTCTCGGCGACCACCTCCTGGATGAGGTCCGCCAGCTTCTTCGCCCGCGCGTTGTCGGCCACTGGTCCGTCTCCTTCTTCGCCTTGCTCAATCGTCTTCGTCGCTGTGTACCCGCCGTCGTACGGACAGCAGCTCCACTTCCGGGCGTGCGGCCACCAGCCGCTCGCACCGGTCCAGAACATCTGTGAGGTGTCCGGTGTCCCCGGAGACCACGGCAAGACCGATCTCGGCCCTGCGATGGAGATCCTGACCGCCCACCTCCGCCGCGCTCACCGCGTATTTGCGCTGGAGCTCGGCGACGATCGGACGGACGACGGAGCGCTTCTCCTTCAACGACCGTACGTCGCCGAGAAGCAGATCGAAGGACAGTGTCCCCACATACATGTGTGTCCGGATGTCCCGCCGGTTCGGGTTCGCGCCCTGCCAGTGCTTGGCGGGGACACCAGAACCGTACACGGAACGGCCGGGGCCGATCGACGGAAATATGACCCGTCGACCGGCCCCGACTGTTGAAGAGAGATCCGGGGGTCTCCCCCCGGAATTCCCCGTGGATCAGCCTCGCGGCTTCTCGCGCATCTCGTACGTCGCGATGACGTCGTCGATCTTGATGTCGTTGAAGTTTCCGAGGTTGATACCGCCCTCGAAGCCTTCGCGGATCTCGGTGACGTCGTCCTTGAAGCGGCGCAGACCGGAGATGTTGAGGTTCTCCGCGATGACCTTGCCATCGCGCAGCAGGCGCGCCTTGGTGTTGCGCTTGACCTCGCCGGAGCGGACCAGCACACCGGCGATGTTGCCCAGCTTGGACGAGCGGAAGATCTCGCGGATCTCCGCCGTACCGAGCTCGACCTCTTCGTACTCCGGCTTGAGCATGCCCTTGAGGGCCGCCTCGATCTCCTCGATGGCCTGGTAGATCACCGAGTAGTAGCGGACGTCGACACCCTCGCGCTCCGCCATCTGCTGGGCACGCCCGGCAGCGCGGACGTTGAAGCCGATGACGATGGCGTCGGAGCCGGTCGCCAGGTCGATGTCCGACTCGGTGACCGCACCCACACCGCGGTGCAGGACCCGGATGTCGACCTCGTCGCCGACGTCGAGCTGGAGCAGCGAGGACTCGAGAGCCTCCACCGAACCGGACGCGTCGCCCTTGATGATGAGGTTGAGCTCCTGGACCAGACCGGCCTTGAGCGCCTCGTCCAGGTTCTCCAGGGAGAACCGGACACCCTTGCGGGCGAAGTTGGCGTTGCGCTCACGGGCGGCACGCTTCTCGGCGATCTGACGGGCCGTACGGTCCTCGTCGACCACCAGGAAGTTGTCGCCGGCACCCGGGACGTTGGTGAGACCGAGCACGAGGACGGGGGTCGACGGACCCGCTTCCTCGACGTTGTTGCCGTTGTCGTCGAGCATCGCCCGGACACGGCCGTACGCGTCGCCGACCACCATCGTGTCGCCGATGCGCAGCGTGCCGCGCTGGACCAGGACGGTCGAAACGGCACCGCGGCCGCGGTCGAGGTGGGACTCGATCGCAATACCCTGCGCGTCCTGCTCCGGGTTGGCCCGCAGGTCGAGCGAGGCGTCGGCGGTGAGGACGACGGCCTCCAGAAGGGACTCGATGTTGAGGCCCTGCTTGGCGGAGATGTCGACGAACATCGTGTCGCCGCCGTACTCCTCGGCCACCAGACCGAACTCGGTGAGCTGACCGCGCACCTTGGTCGGGTCGGCGCCCTCGACGTCGATCTTGTTGACCGCGACCACGATCGGCACGTCGGCCGCCTTGGCGTGGTTCAGCGCCTCGATCGTCTGGGGCATCACACCGTCGTTCGCCGCCACCACAAGGATCGCGATGTCGGTGGACTTCGCACCACGGGCACGCATGGCGGTGAACGCCTCGTGACCCGGGGTGTCGATGAAGGTGATCCTGCGGTCCTCACCGTTGACCTCGGAGGAGACCTGGTACGCACCGATGTGCTGCGTGATGCCGCCGGCCTCGCCCGCGACGACGTTCGTCTTGCGGATCGCGTCCAGCAGTCGGGTCTTGCCGTGGTCGACGTGACCCATGACGGTCACGACCGGCGGACGCGAGACGAGGGCCTCTTCGCCGCCCTCGTCCTCGCCGAACTCGATGTCGAAGGACTCGAGCAGCTCGCGGTCCTCCTCCTCGGGGCTGACGATCTCGAGGACGTAGTTCATCTCGTCCGCGAGCAGCCTGAGGGTGTCGTCGGAGACGGACTGCGTCGCCGTGACCATCTCGCCGAGGTTCATCATCACGGCGACGAGCGACGCCGGGTTGGCGTTGATCTTCTCCGCGAAGTCGGTGAGGGAGGCACCGCGCGACAGACGGACGGACTGTCCGTTGCCGCGAGGCAGCATGACGCCGCCCACCGACGGGGCCTGCATGGCCTCGTACTCCTGGCGCCTCTGCCGCTTCGACTTGCGACCACGACGCGCGGGACCGCCGGGACGGCCGAACGCACCCTGTGTGCCACCACGGCCACCGGGGCCGCCGGGACGTCCACCGAAGCCAGGACGACCGCCGAAGCCGCCGCCACCGCCGGGACGACCCGCACCGCCACCGCCACCGCCACCGGGACGACCGGCGAAACCGCCGCCACCGCCACCGGGACCGGCCGGACGGCCGGCGAAGCCACCGCCGCCGGGACGGCCTGCGCCGCCACCGCCGGGACGACCGCCGCCACCGGGACCACGGCCACCGCCGGGGCCACCACCGGGACGCGGGCCGGCAGCGGGACGCTGCGGCATCATGCCCGGGTTCGGACGGTTACCACCGGGGGCACCGCCCGGACGGGGAGCCTGCGGACGGGGCATGCCGCCCGGAGTCGGACGGGCACCGCCCTGACCCTGGGGACGCGGGGCGCCACCGGGGCCGCCCTGCGGACGCGGGGCGCCCGGACGGTCCTGACCGCCGCCGGGACGCGGGGCGCCGCCGGGACGGGGCGCCTGCGGACGGGCCATGCCCGTCGAGCCACCGGAGGTGAAGGGGTTGTTGCCCGGACGGGGACCGGCCGGACGGGCGCCGGGGCGCGGGGCACCCTGGCCCGCGGGACGCGCGGGGCGGTCGCCGCCACGCTCGCCACCACGGCCGCCGTCGCGCTGGCCACCGTCGCGCTGACCGCCGGCCGGGGCCGGACGGGCGGGACGGGGACCGGGGGTGGCACCCGCGGGACGCGGGGCCTGCTGCTGCGGGGCAGCGGGCTGGGCCGGAGCCGGAGCCGAGAACTCGGCGGCGGGCACCGGAGTCACCGGAGCGGGCTTGGGCGCGGGCTTCGGGCCCGGACGCGGGCCGGCAGACGGCGCGGAAGGCGCTGCGGGGGTGCTGCTCACCGGGGCGGCGGGGGCCGGCTTGGGGGCCGGGGCGCCGGGCTTCGGAGCAGCGGGACGTGCCGCAGCGGCCGGGGAGGGCGCTGCGGGCTTTGCGGGCGTCGCCTTGCGGGGCGCGCCAGGCTTTGCAGCGGACTTGCCGGCGTTGCCGCCGGGCCCCTGCAGTGCGTCAGTCAATTTGCGTACAACCGGCGCCTCGATCGTCGAGGACGCCGAACGGACGAATTCACCGAGTTCTTGGAGCTTGGCCATGACGACCTTGCTCTCGACGCCGAACTCCTTGGCGAGTTCGTATACCCGGACCTTAGCCACTTCGCTCCTTTTAGGTCCGGGTTACCGCCGGACCGTCGCTACTTCATGGGCGTACTCATCGCGTACTCATCGAGTGCTCATCGCAATCTCGACCTACTTCCAACTCGCGAGGTACCTGACCGCACGGGGTCCCGTGCCGTTCATTTCTTACGGTGTCACCCGCTCGACGAACCGCTGCACCGCGGCGGGGTCGAACGGCCCCTTGGCCTTGAAGGCCCGAGGGAAGGCCCGGCGGCGAACCGCCAGGTCCAGACAGACGGAGGCGGGGTGTACATAGGCACCCCGGCCGGGCAGCGTACCGCGAGGATCGGGGACGCAGGCGTCCCCGTCCACGACGATGCGCAGCAGATCGCTCTTGGCCGCCCGCTCCCGGCATCCCACACACGTTCGCTCAGGGCAAGCACGAGGGCAAGCACGGGCCTGCGTCCGGCCAGACACGTCTAAGTCTACCTCCCCGCGCCGACCTCACCCCTTTGGGGCAAAAATCGAACGGATGTTGTCGTGATCTCAGCGGCATGCCGCCCGGATGTATTCCCTGCGGGCAGGGTCAGCGGCGCTCGGACCGCTCACGGGCCCGCTCGGCCCGCTCCCGGTCGGCCACGTCGCGCTCGGCGTCGGTCTCGGTGTCCGGACGGATGTCGATGCGCCAGCCGGTGAGACGGGCGGCGAGGCGGGCATTCTGCCCCTCCTTGCCGATCGCCAGCGAGAGCTGGTAGTCCGGCACGGTGACCCGGGCGGACCGGGCGCCGAGGTCGACGACCTCGACCTGGCTCACCCGTGCGGGCGACAGCGCGTTGGCGACCATCTCGGCGGGGTCGTCCGACCAGTCCACGATGTCGATCTTCTCGCCGTGCAGCTCGGCCATGACGTTGCGCACACGGCCGCCCATCGGGCCGATGCAGGCACCCTTGGCGTTCAGCCCGGAGCGGGTCGAACGGACCGCGATCTTGGTGCGGTGGCCGGCCTCGCGGGCGATGGCGCAGATCTCGACGGAACCGTCCGCGATCTCCGGCACCTCCAGCGCGAAGAGCTTCTTCACGAGGTTGGGGTGGGTCCGCGACAGCGTGACGGAGGGGCCACGCACGCCCTTGGCGACCCGTACGACGTACGTACGCAGCCGCAGGCCGTGGGTGTACTCCTCGCCCGGCACCTGCTCCTGCACCGGCAGGATCGCTTCCAGCTTGCCGATGTCGACCAGGACGTTCTTCGGGTCCTTGCCCTGCTGGACGACGCCGGTGACGACATCGCCCTCGTGGCCCGCGTACTCACCGAACGTCTTGTCGTCCTCGGCGTCGCGCAGCCGCTGCAGGATGACCTGCTTCGCGGTGGTCGCGGCGATCCGGCCGAAACCGGACGGGGTGTCGTCGAACTCCTTGGGCTCCTGGCCCTCTTCGAGGTCGGCCGGGTCCTCCTTCGCCCACACCGTCACATGGCCGCGCTCGTCGAGCTTCACTCGCGCGCGGCGGTGGCTTCCGTCGGTACGGTGGTAGGCGATGAGGAGGGCCGACTCGATCGCCTCGACGAGCACGTCGAAGGGGATCTCCTTGTCCTGTGCCAAGCCCTTCAAGAGCTTCACATCGATGTCCACGGCTACGCCTCCTCTTCCTTCTTGTCCTTGCGGCTGAATTCGATCTCCACGCGCGCCTTGGCGATCTCGTCGAAGGCGACCCGGCGGGACGTGGGCTTGCGGCCCTTGACGCCCGGCACTTCGAGGTCGAGGCCTTCTTCGTCCACGGCGAGGATGCGGGCCACCAGCTCGCCGCCCTCGTGCAGATGCAGCTTGGCCAGGCGGCCCGTGGCACGTACGTAGTGGCGGTGCTCCGTCAGCGGACGGTCGGCACCGGGGGAACTGACTTCGAGGACGTACTCGCCGTCGCCCATCGCGTCGGTCTCGTCGAGCTTCTCGGAGATCGCTCGGCTCAGCTCGGCGCAGGCGTCCAGCTCGACGCCCTCCTCGGAGTCCACGATGATCCGCAGCACGCGGCGGCGACCGGCCCGGGACACCTCGATCTCTTCGAGATCCAGCTGTTCGGCGCTGACGAGCGGTTCGAGCAGCCCGCGCAGCCTCTCGCTCTGGGTGGTGCTCATCCGGGTGACTCCTCGGCCGCGTGTGCTGTTGTGGGGATCGTTGCGTGTCAGGTCAAAGGGTATCCGGTCCCGAGGGGTGTTGCCGTCCGCCGGTTCCCCGGCCGCAGGTACGCTCGCCTGCGGTGATCACTTCAGGACAGATCCAGTCAAGTCAGGTACAGGCCCGAAGGAGAACAGGTGCGGCGCACGGGGACGACGCGCAGAGATGCGTTCACCGCGACGGGAGCGCTCGCCCTGGGGGCGGTGCTGGCCGGCTGCGGTGACGGGCCGGGGCACGGGAAGGACTCCGCCCGGTCCGGGGCGGCGACCGCGGCCGAGCAGGCCTCGGCGGCACGGGCCGAGAAGAAGATCCGGGCGACGGCCGCGCGGACCAGTCTGGAACTGCTCGGCGGGTACGAGCACGTGGTCAGGGCCCATCCGGCGACCGCGGCGGGGCTCGCGCCACTGCGGGACGCCGTGCGCGCCCACGCGAAGGCGCTGGCCCCCGACGGGGCGCAGGCGCTCACCTCCACGCGGACGCGCGCGACCGACGCCCGGTCCGCCGTCAGGGAACTGGCCGCGGCGGAGCGCCGTGCCGCGGACGCGCATCTGGCGGCCCTGATGGAGGCCCCGCCGGAGCTGGCCCGGCTGCTGGCGTCGATCGCGGCGGCGGGCGCGGCCCACGCCTATCTGCTGACCGAACTGGCCAAGGAGACCTCGTCATGAGCGCCGCGACACGGAAGGCCGCACAGGCGGCCCTGGCCGCCGAACACGCGGCGGTGTACGGGTACGGGGTGGTCGGCGGCCGGGTCGTCGAGGTCCGCCGGGCCGAGGCCGTGGCGGCCTACCACGCGCACCGGGCCAGGCGCGACGCGCTGACGCGGACCGTGCGCGGGCTGGGCGGCGAGCCGGTGGCGGCGCAGGCCGCGTACGCTCTGCCGTTCGCCGTGCCGGACCCGTCCGCGGCGGTGCGGCTGGCGGCCGTGCTGGAGGACCGGGTCGCGGGTGCGTACTCCGATCTCGTACGGGCCGCCGAGGGTCCGCTCAGGCGGGAGGCGGCCGACGCGCTGCGGGAGGCCGCGGTCCGCGCGGTCCGCTGGCGGGGCAGCGGCGTAACCTTTCCCGGGCTCGTCGAGCGGTCCGCCGACGGCACCGGCGCGAAGGCGGGGACAGCCGCGAACGCCGGGTCCGGTGCGAAGAGCGGGGCCGATGTGACGAACGGGTCCGGCGCGGCGCACTGAAGAAGCTCTGAAAGGGAACAAAGCACGTATGGGTTTCGAACCGCCGCAGCGTCTGGTGCGGGCGCTGGGCGAGTCGTACGGGGATGCGGCCGCCGCCGACTGGCTCGCGCAGCTTCCCGCACTGACCGAGGAAGCGCTGTCCGCCACCGGACGGAAGCCGACCGTGGAGCGGGTCGCCGCCCCGGGGGGCCGCAGCAGTCTGGTCCTGTTGGTGACGGGTTCCGACGGCACCCCGGCCGCCCTGAAGATCGCGCCGCCCGGGGCCGCACCCGAGCTGGAGCGGGCGGCACTGGCCCACTGGAACGGCTGGGGCGCGGTCCAGCTCATCGCCGCCGGCCCCGGCTCGCTGCTGCTGGAGCGGCTGCACCCCGAGGTGTCGCTGCGCTCGCTGCCGGAGGCGAAGGCGCTGCTCGAAGCGGCGGGGACGGTGCGCCGGCTGTGGGTCGAGCCGCCGGCCGGGCACGGTTTCGAGACGGTCGCCGAACGGACCGGGCACCGGATCGAGCCGATGCGCGCCTGCGCGGCCGCCGACCCGGGCCTGGAGCCGCTGGTCTCCGCGGCGCTCGCGGCGCGTGCGGAGCTGGTCGCCCACTCCCCCGAAGTTCTGCTGCTGCACGGCAACTTCCGCCAGAGCAAGGTGCTGGCCGGCGAGCGGGCGCCGTGGCTGACGGTCGGCCCCGAGCCGCTGGTCGGCGAGCGCGCCTACGACCTGGCCCGCCTGGTGCGCGACCGCGTCGAGGACCTGATCGCCTCGCCCGGCGGCCCGGTGACGGCACGCCGACGGATCAAGAAGCTCGCCGATTCGCTGGACGTGGACCGGGAGCGGCTGCACGGCTGGACGCTGTTCCGCGCGGTGGAGTCGGGGACCCGGGCGCTGACGGTCGGCCGCCGCCAGGAGGGCGAGCTGACGCTGGAGTTCGCGAGCTGGCTCTGAGGACCGACAGGCCGCAGGCCCCCCGCGCGGTGCGCGGGGGGCCTGCGGCCTTCTGCGGTGTCAGGCGGTGAGGCGGGCGATCGCCTCGTCGACGGTGAGCTCCTCGCGCTCACCGGTGCGGCGGTCCTTGAGCTCCAGGACGCCCTCGGCCGAACGGCGGCCGGCGACCAGGATCTTCGGGACGCCGATGAGCTCGGAGTCGGTGAACTTGACGCCGGGCGAGACGCCCGGACGGTCGTCGACCAGGACGCGCAGGCCCGCGGCGTTCAGCTTCTCGGAGACATCGAGCGCCAGCTCGGTCTGGAGCGCCTTGCCCGCCGCGACGACGTGCACGTCGGCCGGGGCGATCTCGCGGGGCCAGCACAGGCCCTTGTCGTCGGCGGTCTGCTCGGCGAGGGCGGCCACCGCGCGGGAGACGCCGATGCCGTACGAGCCCATCGTGACGCGGACGGGCTTGCCCTGCTGGCCGAGGACGTCGAGGGAGAAGATGTCGGCGTACTTGCGGCCGAGCTGGAAGATGTGCCCGATCTCGATGGCGCGGTCCACCTGGAGGCCGGTGCCGCAGTTGGGGCAGGGGTCGCCGGCCTCGACGACGACGACGTCCAGGTAGTCGGCAACCTCGAAGTCACGGCCCGCGACGACGTTCTTCGCGTGCTTGCCCTCCTTGTTGGCGCCGGTGATCCAGGCGGTGCCGGGGGCGACGCGCGGGTCGGCGATGTAGCGGACCTTCTCCAGGCCCTGCGGGCCGACGTAGCCGCGTACCAGGTCGGGACGGCCCTCGAAGTCCTCGGCGGTGACGAGCTCGACGACGGCGGGGGCGAGGTGCTCGCCGAGCTTGCCGAGGTCGACCTCGCGGTCGCCCGGCACGCCCACGGCCACGATCTCGCCGTCGACCTTGACCAGCAGGTTCTTCAGGGTCGCGGAGGCCGGGACACCGAGGTGCGCGGCAAGCGTCTCGATGGTCGGGGTGTCGGGGGTGTCCAGCTCCTCGACGGGGCCGTGCGCCGAGCCGTCCGCGGGGGTGGCCCTGAAGGTCACGGCCTCGGTGTTGGCGGCGTAGTCGCAGGCGGGGCAGTCGACGAAGGTGTCCTCACCGGCCGGGGCGGGCGCGAGGAACTCCTCGGACGCCGATCCGCCCATGGCACCGGAGACGGCGGAGACGATGCGGTGGTCGAGGCCGAGCCGCTCGAAGATCCGGATGTAGGCGGCGCGGTGGAGCCGGTACGCCTCGGCGAGACCCTCGTCGGTGGTGTCGAAGGAGTACGAGTCCTTCATCTGGAACTCACGGCCGCGCAGCACGCCGGCCCGGGGACGGGCCTCGTCGCGGTACTTGGTCTGGATCTGGTACAGGATCACGGGCAGGTCCTTGTAGGACGAGCACATGTCCTTGACGACCTGGGTGAAGATCTCCTCGTGGGTGGGACCGAGAAGGTAGTCGGCACCCTTGCGGTCCTTGAGCCGGAACAGCAGGTCGCCGTACTCGTCGTACCGCCCGCTCGCCTCGTACGCCTCCTTGGGCAGCAGCGCGGGAAGCAGGACCTCCTGGCCGCCGATGGCGTCCATCTCCTCGCGGACGACGCGGGTGATGTTCTCCAGGACCTTCTTGCCGAGCGGCAGCCAGGTCCAGATTCCGGCCGCGGTGCGACGTACGTATCCGGCCCGGACGAGCAGCTTGTGGTTGAGCGTCTCGGCGTCGGCCGGGTCGTCGCGCAGTGTCTTGATCATCAATCGGGACATGCGCTGGACCTGGGCCATGGTGAACTCCTGCTCGGAAAGGGTGATGTGCAGGAGGTTAGCCGGGCGGTACGGGTGGGCGGAAATCCATTGTCCGCGGTGCCGGTGCCATGACCGGCGAGGCGCGGCACCGGGGCACGCGAGCCCGGCATGATCCGAACGAAAGGCCCTAGCCCTTGCGACGCAGCGGGAGCGGGGCTCCCATCACGGCGTACGGCTTGGGAGCGCTGGGAAAGAGCACCTGCCGGGCCAGGTCCTGGTAGCCGAGACTGCGATACAGGCCACGTGCCGGGCTCTCCGTGTCGACGGCGGAGAGGATGGAGCGGGGCTGGTCGACGGCGTCGGTGATGGTGGTGATCAGCGTGCGCCCGATGCCCCGGTTCTGGAACTCCGGCAGGACGTGCAGTTCGGTGATGACGAACGCGTCGTCGAGCCAGTGCACGCAGCCGGTGGCGCGGAGGTAGGGCTCGACGACGGTGGACCACCACTGGCCGCGTTCGTTCGGCATGCCGTAGACGAAGCCGACGAGCCGCTCGTCGGCGGCGGTGGCGCCGAGGGCGAGGGCGCGGGGGTGGTCGAGGTGTCTGAGGACGATATGGCGTCGTACCTCGACCTCTTCGGGACCCAGGCCGAAGGCGACGGCCTGCACGGAGAGCGCCTCGTCCACGCGCGCTGCGAGATCGATCGGCCCGATCCGGACGCTGGGAGTGCGGGGGCCGCCCCCGGAAACTGCTGCCATGCGCCGACCCTACTGGCCGGGGCGGGGTGCGGGGTACGGGGTGGCGAAGCCGGTGGCCGGCCGGTCAGAACAGCACGCTCATGAACGCGCCGGTCTCCCGGAAGCCGACCCGGGCGTAGGACCGGCGCGCGGGGGTGTTGTAGTCGTTCACGTAGAGGCTGGCGACGGGGGCGATATCGGCCAGCGCGTAGCGCAGGACCGCGGCCATGCCGGTTTCGGAGAGTCCGCGGCCGCGGTGTTCGGGGGCGACCCAGACGCCCTGGATCTGGCAGGCCTGCGGGGTCGCGGCGCCGATCTCCGCCTTGAAGAGGACCTTGCCGTCCTCGATCCGGGCGAAGGAGCGGCCGGCTCCGATGAGCTCGGCGACGCGGGCCTGGTAGAGGAGTCCGCCGTCGCCCGCGAGCGGGGAGATGCCGACCTCCTCGGTGAACATCGCCACGCAGGCCGGCATCAGGACGTCCATCTCGTCCTTGCGGATCCGGCGGACCAGGGGGTCGGGGGTCACGTCGGCGGACGGGCTCTCGGTGACCATGAGCGGCTGGTTCGCCCGGACTTCGCGGGCGGGTCCCCAGCCGGGTTCGAGCAGCCGCCACAGCTGGGCGGTGGGTTCGGCGGGGCCAACGATCGAGGAGCAGCGGCGACCGGCCCGGCGGGCCCGGTCGGCGAAGGCGCGGACGGCCTCGGGGGTGGCGCAGATGGGGACGAGGTTGGCGCCCGAGTAGCAGAGCGAGCGGAGTCGGCCGTCGGCGTACCAGCCCCACATCTCGCCGCCGAGGCGCCAGGGGTCGAGACCTGCAATCTGGACCCGGGACGTCACGAAGGCGTTGGCGACGGGCTCGCTCTCCAGGACGGCGAGAGCGGCACCGAGGTCGCTGGGTTCGAGGACCCGGGTGGTGGTCTGCGTCAACACGAGGGGGCCTCACCATACGGTCTGCTGATTTCCGCACTTTAACCGAAGCGGCTCATCCGTGCCGCCCGTGCCTGCGAACAGGCTCCGCGGTGGCCGTGAGGTCGCTCACGGCGGCGCCCCGCCGGTCGGTCTCCGTCCGGCGGGGCGCTGTGGTGCGAGTCGTGGTTCAGCCGACGTCGTGATTCAGCCGACGTCGTGGTTCAGCTGACGGAGACCTCGGGCTCGCCCGAGGCGATGCCGTCCTTCTCCATCTGCTCGGCGATCTTCAGGGCCTCTTCGATCAGCGTCTCGACGATCTTCGACTCGGGCACCGTCTTGATGACCTCGCCCTTCACGAAGATCTGCCCCTTGCCATTGCCCGAGGCAACACCCAGATCCGCCTCACGCGCCTCACCCGGACCATTGACGACACAGCCCATCACGGCCACCCGCAACGGCACCTCCATGCCCTCAAGACCCGCCGACACCTGATCCGCCAGCTTGTACACATCCACCTGCGCCCGCCCGCACGACGGACACGACACGATCTCCAGCCGCCGCTGCTTCAGGTTCAACGACTCCAGGATCTGGATACCGACCTTGACCTCCTCGGCCGGCGGCGCCGACAACGACACCCGGATCGTGTCCCCGATCCCCTCCGACAGCAACGCACCGAACGCCACCGCCGACTTGATCGTCCCCTGGAACGCCGGACCCGCCTCGGTCACACCCAGGTGCAGCGGATAGTCGCAACGAGCCGCCAGCTGACGGTACGCATTCACCATCACCACCGGATCGTTGTGCTTCACCGAGATCTTGATGTCCCTGAAACCGTGCTCCTCGAAGAGCGACGCCTCCCACAACGCCGACTCCACCAACGCCTCGGGAGTCGCCTTCCCGTACTTCGCCAGCAACCGCGCATCCAGCGAACCCGCGTTCACACCGATCCGGATCGGCGTCCCCGCATCATTCGCCGCCCGCGCGATCTCCTTCACCTTGTCGTCGAACTGCTTGATGTTCCCCGGATTCACCCGCACCGCCGCACAGCCCGCATCGATCGCCGCGAACACATACTTCGGCTGGAAATGAATATCCGCGATCACCGGGATCTGCGACTTCCTCGCGATCACCGCCAACGCGTCCGCGTCGTCCTGCGTCGGACACGCCACCCGCACGATCTGACAGCCCGACGCCGTCAGCTCCGCGATCTGCTGCAACGTCGCACCCACGTCCGACGTACGCGTCGTGGTCATCGACTGCACCGACACCGGCGCGTCCCCGCCCACCGCAACCGACCCGACCTGGATCTTGCGGCTGACCCTCCGGTCGGCGAGCTTGGTCGGAACGGACGGAATTCCGAGAGAAATCGCAGTCATGCGCTGAGCATCCCCAAGGTGTGGATCAAGGTCCCGAGATCGGCGGGCTCCGGCCTTCGAGGTTACGGCACCGGCGGCGGCCCGGAGCACACCGCGTCCGGGAGCGCCGCACAAAGGCGACGACCCGGACACACGCTGTGTGCCGGGCCGTCACTCGTGGTGCACGAGGTGGTCGGTGGGTCAGGAGATCTTGACCGGATTCACGATGTCGGCGACCAGCACCAGCAGCGTGAAGCAGATGAAGACACCGGCGACGACATAGGCGACCGGCATCAGCTTGGCCACGTCGAAGGGGCCCGGGTCGGGGCGCTTGAAGACCCGTGCCACATTGCGGCGCAGGGCCTCCCAGAGCGCTCCGGCGATGTGTCCGCCGTCGAGCGGCAGCAGGGGCAGCATGTTGAAGAGGAACAGCGAGAGGTTGAAGCCCGCCAGCAGGAACAGCATCATCGCGATCTGGTTCGTCGCCGGGACGTCGAGCGTCATCACCTCGCCGCCGATCCTGGCCGCGCCGACCACGCCGACCGGGGAGTCCGCCGCCCGCTCGCCGTCACCGAAGGCTGCGTCCCACAGGCCCGGAATCTTGGACGGGAGGGCGATGATCGAGTCGACGCCGTTCTCGACCATGTCTCCCATGCGGACGACCGAGTCGCCGAAGGAGAGCGGGACGATCTCGGTCTGGGCGGCGAAGCCGAGGTAGCCGGCCGTCACGAATTTGCCGGGGATCACCTCGCCCTTGGAGTCCTTCTTCGCCACCGAGTTCTTCTGGAGCACGGCGTGGAGGGTCTTCTCCTGGCCGTCGCGCCGGACCGTGATGGTGGCGGGGCCGGTGGTGTCGCGGATCTTGTCGGAGAGCGTGGCCCAGTCGTCGACCTTCTGTCCGTCGAAGGCGACGATCCGGTCGCCCTTCTTGAGCCCCGCCTCCATCGCGGGCGAGACCGGGTCGGACTTCTTGCAGGTGTCGCGGTTGGCACTCTGGTCGATCACGCACTTCTGGACGCCCGCCACCTCGGTGGTCTGGGTCTGGAAGCCGAAGGTCATCGCCACCCCGATGAAGATCGCGACGGCGAGGACCAGGTTCATGAACGGTCCGGCGAACATCACGATGACGCGCTTCCACGGCTTGCGCGTGTAGAAGAGGCGCTTCTCGTCACCCGGTTCGAGCTCTTCGAAGGCGGCGGACCTGGCGTCCTCGATCATGCCGCGCCACGGCGAGGTGGACCGCGCTTCCAGGCGTCCGTCCTCTCCCGGCGGGAACATGCCGATCATGCGGATGTAGCCGCCTGCCGGGATGGCCTTGATCCCGTACTCGGTGTCGCCCTTCTTCCGCGACCAGACCGTCGGCCCGAATCCGACCATGTACTGGGGGACGCGGATGCCGAAGAGCTTGGCGGTCGACAGGTGCCCGAGCTCGTGCCAGGCGATCGAGAACAGCAGACCGATGGCGAAGACGACGATGCCCAGAATCGTCAACAGGACCGTCGTAATACTCATGCGCGCGCCTCCGCTGTCGCTTTCGCCGAGAGTTCACGGGCCCGAGCGCGTGCCCAGGTCTCCGCTTCCAGGACGTCTGCGACCGTGAGCGAAGTTCCCGTGGCGGGGGTGCCGTGTTCGGCCACCACCGCGGTGACCGTATCCATGATGCCGTTGAACGGCAGCCGTCCGGCGAGGAATGCGTCGACGCATTCCTCGTTGGCGGCGTTGAAGACGGCCGGTGCGGTGGCGCCGAGCGTGCCGACGTGCCTGGCCAGTCCCACGGACGGGAAGGCCTCGTCGTCGAGGGGGAAGAACTCCCAGCTGGACGCCTTCGACCAGTCGAAGGCGGGGGCGGCGTCCGGGACACGGGCGGGCCAGCCGAGGCCGATGGCGATCGGGCCCCTCATGTCCGGGGGCGTGGCCTGGGCGAGGGTGGAGCCGTCGGTGAACTCCACCATGGAGTGGACGTACGACTGGGGGTGGACCACGACCTCGATCCGGTCGAACGGGATGTCGTAGAGGAGATGGGCCTCGATGACCTCCAGCCCCTTGTTGACCAGGGTGGCGGAGTTGATCGTGATGACCGGTCCCATGGCCCAGGTCGGGTGGGCGAGGGCCTGCTCGCGCGTGACGTCTGCCAGCTCGCTCCTCGTCCGTCCCCGGAAGGGGCCGCCGGAGGCGGTGACGACGAGCTTGCGCACGTCGGCGCGGGTGCCGGCGCCCAGCGCCTGGAAGAGCGCGGCGTGTTCGGAGTCGACCGGGATGATCTGGCCGGGCTTCGCCAGCGCCTTGACCAGCGGGCCGCCGACGATCAGCGACTCCTTGTTGGCCAGGGCGAGCGTGCGGCCCGCCTCCAGCGCGGCGAGCGTCGGGGCGAGTCCGATCGATCCGGTGATTCCGTTGAGCACGGTGTGGCAGTCGCTCGCCGCGAGCTGTGCGGCTGCGTCGGGCCCTGCCAGGATCTCGGGGAGCGGCTCGCCCGTCCCGTACTGCTCGCGCAGCGCCTCACGGAGGGCCGGTACGGCGTCCGGTGCGGCGACGGCCACGGTACGCACCCGCAGCTGCCGCGCCTGCTCGGCGAGGAGGGCGACCCGTCCGCCCGCGGCGGAGAGCGCGGTGACGCGGAAGCGGTCGGGGTTGCGCAGCACCAGGTCGATGGCCTGGGTGCCGATGGATCCGGTGGAGCCGAGGATGACGAGATCCCGGCGGCCTTCCGCTGCGTCGAAGACGAGGTGCGGGTCGGCGAGGGGGGCAGGGCTGTCGCTCATGCCCCCCATTGTTGCCGCATCTCCTGTGGGCGTGGACAGTGCGTCCCGCACACGGGGTGGCCGGGAGCCCTATCGGCAGGCGGGTTCCGCGAATTCGGCGAAGGCCTGGTGGAATCCGGGGAACGTCTTCCGTACGCAACCGGGGTCGTCGAAGGTGATGCCCGGCACCCGCAGTCCGGCGACGGCGAACGACATGACGATGCGGTGGTCGCCGTGGGTGGCGATCTCGGCGGGGCGGGGGGTTCCGGGCCGGATCTCGATCCAGTCCCGGCCCGTCGCGACCGTGATGCCCATCCGCCGGAGGTTCTGGGCGCAGGCCTCCAGCCGGTCGCACTCCTTGACCCGGGTGTTGCCCACGTCCTCGATGCGTACCGGCCCCGACGCGAAGGGGGCGATGGCGGCCAGCGTCGGCATGGTGTCGGAGATGTCGCGCATGTTGACGGTGAGGCCCGAGAGGGTTCCGCCGGAGCGGACAGTGGTGGAATCGGCGGTGGTGCGCACCTCGGCGCCCATGCGGCGCAGTACGTCGACGAAGCGCAGGTCGCCCTGGAGCGCGTCGGTGCCGAGGCCGGGGACGGTGATCCGACGGCCGGTGAGGGCCGCCGCGGCGAAGAAGTAGCTCGCGGTGGAGGCGTCGGGCTCGACGGCGTACGTGGTGGCCCGGTAGCCGCCGGGCGGCACGGTGAAGACGTTGCCGTCGCGGGTCACCTCGACGCCGAAGCCGCGCATCATCGCGAGGGTGATCGCGATGTACGGGGCGGAGACCAGGTCGGTGACGGTGATCCGCAGCCCCTTCGCGGTCAGCGGTCCGAGCATCAGCAGCGCGGTGAGGTACTGGGAGGACTCCCCCGCGTCCAGGGTGAGTTCGCCGCCCTCGATTCCGGACGCGGCGATCCGCAGCGGGTGATGGCCCTCGGCCTCGTCGTGGCGCAGGTCGACGCCGAGCGTGCGCAGGGCCTCGGTGAGCGGGGCGAGGGGGCGGCGGCGCATCTGGGCGGAGGCGTCGAAGCGGTACGTGCCGCGGGTGGCGGCCGCGGCGAGGGTCGGCAGGAAGCGGGCCGTGGTGGCGCCGTCGCGGCAGTGGACATCGGCGTCGGTGGCGGCGGGGCCCGTGGGGCGGCCCTCGATGTGCCAGCGGTCCGTCCCCCGCTCGACCCGGTAGCCGAGGCGCGTGAGGCCTTCGGCGAAGCCCTCGGTGTCGTCGGAGCGCAGGGGGCGTACGAGGGTGCTGGTGCCGTTCGCGGCGGCGGCCAGGAACAGGGCACGCGCGGTGACGGACTTGGAGCCGGGGATGTGGGTGACGGTCACGGGTCGTCATCCTGCCGCACCGCGCGCGGCCGGGCGGGGTACGTCCGATGAGTGGACGTGCCCCGCCCGGCCGGTGGTTCAGCGGATGGTCCGGTGGACGTTCTCCCGGGCGGACGGCCCCGGGGTGGCGTCGGCGATCCACGGTCCTTCGCCGCTCGGGTCGATGACGCCCTCCTCCAGCCAGGTGTACGCGCCGGACAGGACGCCGTCGACCAGGCGCCGGTCCAGGTCGTCGGTGTTGGACCACAGGCGGGTGAAGAGTTCCTCGATCCGGACGCGGGACTGGTGGCAGAACACGTCTGCGAGCCGGTAGGCCTCGCGTCCGTGGTCGTCCGAGGAGCGCAGCAGTTCGGCGCGTACGCAGGCGGCGCTCATCGCGAAGAGTTCCGCGCCGATGTCGACGATCCGTCCGAGGAAGCCCTGTTTGGTCTCCATCCGGCCCTGCCAGCGCGACATGGCGTAGAAGGTGGAGCGGGCGAGCTTCCGCGAGGCGCGTTCGACGTAGCGCAGATGGGCGGACAGGCCGGGATGGCCGGGATGGTTGAACTCCCCGTACGTACGCGGGAGTTGCCCCGGGCCCGCGACGAGCCTGGGGAGCCAGCGGGCGTAGAAGCCGGCCGCGTTCGCGCCCGCCTTCGCCTTGGCGGAGAGGGGTTTGTCGGGGTCGATGATGTCCCCGGCGACCTTCAGATGGGCGTCCACGGCCTCCCGGGCGATCATCAGGTGCATGATCTCGGTCGAGCCCTCGAAGATCCGGTTGATCCGCAGATCGCGCAGGAGCTGTTCGGCTGCGACGGCCCGCTCGCCGCGGGCAGCGAGGGAGTCGGCGGTCTCGAAGCCGCGTCCGCCCCGGATCTGGACGAGTTCGTCGGCCATCAGACAGCCCATCTCGGAGCCGTACAGCTTGGCGAGGGCCGCTTCGATGCGGATGTCGTTGCGGTTCTCGTCCGCCATCTGCGAGGAGAGGTCGACGACCGCTTCGAGGGCGAAGGTGGTCGCGGCGATGAAGGAGATCTTGGCGCCGACGGCCTCGTGCCGGGCGACCGGCCTGCCCCATTGCTCACGGACCGTGGACCACTCGCGGGCGATCTTCAGGCACCACTTCCCGGCGCCGACACACATGGCGGGCAGCGAGAGCCGTCCCGTGTTGAGTGTGGTGAGGGCGATCTTGAGCCCGGCGCCCTCGGGGCCGATGCGGTTCGCGGCCGGGACCCGGACCCGGTGGAAGCGGGTGACGCCGTTCTCCAGGCCGCGCAGGCCCATGAAGGCGTTGCGGTTCTCGACGGTGATGCCCGGGGAGTCCGCCTCGACGACGAAGGCCGTGATGCCGCCCTTGTGGCCTTCCGACTTCGGTACGCGGGCCATCACGACGAGCAGATCGGCGACGACGCCGTTGGTCGTCCAGAGCTTCACCCCGTCGAGGACGTAGTCCGGCCCTTCCGGGACGGCCGAGGTGGCGAGCCGGGCCGGGTCGGAGCCGACGTCCGGTTCGGTGAGGAGGAACGCCGAGATGTCGGTACGGGCCAGCCGGGGCAGGAACGTGTCCTTCTGCTCCTGGCTGCCGAAGAGTTTCAGCGGCTGCGGCACGCCGATGGACTGGTGGGCGGAGAGCAGCGCGCCGATGGCCGGGCTCACGGAGCCGACCAGGGCGAGGGCCTTGTTGTAGTAGACCTGGGTCAGGCCGAGGCCGCCGTACCTCGGGTCGATCTTCATCCCGAGCGCGCCGAGCTCCTTGAGGCCGCCGATCACGTCGTCGGGGATTCTCGCCTCGCGCTCGATCAGGGCGCCGTCGATCCTCGTCTCGCAGAACTCGCGCAGCCGGGCGAGGAACGCCTCGCCGCGCCGCACGTCGTCGGCGGGCGGCAGCGGATGCGGATGGATCAGGTCGAGCCGGAAGCGTCCGAGGAAGAGCTCCTTGGCGAAGCTCGGCTTGTGCCAGTCCTGTTCGCGCGCGGCCTCGGCCACTTGGCGCGCTTCACGCTCGGTGACCCTGGGCGTGTTCTTCGGTGCGGATGGTGCGGACATGAGGAGCTCACCTCGCCGCGTTGTGGGTGGGGGACGCGGCCGGTCCGCGTGGGGGTGCGCCCACCGGTACCAACCGGCTCTACTCGTCCGTATGTACCCGATTTCCGACACGCCCGCCATCCCCCGGGAGCCGATCGGGTCGGGAGCCACTCCACTGACCCGCCCGCGGTGGCGGCCGGGCGGGAAGACGGAGATGGCCTGAACCCCCGCACAGTGGGTTCAGGCCATCTCGCTGTCGCCTGCTGTCGTGCTGTCCAGGCGGAACACAGGCGACGTCGGTGGATCGGTTCGATCCTGTTCGCGGACTACAGGGCGAGGCCGGTGAGGACCAGCACGCGCTCGTAGGTGTAGTCGTCCATGGCGTAGCGGACGCCCTCGCGGCCGACGCCGGACTGCTTGGCGCCGCCGTACGGCATCTGGTCCGCGCGGTAGGAGGGGACGTCGCCGATGATCACGCCGCCGACCTCCAGTGCGCGGTGGGCGCGGAAGGCCGTCTGCAGGTCGTGGGTGAACACGCCTGCCTGCAGGCCGTACTTGGAGGAGTTGACGGCCTCGAAGGCCTCGGCCTCGCCGTCCACCTTCTGCACGGACAGCACCGGTCCGAAGACCTCCTCGCAGGAGAGGGTGACGTTGTCCGGGAGCTCCGCGAGCACGGTCGGCGCGTAGGTGGCGCCGTCCCGCTTGCCGCCGGTGAGCAGCTGGGCGCCGGCCTGCACGGCCTCGTCGACCCAGGACTCGACGCGCTTGGCGGCGTCCTCGCTGACCAGCGGGCCGACATCGGTGGTGGCGTCCGACGGGTCGCCGGTGACCTGGGCCTCGACGGCCGCGACGATCTTCGGGAGCAGCCGGTCGTAGACCGAGGCGTCCGCGATGACCCGCTGCACGGAGATGCAGGACTGGCCGCCCTGGTAGTTGGAGAAGGTCGCGATACGGGTCGCGGCCCAGTCCAGGTCCTGGTCGGAGGCGTAGTCGCCGAGGACGACCGCGGCACCGTTGCCGCCGAGCTCCAGGGTGCAGTGCTTGCGCGGCACCGACTCCAGGATCGAGTAGCCGACGGGGCCGGAACCGGTGAAGGAGATCACGGGCAGGCGCTCGTCCTGGACCAGGGCGGGCATCCGGTCGTTGGGGACCGTCAGCACGGACCACGAACCGGCCGGCAGGTCGGTCTCGGCCAGCAGCTCGCCCAGGATCAGCGAGGAGATCGGGGTGGCCGGGGCGGGCTTCAGGATGATCGGGGCGCCGACGGCGATGGCCGGGGCCACCTTGTGGGCGCTCAGGTTCAGCGGGAAGTTGAACGGCGCGATGCCGAGGACCGTGCCGCGCGGGAAGCGCCGGGTCAGGCCGAGACGGCCGGTGCCGCCGGCGTCGGTGTCCAGGCGCTGGGCGTCGCCGCCGTTGAAGCGGCGGGCCTCCTCCGAGGCGAACCTGAACACGGAGACGGCACGGCCGACCTCGCCGCGGGCCCACTTGATGGGCTTGCCGTTCTCGGCGGAGATCAGCTGGGCGATCTCCTCGGTGCGCTCCACCAGACGCCGTACGACGTGGTCGAGCGCGGCGGCCCGGACGTGCGCCGGGGTCGCGGCGAACTCCTCGCGCACGGCGTGCGCGGCCGCGACGGCCTCCTCGATCTGGGCATCGGTCGGCACGCTGACGGTGCCCACGAGACGGCCGTCCCAGGGGTTGGTGACGTCGAAGCTGTCCTCGCCGGTGGCCTGGCGGCCGGCGAGCCAGAAGGCGTGGGTGGAAGTCATGGAGGTTCCGGCCCTTCGGAGCGGTGGGGGTGTCTTGCCCCCACCGTAGGGCCGCAGGGCCGCCCTGGCGTTTGTCCGGGGTGGAGCAGTGCGTGCCGGGGACGCGCCGGTTTGTCGGATGCGGACGGAACGCGTGGCTCCGCCGGGCCGCTACGGCTCGGGGGTCGGCGGCGCGCTCGTGGCCTTCAGGGCCAGCCACAGCTCCATCCGGACATCGGGATCGTCCAGCGAGCGGCCCAGGATCTCCTCCACCCGGCGCATCCGGTAGCGCAGGGTGTGGCGGTGCACTCCCAGGTCCGCCGCGGCCGCGTCCCACTGGCCGTGGTGGGCGAGCCAGGCCCGCAGCGAGGCCACGAGGTCGCCGCGGCCCTTGGCGTCGTGTTCGTGCAGGGCGCGGAGCATTCCGTCGGCGAAGGCCCGTACCGCGTCGTCCGCGAGCAGCGGGAGCACCGAGCCGGCTGCCAGCTCCTCGTGCTCGACCAGCGCCCTGCCCCGGCGGCGGGCCACCGACAGGGCCTGCTCGGCCTGCTTGTACGCGGCGGAGACGGCGATCGGGCCGGCCGGCGCGGAGAGGCCCACGACCACCTGGCCCTCCTCCGCCTTCGTCCCTTCGGCGTGCGTCCTCGCCTCCTGGGCCTCCGCGTAGGCCGCGCACGCCGCGACCGCCGCTCCGCCGTCCGCGGCGAGGACGACGAGCCGGTCGCCCTCGGGGACGGTCAGCAGGGTCTCGCCGGACCGCAGGGCCGCCGCCTCCATCGCCTCGCCGAGCGACGCGGGGGTGGCGGGGTCGGACGCCTCCGCGATGAGCAGCCGGAACGGGGCGTCGAGCAGCCCCCCGTACAGGTCCCCGGCGACGGCCCTGGCGTGGTCCGGCTGGCCGGCGAGCAGCATGCGCAGCACCGCCGCGCCGAGGCGCTGTTCGGCGCCCTGGAGGGACCGGGAGCGTGCGGTGGTCAGGGTCAGCAGGGCGACGGCGGAGTGCACGGCGTACCGCTCGGCGGTGCCGAGTGCCGCGCCGGTGCCGACGGCCAGCGCTCCCCTGACCCGGCGGCCGGTGCCCAGGGACTGGAGCTCGACCCGGTCGTCGGTGTCGCCGACGACGACGCTGGCGGGGGCCGGGCGGTCCCGCAGCCGTTCCACGTCGGGGGTGAGCCGGGCGGCGCGGCGGGCGGCCCATTCGGGGGCCGCGGCGACGACCTGGCCGGCCGCGTCGTACAGCGCGGCCCAGCCGTCGAGGTGCGCGGCGAGCCGGGTGAGCAGTTCGCCGGGACCGTCGCCCGCGAGTGCGGCCCTGGTCAGCTCCCGCTGGACCTCGAACCCGGCCGTCACGGCCCGGTACTGGTCCTCCGCGATCACCGAGGACACGGCCTTGGCGATGGCGATGAACGGGGTGCGGCGCGGCACTTCGAGGAGCGGCAGCCCCGCTTCCTCGGCCGCGTCGATCAGCGCCTGCGGCACCTCGTCGTAGTGGACGCCGACGGCGAAGCCCAGGCCGACGACTCCGGCTCCGGCCAGCCGCCGCACGTACCGCCGCATCGCCTCGGGGTTCTCCGCGTCGAGGTTGGTGGCGGTGACGAGCAGGAACTCGCCGCCCTCCATGTACGGAACGGGGTCGGTCAGCTCGCTGGCGTGCGCCCAGCGCACGGGCACGTCGAGCCGGTCCGCCCCCGCGCGCACGGTGAGTCTGAGCGCCGAACGCTGGACAAGCGAGGCGAGAGTGAGGGGCATGGGGACCGCGGGACCTCGGGGAGTCGGTTTTCGCCGTCCCGTATGAACGGCTCCTGCCAATTCTGCCAGGCTGGCGGGGTCCGGCATGACCATGCCCGGTGCCGCGGGCCGCACCCCGCGCCGCTCAGCCGTTCAGATCCACCAGCAGGGGCGGCGCGTGCTCCCCCCGCACGGTCGTCAGGGACAGTACCGCGTGCCCGGCCGGCACCCGGTGGGCCAGTTCGGAGGCCGACCAGCGCTCCCGTTCGACCTGGCGCACGGTCACCGCGTCCGTGGTGACCGCCTTGCCGGTGACGAGTTTGCGGAAGGCGTGGATGGCCCGGGTCATCGGCTGGTCGGCGAAGACGGTGCGCTGGGTGACGTCGCGGGTCTCGACCCACTCGGTGCCCCAGGCCTCGGCGAATTTCTTCCCGTCCCAGGTGGTGATCCCGGAGAACGCCATCCGGCAGCCGACCGCGCCCAGCAGCGCCGTGTGCAGGCTCTCCGGCACGTCGTCGAGCGTACGCAGGGTGAGTACGGCCCCGGCGTGCGCCGAGCGCAGCCGCTGGACGCCGCGGACGGTGTCGGGGGTCAGGGTGCCGGTCGCGTCGTCGAGGACGAGACAGGCGAAGAGGGAACGGTCGGTACGGGCCGCGGCGCTCGCGGTGAACTGGGCGAGGACCAGCCGCGCCAGCACCCGGGAGGCCTCGGCGTGGCCGCGCTCGGGCAGGTCGATGCGGACCCTCAGCGGGTGCTCCAGGGCGCGCGGCGAGAAGGGCCGGGTCCTGCCGGTGGTGTCGAAGAACTCGGCGAACGCGGGCCGGTCCAGCAGCGCCACCCGGTCGGCGAGCGCCGGACCCGGATCGCCGGGCGCACCGGCCTGGCGGGCGCGGCCGTCGAGCTCGCGCCGCATCCCGGGGTGCCCGGTGTCGTCGAGCGCCTCCCGCAGCGCGGCGAGGGCAGTGGGCACACCGTCCAGGAGCTCGCGCAGCTCGGGCACGGAGGGGAACCGGCCGTGGGCCACCCGGAAGGGGCCGAGGAGCTGGGCGAGCGCGGTCACGGCGCGTCTGCCGTCGACCTCGGGGAGGTCACCGACCAGGCCGTCGGCGAGCACGGTCGCGGCCTCGTCGGGGTCGGTGGTGCCGCCGTACAGGTCGAGGTCGTGCACGGACGACGGGTCGCCGATCTTGACGACGACGTCGAACCCCTTGTCGCCGCCGAGCTGGGTTCCCGCGGCGCACACGGCGACGACGGCGGCCTGCCCGGTGAGCGCCTGCAGCGCGAGGGATTCGACGACCGGCCGGACCAGTGACCGGCTCTTGCCCGCGCCCGGCGGGCCGACGGCGAGCAGGGAGGTGCCCAGCAGCCCGGGGTCCAGGGCGATGCCGCTGCCGCGGCGGGCGTACGGGTTGCGCTCGCCCGCCTCGACGGCGCCCAGCCTGACCTGCTGGACGAGCAGGTCGTGCCGGGCGGCGCGGACCGGGAGGTCGCGTGCGCCGGAGGGGTGGGTGCAGGCGGCGGAGCCGTCGCTGCGCACGTTCTCGGTGAAGGCGGGGAGGCGGGAGCGGTCGGCGCGTACGGAGGTCCAGGCACGGCGGATCCGGACGTAGTCGACATCGTTCATCCGCCCGGACCGGGTCTCCCCGGCGAGCGCGGCGGCGGCCTGCGGCTGTCCGGCGGCGCGCAGGTCGGGCCATTCGGCGGGGTCGTCCTCGCCGCCCTCGACGACGGCGTCCGCGCCGTCGGGCGTGTGCGGCTTCGCCGGGTCGCGGCCGTCCCGGCCGGGGGCCGGCCGCTCGGAGCGGCCGCGGCGCCACAGCTCGGCCCAGCGCCCGAGCCTGCCGAACGGCCACACGATCACCAGGGTGAGCAGGGCGTACAGCCCGTAGCTGATCAGCGTGGACTGGGTGCGGTCGCGGCCCAGCCAGCCGTCCGGCACGAGGCCGAAGACCAGCCCCATCCCCGGCACGGTCCCGTTCCAGACGAGGGTCCACACCAGCAGCGCGCAGACCGCGGCACCGGCCGCCCGTGCGGCGGCTCCCCTGGCGGCGACGCACCGCTCGAAGGCGGCGGGCCAGTTGCCGAGGCGGCCGAATCCGTAGACGAGTCCCCCGATGATCAGCAACCGGTAGATGTCGAGCGCGCGGACCGCGCCCCGGGTCTGCGGCTGGTCCCCGAACGGCCCCCACCAGTCGCCGGGAGTGAAGAGCTTCAGCGGGACCCGCCAGTACGGGATGTAGTTGTTGCGCCAGAGCGACCAGAGCAGGACGCAGGCCAGCAGCGAGATCACCGCGCCGCTCACCAGCGTGCGGTCCGGGGTGCGTTCCTTCTCCTCGGCGGGCCGGGGTACGTGGCCGAGCCGCCAGACGCCCGGCTCCGCCGCGGGCCTCGGGATGCGGAGCCAGTCGCCGAGGGAGGGCCCGGAGGCCGGGGCGTATCCGGGCCTCGGCGGCAGTTCGGGAGGGGGAGGGCCGGCCGGGCGCGGCACCGGATGACCGGAGCGGGTGCCGCGTGCGTCGTACGTGCCCTCGGTGTCCATGTGCTGTCCCTCGTCCCCTGACCAGCGCCGACCGGTATCTTCGGGCGCGGGCGCCCGAAGCCATCAATCTAGTGCCCCGTACCACCCCGTCGGACGCGGTCCGGCGGGATGTCTTCGCCCGGCCCCCGGAGCCCTCCCCGGGCCCCGCGTCCCCGCGGCCCGGCCCGCGTACCCCCTCGCTATGTCCGTGGCGGACAACGGCGCGCGAGCACCACTCCCGAACGGAACATGCCGTACCCCGGGCCTCGCCCATAGCCTGCACGAAGAAGCGTCCGAAACATCCCCCCAGGAGCCCCTCATGACCGCAATCCCGCAGGAGCGCCGCGTCGTCACTGCCATTCCCGGCCCGAAGTCGGTGGAGCTGCAGGCCCGCCGTCTGGAGACGGTGGCCGCAGGTGTGGGCTCCACCCTGCCGGTGTTCACCGCCCGCGCCGGTGGCGGGATCATCGAGGACGTGGACGGCAACCGTCTGATCGACCTCGGCTCCGGTATCGCCGTGACGTCGGTGGGCGCCTCCGCCGAGGCCGTCGTGCGCCGCGCGTCCGCGCAGCTCGCCGACTTCACCCACACCTGTTTCATGGTCACGCCGTACGAGGGGTACGTCGAGGTCTGTGAGCAGCTCGCCGAGCTGACGCCGGGCGACCACGCCAAGAAGTCCGCGCTCTTCAACTCGGGCGCCGAGGCCGTCGAGAACGCGGTGAAGATCGCCCGTATCCACACCAAGCGCACCGCGGTCGTCGTCTTCGACCACGGCTACCACGGCCGCACCAACCTCACGATGGCGCTGACCGCCAAGAACATGCCGTACAAGCAGGGCTTCGGCCCGTTCGCGCCCGAGGTCTACCGGGTGCCGGTGGCGTACGGCTACCGCTGGCCGACCGGTGCCGAGAACGCCGGCGCCGAGGCGTCGGCCCAGGCCATCGACCAGATCAACAAGCAGATCGGTGCGGAGAACGTCGCCGCGATCATCATCGAGCCGGTGCTCGGCGAGGGCGGCTTCATCGAGCCGGCCAAGGGCTTCCTCCCGGCCATCGCCCAGTTCGCCAAGGACAACGGCATCGTCTTCGTCGCCGACGAGATCCAGTCCGGCTTCTGCCGCACCGGCCAGTGGTTCGCCTGCGAGGACGAGGGCATCGTCCCGGACCTGATCACCACCGCCAAGGGCATCGCGGGCGGTCTTCCGCTCTCCGCCGTGACCGGCCGCGCCGAGATCATGGACTCCGCCCACTCCGGCGGCCTCGGCGGCACCTACGGCGGCAACCCGGTCGCCTGCGCGGGTGCGCTCGGTGCCATCGAGACGATGCGCGAGCTGGACCTGAACGGGAAGGCGAAGCGCATCGAGGAGGTCATGAAGGGCCGCCTCGCCGAGATGCAGTCGAAGCTCGGCAACGGCGACATCATCGGTGACATCCGTGGCCGCGGCGCGATGATCGCGATCGAGCTGGTGAAGTCCGGCACGAAGGACCCGAACCCGGAGGCCGCCGCGAAGCTCGCCAAGGCCTGCCACGCGGAGGGCGTCCTGGTCCTCACCTGCGGCACGTACGGCAACGTCCTGCGCTTCCTCCCGCCGCTGGTGATCGGCGAGGACCTGCTGAACGAGGCGCTCGACGTCATCGAGCAGGCTTTCGGCCAGATCTGATCTGTGCGAACCACAGCGGCTCCGGAACGCGTTCTCGCAGGGGTTACGAGGGGCCCGCGTGAGGGCCTGTGAAGAACGTGTGGGGGGCCGATGGCGGGATCTGTTTCCCGCTGTCGGTCCCCCCATCGGCTGCCGTACGGTTTCCGCAGATGAGAGAAACACCCCGCCCGCAGGGGACTGCGGGCGATGCCGGGCCGGAGCTTCCCCAGCGCCGTCCTGGCCGTGCCTTCGCGCACACCGCTGGAGCCTCTGGCTCCGGAACTCCTCACCGATCGGATGGCCGCTCGCCCCAAACCCCCCGGGGCGTGCGGCAAACCGGTCCGACCGGCCGCCCCGGAACCACCCCCCCTGTTCCCGGGCGGCCGGCTCTTTTCCTCTCCCTGGTCCTGACGCTCCTGGCGCTCTTCGGGCTCACCGCCTGGCAGGTCGCGGCCGGCGGCCCGCTGCGCGCACTCGACGAGCGCGCCGGCCGGGCCGTCGTCGGACACGGCCCCGCCCGGCTGACCGAATTCCTCGCCGATCTGGGCAATATGCAGATCGCGCTCCCGGTACTGGGCTGCGCGGTCGCCTGGGCCCTGGTGCGCGGTGCGCGCCGTGAGCCGCTGTACGCCGCGCTCACCATGGGCGCGGTGCCCCTGCTGGTCGTTCCGCTGAAGGCCCTGATCGCCCGTCCGGGACCGCTGACGGACGCCACCGGCTACTTCCCGTCCGGCCATGCCGCGACGGCCGCGGTGGCGTACGGCGCGGCGGCGCTGCTGGTCGTGCCGTACGCGAGGCGGTCGTGGTCATGGGTGATGCCCGTCGCCGCTGTCCTGCTGACCACGGCGACGGGCATCGGTCTGGTGCTGCGCGGCTATCACTGGCCGCTGGACGTGCTGGGCAGTTGGCTCCTGTGCGGGGCAGTGCTGCTGCCGCTCGGCCTCAGCCGCCGAAGTAGGCGTCGAAGTTCTTCGAGAACTCCCCGTTGTTGAACCGGTCCCAGTTGATCGACCACGTCATCAGCCCGCGCAGCGCCGGCCATGTTCCGTGGGTGGCGTAGGAGCCGCAGTCGGTCTTCTTCGTCAGGCAGTTCAGCGCCTTGGTGACCTCGGCGGGCGAGGTGTGGCCGTTGCCCGCCTGGGTGGAGGCCGGCAGCCCGATGGCGACCTGGTCGGGGCGGAGCGCCGGGAAGACCTTGGTCTGGTCGCCCGCCACCGGGAAGCCGGTGAGCAGCATGTCGGTCATGGCGATGTGGAAGTCCGCGCCGCCCATCGAGTGGTACTGGTTGTCCAGGCCCATGATGGAGCCCGAGTTGTAGTCCTGGACGTGCAGCAGGGTCAGGTCGTCGCGCAGCGCGTGGATGACCGGGAGGTAGGCGCCCGCCCGGGGGTCCTGGCCGCCCCAGGGGCCCGAGCCGTAGTACTGGTAGCCGAGCTGGACGAAGAAGGTCTCGGGGGCCATCGTCAGGACGAACTTGTCGCCGTACTTGGCCTTGAGGGCCTTCACCGCGGAGATCAGGTTGACGACGACCGGGGTGGTGGGGTTGCGGAAGTCGGTGTCCCCGGTGTTCAGCGAGAGCGAGTGGCCCTCGAAGTCGATGTCGAGGCCGTCCAGACCGTACTCGTCGATGATCTTGCTGACCGAGGAGACGAAGGTGTCGCGGGCGGCGGTGGTGGAGAGCTGGACCTGGCCGTTCTGGCCGCCGATGGAGATGAGCACCTTCTTGCCCGCGGCCTGCTTGGCCTTGATGGCCGCCTTGAACTCGGCCGCCGACTCGACGTTCGGGCATTCGGTGACCGGGCAGAGCGAGAAGCGGATGTCGCCGGAGGTCACCGAGGTCGGCTCGCCGAAGGCCAGGTCGATGACGTCCCAGGAGTCGGGCACGTCCGCCATCCGCGTGTAGCCGGAGCCGTTGGCGAAGCTGGAGTGCAGATAGCCGACGAGCGCGTGGACGGGCAGGCCGCCTCCCCCGCCTCCGCCGCCGCCCGCCGTGGCGGTGGCCGCGACCGCGGCCGATCTGGCGGACTCGCCCGCGGAGTTGGTGGCGGCGACCTGGAAGCTGTACGCGGTCGACACGGTGAGGCCGGTCACGGTGGCGGAGGTGCCGGTGACCGAGAGGACCTTGGTGCCGCCCCGGTAGACGTTGTAGCCGGTGGCCCCGGCGGAGCCGGTCCAGGACAGGTCGACCGAGGAGGCGGTGGCCGTGCCGGCCTTGAGTCCGGTGGGGGCGGCCGGGAGCTCGGCCGGGGCGCCGCCCGGACCGACCAGGGTGAGGTCGTCGGCGTAGTAGGCGGGAGTGCCGAACCAGCCGTGGGTGTAGACGGTCACCCGGGTGGTGGACGGGCCCGTCCTGAAGGTGGTGGTGAGCTGCTTCCAGTCGGTGGACGACTGGGTCCAGGTGGACACGTCGGTGGTGCCGGTGCCCTCCGCGCCGAGGTAGACGTAGGAGCCCTGCACCCAGGCGCCCAGCGTGTAGGTGGAGTCCGGCTCGACCGTCACCACCTGGGAGCACTTGGCGTTGTCGGCGCCGGCCGGGGTCGCCTTCAGCGCCGAGGTGCCGCTGTGGGCCGGTGTGCCGACGGCGGCTCCGCTGCCGCCGGTACAGCTCCAGCCGTCCAGGCCGGACTCGAAGCCGCCGTTGCGTGCCAGGTCGACGTCGGCGGCAGCGGCGGACGGAGCGAGGGCGGTCAGACCGCCGACGGCGAGCAGGGCCGCCGCGAAGGCGGCCACGACTCCGGTAATTCGGGCGGGGGGTCCCGTGCGTTCCACAACGGCCTCCGTGCATGGGGGAATTGGGTGCGGCCGCCACAACATGGTCCAGACCAATCAGGTTGTCAAGACCTCTGACGGTCCCGGGCCGCCCGCCCGGTCGACCGCGTACACCGTTCCCGCCGCCCGCCCGGTCGACCGCGTACACCGTTCCCGCCGCCCGCCCGGTCGACCGCGTCACCGTTCCCGCCGCCCGCCCGGTCGACCGCGTCACCGTTCCCGCCGCCCGCCCGGTCGGTGTCAGTCCCCGCCCCTCTCGGCCTGCCCGGCCGCCGTCTCGTGCATCGCGAGCTCCAGAAGTGTCGCGTCGGTGAGGGTTCCCGAGCCGTCGGGCGGGATCAGCCAGCGCACCCCGCCGTTGGACGCCCGGCCCGGATGCGGCACGACGATCCAGGTCCCCGGCCCCACTCCCCGCACCCCGGTGCCGACCCAGTGGGCGACGGTGCCCGGCGGCACGAAGAAGCCCATGCGGGCATTGCCGAAGTCGGAGAGAACGGGACCGGGCCTGTCGATGAGGCGGGTCAGTACGTCGAGGGTGGGATAGCCCAGCTCCCCCGGAAGAACCAGCACGTCCCAGCGTCGGCCGGCGGGAAGGAGCGCGATCCCGCGGGGATTGCGCTCCCATTCCCACCGGCAGGCGTCCGGATCCGGCGCCACCGATACGAGCCACTCGACTGCTGCTTTGACCCCCGCGCCAGCCATGACCGGCCTCCATTTCCGTGTGCACCAGCCATGCATTGCCGGTGTGTTCACACGGGAGAGAGAGGTGGAGCCGGTCGATTACGCGGGTTCGGGCAATGAATTCACGGGGACCCGGCCGGACTCAGCTGTCGAAGCCGAGCCCCAGCCGGTCCATCGTCCGCAGCCAGAGATTGCGGTGGCCGCCGTTGCTGTCGGCCCTGGCCAGGGACCTCTTGGTGAGCTCGATCCCGGCCCAGGCGAAGGGCTCCGGCGGGAACGGCATCGGCTTGCTGCGGACCATTTCCAGCGTGGTCCGCTCGTTCTGTTCGCCCGCCAGCAGATCGAGCATCACATCGGCCCCGAAACGGGTGGCGCCGACGCCGAGTCCGGTGAATCCGGCGGCATAGGCGACCCGGCCCTGATGGGCCGTGCCGAAGAACGCGGAAAAGCGCGAACAGGTATCGATCGCCCCGCCCCAGGCATGACTGAAACGAACCCCGGCCAACTGCGGGAAACAGTCGAAGAACTGGCCCGCGAGCTTGAGGAAGGTCTCCGGACGCTGATCGAGATCGGCGCTCAGCCGGCCGCCGTACGGATAGATCGCGTCATAGCCGCCCCACAGGATCCGGTTGTCGGCCGACAGCCGGAAGTAATGGAACTGATTGGCGCTGTCGCCCAGGCCCTGCCTGTTCTTCCAGCCGATGGAGGCCAGCTGGTCCGCGGTGAGCGGCTCGGTCATCAGCGCGTAGTCGTAGACCGGCACCGTGTACGGGCGCACCCGCTTGACCAGCGACGGGAAGATGTTCGTACCGAGTGCGACCCGGCGTGCGAAGACCCTTCCGTACGGCGTGCGGACCGCCATTCCCGTGGTGGACCTGGCGAGTTCGAGACCCCGGGTGTGCTCGTACATCCGCACCCCGAGTTCGAGACAGGCCCGCTTCAGGCCCCAGGCCAGCTTGGCGGGGTGCAGCATGGCAACGCCCCGCCGGTCCCAGAGACCGCCCAGGAATGTCGGTGAGTCGACTTCGGCGCGCAGCGCGTCCCGGTCCAGGAATTCCGTCCCGGTGAAGCCGAGCTTCTCGGTCTCCTGGTGCCATTCATGGAGCTCTTCGAGCTGGTGGGGCTCGGTGGCGACGTCGATCTCGCCGGTCCGCTCGAATTCGCAGTCGATCGAGTAACGGGCGACGGCGGCCTCGATGGCGTCGAGGTTGCGCTCTCCGAGCTCCTCCAGCCGGTGGATCTCGTCCGGCCAGCGCTCCAGGCCGTTGGGCAGGCCGTGGGTGAGGGAGGCGGCGCAGAATCCGCCGTTGCGGCCGGAGGCGGCCCAGCCCACCTCGTGCCCCTCGATCAGTACGACGTCCCGTTCCGGGTCGCGTTCCTTGGCGATCAGCGCGGTCCACAGTCCGCTGTAGCCGCCGCCGACGACGAGCAGATCGCAGTGCTCGTCACCGGTGAGCGCGGGCAGCGCCTCGGGCTTGCCGGGGTCGTCCAGCCAGAACGAGACGGGCTTCGCGTCGGAGAGCGATTGTGCAGCAGTACGCATGGCAACTGGGGCCATGGTTTCCAACTCCTTCAGGGCTTTCTATCGTGCGCTGTTCTTGCGCCGGTTCGCGATCAGCTGGCCGACGACGACCACCATGACAGCGATGATGAACATCGCCGTTCCGATGACGTTGATCTGCACGGGCGTGCCGCGCTGTGCCGATCCCCAGACGAACATGGGGAAGGTCACGGTGGAGCCCGCGTTGAAATTGGTGATGATGAAATCGTCGAAGGAGAGCGCGAAGGCGAGCAGCGCTCCCGCCGCGATTCCGGGGGCGGCGATCGGCAGCGTCACCCGCAGGAAGGTCTGCACGGGACCGGCGTACAGATCGCGGGCCGCCTCCTCCAGCCTCGGGTCCATCGACATCACGCGCGCCTTCACCGCCGTCACGACGAAGCTCAGGCAGAACATGATGTGCGCGATCAGGATCGTCCAGAAGCCCAGCTGTGCGCCCATGTTGAGGAAGAGCGTGAGCAGCGAGGCGGCCATGACGACCTCGGGCATCGCCATCGGCAGGAAGATCAGCGAGTTGATCGCGCCGCGCGCCCGGAAGCGGTAGCGGACCAGCGCGAAGGAGATCATCGTGCCGAGGACGGTCGCGCCGACGGTGGCCCAGACGGCGATCTGGAGGGACAGCGAGAGCGAGCCGCACATGTCGGCGACGCCGCAGGGGTCCTTCCAGGCGTCCAGGGAGAAGCGCTGCCAGGAGTAGTTGAAGCGTCCGTTCGGCTTGTTGAACGAGAACACCATGACGACGACGTTCGGCAGGATCATGTACGCGAGGGTCAGCAGACCCGCGATGACGATCAGATTCCGGCGAATCCAGCGCAGTACGGGCATCAGACCAGGTCCTCCGTCCCGGAGCGGCGGATGTAGACGGTGACCATGATCAGGACGACCGCCATGAGGATGAAGGAGAGCGCGGCCGCCGTCGGATAGTCCAGGACGCGCAGGAACTGGGTCTGGATGACGCTGCCGACCATCTTCGTGTCGGTGGAGCCCAGCAGTTCCGCGTTGACGTAGTCACCGCTGGCCGGGATGAAGGTGAGCAGGGTTCCGGAGACGACGCCCGGCATGGAGAGCGGGAAGGTCACCTTGCGGAAGGTGGTGGCGGGGGTGGCGTACAGATCGCCGGCCGCCTCGTGCAGCCTGCCGTCGATCCGCTCCAACGAGGTGTAGAGCGGCAGGATCATGAACGGCAGGAAGTTGTACGTGAGGCCGCAGACCACCGCCATCGGCGTGGCCAGCACCCGGTTGGACTCGGTCCAGCCGAGCCAGCTGGTGACGTCCAGGACGTGCAGGGTGTTCAGTACGTCGACGACCGCGCCGCCGTCCGCGAGGATCGTCTTCCAGGCGAGCGTGCGGATCAGGAAGCTGGTGAAGAACGGCGCGATGACCAGCACCAGGACCACATTGCGCCAGCGTCCGGCCTTGAACGCGATCAGGTAGGCGAGCGGGTAGCCGAGCAGCAGGCACAGGATGGTGGCGGTGCCGGCGTACAGCAGGGACCGGATGAACTGCGGGTAGTAGTCGGTCAGCGCGTCCCAGTAGGTCTGGAAGTGCCAGGTGACCTCGAAGCCCTTCTCCAGGGATCCGGTCTGCACGGAGGTCGAGGCCTGGTAGACCAGCGGCAGCGCGAAGAAGACGAGCAGCCACAGGATGCCGGGGAGCAGCAGCCAGTAGGGGATGAGGCGCTTGCGGGTGGAGGGCTTGCGTATCTCCAGCTCCGCGACGGGCGCCGGTGGCGCCTCTTTGGTGACGGTCACGCCGCGTCCTCCACCGTCTCCACACCGGCGTCGATGTCCTGTGCGGCGTCCAGGCCGAAGGTGTGCGCCGGGTTCCAGTGCAGGACGACCTCGGCGCCGGGGGTGAGCCGGGCGTCGCGCTCGATGTTCTGCTCGTAGACCTGGAGCGCCTTGCCCGCCGGGCTCTCCACCACGTACTGCGTGGACACCCCGATGAAGCTGGAGTCGACGATCCGGCCGGTGACCCGGTTGCGGCCGTCGGCTATCGCGTCCACGTCGTCGGCGTGCGCGAGCGAGATCTTCTCCGGGCGTACGCCGAGCAGCAGCTTGCCGCCGTCGGCGGTCGGGGCCGAACATCGCTCGGTGGGCAGCCGCAGCTTGCCGCCGCCGGCCGCCACGACGATGTCCGTGCCCGCGGAGACGATCTCGCCCTCGATGAGGTTGGACGTGCCGAGGAAGTTGGCGACGAAGGTCGTCCTCGGATTCTCGTACAGGTCGGCGGGGGCACCGAGCTGCTCGACCCGGCCGCCGTTCATCACCGCGACGGTGTCGGCCATGGTCATGGCCTCCTCCTGGTCGTGGGTGACATGGATGAAGGTGATGCCGACCTCGGTCTGGATGCGCTTGAGCTCCAGCTGCATCTGGCGGCGCAGCTTGAGGTCGAGGGCGCCGAGCGGTTCGTCGAGCAGGAGCACCTGCGGGTGGTTGATCAGGGCGCGGGCGACGGCGACGCGCTGCTGCTGGCCGCCGGAGAGCTGGTGCGGCTTGCGCTTGGCGAAGTCGCCGAGCTGGACCAGCTCCAGCATCTCGTCGACCTGCTTCTTCACCGATTTGATGCCGCGTCGGCGCAGACCGAAGGCGACGTTCTCGGTGATGTCGAGGTGCGGGAAGAGCGCGTAGCTCTGGAAGACCGTGTTGACGGGCCGTTTGTACGAGGGAAGCCCGGTGATGTCCCGGCCGCCGAGCGAGACCGTGCCGGTGGTGGCCTCCTCCAGGCCGGCGATCATCCGCAGAGTGGTGGTCTTGCCGCAGCCGGACGCGCCGAGCAGCGCGAAGAAGGAGCCCTGCGGGACGGTCAGATCGAGCGGCTTGACGGCTGCGAAGGAGCCGTACGTCTTGCTGATCCCGGTGAGGCGGACGTCGCCGCCGGTCTGCTGCTGTGTCATGGATCGCGGTCCCGGTGGTGTCAGAGGGAGATCAGGTTTGGAGATCGGGGGATCGGGTGGGGCGGGGAGGGCGCGGCGGTCAGGCGCCGATGAGCTTGGCGAACTTCTCTTCGTACGCCGTCTCTTCCTTGCTGGTCAGGGAGCGGAAGGCGTGCGACCGGGACGCCATCTCCTTGTCCGGGAGGATCAGGACGTTGTCGGCCATCGCCCGATCGATCTTCGCCAGCTCGTCGCGGACCCCGTCGACCGGGCAGACGAAGTTGATGTACGCGGCGAGCTTCGCGGCGACCGACGGCTCGTAGTAGTAGTCGATGAGCTTCTCGGCGTTGGTCTTGTGCCGGGCCTTCGCCGGGACCAGCAGGTTGTCGCTGGATATGACGTAGCCCGCGGCCGGAATCGCGTACTTGATGTCCGGGTTCCCGGCCTGGAGCTGGATGACGTCGCCGGCCCAGCCGACGCAGGCGGCGATGTCGCCCTTGTCGAGGTCCGCGGTGTAGTCGTTGCCGGTGAAACGGCGGATCTGGTTCTTGTCGACGCCCTTCTGGAGCCGGCCGATCGCTGCGTCGTAGTCGGCGTCGGTGAAGTTGCCGGGGTCCTTGCCCATGTCGAGCAGGGTCATGCCGACGGAGTCGCGCATCTCCGAGAGGAAACTGACCCTGCCCTTGAGCTTCGGGTCGTCGAGCAGCTGGCTGACGGAGTCGACCTTGCGGCCGCCGGTCGCCTTGGAGTTGTAGGCGATGATGGTGGGGATGCCCGCCCAGGGGTACGAGTAGGCACGGCCCGGGTCCCAGTCCGGGGAGCGGAACTGGGCCGAGAGGTTGGCGTAGGCGTGCGGCAGGTGCGAAGGGTCGAGCTTCTGCGCCCAGCCGAGGCGGACGACGCGGGCGGCCAGCCAGTCGGTGACGCAGATGATGTCGCGGCCGGTGTCCTGGCCGGCCGCGAGCTGCGGCTTGATCTTGCCGAAGAACTCGACGTTGTCGTTGATGTCCTCGGTGTACTTGACCTTGATCCCGGTGCGCTCGGTGAACGCCTCCAGGGTGGGCCGGTGCTTGCCGTCGTCGGTGACGTCCATGTACTCGGTCCAGTTGGAGAAGTTGACCTGCTTCTCCTCGGCCGAGTGGTCGTCGGAGGCCGCGGCGGCGTCCCCCTCCCGCTTGGCGGGCGGGATGCCGCACGCGCTCAGCGTGCCCAGCCCGCCGATCGCCAGCGCCCCCATGCCGGAGGCGCGGATCAGCGATCGGCGGGTCAGAGCGCCCCGGCCGCTGGTGAGACTGCGTCGCATCGCGGCGAGTTGGGCCGCGGAGAGGCGCTCCGGCTCGTACTGCTCCATGCGCGTTGCCCTTTCGGGTGTGGGTGGCCGGGGGTCGGCCGGGTTATCGGTCCCCGAAGATCGTGCGGTGCCAGTCCTTCCGGGCGACCGCGGTGTTGTCGTACATGACGTGCTTGACCTGCGTGTACTCCTCGAAGGAGTACGAGGACATGTCCTTGCCGAAGCCACTGGCCTTGTATCCGCCGTGCGGCATCTCGCTGATGATCGGGATGTGGTCGTTGACCCAGACGCAGCCCGCCTTGATCTCGCGGGTGGCGCGGTTGGCGCGGTACAGGTCGCGGCTCCAGGCGGAGGCGGCGAGTCCGTACGGGGTGTCGTTGGCGAGGCGGATGCCCTCGTCCTCGGTGTCGAAGGGCAGCACCACCAGGACCGGGCCGAAGATCTCCGACTGGACGATCTCGCTGTCCTGGGCGGCCCCGGCGACCAGGGTCGGCCGGTAGTAGGCGCCGGCCGCCAGTTCGCCGCCGGGTGCCTCGCCGCCGGTGACGACGGTGGCATAGGCGCGGGCGCGCTCGACGAATCCGGCGACCCGGTCCCGCTGGGCGTGGCTGATCAGCGGGCCGAGGTCGGTCGCCTGGTCGAAGGGGTCGCCGAGCCGGACGGTCTCCATGAGCGCGGCGACACCCTGGACGAAGGCGTCGTACAGCGGGCGCTGGACGTAGGCACGGGTGGCCGCGGTGCAGTCCTGGCCGGTGTTGATGAGCGCTCCGGCGACCGCGCCGTTGACCGCGGCCTCGAGGTCGGCGTCGTCGAAGACCACGAAGGGGGCCTTGCCGCCGAGTTCGAGGTGGAGGCGCTTGACGGTGGAGGTGGCGATCTCCGCGACCCGCTTGCCGACGGCGGTGGAGCCGGTGAACGAGGTCATGACCACGTCCGGGTGACCGACGAGGTGCTCCCCGGCGTCCTTGCCCGCGCCGGTCACGATGTTGATCACACCGTCGGGGATGCCCGCCTCGGTGGCCGCCTGGGCGAACATCAGCGAGGTCAGCGGGGTGATCTCGGCGGGCTTGAGGACGATGGTGTTGCCGGCGGCGACGGCCGGGAGGATCTTCCAGGCGGCCATCTGGAGTGGGTAGTTCCAGGGCGCGATGGAGCCGACGACGCCGATCGCCTCACGGCGTACGTACGAGGTGTGGTCGCCGTCGTACTCGGCGGCCGACTTGCCCTCCAGGTGGCGGGCGGCGCCGGCGAAGAAGGAGGTGTTGTCCACGGTGCCGGGCACGTCGAACTCGGTGGAGAGCTTGATCGGCTTTCCGCACTGGAGGGACTCCACGTACGCGAAGTCGTCGGCCTGCTCGGCGAGGACGGCGGCGAAGCGGTGCATCGCCTCGGACCGCTCGGCGGGCGTCGCGCCCGACCAGCCGGGGAACGCCTCGCGGGCGGCTGCCACGGCGGCGTCCACGTCGGCGGTGCCCGCCAGCTCGTAGCTGTAGACGGTCTCGCCCGTCGCCGGGTTCACCACGTCGTGGTGACGTCCCGATGTTCCGGACCGCAGCTTTCCGCCGATGTACTGTGCGCCGTCCGCGAAGCGGTCCCGCACCTGGATGCCGTTGCCCATGACGATCTCCTCCGCCGCGTGCCCGGAGTGCGGGGACGGCGTAGCCTCTGCTCGATTTGAGTGCCGATCCTGACAGAGGGGATCAACCCCAACAAGTGATTCCGTTGTTGCCTTTTGGTTACGCGACGGAATCTGTCGACCATGTGTCGCGTCGGTGCGGAATTCCCCGTACGTAGTGTCAGTGGCGGATGCCAGAATCGCATGTCATGGAACACATGGACGATCTCCTCGCGCGGACCGCGCGCGGCGAGAAGGTGAAGTATCTGCACTTCTGGGGGCACCGTCCCCGGCCCGACGGACGCATCGGTTCGAGCTGCCTCAGTCAGTGGTGGCCGTCGCCCTTCACGGTCGACGGCGTGAGGTACGCGTCGGCCGAGCACTGGATGATGGCCGCCAAGGCCCGCCTGTTCGGCGACGCGGAGTCGGAGGCCGCGGCGCTGGCGGCGAAGAGCCCGGCGGCGGCGAAGAAGGTGGGCCGGCTGGTCCGCGGTTTCGACGACGCGGTGTGGGAGCGCGAGCGGTTCGCGCTGGTGGTGGCCGGCAGCGTGCACAAGTTCGGCGGCGATCCGGAGCTGCGGGAGTTCCTGCTGAACACCGGGGACCGGGTGCTGGTCGAGGCGAGCCCCATGGACCGGGTCTGGGGCATCGGACTGGCGGCGGACGACCCGCGGGCGGAGAACGCGGCGAGCTGGCGGGGGCTGAATCTGCTGGGGTTCGCGCTGATGGACGCGCGGGCGGAGCTGCGCGCCTCATGAGGCGGCCCGGACACCCGATGGCCCGGCGGGCCGGGATCCGGCCCCGCCGGGCCATCGGCAGGAACTGCGGCGCCGGTGCCGCGGGGGTTCCGGCACCGGCGCCCGAGACTTGCTATCGGTTGACCTCGACGACCAGGGACGTGGAGTAGGGGTCGTCGTTGTAGCCGCTGTCCTCGAATTCACTGGCGTGGGTGGCGAACAGCCAGATGAAGAAGCTGATGATCGCCACACCGAAAACGATGCCGATGGATCCCATGATGATCCCGGCGAGCGCCTGACCGCTGTTGGTGGCCTCGCCTCGCTGCACCCGCTTGCGGCCGAGGATGCCGAAGATCAGGGCCAGTGCGCCCAGGATCAGGCTGGGTATCCCGTAGATGCAGAACATGCAGATGGCCAGGATGCCGAGCACCATGGCCGCGGTGCCCATGCCATTGGAGGGCGGCGGGCTGCCCCAGGGCGCCTGGTTGTAGCCGGGGTATCCCGGGTAGCCGCCGTACTGCGGGGCCGGTGCTGCCGGGTAGCCGTACTGTCCCGCGACCGGCGGGACCTGCTGGCCCGGTCCGTTCGGTCCGACCGGCGGCGGCGGTACCTCCCCGGGAACGGGACCGGGACCGAATCCGGCTCCGGGCACCGGCCCGGTCTGCGCCGGCGAACCGAATCCCGGCGGCGGTGCGTCGGTCTGAGCGGGCCCCTCCCCGACGCCCGGCATCGAGGTGACCGTGGGCTGATTGTGCACAGCGGGCGGGCGAGGGTCACCGGCCGGCTTCTCCAGCGGCACCTTGCTGTCCGGCGGAGCCCACGGATCGCGCGGCGCGGACCCGCCCGCGGACCCGCCCGCGGGCTGCTCTGTGTTGTCTGACATGTGCCTCCCCCATCGTGATCCCGTCATGCTACGGCCCCTCTGCCCACCGGCGGACCCGGCCTACGATGATGCCCGTCCCCTGCCCGGCCGACCGTGCCCGGCACCGAACCGCCCCACGCCCCGGAGAGTCCGATGACCGATCTGCACCCCTTCATCGCGGGGCTGCCCAAGGCCGAACTGCATGTCCACCATGTCGGTTCCGCTTCGCCCCGTATCGTCGCCGAGCTGGCCGCGCACCACCCCGACTCCAAGGTCCCCACCGACCCCGAGGCTCTCGCCGACTACTTCACCTTCACGGACTTCGGGCACTTCATCGAGGTGTACCTCTCCGTCGTGGACCTGATCCGCACCCCGGAGGACGTCCGCCTGCTGACCTTCGAGGTCGCCCGCGACATGGCGCGGCAGAACATCCGTTACGCGGAACTGACGGTGACCCCGTTCAGCTCGACCCGGCGCGGCATCCCGGAGCAGGGGTTCATGGAGGCGATAGAGGACGCCCGCAAGGCCGCCGAGGCGGAGCTCGGGGTCGTTCTGCGCTGGTGCTTCGACATTCCCGGCGAGGCCGGACTCGAATCAGCCGAGGAGACCGCCCGGCTCGCCGTGGACCTCCGTCCCGAGGGCCTCGTCTCGTTCGGTCTCGGCGGCCCGGAGGTCGGCGTGGAGCGCCCGCAGTTCAAGCCCTGCTTCGACCGGGCGATCGCCGCGGGCCTGCACTCCGTGCCGCACGCCGGAGAGACCACCGGGCCGCAGACCGTCTGGGACGCCCTGACCCATCTGCGCGCCGAGCGCATCGGCCACGGCACCAGCTCCGTCCAGGACCCGAAGCTGCTGGCCCACCTCGCCGAGCACCGCATCGCGCTGGAGGTATGCCCGACCTCGAACATCGCGACCCGGGCGGTGGCGGACATCGAGCAGCACCCGGTCAAGGAGATGGTGGAGGCGGGCGTACTGGTCACCATCAACAGCGACGACCCGCCGATGTTCGGCACGGACCTCAACAACGAGTACGGGGTGGCCGCCCGTCTCCTCGGTCTCGACGAGCGGGGTCTCGCCGCACTCGCGAAGAACGCGGTCGAGGCGTCGTTCCTCGACGCGGCCGGCAAGCGGAGGCTGGCCGCCGAGATCGACACGTACACGACGAACTGGCTGGAGCGCGCGGGCCGGTGACCCCGGTGGTCACAATGGCCCCATGGTCACCTCAGTCACCGCCGTGGCCCACCGCGGCGATCCCTACCGTGTCCGCGAGAACACGCTCCCCTCGATCCGCTCCGCCCTCGGACGAGGGGCGGACGCGGTCGAGATCGACGTACGGGTCACCCGCGACGGCGTACCGGTCCTGCTGCACGACGCCACGCTGAAGCGGCTGTGGGGCCACGAGGTGCGGCTCGACCGGCTGACCCACGAGGAGCTCACCGAGCTGACCCGGGGCGGTGTGCCCACCCTGCGCGAGGCGCTGCTCGCCGCCGGGGCGCACCGCGTCATGGTCGATCTGCCGGGCTCCACCGACGGCTCCGTCAAGAAGATCGTCGGCGTGGTGCACGAGTGCGGGGCCGGCGAGCGGGCGTACTACTGCGCCGGTCCCGACGCCATGCTCCGGGTGCGGGCCGCCGACCCGAACGCCGAGATCGCCATGACCTGGACGACCCTCGCGCCGCCGCGCGCCACGCTGCTCGACGCGGTGCGGCCGCGCTGGCTGAACTACCGGTTCGGCCTGGTGGACCGGGAGCTGACGGACCGGCTGCACCGGGACGGGCTGCTGGTCTCCGCCTGGACGGCCGACACCAGGCGGACCATGCGCCGCCTCGTCCGGCACGGTGTCGACTCGATCACCACCAACCGGATCGACGTCCTGCGCGACGTCATCGCCAACTCCCCGGCGGACGGCTCTCCCTGACCGGTCCGGCATCATGGGCCTGCCCCATCGTCCGTGATGCCGGGCCCGGAGCAGGAGGAGCAGCGACGTGACCGATCCCCGCACCACCCCCGTTCCCGGCCGGGTCCGTTCCGACGTCGCCCACAACGCGCGGGTCTGGAACCACTGGCTCGGCGGCACCGACAACTACCCGGTGGACCGTGCGGTCGGCGACCGGGTCACCGGCATGTACCCGAGCATCGGCGAAGTGGCGCGCGCCGACCGGGCGTTCCTTGGGCGGGCGGTGGGGTATCTGGCCGGTGAGGCGGGGATCAGGCAGTTCCTGGACATCGGCACCGGTCTGCCGACCGCGGACCACACCCACGAGGTCGCCCGGCGCACCGCGCCCGACTGCCGTGTCGTGTACGTCGACAACGACCCGGCCGTGCTGGCGCACGCCCGCGCACTGCTCGCCGGCTCGCCGCAGGGCGCCACCGAGTACGTCGACGCGGACGCCCGCGACCCGGAGCGGATCCTGCGGGCCGCACGGCCGACCCTCGACCTGGAGCGGCCGGTCGCGGTCCTGCTCCTGGGCATCCTGAACTTCGTCCTCGACACGGCAGAGGCCCGCCGCATCGTGCGCACGCTGATGGACGCGGTGCCGTCCGGCAGCCATCTGGTGCTCACCCACCCCACCCTGGAGCTGGGCGGCGAGGCCAACGAGGCGGCGATGCGGTTCTGGAACGAGAACGCCACGCCGCCGATCACCGCCCGCGGCCGCGCCGAGTTCGCCGCCTTCCTGACAGGGCTCGACCTGGTGGAGCCGGGCATCGTGTCGTGCGCGCACTGGCGCGCCGGGCCCGGTGCGGTACGGGTCGCCCAGTTCGGCGCGGTGGCGCGGAAGCCCTGACGGCGCCGGTCCGATGCGGATACGAGACATCCTGGCGAGAGTGCCGGGACACGCCCTGGGAGCCGGCCCTCGCGGCGCCGACCTGCTCATCGCGCTGCTGGTCCAGGCCGCCATGACCATACCGTTCGTCGTCCCGCGCGCCCCGGAGCTGCCGGACGCGACGTGGCCGGCGTACGGGCTGACCACCCTGATGGTGCTGCCGCTGGTGGCCCGCCGCCGGGCTCCGGTCATGATCCTCATCGCGGTGCTGGCGGCCGGCGCCCTGTACAGGTTCACCGTCGACGGGCCGGGCCAGCCGCTCCCGTACACCGGCCTGGTGGCGTTCTACACGGTGGCCGAACTCTCCTCTCCGCCGAAGCGGATCGGGATCGCGGTGCTCACGGCGCTGGCGGTGCTGATCTCGGTCGGACTGGGCAGCAACGACATGCGGGAGCTGCTCTTCTCCCTGTTCGTGTTCGCGGCGGCCTACGCCTTCGGCCGGCTCACGGTGACGCGCAAGGCCTATCTGCGCGCGGTGGAGGACCGGGCCCGTCAGCTGGAGCTGACGCACCGGATCGAGGCCGAACAGGCCGCGGCCCGCGAACGGGCCCGGATCGCCCGGGAGATGCACGACATCCTGTCCCATGCGGTGAGCCTGATGATCGTGCAGGCGGAGGCCGGTCCGGTGGCGGTCCGCACGGCGCCGGAGCGTGCCGAGGCGGCCTTCGACGCGATCTCGGAGACGGGCCGGGACGCGATGGTCCAGTTGCGCCGGATGCTCGGTGTGCTGCGCGAGAACGAGGGCTCGCCCGACGTGCCGCGGGAGCCCCAGCCCGCGCTGGCCGAACTGCCCGGTCTCGTGGAGCGGGTACGCGGCAGCGGTCCGGCGGTCTCGTACGAGGTCACGGGGCATCCCCGCCCGCCGGGCCTGGCGGTCGAGGCAACCGTCTACCGGATCGTGCAGGAGGCCCTGACGAACGTGGTCAGGCACGCGGACGCGGCCACGGTCCGTGTCCGGCTGGATCACGGCCCCGAGGCACTGACCCTCACCGTCACCGATGACGGACGGGGCCCCGGCGGCGGCTCCGGGCTGGGGCTGGTCGGCATCCGGGAACGTGCCGCCGCGCACGGTGGCACGGCCCGGACCGGCGCCGGTCCGGGCGGCCGGGGGTTCCGGGTCCGGGTGACGATTCCGCGGACGCGGCCGGAGCCGGGGACGGGGACGCGGCAGGAGCGGGAGACGGAACAACGGACAGGAGCGGGAAGTTGACGATCCGTGTGGTGGTGGCCGATGACCAGGAGTTGGTGCGCAGCGGCTTCGCGATGATCCTGGACGCGCAGCCGGACATCGAGGTGGTGGCCGAGGCGGGGGACGGCCGGGCGGCGGTCGAAGCGGTACGGCGGCTGGCGCCCGAGGTGGCACTGCTCGACATCCGGATGCCCGGCACGGACGGCATCGAGGCCTGCCGCACCATCAGCGCCGAGACCGGCTGCCGGACGGTCATGCTGACCACCTTCGACTCCGACGAGTACGTCTACGAGGCGCTGCACGCGGGCGCGAGCGGTTTCCTGCTCAAGGACGTCCGCCGCGACGACCTGGTGCACGCGGTACGGGTGGTGGCGGCCGGGGACTCGTTGCTGGCTCCTTCGGTGGCGCGCCGGCTGATCGCCGAGTACACCTCTCGCCCGCCCGCCACGGCCGTGGCACCGTCGGCGCGCCTGGACGTACTGACCGCCCGGGAGCACGAGACGCTGCTGCACCTGGCCCGCGGGCTGTCGAACGCGGAGATCGCGGCGGCGCTGGTCGTCAGCGAGCACACGGTGAAGACCCATGTCGGCAATGTGCTGTCCAAGCTGGGTCTGCGCGACCGGATCCAGGCGGTGATCTGTGCGTACGAGTGCGGCGTCGTCACTCCCTCTCCGGAGGGAGGGCCGGCCTCCGGCTCCCCCGCGCAGGGGAGGAAGCCTCCCTCCGGGAAACCCCCGGCCGGGGGATCCGACCGGGCGCGCTGATCAGCAGGATGGAATCCGCCAGCAGTTGAGGATTCCACGCCCGGGAGGCACCGGACATGAACACCCGCACGTCCCGCACCGTCGTCGCAGCAGCCCTGGTCCTCGGCATCGCCGCGGGCCCCGCCGCACCGGCCCTGGCGGCGGCCGGTACCCCGGCGGCCACGGGCCACGCCGCGCAGCAGGAACCCGCCCGGGAGGCTCCGGACGCCGGGGCGCTGCGGGCCGCGATCCAAGGGCTCCCGAAGGACGACGCCACGGCCGCGCTGGTACGGATCTCGGGCACCGGGGGCGGCTGGCGGGGCAGCTCCGGCGTCCACGACCTGGCCTCCGGGCAGCCGGCGGACCCGGACGGCCGCTTCCGGGCCGGTTCGGTCACCAAGGTCTTCACGGCGGCCGTCGTGCTGCAACTGGCCGGGGAGGGCAGGATCGGCCTGGACCGTCCGGCCCGGCACTATCTGCCGGACCTGATCCCGGCGGCGTACGGGAAGGTCACGGTGCGCCAGCTGCTGAACCACACGAGCGGCATCCCGTCCGTCGGCTCGGGCGGCGACACCCTGGAGGAGTGGTACGCGCACCGCTTCGACCTGCACGACGCGGCGGAGGCCGTACGCGAGGCCACCGCGCACCGGCCGGACTTCGCGCCCGGCGCCCAGCAGCACTACGCAAACATCGGGTACACCGTGGCCGGCCTGCTGATCGAGCGGGTCACGGGTGACACGTACGCCTCGCAGGTCTCCCGCCGCATCCTGGAGCCCCTGCGCCTGAAGGACACGTATTTCCCCGGCACCGACCCGACGATCCGCGGGCCGCACAACCACGGCTACCAGCTCTTCGGCACGGCCGGCGAGCTGCGCGATGTGACGGTGTGGGGGGCGACGGACGCCTGGGCGGCGGGGGACCTGATCTCGACCACCGCCGATCTGGAGCGTTTCACCCGGGCGCTGTTCAGCGGGCAGGTGGTGCGCGGACCGCTGCTCCAGGAGATGTTCACGCTGCCCGGCGCATCGGTGCGCGAGTACGGCACGGGCAAGCCCGCCGCGTTCAGCGCGGGTCTCTCGGTGATGAGACTGGGCGGACGCGAGGTCTGGGGCAAGACGGGTGGCCGCTGGGGCTACAACACGGCCGTCGCGGCCACCCGTGATCTCTCCCGGACGCTCGTCTACAGCGTCAACGCGACGGACGCGAAGGGGGAGGACATGAATCCCACGGCGATGAACATAGTGGTGGCTGCCTTCGGCGCCCCGTCGGCCGGGTGACTCAGACCGCCGGAGCGGTCGTCGGAGCGGGCTCCGGAAGCGGGGTCCGCTCCATGGCTTCCAGCCGCTTGATCATGCGGCGCACGACGAGCAGCGGGATCACCCCGAAGACGCCGAACGACATGTCGATGACGGACCACCAGAAGGGGATTCCACGGATGGGCCCGCAGATCAGCGCGAGCGGGATGATCCCGGCGCAGGCGATCATGCCGAACTCGACGACCCAGATGTTGCGGACCGGATCGCGGTAGGGGCCGTAGAAGGCGACCGCGATGACGAGATGAGCGAAGGCCAGCCAGTCGGTGCCGTACAGCACGAAGGGGTGTTTCGCGTCGGCCTCGTCGAGGCCGGTACGGACCTTGGTGATCCACTCCATCAGTGCCGGGAAGTGCTCCGGCACAGGAGAGGCCGAGGACCTCAACAGATCCTCGGCCCAGTGGAGTTCATGGACGAGCGGGAAGGCGGTCAGCCCGCTCAGGACCAGACAGACGATAAAGACGGCCAACCACACGCGTATGCGCCTCAGCAGGGCTCTTCGCTCGCTCATGTCCGCAGCGTACGCCCGCGTTTACCGGCCCTTTACGCCACCCCTGGTACGGCTCACAGCCCGACGATGGAGTTCCATTTCTTCGCGAACTCGGTGCGTTCCTCGGACGTGACGTCGCGGGCGATCACGAGCCTCTTGCGCATCGCGTCGTCGGGGAAGATCAGCGGGTCCTCGGCGAGTGCGGCGGTCTCCTCGTCCTTGGCGGAGGCCAGCACCTCGCGGGCGGCCGGAACGGGGCAGACGTAGTTGACCCAGGTCGCCAGTTCGGCGGCGACCTCCGGCTCGTAGTAGTAGTCGATGAGCTTCTCCGCGTTGCGCTTGTGGCGCGCGAGGTTGGGGATCATGAGCGATTCCGACCAGAGCTCGGCCCCCTCCTCGGGAACGACGAACTCGATCTCCGGGTTGTCGGCCTGGAGCTGGATGACGTCGCCGGAGTAGGCCTGGCAGGCGAGCACATCGCCGGTCGACAGGTCCTTGATGTAGTCGTTGCCGGTGAAGCGGCGGATGTGCCGCTTCCTCACCAGCTTCTCGACCTGGTCGCACATCTGGTAGAAGTCGTCCCGCTGCCAGCGGGTGATGTCGACCCCGTTGCCCTGCATCAGCAGGGCGAAGGACTCGTCGAGCCCGGACAGCAGCGTCACCTTGCCGCGGAGGTCGTCCGCCCACAGATCGCTCAGGTGCTTGATCTCGCGGCCGAGCCTCTTGCGGTTGTACGCGATGCCGGTGATCCCGGACTGCCAGGGGACACTGTGCATCCGGCCCTTGTCGAAGGCGGGCGACCGCAGTTGCGGGTCCAGGTACTTGGCGACGTTCGGCTGCTTCGCCCGGTCCATCTCCTGCACCCAGCCCAGCCGGACGAACCGGGCGGACATCCAGTCGCTGATGACGACGAGGTCGCGGCCGGTCTCCTGGTGGTTCATCAGCGCCGGGCTGATCTTCCCGAAGAACTCGTCGTTGTCGTTGATCTCCTCGGTGTACGTGACGGAGATCCCGGTCCGCCTGCCGAAGGCGTCGAGGGTGGGCCGCTTCGACTGGTCCTCGTCATCGGTGTCGATGTAGAGGGGCCAGTTCGCGAAGTGCAGGGTGTGGTCGCTCGCCGAGGTGTCTCGTCCGGCGCGGTCACCGGGTTCCACATAGGCGGCGGGCACTCCGCAGCCGGCCAGCGTGACACCGGCCGCCGTGGCTCCGAGGGCGCGCAGCAGGGACCGGCGGGACATGGGGTTCTTCGGGGTTGCTCGCACCTGCGCAGGATGCCGGTCGGCCGGCGGGGCGGGCAATGGACCAACCGTCCAGCGGCACACGCTCCGTCCGCACACCCTGTCGATGCCGGGGAACGATTCGACGCCGGGGAACGGTGACGGCCCCGGGCGGGCGCCCGGGGCCGTGACCTGCCTGCTGACGGGATATCAGTCGTCGAGCGAGGTCATGACGTGCTTGATGCGGGTGTAGTCCTCGAAGCCGTATGCGGAGAGGTCCTTGCCGTAGCCGGACTTCTTGAAGCCGCCGTGCGGCATCTCGGCGACGAGCGGGATGTGGGTGTTGATCCACACGCAGCCGAAGTCGAGGTTCTTGGACATCCGCATGGCGCGGGCGTGGTCCTTGGTCCACACCGAGGAGGCCAGGGCGTACTCGACGCCGTTGGCGTACTCCACGGCCTGGGCCTCGTCCGTGAACTTCTGGACGGTGATGACCGGGCCGAAGACCTCGTGCTGGATGATCTCGTCGTCCTGCTTGAGGCCGGAGACGACGGTCGCGGCGTAGAAGTAGCCCTTGTCGCCGACCCGGTGGCCGCCCGCCTCGACCTTGGCGTGGGCGGGGAGGCGCTCGATGAAGCCGCTGACCTGCTTCAGCTGGTTGGCGTTGTTGAGCGGGCCGTACAGCACGTCCTCGTCGTCCGGCTGCCCCGTCTTGGTGTCGGCGGCGGCCTTGACGAGCGCGGTGACGAACTCGTCGTGGATGGACTCGTGGACCAGGACGCGGGTCGCGGCCGTGCAGTCCTGGCCGGCGTTGAAGTACCCCGCGACGGAGATGCCCTCGACGGCCTTGGCGATGTCGGTGTCCTCGAACACGACGACCGGGGCCTTGCCGCCGAGCTCCAGGTGGACCCGCTTGACGTCCTTGGAGGCGGACTCGGCGACCTGCATGCCGGCCCGTACCGAGCCGGTGATGGAGGCCATCGCCGGGGTCGGGTGCTCGACCATCGCACGGCCGGTGTCCCGGTCGCCGCAGATGACGTTGAAGACACCCTTGGGCAGGATCTGGCCGATGATCTCGGCGATCAGCACGGTCGACGCCGGGGTGGTGTCGGACGGCTTGATGACGACGGTGTTGCCTGCGGCGAGCGCCGGGGCGAACTTCCAGACGGCCATCATCATCGGGTAGTTCCACGGCGCGACCTGCGCGCAGACGCCGACCGGCTCGCGCCGGATGATGGAGGTGAGGCCCTCCATGTACTCCCCGGCCGAGCGGCCTTCGAGCAGCCGCGCCGCACCCGCGAAGAAGCGGATCTGGTCCACCATCGGGGGGACCTCTTCGGTGCGGGTGAGTTCGAGCGGCTTGCCGGTGTTCTCCGACTCGGCGGCGATGAGGTCCTCGGCGCGCTCCTCGAAGGCGTCCGCGATCTTCAGCAGGGCCTTCTGGCGCTCGGCGGGCGTGGCGTCGCGCCAGGCGGGGAAAGCGGCCGCGGCGGCGTCCATCGCGGCATCGACATCGGCCTGTCCGGAGAGCGGCGAGGTCGCGTAGACCTCTTCCGTCACCGGGTTGACCACATCGATGGTCCGCCCGTCAGCGGCGTCCCGGAACTCTCCGTTGATGTAGTTGCGCAGACGGCGCACCTCGGTGGTCACAACCACCCCTCCTGTCGACACGTCCAATGGGTGAGATGCCCAGGGTAGTCGCTCGGGTGTCGCTTTCGACATGCCCAACCGCCGTGAACTTCGGATTCAGTGAGATCTGGACCCTCAAACAACGAATTTCATCGATCTGGGGTTGCCAGACAGACGAGTCCCGGTGCACAGTGGATGCGTGGCCAGTCGCAGCGCAGACTCCAGGACCGGGAACGGATCGTCACCAGCGGTCGATGCCGTGTCCCTCGCAATCATCGAGCAGCTCCAGGAGGACGGGCGCCGTCCGTACGCCGCGATCGGCAAGGCCGTCGGCCTCTCCGAGGCGGCCGTGCGGCAGCGCGTCCAGAAGCTGCTCGATCAGGGCGTGATGCAGATCGTCGCCGTCACCGATCCCCTCACCGTGGGGTTCCGGCGGCAGGCGATGGTCGGCATCAATGTCGAGGGCGACCTCGATCCCGTCGCCGAGGCGCTGTCGGCCATGGCCGAGTGCGAGTACGTGGTGATGACCGCGGGCTCCTTCGACCTGATGGTGGAGATCGTCTGCGAGGACGACGACCACCTGCTGGAAACGATCAACAAACGCATCCGGACCCTCCCCGGCGTGCGCTCCACCGAGAGCTTCGTGTACCTGAAGCTCAAGAAGCAGACCTATATGTGGGGAACCCGATAGCCGTGAGCAAGGACCTCAGCCGAACCGCGTACGACCACCTGTGGATGCACTTCACCCGCATGTCGGACTACGAGAACGCGCCCGTTCCCACCATCGTGCGTGGCGAGGGCACCTACATCTTCGACGACCAGGGCAAGCGTTACCTGGACGGCCTGTCCGGCCTGTTCGTGGTCAACGCCGGTCACGGCCGTCACGAGCTCGCCGAGGCGGCCTACAAGCAGGGCCAGGAGCTGGGCTTCTTCCCGGTGTGGTCCTACGCCCACCCGAAGGCCGTCGAGCTGGCCGAGCGCCTGGCCGACTACGCACCGGGTGACCTCAACAAGGTCTTCTTCACCACCGGTGGCGGCGAGGCCGTGGAGACCGCCTGGAAGCTGGCCAAGCAGTACTTCAAGCTCCAGGGCAAGCCGACCAAGTACAAGGTCATCTCGCGTGCGGTCGCCTACCACGGCACCCCGCAGGGCGCCCTGTCCATCACCGGCCTGCCGGCCCTGAAGGCCCCCTTCGAGCCGCTGGTCCCCGGCGCGCACAAGGTGCCGAACACCAACATCTACCGCGCCCCGATCCACGGCGACGACCCCGAGGCCTTCGGCCGCTGGGCCGCCGACCAGATCGAGCAGGAGATCCTCTTCGAGGGCCCGGAGACCGTCGCCGCGGTCTTCCTGGAGCCGGTGCAGAACGCCGGTGGCTGCTTCCCGCCGCCGCCCGGATACTTCCAGCGCGTGCGCGAGATCTGCGACAAGTACGACGTGCTGCTCGTCTCCGACGAGGTCATCTGCGCCTTCGGCCGCCTCGGCACGATGTTCGCCTGCGACAAGTTCGGCTACGTGCCGGACATGATCACCTGCGCCAAGGGCATGACCTCGGGCTACTCCCCGATCGGTGCCTGCATCGTCTCGGACCGCATCGCCGCGCCGTTCTACGAGGGTGACAACACCTTCCTGCACGGCTACACCTTCGGTGGCCACCCGGTCTCCGCGGCGGTCGGCCTCGCCAACCTCGACATCTTCGAGCGCGAGGACCTCAACCAGCACGTCCTGGACAACGAGAACGCGTTCTTCACGACGCTGCAGAAGCTCCTCGACCTGCCGATCGTCGGCGACGTCCGCGGCAACGGCTTCTTCTACGGCATCGAGCTGGTGAAGGACAAGGCCACCAAGGAGACCTTCACCGACGAGGAGACCGAGCGCGTCCTGTACGGCTTCCTCTCCAAGGCGCTGTACGACAACGGTCTGTACTGCCGGGCCGACGACCGCGGCGACCCGGTCGTCCAGCTCGCGCCGCCGCTGGTCTCCGACCAGTCGACGTTCGACGAGATCGAGGGCATCCTGCGCACCGTCCTCACGGAGGCGTGGACCAAGCTCTGACCGGCACGACGGCCGGCCGACCACGGATCGGCCGCCGGTCGGCTGCCCGGCCGTCCGTCCGGCGGGTCAGGGGCTCCCGCGCCCCCCGGCCCGTCGGACAGGCCTTTCCGGCTTGACCCTCGTTTGACCACTGCTTGACCGGCTTCCAGCCGTCATCCTCATACGGTCCGCACGGCCCGGATGCGCCCATTCGAGTGGGAAGGGACGCATCCGGGCCGTGTGCTGTGCGCTCACCGCGGTTCGAATCCTTACGGTGCCGAGTGACCGATCGGCCCTCTCTTCGTTCCCCCGTACGGGGGACGGGAATTACGATCTGAACCGAGGTGTACGCCATGGTGGCCCCGCCGGACAACGACGTGATCTGGGCGCGTTCCCTGCACCATTCCCACAACGGCTCACCCGCGCTCGGCGGCGTCTCCCTGGGCGTCCGCGACGGCGAGATCCTCGCCGTGACCGGCCCCCGGGGCTGCGGCAAGACGACCCTGCTGCACTGTCTGTCCGGTCAACTGGTGCCCGAGCAGGGCGAGGTGTGGTTCAACAGCGTCCCCGTCCACACCATGGGACCCCGGTTGCGTGAACGGCTGCGCCGCGACAGGTTCGGCTGGATCGCCCCCGAGCCCCAGCTCGTGCCCGAGCTGAACACCTGGGAGAACACGGCCCTTCCGCTGCTGCTGCGCGGCGCCCCCCGCCGGGAGGCGAAGAAGGCCGCCCTGGAGTGGCTGGAACGGCTCGACATCGGCCCATGCGCCAAACAGCGACCGCACACCCTGCTCCAGGGGCAGCGCCAGCGGATCGCCGTGGCCCGCGCCCTGGCCGCCGCCCCCACGGTGATCTTCGCCGACGAACCGACCGCGACGCTGCACCGGAGCGACCGGACGCATGTGCTGCGCACCCTCACCAGCGCGGCCCGTTCGCACGGCATCACGATCGTGCTCGCCACCCATGACGCGGAGATCGCCGCCCTCGCCGACCGCACGGTCCCGCTGCTGGACGGCCGCCGCGTCGCCACCGTCGCCCTGCCCGCCGTGTCCGATACGGAAGGCCGCGCGGCGTGCTCGCTCTCCGTCTAGCCCGGGGTTCCCATCCGCTGGTCCTGCTGCGGCGGCTGCTGGTCGCCGCCGCCGCCGCCGGCGTCGGATTCCTGCTGCTGTGCACCCTGAGCTACGCGTCGGGGCACCCGGCGCACTCCACCGGGGCCGTGCTGCGCCTGCTGTGGTGCTTCGTGCCGCTCGCCGCCACCGTGCAGTTCGCGGTCGCGGTGGCACGTACGGACCCGAGCACCCGGCCACGCTCCGGACTGTCCGCGGTGGGCCTCGGGCCGGTCCGGCTCGCGGTGCTCGCCGCGGTCTCCACCGCCGTCTCCTGCACCCTCGGGTCGATGGTGGCGCTGCTGTTCTTCCTGCATCTGCGCGGTGATCTGTCCGGGCTGCCGTTCGACGGCGCGGCGGCCGGGCTGCTCGACGCCGACGCCCCGCTGCCGCTCGCCGCCGCGCTCGTGCTGCTGGCCCTGGTCCCGGTGGCCGCGGCGACGGCGAGCGCGCTCGCGATGCGCGCCGAGCCGGTCTCGACGGCGGCCCCGGACAACTCCTCCTCGGATGTCCTGACGGAGCCGGAGGCACCCGATCCGGCGGCGCCGCCGACGGGGCTGCCGTGGGGCGTGGCGCTGACCGCGGTCGGCCTCGCCGTGGAGGCGTACATGAGCCGGGGCGACGGCCACAGCCTGCTCCCGCTGCCCGGCAGGCTCGACGCCACCCCGGCCGGGATGCTGGCGGGATGGACGCTGACGGCGTTCGGGCTGGCCGTGGCGGGTCCGGGCCTGGCCCATCTGTGCGGGCGGCTGCTGCAGGCGGTGCGCCCCGGCGCCGTACGCCTGCTGGCGGGCCGGGTACTGATGGACGAGTCGCGCCGGATCGGCCGGCCGCTCGGTGTGGTCTGCGCGGTGCTCGCGGCGGCTGTCGGCGGATCCGCGCTGTACGGGGCGGGGGCACACCGCCTCGGCCCGCTCACGGCACTGGGCGCGGTACTCGTGCTCGGCTGCACGACGGCGACGCTGCTGACCTCGGCGCTGGAGGCGAGGCAGGCCCGCGCGCAGACGGCGCAGGCGCTACTGCGGCTCGGCGCCCCGGCATCGGCGCTGCGGGCCGCGACGGCCCTGCGCGCCGCCGCACTGCTGCTCGTCTTCGCCCCGCTGACCTGGCTGGTCGCGGAGCTGGCCGCACTGCCACTGACGGCCTGAGGACGCGCGCCGCGGCCCGGGGCCGGTCCGGCGGCCGCTACGTAGCATGACAGCGTGGACAATCCGGACAACACCAGTTCCCTGCCCGGCCCCGAGATCGAGTCGCTCGCCGAATTCGACGAGGCGGTCGCCTCGGGGACGCTGGCCGGACACCGGATCCAGTCCATCGACCTGACCGGCCGGGGCGCCGCCCTGCTGGCCGCGGATACGTCCGGCGCCGTCTTCCTCGGCTGCCGGATGGAGCCCGGGGCGGCGGCGAAGGTGCGGGCCGACGGCGCGTTCGTCTTCCCGCCCGTGCCCGGACTCCCCTTCGATCCGTACCGCGGCAGGCTCTACTCCCCCGACGCGCTCTACGCGGGGCTGTCGGACGGCGGTTACGCGGCGACGCCCGACGCCCGCGCCTACCGCTGGTTCCAGCAGACGCGGGCGAACGGCGACACCTTCGCGTCGATGCTGCGGGCGCTCCACGACGACGCGGTCTCCGACGCGCTGGACGATTTCCTCGCCGGCGCCCGCGTGGTCGGGGTCATGGGCGGCCACGCGACCGCCCGCGGCAGCGCCCCGTACGCGGCCGCGGCCCGGCTGGGACGGACACTCGCCCGGAACGGCCTGACGGTGGCCACCGGCGGTGGGCCCGGCGCGATGGAGGCCGCGAACCTCGGGGCGTACACGGCGCCGCACCCCGATCCCGTGCTGGACGAGGCCTGCGCGCTGCTGGCCGCGGCGCCCTCGTTCACCCCGTCGGTCACCGACTGGGCGCTGGCCGCCTTCGACGTACGCGGGCGCTGGCCGGGCGGCGGCGGTTCCGTCTCGATCCCCACCTGGTTCTACGGGCACGAGCCGCCGAACCCGTTCGCGGACCGCATCGCCAAGTACTTCGCCAACGCGCTCCGCGAGGACGGACTGCTCACCCGGTCCACGGCGGGCGTGATCTTCCTGCCCGGCGCGGCCGGCACCGTACAGGAGATCTTCGACAACACGACGCCGAACTACTACGGCTCCCTCGGCGGGCCGACCCCGATGGTGCTGGTCGGCCGCGCCCACTGGACGCGCACGCTGCCCGCGTGGCCGCTGCTGCGCGCGCTGGCCGCCGGCCGGGCGATGGAGCCCCGGATCGCGCTCGTGGACACGGTGGACGAGGCCCCCGAGGCGCTCGCCCGGCTGTCGGCGAAACCGTAGGCCGGGGCCGGTTCAGAAGGACGCGAGCCGGGCCACGAGCGCGTCGAAGAACGCCTCCCAGCCGTCCTCGGCCGCCGCGTACTGCTCGGCCGTGAGGTTCCCGCCGCGCTGCTGGAAGACCATCTCGGTGGTGTTGTCGCCGCGGTCGGTGAAGGTGGCGGTGACGGTCTCGCCCTCGATGTCGGCGGGCGCGGAGGCGTCCTTCATCGTGAACACCAGCCGCTCCGGGGCCACCACCTCCCGGTAGACCCCGTGGAACGGCATCTCGACGCCCGGCACCACCATGACCAGGCTCCAGGCACCGCCAGGCCTGACGTCCATCGACAGCCGGTCGAGCGGCACCTCGGCGTCACCGCCGTACCAGGCCGCGAAGTGCTCGGGCGTCGTCCAGGCCTCGAAGACCCGTTCCCGCGGGGCCTGGAGGATGCGGGTGATGTCGATGCCCTCGCGTGCTGACTCGGTCATGTCCCTGTCCTTCCCGGAGTCGTTCCGGTTCTGCTGCACGGCCCCGGGGCTGTCCGCGAGGACGTGCCGGAGGTCCCCGGGGCGGCCGGAGCCGCGCTCCGGGGCATCAGGCAATCGTCCGGCCGATGGCCGACTCCCGCGACCGGTGCCGCCTCCGGCTCGTCCGGTCCGGTGAACGCCGCAGGACGCGCCCGGTCAGGAGCGGGCGGGCAGGACGACGGTCTCCGCCGCCTCGAAGGCGACCCCGACCACCGCACCTTCCTCGGGGGCGTCCCGCAGCGCGCACTCCGCCTCCAGGACCGGACCGCTATGCGGTGTCAGCCGTACCGCGACGTGGTTGCCCCGGAACGTACGCGTCCCGACCACGCAGCGCAGCCCCTCGTCCGGGGCGCCGATCCGGACCCCGGCCGGACGCACCAGCAGATCGCAGGCCCCCTGCGGCGAGCCCTCGGGCACCGGCACCCTGCCCCACACCGTGTCGGCGACGGTGCCGGTCACCGTCGCCCCGACCACGTTGTCGAAGCCCAGGAACCGTGCGACGAAGGCGGAGGCGGGCCGCTGCCAGACCTCCAGCGGGGTGCCCGCCTGGGCGATCCGCCCGTCGCGCATCACCACCACACGGTCGGCCAGGGCGAACGCCTCGCCCTGGTCGTGCGTGACCGCCAGCACCGTCGTGCCCAACTGCCCGAAGAGCGTGCGCAGTTCGACGACGAGCCGCTCACGCAGACCGCGGTCGAGCTGGCCGAGCGGCTCGTCCAGCATCAGCAGCTTGGGCCGCGGGGCGAGGGCCCGCGCGAGGGCGACGCGCTGCTGCTCACCGCCGGACAGCGCGGCGACGGCGCGCCGTTCGGCGCCGGGCAGGCCCACCAGGTCGAGGAGTTCACCGACCCTGCGCTCCTGATCGCGGCGCGACACCCCGTGCATCCGCAGCCCGAACGCGACATTGGCGCCGACGTCCCGGTGCGGGAAGAGCTGGTGGTCCTGGAACATCAGGCCGAGACCGCGCCGGTGCACCGGCACCCCGGCCTGGTCCGCGCCGTCCAGCAGCACCCGGCCGCCGTCCGGCGGATGCAGCCCGGCGACCACCCGCAGCAGGGTGGACTTGCCGCTTCCGCTCGGCCCGAGCACACATACGATCTCGTGCTCGGCGACCTCCAGGTCCACCGCGTCCAGCGCCGCCCGCTCGCCGAAGCGAACCGTGGCCGATTCCAGTGTCAGCATCTCTAGAACTCCCCGGACCGGTCCGTGCGGATACGTTCGAGCAGCAGCAGCGAGACGGCGCAGACCACCATCAGGATGGTGCTGAGGGCCATCGCCTGGCCGTAGTTGAGCTCCCCGGCCCGCCCCAGCAGCCGGGCCACGGCGACCGGTAGCGTCGGGCGGTCGGGCCGTGCGATGAAGACCGTCGCGCCGAACTCACCGAGCGAGACGGCGAACGCGAAACCGGCCGCGACCAGCAACGCCCGTCGCACCAGCGGCAGATCGACCTCCCGCCAGGCCCGTAGCGGTGACGCCCCGAGCACCGCGGCCGCCTCCCTGAGCCGCCCGTCCACCGCGCGCAGGACGGGCAGCATGGTCCGTACGACGAAGGGCACACCGACCAGCGCCTGGGCGAGCGGCACCAGGATCCAGGAAGTCCGCAGATCCAGCGGCGGCTTGTCCAGGGTGATCAGGAAGCCGAAGCCAACGGTCACCGCGGACACCCCGAGCGGCAGCATCAGCAGCGCGTCGAAGCCGCGCACGAGCCGGCCGGCGCGCCGGGTCAGCGCCGCTGCGGCGAGCCCGCCGATGACCAGGGCGATGACCGTCGCGACCAGCGCGTACTGGAGGGAGTTCCAGATCGCTTCGAGCGGCGCGACCAGGAACGTACCGCCACCGGCGTCCACGGACGCCAGCGCGCGGTAGAAGTCGAAACCATGACCGCCGGCGGTGTCCAGCGAGCGCTCGACCAGTACCCCGAGCGGCAGCAGGATCAGCAGCAGGACGGTCAGCAGGACCCCGCAGAGCAGCGTCCACTGCCCGGCACCGCGCGGCCTGCGGGCGGTCCGAGCCGGGTCGACCAGTTTCAGCGCGGTCTCCCGGCGCCGTACGGTCCACGCGTGCACGGCGAGGATCGCGCCGACCGCGGCGAACTGCACCAGCGTCAGCACGGCGGCCGTCGGCAGGGCGAGCAGCTGCGCGGTCTGCCGGTAGATCTCCACCTCCAGCGTGGAGTACCCGGGACCGCCGAGGATCTGCACGACTCCGAAGGAGGTGAAGGTGAAGAGGAAGACCATCAGCGCGGCCGCGGCCACCGCGGGTGCGAGGGCCGGCAGGGTGACCCGCCGCCAGGCGGCGAACCGCCCCGCGCCCAGCACCCTGGCGGCCTCCTCCTGCCGGGGGTCGAGCTGGGCCCACAGCCCGCCGACCGTCCGTACGACCACCGCGTAGTTGAAGAAGACATGGGCGAGCAGAATCGCCCAGACGGTGGTGTCGAGCCGTACGCCCCAGAGTTCGTCGAGGAATCCACCGCGTCCCAGCAGCGCCAGGAAGGCCGTCCCCACGACCACGGTCGGCAGGACGAACGGCACCGTGACGACCGCCCGCAGCAGTTGTTTGCCGGGGAAGTCGAAGCGGGCGAAGACATAGGCGCCGGGCAGTGCGATCAGCAGGGTCAGCGCGGTCGAGGCGAGCGCCTGCCAGCTGGTGAACCAGAGGACGTCGCGGATGTCCGGCCGGGTCAGCACCTCGCCGATCCGGCCGAACTGCCAGACACCGTCCGCTTTCAGCCCACGGCCGACGATCGCGGCGACGGGGTAGGCGAAGAACAGCGCGAAGAACGCGACGGGCACGGCCATCAGGCCGAGCCGCACCGCGCTCGCGCGCCGGGCCTTCGCACGGGCCGACCGCGCGTGCACCGACCGGTCCCGAGGAGCCTTCCCGCCCTCGCCGTTCCCGCCGTTCCCGCTCGCGTCCGGTCCGCGTACGGGACTCTTCGTTACTTCACTACGAGCGAGGACCACGACTGGACCCACTGCTCACGGTTCTTGGCGATCAGGTCCGGGGCGACGGTCGTCGGCCGGTCCACCGTCGCGCCGAACTTCGTGAAGAGCTCCGGCAGCTTCGCGTCCTTGGCGACCGGATTCACGAACATGTTGAGCGGCATGTCCTCCTGGAACCTCTTGCTGATCAGGAAGTCCAGCAGGGCCTTGCCGCCCGCCTCGTTCTTCGCGCCCTTCAGCAGGCCCGCGAACTCGGTCTGGCGGAAGCAGGTCCCGGTGGCGACGCCGGTCGGCGCCTTCGCCGGCTGCGGCTTCGCGTACAGCACCTCGACGGGCGGGCTGGAGGCGTACGAGACGACGAGCGGCCGGTCGGCCTTGGCCTTCTTGCCGCCCGCGGAGCCGGAGAACTCCTCGTTGTACGCCTGCTCCCAGCCGTCGACGACCTTGACGCCGTTGCTCTCCAGCTTCTTCCAGTAGTCCTGGTAGCCCTTCTCCCCGTACGTGGCGATGGTGCCGAGGAGGAAGCCGAGGCCGGGCGACGAGGTCCCGGCGTTCTCGGTGACGAGAAGGTCCTTGTACGCGGGCTTCGCCAGGTCGTCGAAGGACTGCGGCGGCGCGAGCCTCTTGTCGGCGAAGTACTTCTTGTCGTAGTTGACGCAGATGTCGCCGGTGTCGATCGGGGTGACCCGGTGCCGGTCCGCGTCGAGCCGGGTGTCTGCCGCGACCCGGTCGATGCCCTTCGCCTCGTACGGCGTGAAGAGCCCGCTGTCGAGGGCGCGGGAGAGCAGCGTGTTGTCGACGCCGAAGAACACGTCGCCGCGCGGGGAGCCCTTGGTCAGGATCTCCTGGTTGAGCGCGACACCCGCGTCACCGCTCTTCAGCACCTTGACGGTGTAGCCGGTCTCCTTGGTGAACTCCTTCAGTACGTCCTTGGAGGCGTTGAAGGAGTCATGGCTGACGAGGGTCACGGTCTTGGAGCCCGAGCCCTTCGTGCCGCCGGAACCGGAGGCCGAGTCGTCGGAACTCCCGCACCCGGCGAGTGCGGTGGCGCCGAGTGCGGCGGCGACGGCCGATGCCGCGAGCTGCCTGGTCCTGCGCGTGGTGCTCATTGTGGATTCCTCCTGGGTTTTGGCCAGGAAGAGACGCGGCCCCACCCGCGAAAAGCGGGCAGGGCACAACAGCATGAGTTGATGACCGAACTTCCTACCCGGAATGACCCGGGCGAGGTTCAGAGGGTCTGCGGCCGACCTGTCCTCGGTGCCGCACTCTCAGCGCTGTGGCGCTCCCCTGTCGGAATATGAAGTTGATTTCAGGGCCAGGCTACACGGGCCTCGGCGCCTGTCCGGGAGTGGCCTCAGCGCTCGGCCGCCGCCAGCTGCCCGCAGGCCCCGTCGATCTCCTGGCCGCGGGTGTCCCGCACAGTCACCGGCACCCCGTGGGCCGCGATCGCCTCGACGAACGCCTTCTCGTCCTCGGGGCGCGAGGCGGTCCACTTGGAACCGGGCGTGGGGTTCAGCGGGATCAGGTTGACGTGGACCCGCTTGCCCTTGAGGAGCCGGCCGAGCCGGTCACCGCGCCACGCCTGGTCGTTGATGTCACGGATCAGCGCGTACTCGATGGAGATGCGGCGACCGGACTTCTCCGCGTACTCCCATGCGGCGTCCAGCACCTCGCCCACCTTCCACCGTGTGTTCACGGGAACGAGGGTGTCGCGCAGCTCGTCGTCCGGCGCGTGCAGCGAGACGGCGAGACGGCACTTGAAGCCTTCGTCCGCGAAGCGGAGCATCGCGGGCACCAGGCCCACGGTGGAGACGGTGATCCCGCGCTGCGAGAGCCCCAGCCCGTCCGGCTCGGGGTCGGTCAGCCGGCGGATCGCGCCGACCACCCTGTTGTAGTTGGCGAGCGGCTCGCCCATGCCCATGAAGACGATGTTGGAGAGCCGCGCCGGACCGCCGGGAACCTCCCCGTCGCGCAGCGCCCGCATCCCGTCGACGATCTGGTGGACGATCTCGGCGGTCGACAGATTGCGGTCGAGACCGGCCTGCCCCGTCGCGCAGAACGGGCAGTTCATCCCGCATCCCGCCTGAGAGGAGATGCACATCGTCACCCGCTCCGGGTAGCGCATCAGGACGGACTCGACGAGCGTCCCGTCGTGCAGCTTCCAGAGCGTCTTGCGGGTGGTGTCGTCGTCACAGCTGATGTGGCGGACCACCGACATCAGGTCGGGGAACATCGCCTCGGCGAGCTTGTCCCGCGATCCGGCCGGGATATTGGTCCACTCGGCCGGGTCGTGCGCGTACCGCGCGAAGTAATGCTGCGAGAGCTGCTGGGCGCGGAACGGCTTCTCGCCGATCGCGGCGACGGCTTCCTTGCGCTCGGCGGGCGTGAGGTCGGCGAGGTGCCGCGGCGGCTTCTTGGCTCCGCGGGGCGCGACGAAAGTGAGTTCTCCGGGCTTAGGCATGGTCCATCCAGTGTCGCAGACAGAACAGTGAGGGCCCGCCGTCCTGTGGACAGCGGGCCCTCACTCGTAAAATCCCAGGTCAGGGGCCTGACCTCAGCCGGAGCCGACGAACAGCACCAGCAGCAGCCAGACCACCGGGGCGGTCGGCAGCAGCGAGTCCAGCCGGTCCATGATGCCGCCGTGCCCCGGCAGCAGCGTGCCCATGTCCTTGATCCCGAGGTCCCGCTTGATCATCGACTCGCCCAGGTCACCGAGGGTGGCGCTGGCCGCGACCGCGAGCCCGAGCAGCAGCCCCTGCCACCAGGCACCGCCGTCGATCAGGAACTGCATGCACAGCGCTCCGGCGACCATCGCGAAGGCGACGGCCCCGAACAGGCCCTCCCGGGTCTTTCCGGGGCTGATGCGCGGCGCGAGCTTGTGCTTCCCGAAGCGCCAGCCGACGGCGTACGCGCCCGTGTCGCTGACCACGGTCAGCAGCAGGAAGGTGAGCACCCGCTGCGGCCCGTCGTCGGCGGTCAGGAGCATGGCGACGAACGTGGCGAGGAACGGTACGTAGAACGCCGCGAACACACCGGCCGTCACGTCCTTGAGGTAGCCCTCGGGCGGCTCGGTCATCCGCCAGACGAGCACCGCCAGCGCGGTCAGCGCCATCGCCGCCCAGGCGCCTTCGGCACCCTGCGCGTAACCGGCGACCACCATCGCCGCGCCACCCACCGCCAGCGGGATGAGCGGTGCCTTGATGCCCTTGCGCTCCTGGAGCCGGGAGGTCAGCTCCCACAGGCCCACGACGACGGCGACGGCGATCACACCGACGAAGACGGCCTTCACGATGAACAGCGAGGCAACGATGACGGCGCCGAGCCCCACACCGACCCCTATGGCAGCTCGCAGATCACGGCCCGCACGTTTCTTCTGCGGGGGCGGCGGCGCGGTGGACATGGGCTCCTGCGGCTTCTCGTCACGGAACAGGGGGCGGCCGCTCAGGCGTCCGGCCCCCTGGTCCCGGTCATCACGGTCGTCAGCGTCTCTACCGTCGGGATCGTCCGGCACGATGGGCATGGGCCGAGTCTGCTGGGCGTCATGCACATCGTAAGCAGGACCCGCCGGAGCAGCCCGCATCTCGGGCGCACTCCAATGGCCGGCTCCCTGCGGGGCGCCCCAGGAAGAGTCGTTCATCAGACTTCGAGCAGCTCGGCTTCCTTGTGCTTGAGCAGCTCGTCGACCTGCGCGACGTACTTCGCGGTGGTGTCGTCGAGCTCCTTCTCGGCGCGACGCACCTCGTCCTCGCCCGACTCCTTGTCCTTGACCAGCTTGTCGAGGGTCTCCTTGGCCTTGCGGCGCACGGCGCGGATGGAGATCTTGGAGTCCTCGGCCTTCGCCTTGGCGACCTTGATGTAGTCGCGACGGCGCTCCTCGGTGAGGTCCGGGAAGGTCACCCGGATGATATTGCCGTCGTTGCTCGGGTTGACGCCGAGGTCCGAGTCACGGATGGCCTGCTCGATGTTGCGCAGCGCGGTCTTGTCGAACGGCGTCACGACGGCCATGCGCGGCTCGGGCACCGAGAACGAGGCGAGCTGGTTGATCGGGGTCAGCGCGCCGTAGTAGTCGGCGACGATCTTGTTGAACATCGCCGGGTGCGCACGGCCGGTACGGATCGCGGCGAAGTCCTCTTTCGCGACGACGACGGCCTTCTCCATCTTCTCCTCGGCCTCGAGGAGGGTTTCTTCGATCACCACGTGCTCCTGCGTGTCTTGAGTGGGCCCGTCGTGCTCGGGCCCGGCGGGTCCTGCGTCGCGTCCTCACCTGCACGGTGTCCGACCGGCAGGCCGTTGTCCATCCTTCGGGGCCGGTCCCGGGGGTTTCCCCGGGGGCCGGACCTCCCCGCGGTACTCCGGGAAGGCCCCCGGTCCTCAGGCCCGGGTGCTCCGGTCACTCACGAGCGTGCCGATCTTCTCACCATTGACCGCGCGGGCGATATTGCCGGTGGCGGTCAGCTCGAAGACGAGGATCGGCAGGTCGTTGTCACGGCAGAGCGTGATGGCGGTGGCGTCGGCGACCTTGAGATCACGGGCGAGAACCTCGCTGTACTCGAGCGCGTCGAACTTCACCGCGTCGGGGTTGGTCTTCGGGTCGGAGTCGTAGACCCCGTCCACCCCGTTCTTGCCCATCAGAAGGCACTCTGCGTCGATCTCCAGGGCGCGCTGGGCGGCAGTGGTGTCGGTGGAGAAGTACGGCATCCCCATGCCGGCGCCGAAGATGACGACGCGGCCCTTCTCCAGGTGGCGCACGGCGCGCAGCGGGATGTACGGCTCCGCGACCTGCCCCATGGTGATGGCGGTCTGGACGCGGGAGTCGATGCCTTCCTTCTCCAGGAAGTCCTGGAGCGCCAGGCAGTTCATGACCGTGCCGAGCATGCCCATGTAGTCGGACCGGGCCCGGTCCATGCCGCGCTGCTGGAGCTCGGCACCGCGGAAGAAGTTGCCGCCGCCGATGACGATCGCGATTTCCGCGCCGTCGCGGACGACCGCCGCGATTTCCCGGGCGATGGCGTGTACGACGTCGGGGTCGACACCGAGACCCCCGCCGCCGGCGAACGCCTCTCCGGACAGCTTCAGCATGAAGCGTCCGGCCACCTTGCCGTCGTCGCGCTTGTGGTCACCTTGTGCGGCGTCCGCGCCCTTGTTCATGGAGATTCTCCTCGTGCACATACGAAGAAGGCCATTGCCGGTGGGTCTGGTGTCCCTCAGCGGCAATGGCCTCCTCGTCAGATCTGCGGTCGTACGGCGTGAGTGCGGCCGACGACTGCACTAGACCCTATCGGGGTCCACCGTTGTTCGCGGACGGACTCAGATGCCGACCTTGATGCGCGAGAAGCGCTTCAGGGTGACACCGGCCTCGTCCAGAACCTTCTGGACGGACTTCTTGCTGTCCTTGGCGAAGGCCTGCTCCAGGACGACGACGTCCTTGAAGAAGCCGTTGACGCGACCCTCGACGATCTTCGGAAGGGCGGCCTCGGGCTTGCCCTCCTCGCGAGAGGTGGCCTCGGCGACACGACGCTCGTTCTCGACCGTCTCGGCCGGGACCTCGTCGCGGTTGAGGTACTTCGGGGCGAAGGCGGCGATGTGCTGCGCGACGTCCTTGGCGACCTCGGCGTTCTCCTTGTCGAGCTCGACCAGGACACCGACCTGCGGCGGGAGGTCGGGCATCGTGCGGTGCATGTACGCAGCCACGTATCCGCCGGTGAACTGCGCGAAGCGGTCCAGGACGATCTTCTCGCCGAGGTTGGCGTTGGCCTCGTCGACGTACGCCTGGACGGTCTTGCCGGCCTCGATCTCGGAGGCGAGCAGCGCGGCCAGGTCGGCCGGGGAGGTCGCGGCGACGTGGGCGGCGAGCGTGTTGGCGACGGTCTGGAACTTGTCACCCTTGGCGACGAAGTCCGTCTCGCACTTCAGCTCGAGCAGAACGCCGGAGGTCTTGTCCTCGGAGATGAGGGAGACGACGGCACCGTTCTCGGCAGAACGGCCCTCGCGCTTGGCGACGCCCTTCTGACCCTTGATACGGAGCGCCTCGACGGCCTTGTCGACGTTGCCGTCGGCCTCGTCGAGCGCCTTCTTGCAGTCCATCATGCCGGCGCCGGTCAGCTCGCGGAGCTTCTTGACGTCAGCGGCGGTGTAGTTCGCCATGAGTCTGTATTTCTCTCTCGAAGTCTGAAAGATCTACGGGTGAACGGCGGGGGCGGTGCTTGTGGCACCGGCCCCCGCCGTCATCAGCCGTGACGGGTGTCAGGCCTGCTCGGCGTCCGCGGCCGGAGCCTCGGCGGCGGGGGCCTCGGCAGCAGCCTCGGCGGCGGGGGCCTCGGCGGCCTCGGCGTCCGCGACCTTCTCGGTCTCGGCGGAGGTCTGCACCTCGGTGTCGGCCTTCTTGTCGCCCTCGAGCAGGTCGCGCTCCCACTCGGCGAGCGGCTCGCCGGCGGCCTTCTCGCCCGGCTTCGAGTCACCGGTGGCGGCACCGGAACGGGCGATGAGGCCCTCGGCGACGGCGTCGGCGATCACGCGGGTGAGCAGGGTGACGGAGCGGATCGCGTCGTCGTTGCCCGGAATCTTGTAGTCGACCTCGTCGGGGTCGCAGTTGGTGTCGAGGATCGCGACGACCGGGATGTGGAGCTTGCGCGCCTCACCGACGGCGATGTGCTCCTTCTTGGTGTCGACGATCCAGACGGCGCTCGGCACCTTCTGCATCTCGCGGATACCACCGAGGGTCTTCTCCAGCTTGGCCTTCTCGCGGGAGAGGACCAGGAGCTCCTTCTTGGTGAGGCCGGAGGCGGCCACGTCCTCGAAGTCGATGAGCTCGAGCTCCTTCAGACGCTGAAGGCGCTTGTAGACGGTGGAGAAGTTGGTGAGCATGCCACCGAGCCAACGCTGGTTGACGTACGGCATGCCGACGCGCGTCGCCTGCTCGGCGATGGCCTCCTGGGCCTGCTTCTTCGTACCCACGAACATGATGGAGCCGCCGTGGGCGACGGTCTCCTTGACGAACTCGTAGGCGCGGTCGATGTACGACAGCGACTGGAGCAGGTCGATGATGTAGATGCCGTTGCGCTCGGTGAAGATGAAGCGCTTCATCTTCGGGTTCCAGCGACGGGTCTGGTGACCGAAGTGGACGCCGCTTTCCAGCAGCTCCCGCATCGTGACGACGGCCATGGCCGTACTCCTTGAGGTGCTCGGTTGTCGCGACCGCAGGATTGCTGTCGCGCCTGACGCCCCGACGCGCCGTGCCACGAGGGACCGAGGAGCGCGGCCACCGTCCGCAGAGAGGGAGGTGGCGGGGCGTGCGAAGTCGACCCGGTGACCCGGATCGCCATAGGAAGTGTACGGGACGGCCCGGGTGCCGGGTGACGGCGCTGTCCACAACCGGTTGGTTGTCCACAGATCCGGTTCATGATCCCCGCGGATCGGGGGGCTGCGGGACGGTTCTGCCATGCAATGCACAACTGATCCGACCTGCCCGACCGGCCCGACCGACCCGGCTGATCCGACCTGCGCGGCCTACCCGGCAGAGCCCGCCTCCCTTCGCGTGCGGAGGGCGCTCGTGGTGGCGGTGGTGGCCCTGCTGGCCGTGCTGTGCGGCCCATCGGCCGCCGCGGCCGGAGCACCGGCCCCCGGACCCGTTCCCGCACCGACGCCGACATCGGTGGGCGACCGGGGCTGGCCGCTCGCGGGGCGACCCGCGGTCGTACGGGGATGGGAGCCCCCGGCCGGCCCCTACGCGCGGGGCCACCGCGGAGTCGACCTCGCCACGGAGCCGGGGGCTGCGGTGCTCGCCGCCGCCTCGGGACAGATCTCGTTCGCAGGGCGTGTGGCGGGGCGCGGGGTGATGGCGATCGAGGTGGCCGGCAGCGGCGATCCGCCGCTGCGGACCACGTACGAACCGGTGCGCGCGCTGGTCACGAAGGGCGAGAAGGTGACGGCGGGGCAGGTGGTGGCGACCGTGGAGGCGGGGCCCTTCCACTGCGCGTCGGGCTGTCTGCACTGGGGACTGCGGCGTGGTGACACGTATCTGGATCCGCTGTCGCTGCTGCCGCCGTCACTGTTGCGGCGGGGTCCGTCCCGGCTGCTTCCGGTGTTCGGCGTGCCCGAGCCCGCGGACTCGGCCGGGGGGACCGGGGACGGACTCGCCGCCCCCGGCGTTCTGCTCGCGGTCGCCGCGACGCGGCGACCGCGTCAGTCCCGTACGCCCTGCACGCCTCGGAGGATCATGGTGACGGCGGTGTCCGCGATCACGGACGGCTCCTCCGCCACGGCCAGTTCGATACGTCGCACCGCGGCGTCCACCGACCCCTGGAGCAGCATCGCCGCCAGCCTCGGCTGTGCGTGGCCGAGGTCGCCGAGCGCCTCGACGATCATGGCGATCAGCCCGCCGTGCGCGGCCCTGATCTTCTCGCGCGCCCCGGCGTCCAGTTCGCTCGCCGAGATGGCGACGACCGCGCGGTGGCGGCGGTCCCCGACGAGGTCGAGCTGTCGGCGTACATAGGCCTCGATCTTGCCCTCGGGCGTCGTGGCCTGCTCCATGGCGTTCTCGACCTCGGCCGCCCAGACGGGGAAGTCGACGGCGCAGAGCTCTTCGACCACGGCCGCGCGGGAGCGGAAGTACTCATACACGGAGGACCGGGCGAGGCCCGTGCGTTCGGCGAGGGCGGGGAAGGTCAATGCCTCCGTACCCCCCTCGGACAGCAGGGAGCGTGCGGCGTCCAGGAGGGCGCCGCGCTGCATGGTCCGGTGCTCGGCCACCGAGGCCGCTCGAATCCTGGGCACGCGTCCACTGTACGGCGACCGGTGTTCGAGAGGGCGCGTACGCCCCCAAATCCGTGGCCGAAGCGGCCACGGCCACTATCGGCCTCGCGTGGGACTCAGCGTCCGGCGTCGGCCAGTTTCGCGCGCAGCTGGAGCACCGATTTGGTGTGGATCTGACTGACCCGGCTCTCGGTGACCCCGAGCACATTGCCGATCTCGGCGAGGGTGAGGCCCTCGTAGTAGTAGAGGGTCACGACCGTCTTCTCGCGCTCCGGAAGCGTGTTGATGGCGCGGGCGAGCAGCCGTCTGAGCTCGCGGTCCTCGGCGACCTCCACCGGATTGTCGGCGGCGGTGTCCTCCAGGGTGTCCATCAGGCTGAGCCGGTCGCCGCCCTCGCCGCCGACATGCAGCAACTCCTCCAGCGCGACCACGTTCGCCAGCGACAACTGGCTGAAAACCGCGTGCAGTTCCTCCAGCGCGATCCCCATCTCCGCGGCGACCTCCGCCTCGGAAGGGGTGCGCCGCAGCTGCGCCTCCAGCGTGGCATAGGCGCGTTCCACCGCGCGCGCCTTCTGGCGCACCGAGCGCGGGATCCAGTCCAGCGCACGCAGTTCGTCGATCATCGCGCCACGGATGCGGGTGATCGCGTACGTCTCGAACTTGATCGCGCGCTCGATGTCGAACTTCTCGATCGCGTCGATCAGGCCGAAGACCCCCGAGGAGACGAAGTCCGCCTGCTCGACATTGGAAGGCAGGCCCACGCTCACCCGGCCCGCGACGTACTTCACCAGCGGCGAGTAGTGCAGGATCAACTGCTCCCGCAGCCGCTCGTCGCCCGTGGACTTGTACGAACGCCACAACTCGTCGAGCGAGGAGGGGGCAGAGGGGCGCACAGTGCCACGCGCAGCCGGTGGTACTGCCGCGCGGTCAGACCCGGAGGTGTGCTGGGGCATGTGGTGCCTTGAGCCGTTCTGCTGTGAAGTGCTGGGACGTATGCCTGAGTCGGAATCCTTGTGAGCGTAGCGTGACTGTGATGTCGCGGTCCGCGCAGGATAAAGGATCGGTACTGTGCGAATCCGGCCGATCCGACATGACTGAAGCCCGGGACCGTCGCCGCGTGCGTCGGCCCCGGAGGCGTCACTGAAGGATCCGCCGAGGTCATCTGCCTCACCTTTTCACCCGAATGCTCCAGGTCAAGTACCGCCTCGCCGCGCGTCGCCATTGCAAGTCGGTCGCGGCGTCAACTGCCATCCATCGCCATCCCGTTCGACGAACCCCAGTGAGTGCAGTTCGTACAGTCTGCCGAGCGCCTCGTCGGTACTGGTGCCGGCGGCGCGGGCCACATCGCGCCCGCTGACGGCACCCCGGTACGGCAGTGCGTCGAGGACCCTGGCGGAGACCGCGTCCAGCAGGTCCCGGGGATGCACGGGGCCGCGTCTGGCCGGAGCGAGTTCACCGATGTTCCCCACCAGTTCGGCGACTTCCGAGGCATCGGTCACCAGGATGCCCTCTCCGCGCAGGAGTTCATGGACACCTGCCGACAACCCACTGGTGGCGGGGCCCGGCACGCCCATGGTGAAGCGGCCGAGCCGCTGTGCGCAGCGCGCGGTGACCAGCGAACCGCTGCGGTATTCGGCCTCGACCACGACCGTCCCGCGCGTCAACGCGGCGATGACCCGGTTCCGGAGGATGAATCTGCTGCGGGTGGGATGATCGGACGGTGGCAATTCGCCGATGACGAGCCCTTGTTCCGCCATCCGTCCGATCAGCTCGGCGTGTCCCCGGGGGTAGGGGACGTCCACCCCGCAGGCCAGGACCGCCATCGTCGCCCCGCCGACGGCGAGCGCGCCGCGGTGCGCCGCTCCGTCGACCCCGAACGCGGCTCCCGACACGACCACCCACCCCAGCTCCGCGAGTCCCGCGCCGAGGCCGGCCGCCATGTGCGATCCGTAGGGCGTACAGGCACGGGCGCCCACCACGGCGACCGAGCGCAGCGCCCAGAGCCGCAGATCGCGGGGCCCCCGCACCCACAGGCCGGTCGGCCTGGCGTCCGCGAGGTCGTCGAGCTGGCTGGGCCATTCCCGGTCCCCGGGGCAGATGAACCGCCCGCCGAGCGCGGCGACCACCGAGAGGTCGCGCCCGGGGTCGGCGCTCTCGGCCCGCAGCCGGTACCCGGCGAGCCGTTTCGGTGTCATTCCGCTCAGCTGCTCCGCGGTGCCGTCCCTGGTGGTGATCCGCCGTATCAGTTCGACGGCACCGCACTCGCGCAGCCAGCGGCCGCCACGCTCGTCCCCCGGCTCGATGATGCGGGTCAGGGCGGCCCGTGCCAGCCGCTCCCGGCTGCTCACCGCCCTCCCCGGCCCCGTCCCGGGCGCCTCCCCCGGGTCTTGTTCCAGGACCCGGTGCCGTGCGTCCCCCGACGGGTCCCGCCCCTTTCCCTGCCCGCCGTCCGCCCCCGGCCTCATGACGCGCCGGCGTTCGTCAGGGCGCCCCGCGGAATACCGGTCCGCAGTTCCAGCGCCACCGCGATGTCCGACGCGTCCGGACGGTCGGCGCCGCGCAGATCGGCGACCGTCCACGCCACCCTGAGCACTCGGTCCAGGCCCCGCGCGGTGAGCATGCCCCGTTCCATGTCCCGTTCGGCTTCCATGAGCGCGCCCGGTGCCGCGACCAGCCGGGTCCGCAGCTCATGGCCGGGCACCTCGCTGTTGGTGGACCACGCGGTGCCCGCCAGCCGGTCCGCGGCCCGCGCCCTGGCCTCCCGGACCCGGGCCGCGACGGAGGCTGTCGACTCGCCGCGGTCCCCCTGCCCCATCAGGTCCTCGCGCCTGACCGGGTCGACGAGCACCCGCAGATCCACCCGGTCGAGCAGCGGCCCGGAGAGTCGCGCCTGGTAGCGCCTGACCGCCGACGGCGGGCATTCGCAGCCGGCACCGCTGAGGCTGTGCCGGCCGCACGGGCAGGGGTTTGCGGCCAGCACCATCAGGAATCGGGCGGGCAGCCGCACCACCCCGGCGCTGCGTGCCACCACCACATACCCCGATTCCAGCGGCTGGCGCAGCGCGTCCAGTGCCCGCACGGAGAATTCGGGCGCTTCGTCGAGGGACAGGGCCTGTAAAACAAGTCGTTACGTCCAGTGAGGACGTGATCCTAAGCGGGCGTGTCGTCCCACGGGTCGGGATCCCACAGCGGGTGAATCGTGACCTTGGTCTTACCGCTGTTCTCCAACCCGCGAACGCCCTTGGCGCCCCGCGTGGCTACTACTCGGCGAATCAGCGAACGGAGGATCGCGTTCTTCTCCGCCGCAACGAGCGTGTCCCACTCTTCGAGCAGGCCCACCGCAATGGGGATCAGCTTGGAACGGTCCGGAGCTACCTCCGCGACGGCCGCGGCTTCCAGTGCTTCGGCTACGTTCCGCTTCTGTGCGAGCAGACGGTCGCGCGCTTGCTCGAACACCCCGTCGGGATAGGCGTCCGGAGTGAGGGCGCGGTCTGCGGCGAGGTTCGACAACCCCGACACGAGCCGTGTGTGCTCCGCCTCCAAACGGGCCCTGTCCCGAGCTGCTCGCGCCTGTTTGCGTTCCTGGTCATCGTCCAGGGCGACGGGGGACGCCGGCGCCGCGTCGACGACGGCCGCGACTTCCCGGGCGAGCCACATGTGCACCTCATCCTCGACGAGAGCGCGCTGCACCCATACGGGACTGTCACACAGCTTGTGCCGCGACTCCCCGCAGGCGTAGGCGTAGCCGAGGAGTCGAACGCCCTTGCGTTTGGCTGACGTGCAGCCGGCGCCCTTGCGGCACGCTCCGCAACGAACAAGGCCGGTAAGGGGGTACGTGGGGTTCCTTGCCCTGGGAGTGAGCGCGGCGCGCTCCTTTGACAGTTCCTCATACCGTTCCCATGTTTCAGGCGTGATGATTGCCTCTTGCGCCCCATCTATATGTATCCACCGAGTGCAGTTACCGCCGTTGGCTGTGTAGTCGCACCGGCACCGGGGATCGTGCACGCGGAGCAGACCGGCCGCGAATCCGCTCTGCATGTAGCGGCGCAGGCTGTCGTACCGCCAGGGATTCCCGTCCGCCGTGCGGTACCCAAGATCGTTGAGCCATGCGGCGAGTTGGCCGTACCCGGCCGGCGTCGGCAGTTCCTTGCCGAGCTTCCGTTCGTACAGGGCCTCGATGTCCTCGCGTCCTGGTTCGTCAACCTCGTACCGCTCGTCTTGCAGTGTCCACTCGCCCCGCATGGTGGGGTGTGGGATGCGCCGGGGGTACCAGACGTATCCCATGCGCTTCCCGCCTGTGGCAGGAAGGCCGTGGGCGCGGCGCCACTGGTGCGTTTCCTTCCACTGCTCGCCGGCGCGGTCGCTCTCGAACACGGCGAGGTCAAACAGGATGCGCCGGTTGAACTTGCCAACCGCCGTCCGGGCATCGATGTCCTCGGTTGCTGAGGCGAGGTCTCCCCCGGCGCGTTCGACCCTGGCGAGGTTGACCGCGATACCGACGTCGTTCCGCCCGAATCGAGAGAACTTCCATACGACGATTCCGCGCCTACCGCGCTCCTCTACGCCGCGAATGCACCCCATGATCTTTCGCTTGAAATTCCGGCCGGTGACGTCCGGATCTTCAACCCACTCGACGATGCGGCGGTTGGGGTAACGCCGCTCCCATGCTTGAAGTGCCGCGCGCTGAAGGTCAAGAGAAATCTTGTCCTCGCGCCAGGTGGACACGCGCAGGTACGCGGTCCACTCCTCTATGTCTGTGTCTGTGATGTTCAACGTGCCTTGCGTTCCCCTCCGTGGTGTTCCGCATTCCGGTGGTCGGCCTGCGGTACTGCGTACAGGCGGTGCACGGTAGCGGCGCCGGGGGTGGCGCTCGCGCCGTTGCTCGGCTGCGGCGGGGGGATAAGCAGGCCACGGGCGGCGTGGTCGAGTCCAAGCCGGTAACCCTCTCGGCGGATAGCTTCCTTGTCCTCTGCGGTCATTCGGTGTTGGCGCCGCACCCGGGCCAGGATCACGAACGGCAGGCCCGCGAGGGCGACGCCTGCGCCGATGTCCGCCATACGTGGACGGTCGCCCTTGGCGGACGCGACCACGACCAGGGCAAGCCCGATGACGAATACGGCGTAGGCGACTGCTGTGGCGGCCTGGTCGCGCGTGATGTGCATGTGGTGCGGCTCCTTGCTATCCGTTTGCGCTGCGCTCGTCCGTCTCTACGGCTCGTAGGCCGTTCACCATCCGTTCGAACGCGTCGATGCCCTCTGGGCTAGTAATGCCGAGTTCGGCCGCGGCCTCTCTCGACGTGATGGGCTTGGGGTTGATAGGTCGCAGGTTGGCGAGGTCTTCCTCCCTGACCACGCCGGCCCGAATCAACAGCTCTGGGAGCCCGACACGTAGGGCTACGGCAAGCGTTTCGAGGGTGTCTGTCTCTGGAGTCCCGTCAGCCCGAAGCAGGCGTGAAACGGTCGCGGCACTGAGGCCAGCGTCTTGGGCGAACTTCTTCTGCCCTCGGTCCGGGTATCCGAGCCTGGTCATCATTTCGCGAAGCCACGCAGCGAAGGTTTCGGGCGTGTGCCGCTTCGGCGCATCTTGTGTCATGCGTGAAAGATATCGCGCGTGAAAGATTCGCACGACAGGACCCGGGTTTTGGCATAGTCCACCCCTCCCCCGTCCCCCCCGTGCAGCATTGCCAGGCTTGTTCGATTTCGAACAAATCTTCGATCCGAGCATAGGCCCGGACCCTCACCCCTGTCACTCCCGTAACGACATCAACACTGTCCGACAGGAAGCTGCCCAGGTCCGAGGTGGTTCCACCCGATTCTGCGACCTCACGCCCACTGAAAAGGTTGTACGGAGAACTGATTTCACACGTGAAATCTTAGTGGTACGTTTCTTTCACGACAGAGACCGACCCCGGTCGTGTCGTGAAAGGAACCGCCATGTCTTTCGCCCCCGCCGCCCTGGTCGCCGCCGCACAGGCCAAGGGCGACCAGACGCCCGCCGACATGGCGCGGCGCATGGGCGTGCCGTACCTCGCCGTCTACCGGTGGGCCACCGGCCGCAACGCTCCCGGGCCGTCTGGCCTCGCCGCGATCGAGCGGACGTACGGACTCACCCCCGCCGCCTTGATACGAGAGGACGCCGCCGCATGAGCACCGTGATCTCCCGCGAGCAGGCCGTCGCCAACGCGCGCCGTGTCCTCGACCGCGCCCGGGCCCGTCGCGACGCCCTGCCGATCCGGGAGGCCGCCGAGCAGGCCGCCGTCGGCTCGTTCCAGAGCGCCGACGAAATCGAACTGACCCTGCGCCGGCTCCGCCGCGCCGCACTCGTCGAACAGGTCAGCGCGCCGTCGGCCCCGGCCGCCCGCGCCGCCTGACCCACGAAAAAGCCGCCCCGGGTGCGACCGGGGCGGCGAGAGACACCCCCGTACACGTCACGAGAGGCCCGTCATGAACCGTACCCGTCACTCCGCCGCCGAGGCCGTGCGCGCCGTCATGGTCGCCCGCAACCTGCGCGCCATCGCCCCGGACGTCGACACCGTGCAGACGACGCCCGTTTACACCGAGGCCGGACCGCGCGGCGCCCGCGTCGCCGTCCGCGTCCACCTCGCCGACGTCCTGCACCTGCCGCTCGCCGCCGACGCCGACCAGCACCGCGCCGCGTACGACGCCCTGCGCCGCGCCTACCCCCGCGCGCAGTGGCAGAGCGACGAGTACCGGTACGACGTCCCCGCCGGCCGGCTGCACCGCATCACCCCGGACATGCCGGCGGACGTCCGTTGACCGCCGAGACCGTCCTCGACGCCCTCGCCGAGGCGTACGCCGACGAGCCGGCCACCGTCGAGCACCTGCTGCTCGACCTCGCCGCCGCCCGGGCGCACGCCGACCACGTGCGGCACTACCCCGCCGCCACCGACTACGGGCGCGACTCGGCCGCCGCCGGCCTCGACCGCGCCCGCGAGGACCTGCTCGACGTCCTCGACCTGCCCAGCACGAACGGAGCCACCCCGTGACCGTCATACCCCTGCACCGCAACGCGCCGGCCGCCACCGCCGGCCCCGTCGACCTCACCGCCGACCAGGTAACCACCCTGCTCGCCCCGATCAACCCGAGCCGCGTGCAGAACCACCGCGGGCAGTCCCACCTCGAAGCGTGGGACGTGCGCCGTTGGCTCAACCGCGTATTCGGTTTCGGCGGTTGGTCCGACGAGACACTCGAACTCGCCCCCGTGGCACAGATGGAGATCAACCCCGGCCGCTGGACCGTCATTTACCGGGCGCAGGTCCGGCTCACGGTGAAGACGACCGACGGCCGCGTGCTCACCGCGTACGACGACGCCGCCATGGGTGACAGCCGCAATCAGCCGGTACTCGGCGACGCGCACGACCAGGCCATGAAAACGGCTCTGTCGCAGGCGTTGAAGCGGTGCGCACACAACTTGGGGGACGCATTCGGCCTGTCCCTCTACAACGACGGAAGCCGGCAGGCCGTCGGGTTGTGGTCAGCCGCGCACCCGAAGCCGAAGGATGACGCCGCGGCGCCCGCCGTTCCGGATGACGCTCCGGTGAAGCCCGAGCCGGCGCCCGTCGTCGAGCAGCCGGCCCCGGCCGCGGCCGAGCAGCAGGTGCAGCGCAGCAAGCGGGCCGAGGGCGGACCGTGGGAGACCTCGCCGCAGCAGGCGCCCCCGGAGCAGCAGCGGCCCCGGGCCGTACCCGACCAGCAGCCGGCCGCGCAGGGTGGGCCGTCGCGCGACTACCTCGCCGACGCGCAGGCCGCCGAGTCGCGCGAGCGGTTCGACCAGGTGCGCGCCGCGGCCGTCGCCGAGAACGCCCCGCAGGACTACCTCGCCAAGCTCGACGCCATCGCACGGCAGAAGGAGCAGGCCGCGCAGCAGCAGGCCCCGAAGCAGCAGGCACCGAGCAAGCCGGCCGCGGCGAAGGCCGCCCCTGCGCGCCCTGTGGCCGTCCCGTCCGCCCCGGACCCGGAAGCGGACGCCGCGCGGCAGCAGCACGCTGTCGCCCTCGCCGAGTTCCTCGCCGCTGGTAAGGCCCTCGCCCTCGAACCGTCGCACCTCGACGACATCACCGTCGCCGAGGCCGGAAGCCCGGCCGCCGACTGCACGGTCGAGCAGCTCGCCGGCCTTACCGCGGACCTGCTCGCCGCCGCCGAGGGAGTCGCCGCGTGAGCACGGAGGAGAGCACCGAGCAGGCCGTCGAGGCGCCGAAGTACACCCCGGCGCAGATCAAGGCCGCCACGACCAAAGAGGCCGTCCTGAAAGCCCTACTCGACACCGTCGACAAGGCGTACAAGGTCGCCCGTACGGACGTGCAGGCCATGCTCGACGAGCAGCAGAAGACCACCGGCGGAACGAAGTTCGACGCGTCCCTGCCGGATGGGACCAAGGTGGGCGACGTCCGCCTCAGTGGGGGCGAAGCTGCGGCGAAGATCACCGACGAGCAGGTGTTCGTCGAGTGGGCACACAAGACGTTCCCGAGCGAGGCCGTAACCAAGTTGGTCCGGCCCGTGCCGGCACGGCTGGTCAAGGCCGTGCAGCCGCGGTTCGTAACGCTGCTGCTCGAACAGATGACGGCCGCCGGCGTCGCGCAGGTGCACAACGAGGAGACCGGCGAAATCCTCGACGTGCCCGGCGTCGACATCAAGCCCAGCCGCGCGCGTACGCACTCCGTGAACTTCACCCGCGCAAGCAAGGTGAAGCGCGCCGGCCGCGACCTGGTCGCCGACGCGTGGCGGGCCGGCACCCTCGCCCCGATCGTTCTGCCTGCCCTCGCCCCGCCGCCGGCCGCGACCCCCGCCGCGGCCCCGGACGACGAGAGCGAGGCCGCCGCATGAGCCGCATTGTGCGCGGCCTCGACCTGTCCCTGACGGGTTCCGGCGTCGCCGGCGCCGGTTGGGCGCAGACCCTCGGCAGCAAGGGCAAGCGGAGCGACACCTACGCCATGCGTCGCGCACGGCTCGACCGCCTCGCCGGCCGGATCCTCGACACCGTCGGGGCGTGCGACCTTGCCGTCGTCGAGGGCCCGAGCTACGGGTCGCGCGGCGCCGGAACGTGGGACCGCGCGGGTTTGTGGTGGCTGGTCGTCGACCGCCTCGCCGCCCGCGACGTCCCCGTCGCCGTCGTCACCCCGACCGCCCGGGCGAAGTACGCGACCGGTGACGGCCGCGCCGGAAAGCAGGCCGTCGTCGAGGCCGTCGGCCCGCGGTACGGGGTCGCCCTGCGCGACGACAACCAGGCCGACGCGTACGCGCTGCTCGCCATGGGTCACGACTGGCTCGACGAGCCCCTCGCCCCCGTGCCGGCGAAGAACCGGCAGGCCCTCGCCCGTGTCGAGTGGCCCCTGCTGCTCCCGCCGCCGGCCGTGCAGCTCGGTATCGGGGGCGACGACCGGCCGTACCCCGAGACTGTGCCGGCCGTGCCGCGGAAGCGTCGCCGGCGGAAGGCGAGCGAGCAGGCCGCGGTCGGCCCCGGGCAGGTCGACGCCCTCGCCCTGGTCGAGGGGGCCGCCGCGTGAAGTGCACGCACTGGATCGGCGCCCGCCGCCGGTACTGCCAAATCCCCGGCGCCCGTCGGTACGTCCAGGGCTACCGGTGCCCGCTCCACACCCCGTCGGCCCTCGCCGGAAAGCCGGAGCCCGGAACGCCCCCGGCCGCTCCCGTCGTCGAGCAGCAGGCCGTCGAAGACGGCCCGCCCTGATACCCCCGACGATCCCCTGCCCGGCGTGCGGACTCCCCGTGATCCGCACGCCGGGGGGCGACCTGCTCGACCCGACCCCGCACCCCCTCGCCATCACCCGGCCGAACGGCCGACGGATGACGCCGCGCGAAGTCGTCGAGTGCGCCCTCGACCGCCGGCCGCCCCGCGGACACCACCCGCACCGCCCCGGCCTGCTCCCCCCGTACGACTGCCGCCCCCGCGTCGAGCAGCTCGCCCTCGACTTTGACCTGTAGGAGAACTAGCCCGATGAGTTACGACGCCCGCGAATGGGTGTGGGACCACAGCAGCAGCAAGGGCACCGCCCGTATGGTCCTCGCGCTTATCGCCGACCGGTGCGTCGACCGGCGTTGCATGGCGTACGCGTCCGTCCCCGCCCTCATGAAGCGCGCGAACGCGTCCCGTACGGCCGTGCGCGACGCCCTCGACAAGCTGCTCGCCGGCGACGAGCTGCTGCTGCTCCCCGGCCGCAAGGGACCGCGCGGAGAAACGTATTACCACCTGCCGGCCGCCGCTCGATTCCTCGCCGAGCAGCCCGCCGAGGGGGGTCGGAATACGGCCCCCGGGGGACCGGATTCCGACCCTGCCGACCCGTCCGAGGGGGGACCGGATTCCGACCCGGGGGACCAGATTCCGACCCCCGGGGGGACCGGATTCCGACCCGGAGGGGGACCGGATTCCGACCCCCAGAACAGAAGAGAACCGAAGGTGAACGGTAAGAGAGCTGCTGCTCTCTCCCCCGCCGCCGAGTGGCAGGTCGACGACGACGCCCTCGCATGGGCCGACGAGCAGGGCCACCTCGACCGACTCGGCGAGGCCGGCCTGCGCGCTGCCGACGAGAAATGGCGCGCGTACCGAGCTGCTGCTGCTCCCCGTGCCGCCGCCGGATGGGCCGCGGACTGGCGTTCATGGGTCACCCGGGAACGCACCCCCGCCCCGGGCCGCCCGAACCTCTACGCCCTGCCCGGCGGATCCCCCGCCGCCCCCGCGCCCGCGGCCGGCATGACCCGCGCCGACGCGCACACCGCCGCCCTGCTCGCCCTGCTCGACGACGCCCCGACCGGAACGGAGTAACACCCCATGGACCGACGCGAAATAGCCGGCCTGCTCGCCTACATGGGCCGCCTCGACCCCCGCACGATGCGCACCGACCCGGGCGAGCTGCGCGACCAGGTCGACCAGTGGCAGGAGCTGCTCGGCGACGTCCCCCTCGCCACCGACTACGGGTGGGACGCCCGCACCGCTGTACGGGCGCACGTCGTCAGCTCGCCGTACCCCGTCCTGCCCGTGGACGTCGCCCGCCAGTGGAGCAAGCACAGCGGCGACCGCCTCGCCCGTCACACCGACCCCGTGCCGGCCGCCGACCCGGACGACGTCGAGTCATGGCGGGCCGAGCTGCTCGGCACCCGTCACGCCGTCCTCGCCGGACAGCGGCCCCCGAACGAGCAGGCCGCCATCACCAGCGGTACCACCATCGACCCCGCGGTCGAGGCCCGCCTGCGCGCCATCGGTTCCGTGATCCCGCCGGCCGTGCGCGCCGAGCTTTCGCTCTTCCGGCCCACCCGTGCCGCGCGCGAGGCCGCGGCCGTCGAGGGGCGCCCCGACCCGTTGACCGTCCGTTGCGAGTGGTGCCACGCCCCGGCCGGCGAGCCGTGCCGTAACCGTCGTATGGGTCTCGACGGGCGCGCCCGGGGTAACGCCCGCCGCGCCAAGCCGCATCCCTCCCGCCTCGACCTCGCCGCCGCCGCACTGCACCGTCAGGAGTCCGCCGCATGAGCCGTCCGCGCACGTTCCGGGTGATCGCCGTATGGCCGGCCCCCGCGCCCGAGAGCCGGTACGAGAAGACCGACCGGGCCCGCGTCGTTGCCCTCGCTCGCAAGTGGGCGAAGGCCGGCGCCACGGCCACCGTCGAGCAGGACGTCGGTAGTTGGCAGTGGCGCCACGTCCGTACGTACCGGCCGCCCATGCCGGCCCCGAAGGTTGAGCCCAAGCCGGCGCCCGTCGCCCCGCCTGCGCCCGTCGAGGACCGCCTCGACGACGACCTCGACCTGTACGAGCGGCTCATGAGGCAGGCCCCGACCAGCCGGGACAGCCGCGGCCGTCGTACCTGCCGGCACATCGTCAACCGCCGCGGGATCACGTAGACCCCCCTCCCCGAACCGGGACGACAACGCCGACCCATGCCCGGTAGATTTCACGTACGATTCGTTTTCCCGCTTTTCGTTTCACACTCGAAATAGGACTCGAAATAGGAGTGCCCGTTGTCCGGCGAAACCGTCATCACCGTTGTTGGAAACCTGGTCGACGACCCCGAGCTGCGGTACACGCCCAGCGGCGCGGCCGTCGCAGCGTTCCGCGTCGCATCCACCCCCCGCGTGTTCGACAAGACCGCGAACGAGTGGAAAGACGGGGACAGCCTCTTTCTGACCTGCTCCGCGTGGCGCACCCTCGGCGAGAACGTCGCCGCGTCCCTCGCCCGCGGATCCCGCGTCATCGTGCAGGGCCGACTCAAGCAGCGCAGCTACGAAGACCGCGAGGGCGTAAAGCGCACGGTCGTCGAGCTTGACGTCGAGGAAGTCGGCCCGTCCCTGCTGCGCGCCACCGCCGCCGTCACCAAGACCACCGGCAACAACGGCGCCACCGGCCAGCAGCAGCCCCAGCAGCCCGCGGCCGACCAGTGGAACACCGGGCAGCAGCAGCGCCCCGCACAGAGGCCCCAGCAGCCCCAGCAGCAGTACGCGCAGCAGTCGTACCCGAACAACGGATACGGAGACGAGCCCCCGTACTGAGTCGCGCCCGCGACCGGTCGATGCCGCCCCCGTGCGCAGGAAACCACCCGCGTACTCGACATACGTCGTCTTGCGGACGAAGAACCACGACCAGAGAGACCCGCCCCATGCCAAGCCCAACCCGCCGCACCGTTCACCTGACCCGTACCGAGCACGCCCTGCCGCTTCCCGCGTCCCTGCTCGACGTCGCCGAGCTGCTCGACACCGTGCGCGCCGAACTCACCCGGGCCGACCGCCCCGTCGTTGACGCCGAGCTGCGCGTCGTCGAGGGGGAGCTGCTCGCGTTCTACGACGTGCCGCGCGCGGCAGTGGTCAACCGATGAGCCCGGCCGGCGTCGCCCTGGCCGCCCTGGTCGTCGTGTTCTCCCCGGGCATCGTGCAGACCTGCGCCCGAGCGTGCCGCCGGCCCGACCACCTCGACCGCGAACTGCGCGCCCTGCTCGCCCACTCCCGCGCGTGCCCGCCCGACTGCACGGCCTGCTCGACCGCCCGGGACACCACGCCGTGAGGGCCCTCGACTGGCTGCTCGGCGTTGTCCGCCCCGCCAACTTCCGGCCACCTCGACGGAGCAGGCGCCACGCTGCGGACACGCGCGGCGCCTGCTCGCCCACCTGCCCCACCTGTACCGCCCCTGCCACCAGGAAGGCCGCACGATGAGCCGCACCACCCGCGCCGTACGGGAGCAGGCCCGCCTCGACCGCCGCGCGCAGGTCGACAACCTGCTCGCCCGGTACGCCCGTACTGCGCCGGCCGAGGCCGAGCTGCTGCGCGCCCTGGTCGGCGCCGAGATATCCGAGGGCGACCGGTACCGCCGGGAGTCCGGCGGGCAACAGGCCGCGGTACGCCGGGAGCAGCAGCGCCTCGCCGCCGCCGAACAGGCCATCGTCGAGGCCGAGGAGCGCGCGGCCGTCGCCGAGGCCGCCCTCGCCGAGCGGCAGCAGTGACCGCCCGCCCGCGCGTGCTGTGCACACATGAGTACGTGCTCATGCAGGACTCATGTCCCGGATGCGACGCCGAGCAGGAGCAGCCCCACCAGGCCGAGCCCGTCGACGTCGTCCCGTCATGGACACCCCGCCGTCACCGTCGTTGCCGGCGCTGCTCCCTGGTCGCCTCGCACCGCATCCACCAGCAGACGCCCGCCGCCGAATGAGCCCCGCGGGGCGCACCGAGTAGGCCGCGCCCCGCCGCACCACCGAGGAGACACCAACCGTGCAGCACCCCGTCGCCATCCGTACCGCCGAGCGCCTGCGCACCATCCGGGAGCAGTGGGGCGCCCTGCTCGCCGCCGTCGAGACCCCGCCCGCCTCGACCACATGGCCGCCGGCCGAGACCCGCGCATTCCTGAACGCGGGGGCCGTCGACGAGGGGGCCCTACTGGTCGAGGACCGGGCGCCGCTCGCCTTGCGGCAGCACCCGGCGCCGGCGAACCTCGACGCCCTCGACGTCGCTCTGTTCGTCGAGCAGCAGGTGTTCGACCTCGCCGACACCCTCGCCGCGGCCGTGCAGCACGCCGGCGTCGACGACGTCCGCCGCTGGACGTTCCCCGACCCGGGCGCACCGGACGCGCGCACCGCCACGGGATCCCGTGCGCATGGTCTGCACTGGGCTGCTGTGTACGTCGAGGGCCGCGTGCTCGACGAGGACACCGAGCCCGAGCTGCTCGGCGACACCATGGTCGCCGCCCCGTTCGCCCCGCTCCCCGAGTGGGCACTGCACGAAGCCGCGCGGGTGGCCCGGGCCTGCGAGCAGCGCGTCGCCCGCATCGTCGCCGCGGACGCGATCACCGGGAGCCGCACCCTGCCGACCCCGTGCCCGGCGTGCGGGGGCGCCCTGGTCGTGCGCGCGGCGCCGGCCGACCCCCCGACCGTCACCTGCCGGACAGGGGAGGCGTGCGGGGCGGACACCGGACGGGACGCCCGCGGCCGGCGCGTGTGGGAGTGGCCGGCCTGCCTGCCCCTGCTGCTCACCCCCGGGGCCCCGGACGCCAGTACCCCCCGGGCCGCATGACCCCACACCCCAACACGCGGAGCAGGGCCCGGAATTGACCCCGGGCCCTTTGCTCGCACCGCTTGTGAACCTAGTTCAGAACCTAGTACAGTTGTGCTTGTTCACCCCGCCGGCTGCACACCGGCACCCACCACAACCACGGGAGCTAACCCCATGGAGCAGCAGACGTTCACCGAGCAGGCCGGCGTCACGTACGCCGCAATCGGCAAGGGCAAGCGCGTCCACTACTCGCCGCGCAACGACGACGGCCTGTGTGGTCGCGCCATCACGCGGTACCTCGACGTCGAGGAAGCCGTCGCCCTGTTCGACAAGGGATACGAGCTGTGCGCGCCCTGCCACCGAGCCGCCGAGAAGCGCGCCGAGGCCCGCCGCCTCGCCGACGCCTCCCCCCTCGCCGCCGCCGCCGTCGACCTGGTCGACGCCATCGAGCAGACCGACGCCGAGCGTGCCGTCGCCCAGTTCGACAGCGTCACGCGCGCCGTCGACGCGGTCGAGCACGCCGAGCAGGTCGAGGCCGGCGTCGAGACTGTCGCGGACGCCGAGGCCCTGTACGCCGCCGCCCTGGTCACCGAAGCCGAGGCCACCGAGGGCACGTGGCGCGGCGAGTGGATCGGCGCGCAGGACGACGACGAGACCCTGTTCCCCGTCGAGCGCGACACCGAGCAGGGCGCACTCTTCACCGACCGCGCCACCGTCGAGCCGGCCGTCGAGGAGCAGCCGGCGACCGTAGAGACGTACTACTTCCTGCGCACCGCAGGGACACCGTGGGGCCCGCAGTCGCGCGAATACTGCGACGGGATGGTCGACCTTGCCGTCGAGCTTGGCCTCGCCCGTACCGAGATGGTCGAGAAGACCGTGACGTACCGCCCCGGGCAGGCCGCCACGACCGTTAACCGCGTCGTGCGCGAGAGCCACCCCGCGGCCCCGGCCGTCGTCAAGCCGGCCGCGGTCGAGGGCGTCGTCGTCAAGCACGCCGGCACCGCCGAGGGCAGCACCCCGAGCAACGCCTCGCACCCCGACGTCGCCGCCGCCCGGACCGCCCTCGGCTCGATGAAGGCCGCGCCCATGACCGATCACCACGACGTGAGCGACCCGACCGAAGACGAGCGCAGCGTGCGCGGGTACCTGGTGGAGCCCCGCGGGCAGGGCCGCGTCGCCCTGTACTGGCTCGAAGGGGGCCGCGTCGTCCGCCGTGAGGGGTGGCACGGGCCGAGCCTCGACTGCATGGCATGGACCATGGGCCGCGCAGGGTGGGCCGTCGAGAAGCTGCGCCCGTCCTCGCAGTGCGTGTTCGCTCACGTCCCCACCGAGACCACCGCGCCGGCCGCGGTCGAGGGACCGGCCGCGCCCGAGTGCCTGCACCACATCGCCGTTCGCGCGGACGTGTCCGGCGACCCCATCAAGGCGTGCGACCGGAAGCAGCCCAACCAGGAAGCCGGCGTATTCAACGACGAGGGTTGCATCGAGGCGTACGACTGCGCCGTGCAGGCCGCGAACCGCGCCGCCGAGTGGAACGTCGAGGAGGAGGCACCGGCCGGCGACCCGACGTACACATGGGACCTGCTTTGCGCCGACCACCGCGAACAGCAGGTCGACGAGTGCGAGCAGTGCAACGCCGAGGAGGCCACCGAGCAGGCCGCCGTCGACACGGTCGGGCAGCCCGCCGTCGAGGAGCGGCCCCGATGCATCACGCACGGCGCCGCGTGCGACGACGCCCCGAAGCGCCGGCACCAGTTCGAGCCGACCGCCGAGCAGGTCGAGGCCGCGCGCGAGGCCAAGCGGCAGGCCAAGGCCAAGGCCGCCGCGCGCATCACCGAACTCGACGACGTCCTCGCCATGATCGAGCAGGCCGAACGCGTCGACGGAACGTGGCGGGGCGAGTGGATCGCCGCCGCGCCGGCCGACGCCGAGCTGCTCGACCTGCCCGCCGACGTCGAACAGGGCGCGTTGTTCGCCTAACGGCCGGTACCGTTTCGCCCGCCCCGCAGCCTGCGGGGCGGGCCCGTCCTCGAAGGAGCGCAAGACATGAGCAGCGAGCAGCCATCCACCGCCGAGCAGCGTCTCGCCGAGCAGATGCGCAACGCGCTGCACGAGTACGACACCCGCAAGGCCGCCGAGCAGGCCGTCGCCGAGTCGCTCGAACACCGGCTGCTGCGTGCCGCGTCGGCCCGCTTGATTTGGAAGGCAGTAGAACCCACGTTGCCGGACCTGATGAGCGAAGCCAACGAAGCCGGGTGGACGGCCGATCTGATCGCAGACGCGTTCGGCGTGACGCCGACGTACGTCTATCGCAAGTTGCGCGAACACCGCGCCGAGTAGCGCAAACACCGCAGGCCCGACCGGTGACTGCACATCACCGACCGGGCCCCAACCACCACGGGAGCTAACCCCGCCATGGCTACGCCGAACCCTACCGAGCCGAAGACCACCAAGAGCCACAAGCCCCCGAAGCCGGGCACCCGGCCGTCGGTGCGCGCCGACGCCGCAGTCTGCGACGACTTCGCAGTGATCATGTCCGCCGGCGGTACCGCGTCGGACGCCATCCGTGCGGCCGTCGCCATGCTGGCGGACATGTACCGGACCGGGTGGGCCCATGGCGTCTGCGCGCCGGGCACCGCTCCGCGCCTGCTCGCCTACCAGTTGCAGCAGTGTCCGACAGTGACACCGGCCCTGATCAGCGGACGAGCACCCGTGTCCGACAGGCGCACGAGTCCGCGCACGGTGTCGCCCCGCCTGCCGCACCCTCCCACCGGCCGCCATCTGTCCGCGTAGGGGCCGACCATTCGTGATTCCCCGGAGTCCGACGACGAGGGCCCGGGGAATCACGCCTGTCCGACGCCATGGCCGACAACATTGGGTCAACGGGGCCCGGCGCCGCACGTGATTGCGTCGGACACAGCTACAACCTTGCTACACACCGGAGAGTCACACAGGGGACACATGTTCATCACACATGGAGTGCCACCCTTGAAGAGATTCGCCGCCCTCGCCACTGCCGCCGTCGCCGTCGTCGCGCTCTCCGCATGTTCGGCCGAGGACAAGCCGTCCACCGAGCCCACAGCAGCACCGAGCAGCGCACCGGCACAGCAGGCAGACAGCGGCATCCCGGCCAAGCCGACCGGGGCGAAGCGCGAGGCATACCTCCGGGCGATCAGGGCCGTTGACCCCACACTCACCACAGACGAGGACAAGGCGATAGACGCCGGCCGCAATCAGTGCTCATCGCTCAACGGTGGAGGGAAGGACCCCGACCACACGGCCGCCGAGCGGTTCGGGAACGACACGCACCCGCTCACGGACAAGCAGGGCAAGACGCTGAATGCAGCCCTACGCGGGACGCTATGCCCGGCGAGCTGATCAGCGTTGCACGCCGTTATCAACCTGTGATCTAATCGGGGCGTCCCCGGCGTGCCCGGAAACAGACCCTCCCCACTCGACGCCCCACGGCCATCCCCCCGGCAGTGGGGCGTCGTCATGCCCGCCGGGAGGTGACCAGCCGTGCGAGAGCGGATCACCGACGCCGATCGCGACCAGGTCCGCCGGCTGCACGCCGAGGGCCGTAGCCGCAACGAGATTGCCCGCACGATCGGGCGCAGCGGCTCTACCGTGTCCAAGATCGCCGGCGCGTTCGAGCCTCCACTGAGTTTCGCGCGCGGCCCCGAAGTGGTCGCCGCGACCGACGCCCGCCGTGTCGACCTCGCCGCCCGCCGCGCGCAGTTCGCCGAGTCCCTGCACGAGTCCGCCGAGAAGCTGCACGCGCAGCTATTCGCGCCGTGCACCATCGGCGCGTTCGGTGGAAAGGAAAACGAGTGGTCGCAGGTCGACCTCGACCGGCCGCCGTTCTCCGATCAGCGGCAGATCCTCGCCGGCGTGTCCATCGCCGTCGACAAGTCCTTGAAGCTCGCCCCCGCCGAGGGAGGCCAGGGAGCCGAGGACGTCCGTTCGATGCTGGGCACCCTCGGCGAAGTCCTCGCCGATGCGTTCGCCGACGACGAGGGGGCCGACGACGGGGGGTGAGCCGTGCGCCTGCCCGCCGGCGTCGACCTGCCCTTGTCGCGTAAGCAGCTCCGTTCGATCGGCCGCGCCCGGGCCCGTATCAACCTGTGGCACGGCAGCGTCAGGTCAGGCAAGACCGTTGCAAGCCTGCTCGCTTTCGTAATCGCCGTCGCCGCGGCCGGCCCGTCGGGACTCATCCTGATATGCGGCAGGTCGCTACAGACCATCGAACGAAACGTGTTCGAGCCGCTCACCGATCCGGCCCTGTTCGGCCCCCTCGCCCGCCACGTCCACCACACCCGCGGCGCCACAACGGCCGTCATCCTCGGCAGGACCGTGCACCTTATCGGCGCATCCGACGTCCGCGCCGAGGGCCGCCTGCGAGGACTCACGGCCCAACTCGCCTACGTCGACGAGGCAACGCTCGTTCCCGAATCGTTCTGGACGCAGCTACTCGCCCGATTGAGCACCCCCGGCGCGCGCCTGCTCGCCACCACGAACCCCGACTCTCCCCGCCACTGGTTGAAGGTCGGATACCTCGACCGGGCCCACGAACTCAACCTGCGTCACTGGCACTTCAAGCTCGCCGACAACCCGAGTCTTACGCGGCAGTACGTCGGAGACCTCACCGCCGAATACGTCGGTCTGTGGCGCCGCCGCATGATCGACGGGGCATGGGTCGTTGCCGAGGGCGCCGTATTCGATATGTGGGACGAGCAGCAGCACGTCGTCGACACCCTGCCGCCGATGCTCCGGTACTGGGCCGCCGCGGACTACGGGACCACCAACCCGTTCGCCGCCCTGGTGTTGGGACTCGGCGCCGACGACCGGCTGTACGTCGTGAGCGAGTGGCGCCACGACAGCAAGACCGCACACCGACAGATGACCGACGCGCAATACAGCGAGGCCGTCCGGGCATGGCTCGACCGGCAGAGCGTCGAACCCGAGTGGACGTTCATTGACCCGAGCGCCGCGTCGTTCCAGACGCAGCTATGGGCCGACGGACACCCCGGCGTCACCCGGGCCGACAACGAGGTGAAGGCCGGTATCCGGTCTGTGTCGTCGGCCCTCGCCGCCGGCCTGCTCCGCGTGCACGAGTCCTGTACCGGCCTGCTCGACGAGATCCCCGGTTACTCATGGGATCCGGCCGCGTCCGCGAAGGGCGAAGACAAGCCCATCAAGACCGCCGACCACAGCGTCGACGCCCTGCGCTACGTGCTGCACAGCACCGCGCACGAGTGGCGCCACCTGGTCACCGCGCCGAGGGAGGCCGCCGAATGATCACCCTGCCCGTGCACCTGCGCGTCGGGAGCACCGCCGCCGAAATCGGCACCGTCACCGTGGACGCCCCGGCCGGCATCCCCGCCGCCGTCGCCGAGCTGCTGCGCACCGCCGCGGACCACCTCGACCAGGTCGACGGAGAGGGGGCACCGACGTGAGCCTGCCCGACAACGGCACCATGTGGCCGCCGCGCAGCATCGCGCCCCTGTACGACGACATCAAGGTCGACGACGCGTGGTACTCCGGCGACGCCGACCGCCTCGCCAAGGTCTACCGGTACGCACCGCAGCAGCGGAAGGACGGCCGGCGTCGCTTGTGGGGGCGCCACCGTCAGCCGGGCAAGCGCGAGGAACGGCTGCACGTACCCCTCGCCGGCGAAATCGCGCAGACGTCCGCCGACCTGCTTTTCGCCGACACCCCCGTCGTCACCGTGGCGGACACCTCGACGCAGGACCGCCTCGACGAGCTGCTCGACGTCGGGGGCGTGCCCGAGCTGCTGCTGACCGCAGCGGAGACGGCCGCGGCCCTGTCCGGCGTGTTCCTGCGCGTGACGTGGGACCGCGCCGCCGCCCCCGACCGGCCCCTGCTCACCGTCGTTCACCCCGACCAGGCCGTACCCGAGTGGACGTTCGGCATCATGACGGCAGTCACGTTCTGGCGGGCCCTGCCCGGTACGGGGTCGGCCGTATGGCGCCACCTCGAACGGCACGAGCGGGGCCGCATCCTGCACGGCTTGTACGAGGGGACCGACGACCAGCTCGGCCGGCGCGTCCCGCTCAGCGAGCACGCCGAAACGGCCGGCCTCGCCGGATCCCTCGGCACCGAGGGCGACGCCATCGAGACCGGCGTGCCGATGCTCACGGCCGTATACGTGCCGAACATCGGGCCCAACCGGAAGCACCGCGGCGCCCCGTGGGGCCGCAGTGACTTGCAGGGTGTGCACGACCTGCTCGACGCCCTCGACGAAACGTGGTCATCGTGGCTACGCGACATCAGGCTCGCGCGGGCAAGGTTGATCGTTCCCGACGGGTACCTGCGCAACAACGGGCCGGGCAAGGGCGCGTCGTTCGACGACGACCGGGAAGTGTGGCAGGCCCTCGCCATTCCACCCACCGAGCAGGGCAACGGCATCACGTTGAGTCAGTTCGAAATCCGCGTCGAAGAGCACCGCACGACCGCCGAGGCGATCGTGCGACAGGCCACGACCGCGGCCGGTTACTCCCCATCGTCCGTCGGTCTCGACGGAGACGGGGCCGCCGTCACTGCAACGGAAATCGCCGCCCGTGATCATCGTTCGATGGTGACCCGGGGCAAAAAGGCGAGGTACTGGCGACGCGCGATTGCCGAGATTCTGCGCGTACTGCTCGCCATCGACCGGGCGCAGTTCGGCACGCAGAACGCCGACGAGCGCCCCACGGTAGACATCGGCGACGGAGTCGCGGAGGACCCGGGCAGCACCGCGCAAACCCTGTCCCTGCTCGCGCAGGCGCAGGCCGTTTCCACCGACACGAAGGTGCGTACCCTGCACCCGGATTGGGACGACACAGCCGTCGCCGAGGAAGTCGCCCGGATCCACGAGGAGACCGGGCAGGCCGCGCCCGACCCCGTCGGATCCTTCCCGCTCGCCGCGTGATCGGGGGTGCACGATGCCCGTGTCTCCCGATCAGGTCGAGTACCTCGCCGCGACGACGGCCGACCTGTACGCCGACGTCGAGCGGCGCCTGCTCGAACTCTGCGCGCGACAGCTCGCCATCGGGCAGGAGGCGCCCGGGTGGGCCGTCGCCAAGCTCGGCGCCGTCGCCCCGTTGCGCCGCGCGGCCGACACCCTGCTCGATACCCTCGCCCGGGGCGTCGACGAGGAGGTACGGCACGTCGTCGCGGAGGCGTACGACAGCGGCCGGCACTCCGCCCTCGCCGAACTCGGCGTACTGGGGGACGACGACCGCCGCACGGTGGCCGAGCGGACCCCGCAGGCGCAGGCCGTCGACCGCCTCGCCGCCGAGACCATCGAGACCGTCACCGCGACGCACCGTGGGATTCTCCGCGGCGTCGAGGACGGGTACCGGCAGGTCGTTGCGGAAGTCACCGCGGCGCCCCTGCTCGGCACCGACACCCGCAGGCAGGCCACACAGCAGGCCATGACCCGGTTTGCCGACCGGGGCGTGTCGTCGTTCCGCGACCGCGCCGGCCGCCGCTGGGCCCTCACGTCGTATGCCGAAATGGCCGTACGGACGTCCGTGGGCCGCGCCGCGGTCGAGGCGCACATGACGACCCTTGCCGCGGCCGGCGTCGACCTGGTCGTCGTCAGCAGCAGCCCGCGCGAGTGCCCGCTCTGCCGCCCGTGGGAACGACAGGTGTTGTCCATCGGGGGCCCGTCCGGCGCCCGTACGGTCGACGTTGAGCACGCCGTCGACGACGGCCGCATGGTCCGCGTGGACGTCGCCGGATCCCTCGACGAAGCCAGAGCCGCAGGGCTGCAACACCCCAACTGCCGGCACAGCGTGTCGAGTTACACCCCTGGCATCACGCGCACCGAGGACGCCGAATCGGACCCCGCCGGATACCAGGCAGGGCAGAGGCAACGCGAGATAGAACGGCACATCCGGAAGCACAAGAACCGGGCCGCCGCCGCGACCACGCCCGAGGGCAAGCGCGCGGCCGAGGCCAAGGTGCGCCAGTGGCAAGGCGCCATGCGCGAACACCTCGCCGCACACCCGGACCTGCGCCGCCTGCGCCACCGCGAACAGCCCGGCGCCTCGAACCTCCCCACCACCTACACCCGGCCGGCCGACGACGCCATGCAGGCCGCCCGCGTCCGCGCCGGCGACGACGCCACCCTGCGCGAAATGAGCGACGAGCAGCTCGGCGCCGCCATCCGGCCCGGGGTCCTCGACGAGCGAAGCCTCGCCCGCATCGAGAGCGAGGCGGACCGCCGGGACGCCGCCGACCTGCGCACCGCAGTGTTCCCCGAGGGGCGCCTGCTCGCCGACCTCTCCGGCACGGGCGACGAAGTCCTCGCATGGGCGCAGCAGCACGCCACCGACGACGACCTGCTGCGCATCGCCGACGAACTCGACCACAGGTACCCCGGGCCCATGCCCGAGTACCCCGTGCCGATGGGGGACGACGTCGACGACGTCCTCGCCGCGTCGGCCGCCCTCGACGACGCCCTCGCCCCGGGGGCGCCGCCGGCCGAGTGGCAGCAGTACGCGGACGTCGCCGACGACGCCCTGCCCGCCACGGCCCGGCACCTCGCCGACGAGCACCCGGCCGACGAGCCCGTGCACAAGGTCACTCGGCGCGAGGCCCGAGAGATGTATTTCGAGTGGGCCATGCAGCAGTACGAGGCCGCCGAGGGCGAGACGAACGGGTATCTACTCAACCGCCGCGGACGCGAGCAGGGCGTCGACCCGGGAAGCCTGTTCACCGGGCCCGCCCGTATCGCTTACGCCTACGCGTCCGACGAACTCAAAGCGTTCTGGCGGAAGATCGAGCGCAAGACGCAAGCGCAGTTCGTCGCGGAGACGACCGGCCAGAACATGAGCGATGTTCGAGCAGCTCAACAAGCGATGTGGGATGCTCGGAACAGGCACGATGGATGATCGAGGGGGCGTCATGGGAAGCCGCGCAGACCTTACTCGCGCGCTGCTCGCCGGCCGTACCGCGGCCCGCGCCGAGCAGTCCATGACCACATGCCCCCACCCGCCGCGCACACTGCTGCGGACCGCATGGCTACGCGGATACGGACAGGCCACCGAGCCCGCCGAGTAAGCCACACAGACACCCCACACGACCCCGAAGGGCCCGCCGACCGGCGGGCCCTTTCGCATGTCCCCACACGGTCACGGAGGGCCGATTACCCATGCCCGAAAGCCAGACCCCCGCCGCACCAGCCGCACCGTCCACCGACCCGGCCGCACCGGTCACCCCCGCGGCGCCGGCAACCCCCGCGGCGCCGCCCGCCTCGCCCGCGGCCCCCGTCGCGCCGGCAACTCCCGCGGCCCCCGCGGCGCCGGCCGTCGACCCGGCCGTCGAGCAGCGCGCGACCGCCGCCGAGCAGGCCGCGGAGCAGGCCAAGACCGAGCGCGACGAGCTGCTCGCCGGCCTGCGCCGCGTCCTCGACCCGTCCGGCGCCGCCGCCGAAACCGACCCGGCGCAGCTCGCCGCGCAGGCGACCACCGAGCGCGACGCCGCCCTCGCCGAGTCCCGCACCCTGCGCGTGGAACTTGCCGCGCACCAGGCCGCGCACGGCGCCGGCGCCGATCCGGCCCGCCTGCTCGACTCCCGCACCGTCGAGAAGCAGCTCGCCGAACTCGACCCGGGCGACGCCAAGTTCGGCGAGAAGCTCGCCGCCGTCATCACGGCCGCGGTCGAGGCAAACCCCCACCTGCGCGCCACGGGCGCCCCGGCCGGCCCGCCCGCGGGTGGCGCCGACTTCACCCCCGGCACGACCACCGCCCCGACCGCCGCGCAGTTCGCCGCCATGTCCTACGGCGACCGCGTCGCACTGCACCAGTCCGACCCCGACCTGTACGCGCGGCTCTCTGCCGCATCCGAGTAAGGAGGGCACGCGATGCCCGCTGGAAAGACCACCGCCGCACAGATGATCGTGCCCGACGTCTGGGCCGACATGGTGCAGGCGAAGTTCAAGGGCGCCATGATCCTCGGCTCTCTCTCGAACGACGACAACACCCTCGAAGGCAAGCCCGGCGACACGGTGAACTTCCCGAAGTGGAAGGCGTTGGGAGAGGCCGAAGACCTCGCCGAGGGAACGCCGATGACCACGGAGCAGCTCGGCACCGACCCGGGCAACTCGGCGACCATCAGGGAATCCGGTAAGGCCGTTGAGATCACCGACAAGGCCCGCCTTGTTGCGTTCGGCGACCCGTACGCGGAGACGCAGCGGCAGCTCGGCGTACTCATCGCCCGGAAGATCGACACCGACCTGCGCGCCGCGGCCGAGGCCGCCGGCGTGATCACGGTGGACGCCTCGACCGAGCCCCTGTCCTGGGATGTCATGGTGTCCGGCATCGAGCAGTTCGGAGACGAGTGGGATCCGGAGAACATGGCCGGCCTGGTCATTCACTCCGTGCAGCGCGCCGCCCTGCTCCGTGACCCGAACTTCATCAGCGCGGACAAGCTCGGCGCCAATGCCGTCATCCCGCGCGGAGTGATCGGCCAGGCCGGGGGCGTGAACATTTACGTCTCCAACCGGCTGACCACGGCCGGCACCGGCGACGCGACCACGTACAACGCACTCATGGTCAGGCGCGGTTCTCTGGGCCTGCTCTACAAGCGGCGCCCCGTCGTCGAGACGGACCGCGACATTCTCGCGCGCACCACGGTCGTCACGACGAACGTGCACTACGCGTGCCACAGGCTCGACGACGAGGGCGTCGTCGTGCTCAAGACCCGCGGTGCCGCGGCCCCTGCCGGGGGTGGCGCGTGATCCTGCGCCGCTATCACCCGCCGGCGGACGACGACGAGCAGCTCGACCAGGCCGCCGACGAGCAGCCCACCAACGCCCCGCCCGCGACCAAGCCGGCGGGGCGTTCTGCTGCCCCGAGCAAGGCCAAGAAGACCGACGGGGGGTGAGCCATGGGCCGCGTCTATGCGACCCCCGAGCAGCTCGCCACGTACACCGGCGCCCCCGCCCCCGAGGGTGTCGAGCGGCTGCTCGCCCGCGCGTCCGAGGACGTCGACGCCGCCCTGCTCACCGCCGTTTACGCCGTCGACGACGACGGAGACCCCACCGACCCGGCCGTCGTCGCCGCCCTCGCCGCGGCCGTCTGTGCACAAGTCGAGTTGCAACTCGCCACCGGCGACGACGGCACCGGCGCAGCCGGCGTATGGGACAGCGTCAGCATCGGGCCCGTGTCCCTGTCCGGGCGCACCGTGGGCCCGCCCGCCGCGTCCGGCGTCGACCTCGCCCCCCGCGCACACCGCGCCCTACGCGGCGCCGGCCTGCTCCCGGGGGTGATCTGGTGAAGGTCCCCGCCGCCCTGCTGCGCCACCGCGTCACGGTCGAGCCGTACCGGGGCGACTCGGCGTACGGCCCGATCTACGACCCGCCCGTCGTCGACGTGCGCGCCCTGGTCGCTCACACCGTCAAGCAGGTGCGCCGCGCGAGCGACGGCCGCGAAGTCGTGAGCACGGCGCAGGTGATCACCCTCCCGGGCCTCGACTGCCCGCCCGGATCCCGGGTGACCCTGCCCGACGGGCGCGTGACGACCGCCATTTCGACCGCCGACCACACCGCCCCGGGCCTGCCCGTGCCGGCCTGTACGGAGGTGATGACGGAATGACCGCCCGCGCCCGCCTCACCTGGAACGGCGCCGCCGCCCTGCGCGGCACCCGGGCCAGCGCCGTCCGCGGCCTGCGCCTCGCCGCCGAGCACGTCCTCGAAGTCTCCCGCCGGCGCGTCCCGATCGAAGAGGCAACCCTCGAACGGTCGGGCGTCGCATCGGTCGACGAGGAGGCCCTGACCGCCGGCGTTTCGTACGACACGAAGTACGCCGTACGACAGCACGAAGAACTCGACTACCAGCACGACGCCGGCCGGACCGCGAAGTACCTCGAAGGTCCCGTGACCGAGGAGGCCGGCACCGTCGAGGCGATCATCGCCGCGCAGGTACGGCGGGCCCTCCGTGGCTGACCTGCTCGACGGCCTCGCGCGCCACCTCGCCGCCGCCGGCCTGCTCACCTACGACCCGACCGGCAAGAGCGGCGACACGTTCGTCGAGGCCATGCCCCCGCAGCCCGACCTCGCCGTGTCCCTCGCCCTGTACGACGCCGGCGCCCCGGAAGCCCGGGACGACGCCGAGCAGCGACGCCTACAGGTACGCACGCGAGGCACCGCCGACCCCCGCGTATCGCGCGCCCGCGCCGAAGCCCTGTACCGCGCCCTGCACGGCGCCGCCGGCGTCGAGTTGCCCGACGGTACGTGGCTCACCCTCGCCGCCGCACGCGGCACCCCCGCCCCCATGGGCACCGACAGCACCGGCCGACACGAGCACGTCGTGAATTTCGATCTTGACGTGTCCGGCCCCACCACAGACACAGGAGGTAACGCCCATGGCCGGTAGGCCGATTGATGCGCGAGGCTGGATATTCGAGGTCCAGAACGCCGACGCCGAACCCGAGTCGTGGCTGCCCATCAGCGGCATCACGACCTTTACCCACAATCCCGGCGAAAACGAGGAGACGGCCGACACCACGGCGTTTGACTCCGACGGGCAGTACGAACAGGACGTGATGCAGCGCGGCGCCTCGCTCGAAGTCGAGGGGCAGTACCGCATCGACAAGACCACCAAGGCGCAGGACCCCGGGCAGGCGTACATCGACACCGTGTGGGCCGAGCGTCTCGGTATCGACTCCCGGAACCTGGTCCGGTGGCGCCACAACACGCAGACCAAGTGGGTTGTCTGGGATGCCACCGTGACCCCGGGCGAGCAGGGCGGCGCCACCAACGACAAGACCAGTTGGAGCGCCACCGTCACGAAGTGCGGCGCGGCGACCACGTCGGAGGTGACGCCGTGACCGACGCCGACCTCGACGTCGTCGACCAGGACGACGAGCAGCTCGACCAGGCCGGCGCCGGACCGGCGGACTTTGACGCGTTCTTCGCCGAGGAGTCCGCCACCCGGCCGCGCGAGCAGCTCACCCTCTACGGCACCACCTACACACTCCCCGAGTCCCTGCCCCTGCTCTTCACGCTCCAGATGGAGCGCGTACAGGACAGCAGCGACCCCGACGACGTCCGCCGGATGCTGGCCACCCTCTACGGGGGCGACGTCCTCGACACGTGGGCCGAAGCCGGCATGACCGACCGGCAGCTCGGCGTCGTGCTCATGTACTCCGCCGCGAACATCCGGAAGCAGGGCAGCGTCACCATGGCGCGCGCGGCCGAGCTGTACGCCGAGCAGGACGCGGGAAAAGACGCGGTCCCGGCGAACCGGGAGCAGCGCCGGGCGAAGACGAAGACGACGAAGAAGCGGGCGCGTTCTGGCGCGCGATCCTGACCCACTGGGCCGCCGTCGAGGGTGACCTCGCCCGCGAGTACGGCACCGGCCCGCGTGACCTCGCCCGCATGTCCACCCGCAGGTTCCTGGTTCTGGTGACCGGCCTGCCGGGCGAGTCCAAGTTCGCGCGCGCATGGTCGCGCACCCCCCGGGCCGTATCGGACCCGGCGGAAATCGCAGCAATCACCGGCATCCCCGCCGGCTGACCCGTACGACCGGCGAGCGCGCCGGATGACCCCCGAACAGGAGGTGATCCGGTGGCGCTCACCGTGGGCGAGCTGCTCGCCACCATCACCGTTGACGACGCCCCCGCCCGGGCCGGCATGAACCGCGCCGAATCCGGGATGCGCGCGACCGGCGACAACATGGTCGCCGACGCCGACCGGGCCGGACAGCAGGCCGGGGCCGCCCTCGGCGACGGAATGGCCGACGGGAGCAACCAGGCCGCGAGCGGCGGCGCCGACGCGTTGAAGGCGTTCGGGTGGGCCGCCGTGGGCGCCGGTATCGGCGCCGTCCTCATGGCCGGCGTGGGCGAGGCCATGCAGCAGGGCAAGGTCGCCGGCAAGTTGCAGGCGCAGCTCGGCACTACCGGCCCCGTGGCCGCGAAGTACGGCCGTGTCGCCGGCGACCTGTACGCCGGCGCGATCGTCGACTCAGTCGAGGACGGGGCCGAGGTCATCAAGGGCATTGCCCAAAATGGCCTGCTCCCGCCCGAGGCGACGAACTCGCAGATACAGCAGATGTCCAAGCGCGTCGCGGACACCGCGAGCGTCATGGGCGAGGACGTCGGCAAGGTCTCTCGCGCCGTCGGTGTGATGCTGAAAACCGGCGTCGCGTTGTCCGCCGATGAGGCTATGGACGTGCTCGTAAAGGGCACACAAAAGGGCGTCAATTCCGCCGAGGATCTCCTCGACACGTTCACCGAATACCCCACCCAATTCCGCGACCTTGGCCTCGACGCCAAGACCGCAATGGGCCTCATGCAACAGGGGTTGCAGGGGGGCGCGCGCGACGCCGATACGGTCGCGGACGCGTTGAAGGAATTCGCTATCCGCAGTAAGGACATGTCCGCCGGGAGCGTCGCCGCTTTCAAGGACATTGGCCTTAACGGCGACACCATGGCGAAGGTGTTCACCAAGGGTGGACCGGAAGCCAGTAAGGCACTCGGCGACGTCCTACAGCGCATCAAGGCCATTGAAGATCCGGCCAAGCGCAACGCAACGGCCGTCGCCCTTTTCGGCACGAAAGCGGAAGACCTCCAGGGCGCGCTATTCAAGCTCGACCCTAGCACGGCGGTAAAGGCACTCGGCGACGTCAAGGGCGCCACCGACAAAGCCGGAAACGCCATGCGGGACAACGCCGCAACCAAGTTCGAGCAGTTCAAGCGCGGCGCCATGCAGGGCGTCGTCAACGTGCTGGGAACGTACGTAGTCCCCGCGCTCATGACGGGCGCCGACTACGCCGTGAAGTTCGGCAAGGGGTTTGCCACGGCCGCGGGTTTCGTCTCGCAGCACTCGACCGCCTTTACGGTCGCGGCCGGCCTTATCACGGTGTTTTTCCTGCCCACCCTGGTTGCCCTCGCCGCGCAGGCGTGGACGACGACAACCGCCGTCGTTACCGGGTGGATCACGCAGGGCACGGCGCAGGCGGGCGCCCTCGCGTCGTTCCTGGTCGCCAACGCAACCATGTTGGCGGGATGGATCGCGCAGGGTGCGGGCGCCGTTGCCGCCGCGGCGCGCGTCGTCGGGGCGTGGATCCTGATGGGTGCACAGTCCCTGATTCAGGCCGCGCGAATGGCCGCAGCGTGGCTTATCGCCATGGGCCCCGTCGGGCTGATCATCGCCGCCGTTGTCGCGCTGGTCGCGCTGGTCGTCGCCAACTGGGACACCATCGTTTCCGCGACGAAAACGGCGTGGGAATGGGTCTGGAATAAGATAAAGGCCGTTGGTCAATTCTTGCTCGACCTGTTTACGAATTTCACGCTTGTTGGAATCATCATCAAGCATTGGGATTCGATCAAGTCCGGAACGGTGCGCGTCTGGAACGGCATTGTGGATTGGGTCAAGGGGCTCCCGCAGAAGCTCATCAACTTCTTTTTGAATTGGACCCTCCCGGGCCTGATCATCAAGCATTGGCAGAGCATCAAGGACGGTTCGGTACGCAAGGCCACCGAACTTGTCAATTGGGTGCGCGGCCTACCGGGCCGAATAGCGGACGGAATCGGCAGTCTCGGACGCCTGCTGTACGACAAGGGAACCGACGTTGTACGCGGCCTGTGGAATGGCATTAAGTCCATGGGTTCATGGCTAAAGTCGACGCTCATTTCGTGGGCAAAGGATTTGATTCCCGGGCCCATTGCAAAGGCACTCGGAATTCATAGCCCTTCCCGCGTCATGGCAAAGCGGGTCGGCCGCTGGATTCCCGCCGGCGTCGTCGCCGGTATCCGCTCCGGGCAGGGCGTGCTCGACCGCACCATGTCGAACCTGGTCACGCCCCCGCCCGTGCCCGCCCTCGCAGGCGCAGGCGCCAGCGCCGGCATGGGGGGCGGTACGTACGCGTTCGGCCAGAGCGCCGGCGCGGCCGTCCACATCGAGCACTGGCACGGCGGCGAGCAGACCCCCGAAGAGAACGCGCACGCCCTCGCGTGGCGCATGAAGGCGAGGGGGTAACCGTGGCTATCGGCGACCAGGTGACCGCGTCCGGGCACGCGCAGCTCGGCGAGCTGCTGCTCGGCCGCGGCACCCCCTACCGGTGGCGCTCCCTGCCCGGGTGGGAAGACCTTCCCGCCCTCGACTCCGGGAGCGTCAACCGGGCCGACGCGCACGGCGCGATACTCGGCCGGCTGCTCGCACAGCCGCGCGTCGTCACCCTCGACGGGATCCAGATAAGGGCCCGCCGGGGGGAGATTGGCGCCGTCGTGCAGCAGCTCGGCGCCGCAACGACCATCACCGAGGACGAGCAGCCGTTCGTCGTGCAGCTCGACGAGCGCGGCCCCCTGCTCGCATGGGTCCGGGTGACCGCCCGGGTTCTTCCCGTCGAGCGCGGGTACACCCTCGGCAGTATCAGCGGCGCGGCCGTGCAGCTCACCGCGAGCGACCCGCGCCGGTACGAGTTGCTCGAACGCACCGCCCGGGCCGGCCTGCCCGCGGACGAGCCGGGCCTCGACTGGAACGCCGACCCCTCACAGCAGGAGTTCCCCGACGACCAGGCCGCCGGCAGGGCGTCCGCCACGGCGTCGTTCTGGGCCATGTCCGGGATGACGCTGGGGAGCAGCGGGGGCGCGCTTACCGCGACGATCACCGCCGCGCAGGCCGGCCTCGCATGGACCGCAAGCCCGGGCGAGTACGACGGTTTCCCCGTCGAGCCCGCGCAGGCCGTGACGTTCCTCGCCGACACGCCCCCGCGCGGGTCGGTCCTGCTGCTGCACTGGATTGACGACACGGGCGCCTACCTCGCCGGCACGACCGGTACGTACGGACGTGTCACCGGAACCGCCCCGGCCGGCGCCACACAGGTACGCCCCGTCATGCAGTGGCCGGCCGTCCCCTCGCCCGCCACGGTCGCCGTCGGCCCCTCGCGCCTGCTCATTCCGGGACTCGGCGCCGAGGGACTGCTCGACCCGTACGACTTCGGCCCGCCGGGCAGCACGGGCACGCTCACCGCCCGCAACGACGGGAACGCCCCCGCGCACCCCGTCGTCGAGTTCCGCGGCCCCGTGTCCATGCCGAGCCTTACCAACCTCGCCACGGGCGACGTCCTCGAATACGACCTCGACCTCGCCGCCGGCGACGTCCTGGTCGTGGACACCGGCGAGGGCACGGTGACGCTCAACGGCACCGCAAGCCGCCTCTACACAGCCACCGCGCAAAGCGTCCCCGAGCAGTCGTTCGCGCTCTGGCCCGGTACCGCGGATCTTGCTTTCCGGGCCGCGCCCGACTCATCCGACCCCGCCGCATCCGTCGCCGTCCGGTGGCGTTCGGCTCACTGGTAAGGAGGCCGCCCGAATGACCGTGCGCGCCGCGTGGCTGCTCGCCGGACCCCCGGACGGGCAGACCCGCACCGACACCCGCCTCGCCCCCCTCGGCACGTTCGCGCCCGAGGGTGAACTGACCACCCGCGACGGAGTGATAGCCGGCGGCGCCCCGCTTATGGCGAGCGGCGCCGGCGCCATGCAGGTGCAGCTCGGCATCGGCCGCGCCCTGGTACAGGGCACCACCGCGCAGGGCGCCTACCCCGTGGCCGTGACCGTCCCCGAGACGCTCACCGTGGGCGACGGGAACGCGCAGTACCCCCGTATCGACTCCATCGTGCTCCGCGTGCGCGACGGCCTGTTCGACGCGACCGGGCAGACCGCCGTCGCCGTCGAGTTGGTCGTCGGCGAGCCGCAGCCGTCCCCCGTCGAGCCAAACCTGCCCCCGTCGTCCCTGCGCCTGTGGTCCATCACCGTTCCGGCCGGCGCGTCCGCCGGTACGGGCGGGATCAACTGGCAGTCGGCCCTCGCCGACCGCCGCCGGTACACCGCCGCTTACGGCGGGATCATCCCGCGCGGGTGGGGAACGTCGTTCGTCGGTAGCTATGACGGGCAGTTCCGCGACGTGGGCGGAGTCCTCGAACGCTGGAACGCCGCAACCTCCACATGGTCCACCTACCGGCCGCCGCGCGACGTCGAGACGATCAGCACCGGCGCCACCGCGGCGAGCGGATACGGCGTGACCGCGTTCAACGCCCGCCGCGTCGGGGGTGTCTGCTCGTTCACGGTCGAAGTGACCCGCACCGGTACCGCAATCCCGGTTCCGGCCGGCGGGAACATCACCGACCAGAACGTCGCCGTCATTCCCGCCGGGTGGCGCCCCGCGTACGACGTCGAGGGCGCAGCGTCCGACGGATACGGCGACGGAGGCGTGCGCATCAGCACCGCCGGAAACGTCGCCCTGCGGACGTGGTCCCCGGGTGGCTCCATCCAGAGCGGCCGGAACATCCGTATCAGTGCGTGCTACGTCCTGTGAGGGGGTCGCGTGATCTCCCCCGGGTACCGGCTGCTGCTCTGTGACCTGCGTTCCGACCAGGTACTCGACGCCCTGCCAGTGCAGCAGCTCAGCCTCGACGACTACATAGGCAAGTCCGGCGCCATGTCCGGCACCGTGCCGATACCGAACGCGTCGGTTGCCGCGCGGGCCCGGGCCGCCATCGTCCCGGGCCGTACGGCCGTATGGCTGGAGAGGGGCCGCGACATCTGGTGGGGCGGAGTCCTATGGACGGCCGCCGTGCAGTCGGACAGCCGCGGATTCCTCGGCGTACAGGTGCAGGCCGGAACGTGGGATACGTACCTGTCGCACCGAATGCTGTACGACACCCTGCAAACGACCGCGCCGACCGACCAGTACGACATCGTCCGCGGCCTGCTCGACTACGTGCAGTCCACCCCGGGCGGCGACATCGGGATCGAGTACCCGACGGACGTGTCGGGCACCCTGCGCGAGCGGACGTACTCACGGTTCGACCTGCCCGTCGTCCGGGACCTGCTCGACCAACTCGGCGCAGTCGAGGGCGGTTTCGAGTGGCGTATCGCATCGTTCCGCGACGCCGACGGCCGCAGGGTCAAACGGCTGCAACTCGGTACGCCGACCATCCGTACCGGGTCCACCGACATCGTCCTCGACCACCCCGGACCGGTCACCGCCTACACGTGGCCCGTCGACGCCACCAAGCGCGCGAACGCGTGGCAGTCGAGGGGCGCGACCGACAACGAGAACCAGGCCGCCGACAGCGTCCCCATAACGTCCGCGTTGCAGCTCGCCGACCAGGACGTCGCCGATGGGTGGCCACGCCTCGACGGAAGCAGCGACTACACCACGGTGAACGAGCAGGCGACCCTCGACGGGCACGCCGCCGCAGACCTCGCCGCCGCCCGGGCCGGGACCGTCGTCCCCGAGGTCACTCTCGACATGTCCCGCGCCCCCGTGTCCCCCGCCCTGCTCGGCGCAACCGTGCGCCTGCGGATCCGGGACCTGTGGCACCCCGAGACCCTCGACGCCCGGTACCGCGTCGTCGGTCTCGGCATCACCCCACCCGAGCGCGGCCGGCCCGAGTCGGCCCGCCTGTACCTGGAGGTCCCGTAAGTGGCCGCACTCCCGCAGGACATCCTCGACCGGATCCGCTCTCTCGAACGGCAGGTGCGCGAACTCACCGGCCGCTCGCAGATGCGGCCGGCCCTCGACAAGATCCTGCACGGTGACATCGTCATCGGCGAGGGGGGCCGCATCATCGCGCAGGCGCCCAACGGCAACCGCATCTTCATGACCGGGCAAACCGCCGAAGGCGACTGGGCCGTCGGCATGGCACGGGAGGACGGCACAGCGGCCCTGACCGTCGGCGACGACGTCAACACCGGCGGGCAAATGGTCCGCATGTTCAACCGCTCCGGTGGGGTCATCGTGATGGATGACGGGTACGCCGACGGATACCTTGGCCGCCCATGGGTGCCGGTCCCTCTCGCCCCGTTCATGCAGTTCAGCAACGACACCGACGTCGCCCTGTACTCCGGGGAGATGCTCACGCAACACAAGGTGCTGCGCGTCAATCTCCAGATTTCCGGGCCGTCCGGCACCGCCGCCCAAGTCGTCATGAAAATCGGGAACGTGCAGTACGGGCCGACATGGACGCTCAGCAGCTCGGCCACGACCAAAGACGTGAACGAGCGCGTCACGCTCCCCGCCGCCGACTTCCCGCACGGCAGCGACGTCTCGGTCGTGATGTGGGCAAGCCGCACGTCCGGCACAGGCGTTTGCACACTGCGGGTTCGCGGCGTGTGGGGCGTCAACACCATCACCCCCTCAGAGGCCAACTAGGAGCCCCTCAGTGCTGCCCGAGAACATCCCCACAGTGACCGTCACCGCCCGGTATCTCACCCCCGACGGCCGGCCCCTCTCCGGATCGGTCACCCTGCGCGCCCCAGCCGTCCTGACCTTCCCCGACTCCGACGTGATCCTCGGCGGGCCCGTCGTCGCCGCCCTCGACGCGACCGGCGCGATATCCGCAACGGTGCCCGCCACCGACGCCCCCGGGATGGACCCCGACGGGTGGGCGTACGTCGTCACGGAGCAGCTCGCCGGCGTCCCCTCGAACCGCTCGTACGCGATCCTGCTCCCCGCAGAGCACCCCGTCGTCGACCTCGCCGACATCGCCCCCCGCGACCCGGGCAAGCCCAACTATGTTGCCGTCAGGGGCGACAGCGCGTTCGAGGTAGCCGTCGAGCAGGGGTTCGTCGGCACTGTGCAGGAGTGGCTCGTATCCCTGGTCGGCGCGACGGGCGCCACCGGAGCCACCGGAGCGGCAGGAACGCCGGGAGCCAAGGGAAGCACGGGCGCAACAGGCGCCACCGGAGCGACCGGAGCCAAGGGCGACCCCGGAACACCGGGCACGAACGGCACGGATGGGAAGGACGGGGCCCCGGGCGTCGTCCAGTCCGTCAACGGGCAGTCGCAGGCCGTCGTCGTCCTCGCCGCCGTCGACGTGGGGGCGATCCCCTCGACTGCGGCCGGCACCGCCGGGGGCGTGGCGCAGCTCGACGCGTCCGGGAAGGTTCCGAGCGCACAGCTACCGACGTCGTCCGGCGGGGGCGCCGTTACGTCTGTCAACACGAAGACGGGCGACGTTGTCCTCGCCGCCGCCGACGTCGGGGCCGCGACCGCCGCGCACACGCACACCGCCGCACAGGTGGGCGCCCTCGCCACAACCGCCCGGGCCGCCGCAAACGGCGTTGCTAGCCTCGACTCGACCACCCGTATACCGGCCGCGCAGCTCCCGACCACCGCGCCGCGCAACGTCTGGACACCGCAGTCACTCGGATTCGCGGCCTGGTCGGTCGACCCGGCGCACGTTGCCAACCCGACCGGGACACCGAAGGCCGCGGTTATCCAACGGCTCTACATGTCCGGCGTCAACATTACGGAGAGCACGCAGGTAAACAGGGTCGTGATCTTCGCCCGGGGGTGGGCAGGGTCCACCGCCGTCCCGGCCGCACGGTTCTACGTCGGGATCTACAACGAAGCTGGCTCACGGGTTGCGACGTCCGGCCTGGTGTCGAGCGTCGCGGAAGCCGGGCAGATCACCGGGACCGCACCGGGCGCCGCCAACAACCACATCGGCGCCGTCCCGATCGCACTCACCGCCACGGCGACGCTCGCCCCCGGCCGCTACTGGGCCGCGTTCCTCATGTCCGCCGGCGCCGCCACGGATTTCTACTACATGCACGTACAGAACGAGTCGCCGAGCGCCCCCGCCAACTTCTACATGGGGACGACGTTTCAGCGCGCATGGTGCCTGAACTCCCAAACCTCACTGCCTGCGACCGTGAATCAGGCCGTGGGCGAGGTCGGCCTCGACCCGGCCGTTATGGCTCTGGCCATGGTCTGACCCTTCCCGCTTCCCCCGTACGCCCCGGCAGTCGCCGAGGGCGTTTTTTCATGTCTGGAGACACCCACCATGGCAACACCGCTCACCGCGTCCGCGTTCCTGTCCGCCCTGCGCGCCGAGGCCGTCGACGTCGTCGAGGTCGGATCGTGGCGCACCCACAACCGGGCCGGTCACGGCTCATGGGGCCCCATGCATGGCGTCATGATTCACCACACCGTCACGTCGGGCACCGACCACTCGGTCGCCATCTGCCGCGACGGGTACAGCTCGCTCCCTGGCCCGCTCTGTCACGGCGTCATCGACAAGGCCGGAACCGTGCACCTGGTCGGTTACGGGCGCGCGAATCACGCCGGCCTCGGCGACGACGACGTGCTCGCCGCCGTCATCGCCGAGCGCGCCCTGCCGGCCGACAACGAGGCGAACACCGACGGGAACGCACGTTTCTACGGGTTCGAGTGCATCAACTTGGGCGACAACGCCGACCCGTGGCCCGAGGCGCAGGTCGAGGCCATCGCCCGGGCCGCCGCCGGTATCTGCCGCGCGCACGGGTGGGGCGCCGCGTCCGTCATCGGACACAGCGAGTGGCAGCCGGGCAAGATCGACCCGCGCGGCCCGATCGGCAAGAAGGGCGGGCCCGCGCTCACCATGGCGAAGATCCGGGCCCGCGTCGCCGAGCTGCTCGGCCAGAAGGCGCCGAGCAAGCCCTCGACCCCGAGCAAGCCGAAGCCGTACACCCCGCCGGCGTTCCCGGCCGGCCTCGCCCCGAACAAGGCCAACCCGTCCGCGAAGCCGTTGCAGCGCGTGCTCAAGACCTGCGGGTTCATGCCGCAGAGCGTCACGGAGTCCGACAACTACGGCCCGCAGACTCAGGCCGCGGTCGCCCGCTTCCACAATGCCCACCCGTCCTACCGCAGCGCCGGCACGTCGTACGACCCGGCCATCGGCGCGAAGGGGTGGGCGTACCTGCACCGCACCGCGCACGCCAAGTGATCCCCCCAACCGAAGGAGAACCACCCGTGTCTACTGCTGCTAAGCGGACCATCCGCACCGTCATTCAGGGCGCCGTCGGACTCGCCGTCGTACTGCCCGCCATCGTTGACGCGTCCGGCGTTCCGGCATCCCTCCCGTGGGTTGCCGGCGCCCTCGCCGTCGCGGGTGGCCTTGCCCGAGTGATGGCACTGCCCGGCGTCGAGGCCCTGCTCGACCGCGTCGGCCTGGGCCTGGTCGACGAGGAGGCCCCGAGAACGTGAGTACCGGAATCCCCGGCGTCGACCTCGCCGTCGTCTGGTGCGCCGTCATCGCCGCCGTGGGCGGCGCCCTGGGCCTGCTCTACCGAGCGACCCGGGGCGCGCGCCGCCTCGCCGAACGACTCGGCGACCTCGCCGACGACTGGCAGGGCACCCCGACCCGCCCCGGCGTCGCCGGACGCCCGGGCGTCATGCAACGACTCGACGCCATCGAGGAGCAGCTCGGCGCCGTCGAGCACGAACTGCACCCAAACAGCGGGGGGAGCCTGCGCGACGCCGTCGACCGCGTCGACGAGCGCACCCGGCGCACGCTCGACGAGTAGCACCCACCAACGAGCAGTACCTCGCCCCCGCCCCGGCCTCGCGCCGGCGCGGGGGCGTCTTTGTCGTTTCTGGGGACTTCCTGACCTGTAGCCCTCCACACGCACCGCGCACGCTCTGTACCGTCATGAGTATGAGCCCGACGGATGGAGCACGGATGCCTCGCCGAACGCTTGCAAGCCGCCAGCGCCTCGCCGCAAGGGGGGCGCGCTGATGTTGGAGGAAGCCGAGGAGATCGGCCGCCGCGCCCGCCGCGCACGGCTCCGTCTCGGAATGCCGCAGGCAGACCTCGCCGCCGCCCTGGGGAAGTCTCAGGGGTGGGTATCAAAGATGGAACGCGGCCTGATCGAACTCGACCGCGTCGGCCTGCTCAACCAGGTTGCCGCCGAGCTGCACGTACACCCCAACGACCTCATTGGCCGCCCGTACAACAGCTCGCCCGATGAGAACCAATGGCAGGTCGCCGCGTCGTCGATCCTGCGCGAGCTGCGCCGGTATGACCTCGCCCCGGTTTTCGAAGGAGCGCCCCGGCCGTCGGGTCAACTCTGGCAAGAGGCAACCCGACTGCACCGCCTGCGCGATGCTGCGGCGAACGTAGCGATCATGCAGGTACTTCCTGACCTGTTCCGCGAGGCCCGCGCCCTCGCCGAGGTTTCCACCGGCCACGAGCGCGAGGAAGCGTTCGCCATCTACGCCGTGTGCTGCAAGTTCGCCCACACCTCCGCGCACGCCCTCGGGCACCCTGAGTTGGTCGCCATGGCCTGCGAACGGGCCGTATGGTCGGCCCGCCTGTCCGGCGACTCCGTCATGCCAGCCGTCGCGGACTGGATGCGCGTATGGGACATGTGGGCAACTGCGGATTGGGCGGACGCTATCGCCCTCTCCGACCGGGCCATTCACAGCGTCCAGCAGGGATACGACCAGGGCGATCCCCTCGCCGTACGCGCGTGGGGATCTCTCCAACTTCGCGCGGCTGTCTCCGCCGCCCGGGGCGGACGCACAGCGGAAGCCGAAGACCGCATCGGCCATGCCAAAGCCGCCGCCGATCGGTTGTGCGGGTACGCCGGCCCCCCGATCTACGACCGGCATTCGCTCACGTTCTCACCGGGCAACGTTCAAATCCATGCAATCAGCGTCGCACTGGAGATGCGCGAGCAGCGCAAGGCACTGGCCATAAACAGGCGCACGCCCCGGGACCTGGTCGCAGCACTCCCCAACTCCCGGCAAGGGCACCATCACATGGACCTCGCCCGCGCGTGGCTGTGGGACGGGAACCGCGACAAGGCGGTGAAGGAACTGGAGACCGCCGAGCGCATCGCCCCGCAGCTCATCCGGAACCATCCCATTGCCCGGTCAACCCTGCGGAGCATCGTCTACGCCGAACGAGCGACCACGCGCGAGAAGCTGCGCCGCATGTCAGACCGGTTTCACCTCGACGGATAAGGGTGATATTCCTCCGGTTCATATTCGGCCCCTAGCTCGCTCCTAGCTTCGGTGCATGGCCGAACAGACCTCGAAGCAACTCACCGTGCGTAGCGTCGAGTTAGGCGCAGGCGCCCCGTTTCATCCGCGACTTGGCGACCTCGCCCTCGACCTTGCCAAGGGTGGGCAGATCGGGGTCGTAGTTGACCTGCCGAGCGACACCGCAAAGTCGTACCACCTGCGCTTGCCCGGGGGCGGAAGCGACTGGCGCGCGAAGCCCGACGGGGCCACCCTGCGCCCCGTGGCCGTGCCCATCACCCACGTAACCCCGCAACAGCGGGACGTGATCTACGACCACCAGGCGCAGCAGGCCGCCCTACCGGTCACTGTCCATCACGAAGACGGGGGCACGTCCGAGTCGCTGCTCATCCTGACCCCGGCTCAAGTCGAGCTGTGTCACCAGCAACTCGACCGGCTGATTGAGAAACGGGAGAAGGCCCGGGGGCTCACGCTGTGAGCGCGGCCGTCATGACCCACCGCCCGCCGCCCCCCGCGCGCCCACTCAGGCACGCCGCCGTCGCATTTCGCTGCGAGGTGACCGCCCACGACCTGAGCGGCTCCCGCGAGGTCGTCCTCGCGTTCTACCGGGCCGCCTCGCCCAGGCTTGCCGCGCGATGGATGCGAGCCGAGGCGCAACGGCTCGCCCGCCTGCTCGCCCCCGAGCCGACCGCCCCATATCTGGGGTCGGTTCTGCTCGTCGCCGCCGGCCCGGCCTGCGCGCGCCCCGACGCTGACCTGCTCGCATGGGCCAGCAGTAACGAGCGGTACGAGCACGCCCTGCGTGTCCTCAGCTCCGGTAACACCTATCTGCTCAATGTCACGGACTACGACGCCCAATACTCCGTGCGCGCCTACGCCCTGCCGACCCGCAGTAGGCCGTTACAGTCCCCCACTCCCGCCGGAAGTCGCCAGTGTGCCCCGGCGGGGGTGGGACTCCACCGCAAGCCGCGTCGGTGGCGCTTCACCCTGTGAACTCCGCCCCCGCGTCGACAACGGTTCCCCCCGGGCGCGGGGGCGGCGCACCACCTGTTCAGAACCACCGCCCCAAGACCAAGGGAAGTGAGTCCATGGAACAGTTTGAGCGCGCACGTCTCGACTCCTATTTCGCGCGAATCGCCGACACGTTCGCCCCGACCGAGAAGCCGTCATGCTTCCTGATCACGCACCTTCTGCCGGAACGCCCGTCGTTCGTTCGAGCAGTCGGGACCGGGACCAGACTGCGCGCCGTCCTACCCAAGCCGAAGTCCATCGACCCCGCCGCGCGCCGGGAGATCGAGAAGACGACTCAGTGCGACACCCTGTCGCGCGAGTTGTTCGAGGACGCAGCCGCAGCCGTCGACTACGTAGAATCGCGAGCCGCTGGCGAGGACGTCGTGCTGTGCGACGTGGGCGGGTACTTCGCGCCCATCCTCAACGCTCTGTGCGACAACTTTTCCGGTCGAATCCTCGGCGTCGTCGAGGACACCGAGAACGGGCACAAGCGATACGCCGAGCGCGACAAGCTACCTTGCCCCGTCGTCTCCGTTGCTCGCTCGCCGCTCAAAGACCCCGAGGACTTCCTCGTTGGCCAGTCAGTCGTGTTTTCCACGGAAGCGCTCATGCGCAGTCGCGGCGACATCCTGCACGGCCGCGCCGCCCTCGTGATCGGGTTCGGAAAGCTCGGATCCAGCATCGCGCGCCTGCTTCACGCAAAGGGCGTACAGGTCACCGTGCACGACGTTGACCCCGTTCGACGGACACAGGCCCTTTCGCAGGGCTTCACGGTGGCACGTGACCGCGACGCCGCACTGCACGGCGCCGGCCTGGTCCTGTGTGCAACGGGTGCCGTGTCTCTCCGTGGCGAGGACTTCTCCTCTCTGCGGAACGGTGCCTACGTCGCAACGGTTACCAGCAGCGAGGACGAACTCGACCTCGCCGCCCTTCCAGACGTCTACCAGCGGACGCCCAACGGCGAGCACGTCACCCGATACCAGACCACGGGCCACTACTTCTATTTGCTCAACGGAGGTAACGCCGTCAACTTCCTGCACGGCGCCAGTGTGGGCCCGTTCATCTTCCTCGTGCAGGCCGAGATACTCGCGGGCGTCCGAATGCTGACCCGGGGCGACCTCGGACACGGTATGCACGAGGTGGACGCCGACGACCGGGCGTCCATCGCGGCTACGTGGCTCAACTACTACAACCGATAGGAGACAGCACCTCATGCCGATCACGGCACAGCATGTGCGCGACACCCTCGACACCTACCTCGCCAGCCATCCGGATGAAAAGGACAGCTTGTCCATTTTCTCCGAGGTGCTCGACGAGGCCAGCGAGTCGATCGCGTCGCGCAAGGAGTATCGCGGACACGTGACGGCCGGCGCCGTCCTGCTCCGCCCCGACGGGCGCGTGCTCACCATCGAGCACCGTGCACTCCGTAAGTGGCTGCTGCCCGGCGGACACGTTGAGGAGAGCGACACGACCCTGCTCGACGCCGCCCTGCGGGAACTGGCTGAAGAGACCGGCATCAGCCCGGACCAGGTAGAGCCGGACAGTGGCGTACCGCTGCACATCGACGCCCACCCGATTCCGGCGAATCCCGACAAGGGCGAAGAGGCACACCAACACTTCGACTTCCGGTACCTGTTCCGCACCACGGCCGACCTGGTCGAGCTGCAAGAGGAAGAGGTCACCGCGTACTCGTGGCAGTTCGCCGACATGCTGACGGCTGAGCCCCTGCGCTCCCGGGTGATGGCCGCAACGCGTCCGTAGCTCCCGCGCACGCCGACGGCCCTGGCACCCCACCAAGGGGGTACCCGGGCCGTCGGTGTGTCTGCGGACCCCGACCGTCCGATAGGCCGTCAGAGAGCCGCTGAGGGACCGAAACAGTGCAGCCCTGACGCTTCACGGGCCCTATCGGGTCACCTAGCCCACTTGTTTTACAGGCCCTATCCAGAAAGAGAATCCCCCGGTGGGCCAGCGAGACCGCACCGGGCCGCGGCAGCCCGTTGCCCCCGCCGACCAGCGACTGCATCGTCGCCGAGTGGTGGGGCGCACAGTAGGGAGGCCGGGTGACCAGTGGCTCTCCCGGCGGCAGAATGCCTGCCACCGAGTGCACCGCGGTCACCTCCAGGGATTCCTTCCTGGTCAGCGTCGGCAGGATCGCCGGCAACCGCTCGGCCAGCATGGTCTTGCCGGCGCCCGGCGGTCCCGAGAGCAAGAGATGGTGACCACCGGCCGCGGCGACCTCCAGAGCCTTGCGGGGCCGCTTCTGCCCCGCCACGTCCGCCAGATCCGGTGAATTTCCCTCGCCCTGACCGGCCCCGCGGGCGAGCCCGGTACCGATGCCCGCGCCGGGCACCATCAGCCCGGCCAGCATGGTGTCCGGGCGCCCCTCGTCGTGCGCCTCCCGCTCGTCGGGCACGGGCTCCTCGCAGAGCACGGCGATCAACTGCCGCAGGCTCCGTACCCCGAGGACGGAGACCCCGGGGACCAGTGCCGCCTCCCCCGCCGTCTGTTCGGGCACGACGACCTGGCGGTACCCGGCCTCCGCTGCGGCGAGCGCGGCCGGCAGCACACCGCGCACCGGCCGCACCCGGCCGTCGAGTCCGAGCTCACCGATCATCACCACATCGGCGATGGACGCCGGATCGATCCGCTCGGCCGCCCCCAGCACCGCGCAGGCGACAGCGAGATCGAACCCGGAGCCGCTCTTCGGGACGGAGGCCGGTGACAGACCCACCGTGAGTTTCTTCTGCGGCCACTCCGCCCCCGAGTTCACCACTGCGGCCCTGACCCGGTCCCGGCTCTCCACCAGGCTCTTGTCCGGCAGCCCCACCAGGGTGAACGCGGCCACCCCCGCCTCCAGGTCCGCCTGGACCTCCACCACCACACCCTCGACGCCGACGAGCGCCACCGAGCACGCCCGCGCGAACCCCATCAGGCCACCCCCCGCGCATGCTCGGCGACGGGCGCTCCGCGCCTGGGCAGCACCACCCCGACCAGGTCGATCCGGACCCCGCCGGACGGCGGGCCGCCGTGCCGGTCCATCCAGATACCGGCCAGCCGCCGCAGCCGCTCCGCCTTGACCGGCGTGACGGCCGCCATCGGATGTTCGAACGCGCCCGCCCTGCGGGTCTTCACCTCGCAGACCACGAGTGCGTCGCCGTCCATCGCGACGATGTCGATCTCACCGGCGCGACAGCGCCAGTTCCGCTCCAGTACGGACATGCCTGACTCGGCCAGCAGCCGTGCCGCCAGATCCTCGCCGTACCGCCCGAGTGCCCCCCGTGCGTTCATTTCGGCACCACCTCCGGGACCGACTCTGACGCGTCAGGTCCCGGCTTGTGGATCTTGGTGGACAACTGCGGAATTGTGGATAACCCGGCCACCCGGAAGTGGGAATCGAATCCCCCCTTGGAGTGGGCTCAGCCACCCGGGAGTTCGAGATCGCTCTTGTTGAGCTCCTCGATGTTGACGTCCTTGAACGTCAGCACCCGTACCTGCTTGACGAACCGTGCGGGCCGGTACATGTCCCAGACCCAGGCGTCCGCCATCGATACTTCGAAAAACACCTCGCCCTGGACCGAGTGCACCTGCATCTCGTAGTCGTTGGTGAGGTAGAAGCGCCGTTCGGTCTCGATCACATATTTGAACAGACCGACGACATCTCGGTACTCCCGGTAGAGCTTCAGCTCCATCTCGGTCTCGTACTTTTCGAGGTCCTCGGCGCTCATTGGCATGTTCCCCTTCAGCCGTGCGTCCCCCCATTGTGCGCCAGGCCCCGGGCCCCCTGGGCGCTTAGGCGATTTCGGGGTCCAGAACCAGTGGAGTACGCGGGGGACCCTCGTCGAGCAGCGTGCGCAGCAACTCGGCGAGCCTGGTCGGGTACACCGTCTCACGCGCCGCCGACAGTTCGGCGGAGGTCCACCACCTCAGGCCCGCGACACTGCGCTGCTCCAGCCCGGTCAGCCCACTGGTGTCGATGACGGTCTGTGTCGTACGTGCCAGGAAATACCACTCGTCCTGGTCCCAGCGGCGGCCGTCGAACGGGAATGAGCACATCCGCTGCCAGAGCAGCGGGCCGAGTTCGACATCGGTGATGCCGGTCTCCTCCGTGAGCTCGCGCAGCGCGGCCTCCTCCCGGGTCTCGTCGCCCTCCAGGCCGCCGCCGGGGGTGAACCACCAGGTGCTCTCCGGATCCTCCGGTTCGAACCCGTGGATCAGAAGGATCCGGTCGTCGGGGTCGAGGAGCACCACGCGGGCGACCTTCCGCTTCTCAATGCGCACCGGCGGGAACCCTTCCGCGCTTGTTCCGTGCCGATCGCGCAAACAGGGCCGCGATCGGGCCGTATGCCGCACCGCCCAGGATGAGCACCACGCCCACGACCACGGCCCCGAGCTGCAACCGCAGGGGTCCGGGCGACGACACCCCGCCGGGGAGGGCGGCGAAGGCCCGCGGACGCTCGACCATGCCGTTCATCGGCCAGGCGATGGCATCCACCCGGGCCTGTACCGCGTCACGGGGGACGGAGCCCTGCCCCACGTCGTCCAGGTGGACCCGGGAGTCCAGCGAGGCGGTGCGTTCGTCGCCCAGCAGGAAGAGCTGCCCCTCGGGCACCTCCGCCGTGAAGTCCTCGGCCGAGGCGAGGCCCTTCGTGTGCAGATACGGTTCGTCAATGGGCTTGCCGTTGACCGTGAGCCGGCCGCCCTTCGCGCAGCAGGCGATCTTGTCACCACCGATCCCGACGACCCGCTTCACCATCGGCATGTCGCCCCACGCCGGATCGGTGAAGACCACCACGTCACCGCGGTGCACCTCGCTGCCGTCGATCCGCTGCGCGAGCACCCGGTCGCCCGAATGCACCGTCGGCGTCATCGACTCGGTCGGCACCGTGTACGGCTTGTACACCACCGCCCCCCAGGCGAACCCGCCGAGGAAGAGCACACAGCCGACGGCCACGGCCAGCCCCGACAGCATGCTGCCGAGCCGGCCGTGACCGTCACCCGTACGTCCTTTTCCGCTCATCCCAGCGTCCCCCCACCTCGGAGATCGACAATCGCTGATCCGAGTCGGCACCCTACCCGGCGGTACGCCCGCTGGTCAGCCTCCTGCGGCGCCACAGTACGAGGGGCAGCGCACCCGCCACGCCGAGCGCGCCCGGGGCCAGGCCCGCCGCCACGCCGATCCCCGGCTGGTCGAAGGTGTCCGGGACCGACAGCGTCGCCCAGCGGTTGATCGGCCAGGCCACGACCACGGCCCGCCCGACGACGTCCTCGACGGGCACGAAGCCCTTGGTCGCGTCCTCGGTGTGATAGCGCGAGTCCCAGGAGTTCTGCCGGTGGTCGCCCATCACCCAGATCTTGCCTTCGGGCACCTTGAACGGCCCGAAGGGCTTGTCGTCGCACGCCGAGTCACCCGGGAAGATGTACGGCTCGTCGAGCGCCTTCCCATTGACCTCGACCGGACCGCCCTTCGTGCATTCCACGGTGTCGCCGCCGACCGCGATCGTCCGCTTGATCAGGTCCTTCTCCTTGGACGACGGCATCAGACCGATGAAACTCAGGAAGTCCTGCACCACGTTCGACTCGGGAGTCGGCTCCCCGGCCAGCCAGTTGTCCGGATCATGGAAAACGACCACTTCACCCCGTTCGGGCTCCCCGCCGAACCAGGGCGTCAGCTTGTCGACCAGCACCCGGTCGCCCCGCTGGAGCGTGTTCTGCATCGAATCCGAGGGGATCGAGAACGCCTGCACCAGAAACGTCTTGATCAGCAGCGCGAGAACCAGCGCGACGACGATCAGCAGCGGCAGCTCCTTCCAGAAAGGGCGCTGCTTCCTGACATTCCTGCCGTCCCCGTCCGCAGCCTGCGCATCCGCGGGCGCGTCCGGATCCGGTGTCTCCTCCGGTGGGCCGGAGGCAGGCTCAGCGGGCTGGCCGGGCCCCTTCGCGGGCTCTCCATGTCCAGGTCGTGCACCGGCAGCCACGTCACTCACATCCAGTCCTCACTCTGCGCCCACGCCTGCTCCGGGCCCCGTGCGTTCGAAGCCCACTGCCCCGAACAACGAACGGGAGTTCCGCAGGGCCACTGCGTACCCGACCATCTTGTCGTCCGCCGGGCGATTCCCGGGCCGCCCACCACCGACAACCGCCCTCCGGTGGCTCAGCGTGCTCGCCGAGCCGCCGGAGGGCGGTTCATCCGTACCGTCCGGCGCCCGCGTCACGGGCGCCGGCATCCTTCATCGCGTACCGGACGGCCTGGGCCGCCGGTCCATCTCCGGCCGGTGGAGACGGGGCCCCGGGCTCAGGTCGTCGCACACACCCAGCTGGAGCCGAACCCGCCGATCTCACCGGTGGACGGGTGGCCGAGACCCGCCTTGATGCAGATCTTCACACCCTCCGGGAAATTGTGGCTGTCTTCCTTCTTCGTGGTGCCGTTGCCGCCGCTGTTCCACACCATGAAGTCGTAGCCCTCGCCCGTCTTGATGGGCGCCACATCGACCTTGAGAGCGGCGGAGAAGCCGTCCGCGCAGGTGTCCTTGAGGTACAGCGTGTCCCCGTTGCTGATGAACCAGCCGTCGGACGTGTGGGTGCAGGAGCCGTAGCCGTAGGAGTGCCCCGTGTCGGCGGTGGCCGGAGTGCTCGCAACGGCCACGCCCACGACGGCCGCGGCAAGAGCGCCCATGACCTTCACCCGAGAAATACGTGCCATGTCTTCCCCCTGTGCAGCTGTACTGATCGGTCGTCAAGATCCTATGAAGAATGCCCGGCGAGCGCCTCGCATTTACTCGATCTTGCCGATGCCTTGATCGCAACGACATCGCGGCACCCTGCCGAATCGGCACGATTCAACGGATCATGACGGACCATCAGTCACTTCTGGCGGCCGGATTCCAGGCCGGCCCGCCTGCGTCGCCAGAGCACGATCGGCACGGCTCCGGCGATGCCGACAGCACCGGGCGCCACGGCCATCGCGGCGTTCAGGCCCGGCTGGTCGAAGGTCTTCGGGACCGGCAGGGTCGCCCAGCGGCTGATCGGCCACGCCACGACGACGGCCCGGCCGACGACCTCGTCGTTGGAGACCGTGCCGTTGCCCGGGAGTTCCTGGTGGTAGCGGGAGTCGCGGGAATCCTGGCGGTGGTCGCCCATCACCCAGATCCGGCCCTTGGGGACCTCGATCGGGCCGAACGGCTCGTCGTTGCAGGGCGTGTTGCCCGGGAAGATGAACGACTTCTCGTCCAAGGCCTTGCCATTGACCACGACAGGGCCGTTCTCCTTGCACTCCACCGTGTCGCCGCCGACCGCGATCACCCGCTTGATCAGGTCCTTCTCCTCGGCGGACGGCATCAGACCGATGAAGCTGAGGAACTTCTGGACCACATTCGGGTGGACCTCGGGGGTGCCGTCGAGCCAGCCGCCCGGGTCGTGGAAGACCACGACCTCGCCGCGCTCGGGCTCCGCGCCGAACCAGGGTGTCAGCTTGTCGACCAGCACCCGGTCGCCCCGCTGGAGCGTGTTCTGCATCGAATCCGAGGGGATCGAGAACGCCTGCACCAGAAACGTCTTGATCAGCAGCGCGAGAACCAGTGCGATGACGATGAGCAGTGGCAGCTCCTTCCAGAAGGAGCGGGGCTTCTTCGCTGCCTTGCCACCGCCGTCCGGAGTGTCGCCGTCACTCCCCGCGTGGCCCGTCGTCCCGGCAGACTCGGCATTGCCCGAACGGTCCGGCCGGTCCTCGGGTTCCTCGTGTCCGGATCGTGCGCCGACGGCCAAATCCCCCACATCCACTCCTTACTCCGTGCCACCGCCTGCGCCCTAGCCGGTGCAGGCCCACCACTCCCATAACGAGCGGGAGTTCCGCAGGGGTCGGGAGAGGGATCATTCCGTTGAGATCCTGGGACGACACACTATTCGACGGGCCCGGCGCGGCAGCCGACCCGGCGCGCGCGTCAGCGACCGAGCCGAAAGTCTCCGGCTCTTCCAGTCTTCGCCAATGGCCCAAGGGCCAGGCGATCACGACAGCACGTCCCACGACCTCGTCCTCGGACACCGTGCCGTGTTCCGGCTCGTCCAGGTGATAGCGGGAATCGGCGGAATCGGACCGGTGGTCGCCCATCACGAAGATCCGGCCCGGCGGAACCTTTACCTCGAATTTGATGAGGGAGGGGGGGTTCCCGGGATACAGATAGGGCTCGTCGAGCGGCACTCCGTTGACGGTGATCCGGCCGTCCTTGCCGCAGCACTTCACCGTGTCGCCGCCGACCGCGATCACCCGCTTGATCAGGTCCTGCTCGTCGTCGGAGGGCAGCAGCCCGATGAAGGTCAGCACCTCCTTCGCCTGCTTGACGACGACGGGCGAGTCCTTCTTGCCGACGTTCTCCTGCCTCAGCCAGCGCCCCGGGTCCTTGAAGACGACGACATCGCCGCGCTCGGGCCTGGATCCGAACCAGGGCGTCAGTTTGTCCACGAGCACCCGGTCACCGATCCGGATGGTCTGCTCCATCGATCCCGAAGGGATCACGAAGGCCTGCACCAGGAACGTCTTGAGCACGAGCGCGATCAGCAGTGCCACGAGGACGAGCAGCGGGATCTCCCGTACGGCGGACCCGCGCCGCCGCCGCCTGACCTTGCGGGCCAGCTTCCGCCGCTCCGCCCTGGTGGGCAGCGAACGTTCGGCCGCCGGTCCGCTGCCGGTCGGCGGTATCCCGGATTCGGACCCGCCGCGTCCGCGGCCGCGGTTACCCATGGCCCCCGCCCGGCGCCCGCACGGTGGCGAAGGCGGCGCCGTCCGGCAGTGAGCGCAGCCGGCTGGGCGGCCAGCCGATCCAGTCCACCCTGCCGATCACCCTGTCGACCGGGACCATGCCGCCGCCCGGCTCTCCCAGGTGGTCACGCGAATCGCGGGAATTGCTGCGGTGGTCACCCATCATCCACAGCGTGCCGTCCGGGACGACGATGTCGAAGCGGGCCCGGGAGGGCGCGTCCCCCGGATACAGATAGCCCTCGACGACCGGCCGGCCGTTCACCTCGATCCGGCCCCGCTTGTCGCAGCAGACCACCCGGTCACCGCCCACGCCCACCACCCGCTTCACGTAGTCGGTCTCGGCGGGCTCCGCCAGACCCAGGGACGCGGCCACCGAGTGCATCAGACCGGTGACGGGATTCTCCCGCGGGGGCTCCTGCACAAACGATCCTGTGCCGTCGAAGACCACCACGTCGCCGCGCTGCGGCACGGAGCCGGAGCGGTAGGCCAGTTTGTTCACCAGCACCCGGTCCCCCACCCGCAGTGTGGGCTCCATCGAGCCGCTGGGGATCAGGAAAGGCTGCACCACGTAGTTGCTCAGGAGCAGTACGAAGACCGCGCAGGCTGCCCCGAGCGCGGCGGTCCGCCGCCAGGACATCGATGCGGTGGGCCGGTCCGGGATACGCGAGGAGCGCGACCCCTCCTCCGGCACCGTTGCGGGTGCGGAGGAGCGGTCACGCTCCGAGGGCTTTGCTTCCGTGTCCATCGGGGCCAGAGCCTATCCGGCCGTCCTGTGGACCTGGGAGTCAGCTCAGTTGTCGCGCTTCTCCTTGATCTTCGCGGCCTTGCCGCGCAGCTCACGGAGGTAGTACAGCTTGGCGCGACGGACGTCACCGCGGGTGACGAGCTCGATCTTCTCGAAGATCGGGCTGTTCACCGGGAAGGTGCGCTCGACGCCGACGCTGAAGGAGACCTTGCGGACCGTGAAGGTCTCGCTGACGCCCGCACCCTGGCGACGGATGACAACGCCCTTGAACTGCTGGATACGGGAGCGGTTGCCCTCGATCACTCGGACGTGGACGTTGACGGTGTCACCGGGGCGGAACGCCGGGACGTCGGTACGCAGCGATGCGGCGTTGACGCCATCGAGCAGGGAAGCCATGTTGTCTGCTTTCTTCGCCGATGCCACAGGTCATCGACGGGAGATAGTGAGAAATGGGGGTGCTGATCGCATCGGGCGGGCGTCGTTCCCCCTGTGGCAGGGGCGCACGCCGGACGTACAGCAGCGACCTATTGTTCCACGGCCTCGGGCCTGCGCCAAAATCGGCCGCCGGGCTCCGGTGACCAGCCGAGGATGGACAGCATCTCGCGGTCCTTCTTGTCGAACCCTGCGGCGTCGCAGCGCTCGATCAGATCGGGCCGGTTGAGGGCGGTACGACGGAACGCCTCGTCCCGGCGCCAGCGGGCGATCCGCCCGTGGTGGCCGCTGAGCAGCACCTCCGGGATCTCCCTGCCGCGCCACTCGGGCGGCTTGGTGTAGACGGGCCCCTCCAGCAGATTGGCCATCGCACCCGGGGCGAAGGAGTCGTCCCGGTGCGATTCGGCGTTGCCGAGCACCCCGGGCAGCAGCCGGGCGACCGCCTCCGTGATCACCAGCACCGCGGCTTCCCCGCCGGCCAGCACATAGTCCCCGATGGACACCTCGACGACCGGCATCCGGGTCGCGTACTCGTCCATGACCCGTCGGTCGATGCCCTCGTAGCGGGCCGGCGTGAAGATCAGCCACGGCCGCTCGGAGAGCTCGACGGCGAGTTCCTGGGTGAACGGGCGGCCGCTGGGCGTGGGCACCACGAGCACCGGGGAGTGCGCCCCGGCCTCGTATCCGCCCGCCAGGGCGTCGTCCAGGGCCTCGCCCCACGGCTCGGTCTTCATGACCATGCCGGGGCCGCCGCCGTACGGGGTGTCGTCGACCGTGTTGTGCCGGTCGTACGTCCAGTCGCGCAGGTCGTGCACATGGACGTCGAGGCGGCCGCGCGCGCGGGCCTTGCCGACGAGGGAGACGTTCAGCGGTTCCAGGTACTCCGGGAAGATCGTGACGACATCGAGGCGCATCAGGCGTCCTTCCCGGCCGCGGGAGCCTCGTCGTCGCCCTCTTCGTCCCGCGCGGAGGCGATCACGGCCTGGCTCGTGTCGATCAGGCCGGGCGGCGGGGTGATCACCGCGCGCTGCTCCGCCAGATCGATCTCGGCGACGATCTCCTCGACGAACGGGATCATCACCTCGCTGCCGTCCGGCCGCTCGACGATGAAGAGGTCCTGGGACGGCAGGTGCGTGATCTCGGTGATCCGGCCGATCTCCGTGCCGTCGGCGAGAACCACGTCGAGGTCCATGAGCTGATGGTCGTAGAACTCCTCGGGGTCCTCCGGGAGTTCCGCCGGGTCGACCTCCGCGATCAGGAGCGTGTTGCGCAGGGCCTCGGCGGCCGTACGGTCGCGGACGCCCTCGAAGCGCAGCAGCAGCCGTCCGCTGTGCACCCGGCCGGTCTCGATCGTCAGCGGTCCGGCGCCCGCCGGTTCGGTGGCGAGCACGGCCCCGGGCCCGAGCCGCAACTCCGGCTCGTCCGTACGGACCTCGACGGTGACCTCGCCCTTGATGCCATGGGCGCGGCCGATCCGCGCGACTACCAACTGCACCTTGTGTCTCTCCTGTCGGACGACGACGGGCCGGGGCGGGCGCATGGCCCTCCCCGGCCCGTGCCGGTGTTCAACTCTGTCAGCGAACCTGATCCACATCGACGAGGTCGACGCGGATGCCACGGCCGCCGATGGCGCCCACGACGGTACGCAGCGCGCGTGCGGTGCGGCCGTTGCGACCGATCACCTTGCCGAGGTCGTCGGGGTGGACCCGGACCTCCAGCACGCGACCACGGCGCAGGTTGCGCGAGGCGACCTGCACATCGTCAGGGTTGTCGACGATTCCCTTCACGAGGTGCTCGAGAGCCTCCTCGAGCATGCTCAGGCCTCGGTCGACTCGGCGGGCGCAGCCGCGTCAGCAGCCTCGTCCGCCTTCTTGTCGGACTTCTTCGCCTTCTGCGTGATGGCCTCGCCCTTGGACTCGTCGCCGCCGTCCTTGGCCAGGGCCTCGAACAGGGCGCGCTTGTCAGCCTTGGGCTCCGGCTGCAGCAGCGGCGCGGGGGCCGGAAGACCCTTGTGGGCCTGCCAGTCACCGGTGAGCTTCAGGATCGCGAGAACCGGCTCGGTCGGCTGGGCGCCGACGGACAGCCAGTACTGCGCACGCTCCGAGTTGACCTCGATGCGCGAGGGGTTCTGCACCGGGTGGTACAGGCCGATCTCCTCGATGGCCCGGCCGTCACGGCGGGTACGGGAGTCGGCGACGACGATGCGGTAGTGAGGCGAACGGATCTTGCCCAGACGCTTCAGCTTGATCTTGACTGCCACGGAAGTGGTGTCTCCTGGTCTATGACGTGGGTGGGCACAACGAAGATGCCACGTGGGGTTGCGGTACTCGGGTGCCCGATGGACGCGTCAGCCGGAGGAGAGAGGGGTCCTGTGCGACTGTCGAGTACAGCTAGCCATTGTGCCACACCGTGCCGGGTCACCCCACCGCGACCGCGGCCTCCGGGATGCGGAAGGGCTTTCCGCAGCCTCCGCAGACGATCGGCGCCTGCGCCAGGACCGACGGGACGACCCGCACATTGCGGCCGCAGTCGCAGACGGCCTTGACGCGGACGCCTCCGCCGGAGGAGCCGTGCCGGGCGGCCGGCCCGCGGAAGGAGCGCTTGGTGTCGGCGGCGGTGGCGACCGTGTGCGCCTTGAGGGCGCGCTGCAGCCGCTCGATCGTCGGGCGGTACCGGCGCTTGGCCTCGGGATTGAGGGTGACCAGCGAGAAGCCGCTGCTGGGGTGGGGCTCCTCGGCGTGGTCGAGGCCCAGCTCCTCGGCGATCGCGAGGAATCTGCGGTTGTGGTAGCGGCCGGCGCGCGAAGTGTCGCGGACGCCTCGCGCGGCGGCGATGCCGTGGACTGCCTCGTGCAGCAGTCGCTCGAAGGAGAGCTCGGCGCCACAGGCGGACGAGGACTCTCCGATCAGGGACTCGGGCGCGGCTAGATCGGGCAGCTCGGGGTGGTACCGCTGAATGTCGGCCCACGCCTGTGCCAGCTCTGCGGCAAGTACAGGTGGTGTCGTGCTCACGTCGTGACAACGAGCACGAGTGCCCCGGTGTTCCGATTCCGGGCCATCCCAAATAATTTGCACGTACCAGTCAGTTGCCATTGATGCGTCCCGACGAGGGCGGGTGCGCAGAACTGCGGAGAAGCCTCACAGCTCGCACCAAGGTGGTACGTAGCGACGCGTACGCCGGACACGTGGGCGGCCACCGTACGCCGGGGCGCCGAGCGCCCGGGGCGGCGGGTGGGGCGTCAGTAGGCGCGTGCCACCAGGGCGACATTACCGGGCGCGTCGTCCGCGTCGGGCACCGACCCGTCCTCGGCGACCAGACACCGTACGGACACCCCGTGCTCCGCGAGCCGGGCCTCCCCCGCCGGGCCGAGGGACGACCAGGCGATACGGGCCCAGCCACCCGCGAGGGCCGCCTCCACGGCCTCCGCCACGGTCGCGACCTCGCTGGTGGCCGACTCGCGCCGGCTCCGGGACTCCCGCAGCAGCGCCGCCTGGTCCTCCTCCAGGACCGCCGGGAGCAACGCGGGCAGGGTCTCGACGGCGACCGGTTCCTTCCCGCCGGGCACGCGCCGGGCCAGCATCGCGGTGCCGGCCGCCAGATCGCGCGGACCGATCTCGATCCGCACCGGCACGCCCTTCAGCTCCCAGTCGACCGCGCGGCGGCCGAACGGGGTGTCCGTGCGGTCATCTACCTCGGTCCTGATCCCCGCCGCGCGCAGCCGCTCCGCGACGGACCGGACCGCGGCCAGCACGGCCTCGTCCTCCTTGACCGCGAGGACGACCGCCTGGACGGGCGCGAGCCGGGGCGGCACCCGGAGCCCGTGGTCGTCGCCGTGCGCCATGATCAGACCGCCGACCATCCGGGTCGAGGAGCCCCACGAGGTCTGCCGGACAAGCTCCTGCCTGCCCTCCCTGGACAGGTAGCTGGTGTGGAAGGCCTTGGCGAAATTGGTACCGAGCTCGTGGCTCGTACCCATCTGCAGGGCCTTGCCGTCCCGCATCATCGCTTCGAGCGTGAGCGTGTTGACGGCCCCGGCGAACCGCTCCGCCGGGGTCTTGCGGCCGAGGACCACGTCGATGCCCAGCACATTGACCATGAAGTCGGCGTACACGTCACGGTGGATGTACGCGGCGAAGTCCCGGGCCTCCTCATCGGTGGCATGGGCGGTGTGGCCCTCCTGCCAGAGGAATTCCGTCGTACGGAGAAAGACCCGCGGGCGCATCTCCCAGCGCACGACGTTCGCCCACTGGTTGATCAGGAGCGGCAGATCCCGGTAGCTCTGCACCCACTTCGAGAAGTACTCGTTGATGATCGTTTCGGAGGTCGGCCGCACCACCACGGGCTCTTCGAGCTCTTTCCCGCCGCCGTGGGTGACCGTCGCGAGCTCCGGCGCGAAGCCCTCGACGTGCTCGGCCTCGCGTGTCAGGTAAGACTGGGGGATGAAGAGCGGGAAGTAGGCGTTCCGGGCGCCCGCCTTTTTGATCCGGGCATCCAGCTCCTGCTGCATCCGCTCCCACAGGCTGTATCCGTACGGCCGGATGACCATGGTGCCGCGCACCGGGCCGTTGTCCGCGAGTTCGGCCTTGTTGATCAGATCCTGGTACCAGCGGGGAAAGTCCTCGGCCTGGGGCGTGAGAACGGGTGCCTTTGCCATGGCGCGCATCGTACGGCGACACCGGCCACCGCACGGGGCGACGGGCCCCGGTCCGGCGGGCCTTCCCCACGGACGCACCACCGCGGCACACAACCATTGCCATCGGACCCCTGGACGCGACCGCGGATGCGCAGTTCTCTGACATACGGGGGGAAGCGGGCGCACACGTACACGGGGGAGCATGCACTCGGGCACTACCGATCGGACACGGCCGAACTCTCGGCGGATTGGGGCGCTTTCCATGACACCAACGCTCGTCCGGCACCACAGCCACGCGGAAACGTCCACCCGGGTGGAACCCGGCAACCGTGCCCGGGACTGGGCCGAGATCCAGGAGCGGATGCTCACACCGCTGTACGAAGCGGTGTACGAGCGGCTCGAAGTGGGATCCGGTACCCGGCTGCTCTCCCTCGGCTGCGGCTCCGGTCTCGCGCTGCTGATCGCTGCCGCCCGTGGGGCGGGCGTCACCGGCGTGGACACCGACCTCGAACGGCTGGCGCTCGCCCGGACCCGGCTGCTGCCCGGTCCCGGAAGCGACGCCGGGCCCGTGGCCGGGCACCCCCGGCTCCTGGAGGGTGATCCGTCCGCCGCCCCGCCGTCCGACGGAGCGCCGTACAACCTGATCACCGCGTTCACCCCGATCGGCTGCTCGTCCGACGACGGCGAGGGGCTGGTGGCCGCGCTGCGGTCCGCGGTGCCGCTGGCCGCCCGGGGCAGCACCGTGGTGCTCACCGGCTGGGGTCCGCCGGAGCGCTGTGCCACGGCGCCCGTGCTGCGGGTGGCGGGGCGGCTGTCCGACCGGGACCGGGCCCCGCGCACCGGCGGCTGGCGGCCGTCGGGCCGGGACGACCTGGAGGAGCTGGCGTTCCGGGCCGGCCTGAATCCCGACGGCTCGGGCCGGGTGGCCTGCCCGTTCGGGTACGCGGACATGGACAGCGCGGTGCGGGGGCTGCTCTCCACCCGGCTCTTCGACGCAGCGGTACGGGCGACGGACCGGGCCCAGGTGGAGAAGGAGGTCGCGGAGGCCCTTCATCCGCACCGGCGCCGGGACGGCACGATCTGGATGCCGAACGTCTTCCGCTATCTCGTCTGCACCACCTGAGCGACCAGCTCGTCCGCACCACCTGAGCGACCGCCCCCGCGTGCGCGGCCCGCGCGGCGGCCGCTACTTGGCCAGGCGGGTGATGCCGGCCGCCCGGTAGGCCTCGGCCTCGTCCAGCGTCTCGTTCGCCAGGAGCGCGGCGGACAGCGAGTCCAGCCGGTCCCGGTTCTCGCGCAGGAGCCGGCAGGCCACCTCGTAGCACTCGTCGACGATCCGCCGCATCTCGCCGTCCACCGCGTCGAGCGTGGCGGGGGCCGCCGACAGGCCGTACGCCTGCTGGGCGTCGCTCGGGATCGCCGTCAGCCGGCCCACCTTGTGGCTCATGCCCCAGCGGCCGACCATGCCGCGGGCCAGGTTGGTGACCTGCTCCAGATCACTCTCCGCGCCGGTGGTGACCATGCCGAAGACCACCTGCTCGGCCGCCATGCCGCCGAGCGCCCCGACGATGCGGCCGCGCAGATATTCCTCGGTGTACGCGTACTTGTCGGCGTCCGGCGTCGAGAGCGTGACGCCCAGGGCCCGGCCGCGCGGCACGATGGTGACCTTGCGGACCGGGTCGGCGCCCGGCTGGACCATGCCGAGCAGGGCGTGGCCGCTCTCGTGGTACGCGGTCCTGCGGCGTTCCTCGTCGGACATGACCAGTGAGCGTTCCGCACCCAGCTGGACCTTCTCCAGGGCGTCCGAGAAATCGGGCTGGGTGACCTCGGACTGCTGGCGCTTGACCGCCAGGAGCGCGGCCTCATTGGCCAGGTTGGCCAGATCCGCACCGGTCATTCCGGGGGTCGTACCGGCCACCTGGGCCAGGTTCACATCGTCGGCGAGCGGGATCTGCCGGGTGTGGATCTCCAGGATCGCCTCCCGGCCGGTCCTGTCCGGCGGGCTGACCTGGACGATCCGGTCGAAGCGGCCGGGCCGGGTGAGGGCGGGGTCGAGCACGTCGGCGCGGTTGGTGGCGGCGAGCACGACGACGCCCTCCGAGCCGGAGAAGCCGTCCATCTCGGTGAGGATCTGGTTGAGCGTCTGCTCGCGCTCGTCGTGGCCGCCCATGCCGGAGCCGCCGCCCCGGGCCCGGCCGATGGTGTCGATCTCGTCGATGAAGACGATGGCGGGGGCGACCTTGCGCGCCTCCGCGAAGAGTTCCCGGACCCGGCTCGCGCCGACGCCGACGATCATCTCGATGAACTCGGAGGCCGATGCCGAGAAGAACGGCACTCCGGCCTCACCGGCGACGGCCCGTGCCAGCAGGGTCTTGCCGGTGCCGGGCGGTCCCGCGAGCAGCACCCCGCCGGGCATCCGGGCACCCATCCTCCGGTACGCCTGCGGGTTCTTCAGGAAGTCCACGACGTCGTCGAGTTCGCCCTCGACCTCGTCGATCCCGGCCACGTCCTTGAAGGTGGTGCGCTTGGCGCCCTCCAGCTCGACGGGCTTGGGCGGGGCCTTGCGCCCGAAGCCGCCCATCCCGCCGCCCATGCCCCTGGACATCCGCCGGGCGATGAAGACCCAGAGCACGACGAGCAGCAGCATGGGCGCGAGCGAGATCAGCAGGTTGGCGAGGAAGCTGCGCTGCTGGACGACCGGTTCGGCGGTGACCGTGACGTCGTCCTTGACCAGTTCGGCCCAGAGGTTGTCGTCCGCGAAGGCCGGGCGCTGGGTGACGAACTTCGTGTACTTCTCGTCGGTCCCCGGGACCTTCGCCTCCTTCTTGAGCTGCCCCTCGATGGCATCGCCCTTGGAGTAGATCTTGGAGACATTGCCCGCGGTGACCTGCTTGCTGAACTCCGTGTACGCGATCGTCCGCTCCGCCTCCCCGTTGAAGAAGGACAGCACCAGATTGGCGATCAGATAGACGGCGAGCGCGGTCAGCAGCAGCCCGCCCCAGCCGCCCGGCATCTTCCGGCCCGGTGTCGGAGGTGGCGGGGCGCCCTCGGAGCGCCACGGCAGATCGGTCCGATCGCGGGGAGGTACGGGGTTGGTCACGCGCGCTCCTCTGCCGACAGCCGTTGAAGCGACAGTAAGGGAGAAATGCGGGCAAAGCCCTCCCAGGGCCTGCCCGATGGGCCCTTGGAGGGACGGCGTACGACAGCCGTGGCAGTGGCTCCGTACACGCCGGAGGGGGCGCCCGCCGGAAAGCGGGCGCCCCCTCGGGGACATCACCGGGCCGCCATGGCCCGTCGAACCACGGGGCCGGTTCAGCCCATGAACTTCTTGAACTCGTCCGGCAGCTCGAAGTTCTGGTCGTCCTGCGCGGGCAGACCGAAGGCGCCGCCCTGTGCCGCCTGCTCGCGACGGGCCGCCGCGGCCTGCTCCTCGGCCTTGCGCTTCATCGGGTTGCCGCTCTTGCGCTTGCCCTTGGCCTGCTTGACCTGCTTCTTCTGCCGGCCGGGACCACCGCCCATGCCCGGCATCCCGGGCATCCCCGGCATGCCGCCGCCCTGGGCCATCTTCGACATCATCTTGCGGGCGTCGAAGAACCGCTCCACCAGGTTCTTCACCGCGCTGACCTCGACACCGGAACCCTTGGCGATACGGGCCCGGCGCGAGCCGTTGATGATCGTCGGCTCGGCGCGCTCCTTCGGGGTCATCGACTTGATGATCGCGGCGGTGCGGTCCACGTCGCGCTCGTCGATGTTGTTGATCTGGTCCTTGATCTGCCCCATGCCGGGCAGCATGCCGAGCAGCTTGGAGATGGAGCCCATCTTCCTGACCTGCTCCATCTGGGCCAGGAAGTCGTCGAGCGTGAAGTCCTTGCCCTTGCTGGACGCCAGCTTGGAGGCCATTTTGGCGGCCTCTTCCTGGCTGAAGGTCTTCTCCGCCTGCTCGATCAGGGTGAGCAGGTCACCCATGTCGAGGATGCGGGACGCCATGCGGTCGGGGTGGAAGGCGTCGAAGTCCTCGAGCTTCTCACCGTTCGACGCGAACATGATCTGCTTGCCCGTGACATGGGCGATCGACAGGGCCGCACCACCGCGGGCGTCACCGTCGAGCTTGGAGAGCACCACGCCGTCGAAGCCGACGCCGTCGCGGAAGGCCTCGGCGGTGTTGACCGCGTCCTGGCCGATCATCGCGTCGACGACGAAGAGGATCTCGTCGGGGCTGACGGCGTCGCGGATGTCCGCGGCCTGCTGCATCAGCTCCTGGTCGATACCGAGACGGCCGGCGGTGTCGACGATCACGACGTCGAACTGCTTGGTGCGGGCGTACTCGATCGAATCCTTGGCGACCTGGACCGGGTCACCGACCCCGTTGCCCGGCTCGGGCGCGTACACCGCGACACCGGCACGGTCGGCGACGACGCTCAGCTGGTTGACGGCGTTGGGGCGCTGGAGGTCACAGGCGACGAGCAGCGGGGAGTGGCCCTGGCCCTTGAGCCAGAGGCCGAGCTTTCCGGCGAGGGTCGTCTTACCGGCACCCTGGAGACCGGCGAGCATGATCACGGTGGGCGCGGTCTTGGCGAACCGCAGCCGCCGGGTCTCGCCGCCGAGGATGCCCACGAGCTCCTCGTTGACGATCTTGACGACCTGCTGGGCGGGGTTCAGCGCCTGGGAGACCTCGACGCCGCGCGCCCGCTCCTTGACGTTGGCGATGAAGGCGCGGACGACGGGCAGCGCGACATCCGCTTCGAGCAGGGCGATACGGATCTCGCGAGCCGTGGCGTCGATGTCCGCCTCGGACAAGCGGCCCTTGCCCCTGAGGTTCTTGAAAGTCGCGGCAAGGCGGTCGGAGAGAGTATCGAACACGGCGCTCGTCGGTCCTCAGGGTCGGGGGCAAAGTGGATTCGGTACCCCAGGGTATCCGGCTCGGAAGAAACGATGACCCCTGCCCGGGAAATCCCGGGCGCAGTTCACGTCGCGTGCTTTCCGCGTCACGCCCGCAGCGCGGTCTCCACCGCGTTCGCCACCGCGAGCGCCCGCTCCTCGGGCAGCGGCTTCCCGTCGGTGTCCGTGACGTAGAAGGCGTCCACCGCGTTCGCCCCCAGGGTCGACACATGCGCGCTGCGCACCCGTACCCCGCTCTGTTCCAGCGCCCGGCCGATCCGGTGCAGCAGTCCCGGGGCGTCCTGGGCCCGCACCTCGATCACCGTGGCCAGCCGGGAGCCGGCCGCCGCGACGGTGACCCTCGGCGGCGGCGCCTTCACCCCGCGGCGGCGCGGGTAGGCGGCCTCGCGTTCGGCGAGCCGGGCCCGGATGTCCAGGGAGCCGTCCAGGGCGCGTACGAGGTCGGCGCGCAGCCGGGTGGCCTGTGGCAGCGAGCCGTACTCGGCCGCGACCCGCCAGCTGAGCAGCAGCAGGTCCGCGGGCTCGCCCAGCTCGGTGGGGAGTTCCACGGCGCGCAGGTCGGCGGCGCGCACGGTGAGGCGGTGCAGGGCGAGGACGCCTGCCGCGGCGGGCAGCACGCCCGGCCGGTCCGGCAGGGCGATGTGGAGCTCGACACCGACGGGTTCGGGTGCGCCGTCCTCGTCCGGGGCCTCGGCCTGGGCGCGCAGGGCGAGAACGGGTCCGCCGGTGCGCAGGGCCTCGACGGCGAGGCGCTCCTGTTCGGCACCGGGCGCGGCAGGTTCCGGCTCCTGCGGGGCCTGGCCGGCGAGCACGGCGGCGACGCGCCCCACGAGGTCGGCGACGAGGGAGGCGCGCCAGGCGGACCAGGCGGCGGGCCCGGTGGCGAGGGCGTCGGCCTCGGTGAGCGCGTGCAGGAGCTCCAGGGTGGTGGCGCTCCTGACGGCGGCGGCGACGGAGCGGACGGTCGCCGGGTCGTCGAGGTCGCGCCGGGTGGCGGTCTCGACGAGCAGCAGGTGGTGGCGTACGAGGGTGGCGACGACGCCCACGTCGTGCTGGTCGAAGCCGATCCGGGCTGCCATGTCCCGGGCGATGACCTCACCGGCCGCGGAGTGGTCGCCGGGCCAGCCCTTGCCGATGTCGTGCAGCAGGGCTGCGACGAGGAGGAGGTCGGGGCGGTGGACGCGGCGGGTGAGGAAGGAGGCGCGGACGGCCGTCTCGACGAGGTGGCGGTCGACGGTCCAGGTGTGGACGGGGTTGCGCTGGGGGCGGCAGTGGACTCGTTCCCAGTCCGGGAGCAGGCGGGTGATGAGCCCTTCGGCTTCGAGCGCCTCCCAGACCGGGACGGTGGCCTCGCCCGCGCCGAGCAGGGTGACGAGTTCCTCGCGGGCCTCGGCGGGCCAGGGCACCGGCAGCGGGTGCGCGGCGGTGGCGAGCCGGCGTACGACGTGGCGGGAGAGCGGGAGCTCGGACTGGGCGGCCGCGGCGGCTGCGCGCAGCACGAGCACCGGGTCGCGCTCGGGGCGGGCGCTGCGGGCGAGGACGACTTCGCCGTCGGCCTCGACGACGCCCTCGGCGAGCGGGGTGCGCTCCGGGGCGGCCGCCCTGCCGCCGCCCAGCATGGCGCGCAGCCGGGGGCGCACGGACCGGGCGCGCAGGACGCGGTTGACCTCGCGCCAGGTGACGTCGGTGGCGTACGAGATGGTGCGGGCGGCCTCGTAGACCTGGCGGAGCAGGGCGTCCGCGTCGAGCAGGCCGAGCTCGCCGGCGACCTGGTCCTGTTCCTGGAGGGCGAGGCGGTCGGTGGCGCGGCCGGTGGTGAGGTGGAGGGCGTCACGGGCGTCGAGGAGGACGCGGCGGGCTTCGGCGAGCCCTTCGCGGGGCGCGTCGGCGACCCAGGACGCGGCGACGGCGCGCAGGGCGGTGGCGTCCCGCAGTCCGCCGCGGGCCTCCTTGAGGTCGGGTTCGAGGAGAAATTGGAGCTCGCCCTGACGTTCGGCCCGTTCGCGGCAGAGCTCGTCGAGTGCGGGGAGGCGTTTGGGCGCCTGGTTGCGCCAGTCGGCGAGGATCGCGGTGCGCATCGCGGCGACGAGTCCGAGGTCCCCGGCGACGGGCCGGGCGTCGAGCAGTCCGAGCTGGACCTTGAGGTCCTCGCCGGCCGTCCTGCGGGCCTCGGCGGGGGTGCGTACGGAGTGGTCGAGGGCGAGGCCGAGGTCCCAGACGGGGTACCAGACGCGGTCGGCGAGGGCGGCGACGGCCGCGGGGTCGGCGTTCCCGTCGTGCAGGAGCAGCAGGTCGAGGTCGCTGCGCGGGGAGAGTTCGCCGCGTCCGTAGCCGCCGACGGCGACGAGGGCGGCGCCGTGGACGCCCGCCTGTCCGGCGGCGGCGGTGAACAGCGCGGTGAGCCAGTCGTCGGTGAGCGCCGCGAGGGCCGCACGGCGCGGCGGCCCGGAGCGCGCCTCCTCCTGGAGGAGGCGCAGCCGGGCCGCCGCGTAGCCGCCGGGCTCCGGGGCTGCGGATTCGGTGGTCGTTCCGGTGCGCGTCACCCGGCTGCCTTTCGTTCGGGGGCGTCGGTCAGAGTGCGTCCGGGCCGCGTTCGCCCGTCCGTACCCGGACCGCGGTGTCGACCGGCACGCTCCAGACCTTGCCGTCACCGATCTTGCCGGTCCGGGCGGCCTTCACGACGATGTCGATGAGCTCTTCGGAGTCCTCGTCCTCGACCAGGACCTCGATACGGATCTTGGGTACGAGGTCGACGGTGTACTCGGCGCCCCGGTAGACCTCGGTGTGGCCGCGCTGGCGTCCGTATCCGCTGGCTTCCGTGACCGTGAGGCCCTGGACGCCGAAGGCCTGGAGGGCCTCCTTGATCTCGTCCAGCCGGTGTGGCTTCACGACTGCGGTGATGAGCTTCATGCGTCCACCTTCTTCGTCTTCGCTGCTGCCGTGCTGCCCGGGGCGGAGCTCGTGGTGCGTGGGGCCGCACCGCCGCCCGCTCCGCTGAAGTCGTACGCGGTCTCGGCGTGTTCGCCCTGGTCGATGCCGGAGATCTCGTCGTCCTCGGTGACCCGCATCCCGATCGTCCGGTCCAGGAGGAAGGCCAGGACCGCGGAGACGACGAGAGAGTACGCGAGGACGGCGAAGACGCCGACGGCCTGCTTGCCGAGCTGTTCGGGGCCGCCGCCGTAGAAGAGGCCCTTGGCCTCGGACTGGACGCCGCCGGTGGCGAAGAGGCCGACGAGGAGTGAACCGGCGACACCGCCGACGAGGTGGACGCCGACCACGTCCAGGGAGTCGTCGTAGCCGAACCGGTACTTCAGGCCGACGGCCATGGCGCAGAGCACACCGGCGATCGCACCGACCGCGATGGCGCCGAGCGGGCTGACCGCGCCGCCGGACGGGGTGATGGCGACGAGTCCCGCGACCGCGCCGGAGGCCGCGCCGAGGGTGGTGAAGGAGCCGTGGCGGAGCTTCTCGTAGCCGAGCCAGGCGAGCATCGCGGCGGCGGTGGCGACCTGGGTGTTGACGAACATCACCGCGCCGACGCCGTCGTCGTTGCCGAGCCACGAGCCGGCGTTGAAGCCGAACCAGCCGAACCAGAGCAGACCGGCGCCGAGCATGACGAGCGGCAGGCTGTGCGGCCGCATCGGGTCCTTCTTGAAGCCGACGCGCCTGCCGATGACGAGGATCACGCCGAGCGCCGCGGCACCGGCGTTGATGTGGACGGCCGTACCGCCCGCGAAGTCGATGACCCCCATCTCGTACAGCCAGCCGCCCGCGCCCCAGACCCAGTGGGCGACGGGGAAGTAGACGACGGTGACCCAGAGCGTGATGAACAGGGCCCAGGAGGTGAACTTGACCCGGTCGGCCAGGGCGCCGCTGATCAGTGCCGGGGTGATGACGGCGAACATCAGCTGGAAGACGGCGAAGACGTAGACGGGGATCGTGTAGCCGTCCCAGAGCTGGGTGATGCCGATCCCGCTGAGGCCGAGGTAGTCCGAGCTCCAGCCGACGACGGAGCCGATGTCGGTGCCGAAGGCGACGCTGAATCCGTAGAGCACCCACAGGATCGTGACGATCCCGAGGCTGATGAAGCTCATCATCAGCATGTTGAGGGTGCTCTTGACGCGGACCATGCCTCCGTAGAAGAAGGCCAGGGCCGGCGTCATGAGCATCACCAGGGCGGAGCAGATGAGCATGAACCCGGTGTTGGCGGCAGACAGTGTCGGGGTGTCTGCGGCAAGCGTCGTGATGCCTGGGGGCATCGGCGTCTCCTCGTCGTCGGTGCGGCCGCGTGCGGGCGATCGGTAGCGGCACCACGTGCGGGACCACTGGGGAAAAGGTGCGGGCCGGTTATGGCCATGAGATTCGCCCAGCGCGGTTTCCGCCGATGCCGCACGGTGTTTCACGGCAGTGACGAAGAGGTCCGGTGTGTTACGTCGCCATGAACCGGCGGTGGCGCGACCGGCGCCGGGCCTGCCCTGCGGCCATGGCCGCATACGGTGCGCTGACGACTCTTCCGTACGGGCACGGCAATGCGAACCGGCCACGCCGACCACCCGCTGACCTGGCAATTGGGGGAGCCGAAGTCGGTCTGTGCGGGGTGGTCGCCGTGGCCGGGGCCGGGGGTGCTGCTCAGACCGCTTCCGCGGTCTCCGGCAGCTGCTCGGTGAGGAGATCGGTGAGCCTGGCGACATCGGGGATGTCCCCGAAGTCCCTGGCGGCGGTGTCGACGGTCTTGCGGAGCCGGGTGTTGACGCGCTCGGAGCGGATCCTCCTGGCGACACGCAGGGCCTGCTCGGCCAGGACCGTGGACTGTTCGGGCTCGCGCTTGAGGAGGTGGACGGTGGCGAGGCCGATCAGGTTGAGCGCGTACGACCGCTGGTGCTCGTCGTCCTCGCCGAAGAGCTGGACGGCCTTCTCCATCAGGGGCTCGGCGAGCGTGGCGTACGTGGGGCTGCGGCCCGCCACGTAGGCGAGGTCGCGGTAGGAGTGGGAGTTCTCGCCGTTGAGCTCGGCCTCCGAGAAGAAGCGGATCCAGTCGGGCTCGGGCTCGCCGTCGATCCCCACGTCGAGGAAGGTGTCCTCGGCCATCCGGACGGCTCGTTTGCACTTGCTGGGCTGGCCCATGTTGGCGTACGCGCGCGCCTCCATCGCGTACAGCATGGCCTGGGTGCGCGGGGTGGCGCAGTCCCGGCTGCCGTACTGCGCGAGGTGGATCAGTTCGAGGGCGTCGTCGGGCCGTCCGAGGTGGATCATCTGGCGGCTCATGCTGGACAGGATGTACGAGCCCAGCGGTTTGTCACCGGCCTCCTTGGAGGCGTGGAGCGCGAGGACGAAGTACTTCTGCGCGGTGGGCTGGAGGCCGACGTCGTAGCTCATCCAGCCGGCCAGCTCGGCCAGCTCGGCGGCGCACCGGAAGAGCCGCTTGGCGGTGGCCTCCGGCTGCGGCTCCTGGAGCAGGTCGGTGACCTCGTGGAGCTGTCCGACGACGGCCTTGCGGCGCAGTCCGCCGCCGCACTGCGCGTCCCACTGGCGGAACATCGCGGTGGTGGACTCCAGCAGATCGAGCTCGGGGCCGGAGAGCCTGGAGGGGCGGTGGGGCGCGGTCGGCGGTTCCGGTTGCGCGAAGCCGGCGGTGGAGACGGGCACCAGCCAGCGCTGCATCGGCTCGATGAGTGCGGGTCCGGCGGCCAGGGCGAGCGAGGAGCCGAGGAATCCCCGGCGGGCGAGCATCAGGTCGCTGCGGGAGAACTCGCTGAGCAGTGCGACGGTCTGCGGGCCGGCCCAGGGCAGGTCGACACCGGCCACGGACGGCGACTGGTGTGCGGAGCGCAGTCCGAGGTCCTCGATCGCGACGACGGCGCCGAAGCGCTCCGAGAAGAGCTCGGAGAGGATGCGCGGGATCGGCTCGCGCGGCTGCTCGCCATCGAGCCAGCGCCGCACCCGGGACGTGTCGGTGCTGATGTGGTGGGCACCCATCTGGCGCGCCCGGCGGTTCACCTGGCGCGCGAGCTCGCCCTTCGACCAGCCGCTTCGCACGAACCATGAGCTCAATTGCCCGTTGGGGCGCTTGCCGGCATTCGAATCGCCTGCGCCGCTGCCACTCACTGGAACGCCCCCATCCCGCTGAATACCTGTCGCGCGAACCATTACCAGAATGCCCTGAGCCGATGCCGCCCATGCGGAGGGTGCGCACCATCGAACAGGAAATCGGGTTGCCTCCGGCATACCCATGGGCGCACATACTTCCATGGTTCGTGTACCGACGGTAATCCTACGATCACCCCCGGGCGAGGGCGATTAGGGAAACGCCACCATTCGCCACCCCTTCGAATGAACGCCACCACCGTCGGGCGCGATTCACTTGACACACGGCGATCAACAGGGGCGCAGTGATGCGCATCGGGGCGTGCGGTCAATGTCGCACAACCCCAAATGCCACCGGCGTACTCCGGATCGACGGCGACGGCGGAGCGTCACCACTCCGCCCCTCGTCGTAACCACCGGCGAGTCGGACCCGTTGGAGGGGGCATGGGCTTCACGATCGGCGGCATCCGCGAGATGCGCACCGGCTCACGGCGCCGCGGCCGGGCGGCCGGATGCACGGCAGTGGCCGAGTACACGGGACTGTGGGGCTGGGCCGTCGCGCCGGGAGCGCGGGCCGCGGCCGGCCGCTGCTCGTGCGGGGAGGCGGACTGCCCCTCCCCCGGCGCCCATCCGCTGGACTTTGCCCCCGAGGTCCCCGCGGGCGCCACGCTCGACGCGGCGGCCGACGCGTGGGCGCAGGTGCCGGGTGCCTCGATGCTGCTGCCGGTGGGCCGCGCCTTCGACGTCCTCGATGTCGCCGAAGCGGCCGGGCGCCGGGCCCTGGTGCGGATGGAGCGGATGGGGCTGCCGCTCGGTCCGGTCGCGGTGACCCCGGCCGGACGGGCGCAGTTCTTCGTGGCCCCGGGCGCCGCCGCCGAGCTCCCGCAGCTGCTGTACCGGATGGGCTGGGACGACGCGGGGCTGGATCTGCGGGCGCTGGGGCCCGGCTGCCACATCACCGCCCCGCCGTCCGACGAGGGCGGCCTCGGCCCGGTCCGGTGGCTGCGCCCGCCGGTGCTGGACACGGCGGCCGCGCCGCCGCAGGCGCGGCTGCTGCTGGGCACGCTGGCGTACAGCTGCCATCGCGCGCCGCTGTGCGGCTGAGCACGCCGACGCCCGCACCCGTCCCGTAACGCCGAAGAGCCCGGCCGCAGCTGCATCATGCGGTCGGGCTCTTCGGGTGCGGCGCGAGGCGTCAGTCGCCGATCAGGGCGTCCACGAACGCCTCCGGCTCGAACGGGGCCAGGTCGTCCGGCCCCTCGCCGAGACCGACCAGCTTCACCGGTACGCCCAGCTCGCGCTGGACGGCGATGACGATGCCGCCCTTGGCGGTGCCGTCCAGCTTGGTGAGCACGATGCCGGTGATGTCCACGACCTCGGCGAACACCCGGGCCTGCACCAGACCGTTCTGTCCGGTCGTGGCGTCGAGGACGAGCAGGATCTCGTCGAGCGGTCCGTGCTTCTCGACGACCCGCTTGACCTTGCCGAGCTCGTCCATCAGCCCGGTCTTGGTGTGCAGCCGTCCGGCGGTGTCGATGAGGACCACATCGGCACCCTCGGCGATGCCTTCCTTCACCGCGTCGAAGGCGATCGACGCGGGGTCGCCGCCCTCGGGTCCGCGCACGGTGCGGGCACCGACGCGCTCGCCCCAGGTCTGGAGCTGGTCGGCGGCGGCCGCCCGGAAGGTGTCGGCCGCGCCGAGCACGACGCTGCGGCCGTCGGCGACGAGCACCCGGGCCAGCTTGCCGGTGGTGGTGGTCTTGCCGGTTCCGTTGACGCCGACGACCATCACGACGCCGGGGGTGTCGAGGCCGCTCTCCGTCTTGACCGCACGGTCGAAGTCGGTGCCGAGCAGGTTCAGGAGCTCCTCGCGCAGCAGCGCGCGCAGCCCTTCGGGGGTACGGGTGCCGAGCACGCGGACGCGCTCGCGGAGCCGCTCCACCAGTTCCTGGGTGGGCGCGACGCCGACGTCGGCGGTGAGGAGGGTGTCCTCGATCTCCTCCCAGGTGTCCTCGTCGAGGTTGTCGCGGGACAGGAGCGTGAGCAGCCCCTTGCCGAGGGAGTTCTGCGAGCGGGCGAGCCGGGCGCGCAGCCGTACCAGACGGCCGGCGGTGGGCTCGGGCACTTCGAGGGCGGGGGCGGCGGGCGCCTCCGGCTCGACGGCCTCGGGGGCCTCGGGGGCCTCCTCGGCGGGAGCCCCGGCCTCGGGGGGGCCGACCTCCTCGATGGTGCGGCGCGGTTCCTCGCGCGGCGTCTCGGCTTCCTCGCCGACATGGGGCTCGGCGGGAGGAGTGATGGTCGGCGTGCTCGACGGTGCCGGGGGCAGCTGCTTCTTCTTGCGGCTGCTGACCACGAGCCCGCTGATCACGCCGACCGCGACCAGGGCGATGACTACAGCAAGGATGACGAATTCCATAACCCACCCAGTATCAGTCACGTCCGCCCGAGGAAACCGCCCCGAAGGATCACCCGAGTATCCCCTTGACCGTTATGCACCTTTTGGCGGTAAAGGTACGATCCTGCCCGTGGAGACCCGTGGCCTGGAGCCCGTCCCCGACAACGAACGCACCGGCCGGGTCCGGACCCTCTTCCCCACCTGGGTCGGCGCGAACCTGACCGTGCTCCTCCTCACCGTAGGCGCGGGGCTCGTCGTCTTCAACGGGCTGAATCTCTGGCAGGTGCTGGCGGTGGCGGTCATCGCCCCGGTGATCGGCTTCGGGCTGGTCGGCCTGGTCTCGATCGCGGGCAGGCGGGGCGGGGCGCCCGGCATGGCGCTCTCCCGGGCCGTTTTCGGACAGCGCGGCAATCTGCTGCCCGGCGCGCTGACCTGGGTCGCCCGCTGGGGCTGGGAGACCGTGAACGCGGTCACCGGCACCTACGCGGTACTCGCCGTACTGAATCTGCTCTTCGGCATCACGGGCAGCCACCGCCTGACCCTGGTGGCCCTGCTCGCCTTCGTGGGATGCAGCTGGCTGGTGTCGGGGCTGGGCATGGGGGCGCTGCGGGTGTGCTGCACCTGGTCGGCGTATCTCTTCGGCGGCGTCAGCGTGCTCGCACTGGTCCATCTGATCGACGCGACCGACTGGCGGGACGTGCTGGGCAGGCCCGCCGGACCGACGGCGATGATGATCGCCGGGGTCGGCACCCTGGCGGCGGGCGGTATCAGCTGGGCCCCGTCGGGCCCCGACTTCGCCCGCTACCTGCCGCACACGGCGTCCGGCCGGGCGATGATCGGGGCGACCGTGGGCGGCGCCGGGGTCGTATATCTACCGATGGTGCTGATGGGGGCCGTGATGGCGGTCGCCGAGCCGGGGCTGGCCGTCGCCCGCGACCCGGTCGCATTCGTCGGCCCCCTGCTGCCCGACTGGCTCTCGGTGCCGTATCTGCTCCTCGTCGTGGCCGGCATGGTGCTGATCAACGCAATGTCGTTGTATTCGGCCGGTTTCACCGCGCAGACGCTGGGATTCCCGATCCCCCGCACCTGGGCGGTCGGCGTGAATGCCGCCATCAGTCTTTTCCTGGGCGCGTCACTGATGCTCGCGGCCACGGGTTTCCTGGATTCCTTCATCTCCTTTCTGACGCTCCTCGCCGTGACGTTCTCCGCATGGATCGGGGTCTTCGGCGTGGATCTGCTGCGGGGCCGTGCATACGATCCGGTGGCACTCCTGGACACCTCGCCGACCAGCGCCTACTGGTACACGGGAGGCTTCGCCGTGCCGGCCGTGGCCGCGTGGGCCGCGGGTCTGGCGACGGGCCTGCTCTTCACCGGCGTGCGGTGGTTCACCGGACCGCTCGCCACCACCTGGATCGGGCGCCAGGGGCTGGGCTGGGCGGCCACGATCGCCGTCTCCGCCGCTCTGTACGCGGTCCTGCCGCGTTCCGCCGGACGGGCCCGGGAGGACGGCGGCGAGAGCGGCGACAGCACACCCCTACACTTCTGACGCTGCGTCAGCTACTGTCCCGGCTCGCCGAGTCCGCCCGACGATGGGGACAAGTCTCATGGCCTTCACTGTGGTCCGGTTCAATCTCGTCGATCCCGATGCCACCCCCGAGTCGCTCTCGGCCCGCTACCGCGCCGCGCTGGAGATGGCCGCGTACGCCGACGAGCACGGCGTCGACACCGTGCAGACCGAGGAGCACCACGGCGCCGCCAACTCCTGGCTGCCCTCCCCCTTCGTCTTCGCGGGCTCCGTCTTCGGCACCACCCGCCGGATCGCGGTCACCGTCTCGGCGATCATCGGCCCGCTGCACGACCCGCTGCGGCTGGCCGAGGACATCGCGGTCCTGGACCTGCTGAGCGCCGGCCGGCTGGTGACGGTGGCGGGGATCGGCTACCGGCCCGAGGAGTACGAACAGGCGGGCGTCGAGTGGGGCAGGCGTGGCAGGCTCCAGGACGAACTCCTGGAGACGCTGCTGCAGGCATGGACCGGCGAGCCGTTCCCGTACCGGGGCCGTACGGTCCGCGTCACGCCGCGTCCGTACACCCGGCCGCACCCGCTGCTGCTGGTGGGCGGCAGTTCGCGGGCGGCGGCGCGGCGGGCGGCCCGGTTCGGGCTGCCGTTCTTCCCGAGCGCGCATCTGCCGGAGCTGGAGGCGTACTACCAGGAGCGGCGGGCCGAGTTCGGGACCGACGGCTTCTGTATGATGCCCGCCGCCGAGACACCGCTGCTGCATGTGTCGGTGGACCCGGACCGGACCTGGGCGGAGTACGGCGAGCACTTCCTGCACGAGGCGCGCACGTACGCCTCCTGGCAGTCCAAGGACATCCGCTCCGCCGTACGTTCGGCGGCGACGACGGTGACGGAGCTGCGGGCCGAGGGGGTCTACCGGGTCCTCACCCCGGACGAGTGCGCCGCGGCGGTCACGGAGCTGGACAGCCTGGTGCTGCATCCGCTGTGCGGCGGGATGCCGGTCGAGGAGGGGTGGCGCAGCCTGCGGCTGTTCTGCGAGGCGGTCGCACCGGACGCGCGACCCTAGGCATGCGTGCCGGACGCCGCACGGCAGACGGCAGTTCGACGACAGGCCCTAGCCCATCTCCTCCAGCGCCTTGCCCTTGGTCTCCTTCACGAACTTGAGCACGAAGGGGATCGAGAGCGTGGCGAAGCACGCGTAGATGATGTACGTGCCCGACAGGTTCCAGTCGGACAGGCTCGGGAAGCTCGCGGTGATCGCCCAGTTGGCGATCCACTGCGCGGAGGCGGCGACGCCGAGCGCGGCGGCGCGGATCTTGTTGGGGAACATCTCGCCGAGGAAGACCCAGACGACGACACCCCACGACAGGGCGAAGAAGAGCACGAACACATGGGCCGCGACGAGTGCCACGACGCCCTGGGTGCTGGGCAGTTTGCCGTCGACCAGGTCCGCGGAGAAGGCCCAGGCCTCGAAGGCGAGGGCGATGGCCATACCGGTGGAGCCCGCCAGCGCGAGCGGCCGGCGGCCCACCCGGTCCACCAGGACCATCGCGATGACGGTACCGATGATGTTGATGATGGACGTGGTGAACGACCAGAAGAACGAGGCGGTCGGGTCGATGCCGACGGACTGCCAGAGCGTCGCCGAGTAGTAGAACGCCACGTTGATGCCGACGAGTTGCTGGAAGACCGACAGACCGATACCGACCCAGACGATCGGCAGGAAGCCGAAGCGGCTGCCGAGCAGGTCCGCGAACCTGGACTTGTGCTCGCGGTGCATGGCGGTCTCGATCTCGGCCACCCGGGCATCGAGGTCGATGCCCTTGCCCTCGACCTCCTCCAGGATCTTCCTGGCCCGGTCCTTCTTGCCGATCGAGATCAAAAACCGCGGCGACTCGGGGATCGCGAAGGACAGGAGCCCGTACAGGAGGGCCGGGACGACCATCACGCCGAGCATCCACTGCCAGGCTTCGAGGCCGCCGATCTTGCCGCGCTGGTCGCCGTCGGCGAGCTGCAGGATGCCGTAGTTGACCAGCTGGGAGATGGCGATGCCGATGACGATCGCCGCCTGCTGGAAGGAGCCGAGCCGGCCGCGGTAGGCGGGCGGCGAGACCTCCGCGATGTACGCCGGGCCGATCACCGAGGCCATCCCGATGGCGAAGCCGCCGACGATGCGCCACATCGCCAGGTCCCAGAGCGCGAACGGGAGCGCGGAGCCGACGGCACTGATCGTGAAGAGCACGGAGGCGATCTGCATGCAGCGGATACGGCCGATGCGGTCGGCGATGCGCCCCGCGGTGGCCGCGCCGATCGCACAGCCGATCAGGGCGATGGCGATGACCTGGGCGAGCGTTCCCGAGCCGATGTCGTAGCGGCTGCGGATCGCCTCGACGGCGCCGTTGATGACCGAACTGTCGTAACCGAACAGGAAGCCGCCCATGGCGGCGGCCGCGGTGATGAAGATGACATGGCCGAGGTGGTCCGGGTGGGCCGCTCGGGCTCCGGACGGCGGTCCCTGCGAGGTGCTGGTCACATGAACTCCTGATGCCTGGCCGCGTCGTCAGGTGTGGGGGGCGAACTCTTCCAAGTGGCGCATAACTTCTCCACTGCCACCACTTGAAGGCAAAAACGACATCGCAGAGACTATTCGTTCACGCTTCGAAGCCAATATCGGGGACCTTGCGCACATTCACCCAGAGATACTCAAAAGGTACGTCGAAGTCTTGAAGATCGGGTAAGGATTCAACGCAGACGCTGGCTGATGACCTTGGAGACACCGTCGCCCTGCATCGAGACGCCGTACAGCGCGTCGGCGACCTCCATCGTCCGCTTCTGATGCGTGATCACGATGAGCTGCGAGCTCTCCTGGAGCTCCTCCATGATCCGGATCAGCCGCTGCAGATTGGTGTCGTCGAGCGCCGCCTCGACCTCGTCCATCACATAGAACGGGCTCGGCCGGGCCTTGAAGATGGAGACCAGCAACGCCACCGCCGTGAGCGAGCGTTCGCCGCCGGACAGCAGCGAGAGCCGCTTGACCTTCTTGCCGGGCGGCCTCGCCTCGACGTCCACACCGGTCGCGAGCATGTTGCCCGGGTCGGTCAGGACGAGCCGGCCCTCGCCGCCCGGGAAGAGCCGCGAGAAGACACCCTCGAACTCACGGGCCGTATCCCGGTACGCCTCGGTGAACACCTGCTCGACCCGCTCGTCGACCTCCTTGATGACCTGTATCAGATCGGCGCGGGTCTTCTTCAGGTCTTCGAGCTGCTCGGAGAGGAACTTGTGCCGCTCCTCCAGCGCCGAGAACTCCTCCAGGGCGAGCGGATTCACCTTCCCGAGTTGCTGATACGCCCGTTCGGCCGACTTCAGCCGCTTCTCCTGCTCGGCCCTGACGAACGGCTTCGGCCGGTTGCGCGGATGCTCCGGGTCCTGCGGCAGCTCCTCGCCCTCCGCGGCCGGTGACGGCGGTACGAGCTGGTCGGGGCCGTACTCGGCGGCCAGCCCGGCCGGCTCGACGCCCAGCTCCTCCAGCGCCTTCGCCTCCAACTGCTCTATCCGCAGCCGCTTCTCGGCACCGAGCACCTCGCCGCGGTGGACCGAGTCGGTGAGCTTGTCCAGCTCGCCCTTGAGCTCACGGCCCCGGCCGCGCTCGGCCGCCAGCTCCCGTTCCCGCTCCGCCTTCGCCGCCTCGGCCACGACCCGCTCCCGCTCGGCCCGTACGACGGACACCTCGACATGCGCGAGCAGCTGACGGGCACCGGACGCGACGGCGGTGGCCACCGCCACCTCGTGCCGCAGCCGGGCCCGGCGCCGCTCGGCGCGGGCGCGGGCCTCCCGTTCGGCGCGGGCGCCCCGGTCGAGGGAGTCCGCCCGGCCCGCGAGCGCCTTGACCCGCTCCTCGTGGGTACGCACCTGGAGGCGGGCCTCCATCTCGGTCTGGCGGGCGTTGGCACCGTCGGCGGCGAGCCGGTCCCGCACGGAGGTGTCCGGCTCCTCCTCGACCGGCATCTCCTCGGCGACGAGCAGCCGCTCGGCCAGTTCCTCGGCCTCCTCGGTCGCCCGGTCGAGGGCCTCCTGGGCACGGACGGCCGACGCGGTCGTCCGGTCGGCCTCGCCCGCCGCGCCACGGGCCTGCCCGGCCAGCCGCCCCAGCTGCTGGGACACCCCGGACTTCTCCCGCTCGGCCGCCCGGCGCCGCTCCCCGAGCTCCTCGACCAGCCCGGCAGCGGCCCGGCGCCGCTCCCCCGCGTGCCGCTGTGCCTCGGTCAACGCGGCGCACCGCACGGCCAGTTCCTCCAGTTGGGCGGCGGCCTCGTCGACCGAAGCCTGCACTTCGAGGAGGCTCGGTGCCCCGGCGGAACCGCCGTGCGCGAAGTGGGCCGAGAGGATGTCCCCCTCGGCGGTCACGGCCGTCAGTTCCGGGTGTACGGCGACGAAGTCCTCGGCGTCCTCCAGAGTGCCGACGACCACCATGTCCCGCACCAGCCTGCGTACGGCGCCCATCAGTTCGACGGGCCCGCGGACGAGATCGGCCACGGCGGGCGGCCCTGCTGCGGGCCCCCCGCTCACGGCAACGGCCGCGGCATGAGCGGACACGAGCGCCCCGTCCGCCTCGCCCGGCCCCTGCACCTGTCCGGGTACGTGCACAGCAGACGCATCGGTACCACCAGCAGACGCATCCGTACCACCCACAGCGCCACCACCACCAGCGCCACCACCATCAACGGCGGCAGCACCGCCACCATGGGCACCTCCCTGATCAGGGACTCCGGCGCGCCGCACCCCGCCCAGCAGCAGCGCGGCCCGCCCCGCGTCCTGCTTGCGCAGCAGCCGGATCGCCTCCGCCGCCGTGGCCGGGTCCGTCACCGCGACCGCGTCCGCCGCCGCGCCCAGCGCCGCCGCCACCGCCACCTCGTGCCCCGGCGCCACCGTCAGGAGTTCCGCGGCCGGGCCGAGCAGGCCGGACAGCTGGTCCTGCGCGCCGAGCAGCGCGCCCGTGCCGTCCTTGCGGCGCAGACCGAGGGCCAGCGCCTCATGCCGGGCCGCGACCGCCGCCCGCTTCCGTTCTGCCTCGGTGGCCGCCTCCCGGGCCGCGGAGAGCGCCGCCTCCGCCTCCGCGAGCTCCCGCTTGGCGGCATCGTGCTGCTCGCCGAGCTCCTGGTCCCCGGCGTCCAGACCCTCGACCTCGGCCTTGAGCTGTTCGTACTCCTCCTGGGCGGCGACCGCCCGCTCCCGCGCCTCGTCCCGGGAGGCGGCCAGCCGGTCGATCTCGGCCTGTGCCGAACCGGCCCGGCCGCGGGCCGCGTTGACCTGGCCGTTCAGCCGGGCGAGCCCTTCGCGGCGGTCCGCGATGGCGCGGGCGGCGTCCTTGAGCCTGCGCTCCTCGGCCGCCAACTCCCGCTCCAGGTCGGCGCGGTGGGCCGCGGTGTCCTCCAGCGCGTGCTCCGCGGCCTCCAGTGCGGCCGTCAGCTCCGCCTCCTGCTCACGGATCCTGGCCGCCTCCCGTTCCATGTCCTCGGGGTCGCGACCGCGCCGCTCCTCCTCCTCGGGAGCGGCGGCGCTCTTCACCCGGGCATCGGCCAGCGAGATCGTGCCGCGAACCCGCTCGGCCAGCTGGGACAACTCGTACCAGGTCTGCTGGGCCCGCTGGAGCCGCGGCGCCAGCCGTCGCACCTCGTCCTCCAGCTCCGCCTCGCGCGCCAGGGCCGCCTTGAGTTCCGCCTCCGCGGCCTCCCGGCGCTGCTTGAGCGCCGCTTCGTCGGCGATCTCGCTGCGCAGCGCCGTGCGCAGCCGCACCAGGTCGTCGGCGAGCAGCCGCAGCTTGGCGTCGCGCAGATCGGCCTGGATGACGGCGGCCCGGCGCGCCACGGCTGCCTGCCGGCCGAGCGGTTTCAGCTGCCGCCGCAGTTCGTCGGTGAGGTCCTGGACGCGGGCGAGGTTGGCCCCCATCGCGTCCAGTTTCCGCAGTGCCTTCTCTTTCCGCTTGCGGTGCTTGAGCACACCCGCGGCTTCCTCGATGAACGCGCGACGGCCCATCGGATCGGCGTGGAGCACGGAGTCCAGCTGCCCCTGACCGACGATGACATGCATCTCGCGGCCGATGCCGGAGTCCGAGAGGAGTTCCTGGATATCCAGGAGCCGACAGGTGTCGCCGTTGATCTGGTACTCGCTGCCGCCATTGCGGAACATGATCCGAGTGATCGTCACTTCGGCGTACTCGATGGGCAGTGCGCCGTCGGAATTGTCGATGGTCAGCGATACTTCGGCCCTGCCGAGCGGCGGCCGCCCGGTGGTACCGGCGAAGATCACGTCTTCCATCTTGCCGCCGCGCAGGGATTTGGCGCCCTGTTCCCCCATGACCCAGGAGAGCGCGTCCACCACATTGGACTTGCCGGATCCATTGGGGCCGACGACGCAAGTGATGCCGGGTTCGAACCGCAGTGTCGTGGCGGAGGCGAACGATTTGAAACCACGCAGGGTCAGGGCCTTGAGGTGCACGCCGCCGGACTCTACCTTTCGCTCTCGGTTTCGCTGATGAAGGTGCAGGGCACATCAGACGTTAAGGGAAGGGGTGTACGCCGGGGGCGGGTCCCGCACAGGGCCGAGCGGTAAAGAATCCGGACGGGAAAAGAAAGAAGGGACGCCGAGGCGCCCCTTGTAAATCTTGTGCCGTGTTACGTGCGGTGTTGCTGGTGCAGCTGCGCATGACGGATCAAGGACATGTCACGAAGGTGACAGATCAAGAGCAGTGATCTTCAATGATCCGGCGACGATCCGGGTGATGATCTCGGACGGCTGACGCGTACAGCCCGACCGGCCTCTGGGGCCATCGGTCAGGTCAGCGCCGGCTCCGCCTGAGGTACGTCGATGTCGATGCTGTCGAGCAGCGACTCTTGGTGCTGGGCGGCGGCATTCAACGCGTCGTTCTCGTCCTGAATCCGTACAAGCTCGGATTCGAGATCCTGGACGCGCTGCTGGAGCCGTCGCATCTCGGCGAGGAGTCGCGGGTCGGAACCGCCGACGTAACCGAGAAGCGCCTTTGCCATGATGGATGGTCCTCCACACTGAGTGACCGACCGATGCGGTGTGGGTCGTGAGGGAATCGCACCCGCGGTGCTCGGCAGTGCTCTCTCGTCACTGCTGTTCTGCTGCCAAACAGCTCTGCCAAACAGCTAAGGTGCGCGGGGATTTCAGCGTCTCACCAAAAAGTTTGACGGTCAACACGATCACACCCTGTAGAGGCGGACAGCCCGGGGGCGCGCGGCTCGACGATCATGCGGCGCGACTCTCCTGCGGGGGCCCTGCGGGGCGTGGAGATCATCCCTACTGCCGCAGCCTGGCACGGTAACCGAATCTTGGCAACCACCCGGTCATTCCGCAGGTCATTTCATGTGTATGCAGATGAGCACCCCGCCCGGCAACGCCTCGCCACACTTCGAACACGGTCCGAACACGGCCTGTTTCGCGCCCCCGGGCGGGACCTGGATCAGCGGATCGCGAAGCCCTCGTAACCACCGCGCGGGGTGTCCCATATCTCAGTGACTCCGTCGACGCGTCCGGGTGTGTCGTCCGAGCGCAGCCAGTCCAGCAGGCGGTGGCAATTCTCCCGCCGCCCCTCGGCGACGATCTGCACCCTGCCGTCGTCGAGATTGAGGGCGAAGCCGGTGAGGCCACCGATCTCCAGAGCATTTGCCCTGGTGAACCAACGGAACCCCACCTGCTGCACTCGGCCGCGCACCCATGCGGTGAGCCGTACTTCTTCGTTCATGCCCGAACGCTAACCGGCCGATTGCCCTCGGAGCACTTCCTGCCGTGGGGCCATGGCGTACAGTCCCGACGCAATGACCTCACTCGAACGGGTGAGGCGTGTTGACGCCCGAAGCGGCGTCCAGACCGTCAGAAGGGCTCAGCAGATGGGACGCCACCGACGCTCCGCCGCAGCTCCGGCCGCTGCGGATCACGCAGCGGTGGGCGCGGGCCGGAACCAGGGCGGGCACCGCCGGAAGCGGTCCGGGGCACCGGTCCGTACGGGACTGGTCGGCGTCTCCGCGGCCCTTGCCGTGGGAGCCGTGGCGGTGGCCTCCGGCCTGCTGCCCGGCGGCGACACCCTCACGGGCGGCGGTGGCGCCGCCGACCAGGTGCGCGCCGAGGGCGCCCCGGATCTGCTGACCCAGGGCGGCCCCACCACCGCCCCGGCCGATCGCGGCACCGCGTCCGCCCCGGCCGGCCGCGGCATCGGACGGGCCGAGGGCCCGACGAGGACGGAGTCCCCCACCGGTTCCCCTTCGTCCCCTTCGAAGACGTCCGGGCCGGCCGAGCGGACGAAGCCGTCCCCCACGGCACCTTCGGAGCAGGCTTCGGCCGGGACCGGGAAGAGCACCGCCCCCGCCGCCGAGACGTCGTCGGCCGCGCCGAAGGCCCCTTCCTCTGCTCCCGCCACCCGCGCCGCCGCCGCCCCGACCACCCGGTCCGCGGTGCTCGCCCTGGTCAACCAGGAGCGCGCGAAGGTCGGCTGCAGCCCGCTGACCGCCAGTACCTCGCTCGCCTCGCTCGCCCAGGACTTCAGTGAGGACATGTCCGCCCGCGGCTTCTTCGACCACACCGACCCCGACGGCCGGACCCCCTGGGACCGCGCCTCGAAGGCCGGTGTGCAGGGCCTCGCCGCCGAGAACATAGCCCGCGGCCAGGCCGACGCGCAGGCCGTGATGGACTCCTGGATGAACAGCGCCGGCCACCGGGCGAACATTCTCAACTGCGACTACAAGACGCTCGGCGTCGGTGTGCACTACGGCTCCGGCGGCCCCTGGTGGACCCAGGACTTCGGCTTCTGACCTACACCCCGGACAGCGCTCACCCGGAGAAAGCGCACTCCTGCGGTGAGCGCTGTGCGGGCGTACGCTGCTCGGTATGGACGAGAAGACCCGTCTGGACGCGCTCGCCTTCGATGTGTTCTCCAGACAGTGCCCCTCACGCGGCACGCTGGAGCATGTCACCGGGCGCTGGGGCAGTCTGACGCTGGGAGCGCTGTACGAAGGCGGCTTCCGCTTCAACGAGCTCCGTCGCCGGGTCGACGGGGTGAGCGAGAAGATGCTCTCCCAGACACTCCACGCCCTGGAACGGGACGGTCTGGTCCACCGCGAGGCCCAGCCGACCAATCCGCCGCGCGTCGACTACGAGCTGACGCCGCTGGGCCGGCAGGTGGCCGAGCGGCTGCTCGCGCTGATCGAGCTCGTCGAGGGCCGGATGCCCGAGGTGCTCCGGGCCCGCGAACACTACGACGGGACGCACCCCACGCCTTAGGCGGTCGCGCGCGGCGGTCGCTGGCAGCGCGGGCAGAAGTAGCTGGAGCGGTTCATCCAGGGGCGGCGGCGGATCGGCGTGCCGCAGCGGTGGCAGGGCTCGTCCTCGCGTCCGTAGGCGTCGAGCGAGCGGTCGAAGTAGCCGGACTCGCCGTTCACGTTGACGTAGAGGCTGTCGAAGCTGGTGCCGCCCTGGTCGAGCGCCGCGGTCATCACCTGGCGGACATGGCCGAGCAGTTCGGCCGACTTGGGGCGGGTGAGGGTCGCGGTCGGCCGGTCGTAGTGCAGTCTGCTGCGCCAGAGCGCCTCGTCCGCGTAGATGTTGCCGACCCCGCTGATCAGCGACTGGTCGAGCAGGGCCCGCTTGACGGTCGTACGGCGCAGTCGCAGGGCCGCGTGGAAGGCGGCGTCGTCGAACGCCGGGTCCAGGGGGTCGCGGGCGATGTGCGCGATGGTGTCGGGCAGCCCGTCGGGGGTGTTCTCGTGGAGCGACAGCCCGCCGAAGGTCCGCTGGTCGACGAAGCGGAGCTCGGTGCCGAGGGAGTCGTCGAACCGGATCCGGATACGCAGATGCTTCTCGTCCGGTGCGTCCTGCGGCTGTACGAGCAGCTGCCCGCTCATGCCGAGGTGGCCGAGGAGCGAGCTGGACGCGTCGTCCAGCGGCACCCAGAGGTACTTGCCGCGGCGCATCGCCGTTCCGAAGCGGGCGCCGCCGAGCCGGGCCGCGAAGTCCACGCCCCCGGCGAGATGGCGGCGGACCGCACGCGGGTGCAGCACCTCGACGTCGCCGACGGTCCGGCCGGTGACCCAGCGTTCGAGACCACGTCGTACGACTTCGACCTCGGGCAGCTCGGGCACGGTGTCGCTCCTGAAGAGAAGGTCTGGGAAAAGAGTACGTTTCCGGGCAGGACGAACCCCCCGGTGCGCGGGGGCACCGGGGGGTTCTGGGGGTCAGGCCGGAGCGGCGTCCGTGGACGGCGACGGGCCTGCAGGGGTGTCGGCGACCCCTCCTTCGGCAGCGGCCTTCGCCGCTGCCGCCCGTTCCTCCGCGGCGGCGCTGATCTCGCGCCAGGCGGACTCCGCCGCCTGCTGCTCCGCTTCCTTCTTGCTACGGCCGGTGCCGGTGCCGTACGAGACACCACCGACGCGAGCAGCAGCAGTAAAGGTCTTCTCGTGGTCCGGGCCGGTCTCCGTGACGAGGTACTCGGGGACTCCGAGGCTCTCGCCGGCGGTGAGCTCCTGGAGGCTGGTCTTCCAGTCCAGGCCGGCACCGAGGTTGGAGGACCTGTCGATCAGCGGGTCGAAGAGCCGGTGGACCAGCTCCGAGGCCGCGCTGAGGCCCTGGTCGAGATAGACCGCGCCGATCACCGCTTCAAGGGTGTCGGCGAGGATGGACGCCTTGTCCCGGCCTCCCGTGCCCTCTTCACCCCGGCCGAGCCGGATGAAGGAGCCGAGTTCGAGGCCGCGGCCCACTTCCGCAAGCGCACGCGAGTTGACCACCGCGGCCCGCAACTTGGCCAGCTGGCCTTCGGGCAGGTCGGGGTGGGTGCGGTACAGCGTGTCCGTGACCACCAGGCCGAGCACCGAATCCCCGAGGAATTCGAGCCGCTCGTTGGTGGGCAGACCGCCGTTCTCGTATGCGTACGAACGGTGGGTCAGCGCACGCACCAGAAGGGCGGTCTCGAGTTGATACCCGAGCCGCCCTTCCAGAAGCGTGTGGGACGAGGCTGTGTTGACGTTGTCTGCCTTCTTCTTGGCGTTGGACAACTCAGACATCGGGCCTCTCACCAGCCGCTCAGACCTCGAGGACCTGGCGCTTGTTGTACGTGCCGCAGCTGGGGCACGCGATGTGCTGCAGCTTCGGCTCCTGGCAACGCTCGCACGAAACCAGGGTGGGGACCGCAGCCTTCCACTGCGACCGGCGGTGGCGCGTGTTGCTGCGCGACATCTTCCGCTTCGGAACAGCCACGGCTACTTCTCCTGCTTCTCGTCGACGCCCGCTTCGGCGCCGCCCATGTTGTCCTTCTCGCCGTCCTGAACGGTGTCGGCGAGTCCCTGCAATGCCGCCCAACGGATGTCGACGGCATCATGGTGGTGACCGGGGTTCTCGTCCAGCCTGATTCCGCATTCGGAACACAGACCGGCACAGGACTCCCGGCACACCGGCTGCATCGGCAGTGCGAGCACCACCGCATCGCGCAGCACTGGTTCGAGGTCGAACAGGCCGTCCTCGATGAAGAGCCTGTCCTCGTCGTCCTCGGCGTCGTCGGCCGGCTCCGCCTTGCTGCTGCGGCCCCGGTCATCGGCGTCAGGGTACGAGAACATCTCCTGGAAGTCCGCCGCAACCCCAAGGCGCAGCGGCTCCAGACACCTTACGCACTCCCCCTCGGCCGACGCACGGGCGGTGCCTGTGACAAGCACCCCTTCCATGACCGATTCGAGGCGGAGGTCCAGCTCCACGGGTGCGCCTTCCGGCACACCGATGACCCCTTCGATGCCGAGGACCGACGGAAGACCGGGTGCGTCCACCGTGCGGGAGAGCCGCTGGAGGGCACCGGGACGCCGGCCCAGCTCGTGCGTATCGAACACGAGGGGGTTTCGGTGGTCGAGGTGGCCGTTCAGGGCTTTTCCTGCTTTCGAAATCATGTGCAACGCACATCGTGGGGAGGGCCGACCTGATTCGGAGTCGAAACGGGCAGCCGGGATCGCGGACATACGCGCGACCGAAGAGCCAGGATACTGGACGCGCCGCCCAGCTCCCAATCCGGGCCGTCGGGCCCGTCCGGACCCGCTCCCCGGCCCCTCTTCCGTCCGGTCAGCGCTCCTGCTCGTACCGGCGGAGCTGCTCCAGGTCGATCATGCTGGTGTCGAACAGGCTGGTCTCGTCGAGGGCGCTCTCGCCCTGCTGCTGGAGCGCCTGCTGGGGCTGCACGGGCTGCTGCTGCCAGCCGTCGTACCCCTGGGCCGGCACCTGGGCCTGGGCCTGGTCGTAGCCCTGCTGCTGATAGGCCGCGGCGTACGGGTCCGGCTGCTGCTGGTACCCGTACATGTCCTGCTGCGGCTGCTCCTGGTACGCGTAGGTCTCCGCGTAGCCCGGCTGGGCCTGGGCGGGGAAGTGCGGCTGGACCTGCTGGTGCACCGGCTGTGGCTCCGGCGTGGCGATCTCGGCGAGGCCGGCCCAGTGGTCCTCGTCGCTCATGTGCGCCTGGTTGCCGGCCGCGTCCTGGGCGGCCACGTGCGCGCCGAGCTCGTCGGTGGCGACCCGGCCGTGCAGCTTCTGCCGGCCGCGGCCGACCGCCTCCAGGGTCTTGGCGAGCACGGCCTCGAAGGCGCCCAGCTTGGTGTCGACGTATTCGTCCGCCCGGCGCTGGAGCGTGGCCGGGTCGGTGCTGCGCTCGGGGGCCTCGGCGAAGTCCGGGTCCTCGTAGCCCTGCTCGTCGAAGGCCTGGCCGCGGCCGAGAAGCTTCTCGCGGCCCCGGTCGACGGAGCCGATCGTCTTGGTGAGGACGACCTCGAAGTTGGCGAGCTTGCTGTCGACGTACTCGTCGGCTTCGCCGCGCACCTCGGCGGCCTCCCGGCGGGCCTCGTCGAGGATCCGGTCGGCCTCGCTGCGGGACTGCCTGGCGACCTCGGTGCCGGAGATCAGCGAGGTGCGTTCGGCGCGGGCGGCCCCGATGATCCGCTCGGCCTCCTGGCGGGCCTGCTCGGCCAGCTGTTCCTGGCCGCCGATGAGCTCCTGGGCGTGGGCGAGCGAGCCGGGCAGGGCCTCGCGCACCTCTTCGAGCATCGCGAGCAGCTCGGCGCGGTTGACCACGCACGAAGCCGACATGGGCATCGACCGGGCGTTCCCGACCGTTTCGACGATCTCGTCGAGCTTCTTCTGCACGTCCACCGTGTGCTCGCCACTCTCTACAGCCGATTGGAGACGGACGGGACGACTGTAAGGCCAGTCGGCGCCCGTCCGACACCTGGTGACGGGCCGTCAGCTCCTCAGCCCCGGGCGAGCCGCTCGGTGAGGGCCTGGTGGACCAGCGGCGGGAGCAGGTGGGAGACGTCGCCGCCCCAGGTGGCGACCTCCTTGACCAGGGAGGACGACAGGAAGCTGTAGGTGGGATTGGTCGGCACGAAGAGCGTCTCGACGCCGGAGAGGCCGTTGTTCATCTGGGCCATCTGGAGCTCGTAGTCGAAGTCGCTGACGGCCCGCAGGCCCTTCACGATCGCCGGGATGTCGCGCTGCTTGCAGAAGTCGACCAGGAGGCCGTGGAAGGACTCGACCTGGACGTTGCCGAAGTCCGCGGTGACCCGGCGGATCAGGTCGATCCGCTCGTCGACCGTGAACAGGCCCTTCTTGGACTGGTTGATCATCACCGCGACATGTACGACGTCGTACAGCTTCGAGGCACGGCCAATGATGTCGAGGTGTCCATTGGTGATGGGGTCGAATGACCCCGGACAGACGGCGCGGCGCAACTTGGTTCCCTCGCTCTCCGGTCCGGTCATCGTGCGTCTTCACACGTAGAGGCGGCGCGACCGTACCAAAGCGTTCCTTCGCCGTAACGGCGGGCCCGCAATGGTTCGAATCCCTCGGGCCAGCCGAATTCTCCGCCCCTGGTGCTGCGTTCCACGGTGACGAGGGCATCGGCCGTGAGCCACCCCTGGGCACGGAGTGTGAGCAGTATCTCGCCAAGATCGTCGTCGGTGACGGCGTACGGCGGGTCCAGGAACACCACGTCGTACGGCTGCGCCGGTGCCGGTCCCGTCACGATCTGTTCGGCTTTGCCGGTGCGGACCTCGGCACCGGGCAGGCCGAGCGTGCGGACGTTGTCCCGGACGATACGGACGGCCTTGGGGTCGGCCTCGACGAGCAGGGCGTGCACCGCGCCCCGGGAGAGCGCCTCCAGGCCGACAGCCCCGGAGCCCGCGTACAGATCGGCGATACGAGTGCCCTCCAGGCTGCCGAGGAGGGCTTCCCAGGTGGAGAAGAGGCCCTCGCGCGCACGGTCGGAGGTGGGGCGGGTGCCGGTGCCGGGCGGGACGGCCAGGCGGCGTCCGCCGGCCGAGCCGGCGATCACGCGGGTCATGGGTGTCTGGTCCTCGGTTCGTGGGCGGCCCGCGGGATGCCGCGACGCCGTGCCACCCACGATATGGCGTGGTGGCGGATCGGGCCCGCGCACCCGGTGTCCCGCGGCGTCCCCCGTCAGCCCTTGTCGAGGTACTGCTCGCGCTCCTTGTCGAGCAGCGCGTCCAGCGCGATCCGCAGCTCCGGAAGGTGTTCGAGCTCCGGGTCGGCGGCGACGATCGCGACGGCCTCCTCCCGTGCGGCGGCGATGACCTCCTCGTCGTCGATGACGGTGAGCATCCGCAGCGAGGAGCGGACCCCGGACTGGGCCTGGCCGAGCACATCGCCCTCGCGGCGCTGTTCGAGGTCGATCCGGGAGAGCTCGAAGCCGTCGAGGGTGGCGGCGACTGCGGACAGCCGGGCGCGGGCGGGACCGGCCTCGTGGGCCTCGCTGACCAGCAGGCAGAGTCCGGGTGCGGAGCCCCGGCCGACCCGGCCGCGCAGCTGGTGCAGCTGGGAGACCCCGAAGCGGTCGGCGTCCATGATCACCATGGCGGTGGCGTTGGGGACGTTGACACCGACCTCGATGACGGTGGTGGCGACCAGGACATCGACGTCACCCGCGGCGAAGCGGCGCATCACGTCGTCCTTGTCGTCCGGATTCATCCTGCCGTGCAGCACCTCGACGCGCAGACCGGCCAGGGGGCCCTTGGCGAGCTGTTCGGCGATCTCCAGCACGGCGAGCGGCGGGCGCTTCTCGCCGTCGTCCTCGGGCGCCTTCTTCTTCGCCTTCTTCCCCGCCGCCTCGTCGTCGGCGTCGTCGCCGATGCGGGGGCAGACCACATACGCCTGGTGTCCGTTCTCCACTTCTTCCCGCACCCGTTCCCAGGCGCGGCTGAGGAAGTGCGGCTTGTCCTTGGCGGGGACGACGTGGCTGGCGATCGGCGAGCGGCCGGCCGGGAGCTGGTCCAGCACGGAGGTCTCCAGGTCGCCGAAGACGGTCATCGCGACCGTACGGGGAATGGGGGTGGCCGTCATGACCAGCAGATGCGGCGGCTGCTTCCCCTTGGAGCGCAGGGCGTCGCGCTGTTCCACGCCGAAGCGGTGCTGTTCGTCGACGACGACCAGGCCCAGGTCGTGGAACTGCACCTTGTCCTCGATCAGGGCATGGGTGCCGATCACGATCCCGGCCTCGCCGGTGACGAGGTCGAGGAGCGCCTGGCGGCGGGCCGCGACGCCCATCGAGCCGGTGAGCAGCACCACCTTCGTCCCCTGCTCGGAGCCGCCCAGCATTCCGCCCTCGGCCAGATCGCCCATCATCTCGGTGATGGAGCGGTGGTGCTGCTGGGCGAGCACCTCGGTGGGCGCGAGCATGGCGGCCTGCCCGCCCGCGTCGACGACCCCGAGCATGGCCCGCAGCGCGACCATGGTGTTGTGCGTGACCGTGAAGTGATCCGTGATGTACGCGTGGCTCGGGTGGGCGACACTGATGCACTGGACCGGTTTGCGACCGACGTACTCGACCGCACGGATCCCGCGCCGGAACGTGTTGTATTTCGGCCTGGGTTGGATCCGGGCAACCTTGCGAGTGAGCTGAAATGGCAGGTAATCGGCAGGCAGCGAAATCGACACATTGAAGGCCGCCTTCTTGGGCAGCACCCTGGCGCGCCCGCCGAGGGAGCGAACAAGCCACGCCACGTCCTCGGCCAATCTGCGGGATGCAGAGCAGAACGAAATGCTCATCCCTTGAGCATCCAAAGTCCCGTCCGTGTCCATGAGCCCCTGCAACACAGCGAGCCGGTTCTTCATCGACGTGTTCTTGAACACGGGTGGGATGAACTTGTCGTACGACGTGGCCCCCCACAGCCCCAGCGCACGTAGTGCACTGATCACTGGGTTCCTTTGTGATCCGGACTTCGGCCTCGTCATCCGGATTGTGTAGTCGCAGCGGGACCCTGGCACGGGCACGAGTTCACAGTCGGGCGCCACTGCGGTTCGGACGGCAGCCAGGATCTCGTCGTCGACCGTGGACAGACGAAGGTTGTGCCGGAACGAGCCATCTCCCAGCAACAGTCCGAAAACGTAAGGATCGAGGGGTGGTTCGGAACCGCAACTGAGATCCACTGGTGTGACCGATGGCACATACCATTTCGACGAACCGTTGGCCTTGAACGTGTCCATCCTGATCTCGCGGGTTGTCATCACCTTGGGTGCTTGCTCCCGGTCCCAGGCGCAGCTGGTCCCGACGATCCACAGATGCTCGTCATCGCATTCGACAGCCGTGTCGTCGGACAGAACAAGTCTCCATACATCTCGCACTCCCTGAGGGAAGACCCCGTCCACTACGGCGACTTCCCCCTCGGGAACCACTACCTCGTCGCCTTGCCGGATGTCGCCCATGGGCTTGTAGCCCTGAGGGGTCAGGACCAACGAATCGAGTGGCTGCGCCTTCCCCGATCCGACTTCGCCCTGTAGCAGCCGGTGCATCGGGTGTTCGGTCGCGAGGTCGTCGAAGATCTCCTTGGAGACCTTCTGCTGCCCGTCGGTGAGGGTGAAGGGCAGCCTGGCGTCGAAGGCGTCGAGCAGTCCGCCGGGCACGGGTCTGCGGGCGACGGACGGGAGCTGGGTGTCGGCGTATCTGCGGCGGGCCAGCGCGACCTGGAGGACGAAGGCCTCGTCCCACTTCAGCCGGTCCCTGGCCTGGGCGATGTCCGCCTTGGTCTGCGGGCGGTGGACCTTCAGCAGCGCTTCGGGGAGCGCGGTGAACCCGCGCCCCTCGCGCAGGCTCGGCGGCAGCGGGTCGACCGCCTCCTGGGCGCTGGGCAGCACCACGTCGACGGCCTTGGCGATCCGCCACGAGTCCAGCTGCTTGCAGGCCGGGTAGATCGGCAGCAGCCGCCCGGCGAAAGCGTCCACCGCCTCGGTGGCCTCGTCGGTGTCTTTGGTGTCCAGCAGCTGGTACGTCGGGTGGGCGAGCTGCATCTTCCGGTTGAAGACGGAGACCTTGCCCGCGAACATCGCCCGCCGGCCGGGCAGCAACTCCTTGTGCGGCTTGTGGACGCCGTGGCCGAAGAAGACCAGCTGGAGGCGGCCACTGCCGTCGGTGAGGGTCACTTCCAGGCGCTTGCCTCGGCCGTTGTTGAACATCAGGACGCGGGCGTCGGCGACCTGGGCGACCACCGTCACGTGCTCGTCCAGCGGGAGGTCCGTCAGCGCCGTGAGCCGGCCGCGCTCCTCGTAGCGCCGCGGGTAGTGATGGAGCAGATCACCGACCGTGTGCAGGTCGAGGTGTTCGGCCATCACCTTCGCGGTGGCTCCGCCGAGCAGCTTCTTGAGGGGTTCGTCGAACGCAGACACGCGATCCATTGCACACCACACCACTGACAGATGTCGGCGGGCACCACCCGGACCGTTGGAATCCCCTGGTCAGAATCGTCGCCGCACCCCACCGGCGAGCTGCTGATCGCCCACGTCTGCCCGGGTGAGCCGGACGAGGCGCCGGAGTACGAGGAGGCGCTCGGGTACGTGGACCGGGCGGTCGCGGGCTTCGCGGAGGCCGGCGCCGGTTTCGTCGGCCTGCGCACGACCGCCGAGCTGATGGCAGCCTGGCTGGAGGCCGACCTGGGCCGCCCGTCCGGCGCCCGGGGCCCGGCGAGCGGCGCTACTCCACCCCGATGAGCAGCGGAGCGCGCTGGTGGCCACCCCGGTACACCACCGTGTCCACCGCCAGATAGCCCTCGCGCACGTGCTCCTCCAGCGCGTCCGCGAGGCTGTCGGGGACATCCTCGCCCAGGACCAGGGTGACCAGTTCGCCGCCCGCCGCCAGCATCCGGTCCAGCACGTCGCGGGCCGTCCGCGACACATCCTCGCCGATGACCGCGACATCGCCGTCGATCAGGCCCAGGATGTCGCCGGCCTGGCAGATGCCCGCCATGGTCCAGGACTGCCGTTCGGCGACGGCGAGTTCCGCGTAGCGGGTCGCGCCGGCGGCGGCGGTCATCGCCACCACGTCCTCGTCGAAGCTGCGGCCGGGTTCGTGGACGGCGAGGGCGGCGATGCCCTGGACGGCGGCCCTGGTCGGGATCAGGGCGACCCGGACGCCCTCCGCGCGGGCCTGTTCGGCGGCAGCGGCGGCGGTGTGGCGCAGCTCCGCGTCGTTGGGCAGCAGGACCACCTCGCGGGCGTGCGCCCGGCGGATCGCGTCGACCAGTTCGCCGCTGGCGGGCGGCTCCCCGGGGCGGGCCAGGACCGTCGTGGCCCCGGCCTCCTTGCACAGGCCGCGGAGCCCGTCACCGGGGACCACCACGACGACCGCGCGCTGCACGGGCTCGGTGTGGGGGTGCACCCGGTCCGCGCCGAAGTGGGTGATCCGGATCCGGTACGGCCGCCCCGCCTCGACCCCGGCCTCCACGGCGGCGCCCGCGTCGTCGACGTGCACATGGACGTTCCACAGCCCGTCGCCGCCCACCACCACGAGCGAGTCGCCGAGCCGGTCGAGCCGGGTCCGCAGCCGGTCCACCGCGTCGTCCGTGGCCTCCAGCAGGTAGATGACCTCGAAGGCCGGTCCGCCTTCCGTCTCGGCCACCGCGCAGTCGTCCGGTACGGGAAGGGCGGGCACGGCCACGTGGGTGCGCTCGGGCGCCCGCCCGCAGACCGCTTCGACGAGCGCCCCGAGCACCGTCACCAGACCGCGTCCGCCGGCGTCCACGACGCCCGCCCGGCCGAGGACGGCGAGCTGTCCGGGGGTGGCTTCCAGGGCCGTCCGCGCTCCTTCGTACGCCGCCCGTACGACCTCCGCGGTTCCGGCGTCGTCCTCGGTGCGCGCGGCGGCCTCGGCGGCCGCGGTGGCCACCGTCAGCACGGTGCCCTCGACGGGGTGGGCGACGGCCTGCCGGGCCGCTGCGGAGGCGACGGCGAGCGCCCGGCGCAGATGGTCCGCGTCATGGCCGACGGCCAGCACTCCGGCCATCCCGCGCAGCAGCTGGGCCAGGATCGTGCCGGAGTTCCCCCGGGCACCGATCAGGGCGCCGTGCGCCATGGCCCGTACCGCGTCGGCCGCGACGGGTGCGGTCGCACCGGTCTCGTGGGCGGCGAAGACCGCTTCGACGGCCTGGGTCGCCGATTCCACGGTCAGATAGAGGTTCGTACCGGTGTCCCCGTCGGCGACCGGGTACACATTGATTGCGTCGATCGCCTCGCGCTCCCGGCCCAGCGCCTCCAGGGCCAGTGAGCACCAGGTACGCACCGCGACGGCGTCCATGTCGTCGGCGGTCTGCGGCACCTGTCGGTCCTCCTCGGATTCGGCCGTGGGCGGCCGACTGCATCGCAGAGTAGTCCCCCGCGCACCGGGTCCGGCGGGGACAGGGGCGGCGGGACAAGGTCGGTGAAACCCATGGTAGTTTCGTTCTACCGACGCAGCCGTTGTATGCTGCTTCGGTTGCCCGATGAGAGTCGGGCCATCCCTCCGGCACCGCCACTTCAGTCAAATGAATCCGGCGCGCCGGATTTCACTGTAAGTGCATCTGAAGTCTTTGGAGTGACCCGTGGCTGCCAACTGCGACGTCTGCGGCAAGGGGCCGGGCTTCGGCAACAACATTTCGCACTCGCACCGCCGTACGTCCCGTCGCTGGAATCCCAACATCCAGCGCGTGCGTGCCGTGGTCGGTCGGACGCCGAAGCGGCTCAACGTCTGCACCTCGTGCATCAAGGCCGGCAAGGTCGCGCGCTGACGTTCCCGTCGTAGCGCAGCCTTCCGGTTGCCCAAAAAGCCGGTCCACCTCGGTGGACCGGCTTTTTGCTGTGCGCCGGGGTGCCCTCACCCGGTGCGCGTCCGCCAGCCGTGGTCGACCGGGCCGATCCCGGCGCCCAGCGGGAAGCCCGCCTCGATCGCTCCGGTGACGTAGGCCTTCGCGTCCCGTACCGCCGTGGGTACGTCCTGCCCCAGGGCCAGTCGGCAGGCGATGGCCGAGGCGAGTGTGCAGCCGGTGCCGTGGGTGTGGCGGTTGTCGTGCCGGGGGGCGCGCAGCCAGTGCTCCTCGGTGCCGTCCGTCAGCAGGTCGACGGGTGCGCCCGGCAGATGACCGCCCTTGACGACGACCCAGCGCGGCCCGAAGTCCAGCACCGCGGCAGCGGCCCGCCGCATCCCCGGCTCGTCCTCGACGTGGATGCCGGTGAGCTGCGCCACCTCGTCCAGGTTCGGGGTGGCGACCGTGGCGGCCGGCAGCAGATTCGTCCGTACGGAATCGAGCGCCTCGGCGGCGAGCAGCGGGTCGCCGTGCTTGGAGACGCCGACCGGGTCGACGACGGACGGGGCGTCGGTGCCGGCGAGGAGCTCGGCCACGGCCTCCACCAGGACGGCCGACGACAGCATTCCGGTCTTGACCGCCTGCACCCCGATGTCGTCCACCACACTGCGGTACTGGGCGCGCACGGCCTCGACGGGCAGTTCCCAGGCGCCCTGCACCCCCAGCGAGTTCTGCGCGGTGACGGCGGTCAGCACGCTCATCCCGTGCACGCCGTGCGCCAGCATCGTCTTCAGATCGGCCTGGATGCCCGCACCGCCGCCGGAGTCGGATCCGGCGACGGTGAGCACACGGGCGGGTACAGCAGCAGATAGGGGCATACGCCGAAATCTACTGGGCGTCCTCGATGTCCCCGAAGTGGTCCCAGCCGCCCTTGCTGGTCCACGGCGCCCCGTCGACCGTCACCTGCGGCAGCGCGGAGGGGTTGAGGACCTCGCCGATCACCTTCCAGCGGGCGGGCAGCTTCACGTCCGGCGGGAAAGTGGCGACGATCGCGTGGTCCTCGCCCCCGGTCAGCACCCACTGGAGCGGGTCGACGCCGACGGCCTGCCCGATGTCGGACATCTGCGAGGGGATGTCGATGAGTCCGGAGTGCAGATCGATCCGGACCTTGCTCGCCTCGGCGATGTGCCCGAGGTCGGCGACGAGCCCGTCACTCACGTCCGTCATCGCGGTGGCGCCGAGCCCGGCGGCCGCGGGGCCCGCGTGGTACGGCGGTTCGGGGCGCCGGTGGGCCTCGACGAAGGCACGGGGCGAACGGAAGCCGCGGGAGAGCACCGCGTACCCGGCGGCGGACCAGCCGAGCCAGCCGGTGACGGCGACGACGTCGCCGGGCTGGGCGCCGGAGCGAGTGACCGGCTCGTGGTTGCGCAGATCGCCCAGCGCGGTGATCGAGACGGTGATCGTCTCGCCGCGCACCACGTCCCCGCCGACCACGGCCGCGCCCGCGACCTGGCACTCGTCACGGATGCCGTCCATCAGCTCACCGGCCCAGGTGACCGGGAGTTCGCCGGGGACGACCAGGCCGAGCAGCAGCGCGGTGGGCACCGCGCCCATGGCGGCGATGTCGGCGAGGTTCTGGGCGGCGGCCTTGCGGCCGACGTCGTACGCCGTCGACCAGTCACGGCGGAAGTGCCGTCCCTCCAACAGGATGTCCGTACTGGCCACGACCCTGCGGTCGGGAGCGGTCACGACCGCGGCGTCGTCGCCGGGGCCGAGTCGTACCGCCGGAGTGGTGGTGAGCCGGGAAGTGAGCTCCCTGATGAGCCCGAACTCCCCCAACTCGCCCACGGTTCCCTTCACCGAGTCTCACCTCTCATCTATCGCGCCGGACGGTCGTCCGGGCTGCTTCGGCGGCCGGGGGTCCGGACCCTGGACCGGCCGCCGCCGCAGGGAGCAGTCTGCACCGCTCGTCACCGCCATGCCCGTCCCCCTTCCGGACCGCTGCGCTTGCGGTCGCGGGCCGTCACTGCTGTCGGTACTGTCAAGAGATACGTCAACTTGCGTCTTGCGTACGCCACGCTGTGGGCGTCAACGGCCCACAGGTCTCCCCGCGGCACGCGGCAACGCGATACCGTGGCGTCTCTTTCTCCCCCACATGATCCTCGTGGCCGCCCTGGAGGTTCCGTGGTACAGGCGTACATCCTTATTCAGACCGAGGTGGGCAAGGCGTCGACCGTCGCCGAGACCATCGCCAGAGTTCCGGGAGTGATCCAGGCAGAGGACGTCACCGGCCCCTACGACGTGATCGTGCGCGCGCAGGCCGACACGGTCGATGAACTCGGCCGCATGGTGGTCGCCAAGGTCCAGCAAGTGGAAGGCATCACCCGAACCCTGACCTGCCCGGTCGTTCATCTGTAGTCCCGTCTACGCTGGGCCGGTGACATCATCGCGCCGGCTCCGCCACCCCGTGCTCCTCGGCCCGTCCGTCGCCGCGCTGCTGCTGGCCGCGGCGGGCTGTTCCTCAACGGATGCCGCGGTGTCGATCACGGTTCCCACACCGTCCCCGGAAGCCGCGGCCTACTGCCGCGCGCTGCACGAGGAGCTGCCGACGACCGTTGCCGGTCTCGACCGCGGCGACGCCGAGCCGAAGTCCGAACTGACCGCCGAGTGGGGGGACGGAGAGATCGTACTGCGCTGCGGTGTCCCCCGGCCCGCGAAGATGGACGACCCCATGGCGAAGGGGACCGAGGCGAACGGCGTCAACTGGCTGCTGGAACAGCCCGATGACGCCGGTCCGCGTTTCACGACGACCTACCGCAAGGCATACGTCGAGGTGACCCTCTCGACGGCGTACGCCCATGACGCGACCCCCTTGGCCGCGTTCGGCCCGCCCGTCCGGAAGACGGTGCCCGGCCTGTAGGGCGTGCGCCCCCGATCGGAAGCGCACGCCGTGCGGCGCGGGGCCCGGCTCAACGCAGGCCGGTCGGGCGGCTCAACGCGGCCTGGATCAGCCGGTCCACCAGCTCCTGGTAGCTCACACCGCTCTCCTGCCACATCCGCGGGTACATGGAGATCGGGGTGAAGCCCGGCAGCGTGTTGATCTCGTTGATCACGAAGGTGCCGTCCTCGGTGAGGAAGAAGTCGGCACGTACCAGCCCCTCGCAGGACGTGGCCTCGAAGGCCTCGACCGCGAGCCGCTGGACCTCGGCCGTCTGCTCCTCGGTGAGCGGGGCGGGCAGGATCCCGGCGGCCGAGTCGATGTACTTGGCCTCGAAGTCGTAGAAGTCGTGCGAGGTCACCGGCGGGATCTCGGCGGGCACGCTGGCACGCGGGCCGTCCTCGAACTCCAGCACCCCGCACTCGATCTCGCGGCCCCGCAGCAGCGCCTCGACCAGGAACTTGGGGTCGTGGCGGCGGGCCTCCTCGATCGCCTCGTCGAGCCCGGACAGGTCGTCGACCTTGGTGATGCCGAAGGACGAGCCGGCGCGGGCGGGCTTGATGAAGAGCGGCCAGCCGTGCTCACCGGCGAAGTCCACGATGCGCTTGCGGGCACCGGAGGGGTCCTTGTCCCATTCGCGGGGACGCACCACGAGGTACGGGCCGACCGGCAGCCCGAAGGAGATGAAGACCCGCTTCATGTACTCCTTGTCCTGGCCGACCGCCGAGGCGAGCACCCCGGCGCCGACGTAGGGCACACCGGAGAGCTCCAGGAACCCCTGGAGGGTGCCGTCCTCGCCGTACGGGCCGTGCAGCACGGGGAAGACGACGTCGACTTCGCCGAGCGCCTTGGGGACCGAGCCGGGCTCGCTGTACACCACTTCGCGGCTGCCGGGGTCGACGGAGAGCACCACGGCGCCCTCGGTGGACTCGGCCAGCTGGGCCACTTCCGGCATCTTCCGGTCCGTGATGGCCATGCGTTCGGGTTCGTCGGCGGTGAGCGCCCAGCGGCCGTCCGTCGTGATGCCGATCGGCAGGACGTCGTACTTCGTCCGGTCGATGGCGTTCAGGACGGCGCCGGCCGTGACGACCGAGATGCCGTGTTCGGAGCTGCGGCCGCCGAACACGACGGCCACGCGCGGCTTGCGGAGCTGCTGCTCCGGGCTCTGGGGGAGGTTCTCGCTGCTCATATCGCGTTGAGCGTACCTGCTGGTACCACTCGCGTCAGCGCGGCCGGGGCCGCCGGAGCGGTGACCGGGAACGTTCACCGGTCCGGCCGCCCCCGGCCGCCGTCAGCGCCGCTCGGGCTTCGCGCTGCGCGACATCAGCTCGCCCAGCGCGACCATCGGCGGCTTGCCCTCGTGGACGATGCCGACGACTGTCTCGGTGATGGGCATGTCGACGCCGTGCCTGCGTGCCAGATCGAGCACCGACTCACAGGACTTGACGCCTTCGGCGGTCTGCTTGGTGACGGCGATGGTCTCCTGGAGCGTCATGCCGCGGCCGAGGTTGGTGCCGAAGGTGTGGTTGCGGGAGAGCGGCGAGGAGCAGGTCGCCACCAGGTCGCCCAGGCCCGCGAGTCCGGAGAAGGTGAGCGGGTCGGCGCCCATGGCCAGGCCGAGGCGGGTCGTCTCGGCGAGGCCCCGGGTGATGAGCGAACCCTTGGCGTTGTCGCCGAGGCCCATGCCGTCGGCGATGCCGACCGCCAGACCGATGACGTTCTTGACCGCGCCGCCGAGCTCGCAGCCGACCACGTCGGTGTTGGTGTACGGGCGGAAGTACGAGGTGTGGCAGGCGGCCTGGAGGCGCTGGGCCACGGACTCGTCCTGGCAGGCGACGACGGCCGCCGCGGGGCGGCGTTCGGCGATCTCCTTGGCCAGGTTGGGTCCGGTGATGACGGCGATCCGGTCCGCGGAGACCTTGGTGACGTCCTCGATGACCTCGCTCATCCGCTTCGCGGTGCCGAGTTCGACGCCCTTCATCATCGAGACGAGAACGGTGTCGGAACCGAGGTGCGGGGCCCATTCGGCGAGGTTGGCGCGCAGCGTCTGCGAAGGCACCACGAGTACGGCGAAGTCGGCGCCGCGCAGCGCCTCGGCGGCGTCGGTGGTGGCCCGGACCGATGCGGGGAGCTCAATTCCCGGCAGGTAGTACGGGTTGGTACGGGTCGTATTGACGGCCTCGGCGACCTCGGCGCGACGGCCCCAGAGGGTGACCTCGCAGCCGGCGTCGGCGAGGACCACGCCGAAGGCCGTACCCCATGAGCCGGTTCCGAAGACGGCCGCCTTTGCGGGGTGCGTCACTTGGGTCCCTTTCCTTCGGCCTTGCGTCGCTGTTCCGCACGGGCCTTGCGGTGGTCGTAGGGCTGTGCGGGGGCCTGTTCGCCCCGCACGATCTCCAGCTGCGCGGTCACCGCGGCCATGATGACCTCGGTCACCTCGCGCAGGACGTCGGGCGTCGGGTCCTTGTCGTAGAACCTGGTGAGGTCCACGGGCGGTCCGGCCTGCACCTGCAGGGTCTTGCGGGGGAACAGCCGGAGCTTGTTCTCCCTGGCGTACGGCGGCATCGCGAGGTTGGCGCCCCACTGGGCGACGGGGATGACCGGGGCCTTCGTCATCAACGCCACACGGGCGGCACCGGTCTTGCCGGCCATCGGCCACATGTCGGGGTCACGGGTGAGCGTGCCCTCCGGGTAGAAGGCCACGCATTCGCCGCGCTCGATGGCGTCGACGGCCGCCCGGAAGGCGTCCAGCGCATTGGTCGTCTCGCGGTACACCGGGATCTGTCCGGTGCCGCGCAGCATCATTCCGACAAAGGGGGTCTTGAACAGGCCCGCCTTGGCGAGAAGCCGCGGCACCCGTCCGGTGTTGTACTGGAAGTGACCGTAGGAAAGCGGGTCCAGATAGGAGTTGTGATTGACCGCGGTGATAAATCCACCGTCGGCCGGAATGTGTTCCGTCCCCCGCCAGTCACGCTTGAACAGAACCACCAACGGCGGTTTTGCAATGACCGCCGCCAGGCGGTACCAGAAGCCGATTCTGCGGCGGGACACTCGGACACCTTCCTCTAAGGACCTGAACTCTGCCTGGCTACCGACGGTCAAGTCTCGCCCCAGGCCCCTGCTCTGTCGAGAACACCGTACGCCCCGCTTTCGGGACCGACCCTCCGGGTTCTCGCACCGGCAGGCGAGAATAGGCGGCGACGCGCATCGAGGGGGAGATCGCCACGAACACCGACCCGACCGGTCCTTGGTCCCTGGTCGTCCCGTTGAAGCCCCTGGCGCGGGCCAAGAGCAGGCTGACGCCCACGACGGGTGCCGAGCTGCGCCCCCGGCTCGCTCTCGCCTTCGCCCGGGACACCGTGGCCGCCGCCCTGTCCTGCCCCTCGGTGCTGGATGTGGTGGTAGTCACGGACGACCCGGAGGCCGGGGCGGCCCTCACGGCCATCGGGGCCCGCGTCGTCCCCGACGAGCCCGACCGCGGACTCAACGCCGCGCTGACACATGGCGAGCGGGCCGTACGGGCCGGGCGGCCCCGGGCCGCGGTCGCCGCCCTCAACGCGGATCTGCCCGCGCTGCGCCCCGGAGAATTGGCCCGGGTGCTCGATTATTCCGCCGAATTCCCTCGCGCATTTGTGACCGATGCGGCAGGAATCGGGACAACATTTCTGTCGGCTGCGCCGGGAGTGGAATTGCGTCCGGCTTTCGGCGGCCCTTCCCGGGCCCGGCATCTGGACTCCGGCGCGGTGGAAATCGACCTGACAGGCATCGATTCGGTCCGCCAGGACGTGGACACCGGCGACGATCTGCGGGCGGCGCTGACGCTGGGGGTCGGCGTGCACACCGCGGGACACTGGGCCGCGGGAGCCTCCCGGGCCGCCGAAGCTCCCGGCCGGGCCCGCAGCGACGAGCCCTCAACGGCCCCGGCACCGGACCGATAGGCTGCCGTCCATGCAGGCGACCTCGTACACCTACGACCCCGAGACCCGCACCGGCAGCGTGCTGCTCGACGACGGCACCCCGGTGGATTTCGACGCGCGGGCCTTCGACGCGGGCGGTCTGCGGCTGCTGCGTCCGGGGCAGCGGGTGCGGATCGAGGGCAGCGGCGAGGGTGCGGACCTGCGGATCACCCTGGTGACCCTGCAGACGTTCTGAACGGGCGCGGCAGACGTTTCCGGACGGCCGCGCGCAGAGCGCCCCACAACAGCCCGCGGGCCGGGCTCCCCGAGGGGAGCCCGGCCCGGCGCGTGTGAGTAGCCCTGCGCGGCTCGGTCTCACTTCTTCCGTGCAGTGGCCTTCTTCGCCGTGGTCTTGCGCGCCGTGGTCTTCTTCGCGGGCGCCTTCTTCGCCGTGGCCTTCTTGGCGGGCGCGGTCTTGCTGGCGGCGGCCTTCTTGGTGGCCGTCGTCTTCTTCGCCGCCGCGGTGGTCTTCTTCGCCGCCGCCGTGGTCTTCTTGGCCGCCGCGGTGGTCTTCTTCGCCGCCGCCGTGGTCTTCTTGGCCGCCGTGGTCTTCGCCGCGGTCGCGGTCTTCTTGGCGGTGGCCTTCTTCGCCGTGGCCTTCTTGGCGGTGGCCTTCTTGGCCGCGGCCTTGGTCGTCGTACGGGTGGAAGGACCGCCCGAGAGGCTGCCCTTGGGCGCCTTCTTCACGGCCACTTCGCCGCCCTTGGGGAGCTTCTTCGAGCCGCTCACCAGGTCCTTGAAGCCCTGTCCCGCACGGAAACGGGGCACCGAGGTCTTCTTGACCCGCACGCGCTCACCCGTCTGCGGGTTGCGGGCGTAACGGGCGGGGCGGTCGACCTTCTCGAACGAGCCGAAGCCGGTGACCGAGACACGGTCCCCCGCGACAACCGCACGGACGATCGCGTCGAGTACCGCGTCGACGGCCTCGGCGGCCTGCTGGCGGCCTCCGACCTTGTCGGCAATCGCTTCTACGAGCTGCGCCTTGTTCACGTCTTCCCCTTCGGAGACATTGCCAGAACGAAAGTGTTCAAGCGTTTTCGCACGTTAGGCAGATATATACCGCAAATCAAACACGAAACGGGCTAATCACCCTAGTGCCGCAACGAAGTCGACTGCTGCGCAGTTCCGCAGAGTCAGTCACCTTCGGGGAATCGGCCCTCATCGAGGTCCTTCATCAACCGGTCCAGACGCCTTGCCGCATCCGGGAGATCGTGCTTAGCCGCGGCCGTGATGACCAACAGCTTCCGGGACAGCGCCATCCTTACGCCCTCCGGGACTTGCAGTGTGCGCACTCTTGTGTGCGCTTCCTTCAATCGGTCGGCGACTTGGCCGTAAAGCTTGAGTTGGCTGTCGCGTTCCATGCACCGATTGTGCCATCTGGGGCGAGTTGTCGCCCGACGGGGTCTCAACAAGCGACTGCGCCCCCTACCAGATGGCAGGGGGCGCAGTCCTGGAAACGTGCTGCTCAGGCGTTAATTGTACGCGGCTTGAAGGTCGGCCTTGCCGCCTCATATGTCGCGATGTCCGCTTCGTTCTGAAGGGTGAGGCTGATGTCGTCCAGCCCGTTGAGCAGTCGCCAACGGGCGTTCTCGTCGAGCTCGAAGTCGGCGGTCAGCTTCGATCCGCCGGGGGCCTCGGCGCGGACCTGGCGCGCCTCCAGGTCGACGGTGATCTCGGCCGTGGGGTCGGCCTCGGTCAGCTCCCAGAGCGCGTCGACGACCTTCTGGTCGAGCACGACGGTCAGCAGACCGTTCTTCAGCGAGTTGCCGCGGAAGATGTCGGCGAACCGGGAGGAGACGACGGCCTTGAAGCCGTAGTTCTGCAGCGCCCACACGGCGTGTTCGCGGGAGGATCCGGTACCGAAGTCGGGACCGGCCACCAGGACCGTGGCACCCTTGCGCTCGGGGCGGTTGAGGACGAAGTTCTCGTCCTTGCGCCAGGCCTCGAAGAGTCCGTCCTCGAAGCCGTCCCGGGTGACCTTCTTCAGCCAGTGGGCGGGGATGATCTGGTCGGTGTCGACGTTGCTGCGGCGCAGCGGGACGGCCCGGCCGGTGTGTGTGGTGAAAGCTTCCATGATTCTCAGACTCCGGCGGGCGTACGGGCGTCGGACAGGTCGGCGGGCGAGGCCAGGTGGCCCAGCACGGCGGTGGCGGCGGCGACCTGCGGGGAGACCAGGTGCGTACGGCCACCCTTGCCCTGCCGGCCCTCGAAGTTGCGGTTCGAGGTGGAGGCGGAGCGCTCGCCGGGGGCCAACTGGTCGGGGTTCATGCCGAGGCACATCGAGCAGCCGGCGTGCCGCCATTCGGCGCCCGCGGCGGTGAAGACCTTGTCCAGGCCCTCCTCGACGGCCTGGAGGGCGACCCGGACGGAGCCCGGGACGACCAGCATCCGTACCCCGTCGGCGACTTTGCGGCCGTCCAGGATCGCGGCCGCGTTGCGCAGGTCCTCGATCCGTCCGTTGGTGCAGGAGCCTACGAAGACGGTGTCCACGTTGATCTCGCGCAGCGGCTGGCCGGCGGTCAACCCCATGTACTCCAGGGCCTTTTCGGCGGCGTTGCGCTCCGAGGCGTCCTCGTACGAAGCAGGGTCGGGGACGTTGGCCGACAGGGGCGCGCCCTGGCCGGGGTTGGTGCCCCAGGTGACGAACGGGGCCAGTTCGGCCGCGTCGATGACGACCTCGGCGTCGAAGACCGCGTCGTCGTCGCTGCGCAGCGTCTTCCAGTACGCGACGGCGGCGTCCCAGTCCTCGCCCTGCGGGGCGTGGTCGCGGCCCTTCAGGTAGTCGAAGGTGGTCTCGTCCGGGGCGATCATGCCTGCCCGCGCGCCGGCCTCGATCGACATGTTGCAGATGGTCATCCGGGCTTCCATCGAGAGCTTCTCGATGGCCGGGCCGCGGTATTCCAGGATGTAGCCCTGGCCGCCGCCGGTGCCGATCCGGGCGATGATCGCGAGGATCAGGTCCTTGGCCGTGACGCCGTCGGGCAGTTCGCCGTCGATGGTGATCGCCATGGTCTTCGGGCGGGCCAGCGGCAGCGTCTGGGTGGCCAGCACGTGCTCGACCTGGCTGGTGCCGATGCCGAACGCCAGCGCGCCGAAAGCGCCGTGCGTGGACGTGTGGGAGTCGCCGCAGACCACGGTGGTGCCGGGCTGGGTCAGGCCCAGCTGCGGGCCGACCACGTGCACGACGCCCTGCTCGACGTCGCCCAGGGGGTGCAGCCGTACGCCGAACTCCGCGCAGTTCTTGCGCAGGGTCTCCAACTGGGCACGGGAGACCGGGTCGGCGATCGGCTTGTCGATGTCGAGGGTCGGGGTGTTGTGATCCTCGGTGGCGATGGTGAGATCGAGGCGCCGCACCCGGCGTCCGGCCTGCCGGAGGCCGTCGAAGGCCTGGGGGCTGGTCACCTCGTGCAGCAGGTGCAGATCGATGAAGAGGAGGTCGGGCTCACCTTCGGCGCGCCGGACGACATGGTCGTCCCAGACCTTCTCCGCGAGTGTCCTACCCATCGCTTTCCCTCCGGCCGGCGTCTTCGCCGGCCCAACTAGAGATTCGGTGCGCCGCCGTCCGGACCCCCGTGCGGGGCGGTGGCTACGGGCCGTTGTGTGGCCGCCCGTACAGGTTCGCAACTTCCGCCGAATATTGAACTTGCGTTTCACAGAGTGAGACGGGAGTATCGTCGTATGGACAACTCTAGCGGCGTCGGCGTACTCGACAAGGCAGCTCTGGTATTGAGCGCCCTGGAGTCCGGTCCGGCCACCCTCGCCGGGCTGGTCGCGGCGACCGGGCTCGCACGACCCACGGCCCATCGGCTGGCCGTGGCACTGGAACACCACCGCATGGTGGCGAGGGACATGCAGGGCCGTTTCATTCTCGGCCCCCGGCTGTCGGAACTCGCGGCGGCGGCGGGCGAGGACCGCCTACTGGCCACGGCGGGCCCGGTGCTCACCCACCTCCGCGACATCACCGGCGAGAGCGCGCAGCTCTATCGCCGGCAGGGCGACATGCGGATCTGCGTGGCGGCGGCAGAGCGGCTGTCCGGTCTGCGGGACACCGTGCCGGTCGGCTCCACGCTCACCATGAAGGCCGGCTCGTCGGCCCAGATCCTGATGGCCTGGGAGGAGCCGGAGCGCCTGCACCGCGGCCTCCAGGGCGCCCGCTTCACGGCGACGGCACTCTCGGGCGTACGACGCAGGGGCTGGGCCCAGTCGATCGGCGAACGCGAGCCGGGTGTGGCCTCGGTCTCGGCGCCGGTGCGCGGCCCCTCGAACCGGGTGGTCGCCGCCGTCTCGGTCTCCGGACCGATCGAGCGGCTGACCAGGCACCCGGGCCGGATGCACGCCCAGGCGGTCATCGACTCGGCGGCAAGGCTCAGCGAGGCCCTGCGCCGTACCGGCTGACGTACCCGGCACGTCCCCGGCCGCCCCGGCGTCGTGGCGGCCCCTCTCAGAACCTCACTTCGCGGACGAGCGGTGCGCGAGACGGTCCGCCGCCCGACGGCCCCGCCCTTCGATCGGCAGTACGCCGGTCGCCGCGGCCAGTCCGTGGACCGGCATATCGGCGTAGATCGATTCGTAACCGCCCTCGGGCACTATGTATGTCTCGTGCCACAGCCCCACGTGCCGCCGGGACTTCTTCTCCTTGCGGTTCATGATCGCCCAGGCCTCGCGGTGGAACATGTCGGGAGCGCTCGCGTACGCGTACAGCTTCTCCCTCGACTCCCAGTACTGGACGACGTAGTACGTCCGCGGCGAGCCGGACAACAGCGTGTAGCCCAGCAGGCCGCGCCCCTTGTCCTTGCCCAACTCCCGCAGCATGCGCAGCATCGCGGTCAGGACCGGCAGCCAGTGGTGCACACCCCGGAAGTGGTTGATGCGCATCCCGATGAGCAGGACGACCACCTCCCCCTCGGCCGCGGCGGTGGTCCGTCCCGGAATCAGTTTCGCGAACATGCCTGCCCCTTCCCCGGTTGGAGAGTGTCGCTATCCAATGATTGGATAGTGGCACTGCCCAAGAGGTGGCGCAAGGGAAGGCACGGAACATGCGACTCTCGGAACTGAGCGAGTCGAGCGGGGTCAAGACCGCGACGATCAAGTACTACCTGCGCGAGGGGCTGCTGCACCCCGGCCGGCGGATCACCGCGACACAGGCCGAGTACGACGAGAGCCATGTACGCCGGCTCCGCCTGGTACGGGCCCTGATCCAGGTGGGCCGCCTCCCCGTGGCCACGGCGCGCGAGGTCCTCTCCCACATCGACGACGAGTCCCTGGGCCGGACGATCCGGCTCGGCGCGGCACTGTGGTCGCTCCCGCACGGCCCGGAGCCGGACGAGGAGGCTCCGGAGACCGCGACCGCCCGCGAGGCCGTCGAGCGGCTCCTGGACCGGATCGGCTGGGCGACGTCGCAGGAGATCGGTTCCCTCTCCCCCGCGCATCGCTCGCTGGTGTCGTCGGTGGCCACCCTGATCCGCCTCGGCTACCCCTGTGACGCCGACTACCTGGCCGAGCAGGCCCACCTGATGCATCAAGTCGCCGTCCAGGACCTGGACATGATGGAGACGTACCCCACGGAGTCGGAGCAGGTGGAGATGGCGGTCGCGTCGGCGGTGCTCTACGAGCCGTTGCTGATGGCCCTGCGCCGGATGGCCCAGGAGGAGGAGTCGGCCCGGCGCTACGGTCTCTGAACGGCCCCGCGGACCAACGGCCCCGCGGACCAACGGACAAGGCCCTTCACCGAGGTGAAGGGCCTTTGCCTGTCCTGCTGTTGTACCCCCGACCGGATTCGAACCGGCGCTACTGCCGTGAGAGGGCAGCGTGCTAGGCCGCTACACAACGGGGGCTTGTTACTACTTGCATTTCTGCGCTGGGCTACCAGGACTCGAACCTAGAATGACGGTACCAGAAACCGTAGTGTTGCCAATTACACCATAGCCCATGGTGTTACAAGTACCCCCGACCGGATTCGAACCGGCGCTACTGCCGTGAGAGGGCAGCGTGCTAGGCCGCTACACAACGGGGGCCCTAGCGATCCTGCATCGAGAGCGTGGGTGCGACCCAGATGATCTCGCGGGAAGGATCTGTACCCCCGACCGGATTCGAACCGGCGCTACTGCCGTGAGAGGGCAGCGTGCTAGGCCGCTACACAACGGGGGCTTGTTACTACTTGCATTTCTGCGCTGGGCTACCAGGACTCGAACCTAGAATGACGGTACCAGAAACCGTAGTGTTGCCAATTACACCATAGCCCACCAAAACTCAACCCCCGTGAGGGGTTTTGTTTGGCTTGCGCTTCCCGTTCGGATCTTTCGTTCCGCTCGGGCGGCGCAGGAAGAACATTACCCGAAGGTGTCCGGCGCTCCAAAACGGGTATTGCCCGCCGGGCCTGTCCGGCGGATCAGGACCGAGCGGGCCCCAGCAGTCCGGGCAGCTGGTCGAGCCCGCCGATGCGGACGAGTTCGGGCCGTCCACCGCGCCCGCCCCGGTCCAGCCAGATCCCCATCAGCCCGGCGGCGACCGCCCCACCGGCGTCGATGTCCGGCTCGTCCCCCACATACGCGACCTCCCGCGGCTCCAGCGCCAGTGCGTCGCAGGCCGCGTGGAAGGCGCCGGCCTCGGGCTTGGAGACACCCAGCTCCACGGCGCACACCACGGCCTCGAAACGGTCCCGCACACCGAGCGTGCGCAGCTTGCGGTCCTGGTTGTGGATGCTGGAGTTCGACAGCACCGCGTGCCGGAATCCGTCCGCCAGCAGATCCAGCACGGGCAGCACATCCGGGAAGAGCGACCAGGCGGCCTCGTAGTGGGCCGCGTGCCGAGCAAACCAGAGGTCGGCCTCCTCGTCCTCCAGCGCCCGCGAGACGAACTCCCTGACCCGGTCCCGGCGCTGCCCCAGGAAATCCGTCTCCCCGGCGGCGAACCGCGCCCAGTGCGCGTCGGTGATCGCCCGCCATGCGGCGAGGGCCTGCTCGACGGAGTCGTATCCGTCGGGCAGGCCCTCCTGTTCCAGGTGCTTGCGCATGCCGACGCGGTCGGCGCCGGTGTAGTCGAAGATCGTGTCGTCGATGTCCCAGAGGACCGCGCGGATCGTCATACGGCCCAGCGTATGCGTCTACGCGGCGAGCATGGTGGGCTTCGCAGTGGTCAGCAGGCCGATGAACACGATCTTCAGACCGTCGATCTCCTCCGGGGAGAACAGGTCATCCGGACCGCCGGGTGCGCGGTCATGGAACGGGCTGCCGACTTCGTACAGGTCTCCGACGTCGAGCACACCGCGCTTGGCGACCACGTCGATGATCAGCGTGATGAAGTCCAACTGTGCGGCACTCAGCTGTTTTCCCACGATGAAGCCCTCGAAGGCCTGCTGAGCCGCCTGCCGGTCCAGTCCGCACAGTGCGCGGACGAACAGACCCAGACCGCCCATGGCCCGCACCTCGTCCAGATCCTCGGGCGAGGCCACCGCTTCGGCGAGGAAGATCTCTTCCAGGCCGGCCAGGTCGCCTTCGGTGATCTGCTCGTTGTGACGCAGCTTGTGCACGGTCGGCTGGTCCTCGTGACGCAGCAGGTACGCGCGGGCCTTCTGGCGGAACCTGTGCTCGTCCGTGCCTGTCGGCATGTCCTTGATGTCCGCCTCGGAGATCTCACCGAACTCGTCCTCGAAGTCGGTGTAGACGATCTTCCGCTTGGCCTTGGCGTCCACCAGTTTGGCCAGCCCTCGCAGCCTTCTGCGCAGGTCTTCCAGCATCGGCAGAGTGGCGTCCTGCCACCACTCTTCGCCCGCTGCCGCTTCCAGCAGCTCCAGCTGTTCGGCGACGGCCGGGATATTGGTCTTGCCGAGCAGGTCCTCCGCGATGTCGCGGACCTTCTGGCGCAGCTTGGCGTATTCCTTGCCGCCCTCCAGCGCCGCGAGCTGGAGCCGGAAGGCGATGAGGTCGAAGCGCTTGGCCTCCTCGCGGGTCTCATCGGGGTCCGGTTCGTGGTCGCTGGGCAGGGGGAGCAGCTTCTCGCGAACTGCGTGTTCGGCGTCTTCGTCGATGCGGTGCCAGGTGCGGAAGTCGGCGAACGTCTCGATCTCGCGGCGGTGCGGCCGGACGAGGAAGTTGTCCAGGTTCATCCCGGCAACGGTGGAGTGCAGGCGGTGGGCCAGGGCCCACCGGACAGACGACTCGGTCGCGATGGCGTCGGGGCCGCCGTCACGGGCCGGGTCCGGCTGCTGTCGGCGGTCGAGGCTGCGCAGCAGGTCCAGCTGCAGGCCGAGCAGACGCTCACTCAGGGCGGGCGCCCGACGGGCTTCGACGCCGGCGAGTTCGCTGTTGAAGAAGTCGATGTTGCCGCAGAAGTCGAAGACCCGGAAGTTCTGCTTGGCGTGGTCGGGGTTCGTCTCGTCCGGCCCGAACAGCGCCGGGCGCAGCCGGGTGCCACGGCCGATCATCTGCCAGAACTTGGTCTTGGAGAAGACCGGCTTGGCGAAGACCAGGTTGACGACCTCCGGCACGTCGATGCCGGTGTCCAGCATGTCGACCGAGATCGCGATGTCGGGCTCCTTGCGCGCTGCGGAGAAGTCCTCGATCAGGGACTGGCGGTAGGTCTCCTTGTACGTGATCACTCGCGCCTGGTGGCCGGCGCCCTTGGGATAGTTGGCGTTGTACCGGGCCTCGATGAACCGGGCGTGCTCGTTGTTCTTCGCGAAGACGATCGTCTTGCCGAGGCGGTCGCCGCCCTCGACCCGGTGGCCCTGGGTGACCAGGACCTCCAGCATCTTGTCGACGGTGTCCTCGTTGAACAGGATTTTGTTCATCTCGTGGCGGCTGACGGCGTCCGGCTTGTCACCGTCCTCGGACCACTCCTTCTCGTCCCATTCGGCCTTCTCCTCGTCGGAGAGGTCCTCGTAGCGGATGCCGTGCTCCATGAACTTCAACGGCACCTTCACGGCCTTCGGCGGCACGAGGTATCCCTCGCCGACCGCCTCGTTCAGTCCGTAGGAGTCGGTGGGGACGCCGTCCTCCAACTGGAACAGCTTGTACGTGTTGCGGTCGATCTCGTCCTTCGGGGTGGCGGTCAGACCGAGGAGGAGCGAGTCGAAGTAGCGGAAGATCGCGCCGTACTTCGCATAGACGGAACGGTGGGCCTCGTCGATGACGATGAGGTCGAAGTAGCCGGGACCGAAGCGGCGGCGGCCCGCGGTGTCCGTCACGTCGATCTGGTTCATCATCGTCTGGTAGGTGGAGACGAAGACGTGCGCCGACGCGGACTTGTCGTCCAGGAGACTGGCGACAGGGGTGTTCGGGAGGTGCTCCTTGAACGCCTTCATCGTCTGGACGACCAGGGCCTCGCGGTCCGCGAGGAACAGCACGCGCTGCGCCCAGCCGGCCTTCTTCAGCTGGTCGACGAGGGCCACGGTGGTACGGGTCTTGCCGGTGCCGGTCGCCATGACGAGGAGGGCCTGGCGCTGGCGGTCGCGTTCGTACGTCTCGCCGACGCGCTTGATGGCACGCAGTTGGTACGGACGGCCGGCGATCTTCTCGTTCACCGGGGTGGTCGTCAGGGAGAGGCGGCCCGCGCGCTGGCGCACATGCCAGTGGAGCTGGTCGTGGGTGAGGAAACCCTGGACCTGGCGGGGCGGGTAGCCCAGGCCGTCGTCCCAGAGGTAGGCCTCATAGCCGTTGGTGTAGAAGATCACCGGGCGGCGGTTGAACTCGGCTGCGAGGGCGTCCGCGTACAGCCTGGCCTGCTGCTGGCCGTCGCGGGGGTCGCGGCTGGTGCGCTTGGCCTCGACGACGGCGAGGGGCTTGCCGTCCGCGCCCCACAGGACGTAGTCGACGTAGCCCTTGCCGGAGGCGGTCTGCATGCCGGTCACCGGACGCTCGACGGTGAGCTTGCCCGCCGGGTCGGTCCCGGTGGCCGCCAGATCCCAGCCGGCCTCCTTGAGGAGGAGGTCTATGAACGTGTCGCGGGTGGCGGCCTCGTCATAGTCGTGGGTGTCCTGGACCTTCTGGTTCGCGGCCTTGGCGGCGGCGACCTGGGCCCGGAGCCCGGCGAGCTGGGCGGCGAGGGCTTCGCTCGCGGCGCGGGCCTTGCCGAGCTCTTCCGCCTGCTGCTGGTAGCGCTTCTGGTCCTCCTCCGCCTGCTTGCGCAACTCCGTCTGCTTCTTGAGGCGGGCCTCGGGAGAGAGCGGGCGCGGAATGGCGGTGGAGTCGAACTCCATGCCCGCGGTGGGAAGGTCGCGGGCCTGGCCCGTGTAGGTGCGGGCGAACCAGTAGAGCGAGTGGAACAGCTCGCGCAGGCTCGCGACGGCGGCCTGCGGGGGCACGGGGGTCTGCTTGTGGACCGCGTGATTGCCCTGGCGGCGGATGATGTCCATCTTCGCGTTCACGGTGGGCCCGACGAGCGTCCGGAACGACGGCTCGTGGAGCATCGCGTTGAGGTCCATCTTGTACGGGGCGCTGAGCGAGGCGTCCTTGTCGTACATCCAGTGCACGGCCAGCTCGATCGCCCGGCGGGCGTAGAAGCAGGCGGTCCGGGGGTCGGCGTAGGCAAGGCGCTCGGCGCGGCCGGCTTCTTCGTAGAGGGCCGGCCACTCAGCCTCGAGGAACCCGAAGTTCCCGGCGGGGCGGGCGAGGTGGCGGGCGGCGGCTTGGTCGGGTGACCGGTACGCGGTCGGGGGGCCGGGAGTGGGGCGGGGGCCCGGCTTGGGGCGACTCGACTCGCCCCTGCCGCCGCCGACGCCGTCGTTCCCCTGATTGCTGGCCATCGCTGTGGCGCCCCTCTCCCCTTGCTCCGGTCGCGGTACGCGGCCGTGAGCTACGTGATGTGGCAGCGCCGACCGCGACCCGGGTCTCCCCAGACCGGGCGCGGTCGGCGTGGTGGTGCAGTGATTTGCGTGCGGTGTTACGGGTTATGCGGCTTCATGATCCCAGAGCCGGCCGGCGAAGGCACGTCGTTGGAGCGATTCGGAGAGTTCATCGAGGGTGGCGAGATACTTCTCATGCAGCATCCGGCTCTTGCGAATTCCGGCGACTCGTCGCACATATTTTTGCTGCACTTCTAGTGGCGGAAGTCGCACAGGCAGGGCTTTGATCAAACCCATATTGAGGCCTGACATAATCGCCCCCTTAGCCACCTTCGACAAATATGAGCGACTCTCGGGATGTTCTAGGAAATAGCTGTGCAAAAACTCGGGAAGGCACTTGGTTCTATCAAGCGTAATACAGCACAAGTGCTTGGTATTAATAGAAACAGGAATATCGTCCGGAACGACAGCAGACCGGCCACAAGTTCCCATGATGGTGATCAGAAGATCTCCGGGGTGCACCGTATAGCGAGAAAGCTCTTGATATTTTTCTTCTGAAATATATCGACGCTCGCCCCATCTGAATTCATTCTTGACGGCGTTATCGATGCCAAGGACCGAGATGCCCTCATCGGTGAACTCCTCACGCAGGAGCTGACTCCCAAACGGCCCAGTCCTCATACCCCCCTTCTCGGAGACTGCAAGATCTGCGACATGGACCTTTCGCCAGTCCTGCTGGAGGGTGCCGAACATATCGAGGAAGGTGGACCGGACGAGTTCGTCAAGGAGGGCGATGGCCTCGCGGCGCTTGGCGCGGAGGGTTTCCACCTGGTCGAGAACTGCGGCGATACGCTTCTGCTGCGCGATCGGCGGCAGCATCACTCTTTTCGCATATGCGTCGTCGCGGTTCAGACCAGGAATCGCTGCCGCCCGATTCATTTTCGTGAGCCCCAAGGTAGGGAGCAAGTGGCTCAGCCACTTCAGGTCGACCGAGGTCGCCCCCCTGTCGATGAAATACGTAGTATCGATGGGCCAACACGCTTCTGACGAATAATGAACTTCGCCGAATGAGCCCTTTCTCCCGATGATAATGGCCGTACCGTCGGTGAGGGCAGATGAGTGGCCGCCCACCGGCCCATTCGATCCATACACGCTGAACGGGCCACCATCCCGGCTGCCGGCGGGGAGGCTCTTTCCATATTTGAACTCGCAAATATCGCCGAGCGAGACGCTACTCCAGCGAGGAGGGGTTGCAGTCATGCCAGCATCCCCTTAAGGTCCTCCGCACCCTTGGCGATCTCGGCATCGAGGCGTTCCAGGTCGGCCAGGATTTCGAGGGGGGATCGGGTCCTGATCTCCTCGTGGACGATTTCCTTGTAGCGGTTCAGGGAGAGGTCGTAGCCCTCGGCGGCGATGTCCGCCTTGGGGACGCAGAAGCTCTGCTCCGTCCTTGCGCGGTCGCGTTCTGAGGTGTCTCGGTTGAACCAGCGGGTCAGGACGTCCGGGAGGTTGTTCTTCTCGTGCTCCTCCTCGGTCAGAGGCTTGTCCACAGGCATCGGGCGGACGCCGAGGCGGTCTTCCGGGAGGAGTTCGTTGCGCTTGTCGTCCAGGGAGAGGCCGTCGGCCTCAACGTCGTAGAACCAGACGTCCTCCGTGCCACCACTGTCGGTGCGGGTGAAGAAGAGGATGGCCGTCGAGACACCGGCGTACGGCTTGAAGACGCCGCTTGGGAGCTTCACCACCGCTTGGAGCTGCTGCTCCTCGACCAGCGTGCGGCGCAGCTCCTTGTGGGCCTTCGTCGAGCCGAAGAGCACACCGTCCGGGACGATGACCGCAGCCCGGCCGCCGGGCTTGAGGAGGCGCAGGAACAGGGCCAGGAAGAGGAGTTCCGTCTTCTTGGTCTTGACGATCGACTGAAGGTCCTTCGCCGTCGACTCGTAGTCGAGGCTGCCCGCGAAGGGCGGATTGGCGAGGATCAGGGAGTACTTCTCGGACTCACCGGCCGCCGACTCCGCGAGAGAATCGCGGTAGCGGATGTCTGGGTTCTCCACACCGTGAAGGAGCATGTTCATCGAGCCGATGCGGAGCATCGTGGAGTCGAAATCGAAGCCGTGGAACATCGACTCGTTGAAGTGCTTGCGCTGTTCCGCGCCAAGCAGAGCTTCCTTGTGGGTGCGCTTGACGTACGACGACGTCTGCACCAGAAAGCCCGCCGTGCCGCAGGCCGGATCGCAGACCTCGTCGCCGGGGCCGGGCCGGGTCATCTCGACCATCAGGTCGATGATGTGCCGAGGCGTGCGGAACTGGCCGTTCTGGCCGGCCGAGGCGATCTTCGCGAGCAGGTACTCGTAGATGTCGCCCTTGGTGTCGCTCTTGTCCATGCCGAGGTCGTCGAGGAGGTCGACGACCTTCGCGAGAAGGTTCGCGTTCGGGATGGTGAAGCGGGCGTCCTTCATGTGGTGCGAGTACGTCGAGTCGTCGCCGCCCATGCGGCGCAGGTACGGGAAGACGCCTTCGGCGACCAGCCCGTACATGATCTCGGGGTCGCGGACCTTGAAGTTCTGCCAGCGCAGGTCCTGCTGGTCCGCGTCGAAGAACGGGGCGGGGTCAGGCATGCCCGTGGCGTTCGCCCTGCGGTCCTTGACCGTCTGGAGCTCGTCCAGGCGCTTGATGAAGAGCAGGTACGTGATCTGCTCCATCACCTCCAGCGGATTGGAGATGCCACCCGACCAGAACGCGTCCCAAACGCGTCCCACCTTGCTCTTCACTTCACCAGTAATCACCCTGCGAGCTTACTTCCGCCCACTGACACCGGGACGCCGCTCCGGCAGACCCGACTCTACGTTCCGTAGCGGCGGAGTCACAGCATCACTCAGGGTTGCGCCCCGAGGCTCTCGTTCTCCTTGATCGATGCGACCGGAGCGGGCAGGCCGGCCCGGGTTGCGACGAGTATCACGTCCGGGTCGTCGCTCTCACGCAACCGGAGCGTGCCGTCTGGCGCAGCGGCCGCATTGACGCAGTTCGCGGCCTCGCCGCTGAACGATGACGGTGTCCAGCTGCGGAAGCGGGCCACCGGACCGGACGATGCCGTGGCCGGCGCCGGAAAAGGTTCCGATCCCGAAGGGGACCACGAAGCCGGTAACGGGCAGACGCTCGATCCGGCCAAGCCGGATGCGCCGCCCGTACTCGTCATCGGCGGATTCACCGTTCCCCGCTCCCAAGTCAAGGAGCTGACCTGGGACTTCCTCAACGTCCAGAAGCACTACCGGTCCCAGTTGCAGCACGTCATGCATCTGTCCGGGCTGATCCAGCACCTCCGTGGGGTCGTTGACCGAGACGTTCCAAGCTCAGCCGGCCCACGAACATTCACGCGGGATGATGGTCCTCGACAGCCGCACCAAGGTGAAGAACGCGCCCAGCGTGCACTGCGTGACCGGCGCACCGCGCAGTCCTCCAGCCTGATGTTCGGCGACGGGAAGCGTGGGGGAGCTGGGGCCGTCGTCCCCGGGCAGCAGTCCGGCCCGCGCGGGTGCCGCAGTCGCCGTGAACGGCCGGAGGCCGGGGCTCCCCTGAGGGAACTCCGGCCTCCGGTGTACGTACCGGACCGTTACGCGGCCAGCTTCGCCAGGGCCGCGTCCACGCGGGCCAGGGTCTTCTCGCGGCCCAGGATCTCCAGGGACTCGAAGAGCGGCAGGCCGATCGTGCGGCCGGTGACCGCTACGCGGACCGGGGCCTGGGCCTTGCCGAGCTTCAGGCCGTGCTCCTCGCCCGCGGTGAGGACGGCGTTCTTCAGGGCGTCCGCGTTCCACTCGGCGTCGGCCAGCTTGGCGCGGGCCGTGGTGAGGAGGGCGTCGGAGCCCTCCTTCATCGCCTTGGTCCAGGACGCCTCGTCCGTCGCCGGCTCGTCGAGGAAGAGGAAATCGACGTTGGCCGTGATGTCCGAGAGGACCGTGACGCGGGTCTGGGCGTGCGGGGCGATGACCGCGAACCGGTCCGCGTCGAAGGCCTCCGGGGCCCACGGGGCGAACGGGGCCTTCAGCCAGGGGCCGCAGGCCTCGGTGAACGCCTTCACGTCCATCCTGCGGATGTGCTCGGCGTTGATGTGCTCGCACTTCTTCAGGTCGAAGCGCGCCGGGTTGGCGTTGACGTCCTCGATGTCGAACGCGGCCACCATCTCCTCGATGGAGAAGATGTCGCGGTCCTCGGCGATCGACCAGCCCAGCAGGGAGAGGTAGTTGAGCAACCCCTCGGGCAGGAAGCCGCGCTCGCGGTAGAGGTTGAGCGAGGCCTGCGGGTCACGCTTGGAGAGCTTCTTGTTGCCCTCGCCCATGACGTACGGCAGGTGGCCGAAGGCGGGGGTGTCCTTGGCGATGCCCAGCTCGATGAGCGCCTTGTAGAGGGCGAGCTGGCGCGGGGTGGAGGAGAGCAGGTCCTCGCCGCGCAGGACGTGGGTGATCTCCATCAGCGCGTCGTCGACCGGGTTGACCAGCGTGTAGAGCGGGGCGCCGTTGGCTCGGACGATGCCGTAGTCCGGCACGTTCTCCGGCTGGAAGGTCAGCTCGCCGCGGACCAGGTCGTTGAAGGTGAGCGCCTCGTCGGGCATCCGGAAGCGGACGATGGACGTCCGGCCCTCGGCCTCGTACGCGGCGATCTGCTCGGCGCTCAGCTCACGGCAGTGGCCGTCGTAGCCGGACGGCTTGCCGGCGGCGCGGGCGGCGTCGCGGCGGGCGTCGAGCTCCTCGGTGGTGCAGTAGCAGTGGTACGCGTACCCGCCCGCGAGGAGCCTGTCGGCGACGTCCTTGTAGATGTCCATGCGCTGCGACTGGCGGTACGGGGCGTGCGGGCCGCCGACCTCGGGGCCCTCGTCCCAGTCGAAGCCGAGCCAGCGCATCGAGTCCAGGAGCTGGTTGTAGGAGTCCTCGGAGTCGCGGGCGGCGTCGGTGTCCTCGATGCGGAAGACCAGCGTGCCGCCGTGGTGCCGGGCGAAGGCCCAGTTGAACAGGGCGGTGCGGACCAGGCCCACGTGGGGGTTGCCGGTCGGGGAGGGACAGAAACGTACACGGACTGGTGCGTTAACCACGCTTGATCACCTTGTTGGTGAGAGTGCCGATGCCTTCGATGGTGACGGCGACCTCGTCGCCGACATGGAGGGGTCCGACCCCTGCGGGAGTGCCGGTGAGGATCACATCGCCCGGGAGCAGCGTCATGGCTTCCGTGATGTGGACGACCAGATCCTCGATCGAGCGGATCATGTCGCTCGTACGGCCCAGTTGGCGTTGCTCGCCGTTGACCGTGGCCTGGATGGTCAGGTCGTGGGGGTCGAGGTCGGTCTCCACCCAGGGGCCGAGCGGGCAGGAGGTGTCGAAGCCCTTGGCCCGCGCCCACTGCTTCTCGCGCTGCTGGGCGTCGCGGGCGGTGACGTCATTGGCGCAGGTGTAGCCGAAGATGACGTCCTTCACGCGCTCGCGCGGCACTTCCCGGCACATGCGGCCGATGACCACGGCCAGTTCGGCCTCGTGGTGGAGTTCGTTCGAGAAGGAGGGGTACTCGATCGCGTCGCCGGAGCCGATCACCGAGGTGGTGGGCTTGAAGAAGGCGACGGGGACGTCCGGTACCTCGTTGCCGAGTTCCGCGGCGTGCTCCGCGTAGTTGCGGCCGATGGCCACGACCTTGTTGGGGAGCACGGGCGGCAGGAGGCGGACCTTGCTCAGCGGGACCTTGGTGCCGGAGAGCTCGAACTCGGCGTACGGAATGCCCTTGATGATGTCGAGGACGAGACCATCGGGCCCCTCGCCCTCGACGGCGCCGAAGGCGACATTGCCGTCGATGGAGAACCTGGCGATGCGCACGGGATGCTGTCGCCCCTCACTTGCTGGCTGAAGACTGACGCTCCAGGCTAACGCGTTGCCCGGCGGGGATTGCCCCAATTGCCGGGCGGCGTGACGGGCCGGCCCCGCCGGGCGGGGCATCGGCTCGGGTGAGGGGACGGCTCCCGCGTCACTCCGCGACGGCGGCGGTGACCGGGGCCACCATGAGGATGGTGCGCCGGGGGTTGGCCGTCTGGGTGGGCAGGTCCACGGCGTGCTCCGGCTGCTCCGGCGTCCGCAGATCTTCGGCGTCCTTGAGGTGCGCCAGCGTGGTGCGCCGGGGGTTGGCAATGTTGCGGAACATCATCGTCGTCTTCATCTGCCGTTCGGACCCTGTCGGTACGGGCGCCGCCCGGAGGGGCGCCGGTTGTCGGATTTGCCATCCCTGTAAAGCGTCAGGCTAAACATCCAATTCCCTGCGGGAGCCCGGATGAGACGGCGATCATCATGTGAGTTTGCTCACGACCGCGCCGACAATTCCCTCATTTCAGGCGCTCGATCACATCGACAGAAACGGACATTACGGCACTGAATCAGCCATTCCACTCCTGACCATGGCGACTGGGACACCCTTTACGCTTCGCCGATTCAACCGTAATCGTCCGCTTTATCCATGATCACGCTCCACTGCTTGTTACTCAGTCATCACAACGCGTCACCCAGGTCACGGCCCGGCACGGGGCCCTTGTTGGAGATCCGGCACTGTGCTGGAATTCCACGCACCGCCGCGGGTTTCAAGCCGGCGCGCAGGGGGCGCAACGGAGCGCCGAGTGGCGGCGGAAAGGGGAAGGACGCCGGTCACTCACGACCACCATGGGGCGGGTACAACGTCCCACGACGCCGACACCGTTCCACCGCTTCGCGCGGAGGAACGCCTGGTCCAGAGGTTGCGACGCTAGTGCAGGGACGTTTCAAGAGGGATGGCAGCGCTGCGGCGGAGCAGGAGCCGCACGGCGGGACCGACCGCGGTCCCTCGGCCCAGCACGCCCAGAACTCCGGGCCTGCCGCGGCCGGTGACAACGGCGACCGCGCTCAGCGCCCCGGTGCCACGGCGAACGGCGACACCGATCCGATCTCGTCGCTCAAGTCCCGCAGCCCCGTCAGCACCGGCTCGCGAGTCGCTCTTCGCAACTGGCGTATCAGTACGCGCCTGGTCTCCCTGCTCGCCCTTCCCGTGGTCGCCGCGACCACGCTGGGCGGACTGCGGATCAACGACTCCATGAACGACATCCAGCAGCTGGACCACATGCAGCTGCTGACCAAGATGACCAAGCAGGCGACCTCGCTCGCCCAGGCGCTCCAGGAGGAGCGCGACCGTTCGGCCGGTCCGCTGGCCAACGGGGTGAAGCCCGACGACTTCAAGGTCACCGAGCCCCGCAAGAAGACCGACCGGGCGAAGACGGCCTTCCTCGACGCGACGACCTCGATCGGCGACCCCTCCGGCGACGAGGCCCTCGAAGGCATCTATTCGAGCGTCACCCAGATCGCGAGCCAGCTGGCCGAGATCCGCGACATCCGCAAGGCGGCGTACGGCAAGGACACCCCGAGTCTCCAGACCGTCGACCAGTACAGCCAGCTCATCACCTCGCTGCTGAGTCTCTCGCAGGACATGGCGCAGGCGACCAGCAACTCGGAGATGATCAAGCGGACCCGGGCGCTGGCGGCCTTCTCCTCCGCGAAGGAGTACGCCTCGGTCCAGCGGGCGATCATCGCCGCGGCGCTGCCCGGCGGCAACGACAAGCAGCCGCACCTCGACGAGAACGACAAGCAGTTCGGCCGTGCCGCGCTGCGCAAGGAAACCTCGGCGCTCCGCTCCTTCAAGGCCGTGTATCAGGCGACCGGCAACAACGCCGACGAGCTGACCGCCACACTGGACGAGGGCAACCCGGAGATCAAGGCGGCCAACACCTACGCGAAGAAGGTGCTGGACAGCCCCTCGGGCATGACCGGCACCGCGCGTCGCTCCTACCTGGACTGGTACGACCAGAGCTCCACCAAGATCCAGGCCATGAAGACCATCGAGGAGACCCTCCTCAGCGACATGGAGGGCAAGGCCCGCGAGCTCCGCGACGAGTCGAAGCGCGAAGCGATCATCAGCGGTGCTCTCATCCTGCTGGTGCTCGGCGTCTCGCTGGTCGGTGCCTTCGTCGTCGCCCGGTCGATGATCCGTTCGCTGCGCCGCCTCCAGGACACCGCGACGCGCGTAGCCCAGGACCGGCTGCCCGAGCTCGTCAAGCAGCTCTCCGAGGCCGACCCGCAGGACGTGGACACCTCGGTCGAGTCGGTCGGTGTGCACTCCCGGGACGAGATCGGCAAGGTGGCCGCGGCCTTCGACGACGTGCACCGCGAGGCCGTCCGTCTCGCCGCCGAGCAGGCCCTTCTCCGGGGCAACGTCAACGCGATGTTCACCAACCTCTCGCGCCGCAGCCAGGGCCTCATCCAGCGTCAGCTCTCGCTCATCTCCGAACTGGAGTCGCGCGAGGCCGACCCGGACCAGCTCTCCTCGCTCTTCAAGCTCGACCACCTCGCGACCCGTATGCGCCGTAACGGCGAGAACCTCCTCGTCCTCGCGGGCGAAGAGCCGGGCCGCCGGTGGACCCGGCCCGTCCCGCTGGTCGACGTGCTCCGTGCCGCCGCCTCCGAGGTGGAGCAGTACGAGCGCATCGAACTGGCCGCGGTGCCCGCCACCGAGGTCGCGGGCCGCGTGGTCAACGACCTCGTGCACCTGCTCGCCGAGCTGCTGGAGAACGCCACGTCGTTCTCCTCGCCGCAGACGAAGGTCCGGGTCACCGGTCACGCACTGCCCGACGGGCGGGTGCTGGTCGAGATCCACGACACCGGCATCGGCCTCTCCCCCGAGGACCTCGCCGCGATCAACGAGCGGCTCGCCTCGCCGCCCACCGTGGACGTCTCGGTCTCCCGCCGCATGGGTCTGTTCGTGGTCGGCCGGCTGTCCCTGCGCCACGGCATCCGGATCCAGCTGCGGCCCTCCGACTCCGGTGGCACGACCGCGCTGGTCATGCTGCCCGTCGATGTCGCGCACGGCGGCAAGCAGCCGGTTCCCAAGCAGGCACCCGGGCAGCAGTCCGGCGGCCTGCTCGCCGGTGGCGGCGCGACGGGCGCGGGCAACGGCCCCCGTCCCGGCCTCGGCGGCGCCCCGTCGGGCCCGGCCGGCCGTCTCGCCTCGGGTCCGGGCGCCTCGCGCGGCCAGGTCGGTGCGGGCTCCGCGCCGCGTGCCGCACTGCCCTCGCGCGACGGCGGCCCCCGCCACCAGCAGAACCCGCAGGGCCAGCAGGGCCAGCAGGGCCAGCAGGGCCAGCAGAACGCCGGATTCCAGTCCGCCGGGCTGTCCAACACCGGACCGCAGGGCGTCTCCCGCCCGGAGCCGCAGCGTCAGGGCGGCGGCCTCGCCGGCGCCTTCGGCAACGGCGCCCGCCTCGGTGCCCGCGGCCAGGGCGACGGAGCGGGTCGTACGGACTCGGGCCGGCCCGACCTGTTCGGCCAGAACCGCCAGGGCCAGGACCAGAACGGCCCGCAGGGCGGCCGGCCGAACGGCCCCGCCCCGTGGCAGCCGGCGCAGCCGCAGCAGGCCCGGCAGAACCCGGTCGGCCAGGGCGGCTTCCAGCAGCCCGGCGGCCAGGGCGAGCCCGACCGTCAGCTGCCCCCGGTCGGCGGCCCGCGTGCCGAGCTGCCCGGTGGCAACCCGCAGCCGCAGCGTCCGCAGACCACCAGCTGGGGCACCGAGGAGCCGTCCGCGCCGCGGCGTACTCCGCTGGACGCCCCGCGCGGTCACGAGGAGCCCGAGTCCACCGGTCAGTTCCAGCGGCCGATGAACCCGCCGCTCACCCCGCGGGCGCCCATGGACGACCGGCAGGGTCCCGGCTCCACCGCCGAGTTCGCCCGCCCGGACTTCTCCGCCCCGGCCCCGCAGGCCCACGCCCCGCAGGACCTCTCCGCCCAGGACCCGGCGGGCACCGCGCAGTTCGCCCGTCCCGACTTCGGGCAGCCGCAGCCCGTCCGGGCACAGGACCAGGGCCTGCCGGCCCCGCGTCAGCGCGGCCGGGACGACGAGGACTTCGGTGCCCCGCGTCCGCCCGCCGGCGACGCGCAGTACCGCCCGGTGCTGCCGCCGCAGCCGCAGCCCGAGGCGCTGCCTCCGGCGGCCGGGCCCGGGGACGGTCGTACGCCGCTGTACGACACCCTGGAGACGAACTGGTTCCACGGCCCGCAACAGGGCGGCCAGCAGCCGCCCGCCGAGCCGCAGGCGCCCGCGCCCCTCCCCCAGCAGTCGGCCCAGGAGCCTTCCGCTCCCGCGGCGCCGCAGCGCGGCGGAGGCGACCCGGGCAGCACCACAAGTTCCTGGCGCCCCTCGCCGAACGACGAACTCGTACGGCAGGCGGAGCGGGTCAAGAAGCCCGCGGCGGGCGGAGTCACCACCTCCGGACTGCCGCGCCGTGTGCCTCGTGCCAACCTGGTGCCGGGCACCGCTCAGCAGCAGAACCATCAGTCCGGTCCGCAGGTGTCACGTGCCCCCGATGATGTACGCGGGCGGTTGACCAATCTCCGCCGGGGCATCCAGCAAGGGCGGCAGGCCAACAACGGCCAGTCGACCGGCAGTTTCCCACTCGGCCCCACTCACCAGCAGGAGCGTTAGTTGAGCCCGATGAGTCAGGCCGCGCAGAATCTGAACTGGTTGATCACCAACTTCGTGGACAACACCCCCGGGGTGTCGCACACGGTGGTGGTCTCCGCCGACGGACTCCTGCTGGCCATGTCCGAAGGATTTCCCCGTGACCGTGCCGACCAGCTGGCGGCCGTCGCCTCCGGGCTGACCTCGCTGACCGCGGGCGCCTCCCGGATCTTCGAGGGCGGCGCCGTCAGCCAGACCGTGGTGGAGATGGAACGCGGGTTCCTCTTCCTGATGTCCATCTCGGACGGCTCCTCGCTGGCCGTCCTCGCCCACCCGGACGCCGACATCGGTCTGGTGGGGTACGAGATGGCCCTGCTGGTCGACCGTGCCGGCACCGTCCTCACCCCCGACCTCCGTGCCGAGCTCCAGGGCAGCCTGCTCCATTAGGCGGCCGTGGATCGATGACAGACTCGATTGCCCCAGGTAACGCCCTCAACCCTCGCCCGTCCGGCCGCTTAGAGCCCCCCACCGGCCCCTTCAGACGGCAAGCCGACGCACTGCTGTCACGCCCGGAGGATTCATGACCCCGCCACCCGCCTCACCCGATCCGTACGGCGCACTGCACCACGCGTCGTACGACGGTGAAGGCGACCAGCCACTGGTCCGCCCGTACGCCATGACCGGTGGCCGGACCCGGCCGCGCTACCAGCTCGCCATAGAGGCACTGGTCTCCACCACTGCCGACCCCGCGCATCTGGGGACGCTGCTGCCCGAGCACCAGCGGATCTGCCACCTCTGCCGTGAGGTCAAGTCGGTGGCCGAGGTCTCGGCGCTGCTGTCGATGCCGCTCGGTGTGGCCCGGATTCTCGTCGCGGACCTGGCGGAAGCCGGCATGGTGGCCATCCACCAGCCGGGCAATGGAGAGGCCGGCGGCGCGCCGGATGTGACACTGCTCGAAAGGGTGCTCAGTGGACTTCGCAAGCTCTAGTGGCGGTGCTGCCCGCGCCACCACCTCGGCGAAGATCGTGGTGGCCGGGGGCTTCGGCGTGGGCAAGACCACGTTCGTCGGTGCCGTCTCGGAGATCAACCCGTTGCGTACGGAAGCCGTGATGACGTCCGCGTCCGCGGGCATCGACGACCTGACGCACACCGGGGGCAAGACGACGACGACCGTCGCCATGGACTTCGGTCGCATCACCCTGGACCAGGACCTGATCCTGTACCTCTTCGGTACGCCCGGTCAGGACCGTTTCTGGTTCATGTGGGACGACCTGGTCCGCGGCGCCATCGGCGCCGTCGTCCTCGTCGACACCCGCCGCCTCGCCGACTGCTTCCCCGCCGTCGACTACTTCGAGAACAGCGGCCTTCCCTTCGTCATCGCCCTCAACGGCTTCGACGGACACCAGCCCTACACCCCCGACGAAGTACGCGAAGCCCTCCAGATCGGCCCCGACACCCCGATCATCACGACGGACGCGCGACACCGCGCCGACGCCAAGAGCGGTCTGATCACGCTCGTCGAGCACGCGCTCATGGCACGGCTCAAGTAAGCACAAGTCGGTATTGCCATACGGTAGTTACCGTAGTCGGGCGGGGGTGGACTGTGTCCTTTGACACGATCCACCCCCGTATTCATAACGTTTCGACAGAGAATTGCCCAGCGTTCGACACCCGACGCATCCGATTGGTGCCACTGCGCTCACCTGAGCCCCGCCTTTTGACGGGGCTCGTTCTTTATGCCCGTTTTATCTGAGGCCTGGGCCACTCGGAATGACAGGTTCCGACTGTTTGGAACGCGGCCGGTCCCCGTGCTGGAATTCGACGAACTCCCGAGTAGTACGGCCCTGAACAAAACACGGCACAGCGTAGGTGCCGACGCCGAGAGGTTGTTGGTCGAGTGAGGCGAAACAACGCGGGCTCCACGGCGCAGCAGGAGCGGGGCAACTTCACCCCGCCGCCGCGCGCCGCGGCGTCGTCCGCCGATGCGTCCGATGCGGCGGTGTCCGGCGGCGGCAGCGGCTTGTCCCCGCGCAACTGGCGGGTGCCCACCCGGCTGAACGCGATTCTCCTGATCCCCGTCCTGGTCGGCCTGGTCATGGGCGGATTCCAGGTGAAGGGGTCGATCGACACCTGGCGCGAGGCACAGGACGCCGAGAAGACCGCGCTGATCGTGCGTGCGGCCGCCGGGTACGGCCAGGCGCTCCTCAACGAGCGTGACCTCTCCGCCCAGCCCCTCCTCTCGAACAAGCGTGACGCCGCCGTCATCGGCCAGGTCCAGGCCGCCACCGACAACGCCGCGGGCAAGTTCAACGAGGCCGTGAAGGGCATGCCCCGGAAGCAGGGCCTGGAGCGGCGCCTCCAGCTCTTCCGGCTGGAGGAGCCCACCCTTCCCGAGCTGCGCAAGGCCGCCTTCGCCGAGGCCATGGACCCGGTGAAGACGGAGGAGGGTTACGTCAAGGTCCAGCACTCCCTGATGGAGTTCAGCAACGAGCTGGGTCTGGGCACCGGCAACATCACCAGCTACGGCCGTACGGTCTACGCGATCGAGCTCGCCAAGGCTGCAGAATCGCTTCAGCGCTCCATCGGTATGCATCTGCTGGTGCGTCCGAGCCAGGAGGGCGCCAAGTTCGATGCCCAGGTCAAGGCCTTCGGCTCGTACAACTACCTGGAGCAGATCGCGCTCGGCGAGTTCACCTCCGGCGGTACGGAGGCCGACGCGGCCCGGCTGAAGCAGGTCCTGGCCGCCAAGGCGGACGAGGGCGCCGAGCAGCTGAAGAAGGCCAAGGAGAAGGCCGACGCGGCGGGGGCCCCGTTCGTCGCCCCGCCCAGCATCGACGGCTCGGTGTTCGACGGCATGGCCCAGCAGATCGGTCAGGGCAAGTCGCCCGAGAAGCTGGCCGCGAAGGGCATCACGCCCGAGACCTGGATGGCTGCCGCGACCGCCAAGTTCGACGGCTACACCACGGTCGAGAACGAGCTCGTCGACAAGGCGGTGACCGAGGCCGCGGACATCTCGTCCAGCGCCCGGAACGACGCCTTCGTCAACGCCGCCGTCGTGATCGTCGCCCTGCTGGCCGCCTTCGTCCTGGCCGGCCTCATGGCCCGGCAGATGAGCCGCTCGATGCGCCGGCTGCGCACGGCCGCCTTCGGGATCGCCGAGCAGCGGCTGCCGATGCTGGTCGACCAGCTCTCCCGGGCCGAGCCGGGCCGGGTCGACACCCGCGTGCAGCCGATCCCGATCCACAGCCGCGACGAGATCGGCGAGGTCGCCCGCGCCTTCGACCAGGTGCACCGCGAGGCGGTCCGGCTGGCGGCCGAGCAGGCCATGCTGCGGGGCAACGTCAACGCGATCTTCACCAATCTCTCCCGCCGCAACCAGTCGCTGATCGAGGGCCAGCTGACCCTCATCACCGACCTGGAGAACAACGAGGCCGACCCGGACCAGCTGGAGAACCTCTTCCGGCTCGACCATCTGGCCACCCGCATGCGCCGCAACGGCGAGAACCTCCTGGTCCTCGCCGGCGAGGAACCCGGCAGCCGCTGGAACCAGCCGGTCCCGCTGGTCGACGTGCTCCGCGCCGCCTCCTCCGAGGTGGAGTCGTACGAGCGCATCGAGCTCTCCGGGGTGCCCGAGACCGAGATCCACGGCCAGTCGGTCACCGACCTCGTGCATCTGCTGGCCGAGCTGCTGGAGAACGCCACCACGTTCTCCTCGCCGCAGACCAAGGTGCGGGTCACCGCGACCCGGCTGCCCGACAGCCGCGTGATGATCGAGATCCACGACAAGGGCATCGGCCTCACCGCCGAGGACTTCGCCGACATCAACCACAAGCTGGCCAACCCGCCGACCGTGGACGCCGCGGTGTCGCAGCGGATGGGTCTGTTCGTGGTCGGCCGGCTCTCCGACCGGCACGGGATCCGGGTCCAGCTGCGCCCCTCGGGCGAGCAGGCCGGAACCACGTCGCTGGTCATGCTGCCGGACGCGATCACCCACGGCGGCGGCGGCGAACCGGCCGCCGCGGCGGACGACTTCACCGTCTCCTCGATCATTCCGGAGCAGCAGAGCTTCGAACAGCAGCCGTCCCAGCCGCACATGCGCACGGCGGCGGAGCTCGGCTTCGACGACTCCCGCTACGAGCAGCCCTCGGCGGAAACGGCGCAGCTGGACCCGGTGGGCCGTTCGCTGATGCGCGAGGAGCGCCGGGCGGCGCTGGGGGCGCAGACGGCGGGCGAGCACCCGCAGTTCCCGCAGGATCCGTACGCCGACGGCCAGTACGCCGGGAACGGATACGCCCAGGAGTCGCAGCAGGCACCGTACGAGGGCGGCTACGCCCCCTACCGCGCCGACCCGGGCTTTGCCCAGCAGCCCGAGCAGCGTCTGCCCGGTGGCTATACGGAAGCCGCGTACGCGACCGGTGAGACCCTGCAGCCGTCGTACGAGGAGCAGTTCGCTCCCCAGCCCCATCAGGACGACTGGCCGGATCAGGGCGCCTACCAGGGTGCGTACGAGCCGTCGGCACCGGCGGAAGCGGAATCCGTCCCGAGCGCCCCCGCCGAGCCGCAGGAGCGCGTAGGCTTCGACCGTCCGGGGCCCACGCCCAACTCCGGCCACGAGCTGACCGAAGCCGGTCTGCCGCGCCGGGGCGGTCAGCAGCACTGGCAGCCCACCGGTCGTGGGAACAACCGGCCCGGCGCGCAGCAGCAGCCGCAGCAGCAGGAGGAACTGCCGCAGCAGCCGTCGCCCGCGCAGCAGGACGGGAACGGCTCCGACGACTGGCGCTCGGCCAACGACGAGCGCTGGGAGCGGGCCGAGAAGCTCCGGGAGCCGAAGGCGGGCGGGATCACCCCGTCCGGACTCCCCCGGCGGGTGCCCAAGGCCAATCTGGTCGAGGGCACGGCGGAGCAGACTCTGCAGGGCGGCCCTCAGGTTTCCCGTGCCCCCGAGGACATCCGCGGCAGGTTGAGCAACCTGCGGCGGGGCGTACTCCGGGGACGCAGCGCGGGTTCGGACGACAGTAATACCTACAACCAGGAGCGTTAGTGTGAGCCCGATGAGCCAGGCGGCGCAGAATCTGAACTGGTTGATCACCAACTTCGTGGACAACACCCCCGGGGTGTCGCACACGGTGGTGGTCTCCGCCGACGGACTCCTGCTGGCCATGTCCGAGGGATTCCCCCGTGACCGTGCCGACCAGCTGGCGGCCGTCGCCTCCGGGCTGACCTCGCTGACCGCGGGCGCCTCGCGGATCTTCGAGGGCGGCGCGGTGAATCAGACAGTTGTGGAGATGGAGCGCGGATTCCTCTTCATCATGTCCATTTCCGACGGATCGTCCCTTGCCGTTCTCGCACATCCGGACGCCGATATCGGTCTGGTTGGGTACGAAATGGCCCTTCTCGTCGACCGTGCGGGCAGTGTCCTCACCCCGGACCTCCGTGCCGAACTGCAGGGAAGTCTTCTTAACTAGTAGACAGACAGTGCGTTTCACGCCACCGGGCCATAAGGTGCGGTGGCGCGGACCCACTGGGATCGGGACCGGCAGTCGGAGGAGGAATCGTGGACACACCCCAGGGCGGACACCCGTACAACGGTGGCCGACAGGTACCGGGTGAGCACGGGGACAACCGGTTCAACTTCCCCTCGGCACCGAGCGGACAGGGCGCCCAGCAGCCTTACCGGCCCTACCAGCAGCCGCAGCAGCCTCAACAGCCGCCGCAGGGCAGCCGGCAGGCTTCCGGGTGGCCCCCGCAGCGTCCGCACCGTTACGACCCGCCCCGGACCCCCCGTATTCAGCCGGTGCAGCCGCGGCAGACCCCCGAGCCTGCCGCGCCCTCCGCGCACAATCCGCTGGTTCGTCCGTACGCCATGACCGGCGGCCGGACCCGACCGCGCTACCAACTCGCCATTGAGGCGTTGGTCAGTACCACGGCCGATCCGTCCCGGCTGCAAGGGCAGTTGCCCGAGCACCAGCGGATCTGCCGGCTGTGCTTCGAGATCAAGTCGGTCGCCGAGATTTCGGCACTGCTCTCGATCCCGCTCGGCGTTGCCCGGATCCTCGTAGCCGACCTGGCAGAGGCCGGACTCGTCGCTATCCATCAGCCCGGCGGCGACGAGTCCGCCGGCGGCCAGCCAGATGTGACACTGCTCGAAAGGGTGCTCAGTGGACTTCGCAAGCTCTAGCGGCGGAGCAGCCCGCTCCACTACCTCGGCGAAGATCGTGGTGGCAGGGGGCTTCGGCGTGGGTAAGACCACGTTCGTCGGTGCCGTCTCGGAGATCAATCCGCTGCGCACCGAAGCCGTGATGACGTCCGCGTCCGCGGGCATCGACGACCTGACGCACACCGGGGACAAGACCACCACCACGGTGGCGATGGACTTCGGTCGCATCACCCTGGACCAGGACCTGATCCTGTACCTCTTCGGTACGCCCGGTCAGGACCGTTTCTGGTTCATGTGGGACGACCTGGTCCGCGGCGCCATCGGCGCCGTCGTCCTCGTCGACACCCGCCGCCTCGCCGACTGCTTCCCCGCTGTCGACTACTTCGAGAACAGCGGCCTTCCCTTCGTCATCGCCCTCAACGGCTTCGACGGACACCAGCCCTACACCCCCGACGAAGTACGCGAAGCCCTCCAGATCGGCCCCGACACCCCGATTCTGACCACGGACGCGCGACACCGCGCCGACGCGAAGAGTGCGCTGATCACGCTCGTCGAGCACGCGCTCATGGCGCGGCTGCGGTAGCGGGCCCACGGTCCGGACGTACGAAAGGGCCCCGCACTCCCGAAGGCGGGTTCTAGCGATCCCCGCAACACCCTGGATTTCAGGGAGTTGCGGGGATCGTGGATTTTGAGGAGTTGAAGGCGCGGTTCTTCGAGGCGCTGGACCGGGAGAACGGGAGTGTCTCGGGTGCTGCTCGGGCGGTTGGGGTGAGCCGACACACGGCGGCGGGCTGGGCGCGGAAGGCCGGCGTCCGTGGTCGTGGGAAGACGGGCACCAGTGGGCATCCGGGGCGGGCGGAGTACGACCGGCTTCGCGCGTCGGGGGTGCGACGACGGGATGCCGCGGCGCAGGTCGGGGTCCACGAGCGCACAGCCAAGGACTGGGACCGCGGGATCCGGAAGATCGGCAACGCGCGCCTGCACCCCGATGGGCGAAGGATCGACTACACAACGGGCATGACCAGCACCGTCGCCGTCACGTCGGCGCCCTCTCTTGCGGCAGTCGAAGCCGAGCTGCACCCACGGTTCCTGACGGTGGCCGAGCGGGAGTTGATCGCCGACATGCGTCGTGAGGGCCGCTCACTGCGGGCGATCGGACGGGCACTGGGCCGGCCGGCATCCACCGTCAAACGTGAGATCGATGCCCGTTGCGTCGAGGGCGTCTATCAGCCCCACCGGGCACAGCGGGCCTGGGCGAAGAGCCGGGCACGCCCCAAGCAGTCCAAGCTCGCCCACGACGGTCCGCTGCGCGAGTACGTCGCGGGCAGACTGCAGCAGCAGTGGTCACCCGAGCAGATCTGTCACGCTCTGGTCATGGAGTTCCCCGACGACGAGGGTATGCGGGTGAGTCCGGAGACGGTCTACCAGGCGATCTATGTCCAGGCCCGTGGCGGGCTGCGGCGCGAGATCGCACTCGCGCTGCGCACCGGGCGCACCCGCCGCAAGCCACACCGTGGCCCGGAGCAGCGCACTCGCCGGTTCGTCGACGAGATGGTGATGATCTCCGAGCGGCCTGCCGAGGTCGAGGACCGGGCGGTGCCCGGCCACTGGGAGGGCGATCTGATCGTCGGCCCCCGCAGCGAGAGCGCGATCGTGACGTTGGTCGAGCGTTCCACCCGCTACGTCATGCTCGGGCATCTGCCCGGCGGACACACCGCCGAGGAGGTCCGTGACGTGCTGGTGCCCTTGATCCAGACCCTGCCCGCGCACCTGCGCGGCTCGCTGACCTGGGACCAGGGCTGCGAGATGGCCGCGCACAAGCAGTTCACCGTCGCCACGGGAGTACCGGTCTACTTCTGCGATCCGCACTCCCCTGGCAGCGCGGATCGAACGAGAACACCAACGGTCTGCTGCGGCAGTACTTCCCCAAGAGCACCGACCTGTCCGTGCACAGCGCCGCAGACCTCGAACACGTCGCTCAGCAACTCAACGGCCGACCACGCAAAACGCTCGGCTGGAGAACCCCAGCCGAGCGCCTGCGTGATCTACTGACGACCGCATAGGCCATCAGGTGTTGCGAGGACCCCGAGAATCCGCCCGAAGGAGTGCGGGGCCCTTTCACGCGTTGCGGGTCAGCCCTGCCAGGAGTGCGGGGCGCGGAAGCCCGGCGTGCGCTCCAGGCGGCGCCACCCGGCGGTGTTGCGGCCGCGGTGGGCGGCGGGCGCGGCGGGCCGGGCTGCGGCGCGGGCGAGCAGGACCGCGGTTATCGCAGCCAGCTCCTCGGGGCCGGCGAGGCCCTTCTCGACGCGCAGGACGGACTCGGCAGCAGTGGTCATGGGTGGTTTCTCCGTCTTCTCGGCAGGCAGGTCTTCGCGGGCTCGGCAGGGGACTGCGCGGAGTGCGGACTACTGCGGGGGGTTGCCGTGCTTACGGGACGGCAGGTCGGCGTGCTTGGAACGGAGCATGGCGAGCGAGGCGATCAGCACCTCGCGGGTCTCGGCGGGATCGATGACGTCGTCGACCAGGCCGCGCTCGGCTGCGTAGTACGGATGCATCAGTTCCGCCTTGTACTCCTTGACCATGCGCTTCCGCATGGCTTCCGGGTCCTCGGCGTCGGCGATCTGCCGACGGAAGATGACGTTGGCGGCGCCCTCGGCGCCCATCACCGCGATCTCGTTGGTCGGCCAGGCGTACGTCAGATCCGCACCGATGGACTGGCTGTCCATCACGATGTACGCACCGCCGTAGGCCTTGCGCAGGATCAGCGAGATCCTCGGCACCGTGGCGTTGCAGTACGCGTAGAGCAGCTTCGCACCGTGCCGAATGATTCCACCGTGCTCCTGATCGACCCCGGGCAGAAAGCCGGGTACGTCCAAAAGAGTGATGATGGGAATGTTGAATGCATCACACATCTGGACGAAGCGGGCCGCCTTCTCGGAGGCCTCGATGTCCAGGACCCCTGCGAGGGACTGCGGCTGGTTGGCGACGATGCCGACGACCTGGCCGTCCATGCGGGCCAGGGCGCAGACGATGTTGCGGGCCCAGCGTTCGTGGATCTCCAGGTAGTCGCCGTCGTCGACGAGCTCCTCGATGACCTTGTGCATGTCGTACGGGCGGTTGCCGTCGGCCGGGACCAGGTCCAGCAGGACGTCGCCGCGCCGGTCGGCGGGGTCGTCGCTCGCGGCGGTGGGCGGGTTCTCGCGGTTGTTGGAGGGCAGCATCCCGATCAGGTAGCGGACCTCGGCGATGCAGGTCTCCTCGTCGTCGTACGCGAAGTGCGCGACGCCCGAGGTCTCGGCGTGCACATCGGCGCCGCCGAGCCCGTTCTGGGTGATCTCCTCGCCGGTGACCGCCTTGACGACGTCCGGTCCGGTGATGAACATCTGCGAGGTCTCGCGGACCATGAACACGAAGTCGGTCAGCGCCGGGGAGTAGGCCGCGCCGCCCGCGCACGGGCCGAGCATCACGCTGATCTGCGGGATGACACCGGAGGCCCGGGTGTTGCGCTGGAAGATCCCGCCGTACCCGGCGAGCGCGGAGACGCCCTCCTGGATACGGGCGCCCGCGCCGTCGTTCAGCGACACCAGCGGGGCACCGGCCGAGATGGCCATGTCCATGATCTTGTGGATCTTCGTGGCATGGGCCTCGCCCAGCGCACCGCCGAAGATCCGGAAGTCGTGCGCGTAGACGAAGACCGTACGGCCGTCGACCGTGCCCCAGCCGGTGATGACACCGTCGGTGTACGGCTTCTTCTCCTCCAGGCCGAACCCGGTCGCCCGGTGCCGGCGCAGCTGCTCGACCTCCTTGAACGAACCCTCGTCGAGGAGCAGCGCGATGCGCTCGCGCGCCGTCAGCTTGCCCTTGGCGTGCTGCGCCTCGGTCGCCCGGTCACTCGGTCCGCGACGGGCCTGCTCACGCAGCGCCAGCAGTTCGGCCACACGGCCACGGGTGTCGCTCGGCTCGCCCGGGGTTTCGTCCACAACGGTCATGTACCGACCCTACGAAGCCGAGCAACTAAACCCTGCCGTCGACTCCGTACAGTCTCCTGACCCGTTTCCTGGTGGAGCCCGACAGAATCCGGGCGGCGTGCAGGCGAAGTACCAGCCAGTACGGGTCAGTCTTTGTGCGAGTCCGACAAAGGATCACTGTGGCCCGCTGCACACGCCTGTCAGCCACTCGGTGTGGTCCGGTCGGGCGTTCCGGGCGCGTTCGGAGTCCCGGGCGCGTTCGGCGCTCTGAACACGTTGGATGTCGTCCAGCCGTTCGCGCACCGGGGCATCGGGGTGGGCGATGGTCAGCAGCACCGCCTCGTAGAAGGCGTCCCGTACGGCGGCGGGCATCACGTCGGACGCGTCCAGACAGAGCGGCACCTGCCGGTCGGTGAGACGATCGCTGATCTGCTTCTCGACCGTACCGCTCCTGGCGGGCACGTCGGAGTTCGGTGAGAATACCCCGGCTCTGCGGCCCCACTCCTCCTGGGCCGGGCGCGAGGTGAGCCGGGTGAGCAGATCGCGGGCCTGTGCGGAGTCGCCGAAGAGGGCGGCGAAGTCGGCGGACACCTCGCGGCCCCTGATCTTCGGGCCCGAGGGCAGCAGCGGCGCGGAGTCCGTGAAGGCGGCCCGCCCGCTGTGGTCCCCGTAGAAGGACCGGGCGAAGGAGCCCTGGTGCTCCAGGTCGCAGCCGCCGTCGAAGAGCAGTCCGCGCCCGCCGGGGCCGCCCCGGTGGTCGCTGAGCAGGGCCCGGCGGGCGGCGTCGGGGTCCTGGGCCAGCAGGCCGGCCCACAGGCTCCAGGCGTTGACCACTGGACCGGCCGTCCAGTCCAGGTCCCCGGTCGCCCATCGCTCGTACTTCACCCGGCCCGCCGTCTGCAGGATCAGGTCCTCGATCCAGTCGCTGCCCGGCCAGCCCGAGGCCCCGTCGTCGCCCATGCCGATGCACCAGGAGGTCAGCGGTGTGGGGTGGGCGGGCGGCGGCCGGTCCTTGCGGTACCAGACGATGCTCTTGAGGTCCGCCTTGAGCGGCACCCAGAGATCCGCCTCTATGCCCCTCGCCTGCGGTTGCCAGGGCCTGCCGTACTTCGCGGCCGCGCCCTTGCCCAGCGGGTACAGCCGCCCCTCCGCGGCGTACTCGACGAGGTCCCCGACGCCCGGCAGGATCGCGATGTCGGGCGGGTTGCCCGCCTGCACCGCGGCGAGCAGGACCTCCCGGGTGGCGGCGGTGCCCTGGTAGGTGTACGGGGTGCCCAAGGTGTCCAGGACGGCCTTGAAGTGGGTCTCCTGGTTGTCGGTCCACGGCCCGAGGATCGTCACCTTCGGCTGGTCGTCGCCGCCGCCGGGCGCGGCGAGTCCGCAGCCCGCCGCGGTCAGCGCCAGACACAGGACGAGCAGGAGGGCGCGGGCGCGCAGCATCATCCGGTCCTCCAGTAGTCGGCGTTCAGGTGCCGGCCGATGCCGATGGCGGGCAGCAGCACGATCAGGGCACCGGCCGCGAGCGCCCCGTAGTAGATGCCGCTCTGCCAGCCCTGGGCGGCCAGTCCGGCGCGGACCCGGGTCGATGTGTCGGTGACGGCCTGCTGGGATCCGGCCAGGTCGCTGTGGTCGTGGGCCTGTTGCTCGATCCGGATCAGCCCGTCGCGGGCGGCGCCCAGCCGGTCCTGGGTGTTGCTCGTCGCGATCAGCGGGCCCGTCGCCAGGAAGACGATGGCCAGCAGCGAGACCAGCAGGCAGAGATCGAGACTGTGGCCGCAGCGGGTGCGCAGCACCCACAGTGCGGAGAGGGTGATCAGGACCATGGCCAGCAGGCCGAGTTCGGCGACCGCCCAGCCGGACCACTGCGAGGGGCTCATCGAGCTGAACGCGTCGATCCGGGCCATCTGGTGCCCCTGGAGGACGTCCAGGCGCGGCACCACACCGGTGCCCTCGCGGGTGAGGAGCATCTCGGCCTCGGCGAACTTCTCCTTCTGCATCAGGTCGTCCGACACGTACTTCACGGCGCCGGGGGTGATGGAGCTGCTGTACGAGGTGAGCACCCCGTTCACGGTTTCAAGTACGCCCCGGCCGCGGTCCCCGTCGATCTGTACGTCGGAGAGCCGGGACAGGCCCTGGTCGGCGGCGGCGAGCTGGTTCTCGTAGCGGGCACCGGCGCCGACCACATCGGCGATGCCGCTCTTCACGGAGCCCTCGGCCTCCTTGTGGGCGCGCAGCAGGGCGAGCTGGGTGGCGGCCACGCCCTGCACGGCGGGGGCGCCATGGGCGCGCATCTCGCCCGCCGAGATCTGGACCTCGCGGTACGAGACGAGCAGGGCGCTCATCGAGACCAGGGCGGCCACCAGCATCGCGGCCAGGTGCCGCTCCAGCAGCCGCCGGGTCCTGGACCGGTAGGCGCTCCTGCCCGATCCGGGTCGGATCCTCACAGCGGCCTCCCGCAGTCGATGCAGAACACGGCCGCGGGTCCGGCCGGATGGTCGCAGTGCGGGCAGGGGACCGCCGGTCCGTCCCGGGTCGTCGCGGGCAGCTCCACGGGGTGTCCGGAGGTGATGCTCAGCATCCCCTGGCGGACGGCGCCCGGGTCGACGGTCGGCCCGACCCGGACGACGCCCCGCGGGCCGTCCACGATGCGGGCGACCTTGCGGACCTCGGCCAGGGCCCAGTCGGCGGCGATCTCGGTGGCGAGCCGGACGGCGAGTCCGAGCTGGGCCTCGGCCCGCTCGCGGCTCTCCAGGTCGAGGGCGGCGTACCCGTGGTTGAGGGCGGTCCGCATCTGCGTGGAGACGTTCATGGTGTGGACGTCGCGGTCGGCGGCGCCGGAGATGCGCGCGGTGGCCGCGGCCGTTCCCGACGGCAGCCAGCGGACCACGACCGCTTCGGTGGCGCCGCCGACGGTGACCGCGGCGAGCTGGAGGGGCACGCCCAGCGGGTCGTTGCTCGCGTCGACCCGGAGCGTGAGGAGGTAGTCGCGGGACTCCGGTTCCCACTGGTGGGTGCGGAACTCCAGCCGGCGCGGATCGTCCCGGACCGGGTCCGGCTCCAGCCGCTGCTGGTGCGGTGCGGTCTCGGTGAGCGTCACTTCCCGCACCGCCGGGCGCACGGACACCTCGATGGGGAGCTCGGGGCTGCGGACCCGGCGCAGCCTGCCCAGGGCCGTGGCGACGGCGGGGGCGAAGGCGTCGGGCGAGGAGACCGCGGCGCCGTGCAGCCGTTCCGCTACGGCGATCAGCGGAGCCGGGTCCCAGCCCGCTCCCGGAGCGATGACATCGGCGGTGAACTCTCCCTCGCAACGGGTGAGTTCGGTGCTCAGCGCGCTGTCCGGGCGGGCGGCGTCGTCCTCCTCGGCCCGGCTGCCGCCGTCGGTGACGAGCAGCAGATGCCGTACGGGAAGGGCGCGTTCGGCGAAGAGTTCACGGGCCCTGGCCAGCCAGCTGGTGTATCCGGCCGGCTGCCGCCCCTCGTCGGCGGCGGCGATCCGTCCGACGCTGAAGGCGGCGTGGCGCCGGTCGTCGGGATCGGCGAGCGCCCACCGGCCGCGCAGCGGGTAGCACTGCGCGGCCCCGCCGCCCAGCACGGTGTAGGAGATTCCGTCGGGCAGGGCGCCCACCGCTTCGGTCAGCGCCGCGACGGCCGCGTCACGCCGCCCGGCGGCCACGTCCACCGCGATGACCAGGGCGATGTCGACGGCGGGAATCCGGTCGCGCGGCCCGACGGCGACCGCCCGGACCCTCACATGGGCGTCGATCCGGGCGTCCTGGTCCGGCCGGTGCCTCTTCGCGACCTGGACGGACAGGCCGATTCCGAGGCCGGACAACGCGGCGGTGCGGCCCATTCAGCTGCCTCCGGGGGTACGGCGTCGGGGCGGGAACCAGAAACGGGTCTGCGGGCGGACGGCGTGCGAGAGGTCGATGAGCTTCTCGTGGTCGGCGGTGTCCTTGCACTGGCGGGCCATCCAGCGGTAGCACCGCGCCAGTTCCTCCCGTACGGCCGGTTCCCCGGGCACCGGTGCCGGTGGCAGTCCGCGCCGCCACCAGCGGCCGTCGTACCGCGGGCCGCGGGTCTCGGCCCGGACGGCGTCGAGCTTCCACTCGTACAGTTCGGTGCGCAGCAGCCGGGCCGCTTCGTCGCCCGTCACCACGGACGCCGGATGCGGTCCCGGGCCGCCCTCGCGCAGCGGGACCGCGGCGAGCACGGCGTCGATCCGCCGCTTCCCGGGCAGCGGCCGGTCGCCCGCCGCGAGCCGGGCCGCCCGGATGCGCAGCGCGGCGATCCGGGCGACGGTGTGGTCCCGCGACTCGTCCGGCACCAGGTCCAGGACCTCGACCGCCGCGTCCCGGTCGCCGCGCGCCAGGGCCAGCCTGGCCAGGCCCAGCGCGGCACCGACGTGGGAGGGGTTGCGGGCGTGCACGGCCCGGAAGAGTTCGTACGCCGACGGGATCGCACCGGCCGGACGGTCCGGGCCGAGCTGTTCCGTGACGTAGGCCAGGGCCAGCTTCGCGGCGTACTCGCCGGGCAGCGCCCGGTGGACGGCGGCGAAGTGCTCCAGGGCGGCCTCCAGCAACTGCCGCCGGTCGTCCAGGACCTCCGCGCTGCGCAGCGCGACGAGCCCCCAGTGCCAGCTCAGCCGCCACTGGCGCACCGGTCCGGGGCCGGGGATGGCGTTCGCCGCCTCCACCTGTTCGCGTGCCCGGTTCAGCGCGTCGCTGCCTTCCTGGCCGAGCAGCAGCCGGGCGTTGTGCAGGCAGATCTCCACCGACCGCTCCCCCTCGGCGGGCTGGGCCAGCAGCCGGCCGGGGTCGTAGCTGCTCACCAGGAACCGGGCGGCCTCCGGGTCCCCCGGGTAGGGCCTGGGCACCGGCAGCCGCCGGGCGATCTCGGTGGGGGTGGGGAGCCCGGAGTCCAGGGCGGGCGCCTCGCGCGTCTCGTCGCGGCGGTGCGGGGTACGGCCCAGCCAGTGCGCGTAGTCGGGGACGGAGCCCAGTCCGGCGCCGAGCAGTTCGGTGGACGGGGTGAAGTAGGCGGACGGTTCGGTCCGGTCCCCTTTTCCGCGCAGCGCCCGGATCTCGCGCAGCACTCCGCGCAACTGGCCGGCCATCTCCTCGGCGTCGGCGAACCGGCGTTCCGGGTCCCGGTCGGTCGCCCGCTCCACCACCAGGCGGAACGAGCTGATGCCGAGGCCGGGTACGTCGTCGCCGACCGCCCAGCCCGCCAGTTCGGCCAGGGTCACCCCGACCGTGTGGATGTCGTGGGCGATGGTCAGCGCACTGCCCCTGACCGTCTCGGGCGCGGCGTACCTGGGGGTGATGACGGGCGGCGGCCCGGCGGACCGGCTGCCCCGCACCCCGCCGAGGTCGATGACCTTGATGCCGTCGTGCTGGTGGACGACGTTGGACGGCTTCATGTCCCCGTACAGGAATCCCATGCCGTGCAGATGGGCGAGGGCTTCGAGGATCTGGCAGCCGTAGGTGATGACGTGTTCGATGTCGAGGACGAAATTGCCCTGCCGGGTCGATTCGACGACGGCGGAGAGCGTGCGGTCGCCGACGTCCTGCATCACGATGTAGCCACCGGACACCGTGCCGTCCGCGCTGCTGGTGCTGACGAAGTCCCGGATCTGGACGATGCGTTCGTGCCGGATGGCGACGAGGCTGCGGCGTTCCTCGGCGGCCTGGGCGGCGCCCCGTTCCGCGTACCGGTTCAGCATCCCCTTCACGGCGACGAGGTCTTCCAGGTGGGTGTCGCGGGCGAGGTAGACCCAGCCCTGGCCGCCGTGGGCGATGGGGCCGAGGATCTGGTACTGGTCCTGGAGCAGCGGCCCGTCCCGGTCGAGTTCGGGGCGGTAGGAGTACGGGGCGCCGCACCTGGGGCAGTGTCCCTCGTCGGGCGGTGGGGCGGCGGTGTACGGGGCGACGAAGTACGTGGCGCAGGACTTGGCGGAGCAGCTCATCCTGACGTGCGCCTGTGTCACGGCGGCGCTCAGCCGCTGTGCGGGGGTGCTCGGGCGGAGCCGGGGCAGTTCCAGCAGTGCCCTCGGCCCGCACTTGTCGGGGGCGGTGGGCAGCGGCGGGAGTCCCGGGCCGTCCTCGGAGCGGCCGCAGGTGTCGCAGTGGCCGGTGGGCTGCACGGCGCCCTCGCAGGGGGCCCCGGTGAACCGGCGGTGCGGGCAGGGAATCCTCATCGGCGGCCGGCCCTGCCCTGGTCGCCGCGCGGTCCGGGTACGCCCGCCGGGCCGCGCCTCGCCAGATCCGCCCGGAGCTCGCGCAGCAGCGCGCGCAGGGCGCCGAGCCGCTCGTACGGGTCGCCGACGGTACGCAGTCGTGCCAGCTGCTGCCGGCGGCGGGCCGCGCCGGTGCGCGGCAGGGGGCTCAGGGAAGCCGACTCCACCAGGCCGTTCAGTCCGGCCCACTCCGTCTCGATGTCCTCGACGCGCCGGACCAGTTCGGCGGCCCGCTCGTCGAGGGCGGGCAACAGCAGGTGCCGCGCCACCTCGGCCGTCTCCTCACCGCCGCTGTCGCGCACGATGACGAGCACCCGGAAGCCGAGCTCCCGCACCCGTGCGAGCAGGGGCACCAGCCGGAGCGGCTGCCGGTCCTCGTCGAGTCCGATCACGGCGAGGCTGGGCCCCGAACTCCCGGGCTCCCCGTCCGCCGGCCGCCTGGGCGCGGTGCCGCCCGCGAGCAGCCAGTCGCGGTATGCCTGGGCCTGGTGGCGGGGCGGCCGGAGCCTGGTCACCAGCTCGTCGACGAAGTGCTCGGGGGTGGTGCGTCCGCCCCGGTAGACGAGATGGGCGCGGTGCAGATGGTGGCTGAGGGTGCGGTCGCGCCCGCCGCCGCGCGGTACGACGCTGAAGCGCACCGCGGGCTCGTCGCCCCCGGCGAACCACCTCCGCAGCCGCCGGTCCAGCCCGTGGTCCCAGCCGTCCGGCCCGCTCAACTCCGCCACCAGCGGCACGAGTTCGGCGATGCGATCGACCGGGATCATGTACGAGAAGGCCAGGTCGTTCTCGGCGGGCGGCGCCAGATCGAGGTCGCCGCGCCAGCTGACGACCATCCCGACGACCCGCTCGGGCGATCCCGACGGTCCGCCGCGCACCTGGACCGCGGCCCCGCTGAACCCCGGTTTCACCACCTGCTCGTTGCGCGCGGCGTCGAGCTGGATCCACGCGCCGTGCGCTCCGCTGATCCGCCCGGTCAGCCACATCCCGTCGGCGAAGGACCGCGCGTACCCGCCGATCCACACCTCGTCGCCGCGCTCCAGGCTCCGTTCGAGTGTCGCGGGGGTGGCGTGCGGGCGCGGGCTCTCCAGGGCGAGTACGGCGACGTCCTCGCGGGTCGCGCCCAGACCGGGCAGCCAGCCGCCCTCCGCCACATGTGCCCCGACCGGGGCGATGGCGGGGTTCTCGGCGAATTCCACCCAGATCCGGGCGTCCGGCTCCCCCACCACGTGCGCGCAGGTGAGCACCCGGTCCCGGGTGAGCAGCACACCGGCCCCGCAGACCGGCCCGTCCGCGTCGCCCCGCCGTAATCGGATCCGCCAGTCCGCCTTCAACTCCCCCATACCGCAAGAGAATACGCGCGTAGCGGGCGCCGCACCCAGCCCCTGGACGTACTCCGGTCACCCGGCGTCCACCGGTTGTCACGCGACGGGGAGGCCCGCCCCGGGCACGCGTGAGGCGGGACGGGTGCGCCCGTGGTGCGCGCCCGCCCCGCCTCACCGGGGTTCAGCCGCCGCAGTGGAAGCGCGCGTCGCCCCAGTCCGCGTGGTCGTTGCCGTTGCCGTCGCCGCCGTCGCCGACAACCAGTTCGACGTACTTGGCGCCGGTGACGTCCGCCGTCAGCGACCAGGCGCTGTCGGCCGCCTTCAGCACGGGCGACTTCACCTTCTCGGTGCCGTCGGCCGTGACGGAGAACTGCACGCTGCCGGCGCTCTTCTGCACGTCGTCCACGCCGACCCGGGCGGTGAACGAGGTGCACTTCCCGCCCAGGTAGTAGCGGACCTTCGCCGGTGCGTGGCTGCCGAGGCCCTTGGCGTAGACGGTGCCACCGATGGTCAGCGGGGAGCCGTCACCGGTGCCGGTCTCACCGTTGGAGAGGTCCTTCTCCACCGGGCCCCAGCCGTTCTCGGAGGCCGTCCAGTCCAGGTCGCTGGCCCAGCTGTCGGTGGTGGGCGGCGGTGGCAGGGTCCGTACGGAGGTCTGCGCGCGGAGCGTGCGCTGTGCGCCGCCGACGGTGTACTTCGCCTCGGAACTCAGACTGTATGCCTGGTACTTGGCGTCGACCGGCGGGGTGACCTGCCAGCTGCCGGTGACCTTGGCGCCCGCCGCGACGGAGTCGAAGGTGACGGCGCCCGCGGGCTCCGCCTGCCAGCCCTCGGGTACGGACAGGCTCAGGGCGACGCCGGTCGCCGCCGTCGCCTCGTAGTTGGTGAACGAGGCCTTGACGGTGTTGGCCGTGCCCGGCTCCAGGGTCTCGGCGGCCGGGTCGACGCCGAGGGTGCCGCAGGCGGCCTGTTCGGAGGCGGGGGCCTGGCCGAGGTCGGTCACGGTGAAGGAGTCGAGGACGAAGTCGGCGCCCTCGGGGGCGTCGTCGCGCTTGCGCAGTCCGGTCCAGGTGTCGCCGCAGCCCGCGGTGACGGTCTCGGCGAAGTGGCCGGTGGTGCGCTGCTGTCCGATGGCGGTGGTCCGGGTCTCGACCGAGTCGGGCTTCCCGTCGGCGGTGATCCGGTCGTAGCCGTCGACCCACTCGTAGGCGCCCGCGTGGCTGGACTGGTAGTCGTACTCGACCTTGTAGCGGTGCCCGTCCGTCATCGGCACGGTCCAGGGGGCGGTGCGGTAGACGAGTCCGGCGTTCTCCTCGTGGGACTTGAGGGACTCCTTGCCGCTGATCACGTCGTCGATCAGCTTTCCGTTCCAGCCTGCCTGGGTGTACGGGGCGTGCAGCTGGGAGATGACGGTGCGGGGGTCGGTGGAGCCGCCCGCGTCGCCCTTGAGGAAGGGGCCCCAGCCCTGGTCCACGGCCTCGAAGTCCTCGTAGGAGAGGGTGTTCTCCTTGGTCTTCGGGGCGCCCGCGACGATGCGTACGTCATCGGCCCGCACGCTTGCGGCGCTTCCCTTGGCCGCCTCGATGCGCAGGGTGGTGCGGCCGTTCGCGGGGGCGGTGAAGTTCACCTTGGCCCGCTGGAAGTACGTACCGTGCCGCTCGGACGCGGCGACCTGGTCCTTGGCCGTGGAGCGGTCCACGGCGACGGACCCGCCGCCGATCGAGAGCGTGGTGTGCCGGGTCTTCCCGGGCTGGACCTCGATGAGCGCGGACGCGGTGTAGCGCTTGCCGGGGGCGAGGCCGTCGATGCGCTGCGAGAGTGCCGCGGTGGCGCTGCCGGAGAGCTGGGCGCTGTTGAGGCCGTTGCCGTCGGTCTCCCGGGCGACGGTTCCGGTCTTCGACCAGGCGCCGAGCCCCTTGTCGTTGAAGCCCGGGTCGTCGACCGGGGTGCCCTCGCCCCACTTGGGGTCGGCGGCCTTCGGCGCCTGATGCGGGTAGAGGACGTACGGCTGACCGGCCTTGGCGGTCAGCGTGATCCTCCCGCCGGACGGCTTGACCGTGCCGGCCTTGACCCGCCCGTTGTCGGTGAGCTCGTAGACGGTGTACGTGCCGTTCGACGGCACCGCCCAGCTGCTCGTGCCGCCGGACTTGCTGTAGTGGTAGAGCTTCTTCCCGCCGTCCCACGGCAGCAGGTAGTCGGTGCCGCTCAGGACCTTGCGGCCGTGGTCGTAGAAGGTCCGCCTGCCGTCCTCGACCGTGCCCCGGACACCGCCGGTGAAGGTGATGTCGTTGCCGTCCCAGCGGGTGATGCTCTGCTGCTGGAGGTACTTCGCAGGCAGGTTGCGCTGCCAGATGTTGTTGCTGAAGGCATTCCAGTCGGTCTCGCCGGTCCAGCCCTCGAACTCCTGGATCGCGGTCTGGCCGAGGACCGGGTCGTTGTTCCAGACGTCCTTCTCGCCGTTGCGGATGAACCGGATGATCTTCGAGTTGAGGCCCTTGTTGGTGGCGGGGCCGTAGTCGAGGTCATTGGCCCAGTGCGACCAGAGCGAGCCGCGCTCGAATTTGTCGGCCCACTCGGTGGCGACGTTCCAGCCCTGCTTCTGCACTTCCTGGAGGGTCTTGTCCGGGATCCAGCCGTGCGTGTAGTAGACGTCGAAGTAGAGCAGGCTGAGGTTGCGGTCCGTCTCGTCGCGTAGCTGCTGTATCCGCTTGGCGAGGTCGCCGCTGTTCACGTCGCGGCGCTGGTCGATGTAGTAGCTCTGGCCGAGCCAGTTCCAGCCGGGCTTGGCCTTGTCGACGAGCTTCTCGTCGAAGGCGTCGGCCTCCGGGTACGCCTCTGTGTCGTTGATGTGGACGCCGAAGGTGGCACCCCACTTCTTGCCGTCCTTCAGGAGCTCGTTGAGGTCCTTCAGCCCGCCGGCGCGCTTGTTGTAGTTGCCGCCGTAGTCGGGGTGGGCGGAGTCGTGGCCCTCGGAGGCGTACCCCTTGAGGAGCGCCATCTGCCCGAGACCGTCGGTGGCGAGCGAGATCCGCTTGACGTCGTCCAGCGTGCGCAGGAAGGGGTGGGTGGCCTGGCTGGCGAAGTTGAACGGAATGTGGGTGATGACCCGGTCCGGGGTGTCCTTGCTGCCGGGCGCCGTGACGCCGATCGAGCGGAACGCGACGGCTCCGTCCTGCCAGTCGACCTGCTTGTCGCCGTTGGCGTCGGGAGTGACGACGACCTTCGCCCAGGGCAGGTTGTCCCCGCTCTCCGGCTTCGGCGCCCCCTCGCCGCGGTAGGTCCACTGGCCGGACCAGACACCGACCCGGACGCTGCCGTCGTCGGCCTTGCGGGCCTGGTGCCAGAACCGGGCGTCGTCGCCGCCGGTGGCGCCGGACGGCTTGTCGTACGAGGAGTTGGACTCGACGGCCGCGGCGAGCGAGCCGGTGTTGACGATCGCGTACGAGGCACCCACCGGCGCCTTGTCGGCGGCGGTGTCCGCGGTGACCTTCGAGAAGACGTCGGCGGTCTTCGTCGAGTCGTTGTCCAGCCGGGTGAAGGCGGTGGCCCCGCCGGTGTCCGCGGAACCCACGGAGACCAGGTCGTGGCCGGGGATGTCGATGGTGCCGACCCGGAACGCCTCGGTGTCGCGCACGGCCGTCACCTTGAAGGTGGTGGCGCGTCCGGAGACGGAGAGCGAGGCGTCGATCTCGATGCCGGGCAGGTCGGTGAAGACCAGCGTGTAGCGGGCGGCCGAGGCGGTGACCCGGGGGGCGCCCTTGAGCTTCACCGGGTGCGCGGTGCCGTTGAGGGTCACGGCGGTGACCGGCTGGGTGCTGCCGAACAGCTGACTGCCACTGGCCCTGTCGGTGTACGCCAGGACGCGCGGGAAGTCGTCGGCGACGGCGACCGAGAGCTGCGCGGATCCGATGACGGTGGCGCCCGCGGGCACGGCCGGCTCGACTGCGGCGGGTGAGGGAGCGGAGGCGGCGGTGGCGGGGAGCGCGGTCCCCACCAGCGCCAGGACGGCGGCTGAGGCGGCGGCGACAGCGCCCGCCGAAGTGAATCTTCGCGACATGTGCTCTGAGTAGTCCCCGTGACTGGACAGCGTCAACGACGTGCGGCTTCTGGGGGCCCTCCAGTCCAACAACCGCGTTGCGTAAGTCCAAGTGGACGGTACGTGTCCGCAGTTCGGCGCGTGGGGTGCGCGGCGCGGGCGTCAGCCGTGTCGTCCGTCGGTACCGGGGTCCTCGGGGCCGCCGGACGCATCCGGCTCCGCCGCTTCGGTGTTCTTGCCTTCCGCCCAGGTCAGGGTGGCCACCAGGGACCGGAACGCGGTGCGGTAGACGCGCGGACCGGTGCCCGTGTGGTGCTGGAAGTGGTGGCGCAGGTTGGCAGGTGTGCCGAAGCCGGTGCGCGCGGCGATGCGCTCCACCGGCTCGTCCCCGCGCTCCAGCAGCCGCTGCGCCGCCTGGACGCGGGCGCGCAGCAGGTACTGGAGCGGGGAGAGCCCGGTCTCCGCCTGGAAGCGCCGGTTCAGGCCGCGGACGGTGAGCCCCGCGTGGTCGGCGATGTCGTTCAGCGCCAGCGGGTGGTCGAGGTGGGCCTCCATCCACCGGATCGTGGGCCCGAGGGAGTGCGGGCCGGCCCGGAGGCGGGACGCGGCGGGCGGGGCCTCCTCGGCATCGGCGTCGGCGGGTGCGTGGAGCTGCATGAAGACCTGCCGCTCCGTCTCGATGGCGACCGGCACGCCGTGGTCCAGGGTGATCAGGTGCAGGCAGAGATCGAGGCCGCCCAGCACTCCGGCCGCGCTGTGGAAGGGGTCCGCGTCCACGACGGCCCCCTCCGGGTCGACGTCGATCAGGGGATGGCGCCGCGCCAGCTCCGCCGCGTACGGTCGCCCGGTGGCCGCCCGGCGCCCGTCGAGGAGCCCGGTGGCGGCGAGGGCGAACGTCCCGGTGCCGAACGCGCCGATGCGGGCTCCCCGGTCCGCGGCGGCCCGCAGAGCGTCGGCGACCCCGGCTTCCGGCTCGTCGCGGAAACCGGCGTGGCCGGGCAGCAGTACGGTGTCGGCGTCCGCCAGCCCTTCCAGCCCCCAGGGCGTGTCGATGACGAAGGGCGCCGGGGAGCCGGTCCCGCGAAAGCCGGGAGTGGTGCAGTACCGCAGCTCGTACGCGACATGCGGGTGCTGCCGGGCGGCGGTGCCGAAGCACATTCCGGGCCCGGTGAGTTCATGGCCCGGCACCCCGTCGAGCGCGAGGACGGCAATCACTGGCATGTCCAGAATTTAGCCGAGGGTGACATCAGGGCCGCTTTTTCCGGACGGGCCCGGTACGCAGGATGGGTGTTGCGCGGCACCGGAAGCGAGACGACGCCCGGCAGCCGGTTCGCATACCCACCACGCGCATGACGCACCTCGGAACGAAGGAATCACCCGTGTTCACACGCAGTTCGACGTCCGCCGCCCCGTCCCGGTCCCGTAAGTCCCGCTCCCGTCGTGCGGGACGGTGCGCCGCCGTCGCCCTGGCCGCGACGGCCTGCGTCACGGCCCTGTCCGGCAGCGCCAACGCCATCGTCAACGGGCAGGAGGCCACGCAGCATTACCCGTTCATGGCCACGCTCCCGCAGTGGGCGGGCGAGGTGCACGCCCAGTGCGGCGCCTCGCTGATCAACTCGCGGTGGCTGGTGACGGCGGCCCACTGCGTCAACCCGAAGACATTGGACGGCATCGTCCGCATCGGTTCCAACGACCGCGAGTCCGGCGGCACCGTGCGCCACATCAAGCGGACCGTCACCCACCCCGCCTACGACGTCGAGTCCAACCCCAGCAGGAACGACATCGCGCTCGTCGAGCTGGACCGCCCGGTCAAGGAAAAGCCCATCCGCATCGCCAAGTCGGTGGGCGGTCCCGGCACCCCGACGCGCCTGCTCGGCTTCGGCACCGTCCTCGACACGGACGACCTCTCCAAGGCGGTGTTCCCGGACAAGCTCAAGCAGCTGGACACCCGCATCGGCGCCGTGAACGAGTGCTCGCCCGGCCGCGCCGACAAGACCCGGATCTGCACGATCAGCAAGACGCCCGGCGCCATGGCCTGCTTCGGCGACTCCGGCGGCCCGCAGATCCAGCACGGCCGGGACGGACGCTGGGAGCTGGTCGGCGCCACGTCGGGCGACGGCGACACCGACCCGACCTGCGGCACCGGCCCCGGGATGTACACCAACGTTCCCGCGTACGCCAAGTGGATCGACAAGACCATCCACGCGCACCGCTGACACGACACGCACCCGGGCGGACAGTCCGTCGGCCCGCCCGCCCGGGTGCGCCCCGATCACCGCAGCCGCCCGTCCCCTTTGCCCTCGGATAGATTCTGAACATGTCCGTAATCGCCGTTCTTGTGCCCGACAGGCTCCCCGGACACCAGCTGACCACCCCCGGGCTGGTCTTCGGGACAGCGACGACCGGCCACCCCGGCGCCGACTACGAGGTACGCCTCTGCGCCGCCCCCGGCCTCACCACCACGGGCGCACCCGCCCCGCTCCGGATCTCCGTCCCGTGGGGGCTCGACGGCCTCGCCGACGCGGACATCGTCCTGATCCCCGGCCAGGACGGCGACGGCCCCCGCGACGAACCCACGCCCGAGGTGCTCGCGGCGCTCCGGGCCGCAGCCGCGCGCGGCTGCCGCATCGGCGCGATCGGCACGGGGGTCTTCGCCCTCGCAGCCACCGGCCTCCTCGACGCCCGCCGCGCCACGACCGGCTGGCGCCACACCGAGGAACTGGCCCGCCTCCACCCCCGTATCGAGGTCGACCCGGTCGGCACGGTCGTGACCGACGGCCGGTTCCTCACCTCGGCCGGGATCTTCGGCAGCATGGATGTCTGCCTGCGCCTGCTGGCCCAGGACCACGGCGAGCGGGTGGCCGGTGAGACGTCCCGGGAACTCCTCACCCCGCTCCTCCCCCACGGCGACCGCGTCCAGGAGACCATCGACCGCGAACTCACGGAGAGCGCGGGCATCGAACCGACGCTGCGCTGGCTGGAGACCCGCCTGCACCTCCCGCTGACCCCGGCGGACCTCGCCGCGCACGCGGGGATCAGCGTCAGCAGCCTCAACCGCCGCTTCCACGCACAGACCGGCGCCACCCCGCCCCAGTACCTGCTGCGCCGGAGGCTGGAGCGGGCCCGCGAACTGCTGGAGGACACCGACGAGGGGGTGGAGCGGGTGGCGGCCCGGTGCGGCTTCGCCTCGCCGGCCGGCCTGCGCCACCACTTCTCCCGGCTGACGGGCACCACACCGCGTGCCTACCGCAAGAGCCACCGAGCGGCGCACCCGGCGGCCGATGCGTGACGGCCCCCGCTCACCAGCGCAGGGCCGTGAAGTCGATCGGCCGGGGCCGCAGCAGCGCCGTGCGTTCCGCCAGCGCGTGCAGCCGCCGGGACATCTCGTCGGCGTCCCGGCGCTGCCGGTCGCCGTGGCCGGGCAGCACCCACTCGAACCGCAGCTGCCCCGCCGTCCGCGCCAGTGAGGCGGCCAACTCCTCGATGGAGTACCAGGTCACGCTCTCCGCGACTTCGAGATCATCGGTCGTACGCGACCAGTAGAAGCTGTCGCCGCTGAAGCAGTACCGGCCGTCCGCGAGATAGAGCACGCTGCCCCGGGTGTGGCCGGGCAGCGGATGGGCGGTGACGCCCTCACCGATCTCCACCGGGTCGAGCCCCCGGATCACCCGGTCCGCGTCCGGCGCCGCGTCGAGGTCCCCTTCGTGAATCCACAGCCGGGCGCCGAAGTGGTCGGCGTATCGGCGCCCGTGCGCAACGTGATCGCGATGGGTGAGCAGCACATCGGTGACGGGCCCGGTCGTCGCCACGTACCGCTCGGCCAGTCGGGGGCTCCAGCGCGGGGTGTCGATCATCATGACCGTGCCGGACGGGCGCCGCAGGAGGTAGGAGTTGGCGCCGGCGGTGTGTTGCGAGTTGTGTCCGCAGATCAGTACGCCGTCGTCCAGCGCCATCGGGAACGGGTCGAGCGAGGGGTCCGGCTGTCCGGACGCGGGCCGGATCGAGCGGGTGTGGCAGGCGAAGACGGCAGCGTGTAAGCGCCGGTTCTCCGCCTCGTCGCCCGGCTGCCGCAGGATCCGCGACGTCCCTTCCTCCTCTCCGATCAGCTCGGGTGCGAACTGTCGGGCCACGTCGCAGTTGGTGCAGCGGTCGTCCACGTACCAGTCGTCCACGGCAGGGTTCCTTCCACTTCCACGGGAACGGCCCCGTCGAGGGCCGCCCCTCCAGGGATAGCCCACGCGCGGCCGGAACCGGTAGACCCCGCCGACACCTCGAACTCGCACCACACCACCTTGCCCGGGTTCCGCTCCCCCACCCCCCACTTGTCGGCGAGCGCCGCCACCAGCCGCAGCCCGCGGCCCCCTTCCTCATCAAGATCCGCCCAGGAATCGGCGACACGGACCTCCCCGTCACCGCTGTCGTGGACCTCGATGCGCAGGATGCCGTCGACCGGTTCCAGGTGGATCCGGAGGCGGAATCCACGACCGGGCGGTACACCGTGCAGCAAGGCATTGGTGACGAGTTCGCTCACGCAGAGCAACACGTCGTCCGTCCGCGCCTCGCACGCCCAGTCGACGAGCGCCGCACGCACGAACTGCCGTACGAGCGGGACGGACCGGCGTTCCCGGCGGTGGAACACCTCGCGGAAGTGGGGGAGTTGAGTTGTCTCGATCACGCTTCCAACGTCACACAAAGTCACTACGGTTGAGCAGCGCGTCGGGTCGTACAGCGGCGATGTACGACTTCTGACGGGTCATCCGGGGTTCGTGACGGGGAGAGGCAGTTCATGCAACCGGCAAAGAAGAAGAGCAAGCGGATCACGTCCTGGCACCTGATCGGCGCCCAGCTGGCGATGTTCCGAAGGGCGGCCCGAATGACCCAGGCGGCCCTGGCCGAACGGTGCTCCGTGGGCGAGGACACGATCGCTTCGATCGAGCAGGGGCGCAGAGCGCTGCAGTGGGACTTCGCGGTCCTGCTGGACGAACTGCTGGACACGAAGGGGGCGTTGCAGGTTGCGGTGGAGAAGGTGCCGAAGAAGGAGCGGTTCCCGGCGTTCGTTCAGGACTTCATCGACTACGAGCAGGAGGCACTGACCCTGCTCTCGTACGAGAACCAGGTGGTGCCGGGACTGCTTCAGACCGAGGAGTACGCCCGGTTCATCTTCTCCTGCCTGTACCCGCCCCTGGAGGAGGACGAGCAGGAGGAGTGGGTAGCAGGCCGAATCGATCGGCAGAAGCTCCTCAACCGCAAACCCCGCCCCATGCTCCACTTCCTGCTGGAGGAGAGCATTCTGCGCAGCAAGATCGGCGATCCCGCCATGATGCGGGAGCAGATCCGCCATCTGCGCCGGTGCATGGAACTCCCGTTCCTGGGGCTCCAGATCATGCCGATGGAGCTCCCGAAGCATGCCGGGCTGGCGGGGCCGATGGTGCTGCTGGAGACCCCAGATCACGACCACCTCGTCTACGTGGAGGGTCAGCTGACCAGCTACCTCCACGAGGACCCAGATGACGTCAGTGTGCTCCAGCAGAAATATGGGATGCTGCGTTCGCAGGCGCTTTCCGTCGAGGCGAGCGCACGCCTACTGGACGAACTGCTTGGAGAGAGATGACCCGCGCAGCACACCCGGCCCGTCGTACCGCCGCCCTCGCCTGGTTCAAGTCCAGCTACAGCAGCGGCCAGGGCGGCGACTGCGTCGAAGTCGCCTACGACTGGCACAAGTCGAGCTACAGCAGCGACCAGGGCGGTAACTGCGTAGAGGTGGCCGCCCACCCCGCCGCCGTCCACATCCGCGACTCCAAGGTCACCGACGGCCCCGTCCTCACCGTTCCCCCCACCTCCTGGACCGCGTTCCTGGACGCCACGGTCTGACGGTACTGCGGCCCGGCGCACCGGGCCGCGCCCCCCTCTCGTTGTATCGAGTTGTGAAGACTTCCCATTTTTGAGAGCGCTCTCAGTCACAAGTCTTGACTCATACCTGCGACCGTCACGAGAGTGGTTCGCACCACGGACGCCCCGTCGACTTCACTCCCCGCACGATCACCCCGTCCGTGGCCCCCCACACACCTCGGGAGTCCTCTCGTGATTTCGCGCAGACTGTTCCTGACGGGCGGCGCCGCCGCCACCGCGACCGCCCTCACCTACCCGGCCTGGGGCAGCGCCCTGAGCCCGAGCGCCTCCGCCGCCCCCGCCACCTGTGAACTGGCCCTGGAGAACCGCTCGTTGCCGGGCAGGGTCAATGCCTATGTCACCGGCCACGAACACGGCACCGACCGCTGGGTCCTGCTGCGGGCCGACGGCAGCGTCTACCACCCCGACTCCCCCGCCGCACCGCAGACCCCACTACCGGTCGACTGCGCCATCCCACTGAACCCGGCAGGCGGTGCGCCGGTGGTTCTCACGCTCCCCCAGATGTACGGCGCCCGCGTCTACTTCGTACGCGACGACACCCTCACGTTCTATCTCAACCCCGGCCCCGCCCTGGTCGAGCCGGCGTTCGCGACGTCCACCGACGCCAACTACGGCCGCACCTGGTCCTTCTGCGAGTTCACCTTCAATCCTCAGCAGCTGTACGCGAACATCAGCTACGTCGACCTGGTCACCGCACTGCCGATCGGCCTGACCCTGACCGGCGACGCGACGCACACCGTGGCACCGCTCCCGGACGGCGCGGTGCAGCGGATCGCGGACGGCCTCACTGCCCAGGCCGCCGCCGACGGCCAGCCGTGGGACAAGCTGGTGATCCGCAGCGCGGACGGCAACGTACTGCGGGTGATCTCGCCGCAGAACCTGATGGCACCGTTCTTCGACCGCCCGGACGAGATGCCGTTCCGGGACGTGTTCACTTCCTACATCGACCGGGTCTGGGAGAAGTACCGCTCCACCGACCTGCGCATCGACCTCCAGGGCGGCCGGGGAGTACGCACCGGCCGGGTCAGCGGCGACCTTCTGACCTTCGAGGGCGGCCACACCTTCACCAAGCCCGTCTCCAAGGACGTCTTCACCTGCAACCACGGCCCGTTCGCCAACAACCCGGGCGACCCGGACGACAAGAAGGCCCTGCTGGCCCGCTTGGCTTCCGGCTTCAACCGCTCCCTGATGCTCACCCACCCCGACCAGCCGAACGGCACCTCGACCGCCGACTACTACCAGGACCCGGCCACCAACCACTGGTCCCGCGTCGTCCACGCCAACACCCCGATCGGCTACGCCTTCCCCTACGACGACGTCCGCCCCGACGGCGAACCCGACGTCTCAGGCGCCGCCAACGACGGCAACCCCCGCCGCTTCACGGTGACCGTGGGGGCCTGACCCGGCGACTTCGGCCCGCACCGAGGCGCGGCGGATGAGGAGTTCGCCGTCGACGTCGTAGAGTTAGGTGGTGCCCAGGGCGGGCTTGGTGCCCACTGCCGGTTCGGTGGTGGAGGCGAGTTCGCCCTCGGTGTTCCAGCCCAGGGTCTGGGTGCCTTGAGTGCCGGAGCGATGGGCCTGGCGTCCGGGGCCGGCCGCGCGCTGCATGTGGATGCCGTACTCACCGCCGTGGTGCTGATATTCCTGCCCGCCGCCCACACCTTCTTCCGCGCTCGCGGTGCGGGGCAGACCGCCCCGCACCGCGGCCGCGTCCGCCGAATCGCCGCCGGGGGGCCGGCCGGTCAGCCCGAGGTGGGCGGGGTTCGGCCGTCCACCTCGTACTGGCCGACTTCGATGAAGTGGCGAAGCTCTTCCGGGGTGCCGTCCACGATTTTCTGGGCCGCCGCGCGCAGGGCGTCGCTGATGTTCGGGTCGGCCAGGATCCTGAAGACGGCGACGCGGTCGTCCTCGGCCTGGGCGATCCGGAGGCCCGTCTCCAGGAAGTAACGCAGGTCCTCGGGCGTGCCGTCCAGAGCCTTCTGGGCCTCCCGGTAGACACCCTTCCCGGTCTTCGGGTCGGCCAGGATCTTGAGAATGGCGACGCGGTCGTCCTCGGCCTGGGCGATCCGGAGGCCCGTCTTCAGGAAGTTGCGCAGGTCGTCGGCCGTACCGTCGAGGGCCTTCTGGGCCTCCCGGTAGACACCCCTGCCGATGTTCGGCTCGGCCAGGATCTTGAGGACGGCGATGCGGAGTTCCTCCTCCGACATCGAATCGTAGGGGGACTCGTCGTCCTGTGTGGCCGACGCGGTGGCGGGCGAGGAACCCGCTGCGGCGGCGAAGGACGGGGTGGAGAGCAGCAGGGCCGGGGCCAGGGCGCCTGCGGCCACGGCCAGCGCCGCACGGGTGAGTCTCATGTGGGTACCTGCCTCGGGTGGAGGAATGGCCGGTACGTCGCGCACCGGCAGCCGCGCGGTCCGGCGGCGAGGCATCTTCCCAAGGAGCGGCATCCGGCACATTTCCTGGACCGAGCAGTGTTCGCCGCCGGCTCGTTGCCGACGTGATCACGCACCCGTGCGGGTGCCCCGACCGGCGAAGGGGGCACCCGCACGAACTGACGCTCGCTGCGCGGAAGTCAGCAGCCGCCGCAGTTGTAGAACGTCACATCCCAGTGGCTGCCCTCGTCGGCGTAGATGTTGCCGGAACCCGCCTTGTACTGGGGGGCGCCGTCACCCCGCACACCGATGTAGGTGAAGACGTTGTGGATGTAGTTGGTGAGGCAGGTCGACTTGGCGAAGTCGAGCTTGTAGCCGTTCCAGTGCGAGTACGTGCCACTGGCGTGCCCGGTCTCGGTGCCGCCGGTGATGTTCAGCGCGCAGCCCGTGGCGCTCTTGAGGGTCTGGGCGCCCTGGGCGGTGGCCAGGTTGAGCTGGTCGAACGAGGTGCAGGTGGCGACGTTGCGGTTGGAACAGCCGCCGGAGGACGACCAGGTGACCCCGGAGGAGTTGAACCGGGCGGCGGCGTCGGCGTGGGTGAGCTTGGTGTCGGCGTGGGCCTGGGTGGCGCCACCGCCGAGGACACCGACGCCCGGGGCGAAGAGAACGCCCAGGACAAGGGCGAATGCGGTCAGGACGGGGCGCAGTCTCATATGGGACAGCATGGGGGGACTCCTCCTGCTCATGACAAGTACGGGCAGGGAGATACTGCCCGAGTTCTACGCGCGTCCGCCAGAGGGTGGCGGCAATGACAGGCGGCAATTGGGCTGCCGTTCGGCCGCCGTTCGCAACATCTCGCAGTTTCGTTCGCGACACACATCGCCCTTGATGTTGAACATTGAACTAGATCGCGCTACAGTCCATCTCGTTGAAGGTTAAACAAAAGCTTCGACCACCGCTCGACCCCGCGCTCGATCACGTCCCCCGAGGAGGAGCCATGGCTCTGTTCAACCGCAAGAACAACAACGCCCCGTCCGCCACCGCCACCATCGCCCCCGCCGTGGACCCGGCCCTCGCCGCCCTCACCGGTGACTACGCGATCGACCCGGCCCACAGCAGCATCGGCTTCACCGTGCGCCACGCCATGGTCACCAATGTGCGCGGCACCTTCGGCGAGCACGAGGGCAGCCTCAAGCTGGACGGCACCGACCCGGCGAACTCCACCGCGTCGATCGACGTCAAGATCGCCAGCGTCGACACCGGCATCTCCGACCGGGACGGCCACCTGGTCGGCGGCGACTTCTTCGACGCCGCGAAGTTCCCGCTCATGACGTTCCGCTCCACGCGGGCCGAGCAGCTCGGCGGGGACACGTACCGCGTCACCGGTGACCTGACCATCAAGGACGTCACGCGTCCGCTCGCCATCGACCTGGAGTTCAACGGCTCCGCCACCGACGTCTACGGCAACGAGCGGGTCGGCTTCGAGGGCAGCGCGGACATCCTGCGCTCCGACTGGGGCCTGACCTGGAACGCGGCACTGGAGACCGGCGGCGTGATGGTCAGTGACAAGGTCAAGCTCAACTTCGACATCTCCGCCATCAAGTCCGCCGCGACGCAGGCCTGACGCCCCCGACACTCCGTCGCCCGGCACCTCACGGCCGAACCCGAGCGCGCCCGTCCTCCCCTCCCCCGCCGGGGAGGGAGGCGGGCGCTCGGCGTGCCCCGGTCAGGCCCGGCGGGCGGCGACCGCGCGGCTCACGTCTTCGGCGATCAGGTCCGCGTTGATCGCAGCGGCGGCCTGCACCCCGGCGGCAGCGGCAGCGATGACCTTCCCCTTCGGGTCGGCGACATTGCCGGCCACCCAGACGCCGGGCACCTCCGTCGCCCCGACCGGGTCGGCGGCGACGTACGTCCCGATCACCTGATCCACCGCCTTCATCTCGGCCGCCACCAGGCCCAGGTCCGCGAGGAAGTCCGCGCGGGCGGTGAAGCGGGGCTGCACCACGACGGCCTCGCACGGGACCACCCGGCCGCCCGCCAGCCGCACCCCGGTGAGCCGGTCGTCCGTCACGTCGAGGGCGACCACCTCGCCGTCGACCACGGCGATGCCACGGGCGGCCAGCTGCTCGTACTCCTCGTCGGTGGGCTCGGGCCCGGTGTGGCGGAAGAGGGTGACGTCCTCGCTCCACTGGCGCCACATCAGCGCCTGGTGCACGGCCATCGGCCCGGTGGACAGGACGCCGATCGGGCGGGAGGCGACCTCCCAGCCGTGGCAGTACGGGCAGTGCAGGACCTCGCGCCCCCACCGTTCGGCCACACCCGGCACCTCGGGCAGTTCGTCGACGAGGCCGGTGGTCACCAGGAGCCGGCGCGTCACGACCGCGGTCCCGTCCTTCCGTACGACGCGGAATCCCTCGCCGTCGGGCAGCCGCTCGGCGGCCACCACGGCGTCCTGGACGACCTCGCCCCCGTAACGGATCACCTCGTCCCGGCCGGTGGCCAGCAGCTCCGAGGGCTGGACGCCGTCGTGTCCCAGGTAGCCGTGCATGTGCGAGGCCGGGGCGTTGCGCGGGTGCCCCGCGTCGATCACCAGGACCGAACGACGCGCCCTGGCCAGGGTCACGGCCCCGCTCAGCCCGGCGGCTCCACCGCCGATCACCACCACGTCGTGGCGCCGGTCCGCGCCGTCGCCCCCGGTCACCTCGTTGCCGCCGTTCACGCCGTCGCCTCCGGTCATGTCGCTCATGAGAAGCACCTCCCTTTCACTGGGAGCGTCCACGAAGCAGCACCATTTCGGCAAGCTTCGTTGCCGTAACAGCAAACAGCGGAGATACGGGCTCCGTCCGGGAACCCCGGTCCTGGACTGCCCTAGAGGTTGCTCTCCTCCGGTTCGCCGACCGTCTGCTCCGACCAGATGACCTTGCCCGTCTCGGTGTAGCGGGTGCCCCAGCGTTCGGCGAACTGGGCGACGAGGAACAGGCCCCGGCCGCCCTCGTCCGTCGTCGCCGCGTAGCGCAGATGCGGTGAGGTGCTGCTGCTGTCGGACACCTCGCAGATCAGGTTGCGGTCGTAGAGCAGGCGGACCTCGATGGGAGCCGTGCCGTAGCGGACCGCGTTGGTGACCAGTTCGCTCAGGATCAGTTCGGTGGCGAAGGCCTCCTCCTCCAGGCCCCGGTCGGTGAGCCACTCGGCGACGTTCTTGCGGACCCCGGCGACGGCCGCCGGATCGGTGGCCACGGCCCATTGCGCGACCTGGTCCGGATCGAGCGTGCGAGTGCGGGCCACGAGCAGCGCGACGTCGTCGTCCGGCTGATCGTTCAGCAGCGCGTCGAGCACGTCGTCGCAGGTCTCCTCCGGTGTCCGGTCGCGGCCGGCGAGAGCGTCGCGCAACAGGTCGAGGCCGGTGTCGATGTCCCGGCCCCGCCGCTCGACGAGACCGTCCGTGTAGAGGACCAGGCGGCTCCCCTCGGGTACGTGGAACTCGGCCGCCTCGAAGGGCATGCCGCCGATGCCGAGGGGAAGTCCGGTCGGGACCTCGGGACACTCGACGGTGCCGTCCGGCAGTACCAGCACGGGCCCGGGGTGACCGGCCCGCGCCACCGTACAGTTCCCGGAGACCGCGTCGTAGATCGCGTACAGGCAGGTGGCTCCGGCGATCTCGATGTCGCCCTCTTCGGTTTCGTCCCGGTCGATCCGGGCCACCAGCTCGTCGAGATGCCCGAGGAGTTCGTCGGGCGCGGGGTCCAGCGAGGAGAAGTTGTGGACGCTGGTGCGCAGCCGCCCCATGGTGGCCGCGGCGTGCAGCCCGTGCCCGACCACGTCGCCGACGACCAGCGCCACCCGGGCGCCGGACAGCGGGATCACATCGAACCAGTCGCCTCCGACCCCCTCGTACGCCGGCAGATAGCGGTGGGCGACATCGAGGGCGTTCTGCTCGGGCAGGACGCGGGGCAGCAGACTGCGCTGCAGCGTCACGGCCATTGCATGCTCCCGCGAGTAGCGGCGGGCGTTGTCCACACCCACCGCGGCCCGTGCCACCAGTTCCTCCGCGAAGGACAGGTCGTCGTCGTCGAACGGTTCCGAATCGCCCGAGCGCCAGAAGTTGGCCATGCCCAGGATGACGCCGCGCGCGTGCAGCGGCACCGACATGAGCGAGTGGTATCCCTGCTCCCTGATCCGCTCGGCCACGTCGCGGTCCCAGTTCCGCCAGCCCAGCTTCATGAAATCGCTCTGCAGATCGGCATCGTCGCTGTGCACCCGCATGGCCCGGGTCCGGCTGGGGACGAAACCCACCACATGGTCGACCGGATACAGCGGGTGGTCCGCGTGGACCGCCGCGACGGCGATGCGGCGCATCTCCAGCGTGCCGCCGTCCGGTGTGACCGGTTCGTCCCCGTGCAGTACGGGATCGGCGAGGTCGACCGTCGCGGCGTCGGAGAATCCGGGGATCGCCACGTCCGCGAGTTCCTGCGCCGTCCGGGTGACATCGAGCGTGGTGCCGATCCGGGCACCGGCCTCGTACAGGAGCAGCAGTCGTTCGGTCGCGAATTCCGCCTGTCCCGTGACCGCGCGGAGCTCGGTGGTGTCCCGCAGGCTCACCACGGCGCCGGGCGGGCCGCCGTGCGCGTCGGTCGGACGGAGATTGACGGCCAGCAGCCGGTTGCCGGCCCGCAGCACCTCGTCCGTGACGGTGCGGCCGGAGACGAACAGTGCGGTGGTGCCGGGGTCCAGCCCCAGGTCCGCGACCGCCCGGCCCTCGGCGTCCGGGGGCAGGTCGAGGAGTCTGCGGGCTTCATCGTTGGCCAGGGTCAGCCGGTCGGCCTCGACGATGAGGACGCCCTCGCGGACCGCGTGCAGCACCGCGTCGTGGTGCTCGTACATCCGGGTCATCTCGGCGGGTCCGAGCCCATGGGTCTGACGGCGCAGCCGTCTGCTCAGCAGCGCCGCGCCGCCCGTGGTGAGCGCGAGGGCGACCACCCCCGCTCCGGCGCTCAAGGGGATGGAGCGGTCCGCCACGCTGTTCACCGACTCGACGGTGACCCCCACCGAGACCACTCCGGCGACCGAGCCGTCGGGCCGGGTCACGGGCACGACCGAGTTGACCGAGGGCCCGTGGAGTCCTCCGAAGGTCCGGGTGAACCCGTGCCCCGCCAGTGCCTCCTTGTAGGGGCCGACGATGTGCTTGCCGATCAGTGCGGGATCGGGGTGGGTGTAGCGGGTGCCCTGGGGGCCCGCCACGACGACGTACTCGACATGGGTGAGTCTGCGGACCTCCTCGGCGCTCTGCTGCAACAGTGCGGTGGGGTCCTTGCTGTCCAGCGCCGGTGCCACCCCGGGCGAGTGGGCGAAGGTCTCGGCGACGCTCAGGGTGTGGGCGCGGGCCTGGGACATGCTGTCGCGGCGACCCTGCACGACCAGCGCGACCGCCCCCGCCATGACGAGCAGCAGTACGAGACCGAGGACGAAGCAGAAGACCTGGCCCGCCACGGTGCGCACGCCGAGCAGGGAGCGCAGTCCGCGGCTCGGGGGCCGATCGGCCAGGCCCCGGCCGGACGGCGCGGGGGCCGCCTGGCCCGAGCGTCCCCCATCGTGCCGATGTGATCGCCGGACGGAGCGACGCAGCCGCGCCCGGAATCGGCCGATACCAGACATAACTTCAGGTCTAGCATGAATCGCACCTGCCCGAGAGGTCGCTGGTCAGCGGCTCAGAACCCGCCCCCGTCGAATCCACCGCCGCCCCCGAAGTCGCCGCCGCCCCCGCCGTCGAAGCCTCCGCCGTCGAAGCCCGACGGGTCGAAGTCGGACCCGGAGAAGTCGCCGCCGCTCCAGTCCCCGCCGGAGCCGAAGTCGCCGCCGCCGTACTCCGCCGCGTACGCGGGACTCGACAGCATGGAGCCGAGCACCGTGCCGACGAGCAGGCCGGGGAGCAGGCCGCCGCCGAAGTAGCCGCCCGCCCAGGGACCGTACGCAGGACCCGCCTCCCAGTACGGGCGGCGGCCCTCACCGGTGTCGACGGTGCGGCTGAGCGGCTCCTCGCCCTCGCGCAGCCGGAGCTCGTCCGCCGCGCAGACCGGGACCTCGCGCGCCGCGCCGCCGGACGGGGACCACCGGACGTCGGCGACCGAGGGGCCGTGCCGCGGGTCGAAGAAGCACGGCGGGCGGCGGGCCGGCGGTTCGCCGCCGGTGCGGCGGGCCTCCAGTACGGCGAGGGAGAAGCGGCCGTCCTCCAGGGCCCGGGTGACCCCGCGCACGTCGGACGGATGCCGGGCCCTGTCCATCCGGGTCTTCGCGGTCTCGTACGAGTCGAGGGCCCGCTCGTAGTCGGCGCGCATGTTGTCGTCGGCGCCCGGTTCGGCCGGGTGGAAGTCGAGCCGGTCCAGGGTTTCGCCGTACGCGGTGATGTCCTCGTCCACGACGACCCGGAGCTTGTCGAGGGCGGCCCGCTCCTCGGTCTCCCTGCGCTTCCGGTTGCGGCGGACGAGCGCGTAGGCCGTGCCACCGCCCAGCACCAGGAGCGCGCCGACCGTGATCAGCCCGGCGGCGGACGAGGGCCCGCCGCCCCCGGCAGCGCCCCAGGAGGCGGGGGCGCTGCCGCGGGCCTGCTCCACGGCCCGGTCGACGAAGGCGTTCAGCTGCGTCGCGGCGTCGGTGTCCGCACCGGGCGTCTCCACCGCGGCGGTGAGGTTGTGGACCGCCCGGGTGGACATCACCTGGGGGTCGGCGCCCGCGTCGAACCCGTTGCCGAGGCGGACCGCGTAGACGTCGGTGATCCCGGTGTCGGTGCGCAGGGTGGTCAGCAGGGTCTTCGCGGGGAACGCGGAGGTCGGCGGCAGCACCGCCACGAACACCGGCTTGTCGGCGTCCTTGATCTTCTTCGTCAGGGTGGCGGCCTGGCCCGGTGAGAGCTGGTCGGACGCCGCCGGGTCGACGTACACCGGGCCCTTGCGCAGCGCCTGCGCGACGTCGTCGACGGTGGACGCGGCCACGGTGGATGCTCCCGCCGGCGCCGGCGCGCCGGATGTCATGCCGAGGACGGCCGCCGCCAGGATCAGCAGCAGGCCGGCCAGCATGGTCGGGAACAACCTGTTCCGCATACTTCGAAGCTAACCCGGACGGGTGAGGCGTGCGACAGCCGTCACGCGCGGTGCTCACCGGCTCCGGGTGAGCCGGATGGTGTCGCGGTACCACTTGGCGCTGTCCTTGAGCGTCCGCTCCTGCGTGTCGTAGTCGACGCGGACGATGCCGAACCGCTTGCCGTAGCCGTAGGACCACTCGAAGTTGTCCATCAGCGACCAGGCGAAGTAGCCCCGGACGTCGGCCCCCGCGGTGCGGGCCGCGGCGACGGCGGCGATGTGGTCGGCGAGATACGTGGTGCGGTCGGCGTCGTGGATCTGCCCGTCCTCGGAGACGGTGTCGTCGAACGCGGCGCCGTTCTCGGTGATGACCGTCGGGACGCCGTACTCCTTCTCCAGGCCCACCAGCAGGTCGGTGAGGGCGGTGGGGGTGATCTCCCAGTCCATCGCGGTACGCGGCAGGTCGCGCTCCACGCCGCGGGTGACCGGCAGTCCCTCGGCGTCCACCGGGGAGCCCTCCTCCGTGACGCCGGAGAAGAGGGTGCCGCGGTAGAAGTTGACGCCGAGGATGTCGATCGGGGTGGAGATGACGTCCAGGTCGCCGTCCCGGACCGGGAGCTCGGCGTGCCGCAGGGCGAGGTCGGCGACGACGTCCTCGGGGTAGGCGCCCTTGACCAGCGGGTCCAGGTAGAGGCGGCGGCCCATCCCGTCGGCGCGGCGGCAGGCCTCGGCGTCCTCGGGGCTGTCGGTCTCGGGGGTGGCGGTGCCGAGGTTGAGCGTGATGCCGAGTTCGAGTTCGTTGCCGCGGGCGGCGGCCGTCTCCCGGATGTACCGCGCGGCGAGGCCGTGGCCGAGGAGCAGATGGTGCACGGCCCTGATCGCGTCGCCGAAGTCCTGCCGGCCGGGCGCCTGGTTGCCGTACGCGTAGCCGAGCATGGCCGAGCACCACGGCTCGTTCAGCGTCGTCCAGTGCTTCACCCGGTCACCGAGCGCGTCGTAGGCGAGCGCGGCGTACTCGGCGAAGCGGTGGGCGGTGTCGCGGGCCGGCCAGCCGCCCCCCGCGGTGGAACCGCCGATGTCGCCGGTCTCCAGCTCCTGCGGGAGGTCCCAGTGGTAAAGGGTGATCCAGGGGGTGATGTCCCTGGCCTCCAGCTCGTCGACCAGGCGCTTGTAGAAGTCCAGCCCCTTCGCGTTCGCCGGTCCGCGCCCGCCCGGCTGGATGCGCGGCCAGGACAGCGAGAACCGGTACGTGTCGACACCCAGGTCCGCGATCAGCCGCACGTCCTCGGGCATCCGGTGGTAGTGGTCGCAGGCCACGTCGCCGTTCTCGCCGCGGACGACCATGCCGGGCACCCTGCAGTACGTGTCCCAGATGGACCGGGTCCGGCCGTCCTCGGCGGCGGCGCCCTCGATCTGGTAGGCGGCGGTGGCGACGCCCCAGCGGAAGTCGGCGGGCAGGCCGGGGACGGCCGCGGCGGCGATCTCGCGCGCGTATTCCTCGGGGGTGGTGACGGGGGTGACGATGTTCATGGGTCTCCTGTGGTGTGCGTGGGGTCGCTGCGGGCGTGCGGGCGTGGGGTCGCTGCGGGCGTGCGGGCGTCGCTACGAGCGGGGGGTCGCGGTCGCGGTCGCCGCCGTCGCCGGGGCCGGCCGGTGGAGCCAGCAGGCCACCGTGCGGGAGCCGTCCGCGCCCGGCGCGGCGAGCACCGGGACATGGGCGGCGCAGGCGTCGAGCGCCTTGCCGCAGCGGGGGTGGAAGGCGCAGCCGGCCGGCATCGCGGACAGGTGCGGGGGCGAGCCGGGGATGCCGGTGAGTTCGCGGCGGGCGCCGTGCAGCGCCGGGAAGGAGTGCAGCAGCCCGTCGCTGTAGGGGTGGCGGGGGTCCTGGTAGATCGCGGAGGCACCGGCCTCCTCGACGATCCGGCCGCCGTACATGATCGCGATCCGGTCCGAGAATTCGATCAGCAGCGAGATGTCATGGGTGATGAAGACGACCGAGAAGCCCAATTCCTCGCGGAGTCTGACCAGTTGACGCAGGATCTGGCGTTGCATGACGACGTCCAGGGCCGTCGTCGGCTCGTCCATGATGACGATCTCGGGCTCCAGCGCGAGCGCCATCGCGATCATCACGCGCTGGCGCATCCCGCCGGAGAGCTGGTGCGGGTAGGCGGCGAGCCGGTCGGCGGAGATGCCGACGAGTTCCAGCAACTCCTTGGCGCGGGCCGTCCGTTGGTGCCTTTTCATGTCCGGGCGGTGGGCCCGGAGCACGTCGGTGAGCTGACTGTGGACGGTGTGCACCGGATTGAGCGAGTTCATCGCGCCCTGGAACACGATCGACAGCTCCTGCCAGCGGAAGGCCCGCAGCTCGGCGGCCGGCAGGGCCAGCAGATCGAGCGCCTCGCCGTCCCGCCGGTGGTAGTGGACCTCGCCGCCGGTGATCACCCCGGGCGGCGACAGCAGCCGGGTCACGGCGTACGCCAGCGTCGACTTGCCGGAGCCCGACTCGCCCGCCAGGCCCAGGACTTCGCCCCGGTGCAGGGTGAGGTCGATGTCGCGCAGCGCGTGCACGGCGCCGTCCCCGGTCCCGTAGTCCACGTTCAGCCCGCGGACGGTGAGGACGGGCTCGCTGCCGCTCATGAGCGGGTCTCCTTGTCGTGCGTACCGCGTGCCGGGGATGCGTGTGACACGGATGCGCGCGCCACGGGGGTGAAGCCGACCCTCATCCGGACCTTCCCGGACGCGCCGGACTCCGTACGCAGGCGCGGGTTGACGAACTCGTCGATGCCGAAGTTGATCAGGGCGAGCGACATGCCGAGCAGGGCGATGCAGAGCCCGGCGGGGACGAACCACCACCACGCGCCCTGGGCCAGGGCCTGGTTGGACTGTGCCCAGAACAGGACGGTCCCCCAGTTCCAGTCGGAGATGTCGGCGACGCCGATGAAGGCGAGGGTGATCTCGGAGAGGATCGCGAAGATCACGGTGGAGACGAAGCCGGAGGCGATGACGGCCGTCAGGTTCGGCAGGACCTCGAAGAAGATGATCCGCCAGGTCGACTCACCGGTGGCGCGGGCCGCCTCGACGTAGTCCCGGCGACGCAGCGACAGCGTCTGGGCGCGCAGCACCCGGGCTCCCCAGGCCCAGGAGGTGAGGGCGATGACGGCGGCGATGAGCAGATCGCCCGCCTCGGAGACGAAGCTGGCGATGATGATGATCAGCGGCAGTCCCGGGATGACCAGGAAGACGTTGGAGAGCAGCGAGAGCAGCTCGTCGGCCGTGCCGCCGAGGAAGCCGGCGCTGACCCCGATCAGTACGGAGAGGATCGTCGCGAGTATCCCGGCGACGAAGCCGACGACCAGGACTCCCCGGGTGCCGACGAGGATCTGCGAGAGCACGTCCTGACCGGTCTGCGTGGTGCCGAACCAGTGGGCTCCGGAGGGTGGTTGGAGCAGTTGGTCGCTCATCGTGTCGGGGTCGTACGGGGCGATCCACGGTCCGACGACCGCGATCACGACGAAGAAGGCGAGGATCCCGAGACCGACGACGGTCTTGCGGCCGCGCAGAAAGCGCAGCCTGCGCCTGCTGGGCGCCGGGTTCCCGTTCGGGTCGGTCCCGGCCGGGTCGGTCGCGGCGACCTCGGCGGTGGTGACGGCCATGTCCTAGGCCTCCCTTCGGGTACGGGGGTCGAGGACCATGTAGATGACATCGGCGAGGAGGTTCGCCGCGAGGACGGAGAGCGTGATGATCAGGAAGACGCCCTGCATCAGGGGGTAGTCCTTGGCGCCCACGCCCTGGAAGAGCTGGTAGCCGATGCCGGGGTAGGAGAAGACCATCTCCACCAGCAGGGTGCCGCCGACGATGAAGCCCAGCGAGAGAGCGAAGCCGGAGATGTTGGGGAGGATCGCGTTGCGTGCGGCGTACCCCAACATCACCCGGCGCTCGGAGAGCCCCTTGGCCTGGGCGACCATGACGTAGTCCTCCGAGGACACCGTCACCATCATGTTCCGCATGCCGAGGATCCACCCGGCCACGGCGCTGAGCACGATGGTGAGGCCGGGCAGCGCCCCGTGGTAGAGCGCGCTGGAGATGAACGGCCAGTCGAAGGCGGGCACGAGCGAGCCGTCGTAGCCCCCGGCGGCCGGGAAGAGCGGCCACTTCACGGCGAACAGGGCGATGGCGATGAGCCCCAGCCAGAAGTACGGGATGGCCGAGATGAAGGTGGTGACGGGCAGCAGGCCGTCCATCCAGGAGCCGCGCCGCCAGCCGGTGAAGACGCCGATGCCGGTGCCGAGCAGGAAGCTGATCAGCGTGGTGATGCCGACGAGCGCGAGCGTCCACGGCAGCGACTGGGCGATCACCTCGCTGACCGGTGTCGGGAAGAAGGTGAAGGAGAGACCGAGGTCGCCGTCGAGCAGATGCGACCAGTAGTCGGTGTACTGCTGCCAGAGCGACTGGTGCTTGTCGAGGCCGAAGAGCGCCTTGAGCGAGTTGACGGCGTCGGTGTCGAGCTGGCCCTGGAACCGGGAGAGCAGCGCCTGGACCGGGTCGCCCGGCATCATGCGCGGGATCAGGAAGTTGATGGTGATCGCGGCCCAGGCGGTGACCAGGTAGAAGGCGAGCCGTTGGAGCAGGTATTTCACTTCGCGCTCTCCTTCCGGCGCTCGTCGGCCGTTTCCGCACCGTCCGCGTACAGCCAGCAGGCCGCCCACTGGCCGCCTTCGAGGTCGAAGCGGGGTGGCGGTTCGGTGCGGCAGCGCTCCATGGCCTTCGGGCAGCGGGGGTGGAAGCGGCAGCCCGCGGGTGGGGCGATGAGCGAGGGCGGTTCGCCGCTGCCGGTCTCCTCCTGTTCCGCCTCGACGACCACCCGGTCCGGGTCGGGCGCCGAGGCGATGAGGAGCTGGGTGTAGGGATGGGCGGGGCGCTGGGTGACGGTCTCGCTGTCCCCGCCCTCGACGATCCGGCCCGCGTACATCACCAGCGTCGTGTCCGCGAAGTAGCGGGCCGACGCGATGTCATGGGTGATGTAGAGGATCGCGAGGCGCAGCCGGTCCTTGAGGTCCTTCAGCAGGTTGAGCACGCCGAGCCGGATCGAGACGTCCAGCATCGAGACGGGTTCGTCGGCGAGCAGGACCTGGGGATCGGCGCCGAGTGCGCGGGCGATGGCCACGCGCTGGCGCTGTCCCCCCGACAGCTCGTGCGGGAACTTGTCCAGGTACTGGTGCGGAGGCGTCAGCTGGACACGGTTCAGCAGGGTGGTCAGGTTCTCTTCCAGTTCCGCCTCGCCGCTGCCCGCCCGGCCGTGGATCCGCAGTGCCCGGGTGAGGTGGTAGCGCACGGTGTGCACCGGGTTCAGTGAGGCGAACGGGTCCTGGAGGATGAGCTGGACCCGGCGTACGTAACCGCGGAAGGAGCGGCCCCGTCCGGCCTTCACGGCCGTGCCGTCCAGCAGGATCTCGCCCTCGGTGAGCGGATGGAGCCGGGCGAGCAGTCTGGCCACGGTGGACTTCCCGGAGCCCGACTCCCCCACCAGCGCGGTGACCGTGCCGCGCCGCAGTTCCAGCGAGACGTCGTCGACGGCGTGGACGGTGCGGCGTCGGCCCGCGAGGAGGTCGCGTCCGGTGCGGCGTACGGGGAAGTGCTTGGTGACGGAGCGTGCTTCGAGCACGACATGGTTCTGTGCGGGCTGTTTCGACATGGCCGGTCCCTGTGTCCCGTATCCCTGGCTCTACTTGGCGGGCTGGAGCTTCAGCACGATCTGCAGCGCGGACGGCTGGGTGTGCTGCGGCGGGGCGTACGGGTCGGCCTCGGTGGGCCAGCCCACCCAGTTCTTCGTGGAGTACTCGGCCCCGATGGGGGCAGCGGCCGTCGGGATCACCGGTGCCTGCTCGACCATGATCTTCTGGAGGGTGTTCATGGCCTCGGTGCGGGCGGAGTCCTCGGTGGCGCTCGCGAAGTCCTTGAGCGCCTCGGTGGCCTCGTCGCTCTTGAAGCGGCCGAAGTTGCCCTGCTGGGAGGCCTTGCCGACGGGCTGGAGCAGCGCGCCGTCCATGATGTTCTGGTACATGTCGTACGGGGTGGCGCCGCTGTTGGTCCAGTGCAGGGTGGCGTCGAAGTTGCCGTTGGCGACGTCCGCCCCCCAGGCCTCGGCGGTCTGCGTCTTGACCTTGGCCTCGATGCCGAGCTGCTTGATGTTGTCCTTGATGATCGCGAGACCGGTGATGTAGTCGTTCCAGCCGGCCGGGTCGGTGAAGGTGAGCTTCACCGGCTTGCCGTCCGGGTCCTTCAGTACGCCGCCGCCGAGCTCGAACCCGGCGTCGGCGAGGATCTTCTTGGCGCCCGCCACGTCCGGTGCGGTGGTGGCGCTCTTGTACTCGGGCGCGAGGAAGGACTCACCGGCGGGCAGCGGGATGCCGGTCGGGTTGGTGATCTCCGGGTAGAGCGTGGCCTCGGCCTGGGTGTGGATCGCCTTGCGGTCGACGACCATCGCCATGGCCTTGCGCAGCGCCGGGTTGTCGAAGGGCTTGCGGGCGGTGTTGAACCACAGTCCGTGGATGCCGAGCCCGGAGGGGAACCACAGCTTGTGGTTCCCGGGGTCCTTGCTGATGAACAGCTGCTTGTAGTTGGGCATGAAGACGAACGACCACTCGACCTTGCCGTTCGCCAGCGCCGTGGTCGCCGCACTGTTGTCGTTGTACGCGGTGTAGCGCAGCTCCTTGACCTTGGTCGCGCCCTTCCAGTACGTGGGCGTGGCGGTCAGCGTGGTGGTCTGCGGGGTGAACGTCTTGAGCTTGTACGGGCCCGAGCCGACGGGCGTGCGGTTGGGCCAGGTCTCGGGGTTCTTGACGCCTTCCCAGATGTGCTTGGGCACGATGAACTGCTGGATGATCTTGTTCTGGTTGACGTACTGGGACTCCTTGAAGGTCAGCACGACCTGCTTGCCCCGCACCGCGATCCCGTCGAAGGGGATGCCGTTCCAGTTGAGCGCCGTGTGCTTCTTGAGCAGGTCGAAGGTGTACGCGACGTCGTCGGCGGTCAGCGGCTTGCCGTCGGCCCACTTGGCCCTGGGGTCGAGGGTGAAGGTGACCTCGGTGAAGTTGGACTCCCATTTCCAGCCGGTCGCCAGCCACGGAGCGGCCTTGTCCGCGGGCCGGATCTGGTTCGTCATGGCGAGGGGCTCGTAGATCATGTAGCGGTAGCCGAGCGTGGCCCCCGCCGAGGTGTTCAGGAACGGGTTGCTGTTGTCGGTCTGCGGCCCGTCCGGCTTGCCCAGGGTCAGCACGCCAAAGGCGCCGCCCCCTTTGTTGGCACCCGAGTTGGCGGACGAGCAACCGGCGGCGAGCGCGACCACGGCGGTGGTGATCGAGAGCGCTCTCAGGATGGCGTGACGTCGTGCGGACATGGCGACTCCAGGAAGTACTGCGGTCGGGGAGATCCGGAGGATACGGAGGAGCGGGCGGCCGGAGGCTCCGGCCGGACCGCTACGGCGCCGAGCGGCGCACGACCAGTTCGGTGGGCAGCACGACCGGTGCGTCGGGTACCGGCGTGCCGCCGAGGTGGGCGAGCAGCATCCGCGCGGCCGTCTCACCCATCCGCCGGGTGGGCTGGCGCACGGTGGTCAGGGGCGGTTCGGTGTGTTCGGCCATCGGGATGTCGTCGAAGCCGACCACGGCGATGTCGTCCGGCACCGACCGCCCGGCGGCGCGCAACGCCCTCAGCACGCCCGCCGCACTGATGTCGTTGTGCGCGAAGACCGAGTCGAAGTCCGCGCCGGAGGCGATGAGTTGCTCCACGGCCAGTCGGCCGCTGCGTTCGGTGAAGTCGCCGTGGACGACGAGATCGGTGGGCAGGACCGTACGGAATCCGTCCAGCCGGTCACGTACGCAGCCGAAGTGCTGGGGACCGGTGATGACCAGGGGTCTGGCGCGTCCGGCGGCGAGCAGATGCCGGGCGGCGCTCGCGCCCCCTTCGCGATTGGTGGTCACGACGGAGGGGAACTCGGGGTGGTGGCCGCGGTCGTCGATCAGCACGATCGGCAGACCGCCGTGGTGCAGCGCGGTGAGGTGGTCGAGGGTGTTCTCGGGTTCGACGACCAGGAGTCCGTCGAAGGCGCGCGCCGACACCTGGCCGGTGAAGCGCTGCACGGACTCGGCGCCGCGGTTGCAGGTGAAGAGCAGCAGCCCGTAGTCGGCGGCCTCGACGGTGTCCACGACGCCCTGGAGCACTTCGCCCATCCACGGCCAGGTGAGCGAGGGCACCAGCATGCCGACCGTACGACTGCTGCCGCGGGCCAGGCCGACGGCACCCGAACTGGGTACGTAGCCGAGCTGTGCGATCACTTCACGAACGCGGGCGGCCGTGGAACCGTCCACTTCGCCCTTGGTGTTGATGACCCGCGACACGGTCGTCTTGCTGACGCCGGCCACACGGGCGACATCGGCCATGGTGACGCGCATCGGGGGCCTCCGGGGCAAGGCATGAGGGACAACTGGAACCGGTTCCGGAACCGGTACCGGCGTTGCGGCGTGAGTTAACCCCGCCGGAACAGTGCCGTCAATACTTCACACCGACATTGGTCCGTACCCATCCGGGACCTCATCTCCCGTGCAGGCAAGGCATGTTGTTCGTTCACTTCCTGAACGCGCACTCTCTTGACGCGACCGGCCCGGAAGCGATTCACTCTCGGCTCGATCGACAACTGCTCCCCACAACGACCTGGCTAAGGGCCGTCCCGTCGTCCCTGGTGGCCCGCCAGGGATGACGGGACAGCCCTTAGCCTCGATCCGCCGACGTGGTCTGGAAGTGATCTTCTGACGGGCTTCTGAGCCGGTTTTGGGTCGACCGATGGGCATGGGCGTGCTGCATCCGCTGGTCTGCCCAGCTTTTCCACGGTTTTGGTTCCGGTCGGGCCCTGGCGGGCGGGGTGGGCAGAGACTGTCAGGCGGGTTCGGGTGGGCGGTGGACGGTGTCGAACAGGTGCGTCCAGGCTTTTTGCCAGGGCCAGTTGTGCGGTAGGTGCAGGGTGACGCGCCGTGCGGAGCGGGCGATCCGGGCCGGGACCTGGACCAGGTGGGCGCGGAGGGTGGCGGTGGTGGCCTTGGCGTGGAAGGCGGAGGTCAGTGCCCCGGCGGCCCGCAGCAGGTTGTAGGCCATCGCCCACTGGATCAGCCAGGCGGCATTGGCGTGGAAGTGTCCCGACGGCAGGTGGGCCAGGGCGGAGGCTTTGCTGTCGGCGATGACCTGCTCGACGACGGCGTGGTGGCGGTGCTCCCGCTCGGCCTCGAGCGTCGGCGCGGGGGTGTCGGTGAAGAACGGGTGGTGGCGCCAGACCGGGAACAACTCGCCCTGCTCGCCGACGACGGCGGGTTTGGCCAGGTCACGGACCCGGCGCACGATCAGCCGGGCCGTGACCCGCTCGCCTTTCTTGCGGCTGGCGAAGGCGGTGTAGGCGGGCATCTCGGCAACCTCGGCGTCCGAGATGAGCTCGCCGGTCTCAGGGTCGGGCACCGCGGTCGGGTAGGTGATCTGCTGCCACGCGGTGTCGGGGATGCTGTGGATGGCTCGTTCGATGGAGGGGTTCATCCCGGTGGTGAGGGAGAAGCGGGCGCCGGACCGGCGGCAGGCGGCGATGACACCGGCGTTGTAGAACTGCGAGTCCGCGCGCAAGATGCGCATGCCGGTGCAGCCGGCCTCGACGGCGGTGGCCAGCGCCTCGCTGACGAATTTCGGGGCGCCCCGGGAGTCGGCTGCTTTGCCGCGGCGCATCCGCACGGTGGCGATCACCGGGCGGGAGGTGGGGGTGCAGATCGTGGCGAGCAGAGGGTGCAGGGTGCGGATGCCCTTGAACCGGCCGTACTCGCCACCCTGCTTGGTGCGGCCGTAGACGCGTTTGTGGGTGGAGTCGACGTCGATGAACGCCTTCTCGCCGGAGCCGGGCAGCAACGGGGTGTGCGCGGCCAGTTCGCCGAGGAACCTGCGGTGTACCGCGTGCAGTTGGAGGGCGTGACCGTGGGTGAAGGAGCGGAGGAAGGTGCCCAGGGTGGACGGGGCACGGACCCCTTCGAACACGGCCGACATCGCACCGTGGCGCAGAACGTCGAGGTCGTCGATGCTGTCCGCCCCTGCGGCCATGCCGCCCACGATGGCGGTGACCTTGGCGTCCGCCGAGGCACCCGCGCCGTTCTTCGTCCCGGTCAGCCTCACCTTCTCCCTCACCAGCCGGGGCAGACCGCACCGCTCGGCCAGCCGCATCACCGGAACCAGCCCGGCATGCGCGATCAGGTTCGCGTCATCGAAGGCAGCGGAGACCGCCGCCCGCGTGTGGGAAACTTGCATCTCGGAAGTGCCTTGCTGATTGTGCGTGATGGAGCCTGAAGAACTCCCATCATCGCAGGTCACAAGGCACTTCTTCGTTTTCCGAGACGTTATCCACAAGGCACGGGTCGGTGGATCGAGGCTTAGTGTGACCGGATGACAGAATTCGGCGTCCTCGACGACCACACGGGCTGGCGGAAGGACTTCGAGCGGCGGCTACGCGCCTCGTACGCGGCGGCCGGGTTCGGTGTGCCCGCGGCCGAGCGCATGCTCGAAGGCGTGCGCGAAAGCATCGGCGACTGGACCGTCGCCGAGATCACGGACACCGGGACCCGCGTGGGGCACGTCGCCGTGGTCGTGTCCGACGACAACGGCCTGGTCGCGGGCCGTATCGGCGACCTCCACGTCGACGCGCCCCACGCCGGCCGGGGGCACGAACAGGCTGCCCGGGACTGGGCCGAGGAATGGTGCGCGGAGCGCGGCGCGGGCCGGATCGGCATACGGCTCACCGAGCCCGCCGGTGGGTTGTTCGACGATTACGGCGTCCGCGGGCAGCTCAGGGCACGGCGCGTGGGTTCCCCGCCGGAACCCGTCGACGGCGTCACCGCCCGGCCGATGACGCAGGCCGAGTATCCCGAGTGGCTCGCCGCCGAGAAGGCCTCCTACGCCGGCGACATCATCCGGGCCGGAGCCCTGAACCGCGAAGAAGCCGTACTCAAGTCCGACCGCGACTTCGCGCTGCTGCTCCCCGAGGGCCTGGCCACGCCCGACAACACGTTCCTGGTGCTGGAGGCGGCGGGCGGGCCCATCGGCACCGGCTGGTTGAGGCACGGGCACCTTCCGGGGGTCACGTACGGCTACTCGCTGCACGTCCAGGAGCGGCACCGCGGCAAGGGGTACGGCCGGGCGGCGATGTCGGCCGGCGAACTGGCGACGCTCGCGGCCGGCGACTCGACGCTGATGTTCACCGTGTGGGGCGGCAACGAGGTGGCCATGAACCTGTACACGAGCGCCGGATACCGGGTCGTGGAGGAAATGCGCTCCCTCGCCCTTCCGCGCTCCGCCGCCTGAGAGCCTGTCGCCCGATCAGAGGTCACCCGACAGGCTCTGAGCGGCACGACCGGTCCGGCGGGCCCACGGCGAACGTGCAGTGGGCCCGCCCCCGCCCGCACTACTCCGTGGGCTCGATCCCCGCCCGCAGCAGACCGTAGGTGTACGCGTCCTCCAGCGCCTGCCAGGACGCGGCGATGACGTTCTCCGCGACACCGACCGTCGCCCAGTCGCCGTCGCCGTCGCCGGTGGTGATGAGGACGCGGGTGATGGACTCGGTGCCGGTGCGGCCTTCGAGGATGCGGACCTTGTAGTCGATCAGCTCCAGCTTGGCGAGCTGGGGGTAGATCCGTTCCAGGGCGACCCGCAGCGCCCGGTCGAGGGCGTTGACCGGGCCGTTGCCCTCGGCGGTGGCGACGATGCGCTCGCCCTTGGCCCAGAGCTTCACGGTCGCCTCGTTGGCGTGCGTGCCGTCGGGGCGGTCCTCGACGATGGCGCGCCAGGACTCGGTGCGGAAGTAGCGGCGTACCCGGCCCTCTGCCTCGGCGCGCAGCAGCAGCTCGAAGGAGGCGTCCGCGGCCTCGTACGTGTAGCCCCTGAGCTCGCGCTCCTTGACCCGCTCGACGACGCGGCCGACGAGCTCGCGGTCGCCTCCGAGGTCGATGCCGAGCTCCTTGCCCTTGAGCTCGATGGAGGCGCGGCCCGCCATGTCGGAGACGAGCATCCGCATGGTGTTGCCGACCAGGGCGGGGTCGATGTGCTGGTAGAGGTCGGGGTCGACCTTGATCGCGGAGGCGTGCAGTCCGGCCTTGTGGGCGAAGGCGGAAACACCCACATAGGGCTGGTGGGTGGAGGGAGTCAGGTTGACGACCTCGGCGATGGCGTGCGAGACACGGGTCATGTCGGCGAGCGCGCCCTCGGGCAGGACGGTCTTGCCGTACTTGAGCTCCAGGGCGGCGACGACCGGGAAGAGGTTGGCGTTGCCGACCCGCTCGCCGTAGCCGTTGGCGGTGCACTGGACGTGGGTGGCGCCCGCGTCGACGGCGGCGAGGGTGTTGGCGACCGCGCAGCCCGTGTCGTCCTGGGCGTGGATGCCGAGCCGGGCGCCGGTGTCGGCGAGCACCGTGGAGACGACGGCCTGGACCTGGGCGGGAAGCATGCCGCCGTTGGTGTCGCAGAGGATGACGACATCGGCGCCGGCCTCGGAGGCGGCGCGCACGACGGCCTTGGCGTACTCGGGGTTGGCGCGGTAGCCGTCGAAGAAGTGCTCGCAGTCCACGAAGACCCGGCGGCCCTGCTCGCGGAGGTAGGAGACGGTGTCGACGACCATCTCCAGGTTCTCTTCGAGGGTGGTGCGCAGCGCGAGTTCCACATGGCGGTCGTGGGACTTGGCGACCAGCGTGATCACCGGGGCGCCGGACGCCAGCAACGCCTTGACCTGGTGGTCCTCGGCGGCCTTGCCACCGGCCCTGCGGGTCGCGCCGAAGGCGACCAGCTCGGCGTTCTTGAACTCGATCTCCTGCTGCGCGCGGGCGAAGAACTCGGTGTCGCGGGGGTTGGCGCCGGGCCAGCCGCCCTCGATGAAGCCCACGCCGAAGTTGTCCAGGTGCCGGGCGATGGTCAGCTTGTCCGCGACCGTCAGGTTGATGCCTTCACGCTGGGCCCCGTCGCGCAGTGTGGTGTCGAAGACATGGAAACTGTCGTCGGTGGCCTTGGCCTTGGTGGTCATGCTGGTCTGACTCCTGTCGGATGAGCGGATCCGGACGATCTGGCTCCACTTGCCCCCATCATCCCGTGCGCGTCCCGCCCCGGCCGAGGTGAGGGCCGGAAAACGAAAAAACCCCTCGCGGGTGCGAGAGGTCTGCGCGCGGGTCTGGGGCACGGTGGCCGTGCCGCACGTGGTGGTGCGGAACGGTCACTGCGGACCGGCGCGCCTGCTGCCAATAATCATGACGGACGAGGACACGGAAGCAGTCTTGCACAGGGCCGCCTCCGTGCCCCGCCCCGTCTCAGGATGCGGGCGTGACGCTGGTCGCTCCGGACGGCTCCGTGCTCGCCCGGTCCGCGTCCTTGGCGCCGACCCGGCCCAGGTCGATGTCGCGGGTCTCGCGCATGGTCAGGTAGACGACCAGGGAGACCGCCGCGCAGCCCGCCACGTACCAGTAGAAGCCGGACTCGATGCCCGCCTTCTTGAACCAGAGCGCCACGTATTCGGCGGTGCCGCCGAAGAGCGCGTTGGCGATGGCGTACGGGAGGGCGACGCCCAGGGCGCGGATGCCGGTCGGGAAGAGCTCCGCCTTCACACAGGCGTTGATCGAGGTGTACCCGGTGACGACGACCAGGGCGAGCAGCGCCAGGCCGAAGGCGGGCCAGAACGTGCCCGCGTGCTTGAGCATCGTCATGATCGGCACGGTCAGGAAGGTGGAGCCGACGGCGAAGGTGATCAGCAGCGGGCGGCGGCCGATCCGGTCCGAGAGCATGCCGGCCAGCGGCTGGATGCACATGAAGACGAACAGGGCGCAGAAGCTGACGAGCGAGGCGGTGGGCTTGTCCATGCCGGCGCTCTTGGACAGGAACTTGGAGAGGTAGGTCGTGTACGTGTAGTACGCGACGGTCCCGCCCATGGTCAGCGCCATCACCAGGAACGCCTCGCGCTTGTGCCGCCACAGCGCCTTCAGCGTGCCGCGGTCGTCCTGCTCGGCGGCGCCGGACTCCGCGTACACCTCGGTCTCCAGCATCGAGCGGCGCAGATAGAAGACGATCGCGGCACCGAGCGCACCGACGACGAACGGGATGCGCCAGCCCCAGCCGTGCAGGGCCGCCTCGGACATGTTGCGTTGCAGCACGATCTGGAGGCCGAGACCGACCAGCTGTCCCGCGGTCATGGACACGTACTGGAAGCTGGAGGCGAAGCCGCGCCGATCGGGTGCGGACGCCTCGGTGAGGTACGTGGCGCTGGCGGCGTACTCGCCGCCGACGGACAGGCCCTGGAGCAGCCGGGCCACCAGCAGGACGGCGACACCGCCGTACCCCGCGACGTCGTACGTCGGCGCGATGGCGATGAGGATCGCGGAGGCCGACATCAGCGTGACGGTGAGGGTGAGCGCGGCCTTGCGGCCTCTGCGGTCGCCGATCCGGCCGAGCAGCCAGCCGCCGACCGGCCGCATGAAGAAGCCGACGGCGAAGATGCCCATGGTGTTCATGAGATTGGCGGTCTCATTGCCTTCGGGGAAGAACGAATCCGCGAAGTAGACCGCGAAGGTCGCGTACACGAACCAGTCGAACCACTCGACCATGTTGCCGGCCGAACCGACCCAGATTTTCTTCCACTGCTCTCGTCCCATGGTCCGTCACCGTGCCCGAACAGCCGGGACCGGAACAAGGGCGCAATGCGCAACGATCGCGCGTACTTACGTGCGTTTCGTTCACGGCTCCACGACCGCTACCGGGCGGTGAGCGAATCCTCGATGAACTCCCCTACCTGCGCGAGGACTTGAGAACGGCCGGTGCCGGGGAGGCCGACCGCGACGTGGACGCTGAAGCCGTCGAGCAGGGCACGCAGCCGGGTCGCGAACCGTTCGGCGTCGACGCAGTGGAACTCCCCCGCCGCCGCGCCCCCGTCCAGCAGGGCCACCAGGTCGCGGTGCCAGGCGTCCTCGATGGCGGCCTGCCGGGCGCGTGCGTCGTCGTCCGCGTTCTGCGAGCGGTTCCACACCTCCAGCCAGAGCGTCCAGTGCGGATCGCGGTGGCCGTCGGGGAGGTACAGGTCGATGTACCCGTCGAGCCGTTCGCGGGCCGTCCCCGGCCCCGACAGCAGGGCGCGCCGCTCCGCGCCCAGCCGTCCCTCGCTCCACTCCAGGGTCTGGAGCAGCAGCTCGTCCTTGGTACGGAAGTAGTAGAGGAGGTGTCCGCTGCTCATCTGGACCTCACGGCCGAGTCCGGCCATGGTGAGGCCGTCGAGCCCCCGTTCGGCGATGGTGGCCATGGCGGCGGCCAGCAGTTCCTCGCGGGGCGGGGCGGTGTTGCGACGGCGTGGCGCGGGGGGCACTGTTCAGACCTTCGGCTGCTGTTGCGTGATGCAGTGGATGCCTCCACCGCCGGCAAAGATCGTACGGGCGTCGACGAGGGTCACCGTACGGTCGGGGAACAGCTCGCCGAAGATGGCCGCCGCTTCCTTGTCGCGCGGGTCGTCGAAGGCGCAGAGGACCACACCGCCGTTGCAGAGGTAGTGGTTGATGTAGGAGTAGTCGACCCACTCCCCGTCCGCCCGCAGCACGGTGGGCGCCGGGACCTCCACGACGTTCAGGGAGCGGCCCCTGGCGTCGGTGGCGGCGCGCAGGACGCGTACGGTCTCGCGGGTGATCTCGTGGTCGGGGTGGGCCGGGTCCGGCTGGACGTGGGCGACGACGGTGCCGGGGCGGGCGAAGGCGGCGACGATGTCGACATGGCCCAGGGTGCCGTACGTGCCGTAGTCACCGGCCAGTCCGCGCGGCAGCCAGATGGCCTTCTCGGTGCCGAGCCGGGCGTGGATCTCGGACTCGACCTGCTCGCGAGTCCAGTCGGGGTTGCGCTCCTTGCCGAGCTGGACGGTCTCGGTGAGCAGTACGGTGCCCTCGCCGTCCACGTGGATGGCGCCGCCCTCGTTGACCAGCCGGGAGCTCCGCACGGGTACGTCGGCGAGCTCGGCGACGGAGCGGGCGATGTGCTGGTCGTGCTCCCAGCGGGCCCAGCCCTGGGCGCCCCAGCCGTTGAACGTCCAGTCGACGGCGGCCAGTTGCTGTCCGTCGGTGACGAAGGTGGGGCCGATGTCCCGCATCCAGGCATCGTCGAGGGGGCGGACGGCGAGCTCGATGTCCGGGCCCAGGAGCGCGCGGGCGCCGTCCTCCTGGCCGGGTCCCACCACCATCGTGACGGGTTCGAAGCGGCGCACGGCGCGGGCGACGGTGGCCCAGGCGGCGCGCGCCTCGTCCAGTTCGGCGTCGGTGTCGAAGGTGGGGTTGGGGCCGGGCCAGGCCATCCAGGTGCGTTCGTGCGGGGCCCACTCGGGCGGCATGCGGAAGGTCACGGGGGTCCTTAGAGGAAGTAGAGGCGGTTGAGGGAGACGGAGTCGGCGGGCTCGGAGCGCAGCGGGTCGCCGTCCAGGGTGACCAGCCCGCTGCGGGCGTCCACGGCGACCTCTCCGGTGCGGGAGTTGTGGATCAGGTCGCCGGGGCCGATGCCCCGGGTGCCGCGCACGCCGACGCGGCGGCGGCGGGTGGGCATCGAGTCCGCGCCGAGCTGGGTCGCCGCCTGCGAGACGAAGGCCACGGAGAGATCGGCGGCGGTGGCTCCGTACGCCCCGAACTGCGGTCCGAGGACCAGGGGTTCGCAGGTGTCGGTGGCGGCGTTCGGGTCACCCGTGACCCCGTACGCGGGGAAGCCGGACTTCAGTACGAGCTGCGGCTTCGCGCCGAAGAACTCGGGCCGCCACAGCACGAGGTCGGCGAGCTTGCCGGTCTCGATGGAGCCGATCTCGTGCGCGAGACCGTGGGCGATGGCGGGGTTGATGGTGAGCTTCGCGATGTAGCGCAGCACCCGGGCGTTGTCGTCCGCGGGGCCGTCGCCGTCCATCGGGCCGAGCTCGGCCTTCATCTTCCCGGCCATCGCGAAGGTGCGGCGCACCGTCTCACCGGCCCGCCCCATGCCCTGCGCGTCGGACGAGGTGATGCCGATGGCTCCCAGGTCGTGCAGCACGTCCTCGGCGCCCATCGTCCCGGCGCGGATGCGGTCGCGGGCCATGGCGGCGTCGCCCGGCAGGTCGGTCTTGAGGTCGTGTACGGAGACGATCATTCCGTAGTGCTCGGCGACGGCGTCCCGGCCGAAGGGCAGCGTCGGGTTGGTGGACGAGCCGATGACGTTCTCGACGCCCGCCATCTTGAGGACGTTGGGGACGTGCCCGCCTCCGCAGCCCTCGATGTGGAAGGCGTGGATCGTGCGGCCCTCCAGGACGCGCAGGGTGTCCTCGACCGACAGGCACTCGTTCAGCCCGTCGCTGTGCAGGGCGACCTGTACGTCGTGCTCCTCGGCGACCCGAAGCGCGGTGTCCAGGGCGCGGGTGTGGGCGCCCATGTCCTCGTGCACCTTGAAGCCGCAGGCCCCGCCCTCCGCGAGCGCCTCGACCAGCGGAGCCTGGTGGGAGGACGAACCGCGGCCCAGGAAGCCGATGTTGACCGGCCAGGCGTCGAACGCGTTGAAGGCGTGGCGCAGGGCCCAGGGCGAGTTGACGCCGACGCCCCAGACCGGGCCGAACTCCTGGCCGATGATCGTGGTGACGCCGGAGGCGAGCGAGGCCTCCATGATCCGCGGCGAGAGCAGATGGACGTGGGTGTCGACGGCGCCCGCCGTCGCGATCATCCCCTCGCCGGAGACGATGGTGGTGCCCGTGCCGACGACGACGTCCACGCCGTCGAGGGTGTCCGGGTTGCCGGCCCGGCCGATCGCGGAGATCCGGCCCTCACGGATGCCGATCGACACCTTGCGGATGCCCTGCACGGCGTCGATGACCAGCACATTGCTGATGACGACGTCGCAGGTGTCGCGCACCGCGGCGGCCTTGAGGTGCAGCCCGTCGCGGGCGGTCTTGCCGAAGCCGGCGAGGAACTCCTCCCCGTAACTCTGTGCGTCGGACTCGACGCGGACGGTCAGGCCGGAGTCACCGAGCCGGACCCGGTCCCCGGCACGCGGGCCGTGCACGGAGGCGTACTCGTACGGATCGATGCTCATCGGTCAGCTCCCAGATATCCACAGGCCGCGGCGCGGCGCAGGGCCTCTTCGCGTGCGCCGGGGGCGTCCAGCGGGCCGTCGACCAGGCCCGCGAAGCCGATCGCGATCCGGTCGCCGCCGATGGGCACCAGACCCACCTCGACGGTTTCGCCGGGGCCGAAGCGGACGGAGGACCCGGCGGGGACGCAGAGCCGCATCCCGTAGGCGGCCGCGCGGGCGAAGTCGAGCCGGGGGTTGGCCTCGAAGAAGTGGAAGTGCGAGGTGACGGAGACCGGCACGGTCGCGGTGTTGTGGACGGTCAGCCGCACCGCGGGCTCCGGCTCGGGCGTGGCGGGCCCGGGGACGACGGCCCCGGGCGCCTGGTCGCCCAGCCCGCCGCCCAGCGGCCGGGAGACCACGGCGAGCCGCGAGCCGTCGTCGAAGACGGCCTCCACATGGACCTCGGTGACGACATCGGCGACGCCCGGCAGCACGTCGTCGGGGCCGAGCACCGACCGGGCGGCCTCGATGGCCTCGGCCAGTCGGCGCCCGTCCCGGGCGGCCTCGCAGACCGTGTCCGCGATCAGCGCGGTCGCCTCGGGGACATTGAGCTTGAGCCCCCGGGCGCGGCGGGCGCGGGCCAGTTCGGCGGCGCCGAAGAGCAGCAGCCGGTCACGTTCCGTCGGAGTCAGTCGCACGTCTCCACACCTCTCGGTTAGAGCAGCACTCTAACTCACGGTTAGAGCGGCACTCCAAGGATGTGAGAGGGCACACTCCGGAAAGCTGGCGGACGTGTCCGGGCGCATACGAAAGCCGCGCCCGGCGGTCGTCGGCTCCCGCGGGGTCCCGCCGGTGCCGGCCCGGCTCAGTCGCGGCGGATGAGCTCCGGATCGATACGGCGCCCGACCAAGGGCCAGGTGCCCACCGTCGCGAGCACGAGGACGCCGGCCATGGCGGCCACCAGCAGGGGGACCCCCGCGCCGTCCCAGAAGATCTCGCCACCGCCCGTGATCAGGTAGGCGGACTCGGCGGCCTTGCCTGCCACCAGCGCGAGAACGAGACCGATGGCGAGCGGCAGGAGCACCTGTGTGCACTGGACCAGCCGCAGGGTGCGCGCCCGCGCTCCGAGCAGGGCGAGCGCCGTCACCTGCGGGCGGCGTTCCACGGCCCGGTCGGTGACGGAGACAAGGAACGCCGCGACGCCGATGACCAGACCCATCACCATGCCGAGCGCGAGCAGTGTCTCGATGACGGTGATCTGCTGGAGACCGTCGATGTTGATGCCGGCCGGGTCGACGTCGGCGGTCGGTGCGATGGCGCCGATACGGTCGAGGACCGCGCGCACACTCGCGGGGTCGGAAGCGCCGGCGAGGACGAGCCTGCCGGAGACCGGCTTCGCGTGCGCCGGGAGCGCCGAGGGGGGTACGAGCAGGCCGGGACTGGGCAAGTTGGTGACATCGAAGCCGTCGAACAGCACGGTGGCGCGCGGCACTTCGACCTTCAGTGAGGTCTGCCGCCCAGCCGCCGTCAGGAGGAAGGTGGAGGTGGTGAGCGGCTGATCCGAGACCTGCGGGTCGCTGAGGCGGAGCACCTCGCCCTCGACGCAGCCCTCGGCGTGCCGAACCAGCTTCGCGAACTGGGCGCAGGTGGCGACCAGAGCCGGGGCCTGCGCGTCGGACGCGGCATCGGGATCCGTCCGCGGCTCCATGACGAGGGCGTGCGCGGCCACGCCGGGAATGTCGCGCAGTCGCCGCTGCTGGTCCTCGGTGAGCCGGGACTGCGACAGGCTGTACTCCTGCGACGGCGAGTCGTTGTGGGTGATCTGGCGTTCCTCCACCAGGACGCCCTGGGCGAGCGACGCGGAGAAGACCAGCAGGACCAGGCCGGTGACCACACGCATGGCACTGCCGGGTTCGACTTCGTTGCGCCGCATGGCCATGCTGAGCGCGAGACTGCCCGACCGGGCGAGCCGCCTGGCCAGCGTGTACGAGAGCAGCGGCATCACCATGACGAGTCCGGCCCCGGTAAGCAGCACGCCCGCGGGAACCAGGAGGGAGTTCATACCGGTGCTCTGCGCCGGGTGGTCGGTGAAACCGGTCGCGCAGTATCCGGCGACGAGGCCGAGCCCGGCAATGAGCAGGAGGCCGCCCCAGAGGCGGGGCGCGCGCGGCGCCGCGGTGCGCCGGGTACTGAGCGGGTCGGCCGCCGCCGTGCGGGCACTGGCCCGGCCGACGAACCAGGCGAGGGCCGGACAGCCGATCAGACAGACGGCGATGGTGGAGGCGGACAGCGAACCGTCGTCCGGATACCACTTGAGGCCGGGCAGTCCGGTCCTGGCCATGATCTGGTTGAGCACCCAGAACTCACCGAGACCGAGTGCGGCACCGAAGAGCGCCGCGACCACGGTCTCCGCCGCGTTGACGCGTTGCGTGCCCCTGCGGCTGAGGCCGAGCAGACGCAAGGCCGCGAGGCGCCGGTTGCGGCTGGCCGCCGAGAGCTTGGCGCAGACGGAGAGGAAGACGGCCAGGGGCAGCAGGACGAGCGCGGCGAGCGTGAAGCGCAGGATGTCGAGGGTGGAGGCTTCGACGGCCGTGGTGGGGGGATGCTCGGAACCGAAGCTCTTCAACGCGCGTGCCTCGGGGCCGAGTCGATCCCTGCTGGTGCCGACGTAGGCGTACAGCTCGTTGGGATCGGTCAGACCGGCAGGCCCGATCAGGCCCTCTTCCCGGCCGGGCAGCAGTCCCCTCAGTCCGGGCTCGCGCCGGAGCTGATCGCGCAGCGCGGGAGAGACGAACACCTCGCCGGGGCCCGGCAGCGCGCTCAGGCCGGGTGGCGGCTCCGGGGTGTCGTCCGTGCCGCGCGCGACGAAGACACGACTGAACGGCTTGGAGCCGTGCGGGTCGGAGCGCTGGAGCACGAGAGTGGGCTGCCCGGCCTTCTTGCCCACGAAGACTTGGGGTTCCCGGTCGGCGGATCGGCCGTCGTGGGCGTCGAGGATCGCCGGGATCGTGAGGACGAGTGCGAGGCAGCACACCCCGAGCGACCCGCCCAGCAGCATCAGCAGGAATCGCGCCCGGTTGCCGCGCCCGGATCCGAACAGCAGCCGAAGGCCGAGGCTGAACTCCCTCATGATTACTGGCCCTTCGGATCGAGTACGCCGTCGGCCATCGTGTAGCGCCGGTCGGCCCGGGCGGCGACCGCCGGGTCGTGGGTGACCAGGAGGACGGCGGTGCCCTGCGAGCGGGCCAGCTCCAGGAATTCCTGCAGGACGGTGGCCGCGTTGGCACTGTCCAGCGAGCCGGTCGGTTCGTCGGCGAAGACGACGGCCGGCCGGTGCACGAGCGCCCGTGCCACGGCCACGCGCTGGCTCTGGCCGCCGGACACCTGTGAGGGACGCCGCTCGCGCAACTCGGCCATGCCGAGGCGGTCGAGTACCTCGGCAGCCGCCTGGAGTGCCGGACGCTTGCGCTGTCCGGCGAGTCGGAGCGGCAGGGCGGTGTTCTCCTCGATGGTCAGCTCGGGGAGCAGTTCGGCGTACTGGAAGACGAAACCGAATCGCTCGCGGCGCAGCGTGCTGATGTCCTCGTCGTCGAGTTCGTCGTACGCGCGGCCCTCGAACCGCACCTGTCCGCGGACGGGCGGCAGCACCCCCGCGAGGCAGTACAGGAGCGAGGACTTGCCGGATCCGCTGGCGCCGGTGATGGCCGCGATCTCGCCGCGGGCCAGGGACAGATGGACGTCCCGGACGGCGAGCGTGGAGCCGTAGGAGAGGTCGACTCCCTTGGCGCTGAGCACTTCTGACGTACTGATCGCTTCCCCCAAGAGGCGAAAGGCCCGGGGCGAAGCCCCGGGCCGGTGGTGTGCGGGTCGGCCGACTACCGCTTGTAGTGCTTGGTCACCGAGCAATTGTCCGGGTGGAACGAGCCGCGGTCACGACAGGCACGGATCCAGGCGTCGCTGGTGTACCGGGCAGCACCGTCGTACGTGTAGTAGTCCTTGTGGACGGTCTTCTTCTGCTTGCCGTTGTAGCGGTTCCAGCTGTAGCCCTCGACCTTGACCTGGACATAGACGTTGTGACCATCGCCCGCGGAGGTGTCCTGGAGATCGCCCTTCCAGTGGAAGGCTCCGTACTTGGCGCCGGGCGCCTCGAACTTGTAGTCGCCATTCTTGAACTTGACACCGGAACTCGACAGGGTCGGGATCTTGTGCCACGAGGCGGCGGCTTGGACATTCCCATTCGCACTTGCGAAAGAGACTCCCGCGCCCGCGACAAAGAGTCCGGTGGCGAGCACGCCGACGGCCAGCTTTCGATTCACTGTGTTCTCCCCGTTTACGATGATCCGTTCGCGTTGGATCGCGAACTCCGGCACACTAACACGGCGGATCTATGGGGCAGTTGGATTTTTGACGAGCCGATGCGAGACGGAGTTTCACTCTGTCGCCGCTCTGTGCGGGCTCGGCAATCATTGCGCGAACACCCCGCTTGACCCGCTCGAACCGTCTAGCGTGGGACACAGGAAGGTATGCAACTGCACAGCAATGCCAGGAATGATCCAAGGCCCCGCCACCCCGCCCCGTCCCACGGAGCGCTCCTGCCACCGGGCAGCGGTGCCGTCCGGCAGGAGGCAGCCGACGGTGCGCACGCATGACGCGCGAAGGCCGCGCCCGGCGAACAGCCGGGCGCGGCCTTCGTACGTGCAGGGTCTGGACCGAGGCATCCCGTCCGGACCTCCGCGACCCGCGACAACGCGGTGAGCCGGCGTGCGTGCCGGACCCCGGCCATGATCCGCCGGACAGGCTCTCAGCCCAGGGGGTGCATCCAGCCGTGGGTGTCCTCGGCGACGCCGCGCTGGATGTCCAGCAGGCGCTCGCGCAGCTTCATCGTGACCTGTCCGGGCGTGCCGTCGCCCTGGACCCACTCGCCGCCCTCGGACTTGACGGTGCCGACCGGGGTGATGACGGCGGCGGTGCCGCAGGCGAAGACCTCGGTGAGGGTGCCGTTCGCGGTGTCGTCGCGCCACTGGTCGATGGAGACGCGGCCCTCCTCGGACTCGAAGCCGAGGTCGCGGGCGACCTTGAGCAGCGAGTCACGGGTGACACCGGCGAGCAGGGAGCCGGTCAGGGCCGGGGTGACGATCTTGTTCCCGTACACGAAGTACAGGTTCATGCCGCCGAGCTCCTCGACCCACTTGTGCTCGACCGCGTCGAGGTAGGCGACCTGGTCGCAGCCCTTCTCGGCGGCCTCGGCCTGGGCGAGGAGGGACGCGGCGTAGTTGCCGCCGGTCTTGGCGTCGCCCATGCCGCCGGGGACGGCGCGCACCCGGTTCTCGGAGAGCCAGATCGAGACCGGCTTCACACCGCCGGGGAAGTACGCACCGGCCGGCGAGGCGATCACCAGGAACAGGTACTCGTTGGCGGGCCGCACACCGAGACCGACCTCGGTCGCGATCATGAACGGGCGCAGGTAGAGGGACTCCTCGCCGCCGTGCGCCGGAACCCAGGCCTCATCCTGCTTGACGAGCGCGTCGCAGGCCGCGATGAACGTCTCGACGGGCAGCTCGGGCATGGCCAGCCGACGGGCGGACGCCTGGAAGCGCTTGGCGTTGGCCTCGGGACGGAAGGTGGCGACCGAACCGTCGGGCTGGCGGTACGCCTTGAGGCCCTCGAAGATCTCCTGCCCGTAGTGCAGGGTCATGTTGGCGGGATCGATCGAGAGCGGTGCGTACGGCACGAGCTGGGCGTCGTGCCAGCCGAGGCCCTCGGTCCACCTGATCGTCACCATGTGATCGGTGAAGCGGCGGCCGAATCCGGGGTTGACCATGCTCGCCTCGCGCTCCGCGTCGGACAGCGGGTTCGAGGAGGGCTTGAGCTCGATCGTGGGCGTCGTCATGAGTGCGTGTCCTTCACCGTTTGTGTGTGTTGGACCGCGCTCACGCCGCTCCTGCCAGACAGGTGCTAGGACGTCCGAGCTTTGTTGCGAGCCACGGCCCCGTTCGATTATCGCTCCCGGGTGGCCGTGCACGAAACGACGTGTTTGCGGTCCAGTGGTCGATGGTGGCACCCGGGGCCGCACAGGTGAAGCCGCCGGGTGCGGCTGCTACCCGGCGGCTTCGAAACGGAGTCGTCGGGTCAGTTCGCTACGCGTACCGCGAGCGCGTCGCCGATCTGGTCGGTCGTACGACTCGTCACCCCTCCCCCAGAGCCCGAAAGGCCTGGGAGGTACCCCCCTCGCTCCGCGAGATCGGCGGAGACGGCGTCCTCGATGCGCACGGCCTCGGCCTCGTAGCCGAGGTGGCGCAGCAGGAGGGCGACGGAGAGGATCGTGGCCGTCGGGTCGGCCTTGCCCTGGCCCGCGATGTCGGGGGCGGAGCCGTGGACCGGCTCGAACATCGACGGGAAGGTGCCCGTCGGGTTGATGTTGCCGGACGCGGCCAGGCCGATGCCGCCGGTCACGGCAGCGGCGAGGTCGGTGAGGATGTCGCCGAAGAGGTTGTCGGTGACGATGACGTCGAAGCGCTCCGGCTGGGTGACGAAGAAGATCGTCGCGGCGTCGACGTGCAGATAGTCGGTGGTGACCTCGGGGTACTCGGTCGCGACCTGGTCGAAGATGTTCTTCCACATGTGGCCGGCGTACACGAGGACGTTGTTCTTGTGCACCAGCGTCAGCTTCTTGCGCGGGCGGGCGTTCGCCCGCTCGAACGCGTCACGGACGACGCGCTCGACGCCGTACGCGGTGTTCACGCTGACCTCGGTGGCAACCTCGGCCGGCGTACCGGTGCGCAGCGAGCCGCCGTTGCCCGTGTACGGGCCCTCGGTGCCCTCCCGGACGACGACGAAATCGATGTCCGGGCGGCCGGCCAGCGGGGTCGCGGTGTTCGGGAACAGCTTGGACGGCCGCAGGTTGATGAAGTGGTCGAAGGCGAACCGCAGCTTCAGCAGGAGCCCGCGCTCCAGGACGCCCGAGGGCACGGAGGGGTCGCCGATCGCGCCGAGCAGGATGGCGTCGTGGCCCTTGAGGGCTTCGAGCTCCGCGTCCGGGAGGGTTTCACCGGTGCGGTGCCAGCGCCGGGCACCAAGGTCGTACTCCTTGGTCTCCAGCTTCACGTCCTGCGGGAGAACAGCGTTGAGGACCTTGAGGCCCTGGGCCACGACCTCCTGGCCGATACCGTCACCGGGGATCACTGCGAGATTGAGGCTGCGAGACATGTCCGCACCTTACTGCGCGTCCCATCCCATGACACGTAACGTCCACCATACGGACACATGGGCAGCTGTACGTGTACCGTTCACCTACTCGACGGTACGGAGTCGGGCAACGGGTGGATGTTCTGGTCCATGGACATCCCCCGTTTCGGAATCCCCGAGAAGCGCGCCGACCGCATGAGCATGGCAGAGCAGCACGACTACCTGCGCGCCCGGCTGACCCGGCGCGGCGTGCTGCGCACGAGCGTGGCGACCGCGGCCGTCGCCGGCGCCGGTCTCGGCACCGGGCTCGCCGCCTCGCCCGCCTACGCCGCCCCCACCGTGCCCGCCTCGCGCCGCACCTCCACCCAGGTGGACGGTTCGCCGGTGGCGCCGTTCGGCCGACACCTGGCCTACGGCGCCGACCCGAGGACGCAGAAGGCGCTGTACAACTTCCCGGTGCCGGACACCTACGAGGGACACGTCCAGGATCTGGACAGCGTGGACACGTACCACGCGGTCAAGGGCGGCGGAAAGGCTACCGAGACCGTGGAGTGGTCCCGGGTGCGCTACACCGGCTTCTCGTTCCTGGCAGTGGAGGTGGAGCCCGGCCGGCACGCCCGGATGAAGGTCACCGCGCTCGCCGAGTCGGGCGAGCGCATCGACCACTTCGAGATCAGGCGGGGCTGAGGCGAACCGGTCTCAGTGACCGGTGGAACCGCCGTTGTCCCTGCGGTCGAGGGCGCGCTGCAGGGCAGCGGCGGCATTCCGGCGCTCCGACTCGGTCGGGCGGGGGGTGTGACGGACACGGCGAACAGTGGTCTGGACCATGATGGATCGACTCCTTGAGATCGCGAGGATTTCGAGATCGAACATCGTGAAGATGATTTCGAGATCGGGATTTCGAGGCGCCGGAGGGGCGGGGAGCGGGCGCCGCAGGGGTTGCCTGCACAAGGGCGCGCACTCACGACCGCCATTCGCTGGATCTAGCGTGACGTTCGGCTTCTACAAAGCTAGGGCAGCTCGGCCGGTCTGTCTCCACAATTACTCGGACTTCCTACTATCTGAGACGGAGGTTTGGGCCCGCCCGCCCGCGCCACCCGGACGAGAACTCGGATTTCCGGCGATCGTGCCTGGTCAGGGACGGTGACACGGCCGACGGGCCGCGTCCGGCGCCCCCTTCGCGCAGATGTCGCTCACATCACGTCCCCGTCCCGCCAGTCGAAGACCAGCGTCCCGGAGCCGGCGGGCAGCACCCGGCCGGCCGCGCCACGGACGTAGGTGCTGCCCTCCTCGTCCGGCAGCCGCTCCACCCCGTACCGCGCCTGTACGGCGATCCGCCCCGGCCACACCCGCCAGCCGCGCCCGGCGTACAGCGCCGCCCCGGCGGCCGACGCGGACAGGGCGCCGAACGCGTACGCCCCGTCGACGACCTCCTCCAGCGCGGCCATGATCCGCCCGCCGAGCCCTTCCCGGCGCCGGTCCGCGCGGACCGCCACGGCCTCCACGTAGCCGATCCGGTACGAGCGGCCCAGGTGGACGACCCGGCGCTGGATCACGCTGCCGTGCGCCAGCAGCCCGCTGCTGTCGCGCACGCACGCGTGGATGCCGCCGAGGCCGTGGTCCCAGTCGTCGTCGCTGAAGTCGCCCTCGAAGGCGGTGTCCAGCAGCGCGCGGATCTCGTCGAGTGCGGCCGGGGCCAGTCGGCTGGTGTGTGCGGTACGCAGGATCGCCTCGGTCATACGCCCCAGCCTCTCAGGCACCACGGCCATCAGGTACTCAGTCGGCATATGAGTACCTGCCACGTTTCGAAAGACTGTGCGTCGCAAGAGAGTTGGGCCCATGAACGGCCTCTACGCTCTCAAGCCCTGGTACGCGGACCGGCTCTCCGGTGTCCGTGCCTCGCTGGTCCGCCGTGAGGTGTCGCCCGACACTCTCACCGCGGCCGGTGTGGTCTCGGCGGCCGGTGCCGCCGCCGCGCTGGCCTGGCTGCCCACCGGCCTCGCCGCCCTGCCGGTCGCCCTGCTGCTCGCCGCCCGGCTCGCCTTCGCCAACCTGGACGGCGCGCTGGCCCGCGACACGGGCCGGACGACCAGGCGCGGCGCGGTGCTCAACGAACTCGGCGACCGGGTGGCGGATCTGGTCGTGCTGGCCGGTTTCCTGGCGCTCGCCCCGCTGTGGCTGGTGGCGGTGGCCGGGCTCGCGGCGACGCTGCCGTCCTGGGTGTCGCTGGCCGGGGCGGCGGCGGGCGCGCCCCGGCGCAACGGCGGCCCGGTCGGCAAGACCGAGCGCTGCCTGCTGGTCGTGGTCGCGGCGGCGAGCGGCTGGACCGTGCCCGTCCTGATCGTGATCGCGGCCGGTTCGCTGCTCACCGCGGCGGTCCGGCTGGCGGGCCTGTGGCGGGAGCCGGCATGAGCGCCGTACTGATCGCCGAGGAGGCCGCGGCGCGGGCCGTGCCGCTGGTCGCGGGGGTGCTGGGGGCGGGCGGTGTCGCCGTCGCCGTGCTGCCGTCGAAGGTCCGGATGCGGGCCGAACTGCGCAAGCGGTGGCGTACCTGGGCGCTGGTGGCGCCGGTCTTCCTGGGGGCGTACTTCCTGGGCGGCGGCGGGACGTTCGCGCTGGCCGCGGGGCTCGGGGTGGTCGCGGCGGGCGAGTTCGCGCGGATGGCGGGGCTGCGCCGGGGCGACCTCGCGGTGCTCGTGGCGGCCTCGGTGGCACTCCCCGCGCTGGCGTGGCTGGCGCCGCGGCTCCTCGACGTCCGGGCGGCGGCGCTGCTGCTGGTCGCGGCCGCGCTCGTGCCGGTGCTGGGCGGGGACGACCGGGCCGGCTTCACCCGCACCGCGCGTACCGCCTTCGGGCTGCTGTGGATCCCGGTCGCCCTGACCGGTCTGGTGACGCTCGGGGACGCGGGTGTCGCGGTGGGGCTCGCGGTGGCGCTCGGCGATGTCGGCGCCTGGTGCGGCGGCACGGCCCTGGGCCGCCGGGGCCCGCTCGCCCGGCCGCTGTCGCCGCTCTCCCCCAACAAGACCTGGGCGGGGGTGCTCGGTGCGGCGGTGGCGACGGCCGCGGGGCTGCTCGTGCTCGGCGAGTTCGCGTTCCCGCTGTGGGCCGCGGTGCTCGGCGGCTGTGTCCTCGGCGACCTGATCGAATCGATGGTCAAGCGCGAGTCGGGGGTGAAGGACGCGGGCAGCTGGCTGCCCGGCTTCGGCGGCCTCCTCGACCGGATCGACTCCCTGCTGGTGGCCCTTCTCCTGGCGATGGTGATGACATGACCCCCACCCCTGCCCGCGTCCGCGAGCGGGTCGCGCTGCCCGTACGCTCCCGGTTCACCGCCGCGCTCCGGCGCGGTCTGTGGTGGGGCGTCCTCAGCCTCACCGGCGGGGTGGAACGGCGCGGCCGGCTGCCGCGCGGCGGCTGTGTCGTCGTCGCCAACCACTCCTCGCACGCGGACACGGCGGCGCTCCTCGCCGCGCTCGACGCCCGGCACACCCCGGCGATCGGCGCGGCGGCCGACTACTGGTTCGCCTCGCCGTGGCGGCGCCGGATCTGCCGCAGGCTCGCGGCCGGATTCCCGGTGCGGCGCGGTGGCGGCGGCATGGACGACCTGCTGTCCATGGCGGACGAGCTGCGCTCCGGCCGGGCGGTCGTCCTGTTCCCGGAGGGGACCCGGGGCAAGGACGGCGAGCTGGGCTCCTTCCATCGCGGCGCACTGGTCCTGGCCGAGCGGGCCGGGGTCCCGGTCGTACCGGTCGGGATCGCGGGCACGGACCGGCTGCTCCCCAAGCACGGACGGCTGCGCTCGGCGCTGGTGCGCGTGTCGATCGGTGACCCGCTGCCGTCGGCAACCGGTCCCCGGGAGGCGCGCGACGCGGTGGTCGCCCTGCACGCGCGCACGGTCGCCGAGCCGCTGAAGGACTCCGCGACGCGGCGCCGGGTGGCCGCGGTCGTGACCTCGCGCCGGGGCGTCGCACTGGCCTTCTGCTGGGCGCTGGCGGAGGCGCTGAGCTGGCCGCTGATGCCCGAGCTGCTGCTGGCCGCGGTGTGTGTGGCGGTGCCGCGGGCGGCGCCGAGGATGTCGCTGGGCGCGCTCGCCGGCAGCCTGGCCGGCGGCCTGCTCGCCCTTCAGCTGGCCGCCGCGGGCGTGCACCTGCCCGCTCCGCTGACCACCGACCGGATGCGGGAGGAGGTCCGGGCCGAGCTCGCCGTGGAGGGTGCGTCCGCGGTGCGGCACCAGCCGTGGAACGGCATTCCGTTCAAGGTGTACGGGGCCGGGGCGGGCCGCGCCGGGGTCCCCGCGCTCGACTGGCTCGCCGCGTCGGCGACGGCACGGGGTTCCCGAACGCTCACCGTGGGGCTCGGCTTCGCCGCCCTCGGTCTGCTGATGCGCCGCCACCGCCGCCGGTACGGCCGCTATCTGGTCCTGCTGGGCGGCGGGTTCACGGCGGGGCTCTCGCTGATCGTCGCGGGCTGGAGCTGACCGGACACTGACCGACGGGCGTACCGGTTCTGTCCGACGGCACCCTGGTCCGGACCAGTCCTCGCCCGCCACACTGCCGACATGTCCGACACCACAGCCGTACCCCCGCAGTGGACGCCCATCCATGGCGCGCCCTACCAGCCGGTCCCCTACCGTCCCGAACGGATCGCGGCCGACGAGTCGCTCGCACGTGCCGCCCGTCTGCGACAGGCGATGGCCGGGCGCAGAACCGTACGCCGGTTCTCGTCCGATCCCGTTCCCGAGCAGGTCGTGAAGGACGCGATCGTCTGTGCCGCGACCGCCCCGTCCGGCGCACATCAGCAGCCGTGGACCTTCGTCCTGGTCAAGGACCCGGACGTACGCCGGCGCATCCGCGAGGCGGCCGAGCACGAGGAGCGGATCAGTTACGACGGCAGGCTCGGCGAGGAGTGGCTGGCGGCGCTGCGACCGCTGGGCACGGATGCGGTCAAGGCCCATATGACGGACGCCCCGGCCCTGGTCGTGGTCTTCCAGCAGCGGTACTGGGTGGGCGAGGACGGCACCAGGCACAAGCACTACTACGTCGACGAGTCGGTCGGTATCGCCGTCGGCATGCTGCTCTCGGCCCTGCACCTCTCGGGCCTGGCGGCGCTGATCCACACGCCGAGCCCGATGCGGTTCCTGCGCGAGGTGCTGGACCGCCCGGCGAACGAGAAGGCGTTCGCGGTGATTCCGGTCGGGTATCCGGCCGACGACTGCCAGGTGCCCGGCCTGGTGCGGAAGTCGCTGGATCAGGTGCTCAAGGAGGTCTGACGCCCTCGGCGGACCGGCGGAACCGGCCCCCGGAATGGAAACCGCCTCCCGGCCGGCAGGGGAACCGGGCGGGAGGCGGAATTCGTGGCGGGGCGCCGGGGTGGGGCGCCCCGAGGGGTGTCAGCCCTGGTGGGGGTAGGTGTAGTCGGTCGGCGGAACCAGCGTCTCCTTGATGGCCCGGGTCAGGGTCCAGCGCTGCAGGTTCTGCGGGGCGCCCGCCTTGTCGTTCGTACCCGAGGCACGGCCGCCACCGAAGGGCTGCTGGCCGACGACGGCACCGGTCGACTTGTCGTTGATGTAGAAGTTGCCCGCGGCGTACCGCAGCTTCTCCATCGTGTACGCGGCCGCGGCGCGGTCGTTCGCGATGACGGAGCCGGTCAGCGCGTAGTCGGAGACCGACTCCATCTGCTCCAGCATCTCGTCGTACTTGTCGTCCTCGTAGACGTGCACGGCGAGGATCGGGCCGAAGTACTCGGTCGTGAAGACCTCGTTGGCCGGGTCGCTGCACTCGATGACGGTCGGGCGGACGAAGTAACCCACCGAGTCGTCGTACGTACCGCCCGCGACGATCGTGCAGCTCGGGTCGGACGCGGCACGGTCGATCGCGGCCTTGTTCTTGGCGAACGAGCGGTCGTCGATGACGGCGCCGATGAAGTTCGACAGGTCGGTGACATCACCCATGCTGATGGCGTCGACCTCGGCGGCGAACTTCTCCTTGAAACCGGAGTTCCAGATGGAGGCCGGGACGTAGGCACGGGAGGAGGCCGAGCACTTCTGGCCCTGGAACTCGAAGGAGCCACGGGTCAGCGCGGTCTTCAGGACGGCGTGGTCGGCCGACGGGTGGGCGACGACGAAGTCCTTGCCGCCGGTCTCGCCGACGAGCCGCGGGTAGGTGCGGTAGTTGGCGATGTTGGTGCCGACCGTCTTCCACAGGTGCTGGAAGGTGGGGGTCGAGCCGGTGAAGTGGATGCCGGCCAGGTCGCGGTGGTTCAGGGCCACCTCGGAGACGGCGATGCCGTCACCGGTCACCAGGTTGATGACACCCTTGGGCAGACCGGCCTCTTCCAGGAGCTGCATCAGCAGCACGGCGGCGTGGGTCTGCGTCGGGGACGGCTTCCACACCACGACGTTGCCCATGAGGGCGGGGGCGGTGGGCAGGTTGCCCGCGATGGCCGTGAAGTTGAACGGCGTGATCGCGTAGACGAAGCCCTCCAGCGGGCGGTGGTCCATGCGGTTCCACACGCCCGGCGAGTTGGCCGGGGGCTGCTCGGCGAGGATCTGGCGCGCGTAGTGCACGTTGAAGCGCCAGAAGTCGACGAGCTCGCAGGGGGTGTCGATCTCGGCCTGCTGCGCGGTCTTGGACTGGCCGAGCATCGTGGACGCGGCCAGCGTCTCGCGCCACGGGCCGGAGAGCAGCTCGGCGGCGCGCAGGATGATCGCGGCGCGGTCGTCGAAGGACATCGCGCGCCAGGCCGGGGCGGCGGCGAGCGCGGCGTCGATCGCGTCCTGCGCGTCCTTCTGCGTGGCGCCCGCGAACGTACCGATGACGGCCTTGTGGTTGTGCGGCTGCACGACGTCGAAGCGCTCGCCGCCACCCATCCGCTTCTCGCCACCGATGGTCATCGGAAGGTCGATCGGGTTCTCGGCGAGCTCCTTGAGCTTCACCTCCAGGCGGGCACGCTCCGGGGAGCCCGGGGCGTAGGAGTGGACCGGCTCGTTGACCGGCGCGGGGACCTGGGTCACAGCGTCCATGGGTTCCGTTGCTCCTTGGGTAGAGAGGTGGAGGGGGGCTCAGCCCTTGGTGAGGATGGAGCGGCCGAAGAACAGCAGGTTCGCCGGCTTCTCCGCGAGGCGGCGCATGAAGTAGCCGTACCAGTCGGTTCCGTACGCCGTGTAGACGCGCATCCGGTGGCCCTCGGCCGCGAGCCGGAGGTGCTCGTCGCTGCGGATGCCGTAGAGCATCTGGAACTCGTACTCGTCCAGTTTGCGCCCGGCCTTGCGGCCCAGCTCCTGGGCGATGGCGATCAGGCGGGGGTCGTGGGACCCGATCATCGGGTAGCCCGCGCCCTCCATGAGGGTCCGCAGGATGCGGACGTACGCCTTGTCGATCTCGGCCTTGTCCTGGTACGCGACGGAGGCAGGCTCCTTGTAGGCGCCCTTCACGAGGCGGACGCGGCTGCCGGCGGCGGCCAGGCGGCGGGCGTCGTCCTCGGTGCGGAACAGGTAGGCCTGGATCACACAGCCGGTCTGCGGGTAGTCCTTCCGCAGCTCCTCGTGGATGGCGAACATCGAGTCGAGGGTGGTGTGGTCCTCGGCGTCCAGCGTGACCGTGGTGCCGATCTCGGCGGCGGCCTCGACGACCGGGCGGACATTGGCGAGCGCCAGCTCGTGGCCGCCGGGGAATCGAGCAGAGAGCCCGGAGGGCTCTCCGTCGAGGGTGGCGGCGGGCGACGGGAGGGACTGGCCGAACATGGAGAGCTTGACGGACATCTCGGCCTTGGTGCCCAGGCCCAGGTCCTTGAGGCGGCCGATCAGTTCGAGGTAGGCGTCGCGGGCGTCGGAGGCCTGCTCGGGGGTGGTGATGTCCTCGCCCACCACGTCGAGGGTGACTTCGAGGCCCTTGTCGGCGGCGTCCTCGATGATCGGGACGACCTGGTCGACGGTCTCACCGGCGATGAACCGGTCGACGACCTGCTTGGTGCCAGGTGCGGCCGAGATGAAACGGCGCATCTTGTCGCTGCGGGACGCGGCGAGAATCACGGGACCCAGCACGGGGCACCTCCACGGAAAGTACGAACGAAGGCCATACCGGAAATCGGGGAACAGACCGGTACAGCACGGAGAACCACCGTGAAATCTAAGGATCTCTCCGATCCTGTGCCATCGACAGCTGTCACGCATCCGTTCCCCGGTTCTCAGACATATGTCTGAAGGGGTGCGAGAATGGCCGGGTGAAGGGCGATTACCAGGAGCTGGTCGACGAGATCTCCGGGCTGCTCGGCGCCCCCGCGACGCTGGAGAACCGGGACTTCGGCCTGGTCGCCTTCGGCGCCCATGACAGCGACGACGACACCGCGATGGACCCGGTCCGCACCCGCTCGATCCTGACCCGCCGCTCCACACCCGCCGTCCGCGCCTGGTTCGAGGGCTTCGGCATCACCCGCGCCACCGGCCCGATCCGCATTCCGGCGGCCCCGGAGGCCGGGGTCTTCCGGGGCCGGATCTGTCTGCCGGTACGCCATCGGGGGGCCGTGCTGGGTTACGTCTGGCTGCTCGACGCGGACCCCGGGCCGACCGGCGAACAGCTGAAGGCGGCGATGGAGGTGGCGGCCCGGATCGGGGCGCTGCTCTCCGAGGAGGCGCGGGCGGGCACCGACCTGTCCCGGGAGTTCGGCGCGGCCCTGACCGCCGGGCGGGGCTGGCAGCGCGACATGGCGGTGGCCGCGCTGGACGAGGCGCTGGGGCCGGACGCGAAGGGGCTGCACACGCTGGTCTGCGTGGCCCCGTGGCCGGACGATCCGCCGTCGGTCCGTACGGTGCCGTCGACGGCGGCGCTCGCCCCGGTCCCCGTGACCGGGGGACTTCCCTCCCTGGCCGCGCTGGTCCGGCTGCGCTCCACCGATGTGCTCGACCCGGCGCTCCTGGCCGCGGACCGGCTGCGTGCCGCCGCGGGCCGGGGCACCACCGCCGGGATCGCGGCGCCCCGCCGGGGACTGGCGGACCTGGCCGCCGCCTGGCACGAGGCGGTGGCCGCCGCCCGCGCGGCGACGGCCGAGTCGCGGTTCGGCCCGGTCGTCGAGTGGTCGGCGATCGGGCCGTACCGGCTGCTGACCGCGCTCCCCGCGGAGGCGTCCGCCGACCCCGTGGTCCGTACCCTGCTCACCCCGCCGCACAAGGATCTGGCCCGCACCGCCGAGGTGTTCCTCGACTGCGCGGGCCAGGCGTCCCGGACGGCCGCCGCCCTCGGCGTCCACCGCCAGACGCTCTACTACCGGCTCTCCCGGATCCAGCAGCTCACCGGCCTCGATCTGAACGACGGCGAGGACCGGCTGCTGCTGCACATGGCGCTCAAAGGCGCACGGCTCGGGGGCTAAGGGCTGTCCCGTAATCCTGGCGGGCGTGCGACGACAGCTACGGCACCTCGCCGCGTTGTCGGAACGCCCGAATACACCCAGTATTCGGGCGTCCCTCCGCCTTGCGATGCACCGCATCCGACGCCGCACGCTGATCCACCAGGGATTACGGGACAGCCCTTAGGACCTCTCGTTTGGATCATGCCGGGCTCGCGGGGTCCTGCCCTGATCCAAACGAAAGACCCTGGGGCCGGTCCGCCCGGCCCTCCAGCATCACTTTCAGACCGTCCGTCAAGTCCTGTGCGGACGGGGCGGATTCGCTGTCCATCATCCACTGGACCATCACGCCCGCGAGCAGGGCCTGACAGAACAGCCCGGCCACCCGCGCCTTCTCCGGGTCCTTCTCCGGGTCGATGCCGAGCATGTTCTCGGCGAGCCCGTCGCGCCCCTCGCGCTGCGGGCCCATCAGGGCCTTCCGCAGCTCCGGGTCCTTGTCGATCCGGGAGACGACCTCCATCTGGAGCTGCCAGACGGACCGGGTCTCCGGGTAACTGTCGATCACCCGCTGCCAGGTGTCACGGAACTGGTCGAGCGGCGACCGGGGCTCTTCGCCGGCGTCCGCGCCCTCGTCCGGCTTCTCGGTGAGCACATCGCCCCACTCCTCCGTCACCTTGAGGAAGGCGAGGTTGAGCAGGGCCTCCTTGGAGCCGTAGTGGTAGCCGATGGAGGCGAGGTTCGTACCGGAGGCGGCCACGATGTCGCGTGCCGTCGTCCGGGCGTACCCCTTCTCCAGCAGGCAGCGCTTGGCGCCTTCGAGCAGATCCTCACGGTGTCCCATGACAGCAGCGTACCCGGCATGCAGACGCCTGTGTAAGACGCACGTCTAGATGCCGGGTACGTGGAACCGCCGCGACCGTCAGTCGGTCAGGTTCACCGTGCGGGCCGAGGCGGCACCGATCTCCGAGGAGATCTCGGCGAGCACCGAGGCCGGGACGTCGTCGTCGACGGTGAGCACGACCAGCGCCTCGCCGCCCGCGTCCGTCCGCGAGACCTGCATGCCCGCGATGTTCAGACCGGCCTCGCCGAGGATCCGGCCGACCGTGCCGACGACACCGGGACGGTCGTCGTAACGCAGCACCACCATGTGGTCGGCCAGCGCCAGGTCCACGTCGTACTCGCCGACGGCGACGATCTTCTGGAGGTTCTTGGGCCCGGCCAGCGTGCCGGAGACCGAGACCTCCTCACCGCCCGAGAGCGTGCCGCGGACGGTGACCACATTGCGGTGGTCCGGCGACTCGGAGCTGGTGGTGAGGCGGACCTCGACACCGCGCTCCTGCGCGAAGAGCGGGGCGTTGACGTAGGACACCGTCTCGTCGACGACGTCCTCGAAGACGCCCTTGAGCGCGGAGAGTTCGAGCACCTTGACGTCGTGCTGGGTGATCTCGCCGTACACCTCGACATCGAGGCGGACCGCGACCTCGCCCGCGAGCGCGGTGAAGATCCGGCCGAGCTTCTCGGCGAGCGGCAGACCCGGGCGCACGTCCTCGGCGATCACGCCGCCCTGGACGTTGACCGCGTCCGGCACGAGCTCACCGGCGAGGGCCAGGCGCACGGACCTGGCGACCGCGATGCCCGCCTTCTCCTGGGCCTCGTCGGTGGAGGCGCCGAGGTGCGGGGTGCAGACGACCTGGTCGAACTCGAAGAGCGGGGAGTCCGTGCAGGGCTCCTTCGCGTACACGTCGAGGCCGGCGCCGGCGACGCGGCCCTCCTTGAGGGCGGAGGCGAGCGCCGCCTCGTCGACGATGCCGCCGCGCGCGGCGTTGACGATGCGGACCGAGGGCTTCACCTTGTGCAGCGCCTCGTCGCCGATCAGGCCGAGCGTCTCGGGGGTCTTGGGCAGGTGCACGGTGATGAAGTCGGCGACCTCCAGCAGCTCGTCCAGCGTGAGGAGCTTGACGCCCATCTGCGCGGCACGCGCGGGCTGCACATAGGGGTCGTACGCGACGATCTTCATGCCGAAGGCGGACATGCGCTGCGCGACCAGGACGCCGATGCGGCCGAGGCCGACGACGCCGAGGGTCTTCTCGCTGAGCTCGACGCCGGTGTACTTGGAGCGCTTCCACTCGCCGTTCTTGAGGGCGGTGTTGGCCTGCGGGATGTTGCGCGCGGTGGCGACCAGCAGACCGCAGGCCAGCTCGGCGGCGGTGACGATGTTGGAGGTCGGCGCGTTGACGACCATCACGCCGGCCTTGGTGGCGGCGGAGACGTCGACGTTGTCCAGACCGACGCCCGCGCGGGCGACGACCTTCAGCTTCTTCGCGGCGGCAATGGCCTCGGCGTCGACCTTGGTGGCGGAGCGCACCAGGATGGCGTCGACGTCGGTGATCGCGGGGAGGAGCTCGGCGCGGTCCGCGCCGTTGCAGTGCCGGATGTCGAAATCCGGGCCCAGCGCGTCCACCGTGGCGGGCGACAGCTCTTCAGCGATGAGTACGACAGGTTTCGAGCTCACGTGAGTCCTCACAGGTCCAGTGCGGACGGCCGTCCCGACGGCCGCAGGCGGTGGAGGGGCTTGCCGCGTGGAAGACGCACGACACTGTGGGCCTGACGCGTGTATGTGTGGAGAAGTGTAGTCATGCGCCAGGACGCATACTGCGCCCCGTTGGAAGGATCACCCACACGGGGGTGGACGACTTGTACACACGTACGACGCCGCCTCTTCCAGCGGTGAAGCGGGCAAACGCCCCGGGGACGGATCCGTGGACCCCGCCCCCCGGGGCGTCGGTGTTACGCGTCCTCGTCGTCGACCCAGCTCATGAGCTTGCGCAGCTCGCGGCCGGTGGTCTCCAGGAGGTGGTCGCTGTCGGCCTTCTTGTACTCGTTGTACTTGGGCAGACCGTTGTGGTACTCGGCCATCCAGTTCTTGGCGAAGGTGCCGTCCTGGATCTCCGCGAGGACCTTCTTCATCTCGGCCTTGGTGGCGTCGGTGATGATCCGCGGGCCGGTGACGTAGTCGCCCCACTCGGCGGTCTCCGAGATGGACCAGCGCATCTTCTCCAGACCGCCCTCGTACATGAGGTCCACGATGAGCTTCAGCTCGTGCAGGCACTCGAAGTACGCGATCTCCGGCTGGTAACCGGCCTCGGTCAGGGTCTCGAAACCGGCCTTGACCAGGGCGGCGGTGCCACCGCAGAGGACGGCCTGCTCACCGAACAGGTCGGTCTCGGTCTCCTCGGTGAAGGTCGTCCTGATGACGCCGGCGCGGGTGCCGCCGATGCCCTTCGCGTAGGACAGGGCGAGCGCCAGGCCGTTGCCCGAGGGGTCCTGCTCGACGGCCACGATGCACGGAACGCCGCGGCCCTCCTCGTACTGACGACGGACCAGGTGACCCGGGCCCTTCGGCGCGACCATGCAGACATCCACATCGGCCGGCGGCTTGATGAAGTCGAAGCGGATGTTCAGGCCGTGGCCGAAGAACAGCGCGTCGCCGTCCTTGAGGTTGTCCTTGATGGACTCCTCGTAGACCTGGGCCTGGATCGGGTCCGGGACCAGGATCATGATGACGTCGGCCTCGGCGGCGGCCTCGGCCGGGGTCACCACGCGCAGGCCCTGCTCCTCGGCCTTGGCCCTGGACTTGGAGCCCTCGTGCAGACCGACCCGGACGTCGACACCCGAGTCGCGCAGCGACAGCGCGTGGGCGTGGCCCTGGCTGCCGTAACCGATGACCGCGACCTTGCGGCCCTGGATGATGGACAGGTCGGCATCGTCGTCGTAGAACAGCTCGGCCACTGGGTCTCTCCTTGGTGTGCAGGTGTTGCGTCCCACCGTACGGCGGGGTGCGTCAATTACGTTTTCGGGTCTCGCCATACGAGCGGCGAGAGGGGTGGCGGCTAGGCCGTACGGTCGAGGGCGCGCAACGACCGGTCGGTGATCGAGCGCGCGCCGCGCCCTATGGCGATGGTGCCGGACTGGACGAGCTCCTTGATGCCGTACTGCTCCAGCATCTTGAGCATGGCCTCCAGCTTGTCGGCGCCGCCGGTCGCCTCGATCGTGACGGCCTCCGGGGAGACGTCCACGGTCTTGGCGCGGAACAGCTTGACGATCTCGACGATCTGGGAGCGGGTCTCGTTGTCGGCGCGGACCTTCACCAGGACGAGTTCGCGCTGGATCGCAGCGGAGTGCTCGAGTTCGACGATCTTCAGGACGTTGACCAGCTTGTTGAGCTGCTTGGTCACCTGCTCCAGGGGCAGCTCCTCGACACCCACCACGATGGTGATGCGGGAGATGTCGGGATGTTCGGTGGTACCGACCGCGAGCGAGTCGATGTTGAAGCCGCGGCGGGAGAACAGGGCGGTGATCCGGGCGAGGACACCGGGCTTGTTCTCGACCAGGACGGAGAGCGTGTGCTTGGTGGACATGAGTCGGTCTCTCTCTGTCTCTCAGTCGTCTTCGTTGTCGCCGAAGTCGGGACGGACCCCGCGGGCGGCCATGACCTCGTCGTTGGAGGTGCCTGCGGCGACCATCGGCCACACCATGGCGTCCTCGTGGACGATGAAGTCCACCACGACGGGGCGGTCGTTGATGGAGTTGGCCTCTTCGATGACCTTGTCCAGGTCGGCCGGGTCCTCGCAGCGGATCGCGTAGCAGCCCATGGCCTCGGACAGCTTGACGAAGTCCGGGACGCGGGTGCCCTTCGCCGGGACTCCCTCGGTGTCCGCGCCGGAGTGCAGCACGGTGTTGGAGTACCGCTGGTTGTAGAACAGGGTCTGCCACTGGCGGACCATCCCGAGCGCGCCGTTGTTGATGATCGCGACCTTGATCGGGATGTTGTTGAGCGCGCAGGTGGTGAGTTCCTGGTTGGTCATCTGGAAGCAGCCGTCGCCGTCGATCGCCCAGACGGTACGGTCCGGCATGCCGGCCTTGGCGCCCATCGCGGCCGGGACCGCGTACCCCATCGTTCCGGCGCCGCCGGAGTTCAGCCAGGTGGCGGGCTGCTCGTACTGGATGAAGTGCGAGGCCCACATCTGGTGCTGGCCGACGCCCGCCGCGAAGATCGTGCCCTCGGGGGCGAGCTGTCCGATGCGCTGGATGACCTGCTGCGGCGAGAGGCTGCCGTCCTCGGGCAGGTCGTAGCCGAGCGGGTAGGTGTCGCGCCAGCGGTTGAGGTCCTTCCACCAGGCTGAATATCCCGTTCGGGCGGCCTCGCCGACATGGCCCTCGGTGTGCTCGGACTGGACGGCCTGGACCAGGTCGGCCAGGACCTCGCGGGCGTCCCCGACGATCGGGACGTCGGCCGCGCGGTTCTTGCCGATCTCGGCGGGGTCGATGTCGGCGTGGACGATCTTGGCGTACGGGGCGAAGCTGTCCAGCTTGCCGGTGACGCGGTCGTCGAAGCGGGCTCCGAGGGCGACGATCAGGTCGGCCTTCTGCAGCGCGGTGACGGCGGTGACCGCACCGTGCATGCCCGGCATTCCGACGTGCAGCCGGTGGCTGTCGGGGAATGCGCCGAGCGCCATCAGCGTGGTGGTGACGGGCGCTCCGGTGAGCTCTGCGAGGACCTTCAGTTCGGCGGTGGCCCCCGCCTTGATGACGCCGCCGCCGACGTACAGCACCGGCCGCTTGGCCTGGGTGATCAGCCTGGCGGCTTCGCGGATCTGCTTGGCGTGCGGCTTGGTGACCGGGCGGTAGCCGGGCAGGTCCAGGGTCGGCGGCCAGCTGAACGTGGTCTGCGCCTGGAGGGCGTCCTTGGCGATGTCGACGAGGACCGGTCCCGGACGGCCGGTGGAGGCGATGTGGAAGGCCTCGGCGATCGTGTGCGGGATGTCCTCGGCCTTGGTGACCAGGAAGTTGTGCTTGGTGACCGGCATGGTGATGCCGCAGATGTCGGCTTCCTGGAAGGCGTCCGTACCGATCGCCTTGGAGGCGACCTGGCCGGTGATCGCGACCAGCGGGACGGAGTCCATGTGGGCGTCGGCGATCGGGGTGACCAGGTTGGTGGCGCCGGGCCCCGAGGTCGCCATGCAGACGCCGACCTTGCCGGTGGCCTGCGCGTAGCCGGTGGCCGCGTGCCCGGCGCCCTGCTCGTGGCGGACCAGCACGTGGCGGACCCGGGTGGAGTCCATCATCGGGTCGTACGCCGGAAGGATGGCGCCGCCGGGAATGCCGAATACCGTGTCGGCCCCCACCTCCTCGAGGGAGCGGATGAGGGACTGCGCGCCCGTGACGTGCTCAACGGTGGCGGCGTTCGATCCGCCGTTACGGGCCCGCGGCTGGGGATGGTGGGCCCCGGTGGCCTGCTCGGTCATCGGCATTCTCTTCTCGAAGCTGAGGGTTTCTGCGGGTGTTTTGCAACAGTTTGCGTGGTGCCGGTGCAACAAAAAACCCCTCGTGCCGTGAGGCAAGCGAGGGGAGCGCGTCGGTGCGGTCTGCAGAGTGCCTGGGAGGACTCTGCTTCAGCCGACGCGCTTTCCAAGTACGAGAATTCGGGTGCGCATGGCAATGACCCTCTCTCCGACGCACTCGACGTGTCAAGTGGGTGGGATGGGCGTCTCAACATGTGAGCCGCTGAGGAGGGGAATCGAGCCACCGGTCAGGACCGGCTGAGCCATGGCGCTGCCGGGCACCGGGAACTCGCCGCGGTCCAGGGCGCGGCGCAGCCGGTACTCGTCGAGCGGCCCGGAGAAGGCCATTCCCTGGCCGTGCGTGCAGCCCATGGCGCGCAGCGCGAGGACCTGCTCCGGTACGTCGACGCCGTCGGCCACGGACTGCATGCCGAGGTCGCAGGCGATCCGCAGGAGGCCGCTGGTGATCTTGTGCAGCCGGGCGGACTCCACCACGCCCTCGACCAGACCGCGGTCCAGCTTGAGTACGTCGATGGGGAGCCGGCGCAGGGCGTTGATCGCGGCGTAGCCGCTGCCGAAGCCGTCGAGCGCGATGCGGACACCGATGCGGCGCAGGGCCACGAGACGCTGCTCCAGTTCGTCGAAGGAGATCCGGGGGTCGCTGTCGGCGACCTCGATCATCAGCGCCCCGGAGGGCAGGCTGTGCCGGGTCAGCAGCGCCTCGACGGAGCCGAACGGCATCCCCTTGTCGAGGAGCCGGCGGGCGGAGAGGCGCACGGCGACGGAGACCGGGTGTCCGGCCCTGGCCCGGTCGGCGGCCTGCTCGACGGCCTCTTCGAGGAGCCAGCGGCCCAGCTCGGCGGTGCGGTCGCTGTCCTCGGCGACGCGGAGGAACTCGGCCGGGGTGAACAGGATGCCCTGGGCGGAGCGCCAGCGGGCCTGGGCGGCGACGGCGGCGACCGTGCCGCTGGCGAGATGCACGACGGGCTGGTGGAGCAGGGCGAACTCGCCGTCGCGCAGGGCGGTGCGCAGCCGGGTCGCCAGCTCGGAGCGGCGCACCACATCGGCCTGCATCTGCGGGGCATACAGCTCGACGCGGTCCTTGCCGCCCGCCTTGGCGCGGTACATGGCGAGGTCGGCGTTGCGCATGAGGTCGCTGGGGGTGATGCCGGGCTCGGCGAAGGCGACCCCGATGGACGCGGCGACCCGGACCTCGCCGCTGCCGATCCGGTACGGCTGAGCGAGGGTGAGGCGCAGCCGGTCGGCGATCTCGTGCACCTGGCACTCCCGGGCGGGCTGGTCGCGGGTGCCGTCGCCGAGGATGATCGTCGCGAATTCGTCGCCGCCGAGTCGGGCCGCGGTGTCACCCGCCCGGACGGATTCCTGGAGGCGGCGGGCGGCCTGGACGAGGAGCTCGTCGCCCGCCTGGTGGCCGAGGCGGTCGTTGACCGCCTTGAAGCCGTCGAGGTCGATGAAGAGCACGGCGGTGCCGGAGTCGCCGGAGCGGCGGCCGCCGAGGGCCTGGCGGACCCGTTTGGTGAACAGGGCCCGGTTGGGCAGGTCGGTGAGCGGGTCGTGCTCGGCGTTGTGCTGCAACTGGGCCTGCAGCCGGACCCGTTCGGTCACATCGCGGCTGTTGAGGATCAGCCCGCCCTGATGGCGGTTGACCGTGGATTCGACATTGAGCCAGTCGCCCGTACCGGACCTGAAGCGGCACTCGATCCGGGTGGTGGGCTCCTCGCTCGGCGGGGCGGCGAGAAACCGGCGCACCTCGTGGACCACCCGCCCCAGGTCCTCGGGATGGATGATCGAGGCGAGCTCGGCGCCCACCAGGTCGTCGGCCTCGCGCCCGTAGACCCCGGCCGCGGCGGGGCTGACGTAGCGCAGCACACCGGTGGGGGCGGCGATCATGATCACGTCGCTGGAGCCCTGCACCAGGGAGCGGAAGTGGTTCTCCTTCTGCGCCAGTTCCTGGGTGAGGGCGATGTTGTCGACGAGCATGATGCCCTGCCGGACGACCAGGGCGAGCACCACCGTGCAGCCGGTGAAGATCACGACGCGGTCCACCCGGCGGCCCTCGATGGCGCTGTAGAGAATGCCGAGGGTGCAGACGGCGGCGGCGAGATAGGGCGTCAGCGCGGCCAGCGATCCCGCGATGGGGCGGCTGGTGGGAGGCGCGCCGCGCGGCGGGAAAGCGTTGTCCGCGGCCCTGTTCGCGCCCCAGGGGGCGTACGCGAGGAGCAGCGAGCCGGCGAACCAGCCCGCGTCCAGCATCTGGCCGGAGTGGTAGGTCTGGCGCAGCAGCGGTGAGGTGAACAGGGCGTCGGACAGGACCGTCAGGGCGAGCGCGGCGACGGCGGTGTTCACCGCGGAGCGGTTGACGTTGGACCGCCGGAAGTGCAGGGCCAGCACCATGGAGACCAGCACGATGTCGAGCAGCGGATAGGCCAGCGCGAGCGCCGCGCGGGCCACGCTCACGCCCTCGGCGTCCACCAGATGCGCGGTGTGGGCGAGGGCGAGGCTCCAGGAGAGCGTGAGGAGCGATCCGCCGATCAGCCATGAGTCCAGCGCGAGGCAGAGCCAGCCGGCCCTGGTGACGGGGCGCTTGGCGAGGACCAGCAGCCCGACGATGGCGGGCGGTGCGAAGCAGAGGAAGAAGACGTCGGCCAGGGAGGGGGTGGGCACCGGGAGCCCGAGCACGACCTCGTACCAGCCCCAGACCCCGTTGCCCGCGGAGGCCATGAACGAGGAGAGCGAGAACAGCAGCCAGGCGGGCCGGAACCGGCTGCTGCCGGCCCGCGCGTAGCGGTAGCAGGAGACGGCGGCGATCAGCGCCGCCGCACTGAGCCCGAAATCCCCCATGACGAGCGCCAGTTGCGGCGAGCCCCAGCCGAAGGCCGCCCCCGCGGCATAACCGGCCCAGACGATGCCGAGAAGGATCTGCCAGACCAGCGCGGACGTGCCGCCCACGGCCGTCCTCCGGGAGAGGAGCGCCCCGAGCGCGTCGGCCGGCGCGCTCACCGGGGCGCCCCCGGTGTCGTCGGGTGCGCTCGCACCCGGCGTCCCGCCGGTCCCCGTCGGCTGTCCGGTGGTGTCGGATCATGCGCCCATCGGCCGTACATCGCCCGTCGCCCCCTCGCGTGTCGCGTCCTCCCCGGCGCCTTCCCTTCCACGGCGCAGCGCCCCTTTCGGGACGATACACCAGACTCGTCACGCAGGGACATAGTTCCTCTACTCTCCGTGACGACCTGGAGAGTTGTCCGGAACGGTGTGCGACCGAGGGCCTCCGCAGCGTGGTCAGCCGATGGTGCGTACCACGTTCCGGACCGGCTCTCCCGCGGCGAACCGGCGCAGCTGTCCGGCCAGCAGACGCTTGGCCCGCGGCAGGAAGGCCGACGTGCTGCCGCCCACGTGAGGAGTGATCAGGACGTTCGGAGCATGCCAGAGCGGGTGGCCGGCGGGCAGCGGTTCCGGGTCGGTGACGTCGAGGGCGGCCCGCAGCCGGCCGGACTCGAGTTCGCGCAGCAGCGCGCCGGTGTCGACGACGCCGCCCCGCGCCACGTTCACGAGCAGCGACCCGTCCGGCATCGCGGCGAGGAACTCCGCCCCGACCAGCCCCTGTGTGGACGGATTCAGCGGGGTGGACAGCACGACGACATCGGCCTCGGGCAGCAGCGCCGGCAGGTCGTCGAGCGTGTGTACGGGGCCGCGTACGGTGCTCCTCGCGGAGCGCGCGACGCGCGCCACCCGGGCGCACTCGAAGGGTGCGAGCCGGTCCTCGACGGCGGCGCCGATCGATCCGTACCCCACGATCAGCACGGACTTGTCGGCGAGCGCGGGGTAGAAGCCGGACCGCCACTCCTCCTTGTCCTGGCCGTGGACGAATCCGGGAACGCCGCGCAGGGAGGAGAGGATCAGGGTGAGGGCGAGCTCCGCGGTGGACGCCTCGTGGACCCCCTTGGCATTGCAGACCAGCACCCCGTCCGGCAGCAGACCGAGTCCGGGCTCGACGTGGTCGATGCCCGCGGTGAGTGTCTGCACGACCTGGACGACCGCCATGCCGCCGAGCGGACGTACGGAGACCTCGGCGCCCTTCATGTACGGCACGGCGTAGAAGGCGCAGTCGGCGGGGTCGGCGGGGTAGTCCGGTTCGCCGTCCCAGAGCCGGTAGTTGAGCCCCTCGGGAAGACCTTCGATCTCGTCGGCCGGGAACGGCAGCCATACGTCGGGCGTCTTCGTCACGTCGGGAGTGCTGGTCGAAGTCATGGTCAGGAGGCTAATCGGCGGAGGCCGTGCGAGGCCGGGCGGGCGGCAGAGGTTACTTTGGGGTGCGGTGCGGTCCCGTGACGGCGGGGCATGGGCCCGGTTCGACGGCGGGGCCTGGGGAGGGTCGGGGAGTTGGAGCGCAGGAGTCTCGGTGCGGCGGCGCTCGCCGTGGGGGCGGTCGGTCTCGGCTGCATGCCGATGAGCTGGGCGTACAGCGCGTCGCAGCAGCGCGGTGACCGCGCGTTGCGCACGGTGCACGCCGCACTCGACGCGGGCGTCCAACTGCTCGACACGGCCGATATGTACGGCCCGTTCACCAATGAGCTGCTGGTGGGGCGGGCGCTGAAGGGCCGCAGGTCGGACGCGTTCGTCTCCACCAAGTGCGGACTGCTGGTGGGTGATCAGCACATCGTGGCCAATGGCCGCCCCGGCTATGTGCGGCGGGCCTGCGACGCCTCGTTGCGCCGGCTGCAGACCGATGTGATCGACCTGTACCAGCTGCACCGGGCCGACCCCGAGGTGCCGATCGAGGAGACCTGGGGCGCGCTGGCGGAGCTGGTGACCGCCGGAAAGGTGCGGGCGCTCGGGCTCTGCGCGATCGGGGCGCGGGCTTCGCGCCGATCGGGTTCCCGGATGTACGACGAAACGATCCGTCAGCTGGAGCGGGTGCAGCAGGTATTCCCGGTGAGCGCGGTGCAGGCGGAGCTCTCGGTCTGGTCGCCGGAGGCGCTGGAGTCGTTGCTTCCGTGGTGCTCGGCGCGGGGTGTCGGGCTGCTCGCGGCGATGCCGCTCGGGAACGGCTATCTGACGGGCACGCTGACGCCGGGACAGGGCTTCGAGCCGGAGGATCTGCGCGCCCGGCATCCCCGGTTCACGGCGGAGATGATGGCGGCGAACCAGCCGGTGGTCGTGGGGCTGCGGCGGATCGCCGAGCGGCACGGGGCGACCGCCGCGCAGGTGGCGCTGGCCTGGGTGCTGCGGCAGGGGCCGCATGTGGTGCCGGTGCCGGGGACCAAGCGGGAGCAGTGGGCGGTGGAGAACGCGGGGGCGGCCGGGCTGGCCCTGACCGCGCGGGATCTGGCGGAGATCGCCGGACTGCCCGGGGCGCGGGGGTCCTGGGACTGAGATCCGCCCCGCCGGTGGACACCGGTCGGCAGAATCGGCGGGTATCGGGAACCCCGGGGCGGTACCGCGGTGTAAGAACAGTAGTCAGGTGGCCGTCGAAGGGATCGGTGCTGTGCGCGGAGTTCTGTTCGGATCTGTACGGGGCCCCGCCGGGCCCCGGGGCCCGCGTCGGGCCCTGCGCCGCGGGACGGTGGCAGCGCTGGCCGTCGGCTCGTTGGTGCTGACCGCGGGGTGTTCCCCGGACGGCGGCTCCGGCAGCACGGCGGGCGTCGGGAGCACGCCGCCGGTCTCCCGCTCCTCCCCCGCCGCCCCGGCCCCGTCCGCCTCGCCGTCCCTGCCGCCCGCGAAGGGCTCGGTGAGGGTGGTGTCGACGCTCACCGAGGGGCTGGACTCGCCCTGGGGGCTGGCGGCGCTGCCCGGCGGCGATCTGCTGGTCTCCTCCCGCGACAAGGGCACGATCACCCGGATCGACGGGAAGACCGGCAGGAAGACCCTGCTGGGCGCGGTGCCCGGGGTGTCGCCCGCCGGTGAGGGCGGACTGCTGGGGATCGCGGTCTCCCCCACGTACGGCACGGACCATCTGGTGTACGCGTACTTCACGACCGAGTCCGACAACCGCATCGCCCGGATGCAGTACGACGAGAACGGCACGGTGCCCGGCCGGCTGCTGGGCGCGCCGGACACGATCCTGCGCGGCATCCCCAAGGGGTCGATCCACAACGGCGGGCGGATCGCCTTCGGCCCGGACCACATGCTGTACGCGGGCACCGGCGAGACGGGCGACGACGGCCTCGCCCAGGACAAGAAGTCGCTGGCCGGCAAGATCCTGCGGATGACCCCGGACGGGCAGCCGCTGCACGGCAATCCGGCGGCCGACTCCGTGGTGTATTCGTACGGCCACCGCAATGTGCAGGGGCTGGCCTGGGACGGGCAGCAGCAGCTGTGGGCCTCCGAATTCGGGCAGGACACCTGGGACGAGCTGAACCGGATCGTGCCGGGCGGGAACTACGGCTGGCCGGAGGCCGAGGGCAGGGCGGGGAAGAAGGGCTTCATCGATCCCGTGGCACAGTGGAAGACGTCCGAGGCGTCCCCGAGCGGGATCGCCTTCGTCAAGGGTTCGATCTGGATGGCGGGCCTGCGCGGCGAGCGGCTCTGGCGGATTCCGCTGTCCGGCGAGGCCGGCAAGGAACCTCTCGCGGCCCCGCAGTCGTTCCTGGAAGGAAAGTACGGCCGTCTGCGCACCGTGCTAGCCGCGGGCGGCGACAAGCTCTGGCTCGTCACGAGCAATACGGACACCCGTGGCACCCCGAAGCCGGGAGACGACAGGATCCTGGTGCTGGCGGTGCGGTAGCGGCTACAGCAGGTGAAGGGGCGTGCGGCCGGTGTTCAACTTCTTCGAGGAACTCTTCGCACCGGGCCGCAAGCATGCCGCCGAGGAACAGAAGCGGCTGGAGCTGACCCGGGTGGATCTCGGCGTCGGCGACCCGGGGCGCGGGCCGATAGACCTGGCCTCCGGGAAGGTCGTCGTCAGGGCGTCCGGCGCGGGCACCGACGAGAACACGGACACGGACGCGGACCGGGGGCCCGACCAGGAAGCGGCCCCGGAAGCGGACGCCCCGGACGCTCGGTCGTGAGTGAGCGGGGCGGGCCGGATTCGGCCGGTCCCGGTCAGGTGGCGTTCCCGGCGGGGTACAGGCGGAGCCGGTGGGCGAGGGCTGCCGCCTCGCCGCGGCTGGAGACGCCGAGCTTGGCGAGGATGCTGGATACGTGCACGCTCGCGGTCTTGGGCGATATGTAGAGTTCCTCGGCGATCCTGCGGTTGGTGTGGCCGGCGGCGACCAGCCGGTGCACATCCTGTTCGCGCCGTGTCAGCCCGAAGGACTCCACCGCGGCCGCGGCCGCCTCGCGCAGACGGTCCTCGGTCCTCTCCCGGTCCGTGGCCTCGTCGCCGGTGCCGTCCTCGGCGGGGACGGTGACGGCGGCCGGGATCTCGTGTGCGGCTCCGCGGTCCGGGGCGGCGAGGGCGATGCGGGCGCGGCCGGCCAGCAGCTCGATGGTCTCGGTCAGCGGGCGCGCGCCGAGCCGCACGGTGGTGCCGTGGGCCTCGCGCAGCAGGGCGGTGACCGTGGCCCGGTCGCCCGCGGCGACGAGGAGGGCCTCCGCCCAGCGGTGCTGGATCTGGGCCAGCTCGTACGGGCGGTGCAGCGGCGCGAAGGCGGCGGCCGCGCGGGACCAGTCGCCGGGGGTGTCGAGGCCCTCGGCCCTGGCGAGCTCGGCATCGATCAGGAGACCGTGGGCGGCCCAGACGGGGACGAGCGTCGGCAACCGCTTCAGGTGGCTGCGGATGGCGGCGAGAATCGCCGGCCGGCCGGGGTCGGCGGCGGGCAGGCCCCTGGCGTCGGCCTCGGCTGCGGCCGCGACGTGCAGCAGCGGCAGGGCGTACCGCTGGGTGCCGGGCGGGAAGCCCTGCTCCGACCGGGCCTCGAACTCGGCCCGTGCCTCGGCGAGCCGGCCCTGCTGCGCGGCGAGGGCCATGGCATGGCGTGCGGGGGCGATCACATGCTGGGGCTGCGGGTCACGGGATCCGAAACTGCGCCGGGTCAGGGCGAGTTGCATCTCTGCTTCGGCCAGGTCGCCCCGGGCCAGGGCCAGTTCGGTACGGCGCGAGGCCACGAGTCCCTGCGCCTTGCCGGATCTGGCGGCGCGGGCCGCCGCGTCGGTGGTGGCCCGGCTCTCGTCCCAGTGCCCCAGGGAGAACAGCGAGGTCGCCCGGTTGCAGCGGACCCAGGCCTCCATGTCGGCGATGCCGTGGCTGCGGCTGATCTCGATGCCGTGGTCCGCGGCGGCCACGGCCTCCAGGGAGCGGCCCATGGATTCGAGGGTGGAGGGGAGGTTGATGCCGGCCCGGCTCATGATGCCGACCAGGTGCAGCTCGTCGGCGCGGTCGCGGACGGCGTACATCTCGGCGATGCCCTCGTCGACGCCGCCCGCCTCGGCGGTGAGCCAGCCGCGGGTGAGCCGGGCGTGCAGCTCGATGTACTCGTCGCCGACGAGCCTGGCGTACTCCACCGCCCGGTCGGCGGCGAGCAGTGTCTCGGCGCCGGGACGGTGCAGGGCGCCCCATCCCGCCGCACTCATCAGGACGTCGGCGTGCACGGCGGACGGGGGCAGGCCCCGGACGAGCTCCTGGGCGGTGGCCAGTTCCTCGCGGCCGTCGCCGCGGGTGAGGTCCTGCATCAGCCGGGAGCGCTGCACCCAGAACCAGGCGGCGCGCAACGGGTCGTCCTCGCCCTCCAGGACCCGCATGGCCTTCTTGGCGATGGCCAGGGCGCGTTCGCGTTCCCCGCCGAACCGGGCGGCGACGGTGGCCTCGGCCATCAGGTCGAGATAGCGCAGCGGGGGGGTGTCGGGGTCGCAGCCGCAGGCCGGGTAGCTCTCGGCGTAGTCGATGGGGCGCAGGGTGCGGCGTACGTCGTCGGGGGCGTCGTCCCACAGTTCCATCGCCCGTTCCAGCAGGCGGAGCTGTTCGGAGAAGGCGTAGCGGCGGCGGGCCTCGACGGAGGCCTTCAGCACGGCGGGCAGCGCCTTGGCGGCATCGTGCGCGCCGTACCAGTAGCTGGCGAGGCGGGTGGCGCGCTCTCCGGCGCGGACGAGGGTGGGGTCGGTCTCCAGGGCCTGTGCGTAGCGCCGGTTGAGCCGGGAGCGCTCGCCGGGCAGCAGGTCGTCGCTGACGGCCTCGCGGACCAGGGAGTGCCGGAAGCGGTAGCCGTTGCCCTCCGGGGTGGTGAGCAGCAGGTTGGCGCCGACGGCCGCCCGCAGCGCCTCGATGAGTTCGTCCTCGGTCAGCCGGGCGACCGCGGCCAGCAGTCCGTACTCGACGGTGGAGCCGCCCTCGGCGACGATCCGGGCGATCCGCTGGGCGTTGTCGGGCAGCGCTTCGACGCGTACGAGCAGGAGGTCGCGCAGCGAGTCGGAGAGCCGGGAGTGGTCACCGCTCTCCAGGCTGCAGGCGAGTTCCTCGACGAAGAAGGCGTTGCCGTCGGAGCGTTCGAAGATCTCGTCCACCAGGGCGGCCTCGGGGGTGGCGGCGAGGATTCCGGTGAGCTGGCGGTGGACCTCGGCGCGGTTGAAGCGGGCGAGTTCGATCCGGCGGACGGTACGCAGCCGGTCCAGTTCGGCGAGGAGGGGGCGCAGCGGGTGGCGGCGGTGGATGTCGTCGGAGCGGTAGGTGCCGATCACCACGAGGCGGCCGTTGCGCACGGTACGGAAGAGATAGGCGAGGAGGTGACGGGTGGAGGCGTCGGCCCAGTGCAGGTCTTCGAGGACGAGGACGACGGCGCGCCCGGCCGAGATGCGTTCCAGGAGTCGGGCGGTGAGCTCGAAGAGGCGGGCGGTGCTGTGCTCGTCGGTCGCGTCCCGGTCGGCCTCGCCGAGTTCGGGAAGCAGCCGGGCCAGCTCGCCCTCCTGCCCGGCGCAGGCCGCGGCGACCTCCTCGGGCAGAGTGCGGCGCAGGGCCCGCAGCGCGGTGGAGAACGGGGCGTAGGGCAGGCCGTCGGCGCCGACCTCGACACAGCCGCCGACGGCGACGACCGCGTCCCGGCGCACCGCCGCCGCGAGGAATTCCTCGACCAGCCGGGTCTTGCCGACCCCCGCCTCACCGCCGATGAGCAGCGCCTGCGGCTCGCCCGGCGCGCCGGCCCCGCCCGATCCGTCGGCGCCCTCCGCGCAGGCGCGGGCGAGCGCGTCGACGAGCGAGGCGAACTCGCCCTCGCGGCCGACGAACACGGGACTGACGGACCTGGTTTCCACGTCGCCGAGCATCGCATACGGGTCCGGCCGCGCGGGCCCCGGACCAGAAACGCCGGGCCCCGGACCAGGGGCGTCGGGCGTCGGACCAGGGGCGTCGGGCGTCGGTTCAGCAGCCGTCGGTCCACCGGACATCGGACCGCCGGACCTCGTACGACCGGACATCGGGCGCCGTCACCCGTCCTTCACGCGGCGTGGACGAATCGCTTCCGGTCCGTACTCACCGACCCTTCGGCTTCCTTGCGTCCGGAGTGCCGGGCCGCCCTGCGGGCATCCCGGCGGACGTGAGCGGCCACCCGGACGAGCCGCTCCTGCTCGGCCCGGCGGTGCAGTTCGGCCACGTGCAGCTTGTTGAGTTCGAACGCGTACATGTGCTTCTCCCGGAGGACGACGGCACGTCGGGGCCTGGACGGCCCGTTGGTGCCTGATGGGGGCGGCAGTGCTTCTGCCGTGCCCCCACTGTCGTCTCCCAGGAGGTGTCGCCACATCGGGCAGGATCCGCATCTTCGCGGGGCGGGGAGCCTTAGAAAATCGTGGTCCCTGCCGCATACGGGACGAGGTCCCTCGGGCGGATGCCCTAGAACGCCTGCGAAAGGTCCGGCCCGCTGCGTACACGCGCCTGTCCGCCGGCCGTTGTGCTCAACCGGCGGTCGGCAGCGGCACGATGAGGTCGAAGTACATGCCGATGGAGAGCACCAGCCCGAGGACACCGAGCGCGATGCCGGCGGTGGCCACGGCGCGCACCCAGCCGGGCTGCGGGTGCGCGGAGGGTGCACCGAAGGCCGGGCGGACCAGGGCGAAGATCCCGGCCAGCAGCGCGAGCAGCGCGAACAGTCCGTTGACCAGTGCGGTGGAGTGCCAGGCGTCGCCGTAGATCTCGGAGATCTGCTGGGCGGCGGTGCCACCGGACGAGCTCTTGATCTGGCCGATCAGGGTCTCGCGCTCGGCGGCGACCTTGCCGGTCCAGGACCCGGTGAGCGCGACGACGCCGAGACCGGCCGCGGCCACGGCAGCGGCGGCAGCGCCGAGGCCGGAGGGCTCCTTGGCGGAGTCGTCGTCGAGGTCGTCCGGGTCCAGGTCGTCGTCCTCGGCCTCGGCATCGGCCGCCGTGAGTGCTTCCCCCGCGGCCTTGTCCATGTCGTACGAGACGTCCTCGGCCGCGGCCTTCTTGGTCACGGTCTCCTCGGCGTCGGATGCTTCTGCTGCTGCGGATGCTTCGGGATCGGCGGGAACGGTGGGGCTCGTGGGGGTCCTGGGGTTCATGTTGCGCACGCTAGGCGGCCCGTATGAGAACCCCCTTAACGTCCGCCCGACGCGTCGGCGCCATGCGTGGGCCCCGGTCCCGGCGAGCGTTCGCCCGCCGGGACCGGGACCGGGACCGTCGCCGGGCCGTTGTCGTCCGGGTCAGCCCGTCGCGTCGAAGGAGTCCTGGAGGCGGGGGACGTAGTCGGCGAGCGCGGGCGCCCAGCAGCCGTAGTTGTGGCCGCCGTCGCAGGTGGGAGCCAGCGACGACCCGTCGCCGTAGTCGACCAGGCGGCTGGGCAGACCGAGCTGGTCCAGGCGGGTCTTGACGTTCTTCGCGGCGATCTGGGTGAAGTGGTCGATCAGGCCCTGGTCACCGGTGTAGAGCGTGACCTCGGCAGCGGCGAGCTTCGCCAGGTTGGCCGTGGCGGCGGGGTCGACCGCCTTCCAGATCCGGTCCGCGTTCAGGACCGGATACGGGGAGCCGAAGATCGCGTCGCTGTCGACCGTGGGCCCGTAACCGGTGCACTGGCCGGTCCCGGACGGGGTGGAGGTGCTCACGGCGCACCAGGCGCCCGTGACGTTGAGTTCCGTGGCCAGGACCGCCGCGCGGACCTCCGCCATGCCGAAGTCGATGCCGCCGGACAGGGAGGCGACGTGGCCGAAGAGATCGGGCCGGGCCTCGCCGTAGTGCAGGGCTCCGAACCCGCCCATCGACAGCCCGACGACGGCCCGGTGGCGTTTGTCGGCGATGGTGCGCAGATTGGCGTCGATGAACGGGACGACCTGGTCGAGGTGGAAGGTCTCCCAGTTCGCGGCGCCCTCGGCGGTGTTCTGCATGAGCCAGTCGGCGTACCAGCTCTTCAGGCCGCCGTCCGGCACGACGGTGATCATCGAGTCCGAGCGCAGCGCCGGGGCGGCCGCGGCATCGTCCACGGTTCCGCCGCCGCCGTGCAGGAAGTACGCCACCGGCCACCGCTTGTCCGGGTCGGCCCGGTAGCCGCTGGGGAGGAAGATGCGGATCTTGTGCGGGCCGGACACCTGACGGGTGGTCACGGTGATCGTGAAGTCGGTGCCGGAGCGCACCTCGGTGCCACCGGCGACCTGGGTCAGGCCGAACCCGTCGGACAGCACCGGAGGGGCGGCGCCCCCGGCGTGTGCGGGTGGGGTCGCGAGCAGCGCGGTCACGGTCAGCGCGGCGGCGGCGACAGCCGTCCTCGTCCGCGCTCGCCAGGTGGTCAGCGGTGTTCTCATCGGGTGTCCTCTCCGAGAGCGAGCGGCTCTCGCTGTGGGTGAAGGTCCCTGCCCGGTGGCCGGGCCACGTATCGGCCCGGCCACCGGGAGAGCTCTTCCGGTCGCGGTCCTCAGAGCGCGCAGAACGCGTCCGTCATGGCCTTGCCCGTGTGGGCCTGTCCCGGTGTTCCGGCGAGCAGATGGAACTCGTTGTTCGTGTGCAGCACCTGCTCGGTGCCGTCCTCGCTGGTCAGCCACTCGCTGAAGTAGCCGAGCACCGCGCCGTTGTGCCCCCAGGCCCACTTTCCGCAGGACAGTTTCACGTGCTCGATGCCCAGCCCGTAGCCGACGTCGGCGGTCACGGGGACGGTGGTCTTGAGCTCGGCCAGCTGCGCGGGCTCAAGAAGCTTTCCGGTCAGCAGCGCCCGGGAGAACACGGCCAGGTCGTCCATGGTCGACACCATGGCTCCGGCGCTCCCGCTGACCTGCACGTTGGAGACCGTGGCGTCGTCGATGAGGATCGCCCGGAGCACGTAGCCGTGGAGGTAGTTGCCGTAGAGCGCGGGGTCGGCGGTGGGGAAGCTGGTGTCGCGCAGACCGAGCGGCTCGATGATGCGCCGCTGGACCTCCGCGGCCGGTTCCGAGCCGGTGACGGCCTTGATCACCATGCCCGCGAGCACGTAGTTGGTGTTGGAGTAGCCGAACTTCTCCCCCGGTGCGGACGTCGGCGCGCGCAGGCCGAGGCCGACGTTGACCAGGGTCTGCGGCGGCAGGACCTCCCTCGGGTTGGTGTTGAGGAAGTACGGTCCGTTGATCTGCAGGGCACTGAGGTAGTCGGGCAGGCCCGAGGTGTGGTTGAGCAGCTGACGGATCGTGACCTTGGAGCCGTCGTAGCCGTTGGCGGCGACCGCCCCCGGCAGCCACTTGGCGACGGTGTCGTCCAGTGAGAGCCGCTTCTCGCCCTCCAGTTGGAGCAGCACGGTGGAGATGAACGCCTTGGTGTTGCTGCCTATCCGGAACTTCGCCTTCGGGTCTGCGGGCACCTTGGTCGCACGGTCACCGACACCCGCGTGCACGTACTGGGTGGTGTCCCCGTTCCGCACCATGCCGATCACGCCCGGGTATCCGTCGGCGATCCCCTGCTGCGCGCCGGCCTGCAGGATGTCGGCCGGGGTCGAGGCGGCGGTGGCCGGGGCGGCGGTCGCCGTCCCGACACCGGTCATCAGCAGGCAGGCCGCGGTGGCCACCGGCAGCAGCCAGCGCCGGTGCCCGCTCGCCCGCGAGGAGCGCCGGCCCGCGCCACCGGTGCCCTGGTTCACCTTGCCGGCCTCGGTGCCTGCTCCGGAATCGTCGCGCTTGCTCATTTTCTTTCCTGTCCCTTCGGTCGGTCATTCCGGCTGTCTGGTGGGGTCCGGCCGCGCCTCAGCGTTGGCACGCGGCCGCGATGATCAGCAAAAGGAAGAGAATTCCCGCCACTTGGAGGCAGCCGAGGCCGCCTTCCGGGTTTTTCCGGTTGGCCTCCACATGGCCACCGGCGGGAATTCCCGGATGCTGCTTGGTGTAGTGCTCCAGTTGGCGTTGCGCACCCTCGGACTCGGCGAGCCACGGCGTCTTGAATCCGCATTCGCCGCACCAGAATCGGTAGGCCATGTCAACTCCTCATGAGTCGTAGCAGGAGAAAGCCATGAGAGGCGATCAGGTCCGATGCAGTGCCGGGTCCGGCCCCATGGACGCCATCTGCTTCCCGGGTGCCCGGCGGGGTGCGCCGCCCCGTGTCGGCGCACCGGCCGGGCACCACTGATCGTGCTGTTCGCGCCATTCCGCGAACAGGACAGCCGACCGGCCATATATGACCGGTCGTCACCGGTAGGGTCGTCGCGACCGCGCTCGGTGGTGGAGGGATGTCGAAGTGGCGGATCAGCTCGGCACCTTGTTGCGTCGGCTGCGTAATCGGTCGGGGCTGACTCAGGAGCAGCTGGAGGCACGGTCCGGGGTGAGCGTGCGTACGATCCGCAGACTGGAGAACGGCAGATCCAGCGATCACCGGCTGGGTACGGTGAACCTGCTGGCGGACGCGCTGGAGGCCGGGCCCGAGGACCGTCAGCGACTCGCCGCCACGCTCACGAAGCCGAAGGCCGAACCGGCCGGCGAACCCGCGCCCGTACCCGAATCCGCGCCCGCTGCCGCGCCCACGCCCGTACCTGCGCAGAATGCCGCGCAGAATGCCGCGCAGAATTCCACAAAGAATCCCGGGACAGATGCCCGTCCCGCCCCCGCCGCCTCACCCGTTCACGCCGAACTTGTCACCGCCGCCACCGAATTGGCCCGGGAAATCAGGCGCCGTTGGCAGCGCGAGGAGGAACACCGCCGGGTGCACGATCCTTTTCCGCTTCCGGTGCGCTGGCAGGACGCCCCCGAATCGCTGACCGACCATTCGGAGAACATTCAGCGTCTGCCGCCGGGAGCGACGCCGGACCGAATGGACCTGAGCGGCGATCTGGGCAGCGTGGCCGAGGTCTACCAGCGGATCGGGTCCGGGCGGCTCGTGGTCCTCGGCCGGGCCGGATCCGGCAAGTCGATCCTGACGATCAGGTTCGTCCTGGACCAGTTGGAGGCCCGGGAGCCGCACGACCGGGTGCCGGTGATCTTCAGCATCGGCTCCTGGGATCCCACGGGCGTCGCGCTGCGGGACTGGCTGATCGACCGGCTGGTGCGCGACCACCCGCATCTCACCCGCAGGGCGCCCGACGGGTCGACGCTGGCGGCCGGCCTGGTCGACACGGATCTCGTACTGCCGGTCCTGGACGGGTTCGACGAGATCGCGGAAGGTCTGCGGAGTACGGCCCTGGAGGTGCTCAACTCCACCTCGCTCCCGCTCGTCCTGACCAGCCGGCGCGGCGAGTTCACCGAGGCCGTCCAGGAGGCCGGTGCCCCACTGGTCTGGGCCGCCGGTCTCGAACTGACCGATCTCACCCTCGACGACCTCGCCGCCTACCTGCCCCGGACGGCCCGGCCGGTCCCCCGCGGCGACGGCGGGAGCGCGGCCGTCTGGACCCCCGTACTGGACCGGCTGCGCGCCCGTGAGAGCGGGGCGGCCACCCCCCTGGCCAGGGTCCTGAACACACCACTCATGATCATCCTGGCGCGGACGATGTACAGCGAGGCACCCGGCAGAAATCCGGCGGAGCTGCTGGACACCGAGCGCTTCCCCGACGAGAACTCCCTCGAAGAACATCTGCTGGCGGGCTTCGTGCCGACGGTCTACCGGCGCCGCGTCGCCGAGCGGAGCGCCACCCGTCGCCGGGAGCGGCACCGCGATCCGGAGCACGCCGAGCGCTGGCTCGGCCATCTCGCCCACCATCTGGCCCGGCTCGACGGCGACCAGCAGGACCTGGCATGGTGGCGGATCGGTGATTCGCTGCGGCTGTCCACGCGGCTGCTCTCGGTGGTGGTGTCCTCGGCGCTCTGCGTCGCGCTCGCCGTGTGGTTCGTCAATCTGGTCAACCTGCCGTTCCCGGTCGGCGAGGCCCTCCTGTTGGGGGGTTCGATGGGGACGGTCGCCGGTCTCGCCTTCGGATGCGTCCACGCGATCCTGGTCCGGTTCGGCACCACGGCCTTCGAACCCGCCCATGTGCGGCTGCGGCTGCCCGGCGCGGGCACCGGCGTCGGTCGCAGACCGGTGCGTACGTTCGCCGCCCGATTCGGCGCCGTTCTGCCGGGCGGATTCGTGATGGGCGTCGGATGTGCCTGTGCCCTCGCCCTCCAGCGCCGGCTGTACTACGGAATCCCGCTCGCGAACGAGCCGGTGATCAAGGGCACGCTCATCAACATGCTGGTCTTCGGCCTGATCTTCGGCGCGGGTGCCGGACTCGTCTTCGGGATCATGGCCGTGCTCGAAGCGCCGCTGGACGTCGCATCCGCGGCCACCCCGGCCGGCCTGCTGGCCTCGAACCGCGCGACGGTGGTCCGGCAGGTTCTCGTACTGGTACCGATGCTCACCCTGGTGATCGCGGTCGGCGGGCACCTGATCACCGACGTGCTCGACGGAATCCTCGGACCGCTGATCTGGAACGCGTCGGACGGGCTCGTCATCGGTGCCATCGGCGGGCTCGGCGGCACGTGCTCGTACGCGCTCTCGTTCACCGCCTGGGGACGCTGGCTGGTCCTGTCGCGGGTCTGGCTGCCCCTGACCGGCAAGCTGCCGTGGGACACGGTGGCCTTCCTGGACGACGCCTACCGCCGGGGCGTCCTGCGCCAGACCGGCGCGGTGTACCAGTTCCGCCACATCCGGCTCCAGCACCACCTCGCCCGCTCGTACCGCGAGCACCAGAGCAAGTACGCACCGGCCACCTTCGGCTCCGGCACATAGGGCCGGTCCGGCCATGATCCGCCGGACAGGCCCTGGCCGCGCCGTCCGGTCTCAGTCCTTCCGCGCCCGCCACTCCGGGGCCAGCACCGACCAGATCTCCGAGTCGTGCCGCTCACCCCGGTACAGGTAGTTCTCGCGCAGCACCCCGTCACGCGTCATGCCGAGCCGCTCGGCCACGGCGATGCTGGCGGTGTTCGCGGCGGACGCGTCCCACTCCACGCGGTGCATGCCGCGCTCGTACACCGCCCAGTCGATCAGCTTCCGGGACGCCCGGGTGATCAGGCCGCGCCCCTCGCCCGCCGGCTCCAGCCAGCAGCCGATCTCGCAGTTCCCCGACTCCGCGTCGAAGATCCGGAACAGGACGCCGCCGACGAGCTTGCCCTCCAGCCAGATGCCGTAGATCCGCCCGGTGTCCGCCGCCTGCTTGTCCGCGTACCGCCGCAGCAGCGCACGCGCAGAGTCCAGGTCGGTGGCGAAGGAGGCGAAGGGGATCCACGGGTCGATGAGCTCCCGGGCGCGGTCCATGTGGTCCAGGAACTCCTGGGCCTGCCAGATCTCCAGCGGACGCAGTTCCGCTCCGTCGTCACCCAGGGATACCGCGAACATCATGCTCCTTCTCGAACCGATTCCACCGCTTGCGCGGTCTGCGCCACCTCCGCGGGTTGCGCTGCCTGCGGGATCTTCGCATGCGACAGGCCGGATCCGGATTCGGGAGGCTCGATGCTGATCCGCGGCAGCAGCCGGTCCAGCCGGCGCGGCAGCCACCAGTTCGCCCCGCCCAGCAGGTGCATCAGCGCGGGGACCAGCAGCGTACGGAGGACGAAGGCGTCCAGCATGACGGCCGCGGCGAGCGCGATGCCGAACATGGCGATGACCCGGTCCCCGCTGAGGACGAACGCGAGGAAGACCGAGATCATGATCACGGCCGCGGAGTTGATCACCCGGCCGGTCTCGGCGAGGCCCACCCGGACGGCCCGCCGGTTGTCACCCGTCTCCAGCCACTCCTCGTACATCCGCCCCACCAGGAACACCTGGTAGTCCATGGACAGTCCGAAGAGCACGGACACCATGATCACCGGAAGGAACGGTTCGATGGGCCCCGAGCTGCCCAGCCCCAGCAGTTCGCTCCCCCACCCCCACTGGAAGATCGCGACGACGACCCCGAACGATGAGGCGACGGCGGCCACATTCATCACCGCGGCCTTCAGCGGAATGCCGATCGACCGGAAGGCCAGCAGCAGGAGCAGACAGCCGAGCCCTATGACCACGCCGACGAAGAGCGGGAGTTTGCCGATGATGATCCGGGCGAAGTCGTCGTAGCTGGCGGTCATTCCCCCGACATGGGCCCGGAGCGAGGTGTTCTGCTCGGCCTGCGGCAGGACGTCCGTACGCAGCCGGTCGACGAGCGCGCTGGTCTCCTGGGACTGCGGCGACGACTTCGGTACGACGGTGACGAAGGCCGTATCGCCGCCGCTGTTGTACGTGACCGGGCCGACCGAGGCCACGCCCTCGGTCGACCGCAGCGTGGCGGGCAGGCCGTCCATCGCGAGCCGGTCGTCCGCGCCGTCCAGCTGGGCGGCGATCGTCAGCGGCCCGTTGACGCCGGGGCCGAATCCGTCGGCCAGCAGGTCGTACGCCTGCCGGGTGGTCGACGAGGAGGGGTTGTTGCCCTGGTCGGAGGTGCCCAGATGCAGGGAGAAGGTGGGCAGCGCCAGTACCAGCATCACCACGGCGGCCAGCACCCCGAGCAGCTTGGGGTGGCGTTCGACGAAGGCGGACCAGCGTGCGGCGAAGCCCGTGGGAGATTCGGGCCGAGGGCCGTGCTCGGCGAGCTGTCTGCGCTCGCGCCGGCTCAGCGCCCGCGTGCCGATGAAGGACAGCAGGGCGGGGAGCAGGGTCACGGAGGCGGCCACGGTCAGGATGACCGTGAGCGAGGCGGCGATCGCCACACCGTTGAGGAAGCCGAGCCGCAGGATCAGCATGCCGAGCAGCGCGATGCAGACGGTGGCCCCGGCGAAGACGACGGCGCGGCCGGTCGTCGCGACGGCGTTCTGCGCGGCCTCGGTGACCGACAGGCCCTGGCGCAGCCCTCTGCGATGTCGGGTGACGATGAACAGCGCGTAGTCGATGCCGACGCCGAGCCCGATCAGCATGCCCAGCATGGGTGCGAAGTCGGCGACGGTCATCACATGGCCGAGCAGCACGGTGCCCGCGTAGGCGGTGCCGACGGAGACGAGCGCGGTGGCGATGGGCAGCATGCTGGCGGCGAGCGAGCCGAAGGCGAGGAACAGGACGACCGCCGCGACGAGGACCCCGACGGCCTCGCTGAGGTGGGCGGAGGGCGCTTCGGTGAGGGCGACGGCGGGGCCGCCCAGTTCCACCTGGAGATGGTCTCCGGCGGCCGCCTTGGCGGTGTCGACGACGGCCCTGGCCTGCTGCACCGGGATGTCGTCGATCTGCTGGTCGAAGGTGATCGTGGCGTAGGCGGTGTGTCCGTCGCCGCTGATCTGTGCGGTGCCGGACGCCCCGTACGGTCCGGTGACCGCGCCGACCCCGGGCAGTTCCTCGACCGCGTGCAGGGTCCGGGTCATCGTCTGCCGGACGTCGGCGGCCCGCACGGTCGAGTCGGAGGTGTGCCAGACGATGGTGTCGGTGTCACCGCCGAGATCCGTGAAGCCGCTCCTGAGGAGCTCGGCGGCCCGGCCGGACTCCGTGCCGGGCACCTCGTAGTCGTTGGAGTAGGCGGAACCCGCGAAGCCCGCCGCGGTGGCCGCGCCGCCGAGGGCGAACAGCCAGACGAGGACGGCAATGAGTCGGTGCCTGATGCACCAGCGGGCAATGGCAACCAACGGACGTGCTCCCTGATGGTTCGTGGTCCTTTGCCGGTATAAAGCATGAATTACCCGCAAAGAACACATGACCTGAGAACCGTCACTCTGGCAGCCGAACGTGATCCTTTGTCCCTTTCGTGGCCTTACTCACAGCGGCCTCCGGAATGCGGCTTGCGGCGGGGCGCCGCGCCGTACGACGGTCCACGGCGCCCCACCGCCCGGACCCGGGTCAGCCCGAGACGCTCGCCCGGCCGTTCTCGATGTGCCCCATCAGCCGGCGCCGGAAGGCGGCGTCCCCGTCGACGGTGACGTCCAGGTCGTACCAGCCGTGCGCGTCGGCCGCCGAGTGCACCACGGTGCGGCTGCGCCCCGGCTTGACCTTGACGGTCCTGGTCCAGTCCCGCAGGTCCGCCTCGTCGACGTATCCCAGCGGCCGCACGGTGAAGGTGAGCGTCGTCCGCCCCGTGTTGCGCAGCGTGAGGTGGAGATCGCGCTCATGGGCGTCGACCCGCGACGCGACCTCGGCCGGGGCACCGTCCTTCGCGGACCCGGCGAACTCGCGGCGGAAGCCGTTCGGCCCCGTCACCGTGAACCGGTACGCCGCCCCGGTGACCGGCACCGTCCACTGCGCCGTGCCCTTCACGTCCCGGTGCTGCGGTGCGGGGAACTCGCCCGCGTACGGATACAGCGCGAAGTGCGCCGACGAGCGCCCCGTGTTGCTGAGGGCCACCCGCACCGCGCCGTCCACCAGCTTCGCCTGCGCGTCCGGCTGGTACGGCAGCGCGCGGGCCGGGCGCGCGCCCGGCTCCTGCACGGGCATGTGCTGGACGAGCGGCGGCTTCGGCGACCAGCGGCCGCTGAACGGCGGAATGGCGCCCGGCTGCTCCACCTCGGGCCGGCGACGCCCGCGCGAGAAGTCGAAGGCGGAGGTCAGGTCGCCGGTGACGGTGCGCCGCCAGTCGCCGATGTTCGGTTCCTTCACCCCGGTCCAGCGCTCCAGGAAGCGGATCACGGAGGTGTGGTCGAAGACCTCGGAGCAGACGTAGCCGCCGATGGTCCACGGCGACACGACCAGCATCGGCACCCGCATGCCGAGACCGGTGGGCTTGCCCTCCCACTGCTCCTCGGTCACCTCGGGCGGGGCGACCGGCGGCGGCACGTGGTCGAAGAAGCCGTCGTTCTCGTCGTAGTTGATGATGACGGCGGTGTGTCGCCACACGTCGGGGTGCTTGCCCAGCGCGTCCAGGACCTTGTAGACGATCGTCGCGCTGTGGATCGGCGAGGAGACGCTCGGGTGCTCCGAGTCGACGGCGGAGGGCACCAGGTAGGAGACCTCCGGCAGCGTGCCCGCCGCCACGTCCTTGGCGAACTCGTCGGCCAGCGTTCCGGTCTCCACCCGGCGCAACGCCCGCTCGAAGAGGCTGCGTTCCGCCTTGTCCAGGGTGGCGACGCCCTCCTCCAGCAGGCCGAACAGCCGCTCCCGCCCGGCTGCGTCCGCGTCCCGCACGGCGGAGTAGAACGACTCCATGTACGTGTGCCCGCCGGTCTTCGCCAGCGCCTTGCGGGCGACGGCCTTGAAGGTGGCGAAGAACTCGATCTGGTTGTCGGTGAAGTTCTCCCACTCGGTGTACGTGCGCCAGCTGCGTCCGGCCTTCTCCAGCCGCTCCGCGTAGGTGCCCCAGTCGTAGCCCGGGTGGGTGCCCTCGTCGTACGCGTCGTTGCCGACGGCCCGCTTGCCGTTCGGCTCGTTGCCCGTCTTCCCGCTCCACAGGTGGTTGCGGTTGGGGCTGGTCGAGGAGTGGATGGAGGAGTGGTAGGCGTCGCAGACCGTGAAGGTGTCGGCCAGTTCGTAGTGCAGCGGGATGTCGCGGCGGTCGTAGTACGCCATGGTGGCCGCCGTCTTCGCGGTCACCCAGCCGTTCATCCACCCGCCGGCCCACGCCTTGCCGCCGCCGCTCCAGGAGTGGTCGAGCGCACCGATGTACTGGAGGTCCTTCTTCTGCGTCTCGGCGGCGCCGCGCACCGGGAACGGCAGCACGGAGGTGCCCAGCGGCGCGGGCTGCTCGAAGACCGGCTTGCCCGAGGGCAGCTCGACGGCGTTGCGGTCACCGAAGCCGCGTACGCCCCGGAGCGTCCCGAAGTAGTGGTCGAAGGAACGGTTCTCCTGCATCAGGATCACCACGTGCTTGATGGCTCCGAGCCCGTCACGGCCTCCGGACCCCGCCGAGTGCGCCGGCTGCGCGGCTATCGCGGCCTGCAGCGAAGGCGGCAGCAGCGACCCCGCCGCTGCGGCGCCGAGCGCACCGCCGCCGAGCGCGAAGAGCCGTCGCCGTGAAATGTCCGTGGTCAAGTTGAGCCTCCCGAGTCCTGTCGTACAGCCGGGAAGCTAATGAAGCCGGGTGGCGCGGGGAAGGATTTCGTACGGCTTCGCGGTGAACGTCCAACAGGTCGTACGGGAAAGTCCAACCGTGCACCCGGCCCCGGTTCCGGCGGCGGGATTCGGCAGCGGCGGCGAGGGGCGGGAGGGGGCCCGGCCGACGTTGACCACGCAACCACCGGCGCGGCAATCTTAGGCACCGTCAATTACCTTTAATGGGGGAACAGTTGAACAGCGCGTCGCACCACATCGGGCCGGACTCCGCGCCGGACAGATACCGCCTGCTCAATTCCATCGGACGGGGTGGCGAGGCCGTCCTCTACCGGGCCGAGATCGAGCTCGACGGAGCACCCGAGACCGTGGTCGTGAAGGTCCTGGACTCCAAGACCACGATCACGATCGAGCAGTTCCAGCGGCTCAGCTCGAAGTGGCAGGAACAGGCGGAGCTGCTGCGGTTCGTGAACCGGCCCGGCGTCGTCGGCGTGCGCGAGCACTTCGAAGGGCCCCCGATCCACGGCCACGGCGATGCCTCGACCGCCGCCGGGCGGGCCCTCGTGCTCGTCATGAACCATGTAGAGGGTCTCGATCTGCGTGACTGGCGGGCCGAGCGGACGCTCGCCACGCATGCGGAGCGCCGGGAGGCGCTGCGGGCGCTGGAACAGATCGCGGACGTCCTGGACTGGCTGCACTCGGGACGCGCGACCCCCTCCGGCCGTTCCGTCGTGCACGGTGACCTGTCGCCCGGCAATGTGATGGTCGACGAGCACGGCCAGGCCACGCTGGTCGACTTCGGGCTGAGCAAACTGACCGCCGACCATCAGACGGCGGAGGTCTGGTTCACCCCGGGTTTCGCGGCGCCGGAGGTCTTCGAGGGCAAGCGGACGCCGAACACCGACCGGTACGCCTTCGGTGCGATCGCCTACTTCATGCTGAGCGGCCAGGCCCCGCCGGGCAGCCCCGAGCAGCTCCGGGCGGCGCTGCTCACCGTCCCCCAGGTGGCGGCGGCGGCGCCGGACCGGATCGAGCGGATCCTCCGGGTCTGCGCGGCCGACCCGGACCGGCGGCCGGAGAGCCTGTCGGAGTGGGTGAAGGACGTCCGCTCGGCGGTGGTGTCGACCACGGTGACCGGCTCCGCCTCTTCGTCGGTGCGCGACGCCGTACCGGGCGCGGGGGCAGGGGGCGCCGTACGGGACGCGGGCAGGCCGGTCTCCGTACCGCCGCCGCCTCTCCAGCCGCCTCCCGGCGCGCCGCCCGTCGTGCCGCCCGTCGTGCCGCCCGTCGTGCCGCCCGGGGGGATGCCCGGCTCTCCGCCATCGGTGGCCGGCGAGGACGTCCAGCCGGTCTTCCCGCCGCCGATCACCGCCTCCGCCGATCCGGGCGTACCGACGCCCACGACGGTGAACCCCGGACCGACGACGGCGTCCTACACGGCACCGGGCGGCCTGCCGGAGCAGGGGCCGGAGACCGGGCAACAGCTGTACGCCTCCCAGTCCCCGCAGCCTCCGCATTCTCCGCAGCCCCCGCAGTCCTCCCAGCCCCCGCAGAAGAAGAAGCGGAAGGTGCTGAGAATCGTGCTGCCGACCGTCGCCGTGCTGGGCGTGGCCGTGCTGGGCGTGGTCGCCGCGCAGAACCTGTGGTCGGACCGGAAGGGTGACGACAGCGCGAAGGGGGGTTCGACGGCACAGCCGGTCAAGTCCGGCGCGGAAACACCGGCAAAGGACTCCGCCGACTCGGCGGGCCCCGAGCAGAGCACCGATCCGAGCCAGGAGGCCGACCCCGGGGAAGTGGCCGCCGCCGACAGCGCTTCGCTCACCACCTTGGACATCGTCGCCAAGGGCGAGTACGCCACCCTCGCCGTCGGCAGCGGCACCGTGGAGAACAAGCGGTACGACACGGCGTTGGTGCCCGACGGCGGGGACGCCGAATGCAGCGGCGCCGCGGAGTACAACCTGAGTCGTGTCTGGACGACCCTGTCCCTGGTCCTGGGAATCGACGACTCGTCGGAGAACAAGGCGGCCAGGGTCGACATCGAGGTGGACGGCAAGTCGCTCTACAGCGGGCAGGTGCTGCTCGGAGAGCCGCGCACCCTGAACCTGGACGTCAAGAACGGTCTGCGACTGCGCATCTCCTACTCCGACACCGTCGAGGACGGCTGCGACATGGGCTACCTGGTCCTGGGGTCGCCCACGCTCAAGAAGGAGTAGGCGGTCGTCGCGGAGACGATCCCGGCGGTGACCGTGTTCCGCGGACGCTCCGGACGACTGGCGGACTCTCCGGATGGCTGAAGGGGCGGTGCACCCACGGTCGTGGGTGCACCGCCCCTTCAGGGACCTGCCTCGGCCGCCCGCGTACGGACGGGCCCTGCGGGATCAGCCCTCGACGCCGAGCTTCTCCAGGATCAGCTCACGCACCCGGGCGGCGTCCGCCTGGCCCCGGGTGGCCTTCATGACCGCGCCGACGAGCGCGCCCGCCGCCGCGACCTTGCCGCCGCGGATCTTGTCCGCGATGGCCGCGTTGGCCGCGATGGCCTCGTCGACGGCCGTGGACAGCGCGCCCTCGTCGGAGACGACCTTCAGGCCGCGCTTCTCGACGACGGTGTCCGGGTCGCCCTCGCCCGCGAGGACGCCCTCGATGACCTGGCGGGCCAGCTTGTCGTTGAGGTCGCCCGAGGTGACGAGCTCGGCCACCCTGGCGACCTGCACCGGGGTGATCGGCAGCTCGTCGAGGCCGCGGCCGGTCTCGTTGGCGTTACGGGCCAGCTCGCCCATCCACCACTTGCGGGCCTGGTCCGAAGGGGCGCCCGCGTCGGTCGTGGCGACGATCAGGTCGACCGCGCCGGCGTTGAGGATGGACTGCATGTCGTGCTCGGAGACACCCCACTCCTCCTTGAGCCGCGCCCGGCGCAGCCGCGGCAGCTCGGGGAGGCCCTTGCGCAGTTCCTCGACCCACTCGCGGGCCGGGGCGACCGGTACCAGGTCGGGCTCGGGGAAGTAGCGGTAGTCCTCGGCGTTGTCCTTGATGCGGCCGGCCGTGGTCGAGCCGTCCTCCTCGTGGAAGTGCCGGGTCTCCTGCACGATCGTGCCGCCGGAGGACAGCACGGCCGCGTGCCGCTGGATCTCGAAGCGGGCGGCACGCTCGACGGAACGCAGCGAGTTCACGTTCTTCGTCTCGGAGCGCGTACCGAACGTCTCGGTGCCGTTGGGGCGCAGCGACAGGTTGACGTCGCAGCGCATCTGGCCCATCTCCATGCGGGCCTCGGAGACGCCGAGGGCCTTGATGAGCTCGCGGAGCTCGGCGACGTACGCCTTGGCCACCTCGGGGGCGCGTGCGCCCGCGCCCTCGATCGGCTTGGTGACGATCTCGATGAGCGGGATACCCGCGCGGTTGTAGTCGAGCAGGGAGTGGGACGCGCCGTGGATACGGCCGGTGGCACCGCCGACGTGGGTCGACTTGCCGGTGTCCTCCTCCATGTGGGCGCGCTCGATCTGCACCCGGAAGATCTCCCCGTCCTCCAGCTGGACGTCCAGATAGCCGTTGTAGGCGATCGGCTCGTCGTACTGGGAGGTCTGGAAGTTCTTCGGCATGTCCGGATAGAAGTAGTTCTTCCGGGCGAAGCGGCACCACTCGGCGATCTCGCAGTTCAGCGCGAGACCGATCTTGATGGCGGACTCGACGCCGATCTCGTTGACGACCGGCAGGGCGCCGGGCAGGCCGAGACAGACCGGGCAGGTCTGGGAGTTGGCGTCCTGCTTGAGCTCGGTGGAGCAGCCGCAGAACATCTTGGTCTTGGTGCCGAGCTCGACATGGACCTCCAGGCCCATGACGGGGTCGTAGGACGCGAGCGCGTCCTCGTACGACACCAGGTCGATGACAGTCACGGTGAAACTTCCCTCTCAGCCCAGCAGAACGTCGTCATCGCCGAGGCGCTTGAGCTCGCGCAGCAGCAGGGCGACACCGGTGGCGATGGCGGCGGCGGAGACAACGGCGTCGATCAGTCGGAGCGTGTCGTGCTCATGGCGTGCCTTCTTGGCCTGCTTGAGCACGCCGACCGCCCCGAAGGCGGTGGTGCCGATGGACAGGTACGTACCGGTCTTGGACTTCTTGAAGCCCTTGGCCTTGGTCAGTGCGCTCACAACGACGGAGCCTCCTCCAGCAGCGGGTGACCCCACTTTTCCACGAAGGCGGCCTCGACGGCGGCTCCGACCTTGTAGAGACGGTCGTCCTTCATGGCGGGGGCGATGATCTGCAGCCCGACCGGCAGGCCGTCCTCGGGTGCCAGGCCGCAGGGCAGCGACATGGCGGAGTTGCCCGCGAGGTTGGTCGGGATGGTGCACAGGTCCGCGAGGTACATCGCCATCGGGTCGTCGGCGCGCTCGCCGATCGGGAAGGCGGTGGTGGGCGTCGTCGGGGAGACGATGACGTCCACCTGCTCGAAGGCCTTCTCGAAGTCCTGCGTGATCAGGGTGCGGACCTTCTGCGCCGAGCCGTAGTACGCGTCGTAGTAGCCGGAGCTGAGTGCGTACGTACCGAGGATGACGCGGCGCTTGACCTCGTCGCCGAAGCCGGCCTCGCGGGTGAGCGCGGTGACGTCCTCGGCGGACCTCGTGCCGTCGTCACCGACGCGCAGCCCGTAACGCATGGCGTCGAAGCGGGCCAGGTTGGAGGAGCACTCGGACGGCGCGATCAGGTAGTACGCCGACAGGGCCAGGTCGAAGGACGGGCAGTCCAGCTCGACGATCGTGGCGCCGAGCGACTTCAGCAGCTCGACCGACTCGTTGAAGCGCTGGACGACTCCGGCCTGGTAGCCCTCACCGGAGAACTGCTTGACGACACCGACGCGCATGCCCTCGACGCTGCCGTTGCGCGCGGCCTCGACGACCGGCGGGACCGGGGCGTCGATGGACGTCGAGTCCATCGGGTCGTACCCGGCGATCGCCTCGTGCAGCAGGGCCGCGTCCAGGACGGTACGGGCGCAGGGCCCGCCCTGGTCCAGGGAGCTGGAGAAGGCCACCATGCCGTAGCGGGAGACGCCGCCGTAGGTGGGCTTGACGCCGACGGTGCCGGTGACGGCGGCGGGCTGGCGGATGGAGCCGCCGGTGTCCGTGCCGATGGCGAGCGGGGCCTCGTACGACGCGAGCGCGGCGGACGAGCCGCCGCCGGAGCCGCCCGGGATGCGGGTGAGGTCCCACGGGTTGCCGGTCGGGCCGTAGGCGCTGTTCTCGGTGGAGGACCCCATGGCGAACTCGTCCATGTTGGTCTTGCCGAGGATGACGACGTCGGCGGCCTTCAGCCGCTTGGTGAGGGTCGCGTCGTACGGCGGGATCCAGCCTTCGAGGATCTTGGAACCGACGGTGGTCGGCATGTCCTCGGTGGTGAAGATGTCCTTGAGCGCGAGCGGGACGCCGGCCAGCGGGCCGAGCTTCTCGCCGGCCGCCTTCTTCGCGTCGACGGCGCGGGCCTGCGCGAGCGCGCCCTCGCGGTCGACGTGCAGGAAGGCGTGGACCTTCTCGTCGACCGCGTCGATCCTGGCCAGGTGGGCCTCGGTGACCTGGACCGCCGTGAGTTCGCCGGAGGCGATCTTCGCGGCGATCTCGGCGGCGGTGAGCTTGATGATGGTGCTGTTGTCCGTCATGGCTGTTAGTCCTCCCCCAGGATCTGCGGCACCTTGAAACGCTGCTGCTCCTGGGCCGGGGCGCCGGAGAGCGCCTGCTCGGGGGTGAGCGACGGACGGACCTCGTCCGCGCGCATGACGTTGGTCAGCGGCAGCGGGTGGGAGGTCGGCGGTACGTCTTGGTCGGCGACCTCGGAGACGCGGGCGACCGCGCCGATGATGTCGTCGAGCTGACCGGCGAAGTGATCGAGCTCTTCGCCCTTCAGCTCCAGACGCGCCAGCCGGGCGAGGTGGGCGACCTCCTCGCGCGTGATGCCAGGCATGCAGCGATCCTCAGGGGTTGGTGTGTGGTTTTGGCCCAATCCTATGGTGTCGCCCGCCACCGCTCCCGCCACCCGGGCGAACGCCCTGGTCGGACGAGGATTTCCGGCTGCTCGGGCCGTTCCCGGCCCTGGGTCGCCCCTGGGTCGTCCCTCGCGTCCGAGGACGGAGAGGCCACCGGGCGCGGGGCCGGTGGCCTCTTTGGCTCAAGTCGTCGCGGGCCGCGAATCGACCGCCCGGCCGGGCGGCCGCTGCTCCAGCTCCGGTGGTGTACGGGCCGCTGCCGCGGCGGCGGCTGCCGCGGCCGCCAGCTCGGCCGGCCGCCGCCAGCCGTGCTCGCCCCGTGCCCGGAGCCAGGCCGTGGTCTCCTGCGGCGGCATCGCGGCGGCGACCAGCCACCCCTGCACCGCGTCGCAGCGCAGATCCCGCAGCCGCTCCCAGGTCTCGTCGTCCTCGACCCCTTCCGCGACGACCAGCAGGCCGAGCGAGTGGGCCAGGTCGATCGTGCAGCGGACGATCTCCGCGTCCTCGTTGTCCACGGCCAGCCGGGCCACGAACGAGCGGTCGATCTTCAGCTCGCTGACCGGCAGCCGCCGCAGATGGACGAGCGAGGAGTACCCCGTACCGAAGTCGTCGAGGGACATCTTCACGCCGTGCCCGGTCAGTCCGGCGAGCGTGTCGGCGGCGCGCTGCGGATCCTCCAGCAGCACGTGTTCCGTTATTTCCAGCTGGAGTGCCCCGGCCGGGACGCCGTGCCGGGCGAGGCGGGCCGCGACACCGCCCGCGAACCCGGGGGTGTGGACGTCGCGCGGGGATACGTTGACCGCGACCGGGACGAACAGGCCCTGTGCCCGCCACCGGGCGACCTGGGCCAGCGCCGTCTCCAGGACGTACTCCGTGAGGTGCGGCATGAGGCCGGACGACTCGGCGATGGCGATGAACTCGTCCGGGGGGACCCTGCCGCGTTCCGGATGCACCCAGCGCACCAGGGCTTCGAGGCCGGCCACCTGGCCGTCGAAGCGGACCTTCGGCTGGTAGTGGAGCTCGACCTCGCCGGCGTCCAGCGCGCGGCGCAGATCGCCCAGCAGCCCGAGCCGGTCCGGAGTGTTGCTGTCCCGCTTCGACTCGTAGACCTCGACGCCCGTACGGTCGCGCTTGGCCTGGTACATCGCCACGTCCGCGCGCCTGAGCAGCCCTTCGGCGTCCAGCGCGTGGTCGGGGTAGACGGCGACTCCGGCGCTGGCCTCCAGCACCAGGGTCAGACCGTCGAGGTCCAGCGGGGAGGACAGCTCGGCGACGAGGTGGCGGGCGACCCGCTGGGCGCTGGTGGTGGAGTCGGCGGTCGGCAGGAGCACCGCGAACTCGTCGCCGCCGAGCCGCGCGGCCTCCGCCCCCCGGGGCAGTGCGAGTCTGAGACGTTCCGCTATCTGCAACAGCAGCCGGTCCCCCGCCAGATGGCCGAGGGTGTCGTTGACCGCGCGGAACCGGTCGAGGTCGATCAGGACCAGAGCGGATCGCGCACCGACGGATTCGGCGTCCTCCAGAGCCGTCCAGGTGCGCTCCAGCAGCCACTGCCGGTTGGGCAGTCCGGTCAACGGATCGCGCAGCTGCTCCTCGGCCCGCGCCCGTGCGATCCAGAGGGCGGAGTCCAGGGCGATCAGCGGGACCGCGAAGAGCGGCAGGAGCAGGGGGGTGGCCATCGCGACGACGCAGATCAGCGGTGCGATGGCGAGCAGGGCGACCGCGACGAGGCCCTGGCGCAGCAGGGCGGTGCGGGCGATGGTCGGCAGCCCGCCGCCCTGGGGTGCCCGTGCGTACCACAGCAGGACCCGGGTGACCAGGAGGTAGGTGGAGGCGGCCAGGAGGACCTCCGGGACGGCGGCGATGCCCCAGTCGAGTGGCTGCCAGGGTGACTCGACGGTCTGCACCTCGCCGAACGCGGCGAGCACCAGGGCCGCCGCGCCTATCCCCAGGATGTCCACCGCGCCGTGCAGGAGCCCCTGCCACCAGCGGTGTCTGCGGGCGACGCCGACGAGGACCACGACGACCAGACTGACCAGTCCGGCGGGCACCCAGCCGTAGAGCATCAGCACGGCCAGGGTGAGGGAGGCCCCGGAACCGGTCCCTCCCCACCAGCGGTCGCGTCCGAGCGCGACGAGATGACCGACGATGATCCCGGTCAGGACGGCGAGCGACCAGCCGGCTCTGCCGTCGGGGAAGAGCGCGTGTCCTTCGCTCACGGTCCGGTAGAAACCGGTCGCGATCTGGACAACGGCGATCGCGATGACAACGGCACCCACTTTTGGCGTGAGGCCGACGAAACCTTGCAGCCGCGACACCGGTGCGGCGCTCTCGGTCGGTTTCATTCCGTCCCTCTCACAGCCGGCGGTGCCGATGTCACCTGATGGTTCCGTTCCATGCCGCCACGACCCGGTTTCCCACCCCGCGGCCGGGCACGGCAGGTGCACGTCTCAACAGTAGGCCGCGGAAGGCTTCTACGGGCAGCGCTCTGACGCTCTTGCCCGAATGCGGACCGACCATCCGTCAGCATCTGCTATGCGCCGATCGGGTGAACCGGCCGCAGGGCGAAAACCTTGCCCTCGTCTGTCCCCTTACGCCCTCTATCCGCCTCCTTGTTCGCCGCTCGCCCACCAGCCTGTCCCGGTCGACGCCCCGCCCCGATCCATCGGTCCGTGACAGGGATCTGTCCTATTCCGTCGGTTCTTCGATCGGCACAGCCGCCTCGCGCGCCACATCCGGACCCTGATCGAGCAGTACGGCGAAGCCGTCCTCGTCCAGCACCGGCACCTTCAGCTGCATGGCCTTTTCGTACTTCGAACCGGGGTTGTCACCGACGACCACGAAGGAGGTCTTCTTCGAAACGGAACCTGTCACCTTCGCTCCGCGGCTCTGGAGCGCCTCTTTCGCGCCATCCCTGGTGTGGCCGGCCAGCGTGCCGGTGACGACGACGGTCAGCCCTTCGAGCGGGCGCGGCCCCTCGTCCTCGCCCGTGCCCACGTCCTCCATCCGGACCCCGGCCTCGCGCCACTTGCGCAGGATCTCCCGGTGCCAGTCCTCGGCGAGCCACTGCTTCACCGACGCGGCGATGGTCTCCCCGACCCCGTCGGCCTCGACCAGCTCCTGTTCGGTCGCCTCGTCGATCCGGTCCATGGAGCGGAACTGACGGGCCAGTTCCGCGGCGGCGACCGGGCCCACATGACGGATGGACAGCCCGGTGAGGATCCGGGCGAGCGGCGCCTCCTTGGCCGCGGCGATGGCGTCGAGCATCGCGAGGGCGTTCTTCTTCGGCTCGCCCTGCTGGTTGGCGAAGACCCAGGCGGTCTTCTCCTCGCCGGTCTTCGGATCGCGCTTGGGCAGCCCGCTGTCCTGGTCCCGGACATAGGCCCGGATCGGCAGCAGCTCCTCGACGGTCAGCCCGAACAGATCGCCCTCGTCGTGCAGCGGCGGCTCCGCGGGCTCCAGCGGCTCGGTCAGGGCCGCGGCCGCGACATAGCCGAAATGGTCGATGTCCAGGCACTTGCGGCCCGCGAGATAGGCGATGCGCTCCCGCAACTGGGCGGTGCAGGACCGCGCGTTGGGGCAGCGGACATCGATGTCCCCCTCCTTCATGGGCTTCAGCTCCGTGCCGCACTCCGGGCAGTGCGTCGGCATCACGAACGCCCGCTCGGTGCCGTCGCGGAGGTCGACGACCGGGCCGAGGATCTCCGGAATCACGTCGCCCGCCTTGCGGAGCACCACCGTGTCCCCGATGAGGACGCCCTTCGCCTTCACCACGTTCTGGTTGTGCAGGGTGGCGAACTCCACCTCGGAGCCCGCCACTTTGACCGGCTCGACCTGGGCGTACGGTGTGACCCGGCCGGTTCGGCCGATGCCGACCCGGATGTTGACCAGCTTGGTGTTGACCTCCTCCGGGGCGTACTTCCAGGCGATGGCCCAGCGCGGCGCGCGCGAGGTGGAGCCGAGCCGGCCCTGGAGCGGGATCTCGTCGAGCTTGACGACCACGCCGTCGATCTCGTGCTCCACGGAGTGCCGGTTCTCGCCGAAGTACCTGATGAACTCCCGTACCCCGTCGAGGGAATCCACCACCTTGTTGTACTTGGCGGTGGGCAGACCCCATTCGCGCAGCAGCTCGTAGGCGTGCGAGAGGCAGTCGATGTCGAAACCCTCGCGGGCACCGATGCCGTGCACCACCATGTGCAGCGGGCGGGTGCGGGTGACCTTCGGGTCCTTCTGGCGCAGTGAACCCGCCGCCGCGTTGCGCGGATTGGCGAACGGCTTGTCGTCGGCCTCGACGAGCCGGGCGTTGAGCTCCTCGAAGGCCTCCATCGGGAAGAAGACCTCGCCGCGGATCTCGACCAGCGCCGGGATCCGGTCGCCCTTCAGCCGGTGCGGGATCTCGGCGATCGTACGGACATTGGGGGTGATGTCCTCGCCGGTGCGGCCGTCGCCGCGGGTGGCGGCCCGGGTCAGCCGCCCGTGCTCATAGGTGAGGTTGACCGCCAGACCGTCGACCTTCGGCTCGCACAGGAAGTGGTAGTCGGTGGTGCCGACCTCCTTGGCGATCCGCTCGCCCCAGGCGGCCAGCTCCAGGTCGTCGAAGGCATTGTCCAGCGAGAGCATCCGCTCGCGGTGCTCGACGGAGGTGAATTCCGTCCGGTACGGGCCCGCGACCTTCTGCGTCGGCGAATCCGGCGTACGCAGCTGCGGGTACGTCTCCTCCAGCGCCTCCACCTCGCGCATCAGCCGGTCGAACTCGGCGTCGCTGACGACCGGCTGGTCGTTCACGTAGTACCGGAAGCGGTGCTCCTCGACCTGCTCGGCCAGGAGCGCGTGCTGCTCCTGGACCTGTGCGGGCACGCCCGTCTGCTGTTCGCCGGCCATCGTCTCGTCCTCCCGTTACCCGTTGCCCCGTTACTCAGGGTTGTCTGCGAGCGATCTCGCGGCCCGAGCGCAGTGGGCGAGCGCGGCGCGCGCGTACGCGGGCGAGGCACCCGCGAGCCCGCACGACGGGGTGATCACCACGGACTCCGTGAGAGTCCCCGGATTCAGCCCCAGCCTGCGCCACAGCGTCCTGACACCCATGACGCTACCGCCCGGGTCCGACAATCCGCCCGAGGCCGGGTCGGTGCCCGGCACCACCCCCAGGAAGAGCTGGGTGCCGCCCTCGACGGCCTCCCCGATCGCGTCCTCCTCACGCTCGGTGAGCAACGAGAAGTCGAAGGAGATACCGCCGGCCCCGGCCCGGCGCAGCAGCGCGAACGGCACTTCGGGCGCGCAGGTGTGCACGACCGTCGCCGCGTCCCCGCCCGCCGCCAGGACGTCGCGCAGGGTGCCCTCCACGACCTGGCGGTCCACGGCCCGGTAGGTGCGGTAGCCGCTGGCCGTCCTGATCCGCCCGCGCAGTACGCCGGTCAGCGACGGCTCGTCGAGCTGGAGGATCACGTCGGCGCCGGGCACCCTGCGGCGCACCTCCGCGAGGTGGGCGCGCAGCCCCTCCGCCAGTGAGCCCGCCAGGTCTCGGCAGGCCCCCGGGTCGCCGAGCGCGGCCTCGCCGCCCCGGCGTTCCAGCGCGGCGGCCAGCGTCCACGGCCCGACGGCCTGGACCTTGAGCGGCCCCTCGTACCCCTGGGTGAACTCCTCCAGGGCGTCGAGGTCCTCGCCGAGCCAGGACCTGGCCCGGCGGGTGTCGCGTCCGGGCCGGTCGCTGATCCGCCAGCCGCTGGGCTCGACATGCCCGTACAGGTCGACGAGCAGCCCGATGGTCCGCCCGATCATGTCCGCACCGGGACCGCGCGCGGGCAGTTCCGCCAGATACGGCAGGCCCTCGCCGTCCCCGAAGGAACCGGTGACGGTCTTCGCCGCCTCCCGGGCGTCTCCCCCGGGCATGGACCCGATCCCGGTGGCCGGACAACCGCTGAACTTGCTCTTCTCGCTCACACGGGAAGCGTAAGGGCTGCCCCGCAGGGCGTTGTTCCGGAAGCGACGCCGCCCGGCCCGCGCGGGGTCAGCGCCCGGGGCGCACCGTCAGGTCGTTGACCTCGGCGTCGCGCGGCAGGTCGATGGCCATCAGGATCGTGGTGGCCATCGACTCCGGGTCGATCCACCGGGAGGCGTCGTACTCCTTGCCCTCCTGCTGGTGGACCTTGGCCTGCATCGGGCTGGCGGTGCGCCCCGGGTAGACCGAGGTAACGCGGACGCCGTTGGCGTGCTCCTCGTGGCGCAGCGAGTCGGCGAGGGCCTTCAGACCGTGCTTGCTCGCGGCGTACGCGCTCCACTCGGCGTGCGCGGCGAGGCCGGCGCCCGAGTTCACGAAGAGGACGTGGCCCTGGGCGACGCGGAGCAGCGGCAGGAAGAGCCGGGTCAGCTCGGCGGGCGCGACCAGGTTGGCGTTGAGCTGGAAGTGCCAGGCCTTGGGCGTGAGGTCACCGACCTTGCCGAGCTCCACGACGCCCGCGATGTGCAGCAGCGAGTCGACCCGCTCCGGCATCGCCTGCTGGGCGAACGCCCACGAGAGCCGGTCCGGATTGGAGAGATCGCCGACGAGCGTGCGGGCGCCGGGGTGGAGCTCGGCCAGCTCCTTGGCACGGCCCGCGTCGCGGGCGAGCAGCACGGCCTCGTCACCGCGCTCCAGTAGACGGCGGGTGACAGCGGCTCCGATGCCGGAGCCGGCACCGGTGATGACATGAGTGGACATGCCCTCATGATCGCACCCCGCCGCCCCGTCACCGCAGGCCGGACCACTCCTCCAGATAGGCCAGCGCGCCGACACCATCCTTGGCGAAGAACACCAGGTCGGTCAGCGGGACGGGCAGGAAGCCCTCGTCCTCCATGCGCTGGAACTGCTGGCGCAGCCCGTCGTAGAAGCCCGCGGTGTTGAGCAGGACGACCGGCTTGTCGTGCTTGCCGTGCTTCTTCAGCTCCAGGATCTCGGTCGCCTCGTCGAGCGTCCCGGTGCCGCCCACCATGATCACGACAGCGTCGGCCTTCTCCAGGAGCAGCGCCTTGCGCTCGGCGAGATCGCGCGCGATCACCATCTCGTCCGCGTTGGTACGCGCCTTCGCGGCCAGGAAGTCGACCGACACCCCCACCAGCCGCCCGCCCGACTCCTGGACCCCGTCGGCGACGACCTTCATCAGCCCGCTCTCCGAGCCTCCCCAGACCAGGGTGTGGCCGCCCTTGCCGAGCAGCTCGGCGAATTCGCGGGCGGGCCGGGTGTAGCGCTCGTCGAGGTCGGCGGCGGAGAGAAAAACACAGATCTTCATGGAGCAACCGTAAAGGCCGCCACCGACACACCCCGGCACCCGGCTACCAGGAAGGACCGGGACCGGGGAAGAAACCGGTCCACGAAACGGCTGACCCTTGTATGACTACGTCACCAGGACACCGCATCACGGTCGAGCCCGGCACCGAGCATGTACGGGTGGTCCGCGACGGGCAGATGCTCGCCGAGAGCCGGCGCCCGCTCGTCCTGCGCGAGACCGGCTGTCCGGTCCGCTACTACCTGCCGCCCGAGGACGTCCGTACGGACCTCCTGACAGCCTCGAACACCCGAACCCACTGCCCCTTCAAGGGAGATGCCTCCTACTGGTCGCTGCCGGACGCCCCTGACCTCGTCTGGGCCTACCCGGACCCGAAGCCCGAAGTGGCAGCGATCAAGGACCACTTCTGCTTCTACGACACCGAAAAAGTCACTGCGACAGTCACCGACTGATCGCCAGGAACACCCCTGACCTGGGAGTTCGAAGAACTTCAAAAAAACTTCGGCCGGAGCGATGAGTTTTGCCGGGCCCGGCGGTCCACCCTCGCATGGACAAGATTCTCTCCCGCGACGGCACCATGATCGCGTACCGGCACCGGGGTGAAGGGCCGCCGGTGATCCTGGTGGGCGGCTCGCTGGGCACGGCGGCGACCGAGGCGCCGCTGGCGCGCCTGCTCGCGCCGCACTTCCGTGTCGTCACGTACGACAGGCGCGGACGCGGCTCCAGCGGCGACAGCGGCCCGTACGCGGTGGAGCGCGAGATCGATGACCTGGCCACGCTCGTCACCGCGGTGGGCGGCCGGGCCTCGGTGTTCGGCATGGGAGCCGGCGGGGCACTCGCCCTGGAGGCGCAGGCCGCCGGGCTCCCCGTGGACCTGCTGGCGGTGTACGAACCGCCCTACACGCCGAGCGCCTCGGGCCTGCAGTACAAGGCGTGCTGCACCTCCCGCCTGCACCGGCTGCTGTCCACCGGGGATCGCGCGGGGGCCGTCGAGCTGTTCCTCTCCGTGACGGGCGTGCCGACCGACATGATCGCCCGGATGCGCCGCGCCCCGCTGTGGAGCGACCTGGTGGCGATGGCCCACACTCTCGCGTACGACGACGCGCTGCTCGGCAACGGCGCGATCCCGGCCGCCCGGTTCGCCTCCGTCACGGCCCGCACGCTGGTGATCTGCGGCGGCTCCAGCCCCACCCCCGCCCGCCAGTCCACCCGCGCCCTCGCGGAAATCCTCCCCCGCGCCCGCCACCGCACCCTGACCGGCCAGACCCGCGACCTGGCCCCGCAGGCGGTGGCCCCGGTCCTCACGGAGTTCTTCGCCAGGGACCTGTACGCCCGCCAGGCCTCCTGAGCCCACGGCCCGCCCCGCGCGGCCACGCCCGTACAGGGGTCGGACGTGGATGCGCGGGGCGTCGCGATGCCGCCTTTACCCGAGGTGTCTCATCGCACAGCCCCACGCCACAGCTCCGGCTCCGCCTCGGCGAACTGCTTCTCCCGCGCATCCGCGTCCGGCAGGACGAGTCGCATCTCTCGCCGGAACGCCGCACCGTGACCGGCCGCGCGCAGGTGGCAGAGTTCGTGGACCAGGACGAGATCCACCAAGGACGGCGGCAACTGCAACACCGCCCAGTGAACCGTGATCGCACCGTCCTGGCGCAGGGCCCCCCATCTCGGCCCGAGATCACATGCCTCGACCTGTGGTGCCGGCAGCCCGACGCGTGACGCGTACGAGGGCAGCCGCCCGGAGAGCCATCGGCTGCCGCGCGTCTCGTACCACCGAGCGATCCGGCGTGCGCCTTCGTCGGCCGTCTGCGGCCGGGGCAGCTCCAGCCACCCCCGGTGCAGCCTCACACGGCCGACTTCTCCCGGGGGCAGGAGCTTAAGCCGGTGCCGTCGCCCCAGATAGGTGAAGCCGGTGCCTCCGACGAGTTCCTTGACCGGCTCGTCCGGTCTGGTCCGCCTGCGCCGCACCTCGCGCGCCAGGCGCGGCAGCCGGGTCCGTACGGCCTGCGCGACCGCGGCCGGGTCGGCGTCCGGTGGTACGGCGAACAGCACATCCCCGTCATCGTCGACCTCGATGCCCAGGGTGCGACGCCGGGGCCGTACGACGACCTGCCACGTCCACTCCCCGGGCACGGGGAGCGCCGCGATCGCCTGGTGGACGGGAGTACTCACGGGGCATTCCTACCACCCGACAGCACGGATTCCCTGGGCGCCCCTTGCTCAGCGCCCGTTCTGTTCCCCGTACCGCAGGAAGTCGTCACGGCGCTCGACGGCCAGTTCCACCAGAAGCCCGGCAAGCGGGCCGGTGTCCTCCCAGTCCAGGGAGACGTGCCTCTCCAGACTGACACGAAGTTGCTTGCGGACCCGGTCCCTGGTGTCCGTCAGGTGCACGATGTCCGGTGAGCGCACGTGGCCGGCGATCTCCACAGTGAGGGCACGGGCGGCTGCCATCAGGTCGGCACCCGGCAGGGTCAGCGCACCTTCCTCCAGCTCCTGTACGAGCAGTCCGTGGACCGGCCGCTCGGTCAACGGGTCGAGTCCGCTGCCGGCACCGGTGTCCTCGGCCCCGTCCGTGTTCATGTCGCCGACCAGCTGGGTGAGCTCGGCGGCGGCCTTCTCGAAGTCGTCCCGCATCTGCTGCACGATCTCGTCGAGACGCCGGCTGAAGCGGGTGTAGCGAGCCCGGTCGGAGCCGATCTCGGCCGCGATGCGCACCTTGACGGAACCGGTCATGTAGGAGACCCGGGCACGCGGGTCGCTGTTGGCGTTGACCCGCTCCATGAAGTCCGCGGCCGTGAGGTCGACGGGCGGAACCCGCTGCTCGATCTTCGTCACCTTCAGGTGCCGCGCCATCAGCTGCCGGATCTTGGCACCGTAGCGGCGCGGGCTGAAGTCGTCGCGCCCGTCGAGGTATCGGCGGCGAGCCAGGTACTGGACCTCGCCGAGCAGACGGGCGAACGCCTCGTACTCCAAGGCCTCAGGTCGTGGCAGTACGGCGTTGAGGGCGGTGAGGAAGTCACGTGCGAGCTCGTCGAAATCGGCGCGCAACAGCGGGTCCTCAAGCGCGGCCAGCAGGTCCTCCCGCTGTTCCTCCACCTTGAGGGAGGTGACGCCCACCCGGTCCAGGAATTCGGAGACGCGGGTACGCAGATCTGCGAGCAGGGCATCGGCCGCGACATCGGCCTGGAGCAGCAGACGGTCCCGGACCGGCTGGTTGCCCGTGAACGCCTTCTTGTCGAGGTGATCGACAGACGTGTCGTAGCCGTACAGCTCGCGCAGGTGCGCCTTGTCGTACTCCCCGAGCGAGCGGGCGAGTTCCGGGCCGATCCCGATGAAGTCGACGACCTGACCCCAACGCTTGTCCCGGTACGGCCGGTTGGTACGAGCGACCGCCTGGAGCAGCCCCGCGCCGGACAGCGCGCGATCGAGGTAGAGCACCTGCTCGACGGGGGCGTCGAAGCCGGTGAGCAGCATCGACTGCACGACCAGGAAGGCCATGGGCGCCTCGCCCGGTTCCTCCCGCTCGGCCACCGGCGGGTCCGGCTGCCGGCCGTCCGGGTGCCAGACCTCCCCCGTTCCGCCGGGCGTGCCCAGTCCGGACGCCGAGGTCCCGTGGGCGGACACTTTCCACGCGGGATCCTCGGCAGCGGCGAGCGGGTCGCCGATGCCCTTCTGGAAGCGCTCGATGTAGTCGTCCTGGTGGGACTTCGAGGTCCAGCACTTCCATGTCTCGGGGTCCTTGCGCCCACTGTTCGGCTGGGCCTCGGAGATCACCACGGCGGCCTCGATGGACCTGAGCAGGTCCCGGTGAGCGACCAGGTCCAGCAGCTCACGTTCCTCCCCTTCGGCCTCGAAGGCTGCCATCGGATCGTGTACGAGTTCCGGGTCGAGGGCGTCGATCTGCTCCACCAGGCGGTTCCGTGCCGCGATGAGGGCGTCCCTGTATCGGACCGCCGCAAGCCGGGAAACAGCGGCGAGCTGGGCGCCGAAGCGGTCGGGCAGCGCGTTCCGCGCCCAGTGCCGCAGCATGTAGTCGGCCTTCGCCTCGATCACGGAGGGAGCTTCGAGGATCTCCTTGCGCCGCGCGAACTTCCCCAGGACGCGCTCGCGCTGCTTGGGGTCGGCAGGCACCTTCTCGTCGAACTCGGCGTCCAGCGCCGCCTTCTCGATCACTTCCAGCGGGACGCTGTACGCCTCGTAGCGCACCGGAACCACGGCCCCGTCCCGCTCGGCGTCACGCAGGGTGTAGAGGTCGGCGAAGGGGCCGAAGATGTCCTCGGTGGTCTTCCGGTCGCCACTGAGGATCGGGGTTCCGGTGAAGCCGACCATCATGGCGTTCGGCAGCATGGCGCGCAGTCGCGCGTGCTGCCACTGGTCCTGGCCCCTGTGGGCCTCGTCGATCAGGACGACGATGTCCGGGCTCGGGTTCTGAACGCGGTTGTACAGATAGCCTTCGCCGTCGTCCCCTCCAGGAAGTTTCTCCTCGCGGCCGTCGTACTCCGAGTCATCCCTGCGTGCCTTCTGCAACGTGACGAGGACAAGATCGGGCACGTCCACCGCGAGGTAGCCGCGCGCCTGCGCCACGCTGGAGGCCCGGTAGATCGTCTGGTTGCTCGCAGCGAGGCTCCCCCGGATCTGCTTCTCCAGGTCGAGCCGGTCCGTCACCACGACGACCTTGTGTTCCTTGAGACCAGGTGTGCTGCGGAGATGGCGCACGAGGAAGGCCATGGTGAGGCTCTTCCCGGAGCCCTGGGTGTGCCAGACGACTCCGCCCCGCTGGTCGACCGGCTCACCGGCGTCGATCTTCCTGCGCCGTTCCAGCAGGCGCTGGGCCAGTTTGTGCACGGCCTTGAACTGCGGGTAGCGGCCGATGATCTTGACGGTACGCGGGCCGCTCCCGGCCTGGGTGGTGAAATCCCGGACCAGGGACAGCAGATGCGCCGGTCTCAGCACACCGGCCACCAGGATGTCCTGGTCGCTCAGCGCGGTGCCGCTGCCCCTGCCGGTCTCCTCGCGTACCTGCTCCTCGGTGGCGGGCAGGGTGGTCCGCCAGGGCGCGAAGCGCAGCGAGTCGGCGGTGACGGTGCCGAGCTCGGCGTGGTCCCGGTCCGTTCCGATCAGCACCTGGGCGAAGCGTACGAACTCCGCGACGGGCGCCGGCGCGTCCACGCCCGCGTAGCCGATGACCTGCTCGACGGCCGCGTCCAGCGCCGCGCGCTGTTCCTGCCGGGCGGACACCAGGGGGGCCTTGCACTCGATGACGACCCAGGGCAGACCGTTGACGAACAGGACGATGTCCGGGATGACGGGTGCGGCGTTCTTGCGTTCCACCCGGAACTGCGAGACGGCGAGAAAGTCGTTGCCGTTCTCGAACTCACCGTCCCAGTCGACGAGTCTGATTTGTTCGGGCTTGCCCTTGGTCCAGCCGGGGACGGTCCGGGAGTTGATCCCCTTACGCAGGAGATCGGTCGCGTCCAGGTTGCCCGCGACGCCCCTTCCCGGGCTTCCGAATCCCGGCGCCGTGCCCTGGACCCGGGCGAGGAGGTGATTCAGCTGGGCGTCGGACAACCATGTCTTGCCGTGGGGGCCAGGGTTGATGCGGGCCACCGCAGCCCGGAATCGTTGTGCGTAGACGACCTGCTCGAAGCTCGTCCGCCCGGAAGGGCCCGGCTCGGTAACCGTGCCGTGCGGCGGGCCGCCTTCGAGGTGCGTCCACCCCATGGCGGTCAGCTGACTGGTCAGCGGCTTCTCGGTCTTGTCGTACTCCGGCTGCCCCATGCCTGGTCTCCCCGCGCGCCCGTCACCGTACGTCCCACCCGCACCCGTATGGGTGTACGCGGAACTCTACCGGCGGGCACCGGATCGGCCAGGGCGGAGGGCGGGGCGGCCGAGCAGGGGCAGCGGTCAGCTGGTGAGCGCCAGTTCGAACCAGATGGTTTTGCCACCCGAGCCCAACTCTCCGTCCCCTATGGCGCATCCACCCCAGCGGTCGGCGACGAGTTCGAGGATGGCCATGCCCCGCCCCGCTTCGGCCTCCGGGCCGACGGCCGGCCTGTAGGGCTTGGGCAGATCCGGGCTGAGGTCCCAGACGCTGACTCTGAGCACGGGGTGCAGCCACTGGAGCCGCACACCGGCGGGACCCTGGGCGTGCCGCACGGAGTTGGTGGTCAGCTCGGAGGTCAACAGCTCTGCGCGGTAGCTGAGTTCGGCCAGTTCGTGAGCGCCGAGGACGGCCCGGAGGGTGGTGCGGGCGATGCGAGGGCCTCGCGGATCGCGGGGGAAGACGAGTTCGTAGCTCCAGGGGTCGGCGAAGGGGATGGGGGCGGGGTGGAGTGCGTACGGGGTGTCGTCGTACGGGGCGTGCGGGGCGTAAGGGGTGGGCTCGGTCCTCACGGGCACCTCCTGGGGTGCGTGCGAGTGGGTGGGTGAAGTGGGCGTGCGCCAGGGGTGGTTGCGGTTGTTGCACCACGAGTGACGGTGGCAATGCCGGTCCGGGGCCTGCCTCCCGGGTGGGCAGGATGGGTCGGTGCACTTCCGTCGATAACAGTGAGCGAGTGGCGCACACCAGAGAGTAGAGGTCGAATGCATAACGGTGCTACCAAGTCACCCCGAAGGGTTAACTTCCCGATTTCGGTGGACCGCGACGTTTCCGCCGGAAACACTGTGCGCGGCTCCAGCAGAGAACGAGGACGACACGTGGCACCACGACATGCCCCCACCATCCTTCAGCGCCGATTCGGCATCGAGTTGAGGCGGCTTCGAGAAGCTGCCGGCATGACGGCACCAGAGGCCGCAGGCCTGCTGGGGACCGATCGGACGGTCATCTCCAACGTGGAGGCTGGGCGGTTCGGCATCAGCGAGGAGCGCCTTCGGCGCCTGGGCAGCATCTACGAATGCGACGAACCTGATCTGATCGACGCACTGGCGGCACTTACAGGTGGACGCAGGACGGGCTGGTGGGAGGAGTACCGAGGCAAGATCCCGCCGGGCTTTCTGGATGTATCAGCCCTGGAGAACTACGCCGTCCGCCTGCGCACGGTCCAGACAGCGCATCTGCCCGGCCTGTTCCACACGGAAGACCATGCACGCGCCATCTTCGAACTCTTCGTCCCGTCGCTACCCCGCCTCGAAGTCGAACTACGGGTGGCGCACCGCATGGCCCGCCAGTCCGTGATCGCGGGGGATCACGGGATCCCGTACTCCGGCGTGATCCACGAAGCCGCAATCAGGATGCAGCTCGGTGGCCGCAGCGCTGCACGCGCCCAACTGCTGCACTTGTTGGATGCCAGCGAGCACGCCAACGTGACGCTCCAAGTCATCCCGTTCACGGCGGGCGGCTACCCGCTCCTCGGCGACTCCTCCGTCCTGTACGCAGAGGCTCCCAACCACCACCTGGACACAGTGCAGATGGACTCACCGACCGGGGCGGTGTTCATCGACTCCCCCACGCAGCTGGCCAACTTCCGCACCAAGCTGGACTTGGTCGAAAAGGTGGCGTTGACTCCTTCCGAGTCCAAGGGCTTTATCCACTCCGTCGCCAAGGAGCTGTAAGAGGTGTCTCACGTGTCCGACCTGCACTGGGTGAAGTCGTCGTTCTCCGACGCAGGGGGGAACAACTGCGTTGAGGTCGCCGCGGTGAAGAACGCAGGCGTTGCAATGCGCGAGAGCGAGAGCCCCGGTGTCGTCCTGGTGATTAGCCGGGCTGCCCTGGGAGCACTCGTGCAGAAAGTGAAGAAGGACGCCGTCGGCGCACAGCTCCCCTAGCCTGGAGCCGCGCCGCTGCACCGGGTCGCAACTGTCGCGCGTCCGACGTCATTGATGGACTGACCGTCACGCCAACGCACTCGCCATGCCACTAAACACGTCGCCAGCCATCCCCAGTTGGACCATGCCTAGCTTCGCGATCTGCCGCTCCAGCAAATCCACCCTGTCGCGAACGGAACGAATCACACCAAGCAGCCGTTCCTGCTCTTCGAGAGGCGGGACGGGAACAGGCATCTGCTTCACCTGGGTTGAGTTGATCGAGGCCAGGTTTGTGGTCTGCTTGCCAACCCTCTGGAAGTAGGCGCGCCCCGCCGCCGAAGACGTGTACAAAGCCAGAAAGTCTGGTGACATACGCTCGCCGCACCTGACGCGGAACACATGGTTCTGGTGAAGACACGAGGCGATCCGGCCATCCCAAACTGCCCCCCGGCCGAGCTTGTCGAGGTCTCCCCCTTCGGTGAGGAGGAGGTCCCCCTCCCGGAGAGCAAACCGTTCGTACTGCGACTTGAGAATCCGAACCGTCTTCAGATCCGCAGTGTCAATACGACCGTCCAGGACATTGGCTACTCGGAGATATGGCAACTCAACGGTGCCGCCACCGACGGGTTCGGAGCCGAGTGTGACCCCAGCAGCCACGGTTGCCACCTCCCCCAGCGGCATGTAACTCCAACCGGCCCCAGAGGCCTGCTCCGAGTCGCGCGCGGTCAGGTTGGACCATCCCATTCCCCTTGCCGTCGGCCCGCTCTCCGCTTCCAAGACCTCCAGCGACACCGCGTACTTCTCCGCCCACCTCCGGAACGCCGCCACCAGCTCGCGCCTCCGCCCCGCCGTAGCCGAGTCCAGGCGGCCGGACAGGTCCGCGTCCAGGACCTCCAGCACCACCCGTTCCGGACCGTCCTCCTCCGCGTCTCTCACCACGTCCCGCGCGGCCCGCAGCTGGCGTAGGAACACCTCGTCCAGGGCCTTCCGCTTCTTCCTGGCCGCCGCCAGAGCCTTCTTGCACGCGGTGACGTCGCGGGTCAGTGCGGCGATCTTCTCTGCCGAGGCCACCGGAGCAGCGTCCTCCTCCGGCTCGGCGCCGTCCGCGCCCTCCGCAGCCTCGTCCGCCTCAGCGTCCTCGTCCGTCGGCTCCGGCCCCTCCGCCTCGGCAAGCGCCTCCAACGCCGTCTTGTACGCCACGTCGGCCTCGGTGACCGCCTTGTCCGCCAACGCCACCGCGTCCAGGAACTCCGGGATCAGCACCCGCACGACCGGCTGGTCCATGGCACGTCGGCGGTCGGTGGACGTGACCGTCGTCTTCTTGCGGGTCGCGGTGTCGTCGCCGGGGATCACCGGCTCGACGATCGCTTGGACCGAGTCGACCCAGCCGGTCAGCACCCGCTCGAATCCGCCCGCCGCCAACGCCTTCATGTCGTAGCGGTTGGTGGCCCACCAGTCGGCGATGATGCCGGCCGTGGTGAACTCGTCGATCACGCCGACGGCGCCGATGTCCCGCTTGAACGAGTCCAGGAGCCCGCTCCGCAGCTTCATCAGCTCACGGTCCGCCGCGAGCCCCGCGAAGAGCGGCGCGTGGGCCTTCCACCACGTGGCGTACACCTCGTCCAGCTCCGACTTCTTCTTCTCCGCCAGCCACGGGATGCGGGCCGCCGTCGCGTCGGGGCCCTCCGGCAGGAAGTCGTAGTAGTCCGGGTCGGCGTCCCGGACGGCGAACAGCTCCGTCGCGTCCACACCGAACGAGCGGAACAGCTCGGCCCGGTCCGCGACCTCGGCCACCGGTACGCCGCCGTACAGGTGCGCCCGTACGTCCTGGGGTTCGGCGGGCGGCGAGTTGTCCACCCAGCGGCGGATGTTGAGATTGGCCTCGGCAGCCTGCAGGTCCTCGACCTCGACCTCACGCGAGTACCGGGGGATCTGGCGCCACTGCTGGTACGTGGTGACGATCTTCTCGACGTGTTCCGGGCGGAGTTCGTTCTGGTTCCGGCCCGCCGTGAAGTCCCGGTCGGCGTTGATGAACAGAACCTTGCCCACCCGCTTGGCACGCTTGCGGTGCGGGCGGCGGAGCACCAGCACACAGGCCGGGATGCCCGTTCCGTAGAACAGGTTCGGGCCGAGGCCGATCACCGCCTCGATGCAGTCGTCCTTGAGGAGCTGCTCGCGGATGTCTCGTTCCTTACCGCCCCGGAACAGCACCCCGTGCGGCATGACGATCGCCGCGACGCCCTCCTCCTCCAGCACGGCCACCATGTGCTGGACGAACATGAGGTCGGCTTTCTTGCCGCCCTCCGGCGCCCAGTGCTTCATCCGCTTCCCGTGGTTCTTGTCGGCCTCGGCGACCAGGGAGGCGTCGTAGTTCAGGGAGAACGGCGGGTTGGAAAGGACCTTGGTGAACCGGCGCAGTTGCGTGGTGCCCGGCTGGAAGTGCAGCGGTTCGGTGAGGGTGTCACCGTGCTGGAGGTTGAACTGCCGGATGCCGTGCAACACCATGTTCATGCTGGCCATGGACCAGGAGGGGCCGTTCTTGTCCTGGCCGTTGACCGAGAGGTGCGTCGGGTCCTCGCCGTGCTCCTCCACATGCTCGCGGGCCGCGATCAGCATGCCGCCGGAGCCGGCGCACGGGTCGTAGACGGACTCCTGGGCCTTCGGGTCGACGAGCCGGACCATCATGCGTACGACAGCGCGCGGGGTGTAGAACTCCCCGCCCTTCTGCCCGGCCGAGTCGGCGAACTCCCCCAGCAGGAACTCGTAGGCCGCGCCCAGCATGTCGGGGAACTCGAAGTCCTCGTTGCGCAGCCGGTAGAGCGTGAAGTGGCGGATCAGCTGGGCCAGTTCGGCATCGGTGAAGCGGGGCTTCGTACCGATGATCTCGTTGAAGCTGATGTGGGTGGTGACGCCGGCCAGACGCTCGTTGCCCTCGCTGAGCGCGACCATCGCCTGATCGAGGCGCTCACCGACCTTGTCGGTGAGGGTCTGGATGCCGGGCGCGGGGTTCTCCGGGTGCTCCAGGTCGCGGTGGGGCCCTTTCCACCAGCGTGCCCGGGGCGGCACGTAGAAGACCTCGGCGTACGAGTCCGGGTCGTTGGCCCGCTTCAGCGCCTTCGTCTCGTCCTTCGTCCGGTCCAGGTGCTCCCGGTACACCCGCTCCCACTCCGGCTGGAACTCGTCCGAGGCGCGCTTCAGGAAGAGCATCCCGAAGATGTAGTCCCGGTACTCGGAGGCGTCCATCCGACCGCGCAGGATGTCGGCGGCCGAATACAGGTGCCGTTCGAGCTCGGGCAGGGTGATTCTGGCCACGCGCCATTCCTTCGTACGTACGGTGAGGGGATCGGGATGCTCAGGGAAGCGTAGACGTCCCATGGATCTGGTGCGGACCGATGACCGGATCGGGCGGCCTTCCGAGCGATCAGGCGTCCACGATTTCGAGACTCACCAGCAGCCGCCAGACATCGGTGGACGGGTCACGGTCGAGGACCGGGCAGTCCACGGCGTGGCCCGAGTGCGGGATCAGTGGATCGGGGCGCTCCGGAGCGCCTTCCCACTGGTAGCGATCCTTCCGGGTGGACTTCGCCTTGCATGTGCCATGCTCGCACTGGGCGACCAGGCTCCGCGCATGGCTGACGGCGGCGGACTCCTTCTTCGTCAACGCCGCGCGACGCCCGTCCTTGACGCTCTTGTCGTTCCGTTTGTCGAAGTTCTTGAAGGCCGGGTCCGCCTGCCGCAGCGTGTCCACCACGTGTTCGCTGCTGCCGCTGCGCTTGCCACCGAACGCCTGGAAATGGAGCAGCAGCCATAGGTCGAACGAGGGGTGGGAGAAGCAGACCTCGGTGCCCTGCTCGGCCGCCAGGCGCAGGGCCTCGGGGATGTCGTGGTGCTGGTCCCGGTCGAAGAGGGCCCAGGCCTCGTCCTCCTCTGCCTTGGCCTGAACCTGGGCGACCACCCTGGCCGGGGTCAGTCCGTTCTTGGCGTATACCGGCTGGATCCGGAACCGTCGTCCGCCGGTGAGGCTGCCGTCCCCGAATCGTTCGTTCAGGTAGTTGAGGTAGTCCGGCTCGGTGGACTCGCCCTCGCAGCCGACATACAGCACCCGTTGCGCCCGCGTATCGGCCGGAGGCGGTGGCGCGGGGGCCACGAGGGGCTTCTCCTCGTCCTTGCGGCTCTTCCGCTTCCGCCGGGGCGGCTCGTCCGCCTGCCCCTCGGCACCGTGCTGTCCCTGCTGCCCACCCCGCGTACTCACGCTGTTGCCTTCTCCTCCTGCCAGGACAGTTCGCGGGCGATCTCCCCCGCGCTGACTCGGGGCACCCCGCCGTAGCGCCCGCGCAGATAGCCACGCTCCAGATTCTCGCCGTCCTTCGGGTGGGCGGCGGTAAGCGGGTAGATCTCCGTCGCGCCCGACCGGTCCTTGGCCGCGATCCAGACCTGCTCGCGGGCGAGCGGGCGGTCCAGCACTTCGCTGCCGAGGAGGGTGGCATCGTGCGTGGTGAAGATCAGCTGCGCGTTGCGCGGGTTGGCCTTCGGGTCCTGGAAGATCCGTACGACTTCCGCCGCCAACGTCGGGTGCAAGGAGGAGTCCAGCTCGTCCACGAGCAGCACCGCCCCCTTGTCGAGCACGGTGAACATAGGCCCGAGGAAGGCGAACCAGGCATGCGTGCCGAAGGACTCCTCGGTGAGGAAGTCCAGCGGGGTATCGGTTCCGTCCCCCGTGCGGTGCCGCAGCCTGACCGCCCCGGTCTCCGGGTCGACGTCCATGCCGGTGACACCGATGTCGGCGGCGGCCAGCAGGTGCAGGACCCGCTCGCGGTACCCGTCCTTCGCGTTCTGCTCGATGAGGTCCAGGGTCCACCTGGTGCGATGCCCGACGTCCTCGCCGGGTGTCACCAGCCACAGGTTGTCCAGGAACCAGCGGTGCAGTGCGGAGAGTTGGGGGTCGTTCAGGGTGGCGGCGGTGGACAGGAACAGGGCGTCCTCGCGGGTGACGGACACCAGGAGCTCGCGATTCCCCTTGAAGCCCTCGCCCTCGAAGACGAACTCCCCGCCCTCCGCATCGGGCCGGCCCGCTTCCCGGTCGAACCAGGTCTCCCGCTTGCCCCCGGGGTAGGCGTGCAGCCATTCGGCCTCGACGCGGTCGTCCGAGAGCTCGAAGCCGTAGGTGAACCGGGTGCTGCTGCGGCCGAGGGAGAGATCGACCTCGTACAAACTGGTCTCTTCCGCACACGCGGGATCGAGCTTGAAGGGCTCGCGGGGCACACCGGGCGACTTCGTCCAGTCGGCGAACGATGTGCGAACCGCATGACGCATGTCGGACAGCGCACCGAGCATATTGCTCTTGCCCGCAGCGTTGGAGCCGAAGATGCCCAGCACCGGCAGAGCCGACACGTTGTGCCCGTCGTGGCGGAGTCCGGTCACTCGGGCGTTGCCGTCACCGTGATCCGGTCCGATGAGCGACAGCTCGCACTCACCGCGGATCGAGCGGTGATTGGCCACCCGGAAACGCAGTAGCACCCTCGGCCTCCCGACAGGACGGGGAGGCTGGCCCCGTCGTACGTACACCGCATGCGGACGATCCGCATGTGCAGCCTATGACGCCGGCACCGGCCGTGCCAGCCCCGACCGCTCAGCTCGCGGCGGCCCGCTCCCGCCGGACCGTCGTCGCGATAGTCGCCGAGCCGACCACCCGGGTGCCGTCGTACAGCACGACCGCCTGGCCGGGGGCCACGCCGCGTACCGGCTCGGTGAAGGTGACGTTCAGCGTCCCGTCGACCAGTTCCGCCGTCACCTCGGTCTCGCCGCCGTGGGCGCGGAGCTGGGCGGTGTAGGTGCCGGGGCCGGCCGGGGCCGTGCCGCACCAGCGGGGCTTGATGGCGGTGAGTGCGGTGACGTCGAGGGCCTCGACCGGGCCGACCGTCACCGTGTTGTTCACCGGGGAGATGTCCAGGACGTAGCGCGGCTTGCCGTCGGGGGCGGGGTGGCCGATGCGCAGGCCCTTGCGCTGGCCGATGGTGAAGCCGAAGGCGCCCTCGTGGGTGCCGACCTTCGTACCCGACTCGTCGACGATGTCGCCCTCGGCCGTGCCGAGCCGGCTCGCCAGGAAGCCCTGGGTGTCGCCGTCGGCGATGAAGCAGATGTCGTGGCTGTCGGGCTTCTTGGCGACGGCGAGGCCCCGGCGCTCGGCCTCGGCACGGATCTCGTCCTTGGTGGTGAGGGTGTCACCGAGCGGGAACATCGCATGGGCGAGCTGCTTCTCGTCCAGGACGCCGAGGACGTACGACTGGTCCTTGGCCATGTCGGAGGCGCGGTGCAGCTCGCGGCTGCCGTCCTCGTTCAGTACGACGGTGGCGTAGTGGCCGGTGCACACGGCGTCGAAGCCGAGCGCCAGGGCCTTGTCGAGCAGCGCGGCGAACTTGATCTTCTCGTTGCAGCGCAGGCACGGGTTGGGCGTGCGGCCCGCCTCGTACTCGGCGATGAAGTCGTCCACGACGTCCTCGCGGAAGCGTTCCGCCAGGTCCCAGACGTAGAACGGGATGCCGATGACGTCCGCCGCGCGGCGGGCGTCGCGGGAGTCCTCGATCGTGCAACAGCCACGCGCCCCGGTACGGAAGGACTGCGGGTTGGCGGAGAGGGCGAGGTGCACACCGGTCACGTCGTGGCCCGCCTCGGCGGCGCGGGCCGCGGCGACGGCGGAGTCGACACCGCCCGACATGGCGGCGAGCACACGGAGGGGGCGCTGGGAAGTCTCAGTCATAGCCCCACCAGAGTACGGGGCGCCGGGAACCGAACGCTCTCGGATATGCGTTGTGGCTCACATGGGGACCAAGGGGACATCGGGCGCCAAGGGCTCCGGGGGCGCGAAGTCCGGGCACGGCATCAGCCGGCGCGGGCTGCTGATCGGCGCCGCGGTCATGGCCGTGGGCACCGCCGCGCTGGCGCGGGAGGAGCTGGAGCACGCCTGGTGGCGGCTGCCGGGGGTGGACAAGCCCCGCAAGCCCGGCGAGGTGGATTATGCGCGGGCCCAGTGGATATCGGCCTCGTCGGCGAACTGGCGGAAGGCCGACCGCCCCGACGACTACACCGTCGACCGGGTCGTCATCCATGTCACCCAGGGCAGCTACCAGGGCGCGGTCAAGGTCTTCCAGGACCCGGGGCACGGAGCGGCGGCGCACTACGTGGTGCGCAAGGACGGCCATGTGACGCAGATGATCCGTGAGCTGGATGTGGCGTTCCACGCAGGAAACAGGTCGTTCAACGAGCGCAGCGTCGGCATAGAGCACGAGGGCTTCGTGGACCGGCCGCAGGACTTCACGGCGGCGATGTACGGGGCCTCGGCGCGGCTCACGGCGGCGATCTGCGGGCGGTACGGGATGCCGGTGGACCGGGAGCACATCATCGGGCATGCGGAGGTGCCGGGCACGGACCACACCGATCCGGGCAAGCACTGGGACTGGGACCGGTATCTGAAGCTGGTCCGCGCGGCGCACACGCGGTGACCGCGGGGCACACACGGTGACCGCGGGGCCCGCCCGATCGCCGGACGGGCCCGGATGCACCGGTTTCAGCTGAGTCCCGCCGTGCGCGCCCGCTCCACCGCCGGTCCGATCGCGCGGGCCACCTCGTCGATGTCCTGCTTGGTGGACGTGTGGCCGAGCGAGAAGCGGAGGGTGCCGCGGGCCAGGTCCGGGGCGGTGCCGGTGGCCAGCAGTACGTGGCTCGGCTGGGCGATCCCGGCGGTGCAGGCGGAGCCGGTGGAGCATTCGATGCCCTGGGCGTCCAGCAGCAGGAGCAGGGAATCGCCCTCGCAGCCGGGGAAGGTGAAGTGGGCGTTGGCGGGGAGCCGGCCGCCGGGGTCCGGATCGCCGCCGAGGACGGCGTCGGGCACGGCCGCCAGCACGGCCGCGACCAGCTCGTCGCGGAGCCCGCCGATCTCGCGGGCGAACTCCTCGCGCCCGTCGGCGGCCAGCCGCCCCGCGAGGGCGAAGGCGGCGATGGCGGGCACATCGAGGGTGCCCGAGCGGACGTGCCGCTCCTGGCCGCCGCCGTGGAGCACGGGTACGGGGGTGTGTTCGCGGCCGAGCAGGAGCGCGCCGATGCCGAACGGTCCGCCGATCTTGTGCGCGCTGACCGTCATCGCGGCCAGCCCGGACCGGGCGAAGTCGACTTCCAGCTGCCCGAACGCCTGCACCGCGTCCGCATGCATCGGCACATCGAACTCACGGGCCACGGCGGCCAGTTCGCGTACCGGCATGATGGTGCCGATCTCGTTGTTGGCCCACATCACGGTGACCAGCGCGACGTCGCCGGGGTCGCGGAGGATCGCCTCGCGCAGGACGTCCGGGTGGACGCGTCCGTGCCGGTCGACGGGGAGGTATTCGACGTTCGCGCCCTCGTGCTCGGCGAGCCAGTCGACGGCGTCCAGCACCGCGTGGTGCTCGACCGGGCTGGCCAGCACCCGGGTGCGGCGGGGGTCGGCATCGCGGCGGGCCCAGTACAGGCCCTTCACGGCGAGGTTGTCGGCCTCGGTGCCGCCGGAGGTGAAGACCACCTCGCTGGGGCGTGCCCCGAGGGCATCGGCGAGGGTCTCTCTCGACTCCTCGACGGTACGACGGGCCCGGCGCCCGGCGGCGTGCAGTGAGGACGCGTTACCGGTGGCGGCGAGCTGGGCGGTCATCGCCTCGATCGCTTCAGGAAGCATCGGCGTGGTCGCGGCGTGGTCGAGGTATGCCATGGTGGGCTCGATTCTACGAGCCCCGGCGGGGCGTACGGCGGGCGCATCGCGGCCCGGTCCCCGCGCACCGGTCACGGCACCCGGTCAGCCTGCGAAGTTCCAGGAGATGGTGCCGGAGCCGGTGACCAGGAAGGCCAGCACCACGAGGTCGGCGATGCCGAGTGCGAGCCCCAGGCAGGCACGGCCCCGGCGGGAGGTGGAACGCACCAGGGCGATGGTCGCCATGACGATCGCGGCCGGGCCGAGCAGGATGTTCATCACCAGCAGACCGACGAGCCCGAGCACGAACGAGGCGACGGCCAGCCCGTCGGCATCCCGGGTCCGGTCCCCGCGACTGCCGGGGCGGGCTTCGGCGCCGGCCACAGGCTCGGAGCCGAGCCCGGCTCCGACCTCGGCGGCCGTCTCGTCATCCGCTTCGGGACGGTGGACTGATGCGGTGAGTGTCATGGTGCCTGCTCCTTCGAATCGGTGGTCGAGGGGACGCGCGGAACGGCGGTCAGCGCGAACGGCGCTGCGCACCGGTCCGCTCCCTTACGGCGAAGATCAGCAGCCAGCAGCCGATCACGGCGGCGAGCGCGAAGGTCAGCGGCAGCGGAATCTGGACCACCGCTCCGAGCACGACCCCGAGCAGGAGCAGGGCGGCGACGAGGACGATCATGTTCAGCCTTTCTGCGAGCTCTCCAGGAGCATTTGAGAGTACGACTGTTCACTGACTTGTCAGTCTAGACTCGTTCGGCACTTCCCCGCCCCGGAGAACAGTTGTTTACTGAATGGCATGAGTCACACCGCCGGCATCCGCCAGACCCAGAAGCTGAGAACCCGTCAGGCACTGCTGGATGCCGCGCTCGGACTCCTGGAGCACCAGAGCCTCAGCAGCCTCGGGCTGCGCGAGGTGACCCGGGCCGCGGGCGTCACGCCCACCGCCTTCTACCGGCACTTCGACGACACGGCGGCGCTCGGTGTGGCGCTCGTCGAGGAGGCGCTGGGCAGCCTGCACGGAATGATCGGCGCGACGCTCGCCGAGACCGGTGACAGCGAGGAACGCCTGGACCGCAGCATCGACCTGATCATGCGTCATGTCGGTGAACAGCCGGCCCACTTCCGCTTCATCGCCCGCGAACGGCACGGCGGCGTCGGACCGGTCCGCGAGGCCATAGCGACCCAACTGCGGCGGTTCGCCGAGGAGGTGGCGGCGGCGCTCGCCGAGGAGCCGCAGTCCCGGGGCTGGAGCGAGGAGGACCTGCTGATGCTGGGCGGCCTCTATGTCGACCACATGGTGATCACGGCCTCGGCCCTGCTGGACGCGGGGCCGGGCGGCGCGCAGGAGGTGGCCGGGGTGGCCCGTCGCCGACTGAGGCTGGTCACCCTCGGCAGGCTGCACTGGCTGGACGACACGAGCGACACCGAAACCCGCTAGGGCGCGCCCGCCTCCCCGTACAGCTCCACGACCGCCGCCGCGTGGCGGAGCAGGATCTCCCGTGCCTCGGGCGGCGAGAGCACTTCGACGTTCGGGCCGAAGGAGAGCAGGGCGCGGGCCCACTCGACCGAGTCGACAGCCAGCTCGGCCCGCAGCCACTCCCCGCTCTCCTCGCCCGGCACCCGGTCGCGGCACTCCCCGCCCTTCTCGGGCCGCGGCTCCCCCGTCAGCGCGCCGCCGTGCAGGCGTACGAACAGATCGAGCCGGGAACGGTGCACGCGCACCCGCAGCCGTACCCGTCCGGGCCGTTCCTCGACCTGCTTGCGCAGCGCGTCCCACAGGTCCGCGAGCTCCGCCCCGGGCCTGCGCACGACCGGTTCGTCCGTGAGGGTGGCCCGCCGCACCCGGTCGGCCCTGAAGAGCCTGGGTACCCCGTCCCGGTCCGCGACCAGGTACCAGACGCCCGCCTTCACGACGAGGCCGTACGGATCGACGGTGTAGGTGCGCGGGTCACTCGTACCGCTGTGGCGGTAGCTCAGCCGCAATCGCCGGTCGGCGAAGACGGCATCGTGCAGTTCGGCCACATCGACGGCCGGCTGCGGGCCGCTCATCCAGCGCACCGGGTCGACCAGGATCCGTCTGCTGGTCAGTTCGGCGGCGGGCCGGTGCGGTTCGGGCAGGGCGGCCATCACCTTGCGCAGCGCGGACCCGAGCGCCGCGTCGAGGCCGAGCGCGGCGTGGGCGCCCTCGGCGGCGAGGACGAAGAGGGCGCGCGCCTCGTCGGCGGTGAGCCCGGTGACATCCGTACGGAATCCCGGCAGCAGCGCGATGCCGCCGTGCCGCCCGCGCTCGGCGTAGACCGGGACGCCGGAGGCGGAGAGCGCCTCGATGTCCCGGTAGATGGTGCGTACGGAGACTTCGAAGCGCTCGGCGAGCTCGGTGGCGGGCACCAGGCCGCGCGTCTGGAGCAGCAGGAGGATGGAGAGCAGCCGGTCGGATTTCACCTGACCAGCTTCCCCCGGCTCCGCCCCCTGCCCCGACCCCGTTCCCGGCCGTCAGGGGCGCGCTGCGCGCGCCAGCTGGCGGGACTGGGCCACCAGCCGGTCCGCGCTGTCCCAGACGTCCGCGTCCTCCTCCAGGAAGCCGCCCGCGAGATTGCGGGTGGTGATGGAGACACGCAGCGGGCCGGGGGCGGGGCGGCAGCGGATGTGGGTGGTGAGCTCGATGGTCGGCGTCCAGCCCTTGAGGCCCAGCTCGAACGAGGTGGGCGGCAGTGCGTCGACGGCGAGCAGCAGCGAGAGCGGGTCGGCGTCGCGGCCGTCCGCGAGGCCGAACCAGCCGCGCATCTCACCCTTGCCGGACGGCTGCCCGATGGCCCAGCCGATCGTCGCCGGGTCGAGCCTGATGTCGAGCCGTTCGGTGATGGCGGAGCTGCCGGGAATCGGGGCCGGGCCGTCGCTCGGGCCGAGGCAGTGCTCCAGCGGCGGGATGGCCGGCGGCTTCACCGATGTGCGGACCTCGTCGGAGAGGCCGTCCAGGTCGCCGTAGGTGGCGATGACCCGGATGCGCTCGACCTCGGTGCCGTCCTCCGCGTACTGGAAGAGGGACGCCTGGCCGGTGGAGAGCGTGCGGCCGGTACGGACGGTCTGGGTCCGGATGACCGCGGGGCCGGGGACGGACGCGGTGAGGTAGTGCGCGGAGACGGAGAAGGGGTCCGGGTGCGGCAGGGCCTCGCCGAGCGCGCGGCCGAGCATGGCCAGCAGATAGCCGCCGTTGACGGCACGGATGATCGTCCATCCGGCGGAGAGCTCGGCGTCGTAGACGCCCTCTTCTCGAAGGGTGACGGCGGTGTCGCGGTCGAACTCGCTGTCCCCGATGGTCGCGGGGCCGGTCTGCGCCGCCTTCTCTGCTGCTTGTGCCATGCGGTGCACCGTACACCGATTCCATTACTGAGCGGTAGCTTTTTTAGCCGGCATCACCACGCGGGCTCAGGTGGTCGCGGAGCTCTCCTCAGCCGTCGCGGACTTCCGGTTGTAGGCGCGCGGGGCCCGCCAGTGGTAGCGCATGGACAGCAGCCGCAGCACGAAGGCCGCGATCACGGCGGTGCCGCTGGTGAACGCGTTGAGCATCCCGAAACGGATGCACAGAACGATCATCGTGGCGCCGACGATGGCGGGCACCGCGTACAGGTCGCGGTCCCAGCGCAGCAGCGAGGGCACCTCGTTGGCCAGTACGTCACGCAGCACACCGCCGCCGACCGCGGTGGCGAGCCCCAGGGCCGCCGACGCGGTGAGGCCCAGACCGTAGTCGTACGCCTTCACCGTGCCCGTGACGCAGAACAGCCCGAGGCCCGCCGCGTCGAAGACATTGACGCCCACCTGGATCCGCTCGACGTGCGGGTGCAGGAAGAACACCAGGACGGCGGCGAGGAGCGGGGTGGTGAAGTAGCCGAGATCCGTGAACGCCGCGGGCGGGACCGCCCCGATGACGATGTCACGGAACAGCCCCCCGCCCAGCGCGGTCACCTCGGCGAGCACCGCGATGCCGAAGACATCGAAGTTCTTGCGTACGGCGAGCAGAGCGCCGGAGATCGCGAAGACGAAGATTCCGACGATGTCGAGCGCATGCTGGACGGAGGGCGTGAACAGTTCGTTGAGCACCGGGCAATTGTGCCGGTACTACTCCTTCGGGCTGTCCTCCCGCGCATCGGGCGAGGCGGTGCCGCCTTCGGCCGCGGTCCCGTCGGCCGCTGCTTCGTCCGCAGCGGCTTCGTCGGCCCCGGGCTTGCGCACCTCGACGATCTCGATCGCCTCGCGCGCCGTCGCCGTCACCGTCTCGCCGGGCACCTGGTCGGGTGCGTTCTCCGGGTGGTGGCAGGCCACCTGGTGCCCGGTCTTCAGCGCGACCAGCGGCGGCTCCTGCGTCTTGCAGACCTCCGTCGCCTTCCAGCACCGGGTGTGGAAGCGGCAGCCGCTGGGCGGCGAGATCGGCGAGGGCACGTCGCCCTTGAGCAGGATCCGCTCGCTCTTGGCGGCACGGCGCTTCGGGTCCGGGATCGGAACCGCCGAGAGCAGCGCCTTCGTGTACGGGTGCATCGGCGCCTTGTAGAGCGACTCGCGGTCGGCCAGCTCCACGATCTTGCCGAGGTACATCACCGCGATCCGGTCCGAGACGTGCCGGACGACCGACAGGTCGTGGGCGATGATCACGTACGTCAGGCCGAGCTCGCTCTGGAGGTCGTCGAGCAGGTTCACCACCTGCGCCTGGATCGAGACGTCCAGCGCCGACACGGGCTCGTCCGCCACGACCAGCTTCGGGTTGAGCGCCAGCGCGCGGGCGATCCCGATGCGCTGACGCTGACCGCCGGAGAACTCGTGCGGGTAGCGGTTGTAGTGCTCGGGGTTCAGGCCCACGACCTCCAGCAGCCGCTGCACCTCCTTCTTGACGCCGCCGTCGGGCGTGACGCCCTGGAGCTTGAAGGGGGCACCCACGATCGTGCCGATCGTGTGCCGGGGGTTCAGCGAGGAGTACGGGTCCTGGAAGATCATCTGCATGTCCCGGCGCATCGGGCGCATGCCGCCCACGCCGAGGTGCGTGATGTCCCTGCCCTCGAACTCGATCTTCCCCGCGGTGGGTTCGAGCAGCCGGGTGATCAGCCGGCCCATCGTCGACTTCCCGCAGCCGGACTCGCCGACGACGCCCAGGGTCTCGCCCGAGTGCACCTCGAAGTCGATCCCGTCGACGGCCTTCACGGCACCGGCGTTGCGCTGCAGCAGCCCCTTCTTGAGGGGGAAGTGCTTCTGCAGCCCGGTCACCCTGAGCAGCACCTCGCGGGAGGCGGTGTCACCGGCCGGCGCGCCGTGCCCGGCAGACCTCTGCGCGGGAACGTCCACGCTCTTGTCCTCGCTCGTCACGGCCTTGTCCTCGCTCACAGCTTGGGCGCAATCTCTTCGGTCCAGATACGCTCCCGCTGCTCCTGCGACATGTGGCAGGCCGCCCAGTGCCGGCTGCCGACCTCCTGCAGCTCGGGCCGTACGGTGCGGGTGACGTCGTCCTTGGGCACGTCCGCGTACGGGCAGCGCGGGTTGAAGGCGCAGCCCGACGGGATGTTGATGAGCGACGGCGGGGAACCCTTGACCGGGATGAGCCGGTCGGTCTGGTCGCGGTCGAGGCGCGGCATCGAGCCCAGCAGACCCCAGGTGTAGGGGTGCCGGGGCTCGTAGAACACCTTCTCGGCCGGTCCGCGCTCGACGCAGCGCCCGCCGTACATCACCAGGATGTCGTCGGCGAGCTCGGCGACGACGCCCAGGTCGTGGGTGATGATGATGACCGCGGAGCCGAACTCCTTCTGCAGGTCCCGGATCAGGTCGAGGATCTGCGCCTGGACCGTCACGTCCAGCGCGGTCGTCGGCTCGTCGGCGATCAGCAGCTCGGGGTTGTTGACCAGCGACATGGCGATCATCGCGCGCTGGCGCATGCCGCCGGAGAACTCGTGCGGGTAGCTGTCGACGCGCTTGTCGGGCTGCGGGATGCCGACCCGGTCGAGCATCTCGACCGCCCGCTTGCGAGCGGTCTTCTTGTCGACGCTGTGATGGACCCGGTACGCCTCCACGATCTGCTTGCCGATCGTGTAGTACGGGTGCAGCGCGGACAGCGGGTCCTGGAAGATCATGGCCATGTCGCGGCCGCGCAGCTTGCGTACCTCGTCGGGGTCGGCGGACAGCAGCTCCTTGCCGTCCAGCCAGATCTCGCCGGAGACCTGCGCCTTGCGCTTGCCGTACTGGCCGGCGGTGTGCAGGCCCATGATGCCCAGCGAGGTGACGGACTTGCCGGAGCCGGACTCGCCGACGATGCCGAGGGTCTTGCCCTTCTCCAGCTGGAAGTTGAGCCCGTCGACGGACTTGACCAGGCCGTCGTCGGTCGGGAAGTGCACCTTGAGGTCGCGCACTTCGAGGAAGGCGGTGGGAGCGGGCGAGCCGGCCGGGGACGGTTCGCCCAGCGCGGCACCGCTCTTGTGCAGTTCGGTCATCCCAGCCTCACTCGCGGGTCGATGACGGCGTACATGATGTCGACGACGAGGTTGGCGACGGCGATCGCGAGGGCCGCGAACAGGGTGACGCCGAGAATCACCGGCAGGTCCTTGTTGCTGATCGCCTGGACCGCGGCGAGCCCGAGTCCGGGCAGGTTGAACGTGGACTCGGTGAGGACGGCGCCACCGAGGAGCACGCCGATGTCGAGGCCGAAGACGGTGAGGATCGGCGTCATCGCGGAACGCAGCGCGTGCCGGGTGATGACGGTGCCCTCGCCGAGACCCTTGGCGCGGGCGGTACGGATGTAGTCCTCGCCGAGCACTTCGAGCATGGTGGCTCTGGTGAGGCGGGCGTACATCGCGGCGTTCAGGAAGGCGAGCACGATCCACGGCAGGATCAGGGTCTGGAACCAGGTGCCGATGCCGTCGTCCGTGGAGAGGTTGTCGGCGATGTGCACCCAGCCGAAGTTGTGCACGAACAGGCCCATGGCGACCATGCCGGTGAAGAAGATCGGCAGCGAGACGCCGGCGAGAGCCGTGGTCATCGCGGCGCGGTCCCAGATGCTGCCGCGCCGGAGTGCGGACACCACACCGGTGGCGACACCGCCGAGGAGCCACAGCACGCAGGCACCGGCGGCGAGCGCGCCGGTCACGGGCAGCGCGTCCTTGAGGGTGGTCCAGACGGGGACCTCCGTGCGGAAGGAGTAGCCGAAGCAGGGCGCGGCGCAGTGGGTGACATCGGCACCGTTCGCGTAGTCGCGCCCCATCGGGATGCCCTTGACGAAGTCCCAGAACTGGACGAGGAGGGGGTCGTCGAGACCCAGTTTGATCCGGATGCCCTGGAGCTGCTCGACACCCGTGGCCTTGCCGGCGAAGAGGACTGCGACGTCCTGACCCGCCCACTTGGGCAGCATGAAGAAGATGGTGAACGTCGCGAGCAGTACGACGAGCACCATGATGACTACGGCGAACAGGCGCCGGATGAGATAAGCAAGCACTGTGTGCGGCCCGGCGGTGGCCGGGAACCCCTTGTGGGGGCTCCCGGCCATCGCCCCGGCCCTCACCTGCCCTTCGGACTGGCGGGTTTCGGCGGCGGAGGAGCAGTCAACCGGGTTGACTGCAAATGCTGTTGACTACAGCGACTACTTGACGACGCCGAGCGAGACGTAGTCGTAACGGCCGCTGTAGGCGTCGGACATGTAGACGTTGGTCAGTCGGTCGCCGCGCCAGGTGATGTTCTTCTCGTAGATGAAGGGCATCCAGTCGGCCTGGTCGAGGATCCGCTTGTCGAGGGCCTTGTAGATCTCGCCGGCCTTGACCGGGTCGGTCTCCGCGATCGCGTTGTCGAAGAGCTTGTCGATCTGCGGGTCCTTGAGCTGCGACTCGTTGTAGTTACCGGTGTCCGAGAGGAACCGGCTGTCCCACAGCGGCTGACCGAAGCCCTGGCCGGACGGGAAGTCCGGGCCCCAGCCGCTCATCGTCATGCCGTAGCCGCGCTTCTTCACGACGGACGGCGAACCGGTGATGCTGGACGCCTCGGCGCCGTCGATCGGGTCGACCTCGACCTTGATGCCGACCTTGCCGAGCTGCTCCTGGAGCGCCTCGGCGGCGTCGACCTCGCCCGGGTTGTTGTTACGGGCGGTGAGCTTGGTGGAGAAGCCGGTCGGGTGGCCGCACTGCTTCAGCTCGTCCTTGGCCTTGGCCGCGTCCGGCTTGCCCTTGCGGGCGAGGACGCCGTACGGGTCGTAGTCGCTGTGGCCCTTGATGGAGGTCGGCAGCGTGCTGTTGGCGATCTCGCCACCGGCGATCTCGCCACCGCGGGTCTGCTGGAGACCGGCGAAGTCCGTGGCGTAGAAGACGGCCTTGCGGCAGTGGACGTCGTCCAGCGGCTTCGCCGTGTGGACGAGCGCGACGTAGCGGACGAAGGACGTCAGCATGTTGTCGACGCTGGCCTTGTGGTCCTGGACGGCGGTGACGCGGCCGGACTGGGTCATGCCGGTGCCGTTGAGGTCGACGTCGTAGTCGCCCTCCATCAGCTTCTTGTCGTTCTCCTCCAGGTTGGCGGAGATCGTCACCTCGATCTTGTCCGGGAGCGCGGCGCGGATCGGGTCGGAGGCCTTCTGCCACTTGTCGTTGCGGACGAGCACGATGTTCTTGCCCGGCTTGTACGTCTCGAACTTGTACGGGCCGGCGGCGAACGGGCGCTGGGTGTACTTCGCCCCGGTGTCCTTCGCCGCCTTCACGGGCGAGCCGGACGGCATGGCGAGGAACTGCTCGAAGTCACCGTTGGGCTTGGGCAGCTTGAAGATGATGGTGTTGTCGTCGGGCGTCTCGATCGTCTTGAGACCGAGCTTGTCCGCGGACTTGTCCTTGTAGGGGCCCTTGTACTCGCCCTTGGGGTCCAGCGTCTGCTTCAGGTACTGCGGGCCACCGGTGATGGTGTCCGTCGCCCAGATGCGCTCGATGCCGTACTTGACGTCCTTGGAGGTCAGCTTGGAGCCGTCCTCCCAGGTCAGACCATCACGCAGCTTGTACGTGTAGGTCTTGCCGCCGTCCGTGATCTCACCGGGGCCGGTGGCCAGGTCACCGACCAGCTTGGTGGAGGCCGCACCCGGCTTGGTGTCGTACGAGACCAGCTGGCGGGTGTAGAAGCGCATGAAGTCCCAGGCCATGCCGTAGTAGGCACGCTGGGGGTCGGCGGAGTCGAGGTCCTGCTTGCCGATCATCTTCAGCGTTCCACCCTTTTTGGTGGACGGGTTGGCAACCTTGTTGAACGCCGCGTTGAAACCGGCGCCCTTCGACTTGCCGCCGCCTTCGCTGTCGCCGCCGCCGCCGCACGCCGAGGTGGTCATCAGCGCCGCGACCACGAGGGCCGCACCAGCGGTGAGCCGTCGTTTCGAGGTAACTGTGGACATTTTCTCGCAACCTCCGAGATCGCGGTCCCAGGCCGTTGCTTGCCGGAGAACCATGGGAAAAGCCACCTGACGATGCGGCAGGGGCAAGTCGTGGGTTATCGGGTCCCCTTGGGGTCCAGGGCATCGCGCAGCCCGTCCCCGAAGAGGTTGAAGGCCAGCACGGTGATGAAGATCGTCACGCCGGGGAAGACCATGAACATCGGGTCGTGCTCGTACGTTTCCAGCGCGTCCCGCAGCATCCCGCCCCAGGAGGCGGTGGGCGGCCGGACACCTGCACCGAGGAAGCTGAGGGCCGCTTCGGTGAGGATGTTGGTGGGGATCATGAGGGTCGCGTAGACGGTGATCGGCGCGACCAGGTTGGGCAGCAGCTCGCGGAAGAGGATGTGCGTCCGTCCGCCGCCGAGGCTGCGCGCCGCCTCCACGTACTCGCGCTCGCGCAGCGAGAGCGTCTGGCCCCGGACGATGCGTCCGACGTACGGCCAGCCGAAGAAGCCGATGACGGCGACGAGTACGGCGATGCGTACGCCGCTGCCGGTCAGGCCGAGCAGATCGTCGGGCAGGACCGAGACCAGGGAGATGATGAAGAGGAGCTGCGGGAAGGACAGCAGCACGTCCATGACCCGGCTGATCACCGCGTCCACCCAGCCGCCGAAGTATCCGGCGATGATCCCGAAGAGGGTGCCGAGGGCGACGGCGACCAGGGCCGCCAGGAAGGCCACGAGCAGCGAGATCCGGGCACCGTAGACGATCCGGCTGAAGATGTCGCGCCCCTTGTTGGGCTCGACGCCGAAGAGGTAGTCGCCGCTCACGCCGCCGAGGCTGCCCGTGGGGAGATTGGTCAGCGGGTCGAGCTTGTCCTGGTGGAAATCGTTCGGCGGATGCCCCAGCAGGCCGACGATGAGTGGCGCGAACACCGCCACCACGACCAGGACGAGGACAACGATGCCACCCGCCAGAGCGACCTTGTCCTGCTTGAGGCGGTTCCAGGCGATCTGCTTGAGGGAGCGCCCCTCGACCTTCTTCACCCCGGAGTCGACTGCGGGACCGCCGGCCGCGACCGGATCCGCTTCCGTGGTCGGCTCGTGCAGTGGTGCCGTCATCGTGGCAAGGACCCCTCTCAACCGGCGGTGGCCGGGCCGAACTGGCCGCTGTGGCGGCGCGATCAGTCAGTCGTACGCAGAGGCGGCAAGACGCCCTTGCTGCGGGAGTCTTCATTGCCGTCACTACAGGTAGCCATACCGACAGGCGAATGGATGCCTAACCGTGATGCGGCCCTGGGTGTTCCGTTATCCGGACGGAAGTGAACGCCCCCCGAACACAGGTCAGTTGAGGAGGAAGGGGGCACGCGCGCAGATTAGCGACGCTTTCACCACCAGACATGCCCAGCACGTAAATCTCGGACATGGGCGGCCAGTTATGGCACGGGGAAGGTGAACGCGCGTCGACATTCGGGTAGTTGATGACTTATGGCCGCGTTACGGAATTCCGGAACGCACTCCCGCATTCCGGACGCCGGGGGGCGAACAGCCCCGGAAGGGTCAGTACGCGCCCTGCGGCGGGTAGCCGTAGCCCGCGACGGGGGCCGCCGGGGCATGCGCCTCGCGGTCGTAGAACGGGCGGGCGTTGGCGCGCAGCCACATCGCGACCGGGTCGTACTCGTCGGACATCGCGACGGTGGAGACGGGCAGCCCGTCCGGGACGGCGGAGATCGACTGCTGCATCATCGCGCGCGCCGCGTCCACCGAGGGCGGGCTCGTGTCGTAGAGGTCGAGACCGATGGTGAGGTACGGGACCCCGAGCGCGGGCTGCACCCAGGCGCGGCGCAGCGAGCGGATGGCCGGGGTGCGGTGGGCGTTCTGCGTGAGCAGGGCGTAGAACTGCGGGATCTCGATGGCCGGCTCGGTGAGCCGGAGCGGGCCCGCGGGCATCCGGTCGAGACCGGATGCGATCCGGCGCAGGTCCAGCCAGGGGATGCCGACGCCGCCGCCCGGGGCGTGCGGGTTGAGCCAGATGCCCCAGCGGTCGGGGAAGAGGGCGCGGGCGATCTCCAGGCCGCCGACCAGCTCATGGGCGCGGTTCCAGCCGCTGGCGGAGAGCTCCTGGGCGGAGGTCACACAGGGGGCGTAGCCGAGGCCGTCGACCTCCATGTTTCCGTACTGGGCGTCGGGCGAGCCCGCCTGGCCGTGCCAGAGGAGCATCCAGATCCGGCCGTTCACGAGGGCCTGCAGCAGCGCCTCGTACGCGTCGTAGCGTCCGGGCGTCACTTGGCGCAGCATGTGCTCGACCTGCCCGGCCGCCGCGGTGCCTGACGCACTCACCTGGTCCCGCCCCTCTTCGATCCACTGTGTCGGCCGGCCACTCCCGGGCACACGGGTGCGGCATGATGCCGAGGCACCAGCCATGAAACCAGCTTATGCGCCGGTCCTGACACCGACTTGACGCCATGGGTCGAAGCGGTGCTCCACGCCGGTGCCCGCCGCGGGCACCGCGCCGGGGTCTACTGGCCCGCCCGCCGGTAGAACGGCTGGATCTTCTCCCGCATCCAGTCGCCGACCGGGTCCTGTGCCACATCGAGCAGGACGAGATTGACCACCCAGGGCACCTCGACCCGGCCCAGAGCACGGCCGAGGGCGTCCATCGGGGCATTGCGCCCCGCGCCTTCCCAGGTGGAGAACTCGACGCCGATGAAGAGGACGGGGTCGCCGCCCTCGATGCTGGCCAGCGCCCGGCGGGCGGAGAGCACGACACCGCTCTCCTCGAACTCACCGGCCGCCGCGGCGAGGAAGTCGACGGGCTCCTCCCTCCAGTCCGGTTCGTACAGCCGGACCCTGCCGCCGCTGGCCGGCCCGTCCAGCGGGGTGCGTCCGGCCCGGCAGAGCTCGGCCACGGCGGGGGGCGGCAGCGGCATCCCGACCGCGCCGCCCGGGTTCACGGCCATGCCGAGCTGCGGCGGCAGCCCGCGGGCGAATTCGCGGGCGGGCGCGACGGTGAAGGACATCTGGGTGCCGACGCAGGTCAGGAACTGCTGTTCGGAGCTGAACACGGGGACGTACGGAGCGCCCTCGATCTCCATCGTCGGCAGGTCCAGGTCCGCCGAGTCGGGTCCGCCGCCATTGGGCAGGGGCACCCAGACATGGCTGCGTCCGAGCACCTCGACGAGCCGTCCGCCCGCCTCCGGGATGCCCACCGAGGCCATCAGCACTTCTTCGAGCTCATTGGCCGGCCATCCGCCCTGCGGATGGGACTGGACCTGTGCCGGAACGTCCACTGCTTCCCCTTCTCGCCCAAGCTTTCCGGCAGAAGGTTAACGCCCGCCCCGACGGCTGCCCCGGCCCCGGCTACCCGGCCCCGAGCCGCCCGTCCGCGAAGGTGATCCGGCCGAGCCTCCCCGCCGCCTCCCGGTCCAGCAGCACCGCCGAGGCGCAGCCGGGCGGCAGCAGGCCCGTCTCGGTCGCCCTCAGCAGCCTGCCCACCGCCCTGCGGTGCCGGGCGAAGGCGTATCCCGATACACCGCGTCCGCGCTCGCGCTGGCCCTCCCTGGCCGTCTGCGGCGTGACGTCGAGCAGGACGAGGTGCAGGACCCGGCCCCGGCGCCGCGCGCCACGGGCCAGCCAGCCGCGCACCCAGGCCTGTGTTCCGCAGTCGTGGACGACGACGGACTCCCCGGAACGCAGCACCCGCCACAGCCCCCAGTAGTGGGCGGCGCGGACGAGCGGGCGGTAGAGGGCGTAGGGAAGTAAGCGGGGCACGGCCCGCGCCCAGCGGTCACGGGTGTCCTGGGAGTCGATGGCGTGCGCCGTCGTCACCGCCCGCCGGATGAGCGTCGACTTGCCGCTGCCGGGCAGCCCGGAGACCACCACCACGTCACCGGCCGCGAAGCGCAGGCCGCGCGGGCTGCGCCCGGACCGCTCCCGGAGATCCCGCACGACGGGCGCGTGCGCGCCGGACGCCTCCCTCGCCGGGGCCCCCGGCTGTGCGGGCATCGCGCCGTGCGCGACCCCCGCGGTCGTCGCGTACCGCTGCAACGTCATCGCGCTCCCCCTGTCGGCTCACCCCACGCATGCCCCTGAAGTGTAAAGAAAAGGTAATGCGGCACAACCGTCCACGCCGCTGATTTCCGGTGGGGGACCGAGGCCCCACTCCGGCGCGATGCGTGCGATGATGACCCGGCCAACTGCATAAAGGCCGTTCGAATCCGCGCGGGAGAGTTCCGGTCACTGCAAGTGCCGGGCGCCGAAGGAGCAAGTTCCTCCCTTGAATCTCTCAGGCCCCGTACCGCGCGGATGAGGCAGATCTGAAAAGCGGGCCGCTGCGCGGCTCCACCCAAGGTGCAAGCCGAACCCTTCCGGGGCTCTCGGCGAACCTCTCAGGTTCCGATGACAGATGGGGAGGGATCGTCCTCGTCGTCATGCCCTGGGAGCCATATCCATGAGCACCGCCCCCCGCCTCACCGCCCTCGATGCCCTGCATCGCTCGCTGGGCGCCACGATGACCGACTTCGCGGGCTGGGACATGCCGCTGCGCTACGCCAGTGAGCGCGACGAGCACAACGCCGTGCGCACGAAGGCCGGCCTCTTCGACCTCTCGCACATGGGCGAGATCACCGTCACCGGCCCCGGGGCCGTGGCGCTCCTGAACTTCGCGCTGGTCGGCAACATCGGCACCGTCTCCGTGGGCCGCGCGCGCTACACGATGATCTGCGCCGAGGACGGCGGCATCCTGGACGACCTGATCGTCTACCGGCTCGGCGAGACGGAGTACATGGTCGTCGCCAACGCGGGCAACGCCCAGATCGTGCTGGACGCGCTGACCGCGCGGGCCGAGGGCTTCGACGCCGAGGTCCGCGACGACCGCGACGCGTACGCGCTGCTCGCCGTCCAGGGCCCCGAGTCCCCCGCGATCCTCGCCGCCGTCACCGATGCCGACCTGGACGGCCTCAAGTACTACGCCGGACTGCCCGGCACGGTCGCCGGGGTCCCCGCGCTGATCGCCCGTACCGGCTACACCGGCGAGGACGGCTTCGAGCTGTTCGTCGCCCCCGTCCACGCCGAGCAGCTGTGGAAGGCGCTGACCGAGGCGGGCGCCTCCCGCGGCCTGATCCCGTGCGGGCTCTCCTGCCGCGACACGCTGCGCCTGGAGGCGGGCATGCCGCTGTACGGACACGAGCTGACCACGGCACTGACTCCGTTCGACGCCGGTCTCGGCCGGGTCGTGAAGTTCGAGAAGGAGGGCGACTTCGTCGGCCGCAAGGCCCTTGAGGCCGCCGCCGAGCGTGCCGAGACCGCCCCGCCGCGCAAGCTGGTCGGGCTGGTCGCCGAGGGCCGCCGGGTGCCCCGCGCCGGCTTCTCCGTCGTCGCCGCGGGCGGGACCGGCGCCGAGGTCATCGGCGAGGTCACCTCGGGCGCCCCGTCGCCCACCCTGGGCAAGCCAATCGCCATGGCGTACGTGGACGCCGCGCACGCCACGCCCGGCACCGCGGGCGTCGGAGTGGACATCCGGGGCACCCACGAGCCGTACGAGGTCGTGGCGCTGCCGTTCTACAAGCGCCAGAAGTGACGTCGGCGCTCCCGAAGAAGTGACGCAGTCGCGTCTCACACCGTAAGACCACCGTTCATCAGCACTCCCCCGCGTACAGGAGAATTCAGGTCATGAGCAACCCCCAGCAGCTGCGTTACAGCAAGGAGCACGAGTGGCTGTCGGCCGTCGAGGACGGTGTGGCCACGATCGGCATCACCGAGTACGCGGCCAACGCGCTCGGCGACGTCGTCTACGCCCAGCTCCCCGAGGTCGGTGACACGGTGACCGCGGGCGAGACCTGTGGCGAGCTGGAGTCGACCAAGTCGGTGAGCGACCTGTACTCCCCGGTGACCGGCGAGGTCACCGAGTCGAACCAGGACGTCGTGGACGACCCGTCGCTGGTGAACTCCGCTCCCTTCGAGGGCGGCTGGCTGTTCAAGGTACGTATGGCGGAGGAGCCGAAGGACCTGCTCTCCGCCGACGAGTACACCGAGTTCTCCGGCAACTAAAGACCCAAAGGGACCACCTGATGTCGCTTCTCAACTCCTCCCTCCACGAGCTGGACCCGGACGTCGCCGCCGCTGTCGACGCCGAGCTCCACCGCCAGCAGTCCACCCTCGAAATGATCGCCTCGGAGAACTTCGCTCCGGTCGCGGTCATGGAGGCCCAGGGCTCCGTCCTCACCAACAAGTACGCCGAGGGCTACCCCGGCCGCCGCTACTACGGCGGCTGCGAGCACGTCGACGTCGTCGAGCAGATCGCCATCGACCGCATCAAGGCGCTGTTCGGCGCCGAGGCCGCGAACGTCCAGCCGCACTCCGGTGCGCAGGCCAACGCCGCCGCGATGTTCGCGCTGCTCAAGCCGGGCGACACGATCATGGGCCTGAGCCTCGCCCACGGCGGTCACCTGACCCACGGCATGAAGATCAACTTCTCCGGCAAGCTCTACAACGTGGTCCCGTACCACGTCGACGAGACCGGCGTCGTGGACATGGCCGAGGTCGAGCGTCTGGCCAAGGAGTCCAAGCCGAAGCTGATCGTCGCCGGCTGGTCCGCGTACCCGCGTCAGCTGGACTTCGCCGCCTTCCGCCGCATCGCGGACGAGGTCGGCGCGTACCTGATGGTCGACATGGCGCACTTCGCCGGTCTGGTGGCCGCGGGTCTGCACCCCAACCCGGTGCCGCACGCCCACGTCGTCACGACCACCACGCACAAGACCCTCGGCGGTCCGCGCGGTGGCGTCATCCTGTCGACGCAGGAGCTCGCCAAGAAGATCAACTCGGCGGTCTTCCCGGGCCAGCAGGGCGGTCCGCTGGAGCACGTGATCGCGGCCAAGGCGGTCTCGTTCAAGGTCGCGGCGACCGAGGAGTTCAAGGAGCGCCAGCAGCGCACCCTGGACGGCGCCCGCATCCTCGCCGAGCGCCTGGTCCAGCCGGACGTCACCGAGGTCGGTGTCTCCGTGCTGTCCGGCGGTACGGACGTCCACCTGGTCCTCGTCGACCTGCGCAACTCCGAGCTGGACGGCCAGCAGGCCGAGGACCGGCTGCACGAGCTGGGCATCACGGTCAACCGGAACGCCATCCCGAACGACCCGCGGCCGCCGATGGTCACCTCGGGTCTGCGGATCGGTACGCCGGCCCTGGCGACCCGCGGTTTCCAGACCGAGGACTTCACCGAGGTCGCGGAGATCATCGCCGCCGCGCTCAAGCCGTCCTACGACGCGGACGCGCTGAAGGCCCGCGTCGTCGCGCTGGCCGACAAGTTCCCGCTGTACCCCGGCCTCAAGTAGGTCACCCGCAGTTTGCACGCCGGGTGGGGGCACCGCGCACACTGAAGAGTGAGCACGGTGCCCCCGCCCTTGCCCCGCGCTCTTCGTACCCACCGGTCCGTCCCGCACCACCCGGCAGACGACGGCGTCTACCAACCCTTGAGGAGTCCTCCGTGGCCATCTCGGTCTTCGACCTGTTCTCGATCGGCATCGGCCCGTCCAGCTCCCATACGGTCGGCCCGATGCGCGCCGCCCGCATGTTCGCGCGCCGGCTGAAGAACGAGGGCCTGATCGCCCACACCGTCTCGATACGCGCCGAGCTGTACGGCTCGCTCGGGGCGACCGGTCACGGCCACGGCACTCCCAAGGCCGTCCTGCTCGGCCTGGAGGGCGAATCGCCCCGCACCGTCGACGTGGAGTCCGCCGACGAGCGGGTGGAGCAGATCCGCACCACGGGCCGGATCAACCTCCTCGGCATGCACGAGATCGACTTCGACGCCGACGAGCAGCTGATCCTGCACCGCCGCAAGGCCCTCCCGTACCACGCCAACGGCATGACGATCTTCGCCTTCGACCGCGAGGGCACCCTTCTCCTGGAGAAGACGTACTACTCGGTCGGCGGCGGCTTCGTCGTGGACGAGGACGCGGTGGGCGAGGACCGGATCGTGCTCGACGACACCGTGCTGAAGTACCCCTTCCGCACCGGCGACGAACTGCTGCGGCTCTCGAAGGACACCGGCCTGTCCATCTCCTCGCTGATGCTGGAGAACGAGCGGGCCTGGCGCACCGAGGACGAGATCCGCTCGGGTCTGCTGGACATCTGGCGGGTCATGCAGGCCTGCGTCTCGCGCGGCATGTCCCGCGAGGGCATCCTGCCCGGCGGTCTCAAGGTCCGCCGCCGCGCCGCGAACACCGCCCGCCAGCTGCGTGCCGAGGGCGACCCGCAGGCCCGCGCGATGGAGTGGATCACCCTCTACGCGATGGCGGTCAACGAGGAGAACGCGGCGGGCGGCCGGGTCGTCACCGCGCCCACCAACGGCGCCGCGGGCATCATCCCGGCGGTGCTGCACTACTACATGAACTTCGCGGCCGGCGGCGCCACCGAGGCGGAGAAGGAGGACGGCGTCGTCCGCTTCCTCCTCGCCGCCGGGGCCATCGGCATGCTCTTCAAGGAGAACGCCTCCATCTCCGGCGCCGAGGTCGGCTGCCAGGGCGAGGTCGGCTCCGCCTGCTCCATGGCCGCGGGCGCCCTTGCCGAGGTCCTCGGAGGCACTCCCGAACAGGTCGAGAACGCCGCCGAGATCGGCATGGAGCACAACCTCGGCCTGACCTGCGACCCGGTCGGCGGTCTCGTCCAGATCCCGTGCATCGAGCGCAACGGCATGGCCGCGGTGAAGGCGGTCACGGCGGCGAAGATGGCACTGCGCGGCGACGGCAGCCACAAGGTCTCCCTCGACAAGGTCATCAAGACCATGAAGGAGACCGGTGCGGACATGAGCGTGAAGTACAAGGAGACCGCGCGGGGCGGGCTCGCGGTGAACATCATCGAGTGCTGACGTTCCAGGGCGTGTTTCAGACCCCGCGAGACAGACGGGACTTCTCAAACACGCCCTAGGGCCTGATCAGGGGTTTCCCGTCTGTCAGCTCTGTCACGGCCTTTCCCCCTTGGGCGGCGGATCGTCCCCGAAAGGTCCCTCCGGCAGACGGGAGGTACTCCCGCACGGTTCACCCGGCCGTCAGCGTCCGACGTCGAGCCGGTCCGTCGCCGCAGCCACAGGTCCCTGCATCCTGGGAGGGTGCGGCTCCCGTTCCTCCGCACTCGCGATCTGACGGAACAGTGCCGGTACCGCGATCAGACAGGCCACGGATGCAATCGCCACCCACAGCGCCGGGGCATACGGGGTCACGGAAGCGGTGGCCCAAGCCATGATCGCCGGCGTGAACCCCGCGAAGAGGGTTGCGGCGATGTTGTAGCTCAGCGCCACCCCTGTCGCACGCACGGCAACCGGGAAGGCCCGGGGCAGTACGGACGGCGCGACCCCGGCGAACGCGGAGACGCCCGCGCACAGCAGGCCGTGCACGACCAGCAGCACCGGGACGGTCGGCTGGTCGTGCAACCAGAGGAGGCAGGGCAGCGGTAGCACGAGCAGGGTGAGCGCACCGGCCACCACCACCCGCTTCGCGCCGAGCCGGTCGGCTGCGCGGCCGGCGGCCACGCAGCCCGCGATCAGGACGACATTGCCCACCAGCGATGCCAGGAACGTCTGTCGAGCGGTGAATCCCAGTCCGGTCTGCGTGCTCGCGTAATAGGTCGGCCCGTAGATGACGAATGCGTACACACAGATCGTCCACAGCACGGAGAACAGGAAGCCGGTCAGGATCTGCCCTCGGTACTCACGGACCAACCGCAGGACGGGACTTCGCTGCTGCTTCGCATCGGCGTTGTTCTGCTCGAATGCCTCCGTCTCGGGAAGTTGTCGGCGGATGTAGACGCCGACCGGGATGATCAGCAGGCCGAGTATGAACGGGAGCCGCCACGCCCAGTCGTTCACCGCCGACTCGGGGAGCACGGTGGTGATGGTGACCCCCGCGACTGCGGCGACGAGGTTGCACACCCCCATGGACCCCTGCAGCCACGCCGCGTACCGGCCCCGCCGGTCCGGCGGGGCGTGCTCGACGAGGAAGGCCGCGGCGCCCCCGATCTCCCCGCCCGCGGAGAAACCCTGCAGGAGACGGGCGACGAGGAGCAGGATCGGTGCCGCGATCCCGATGTATTCGGCGGACGGGGTGAGCGCGAGCACCAGTGTTCCGGCGCCCATGGTGCCGATGGAGAGCGTCAGCGCGGCTTTGCGGCCCCTCCTGTCGCCGTACAGGCCGATCACCACGGCGCCGAGCGGGCGCGCCACGAATCCGGTACCGAACACGACGAAGGCGCCGATCATTGCCGACTGGGGATCGTCACTCGTGAAGAAGTTGCGGGCGATGTAACCGGCGAAGAACGCGTAGACCGTGAAGTCGTACCATTCCATCGCGTTGCCGAGGGACGCCGCGACGACCGAACGCCGGGCGACAGTGGCTGCAGCCATTGCGGTTCCGCCTCCTACACGCCGTGCACGACGTCGTGCCGGTCCAGTGACATGCGGTCCAGCGACATCAGGGTGCTCGCGAGTACGTGCACCCCCTGCTCGATGTCGGTGATCGCGGTGAACTCCTCGGGGCAGTGGCTGCGCCCGTTCACCGAGGGGACGAAGATCATGCCCATCGGCGCCAGCCGGGCCAGGTGCGCGGCATCGTGCCCCGCGCCGGAGGGCACCGCCTGCCAGGAGAGGCCGAGTGCGTCCGCGGACCGGCCGATCACGTCCTGCACCGGCTCCGCGGTGGGTACCGGGTCCTGATCGGTGAGGTGGTCGACATCCACCTGCACGCCGCGGCGCCGGGCCTCCGCCACCACCTCATCGACGATCTGCTTGCGCGCACCGCGGAGCCAGGAGCCGTCCACGCTGCGCAGTTCCGCCCACAGCCGGGCCTGATCGGTGATCACCCCCATCGAGCCGGGGCTCGACTCGATACAGCCCGGGGTTGCCACGCCGTGCACCGGCGCCCCGCAACCGACCCGCTCGACGGTGAGCACGGCCGCAGCCGCGGAGACCAGCGCATCGTGCCGTTCGTCCATCGCGGTGGTGCCCGCATGTCCGGACTGGCCGGCGAAGCGCAGCAGCAGCCGGTCGATCCCGGCGATCGCGGTCACCACGCCGACGCTCGTGCCCGATCGTTCCAGCAGCGGCCCCTGCTCGATGTGCAACTCGACGTAGGCGTGCACATCGGCCGGGCGCCAGGCCTGCCGCAGCATCTGCTGCGGGTCCAGTCCGAAACCGGTGACGGCGTCCCCCAGCCGGGTTCCGGTTCCATCGACGCGGTCGAAGTGCTCGGCCCGCAGCACCCCGGTGACAGCCCGGGAACCGATGCAGGAGATACCGAAGTCGTTGGCTTCCTCTCCGAGGAAGTCCACGACCGTCAGGTCATGCTCCAGCCGGGTGCCGGTCTCCCGGAACCGTTGCGCGACCTCGATCCCCGCAAGCACGCCCACGATCCCGTCGAAGCGCCCGCCCTGACTCACCGTGTCGGTGTGCGACCCGGTGACCAGGGCGGGGCCCCCGCCACGGCGTCCGGGCAGCCTGCCGACGACGTTCCCGGCCGCGTCGATCACCGGGTCGAGCCCGGCGTCGGCCATCTGCCGGCGTACCCAGTCGCGGGAGGCGCGGTACGGCTCGGAGAACACCTCCCGGCTCCACCCCGGCACCGTCGAGTCGTGGAACTCGGCGAGGGCGGCGAACCGTTCGGACAGTCTCTCGACATTCGGTGTGATGAGCTCCGGGTTGCTGATCATGCGCCCTGCTTCCGGACGTCGCCGGGCGCACCACAACGGGCGGCCACGGCAGTGTTTTCACGCATCGAGTCTCCTTGCCATCAACGTGCATTCCGGGGCACCTGTGGTTGCCCCGGCCTGAGGGAAATTCAGATTTCGCCGCGCGAGCCCTCTGCGTCCGGCGACAGCCAGGCGCGGGACACCGCGTGCGGAAGGCCCGCGCCGATCTCGTCGACTGCGGTGCGCAGCAGCGCCAGCGGCCCGGTCGCGTCGGCGAGTTCGGCATGCCGGCCCACCAGGGACACCGTGCACAGGCACGAACCGGCGACGATCACCGGTACCCCGAGCGCGCTCATCCCCGGGGTCAGCCAGCCGTGCGTCACGTGGTAACCGCGTCGGCGGATACCGGCGAGCTCCTCCCGCAGGGCGGCGGCGTCCGGGGTCGCGGCGGTGAACCGCTGCAGCCTGCCTTGCAGGACCTGCCGGCGCACCGCCTCCGGGGCGGTCGCCAGCAGCGGGGTCGCGCTGGCCCCCGAGTGCAGCGCGAGGACCTCGCCGGGATGCAGCGCCACGCCACCGGATCCGCCGCGCCGGGTGTCGAGGCACAACGCCGCGGTGTGCACACGCACGGTGAGCGCGACGTCGAGCCCGCTGTGGCGGAGCAGCCGCGTGAGCACCGGACGGGCGATGTCCACCAGGTGCTCGCTCCGGTCGACCGAGCGGTCCGTGAGTCGGTCCGTCGGCAGCAGCGCGCCGTTGACCTCCGCGAGGAACCCCGCGCCCTTCAGCAGCCGGATGTAGCGATACGCCGATGACGTCGGGATGGCGAGTGCTTCGACCACCTCGGCCACCTGCGCCTGCCCCCGGTCCTGGATGAACTCGAGGATCCGCATTCCACGGGCCAGGGACGACAGCTCGCCGGCCGACGACCGCTCGATCGCCATGGTCACCTCCGACGCACCTGCATCCCGCGGCCCGGGGAGCCGGTGAGTCCCTTGTCCGCATCCCAGACGACCGTGCCGCGGCTGAGCGTCAGTGCGACCCGAGCGCCGGGGACATATGTGTCGTAGGGGCTCCACCCGGCGTTGGAGTGTTGGGCCGAGCCGTCGATCCGCCAGTCCTCGGTCGGGGTGAGGACGAGAATATCGGCGTCGTATCCGGGCGCGAGCCGGCCCTTGCGATGGCCGATGCCGTATCGCTCGGCCGGGTTGCTGGTGAGCGCGGCCACCACCCGGGAGAACTCCGGGCCGGCCCCGTAGCGGCGCAGGCACGCACCGAGTGTGGTGGCCACCAGTGTCTCGGTGCCGGGGGCTCCGGAATGGTTGTCCAGGATTCGCTGATGGTCCTTGAGCTCCAGCGGCCAGGGAGCGTGATCGGAGGAGATGACGGCGGCCAGACCGGTACTGACCGCCCGCCACATCGCGTCCCGGCTCGCCTCGTCCCGCAGCGGTGGGTTGATCTTCAACCGGCCACGCTGCTCGACCATGTCGTCCTCGGTGAAGATCAGGTAGTGCGGGCAGGTTTCGAAGGTGATGTCGACCTCCTGCTCCCGGTACCAGCGCACCAGGTCGGCCGAGCGGCCCAGCGACAGGTGACACAGGTGCAGCGCGTTGCCCTGGTGCGCGGCGATCTCCATGGCGGTGAGCACGCCGAGCGTCTCCGACACCGGCGGCCGGGTCCTGCCGTGCACGCGGGGGTCCGACGCGTTGCGGTGGCGTTCGTCGGCCAGCAGCGCCTGGATGATCTCGTTGTTCTCGGCGTGCACGCACAGCACGGAGTCGGCCTCGCCGACCGCCTTCATCACACTCAGCAGCTCGGCGTCGCAGATGCGCGGGAACCGGAACGGGTCGGTGTCGAACAGCGACACCTTGAATCCGACCACCCCCGCGTCGACCAGTTCCTCGGCGCGGCGCCATCCCCCTCCCGGGGCGAGGGTGCCGAGCAGCGCGACGTCGACGACCGCCTCCTCCGCGACCTTCGCCAGCTTGGCGTCGAGGCGCTCGGTGGTGTTGATCGGGCCGGTCGCGTCGAAGGGCATTTCGACGATCGTGGTCACTCCGCCGGCGGCCGCCGCCGACGTGGAGGCCCGCAGCCCCTCCCCGGAATGCGAGTAGGAGTGCACATGGGCGTCCACCGCGCCCGGCAGCACGAAGGAGTCGCCGGCATCGATCCGCCGCGCGCCCTGAACCGGCGGTTCACCGGGACCGACGCCGGTGATCACGCCGTCGGTGACGGCGACCCACCCGCGTTCGAAGGCGCCCTCTCCGAGTGGCACCACTCCGGTGAGGATGAGGTCGGCGTCCGGCTGGCCGTGAGTTGCTTCCATGGCAGGCAAAGGTGGCACCCTGCCGACGGCGCGAGAACATGATTCCCGTAGATCGGGAATCATGTGGACCGCTCCGTCGCCGGGACCGACAATCGGCAACCGGTCGGACCGGATCGACCGGGTTGCGCACGGTGTGGACGAGTTTCGAAGGACGCAGACATGGAAGAAGATTCGATGGGCCCGGACGCCGAGGTCGGGGCCGGCGCGGCCCGTGGGGGCGATCAGTCGATGCGCGGCCTCGTCGAGGCCCTTGCGTGCCGCGGGGAGCTCGTCGACATCGACCGGCCGGTGGACCCGCGGTTCGAACTCGGCGGCGTACTCGCGCTGTTGGATCGGGGACCGGCGGTGCGGTTCACCGACGTCAGGGGATCGGCGCTGCCCGTCATCGGTAACGTGCTGACCGATCGCGAACGAATCGCGGCAGCGTTGGGGGTGCCGAAGTCCGGCATTCTGGACGCACTGTCCGCGGCCATCGCTTCCCGGCAACCGACCGAGGAGGTCGCGGTCGCCCCGTGCCAGGAGCTCCGCTTCCCCGCGGCGGACGTCTGGCGCGAGGTCGTCACGCCCACATTCTTCGAGAAGGACTCCGGCGGGTACATCACCGCGGGAATGATCGTCGCCCACGATCCGGTCACCGGTCACCGCAACGCCTCCTACGCCCGGATCAAGCCGCTGGAGCAGACGACAGGGTTCGTCGGGATCGCCCCCAACCACCACCTCAGCGCCCTCGCGCGCTCGGCGGCGACCGCGGGACGCGGCCTGCCCGTCGCGGTCACGCTGGGCAGCCACCCCGCCATCCAGCTGGCGGCGTGCTTCTATCTCGGACTCGGGGACGACGAATTGGAGCACGCGGGTCACCTGCTGGGCGAGCCCGTCCGGGTCGTCAGGGCCACGACGAGCGACGTGCTCGTGCCCGCCGACGCGGAGGTGGTCATCGAGGGTGTGCTGCGGGTCGACCGACCGGTCCACGAGGGCCTGGTGAGCGAATACCACGGCATGTACGAGGACTACGGCGACGGGTGCACCCTCGAAGTCACCGCGGTGACCAGGCGGGCCGACGCCTCGGTCCAGGTGATCCTCCCGGGCCTCGCCGCCGAGCACTCCTTCCTCGGCGCGCTGCCGATCGCCGCCGGCCTGCGGCATGCGCTGCGCGGATTCGGCTGTCGGGCCACCGATCTCGCGGTGACTCTCTCCGGGGGTGGGCGCGTGGACGTCGTCGTCGCTCTCCCTCCGGAACAGCGGAAGCAGGCCAAACGCGCGATCCTCGGCTGCTTCGCCGCCGTGAGCATGATCAAGCAGGTCACCGTCGTCGACTCGGACGTCGATGTCTGGGACGCCGAACACGTCCAGTGGGCCCGCACCAGCCGGATGCGCTGGGAGCGGGACCTCGTCCTGGTGCCGGCCGTCCCGTGCGACCGCAACGTGCCCATGCAGCAGGACGGCACCGTGACGAAGGTCGGCATGGACGCGACGGCGAAGCCGGGCGACCGCGCGGCGGGAAACGAGCTCGCCGTCCCGCCGCGCGAAACGATGGACCGGGTGCACGAGTGGTTGACGAGTGACGGCCTCGGCGGCAAGGTGCGGCCGACCCCGGTGCTCTGGGGCGCTCTCCACGGCGCACACGAAGGTGGCCGATGAACCGGCGCCGCGTCGCCACCCTCGGCGGGAGGGGAACGACGTGATCGGCACAGGACACGGGGTCGAGCCACCGGGCCGGGTCGTGGCCGCGCTCACCGGAGTCGGCCCGGCCGGTCACGCGGCTGCCCCCGAGGGCGGTGCGTTGGCGCTGACACAGGAGTCGCGACACCGGCCTGTCCCATCGGCCCGGACGGACCGGCGCGTCCCGTAGCACCGCCCGCCGCCCGGTCAGTTCGGCCCGGCGAAGATCGACGCCGGCGGGATCAACGCGGTGCTCCGCCCCTCCGCATCGAGGATGTGGCCACCCCGCTTGTACGTACGGAGGCTGACGAATCGGTCCGCGATGACGATGGACGGGAGCTCGCGGACCAGCGCGGCCTCGAAGGGCGCGATCTCGGCGGTACTGCGGAACCACATCGTCAGCAGCATGTTCGACGGTCCGGTGATCGCTTCCAGGACCCGGCACTTCGGAATTCTGCCGAGCACCTCGCCGACCCGGTTCACCTCGTCCGCCGGCACCGAGATCATGAACGTGGTCGGGACGATCGGCCCGACCAGGGCGTTCGCGCCTTCACAGCGCAGGGCGATCCGGCCGGAATCGATCATCTTCCCTACGCGGCGCCGGGCAGTGGGTCCGGTCGTTCCGCACCGGTCGGCGAGGTCCGTCCAGGGCAGCCGTCCGTCGCGCGACAGCGCCTCGAGCAGAAGTCGGTCGAGATCGTCGAGCGAAGGACCCGGCCTGCGGGGCGCCCCGGCCTGCGGCCGTGTCAGCAGGGCGGACTGCTGCAGGTCCAGCGCCTGCACCCGCCACCGCGACCCCTCCCGATAGGTCGCCAGCGCGACGAGCGTTGTCACAGAGACGATCCCGCCGATGGTCTCGATCCGTTCACTCAGCAGTCGGTCCAGGTCGTCGAGGCTCGGCGCGAAGGCGTCGACCAGGAAGTCCGCCCCGCCCGACATCGCGGACACCGAGACCACGGCGGGCTCAGCGATCAGCGCTGCGACGACATCGCGCTTGGCATGCGGCCGGCAACTGACAACCAGGAACGCCGCACACCCGTAGCGGACGAACGCCGGGCCCGGACCGATCGCAATCCAGGCCAGGCCGCGCTCGGACAACGCACTCCACTTTCTGGCCAACGTCTTCGGCGAGTGGCACAGCGCCCCGGCCAGCTCGGCCCAGTCGGCGCGAGGGTTCAGCTGGAGCGCATCGATGAGCGAGATGTCGAGTTCCGACCCGGGGCGAGTGTTCATATCGGGCAGTCTGGCGCTCCGTTGTGTCAAATATGGGCCAGTTGACGAATTGAGTGACGCGTGTCACCCACAGTGTGGAGCGGGCGGGCCGCCCACGTACCCAGGTTCCCAACGCCATCGAAGTCGAGGTCAATGATGCGGACAAAGCCACCACAGCGGGAGCAAGCGGTCGCGCAGCGGCACACTCCCGCCAAGGTGCTCCTGGGCTCGATGGCCCTCGTCGAGCTGCTGAGCGGCGTGACCCAGGGCTACCTCACGCCGCTCCTGCCCTCGCTCGGCAGCGCCCTGCACATCACCGACGCGGGACAGACCCGGATCTACCTGCTGTCCCAGCTCGCCTTCGCCGTGTGGACGCCCCTGCTCGCCAAGCTCGGCGACACGTACGGCTACCGCCTCTTCCTGCGGGTGTCCATCGCGCTCGTCACCGTCGGATCTCTGCTGATGGCGGCCTGGCCGAGCCAGCTCACGATCTCCGTCGGCGTCGTGCTCCAGGCCGCCGTCGTCGGCTTCATGCCCCTGCTCATCGGCATCCTGAGGCACCGGGCGCCGGAGCACCGCCGCTCCGGGGTCGGCCTCCTCGTCGGCGCGCTGACCGCCGCGGTGGGCGTCGGCGGCGTCATCTCGGGCACACTCAGCGAGCACTCCGCGGACCTGGGTCTGTGGGTTGCGGTGCCGTTCGCGGTCCTGGCCGTCATCGCGGGCCTGTTGCTCCCGGACGGGGCGCCGCCCACCGGCGAGCGCCTGCCGCTGCGAGCGTTCGCGCTGCTGGCGCTCGGCCTCGTCGGCGTGGTGGCCGCGCTCTCGCTCGGCGGCAGCTGGGGCTGGACCTCGGCCCGCACGGTCGGCTCGCTGGCCGGGGGGCTGCTCGCCCTGGCCGCCTGGATCGCCGTCGAGGCGCGGGCGGCGACCCCGCTCGTCAACCTGCGGATGCTGGTCGACCCACCCGTAGCCATCGTCTCGGGGGTCACGTTCTGCCTGGCGTTCTCCACCATCGGATTCTTCGGCGCGAACGCCGTCTTCCTGGGCTCCTCGCCCGACGAGGCCGGGTTCGGGCTGGCCTACGGGCCGCAGGCGATCGCACTGGTCGCGCTCGCGCTCAACGTCTTCGCCCTCGGTAGTTCCCTCTCCACCTCGACGCTGCTGCGCAAGCTCGGCGAGCGCCGCACGCTCGCGCTCTCCGGCATCGTCATCGCGGCGTCGTTCCTGAGCCTGTTGGCGTGGCACCACACGGCGCCGCAGTATCTCGCCGCGATCGCGCTGCTCGGCCTCGGCTTCGGCGGCTACCAGGCGTCAACCCGCGCGCTGTGCGTCGAATGCATCCCGGAGAAGGACACCGCCATGGCGGCGGGCATCAACGAGCTCGCGCTGTCGTTCGGCGCGGCAATCGGAGCGTCCGTCGTGGGCGCGATCATGTCGGCCCACCAGACCTCGGCGGGCGTGACCCTGCACGCGTACACCTGGCTGTGGTCCGTATGCGCCGGTGTCGCGGTCGTCGGCGCGGGCTTGGGCCTGTGTTACCGCAAGCGAGAGGAGTCCCGGTGAACACCGAACACGCCGGCGTGCCGGCCGAGATCGCAGCCGCGATCACGAATGCAGTCGACCGCTGGTCCGAAGGGCTCGTAGAGCTCAGTCACAGCCTGCACCGGGAACCGGAACCGGCATTCGCGGAGCATCGGTCCTGCGCCAAGATCGCCGACCTCGTCGCGGCCGCCGGGTTCGCCGTCGAGCGCGGCGTCGGCGGTCTGGACACGGCGTTCACCGCCACGCGCGGCACCGGCGACCTGACGATCGGCTTCTGCGCCGAGTACGACGCCCTGCCCGGGATCGGACACTCGTGCGGGCACAACGTCAACGGCGCCGCCGCGACCGGCGGCGCGCTGGCCCTGGCCGCAGTCGCCGACGAGCTGGGCATCCGCGTCAAGCTCATCGGCACGCCCGCGGAGGAAGCCGGAGGCGGCAAGGCGATTCTCCTGCGGGCCGGGGTTTTCGACGATGTCGCCGCCGCGATGATGGTTCACGCCGGCGGGCGGGACGAGGTCGGCGGCTCCTCACTGGCGATGACCCAGTGGACCGCGGACTACACCGGCCGGCCCTCCCACGCCGCGACCGCGCCGTGGGAGGGCGCGAACGCACTCGACGCGATCTCGGTGGCCTACCACGCAGTCGGGCTGTTGCGGCAGCAGCTCGAGCCGGGGCTGGTCGTCTCCTTCATCGTCACCGAGGGTGGGCAGGCGCCCAACGTCATCCCCGCGCATACGCAGGCGGCGGTGGAGATCCGGGCCGGCTCGGTGCCCCTGCTGCGCCGGGCGCAGGACCGGGTCCGGGCCTGTCTGGAGGCCGGCGCGCTCGCCACCGGGACAAAGCTGGAAATCACGCCGTGCGGGGAGGAGTTCGCCGACCTGCGGCAGGACGAGTTCATGACCGGCGCGTATGTCCGGGCGCTCAGGGCCCTGGGGCGGATCCCGGTCTCGCGCGCGGGTGAGCACATCGCGTCGACCGACATGGGCAACGTTTCGCAAGTGCTGCCGGCGATCCACCCGACCATCGGCTACGAGGTCGGCGACGCCGCCCACCACACAGCCGAGTTCGCGGAGCACGGAGCGTCGCCCTCCGCCGACTCGGCGGTGCTCGCCGGGGCTGCGGCAATGGCGCTGGCCGGAGCGGAGCTTGCACGCGATCCCGAGCAGCGGGCCCGGCTGCTCGACGGGGTGAGGGGGCGACTGAGCAGCGCCGGGTCCGATCCCGGTGTGGAGGTCGGACATCGGTAGTGCGCCTGCCGATGGCTCGCCCAGCGGACTGCATGCGTCGGGGTACGGGGGGAAGGAGACCGCGCGGGGCGGGCTCGCGGTGAGCATCATCGAGTGCTGGGAGACCGCCCCGGCCTCCCGCACCTCACCGAACGCCCCCGCACGCCGTGCAGGGCGCGGTGCTGGAGGTGCGGCGCGAGCATGACGGTGTCGGCCGACGCGGCGTGCCGGTTCCCGTTGCCGGCGATCCAGCACACCCACTCGGCGATCTGGCCGAGGATCATCTCCTCCTGGCTCTTGCGGAAGCGCTCCACGCTGAGGCTGTACACCTCGGCGGCGAGCCGGCGCCGGTCGGCAGCCGCCCGGTCGCGCATGCCGGGGGCCAGCCCGAGCGTGCGCTCGGCCGCCTCCTGGAGGTCTCCGCCGCCGAGTCGGGAGACGCACGCGCGCAACAGGTTCTCGACATCGACGGGCCAGGCGTCGGTCACGGCTCCCGGCACTGACGCGGCGGCCCTGCGCAGCAGGGGCAGGTCGAGCCCGCGGAGCCGCACCAGCCCCTCCAGGCGGACCATCTTCACCTCCCGCAGAACCGACGCAACGTCGAACTGTCCGGCGCGAGTTGGCATGGGCCCATGATCGTGCGCCGGTCATGGCATCACAAGGTGCGCCGGGCCGTCCGTTCACGCTAGGCCTCGGCGGGAGGCCCGTCGGGTCGGCGGTGGGTCGTCACCGGGTCGGCACCGGGTCGGCGCCACGGGCGGGAGCGCCCCTCCGGTGCGCGGCTCACCCGCCGGAGAGGCCCCGGGCCCGCATCAGCGCAGGTGTACCGGCAGCGATTCGATGCCGTACACGATGGACAGCTTGCGGAACGCCAGGTCCTGGGGCGGGACGGCGAGCCGCATCCCGGGGAACCGCCGGGCCAGGGCCGGGTAGGCCGTGCGCAGTTCCATCCGGGCCAGTTCGGCGCCGATGCAGCGGTGGATGCCGTGGCCGAAGGCGAGATGGCCGGCCGAGGGAGTGCGGTGCGGGTCGAAGCGCCCGTCGTCCGTGACGTACGCGGCATCGCGGTTGGCGGCGCTCAGCGAGCAGAGCACCATGTCGCCCCGGGGAATGACCACTCCGCCGATCTCGATGTCCTCGCGGGCGAACCGGGGGAAGGCAATCTGCACCGCGGAGAGGTAGCGCAGCACTTCCTCGACGAAGGGGGCGGTCATGGCGTCGTCGTTGCGTATTCGCTGCAAGACGTCCCCGTTCTGCAGCAGCACGAGGGAGCCGAGGGCGATCGTGCTGGCGGTCGTCTCGAAGCCGCCGGTGAGCACCCCGTCGGCGAGGCCCGCGAGTTCCTCGTCGTCGACGTCGTCGCCGTGCTCCCGCACGATCATGCCGAGCAGACCGTCGCCCGGCTTCCGGCGCTGCGCCTCGACGACGCCCCTGAAGTACTCCAGCGACTCCGACATCGCGCCGAAGGGCGCGGTCGTTCCGGCGAAGAGGTCGAAGCGGTCCATGGCGAGCTGCTGGAAGTCGTCGCGGTCCTCGTACGGCACGCCGAGCAACTCGCAGATCGTGAGGGAGGGGATCGGCAGCGCGAACTCCTGCACCAGGTCGACCGGGCCCCGGGCGGCTTCCATCGCGTCGAGGCGTTCCGCGACGATGGCATCGATCCTGGGGGTCAGACGCCGCAGCCGGCGCATCGTGAACTCCGGGGTCAGGATGCGGCGCAGTCGCGTGTGCACGGGAGGATCGTTGAACCCGAGCCCGCCGGGACTCTGCTCGGCGGCCACCCCGGCGTTCGTCGCGAGATGCGCGAAGTCGGTGCTGAATCCGTCGGCCGAGCCGAGGACGGCCTTCGACTCCTCGTAGCCGCTGACCACCCAGGCGTCCATGCCGAACGGCAGCGAGACCTTGTGCACCGGCCGCTTCGCCCGGGTCCTGGCCAGTTTGTCCACCGGGTCGAGGCCGTCCCTGCGCAGCATCATCAGCAGGTCGTCGGGGAGCAGCCTGACCGTCGAGGACCCGATCCCGTACTTCTGGATCCTGGACAGGTAGCTGCGCCCGATCCGGGCGGTGATCCGAGAGCGGAACGTCGTAGTCAATCTGCACTCCATGAGTCGTCGCGCGGTCCGCACACACGGTGCGGACGTGAAACAGCTGTGCAGCAGGCGCGGATGTGGATAGTGGCCGGCGGCGACACGGCTTGTGCCAAACGGCATTCTGTCTCAGAGCGTGAGCAATCAGCGCCCCGGCGGCACCAGATCCGTCCTGCGGCGATCGGACAGCCGCGGCCGGTGATCGTGCGCGCACCGTGCAGGACCGCCTGAAGATCTGCGGGAGCCCGGCCACTCCGGAACGGCTCCCGGCCCACCATGACCGGGTCAGGCGCTCCGTGTTCGGCTCCCTTGCCTGCGCCGGACCCACCGGTGACTCTGTCACAGCCTCTCAACAGCACCATGGGCCCCAATTGCCTCCGGCCCCGGCAAGTTGATAGGCATAGCGAGACATTTGTTCGCTCAGCTCGGCAGGGGGACTGGATGAAGTTCGACATGGGGGCGCAGGTTCTGACGAATCTGTCGTCGAAGTCGCGTGGGTCGAGTGATGACCTGGGTACGTTGATTCGTCAGCTGTTGCAGGCGGCGGCGCCGTTGGAGGGGAAGTTCAACGGTGCGGGCCGTGCGGCGTTCGATTCGTTCAAGGGTCGTTCGGACGAGATCACGGCGGCGTTGAACGGTTCGCTTTCGGCTCTTCTCGGTGGTCAGTCGGGGATGGAGCAGGCGTTCGGTTCGGGTGATCAGGAGCAGGGTGACAACGCGCGGCAGCAGATGTCGGCGGCGAACTTCGACGCGGCGCGCTTCGGCGGCCGGTGACAACGGGGAGTTGGGTTTCTGATGGCTGGTGACGGTGACCGTCGTTCGTACGACATCGGTGCGTCCGCGGACGCGCAGGGCAACATCCAGGTGGTGATCGGGCGCCTGGAGGAAGTGATCGCCGCGCGGGACGGCCAGGTGAAGGCGGCGATGGCGGACTTCGCGGCCGATGGTGTGGCGGACGAGTACCACGGCAAGGAACTGCGGTGGAACCGTTCCTCGCAGGAGGTCAAGAACATCATCCAGCTGCTGAAGACGACGCTGGAGAAGAACGACGGCACGGCGCAGCACACGATCACGCGCGCGAAGGCCGCGGTCGACAACATCGGCTGAGCTGTTCCTGATCGGCTGTCATTGATTGATTGGTTCACGGGGGTGTGCCGGTGACTGGGTGGGATCTGAAACCGCAGGGTATTCAGGGTGTGCTGAAGACGACGGGTGAGATCGCGTCGAAGATTCAGACGCATGCGACGTCGTACGGGGATCATCTGTCGTCGGCGGCGTCGAGTGCGGGCACGATCACCGCCGAGGGCGGCGACGGCGGCGGTGGCGGCAAGGACGGGGAGCAGGCCGTGGGTGGTCTGGTCGCGTTGGCGTTGTCGCAGTTCGCGGAGCACACCACCCCGGATCTGAAGTTCATCGCGGCACGGGCGGGGAAGTCGCTGACCGGTGCGGTGGACGCCACGACCGCGTACCTCAACGGTGACCTGGACATGGCCGCCGAGGCGCAGCGCAAGGCGTTGGGTGCGGTGGATCTGGATCCGAAGAAGCCGGGGGTGCAGTCGCGGTGATCAAGCCTGAGGCGATTCCGCAGTACACGGGTGATCTGGGTCAGCTGGAGAAGGACCACGCGAGCCTGACGACGGATGCGGGTCATATCCGGGACACCGGTTCGTCCGTCCATACGCATTTCCAGGCGTTGTCGGCGTATTACAAGGCTCCTGAGGCGGAGCGGTTGTTCGCGTCGACGAAGCCGGTGCAGGACCGGGCGGACGGGTTCGCGGACGATCTGGAGAAGGTCGCTTCGTCGTTGTCGGACTATGCGACGGAGATCCGTCCGCTGGTCACGAAGCTCACGCAGCTCAAGGCGGACGCGACGACGTTCGTGAACGACAACAAGGACGACGACGACTGGGAGTACGACGGGGACAAGGTCGAGGAGCACAATCAGCTCCGCGACGACATCACCGCGACGGTCGCCGCGTTCTGGGCGGCGGAGCGGACCTGTCACAACAAGATCACCGCGTTGTTCGGCGGGACGCAGATGGTCGCCGGGGACGGGTCCGAGCGCAAGGACCAGTACGGGTTCGACGCGGACGACCTGAAGAACGCGAAGCTTCCCTGGGGCGATCCGGTCGAGGAGAAGCACCACTGGTACGAGGTCGGTCACTGGGTCAAGTCGTTCGTGTGGGACGGGCTGATCGTCGACGGGATCTGGGGCACCATCAAGGGCCTGGGCACCCTCGTCGGGTTCGGTGGCTGGGACGCGATGGGGCAGGCCTGGAAGGGCCTGGCCCAGCTCGCGACCGGCCTCGCGATCAGCGCGATCCCCGGCGCCTCGACCCTCTTCTGGACTCTGCCCGACGACAAACTCCCCTCCTGGCTGCGTGACTCGCGCACCGCGATGAAGGAGACCGGCAAGGCCCTGGTCGCGTGGGACGAGTGGGGCAAGAACCCCGGCCGGGCGGCCGGAGCGGTCACGTTCAACGTCCTGACGACCGTGTTCACCGGAGGCGCCGGCGGCGCCGCCGCAGGAGCAGGCAAAGCCGGAGCCGTCGCGAAGGTGCTGTCCGTCGCGGGCAAGGCCGGCAAGGTCATCGACCCGATGACCTACATCGCCAAGGGCGCCGGTGCGGGCCTGTCCAAGATCGGCGACATCACCAAGGGCCTCAAGGGCATCAGCAACATCGAGATCCCCAAACTCCCCGACGACGCGATCACCCTGCCCGAGGGCTCCCTCAAGCTCCCCGACGGCACCGTCCACCTCCCCGACGGCGCCCCGATCCCCGAGGGCGGCGTCAAACTCCCCGACGGCAACATCAAGTTCCCCGACGACGCCCCCCTCCTGCCCGAGAACACCACCAAACTCCCCACCCACACCGACGTCCCCGTCCAGTACTTCGACCACGACGGCAACCTCCTCAACGAACACGGCGACACCGTCCAGCACGCCAAGGACGCGCCCGCCGAGACCTCCCCTCACCTCCCTGACGTGGAAAACACGGTCAGAGAACCGGCGCTGGTCGGTGCGGGCACCCACACGGCAACCGATGTCGGTCACATGGGTGACGACGCTTTCGGAGGGACCACCCACCCTGCCGACCACCCGTCCGGCAGCGGAACGGGACACGGCGGGGACACCCCGTCCCACCCTGGGGAAACGCCGGATGGGCCTGCACACCCGCACGAGGGTGGCTCCTCGGAGCCCGAGCACACCCCGGACAACGGGCCGGACGAACCGCATGCCCACGATTCGGACGGTCACCAGCCTTCGCCCGACGGACCTGCGGCCGATCACCACCCCACACCTGATGCCGGCGACGGGCCCCACTCCCCGGACCACGACGCCGATATGGGCACCCGCCGCGACTACGAGGCCCGGGTTTCACCGGAATCCAGAATTCCGGCACAGCCCAAGGAACCCGGCGATCTGATTCTGGACACCGGCGACCCCGTCTACTTCGGAGACGGGCGAACAGCCGTGGGCTACGACAGGAGCACGAGGGTCAACTTCGACCTGGTCGAGCCGCTCCCGGGGTACCACGACGTGGTTGTGCACGGAAACAACCAGGGCTTCTTCGAACCCGGGCGGGTGAACGAGGCCGGATCGTCCTTCTCTGCCGGTGACACTCACCCCACACACATCGCGGATGCCATACGGGCCAACCCGAGCTACGACGGAGGCCCGGTGCGGCTGGTGTCGTGCCATACGGGAACGGCAGGAGAAGGCGTGCTGGACATCCCCGCCGCACAGGCCGTCGCCAATGAACTCGGAGTCCCTGTGATGGCCCCGACGAACAAGGTCGGCGTGAACACCAAGCTCGGTCCCAACCAGATTCCGAAGATCTTTGGTGGAGGATACTGGCGAACATTCCTTCCCATGGCCCGCTAGCAGAGGATCACCCATGCAGATCGCCGATTTCTTCCAGGAACTCTGGGCACCCTCGTTCGGAACTCCGAGAGGAAGTGTGCGGGACTTCCTTGCGCCGAACCCTTACGAAGATGCCAAACGGATCACCGAGTATCTGCTCGGAGGCCACGAGGTCTTCAGCGTCATGGGCTCCTCCGAAGACGTGCTCGGTTCCGGCAGGACCGTACTCGGTGGCGACTCGATCTTCTCCGACGGAGAGTGGCTCTGGAGGGGAGACCTCTGGTTCTACGTCTGGACACACCACGTAGAACTCCCCGAGGAATTCCTCGCGCGGATCAGGGAACACGACTATCTGGTGCCCCCCGAGAACGAAGCCCAAATGGTGGAGGTCGCCAAGTACGTCGACGCGAATCTCTGACCGGCCCGGACCGGCCTGGCAGGTTTTTTGCCGGGCCGATCGGTCTCATCGGCCCAGGGGCGGGTTTTCGAGTGAGCGGCGAATCGTCGCGGGCCGTCCTCGGGCGGCTGTGGGCCATCGCCTGGGACGACCTGGAGCCGGCCATCGAGCGGGTGTGCCGCGGCGCGGTCCGCTGGGCCGCGCTGCGGGCCGAGGGCAAGGTCAAGCTGCCCGAGCTGCCCGATCCCTACGAGCCGATCCTGCTCATGTTCGAGCGGGGCAGAGGCTATTCCTTCGGGCAGTTCAGCGAGCGCAGGGGCGGGTTCGCGCAATGGGAAGGGCTCGGGCTCGATGCGCCGAAGATTGAACTGGCGCCCGACCTCTCAAACATCAACGAGGCGATGGAGGCTGCCTTCCAGGAGCTCCGTTCGAACGGACTGGACCTGAAATGACCGATGGATCGACACTCGCTCTGCTGGAAAGGCTGCGTACAGCCGACTGGTCCGGCGATTGGGATCACGCCTTCGACCACGCGCAGTCCCGCCGTCTGCTGATGCACGAGTACCTTCGACGTTCCGCTCTGTGGGCCCAGGCATACGACGCCGAGGGCGACTGGCCCTTCTTCGATGTCACTCAATACATCGACAAGGAGTTCCGGCTCCCACCGGCACTTGCCACGAAGCTCGACGAGTGCCTCAAGAAGGTCGCATACGGCGCCCGGAAGACCTGCGGGGCGGCCGTACGATTTACGGAGCTCCGCGCACAGGGCAACATCGCGACGCCCGACCTGCCCGACCTCTACGAGCCCCTGATCCTCTTCTACGAGCGGGGCGGCGAGTTCCTTCAGGACGGGGCCGGATTCCTCGACCTGACCGGTGTGTCCATCAAGCCCCGCAGCCTTCGGAACCACCTCGCGGACCTGCCCTTCCTCACCTTCGACGGGCGCACGCTGGACGCCCTGGACGCCAAGGGACGGATCTCCTACCACGCGACAGCCGACCGTTCGGGGCCCGTCCTGCGACGGCGTCTGCTCAAGGCTGCGGAGCAGCGCGACGAGGTCTTCACGCAGGACCTGCGCTGGGAGCCGACGGACCTGCTCCAGCTCTCCGACGAGAAGAAGACCGATATTGTCTACACGCAGATCGGCGACATCGAAGCGGCCGAGCTCATCCAGTCGGCCATCCGGGGCTCCTCCCGCACCTGACGCGTTGCGGCCGATGGCGAGGTCGAGGAGCGGTCGGCCGATGCCGGCCGGGGACGGGCTACGAAAGAACAGCGAACCGTCGCGGGCCGCCCCTGAGCGGCTGCGGGCCATCGCCTGGGACGATCTTGGACTCGGCCTTCGCCCACGGTCGTTCACGCGCGCTGCTGATGCGTGAGCACATGCGCCGTGCGGCTCTGTGGGCGCGCGCCTGCGGCGCCGAGGAGGGCCGGCCGTTCTTCGACGTCGGCGAGTACGTCGACCCTGGCAGCCGGGTCACCTACTGCGCGAAGATCAGTGAGGGCTTTCCCCGGAACAGCCCGCGCGGGATCCTCCGGCGCCGCACCATCGGCCGGGAAGCGGAAACGTACGACGAGGCGTTCACCCGGAATCTCCGCTGGGAACCCACCGAATACCTCCGGTTGTATGCGCTCGGCCACAACGAGATCGACCATGTCGAGATCACCGAGATCGAAGCCGCCGCGTTCATCGAATCGACGACGAAGAGGCTCGCCGGATCCTGATGACCCGCCGGGTCCGCAGGCGATCACCAGGCTACGGATAGGGCGATCGAATGATCGCCGCTCAAATCGTGTACAGGGAGTGAAGATCGACCGAAGATCCTCGGGAGCCCCGTCGAGCCGGGAGGGCTCCCCTTCCCCTGCGGCCCGGTCATGTATTTCGTTTTCACACGTCATAGCCTGCGCCGTGCTTCGGTAGCCCTGTCACAGCCTGTCCACAGCCCCGAGGTCCTCGATTGCTTCAGCACCCCGGAGTTGATAGGGATGGTCAGCACATTTGTTTGCACAGGCTCGGCAGGGGGACTGAATGAAGTTCGACATGGGGGCGCAGGTTCTGACGAATCTGTCGTCGAAGTCGCGTGGGTCGAGTGATGACCTGGGTACGTTGATTCGTCAGCTGTTGCAGGCGGCGGCGCCGTTGGAGGGGAAGTTCAACGGTGCGGGCCGTGCGGCGTTCGATTCGTTCAAGGGTCGTTCGGACGAGATCACGGCGGCGTTGAACGGTTCGCTTTCGGCTCTTCTCGGTGGTCAGTCGGGGATGGAGCAGGCGTTCGGTTCGGGTGATCAGGAGCAGGGTGACAACGCGCGGCAGCAGATGTCGGCGGCGAACTTCGACGCGGCGCGCTTCGGCGGCCGGTGACAACGGGGAGTTGGGTTTCTGATGGCTGGTGACGGTGACCGTCGTTCGTACGACATCGGCGCGTCCGCGGACGCGCAGGGCAACATCCAGGTGGTGATCGGGCGCCTGGAGGAAGTGATCGCCGCGCGGGACGGCCAAGTGAAGGCGGCGATGGCGGACTTCGCGGCCGATGGTGTGGCGGACGAGTACCACGGCAAGGAACTGCGGTGGAACCGTTCCTCGCAGGAGGTCAAGAACATCATCCAGCTGCTGAAGACGACGCTGGAGAAGAACGACGGCACGGCGCAGCACACGATCACGCGCGCGAAGGCCGCGGTCGACAACATCGGCTGACTCGTCCGGGAAACCTGCCTGGGGGTGGGTTCGGGGTCGGCGCGGTAACGGGGAGCATGAGGTAGGGCATGACCGGCTGGGATCTGAAGCCGCAGGGTATTCAGGGTGTGCTGAAGACGACGGGTGAGATCGCGTCGAGGATTCAGACGCATGCGACGTCGTACGGGGATCATCTGTCGTCGGCGGCGTCGAGTGCGGGCACGATCACCGCCGAGGGCGGCGACGGCGGCGGTGGCGGCAAGGACGGGGAGCAGGCCGTGGGTGGTCTGGTCGCGTTGGCGTTGTCGCAGTTCGCGGAGCACACCACCCCGGATCTGAAGTTCATCGCGGCACGGGCGGGGAAGTCGCTGACCGGTGCGGTGGACGCCACGACCGCGTACCTCAACGGTGACCTGGACATGGCCGCCGAGGCGCAGCGCAAGGCGTTGGGTGCGGTGGATCTGGATCCGAAGAAGCCGGGGGTGCAGTCGCGGTGATCAAGCCTGAGGCGATTCCGCAGTACACGGGTGATCTGGGTCAGCTGGAGAAGGACCACGCGAGCCTGACGGCGGATGCGGGTCATGTCCGGGACACCGGATCGTCCGTCCATACGCATTTCCAGGCGTTGTCGGCGTATTACAAGGCTCCTGAGGCGGAGCAGTTGTTCGCGTCGACGAAGCCGGTGCAGGACCGGGCGGACGGGTTCGCGGACGATCTGGAGAAGGTCGCTTCGTCGTTGTCGGACTATGCGACGGAGATCCGTCCGCTGGTCACGAAGCTCACGCAGCTCAAGGCGGACGCGACGACGTTCGTGAACGACAACAAGGACGACGACGACTGGGAGTACGACGGGGACAAGGTCGAGGAGCACAATCAGCTCCGCGACGACATCACCGCGACGGTCGCCGCGTTCTGGGCGGCGGAGCGGACCTGTCACAACAAGATCACCGCGTTGTTCGGCGGGACGCAGATGGTCGCCGGGGACGGGTCCGAGCGCAAGGACCAGTACGGGTTCGACGCGGACGACCTGAAGAACGCGAAACTTCCCTGGGGCGACCCGGTCGAGGAGAAGCACCACTGGTACGAGGTCGGTCACTGGGTCAAGTCGTTCGTGTGGGACGGGCTGATCGTCGACGGGATCTGGGGCACCATCAAGGGCCTGGGCACCCTCGTCGGGTTCGGTGGCTGGGACGCGATGGGGCAGGCCTGGAAGGGCCTGGCCCAGCTCGCGACCGGCCTCGCGATCAGCGCGATCCCCGGCGCCTCGACCCTCTTCTGGACCCTGCCCGACGACAAACTCCCCTCCTGGCTGCGTGACTCGCGCACCGCGATGAAGGAGACCGGCAAGGCCCTGGTCGCGTGGGACGAGTGGGGCAAGAACCCCGGCCGGGCGGCCGGGGCCGTCACGTTCAACGTCCTGACGACCGTGTTCACCGGAGGCGCCGGCGGCGCCGCCGCAGGAGCCGGGAAGGCCGGCGCGGTCGCGAAGGTGCTGTCCGTCGCGGGCAAGGCCGGCAAGGTCATCGACCCGATGACCTACATCGCCAAGGGCGCCGGTGCGGGCCTGTCCAAGATCGGCGACATCACCAAGGGCCTCAAGGGCATCAGCAACATCGAGATCCCCAAACTCCCCGACGGTTCGGTGCAGTTGCCCGACGGTCGCCTCCTGGAGCCCAACGGGAATCTGATCGCCCCGAACGGCGTGGTCGAAACGACTCCGATCCCGCACGACACGGTCCCCCACACCTCGGGCCTGCCGTCGTCCTGGCAGATTCAGCAGCCGGTGCCGTCGGGAGTTCACGCGGGAGGCGGCTTCGACCACGTACCGGGCGGAGCACCCGGCCACGTACCGAACGGATCGTTCGGCCCCGCCCCAGCACACTTCGACCCGGCGAGCCACGTACCCGGCGGAACACCCAACCACGTACCGAACGGATCCTTCGGCCCCGCCCCAGCACACTTCGACCCGGCGAGCCACGTACCCGGCGGAACACCCAACCACGTACCGAACGGATCCTTCGGCCCCGCCCCAGCACACTTCGACCCGGCGAGCCACGTACCCGGCCATGTCCCGGGCGGCGTCGGCGGTCACGTCCCCACCGACCACTTCCCGACGGGCGCGGGGCACGACATTCCTGGCCACACGGCTCCGGGGCACGACCTGCCCACGGGCGCGCACGGACCGGACCACGGCGTACCCGGCAGCAACCCGCACACGACGGACGCCCCGCACACCCCGGGCCACGACGGACCGGGCGCGCACGGGCACGACGGTTCACACGGCGGCGGGCACAACGAGTCGCACAGCGGCGGGCACGCGGACGACGTGGCCGCGCACGGCGACGACGCGGCGCACGTCGGTGACCACGGCGGGCATGTCGACCCGCACGGCGCCGCCGGAGACGCGCTGCACGGCGCCGACGACGCGACGACGGCCGGGCATCACGGTGCGGACGGGCCGGGTGGCGGGGGTGCGGGTGATGGCTTCAAGTACACCCCGCACGTTTCCGCGGACGACTTCGATGATCTCCCGACTGCCGAGAAGCACGCGGTCGCGGCAGCCGAACTGACGGACGGTACCGTTCCGTTCGCCGACAACAAGGCCGCGATCGCATACGGTCGGAACCACTGGAACGACTATGTGGACAACTTGGACCCGTCCGCGAAGCAAGCCCTTCGGGACTACACGGGTGAGACGTTCCCCTCCTACCACGACATGAACGGCTACCTGAGGGGTACCGAGGGCTACGGTCCCAGCGCCGCGGTGACGCACGACATCGCCGAGATGGACCGAGTTCTGTCCACCCGTGCCGTGCCCGACGACATCATGGTCGTCCGGGGTACTGGTCTGGGTCACCTCAAGCTGGACTCCCCATTCGACATGCTGGGCCAGACGTACCCGGACAAGGGGTACACCTCGACCTCCCTCGGTAACCACCCGGTGTCCGGCTTCGCCGGCAAGGAGGCGATCCTGCACCTCCGCGTGCCGAAGGGGACGCCCGCCCTGTGGCTGGAGAAGGTCTCGAAGTTCGATGTGGAGGAGCGGGAACTGCTCCTGGCCCGCGGTTCCGAATTCAAGGTGACCCGTGTCTTTATGGACAATGGTCAGGTCCAGGTCTATGGGGAAGTCCTGCCTTCGAATAAGGGAGCGGTGCACGGATGAGCAACGAACAGCGGCCCAATCCGCGGTTGAACGAGGATCTGTTGTTCAACGAGGCGCCCGGAGGGCCACCGCGCTACAGCCGTCTGTCCCACAAGCCCGTCCAATACCTGACAGTGGCGGGCAAGGACGGCGAGGTGATCGGCTACGTGTGGGCGAACGACGAAGACGACGCCGCCGGGTGGTTGGTGCGCAAGGCAGGCGGTGACGAGGCATTCAACAAGGGCGCCAGGTGGGCCAGGAAGCTCCACGACGCAAAGGCCCGTGGGCTTGCGCCGACGTCCGCTCTGGCGGAGATGATTCAGGAGTCGGACCCCACGAAGAGCAGCTATGTCGTGCCCGGATCCTTGACCGAGGCACCGAACGTCGAGGTGGTCAGGAGCCTGGCCGACGCGGGCTGAGGCCCGGCCCACCCACGACAAGAGCTGACCATGACGTACGAACCCGACGCACCGCGATACCGCGCCGAGACCGACAAGCCGGTCCATCACCTCGCCGTCGCCAACGCGCGCGGCGAGGCGATGGGCTATCTGTGGGCCAACGACGAGGATGACGCCGCGGGTTGGTGCCTGCGGCCCGCCGGTGACCGGGCCGGGTTCGACGAAGGGCTCGAATGGTCCGCGAAGCTCGGCACCGCCAAGGCGCGCGGGCTCGCACCCACAGCCGCGCTCGCCGAGCTGGCCCGCGGCTCGGACCCGAGGTGCGTCAGCCATGTCGTCCCGGACTCCCTGGCCGCGGCCCCGTCCCTGGCCGCGCTCAGGGAGCTGGCCCACGTCGTCACCGAGGCCGACGACCGGCGTCTGCTGGCTCAGCTCGACCGCGAGAACGCCGACGCGTGGCGTGAGCTGAGGAGCGCGCTCGCCGCGCTCACGGACGAGGACCGCGCCGTGCGGTGGTCCGAGGGTGGGAAGCAGCCCGACGGCACCTGGCGGATGAGCTACCCGCTCCACGGCGAGCGGCTCCAACGCCTGGTGCGCGCGCTGCCCGCCGTCGGCGCGGTGACGCCCGCGTACCTGTGGCGGGACAACCCGCCGCCGGCCGTGCCCGCCGACGGACGGCTGAGTCCGGCCGACGCGGTGCGTGCGGCCACCGCCGTGGTGCGTGGGGAACGCTTCTCCGACGGGACGATCGCGCAGGCGGCGGGGGACGGTCTTCTCGACGCCGTGGCCGAGTCGTTGTGCGCCTGGTACGAGGCCGTGGCCAACGGCTCGCGGGACGATCCCTGACGAATACGGAATGCGCGTTCGCCGTGCTCGCTCGTGCCGCAACCTGGGCTGTACTGCCTGCTCGCCCATGCCTTATGTTGCAGGAGTGAATTAGGGGATTCCCGTACGGTGCCCGCCGACTGATGCGGAATATGCCGCTCCCCCGGAGTGGGCGGGAGTGACCCGGCCCCGGCCGCCGTTCCTCGCGCCGACGGGCCGATGATGCAGCGACCATGACCGACGCAACGTACGACTGAGGCAACGGACGACAAGACGAATGGCACGGGATTACGACAGCCAGCTTCTGGAGTCGGTGGCGGTACGGCGGCGCAGGATGCGCGACGCACTGCTGTTCGGCGCGCAGCGGGCACGGCGCACGGCGGACGAGCGGCTCGGGAAGGTGTTCGCGGGCATCGCCATCGCCGCCGTGCTGTGCGCGGGATGTGTGGGGTGGTCGTTCGTCCAGAACATGCTGGAGAAGCAGAAGGCCGAACAGCAGAAGCAGCAGCGCCAGGAACAGCAGTACCAGCAGCCGACGAAAACGGCGCAACCGGAGAAAACCGGGGAATCGGCGAAGAATCCCCAATAAGTCAGTAACTCCGGCAAATTCAGAAAGAGTTCCCCGCAAAGGGAACTGAGAAGGCGCTAGTAGCATGGGCACGCCAAGCTGCCCGACTCCTCAAAACGTCGCGATGATAGGTTCCCGTAAAGTGGTGAGCACAGCAACGACTTCCCGAGCGCAGCTCAGCCGGGTGACTCTGGTCGGTGAGCGACGCCGGGCCGATATCGTCCTGCCGTCCGACACCCCGATCGGGCAACTGCTGCCGGACATTCTGCAATTGCTGGACGACCGGGCGGCTTCGCGCCCGATGACACGGCAGTTGATCACGTCGGACGGGTCCGCGCTCCCCCACGACAGCACGCTGTCCTCGGCCGGGATCGCGGACGGTGCGGTGCTCCGGCTCGTCCGGGCCCACTCCGCGCCCCCTGCCCCGGTCGTGCACGATGTCACCGACCTGGTGGCCGACGATCTCGATCTGCAGGCCTGGCGCTGGCGTCCCGCCGCGCGCCGGACGAGTGCGGGTGTGGCGTCGGTGGCCTTCGCGGTGGTCGCCGCGCTGCTCGCCCGGCGTGAGTTCGCCCTGGACGCGCTGACCGGCGCCCTCACGGCCGCCACGCTCGTCCTGCTGGCGGCCGGTGCGCTCATCGCGAAGATCGGGCAGGGCAACCGGGGTCTGGCGACGGCGCTCCTGCTCGCCTCCGGCAGCCTCGGCATCCTCACCGCCTGGACCGCCGCGGACGCCTACGACTGGGCGGGGACCTCGCGGCTCGCCGCCGTGGCCGCCGCGCTGGTCCTGACGCTGGTGCTCCTCGGCTACTTCTCGCCGCTCGGCCGCGGCGGGCTCATCGGCGCCGTCGCCACCACCGCGATCACCGTGGTGTGGGAGGCCGTCGCCGCCGTCCAGGACGATCTGGCCCGGCTCGGCGCGGTGATGGCCGTCTTCTCCGTCGTCCTGCTCGGACTGCTCCCCCGGCTCGCCCTGGCGGCGTCCGGGCTCACCGCGCTCGACGACCGCCGCTCCGGCGGCGCCTCCGTCAGCCGCCACCAGGTGGGCAACGCGCTGGCGGCCACCCACCGCGGCCTCGCCCTGGCGACGGTGATCACCGCGGTCTCCGCGGCGGCCGGCGGCTGGCTGCTCACGCTGGCCGACAAGCCGTCTGTGTGGACCGTGGCGCTCCCCTCGCTGGTGGCCCTCGTGCTGCTCTCCCGGGCGCGGGCCTTCCCGCTGGTCGCCGAGGTCGTGGCGCTGTTCGCCGCCGCCGCGGTCCTGGTCGTGCGCCTGGTCATGCTGTGGATGCAGCACGCCGGGGGCGCCGGTCCGCTCGCCCTGCTGGTCGTGGCCGCGGTGCTGCCGCTGCTCGTCCTGGCGGTGCAGCCGCCCGAGCATGTGCAGGTCCGGCTGCGGCGCATGGCCGATCTGGTCGAATCCATCGGCGTGGTGGGGCTCTTCCCGCTCGCCGTCGGTGTGTTCGGCGTGTACGGACAGCTGCTCAACAAGTTCTGAGTCGACGCGCAGGTGCTCCGGGCGGGGCAGCAGGGCGAAAAAGAAGGGCAGACATGCCGAACGAAGACAACTGGCAGGGCGATGTGCTGCGCGCCATGAGGGGCGGCGCCGCCCAGGAGGGCGCGCAGGGCCCCGGCGGTCAGGGGTACGGTGCGCCCGCGCAGGGTCAGGGCGGTCAGGGCGGTCAGCCGTACGGTGCCGCCGCGCCGGGTCCCGCCCTGCCCGCGCAGAACGCCCACGCCTACGGGGCACCCCAGCAGCACCCCGGGTATCAGGACCCCCAGCAGCCCCAGCAGCACCTCGGCTATCAGGAACAGCAGCAGCCTCAGCAGTACTCGGGCTACCAGGAACAGCAGCCGGCCCAGCAGCACCCCGGCTACCAGGGACAGCAGCAGTACGCCGGGTACCCGGAACAGCACCAGCCGCACCAGCAGTACCCCGGACACGAGGAACAACAGCAACCGCACCAGCAGCACCCCGGCTACCAGGAGCAGCAGGCCGTGGCCGCCCACCCCGTCGGGCAGGCGCAGCCGCAGCAGGCCCAGCCGCAACAGCCGCAGCCCGCGTACACCCCGGGCACCCGGCCCCACCACACCCCCGACTCCCGGCCCGTGGTGGACCGGCAGCTGGCCGCCGTCGGGCGCAAGGCGCGGCGCGGCGAGCCGTTCGCCGCACGGGCCGCACGGGCCCTGCGGGTGAGCGTGTCCTCCTCGGCCGCGCGCGAGGTCGCCCGTACCACCGCCACCGCCGAGATGCTCCAGCAGCCGGTGACGACCGGCCGGCAGATCGCCGTCACCTCCATCCGGGGCGGCGCGGGCAAGTCGACCGTCGCCGCGCTGCTCGGCTCCACGTACGCGCACTACCGCCAGGACCCGGTCCTCTTCGTCGAGGCCGACCCGGCGCTCGGCTCGCTGCCGCTGCGGCTCGGCGCCGAGTCGCTGCGCTGGACCACCGGTGACCTGGCGGGCATCATCGAGCCGCAGATGTCGCTGCTGGACATCACCGGCTATCTCGTCCAGCTCCCTGGCAACGCCTGGCTGCTGCCCGGCAGTCAGGGCCAGATCGGCGCGATGCTGGACAGCAGGGCGTACGAGCGGGTCATGGTGTCGCTGCGCCGTTACTTCGGCGTCACCGTCGTCGACTGCGAGACGCTGCCCGCCGAGGTCGCCCGGGTCGCGCTGTCCGCCGCCCAGGCCCGGGTGCTGGCCGCGCCCGCCACGCTGGAGGGCATCACCAGCACGTACGCGGTCCTGACCTGGATGCAGTCGCTGCCCCGGCAGGTGATCGCCGGCACGGTCGTCGTGCTCAGCGAACTGGTGCCGCACCCCGGACTCGATCTCGACGAGGCGGCGGAGAAGCTGAAGGCCACCGGCGCGAGTGTCCAGGTGCTGCCGTACGACCGGCATCTGGCGGCCGGCGGCGAGATCCGTACCGAACTCCTGGCGCACGCGACCCGGGAGGCCGCCACCCGGCTCGCCGCGGACGTGTTCCGGCTCTCCCAGCAGCACCACTGATCACCGATCGGCAGCACCCACTGATCCCGATGCCCGGGTCGTGTCCGCAGAGCCCCGTCGTACGCCCGCAGGCCGGACGGGACCCTGCGGACACGACCTGACCCGACCCCGAGTGACGGACGACGATGAGTACCCGACTGATCCACCGCCCGGCCAGGACCACCCGGCCGCCGGCCGCCTCCGAGGCGCGCACCATCGAGGCCCCGCCGAACCTGCCCGAGGGCAAGTCGGGCAACATCGCGATGTCGCTGTTGCCCGTCGCCGGTGTGATGTCCTCCGTCGTGATGATGACGGTCGTACGCAACAGTCAGTTCGCCGGGCTCGGTGCGATCATCCTCGTCGTCACCGTCATCGGCTCCGTGGCGCTGGTCTTCTCGCAGCGCGGCAAGGCCCAGCGCACCCGTCGTACCCAGCGCGAGGCCTACCTCGCCTATCTGGAGGACCTGCGCGAGGAGCTCTCCGTCGAGGAGCGCCGGCGGGCCGAGCGGGCCGATGTCCTCAATCCGCCGCCGCACGCCCTGTACGACATCGTGCGCGACCCGGCCCGGGTCTGGGAGCGGCGCCGGCTCGACGGCGACTTCCTGCGGGTACGCGTCGGCACGGGTGAGATGCCGGTGCGCGATCTGACGGTCGCCCAGCAGGGCTCGTCCGTCCTCTCGCCACCCGACACCTTCATGCTCAACGAGGCGTCCGCGCTGATGGACCGCTTCCGTACCGGTACCGAACTCCCGCTCACCGTCCCGCTCGACCGGGTCGGCAACGTCAGTGTCATCGGCCCCCGCGAGGACTGTCTGCGCGTCGCGCGCGCCCTGCTCGTCCAGACCGCCGCCACGCACGCCCCCGACGACGTCGCGATGGCGCTCGCCGTGCCCGGTGACCGGCTGGCCGACTGGGAGTGGGCCAAGTGGATGCCGCACCTGCTCGACAGCGAGCAGTTCGACGGTCCGGTCGCCGCGCGCCGGATCGCCCCGTCCGCGCCCCAGCTCGCCCGCCAGATCGGTCCGGAGCTGCGCCGTCGTGCCTCGTACGCGGCCGAGGTGCGGCGCGGTCTGTCCGGCAAGGACGCGCTGTCCATGACGTCCCGGCTGCTCGTCGTCACCGACGGGCACGGCGAGGACGCCGTCGACCTGCCGCGCCCGGACGACGCGGTCGGGCTGCGCGAGATGGGCGTCAGCGTGCTGCACCTGCTCGAACACCGGGTCCAGGAGCCGGGCCACGTCAGTGTCCGGATCACCGTCGACGGCAACGGGGTGGTCATCGAGGACCTGCGCGAGCAGGAGCCGATCAGCGCCCACGGCACCGTGGACGAGGTCGGCATCCCGTTCGCCGAGGGCCTGGCCCGGATGCTGGCGCCGATGCGGCTGTCCGCCGAATCGCTGGTGGACGCCCCGCTGTCCGGGCCCGTCGACTTCGCCGACCTGCTCGGCATCGACGACGTGGCGCAGCTCGACCTCTCGCGCCTGTGGGCGCCGCGCGGCGAACGTGCCTTCCTGCGCGTGCCGATCGGCATCAGCGACTCCCACCAGTCGGTGCTCCTGGACCTGAAGGAGTCCTCCGAGCTGGGCATGGGTCCGCACGGGCTGTGTGTCGGGGCCACCGGTTCCGGCAAGTCGGAGCTGCTGCGGACCCTGGTCCTCGCCCTGGTGGCCACGCACCCGCCGGAAGACCTCGCCCTGGTCCTCGTCGACTACAAGGGCGGTGCGACCTTCGCCCCGTTCGCGGATCTGCCGCACGTGGCGGGTGTCATCACCAACCTGGAGAACCAGGCGGGCCTCGTCGAGCGGGTGCACGCCTCGCTCGCCGGTGAGGTCAAGCGCCGCCAGCAGGTGCTCAAGGACGCGGGCAATGTCGCCGACATCGGTGACTACGCGGCGCTGCGCGCGGACCGGCGGCCCGATCTGGATCCGCTGCCGCATCTGTTCGTCGTGATCGACGAGTTCGGTGAACTCCTCACCGCGAAGCCGGACTTCATCGACCTGTTCCTGTCCATCGGCCGTATCGGCCGCTCCATCGGTGTGCACCTGCTGCTGTCCAGCCAGCGCATCGAGGGCGGCAAGCTCAAGGGCCTGGACACCTATCTCTCCTACCGGCTCGGTCTGCGTACCTTCTCCGCCGACGAGTCGCGCACGGTCCTGGACACCACGGACGCCTTCCATCTGCCGCCGCTGCCCGGGTTCGGCTACCTCAAGGTCGACACCAGCCACTACGAGCGCTTCAAGGCGAGCTACGTCTCGGGCGCGTACCGGGGCCCGGTGCAGCGTACGCAGGAGGAGGACGCGGGTCCGCTCGCCCTGGAGTACGAGGCCTTCAACACCCTGGCCGAGCCCGTGAGTTCGGGCGAGGAGCCGAAGGTGCGGCGCCGGGAGACCGGGCCGACCGAGATGGGCGTCATCGTCGACCAGCTGCGGGAGGCCGCCGGTCCGGTGCGCCGCATCTGGCTGCCGCCGCTGCCCGACTCCGTCGCCCTGGACAAGGTCGCGGGGCCGCTGGACGTGGGCCCGCGCGGGATGCAGCTGGCCAAGCGGCGCGGTCCGCTCCAGGTGCCGCTCGGCCTGCTCGACGACCCGACCAAGCAGTGGCAGGGCCAGTGGTACCTGGACCTCACGGTGGCGGGCGGTCACGCCGCGATCATCGGCGGTCCGCAGGCGGGCAAGACGACGATGCTGCGCACGCTCGCGCTCGCCATCGCGCTGACCCACACTCCGCAGGAGGTCGGCGTCTACGGCCTCGACCTGGTCGGTGGCGGTCTCCAGGCCGTGTCGGGGCTGCCGCACGTCGGCGGCGTCGCCGGCCGTGCGGACCGGGAGCGCGCGGGGCGCACCGTCGAGGAGGTGCGGGGGATGCTCGCGGTCCGCGAGGAGCTCTTCCGCGAGCACGGCATCGACTCCGTGGAGCAGCTGCGTTCGCTGCACGCGGCGGGCCGGCTGCCCCGGCTGGCCTCGGCCGAGATCGTGCTGATCATCGACGGTTTCGGCGCACTGCGCGACGACTTCGACGAGCTGGACGATGCCGTCGTCGACATCCTCAAGCGCGGTGGCGGCTACGGCATCCATGTCGTCGCGGGCATGCTCCGCTGGAACGACGTACGCATCGCCACCCAGTCGAACTTCGGCACCCGGGTCGAGCTGCGGCTGAACGACCCCAGCGAGTCCAGCATCGACCGCAAGCTCGCGCAGACCCTGTCGCCCGACGAGCCGGGCCGCATCCTCACCGACGGCAAGCTCTTCGCGCAGGTCGCGCTGCCGCGCACGGACGGTCTCGCGGACGTCTCGGATCTGGGCGCGGTCCTGGAGCACACCGCCCGCACGATCCGCGCCACCTGGAGCGGCGAGGTCGCCCAGCCGGTGCGGATCCTGCCGCACATCCTGGAGCCGCACCTGCTGCCGGGCCCGGTCGCCGAGCCCAAGCGGGTGCCGATCGGCCTGGACCAGACGGCGCTCGCGCCCGCCGTGCTCGACCTGTTCCACCACGACCAGCATCTGCTGATCATGGGCGACAGCGAGTGCGGCAAGACGAACCTGCTGAAGACCGTCGCCGGTGGGCTGATCGAGCGCTACGGCGAGGAGGAGCTGGTCTTCGCCGTCATGGACCCGCGGCGCGGTCTGCGCGGCGCGATCCCGGAGGAGTTCCGCGGCGGCTACGCGTACAACCCCAAGATGTGCGCGGGCCTGGCCGCCGGTATCGCCGGCGAGCTGGAGAAGCGGCTGCCCGACGACCGGGCGGACACCGAGGACCTGGAGCCCGGCAGTTGGGGCAGCGGTCCGCGGATCGTGATCCTGGTCGACGACTACGACGTGCTGACCACGGCCGGCCAGTCGCCGCTCGACCCGTTCCTGCCGTACATCCCGTCCGCCGTCGACATCGGGCTCCACTTCGTGCTGACGCGCCGGGTCGCGGGCGCCTCCCGCGGCATGTACGACCCGCTGATGCTCGGCCTGCGCGAGTCGGGGGCCTCGGCGCTCCTGATGTCGGGCGACCGCAGCGAGGGCCAGCTGTTCCCCGGTGTGTACGCGGCCCAGCAGCCGCCGGGGCGCGGTGTGTTCATCCGCAGGGGCCAGCCCAACCGTCTGATCCAGACCGTGTACACCGCGGAGTGACGCGCCCGGGAGCGGTCCCGCGTCCGCGGGCCGCTCCCCACCGCACATCCGCACTCCGGACGAAGAAGGAACGGCCGACCACATGACCAAGGACGTCATCGCCCTCACCACGCGCATGCCCGACCCGCTGACCGTGCTCGCAGGGCTGCTCGCGGGCGGCCCGGACAAGCTGGTGGGGACGACGGGCGAGGATGCCGTCGTGCAGCTCTGCGACGATCAGGGCCGACCCCTCGTCTCCATCGAGGCGCCGGTGCTGGTGCAGGTCGCGGGCGAGGCCGAGCGGCTGCTCGGGGCCACCGCGCCCCCGGTCCCGTTCTGGTGGACGGAGGCCCGCGCCACCACCGGTGTCGAGGAGGCCGAGCGGCTCGCGGGCACCTTCGCGGCCCGGATCGCGACGCTGGCCGGGGGCTCCGCCTGGCCGCCGGAGGCCGCGCGTTCGCTGGCGGTGGTGAAGACCGAGGGGGTGAGCGTCGCGCCCACGCCCGCCGCCGCGCAGCCCGCCGTCGACGCGCTCACCGACAAGGTGGCCGTCATCATCCAGGACCGTCCGGTGATCGCCATGACGGCCTGGCTCTCGGACGCGTTCCGGGCCGCGGCCAATGCCGAGCTGGGGCTCCAGATCGTCACCTCGCCGGGTGCCGTGCTCTCCCCCGCCGTACGCAACAGCCTGAGCGGCTGGCCGTCGCGCTGGGTGGTGCAGGACGAGAAGGACGGCTACTACGACGGTCTGTCCGGTGCCGTACTGCGCTGGCAGAACGGCATGTTCGCGACGGTCGAGTCGGCCGACGCCACCCCCGAGGACCCGCGCACGCCGGTGGCCGCCTCGTACCAGGAGGTCGCGAACACCGGTGAGCGTCAGCTGGCCATCTCGTTCCGCACGGTCCACCCGGCGGACGACCGGCTGGTGCTGGGCGGGTCCCTGGAGTCGGTGTGGCAGGAGCTGACGGGGCAGGCTCCGGCGGGGTGGGGCACCGCCGAGCCCGCCAACCTGCCGTGGTCGCTGCGCCGGCTGACCGATGTCGCCTTCGACCGGGCGCCCGCGCCGACCTGGCTCGTGGTGGTCGGCGGCCCGGACCGGCCGGGCCTGGCCACGGTCCGCATCAGCCGTACGAAGGCGGGGGTGGAGGAGGACGTCACGCTGGCGTTCGGCTACGGCCCCGGCGAGGAACTTCCGCTGGACGCCCTGCCCCGGGTGGCGGAGGTGCTCGCCACCCGTCATCACCTCCAGTCGATGCTGGTCCAACTCCGCAAGGCCCGCCGGGACCTGGCCGTACCGCCACGCTTCGAGGGGCCGGGGGTCCCGCTGGCCTTCGTGCTCGGCGCGGAGGAGGTGCGCGAGATGCCCGGCGACCGCGCCCGGCGCACCCCGCTCTCCGAGCCGCCGGTCCAGCTCGGCCCGAGGTCCCGTCCGGCGCTGTACTACCCGCTGCCTGGTGACCCTTCGGACCTGTCGGGCTGGCAGGATTTCGAGCGGCTGATGCGGCATCTCAAGGGCGCCTGAGCGGAACGGCATGCCGACGGCCCCGTCCCGGGAGACCGGGCCGGGGCCGTCGGCATGCCCGGGGCGGCGTGAAGGCGGCGTGAAATCGACGGCGTGGGCGCCTGGGCTGACGTCCGGGCGGACGCCCGTGCCGCCGACAGACGATCACCACAAGAGGTCATTAACTGCTCAGAGACGTTCACTCGTTTCCTGACGATCAAGCACTTTCGGTCACAAACAGCTTCCCTCCCACCCACACACGGGGTTGACTGGGAGTCACGCATGGTGATGCCGCCGTCCCTGCACCAAGGGCGATTGCCACCGCGGGCCCGCGGGCCCGCGCCCGATGCCCCGAACCCCCGGCGGAGGAGAGTGAGCAGGAATGACTGCCTCGTCTCGCACGGTGAGCCCCTGGCCAGGGTCGGTGGGTGCGGGCGGCCCGTCCCCCGATGCGCACCCGGCGCCGACATATGAGTCCGACCGGAAACCCGTTCGTATCGTTCATCCGAATCGTTTCGACGAGGGGCACCAATGAGCCAGATCGCGCTGCCAGCGTTTCATATGCCGTTCCAGAGCACCGGATGCAATCCCGGCATCGAGGAGACCCGTGAGGCCGCGTGGGAATGGGCCGGATCCAACGATCTCGCGCTCTCTCCGGTGGCCCGCAAGAAGATGATCCGGACCAGGCCCGAACTCTGGATCTCGCTCATATTCCCCACTGCCTCGCAGCAGCATCTCGATCTCTTCTGCCAGTGGCTCTTCTGGGCCTTTCTCGTCGACGACGAGTTCGACGACGGCCCCGCCGGACGTGATCCGCGCATGTGCGAGGCGGCGATCGACCGGCTGGTCACCGTCCTCGACGGCGGCCCGCCGCGCGGCGCCATGGAGGGGGCACTCGTGGGGCTGCGGACCCGGACGTACCGGGACCGGTCGACGCGCTGGATCCGGCAGTTCCGGCGGGACACGGTCGCCTGGCTGTGGACCTACTACGCCGAGGCCGTGGAGCGGGCCGCCGGGCAGGCGCCGAGCCGCACCGAATTCGTGAAGCACCGCCGGGATTCGGTGGCCATGCAGCCCTTCCTGGATCTGCACGAGATCACCGCCGGGATCGACCTTCCGGAATCGGCCAGGAGCCTTCCCGCGTACATCGCGCTGCGCAATGCCGTGACCGATCATTCGGGTCTGTGCAACGACATCTGCTCCTTCGAGAAGGAGGCCCTGCTCGGATACGAGCACAATGCGGTGCGCCTCATCCAGCGTGATCGCGGATGCACGCTCCAGGAGGCCGTGGACGAGGCCGGGGCACAGCTCGGGGAGATCGCGGAGCGGGTGCAGCGCGCCGAGAAGGAACTGATCGAGGAGATCGACGCGGCCGGCATCCAGGGCCCCACCCGGGCCGCGCTGGAGCAGTGCGTGCAGGACTACCGCGGTCTGGTCCGGGGCGACTTCGACTACCACGCCCGCGCGGAGCGCTACACCCGTCCCGATCTCGTCGAGGTCGACGAACGGGAGTCCCTGTCGGAGCACTTCGCGGCCTGACCCATCATCAGCACGGCGCGGGAGCCGGCGACCGGAGGTCCGGCGAACGGCCTCCGGTCCCGCGCGGCCCGCGCGGTCAGGCCCGGCCCAAGTCGTCGTCCACCGCGTCCCGTTCGTCGTCGGCGCCCATCAGCGGCAACGCCCTCAGGGCCAGTGCCCACCCCAGCCGGACCTCGCCCGACTCGGCGGAACGGCCGGTGAGTTCGGCGATCCGGCCGATCCGGTTGAGGACGGTGTTGCGGTGGCAGTAGAGCAGCTCGGCCGCCCGCGCCGCCGAGCAGCCCTGGTCGAGCCAGATCCGGAGGGTGCCGAGCAGCACCTCGCGTTCGGCCGCCGCTTCCAGGACACCGCCCAGCCGCGTGGTGACGATGCGCTCGGCGATCTCCGGCCGGCCGACGAGGAGCACCTCCGCGAGCCGGTCGTCGAAGGCCGCCGCCTCGCCGCTCCCGGCGGGCAGCGTGCGCAGCGCCTGCTCGGCCAGCCGCAGGGCCCTGCCCGCCTGGGCGAGCCGGTCGAACTCCGGTGACACGCCCGCGGTGGCGCCGGTGCGGTGCCGCAGCAGGTCGAGCAGGACGGCGGACTCCCCCGCGGCCAGCCGCACGATGCCCGCGTACCGGCCCGACCGGGGCCGCCAGAAGGACCAGATGCCGTGGTCGTCGAGGACGGGTGCCGGGTTGGGCGGGGCGGCCGGGTCCTGGGCGGCGACGACGATGACGTACCGGTCGTGGACCGGGACGCCCAGCGCCGCGGAGGCCGCCGCCGCGACCGCCGGATCGTCGCCGCGCCCGTCGAGCAGGGCCTCGAAGAGGGCGACGCGGCGGGTGTCCTGCCGGCCCTGCATCTCCAGCTGGGTCAGCCGGTACGACTCCGCCATCGCCAGCGAGTAGCGGTCGATGGTCTCCCACACGGCGCCCGCCATGTCGAGCTCGGTGTCCGGGTCGCCTGCGGCCGGTCCCACGGCCTCCGGTGTCCCGCGCGTCGCCCGCAGATGCTCGGCCATCACCTGCCACATCACCCGGCCACCGCGCCGGTAGGCCTGGAGCACGGTGTCCAGCGGTACGTCCTGCTCCGCGCGCCGCCGCCCCGTCTCGCGCGCCGCATGCTCGAAGCCGCGCCCGCTGGACGGGAGCCCGCCGAAGTCCTCCAGCGCGCGCAGCAGGTTGTCGCGGCAGATCTCCCACAGATCGTCCCGGCTGACGGGTGAGCCGGAGGCGTACGTACCGCTGTGCGCGTGGATGTCGTCGACGACCCGCCTGGTCAGTTCGTCGATCCCCGGCAGGAGCGCGACGGCCAGGGCGCGGCGCAGCCCCCCGTCGTCGCCGCTGCCGTTGCGGGAGCGGTCCGCGCGGGGCCCGTCGTTGCGGGGGCCGTCGGTTCGAGGGGCTCGGGCACCCGGATTCTGCGCCATGACCGAAGGCTAAGGGCTGTCCCGTAGCGCCCGTGTGTTAGGCGGATGCCTTGTCGCGTACCGCTGCGCGTGGCTGCTGCCCAGGTGGGCGGCGCTCATGGTGGGCAACCGCACATTGTGCGGAGACGGGGGCACGGCCGATTCTGAGCAGGAGCAGCCGTGTGAACGCCATGTTTCCCTGGAGCGTGTCATGTTTCTCAGCGTCGCAACCGTCCTGGGCGAGTCGGCCCGCAGGCATCCCGGCCGCGTCGCCGTGGTCGATTCGGGCACCCGGATCGACTACCGCGAGCTGTGGGCGGGGGCCCTGCGCTGTGCGGGCGCGCTGCGGGCCTCCGGGGTCCGGCCGGGCGACCGGGTCGCGGTGCTGCTGCCCAATTCGGCGGACTTCCTGTACGCGTACTACGGCGCGCTCGCCGCCGGGGCGACGGTGGTGCCGGTGCACGGGCTGCTGGTGGCCGAAGAGGTGGCGTACGTGCTGCGGCACAGCGGTTCCGTCGCGCTGATCGGCGGCGGTCCGATGTGGCCGGTCGCGGAGGAGGCGGCGCGCGCCGCGGGTGTCCGGGCCGTGCACGGCGTACCGGCGGGCGGCGAGCCGCTGCCCGCTCCGGAGCCGGCGGCCCCGGAGGACATCGCGGTGATCCTGTACACCAGCGGCACGACCGGGCGGCCCAAGGGTGCGCTGCTCACCCACCTCAACATCGTGATGAACGCCTCCGTGATCGCCCACGACCTGCTGGGTCTTGGCGTCGACGACGTGGTCCTCGGCTGTCTGCCGTTGTTCCACACCTACGGGCAGACCTGCGCGATGAACGCGACTCTCCGGTCCGGCGCGACGCTCGTCCTCATGCCGCGCTTCAGCGGCGCGGGCGCGCTGGAGCTGCTGGCCGACGAGGGCGTGAGCGTCTTCATGGGCGTACCGACGATGTACCACGCCCTCGTCGAGGCGGCGGCGCAGGACGCCGCGACGCGGGACGAAACGACGCGCCGTCTCACCCTGCGCGCCGCCGTCTCGGGCGGCGCGGCCCTCCCCGTCGCCGTACTCGAACGCTTCGAGGCCACCTTCGCGACGCAGGTCCTGGAGGGCTACGGGCTGACCGAGACCTCCCCGGTCGCCACCTTCAACCAGCCGGAGTTCGGCCGGCGCCCCGGCACGGTCGGCCACCCGGTGTGGGGCGTGGAGGTCGGTGTGGCGGACGCGGCGGTGGAGGACGCCGTGGTGCTGCTCCCGGACGGCGAGGTCGGCGAGGTCGTGGTGCGCGGCCACAACGTGTTCGCCGGGTATCTCGACGATCCGGCGGCGACGGCCGCGGCCGTGGTCGACGGCTGGTTCCGCACCGGGGATCTCGGGGTCCGGGACGAGGACGGCTTCCTGAGCATCGTCGACCGGAAGAAGGACCTGGTCATCCGGGGCGGTTTCAACATCTACCCGCGTGAGGTCGAGGAGGTGCTGGTGCGCCACCCGGCGGTCTCCGAGGTCGCGGTGATCGGCGTGCCCGACGAGGCCCGCGGTGAGGAGATCTGCGCGGTCGTCGTCCTGCGCGCCGGAGCGGAGGCGGTGACGGAGAAGGAGCTGATCGACTGGTCCAGGGAGCGGCTCGGGCGGCACAAGTACCCGCGGATCGTGCGGTTCACCGAGACACTGCCGCTGGGACCGACCGGCAAGGTCCTCAAACGCGTCCTGACGGCGGCCTCCTGATCCCGCCCGATCGCCCCCGCCGGGCCGGTCCGGGTCGACGCGGCCCCGGACCGGGTACATATCGGGTCACGTCCTCGAATCGCGCCGCAGAAGGGCTGAACCTCATGACTGCCGTACCCCTTTCGATATCCGGAACGTCGCCTCGGGTCAGCACGGCCCACGGGGCGGTGCGCGGCACGCTGGAGCAGGGTGTCGCCGTCTTCCGGGGCATCCCGTACGCCGCCGCGCCGGTCGGCCCCCGGCGCTTCCGGGCTCCCGAGCCGCCCGAGCCCTGGGAAGGGGTGCGGGACGCGGTGGCGTTCGGGCCGACCGCACCCAAACGGCCGTACGCCCCGCCGCTGGACCGGCTGCTGCCCGACCCCGATGTGGCGGGCGAGGGCTGCCTCAACCTCAATGTGTGGACACCGTCCCCGGCCCGCACCGGGCTGCCGGTGCTCGTCTGGATCCACGGCGGCTCGCTGCTGCACGGTTCGTCGTCCGTTCCGCTGTACGACGGGACCGCGTTCGCCCGTGACGGTGTGGTCCTGGTGTCGGTCAACTACCGGCTCGGCATCGAGGGATTCGGGGTGCTCCCGGACGCGCCCGCCAACCTGGGGCTGCTCGACCAGATCGCGGCGCTGACCTGGGTGCGGGACAACATCGCGGCGTTCGGCGGCGATCCGGACCTGGTCACGGTGTGCGGCGAGTCGGCGGGGGCGATCAGCATCGGCGCCCTGCTGGCCGCCCCGCGGGCGAGGGGCCTGTTCCGCCGGGCGGTGCTGCAGAGCGGTGCGCCGACCGCGCTGCCGCCGGGCGCGGCCGCCCGCCGCACCACGGAGCTGATCGCCCAGCGGCTCGGGGTCGCGGCGACGGCCGAGGCACTGGCCGCGGTGGATCCGGCCGTACTGCTGGCCGCGCAGACCGAGGTGACGTCCGGCGGCTCCCCGCTGACCGGCGGGAACTCCTTCCAGATCGTGGTGGACGGCGATCTGCTGCCCCGCGATCCGCTCGAAGCACTGCTGGACGGTGCCGCGTCCGACATCGATCTGCTGATGGGCTCGACCAGCGAGGAGTACCGGCTCTGGTTCGTACCCAGCGGTCTGACGGAGCGGCTGTCCGCGTTCAAGCTCAGGCTGGCCCTGCTGAAGTTCAAGGTGCCCGGCGCCACGGCGCGTACATACCGCGCGAACCGGCCGGACGCCACGCCGGGCGAGCTGCTCGGGGCGCTCGCCACCGATCTGCTGCTGCGTGTCCCGCTGAACCGGGTGGCCGACGCCCACGCCGGTGCCCCGGGAAGCACTCATCTCTACGAGTTCGGCTGGCCGTCCCCGGTGCTGCGGCTGGGTGCCTGTCACGCGCTGGAGATCGGTTTCGTCTTCGACACGCTGGACCGGCCCGACGCGGTGGCGCTGACCGGTGAGGATGCCCCGCAGGAGCTGGCCGACGCGATGCACGCGGCGTGGGTGTCGTTCGCGGTGTCCGGCGACCCCGGCTGGCCGGGCTGGGACGCCTCGCGCCCGGTGATGGGCTTCGGCCCCGGGAAGCCCGCCGTGCTGCGGGCCCCGCGCGACGAGGAGCTGCGCGGCTGGGCGCCGTACCGGAAGAAGTCCTGACGGCAGCGCCGACGGCGGCCCCCGGCCCGCGGGCCGGGGGTCCTCCGGGGGTCAGCTCTTGTTCTGCGCCGCCCAGAACTCGTCGAACGTGAGCAGCCCGTCGCCGTTGGCGTCGTGCGAGTTGATGACGGCCTGGGCCACCGTCTCGGTGACGTAGGGGTCGCCGAGCTGAGCCATCACGCTCTTGTACTCGGCGGCCGAGATCAGCCCGTCGCCGTTCAGATCGAACCGCTCGAATGCCTTGCGCGCCGACTCTATGTCCGCCACAGTTCTGCCCCTTCGTAATACCTGATCAATGGCTGATCAGTGCCTGACCGATGCCTGGCCAATGCCTGACCGACGGGGGTCAGATTAACGGTCGCGACCGATGGCGTTCGCGGCGGCCGGTCGTCGATCATGGATGGGTGGTCCGCCGCCCGGCGGACCACGGCCCGGACCGGGGAGCGGAACGCCCATGGATGACGCACTGGCACGGATTCTGGCAGCCGCGGCGCAGGGGCGGTTTCCCCCGCCGGACGGTTCGACGACCGTGGTGGGGCAGCCCGGTGCCCGGGACGCGGGAGTGCTGGCGTTCACCGCGCACTCGGTGGTCTTCACCGCCGAGGACCCCGGCTGGGTACGGTCTCTGCTGGCCGGCACCCCCGGCGACGCGCTCGCCGCGACGATGAATCCGCACTTCCTGGGCGCGCTGCTGGCCCGGACCGGCCGGCACATGAACACCATCGATCTGCTGACGGTCGCGGACGCGCTGCCCGGCGAACCGGAGATCGCGCTGCGGGAGATCGAGGACCCGGAGCATCCGCGGGTGGCACGGGCGATGAAGTACCGCGACGAGGTGCGGGTCTGGTCCGCCGACGGCGGGGTGGTGATCCTCGGCCGGGGCGTAGCGGGGCGCTGGGAGACCGCGATCGAGGTGGCCGAGGAGGCGCGCGGCCGGCGGCTCGGCGAACGGCTGGCGCGGGCGGCCCGGCATCTGGTGCCGGACGCGGTGGTGTGGGCCCAGCAGTCGCCGGGGAACGCCCGCAGTGTGCGGACGTTCCAGGCGGCGGGCTACCGGCCGGTGGGCTCGGAGGCCCTGCTGATCGCGGGGTGAGCGGTCGGCAGGGCCGTGGCGGGGTGCGGTCGGGCGGTCAGCGGAAGACGCCGGTGTGGCCGAGCGAGTAGCGGCCCGGCTGCGGGTAGACGGCGAGTCCGTGCGGGCCGCTGCCCACCGGGATGCGGGCGAGCTGTTTGCCGGTGGCGGTGTCGATCGCGTAGACCTCGGCGTTGTAACGTCCGCTCAGCCAGAGGACCTTGCCGTCCGCCGAGACCCCGCCCATGTCGGGGCTGCCGCCGCCGGGCAGACGCCATTTCTTCACCAGCTCGCGCCGTGCGAAGTCGAAGACGGAGATGGAGCCCTCGCCGCGGTTGGAGATGTACATCTCCTTGGAGTCGCGGCTGACGTAGAGGCCGTGGGCGCCCTTGCCGGTACGCACCAGCTTCGGAGTGGTGAACTTCTTCCCGTCCAGCACCCAGATCCCGTCGGCGATCATGTCCGCGATGTAGAACGTCCCGCCGTCGGGCGACAGCTTCACGTCCTGCGGCATCGCGCCCTTGAGCGGCAGCTTCTGCTGGCCGACGACCTTCATCCCGGCCGTGTCGACCTTGAGGAGCTCGCCGGAGAACTCGCAGGAGACGATGAAGTACCGGCCGTCGGTGGAGAAGTCGGCGTGATTGACGCCCGCGCAGCCGACCGGGAGGGTCTTGGCCGTCTTCATGGTGTGGGCGTCGCGGAAGACCAGCTGACGGTCCATCGAGGCCATCACCACGGCGTATTTGCCGTCCGGGGTGAAGTAGAGGTTGTACGGGTCGGAGACCGGCACCGTGGGGCCGGTCTTCCCGGTGGCCGGGTCGATGGCCGTGAGGCTGTCGCCGATGTCGTTGTTGACCCAGAGGGTCTTCAGGTCCCAGGACGGGACGACGTGCTGCGGCTGGCGGCCGACCTTGATGGTCTTGATGACCTTGTACGTCGCGGGGTCGATCACGGACACGGTGTCGGAGTTGGTGTTGGGTACGTACACCCGGGACGGGAAGTCCTTGACGACCGGTGAGAGCTTTCCCCGGTCGGCCGCGTAGACGTCCTTGGTGTCGAGCACCGGAGGCATCCCGGGGAGCCCCGGCGGTGAGACGTGGTCGGGCTCGGCGGGCCGGGCGGCCTCGCTGCCGACGGCCTGGACGTTCGTCTTCTCGGCGGAGGTGCCGCAGCCGGTGAGTACGGCCAGCAGGACACCCCCGAGCAGGGCCGCGGTGTGTTTGGTGGAGGGAGACATCAGGTCAGCAGCTCCGTGGTCGTCACCGCGCGCAGTTGGCGGCGGTCGATTTCGGTGAGGAGGAGGGGCAGCGCGGCGACCGTGTCCGCGTAGCCGAAGTGCAGGCTCACCACCGATCCGTTGCGGATCTCCCCGGCCACCTTGCGGGTCACGGCCGCGGCGCCGGGAGAGGTGAAGTCGAGGGAGTCCACGTCGTACGAGAGGACGTGCGGGTAGCCCGCCCTGGCGGCCAGCCGCTGGACGAGCGGGGTGGCGTACCGGGTTCGCGAGGGCCGGAACCAGGTGCCGATGGAGCCGGTGAGCCTGCGCAGCCGCTGGGCGCAGCCGTCGATCTCCGCGTACGCCTCGGCCTCGCCCATCGAGGAGATGTCGACGTGGTGCTGGGTGTGGTTGCCGAGTTCGTGGCCGCCGTCGAGGATGCGCCGGGCCATCCCGGGGTGTTCGTCGAGCCAGCTGCCGACGGCGAGGACGGTGACCCGGACGTGGGCCCGTTCGGCCTCGGCGAGCACGGTGCGGGCGATGGCGGGGTCGCCCTGGCCGTGGAAGGTGAGGGCGACGCGGGCGCGGTCACGGGGGCCGTGGTCGATCTGGACCGGCTGTCCGGGGAAGCGGCGCGGTCCGGGTGCGGGCTGCGGGGACGGGGGCCGGGTGGTCGCGCCGACGGCGTTCTTCGGGCTCACCGCGTCCGTGACGGTCCCGGCCGGTGTGCCGGCGGCGTCGTGGTCCGCGCATCCGGCGGCGAGGACACCGGCGAGGGCGGCCCCTGCTCCCGCGCGCAGGGCGCTGCGGCGGTGCACCGGAGTGTCGGAGGCGTTCATGTACAGACACAGTAGGGGTGAAATGAGAAGAAAATAACAATTTAGGCATATGGGCGAAGCGAATGAATCACTCACTGAATCCCATAAATATTCACACTTTTGCAGGCAAGTGACCCATCACACCTGCGATTCACCCCAGGAATGTCCCGTTCTGAGATCGATGCACCGATTGCGCCTTTGGCGGAGAGGTCGCCCGTCTGCCATAGTCGGTGACACGACCGCATGACCCGAGCCCGGTCGTCGCAAGCGGCCGTGAACACACCCCCCATTTCACGGCCCCCACACAGCAGCCCCCGAAGCGCCGCACCACGGCGGACCGGGGGCTGCTGTGGTTCCGGGCGCGGGCCCGCCGGGTCATCAGCGGTCGGAGATCCGCATCTCGAACCAGGTGGTCTTGCCGCGCGGCAGCAGATCCACGCCCCAGCGGTCGGAGAGCTTGTCGACGAGGAAGAGGCCCCGTCCGCTGATGTCCATCTCCTGAACGGGCATCAGGCAGGGCAGCCCGCGCGAGGGGTCACGCACCTCGATCCTGATCCAGCCGCGGCGGCGCAGCATCCGCAGCCCGAAGACCCGGGCACCGGTGTGCCGCACCGCGTTGCCGACGAGCTCCGAGACGAGCAGCACGGCGTACTCGGCGGCCTGCGGGGAGAGCGCCCACTGACGGAGCACCACGCACGAGGTGAGCCGCCGGGCGGTGGCCGCCGACTCCGGACGGGAGGGCAGCCGGACTTCACCCTCCGTCGGATTTCCGAACAACTCCAGCGCCTTGAACGCCTGTTCGTCCTCGACGGCCGACATCCAGCGCGCCGCTGTCGCACCGCTGTGCGGTCGCGGCTGTTCCACACCCTCCAGGCCCGCCATGGACACCATCATGGTCGCAAGACAGGCGTCCCGGGGCCGTTCCAACGGAATCCGCACCCCGGAATACGGTGTTCCGACGAGGTCGGTAGGCATATGCCACTGACGGAATGCGACCCGCCGCAACCCCTCTGACCTGCACGGACACCCCGTCCGAACGAGGCCTGCGGGCCTGTCGGCGAGCTGGGCCTCAAGGTTCTCTCAAGGCCCAGCCAATCCGCCCGCACGGATGAACCCGCGTCAGTCTGTGCCCAACTGACGGCCGGTCAGAGGAATTTGGCCTTGCCCGGACCCTCTTCCACAAAGCTGCGCATTCCGCGCTCCCGGTCCTCGGTGGCGAACAGTCCGGCGAACCAGTTCCGCTCGATCGTGAGCCCGGTGTCGATGTCCGTCTCCAGACCGGCATCGATGGATTCCTTGGCGGCGCGCAGCGCGAGAGCCGGCCCCTTCGCCAGCGTGGCGGCCCAGGCGTGCGCCTGCTCGTACACCTCGGCGGCGGGCACCACACGGTCCACCAGGCCGATCGTCAGGGCCTCTTCGGCCCTGACATGGCGACCGGTGAAGATCAGGTCCTTGGCCTTGGAGGGGCCGATCAGCCGGGCCAGGCGCTGGGTGCCGCCCGCACCCGGGATCAGCCCGAGCAGGATCTCGGGCTGGCCCAGCTTGGCGTTGTCGGCGGCGATGCGGAAGTCGGCGCAGAGCGCCAGCTCGCAGCCGCCGCCCAGCGCGTAGCCGGTGACGGCGGCGACGACGGGCTTGGGGATCCGGGCCACCGCGGTGAACGAGTCCTGCAGTGCTTTGGACCGTACGACCATCGCCGTATGGTCCATCGCCTGCATCTCCTTGATGTCCGCGCCCGCCGCGAACACCTTCTCGCCGCCGTAGAGGACCACGGCCCGCACGTCGTCGCGCCGGGTCGCCTCCTCGGCGAGTTCACGCAGCCGGTCCTGGGTGGCGACGTCCAGGGCGTTCATGGGCGGACGGTCCAGCAGGATCGTGCCGACGCCGTCGCGTACTTCGAGATTTGCGGTCATGGGAGGCAGGTTAACTGTGGTTAACGGCGGCGGGCCCGGTGCTGTTGGTCACAGCACCGGGCCCGCTCCGTGTTCCCTGCGCGAAGAACTACTTGGTCCACTCCGACCAGGCCATGTTCCAGCCGTTGAGGCCGTTGTCCGGCTGGATGGTGCTGTCGTGCGAGTTCTTCACGACCACGACGTCGCCGATGAGCGAGTTGTCGAAGAGCCAGGCCGCCGGGGTCTTCGAGCTCCAGGCGCCGCGCACGTCCTGCAGACCGACGCAGCCGTGGCTGGTGTTGGTCGAACCGAAGATGCCGGAGGCGCCCCAGTAGTTGCCGTGGATGAAGGTGCCCGAGGTGGACAGACGCATCGCGTGCGGCACGTCCTTGATGTCGTACTCGCCGCCGAAGCCGACGGTGTCACCGTTCATCCGGGTCACCTTGAGCTTCTCGCTGATGACCATCTGGCCGTTGTACGTGGTGGTCGCCGGGGCGCCCGCCGAGATCGGGATGTCCTTGATCTGCTGACCGTCACGGACGACCTTCATCCGGTGCGTGCTCGCGTCGACCGTGCTGACCTGCTTGCGGCCGATGGTGAAGGAGATCGTCTTGGCCTGCTTGCCGTAGACACCGGGGCGTCCCTCGACGCCGTCGAGGTTGAGCTTCACGGTCACCTTGGTGCCCGCGGCCCAGTACTCCTCGGGGCGGAAGTCCAGGCGGTCGTTGCCGAACCAGTGGCCCTCGACCGGTACGGACGGCTCGGCCGTCACCTTGATCGCGTTCTCGACCGCGTCCGGGTCGGTGATGCCGCGGGTGAAGTGGATCGAGACGGGCATCCCGACGCCGACCGTGGAGCCGTCCTCGGGGGTGTACTGCCCGATGAAGGTGTTCTGCGGGACCAGCGTGGTGAAGCTGGTGTCCTTCGCCGACTCACGGCCCTTCGAGTCCTTGGCGATCGCGTGGACCTTGTACTTGGTCGCCGCGGCCAGATGCTGGTCCGGCGCCCAGCTCGCGCCGTCCGCCGCGATCTTCCCCGCGACCTCGGCGCCCTTGGGGTCGGAGACCTTGACCGTGGTCAGCTTCCCCTGGTCGGCCGAGACCTTCAGCGCCCCGCTGGTCGCGACGGAGTCCGCGCCGTCCTTGGGCGCGACGGTCACCACGGCCTGCGAGGCGGAGTTGTCGTCGACCTTCCCCCCGCCCTTGCCGTTGCCGGCGTCGTCTCCCCCGCCGCACGCCGTCACCAGCAACAGCAGCGCACCCAGTACCAGAGCCAGCAGTCCGGTGGACCCTCGCCCGCCCCGTACGCTGTTCGCCCCGGCCGATGTCCCCGATATCGGCTGCCCGTTCAATGTGGTCGTCTCCCCTCACACGGCCTGGCCCCGCCAAGGCCCCCGGGAGCCCGAAGGCTCCCTCCCCCGCGCGCTGCACATGCACGCTCAGCGAAAGATAATCACACCGACCATGGGGAATTGACCCCCCGGATGTCACCGTTCAGTCCCAAATTGTCCCGGGACTTCACGGAGTGGCGCGGGGCGTGCCGGGCCGGGGCGGTCCGACGGGGCCTCAGCGGAGGGCGGAGCCAGCCTTCCACCGGGTCCAGTCCAGGTTCCAGCCGCCGAGCCCGTTGTCCGGTGCGACCTGCTTGTCCGCGGACTTGACGACCTCGACCACATCGCCGATGAGCGTCCGGTCGAAGAACCGGCCGGCCGGGGTGTCGCTGCTGCCGCCCTGTACGTCCTCCAGCCCGACACAGCCGTGGCTGACGTTGTCCGAGCCGAAGACGTCCTCGTCCGACCAGTAGTTGCCGTGCAGGAAGGTGCCGGAGTCGGTGAGCCGGAGGGCGTGCGGGACGTCCTTGATGTCGTACTCGCCGCCGAAGCCGACCGTTCGGCCGTCCATCCGGGTCACTTCGTGCATCTCGCTGACCACCATCTTCCCGTTGTACGTGGCCGTTCCCGCGGAGCCCGCCGTGATCGGGAAGGTCGAGACCAGCTTGCCGTCGCGGCGCACCTCCATGGTGTGCGCGGCCGCGTCGACCAGGGACGTCTGGGAGCGGCCCACCTCGAAGGCGATCTTCTTGTCCTGGGTGCCGTAGACGTGCGGCGCACCCTCCACGTCGCGCAGCGCCATCTCGACGGACACCTCGGTGCCCGGCTTCCAGTAGGCGGCGGGGCGGAAGTCGAGGCGCTTCCCGCCGAACCAGTGCCCCACCACCTCGACCGGCGGAACGGCCGTCACCCGGATGGCCTTCTGCACGGCCGCCCGGTTGCTGACCGGCCGGTTGAAGTCGAAGGAGACGATCATCCCGGTGCCGACCGTGGACCGGTTCTCCGGTCTGAAGTAGCCGATGAAGCGGTGTTCGGGCACGGCCGTGGTGAAGGTGGTGTGGCGGGCCGAACGCTTCCCCGAGCCGTCCACGGCCACCGCGTCCACGCTGTACTTGGCGGCGAGCCTGAGCCGGCCCGCGCCCGCCCGGGGCGCCCAGGACCGGCCGTCGTCCGCGATCCGGCCCGGCACCTTCTGGCTCTGCGCGTCCTCGACCCGTGCCACCTCGACGCTCTCCAGCCGGCCGTCGGGGACCTTCACCCCGATCCGGTCGTCCGGGCCGATGTTCCTCGCCCCGTTCCGCGGGGTGACCTGGATCGCGTCCTGCGGCGGGCCCGCCTTCCCGCTGAAGATCGATCCGGCGCCGGTGCAGCCGGTCAGTACGGCCAGCACGACGAGCAGTCCTGCCCATGTCAGCACGGTGGCCGGGTTCGCCACCGCTCTCTTCGCTACGTGGTTCACGTCCCCCCAACGACGGGGGCCGGTCGGGGGAAACGTGAGTGCGTGCGCCGGGGTGGGCAGAAACAGGGGGGAGGACCACACTCGGGGGCCGCGGCCGGGACGCCGTGCGCCCCTTTTCGTGCCGGTCCCCACGAGCCGCGGGAGGCGAGCAGGTGTCGAGCGCAGCCGAGCAGGAGGCAGTGCAGGAGACGGGAGCGCCGGGGCCGCCGCCGGCCGTGTGGCCCGGCGCCCCGACGCCGCTCGGGGCCCGTTTCCGGGTGGGGCCCGACGGGGTCGCGGGCACCAATTTCGCGCTCTGGGCGGGTGGTTCGGAGGCCGTCGAGCTCTGCCTCTTCGACGAGGGCGGCACCGAGCGGCGCCTTGTGCTGACCGAGCTGACCCATGAGATCCGGCACGGCTTCGTGCCGGGCGTGCGGCCGGGGCAGCGCTACGGCTACCGGGTGCACGGTCGCTGGGACCCCTGGACGGGGGCCCGCTGGAACCCGTCGAAGCTGCTCCTCGATCCGTACGCACGGGCGGTGGACGGCTCGTTCACGCTTCCGGCCGAGATATACGGCCATGTGAGGGACTGGCCGCAGCAGCAGGTCGCCGACACCGTCCGCGACGAACGGGACTCCGCTCCGTACGTCCCCAAAGGTGTCGTGGTCCAGGACGAGGACGACTGGGCCGAGGACCGCCGGCCCAAGACCCCGTGGGCGGACTCCGTCATCTACGAACTGCATGTGCGCGGCTTCACCAAGCTGCACCCCGGGATCCCCGAGGAGCTGCGGGGCACGTACGCGGGTCTCGCCCATCCGGCGGCCGTCGGACATCTGCTGCGGCTCGGGGTGACGGCGGTGGAGCTGCTGCCGGTGCATCAGTTCGCCCACGAGGACCATCTGCTCCGTCGCGGGCTGCACAACTACTGGGGCTACAACTCCATCGGCTACTTCGCCCCGCACGCCGGCTACTCGGCGAGCGGCAGCGCGGGCCGGCAGGTCGGCGAGTTCAAGCGGATGGTGCGGGCCCTGCACGACGCCGGGATCGAGGTGATCCTCGACGTGGTCTACAACCACACGGCGGAGGCGGGCGAGCTCGGTCCGATGCTGTCGCTGCGCGGCATCGACAACCGCGGCTACTACCGCCTCCAGTCCGACGCCCGCAGATACGCGGACTACACCGGCTGCGGCAACACCCTGCACGTGGTCCAGCCGCAGGTGCTGCGGCTGATCACGGACTCGCTGCGCTACTGGGTGACGGAGATGGGCGTCGACGGCTTCCGCTTCGACCTGGCGGCGGCGCTGGCCCGCTCCATGCACGACGTGGACATGCTCTCGCCGTTCCTCGCGGTGATCGCCCAGGACCCGGTGCTGCGCCGGGTGAAGCTGATCGCCGAGCCGTGGGACGTCGGCAACGGCGGCTACCAGGTGGGCGCCTTCCCGCCGCTGTGGACCGAGTGGAACGACCGCTACCGGGACGCCGTACGGGACTTCTGGCGCGGCGCCCTGCCCGACGTACGGGATCTCGGCTACCGGCTCACCGGCTCCAGCGACCTCTACGCGTGGGGCGGCCGGCGCCCGTACGCCTCGGTCAACTTCGTCACCGCGCACGACGGCTTCACCCTGCGCGACCTCGTCAGCTACGAACAGAAGCACAACGAGGCCAACGGCGAGGACAACCGGGACGGCACCTCGGACAACCGGGCCTGGAACTGCGGCGCCGAGGGCGAGAGCGAGGACCCCGGGATCAACGCCCTGCGCCGCCGCCAGCTGCGCAATCTGCTGACCACGCTGCTGCTGTCGACGGGCGTGCCGATGCTGGTCGCGGGCGACGAGATGGGCCGTACGCAGGGCGGCAACAACAACGCGTACTGCCAGGACAACGAGATCGGCTGGCTGGACTGGTCACTGCTCGAACAGCCCGGGTGGCGGGAGCTGACCGAGCTGACGGCGCGGGTGCTGCGGCTGCGCCACACCCATCCGGTGCTGCGCCGCCGGGCCTTCTTCTCCGGGCTGCCGCAGGCGGCGGACGGACTGCGGGACCTGGCGTGGTTCACCCCGCGGGGTACGGAGATGACGGAGGGCGACTGGTACGCACCGGCCGCCACGGTCGGGCTGTATCTCTCCGGGCGCGACATCCCCGGCCGGGACGCGCGCGGCGAACAGATCACGGACGACAGCTTCCTGGCGATCCTGCACGCCGATCACCGGCCGTCCGCCTTCCGGCTCCCCGGTCCGCCGTGGGCGCTGAGCTACGAGCTGGTCCTGGACACCTCGCGGGAGGACCAGTCCGCGGCCCCCGGCACCGTCCACCCGGGCGACGGGACGCTGACCGTGCCGGCCAGGTCGGTGCTGCTGCTGCGCGTCACGGAGTGAGCGGGGGTGCGGGGTGAGCGGGGGTGCAGGGGTGCGGAGTGAGCGGGGGTGCGGACGGGTCAGCCGAGGATGCCCCGGTCGTAGCCGATCGCGACGGCGGCGGCCCGGTCCTTGGCGCCCAGCTTGGCGAAGACATGGGTGAGATGGGTCTTCACGGTGGCCTCGCTGATGAACAGCTCGGCGGCGATCTCCCGGTTCGACGTGCCCTTCGCGACGAGTTCGAGCACCTCGCGCTCGCGGACCGACAGCGATTCGCTGCCCGCCGCCGGGGTGCGCACCCGTGAGATGAGCCGGGAGGCGACGGCGGGCGAGAGCACGGTGCGGCCGTCGGCGGCGGCGCGGACGGCGGTGAACAGCTCGTCGCGGGGCGCGTCCTTGAGCAGATAGCCGGTAGCCCCGGCCTCGATCGCGGGCAGGGTGTCGGAATCGGTGTCGTACGTGGTGAGGACCAGCACCTTGGACCGGGCGCCGCGCCCGGTCAGTTCGGCGATGGCGGCGACTCCGCCGCCGCCCGGCATCCGCAGGTCCATCAGGACGACGTCGGGGTCCAGCCTGACCACCAGGTCGACCCCCTCCACCCCGTTCGACGCCTCCCCGAGGACCTCGAAGTCCGGGGCCGAGTCGAACATGCCGCGCAGACCGTCCCGTACGACGGGGTGGTCGTCGACGACGACGAGCGTGATGACGCGTGCGGATTCCTGAGCCATGGCAGGCCAACCGTACTGGTCATCGGCTGTGCCGGACCAGGGGCACCCGGGCACTGACCGCCGTGCCCCGGCCCGGCTCCGTCTCCACCTCGACGGCGCCCGCGATGCGCTCGGCGCGGGCCCGCATGCCGCCGAGCCCGAAACCGCCCGCTCCGCTGTACGGCGGCAGGGCGACCGGGTCGAAGCCGCAGCCGTCGTCCCGTACGTCCAGGGTGAGTTCGTCCCCCATGAACGACAGCGTGACGCCGGCCCGGGAGGCCCCGGCGTGGCGGCCGACGTTGGCGAGGGCCTCCTCGGCGATCCGGAGCAGGGTCGCGGCTATCTCGTCGTGGAGCGGCTCGACGGTACCGGTGACGGTGAACTCGGCCCGGACTCCGTGGCGTTCCCCCCAGTCGGCGACCGTACGCTTCAGCGCCCCCGGCAGGTCGTCGTGTTCCAGTGCGGCGGGGACCAGGTCGTGGACCGAGCGGCGCGCCTCGCCGAGGCTGTGCCGGGCGAGGGCGGCGGCGCGGTCCAGGTGCACCCGGGCCAGCGCCGGGTCGGTGTCGCCGATCGAGGTCACCACCTGGAGCTGGGCGATGATGCCGGTCAGGCCCTGGGCCAGGGTGTCGTGGATCTCGGCGGCGAGCCGTCGGCGCTCGTCGGCGACGCCCGCCTCGCGGGCCTGGACGAGGAGCTGGGCGTGCAGCCCGGCGTTCTCCGCCAGGGCCTGTTCGAGGCGGGCGTTGGCCGACTCCAGCTCGGCGATGGTGTCGACCTGGGTGCGGGCGTGGTCGGCCTCGCGGTCGCCGATCTTGGCGAAGACCATGGTGAGGGTTCCGTGCAGACCGAACAGGGCGGCGAAGGCGAACCAGTTCATCAGGGAGACCGGTGGCAGGCCGCTGCCGCACTGCGCACCCGCCATGATGGCGGCCGTGACCAGCAGCGCGGGGCGGACGGCCCGCTGCGGGAGCAGCCGGCCGGTGTCGAAGTATCCGAGGATCGCGAACACCGAGTAGAAGGGGTTGCACCAGGTCAGTGCGAAGGCGATCAAGGTGCGGGCGACGTAGTAGAACTGCGACGCCCGCGACTTGGGGACAACGATCGGCCTGACCCGCCCCCACCAGAGCTGGAGGGCGAGAGCGACGGGCACCAGCACCGCGGTGGTGTACACGTCGGCGCGATCCATGATGAGCGGGGCGCTCACGGCCGCGACGACCGTGCTCAGGCCGAGGAGCCCGTAGGGCCCGTACCTGAAGAACCGTTCCCACCCGAGTTCGGCGCTCATCGCGTCGTTCCGGTGCGCCGTCGCCGTGTCCCCCGCGTTCATGGATGCAGTCTCCCCGTATCCCGCGCGCCGGTCACTCCCACCGGAACAGACGGGTCGCGAGCAGTGTCACCAGCGCCGTCCACAGCGCCATCACACCGAGCTGGGCGAAGCCGGGCCAGCCGCCGGACGCCGCCCGGTCCAGCGCCTCGGACGCCGCTCCGAACGGGGTGAACCGGACGATGTTCCGGAGGGTGTCGGGCATGCTCTGCACCGGGATCCAGACGCCGGCGGTGAACATCATCAGGAGGTTCACGACCGAACTGATGGCGGCGGCCGCCTTGGTCGTACGGGAGAGGGCGCAGAGCAGCGCGCCGAGGGTCAGCACGCTCGCCGTCGACAGGAGCAGTGCCAGGGCGTAGGCGACGGGCCGGCCGGGCAGCTCGACGCCGAAGGCGACCCGGCCGACGGCCATCGCCAGTGCGGCGGAGCCGAGGGCGGCGGCGCCGTGCAGGGCGATCTGCGCGGTGAGCAGCGCGGAGGGGCGTACCGGAGTGGTGGACATCCGGCGCAGGATGCCGCGTTCGCGGTAGCCGGTGAGGACGGGCGGCATGGCCTGCAGCCCGGACATGATCATGGCGAGCAGGACCGCCACCGGTACGTACAGGTCGATGACGCGCCGACCGCCGAGATCGTCGCTGTGCTCCCGGAAGGAGGGGATGAGACCGAGGATCGTCAGGAGCGCGGTCGGGAAGACGACGATCCAGAACAGGGCGCCGGGTTCGCGCAGGAAGAGCCGGGTCTCGGACCTGAGCACCGCCTTGCGCGCGGATGCCGGTGCGGGTGTCGTGGTGGCCGTCGCCGTGGCCGGGTTCGCCGTGGTCATCTCAGGCCGCCTGTTCTGTGAGGTCGAGGAAGGCGTCGTCGAGCGTCGCCTCCGAGACGCGGAGCCGGTGTGCGGTGATGTGGTGGCGGGCCAGCAGTGAGATCACCGCGTTGACCGTCTCGTCGGTGCCGCTGATGACGATCCGGTCGTCCTTCCGCTCCACGGACACCGCGCCGGGCAGCTGCTCCAGCTCGGCGTCGGTGAGCGGCTGCGACGGGGTGAAGGAGATGACCGTGGAGCTGTCCGCCCTGCCGATCAGCCCGGACGGGGTGTCGAGGGCGACGACCTTCCCCTTGTCGATCACGGCGACCCGGTCGCAGAGCTGCCTGGCCTCTTCCATGAAGTGGGTGACCAGCAGGACGGTGACGCCGCTGTCGCGTACGTCCTCGATCAGCTTCCAGGTGTCCCGGCGGGCCCGTGGGTCCAGGCCGGTGGTCAGCTCGTCGAGCACCACCACCCGGGGATTGCCGACCAGGGCGAGCGCGATGGACAGCCGCTGCTTCTGGCCGCCGGACAGTTTGGCGAAGCGGGTGTCGAACTTGGTGTGCAGACCGAGCCGTTCGGCGAGCTCCCGCCAGTCGGCGGGGTCCGGGTAGAAGGCGCTGTACAGCTCCAGCGCCTCGGCCACGGTGATTTTGGGCTGGAGCTCGCTCTCCTGGAGCTGGGCGCCCAGCAGCCGGGTGACCCGGTCGTGGTCGGCGACGGGGTCGAGACCGGCGACCCGGACGGTGCCGGCGTCGGGGGCCCGCAGGCCCCCGACGCACTCGACGGTGGTGGTCTTGCCCGCGCCGTTGGGGCCGAGGATCCCGAAGATCTCCCCCTCGTCGACGGTGAAGCTCACTCCGTCGACCACGGTGCGCCCGGCGTACGCCTTCTGCACCCCGTTCACTTCGATGATTGCCATGACCACGAGCATCGTGTCGCGGGGGCCGACGCACCATCGTCCATCGCGCTCGAAGGGGCATCAGCCGATCGGTTGATACGGACTACGACCGGCGTGCGCCGGTCCCCGTCGCACCCGGTCACCGTCTGTCGGGCGAAAAACCACATGAGCGATGTCAGGGGTGAACCGTAGGCTCGCCTGTGATGCCCGAAGAACATGTAGAGCCCAAGGACCGGTCCACCGCTCAGTCGCTGATGCGGTTGTGGCCTTATGTGAAGCCGGTGCGGAAGCGGCTGTTCGGCGCCGCTCTGGTCGCTGTCACCGCGTCCTGCGTCGGCCTGGTGATCCCCCTCGTCCTGAAGTGGATCGTCGACGGCCCGGTGACGGACCGCGACCCCGGCGGCGTCTGGCTCGGCGCGCTGTACCTGCTGTTGCTGGGCATCGGCGAGGCCGCGCTGTTCGGGGTGCGGCGGTGGATGGTGGCCCGTCCGCTGGCCGGGGTCGAGGCGTCGATGCGGGCCGATCTGTACCGGCATCTCCAGCGGCTGCCGGTGGCGTTCCACGACCGCTGGGCATCGGGGCAGTTGCTCTCGCGCGCGACCACGGACCTGATGCTGCTGCGTCAGTTCCTGGCCTTCCCGCTGACCTTCCTGCTGGTCAACGGTGCGACGATCCTGATCGGCTTCGTCATTCTGCTGATGCAGCAGTGGACGCTGGGGCTGGTGCTGCTCGCTCCGGCGGCGCCGCTGATGGTCATCTGCCTGGTCTTCGAGACGAAGTTCTCGACCGTGGCGCGCCGGGCCCAGGACCAGGTCGGCGATCTGACGACGGTCGTCGAGGAGAGCGTGCTCGGCATCCGCATCATCAAGGGCTTCGGCCGGCACCGCAGCCAGGCCCTCGCCTTCCGTTCCCTCTCGCAGCGGCTGCGCACCACGGAGCTGGCCAAGGCCCGCCTCCTCGCGGGCATCTGGGCCGCCATCACCCTGCTCCCGGAGCTGGCCATCGGTGCGGCGCTGGTGCTCGGCACGGTCCAGGTCGCGGACGGCGACCTCTCCGCGGGCACCCTGGTCGCCTTTCTCTCCACCGCGCTCGCGCTGCGCTGGCCGGTGGAGTCGATCGGCTTCCTGCTGGCGATGAGCCAGGAGTCGGCGACGGCGACCGAGCGGTTCTTCGAGGTGATGGACGTGGCCGAGGAGGAGAACGCCTCCACCGCCGACGGGCAGGCCCCGGTCAGTGGGTCGGCCCGCGGTGAAATGGTCTTCGAGGGCGTGGAGTTCCGCTACCCCGACGCGGCGCCCGGCTCCGTGCCCGTACTGTCCCGGATCGATCTGCGCATCCGCCCCGGCGAGACGATGGCGCTGGTCGGGGCCACGGGTTCCGGGAAGACGACGCTCACCGCCCTCGTGCCACGGCTGCACGAGGCCACCGCGGGGCGGATCACCCTGGACGGTACGGACATCACCACCATGCCCCGGGAGCGGCTGCGCGAGCTGGTGTCCGTGGCCTTCGAGGAGCCGACGCTCTTCTCGGCGAGCGTCGGGGAGAACGTGCTGATGGGCGCCGAGGGGGCCGGGGACGACGAGTTGCGCAGGGCGCTCGCCATCGCCCAGGCCGACTTCGCGCACGATCTGCCCGAGGGCGTCGGCACCCAGGTCGGCGAGCAGGGTCTCAGCCTCTCCGGCGGGCAGCGGCAACGGCTCGCGCTGGCCCGCGCCGTGGTCGGCCGGCCGCGCTTCCTGGTCCTCGACGATCCGCTCTCCGCGCTGGACGTGCACACGGAGGCGCTGGTGGAGGCCGCGCTGCGGCAGGTCCTGGCGGAGACCACGGCGATCGTGGTCGCGCACCGGCCGTCCACCGTGATGCTCGCGGACCGGGTGGCACTGCTTTCGGAGGGCCGGATCACCGCCGTCGGCACCCATCAGGAACTGCTGCGCAGCAGCGCCGAGTACGCCTGGCTGATGTCGGGCGCCGAGGGCGCGCCGGACGCGCCCGCGGAGGACGCCGAGGACTCCTTCCCCGACCTGTCCGCCGAGGACCTCCTCGCCGAGAAGGGCACCCGATGACCAGCACGACGACGGACACAGCCCCCGCCCAGGACGCGGCGGACGCTGCGGACTCCGAGGCCACCGGGGACCGGTTCGACCGGGACGATCTGCCCACCCCGCCCGGCGCGACCCGGGCACTGCTGAGATCGCTGCTGCGGCCGATGAAGGCCCGGGTGGCGCTGATCGCGCTGCTGCTCCTGGTCCAGCAGGCCGCGGTCCAGGCCGGCCCGCTGCTCGTCGCGTACGCCATCGACAGCGGGGTGCCCGCGTTCCGGGACGCGGACTACGGGCCGCTGATCGCGGTGGCCGTCGGGTACGCGCTGTGCTCGGCGACGGCCGGGGGCATGCAGTACGCGTTCGTACGGGTCTCCGCCCTGGTCAACCAGGGCGCGCTGCTCGATCTGCGCGGGCGGATCTTCCGTCATGCGCAGGCACTGAGCGTGGACTTCCACGAGCGCTACACCTCGGGCCGGCTGATCTCCCGTTCCACCACGGACGTGGAGTCGCTGCGGGAGCTGCTCAGCGAGGGGCTTCAGGAGCTGATCGGCGTCGTGTTGTCCTTCGTCTCCATCTCGCTGATGCTGCTCTGGCTGGACTTCGGTCTGGGCTCGCTGGCCGTGCTGTCCTTCGTCCCGCTGTATCTGCTGGTGCGGCTCTTCCAGCGGCGGGCCGGAGTGCTGTACGCCGAGCGGTCCTCGGCCATCGCCGCGGTCATCGTCAAGTTCGCGGAGACGATGAACGGCATCCGCCCCGTCCAGGCCTTCCGCCGCGAGCCCGTCAACGACGCGCACTTCGAGGGCCTCAACAACACGCACCGGCGGACCAACGGCAGCGCGATGCTGGAGATGGCCCGCTATGTCGTCGGCTCCCGGCTGGTCGCCAACACGGCGGTCGCCGGAATCGTGCTGTGGGGTGCGTACCGGGTGGCCTCGGGCACCCTGGCGCTCGGGGTGCTGGCCGCGGCCGTGCTCTATCTGCGCCGGCTGTACGACCCGATCGACCGGCTCGGCATGTTCCTCAACTCCTACCAGTCGGCCGCGGCCTCGCTGGAGAAGATCGCGGGTCTGCTGGCCCAGACCCCGTCCGTCCCGGAGACGTCGGACCCGCGGGATCTGCCGGCCCTCACGGGCGAACACCCGGGCCGCGAGGTCGTCTTCGACCAGGTGCGCTTCGCCTACCGCACGGGCGGCGAGGTGCTGCCCCGCTTCGATCTGACGGTCCCGGCCGGGCAGACCGTCGCCGTGGTCGGATCGACGGGTGCGGGCAAGTCGACGCTGGCCAAGCTGCTGGCCCGGTTCTACGACCCGACGGACGGCCGGGTGCTGCTCGACGGTACGGATCTGCGCGACCTGGCCGTGCCGGAGCTGCGGCGGGGTGTGGTGATGGTGACCCAGGAGGCGTTCCTGTTCTCCGGGACGGTCGCCGAGAACATCGCGATCGGCAGCCCGGACGCGACCCGTGCGGAGATCGAGCAGGCCGCCAAGGCGATCGGCGCGCACGATTTCATCAGCGGACTGCCCGACGGGTACGACACGGACGTACGCAAGCGGGGCGGCCGGATCTCGGCCGGTCAGCGCCAGCTGGTCGGCTTCGCCCGCGCCCTGCTCGCGAACCCGGCGGTGCTGATCCTCGACGAGGCGACGAGCTCGCTGGACGTCCCCGGCGAACGGGCGGTGCAACGGGCCATGGACACGGTGCTGCACGGCCGCACCGCGGTGGTGATCGCCCACCGCCTCTCCACGGTGGAGATCGCGGACCGGGTCCTGGTGATGGAGCACGGCCGCATCGTGGAGGACGGCACCCCGGCCGAACTCATCGCCGGCACCGGCCGCTTCGCGGGGCTGCACCGGGCGTGGCGGGAGAGCCTGACCTGAGCGGCCTCCGGCCCGGGGCGCCCGGTGGGGCGGGTGGAGGCCGTCCGCGGGCGGCCGGCTACGGAACGGGGGTACCGGGGGCCGACAGGGTGATCGCCGCGGCGGGGCACAGGTCGACCGCCTCACGAACCGAGTCCCGCGTGTCGGCGGGCGGCTCGGGTCGCAGCACGATCGCCTTGCCGTCCTCCTCACGCTGGTCGAACACCTCGCCGGCCGTCAACACGCACATTCCGGAGCCGACGCAGCGCTCGGTGTCCACAGTGATCCTCATGGGTCACGCGTCCCAGGTGACCGGGAGGCTCTTCACCCCGTAGACGTCCGCGGTCTCCGGACGCAGGGCAACCTCCTCAGGCGGTACGGCCAGGCGCAGCGTGGGGAAGCGGTCGAACAGCGCGGGGAACGCGACCTTCATCTCGACGCGGGCCAGCTGCTGCCCCAGGCACTGGTGGATGCCGTGACCGAAGGCCAGGTGCCCGCCGTCCTGCCTGCGGAGGTCGAGCACGTGGGGGTCGGCGAAGCGCTCGGGGTCGCGGTTGGCGGTGTTGTACGACAGGATCACCCGCGAGCCGGCCTTGATGGTCCGGCCGCCCACCTCGACGTCCTCCAGCGCCGTCCTCATGAACGTCTTGGCGACACTGAGGTACCGCAGCAGTTCCTCCACGGCCCGGTCGGCGAGCGCGGGATCGGCGCGCAGCGCGGCCAGTTGCTCCGGATTGCGCAGCAGTGCGAAGGCGCCGAGGGCCAGCATGTTCGCGGTGGTGTCGAGCCCGGCCGCCAGCAGGATCAGTGCGATCCCCCTCAGCTCCTCGTCGGTCAGATCGCTGTCGGTGAGGTCGCTGAGCACGTCGTCGGTGGGGTTCGCGCGTTTGGCGGCCACCAGCTGCGCGAGGTAGTCCTGGGTCGCGGTATAGGCCGCCAGCAGGTCCTCGTCGCTCGTCTCCCCGTTCATGAACGAGTCGACCTGCTCCTGGAAGGACCCCCGGTCCTGGTACGGCACCCCCAGCAGTTCACAGATCATGATGGCGGGGATGGGCTTGGCGAACGCGGTCACCAGGTCCGCCGACGGCCCGGCCTCCTCCATGGCGTCCAGGTGGTCCGCGGTGATCTGCTCGACGCGCTCGGTGAGCAGTCGCATCCGCCGTACGGTGAACTTGCCCATCAGCGGCTTTCGGTAGCGGCTGTGCTGGGGCTCGTCCATGAGGAGGAACTCGCCGGGCGGCGCCGGGGGTGCCTGCATGTCTCCGTAGTCGATGGTCGGGTGGAGCATGAGCTCCTTGCGTGAGCTGAACCGCGAGTCGGCCAGGACCGACCTGACCAGGTCGAATCCGGTGATCAGCCAGCCGGGCTTTCCGCCGGGGAAGGTGTAGGGGCTGATGGGGCTGTGCCGGCGGGCGTCGACCAGCTCTGCCGGCGGGTCGAAGGGGCAGCCGGACTGACGCGCCGTCGGCATCGTCGTGACGGTGTGCGGGAATTCACCCATGACCATTCCTCATCTCGCGATAGTACGCGTTTGACGATGCTCGAAAGCTACGTTGCATTCAGAAGGAGTGTCAATCGACAGAAACGCATTTCCCCAGGTGACTTGCGGGAAATTGATGCAATGACGCTGGGCCCTAATGCAATATCGCGTTGCAATGAATGACGGCAAAAGCAATACTGACGGCATGCCAGGAGAACGGTTGACCCAGCAGGACCGCCAGCGCATCGCGGCCGGAATCGCCGACGGGCTCTCCTACGCCGAGATCGCGAGGCGGACCGACCGGCCGACCTCGACGATCAGCCGGGAGATCGGACGCAACGGTGGCCCCAGCGGCTACCAGCCCCAGCGGGCGCACCGGGCGACGACCCGGCGGGCGCGGCGTGGCACACCGGCACCCCCGCGCGCGGCCGAACCACCGGGTGGCGCAACGGGAGAGGAGATCGTCGAGATGGCGGTCCGGGCGGGGCTGCCGAGGATGACAGCGCGCGTGCACGTCGACCTGCTGCTGTCCGAGGACGGCAGGCGCACCGCGGCCGAGCTGACCCGCAGGCTGAAGGTCAGCCCCGCCTCGGTCTCCGTGTCCGTGAACTACCTCGTCCAGCACGGCTATGTCCGGCGCGAGCGTGATCCGCAGCGGCGTCGCGACGTCTACGTGATCGACGACCAGGCCTGGTACCACTCCGTCGTTCTCAGCGCGCAACAGACGCTCGATGCGGCACAGTCCGCGATGACCACGGTGGAGGCGTCCGGGCCCGACAGCCCCGTGGGGCAGCGGATGGCCAGGGCAGGGGCATTCCTGGAGCGGGTCAGCCTGGACATCATGGAGTCGGCCGAGCGCTGGCGTCCCCTCCTGGGGTGAGGGGCCCCGGAGCGGGCGTCGACGTTCGCCGATGCATACCCTCGCCGAACAGACCCACCGTAGCGCGCACTCCTTGCCAAGTAGCGTGTACAGCAAGGCCATTCACCTGTGCACCAAGCTCGTCAAGGAGCCCCTGGTAGGGTCCGCGGAGAGCATCCACAACGCGATGGAGATGGTTCATGAGGCTGCTCCCGCTGTTCCTCCGACGGCCGATCGAAGCGGTGTACGAACGCCGACTGGCCGCCACCCTGGCGGGGCTGCCACGCCCACAGCACGTCGGGATCATGCTCGACGGCAATCGGCGCTGGGCTCGGCAGGCGGGTCACGTGGACGTCCGGGAGGGGTACCGGGCGGGCGGCGCCAAGACCACCGAGTTCCTGGGCTGGTGCAGTGCCGACGGCATCGAGCGCGTGACCCTCTTCATGCTCTCCGACGACAACCTCGGGCGCCCCGCCGAGCAGCTCGGCCCGCTGATCGAGATCATCGAAGAGACCGTCCGGGACATCACGGCCGCAGGCCGTTCATGGGAGGTCCAGGTGATCGGCTCGCTCGACATGCTGCCCGGTGCCAGTGCCCGGGTACTCAAGGAGGCCGCCGCCTCGACCGCGGGACGCGGCGGGCTCAAGGTGGACGTCGCGGTCGGCTACGGCGGCCGGTGGGAGATCGTCGACGCGGTGAAGAGCGCCTTCGAGGAACACATCGCCGCCGGTGGTGACCCTGCCGAGCTGGCCGAGCGGTTCGAGATCGAGGACATCTCCCGGCATCTGTACTCGCCGACAGCCGACCACACCGACTTCATCATCCGGACCTCCGGAGAACAGCGGCTGTCCGGCTTCCTTCTCTGGCAGTCCGCGTACGCCGAGATGCACTGGGTGGACTGCTACTGGCCGGCGTTCCGTCACGTCGACTTCCTGCGCGCACTTCGCTCGTACGCGAATCGTGAACGGCGATTCGGCAAATGACCGCCTTCGGTGCCGGGAATCAGCCGGGGTGAGCAGGCCGGTGCGCTCCGCAGTCGCCACTCCGCTGTGCATCTCGATGCACCGGGCGCCGTTCTCGCTGGATGAGGACTTGGACCAACGGGGGACTCGGCCGTCGCAGGGCGCCCGTTCGTAACCGCTTGAGCCCCGCCACGAACGAGGCGAGCAGGCGAGTTACCGATGCGAGGCCCTCGTCGAAGGGCTCGTGTACGGCACCGACGAGACGGCGCGGTACGTCCTCGGCGGCGAAAGCCGACGCGCCGCCCACGCGCACCTCAAGCGCGGCGCCCCGCTGCTCGTCGTCGTCCCCGACACGGACCGCACGTACACGCTGTCCGTACGATCCGGGGAGCAGGCGCCCGCGACCGCGTTCCGCTGCCACCCCGGGGAGGGATCCACATCAAGAATCGCTCACTGCACCCGATACGGCCCCCGGACCGCCGCAGCGCCCTGCGGTACCTGTGGTGGCTGATCGTCTGTCAGCGCCGTCGGGTCTCCGCCGGGGCGCTGCTCGGCAGCGCCTGGATGGTGTGCCTGACGCTGCCGCCGTACCTGCTGTCCCGCGCCATCGACGACGGGCTGCAACCGGGGCGGTGGCCCGCTCTGATCGGCTGGGTCGCGGCGTTGCTGGGTGTGGGTGTGCTGAACGCGTGGCTGGCCATCATGCGGCACCGCACGATGACCAGGGTGCGGCTGGACGCCGCCTTCCGTTCCGTGCGGGCCGTGGTCGCGCAGGCGACCCGGCTGGGCGGGGCGCTGCCGCGCCGGGTCACGGCCGGGGAGGTCGTCACGATCGGCTTCGGTGACGTCGCCGTGATCGCCGGCACGCTGACCATCACCGGCCCCGGCGTCGGCGCGGTCCTCGCCTTCGTCGTCGTGGCCGCGCTGCTGCTGGCCGTGGAACCGCTGCTCGCCGCAGTGGTGCTGCTCGGGGTACCGCTGCTCGCGGTGCTGGTCGGACCGCTGCTGGGGCGGCTGCAGGGCGCAGAGGCGGCGTACCGGGAGCGGCAGGGCCGACTCGCCGACCGGTTCGAGGACATGGTCGGGGGGCTGCGCGTCCTCAACGGCATCGGCGGCAAGGAGGTGTACGCCGAGCGCTACCGGCGCGGCTCGCAGGAGTTGCGGGCGGAGGGGTACCGCGTCGGCGCGGTGACCAGCTGGATCCAGGCCCTCGGCGTCGGCCTGCCCACCCTGTTCCTCGGGGCCGTGACCTGGCTGGCGGCCCGGATGGCCGCTCAGGGAACCATCAGCGTCGGCGAGTTGGTCGCGGTCTACGGCTACGCCGCGGTGCTCGTGGTGCCGGTCTCGTTCTTCATCGAGGGCGGCTACGACCTCAGCCGCGGGCTGGTCGCCGCCCGCCGGGTCATACGTTTCCTGGACCTGGAGCCCGATTCCGCGGGCGGTGAGGCGGCCGTGGACGGGCCCGGTCCGCCGTCCGCGCTCCGTGATCCGGACTCCGGCGTGGAAGTGGTGCCCGGGAGGCTGACCGCGCTGGCCGGCGCCCGGCCGTCGGAGTCCGCGGCGGTGGTCGAGAGGCTCGGCCGGTTCACCGGGTCGGCCGCGACCTGGGGCGCGATACGCCTGGACGAGATCGACCTGACGCAGGTGCGGCGGCGGATCCTGGTCGCGGACAACGAGGCCGATCTGTTCGCCGGTCCGCTGCGCGAGGTGATCAGCGGCGCCCGGGACCGGGACGAGGAATCCATCGGCCGCTGCCTGTACACGGCCGTGGCGCAGGACATCGTCCGCGGTCTGCCGGACGGACTCGACTCGCCCGTCGACGCCCAGGGCCGCAATCTCTCCGGAGGCCAGCGCCAGCGCGTCCGGCTGGTCCGGGCCCTGCTGGCCGATCCCGAGGTGCTCCTGGCGGTCGAGCCCACCTCGGCGGTCGACGCACACACCGAGGCGGCCATGGCGACCCGGCTGCGCGCCGCGCGCTCCGGCCGCACCACGGTCGTCACCAGCACCTCACCGCTCCTGCTGGACCGGGCGGACACCGTGTACTACCTGGTCGACGGTCGCGTCGCGGCCGTCGGCAGCCACCGTGAGCTCCTTGACCGGGAGTCCGGCTACCGCCTCCTGGTGTCCCGCGGTACGGACGACGACCGCGCCGACGAAGGAAACGTCCCGCCGTCCCGGGAGGCCGTGCGATGACCACCGGATCCGAGCCGACGCCCCAGGCCCTGCCCATCGCCGAACCGTCCCGGATACGCCGGGCCGTGCTCCGGCTGATCCGGCTGGACGCTCGCGTCTTCGCCGCCGTGATCGGCCTCAACGCGCTGGCCGCCGGTGCGGGGCTCGTCGGCCCGTGGCTGCTCGGCCGCATCATCGACGAGGTCAGGGCCGGCGGCGGGGTGGCCGCGGTGGACCGCCTGGCGCTCACCATCCTCGTCTTCGCGCTGGCGCAGCTCCTCCTGGTCCGTTGCGCCGGCCACGTCGGACACCGTTTCGGCGAGCGGACCCTGGCACGCATCCGCGAGCAGTTCGCCGACCGGGTGCTCGCGCTGCCCGCCCCGGTGGTAGAGCGGGCCGGCACGGGCGACCTGATGACCCGCGGCACCACCGATGTCGCCGCGGTCGGCGCCACCCTCCGGGACGCCGGGCCCGAGGTCCTCATCGCCGGGGTCCAGGCGCTGTTCATCCTCGGTGCGGTCTTCGCGCTCGACCCGCTGCTCGGTGCGTGCGGGGTGCTGGGCCTGCTCGGCATCTGGTTCGCGGCCCGCTGGTATCTGCGCCGGGCGCTCACCGCGTACCTGGCCGAGGGAGCCGCCAACTCGGCTCTCGCCGAGCAGCTGGCGGCCACCGCCGCCGGGGCCCGCACCGTGGAGGCCCTCGGGCTTCAGCAGCGCCGCGTCACGGCATGCCGGGAAGCAATCGAGAAGTGCTGGAGCACCCGGACCCGGACGCTGTTCCTGCGCAGTGTGCTCTTCCCGGCCGTGGACATCTCGTACGTCATTCCGGTGGCCGGTGTCCTGCTCGTCGGCGGCGTACTGCACGACCACGGCACGATGAGCCTCGGCGCGGTGGTCGCCTCGGCCCTGTATCTGCGGCAGCTCTCCCAGCCCCTGGACACCATCCTCCAGCGGCTCGAACAACTGCAGAGCAGCAGTGCCTCCTTCGCCAGGGTCGAGGGCCTCGGCCTGGCGGCGCACACACCACCGGCCGTCTCCCCCGCACCGGCCGACGACCGGATCGAGGTGACGGATGTGCGCTACGCCTACGACGGCGGGGGCGACGTGCTGCACGGTGTCGGCCTGACGGTCCGTCCCGGCGAGCGGCTCGCGATCGTCGGCCCCTCCGGCGCGGGCAAGACCACCCTGGGCAGACTGCTGGCGGGCATGGACGCACCGCGCACCGGTTCGGTGACGGTCGGGCGGGTCCCGGTCGCCGGGCTGGACCCCGAGCGGCTGCGCCGGCACGTCGTCCTGGTCACCCAGGAGCACCATGTCTTCCTCGGCACGGTCCGGGACAACCTGAAGATCGCCTCGGCCGGCGCCACCGATGCCGAAATGCGCGCGGCACTCGCCGCCGTCGGCGCCGACTGGGCCGACGAGCTGCCGGACGGCCTGGACACCGATCTGGGCCACGGCGGGCATCGGCCGGACGGCGCCCGGTCACAGCAGCTCGCCCTGGCGCGCGTGGTGCTGGCGGACCCGCACACGCTGATACTCGACGAGGCCACCGCGCTCCTGGACCCGAGGACGGCCCGGCACACGGAGCGGGCGCTGGCCGCCGTCCTCGAAGGCCGGACCGTCGTCGCCGTCGCGCACCGCCTGCAGACGGCTCACGACGCCGACCGGGTGGCGGTGATGGAGGACGGCCGGATCACCGAACTCGGCACCCACGACGATCTCGTGGCGGCCGACGGCGCCTACGCCGCGCTCTGGCGCTCCTGGCACGGCGAAGGCCCGCCCTCCTCCTGAGCCGGTGACACCCGGACGCGGCGGGGCCCGCCCCCCGTCCGCGCCGCCCGGCGCGCGCGACCGGGCCGGAGCTGGTCTGCTGTTTCCAGGGGGCCGTCCACTCCCATGTCCCGGAGAGATCCAGATGAGCGTCCCCAGTGTCTACCGAGCCGCGCAGGCCACCGCCGCCGGCGGTCCTTTCGAGATCGTCGAGCGCGCGGTGCCGCAGCCGGGTCCGGGCCATGTCCGGGTGGCCGTGGACGCCTGCGGCGTCTGCCACAGCGACGCCCTCTTCGTGGACGACGCGCTCCCGGGCGTACGGTTCCCGGTGGTTCCCGGGCACGAGATCGCCGGCCGGATCGAAGAGCTCGGCGACGGCACGCAGAGCGCCTGGCAGGTGGGTGAGCGGGTGGCGGTGGGCTGGTTCGGCGGCAGCTGCCACCAGTGCACACCGTGCAGGCAGGGCGACTTCATGGTCTGCGTGAACCTGAAGGTGCCCGGGTGGGCGTACGACGGGGGCTATGCCGAGAGCGTCATCGTCCCGGCGGACGCCCTGGCCCGGATCCCCGACGCGCTGTCGGCGACCGACGCGGCGCCCATGGGCTGTGCGGGAGTGACCACGTACAACGGACTGCGGCGCAGCGTCGCCCGGCCGGGAGACCTGGTCGCCGTGCTCGGCATCGGCGGGCTGGGGCACCTGGGCGTGCAGTACGCGGCCGCGATGGGCTTCGAGACGGTTGCCATCGCCCGCGGAGCCGCCAAGGCCGACTTCGCCAAGGAGCTCGGCGCGCACCACTACATCGACAGCACCGCGGGCACCACCGTCGCGGACGCGCTGCAGTCCCTGGGCGGTGCCCGGGTCGTCCTGGCCACCGCCGCCAACTCCGCGGCCATCACCGCGACCGTGGAGGGGCTCGCGCCCCGCGGCGAGCTGGTGGCCATCGGCGCGGACCCGGAGCCGCTGGGGATCAGCCCGAACCAGTTGCTGATGACCGGCAAGGTCGTCCGGGGCCACCCGGCCGGCACCGCGCAGGACGTGCAGGACACCCTGGCGTTCAGCGCCCTGCACGGGATCCGCCCGATGACCGAGACCGTGCCGCTGGACGCGGCGGAGGAGGCGTACCGCAAGATGCTGTCCGGCGCCGCCCGCTTCCGGATGGTGCTCACCACCGCCTGACGCCCGAGGCCGCTGGTCCTCACCGCGATCGGCTCCGCTCCTCGGTACGGGCTTCGCCGCCCGCTCCGCCGGCCGGTACGAACGCCGAGCCCCTGAGCAGGACGACGGAGAGCACGGCGGCACCGAGCATCGCGGCCGCGGCACCGGCCGCGGCCATGTTCATGCTGTGTGTGAAGGCCCTGGACGCCGAGGAGAGCACCGTGTCCCGCAGGTGGTGCGGGAGCTGCCGGGCCACCGCGACCGCGCCTCCCAGGGTCTCCCGCGCGGCCTCGGGCACGACGCCGGGCACCGTACCGTTCATGTCCCGGCCGTAGACGGTGGCGCCGACCGAACCGAGCATCGCCATCCCCAGGGCACCGCCGAGCTCCTGCCCCGACTCGAGGACCGCGGCGGCGGAGCCCGCGCGCTCGGGCGGTGCGGCGCCGAGGGCGAGTTCATTGGCGAGGGTCATCGCGGAGACCAGCCCGCCCGCGTAGACGGCGGACCCGGCAAGTGTCGTCCAGAGCGGCGAGTCCACCCCGACACGGGTGAGCGAGAGGAAGCCCGCGGCGGAGACGACGAACCCGCCGCCCATGACGTATCCGCGGTCGAACCGCCGGGCGAACGCGGCGCCCGCCGGGGCGGCGACCATGACGCCGAGGGAAGGAACCAGGCTCCACATGGCCGCCTCGAAGGGGCTCTTCCCCAGGACGGACTGCACGTACTGGGAGAAGAACGCGGCGAATCCGACCGTGGCCGCCATCGCCAGCAGGTTGACGACGACCGGCCCGCCGAAGGAGCGGCGGCGCAGGAGCGCGAGGTCGACCATCGGGTGGTCGAGACGGGCCTGCCGGCGGAGGAAGACGAAGCCCAGGGCGAGTCCGACGGTGATTCCGAGAGCCGGCAGCGGCTGGTACCCGTGCTTGGCGAGCTCCTTGATGCCGTGGATCAGTGGCAGCAGCGCGGCGAGCGAGAGCACTGCGCTCAGGATGTCGAACCTGCCCTCGGCGGGGGCCTTCGACTCCGGCAACAGCAAGGGTGCGAGGACCAGCAGCAGTGCCATCGCGGGCAGGTTGACGAGGAACACGGAGCCCCACCAGAAGTGTTCGAGGAGCGCCCCGCTGACGACCGGGCCGACGGAGATGCCGGTGGCCAGTACGGTCGTCCAGAGGGCGACCGCCCGGGAGCGCTGCCCCGGGTCGTGGAAGAGGTTGCGCACGAGGGCGAGGGTGGACGGCATCAGACAGGCGCCGCCCACGCCGAGGAGAGCCCGAGCGGCGATCAGCGCCCCGGGGGACTGCGCGTAGGCGGCGGCGACCGAGGCGGCCGCGAACAGGACTGTGCCGGCGATGAGTACGGTCCGGCGGCCGATGCGGTCGCCGAGCGCGCCCATGGTGATGAGCAGTCCGGCGAGGACGAAGCCGTACATGTCCAGGATCCACAGCTGTTGGGTGGAGCCGGGTTCGAGGTCCGCGCCGATGGCCGGCAGGGCGTAGAAGAGGATGGAGACGTCCATCGAGACGAAGAGCAGCGGCAGCATCAGCACGCCGAGCGCGGTCCATTCACGACGTCCGGCACGCGGGGCGACGGGCTCCGGTGCGCCGGGGGCGGGTGGTGCCGGGATGTGTGGTCCTGAAGTCATGCCGGGAGCACAGCAGTTGCTCCGCGTACACCGCAAACACCGCCGTAGTGCACCTCCCGACCGGCTCCGCGAACCCCGCAGAATTCCGCGTGCTGAGCGGGCGTACGCCGTTCCGGGTGCACTAGTACAGTGCACCCGTGCCGACCGAATCGCCCTACCTCAGGATCGCCGGTGTACTCCGCCGCCGGATCGTCTCCGGTGAACTCGCCCCGGGTGACCGGGTGCCCTCCACCCGCGCGATCGTCCAGGAGTGGGGTGTCGCCATGGCGACCGCCACCAAGGCACTGTCGGCGCTGCGCGGTGAGGGCCTCGTGCGGGCGGTGCCGGGCGTCGGCACGGTCGTCGCCGAGCGGAGCGCACCGGGCCCCTCCGGCGCGGGCAACGGCCCCGCCCTGAGCCGTGAACGCATCGTGCGTACCGCCGTCGGACTGGCGGACGCCGAGGGGCTGCCCGCGGTGTCGATGCGCCGGGTCGCGACCATCCTGGCCACCTCCACCATGGCGCTGTACCGCCATGTGCCGGGCAAGGCGGAGCTGGTCCGGCTGATGTCGGACGAGGCCTTCGGGGAACGCCCGCTGGGTGCCGCACCCCAGGACTGGCGACCGGGGCTGGAACTCGCCGCCCGGTGGCTCCGGTCGGTGTACGGGCGCCATCCCTGGATGGCGCAGGCCGTGGCCTCCTTCACCCGGCCGACCGCGACCCCGCACGCGATGCGGTACACGGAGTGGGTGCTGCGCGCCCTCGCCGGAACCGGACTTCCGCCGCAGACGAAGCTGTACATCCACCTCACACTGTTCGCTCATGTCCAGGGGCTGGCAATGGCCGGCGAGCTGGAGTCGCAGGCGCGTCAGGACACCGGACTCTCCGCCGAGGAGTGGATGGTAAGAAATGAGCCACATTTCGACACCATCTCGGCCAGCGGCGAATACCCGTTCCTCAACTCACTGTTCGAACACGAGGAGTTCGAGCTCGACCTCGACATTCTCTTCGAATTCGGGCTGCGGAGGACGCTGGACGGCATCGCGGTGATGATCCGTGAAACGTCCGCTTAACGAACATGACCTTTCCGGCAACGGACGAGTTCCGGCCAAGTTGTTGACGCGGTCCTGACAGAGACGGCTTCCTGCTGACACTCTTCACCCCGTTCTGCGCACTTCTCGCTCACCCCGGACGGCTCACCGAGCCGCCGGTACCCCCCTCGCAGAAGGAGTCCGCGTGAGATCCACGCCCAGCCGTCGTGCCACCGCGACCGGCGCTCTGATAGCCGCAGCAGCCCTCCTCGCCGTCGGCGTCCAGACCGGAACGGCCACTGCCACTCCCAGCAGCGCCACAGCGGCGACCTCGGCGGCGGCCGGCGCCGACCACGGTGCCCTGGCCAAGCAGCTCTCCCCGTCCCAGCGCGCCGAGCTGATCCGCGAGGCCAACGCGAGCAAGGCGGACACGGCCAAGGACCTCGGTCTCGGTTCGCAGGAGAAGCTCGTCGTCAAGGACGTCATCCAGGACAACGACGGCACCACGCACACGCGTTACGAGCGCACCTTCGCCGGACTCCCGGTGCTCGGTGGCGACCTGGTCGTCCAGGAGACCAAGGCCGGCACCACCCAGAGCGTCACCAAGGCCTCCAAGGTCTCCAGCGCGCAGCTGAAGTCCGTGGACACGGCGGCCGACGTCGCTCCCGCGGTGGCCGAGAAGCAGGCACTCGGCCTCGCCAAGGCCGACGGATCCAAGAAGACCGAGGCCGACCGGGCACCGCGCAAGGTGGTCTGGATGGCGCAGGGCAAGCCGCAGCTCGCCTACGAGACCGTCGTCGGCGGCCTCCAGGAGGACGGCACCCCGAACCAGCTGCACGTCATCACCGACGCCACCACCGGCGCGAAGCTGTACGAGTGGCAGGGCATCGAGAACGGCACCGGCAACACCGAGTACAGCGGCCAGGTGACCCTCGGCACCGCCCCGTCGTACACGCTGACGGACACGGGCCGCGGCAACCACAAGACGTACAACCTGAACCACGGCAGCTCCGGCACCGGGACGCTGTACTCCAAGTCCACCGACGTGTGGGGCGACGGCACCCCGCAGAACTCGGAGACCGCCGCCGCGGACGCCCACTACGGCGCTGCGGAGACGTGGGACTACTACAAGAACGTGCAGGGCCGCACCGGCATCCGGGGCGACGGCGTCGGCGCGTACTCCCGCGTCCACTACGGCAACAACTACGTCAACGCCTTCTGGGACGACAGCTGCTTCTGCATGACCTACGGGGACGGCAGCGGCAACGCGAACCCGCTGACCGCCCTCGACGTGGCCGCGCACGAGATGACGCACGGTGTCACCTCGGCCACCGCCGACCTGGTCTACAGCGGCGAGTCCGGCGGCCTCAACGAGGCGACCAGCGACATCTTCGCCTCCGCGGTCGAGTTCTACGCCAACAACGCCAGTGACCCGGGCGACTACCTCATCGGCGAGAAGATCGACATCAACGGTGACGGCACCCCGCTGCGTTACCAGGACAAGCCGAGCAAGGACGGCGCGTCCAAGGACGCCTGGTACTCCGGCATCGGCAACGTCGACGTCCACTACTCCTCGGGCCCGGCGAACCACTTCTTCTACCTGCTCTCCGAGGGCAGCGGCGCCAAGGTCATCAACGGGGTCTCCTACGACTCCCCGACCTCCGACGGCCTGCCGGTGACCGGCATCGGCCGCGACAAGGCCGCGCTGATCTGGTTCAAGGCGCTCACCACCAAGTTCACCTCCACCACGAACTACGCGGCGGCCCGCACCGGCGCCCTCGCCGCGGCCGGTGAGCTGTACGGCACGACCAGCGCCGAGTACAAGGCCGTCGGAGACGCCTTTGCCGCCATCAACGTCGGCACCCGCGACGGCGGCAACCCCGACCCGGGCGGCAAGGTCTTCGAAAGCAAGACGTCGGTCGCCATCCCGGACCGCGGTGCGGCCGTCACCAGCTCGGTCAACGTCACCGGTGTCACCGGCAACGCGCCCAGCGCCCTCAAGGTCGACGTGGACATCACCCACACCTACCGCGGTGACCTGGTCGTCGACCTCGTCGCCCCGGACGGCACGGCCTACCGGCTGAAGAACTCCTCGGCCGGCGACCCGGCGGACGACGTCCGCGGCACCTACACGGTCAACGCGTCCTCCGAGGTGGCCAACGGCACCTGGAAGCTCAAGGTCCAGGACGTCTACTCGGGTGACACGGGCAAGATCAACAGCTTCAAGCTCACCTTCTGAACCCCGCACCGGTCATGAACCGGTGACCACCGCCCGGCAGGAGCTCGCGCCCCTGCCGGGCGGTTCCGTGTCGGAGCCCGTCGGGTGACCTCCGACCGGCTCTCAGCGCATCAGCACGCCCGCACCGTCCCCCGCCGCCTCCGGGGGCAGCGCCACCAGGCCGAGTTCCGCTCCGGTCGCCAGCAGCGGATGGGCCGGAAGCACCCGCACCGTGTAGCCGTACGGCCCCGTGCGGTCGAGGGCGAGCGGCCCCTCGTAGAGCCAGCGGCCCTCCAGGTCCTGGCCCCCGGCCGGTTTCAGCGGGAAGACCTGGGCGTCCGAGATCCCGTCGGCGGCGTCCACCCGGCCGGCCACCGCCTGCACCTCCACGTCGTCCGGCTCCAGCACCCCGAGGGCGACCCTGGCCCGGAGCGTCAGCGTCGCCCCCAGCTCGGCCGAACCGTCCGCCGCGGTGGGCGCCACGGCCTCCACGTGGTCGACGGCCACGCGCGGCCAGGCGGCACGGGCCCTGGCCTTCCAGTCGGCGAGCCGGCGCGCCGTCCCGGGGTCCAGCGCGCGCCGGGCGCGCGCGGCGGGCGCGTACAGCCGTTCCACGTACTCGCACACCATCCGCCCGGCCAGCACCTTGGGACCGAGCGTGCCCAGCGTGCGGCGGACCATCTCGATCCAGCGCTCCGGAAGCCCCTCGTCGCCCCGGTCGTAGAAGCGGGGCGCGACCCTGTCCTCGATCAGCTCGTAGAGGGCGGCGGCCTCCAGATCGTCCCGGCGGTCCTCGTCCAGGGCCAGACCGTCGGCGGTCGGGATCGCCCAGCCGAAGTCCGGCTCGAACCACTCGTCCCACCAGCCGTCGAGCACCGAGAGGTTGAGGCAGCCGTTGAGCGCGGCCTTCATCCCGCTCGTACCGCAGGCCTCCAGCGGGCGCAGCGGATTGTTCAGCCATACGTCGCAGCCCGGGTAGAGCTTCTGCGCCATGGCCATCCCGTAGTCCGGCAGGAAGACGATGCGGTGGCGCACCCGGGGATCGTCGGAGAACCGCACCAGCTCCTGCACCAGCCGTTTTCCGCCGTCGTCGGCGGGGTGGGCCTTGCCCGCGACGACGATCTGGATCGGGCGGGTCGGGTGGAGCAGCAGTTCCATCAGCCGGTCGCGGTCGCGCAGCATCAGCGTGAGCCGCTTGTACGAGGGAACGCGCCGGGCGAACCCGATCGTCAGCACGTCCGGGTCCAGCACGCCGTCGATCCAGCCGAGTTCGGCCGGCTCGGCGCCCCGGGCGCGCCATGAGGCGTGCAGCCGTTCGCGCACCTCGGTGACCAGCTGTCCGCGCAGGGACCGCCGCAGGTCCCACAGTTCCCGGTCCGGGACCTCGGCGGCGGAGTCCCAGCGTCCGGGCGTGCCGCCGTATCGGCTGCGCAGCCGGAAGACCTCGGGCGCCACCCAGGTGGGTGCGTGGACCCCGTTGGTCACCGAGGTGATCGGCACCTCGGCCGCGTCGAAGCCCGGCCACAGCCCGGCGAACATCTCCCGGCTGACCGAGCCGTGGAGGGTGGAGACCCCGTTGGCCCGCTGGGCGAGCCGCAGTCCCATCACCGCCATGTTGAAGAGACCGGCCTCACCGTCGGGGCGGGTCTCCATGCCCAGCTGCAGGATGCGTTCGGCGGCCACGCCCGGGAGTTCGCCGTCTTCGCCGAAGTGCCGGGCGACGAGTTCGCGGTCGAAGCGGTCGATCCCGGCGGGCACGGGTGTGTGGGTGGTGAAGACCGTGCCGGCCCGTACGGACTCCACCGCGGAGTCGAAGTCCAGCCCGGTGCCGGAGAGTTCACGGATGCGTTCGAGTCCGAGGAAGCCGGCGTGCCCCTCGTTGGTGTGGAACACCTCGGGTTCCGGGTGCCCCGTGAGCCGGCAGTACGTCCGCACGGCCCGTACGCCGCCGATGCCCAGGAGCATCTCCTGGAGGAGCCGGTGCTCGCTGCCGCCGCCGTACAGCCGGTCGGTCACCTCGCGTTCGCCCGGCGCGTTCTCCTCCACGTCGGAGTCGAGCATCAGCAGCGGTACGCGTCCGACCCGGGCCTGCCAGATGTGGGCGTGCAGCGAACGGCCGCCGGGCAGCGACAGCACCACCCGGCTCGGGCTTCCGTCGGCCTCGCGCAGCAGGGCGACCGGGAGCTCGTTCGGATCGAGTACCGGATAGTGCTCCTGCTGCCAGCCGTCGCGCGACAGGCTCTGGCGGAAGTAGCCGTGCCGGTAGAGCAGGCCGACCCCGACGAGGGGGACGCCCAGATCGCTGGCGGCCTTGAGATGGTCGCCGGCGAGGATGCCGAGCCCGCCGGAGTACTGGGGCAGGGCCGCGGTCACTCCGAACTCGGGCGAGAAGTAGGCGACAGCGGCCGGGAGTTGTGCTCCCTGCTCCAGCTGCTCCTGGTACCACCTGGGTCCGTGCAGGTAGTCCCGGAGGCCCTGGGACGCCTCGGCCAGCCGGTGCAGGAACTGCTGGTCCCGGGCCAGCTCGGCGAGTCGTCCGGCGGATACGGCACCGAGCAGCCGCACCGGATCGCATTCCGCCGTCCGCCGGACCTCCGGGTCGACGGCCTGGAACAGCTCACGGGTCTCGGTGTGCCAGGACCAGCGCAGATTGTGGGCGAGGTCGCTGAGCGGTCGAAGGGGTTCGGGGAGGACGGGGCGCACGGTGAACCGACGAATGGCCTTCACGTGTTCCACCTTTACAGGGGACGTACGGATCCGAGGGGACGCACCACGGTGTGCGGCGCTCCGTCACCCTCGACGGCAGTGGCGGGCCCCGTCCCATCCGTAACCGGATTCCCGCACGGCCCCTCCAGGCACATCGACCACACAGGTAATGGCCGATTCCATTCCCCCGTTCGGTCTTGTGGCACTCCACGCCAAGGAGAAAGCTGCCCAGTGGCGTCCGGGGGCACCGGCGGGCCCGCGCACACGGGGCGACGCCCGGTGCGAACAGGTCGTCATGAATACGCCCGAGTAGTTGACAGAATCACTGGATTGGCCCACCGGGAATCGTGGGAAGGCTTCTCCGGTACACAGCCCGAGTGCGCACCGGGCACCAGATGAATACCGCCCGAATGCAGCAAGAATGCGAGGCATCCGCGGGTGTGGAGTCCATCCGGTTCACATGCTCGAAACATACCCGCGCCCGGGTCATTCGACTGCCATTCGAGTGAATGCGGACAGGAGCGGCCATGCCCACACCCCACCAGCCGTCGACGGAACAGCTAGAAAGGACGGACCCCATCGGTAGCGGTGCGCGCATTTCGCCCTCCGCCACTGTGCCGCGCCCCGTTCAGCCCGAACCCCAGTCCCCAGGTGATTCCATGATCGGTCGCATTCCCGTCCTCGACGTCCGTCCCCTCGTCGACTGCGGCAGAAGGCCCGCCAAGGCCGTCGCCGATGAGACCTTCCAGGTCACCGCGACCGTCTTCCGCGAGGGCCACGAGGCCGTCGCCGCCAATGTGGTCCTGGTGGACCCGAGCGGGCGCCCCGGTCCGTGGACGCCGATGCGCGAGCTCGCCCCCGGCACCGACCGCTGGGGCGCCGAGGTCACCCCGGTCTCCGAGGGCCGCTGGACGTATACGGTCGAGGCCTGGAGCGATCCGGTCACCACCTGGCGGCAGCACGCCCGGATCAAGATTCCGGCGGGGATCGACACCGCGCTCGTCCTGGCGGAGGGTGCCGAGCTGTACGAGCGGGCCGCCGGGGGCGTGCCCAAGCGGGACGGCCGCGAGGTGGTGCTGGCCGCCGTCGACGCGCTGCGCGACGCGTCCCGCCCGGCCGCCGCCCGGCTGGCCGCGGCGCTCGCCCCCGAGGCGCAGGCCGCGCTCGCCCGCCATCCGCTGCGCGAACTGGTCAGCGCGTCCCGGCCGCTGCCGCTGGTGGTCGAGCGCCGACGGGCCCTGTTCGGCTCCTGGTACGAGCTGTTCCCGCGCTCGGAGGGGGCCAGGGTCGAACCGGCCGCGCCGACGAGGAGGAAGGGCGGGGCGGGCAGGGCCGGAAAGCCTGCGAGGATCGTCAGCGGCACCTTCCGCACGGCCGGCGAGCGGCTTCCCGCGGTCGCCGCGATGGGCTTCGACGTGGTCTATCTCCCGCCGATCCACCCCATCGGAACCACCCACCGCAAGGGCCCCAACAACTCGCTCTCCCCCGCCCCGCACGACGTGGGGGTGCCGTGGGCGATCGGCTCCGCGGAGGGCGGTCACGACGCCGTCCATCCCGGACTCGGCACCCTCGACGACTTCGATCATTTCGTCAGGACAGCCCGCGATCTGCGCATGGAGATCGCCCTCGATTTCGCGCTCCAGTGCTCTCCCGACCACCCCTGGGTGGAGAAACACCCGGAGTGGTTCCACCATCGCGCGGACGGCTCGATCGCCTATGCCGAGAATCCGCCGAAGAAATACCAGGACATCTATCCGATCGCCTTCGACAAGGATCTGCGCGGACTGGTCGCCGAGACCGTGCGCATTCTGCGGTTCTGGATGGATCACGGGGTGCGGATCTTCCGTGTCGACAATCCGCACACCAAGCCGGTGATCTTCTGGGAGAAGGTGATCGCGGACATCAACCGGACCGACCCCGATGTGATCTTTCTGGCCGAGGCATTCACCCGGCCTGCGATGATGAAGACGCTCGCGACCATCGGCTTCCAGCAGTCCTACACATATTTCACCTGGCGCAACACCGGGCAGGAAATCACCGAATACGTCACGGAGTTGTCCGGCGAAACCGCTTCCTACATGCGGCCCAACTTCTTCGTGAACACGCCGGACATCCTGTCCGGCTATCTCCAGGACGGAGGCCGCCCGGCCTTCGAGACGCGGGCCGTCCTCGCCGCGACGCTCTCCCCCTCCTGGGGTGTGTACGCGGGCTACGAGCTGTGCGAGAACACCCCGGTCCGGCCCGGCAGTGAGGAGTACCTCGACTCGGAGAAGTACCAGATCCGGCCCAGGGACTGGGAGTCGGCGGAGCGCGAGGGCCGTTCGCTGGCCCCGCTCATCACCACGCTCAACCGCGTCAGGCGCCGCAACCCGGCTCTGCAGCAACTGCGCGACGTGCACTTCCACTCCACCGACAACGACGCGTTGATCGCGTACAGCAAGCGTTCGGGGTCGAACATCGTTCTGGTGGTCGTCAACCTCGACCCGCACCACACCCACGAGGCCACGGTCTCGTTGGACATGCCGCGACTCGGCCTCGACCGGCACGAGCGCGTGCCGGTGCGCGACGAGCTCACCGGCGATACCTATCACTGGGGCAGGACCTTCTATGTGCGTCTGGAGCCGGGCGTCACGCCCGCGCACATCGTCGTCCTGCGACCGTCCCCGCCGACCGGAGGGTCACCCACACCATGATCGTCAATGAGCCTGTCCACGACACGTTCGAGGACACCCCGGCCAAGGACCGCGATCCCGACTGGTTCAAGCGCGCCGTCTTCTACGAGGTCCTCGTCAGGTCCTTCCAGGACTCCAACGGCGACGGCATCGGCGACCTCAAGGGCATCACCGCCAAACTGGACTATCTGCAGTGGCTGGGCGTCGACTGCCTCTGGCTGCCGCCGTTCTTCAAGTCGCCGCTGCGCGACGGCGGTTACGACGTCTCCGACTACACCGCCGTGCTGCCGGAGTTCGGTGATCTGGCCGACTTCGTGGAGTTCGTCGACGCCGCGCACCAGCGCGGGATGCGCGTGATCATCGACTTCGTCATGAACCACACGAGCGATCAGCACGACTGGTTCCAGCAGTCCCGCACCGACCCGGAGGGGCCGTACGGCGACTACTACGTCTGGGCCGACGACGACAAGCAGTTCCCGGACGCCCGGATCATCTTCGTGGACACGGAGACGTCCAACTGGACCTTCGACCCGGTGCGCAAGCAGTACTACTGGCACCGGTTCTTCTCCCACCAGCCCGATCTCAACTACGAGAACCCGGCGGTGCAGGAGGAGATCATCTCCGCGCTCCGCTTCTGGCTGGACCTCGGCATCGACGGTTTCCGGGTGGACGCCGTGCCGTATCTCTACCAGCGGGAGGGCACCAACTGCGAGAACCTCCCGGAGACGCACGACTTCCTCAAGCGGGTCCGCAAGGAGATCGACGCGCACTACCCGGACACCGTGCTGCTCGCCGAGGCCAACCAGTGGCCGGAGGACGTCGTCGACTACTTCGGCGAGTACCGGGCCGGCGGCGACGAGTGCCACATGGCGTTCCACTTCCCCGTGATGCCGCGGATCTTCATGGCCGTCCGGCGCGAGAGCCGCTACCCGGTCTCCGAGATCCTGGCGAAGACACCGGCGATCCCGAAGAACTGCCAGTGGGGCATCTTCCTGCGCAACCACGACGAACTCACCCTCGAAATGGTCACGGACGAAGAGCGCGACTACATGTACGCGGAGTACGCCAAGGATCCGCGCATGCGGGCCAACATCGGCATCCGGCGGCGGCTCGCGCCCCTGCTGGACAACGACCGCAACCAGATCGAGCTGTTCACCGCGCTGCTGCTGTCCCTGCCCGGCTCCCCGATCCTCTACTACGGGGACGAGATCGGGATGGGCGACAACATCTGGCTCGGCGACCGGGACGCGGTACGCACCCCGATGCAGTGGACGCCCGACCGGAACGCCGGGTTCTCCTCCAGCGACCCGGGGCGGCTCTACCTCCCCACGATCATGGATCCGGTCTACGGCTACCAAGTCACCAATGTCGAGGCGTCGATGGCGTCGCCGTCGTCGCTGCTGCACTGGACGCGGCGGATGATCGAGATCCGTAAGCAGAACCCCGCCTTCGGTCTCGGCTCGTACAACGAACTGCCGTCGTCGAACCCGGCCGTGCTCGCCTTCACTCGTGAGCACGGGGACGATCTCGTGCTGTGCGTGCACAACTTCTCGCGGTTCGCGCAGCCGACGGAGCTCGATCTGCGGTCGTTCACCGGGCGTCATCCGGTGGAGCTGATCGGCGGGGTGCGCTTCCCCGCCGTCGGTCAATGGCCCTACCTGCTGACTCTCGCGGGGCACGGCTTCTACTGGTTCCGGCTGCGCAAGGACGCGCCGCCGAACTGACCGGACACCCTCTCCCACACCGACCGCGGGGCGGTTTCCGCCGCCCCGCACGGGGCACCCTCCCCCACATCGCACACGCGTACGGCCCCTTCCGGGTCCCATCTGGCGTTTCGATCCCATCGAGTCGAGTCCGTACGGACCATCCTGACCCGACACGTCCCGCACAGCCGGACAGCTATTGCCGCAATCCGGGACACTCTTCGCATCCTGTGGTGTGCCCGGGGAAAGGACGCGATGCCATGTCGGAGGCTGCATCCACTCGGGTCGCCCTGGCTGACAGCACAGCTCTGCTCCCGTCTCTCGCACCCCTGCTGCACGAATGGCTGCCCCGGCAGCGTTGGTTCGCGGGCAAGGGGCGGCCGGTCACCGCGTTCTCGCTGGTGTCGGCGACCGAAATACTGCCGGTGGGCACCGGTTCCGTCGCCGCCGGAACCGGAACCGGGCTGCTCCATCTGCTGGTCCGGGCCCATCAGCCGGCCACGCCCGCGCAGTCGCCGGACGACTGCTACCAACTGCTGCTCGGCGTACGGGCCGCGCTGCCGCCCCGGCTGGCGCCCGCGCTCATCGGCCGGGTGACCGAGGGGCCGCTGGCCGGCCGCACCGTCTACGAGGGGCTGCACGACCCGCGCCTCGCCGGACTCCTGCTGGAACGATTCCGTACCCCCGGCACGCTCGGCGCCCTGCGCTTCGACCGGAGCGGTCCGGCCATCGCCGCGGAACTCGCACCGCGGCTGCTCGAAACCGACCAGTCCAACACCTCGCTCGTCTACGGCGACGCCTACATCCTCAAGATCTTCCGCCGCATCTTCCCGGGCACCAACCCCGACCTGGAACTTCCGCTGGCGCTCGCACAGGAGGGCTGCGGGCGGGTGCCCGCCCCCGTCGCCTGGTTCGAGTCCATCACCCCCCGGCCGCTCACCCTCGGTGTGCTCCAGCCGTTCCTGAGCGGCGCCGAGGACGGCTGGCGGCTCGCCCTGCGCGCCCTGGCCACGGGCCTGGACTTCACCGACGAGGCACACGCGCTGGGCCGGGCCACCGCCGAGGTGCACACCGCGCTCGCCGCCGCGCTGCCGACGCCCGCCCTGCACCGCGCCCAGACCGAGCGCCTCGCCGCCTCGATGGTGCGCCGGCTGGAGGCCGCCGCCCAGGCGGTGCCGGAGCTCGTGCCGTACGTCCCCGGGCTGCGTGCCGCCTTCGACGCGGTGGCCGCGCTGGGGCACCGGGGGCGCGACTGGGCGGCCCAGCGGGTGCACGGCGATCTCCATCTCGGCCAGACCCTGCGCGCGGCCGACGGTTTCTGGTCACTGATCGACTTCGAGGGCGAACCGGCCAGACCGCTGCCCGAGCGCCGCCGGCCGCAGCTCCCGGTGCGCGACATCGCCGGGATGCTCCGCTCCTTCGACTACGCGGCCCGCTCGCACCGCCCGTGGAACGCCGACTGGGCGGCCCGCTGCCGGACCGCCTACTGCGAGGGGTACGCCGACGCGGCGGGCGTCGACCCGCGCAGCGAACCGGAGTTGCTGCGCGCCCATGAGACCGACAAGGCGGTGTACGAGGTGCTGTACGAGGCACGGCACCGGCCCGACTGGCTTCCGGTCCCGATGGCCGCGATCCACCGTCTGGCCGCCGCCGACGACTGACGGCCCGGCGCGCGTACCCCTCGACGCTCTCCCGTCCCCTTCTTTCTCCCCCTCTCAACACCCTCCGAGGAGGCTGTCCCTGTGACCGCCCGCAAGCCGTCCCGAAAGCCGTCCGCCAAAACGCCCGCCCCCATCGAGGGCCTCCGAGTCCAGCCACCGGCACCCGACGGGGCGCCGGCCCCCGCGGGCCCGGCCGAGGCGGCGGCGCCGTCGCCGGAACCGGCCGCCCCCGCCGGACGGAAGAAGCCGGCGGCCGAGCGGGCCGGCACCGCGACGGCGGGCCCCCGCCGGAGCGCCGGCAGCCAGGGCGTACGACAGGCGCGCCCCCTCGACGACGGCGACCGGGGACGGCTGCTCGCCGGTGAGCACCACGCCCCGCACGACCTGCTCGGCGCCCACCCGGTCCGCGGTGGTGTGACCTTCCGGGTGCTGCGCCCGTACGCCCGGTCGGTGACCGTGCTCGCCAAGGGGCTGCGGGCGCGGCTGCACGACGACGGCGACGGCTTCTTCTCCGGGCTGCTGCCGATGCCCGCACTGCCCGAGTACCGGCTGCTGGTCGCCTACGACGACAACGAGATCGAGGTCGAGGATCCGTACCGCTTCCTGCCCGCGCTCGGCGATCTCGATCTGCATCTGATCGGCGAGGGGCGGCACGAGGAGCTGTGGACGGCCCTCGGCGCGCAGCCCATGGAGCACCAGGGGGTGGCGGGCACCCGGTTCACCGTCTGGGCGCCCGACGCCCGCGGTGTGCGGGTCATCGGGGACTTCAACTACTGGGACGGCACCGGCTTCCCGATGCGTTCGCTCGGCTCCACCGGGGTGTGGGAGCTGTTCCTGCCCGCGATCGGGGAGGGCGCGCTCTACAAGTTCGACGTCTGCCGCCCGGACGGTTCGCACACGCTGCGCGCCGACCCGATGGCCCGGTACGCCGAGGTGCCGCCCGCCAACGCCTCGATCGTGACGGCCTCGCACCACGAATGGCGGGACCAGGAGTGGATGGCGCACCGCGGGGACGTCCCGGTGCACGAGGCGCCGATGTCCGTGTACGAGGTGCATCTTCCGTCCTGGCGCCCGGGGCTCACCTTCCGCCAGCTTGCCTCCCAACTCCCGGCGTACGTAAGGGATCTGGGGTTCACGCATGTGGAGCTGATGCCGGTCTCCGAGCACCCCTTCGGCGGCTCCTGGGGCTATCAGGTCACCGGTTTCTACGCCCCGACGTCGCGCATGGGCACCCCCGACGACTTCCGTTTCCTCGTCGATTCCCTGCACCGGGCCGGGATCGGCGTGATCGTCGACTGGGTGCCCGCGCACTTCCCGCGCGACGACTGGGCGCTGGCCGAGTTCGACGGCCGGCCGCTGTACGAACACTCCGATCCGTCGCGGGCGGCGCACCCCGACTGGGGCACGCTGGAGTTCGACTTCGGACGCACCGAGGTGCGCAACTTCCTGGTGTCCAACGCCACTTACTGGTGCGAGGAGTTCCACGTCGACGGGCTGCGGGTCGACGCCGTCGCCTCGATGCTCTATCTCGACTACTCGCGCGAGGAGGGCGAGTGGTCCCCGAACGAGCACGGCGGGCGGGAGAATCTGGACGCCGTCGCCTTCCTGCAGGAGATGAACGCCACCGTCTACCGCCGCAATCCGGGTGTGGTGACCATCGCGGAGGAGTCCACCGCCTGGGACGGTGTCACCCGCGCCACCCACCATGTCGGCCCCGGCGGCTTCGGGGGCCTCGGCTTCGGGCTGAAGTGGAACATGGGCTGGATGCACGACTCCCTGGAGTACGTGTCGAAGGAGCCGGTACACCGCAAGTACCACCACAACGAGATGACCTTCTCGATGGTGTACGCGTACAGCGAGAACTACGTCCTGCCGATCTCGCACGACGAGGTGGTGCACGGCAAGCGGTCGCTGGTCTCCAAGATGCCCGGCGACTGGTGGCAGCAGCGCGCCAACCACCGGGCCTACCTCGGCTTCATGTGGGCCCACCCGGGCAAGCAACTCCTGTTCATGGGCCAGGAGTTCGCTCAGGGGGCGGAGTGGTCGGAGGGGCACGGCCCGGACTGGTGGCTGCTCGACCCCTCGTACGCGGCGGAGAGCGACCACCGGGGCGTACGCACCCTGGTGAGCGACCTGAACGCGGTGTACGGCGCGACCCCCGCGCTCTGGCAGCGCGACACCGTTCCGGAGGGCTTCGACTGGGTGGACGGCGGCGCGGCCGAGGACAATGTCTTCGCCTTCCTGCGCTACGACGCGCACGGCTCACCGCTCCTGGCCGTCAGCAACTTCTCCCCGGTGGTGCGGCACGACTACCGGGTGGGGGTCCCGGACGTGCGCGGGGACCGGGCGGCGTGGGCGGAGGTCCTCAACACCGACGCCGCCCGGTACGGCGGCAGCGACGTGGGCCATCCCGATCCGCTGAAGCCGCAGCCGGTGGCCGCGCACGGCCGGCCCGGCAGCCTGCTGCTGACGCTGCCGCCGCTGGCGACGGTCTGGCTGAAGCCGGTGTGACGCACGGCGCGTGGCCCGCGACCGTCGCTCCCGGTCGCGGGCCACGCGCCCCGGCCCGCTCTCACACCGTCTCGAAGACGTCCTCCAGTTCCTGGAGCAGCCGGCGCTTGGGGCGGGCGCCCACCATCGACTTCACGGGTTCGCCGGAGCGGAAGACCATCAGGGTCGGTGCCGACAGCACCGCGTACCGGCTCGCGATGCCCGGATTGGTGTCGATGTCGAGCTGGACGACCTCCATGCGCCCGGCCAGCTCGGTGGCGACGGCGCTGAGCACGGGGGCGATCTGGCGGCACGGGCCGCACCAGTCGGCGGTGAACTCGACCAGCACGGGCAGGTCCGCCGCGAGTACCTCCGTGTCGAAGGTGGTGTCGGTGACCTCGGCCACGCCCTCTGCATGAATCATCTGTCATCCTCCCAGTTCACAACGTGGTTCCGGACCGCCGGGGAGCACTGCCCCGGCCTCCAGCTCGGCCCTGGCGAGCTCTGCGCCCACCTGGGCGCGGACCGCTTGGAGCTGCTCGATGAGCGAGTCGAGCTCGCCGAGTTTGCGCCGGTAGACGGCGAGCGAGGCGGGGCAGGCGTCACCGGCCGGGTGGCCGGCGCGCAGGCAGTCGACGAACGGCCGGGTCTCCTCCAGCTCGAACCCGAAGTCCTGCAGGGTCCGGATCTGCTGGACCAGTCGCAGATCGTCCTCGTCGTACGCGCGGTAGCCGTTGTCGGCCCGCCGCGCGGACAGCAGCCCGCGTGACTCGTAGTAGCGCAGAGTCCGCGTGGTCGTCCCGGCCCGTTCGGCCAGCTCCCCGATTCGCATGTCCTCGACGGTAGACCTTGACGCCGACGTCAAGGCAAGCGCGAAGGGCCGCCGCGGGAGTCCCGCGGCGGCCCTGTACGTGTTCCGGGTGGCTACGCCTTCGCCACGGCGGGCTGCTCCTCGCTGCCCCGGGGCTCCGGGACGGTGCCCGTGTCGGCGTCCTGGTTGAGCATCTGCTCGGTCCACGGGAGCGCACCGGAGAGGACCTGGTCCACGCGCTCCTTGTCGATCTCCTTGGTCCAGGTGCCGACCAGGACGGTGGCCACCGCGTTGCCCGCGAAGTTCGTCATGGCGCGGGCCTCGCTCATGAAGCGGTCGATGCCGACGATCAGGCCGACGCCGTCGACCAGTCCCGGGCGGTGCGACTGGAGGCCGCCCGCGAGGGTGGCCAGGCCCGCGCCGGTGACTCCGGCGGCGCCCTTCGAGGCGACGATCATGAAGAGCAGCAGCGAGACCTGCTCACCGGCGCTCAGCGGGTCGCCCATCGCGTTGGCGATGAAGAGCGAGGACATCGTGAGGTAGATCGCGGTGCCGTCGAGGTTGAAGGAGTAGCCGGTCGGCACGGTGATGCCGACGACCGGCCGGCTGACCCCGAGGTGTTCCATCTTCGCGATGAGCCGCGGCAGGGCGGACTCGGAGGAGGAGGTGGAGAGGATCAGCAGGAACTCGCGGCCCAGGTACTTCAGCAGCGCGATCAGATTGACCCCGGCGACCAGCCTCAGGATCGTGCCGAGCACCACGAAGACGAAGATCGCGCAGGTGAGGTAGAAGCCGATCATGATGATCGCGAGGGACTTCAGCGCGTCGACGCCGGTCTCGCCGACCACCGCGGCCATCGCGCCGAACGCGCCGACCGGAGCCGCCCACATGATCATGGCGAGGATCCGGAAGACGAGGCGCTGGATGTGGCCGATGCCGCGCAGCACCGGCTCGCCCGCCGAGCCCATGGCCTGGAGCGCGAAGCCCGCGAGCAGGGCGATGAGCAGGGTCTGCAGCACCTCGCCCTCGGTGAAGGCGGAGACGATCGTGGTCGGGATGATGCCGAGCAGGAAGTCGGCGGTGGACTCGCTCGCGCCGGCCGCCTGCTTCTCGCCCGCGGCGCGTACGGCCTCGGTGAGGTGGAGGCCCTGGCCGGGCTCCAGGAGGTTTCCGACGAGCAGACCGATGGCCAGCGCGACGGTCGACATGACCAGGAAGTAGCCGAGGGCGAGGCCGCCGACCGCGCCGACCTTGGCGGCCTTGCGCACCGAGCCGACGCCCAGCACGATCGTGCAGAAGATGATGGGCGAGATCATCATCTTGATCAGGTTCACGAAGCCGGTGCCGATCGGCTTGAGCTCGACGGCGACGCCCGGGGCCGCGAAGCCCACGAGGATGCCGAGCCCCACCGCCGCGATCACGGCGAGATACAGATAGTGCGTGCGGTCCCGCTTGGCGGCTGCCACTCCCACGGGGGTTCTCCTCGGTTCGTCCGGGTCACTCCCCCGTCCCTGGGGGCGCAAGGGCTGCCCGGCGGATGGGAGCCGGAAAAACCCTTGGCGAATATCTCGCTCCCTGTGACGCCGGTCACCGTTGCGTGCATTTCGTTCATTGGTTTTCGGCCAGGCAGACTGTGGCCATGCGTCTCCCCCGCCCCCGTACCCGCCCGCGCAGCCTGGCCGGTCAGCTCTTCGCCATGCAGGTGGTGCTGGTGGCGGCGGTGGTGGCGGGGTGCGCGTTCTTCGCCTACGCCTCCGGCAGCGAGCAGGCGAAGGAGACCGCGGCCAAACAGGTCAGGTCGGCCGCGCTGGCAATCGCCGAGTCGCCGTCGGTACGGGAGGCGATCCGTACCCCGGACCCGTCCGCCGTGCTGCAGCCGTACGCGGAGAAGGTCCGCAAGGACACCGGGATCGCCTTCGTCACGATCATGTCCCCGGACCGGGTCCGCTGGACGCACCCGGACTCCCACCGGATCGGTGAGGAGTTCCTCGGGCACACCGCGCAGGCGCTGCGCGGCGAGACGTTCACCGAGACGTACACCGGCACGCTCGGCCCCTCGATCCGGGTCGTCACCCCGGTCCGGGACGGCGGCAGGATCACCGGTCTGGTCAGCGCGGGCATCACGGTCGAACGGGTCTCCTCGCAGGTGCGGGCGCAGCTCGGGGCGCTGGGGCTGGCGGCGGGCGGGGCGCTCGCGCTCGGCGGCATCGGCACGTATGTGATCAACGCCCGGCTGCGGCGGCACACGCACGGCATGAACGCCGCCGAGCTGAGCCGGATGCACGACTACCACCAGGCCACCCTGCACGCGGTGCGCGAGGGGCTGCTGATGCTCGACGGGCGGCGACGGATCGCGTTGATCAACGACGCGGGCCGGGAGCTGCTCGGTCTGGAGCCGGGTGCGGTCGGGCGCAGGGTCGTCGAGCTGGATCTGCCGGCGCCGCTGACCGGTGCGCTGCTCGCCTCCGAGGAGCGGGTCGACGAACTGCATCTGACGGCGGACCGGGTGATCGTGGTCAACACCCGTCCGGTGGTGGGCGGGGAGCAGCGCGGCACGGTCGTGACACTGCGCGATCACACGGAACTCCAGGCGCTGTCCGGCGAGTTGGACTCGGAGCGGGGCTTCACCCAGGCCCTGCGCTCGCAGGCGCACGAGGCGGCGAACCGGCTGCACACCGTCGTCTCGCTGATCGAACTGGGCCGGGCCGAGGAGGCGGTGGGCTTCGCCACCGCCGAGCTGGAGCTGGCCCAGGCCCTCACCGACCGGGTGGTGGGCGCGGTCGCCGAACCGGTGCTGGCCGCACTGCTGCTCGGCAAGGCGGCGCAGGCGAACGAACGGGGGGTGGAGCTGGTGCTCGCGGACGACAGCCTGATCGACGACGGCGCCCTGCCGGCGACGCTGCCGCAGCGGGATCTGGTGACGGTCCTCGGCAATCTGATCGACAACGCGGTGGACGCGGCGTCGGAGGCGGTGACCGGCGTGCCGGGTCCCGGGTCCGTGCCCGCCCAGCGGGGTACGGGGAGCGGCCGGGCCGCCCGTGCCCGGGTCACCGTCACCGCGCTGGCCGGGGAGGGCGAACTGCTGCTGCGGGTCGCCGACACGGGGGCCGGGATCGATCCCCGGGATGCCGCCGAGGTCTTCGAGCGCGGCTGGTCGACGCACGGCACCGGCCGCGGGATCGGGCTGGCGCTCGTCCAGCAGGCGGTGCACCGCAACGGCGGGACGGTCGCGCTGGACGGCGGCCCGGACGGCGGGGCGCGATTCACGGTACGGCTGCCGCTGACCGTCGCCGGCCGTCCGGCGCACACCACGAAGGAGGCCACGGCGTGATCCAGGTGCTGGTCGTCGAGGACGATCCCGTAGCCGCGGACGCCCATCGGCTCTACGTGGGCCGCGTCCCCGGGTTCACGGTGGCGGCCGTCGCGCATTCGCGTGCGGAGGCGGTGCGGGCGCTGGACCGTACACCGGTCGATCTGCTGCTCCTTGATCTGTATCTGCCCGACGGGCACGGGCTGCAGCTGCTGCGCTCGCTGCGCGCGGCCGGGCACTCGGCGGATGTCATCGCGGTGACGTCGGCGCGCGATCTGGCGGTGGTCCGGGAGGGGGTGTCGCTCGGTGTCGTCCAGTACGTGCTGAAGCCGTTCACCTTCGCCACCCTGCGCGACCGGCTCGTGCGCTACGCGGAGTTCCGCGCGGCGGCCGGTGAGGCGAGCGGCCAGGACGAGGTGGACCGGGCGCTCGGAGCCCTGCGCGCGCCGCAGCCGGCCCGGCTGCCGAAGGGGCTGAGCGGCCCGACCCTGGAGGCCGTGACCCGCGCCCTGCGGGCCGCCCCGGACGGGGTGACGGCGGCGGCGGCCGGGGAGGAGCTGGGCATCTCGCGGATCACCGCGCGCCGCTATCTGGAGCATCTGGTGACGGTGGGACGTGCGGTGCGCAGTCCGCAGTACGGTCAGATCGGGCGCCCGGAGCTGCACTACCGGTGGGTGAGCCAGAATCTCTGAGCCGTGCCCGGCCATGGTCCGCCGGACGGGCCCTCGGACGTTCCTACGAGCCGTGGATATCGGTGGAACACACCGTAGTCATTCGATGCCTTGACTCCTACGGTGGGGCCGTGCACCCCTCCCCGCCGTTCAACGCCCCCGCCGCGCGCCGACTGCGCGAGGCCCTGGGGATGCTTCCCGGTCACGTCGCGTACGGTCTCGGGGCCCAGTACGGGCTCCGGATCAGCACCGAGACGGTGGTCGCCTGGGAGCGCGGGCTCGCCGTCCCGGGCGAGTACGAACTCACGGCGCTGGCCGGGGTGTTGTGGTGCTCGCCGGGCGAACTGCTCACCGCCGCGCGCACCCTGCGGGAGCATCGGGTGGCCAGGGAGCTGGCCGTGGAGGAGCTGGCGCGGCTGCTGGGGCTGACCGCCTCCGCGTATCTGCGGATGGAGGACTCGGGGCGCTGGCGCGGCAACGAACGCCAGTCCGCGGCACTCGCCGAGGTGCTGGGGCTGACGCCCGCCGGGTTCGTGACGGTGTCCGGCCGGGACGAGGAGCTGGCGGAGCTGCTGCGCGGCGCGGTGACGACGCGCTGGCAGGCCCAGCTGCGGGCGGTGGCGAAGCTGGTGCCGCTGGAGCGCGGCTTCCTCCAGGACGTACTGGAACAGCTGCACGCCGACTACCAGTCGCTGATGGTGTCGACGCTGAGCTGGAGCAGCACGGGTGCGGAGCGGGCCGGGGCGACGGGCGACGCGGGACGGGTGTTCCTGGCGGAGATCCTGGAACGGTTCTGGCGGGCCGCGGGGGTGCCGGGGCCGGACGGGTGAGCCGCCCGGCCCGGTCGGCGCCGATGTCCTCAGAGCCTGTCGGGTGACCTCGGATCGGAAAAGCGGACGCGGTCTGGTGCGTGCGATTCCAAGGCGGAGGAGGGAGTCGACGCGGAGCGTTGGCGACCGACGACAACGCAGGAAGCGTGCGTGCCAGGGCGTGGCCGCCCGGTCGGAGGTCACCCGACAGGTTCTCAGCCGTCGGCAGCGTCCGCGGCCACCGGGTCGAAGGAGAACAGACTCCCCCGGTCCACCCCGTCGCAGCCCATCTGCACCAGTTCGGCATCGCGCCTGCTGCTGCCCGCCTCGGCACCGACGCACAGGTGGGTGTGGGCGGGGCGGATCCGGTAGCCCTCGACGGGACGGCCCACGGGCTCGATCCAGAAGGCCTCCGCGGCGCCGCGGCTGCCGCACGTCTGGTCCTGCATCGAGGCGCCGGCCTCCCGTGTCCCGTTCCAGACACCCGTGCAGCCCTTGCCGTAGTCCGGGTGGTCGGTCACGAGCCGCCAGACGCCGTCGCCCAGCGGTCTGAGCGAGAAGCTCGGGATCGTATGCCCATCACATGGCAGCTGGTACAGCCGTCCGCTGTCGGTGCTGCGGTGCTCGGAGAGGCAGAAGCCGGAGTGGACCGACCGGATCTGCACCGTCCGCCCCGCCACAGGACCGGTCACGGGCGCGGTTCCCGTCCGGTCGTCGCCCTGTACGAGAAGGACGACGGCCACCGCGGCGGCGAGCACGACCAGCGAGACGACGGCCGCCAGGACGGTCCTGGACCGGCGACGACGGGCGGGGGACGGCGCGGGGACCGGGACGGTGGGCGGCTCGGACGGCTGCTCGGACGGCTGCTCCGGGGTCTGCTCGGCCGACCGCTCGGGCGGCTCTTCCGGGGAGAGCCCGGCCGGTGCGTCCCGTGCCGTCCCGGAATCCTGGGCTCCGGCCTCGCTCCCGCCCGCGCCCCCGCCCTCGGCCCGCTGCCCGCGCGCGGTGAGCTCCTTGCGTACGGCGAGCCAGTTCGCCGCCTCCGCGGGCCCGCAGCCGCAGGCCCGTACGAAGGCGGCGAGGAGTTCCTCGCGCGGGACCGACGTACGCCCCAGCATGTTGGCGATCGTGGAGCGCGGCAGTACGTCCCCGACCGCGTCGGCCCGCCGGGCCAGTTCCCGCAACGTCAGCCCCGAGGCGTCCTTGAGCACCCGTAACAGGGCTATGAACTCGGGCGCGCTGCGCGCCTCACGAGGATCCGGAGCCCCGCCCTCGACCACCATGCGCTCTGCCTCTCCCCTGGATTCCACGCCCGGACAGGGTTGGGACATGTCCGGGACCAGGGACAAGCCTTGTTGATCCGGTCCGCCGGCTCAAGAGTGGTTTCCGGCACCGCGGCCGCCCGGATCCGACCATCCGGAACGGCCCCGGGCGCCGGGGGAACGGCAAGCGGCCCTGACCGTCCACGGGGGGACAGTCAGGGCCGCCGGGCCGTTCCCGCTGTGCGCTGCCGCGCGGCCGGGGTCAGAAGACCGACTCGGCCTCGTCCATCCGGTCCGTGGGCACCGTCTTGAGCTGTGTGATCGCGTCGGCGAGCGGAACCATCTCGATGTCCGTGCCGCGCAGCGCCGTCATCCGGCCGAAGTCGCCGCGGTGCGCCGCCTCGACCGCGTGCCAGCCGAAGCGGGTGGCGAGCACCCGGTCGTAGGCGGTCGGCGTGCCGCCCCGCTGCACATGGCCGAGAATGACCGGCCGGGCCTCCTTGCCGAGCCGGGTCTCCAGTTCGATGGCCAGCCGGTTGCCGATGCCCTGGAAGCGCTCGTGGCCGAACTGGTCGATCTCGCCCTTGGCGTACGGCATGGAGCCCTCGGCCGGGTGCGCGCCCTCGGCCACGCAGATGACCGCGAACTTCTTGCCGCGCGCGAAGCGTGCCTCGACCATCTTCACCAGGTCCTTGACCTGGAAACGGCGCTCGGGGAGGCAGATGCCGTGCGCGCCGCCCGCCATTCCGGACTCCAGCGCGATCCAGCCCGCGTGCCGGCCCATCACCTCGACGACCATGACCCGCTGGTGCGATTCGGCGGTGGTCTTGAGGCGGTCTATGGCATCGGTGGCGACACCCACCGCGGTGTCGAAGCCGAAGGTCCGGTCGGTGGCGGAGATGTCGTTGTCGATGGTCTTGGGGACGCCGACGACGGGCATTCCGGCGTCCGCCAGCATCCGGGCGGCGGTGAGGGTGCCCTCGCCGCCGATCGGGATGAGGGCGTCCATGCCGTAACGACGGCTCAGCTCGGCGCAGTTCTCCGCGGCCTCGCGCAGCCGGTCGCGCTCCAGCCGGGCCGAACCGAGGATGGTGCCGCCGCGGGCGAGGATGCCGCTGACCGCGTTGAGGTCGAGGGGGCGGAAGTGACCGTCGAGGAGTCCCTTGAACCCGTCCTCGAAGCCGATGACTTCATCTCCGTGCCCCACCACGGCGCGGTGCACGACCGACCGGATCACTGCGTTCAGGCCTGGGCAGTCGCCGCCTGCGGTGAGAATTCCGATGCGCATCGTGCTGTGTCTCCTGCTCGCTAGTGCCGTGCATTCCGGGGGACGTCCGCGGAAGCCCCCGTACCGTGAGCCACGTCGATTGTCCCACGTCAGGTCTGGACCTCGCGCTGCCGGCCGCCCGGTGCGGGGGCTTCGCCCGGCGGGCGACGTCTCGGCCCCCACAGGTATCGTCGACATGGCGATACCATCCCAAACCGAGATTGGACGGGAGAACACGCGTGACGCGCAGCGTGTACGTGACCGGGATCGACCGGGGAGACGGCCGGCAGGTCGTCGATCTGGGAGTCATGGAACTCCTGACGCGTCAGGTGGACCGGGTCGGAGTGTTCCGCCCGCTCGTCCACGACGGACCCGATCGCCTGTTCGAACTGCTGCGGTCCCGCTACCGACTCCCCCAGGACCCCGAGTCGGCCTACGGGCTGGACTACCACGAGGCGTCCGCGCTCCAGGCGGAGCGGGGCACGGACGAGCTGGTCTCCCTGCTCGTCGACCGGTTCCACCAGGTGGCCCGGAAGTACGAGGTGGTGCTGGTGCTCGGCACCGACTTCGCCGCCACCCAGCTGCCCGACGAGCTGGCGCTCAACGCACGCCTGGCCAATGAGTTCGGCGCCTCGGTGATCACGGTGGTCGGCGGGAAGGGCCAGACCGCGGAGTCGGTACGGGCCGAGACCCGCAATGCCTACCGCGCGTACGCCGGACTGGGCTGCGACGTCGTCGCGGTGATCGTGAACCGGGTGGCGGCCGAGGACCGTGACGTCATCGCGGCGCGGCTGGCGGCCACGCTGCCCGCTCCCTGTTCCGTCCTGCCCGACGACGCGGCGCTCTCCGCGCCGACCGTCGCCCAGATCACCGCGGCGCTCGGCGGCACGGTGCTGCTCGGCGACGACTCCGGGCTGGCGAGGGACGCCCTGGACTTCGTCTTCGGCGGCGCGATGCTGCCGAACATGCTGAACGCGCTGACGCCGGGCTGCCTGGTGGTCACACCCGGGGACCGGGCGGACCTGGTGGTCGGCTCGCTGGCCGCGCACAGCGCCGGGACCCCGCCCATCGCGGGGGTGCTGCTGACCCTGGACGAGCGCCCCGGCGAGGAGATACTCAGGCTGGCCGCGCGACTCGCACCGGGCACCCCGGTCGTGTCGGTGGCCGACGGATCCTTCCCCACCGCGGCCCGGCTCTTCGCCCTGGAAGGCAAGTTGAACGCCGCGACGCCCCGCAAGGCGGAGACCGCGCTGGGCCTCTTCGAGCGCCACGTGGACACCGGCGCCCTGCTGGAGCGGATCTCGGTCGCCCGCAGCGGCCGCGTCACCCCGATGATGTTCGAGCACGAGCTGCTGGAGCAGGCCCGCGCCGACCGGCGCCGGGTCGTCCTGCCGGAGGGCACCGAGGAGCGGGTGCTGCGCGCCGCCGACGTACTGCTGCGCCGCGACGTCTGCGACCTCACCCTGCTCGGCGACCCGGACGTCATCCGCAAGAAGGCCGCCGACCTCGGCATCGATCTCGTCGGCACCCAGCTCATCGACCCGCAGGCCTCCGAGCTGCGCCAGACCTTCGCCGAGCGGTACGCGCAGCTGCGGGCCCACCGCGGGGTCACGGTGGAGCTGGCGTACGACGTCGTCGCGGACGTCAACTACTTCGGCACCCTGATGGTCCAGGAGGGGCTCGCGGACGGCATGGTCTCCGGGGCCGTGCACTCCACCGCGGCGACGATCCGGCCGGCGTTCGAGATCATCAAAACCACACCGGACGCCTCGATCGTCTCCTCCGTCTTCTTCATGTGCCTCGCCGACAAGGTGCTGGTGTACGGCGACTGCGCGGTCAATCCGGACCCGGACGCGGAGCAGCTCGCCGACATCGCGGTGCAGTCGGCCGCCACCGCCGCCCGCTTCGGTGTGGAGCCGCGGATCGCGATGCTGTCGTACTCGACGGGCACCTCCGGCTCGGGCGCCGATGTGGACAAGGTGCGCGAGGCGACGGACCGGGTCCGCGCGAGCAGGCCGGACCTCAGGATCGAGGGTCCGATCCAGTACGACGCCGCGGTGGAGCCGAGCGTCGCCGCGACGAAGCTGCCGGGCTCCGAGGTGGCGGGCCAGGCGACGGTGCTGATCTTCCCGGACCTGAACACCGGCAACAACACCTACAAGGCCGTGCAGCGCTCAGCGGGCGCGGTGGCCGTCGGACCGGTGCTCCAGGGGCTGCGGAAGCCCGTCAACGACCTGTCCCGCGGCGCGCTCGTCCAGGACATCGTCAATACCGTGGCCATCACGGCGATCCAGGCGCAGGGCAAGGAGTGAACGGATGACCATCCCGACCACCGAGGGCTCCGCCGTGACGGGCGCGTACCGCGTGCTGGTCCTCAACTCCGGCTCCTCGTCGCTGAAGTACCAGCTGCTGGACATGAGCGACCGCACCCGGCTCGCGGTGGGGCTGGTCGAGCGGATCGGGGAGGAGACCTCCCGTCTGGTGCACACCCCGCTGGTCGGCAAAGGCGCCGAGCGGCGCGAGCGCACCGGCCCGATCGCCGACCACGAGGCGGCGCTGAAGGCGGCGGCACAGGAGCTGGCGGCCGACGGGCTCGGACTGGACTCCCCGCAGCTCGCGGCGATCGGCCACCGGGTGGTGCACGGCGGGCTGCGGTTCACCGAGCCGGTGGTGATCGACGACGAGGTGCTGAAGGAGATCGAGCGACTGATCCCGGTGGCCCCGCTGCACAACCCGGCGAACATCACCGGCATCCGCACCGCTCGGGCCCTGCGACCGGACCTTCCGCAGGTGGCGGTCTTCGACACGGCCTTCCACACGACGATGCCGGAGTACGCGGCGCGGTACGCGATCGACACGGAGACCGCCGACGCGCACCGCATCCGGCGCTACGGATTCCACGGCACCTCGCACGCGTACGTCTCCCGCAAGGCCGCCGAGCTGCTGGGACGCACCCCCGAGGAGGTCAACGTCATCGTGCTGCACCTGGGCAACGGCGCCTCGGCCTCGGCGGTGGCGGGTGGCCGGTGCGTGGAGACCTCGATGGGGCTGACCCCCTTGGAGGGGCTGGTGATGGGCACCCGCTCCGGGGACGTCGATCCGGCCGTCACCTTCCACCTCATGCGCGTCGCGGGGATGTCGGCGGACGAGATCGACGCGCTGCTCAACAAGAAGAGCGGCCTGGTCGGCCTCTGCGGCGACAACGACATGCGGGAGATCCGGCGCCGGATCGACGAGGGCGACGAGCGCGCGGCGCTGGCGTTCGACATCTATGTGCACCGGCTGAAGAAGTACATCGGCGCCTATTCGGCGGTCCTCGGCCGGGTGGATGCCGTGGTGTTCACGGCGGGGGTCGGGGAGAACTCGGCACCGGTGCGGGAGGCTGCCGTCGCCGGTCTCGAAGAGCTCGGCCTGGCGGTGGACGCGGACCTGAACGGCGTGCGGTCCGACGAGCCCCGGCTGATCTCGCCGGACTACGCGCGGGTCGCGGTCGCCGTGGTGCCGACGGACGAGGAACTGGAGATCGCCGTCCAGACCTTCGCGCTCGTCGGACAGGCCCGCGGCCTCGTCGGACAAGCCCACAACTGAGCGCCCCCGCGCCCCTTTGTACCTTCCACCAGACGGAATATTCCGTAGCGAAACAAACCGATAGGATCCGCCTCATGCGCCGTTCCAAAATCGTCTGCACACTCGGTCCCGCCGTCGACTCCCATGAGCAGCTCGTCGCTCTGATCGAGGCCGGCATGAGCGTGGCCCGATTCAACTTCAGTCACGGCAGCCACGAGGAGCACCAGGGTCGTTACGACCGGGTCCGCAAGGCCGCCGCCGAGACCGGCCGCGCGATCGGCGTGCTCGCCGACCTCCAGGGCCCGAAGATCCGCCTGGCGAAGTTCGCCGAGGGCCCCGTCGAGCTGGTCCGCGGGGACGAGTTCACCATCACCGCCGAGGACGTCCCCGGCGACAAGTCGATCTGCGGCACGACCTACAAGGGTCTGCCCGGCGACGTCGCCAAGGGCGACCCGATCCTGATCAACGACGGCAACGTCGAGCTGAAGGTCGTCGCGGTCGAGGGCCCCCGGGTGAAGACCATCGTCATCGAGGGCGGTGTCATCTCCGACCACAAGGGCATCAACCTCCCCGGCGCGGCGGTCAACGTCCCGGCCCTGTCCGAGAAGGACGTCGACGACCTGCGGTTCGCCCTGCGGATGGGCTGCGACCTGGTGGCGCTCTCCTTCGTGCGGGACGCCGATGACGTCAAGGACGTCCACAAGGTGATGGACGAGGAGGGCCGCCGGGTCCCCGTCATCGCCAAGGTCGAGAAGCCGCAGGCCGTCGAGCACATGGAGGGCGTCGTCATGGCGTTCGACGGTGTGATGGTCGCCCGCGGCGACCTGGCCGTCGAGTATCCCCTGGAGAAGGTCCCGATGGTGCAGAAGCGCCTGGTGGAGCTCTGCCGGCGGAACGCCAAGCCGGTGATCGTCGCGACCCAGATGATGGAGTCGATGATCACCAACTCGCGGCCGACGCGCGCCGAGGCGTCCGACGTCGCCAACGCGATCCTGGACGGCGCGGACGCGGTCATGCTGTCGGCCGAGTCCAGCGTGGGCGCGTACCCGATCGAGACGGTCAAGACGATGTCGAAGATCGTCGTCGCCGCCGAGGAGGAGCTGCTCGCCAAGGGACTCCAGCCGCTGGTGCCGGGCAAGAAGCCCCGTACCCAGGGCGGTTCGGTGGCCCGTGCGGCCTGTGAGATCGCGGACTTCCTGAACGGCAGGGCGCTGGTCGCCTTCACCAAGTCCGGTGACACGGCCCGCCGGCTCTCCCGCTACCGCGCGGCGCAGCCCATCCTGGCCTTCACCACGGACGAGTCGACCCGCAACCAGCTCGCGCTGAGCTGGGGCGTCGAGGCCCACGTCGTGCCGCACGTGGACAACACGGACGCGATGGTCGACCTGGTCGACGGCGAGCTGCTGAAGCTGGGCCGCTACAACGAGGGCGACACCATGGTCATCACGGCCGGCTCGCCCCCCGGCATCCCGGGCACGACCAACATGGTGCGGGTGCACCATGTGGGGGGCGGGGCGCGCGACTGACGCGGCCACCCGTGAACAGGGCTGTGGGCCGCACTCCCCGAGGAGTGCGGCCCACAGCCATGTGCGGCTCCCGGACAGGCCCTAGTTGTTGCCGCCGGTGAAGTAGTTGTGCAGCCCGGGGACCTTGAGCGAGCCGCCGAACTGGCCGGCCTGGGTCACCTTGACCTTGGTGAAGAAGGCGAAGGGTACGTTGAGCGGAGGCGGTGTCTCCGGGCTGAACGTCACCGGGATGAGGCCGAAGAGGTTGCCCTTCAGCTGCTCCGTGTACATCGTCACCGTGCCGTTGCGGATGGTGGACCTGGAGCCCTTCCGCGCCTCGACATGGCCCGTCGTACCGGCCGGACCGACCGTCTTCTGGTGGAGGTTGTCGATGTCGATGGAGCTCGCGGTGAACTTCAGCACCTTCTTGACGGTGCCGTCGTACGTCTTCACCTCGACGATGCCCTTGTAGTCGAGCCCGTTGAGGGTGAGCATCGAGCTCTCCAGGATCCACGGGTCGGTCGGGAGCAGCGGGACGCCCGTCTCCAGATCGGCCGCGGCCAGCGCCTTGGGATCGGCGGTCGGACACGGGAAGCGCTCCTTGGCGCCGTCCGGGATGTCCTCGTCCTTCTTGGCGTCGAGCCCCTTGGCGCTCTCGTCGAGCTCCTTGACCGACTTGCCGGCCCTGCCCGCGGCTTCGCGGATGGCGGCGGCGGTCTTGTCGGCCGTCTCCTTCGCGGCGTCCGTGGCCTTCTCGACGGGCTTCTCGGCGGGCTTCTCGGCGGTGTCGGTCCGCGACGGCTTCGGGGACGCGGTGCTCGCGCTCGGGGACGGGCTCGCCGTCTCCTTGTCCGGTCCGTCGAAGAGGTCCTTGAGCGCGTCGCCGACGCCCAGCGGGTCGAGCGGGTTCCTCGACTTCGTGGGTGTGGGCGAGGCACTCGGCGTGGCGGCGGGGGCGTCGGCCGCGGCGGCCTTCGTCTTCGCCGTGTCGCTCGCGGACGGGGTCGTCGAGGGCTTCGGGGTCGCCGAGGACTTCGGGGTCGCCGTGTCGCCCTCGTCACCGGAGTCGGTGGCGGACGGCGACGGGGACGGCGACTTCGACGCGGACGGCGAGGGCTCCTCGCTCGGCTCGTCGGAGCGGGTCACACAGGGGCCGGGCGCGAAGGGAATGTCCGAACTGTCGTCGGCCAGCGCGAGCTTGGGGGTGAGCCCCATTCCCACGAAGACGGCCGTCGGCATCGCGGCGAGCGCGAACGCCTTGCCCGCGGGAATGTGCAGCTTCGTCAGCAAGGACTTCCTGGGGGCCGCGTGGCGCGGTCCGCTTCTCGTCCCGAGGCCCTCCCCGGTCGAGTTCAGCTGCGTCTCGTCACCCCGCACGATGCCTCCCGCCGTCGACCTCAACTGTCGTGTCGTACTGCTCCGGCCGCTGCTGGGGCACCGCTGCCGTGCTCTGGAACTCGGGTTCGAGCTCCTGCGTACCAGGACCGGCGTCCTTGTATGTCTGGTCCAGAGCACCCGCATCCACGGCGTCGGGCTTCGGCTCGCCCGGGGCCCAGGATATGGAGAGCGCCCCACCGAGCAGGGAGAACAGGAAGCCGATCAGGAATCCGCCGATGTTGGCGACCGGTATGGAGATCAACGCCAGCAGGATCGCGGCGACTCCCGCGAACACTCTCACGATGTGGTGAAACCACATCGTAAGGCCCAGCGTGATCAGCAGGACCCCGATGATCAGCGATCCCGCACCGGCGGTCGTGGACATCGCCAGCGTGATGTTGCCGAGGTGCATGTTGGCGTACGGGAAGTACGCGATGGGTAGACCACCCACCATGGTGAACAGGCCCGCCCAGAACGGCCGGTTACCCCGCCAGGTGCGGAATCCCCGCCGGAAGACGCGGAGGTAGTGCTCGTTCTGCCCTGTGGACTCGGGGCTCATGGAAAACAGCTCCCTGGAACCGGTACTGCTGTGAGAAGAGAAAAGGTGGGCGGCCGGAGTCCCCGCAGGGGCGCTCCGGCCACCCGGCGGGTGCTTAGTAGCACTCCTTGACGCCACTGTGCAGCCGCAGGCTCAGGTTGCTGAGCTTGAAGGTGCCGGCGGTGGTCGCCCATGCCGTCTGCTTCACGTTGGTCAGCGTCGCCGTCTCGGCGCGCTGCGCGAAGCCGTTCGGGTTGACCTTCTTCTCGGTACCGGACTGGATGCCGGGCTTGCCGACGTCTCCCGCGGCAACACCGATGTCGATGTGCTCGAAGTACGCGTCGGCGTCGAGCTCGGCGATGTCGAGGTACAGGTTGGTCGCCTCGACCGGCTTCTTCGGGTCCGTACCCGCGTTCAGCTGCAGCGTGACGTTGCCGAGACCGAACGGAAGGTTCGGAGTGACCACCGACTGGCACATGTTGGTGATCGTGGCATCGCTGAAGCCGGACACGGCCACGGCGTGCGCCGCGTCGTCGCCCTTGAGGTCCTTGCCGGTAGCAACGCTGCCGTACTGGACGAAGTCATGGCCGACGAGCTTGTCCGCACGCACCTTGAAGCTCTGGCCGGACACGCTGAACGACGCCGCGAGGGCGCCCTGCGCGAGACCGACACCCACCGCCGCGGTCGCGACGACGCTCGGCACCATGACCAGAGCGAAACGCTTCCATCTGGTGCCGCCACGAACCTGGGAACTCATAATTTTCCTCCTTCTCGGACGTACATCTCCGGTCCGGGCTGGGCCCGTCCTGGGATGGGAGAAGTGCTACGTCCTCGGCAAGGAGAGCGCCTGCGGACGGAGGCATGAACCGCGTCCGAATCACCGGCGATCACCCCCGAGCGACAACCACTGGCCACGCATTCGCGCAACCTGTTCGGACAGGCCCTGCCGGACGACAGGAACCCCCCTGCCCGGAGCCGGCGCCACTGCCGCCGGCCCACTCGGTGGGGACCCAACAGGGCCGCCGCACCGACTGGCAGCCGGGCTGGCGTTATTGGACCGAGCGTGGCCGATCGTGGTGCATTCCCGCCCGTGACACAAGGGGGTTCGTTACTCGCTAGTAACGGCCCGATAACCGATGCGCGACCGGCTGATACCGCCCGGCCACACAGGGTGGCGCCGAGTCGAAGGACGAAAGGGAGGATCGGGTCACCAATACGGACAGATCCCGGTGCACGATTTACTGCGAGTAACAGGCCCTGGCTTTATCAAGATTTGGTAAAGCAGGGGCGTCTCTTATCGCCGGATCGCGAAAAAGGCCGCGGTCCCCCGGAGGGCACCGCGGCCACTTGTCACATCAGAACAAGACCCGCGCCAGCGCCGTACGCGCGGCGCCGACCCGCGGGTCGTCGGGGCCGATCACCTCGAACAGCTCCAGCAGCCGCACCCGCGCGGCGTCCCGGTCGTCACCGAAGGTGCGCCGCACCGTCTCGACGAGCCGGCCGAAGGCGTCCTCGACATGACCGCCGACCAGATCCAGATCGGCGGCGGCGAGCTGCGCCGTGACATCGGCCGGATTCGCGGCGGCGTTCTCGCGGACCCGCTGCGCGTCCATGTCCTTGGCCCGGGAGAGGAGTTCGGCCTGGGCGAGACCGAGCTTGGCCTCCGTGTTGGCCGGGTCGTCGGACAGGACGTTCTTGTACGCCTGGACGGCACCGGCGAAGTCGTCGGCGTCCAGGGCCCGTACGGCCGATTCGAGCAGGGCGTCGTACGGCCCCGCGGGCGCCTCGGCCGGAGCCGCGTCACCCTCTCCGGCGGCGGCGTCCTGGTCGACCGCGATCCCGGTGAGCCCGAACCGCTCCTCGCCGACCTGGATCAACTGGTCAAGCGTCTGGCGGATCTGGGCCTCGGGGGCCGCGCCCTGGAAGAGCGGGAGGGCCTGTCCGGCGACGACGGCGAAGACCGCCGGAATGCCCTGGATGCCGAACTGCTGCATCAGCATCTGGTTGGCGTCGACATCGACCTTGGCCAGCACGAAGCGGCCGTTGTACTCAAGGGCCAGACGCTCCAGGAGCGGGCCCAACTGCTTGCACGGCTCGCACCACTCGGCCCAGAAGTCGATGACGACCGGGACCTCGGCGGAACGCTGGAGGACATCGTTCTCGAAGCCCGCCTCATCGACATCGATCACCAGGGCGGAGGGCGGCACGGCACCGCCGCCACCCTGCCGGGAGGCCTCGGCGCGGGCCTGCTCCGCCTTCACCTTGGCCTCGCCGGCCGCCTTCACCGCGGCGAGGTCGACGACGCCGCTCATGGACATGTTCCTAGGCTGCATACGTACATCCTCCCCCCTCGGTGCGCCGATCCGGAAAGCGATACGGGAACCGGATCGGTCCGCGGCCCCGGCCGGTGTGCGGGGCGGGCGGACAGACACGTTCCCGGGCCCCGCGAAGGACCCTGGAAGAGGTCGAAAAGACCCCGGTGGGCCCCTGAAAGACCCGATTCGGCAGCCGGACCCCCGCCCAGTGCCTGGTGCGGCTCCGGGTCCCCACCCGGCGCCTGTGGTTGTCGCTCGTTCGTGGCGCGAGACGCGGCGCCCTGGCCGCCTTCCTTACGCTACGACCCGTAGCGTAACTGCCGATGGGCTCTCTCGAACAGATGATCCCGGTGATCTGTCTCACGGACACCGGGGCCGTCCCGTTCTTACTACTGACCGGTATGGTCACCGCATGCTGAGCCACAGCGACCAGACCCCCTCCCGGACAGGACGTCCGCGCAGTACCGCGGCCGATGCCGCGATCCTCGAAGCGACCCGGGCGTCCCTGGTCGATCTGGGCTGGTCGAAGCTGACCATGAGCGATGTGGCGACCCGGGCGGGGGTCGCGAAGACGACCCTCTATCGACGCTGGGCGGGCAAGAACGAGCTGGTCGTCGACGCGGTCGCGGTCCTCTTCGACGAGCTGGAGCTCCACGACCGGGGCAGCCTGGCGGCCGATGTGCAGGGCGTCGTGCTCCAGTTCGCCGCATTGCTGGAGCGGCCGGAGACCCGGACCGCGCTGATGGCGGTGGTCGCGGAGTCCACCCGGGACGATTCGCTCCGGCTGCGGATCCGGTCGGCCATCGTGGACCGGCAGAAGCGCCTGGTCGTCCTCGGCCGGGAACGCGCCCAGGCCCGCGGCGAGCTGTCGTACGAGGACGATGCCGGGACGGCGGCCCACAACGCGGACCTGATCTTCGATGTGATCGCCGGTGCCGTGGTGCACCGGACGCTGGTCAGCGCCGAGCCGGTGGACGCCGAGTGGGCGCGCAGCTTCACCTCTCTGCTGCTGCTCGGGCTGGCCGGGGCTCAGAGCCTGTCGGGTGACCTCTGATCGGGCGGCCACGGCCTGGTGCGTCCGCTCTCCGATCGAAGGTCACCCGACAGACTCTCAGACCTGATAGCGCCCCGGCGCGAAGAGGTGGAGGTGCTTCTCCACCCAGGCGGAGGTCCGTTCCAGGCCCTCCTCCAGGGGGACTTCGGGGCGCCAGCCCGCCCACTCGCGGGCCCGGGTGTTGTCGGACAGCAGCCGCTGGACCTCGCTGCCGGCGGGCCGCAGCCGCGCCGGGTCCACCACCACCTCCGCGTCCCGACCGGACGCGGTGATCAGGGCTTTGGCCAGGTCCCCGACCGAAATCTCCCGGCCGGTGCCGAGGTTGGCGCTCTCGCCCAGGGCCCGGTCGCAGTCGGCCAGCGCCAGGAATCCGGCCGCGGTGTCGGTGACGTACGTGAAGTCCCGGGTGGGGGTCAGTGAGCCGAGGCGGATCTCCCGTGCGCCCGCGTGCAGTTGGGCCAGGATCGTGGGGATCACCGCGCGGGCGGACTGGCGCGGGCCGTAGGTGTTGAACGGGCGGACGACGGTCACCGGAAGCTCGAAGGCGTGCCAGTGCGAGAGCGCCATCATGTCGGCGCCGATCTTCGAGGCGGAGTACGGGGACTGCGGCTGGAGCGGGTGATTCTCGCTGATCGGAGCGGTCAGCGCGCTCCCGTACACCTCGCTGGTGGAGGTGTGCAGCAGGCGGCGCACCGAGTGGCGGCGGCACGCCTCGGCGATGTTCTCGGTGCCGACGACGTTCGTGCGGACGTACGCGGCCGGCGCGTCGTAGCTGTACGGGATGCCGATGAGCGCCGCGAGGTGGAAGACCGTGTCGCAGCCCGCGACCGCGTCCATCACACGGCCCGCGTCACCGATGTCCCCGGCGATCATCTCGACGGGGCCGTGCGGGTCGTCGAGGTAGCGGGCGAGGTGACCCTTCTCGGCGTACGGCTTGTAGTGGACGAACGCGCGGACGTGCGCGCCGCGTTCGACGAGCAGGTCCACGAGGGTGGAGCCGATGAAGCCCTCGGCGCCGGTGACAAGGACCGTGCGGCCCTTCCAGTCGATGCTGCGGCCGTTGCGGTCGGTGCTCATGCGGTGGATTCCTTTGCGTTGGGTGGGGTTACTGGGCGGTGGCGAGGCGGATGACGATGGCAGCGAGCAGGTCGGCAGCCCGCGCGTGGTTGCCGGGGTCGGCGGCGCGGCCCATCGCGGCGAGCCTGCCGGGATCGGTGAGCAGCGGCTCGACGACGGCGGCGAGCCGGTCGGCGGTGGTTTCGGCGTCCGGCACGAGGTATGCGGCACCCACCTCGGACAGCACCCGGGCGTTGTGGGTCTGGTGGTCGCCGGGGGCGTGCGGGTACGGCACGAGGACGGCGGGCACCCCGGTGGTCGCGAGTTCGGCGATCGTGGCGGACCCGGCCCGGCAGACCACCAGATCGGCCACGGCGTAGGCGAGGTCCATCCGGTCCAGATAGCGGACGGCCTGCGCGACCGGGCCCGCGCCCGCGTCGGCGAGCCGCTGTCGGGTCTCCGCGAGCGCCGCCGGACCCGTCTTGATCAGGAGGTGGACGTCCCGGCGGTCGCGCCAGCGGGCGGCGAGGCCGACCGCGGCCGCGGTGAGCCGGGCCGCGCCGAGGCTGCCGCCGTTGAAGAGGACGACGCGGGCTCCGGCGGGTATACCGAAGGCGTCCCGGGCCTCGTCGCGGAGCGCGGGGCGGTCCAGGGCGGCCAGCGAGGCGGCGATCGGCATGCCGACGGTCCGGGCCCGCTCTCCGCCCGCCAGGTGCGGCCGGCTGCCGTCGAAGGCGACCGTGAGGTGTTCGGTGAGCCGGGCAGCGAACTGGTTGGCGCGGCCGGGGACGGCGTTGGACTCGTGGATGACGCTCGGCAGCCCGGCCATCCGGGCCCCGAGGACGGCGGGGGCGCTCGGGTAGCCGCCCATGCCGACGACGACCTGGGCCCGCTGGGTGCGCAGGATGGACCGGCACTGCGCGCCGGAGCGCAGAAGGGCGGCCGGGAGCAGGAAGCGCTTGGCTCCCAGCGCGGGGTCGAAGGGGATCATGTCGACGGTGTGCAGCCGGTATCCGGCCGCCGGGATCAGGGTCGTCTCCAGGCCCCGCTCGGTCCCGACGAAGGAGATGACCGCGTCCGGCTCGGCGCGGCGCAGGGCCTCGGCGAGAGCGAGCCCTGGGTAGATGTGGCCGCCGGTGCCGCCCGCACCGATCACGACGGAGAGTGGTGTGCGCATGGCCACCACTCTCGGAAAGCGGCTTAAGAAGGTTCTAAGAGTCCGCTTTGGCATTCTTCGGGGTATGAACAGGATTCTGGTGGCCGACGACGAGCCGGAAGTGCGGGCCGCCGTCGAGGACGGGCTGAGCGTGGAGGGGTACGAGGTACGAGGGGTCGGCGACGGCCTGGCCGCGCTCTCGGCGGTGGCGTCCTGGCAGCCCGACGCGCTGGTCCTGGACGTGATGATGCCGGTCCTGGACGGGCTCGCGGTGTGCCGCCGGCTGCGCGCGATGGAGGACAGGACCCCGGTCCTGGTCCTCACCGCCCTGGCCTCCGTCAGCGAGCGCGTCGACGGCCTGGACGCGGGCGCCGACGACTATCTGGTGAAGCCGTTCGCGCTGGACGAACTGGTGGCCCGGGTCAGGGCCCTGCTGCGGCGGGCCGCCCCGCCCGCGGCGGACGGGGCGGAACTGTCCTTCGCGGACCTGACACTGGATCCGGTGGCCCGCACGGGGCGACGAGCGGGCCGCCCGCTGGAGTTCAGCCGCACCGAGGCCGCCCTGCTGGAACTGCTCCTGCGCCACCCGGGCCAGGTGCTCCCCCGTGCGATGATCCTGGAGCGCGTCTGGGGGCAGGACTTCGGGCCGGACTCCAACTCGCTCGCGGTGTACGTGGGTTACCTGCGCCGCAAACTGGAGCTGGGCGGCGAACCGCGGCTCGTCCACACGGTGCACGGTCTCGGCTACCGGCTGGACACGGCATGAGCGGGGTGCGCCGGCTGGGCGCCCGGTGGCGACGTCGGCGCCCGGTGCGTACACGGCTGGCACTGGCGGCCTCGGCGGCGGTGGCACTGGTCGCGGTCGGGGTGTGCGCGGCCGCCTTCTTCGTGATCCGCTACGAGCTGCTGCACCAGCTGGACCTGAATCTGACGCAGTCCGCGACTCGGCTGACCCAGGAGAACCGGGGCGGCGGCCCGCAGGTACTGGCCGGCGAGTGCCGGTACCTCTCCGCGCCCGCTTGCGCACAGGTGGTCCCGGCCTCCGCGGCGGCGGACCCGGGCGAGGCGTATCCGCTGCCGGTCTCCGCTCCGGTACGAGAGGTGGCGGCGGGCGACCGGCCCCCGTACTTCAGCAACATCACCCGCTTCGGGCAGCCCCTGCGGATGCTCACGACGCGCTTCGGTGACGGGCGGGCGCTCCAGGTGGCGCTGCGCTCGGACCCGGTGGAGAAGGGCGTCCGGCAGGCTGCCGTACTGCTGGCGGCGGTCGGCGGGGCGGGCGTCCTGCTGGCGGCGGCGCTCGGCTACGGGGTCTCCCGCACCGGCCTGGCGCCCGTGGCCCGGCTCACCTCGACCGCCGAGCGGATCGCGGCCACCCGGGACCCGCGCCACCGCATCGAGCTGCCGCCGGGGCCGCCGGGACGCCAGGACGAAGTGACCCGGCTGGCGGCCAGCTTCAATACGATGCTCGGTGAGCTGGAGCAGTCGGTGACCGCCCAGCGCCGGCTGGTCGCGGACGCCTCGCACGAACTGCGGACCCCGCTGACCGCGCTGCGCACCAACGCGGAGCTGCTGGCCCGGACCGACCGGCTGACGCCGGCACAGCGCGACCGGGCGGCGAAGGCGCTGGGTCGGCAGATCCGCGAGGTGACCGGCCTGGTGAACGACCTGATCGAGCTGGCCAGGGACGAGGAGCCGCTGCCGCTGCTGGAGGAGGTACGCATCGCGGACCTGGCCGGGCATGCGGTGACCACGGCCCGGACACACTGGCCGGAGACCCGCTTCCTGCTGGAGATCGCGCCCCCGGCGGCGGAGGTGACCCGGCCCGGCGTGCCCGCCCGCCTGAGTCGGCTGCTGACCAATCTGCTGGACAACGCGGCCAAGTTCAGCCCGCCGGGCGCCCCGGTGGAGATCGGTCTGACCGCGTTCGGGGACGGGCTGGAGGTGACGGTCCGCGACCACGGTCCCGGGATCGCGGCGGCGGACCTCCCGTACGTCTTCGACCGCTTCTACCGCGCCGACGCGGCCCGTGCGCTGCCGGGCTCGGGACTGGGGCTGGCCATGGCCCGGCAGATCGCACGGGCTCATGGCGCGGACCTGACGGCACGGGCGGCGCCGGGCGGCGGAGCGCTGTTCACGCTGACGTTCGAGGGCGGGGACCCGCCGGGCGGCGGGGCCCTCCCCCGCGCCCGTCAGAAGCCGGGCGGCTCCGTGTAGGTGCCCCACTCGTCGCGCAGGACCCCGCAGATCTCACCGAGCGTCGCCTCGGCCCGCACCGCGTCGAGCATCGGCACGATCATGTTGGAGCCGTCGCGGGCGGCGGCCAGCATCGCGCCCAGCGCCGACTTCACCCGGGCGTCGTCGCGGGCGTCCTTGCGGCCGCCGAGCGCCCGGACCTGCTCGCGCTCGACCTCGTGGCTGACCCGCAGGATCTCCAGGTCGCCGGTGACCGAGCCGTGGTGGACGTTGACGCCGACGACCCGCTTGTCGCCCTTCTCCAGCGACTGCTGGTAGCGGAAGGCCGACTCGGCGATCTCGCCGGTGAACCAGCCGTCCTCGATGCCGCGCAGGATGCCGGAGGTGATGGGCCCGATGGGGTGCTGCCCGTCCGGGTGGGCCCGGGTGCCGCGCTCCTTGATCTGGTCGAAGATCTTCTCGGCGTCGGCCTCGATCCGGTCGGTGAGCTGCTCGACGTACCAGGAACCGCCCAGCGGGTCGGCCACATTGGCGACGCCGGTCTCCTCCATCAGCACCTGCTGGGTGCGCAGGGCGATCTCGGCGGCCTGCTCGGAGGGGAGCGCGAGGGTCTCGTCGAGGGCGTTGGTGTGCAGCGAGTTGGTGCCGCCGAGGACCGCGGAGAGCGCCTCGACGGCCGTCCGCACGACGTTGTTGTACGGCTGCTGGGCGGTGAGCGAGACACCGGCGGTCTGGGTGTGGAAGCGGAGCCACTGCGCCTTGTCGGTCTTCGCGCCGTAGGTCTCCTTCATCCAGCGGGCCCAGATCCGGCGGGCCGCGCGGAACTTGGCGATCTCCTCGAAGAAGTCGAGGTGCGCGTCGAAGAAGAAGGAGAGGCCGGGCGCGAAGGTGTCGACGTCGAGGCCGCGGGAGAGGCCGAGCTCCACGTAACCGAAGCCGTCGGCGAGGGTGTACGCGAGCTCCTGCGCGGCCGTCGCCCCGGCTTCGCGGATGTGGTAGCCGGAGACGGAGAGCGGCTTGTAGGCGGGGATGTCGCGGGCGCAGTGCTCCATCAGGTCGCCGATGAGGCGCAGATGGGGCTCGGGCTGGAAGAGCCACTCCTTCTGCGCGATGTACTCCTTGAAGATGTCGGTCTGGAGCGTGCCGTTGAGCACGCCCGGGTCGACGCCCTGGCGCTCGGCCGCGACCAGGTACATGCAGAAGACCGGGACGGCGGGTCCGCTGATCGTCATGGACGTCGTGACGTCGCCGAGCGGGATGTCCTTGAAGAGGACCTCCATGTCGGCGGCGGAGTCGATCGCCACACCGCAGTGCCCGACCTCGCCGAGCGAGCGGGGGTCGTCGGAGTCGCGGCCCATCAGCGTCGGCATGTCGAAGGCGACGCTGAGCCCGCCGCCGCCCGCGGCGAGGATCATCTTGTAGCGCTCGTTGGTCTGCTCGGCGTTGCCGAAGCCGGCGAACTGGCGGATGGTCCAGGTCCGGCCGCGGTAGCCGGTGGGGTAGAGCCCCCGGGTGAAGGGGTACTCGCCGGGCCAGCCGATTCGCTCGAACCCCTCGTACGTGTCCCCGGGGCGGGGGCCGTACGCGGGCTCCACCGGATCCCCGGAGAGTGTGGTGAAGTCCGCGTCACGCTTGCGGGCCTTGTCGTAACGGGCCTGCCAGCGGAGGCGGCCTTCCTCGATCGCGTCAGCGTCCATACCATCGAATTTACTAGGACGTCCTAGTAAATGTCGATGGCAAACCGCCCGGTGCTTCGCACGGGGCGGTTCGGGCGGCGCGGACCGGGGTCCGGCCGGTTCAGGCCTTGGCGGTCGCGGGGGAACCGTCGACGATCAGCGGCTCGACCTCGCGGACGACCTTGCGCTCGACGAAGAACGCGGCCGTCGGGATGGTGCCGGAGATCAGTACCCAGAGCAGCTTGCCCATCGGCCACTTCGCCTTGGAGCCGAGGTCGAAGGCGAAGATCAGGTAGATGATGTAGAGGACACCGTGGATCTGGGAGACGACGAGCGTCAGACCCTCGCCCTTCTCGAAGCCGTACTTGAAGACCATGCAGGTGCAGAGCACCAGCAACATGACGGCGGTGACGTAGGCCATCACCCGGTACCGGGTCAGCACACTGCGTTTCATGGCATCGAGCGTAACCGGACGGCCGGGGCGATCTTGCAGCGGGCCGGGCTCTCGAAACGCCGTTCTACGCCCTCCGCCCGCGCTTCTTCCCCGCGCCTCTCCCCCGCGCCTCTTCTCTACGTCTCTTCGAAGTCCTGGGCGGAGATCCGCAGCGGCCGCAGCATGGCGAAGATCTCCGCGCACTCCTCGGCGTCGTACGCCCCTAGCCCGAACTCCATGTCGACCAGGTCCTTGGTCGCGGCCTCGACGACCTCGCGGCCCTTGTCGGTGATGGAGGCGAGGGTGCCGCGGCCGTCGTTCGGGTTGGGGCGCTTGGCGACCAGGCCGGAGCGCACCAGCCGGTCCACGGTGTTGGTGACGGAGGTGGGGTGGACCATGAGCCGCTCGCCGATCTTGGACATCGGCAGCTCACCGGCCTTGGAGAAGGTGAGCAGCACCAGCGCCTCGTAGCGCGCGAAGGTCAGTCCGTACGGCTTGACGACCGCGTCGACCTCGGCGAGCAGGATCTGCTGGGCGCGCATGATCGAGGTGATCGCCCCCATCGAGGGCACGGGGCCCCAGCGCTGCTGCCAGAGTTCGTCGGCGCGGGCGATGGGATCGAAGGGGAGACTGAGCGGCTTCGGCACGGCACCGACCTTACCCACTGGTCATATGCTGGTCAGCCCCGTCTCGAACTTCGGTCCGAGGACCGTGCGCGGGTTCCGTGTTCCTGGCCTCGCGGACGAGGACGAGCGTGCACACCGTACCGATCACAGCGGCCCCGGCGACCACCTGATGTACGGGGACGAATTCGGCGGCGAGCCCGGCGAGGGCCATGCCGATGCCCTGGACCGTCATCAGCCCGGCGGTGAGCAGGGTCATGGCCCGGCCCCGCAGCTCCTCCGGGACGGCGTCGACGAACCACTGGTCGAGACCGATGACGTACGCCGCCCCCACCCCGGCCAGCACGAGCGCGACAACGCTCAGGACTATGCCGGGACGGAACCCGTACAGCACGAGGGGCAGCAGCCCGGCGGCGGCGACGGGCAGCACGATCCTGGAGCGCAGGCGCGGGGCGAGCACCGCGCCCACGTACAGCTCGGCGCCGATGTGACCGACCGGCATCGCGCACATCAGCAGTCCGAGCGCGGCCGGGCCGACACCGATCTCGTCCGCGTACGGTGCGGCGAGCGCCTCCGGTGCCACGACGAACATCGCCGGCAGCCAGAAGAGCAGCATCAGCGCGCGGATCCTGCGGTCGGCGAGGACGGTCCGGGCTCCGGCGAGCGAGTCCTTGAGCAGGGCGCCGCCTGCGCCGCTGCCGCTCCGGGCGGGCCGGTCCCGGGTCCCGAAGCGGAGCAGCGCCGCCGAGCAGAGGAAGGTCCCGACGGTGATCGTGATCGCCCCGCGCGCGGACACCGCGGCGAGCAGCGCACCGCCCACGCCGAAGCCGATCAGCATCGCGCTCTGCGACACGATCCGCAGCAGCGAGCGGCCCAGTACATAGAGGTCGCCATCGCCGAGGATGTCGGTGAGCGCGGCCATGCGCGTCCCGGTGAAGACGGGCGACACGGAGGCGACGAGACAGCGCAGCGCGAGAAGCCCGCCGACGGGGGTCCCGGGCAGCACCATGACGGCGACGCAGCCCGCGCAGATCAGATCACAGGTGACCAGGACCCGGCGGGCGGGGTAGCGGTCGGCGACCCCGGCGAAGAGCGTGCCGCCGACGAGGTACGGGAGGAGACCGAGCGCGAAGGTGAGGGCGCTGAGCAGGGGCGATCCGGTGAGGTCGTAGACGAGGACGGTGAGCGCGAGCTCGCTGACAACGACGCCGAGGAGGGAGAGCAGGTGTGCGGCGAAGACGGCACGGAACTCCCGTACGGCGAAGACGGCGCGGTAGCCGCGGGGTGTGCCGGGGTCCGGGACGGAAGCCGGAGCCCGGAGCGTGGGCGACGGGTTCGGGTCAATGGGGTCGGCGCGCTCCGGGGACGGCGCCGCTCCTGTGGGGTGGGCGTTCGCTGCGGACGGGTGGTGGGGTGATGGGCCCGTCGGGCCGCTCGGGGGGTCCACCGCGTCGCGTGGGCTGCCCGCCGGGGCGGGGCTGTTGCTCGGCATGGACGCAGCGTGGAGGAGCATGGCCCGCGCTCCATAAACTTTCGGCTGACACCGAATCTTCGTGAGGTGCGCCGATGCCGTTCCATCTGCATTTCGACGAGAGCGATCTGCTGTGCTGCAGGTTCGCCCTCTCCCCGCTCTGGGAGACGCAACAGGCGGTACGCACCCTTCTGCGCCCCGGGAACCACGGCTACCACGAGCCGTGGCTGCGGCGTATCCGGAGCGCCGCCGCGGGGCTCGAACTCGGGCCGCTCTGGTCGCTGATGCCGGCCGGCGGACACAATCCTGACTTTCTCTGCCCGCCGCCGCTCGGGCCCTATGCATCCTTCGAGGAGGAGATCGCCGGGGTGCGCGCCATCGACCCCGAGCTCGTCCGTGCGGACCTGGCACTGACGCTCGCGTGTGTGCCGGGGGCGCTGGACTCCCCCTCCGGACGGGCGATGCTCGACGACCCCGCCCGTGCGCAGCGGGAGCTGTCCGCGCTTCTGGAACAGGCGTGGCGCGTCCTGGTCGAGCCGGACTGGCCGCGGCTGCGCGCATTGCTGGAGGCGGACATCGCGTACCACTCGCGGCGACTCGCCGCGGTCGGCCTCGCGCGGCTGCTCGGCGAATTGAGTCCCCAGCTGAGCTGGGCGGGCTCGACGCTCACGCTCGTCGGGATGCGGGGCCGGCACTCCCGGGTGCTCGGTGGGCAGGGTCTTGTCCTGATGCCGAGCGTCTTCGCCTGGCCGGATGTGGTGAGCGGGTACGAGCCGCCCTACCAGCCCGCGGTGATCTATCCGGCGCGTGGGATCGGTGGCCTGTGGACGGAGCCCGCGGACCGTACGCCGCAGGCGCTCGCGCGGCTGCTCGGGCGGGCGCGGGCCGATGTCCTGTGCATGCTCAACGAACCGGCAGGGACGAGCGCCCTCGCCCACCGGCTCGGGCTCGCGCCGTCCTCCGTGTCGGAACATCTGTCGGTGCTGCGGGCGGCGGGGCTGCTGACCTCGCGGCGGTACGGGCACCAGGTGCTGTACGAGCGGACACCGCTCGGGTTCGCGCTGGCGGTGGAGCCCGCAACGCACTCCGGGTGACCAGGCCCCCCGCGCCGTGCAGCGCGGGGGTTCTCCGGGTGGTGCGGAGGGGCGTCAGCCCGCGAGGTACCGCTCGACCGTCTCGACCTTCGAGGTCAGTCCGTCGGTGACACCGGGGCGGATGTCGGCCTTCAGTACGAGGGAGACGCGTCCGGCGCGGGCCTCGACGGCGGCGACGGCCCGCTTGACGACATCCATGACCTCGTCCCATTCACCCTCGATGGAGGTGAACATGGCGTCCGTGCGGTTGGGCAGGCCGGACTCGCGGACGACCCGGACGGCGTCGGCGACGTACTCGCCGACGTCCTCGCCGACTCCCAGCGGGCTGACCGAGAACGCGACGATCATGCGCTGACCACGCCTTCGCGGCGGGCGCGGGCGGCGATGACGCCGTCGGCCTCGTAGCGCTTGAGCAGCTTGTCGCCGTACAGGCCGCCGAAGGGCAGCAGCGCGAGCAGGAAGAAGAACGCGACGCGCTTCAGCGGCCACTTGGTCTTGGACCAGACATCGAGCAGCAGGACGGCGTAGATCACGAAGAGCACGCCGTGCAGGATGCCGAGCGGCATCATCAGGAAGTCGATGTCGGAGACCCGGCTGAGGATCGAGCCGAAGATGATCAGCGCCGGGAAGGAGAGCGCCTCGGGAATCGAGATGAGGCGCAGCCGGTGCAGGGCGGTAGCGGTCTTGATGTCCACGAGGGCACCTTCGGTGGGAGGACGGTGACAGCTTGTGAATACGGGCACAAGCTCGACCCATTGTGGCATCGGCGCGGGCGGCGCTCGGCGCCGGGGGCCGTATCGGTCGGGTGAAGGACGCGTCCGCGCCGACAGGGCTTACGTCCCGGTTGCGTACGGATCCCGTACCGGATGCGTATCAGGGGCCGTTCAGGGGTCCGGATTCTCCTCCGGGCCCTGTCCCGGCCGGGGGCCTGCCGCTAACGTCGCCCCGTGGCAATGTTCCGACTCCAAGGCAGCAGGACGCTCGCCGTCGACCTGGCCGGCGACGCCGTCAAGGCGAAGAACGGCTCGATGGTCGCCTACGACGGCCGGATGACGTTCAAGAAGATGACCGGCGGCGGTGACGGGCTGCGCGGCATGGTGACCCGACGCCTGACCGGCGAGCAGATGTCCGTGATGGAGGTGACCGGCCAGGGCACCTGTTACTTCGGGGACCGCGCGAGCGAGATCAATCTCGTCTCGCTGCACGGGGACAAGCTCTACGTCGAGGCGAGCAATCTGCTGTGCACCGACGCGGGGCTGCGCACCGGCACCACCTTCACCGGCCTGCGCGGCGGGGCGAGCGGCAACGGCCTGTTCACCACCACCGTCGAGGGCACCGGCCAGGTGGCGATCATGTCGGACGGCTCGGCGGTGGCGCTGCGGGTCTCGGCCCAGTACCCGCTGTTCGTCGACCCCGGCGCCTACATCGCCCACCAGGGCAGCCTCCAGCAGCACTTCCAGTCCGGCGTGAACTTCCGGACGGTGATCGGCGAGGGTTCCGGGGAGTCCTTCCAGATCCGGTTCGAGGGCGAGGGCGTCGTCTACGTCCAGCCGAGCGAGCGGAACACCATCGGGGGCGATGTCTGATGCCGTTCCGTGAGATCAACTCGAAGATGGTCGAGGCGACGGTGGTTCCCGGCCAGAAGATGTACAGCCAGCGGGGCGCGATGCTCGCCTACCGCGGCGAGGTGTCGTTCACGCCGAACATCCAGGGCGGCCAGGGCGGCGTGATGTCGATGATCGGCCGGCGGGTGGCCAATGAGGCGACCCCGCTGATGACGGTCGAGGGCAGCGGAACGGTGATGTTCGGCCACGGCGGCCATCACATCCAGGTGATCAACATGACCGGGGACACCCTGTACGTGGAGGCCGACCGGCTGCTCGCCTTCGACGGGACGCTCCAGCAGGGCACGATGTTCATGGGCTCGCAGGGCGGCGTGATGGGCATGGTGCGCGGCCAGGTGACCGGGCAGGGCCTGTTCACCACCACGCTCAAGGGCCATGGCGCGGTCGCGGTGATGGCCCACGGCGGGGTGATCGAGCTGCCGATCACCCCCGGCCGCGAGGTGCATGTGGACCCGCAGGCGTATGTCGCGCACCACGGCGACGTACGGAACAAGCTCTCGACCGCGCTCGGCTGGCGCGACATGGTGGGGCGCGGCTCCGGCGAGGCGTTCCAGCTGGAGCTGAGCGGCAGTGGCGCGGTGTACGTCCAGGCCTCGGAGGAGAAGCTGTGAGCACGCCCGTGGTCTTCGACCCGATGACGCTGCCGTCGGACGACAACGTCAACTCGTACACCTTCTGCGTGGAGCTCAAGGGGAGCCAGTGGTTCCTGCAGAAGGGCAAGATGATCGCCTACTACGGACGGATCGATTTCAACGGCATCGGCCACGGCCGCTTCGAGCGGCTGATCCGTACGAGCTTCCACTCGCCGCTGCACGCGAGCGACTGGGTGGTGGCCGAGGGCAGCGGCAAGATGCTGCTCGCGGACCGGGCCTTCGATGTGAACTCCTACGACCTGGACGAGGGGAATCTGACCATCCGGTCGGGCAATCTCCTCGCGTACCAGCCGTCACTGGCACTCAAGCAGTCGATCGTGCCGGGCTTTCTGACCCTGATCGGTACGGGGAAGTTCGTGGCCGCCTCCAACGGTCCGGTGGTCTTCATGGAGCCGCCGCTGCGGGTCGACCCGCAGGCCCTGGTGGGCTGGGCGGACTGCCCCTCGCCGTGCCACCACTACGACCACGGCTACATGACGGGCGTACTGGGCGGCCTGCGGTCCCTGACGGGCCTCGGGGGCACCTCGGGCGAGGAGCACCAGTTCGAGTTCGTGGGCGCGGGTACGGTGCTGCTCCAGTCGACCGAGATCCTGATGGCCGAACAACCGACGGGCGCGGTGCCGGGTCAGGCGGGGGTCCCGGGCGGCGCGGGTCAACCTGGCGCCTCACCCCGTATGCCCGGTCAGCTCGGGGACCTCCAGCGTCGCTTCGGTTTGTGAACGGTACTCTGCGGAGTGTGACGTCGAACGTCCGCACCCCGCGCCCGGACCCGTCTCCGGACGGGTGCCGACCGTCACACCTCCCTACTTCGTCCGGCTTTCAACTTCTTAGGTAGAATCCATATATGGAGACCGAGACGGCCACCCGCTGGCTGAACGACGCGGAGCAGTGCGCCTGGCGCACCCACCTGGACGTCAGCAGGCTGCTGATGCACCAGTTGGAGAAGGATCTCCAGCCGTTCGGCCTGACCAACAACGACTACGAGATCCTGGTCAACCTCTCGGAGTCGGACGACCAGCGCATGCGGATGAGCGACCTCGCCGCCGCGACGCTGCAGTCCAAGAGCAGGCTCTCGCACCAGATCACCCGCATGGAGAACGCCGGTCTGGTCCGCAGGGAGAACTGCGAGTCCGACCGGCGCGGTCTGTACGCGGTCCTCACCGAGGACGGCGCGGAGACGATGCGCAAGGTGGCGCCGCACCATGTGGCGTCGGTCCGCAAGCACTTCATGGACCTGCTGACGCCTGAGGCGCTGGCGAACCTGCACGCGGCGCTGACCCCGGTCGCGGAACACCTGCGGGGACGGCGCGGCAAGGTGTGACCCCCGGCGGGGCGGCGTTCAGCGGGCTCCGGGCAGCCAGAGCTCGAACCGGGCGCCGCCCTCCCGCGCACCGTCCACCGTCAGCCGCCCTCCGTGCCGGGCGGCGACGTCCCGGGCGATGGCCAGGCCCAGGCCCGCGCCGCCGTCGTCCCGGGTGCGGGCGTCGTCGAGCCGTACGAAACGTTCGAAGATCCGCTCACGCTCCTCCGGCGGCACTCCCGCCCCGTCGTCGGTGACGGCGACGACCACGCCGCCGCGCTCCGCCGCACGCACCGAGACCGTCACCGCGCTCCGCGCATGACGCTCCGCGTTGTCCAGCAGATTGCCGATCACCCGCGCCAACTGCCCACGCGAACCGGCCACTTCGAACGGCCCGGAGTCCGGTCCGGAGTCCGGCACCGACAGCGTCACCGCGATCCGGTCGCCCGTGCGCTGCGAGACCTCCTCGCGGACCAGCGCGCCCAGGTCCAGCGCCGTACGGCCCGGCCGCTCTCCCGCGTCGAGCCTGGCCAGCAGCAGGAGATCGGCGGCCAGCGCCTGGAGCCGTACGGTGTCGGCGACCGCGCCCGGCACGTCCAGCAGCTCCGGATGGGCCGCCCCCACCTCCAGTTGGGTGCGCAGGGAGGCGATCGGGCTGCGCAGTTCGTGCGAGGCGTCCGCGACGAAGCGCCGCTGACGCTCGACGGAGGCCTCCAGAGCGGTGAGCGTCTCATTGGTCGTACGGGCCAGCCGGGCGATCTCGTCGCGCGAGCCGGGCTCCGGCACCCGCCGGCTCAGGTCCTCGGACGCGGTGATCGCGGCCATCTCGCGCCGGATGCCCTCGACCGGGCGCAGCGCCCGCCGGGTCACCAGCCACGTCACCCCGGCGACGACGAGCAGCAGCACCGGCAGCCCGACCAGCATCGCACCGCGCACGGTGCCCACCGCCTCCTGCTCGGCGGCCAGCGGGGCGCCCGCGTGGACGGTCAGGGTCACCCCGGCGGGAGTCGTCGCCTGCACGGACGCGAAACGGTAGTCGGCCGTTTCGCCGTCGACGTCGGCGGTGCCGTTACCGAAGTCCGGTTCGTCGGAGTCGACTTCGCCGCGACCGGGGGCGGGGGCGGCGTGACGGTCGTCGTCATCGCTTCCGTCGTCGTCGCTTCCGTCGTCGTCGCCGCCCGTGCTGCCGGGCTCCCCGGCGGTCGGTGACGGGACCGGTGTGACCCGGTCCGTACCGGTGCCGGAGATCGCCCGGAGGTCCTTGGAGACGGCGACCACGCGCCCGTCCTCGTCGGTCACCTGGACCGGATGGTCCTCCTCGTCGCGCATCTCCAGCCGGCCGTACGGCACATCGAGGGCCAGTTGCCCGGCCACTTCCCGGGCCACCACCTCGGCCTGCAGGCCCGCCTGGTCGGTGAGGTTGGCGCGCAGGACGAGGAGTACGGAGAGCCCGGCGCCGATCAGCGCGAGGGCGACCACCACCGTGGCACCCAGCGCGGCCCTGGCCCGTACCGACCTCACAGCGCCTCCAGCCGGTACCCGGCGCCGCGCACCGTGCGAATGGCGGCCGCGCCGAGCTTGCGCCGCAGCGCGCTCACGTACACCTCGACGATGTTCGGGTCGCCGTCGTAGGCGAAGTCCCAGACGTGTTCCAGGATGTCCGCCTTGCTCACCACCTGTCCGGCCCTCAGCGCGAGCTGTTCCAGCACCGCGAACTCCTTTGTGGTGAGGATGATTTCGGCTTCGCCGAGGTGGACGCGGCGGGCGGCGGTGTCCATGCGCAGGGCACCGACGGTGACCACCGGGGAGCCGGAGCCGCCTCCTCGGCGCCGCAGCAGCGCCCGGATCCTGGCCACCAGTACGACGTACGAGAAGGGCTTGGTCAGGTAGTCGTCGGCCCCGGTGTCGAGGCCCTCCGCCTCGTCGTACTCCCCGTCCTTCGCCGTCAGCATCAGGATCGGTGTCTCGTGTCCGGCGGCGCGCAGGGCGGCGCAGACGCGGTAGCCATTCATCCCGGGCAGCATGATGTCGAGGACGACGAGGTCGTACGCGCCCTCGGCGGCCCGGTGCAGCCCTTCGAGACCGTCGTGCGCCACGTCCACGGCGAAGCCCTCGGCGGTGAGCCCCGCGGCCAGGGCCGTCGCGAGCCGCTTCTCGTCCTCCACGATCAACAGGCGCATACGCACAGGGTCGCAAACCGAACCTGAAGACGGCTTCAGGTGGCTTCAGGCTGCGTTCAGCATCACCCCGGCAATGTGGTCCTCGTCGAAACCGGCCACCCGATCGGGGAGGAACCCACATGAAGCGCAAGATCGTCATCGCCGCAGTCACCGCGGCCGTGCTCGTCGGCGGCGGAGCCGCCACGGCGGTCGCCTTCGCGGACGACGACAGCCACGACCGCGAGACCCGTTCCGGCGCGCCGAGCGGTGCCACCGCCCGCGTCGACGTGGCGGACGCCATCACGGCCGCCGTCAAGGCCGTCCCGGGCACGGTCACCGAGGCCGAGCTGGACGACGAGGACGGCGGGCTCGTCTGGGAGCTCGACGTGTACGGCTCCGACAAGGCGTGGCACGACGTGACGGTGGACGCGGGCAACGGCAAGGTGCTCGGCAAGCACACCTCCGACGACGACGGTGACGACGACCGCGACCGGCACGCGCCCCGGTCGGCCCCCGTGTCGCTGAACGCGGCCGTCGACGCCGCGCTGAAGGCGAACCCCGGGACCGTGACCTCGATCGACCTGGACGACCACGACGGCCGCGACGGCGGAGCACTGCACTGGGAGGTCGACGTCCGGGGCAAGGACGGCAAGCAGCACGAGCTGAACGTGGACGCGAAGTCGGGCAGGGTGACGGTGGACCGGTCGGACGACGACCACGGGGACGACGACCGTGACGGGGACGACGACTGAGGGCGCCCCGTCCCGGCGGTCCGTCAGGGTGCGTAGCCGGAGAGGACGGTTCCGTTCTCGAAGGTCAGGAAAAGCACGTCTCCCTTCGCGAGATGGGGACACGGTTTCCGGGTCGACCTTGCTGTTCGGGACATTCGACCAGCCGGAGTACCCCTTCATGTTGACCGGGCTCTCTTGGCTGCCCCGGGCGAATTCGTAGGACTCCAGGAGTCCCTCCGTGACGAGGTAGGCGTGGTCGCCGACGATGACCGGTGCGCCCGAGTAGTCCACCGCTTCGGACGTCGCCCAGTCCTGCCGCCCGTCGGCGAGGCCGAACGCGTACACCCGGTCCGGTGAGCTGAGCACGACCGTGCCGTCCCGGGTGACGGCGGGCCGGTAGGCGATGTCCACTCCGCCGGCGATCGTCCGGCGGTTCCGCGGCGCGGTCACGTCGACGACCGTCAGGCCGCTCGGGCCCCGGCAGAGCAGTTCCCTCCCCTTCAGGACCGGTGTGCGGCAGGCGATATCCCCGGGCCGGAAGGCCTTCGGCGCCTCCTCACCCATGGCGTACACCACGCCGTCGTCGGTGGCGATCGGCCAGAAGTTGCCCCCTGGGCGTTGGAGACGCCCTGCGGGGACAGCGGCTCTCGCCACTTCTCGGCGCCGGTTCTCAGGTCGTAGGCGGCGAGGGACGCGTTGCCGAACGTCGGTGCGGTGGAGGCGAAGACCAGGCCGTCGACCACGAGCGGCGCACTCTCCAAGTTGTGCGCGCCGCCGGACCGGACCTCCCAGCGGACCTTGCCGGTCCGGGCATCCAGCGACTGCAGCCGGTCACCCGCCGCGAGCAGGACGGTGCCGTCGTAAACGATGGGGCGGGTGGACCCGGCCGGCATGAAGAACTGGCCCCGGGGCCCCCAGCCCGCCGAGCGGGTGGTCTCCCCCGTATCCAGCGTCCACATCCGGTGCCCGTCCGCCGCCGACAACGCCTCGTACGTGCCGTCCACCATCCGGCAGACCACCACATCCCGGCCCGCCGAACAGCCGATCGGCGACCCCGTGAACTTCCCCTTCCAGGACTTCTTCCACCCCGCAGGCCGGACGTCGCGGCCGTACGGGACCGTGCCCGAGGCGTCCGGGCCGCCGTTCTCGTCCACGCCCGCCACGATGCGGACGGCGGGTGAACCGCCCCCGCGCGCGGTCCCTTCGGGGGTCTTCTGCTGGTTGCGCCAAGCCAGGAGTCCCCCTGTCGCCACGCCCAGCACGATCAGCGCGGCGAGGGCGGCGCCCCGTGCGCGCCGGGAGCGGCGCCGGGGTGGGGCGAGGCCGGGCCCCTGGGTGGGGGCGATGTGCAGCCCCGGGGTGAAGTCGGTTCCCTGGGTGGGTGGTGGTGGGGCGCGGGACGGCTGTCGGCGGTTGCCTCGGCCGGTGTGTATCCCGGCAGCAACGGACCGTCCAGGGCCATGACGCGGGCCAGTTCGCGCCCGTGCTCGGCGATGTGCTGCGCCACCGGGTCCGGCCACCGCTGTGCCGCGCCGGGGTCGAGCAGCTCCGCGAGTCCGGCGGCGGTCGGGCGGGCGGCCGGGTCGGCCACCAGGCAGCGGTCCAGTACGGCACGCAGCGCGTCGGGAACGTCGTCGAGCAGCGGGGCGAGGTGGGGTCCGGCGACGGACCGGGCGACGGTGATCTCGCGGCGGAAGCGGCTGCGGAAGCCGGGGTCCTTGGACACGTCGCGGCGGACGGTCTTGACGGCGACCGGGTCTCCGCCGCCGTCCCGGGCGCCGAGGAAGACCTCTCCCATGCCGCCCGCGCCGAGCCGGGCCCGTATCGCGTACGGGCCGATCCGCCTCGGCGAGTCCTCCCGCAACGGACCCAGCATGCGCCACTCCCCCCGTCGGTACGCATGGATCGGCGGGCGTCCCGTGCAGTATCCGGGTGCGCGCATCCGGCCGTCATCCTGCCACGGACACGTCATGAACCGCAGCGCCGTACGAATGCGACCGGGCGGGTCCCGGAGCGGCCCGCACGCCGCCCCCGGACCCGCCCGGTCGTCCCGTCGGATCACACCTCGCCGGTGAGCCCCGCCACCAGCTCGTCCGCCGCCGCGTACGGGTCGAGGCTGCCCGCCACGATGCGTTCGGCGAGCGCGCCGAGGTGGCGGTCGCCGTGCAGATCACCGATGCGCTCGCGCAGCCGCGTCACGGCGATGGTCTCGACCTCGCGGGAGGCGCGGGCCGCGCGCCGCTCGGCGAGCACTCCGTGCTCCTCCATCCACGCCCGGTGCTTCTCCAGCGCCTCGACGACCTCGTCGATGCCCTCGCCCCGGGCGGCGACCGTCTTCACGATCGGCGGCCGCCAGTCGCCGGGGCCCCGTGATTCGCCGAGGCCCAGCATGTGGTTGAGCTCGCGCGCGGTGGCGTCCGCGCCGTCCCGGTCGGCCTTGTTGACGACGTACACATCGCCGATCTCCAGGATTCCGGCCTTCGCCGCCTGGATGCCGTCCCCCATGCCGGGTGCCAGCAGGACGACGGAGGTGTCGGCCTGGGAGGCGATCTCCACCTCCGACTGGCCGACGCCGACCGTCTCCACCAGGATCACCTCGCAGCCCGCCGCGTCCAGCACCCGGATCGCCTGCGGTGCCGACCAGGCGAGGCCGCCCAGGTGGCCGCGGGTGGCCATGGAGCGGATGTAGACGCCCGGGTCGGAGGCGTGCTCCGACATCCGGACCCGGTCGCCGAGGAGCGCCCCGCCGGAGAACGGCGAGGACGGGTCGACGGCCAGGACTCCGACCCGCTTGCCGGCCCGCCGGTACGCCGAGACGAGCGCCGACGTCGATGTCGACTTGCCGACACCGGGCGAGCCGGTCAGGCCGACGACGTACGCGTTGCCCGTCAGCGGCGCCAGGGCCGCCATCACCTCGCGCAGCTGCGGCGACGCCCCCTCCACCAGGGAGATGAGCCGGGCCACGGCCCGCGGCCGGCCCGCACGTGCCTGCTCGACCAGGGTGGGGACGTCCACCATCACCGCTCCGTTCACTCGCTGCGTGCTCTACGTGTACCGCGTACCACTGGCCCGGAACGTACTACTTGCCCGGGACGCGGACGATCAGCGCGTCGCCCTGACCGCCACCACCGCACAGCGCCGCCGCGCCGGTGCCGCCGCCGCGCCGCTTCAGCTCCAGCGCCAGGTGCAGCACCACACGGGCGCCGGACATGCCGATCGGGTGGCCCAGCGCGATGGCGCCGCCGTTGACGTTCACCTTCTCCGGGGTGACGCCGAGGTCCTTCATCGACTGGACGGCGACCGCGGCGAAGGCCTCGTTGATCTCGATGAGGTCGAGGTCCGCCACCTCCAGGCCCTCCTTCTTGAGGGCGTGCAGAATCGCTTGGGAGGGCTGCGACTGGAGCGAGTTGTCCGGGCCCGCCACATTGCCGTGGGCGCCGATCTCGGCGATCCAGTCCAGGCCCAGCTCCTCGGCCTTGGCCTTGCTCATGACGACGACCGCGGCAGCGCCGTCGGAGATCTGCGAGGAGGTGCCCGCGGTGATCGTGCCGTCCTTGGCGAACGCCGGACGCAGCCTGGCGAGGGACTCCGCGGTCGTCTCCGGGCGGATGCCCTCGTCCTTGGCGAAGAGGACCGGGTCGCCCTTGCGCTGCGGGATCTCGACCGGGGTGATCTCGGCCTCGAAGATGCCGTTCTTCTGGGCCGCGGCGGCGCGCTGGTGCGAGAGGGCGCCGATCTCGTCCTGGTCGGCGCGGCTCAGTCCCAGGCGGGAGTTGTGCTTCTCGGTGGACTCGCCCATCGGGATGTTCTCGTAGGCGTCGGTCAGACCGTCGTACGCCATGGAGTCGAGCATCTCGATGGCGCCGTACTTGTGGCCCTCGCGGGACTTCGGGAGCAGGTGCGGGGCGTTCGTCATGGACTCCTGGCCGCCGGCGACGACGACGTCGAACTCACCGGCGCGGATCAGCTGGTCGGCGAGCGCGATGGCGTCGAGCCCGGACAGACACACCTTGTTCACGGTGAGCGCGGGAACGTTCATCGGGATGCCGGCCTTGACCGCGGCCTGGCGGGCCGGGATCTGGCCCGCACCGGCCTGCAGCACCTGGCCCATGATCACGTACTCCACCTGGTCGCCGCCGATGCCGGCCCGGTCCAGCGCGGCCTTGATGGCGAAGCCGCCGAGGTCGGCCCCGGAGAAGCTCTTCAGCGAGCCGAGGAGGCGGCCCATGGGCGTACGCGCGCCCGCGACGATCACTGAGGTGGTACCGGTCGTTCCAGACATGAGGGGCGCCCCTTGGGATGAGGAGTGAACGAGGGTTTACTTGAATGTACTGAGCGGTACCTCGCCCGTCATCCGGCAGCGGGTGTGACGGCGCGCACGTTGCGTAACCATCCGTGTGGCGCTGCACTGGTTCCATGCTGACGCGAATCGATCACATCGGGATTGCCTGTTTCGACCTCGACAGGACCGTCGAGTTCTACCGCTCGACCTACGGGTTCGAGGTGTTCCATTCCGAGATCAACGAGGAGCAGGGCGTACGGGAGGCCATGCTCAAGATCAACGATACGTCCGACGGCGGCGCTTCCTACCTCCAGCTCCTGGAGCCGACCCGGGAGGACTCGGCCGTGGGCAAGTGGCTGGCGAAGAACGGGGAGGGCGTCCACCACATCGCCTTCGGCACCGCGGATGTCGACGCCGATTCCGCGGACATCCGGGAGAAGGGGGTCAGGGTGTTGTACGAGGAGCCCAGGACCGGTTCCATGGGGTCCCGGATCACCTTCCTGCACCCCAAGGACTGCCATGGAGTCCTCACCGAACTGGTCACGTCCGCAGCGGAGCACTGACCTCCGGATACCCAGCCCGGTAGAGTGGGCTGTTCCGGGCCGGGGCCGGGTCGGGGCCGCGCCGCGTCCCCAGCCGTTGATCTGTCACCATTCCCCGGGGGACCGTTCACCGGTGAACGGTACTCGTTGGAGAGTTGCGACCAGGGGACGGATGGGACCGCGCAGTGCGGGGCTACGAACGCCAGGAGAGCCACCGAGCTGACGACGACCATCTCTCGCGGTTCGAAGCCGAGATGGACCGGCTGAAGACCGACCGGGAGAAGGCCGTCCAGCACGCCGAGGACCTCGGTTACCAGGTCGAGGTCTTGCGCGCCAAGCTGCACGAGGCTCGGCGCAATCTCGCGACCCGTCCCGCGTACGACAGCGCGGACATCGGCTACCAGGCCGACCAGTTGCTCCGTAACGCCCAGATCCAGGCGGATCAGCTGCGGACCGACGCCGAGCGGGAGCTCCGCGACGCCCGTGCGCAGACGCAGCGGATCCTCCAGGAGCACGCCGAGCACCAGGCGCGGCTCCAGGCCGAGCTGCACAACGAGGCGGTGCAGCGGCGCCAGCGGCTCGACCAGGAGCTGGCGGAGCGCCGCCAGACCGTCGAGTCCCATGTCAACGAGAACGTCGCCTGGGCCGAGCAGCTCAGGGCCAGGACGGAGTCCCAGGCCCGTCGGCTGCTGGAGGAGTCGCGGGCCGAGGCCGAGCAGTCCCTGACGGCCGCGCGCGCCGAGGCGAACCGGGTTGCGGAGGAGACCAGGCAGCGGCTCGGTTCCGAGGCGGAGTCGGCACGGGCCGAGGCCGAGGCGATCCTGCTGCGCGCCCGCAAGGACGCCGAGCGGCTGCTGGACGCCGCCGCCGGCCAGGCGCAGGAGGCCACCAGCCACGCCGAGCAGCTGCGTACGTCGACGTCGGCCGAGACCGAGCAGACCCGCCAGCAGACCGCCGAGCTGAACCGGGCCGCCGAGCAGCGCATGCAGGAGGCCGAGACCCGGCTGCGCGAGGCCCGGCTGGAGGCCGAGAAGGTCACCGGCGAGGCGAAGGAGGCCGCGGTCAAGCGACTGGCCGCCGCCGAGTCGCAGAACGAGCAGCGCACCCGTACGGCCAAGTCGGAGATCGCCCGGCTGGTCGGCGAGGCGACCAAGGACGCCGAGACGCTCAAGGCGGAGGCCGAGCAGGCGCTCGCCGACGCGCGGGCCGAGGCGGACCGGCTGAAGTCCGAGGCCTCCGAGAAGGCCCGCACGGCCGCCGCCGAGGACACCGCGGCCCAGCTCGCCAAGGCCGCCAGGAGCGCCGAGGAGGTGCTGACCAAGGCGTCCGAGGACGCGAAGTCCACCACCAGGGCGGCGGGCGAGGAGGCCGACCGGATCCGCCGCGAGGCGGAGGCCGAGGCGGACCGGCTGCGCGGCGAGGCCGCCGAGCAGGCCGATCAGCTCAAGGGCGCGGCCAAGGACGACACCAAGGAGTACCGGGCCAAAACGGTCGAGCTCCAGGAGGAGGCGCGCCGACTGCGCGGCGAGGCCGAGCAGCTGCGCTCCGAGGCGGTCGCCGAGGGCGAGCGGATCCGTGGCGAGGCCCGCCGCGAGGCCGTCCAGCAGATCGAGGAGGGCGCGAAGACCGCCGAGGAGCTGCTGGCCAAGGCGAAGGCGGACGCGGAGGAGCTGCGCTCCACCGCGAGCACCGAGAGCGAGCGGGTCCGCACCGAGGCGGCCGAGCGCGCCGGCACGCTGCGCAAGCAGGCCGAGGAGGCCCTGGAGCGCGCCCGTACCGAGGCCGAGCAGCTGCGTACCGACTCCGAGGAGCAGGCGGGCTCGACCACCACCGCGGCCGAGCGGGCGGCGGCGGAGCTGCGCGAGGAGACCGAGCGCGCGGTCGCGGCCCGGCAGGCGGAGGCGGCCGAGGAGCTGACCCGGCTGCACACCGAGGCGGAGACCCGGGTCGCCACCGCCGAGCAGGCGCTCACGGACGCGCGCGCCGAGGCGGAGCGCATCCGGCGCGAGACGAACGAGGAGTCCGAGCGGCTGCGGACGGAGGCCGCCGAGCGGCTCCGGACGCTGCGGGAGCAGGCGGAGACCGAGGCGGAGCGGCTGCGCGACGAGGCCGCGGCGGATGCGTCGCAGTCGCGTGCGGAGGGTGAGTCCGTCGCCGTACGGCTGCGGTCCGAGGCCGCCGCCGAGGCCGAGCGGCTCAAGTCCGAGGCGCAGGAGAGCGCCGACCGGGTGCGGTCCGAGGCCGCCGCCGCGGCGGAGCGGGTCGGCACGGAGGCCGCCGAGGCGCTGGCCGCCGCCCAGGAGGAGGCGAACCGGCGCCGCCGGGAGTCCGAGGAGACCCTCGACGCGGCACGCACCGAGGCGAACCAGGAGCGCGAGCGGGCCCGCGAGCAGAGCGAGGAGCTGCTCGCCTCCGCCCGCAAGCGGGTCGAGCAGGCGCAGGCCGAGGCGCAGCGGCTGGTCGAGGAGGCGGACAGCCGGGCGACCGAGCTGGTCTCCGCTGCCGAGCAGACCGCCCAGCAGGTACGGGATTCGGTCAGCGGGCTGCAGGAGCAGGCCGAGGCGGAGATCGCCGGGCTGCGCTCGACCGCCGAGCATGTCGCGCAGCGGACGAAGTCCGAGGCGCAGGAGGAGGCGGACCGGGTCCGCACCGACGCGCACGCCGAGCGGGAGCGGGCCGGCGAGGACGCGGCCCGGATCCGCCAGGAGGCGCGGGAGGAGTCCGAGGCCGCGAAGGCGATGGCCGAGCGGACCGTCGCCGACGCGATCAGCGAGTCGGAGCGGCTGCGGGCGGACACCGCCGAGTACAGCCAGCGGATGCGTACCGAGGCCTCCGACGCGCTGGCCTCGGCCGAGCAGGACGCCTCGCGCAGCCGCGCCGAGGCCCGCGAGGACGCCAACCGGATGCGTTCCGACGCCGCGACCCAGGCCGACCGGCTGGTGGGCGAGGCGACGAGCGAGGCCGAGCGGATCGGTACGGAGTCGGCGCAGCAGGCCACCCGGCTCGTCGACGAGGCGACGCAGCAGGCCACCGCGCTGGTCGACGAGGCGAAGCAGCAGGCGGCCCGGCTGTCGGGCGAGGCCGCGGACGAGGCCGAGCGGCTGCGTGCGGAGGCGGCGGCCACCGTCGGCTCGGCGCAGGAGCACGCGGCCCGCACCCGCCAGGAGGCGGAGCGGGTGCGCGCCGACGCGGAGTCGGCGGCCGAGCAGATGCGCGCGGAGGCCCGTCAGGAGGCGGACCGGCTGCTCGACGAGGCGCGGGAGGCCGCGGCGAAGCGCCGGGCCGATGCCGCCGAGCAGGCCGATCAGCTGGTCAACAAGGCCCAGGAGGAGGCGCTGCGCGCCGCCACCGAGGCCGAGGAGCAGGCCGACACGATGGTCGGCGCGGCCCGCAAGGAAGCCGTGCGGATCACCTCGGGGGCGACGGTCGAGGGCAACTCCCTGGTGGAGCGGGCCCGTACGGACGCGGACGAGCTACTGGTCGGCGCGCGCCGGGACGCCACGGCGATCCGGGAGCGGGCCGAGGAGCTGCGGACGCGGATCGAGGGCGAGATCGAGGAGCTGCACGACCGGGCCCGGCGGGAGACCTCCGAGCAGATGAAGACTGCGGGCGAGCGCGTCGACAACCTGATGAAGGCGGCGACGGAGCAGCGCGACGAGGCGGCGGCCAAGGCCAAGGAGCTGCTGGCGGACGCCAATTCGGAGGCGAGCAAGGTCCGGATCGCCGCGGTGAAGCGGGCCGAGTCGCTGCTGAAGGAGGCCGAGCAGAAGAAGGCCACGCTGGTCCGCGAGGCCGAGAAGCTGCGGTCCGACGCCGAGGCCGAGGCGAAGCACACGGTCGAGGAGGGCAAGCGCGAGCTCGATCTGCTGGTGCGCCGGCGCGAGGACATCAACACCGAGATCTCCCGAGTCCAGGACGTGCTGGAGGCGTTGGAGTCCTTCGAGACGCCCACGGGCGGCGGCAAGGGCGCGGGCGGCTCCTCCGGTGGCGTCAAGGCCGGGGCCTCGGCGGGCACTCGATCGAGTGGCAAGTCGTCCGAGAGGTAGTCGCGTTGTCAGGTCCCGTGCTCCGACAAGAACGTTCAACCCTCCGAGTGGCAAGAGTTGCGGGGGTTAGCCACTCAAAAGAGGTGTCATTCTCCAGATCAAAAGGGCATCCGCTCGGTGACACGCCGTCCGGGCCCCTAGGATTCCCTCTAACACCTCACCGGTCTCATTCGACAGGAACCCCATGAGCGACCCTTCCTCCCCCTTCGGCTTCGAGCTCGTGCGACGTGGATACGACCGCGGTCAGGTGGATGACCGCATTACCAAGCTCGTCGCCGACCGTGATAGTGCCCTGACCCGCATCACGTCTCTGGAAAAGCGCATCGAGGAGCTCCACCTCGAAACGCAGAACGCTCAGGCCCAGGTGAGCGACGCCGAGCCGTCGTACGCCGGCCTCGGCGCGCGGGTGGAGAAGATCCTCCGCCTGGCCGAGGAGGAGGCGAAGGACCTGCGTGAGGAGGCCCGTCGCGCCGCCGAGCAGCACCGTGAGCTCGCCGAGTCGGCCGCCCAGCAGGTGCGCAACGACGCCGAGACGTTCGCCGCCGAGCGCAAGGCGAAGGCCGAGGACGAGGGCGTCCGGATCGTCGAGAAGGCCAAGGGTGAGGCCGGCTCGCTGCGTACGGAGGCCCAGAAGGACGCCGCGCAGAAGCGCGAGGAGGCGGACGCCCTCTTCGAGGAGACCCGCGCCAAGGCCGCCCAGGCCGCCGCGGACTTCGAGACCAACCTGGCCAAGCGCCGCGACCAGTCGGAGCGCGACCTCGCGTCCCGTCAGGCCAAGGCCGAGAAGCGCCTCGCCGAGATCGAGCACCGCGCCGAGCAGCTCCGCCTGGAGGCCGAGAAGCTCCGTACGGACGCCGAGCGCCGGGCCCGCCAGACGGTGGAGACCGCGCAGCGCCAGTCCGAGGACATCGTGGCCGACGCGAACGCCAAGGCCGACCGGATCCGCAGCGAGTCGGAGCGCGAGCTGGCTGCTCTCACCAACCGCCGCGACTCGATCAACGCCCAGCTGACCAACGTCCGCGAGATGCTGGCCACGCTGACCGGTGCCGCGGTCGCCGCTGCGGGTACCCCCGCCGACGACGAGCCGGTCACCCGTGGCGTCCCGGCCCAGCAGGGCCGCTGACCCCGAGTACCGCAGCTGCACCCCAGGAGGACACCGAAGATCTTCAGCATCCTCCTTGCGCGCCCGGTTCCGCCCTTGTGGTGGCGCCGGGCGCGCGGCCGTTCTAGCGTGAACGCATGATCGAGCTCGATGGCCTCACCAAGCGCTTTGGCAACAAGGTTGCCGTCGACCGGCTTTCCTGCCAGGTCAGACCCGGAATGGTGACGGGTTTTCTGGGGCCCAACGGGGCGGGCAAGTCCACGACGATGCGGATGATGCTCGATCTCGACAACCCGACCAGCGGTGCGGTGCGCATCGACGGCAAGCACTACCGCGACCTGGAAGAACCCCTCAAGTACATCGGGGCGCTGCTGGACGCCAAGTCGATGCACGGCGGACGCAGCGCGTACAACAATCTGCTCTGTCTCGCGCAGAGCAATCGCATCCCGGAGAGCCGGGTCGCGGAGGTTCTGGACACCGTCGGCCTGACCGCGGTGGCGAAGAAGAAGTCGAAGGGCTTCTCCCTAGGCATGGGCCAGCGGCTCGGGATCGCGGCGGCGCTGCTCGGCGACCCTCAGGTGCTGCTCTTCGACGAACCCGTCAACGGTCTGGACCCCGAGGGCATCCACTGGATCCGCAATCTGATGAAGGCGCTCGCCGCGGAAGGCCGGACGATCTTCGTCTCCAGCCATCTGATGAGCGAAATGGCCCTCACCGCGGACCACTTGATCGTGATCGGCCAGGGCAGGCTGCTCGCCGACACCTCGATGGCCGATTTCATCCACCAGAACTCCCGCAGTTACGTACGGCTGCGCTCGCCGCAGCAGGAGAGGCTGCGCGATGTGCTGCACGAGGCGGGCCTGATCGTGGTCGAGACGGGAGGCGGCACGCTGGAGATCGACGGTGCCACGACCGAGGCGCTGGGCGAGCTCGCCGCGCAGCACCAGATCGTGCTGCATGAGCTGAGTGCCCAGCGGGCCTCGCTGGAGGACGCGTTCATGCAGATGACGGCGGACTCCGTGGAGTACCACGCACACTCGGACCACGCCGCGGCGCCACCGCCCACGGGCCCGCAGTGGGGCGATCAATGGAACGAGCGGACCGGTGGCGGCACCGGCAAGGAGGTGTGACGACGATGGCATCGGTACCCGCGGTCCTGACCTCCGAGTGGACCAAGATCCGTACGGTCTCCTCGACCGTCTGGACGCTGATCGCCGCGTTCGTCGTCACCGTCGCGATGAGTGCGGCGCTCTGCGCCCTGATGAACGCCCAGTTCGACGACCTCCCGGTGGCGCAACGGGCCACCTTCGACCCGACCCTCATCGGCTTCTCCGGCATGGTCCTCGGCCAGTTGGCCATGGTCGTCTTCGGGGTGCTGGTGGTCGGTACGGAGTACAGCTCCGGCATGATCCGCACCTCACTGGCGGCCGTGCCCCAGCGCGGTTCGTTCCTGTTCAGCAAGGTCGCGGTGGCCGGTGTGCTGGCCCTGGTGGTCGGCATCGCGACCAGCTTCGTCTCGTTCTTCCTCGGACAGGCCCTGCTCGGCGACCACCACACGGACATCGGCGCGGACAACGTCCTGCGCGCGGTCGTCGGCGGTGGCGTCTACATGGGCCTGATCGGGATCTTCTCGATGGGTGTGGCCACGATGCTGCGCAGCTCCATGCTGTCGCTCGGCATCCTGATGCCGTTCTTCTTCCTGGTCTCCCAGATCCTGTCGGCGGTCCCCGGGGCGAAGAAGGTCGCCCGCTACTTCCCCGACCAGGCCGGGTCCAAGATCATGCAGGTGGTTCCCGACGCCATGCACAGCAACCCGGCTCCGTACGGGCCGTGGGGCGGGCTCGGGATCCTGCTCGCCTGGGTGGCGGCCGCGCTGATCGGCGGCTATCTCGTACTCAAGAAGCGGGACGCGTGACCGTTCGCCCGGTCCGGGCAGCGACGCGCGCCCGCAACGGCTTGGCCGGAACCGTCGGAGCCTGGATATCCTCCTAAGTCTTACGGGGGTGTGCGGCCGCTCGGCCTGGGCCCCGACGACAGCTGTGAGTCGATGGGGCTGAAGCATGATCGAGGCAGTCGGCCTGACAAAGCGCTACGGCGCGAAGACGGCCGTGTACAACCTTTCCTTCCAGGTGCGGCCGGGCACCGTCACCGGATTCCTGGGTCCCAACGGGTCGGGCAAGTCCACCACCATGCGCATGATCCTGGGCCTGGACCAGCCGACTTCCGGCCATGTGACGATCGGCGGCCACCCCTTCCGCAGTCTGCCGAACGCCCCGCGCCAGGTGGGCGCGCTCCTGGACGCGAAGGCGGTGCACGGCGGGCGCAGCGCCCGTAACCACCTCCTCTCGCTCGCCCAGCTCGCCGGTATCCCGGCCGCCCGGGTCGACGAGGTGCTCGGCGTCGTCGGCCTCCAGGACGTCGCGCGGCGGCGGTCCAAGGGCTTCTCGCTCGGCATGGGCCAGCGGCTCGGGATCGCGGCGGCGCTGCTCGGCGACCCTCAGGTGCTGCTCTTCGACGAACCCGTCAACGGTCTGGACCCCGAGGGCATCCTCTGGGTCCGCAATCTGATGAAGATGCTGGCCTCCGAGGGCCGTACGGTCTTCGTCTCCAGCCATCTGATGAGCGAGATGGCGCTCACCGCCGACCATCTGATCGTGATCGGCCGGGGTCAGCTGCTCGCCGACATGAACGTCAAGGACTTCATCTCGGCCAACTCGGCCGACTTCGCCCGGGTACGGGTCGCCGACGGCCGCGCGGAGCGGCGCGAGAAGCTGACCGCCTCGCTCACCGAGGCGGGCGGACAGGTCATGTCCGAGCCGGACGGGGCCCTGCGGATCACCGGGCTGCCGCTGCCGCGGATCAGCGATGTGGCCCACGAGTCGGACGTCCGGCTGTGGGAGCTCTCACCGCACCAGGCCTCGCTGGAGGAGGCGTACATGCGGATGACCCAGGGCGCCGTGGACTACCGCTCGACGGCGGACCAGAAGGCAGGTCTCCAGCAGCCGGCGGACCACGGGTACGCGCAGCCGGGGTACGGGCAGCCGCCGGTCCCGGAGGCGCCCCAGCAGAACTGGTACGCCCCGCCGCCGCCCGGACAGAACCCGTACGCGACGGCCCCGGCCGAGCCCGCCGCGGCCCCTGCAGACCTGACCAAGCGCGACACCAGCGAGGACGCCCGATGACAACGCCGCCGACCCCGCAGGCGCCGCCCCAGCGGCAGGCCCCGGCCCCGCAGCACAGCCCCCGGTCCGCGCCGGCCGGCCCCTACACCTCGCCGATCCCGGTGCGCCGGGCCACCCTCGGCGACGCGATCGCCTCCGAGTGGACCAAGATCCGCTCGGTGCGCTCCACGATGTGGACGCTCGGCGTCATGATCGTGCTGCTGCTCGGGATCGGGCTGCTGGCCGCGGTCGCGGTCGACACCTCCGATACCGATATCGGCTCGACGCCGGTGCTCAGCCTCGGCTTCTTCGGGGTGCTGCTGGGCTCGATCTGTGTGATCACGCTCGGTGTGATGACCATCGCGTCGGAGTACGGCACGGGCATGATCCGTACGACGCTGACCGCCTGCCCCAGCCGCGCCCGGGTGCTGTGCGCGAAGGCGATCGTCTTCTTCCTGCTCACCTTCGTGATCACGACCGTGACGACCGCGGTGGTCGCGGTGATGCAGACGGCGTTCATCGACAGCGCGACGCCCAGCGGCGGCGAATGGCTGCGCGCGACGGTCGGTGTCGGTCTCTACATCGCGACGCTGGGACTGCTCTCCCTCGCGGTCGGCGCTCTCATCCGGCACTCCGCCGGTGCGATCACGATCATGATCGGAGTGGTGCTGCTGCCGCTCGTGCTGGCCATGTTCATGTTCGCGAAGTCGCTCTCCGACCTGCGGTTGGCGCTCTTCCAGTACTCGATCCCCAGCCAGCTCAGCGCGTTCTACTCCACCTCGGTCGCCGATTCGGGACCGTCCGGCTGGGACCCGCTGTGGATCATGCTCGGCGTCACGGCCGTGGCCCTGCTCGGTGCGTTCGGCGCCCTGAACCGCCGGGACGTCTGACCCGTCCCCGCCCGGAGGGGCTCAGTAGCGAGGCGCGTTCCTGGACCGCTGCACCTGTGTGGTGCGGCGGTCCTTCGCGTTCCAGCACGCCTTGTGCCAGTGCCTGCGGTCGTCGATCCCGCCGTACTCGGACCAGGCCACCAGGTGCGGGACGCCGGACGGGATCTCCTGGTCGCAGCCGGGGCAGCGGTACCGCTTGCCCGCCGCGCTCGCGCCGCTGACCGGGCGGACCGACCACTGCTCGCCCTGCCATTCCTCGGCGCGCCCGCCGCCGCCGTACCGGTCCCCCGGTGCCGCGGTGCTGTCGTGGGGACTCTCGCCGCCTCGGGGGCGGTTGCGGCGCGGGGACACGTGACACCTCACGGGGCAGTCTGGGCAGTTCCCGTCCAGCGTAGGGCCATTTGGCCGACCCGGGCGTCCGGCGCCTCGCGGGGCGACGTCCCGGGCGGGGTGAGTTACCGGAAAATCGCAACAACCTGCCTGCGGACCGTGCCTTTGGCACGTGTCAGACGTTGTTGCTCTACAGGGGAGAGCCGCGTCGGCCGCAAGGAGGCAATTGGCGATGCGCGTGGGAACGTTCGTACTGGCAGCCCAGTTTCCGGGACAGGGGCCGGGGGAAGCGCTGCACCGCGCGATCCGGTCCACCGAGGTCGCGGAGGAGTCCGGGCTCGACTCGGTCTGGCTGGCAGAGCATCATTTCGTGCCGTACGGGGTCTGCCCGTCCGCCGTCACCCTGGCCGCGCTGCTGCTCGGCCGCACCCGCAGAATCCGGGTGGGCACGGCGGTGAGCGTGCTGCCGACCCAGCATCCGGTGGCGCTCGGCGAACAGGCCGCGCTGCTCCACCTCACCAGCGGCGGCCGATTCACCCTCGGCGTCGGCCGGGGCGGTCCCTGGGTGGATCTGGAGGTGTTCGGCGGCGGCCTGGAGGCCTACGAGAAGGGCTTCCCGGAGTCCCTGGAGCTGCTGCTCGACTGGCTGGGCAAGCCACGGGTGGCCGGGCGCGGGGAGCGGTACGGCTTCCGCGAGGTCGCCGTGGTGCCCCGGGCCGACGAGCCGCTCGTCGAGGACGGCGAGGGCTCCGGACCCGAGGTGGTCGTCGCGTGCACCTCTCCCGGGACGGTGAGGCTCGCCGCGGAGAACGGCCTGCCGATGCTGCTCGGGATGCACTGCGGGGACCAGGAGAAGGCCGACATGGTCGCCCTGTGGCGGTCCACCGCGCTCGCCGCGGGCCGCTCGCCCGAGAGCGTCCGGGAAGCCGGGCACGTGTCCGCGGGGGTGGCCCAGATCGCCGACCGCTCCGAGGACGCGGTGGAGACGCTCGTGAAGGCGATGCCGGGCTGGCTGCGACAAGGGCTGGACGCCCATGTGACGGTCGACGACCGACACCGGGTGATGCGCGATCCGGTCGCGTACACGGAGCTGCTGTGCGGCCTTCATCCGGTGGGCCCGCCCCGGCTCGCCGCCGACCGGCTCGCCGCCACCGCCGAGCGGACGGGCATCACCCGCTTCGCGCTCCTGGTGGAGGGGTCGGGGGATCTGACGGCCACGGAGGAGAACGTGGCGCGGCTGGGCACCGAAGTGCTCCCGCTGCTCACCTGACGAGTCGTGAGACGTACGGGGCTGCCGCCCCGGAGCGAGTTGCACGATCTCGCCCGGAACGGCAGCAGAAGCGTTTAGCAGTCCCGAAGTTCGGGCGACTGATTGAGCAACTGGCCCCTCACCGAGGTGAAGCGGGCCAGACGCTCGTCGACCGAGGCATCCAGCGGGAACACCGCGACGCGGTGGCAGTTCTGGAATGCCAGGCGCACCCCGAAGTGCCGCTGCAGCGCGCCGCGTATCGCATCACTCGCGAGCGCGCGCAGCAGCTGACCACGTGCCTGTTCGTTGGGCGGGGGCGTCTGGTTGTCGGCGAACTCCCCGCCGTCGACCTTCAGCTGAGCCACCAACGAGCTGATCATCTCCCATGCGTAGGGCAGGGAGGTCCGGACGCAGTCGACGAAGTCGGCTTCGTCGACCTCGCCTCGCTCGGCCTGTTCCAACAGCGCCGGTGAGACGTCGAGCGACATGGGTTCTCCTCTCGCGACCCCGACGCCGGGCCGGGGCCTTACGGGCAGGGAAGGAGGACGGCGACGCAGCGTACACAGACGGCGACCTCCTGCTTCCACCGTAAGGGTGCAGTCCTGGCCGCACCAGGAGATTGGGAACACAACCGGCCATCGCCGAAGGGGCGCAAAGAGGGGCAAGCCCGAACGGCACCCCTCGTGGGCAACCCCGGTGACGGGTGTGACAGGGGGAGAATCGCGTGGAACACCTCTCGTCGAGTAGCGTTGCCGACCATGCGTCTCGTCATCGCCCGCTGCTCCGTGGACTACGCCGGCCGGCTCACGGCCCACCTGCCCTCCGCTCCCCGTCTGATCCTGGTGAAGGCGGACGGGAGCGTGTCGATCCACGCCGACGACAGGGCGTACAAACCCCTCAACTGGATGTCACCGCCCTGCACCCTCAAGGAGGGCAGCGACGACACCGCGGGCATCTGGACCGTGGTGAACAAAGCGGGCGAGAAACTGATCATCACGATGGAGGAAATCCTCCACGACTCGTCCCATGAGCTGGGTGTCGACCCGGGCCTCATCAAGGACGGCGTCGAAGCGCATCTTCAGGAACTGCTCGCCGACCGGATCGAGACACTCGGCGAGGGCTACACCCTGATCCGCCGCGAGTACTTCACCGCCATCGGACCGGTCGACATCCTGTGCCGGGATGCCGACGGCCAGACCGTCGCCGTGGAGCTGAAGCGGCGCGGCGACATCGACGGCGTGGAGCAGCTGACCCGCTATCTGGAGCTGCTCAACCGCGATCCCCATCTCGCCCCGGTCAAGGGCATCTTCGCGGCCCAGGAGATCAAGCCGCAGGCGCGGGTGCTGGCGACGGACCGCGGGATCGGCTGTGTCGTTCTCGACTACGACGCGCTGCGCGGCATCGAGGACGACAAGCTGCGGCTGTTCTGACCCTTACCACTCCCTCCGCTCCCGAACGCCGGACGTGCGTGTCACGTCCGGCGTTCGTCGGTTCCGGGGCCGCTCAGGTCACCATCGGACTGCTGTCCGCGCTCGCCGTGGCCGAGGACGACGACGAGGAGGGCCCGCTCGCCGAGTCGGAGGTGTCGGGCGAGGACGGTTCGGGCTCGGTGGCGGTGTCCGTCGGCGTCGGGGAGTCGGTGTCCGTCGGACTCCCGGTCGGGCTGGGCGACTTCGTCGGCGTGGGCGACTTCGTCGGGCGAGGCGACTTCGTCGGCTTGTGCGACGGCGGCTTGCTGCTGGACGGGGTGTCCGACGACGGGCTGTCGCTCGGTCCCGAGGGGTCCGTGGACGGCGTACCGGTGCCGCTCGGCGTGATCTCGCTGCCCGACGGGCCGGGCGTCGCCGCGCTGCCGCTGGATGCCGGGACGCCGGGCGTCGAGCCGTCCGCCGGGCTGTCGGCCGGGACTTCGTCCTCGCCGTCGTCCTGGCTCTGCGACTGCTCGGTCGTGACGTCCTGGTTCCCCTGGACGTCGTCGTCGCCGGAGGTCAGCCCCAGCGCCACCACCGTGCCGAGCACACCGGTCAGGAGTACGCCCGCGGCCGTCGCGACCAGATTGCGCCGGGCCCCGGCGAGCACCGCGAAGCGGCCTCCCCGGGCGCCCCCGGCGGCCTTGGCGGTGCTCTGCCGCGATATCACCGTGGGGGCGCCCTCGTACGGCCCCGACAGCGTCTGCGTCACGGAGGGCGTCGCACGGGTGGACTGCGCCGGCGGCTCCTCGGCCCGCGGGACCGGCAGTTCCTCTCCCGGCGGGGTGAGGACGACGGGCAGCGGGCCGCCGGAACGGTCCGCGACCAGGGCGAGCGCGCGCCGTCCGGCCACCGCGCCGGACTTGTCGGCGAGCGCCCCGCGCATGCTGATCGAGGTCTCCAGCTCGGCCCTGGCCCGGTCCGGATTGCCGGCGAGGAGCGCGAGGACCCCCAACTCGTGGTGGAAGTACGCCTCTTCGGCGACCTCTCCGGCGATCCTGGCAGCCTCCTGACCGATCCGCAGCGCCCGCTCCCAAGCTCCCCAGTGCAGGCCCGCCGCGAAGGCCGGCGAGGCGCTGCGGGCCAGCAGCACGGCCACGCTGGTCTGCCCCGCCCCGTCGCCGGGCACCAGCTGCGCCATCGCCGCGACGACCGCGTCGCCCTCGGCCGTCACCCGCTCGGGAGTGACCGAGGGGTGACCGGCCCACCAGGCGTAGTGCTGGGCCGCGGTCCGCGCCCGGTCGGTGGCGTCCTCGCCGTATCCGGCGGCCTCCAGCTGGGTCACGACACCGGCGGCCAGCCGGTAGCGGGGGCCGGCCGGGGAGAGCAGCCCGCAGCCGGCCAGCTCGCCGAGCGCGGCGTCCGCGTGGGTGTCCCCGATGAGCGCCGGCAGATGCGCCTGGTGCGGCACCTCGCCGCCGAGGGCCACGGCGAAGCGCAGGGTGTCGCGGGCGGACCCGCTCAGCCGCGAGGCGAGCAGTGCGGCCGGGGCAGCGCCCTCCCCGAGGCTGGGCAGCGGTATGTGGACACCGTCGACGTCCTGGTCGTGCCCGAAGGGGACGTCCGCGGGCCGGCCGGCGCCGCCGCCGAACACGCCGTACGCCTCGGGGTCGGCACGCAGCAGGTCGCGCTGGCGCAGCAGGGCGCCCGCCTGGACGAAGCGCAGCGGCAGCCCCTCGGACTCGAACCAGAGGTCCCCCGCCCAGTTCGCCTCCTCGTCGGTGAGCGGGCGCTCGACGGCCCGCTCCAGCAGGTCGACCGCGGCACCGCGGCCGAGGCCCGCGAGGAAGACCTCTTCGAGGTGCGAGTCCGTGGTGGGCGCGGCGACATCGGGAACCGTCGCGAACAGGAAGGCGCACTCCGGCGTCGCGTCGAGCAGCTCCTCCAGCGCGGCCCCGCCGAACTCCAGGTCGTCGATCAGCACGACGGCCCCGATGCTCCGGACCTTGTCGAGCAGCCCGGCGCGGTCGGGGCGGTGCTGCGGCGAGTCGTGGACGGCCTCGAAGAGCCCGTGCAGCAGGTCGGCGGCGGTGCGCTTGTAGCCGCTGAGCCGTACGACTCCGTCCGGTGCGAGGGCCGCGCAGTCGGCCGCGACGGCGTCCAGCAGTGCCGTACGGCCGGATCCGGCCGGTCCGGTGAGACGCACCGAGCGGCCCTGGGCCAGCAGGCGCACCAGCCGTTCGCGCTCCTGCGCGCGCTCCAGGAGGGGCAGTTGGGGGGCGGGCGGGCCCGGCGGTACGGGCGGCGCGGTGGCGCGTTCGCGGGCGGCGCGCCCGGCCGCGGTGCGCCGGGCCGGAGGGCCGGGCTGCTCCCCCGGCGGGCACAGCTCGACCTCGCTGCCGTCGACCGGGTTGACGGTGAGGAGGTAGTCGCCCGATATGAGCCGGACGACGCGTGCCTGCGGCGGCGTCGGCTGACCGGGATCCGGGGTCAGCTGGTCGCGGGCCGGCCGTCTGCGGCCGGTCCCCTCACCGAAGCCGTCGTTGTCCCGGCCGTACTGTTCCGGTCCCCGGTGTGTCGGGTCCATCGCCAAAGCCCCCAGACGCGTCGCGCACGATTGCCCCTCCGGCCTCGCACGCCCCGCTGTCGCTTCTGGTCCGGTGTCCGCCCGGTGGGTTCGTCAATCGGCGGACGGCCGAACCCTAGACCGTCGCACGGGGTCCCCGCACAGTCGGGGGGTCACGCCGCCCGAAGCGCACGTTCTCGTGCGGATTGTGCGCTTTCGGCCGCGACGCACGGCCGGTGGCCGTTCGCCGGATCGGAGGCTCCCGCCGGTCGGTCGCTCACCGGTCGGACGCCCCTACACGCGCGGCAGCGAGTCTGCGGCGATTCCGCCCTCGATGGCCAGGATGCGGTGCAGCCGGGTCGCCACCAGCAGGCGCTGCATCTGTGGCGGCACGCCACGGAGCACCAGCCGCCGCCCGGCCCGGCCGGCCCGGCGGTGTGCGCCCATGATGACGCCGAGTCCGGTGGCGTCCCAGGAATCCAGCTCGGTCAGGTCGAGCACCAGGTCGCCGACGCCGTCGTCGAGGGCCGAGTGCAGGGCCGTACGGGCGTCCGCCGCGCTTCGGACGTCGAGGCGGCCCCCGACGACCAGCTCGGCGTGGTCGCCCCTGATGTGCATATGCGCTCCCCTGGAATGCTCCGTAGCAAGGTTCGTCTGTCTGTTCTGTCTCTGCCACAACTGACTCCGGCGGAGACAGGGAAGTTTCCGTCTGTAAGCGAACCGATACCGAATTCACCCCGTGGAGTGACCGAGGTGCGACGAGGGCCACTCGGATCCACTGCTTCCGGGAGACTCCCCCGAACCTCCGGGCCTGATCGACGGCGGATCAGGCAACCGGAGGACCGAAAACGATCAGTACGTGTAGAAGCCCTGCCCGCTCTTGCGGCCGATGTCACCTGCGTCCACCATCCGGCGCATCAGCTCCGGCGCGGCGAACTTCTCGTCCTGCGACTCGGTGTAGATGTTGCTCGTGGCGTGCAGCAGGATGTCGACGCCGGTCAGGTCCGCCGTGGCGAGCGGGCCCATGGCGTGGCCGAAGCCCAGCTTGCAGGCGATGTCGATGTCCTCGGCCGAGGCGACGCCCGACTCGTACAGCTTGGCGGCCTCGACGACGAGCGCCGAGATCAGCCGGGTGGTGACGAAGCCGGCCACGTCACGGTTGACGACGATGCAGGTCTTGCCCACGGACTCGGCGAACTCCCGTGCGGTGGCGAGGGTTTCGTCGCTGGTCTTGTAGCCGCGTACGAGTTCGCAGAGCTGCATCATCGGGACCGGCGAGAAGAAGTGCACCCCGACGACGCGCTCGGGGCGCTCCGTCACGGCCGCGATCTTGGTGATCGGGATGGCGGAGGTGTTGGAGGCGAGGACGGCGTCGTCCCGGACGATCTTGTCGAGGGCCCGGAAGATCTCGTGCTTGACCTCCAGCTTCTCGAAGACGGCCTCGACGACGACATCCGCGTCGGCGACCGCGTCGAGGTCGGTGGTGGTCGTGATGCGGGCGAGCGCGGCCTCGGCGTCGGCCGCGTCCAGCTTGCCCTTGGAGACGAATTTGTCGTACGAGGCCTTGATGCCGTCGCGTCCACGGGTCAGGGCTTCGTCGGTGACGTCGCGCAGCACCACGTCCCAGCCCGCCTGGGCGGAGACCTGCGCGATGCCGGACCCCATGAGTCCGGCTCCGATGACGGCGAGCTTCCTGGCCACGTGTGCACCCCTTGGTTTCTGTTCGCCTCTGCAGCTGGTCCCTGCACGGCCGGTCTTAACGGTTGTTCACATGCTCTCCGGCGGAGATTAGTACCCGTGAGGGGCGCTGGGGCCGTGAAGAGATGCGCGTCACGTCTCACATGACGGACATCACACCGGCACACGTCATTCAGCGGCGCGTCGGGCGTAGTTGAGGACCTTTTCGCCGAGGAGGTCCTCGATCTCGTCGAGCAGGACGAGTGCGTCGCGCGAGACCTCGACCGCCTTGCGCCCGGCCAGCATCTCCTGGCTGATGCGACCGACGAGGGCCCCCTCGATCCAGGCGAGTTGACCGCCGACCAGGTCCGGCAGCGGATCGTCCGACGGCGCGCCCGTCTCCTCGCGCAGGGTCGTGACGACGGCGTCCAGGACCTCCCGCTGGAGGCGGCCGAGACGGGCCTGGAGCGTGGGCGCCTCCTCGATGACCCGCATGAAGTCGGCGAAGCCGTCCATCAGCCCGAGCTCCGGCGACACCGCGACGACCAGGGACCGCAGCTCCCGCAGAACCGCCTCGGCCGCCGACTCGCCCTTGTCGCGGGCACGGACGAAGCGGGCCACCCGCCGGGTGACGCCGTTCATCCGGTCGAGGAAGAGGTCCTCCTTGGCCGGGAAGTAGTTGTAGACGGTGTTCACGGAGACGTCCGCCAGCTCGGCGATCTCGGCGACGGTCACCGTGACGAAACCGCGCTCCAGGAACAGCCCGGTCGCGAGGTCCGAGATGTGTTGCCTGGCTTGGCGCTTCTTGCGTTCCCTGAGTCCCTCGGCCATCCGTCCATGGTAGGCCCGCGCGGGAGCCGGTGAAAAATTAGAGTCATTGCATTTTTTCAGGGACTCTGTTTTTGTGGTCGCTATGCCAATCATCAGTACGGCCGGGCTCGCCCGGACCTTCGACAGCAGGAACGGACCGGTGCACGCCGTGCGGTCCGTCGACCTGACGGTCGCCGAGGGCGAGATCGTCGGCCTCCTCGGCCCCAACGGGGCGGGCAAGACCACCACTCTGCGGATGCTGACCACACTGCTCACCCCCACCGGCGGCGCCGCCACCGTCGCCGGGCACGATCTCGCCGACGATCCGGCCGGAGTGCGCGCGAAGTGCGGATACGTCGCCCAGTCCGGCGGCGTCGACCCGCACCTGACCGTGCGGGAGGAACTGGTCACCCAGGGACGGCTGTACCGGCTGAGCAGGGCGGAGGCGACCGCGCGGGCCGCCGAACTGGCCCGCGGGCTCGGCCTCGGCGATCTGCTCGACCGGAAGGCGGTCACCCTCTCGGGCGGTCAGCGCCGGCGCCTGGACATCGCGATGGGCATCGTCCACCGGCCGCCCGTCCTCTTCCTCGACGAACCCACCACCGGCCTCGACCCGGGCAGCCGCACCGACCTCTGGGACCTGGTGCGCGGGCTGCGCGACGACCACGGCACGACGGTCGTCCTCACCACCCACTACCTTGACGAGGCGGACGTGCTCGCCGACCGGCTGATCGTGATCGACCGGGGCGTGGTCGTGGCCGAGGGCACCCCGGCCGCGCTGCGGGCCGAGTACGCGGGATCCCCCGCCGCCTCCCTCCAGGACACCTTCCTCGCGATCACCGGCCGCGCCACCGCGCCCGTCGATGCCGCACCCCTCTCCGTACAGGGGCTCTGATGCTGCTTCACGACATCGCGCTCGTCTTCGGGCGGTACGCCCGCCAGACCCTGCGCTCCCGCTTCCAGATGCTCTTCGGCGTACTGATGCCGCTGCTGTATCTGCTCTTCTTCGGCCCGCTCCTCGACGATCTGCCGCTCGGCTCGTCCGGGGACTCCTGGCAGGTCCTGATCCCCGGCCTGCTGCTTCAACTCGCCCTGTTCGGAGCCTCGTTCGCCGGATTCTCGATCATCGTCGAGAAGTCCACCGGGGTGGTGGAGCGGATGCGGGTGACACCGGTCAGCAGACTGGCGCTGCTGCTGGGCCGGGTCCTGCGGGACGCCCTGCTCTTCATGGTCCAGGCGATGCTGCTGGTGCTGGCCGCCCTGGTCATGGGCCTGCGCGCGCCCCTGCCCGGGGTGCTGATCGGCTTCGCGTTCGTCGGTCTGCTCACGGTCGCGCTGGCCTCGCTGTCGTACGCACTGGCCATGAAGGTCGCGACGCCGCAGGAGTTCGGACCCGTCATCAACGCGGTGACCATGCCGGTGATGCTGCTCTCCGGCCTGATGCTGCCGATGACACTGGGGCCGGCGTGGCTGGACATCACGTCGCACTTCACCCCCTTGCGCTATCTCGTGGACGCGGTACGGGACGCGTACGTGGGCTCGTACGCCACCTCGCACATGCTGTACGGGGCAGTGGTGGCGGCCGCCTTCGCGGCCGCGGCCGTGGCGGTGGGCGCCCGGGTCTTCCGCCGGGAGGGGCACTAGCCTGGCGGCATGGTCAATCTGACACGTATCTACACGCGCACCGGCGACCAGGGCACCACCGCCCTCGGCGACATGAGCCGTACCGCCAAGACCGATCTGCGGATCTCCGCGTACGCCGACACCAATGAGGCCAATGCCGTCATCGGTACCGCCATCGCGCTCGGGCAGCTCTCCGAGGACGTCGTGAAGGTCCTCGTCCGTGTGCAGAACGACCTGTTCGACGTGGGCGCGGACCTGTCGACCCCGGTCGTCGAGGACCCGAAGTACCCGCCGCTGCGGGTGGAGCAGGGTTACGTCGACAAGCTGGAGGCGGACTGCGACCACTTCCTGGAGCAGCTGGAGAAGCTGCGCAGCTTCATCCTGCCGGGCGGTACGCCCGGGGCGGCGCTGCTGCACCAGGCGTGCACGGTGGTCCGGCGCGCGGAGCGGTCCACCTGGGCGGCGCTGGAGGTGCACGGCGACGTGATGAACGCGCTGACCGCGACGTATCTCAACCGGCTCTCCGACCTGCTGTTCATCCTCGCGAGGACGGCGAACAAGGAGGTCGGCGACGTGCTGTGGGTGCCGGGCGGCGAGCGCTGACCACGTGGCCCCGGCGGCCGGCCGGGTGCGAGGCCGCGCCCGGCCGGCCGCTCAGCGCCCGGCCGGCCGCTCAGCGCCCGGCCGGCTCGCGTTTCGGGAACAACGTGTAGCTCCCCGCGATGACCACGTTGATCCCGATGACCAACAGCATCTTCTGCTGCCAGGCCCGCAGCGACGACACGTCGCCGTCCCCGCCCACGTACCAGGCGGCCGCCTGGAGCAGCGCCAGCGCGGTCACCGCCGCGACCGTCCAGCGCGCCGCGACCTTCCACTCGTGCGCCGCGCGCGCCATGCCGTACTTCGGCGGCCGCACCGGCGGCGGCCCGCCCGCGAAGCGGTGGGCGACCCGGGCGTCGACCCAGCGGATCGTGGAGTGGCCGAGCCCCACCGTGAAGCCGATGTAGACCGCGGCGAGCCCGTGCTTCCAGTCGGGCTGCGCCCCGTTCTTCAGGTCGATGGCGGTCACCACCAGCAGCACGACCTCCAGCAGCGGCTCGCACAGCAGCACGGCCGCGCCCAGCGTGGGCTTCTTCGCCAGGTACCGCAGCGCGAGCCCCGCGGCCAGCAGCACCCAGAAGGCGACTTCGCAGAGCACGATCAGCGTGACGATCACGGCACTTCTCCTTCCTGTTCCCTCCAGCCTTCCGGCCGCGTCGCCCGGAATCGTCGTCGGCAGTGACGAACCGTGACTGCATCCTTCGATGTACTCGCTCCTCACCCCCGGTAGGGAGGTCCGGGCGGGGGCCGCCGTGTTGGATGGGAGGGTGTTCTCCCTCACCCGGCCGCACCGCCACGACGTGCTCATGGCCGCCATCGGACTCCTCGGCGGTCTCGCCCTGTGGGCGCTCGGCCTGAACCTCCAGGGCAACCGGGCCTTCGTCGCCCCGTGGGTCTCCCTGCTGCCGCTCGCCGTCGTCTCGGGGCTCGAACTGGTACGCAGGACCGCCCCGCAGCCGGCCCTGGTCATCGGCACGATCGCGCTGGTCGCGGACCAGTTCACGGTCGGGAACCTCGCGACGGTCCTGATGTTCACGGATCTCATGTACGCGGCCGTGCTGTACGGGACACCGTCCGCCGCCCGCCGCATCCCGGTGACCACGTTCCTGATCACGGTCGGCATCACCATCGGGTTCCTGGCCTGGTTCCGCAACCCCGAGGCACTGCTCATCGGCGTGGTCACCGGCATGGTCTCGTTCCTGCCCGCCATCACGGGGGTCAGCGTCCGCAACCACCGGGACGCCGCCGAGGCCGCCCGGCTGCGCGCCGACCAGACCGCGCTGCTCGCCGAGATGGACCGGACCCAGGCGGTGACCGCGGAACGCACCCGGATGGCCCGCGAACTGCACGACATGGTGGCCAACCACCTCTCGGCGATCGCCATCCACTCCACCGCCGCGCTCTCCATCGACGACCCGGACACCTCGCGCGACGCGCTCGGAGTGATCCGGGAGAACAGCGTCGACGGTCTCGCCGAGATGCGCCGGCTGATCGGGCTGCTGCGCACCGGCGGCGGCTCCCGGGAACCGGCCGCGTCCCCCACCCTCGCCTCGCTGGACGCCCTGGTCGAGCAGACCCGTACGAGCGCCGCGTCGAGCGGCCTGAGCTGCGCCTTCGAGGACACCCGGGACGAACGGGGGCCGCTTGCCGCGCCGGTCGAGCTGGCCGCGTACCGGATCGTCCAGGAGTCCCTGACCAACGCGCTCAAGCATGCCGCGCCCGGCCCGGTCGCGGTGCGGCTCGGGCGGTCCGGGCAGCTGCTCACGGTGGAGGTCAGCAGCGTGCTCGGGGACCGCCCCGGGCCGCGCGCACCGGGTTCGGGGGCCGGTCTGGTGGGGATGCGGGAGCGGGTGGCGCTGCTGGGCGGCGCGATCGAGGCCGGTCCGTCGATCGCCGACGGTGGTACGAGGATCTGGCGGGTACGGGCCGAACTGCCCGTGGAGGAAGGGGTATCGAGGACATGAAGATCCGGGTCGTGGTCGCCGAGGACCAGTCGGCCGTCCGGGCGGGGCTGGTGCTCATTCTGCGCAGCGCGCCCGACATCGAGGTCGTGGGCGAGGCCGGGGACGGCGAGGAGGCGGTGCGCCTCGCCCGCGAACTCCGGCCGGATCTGGTGCTGATGGATGTGCAGATGCCTCGGCTGGACGGGGTGTCGGCGACCGGACAGGTGGTGGCCGAACAGCTCGCGGACGTACTGGTGCTGACGACGTTCGATCTGGACGAGTACGTCTTCGGGGCGCTGCGGGCGGGGGCCGCGGGCTTCCTGCTGAAGAACACCGAAGCGCGCGATCTGCTCGAAGCCGTACGCACGGTGGCACGCGGCGAGGGACTGATCGCCCCGGCGGTGACGCGCCGTCTGATCGCCGAGTTCGCCGGGACCACTCCCGTACGGCCGGTGAAGGCGCCCGACCCCTCGGTGCTCGACGTTCTCACCCGGCGGGAGCGGGAGGTTCTGGGCTGTCTCGGCGAGGGGTTGTCGAACGCCGAGATCGCGGTCCGGCTCTCCATGGCGGAGGCGACGGTGAAGACGCATGTGAGCAGGCTGCTGGGCAAGCTGGGACTGCGCAGCCGGGTCCAGGCGGCCGTCCTGGCACAGGAGTTGGGCGCCTGAGGTCGAGGGTCCATCGTTTGGATCAGGGCGGCTCGGGGAGCGGGGTCCGACCTGATCCAAACGACAGACCCCAGCCACGAACTTTGGTCCAGACCTCTTGACGGTTGGTCCAGACCTTCCTAATCTCACCGAGCACACTGCGGTGAGCACGCCATGACAATGGCGGGCTCAGGGCGGCGCAGGGTTTGCAGTCCACGGACCACCCCCGTTTGTCCGGACCTCACCCGAGGAGCACCGTTGAGCACTGAAACCCCCCTACGCCGGACCCGATTCAGACTCGGGACCGGAAGAGCCACCAGATCCAGAGCGGTCGCCGGCCTCACCGCGCTCCTGCTTCCCCTCGCCGCGATGGTCGGCCTGGCCTCCCCCGCCGAGGCCGCCACCTCGGCGACCGCGTCCTTCGTCAAGAAGTCCGACTGGGGCAGCGGCTTCGAGGGCCAGTGGACGGTGAAGAACACCGGCACCACCGCCCTGTCCTCCTGGACCATCGAGTGGGACTTCCCCTCCGGCACCGCGGTCGGCTCCGCCTGGGACGCCACCGTCACCAGCTCCGGAACCCACTGGACCGCCAAGAACCTCGGCTGGAACGGTTCGGTCGCCCCCGGCGCCTCCGTCAGCTTCGGCTTCAACGGCACCGGCCCCGGCGCCCCCGCCGGCTGCAAGCTGAACGGCGCCTCCTGCGACGGCGGCAGCGTCCCCGGCGACAACGCCCCCTCGGCACCGGGCATCCCCACCGCGAGCGCCGTCACCGACACCTCCGCCAAGCTGAGCTGGGCCGCCGCGACCGACGACAACGGCATCAAGAACTACGACGTGCTGCGGGACGGCGCGGTCGTCTCGACGGTCACCGGGACGACGTACACCGACTCCGGCCTCAAGGCCGGCACCGACTACTCGTACACCGTGCAGGCCCGTGACACCGCCGGCCAGACCGGTCCGGTCAGCGGCGCGGTCAAGGTCCGCACCACCGGCGGTGGCGGCAACCCGGACCCCGGCACCGGCGGCAAGGTCAACCTCGGCTACTTCACCGACTGGGGCGTCTACGGCCGGAATTACCACGTCAAGAACCTGGACACCTCGGGTTCCGCCGCGAAGATCACGCACATCAACTACGCCTTCGGCAACGTCCAGGGCGGCAAGTGCACGATCGGTGACTCCTACGCCGACTACGACATGGCGTACACGGCCGACAAGTCCGTCGACGGCGTCGCCGACACCTGGGACCAGCCGCTGCGCGGCAGCTTCAACCAGCTGCGCAAGCTCAAGGCGAAGTACCCGCACATCAAGGTCCTGTGGTCCTTCGGCGGCTGGACCTGGTCCGGTGGCTTCGGTGAGGCCGCGAAGAACCCGGCCGCGTTCGCCGACTCCTGCTACCAGCTGGTGGAGGACCCGCGTTGGGCCGATGTCTTCGACGGCATCGACATCGACTGGGAGTACCCCAACGCCTGCGGTCTGACCTGCGACACCAGCGGCCCGGCCGCGCTGAAGGGCATCACCTCGGCGCTGCGCTCGAAGTTCGGCAGCAACAACCTGGTGACGGCAGCCATCACCGCCGACGGCTCCGCGGGCGGCAAGATCGACGCCGCCGACTACGCCGGCGCCGCCCAGTCCCTGGACTGGTACAACGTGATGACGTACGACTTCTTCGGCGCCTGGGACGCCAAGGGCCCGACCGCCCCGCACTCCCCGCTCACCTCGTACAACGGCATCCCGAAGGACGGCTTCGACTCCGCCGACGCCATCGCCAAGCTGAAGGCCCAGGGCGTCCCCGCCGCCAAGCTGCTGCTCGGCATCGGCTTCTACGGCCGCGGCTGGACCGGCGTCACCCAGGACGCACCCGGCGGCACCGCCACCGGCGCCGCCCCCGGCACCTACGAGGCCGGCATCGAGGACTACAAGGTCCTCAAGAACAGCTGCCCGGCCACCGGCACCGTCGCCGGCACCGCGTACGCCCACTGCGGCACCAACTGGTGGAGCTACGACACCCCCGCCACCATCGCGTCCAAGATGACCTGGGCGAAGAGCCAGGGTCTGGGAGGCGCGTTCTTCTGGGAGTTCAGCGGCGACACCACCAACGGCGAACTCGTCGGCGCCATCAACAGCGGCCTGAAGTAACCCCGCCGCCCGAAACGGCCCCCACGGCCTGAAGCAACCCCCCACCAGCACCGCTCATCACCCCGAAAAGCAGCCGGGGAGACAGGTCCGCCCCCTGTCTCCCCGGCTTTCTTCAGCTCTTCGTCGGTCAGGCCACGTTGACCCGCTGGCCGGGCGGCGCCGCCTCCAGCCAGGCGAGGAATCCGGTCAGCGCGTCCTCGCTCATGGCCAGCTCCAGGCGGGTCTCCCGGTGGAGACAGCCGAGCACCACGGCGTCGGACAGCAGCGCCAACTCCTCCTCGCCCTCGGGCAGCCGCCGGGCGACCACCTCGATCGCGGAACGCTCCAGGACCCGGCGCGGGCGAGGGGCGTAGGAGAAGACCCGGAACCAGTCGATCCGGTCCTCGCTGTAGCGGGCGACCCCGTACACCCAGCCCTTGCCCGAGAGATCGGGCTCCTCCGGAACGTTCCATCGCACGCTGCAGTCGAAGGTCCCGCCGGAGCGCTGAATCAGCCGCCGACGCAGACCGAAGACGAAGAGTCCCATCAGAACCAGTGCGACGACCAGCCCGCCCACCCACAGCGCGAGGAACATCTCCACCGACCTCCTCGCGTCGTCGAGTAACGGATACCGCCAGAACTACAACCGCACCTGCATCGCCTCAGCCGCGACACGGTCTGGAGTGGTCTCCAGCTCGGGCCGCGGCTGAGGGTAAAGCTACGTTGTCGCGGGGCGCTAGCGCACCGCCACCGCACGCAGTCGCACTTCGGCGCGCCGCTCGGAGGCGGCGTCCGTGTCCGACTTCGCGCGCTCCAGCGCACGCTCGGCGCGCTGGACATCGATCTCGTCCGCCAGCTCCGCGATCTCCGCGAGCAGCGAGAGCTTGTCGTCCGCGAACGAGATGAAACCGCCGTGCACAGCGGCGACCACGGTCGCGCCGTCGCTCGTACGGATCGTCACCGGGCCCGATTCCAGCACACCCAGAAGCGGCTGGTGACCGGGCATGACGCCGATGTCGCCGGACGTGGTGCGCGCGACGACCAGGGTGGCCTCGCCGGACCAGACACTGCGGTCCGCGGCGACCAGCTCGACGTGCAGCTCAGCAGCCAAGGGTGGCTCCTCGGGTCACCACCCGGCCGTTCGAGCCGGGTGTTGGGTCAATTCTACGGGGCGTGGTGAGGGGGACGGGACACACCCGCCCCCCTCGGTGAGCCATGGGCTCAGGAGACGCCGAGCTCCTTGGCGTTGGCCTTGAGGTCCTCGATGCCACCGCACATGAAGAACGCCTGCTCGGGGAAGTGGTCGTACTCACCGTCACAGATCGAGTTGAACGCGGCGATCGACTCGTCGAGCGGAACGTCCGAACCGTCCACGCCGGTGAACTGCTTGGCGACGTGGGTGTTCTGCGACAGGAAGCGCTCGACGCGACGGGCACGGTGGACAACGAGCTTGTCCTCCTCGCCCAGCTCGTCGATACCGAGGATCGCGATGATGTCCTGGAGGTCCTTGTACTTCTGGAGGATCCCCTTGACGCGCATGGCGGCCGCGTAGTGGTCCGCCGCGATGTAACGCGGGTCCAGGATGCGGGACGTGGAGTCCAGCGGGTCCACGGCCGGGTAGATGCCCTTCTCGGAGATCGGACGGGAGAGAACCGTCGTCGCGTCGAGGTGGGCGAAGGTGGTGGCCGGGGCCGGGTCGGTCAGGTCGTCCGCGGGAACGTAGATCGCCTGCATCGAGGTGATCGAGTGACCACGGGTCGACGTGATGCGCTCCTGCAGCAGACCCATCTCGTCGGCCAGGTTCGGCTGGTAACCCACCGCGGACGGCATACGGCCGAGCAGGGTGGACACCTCGGACCCGGCCTGGGTGTACCGGAAGATGTTGTCGATGAAGAAGAGCACGTCCTGCTTCTGCACATCGCGGAAGTACTCCGCCATGGTCAGACCGGCCAGCGCGACGCGAAGACGCGTGCCCGGCGGCTCGTCCATCTGACCGAAGACGAGCGCCGTCTTGTCGATGACGCCCGAGTCGGCCATTTCCTCGATGAGGTCGTTGCCCTCACGGGTGCGCTCACCGACACCGGCGAACACCGACACGCCGTCGTGGTTGTTGGCCACGCGGTAGATCATTTCCTGGATCAGAACGGTCTTGCCGACACCGGCACCACCGAACAGACCGATCTTTCCACCCTTGACGTACGGGGTGAGAAGGTCGATGACCTTGACGCCGGTCTCGAACATCTCGGTCTTCGACTCGAGCTGGTCGAAGTTGGGCGCCTTGCGGTGGATCGGCCAGCGCTCGGTGACCTCGGCCTCGGCCTCGGGCTTGTTCAGGATCTCACCGAGGGTGTTGAACACCTTGCCCTTGGTCATCTCGCCGACCGGCACGGTGATGCCGGCGCCCGTGTCGGTCACCGGGGCCTGGCGGACCAGACCGTCGGTGGGCTGCATCGAGATGGCGCGGACCACGCCGTCGCCGAGGTGCTGGGCGACCTCGAGGGTCAGCTTCTTGAGCTTGCCGTCCTCGGCCGGGTCGGCCACCTGGACGGTCAGCGCGTTGTAGATCTCCGGCATCGCGTCGACGGGGAACTCCACGTCGACGACCGGGCCGATGACCCGGGCGACGCGGCCCGTGGCAACGGCCGTCTCAACTGTGGTCGTCATTACTTGTCACTCCCCGCGGTCGCGTCGGCCAGCGCACTGGCACCACCGACGATCTCGCTGATTTCCTGGGTGATTTCGGCCTGGCGGGCCGCGTTGGCAAGCCGGGAGAGCGTCTTGATGAGCTCACCGGCGTTGTCGGTGGCCGACTTCATCGCGCGGCGGCGGGCAGCGTGCTCGGAAGCAGCGGCCTGCAGCAGCGCGTTGTAGATCCGGCTCTCGACGTACCGCGGAAGCAGGGCGTCGAGGACGTCCTCCGCCGACGGCTCGAAGTCGAACAGCGGCAGGATCTCGCCCTTGCCGTCCTCGTCCTTCGTGGCATCGAGACTGAGCGGCAGCATCCGGTCCTCGACCGGGTTCTGCGTCATCATCGACACGAACTCCGTGAAGACGATGTGCAGCTCGTCCACGCCGCCCTCGGCGGTCTCCTGGGTGACCGCCTCGATCAGCGGGGCCGCAGCCCGCTTCGCATCCGCGTACGTCGGGCTGTCGGTGAAGCCCGTCCACGAATCCGCGAGCTTGCGCTCACGGAAGCCGTAGTAGGCGACACCCTTGCGGCCGATCACATACGTGACGACCTCCTTGCCCTCACCGCGGAGCCGCTCGGTCAGTCGCTCCGCGGCCTTGATGGCGTTGGAGGAGTAACCGCCGGCCAGACCGCGGTCGCTCGTGATGAGCAGGACCGCGGCCCGTGCCGGAGACTCGGCCTCGGTGGTCAGCGGGTGCTTGGTGGTGGAGCCGGTCGCCACCGCGGTCACCGCACGGGTGAGCTCGGTCGCGTACGGCGTCGACGCCGCCACCTGGCGCTGCGCCTTGACGATGCGCGAAGCGGCGATCATCTCCATCGCCTTGGTGATCTTCTTCGTGGCGGTGACGGAGCGAATGCGGCGCTTGTAAACGCGAAGCTGAGCGCCCATCGATCAGCCCTCGCCCAGGAGCTTGCCGTCCGAGGTCTCGAACTGCTGCTTGAAGACGGCGACCGCGTCGGCGACCGACTGCAGCGTGTCGTCGGACATCTTGGCGCCCTCGGCGATGCTGGTCAGGAGGTCCTTGCGCTCACGGCGCAGGTACTCCAGCAGCTCGCTCTCGAAGCGACGGATGTCCTCGACCGGGACGTCGTCCATCTTGCCGGTGGTACCGGCCCAGATGGAGACGACCTGCTCCTCGACCGGGTACGGGGAGTACTGCGGCTGCTTCAGCAGCTCGACCATGCGCTTACCGCGCTCCAGCGACGCCTTCGAGGCCGCGTCCAGGTCGGAACCGAAGGCGGCGAACGCCTCCAGCTCGCGGTACTGGGCGAGGTCGACACGGAGTCGGCCGGAGACCTGGCGCATCGCCTTGTGCTGGGCGGAGCCACCGACACGGGAGACCGAGATACCGACGTTCAGGGCCGGACGCTGGCCGGCGTTGAACAGGTCGGACTCCAGGAAGCACTGGCCGTCGGTGATGGAGATGACGTTGGTCGGGATGAACGCCGACACGTCGTTCGCCTTGGTCTCGACGATCGGGAGGCCCGTCATCGAACCGGCGCCCATCTCGTCGGAGAGCTTCGCGCAGCGCTCCAGCAGACGCGAGTGGAGGTAGAACACGTCGCCCGGGTAGGCCTCGCGGCCCGGCGGACGGCGCAGCAGAAGCGACACGGCGCGGTAGGCGTCGGCCTGCTTCGAGAGGTCGTCGAAGATGATCAGGACGTGCTTGCCCTGGTACATCCAGTGCTGGCCGATGGCCGAACCGGTGTACGGCGCCAGGTACTTGAAGCCGGCCGGGTCGGACGCCGGGGCGGCGACGATGGTCGTGTACTCGAGCGCGCCGGCCTCTTCGAGGGCACCGCGCACGGAGGCGATGGTGGAGCCCTTCTGACCGATGGCGACGTAGATGCAGCGCACCTGCTTGTTCACGTCGCCCGAGCGCCAGTTGTCGCGCTGGTTGATGATCGTGTCGACGGCCAGAGCGGTCTTACCCGTCTGACGGTCACCAATGATCAGCTGACGCTGGCCGCGGCCGATCGGCACCATGGCGTCGACGGCCTTGTAGCCGGTCTGCATCGGCTCGTGCACCGACTTACGGACCATGACGCCAGGGGCCTGCAGCTCGAGGGCGCGGCGGCTGTCGGTCGCGATCTCGCCGAGACCGTCGATCGGGTTGCCGAGCGGGTCGACGACGCGGCCGAGGTAACCCTCGCCGACGCCGACGGAGAGCACCTCACCGGTGCGCTGCACCGGCTGGCCCTCTTCGATGCCGCTGAACTCGCCGAGGACGATCGCACCGATCTCGCGCTCCTCGAGGTTGAGGGCGAGACCGAGGGTGCCGTCCTCGAACTTCAGCAGCTCGTTCGCCATGGCCGAGGGAAGACCCTCGACCTTCGCGATGCCGTCGCCGGCAACGCTGACCGTACCGACCTCCTCGCGCGAGGCCGCGTCCGGCTTGTACGACTGGACAAAGTTCTCCAGCGCGTCCCGGATCTCCTCCGGCCGGATCGTGAGCTCCGCCATCTGGGTTCCCTGCTCTCCTTGTTGGGCCCGAAGTTTCTTAAGGGGGTCTGGGGGCCGACCCCCAGGAATCTTCTGCAATTTCTGCACGGCCCAACCGGGCCGCTGGTCTTGCTCTGTTCTGTTGCTGCTCGGCGCCGGTCAGCCGGCCATGCGACGGGTCGCCTCTTCGAGGCGCTCCGAGATGGTGCCGTTGATGACCTCGTCGCCGACCTGCACCGCGATCCCGCCGAGGACCGTGGGGTCCACATCGAGATTCAGGTGCATCGGGCGGCCGTAGATCTTCGCCAGTGCGTCGCCGAGGCGCTGCTTCTGCCGATCGCTCAGCGGGACCGCCGAGGTGACCACGGCGACCATCCGCTCCCGGCGCTCCGCGGCCAGCTTGGAAAGGGACTCGATTCCCTCTTCCAGGCTACGTCCACGCGGCTGGGTGACAAGCCGCGTGACGACGCGCTCGGTGGCGGGCCGTGCCTTGCCGCCGAGCAGGCTGTGCAGCAGCTGCCCCTTGGCGGACGCGGACGCGGACCGGTTGGTGAGCGCGGCGCGCAGCTCCTTGTCGGAGGCGACGATCCGGCCGAACCGGAACAGCTCGTCCTCGACGTCGTCGAGGTCTCCGCTGCGCTGGGCGGCGGTGAGGTCTGCGATGTTCGCCAGTTCCTCGACCGAGTCGACCAGGTCACGCGACTGCGACCAGCGGGAGCGGACCATGCCGGAGATCAGGTCGACGGTCTCGCCGCCCACCTGACCGCGCAGCAGTCGTCCGGCCAGCTCCGCCCTGGCCTCGCCGGGCTGCGACGGGTCGGTCAGGACCCGCCGCAGTGAGACCTCGCGCTGGAGCAGCGCCGTTACGGCGGCCAGCTCCTCGGCGAGCTTCGCCGCGTCGACCGACGTGTTGTCGGTCAGCGCGTCGAGGGACTCACGTGCGGTAGCCAGTGCCTCGCGGCTCGCGCCGTTCATCGGACAGCCTCGGCCTTCGCCTCGAGCTCGTCGAGGAAACGGTCGACGGTGCCGCTCTGCCGGGCGTGGTCCTCGAGGGACTCGCCGACGAGCTTGCCGGCCAGGTCGGTGGCGAGCTTGCCCACGTCCTGACGCAGCGCGGAGGCCGCGGCCTTGCGGTCGGCCTCGATCTGGGCGTGGCCGGCAGCGATGATCTCCTCTCGCTGCCGCTGGCCTTCCGCCCGCATCTCCTGCAGGATCACAACGCCCTGCTCCTGCGCCTCCTGGCGCAGGCGCGCGGCTTCGTGGCGGGCTTCGGCGAGCTGAGCCTTGTACTGCTCAAGCACGCTCTGGGCCTCGGTCTGGGCCGCATCGGCCTTCTCGATACCGCCTTCGATGGCCTCGCGGCGCTCTTCCAGAACCTTGTTGATGTTCGGGAGGAGCTTCTTGGCGAGGAAGCCGAAGACGATGACGAAGGCGATCAGACCGATGACGAGCTCAGGAATCGGCGGAACGAGCGGATTCTCCGCACCTTCGGCGGCGAGCTGAACCACGGGGTTCACATCAGTGCCTTTCGTCGGTATGGACTAGTCGCAGTTCGTCTTACTTGCTGTAGACGAACGGCATGACCAGACCGATGAGGGCGAGCGCCTCGCAGAACGCGAAGCCGAGGATCTGGTTGGCGCGGATCAGACCGGCAGCCTCGGGCTGACGGGCGAGAGCCTGCGTGCCGTTACCGAAGATGATGCCGACGCCGACGCCGGGGCCGATGGCGGACAGGCCATATCCGACGGAGCTGAGGGAACCGGTGACGGCGGCAAGGGTCTGGGACATTCCAGTTCTTCCTTCTCTTTCACGGACCGGCGGGGGTTGGCCACCGGACGACTGGGGGTATGGGAGGCGCGATCAGTGGTGCTCGGCGACGGCGCCCTGGATGAAGGTGCACGCCAGGAGCACGAAGACGTATGCCTGAACAGCCTGGATGAAGAGCTCGAAGGCCGTCATCGCGATGACCATCACGAACGAGACACCCGCGTAGGCGATACCGATGCCGTTCAGCAGGTACCAGCTGGCGATGGTGAAGAGCAGCAGCAGCGTGTGACCCGCGAACATGTTCGCGAAGAGTCGGACCGCGTGCGTGAAGGGGCGGACCAGGACGTTCGAGAAGAACTCGATGACCATGACCAGCGGCAGAACCCCGCCGAGCGACTTGTCGTAGCCCGTCAGGTTCTTGAAGCCGCCGACGAAGCCGTGCCGCTTGAACGTGATGCTCATCCAGAGGATGTAGACGATCAGTGCCAGGCCGGCCGGGTACGCGATGACCGACGTCACCGGGAACTGGGCGAGCGGGATGATCGACCAGAGGTTCATCATCCACACGAAGAAGAAGATCGACACCATCAGCGGGACGTACTTCTCGCCCTCGCGCTTGCCGAGCGTCTCGTAGACGATCCCGCGGCGGACGAAGTCGTAGCCGGCCTCGGCGACCATCTGCAGCTTGCCCGGAACGACCTTCGGCTTACGGAAGGCGGCCCAGAAGAAGCCAACGATGATGACCGTACCGAGGAGCGCCAGCAGCATCGTCTTGTTGAAGTAGACGTTGCTGTCCGCGTCACCGAAGATCGGCTCGAACAGGAAAGAGTGCAAGCCAGGACCCGGGAAACCACAACCGGAGAAGATGTGGCAATCGGTCTCGAAGGCGAGCACCTGTGTCGGGTCAGCACTCACCGCGGGCTCCTTCAGCGTGGCGCATAGGTACGGCAACCTCGTTGTGTCGGCGCGGCGCGCAGCCGCGGTTCGGCACTGGACTGGTGTTACGGATGTGTGAGCGGCAGTCAGGCATTGAGCCTCGCGATCGAGCAGGCGTCAGCTCACATGCCCGCGCCCGCAGTGCCGCAGTTGGAACCGGACGATAGCAGGGTCTCGAACCTGCACTTATCCCGCCCCTACCCTTCACGACTTCGAGCCCGTGTTCTTGGGCTTTTCCGCCTTGTCGGACTCGGGTTCGACGTAAAGGATCTTGGCCTTCATGTGCGCACGCGTCTGTGCGCCGATCCACACGAGGGTCATCGCGACCAGCGTGATCGCGAAGGCCTTCGGGTTGAACATCGTCGTGTTCTTGAACGCGGCGACAAAGATGAACAGAAGGAGAAGCTGAGCCGTATACAGCATCAGCCCCATCGCCTGGAACAGGTGGGGCAGGGACCGCGCGGTCCGTTGCAGGACCAGCAGTCCGATCCCCATGAAGAGGATCACCACGATCGTCGCAACGCCCGCGCCCAGGGCTCCCTTGCCGCCCGCGACACCAGCACTCACAGCGACGGCGACAGCGCCGGCGACAGCGGTGGGTACGGCGGCTTGAAGGAGAGTCCGGACGTCGTTGGACGGCATGGCGGCAGCTCCGCTTGCAGGGGGTGGGCAGTGTGTCGTCATGGACGAGCGTAGGCCCGGTCCGAGTCGATGCCTCACGCCAATGGACCGTGCTACTCGGGTCCTTCGGCTCCGTCACCGGGCTTCGTGAACGGTATCACAAACTATTTGATGAGGTCTTTACCAAGAAAGTGTGCTTACCGTCACACGTGAGAGTGAATTCGCGCATGTGAGCAAGGCAACTCAATTCGTTGTCTGGTAATGCCCCTTGATGCCCGGTTCTCAGCGTGCGGATTCAGCCCTGTCTCTGTCCGAAAAACGCGAACGGGGGCCGATGGCAGTCGCCCCGTTGACGCCGGAGACTCCCACGACGACCGGGCTGCGCTCCTGCGACTCGGGCCCCGTCTGCCCCATCCGGCTTTCCAGCGGCCCCTGTTGGGCCTCGGGCGCCGATGCGGATTCCGCCTCGGGAGCCTCACCCTTGCCACGCCTGCGGCGGTAGCGGGGCGGTACGAAGCGTTCCGCCCAGTACGGCGCCCGGGGGGTGAAGCGGGGCATCAGCAGCAGCACGAGACCCAGCGTGCTCATCCCCATGATCACCAGCACGATCCACAGGGACGCCGAGTGCACGGAGTAACCGACCGCCCCGAAGGCGATCAGCGCCGACCAGAAGTACATGATCAGCACGGACCTGCTGTGCGAATGGCCGATCTCCAGCAGCCGGTGGTGCAGATGGCCGCGGTCCGCCGCGAACGGCGACTGGCCGTTCCACGTACGGCGCACGATCGCCAGCACCAGGTCCGCGGCCGGGATCGCGATGATCGTCAGCGGCAGCAGCAGCGGGATGAAGACCGGCAGCATCGCGTGGGTGACCTCGCGCTCGCTGCCCGCGAAGAGCGTCATCGTGTCCGGGTCGACCCGGCCCGTCACGGAGATCGCCCCGGCCGCGAGCACCAGGCCGATCAGCATCGAGCCCGAGTCGCCCATGAAGATGCGCGCGGGATGCATGTTGTGCGGCAGGAAGCCCAGGCACATGCCCATCAGGATCGCCGTGAAGAGCGTCGCCGGGGCCGCCGCCTCGATCATGTGCCCGTACCAGAGCCGGTACGTGTAGAGGAAGAACGCGGCGGAGGCGATGCACACCATGCCCGCCGCGAGACCGTCCAGACCGTCGACGAAGTTGACCGCGTTGATGGTGATGACGACCAGGGCGACCGTGAGCAGCGTGCCCTGCCACTGGGTGAGCGCGACGGTGCCGACACCGGGGATCGGCAGCCACAGGATCGTCAGACCCTGGATGACCATGACCGCGGCGGCGATCATCTGCCCGCCGAGCTTGATCAGGGCGTCGATCTCGAACTTGTCGTCCAGGACACCGATCAGCCAGATCAGCGCGGCGCCGGAGAGCAGCGCCCGCGGCTCGGTGGAGAGCTGGAAGATCCAGTCGAGGTTCTGGAGATGGGCCGCGACGATCAGTCCGGCGCACAGTCCGCCGAACATGGCGATGCCGCCGAGCCTCGGTGTCGGTTCTCGGTGGACGTCACGCGCACGGATCGCGGGCATCGCCCCGATCGCGATGGCGAACTTACGCACCGGACCGGTCAGCAGATAGGTCACCGCGGCCGTGACACAGAGCGTCAGCAGGTAATCACGCACGGGCTGCCCCATAGATTTCGCCGGCCATCTCAGCCCACACCTTAAACCGTCCGGCTATCAGGGACGGTCGCGCTGCGCGGGCCTCATGACCGAAGACACAGTGAGCGGGCCGATCGGTTCCGCACCGGACACCCGGGGCCGCTACCCCGGGTAGGGCGGATACTTCTCCGCCAGCTCCCGCACCTGCGCGCGGATGTCGTCCTCCTCACGCACCGCCGTCCCGAAGAGCACCGCCAGCCGGGCCATGTCGCCGTCGTCCATGCCCTGGGTGGTGACGGCCGCGGTACCGAGCCGGATGCCCCGGGCGTCCCCGTACGGCAGCGCGCAGGTGTCCAGCACCAGGCCCGCCGCCGCCAAGCGGGCGCGGGCGGTCTGTCCGTCGACGCCCAGCGGGGCCGGGTCCGCGACGATGAGGTGGGTGTCCGTGCCGCCCGTGGTGACCTCGAAGCCCTCCGCCTCCAGACCCGCCGCCAGCACCCGGGCGTGGGCGACCACCCGGTGCGCGTACGCCGTGAACGCCGGGGTGGCCGCCTCCCCGAACGCGACGGCCTTCGCGGCGACCGTGTGCATCTGCGCACCGCCCTGGGTGAACGGGAAGACCGCCCGGTCGATCCGCTCCGCCAGCTCCGCACCGCACAGGATCATCCCGCCGCGTGGACCGCGCAGCACCTTGTGCGTGGTCGCGCAGACCACGTCGGCGTACGGCACCGGGCTCGGCGCCGCTCCCCCGGCGATCAGCCCCATCGGGTGCGCGGAATCGGCGATGAGGTACGCGCCCACCTCGTCGGCGATCTCCCGGAACAGCTCGTAGTCGGGGTGGCGGGGGTACGAGATGGAGCCGCTCACGATCGCCTTGGGGCGGTGGGCACGGGCCAGGGCGCGCACCTGTTCGTAGTCGATCAGGCCGCTCTCGGAGTCCACCCCGTAGCCGACGAACTCGAACCAGCGGCCGGAGAAGTTGGCGGGCGAACCGTGGGTGAGATGTCCCCCGTACGGGAGTCCCATCGCGAGCACCGTGTCGCCGGGGCGGAGCAGGGCGGCGTACGCGGCGAGGACCGCGGAGGAACCGGAGTGCGCCTGGACGTTGGCGTGTTCGGCGCCGAAGAGCGAGGTGGCGCGGCGGCAGGCGATGCGTTCGGCGGCGTCGGCCTGCTCGCAGCCGCCGTGGTGGCGGGCACCGGGGTAGCCCTCGGCGTACTTGTTCGCGAGGGGGGAGCCGAGGGCGGCGAGGACCGCGGGCGAGGTGAAGTTCTCGGCGGCGGTCAGCTGCAGGGTGCTGGACTGGCGGTGCAGCTCCCCCAGCAGCACGGCGGCGATCTCCGGATCCTCCCGGAGCAGGGCGTCGAAGTCCTGCGGCAGGGCGGACCCGGGGGCGGAGGGCGGTGCGGCTGGAGTGGTGACCGGCATCGATGGGCTCCGGGCCTGGGGAGGGGTGCGCTGGCGTCTCCCAATGTAGGCCCGCGAAGGGCCTCCTGCCTGCTGTGCGGCGCCGTGGTGCACCCGTTGGGCCCTGAGGGTGCCCGGCCGGTGCGTACGCCCGTCGGAGTGGCGCGGACGCGATGGCGCGGGGGCGCCCGTCAGTGCGGTGCGGGTACGCCGGTCAGGGCCGTGACGACCGGGTCGAGGGCCTGGTTGATCTCGTCGCCGATGGAACGGAAGAACGTGATCGGGGCGCCGTACGGGTCGAACACCTCGTCCGCCTCGGCGGTGGGGGCCAGCAGCCAGCCGCGCAGCGCCGCCGCGGCGCGGACCAGTGCGCGGGCGCGCTCGACGACGCCCTCGTCCCGCGGGTCGGGCAGCGTGGCGGGGTCTATCGCCCGGACCAGCCGGGTGAATTCCTTGAGGGTGAACGTCCGCAGGCCGGCCGAGTGCCCCATCGAGATCACCTGCGCGCGGTGGTCGCGGGTGGCCGTGAGCACCAGGTCGGCGCGGATCACGTGCTCGTCGAGCAGTTCCCGGCCGACGAAGCCGGTGGTGTCGGCGCCGAAGTCGGCGAGGACGGTCTCGGCGTTGGCCTCCATGGGGGCGCCTTCGTGGCCCCAGGTGCCCGCGCTCTCCACGATCAGTCCGCCGCTGAGCGGATCGCCGAGGCGGTCCACCAGGGCATGGCGGGTCAGCCGCTCGGTGATCGGTGAGCGGCAGACGTTGCCGGTGCTGACGTGGAGGATGCGGAAAGAGTCGGCCCGCCCCGCTATGCCACGCCCCTCAGGGGCGGTCAATTGGCCACCTCGAGGTCGGGTACCACCTTGCGGAGCTCCTCCACGGAGAGCGCACCGGCGCGCAGCAGCAGGGGGACCTTGCCGGTCACGTCGACGATCGACGAGGGCACGATGCCGGGCGTCGGGCCGCCGTCCAGGTAGACGGAGACGGAGTCGCCGAGCATCTCCTGGGCGGCGTCGCAGTCCTCGGGGGCCGGGTGGCCGGTGAGGTTGGCGCTGGAGACGGCCATCGGGCCGACCTCCGTGAGCAGCTCGATGGCGACCGGGTGCAGCGGCATCCGGATGGCGACGGTGCCGCGGGTGTCCCCGAGGTCCCACTGGAGCGACGGCTGGTGCTTGGCGACGAGCGTGAGGGCGCCGGGCCAGAAGGCGTCGACGAGCTCCCAGGCCTGCTCGGAGAAGTCGGTGACCAGGCCGTGCAGGGTGTTCGGGGAGCCGATCAGGACGGGGGTCGGCATGTTGCGGCCGCGGCCCTTGGCGTCCAGCAGATCGGCGACGCCCTCGGCGCTGAAGGCGTCCGCACCGAGGCCGTACACGGTGTCGGTGGGCAGCACGACCAGTTCGCCGCGGCGGACGGCCGACGCGGCCTCACGCAGACCCGTCGTGCGGTCGGTCGCGTCGTTGCAGTCGTATCGCCGTGCCATCAGCCGGCCTCCTCAAGCGTGTACGGGTATGACGGGTACGGGTCGTGCGCGTGGTGGCCGCCGGTCACGGCATGGCCTTGCGGGCCGTGGCGAACCGCGGCCGGTTGTTCAGGTCCGGGTGGTCGGCCGCGTCCGCCCAGCCGCGCTCCTCGGTGAAGATCCACGGCACCTGGCCGCCCTGGGTGTCGGCGTGCTCGATGACGACGAGGCCGCCGGGGCGCAGCAGGCGGTGTGCGGTGCGTTCGATGCCGCGGATGGTGTCGAGGCCGTCCTCGCCGGAGAAGAGGGCCATCTCCGGATCGTGGTCGCGGGCCTCGGGCGCCACGTACTCCCATTCGGTGAGCGGGATGTACGGCGGGTTGGAGATGACCAGGTCGACCTGGCCGTCCAGCTCGGGGAGGGCGGTCAGCGCGTCTCCCTGGTGGACGGTGACCCTGGATCCGTCGGCGTTCTTGCGGGTCCACTCGATGGCGTCGTCGGAGAGCTCGACCGCGTGCACGCGCGAGCGCGGCACCTCCTGGGCCATGGCCAGGGCGATGGCGCCCGATCCGCTGCACAGGTCGACGACGACCGGCTCGACGACATCCATCGCGCGCACGGCGTCTATCGCCCAGCCGACGACCGATTCGGTCTCCGGGCGGGGGACGAAGACACCGGGTCCGACCTGGAGCTCCAGGTAACGGAAGAAGGCGCGGCCGGTGATGTGCTGGAGCGGCTCGCGGGCCTCGCGGCGGGCGATGGCCTCCCAGTAGCGGGCGTCGAAGTCCGCGTCCGGCACCCGGTGCAGCTCGCCCCGCTTGACGCCGTGCACGAACGCGGCGAGTTCCTCCGCGTCGAATCGCGGCGAGGGCACACCGGCGTCGGCCAGCCGCTGGGTGGCCTGGGCCACCTCGGCGAGCAGCAGGTTCATCGCGGTTCTCCGTACGGTTTACGGGCTGGGCGGGCTTTGCTTACGCGGCGGCGAGCTTGGCGGCGGAGTCGGCGTCGACGCACGCCTGGATCACGGAATCCAGGTCGCCGTCGAGCACCTGGTCCAAGTTGTACGCCTTGAAGCCGACGCGGTGGTCCGAGATCCGGTTTTCCGGGAAGTTGTACGTACGGATCTTCTCGGAACGGTCGACCGTGCGCACCTGGCTGCGCCGTACGTCCGAGGCCTCCTGCTCGGCGGCCTCCTGGGCGGCGGCGAGCAGTCGCGAACGCAGGATGCGCATGGCCTGCTCCTTGTTCTGGAGCTGGCTCTTCTCGTTCTGGCAGGACGCGACGACGCCGGTCGGCAGATGGGTGATGCGGACCGCCGAGTCCGTGGTGTTGACGGACTGGCCGCCGGGACCCGAGGAGCGGTAGACGTCGATACGGAGGTCGTTGGCGTGGATCTCGACGTCGACCTCCTCGGCCTCGGGCGTGACGAGCACACCGGCGGCGGAGGTGTGGATGCGGCCCTGCGACTCGGTGGACGGCACCCGCTGCACGCGGTGCACCCCGCCCTCGTACTTCAGCCGGGCCCACACGCCCTGGCCGGGCTCGGTGGCGCCGTTGCCGCCCTTGGTCTTCACGGCGACCTGGACGTCCTTGTAGCCGCCGAGCTCGGACTCGGTGGAGTCGATGATCTCGGTCTTCCAGCCGACGCGCTCGGCGTAGCGCAGATACATGCGCAGCAGATCGCCGGCGAACAGGGCGGACTCGTCGCCGCCCGCGCCCGCCTTGATCTCCAGGAGCACGTCCTTGTCGTCGCTGGGGTCGCGCGGGACCAGGAGGAGGCGGAGCTTCTCGGTGAGCTCTTCGCGCTGCTTCTCCAGCTCCTTGACCTCGGCGGCGAAGTCGGGGTCGTCGGCGGCGAACTCGCGGGCCGTCCCGATGTCGTCCCCGGTCTGCTTCCAGGAGCGGTACGTCGCGACGATCGGGGTCAGCTCGGCGTAGCGCTTGTTGAGCTTGCGCGCGTTGGCCTGGTCGGCGTGGACCGCCGGGTCAGCGAGCTTCTTCTCCAGATCGGTCTGTTCGCCGATCAGTTCCTCGACCGCCTCGAACATCTTCGGGCTCCTGGTTTCTTCACTCGGGCGTGCCTGCTGGACGGCGTGATGCCGGCCGGGCGGGGATACGGAACGGGGCCGCGTACCCCCGGCCGGAAAAAACGCCGGTCCCGACGCCCCCGGAAGAGGGCGCCAGGAACCGGCGCAGTGGCTCGCTACTTGCTGGCGGAGCCGGCAGCCTTGCCGAAGCGGGCCTCGAAGCGGGCCACACGGCCACCGGTGTCGAGGATCTTCTGCTTGCCCGTGTAGAACGGGTGGCACTCGGAGCAGACGTCGGCGCGGATGGTGCCGCCGTCGATGGTGCTCCGGGTCGTGAACGACGCGCCACAGGTGCAGCTGACCTGCGTCTCGACGTACTCGGGGTGGATGTCGCGCTTCAAGGGTTTCTCCTAGGTTCGGGAGGGCGCCGGGTCGTACGCGCGGATTGCGCGTCCGTGAACCGGGGCCGACGTACCAGTCTGCCAGGACCGGCCGTATCTCCCAAAACCGGGGGCGGGCCGCAACTATTCCCGGCCCGCCCGGTCACCGTACGACGCTGCCCGCGTCGCCCTTGTCGCCGGCCGACTTCTCGGTGGCGGAGGCGGGGATGGCCTTGTCCTGGGCGAGCGCGGTCCACACCTGCTGGGCCGCGGCGTCCAGCGGTACGACGCGGTTCGGGTCGGCCGGGTCGTACTGCACGGGCAGGGTGACCATGTGGACGTTCTTCGAGCCGAGCCCCTTGAGACCGTTCGCGAAGGACGTGAGTTCGGGGACCGAGCCCAGGTCGGAGTCGGTGGTGACGGTCTTGGTGGCCGTGTCCGCGAGGTCGTACAGGGTCTTCGGGTTCGAGAACACCCCGACGGTCTTGACCTGTTCCATCAGCGCCTTGATGAACGCCTGCTGGAGCTGGATGCGGCCGAGGTCGCTGCCGTCGCCGACGCTCTTGCGGGTACGGACGAGGCCCAGCGACTGCTCCCCGTCGAGAGTGTGGGTGCCGGGTCCGAGCTTCAGATGGCTCTTCGGGTCGTCGATCGCCTCGGTGGTGGTGATCTTCACGCCGCCCAGCTCGTCGATGAGCTTCTTGAAGCCGGTGAAGTCGACTTCGAGGTAGTGGTCCATGCGGATGCCGGACATGGCCTCGACGGTCTTGACCGCGCAGGCCGGTCCGCCGACCTCGTACGCCGTGTTGAACATCGCGCGCTGCTGGCCCGCGACGGTCTGCCCGGTCGTGTCGCTGGTGCAGTCGGGGCGGGTGATGAGGGTGTCGCGCGGGATGGAGACGACGGAGGCCGTCTTGTGGCCCTTGTTGACGTGCAGGACCATCGCGGTGTCGGAACGGGCCGCGCCCTCGTCGGCGCCGTACTCGGAGTTCGCGCCGGACCGGGAGTCCGAGCCGAGCACCAGGATGTCCTGGGAGCCGTTGTCGACGTTGTCGGGGCGGTCCTTGCCGAGCGCGGCGTTGATGTCGACGGCCTTGAGATTGCCGTTGAGCTTGACGTAGGCGTATCCCAGTCCGGCACCGCCGACGATCACGACACCGGCCACGGTCCAGGCGGCGATCACCGTCGCCCTGCGGCGGCGGGAGGGCTTCTTCCGGCGCTTGCCGGTGGGGCGTATTCGGCCGCCGCTCCCGTTCTGCTCGGTCATGGATCTCCTTCGGTCTCAGCTTCCCCGGCTACCCCCAGCAGCGGTGTTCGGGCACTGGATCGTCGACTTGTCGGTACTGCGTACGACGCCGCGGCACGAAGAAGGGTTGCACAGCCACCTGTTGTTTCCGTGTGAGGACGAAACGGACACCCGGCCTTGGCGAACAGTCGGTGATTCCCCGCTCACCTGCGGTTTCTTGCCGGATACAGGCATCGCGGCGGTACCCGGCAGCACGTCCTGGATGTGGCAAAGGTCTCGTATCGACCACGGCGACCGGGTCGGCTGCGTCACCTGCGCACGGCCCACGGCACAGGGCCGCCCCCGTCACCGAAGTGACGGGGGCGGCCCTGTGGTTCAGCCGATCCGGTACGACGTCAGTCGTTGCCGTTGCCCGGGGACGGCGTCGTCTTCTGGATCTGGAGCAGGAACTCCGCGTTGGACTGGGTCTTCTTCATCCGGTCCAGGAGGAGCTCGATCGCCTGCTGCTGGTCGAGCGCGTGCAGCACCCGGCGCAGCTTCCAGACGATCGCCAACTCGTCGCTGCCGAGCAGGATTTCTTCCTTGCGGGTGCTGGACGCGTCGACGTCCACCGCCGGGAAGATGCGCTTGTCCGAGAGCTTCCGGTCGAGCTTGAGCTCCATGTTGCCGGTGCCCTTGAACTCCTCGAAGATCACCTCGTCCATGCGCGAGCCGGTCTCGACCAGCGCGGTGGCCAGGATGGTCAGCGAACCGCCGTCCTCGATGTTGCGCGCGGCACCGAAGAAGCGCTTCGGCGGGTACAGCGCGGTCGAGTCGACACCACCGGACAGGATGCGGCCGGAGGCGGGAGCCGCGAGGTTGTACGCACGGCCGAGACGGGTGATGGAGTCCAGCAGGACGACCACGTCGTGACCCAGCTCGACGAGACGCTTGGCGCGCTCGATGGCCAGCTCGGCGACGGTGGTGTGGTCCTCGGCGGGACGGTCGAAGGTCGAGGAGATGACCTCGCCCTTCACCGACCGCTGCATGTCGGTGACCTCTTCCGGACGCTCGTCGACCAGGACGACCATCAGGTGGCACTCGGGGCTGTTGACGGTGATCGCGTTGGCGATCGCCTGCAGGATCATGGTCTTGCCGGTCTTCGGCGGGGCCACGATCAGGCCTCGCTGGCCCTTGCCGATGGGGGCGACCAGGTCGATGATCCGCGTCGTCAGGACGTTGGAGTCGGTCTCCAGACGGAGCCGGTCCTGCGGGTAGAGCGGGGTCAGCTTCTGGAACTCCGGGCGGCCGCGGCCGGTTTCGGGCGCCATGCCGTTCACCGAGTCGAGGCGGACCAGCGCGTTGAACTTCTCCCGGCGCTCGCCGTCCTTGGGCTGGCGCACCGCACCGGTGACGTGGTCACCCTTGCGCAGGCCGTTCTTGCGGACCTGGGCGAGCGAGACGTACACGTCGTTCGGGCCCGGCAGGTAGCCGGAGGTCCGGATGAACGCGTAGTTGTCGAGGATGTCCAGGATGCCCGCGACGGGGATCAGGACGTCGTCGTCGGAGACCGGGACCTCGCTGGCGAAGTCCTCGCGGCCACGGCGGCCACGGCGGTCGCGGTAGCGGCCGCGACGGCCGCGACGGCCGCCCGCCTCGTCGTCGTACCCGTCGTCCTGCGGGCCGCCGCTCTGCTGGCTCTGGCTCTGACGCTGCTGACGCTGGCCGCCCTGCTGGCCCTGGCCACCGCCCTGCTCGTCGCCTTTGCCCCTGCGGTCGCGCTGACGGTCGCGGCGCTCCCCGCGCTCCCCGCGCTCGCCGCGCTCCTGGCGGTCGCCCCGGTCGCCGCGCTGACCGCGGTCCTGGCGGTCGCCGCGGCGGCCCTCGGCCGTGTCGGCGGCGGCTTCGGCCTTGGCGTCGGCGCGGTCGTCGCCCTTGGGCTCGGCCTGCGTCTCCGTCTTGGCCTCGGCGGACTTGCTCTCCGCCTTGCTCTCCGGGCTGCCCGCCTGCGCGGTCGCACGGCGCCGACGGCGCTCGCCCGCGGGCTGGTCGTCGCTGGCCGGCTGGCCGGGGATGTCGATCTGCTGCTGGGCCGCGGCCTTCTCGGCGGGCGCGGCGGCCGCGGACTCGTCCCCGGTGCGCGCCTTGGAGGTGGCACGGCGCTTCGGCTTGGTCTCGGTCGCCGCGGCGGGCGCGGCGGCCTTGGGCGCAGCGGAGCTACCGGCCTGCGCCTCCTTGATGACCTCGATCAGCTGGCCCTTGCGCATCCGCGCAGTGCCCTTGATGCCGAGGCCGGACGCGACCTGCTGCAGCTCGGCCAGGACCATGCCGTCAAGGCCGGTGCCGGAGCGGCGGCGCCGTGCGGTGGTGCCAGTGGCAGCACCTTCGGCGGGCGCGGCGCTGTCGACGCTCTTGTCGGCAGTCACGCCCATCAGATCGGTGGTGTCGCTCACGAAGGGTCCTTCCCTGGAGCGGACGTCGGCCTTCTGGCTCGGCGACCGGTTGTGCTGTCCGACTGCGGTCTTTTTCTTGCGGACCGTGCCGGGGCGGTGGTCCGCCGGGTACGGCGGAGAGATGAAGGTGTGCAAGGGCCCGGCGCGAGCATCCCCCTGCTCGGCCCACTCCTGGACCAGCGAGGGGTGTCGTGCCGGTTCCGGAGCGTGCACGAAACTGCTCAGGCAGGCTGCTCAGGCAGTTGGGGAGGCTCCCGGAAGAATTGGTGGTCCCGGAAAGGGACACGAAGCAACGCGCCACATAGACGTCGGTTGCAGACTTGAGGTTAACACTACCGGCTCCAACAAACATTCCCCCTCTCACTCACCGGCAATCTCTTCTCGGCTACGGGGCGAGCGGCAGCACACTCGCCCCCGGGGCGTCGAGAGCGAGGCGATTGGCCGCCCACCCCTCGCCCGCCAGCTGTGCGACCTTGTCGGCCGCACCGTCCTCGGCCAGTGCGAGCACGGTCGGCCCGGCACCGGAGATGACCGCGGGGACGCCGTCCGCGCGCAGTCGGTTGACGAGTTCCACGCTCTCGGGCATCGCCGGGCTGCGGTACTCCTGGTGCAGCCGGTCCTTGGTGGCGGTGAGCAGCAGCTCGGGGCGCCTGGTCAGCGCCTCGACGAGGAGTGCGGCACGGCCGGCGTTGAAGGCGGCGTCGACATGCGGGACCGTGCGCGGGAGCAGTCCGCGGGCGGTCTCGGTGAGGACCGGCTTGCTGGGTACGAAAACCACCGGAACGATGGATCCTGCGGGGTCCATCCTGATCGCGCGCGCCGATCCGCCGTCCATCCACGCCAGGGTGAAGCCGCCGAGCAGGCAGGCCGCGACGTTGTCGGGGTGGCCCTCGATCTCGGTGGCGAGTTCCAGCAGCGCCGCGTCGTCGAGCCGGGCGTCACCGCCGGTCGTCACGGCGCGGGCGGCGACGATGCCGGCGCAGATGGCGGCGGAGGAGGAACCGAGACCGCGTCCGTGCGGGATGCGGTTGGCGCAGACGATCTCCAGACCGCGGGGCTGTCCGCCGAGCAGGTCGAAGGCCGTGCGCAGGGAGCGTACGAGGAGGTGGCGCTCGTCGCGGGGCAGCGTGTCGGCACCCTCACCCGCGATGTCGATGTGCAGTCCGGAGTCGGCGACTCGGACGACGACGTCGTCGTACAGCCCCAGCGACAGGCCGAAGGCGTCGAAACCCGGGCCCAGGTTGGCGCTGGTCGCAGGGACGCGCACCCGGACGGCGGCGGCTCGGAAGGCGGGACCGGCCATCGGTTGGACGACTCTCCTTGTGTGGCAGCGGGGGGTGGTGAAGCGTTTTCTCCGTGGTGGCGGGAGGTCGTGGTGACGGGGATGGGAATTCCGGGGAACCCGACGGCCACAACGGCCCATGCACCGCGGCAGATGCGGCGGGGCGGGTTGAGTACAGCTTATCGAAGGAAGGTTCTGTGGCGACATAGGGCGCACGGGAGGCGCACGATGCGTGTCGCACGCCTCCTATGCGCTCTCCGCCCCGAAAAGGGGTGGTTGAGCGGGGTTCTTGCCTGATCCGCCGGCCAGGCCGTAGATCCTGTCCGGCGGCGAGGACGGACCTGGGGCCTGCCCGACCCTGATCCGCCGGCCAGGCCCTAGACGAGGCCCAGCTTCTGGGCGGCGGTGGCCGCGTCGACGGGGACGGTGACCGGCTGCGGTGCGCCCGCGACGGCCCAGTCGGGGTCCTTGAGGCCGTTGCCGGTGACCGTGCAGACGATCTTCTGGCCGCGGTCGACCTTGCCCTCCTCGGCGGCCTTCAGCAGGCCGGCGACGGAGGCGGCCGAGGCGGGCTCGACGAAGACGCCCTCCTGGGAGGCCAACAGCCGGTAGGCGGACAGGATCTGTCGGTCCGTCACCTCATCGATGAAACCGCCCGATTCATCCCGGGCGTCCAGCGCGTACTGCCAGGAGGCCGGGTTGCCGATCCGGATCGCGGTGGCGATGGTCGACGGGTCCTTGACGATCTCGCCGCGGACGATGGGCGCGGAGCCGGAGGCCTGGAAGCCCCACATGCGCGGGGTGTGCGTGGACATACCGTCCCCCGCGTACTCCTTGTAACCCTTCCAGTACGCGGTGATGTTGCCCGCGTTGCCGACCGGGAGGACATGGATGTCCGGGGCGTCGCCGAGCGCGTCGACGATCTCGAACGCGGCGGTCTTCTGGCCCTCGATACGGGCCGGGTTGACCGAATTGACCAGTGCCACCGGGTAGTTGTCCGAGAGCGAGCGGGCCAGCGTCAGGCAGTCGTCGAAGTTGCCGTCGACCTGAAGGATCTTGGCGCCGTGCACCAGCGCCTGGCCCATCTTGCCGAGCGCGATCTTGCCCTGCGGCACGAGGACGGCGCAGACCATGCCGGCCCGCACCGCGTACGCGGCGGCGGAGGCGGAGGTATTGCCGGTGGAGGCGCAGATGACGGCCTTCGCACCCTCTTCCTTGGCCCGGGTGATGGCCATCGTCATGCCGCGGTCCTTGAAGGAACCGGTGGGATTGGCGCCCTCGACCTTGAGGTGCACCTCGCAGCCCGTGCGCTCGGAGAGGACCTGAGCGGGGACGAGCGGTGTACCGCCCTCACGAAGCGTGACGACCGGCGTCGTGCTCGTGACCGGAAGGCGGTCCCGGTACTCCTCGATGATGCCGCGCCACTGGTGGGTGCCCTTGCTGGTCATGGGTCCTTACTCCCCTTCAACACGCATGATGCTGGCGACACCGCGCACGGTGTCGAGCTTGCGCAGCGCCTCGACGGTCGCCGAGAGGGCGGCGTCGGACGCGCGGTGGGTGACGACGACGAGGGACGCCTCGCCATCCTTGCCCTGCTGGCGGACCGTATCGATCGATACGCCCTGTTCGGCGAAGACCGTCGCGACCTGGGCGAGCACGCCAGGCTTGTCGGCCACGTCGAGACTGATGTGGTACCGCGTGACCACGTCGCCCATGGGGCTGACCGGCAGACGCGTGTACGCGGATTCACCGGGGCCGGTGGCCTCGTTGAGCTTGTTGCGGCAGACCGCGACCAGGTCGCCGAGGACCGCGGACGCGGTCGGCGAGCCACCGGCGCCGGGGCCGTAGAACATGAGCTGTCCGGCCGCCTCCGCCTCGACGAAGACCGCGTTGTAGGCCTCGCGGACGGAGGCCAGCGGATGGCTCAGCGGGATCATCGCCGGGTGCACCCGCGCGGTGACCGACTGCCCGTCGGCGGCGCGCTCGCAGATGGCGAGGAGCTTGACGGTGCAGCCCATGCGGCGGGCGGACGCGATGTCGGCGGCAGTGACCTCGGTGATGCCCTCACGGTGCACGTCGCCGATCCTCACCCGGGTGTGGAAGGCGATGCCGGCGAGGATGGCGGCCTTGGCGGCGGCGTCGAAGCCCTCGACGTCGGCGGTCGGGTCGGCCTCGGCGTATCCGAGGGCGGTGGCCTCGTCGAGCGCCTCGGAGTACCCGGCTCCGCTGGTGTCCATCTTGTCGAGGATGAAGTTGGTCGTGCCGTTCACGATGCCGAGGACCCGGTTGACCTTGTCACCGGCGAGGGACTCGCGCAGCGGCCGTACGAGCGGGATGGCACCGGCCACGGCGGCCTCGTAGTAGAGGTCCCGGCCGTACTGCTCGGCTGCGGCGTGCAGGGCGGCGCCGTCCTCGGCCAGCAGCGCCTTGTTGGCCGAGACGACGCTCGCGCCGTGCTCGAAGGCGGTGGTGATGAGCGCGCGGGCGGGCTCGATGCCCCCGATGACCTCGATGACGACGTCGATGTCGCCCCGTTTGACCAGGGCCGTCGCATCGGTGGTGATCAGCGCGGGGTCGATGCCCTCGCGCACCTTGGAGGGCCGGCGCACGGCGACACCGGCGAGCTCGACCGGCGCGCCGATGCGCGCGGCGAGGTCGTCGGCGTGCGTCGTCATGATGCGCGCCACCTCTGAGCCGACCACTCCACAGCCCAGCAGCGCCACCTTCAGCGGACGCGTACGCATCATCCGACCTCGTTTCCTTTACATCTGATGTGTGGACCAGTCTCACTCACCGGACGGGAGTTTCTGCCACCCGTCCGGATCCTGAGACATGTATTTCATCAGCCGACATCGAGACGCAGGAGATCTTCCTCCGTCTCGCGCCTGACGATGACACGCGCCCGACCGTCGCGCACGGCGACGACCGGCGGACGCAGGGCGTGGTTGTAGTTGCTCGCCATCGAACGGCAGTACGCGCCGGTGGCGGGCACGGCGATCAGATCGCCGGGGGCGAGGTCGGACGGCAGGAACGCGTCCTTGACCACGATGTCGCCGCTCTCGCAGTGCTTGCCGACGACACGGACGAGCATCGGCTCGGCGTCGGAGGTGCGCGAGGCGAGCGCGACGGTGTACTCGGCGTCGTACAGCGCGGTGCGGATGTTGTCCGACATGCCGCCGTCGACGCTGACGTACGTACGCAGCCCCTCCAGCGGCTTGATGGTGCCGACCTCGTACAGCGTGAAGGCGGTCGGCCCGACGATGGCGCGCCCCGGCTCGACGGAGATCCGCGGGGTGGCGAGCCCGGCCGCCTCGCACTCGCGGGTCACGATGTCGCCGAGCGCCTTGGCGATCTCGTGCGGCTCGCGCGGGTCGTCCTCGGAGGTGTACGCGATGCCGAGCCCGCCGCCCAGGTCGATCTCGGGCAGCTCCACGCCGTGCTCGTCGCGCACCTCGGCGAGCAGCTGCACCACGCGCCGGGCGGAGACCTCGAAGCCGGCCATGTCGAAGATCTGCGAGCCGATGTGCGAGTGGATGCCGATGAGCTCGAGACCGTCGAGGGTGAGCGCCCGGCGCACCGCCTCGGCGGCCTGCCCCCCGGCCAGCGCGATCCCGAACTTCTGGTCCTCGTGCGCGGTGGCGATGAACTCGTGGGTGTGCGCCTCGACGCCGACGGTCACCCGGATCTGTACGCGCTGGCGCTTGCCGAGCCGCTCCGCGACGTGGGCGACCCGGGCGATCTCCTGGAAGGAGTCGAGCACGATCCGGCCCACACCGGCCTCGACGGCGCGCTCGATCTCGGCGACGGTCTTGTTGTTGCCGTGGAAGGCGATGCGCTCGGCGGGCATCCCGGCGTCCAGCGCGGTGGTCAGCTCGCCACCGGAGCAGACGTCGAGGTTGAGCCCCTCCTCCTGGAGCCAGCGCACCACGGCGCGCGACAGGAAGGCCTTTCCGGCGTAGAACACGTCGGCATCGCGCCCGAAGGCGTCGGCCCAGGCGCGGCAGCGGGCCCGGAAGTCGCTCTCGTCGAGGAAGTAGGCGGGGGTGCCGAACTCCTCGGCCAGCCGCGTCACTTCGATCCCGCCGACGGTGACCGCACCGTCCTCGTCACGGGTGACGGTACGGGCCCAGACCTTCTCGTCCAGGGCGTTGAGATCGGCGGGCGGGGCGGTGTAGTGCCCCTCCGTCATGACATCGGCGTGACGGGGCCCGGCGGGGTGTGCGGATCGGCTCATGGTGTTGCTCTGCTCTCTCGGATCTCTCAGAGGACTTCGGGTGCGCTGACGCCGAGCAGGGACAGGCCGCCCGCGAGCACCGTCCCGGCGGCTTCGGCAAGGGCGAGCCGGGAGCGGTGGACGGCCGAGGGTTTCTCGTCACCGACGGGGAGCGGCGAAGCACTGTCGTGGAAGTCGAAGAAGGCCTGCGCGAGGGCTTCCAGCTGCCGGGCGACCCGGTCGGGCTCACGGTGCCGGGCGGCGGCGGCGAGCACCCCGGGGTGGTCGGCGAGAAGCGCGCCGAGCACGGGCGCGTCCACGCTCTCCTCGTACGCCGCTGCGAAGCCGAGCTGCCGGGCGCCCCGGCCCAGCGCACAGATCCGGGCGTGCGCGTACCGCACCCGGAACAGCGGATTGCTCTCCTGCTGCACGAGGAGCTCCTCGCTCCCGGTGCCCCGGGGCCGGTCGTGCGGGGCGGCCCGCAGCAGCGACCAGCGCGCGGCGTCGCTCCCGAGCCGCTCGAAGAGATCGCGGTGGGCGGCCGGCACCGGCATCACATGCAGCGCCTCCCCGCCCGCCGCCCGCTCCCCGACCTCGGCACCCTGGGCCCGGAGCAGCCGCTCGACGGTCCCGGTGACGACCCGGGCGCGGAGCTCCTCGACGGGGACGAACGAGACCGCCGTGCCGGCGAGGGCGTCCCCGTGTCCGTACGCCGTGCCGTGCGCGGCGACGGTCCGCACCAGCGCGTCGAGGCCGCGCGCACCGGCTCGCAGCGTGAAGTTCAGAAATCCCGGCCCGGTGACCTCGACGTCCCCGATGCCCGGCGCCTCGAGCACCCGCTCCCGGAGGATCTCGGCCACGTCCCTGGCCGGCAGCGCGGCGGGCCCGGCCAGCTGGAGGGCGACGGCGCAGGCGTACTCCCCGCGCCCGCCGGGCCGGGTCCGCTCCACCCGCACGCGCGTGGGCACGGGCGCGCGCAGGGCGTCCTCGTCGACCGCGCGGCGCACGGCGTGCAGCACGGTCATGGAGAGATCGGCGGGGGTCACAGGACAAGCGTATGGGAGAAAGGGGGGCACCCCGCGACCCGGTTTCGCCACGCGGTCACCCCGCGGCGCGCTCCGCGGTCCCGGCGCCCCGTCTGCCGTCGAGCGACGGCGGCTCCTCCCGCTCCATCAACTGCCGTACGAGCCGCACCAACTCGGTCGGCTCGAAGGGCTTCGCGAGAAAGGCGTCGACCCCTGCGGCGACCCCGCTGTCCACCTCGTACGGTGTACAGGCGCTGATGATCGCCACGGGCAGATGTCTGGTCCGCGGATCGGAACGCAGTCTGGCGGCGGTCTGCACACCGTCCAGTCCGGGCATGACGACATCGAGCGTGATCACATCGGGACGGACCCGATGCACCAGATCCAGACACTCGACACCATCGGCCGCGGTCACGACCTCGAAGCCCTCAAGCTCGAGATTGACCCTGATCAAATGCCGGATGACCTTGTTGTCGTCGACAACAAGCACGCGGCCACACGCCCCTGACACACTTCGAGGGTAGGGCGGACGTAGGGGCTGCGTCCGGGTTTTGCCTATTTCCGTCCCCGGACGAGTGGCACGAGGGGTGGCCGGATACATCCGGAACGCATCGCACGCCCCCCTCCGCCTGGCCCGCGTCACCCCTCCGACGACCCGGAAATACCTGTTCACGGGCACCCCGCGGAAGCTGGTAGTGTTTCACCCGTCGCCGAGCCACACAGCGATACGCCCTCGTAGCTCAGGGGATAGAGCATCGGCCTCCGGAGCCGTGTGCGCAGGTTCGAATCCTGCCGAGGGCACTTCGGAAGAAGTGCAAAAAAGACCTTCTGGCCAGCGAAAACGCTGAGCAGGGGGTCTTTTTCATGTCTCGCGAAGCCGGGGTACTCCGCCGTGGCGGAGTACCCCGGCTTCGCGAGACGCGCGTACGCCTCTACCGCACAGCACTCGGGCCGGGCTTGATCTCAGAGCTATCAGTGAGCGCTTTCGACGTTGGGTGCTCCGTCGAGGAAGCTGTCCAGGAGCCTGTCGTGCAGCCTGTTGAGGATCTCGCTCTCCGCATACGCGGCTCTGGCACGCAGGTGGAGCTTGCCAGTGAGCCGTGCGAACCGCTCACGCACGGAAGACGGGGGCCATTGGACCGCCGTGGCCGCGAACGCGTTCCGGCTCAGTTCACGCCCGCCCGGCCCTTGGGCGGCGGCGGTCAGTTCCCCGCTCCGGGCTCGGACTTCGTGCAGCAGCCAGTAGCTGTCGGCCAGTGTCTCCGGCTGCAGGGCAAGAATGCCCCGCCCAGGCACAACCGGAACCTCGTTCAGGACGGCGTGCACGCCGTCCTCTCTGGTCGCCAGCAGCAGGGACTGCGGAGCGCACATGGAGTCCGCGTCAGGAGAGGCGAGCCAGGTATCTGTCCGGGAGACGTACGGCAGGCCCCTGCGCAGGACGTCCGCGGGCGCGATGAAGGGAACAGCGGACTCCTGGGACGATTCGTCCGCATGGGGGGCGTCCTCGCGAGGGCGCGACGCATGACCTGAACGCAGGTGAGCCAGGGTACCGAAGGACCGTTCGGGCCAGGCTCCCTTGTCCTGTGCCTCGGCAGCGAACAGCGCGTCGCTCAACGACATGGCACATTCCGCGATGCGCGTGTTGACTGCCGCTTTCCTTTCCATGACTTCCGCCGTGCGGAGAAATGCCGCCCTGGCTTCCGGGGGCGGCAGCGGCACGGGAAGGCCGCGCAGGACTTTCAGATTCAGAGTGCGTTGCAGGGTGGAGCCGGTCACGCGACTCTCGCACCAGTCACGTACGTACGGCGATCCGAGCCACAACCTGAGCCAGGCCGCCTCATCAGGTTCTGTCATCCGCACCACCGCGACAGTGCGGGCAGCATTCCAGCCGTGATACGCGTCGGTGACCACGGCTGCTTCGCCGACCCTGCCTACGAGCACGATGAGCACATCGCCGACCCGCAACTCACTACGGATGTTCGCCTGGTGCGTGCGAGGGCTGATTCTTCTCGGCTCGTCGCTGTGGAGATGGCCGTCCTGGATGTCCGCTGCTCGGATCATCCCCACCCCGTCGTCCACGTGAGCCCCGGGACGGGTGATGCCGTAGCCGATCGTCTGCACCGATGGCAGCTGATCCAGGGTCGCCACTCCCCAGCCCTGTGGAAGCCGGTTCAGCCGCTCCTCCATGCGGTCCGGGATCACCACTGCCTCAACAGATCGTGCAGCTCGGCTTCAAGCCGATGGGACGCCTCGAAGAGTGAGTACAGCTCACGGGTCAAGTCGCCCACCTGCTCTCCCTTGTCAGCGTGTGCGGACTCGGCTACGGGCACGCCGACGTGGCGGGAAGGCAGGACGTCGTATTTCTGGGCGGCGGTCTCCGCAGTGGCCACCGATCTGCACCAGCCGGGCACGTCCTGATAGGCCGCCTGGCCCGGTGCTCCGCGCCAGGCGGCAAAGGTATCGGTGATGCGGTTCCTGGCCTCGTCCGGCAGAGTTCGGCGGCCACGCCCGACCTTGGCCGCGGTATCACGCGCGTCGATCAACAGCACCTGACCTGTTCGGTCAGCAGAGCCCCAGCCCGAACTGCTTCTTTTGCTTCTGGTGAAGAGCCACAGCGTCACGGGGTTACGCACGTGCGGGAGCAGACCCGCGGGAAGCTCGACCACGCAACTCAGCACATCGTCCTCGACGAGTCCCGCGCGGATCTGGAGTTCCGCCGGCCTTGAGGTGGAGGCAGCAGCGGTAGGCAGAAGAAGCACTCCGCGCCCGGACTCCGTGGGGGCCATCTTGCTCACTACATGCTGGGCCCAGGCGAAGTTCCCGTTTCCCTCCGGCGGGATCCCGTAACGCCAGCCACGGTGGAATCCTCGACCGCCCTGGGACCAGCCGGCCTGGTTGAAGGGCGGGTTGGCGACGATCACGTCGAAGGTCTGATTCTCGAACCGGTCGTCGGTCAGGCTGGACGCAGGCCCTTGCAGGGATCCGTCGACGCCGTGCACGGTGAGGTTGATGGCGGCGGTCTCCACGGCGGTCCTGTTGGAATCCTGCCCGTACACCGCCGGCTCGCCTGCCTGCCCGCCATGTGCTCGCACGTACTCGTGGGCCTTCAGAAGGAGACCGCCGGATCCGCACACGGGGTCGTAGACATGCTCACCCGGCCGAGGCTCCATCAGCCCAGGGAGAAGACCCGCGATGTCCGCCGGGGTGTAGTAGTCGCCCCCCTTCGCCTCTCGCTGTACGCCCTCCAGGCAGTCCTCGAACAGCGACGCCGGCTCCCGCGCCTCGGCCACGCAGCGAACCAGGGGCTCCAGCTCCCTGCCACGGACATCCCGAAGGTCCGGCGAGAGATCCCGGAGCCGGCCATGCCGCGACTCCCACTCCCCCAGGCCGTCCCGGACGTCCGATGCGACTTCGTACCCGTCACGCATCCACAGGTCCCTGCCCAGGACGGCACCCCAGGCGTGCCCGGCCCGTGATCGGCCCGCGTGCCCCTCGGCATCACGCTCGGCCTCGTGGCGCAGAAGGACCAACAGCATGACGAAGTGAAGGGCGTCCTGTGGTGCCAGTGCCCCGCGCACGGCGTCCAGCGCGCGCCCCAGCTGCGCCTTCGACGCTCTTTCCACCTTGGACTCCTGCCGTCCCTCGTACCATCCCGCCGGAAGCGTGCACCCCGGTTCGCCCCATCATGCCTGTCGGCGCTCAGTCGGATCCCAAGTAGGCCAACACGATGAAGGCCAGCGTGACCACGGCGACGAACACGGTCCCGCCGGCCACCAGAGCCTGATCCACGCTGCTGGTGCGTGCCAACCGCCAGAACGCGGCCATCAGCGCGCAGATCATCCCCATCGCCATGGCGAACGCCGCCATGACTTTTCGCTCGTTCATCTGCTCTCCCGTTGATCCAAACATCACTGAGTGATCACAAAGCAGACGAGAAGGCACGCCTCCCAGTCAGCCACCACGCCACAGTACCTCACGCAGCAGTCCGTTTGGGAACAACAGCAGTCCGCTTGGTTCGCACCCTTCCTGAATAATGCCTCAGCCGTGTGTGCCGACGGTCGGAGCAATGCCGGACCCGCGCCGACGAAACCCGCCCGCAGGGATTTCTCCAGTGGGCATACCGCTCACTCCGCACGCTGCGGACCGTTCGCCACGCACCCCGGCCCCGGAGGCTCCGGCCCGGCCGAACAGTCACCGCCGCGACGTCCGCCTCTCCGGGTCTCGGCAGGAACGCCTGCCCCCCTCCGACAACCCGTTGCAGCTGTGGGCCGCGGTGTCGGAGGCCGTAATTCTTCAGCGGGGTCGGCGGCCCGCACGTCATGAACGCGCAGTTGGAACACCTGTTGGCCGGTCCTGAGCATCCCCATGCGGTTATCCAGGTACTGCCGTTCCCGCGTGGCGTCCATGCGAGTGAACAGTGCACACCGCAGCACGCCCCCTGTCATCGCCTTCGGCCACGGCGCCTGGCACGCGATTGCCAATGAGCTGGTCTGACCTCGGGCCGTCACGCGCGGGGGGTCCCGGACACTCCGGAAGTACTCGTAGCAGCACCTGCTCGTACGAAACGCCGGTGATGCCCAGGTGATCACGTCGCAACCTCGTTGCTAGGGTGATGCGTTGACATCGGACAGGGCCGGGGGACTCATGACGTTCGACGACGAGTGGGCCCAACTCAAGGCGGATGCACAGGATCGGCGTTCCGCGCAGATGAGGCTCAACACGGCTGGGCCCCAGGCTGACGGCGCAGCGTCCGGGGGCAATGCCGACCTGGTGGTTCGCCAGGACGATCTCGGTAGGGTCGGCAATGAAGCCTTTCGGATCCACGGCGAGCTGCGGAAGCGGGCCGACCTCGCAGGTGCCGGGGCCGACAAGGACGGCGCGGGGACGACTGCCCGGGCCGCAGCAGAGTTGCAGGGCCGGAACTTCAGCGCGGGCGGTGAGTTGTACACCACCCTGGAGGTCTGGAGTTCGCAGGTGAAGACAGTCCTGCAGATGTGCGCGCACATCTCCAACCACCTGGACTTCTCGAAGAAGTTGCACGCCAACGACGAGGTGGAGATCGCCGCGTCTCTCTCACGAAGAGACGGCTCCCCCGTACCGGTGTCGGAGCTACTGAAGTATGTGAAGTGAGCGGGGGCGGAGGAAACATGGGGGCGTTCTCGTACACGGATCTCATCGAAGTGGACCTGGGCAAGCTGGGTGCGGCGGCCGATGACTGGGCGGCGACGGCGGTCGGGCTGGAGAAGCTGAGGACCGAGGTCTACAGCGGTCTCCTGCAGCTGTCCGACGGGGCCGACTGGGCCGGCCTGAACGCCGCTGTCACCAAGGACTTCGTCCGCAAGACGGCCAAGGAGGTCGCGGATCTCCACCTGGAGGCTCAGAGCATCGTGGCTGTCCTCCAGGATGCCCATGGTGAACTGACGCACGTCCAGAAGCGGGCCAGGGAACTCTCCGCGGAAGCCCGCAAGGGTGACCCCACCCGGCAGGCAGGCCCGGACCCAGGGCTGCTGGTGGCGGACGGCCCCAGCGGCACCGTGAAGGTCACGGAGGCCTTCTGTGGCGTGGACGGGACTTCCCAGCGGACCAAGGACCTGATGCAGTGGTATGCCGACACGCTCACGGGGCTTGTGTCCCACGCAGCAGAGATCGATGCGGCCATCACCCGCGCCCTGAAGAGAAGCCATGGCGGCGACCCGCACAACGCGGGGCACGCGACGTACACCTCGCTGGACGAGGACCAGCTGCCCCGTGCCACGAAGCTGGCCTCGCTCGGTGACGACGCGAACACGGCGCAGCGGGCCGAGCTGCGGCGGCTCTGGTCGTCGCTGAGCCCACAGGCCCGTGCGGAGTTGTGGACCGGGCACAAGGACGACCTTCTCGCGGCTGGACTGCTCGCTCCGTCCATCAGACAAGCCGCGCCCGACCGGGGTTCCGGGCCCCACGGCGTCGAGGAACCGGGAGCGGAGGAGCGCAGGACTCGGGAGAAGATGAATCTGATCGCCGAGGCGGCCGACTGGTCCGGCGACAACGACGCTGCTCGGCACATGGCGCACTACCTGGGGAACAGCGGGACGGACATGGAGCTGCCCATCGACAAGATGATGTCGGACGTACCCGGCTTCCGTACGCACATCGAGGACGGCATCAGGGAACACCAGGACGTATGGCGCGATCAGGCACTCGCGGAGTTCAAGAGGAACGGCGGACAGCCGGTCTCGATACCGGTGGAAACCGGTAACCGGGACTTCAGCTTCACCAAGGACGTCGACGAGAACTGGTTCTACGCGGTCGGTTCCACCAGGTCGAATGTGACCGGAGTGGTCACCGTCGTGCCGGATGCCAGCGGTCAGCCCAAGGTCGGTCTCGACTATCAGGCCAACGCGTGGGACCGCTACAACTGGGACCAGGACAAAGGGGTGACCATCGGCCTTCCCGGGGGCAGCGACATGAGCATTCCGGACGGTCAGATGGCCCGCCTCCACACCACGGGCATCGCCCAGGAATTCGACATGGCGGGCAGCAGTTCCGTCAAGCACTACGATCTGGGCGCATCCGCCCCGAACCACGATCCTCTGCCGCAGCCGGACGAGCCGGGGCGTGAGGGCGACCGCACGGATCCAAGCCGCGAGCAGCAGGAAGGGCGGTAGAGGGCCACCGATGGAAAGCTCCAGCAAGATCACTGCCGGCGAGCAGCCCGTGCGCCGCCGTCGTGTGCCGGTCGCAGTCGTCGTTCTGGTGCTCCTCGCCTGCGTCGCCACCACGATCGGCGTGGTCTCCTGCGTCGCCGACGACGTGTCGTCGGACCTGTCGGACCAGGAGATGACCTGCTGCTGGGAGGACGGAGCCACGCCTGCCTGGATGAGCGGCCAGATGGGCATCCGCATTCCGGAGACGGCATCGGACCGTCGTGCGGGTTACAAAGTCGGGCAGCGCTACGACATCGGCCTGCTGTCCTTCGTCCTCCCCGGCGACGAAGCGGAGACGTACACCGGCCGGCTCATCCGGAACGACACCAAGATGATCGGGAACTTCCATCCCGAGGAGAAGGACTACCGTCCTGCGGCTGCCTTCGGCCACCTCGGGCTGCCCGAGCCGGAGACGTTCGTCGAAGGGCTGCGGAGGATCAGCCTGTGTCCCGATGAACTCACGACCCCGGAAGGCAAGTATCTCCAGCGCTGCGTCGACCTCTTCACCCACGAGTTCGAGCCCGGCACCACGCGGATCTACGTCCGGTCGACCATCGAACCGTCCGTGACACCCCCTCCGGCGAGCAAGGCTCCGTAGCCTGCGGGGGCATGTGATGGTGGAGGGGACGCCGCCTCCTGCATCTCGTCGCTTCTCCCACCCACCCCGCCGCACGGCCCCCGCAGCCGGATACGACCGGAGCCGGGCCCGCCGGCGTGAAGATCATCGTGACCGGTGAGTCGTAGGCCGGTGTTCCGAGGACCAGTGTCGCCGGGCGGTCCCCCGCGGCCTACGCGCCCGCTTCCTCCGGTCCCGTGTCGTCCGGGCCGGAGGAGCCGATCTGTTCGGCACGCAGCGCCAGGTCCTGGAGCACATCGGCGGAGGACACGTCCGTCTGCCCGGAGTCGTGCACCTGGGCCAGCATCGCGAAGGCCAGGGTGAACGCGCCGACGAGCTGCTCCACCGCGCCGCCGACCTCCCGGCCGACCAGTGTCGCGACCTCTTCGATCGAGGCGTCCTCGGGGACGGAGATCCGGGGCATCGTCTCGTTGAGGAGAACGGTCACCACGCTCGGATCGGTCTCCAGGTCCTCGCGGTCGACATTCTCTTCGAGCAGCCGACGGATCTCGCCCGCCTCCGTCAGGATGCCCACCACCCGCTTCACCACTTCACTCTGCTCCATCCGGCGAGCATAGGCGCGGAGCGGTGCGGGTGGTGATCAATCGGCATACATACCGCTGTTGTCGATGCCGCTATGGATCGAGGTGCGCCTACAGCAATTCCCTTACGATCGGCCGCATGGTGACGTTCTTGGGATCGTTCGGCAGCAGCCGTCGAGCCGCCGCAGCTCAGCAGCGGTCTGCTCTTCGGACTGCGGCTGCCCAGCAGGCACACCGAGGCGTGCGCGTAGCACTCATTCACTCGGTCTATCAGCGGGCCTCCTCGGGTGACAAGGCATGGATCATCTGGCAGGAGACAGGCGCCCGTCAGGACACCTGATTCAACGGTGGTACGCCGTGCGGTGCGGGTACGTTCGTGCTCCTGGGCGGGTCTGTCGGCGACGGCCCGCACAACGACAACCCCCGCGTCCTGTACGTCGATCCAGCCGACGTACTGGGTACAGCAAGTGCGAAGTCTCCCAAGGCCTGGCGTAAGCAGAACCGTCAGGGTGGCTGATACGACCGCGGCGAGCAGCAAGTCTCAGCGTTTGGGGCGTAGCCAGCCTTGCCTCTGCTCCGGGATCACCTTTTCCGCATCTGTGTACCAGAGCTTGTTGTCACCGTCGAACCTGGCATTCACCAGTCGCTTGGCTTCGTCCTTTTCCTGGTAGGAAACGTTCAGGTAAAGCCGCCCCCAGACAATCGCACCCACCGCGACGCCCTCGGACGCGTCCGGGTTCCTCTTTTTCGTACCGCCCGGCCCCTGGTTCGGGCGTGTGCCACTCGTACCCCGGTACACAGGGTTCTCTCTGCGTGCCTGGTCCATGACGCGTCGCGCCTGCGCACACGATTCCGGATCCTCCAGCCTCATCATGAGGTCGGTGGGTCCCAGGTTTCCCAGCAGGTTCAGCGAGCCGTGCCAAAGAACGGTGTCGTCCACGATGAACACCTTCTCGTGCATGCGCTCGCGGTACTCGACCGTGCAGCCCGCCGACTTGAGCTGATCCACCAGCGCGCTGTGCCGTGCCACCACGGACTCCTCCCGTTGCTCCTCGGGAGAACGGGTGTGGATCACGACACTGACACCGGCAGCCGTCTTCTCCGCCAGGAGTGGCAGCCATTTCTTCACTCGGGGCACCGACAGCAGGAACGTGTAGATGTCGATGCTCTTCCTGGCGCGTTCGATGTCCCAGCGCACCGCACGATCGACCTGATCAGCGGGGAAGAAGGCAGGCCGGGTCAGTTCCTCGTCCGGCAGTGCCGCGAGCTCTGCCGCACTTCTGACGGGGATGAGCTGGTCGACCGAGATGGACTGGGCGCTCGTCTCCAGGTGGTCGAGCATCGTCCGTGCCTCGCTGCGCGGCGGCAGCTTCTTGCGGAGGAACGCCACGTCCGCAATGACCACGAGGTGATCCTGGGCCCGGCTCAGGGCGACGTTCAGCAAACGGCACGTCTCGGAGTCCAGGCCGGTTCCCAGGTAGAAACGGCCTGGATAGTCACCGGCTCCGGCCACGGTATCGAGGATCACGACTGGTCGTTGGCTGCCCTGGAACCGGTGCACGGTGTCCACCAGGCCTTCGTAGTCGGCGCCGAGCCGCTCGACCAGGGTGCGTTTGAGGCCATTGACCTGGTCCCGGTACGGCGCGATCACCGCCAGGCGGTCGGTCGCGCGCTCGCCCGGCAGAACGTTCTCCCACTTCCTCGGCGGCAGCACTTCGTCGTACTGGAGCCCACGCACGAGTTCGTGCACCGCAGCCTGATGGACGGGGTTCGTCCTGTGGTTGGGGCCGGGAACGCAGTGCCCCGACGTGTCGATCAGGATGACGGGGGCGTTGACGAGCGGACTGAAGGGGATACGGCTCTCGTTGTCCCGGCCGGTGCGCAAGGGCGCGTCCGGGTAGGCCACGGCGTTGACGAGATCGCAGATCGGTTCACGCATGCGGTACTGGGTGCTGAGAGCCACGAGCCTCGGGTCCTGACGCACGGTCCCAGCAGCTGTGACCAGGCCGGCCGCGCGAAAGGCGTCCGTGGCCGACCACCGGCGCGCGTGCGTCTTGTCCTCGTCACTCGCGCCCCGGTCGTCGGCAGCCTTGTTCACGGCCGGCAGCTGCCGGAAGTCGCCTGCCACCACGACACGTTTGCCGGCCAGACCGGCCACGTACCAGGCCATCGGCAAATTGATCATGCCTGCCTCGTCGATCACCACGACATCGATGCGCTCAAGCAGGGGGCGGGACTGGACGGCTTTCGAGACGTTGGCTCCGAGCACCCGGCAGTTCGCTTTCACGGAGTCGGAGATACGCCGCAGTTCCTTCTCCGCTTCGTCGACCTGTTGCTGCAGGGCGTCAGCCTCTTCGGTCAGGGTCTGCAGCGGCGCCCCCTCCGCGGCTGGCCGAGGCGACGATTGCCGCCCGCCTCGCCGACCTCAGCGGCGCGACGGAAGCACTTCGCGAACCCAGCAGGTTCACTTTCGGAGTCCTGCAGCAACGTGGCTGAAATCGCAGGTCATCGACCGCTTCTTCGGCTCGACTCTTCAGGGCCGGGTTCCAGACCGCTGCTGGGCCAAGCAACCTGATAGTGGCCACGGCGGCGTGATGCTCGTCCACGCTCGAGCCCAGTCATGCGCCTCGAGTTTGCCGCCCGACGGTCCGTCACAATTGCAGTAGCAACAGGCCACGACATATGTGGGCGGTGGGCACCACTGGCGCTCGTCCTGCAGGAAGCACGTCCGGATTGACACCGTTCGGGGGCGTCGTGGATGGTGATCCGGCCGGGTTCGATTCGAGGCCCGGATTGCTCAAACGTTGGGGGGCCGACGTGAGTTGGGACGATCAGAGATTTGACGGCGGGGCCGGTTCCGCTTCACCGCCGCCCGGTTCCGCTTCACCGCCGCCCGGATTCGCCTCACCTCCTCCCCCGCCTCCGGCGCAGCCGCCCGTGGTCGGGCCGCCGCCGCCCGGGGGCGGGCTGCGGTCCCTGGCCGTGGCGCTGCTCAACCTGAGCGGGTTCGGGCTCGGCTATGCGCTGATGCGGTGCTGGGTCCGGGTGGCGTTGTGCTGGGTCGCGACCGGTGCGCTGTTGTGGGCCGTGCTGCCGGCCGATCCCGACGGGGCCGCCGGTGGGGTGGTCGTCGCGTATCTCGTCGCACTGGTCCTGGCGGCCGTGGACGGGGCGCGGCTCGCGCTGCGTCGGGCGGTCGGCGGGTCGTGGCGGCCGGTGGTGGCGGCGGGGGCCGGTCTGGTGCTGCTGGCGGTGCCTGCCGGGGGTGTGCTGGCCTACGGCTCCGCGCAGGACGAGGCCGTGGAGCAGCTGCTGCTCGACCGGCTGGACCGGGGCGACCGGAGTGTCGAGGCCGCTTCCGGCAAGTCCTTCGCCGCCGCGCGGGGCGACTACCGGGCGGCGCTCGACATCTACCGGGGGCTCGGCGAGAAGCATGCCGGGTCGCGGGCCGGGAAGCTCGTGCCGCAGCGGCTCGACGCGTACTACAAGGCGGTCTCGGCGCCGTACCGGCAGAAGAAGCACTGCGAGGCCATCGAGCCGCTGACCTACCTGCGGACCGTGCCCCGGTCGATCGACCCGAAGCTGCTGGGCGATCTCGCCGGCTACACCGACAGGCCGCTCGCCACCTCGCTGTACGAGTGCGGGGTGTCGAAGCTGGGCGCCGTGCCGACCAGTGTCAGGGAGAGCGGCGAACTGGGCGAACTGCTGCGCACGTTCCCCGAATCGGCGCAGGCCAAGCAGGTGGCGCCCGCCGTCTCCAGGAAGATCTCGGAGCAGAACCGGGCTGTGCACGGGAGCGACCCCTGCTCCGCCAGGGACACGCTGCGCCGGCTCCGTACGACCGCCCTCTCGATGCCGGACAAGTCCGTCTCGGCGCTGGCGCCGAAGGCCGACGGCGGCATCCGGAACGGCGAATACGCCTGCGGGGTCGCCCAGTTCGAGGCCAAGCGGTTCAACGAGGCAAAGCTGACGCTGACGGAGTTCGCCGCCTCGTACAAGAAGGACAAGCGCGGGGCGCGGGCCCGGGACATCGCCATCGCCGCCGAGATCGCCGACACCCGGGCGGCGGCCGGCAAGCACCTGCCGCCCTCGGGTCGGCCCGGCGGGGCCCGGATGCAGCTGGTCATCAGCAACGACGCCCCGGACGGGGTCGAGATCCTGTACACCGGCCCGGTCACCGGGAAGACCGGCATCAAGGGGTGCGGCAGCTGCGAGACGCACTCCGGACTGACCGCCTCCCTGTCGGCCTGCAAGGCCAAGGGGAAGAGCTATCCGCAGGTCACGCTCTGGCTGCCCGCGGGTGAGTACCACTTCCTGTACAAGCACCGGGGCGACTCGTCCCGCACGGTTGTCAGCAGTTACGCGGACGGGTCGAAGATCCAGCCCGGGTATCGGTACACCGGCTGTACGTATGTGACCAGTTCGCCCTCGTTCGGCGTCGGCCCGGCGGACTCGGCCTCGAACACCTGAGGGTTCGACAAGGGCACAATTCCGCAGATTCCCAGCGAACTTCCCTGGATGGTGGCGCACTTGGTCGATTCTTGGTCAGTACATGCCCCTTAGATGAGGCGTTCCTCGCCAGAGTGGCGCATTACATGTGCACACCATCCGGCACATGTAATCCACACGCGTAGACCCACATCGCAGGGGGTTATATGAGAACCAGCCGCGCGAGAAGTCGCGCCGCGCTGAGCATGGCAGCGACACTGCCACTGCTGGCCGGTGCGCTCGCCCTCGGGATACCGAACGCCAGCGCGGACTCCGCGTCGAGCGGGCGGGACGCGCTGCAGGGCACCAAGCCCGCCTGGGCGACCGCCGGGGCGGACCGGGGGGCCACGTCCGACAGCGGCAGGGTCAGCGTCCGGGTCCATCTGGCCGGACGGGACGCGAAGGGGCTGGCCGCCTACGCCGCCGCCGTGTCCGACCCGCAGTCCGCGTCGTACGGGAAGTACCTGAGCGCCGAGCAGGCGCAGGCCCGGTTCGGGGCGACCCAGCAGCAGATCGACCAGGTCGGCACGTGGCTGAAGTCGAACGGACTGACCGTCACCGGCGCCAACCGGCACTACGTCTCGGCCACCGGTGACGTCGCCGCCGCCGAGAAGACGTTCGGCACCCAGCTGCGCAACTACCGCAAGGGCAGCCGGACCTACCGCGCCCCGGCCTCCACCGCCTCCGTGCCCGCCGCGCTGAGCGACGCCGTCCTCGCCGTCTCCGGCCTGGACAACGCGCCGCACAAGTCGAGCCACGACGAGGCGCTGCCGCCGCCGGACGCGGTGTTCCGCAACTCCGGCCCCTTCTCCTCGTACTACGGCTCGAAGACCGCGTCGACGCTGCCGAGCGCCTACGGGGCGAAGGCGACGTACGCCGTCAAGGGGTACACCGGCAAGCAGCTGCGCGCCGCCTACGGTGCGGGACGCTGGACCGGGAAGGGCGTCACCGTCGCGATCACCGACGCGTACGCCTCGCCGACCATCGCGAAGGACGCCGCCGAGTACGCCAAGCGCAACGGCGACGCGCCCTACCGCCGCGGGCAGTTCAGCCAGGTGCTGCCGGACGACTACACGAAGACCGAGGAGTGCGGGGCCTCCGGCTGGTACGGCGAGGAGACCCTCGACGTGGAGGCCGTGCACGCGGTCGCGCCCGCCGCCGACATCGTGTACGTGGGCGGCGCCTCCTGCTACGACGCCGATCTGCTGGACTCGCTGAACAAGGTCGTCGACCACCGGCTCGCCGACATCGTCTCCAACTCCTGGGGCGACGTCGAGGCCAATGAGACGCCGGACGTCGCGGCCGCGTACGACCAGGTCTTCAAGATGGGCGCGATCGAGGGCATCGGCTTCTACTTCTCCTCCGGCGACGACGGCGACAACGTCGCGTCGACGGGCACGAAGCAGATCGACGTACCGTCCAACTCCGCCTGGGTGACCTCCGTCGGCGGCACCGCGCTGGCGGTCGGCAAGCACGACAAGTACCAGTGGGAGACCGGCTGGGGCACGCTCAAGTCGAGCCTCTCCGAGGACGGGAAGAGCTGGGACGGCTTCCCGGGCGCGTACACCTCGGGCGCGGGCGGCGGCACCAGCTCGTCCGTGAAGCAGCCGTTCTACCAGCGCGGTGTCGTGCCCGACTCGCTCGCGCGGGCGAACGGGAAGCAGCGGATGCGCACGGCCCCGGACATCGCGGCCGTCGCCGACCCGAACACCGGCTTCCTGGTCGGCCAGACCCAGACGCTGCCCGACGGCTCGCTCGGCTACGACGAGTACCGCATCGGCGGTACGTCCCTGGCCGCGCCGGTCATCGCCGGTGTCCAGGCGCTCGCCCAGCAGGCCAGGCACGGTCTGCCGATCGGCTTCGCCAACCCGTCGATCTACGCCCGGTACGGCTCGAAGGCGTACCACGACGTCACCGACCACCCGCTGGGCCCGAACCGTGATCTCGCGGTGGTCCGGGTCGACTACGCCAACGGCGTGGACGGGGCGGACGGCCTGCTGACGTCGCTGCGCGGCCTCGGCAAGGACGCCTCGCTGAAGGCGGTCAAGGGGTACGACGACGTGACGGGTGTCGGGACTCCGGCGGCCGGTTATGTGGACTCGTACCGCTTCCCGTTCCGCAGGCACTGAGCCACCGGTCCGGTGTCGACGGCCGTCCCGGGGCCTGGCCTCCGGGGCGGCCGTCGGCCGTGTGCGCGCCCGCCGAGGAGGTGTCCCGCCTCAGAGCCTGTCGGGTGACCTCTGATCGGGCGGCCACGCCCTGGCACGCACGCTTCCGGCGTTGCCGAAATGCCCTAGTAGCTCCTTCCCCGAACTCTCAACTTCGTTCGAGCAGGGGAGGCCCCATCCGAGGCCATCCCGGCGCCTTGGAATCGCACGCACCATGCCGCGTCCGCTCTCCGATCGAAGGTCACCCGACAGGCTCTCAGGCCGAGGCGCGCTTGCGGGGGGCCGCCTTCTTCGTCGCCTGCTTCGGGTCCGACTTCGCGGTGGTCTTCTTCGCCGACGTCGTGGCGCCCGCCTCGGCGGCCGACTTCTTCGTCGAACGTGCGGCGGTCTTCTTGGCGGGTGCCCTGCTCGGCGCGGACTTCTTCGCGGCCGTCTTCCTGCCGGCCGCCGCGGCCTTCTTCTTCGCCCCCGTTCCGCCGGACTTCTTGCGGCCGGCGAGGGAGGTGACCTTGGCCCCGGGGCTGTCCGCCGGCTCCTCCCCGGTACCCGCCTCCTCGCCCCGGGCCTCCTTCGCCGCCCGGACGCTGCTCTCCAGGGCCGCGATCAGGTCGATGACCTTGCCACCGGAGTCGTCCGCCTCCGCCGGCTCCAGGGTCCGGCCCTCCGCCTTCGCGGCGATGAGTTCCTCGACCGCTTCGCGGTAGTCGTCGTGGAGCGAGTCCATGTCGACCTCGCCGAGGGTGTCCATCAGCGCGTCGGCCAGGTCGAGTTCGGTGTCGCGGACCGTGACCTGGGTCTCCGGGGCGACGCCCTCGGGGCTGCGGATCTCGTCCGGCCAGAGCAGACCGTGCATGGCGATCACATCGTCGACCACCCGCAGCATGCCGAGCCGTTCGCGACCGCGCAGCGCGTACTTCGCCACGGCGACCTTCCGGCTCCGCTTCAGCGCCTCACGCAGCAGGGTGTACGGCTTGGCCGCCGGGACCCCGTTGGCGGAGAGGTAGTACGCCGCGTCCATCTGGAGCGGGTCGATCGAGGCGGCCGGCACGAAGGCCACGATCTCGATCGTCCTGGCCGTGGGCAGGGGGAGCGCGCCGAGGTCCTCGTCGGTGATCGGGATCATCGAGCCGTCGGCCTCCTCGTACGCCTTTCCGATCTCGGCGGCGGTGACCTCCTGCTCGTCGATCTCGCAGACCTTCCGGTAGCGGATCCGGCCGCCGTCGGCGAGATGGATCTGGCGGAAGGAGATCGAGTGGTTCTCGGTGGCGTTGACCAGCTTGATGGGGATGCTGACCAGCCCGAAGGAGATGGCGCCGTTCCATATGGACCTCACCGTTCACCCCTTGTGTCCGTACAGATACCTGTAGGTCCGTGAATCGTGTGATTCTTATCGTATGACGCCGATCACGGAGGTGGAGGGGCGGCGGCTGGCGCTCAGCAATCTCGACAAGGTGCTGTATCCGGCCACCGGAACCACCAAGGGCGAGGTGCTGCACTACTACGCGGCCACTGCCGCGGGGCCCCTGCTGACCCATCTGGACAACCGGCCCGTGTCCTTTCTGCGCTATCCGGACGGGCCGGACGGGCAGCGTTTCTTCACCAAGAATCCGCCACCGGGTACGCCGTCCTGGGTACGGACCACCCCCGTGCCGCACCACGAGGACAAGAAGGCCAGACAGGTGGTCGTGCGGGATCTGGCCTCGCTGATGTGGGCGGCCAATCTGGTGGTGGAGTTCCACACCCCGCAGTGGCGGGCCGACGCGCCCGGGATCGCCGACCGGATGGTGTTCGACCTGGACCCGGGCGCGCCCGCGACCGTCGTGGAGTGCTGTGCGGTGGCGCTGTGGCTGCGCGAGCGGCTGGCGGCGGACGGGCTCCGCGCGTACGGGAAGACGTCCGGGTCGAAGGGGCTGCATCTGCTCGTGCCGCTGGAGCCGACCCCCGCCGATCGGGTGTCGGCCTACGCGAAGGGGCTGGCCGTCCAGGCGGGACGGGAACTCCCGGACCTGGTCGTGCACCGGATGAAGCGGGCACTGCGGCCGGGGAAGGTGTTCGTCGACTTCAGCCAGAACGCGGCGGCGAAGACCACCGCCACCCCCTACACGCTCCGCGCCCGGCCCGAGCCGACCGTCTCCGCGCCGGTCACCTGGGAGGAGATCGAGGAGTGCCGGACCCCCGGGGCGCTGGTCTTCCTGGCCGACGGGATGGGCGCGCGACTGGAGCGGTACGGGGATCTGCTCGGGCCACTGGCCGATCCGGACGAGGCCGGACGCCTGCCGGACGCGCGGTAGGCCGGCTACAGGGCTGCCCGGGATCCTTTCTGTCGCTCTGTCACCGGAGATGACCGTTTCGCATCGGTCCACCGATAGCGTATGACAAGGTCCTTTGTCATGCTCGCCAGGAAAAGACCGCATGTGGAGGGCGGATCGTCCGACCTGTGGTGCACACTCCTCGCAGACACTGCTTCGTTGAAATACGTGGGGAGGCGATGGGGTGTTCGCAGGGATCGATGAGGTCGACTGGGCCTCGATGGAGCACGCCTACGGGTCGGCCGGTGATGTGCCTGCGATGCTGCGGGGTCTCGCGTCCGCCGATACGGCGGAGCGCGAGGCGGCGCTGGACGGGATGTACGGGGCGGTTCACCACCAGGGTGACGTGTACGCCTGCACACTGGCCAGCATTCCCTTTCTCTTCGAGCTGGTCGTGGATCCGGGGATCCAGGACCGGGGCAGCATCGTCGAACTGCTCACCAGCATCGGTGGTATCGATCTGGGTGAGGACGACGAGGACGAGATCGACGAGGACGAGATCGAGGGCGCGGCCAATTACGCGATGGCGGCGACCGCCGTCACCGCGGGCGCCGGGGTGTTCTTCGAGCTGATGGCCGACGAGGACCCGGGGGTACGGCTCTGCGCGCCCCTGGCGCTCGCCGCGCTCCACAGCCATCCGGAGCGGGTTCTCGCGCTGCTGCGGGAACGCCTGCCGATCGAGCCGGACGAGGAGGTGCGGCTCGCCCTGGTCGAGGCCGCGGGGCGGGTCGCCCTGCGCCACCGGATGCTGGCCGGGCAGGCGGCCGCGTGGCTGAGCCGGCTGGCCGGCGAAGGCTTCCCGCCGGGGCTGCGGCTGGCCGCCCTGGCCCAGCTGGCGCGGTGCGCACCGGACGCGCTGCCCGGCGATGTGGTGCGGGTGGTGACGGGGCTGCTGCGGCAGCTGCGTTCGGTGCCCGCGCGCAGGTCGGGGCCGGCCCCCGCGGTCGACGCCCAGGCCGGTGCGGCGGGTACGGCCGAGGCGGTCGCGGCCGTCGACGCGTACCCGGACGCGGCCGGGGAGCCGCCCGCCGAGGAGCGGGTCGCGCCGGTGACCCTGGTGGGCCAGTTGCGGGCACTCTCCGAGGAGGAGGCCCCGGTGCCCACCGCCCCCTGGACGGCGGATCTGCTGCGCACCCTGCACGTCGGGCTCGACGACCGGGTCGCCGAGCGGACGGCACTGCTGACGGATCAGCTGCGCAGCCCGGACCGCCGGCAGCGGATCGACGCGCTCCGGATGAGCAGCGGGCTGATCCGGGCCTGGCGGGGCTCGTACGAGGAGCTCGTCCGGCTGGTCGGTGAGCAGCTCGCCACCCCTGATCCACGGCTGGCCGAGGCGGCCTCGCACGTGCTGGAGGAGCTCTTCGGGCTCGCCGCACCCGCCGCCGACGCGCTGGCGGCGCGGGTGGCGGCGGATCCCGGGGCCTGGGTGCAGGACTGGCCGAGCGGGCCGCCGGCGCTGGGCAGTGCCGTGAAGGCGCTGGCCCGGCTGGGCGACGCCCGTGCCGTGCCCGCGCTGGCCGCCGCGCTGGAGCGGCCCGAGGTGCCGCACGACGTGGGGTTCGCCATCGGCTATCTGGGGGCGGCGGCGGCCCCGCTGGCCGAGGTGCTGCGCCGCAGGCTGGGCGAGGTCCCGCTCGACGAGCGGGCGCACGACCGGGCGGGCCCGCTGCTCACCGGCCTGGCCGTGCTGCGGGCCGACGAGGCGCTGCCGGAGGTGCTGCGGGTGCTGCGCGGCGCACCGGAGCACCGGGGCGAGTGGCTGCGTACCGCGGCGTTGCGGGCGCTCGGTTCGTTCGGGCCCGCGGCGCGCGGCGCCGTGCCGGAGCTGCGGGCGCTGCTGCGGAGTCCCGGGGCCACCTCGGTGACCGAGGTGGCGAAGGCCCTGTGGGCGGTCGAGGGGGATGCCGGCGCGGTGCTGCCGGTGCTGATCGAGGGTCTGGGGGCGGAGCGCGTCCATGAGGTCCGGTCCGCGGTGAACGCGCTGGGCGGGCTCGGGGCGCGGGCCGCGGTGGTCGCGCCCCGGCTGCGGGCGCTGCTGGGACACGAGGAGCAGTGGCTGCGGGTGGACGCGGCGGTCGCGCTGTGGGACGTGTCCGGGCGGGCCGACGAGTCCGTGCCGGTGCTCCTGGCGGACTGGGAGAAGAATCATCACGTGCGCATCCGGGTGGCGGAAGGCCTGGCGCGGATGGGTGCCGCTGGTGCAGGGTCGGATGCGGCACGCGTGCTGCGCGCCGAACTCACCTCCGTACGCCGTCACAACGCGATGGACGGCGTGTTCGGCAGCCACGACGCGTACGAGGACGAAAAGCTGCTGGCGCTCTGCCGACAGGCGCTTCTGCGGAATACGGGGAAAGGACCCGCAACATGATCATTTTCGGTACGCGAGGCTATCTGTACCAACTGGCCATACTGACGCTGGTCTGCGGCTGGTGCGGCAATCCGGCCGCGCACACGCTGCGCAAGAGGGTCACCAAGTTCACGCTGTTCTTCGTGCCGCTCTTCCCGTTCTCGACGAAGTTCGCGACCCAGTGCACGTTCTGCGGCGGGGAGCAGCAGATCCCGAAGGAGCAGGCCGAACAGCTGCTGGCCCAGCACGCGGCCTCGCAGCAGGGCAACCCGTACGGACAGCCGCAGGGGCAGGCGGGGTACGCGCCGAACGCGCAGGGACAGAACCCCTACCAGAGCTGATCGGTGCCCTTGTCGACATCGAAACGAAAACTCTTATACACACAAAATAGGCATAACGGACTTCCTTCCGAATAGGGTCGTGGGACCTGGACCTCCGGAAGGGAGGGAGTCATGCGTCCGCGTCGCCGGGTGCGGTGCCGCGCGGCGGCGGCCCTCGGGGCCGTCGTCGGCGTGGCGCTGCTGACCGGCTGCGGGAACGGCGGCGGGCTGCGGAGCGCCGGACCGGCCCCGACCGCTGTCGGGCCCGCCCGGCTCTGGCCCGAGCTGCCGCCCTCCTCCGCCGCGCCGTACGACTACGGCGAGGGCGAGATCGCGCGCATCCCGGGGATCGAGGTACCGGACGGCGATGTGCACCGGCTCGATCCGGTGGCGGTGGTGCGGGCCGGTCTGGCGGCCCGGCCCAACCGGTCCAGCGGCACGGCCGATCTCCCCGCCGACACCGTGAAGAAGATCAACGCCTGCCGGACCGAACCGGCTTCCTGTCCCGTGCTCCGGCCGTACTACCGCGATCTGACGGGCGACGGCAGGGACGATCTGGTACTCGGCATCCGGCTGGCCGACCACCAGCTCTCCGTGCGGGTCTACATGCCGGAGGCGGGCGGACTGACCCGGATCCTGTCCACCTCGGACGCCGTGATCAGCGTCGAGCTGGCCGGCCGGGACCTGATCGTGCGGGTGCCGTCGGCGATCACGGGATACGAGTACCGCACCGCCTGGTCCTGGGATGCCCGGCAGCGCGCGATGCTGCCCACCCAGGACGAGATCCAGCGGATTCCGCCGTCCCGGGCGCCGCGCCCGAAGCTGACGAGCGCCCGGCCGACCGCCGCGCCCACCGGCCCCACCGCGACACCGTCCGCCGGGGTCTCCGCGGAGCGCCGATGAGCCCGCCCGGCGCGGGCAGGCGCGGAACGGGGCGGCGCAGGCCGCGGATGCCTTCCTGGGCCGCGACGCTCACCTGGAAGTCGGCCGTCTTCATCACCGCGATGTGCTGTGCGCTCGCCGCGCTGCTGGGCGTGCTGGTCCACACCAAGGTGACCCGCCAGACCGTCGGCCAGGCCCGCGAGAAGGCCCTGTCCCGGCTGGCGGACGTCACCACCGCGTACGAGACGGGCGAGGCGCTGCCGCCGGGTTCCGGGATCGATCCCCCGGGGCTGCCCGCCGCCCTGCGCGCCCTGGCCGCGAGCGGTGAACGCGGCACGGTCGTCGGCGAGCACGACGGGCGCCCGGCCATGTGGGCGGCGGCTCCGGCCGACGGCCGCGCACTGGCCACACAGGTGGACTACAGCCAGAGCGCCCGCACCATCGACAGCCTCGACGGGGCGATCGTCGGCTCCTCCCTGCTGGCCATCGGCGCCACCCTGCTGGTCGGCGCCTTCGCGGTCACCCGGGTCACCCGGCGGCTGCACCAGACGGCCCGGGTGGCCCGCCGGATCAGCGCCGGTGACCTCGACGCCCGCGTACGCGACCCGCGTACGGCGGACCCCTCGCGCCCGCAGGACGAGGTCGCGATCGTCGCCGGCGCGCTGGACACGATGGCGTCCACGCTCCAGCGCAAACTCCAGACGGAGCAGCGTTTCACCGCCGATGTGGCGCACGAGCTCCGCACCCCGCTGACCGGCCTCTCGGCCGCCGCCGAACTGCTGCCCCCGGGGCGGCCGTCCGAGCTGGTGCGGGACCGGGTCCGGACCATGCGGGCGCTGACGGAGGATCTGCTGGAGATCTCCCGGCTCGACGCCCGCACGGAAGCGGTCGACCTCGATGTGTACGAACTGGTGCCGCTCGTCGAGCGGGTGGTGCGCGCGTCCGGGACCGGCACCACGATCCGGGTCGGGGAACCGGAGAGAGCCGCCCACGTACGCGTCGAGACCGACCTGCGGCGCCTGGAACGGGTGCTGGGCAATCTGATCACCAATGCGCACAGGCACGGCCGGCCCCCGGTGGTGCTGACGGTCGACGGCCCGGTGGTGACCGTACGCGACCACGGCCCGGGGTTCCCGGACTATCTGCTGGACGACGGCCCGCAGCGCTTCCGTACCGAGGGCAGCGGCAAGGGGCACGGTCTCGGGCTCACCATCGCCGCCGGGCAGGCCGCGGTGATCGGCGCCGACCTGGTGTTCCGCAACGCCCCGGACGGCGGGGCGGTGGCCCGGGTCACGCTGCCCGAGTACCCGGCACCGGACGGCGGGGCGCCGGAAACCCGGAGCGCCCCGAAGTCCGGTCCGCATCACGGGGAGTGAGGGGCCGTCGGACGCCGGGTGGACGTTCGGCACCATGCCGTCGGACATACCTGCTACGACATAAGGGAAATACACACCAGCTCTTGCTACGTTGCCTGGCATGACCGCAACGACGGCGGACGCACCCCCGCCCGATCTACGTCTGCCCAAGCGGCGCGGAGTCGAGCTACTGCTCCTCATCGGGGCCGTCCTCATCTCCGTCTACGGCTACGCCGCTGTCGGCCTGGCCAAGAACGGCACGGTCCCGCCCGATGTGGCCGCTTACGGCGCGGGCCTGGGGCTGCTGGCCCTCCTCGCGCATCTCGCGGTCCGCTTCCGCGCCCCGTACGCCGATCCGCTGCTGCTGCCCATCGCCGTACTGCTCAACGGGCTCGGCCTGGTGCTGATCTACCGGCTCGACCTGGAGACCCCGAAGGACCAGGCGGCTCCCGCCCAGCTGGTCTGGTCCACGCTCGGTGTGGCGCTGTTCATCGCGGTGGTCGTCCTCCTGCGTGACCACCGGGTGCTCCAGCGGTACGCGTATCTCTCGGTCGCCACCGCACTGGTCCTGATGATCGTGCCGATCTTCTTCCCTGCGGTGAACGGCGCCAAGATCTGGATCCGGGTCGGCGGATTCTCCTTCCAGCCGGGCGAGTTCGCCAAGATCCTGCTCGCCGTGTTCTTCGCCGCGTATCTCGCCGCGAACCGCCACGCGCTCGCCTACACCGGCCGCCGGATCTGGAAGCTCCAGCTGCCCACCGGCCGGGTGCTCGGTCCGATCGTGGCGATCTGGCTGCTCAGCGTCGGCGTGCTGGTCCTGGAACGCGATCTGGGCACCTCGCTGCTCTTCTTCGGCCTCTTCGTGATCATGCTGTACGTGGCCACCGGCCGGACCGGATGGATCGCGGTGGGCCTGCTGCTCGCCGCGGTCGGCGCGTTCGTCGTCGGCTCCTTCGAACCGCATGTGCACAGCCGGGTCCAGGACTGGCTCGACCCGTTCGCCTCCATCGCCGCCGGTCAGGGCCCCAGCCAGCTGGCCCAGTCGCTGTTCGCGTTCGCCGCGGGCGGGATGCTCGGCGCGGGGCTCGGCCTCGGCCACTCCATCCTCATCGGTTTCGCCGCCAAGTCGGACTTCATCCTGGCGACGGCGGGCGAGGAGCTCGGGCTGGCCGGGCTGACCGCGATCTTCCTGCTGTACGCGCTGCTGGTGGCCCGCGGCTACCGGGCCGGCCTCGCCCTGCGCGACCCCTTCGGGCGGTTGCTCTCGATCGGTCTCGCCTCGATCCTGGCGCTCCAGGTGTTCGTGATCGCGGGCGGGGTGATGGGGCTGATCCCGCTGACCGGCATGGCGATGCCGTTCCTCGCCCAGGGCGGTTCGTCCGTCGTCACCAACTGGATCATCGTGGCGCTGCTGATCCGGGTCAGCGACCAGGCCCGCAGACCGCAGCCCGGCCAGGTGGAGACCGGGATCATCGCGCCGATCACGGAGGCCGAGCAGTGATCCGCTACATCCGCCGGGCCGCGGCGCTCTGTCTGGTGCTGCTCGTGGCGCTGCTGCTGAACGCCGCCCGCATCCAGGTCTTCGAGGCCGACAGCCTGGACAAGAATCCCGCCAACCGCCGTCTGACGATCGCCCGTTACGACCAGCCGCGCGGCAACATCCTGGTCGGCGGCAGGTCCGTGACCGGTTCGAAGGACACCGGCGAGCAGCTCGCGTACGAGCGCACGTACCGCGAAGGCCCGCTGTACGCGCCGGTGACGGGCTACGCCTCGCAGACGTACGGCACGACCCTGATCGAGAACGCCGAGGACGGCATTCTCTCCGGCACCGACTCCATGCTCGCCCCGCTCCCGCTGTGGAACGAGATCACCCGTGGCCGGCAGCCCGGCGGCAACGTCGTCACGACCGTCAAGGACTCGATGCAGCGCGCCGCCTACGAAGGGCTCGGCGGGCGGCGGGGTGCGGTCGCCGCCGTCGAACCGTCCACCGGGAAGATCCTGGCGCTGGTCTCGACCCCCTCGTACGATCCCGGGCAGCTCTCGGGCACCGGTTCGTCCGTCACCGACGCGTGGGCGCGGCTGAACGCGTCGAAGAGCCAGCCGATGCTCAACCGGGCGATCCGGCAGACCTATCCGCCGGGCTCCACCTTCAAGATCGTGACGGCGGCGGCGGCGCTCGACGCGGAGGTCGTCACCGATCCCGACGCGGACACCGGCACCCCGTCCCCGTACGTGCTGCCGGGTACGTCGACCACGCTGCCCAATGAGGCGCGGGGCTGCGAGCAGGCCTCGCTCGCCGAGGCGATCCGGGTCTCCTGCAACACCGTGATGGCGGACCTGGGGGTGCGGGTCGGGCTCGACGGCATGGTGGACGCGGTGCGGAAGTTCGGCTTCAACGACACCGGGCTGAAGATCCCCTCGGGGGTCGCGAAGAGCAACTTCGACACCGAGATGACCAAGGACCAGCTGGCGCTGTCGTCGATCGGGCAGTTCGACACGACGGCGACACCGCTCCAGATGGCGATGGTGGCGTCCGCCGTGGCCAACGGGGGCGACCTCAAGTACCCGTATCTGGTGGACCGTACGACCACGCACAGCGGCTCGACCGTCCACCAGAACGGCTCGCACACCTACCACCGGGCGATGAGCTCTCGGACGGCTACGCAGCTGCGGGAGATGATGGTCGACGTCGTGGAGAACGGCACCGGCTCCAACGCCGCGATCGACGGGGTGACGGTCGGCGGCAAGACCGGCACCGCGCAGCACGGCATCGACAACTCGGGCCGGCCGTACGCCTGGTTCATCTCCTGGGCCCAGTCGCCCCGCTCGGGACAGCCGGCCGTCGCGGTCGCCGTGGTCGTCGAGGACGCCGCGGCGAACCGGGCGGACATCAGCGGCGGCGGCAGCGCGGCCCCGATCGCCCGTTCCGTCATGGCGGCTGCCCTGCAAGACTGACCGGGTGGCTGACGCGGGCGGGGTGGGCCGGGCGCTGGAACGCATCGGGCGGGAGGACCCCCGCCTGTGCGCGTTCGTCGAGGTGTGGCACGGGCGGGCGCTCGCCGAAGTCGGCCGGGCCGGTGGGCTCCCGCTGGCCGGGATGCCGTTCGCGGTCAAGGGGCGTACCGGCATCCGTTCGTACGCGGCCCGGCGGCTGATCGCGGCCGGTGGGGTCGCGGTCGGCTCGACATCGGTGCCCGGCCCCGGCATGTCCTGGCAGACCTGGGGGCTGGGCGCCCACGGCCGTACGGTCAACCCATGGCGCCCCGACCGCACCCCGGGCGGCTCCTCCGCGGGCTCGGCGGTCGCCGTCGCGGCGGACCTCGTGGGGCTGGCGACCGGCAGCGACGGGGCGGGGTCGGTACGGATCCCGGCCGCGTGGTGCGGGGTGTTCGGCCTGAAGACGACGAACGGCCTGCTGCCCTCCCCCGACCGCACCGGGCTGGCGTCCGCCGGGGTGCTGACCCGGTCGGCCGCCGGGGCCGGACCGTACCTGCGCTCCGTCCTGGACGCCTACGAGCCGGTGCCGGCCGTCCTTCCCGTACCGGCCGTCTTCAGCCCCGATCTGGGGTACGCCGAGGTGGACCCGGAGGTCGCGGCGGTCGTCCGGCGGGCGGTGGGGCGGCTGGTGGCGGCCGGGGTGGTGCGGCTCGTGGACCGCGCGTGCGGGCTGCTCGACCCGCGCGAGGCGTGGCAGGCGGTCCGGGCCGGGTCGCCGTCGCCGCGCGCCGCGGAGATCCGGCGCGCGAACGACGCCGTGCTCGATGCCCTGTTCACCCGTACCCCGCTGCTGCTCACGCCGACCACCCCCAACCGCCCGCACGGCCACGACGGTCCGGGCGGGCTGTTCTCGACCGCGCTGACCTGGGCGTTCAACCTGAGTGGGCACCCCGCCGCCAGTGTGCCCGCCGGATTCACGGCGGACGGCTGCCCGGTCGGGCTCCAGCTGGTCGCGGAGCGCGGGGCCGATGTCTCGCTGCTCGCGACGGCCTGTGCGGTGGAGGAGGCGCTGCCCGCTGTGCGGCCATGACCCCGACGGTGCCGCGAGCGGACCGTCTGGACCGCGGGGACGTGGGGACCGCCTGGACCGCGGGACGGTGGGGACCGCCCCGCCTCAGTCCAGCGGCTCGCGGCGTCGCAGCCACTGCTCGGGCACCCCGTCGACCCCGGTGGCCGCGCCGACGACGCCGCCGGTGATGGCACAGGTCGTGTCGACGTCGCCGAGGCCCTCGGCCGTCGCCCAGAGCGCCGCCTCCAGGTCGTCCGGGTGCCGGGCCGCCGTCCACAGGGCGAACGGCACCGTGTCGTCGGCGCGGATCCGCTGCCCGTTGCCCAGCAGATCGGCCGCCTTCCACGGTTCGGTGGCGAAGGGTACGTCCACGGCCCGGCGCAGCCCGTCCCGTACGAGCCCTTCCGGGGTCCGGTCGGCGACCGCGGCCAGGGTGAGCTCACCGCGGACGGAGAGCGCCGCCGCGACCGCGACCGCCACCGCGCCCGCGCTCCCCTCCGGGTGTGCGTGGGTGACGGCCGCCTGCAGCGCGGCCTGCCCGGCGGTGAGTTCGAGGTCCTGGTGGAAGCGGGCGCCGAGCGGTGCGACCCGCATCGCGGCCCCGTTCCCGAGGCTGCCGCCCTCGAAGAGTTCGGGGGCCAGGGTGCGCCAGTCGGCCGGTGAGGCCAGCAGTTCGGGCAGCAGGATGTGCATGCCGTGGCCGTAGCCGCGGGCCGGGTCCGCCTCGAAGGCGAGGGCGAAGCAGAGCGCGAGACGGTCCTGCTCGACCCGGCCGTGCTCGTCGAGGACGCGCAGCAGGGCACGGGCGAGGGCGGTGTCGTCGGTCCAGTGCCAGACCGGCTCCTCGGGGGTGCGGCGCGCCTTGATCTCGTCGAACGCCCGGCGGGGCTCACGGAAGAGCGGGAACCATCGCTCGCCGAACGCATCGCCCAGGGACAGCCCTTCGAGGCTTCGGCGGGCAGCCGCGGGTCCTGCGGCGAGGGGCGGGGTCGGGATCGGGGTCGTCATACCCGCCATACTCCCCGCGCCGGCCGACGGCGTACATCCGTTGCGGACCGCGAAGGCGCCGCTTCCCTCACTCTCCCGGTGCGCCCTGCGCGATGGCCTCCTCGACCTCGGCGACCCTGGCCTCTTCCTCCGCCGCGAAACGGTCGCGGTCGAGCTGTTCGGCCATCTCCTCGTCCTGGGCCATGAGCAGGTCCAGGTTGGAGTCGCCGAGTTCGAAGACGCCCATGTCGACGTAGGCCTTCTGGAGCCGTTCGCCCCACAGGCCGATGTCCTTGACGCACGGCACTATCCGGCTGAACAGCAGCTTGCGGAAGAGCTGGAGGAACTCCGAGTGCTCGGAGAGGCCCTTGGCCTCCTGCTTGCCGATGCCGAAGTTCTCCAGCACCTCGACTCCGCTGAGCCGGTCCCGCATCAGGTAGCAGCCCTCGATGACGAACTCCTCGCGCTCGCGCAGTTCAGCGTCGCTCAGCTGCTTGTAGTAGTCGCGCAACGCCATCCGCCCGAACGCGACGTGCCGGGCCTCGTCCTGCATGACGTACGCGAGGATCTGCTTGGGCAGCGGTTTGGTCGTCGTGTCGCGGATCATGCCGAACGCGGCCAGCGCGAGCCCCTCTATGAGAACCTGCATGCCGAGGTAGGGCATGTCCCAGCGGGAGTCGCGCAGGGTGTCGCCGAGCAGCCCCTGGAGGTTGTCGTTGATCGGGTAGAGCATCCCGACCTTCTCGTGCAGGAACCGGCCGTATATCTCCGCGTGCCGGGCCTCGTCCATGGTCTGGGTCGCGGAGTAGAACTTCGCGTCCAGGTCGGGAACGGACTCCACGATCCTGGCCGCGCAGACCATGGCGCCCTGCTCACCGTGGAGGAACTGGCTGAACTGCCAGGAGGTGTAGTGCTTGCGCAGCTCGCCCCGGTCCTTCTCGGTCATCTTCGCCCAGTGCGGGGTGCCGTACAGGGTGAGGGCCTCGTCAGGGGTGCCGAGCGGGTCGGCGGGGTCGACCTCCAGGGACCAGTCGATGCGCTTGTTGCCGTCCCACTGCTTGTCCTTGCCCTTCTGGTAGAGGGCGAGCAGGCGTTCGCGGCCGTCGTCGTAGTCCCAGCTGAAGCGGGCGGCGCCGGAGGCGGGTACCTGCCACGACGGTGCTTCGGGGGCGGTGGTGTAGAGGTCGTGTGTCGACACGGACGGCTCCTTCGCCTGGCATGTTTCGGCAATTCCCTTGGCGTTTGCTCCAGTTGGCAGGTTCACACGTTGGTAGACGCCGGGTCAACAAGTCGTGCGCAAGGGATTGACGGCCTTACTGACGAGGAGTCTCATAAGAGGTGACCGCCGGTAACCCCATGTGCGAGGTGCCTCCAGCATGACCACAGTGAGCGAACGCGACGTCCAGCTGCTTCGCGACGCACTCGGCCCGCTCCGGGACCGCGAGCAGATCGCCGAGCGACTGCTCGACTCCTCGGCCAAGCACTCCTTCGACCCGGACAAGGAACTCGACTGGGACGCGGCGATCGAGGACGGCAAGTGGTTCTGGCCGCCCGAGCTGGTCTCGCTCTACGACACCCCGCTGTGGCGGAAGATGTCCGAGGAGCAGCGGATGGACCTGTCCCGGCACGAGGCGGCGTCGCTCGCCTCGCTGGGCATCTGGTTCGAGATCATCCTGATGCAGCTGCTGGTCCGGCACATCTACGACCGGCCGGTGACCAGCAATCACGTCCGCTACGCGCTCACCGAGATAGCCGACGAGTGCCGGCACTCGATGATGTTCGGCCGCATGATCAAGTGGGGCGGGTCGCCCGACTATCCCGTGCCGCGCGTCTATCACAACCTCGCACGGGTACTGAAGACCATCTCCACCACCCCCGGTTCGTTCGCCGCGACCCTGCTCGGCGAGGAGATCCTCGACTGGATGCAGCGGCTGACCTTCCCTGACGAGCGCGTCCAGACGCTGGTGCGGGGCGTGACCCGCATCCATGTGGTCGAGGAGGCGCGGCACGTCCGCTACGCCCGCGAGGAGCTGCGCCGCCAGATGGTGACCGCCCCGCGCTGGGAGCGCGAACTGACCCGGCTGAGCTGCGGCGAGGCGGCCCGCGTCTTCTCCGTCTGCTTCGTCAACCCGCAGGTGTACGAGAACGTCGGCCTGGACCGCCACGAGGCCGTCGCCCAGGTGAAGGCGAGCGGCCACCGGGCGGAGGTCATGCAGTCGGGCGCGAAGCGGCTGACGGACTTCTTCGACGACATCGGGGTGCTGAACGGGGTGGGACGCCGGCTGTGGAAGCGCTCCGGCCTGCTGGCCTGAGCCGGCCGCCCCGCGGTGCGACTCGCTTAGGCTTCGACGTATGACCTCTGCTGCCGCCTCCGCGCCGCCGACCCGCGCGTACCGAAGGCTCGGCGTCGAGGAGCGCCGCGCCCAGCTCCTCGGTGCGGCCCTCACCCTCTTCGCCCACCGGGCCCCCGACGAGGTCTCGCTCGACGAGGTCGCGACCGTCGCCGGGGTGTCCCGCCCCCTCGTCTACCGCTACTTCCCCGGCGGACGGCAGCAGTTGTACGAGGCGGCGCTGAGGTCCGCCGCCGAGCAGCTGATCCTGTGCTTCGGCGAACCGCCCGCGGGACCACCCACCGAGCGGGTCACGCGGGTGCTCGACCGCTATCTCGCCTTCGTCGACGAGCACGACACCGGTTTCAGCGCGCTGCTGCGCGGCGGTTGCGTCGTCGAGACCTCCCGTACGTCGGCGATCGTCGACGAGGTGCGTCGGGCGGCGGCCGAGCAGATCCTGCTGCACCTGGGCAGCGGCGAGGCGGCCGGCCCGAGGCTGCGGATGATGGTGCGCACCTGGATCGCGGCCGTCGAGGCGGCGTCCCTGATCTGGCTGGACGAAGGGAAGCAGCCCGCCGCGGCCGAGCTGCGCGACTGGCTGGTCGACCAGTTGATCGTGCTGCTGGCCGCCACGGCGGCGACGGATCCGGAGACCGCGTCGGCGGTGGCGGCGCTGCTGCCGCTGGAGACCGCCGCGGGTCCGGCCGGACGGCTGGCACAGCTGCTGGTCCCGGTGCTCGACGAGGCGGCCCATCTGCTGCCCCAGAACGGCTGATCGGTCAGACTGGGACGGTGAGAAGCGAGAACACCGCCTTCACCGGCGGGCCCCTGGACGGGCGGGTACTGCCCGTCCTCGTCGGCCCGACCGGCCATCCGCCCAAGTGGTACACGGTCCCGGTACCGGCCGCCGACGGCGGTCCCGCGACCGTGTACGCGTACCGCAGGGTGCCGGCCGGCCACTCCAAGCGGCTGGGCCTCCCGCGCGGCTGGGTGTACGAGTACGCTCCCGGAGGCCGCGAGCGGCACCGCCCCAAGTGGCCCTGGTCGAAGCCGGACTGAGGGTACGGGGCCCGATGGAGCGAGGGGCGGTCGGTCTAAGATCGACGCTCTGGTGCCCAGGCACGGTCAGCGAGGGGGTGCGCCATGGAGGCGCTGCGTCAGGACGATCCACGCCGCTTCGGCCCGTACACCGTGCTGGCGCGGTTGCGCGGGACCGCGAGCAGTGTGCAGTACCTCGCGCGCGACACGGCCGCCGAGGACGCGGTGGTGATCACCGCCGCCCGCCCCGAACTCGCCGCGCTGCCCGCGTTCCGGCGCCGTTTCCAGGCGGAGGCCCGCACCGCGGACCGGCTGACCGGAGGCTGGGTCCAGCCCCAGCTGGGCGGCCCGGACGACGCCCCGGACGAAGAGCTGCTGTGGACGGCGGGCCCGTACGTACCCGCGCTGACGCTCTCCGAGGCCATCGACGCCACCGGACCCCTTCCCGAGCGCGCCGTGCGGATACTGGGCGCGGGCCTCGCCGAGACCCTCTCCCGGGTGCACGCCACCGGAGCCGTGCTCCAGGGTCTGGCTCCCCGGACGGTACTGCTGGCCGAGGACGGGCCGCGGCTCACCGCGTTCGGCCCGCTGGGCGCCGCTGCCGCCGCGGAGGCCCGGCCCGGCGGGCAGCTGTCCGTACGGCTCGGCTATCTCACCCCGGAGCAGGTCGAGGGCGAGGAGCCCGGACCGGCTTCGGATCTCTTCGTGCTGGGCCTGCTGCTGGCGTACGCGGCGACCGGCACGACCCCGCTCGCCGACGGCCCGGCCGCCGAGGGCGCCGAGCGGATCGCCCGTACCGCCCCCGAACTCGGCGCGGTCCCGGAGGAATTGCGCGACCTGATCGCCCGCTGTCTGGAGAAGGACCCGGCCGACCGGCCGAGCGCCGGGACGGTGGCGGCCGAGCTGGCCCTGGAGGGAGCGGCGGGCCTGGCGAAGGGCGGCTGGCTGCCGGAGCGGTTGGCCGCCGCAGTGGCGGAGCAGGGGGCGCGCGCACGGGAGACGGTCACGGCCGGTGCGCCGGTGAACGCGGTGGCCGGTGCGCCGGCCGACGCGGTGGTACCCGTCCCCGCTCCGGCCCCCGTCCCGGCCCCGGACACACAGACCGCTCAGCTCGGGGACATCGGGCGCCATGTTCCGAGGACCGACCGGCCGACGACTCAGCTGTCCGTCCCGCCCGAACTCACCGGCCGCCCCGCCGCCCCCGCTCCGGCCCTCCCCGCCGGACCCACCCCTGCTCTGCCCGGCGGGGTGCCCGCCGTACCTCCGCCCATGGTCCCGGTGGCCCCCCGCCCGCTGCCGATCCCCACGAATCGCGCCGCCGCCCCCTCCCCCGCCGTGGACCGGCGCGGTCTGCTGATCGGCCTCGCCGCCGGGGCCGCGGGGCTGGTCGTCGGTGGCGGCGGTGTGCTCGCGCTGGGCGGTGGCGGAGGGGACACGGACGACCCCAAGCCCGCGCCGAGCCACAGCGGCCCCACCGTCGCGGGGCTGCCGCCGCAACCCCGCTGGGTGTACACGCACCCGGTGGCGGAACCGGCACCGCTCACCGCCGCCGTCTGGAACGAGCGGCTGCTGGTGCTCACCGGCAAGAACGGCGCGACCGCCGTGGACCTGAGCACCGGACGCCGGGTCTGGCAGAACACAGACGCCGCCGACGGAGAGCCCGCCCTCCCCGCCGGCCAGGACCTCTGCTTCGTGGCCGCCCCCTCCGGGTTCCTCTGGCTGTCGCCGAAGGACGGAAAGACCGTGCACCGGGCGGATCACGCGGACCTGTCCGCCGAGACGCCGAAGCTCTCGGCTCCGGAGTTCGTCGGCTCGTCCGGGCCGGTGATCTGGTTCACCGGGTCCGAGAAGGCCACCGTCAAGGCGCCGCCGCCGAAGAAGGGCAAGAAGCGCGGCAAGGACAAGCAGGTCGTCAGGGCCTATCTCTTCGCGTACGACATCGTGCGGCGCGAGCAGCTGTGGCGCACCCCCGTACCCGCCGGACGCGGCCCCGCCACCCCCGTCCACCGGCTGATCGCGGTCCGGCAGAACGACCTGGTCGTACGTCAGAGCCCGGCCACGCTCGCCCCCGGCGACGTCAGGGCCGCCAAGGGCAAGGCCGTCTTCCGGAGCTTCGACCGCAAGACCGGCAAGGCGCTGTGGAGCAAGCAGTTCGGCACGGTCGCCCCGGACGCGGCGGCCATGGGCGACGACCGGGGCCTGCTGTACGCGGCGGTGGGCGACGACCTCCAGGCGTTCGAGACCCCGGCAGGCAAGCCGAAGTGGACGCTGAACGGCAGCGGCGGGACCCCGTACGGCACCCCCGTAGCCACCGGGACCGTGCTGCACACCACCAACCGCAACCAGGAAGTGGGCGCGGTCGAGCGGGAGACCGGGCGACTGCGCTGGCGGCGCTCGACGGAAGCGGCGATCGGCACCACCGCCCCCGCCGTCACCCTCAGCACGACCGGCCGCACCCTGCTGGCCGCGGACGGCTCCCAGGTCACCGCGTTCGCCGCCGAGGACGGGCGGCGACTGTGGAAGTTCCAGGACATCGGCGCCCAGGACTCGAAGGGTCCCACGGTCACCGCTCCGTACCGGGTACTGGCGGCCGGCCGCACGGCCGTCGTACAACGTGACCGGATCTTCTACGCGTTCCCGGTCGCCTAGAGACCGGTCGGCGTCGCGCAGCGAGCGGTCGGCACCGCCTGGAGTCCGGCCGAAGCCCGCCCACGGCCTTCCGGGCGAACCCGCCTGCCGCCACACCGTGCGGTTCTTGCATCTCCGGACACCGGGTGACCGTATTGACGCGTTGCGCCCACTTATGGGGTATTGCCATGATCGCCCCGTCACCGGAGGTGATGTTGTGTCAGGCGGAGTCTTGCGTCCGGTCTGCACCGCCGCCCTGGCCGCGCTCGTCGTGACCTCGCCGGCGGCCGCCGCGCCCGTGCCGCCCGCTGCGGGGTCCACGCCCACGGGTACGAACAGGAGCGTCGCCCAACTCCTGTCCGAGCTGCGGCAGCTGTACCAGCAGGCCGAGGAGGCCACCGAGACGTACAACGGGACCGCCGCCGAGCTGAAGAAGCGCGCGGCACAGGCGAAGAAGCTCGACATCGCTCTCGTCGCCGCCCGGACCGCGCTGGCCGACAGCCGCGACGAGGCGGGGCGGCTGGCCCGGGAGCAGTACCAGGGCCGGTCCGACTTCTCCGCGTACATGCGGCTCCTGCTGTCCCGGGACCCCGAACACCTCCTGGACCAGGAGCATGTGATCCGGCGCGCGGCGGCCGGGCGGGCGGCGACGGTGCAGCGGCTCACCGGCGCCGAGAAGCACGCCGACGAGCTGGCGACCGAGTCCCGCAAGGTCCTCGACCGGCAGCAGGTGCTGGCCGCGAAGCAGAAGAAGCAGCGGGACACGGTCCGGTCGGGGCTGAAGGCCGTCGAGTCGATGCTGGCCAAGCTCTCCAGCCCCCAGCTCACCGAGCTGTCCCGGCTCGAACAGCGGGACACGGAGAAGGCCCAGGGCGCCCTGGTCGCCTCGGGGGCGCTGTCCTCGACACGGCCGCCGTCCGAGGCGGGCGGCGAGGCGGTGAAGTACGCGATCGACCAGGTCGGCAAGCCGTACGTGTGGGGCGCGGAGGGGCCGGACTCCTTCGACTGCTCGGGGCTCACCTCGCAGGCCTGGGCGAAGGCGGGCCGGGTCATTCCGCGGACGTCGCAGGAACAGTGGCGGCAGCTGCGGAAGGTGCCGACGAACGCGCTGCGCCCGGGTGACCTGGTGATCTACTTCCCGAAGGCCACGCATGTGGCTATGTACATCGGCAACGGTCTGGTGGTGCAGGCACCCCGGCCGGGCTCACGGGTGAAGGTCTCGCCGGTGGCGTCGAATCCGCTGCTCGGCGCCGTACGACCCGACCCGCAGAGCGCGCCGCTGTCCACGTACCGGCCGCCGAGGCTCCCGCAGGGGGCTTCCTCCGGCTCGGATGCGGGGTACGGCTCGTCGTCGGCCCCCTCGGGCTCCGGGCAGTAGGCGGCGCGGAGCGGGAACAACAGCAGGGCCGGGTCCGGTCGGATGTCCGACAGGTCCCGGCCCTGCTGTCGTCGGTCAGGCGGTCTGCGCCGCCCCCGAGACCTCGGCGAGGTACGCGTTGGTCTTCTCCGGGTCGAAGAAGAAGTTGTCGAAGTCCGCCGGGTTGTTGAAGCCGTTGGCGAAGCGGTTGGCGACCGGCTGGAGCTGGCCGGCGGCGCCGATCAGGTTCAGTACGTGCTCCGGCGGTACGCCGAGCATCGCGTTGGTCCACTTCACGACGTGCTGCGCGGTGTCCCAGTAACGGTCGAACGTGGCCTGCATCCACTCCGCGTCGAACTCCCGGTCGCCGTGCTCGATGATCGAGTCCAGGTAGGCGTTGGCGCACTTGGAGGCCGAGTTGGAGCCCTGGCCGGTGATCGGGTCGTTGGCGACGACGACATCCGCGACGCCGAGCACCAGACCGCCGCCGGGCAGCCGGCCGATCGGCTTGCGGACGGTCGGAGCGTAGCGGCCCGCCAGGGTGCCGTTGGCGTCGGTCAGTTCGACCTTGGTGGCGCGGGCGTACTCCCACGGCGTGAACCGCTCCATGAGCTCCAGCGTCTTCGCCAGGTGCTCGGAGGGGTCCTTGATGCCCTGGAACACGTCGAGCGGGCCGCCCGGGACGCCCTCCCAGAACAGGATGTCGGCGCGGCCGGACGTGGTCAGGGTCGGCATCACGAAGAGCTCGCCGACACCGGGCACCAGGTTGCAGCGGACCGCGTCGAAGTCGGGGTGCTCCGGGCGCGGGCCCATGCCGTGGACGTACGCGACGGCCAGGGCGCGCTGCGGGGCGTCGAACGGCGAACGGGAGGCGTCCCGGCCGAACATGGAGACCAGCTCGCCCTTGCCCGCGGAGACCATCACCAGGTCGTAGGTGCGGGAGAAGTAGTCCAGGTCGGAGACGGCTGCGCCGTGGATGACGAGCTGTCCGCCGCGCTGGGCGAAGGTCTCCATCCAGCCGGCCATCTTCACGCGCTGGTCGACGGACTGGGCGATGCCGTCCAGCTTGCCGACCCAGTCGACGGCGCGCGAGGAGTCCGGCGCGGCGACCGAGACACCGAGGCCCTCGATGCGCGGGGCCTGGGACTCCCAGAAGTTGAGCTGGTAGTCACGCTCGTGCTGGAGCGCCGTGTGGAACATGCACTGTGTCGACATGACCCGGCCGGAGCGGATCTCGTCGGCCGTGCGGTTGGACATCAGGGTGACTTCGTACCCGCGGGACTGCAGTCCGAGGGCCAGCTGGAGTCCGGACTGACCGGCTCCGACTATGAGTATCTTCCGCATCGCGGTTCTCCGTTGTGTGTAGCTGGGTCGTGTCGTCGGACGTCGCGCGGCAGCCGGCGGTCCGACGACACGGCCTAGGCCGGGGTGGCATCGAGAGCGTGGCCCACCAGGGCCAGCAGCGACTCGATGACGGTGATCTTGTTGCGCGCGTCCATGATCACAAGAGGCACGTGCGGCGGGACCGTCAGGGCCTCCCGTACGTCCTCGGCCTCGAACCCGGGTGTTCCCTCGAAGTGGTTGACGGCGACGATGTACGGCAGCCCGCAGCTCTCGAAGTAGTCGAGGGCGGGGAAGCAGTCGGCGAGCCGGCGGGTGTCGGCCATCACGACCGCGCCGATCGCGCCGCGCACCAGGTCGTCCCACATGAACCAGAAGCGCTGCTGGCCCGGTGTGCCGAACACGTACAGCACGAGGTCGTCGTCGAGCGTGATCCGGCCGAAGTCCATCGCGACGGTCGTGGTGACCTTGTCGGGCGTCGCGGAGAGATCATCGGTCTCCTCGCTGGCCTGGGTCATCATCGCTTCGGTCTTCAGCGGGGTGATCTCGGAGACCGACCCGACGAAGGTCGTCTTGCCCACGCCGAACCCGCCCGCGACCACGATCTTCGTGGCGATGGGGGCCCTGGTGTGGTCCAACTGCCAGGCCTGGAGCGATTCCTCGGCCTGGTCCCTGGCGCCCGGCTGCCGCGGGGCGAAGAGCGGCGACTCAGAGACGGCGGAGTCCATTGAGCACCCTTTCGAGCAGTGCGCGGTCGGGCTGGCCGGTGCCGTGACCGGTCCCGTACACGCGGATCTTTCCCTGGTCGGCCAAGTCGCTGAGCAGCACCCGGACCACGCCGAGCGGCATCTTCAACAGGGCCGAGATCTCGGCGACCGTACGCATCCGGCGGCAGATTTCGACGATGGCCTGGAGCTCCGGCATGACGCGGCCGGCCAGGTTGCCGTTGGTCAGCTCCCGGCGCTCCTCGGGCGCTTCGAGCGCGGCGACGAACGTCTCGACGAGCAGGACGTGGCCGAAGCGGGTGCGTCCGCCGGTGAGCGAGTACGGGCGGACCCGTGCGGGCCTTCGGTCGGACCCGCGGACGGGGAGCCTGCGGGCGGGTTCAGCAGCGGGCTTCACTGGGTGCTCTCCATCGATTTGCGCAGTTCACTGCGGAGTTCGGGGGTGAGTACATGTCCGGCCCGGCCGACGAAGAGCGCCATGTGGTAGGCGATGACGCTCATGTCGCAGTCCGGGGTGGCGTGCACACCGAGCAGCGAGCCGTCGCTGATCGACATGACGAAGACGCTGCCTTCGTCCATGGCGACCATCGTCTGCTTGACGCCGCCGCCGTCCATCAGTTTGGCGGCGCCGATGGTGAGGCTGCCGATGCCGGAAACAATGGTCGCCAGGTCGGCGCTGGAGCCCTTGGGGCCGTCCTGCCCGCCGGTGCTCCGGGCGACCAGATGGCCGGGGTCGGAGGAGAGCAGCATCAGTCCGTCGGACGAGACGACGGTGACCGAGTGGACCCCTGGCACCTCCTCCACCAGATTGCTCAGCAACCAGTGAAGGTTACGGGCCTCGGTACTCAGCCCGAATGTGCTGGGCGCAGTCAACTGCGTGCCTCCTCGACTGTGTCCCCCGTCTCATCCGTCTGATCGGTACGTACGGGGTGTCCACCTGGTCCGGTGGCTCCCGGGAGGGACTGCGTGGTCGTGATCTCGGCGATCTCCGCCTCGACGTCCCGGCGGCCGTCCTTCGCGCCCTGGTGGAAGCCGCCGAGCCGACGGCGCAGCGCCTCCTTGTCCAGACTGCCCTTGCGCTCGGTGGTGGGTGCAGCGGTGGGCTTCACGACCTTGGGGGTGCGCTTGGGCAGCCCCTTGTCCGTGATGCGTTCGGCCTGCTGCGGCTGCGACTGCTGTTCCGGCTGCCGGGGGCCGGGCAGTGCGTCGGCCACGGGTGTGGGGGCCGGGGCAGGAGCGGGGGCCGGGGCGGCGGGGTACGGCTCCGGGGTCTCGTCCGCGACGTGCTCATGGCGGTCGGGGCCGATGGCGTACGGGTCGGGCGCCCTGATCTCGGGTGTGTCCGCGAACTCCGGCACCACCGGGAGCCGGACCTGCATCGTGACCTCGGACTCCGCCTCGACCGGAAGCTCCGTCGCGGCCGGGGCCTCCGTCCGGGCCGGGGCGGGCCCTGGGGTGGCGGCGGGCGCAGGGGTGGCGGCGGGTGCCGGCTCGGCGCCCGCCTCGCGGATCGTCTGCTCGGCGGCGGCGATCAGCGGGTCCCCGGGCAGGCCGAGCGTACGGCCCGGCAGTGCGTTGGAGTTGACCTCGGCGACCGATCCCGGCAGGTTCAGCGCGGGCGCCTCCCCGGGGACCTGCACCGGCGGCGGGGTGGCGGCCGGGGGCGCCTTCGGCAGCAGGGCCTGGGGCAGGACGACGACCGCGGTGACCCCGCTGCCCTTGTGGTCGCGCAGCTGGACCCGTACGCCGTGGCGCGCGGCCAGCAGGGAGGTGACCTGGAGGCCGAGACCGGCCCCGGACGCCCCCTTGTCGTCCGGCTCGCCCGAATCGAACAGAGTGGGGTCGCCCAGCCGGGTGTTGAGCTCGCCCATCCGCACGGGCGACATCCCGATGCCCTCGTCCTGCACGGAGAGCATCACCTCGCCGCTCTCCAGCAGCCAGCCGGAGAGCTGGACGTGGGAGTCCGGCGGCGAGAAGGAGGTCGCGTTCTCCAGGAGTTCGGCGACGAGGTGGCTGAGGTCGTCGGCGGCGAAGCCGGCGATCTGGGCGTGCGGCGGCAGGGACTGGATGGTGACCCGCTCGTACCGCTCGATCTCCGACACGGCCGCGCGCAACACGTCGACCAGCGGGATCGGTCCCGCGTGCCCGTGGCCGTGCTCGGCGCCCGCGAGGACCAGCATGTTCTCGCTGTGCCTGCGCATGACGGTGGCCATGTGGTCGAGCTTGAAGAGGGTGGCGAGCCGCTCCGGGTCGTGCTCCCGCTCCTCCAGGCTCTCGATGACCCCGAGCTGGCGCTCGACGAGGCCGAGGGTGCGCAGCGAGAGGTTGACGAAGGTGTGGTGGACCGTGTCCCTCAGCCGCTCCAGCTGGGCGGTGAGGTCGGAGGCCAGGACCTGGAGCTCGGCGCGCTGGACGGTGAGGGCCTCGCGCCCGGCGATCAGCTCGCCGCGCTCGGTCTGCAGGCTCTCGAAGCGGCCGTTGAACTCGTGGAGGAGCCCCTGGAGCTTGCCGTGCAGGCTGTTGAGGGACCGTACGACCTGGGCGAACTCGTCGTTGCGACCGGTGTAGCGGATCGGCTCGGCGGTGTCGGGCTCCGAGGCGAGGCGGGCGGCGCCGATCCGCAGGACGGCGAGCGGCTGGGTGAGGGTGCGGGCCACGGCGGTGGAGACGCCGACGGCGATCAGCAGACAGCCGCCGAGCAGCGCGATGCGCAGTTCGAGCGCGGTGACGTCGTCGTCGCGCAACTGCTCCAGGCGCTGGATCTGTTCGGTGCCGAGGGCCGACTCGACGCTCCGCATCCGGTCGATCCGGGCGGAGAGCGCCGCCTCGGCCTTCTTGCTGTTGGTCTGCTGGTCGGAGTCCGACAGCTCGGGGCGGTCGGTGAGGGAGTTGAGGTACTTCTCCGCGCTGTTGACCTCGGGACCGGTGACGGTGGACGACAGCTTGTCGCGGGCGGTGGCGCCCGCGGCCTGGTCGAAGTCGGCGAGCGAGCCGAGTTCGCGGACCCGGGCCTGCTGGGCGGCGGCGCTCAGCTCGTCACGGGTGCGGTCGTCCTTGTCGCTGCCGCTGTCCTGGGGCTGCGTCGGGAGCCCGGTCAGCGGGTCGGTCTGCGGGACCGTGTCCTTGCGGGGCACCGAGAGCGCGGCGATCAGCAGACCGCGGGTGGCGGAGGCCTGCTCGGTGGCCTGCCCGAGGGCGAGCGGGGCGCGGGTGGCCTCGGCCGCGCGCGGCGGGGTCTTCTCGGCGAGTTCGTCGGCGAGGTCGTGGAGCTTGGCGATGACCTCGGAGTAGGCCTGGTGGGCCTCCAGTGCCGTGCCCTTGCCGCTGAGCGCGTCGCGGCGCAGGGAGGGGATGGTGGAGAGGTCGCGGCGCAGTGCCTCCGGGGCCGTGCCCCTGATCTCGTCGACCTGCTGGTCGACGCGGGCGCTCCGGCCGCGGGAGTCGCCCTTGCCGTCCGTCGCGCCGGACTTCCCGTCACGTCCGGCGGCGATCTGGGCGGTGACCTCGTCGCGCTCGTCCGCGAGGGCGTGGGCGAGGGCGAGGGCCTGCTGGTTCAGCTCGGCAAGGCTGACCAGCCGTTGCGATTCGTTCAGTTCGGAGGAGGCGGCGAGGATCGCGGGCGTGCCCGCGGCGATGACGGTGATACCGACGACCGCGACACCGGCGACCAGCCGGCTCCGTACGCGCACGGTGCGCCGGGTGCCCTCGCTCTCGGCAGGTGCCGGTGGCGTCGCCCCGGAACCGCGCTGCTTGCTGCCCTTGCTCCGAGGCCGCTTCTTCTGCACCGGTGCTCGCAATCTTGACTCGTCCGCCCTTGAAGCAGAGGTGACGCACGGTCACATGTAACGAGCGCCCCGACCCCTGGTACGGCTTCCGACCATTCCAGTGCTTTTGAGAGGGGGGCGCGCATCAACCACTCCGCCACCTGAACGAGTGAACAACACTCCAGAGTTGGCGAACAAGTTTGCCCCGGGGGGCCTTCGGCCACACCTGGTCCGTCGGCTGGAACTTCCGCGCAGGCTTTGGCAAGATGCCCGCCCGCACGCCCCACGGAGTCATTCCTTCCGCTCCGGGCACTCGTCTGACCTGCTGGTGCAGGCCAATCCCGGGCGGGTGCAGGGCTCGTGAAGGCGTCGTGCAGACTGGCCGCATGCGCATCGAACTGGCCACCGTCCCCGGCAGCCCGGAACGCCCGAACGAGGACTGGGCCGCCACCGTGCTTCCCGCTTCCGGCCAGGGCGGGGCGCTGATCCTGCTCGACGGAGTGACCCCGCCCCGGGGGGACGACGGTTGTGTGCACTCGGTCCCCTGGTTCACCGCCCGACTGGGCGGCGCCCTGGTCGAACTGTCCGGTTCGCGGCGGGACCTGACTCTTCAGGAGATCCTGGCAGTGTCCATCCGGCGCACCGCCGACACGCACCGCCCCCTGTGTGACCTTTCTCACGTACGCACACCTCAGGCGACGGTCGTCATGGCACGCTGGGACGACCGCGAGGTCGAACACCTGGTGCTCTCCGATTCCGTACTGCTGTTCGAGGCGCACGACGGAAGTGTGCGCCCCCTGCTCGACGACCGGCTCGACCGGCTGCCGCCCGGCTCGCTGAGCACCGAGGCGATCACCGACGCCCGGGTGCGGAACAAGGAGGGCGGCTTCTTCACCGCCGCCGCCGACCCCTCTGTGGCGGCCCGCGCGGTCACCGGGCGCACCCCTCTCGACCAGGTGCGGTCCATCGCCGCACTGACCGACGGGGCGGCCCGCTGGACCGAGATGTTCCACGAGGGCGGCTGGGCGGACTGCCTCGGCGTTCTCCACAAGGAAGGGACTCAGGCGCTGATCGACCGGGTCAGGGCCCTGGAGGACGCGGACACCGGACGCGTGCGTCTGCGCCGCAGCAAGACCCACGACGACGCGACGGCGGTCTACGCGGTGCTGTGACGGCACACCGGGAGGCCGACCCGGCGGGCGTCAGTCCTCGGCTCGGGCGTTCAAGTGGTGCAGCAGCCTGGCCAGTTCGGCCACCTCGGCCCGGTCCCAGTCGTCGAGCTTGCGGACATAGCGCTCACGACGGGCGTCGCGCACACTGCGGTAGCGGGCCAGCCCCTCGACGGTGAGGTGGACGAGGTAGGCCCGGCCGTCGGCCGGATCGGGTTCACGGGCCACCAGTCCGAGGTCTTCCAGGGCGCGCAGTTGACGGCTCATGGTCGCCTTGCCCACCCCGAAGTAGGCTGCGAGATCGGTGGCCCGCTGCTGTCCGGCCGACTCCAGCCGGACGAGAAGTCCGTATGCGGCGGCCTCCAGTTCCGGGTGGACCTCGCGCGCCATCTCTCCCGAGTTGGCACGTGCCCGGCGCAGAAAGACGGCCAACTCCCGTTCCAGGGCAAGGAATGCGTGGTCCACACCACTCCCCCCGGTCGCGCCGGGTTCACTACCGCTTTCGCTCCCGTGCACGTCAACACCCCTCGTGAGCTTTCCTGTCGCTGAAAATTTCTTTCGCCGCTGGTCATCGCCGCAGCTCCGCCAGTATTTCGCAGGCGTAGACCAACGGCAGCGACCAGGCCCCCTTCCGCAGCACGGGTCTACGTGCGTAGCGTCATGCATGGCATGTCCACACCATTACATGTCACAGGGGTGCGCCCGGCGCCCCTGGGATCAGCACGTCCCCCCACCACGTCCTCGGAGGCATTCCCCATGCCGGTGCTCAGATCCACTTCCAAGGCGTCCCGCCGCTCGCGCTTCGCGGCGGCCGGAACCCTGCTCGCAGCCCTCTCCCTCCTGCTCACCCTGCCCGGCGCGGCGAGCGCCGCCGGCACCCATGACCCGGCCGCCGCCAAGAAGCCCGCCCGCGGCACGGCCACGATGGGCATGGGCGTCGTCGCCCACGACGGCCAGGGCGGACTGCCGCGGGACACCCGCGCCGTCCAGACCGAAGGCGTGGACGTCTCCGGCCACCAGGGCAACGTCAACTGGTCGACGCTCTGGAACAGCGGCGTGAAGTGGGCCTACACCAAGGCCACCGAGGGCACGTACTACACGAACGAGTACTTCGCGCAGCAGTACAACGGCTCGTACAACGTCGGCATGATCCGCGGCGCGTACCACTTCGCCACCCCGAACACCACGAGCGGCGCCGTCCAGGCCAACTACTTCGTGGACCACGGGGGCGGCTGGTCGCGGGACGGCAAGACGCTGCCCGGCGTGCTCGACATCGAGTGGAACCCGTACGGCGACCAGTGCTTCGGCAAGACCGCGGCCGGCATGGTCTCCTGGATCCGCGACTTCGTGAACACGTACAAGGCGCGCACCGGACGCGACGCGGTCATCTACACCGCCACCAGCTGGTGGAAGACCTGCACCGGGAACAACGCGGGCTTCGGCGCCACCAACCCGCTGTGGGTGGCCCGCTACGACTCCACGGTCGGCGAGCTCCCGGCCGGCTGGGGCTTCTACACGATATGGCAGTACACCTCGTCCGGCCCCACCGTCGGCGACCACGACCGCTTCAACGGCGCCCTCGACCGCGTCCAGGCCCTCGCCAACGGCTGAGCCCGCCCGCCGCACCGCTTCACCCAGCAGAGCCCCGGTGATCCACCGGGGCTCTTCGCTTTCACCCCTCCGACCAGGGATTTCGCCCTCCGGGGCGGCAGCGGACCCCCTATGCATTCGACGTATACACGCTATGTATAGTCCTTCTCTGCCGCACACCGCGTGCCCTGTTCAGCCACGGAGGAGTGACCCGCCTTGTCCATGAAGACGAAGTCGATCGGTACGGGGTTGGCCGCCGCCCTTGTGACGGCGCTCACCCTGACGCTGAGCGGCTGCTCCATGCAGACCACCGCGCCGGCCTCGGCGCGTGGCGACGCGGGCTCCGACGCCAAGGGTTCCTTCGGCCCGGTGGACTGCCGCAAGGCGAAGTGCATAGCGCTGACCTTCGACGCGGGACCGGGCGAGGACACCCCGCACCTGCTGGACATCCTGAAGGAGAAGAAGGTGCACGCGACCTTCTTCCTGCTGGGCAAGAACCACGTCAAGAAGCACCCCGACACCGTGCGCAGGATCGCCGCCGAGGGGCACGAGGTGGCCAACCACACGTGGACCCACCAGGTCCTGACGGACCGCAAGCCGGCCGAGATACGCGCCGAGCTGGCGAAGACGCAGGACGCGATAGCGGAGATCACCGGCAAGAAGCCGCGCCTCATGCGCCCGCCGCAGGGCCGCACCGACGACACCGTCTCGGACATCAGCAAGGACCTGGGGCTCTCCCAGATCCTGTGGAGCGCCACCGCGAAGGACTACTCCACGACCGACTCGGCGCTGATCAAGAAGCGCATCCTGGACCAGGCGAGCAAGGACGGTGTCATCCTGCTGCACGACATCTACAAGGGCACGGTGCCCGCGGTGCCCGGCATCATCGACGCACTGAAGAAGCAGGGCTACACCTTCGTCACCGTGCCGCAGCTGATGGCTCCCGCCGAGCCGGTCCCCGGGACCATCTACCGCCCCTGAGCCGGCGAGCGGGAGACCCTGGGACGACAGGGCCTGGGCAGCGTGACGCGGAACGGCCCGCCCACCCGTTGCCGGGAAGGCGGGCCGTCCGTACCGGTCGCGTACGCGGTGCCACGTCCGTCACGCCGTGGCGGCTACGCCGCGGCCGGGATCCTCTCCTCGGGCCTGGTCGCGGAGGCCGGGGCCAGGGCGATCTCCAGGACCTGGCGGACATCGGTCACCGGGTGGACCTCCAGCGTGTCCAGGACCTCGGCGGGGACGTCGTCCAGGTCGGCCTCGTTCCGCTTCGGGATCACCACGGTCGTGATCCCGGCGCGGTGTGCGGCCAGCAGCTTCTGCTTCAGGCCGCCGATCGGCAGCACCCGTCCGGTCAGCGAGACCTCACCGGTCATCGCCACGTCCGTGCGGACCAGCCGTCCGGAGAGCAGCGAGGCCAGCGCCGTCGTCATGGTGATACCGGCGCTCGGGCCGTCCTTCGGGACCGCGCCCGCCGGGAAGTGGATGTGCACACCGCGGTCCTTCAGGTCCGCGACCGGCAGTTCCAGCTCCGCGCCGTGCGAGCGCAGGAAGCTCAGCGCGATCTGCGCGGACTCCTTCATGACGTCGCCGAGCTGACCGGTGAGGGTCAGCCCGGACGCCCCGGTCTCCGGGTCGGCCAGCGACGCCTCCACGAACAGCACGTCGCCGCCCGCGCCGGTCACCGCGAGTCCGGTGGCCACACCGGGCACCGAGGTGCGGCGCTCGGCCGGGTCCTGGGCGGACTCGGGGACGTGGTGCGGACGCCCGATCAGACCGCGCAGATCCGCTTCGGTGACCGTGAACGGAAGCTCCCGGTCGCCCAGTTCGTGCTGGGCCGCGACCTTGCGGAGCAGCCGGGCGACGGCCCGCTCCAGGTTCCGTACGCCCGCTTCACGGGTGTACTCGCCGGCCAGCTTGCGCAGCGCGGACTCGTCGAGCGCCACCTCGTCCTTCTCCAGACCGGCCCGCTCCAGCTGGCGCGGGAGCAGGTGGTCCCGGGCGATGACGACCTTCTCGTCCTCGGTGTAGCCGTCGAGCCTGACCAGCTCCATGCGGTCGAGCAGGGCCTCCGGGACGGCTTCGAGCACATTGGCCGTGGCCAGGAAGACGACGTCGCTGAGGTCGAGCTCGACCTCCAGGTAGTGGTCGCGGAAGGTGTGGTTCTGCGCCGGGTCGAGAACTTCGAGGAGGGCGGCGGCCGGGTCGCCCCGGAAGTCGGAGCCGACCTTGTCGATCTCGTCGAGCAGGACGACCGGGTTCATCGAACCGGCCTCCTTGATGGCCCGGACGATACGTCCCGGCAGGGCGCCGACGTACGTACGCCGGTGGCCGCGGATCTCCGCCTCGTCCCGCACACCGCCGAGCGCGACACGGACGAACTTGCGGCCCATGGCGTGCGCGACGGATTCCCCGAGCGAGGTCTTGCCCACGCCCGGGGGTCCCACCAGCGCCAGCACGGCACCGCCGCGCCGCCCGCCGACGACCCCCAGACCGCGGTCGGAGCGCCGCTTGCGGACGGCGAGGTACTCGGTGATGCGCTCCTTCACGTCCTGGAGCCCCGCGTGCTCGGCGTCGAGGATGCGCTGGGCGCCCCGGATGTCGTAGGCGTCCTCGGTCCGCTCGGTCCACGGCAGTTCGAGGACGGTGTCGAGCCAGGTCCTGATCCAGGAGCCCTCGGGGCTCTGGTCGGAGGAGCGCTCCAGCTTGTCGACCTCCTTGAGCGCGGCCTCGCGGACATGCTCGGGAAGGTCGGCGGCCTCGACACGGGCCCGGTAGTCGTCGGACTCGTCTGCGCCGGAACCAGGGCCGCCGTTGAGATCGGAGAGCTCCTTGCGGACGGCTTCGAGCTGGCGCCGCAGCAGGAATTCGCGCTGCTGCTTGTCGACGCCCTCCTGGACGTCCTTGGCGATGGACTCGGCGACGTCCTGCTCGGCGAGGTGTTCACCGAGCCACTGGATGGCGAGCTTCAGCCGGGCGACCGGGTCCGTGGTCTCCAGGAGCTGCACCTTCTGGGCGGTGGTGAGGAAGGGCGAGTAACCGGAATTGTCGGCGAGCGCGGAGATGTCCTCGATCTGCTGGACCCGGTCCACGACCTGCCAGGCGCCGCGCTTCTTCAGCCAGCTGGTGGCGAGCGCCTTGTACTCCTTGACCAGCTCGGCGGCGGCGCCGGGAAGCGGGTCGGGGACGACCGGGTCGACCCGTGTCCCCTCCACCCAGAGCGCTCCACCCGGCCCGCTGGTCCCGGCCCCGATCCGCACCCGGCCCCGGCCGCGGATCAGCGCGCCCGGATCTCCGTCCGAAAGCCGTCCGACCTGCTCGACGGTGCCGATGACACCGGTGCCGGTGTACGTCCCGTCGATCCGCGGCACCAGAAGCACCTCGGGCTTGCCGCCGCCGTCCCGGGCCGCGGCCTGTGCGGCCTCCACGGCGGCACGTACATCGGTGTCGGACAGGTCCAGAGGCACCACCATCCCGGGCAGCACGACCTCGTCGTCGAGCGGCAGCACGGGCAGGGCGAGCGGAGTGACCGCATTGGAATCGATAGCCATGATCTCCCCTTCGGCAGTCAAGTTGAGCTATGCAGACTCAATGCTCCTGAGCGGCCTATTGTTCCCCGGGGAGTGTTCGCTGTGAGCGATCGACCGGTCGCGCTCGCGCCCCGACCCCCGATCGCCGGGCCCCGGCCCCCGGCCCCCGACCCCGTCCGTCGGGACGGATAAATCATTCGGCTCGTCACGGAAATGCGGGCAGAGTGCCCGCATGAACGACGACAGCGGCGGCCGAGGGCTGAACCAGGACGGCACGATCCGGCGGGAGGGCTCGCTGAGCCGGGTGCCCGCGTCGTACGCCCCCGTGGTGGCTGCGGCCCGGTCCCGGATCGCCGGGGCGTTCGACGGCACGCGGCTGCACAGCGCGTACGTCTACGGCAGCATTCCGCGCGGCGCGGCCATTCCCGGTGTCTCCGATCTGGATCTGCTGCTGGCCCTGCGCGGCGCGCCCACGGCCGCCGACGAAGTGACGGCCCGCGCCATGGAGGCCGAGCTGGACGCCTCGTTCGACGTGATCGACGGCGTCGGCATCCTGCTGTCCCGCGCCGAGACCCTCACCAGCGAGCTCGAACGCAACGACCTCGGCTTCTTCGTCGCCTGCCTCTGCACCCCACTGCTGGGCGAGGATCTCGCCGGGCAGCTGCCGCACTATCGTCCGACCCCACTGCTCGCCCGCGAGACCAACGGGGACCTGTATCTCCTGCTCCCCCGCTGGCGGCGAAGGGCCGCCGAAGCCACCACGGACGCCGAACGCCGATATCTGAGCCGGGGCGTCGCCCGCCGTCTCGTCCGGTCCGGCTTCACCCTGGTCATGCCGCGGTGGCACGGCTGGACCAGCGACCTGGCCGAGTCCGCCGAGGTGTTCGCCCGCTACTACCCGGACCACCCGGAGCGGATCGAGCAGATGCGGCTGGCCGCGCACATCGGCCGCAAGCCCTCCGCCGACCCGGCCGTCGTCGCGACACTCATCGACGACCTGGCGCCCTGGCTGGCGGCCGAGTATCTCGCGGTGCACGGCGAGAAGGCACCACGCCCCTGACCACCGCTCCCCCGGCCACACCGGCCCGGCGCAGCAGCGGCCAGCAGGCCACACCGAGCAGCAGTGCCAGCGGATGGCCCCAGTTGGTGAGCGGGTTGTCCAGATCGAGCAGGTCGCGCACCAGCATCGCGCCCACCCCGCCGAGCACCAGCACCCGCACCAGCGGGGTGAGCAGTCCGGTGAGCGCGCCCACGCTCGCCAGCAGCCCGAAGCTGATGCCGTAGTCGAGTCGGTGCAGCGACGACTCCGGCAGATGCCCGGCGACCACGGAGAGACCGACCGGGATCTCCGTGGCGAGCGTCGCCACGACATGACCGAGCAGGAACACCGCGGCGGTCCGCCACCCCCCGATGCGGCGCTCCAGCGCGGTCAGCACGAGAGCGAAGGCGAAGACGTACGGGGAGGTGAGCCCGCCGACGACCCACAGGGCGCTGGCCACCAGGACGAGCAGCGGGGTCTCGCCGAGGTGCGCGACGTCCGTGCTCGATTCGCGCAGCACGGCGGCGACGGTGTCGGGATCGGCGTACTCCATGAAGAGGGACGTGGCGACCAGCACCAGCAGGTACCCGAAGGTGAACGGGGTACCGGTGGGCGTCGGCAGCAGCCGCAGCCATCGGCGGGCCCTGCGGACCGGAGGCGGCGGGGCAGCGGTGTCGCCCGTGCGGCTCTGGCACGGGATGGCGTCGAGCAGCGGAGCCACGAAGGGTTCTTCGCGGACCGCCCTGTCCGTACGCTGATGCACCGCGTGAGGCCCCTTTCCATCACAAGCCCCCCAAAGCAACGCCCTACCTTCTGTGATCATCCCCCGCGCCGTCCATGGCGTGAACCACAAGCGCCGTCCGTGAACCGGCCCGGGTCCGTCGCCCGATAGGGAGGTGTGAAGCTGTTGCGCCCCTCGGGGGAGGACCCGAACGACGACGACGCCCTGCTGCGTGCCGTCGCGCAGGGGGACACGGAAGCCCTGGCGACGCTCTACGACCGGCACGCCGGCTGGCTGCTGGCCCGGCTGGGCAGGCGGTGCGCGGATGCCGAGACCGTACGGGAAGTTCTCCAGGACACCTTCGTGACGGTCTGGCGCTCCGCCGGTTCGCACCGCGGTGCCCGGGTCGGCGGCTGGCTTTGGGTGATCGCCTCGCGCCGGCTGGTGGACGCCCAGCGGGTCCATGCCCGTACCGATCTCGCCACCCGGGCCGGACGGACCGGGAGCAACGAGTGGGCCGCCACCGCGCCGTCCGCCGAGGAGCGGGTGCTGGCCGGGCTGGAGTACGGGGATGTGGGCGCCGCGCTCGACCGGATCTCGCCCGAACTGCGGGAGGTCCTGCGCGCCACGGTCATCGACGGGCTGACGACCCGCGAGACGGCCCGGCTCCTGGGCATACCCGAGGGCACGGTCAAGACCCGGGCGATGCGGGCCAGGCGCGAGCTGCGCGCCGCACTGGAGCTGTCGGCCGCGGAGGCCGGACCGCTGGGAGGAACGGCATGACCACGACGGGAGGCGACGGCATGCCCCGCTGGCACGTGAGCGAGGAGCTGGCCGGGCGGTACGCCGCCGGTTCGGTGCCGGAGACGGACGCGTGGTCCGTGGAGAAGCACGTGGAGGCGTGCGGGGGATGCGCGGCCCGGATCTCGACGGCTGTACGGACGCGACCGGAGGCGGGGGCGGCGCTGGACGCGGTGCGCGCGGGGGTACTGGCCGCGGTGGCGGCGGAGGGGGTGCCGGCGAGTGGGCCCGCCCGCAGCGTCCGGCACCGCTTCCCCGGGGCCGCGACCCGCGCCGGGCGGCTGCTGTGGGCCGCCGGGCCCGCGCTGCGCAGGCCGTGGCTGCTGGCGCTGGTGCTGGTGGCCGTCGGGGCTCTCGCGCTGGCGTACGGGGCCGGGGCCGGGGACACCATCCGCCCGCTGCTCCTCGTCGTCGCGCCGGTGCTGCCGCTGGCCGGGGTCGCCCTCTCCTACGGCCGGCACGCGGACCCGATGCACGAGATCACCGCCACCACCCCGTCCGGCGGGCTGCCGCTGCTGCTGACCAGGACCGCCGCGGTGCTCGCCGTGAGCATCCCGGCGCTCACGCTCGCCGGGGCGGCGCTGCCCCCGTCCGCCGGGTGGCCCGGCGCGGCGGCATGGCTGCTGCCCGGACTCGCGATGACGCTGGCGGCGCTCGCCCTCGGTTCGTACGTCGGCTGCCGTACCGGTGCCACGTCCATCGCCGCGGCCTGGGCGGCCGCCGTCCTCCTTCCCGCCTTCGCCGCGTCGCCCCCGGTGACCGCCGAGGCGGCGGCCGAGGCCGCGCGGTACTTCGCGGGGCCCGCCGCACAGGCCGGCTGGGCGGCGGGCGCGCTGGTGTGCGCCGCGCTGCTCGCCGTACGCCGTAGATCCTTCGACCATCTGGAGAAGTTGTGAGCGTGAACGCATGAGCGGTATCGAGGCCGTGAACACGGTCGAGGTCAGGGCGCTGACCGTCCGGCACCGCAGGACGACCGCGCTGGACGCCGTCGATCTGGACTTCGCGCCCGGCGTGCACGGGCTGCTCGGACCGAACGGGGCGGGCAAGACCTCGCTGATCCGGGTGCTCGCCACCGTCGCCGCGCCCTCCGGCGGCCGGGTGGAACTGCTCGGCAGCGAGGTCGGCTCCGAGTCGGACCACCGCAGCCGCGCGGCGGTCCGGCGCAGGCTCGGCTATCTGCCGCAGGAGTTCGGCTACTACCCGGGCTTCACGGTCCGCGAGTTCGTCTCCTATGTGGCCTGGCTCAAGGAGATGGACGCGGCGGCGGTCCCGGCGGCCGTGGAACGCGCGGTGAACCGGGTGGGTCTGGCGGACCGGATCGACTCACGGGTGAAGACCCTGTCGGGCGGCATGGTGCGGCGCGTCGGCATCGCCCAGGCGATCGTCAACGATCCGGACCTGCTGCTGCTCGACGAGCCCACCGCCGGTCTGGACCCGGAGCAACGGGTCGATTTCCGGGCGCTGATACGGGAGCTGGGCCGCACCACCACCGTGATCGTCTCGACCCACCTGGTCGAGGACGTCGCCGCGGCCTGCACCGATGTCGCGCTGATCGAGGCGGGCCGGATCGCGTACCGGGGTACGACGCGGGAGCTGACGGAGCTCGGCGGCACCGCGGACGGCGGAGCGGAGCGGCCGGACGGCAACCCGATCGAGCGCGGCTACACCGCCGCGCTGCGGGCGCACCGGGCGGCGGTGGCGAACCGATGACAGCCTCCGCCACGTCCGTGAAGACCGCGGCCGGGAAGCTCCCGTCCGGGAGGGCCCCGGCCCACACCGCCCTGCGCAGCGCCCTGCGGACCGAAATCCGGCGCGGGATCGCCCCCTGGACCGGTCTCGCCGTCGCGCTCACCCTCCTCGTTCCGCTGTGGAGCAAGGCGGCCCAGTGGCAGGGGAGCTGGGGCGCGACCCAGACCGAACTGCACGCGGCGGCAACGCTGCTCGGCGGCCCGCTCGTCGCAGCGGCCACCTGCTGGCAGGGCGGCCGGGAGCACCGCCGCCGCACCGCCGAACTGCTGCTCTCGGTCCCCCGCAGCCGGCTCGCACAGGTGATGCCGGCCGCGACGCCGATCTTGCTGTGGGCGGCGGCCGGGTATCTGCTCGCGCTGGGCCTGGTGTTCGCGGCCACGGCTCCGTACACCGGGGCAGGCGGTCCGTCCCTCTCGGTCGTCGTCACGGATCTCGGTTCCCTGCTGTCCATCGGTTTCGTCGGCTTCGTGGCCGGACGGCTGGTGCGGTGGCGGCTGATCGCCCCGGTGCTCGCGGCCGTTCTCTACGTGCTCCTGGGGGCCCCGGGCTATGTGGAGTCGAACGCCCGGTTCCTGAGCCCCGCCGAGCAGTACGCGTTCGAAAGGTCCGTCCCGGTGTGGTGGTTCGCGCCGGTCCTGCTGGCCTGGACGGGCGGCATCGCCGCCACCGTGCTGCTCGCGTACGCGGCCCGGCGGCGCCTGCTGGCCGTCGTACCGCTCGTGCTGGCGGTCGCGGCGGGGGCGGTGATCGCGCCGACGGGCGAGAACCTGTTCCGGGACGATCCGGCCGTGGCGCGCAGAGTCTGCTCGGCACCCGCAGCCGGTACGCCGCAGATCTGTGTGAAGGCGTCCGACGCCCCGGTGCTGCCCAGCGCCTCCGCGGCCCTGGCCGACTTGTTCTCGCGCTTGGACGGAGTCCAGGGCGCGCCGGTCGGATACGTGGACTCCGGGTTCGCCCCGAAGGACGGCGAAGCCGTTCTCGGTTCGGCGACACGCGGCTGGAACCTCACACGGAACCGGCTGACCGATCCTCAGGCGTACGCCTCGAACACCGCCCTGACCCTGGTGGACCGCGACTGTCCGGACGGCTTGAGAACGAGCGACCGCAAGGTGGCCGAGCGAGTGCATCTCACGGACGACGCGGTACGCACCTGGCTGGCCGGCGACGACTCCCCGTGGGACCCGGACGCCCGCCCCCTTGTCACCCGCCTCACGGCCATGCCGGACGCCGACCGCAAGGTCTGGCTCGGCCGCTTCCTGGCCTCCCTGAAGAGCTGCGAGCCCGCGGAGGTGCCGGCCCTGTGAGCGCTCAGCCGGCCCGCGCCGCTCTCCCCCTCCTCTACGTCCGCTCCCGCGCCCTCCCCCTCACCACCGCCACCCTGGCCTGCGTCGCCCTTGTCGCCGCCTGGGCCGCCCACTGGCTGCAGAGCCAGCCGTACTTCGACCACACCGCCCGTGTCCCGGTCGTCGTGCTGGCCCCGCTGCTCGCCTCCTCGGCGATCGGCACCAGCCTGCACACACACTCCGACGAGCTGGACCGGACCGCCGTGGGCCGCTGGTGGCCGCGCCGGCTGCTGCATCTGCTGGCGCTGACCGTGCTGACGGCCGGGGTGCTCGCGGCGGCGGTCCCGGGGCACCCGGAGGAGTTCGGCGTACCGGCCATGGTGCGCAACGTGCTCGGCGCGACCGGGGTGGCCGCGGCCTCCGTCGCCCTGCTCGGTGCCCGGCTGAGCTGGCTGCCGATGACGGTCTACGGCGGCGCCGTCTACCTGGCGGCGCCCCGCACCCCGGGCGGCGCGGCGGCGGTGTGGGCCTGGCCGATGCAGCCGGGCCCGCAGGTCGCTGCGTGGGCGGTGGCCGTGACGGCGTATGTGGCCGGGGCGGTGTTCCTCACGGCGCGTGGCGCACGCCCGGAGCGCGGGTAGCCGCGCGGACGGATCCGGCAATCCACTGGCCTCCGGCCGCGCCGACCGGACAGGATGGCGGGGACCCTTGCCCGCCATCCGCCGGAGACCCGCACCATGCCCGATATCCACCACTCCGACGCTCTCGCCCCCGTCACGCTCGACCGCCGCGAAGGCCCGCACGGCGAGGTCGTCCTGCGGGAGCGGGGCGACGACTTCGAGATCATCGCCAACGGGTGTTTCCTGATGGACACCTCGGACGGACGCTCCGAGCGGCTGCTGATCGACGCGGCGCTGGCCGCCCTGCCCACCGGCCGGCCGGCCCCGTCGGTGCTCATCGGGGGTCTCGGCGTCGGCTTCTCACTCGTCCGGGCCGCCGCCGAGCCTCGGTGGGGCCGGATCGTCGTCGCCGAGCGGGAGCAGGCGATCGTGGACTGGCACCTGGAGGGGCCGCTGGCCGCGATCTCCGGTGCGGCGCTCGCCGATCCGCGGACCGGGATCCTGACGACGGATCTCGTCGAGTACCTGAGAACGACTACGGACCGTTACGACGCTCTGTGTCTGGACATCGACAACGGGCCGGACTGGACCGTCACCGAGGACAACACGAGCCTCTACTCCCCCGCCGGTCTCGCGGACTGCCGGGAGCGGCTGACACCGGGCGGCGTTCTCGCAGTGTGGTCCGCACAGCCGTCCGCCGATTTCGAACAGGCCCTGCGGAATGCCGGATTCGATGGGGTAAGAACCGAAGAGGTCAATGTTGCCCGAGGTGTGCCCGACGTGGTGCATCTCGCACTTCGGACAGACTGAGATCCCCCACCAGGTATCGCCGGCCCCCGGAAGCCCGGGGGCCAAGCGGCACAAGACAGACACTCCGCCACTTCCTCGCACCCGAGGCGTTACACCCTGCGTAGCCGAGAACAGTCCGCTGCCTTTACGCTGCTGACCGGTAACGGGATCACCCACGAAATCCACAAGCGAAGACCGTGCGTCCGGGGGAATGGCCCCCGTGAGAACGGGGCAGGGGCGGGGCGATGGAACAGACACACACCACCCACAACGGCGTCGCGGCCACCCCTGGCGCGCAGCGCCGGGTGCTGGTGGTCGAGGACGACCCCACGATCGTCGATGCCATTTCCGCCCGGCTGCGGGCCGAGGGCTTTCTGGTGCAGACCGCACTCGACGGCCCGGCGGCGGTGGACGCGGCCGAGGCGTGGCAACCCGATCTGATGGTGCTCGACATCATGCTTCCCGGCTTCGACGGCCTGGAGGTCTGCCGCCGCGTGCAGGCCCAGCGGCCGGTGCCGGTGCTGATGCTGACCGCCCGGGACGACGAGACGGACATGCTGGTCGGCCTCGGGGTCGGCGCCGACGACTACATGACCAAGCCGTTCTCGATGCGCGAGCTGGCGGCCCGGGTCCATGTCCTGCTGCGCCGGGTCGAGCGCGCGGCGCTGGCCGCGGTGACGCCGCGCAGCGGGATTCTGCGCCTCGGCGAGCTGGAGATCGATCACGCGCAGCGCCGGGTCAGGGTGCGCGCCGACGACGTCCACCTCACGCCGACCGAGTTCGACCTGCTGGTCTGTCTGGCCAATACGCCGCGTGCGGTGCTCTCCCGGGAGCAGTTGCTGGCCGAGGTCTGGGACTGGGCGGACGCCTCCGGCACGCGTACGGTCGACAGCCACATCAAGGCGCTGCGCCGGAAGATCGGCGCGGAACGGATCCGTACCGTGCACGGTGTGGGCTACGCCCTGGAGACCCCGGCTCCATGACCCGGCCCGGTTCCGGACTGCGTCCTTTCTCGGTCAAGGCCAAGATGAGCACGCTCGTCGTGGTCTCGGTCTTCATCACCACCGGCCTGCTGATGGTGGCCGTGCGCACCAGGACCGAGCTGCGGTTCATCACGGTGTTCTCGGTGATCGCGACCCTGCTGATCACCCAGTTCGTGGCGCACGGCCTGACCGCGCCGCTGGAAGAGATGACCACCGTGGCCCGGTCCATCTCGCACGGCGACTACACCAGACGGGTGAGCGGCGCCGACCGGCGCGACGAGCTCGGCGACCTGGCCCAGACGATCAACCGCATGGCGGACGATCTGGAGGCCGTGGACCGGCATCGCAAGGAGCTGGTGGCGAATGTCTCGCACGAGCTGCGCACACCCATCGCGGCGCTGAGAGCCGTGCTGGAGAACGTCGTGGACGGGGTGTCCTCGGCCGATCCCGAGACGATGCGTACCGCGCTGAAGCAGACCGAGCGGCTCGGCAGGCTGGTGGAGACGCTGCTGGACCTGTCCCGCCTGGACAACGGCGTGGTCACGCTCAAGGCCCGCCGTTTCGAGGTGTGGCCGTATCTGTCGGGCGTGCTGAAGGAGGCGAACCTCGCCGCCTCGCACCGTCGGCTGTCGTCCGGTTCCGGGAACCACATGCGCAAGGACGTGCATCTGCATCTGGACGTGTCGCCGCCGGAGCTGACCGCGCACGCGGACGCGGAACGCCTGCACCAGGTGGTGGCCAACCTGATCGACAACGCCGTCAAGCACAGCCCGCCGCACGGCCGGGTCACCGTGCTGGCCCGGCGCGGGCCCGGACCGGAGTCCTTGACGCTGGAGGTCCTGGACGAGGGGCCGGGCATTCCGGAGTCCGAGCGGTACCGGGTCTTCGAGCGCTTCAACCGCGGCGAGGTGCCCTCCCCGCACGGGCCGGGCAGCGACGGCGGTACGGGCCTGGGCCTGGCGATCGCCCGCTGGGCGGTGGATCTGCACGGCGGACGCATCGGTGTGGCCGAATCCGTTCGCGGCTGCCGCATCCAGGTCACTCTTCCGGGGGTCCCTCAACCGCGAGGTTGACATAGGGTTCGAACCGGAAGGGCACGTTCTACGTGTTCCGTTCAAGGGGGTACGACCCAGGGGGCCGTAGCCGCGCTGCCGCGTACCCAAAGTGAAGCGGAACCATGCATGTTTCCCGCCAATTCCTGCACCGAAACCCGCCTTCCAATGTGACTTGCGCGACGAAGACCGGCCCGGCCTGCGTGGAACGGCTGGGGAGGCGTAGCCTTGATTTCCGCTGTCCATCACCTTGTGAAGCGGAAGAGGGCGGTTGCCGCCGTGTCGTCTCAGTCCCCCAGTAACTCGAGCATCTCGACCGACCAAGCCAGCCCGGGTTCGAACCCGGCTGCTGCTTTCGGGCCCAATGAGTGGCTCGTCGACGAGATCTACCAGCAGTACCTCCAGGATCCCAATTCGGTCGATCGCGCCTGGTGGGACTTCTTCGCCGACTACAAGCCGGGTACCTCCGGCACGGCGGACAAGCCCGTTCCCGGCGCCCCGGCCACAGGGGCTGCGGTGACTCCGGCCCCGGCCGCGCCCGCACAGGCCACCCCGGCGCAGGCCCCGGCTCCGGCCGCACCCGCCCCGGCTCCCGCGGCTCCGGCGCCCGCACAGGCCGCCCCCGCCGCCGCTGCTCCGGCAGCCCCGGCGAAGGCCGCCGCCCCGGCTCCGGCCGCGCAGGCCGCCGCGCCCGTCCCGGCCAAGGCCGCGGCAGCGCCGGCCACCGAGGCCGCGGCCGGCCCGGAATATGTGACGCTGCGTGGCCCGTCGGCCGCCGTCGCGAAGAACATGAACGCCTCGCTGGAGCTGCCGACGGCCACGTCCGTCCGCGCCGTCCCGGTGAAGCTGCTCTTCGACAACCGCATCGTCATCAACAACCACCTCAAGCGCGCCCGGGGCGGGAAGATCTCCTTCACGCACCTCATCGGGTACGCGATGGTGCAGGCCCTCAAGGCCATGCCGGCGATGAACCACTCCTTCGCGGTGAAGGACGGCAAGCCGACCCTGGTCAAGCCGGAGCACGTCAACCTCGGTCTCGCCATCGACCTGGTGAAGCCGAACGGCGACCGCCAGCTGGTCGTCGCGGCCATCAAGAAGGCCGAGACGCTCAACTTCTTCGAGTTCTGGCAGGCCTACGAGGACATCGTCCGCCGCGCCCGCAACGGCAAGCTCGGCATGGACGACTTCACCGGCGTCACCGCCTCGCTGACCAACCCCGGCGGCATCGGCACCGTCCACTCGGTGCCCCGCCTGATGCCCGGACAGGGCCTCATCATGGGCGTCGGCGCGATGGACTACCCGGCCGAGTTCCAGGGCACCTCGCAGGACACCCTGAACAAGCTGGGCATCTCCAAGGTCATGACGCTGACCTCGACGTACGACCACCGGGTCATCCAGGGCGCCGCCTCCGGCGAGTTCCTGCGGATCGTCGCCCAGCTCCTGCTCGGCGAGAACGAGTTCTACGACGAGATCTTCAAGTCGCTGCGCATCCCGTACGAGCCGGTCCGCTGGCTCACGGACATCGACGCCTCGCACGACAACGACGTGACCAAGGCCGCGCGGGTCTTCGAGCTGATCCACTCCTACCGGGTCCGCGGCCACGTCATGGCCGACACCGACCCGCTGGAGTACCGCCAGCGCAAGCACCCCGACCTCGACATCACCGAGCACGGCCTCACCCTGTGGGACCTGGAGCGGGACTTCGCGGTCGGCGGTTTCGCCGGCAAGTCGATGATGAAGCTCCGCGACATCCTCGGTGTGCTGCGCGAGTCGTACTGCCGCACCACCGGCATCGAGTTCATGCACATCCAGGACCCGAAGCAGCGCAAGTGGCTCCAGGACCGGGTGGAGCGCCCGCGCGCCCAGCAGCCCGAGCGCGAGGAGCAGCTGCGCATCCTGCGCCGGCTGAACGCAGCCGAGGCGTTCGAGACGTTCCTGCAGACCAAGTACGTCGGCCAGAAGCGGTTCTCGCTGGAGGGCGGCGAGTCCGTCATCCCGCTGCTCGACGCGGTCATCGACTCCGCCGCCGAGGCCCGCCTCGACGAGGTCGTCATCGGCATGGCCCACCGCGGCCGGCTGAACGTGCTGGCGAACATCGTCGGCAAGTCGTACGCGCAGATCTTCCGCGAGTTCGAGGGCAACCTCGACCCCCGGTCGATGCACGGCTCGGGCGACGTCAAGTACCACCTGGGCGCCGAAGGCACCTTCACCGGTCTGGACGGCGAGCAGATCAAGGTCTCGCTGGCCGCCAACCCCTCGCACCTGGAGGCGGTCGACCCGGTTCTGGAGGGGATCGCCCGCGCCAAGCAGGACATCATCAACAAGGGCGGCACGGACTTCACGGTCCTGCCCGTCGCGCTCCACGGCGACGCGGCCTTCGCGGGCCAGGGCGTCGTCGCCGAGACGCTCAACATGTCGCAGCTGCGCGGCTACCGCACCGGCGGCACCGTGCACGTGGTGATCAACAACCAGGTCGGCTTCACCGCTGCCCCGGAGTCCTCGCGCTCCTCGATGTACGCCACCGACGTGGCGCGCATGATCGAGGCGCCGATCATCCACGTCAACGGCGACGACCCCGAGGCCGTCGTCCGCGTCGCGCGGCTCGCCTTCGAGTTCCGGCAGGCGTTCAACAAGGACGTCGTGATCGACCTCATCTGCTACCGCCGCCGCGGTCACAACGAGGGCGACAACCCGGAGTTCACCAACCCGCAGATGTACACCCTGATCGACAAGAAGCGCTCGGTGCGCAAGCTCTACACCGAGTCCCTCATCGGTCGCGGCGACATCACGCTGGAAGAGGCGGAGCAGGCGCTCCAGGACTTCCAGGGCCAGCTGGAGAAGGTCTTCGCGGAGGTCCGCGAGGCCACCTCGCTGCCGGCCCCGGCGCACACCCCCGAGGTCCAGCCCGAGTTCCCGGTCGCCGTGACCACCGCGATCTCCCCGGAGGTCGTCAAGGTCATCGCCGAGTCCCAGGTCAACATCCCCGACCGGATCACCGTCCACCCCCGCCTGATGCCGCAGATGCAGCGCCGCGCAGCCTCGGTGGAGAACGGCACGATCGACTGGGGCATGGGCGAGACCCTGGCCATCGGTTCGCTGCTGATGGAGGGCACCCCGGTCCGGCTCGCCGGCCAGGACACCCGCCGCGGCACCTTCGGCCAGCGGCACGCGGTCCTCGTCGACCAGGTGACCGGCGAGGACTACACCCCGCTGCTCTACCTCTCCGACGAGCAGGCCCGTTACAACGTCTACGACTCGCTGCTCAGCGAGTACGCGGCGATGGGCTTCGAGTACGGCTACTCGCTGGCCCGTCCGGAGTCCCTGGTCGTCTGGGAGGCCCAGTTCGGTGACTTCGTCAACGGCGCGCAGACCGTCGTCGACGAGTTCATCTCCTCGGCCGAGCAGAAGTGGGGCCAGACCTCCGGCGTCACGCTGCTGCTGCCGCACGGCTACGAGGGCCAGGGCCCGGACCACTCGTCCGCCCGCCCGGAGCGCTTCCTCACGCTGTGCGCCCAGAACAACATGACGGTCGCCATGCCGACCCTGCCGTCGAACTACTTCCACCTCCTGCGGTGGCAGGTGCACAACCCGCACCACAAGCCGCTGATCGTCTTCACCCCGAAGTCGATGCTCCGCCTCAAGGCGGCCGCGTCGAAGGTGGAGGAGTTCACCACCGGCGGCTTCCGCCCGGTGATCGGCGACGACTCGGTGAACCCGGGCGACGTCCGCAAGGTCGTCTTCTGCGCCGGCAAGGTCTACTACGACCTGGAGGCCGAGCGTACGAAGCGCGGCGTCACGGACACCGCGATCATCCGTCTGGAGCGCCTGTACCCGCTGCCGGGTGCCGAGCTCCAGGCCGAGATCGCCAAGTACCCGAACGCCGAGAAGTACCTCTGGACCCAGGAGGAGCCGGCCAACCAGGGCGCCTGGCCGTTCATCGCCCTGAATCTGATCGACCACCTGGACCTGGCCGTCGGCGCCGACGTCCCGCACGGTGAGCGCCTGCGCCGCATCTCGCGTCCGCACAGCTCGTCCCCGGCGGTCGGCTCGGCCAAGCGCCACCAGGCCGAGCAGGCACAGCTGGTCGCCGAGGTCTTCGAGGCCTGACCGGTCGCTGTACACAACCCGAAGGGCCCGCCCCCGCGAGACGAATCGCGGGGGCGGGCCCTTCGGCGCGCGGGCTGGGCGCCCCGCGTCAGATGATCTGTGGTTCGAAGTCCCAGTACGGACGGTTGCGGGAGCGTGCCGACACCGTGTGGACGTGCTGGGCGCCCAGCGTCGTGACCAGGTCGCCCAATGCCTCCCGCTCGACCTTCTCGGCACGCTCGCGGTCACGGATGCCGCGCAGGTCCGCGGCGTGTGCGATCCGGGCGGAGAGGGTCAGCGGATGGGTCCGGCCGAGGACCTCGGTGGCCCTGGCGATGATCGCGTCCGTCAGCGCGGCTGCGGATTCCGGGTCGCCCACCAGGTTGCGCAGCGCCGAGGCGTTCACCGCGCAGCCCAGGGTCCAGGGGTGGTGCTCGCCCACGGCTCGTGTCATGTCGGCGAGCGCCTCCTCCAACAGGGCGTGCGCGTGGTCGCGTTCACCGACGTTGCGGAGGATCAGAGCGTGGTTCGCCCGGGTTCCCGCCACGTACGGGTGCTCCTCGCCGAGCATGTCCACATAGCCGTCGACCACCTGCTCGCTTATGGCCCTGGCCTGGTCGATGTCGGCGTGTTCGCGGGCGAAGAAGCTCTGACTGGCCGCGAACATCATCGTCAGCGGGTCGCTCTCGCCGAGCACCCGCTCGCTCCGTTCCAGAACCCGGGTGAACAGGGTCGCGGCCTTGGCCCGCTCGCCCGCGCGGTACTGGCACAGCGCGAGATTGTGTTCGGCGCGCAGGGTCTGCGGGTTGTCGGATCCCATGACCAGCCGGTGCACCCGGACGCTCTGGTTCTGGAGCGAGAGAGCGTCGTTGTAGCGGCCGAGGAGCCGTAGGTCGGTGGCGTAGTTGATCTCGGAGTAGAGCGTCCAGCCGTGGCGATGGCGCAACACCTGCCGCCTGGCCTCCAGCGTCCGCCGGTTCAACTCCAGCGATTCTTCGTATCTGCCGAGCAGCCGGAGCGAGATGGCCAGGTTGTTCTGTGCGCTGAGCGTGCGCGAGTCCTGGTCGCCCAGCAGTTCGCGGTACGCCTCGAGGATCCAGCCGGACATCTCCAGCGCCTCGTTGTACCGGCCGAGGCCCCGCAGGTCGGCGGCGAGGCCGCCGGCGGCGCGGAGGTGTTCCAGGTCCTGTGCGCCGCGCTCGGCGCGGAGGTGGTCGACGGCGGCGCGTTCGATGGCTTCGGTGCCGGCGTAGTCGCCGACGGCGCGCAGCAGGTTCGCGTAGTTGTAGCTGAGGTCCCAGACCCTCGGGTGGTCCTCGCCGAGGAGTTCGCGCCAGGCCTTCATGGCGCGTTCGCCCAGCTTGATGCCGGCCCGGTACTCGCCGGAGAGGTACATGTAGCGCAGGCAGTTGAGCACCAGGGTGTGCACGGCCGGGTCGGTGCTCTTGAGTACGTCGGCCCACTTCAGGTGCGGGGTGATCTCGGCGTAGGCGGGCCACAGCCGGGTGTCGGTGGGGCGGCCGGGGTCGGCTGCGGCGAGGGCCCTGCGGACCACGCCGATGAACTCGTGGCGGTCGCGTTCCGGCATGTCCTTGCGGACGATCTGGTGGACCATGCGGTGCATGTAGAGCGATTCGCCGGACGAGGCCTCCTCGCCGGCCATCTCGTGGGACTCCAGGCGGACCACGGAGTACTGGCGGAGCTGGCCGATCGCCCTGTTCCACAGCAGCGGGTCGTTCATCAGGCCGGAGAGCTGTTCCGGCAGTTCGCCGGGAGGCATTTCCCTCAGCAGCCGCACGGGGATGGAGCCGGGGGCGAAGAAGCTGCACAGGCGCAGCAGGTCGACGGATTCCGGGACGGTTTCCTTGAGCTTGTTCAGCAGTATCGACCAGGCGGTCTGGAAGGCGAGCGGGAAGTCGGCGGAGACCTTGACGACGTCCTGGTCGATGCCGCCTTCGAGAAGTTCGATGTACTCCTCGACGGACATGTCGGAGTCGTTGAGCCAGCCCGCCGTCTGGTCGAGGAGGAGCGGGAGGTCTTCGAGTGCCTCGGCCAGCTGGTCGGCGTCGTCCGGGGTCAGGCGCGGTGCGCGGCGGCGGATGAAGGCGACGGACTCGTCGCGTTCGTAGACCGGGACCTCGACGAGGTTGCTGTTGTGCTCGCTCCACTCCGGGTTGCGGGAGGTGATCAGCACATGGCCGGGGCCGGTCGGTACCAGGTCCCAGATGTGTTCGGGCTCGTCCGCGCCGTCCAGGACCAGGAGCCAGTGGGAGTGCGGTTCGCCGCGGCGCAGCGCGTCCCGGACCGCCCGCAGCCGCTCGCCGTACTCGGCGCCCGTGGACAGGCCCAGTTCGGGGGCGAGTTCGGCGAGCTTCTGGCGGTAGAGGGCGCGGCGGTCGGCGGGCACCCACCACACGACGTCGTACTCGGAGCCGAACCGGTAGACGTACTCCGCCGCCAGCTGGGTCTTGCCCACCCCGGACATGCCGTGCAGGGCCACGACCCCGGCGCCGGGTCCGGCGTCCTGGAGGGCCTGGTACGCCTTGCTGAGCAGCTCCTCGCGGCCGGTGAACCGGGTGTTGCGGCGCGGCACCCCGCCCCACACCTCGGGAGTGTCGGCCGGATAGCGGGGCCCCTGCCTGGCCTCGACAGGCTCGGGCAGCGGGTCGGTGGGCAGGCCCAGGCGCACCAGGAGCCGTCGCTCGGCCTCGTCTGCGCCGACGTTGGTCAGGTCGGCCGCGGCGAGGGCCGCGGTGGCGCCGGGCAGCGCGGACGTGGTGACGCAGACGGCGGTGAAGCGGTCGGGGTCGGGGGCGACGACCTCGCGCAGCGCCCTGTTCCACTCGTCGTGGCTGCGGGGGCCGAGCTGGAAGTACCAGTCGCTGAGGATCACCAGGACGCGGCCCCGGGAGAGCGTCAGATCGCGCAGGGACTCCTCCAGCGGAACCTCCACCGGGGGGTCCCATCGCTGCTGGACGACCGTCACCCCGCGCCGCTCCAGGCGGTCCCCGATCCACGTCGCCCAGGCCCGGTTGAAACCGGCGAAACTGATGGTGACGGTTTGCGCCCCGGTTGCTCCAACTTGCCTACGCGTTCCGGGCATTCAACCGTCTCCCTGCCTCGATTCGAGCCTTGTCAACATACACCGGAGCATGGTCGTTCCGGCGGACAATCCCGGGGTCCCTCACGGCCTGTGCGGACCGTTCCTCTGCTGCCATATCACCTTGGCGGTGGCCACGTACGCCTCCGCGCGCGCGAGGTGCCCCGTAGGAGGCGGGCAATCGTCCAGACGGTGGTAGAGCGTGATCATCTCGTTGACCAGTACCCGGCCTTCGCGGGTCAGCGCCGCCGATCCGGCCAGCACGGGCAGGACCGCTCCGACCTGTTCGCGGCAGCGGGCGTGCTCGGCCCAGGCCAGGTCGCGGTGGGTGACGCGCCGGGCGGAGAGCGCGAACCGCTGCCAGTAGTCGGCGAGCGCGATGTGCGAGTAGGCGCCCTGGAGGAGGCCGTCGAAGGGGCGGGGGTCGGAACGCCACGGTGCGAAGTGACGTGGCTCCGGGTCCTCGTGGTGCAGCGGTACGAGGGCGCCGAGCGCGGCCAGTTTGGTGTGCTGGAGTTCGTGGACGAGGGTGGAGGCGAAGTAGGCGGGGGTGGCCGGTTTGCTGCTGAGGACGGCGCCGAACGCCTCGCGCCTGGTACCGCTGCAGTGCGCCGCGCTCTCGCCCATGGGTCCGGAGCCGGGCGGCGGGCCGAGCGGCACCAGGCAGCGCAGCAGGACCGCCGCTTCGGTGAGGCGGTGTTCGCCGCCGACGCGGAGCAGGGACGCCGCTCCGGTCCAGGACTCGGCCCACGCCTTGCGTTCGTGGTCGTCGATGTGGGTGGCGGCGCTCAGTCCGTGCGGCTGGAGTCCGCTGCCGTCGGTGCGGTACGGGTCGACGTCGTCCAGGGGTACGGGGCCGATGCCGGACTGCACGGCGGGCAGGGCGAGCACCGGCAGCCAGCGCGGGTCGGCCGACCCGGTCGTGCCGTCCGGCTGCGTGTGTGCCGACAGGGGTTCACCCACCTCCTGACGTATCGACAGGTCGCCGTCCGAGCAGGTGATGTCGACCGCCTCGGACGCCGTGCGCAGCGCACCCAGGGTGGGCAGGGACAGGAGCCCGTCGTGTGCGGTGAGCCGGGTCGTGAACGGGATTCCGGCACGGATCGCGGCCGCGGCGGCCAGGGCGCTCAGGTGGTCGAGGTCGGCGCGGAGTCCGGGTCCGGGTCCGTCGACCGGGCCGGAGCCGGAGAGGCCGCGCAGGCAGCGCTGCGCCCAGGGGCCGGCGAGGGGATGGAGCAGCACGGTGCGTACGGCGGTCCGGTCGGCGCGCTCGGCCGTCTCCAGCAGCGCCCAGTCCTGGCGCAGGCGGTCGAGCGACCGGGGCGGGCAGACGGCCGCGGGGGCCGCCCCGGCCGCGTCGAGCAGGGCCCGCAGCAGGAGCAGCCGGCGGGTGTCCTGATCGCGTACGAGGACATGAAGGGTGTCGGAGTCGCCCTCGGTGCGGCCGAGTTGGCGCAGCATGTGGTCCGGGAGTGGGGGGATCATCGGCGTTCTCCTGCGGTCGCGTCGGACAGCCGGGCGGCCACATGGCGTACCAGCCGTTCGAGGTCTGCGCAGTAGACGGACGGGTTGGCGAAGCCGTTCTCTGCGCGGTAGCGGTGTGCGTAGTGGCCGCCCCCGCAGACGGTCAGCAGCGGGCAGGCGCGGCAGGCTGCGGCGAGTGCGTCGGGGCCTGCCCGGCGGGCGGCGACGCCGGGGTGGCGCAGGGCGTCGTCGAAGGTGTGGCGGAAGACGTCGAGCCCGGTGGCGGCGGCCGTGTCGTAGGCGGACTTGAGGGAGTCGACCTGTTCGATCGCCCCGTCCGTCTCGATCACGATCGCGTCGACCGGGTCGAGGCCGAGGGATTCGGTGGCGCCGGGCAGCCCCAGCAGCAGGGCGATGCACTCCTCGAAGAGCCGGACCCGGGTCTCCCGCCGTCCGGTGCGCCACCAGCGGTCGAAGACGGTGGTGAGCCAGTCGCCGTACGGGGTCGGGCGGCCGGGTCCGGTGAGCGGCAGGCCCGGTGGAGGGGTCGTCCAGTTGCCGTGCGGCAGCAGCAGGTCCAGGGCCGGGGGGTGCAGTTCGAGCAGCGACTCGTACATCTCGATCGGGTCGGTGTCCGGGTCGACGACGGTGAGGATGCCCGCGTACGCGTCGGGGTGCCGGTCGGCGAGGAGCCGGGCGCCGCGCGAGGCGGCGGGCCAGGAGGGGCGTCCGGCGTGGTCGGTGCGCCGGCTGTTGTGGGCGGGCCGGCCGCCGTCGAGGCTGATGCCGATGCGTATGCCGTGCCGGGCGAGGGTGGCGACGCGGGCCTCGGTGAGGAGGGTGGCGTTGGTCTGGACGGTGGTGTGGACGGTGCAGTCGCCGGGCACCAGGCCGCGTACCCGGTCGGCGAAGGCGGCCAGCCGGTCGGCGCCCGCGAGGAGGGGTTCGCCGCCGTGCAGGACCAGCGCCACGTCCCGCAGTCCGTGGGTCGCCGCGTGTTCGGCGATGCGGTGCGCGGTGCGGTCGAGGACGGCGGGTGCGGCGGCGGCCGGACGGTCGCGCCAGGTGTGGTCGGGGCCCTCGTAGAGGTAGCAGTAGCGGCAGGCGAGATTGCACCGGCCGTGCACCTTGACGATGAACTGCCCGAAGGGGAACGGAGGTCGGCCGTCCTCGGTACGCGGGCGCGGTTTCGGCGTCGCCTGTCGAGACACTCTCGCACCCCCGCGCCGTTCACATCCGCCGGTACGGCCCCCGTCGCCGTCCCGAGGCGAGTATCCCTGGCCTGCCACAGGGGCAAACCCGTCCCTCACCACGATGTCCTGTTCAACCGGGCCCCGGACCGAAATCGTGCGGCCTCAGAAGGCGTTGGTGAAACCCCACAGCATCTCCCGCGGCTGTTCGGCCCGCCCGCGCAGATCCGCGACCACCTCGGCGAGCACCGGATGGTCCAGCGTCCGCAGCGACTCCAGGTCGAGCCCCAGCAGATCGGGCAGCGCGCCCGGCCCGCCGGACGCGCCGCCGTCGGGTATGCCCTGGTGTGCCGTCTCGCTCATCGTTCCTCCCCGTAACACCGCATCGTGCTCGCGGTGGTGTGCTCGCCCTTGAGCACACCCCGTCGAGCCCGCGTCCCTGACCCGTGCGCCGGCGCGGATCCCGCCCGCACCGGCCGCCCCTGTACGGATGCCCCGCACGACCGGGCCTACGCCTCGTGAAGCATGCCGTCCACCGGTGCCGGTCGTGCGCCGGTCGTACGACGGCGGCACACCCGCGCACCGGAAGCACCGTTCCGCCGGGTGCTCTCCTTCGAGCGGCTCAGCGTTCCAGTTCCGCCAGCCGCTCGGCGGTCGCCTCGCCCGCCGCGCCGCCGCCGTCCGGCAGTTTGTGCCATTCCCGGTGGGCCGCCCGGTACGCCTCGCGTGCGGCCCGGGGGCGTCCCGCCCTCTCGTAGGTCATACCCCGCCAGTGATTGGCTGTAGCACTCAACTCGACGGCCTGTCCGAACTGTTGCGGACTGTCCAGCTCCGCCTCCGCCGTGCCGGCCGCCTCGGCCGCACCCCGGAACGCCTCGGCCGCCTCGTCCAGCCGGGCCGGACGGTCCAGCACCCGGGAGGCGTCGAGGTGGGACCGGCCCAGCTCCAGCCAGCAGCGCGCCTCGGTCAGCGGGTCGGCCGCCTCCTGGGCGGCGAGACCGAAGAGATGCTCGGCCTCCCTGAGATCGACCCGGTCCTCGGTGGCCCGGTGCCGCAGCATCAGTGCCCGGCCCAGCATCAGCAGCCGCTCGGCCTGGCGCGTGCTCCCCGCCGCCGTCTCCGTACGGCAGTCGCGCAGCACCCGGATCGCGGCGCCGATGTGCGGACGCCCGTCCGGCAGCCGGGCCCGGCGCAGCAGGGTGCCGCCCCATTCGGCGAGCAGGTCGGCGTGGGCCCGCGAGTCGCGCGGGACACCCCGGGCGGCGCGGGCGAACCAGTCGGCGGCTTCCACGAGTTGGTCCGGTTCACCGGTGTGCTCGTAGCGCGCGGCACCGACCCGGCCCGCCCTGATCTGGAGCGAGGCGCGCAGCCGCTGTTCGCGTACGGTCGCCAGGGCCTGCTGGATCAGGGTCGCGGCCTCGTCCGGTTCCTCGCCGGAGCCGAGGAGGGCGTCCACCAGGTCCAGCAGGATGCGCACCTCGGTGCCCATGGTGTGCCGGCCGCCGCCCTGTTCGAACGCGGTGCGCAGGGAGCGTGCCGCCTGGCCCGCGTACACCCGGGACTGTTCGGTGTCGACGGTGGCCCCGGCCAGCTTCAGCAGGGTCCGTCCGTGTGCCAGGGGCAGGGTGGTGGGGCGGTTCTCCTGGTCGGGCCAGACATCGGCGAACGCCTCCAGCATGCCGCACGCGGCCTGGAGCAGGGCGGTGTCGCCGTCGAGCCGCCACTGTGCCTCCAGGGCCCGGACCCGTTCCAGCGTCAGCCGGAGGGCCTCGGCGGGTTCCAGTCCGGGGGCGGCGCAGGCGGCCGTGTACTCGCGGTCGGCGCGGCGCAGCAGCTCCAGTGCGCCGCGCCGGTCGCCGCGCCGCCGCCGGTCGTCGGCTGCGGCGTGCAACACCTTGGCCAGTACCGCCCGTTCGCGCACGGCGGCGGGGTGTGCGGCGGCCCGTTCGGCGGCGTACTCGGCTTCGCGGAGCAGTTCGGCGTCGCCCTGGACCTCCCACAGTCGCAGCACGCAGCGGGAGTACTCCGCCCACAGTCCGGGGTCGGCGCCCGGCCGCTCCTCGCGTTCGGTGGCGCCGCGCAGCAGCTGCACGGCGTCGATCAGGTACTGCACCATGCTGTCCGATTCGAACTGCCGCAGGAGGGCGCGGGCGCTCTCCACCGCCGCGTTCGGGGTCCGGACAGGGCCGCGGTGGCCGCCCCGTCCGGTCTGCATCACGAACTGCTCGGGCAGGGGCATGAAACGCTCCAGTACGCGGACCGCGACCTCGGCGAAGGGATGGGGGACGCGCGATCCGCCGCCTGCGTCGCCCTCCCCGTTCTCGCCACCCTCCTCGATCTCCTCGTCGGGTGCGCCGTTCTCCATGGGGTACGTGCCGCGGGCGGCCGACGGGGCCGCGTACCTGCCTTCGCCGAGCTGGGCGAAGGCCAGGGCCGGGAAGTTCGGCCCGCCCTTGCCGAACCGCTGCTCGATGTACTGCGAACAGTGCTTGAGCACGAGCAGCGCCTCGTCGCGGCCCAGCGGCCCGAGCAACGCCTCCCGGACGCCGGGCACGAATTCGTACCACTGGCCGTCGTCCGCGCCGCCGCCCTCGCTCCTGCTCCGTGACAGCAGACCGCTCAGCAGCACCTCGGCAAGTTCGGAAGGGCCCGAGTGGGGCAGCATCGTGCGCTGCACCAGCTGCATCACCGGCAGGTGCAGCGGGGCCGCCGCGAGGTAGACCGCCAGCTGCCCGGCGGTCGGTGAGGCCGCCGCACGGAAGCGGCTGACCAGCTGGAGCGAGGAGAGTCCGCCGCCCGGCCGCTGCGCGGCCGCCGCCGGATGGTCGGCCCGCACCCAGCCGACCGCGCCGGAGATCTGTCCCGAGCCGGTGCCGGAGAGCAGCCTCGCCCAGGCCGCCAGCGCCCCTTCGACCGGCGGGAGCACGGGTACGGCGAGGGCTCCCGGGTGCACGGCGGGACCCGTGCCCGGCTGCTCCACGACCTTGAGCACGGCGGCTCCGCCGGGTCCGTCGCCCTGGGACAGCGAACCGTAGGTGACCGGCAGTCTGGTCCGGTTCCACATCCGCTGCGGCAGCGGCTGGAGCACGGCGGCCGGGGCCTGTGCGGCCAGCTGGTGCAGCAGCCGGTGGGCCCGTCCGCTGTGCCAGAGCGGACCGGCGCAGTCGCTGACCAGGACGGTGACGCGGCGGCCGGTCGGGTCGCTGAGCCGGTCCGCGGAGTGCAGTGGCGCCGCGGCCGGGTCGGGGCTGCGGCTCACCGCGGCCGCGCCGTCGGGCCCCTGGTGCAGATAGCGCACCTGGACGTCCCGGAAGGCGCCCAACTGGCCGAAAATCTGCTGGAGTTCGCCGAACATGCGGTCCCACACCAGCATCGAGGACGAGGCGTCCATGACGCACTGCAGGACCGCCTCTCGCCGGGACACACCACGGAACACCGGCAGGATCAACCCGCCCGCCCTGGCACTGAGTTCGGCGGTCGCTGTCTCGTCGAGGGTGCTGCGCAGCGGTGGCGAGGCGGGGTGGTAGCGCTGCAACGGTCGCAGTGCCCGCTGGAGTTCGAGGGGTGCGGGGAGCGCCGGGGCGGCGGGCACGCCGAAGGTGAGGGCGGCGGCCCGGCCCTCCCGGGCGGCACCCGGGAGGGCCCCCGACGGGCCGCCGGTACGGGCGTGGCCCGAGGGGCCGTTGCGGGGTACGGGGTAGAGGGTGATCCGGTCCGCGTCCCCGGGGTCCGCGCGCGGCGGGCGTTCTTCGCGCGGCGCGGAGCGCGCGGGTCCCACGGCGTCGGGCCCGGGGTCGGCGGGCCGCCCGTCCGCCCGCTCCGGGGGAAGGAGAAGGAGCGGAGCACTCCCCCGCGCCTCGTCGTCCTCCGGCGGTGCGTCCGGGTGGCGGGCCCAGCGGGCCAGCCAGAGCGCGTCGCGGAGCTGCTCGACGTCGGGGTCGAGCCCGGCCTCGCGCAGCCGTGCCACGAACGCGGGGTAGAGCCTCGCGTCGTCGGCGCCACGCACGTCGGGGGAGCCCTCGGGTCCGGCGCCCGCCATCAGCACATCACCTCGGCCGGTCGAGTCGCTGGATGAGCAGGTCGGCAAGGCGGTCGCGGCCGGCCGGGGCGGCGGCGTCGGTGAGGTAGATCGCGTTCAACAACTGGTCGGTGGCGAGGAGTTCGCTGCGGGACCGCTCCAGGAAGTGGGCGATGAGATCGTCCCCGGAGCGCGCCGCCTCGTCGCCGAGGTGGGCGCGTACGAAGGTCGCGAGACGCTGGTGGTCGGGGCGTCCCAGCTCCAGATGGATGCAGCGGCGCATCAGGGGCGCCGGGAAGTCCCGTTCGCCGTTGCTGGTGAGGACCACGAACGGGAAGGACGTGCACTGCACCCGGCCGCCCCGCACCTTCACCTTGTTGCCGTCGTCGTCGAGGACCTCCGCCTCGCCGTCGGGCAGCCGATCGGCGATCCGTTCCAGTTCGGGAATGCCGAACTCGCCCTCCTCCAACACGTTGAGCAGGTCGTTGGGCAGATCGATGTCGCTCTTGTCGAGCTCGTCGATGAGCAGGACCCGGGGCCGGTCCGAGGGAAGGAGCGCGGTGCCGAGCGGCCCGAGCCGGATGTAGCTGCCCACGCCGTCGGCGGCCTCCGCACCGCCCGCGCCGGCTGCCGCGCCGTGTGCGGCGATCTGCACGTCCTGGAGCCGGGCGATGGCGTCGTAGTGGTAGAGGCCGTCCAGCAGCGTCGTCCGGCTCACGATCGGCCAGCGCAGGACCCGCCCCAGCCCCAGCTCATGGGCGACGGAGTGGGCCAGGGTGCTCTTCCCGGCGCCGGGGGTGCCGGTGACCAGCAGCGGGCGCCGCAGATAGAGCGCGGCGTTGATCATTTCGAGCTCTTCGGCGCCCGGCCGGTGGAGTTCGGCGATGTGCCGGTGGCCGCCGAGGCGGCGGTCGGCGGAACCGTCCCCGTCCGACTCGTCGGGGGCCGGGGTGCCGCGGCTCGCGAAATCACGCCAGGGCGGCGGCGGCGGCAACTGCTCGATGCCTTCGTGCGGTTCGCCGGCCCCTCGGTAGATGAGCCACTCGCTGGGTTCACTCATAACGTGTTCCTCGTCATCACTCGTCCGCCAGGGGCAGCAGTCGAACGTGGTTCACCGTAGCCATCCGGTCCACACCCCGTAAGGGGATTCACGGCGCCTGCAACAACGGGCCGGGCGGCGGCGGTTGCGGATTGCCGTAGATCAGGGCAATGCCGTCCGACCAGAACATGTCGGTACGGCCCTCGCGCACCCCTCTTCTCAGCTCATGGATCTTCTGCGGGAGCCGGTCGGCCACGCCCGCACCGTCGACCGTGTCGACGGCACGGAGGTGGAACTCCGTGCAGGACGCGGCCCGTTCGGTCCTCGGGCGCCGCCACAGGACCACGTCGAACCCGCCGTCGAGCACCCGCCCGAACCCCGCGACGCTCTGGGCGTCGGTCCGTCCGCCGTACCGGCAGAGCACCGGGACGGTCTCGTACGCCAGTCCGCGCAGCTCCGCCATCACGGGCACGGGTACCCGCATACCGTCGTCGCAGTCGACGACGGCGGCCCGCATCGGGCCGGTGTGGATGCGCTTCCAGCGCGCTTCGCGCTCCGGGAGGACGTCCTCGGACGGGGCGGAGCGCTCGTCCGAGCAGCGGATGACGACCGGCCGCTGGACTCCGAGCGGCCGGCTGTCCGCGGGCAGCTGCCACTTCTCGACCTCCAGGTCGAGCAGCGCCGGTTCCACCACGACCTGGAGGATCGCGGGGTTGTCGGGTTCGTCGCACATCCGGAACGCCTTCCCGAGGGAGGCGGCGAGCCTGGCCGGCAGTTCGTCGGCCCTGGTGCCCTGGTAGTTCTCCGTCACGGGCAGGTCGTCGGCGGACAGCCGGGCGACGACCCGCCAGTCGTAGTGGTCCGGCTGCCAGGCGCGGGGCTCCAGGTACAGCACGACGGACGACGGGGAGCGAGGCGGCCGGACCGGCTCGTCGGCCGGTTCGGGGGTTCGCAGGTGCTCGGCGCCCCGGTCGTACCGGCCCTGGTACCGGAGCCGGGCCATCTCACGGCGGAACGGCCGCCGGAGCCGGTCCTCGGCGGTCTCCTTCACCCAGTCCCACAGGGCGTCCTCGGCGAGTTTGGTGGACGGCACCACGTACGGGCGTTCGGCGGCGATGGCGCTCATGCAGTAGCGCAGGATCCGCTCCAGCGCCTCGTCGCCCGCGCGCGCGTCGTAGAGGACGCCCAGCCCGTCGCGCCAGCCGCGGGGGGCCGGGACGCCGACGGTCCGGTACCCGTGGCCCAGGCCGCCGAGGATGTCGAGAAGGCTGCGGGTACTGACCGGTGGGGGGAGTTTGGCGAGCCGCCCCAGCAGGTCGACGCGTTGCTGCGGGGTGAGCGCCGGGCCCGCCACGGAGCCCAGGTCCCGCTGGACGTCCGCCCAGGTCTCCTCGTCGTCGACGGGGTTGTTGTGGCGGTCGGCGTGGTAGCGGTCGTGGGCGTGGAACACGGCCTGGTACGGGTCGTCGGACTCGGCCGTCGCCGCCCGCTCCGGCACGGGCAGCGTGCGCAGCCGCTCCACGCCGATCGCCGTACCGCCGTTCGTATCGGTGGCGCGCGACTTGAGTACGCCGACGACCTCGCCCCGGACCAGGTCCACGACGGGTCCGCCGGACATGCCCGCGTACAGCTGGCTCGCCTCGATCAGGACCTGTTCGTCGCCGTCGGCCCAGTCGTCGACGGTGCCCACCACCCGGCACTCCCGGCCGAGCCGCTTGAGCGTGCCCGCGCCGCCGTCCGCCCAGCCCGCGAAGTAGTACGCGCCGCGGTTCATGCCCGTGGAGCGTTCGCTGAGGTACACACAGGGGTGTTCGACGGGGCGCAGCAGCTGGATGAGGGCGAGGTCGGGGGCCGGCCAGCCGCCCGTGCCGGGCCGCTCCTCGGGCAGGGCCGCCCTGACCGTGCCCCCGACCCGGACGGCGTCGCCGCCGCGGGCGGTCTTGTACACCACGTTCACCTGACGCCCCCTCCCCTCCATCGCGACATGCGCGCACGTGAGGACCCAGTTCGGGGCGATGAAGAAGCCGCTCCCCAGGAAGTCGCCGTCGGATCCTTCAGGGGCATACCCGGGCTCCGGACGATGGATGCGCACCGTCGCGTCCTTCACGAGGCTCATCAGCGCGGATTCCGCGTCGTTCGGCCCCTGCCACGCGCCCCCGCCCGGCGGGTGCGTCACGATCCGCTTCCGTCGTCCGGCCCGGTGCCGCTCGCGTGCGCCGATGCGCCGGTGGGTGCCCCGGCGGAAGGAGCGGGAGAAGCCGGAGAAGCGGAAGGAGCGGGAGAGGCGGAGGGAGCGGCCGGCTGCTGCCCCGGCGCCTGCGCGGGCACCTGTGCCGGCGGCGGTGGGTCGAGGGGCGGCCCGCCGCCGCTCCACGTCAGCGTGACCTTGATGGACCCCTTGGCCTCGCCGTCCGCGAGGAGTCCGACGACCTTGCCGGACTTCGCGGTGAGTTCGATGCCGAATTCGACGCTGACCTCGTCGGGCCGCACGGCCCGCAGCGGCTCGGCAAGCGAACGCGCGACGCTGGTCACGACCCCCTGCAGGCTCTCGACCCGGGCCTGCACCCGATCGGCGATGTTCCCGGCGCCGATGTCCGTGAACGACGGGCCCGAGCCGGGTCGCGCCAGCTCCTCCTCGGCACCGGAGATCCGCGCCCAGACCTCCGTGCCGTCGGGCATCTCAATGCGCGTAATACGGGCGTCACTGTCACCCATGAAACCCCCCGTTCCCCAACTACCCGCAGGTTAACGGCAGTACGCGCCCGATGCGAGGCACATGGACCAGGACGCGGGGGTGGTGCGGACCGGTTCTCGGCGGGCTCGCGCGGCTGCCGGGAACCGCGGCCCGGGGTCCCGCTCCCGGCCTTCGCGGGGCTGTCACCAGGCATTAGGCTGGCCGCATGTACTTCACCGACCGCGGTATCGAGGAGCTGGAGAAGCGGCGAGGCGAGGAAGAGGTCACTTTCGAGTGGCTCGCCGAGCAGCTCCGTACGTTCGTCGATCTCAATCCCGACTTCGAGGTGCCGGTCGAGCGCCTCGCGACCTGGCTGGCCCGGCTCGACGACGAGGACGAGGACGAGGACGAGTAGTCACCCAGGGCGTGTTTCAGAAGTCCCGTCCGTCCTCGGCATCCTCGGCGTCCCTGATCCGGTCGTAGGCGAGCCCGAGCGCCCCGTGCGCCAGCAGCAGCACCCCCGCGAGCGCCCATCCGCCGCCGCGGCGGCGGAGCCCCCATACGGCCAGCGGCAGTCCGGCCGCGAGCTGGGCACCGGCCAGCACCCGGGCCCTGGGGCCGCGCATCCAGGGACCGAGACGGCTGCTCTCGACCGCGTCGAGTTCGGCCCGCACCACCTCGCGCCACCCGGTCCAGACGAGCGGTTCCGCATCGGGCCGGTCGTCGGCCGCCGCGTACAACCGGTCGCCGGGGGTGTCCGGGTCCAGGCCGGGCGGAAGGACCAGCCCGATCCGGGTCAGGACGGCGAGCAGCCCGCGCAGCCGGATGCGCGCGTCGGCGTCCGGGTCCGGGCGGGTCAGCCCTTCGAGCGACTGGACGTCCGGCACGGGATCGAGGCCGAGGCGCTCGGCGAACGTACGCATGGCCTCGTCCTCGCCGGCCGGGGTGCCGTCGGCGAGCCAGACGTAGCCGACCGGACGGCGGAATCCGGACGCGAGCGTGCAGCCCGCCCGGTCGCCGTCCCACCACAGGGCAAGCACGGGCCATGTCGAGCCGACCGCGAGCGCGGTGACCCAGCCGGCCACGACCCGGTCGACCGGTTCCACGTCCGTATCACCGGCACCGGCACCGCCCTGCCAGGGCTTTCCCTCGGGTACGAGGACGGACCAGCCGTCTCCGGCGGGAGCGAGCAGCATCCGCTCGCGCAGCAGATGGGCCACCGGCCGTACGGTCTCCGGTTCGGCACGGCACAGCAGCAGCGCCCCCGCGGGGGATGTCGCGTTCATGTTCCACACGCTAGGGCAATTTGCCCATATTTGGCGCCCTTTGGTCCATCGGTGACCGCGTGACGCACCTTGACTTCACCGATCCGCGATATATCGTGTTGAGCAAGAGACGCGATATGTTGCGTCATTCCGTGCTCCCCGGGAGGTCAGATCCATGCCTGTGTCGACATGGGCCATCGCCGAGCCCCAGAAGCTGACCTTCGACGACCCCGTGACGTCACTCAGCGTGCGCATCGTCGGAGGCGCCGTCAATGTCGTCGGCACCGAGGAACCGACCGCCCGGCTGGAGATCTCCGGGATCGAGGGACCGCCGCTGATCGTGACCCAGGAGGACGGCACGCTCACGGTCGCGTACGAGGACCTGCCCTGGCAGAACTTCCTCAAGTGGTTCGACCGCAAGGGCTGGCACCGCAGCGCAGTCGTCTCGCTCGCCGTCCCGGCCGGGTCGGCGGTGGAGGTCGGCGTCGTCGGCGCGGGCGCCGTCGTGTCCGGAATCCGCGGGCGTACGGACGTCCGCGGCGTCACCGGCGACACCACGCTGGTCGGGCTCGCGGGGCCGGTCCTGGCCGAGACGGTCTCCGGCAGCGTGGAGGCCCAGTCGGTCACCGGCGAGCTCCGCTTCCATTCGGTCTCGGGCGATCTGACGGTCGTCGAGGGCGCCGGAGCCTCGGTACGGGCGGAATCGGTCAGCGGCAACATGGTGCTCGACCTGGACCCGACCGGGAAGCCCACGGACATCCGGCTGACCACCGTCTCCGGCGAGGTCGCCATCCGGCTGCCGCACCCGGCGGACGCGACGGTCGAGGCCAACACCGCGAGCGGCTCCGTCTCCAACGGGTTCGAGGACCTGCGGGTCAGCGGCCAGTGGGGGGCGAAGAAGATCACCGGCACGCTCGGCGCCGGGACCGGGCAGCTGCGGGCGACGACCGTCTCGGGATCGATCGCCCTGCTGCGCCGCCCGCCGGCCGAGGACGGTCCGCACGATGCCGAGCCGACCGGAAAGGTGCTCTGACATGCCCCCCGTATTCGCCCACGGCCGCCTCCGCCTCTACCTGCTGAAACTCCTCGACGAGGCCCCCCGCCACGGCTATGAGGTGATCCGGCTCCTGGAGGAGCGCTTCCAGGGGCTGTACGCCCCGTCGGCGGGCACGGTCTACCCGCGCCTCGCCAAACTGGAGGCCGAGGGCCTCGTCACCCATGCCACCGAGGGCGGCCGCAAGGTCTACTCGATCACCGACGCGGGCCGCGCCGAATTGGCCGGCCGTACGGGCGAACTGGCCGATCTGGAACTGGAGATCCGGGATTCGGTCTCCGAGCTGGCCGCCGAGATACGGGACGACGTACGCGGCGCCGCCGGGAAGCTGCGCAGCGAGATGCGGGCCGCGGCGGACGAGACCAGGCACACGGGTTCGGGTTCGAATTCCGGTTCCGGTTCCGGCCGCAAGGGTGACTGGGAGTCCGCCTTCGGCGACCTCGGGGACTTCGGCGACAAGGAGGCGTGGCGCGCCGCGAAGGAGGAACTGCGCAAGGCCAAGCAGGAATGGAAGGAGCAGGCCCGCCGGGCGAAGGACGAGTCCCGCCGCGCCCGCGAGGAGGCCCAGCAGGCCCGCCGCCAGGCCAAGGAGGCCCAGGACCGGGCGCGTGAGCAGATGCAGAACGCCGCCCGTCAGGTCCAGGAGCACTTCGCCCGGGGCGACTGGCCCTCGGGCGTACGGGAGGGGCTGGCCGAGATCACCGGCCAGCTGAGCGGCTTCGCCAGGTCGGGCGGCCGGCCCCCGTACGTCAAGCCGGAGCCCGCCGAACCCGACTGGGGCAAGGACACCGTCGGCACCGGGGACCCGGCCCGCGACCTGGACCGCCTGCTCGACCGTTTCCGCGACGACATCCGCGACGCGGCCCGGGACCGGGGGATCACGGAGGAGCAGTTGAAGGAGGCCCGCCACCATCTGTCGACGGCGGCGGCCCACATCGGGGCGCTGCTGCGGAAGGGCGACGGCGGGGAGAAGTGACGGGCGGGGACGGGGGCCGGTCCCGGCACGACCCGGGTGGCCCCGGCCCCGGGGCTCAGCCCGCCTTCCTGAACTGCCCCGCGTCTTCCTCCCCGTCCCCGCCCCCGTACAACGCGCGGTTCACCGTTCCGTACATCGCGCCCTGTGCGGCGAGCACGTCGGCGACCACGCCGGGGCAGGCGGTGAGCACCAGGAGAAGGTGCTCGTCGCCGATGAGACGGTCGTGGCGCCCCACCGCGATCCGCAGCGACTTCGTCAGGAACGCTGACACGGCATGGCTGTCAACCGTGATTGACGGCCATGCCGTACGAACCGCTCAGCCGCGCGCCGTCCCGGTCACCGTCACCGTGACGCGCGTCCCCTTCCGGGCCCGGACGGTCACCTCTCCCCCGCGCCTGCGGACCTCGGCGCGGCCGTCCACCGAGACCCGCCACCGCCCGGCCGTCGGCGGCAGCGAGATCTCCGTGGTGCCGCGGCGGCCCGCCGTATAAGTGAGCCGGTACACGCGGGCGTTGTCGTCGTACGTGTCGGAGTGGACGGTTCCGGCGACGGCGGGGGCGTACGGGGTGGCGGTCCGCTCCTTGTTGGCGGCGAAGTCCCCGTTCTCGTCCAGGGCGCAGTAGCCGCCGCCGTAGCACCACACCCAGCCGGCCCAGCCCGAGGTGTAGCGGTTCAGGGAGGCCATCGCATCCTGGTAGAAACGACCCATCTGGGGAAGCGTGTTGTTCAACGGGCCCCACTCGCCGACGACGACCGGAATGTGCCGCTGCTCCGGGTAGGTGGTCACGGCGGCCTCGTACGACTCGATCCAACCCGCCGACGGGTCGTAGTCGGCGCCCGCCTCCATCGCGGTGTTGTAGAAATGCGGTGCGTAGACGATCCGGTGGTCCTTGATCACGCCCAGCCCGGTGGGGACACCCTCGCCGACGGCAGGGGTGGGTTCGACGAAGAGCCAGGTGGAGCGGTCCACCGAACGAATGGCGCGGGCCAGCCTGTTGTACATCGGGGTGAGCCGGCGGGCCTCGATGCGCCGGGCGGCCGTCGGCAGGTCCTCACCCTCCTGGAGCTCCCCCATCGGCTCGTTGATCAGGTCGTAGCCGATGACGGCGGGGTGATGCGCGTAGCGGTCGGCGACGACCTTCCACATCTGCGCCTGGGCACGCTGGAGATCGGGGTCCTCGTAGAGATGGGTGAAGGCACGCTGCACAGCGGGCTCGAAGTACTCGGAGAACCAGTCGTCGGGGTGCGGGGTGAAGGGCAGACCGTCGGTACGGGTCGCCCAGGCCGGGATGCCCCGACTGCCGAACGCCGGCCCGAAGACGTCCTGGTGGGCATCGAGCACCACCCGGATGCCGTACTTCCGCGCCCAGCCCAGAATCCGGTCGATCCGGCGCAGATACGCGGTGCTGTACTGGCCCCGGCGCGGCTCCAGGTCGTCCCAGAAGATGAGGAGCCGGGCGAAGTCGAAGCCCTTGGCATGCAGATCGCGGAATTGTTTCTCGGTGATGGCGGTCAGCGCCTGGTCACCGCTGTTCGTCTTGTCCGCGAAACTCCATCCGCGCAGGGTGAGGGTGCGGCCCTCGTCGTCGGTGAGACGAGGGATGCCGGGCCGATCCGGTGGTGCGGGATGTGCGTCGGCGACAGGGGCGAGCGCCCCCGCCGCGAGCACAACCGAAGTGACGACCGAGGTGAGTACGCTGCCTGAGCCCATCCGCATCCGCATGGCGCAGATCAGAGCAGCTCACCCATCACACCTCAAGAGCAGGTGAGCACAATTTTTCCGAACTGGTCGCCCGATTCCAGCCGTTCGAACCCCTCGCGGGCCCGGTCCAGCGGCAGCACCTCGTCGATGACGGGCCGCACACCGGTGGTCGCGCAGAACGCCAGCAGGTCCTCCAGCTCGTCCTTGGAGCCCATGGTCGAGCCGACGACCTTCAGCTCCAGGAAGAAGATCCGGGTCAGCTCGGCGTGCGAGGGCCGGTCGCCGCTGGTCGCGCCGGAGATGACGAGCGTGCCGCCGGGGCGCAGCGACTTCACGGAGTGGGACCAGGTGGCCGCGCCGACCGTCTCGATGACCGCGTCGACGCGCTGCGGCAGCCGCGCGCCCGGTTCGAACGCCTCGATCGCGCCGAGTTCGACGGCGCGCTTGCGCTTGGCCTCGTCGCGGCTGGTGGCGTAGATCCGCAGCCCGGCCGCCCGGCCGAGCACGATCGCGGCGGTGGCGACGCCGCCGCCCGCGCCCTGGACGAGGACCGAGTCGCCGGGGCGCACCCCGGCGTTGGTGAAGAGCATCCGGTACGCGGTGAGCCAGGCGGTCGGCAGGCAGGCGGCCTGCTCGAAGGTGAGCTCCTTCGGCTTGGGCAGCACGTTCCAGCTGGGGACGGTGACCTGCTCGGCGAAGGTGCCCTGGTAGCGCTCGGTGAGGATGGAGCGGGGTTCCTTCGGGCCGACGCCGTGGCCGGTCTGGCCGATGACGGAGTGCAGGACGACTTCGTTGCCGTCCTCGTCGGTTCCGGCCGCGTCGCAGCCGAGGATCATCGGCAGCTTGTCCTCGGCGAGGCCGACGCCGCGCAGGGACCAGAGGTCGTGGTGGTTGAGGGAGGCGGCCCGGACGTTGACGGTGGTCCAGCCGGGGCGTGCCTCGGGGGCGGGGCGTTCACCCAGCTCAAGGCCGTTGAGGGGCTGGTCGCGGTCGATGCGGGATGCGTAGGCGGCGAACATGGCCCCGACGATAGGCCGGGCACGGGCCGGGCGTAACCGGCCGCGGGTGTGACGCGCGCCGCGCGTTCAAGCCCCTCCGGCGATTGAGGAGCGGGGGTCCGGGGGCGGAGCCCCCGGTTACCGGAAGGGGCGGGGTGGGGAACAAGCCCGCCGCAGGCGCACCCCGCACCCGGGAACCCGCACCCCACCCGCCCCATGGCTCAGCGCCGGGCCACGCCCTCCGCCCGTGCGGCGGCCGCCACCGCGGCGGTGACCGCCGGGGCCACCCGCTCGTCGAACGGCGACGGGATCACGTAGTCCGCCGCGAGCTCGTCGCCCACGACGTCGGCCAGCGCGTTCGCCGCGGCGATCTTCATGCCCTCGGTGATCCGGGAGGCCCGGACCTGGAGGGCGCCCGCGAAGATGCCGGGGAAGGCCAGCACATTGTTGATCTGGTTCGGGTAGTCGGACCGCCCGGTCGCCACGACGGCCGCGTACTTGTGCGCGATGTCGGGGTGGACCTCGGGGTTCGGGTTCGCCATGGCGAAGACGAACGCGCCGGGAGCCATCGAGGCGACGGCCGCCTCGGGGACCGTACCGCCGGAGACGCCGATGAAGACGTCCGCGCCGGCCAGCGCGCTCTCCAGCGGGCCGGAGATCCCGGCCCGGTTGGTGAGCTCGGCCAGCTCGCGCTTGACCTCGGTCAGGTCCTCGCGGTCCCGGCTCACGATGCCCTTGCGGTCGGCCACGGCGACATCGCCGAGCCCCGCCTCCAGCAGGAACTTCGCGATGGCCACCCCGGCGGCGCCGGCGCCGGAGATGACGGCGCGCAGATCGCCGAGGCTGCGGCCGGACAGCTTCGCGGCGTTCCGCAGGGCCGCGAGCGTCACGACGGCGGTGCCGTGCTGGTCGTCGTGGAAGACCGGGATGTCGAGCCGCTCCTGGAGCTTGCGCTCGATCTCGAAGCAGCGCGGCGCCGAGATGTCCTCCAGGTTCACGCCGCCGAAGGAGGGCGCGAGCCGGACGACCGTCTCGACGATCTCGTCCGCGTCGGTGGTCGCGAGCGCGATCGGCACCGCGTCGACGCCGCCGAACTGCTTGAAGAGGATCGCCTTGCCCTCCATCACCGGGAGGGAGGCCTCGGGTCCGATGTCACCGAGGCCGAGCACCGCGGTGCCGTCCGTCACGACGGCGACGACCTGCGACTTCCAGGTGTAGTCGTGGACCAGCTCGGGATTCTCCGCGATGGCGCTGCACACCTTGGCGACGCCGGGCGTGTACGCGAGGGACAGGTCGTCCTTGTCACGGATGGGAACGGTGGCCTGCACGGCCATCTTCCCCCCGCGGTGGAGAGCGAAGGCCGGATCGAACGGCTCATCGGTGGTGCTGTCAGTGGTGCTGTCGCTGCGAGGATTGACGATCTCCGCTGCCATGGCGTTGACCCCTTAAGTCTTCATCGTTTGAGGGTGGCCACTCCTGGTTGAGGAGGGGTGGGCGGGCACCGCGTACGTGCCCCGCGTCGACGGTTGGCCCGCCCCGGCAGGGGGAAATACATACGCGCGGGCGCGCCGCACACGCGCCCTGAGCCCCGGATGAGGGGTGTAAAGGTCTTTCTTACCCGAAGGACCACGTCATGGACGAGTCCAAATCGACTCGGTGACGTGACTCATAGTCGAATATCTGGACAAGTCCGCCGAGCGACGAAAGCGTCCACCAGTCGAGACGTGCCACAGATCTTCCGGCGTGAAGAGGGAAACCCCGCGGATGGTCCGGCCTCGCGTACCGGCCTTCTGAGGTTCGGGAATCGCCCGTTATCCGATTTTGATATGAGCAGCGGCAAGTTTGAGCCAGTCCGAATGGCAAGATGCCCTAATCACACAGGGGGGCGAGTCCACAGTCGTGTGTCCATACCGCCTGGTAACACCACCCTCACCTGCCGGAGGAACCTCGATCATGACCGCACGCACCACACGTCGCCCAGCCGCGAAAGCCCGGATCGCAGCGGTCGGCGCCATCGCGGTCGCCGGCACCATGCTGCTGGCCGCCTGTGGCGACCAGACCAAGAACGGGTCGACGAACAACTCGTCGGCCCCGCTCTCCGGTCTCCTGCCCAAGGAGATCAGGGACAAGGGAGTCATCAAGGTCGGTTCGGACATTGCCTATCCGCCGGTCGAGTTCAAGGACAAGTCCGGCAATACGGTCGGCATCGACCCCGACATCGCCGCCGCGATCGGCAAGCAGCTCGGCGTGACCCTCCAGTTCCAGAACGGCACGTTCGACACGCTGATCACCGGCCTGCGCTCCAAGCGCTACGACCTGGCGATGTCCTCGATGACCGACACCAAGGACCGCCAGCAGGGCGTCGACTCCGAGACGAAGAAGAAGGTCGGCGAGGGCGTCGACTTCGTCGACTACTTCACCGCAGGTGTCTCGATCTACACCCCGAAGGGCGACGACCAGGGGATCAGGACCTGGGCCGACCTCTGCGGCAAGAAGATCGCGGTCCAGCGCGGCACCGTCTCGCACAACCTCGCCAAGGCCGAGTCGAAGAAGTGCACCGGCGGCGAGAAGATCGCCATCGAGACCTTCGACAACGACCTGGAGGCCCAGACCCGGCTGCGCAGCGGTGGCGTCGACGCCGGTTCCTCCGACTTCCCGGTGGCCGCGTACGCGGTGAAGACCTCGGGCGGCGGCAAGGACTTCCAGATCGTCGGCGAGCAGGTCGAGGCCGCCCCGTACGGCATCGCCGTCGCCAAGGGCAACGACCAGCTGACCAAGGCCATTCAGGCGGCCCTGGAGGCGATCATCAAGAACGGCGAGTACAACAAGATCATCTCCAAGTGGGGTGTGGAGGCCGGCGCGGTCACCGAGGCCGAGCTGAACGGCGGATCCTGAGCAGGCACCGGCGCTGAAAGGTTCTTCCTGTGACTGACATCGAGAAGACGTGGCCGGCCGACCAGCCGCCCATACCCTCCGCCCCACCATCCGGCCCCGAGGCGATCAGGGCCATTCCGGTCCGGCACTACGGCCGGTACGTCTCGGCGGTCGTCGCGATCGGGGCACTCGCCGCGATCGTCTACGCCTTCAGCCAAGGCAAGATCAACTGGGGTGCGGTCCCCGACTACTTCTTCGACCACCGCATCCTCAAGGGCGTCAGCCAGACCCTGCTGCTGACCGCGCTGTCCATGGTCATCGGCATCGTCGGCGGCATCCTGCTGGCCGTGATGCGGCTGTCCAGGAACCCGGTGACCTCGTCGATCGCCTGGTTCTACATCTGGTTCTTCCGCGGCACCCCGGTCCTGGTCCAGCTGTTCGTCTGGTTCAACCTGGGCCTGGTCTTCGAGTACATCGACCTCATGCCGATCTACAAGGACTACTGGTCGAGCTTCATGACGCCGCTGCTGACGGCGCTGCTCGGCCTGGGTCTCAACGAGGCCGCGTACATGGCCGAGATCTGCCGCGCGGGTCTGCTCTCGGTCGACGAGGGCCAGGCGGAGGCGTCGCACGCGCTGGGCATGAGCCACGGCAAGACCCTGCGCCGCGTCGTGATCCCGCAGGCCATGCGGGTGATCGTGCCGCCCACGGGCAACGAAGTGATCAACATGCTCAAGACCACGTCGCTGGTGGCGGCCGTGCAGTTCTACGAGCTGTTCAAGTACGCCCAGGACATCGGGCAGGCGTCCGGAGCCCCGGTCGAGATGTACTTCCTGGCCGCGGCCTGGTATCTGATCATGACCTCGGTGCTGAGCATCGGCCAGTACTACCTGGAGCGGTACTACGCGCGGGGTTCGAGCCGCAGCCTGCCGCCCACCCCGTTCCAGAAGGTCAGGGCCAATCTCCTGTCCCTGGGCCGCCCGAAGGGAGGCATGGCATGACCACCATGGTGAAGGCCGAGGGCGTCCACAAGTCCTTCGGCGCCGCGCACATCCTCAAGGGCATCGACCTGGAGGTCGCGCCGCAGGAGGTCTTCTGTCTGATCGGCCCGTCCGGTTCCGGCAAGTCGACGTTCCTCCGGTGCATCAACCACCTGGAGCAGATCAACGCCGGCCGGCTGTACGTCGACGGCGAGCTGGTGGGCCACCGCCAGAAGGGCGACAAGCTCTACGAGCTCAAGGACAGCGAGGTCGCGCTGAAGCGCCGGGACATCGGCATGGTCTTCCAGCGCTTCAACCTCTTCCCGCACATGACGGCGATCGAGAACGTCATGGAGGCCCCCGTCCAGGTCAAGCGCGAGTCCAGGGCCGTCGCGAGGGCGCGGGCCGAACGGCTGCTGGACCGGGTCGGCCTCGGCGACAAGGCGAAGAACTACCCCTCCCAGCTCTCCGGCGGACAGCAGCAGCGGGTGGCCATCGCCCGCGCCCTGGCCATGGAGCCGAAGCTGATGCTCTTCGACGAGCCGACGTCGGCGCTCGACCCGGAGCTGGTGGGCGATGTCCTGGACGTCATGCGCGGCCTCGCGGAGGACGGCATGACGATGATCGTCGTGACCCATGAGATGGGCTTCGCCCGCGAGGTCGGCGACGCGCTGGTCTTCATGGACGACGGTGTGGTGGTCGAGTCGGGCCACCCGCGCGACGTGCTGACCAACCCGCAGCACGACCGGACGAAGTCGTTCCTGTCGAAGGTGCTGTAGGAGAACAGGGAGAGGGCGGTACGACCCCGAGGTCCGTACCGTCCTCTCCCCTCCCCCCTACTTCTTGGGCAGCAGCTCCGGGCTGAGCAGCAGCGTCCGCAGCTGGGCACGGGTCAGCGGCGCCGTCTTCATGACAGGCCCCTGCGCCCGCTCGCCCTTGAAGCCGGTGCTGTCGCGGATGCTCAGCACACCGCCGTCCTTCAGCACGAGCCGGCCGGCCAGCTCCCGTCCCCACTTCGGCGCACCGTCGTAGTTCATCGGGTCGCTCCAGATCGTCAGCACCCCGCCGCCCGGCACCTTCTCGTTCACGCAGTCCGCCATGCCCGGCACCCCGTGGGCGGGCTTGCACGGATCACTCCCCGCGACGCGGCTCCCGGTGTCCAGGTAGCCGATGACGAGATAGCCGACGCCGCCGTCCTTGCGTACGGAGTAGTGCCCGTCCAGCGGTCCCGCCAGATGCGGCATCTCCTGTTCGGAGGTGTCGCCCTTGAGGATGACGGAGAGCGAGACCTGCTCGACGTCCCCGACGCCCTTGGGCAGCACCTTCACCAGTTCCTCCGCCCGGCCGCCGTTCCCCGCGAGCTCGACCGGGGCCGCCACCGTGGTCTCCTGCGTGTCCCCCTTCGCGGCCAGGTTCGGCGCGGCGACGGCTCCGGCCGCGACCACGGCGACCACCGCGACCGAGACGCCGACCCGGCGCCGCAGCCGCACCCGGGCGGCTCCGGCGTACACCGTCCGGGTGGAGGTGACCGGCTGCCCCGCGTCCTCCGCGGCCCGCCCCAGCAGCTCGTGCACGTCGTTGTTCATACCAATTCCTCCGCCATCTCGGCGCGCAGCGCCGCCAACCCCCGAGCCGCGTGGCTCTTGACCGTGTTCTCCCGCATCCCGAGCAGTCCGGCCGTGTCCTCGACGCTCAGGTCCTCCCAGTAGCGCAGCACCAGTACGGCGCGCTGCTTGTCCGTGAGCCGGGCGAGTGCCGCCCGTACCGCAAGCCCGGTGTCCGTGTCCGGCGCCCGGTCGGCGCGGTCGGGCAGTTCGCCGTAGGACTGCTCGCGTCGCCAGAACCGGCGGCGGGATGCGATGAAGGTGTTGATCAGCGTCTTGCGCGCGTACGCCTCGATGTTGTCGAGCCGTCCGTACCGCCGCCCCCCGAGCACCACCTTGACCAGCGTCGCCTGGACCAGGTCATCGGCCTCGTGCCGGTCGCCGCAGAGCAGGTAGGCGCTGCGGAACAGCGCGGTACGTCTGCCTTCGACGAAGGCGTGCAGCGCGGCATCGTCATCGATCCGCATCGTCGGCGCCCCTCTCCGGGTCCGCGGGTGCGGACCGTCTCACCCTTCCAGTGCGGCGGGAGGCACGGCGGGTTGCAGCAGACGACGGAAAAGGAGGGGCGGTACGGGCAACCGGCCCGTACCTCCCCTCCTCGCCGGTGTCGCCGCTACTTCACGGCGAGCACCAGGGTGTCCGAGGGCGAGGCCCAGACGGCCCGCGCCTCACCGAATCCCGCTTCGCGCAGGGTGCCGGTGTGCCAGTGCACGGAGGGCATGTCGCCGTCCGCGTGCTCACCGTAGATCTCGTACCGCTCGGCGGTAGGTCCGGCGAGGACCGGGTCCTTGGCGGCCAGTGCCCACCAGTCGGCCCAGTCGACCGCGCCCGCGGCCTTGGCGCGGTCCATGGTGGCGTGCCGGTGGGCGCGTTCGGCCGCGTTGATCCGGGGCGTCGCGGTGTCGATCATGTGGTCCGCGTTCATGAACACCCCGCCGTCCCGGACGAGCCCGGCGATGTGGCCGTAGAGCGCGGTGAGCGGTTCGGTGTGCAGCCAGTGCAGGGCGGTGGCGGTGAGCACGGCGTCGTACGAGTCGTACGGCAACTGCCGCGCCCACTCGGGGTCCTTGAGGTCGGCGGTGACGAAGGTGACGCGCTCGTCGCCGTCGAAGTAGCCTCGCGCGATGGCGAGCAGCGCCGGGTCGAGATCCACACCGGTGCTGGTGGCTTCCGGGAACCGCTTGAGCAGCCGGTCCGTAATACTTCCCGTACCGCATGCGAGATCGAGCACCCTCGGCCGCGGCCCCACCAGGGCCTCGACCATGTCCAGCATCACCCGGAACCGCTCCTCGCGGTCGGGCATGTACCACTCCTGCTGCCGGTCCCAGCTCTCCTGCCAGGCCCGCCAGTCCGTACCTGTCGATGTCTCCGTCACCAGGAACCTCCATGTAATACCCTGGAACCGCAAACGACCATTACACCGTTCGCTGCATCGACCATAGACCGACGCCGTAAGGACTACAAGTGGAACTGGCCTATTACTCGGACTACGCCGTACGTCTGGTCAACACCGAGGAGCCGGCCCGCAACAAGGACTCCCTCACCTCCGTGGAGGCGGTCCGCGAGCTGTTCGGCGCCAACGGCCAGGCGGCCCGGCGGGCGACCGACGCGGACGTGACCCGATTCAGGTCCGTACGGGGGCGGCTGCGCTCGGTCTTCGAAGCGGCCGACGGCGGTGACGAGACGCTCGCCGTCGACCTGCTCAACTCGCTGCTGCTGGAGTTCCCGGTCAGCCCGCAGATCTCCGGGCACGACATCCGCGACGAGGACGGCAAGCCGGACTGGCACATGCACCTGGCCGACCACCCGTCGAACGCGACGGCCGGGTACGCCGCCATCGCGGCGATGGGCCTCGCCTTCCACCTCACCTCGTACGGGGTCGACCGGCTCGGCCTGTGCGAGGCATCGCCGTGCCGCAACGCCTACCTCGACACCTCGACCAACCGGTCCCGCCGCTACTGCTCGGACCGCTGCGCGACCCGCGCCAATGTGGCCGCCTACCGGGCCCGCAAGCGCCTGGAGACGGAACGGGCGGCCGACACCGGCCGCAGCGCGGAGACCGCCCAGGTCACCACCCCCCGCACCGACCGCTGATCCTTCTTCAGCGGCCGGTAGCGCGCCCGGACCCTGGCCAGTACGAACTCCTCGGGCACCACCCCGTAGTCCGTACTGTCCCCGCCCGCGAAGCTGTTGTCGGCCAGCACCCACCAGCCGCCCCGACGGCGCTCGACGGCCCGCTTCACGACCAGCAGGTCCTGCTGGAACGGATGCCGCAGGATCACCACGTCACCGGGGCGTACCGTCACCCCGTACTGCACGAGCAGCCAGTCCCCGTGATGGAGCGTCGGCACCATCGACGGCCCGGTCACCTCCACCACCTGGAACGGCACCCGCGCCGCCAGCCCCCGGCCGGGCTGCTCCTGCGTCAGCTCAGGCACCTCCGGCACCTCCCGCATCTCTCCGGCACCTCCCCGGTCCGTCCAGTACACGTCCTGTACAGCGTTCCGCACATTCGGCCACTGGTCCCATCCTCGCCCTGGACTTTTGGCCTAAGCCCATGGGGGCACCCACGAAAACACGTCTCTCACGGAGTAATGTCCCACCTGAGAAGACGATCACGAGGAAGGACAGCTCAATGCTTTCCCGCCTGTTTGCCCCCAAGGTGAAGGTCAGCGCCCACTGCGACCTGCCCTGCGGCGTGTACGACCCGGCCCAGGCCCGCATCGAGGCGGAGTCCGTCAAGGCCGTCCAGGAGAAGTACCAGGCCAACGAGGACCCGCACTTCCGGGCCCGCGCGGTGGTCATCAAGGAGCAGCGCGCCGAGCTCGCCAAGCACCACGTCTCGGTGCTGTGGAGCGACTACTTCAAGCCCCCGCACTTCGAGAAGTACCCGGAGCTGCACCAGCTGGTCAACGACGCCCTCAAGGCCCTGTCGGCCGCGAAGGCCTCCACGGACCCGGCGACCGGCCAGAAGGCGCTGGACTACATCGCCCAGATCGACAAGATCTTCTGGGAGACCAAGAAGGCCTGATCTCCGGCCGGGCCGTTCGACCTACGGTTGTCGCGGGTCGCATCGCCTACCTTTCCGCACCCGGTCCGCGGGTCGCCGAGCACGGCGTCCGTGACGGACCGGGTGCGGTTTTCTTTGCCCGGCATGCGGCACGGTCGACGAATCGATCCCCCTCATGGCCGACAGGGATCGTGTCGCATACGAACGCCTGCGGGCCGAGTGCAGTCGGCGCCCACAGGACACCGGGCTCACGGCCGGAAGCCTGGCCGGACGGCTGCCGCCGGACGAGCTGATCGGCACCGGTCCGCCCGCTCCGGGAGGCAGCCGCCGCCTTCGAGGACCTCAAATCGAACGTCGGGGTCCGCACCATTCTGGAGCCGTAGGCTCCTCGACCACGGCCCCGCGGCACCCTTGTACGCGGGGCCGGCCTCCGGCCTCCACACCCCCAACCCTTCCGGGAGACTTGATGTACGCCGTCACCGACCCGTCCACCGGCACGACCACACAGACCTATCCGACCGCCACCGACACCGAGATCACGGCGGCCGTCGACGCTGCCCACGCGGCCACCGCCTGGGGACGGAACAGCTCAGTGGCCGAACGTGCCACGCTCCTGCGCCGACTCGGCGATCTCCATGACCGGCACCGTGCCGAACTGGCGGACAGCATCGTGCGGGAGATGGGCAAGCCGCTCGAAGAGGCCGAGGGCGAGATCGACTTCTGCGTCGACATCTACCACTACTACGCGGACCACGCCGAGGCGTTCCTGGCCGATGAGGAACTGCGGGTGACCTCGGGTCCCGGCCACGCCGTCATCCGTCGCAGCCCGGTGGGCGTCCTGCTCGGAATCATGCCGTGGAACTTCCCCGCCTACCAGGTCGCGAGGTTCGCTGCCCCGAACCTCGCCCTGGGCAACACCATCGTCCTCAAGCACGCCCCGCAGTGTCCGGCCACCGCGGCGCTGCTGGAGCGGCTGTGCACCGAGGCCGGCTTCCCCGCCGGGGCGTACGTCAACGTCTACGCCACCAATGAGCAGGTCGCCGGGATGATCGCCGACCCACGCGTCCAGGGCGTGTCCCTCACCGGCTCGGAACGGGCCGGCGCAGCCGTGGCCGAGATCGCCGGACGGCACCTGAAGAAGGTCGTCCTCGAACTCGGTGGTTCCGACCCGTTCATCGTGCTCTCCACCGACGACCTCGATTCCGTGGTGGAGGCCGCGGTCTCCGCCCGGCTCGACAACACCGGCCAGGCCTGCAACGCCGCCAAGCGGTTCGTCGTCGTGTCCGACCTCCACGACGCGTTCGTCGAGAAGTTCACCGCCCGGCTCCTCGCCCGTCAGTCCGGCGCGCCGCTGTCGTCGGTCGCCGCCGCCGAGGCCCTCGGCCGCCAGGTGGACGCCGCCGTCGCCGAGGGCGCGACGCTGCACACCGAGGGGGAGCGCAACGGTGCCCACTTCCCGGCCGGGGTCCTCACCGGGCTCACCACCGACCACGCCATGGCGCGGGAGGAGCTCTTCGGACCGGTCGCCATGATCTTCCCGGCGATCGACGAGGACGACGCGCTGCGCATCGCCAACGACACCCCCTACGGCCTCGGCTCCTATCTGTTCACCACGGACCCCGCACAGGCCGCACGCGTCGCCGACCGCATCGAAGCCGGCATGGTCTTCGTCAACGGCGTCGGCGCCGAGGGCGCCGAGCTGCCCTTCGGTGGCATCAAGCGCTCCGGGTTCGGCCGGGAACTGGGCCGACCGGGCATCGAGGAGTTCGTCAACAAGAAGCTCATCCGCACCATCGCATAGGTCCCGACGGGCGGCGGCCGGCGCGGCCTCCCGAGTCGCCGCTGAAGCGCCCGCTCCGGCCGGACGAACAAGTCGAAGGGCCCGACCGCTTCGCATCGAGCGGTCGGGCCCTTCCGCGTGTGCGGAGCTGTTCGGGAGGCGGACGGGAGACCTGGTCCGCCGGTGGTCGACCGCGGTGCCGACGGGATTCGAACCCGCGGACGGGGAGGGCAGGTCCGCCCAACCCGCGGACGGGGAGGGCAGGTCCGCCCTCTTCCCCTCAGTCGGCGTACGGGTGACCTCCGGACGCCGATCGCAATGGGCCGCTCTGCCACGGCGCCGCAGTCTGCGGGACCGCGCGATCCCGCTGCGGTGATCGTAGGGGCAACTCCCCGGCCCGAGAAAACCGTTTACGAAGGCGCGTGCGGAGGCGTGCGACGGCGCGTACGGAGGCGTTCCCGAAGGTGTTTGCGAAGCCGTTTACCCGGAACGCGGCCGTGTCGCCGAAGGTTTCGCCTCTCCCGAGGGGACCATATGAAGTCGGCCGATGCCGGTCCCCCGTCGATTCGCTCCTCGTACCACCGATGAATGTTCGGGGCAGGATCGGTCGATATGGGTGGACATGCGCAGATGACGCGGCTGCGTACACGAGGGGAGACAGCGATGACCACCGAGGGCTTCACCACATGTCTGTGGTTCGACGGGCAGGCCGAGGAGGCGGCGGAGTACTACCTCTCGGTCTTCAAGAACTCCCGCCTCGGCAGGACCAGCCGCTACACCGAAGCGGGACCCGGGCCTGCCGGATCGGCGATGGCGGTCGAGTTCGAGATCAACGGCCAGAAGTTCGTCGGTCTGAACGGCGGGCCGCAGTTCACCTTCAATGAAGCCATCTCGTTCCAGATCCGGTGCTCGGACCAGGACGAGGTGGACCACTACTGGAGCAGCCTCACCGACGGGGGCGAAGAGGGGCCCTGCGGCTGGCTGAAGGACAGGTACGGCGTCTCCTGGCAGGTCGTCCCCGAGGCGCTGATCGACCTGATCGGCGATCAGGACGCCGAGAAGGCCGCACGGACCACCGCGGCGATGATGACCATGAAGAAGCTGGACATCGCCACGCTGCGGAAGGCGCACGACGAGGGCTGAGACACGCGGACGCGGAGATACCGGAGGACGGATCCGACGGAAACGGTGGATCCGTCCTCCGGTATCTCCGCGCCGAGGGGGAGCGGGTGGCGCGGTGGTCGCCCCACCCGCCGTCACCGCCGCGCGCCGCTCCTCGCACGCCGTGGGCCGAGGAAGGCGCCCGCGAGCAGCGCACCGGCCAGGACCAGCGCCGAGTTGACCAGGATCGCGACCGAGACCCCCGAGAGGACGCCTTCGGGGCCGGTGTCACCGAGGGCGGACATCCGGGCGGTGGCGACGGCGCTCATGACCGGGATGCCCATGGTGATGCCGACCTGCTGGGTCATGGTGGCGAGGCCGGTGGCCAACCCCTGTTCCTCGTCGGGGAGTCCGGAGGTCGCGGTGACCATGAAACCGACGATCATCAGCATGTTGCCGATGCCACCGGCGAAGGTGGCCACCAGCAGAAGCGTGATCCACTCCCCCGACGTTCCGAGCGCCACCAGGGAGAGGGTCGCGACGGCCTGGACGACTCCGCCGGTGACGATGGTCGTACGGCTCCCGAACCGGCCGGCGGCACGGCCGCCGAGCGTGCCGCCGATCACGGTGCCGATACCCAGGACGCCGAAGGCGAGGCCGGTGGCGAGCGGTGCGTAGCCGAGGACTTCCTGGAGATAGAAGGTGAGCAGGAAGACCAGCGAGGTCTCGGTGACGAAGGCGATCAGGCCCGCGGTGTTGCCCCAGATGACGCTGCGCCGCTTCAGGATGTGTACCGGGACCAGCGGCGCCGCGGCCCTCTTCTCGACGGCCCGGAAGGTGATGAGCAGCGCGAGCCCCGACAGGAGTGCGGCCAGCGTGGTGGGCGTGGTCCAGCCCGACTCGCCGGCCTGCGTCAGACCGTAGACGAGCAGCAGCAGGCCGCCGGTGACGGTCACGGCGCCGGGGATGTCGAGCCGGGGGCGCCCGGCGGGCCGCGAGTCGGTGATGACGGACGGGGCGAGGGCGACCACCAGGGCGGCCACGGGCACATTGATGAAGAACGCCCAGCGCCAGGAGAGCAGATCGGTGAGCAGGCCGCCGAGGATGGCGCCCGCGGTGAATCCGGCGGACATCAGCGCCCCGTTGAGACCCAGGGCGCGTTCGCGCAGCGGGCCCTCCTTGAAGGCGGTGGTCAGCAGCGCGAGTCCGGCCGGGGTGACGGCCGCCGTGGCGAGTCCCTGCAACACCCGTGCCACGAGCAGCACTTCGGGCGAGGCGGCGAGCCCGCCGAGGGCGGAGGAGAGGCCGAGGACGGCCATGCCGACGAGGAACAGCCGCTTGCGGCCGACGAGGTCGGCGATCCGGCCGAAGAGCAGCGTGAAGCCGGCGGCGGCGAGCGCGAACGCGGTGGCGATCCACTGGAGGTGGGAGAGGGAGAAGCCGAGCCCCTCACCGACGACGGGCAGTGCGACGTTCAGGATCGAGAAGTCCACGGCGATCATGAACTGGGCGCCGAGGAGGAGTGCGAGGACGAGCTTCTGCCGTCCGGTCATGCGGGTCTTCGACGGGGAGACGGTGGGAGCGGCGGCGGGGCCGGTCGTATCCGACGGGGCGTGACTGGGTGCGGACATGATGGGTCTTCCTCAGGGAGAGGCTTTAACAGGACTTGAGTTCCGTTAAGGTGGAGTCACCGTAGCAGAGGAAGGGTTACTAATGGAACTGGAGACCCGTTATGGCATCTGAGGGTGTGGAGCCAGGCAGCGTCCGGCCCGGTGGGCGTACCGCCCGGGTCCGCGAATCGGTCCTGCGGGCGGCGGGCGACGCCCTGGCCGAGCACGGCTTCGACCGCCTGGACCTCGCCGATGTCGCGCGCCGGGCGGAGGTCGGCAAGACGACCGTCTACCGGCGCTGGTCCACGCCCACCGGCCTGATCGCGGACCTGCTCGACGACATGGCCGAGCAGTCCTCGCCCCGTACGGCCACGGGTTCCCTGGCCGAGGACCTCAGGGCCAACGCCCGGCTGGTGGTCACGACCCTCTCCGACCCGCGGCAGGGCGCGCTCTTCAAGTCCGTGATCGCCGCGGCCACCTGCGACCCGCGCACGGCCGAGGCGCTGCACCGGTTCTACGCGATCCGCATCAAGGAGTGGTCCGGCTGCGTCACCGAGGCCGTCGAGCGCGGGGAACTGCCCGCGGGGACGGACCCGGACGAGGTGATCCGCGCCGTATCGGCGCCGCTCTACTACCGGTTGCTGGCCAGCGGCGACCCGCTCGACGAGGCGGCGGCCGACCGTGCCGCCGAGGCCGCCGCGGCGGCGGCACGGTCGGGCGCGTACGTGAGCTGACGGGCCGGCCGGCCCGTCAGCCCGCCGGGTGGGCGCGCAGGCGGACCGCCCACGGGTGCCCGGCGCCCTGGGCCAGGGTGATGGTCCCGGTCAGCCAGGCGCGCTGGTCCGCGGTGGGGACCGGCAGCGCCTTCGCGAAGTCCTCCTCGTCCTTGGGGCGCGGGGACCCGGCCTTGTACAGGAGCTGCACCTCGGGGCAGAGGTACGGAACGCCGTCCCCGGAGACCCGGCCGAGCCGGTCGAGCGGCAGGCGGATGCGGGGATCTCGGCGGAACAGCCAGTCGTCGCCCTCCGCGTCGTCGAGCATGAGCTGGACGCGCCAGGGCTCGTCGGGCCCCGGGCGGCACCAGATGTCGTGCACGTACGGCGGCAGCACCTCGCCGGGGAGCCAGGGGCGCAGGGTGCCGGGCGGGTCCGCGGCCCACCACTCCCAGCCCGCCAGGAGACGCTGGGCGGCGAGCTGGTCGCGGCGGAGCAGGAGCACGTCGATGTCGCCGTGGTCCCGGAAGGCGTGGCCCACGGCGAATTCGACCGCGTATCCCCCGGCCATCCACCAGGGGACGCGCAACGGCGCGAAGAGGCGGGCGGCCTCGTCCGGCGGGAGCGGATCCCAGGGACCCCACGGAGTTTCCGTACGCATGGCCGCAGGCCCCTTTCCCTCTCCGGCGCCGCCCGCCCTCCGGCACCGCCCGCCGTGGGGTCAGTCCGTCGTCAGCAGATGCCGGTAGCTGTCCGGATGCTCCCTCAGGAAGGTGGCCAGGCTCGTCGCCGGATGGCCGGTGAGGTCCGGCACGGCGTCCGAGACCGTGGCCATCTCGCCGGTGGCGATGGCCTCGTACGACGTCACCCAGCCGGCCACCTCCCAGTCCTGGGCACCGTACTGCGCCCGGGAGGCGTAGGCCTCCTCACGGGTCTCCGCCACGTAGGTGATGGTCCGGCCGGTGACCCTGCCGAGCTCCTCGGCAGCCTCGGCGAGGGTGAACGCCTCGGGGCCCGTCAGGTCGTAGGTGATCCCGTCGTAGCGGGTGTCGGCACTCTCGGTGTCGGCCAGCAGGACGGTGATCGCGACGTCCGCGATGTCGTCGTGCGCCACCGCCGCCACCCGGCCGTCGCCACCGGGGCCGCGCAGCACCCCGTCGGCGCCGGTCATGGCCGGGATCCCGGCGAGATACAGGCTGTCGCGGAGAAAGGTGTAGCGGACATCGGCGGCCCGGATGTGCGCCTCGGTGTGCCAGTGGTCCCGGGCGAAGGTGAACGTGGCGTCGGGTGCCGCGCCCAGGAAGGAGACGTACACGATGCGTTCGACGCCCACGGCGACCGCCGCGTCCACGGCCGTCGTGTGCTCGCGCACCCGGTCCGGGCTCTCGTGCGCCGAGACGAGGAACAGCGTGTGCGCCCCGGCCAGGGCACGGCGCATGGCCTCCCCGTCGCCGTACGGGGCGGGCGGGGCGGCGACGGCGCCGGGCAGTTCGGGCAGCCGGGACGGGTCGCGCCCGAGGAGCCTGACGGGCACTCCGGCGCGCGCCAGGCGCCGGGCGACACGGCCGCCGACGGCTCCGCTCGCGCCGGTGACCGCGATGATGGGGGCGCCCGGATTCTCCGGGCCGGTGGGGGGTGGGTTGTTCATGCGGGGTCGCCTTCCTTGCGCGGCCAGGGCCGCACCTCCACGACCGCGTCCACCGGGACGGGGCCGTAGATGTGCGGGAACTCCTCGCCGCCGGGCGCAACGGACTCGTACCGTACGGGCACCGGGAGCCGGTCGGGATCGATGACGAGGACCACGAGTTCCTGGTCGCCGGTCCCGGCCCCGCTCCCGGCGCCGTACAGCATCTCGGCCACGCCGGTGAGCTGGTGCGGCAGCGAGCAGTGGATGAAGCCCTCTTCGTGCAGGGTGCGGCCGCGGGTGGACATCTCGTACGTCCCGATCCCGCGGGCCGCCTCCCACAGGGGGCCTTCGGTGAGGTGCAGCAGTTCGGCCATGGGCCAAAGCTAGCCGCGTCGACGCGCCCTGCGGGCCATCAGCGTGGCCGCCGATCCGGCCACGAGCAGAGCGGCGGCGATCCCGCCGAGAATCCACTCACCGCCGTGCGCACCCGTGTGCGGGAGCTCCCCTCCGGGATGGGGCTTGTGCGGCGAGGCGCCGGGCTCGTCAGGCCCGTCGGAATTGTGCGCCCAGGCCCCGGACTCGTCAGGCCCCTCGGACTTGTGCGGCCAGGTCCCGGGCTCGTCGGGCCCGTCGGACTTGTGCGCCCAGGTCCCGGGCTTGTCAGGCCCCTCGGACTTGTGCGGCCAGGTCCCGGGCTCGTCGGGCCCGTCGGACTTGTGCGCCCAGGTCCCGGGCTTGTCAGGCCCCTCGGACTTGTGCGCCCAGGCCCCGGACTCGTCGGGCCCCTCGGACTTGTGCGCCCAGGTCCCGGGCTTGTCAGGCCCCTCGGACTTGTGCGCCCAGGCCCCGGGCTCGTCGGGCCCCTCGGACTTGTGCGCCCAGGTCCCGGGCTTGTCAGGCCCCTCGGACTTGTGCGCCCAGCCACCAGGCTCCTCAGACCCACCCGGCTTGTGCGGCCAGGTGTGGGTCGGCGTGGGCTTCGGCCACGGCGTGTGGGTGGGGGTGCTCGTCGGAGTCGGGGTCGGGGTGGGCGTCGGCTCCTCGCCGCAGGTCGGCAGATCACCGTCGAAGGGGTAGGCGTGCAGCTCCTGGCCACCCGACTGGCCCGCCGAGGTGTGGGTCAGCGAACCGGCGGTGTAGAAACGGCCGTTGGTGCCGCTCATGTCCAAGGTGGCCGCACTCGACTGCTGGCCGATCAGCACGCTGCCCTGGAACTGACCGGTGCCGTGCAGCCCGACCTCGGTGGCGTCCGGGAAGTTCCACAGCAGGCGCTCGCGGAGTCCGGCCTGCGGCAGCGAGCCCATCAGTGTGTTGATGCTGCGGCTGCTCCCGTAGACGTTGACGAGCACCGTCGCACCGTCCGGGATGGCGTTGAACGTGATGCCCTGCTGGCCGCCCTGGGCCGACACCACATCAGCGTCCACGGCGAAGACCTGGAGGGGCGAGGTGCCGTCACCGGTGAAGACGGTCTCGAAACCGGCGTTCACCACGGTGCCCGTGGCGGGACGGCGGTGGTCCTGGTTGTCGTCGTACGCGTAGCAGTGGCTGGCCGCGGTCAGCTGGTCGCGCAGCGCCGTGTACGGTTCCGCGGCGGCCGGATCGCGGAGCGGGGCCGGGATCACCGTTCCGCTGACGTTCCGGGCGTACTTGACCACACCGTGGTTCGCCCCCTCCTCGGCGAGCAGCCGCTGCCCGTTCGCGACCGTCAGGTCCCCGCCCACGGTCAGGTAGTCGGAGCCGTTGGGGGGCGGCACCCGGGAGCCCACGCCCGCCACGCCGACGTTGTAGATCTGCGAGGCGCCTTCACGCTTGTTCATGTCGAACTGTCCGAGAGTGACGATCTTCCCCTCGGCCTCGGCGGCGGCCTCCCGGACCAGGAAGTCGCCGCCGACGAAGATATTGATATTGCTGTCGTGATGGGTGACGGGCCCGTTGTTCGGATCGAGCCAGGTCGTCGGGCAGTCGCTGCCCAGACACGGGCCGAGCCCGCCGGGCAGCGGGTCGGCGAGAGCGATGGACGCCATCGTGCCCACCATGGCCGCGGCCGCCGCCATGGCCACCGCCGCCCGGATACCTTTGCCGCGCCTACGCGCTTCTGTTGCCATAAGGGGCAATATGCAGCTTTACGTACCAAACGATAGGAATGCCACGCCCGGATCGAGCCCGATGCACCCGGATACACGGGACCGCGACCGGGTACGCCCGTGCGCGCGAGCGTGCGCCGGGCCGTCCCCGGCAGTGCGCCCGCGGTGTCCGACGGTGCGTCAGGCCGAGTCCGCCAGGAGTTCGGCCTCCACGCGCGGGTCCAGGCCGACCGCGGGCCGGTCCGGTCGCTGCGGGGGCTTCCCGCCCAGCTCCTCCAGCCACTTCCAGGTGTCGGTGACCGTCTCCTCGACCGGGCGACAGCGCAGGCCGGTCGCGTACGCCTTGCTGACGTCTCCCGCGTGGATCGTGTCGTACAGCTCGCCCGGCGGCAGCCAGACCGGCAGATCGGTCCACGGCTCCACGCCCGCCGCGAGGATCTTCTCCGCGGGCGTCCAGCGCAGTGCCGCGTCGGAGCCGGTGGCCCGTACGCAGGCCTCCAGCAGTTGCCCCATGGTGGCGTGGCCCGAGCGGCTGACCAGGTTGTACGGCCCGTGCAGACCGCTGCCGGCCGCGTCCAGCAGCCAGTTCGCGAGGTCGCGGGCGTCGATGTACTGAAGCATCAGATCCGGTGTGCCCGGGGCCAGCACGGGTCCTCCGCGGGCGATCCGCAGCAGCCACCAGGGCAGCCTGCCGATGTTCTCCCAGGGACCCAGGATCAGCCCCGCGCGGGCGAGGAGGGCCCGGTCGCCGAAGGCGTCGAGCGCGGCCAGTTCGCCGCCGCGTTTGGCCAGGGCGTACGAGACGTCCCCGCCCGCGTCGGGCGAGGCGCCGGTCACCACCGGGCCCTCCTCCGGCAGACCGGCCGGGGCCGGGGAGTCGTACACGGAGCGGCTGGAGACATAGGCGTACCGGGCGGCCCGGCCGGCCAGCAGACGGGCCGCGTCCCGTACGGCCGAGGGGGCGCCGCTCCAGGTGTCGACCACCAGGTCCCAGGCGTACCCGCCGGGGCCGTCGCCGGATCCGGCCAGGGCGGCGAGGCCGTCCTCGGTGGTGCGGTCGCCGAGGAGTTCCGTCACGCCCGGCGGGGGTGCGTGCCGGCCGCGGTGGAACACCGTGACGTGCCAGCCGCGCGCCAGCGCCGCCTCGGTGACGGCGCGTCCCACGAATTCCGTACCACCCAGCATCAGAAGCCTCATGGGACCGACTCTGCCCGCCGGGCGGCCCGGTGGGAACCGGTCCTCGCTCTCGGCGGAATCGGGAACCGGTGCCTCACGGTGTACGGGCCAGCGGGCTGCGGTTGCGCAGCAGCCACTGGTGGTACCCGACCGCGCGCCGGGCCGCCTCCCGGTAGGCCGCCTCCAACTCCCCGTACACCGTGGCCGTGTCGGCGCCCGGCCGGGACACCAGCAGCAGCCGTACGGCGAGGGGGTCGTCGCGCAGCGGGCGGATCGCCATGTCGTCGCGCGGTCCGGAGGTGGGCTGGCAGGGGGCGACCGCCTCGCCGAGCACGACGAGGGAGGCGGCGGTGAGGTAGTCGCCGTGCAGGACGGTCGGTGCGAGGCCGGCCTCGCCGAACACCCGGCGCAGCCCGTCCCATTCGCCGTCCACCGTGGGGTCGACCATCCACCGGTCGGCCGCCAGGTCGACGAGGTCGACCACGGGGCGGGCGGCGGCCGGGTGGTCCCGGGCCATGGAGATGAACTGCGGTTCGCGGTCAAGGAGTACGCGCTGTTCCAGGCCGTCGGGGACGGCCAGCGGGCAGCCCTCGACCTCGTGCACGAAGGCGACGTCGAGCCCGCCCGCCCCGACGTCGCGGAGCAGTGCGCCGGCCGATACGTCGACCCGCAGCGAGATGTCCGTACCGGGCAGCCGGAGCCGCAGCCTGCGCAGCCAGCCGCCGATGACCCGGCTCGCCGTGCAGCCGATGCGCAGCCGGGGCCCGGAGGCCCGGACCGCGTCCGCCTCCGCCTTCGCATCGCTGACCAGGGCGGTCATTCCGTCGACCAGGGGGCGGGCCCGGCTGAGGACGGAGCGGCCGAGCAACGTCGGGCGGCAGCCGGTCCGTTCACGGCGGAACAGCTCGGCGCCCAGGGTGTTCTCGATCCGGCGCAGCTGGGTGGTCAGGGAGGGCTGGCTCACGCCCAGCCTGCGGGCGGCTTGGTGCAGGCTGCCCGTATCCGCGATGGCGCACAGCGCCCTGAGGTGTCTCACCTCAAGCTCCATACGGTCGAGCGTAGGGCGGCGGACGACTGTCGCACCAGACTCCCCAATCACACCAAAGTCCTTTAATTCACCTGGAGTTGGTGGACACTTCGGCGGCGGTACCGGGGTTGGCGATAGCCCGGTGCTATCGCCGGTTGACATCATCCGCCGCGGCTTCCGCTCCCCGACACTCTCTCCGTACCGCACCCGTCCGAGTCCGATCATCGGACGGGTTCATCGGACCGGTAACGGTAGGAGACCCCCCATGAAACACCCCAGGACCGTCATGTCGGCCGTGGTCGGCCTCGGCTTCGGCCTCGCGGCCGCGCTGGGCACGGCACCGGCGATCGCCTCCTCGGCCCCCGCCGCAGCACCCGTCACCACCACCTCGGACGTCCGGGCGGGCTACACCGCCTACGCCGGGTCGCACGAGAACGCCGCCGCGAACAAGGCGTTCTTCGAGGCGGTCGCCAAGTCCGTGGCGAAGAAGCAGGCGGCGAACCCCGGCGCCCAGTCGGTCACCATCGTCTACAGCACCGCCAACGCGCCGAGCTTCCGCACCCAGATATCCAACAGCGCGCAGATCTGGAACAGCTCCGTCTCCAACGTCCGGCTGCAGGAAGGCTCGAACGCCGACTTCACCTACTACGAGGGCAACGACCCGAGCGGCTCGTACGCGAGCACCGACGGGCACGGCAACGGATACATCTTCCTGGACTACGCGCAGAACCAGCAGTACGACTCGACCCGCGTCACCACGCACGAGACCGGGCATGTGCTCGGCCTTCCGGACCACTACTCCGGTCCGTGCAGCGAGCTGATGTCGGGCGGCGGCCCCGGCCCGTCCTGCACCAACCCGTATCCCGACGCGAACGAGCGCAGCCAGGTCAACTACCTGTGGCAGAACGGCTTCGCGGCCGCACTCGCGCGCAGCGCCTCCTGACCCCGGTCCGGACGCATCGCACCATAGGGGCCACCTCGTAGGACGGGGTGGCCCCTGCGCCCTGCCCACCGGCTCCCGAACGCGGTACGGGCCCGGTGGCACGGCACCACGCCGTCCTCCCGGGCCGGACCGGTCCGGGCCGAGCCGAGCCCACGGACCGACTGCCGGACCGAGCCGGGCCGGACCGGTCCGAGCCCACGGACCGGTCCGAGCCCACGGACCGGGGCCGGGCCGGGCCCGGCAGTCGGTCACGGCCCGGGGCCGGGACGATCAGGCGTGTTCCAGCGGGAAGGCGCCGCGGTGGCCCGTACCGGCACCCTGCTCCGGGCGGGGCTCGTACTCGCGGCAGCTCCAGATCTCCTGGACGAATCCCGTGCGCCGGTCCCACAGGTCCAGGACATCGCCCTCACCGGCCACCCCGCGGTAGGCGTCCTTGGCGCCCCGGAAGCAGGCCAGGCCGCCGGACAGTCCGCGCACCGCGGCCGGGGCCGGGAAGTAGTCCGAGAAGGCGCAGGCGATGCAGGTCTGGAGACGCACACCGGGCGGCAGGGCGCGCTGGATCGTGGCGAGCGCGGACGCGAAGTCGTTCTCGGCGCGATGGGACGTGTAGGCCGCACCGCCGAACTGCAGCTCCAGGCCGAGGTACGAATCGGGGCGGCGCAGCGACAACAGGCAGCTGAGCGTGGCCTGGTGAACGGCTCCCTCCCAGAGGACCGGGAGCGGAAGGTCCCACTCCAGGACGCAGTCGCTCAGCGCACCGTCCACCAGAGTGAACCGGTCGTCGGCCGGTGGCGTGCCGACGGCCGGGGTGAGGCCGTCGAAGCTCGCGCCCTCGAAGTCGATGCCTCTTGTCCGGAGGCGTAGTTGCTGTCCGTCGGTGGTGAGGACGACGGCGTCGGAACCCTGTCGGTCCCGGTACCACCCTGCCCATGACTCATCTGTCATGGGCACGGACTGTAGCCCGTGCCCATGACAGTCGCCCTCTCGCCCTCCGTTTCGGCTCACGGGCCTTGTGACCTCGGCACCTTGTTCCGTTCTCCTTCCTCCGCCCCCTTCACCTTTCTCGGCTCCGTGCCCTGCTCTCCGCTCCCCGCCCTCAGTGCGTCCGGCGGGTGACGAACTCCGCCAGGGTCAGGAGGTCGCCGGCGCCGGCCAGGTCGGGGACCGCCCGGGACAGGTGGTGGACCGCGCGGGCCATCCGGTCCGCCGCGGCGATCTGCGCCCAGTCCCGGCCGCCGGCCCGCTCGACGGCGTCGGCGGCGCTGCTCACCTCGCCGGGTGTGTTCATCGATCCCCGGTAGAGCGTGGCGAGTTCGGACGCCGCCGGGGTGCCGGAGGTCAACGCGGCGACTACGGGGAGGGACTTCTTGTGGGCGACGAGATCCGCCCCGACCGGCTTGCCGGTCCGTGCCGGGTCCCCCCAGATGCCGATCAGGTCGTCGATGAGCTGGAAGGCGAGGCCCGCCTCCCGGCCGAATCCGTCCATCGCGCCGACCACCCACTCCCCCGCGCCCGCGTACAACGCGCCCAGCGCGCAGGCGCAGCCGAGCAGGGCGCCGGTCTTGGCGGTGGCCATGGTCAGGCACTCGTCCAGCGTGACCTCGTCGGGACCCCGGTCCTCGAAGGCGCAGTCGGCCTGCTGGCCCGCGCACAGCTCGATGACGCAGGTCGAGAGCCGTGCCGAGGCGCGGGCCCCGGCCGGGGACGGGTCCTCGGCGAGCAGCCGCTGGGCCAGGGCGAGCATGGCGTCGCCCGCGATGACCGCGTCGGGGATGCCGAAGACCGCCCAGGCCGTGGGCCGGTGCCGACGGGTCCGGTCCTCGTCGATGACGTCGTCGTGCAGCAGGGTGAAGTTGTGGGCCAGCTCCACGGCGACGGCTGCCCGCACCGCCTGTGCCGGGTCGCCGCCCAGTGCGCGGGCGGCGGCGAGGACCAGTGCGGGTCTGATCGCCTTGCCCGCCGGTCCCGAGGACGGGCTGCCGTCGGCCTCCTGCCAGCCGAAGTGGTACATCGCGACGCGGCGGATCGATCCGGGCAGGGATTCGACGGCGGCGCGCAGTTGGGGATCCACGAGGGCCCTGGTCCGCTCCAGGAGGATCTCGGCCTCCTGGCCCTGCGCCGCGAGGGTGGGCGGGTCGTCGGCGCCCCGCGTCGCGGGGGCGGCCGGGGCACCGACGGGTGGGGCGTCGTCGCCCGGGGCCCGGGGTGTGGGTGGTTGGGGTGCGTGATGGGTCTTCACTGGGACGTCCTCCCGAGGCCGCCCCGGGCACGGCTGCCCGGTGGCGGAGGTTGACGGGGGCCCGGACATCGTCGTCCGGGCCCCCGAGGGGCTACCGCCAGCGGCTGACCTCGACGTTTTCCAGTACGCCCAGGGCGTCCGGCACGAGGATGGCCGCGGAGTAGTAGGCCGTCACCAGGTAGGAGATGATCGCCTGCTCGTCGATCCCCATGAAGCGGACCGAGAGGCTGGGCTCGATCTCGTCGGGGATGCCGGACTGCTGGAGTCCGATGACGCCCTGCTCGGCCTCACCCGTCCTCATGCAGATGATCGACGTGGTCCGGGCGTCGGTGATCGGAATCTTGTTGGACGGGAAGATCGGCACACCCCGCCAGGCCGGCACATGGTGTCCGCCGATGTCGACGCTCTCCGGCACCAGGCCGCGCCTGTTGCACTCGCGGCCGAATGCGGCGATGGCCCTCGGGTGGGCGAGGAAAAGCTTCGAGCCGCGGCGGCGCGAGAGCAGCTCGTCCATGTCGTCGGGGCCGGGCACACCGTCGTGCGGCTGGAGGCGCTGCCCGTAGTCGCAGTTGTTGAGCAGCCCGAACTCGCGGTTGTTGATCAGCTCGTGCTCCTGGCGCTCGCGCAGCGCCTCGACCGTGAGCCGCAACTGCTGCTCGGTCTGGTTCATCGGCTGGTTGTAGAGGTCGGCGACCCGGCTGTGGACCTTCAGCACGGTCTGGGCCACGCTCAGTTCGTACTCCCGCGGCGCCGCGTCGTAGTCGACGTACGTGTGCGGGACGACGGCTTCGCCGACATGGCCGGCGGAGAGGTCGATCGCCGCCTCGCCGTACTTGTTGGTGCGCTGCTCCGGGATGCTGAGCAGTCCGGCGAGATGTTCGCGGAGCGAGTCGGCGCGCTCGGCGAGGTTCAGCACGTCCGCCCGGCTCAGCTTCAGCACTGTGCAGGCGGTGACGGCACGGGCCGTGTACTCCCAGACGGCGTCGCCGTCGACCAGGGCCTGGTCCCCGAAGTAGGCCCCGTCGGCGTGGACCCCGAGCACCGTCTCGTCCCCGTAGGGGCCGGTGCCGACCCTCTCGACCTTGCCGTGCGCCAGGAGGTAGACGCTGTCCGCCGCGTCCCCCGACGCGGCCAGTACCTGTCCCGCCGCGATCTCGCGCTGCTCGCACCGCCGGGCGAGCTCGCCCAGCACCCCCTCGTCGCCGAAGTCCCGCAGGGCGGGGAGCTCTCCGAGCTCGGCGGGGATGACCGCGACCCGGTCACCGGTCTGCACAAAGGTCACCCTGCCGTCCCCGACCGAGTAGCTCAACCTGCGGTTCACCCGGTAGGTACCACCTTGCACCTGCACCCACGGCAGCATCTTCAGCAGCCACCGCGAGGTGATCTCCTGCATCTGCGGGGCGGACTTGGTGGTCGTCGCGAGGTTCCGCGCCGCTGCCGTCCCCAGACTCTGCTGCGGCGGCACCGACGCGTTCTGAACCTCTTCACCAACGGACATCTGTGGTCCTCTCAATTTCGGCTGACCTGCGAGAAGAAGCCTTTCAGCACGGAGAGCGCCCACGCCATTACACAAAAGAGTGTGACTAATCGGCTTTGGGCTGGGCACCACGCACAGCGATACCCGCGCGACACTTTAATTTGCATCCTCGATGCAACTTATCTACGGTGAGCGTCATGCGGCTGACGAGATTCACCGACGTGGCGCTGCGCGTACTGATGCGCCTCGCCGTCGCGGAGAACGAGGACCCGCCGACCACCCGGGAGGTGGCGGCCACCATGCAGGTGCCGTACACCCACGCCGCCAAGGTCGTCGCCAGGCTCCAGCACCTCGGCCTCATCGAGGCGCGACGGGGCCGCGGCGGCGGGCTCAGCCTCACCGGAGCGGGCCGCTCCGCCTCGATCGGCGAGCTCGTCCGGGAGCTGGAGGGGCCCGGCGACGTCGTCGACTGCGAGGGCACCGCCCCCTGCCCGCTGCGCTCGGCCTGCCGGCTGCGCGGCGCCCTGCGCCGCGCGGAGGAGGCCTTCTACGCCGCCCTCGATCCGCTCACCATCACCGAACTCGTCGCATCCCCCACCGGACCGCTGCTGATCGGCATCAGCCGCGGCCGCCCGGACACCGACTGAGCCGCCACCGGCCGCACCACGGGCCCCACGCCCGGCCTCGCCCCACCCGACCTCACTCCGCCCGGTTTCGCGCTACCCGGTTCCACACTGCCCAAAAATACGAATCTCAAATACCAATTAAAATCCAAGGAGTCCCGATGCTCTCCGAGACGTCGACCGCCACCGTCCGTGCCACCCTCCCCGCCGTGGGCGCGGCCGTCGGAGACATCGCCGATCTCTTCTACCGCAAGCTCTTCGACGCCCACCCCGAGCTGCTGCGCGACCTCTTCAACCGCGGCAACCAGGCGTCCGGCGCCCAGCGGCAGGCCCTCGCGGGCTCCATCGCCGCCTTCGCGACCCAACTGATCGAGCACCCGGACACCCGCCCCGACGTGATGCTCGGCCGGATCGCGCACAAGCACGCCTCGCTCGGCGTCACCGCCGCCCAGTACGACGTCGTGCACACCCACCTGTTCGCCGCCATCGCCGAGGTGCTCGGCGACGCGGTCACCCCGGAGGTCGCAGCCGCCTGGGACGAGGTCTACTGGCTGATGGCCGGCGCCCTGATCTCGATCGAAGAACGGCTGTACGCACAGCAGGGCGTTGTCGCCGGCGACGTGTGGCGCGAGTGGGAGGTGGTCGCCCGGATCGAGGAGACCGCCGATGTCGCCACCTTCCAGCTCCGCCCGGCCGACGGAGCGCCCGCGCCCGCCTTCCGGCCCGGCCAGTACGTCTCCGTACAGGTGGAACTCCCCGACGGGGCCCGCCAGATACGCCAGTACAGCCTCTCCCGCGCCCCCGGCTCGCGACTCCGCTCGATCACCGTCAAGCAGGTGCACGGTGGCGGCTCGCCCGACGGCGAGGTCTCCCGCCATCTGCACACCGAGGTGGCGGCCGGTGACGTGCTGCGGGTCTCCGCCCCGTACGGCGATCTCGTGCTCGACTCCACCGACGCACCGCTCCTGCTCGCCTCCGCGGGCATCGGCTGCACCCCGATGCTGTCGATGCTGGAACACCTCGCGGCGACCGGCCACCGCGCCCCGGTCACCGTCGTGCACGGCGACCGCTCCCCCGCCACCCACGCGATGCGCACCGACCACGCCCTGCTCACCGGCAAACTCCCCGACGCCGCCGCCCACTTCTGGTACGAGGACCCCGGGACCGGCCACCCCGCCGACCGCACCGGCCGGGTCGATCTGAGCGGCCTCGCCGTCGCCCCCGGCACCCACGCCTATCTCTGCGGCCCCCCGCCCTTCATGCGCGCCGTACGCACCCAGTTGCTGGCCAAGGGCATCCCGGCGACCGACATCCACTACGAGGTGTTCGGCCCCGACATGTGGCTGGCACAGGACTGAATCCGGCCCAATGCTCGCGAAGTTGACCGGATCGGATCGCACACAGTCCGAACAGCCGCCGAAGGGATGACCCGGAGAGCGACATTCCGGTAAAAGCGGATCAAGGCTGGTTCCCCCCACGTACGAAGGAGACGGCCATGTCCTCCCCCATGTCCGCGAGCAGGTTCCTGGAAGTCCTGATGGACGAAGGGCTCACCGTCGTCCAGGTCGGCGACTGGCGTACCCACAACCGCGACCACAAGGGCCCCTGGGGCCCGGTCAACGGCGTGATGATCCACCACACGGTCACCGAGGGCACCGAGTCCACCGTGCGCATCTGCCGTGACGGCTACCCGGATCTGCCCGGCCCGCTCTGCCACGGCGTGATCGCCAAGGACGGCCGGGTCCATCTGGTCGGCTACGGCCGCGCCAACCACGCCGGACTCGGCGACGACGACGTCCTGCGCGCCGTCGTCGCCGAGAAGCGCCTCCCGGGCGACAACGAGGCCAATACCGACGGGAACAGGCACTTCTACGGCTTCGAGTGCGAGAACCTCGGCGACGGCAAGGACCCCTGGCCCGACGTCCAGCTCGAAGCCATCGAGAAGACCGCCGCCGCGATCTGCCGTCACCACGACTGGGGCTCCCGCTCGGTGATCGGCCACAAGGAGTGGCAGCCGGGCAAGGTCGACCCGCGCGGCTTCACGATGGACTCCATGCGGTCCCGGATCCACGAGCGCCTCAAGTGACCGGTGCCCGCCCGGCCCGGCGACAATTGCGGCATGCCCTCCGAAGCTCTCGACCTCTCCCGGCTGCGGCCGGTGCTCCCCTCGCCCCTGCGGCCGGTCGGGGACGAGCGCTTCGCACGCCACGGCGTACGGCTGCTGCTCAAGCGCGACGATCTCATCCACCCCGACCTGCCCGGCAACAAGTGGCGAAAGCTCTCCCTCAACCTGCGGGCCGCCGCCGGGCGCACCGTGCTGACCTTCGGCGGCGCGTACTCCAACCATCTGCGGGCCACCGCCGCGGCCGGGCGGCTGCTCGGCTTCCCCACCGTCGGGGTCGTGCGCGGTGACGAGCTGGCCGGCCGCCCGCTGAACCCCTCGCTCGCCCGGTGCGCCGCCGACGGGATGACCCTGCACTTCATGGACCGCGCGACCTACCGCGCGAAGGACGATCCAGAGGTCCTGGCGGGGCTGCTGAGCGCCTTCGGGGAGTGCTGTGTCATCCCGGAGGGCGGCAGCAACGCCCTGGCCGCACAGGGCTGTACAGAGCTGGGGCGCGAGTTGCGTGGCCGGGCCGATGTGGTCGCGGTGGCCTGCGGCACCGGGGGCACCCTCGCCGGTCTCGCCGCCGGCCTCGCGCCGGGGCAGCGGGCGCTCGGCATCCCGGTGCTGCGCGGCGGCTTCCTCGGGGACGCGGTGCGGGAACTGCAGGAGGAGGCCTTCGGCGGCCCGGCCGGCTCGTGGTCCCTGGACGAACGCTTCCACTTCGGCGGCTACGCCCGTACGACCCCGGGCCTGCACGCCTTCGCCGACGACTTCGAGCAGCGGCACGGCCTGCCCGTCGAGCGGCTCTACGTCGCCAAGCTGCTGTACGCGCTCGCCGAACTGTCCGAGGAGGGTGCGTTCCCTCCGGGAACCACGGTCGCGGCGGTCGTCACGGGCAGCCCTCAAGGAGCGTCCGACTCCTCCCGGTAGGCCGCCGCCTCCTCCAGGTCGAGCCGTCTGAGCAGCGTCCGCAGCATCTCGTCGTCGATCCGCCGCTCGTCCCGCAGCGTCACGAAGACCGAGCGCTCGGCGTCGATCATCTCCCTGGCCAGGCGCCGGTAGGTGTCGTCCGCCGACTCCCCGGTCACCGGATTGGCCGCACCCAGCCGCTCCCACACGGCGTTGCGGCGGCGCTCCAGAACGGTGCGCAGCCGGTCGGCGAGGGGTCCCGGCAGCTGGTTGCGGTCATCGGCGAGCAGCTCCTCCAGCCGCGCCTCGGCGGCCGCGGAGGCCTCGCTCTGGGCCTGCGCCTCGGCCAGCGTCTCGGCCTGCGCGTCGCGCTCCGGGAGCTTCAGGACCCGCACCAGCAGCGGCAGGCTGAGCCCCTGGACGACCAGGGTGCCGATGACGGTGGTGAACGTCAGGAACAGCACCAGGTTGCGGGCCGGGAAGGGGCTCCCGTCGGACATGGCGAACGGGATGGAGAAGGCGATGGCGAGCGAGACGACCCCGCGCATCCCGGCCCAGCCGACGATCAGCGGCGCCGTCCAGTTGGTGTCGGGCTCGCGTTCCCTGATCCGTTTCGACAGCCACCGGGGCAGATACGTCGCCGGGTAGACCCAGATGAAGCGGACCACGACCACGGCGAGGAAGACGAGCACCGCGTACCGCGCGGCTTCGCCCACGGCGTACGCGCCGAGCCCCTTCAGCACGAAGGGCAGCTGGAGCCCGATCAGCGCGAAGACCGCGGACTCCAGGATGAACGCGACCATCTTCCAGACCGCCGCCTCCTGGAGCCGGGTCGCGAAGTCCACCTGCCAGGACCGGTGCCCCAGATAGAGCGCCACGACGACCACGGCGAGCACCCCGGAGGCGTGCACACGCTCGGCCGCCGCGTACGCCACGAAGGGGATCAGCAGTGACAGCGTGTTCTGCAGCAGCGCCTCCTTGAGGTGGGTGCGGAGCCAGTGCAGCGGCACCATCAGCGCCAGGCCGACCACGACGCCGCCGACCGCGGCGAGGAAGAACTCGCCGATCCCCGCGCCCCAGCTGATGCCCTCGCCCACGGCGGCGGCGAGCGCCACCTTGTACGCGGTGATCGCGGTGGCGTCGTTCACCAGGGACTCGCCCTGCAGGACCGTCGTGACCCGGCCGGGCAGCCCGACCCGGCGCGCGATCGCGGCGGCCGTGACCGCGTCCGGCGGGGCGACGACCGCGCCGAGCACCAGCGCGGCGGTGAGCGGCAGGTCGGGCACCAGGCGGTACGCCAGCCAGCCGACCGCGACGGTCGCGAACAGGACGTAACCGACCGAGAGCAGCGCGACCGGCCGGAGATTGGCCCGCAGATCGAGGTACGAGCTGTCGACGGCCGCTGTGTAGAGCAGCGGCGGCAGCAGCAGCGGCAGCACGACGTGCGCGTCCAGGGTGTACGTGGGCACCCCGGGCAGATAGGAGGCGATCAGGCCCACGGCGACGAGCAGCAGCGGGGCCGGCACCGGGGTGCGGCGGGCCGCCCCCGCGACCGCCGCACTGGCCGCGACCAGTCCCACCAGCGGCAATACGTCCATTCCACGGTCCTCGCATCCGCATTTCACGGTCCACGCATCCGTCGTAACCTGACAATCATGAGTGACTGCCCTCACATGTCCGGACTGCCGCGCCCCGAACCGGCCCCGCTCAGCGAGACCTGTCCGGGCTGCCTCGCGGCCGGCACCCACCCCGTGCAGCTGCGGCTCTGCCTGGTCTGCGGCCATGTCGGCTGCTGCGATTCGTCACCCCTGCAGCACGCCACGGGGCACTACAAGGAGACCGGTCACCCGGTGATGCGGAGCTTCGAGCCCGGCGAGAGCTGGCGCTGGTGCTTCGAGGACGGTTCGATCGTCTGACGTCTGGGTACGTCAAACCGGCGCCGGTTGTTCGTAATTGACCGCCGCAGACCTCTAGCCACTGTGTGTACTCATGGGTTTACCATGAGTGACAGCCATGGGCTGGGGCTCTGGCGACACGGCATCATGGGTCGCGATAGCGTCGCGGACCAGAACCGAAGACGTACCACATGGCTCCGGGGCACCCTTCCCGGATCCTCGAAAGAGTTTGTGCCACCTTGGAGGTGAGGGTGTCCCAGATCGCAGGCGAGCCCGGGAATCAGGACTTCGTAGAGGTCCGGCTGCCCGCTGCGGGTGCCTACCTGTCGGTGCTGCGTACGGCCACGGCCGGTCTCGCAGCACGCTTGGACTTCACTCTCGACGAGATCGAGGATCTTCGCATCGCGGTCGACGAGGCCTGCGCGATCCTGCTTCAGCAGGCCGTGCCGGGCTCCGTCCTCAGCTGCGTCTTCCGGCTCGTCGAGGATTCTCTCGAGGTCACGGTGGCCGCCCCCACGACGGACGGACGGGCACCGGAGCGCGACACCTTCGCCTGGACGGTGCTCTCCGCACTGGCCGGGAAGGTCGACTCCTCGGTGGCCGACGACCGTACGGTCAGCATCAGCCTCTACAAACAGCGCGGCGCGGGACCCGGGCCGGCGTGAGCAACGGGAACGGGGACGGTCCTGTGCGGGACGAAACGATGCGACCAGGGGTGGTGCGCGCAGCAGGCATCCCGGAACAGCAGGCCCTGCCCCATCCGGTGGACGGGGCGGACGGGCCTGTGGGCCGTACGGTCGCGGTGGAGCAGTCGCAGGCGGAGCGGGCAGGCCAGATGAGCGAGCACGGGCACCACGATCCACACGACCGCAGCGGGGCGCGGGCGCTGTTCATCGAACTGCGCGCGCTGCCCGACGGGTCGCCCGAGAAGGCGGAGCTGCGCAATCGGCTGGTGCGGATGCATCTGCCGCTCGTGGAGCATCTGGCCCGCCGGTTCCGCAATCGCGGCGAGCCGCTGGACGACCTGACCCAGGTCGCCACGATCGGCCTGATCAAATCGGTGGACCGGTTCGACCCGGACCGCGGCGTCGAGTTCTCGACGTACGCGACCCCGACGGTCGTCGGCGAGATCAAGCGCCATTTCCGCGACAAGGGCTGGGCGGTCCGGGTACCGCGCCGGCTCCAGGAGCTGCGGCTCTCGCTGACCACGGCCACCGCCGAGCTCTCCCAGCAGCATGGCCGCTCGCCGACGGTCCACGAGCTGGCGGAGCGGCTGGGCATCTCCGAGGAAGAGGTCCTGGAGGGCCTGGAATCGGCGAACGCGTACAGCACGCTCTCGCTGGACGTGCCGGACACGGACGACGAGTCCCCCGCGGTCGCGGACACGCTGGGTTCCGAGGACGAGGCGCTGGAGGGCGTCGAGTACCGGGAGTCGCTCAAGCCGCTGCTGGAGGACCTGCCGCCGCGCGAGAAGCGGATTCTGCTGCTGCGCTTCTTCGGCAACATGACCCAGTCGCAGATCGCGCAGGAGGTCGGCATCTCGCAGATGCACGTCTCGCGGCTGCTGGCCCGCACGCTCGCGCAGCTGCGCGAGCGGCTGCTCGTCGAGGAGTAGCGGGCAGGGCCGCTCGCGGGCGCGGGCCCTCCCGTGCCCGCGGCGGTCCGGTGCCGCCGTGCCGCTCCGCCCGGACATCGGGCGGCCGGCTCAGCCCTCCGGCGTGGTGCCCGGCCGGCGGATGCCGAGTGCCTCGATGGTCGTCGGCCTGACCAGCTGGTAGAGCGCCGTCAGCGTCACCGCGGCGAGAACGATCCCGGCCGGGATCAGCACGCCGTGCGACCTCAGCAGCGTCCAGGCCACCGGGAGCGCGATGATCTGCGTGATGAGCGCGGGGCCGCGGCTCCAGCTGCGCCGCCGCAGCAGACCACGGGCGGCGAACAACGGGATCAGGGCGAGCGCGATCAGCGTCAGACCGCCCATCTCCGCCTGCTGCGGGCTCTCGGGGCGTCCGAGCAGACCCATGACCAGCATGTAGATCCCGCCGATGACCAGCGCCGCCCCTTCCAGGGCGGTGAGCGCGGCAACGAGAGTGATCCTGCTCGGCTTCGCCGGTTCGAGCCTCGGCGAGGGCGACGAGGCGGGCGTGTTCTGCTGAGTACTCACCCTTGCAGGTTGGCATTCCGGCGCCGCGAAAGCGAAGCCGGGGTCGGAATCGGTACGGGAACGGACGGCCGGCCCGCCCCCGCAGCACCCGGGTCGTCACCGAGCGTGAATGTCATGGGGCGGGACTTCAGAGTGATACCGCGCGGTAGGTAGTCTGGCGGTCATGCGCGCACTCCTCGTGGTCAATCCAGCTGCTACCACCACCAGTGCGCGGACGCGTGACGTGCTCATCCACGCGCTGGCCAGCGAGATGAAGCTGGAGGCCGTGACCACGGAATACCGGGGCCACGCCCGGGACCTGGGGCGACGCGCCGCGGATGCCGACGACATCAATCTGGTGGTCGCCCTGGGCGGCGACGGCACGGTCAACGAGGTCGTCAACGGTCTCCTCCACAACGGCCCCGATCTGGATCGCCTGCCGAGCCTCGCGGTGGTTCCCGGCGGCTCCACCAATGTCTTCGCGCGCGCCCTTGGCCTGCCCAACGACGCGGTGGAGGCGACCGGCGCGATCCTGGACGCGCTCGCCAACCGGACCGAACGCACGGTCGGCCTCGGACTGGCGGCCGGCACCCCCGGCACCGAGGACGAGTCGGTCCCGGAACGCTGGTTCACCTTCTGCGCCGGACTCGGATTCGACGCGGGCGTGGTCGGCCGGGTCGAACAGCAACGCGAACGCGGCAAGCGTTCCACGCACGCGCTCTATGTACGCCAGGTGGTCCGGCAATTCCTCGACGAGCCGCACCGCAGACAGGGCGTGATGACCCTGGAGACCCCCGGGCACGAACCGGTCACCGACCTGGCACTGTCCATAATTTCCAATACCGCGCCCTGGTCCTACCTGGGCAATCGTCCGTTGTACGCCTCGCCGAAGGCCACTTTCGACACCGGCCTGGACGTGCTCGGACTGAAGCGGCTCTCCACTCCGGCGGTCGCTCGTTACGGCACCCAGCTGCTCACTTCGAGTCCGGAGAAGGGCCCGTCCGGCAAGCACGCCGTTTCACTTCATGACCTCACGGACTTCACCTTGCATTCAAAGGTGCCACTGCCTTTCCAGATGGACGGCGACCACCTGGGAGTGCGCACAAGTGTGACGTTCACAGGCGTACGCCGTGCACTGCGTGTGATTGTGTGAGTGGAAGGGACCAAAGTCCTTTAACTCGAACGTTTGGGCTGGGCTCCACCCCATAGAAGTACGGCTGTGACCTAGTCGACACCGAGGAATCAAAAAAAAGTTTCCAGAAGGGGTTGTATCCGCCGCCGAGGTTTGCGAATCTCTACATGGCGATCGGGACGGCCCGCAACACCAGCCTCCACTGAAAGCCAGAACCCCTCCTCACTGCACAGGACCACAACCAGTTCATCTGGGCGTCGGCCCGTCATCTGCGGGGGGATTCGTGAAAGCGTTCACATTCACAAGCACCAGTATGTAATACCAAGGAGAGGTAGCAGCCATGGACTGGCGTCACAACGCCGTTTGTCGTGAGGAAGACCCCGAGCTGTTCTTCCCCATCGGCAACACCGGTCCTGCGCTGCTGCAGATCGAGGAAGCCAAGGCCGTCTGCCGTCGCTGCCCCGTCATGGAGCAGTGCCTGCAGTGGGCGCTCGAGTCCGGCCAGGACTCCGGCGTCTGGGGTGGCCTCAGCGAGGACGAGCGCCGCGCGATGAAGCGCCGTGCCGCTCGCAACCGGGCGCGTAACGCCAGCGCCTGACCGACGCCACCGCTACGAGCCTCAGCCAGGCGGCGCGTACAGAGCGTACGCACAACCCCGCCCCCCGAGTCGCAGCGCGCAGTACCCCCGAAGCGCACGCATGAACAGTGAGCCCGGACCGTGACAACGGTCCGGGCTCACTGCTGTGTTCATGGCCTCGTTCCTGCCGCCCGTCCGTCCACGCGGGCGAACGGACGAACAGGCGGACCGGAAGGGCTACTTCTGGGACCGGACCGGGATGTCGAGCACGACCTGGGTGCCACGCTCGGGGGCCGGGACCATGCCGAAGGTTCCGCCCAACTCGCCTTCCACCAGCGTCCGGACGATCTGCAGCCCCAGATTGCCGGCGCGCTGCGGGTCGAATCCCTCGGGCAGACCGCATCCGTCGTCCTGGACCCTGATCAGCAGCCGCGTCCCGGCGGAGGAGCCGCCGCGCACCGCGGACACCTCCACCGTGCCGGACTCGGCAGGAGTGAAGGCGTGTTCCAGGGCGTTCTGCAGGACTTCCGTGAGCACCATCGCCAGCGGCGTGGCCACTTCGGCGTCGAGGATGCCGAAGCGTCCCGTCCGGCGGCAGGTGACCTTGCCCGGTGAGATTTCGGCGACCATCGCGATGACGCGGTCGGCGATCTCGTCGAACTCCACCCGCTCGTCCAGATTCTGGGACAGCGTCTCATGAACGATGGCGATCGAACCGACGCGCCGTACCGCCTCGTTGAGCGCCTCGCGGCCCCGTACGGAGTCCATCCGCCGGGCCTGGAGCCGCAACAGGGCGGCCACGGTCTGGAGGTTGTTCTTCACCCGGTGGTGGATCTCCCGGATGGTGGCGTCCTTGGTGATCAACTCACGTTCGCGACGGCGGAGTTCGGTGACGTCCCGGAGCAGGACCAGGGAGCCGATGCGGACGCCCTTGGGCTTGAGCGGGATCGCCCGGAGCTGGATCACCCCGCCCGCGCACTCGACTTCGAACTCCCGGGGCGCGTAGCCGCTGGCCAGCTTGACCAGCGCCTCGTCCACCGGGCCCCGGGAAGGGGCGAGTTCGGCGGTGATCCCGCCCAGGTGCTGGCCGACCAGGTCGGAGGCGAGGCCGAGCCGGTGGTACGCGGACAGCCCGTTGGGGCTGGCGTACTGGACGACTCCGTCGGCGTCGAGCCGGATCAGCCCGTCGCCGACGCGCGGCGAGGCGTCCATGTCGACCTGCTGGCCGGGGAAGGGGAAGGACCCGGCGGCGATCATCTGGGCCAGGTCGGAGGCCGACTGGAGGTAGGTGAGCTCCAGTCTGGACGGGGTCCGGACGGTGAGCAGGTTGGTGTTGCGTGCGATGACCCCGAGGACCCGGCCCTCCCTGCGTACGGGGATCGACTCGACCCGTACCGGCACCTCCTCGCGCCACTCCGGGTCGCCCTCGCGCACGATCCGGCCCTCGTCCAGCGCCGCGTCCAGCAGCGGACGCCGGCCGCGCGGCACCAGGTGCCCGACCATGTCGTCCTGGTAGGAGGTGGGGCCGGTGTTGGGGCGCATCTGTGCCACGGACACATAGCGGGTGCCGTCGCGGGTGGGGACCCAGAGCACGAGGTCGGCGAAGGACAGGTCGGAGAGCAGCTGCCACTCCGAGACCAGCAGATGCAGCCACTCCAGGTCGGTGTCGCTGAGGGCTGTGTGCTGGCGGACGAGGTCGTTCATGGAGGGCACGTGTGCGAGCGTACCCGCGGATGGGCATTGGTTCCGAACCGAACGACCTGGCCGCGCGTGCAGAGGGAGGAGGCCGGAAAATTGCGGCTCTCCTATGGATGGACACGGGTGAATGGTCTAGTCCACAATGCTGAAGACAGATCTTCCGCTCTCCCCGCACAGGAGGGCGGATCGAGGTACCGCGCTCTCTGCCCTGACCGCGTCGGTACCTCATCCCCGGCCGGGGGCACCGCACACCGCCGGCCGAACAGACCGTCCGTGATGGCCGGTCTTACTCCGGGCTGCGGTGCCGGACGGGCTGAGGGTCCCGTCCCGGCGCCGTGGCCCGCGGGTGTTCCCGGGGCCGTCCGCCGCGTTCAGCGGGTCTCGGTGACCTTGGCCAGGGCGCGGGGCGCGTCCGGGTCCTGGCCCCGGGCGATCGTCACCTCGTACGCCAGCATCTGCAGCGGCAGGATCTCCAGGACCGGCTGGAGCTCCTCGGCGACCCCGGCCGTCGGCAGTACGAAGCCCGCGGATGCCGCCTCCACCTGGGCCTTCGGGCCGACCACGAAGAGGTCCGCGCCGCGTCCGCGCAGCCGGTCCAGGACCGGCTGGAGCGCCTCGCCGCCCCGGCCGTCGGTGACCACGGCGATCACCGGGGAGATGTTGTCGACCATGGCGAGCGGGCCGTGCAGCAGGTCGGCGCCCGAGTACGAGAGAGCCGGGATGTAACTGGTCTCCATCAGCTTCAGGGCGGCTTCCTTGGCGGTGGGGTAGCCGTAGCCGCGGGAGGTGATGACCATGCGCTCGGCGAAGCGGTAGCGCGACGCCAGGGCCCTGACCTCGTCCTTGCGGGCCAGGATCTCCTCGGCCCGCTCCGGCAGGACCTCGGCCGCCGAGCCGTCGCCGCCGGCCAGCCCCTCCACGAAGAGATAGAGGGACAGGAGCGAGGCGGTGTACGTCTTGGTGGCCGGGAGGGCCTTCTCCGGGCCCGCCAGGATGTCGATGTGGTACTCGGAGACGGCGGACAGCGGCGAGTCCCGGTTGTTGGTGACGGCCAGGGTGATCGCACCGGCCTCGCGCGCCGCCCTGGTGGACGCCACCAGGTCGGGCGAGCCGCCGGACTGGCTGACGGTGATGACGAGGACGTCCCTGAGGTCCGGCTTCGCACCGTAGGCGGTGGTGGTCGACATCGAGGCGAGACCGCAGGGCAGGCCGAGCCGGATCTCCAGCAGGTACTTGGCGTACAGCGCGGCGTTGTCCGAGGTGCCCCGGGCGGTGAGCAGGACGAAGCGCGGCTTCCTCGCCGCGACGGCGGCGGCCACCTCGCGGATCCCGGGGGCGCCCCGGTCGAGGATGCGCCGGAGCATCGCGGGCTGCTCGGCCATCTCGCCGGACATGATCCTGCCCGGCTGCTCGCTCTCCTCGGCCGGAGATGTGGCGGACATGTCGAGTGCCTCCCAGCGGGGTCCCGGTGCGTCGGCAGCGCCGTCCGGACCAGTCGACCACGCACGACCGGACAGCCGCCAGCGGACCGCGTCCGGGACGGGCACATCCCCCGTGCCCGCGTTGCCGGGGTCTGCTAGATTGGAGGCCGATTGGTCTATACCACCTGACTCAACTCTTCAGATCGGCAGGCCCCGCGTGGAAGTTGTCATCGTCCCGGACGCCAAGGCAGGCGGCGAACTCATCGCGGAGGCCATCGGCGCCCTCCTGAGCCGCAAGCCCGACGCCCTTCTCGGCGTTGCCACCGGCTCGACCCCGCTGCCCATCTACCAGGCGCTGGCGGCCAGGGTCCGCTCCGGTGCCGTCGACGCCTCGCGCGCCCGCATCTGCCAGCTCGACGAGTACGTCGGGCTGCCCACGGGCCACCCCGAGTCCTACCACTCCGTGGTGCTGCGCGAGGTCGTCGAACCGCTCGGCCTGTCCGAGGCGTCCTTCATGGGCCCCGACGGCTCCGCCGAGGACGTCCGGGCGGCCTGCCTGGCGTACGACCGGGCGCTCGCCGAGGCCGGCGGGGTGGATCTGCAGCTTCTCGGCATCGGTACCGACGGGCACATAGGCTTCAACGAGCCGTGCTCCTCGCTCGCCTCCCGGACCCGGATCAAGACGCTGACCGAGCAGACCCGGATCGACAACGCGCGCTTCTTCGACAACGACATCGCACAGGTGCCGCACCACGTGATCACCCAGGGCATCGGCACCATCCTGGAGTCCCGTCACCCGATCCTGCTGGCCACCGGCGAGGGCAAGGCGGACGCCGTGGCGCAGACGGTGGAGGGGCCGGTCGCCTCGATCGTGCCCGCGTCGGCGCTCCAGCTGCATCCGCACGCGACGGTGGTGGTCGACGAGGCCGCGGCGTCGAAGCTGAAGCTGGCGGACTACTTCCGCGCCACGTACGCGTCGAAGCCGTCGTGGCAGGGGCTGTAGCCGTCCCGGACACGTGGAGAGGGCCGGGGCACCCGTGGTGGGTGCCCCGGCCCTCTCGTATGCCGTCGCGGGCCCGGTCGGGCGTGATGCGGCCCCCGGCCCCGCATCACGCCCGACCGCCCGACAGGCTCTCAGGCCGTCGGGCCGTCCGTGCCCCTGACGATGAGTTCCGCCGCCGCGAGGCCGCAGACGCGGGCCGCGCCGTGGGTGGCGATGTGCAGTGCGCCCCTGGGGGCCGCCTGCGGTACGCCCATCTCGACCACGACCGTGTCGGGGCGCTGTGCCACCAGGGCGTCGAGTGCCTCGCCCATCCAGGCGTGGCGGTGGACGTCGCGGACCACCACGACGATGCGCCGCTCCCCCGTCGCCCGCAGCACGGCCGCGACGGGCGCCTCGGTCTCGCTGCTGTACGTGTCGGTCCCGGTGCCCGGCAGCAGCCGGGCCAGCTCCGCGGCGACACCCCACGGGGTCTCGTCGCCGACGGCGATGTTCGACGCGGAGGTGAAGGCGGCGACGTACGCGGGCTCGGTCAGCGGTCCGGCGGAGCCGGTCGCCCGCACTGCCCGGCGGGCGGCGACCAGGCCGATGTCGGAGCCGATTCCGGTGCCGGGCGCGGCCCCCTCCTGCGTTGCCGCACCCGGCCCCGAACCGGACCCCTTGGCCTCCTGCGTCCAGGACGCGAGGGCACGTACCCGTGCGGCCGCGTCCGCGAGCCGATCCTCGGCGAGTTCACCGCTGTGCACCGCCCGGACCAGCGCGTCGCGCAGCCGGAGCACCGTGCCGTCGTCCTCCAGGCCGCCACCGACGCACAGCGCGTCGGCCCCGGCGGCGATCGCGAGGACTGAGCCGCGCTCGATGCCGTACGTCGCGGCGATGGCCTGCATCTCCACGGCGTCGGTGACGATCAGGCCGTCGTAGCCCAGCTCCCCGCGCAGCAGACCGGTGAGGATCTGCGGGCTCACCGTGGCGGGGCGGTCCGGGTCGAGCGCCGGCAGCAGGATGTGCGCGCTCATCACGCACTTGGAGCCCGCCGCGATGGCCGCCCGGAAGGGCACCAGCTCACGGGCGTGCAGGGTCTCCAGGTCCACGTCGATGCGCGGCATCGCGTGGTGCGAGTCGATCGCGGTGTCGCCGTGCCCCGGGAAGTGCTTGGTGCAGGCGGCGACCCCGGCGGCCTGGAGGCCCTCGATGTACGCGGCGGTGTGCCGGGCCACGAGCCGGGTGTCGGCGCCGAAGGACCGTACGCCGATGATCGGGTTGCCCGGGTTGGAGTTGACGTCCGCGGACGGCGCCCAGTTGAGGTTGACGCCGCACTCGGCGAGCCGGCGGCCGAGCTCCTGGGCCACCGCGCGGGTCAGGGCGAGGTCGTCGACGTGTCCGAGGGCGAGGTTGCCCGGGAACGAGGAGCCGGTGCGCACCTCCAGGCGGGTGACGTCACCGCCCTCCTCGTCGATCGCGACGAGGAGGTCGTCGCGCCCGGCCCTGAGCTGGGCGGTGAGCGCGGCCACCTGCTCGGCCGTCCGGATGTTGCGGCCGAACAGGGCGACGGAGGCGAGGCCTTCGTCGACCCGGCGCAGCACCCAGTCCGGGGCGGTGGTGCCGGTGAATCCGGGCTGCAGGACGGCGAGCGCGTCGCGGGTGACGGTGTCCGTGGCTGATATCAGGGTGGTCATGGGCGCGTTATCCCTTCACGGCACCGTCGGTGAGGCCGCTGACGGCCTTGCGCTGCAGGAAGACGAACAGAATGAGGATCGGGAGGGCGAAGATCGAGGCCGCCGCCATGGTGGCGCCCCAGTCGTCGCCGAACTGGCTCTGGAACTGGGAGAGCCAGAGCGGGAGCGTCTTGGCCTCGGGGTCCTTGTTGAGGATCAGGACCAGCGGGAATTCGTTCCACGCGGTGATGAAGCCGAAGAGCGAGGTGGCCATCAGGCCGGGGGCGAGCAGCGGCAGGATCACCTTGACGAACGCCTGCGGGCGGGTACAGCCGTCGACCATGGCGGACTCCTCCAGTTCCTTGGGCACCGCGGCAACGTAGCCGCGCAGCGTGAGGATCGTGAAGGGGAGCACCATCACCATGTAGAAGAGCGTCAGCGGGACCAGGCTGTTGAGCATGTCCGCGTCGCGGACCAGCATGTAGATCGCGATGACCATGACTTCCCACGGCGCCATCTGCGCGATCATGAAGACCAGGATCATGCTCTTGCGGCCCTTGAAGCGCATCCGGGCCAGCGCGAACGACGCGAAGAGCGCGATGATCAGCGCGAGGACCACGGCGCACAGGGTGACGGTGAGCGAGTTCCTGACCAGGGTCAGGAAGTTCGGTGCGTGGTACGCCGTCTTGAAGTGCTCGAACGTGACATCGGTCGGGAACCAGACCGGCGTCTCGGTGATGATGTCGCCGGTCGGCTTGAACGCCGTGCTGAACATCCAGTAGACGGGGAAGACCAGGGCGGCGAAGAGGACGATCGCCGTCGCGTTGGGCCAGATGCGGCCGAACAGTGAGCGCTTCACAGCTCGTCCTCCTCTTGCTTGAGAACGATGCGGAGGTAGTAGGAGGTCAGCCCCAGCATGATCAGGATGGTCAGCAGCGAGATCGCCGCGCCCATGCCGTAGTGCTGGTTGCCGACACCCTCGACGAAGGCGTAGATCGGCAGCGTCTCGGTGAGGCGGTTGGGGCCGCCCTCATTGAGGGTGTAGATCTGCGGGAACGCCTTGAAGATCCAGATGATCTCCAGGAACGTCGTGGCGTAGAGGAAGGGCCGCAGGAACGGGAACGTCACCGAGGTGAAGCTCTTCCAGGCGCCGGCGCCGTCGAGCGAGGCGGCTTCGTACAGCTCCTTGGCGATCGTCGTGGTCGCCGCGTACAGATTGATCGCCACGAACGGGATGGAGCCCCAGACGATCAGCAAAGTGGCCACGAAGAACGTGGAGAACTGCGATCCGGTCCAGTTGTAGTCGGCCATCGAGTGCCAGCCGAGCTGGTCCAGCACATAGTTGACCACGCCGAAGCGCGAGGCGAACAGCCACTGGAACACGGTGGACGCGGCCACGAACGGCATCGCCCAGGCGAGCACCAGGCCGATCATCAGGGTGAGCCGCATCCTCTTGCCGAGGCGGGCGAGCAGCAGTCCGATCAGGGCGCCGCCGATCATGGTCAGTGCGACGTTGATGCCGGTGAACACGATCGTGCGGAGCGTGACTCTCCAGAAGTCCTCACCGGTGAGGACCTCCTGGTAGTTCTTGAAGCCGTTCCACTCGGTGACATGCTGGATCAGCTGTCCCATATTGAGGTTCTGGAACGACAGCATGGCGTTCTTCACCAGGGGGTACCCGAGGAGGAGCGCCGTCACCGCGAGTGCGGGAATCATCAACAGGTAGGGCGCCGCGCCGATACCCGGCTTCCGCTTGTTTCCCCCGTGCTGCCCGACGGGTGGTTTCCCGTCCTGCCCGCGGACTGCGGCCGTCTTGGCCACATCCGAGGGTTCGGTCTGCACTGCCATGCTCGCCATCTCTTCCAACAAAGCCCTACACGGAACGGTGCGTACAGCCGGGGCGGCGGGTCGGGACCCGCCGCCCCGGCGCGGGACGCGCTACTGCGACTACTGCTGCTGGCTGAGGCGCTTGTTGAGCTCGCCCTCGACCTGCTTGGCGGCGTCGGCGGGCGACTTGCCCTGCAGGACCAGCGTCATGTAGGTCTTGATCGGGTTCGGCGGGTTCTCGACCGGCGCCCACTCCGGGATCAGCGGCGTGGTGCCACCGGACTTGGCGGCGGCCGGACCGGCGGCCTCGGCGGCGGGCTGGCCGACGGTGTACTTCTGCATGGCGTCGTTCTTCGGGGACCAGCCGGCCTCCTTGATGAGCGCGCCGTCGTTCTGCTCGGAGAGCGCGATCTTCAGGAATTCCTTGGCCAGGTCCTGCTTCTTGCTGCCCGCGGCCACGGCGAGGTTCGAGCCGCCGAGGAAGACGCCCTCGGGCTTGTCGGCGGTCTCACCGGGGATGGTGAAGAAGCCGATGTCGTCCTTGAGCTTCGGGTTGGCCTTGATGGCGGTGCCGGCCTCGTAGCCCATCGCGATGATCGCGCCGGTCTTGCCCTTGGCGAAGACCTCGGCCTGCTGCGGGGTGGCCTCGTCCTTGTCCTTGGGGGCCTTGGAGTAGGACTGGTACTTCTTGTACACGTCCATGGCCTCGGCGACCTTCGGGTCGGCCAGGTTGGAGACGTACTTGTCGCCTTCCTTCTTGACCGGCGAGACGTCATTGCCGACGAGCAGGCCGTCGAAGAAGTACCAGTTCTGGCCGGGCAGGTAGATCGGCTCGGCGTTGCCCTTCTTCTCGATGGCCTCGAAGGCCTTGAAGAGCTCGTCGCGGGTCTTCGGCGTCTCGGTGATACCGGCGTCCTTGAAGACCTTCTTGTTGTACATGACGACGCGGTTGCCCACGTACCACGGCAGGGCGTACTGCTTGCCGTCGTAGATGGAGGGCTGGTTGACGCCGTCGGCCCAGGCGGAGCCGATCTCCTTCTTCAGGTCACCGAGGTCGGCGAGGCCGCCGGTCTTGGCGTACGCCGGGGTCTGGGTGTTGCCGATCTCCAGGACGTCCGGCGGGTTGGACTCGGAGAGGGCGGTGGTGACCTTCTGCTGAATGCCGTTCCAGTCCTGGACTTCGATATTCAGCTTGGCCTTGGTCTTCTTCTCGAACTCCTCGGTGACCGTCTTGGTCCACCCGTCCGGGTTCGAGCCGGACATCGTCCATACGGTCAGGGTCTGGCCCTTGTACGCGTCCGGACCGGCCTTCTTGCCACTGTCGCCGCCGTCGTCGGACCCACACGCCGCGAGGCCGATCATCATGCCCGCGACGCCGATCGCCGCGATGAGCTTGCGCTTCACGCCAAACCCTCCTCAGGGATACTGCAACCCCGCCCACCGCGAAGACATTCGACGAGTACTGCTGGGGCTGGACCTGGTCTTTAATGGTTTAGACCAGTACCGGGAGCTTGGCCTAGACCTTTAGGGGTGTCAAGGGTGTATAAGAAGTGCACTCGCGTCCGTTACAGGACCGACACCTAAGGGAGGGCGACCAGCCGTGACGGGACCGTGCCACCATGTGAGCCGCGACAGACGGAGGAGCCGGTGACGGCAGCAACGCAGCAGTCGGGAAGGCGGACCATGGGTGCCGACGGGGGCAGTACGGAGAACGAGACGGGCGCGGCCACGCGGACGGCGCGCGTCCCGAAGTACTACCGGCTGAAGCGACATCTGCTCGACATGACGGACACCATGCCGCCGGGCACCCCCGTGCCGCCGGAGCGGACCCTGGCCGCCGAGTTCGACACCTCGCGCACCACCGTGCGCCAGGCGCTCCAGGAATTGGTCGTCGAGGGCCGGCTGGAGCGCATCCAGGGCAAGGGCACCTTCGTGGCCAAGCCGAAGGTCTCGCAGGCCCTGCAACTCACCTCGTACACCGAGGACATGCGCGCCCAGGGCCTCGAACCGACCTCCCAGCTGCTGGACATCGGCTACGTGACGGCCGACGACACGCTGGCGGGACTGCTCGACATCACCACCGGTGGCCGGGTGCTGAGGATCGAGCGGCTACGGCTGGCCAGCGGCGAGCCGATGGCGATCGAGACCACCCACCTTTCAGCCAAACGCTTCCCCGCGCTCCGCCGTTCGCTGGTGAAGTACACCTCCCTCTACACCGCACTTGCGGAGGTGTACGACGTACGGCTGGCCGAGGCCGAGGAGACCATCGAGACCTCGCTGGCCACCCCGCGCGAAGCCGGCCTGCTCGGCACGGACGTGGGCCTGCCGATGCTGATGCTCTCCCGGCACTCGCTCGACGGACAGGGCGAGCCGGTGGAGTGGGTGCGTTCGGTCTACCGCGGCGACCGGTACAAGTTCGTGGCGCGCCTGAAGCGGCCCACGGACTGACCCCGGCGCGGGGACGGACTCCAGCCGTCCCGCCCGTACGGAACGTCGCTCGCGGCCCCCGTGGAACGCACCACTCCACGGGGGCCTTTCGCATGTCCTGGTACGGACCAACTGCCGTACACCTGACGGATTTTCGAGCATACGCACCCGATTCGCGGACCGTTTCCGGACCGCAATGCGGACAGGGGGTGACGGTGACCGGAAGCCTCCCCTAGATTTCCTGCGCATTACAAGGTGATCAGCGAGGGGACGGAGTCGCCAAATGCCAGCAGACCCAGAAGGAAAACCACCCACCGTCACACCGGTCCGGGTGGTCATCGCCCTGTGTCTCGTCGCGCCGTTCGTGGCGATGCTCTGGGTGAGTTCGTACGCGAAGGTGGACCCCACCTTCATCGGCATTCCGTTCTTCTACTGGTACCAGATGCTCTGGGTGCTGATCTCCACCGCGCTCACGATGACCGCGTACAAGCTGTGGCAGCGTGACCAGCGCGCCCGCAAGGGAGGTGAGTCGGCATGAAGGACGGTGTGAACGGCGTCGCGCTCGGCGTCTTCATCTTCTTCTTCGTGGCCGTCACGGTCATGGGCTTCCTGGCGGCGCGCTGGCGCAAGGCCGAGAACGAGGCCAGCCTCGACGAATGGGGCCTGGGCGGACGGTCGTTCGGCACCTGGGTCACCTGGTTCCTGCTCGGCGGCGACCTGTACACCGCGTACACCTTCGTCGCCGTTCCGGCGGCGATCTACGCGGCGGGCGCGGCGGGCTTCTTCGCCGTGCCCTACACGATCCTCGTGTACCCGCTGATCTTCACCTTCCTGCCGCGGCTCTGGTCGGTCTCGCACAAGCACGGGTACGTCACCACCTCGGACTTCGTCCGCGGGCGCTTCGGCTCGAAGAGCCTCTCGCTGGCGGTCGCCGTCACGGGCATCCTCGCCACGATGCCGTACATCGCGCTCCAACTCGTCGGCATCCAGGCGGTGCTGGACGTGATGGGCGTCGGCGGCGGCGAGAACACCCACTGGTTCATCAAGGACCTGCCGTTGCTGATCGCGTTCGCGGTGCTCGCCGCGTACACCTACTCGTCCGGCCTGCGGGCGCCCGCGCTGATCGCGTTCGTCAAGGACGGACTGATCTACCTGGTCATCGCGGTGGCGATCATCTACATCCCGATCAAGCTGGGCGGCTTCGACAACATCTTCGCCAAGGCGGGCGAGGCGTTCTCCCAGACCAATCCGGCCACCGGCAAGCCGCGCGGCGCGCTCGCACCGGGCGAGGCCGGCCAATGGGGTTACGCCACCCTGGCGTTGGGCTCGGCGCTGGCGCTGTTCATGTATCCGCACTCGATCACGGCGACGCTCTCCAGCCGCAGCCGCAACGTGATCCGGCGCAACACCACGATCCTGCCGCTGTACTCGCTGATGCTGGGCCTGCTGGCGCTGCTCGGCTTCATGGCCATCGCCGCCGGGATCAAGGTGGACAACGGGCAGCTGGCCATCCCCCAGTTGTTCGAGAACATGTTCCCGGACTGGTTCGCGGGCGTCGCGTTCGCCGCCATCGGCATCGGCGCGCTGGTGCCCGCCGCGATCATGTCGATCGCCGCGGCGAACCTCTTCACCCGCAACATCTACAAGGACTTCCTGAAGCCGGACGCGACCCCGGAGCAGGAGACCAAGGTCTCCAAGCTGGTGTCGCTGCTGGTCAAGGTCGGCGCGCTCGCCTTCGTCCTCACCATGGACAAGACGGTCGCGATCAACTTCCAGCTGCTCGGCGGCATCTGGATCCTCCAGACGATGCCGGCCCTGGTCGGCGGCCTGTTCACCCGCTGGTTCCACCGCTGGGCGCTGCTCGCGGGCTGGGCGGTCGGCATGGTGTACGGGACGGTGGCCGCGTACGGGGTCGCCAGCCCGACCCAGGCGCACTTCGGCGGGTCCTCCGAGGAGATCCCCGGCATCGGCGAGATCGGCTACATCGGCCTCACCGCGTTCGTGCTGAACGTGGTGGTGACGGTGGTGCTCACCTTCGTCCTGAACGCCGTGAAGGCGCCCGCCGGGATCGACGAGACCTCCCCGTCCGACTACACGGCCGACGCGGGCGACCCGGGCGTGAAGACGGAACTCCCGCCGGCCACGGCAGGGGCGCCGGGCGGTCACTGAGACCCGCGCCAACGGCCCGTCGACGGCCCGCCGAGCCTCCTCCAGCGGGGCGCGGCGGGCCGTCGGCTTGATCCGGCCCGGCGGCCCGGGAAAGGGCCGTACGGCTCATTCTGTGGGCCCCGCCCAGTCGGCGCGACACAACATGTGGGGGCTGCCTCATCGGGCAGCCCCCACATGTATGCTCGTCCTCGCTGTCGCCGCAGGGGAATCCGGTGCGAATCCGGAACTGTCCCGCAACGGTGTATTCAGTGCGCTTTTGTGCACCCCCGAGTCAGTCCGATGACCTGCCGGCAGCGCATCCGGCTCGACCGAACCGGATGCCCAGACGTCCGGGCCTCGCGGTTGGGCCGGTGGACGCCGTGCGGAGTGCTGCCCTGCCCCGGGTACGCGCCCGTAGGGCTGCCCCGTTCCCCGCCGGCCCCGAGCCGAGCGAGGGAGAGCACCACGTGACCATCGCGCCAGCCGATCCGGCTTCAGTCGCCGTGTCCGCAGCAGCCGAGTCCGAGGCAGCCGCACAGGACGGACCGGGAACCGCACTGCTGCGGACCCTGACCGACCTCACCGCCGATCTGCCCGACACCGACCCCGGCCGGGTCGCCGCCGCCGCGCTGCGCGGTCGCAGCGCCCGAGCGGACGAGGCCGAGCTGCGCTCGCTGGCCACCGAGGCCGCCGCGGGCCTGATCTCCGAGGACCCCGCCTACTCCCGGCTCGCCGCCCGGCTCCTGACCCTCACCATCGCGGACGAGGCGGCCGGCCAGGGCGCGGCCTCCTTCTCCGCCTCGGTCGCCGTCGGGCACCGCGAGGGCCTGATCGCGGACCGTACCGCCGAGTTCGTCGCCCGCCACGCGGCCGCGCTGGACGCGCTGGTGGAGCGTTCGCTCGCCGACGGCGCGGACGACCGCTTCGGCTACTTCGGGCTGCGGACCCTGCACAGCCGCTATCTGCTGCGCCACCCGCACACACGCCAGGTCATCGAGACGCCCCAGCACTTCATGCTGCGGGTCGCGTCCGGGCTCGCCGAGGACGACTCGCAGCGCGCGGTGGACGAAGTGGCGGCGCTGTACGGGCTGATGAGCCGGCTCGACTACCTCCCCTCCTCCCCCACGCTCTTCAACTCCGGCACCCGGCACCCGCAGATGTCCTCCTGCTACCTGCTGGACTCCCCGCTGGACGAGCTCGACTCGATCTACGACCGCTACCACCAGGTGGCCCGGCTCTCGAAGCACGCGGGCGGCATCGGTCTGTCGTACTCCCGCATCCGCTCCCGCGGTTCGCTGATCCGTGGCACCAACGGGCACTCCAACGGCATCGTGCCGTTCCTGAAGACGCTCGACGCCTCCGTCGCCGCGGTCAACCAGGGGGGCCGCCGCAAGGGCGCCGCCGCCGTCTACCTGGAGACCTGGCACGCGGACATCGAGGAGTTCCTGGAGCTGCGCGACAACACGGGCGAGGACCAGCGGCGTACGCACAACCTCAACCTGGCGCACTGGATCCCGGACGAGTTCATGCGCCGGGTCGACGCGGACGGCGACTGGTCGCTGTTCTCGCCCGCCGACGTACCCGGTCTCGTCGACCTGTGGGGCGACGAGTTCGACGCCGCGTACCGGGCCGCCGAGGCGAAGGGGCTGGCCCGCAAGTCGATCCCGGCCCGCGAGCTGTACGGCCGGATGATGCGCACCCTCGCGCAGACCGGCCAGGGCTGGATGACGTTCAAGGACGCCTCCAACCGGACCGCGAACCAGACCGCCGAGCCGGGCAGCGTCGTCCACTCCTCGAACCTGTGCACCGAGATCCTCGAAGTCACCGACGACGGCGAGACGGCGGTCTGCAACCTGGGCTCGGTCAACCTCGGCGCGTTCGTCGCCGACGGTGACATCGACTGGGAGCGGCTGGACGCCACCGTCCGCACCGCCGTGACCTTCCTCGACCGGGTCGTCGACATCAACTTCTACCCGACCGAGCAGGCCAGCCGCTCCAACGCGAAGTGGCGCCCGGTGGGCCTGGGCGCCATGGGTCTCCAGGACGTCTTCTTCCAGCTGCGGCTGCCCTTCGACTCCCCCGAGGCCCGCGCGCTCTCCACGAGGATCTCCGAGCGGATCATGCTCGCCGCGTACGAGGCGTCGTGCGAGCTGGCCGAGCGGTCCGGCCCGCTGCCCGCCTGGTCGCAGACGCGCGCCGCTCGCGGTGTACTGCACCCCGACCACTACGACACCGAGCTGAACTGGCCGGAGCGGTGGGACGCGCTGCGCGCCCGCGTCGCGAAGAGCGGGATGCGCAACTCGCTGCTGCTCGCCATCGCGCCGACGGCGACGATCGCCTCGATCGCGGGGGTCTACGAGTGCATCGAGCCGCAGGTCTCCAACCTCTTCAAGCGCGAGACGCTCAGCGGTGAGTTCCTCCAGGTCAACGCGTACCTGGTGGATGAGCTGAAGCAGCTCGGGGTGTGGGACGCGCGGACCCGTGAGGCGCTGCGCGAGGCCAGCGGCTCGGTGCAGGGCTTCGCCTGGATCCCGGAGGACGTGCGGGCGCTGTACCGCACGGCGTGGGAGATCCCGCAGCGCGGCCTGATCGACATGGCGGCGGCCCGTACGCCGTTCCTGGACCAGAGCCAGTCGCTGAACCTGTTCCTGGAGACGCCGACGATCGGCAAGCTCTCCTCGATGTACGCGTACGCCTGGAAGCAGGGGCTGAAGACGACGTACTACCTGCGCTCGCGCCCGGCGACCCGGATCGCCCGTGCCGCCTCCGGCCAGACCGCGACCGCCGCCCCCATCCCCGTACAGCAGGCTTCGGCGCCCGACGCGGACGCAATCGCCTGCTCCCTCGAAAACCCCGAGTCCTGCGAGGCCTGCCAGTAATGAGCTCCACCAACTCCGACAAGAACCTTCTGGACCCGGGCTTCGAACTGACGCTGCGGCCCATGCGCTACCCGGACTTCTACGAGCGCTACCGCGACGCGATCAAGAACACCTGGACGGTGGAGGAGGTCGACCTGCACTCCGACGTCGCCGACCTCGCCAAGCTGTCCCCCGGCGAGCAGCACATGATCGGCCGGCTGGTCGCGTTCTTCGCGACGGGCGACTCGATCGTCTCCAACAACCTCGTGCTGACGCTGTACAAGCACATCAACTCCCCCGAGGCGCGGCTGTACCTGTCGCGGCAGCTCTTCGAGGAGGCCGTGCACGTCCAGTTCTATCTGACGCTGCTGGACACCTATCTGCCCGACCCGGACGACCGTGCCGCCGCGTTCGACGCGGTCGAGGAGATTCCCTCGATCCGCGAGAAGGCGCAGTTCTGCTTCAAGTGGATGGACTCGGTCGAGAAGATCGACCGGCTGGAGACGAAGGCCGACCGCCGCCGTTTCCTGCTGAACCTGATCTGCTTCGCGGCGTGCATCGAGGGGCTGTTCTTCTACGGCGCGTTCGCGTACGTCTACTGGTTCCGCTCGCGGGGTCTGCTGCACGGTCTCGCCACGGGCACCAACTGGGTGTTCCGTGACGAGACGATGCACATGAACTTCGCGTTCGAGGTCGTGGACACCGTCCGCAAGGAGGAGCCGGACCTCTTCGACGACGAGCTCCAGCAGCAGGTCACCGACATGCTGAAGGAGGCCGTGGCCGCGGAGCTGCAGTTCGGCCGTGATCTGTGCGGCGACGGACTGCCCGGCATGAACACCGAGTCGATGCGGCAGTACCTGGAGTGCGTCGCCGACCAGCGGCTCACCCGGCTGGGCTTCCCGGCGGTCTACGGCTCCGAGAACCCGTTCTCGTTCATGGAGCTGCAGGGCGTGCAGGAGCTGACGAACTTCTTCGAGCGCCGGCCGTCCGCGTACCAGGTGGCGGTGGAGGGCTCGGTCGCCTTCGACGACGACTTCTAGAGCCGGAGGGTCCTAGATCCTGGCCCAGCTTCTGAGGTAGGGGCGCCGCGCAGCCGTGACGGGCTGCGCGGCGTCCGCCGTTTCCGGGGGTCCGTCGCTCCGGGCCCGTTCGCGGCGCGCAGCTCGCGGTCGATGCGGCGCTCGCGGGCGAATCCGACAAGGGTGGGCAGCAGGAAGAGAGCGATCAGCACGGCCGTGCCCAGGACGTTCTGGAATGTGTTCATGGCTCCACTCTCGCCCGCGCGGACACATCGCGGCAGTGGCAGGACTGTCATGGACCATCGAATTACTGCCACACTGGCTCCATGCTGAAAAATGTCGCCGCTCTGCTGCTCGACGAGGTCCACCCCTTCGAACTGGGCGTGCTGTGCGAGGTCTTCGGCCTCGACCGCAGCGACGAGGGACTGCCGGTCCACGATTTCGCGGTGGTCTCCGCCGAGGGCCCGGTGCTCCGGACCCACGCCGGCTTCACCATCAGTACGCCGCACGGCCTCGACCGCCTGGAGGAGGCCGACCTCATCGCCGTACCGGCCGGCAGCCACTTCATGGACCGGGAGTACCCCGAGGAGGTGCTCGGCGCCCTGCGCCGGGCGGTGGACCGGGGCGCCCGGGTGCTGAGCGTCTGCTCCGGCGCGTACGTGCTCGGCGCGGCCGGGCTGCTCGACGGGCGCCGCTGCACCACCCACTGGCGCCACGCCCCGGAGCTGGCCCGCCGCTATCCGCGGGCCGTCGTCGAACCCGATGTGCTGTACGTGGACGAGGGCCAGGTCATCACCTCGGCGGGCACGGCGGCCGGGATCGACGCCTGTCTGCACCTGGTCCGGCAGGCGTACGGCCCCGACGCCGCCAACGCGATCGCCCGCCGCATGGTGGTGCCGCCGCACCGGGACGGCGGCCAGGCGCAGTACATCGAACGGCCGCTGCCCCGCACCCCCTGCGACACCGTCGGCGAGACGCTGGTCTGGATGGAGCGCCACATCGACCAGGAGATGACCGTCGAGCAGCTCGCCGCCCAGGCGCACATGTCGCCGCGCACCTTCGCCCGCCGCTTCCAGCAGGAGACGGGCACCACTCCGTACCGCTGGCTGCTGCGCCAGCGGGTGCTGCTGGCACAGCACCTGCTGGAGACATCCGATGAAACGGTGGACATGATCGCCGGACGCACCGGCTTCGGGACCGCCGCCGCACTGCGCCACCAGTTCGTACGCTCCTTGGGCACCACACCGAACGCCTACCGTCGGACTTTCCGTGGCCCCGGCGCCGTGGTCGAAGTGGCCTGACCCCTCATCCACGCCCGACCCCCAACAGATCTGACGTCGGATCAACCGTCCAACAAAGGGGCTCCGTACGCCGGTTCGGACGGAACCGACGCACGGGGCCCTCGCACGTCAGACGCCGCAGTTCGGCGCCGACCAGTAGTGGCTGGGGCCCTGGTTGACGTGGATGTGGTCACCGTGGTCCGGGTAACCCGGGCCGAGGATCCCGTTGAAGCCGTGGTTGCGGGCCTGCTTGGCGAGGGTGCACAGGGAGTGCGGCCCGGCGCCCAGGTCGGCCGCGTCGCCGTACATGTGGCGGCTGTTGGACGCGCCGCCGACCGCACTGTTGCAGGACGCGGAGCGGAAGCCGCTGGTGATCCGGATGGGCTGGTCACCGAGCGCGTGCCGCAGCGCCTCCAGCTTCCACATGGTGCTCAGCGCGTTGGCCTTCGCCGTGCCCGCCGCGACGGCACCACCCGCCCAGGTCGAGTTGCACTGGTTGTGCTCGGCGTACGTGAAGTGCGCCGGGGTGCAGTCGTTGTCCTGGAGCTCGTAGATCTTGGCCTGGGTGGCCGGGCCCGCGATGCCGTCGGCGGCGAGGCCGTAGGCGGCCTGGAAGCGCTTGACGGCGGCGGTGGTGGCCGGTCCGTAGGAGCCGTCGATGGCGAGTACGGAGTTGTAGCCGGGGTAGCCGGCCACCCGGATCTGGAGCTGGACGACGTCGTTGCCGGTGGCACCGGGGGACATCGTGCGGGTCCAGGTGTAGCAGCCGTCGGCCTGTGCGGTGCCGGCGGTCACCACGGCACCACCCAAGGCGAAAGCCATGGTCATGACAAGTCCGAGCAGGAGTCGTGCGGTACGTCTGAGCATGGGGGCTCCCTACCGTGACAGAGATATGGGGAGAGAGCCTGTCGGACGAGTCGACGCGCGTCAACTGCCCACGGATGAATGGCAGTTGGCGGCCATTCAGGGTTGAAGCCCGACGGGCCCGGTCCTCCTCGCGAGAAGGACCGGGCCCGTCGGTGGCGGTCGGCTGCGGACTCAGTCGTTCGGCACGATCTCGTAGCGCGGTGTGTTCTCCGCCATCTGCCGCAGCGCGTCCTTGCGGTCCCGCTTCGAGAGCCGGTCGATGTACAGGTAGCCGTACAGGTGGTCCGTCTCGTGCTGGAGGCAGCGGGCGAAGTAGCCGTTGCCCCGGATCTTGACCGGGTTGCCCTTGGCGTCCTGTCCACGGACCACCGCGTAGTCCGGGCGGGCCAGCGAGGCGTACGCCGTCGGGACGGAGAGGCAGCCCTCGTTGGAGTCGTCCAGGACCCGGTCCTCGGGCGCCAGCTCTTCGAGCACCGGGTTGCAGACGGCGCCGACGTGCCGCACGCCCTCGTCGTCCGGGCAGTCGTAGACGAAGACCTTGAGGTCGACGCCGATCTGGTTGGCGGCCAGGCCCACGCCCTCCGCCGCCCGCTGGCTCGCGAACATGTCGTCGATCAGCCGGCCCAGCTCGTCGTCGAACGCGGTGACGTCCTTGCACTCCTTGTGGAGCACCGGGTTGCCCACGACCGTGATCGGACGGGAGGTACCGCGCTCGCGATAGGCCGCCTCGCGTGCCTCACAGTCCTCCGTGTCCACGACGAAACCCTCGTCGTCGACGCTGATCTGCTCGTCCGTCTCCTGCTGCGCCATGTCCGCCGTACGCCTTCCTCAAAACCTGAAACCCGGTCATCCGACAGTTCCGGGGCCGGGCACCCGAGCACCGCGACCGGTGCCCGTACAGCCTACGGGCACCGGTCAGCAGACTTCTTCGAGATCCCGCCACTCACGACTGTCCGGGCTGTCCGCCACCCAGCCGTCCAGCAGACCACGCACCAGCCCGGCCGGTGCCGCTATCCCGCACTCCCGTTCGGGCACCCACAGCTCACCGGCGGTGCGGTGGCCCAGCGGGCCCGGATGCCCCGGTTCGCTGTGGTCGTGCGGGTCGAGGTGCTCGCCGTCGCCCTCGTCGCTCTCCATCCGGCTCTCCGAGCAGGCCCGGCAGAGCAGCCGCACGGAGGACGACCAGTCCTCGGCGGCGAACCCGGCATCGGACGCCAGCTGCTCCAGCGCGTCCCGGTCCGCCTCGGTGGCCGCTTCGAGCAGCACCACCCAGGTGGGTACGGGGGACGGCGCCCACAGCTCGATCTCGTCGAAGACGGGGTACGAGGGCCCGGCCGCGGTGACCCGCTCGCCGTGCGGCACTCCGTCGTGCAGGACGACCTCGCCCCAGCGGCGGCCGGACGACGGCAGCGGAATGGAGAGCACCTCCATCCGGGCCGGATCGAGCCGACGGCCCCACACGACCTCGGCCTCGCCCTCCGGCGACAGCCGTACCGCGGCGCTGCCCAGCTCCATGCCGACCGGCTCGCTGTTGGCCGCCGAGGTGTGCTGGCCGGCGCCAGGCACCTTCAGGCCGTACGCCTGCCAGGCCCGGCGGGCCAGCGGCCAGTCCTGCAGCGCGGTGGCGGCGATCCCGACGTTCCACCAGTCGGGAGCGCCGGATTCCTTGTCGAGCAGCGCGACGGCCCGCAGGCCGGCGGCTCTCGCCTGTTCCCAGTCATGCCGGAATTTGTGCAGCAGCGCCAGGTTGAACCACGACTCGGAGAGCCAGGGTTCCAGGTCCGCCGCACGTGTCAGCAGTGCACCCGCGTCCTCGTACCGGCCGTCGCCGATCAGCGTGAACGCGCGGTCGGTGGCCTGCCGCCAAGAGGCGGAGGGCCGATGCCGTACCTTCCCGAAGATCCTCACGATTCCCGCCTGTCCCGACTGGACACCCTCGTTTTCCGCTCTTCTTCGCATCCAACCATGCCGGACCGGACGCCCGCTCATTACCCATGGGTTACCCGGGCAGGACCGGGGCCGGACCGCCCCGGGACAGGACCCTGGCCAGTGATTCCACGACTTCGGGCTGATAGTCGTGGGCGGTCCCGAGCCTGAGTTGTTCCAGCGCGCCCAGCGGCCCGATGAGACTTTCCCCGCAGAGGTCGTCGTATGCGTTGACGACCCTGACGATCCTGGCGGACAACGGCTGCTCGCGATAGGGGTCGGCCTGCCGTTCCACCACGACGGCGACCTCGGTGTCCACCCCGGTCTGCCGGACCACGGCGCCGCCGAGCAGCGCGATGCGGCGCTGCTCGGCGGCGGGCAGGGTGGCCGTCGCCCCGTCCGGGACCGGGTCGACGAGCGAGAGCTGCCCGATGTCGTGCATCAGGGCGGCGTGCTCCAGCACGGTCAGCCGGATCCCGGAGAGCCCCAGCTCACGGCCGACGGCCCGGCAGAGCACCGCGACCCTGCGGGCATGCCCGTGCGGGGTGTACCCGGCGATCTCGGTGGACCTGGCGAGCGAGGCGATGGTCTGCCGGTACGTGGTGCGCACGGCGACGAACCGGCGGAACGAGACCTGGGTCAGCAGCAGCGGTACGCACAGGACCGGCAGCGCCCACAGCCCGGCGACGGCCACCCCGAGGGCCATCACGACCCCGGTCGCGCAGACCGCCGACCCGATGCCGATGAGACCGCGCAGCCCGTCCCGGAGCAGCGGCGGATAGGGATGGCGGGTGTACGAGCGCAGCAGCAGGGCCGCGAGCACGGCGTCGCACAGCGCGGTCAGGACGAGGATCAGGAGCAGGACGAGCACGTAGTACGGCCCTTCGCCGAACCAGCTGTCGCTGCGGCCGCTGTTGTACAGCGGCTGGAAGCACACGGCGGCGAAGGTGACGGTCAGGACGCGGCGGGCCACCCGGTCGGGGGCGGGTCCCGTGCCGCGCGCCACATGGGGCACACAGGCGACCAGCTGTGCCGCGACGAGCACGGCGATCACCTGGAGGACACCGTGCGCGGTCGCCTCGCCGCCGCTGCGGCCGAGGAGGGCGTACGCGAGTGCCCCGGCGGCCCCGAGCGGTGCGGGCTCGCGCTCACCGGGCAGCGCGCCCCAGCGGGCCAGTTCGCCCACCGTGATGAGCACCCCGAAGGCGAGGGCGTGGCCGGGGTCGTGGACGCCGTCCCAGAGGGTGTGGCCGAGCCCGGCGACGGCGAGCAGGGCCGCGGCGGCGCGGACGGTGAGGACGACCGGCGGCAGCCGTGTCCCGGCCCTGGCCCGGGTCATCCGCGGCGGTCCGCGGGCGACTGCGGACCGGACACCGCGCCGAGCCCGTCCGCCGACGGCTGCGGAGGGGGTACGCGGTCGAGCCCGCCGGGCGGCCCGGGACGATCCGACGGGCGGCCGGGGACGGCCCCCGCGTCCTCGCCCCTCGGCCTCGGGACCCCGGGCTCGTCCGCCGTCACGGCCGTCGTCACCGCCGACCAGCCGTGCCGTTCGAGACCGCGCACCAGCGCCCGGACCATCTGCGGGTCGAACTGCGTGCCCGCGCACCGCTTCAGCTCCTCCAGCGCGGCCGGCACCGGTCTGCCCCGCCGGTACGAACGGGTCGAGGTCATCGCGTCGAAGGCATCCGCCACCGCGACCACCCGGGCGAACTCCGGGATCTCGCGCCCGCTGAGCCCGTACGGATAGCCGCTGCCGTCGAGCCGTTCGTGGTGGTGCAGGATCGCGGCCCGCGCCTCGCCGAGGAAGCCGATGCCGCGGACGATCTCGTGCCCGTACTCCGGATGCAGTTCGATCACCTGCCGCTCCTCCGGCGTGAGCGGCCCGTCCTTGCGGAGCACCCGGGTGGGGACGCCGAGCTTGCCGACGTCGTGCAGGATGCCGGCGAACCGGACGACCTCCAGGCGGTCCTGGTCCATGCCGAGTTCGCGGGCGATGAGGACGGAGGCCCGCCCGACCCGTTCGCTGTGGCCGCGGGTGTAGGTGTCCTTGATGTCGACGGCCTGCACCAGCGCCCTGATGGTGGCGCGGTGGGCGGCGTGCTCGCGGTGGTACTGGGCGAAGACCCAGCAGGAGATGTACATCGGCAGCAGGACGATGAGCGCGGACAGCGGCCCGTACGGGCCCCGCCACAGGACCGCCATCATCAGCCCGGCGAGTCCGTGCACCAGATGTGGCCCCAGCGAGCGGGGCAGCAGCCCGCTCCAGGCCCGCCGCAGGGGCAGCCGTTCGGCCGCGACCAGGATGGAGCCGTCCAGCGCGGTCAGGACGAGGCTGAAGGCCAGGGCGGCGGCGCAGGCGGGCAGGATCGCGTAGGGAAGGTCGGGGATCCGGTCCGGGCCGGTGCCGATGCCGCCGAGCGTGGCGGGGCCGCCGAGCAGTCCGTGGACGGACGAGGCCGCCCAGACCGTGACGGCGAGCTGCGCGGCCCGCCAGACGCGCCGTGCGGTGGCGGGCGGCTGTTCCACCCGGCCGACGAGCGATCCGGGCACCGCGACGAGGGCGGCCGCGGCGGGCGGCAGCAGGAGGGCGGCGGCGAGCAGCAGCGGAAAGAACGATCCGGCACGGATCGGCACGGAGCTGCCGAAGAAGGGGCAGCGCCCGGGGAGTTCGCAGACGAGATAGAGCCCGGTGAGCAGTGCGACGGTGACCCACGGGGTCCCCGCACCGCTCCGCAGCGCGGGGAGCACACAGAGCAGGGCGCCCACCGCGACCGCCGGAATGTACGCGCGCGCCGCCCCGCGTGTGGCTCTCACCCGCTCGGCCCGCCCCCCAACATGGTCAATGGAGGCGCCAGGCTAGCGAGTTGTGCAATCGGTCGAGGGTCAATAAGCCCGATTAGCACATTCGGGTGATTCGGTGGCGGCGGCCGGTACCGGCCGACCGCCGGGTGTCACTCCTTGGCGGCGGTCGGCTGTTCGCTTCCCGCGGCCGTCACGTCCTGCTCGGGCACGACCTGCCCCGAGCGGATCAGATCGATCCGGCCCATCACCTTGGACCGCAGATCACTCGGCACGTCGTCCTGGCCGCAGCAGCGCTTCACCAGCTTCTTGACGGCCTGCTCCAGGCCGTACTTCTCCAGGCACGGGGAGCACTCCTCGAAGTGCACCTCGAACTTGGTGCAGTCGCTGTCGGGCATCTCATGGTCGAGAAACTCATAGAGATGATCGAGGACTTCCGAGCAGTCCGTCTCGTGCGGCTCTCCGCAGCTCATGAGCCCGAGCCTTTCCGATCGTCCGACTCTCCGGCACCGGCCGGGACGAGCCCGCGCTCACGGGCGTAGTCCTCCAGCATGCCGCGCAGTTGGCGGCGGCCCCGGTGCAGTCGGGACATCACCGTACCGATGGGAGTCCCCATGATGTCCGCGATCTCCTTGTAGGCAAAGCCCTCGACATCGGCGAGATACACGGCGATGCGGAACTCTTCGGGGATCGCCTGCAGAGCGGACTTCACGTCGGAGTCCGGCAGGTGGTCGAGCGCCTGCGACTCGGCGGAGCGCAGACCGGTCGACATGTGCGACTCGGCGCGCGCCAGCTGCCAGTCCTCGATCTCCTCGGCGGCGCTGCGCTGGGGTTCGCGCTGCTTCTTGCGGTACGAGTTGATGAACGTGTTGGTGAGGATGCGGTACATCCACGCCTTGAGGTTGGTGCCCTCACGGAACTGGTGGAAGGAACCGTACGCCTTGGCATACGTCTCCTGGACCAGGTCCTCGGCGTCCGCGGGGTTGCGCGTCATGCGCAGCGCGGCCGAGTACATCTGGTCGAGGAAACCGAGCGCGTCCCGTTCGAAGCGCGCGTTGCGCTCGGCGGGCGTCTCCTGTGCGCGGCCGTCGTCGGTCCCTGTGTCGGTCCCAGTGACCGGACCCACCTCCTCCAACGCTGTGGCGGAACCGAAACCGGACCCGCTCGAATCGGAGAATAGTCGACCTTGCTTCGAGACGGGCTGTCGATCCGATCCGCCCAGGGCCCGCTCGGGAGTGGTCTTGGCCGCGTGCAGCACCGTCCACTCCAGGTCAGCGGCGTTCGAGCGGCGCGGGCAGATGGTCGAACCCATGCGACGGACTCCCTCTCCACGTACGACGTTGATGTACCGATGACACCGACAACAGTGGCCCCCCGCGCAACATTCCCGGGGTGTACGTCACACGAGGGCGGCCAGCCATCCGGTCACGGCGGCGGTCAGGATCCCCATCGCCTCGTCCTGGCCCGGACCGGCCTTCTTCGGTACGGCGAACCCGTGGTCGCCGTACGGCACCTCGGCGATTCCGTACTCCCCCGGCGGGAATTCGGCGGGCCGCCCGAACGGGTCGTGGCCGCCCTGCACGACGAGCGTGGGGACGCCGGAGCCGAGGAGCTCGTCCGCGCGGGACTTCTCCGGCCTGCCCGGAGGGTGCAGCGGGAAGCTGAGCGCGAGGACGGCGCGGGCACCGAGCTCCGCGGCGGTCCGGCAGGCCACCCGGGCCCCGGCGCTGCGCCCGCCCGCGACGACGGGCGGCCCGGCGGCGGTGAGCGCGGGCCACAGCCCCCGCCACCCGGTGTCCAGGGTCTTCGGGGCGGGCGCGAGCCGCTTCCCGGCCACCCGCCACGGCTGCTCCACCAGGGCGACGGTCACCCCGTGGGCGGGCAGCGCGGCGGCCAGTGCCTGGAGGTCGCGGGCCTCGATGCCGCCACCGGCGCCGTGGCCGAGGGCGAGGACCAGCCGGGCGTTCCCGGCCTTCGTCGTGCACGTCGCGGGAAACCAGGTGATCCTGGCCGGTCCGGTATCGGTGTCGACCATTTCGGCCGCCTCGGCTCCGCGGCCCGTCTCTGTAGTACTCACGCACCCCATCCTCCCCGCCGAGAGCCCGGGAGGCCGACTGCTGGGGAGCCGACTGCCCGGGAAGGCGTGCTTGCTCAGAAGAGCGTGCTCACTTCCGGAGCGGCCAGCTCCTCCAGCAGCTCGGGGCCGTTGTTGCGGACGTTGCTGACGGCCGTGGCCACCGGATAGGCCCGCATGAGCCCGCCCGGCGGCGGTGCGAGCAGGGCCTTCAGCTCCTCGACGTCGGTGCGCGACGGGTCGAGCCAGGCGTCCCAGCGGTCCGGGGTCAGCATCAGCGGCATCCGGGGGTGGATGTCGGCGAGCGCGGCCGGGCCGTCGGCGGGGGCGACGGCGAGCGGGGTGGTCTCCGCCTCGGTCGTGATCACCGAGCAGGTCACCCACCAGGCCATCGGGTGGTCGTCCGGCAGGGTCCGGTCGCGCCAGAACTCGTAGAGCCCGGCCATCGCAAAGACCGATCCGTCGGCGGGTGTCACGAAGTACGGCTGCTTGCGCGGGCGCTTCTTCTTCCCCTTCTCCTCCAGCTGCCGTTCATCCGCGCCGGTGACCCACTCGTAGTAGCCGTCGGCGGGCAGGATGCAGCGCCGGGAGACGAAAGGACGGCGGAAGGACGGCTTCTCATGGACGGTCTCCGCGCGGGCGTTGATCATCCGTGCGGCGCCCTCCGGCGACTTCGCCCAGGACGGTACGAGTCCCCACTTCAGCGCGCGCATCTGGCGAACCGGACGCTGATCGTCTGCGTCTTTCAGAGGACGCTCCAGTACGGCGTAGACCTCCTTGGTGGGCGCCACGTTCCAGTCGGGAGCCAGGGCCTCCGCCGGTTCCCACTTCTCGACCTGGAAGAGTCCGGTCAGGTCCTCGGGCCGCCGACTCGCTGCATACCGTCCGCACATAAGTGCCAGACTGCCACGACCGCCACGCCGACAAGATGCCCATACCGCAAGCCGAAACCACGAGGAGCCGCCCACACCATGGACAGCACCGATCTGGGCAATCTGTGGGACCGCGTGTTCGGCACCCAGCCCGCCCCCGAGCAGTGGCTCGTGGTGGTGACCGGCACGCTCGCGCTGATCGCCGTCGTACCGAACCCGATATGGCGGCTGACCCGCAACGCGATCACCATCGCGCACGAGGGCGGGCACGGGCTGATCGCGCTGCTCACCGGACGACAGCTGTCCGGCATCCGGCTGCACTCGGACACCAGCGGCCTGACCGTCAGCCGCGGCAAGCCGACCGGTATCGGCATGATCCTCACCGCGGCCGCCGGCTACACCGCCCCGCCGCTGCTGGGCCTGGGCGGCGCGTGGCTGCTGGTCGACGGCAGGATCACGCTGCTGCTGTGGGTGGCCACCGCGCTGCTCGCGGTGATGCTGGTGATGATCCGCAATGTGTACGGGGCACTGACGGTGATCTTCACCGGATCGGCCTTCCTGCTGGTGTCCTGGCTGGCCTCATCGGCCTGGCAGTCGCTGTTCGCGTACACCGTGGTCTGGTTCCTGCTGCTCGGCGGCGTGCGCCCGGCGTTCGAGCTCCAGTCCAAGCGGCGGTACGGCGGTGCGCCGGACTCGGACGCGGACCAGCTGTCCCGGCTGACGGACGTACCGGCCGCGCTCTGGCTCTTCCTCTTCCACGCGGTGTCGCTCTGCTCGTTGATCGGCGGCGGGCGCTGGCTGCTGGGGATGTGAGGGCCGGCCGCACGGGAGCGCCCGTACCCGGCCGACGGCTTCCACCACACTTGCGTTACGCCCCGATTTCGACCCATTTGATCGAGATTCGGGTTTGCGGTGAGCCACTAAAGTAAGGGCCATGACCGATAGTTCCGTGCACCCCGCCCTCTGGCCCGCCCCGCATGCGACCGGGGCCGTCGACGCGACCGTCACCGTGCCCGGATCGAAATCGGTCACCAATCGCGCGCTCGTCCTCGCCGCGCTCGCCGCCGAGCCCGGCTGGCTGCGCCGCCCGCTGCGCTCCCGCGACACCCTGCTGATGGCCGAGGCGCTGCGCGCGATGGGCGTCGGCATCGAGGAGGGCGTGGGGCCGGACGGCTCCGGCGAGGCCTGGCGGGTCATCCCGGCCGGACTGCACGGCCCCACCACGGTCGATGTCGGCAACGCCGGCACGGTCATGCGCTTCCTGCCGCCGGTCGCGGCCCTCGCCGACGGCCCGGTCCGCTTCGACGGCGACCCGCGTTCGTACGAGCGCCCGCTGACCGGCGTGATCGACGCGCTGCGGGTGCTCGGCGCCCGGATCGACGACGAGGGGCGCGGCTCGCTGCCGATGACGGTGCACGGCGGCGGCGCGCTGGACGGCGGACCGGTGGCGATCGACGCCTCCTCGTCCTCCCAGTTCGTCTCGGCGCTGCTGCTGTCGGCGCCGCGCTACAACCAGGGGGTGGAGGTGCGCCACACCGGCGCCAGGCTCCCCTCCATGCCGCACATCCGGATGACCGTCGACATGCTGCGGGCGGTCGGCGCGCAGGTCGACGAGCCGGAGACGGGCGGCGAGCCGAACGTCTGGCGGGTCTCCCACTCGGCCCTGCTGGGCCGTGATCTGACCATCGAGCCCGATCTCTCCAACGCCCAGCCGTTCCTCGCGGCCGCGCTGGTCACCGGCGGCCGGGTCACCATCCCCGACTGGCCCGAGCGCACCACCCAGCCGGGCGACGCGCTGCGGGAGATCTTCACGGCGATGGGCGGCAGCTGCGAGCTGACCGAGCACGGCCTCACCTTCACCGGTTCGGGCCGTATCCACGGCATCGACGTCGACCTCGGCGAGGTAGGCGAGCTCACCCCCGGCATCGCGGCGGTCGCGGCGCTGGCCGACGCGCCGTCCACCCTGAGCGGTGTCGCCCATCTGCGGCTGCACGAGACGGACCGGCTGGCCGCGCTCACCAAGGAGATCAACGAGCTCGGCGGCGATGTCACCGAGACCGCCGACGGCCTCCACATCCGGCCCAGGCCGCTGCACGGCGGTACCTTCCATACGTACGACGACCACCGGATGGCAACCGCGGGGTCGATCATCGGCCTTGCCGTCCCCGGAGTGGAGATCGAGAACGTGGCGACAACCGCCAAGACCCTGCCGGACTTCCCGCAGATGTGGACCGGAATGCTCGGGGCCTGAGACATGCGCCGCTACGGCAAGAACCCCGACGAGGACGACATCCGGTTCCGCCCCAACCCGAAGGGCAACCGGCCTCGCACCCATACCCGCCCGAAGCACGAGGACGCCGAGGAGGGCATGGTCCTCACCGTCGACCGCGGCCGCCTCACCTGTCTCGTCGACGGCCGTACGGTCATGGCGATGAAGGCCCGTGAGCTGGGCCGGAAGGCCGCCGTGGTGGGTGACACGGTCTCCATCGTCGGCGACCTCTCCGGCGACAAGGACACCCTCGCCCGCATCGTCCGCATCGGTGAGCGCCGCTCGGTGCTGCGCCGGACCGCGGACGACGACGATCCATTCGAGCGGGTGGTCGTCGCCAACGCCGACCAGCTGGCGATCGTCACCGCGCTGGCCGATCCGGAACCCCGTCCGCGGATGATCGACCGCTGTCTGGTCGCCGCGTACGACGGCGGGCTCTCCCCGCTCCTGGTCCTCACCAAGTCCGATCTGGCCTCCCCGGACAAGCTGCTGGAGGCGTACACCCCGCTGGGCGTCCCGTTCATCGTGACCAGCCGCGAGGAGCTGGAGAACGGCGACGCGGCCGAGCGGGTCCGCGAGCAGTTGCACGACCGGGTCACCGCCTTCGTCGGGCACTCCGGCGTCGGCAAGACCACGCTGGTCAACGCGCTGGTGCCGAAGGACCGACGGCGTACCACGGGAGTGGTCAACGCGGTCACCGGCCGCGGCCGGCACACCACCACGTCGGCGCTGGCGCTGCCGCTGCCCGACTACCGCGGCTGGGTGATCGACACCCCCGGTGTCCGCTCCTTCGGGCTCAACCACATCGACCCGTCCCGGGTGATCCACGCGTTCCCGGACCTGGAGCCCGGCACCGAGGGCTGCCCGCGCGGCTGCACCCACGACAGCCAGCAACCGGAATGCGCCCTGGACGCCTGGGTGGCGGAGGGCCACGCCGATCCGGCCCGGCTGGACTCGCTGCGCCGGCTGCTGTCCACCCGGGAACGACGCGAGGGCGACTGACCGGGGCACGTTTGCGATCTGCCGCCGCCGGTAAATGCATAATCACACCCAGTGTGGCAAGGCGGTCACCGACGTGGGAGGGCACTGACGATGGCGTGGCTGCTGGTCGTGGTCGCAGGAATTCTGGAGACCGGCTTCGCCGTCTGTCTGAAACTCTCGCACGGCTTCACCCGGCTCTGGCCGACCATCGCGTTCTGCGTCTTCGCCCTCGGCTCCTTCGGGCTGCTGACGATGTCGCTGAAGAAACTCGACGTGGGGCCCGCCTACGCGGTGTGGACCGGCATCGGTGCGGCGGGCACCGCGATCTACGGCATGGTCTTCCTCGACGACGTGGTCTCCACCCTCAAGCTGGTCTCGATCTCCCTGGTGATTCTCGGGGTGATCGGGCTCCAGCTCTCGGGCTCGTCCCACTGACCGCGTCCGGAGCCCCCGCCACCACGTGGCGTACCAGCGGTGCCGTCTCTCCGTCCGCCCCCGAAGGCGCGGGCACCAGCGCGTAGCTCAGGGCGAGCCGCAGCGCGATCTCGCAGGTCACGGCCAGTGCTTCCGGGTCGTGCGTCGGCCGTCCCCCGTCGAAGGCTGCCACCGCGCGTTCGCCGGCCCGGCGGAGCAGTTCGGCGGGGGTCGGCGGCCCCGGATCGGCCCGCCGCCGACCGGGCACCGGGGACGCGCGCCCGGCCGCAGGGGGTGCGGGGCGGGGCAACCGCTCGTTCCAGCACCCGGTGAGCAAGGCCTTGACCAGCACGTTCGTACGTACGGCCCGGACGGTCCAGGCAGCCACGGCGGCCAGCCCGTCCTCCGTACCGCCGGCCGACCCCAGCGCCAGCTCGACACCGGCCAGATAGCCGTCGGCGGCATCGCGGACCAGGGCACGGGCCAGGCCGTCCTTGCCGCCGAACTCGTTGTAGAGGGTCTGCCGGGAGACGCCGGCGGCGTACGCCACGTCAACCATGCGCACCGATGTCCAGGGCAGGGTCGCCAGCGCCGAGAGGGCGGCGTCCAGCAGTACGTCTCGCGCTGTGGGCATCGTCGCCTCCTGCGCCGGGCAGGCCCGAGGGCTGCGCGTCCCAGAGTTGACCCGCTCCCGGGGACTGTCAATGGTCCGCGCGGCTCCAGGCTCCTGTAGCCCTGCCCACCTGTGATCGATACTGTGACGGCATGCCCGATTACCACGATGATCTGCGCCTTGCCCATGTTCTGGCGGACGCCGCCGACGCGGCGACGATGGACCGGTTCAAGGCTCTCGACCTCAAGGTCGAGACCAAGCCGGACATGACGCCGGTGAGCGAGGCCGACAAGGCCGCCGAGGAACTGATCCGCGGCCACCTCCATCGGGCCCGCCCGCGCGACGCGATTCTGGGCGAGGAGTTCGGGATCGAGGGCACCGGTCCCCGGCGCTGGGTCATCGACCCGATCGACGGCACCAAGAACTACGTGCGCGGCGTGCCGGTCTGGGCGACACTGATCTCGCTGATGGAGGCCGACGGCGGGGGAGGCTTCCAGCCGGTGGTCGGCGTGGTGTCCGCGCCCGCGCTGAACCGGCGCTGGTGGGCGGCGAAGGGGGCGGGCGCGTTCGCCGGCCGCAGTCTGACCTCCGCGACCCGGATCCAGGTGTCGAAGGTCGAGCGGATCGCCGACTCCTCGTTCGCGTACGCGTCGCTGAGCGGCTGGGAGGAGCAGGGCCGCCTCGACGGATTCCTGGATCTGACCAGGGCCTGCTGGCGCACCCGCGGGTACGGGGACTTCTGGCCGTACATGATGGTCGCCGAGGGATCGGTGGACATCTGCGCGGAGCCGGAGCTCTCGCTCTGGGACATGGCCGCCAACGCCATCATCGTCCAGGAGGCGGGCGGGAAGTTCACCAGCCTGGACGGGGTCTCCGGTCCGGGCGGCGGCAATGCCGCGGCCTCGAACGGGCTGCTCCACCACGAGCTGCTCGGCTACCTGAACCAGCGCTACTGAGCCGGCACCGCCGACCGGGATCACGTCACCGGATCACGTCACCGAAGGGCGTCGCGCGCCGTCGCGCGCCCTTCGGGCTACTTCGCCCCCCTTGTTCCGTCCACACATCGGTGCAACTCTGAGAGTCCCCCCGCTTGTGAATTTGTGAATCGGCTCACGCGGCCTTTTCACCAAGGAGGTGGCTCCTTTCATGCTCGTCCGTGACGCCATGAGCACGCTGGTCCTCACCATCGGCCCCGCCCATACGCTCCGCCAGGCCGCCCGGCTGATGTCGGTCCGCCGTATCGGGGCCGCGGTCGTCCTCGACAAGGACAACAGCGGACTCGGCATCCTCACCGAACGCGACATCCTCAACGCCGTCGGCTCCGGCCAGGATCCGGATACCGAGACCGCCGCCACCCACACCACCACCGATGTGGTCTTCGCCGCCCCCACCTGGACCCTGGAAGAGGCTGCGGAGGCCATGACACACGGCGGGTTCCGCCACCTGATCGTGCTGGACGCCCACGGGCCCGTGGGCATCGTCTCCGTCCGCGACATCCTGCGCTGCTGGGCACCCACCAGGCGCCGCCACCGCGCGCAACTCATCGGCTGAGAGGCTGTCGGGTGACCTCTGATCGGAAAGCGGACGCGATCTGGTGCGTGCGATTCCAAGGCGCCGGGATGCCCTCGGATGGGGCCTCCCCTGCTCGAACGAAGTTGAGAGTTCGGGGAAGGAGCTACTAGGGACATTTCGACAACGCGGGAAGCGTGCGTGCCAGACCGTGGCTGCCCGATTGGAGGTCACCCGACAGCCTCTGAGCCCCGTGAACGACCGGTGGGCCGGCCTCCCCCGAAGGGGAGACCGGCCCACCGCCGACGGCAGTCGCCCGGATCAGCCGCGAAGGGCCTGGACCGCGGCCTCCAGACGCTTGCCGAAGTCGCCGTCCGCCTGGCGGAAGTTGTTGATCGCGCGCTCGGCGATGTCATCGCGCGACACCTTGGCGATGAACCCGGCGAGGTTGTCGATCAGCCGCGCCTTCTCGTCCTCGGAGTAGAGCCGGTAGAGGTTTCCGGCCTGCACGAAGTCGTTGTCCTCGGCGTGGCTCGGAGCCGCGTGCGTGGCGACCTCACCGGTGACGATGGCGGGCCCCCACAGCGGGCGGTCGGTCTGGACCGGACCGCCGAAGCTGTTCGGCTCGTAGTTCTTCGCGCCCTTGTGGCGGCCGTCGTACAGGTAGCCGTCGCGGCCGTGGGTGCGCGCCTCGGTGGCGTGCGGACGGTTCACCGGCAGGTGGTCGGCGTTGATGCCGACGCGGTAGCGGTGGGCGTCGCCGTACGCGAAGAGGCGGCCCTGAAGCATCTTGTCGGGGGACGGACCGATGCCCGGCACGAAGTGCGCGGGGCTGAAGATCGACTGCTCGGTCTCCGCGAAGACGTTCTCCGGGTTGCGGTTGAGCTCCAGCTTCCCGATCTCGATCGGCGGGTAGTCCGCGTGCGGCCACACCTTGGTGAGGTCGAACGGGTTGAAACGGTACGTGGCCGCCTCGGCCGCCGGCATGATCTGGACCTGCACCGTCCAGGACGGGAAGTCGCCGCGCTCGATCGCTTCGCGCAGATCGCGCTGGTGGCTGTCCGGGTCCTCACCGGCGAGCTTGTTGGCCTCGGCCTGGGTGAGGTTCTTGATGCCCTGGTCGGTCTTGAAGTGGTACTTGACCCAGAAGACCTCGCCGGCCTCGTTGTTCCACTGGAACGTGTGCGAGCCGTACCCGTTCATGTGGCGCAGCGTGGCCGGGATGCCCCGGTCACCGAAGAGCCAGGTCACCTGGTGGGTGGACTCGGGCGACAGACCCCAGAAGTCCCAGACGTTGTCCGCCTCCTGCGAGCCGGTGTACGGGTCGCGCTTCTGGGTGTGGATGAAGTCCGGGAACTTGATGGCGTCCTTGATGAAGAACACCGGGGTGTTGTTGCCGACGAGGTCGTAGTTGCCCTCCTCGGTGTAGAACTTCAGCGCGAAACCGCGGGGGTCGCGCACCGCGTCGGCCGAGCCGAGATTGCCCGCGACGGTCGAGAAGCGCAGGAAGGTCTCGGTCTGCTTGCCGACCTCGGAGAGGAACTTCGCCCGCGTCCACTGCGAGACGTCGCGGGTCAGCGTGAATGTGCCGTACGCGCCGGCGCCGCGGGCGTGCACGATGCGCTCCGGAATGCGCTCACGGTTGAAGTGCGCGAGCTTCTCCATCAGCGACTGGTCCTGTACCAGGACGGGACCGCCGACGCCCGCGGTCTGGCTGTTCTGGTTGTCGGCGACCGGCGCGCCGGCCTCCGTGGTGAGCGGTCCCTGCGTCACGTGCGCCTCCTGCGTCGTTCCTGCACATTCGTCTTGTCCTGCACAGCCTGTCCCTTGGCGTATGCCGGTGCCGATCCTACAATGGACTCAGTCCAAGTCAAGTGAACATCCAAAGTCACACCCGTTCGGGACCTGGTCCCTTCACTGTTAGGCTTGTTTCTATGAGTGACCTGTTGGAACGACTTCGCGGACGCGGCTGGCGCATGACTGCGCAGCGGCGCGTCGTGGCCGAGGTCCTCGACGGGGACCATGTGCACCTGACGGCCGACGAGGTCCACGCGCGGGCCGTGGCCAAGCTGCCCGAGATCTCCCGCGCCACCGTCTACAACACACTGGGCGAGATGGTGACGCTCGGCGAGGTCATAGAGGTCTCCACGGACCGCCGCGCCAAGCGTTACGACCCGAACGCGCACCGGCCCCACCACCACCTCGTCTGCGCGAGCTGCGGCACGATCCGCGATGTGCACCCGGCCGGCGACCCGATGGCGGATCTGCCGAGCGCCGAGCGCTTCGGCTTCACGGTGTCCGGCGTCGAGGTGACCTACCGGGGCATCTGCCCGAATTGCGCCACGACGACCTGATCCACCCGACGAAGGCCCCGGTGCGAGCATCACGCGCACCGGGGCCTTTCGCGTGAATCCTCACAGCGGGCGGCACCCCTCCCCGCCGCCGGCACGTGCGCACCCCCTTCCCGAATCTGACGGGTCGTCATATCGTCTGCGGCGATCACGTCCGCCCCGCGGCGGATCCGCACCTCGATACGCGCGAGGAGAGACCCGTGGGAGATCCGCACCCGACCCCACCGACCACCGCAGCCACCAGCCCCAAACTCCGCGCCGACGCGCTCAGCCGCTCGTTCGGGCACGGTGCCAAGGCCCTGTCCGCCCTTGGCCCGCTCGATCTCTCCGTCTCGCCGGGCGAGTTCACCTGCATCGTCGGCCCGTCCGGCTGCGGCAAGTCCACGCTGCTCAGGATCGCCGCCGGACTGCTCCGCCCCAGCTCCGGCGAGCTGTCCATCCGTACGACCTCACCCCGTCCGGCGGCGATGATCTTCCAGGACTACGGCATCTACGACTGGAAGACCGTGCTCGCCAATGTCCGGTTCGGTCTCGACATCCAGCGCGTACCACGCAAGGAGGCCGACGTCAGGGCGCGCGACTGGCTGGCCCGGATGGGGCTCTCCGACTTCGCGGGGGCGTATCCGGCCGCCCTCTCCGGCGGGATGCGGCAACGGGTCGCGATCGCCCGCGCCCTCGCCGTCGAACCCGAGATACTGCTGATGGACGAGCCGTTCGCGGCGCTCGACGCCCAGCTGCGCACCATCCTCCAGGACGAGCTGCTCGACCTCACCCAGAACACCCGTACCACCACCCTCTTCATCACCCACAGCCTCGAAGAAGCGATCGTGCTCGGGGACAGGGTGCTGGTGATGTCCGCCCGACCGGGGCGGATCATCGCCGAGCGCCGCCCACCGTTCGACCGGCCGCGCACCGGCACAGTCCGGTCGGCGCCCGAATTCACCGCGCTGAAGAGCGAGTTGTGGGAACTCCTGCGTGGCGAGGTGCACAGGGAGGCGGTCCCGGCATGACCGTCACCGTGAACGCCACAAAGCCCGACGACGGCGTCCTGATCCGCAGGCCGGGCCCGCAGGAGCTGCGTCCGGTACGCACCCACCGCAGGCGCCGCGCCCTGGAGATCGCGCTCGCCGTCGCCGTACCGCTGCTCCTCGTGCTTCTCTGGCAACTGGCCGCCGCGCAGTCCTGGATCGACGACCGGGTCTACCCGGCCCCCTCCACCATCCTGGCGGACGGCTTGGACAGGGCGGGCGCCGGTGAACTGTGGCCGGATGTATGGGCCACGCTCAAGCGGGTCCTCGGCGGCTACGCGATCGGCACCATCTCGGGATACGCGCTCGGCCTGCTGATGGGCTCGCTCTCCCTCGTACGGGCGGCGCTGGAGCCGTTGCTCGACGCCCTGTACGTCGTGCCGAAGCTGGCCCTGCTGCCGGTCTTCCTCAATATGTTCGGCCTCGGTGAAGGCCCGCAGATCGCCCTGGTCGCCGCGACCGTCTTCTTCTTCGTCTGGATCTCCACCATGGCGGCCGTGCTCGCCGTCCCGGTCGGCCACCGTGATGCCGGTCAGGTCTTCGGCGCCTCGCCCTGGCAGATGTTCCGCCATGTGCTGCTGCCCGCGTCGATGCCCGCGGTCCTGGTCGGGGCACGGATCGCGGCAGGAGTGGCCGTGCTCGTCATCGTCGCCTCCGAACAGATCGCCGCGGCCGACGGTCTCGGTCATCTGATCTTCGACTCCCGGGCGCTGTTCCAGAACGACGTGATGTTCGTCGGCATCGTGTGTGTGGCGGTCCTCGGTGTCGTCTTCTCCGAAGCGGTGCGGATCGCCGGGCGGCTGCTCACCCCGTGGGCCCCGCGCGACCGCGGCCGCAGCCGGTCCTGAACGGCTCCCCACGCTCTTCGTACGGAGGCACTGTGCGTACCCACATCCCCTTCACCCGCATCGTCGTGCTCGTCACGGCATCCCTGCTCGGCGCGGCGGGCTGCGCCGGGCACGACTCCGGCGGCGGCGACGGCGCCGCCGCCGCGCCGCGCACCGTCAGGCCCGTCGCGGGCTGTGGTGCCGGCAGCTGGACCGACCCGGCCGACCTCGCCCCCGGCCGGAAGGCGGCCCGCTGCGACAAGGGCGCCCCGGCGGCCCGGCCCCTGACGAAGAAGCGGAAGATCACCGTCGCCACCGGCACCCTGAGCGCGGAGTACGTCGCTCCGCTCCAGGTCGCGGTGGCGAAGGGCGAGTTCACGAAAGAGGGGCTGGACGTCGAACTGAGAGTGCTGCCCACCCCGGACGCCCTGCCACTGCTCGCCAAGGGCGATGTGGACGCCCAGTGGGCGGCTCCCGAGGCAGCCGTGATGAACGGCATCAACGGCGGCTTCGACATCAAGTGGGTCGCGGGGAACTTCTCCCCCGACCCCGCCTCCAAGAGCGGCCTGTGGGTGCGTCTCAAGGACGGCGAGAGCGCCGATCACGTCGAGATGGCGGGCCGGAAGCTGGGCACCATGATCGGCAAGGGGTCGGTCATCGCGTACCCGATGGACACCTCCCTGAAGAAGCACGGCGGCGGCCTCGACAGGATCAGCTTCCAGCAGCTCGGCTCCGCGGATGTGCTGACCGCGCTGCAGAACGGCGGCGTGGACTCGGCCTGGCTGCTCGACCCGATCTGGCGCAAGGTGGACGGCGACCGGAAGTACGCGTTCCTGGGAGGCCAGCCCGTCGGTGAACCGCTCGGCGGCCTGCTCTTCGGCCCGACGCTGCTGAACAAGGACCCGGACGCGGGGGTCGCCTTTCTCCGCGCCTACATCCGGACGGTGAACACCTACTTCGCCGGCGACTACAAGTCCGATCCCGGCTTCGTCGCCGAGCTGGCGAAGCTGCTGAAGACCGACCAGGCCACGCTGCGGTCGACCCCGTCGATGCGGATGGACTGGGAGATACGGAAAGGCACGACGGACCGGCTGCAGGAGGCGTACGCCGATTCGGGCGTCTCGAAGGGGGCCTCGGTGCCCGAGGCGAAGGCCGTCGACCGGGCGATGTACGCGGAGGCGGTGGGCCACAAGCTCTGACTCACTCACGCGCAGCGCATGCACAGAAGGCCGGATCCTCGAAAGGATCCGGCCTTCTGTCTTCAGTAGCGGGGACAGGATTTGAACCTGCGACCTCTGGGTTATGAGCCCAGCGAGCTACCGAGCTGCTCCACCCCGCGTCGTTGTGTTTAGAACTGTACGTCACCGCTCCCGACCAGCGCAAATCCGTTCCGGCGCCCGGGGCCGACGGGCCGCACATGGTCCTGCGCAGGACCATGCACGGCCCTATGCGGTCAGCTCCTGGTGCAGCGCCTCGCGCAGCCGGGCAGCCCGCTCGGCGACCTCCGCCGGGCCCAGCTCGACCGCCCGCGCACACCAGCGCTGCCCCTCGGTGAGCTCGCCCCGGCGGGCGGCCAGCAGGGCGAGGCGCAGGGCGGCCCGCCCGTGCCCGTCGTTCGCGGCCCGGCTCCACCACAGCGCCGCCTCGCGCTCGCTGCCCTCGCGGGCGAGTAGCAGCCCGAGGTTGAAGGCGCCGTTGCGGCTGCCCGACTCGGCGGCCTCGCGGTACCAGCGGGCGGCGCTGTCCACATCACCTCGGGCCGCGGCGAGCATGCCGACCCGCACCTGGGCGCGGCGGTGCCCCTGCTCGGCGGCCCGCTCGTACCACTCCTCGCACTCGGTCTTCTCCGGCATCGGCTCGCCGAGCGCGGGAGGGCCGGGCGGCGGCTGCCGTGAGTCCAGCACCCCGGCCAGCCGGAAGGCGGCCTCCGCGCTGCCGCCGCCCGCCGCGCAGCGCAGATGACGCTCCGCCTCCTGCTCCTCGCCGTGGTGCAGCAGGGCCATGCCGACCTGGAGGGCGGCCTCGGTGTGGCCGGCCGCCGCGGCACGCTCGTACCAGACCAGTGCCGTACGGTCCTCGTCGCGCCCGGCGTACAGGATGCCCAGGTTGAACGCCGCGTCGACGCTGCCCGCCTCGGCCGCCTTGGAGAACCAGGGCTCGGCACCGGTCGCGTCGCCCGCCTGGAGCAGGAGCACGGCCAGTGCGTTGGCGGCCTCGCGGTGGCCCGCGTACGCGGCACGGCGGTACCACTGCTCGGCCTGCGGCGTACGGTCCTGGGCCGCGCAGAGCAGGCCCAGGTTGTAGGCGCCATTGACATCGCCCGCGTCCATGGCGGCCCGGTACCAGCGCTCGGCGGTCTGCTGCTCGCCCCGGGCCGCGTGCAGGGCGCCCAGGGCGTTGGCGGCGTTCCCGTCGCCGTCCTGGGCGGCGCGCAGCCACCACACGGCGGCGCTCTCCTCGTCGCCCGCGTCACGCAGCAGGAAGCCGAGCGCGCAGGCGGCGCGCGCCTCGCCCGCCTTCGCGGAGATGAGGTACCACCGGCCAGCCTCCTTGGGCTCGCCGCGCTGTTCGAGGATGGCGCCGAGGTGGAGGGCGGCACGCCGGTGGCCGCGCGCGGCGGCCTGCCGGTACCACTGCTCGGCCTCGCCCACGCGCCCGGTCGCCGGACCCGCCACCGGGCCGTCGTCCTTGCGCGCCGCGGAACGGCCGGGCGCACCGGGCCGGTCGCCCGCGCCGGGGCCCAGCCCCGGGCGGCCGAAGGCGTCGTGCGGATCGTCGGCGGTGTTGCGGTCCAGCATGCGCGCGAGGCGGTACGCGGCTTCCCGGTGCCCCTGCTCGGCGGCGGCCCGCAGCCAACGTTCCGCGCCGACGTCGCTACGGTGTTCCAGCAGGTCGGCCAGGGCGTACGCACCCAGCGCGTGCCCCTGCTCGGCGGACTGCCGCAGCCAGTACTCGGCACCGGGCTCGTCGCCGCGCTCCCGGTAGTGGCGGCCCAGCGCGTGCGCGGCGGCGGCGGACCCCGCGACGGCGGCGATGCGCCACCAGCCGGCCGCGTCGTCGACGTATCCGCGCTGGTGGAGAAGGACGCCCAGGTTGTTGGCCGCGGCCCGGTCGCCGTCCGCGGTGGCCCCGCGCAGATAGGGTTCGGCGCCGTCCAGATCACCGCGGCGCAGCAGCAGGGCGCCGAGGACGCTCATCGACGCGGTGTCCCCGGCGTCGGCGGCGCGACGGTGCCGCGCCTCGCTCTCGGCGCTCTCCGGGCTCTCGGCGCTCCCGGGAGTCTCCGTGGCCCCGGCGCTCCCGTCGGCCCCCGCGCTTCCCGTGTTCTCTGTGAACTCCGTGCTCTCGACGGTCGCGGCACACCCCGCAGTCTCGGCAGTCTCGGTCGCCTTGATGATCTCAGGTGTCTCGGGCTTCTCAGGTGTGTCAGTGGTCTCGTTGTTCTCCGCGGTGGTACCACCAAAAGCCGCATTCATCGCGTTATCCGGCCAATGACCGCGATGCTGTACAAACCGCCCTGTCTCCAACAGAGTTGCCCTGTCCCCCATAAATACCATCGTCGCACCACCCGCAACCCGCGTACACCTGGTATATCGCGGCCAGTGAGGTCACTTCAGCGTTTTGTCGACATGCCCACAGAGAGATAAGTCAAACACGTCCGGACCCAACTCGTGCCCCGCGAACCGCACTTCACGCACCCTGCACAAGAAAGTCGTCATGACACGACGAAGGCCCGGATCCTCGAAAGGATCCGGGCCTTCGTCTTTCAGTAGCGGGGACAGGATTTGAACCTGCGACCTCTGGGTTATGAGCCCAGCGAGCTACCGAGCTGCTCCACCCCGCGTCGTTGTGTTGAAACAGTACCACGACGCGGGGGTGAGCCTTTACCGGGTTACTCAGCCACCACCGTCAGCACCGGACGATTTGCCCTTTTTGTCCGAACTGTTCGCACTGTCTGCACCGTTGGCGCTGTTCGCACTGCCCGACTTGGGCTGGGCCGCCGCCGCACGCTGCAACGCGTTCTGCAGATCCGCCTGGGCCTTGCCGTAGGCGGTCCAGTCCTGCTCCTTCAGGGCCGCCTCGCCCTCCGCGTAGGCCTTCTGCGCGTCCGCGATCGCCTTCTTCAGCGCCGCGTCACCGGTGGCCGGCGGCTCCGTGGTGCCCGGCGGTCTGGTGGTCTCCGGCGGGGTGGTGCCGGAGTCCGTCACCCCGAAGACCGCGTTGAGCGCCTCCCCGAGGCTGTTCTCGAAGACGGTCTTCGACCCGTACGAAGCGGCGACCTTGCGCAGCAGCGGATAGTTCTGCGTGCCACCGCGCGTGTACACCGGCTCGATGTAGAGGAAGCCCCCTTCGAGCGGCACGGTCAGCAGGTTGCCGTACTCGATGTCGGAGTCGGTTCCCTTCAGGTTTCTCACGAACTCGGCGACGTCGTCGTTGCCGTTGAGCTCGCTCTGTACCTGCCCGGGGCCCTTCACCGTGGTGGTGACTCTCAGCAGTCTTATCGTGCCGTAGTCCTTGCTGGCCGCGTCCGCGTCCACCGCCATGAACGCCCCGAGGTCGGGCCGCCCCTTCGGGGTGAACGTCGTCGTCAGCGAGAACTTCTGGGCCGTCTGGTCCGGCATCTTTATGCTCAGGTAGTACGGCGGGACGGCACCGGACTCCTTGTTGGTCGGGTCGTCCGGGACCTGCCACGCGTCACTGCCGCTGTAGAACTGCGCGGGGTTCGTGACGTGGTAGCGGGTGAGCAGCTCGCGCTGCACCTTGAACAGGTCCTGCGGGTACCGCAGGTGGTCCATGAGCTCCTGCGGGATGTCCGCCCTGGGCTCCACGGTCCCCGGGAACGCCTTGCGCCAGGTCTTGAGGACCGGGTCCTCGGTGTCCCACTCGTAGAGCTTGACCTTGCCGTCGTACGCGTCGACGGTGGCCTTCACCGAGTTGCGGATGTAGTTGACCTGGTTCTGCTGGGCGACGACCGCACGCTGGTTGGTGGTCAGCGAGTCGGCCGTGGTGTCGCCGAGCGTCGTACGGGAGGCGTACGGGTAACCGTTGGTGGTGGTGTACGCGTCGACGACCCACTGGATCCGGCCGTTCACCACCGCCGGGTAGGCGTCGCCGTCGATGGTCAGCCACGGGGCGACCGCTTCGACGCGCTCCTTGGGCGTGCGGTTGTAGAGAATCCGCGAACCCTCGCCGATGGCTCCCGAGTAGAGGATCTGCGGCTCGCTGAACGAGACGGCGTACGCGGCGCGGTTGAAGGCGTTGGAGAGACTGACCCCGCTGTTGCCCTTGTAGCTGGTGGTCTTCTCGCCGTCCTCCTCGTAGTCGAGCTCCTTCTGGGGCCCGCCGACGATGGAGTACTGCTCGGTCTTCTCGCCGTAGTAGATCTGCTGCTCGTACTTGCCGAGGTCACCGCTGGTCGGCAGGCCGGACTCGGTGAAGTCCGGGGAACCCTTCGGGTTCTTGCCGGTCGTCGTGCCCCGGGCCGCGATGGCGCCGTAGCCGTGGGTGTAGGTGAAGTGGTCGTTGATCCAGTTGCGCTTGGGGATGCCGTCGAGGTTGAGCTCGCGCAGACCGATGACCGTGTCCTGGTCCTTGCCGGCGGCGTCCTTGTAGCGGTCCACGTCCAGCGTCTTGGGGAACTGGTAGTAGTTCCTCTTCTGCTGGAGCTGCTGGAAGGCCGGGGAGACGACGTTGGGGTCCATCACCCGGTAGCTGGCGGCCTCGTTCGCGCTCGCGCGCAGCTTGGTGTCGTCGTCCGTCGTGCTCTTGCCCGAGTAGTCGTCGACCTGCGCGTTGTCGATGTCGTACGCGTCACGCGTCGCTTCGATGTTCTTCCGGATGAACGGGGCTTCCTTGGCCTGCTCGTTCGGCTGGACCTGGAACTTCTGCACGATCGCCGGGTACAGCCCGCCGATCAGGATCGCCGAGAGCACCATCAGACCGAAGCCGATCACCGGGAGCTGCCAGGTGCGGCGCCAGAGCGTCGCGAAGAACAGCACGGCACAGATCGCGGCGATGCAGAACAGGATGGTCTTCGCCGGCAGATAGGCGTTGGCGTCGACGTACCGCAGGCCCGTCCAGTTGTCCGTGGCCTTGAAGTCGCTGGACTTCACGGCCAGGCCGTACCGGTCGAGCCAGTAGGCCACGGCCTTCAGCGAGACGAAGACACCGAGCAGCACCGACAGATGGCCGGTGGCCGCGCCGGTCGCCCGCGCTCCGGGGCTGGTGACGCGCAGACCGCCGTACAGGTAGTGGGTCATCGCGGCGGCGATCAGCGAGAGCACCGTGGCCGCGAAGCCGAAGCCCAGCAGGAAGCGGTACCAGGGCAGGTCGAAGGCGTAGAAGGACACGTCCAGATGGAACTGGGGGTCCTTCTGCCCGAACGCCACGCCGTTCACGTACATCAGCCAGGTACGCCACTGGCCGGAGGCGGATGCTCCGGCGATCAGCCCGATGAGCGCGGTGATCGCGAGCAGCACCCACTTCTTGTACGGGGCGAGGCTCATCCGGTAGCGGTCCAGGCTCTGCTGTTCCAGCGACATCGCGCTCAGCGGCGGCCGGAGCCGGTGCGCGAGCCAGATGTTCAGGCCGACGGCGACTGCCATCAGCAGTCCGAAGACGAGGAACAGCCCGATCTTGGTCCACAGGGTGGTGGTGAAGACGGACGAATAGTCGACCGACCGGTACCAGAGCCAGTCCGTCCAGAACCCGGCGAACATGACGAACGCCATGGCGAGAACCGCCAGGACGCCCAGTGTCATGAGCAGGGTACGGGCGCGCCGGGACGGGCGGCCGACTCTGATCCGTGGCCCGGTCGGGCCTCCGCCGCGGTCCGGCATCTGGAAAGCCAACGTGCGCACCTCGAAGTTCGCGGGTCGTGTGAAGCGGGCCCAGCGATCGTAGAGCCCACCTATGCAACTTACTGAGGCTTTACCTAGTTCCCGTTCCCGGGGCGGAAGGAGGCAGGATATTGACCATGCCCAACGTTTCCCCCTCAGGCCCTCCGATGGCCGCGAGCCCGCTCACCGTCGCCGTGCTCGAAATCGACGAGTACATCTCCGGCCTCGGCTGGGACCAGCCGGCCCGGCTCTTCGCCCTGGTCGACACCGCCCGGCTGCACATCCAGGAGCCCGGTCTCGCCGCCCAGCTCGGTCTGGACAGCGCCGAATCCCCGACTTCCTCACTGACCCCCATCGAGCAGGACGAGCTGCCGCCGGGCACCGCCCTGGACGAGTTCCTCGCCACGATCGCCTGGCCCGACGCGGTGATCGGGTGCGCGATGACGGTGGAGCGGCTGATGCTGCCGCCGTCCGCCGAGGCCTCCGTGCCCGAGGGGCTCAGCGACGCGCAGCTGACCAAGTGGGTCGCCAAGCACCCGGAACGTCAGGAGGTGCGGATGACCGTGGCGGTCCTCCGGGACGGCACGCGAGAGTCGGCCGTACGGCTTCGCGCGAAGGACGCCCCGAGCGAGGTGCGGACCGGCGCCGGTCTGGTGCCGGGCCTGGCCGACGCGCTGGCCGCGACCTTCGAGGCCTGACCCCGTCGCGTTCCCCCGAGGGGGCGCGGTCAGCCTGCCGAGCAGCTCGGCAGGCCGGCCGTGTCCCCCACCCGGATCTTCTCCAGCGACTTCTTCGCGTCGTCGATCGTCTTCACCTTCACCAGCGTGAGTCCGCTCGGGGTGTCGGAGGCGGCGGCCTTGCAGTTCTCGTCCGGCGTCAGGAAGTACCTGGCGCCGGCGTTTCGCGCGCCGACCAGCTTCATGTTGATGCCGCCGATCGGGCCGACCTTGCCCTTGTCGTCGATCGTGCCGGTGCCCGCGACGAACTTGCCGCCCGTGAGATTGCCGGGCGTCAGCTTGTCGACGATGCCCAGCGAGAACATCAGACCGGCGCTCGGGCCGCCGACGTCGGCGAGCTTGATGTCGATCCGGAACGGGAACGTGTGGTCCGTCCCGGCCTGGATGCCGACGATCGCGCGGTTCTCCTTGGGGGCCTTCGCGGTGGTGAGGACGATCTTCCGGCTTCCCTCGGGCTCCTTGCCGGCCTTCTCGGCCGCCTGTGCCGTCCGGGCCGGGATGATCGTGAACGTGACCTTCTCGCCGGGGTCGCGGCGGGTGACGAGCTTCGCGACGTCCTCGGGCTGCTCGACGGGCGTGCCGTCGACCTGCTTGATCACATCGCCCGCGTGCAGCTTGCCCTGGGCGGGGCTGTCCTTGACCACCGTGGAGACCACGACGCGCGACGACACCGGGATGCCCAGTTCGGTCAGCGCGGCGACCTTGGCGCTCTCCTGGGACTGACTGAACTCCTCGGCGTTCTCCTGCGTCGACTGCTGTTCGGTCTTGCCGTCGGGGTAGAGGGTGTCGTGCGGCACGACCACGCTGTCGTGTGCCAGCCAGCCGTAGACGGACTCGACGAGATTCATGCTGTAGTCGGCACCGGTGACTCTGACCGTCGTCATATTGAGGTTGCCGGTCGTCGGGTACGTCTTGTGCCCGGAAATCTGCAGGACGGGTTCGCCGCCGACCTTGCCGAGGGTGTTCACGGTCGGCCCGGGAGACATCTCCGAATACGGCACTTTGATCAGCACGCCTGCGCAGAGCAGCGCGATGAGGATCAGGGTGGAGGCGAGCATCGTCGCGGTGCGGCGTGGCATGGAACGACAGTACGGGAAGGGTCTGTCAGTGCACTGCCGGGGCCGGTCCGTACGGGGCGGGAAACCGGGCGCGGGCTGCGCGGGAGGCCGTCGGCAGCCGGAGCCGCGATGCGGGATTGGCGACTGCGTACGCGCGATGAAGCGTCAGACGACATCGGAACCGGAGTCCGACTTCTCCATCGCCTCACGGAACCTGGCATAGCCGGCGAGTTCGGAGACATCGCCGGTCGTTCGGTTTCTGGCGGCCCAGCTTCCCCATATCGCAGCGCCGAGCGCAGCGAAAAGCGGAATCAACAACCAGGCGAGTGCTGCCATTACGACCTCCCTACGCCATGAGCGACCGCAACGGACCGATCAGCAGATTAACCGTCTGCGGAACCAACGCTCACGGCAGGGGTGGGGTTACGCAAATCGGGCCGCACGGCATCCCGGCCGACTTGCGCTCAGCAGGCTCCGACCCATTCCTCGGTGCCGTCCGAGAAACGCTGGTGCTTCCAGATCGGGACCTCGTGCTTGAGGTCGTCGATGAGCTTGCGGCAGGCCGCGAACGCCTCGGCACGGTGCGGACAGGAGACGGCGACGACCACGGCGAGATCGCCCACTTGGAGGTCACCCACCCGGTGGACAGCGGCCAGCGCCCGGACCGGGAAATCCGCGACGACCTTCTCGGCCACCCGGCGCATCTCGTCCTGCGCCGAGGGGTGACAGGAGTACCCGAGCCCGCCGACGTCCTGACCGCCGTCGTGGTTGCGCACCGTGCCGACGAAGAGCGCCGTGCCGCCCGCGGCGTCGTCCCCCACGGCCCGGAAGATCTCGTCGACCGACAGCGGGGTGTCGCGGATCTCCAGCAGCCGGACGGGGTCGCCTGCCGCCCGCTCGCCGGGGTGGTCGTTGGTGGGTGCCATGGGGCCCATGGTGCCGTACGGCACCGACAAGGCGGAATAGCGCTTTCCACCGGCGGGCCGCCCCTGACCTTGGAGCCTTCTACAGAAGTCCCCGGGAGCGCATGGCCCCGACAGCCCTCAGATGCGGCGGCGGGCCTTGCGGGCGCGGCGGACCAGGGCGGCGGTGCCGAGCAGTGCCACGGTCGCACCGGCGGCACCCGCCGCGGTGGCGTCCTTGCGGCCGAGGCGGCGTCCGGCGACGGTGTGCCGGCCCTCGACCTCTTCGAGGAGCGCGGCGAGCACTTCCTCGTTGGTCCAGCTCGGGCGCCATCCCACGTCGTGCAGCCGGCTCACGCTGACCACCCAGGGGTGCATCGTGTACGCCAGATCGCCCGCCGGGGACGGGGTGAGGCCGATCCGGTGCAGCCGGGCGGCGGCGCCCAGGGCCACGGCGGAGGGCAGCTCCATCCGGCGGACGCCGCTGAGCTCCTCGACCTCCTCCTGCTCCAGCCAGCCGTCGCAGCCGACTGCGAACTCGCCGTCGATCTTCTCCAGCGCGGCGTACTCCAGGGCCGTGACCAGGTCGTCGACATGGCAGAACTGCCAGGTGGGACGCGATCCGGCGACGACCAGGAGGCGCGGCGACTCGAAGTAGCGGGTCAACGCGGTGTCCGTGCCGCCGACCAGGACGGTGGGCCGGACCACGGTCACGTTGAGCCCGGGGTGGGCGCGGGGCGCGCGGCGGCCCAGCCGTTCGATCTCCAGGAGGTCGCCGACGCCGGTGGCCTCGGCCGTGGCGCGCAGTTCGGCGTCCTCGGCGAGCGGGATGTCGTTGTCGGGCAGCGCCCCGTAGACCATCGCCGATGTGCACAGCACGACCCGGTGGACGCCGACGGCGGCGGCGGCCGTCAGCACCGTCTGGGTGCCGCGCACGTTGTAGGCGGTGCGGGCGGCGGGGTCGGTCTCCAGGTCCAGATCGAGTGCGAGATGCACAACGACGTCTGCGCCGCGCAGCTTCTCCGCGATGGCGGGGTCGCGCACGTCGAGGATGTGCCAGGTCGCCTCGGAGACCTCTCCGCGGCGTTCATCGATGGCGATGACCTGCTTGATCTCCTCGGATGCCGCGAGGCGTGCGGTGAGCAGCTCGCCCACGCCCCCCGCGGCTCCGGTGACCGCGACGACGGGGCCACGGCTCCTGGAGCGGCTCTTTTCTGGTTTGTTCTCGGTCGAGGGGGTGGACAGGTTTCGCGCTGCGCGAACCTGAGGATCTGGGGAACTCACCGGGCGTCTCCAGCGGTTGTCTTCAGTACGTACCCGAATGACGCGTGCGTACCAGGTGGCGTCCATCCTGCCGCAGGCCGGGAGCCGGCGGCGCACTGAGGCCCTGAGCGGACTTTTGGTGTCTACGCTGGATGGTGATGCCGGGCAGTCGCCGTCGGTTCGAGCCGACGGCCCTACGAGCCGAGGAAACCCCGTGAGTGACACCCCATTCGGATTCGGCCTTCCGCCGGAGGAGCCGGACAACGGCGACGAGGGCAAGAAGAAGGACCCCACCGGAGGTGGGCAGGGCTCGGGCGGGCCGGCGAACCCGTTCGGCTTCGGGCCCGGCGCGGGCGGGGACAACCCGTTCGCGGCGATGTTCGGCTCGATGAACCCCAATGACCTGGGTGCCGCCTTCCAGCAGCTCGGCCAGATGCTGAGCTACGAGGGCGGTCCGGTCAACTGGGACATGGCCAAGCAGATCGCCCGCCAGACGGTCTCGCAGGGCACGCCGGACGGCACGAAGGACGCCAGCGTCGGCCCGTCCGAGCGGTCCGCGGTCGACGAGGCGCTGCGTCTCGCCGACCTCTGGCTGGACGGCGTGACATCGCTGCCCTCCGGTTCGGTCTCGACCGTGGCGTGGAGCCGTGCGGAGTGGGTCGAGGCGTCCCTTCCGGCCTGGCAGAAGCTGGTCGACCCGGTGGCGGAGCGCGTCGGTCTCGCCATGGGTGACGTGCTGCCCGAGGAGATGCAGGCGATGGCCGGCCCGCTGATCGGCATGATGCGGTCGATGGGCGGCGCGATGTTCGGCCAGCAGATCGGGCAGGCCGTCGGCGTGCTGGCGGGCGAGGTCGTCGGTTCGACCGACATCGGCCTCCCGCTGGGCCCCGCGGGCAAGGCCGCGCTGCTGCCGCTGAACGTGGAGAGGTTCGGCAAGGACCTCAGCGTGCCGCAGGACGAGGTGCGGCTGTATCTCGCCCTGCGCGAGGCCGCGCACCAGCGGCTCTTCGCCCATGTTCCGTGGCTGCGCTCGCATCTGTTCGGCGCCGTCGAGGGGTATGCGCGCGGCATCAAGGTCGACACCAGCAAGCTGGAGGACGTGGTCGGCCAGTTCGACCCGTCGCAGCCCGAGCAGCTCCAGGACGCCCTTCAGCAGGGCATGTTCCAGCCGGAGGACACGCCTGAGCAGAAGACCGCCCTGGCCCGGCTGGAGACGGCGCTCGCACTCGTCGAGGGCTGGGTGGACGCCGTGGTCCACGAGGCCGCAAAGTCCCGCCTGACCTCGGCGGACGCGCTGCGCGAGACGATGCGCAGGCGCCGCGCCTCCGGCGGTCCCGCCGAGCAGACGTTCGCCACGCTCATCGGCCTTCAGCTGCGCCCGCGGCGGCTGCGTGACGCCTCGCGCCTGTGGGCGTCCCTCACCGACGCGCGCGGTCTCGACGGGCGCGACGCCCTGTGGGAGCACCCCGACATGCTGCCGACGGCCCAGGACCTGGACGATCCGGACGGCTTTGTGCACCACGAGCAGCTGGACTTCTCCGAGCTGGACAAGATGCTCGGCGAGGCCGCGAAGGGCCCGCAGAAGCCCGCCGCGGACACGGCGGACACGGACGGCAAGGACTCCCCCGGCACCGGGGAGGCCGAGGGCCGCGAGGACGACGGCAAGGGCGACACCGACCGGTGAGCCTGCACGACGACGCCGTTCTCGTACTGAAGGGGTACGAGAGCCCTGCGGATCCGGACCGGGGTGAGCTGCGCCAGGTCTATCTCGACCATCTGGCGCGGCATCCCGACGGCATGTGGAAGGCCTGCGGAGCAGGCCATCTGACGGCCAGCGCGCTGGTCGTCGACCCGGAGCGCGGCCGGGTCCTGCTGACGCTCCACCGCAAGCTGCGGATGTGGCTGCAGATGGGCGGTCACTGCGAGCCGCAGGACGCCTCGCTCGCCGCCGCGGCGCTGCGGGAAGCGACCGAGGAGTCCGGCATCACCGGCCTCACCCTGCTCGCGGGCGGCCCGGTGACCCTGGACCGCCACCCGATCCCCGCGCCCTGCCACTGGCACCTGGATGTGCAGTACGTGGCGCTGGCGCCCTCGGGCGCGACGGAGCAGATCAGCGACGAGTCGCTGGACCTGCGCTGGTTCGCGTACGACGAGGTCGCTTCGGTGGCCGACACATCGGTCGTACGGCTGATGGAGCGCGCCCGCGCCGTGCTGGAGCGGCGCCGGTAGGAACGACCTGCGGAACGGGTGGGGCGGTCTCTGCGACCACCCGTTCCGTGCGTGCCGGTGCGCTGTGGCTCAGTTCCAGGAGTTGTTCTGGTTCTGACCGTGGGCACCCTGCTGTCCCATCCCGTACTGGGCCCGGACGCCCTGGCCGATCTCGTGGTTCTGCGGGGGCAGCACCTCGCTCGGCTGGACGAGGGCGAAGCCCTGGCCGAGGAAGCTGAGCTCCCAGCCCTCGCCGGTGTTTCCGCTCCGCCGCCAGACGCCCGAGGAATGCGTCTGGGCCTGCATCTGCACCCGCAGCGAGCTGGACCAGGCGACGATCGCGTCGGCGTCGGCGTTGACGTACTTGTCCGGCGTGACCTGCATCATCAGCGGCTGGCCCGAGGTCATCAGAGCGACCTTGCCGGTGCCGGAGATGTTGAGCTGGTACTTCCCGGTGCCCGAGATGCCGTACTGGCTGTCCACCGCGATGACCTCGGTGTGCAGCGAGGAGTCCAGCGCGAGGACGTAGGCGCTGTCGACCGTGATGCCGTCACGGTCGACGTCCACGACGTGGATGTACTGCGCGAGGTTGGCGAGGTAGACGGTGCCCTGCCCGGAGCAGCGCATCAGGTCGAGGCCCTCGCCGGTGTTCGCGCGGGCGCGGCGCTGCCCGTGCGACTGGTACTCGCCGTCGAACTCCATCAGACCCTGGTACGCGACCATGGCGCCCTTGCGGGCGAGGACGTCGTCGCTGCCGGTCAGCGAGACCCGCAGGAGCTGCGGGTTCTGGACGGTGTACCGGTCCTGGGACTGCTGTTCCGTGTAGCTGAAAAGCGGACTCTGCATGGTGTGTTCTCCTCCCCCGTCAGTTCCGGACCCGCAGGCGGTCGGTACTGTCCTCGCTCGGCTGCACGACGACGATGCCCTGGCCGGAGAAAGCCATCTGGTACGCCTCGCCGCTGCCCCGCCCGATGAGCGAGGATGCCTTGAAGCTGCGCTTGCCCTTCACCTTGAGGTTCGGGGACCAGGCCACGAGGGCGTCCGGGTCGACGTACGTCTCGTCCTCGCCGCGTCCGCAGTCGACGACGATCGGGGTGCCGCGCGAGGTGATGGCGACCCACCCGGTGCCCGAGATGCAGACGTTCCACAGGCCCTGGCCCGCGAACTTGGCGAGGCCCTTGACCCGCTCCACGCCCCAGGTGAGATGACCGTCGAAGGCGAGGACATTGGTGCCGTTGACCGAGAGTGAGTCGTTGTTGAGGTTGATGACGACCACATCGGCGCCGTAGTCGGCGAGGTAGAGCAGTCCGTCGCCGGAGCACTTCATGATCGGCGCGCCCTCGCCGGTGATCCACTGGGAGGCGATCTGCCGGACGGCGGGCGGGTTGGGTTCGTACTGGATGAAGCCCTCGTACGCAACCATCGAGCCGGTACGTGCGTAGAGGTCCTGGCCGGTGGCCATGGCGACCTTGAGCATCGTGCGGCCGTGGTTCTCCATACGGGCCGTGACGGGGGTCGGGGCGTAGCCCGCGAGTTGCTGATTCATGACGGGCTCCCTCAGACCTCGTAGGGCTGGACGACGATGAAGTTGCCGGGGGCTCCCCGGAACTGGAGGTTCACGGTCTCCCCGCTGTGTCCCGGATACGCGTTGCGGCGCAGCCGGACCTGGCTGGAGATGATCACCTGGGACGCGGACGACCAGGCCACGACGGCGTTGCAGTCGGCGAAGGTGGTCGGCGTGACGGGCAGGACGACGGGGACGCCGTGGGTCTTGACGATGACCGTGCCGGTGCCCTGGAACTGCATGGTGAACAGGGCGCCACCGGGGATGCCGTGGCCCTCGATCCTGCGGACCTCGTGCTGCAGCGACTCGTCGAACGCGAGGACGTTCTCCGCCGAGACACAGATGCCGTCGCCCTGCAGCTCGATGGCGTGCAGATGCGAGCCGTCCTCGGCGAGGAAGACCTGGCCGCGGCCGGTGCAGCGCATCAACTGCATCTCCTGGCCGGTGGCGTTGCCGACGATGCGACCGGCGAAACCGGCGCCCTTGTAGCTGAAGTCGACCTTGCCCTGGTACATCACCATGCTGCCCTGGCGGGCGAGCACGGGCATACCGCCCATGGTGAGGTCGACCCGCATGAGTTGCTGGTTCTGCGGGGTCCAGCGCTGGCCGGTGGCCGTTTCCTTGTACGGCTGGAGTGCCGCCTGAAGACCGGCACCGGCCTGCGGCACGCCCTGCGGCACGCCCTGGGGCACACCGGGCGGCTGCATGCCGGGAGGCTGCTGACCGTACGGGGCCGGGGCCTGCTGACCGTACGGGGCGGGCGGTGCCTGGCCGTACGGGGCGGCGGGGGGTGCCTGGCCGTAGGGGGGTGCCTGGCCGGGGACCTGCCCGAACTGTGGCTGCTGGGGCGGCTGGCCCGGCTGCCCGTACGGGGCCGGAGCGGGGGCGGGCGGCGGCACCGTGCCGCCGTGCGGTGCCAGCGGCGCCGCCATCGTCGGCGCGCTGTGCATCTGCTGTTGCGGTGTGGGGGCCGGGGCCTGCGCGGCCGGAGCCCCGAAGGACGGTGCCGGCTGCGGGGCCTGGGGCGCCTGCGGTGCGGGCGGGGCCCCGAAGGACGGAGCGGGCGCCGGTGCGGCCGCCTGGGCGGGCGGGGCGAACGACGGAGCCGCCGCCTGCGGTTGAGGTGCGGCGGGCGCCTCCTCGGCGACCTCGCCGCCGAAGTTCTTCAGCAGCGCTTCCAGGCCGCCGTCGAAGCCCTGGCCGACCGCGGCGAACCGCCAGACGTCCTTCAGATAGAAGTCGCCCAGCATCACCGCACGCTCGGTGGTGAACTCCGAACCGTTGAAGGCGTACCTGACGACTTCTTCGCCACCTGCGACGATCCGGATGTATCCGGGGCCGATCTGGGACATCTGCCCGGCCCCGTCGACCGTCGCGGTGAACGACAGCTTGTGGATGTTGGCCGGAATGCGGTCCAGGGTGACGCGGAACGACTCGGTGTCACCGGCCTGGGTGCCGAGAAGCTGAATGGACTCCTCGGGCGATTTAGGCTGATTGAAGAAGATGAAATACCGGTCGTCGGAGAGCTGCTCATTGGCATCGAGGCCGAAGCAGCTGATGTCAAAGGTCAGTCCCGGACCGGCGATCTGCACACCTACGTACAGATCCGTCCCCGGCGTGAGATCGCTGATCTTGGCCTTGTGGCCGCGTTGGAATTCCCTGGCCATGCGTAACGACCGTCCCCCATCCCGAATGTGAATGCGTCGCGCCAGGCTAACCGCAAACGCCGACATCGAGCTAAGTCGGTACACACCCGGTACAGAATCGGTGGATGTCACTCACCGCGAGCGGCGGGCAGATGAGGCAGCCGGTCGGCCGCCACCACACCTTCCAGATATCCGCGTGCCCGCTCGGTCCGGGGATATGCCTCCAGCAGCCGCCAGAAGCGCGGGCCGTGGCCGGGGACGAGCAGGTGGGCCAGCTCATGGACCAGTACGTAGTCGACGACGTACTCGGGCATGCCCTGGAGCCGGTGCGACAGGCGGATGCTGCCCTCCGCCGGGGTGCAGGACCCCCATCGGGTGTTCTGGTTGGTCACCCACCGCACCGACGTCGGCCGGGCCCGGCCCTCGAAGTACTGGGCGGACAACCGCTCGGCCCGCTCGGCGAGTTCGCTGTCGCCGAAGACGCGTTTGCTCTCCTGCGCCGCGAGCTTGTCGAGCATCACGCTCACCCAGCGCCGCTCCTCGGCCTCCGACATCCGGGCCGGGATGAGCACGATGGTGCGGTCGCCCTCCCGGTACGCGGAGACCGTTCTGCTGCGGCGATTGCTCCTGCGGACCTCGACCGCGCTCGTTGCCGAGGCGCGGGGCGGACGGTCCGCCGCGCTGCGCTGCTGGGTTCCGGCGCGGCGCGTGGGGGTCTCCCCGGCGAATCCGGGTGACGGGTCGGCGGGCACGCCACGACGTTACCCGGTGTCAGTGGGGGAAGTCCCGTCTCCGGGACGGTTCACGCTTGATCCACTCCACGGCATGCACCATTTGAACGACTAATACCCCATGCCTGTGGACAACTTTCCGCACACTTCGGCGCCGGCCTGCATTCTGGCAACGGATCCCGCGAAGATCCGGGGCCGCGGCCCACGCACAGAGATCAAGGAACACAGACCGGGGGTAGCCGTGCATCCGATGTTGAAGCCCGCACTGCGCCGCGCATGGCGCAGCCGAGGCACCGTGCAATTCGGGGTGACTCATGCCCATGCGGTGAAGTTCGGCCCGCTGGATATCGCCACGGGCAGTTTTCTGGAACTGCTCGACGGAACACGCGGCCTGCCACTGCTGCGCGAGGAGGCCCGCACGCTGGACCTGTCGGACCATCAAGTGGACACCTTGGTCGGACGATTGGCGAACGCGGGGCTGATCGACGACGTGCGGGCCGCCGGCCCGGAGACCGACGTGTTGCGGAGCCGGCCCGGCGCCCTGGATCGGCACCGCCCCGATCTGGCGTCGCTCTCCGTCGTCCATCCCGAACCGGGCGGCGGGATGCGACGGCTGGCGGCCCGCCGGGCGATGCGGGTCCAGGTACGGGGCGCCGGACGGGTCGGCGCCGCGATCGCGGCGGTGCTGTCCGGGTCCGGCGTGGGCCGGGTGGAGGTGCTGGACGGCGGGCACACCGAGCCGTGGGACGTCTCGCCCGGCGGGCTTCCGCCGACGGCCGTCGGGGAGCGCAGGGACACCGCCGCCCGGCAGTTGGTGCGCAGATCCGCCGCGGGTTCGGCTCCCCGGGCGGCGGAGACGGCGGGTTCTCCGGCCGGTGGCGAGCCGGGGCTGTCGCTGATCGTGGTGGCCCCTCGCGACGGCCTCGCGGCGTACGCCCCCGATCCGCGGTCGGCCGAGCCGTGGATCGCGTCGGGGACTCCTCATCTCTACGCCGGAGTGATGGAGGCGACGGGAGTCGTCGGTCCCCTGGTCCTGCCCGGGGGAACGGCCTGCGCCGGGTGTCTGGCGCTGGAGCGCGCGGGCCGGGACGAGGACTGGACCAGGATGCTGTCCCAGTGGCGGTCCGGGCGGCGCGCTGCCGTACAGGCCTGTGACCTGGGACTGGCCACGGCGGTGGCGGGGCTGACGGCCGCTCACGCGCTGTCCTTTCTGGACGGGGAACTGCCCGCGAGTACGGGAACCCGTTGGGAGGCCGCGCTGCCGCTGTTGGACTGGCGCCCCGAGCGGATGGGACCGCACCTCGACTGCTCCTGCGGAGCGGCTGGGCACACTGGGAGGGAGCGCTCCTCCGGGACCGACGCGAGGCAGGACACAATGGCTGGGTAACCGCCGCACGCGGTACGGCAGTCTGGGATTTGGAGGGGCTCATGTCTGATCTTCCCCGGAAAGCGGTCACCCGTACCGCCAAGTTGGCCGCCCTGCCTCTGGGCTTCGCCGGCCGGGCGACGTGGGGTCTGGGCAAGCGGATCGGCGGGAGATCGGCGGAGTTGGTCGCCCGTGAGGTGCAGCAGCGCACCGCGGACCAGCTGTTCAAGGTCCTGGGCGAGTTGAAGGGCGGGGCGATGAAGCTCGGACAGGCCCTGTCCGTCTTCGAGTCGGCGCTGCCCGAGGAGGTCGCCGGACCGTACCGGGCGGCGCTCACCAAACTGCAGGAAGCCGCACCGCCCATGCCCAGCGGTACCGTCCACGCGGTGCTGGAGGAGCGGCTCGGCGAGGACTGGCGGCAGTTGTTCCTCGAATTCGAGGACAGACCGTCGGCCGCCGCCTCGATCGGTCAGGTGCACCGGGCCGTGTGGCACGACGGACGGGACGTCGCGGTGAAGGTGCAGTATCCGGGCGCCGGGGAGGCGCTGCTCTCTGATCTGGCCCAGCTCAGCAGATTCGCCCGACTGTTCGGCCCGTTGATCCCCGGAATGGACATCAAGCCGCTCATCACGGAGCTGCGCGACCGGGTCTCGGAAGAGCTGGACTACGAACAGGAGGCGCGGTCGCAGCGGGATCACGCCGAGGAGTTCGCGGGCGACCCGGATGTGGTGATCCCCGGTGTGGTGCACCAGTCCGACCAGGTGCTGGTGACGGAGTGGATGGACGGTGTCCCGCTCGCCGACGTGATCACGGAGGGCACGCCGGATCAGCGGGACCGGGCCGGTCAGCTGCTGGCGCGCTTCCTCTTCTCGGGGCCCGCGCGCACCGGTCTGCTGCACGCGGACCCGCATCCGGGCAACTTCCGGCTGCTGCCCCCGGACGAGGAGGCCGGTGACGACGGGCAGTGGCGGCTCGGAGTGCTGGATTTCGGGACGGTGGACCGGCTGCCCGGCGGTCTGCCGCAGACCATCGGGGACTCCCTGCGGCTGACGCTGGCGGGCGAGGCGGATGCGGTGTACGAGCTGTTGCGCGAGGAGGGGTTCGTCAAGGACTCGATCGACCTCGACCCGGATGCGGTGCTCGACTACCTCCTCCCGATCATCGAGCCGGCGCAGGTGGAGGAGTTCACGTTCACCCGGAGCTGGATGCGCAATCAGGCGGCCAGGATCGCGGACCCCCGCTCCCCCGCGCACCAGCTCGGCAAGCAGCTGAATCTGCCGCCCGCCTATCTGCTGATACACCGGGTGACGCTGAGCACGATCGGGGTGCTGTGCCAGCTGGGTGCGACGGTGCGGCTGCGCGACGAGCTCGAATCCTGGTTGCCGGGCTTTCTGCCGGAGGGCGAGCAGGAGACGGCAGTACAGGAGTCGGCGGTGCAGGAGTCGGCGGTGCAGGAGTTGGCGGTGCAGGAGTTGGCGGGCGACGTGCCCTCAGGAGCGTAGGTCAGGGCGCCACGGCCGACTGCGCTTCCCTCGGGCAGGTCACCACCAGGGTCACCACCAGGCGGAGTCGAGGCGGCTTTCGATCGCCCTGATGTGGGTGCGGGCGCACTCTTCGCAGAAGTACTGGCGCCCGCTGTTCTCCACGGAGCAGATCCAGGTCGGCGGTGCGGCCTCGCTGTCGGCGGAGGTACCGCACAGGGCACAGGTGACGACTGCGGCGCCCTTCTGCGCGGGCCGCTGAATCCGGTGCCGTGTCTCCTCGTCCACCTCGTGACGTTAACGCCGTCGCCGCCGTGCCGCGCGGCACCACACAGCACCGCCACGCAGTACTGCCGCACAGCACGACCGCGGGGCCGGCCCGTTCGGACCGGCCCCGCGGAAGGGGTACTGACTATGGGTACTGATTGCTGCCGGGCAGAGCGGCTGCCCGGCAGCGGGTGCTGCTGGTGTTCGGCCTGACTAGTGCATGACCGCCATGGCCAGCGCTCGGCGGGCGCGCATCGATGCGCGCTCGGCCCGGCGCTGCATCCGGCGCGCGTTGACCAGGCGCACGGCCTGCCGCTGCGTGTCGGCCTCCCTCAGGCGGTCGTGCATATGAGCACGAGCCAAGGCTTCTGGGATGAGTTGCATCTCGCGGGTCCTGTTCTGACGCGAGTCGTTCGCGCCGATGATCGTGACGTTCGGTGTTGCGGAGCCGACGGGCTCATTGATGGGGACGGACATTTCTGCCTGATTTCGGGGATCGTGGGTGTGGGGACGGTCGATGGTTCCGATGCGCTTCATGGGTTTGGGGGCCGTGACCCCCAGTCCGGCGGTCACGCCGCGACCGGGTTCTTGCGCGGACGGCCACGCGGCCGCTTGCGAGCGACGACGACGCCCTGGATGAAGAGCTCACCGCCCCAGACGCCCCACGGCTCGCGACGCTCCTTGGCGCCGGCGAGGCAGGCCTCGACGAGCGGGCAGGTGCGGCAGAGGGACTTGGCGTACTCGACGTCGGCCGGCGACTCAGCGAAGAAGACCTCCGGGTCGTAGGAGCGGCACGGGACGGGCACGCCGAGGTTCTCGATGGCGTCGTCGAGCGCAGTGAGCGCAGTGAGGGGGATCAAGGTGGAGTCCTCCGTGAGGCCGGGCGGCGGGATCGTGTCGGAAGGCGGTACGGACGGGGCGTGCGCTTCGAGTTGCACGGTGGGTGGTGTCCTCGTCTGGTCGTTCCGGCCTGTTGGCCGGGTGGCGGCTGGTACCGGGTGTTGCTTGTCCCGAGGCTCCTTCGTGCTGTCTCGTCCGTTTGGACAAAACAAAAGGGCCGCGGATCCCGAGTGGGGTTCCGCGGCCCTGAAGGCGCCGGCCTGATGGTGGATCAGGCTGGATCACTCCAGGGTTCAGGCCCACGGAAGGCCCACATCGTGTGGTGCTGCATCGTCTGCTTCTTGGCGCCGGATTCCGCTCCCGCACCGACGGCCGCAAAGGCATAGGCCTGGGCCCGTCCCTTCGCTACTGCTGCTGCCGGTGCCTGAGCCGGTCGCTCATTGCGCTCCCGCACGGGGAGGCTCGCCGGAGACAGCGGGCTGGCGACGGAAATGCCGGACAGACCGGTGCCACGGAGCGAGGACTCGGAAGAGCACGCGAGGCCGAGCGAGCAGGCGGAGACGACCGAAAGATCGGTCATTTTGTTGGTCTCGATGATGCTGATCACTTCAATCGCCTCCTCTCGGCGTCTCGGGCGGACCGGCAGGCCGATCCTACGTATTCGGATAAGTACAGCACAGGATCAGGGCTTCAGAGAAGTCGCTGTTCCCGTGGTTAAGAACCTATGGTGATGACTGGGGCGGGCGCAAACTATTTTTTCGACGAGTTTTTCTCACAGCTCGTCAGCGGCCTCCCCGAGCGCTTCCTCCACCGTCTCACCTGCGCAAATGGCCAGGACAGCGGTGCCGAACCGGCCCAACTTCCGCGCGCCGACCCCGGAGATCACCGCCAGTTCGCCCTCGCTGCCCGGTACGGCCTCGGCGATCGCCATCAGTGTCTTGTCCGTGAACACGCAGAACGCGGGCTGACCGATCTCCTTCGCCCTGACCGCCCGCCAGTCGCGCAGCCGCTCGTACAGTGCCTCGTCCATGTCGGAAGGGCAGTCCTCGCAGCGCATCAGCTTCATCTCGCCGGCGTCGGTGAGGGTCTTGCCGCAGACCCGGCACCGGGCCGGGCCGCGACGGCCGCGCTTGGCCACCGGTCCCGGGCCCCGCTCGATGCCGCCGCCACCGGCCGCGCCGCGCGTGCCGAGGGGCACCGAGCCGGGACGCAGTCCGTTGAGGAAGCGGCTCGGGCGCCGTCCGGCGCGGCCGCCGGGCGAGCGGGAGAGCGACCACGACAGCGAGAGGTGCAGGCGGGCCCGGGTGACGCCGACGTACAGCAGCCGGCGCTCCTCCTCGACCTGCTCGTCGGTCTTGGCGTAGGTGATCGGCATCATGCCCTCGGTCAGGCCGACCAGGAACACGGCGTCCCACTCCAGGCCCTTCGCCGAGTGCAGCGAGGCGAGGGTGACCCCCTGGACCGTGGGGGCGTGCTGGGCGGCGGCCCGCTCGTCGAGCTCCGCCACCAGGTCGGAGAGCGTCGCGCCCGGCCTGGCACGCTCGAAGTCCTCGGCGAGCCGGACCAGGGCGGCCAGGGATTCCCAGCGGTCGCGCACCGCCCCTGAGCCCGCGGGGGGCTCCGAGGTCCATCCCTTGGTGGAGAGCACCGCGCGCACTTCCGCGGGCAGTCCCTCCGCGTCGTCGAGCAGGGAGTCGTTGCCTCCGGCACGGGCGGCGCCGCGCAGGGCGACTCCCGCCTCCCGCACCTCCGCCCGTTCGAAGAAGCGCTCCGCGCCGCGCAGCTGGTACGGCACGCCCGCGTCCGCCAGGGCCTGCTCGTAGACCTCGGACTGGGAGTTGACCCGGTAGAGCACGGCGATCTCGCCGGCCGGGACCCCTGCGGCGATCAGACCGCGGATCCGGCGGGCGGTGCCCTCGGCCTCCGAGGGCTCGTCGGCGTACTCCGTGTAGGCGGGCTCGGGGCCGGGCTCGCGCTGCGAGACCAGTTCGAGCCGGTGCTCCGCGGCGCGGCCGCGGGCCTGGCCGAGCAGTCCGTTGGCCAGATGGACGACCTGGGGGGTGGAGCGGTAGTCCCGGACCAGCTTGACCACCGTCGCGTTGGGATGGCGGGTGCGGAAATTCAGCAGGTGGTCGGGGGTTGCTCCGGTGAAGGAGTAGATCGTCTGGCTGGCGTCGCCGACGACGCACAGGGTGTCCCGGTCACCGAGCCAGAGGTCGAGCAGCCGTTGCTGGAGCGGGCTGACGTCCTGGTACTCGTCGACGACGAAGTGCTGGTACTGGCGGCGGACGTGGTCGGCGATGTCGTGGCGGTCCTGGAGGATGGCGACGGTGAGGAGCAGCACGTCCTCGAAGTCGATCACCGAGCGGTCGCGCTTCAGCTCCTCGTACGTCGCGTAGATCTGGGAGATCTCGGCCGGATCGCGCGGGGCGTCGCGTTGGGTCTTCGCGACCACGGCCGGGTAGTCGGCGGGCACGGTCTGGGTGACCTTGGACCACTCGATCTCGCTGGTGACGTCCCGCAGCTCGTTGCGGTCGAGTCGGATGCGGCAGCGGGCCGCGGCCTCGGCGACCAGCTGGACCTTGCGCTCCAGCAGCCGGGGCAGGTCGCCACCGACCGCTTTCGGCCAGAAGTACTGGAGCTGGCGCAGGGCGGCGGAGTGGAACGTCCGTGCCTGGACGCCTCCCGCGCCGAGCTGGCGCAGCCGCCCGCGCATCTCACCGGCGGCCCGGTTGGTGAACGTGACGGCAAGCACACTCGTCGGCTGAAGTATCCCGGCGCGCACCCCGTAGGCGATGCGATGGGTGATCGCACGCGTCTTGCCCGTACCGGCTCCGGCCAGCACACACACCGGGCCGTGCAGGGCCGTGGCGACCTCGCGCTGCTCGGGGTCGAGGCCGTCGAGCACGGCGTCGGCCGACTCGGGGACCTGCGGGAAAAGGGAGGAATGCGTTGCTGCTGTCACCCCGCCATGCTGCCAGGTCGGAGGAGGCGGACGCGGAAGTTGTCCACAGGGGGGGCTGCATCTGTCGTACTAATGCGGGGCGGCGGCCCGGCCGGTGCTGGGCGGCCCGGCCCGCACCGGGCCGCGGCCCGAGGCGGGGTGGCTGACGGGAATGGTGGTTGCCTCGCGTACGTTCCCTTTCCGTGCGGCGACGCACGGTCCAGCTTCTCCGCGTGACGGATGAGACGGATGCGACAGACGAGTCTGAGAAGACTGACGAGACCAAGGAGCGCGAAGACATGGCGGGCACTGTGACGATGTACAGCACCACCTGGTGCGGTTACTGCCGTCGGCTGAAGGGCCAGATGGACCGCGAGGGCATCGCGTACAACGAGATCAACATCGAGCAGGACCCGCAGTCCGCGGCCTTCGTCGAGAAGGCCAACGGGGGCAACCAGACCGTTCCCACCGTCCTGGTGGTCGGCTCCACGGGTGTCGAGGCCGTCATGACGAACCCGTCGCTGGCGCAGGTGAAGCAGGCGCTCGCCGCCTGATCCCGGCACTGCCGCAGTACGTGGACGTCCCCTCCGGTCCGGCACCGGAGGGGACGTCCGCGTACAGGTCCGGCGTCAGCCGACGCTGCCCGGCTTCGGGAGCGGCTTGCCGTACCAGAGCTCGATCAGGCGCGCCGCGATCGAGATGCCGAACGGGGGCAGGATCTCGCCCGATTCGAAGGCCGCCTTCAGGTCCTCGCGGGAGAACCAGCGGGCCTCCTCGATCTCCTCGCCGTCCACATTGATCTCGGACGAGGTGGCCCGTGCCATGAAACCGAGCATCAGACTCGACGGGAACGGCCAGGGCTGGCTGGCGATGTACTCGACCTCGCCGACCGTGACCCCCGCCTCCTCGAAGACCTCGCGCGCCACGGACTGCTCGATCGACTCCCCCGGCTCGACGAAGCCCGCGAGCGTGGAGAAGCGGCCCTCGGGCCAGTGGACCTGACGGCCCAGCAGGGCGCGGTCCTGGTCGTCCGTCACGAGCATGATCACCGCGGGGTCGGTACGCGGGTAGTGCTCGGCGCCGCAGGCCGGGCAGCGGCGGATGTGGCCGGCCGCCGCGATGACCGTGCGCTCGCCGCAGCGGGAGCAGAAGCGGTGCAGTCGCTGCCAGTTCTCCAGGGCCACCGCGTGCACCATCAGGCCCGCGTCGCGCGGGCCGAGCAGCAGACCGGCCTCGCGCAGGCCGGCCGGACGGGCCGGCTGGTCCATGCGGCCGGGCAGGGAGTCCTTCTGGAGTGCGAAGTAGCTGACGCCCTCCTCGTCGGTGCCGAGGAAGTAGCGGTGGGTCTCGGTGACCGGGGCCTCGAAGGCCGGGGTCATGACGATCTCCGTACCGCCGTCGGCGGTGTCGTCGATCAGCACCTGGCCGCCGGAGACGACGAACACGCGGGTGGTCGGGTGGCTCCACGCGGCGGACAGCCAGGCCTCGTCGAGGCGGTGGTGCGCGGCGCGGTCGATGCCGCTGGGCGCGGTGAGACCGATGGGCCGGTCTGCGGTGGCGTTGTCGAAGGTGCTCACAGGTGCTTCCTACTCCCCCGGGATGGATCGGGTGTTCAGAGGATTCAGCGGAGTGCGGCGGCCAGTTCGCCCCAGAGATGGGCGGTCGTCTCCACGCCCTTGAGCAGAAGGTCGAGCTCGACCTTCTCGTTGGGGGCGTGCCAGCCGTCGGACGGTACGGAGATGCCCAGGAAGAGGACGGGTGCGCCGAGCACGTCCTGGAGGTCGGCGGCGGGTCCCGAGCCCCCTTCGCGGGTGAAGAGGATCTTCTGGCCGAAGGCCCGTCCCATGGCGCGGGCCACGGCCTGCAGGGCGGGGTGGTCCAGCGGGGTCAGACAGGGGCGGGTGGCCGGGGCGAAGGTGATCCGGTGCCCGACACCGGCGGGGACCTGCTCCTCGGCCCAGGCCCGGACCACCTGCTGGATCCGGTCCGGGTCCTGGCCTGCGACCAGCCGGAAGCTGATCTTCACCAGGGCGGAGCCCGGGATGATCGTCTTGCTGCCGGCGCCCTGGTAACCGCCGCCGATGCCGTTGACCTCGGCGGTGGGGCGGGCCCAGACGCGTTCCAGCGTGGAGTAGCCGGTCTCGCCCGATGCCGCGCGGGACTTGGCGGTGCGCAGCCAGGTGGCCTCGTCGAAGGGCAGCTCGGCGAAGAGCGCGCGTTCGGTGTCGGTGAGTTCGGCCACACCGTCGTAGAAGCCGGGGATCGCGACCCGGCCGTCCGCGTCGTGCAGTGCGGCGACGAGCCGGGCGACGGCGGTCGCCGGGTTGGGGACCGCGCCGCCGAACGAACCGGAGTGGATGTCCTGCTCGGGGCCGTACAGCTCGATCTCGCACTCGGCCAGGCCGCGCATGCCGGTGCAGACCGTGGGGGTCGACTCGTCCCACATGCCGGTGTCGGAAACGATCACGGCGTCGGCGGCGAGCCGGCCGGCCCGCTCCTCGACCAGGGCGCGGAAGTTCGGCGAGCCGGACTCCTCCTCACCCTCGATCAGGAGCTTGAGGTTGACGGCGGGGGCGGTGCGGCCGGTGGTGGCGAGGTGGGCGCGGACGCCGAGTGTGTGGAAGAACACCTGCCCCTTGTCGTCGGCGGCGCCCCGCCCGTACATCCGGCCGTCGCGGATCACCGGCTCGAACGGGTCGGTGTCCCAGCCGTCCTCGCGGGCGGCGGGCTGCACGTCGTGGTGCCCGTAGACGAGGACGGTCGGGGCGTCCGGGTCGTCGGACGGCCAGTGGGCGAAGACCGCGGGGGCGCCGGGCGTCTCCCAGATCTCGGTGACCGGGAAGCCGGTCTCCCCGAGCTTGGCGGACAGCCACTCGGCGCTGCGCCGTACGTCCCCGTCGTGCTCCGGCTGGGCGGATACGGACGGGATGCGCAGCCAGGCGGCGAGGTCGTCCAGGAAGGCTGTGCGGTGCTGCTCGGTGTACGTACGGACGGCGCTGTCCGGGGTGTCGCTCATGGCCTTGAGCCTAGTGCCTCGCCCCATGGGGTCCGCCCGCCCGCGGTGGCCCGGGGGGCGGCCGTGATCCGCCGGACAAGGCCCTACGCCGTGGGCGGTGGCTCGTCCAGCAGGATCCGTTCCAGTTCCGCCCGGCCCGGGAGGCCGGCGGGGTGGACGGTCTCGCCGCTGCGCACGTACAGGAACGTGGCGGTGACGTCGGTGAGCGGCAGATCGTGCAGCTCCGCCCAGGCCAGACGGTAGACCGCGAGCTGGAGGGGATCGGCGGCGTTGGTGCGGGTGGTCTTCCAGTCGACGATCTCGTACGTGTCCCCGGTGCGGTACACCGCGTCGATGCGGCCCCGGATCACCCGGCCGGCCAGGGTGATCTGGAACGGCGTCTCGACGCGGTACGGAGTGCGGCGGGCGTACGGGGTGCGCTCGAAGGCCTCCTTGAGCGCGGCGAGGTCGCGCTCGTCGGCGATCTCGGCGTCGTTCTCGTCGCCGCCGGGCAGCTCGTCGGGCCCGAGCATCGGCAGCGGCAGCTCCTCGAAGCGGGACTCCACCCAGGCGTGGAAGCGGGTGCCCCGGCGGGCCGCCGGCTGCGGCGGCCGCGGCATGGGCCGGGCCAGTTCCTGGGCAAAGCCGTCGGGGTCGTCGGCGAGGCGCAGCAGCTGGGTGGCGGAGAGCGACGCGGGTACGAGGACGTCGCGCACGGTGGCGCGGGCGCGGCGCAGTTCGCCGGTGAGGGCGTCGAGGTCGCGGTCCCAGGAGGTGAGGGTGCGGGCTTCCTCGGGGGTGAGCCGGTGCGCCCCGGCGGGCTCGGGGGTGCGGGCCGCGGGGACGTGCGGCGTGGGGGCGGGGAGTGCGGAGGTGCGGGCGGGAGGGGGCTCCGTCGACAGCGCGTCCCAGTCGTCGGCCTCGTCGTCGGCGTACGGGGCCCCGTCCGGGAACGGGACGTCGTCGAGGTACGCCTCGTCGTCGGGAAACGGGGCGTCGGCGTATCGGTCGTGGCAGGAGTCGGCGCACGGCTCCCGGGCGTCGGGCAGCGCCTCGTACGCGTCCGGTACGCCCCCTGTCGTGGCCAGGGCCTCCAGGTGCGCCATCACCGTGTCCGCGGCGGCCCGGCGGCGGGTCAGCGCGGTGTCGTCCAGCGGAAGCGGCCAGGCGTGGTCGGCGGCCGTCCCGTCGAGCGCCGGGTTCTCCTCGTCCTCGGCCGGTTCGTCGGCCCAGACCTCGATCTCGCCGTGCCCGGCCGCGCAGTGCTCGTACAGCGCGTGCAGGAAGCCGGACGGGCCGCGCGGCTTCTTCTGGGACGGGCCCCACCAGTGGCCGGAGCCGAGCAGCAGGGTGCGGGGTCTGGTGAAGGTGACGTAACCCAGGCGGAGCTCCTCGGTGTGCTGGTGCTCCTTCATCTCCTCCTTGAACGCCTTGAGCCCCTTGGCGTCCCAGGAGTGGACATCGGGGAGGGTCGCCCGGTCCCCGCGCAGGGCGTGCGGGAGGACCTTGGACTGGGCGGTCCAGGCGTCGCGGGACTGGCCGCTGGGGAACTGGCCGGTGACCAGGCCGGGCACCGCGACGACATCCCACTCCAGGCCCTTGGACTTGTGGGCGGTGAGGACCTTGACGGTGTTCTCGCCGCCGGGCAGGGCGTTGTCCAGGCCCTTCTCGTACTGGACGGCGGTGCGCAGGAAGCCGAGGAAGGCGAGGAGGGTGGCCTCGCCGTCGACGGCGGCGAAGCGGGCCGCGACGTCGAGGAAGTTGGCGAGGGTCTCGCGGCGGCGGGCGGCCAGGGCCTGCGGCGACGCGGAGAGCTCGACCTCCAGGCCGGTGGTGGCAAGGACCCGGTGCAGCACGTCCATCAGCGGGTCGGCCAGCGAGCGGCGCAGGTCGCGCAGCTCGGCGGCGAGGCGGGCGAAGCGGATGCGGGCCTCGGTGGAGAACGGAAGTCCGTCGTCCTCCTCGCCGCCCGATTCGAGGAAGGTGTCCAGCGCGTCGGCGAGCGAGATCACCTCGGCCGGGTCGATGCCCTCGACAGCCTCGGCGAGACGGCGGTCGGGGTCGAAGTCGTCGTCGGCGTGGGCCGCGCGGTGGACGAGGAGCCGGGCGCGGCGGCCGAGCAGGGCCAGGTCGCGGGGGCCGATCCGCCAGCGGGGACCGGTGAGCAGCCGGACCAGGGAGGCGTTGGCGCCCGGGTCCTGGAGGACCTCGCAGACCGCGACGAGGTCGGCGACCTCGGGCAGGTGCAGCAGCCCGGACAGGCCGACGACCTCGACCGGGATGTCGCGGGCCACCAGCGCGGCCTGGATCTCCGGGAAGTCGCCCGCGGTGCGGCACAGGACGGCGATCTCGCCGGGTGCCTTGCCGGTCCGCACCAGATGGGCGATCGAGTCGGCGAGCCAGTCGATCTCCTCGGCGTGGGTACGGAGCAGCGCACAGCGGACGATGCCGTCGCGCTCGGCGCCGGGGGCGGGGCGCAGCGCCTCGACGCCTTCGTGCATGGCGCGCAGCGGTGCGGCGAGGCCGTTGGCGAGGTGCAGGAGCCGGCCGCCGCTGCGACGGTTCTCGCTGAGGGAGAAGCGGGTGGCGGGGGTGCCGTCGGCGTGCGGGAAGTGGAGCGGGAAGTCGTCGAGGTTGGCGACGGACGCGCCGCGCCAGCCGTAGATCGCCTGGCAGGGGTCGCCGACGGCGGTGACGGCGTGCCCGGTCGTGCCCCCGGGGCCGCTGCCGAAGAGGGCGGAGAGCAGCAGGCGCTGGGCGACGGAGGTGTCCTGGTACTCGTCGAGCAGCACGACCCGGAATTCGTCGCGCAGGATCGTGCCGACCTCGGGGCGGGTGAGGGCCAGCTCGGCGGAGAGCGCGATCTGGTCGCCGAAGTCGAGGAGGTCGCGGCTCTTCTTGGCGTCGCGGTAGCGCCGGGTCAGCTGGAGCAGCTCGCGACGGGCCTCGGCGGTCTCGGGAATCCTGCGCAGCTCGGCGTTGCTGAGCCGGGCCGATGCGAGCGTGCTCAGCAGGCCGGTGTCGTGCTCGGCGAGCTGTTCGGGGCGTACGAGGTGTTCGGCGAGCTCGGCGTCGAGGGCCAGCAGATCGCTGACGAGGGTGGGGAACGACCTGGTCAGGGCCGGATAGGGGCCGGGGGCCTCGCGCAGCACGCGGGCGGCGAGCTGGTAGCGGGTGGCGTCGGCGAGGAGGCGCGTGGTGGGTTCGAGTCCGATGCGCAGCCCGTGCTCGGTGAGGAGCCGGCCGGCGAACGCGTGGTACGTGGAGATGCTGGGCTCGCCCGGGGGATTGTCCGGGTCGATGGCGTCCGGATCGGTGACCCCGGCCGCGATCAGGGCCTTGCGGACGCGCTCGGCGAGCTCACCGGCCGCCTTGTTGGTGAAGGTGAGCCCGAGGACCTGCTCGGGGGCGACCTGGCCGGTGCCCACCAGCCACACCACGCGCGCCGCCATCACCGTGGTCTTCCCGGACCCGGCTCCGGCCACAATCACCTGCGGGGCGGGCGGCGCGGTGATGCAGGCCGTCTGCTCCGGGGTGAACGGGATCCCGAGGAGCTCCTTGAGCTGCTCGGGATCGGTGATACGTGAGGACACCCCAGAGAGGCTAACCGGACGCACCGACAATGTGCCGGGCCGGTGGAGGTCCGGCGCCCCGCTCACTCCAGGATGTGGCGGCTCACTCCAGGATGTGGCGGCCCTCCGGCTGTGCGCTGCACGAGGCCCGGAAGGCGCAGTGCGTGCAGTGCTGGCCGGTCGTGGGGGTGAAGCGTTCGTCCAGGACCCGGCCCGCGGCGGTGGCCAGCAGGTCGGGGACCCATTCACCGGCGAGGGGTTCCTGCGCCTGCACCTTGGGGAGGGCTTCGCCGCCCTCCTTCTTGGCGGCGGGCTGGCGCAGCTGTACGAGTTCGGCGCCGCCGGGCTCGGGTCGGCGGCCGTCGAAGACCTCGTCGACCGCGCCTTCCCGGACGGCCAGCTGGTACACGGCGAGCTGGGGGTGGCGGGCGACCTCGTCCCTGGTCGGGGACTGCTTGCCGGTCTTGAAGTCGACGACGTAGGCCCGGCCCTCGGCATCCTGCTCGACACGGTCCATGGAGCCCCGGATGCGCACCTGGTACTCCCCCGCCTCCAGCGTCACGTCGAAGTCGTGCTCGCTCGCGGCGGGGGTGCGGCCGGTGCGGTCCATGACGTGCCAGCGCAGGAAGCGTTCGAGAGCGGCCCGTGCCTGTTCCTTCTCCTGCCGGGACTTCCAGGGGGCGTCGAAGACGAGGCCGTCCCAGACCGAGTCCAGCCGCTCCATCAGGACGGCGAGATCGGCGGGGGTACGTCCGGAGGCCACCTCGTCGGCGAGTACGTGGACGACGTTGCCGAAGCCCTGGGCCGCCGTCGCCGGGGCGTCCGCCTTCACCTCGCGGCCCAGGAACCACTGGAGCGCGCAGGTGTTGGCGAGCTGGTCGAGCGCGCTGCCGGAGAGGGCCACGGGCTGGTCCCGGTCGCGGAGCGGGACGGCGGAGCGGGTCGGTTCGTACAGGCCCCACCAGCGGTAGGGATGGGCCGCGGGTACGAGCGGCTGGCCCTCGTCGTCGGTGAGCGCGGCGAGCCGGGCGAGGCGGCGGGCGGCTTCCTCGCGCAGGGCGTCGGAGGCCTCGGGGTCGACGGTGGTGGCGCGGAGTTCGGCGACGAGCGCGGCGACGGCGAGCGGGCGGCGCGGCCGGCCGGTGACGTCGCGCGGTTCGGCGCCGAGCTCGGTGAGGAAGCGGGACGGCTGGTCGCCGTCGTCGGCGGGTGCCTTCACCGCGGTGACGACGAGCCGTTCGCGGGCGCGGGTCGCCGCGACGTAGAAGAGCCGGCGCTCCTCGGCGAGGAGGGCGCCGGGGGTGAGCGGTTCGGCCAGGCCGTCGCGGCCGATCCGGTCCGCCTCCAGCAGCGAACCGCGGCGGCGCAGGTCCGGCCAGAGCCCCTCCTGCACACCCGCGACGACGACGAGGCGCCACTCCAGGCCCTTGGAGCGGTGCGCGGTCATCAGCCGTACGGCGTCGGGGCGCACCGCGCGCCTGGAGAGGGTGTCGGCGGCGATGTCCTGGGCGTCGACCTCCTCCAGGAAGTTGAGCGCGCCGCGCCCGCCGGTGCGTTCCTCGGCGCGGGCCGCGGTGTCGAAGAGCGCGCAGACGGCGTCGAGGTCGCGGTCGGCGTTGCGGCCGCCCGCGCCGCCGCGCAGCGCGGCGCGCTCCAGTCGGCCCGGCCACGGGGTGCCTGCCCACAGCGCCCACAGCGCCTCCTCCGCGGTGCCGCCGCCTTCGAGCAGCTCGCGCGCCTTGCGCAGGAGCGCGCCGAGGCGCTGGGCGCCTCGGGCGTACGCCGGATCGTGCGCGACGAGCCGTTCGGGCTCGGCGAGCGCGCGGGCCAGCAGGTCGCCGGAGGGTGCCGGTACGCGGTTCCCGGCCGCCCGCTCCTCGTCGCGCAGGGCCCGGCCGAGGCGGCGCAGGTCGGCCGCGTCCATGGAGCCGAGGGGGGAGGCGAGCAGGGCCAGGGCGGTCTCGGTGTCCAGCCAGTAGGGCACCTCCGCACCGTCGCCCTCCGTCGTCGAAGCCTCCTGCGACTCCGCGCCTTCGCCTTCCGCCGCCGAAGCGCCCTCCGTCGTTGAAGCGCCCTGCGACTCCGCGCCTTCACCCTCCGCCGCCGAAGCGCCGTCCGCCGCCGAAGCCTCCTCTTCCTCCTCCGCGCCCGGCGCACCCCGGCGCAGAGCCGCCGTGGCGACCGCGCGCAGGGCTGTCAGGAGTGGGGCCACCGCCGGTTCGTGGCGCAGGGGAAGGTCGTCCCCGTCGACCTCCAGAGGGACGCCCGCCGATGTCAGGGCCCGGCGCAGCGAGGGGATCGTGCGGCCTCCGGCCCGTACGAGCACCGCCATCTCGTTCCACGGGACGCCGTCCTCCAGATGTGCCCGGCGCAGCAGATCGGCGATGTTGTCGAGCTCGGTGGACGCGGTCGGATAGGTGTACGCCTCCACGCTGCCGCCCTCGCGGACCGCGGCGAGCTCCCGGTGGGCGCGGACCTTCGCCGAGGGCAGCCGGGTCAGCGGCATCCGGCGGGTGAGCAGCCGGGTGGCGGCCAGCAGCCGTCCGGCGGAACGCCGCGAGGTGGTGAGCACGCCGACCGGGGCCGGGGCGCCGTCCGCCCGCCGGAACGTGTCCGGGAAGTCGAGGATGCCGTTCACATCGGCGCCCCGGAACGCGTAGATCGACTGGTCCGGGTCGCCGAAGGCGATCAGGTCCCGGCCGCTCCCGGCGCCCGGGGCGCTCCCCCGGTTGCCGGCCAGCGCGTGCAGCAGCCGGACCTGCGCCGGGTCCGTGTCCTGGTACTCGTCCACGAACACCGCGTCGTACTGCCCCGCAAGCAGGGCCGACACCTCGGGGCGCTCCGCGAGCAGCACGGCCCGGTGCACCAGCTCCGCGTAGTCGAGCACCCCCTGCCCGTCCAGCACGTCCAGGTACTCGGCGAGGAACTCGGCGGCGGCGCCCCAGTCGGGCCGCCCGGTGCGGCGGGCGAAGGCGGCCAGCGCGTCCGGCCCCAGGCCCAGCTCACGGCTGCGGGCCAGCACCGCTCGCACCTCGTCGGCGAAGCCACGCGTGGTCAGACAGGCCCGCAGCTCGTCGGGCCAGCGGATGTGGGCGAAGCCGTCCCGCTCCAGTTCGAGCTGGCCGGCGAGCAGCTCGCGGACGGTGACGTCCTGCTCCGGTCCGGAGAGCAGCCGCATCGGTTCGGCGAAGAGGTCGGCGTCCTGGTGGGCGCGGACCAGTGCGTAACAGAAGGAGTGGAACGTGGTCGCCTGCGGTCCGCGGGCGGCGCCGAGGCGGGCGGCCATCCGGTCGCGCAGCTCCACGGCGGCCTTGCGGCTGAAGGTGAGCACCAGGATGCGCGCCGGGTCGCCACCGCGTGCGATGCGCGCGGCGACCGCCTCGACGAGCGTGGTCGTCTTGCCGGTGCCGGGTCCGGCGAGCACCAGGAGCGGGCCGCCGGGGTGATCAACCACCGCGCGTTGTGCCGCGTCCAGGTGAGGAGGGTCCACGGAGCCCGGCGGGGTGCGCACCAGTCGGTACGCGCCCGCGGACCGCTGCCGTGTTCGACGGTGCGGACTGTGCCGGGTGAAGGAGGAGGAGCTCACGTGGATCGCCGGTCCTGGTGGGTGTACTGATGATGAGAGTGCGGTGCGCGCCGCGAACTTACGAAGCTACGCCAGCGCGGGCGCGATCCGGGACGAGTGCGCTGCGTGCCTCGTCACGTTCCGGGGCGCGGACGCCATTGCGGGTCCGGTCCTGCGGCCGGCCGTGCTTTCCGTCACTGCGCGCGGCCACGGTCCCGTCGCGTCGCAGGCCACAGACTCGACCGTGGATCACTTTCCGCGCACCCTTGATCACTTCCCGTAAGCCCTGGATCACTTCCCGGAAGTCGGGTACGTCGTACGGCCCCGGTGCCGCCCCCTGTGCCGCCGGATGGCCGAAGCTGTCAGATGTGAGCACCTCCACCCCTGTCCCGGTCCGCGCCCCCGTCCGCGGTGACGCCGTCCCACCGTGCCCGCTTCATGTCGAGGCGCGGCAGATGGCCCTCCGCGCCGCGCGACGCCTCACGCAGCGGGGTGCCCTCCGCGCGGTAGTGGTCCAGTGCCCGCAGCTCGTGGCCGGGGAGCAGCGCCCCGTCGGCGCGCACCACGCGCCACCACGGCACCGCGGCCCCGTACAGCGACATGACCCGGCCGACCTGGCGCGGACCGCCCTCGCCCAGCCACTCGGCCACATCGCCGTAGGTCATGACGCGGCCTGGCGGGATCAGCTCGGCGACATCGAGCACGCGCTCCGCGTACTCCGGCAGTGCGTGGCTCGTGCGGTCGTCACTCGTCCCGTCGCCGCTCGTGCGGTGTTGGCTCATCCGGTCCATCCTGCCGTACGCCACCGACATCCCGGCCCGGTCCGTGTGCGTCCGGTCACAGGGCCTGCGGGCAGAAGCGAAGGGGCGTATCTTGCGCTTCCCATGTCCGTGCAGCGCACCCTGATGCGCCCCTGCGTCGCCGGGCCGTGCCACCATCGTGCGGGCGGTGACCGGTGATACGAGAACACGAAGACCAATCAGAGGCGACGAAGGAGCAGGGCGTGCAGCCACCGAAGGCGGCGGACGCCCCTGACGCCGAGCCGCAGCCGGACGCGTCCCGCGCGCCCGCCGAAAAGCCGGATGGCGAGCCCGGAAAGCCCCGTACCGAGCCCGTGGAACCCGCTGCCGAGCGCGGAGAGCGCCCCGGACATCCGGTCGGCTCGACGCTCTCGACCGCCGCGGAGGAGCAGGCCGAGCGCGTCTCGGGAGACGAACCGCTGCTCCCCGCCCGGGTACACCGCCCCTCCGATCTCATGCGGCTCCTCATCGGGGTCCTGGCGATCGTCGTCCTGTTCTCGATCGCCGCGTTCGCCCACGGCACGACCACCGGCCTCGAACAGGACATCAACAAAGGCACCGGCCAGGCGCCCGACGTCCTGATCAAGATCGCGGGTCTGGTCTCCAGCATCGCCGTGCTGCTCGTCCCGGTCGCCTTCGCCATCGAGCGGCTGATCAAACGCGACGGGCTGCGGATCGCCGACGGGGTGCTCGCCGCCGTACTGGCCCACGGAGTCACGCTCGCCGCCGACCTCTGGGTCGCCAAGTCCGCCCCCGGCACCATCCAGGACGCCCTGACCCAGCCGCAGCCCGGTGACGCGCTCACCGATCCCGTGCACGGCTATCTCGCGCCGGTGATCGCCTATATGACGGCGGTCGGCATGGCGAGACGGCCGCGCTGGCGGGTCGTGCTGTGGGTGGTGCTGCTGCTCGACGCGTTCGCCATGCTGGTCGGCGGCTACACGACCCCGTTCTCGATCATTCTCACCGTGCTGATCGGCTGGACCGTCGCGTACGGCACGCTGTACGCGGTCGGCTCGCCGAACGTACGGCCGACCGGTCAGCATCTGATGGCCGGTCTGCGCCGTGTCGGCTTCCGCGCGGTCAGCGCGATGCGCGCCGACGACGCCCCCGACTCGGGCGACCAGAGCGACCGGGGGCGCCGCTATCTGGTCTCCCTGGAGGACGGGCCACCGCTCGATGTCACGGTCGTCGACCGCGAGCAGCAGGCCCAGGGCTTCTTCTACCGGGTGTGGCGCAGGCTCACCCTGCGCGGCATCACCCAGCGCCGCTCCATCCAGTCGCTGCGCCAGGCCCTGGAGCAGGAGGCGCTGCTCGCCTACGCGGCGATCGCCGCCGGAGCCAACGCGCCCAAGCTGATCGCCACGTCCGAGCTCGGACCCGACGCCGTGATGCTGGTGTACGAGCACATCGGCGGCCGTTCCCTGGACGCGCTGGAGGACTCGGAGATCACCGACGAGTTGCTGCACGGCGCCTGGCGTCAGGTGAAGGCGCTCCAGTCGCGCCGGATCGCGCACCGCAGGCTCACCGGCGACGCCATCCTGGTCGATCGTTCCGGCAAGGTGTTCGTCACCGATCTGCGCGGCGGCGAGATCGCGGCCGGTGATCTGGTCCTGCGGATGGATGTCGCCCAGCTGCTGACCACGACGGGTCTGCGGGTGGGCGCCGAGCGGGCCGTGGCCGGGGCGCTGGAGGTGCTCGGTCCCGACGCCGTCGCGGACTGCCTGCCGCTGCTCCAGCCCATCGCGCTGAGCCGCTCCACCCGGGCGGCCCTGCGCCGGCTCGCCCGGGAGCGCTCGCAGCGGGAGCGCGAGGCGGTGCTGGAGGCGTCGGACGCGGCCAAGCGGGCCAGGACACACGAACACGGGACGCAGTCCGAGGCACCGGAGGGGACGGTCGCCACCGGCGCGGTCACCGACCACGGGACGGGCCGCAAGGCGGACCGCAAGGCGCTCCGCAACCAGAAGCAGGCCGAGAAACGCGCCCTGGACGACGCCCTCGACGGGGCCCGCGAGGAGGATCTGCTCTCCCAGATGCGGCAGCAGGTGCTGCTGATCCGGCCGCAGGCACCGGTCGAACCGGTGCGTCTCGAACGCATCAAGGCCCGCACCCTGCTCAGCTGCATCGCCGGTGCGATCGCCGCGTACTTCCTCATCTCGCAGGTCACCCAGGCCGACTTCGGCGCGGTCGTCGAGCAGGCGGAATGGGGCTGGGTGGCGGCCGCGGTCGCCTTCTCCGCCCTCAGCTACGTGGCGGCGGCGATGAGCCTGCTGGGCTTCGTGCCGGAACGGGTGTCGTTCGGCAAGACGGTGCTGGCGCAGGTCGCCGGGTCCTTCGTGAAGATCGTCGCCCCGGCCGCCGTCGGCGGTGTGGCGCTGAACACCCGCTTCCTGCAACGGGCCGGGGTACGCCCGGGGCTCGCCGTGGCGAGCGTCGGCGCCTCGCAGCTGTTCGGTCTCGGCTGCCACATCCTGCTGCTGGCGGCCTTCGGCTATCTGACCGGTACGGAGAAGACCCCGTCCTCGCTCACCCCGTCCAGGACGGTCATCGCCGGACTGCTGACGGTCGCCGTGCTGGTGCTGGTGGTGACGGCGGTCCCGTTCCTGCGGAAGTTCGTGGTGACGCGGGTGCGGTCGCTGTTCGCCGGAGTCGTACCGCGCATGCTCGACGTGGTCCAGCGGCCGCAGAAGCTGCTGACCGGCATCGGTGGAATGCTGCTGCTGACCGGTCTGTTCGTGATGTGCCTGGACGCCTCGGTGCGGGCGTTCAGCGGTCCGGACGTGCCGCATCTCAGCTATGCCAGCATCGCGGTGGTCTTCCTCGCCGGCAACGCGCTGGGGTCGGCGGCGCCCACCCCGGGCGGAATGGGCGCGGTCGAGGGCGCGCTGACGCTGGGTCTGATCGCGGTCGGCCTGCCGAAGGAGGTCGCGGCACCCGCCGTGCTGCTGTACCGCCTGCTGACGCTGTGGCTGCCGGTGCTTCCCGGCTGGCTCTGTTTCAACCATCTGACCCGCAAGGGCGAGCTCTGACGCCCCTTCAGCCGCCGGGCGGGACCCTCAAGGCCAGTCGGGCGACGGCGGCGCAGCCCGCCACCCGCTTGGACCGGTGCCCCGTGCAGCGACCGGCTTCCCGCCGCACCATGGGCCCATGAGGACCTCCCCTGCCCTGCGCGCCGCCGCCCTGGCCGCCGCCGTCACCGTGCTCCTGCCCATCACCGCCTGCTCGGAGAGCGGCAACAAGGACGACCCGGACGGGCCGCAGAGCTCACCGCTCGCGGCGAACGCCGCCGAGGCGAGCGGCTCCGGCGACCTCGCTTTCCAGAAACTGACGTGGAAGCCCTGCCCCGCCCCGTCCCCGGCGCAGGGCAGCGGAAAGGCGCCGTCCCCGCTGCCCGGCGGCACCCCCTGGGAGTGTTCGTTCATGCGGGCGCCGCTCGACTACGCGAAGCCCGAGGGCGAGACGGTCCAGCTGGCGCTGATCCGGGCCAGGGCCAAGAACCAGGACAACCGGATCGGCTCCCTCATCTTCAATTTCGGCGGCCCCGGCGCCTCCGGTGTCGCCACCCTGCCCGCCTTCGGCACCGACTACGACAAGCTCCGCGCCCGCTACGACCTGGTCAGCTTCGACCCGCGCGGCGTGGGCCGCAGCGACGGCGTGGAGTGCGAGACCGACAAGCAGCTCGACGCCCGCTTCGAGACCGACAGCACCCCGAACACCAGCGCGGAGGTGAACGCCTTCGTCAAGAACACCAAGGCGTTCGCGCAGGCCTGCGAGAAGAACTCCGGCAGACAGCTCCCGTACGTCGGCACCACCGATGCCGCCCGTGACATGGATCTGATGCGGCAGGTGCTCGGCGACAAGAAGCTGTACTACTTCGGCGTCTCGTACGGCACCCAACTGGGCGGCGTCTACGCCCACTTGTTCCCGAAGAACGTCGGCAGGTCGGTACTGGACGCGGTGGTCGACCCGACGCTGGACTCCGAGCAGTCCTCGCTCGGCCAGGCCAAGGGCTTCCAGCTCGCGCTGAACAACTTCACCCAGGACTGCGTCGACCGCGGCGAAGCCTGCAAGCTGCCCGGTTCCACCTCGAAGGAGGTCGAGCAGGGGGTCGCCGGTCTTCTCGCCCAGCTGGAGAAGAAGCCGATCCAGGGGCTCGGTTCGCGTCAGCTGACGCAGACCCTGGCGACCACCGGCATCGCGGCCGCCCTCTACTCCAAGCAGACCTGGCCACTGCTGGAAGAGGGACTGGACGAGGCCGACGGCGGCAACGGCGCGCTGCTCCTCGCCCTCGCCGACTCGCTGAACGGCCGTTCCGACAACGGCCAGTACGACAACTCGATGGCCGCCAACACCGCCATCAACTGCGCCGATTCCAAGCAGCGGTTCACCGCGGACCAGACCGAGGCCAAGCTCCCCGAGTTCCGGTCCGCCTCGAAGATCTTCGGCGACTACCTGGGCTGGTCCCTGATGGCCTGCACCGGCTGGCCGGTACCGGGCGCCTGGAACACCCCGGACGTCAGCGCCCCGGGCGCGGCCCCCATCCTCGTCGTCGGCAACACCGGCGACCCGGCGACGCCGTACGAAGGCGCGAAGGCGATGGCCGACGCGCTGGGCAAGGGCGTCGGCGTCGAGATGACGTACGAGGGCCAGGGGCACGGCGCGTACAACAGCGGCAACGCCTGTGTGCAGAAGACCGTGGGCGGCTACCTGCTGGAGGGCAAGGTTCCGGCGGCCGGAACCGTCTGCAAGTAGCGGCGTGTCCCCGAAAAGACCCCCAGGGCCTGTCCGGCTCCAGGACCCCGCGAGCCCGGCCTGATCCACACGCAAGGCCCTAGCATGGGCGGACTTTCTGTACGCCGTAGGTACGGGCACATCTGTACGCCGCGAGTACAGGCACATCGGGAGGACGCACACGTGGTCGCACACGCACGCGCCGGGGCTCTGGCCGGCGCCGCACTTCTGCTGACGGGGCTGCTCGCGGGCTGCGGCGGAGGTACGGACGACAAGCCGGCCGACGGAACGGACCACGATGCCGCGCCCTCGGCCGGCCGGCCGTCCACCACGCCGGGCGGGCAGCCGGGCACCCCCCGGCTGCCCGCGGCCCTCGCCTCCCAGCGGCTGGACTGGAAGGGCTGCGAGGCCCGCGCGGGCGAGAGCGCGCCCGGGTCCGACTGGCGCTGCTCGACGGTCCGGGTGCCGCTGGACTACGCGAAGCCCGACGGCGAGACGATCGGGATCGCGCTGATCCGCAAGAAGGCCGGGAACACCAGCCGGCGCCTCGGCTCGATGCTGTTCAACTTCGGCGGCCCCGGCGGTTCGGGGGTCTCGATACTGCCGCACGCCGCCGGCTCGTACGGCAACCTCAACTCCCGCTACGACCTGGTGGGCTTCGACCCGCGCGGGGTCGCGGGCAGCGAAGGGGTGAGCTGCCGCACCGACAAGGAGCAGGAGAACGCCTACCGGAAGGTCGACATGACCCCGGACACGGCGGCGGAGGAGGCGGCGTTCCTGAAGGACGGCGCGGACTTCGGCGCCGGCTGCGAGCGCCGCTCCGGCAAGATCCTGCCGTACGTCGGCACGACGAACGCCGCCCGGGACATGGACCTGATCCGTGAGGTGCTCGGCGACAAGAAGCTCACCTATTTCGGCGTGTCGTACGGCACCGAGCTCGGCGGCACCTACGCGCACCTCTTCCCCGGGAACGTCGGCCGGACCGTCCTGGACGCCGTCGTCGACCCGACCGCGGACACCATCGGGCATGCCCGCAACCAGGCGACCGGCTTCCAGCGGGCGCTGGAGAACTACCTCAAGGACCGCGGCCAGGACCCGAAGGCCGGGACCCGGCGCATCGCCCGGCTGCTGGAGCGGATCGACAAGAAGCCGCTGCCGACCACCTCGGGCCGCGAGCTCAACGACTCGCTGGCCGTCACCGGCATCGTCATGCCGCTCTACTCCAAGAGCAACTGGCCGTATCTGACGCGGGCGCTGGACGAGGCCGAGAGGAGCGGCACCGGAAACATGCTGCTCCAGCTGGCCGACTCGTACAACGGCCGTGACGAGAAGGGGCACTACGACACCCAGAACCACTCGCAGCGCGCCATCTCCTGCGCGGACAGCAGCCTCCGGCCGACGGCGGACGAGGCGAAGGCGCTCCTGCCGGAGTTCCGGAAGCTGTCCCCGGTGTTCGGCCCGTTCCTGGCGTGGGACACGGCGGGCTGGTGCTCGCAGTGGCCGGTGAAGGGTGAGCACGAAAACCCGGAGGCGAGCGCTCCGGGCGCCGGTCCGGTCCTGGTCGTCGGCACGACGGGTGACCCGGCGACGCCGTACGAGGGTGCCCGGAAGATGGCGGACGAGCTGGGCAAGGGCGTGGGCATCATGCTCACCAACAAGGGCGAGGGGCACGGCGCGTACGGCGGGAACTCCTGCGTGACGTCGACCGTGGACGCGTACTTCCTCGACGGGATGGTCCCGGAGGACGGCAAGACCTGCTCGTAGGGCGGCCCGGAGGTACGGCGAAGGGGCCGGTCCGTGCGGACCGGCCCCTTCGCCGTACCAAAAGGTGTCTCAGTACACGGGCTTCTCGGGCTCGATCTGGTTGACCCAGCCGATCACGCCGCCACCCACGTGGACCGCGTCGGCGAAGCCCGCCGACTTGAGGACCGCGAGGACCTCGGCGCTGCGGACGCCCGTCTTGCAGTGCAGGACGATGCGCTTGTCCTGCGGGAGGTCCTGGAGGGCGTTGCCCATCAGGAACTCGTTCTTCGGGATCAGCTTCGCGCCCGGGATCGAGACGATCTCGAACTCGTTCGGCTCACGGACGTCGATGATCTCGATCTTCTCGTCCGCGTCGATCCACTCCTTGAGCTGCTTGGGAGTGATCGTGGAGCCGAGCGCCGCCTCCTGGGCCTCCTCGGACACGACGCCGCAGAAGGCCTCGTAGTCGATGAGCTCGGTGACGGTGGGGTTCTCGCCGCAGACCGCGCAGTCGGGGTCCTTGCGGACCTTGACCTGGCGGTACTGCATCTCCAGGGCGTCGTAGATCATCAGCCGGCCGACCAGCGGGTCGCCGATGCCGGCGAGCAGCTTGATGGCCTCGTTGACCTGGATGGAACCGATCGACGCGCAGAGCACCCCGAGCACGCCGCCCTCGGCGCAGGAGGGGACCATGCCCGGCGGGGGCGGCTCCGGGTAGAGGCAGCGGTAGCAGGGGCCGTGCTCGGACCAGAAGACGGACGCCTGGCCGTCGAACCGGTAGATCGAGCCCCAGATGTACGGCTTGTTCAGCAGTACGGCCGCGTCGTTGACCAGATAGCGGGTGGCGAAGTTGTCCGTGCCGTCCACGATCAGGTCGTACTGGGCGAAGATGTCCATCACGTTGTCGGCTTCGAGCCGCTCCTCGTGAAGGACCACGTTCACGTACGGGTTGATGCCCAGCACCGAGTCCTTGGCGGACTCGGCCTTGGAGCGCCCGATGTCGGCCTGGCTGTGGATGATCTGGCGCTGCAGGTTCGACTCGTCGACCTCGTCGAACTCCACGATGCCGAGCGTGCCGACACCGGCCGCGGCCAGGTACATCAGGGCCGGCGAACCGAGACCGCCGGCACCGACACAGAGCACCTTCGCGTTCTTCAGCCGCTTCTGTCCGTCCATCCCGACATCCGGGATGATCAGGTGGCGGGAGTACCTGCGGACCTCGTCGACGGTGAGCTCAGCAGCTGGCTCGACCAGGGGTGGCAGCGACACAGGAACCTCAACAATGCAGGTGGTCGGTTTCTACGTACTTCATCTACGTACGGTTGTTCTTGCCGTAACACTGCCACGCCCCCTCTCATTCCGAGATACCAGGTCCGATCCGCGAGACAATTTCGTCCCAGTACCTGGGCAGCGCCGCGAATGGGTCCGTTTGTCCCTGTTGGCCGTCTCGATCCGTGAAGAAGATCGTGCCCGCGCCCTGCCAGCGGGCGATGCGCATGGCCTCGTCGAGGTGGGTGCGCGGAACGCCGTGGACGAAGTGCGCGAACCGCTCCGGCGGATACGAGGCGGTCCACTCCGCCACCTGCGACCAGCGGTAGTCGGTCCACGGTCCGCAGAAGGTGACCAGCTGGTCGGCGGCCTCGGCATAGCCGGGATACGGATGGGTGCCCAGCCCGAGCACCAGCGGCCCGATCCCCTCCCCGTACGGGCGGTCGCCGTCTTCGAGGAGCGTCGCGAGGGTGCTGGTGAGACGGCGCACCGCCGGGAGGTGGACACGCTCGGCCGGGCAGCGGCCGAGATAGAAGCCGTCGACGCGGTACCAGTCGAGGAACGACTGGGCGTCGGCGATCAGTTCCCCGAAGGGGCGGCTGCCGAAGGCCAGGTCGAGATGGCCGAGCAGCCGGCCGCCCGCCGCCCGTACCGAGTCCTGCGGATCCTCGCCGTGCACAGCCCGCTCGCGCGCGTTGCGGAGTCGGCCCGCGGCTTCCAGGCAGTGCGGATCGGGGCGGGCGCCGGGGCCGTTGTCGATGTTGAGGACGGCCCAGTGCAGCGGGGTGCCGGGGCGGGCCAGTTCGGCCCATTCGGCCGGTGCGAGCAGTGGATGCGCGTAACCGGGCACGCCGAAGCCGAACTGTTCGGCGCCGCTGGTCCGGCGGGCCGTACCGGTGCTGGTCAGATACGGCATGCCGCCTCCATCCAGATGTCGGCGAGGGACTCCTCCAGATTGATCCGGGGACGCCAGCCGAGCCGGTCCCTGGCGGTGCGGACGTCCGCCTGCTGCCAGGCGCCGCAGCCGTCCGGATAGGGGGACGGGGTCGCCGAGAGGTGCTCGATGACCGACTCGGTCGAGGTGCGCGGGGCGCCGATGGGCAGCCGGGGCGGGGGCGCGTCGAGCTCGTGGAGTGCGCCCGCGTACCCGGCGACCCTGGCGAGGACGGCGGCCGCGTCCCGGAGCCGCACGGCGCGGCCGGTGCCGATGTTGACGACGCCCTGGGCGGCGGAGAGCGAGGCGGCGTGCACGGCGCGCGCGACATCACGCACGTCCACGAAGTCGCGCTGCACGCCGAGGCCGCTGAGCTTCAGCTCGCCGTCGCCGGACTGCATGGCCCGGCGCATCGCCTCGGCGAGCCTGCCGAGCGGGGAACCGGCCGGGGTGCCCGGCCCGACCGGGGAGAAGACCCGCAGCACGACCGCGTCGAGGCCCGAGCCGAGGACGAGTTCGGTGGCGGCGAGTTTGCTGACGCCGTACGGGCCGCCGGGGCGCGGAATCGCGTCCTCGGCGGTGGACGAGCCGGGCTGCGAGGGCCCGTACTCCGACGAGCAGCCGACCTGGACGAGCCGGGCCGTGCAGCCGCTGCGCCGCATCGCCTCGCACACCGTGGCGACGGCGACGGTGTTGTGACGGGTCAGATCGCGGGCCCCGCCGCGGGTGGCGCCCGCGCAGTTGACCACCACTCCGGGGTGGACGGCGTCCAGGAAGCGGGTCAGCGCGCCGGGGCTGCCGCTGGCCAGGTCGAACCGTACGTCGGCGTCGTCGCCCCGGCCGAGCGCCGTGAGGTGCACGGCGGGGTCGGCGAGCAGGCGGTCGGCCACGAACCGGCCGAGGAATCCGTTGGCTCCGAGCAGCAGCACCCTCATCGCGCGCCCCCTCGGCGCCGACGGCGAGCTGCCGGTGAAGGGGATTGGGGGGTCATGTCCGGTGTCTCCTTGAGGAAGTGAGATGCAGTGGCGGGCAATGACCCGCGGCGTCGGCTCCGCGGGGCGTGCGGTGGCAGTGGTACGGCTGTGGTGGTTACGCGGCGGCCGGGCCTTCATCGACCGGCCGGGCGGTGGTGTGGGCGGACGCGCGGGAGAGGACGACGGTGGCGGCGATCAGCAGTCCGAGCGCGGAGGCACCGCACGCGACGGCGGGTACGGATCCGGGGCCGGACGCCATGACGAGGACATCGACGGGGCGGGCGAGGAAGTGCAGACCGGGCAGCCGCCCGGCCAGGACCAGTGCGGGCGCCAGGGCCTCGACCGCACAGGCGACGGCCAGGCCGCCGGTGGCGAGCTCGGGGAACCCGTGCACGGTCAGCAGCCGGGCCAGCAGGAGCAGCACCCCGAGCGCGGCCGCCCCGCCGAACGCTCCGCCGCCCCCGTATCCCAGGTGGGCGAGGCAGAGCAGCCCGGCGAGGGCGCACAGGTGGAGTGCGACGGCCCAGAACAGCAGGGGGCGCACACTCGCGGCGAACTCCTCCAGCGCGCGGCTGCCGTTGAGTTTGCGGTGGGCGTGCACGGAGAAGAGGTGGGCGCACCAGGTGGCCGGGGCGAGCGAGAGGGCCAGGCCCAGCAGCGGTGCGGGGGTGATCGCCCAGGGGCCCTCGGGGCCGCCGCTGAGCACCTGATCGAGCAGCGGTTCGCCGTACAGGACGTAGCCGAGGAGCCAGCAGCCGTACACCTTGGCCACGCCCGATGAGCGGCCTTCGGCGTGCAGGGGGCCGCTGCGCAGGCTGACGGCGAGCCCGATGAGCGCGACGAGCGCCCCGGTGAGGGCGATCACGAGCCGTGCCCGGCCGCCGAGCGCTCCCTCGGTGAGCCCGAGTGCGCCGACGGTCGCGACGCAGGCGGCGCCCGGCACCAGCGCGCGGAGCGACCAGGCGGTGCGTGTCGCGATGTCATGCTCCGGCGCGTCGGGCCCTGTTGCGGGCTCCGCCGCCGTACCGGGTACCCGGGCGAACAGCTCCTCCGCGAGCGAGAAGACATCGCGGTGCCGGTAGCGGGCGGCGACGCGGTCGGTGACGCCATGGGCTTCGAGCCCGGCGGCGACCTCCAGCGGGTCGACGGCCCGTTCGCACAGCTCGCGGTGCCGGTGCATCAGCGATTTCACGGGGTCGGCGGGGCCGCGGCGCGAGGCATTGAGCCGACGCGCCGGAGCGGGGCGCGCGATCTCGGGGGCGCGGGGGGGCTCGGAGGGCTCGAACAGCCCGTGCGCCTCAGGCGTCCCAGACACATCAGGCATCCCAAGCGTCCCCGGCGTCCCAAGCGTCCCCGCCGCCTCACGCATCTCGGGCGCCTCAGGCGCCTCAGGCATCTCGGAGGGCTCGGACGGCTCGTGTGTCCCGGGGTTCTCGGAGACCAGGGCCCGCGAGCGGAGGTCCCAGCTTCCGCCGGTGGTCGGTGTTGCGGGTGCGTCGGACACCTCGGTCGGGCCGCCCATGGTGATTCCTCCGTGATCGTCGCCGGCTGTGTCGGGCCGCCCCGGCCCGCCGCCCCGGCCCGGCCCGGCCGTCTCCTGCCCCGGTTCACGCATCGCCGCCACCCGCTCCCCGCGCTCCCGTGCAGACCGCCCGGGGCCCGGCGGCCCAGCTGGGCCTGCGGCCGGCCGTGATCGACAGGGCGAGGCCCGAGGCCGTCCACGGACCCAGGACATGCGCCTCCGGCGGGGTGGCGAACGGGCGCGGTTCGCCGTCGGCGTCCACCGCATCGGTTTCCGTGCGCACCGGGGCGTGCGAGATCAGCTCCAGGTAGATGCCGCGAAATGCCGCGAGATTCTGTTCGACGGTGAAGAGTTCGAGCGCGCGGGCGCGCGCCGCCGCTCCGAGCCGTGCACGGCGCTCGGGGTCCCGCAGCAGCGCGAGACAGGCATCGGCCAGCGCTCTGGGATTGCGCGGGGGCACGACGAGCCCGGTGCCGCCGACGACCTCGACGACCGCGCCGACATCCGTCGACACCGTGGCCCTGCCGCAGAACATCGCCTCGACCAGACCGATCGGAAAACCCTCGACCACGCTGGACAGGACGACGACCCCGCCCGCCGCGTAGGCGTCCGGCAGATCGGGCACCTCGGCTCCGCCGATGTCCTCGAAGGAGACCGGGTTGTCGCCGACGGCATGGGCGTCCGCGGCCTCGTCGGGGAACAGCTGGGCGGCGAGCGCCCGGCAGTGCGCGAGATAGGTGGCGCCTTCCGCACCCCGGGCCGGGGCGCCGACAATCCTCAGCCGGGCGTCCGGTTCGGCCTTCCGCACTTCCGCGAAGGCGTGCAGCAGTGCGATCAGGTCCTTGGCGGGCTCGATCCGGCCGACCCAGACCAGGGTGTCGTCGGGCCCGCTGTCGCCGCTCTCCCCCAGCGCCGTGAAGCGGTCGGACTCCATGCCGGGGTGGACGGTGCGCAGCTTCTCGCGGGCGGCTCCGCAGCGTTCCTGCCAGCGGCGGACGTGGGCGTTTCCGGGGGTCACGATCGCGGCCTGCCGGTACACCTCGGTGGCGAGCCGCCCGTGGAAGTGGGCGAGCAGGGAGCGCACCGGCGCGTTCATCGGGGTGCCGGTCGCCGCGAGGTAGTGCGCCCGCAACTGCGCGCCGTGCTCGGTCACCAGCAACGGCACCCCGAAGAAGCGTTTGGCCAGCAGCCCCGGCAGAGCGACGGCGCCGCCGGACGTCGCGTGGCAGAGGTCGACCGCGCCGAGGCCCTCCTCGTCGTACCAGTCGAGCGAGAGCGGGCGGAGCACCCGGTCGAGCTCTCGGACGAAGGCGAGGAGGTCGGGGACGGTGGCGGTCTGGACGGTGCGCCCGGTGCCCGGGGCGCGGCAGGCCGCTTCGAGTACGCGCACGGCGGTTTCGGAGCGGAGGGCCGCGCCGAGTCCGCCGTGCTCGCGGGCCAGTTCGGCGAGTCCGTACAAGCCGTCCGTGAACTGCGCGTCCGCGGCAGCGGCGGCCGTACGCCCTTCGCCGCCCGGTTCACCGGCACCCGCGCCCGCGTCGGCCCCCTCGTCCTCGCCGCCCGCCGCACCGGCCGCGCAGACCGAGGCGGCGAGAGCCGCGAAGTGGGCCGTGAAGCGCTGCCGTTCGCGCCGTCCGTACGGGCGGGTGCCCCCGCCCGTCACCATCCGGTTGAGCAGCCCCTTGGGGGCCCGGGTACCCAGGACGTCCTCGTCGGCCGTCCACAGCGGCGCCGTCCGCACCCGGCCGACCTGCATCGGGAGCGGGACCCAGCCCCGCGCCTCCTGCTCGGCGGAGCGGCTGAGCGCGAAGAGATCGAACTCGTGCTGCGCGAGCCCGCGCACCAGGCGGTCGCACCAGAGCCCGGACTCACCGGTCGCATACGGATAACCACCGTCGGTGAGCAGTCCGATCCGCACGAGCACACCCCCGATCTCCCTTGTGGGCTGCCGCCGTTGGAATGGCGGCTCACAGCGGGACGACCGTATGCGGATACGTCGGTGGTGCGACGGACGGTTGTCCGTCGCACCACCGAAAGGGGTGAACCGTCGTAACTTTCCCGCCCCCGTAGCGTTCTGTCGCGCTATGGGGGCGATCGGTCACACAGGGTCAGGCGGTGGCTAGCTCCTTGCGGGCCGCGCGGCGCACCGCCGCGAGCACCGGATCGAGCGCGGGAACGGCCGCCAGGAGCTGCTTGGTGTACGGGTCCCGGGGGTTCTCGTACACCTGGCCCACCTCGCCCTCCTCGACGATCCGGCCCTGCCGCATGACGGCGACCCGGTCGCTGACCTGCCGTACGACGGCGAGGTCGTGCGCGATGAAGACCAGGGCGAGCCCCAGTTCCCGCTGCAGTTCCGCCAGCAGGGCGGTCACCTGGGCCTGGGTCGTCACGTCGAGCGCGGAGACGGCCTCGTCGCAGACGATCAGCTCCGGCTCGGCGGCCAGCGCGCGGGCGATGCCGACGCGCTGGCGCTGTCCGCCGCTGAACTCGTGCGGATAGCGGTCGTAGCTCTCCGGGGCGAGGCCGACCCGGGTCAGCAGATCCCGGACCCGCGCCCTGATCACCACCTCGTCGCGCTCCCCCGAGGCGCGCAGCGGGTCGGCGACCGACTCGCCGATCGAGCGGCGCGGGTTGAGCGAGGAGACGGGGTCCTGGAAGACCATCTGCACCCGGGCCTCGCGGGTGAGCCGGCCCGAGGTGGGCTCCAGCAGACCGACGAGCATCCGCCCCAGGGTGGTCTTGCCGCTGCCGCTCTCACCGACGATGCCGAGGGTCTCGCCGCGCCGGACGGTGAGCGAGACTCCGTCGACGGCGGCGAGGGCGGTCTTCCCCCGGCCGAACACCTGCCGGACGTCGACGGCCTCGACGAGCGGCGCGCCCGCGTCGTCCGCCGGCTTCGCGCCCGAGGGGATCCGTCCCTCCGTCACCCGCGGCACCGCCGCCAGCAGCGCCCGCGTGTACGGCTCGCGCGGCGCCACGAGCACCTCGCCCACCGGCCCCCGTTCCACCGCCCGGCCCGACTGCATGACCAGCACCTCGTCGACCGACTCCGCCGCCACGCCCACGTCGTGCGTGACCAGCAGCAGCCCCATGCCCGTCTCGCGGCGCAGACCGTGCAGCAGGTCCAGGATCTGGGCCTGGACGGTGACGTCCAGGGCGGTCGTCGGCTCGTCGGCGATGAGCAGCTGGGGCTCGCAGGCCAGGGCCATCGCGATCAGTGCCCGCTGCCGCATCCCGCCGGAGAACTCGTGCGGCCGGGACCGGGACCGCCGTACCGCGTCGGGGATCCCGACCCGGTCCAGCACCTCCACCGCCCGTGCCCGCGCCGCCCGGCGGGAGGCCCGGTGGTGGACCCGGTACACCTCGGCGATCTGGTCGCCCACCGCGTAGTACGGGTCCAGCGAGGACAGCGGGTCCTGGAAGACCATCGCGGCCTTCGCACCCCGCAGGGCGCGCAGTTCCGCGTCGTCCGCCGCGGTCACGTCCACCCCGGCGACCCGGATCGAGCCGCCGACCTTCGCACCGGTCCCCCGGTGCAGTCCGAGCAGGGCGTACGCCGAGGCGCTCTTGCCGGAGCCGGACTCCCCGACGACGCCGAGCGCGCCGCCGGCCTCCAGCGAGAACGACAGCCCGTCCACCGCCCGCACATCGCCGAACGAGATCGAGAGATCGGAGACTTCGACCAGGCTCATGCCAGCACCACCCGTCGGTCGGCCATCGCCTGGAGAATGTCCGCGACGGCATTGGCGAGGACGACGAAGAATCCGGTGACGAGCACCAGACCGACGACCACCGGAAGGTCCACGTGCTTCACGGCGTCGACGAGTTCACGGCCGACCCCGGGAATCCCGAAGAGCGATTCGGTGAGGACGGCGCCGCCGAACATCGAGCCGATGTCCAGTGCGCCGAGCGCGATCACCGGCGCCAGCGCACCGCGCAGCGCGTGCCGCCCCACGAGCGCCCGTTCGCCGACCCCGTACGCCCTGAAGGTGCGCACATGGTCCTCGGCCAGGGTCTCCAGCATCGAGGCCCGGGTCATCCGGGCGTACGGCGCAGCGGACACCAGAGCCAGCGAGATCCAGGGCAGCAGCAGGTTCCAGGCCCACTGTTCCGGGTCCTCGGTGAGCGGTACGTAGTCCGGGAACGGCAGGATCTGGAGCGCCGTGACCAGGATGATGATCAGCAGCAGCCCGATGACGAAGACCGGGGTGGCCATGCCGGCCAGGGTGATCCAGGTGAGGACGCGCTCGGTCGGCCGGCCGCGCCGCCACACCGAGAGCAGTCCGGTGCCGACCCCGAGCAGCATCCACAGCACGAAGGCGCCGACGGCGAGCGAGGCGGTGGCCGGGAGCTTGGCCAGGATCAGCTCGGTGACCTGCTGGTCGCTCTGGTACGAGAGCCCCAGGCAGGGCGCCTGGCAGTGCAGCACCCCGGTCCCGGTCGAGTAGTCGCGGCCGACGAAGAGACCCTGGAGGAAGTGCGCGTACTGCACGTACAACGGGTCGCCCAGGTGCAGCTGTTCGCTGACCTGCGCCACCTGTGCGGGCGAGCAGCGCGGACCGCAGGCGATCTGCGCGACGTTGCCGGGGGCGACGTAGAAGGCCGCGTAGACGACGACGCTGAGGGCGAGCAGCACGAAGAGTGCCCCGCCGAGGCGCCTGAGCAGGAACCACTTCACGCGTCGGCCTCCTTCTTCCGTCCGGTGCCGATCCGCAGCCGGGACTCGGCGCGCGGATCGAGCGCGGTGCGCACGCCCTCGCCGAGGACGGTCAACGCCAGCACGGTGACGAAGAGCAGCAGTGCGGGGATCAGCAGATAGGTGGGCGCCGCCTGGTACCAGGTGTCGGCGTCGCTGAGCATCTGTCCCCAGGACGGTGTGGGCGGCTTGATGCCCACACCGAGGAAGGACAGGGCCGCCTCGACGACGATGTTCGCCGGGAAGAGCAGCACCGCGTAGGTGATGACGGGGGCGGCCAGCGCGGGCAGCAGTTCGCGCCTGGCGATCTGCCAGGAACCCCAGCCGCTGAGCCGGGCGGCGGCGACGTGGTCGCGCGATTTCAGCGAGAGCGTCTGGGCGCGCACGATCTTCGAGGTTCCGGACCAGCCGACCAGGCCGATGATCACGGCGATCAGGACCGGGCGGGGGAAGCTCGTGGGTACGACGGCGAGCGCGCCGAGCGCGATCACCATGACGGGCAGCGCGACCACGACGTCGGTGACCCGGCTGAGCGCCTGGTCGACGAAGCGGTTGCCGAGCCCGGCCGCGAGCCCGATGCCGACCCCGATGAGCACCTGGAGCAGGGTGGCGGCGAGCGCGACGCCGAGCGAGACCCGGGCGCCGTACACGACGCGGGCGAACAGGTCGCGCCCGGTGAGCGGTTCGACGCCGAGCCAGTGCTCGGCGCTGATCCCGCCGAGGGAGCCGACCGGCACCCCGCCGGTGGCGGAGTCGACGAGATCGGGGTGGTACGTGGTGGGGTCCTGGCCCTCGATGCCCGCGAGCAGCGGTGCGGCGAGCGCGACCAGGACCAGCAGGGCGACGATCGCGGCCGCCACGAGGGCCGCGCGCCGGGCGCGCAGCCGCCGCCAGAACGGATGGGCCCCGGAGGCGGGGACCGCGACGGCCCCCACCTCCTCGGCCGGAATTGCGTCTGCCATGGCTACTTGACCGCGACCTGCGAGATGTCGAGCACACCGGTCCAGTCGCTGATCACGACGTTCTTGACGGACTCGCCGTACAGGCGCTTGTAGACCGGGTGGAACAGCGGCACGGTCAGCGCCTGCTCACCGACCTTCTTGTCGAGCGCGCCCCAGCGCTTCGCGGCGGCGCTCAGGTCGGTCAGCTTGTTGATCTCGTCGATCTCCTTGTTGACCGCGGGGTCGTTCAGCTGGCCGGAGTTGAAGTTGTAGCCGGACCTGACGATCTGGCGCCCGTCGAAGATCGGCGCGAAGAACGGACCGCCGGACGGCCAGTCGGCGCCCCAGCCGCCGAGGAAGAAGCCGGGCTCGCTCTTCAGGCTGTAGACCGTGTCGGAGTAGTCGTTGCTCTCCAGGCCCTGGAGCTTGACGGTGATTCCGGCCTTCTTCAGCGCCTCCTGGAGGGCGGTGGCGATCTCCGGGCTGGTGGCGAAGTCCTTGTCGTTGGAGTGCGTGAGGGTGACGGTCAGCCCCTTGGGGTAGCCGGCCTCCTTCAGCAGTTCCCTGGCCTTGGCCGCGTTGCCGTTCTTCCCGGCCGGGAAGTGGTCGTACGGCGTGTGGCCGAAGGCCGCCTGGTCGGGCAGGAAGGTGGTGGCGGGTTCGGCGAGCGAGGAGCCGCCGGCCGCGTTGACCACGGAGGAGCGGTCCACGGCGTACGAGATCGCCTGGCGCACCTTCGGGTTGTCGAACGGCTTCACCTTCGGGTTGAAGGCGATGTAGTTGGTGTAGCCGAAGTGGCCGGTGCCGACGCGGGCGGCCAGCTTCTTGTCGCCGGTGACCTTGGCGAGCTCGGCCGGGCCCAGGTTGGTGTCGGTGGTGACGGCCGCGGCGTCGGCGCCCTGCGAGGCGGACAGGCGCTGGTTGATGACGGCGGAGTCGAGCCCGGAGCGCACGTCGATCCGGTCGGGGTAGGCCTTGCGCTCCTCGTCGGTCGCCGCCGACCAGTGCGGGTTGCGCTCCAGGATCAGGCGCTCGCCGTCGCCCTCGTTCTTGACGACCTTGTACGGGCCCGAGGAGATCGGGTGCTCCTCGTACTTGGTGCCCTTGTCCTTGGCCTTGGGCACCGGGGTCGTCTGGGTCTGCGTGGCCAGGAAGGGGAATTCGCCCTCCGGCTTGTTGAGGTGGAAGACGATCGTCTTCGCGTCGGGCGTCTCGATCGAGTCGAGGCCCTTCTTGTCCTTGTACGGGCCCTGGTAGTCGGCGCCGCCGATCAGCCAGTCACGCAGGTAGGGCGCGCCGCCGGAGAGCTCGGCGGCGAAGGAGCGCTCGATGCCGTACTTGATGTCGGCACTGGTGATCGCGGTGCCGTCCTCGTACTTCAGGCCGTCCTTGAGGGTGTACGTCCACACGGTGGCGTCCTTGCTGGGCCTGCCCAGGTCGGTCGCGAGGTCGGGGACGACCTTCGCACCGGCGGCGCCGTCCTCCCGGTTGCGGGTGGTGAGCGTGCGGAAGACCAGGGACGGGACGTTGCCGCCGCCGGAGGTGTAGAGCCGCGCGGGGTCGAAGTCCTCCTGCGGCTTGCTGTTGAGGACGGTGAGCGTGCCGCCCTTCTCGGGCTTGCCCGCCGCGCCGGAGCTGCCGTCGCCGCCCTTGTTGTCCTTGGGCCCGCAGGCCGCGGCACCTGCGGCCACGACGAGTACTGCGGTGGCCGCTGCCACGCGGCGCGATATGACGGACGGTTGACGCATCGGAAGGTGACCTCTCGGGTGTACTGCCTGGAGAAAGGGACGGAAGGAGTTCCGCGCAGGCAGCGACGAGAGCGAGTGCACACAGCCGGTCGACGGGTGGAGAAGCTGACCGGAAACACCGAACTGCCGCGCCTGCGGGCGGAATGCGCCCGGCGCGGCAGTCATGCGTGGCGGCCCAGGCCCGTCAGGGCTCGGACCGCGGGCGGACGCGCGCTCGGGCAGGCGTCAGCAACAGTGGATGTCGGCGACACTGTGCCCGGTCACACCGATGAGCGCCAGCTCTATGACTGCGCGATCGGGGAGGACGGGGCCGTGTGACATGTCGAGAAATATGGATCACCGCCCAGGGGATGTCAACGCGAATTGAGACAGTAATCTCACGATACGGACAGCCTGCGGGCATGCGTACGCCGGTTCCGCGTACGGCTACGAGGCGCGGCGCACCCGGGAGGCGGCCCGTCACACCCGCGGGCCCGCCCTCTCCCGGATCAACTGGGCGGATACACCCAGGCGTTGGGCCGGCACTTGATCCCGTCGATGTTCAGGGACTTGGTCTGCTGCTGCATCACCGGAGCGAGGGCTCCGCGCGTGCCGCAACTCACATGGTTGTGACCCAGCCGGTGACCGACCTCATGGTTGATCAGCATCTGGCGGTAGGCGAAGAGTTTGTCCGGACCGAAGGTCGACGACCCCTGTGCCCAGCGGTAGGCATTGATCATCACGCGCTCGGTCGCCGCGGAGTCGCACGAGACGTTGTCCTCCGTCGTGTCCAGCCCGGACTTCATGCACCATTCGCCGGTGGTCCCCGGGCTGGCCAGGGTGATCACGAAATCGGGGTCGTCGGTGGAGACCCGCTCGAACGTCATCGCCCCGTCGTGCGCCCAGCTGCGGTCGTCGTTGAGCGTCTCCTGGACGGCCCTGGCGAAGAGCGCGGCATCGAGGCCGAGGCCCTGCTCCACGTCGATCCGGTAGCGGTACCTGTGCCCCCGGCCCGGGGCCTTCGCCGTCCCCGGAACCGCCTCGAACTTTCCGGACGCCTTCAGTTCCGGGGCGAGCGGATAGGCCTTGGCCATCTTCTGGGCGTACGAGAGCGGCTTGGCCCGCACCGGCTCCGGGGTCGGCCGGTCGTCCGAGCGGGAGGCGCCGTCGGGGCCACTCCGGTCGACGCCCGAGGGCTGCGCGGCGGTGGTCCCGCCGCCGTTGTCCTGGGCGACCTGCCCGGCCACCACCACCGCGAGGACCGTGGTCACCGCCGCGGCCGCGATCCCGGTGAAGGTGCGGCCCTTGGCGCCCTTGCCGTCCTTGGCCGGCGCCGGGCCGTCGGTGCCGCCGCCGCCGGGCGGCTGCTCGTCCCGCTCGTCGGCCGGGGCGGCCGGATCGGCGGGGCGGGCCGGCGGAACGGAAGGCCCGCGCGGTGCGGGCGGCGCGGGCGCCGCGTCGAATGCCTCGACGAACTCGCGCCGCGGTCCCGGTATCAGCGGCCGGGTGCCGCTCGGCTGCTGCCGCCCGGTCGCCACCTGCTGCTGGGCCGCCGGCCGCGCTCCGGGCCGGTGGTCGTCGCCCCGGTGAAGCTGCTGGGGACCGGTCCCCCAGCCGCCGCCGGGTTCGCGCTGTTCGGGGTGGCCGCCGCGGACGTGTCCGCTCTGCTGGAACGGGGTGTGCCCGTCGGAGCCGGCCGGCGCCTCCGCCGACCTCCGGCGCCGCCCGGTGCCGGGGACCGGCCGGACGGCCTCACGATCGGCGCCCGCGTCCGCGGTGGCGGCCTCGATGTCGGGCCCCGAGGGTTTGGGGCCCTTTCGGCTATGTCGTCCCACGCCCCGGATCAGCTCCCGCCGCGTTCGTCGAGCAGTTCCCGGAAGACCTGGGCGACCGCCTCCGGGTACTCCATCATCGCCACGTGCCCCGCGTCGGGCAGTGTCAGCAGCCGTGAATCACGGAAGGCCGCGGACGCCTTGCGCGCCATCCGGTACGAGACGAGCTGGTCCCGTCCGCCGTACACGAGCTGGGTCGGTGCGAGCACCCGCTCGGCCTGGCGCCACAGTCCGTGCTGCCCGCCGAGCGTGTACGCGTCGACAATGCCACGTGCCGAGCGCGCCATCGCGTCCCAGAAGTAAGGCAGTCCCATCCGGCGCTCCATTTCGGCCACCGCTGCGTGGAAGCCCGACTCGGAGACGCGCCGCGGATCGCCGTAACAGAGCGCCATCACCCCGCGGGTGCGCTCCTCCGCGGACCAGTCCCTGGTCATCCGGGCGAACAGGCCGGCCACACCGGGCACCGCGAGCAGACCCGTCGGTACGGCGGACCGCTGCACCCGGATCTCGGGGAGCGCGGGCGAGATGAGGGTGAGGGTGCGCACCAGGTCGGGACGGACCGCGGCGACCCGGGTGGCCACGGCACCGCCGAGCGAATTGCCGAACAGGTGTACCGGCCCGCGCTCCTCGGCGTCGAGAAACCGGATCACGGCGCGGGCATGCCCGGTGACCGAGTAGTTCCCGTCGTCCGGCGGCGGCGAGTCACCGAAGCCGGGCAGATCGACCGCCTCGCCGTCCACCACGTCCTGGAGCAGCGGCATCAGTGCCGACCAGTTCTGCGAGGAGCCGCCGAGCCCGTGCACGTAGAGCGCGGGCGGCAGCCCGGTCCGGCCGGGCGGCCGGGACCGGACGGTCAGCGTCAGCCCCGGCAGCGCGACGGAGCGCAGCCGCTCCCCCTCCGCGACCCCGACGGCACTCACTGCCGGGGACACCGCGGCGGCGACGGCACGGACTCCCGGCAGTTCGGTCGAAGACATGCGGCAATGTTACGAGACGATCACACCCCGATTCATGTGTTCGCCGTCACAGACCGCGTAGCGGCCCGCGGGCGCAGCTCCTACGCTCGAAGCAAGGAAGGGAGTCACCATGACGGTCGACCCCAGCGACCCGGAGACCTTCGAGGACATCCAGCCGGACGAACCGGACCAGGAGACGCCCCGGGCGGACGCCGCCGAGCAGCGGGCGGATCTCCAGCAGCGGCACGACGAACCGCTCACGGACATCGACCGGGACAGCGCCGACGAGGCCGATGCGGCGGAACAGGCCCGCGTCGTGACACAGGATGAGGACGATTACCGCTGATACAAACTGCTTTGTCCCGGTGGCCGGGGAATCTGTGGCTACCGCAGCCGTCCGGTCCATGAAATTCTGCGTCCGCGCCGCGCACACCCGGGTTACCCAAAAGTACGATGGCTGTACGGCGCAGCGTGCACGGAAAGGCTGTGTCCGATCACAAATTTGGGAGGCGGCGTGACAGCCATCGAGCAGACCGAGGCGGCGCGCCCGCGGGGCACTCGCCTGCCTCGCCGCGCCCGACGCAATCAGTTGCTTGGCGCCGCGCAGGAAGTCTTTGTGGCACAGGGCTACCACTCCGCCGCGATGGACGACATCGCCGAGCGGGCCGGGGTGAGCAAGCCGGTGCTCTACCAGCACTTCCCCGGCAAGCTGGAGCTCTATCTGGCCCTTCTCGACCAGCACTGCGAGTCGCTGCTCCAGGCGGTCCGTACGGCCCTGGCGTCGACCACCGACAACAAGCTCCGGGTCGCCGCGACGATGGACGCGTACTTCGCGTACGTCGAGGACGAGGGCGGTGCCTTCCGGCTGGTCTTCGAGTCCGACCTGACCAACGAGCCCGCGGTGCGCGAGCGCGTCGACCGGGTGTCGTTGCAGTGCGCGGAGGCGATCTCCGACGTCATCGCCGGTGACACGGGACTGTCCAAGGACGAGTCCATGCTGCTCGCGGTCGGCCTGGGCGGTGTCTCCCAGGTGGTCGCCCGGTACTGGCTCTCCAGCCGGTCCGCCATTCCGCGTGACACTGCGGTCCAGCTGCTGACCTCGCTGGCCTGGCGGGGCATCGCGGGCTTCCCGCTGCACGGCATCGATCAGCACTGACGCGGGCCGCCCGGAGCCGCCGCCGTCCGTGTTCGCTGCGGGCGTTGCCCGCCGACCACTGGCGGCTCGCCTCAGCGGGCTAATGTGTGCTGCGTACGGCGCGGCTCACCGCGCAGGGACTGACCGTCGGAGGGACATAGCCGTGGAGGTCAAGATCGGGGTGCAGCACACGCCCCGGGAGATCGTTCTGGAGAGCGGACTTTCCGCCGAAGAGGTCGAGAGCGCGGTCGCCGAGGCTCTCACCGGTAAGGCGCAGCTGCTCAGCCTCACGGACGAGAAGGGCCGCAAGGTCCTGGTGCCGGCCGACCGGATCGCTTACGTGGAGATCGGCGAGCCCAGCACGCGTCGCGTGGGCTTCGGCGCGCTGTAGGCAGCACGCTCCGAGCAGTGACCGTGGCAGCGGCCCGGTGGGATTCCCACCGGGCCGCTGCCCGTTCCGGTACGCAGTGATTCCGGTGCGAACCCCGTGCCGAGGAGGGTTGCGTTCCGCAACCCGCGGGTAGTACCGCTTACGACCGATTTAGGGCAGGCCCTAACCGCCCCGCCACTCGCGAGGTGATCATCTGTGATCCTGGAACCACTCGGCTCCGTCGTGCTCGGACTCGCCCTCGCCTGGATGGCGCTCCGCTCCCTGCCGGACCGGCTCCCGCCCCGCCGTGCCGTCTTCACCACCGGCGCCCTGGGAGCCCTGTTCGGCGCGTATCTCATGCACTCGGTGCTGAGTCCGGGCCATGTCGTGGCCACGCTGATCGGCGCGGCGCTGATCGGGGCCGTGACGCTCTCGCTGCTGGTCCGCCCGCGGAGCGGCCGCCTGAGCCGATCAGCGGCGGCCTGAGGCCGGCCCGGCGGCCGGCCCCGGTGAGCCTGCTACGCGGCCAGTCCCAGCGCCGCCATCCGCTTGGTGTGCGCCTCGGTGATCCGCGAGAACATCCGCCCGACCTCCGCCAGGTCGAAGCCGTCCGCCACACCGCCGACGAGCATCGTCGACAGCGCGTCGCGGTCGGCCACCACCCGCTGCGCCTGGGAGAGCGCCTCGCCCATCAGCCGGCGCGCCCACAGCGCGAGCCGGCCGCCGACGCGCGGGTCCGCCTCGATCGCGGCACGCACCTTCTCGACGGCGAAGTTCCCGTGCCCGGTGTCGTCGAGCACGGCGAGGACGAGGGAGCGGGTGTCCGAGTCGAGCCGGACCGCGACCTCCCGGTAGAAGTCACTGGCGATCGAATCGCCGACGTACGCCTTGACCAGACCCTCCAGCCAGTCCGACGGCGCGGTCTGGCGGTGGAAGTCGTCGAGCGCCTTGGCGAACGGCTCCATCGCGCCGGTCGGCTCGACCTCGATCGCGGTCAGCCGGTCGGTGAGCCGCTCGAAGTGATGGAATTCGGCGGAGGCCATCTTTGCCAGCTCCGCCTTGTCGGCCAGCGTCGGCGCGAGTTTGGCGTCCTCGGCGAGTCGCTCGAAGGCTGCCAGCTCCCCGTAGGCGAGTGCTCCCAGCAGGTCCACGACCGCTGCCCGGTACTGCGGCTCCACCGACGCGGTGGCCCAGTCCTGGGCGGCGATTCCGGTGGGTTCAGGGGTTTCAGTGGCGTTGTCAGGCGTCTCCATGAAGCGCAGAATAGCCCGCCCGGCGGGGGACGGAAGGGCCTGGTCAGCCAGTGACATCACACCGTTCCGATGAATTCGCCCAACACACATGCGCGAATCCGGGGTACAGTGGTATTGCGCCTACTGAGTATTTTGGATGTATCAGCGGCGTGAAAATGGTGAAAACGAATGAGGATGCCCGGTCGGTGGCCCGATCGGCTCCGACCCGACAGCCCTCCACGCGGGGCGTACGACACGTACGACCGCAGATGAGGGGCCCCCTCAGCGGCACGAGCGCTCGAGCGACGGCAGTGGTCCCGCGCCACCCGGCCCATCCACGGCCGGATGACCAACCCCGGCACGGTACGACCCCCAGCGTTCGCCTCGGACCGCGTCTCACAGAAGAGGCAGCACCCTGACTACGTTTCGTGACCTCGGGATTCTTCCCGAGACGGCCGAGGCCCTTGAGGCCGTCGGCATCGTGTCCCCGTTCCCCATCCAGGAGATGACGCTCCCCGTCGCGCTCTCCGGCTCCGATGTCATCGGCCAGGCCAAGACCGGCACCGGCAAGACCCTCGGTTTCGGTCTGCCGCTGCTGGAGCGCGTCACCGTCCCCGCGGACGTCGAGGCCGGCCGGGCCGCCCCCGAGGAGCTGACCGAGGCGCCGCAGGCGCTCGTCGTCGTCCCCACCCGTGAGCTCTGCCAGCAGGTGACCAACGACCTGCTGACCGCCGGCAAGGTGCGCAACGTCCGCGTTCTCGCGATCTACGGCGGCCGTGCGTACGAGCCGCAGGTCGAGGCCCTGAAGAAGGGCGTCGATGTGATCGTCGGCACCCCGGGCCGACTGCTCGACCTGGCGGGACAGCGCAAGCTCGACCTCTCGCACGTCCGCGCCCTGGTGCTCGACGAGGCCGACGAGATGCTCGACCTGGGCTTCCTGCCCGATGTCGAGAAGATCATCACGATGCTGCCGCCGAAGCGGCAGACCATGCTGTTCTCGGCGACCATGCCGGGCGCCGTCATCGGTCTCGCGCGCCGCTACATGTCGCAGCCGACGCACATCCGCGCCACCTCGCCCGACGGTGAGGGCGCGACCGTCGCGAACATCTCGCAGCATGTCTTCCGGGCCCACTCGATGGACAAGCCGGAGATGGTCTCCCGCATCCTGCAGGCCAACGGCCGCGGACTCGCGATGATCTTCTGCCGCACGAAGCGCACGGCGGCCGACATCGCCGAGCAGCTGGAGAAGCGCGGCTTCGCGTCCGGCGCGGTCCATGGCGACCTCGGCCAGGGCGCCCGCGAGCAGGCGCTGCGCGCGTTCCGCAACGGCAAGGTGGACGTGCTCGTCTGCACCGACGTCGCGGCCCGCGGTATCGATGTCGAGGGCGTGACCCACGTCATCAACTATCAGTCGCCGGAGGACGAGAAGACGTACCTCCACCGCATCGGCCGGACCGGCCGCGCGGGCGCCAAGGGCATCGCGATCACGCTGGTCGACTGGGACGACATCCCGCGCTGGCAGCTGATCAACAAGGCGCTCGACCTGAAGTTCAACGACCCGGTCGAGACCTACTCCACCTCGCCGCACCTCTTCGAGGAGCTCGACATCCCGGCCGGCACCAAGGGTGTCCTGCCGCGTGCCGAGCGGACCCGTGCGGGTCTGCGGGCCGAGGAGATCGAGGACCTCGGCGAGACGGGCGGCCGCGGCCGCAAGTCCGCCGCGGCTTCGGCGCCCGCCGTCCGCGAGGAGCGTGCGCCGCGTACGCCGCGCCAACGCCGTCGCACCCGGGGCGGCTCCGCCGTCCAGGAGGCGCCCGCCACCACCGCCGCGGTGCCGGCCCCGGCCCCCGAGGCCACCGACGCCCCGTCGGAGCCGCGTACGCCGCGTCGCCGTCGCCGTGCCCGGGTCGGCGCCCCGGAGGCCGCGGCCGAGGCCGTGATGAGCACGGTGGAGGCCGTGGTCGAGGTCGAGGTGGAGCCGAAGGCCGCCAAGGCCCCGGCCGAGGACGCTCCGGCGACCGAGACCAAGCCGCGCCGCCGCCGTGCCCGTGTGGTCAAGCCGGTCGTGGACGAGGTCGACTTCCAGATCGCGCCCATCGCCGAGCCGGTGGCCGAGACGAAGACGGTGACCAAGCCGCGCCGCCGCCCCCGCGTCGTCAAGCCGGCCGAGGACGAGGTCGACTTCCAGATCGCGCCGATCTCCGAGCCCACCCCGGAGACCAAGCCGCGCCGCCGCACCCGTGCGGCCGCCAAGCCGAAGACGGAGGTCGTGGCCGAGGCCCCGGCCGCCGAGGGCGAGGCGAAGCCGCGCAGGCGTCGGGCGCCGCGCGCGACCGCCGCGAAGAGCGAGGGCTGAGCGGCCACCGCTCAGAAGCTTGATCCGCCGGACGGGCCCGAGGACACCCTCGGGCCCGTCCGGCGTTCTGGCCCTCTCTGTCTGCCCGCCCGCCGTTCCACGGCATAACCTCGTGCCATGAGCCGGCCGCACACCTTCACCCCGCCCCCCTGCGCCCACGCCCACCAGCTGCGCACGTCGCGCGGCGACTTCGCCGTGCTGGACGCCTCGCCGCCCGGTGCCACGCGCGGTACCGCCCTCCTGCTGCCCGGATACATGGGCAGCAAGGAGGACTTCCTGGCGCTCCTCGAACCGCTCTCGGCCGCCGGGTACCGGATCGTCGCCGTGGACGGCCGCGGACAGTACGAGACCGATGGGACGGACCGTCAGGAGACCTACGCACAGGGCGAGTTGGCCCTGGATGTGCTCGCTCAGGCCGCCGCCCTCGGCGCCGGCGGCGAAGGCACCGTGCATCTTCTGGGGCACTCGCTCGGCGGGCAGATCGCCCGCGCCGCCGTACTGCTCGACGCCTCGCCGTTCCGTTCGCTGACGCTCATGTCGTCAGGACCCGCCGAGGTCGTCGAGGCCCAGCAGCTCAAGGTGAAGGTGCTCGGCGACGCGCTCGCGACGCTGAGCATGGCCGAGGTGTGGGAGGCGATGCGTGCCCTCGACCCGCCGGAGGACACGGCGACGGACGGCGAGGCCCTGCGCCAGCGCTGGCTGCGCCACCGGCCCGCCCAGCTGATCGCCACCGGCCGCCAGCTGGTGACCGAGCCGGACCGGGTGGCCGAACTCGCCGCCCTGCCGCTGCCGGTCCATGTGCTCTCCGGCGAGCGCGACGACACCTGGCCGGTGCCGCTGCTCGACGAGATGGCGCAGCGGCTCGACGCGCACCGCACCCGGATCACGGGCGCCGAGCACTCCCCCAACACGGACCGCCCGGAGCAGACGGCGGCCGCGCTCGCCGCGTTCTGGGACAGCCTGTAGGCGGCGGGCCCCGAGCGAGCTCGGTGCCGCGAGGGTTCAGTACTGCGACTGAAGGTGCTGCCAGAAGCCGTCGCGCAGTGCCCGCCGCAGATGCGCGTGGCCGCGCAGCGAGTGCTGGAGCAGCCGTTCGGCCTCGACCAGCAGGTCCTGGTCGACGGAGCCCGGCAGGTACGGGTGTCCGGGCAGCAGATCGGCGAGGGACTCGCGCCCCCGGGCGGCCAGCCAGGCGGCGGCGATCTGCGCGCCGACGAAGCGGACGTCCTCGCGCGCGGGCGCGGGGGTGTCGTCCTCGTAGGTGGTGACGGGGCGTCTGGTGACGTACGGGCGGCAGAAGTCCAGGTCGAAGGTGCGCTGGCTGTCGACCTCCCAGAGCAGCGGCTCGGCCTGGTTGCGCCCCTCCCCCGCCTCGATGCCCCACAGGTGCACCCGGGCCCCGTACCCCTGCGCCGCCTCCACCGCGGAGACCAGGTCCTCGTCGCCGCCGACCAGTGCCGCATCGCTGATGGCACGGTGCCGGGCGAGCGATTCGAGGTCGGTGCGGATCAGTGAATCGACGCCCTTCTGCTGGTTGTTGGCGTTGAGGTTGCCGAGTCTGACCTTGACGTCGGGGAGTTCGGCGATGGACTGCTGCTCGACGGTGTGGATGCGCCGCCGGGCTCCGTCGTACCAGTACACGCGCAGCAGCCTGCTGTCCGCGAAGATCGTCCGGGCCTTGTCGATGAAGGCCTCGATCAGTCCTTCCGCGTCGAGGTCGAAGGAACGGCGGTCCTCGGTGCCGGTGACCAGCAGTCCGGCCGCCGCGTACACATAGCCCGCGTCCACGAAGATCGCGTGGGTCGAGGGGGTCTTCGACACCTCGGCGAGCACGCGCTGGAGCAGCTCGTTGGTGCGGTCCAGGCGCTCGCGGATCTCTGCCTCGTTCATTCGGGCCTCGTCGTGGACCTCGTCGCCCGCGGATGCTCGGTGACCTGCTGATACTTAGACATCCAAAAAATTTCCTTAGCGTAGGGAATGTTTGCCTGAAGCAAGCCGTTATACCTCTCGTGGAGCGCAGGACAGCGATGTCCGGTGCTCTCATCCTTGCGGACGGGTCATCCGTCCTCCCAGTAGTTCTCCAGCAGGAGGATCAGACGAAGGGAAGCCTTATGCGCTTCGAGATCATGCGACTCGACGATGTCGACGGTACCGCCGTGGACAGCACCGTCGTGGACGCCGCCTCCGTCAACCGGATCGTGCAGCAGGCCGCAGCCATGGGCCAGCGCATCTATATCCGCCCGGCCGAAACCTCGGCTTCGTAACGCACGACGACGCACAAAGACGAAGCGCCCCCGCACGGAAGGTCCGTGCGGGGGCGCTGTGGTGCCGGCGGGCGCCTCAGGAGTTCTGGATGACCTGGGTGACGCCGTTGATGATCTGCTGCACGGCGATGGCGGACAGCATCATTCCGGCGAGCCTGGTCACCAGCACGACGCCGCCGTCCTTGATGAGCCGGATGATCAGCAGCGAGTAGCGCATGGTCAGCCAGAGCACGATGTGCATGGCGACGATCGCCGACCAGACCGAGATCTGGCTGCCCACACTGTCGGCGTGCTGCACCGCCAGAATCACCGAGACGATCGCACCGGGCCCGGCGAGCAGCGGCATGCCCAGCGGCACGAGCGCCACGTTGACGTCCTTGGTCTGCGTCGGCTCGTCGGTCTTGCCGGTCAGCAGATCGAGCGCGATCAGCAGCAGGAGCAGCCCGCCCGCGATCATCAGGGCGGGTACGGAGACATGCAGGTAGTCGAGGATCTGCTGCCCGAGCAGACCGAAGACGGCGATCACACCGAAGGCGACGGCGACCGCCTGGAGCGCCATCCTGCGCTGCATCTTGGCGGGGCGGCCCGCGGTGAGTGCGAGGAAGATCGGGGTGATCCCAGGGGGATCCATAATCACAAAAAGCGTGAGAAAAAGGGATCCGAAGACAGCGACGTCGAACACAGTGAGCCTTGCGAGAAGAGAGAAACGGCCTGAAGGAGCGCACCCCGAAGCCATGACGGCGGCCTGGCGGCCGGGTGCGCGAGAGTGGGAACAGCTGAGGTGGGAACGGACGGCGGTACGTGTACGGGGTCCGTGCTCCGGCCCCGGCTCGTGCGTCGTTACGCGGGGCGGGGCCCGCCGGCTCCCGGCACCGGGAAGGCTCCCGTGGCGCGCCGGGTGATCTCGCCGTAGATCTCGGGGTCGGTGGTGTACTCGCCGAGCCCGACGGTCTTGCGGCTGCCGTGGTAGTCGCTGGACCCGGTCGTCAGCAGCCCCAGGTCGCGGGCGAGCCCGCGCAGCCTGGCCCTGGTCGGCTCGTCGTGGTCCATGTGGTCGACCTCGATGCCGTCGAGGCCGGCGGCGGCGAGCCGCGCCATCGAGGACTCGGGCACCACCTCGCCGCGCTTGACGGCGGCCGGGTGGGCGAAGACGGTGACGCCACCGGCGGCCTTGACCAGCCGGATCGCCTCGAAGGGGTCGAGTTCGTGCTTCTCGGCGTAGGCGCGTCCGCCGTCCGCGAGCCATTCGGGCGTGAAGGCGTCGGAGACGGTCTCGACGACGCCGAGCTCGACGAGCGCGGTGGCGATGTGCGGCCTGCCGACCGATCCGTCCCCGGCGATCCTCGCGACCTGCTCCCACTCGACGGGCACGCCGAGGTCCTGGAGCTTGCCCACCATCGTCCGGGCGCGCGGCACCCGGTCGTCCCGTACGAGTTCACGTTCTCGGGCCAGCTCGGGCTCGTCGGGATCGAAGAGGTACGCCAGCATGTGCAGGCCCACGCCGTCGATCCGGCAGGAGAGCTCGGCGCCGGTGACGAGGGTGAGCCCCTCGGGAAGGGCGGCGATCGCCCCGGCGTGGCCGCGCACGGTGTCGTGGTCGGTGAGCGCGACGACGTCCAGGCCCGCGGCGGCGGCGTTGAGCACCAGCTCCGCGGGGGTGTCCGTGCCGTCCGACGCGGTGGAGTGGGTGTGCAGGTCGATGCGCACGACGCGTACTCCAGTGCTCGGGGCCGGACCAAGGGGACGTCTCAGGATAACTGGCATTCGAACGGCGTCCGGCCGGGCACGGAGGCCCCGGGGCTCAGCCGAGCAGTCGTGGTGTGAGCGCCCCGCACGGTACGAGGTCCATCTCTCCGCCGGCCTCGCGCAGATCGGCGAGCACCAGCTCGTCGTACATCAGGAGCCCGGACTGCTCGGGCCAGACGATCGCCCAGAGCCAGAGCCCGCGCGCCTCGCCCGCGAAGACCGCCCGGTCCGCGGGGGCTCCCTTGACGTGCCACAGCGGGGTGGGGCGTCCGGCGGCGAGCATCTTGACGTCCGGCGGGCCCTCGACGTCCAGGTAGGGGCCGGGGTCGGGGCCGTCGATCCCGGCGTAGCGCGCGCCGAGCCCGACACCGAGCTCCTCGGTGACGAGCAGCAGTTCGCCGATACCGCCGACGGGGCCGGGGCCGGAGCAGGCGACGGCGCTGGCCCGGCCACCGCTGCGGTCGTCACCCGCGCTCGCCACTCCGGTGAACAGCCAGCCGACCGGCAACGGCCAGGGCATCCACACCGGGACCTGGGAGCGGCGCACCACCACCCCCAGCGCTTCGACGCCGGGCGGAACCACCGGCTGCAGCGGTTGCACGCTGCCGTGCACGGCGCACTGCCAGGTGTCGGCGAACAGACCGGGCGCTCTGACCCGGCCTCCGCACTTCGGGCAACTGGGTTCGCCCCTCATAGCGACCAACGGTCCTCCAGGACCGTCGCCGCGTCAAGGAAGATCACCCGTCCGCAGCGGGGCCACCACCTGCGGAATTAGATGTAACTTGCACTCATTAGATTCTCTAACTTATTCTGTGTATACCGCAACGATCTAGTGGAGAGCGAGAAGACCCATGCAGGGAGAGGATCCGTTCGATCAGGGCGCCGGCAGCATCCTGCGCCAGCCGAAGGCCGTCTGGGCCACGGCGGGCGCCTCCGTCGTCGCGTTCATGGGAATCGGCCTGGTGGACCCGATTCTGCCGTCCATCGCCAAGGGCCTGGAGGCGACGCCGAGCCAGGTGTCCCTGCTCTTCACCTCGTACTTCCTGATCACCGCCGTGGCGATGCTCGTCACCGGCTTCGTGTCCAGCCGGATCGGCGGCCGCAAGACGCTCCTGGCCGGCCTCGCGCTCGTCGTCGTCTTCGCCGCGCTCTCCGGCACCTCGTCGTCCGTCGGCGAACTCGTCGGCTTCCGGGCCGGCTGGGGGCTGGGCAACGCGCTCTTCGTGTCGACCGCGCTGGCCGTGATCGTCGGTGCGGCGGCCGGCGGCAGCTCCGCGGCGATCCTGCTCTACGAGTCGGCACTCGGCCTCGGCATGGCCTGCGGGCCGCTGGTCGGCGCCCTGCTCGGTGACGCCAGCTGGCGCTACCCGTTCTTCGGCACGGCCGCGCTGATGGCCATCGGCTTCATCTGCATCACGGCGTTCCTGAAGGAACAGCCCAGGCCCGCCCGGAAGACCTCGCTGCTCGACCCGATCAAGGCGCTCGGCCACGGCGGTCTGGCCTCGGTCGCGACCTCGGCGTTCTTCTACAACTACTCGTTCTTCACGATCCTGGCGTTCACCCCGTTCGTGCTGAACATGACGCCGTACAGGTCGGGCGCGGTGTTCTTCGCCTGGGGTCTGCTGCTCGCGGTCTTCTCGGTGCTCGTCGCCCCGCGGCTGCAGGAGCGCTTCGGCTCGCTGAAGGTGCTCGGCGCCTCGCTGGTGCTGCTCGCCGTCGACCTGCTGGTCCTGGGATACGGCGACCACACCACCGCCGTCGTCTGCACGATCGTCTCCGGCGCCTTCATCGGCATGAACAACACCGTCTACACGGAGCTGGCGCTCGGTGTCTCGGACGCGCCGCGCCCGGTGGCGAGCGCGGGTTACAACTTCGTCCGCTGGTTCGCCGCGGCCGCCGCCCCGTACCTCGCCCCGAAGATCGAGGAGTGGAGTGACATCCACATCCCGTTCGTGGTCGCCGCGGTCACGGCCGTGGCCGGTGCGATCGTCGTCTGGATCCGGCGTTCGGCGCTGACCCACGAGGCGGAGGAGCTGGAGCCGAAGCACGCCACCGAGGACAGCGTCACGGTCTTCGCCGACTGACCTCTCCGCCCGCCCCGCACCGCCCCGCCCGCGGCTCCCCCTCCTGGCCGCGCGGCGGGGCTTCCGTATGCCCGGCCGACGTACGTCTCAGTCGAGCGCCACGGAGCCACGCAACGGATCACGCAGGTCCGTACCGTGCGAGAGCCACCGCTCCTGGAGCTCCTGCGCGCCCCTGACCCGCTTCCACGCGGCCTCGTTGTGCGTCATCGGCAGCAGCGGCAGGAACCGCACCGGCTCCATCGGCTCGTCCATCTCCAGGTCCTCCACCAGACCGCCCGGCTCGGCGACCAGTACGGAGCTGAACGGGGCCCCGGGCCACAGCGGTTCACCGACCTCCAGCGAGGCGCCGGGAGCCACGATCACTCCCTCGACCTGCGGGGAGGCCGCGAGCACGGCGAGCGGGCGCAGCACCTTGTCGGTGTCGGCGAGTCCGGCGCGCACGGAGAGGACCAGTTCGGCGCGCGGGCCCTTCACCGGGTCCACGAGGGCCGCGGTCGGGTCGGCCATCGGCTGTGCCGACATACCGAGCGTGGCGTAGCGCACCACATCGCCGTCGACGAAGCGCAGCACCTCGATCCGGTCCGTGCCGAGAAACGTCACTGCGGCCCGCGCGTCCGGTTCACCGAGGGCCGTAAGCAGCCGGGCCTCGACCAGAGCAAGAATTTCTCCCATCCCGCGAGCATAGGACGCGTATGGAACGGGCAAAGTAAGAGATTGGCCGTCAGTCGGCTGATAGTCTTGGCCGCTGGTCGGGGCAGCACGCAGAAGCGTCGCTCTCAGCCCCGACGACACGTCATCCCTCAAGGGGGACCGGCTGGAGGAGGTGGGGCTGCAATGGATCGAAGTCGACCGTGCAGTACCAACCGCTCTTCCGCACTCCACCTTTCTTGGTGATCTGAAGCCTTCTCGGTCAAGGCCCATGGCATTGCGCACGACGGAAGAGCACTCCTTTTTTGCCTGTCTGTAGCGAACGCCGTCATCGTGCCGCCGCGGTGCCGCCCGCTTTGCGGACGTGAGCACACGTCCCCATTCCGGGCTGTTCCACGTGCCCGACGACGGCCCTCCGTGAAGGAGCCAGCCATGTCGATGATCCGCGACCTGCGCGCCGCCGTGCGCCCGTCCCTGCGCAAGAGCAACGCCCTGCACAGCAGTTACGACGCCACCCGTGACCCCTCCGCCTCCAGCGCGGTCGTCGACTGCGCGGTCTACCGCGACGGACGGCGCCTGGAGAGCGGCACCTGCCGCACGCCGCACGAGGCGATGCTCCAGGTGCGGGAGGAGGGCGGCTTCGCCTGGATCGGCCTGCACGAGCCGACCGAGGAGGAATTCGCCGGTATCGCCCGGGAGTTCGGGCTGCACCCGCTCGCCGTCGAGGACGCCGTCCACGCCCACCAGCGCCCGAAGCTGGAGCGGTACGACGACACGCTGTTCACCGTCTTCAAGACCATCCACTACGTCGAGCACACCGAGCTCACCGCCACCAGCGAGGTGGTCGAGACCGGCGAGGTGATGTGCTTCACCGGCCGGGACTTCGTCATCACCGTGCGGCACGGCGGCCACGGCTCGCTGCGCGCGCTGCGGCACCGGCTGCAGGACGACCCCGAACTGCTCGCCAAGGGGCCGTCCGCGGTCCTGCACTCCATCGCCGACCATGTCGTCGACGGCTACATCGCGGTGGCCGGCGCCGTCCAGGACGACATCGACGAGGTGGAGATCGAGGTCTTCTCCACCCCGGCCAAGGGCAGCCCGCGCGGTTCGGACGCCGGCCGGATCTACCAGCTCAAGCGTGAGGTCCTGGAGTTCAAGCGGGCGGTGTCGCCGCTGCTGCGGCCGATGCAGCTGCTGAGCGAGCGGCCCATGCGGCTGATCGACCCGGACATCCAGAAGTACTTCCGTGACGTCGCCGACCACCTGGCGCGGGTGCACGAGGAAGTCATCGGCTTCGACGAACTGCTGAACTCGATCCTCCAGGCCAGCCTGGCGCAGGCGACCGTCGCGCAGAACGAGGACATGCGCAAGATCACGTCCTGGGCGGCCATCATCGCCGTACCGACGATGATCTGCGGCGTCTACGGCATGAACTTCAAGCACATGCCCGAGCTCCGCTGGACGTACGGCTACCCGATGGTGCTGGGCGTCATCGGGGTGGTCTGCTTCTCCATCCACCGCACGCTCAAGCGCAACGGCTGGCTCTGACACCGTCTCCGCCCGGTCCCATAGAGTTCGGTCATGACTGCTGCTGCCGCTGACGTGCCACTGGGCCGGGCCCTCGTCGAGGAGGCCACCAAGAAGTCCGGCCTCATCTGGGTGCGGGGCACCGGTCCCGCGCGGGCGCTGTGGCACGTATGGCACGAGGGCGCGGCGTATCTGGTCGGGGACGGCCCCGGCGAGCAGCCGCTCCCGGCCGGGCTCACCGACGGGTCCGCCGCCGAGGTGACCGTACGCAGCAAGGACAAGGGCGGCCGGCTGGTCGCCTGGACGGCCACCGTGACGGAACTCGCGCCGCACTCCGAACAGTGGGAGGCCGCGGTCGCCGAGCTCAAGGGCAAGCGGCTGAACGCACCGGACGCCGAGCTGATGACGGAGCGCTGGGCGCGCGAGTGCCGGGTGCTGCGGCTGACGCCCGGCGAGTTCCGTACGGAGCTGCCGGACGGCTCCCTGGCCGCGGCGCCCCTGCCGACGTCCGCGACCACGCGACGGCCGGTGCCTGCGGGGCTGCCGCGCCTGCTGAAGCAGGGGCGCAAGGGCTGACGGGGGCGGCGCGGCCCGCCTTCAGGACGCCTTCAGGACGCCGTTCTGGGCAGCTGTTTCCCGTAGTCGACCGTGTCCACCTGCGCCGGGGCCTCCAGGGGGAAGTCCTTGCCCCAGTCCGACAGGGTGACGATCCCCCCGCCGCCACCGCGCGCGAAACGCAGCGGATACGCCTTGCCCTCCAGCGAGACGTCGAGCAGGCCGCCCTCGCCCTTGCCGCCCATGATCTGGACGGTCCGGGTCGCGCCGACCTTCTGCCGGTCCCCCTTGTTGAGGGTGCCGTGCAGCGTGAGCATCCCGTCGAGCAGGGTCTTCTTGTCCGTGAAGCCGCGCAGCTGCTTGTACGTGGGGTCGTCCTGGGGCACCTTCACGTACTTGTTCTGGAGCTTGTCCGCGGCCGCGCCGCCCGCCTCGCTGTCGGCGCCGGGCTTCTCCTCGTGGCTCCAGAACCCGGAGTCCGCCTTCAGATAGAGCTCGTCGCCGATCCGCAGCAGCTCGAAGGTGCTGTCCTTCGAGACCACGGAGCCGGTGCCGCCCTTCTCCTTGAGCTGCATGTTGAGCTTGTACGTGCCGCCCTTGCTGACCAGGGTCCCGGCGAGGCGCACCGCGTCGGCGGCGTCCGCCGCGCCCTGTGCCTTCTTCTCGATCTCCGTGGCGTCCAGCTTGCCGACGCCGTTGGTCCCCTGGTCCGGATCCTCGCCGCCGCACCCCGTGAGGGCTGCTGCCAGCCCCGCACAGAGCAGGGCGGCGAGAGCGGTCCGGCGTCGGGCCCGGACGGGCGGAACGGAAGAGGTCACGGGCGCACTGCCTCTCATCTGCATCGCGGGGGGTGGCAGACGGCAGCGTACCTGTGCCGTACCCGCCGTCCGGCAGGGAGCCGTACGGACGGCTCCCCCGGGGCAACCCGGAGCGGTACGGGCTAGCCTGATCCCGTCATAACGGTTGATTGACTGCCAAACAGACCAGTCGGAGAAGTCGTACACGGAAGAAGGAGGCGCACGATGGCGGCAGGCGCCCCCCGGGTGTTCGTCTCCCACATCGCCGGCGTACCGGTCTTCGACCCCAACGGCGACCAGGTGGGCCGCGTGCGCGATCTGGTCGCGATGCTCCGGGTCGGCGGCAGGCCGCCCCGGCTGCTCGGGCTCGTCGTCGAGGTGCTCAGCCGCCGCCGGATCTTCCTCCCGATGACCCGGGTCACCGGGATCGAGTCCGGCCAGGTCATCACCACCGGCGTGGTCAACATGCGGCGCTTCGAACAGCGGCCCACCGAACGCCTGGTACTCGGCGAATTCCTCGACCGGCGGGTCCGCCTCGTGGAGACCGGCGAGGAGGTCACCGTCCTCGACGTCTCCGTCCAGCAGCTCCCGGCCCGCCGCGACTGGGAGATCGACAAGTACTTCGTACGCAAGGGCAAGGGCGGGGCGCTGCGCCGCAAGGGCGAGACCCTGACGGTCGAGTGGTCGGCGGTCAGCGGGTTCTCGCTGGAGGAGGTCGGGCAGGGCGCCGAGACCCTGGTCGCCACGTTCGAGCGGCTGCGCCCGACGGACGTGGCCAACGCGCTGCACCATCTGTCGCCGAAACGGCGGGCCGAGGTCGCTGCCGCGCTCGACGACGACCGGCTCGCCGATGTCCTGGAGGAGCTGCCCGAGGACGACCAGGTGGAGATCATCGGCAAGCTCCAGGAGGAACGCGCCGCCGACGTCCTGGAGGCGATGGACCCGGACGACGCGGCCGACCTGCTGTCCGAGCTGCCCGAGGAGGACAAGGAGCGGCTGCTGATGCTGATGCGGCCGGACGACGCGGCCGATGTGCGGCGCCTCCTGTCGTACGAGGAGCGGACCGCGGGCGGGCTGATGACCACCGAGCCGATCATCCTCCGGCCGGACGCGACGGTCGCCGACGCGCTCGCCCGGGTCCGGCAGGCGGACCTGTCCCCGGCGCTCGCCGCCCAGGTGTACGTGTGCCGGTCGCCCGACGAGACCCCGACCGGCAAGTACCTGGGCACCGTGCACTTCCAGCGGCTGCTGCGGGATCCGCCGTACGCCCTGGTCAGCTCGATCGTCGACAGCGATCTCGTCCCCCTCGTCCCGGACACCCCGCTGCCGGCCGTGACGAGCTATCTGGCCGCGTACAACCTGGTCTCGGTGCCCGTGGTGGACGAGAGCGGGTCGCTGCTCGGCGCGGTGACGGTCGACGACGTGCTCGACCATCTGCTGCCCGACGACTGGCGGGAGACGGACTTCCACGGCGAGGAGGGGGTCGCCCGTGGCCGCTGAGGAACGCTCGAAGACGACGCCGGCGGGGGCCTCGGGCATCGCGCGCCCGCCCCGTTCCCGGCTGGACCAGCCGAAGGACCCGCGCCGGCGGATGCTGCCCGACTACGACCCCGAGGCGTTCGGCCGGCTCTCCGAGCGGATCGCCCGCTTCCTGGGCACCGGACGGTTCATCGTCTGGATGACGCTGGTCATCATCGTCTGGTTGCTGTGGAACGTCTTCGCGCCCGTGGACCTGCGGTTCGACCCGTACCCGTTCATCTTCCTGACGCTGATGCTGTCGCTCCAGGCCTCGTACGCGGCCCCGCTGATCCTGCTCGCGCAGAACCGGCAGGACGACCGCGACCGGGTCACCCACGAGCAGGACCGCAAGCAGAACGAGCGCTCCATCGCGGACACCGAGTACCTCACACGGGAGATCGCGTCGCTGCGGATGGGGCTCGGCGAGGTCGCCACCCGCGACTGGATCCGCTCCGAACTGGAGGACCTCGCGAAGGATCTCGACGACCGGCTCCCCCTGCTCCCGGCCGAGAGCGACGAAGACCGCTGACGGATGCTACTCACGCGTAGCGGCAGGCGCCGGACGCCCTCCCGTCGCCCACCACCACCCTCAAGGAGCGTTGCGCGCACCCGTACTATCGAGGTATGGCTACGGAAGACGCGGTGCTTGAGGCACTGGCGACAGTGAACGACCCGGAGATCCACCGTCCGATCACCGAACTGGGCATGGTGAAATCGGTCGAGATCGATGCTGACGGTGCGGTCGCTGTCACGGTCTACCTCACGGTCTCGGGCTGCCCGATGCGCGAGACGATCACCAAGAACGTGACGGACGCGGTCGCCCGTGTCGAGGGCGTCTCGCGGGTCGACGTCACGCTCGACGTGATGAGCGACGAACAGCGCAAGGAGCTCGCGTCCTCGCTGCGCGGCGGCACGGCGGAGCGCGAGGTGCCGTTCGCCAAGCCCGGCTCGCTGACCCGCGTCTACGCGGTCGCGTCCGGCAAGGGCGGCGTCGGCAAGTCGTCCGTGACGGTGAACCTGGCGGCCGCGATGGCGGCCGACGGCCTCAAGGTCGGTGTCGTGGACGCGGACATCTACGGGCACAGCGTGCCGCGGATGCTCGGTGCGGACGGCAAGCCGACCCAGGTCGAGAACATGATCATGCCGCCGTCGGCGCACGGCGTGAAGGTCATCTCCATCGGCATGTTCACCCCGGGCAACGCCCCGGTGGTGTGGCGCGGACCGATGCTCCACCGCGCGCTCCAGCAGTTCCTCGCCGATGTGTACTGGGGCGACCTCGACGTCCTCCTGCTCGACCTGCCGCCGGGCACCGGCGACATCGCGATCTCGGTGGCGCAGCTCGTACCGAACGCCGAGATCCTGGTCGTCACGACCCCGCAGCAGGCGGCGGCCGAGGTGGCCGAGCGGGCCGGCTCGATCGCCGTGCAGACCCACCAGAAGATCGTCGGCGTCGTCGAGAACATGTCGGGCATGCCGTGCCCGCACTGCGACGAGATGGTCGACGTGTTCGGCTCGGGCGGCGGCGCGCGGGTCGCCGAGGGCCTGACGAAGACGGTCGGCGCGGAGGTGCCGGTGCTCGGCTCCATCCCGATCGACGTGCGGCTGCGCGAGGGCGGCGACGAGGGCAAGCCGGTCGTCCTGTCCGACCCCGACTCCCCGGCCGGCAAGGCGCTGCGCACCATCGCGGACAAGCTGGGCGGCCGTCAGCGCGGCCTGTCGGGCATGTCGCTGGGCATCACCCCGCGCAACAAGTTCTGAAGCGGCGGGCGGTGACCGGTCCCGGCCGGCCACCGCTCCGTCCCGCGCGTACGCACGTCTCCTCGCTACGCGTACGTATGACCGCGTCCTACGCCGTACGTGTGCCCGCGTCCTACGCGTACGTCGCGATGTCGCCGATCACGGAGAATCCCAGCCCGTACGCGCTCATCCCCCGCCCGTACGCGCCGATGTGCACTCCGCCGTGCGCCGATCCCGCCAGTACCCAGCCGAATTCGGACTCGCGGTAGTGGAACGGCACGGGGACACCGTCCACCGGCAGTGACAGCACCGACCACGCGGGGCTGTCCAGGTCGTCGGCGAGTTCGAAGGCCGTCTCCGTCTGCTGGTCCAGCCAGTCGTCGCGCAGTGCGTGGTCCATCTGCGCGGGCCTCGTACAGGCGAGCAGACCGGACCCGGCCAGCCAGGCCGCGGAGGACACCGTGGTGGCGTCCAGCACCCCCGTGCCGTCGCCGCTGCGCCGTACCGGGCTGCTGGCCATCGACACGACGACGGCGAACCGTTGCTTCTCGGCGCCCGCGTCGGCCCGGACCGACGGTTCGTCACCGTGACCGATGGAACCGTGCTGCACCGTGCCGTCCGCCGCGGTGCCCACCTGCATCAGCCGGCGCGGCCCGGTGAAGGCCTCGTCCAGTCCGTACCAGGGAAACGTGGCTGCCAGGTAGCCGTCGACAATACGCCGGGCCGCCGGCACCCCCTCTGCGGTGACTGTGCCCGGCGCATCTTCCGCGCCCACCCGACTTGTCGTCTCCATCTGCCCGGCCGCCTCCTCGATCCGTTGGGTCCGGAACGGCCCGCCCCCCAACGGGCGTACTCACAACCGGACAGATGGAGAATAGCCATACCGTCCGGACGAGCCGGGATTGGCTGGGGGTCAGGTGGCGTCGGCGTCGAACGGCGGCCGGTCGTCCTTGCCGGGCTGGTCACGCTTCTTGAGCAGGTCCGGAGCACCGGCGGAGCCGTTGGCGGCGGTGATCGCCGAGCCGCTCGACACGCTGCTCCGGGAGTCCGCGGACTCCACGTCCTTGCTCTCCCGGCCGTTCACCGCGTCGGTGACCTCGGCAAGATCCTTGCGCAGGTCGAAGCTCTCGCGGATCTCCTTCAGCCCCAGGTCGTCATTGCCGTCCATGAGCTGCTTGCGGACGAACGTCTTGGGGTTGAGGTCCTCGAACTCGAAGTCCTTGAACTCCGGGCCGAGCTCCGTACGGATGTCCTCCTTGGCGCTCTCCGAGAACTCACGGATCTTGCGGATGAAGCGCGAGGCGTCCTGGATGACCTTGGGCAGCTTGTCCGGGCCGAAGATCAGCACGCCCAGAATCGCGAGCGTCGCCAGCTCGAGTACGCCTATGTCATTGAACACCCTGTTGCTCCTCGTGTTCTCCGAGACCGTGTCGGTCGAGGTCCGGACCCGGCCCACGGTACCCGCCGCAACTGTCCGCGCGGTAGCGTCCCGGGGCTGTCACGTGCCGCTTGCCGAACCGAGCGTCAAAGAGATGGACAGGTCTTTACCACCGCGGGTCAGCGCGAGATCCAGACGGTCGCCCGGACGGTGCGCGCGGATCTTCACGATCAGCTCCTCGCCGCTGTGCACCCGCCGGCCGTCGACCTCGGTGATGACGTCCCCGGGCCTGATCCCGGCCTTGGCCCCGGGCCCGCCCGGCGTCACCGCGGGCTTGCCGGCCGCGCCCTTGGACCCGACCCTGGCGCCGTCCCCGGCGTACTTCATGTCGAGCGTGACACCGATCACCGGGTGGGTGGCCTTCCCGGTGTTGATCAGCTCCTCGGCGACCCGCTTGCCCTGGTTGATCGGGATGGCGAAGCCGAGGCCGATGGAACCCGCCTGTCCGCCCTCCTCGGCCGAGCCGCTGTCGGCGGCGCGGATGGCGCTGTTGATGCCTATGACATGGGCGTCGGTGTCGACGAGCGGGCCGCCGGAATTGCCCGGGTTGATCGGCGCGTCGGTCTGCAGCGCGTCGACGTAGCTGATGTCGCTGCCGTCACCCTTCTCGCCGCCTGCGGTGATCGGCCGGTCCTTGGCGCTGATGATGCCGGAGGTCACGGTGTTGGACAGGTCGAAGGGGGCGCCGATGGCCACCACGGGGTCACCGACCCGCACATTGTCCGAGTTGCCCAGCGGCAGCGGCTTGAGGCCGGAGACCCCGGTGACCTTGACCACGGCCAGGTCGTAGCCGCTGTCCTTGCCGACGACCTCGCCGCGCGCGGTCTCCCCGCCGCTGAACGTCACGGTGATCTCGCCGCCCTGACCGGCCGGGGCGACGACATGGTTGTTGGTGAGGATGTGGCCGGAGCCGTCGAGGACGAAGCCGGTGCCGGTGCCGGACTCGGTGGAGCCGCTGACGTGGAGGGTGACCACGCTGGGCAGGGCGCTGGCGGCGATGCCGGCGACGCTGTCGGGGGCCCGGCCGCCGCTGCTGCGGCCGGCCTGCGGGAGCTCGACCTGGGTGAGGCCGCCGTTGCGCTCGATGTAGGCCCCGATGCCGCCGCCGATCCCGCCCGCCACCAGGGCGAGCAGTACCGCACCGACGAGGAGGGAGCCGCGCCGGCTCTTCTTGCGTCCGGTGTCGGCCCCGAGCGGCGGGCCCGGGTTGGTGAGCGGCTGCCTGGGCGCACCCCAGGGGTCGTACTGGAGCCACTGCGTCGCCGCCTGCGGCTGCGATTGGGGCTGTGGCTGTGGCTGCTGAAGCTGGGGCTGCTGCTGGGGTTGCTGAGGCGTGTGGGGCGGGGGCGTGAAGCCGGGCGCGGGCGGGGCGGGGGCGGGAGCGGGCGACGTGGGGATGCCCGCGCCGTTCGTCCCCGTGTACTGCGGGGGTACGGGGGTGCCGTGCGCCGGGGTCGGGACCGGCCGCTGCACGGGTGGGGCGGGTGCCCAGGGGCCGGGGCCGCCGTAGGGCGGGGTGCTGTACTGATCGGGCTCGTGCAGGGGTGTCACGGGCCGTGCGGCAGGTACAGCGGCCACCGGCTCGGGTGCCGGGGACCGGGGCGGCGCGTCGGCCGGGTGCGATTCCGGCGCCGTGGTCGTGCGGCTCGCGCGGTCATCGGCGACCGCCGCGTCCGGCGCTGTCGCCGTGGACGCCGGGTCGGCCACGGGCGCCGGGTCCTCGATGGACGACGGCTCGTCCGGCGCTGTGCGGGTGGTGCGACCCGGCGTGGGCCGGCTCCACCACTTCGCCTTCGGCCCGGTGGACTTCCCGTCTTCCATGCTCTCCCCGCAACTGCCGCAACTGGCCTCTGCACGCCCCGACAGGGGCGTCCCTCCCGGAACTGCTCCCGGAATTCAACCAGGTTTGCGAATGCTTGCGCAGACCCCGGTCAGCGCCGGGAGGAAAGCGGCAGACCACGATCGGCGGGGGTGGGAAAGGCCGAGGCTGACGGCCGTGCCCAGGGCGGTGGTGACGACTGCGTCCCGGACGGTGGCGCGGAGGGCGTCGGGGGCTGTGGGGCGAGCCGCCCGAACACCTCGGCGAAGAGCGGGGTGGTGCCGGTCGGACGTATCAGCGGTGGCGCGGACACATTGGTCAGGACGTGCATGGCGAAGGGGTTTCCTGTCAGGCTCGCGGAGGAGAGCACCGCGGGAGTGGCGGAGGGGGCCGCCGGTGCGACGCTCGGCACTGCCGACGGGGCGGCGGCGATCGAGCGGTCGCCCGACCCCCTGGCCGCGAGCGTGCCGTGGCTGCCGCCGCCGCGGCGGCTGACCGAGCCGCCGCTCTCGCCGCGCGAGGGGGCGTCGAGCGGGGTCACCGCGTTCCCGGCGCCCGTGGCACGGGCCGCGGAGCTGAAACCCGCGCCCGGCTGCAGGGCGCCGCCGAGGGCGATGGCCGCCAGCGAGACGGCACCCGCCGCCGCGAAGGCGAATCGCCGGCCGCGCCAGGGCGACCGCTCCGCCTCGCGGCCCACCTCGTGGATCCGGAAGCCGGAACGGGAGGGGCCACCCGGCAGTACGGCGGTCGAGCCGTGCGGGGTCGGGAGGAAGCCGAAGCCGCCGAACGGCCGGTTTCCCGGCGAATCCGGGCGGCTGCCGGACGGCTGGATCACGGGGAAGAGCCCGTCCGCGAAGCGCCCGGAGCCGCCGAATGGTCTGTCCTGGCTGTCGTCGTCACCCCCCGGCCCCCCGGGAAGGCCCTGCAGCCGGGCGAGGAACCCCTCGGACGGCGACGGCGGGGCGGACTGGGCGAAGACACTCTTCAGGCGTCGCTGCGCCGCTGCCTCGGCCTTGCACTTGGCGCAGGTCGCGAGGTGGGCGAGCACCCGCTCGCGGGCGTCGTGTTTCAGCTCGCCGTCGACAAGCGCGGCAAGGCGGTCCCCCAGGTGTTGTTCCGCGGGGGTCGGACCTGTGCCGCTCACGCCGTTCCGCCCTCCCCCGCCAGGACCGCGCCCGCCAGCGAGCGCTGCTCGGCACGGGCCTCGGGCGAACGGTGCTGCAACGCCTTGCGCAGATGCGAGCGACCGCGGTGGATACGGCTGCGCACGGTACCGAGCTTCACGCCCAGCGTCGCGGCGATCTCCTCGTACGAAAGTCCCTCGATGTCACAGAGCACGACGGCGGCACGGAATTCCGGCGCGAGGGTGTCCAGCGCCTGCTGCACATCCGCGTCGAAGTGGGTGTCGTTGAAGACCTGCTGCGGGGACGGCTCACGGCTCGGCAGCCGCTCGGCGGCGTCGTCGCCCAGGGAGTCGAAGCGGATCCGCTGCTTACGACGGACCATGTCCAGGAACAGGTTGGTCGTGATGCGGTGCAGCCAGCCCTCGAACGTGCCCGGCGTGTAGGTCGACAGCGACCGGAACACGCGGACGAAGACCTCTTGCGTGAGGTCCTCGGCGTCGTGCTGGTTGCCCGTCAGCCGGTAGGCGAGGCGGTAGACCCGGCCGCTGTGCGTGCTGACGATCTCTTCCCATGAGGGTGGCGTCCACGCCTGGGAATCCGCATCTGAGGCGAAGGTCGCGGTCGTCGCGGAGTCGTTGGAAGAACGGTCAGCAATGTTGGTCACGGATTTCGGCTCACCCGCCGACCTGAGAAAGCGCCGCAGCACTCCTCCCCGATCCACAGGCGCAGCCGCACCTCCCCTATCGGCTCTGGTGGTGTCCAGTGGAGCCCCTACCATAGCCACCTCGCCCGTTAGCTCCGGATAAGCCTTTTTCCTGCTGGGGCCGGGGATCGCCCCCGGGAACCGCCGGCCGGTGGATCCCGGACCCGATCCGCGGGCCGATTCCACAGGCTCTCCCCTGTGCCTTCATAACGCCCGGTCCCATCTGCGGGTTCCCGGGTGCAGCGGATACAGTCACCGTTGCGCCAACTACGGGGACAGGAGAGGGTCATTACCGCCAACCGGCAGACGAGCTGGGCGTTCGCCGACGCCTTTGTCGCCGAGGACGAAGCACTGCACTGGGCCCGGGACCGGGCCCGGGAGGCGGGGCTCCGCTCGGTGTCGCCAGGTACCGGCGCCGCGCTGCGCTTGCTCGCTGCCACGACGGACGCCAAAGCGGTGGCCGAAATCGGCACCGGGACCGGCGTGTCCGGGCTCTATCTGCTGCACGGAATGCGGCCCGACGGCGTGCTGACCACGGTCGACCCGGAGCCCGAGCGCCAGCAGTTCGCCCGTGAGGCCTTCCGGGCCGCGGGGTACGCCGCCAATCGGGCCCGCTTCATTCCCGGCCGCGCCCTGGACGTGCTGCCGCGGCTCGCGGACGGCGGATACGACCTCGTGTTCTGCGACGGCGACCGGCTGGAGAGCCTGGACTGTCTCGCTGAATCGTTGCGCCTGCTGCGCCCCGGCGGCCTGGTCTGCTTCGAGGGCGTCTTCGCGGACGGCCGTACGGTCGACTCCGCGGCGCAGCCCGCGGAGGTGCTGCGGCTGCGGGAGCTGCTGCGCGCGGTGCGGGAGAGCCAGGAACTGATGGCGACGCTGTTGCCGGTGGGCGACGGGCTGCTGTGCGCGGTGCGCAGGGGCTGACGCCCACGGCGGCCACGGGGCCGGGGACTCGCCCGCGCCCCCGGGCGAGCCGGACGGGCCGGTCGGTCAGGTCGGTCGGTCGGTCGGTCAGGAACGGTCGTGAACGCATCACTGCCCCGGCACGGACACCGTGCCGGGGCAGTGATGAAGTGTGGGCGCCTCTGCTCAGCCGACGACCTTCTTGAGGGCATCGCCGAGTGCATCGGCCTCGTCCGGAGTCAGCTCCACGACAAGCCGACCGCCGCCTTCGAGCGGAACGCGCATGACGATGCCCCGCCCCTCCTTTGTCACCTCGAGCGGGCCGTCGCCCGTCCGCGGCTTCATGGCCGCCATGCTCGTTCCCCTTCCTGAAACCAGCTCATCGCAACCGGCGGCCCCATGACAGGCGCTGTGTCACCGGCATCGAACACATTGCTTCCAGGCCATTATCCCGCATCACAGACCCCGATGACCAACATCGGTCGGCATCGCTTGCGCAACGCGCTCTCTCAAAACCACCCAATTCGGCGATCGGCCTGCGATACTCCGCCGTCCGCACCCCCGCATCGGGGCTCAATTGTTAGACGCAGGTCACATGTCGGCTCCCGCCCGAGTCGGCCATGCTTGCCTGGACAGGCATAGCCCGAGGTGCGAAGGGGACGACGAAATGGCCGACCACATGGCGGACAGCGTGCGCTACGAAGTGAGCGACGGACTCGCGACGATCACGATCAACCGTCCCGACGCGATGAACGCCATGAACACCGCGGCCAAGGTGGCGCTCCGCGACGCGCTGAAGTCGGCGGCGGCCGACACCGCCGTACGTGCCGTTCTGCTCACCGCGACCGGGCGGGCGTTCTGCGTCGGCCAGGATCTCAAGGAGCATGTGGCCACGCTCGAAAGCACCCGCGAGGCGGGCAGCGGCAATGCGCTGAGCACGGTGCAGGAGCACTACAACCCGGTCGTGCGGGCCATCGCCGAGATGCCCAAGCCGGTCGTCGCCGGGGTCAACGGGGTCGCCGCCGGTGCCGGTTTCGGCTTCGCGCTCGCCTGCGACTACCGGGTCGTCGCCGACACCGCCTCGTTCAACACCTCCTTCGCCGGTGTGGCCCTCACCGCCGACTCGGGCGTCTCCTGGACGCTGCCGCGCCTGATCGGGCAGAGCCGCGCCGCCGACCTGCTGCTCTTCCCGCGCTCGATCTCCGCGCAGGACGCCCATGAGCTGGGCATCGTGAACAAGCTGGTGCCCGCCGCCGACCTGGCCGCCGAGGCCGCCGCCGTGGCCCGCGCCCTGGCGTCCGGCCCCACGGTGGCGTACGCGGCGCTGAAGGAGTCCCTGGCCTACGGCGCCGGTCACACGCTGAGCGAGGCGCTGGAGAAGGAGGACGAGCTCCAGACCAGGGCGGGCGCGTCCGAGGACCACACGATCGCGGTGCAGGCGTTCCTGAACAAGGAGAAGCCGAAGTACCTCGGCCGGTAGCCGCCGGACGGCCTACGCCGGCACGGTTCTACGCCCGGCCGCCGCGCGCCACGCAGTCGGCCAGGTGGTCGTCGACCAGGCCGCAGGCCTGCATCAGGGCGTAGGCCGTCGTGGGTCCGACGAAGCGCACACCGCGCTTCTTGAGGTCCTTGGCCAGCGCCGTGGACTCCGGTGTGACCGCCGGGACGTCGCCGAGGGTGCGCGGGGCGGGGCGGCCCGCCGGGTCGGGGGCGTAGGACCAGATCAGTTCGTCCAGCTCGCCGGCGCCCCAGCCGGCCAGCACCTTGGCGTTGGCGAGGGTCGCCTCGATCTTCGCGCGGTTGCGGATGATGCCGGCGTCGGCGAGGAGGCGCTCCTTGTCGGCGTCGGTGAACTCGGCCACCGCGGGGATCTTGAACCCGGCGAAGGCGGAGCGGAAGCCCTCCCTGCGGCGCAGGATCGTCAGCCAGGAGAGGCCCGACTGGAAGGCCTCCAGGCAGAGCCGCTCGAAGAGGGCGTCGTCGCCGTGGACGGGCCGGCCCCATTCGGTGTCGTGATACGTGAGGTAGTCCTCGGTGGAGAGCCCCCAGGGACAGCGCAGTCCGCCGTCCGGGGCCGCTTCCGCGCCGCCGCTCATCGCCGGGGCTCCTCTCCGGGGTGCTCGGTCGGCCGCGGGTCCTGCCGGGGCGCCTCCCACGGCGCCTGCGGGCGGTCCTCGGGCCCCTCCCACCCCTGCTGCGGCTGTTCCTCCGGACGGTCCTCGGGCCGCTCCCGGCCCGGCTGCGGCTGTTCCTGCGGACGCTCGATGAGACCGGGGCCGCCGACCGCGGTCGCCTGCGCGCCGACCAGCGCCGATTCCAGCTCCGCGATCCGCGCGTCCCGCTCGGAGAGCTCGGCGCTGAGCCGGTCGAGCGCCTCGTCGACATCCATCATGCGGTAGCCGCGCACGGCCACCGGCAGCCGCAGCGCGTCGACATCCGCGCGGCCGACCGGCCGGGTCGCGGGCAGTGGGTCGGTCAGCTGCTCGGGCGCCACGTCCTGCAGGACGGCGCTCTTCCCCCCGCCGACCACCGCAAGGGTGACCGCGGCCACGACCACGACCATCGTCACCAGCAAGAACCAGAACACGCGCATCTCCCCGGGAGCGGAAACCTGTCCGGGTCCGATCGTGTCATGCGGCACCGACAGCCGGTGCCCACCGGGCCAGGCACTAGGGTCTGTCCGGCGGATCAGGGCCGCGACCCCGGCCATGATCCGCCGGCCGGGCCCTGGGGTCGCAGGCGACTCACGGGCGATCTACCAGAGGAGAAACGCGGGATGCGAAGCGGTGCGCTCAGGCTGGGGCGGCGCGAATTCGGTGCGCACGAGCCGGTGATCATGGCGATCGTGAACCGTACCCCGGACTCCTTCTACGACCAGGGCGCGACCTTCCGGGACGAACCCGCGCTCGCCCGGGTCGAGCAGGCCATCGCGGACGGTGCGGCGATCGTCGACATCGGGGGTGTGAAGGCGGGTCCCGGCGAGGAGGTGACCGCCGAGGAGGAGGCGCGCCGCACGGTCGGGTTCGTCGCGGAGGTGCGCCGCCGTCACCCGGACGTGGTGATCAGCGTCGACACCTGGCGCCACGATGTCGGCGAGGCGGTCTGCGAGGCCGGCGCGGATGTGCTGAACGACGCGTGGGGCGGCGTCGACCCGAAGCTCGCGGAGGTCGCCGCGCGGTACGGCGCCGGTCTGGTGTGCACGCACGCGGGCGGCGCCGAGCCGCGCACCCGGCCGCACCGGATCGCGTACGACGACGTGATGGCGGACATCCTGCGGGTGACGGTGGGGCTGGCCGAGCGCGCGGTCGCGCTCGGGGTGCGGGCCGACGGGATCATGATCGATCCCGGTCATGACTTCGGGAAGAACACCCGGCACTCCCTGGAAGCGACGCGCCGGCTCGGCGAGATGACGGAGACCGGCTGGCCGGTGCTCGTCTCGCTGTCCAACAAGGACTTCGTCGGCGAGACGCTCGACCGCCCGGTGAAGGAGCGGGTGATCGGGACGCTGGCGACCACGGCCGTGTCGGCGTGGCTGGGGGCGCAGGTGTACCGGGTGCACGAGGTGGCGGAGACCCGGCAGGTGCTGGACATGGTGGCGTCCATCGCGGGGCACCGGGACCCGGCCGTGGCGCGGCGCGGACTGGCGTGACCGGGGCGGGGACGGGGCCCTGGGACGGGCCCCGCTCCCCGGACGGGCGCTACCGGCCGACCTCCTTCGTCACGAGGTCGACCGCTTCGTCCACGTCGTCCGTGACGTGGAACAGCAGCAGGTCGTGCTCGGACGCCTTGCCCTGCGCCACCACCGTGTCCCGTAGCCAGTCCACGAGACCGCTCCAGTACTCGGTGCCGAACAGCACGATCGGGAAGCGGGTGACCTTGCCCGTCTGGACGAGGGTGAGCGCCTCGAAGAGTTCGTCCAGGGTGCCGAGACCGCCGGGCAGCACGACGAAGCCCTGCGCGTACTTCACGAACATCGTCTTGCGGACGAAGAAGTAGCGGAAGTTGACGCCGATGTCGACGTGCGGGTTGAGGCCGGACTCGAAGGGCAGCTCGATGCCGAGACCGACCGAGACGCCCTTCGCCTCCCGCGCCCCCTTGTTCGCCGCCTCCATCGCCCCGGGCCCGCCTCCGGTGATCACCGCGAAGCCGGCCTCGACCAGGGCCTTGCCGATCCGTACGCCCGCCTCGTAGTCGGGTCCGCCGGCCGGGCTGCGGGCCGAACCGAAGACGCTGATCGCGCTCGGCAGCTCGGCCAGCGCGCCGAATCCCTCGACGAACTCCGACTGGATGCGCATCACCCGCCAGGGGTCGGTGTGCACCCACTCGGAGTCGCCCTCGGTGTCCAGCAACCGCTGATCGGTGGTGCCGGGCTGTACCTGTTCCCTGCGGCGCAGTACCGGTCCGAGCCGCTGCTCCTCCGGGACCTGCGCTCCCTCGGGGTTGCCCATGACCTGCTCCCTCCGACGACGATCGACGACCGGAAGATCCCGGAGGATCAATGGTCATCCGTGTCAGGTCAGGGTAGATCCATGGAGGTTACGGACAGGAGAATGCCGTGGGTCAGCCGGTGAGCCAGGAGCGGAGCCGCTCCTCGCAGTGGGTGATCCGCTCGACCACCACGTGCTCGTCGCGCTTGTGGGCGAACAGCGGGTCGCCCGGTCCGTAGTTCACCGCGGGGACGCCGAGGGAGCCGAAGCGGGAAACGTCCGTCCAGCCGAACTTGGGCCGGGCGGTGCCGCCCACCGCCGCCATGAACGCCCTGGCCGCCGGGTGGGAGAGGCCGGGCATGGCCGCGCCCGAGTGGTCGTCGACGACGAATTCGGCGACGCCGCAGTCCGCGAAGACCTCGTGGACGTGGGCCAGCGCCTCCTCGGCGGTCCGGTCGGGTGCGTACCGGAAATTGACCACGACGGTGCAGGCGTCCGGGATGACGTTGTTGGCGACGCCCCCCTCGATCCGTACGGCGTTCAGGCCCTCGTGGTATTCGAGGCCGTCGATGACCGGGCGGCGCGGTTCGTACGCGGCGAGGCGGGCCAGGATCGGGGCGGCGGCGTGGATGGCGTTGGACCCCATCCAGCCGCGCGCGGAATGGGCCCGCTCCCCCTCGGTGTGGAGGAAGACCCGCAGGGTGCCCTGGCAGCCGCCCTCGACCTCGGCGTCGGAGCCCTCCAGCAGGACCGCGAAGTCGCCCGTCAGCCAGTCGGGGTGGGCGTCGGCGATGTGGCCGAGCCCGTTGAGGTGCGCGGCGACCTCTTCGTTGTCGTAGAAGACGAAGGTCAGGTCGCGGTTGGGCTCGGGCACGGTCGCGGCGATCCTCAGCTGGACCGCGACGCCCGACTTCATGTCGGAGCTGCCGCAGCCCCACAGCACCCCGTCGTCGTCGAGCCGGGACGGCACGTTGTCGGCGATCGGCACGGTGTCGATGTGCCCGGCGAGCACCACCCGCTCGGCCCGGCCGAGGTTCGTCCTGGCCACGACGTTGTTGCCGTACCGGTCGACGGTCAGGTGCGGGAGGGTGCGCAGGGCCGACTCGATCGCGTCCGCGAGGTCCTTCTCCTGACCGCTGACCGAGGGGAAGTCGACGAGCCGGGCGGTGAGCGCCGGGCCGTCCAGGGTGAGGTCAAGTGTGGTTTCGGGCATGGAACCGACCCTAAGGGACCGGCGCCTCCCGTCCGGATCGGGCCGGATCGGGGAGCGGTGCCGGGTTCACGGGCCCGGCATGATCCAGCAGAGGGGCCCTGGGGCCCTCGGCCCCGGTCCGGCACTCCAGTACGGTGGGCCCGTGCCCCGGACCGTCTCCCCCGCCCGCCGACACACCGGCCGCAGCCGCCTCCTGCGTATCGCTGCCGGCCTTGTCGTGCTCGCCGCGCTCGGCGGCTATCTGACCGTTCAGTACATAACCGGCAGCAAGGTCGTCGAAGGGTGCGTCGTCGAGTCGGCCGATGGTTCGGACGGCGAGAGCCGTACGTACCGGATGAGCCCGGAACAGGCCGTCAACGCCGCGACGATCTCCGCGGTCGGCACCTCGCGCGGGATGCCGGAGCGTGCCGTGACGATCGCGCTGGCGACCGCGCTCCAGGAGTCCGGGCTGCACAACATCGAGCACGGGGACCGGGATTCGCTGGGGCTGTTCCAGCAGCGCCCCTCGCAGGGCTGGGGCACCGAGAAGCAGATCCTGGACCCGGTCTACTCCGCCGGGGAGTTCTACCGGCATCTGGCCGAGGTCCCCGGTTACTCGCGGCTGCCGCTGACGGTCGCCGCGCAGCGGGTCCAGCGCAGCGGTTTCCCGCAGGCGTACGCGAAGCACGAGCCGGACGCGGCCCTGCTGGCGGCGGCGCTGACCGGTCGTACGCCCGCCTCGCTGAACTGCGCGCCGCCGCGGGCGACGGCCGCGAGCGCCGACTCGGCGAAGGTACGGGCGGAGCTGGTGCGGGCCTTCGGCAAGGACGTGCTGCCCGCGGTGACGACGGCGGCGCAGGACGGCGGGGCCGCGGCCGGTGCGGCGGCGACGAGCACGGTCTCGGTGCCGGTGCCCGCGACCCGGGCGTCCGGGGACGGCGGCGCGGCCCGGCGCGGCTGGGAGCTCGCGCACTGGGCGGTCGCGCAGTCCGAGGCGCTCCGCCTGGCCGAGGTCTCGTACGCGGGCCGGGTGTGGGAGGCCGGGTCGGGCTGGCGGACGGAACGTAAGGATTCGGGCACCACCGACGTCCGGATCAAGCTCGCGCTCTAGTTCACGCGTTCACCCGGAAGTGCCATCCGGCCGGTTTTGAGCGCCCCCTCGCACAACCCCCTCCCGCCGCCGCCTTCCGGCACCTCAATTCCCCTGCCGGCAAAGGAAAGTGACGGTTCATCGACGAACCCGGGAATGCAGCGTTTGCCCGGGTTCCTCCACTGCAGATGATCTGACGCATTACCGACTCTTTACCCGAGCCCACCGCAACCTCCCCCGCCCTTTCGACGGTTGTCATTGCGTCCGATCAACGGACAGACCTATTCCTCATTCCGTCGAAGGAGCATCATGTCCCTCCCCCTGACCCGCCGGATCGCCCGTGCCGCGCTGCTGATCGCCGCGGGTGCGGCCCCCGTGGTCGGCGCGGCCGGAGCCGCGGGTGCCGCGGAGCTGCCGCAGACCCCGGAGCTCGGCGGTCTGACCACCGTCGACGGCGCCGGTCTCGGCAAGACGGTCGACGGCGCGTCGCAGCAGGGCGCCAAGGTGGCGGGCGACACCGGCGGCAAGATCGCCGGAACGACCCTCCCGGCCGCCGGCAAGACCGTCGGCAAGGCCGGCGCCGAGGCCACCCCCGCCGTGCAGAAGGCCGCGGGCGGCGCCGCCGGCAGCGCGGGCGAGGTCCTCGGCAACGCCGCCGGTGCCGCGACCGGGGGCGGCCTGCCCACCCAGGGTCTGCCGCTCGGCTGACCCGTCCCGGCCACCGGCCGGCCGCAGCACCACACGCGCGCGGGGCCCCGGGAGTGCGCACTCCCGGGGCCCCGCGCGCGTACCGCCGTTCCCGGGCTCAGGCCAGCCGCTTGACCGCTGCCGCCACCCGCTCGTCCGTCGCCGTGAACGCCACCCGTACGAAGCGGTCGCCGGCCGGTCCGTAGAAGTCGCCCGGCGCCACCAGGATGCCGAGCTCCGCCAGGTACGCCACGGTCTCCCAGCACGGTTCGTCGCGTGTCGCCCACAGGTAGAGGCTCGCCTCGCTGTGCTCGATCCGGAAGCCGTGCGCCTCCAGCGCGGTGCGCAGGGCCGCGCGCCGCGCCGCGTACCGGGTCCGCTGCTCTGCGACGTGCTCGTCGTCGCCGAGCGCCGCGACCGCCGCCGCCTGGACCGGGGCCGGCGTCATCATGCCGCCGTGCTTGCGGATCAGCAGCAGCTCGCTCAGCACGGCCGCGTCGCCCGCGATGAAGGCCGCGCGGTATCCGGCCAGGTTGGAGCGCTTGGAGAGCGAGTGGACGGCGACGATGCCCTCGTACGTACCGCCGCAGACGTCCGGGTGCAGCACGGAGACCGGTTCGGCGTCCCAGCCCAGCTCCAGGTAGCACTCGTCGCTGAAGACCAGCACGTCGTGCTCGCGGGCCCAGGCGACGATCCGGATCAGCTCGTCCTTGGACAGGACGCGGCCGGTCGGGTTCGACGGCGAGTTGAGCCAGAGCAGCTTGAGGCCGGCCGGGTCGAGCTCGGTCGGGTCGTCGTAGACGACGGGCTCGGCGCCGCAGAGCCGGGCGCCCACCTCGTAGGTCGGGTAGGCCAGGCGCGGGTACGCCACCTTGTCGCCCGCGCCGAGACCGAGCTGGGTCGGCAGCCAGGCCACCAGTTCCTTGGAGCCGACGACCGGCAGGACGTTCCGGTCCGTCACTCCGACCGCGCCGAGCCGCCGCTCCACCCACCCGGTGATCGCGTCACGCAGCTCGGCGGTCCCCCACACCGTCGGATAGCCGGGGCTGTCCGCCGCGTCGACGAGTGCCCGCTGGATCAGCTCGGGCACCGGGTCGACGGGCGTGCCGACGGACAGGTCCACGATGCCGTCGGGGTGGGCCCCGGCCGTCGACTTGTAGGGCGCGAGCTTGTCCCAGGGGAAGACCGGGAGACGGGAGGAGACTGCGGACACGGATCTCTGCTTTCTCGTACGGGGGTCACGAGGGGCGTGCGGGTTCACGAGGGACGCACGGAGTCACGAGGGACACAGAGAGTCACGAGGGACACTCGGGCCGCTCGTCACTCGGGCGTGGAAACGCCTCGGTCCCGCACGGTGACGAGCCGTACGGGACCGGGGCGGCGCACATGCTGGCCGCTGACTACTGGTTCTGCGGCGGCAGCGCGGCGATGAACGCGTGGTCGCGCTCGATCAGGCCCAGCTTGGAGGCACCACCGGGCGACCCGAGGTCGTCGAAGAACTCGACGTTGGCCTTGTAGTAGTCCTTCCACTCCTCGGGGGTGTCGTCCTCGTAGAAGATGGCCTCGACCGGGCACACCGGCTCACAGGCTCCGCAGTCGACGCATTCGTCCGGGTGGATGTACAAGGACCGCTGGCCCTCGTAGATGCAGTCGACGGGGCACTCTTCGATGCAGGCCTTGTCCTTTACGTCGACACAAGGCTGCGCGATGACGTAGGTCACGCTGTCGTTCCTCCTCGGTAGGGCGTTGGCTCTCGCGCGGGAGCGCGGCGTCGTCGATGCCCGCCCCTAGTATCTCCGTTCCGGGGCACGAACCGAACAGGAGGGGCATACAGAGCTGTGGAATTCACCATCGGCGGACAGCTCACGGTCCGAATCACACCGGCTGACGTGGGCAAACGGGTATCAGTCCGGCGTGTGTGCGAGACCGGCCCGCAAGGAGCGAAGTTCGCCGACACGGTAGGAGTTCTCACATCATGGGACAACGGTGTGCTCTCGATCACACCGAAGAGCGGTGAATCCGTCCGTATCGCGGAATCCGCGCTGGTGGCGGGCAAGGTGGTGCCCGCCGCTCCGGCCCGTCGGCGCGGTCCGGCGGCCTCGTTCGAAGAGCTCGCGCCCGTCTGCGCCCGTGCCTGGCAGCCGGTGGAGAGCGAGCCGCTGGGCGACTGGCGGCTGCGCGCCGCGCAGGGATTCACCCGGCGCGCCAATTCCGTGCTGCCGCTCGGCGATCCGGGCGTCCCGCTCGACGAGGCGCTCGGGCGCGTCCGGCGGTGGTACGGGGAACGGGACCTGCCCGCGTACATCCAGACCGCGACCGGCGCCGAGGGCACCCAGGAGCTGCTCTGCGCGGAGCTCGAGGAGCGCGGATGGCGCCGCGAGGTGACGGCGGAGGTACGCACCGGCGGGCTCGCCCCGATCGGTGATCTGGACGCGGATGTGTCCCGGGTACGGCTGAGCCGGGACCTCGACGAGACATGGCTCTCCCGCTACCAGCGCTTCGACACCCCGGGCCCGCACGTCCTGGCGGTGCTGCGCGGCGGGCCCTCGGTGTGGTTCGCCTCCGTGCCCGGTGACCGCGAGGACTCCGTGCCCGCCGCGATCGGGCGGTGCGTGGTGGACGGGCGCTGGGCCGGCTTCATGGCCGTCGAGGTCGATCCGGCGTACCGGCGCCGGGGGCTCGCCACCGCCGTGATGACCGCGCTCGCCCGCAAGGCCCTGGAGGAGGGCGCGTCGGCGGCGTGGCTCCAGGTGGAGTCGGACAACGAGGGGGCGCGGGCGCTGTACGAGGGCATGGGGTTCACGGTCCACCACCTGTACCACCACTTCCGCTCGGCGTGACGGACAGGGACGGGCCCGATGAATCCTGAACCCGCTGGACGGCCGGAGCACCCGGACCGGGACGAGCTGCGCCGGCAGTTCGCCGAGGAGGCGCGCGCCGAACGGCCGGACCTCGCGCTGCTCTGCCTGCTGCTGGGCGCGATGGCCGATCCCGCGCTGGACGTGAACGGGATCGACGCGGCGCAGATCGAACTGGACGAGCTGGCGGGCCGGCTTCCGTACGGGGTGCGGGGCGGCCGGGCCTGGGCCTCGGCACTGGCCGAACTGCTCGGCGAGCGGTACGGCTTCGCGGGCTCGTCGGCGGACTACCAGCGGCTGGAGTCGTCGCTGCTGCACGAGGTGCTGCGCAGGCGCCGCGGGCTGCCGATCCTGCTGTCCGTGGTGTGGATCGAGGTCGCGCGGCGGGCGGGCGCCCCGGTGTACGGGGTGGCGCTGCCCGGTCATTTCGTCGTCGGCTTCGGCGATCCGGCCGAGCGGGTGCTGGCCGACCCGTTCGACGGCGGCCGGCCGATGACCGGGCAGGACGCGGAGCTGCTGGTGGCGGGGACCACCGGGGAGCCGCTGGAGGAGTCGATGCTGGTGCCCGCGCGGCCGCTGGAGATCGTGCTGCGGATCCTGAACAACATCAGGGCGTGGGCGGCGGCCCGTCCGGAGCACACGGATGTGGCGCTGTGGGCGGTGGACCTGTCGCTGCTGCTCCCCTCGCATCCGGCCAGGCTGCGTTACGAGCGCGCGCAGCTGCTCGTCCAGAGCGGGCAGTTCCTGCGCGGGGCGGTGGAGATGGAGGAGTACGCGGACGTGGTCGACGGGGTCGAGCCGGCGGCGGCGGAGGCGATCCGGCGACGGGCGCGGGCGGCGCGGTCGTTGCTGAACTGAGGGCTGTCCCGGGGTCACCGCACATCCCCGCCCGCGGCGACCCTGCGCACCGTGCGCAGCAGGTACTCCTTGCGGTCGAGCGGGTCGCGGTCCGTGCGCGGCCGGTCCGGGGGCGTACCGACGATGGCCCGGTAGCAGTCGAAGCCGGACTCCAGGACCCCCTCGCCGCGTGTCAGGGCCGGAAGCTGCTGCTGGAGCTCGTGGACGCGGGCTGCCGGGATCTCGCCCTCCAGTACGTATACGGAACCGTGCAGGGCCGGTGTCCCGGGGACGGCGCGCAGCTGTGCGAGTACGGGCAGGACCGGGCCGAGCAGGTCTGCGGGGAGTTCCAGGCGGAATCGGTGGATCGGCTCGTGCACCGTGGTGCCGGCCTGCTTCAGCGCGCTCATCAGGACCAGCGGGGTCAGATTGCGGAAGTCCCCAGCGGTGCTCGACATGCTCTTGTCGAAAACACCGTGGGAATGGCTCTGGCGGGGCCAGTAGCCGGAATGCGTCATGGTGACGACGCAGTCGGTGACCTGCCAGCCGTGCATTCCCTGCCGCAGGGTCTCCGTCACGGTCTCCTCCACCGCCCTCATCAGGGAGAAAGGCATCGATCCGAGTTCCACCTCCAGCCGGTAGGTGATACCGCTGCCGACCGGGGCGGGGTCGACCCTGAGACCGACGGTCGCCAGAAAGGGATTGCCGTTCTGGCCGATGATCTCGTGCGCCGCACCACTGCCGTTCGGCCGTTCCAGGCAAATGGTCGTGGTCTCGCGGAAGGTGACACCGATTCCGAATTCGTCGGCCAGCGTCGCCTGGATGACTTCCTTCTGCACTTCGCCGTAGAGCGAGACGGACACCTCCTTGCGGACGTCGTCCTGACGCAGGTTGATCAGTGGGTCCTGTTCGGCGAGTTGCGCGAGCGCGAAGTGCAGCTCGCCCCGGCTCGTCGGAGGGCAGGGAACCACGACCGACTCCAGCGTCGGCGGAGCGAACCAGCGGCCGGGTGCGGCCGTGTCCGGCACGCCGACCGGATCGCCGACCCGGATGCCGCCGAGCCCCCGGAGCTTCGCGATCCGGCCCGCGCCGACCGCCGCCTCACGCACGGCCGAGCCCCGGTCGAAGACGCTGATCCCGGTCACCTTGCCCTCGGCGCGCCCGTCGCCCCGGCCGAACGGCAGCCGGTCGCGGATCCGTACCGTGCCCGAGAACATCCGGACGTACGCCGTCTTCTCGCCGCCCGGTCCGCGCTCCACCTTGAACACCGTGCCCGAGACCGGCCCGCCGGGATCGCCCCCGCTCGCGGGCAGCAGCTCCCTGACCCCGCTGACCAGGGCATCCACCCCCGCGCCGGTGATCGCCGAGCCGAAGTACACCGGATGCACCAGCGCCCGCCCGGTCTGCGCCGCCAGCTCTTCGCGCAGTCTGCTGTACGGGAGGGCCGCGGCGTTCTCGACGTACGCGTCCAGCAGCGCGTCGTCGTGGTCGGCGAGCAGCTCGGTCAGCCGGTCCGTGAAGCCGGGGTCGGCGCCGGTGTAGGGCGTGCAGCGGGCATCCCGGCCGCCCGGCCGGTCGACCGAGCCCATGGCGACCACGGCCGGGGTCAGCTTCTCGGCGATGCTTCGCAGAACGGCCTCGTCCCGCGCGCCGCCGCGGTCGACCTTGTTCACGAAGACGAGCGTAGGGATGCGCAGGCGCCGCAGTGTCCGCATCAGCACGCGGGTCTGCGCCTGTACGCCCTCCACCGCGGAAATGACCAGCACGGCACCGTCGAGCACATTCAGTACCCGTTCCACCTCGGCGATGAAATCCGGGTGACCGGGGGTGTCGATCAGATTGACGGTGATGTCGTCGATGGCGAACGAGACGACGGCGGACTTGATCGTGATGCCGCGTTGCCGTTCGAGTGCCAGGGAATCGGTCTGGGTGCTGCCGTCGTCGACGCTGCCGATCTCGTCGATGACACCGGCGGTGTGGAGAAGCCGCTCGGTCAGGCTCGTCTTACCGGCGTCGACATGCGCCAGAATTCCCAGGTTCAGCGTGTGCACGAAACTCCATGTCTTCAAGATCGGTGACAATTCCCGCCTGAATGAACATGAGAGTTCCTCGCATGACCCGCTCCTTCGTCGGTCGACTTCTGCGGCGAGTACAGCAGAGGGCCCGACCCCCCGACAACCGATTTACCGGCCGCCGTCCCGCGTACACCTCGGCGCTGGGAAGCAAGCAGGTCAGCGGCGACGCGTCGCCGGATCACGTACGCCGCCGATGCGGATCCGGGGCCCCTCGCGGAGAAGCCGGCAGGCCGCGGAGCTCGCCCGGCCCGGCCGGCACATCGCACGGTTCACACCAACTCCCCTTTCCGTCAAGGCCGTTCATGGGGAATGAAGGGCCGTCACGAGGTGGGCGACGAGCGTGTCGCCGCACGGAAAGGGTCAGCAAACAGGTGAGACCCCGCCGCCCAAACCTCACGCGCCGCCGCGTGCAGTCCAACGGGTGATTATCGGCCCCACTCCACCCGAAGAGCCCACGGCATAGCTCCAATGCTGCATTTCCCGATGGCGCGGATTCGCATTCCGACTGACGGTGGATCACGTCGCCACTGCGCCACATTGAGTCGACAGCCGGTCACTCTTCGCAGTTGCGGCGGAAGGAATGTGTTCAGATGCGCTCTGCCCGCACACTGTTCGCTTCGGCCGCTGTCACAGCGGTCCTTGCCATCACCGGCCCGTCCGCCTACGCCATGGTCGCGTCGGGCGACTCGGGCCACGACAACGGTTACTCGTCCTCGCACGGCGACAACCACGGAAAGTCCGACCGCGGCGGAGACCGTGGCGGCGACGAGGGCGGCCGCGGTGGAGACCGTGGCGGCGACGAGCGCGGCGACGAAGGTGGCCGTGGCGGCGACCGCGGTGGAGACCGCGGCGGCGACCGTGGTGACGACCGCGGCGGCGACCGCGGCGACCGCCCGCGCGGCGGCGTCCACACCGGCGGCGGCTTCATGGCCCTCGTCCTCGCAGGCGACGACGAGGGTGGCCGCGGCGGCGACGAGGGCGGCCGCGGTGGCGACGAAGGTGGCCGCGGTGGCGACGAAGGTGGCCGCGGCGGCGACGAAGGTGGCCGCGGCGGCGACGAAGGTGGCCGTGGCGGCGACCGCGGTGGAGACCGCGGCGGCGACGAGGGCGGCCGCGGCGGCGACCGTCCGCGCGGCGGCGTCCACACCGGCGGCGGCTTCATGGCTCGCGTCATCGCCAGCGACGACGAGGGTGGCCGTGGCGGAGACCGTGGCGGCGACGAGGGCGGCCGCGGCGGCGACCGCGGTGGAGACCGCGGCGGCGACGAGGGCGGCCGCGGCGGGGACGAGGGTGGTCGCGGCGGGGACGAGGGTGGTCGTGGTGGAGACCGCGGCGGCGACGAGGGCGGCCGTGGCGGCGACGAAGGTGGCCGTGGCGACCGCGGCCGTCCCAACGGCGGCGTCCACGCCGGCGGCGGCTTCATGGCATCCGTGATCACCAGCGGCGACGAGGGTGGCCGTGGCGGCGACGAGGGCGGTCGCGGTGGCGACGAAGGTGGCCGCGGTGGCGACGAAGGTGGCCGCGGCGGCGACGAGGGCGGCCGCGGCGGCGACGAAGGTGGCCGCGGCGGCGACGAGGGCGGCCGCGGTGGAGACCGCGGCGACAGGCCCAGTGGTGGTGTGCACGCCGGTGGTGGCGGCATGGCGATGACCGGTGGCGGTCTGGCCGCCGGCTCGGCGCTGCTGCTCGGCGGTGTCGGTGTCGGCGCGTACAAGCTGCGCCGCCGCCAGTCGACGGGTGGCGCGATGGTCTGACCGGGCCAGCCCCAGCCGGTCGTTTCGTTGTCGCGGCCGCTGCCCCTCGGGGCGGCGGTCGCGGCGACTGTGTTTCCCCCTTGATAAGCCCCGGATAAGCCCCGGACCGATCCCAGGACCCAATCCCGGACCGAACCCCTCCCCCTCGACACCGCACAACCGAAAGGCACGTTCCCATGGCCGCCCCGCAGTCGACCGGCTCCACCCCCACCCGGACTGCCCCCCGAACCACACTGGGCCGCGCCCTGATGTGGCCCGCCGTGGCAGCCGGGCTCGGCATGGTCCTCATCTACAACTCCTTCGGCGCCTCGGTCGACGACAAGCCGCCGGCCCTGCCCGCAGCCGTCTCGTCCGCCGCCCCCGAGGTCCTCGGCTCCCACGCCGCGCCCGCCCCCGTCACCTCGTCGAAGGCCACCGTCGGCCCGGCGATGTCGCGTTCCGTCCCGAAGCGACTGCGGATCCCGGCCATCGGCGTCGACGCTCCGTTCACCGATCTGTCCATCGGCGCCACCGGTCGGCTGGACGCGCCGCCCCCCAACGACAGGAACCTGGTCGGCTGGTTCAAGGACGGCGCCACACCCGGCGAGCGCGGTGCCGCGATCGTGGCGGGTCATGTCGACACGATGACCGGTCCGGCCGTGTTCCTCCAGCTCCGGTTCCTCGGTCCCGGCTCCCAGGTCGACATCACCCGCGCCGACGGCTCGGTCGCCACGTTCAAGGTCGACTCCGTCGAGCAGTTCAGCAAGGCGAAGTTCCCGGACGACCGGGTCTACGCCGACACCAACTCCGCCGAGTTGCGCCTGATCACCTGCGGAGGCGCGTACAACAAGACCGCCAAGGACTACGAGGACAACGTGGTGGTCTTCGCCCACCTCGACACCTTCAAGAAGGGCTGACCACCAGCAGTCGCCGACGGTGCGGCACAACCATCCACCGGGCCGCGAGGTCGTACGGGGCAGTACGGAATCCGATTCCGTCCTGCCCCGACCGACCTCCCGAGCACCGGAGTTGACCGACGTGCCTGCACTCTCCCACCGCCGCCGCCTGGCCATCGCGACCGGCATCGCCCTGGTCGCCGGAGCCGTCGCGGCACCCGCCGGCCATGCCGCCACGAAGTCCTCCGCCCCGACCGTGCGCTCGTCCGTCGCCGCGAAGGCGCCGAGCAGCAAGCGGCTGCACGACGACTTCAACGGCGACGGCTACCCGGACGTCGCCGTGGGCGCCCCCATGGCCGTGCTCGGCAACCCGGCGGCCGGCGCGGGCGCCGTGAGCGTCCTCTTCGGCGGCCCCGAAGGCCTGTCCTCCGCCCACAAGCAGGTGCTGACCTGGCCGAACCGTCCGGACATCAACAACCCGGAGGACGCCCGCTACGGCACGAACCTGCGCAGCGCCGACCTGGACCATGACGGTTACGCGGATCTCGTCAGCCGCCTCTGGGCGTACAGAAGCGACGGTGACAAGGGCACGGTGGTGGCCGTCAACTGGGGCGGTGCGTCCGGCCTTTCGAAGAACGCCACACTCCTGAAGCCCGTCCCCGGCGACCAGATCGACGGCACCGGCGACCTGGACGTGGGCGACGTGGACGGTGACGGCGTCGCCGACATCGCGGTGGGCGACGTACGGCGTGGTGGCCACGTCCTGCACGGTCCGATCAGCCGCACCGGCCAGTGGAGCAGGGCCAGTTCGTTCTCGGTCGACGGCACCGCCGTGCTCGACACCTCGGAGATCGCCGTGGGTGACGTGACCGGCGACGGCGTGGGCGATCTGGTGATCCTCGGCTTCGGCCCGGAGGACCCGTGGCAGCAGCACACGTACCTGCTGAAGAGCAGCCGCACCGGTTTCGCCGCCCCGGTCGAGATCAAGGACGCGGCCGGCGCCGCTGTCGGCGGCACCTCCGTGGGCATCGCCGACCTGGACAAGGACGGCCACGGGGACATCGTCATCGGGCGCGACAACGATTGGGCGCAGGCGGAGCCCCCCATGAGGAAGGGCGGCTCGCTCTTCGTCTCGTACGGCGGCCCGAAGGGGCAGAGCACCACCCGCAAGCCCGTCTGGATCGACCAGGACACCGAAGGCGTCTCGGGTACGGCCGAGTTCCATGACCGGATGGGTTACAGCCTGGCGCTGGGCGACACGGACGGCGACGGCTACCCCGACATCGCCACCGGCCTGCCGGGCGAGCGGATCAACGGCATCGCCGAAGCCGGCCGGGTCCTGGTGTTCAAGGGCGGCCCGAAGGGTGTGAGCGGTGCGGGCTCCAAGGAGTTCGGCCAGTACACGGCCGGGGTTCCGGGTGTCGCCGAAGCGGGCGACCAGTTCGGCGAGGCCATCGCCCTGGGCGACTACGACGGCAAGGGCCGCACCGAGATGGTGGTCGGCGACCCGGCGGAGAACGGCAGCAGGGGCGCCCTGTGGATCTTCCGTACGGATGCCACCGGCATCATCGCCAAGGGTTCCGTCTCGTTCGGCGCGGCCACGATCGGCGCCCCGACCGGCCAGTCCCGCTTCAGCGAGGCGCTGACGGGCTGACGGGCTGACCCCACGGTCGGTGCGCTCCGTACGGACCGCACCGACCGCAAAAGGGGTTCGCGGCCCACAAGGTCGACGACTCCGTCAGGTGCGGACGGCGGGCAGCTTCTCCTCGACCCGTGGGGCGAGTTCGTCGAGGCCCTTGCAAAGGTCCTGCTGAGTGGGTTCGACGTCGGAGACACCCAGGAACTCCGACAGTCTCAGCTCGGCGGACGACGAGCCGTCGATCTCGAAGACCAGCCCGCATGTGACGTCCGTGCCGGGCGTCGTGTTCCGCCAGACCCGGCGGCCGTTGACGGCCGACCGCTCGGAGATCCTCTCCCCGGAGCGCGAACCGAGGGCCGCCACCCCTTGTTCGGCGGACTGCTTCTGGAGCGTCAGGACCAGGACGGTGCTCGCGTCCTCGAAGAACTTCGTGCCCTCCCACATGCAGCCGCCCGGAGTGGTGAGCGGCGCGGCGTCATGGAGCTGGTACTCGTGGAGTTCGTCCTCGGTGAAGAACTCGCACGGTTTGATCTCCGCGATGCCGGACGGGCGCGGCGGAGGCGGCGCCGGCTCCGACGAGCAGGCGGTGAGCGCGCCGCACGTGGATAACAGCACGACGCAGGCGACCAGTAGATCCCGACCCCTCATGCACCCACTCCTCGCAGGTCTTTGTGTCCCGCGCCGAGGGTACGTCCCACCTCCTCCCCTTGCCCACCCGCTGCCCCCGGGCACTGAGGCTTTTCGCCCTGCTGCTGGGACGCGCGAACGGGACCGGGGCCGTTCGCCGGCCCTACAGCCAGCCCTTCTCGCGCGCGATGCGGACCGCTTCCGCGCGGTTGCGGGCCGCCAGTTTCTGGATGGCCATGGAGAGGTAGTTGCGGACCGTTCCCTGGGAGAGGTGGAGGGCGGCGGCGATCTCCGCGTTGGTGGAGCCGTCCGCCGCCGTGCGCAGTACGTCGCGTTCGCGGTCGGTGAGGGGGCTGGCGCCGTCGGCGAGGGCCGCCGCGGCGAGTGTGGGGTCGATGACGCGTTCGCCGGCGAGCACCTTCCTTACCGCTGCGGCCAGTTGGGAGGCCGGGGCGTCCTTCACCAGGAAGGCGTCGGCGCCCGACTCCATGGCCCGGCGGAGATAGCCGGGGCGGCCGAAGGTGGTGACGACGACGACCTTCACGGCCGGGAGCTCGCGTTGCAGGGCCGCTGCCGCGTCGATGCCGGTCATGCCGGGCATCTCGATGTCCAGGAGCGCCACGTCGATGTCGTGCTCGTGGGCGGCGGCCAGCACCTCGTCCCCGCGGGCGACCTGGGCCACCACCTCGATGTCGGGTTCCAGGCCGAGGAGTGCCGCGAGGGCCTCGCGCACCATGGACTGGTCCTCGGCGAGGAGGAGTCTGATCATGCTCATTCCGTGGATCCTAGGCCGGAATCGAGCGGAACACTCAGGGTCAGGGTGAAGCCTTTGCCCGAACCGGAGCCGGAGCCCGAACGGGAGTTGCCCGCCGCGGTGATCAGCGTGCCGTCGACCGTGGCGAGGCGTTCGCCGATGCCGGTGAGGCCGTTGCCCGGCTTCGTGCCCCCGGGGCCGACGCCGTCGTCCGAGACGGTGAGTTCGAGGACCTTGCCGTCCAGGGTCTGGCGCGGGGCGAGGGTGACCGTGCAGTGGCGGGCCCCGCTGTGGCGTACGACGTTGGTGACGGCTTCCCGCAGCGCCCAGGCGAGCACCTCCTCCGGCTTCTCGGGGAGGTCGTCGGGGGCCTCGGCCGGGACGTCGGCGGTGATGCCCGCGGCGGCGAGTGCGGTGCGGGCGCCCGCGAGTTCGCCGGGGAGGGTCGGGCGGCGGTAGCCGGTGACCGCGCCGCGTACGTCGATCAGGGCCTGGCGGCTGACCTGTTCGATGTCCGCGACCTGGGCGGCCGCCTGTTCCGGGTGGTCGGGGAGCATCCGGCCGGCCAGCTCGCTCTTGAGCGTGATCAGGGAGAGCGAGTGGCCGAGCAGGTCGTGCAGATCGCGGGCGAGCCGGAGCCGTTCCTCGTTGGCGGCGAGCTGGGCGACGGTGGCGCGGGCCTCGCGCAGCTCGATCGTCGTGCGGATCATCTGCCGTACGCCGGTCATCGAGAAGCCGCCGAGCAGCGCCGGGAAGACCAGTGCGGTGATGACCTCGCGGGGGTGGTCGCCGGTCAGCCCCATGCCGACCAGGACGGCCGTGACGACGGGGATCAGCCAACGGGCCGTCCGCAGCGGCAGGGTGGCGCCGACGGAGACCGCCACGTACACGAAGAGGACCAGCCACGGGGTGCCGAGCGCCAGGGTGAGGATGACGGAGAGGGCGCCGAGGAAGGCGATCGTGGAGTGGACGAGACGGCGGTCCAGGGGCTTGGCCGTGTGGCGGAAGACCAGGAGCAGATAGGCCCCGACGAAGGTCAGCAGGCCGAGCGTGCCGAGCACCGTCGCCCAGGGGGTGTGGTTCCCGTCGGCCAGGTCCTTGACCGGGGCGCTCATGAACGCGAGCCAGATACCGACCCAGAGCAGCTTGATCCAGACCTGCTTGCGGTTCGTGGGCGGGCGCCCGACGCCCACGGACGTCTCGTCGTCGTTCACGCCTTCAAGGTGTCCTTCCGGTAGAGCCAGGCCGCGCCGCCCGCGAAGATCAGGAAGTAGGCGCAGAGGATGGCGACGTCCTTGGTGTGCGGCGAACCGCCCATCTCGATCGCCTGGCCGAGAGAAGCGTACGCGTGCGTGGGCAGCCACTCGGAGATGTTCTGGAGCCACTGCGGGAAGGTCGCGCTGGGCATCCACAGGCCGCCGAGGATGGAGAGCCCGAAGTAGATGATCATGGTGAGCGGACGGACCGCGTCCCCGCTGGCGAGGTAGCCGATGGCGACCCCGAGCGCGGCGAAGACCAGCGAACCGGCCCAGATGACCCCGGCCAGCGCGAACCACTGCCAGGTCTCCACCCGTACGTGCTTGACGACGGCGGCGACCAGGAAGACCACCACGATGCAGGGCAGGGTGACCATCGCCGCGCTGGCGATCTTCGCCAAGACGTAGCCGCGGCTGGGCAGCGCGGTGAGCCGCAGCTGGCGGACCCAGCCCTTCTCGCGCTCCTTGGCGATGCGTTCACTGTTGCCCATGAGGACGGCGGTCAGCGCGCCGAAGGAGGCCATCGAGACCATGAAGAAGGCCTGGAAGGTGAGATCGGTGTGCGGGATCCGGTCGGAGGTGTTCTGGGTGTTGGAGATCAGCAGATAGATCACCGACGGATAGATGACCGAGAAGAACATGAACTTCTTGTTCCGCAGGGTGCGGGTCACTTCGAGCCTGATCAGCGCCCATGAAAAGAAACTCAGCATGCGGTCCTGGCCTCCTCGGCCTCGGTGATGGCGACGAAGGCCTGTTCCAGGCCGAGTCCCGCGACTTCGAGTTCGCGCGGGTGGAGACCGAGTCCGTAGACGGCGTGGACGGTCGCGTCGGCGTCGTGCGACTGGATCCGGACCCGGTTGCCGGTGATGTCGAGCGCGGCGAGGAACGGCAGGCCGCGCAGGGCCGCTTCGTCGACCGGGCCCTCCAGCTCGAAGGAGATCCGGCGGGCTCCGGCCTTCGCCTTGATCTCGGCGGCGGTGCCGTCGGCGAGCAGCCGGCCCTTGTGGAGGACGAGGACACGGTCGGCTATCGCGTCGGCCTCTTCGAGGTAGTGGGTGGCGAACAGGACGGTACGGCCCTGCTCGGCCTGCTCACGCATGGTGGCCCAGAAGGCCTGGCGGGCGGTGACGTCCATGCCGGTGGTCGGCTCGTCGAGGACGATCAGGTCGTTGGCGCCCGCGGTGGCGAGCGCGAAGCGGACGCGCTGTTCCTGGCCGCCGGAGAGCTTGTTGACCATCCGGTCGGCGATCTGCGCGATACCGGCGCGGGAGAGCACCTCCGCCGCCGGGTAGGGCCTGGGGTGCAGATCGCAGGCGAGGCCGACCAGCTCCTTGACCGTGACGTCCTCCATCAGGCCGCCGGACTGGAGCATCGCGCCGACGCGGCCCGCGGTGATGGCGTTCTGCGGAGTCGTGCCGAAGACCTGGACGGTGCCGGAGTCGGCGGTGCGCAGGCCCAGCAGCAGGTCCAGGGTGGAGGACTTTCCGGCGCCGTTGGGGCCGAGGAGCGCCACGGTCTCGCCGGGGTGCAGGTCGAGGGTGAGCCCGTCGACGGCGCGTACCGCTCCGTATGCCTTGCTGACCTGCTCGAAGCGGACCGCGGTGGTCTTCGCCCCGGTGGCCTCGGTGGCTGTCGTTGTCATGCGTCCAGCGTGGCGGAGGGCGGGGTGCGCGCGGCAGGGCCGCGGGTCGTGAAAACGGGATGACAGATGTCATGCCGTGCGCATGACTCCGCTGCCGGGGCGGTGTCCGGAAACGGCGCCGCCCCCGGCCGGGGTCCGGTCGGGGGCGGGTGTGCGGTGCGGTTCGCCGCGGTCAGCCGTTGCCGTTGAGGTTGATGACGACGGTCCGTTCGGCGGCGGTCTTCCCGAGCAGCGCGGTCTGCATGGCGTGTGCCACGTCGTCCGCGTTGAGCTGGTGCTTCTTGCCGTCGCCCTTGGTGATCATGATGCCGTCGAAGACGCCGTCGCAGAGGGTCTCGATGGCCTTCTTGTCGTAGTGCTCGATCAGCCGGCCCTGGACCGGCACCATCGAGAGGATCTGCGGCAGCGACTTGGCCGGGCCGAACTGGATCTGCTTGGCACCCGCCTTGACGGTGACCAGACCGGACATCGCGGGCTTGGCGAAGTCCTTCATCGCCCGGTCCAGTTCGGCCTGGTCGATGGTGGGTTCGCGGGTGGTGACGGGCAGCTGGACGACCTTCGTCCGGCCGGTCTGCACCTGGGCGCGGTACGCGTCGCGCACCGAGGTCATCGACTGGTTGACGTCCAGCGCCTTGCCCGGCTTCCCGGGTACGGCCACGGCCTTGCCCGGCTCGAACTTGATCGTGCCGTCGTTGGCCGAGCCGGAGACGCCCGCCAGGTCGGTCAGCGCGACGCCGAGCTTCTCCTCGTCGACCGGGATCACCGGGTCGACGGCGCGCTTGCTGCCGAACAGGGAGCCGATGACGGAGACCGGGTTGTAGTCGCTGCCCGCCGCCGAGCGCACGGTCTCCTGGCTGTCCAGGCCGAGCCCGGCCTTGTCCGGCGCGAGCTGGGTCTTCTTGCCGTCCACGGAGAGCTGGAGGGGGGCCACGGCGCGCTTGCCGAGAGCGGCGTCCAGCTTCGTGACGCCTTCCTCCTTCGTGCCGCCGCCGATGTCGACGCCCAGGACGGTGGTGCCCTTGGGTACGTCGGAGTGGTTCATCAGCAGCCCGGCGCCGTACGCGACACCGAGCAGCCCGACGACACCGACGCCGAGGAGGACCAGCTTGGAGCGGCCCTGCTTCTTCGCGGGCGCGGACGCCGGTTCGGGGCGGGGTGCGGGGGCGGGCGAGGCGGCGGGGCCGCCGGGTCCTGCCGGTCCGGTGCCCATCGGGTCGCCCGGGGCACGGGACGCCGGATCGGGGCGCCCGCCCGCGGGCGCGCTCGGGAACGGCGACGCCGCCCGGTGCTCCGGCGGAACGACGGGGATGCCGCTGGTGAGCGTGTCACCGGAGACGTTGCCGCCGGGGCCGGAGGGTGCCGGGCCCGCGAACTGCGGGGTCAGCACCGCCGTGTCGTCGGACATCCGCGGCGGCTGACCACCGGGGGCACCGGGACCCTGCGGACCCGCGGGACCACCTGAGCCCACCGGGCCGAGGCCGACGCCGACGCCGGGGCCGGAGCCCATCGGGCCGGAGCCCGCGCCGCCCGGTCCGCCGAGGTTCGGCGTCAGGGACGAAGTGCCGGTGACCGGGCCCGTGGTGGGGCCGGAGGGGCCGGGGGTACGTACTCCGAGGTTCGGCGTGGGGCGCGGGCTGCCGGACGCGGAGTCGCCGGAGCCGCCGGGGCCGAAGTCGTCAAGGCGGGGTGCGTCCTGGTCGCCCGTGCGCTGCGGACCGTCCGAGAAGTACGGCAGATCGGCGCGGGGCTGGGTGGGCGCGGCACCCCTGGGGCCTTCGGCGCCACCGGCCGGGCTGCCGCCGGCCGTAGCGCCGCCGGCTGTGACGCCACCGGCGACCGAGGTGTTCATGGGGGGCTTGCGCGGGGCGAACCAGTCGCTGCCGCTCTTCTCCCTGGCCGGCTTCTCGGCGGCCGGTTCCGCGGCGGCGGAATCGGTCCGGGCCTCGGCGGCCGACGCGGTGTCGGACGCGGCCGGCGCACCGTCCGCCGCGGGCGAGCCGGGGCGCGGGAAGCTGCCGGTGCGCTCGACGTCGGCGCTGTCGGTGTCACCCACGGGCGTACGCATGACGACGGGCGGGATGGGACGCGAGCCCGGGATGTTGATCCGGATGCGCGTCGTCAGCGTCGTCTCGGTCCTCGGCTCCTCGGACTGAGGCGGGTCCGCAGACTCCGGGGCCCCCTCCGGGGCATCCTGCGAAGGGTGCAGCGACGGATACTGGCGGGATCCGTACGGCGGCGTCCCCGAGGGGTACGCGGCTCCTCCGCGCCTCTGGGGCCCGGAGGACGAACTGTCAGTTTCACGACTCAAAGCAGGTTCTCCCGATTGGCTCCGCCGCCCGTACTTCCCCCATGCCGCAGGCCAGGGGACGGCTCGGCGCGCGAACCACCATACTGGCCGCCGCCGACGGACACCCCGCGACCGGGGGAAACGGCTGTGCGGCCAGCGGACGGACAAGGGGCATTACGGGATCGGACGTGGCACATTACTTGCCAGGTCGGCCGCTGTCGGCGCCCTGTTGGGGCGACCGCGACATGGTGGCACAGATCACAGCGACGGCCATACCGCCCAGCATGAAGAGGGTGAGACCCAGTTCGTCGCCGAAGACATAGTCGCCTTCCGGGCGTCCGCCCAGCAGAACGACGACCGAAATCAGCCATCCCGCAGCGGGTGCCAGCGCGCCCAGCTGGGTGCCGAAGACAAGGCGCCCGCCGTAGAAGAGCCCGGCGGCGGCCACCAGCGCGAGCAGCAATCCGGCGGGGAACCAGGCGGCTTGGACGAGAGCCCCGGCGATCCCGACGAGCGCGCCCAGTACGGCGAGGCCCACATAGGCGGCGATCCGCCCGGGGTTGACGGGCGCGGCGAGGCCGGTGGCCGCGACGTCCCTGGAGGGGCGCGGTGCGCCCTGCTTGCCGCCGCTCATCGCTCCGCTCCCGCCGTACCCGCGAACAGGTCGTCCTCCCGGACCCCTTGAGGGGCTCCGGAATCGCCGCGCACCAACTCGTAGTACTCGGTGGTGAAGACGGGCTGCCCCAGGTCGTTGGAGAGGGCGAAGAAGGGGCCGTCCACGGCGATCTGGGTGGCGTGGGCCCGCATCGCCGCGCTCTTGGCGGCGGCATGGGCCGAACCGTCGATCTGCGCGGTGATCCGGGAGTCGTCGACCACGCCCGGTACGTCGTCGATGGCGGCGATGCCCGGGAACGCGTCCGGCGCCGTGTCCCGCAGGCGGGCGAAGCCCTCCTCGGCGACCGTGCGCGGCACCCGGTTCCAGTAGATCTTGGCGACGGTGTGCGGGGCGCCGGATCCGGCGCGGTACGCGGGATCGGCGGCGAGGTCCGCGGCGCGCATCGCGACACGGTGCGCCTGGATGTGGTCGGGGTGTCCGTAGCCGCCGTCGGGGTCGTAGGTGACCAGGACCTGCGGGCGCACCGTGCGGATGACCTCCACCAGGTGCCCGGCGGCGTCGTCCACGTCGGCGGCCCAGAAGGCGCCGGGGCGGTGATTCTGCTCGGCGCCCATCATTCCGGAGTCGCGGAAGCGGCCGGGGCCGCCGAGGAGCCGGTGGTCGGTGACGCCCAGCTCCTTCATCGCCGCGTCGAGTTCACCCCGGCGGTACGGGCCCAGGGTGTCGTCCCGGTCGGCCGCGAGATGGGCGAGGGAGGGCGGGATGACCTCGCCCTCCTCACCGAGCGTGCAGGTCACCAGGGTGACCTGGGCACCCTCGGCCGCGTACTTGGCCATGGTGGCGCCGTTGTTGATCGACTCGTCGTCGGGGTGCGCGTGCACCAGGAGGAGACGCCGGGCGGGATGGTCCGTCATGGGGACCACCCTACGAGCCGGGCGCACCGATCACCGCCCGTGCACCTGCCGCCGAGGAGCCGGGCCTCAGAACTTGAGGCTTCCGATCATGCCGGCCACATTCGTGGTCAGGTTCGAGATGCTCGGCGCGATCGACGAGCTGGCGAGATAGAAACCGAGCAGTGCGCAGACCACCGCATGTCCGCCCTTCAGTCCGGATTTCCGGATCAGCAGGAAGACGACGATCGCCAGCAGCACCACCGCCGAAATCGAGAGTGCCACGGCGGTTCACCTCCATCAGTACGGTCGGGATGGGCAGCACACATGGAGCCAGCAGGTTCTTACCCACCGAGCGCTACGGATCATAACTATCCGTCGCAACGCATTGATCGGGGCACAGCAGCACGAGGGGCGCACGACCGGGCGGTCGGGGACTAGGTTCGGCACATGACTTCGCAGCAGATCTCCTTTCCGCGTCAGCACGCCAGAACCATGCGATTCACTCTCGGCGCCCCTCGGGCGTTCACCGTTTCACCCGACGGGGAGCGGGTGATCTTCCTGCGGTCGGGTTCCGGTACGGACCGGTCCGGCCGGCTGTGGGTGCTGGACCTGCCGAAGGGCGGAACACCGAAGGAGCGCGTGGTCGCCGATCCGGCGGCCCTGCTGGGCGGTTCGGCGGAGCGGCTGTCGGCGCAGGAGCGGGCCCGGCGCGAGCGCAGCCGCGAGGGGTCCTCGGGGATCGTCGGCTACGCGGTCGACGGGGCGGCGGAGTTGGCCGCCTTCGCGCTCTCCGGGAAGGTGTACGTCGCCGAACTACGGGCCGGCACGGCCCGCGCGCTGCCGGTTCCGGGCCCGGTGATCGACCCGCGACCGTCACCGGACGGACGACACATCGCATATGTGTCCAAGGGTGCGTTGCGCGTCGTGGGTGCGGAGGGCGACGGGGACCGGGCGCTCGCCGAGCCGGAGGCGGAGGACGTCTCGTACGGTCTCGCGGAGTTCATCGCGGCCGAGGAGATGCAGCGTTCACGGGGCTTCTGGTGGTCGCCGGAGTCGGACCGGCTGCTGGTCGCCCGGGTCGACAACAGCCCCGTGCAGCGGTGGTGGATCGCGGATCCCGCGCATCCGGACCGCAGGCCCGCCGAGGTCGCCTACCCGGCGGCCGGGACGCCCAACGCCGAGGTGCGGCTCTTCGTGCTGGGCCTGGACGGCACCCGTACCGAGGTGGTCTGGGACCGGGCACGCCACCCCTATCTGGCGCAGGTGCACTGGTCGTCGGACGGGGCGCCGCTGCTGCTGGTGCAGTCCCGCGACCAGCGCAGTCACCTCTTCCTCGCGGTGGACCCGGAGACCGGTTCGACGCGGACGGTGCATGCCGACGAGGATCCGGTTTGGCTGGAAATCTTCCCCGGTGTGCCCGCCTGGGCACCGGACGGACGGCTGGTACGGATCGCGGACGAGGGCGGGGCACGGGTGCTCGCGGTCGGCGACCGGCTGCTGACCGGGGCGCAGCTGCAGCTCCAGGCGGTGCTGGACATCGGTGGGTCGGACATCCTGGTGTCGGCCACGGCCGGTGAGGAGGCGGCGGAACCGGAGACCGGCGAGACCCATGTCTACCGGGTCAACGAGCTGGGCGTCGAGCGGGTGTCCGAAGGCGTCGGGGTGCACTCGGCGGTCCGCGCGGGCGGGGTGACGGTGCTGGTCACCCAATCCCCGGAGCGGCCGGGGACCCGGGTCGAGGTACTCCGGGACGGCAAGCCGATCGCCACCGTGGCGAACCATGCCGAGGAGCCGGTTCTCTCCGCGCGGGTACGCCTCACCGAGGGGGGCGCACGGCGAATTCCGTGCGCCGTGCTGCTCCCCGAGGGATACAACGAGTCGGACGGCCCGCTTCCGGTACTGATGGACCCGTACGGCGGACCGCATGGCCGCCGGGTGGTCGCCGCCCACAATCCGCATCTGATTTCGCAGTGGTTCGCCAATCAGGGCTTCGCGGTCGTGGTCGCGGACGGCCGGGGCATGCGGGGGCGTACACCGGGCTGGGAGAAGGCGGTCAAGAACAACCTCGTGCTCTCGGTGGACGACCAGATCGAGGCCCTGCACGCCCTCGCGGACCGGTTCCCGCTGGATCTCGGCAAGGTCGCGATCCGCGGCTGGTCGTTCGGCGGATATCTGGCGGCCCTGGCCGTGACACGCCGGCCCGACGTCTTCCACGCGGCGGTGGTCGGCGCCCCGGTGACCGACCAGCGGCTGTACGACACCCACTACACCGAGCGCTATCTCGGCGACCCGGCGGAACAGCCCGAGGTGTACGCGCACAACTCGGTGATCACGGACGCCGGGCTCTCGGAGGCCGCCGACCAGGTGCGGCCGATGATGATCGTCCACGGTCTCGCGGACGACAACGTGGTGGTCGCGCACTCGCTCCGGCTGTCCTCGGCGCTGCTCGCGGCCGGGCGCCCGCACGAGGTGCTGCCGCTCAGCGGGGTGACGCACATGACGCCGCAGGAGCAGGTGGCGGAGAATCTGCTGCTGCTTCAGGTCGACTTCCTGAAGCGGTCGCTGGGGCTGGTCGGCTAGGGCCTGTCCGGCGGATCAGGGTCGGGGGCCTGTCCGGCGGACCTCCCGTCACCAGCCGGGCGGCGGCTGGGACGGGGGCGGCGGCCCATAGACGCCGGGCTGCGGATAGCCGTACCCCTGCCCGTAACCCAATGCGGGCGGGGCGGTGGGCTCCTCCGGGCCCGGCCTGGCCAGCACCAGCAGCACCACGGCTCCGGCGATCAGCTCGAAGAACCAGGTCAGCACGTTGAGTTGGTCCTCGACCCGCAGATCGCCGAAGTGGTTCAGCAGCTCGTAGTGGACCGTGCGGGCCACCCCCAGCACCCCACCGACCAGCAACAGCGCCCCGGCGATCAGACCGAACGGCCGCGCGTGCACGGCGCGCAGCAGGGCGCTCACGCCCGCGAACAGGCAGAGCAGTATCAGGACCGCCGAGAACCAGCCGGGCGGCGGGTCGATCAGCCCCTGCGTGATCCGGTCCCCGCCCACGATCCAGTCCGGGTAGAGCTCCGGGAGCCGCACCGCCTGACGGATCTCCCAGGCGGCCACGACCACGCCCGCCACGCCGAGGAAGAGGAAGGCGACCACCCCCGCGCCCTGCCCCGGCCGGGCCGGGAGGCGTTCCGAGAAGTCACCGGGCGGCCTGCGGCCCGCCCCCGCGGTGATGATCAGCGCGATGGCCGCCGCGAGCGCCGCGAAGAAGCAGAGCAGGGCGCGGGTGCGGAGGTCGTCGCTGAACCGGGCGTCCATCCGGGACTCACCGATGTTCCAGAGACCGGGCAGCCGCAGGACGATCGTGACCGCTCCGGTCGCGACCAGCACCGCGGCGGCCGCCGAGGAGCGCAGGGCCGCGACGGCGGCGACGAGATACACCACGAACAGCACCACGTCGTACGCCGAGGTGACGGGCATCATCGGGCGCCGCAGGTCGTAGTAGCCGGCCCAGTAGCGCCACAGCGCCCCGATGTCGTCGGCCGCCCTGAGGTCCCGTACGAGCCAGCCCGCGACGATCAGCGCGAGCACGGCGCAGAGAACGGCGCCGGTGACCCTTGCCCCCCGAGTGAGTATCACCCGAGCGATACTCCACCGTGCCTGTCGACCGGACAAGGGGTTCACCGGCGTGGTGTTCGAACGGGCAACCGGCCGGGAGGACTTGACGGCCTCCCGGCCGGTACACGGCACCCGCACGGCCGTACGCCGACCATGCTGGCCGGTTCGTATATCGGACGTGGGACGGCCGGGTTGCCCACGCGTTAACGTGCCCGTGGTCAGCCGGCCCGGGTGCTCCCGGACGGCGCGGCCCCGTCCTCGCCGTCCACCTCGCCGTCCGAGGACCCGTCCTCGCCCGCCGGCTCCCCCTGCTCCGCCGACTCCCCCTGCTCCCCCTGGGCCTCCAGCAGCCCCTCCGGCGGCACCACCTGCTTCTCCTCCGCGAAGTGGCAGGCCGAGTCGTGCCCGGCCGGCGACTCGGTCAGCCGGAAGACGGCCGGAACCGCCAACAGCGGCACCTCCAGTTCACACCGCTCCTGCGCCTTCCAGCACCGGGTGCGGAAGCGGCAGCCCGAGGGCGGGTTGGCGGGCGACGGGACGTCGCCGTGCAGGATGATCCGCTCCCGGTGCTCGCGGGCCATCGGATCCGGCACCGGGACGGCGGACAGCAGCGCCTGGGTGTACGGATGCGTGGGGTGGTCGTAGATCTGTTCGTCGGAGCCGATCTCGACGATCCGGCCCAGATACATCACCCCGACCCGGTCGGAGATGTGCCGGACGATCGACAGGTCGTGCGCGATGAAGACGTAACTCAGCCCGAACTCCGCCTGGAGCCGGTCCAGCAGGTTGACGACCTGCGCCTGCACGGAGACGTCGAGGGCGGAGACGGGTTCGTCGGCGACGATGATCTCGGGGTTCAGGGCGAGACCGCGGGCGATGCCGATGCGCTGGCGCTGGCCGCCGGAGAACTGGTGCGGATAGCGGTTGAGGTACTCCGGGTTGAGCCCGACCACGTCCAGCAGGTCCTGGACCTTCCGGCGCCGCTCGCCCTTCGGGGCCACCTCGGGATGGATCTCGTACGGCTCCCCGATGATGTCGCCGACGGTCATGCGCGGGTTGAGCGAGGTGTAGGGGTCCTGGAACACCATCTGGATGTTGCGGCGCACGGCCTTCAGGGCACGCCCCGACAGCTTGGTGATGTCCTCGCCCTTGTACTTGATCGAGCCGGCCGTCGGCTGCTCCAGGTGCACCAGCATCCTCGCCACAGTCGACTTGCCGCAGCCGGACTCCCCCACGATGCCGAGCGTCTCGCCCGCCGCCAGGTCGAAGGAGACCCCGTCGACCGCCTTGACCGCACCGATCTGCTTCTTGACCAGGATGCCCTGGGTCAGCGGGTAGTACTTGACCAGGTCGCGGACCTCCAGGATCGGCTCGCCGCCCGCCGCGGCGGACCCGGCCCGTGACTTGGCGAGCAGCACGCGGGCCTTCTCGCCCTCTTCGCGCGCTTCCTTGCGCCCCGAGTGGTCAGCGTGCATCGAGCGTCTCCTTCCAGAAGTAGCAGGCGCTCTCGCGGTGCTCGGCCACCTCGAAGAGCGGCGGCACCTCGCCCCGGCAGATCTCCTGGGCCATCGGGCAGCGCGGGTGGAAGGCGCAGCCGGGCGGGATGTGCAGCAGGTTGGGCGGCAGGCCCTTGATCGCGTACAGCTCCTGGCCCTTCTGGTCCAGGCGCGGGATCGACCGGAGCAGGCCCTTGGTGTACGGGTGGGCGGGCGCCCGGTAGATCTCGTGGACCGGGGCGGATTCGACGATCCGGCCCGCGTACATCACGGCGATCTTGTCGGCGACGTCCGCGACCACACCCAGGTCGTGGGTGATCAGGATCAGGCCCATGTTCAGCTCGCGCTGGAGCTCGGCGAGCAGGTCCATCACCTGGGCCTGGACGGTCACGTCGAGGGCGGTGGTGGGTTCGTCCGCGATGATCAGCGAAGGCTCCAGCGCCATCGCCATGGCGATCATGATGCGCTGGCGCATGCCGCCGGAGAACTGGTGCGGGTAGTTCCCGACGCGTTCCTTCGCCGCCGGGATGCGGACCCGGTCCATCAGCTCGACGGCCTTCAGCTTCGCGTCCTTGTGGGACATCCCCCGGTGCACGACGAACATCTCACCGAGCTGCTCCCCCACGCTGAGCACGGGGTTGAGGGAGGAGAGCGCGTCCTGGAAGATCATGGCCATCTCCTGGCCGCGGATCTTCCGGCGCTCGTCCTTCTTCATCTTCAGCAGATCGCGGTCCTTGAAGAGGATCTCGCCGCCGCTGATCTTTCCCGGGGGCATGTCGAGGATGCCCATGATGGCCTGGGCGGTGACGGACTTGCCGGAGCCGGACTCGCCGAGGACGGCCAGCGTCTCGCCCTCGGCCACCGAGTAGTCGACCCCGTTGACGGCCTTGGCGATGCCGTCGCGGGTGTGGAACTCCACGTGCAGATCGCGCACTTCGAGCAACATGGCAGCGGGCTCCTCAGCGCAGCTTGGGGTCGAGGGCGTCGCGCACCGCGTCGCCGAGCATGATGAAGGCGAGCACGGTGACCGCCAGGGCTCCGGCGGGCCAGAGCAGCATGTGCGGGGCGTTGCGGATGTACTGGGACGCGGCGGAGATGTCGATGCCCCAGGAGACGGCCGGCGGTTTCAGGCCGACGCCGAGGAACGAGAGCGTCGCCTCCAGCGAGATGTACGTACCGAGTGCGATGGTCGCGACGACGATCACCGGCGCGATGGCGTTCGGGGTGATGTGGCGCAGCATCATCCGCGAGTTGGAGGCGCCGAGCGCCCGTGCCGCCTGTACGTAGTCGTTCTGTTTGGCGGTGATCACGGAGCCGCGGGCGATGCGGGCGATCTGCGGCCAGCCCAGCAGCACGATGAAACCGATCACCGGCCAGACGGTGGAGCTGGTGACCACGGAGAGGAAGACCAGGCCGCCGAGGACCACCGGGATGCCGAAGAAGACGTCGGTGACGCGGGAGAGGATCGAGTCCGACAAGCCGCCGAAGAACCCGGCGAGTCCGCCGAGCACACCTCCGAGCAGGGTGACGCCGAGGGTGGCGCAGACGCCGACGGTGACCGAGTTCCTGGCTCCGTAGACGGTACGGGTGTAGACGTCGCAGCCCTGTCCGTCGAAGCCGAAGGGGTGACCGGGCTGAGAGCCCTCCTGGGCCTTGCCCAGGTTGCAGTCGAGGGGGTCCTGGTCGGCGATCAGCGACGGCCAGATCGAGATGATCACCAGGAAGAGGATGATCAGGGCGGAGATGATGAAGACCGGGTTGCGGCGCAGGTCCCGCCAGGCGTCGGACCACAGACTGCGCGGCTTCTCGGCGGGGCCGGTGCCCTCGGGGCCGCCCGGTGTCCTTTCGAGGGTCGTGCCCTCCTCCAGGGCGAGATCCATCACGCCTCCTGCTCCGGCCGACGAGATCGCCTCGTCCGGTGTCTGCTCAGGCATAGCGGATCCTCGGGTCGAGAACGGCGTACAGCAGGTCGACGATCAGGTTCGCCGCCAGGAAGACGAGGACGAGGATGGTGACGAAGCCGACGACGGTCTGGGAGTTCTGACGCAGGATGCCCTGGTAGAGCTGGTAGCCGACGCCGTGGATGTTGAAGATCCGCTCCGTGACGATCGCCCCGCCCATCAGGGCGCCCACGTCCGTGCCGATGAAGGTGACGACCGGGATCAGTGAGTTGCGCAGCAGGTGCCGGATGACGACGCGGCGCCTGGGCAGGCCCTTGGCGACGGCGGTGCGGACGTAGTCGGCGCGGGCGTTCTCGGCGATCGAGGTCCGGGTGAGCCGGGTGACGTACGCCAGGGAGACCGAGGCGAGGACGAGCCCGGGTACCAGCAGCTCGTTGAAGGGGGCCTCCGGTGAGACGGAGGGTTTGATGAGGCCCCACTCGACTCCGAGGAGGAGCTGGAGCAGCAGGCCGGTGACGAAGGTCGGGATGGAGATGACGACCAGGGTCAGGATGAGCACGGTGGTGTCGACGGGGCGACCGCGGCGCAGACCGGTGACGACACCGAGGCTGATGCCGATGACGACCTCGAAGACGATCGCGACGACGGTGAGCCGGATCGTGATGGGGAAGGCAGTGGCCATCAGCTCGGTGACCTTCTGCCCGTTGAACGCGGTGCCGAAGTCGCCGGTGAAGACATTGCCCATGTAGGTGAGGTATTGCTGCCAGACGGGCTTGTCGAGGCCGAATTCCGAGCGGAGTTGGGCTGCGGTCGCCGGGTCGCACTGGCGTTCGCCGCAGAGACCCGCGATGGGGTCGCCCATCACATTCACCATGAGGAAGATCAACAGCGTGGTGCCGAAGAAGACCGGGATCATCTGCAGCAGCCGCCGGATCACATAACGTCCCATGAAGGGCTCCGGGGGTCGCGGTGGTCAGAGGCTCGGGGCTGGGGAGTGACGCGTCGGGGGACGGGGAAGCCGGGTGGCAGGTGCCAGGAACGCACCGGCCACCCGGCCGCAGGGCCTCTCGTTTGGATCAGGCCGGGCTCGCGGGGTCCGGCCTGATCCGAACGAAAGACCCTCCACGGGTCACTTGACCTTGATCTGCTCGTACACCGGGACGCTGAACTGGTTCAGCGACACGTCGGTGATCCGGTCCGAGTAGCCGGCGCTGCCGTTCTGGTACCAGAGCGGGATGACGGGCATCTGCGCGACCAGGACCTTCTCCGCGTCCTGGAAGGTCGAGACGGCCTTGGCCTTGTCGGACTCGGCGTTGGCCTTGTCGACGAGCCCGTCGAACTGCTTGTTGCTCCACTTGCCGTCGTTGGACGAGGCGTCGGTGTAGTACACGGGCTGGAGAAAGTTCTGGATGAGCGGGTAGTCCATCTGCCAGCCGGCCCGCCAGGCGCCGGTCAGCTTCTGCTGGGAGACCTGGCTGCGGAAGTCGGCGAAGGTGCCGACCGGGGCGCCGACGCACGCCTTGTTGTTGCCCATCGCCTTGTTGATGCTGTTGCAGACGGCGTCGACCCACTCCTTGTGGGAGCCGGTGTCGCCGTTGTACGAGATCTTGAGCTGGCCGCCGGGGATGCCGCCGCCCTCCTGGATCAGCTTCTTGGCGTTCGCCGCGTTGTACTCGCAGGGCGCGCCGCACAGCCCCTTCTTGAAGCCGCCCGCCGCGCCGAGGACCGGGGAGGTCCAGTCGGAGGCGGGGGTGCGGGTCTTCTGGAAGATCTGATCGGTGATCTGCTGACGGTTGATCGCCATCGACAGGCCCTGGCGGACCTTGATGCCGCCGGGGGTGTCCCACTTCTTGTCGTAGAAGGGGAAGGCGAGGGTCTGGATGATGCCGGCCGGGGTGTTGATGTACCGGTCGCCGAGGTCCGCCTTGACGTTCTTCAGCTGCGAGGCGGGCACGTCGTCGACGAGGTCGAGGTTGCCGGCCGTCAGGTCCGTGTAGGCGGTGTTGTTGTCGGTGTAGACCTTGAGGTCGATGCCACCGTTCTGCGCCTTGTCGTCCCCGGGGTACTTGTCCCACTTGCGCAGGTTCATCGACGAGCCCTTGGTGTACTTGTCGACGGTGTACGGCCCGTTGCCGATCGGCTTGGACACCCAGGCGGCGTGGTCGGTGAAGAAGGCCTTGGGCAGCGGGGCGAAGGCCGGGTAGCCGAGGGTGTCCGGCCAGAGGGAGAACTTCTGCGACAGCTTGACCTTGAACGTCTTGTCGTCGACGACCTTGAGGCCGGAGAGTGTGGCGGCCTTGGCGCTGCCGGTATCGGGGTGGACCTTGCTGTAGCCGTCGATGTAGCCGAAGAAGTAGGCGTTCTTCTGATTGTTCTTCAGCTGGGCTCCGTAGTTCCAGGCGTCCACGAACGACTTCGCGGTGATCTTCTCGCCGTTGCTGAAGGTCCAGCCGTCCTTCACGGTGACCGTGAAGTTCTGGTTGTCCTTGGACTCGATCTTCTCGGCGAGCATGTTGGTGGCCGCGCCGGTCTTCGGGTCGTACCTCTTGAGCCCCCGGAAGATCATGTCGAGGACCTTGCCGCCCTGCACCTCGTTGGTGTTCGCGGGTTCGAGCGGGTTCTGCGGGTCACCCCAGGAAGAGCTCACGATCCCGTTCCCCCCACCGCCACCACTGCTACTGCCCCCGCCGCCACATGCCGTCGCCGCCAGGGCGACGACCACCGCACATGCGGCCCACTTGGCCTGTGTGGCTCCGCGCATGGAGTGCCTCCTCGTAGTGCTCCGTCTCACTTAGGGTCAAATATCACCGCGCAAGGGACATAACGCATATTTACTCCACCCATTCGGGCGCGCCGGAGCCGATTCGAGTGGCACTTCGCGACCGGAGAAGCTCCGGGCACGGACCTGAGAGGCACCGGAGCGATAACGGCCGAGCATCGAATACGCATCGACCGCGAGCCGACCCGATCGGATGTACGTATTCCGAGACACTGGCGCCCGTATATCGGACTCATTGCCGGACTTCGCCCATTAAGTCGCGAACACTCCTTCGAAAAAGCCAAACGGAAGCAAAGCCACGCCCTTGCAAAGGTCATGTATTGGTCAAATTTCCAAAGAGCGCACCAAGGGCGTCGGACATTCATTGACCCTGCATGAATTGCGTTGAAAAAGTCCGGGTAGCCCGTAGGTGTTGCCCTGCGGAGTCCTTCGACCCTCCGGGCCAGGAGCACCATGACGATTCCAACGCCGCAAGCCGCCACCCCCGTTGAGGTGGAGGACGCGAAGCCGCAGTCCCCAGCGGGCCCGTCCGCGTCCAAGGGCGACAACGGCCGCTCACCGGGCAAGATGGCCTGGCTGCGCTTCAAGCGCGACCGTACGGGCGTGATTTCGGCCTATGTGGTCATTTTCTTCTTCGTGATCGCCGTCTGCGCGCCACTGATCGCGAAGCTGTACGGCAAGGACCCGTACACGACGTACGGGCAGAACGACACCAGCCTGCTGGACGAATTCGGCTCCCCGATGCTGCCCAACGGCGGTATCAGCGGCGACTTCTGGTTCGGCATCGAGCCGGGTCTCGGCCGGGACGTCTTCACCTTCCTGCTCTACGGCATCCGCAACTCCCTGCTCATCGCCGCGGCAACCACCCTGCTGGTGACGGTGATCGGCATCGCCGTCGGCATCACCGCGGGCTATCTGGGCGGCAAGACCGACTACCTCGTGGGCCGGGTCATCGACATCCTGCTGGCCTTCCCCTCCACGCTCTTCTTCATCGCCTTCTGGCCGGTGATGCTCTCGATCCTGGTCGCTCCGGACGAGAACACCCCGATCTGGCTGACCGTCGTCAGCCTCATCTCGGTCATGACCGCCTTCGGCTGGGCGTCCATCGCACGACTGCTGCGCGGCGAGGTACTCGCCCTGCGCGAGCGCGAGTTCGTCGAGGCGGCCAGGGTGACCGGCGCCTCCCCGGCGCGGATCATCTTCAAGGAACTGCTGCCCAACCTCTGGACGCCGATCCTCATCCAGGCCACGCTCGCGCTGCCCGCCTACGTCACGGCGGAAGCGGGCCTCGCCTTCCTCGGCGTCGGGCTCACCGACCCGACACCCGACTGGGGCGTGATGATCCAGCGCGGATCGGACGTCTACCAGAGCGACATCACGTTCATGCTCTTCCCCGGCGTCACGATGGTGATCTTCGTCATCGCCTTCAACCTGCTGGGCGACTCGGTGCGTGACGCACTGGACCCGAAGACCAAGCGCTGAACCGCACTTCCTCCGGCCGGGCGACGGGGCCCACCGGATCGAACGTCTCTCTCCATCGACCAGAGCAGGAAGCCATGTCCCTTTCCCGCAGAAACTTCGTCATCGCCACGTCGGTCGCCGCCGGCGGTTCGATGGTCCTCTCCGCGTGCAGCAGCGGCAGCTCGACCAAGAAGAGCGGCGGCGCCGGACACGGCGGTGCCGACAAGTACACCGGCTCGGTCGTCGTCGGCACGAAGGCCGACTCCACCGGTCCGGCCGCCGAGGTCCCGGGCGCGAAGAAGGGCGGCACGATCCGCGGCATCGCCCCGGACGACTTCTCGCACCTGGACCCGCAGCGCATCTACTTCTCGTGGAACTCCGCGATAGGTGACCTCTTCATCCGCAGCCTGACCGGTTACAAGATCGCGTCGGACGGCACGATGAAGCTGGTCGGCGACCTCGCCACCGACGCGGGCACCATGTCCGACGGCGGCAAGACCTGGACCTTCACCCTGAAGGACGGTCTGAAGTGGGAGGACGGCAAGGAGCTCACCATCGATGACGTGCGCCACGGCATCGAGCGCGGCTTCGCCAGCTTCACCACCGAGGGCGCCGGCTACGCCCAGACCGCGCTGACCGGCACGGCCGACTTCCGCTCGAAGTACAAGGGCCCGTTCGGCGGCAAGCACCTCGACTCGGTCGTGACCGACGCCAAGGCGAAGACGATCACCTTCAAGCTGGCCGAGGCCCGTCCGGACCTCAACTTCACCCTGGCGATGACCTCCTACGGCGCCGTCCCGGTCAAGGGCGACACCAAGGAGAAGTACGACAAGGACCCGGTCTCGTGCGGTCCGTACCGCATCAAGGCGCACGCCATCGACAAGTCGATGACGCTGGTGCGCAACCCGCACTGGGACCCCAACACGGACTCGATCCGCAACGCGTACCCGGACAGCTTCGTCTACGAGTTCGGCCCCGAGTCGCTCCAGGCCGCCGACCGTCTGATCGCCGACGACGGCGACGACAAGTACGCGGTCATGGCGTACAGCGGCGTCCCGGCCGAGCGCATCCAGAAGGTCCTCACCGACCCCGAGCTGAAGAAGCGCACCTTCAACGGCCTGCTGACCGGCATCTACTACTACGCGATCAACACCAAGCGGATCACCGACCTGAAGGTGCGTCAGGCCATCATCCACGCCTGGCCGCTGGAGCAGATCCGCAAGATCTACGGTGGTCCCTCGGCCGGTGACTACGCGACCTCCATCCTGAGCCCCGACATCGTCGGCTACGCCAAGGACGACGTCTACGGCAAGCTGAAGAAGCCGCAGGGCGACCCGGAGGCGGCGAAGAAGCTGCTGAAGGAGGCCGGCAAGGAGGGCCAGAAGGTCGTCTACGCCTTCCCCTCGGGCAACAACTACAACAAGACCAAGGTCGTCATCGAGAACGCCCTCAAGGCGGCCGGTTTCACCCCGGTCATCAAGCCGCTGGACTCCACCAGCTACTACGACCAGATCCAGCAGATCGACAACCAGTTCGACGTGATGTGGTTCGGCTGGTCCCCGGACTGGCCGACCGGCTACACGCTGATGCAGCCGCTGTTCGACGGCGGCACGATCGCCAACGGCGCCAACAACATCTCGCAGCTGAACGTCGACTGGGTCAACGAGGCGATCAAGAAGAACGTCACCATCGCCGACCCGACGGAGGCCGGCAAGGCCTGGGCCGCGCTGGACAAGCGGATCATGACGGAGGAGGCGCCGATCATCCCCGAGACGTTCCAGCGCCGTTTCTACCTCTACGGCGAGAAGGTCGGCGGCGCCATGTTCCACCCGCTGTGGTCCTCGGCCGTCTTCTACAAGCTGTTCGTGAAGGCCTGACGCCCACACTCCTGAGGCGGGGCGCCCGTGCGGCGCCCCGCCCGCTCCACTCCCCCTCGTCGGCGTCTGCCAGGGAAATCCATCGCCATGTTCCGCTTCCTCATCCGCCGGGCAATCGGCGCACTGGTCATCCTGCTGATCATCAGTGCCATCACTTTCGTCCTCTTCTACGTCGCGCCCCGCGACCCAGCGCGTGTGGCCTGCGGCAAGGTGTGCACACCCGAGACGCTGGCACTGGTCAGACACAACCTCGGCATATCCGACCCGCTGCCCGTGCAGTACTGGCACTGGCTGCAGGCCGTGTTCGTCGGCCGGGACTACAGCTCCTTCGGACACTGCCCGGCACCGTGCCTGGGCTACTCCTTCCACAACCGTGAGCCGGTCCTCGGCACCATCCTGGACCGCTTCCCGACCACGCTCTCCCTCTCCCTCGGCAGCGCGGTCGTCTTCGTGATCTTCGGTGTGGGCACCGGCATGCTCGCCGCGGTCAAGCAGGGCAAGGCGCTGGACAAGATCGCTTCCTCGGCGTCGCTGATCGGTTCCTCGATGCAGATCTACATCGTCGGCGTGGTCGCCATGTACTACCTCGCGGACCAGTGGCACATCCTGAGCCGCCCCAAGGACGTCCCCTTCACCGAGAGCCCGTCCGCCTGGTTCTCCGGACTGCTGCTGCCCTGGCTGGTGCTGGCGCTGATCTTCACCGCCAACTACACCCGTATGGCACGCTCCCAGCTCGTCGAAACGCTGAGCGAGGACTACGTACGCACCGCACGCGCCAAGGGCCTGTCCCGGCGCACGGTGTTCTTCAGATTCGCCTGGCGCGGGGCCATGGGCCCGATCATCACCATCTTCGGCCTCGATATCGGCGTGCTGTTCGGCGGCGCGATCATCACCGAGAAAACCTTCGGCCTGCACGGCATCGGCGCTCTCTCCGTCAAGGCGGTGAACGACAACGACCTGCCCCTGCTGCTCGGAGTCGTCCTGGTCGCGGCAGGAGCGATCGTCGTCTTCAACATCATCGTCGACGCCGTCTACGCCCTCATCGATCCACGCGTCCGCCTCGCCTAGGGAGAGATCCAGTGAGCACCCCCTTCCTCTCCGTACGCGATCTGCGCGTGCACTTCTCCACCGAAGACGGCATGGTCAAGGCCGTCGACGGGCTGTCCTTCGACGTCGAGAAGGGCAAGACGCTCGGTATCGTCGGCGAGTCCGGTTCCGGCAAGTCCGTCACCAACCTGACCATCCTCGGCCTGCACCACCCCGACCACACCGAGATCGAGGGCGAGATCCTCCTCGACGGGCAGGATCTGCTGGCCGCGTCGGAGCGGGAGCTGGAGCGGCTGCGCGGCAACAAGATGGCGATGATCTTCCAGGACGCCCTGGCCTCGCTGTCGCCGTACCACACCATCGGCAAGCAGATCGGCGAGACGTACCGCAAGCACACCGGCGCCTCCAAGCGGGAGTCCAGGGCGCGCGCCGTCGAGATGCTCACCAAGGTGGGCATCCCCCAGCCGGATCTGCGGGTGGACGACTATCCGCACCAGTTCTCCGGCGGTATGCGCCAGCGCGCGATGATCGCCATGGCACTGGTCTGCGACCCGGAGCTGCTGATCGCGGACGAGCCGACCACCGCGCTGGACGTCACCGTGCAGGCCCAGATCATGGACCTGCTCAAGGAGCTCCAGCAGGAGACCGGCACCTCGATCATCTTCATCACCCACGACCTCGGCGTCATCGCCGACATCGCGGACGACGTGCTGGTGATGTACGGCGGGCGCTGTGTGGAGCGCGGTACGAAGAAGGAAGTGCTGAGGAAGCCCCAGCACCCGTACACCTGGGGCCTGCTGGGTTCGATGCCGAGCCTCGAAGGGCCGGTCGACGTACCGCTGTCGCCGATTCCCGGCTCCCCGCCGAGCCTCCTCAACCCGCCGACCGGCTGCCGCTTCCACCCCCGGTGCACGTTCACCGAGCAGGTCGGCGGCAAGCGCTGCGCGACGGACCAGCCGCCGCTGGAGCTCACCGCCGGGCGCGGCGCCGCCTGCCACCTCACCACGGAGCAGCGCGCCGAGTTCTTCGCAGACTTCGCCGGCACCCGGCCCAACTGACGTACACGAGACGGGACTTCCCCACCATGAGCAGCAAAGATCCCCTCCTGGACGTCTCCGGACTCACCAAGCACTTCCCGATCAAGGGCGGCTTCCCGATCCGGCGGACGGTCGGCGCGGTGCAAGCCGTCGACGGGCTGGACTTCAGCGTCGCCGAGGGCGAGAGCCTGGGCCTGGTCGGCGAGTCCGGCTGTGGCAAGTCGACCACGGGCCGGCTGATCACCCGGCTCCTGGAGCCGACGGCCGGCACGATCTCGTACCGCGGGCAGGACATCACCCACGCCTCGCGCAAGCAGCTGGCGCCGGTCCGCTCCGAGATCCAGATGATCTTCCAGGACCCGTACGCCTCGCTGAACCCGCGGCAGACCGTCGGCAAGATCATCACCGCGCCGATGGAGATCAACGACATCAACCCCGCCGGCGGCCGCGAGGCGCGGGTGCGGGAGCTGCTGGAGACCGTCGGGCTCAACCCGGAGCACTACAACCGCTTCCCGCACGAGTTCTCCGGCGGTCAGCGCCAGCGCATCGGGGTGGCCCGCGCGCTCGCCCTGGAGCCGAAGCTGATCGTGGCCGACGAGCCGGTCTCGGCGCTGGACGTGTCGATCCAGGCCCAGGTGGTGAACCTGCTGCAGAAGCTGCAGAAGGAACTCGGCATCGCGTTCCTGTTCATCGCCCACGACCTGGCCATCGTGCGCCACTTCTCGCAGCGCGTCGCGGTCATGTACCTCGGCAGGATCGTGGAGATCGCCGACCGCGAGGACCTGTACGGCAACCCGCGTCACCCGTACACCCGGGCGCTGCTCTCGGCCGTGCCCGAGGCGACCGCCGACGAGACGCCGGCCCGCGAGCGCATCCTGCTCACCGGCGACGTCCCCTCCCCGGTCAACCCGCCGTCGGGCTGCCGCTTCCGTACCCGTTGCTGGAAGGCGACGGACAAGTGCGCGAGCGAGGCCCCGCCGCTGGTACGGGTGGAGGGCAGCCGGGAAGGCCATCTGACGGCCTGCCACTACCCCGAGGACGCGCAGTCCGTCGCGGCCGTCCCGAAGGCCCGTACGGCCCCGTCCGGGCCGAAGCTCGACAAGACCACCGAAGACCCCACGGCCGGGGCCTGACACCCCAGCCCCGGCCCCCGGGGCGCCTCGCGGACAGGGACCCGATCGGTTCCCGGACGCGGGGCTCCCCGGTCCCGAGGAACCGAGCACGTGAGCCCATTGACCCGAGCCACCTGCGAGCCCGGTTCCGGGAAAAGGAAGAAGCGCCCGGAACCGATCGGTTCCGGGCGCTTCCGCGTCGTTCGGGCCGTACTACGAAGCCGCGCCGACGATGTCCTTCTCCTCGGCGAAGTGGCAGGCCGACTCGTGTGCCGCGGGGGTGTCCGAGCCCTTGAAGCGCTCGGGGACGGCCAGCAGCGGCAGCTCCGTGGAGCACTTGTCCTGGGCCTTCCAGCACCGCGTACGGAAGCGGCAGCCCGACGGCGGGTTCGCCGGCGACGGGACGTCACCGGTGAGGATGATCCGCTCGCCGCGCTCACGGGCCGCGGGGTCCGGGACCGGGACCGCCGACAGCAGCGCCTGGGTGTAGGGGTGCGTCGGGTGGTCGTAGATCTCCGCGTCCGTACCGATCTCGGCCATCTTGCCGAGGTACATCACGCCGACCCGGTCGGAGATGTGCCGGACGATCGACAGGTCGTGCGCGATGAAGACGTAGGAGAGGTTGAACTCGTCCTGGAGCTTCTCCATCAGGTTGATGACCTGCGCCTGCACCGACACGTCGAGCGCGGAGACCGGCTCGTCGCAGATGATGATCTCCGGGTTGAGCGCGAGGCCGCGGGCGATGCCGATGCGCTGGCGCTGACCGCCGGAGAACTGGTGCGGATAGCGGTTGATGTACTCCGGGTTGAGGCCGACGACGTCCAGCAGCTCCTGGACCTTGGCCCGCCGGTCGCCCTTCGGGGCCACCTCGGGGTGGATGTCGAAGGGCTCGCCGATGATGTCGCCGACCGTCATGCGCGGGTTCAGCGAGGTGTAGGGGTCCTGGAACACCATCTGGATGTTCCGGCGGACCGCCTTCAGCGCGCGGCCGGACAGCCGGGTGATGTCCTGGCCCTTGTAGAAGACCTCGCCGGACGTGGCCGTCTCCAGCGCCATCAGCAGCCGCGCGACCGTGGACTTGCCACAGCCGGACTCGCCGACGATGCCGAGCGTCTCGCCCTGGTAGAGGTCGAAGGAGACCCCGTCCACGGCCTTGACCGCGCCGACCTGGCGCTTGAACAGGATGCCCTGGCTCAGCGGGAAGTGCTTGACCAGATTGCGCACCTGGAGGATCGGTTCACCGCGCTCCACCGGGGCCTCGATCGCGGCGACCGCGGACGACTCGTCCGTGGCGTCGACGGTCACGACCTCGGTGACGTTCGGGGTGGCGTCCATGGACCCGTCCGTCTTGTCGAGCTCAGCCATGGATCGTCTCCTTCCAGAAGTGGCACGCGCTGCCGCGGCCGGGCAGCTCGCTGCCGTCCTGCTCGGACACCGGGACCAGAGCCGGAATGTCCGTGCGGCAGATGTCCTCGGCCTTGGGGCACCTCGGGTTGAAGGCGCAGCCGGACGGAATCTTGAGCAGGTTGGGCGGCAGACCCTTGATCGCGTAGAGCTCCTGACCCTTCTGGTCGAGGCGCGGGATCGAGTCGAGCAGACCGCGGGTGTACGGGTGCGCGGGCCGCTTGTAGAGCTCGTGCACCGGCGCCGTCTCGACGATCCGGCCCGCGTACATGACCGCGATCTTGTCCGCGACGTCGGCGACGACGCCGAGGTCGTGGGTGATCAGGATCAGACCCATGTTGAACTCGGTCTGGAGCTCCTTGAGCAGGTCCATGACCTGGGCCTGGACCGTCACGTCGAGCGCGGTGGTCGGCTCGTCCGCGATGATCAGGTCCGGCTCCAGCGCCAGTGCCATGGCGATCATGATGCGCTGGCGCATACCGCCGGAGAACTGGTGCGGATAGTCGCCGACCCGCTGCTTGGCGGCGGGGATCTTGACCCGCTCCATCAGCTCGATGGCCTTGAGCTTGGCCTGCTTCTTGGAGAGTCCCTGGTGGACACGGAACATCTCGCCGAGCTGGTAGCCGACCGAGAGCACGGGGTTGAGCGAGGAGAGCGCGTCCTGGAAGATCATCGCGATCTTCTGGCCACGGATCTTCCGCCGCTCCTCGTAGCTCATGGTGAGCATGTCCTGGCCGCGGTACAGGATCTGGCCCTGCGGGATCTTGCCGGGCGGCATGTCGAGAATGCCCATGATCGCCTGGGCGGTCACGGACTTGCCGGAACCGGACTCACCGAGCACGGCCAGGGTCTCGCCGGAGTCCACGCTGTAGTTCACACCGTTGACGGCCTTGGCGACACCGTCACGCGTGTGGAACTCCACGTGCAGGTCGCGCACTTCGAGGAGCGGTGCGTCGTCCGACCCCCCGGCGCGGGGCGCCGGGATGTCTGCTGTCTTGTCCTTGATGGTCACGTCGTACGCCCTCCTCAGCGCAGCTTCGGGTCGAGGGCGTCGCGTACCGCGTCGCCGAGCATGATGAACGCGAAGACCGTGAGGCTGAGCATTCCTGCCGGGAACAGCAGCGCATGCGGGTTGTCCCGGATGGCCTGGCTGCCCTCGGCGATGTCGATGCCCCACGAGATCGTCGGGTCCGCGAGCCCGAGTCCGAGGAACGAGAGCGTCGCCTCGGCCGAGATGTACCCGCCGAGCGCGATGGTGGCCACGACGATCGTCGGGGCGAGCGCGTTCGGCAGGACGTGCCGGAAGAGGATCCGCGGGGTGCCGGCGCCGAGCGCGCGCGCCGCCGTCACGTAGTCCGCCTGCTTGGCGGTGATCACGGAGGCCCGCATCACACGGCAGATCGAGGTCCAGCCGAGGAAGGCCAGGGCCAGGATCACCACGTACACCTTGCGGTCGGTGAAGGCGTTCAGGACGACCATCGCACCGAGCAGGAAGGGGATACCGAAGAAGATGTCCGTGATCCGGGAGATGACGGAGTCGAGCCAGCCGCCGAAGTATCCGGCGAGCATGCCCAGCAGGCCGCCGACCAGGGTGACCGCGGCGGTCACGCCGACGCCGACCAGGATCGAGGCGCGGGTGCCGTAGATGACACGCGCGTAGATCGAGCGCCCCTGACCGTCGTACCCGAACCAGTCGGCCTGGAAGAAGTGCCCCAGCTCCGGCTTGGTCAGGAAGTGGTTGGTCAGATCGCCGTCGCGCGGGTCGGCGCCGGTGAACAGCCCCGGGAAGGCGGCTATGACCAGCAGGATCAGCAGCAGGATCGAGGAGATCCAGAACATCGGGCGGTGGCGCAGGTCGAACCAGGCGTCACCCCAGAGGCTGCGCGGCTTGCCCTGCTCCTTATGGCCGTCGGCGGCCGAGGGGGCGGCGGTGGCGTCCATCGCCGCGTCGGTCTGGGTCTTGGTCGCGTCAGGCATACCGGATCCTCGGGTCCAGGACCGCGTACAGCAGGTCGACGAGCAGGTTGATCACAAGGATGACGAGGACGAAGACCGTGACGACGCCGACGATCGTCGAACCCTCGCGCTGCTGCAGCGCCTTGAAGAGCAGGTTTCCGACACCCTGGACATTGAAGATGCCCTCGGTCACGACCGCGCCGCCGATGAAGCCGCCGACGTCCGTACCGAGGAAGGTGACGACCGGGATCAGCGAGTTGCGCAGCAGGTGCACACCGATGATGCGGCGTCGCGGCAGGCCCTTGGCCATCGCGGTGCGCATGTAGTCGGCGCGCAGGTTCTCCGCGAAGGTCGTGCGCGTCAGCCGTGCCACGTACGCCATGGAGAGCATGGCGAGCACGAAGCCCGGCAGGAACAACTGCGCGTAGTCCGTGGAGTCCTGGACGTTCGGGGCCACCCAGCCGAGCTGGTCCGCGAGGACGAAGCGGGCGAGGAAGCCGAGGACGAACACCGGGATCGAGATGACGATCAGGGTGAAGATCAGCACGCCGGTGTCGGCGGCCTTGCCGGCCCGCAGGCCCGCCCAGGCGCCGAGCCCGATGCCGACGATGATCTCGATGATCATGGCGACGGCGGTCAGCCGCAGGGTCACCGGGAAGGACTCGGACATCTCGTCGATGACTTCGCGACCACCGAAGGTCTTGCCGAAGTCACCCTGGAAGAGATTGCCCATGTAGTCGATGTACTGCTTCCACAGGGGCTGGTCGAGCCCGAACTCATGGCGGAGCGACGCGACCTGTGCGGGGTCTGCCGCCTTGTCTCCCCACATCGCCCGGATTGGGTCACCGGGAAGGATGTGGACCATGAGGAAAATAATCAGAGTGGTCCCGATGAATACCGGGATCATCTGGAGCAGTCGCCTTGCGACGTAACGCCCCATCATGCCTCCATGCCGTGAGGGGTCGGCGATGGCCTTCTCAGAGTGGTCTCCGCCGCGGGGTGTGGGGGGAGAGCCCCGGGGCATCGCCTACGGGCCGGTTCCGCCGCTCCTGAAGAGGAGCGACGAAACCGGCCTTCGGATCCCGATGCTTACTTCTTGGCCTTGACCTGGACGTCGGTGAAGATCGGGTCACCGTCCTGGCCGTAGACGATCTTGCCGAAGACGTTCGTCGACTGACCGGAGTTGACCTTGTAGAACCACAGCGGAATGGCGGGCATGTCGTTCTTCAGGAGCTGCTCGGCGTCCTGGTACATCTTGACGGTCTCGTCGAGCGTCTTGGCCTTGTCGGCCTTCGCTGCGAGAGCGTCGAACTCCTTGTTGGAGTAGCCCGAGGTGTTGCCCGCTGCGGTGGTGCCGTACAGGTCGCGCATGAAGTTCGAGTTGACCGGGTAGTCGAGCACCCAGCCACCGCGGTACATGGACTTGACCTGCTTGTTGTCACGCGCGTTCAGGTCGGCCTGGAAGTCCGGCTTGGAGTCACCGGTGCACTCGACGCCGGTGGCCTTGCGGATGCTGTTGCAGACCGCGTCGACCCACGGCTTGTGCGACTGGTCGGCGTTGAACTGGATCGAGATCTTCTTGCCCGGGACGCCGCCACCGTCCTCGATGAGCTTCTTCGCCTTGGCCGGGTCGTACTTCACGACGTCACCGAGGGCGCCGGGCTTGTAGCCGATCACACCGCGGGCGACGAACGAGTCGGCCGGGGTACGGGTGCCGTGCAGCACGGTCTTGGTGATCGTGTCACGGTCGATGGCCATCGACAGACCCTGGATGACCCTGGGGTCGATGTTCTTGAACTGCTTGGTGTAGAACGCCGGGACGATCGACTGCACCGCGGAGTACTCCGCGTCGATGGCGCGGTCGCCGAGGTCCTGCTTGTAGCTCGTCAGCGACGTCGTCGGGATCTGCTCGATCCAGTCGAGGTTGTTCGACCGCAGGTCCGAGTAGGCGGCGTCGGCGGTGGTGTAGTTCTTGAAGTCGATGCCACCGTTCTTGGCCTTGTTCGGGCCCTGGTAACCGTCGAACTTCCGGACCTTGATCAGCTTCTTGTGGTCCCACGAGACGAACTTGTAGGGGCCGTTGCCGATCGGCTTCTGGCCGGCGGCGGCCGGGTCCTTGAAGAAGGACTCGGGCAGCGGCGCCCAGACGTCGTAACCCAGCTTGTACGCGAAGTACGAGACCGAGCCGGTCAGGCTGATCGTGAAGGTGTTGTCGTCGACGATCTTCAGACCGGACATCTTGTCGGCCTTCGGCGCACCCTTGGCCGGGTGGACGTCCTCGTAGCCCTTGATGTCCTGGAACCAGCTGGAGTTGGTCTGGTTGTTCTTGACATTGGCCGACCAGTTCCAGGAGTCCACGAAGGACTTGGAGGTGACCGTGGTGCCGTCGTGGAACTTCCAGCCCGGCTTGAGCTTGACGGTCCACACGGACGAGTCCGCGTTGGGCGTCACGGACTCGGCGTTGATGTACTCGAGCTTGCCGGTGCCGGGCTCGTAGTCGACGAGGCCGGAGAAGACGGTGCGCAGGACACGGCTGCCCTGGCTCTCCTTGGCGTTCGCCGGCTGGAGCGGGTTCTGCGGCTCGCCGAGCTGGGCGGTCAGGATCCCGTTCGGGTCCGCCTTGCCCGAGTTCATGTCCTTGCCGCTGTCGCTGTCACTACCGCCACAGGCGGTCGCGGCCAGGGCGATGATGGCCGCTCCCGCGACCCACTTGGCGCTCTTGGCACCACGCATGGGTTTCCTCCTCATGAGTCCACTTTTGACTACAAGAAGGGCACTGGAGTGATACACCGACACCCCTGACGGTGATCGTTTCAGTGCCCCTAGTGTGCTCGTGAGTCGGCACTCCCCACAGTGCGTGACCCATTGACCCGAGCTCAATGGAGCCAACTATTAAGTACGACCGGGCTGTAAACCACACTTAAGGGGTCTCGTTTTGACAACATCGAGAAACCCCCATTGCCCGAAATCCGGACAAAGTGATCCCAGACAGACACGCTCGAAACGGACCGTTAACGCAGCTTTCGGAGAGCGACGATCGATATGCGGACGGATCGCCGATGAAATCCACTGGACAGGGGCCTGATCGGCCTGCTTGACAGCGCACCGCCGATTCTGCGTGATTGCTGATGCAACACCGGATGCGACACCACGCGCCCGGACGGCCCCGCGGTCCATCGCACGACGGGGCCCGGCCTCCCGTCAACTGACGGAAGGCCGGGCCCCGTTGTGTCGTTCATCCGGGCACGCGCGGCGCCCGGTGCCGGATCAGCGCTTGGCGCGCGACGCGGCGCGGCCGCGCTCCTTCTGGTCGAGGACGACCTTGCGGATACGGACCGTCTCCGGGGTCACCTCGATGCACTCGTCCTCGCGGCAGAACTCCAGGGACTGCTCCAGGGAGAGCTTGCGGGCCGGCACCACGTTCTCCGTGGTGTCGGCGGAAGCCGCACGCATGTTGGTGAGCTTCTTCTCCTTGGTGATGTTCACGTCCATGTCGTCGGCGCGGGAGTTCTCGCCGACGATCATGCCCTCGTAGACCTCGGTGCCGGCCTCGGTGAAGATGACACCGCGCTCCTGGAGGTTGACCATGGCGAACGGCGTCACGGAACCCGAACGGTCCGCGACCAGCGAGCCGTTGTGACGGGTGCGGAGCTCGCCGAACCACGGCTCGTGGCCCTCGAAGATGGAGTGCGCGATGCCCGTGCCGCGGGTCTGCGTCAGGAACTCCGTACGGAAGCCGATGAGGCCGCGGGACGGGACGATCCACTCCATGCGGACCCAGCCCGAACCGTGGTTCGTCATCGTCTCCATGCGGCCCTTGCGGGTCGCCATCAGCTGGGTGATCGCGCCGAGGTGCTCCTCGGGGGAGTCGATCGTCATGCGCTCGATCGGCTCGTGCGTCTTGCCGTCGACCTGCTTGGTGACGACCTCCGGCTTGCCGACCGTGAGCTCGAAGCCCTCACGGCGCATCTGCTCGACGAGGATGGCCAGCGCGAGCTCACCGCGGCCCTGGACCTCCCAGGCGTCGGGGCGCTCGGTGTCCAGGACACGGAGCGAGACGTTACCGATCAGCTCGCGGTCGAGGCGGTCCTTCACCTGGCGGGCGGTGACCTTGTGGCCCTTGCCGCCCTTGCCGACCAGCGGCGAGGTGTTCGTACCGATGGTCATCGAGATGGCCGGCTCGTCGACCGTGATCAGCGGCAGCGCGATCGGGTTCTCGGGGTCGGCCAGGGTCTCGCCGATCATGATGTCCGGGATACCGGCGATGGCGCAGATGTCGCCGGGGCCCGCCACCTCGGCGGCCTTGCGGGTGAGCGCCTCGGTCATCAGCAGCTCGGTGATGCGGACGTTGGACATCGTGCCGTCGCGCTTGATCCAGGTGACGGTCTGGCCCTTGCGCAGCTCGCCCTGCTCGACGCGGCAGAGCGCGATACGGCCGAGGAAGTTGTCGGCGTCCAGGTTGGTGACGTGGGCCTGGAGCGGGGCGTCCTCGTCGTACTCCGGGGCCGGGACGTGCGCCAGGATCGTGGAGAAGAACGGCTCCAGGTTGTCGCTGTCGGCCGGGACGGTGCCGTCCTCCGGCTTGGTGAGCGAAGCGACGCCGTCACGGGCGCAGGCGTAGACGATCGGGAACTCGATCTGGTCCTCGTCCGCGTCCAGGTCCAGGAACAGGTCGTACGTCTCGTCGACGACCTCGGCGATCCGGGAGTCGGGGCGGTCGGTCTTGTTGATGCAGAGGATGACCGGCATCTTCGCGGAGAGCGCCTTGCGCAGCACGAAGCGGGTCTGCGGGAGCGGGCCCTCGGAGGCATCGACCAGGAGCACGACCGCGTCCACCATCGACAGACCGCGCTCGACCTCACCGCCGAAGTCGGCGTGGCCGGGGGTGTCGATGATGTTGATCGTGATCGGGTCCCCGCCGTCCTTGGGGTGATACTTCACCGCCGTGTTCTTGGCGAGGATCGTGATGCCCTTCTCACGCTCCAGGTCGTTCGAGTCCATCATGCGTTCGTCGAGGTTCTCGGCGGCGTGCGCGGCGAAGGCGCCGGCCTGCCTGAGCATGGCGTCGACCAGCGTGGTCTTGCCGTGGTCGACGTGGGCGACGATGGCTACGTTACGGATGTCGTGGCGCGTGGGCATGGGTGGCTTGCGCTTCTCTCGGATCGTGGGATCAGGCGTCTAAGTCGGTCTCAAGTCCTCGTACGCCCGCCGGGCGGACGCGCCACGGCTAGTCCAATGGTACGGGGCTGGCGCCGCCGCGGCTTCCCGGGCGAGTTTTACCGGCCTCGGGACGGCCTGTGCCGGGTCCGTCGAGCCGGAGCGGACGGTGGTCGCACCGAGTGCCGACGAGCACGGCTGCGCTGGTGAGAACCCGCGTCCGCCTCGCGTTCCTGCCCCGGTGGCCGGTTCTTCCGGTGAATTTCACCGGTGGCACGGCCGCGGCCCGGCAGGCGGCGGAGGCGGACGCGGGATCGCGCGGCTTCGGAGGTGGGGCTCCGAAGCGGAGTCTCCGAGGTCCGGAGTCAGGGCTCCGGGGCGGGGGTCTCGGAGGTGGGGGGATCGAGCGGCCACCCGGGTCAACGGGCAGAAGCGACCTTGCCCGCCGGGCACGCCGACGGGCAAGGGATTTGAGCCAGTTCTGAGCTTCTGGCGCTGTTCTGACCTGCTACTTCTTCTTATTGGCCGGGGCACCGGCGGCCTGCGGCTTCTTGAAACCGATGTCCTGGTAGTGGGGTGCCCCGAAGCCGAAGGCGCCGACGTTCACCAGCTTCCGGCTCGCTGCCACGAGCTGCGGACGCTGGTAGAGCGGAATCGACCCCGCGGCGGCCCAGATCCGGGCGTCGGCCTGCTTCATCAGATCGCGGGCGGTGCCCTCGTCCAGCTCGGAGACCGCCTGGTCGAAGAGCTGGTCGATGTGGTCCGTGCCGACGCGGGTGTAGTTCTGCTCGACCAGCAGCGAGCCGTCGGTGGCGGGCACCGGCTTCGCGAAGATCGGGCGGTCGTCGGTCGCGGGGTAGGCGGTCGCGGGCCAGGAGTACAGGGCCAGGTCGTAGTCGCCGGAAGCGATGTGGTCCTGGAAGTAGCTCTCGTCGGAGACCTTGGTGATCTCCGTACGGATGCCGACCGATTCGAGCATCGCCGAGATCTTGTCCCCGACGCTGCGCAGCGGCTCCGACCCGGGACCGGACGGCTGGACGAAGCGCAGGGTCAGCGGCTTGCCGTCCTTGCCGAGCGGACCGCGGCGCGTGTCGGCCGCCCGCGCGGGGGCCGCGGTGCCCGCGGGGGCGTACGCACCGGCGGTGCCGCCCGGCCGCTTGTCCTGGGCGGTGACCTTGGCGGGGACGTCCTCGGAGGTGCCGGACTCGGAGGTGCCGGACTCGGAGGTGCCGGACTCGGAGAGGTTCCCGGCCTGGCGCAGCAGGACGGAGCTGTGGAACGCGGCGGCGGGGGCGGGGGCGAGTACGTGGGTGGGTCCGCCCGTCGGGTCGGCGTCGCCGGGCTTGTTGTCGTCGCCGACGATGTACAGGCCGTCGTCGGCGGCGGGCTCGCGCCGGTCCGCGCCGTCGCCGGTCTTGCCGTCCGTGCTGCCCGCCTTCCCGGCGGCCGGGCCCGTCCCCTTCTTCTCCGCGTCCTTCCCGCCCTTCTTCTCCGCGTCCTCCCCGGCGGCCGGGCCCGTCCCCTTCTTCTCCGCGTCCTTCCCGCCCTTCTTTCCGGCCTCACTGCCCGCCTTGGTGCCGTCCGACTTGCTGACCGCGCCCTCCGGCGTCCAGCCCGCGTCGGCCAGCAGCGCCTGCGCCTCCTCGGTGTCCTGGCCGCCGAGCGCGTCGCTGCTGTCCTTGTACGCGGGCTGCCCGGCCAGGGCCAGGTGGCTGCCGAGCGGCTGCGCGGGCAGGCCGAGCGGCTTGAGCACGGTGTCGACGAGCTCCTGGCGGTTCAGGGCGCGGGCGACCGCCCGGCGCACCCGGTCGTCGGCGAGCGGTCCGGACTCGCCGTTCAGCGCGAGCTGGGTGTAGGCGGGCTCCAGCGACTTGCGCACCACGTAGGCGCTCAGCCCGCCCTGCTCGGTGGCGTACGCCTCGGCGGCGGCCCGGCTCTTCGCCCTGGCCGCCTGCGCGGCGGCCGCTTCCTCGGCGTTCGAGCCGTGTGCCACGGCCCAGGAGCGCAGGGCGGCGGCCGGACCGGTCGCGGCGCCGGGTCCATGGGTGAGCTGCTGCCCGTTCGCGCCCTTGTCCCGGGCCGCCTGCACGATCCGGTGCGCCGCCGCGGCGTCGACGTCGGCCACGTCGACCTTGCCCGCGGCCAGGGCCTCGGCCCGGTCCTTCGGCGCGACGGCCCTGAAGACCAGCGAGTCGAGCTTGGCCGGGTTGCCCCACCAGCGCGGGTTGCGGACCAGGGTGACCTCGCCCGCCCGCTTGTCCACCCCGCGCAGCCGGAACGGTCCCGAGGTCGCCTTGAGGGTGGTCCGGGCTCCGTCGTTGAAGGCGTCCGGGGAGCCGGTCACCTCCTTCGGGTACAGCGGGGAGAACAGTGAGCGCCAGTCCGCGTACGGCTTGGCGAAGGTGACCCGTACCTCCAGGTCGTCGGCGCCGCGCTCGATCTTCTCGATGCGGTCGTAGCCGGCGTTGCGGGCGGTCCAGAACGCCGAGTGCTTGCCGCTCAGCGCCCGCCACTGGGCGACGAAGTCGGGCGCCCCGATCTCCCGGCCGTCGCTCCACACCGCCTGCTGGTTGAGCCGGTAGAGCACCACCTGCCTGGGCTCGCGCTCGACCACCTTCGCGGACTCCAGATAGTCCGGGTTCAGCTGCGGCCTGCCGTTGGCGTCCAGCGGGAAGAGCGTCGGCAGCAGGGCGCCGGTGATCCGGGTGGTGGAGCTGTCGGCGTCCGCCTGGAAGGCGTTGAGGGTGGCGGGCACGGCGTCGATCGCCCAGTCGACCGTGCCGCCCTCGGCGACCAGGTTCCGGCCGGTGACCGCGATGTCCTGGGGGGCGATCCCGGCGGACGTGGAGCCGTCGCCGGAGCTGCAGCCCGCCAGCACGGGGAGCGTCAGCACACCCGTCGTGAGGAGTGCGAGGGAGCGGCGCTTTCGGGCCGTCTCCCGCGGGACGCCGACGTGGGACATGGCTGATACCTCCGGGGCCGGCCCGACCCACCCGTCAGAGGGTGTGCCAGATTGTGCGTTTTTGGTGGCATTTGCAGTTGATCACACTGGTTTCGTCCATCCACTGAAGTCGCCCCCGCGCGAGCGGCGGCGCAGACACGGCGTGACGGCCCCGAACCTCACCCGTGCGGCGCAGCGGCCCCGGCTGCCGCGCCGCACCGGTGAGGACGACCGGCCACGAGGATCGGGCCGGCCGGGAGGATCAGCCGAGCAGCGCGACGATCGCCTCCGTCGTGTCCGTCTCGCTCAGGCGCGGGAAGATCTTTTCGACGCTGTTGCGGTGGGCGTCGGCGTCCATGTCGGTGATCGCGTCCGTGACGACCGTGACGTTGTAGCCGTGCTCGTATGCCGAGCGGGCCGTGGACTCCACGCCGATGCTGGTCGCGACGCCGGTGAGAACCACCTGGGTGACGCCGGCGCGGCGCAGCCGGAGGTCGAGGTCGGTGCCGTGGAAGGCACCCCAGGTGCGCTTGGTGACCACGATGTCGCCCTCGCGCGGGCCGAGCTCGGGGACGATGTCGGCCCAGTCGGCGGGCGGCTGCCCGCCGGCCCCCGCCGGTGCCTCGTTGCGGCCGGGGGCGCCGTCGACCACATGGACCAGGACGACGGGGAGGCCCTTGGCGCGGAAGGCGTCGGCGAGGGTGACGGAGTTGGCGACGACGTCGGCGGTGGGGTGGGCGGTGTCCAGGGAGACGATGCCCTTCTGGAGATCGATGACGACCAGGGCGGTCTTCGGGTCGAGGGTGGTGGCGGTCATGGTGGCGCTCCTGGGTGGGGTGGGCGAACGGTTCGGATGTGGGTACGGCTACGCGTGCGGGGCGATGCGGGTACGGGGGCGCGGGGTGCGGGGTGCGGTGGGGTGACGGCCGGTGCCGGTCCGGCGGACGGCCGCCTGTCACATCCCGGTCCGGCGGCGGAGCGGTGCCGTCACTTCCCGGTCAGCCGGTCCATCAGCTCGATGGCCTCGGCCATGGTGCGGCGATCGGCGCCGTCGAGCTCGGCCGCGATGGCCGAGGCGAGCCAGTCGTGCTTGGCGGCCCGGACCTCGGCGAGCGTCGCGGTCCCGGACTCCGTGAGCGACATCACCGACTTCCGGCCGTCGGCCGGATCGGGCGCCCGCTCGACGAGCCCCTGGGTCTCCAGCGCGCCGAGGGTCAGCCGCATGGACTGCGGACGCACATACTCCGCACGGGCCAGCGCGGCCGTGGTGGCCGGACCCTCACGGTCCAGCCTGGCGAGCACCGAGCGCTGCGTCGGCGTGAGCAGACCGCCCGACGAGGTGCTGCGCAGCCGCCGCAGCAACCGGCCGACCACGGCGGCGAGCTGCGTCGCCAGCTGCTCGGCGGACGGCTCGGCGGACGACGCGGCGCGACGGCCGGCGGGTGTGGTTCCAGTCGGTTCCGGCATGCCCTCAAGGTAAAAGATGCGCAGTGCACCTTGCAAGGTTGCCTGTCTTTCTTCGGGGCGGTCTTGCCCGTCACGCGGCCCGCGATCTAGGGTGAATGCGCTTTCAGAAGAGGGTCGGTACATGCAACAGCAGGTGCTTCGGTACGGAAGAAGAAGCGGACGGTCGGTCGAGTGAGCGCCCCAACGGTGTACGACGTCGCCGAGCGGTCGGGCGTCTCCATTGCCACGGTCTCGCGGGTCTACCGCACCCCCGATTCGGTACGCGCCCAGACCCGCGAGCGGGTCCTCGAAGCCGCCCGCCAGCTCGGTTACGTACCCAGCGGGAACGCCCGCGGCCTGGCCAGCCGGACCACCGGCGTGCTCGGCCTCTGCTTCCCCGACTACGCCGATCCCGACGCCGAGGCCGACGCGGAGGCGGACAGCGACGCCGACGACGCGGTGATGCTCTACTCCGACCAGATCATCCGCGGCATGGAGCGGGCGGCGCGGCGGCACGGTTACGCGCTGCTGATCGCCGCCTCGCTGGAGGGCGGGCCCGAGAGCCTCGTCGCGAAGGTCGCGGGCCGGGTCGACGGTTTCGCGGTGCTGGCACAGACCGTGCCGACCGAGGACCTCGAAGTGATATCGCGCCGGCTTCCGGTGGTGATGCTCGCCGGCCCCCGCGAGATCGACCATCTCGACCACATCGTCGTCGCGAACGCGGACGGCGAGCGCGAACTGGCCCGCCATCTGATCGAGGACCACGGGCTGCGCAGGCTCGCCTTCGTCGGCGGCGAGGTCGAATCGCCGGACGCCGAGGCGCGGTTCCTGGGCTTCCGGCAGGCCTGCCGCGACGCCGGGCTCCCGGTGCCGGACGCGCCCGATCTGCGGGCCGAGATGATGACGCAGGCCGAGGGTGCGCGGGCCGCGGAGGCGCTGCTCGACCGGCCCGGCGAGCGGCCGGAGGGGGTGCTCTTCGCCAACGACCAGATGGCGGTGGGCGCGCTGCGCGCCCTGGAGCGGCGCGGAGTGCGGGTGCCCGAGGACATCGCGGTGACCGGCTTCGACGGGATTCCGCTGAGCCGGATCGTCCGGCCGCCGCTGACGACCGTGCGCCAGCCGATCCGTCAGCTCGGCGAGCAGGCGGTGGAGCTGCTGGTGCAGCGGCTGGGCAACAGCGGCAGCGAGCCGGTGTCGCTCATGCTCCCGGTGTCCCTGATCCGCCGCGCCAGCTGCGGCTGCGGCTGACGGGAACGGGCGCCCCGGCGGCCCCTCGGGACCGCCCGGCGCCCCTCGTCCTCAGGCCCGCCCCAGCCGCGCCCCGAAGAACCGCTGCCGGGCCGCCCGGAGCTCCGCCACCTCCGCCGCCGTGCCCTCGTGCTCGAAGTGCCCCGCGCTCAGCACCAGCAGCTCGTGCTCACCGGCCAGCGCGTTGTGCACGGCGAACTGCCCCGGCGGCGGCACCGAGGGGTCGAAGAGCGCCGCGGCCACCAGCGTGGGCGCCTCCAGCCGCGTCGCGGCCGTGGCGGCGTCGAAGTACGGCAGCACCTCGGTGACCTCGGGGTGGTCCCGCCGGTGGCCCCGCACCGACTCCCCGCTGCCGATGCACGGCAGGGTGAGCCGCAGTGGGTGGTTGCCGAAGGTGGGCACCGTCAGCTGCGCGGCCCCGAACCGGTCGTCCCAGGGGAGCGCCAGCGCGCCGAGCCCGCCGCCGAAGCTCTCCCCGAGGTACCCGAGCCCCGGGCCGCCCTCCTGCGGCGTCAGTCCCGGCACCAGCTCGCACAGCGCCGAGGCCGCGCACCACAGGTCCGCCACGCAGTCGCCGATGACATAGGTGTCGCGCGACTCGATGCCGTGCAGCACATGCGCGGCGGACACGTCCGGGATGCCCGGGTGCAGGCCGCGCGAGCCCATGCCCCGTACGCACGGCAGGATCGCCGCGGCCCGGGGCAGCGGCAGCGGCACATCGGGGCCCGGCTCGTCCCGGCCGCCGTAGCCGTGCCCGATGACGAATCCGTACTCCGCCGACCCCTCGGCGGGCAGCGCCACCCAGCCGCCGAGCCGCACCCCGCCCACCGAGGTGAAGGTCACGCCGTGGATCCGCACCCCGTCGCGCTCCTCCTCCAGCGGCCCGAGCTCCGGCTCCGTGGCGACCTTGCGGGCCTCCTCGTACCGGGCCTGCCAGAAGGCGTCGAAATCGTCCGGAGCGGCGGGGGCGGGGACGCCCAGCAGGTCCTGGAGCGTGTATCCGTAAGCCGGATCGAAGGGGAAATCGTGTTCGAGTGCAGCCATGGACACGACCGTATCCGCCCCGTCCGCGACGGTACAGACCTGTTGATCATCATGGAGTCGGCAGCGAAATCGGTCACATCATCACCAATTTCGCAAACGACACACTTACCGTGCCAAGTTGAACATTCAGATGTCCAGCACGTTGCACGAGTGTGACCTAGCACCCTCTTGCGGATTCCTGAATCTCTGCCGCAGAGTGATGTATGCGCTTACAGGCAGCGCATACATCCGGATTGCTCAAGGAGGAGCCCTCCATGTCCCGCACCGCCAGAAACGCCTCGATCGGTATCGCAGTCACGGCTGCGCTCACTCTCGGTCTCACCGCGTGCGGCAGCTCCGGTGGCGACGATGTCGCCGCGGACAAGAAGCAGACGCTCACCGTCTGGGCCATGGGGGCCGAGGGCGAGAAGCTCGCGGATGTGGCCAAGGTGTACGAGAAGGCCAACCCGAACATCACCGTCAAGGTGACCCCGGTCGGCTGGGACGTCGCCCACCAGAAGCTGGTCTCCGCGGCCGCCGCCGGCACCCTGCCGGACGTGGCGCAGATGGGCGGCAGCTACATGGGCGAGTTCGCCGAGCTCGGTGTGCTGGAGCCGGTCGACACCAAGACCTTCAACGAGAAGGACTACTTCCAGTCCGGCTGGAAGCAGGGCGAGGTCGACGGCCAGGCGTACGGCGTGCCGTGGTACGTCGACACCCGCGTCCTCTACTACCGCACCGACCTGGCCGAGAAGGCCGGCATCACCAAGGCTCCGACCAACTGGAAGGAGATGCAGGACCTCGCCACGGCCTACCAGAAGAAGGCCGGAACCAAGTGGGGCCTGTCCATCCAGCCCAGCGGCCTGGACACGGTGCAGAACTTCTACTCCTTCCTGTACTCGGCCGGCGGCGAGATCGTCAACGACAAGGGCGAGGCCGTCATCGACAGCCCCGAGGCCGTCAAGGCGCTCAAGGAGTACGGCTCGTACTTCGACAAGGGGCTCTCCAACAAGTCCGTGCAGCCCGGCTACGACGTGGTCAAGGACTTCGGCAACGGCCGCGTCCCGATGTTCTTCGGCGGCCCGTGGCACGTCACCCTGCTGAACGAGGGCCAGCCGCAGCTCAAGGGCAAGTGGGCGGTGGCCAACGTGCCCGCCGACAAGTCCTCCGTCTCCATGGCCGGCGGCTCCTCCCTGGCGATCTCCAAGGACAGCGAGCACAAGGCCGCCGCCACCGAGTTCATCAAGTACCTGACGGACACCAAGGGCCAGGCCGACTGGTACAAGCGCACCAAGGACCTGCCGGCCAACACCTCGGCCTGGACCTCCGGCGACCTCGCCGACGACGCCGACCTCCAGGTGTTCAAGAAGCAGATGGACACCGCCAAGGCCTCGCCGTCGCTGTCCAACTGGACGGAGATCACCGACAAGGTCGACCAGGCCATCGCCAAGGTCACCCAGGGCAAGGCGTCCGCCGAGGACGCGCTCAAGACCGCCCAGTCCCAAATCGAAGGCCTCGTGAAGTAGGAGTCATGCGCACCATGACCTCAAAGGCCGCTCAGACGGCCAAGGTGCAGGCCGGGCCGGGGGCCTCCGGGTCCCCGGCCACCGGGCCCGCGGGTCGCCGGGGTGGCAAGAAGGCCTCGATGGGCGTGCAGAACGTGGCCGGCTGGCTGTTCTCCACTCCCTTCCTCGTCCTCTTCCTCGTCTTCATGGCGTTCCCGATCGTCGCGACGCTGGTGATGAGCTTCACCGACTTCGGGCTGCGCAATGTCACGCACCCGCTGGACGCGAACTTCATCGGCTTCGAGAACTACGTCAATCTGTTCAGCGACGACAAGTTCCTCAAGTCGCTGTTCAACACGGCGTACTTCGTGGTGATCGGCGTCCCGCTGACGATCTTCCTCGGGCTGCTCGTCGCCGTACTGCTGAACAACGGCATCGACCGGGCCCGGACCTTCTTCCGCGTCGGCTTCTACACCCCGGTGGTCACGACCATCGTCGCGGTCGCCGTGGTCTGGCGGTTCGTGCTCGACCCGAGCGACGGGCTCGTCGCGGGACTCTTCTCCGAAGTGGGCCTCACCTCGCCCGACTTCCTGGGCTCCGAGACGCTCGCCATGCCGTCGATGATCGCGATGGCGGTCTGGCGCAACCTCGGCACGGTCATGGTGCTCTTCATCGCCGGTCTGCAGGCCATCCCCACCGAGGTGCGGGAGGCCGCGCGGCTGGACGGCGCCGGTGTCTGGCAGGAGTTCAAGGGCATCACCGTGCCCCTGCTGCGGCCGACGCTGCTCTACGCCACGGTGATCACGACCATCGGATACCTCAATGTCTTCGAGGAGCCGTTCGTGATGACCCAGGGCGGTCCCTCGGACTCCACGCTCACCGTCTCGCTGAACATGTACCGCGAGGGCTTCAACTTCTTCCACATGGGCTATGCGAGTGCCATGGCGTATGTCCTCTTCGTAGTGATCATGGGCATCACGGTGCTGCAGCTCCGACTGCTGAAGGACAACACGAAATGAGCGCCACCAGTGCACCGGGCGCCGTCTCGACGGCGCCGTCGAAGAAGCCCCTGGACACGCCGCCGTCCGGGACGAAGAAGACCCGCAACCCGAAGCGCGTCCTCGTCTACGTCCTGCTGTCGGTCGGTCTGCTGATCATGTCGGCGCCGTTCCTGTGGATGGCTCTCTCGGCCTTCAAGACGCAAGCGGACCTGACGGCCAGCCCGCCCGTGTGGCTCCCGACCGAGTGGACCCTGCAGAACTTCCGGGACCTGCTCGACAAGCTCGATCTGCCGCTGTACTTCATGAACTCGGTGATCGTGGCGGTGCTGGTCACCATCTCGAACCTGGTGTTCTGCTCGATGCTCGGGTACGCCCTGGCCAAGCTGAACTTCGCCGGCCGCAACAAGATCTTCGGCCTGGTTCTCGGCGCCCTGATGGTGCCCGGCAACCTGATGCTGCTGCCGCTGTTCGTGCTGATGAGCAAGCTGCATCTGATCGACTCGTACGCCGGCCTGGTGCTGCCGTTCGCCGCCGGAGCCTTCGGGGTCTTCCTGATGCGGCAGTTCATGCAGTCGATCCCGGACGAGCTGCTGGAAGCGGCCCGGATGGACGGCGCCGGTGAGTGGTACATCTTCTGGCGCATCGTGATGCCGCTGGTGAAGCCCGCTCTGGCGACGCTGTCGATCTTCACGTTTCTGGGCTCCTGGAACAACTTCGTCTGGCCGCTCATCGCGACCAACGACCCCGACAAGTACACCCTGCCGGTCGCGCTGGCCACCTTCGCCACCGACCCCAACAAGGCGGGTGGCTCCAACGGCATGCTGATGGCCGGTTCCCTGCTGGTCGTCCTGCCCGTCGTGGTCCTGTTCATCGCGCTCCAGCGGCACTTCACCCAGGGCATCGCCACGGCGGGCATGAAGTAGCCCGCCCCGGCGGCCCCACGAAAAGTACGAGGCCACGGCCCCACACCCCGTCGGCCACACCCCTTCATCACCAGAAAGACGGTTTGCGATGACGCACACCCAGGTCCCGTTCCCCGAAGGCTTCCTGTGGGGCGCCTCCACGGCCGCCCACCAGATCGAGGGCAACAACATCAATTGCGACTGGTGGGTCAAGGAGCACGCCGCGGGCACCCACATCCAGGAGCCCAGCCTGGACGCCTGCGACAGCTACCACCGCTGGCACGAGGACATGGACACGCTGGCCGGTCTGGGCTTCACCGACTACCGGTTCTCCATCGAGTGGGCGCGCATCGAGCCGGTCGAGGGCCGGTTCTCCCGGGCCGAGATCGCCCACTACCGCCGCATGGTCGAGGGCGCCATCGAGCGCGGCCTGCGTCCCATGATCACCCTGCACCACTTCACCGTGCCGCAGTGGTTCGAGGCGCGCGGCGGCTGGACCGCCGAGGGCGCGACCGAGCTCTTCGCGCGCTACGTCGCGGCCTGCGCGCCGGTGATCGCCGAGGGCGTCAGCCACGTCTGCACCATCAACGAGCCGAACATGATCGCCGTGATGGCCGGCCAGGCCAAGCGGGGCGACAACAGCTTCCCGCCCGCCGGCCTGCCGACCCCCGACGACGAGACCACCGAGGCCGTCATCGCCGCGCACCACGCGGCCGTCAAGGAGGTCCGGGCGATCGACCCGGCCATCCAGGTCGGCTGGACCATCGCCAACCAGGTCTACCAGGCGCTGCCCGGCGCCGAGGAGGTCACCGCGGCCTACCGTCACCCCCGCGAGGACGTCTTCATCGAGGCCGCCCGCGGCGACGACTGGATCGGTGTGCAGTCCTACACCCGGACCAAGATCGGCACCGACGGCCCGATACCGACGGCCGACGGCGTCGAGCGCACCCTCACGCAGTGGGAGTACTACCCGTCCGCGGTCGGCCACGCGCTGCGCCACACCGCCGAGGTCCTGGGCAACGGCATCCCGCTGATCGTGACCGAGAACGGCATCGCGACCGACGACGACAGCCGTCGGGTCGACTACTACACCGGCGCCCTGAACGAGGTCGCGTCCGCGATCCAGGACGGCCTGAACATCCAGGGCTACCTGGCCTGGAGCGCGCTCGACAACTACGAGTGGGGCTCCTACAAGCCCACCTTCGGCCTGATCGGCTGGGACCCGGAGACCTTCGAGCGCCTGCCCAAGCCGTCCGCCGTCTGGCTGGGCGAGATGGGCCGCACGCGCGCCCTGCCGCGCATCGCCGACTGACCTCGGCCCCCGACCGGGAGCGACCTGACCGCTCCCGCCCGTACGGGAACCGGCGACACCTGACGGACGCCGGTTCCCGTGCAGCAGGGTCCCCCGGACCCTGTGCCCGCGTACGGCGCCGCTCGTGTCCTGCCCTGCTCACGAGCGGCGGCGCACGCGGATGCCGTACGCACCACGGCGCCCCGCGCCCGCAATCACGACCGACGAACGAAATCCGCCCACCGCCCACAGTCGGTGGCTCTTCTTCGAGGGGTTCTGATGGACCGTCGTACGTTTCTCACCGCAGCGGGGACAGGGGCCGCCGCCCTGTCGCTCGGAGCCGTGGCCGCGCCCCCGGCGGGCGCCGCCCAGCCCGTGCGCGGCTCGCACGCCCCGTTGCTCCTGCGCTGGTTCCGCGACACGTATCGCTCGATCGAGGCCATGACGACCGACTTCGGTCTCGCCGTCGACAAGATCGATGTCAGCAGGCCCGGCGCCCCCGTCCAGTCGCGTCAGACCTCCCCCACCAACATCGGCTGCGGCCTCTGGTCGACCGTGGCCGCCGCCGGGCTCGGGGTGATCGACGACGACACCATGCGCCGCAGGCTGGAGCGCACCGTGCGGGCCGTCGAGAAGCTGGAACGCCACCACGGCTTCTGGCTCAACTGGTACGACGCGCACGACGGTTCGGTCCTCACCGAGTGGCCCGGCACCGGCGACCCGATCCGCCCGTTCCTGTCCTCCGTCGACAACGCCTGGCTGATCACCGGTCTGCGCATCGCCGCCGACGCCTCGCCCGCGCTGCGCCCCCGCGTCGCCCGCATCCTGGCGACCGCCGACTGGTCCTACTACTACACGCCGTATGACCCGGCCGACCCGGTCGCCGGCCCCGGCCAGCTGCGCGGCGGGTTCTGGCCCGACACCGAGGAGCCCACCGGCCACCACTACGGCGCGCTCAACACGGAGCCGCGCATGGCCAGTTACCTGGGCATCGCGGACGGCTCGCTGCCCGCCGACCACTACTGGCACCTGCTGCGCACGATGCTCCCCGAGCACGAGCAGGAGCAACACCCGCAGGGCAGCTACATCGCCATGGACGGCGTACGCGTCTGGCAGGGGCACTACACCCACCGCGGCCGGAAGATCGTGCCGACCTGGGGCGGGTCGATGTTCGAGGCCCTGATGGTGCCGCTGTTCGTGCCGGAGGCGGAGTGGTCGCCGAGGTCCTGGGGCCTCACGCACCGCCGGTACGTCCGCAGCCAGATCGAGCACGGCACGGCGGAGGCGGGGTACGGGTACTGGGGCTTCTCCCCCGCCAACATCCCCGAGGGCGGCTACCAGGAGTACGGCGTCGACGCGATCGGCATGCAGGTCGACGGCTACGCCTCCAACACCGACCGTACGTACACGAAGGACGGCGAACCGCTGCCGCCCGCGTCGGCGTTCACCAACGGTGTGGTCACCCCGCACGCCTCCTTCCTCGCCCTGCCCTACGCACCGGACGAGGCGATCGCCAACCTGCGCGCGCTCGACCGCGACTTCGGCGCGTACCACGCCGGATACGGCTTCCGGGACTCCGTCAATGTCGGCACCGGGCGGGTCAGCGATTACCTGCTCGCGCTCGACCAGGGCATGATCGCCGCGGCACTGGCCCAGGCGATCCGCCCCGGCCTGCTGCAGAGGCCGTTCCGGACCGGCGGGTTCCAGTCGAAGGTGCGACCGCTGCTCGCCAAGGAGCGGTTCTCCATCTGAACCCCCTGAAACGTGGTGGCGTACCGGTCCGGGGCGGAGCGCTCGGGGCCCGGCCCCGGCCCGGTACGCCGCCGCTCAGTTCCAGCCCTCGCGGTACGCCGCCCAGTCGCCGTCCCGCGCGGCGAAGTCGACGTAGAGCGCGACCCCGAACCGGTCGCGGGCGCGGTCCGTGCGCCCCAGTCCCAGCCGGGTGCCCCGGACCGCGGCCGCGACCGTCTCGGCCGACTCATGGTGTCCCAGGTCGTTCTCGTGGAAGAACGGCAGTCCCATCAGCAGATCGGTGCCCTTCGGCGTCACTTCGAGCGCGAGCGCCGTCTGCTGGGCGACATAGCCGCCGAACATCCCCTCCAGGGGCATCCAGGTGTCGTACGACATGACGGCGATCTGGTCGACCCGGCGCGCGACCTGTCCGAAGAACTCCTGCGACCACCATTTCTGCCGGCCGCTGAGCGCGCCGATCACGCTGTGCGCAGACGGCAGCGGGTCGATCTGGTGGGCGGCGACCGACAGTTGCGCCTTGCGCGCCCCGGTGAGCGCACCGAGGTCGTCGAGGAGCGAGAGGTAGTGGCGGTCGCCGGAGTGCAGCGGCTCCAGGTCGAAATGGACGCCGTCGAACCCGGCGTCCAGGATCTGCCGGGCCGACGCGACCACGGCGGTGCGGGACGCGGCCCGCTCCAGGCGCAGCCCGTCGGGCCCCTCGGTGGCGAGTACGTCGCCGAGCCAGGCCTGGACCCGGATGCCGGGCAGGGTGCGGTGCACGGCGTCGAGCAGCCACCGGGCCCTCGGGTAGCTCGTGGCGGGCAGGGTGCCGTCGTGTTCCAGCGGTCCGGCGTGGACGTACAGGTCCTTGATGCCCGTCCCCTCGATCCGGGCGGCGAACGCGGCGAGGTCGGCGTCGTCCTTGCGCCCGTCGACCCAGGCGTGGCCGAGCCAGATGGCGTCGCGGCCACGGGTGCGGGTGCCGTCGCCCGGGTCGCCGGAGTAGTTGAGCCGCAGGGCGACGCCCGCGGTGAGGACCGGCACCACGATCACCAGGACCGCGCCCAGCGCGATCCCTCTCGGCCAGGTCCACCGGAACCGGGCCGCCCTGTTCCGTATGTCCCCGGCCATGCGCCTGATTCCCGTGAGCACGTCCGTCTCCCCCTGTATGCCGGTGTGCCGTCGCCGTACGAACGGCATCATGGCGCACTTCCCGGGGACCGATGGCGGGCCCGGTCGCCGGGTCGCGGGTGACAGAGGGTGGACATAGCCTCACAAATGTGATGCCGCTCGTGAGTCGTACCCGGATATCCATACCGGGCCGGGCCCTTCTCGCCGTGCTGATGACGGTGTGCTGGCTGGCCCTTCCCGCAGCGCTCTCCGCTCGCGCCGACGGTCCCGTCACACTGTCCCGGGACGGGCAGATCACCGACAAGGTGGGGGCGCTCGGGGACCGCAGGGACCAGGTGCGGGCCGCACTCGACCAGCTGTACGCGGACCGCCGCGTCCAGCTCTTCGTGGTGTACGTGCGGGACTTCTCCGGCCGGTCCGCGCAGAGCTGGGCCGATCAGACGGCCGACCGGAACGGCCTCGGCAACGACGACGTCCTGCTCGCCGTCGCCACCCACGACCGGCAGTACGCGTACACCGTCGAGCAGGGCTCACGCCTCACCGACGCACAGCTGAAGGACGTGGCACGCACGGCGATCGAGCCCGCGCTCAGGGAGAACGACTGGGCCGGTGCGGCGATCGGCGCGGCGAACGGGTACTCCGCCGTACTGGCCGGCAAGGCCGTGCCCACCCCGGCCGTCACACCCGGGATCGCCGATCCCGGATCCGGTGGCTCCGGCGGGACGAGCGCCTCGGACCTGATTCTTCCGGTGGTCGTCGTCGGCGGCGCGGCAGCGGTGGCCGGCTACGCGTACACCCGGCGCAAACGGCGCACCACGACCCGCACAACGCCCGGCGCGAAGGGCTGGGGTCCCGCCTCCGCCGGACCGGGCGGTCCGCCGCCGACGCCGTTGCCGGAGCTCGACGCCCGCGCGAAGGAGGCGCTGGTGGAGACCGACGACGCGGTCCGCACCAGCGAGGAGGAACTGGGTTTCGCCACCGCCCAGTTCGGCGAAGAGGCCGCGGCCCCCTTCACGGAGGCCGTCGGCCATGCGAAGGGCGAGCTGACGGCCGCGTTCCGGCTGCGTCAGCAACTGGACGACGCCTTTCCCGAGGACGACGCGACCAGACGCCGGATGCTGGACGAGATCATCGGCCGCTGCGCGGACGCGGGCTCCCGCCTCGACGCGGTGTCCGAGGACTTCGACCGGCTGCGCGCCCTGGAACGCGACGCCCCGCAGGCCCTGGCCACGGCCGAGGCGGCGTTCCGGGCTCTCGCCGGGCGCGTCTCCGCGGCCGAGGCCGCCCTGGCCACGATGCGCAGCCAGTACGCACAGTCCGCGTCCGCGTCCGTCGCCGGTGACATCGAGCAGGCCAAGGACCGGCTCCTGTTCGCCACGTCGAGCCTCAACCGGGCCCGGCAGTCGGTGGACGCCACGGACCATTCCGCGGCGGCGGTGTACATCCGGGCCGCCGAGGGCGCCGTCGACCAGGCGACCACCCTCGTCGACGCCGTGGACCGGCGGACCCGGGAACTCGCGAAGGCGGCGGACAAGCTGCCCGGCGCCCTCACCGAGACGGAGACCGACCTGGCCGACGCGGGCGGGCTGCTCGAAGGCGCCGGGAACGGTGCGCCGACGGCGGACCTGCGGGGCCGGATCGCCCGCGCCCGGTCGGTGCTCGCCGATGTGCGGGAGGAGCTGCGGGCCGGTCCGTACGACCCGATCGACGCGCTGCGCCGGGTGGAGGAGGCGGACGCGGCACTCGACGCGGCGCTGGCCGGCGTCCGCGAGCGGGAACAGGGCGACCGGCGGGCGCTCTCCCTCCTGGACGGGGCGACGCTCACCGCGCGCTCGGCGATCGCCGCCGCGGCCGACTACATCACCACGAACCGGGGAGCGGTGGGCAGCCAGGCCCGGACCCGTCTGGCGGAGGCGCAGCGGCGGCTGGACCGGTCCCGCGAGCTGGCCGGGTCGAAGGATCCGCAGGGGGCGCTGGCCGAGGCTCAGCAGGCGGACTCGCTGGCCGGGCAGGCCCGGAGCCTGGCCGAGCAGGACGTGCGGTCGTACGGGAGCGGTCCGGGCGGCACCCGGGCGGGGGGCGGCGGGGTCGGCGGCGCGGTGCTCGGCGGGATCATCCTCGGCGGGCTCCTGGGCGGCGGAGGGGGCGAACGGGGCGGCGGGGGTTACGGAGGCGGGTTCGGCGGCGGGGGCCGTACCGGGGGCGGCGGGCCCGGCAGCTTCGGCGGCGGGGGCACGCGCGGCCGGCGCGGTGGCGGCGGCCGTTTCTGAGCCGGCGGCACGGACGCCGGCCCACGGACTTCCTGCGCACGGACCCATGACGTCATTCCCACGGACTCATACGGACACATACGGAATCCACCCGGAGAACCGCACTCGCACAAGGAGAGGTCCATGACCAAGCAGACCATTCTCGGCCGCGTCACCCAGCTCGCGAAGGCCAACATCAACGCGCTGCTCGATCAGGCCGAGGATCCGCAGAAGATGCTGGACCAGCTGATCCGCGACTACACGGCCAACATCTCGGAGGCCGAGCAGGCGATCGCCGCGACCATCGGCAATCTGCGGCTGATGGAGCAGGACCACCAGGAGGACGTGGCAGCGGCGAAGGAATGGGGCGGCAAGGCGCTCGCCGCGAGTCGTAAGGCCGACGAGCTGCGGGCGGCCGGGTCGGGTGCGGAGGCGGACAAGTTCGACAACCTGGCCAAGGTCGCGCTCGGCCGTCAGCTCCGGTCGGAGAAGGAGGCGAGGACGGCGGAGCCGACCATCGCCGCGCAGACCGAGGTGGTGGACCGGCTGAAGTCCGGACTGGACCAGATGAGGACCAAGCTCTCGGAGCTGAAGTCCAAGCGGGACGAGCTCGTCGCACGCGCCAAGTCCGCCCAGGCGCAGAACCAGATGATGGACTCCGTCAAGAACATCGATGTGCTCGACCCGACCAGCGAGCTCAGCCGTTTCGAGGACAAGGTGCGGCGCGAGGAGGCGAGGGCGCTGGGCAAGCAGGAGCTCGCCGCGTCGTCCCTGGACGCCCAGTTCGAGCAGCTGGACAGTCTGGGCGACAGCGCCGAGGTCGATGCCCGGCTGGCCGCGCTGAAGTCGGCCTCATGACCGCTGCCGGACAGGCCCTGGCCCGGTGGCCCGCTCAGTACATGCTCAGCAGCTGCTCGATCGAGAGTTCGGCGGCCGGCTCCCCGTCGGGCAGGGCCAGCTCGAACCAGACGGTCTTGCCGCGCGGTGTCCGCCTCGACCCCCAGGCCACGCTCAGCAGCCCGACCAGCTGGAGTCCGCGTCCGCCCTCGTCGGTGTCGCGGGCCCGCCGCCGCCGGGGCTGGACGAGTCCGGCGTCCCACACCTCGCACACCAGGGTGCGGTCGCGCAGCAGCCTGAGCCGGATCTCGCCCTCCCCGTACCGCAGGGCGTTGGTGACCAGCTCGCTGACCAGCAGTTCGGTGGTGTCCACCAGGTCGTCCAGGCCCCAGGCGAGCAGCCGGCCCCGGGCCAGTTCGCGGGCGCGGCCGACGGAGCGCGGCTCGCGGGGCAGCCGCCAGTCGCCGACCGCGTCGGCCGGCAGTCCCTGGATACGGGCCATCAGCAGGGCGATGTCGTCCTCGCCGTGCCGGGTGTCGAGCGTGGTCAGTACGTGGTCGCAGAGGTCCTCGATCGGCCGCTGCGGATCGACGAGCGCTCCGCGCAGGGCGTCGAGGCCCTCGTCGAGCGGGTGGTCGCGGGACTCGACGAGCCCGTCTGTGTAGAGGGCGAGGAGGGAACCCTCCTTCAGCTCGACCTCGACCTCCTCGAAGGGTTCGCCGCCGACGCCGAGCGGCATTCCGGGCGGGACGTCGAGCAGCAGGGCGGCCTCGCCCGGTTCGACCACGGCGGGCGGGAGGTGGCCCGCGTTGGCGAAGGTGCACCGCCGGGTGACCGGGTCGTAGACCGCGTACACACAGGTCGCCAGATAGACCTCGGAGAGATCCGCCTCGCGGGACTTGTGGGCGGCCCGTGAGGGCCATTGGGAGCCGCCTGGCGCGTTGCCGCCGCCGGGGGTGCCGAGTCCGCGGGCGACCTCGTCGAGCGCGGAGAGCACCTCGGCGGGTTCCAGGTCCAGGAGGGCCAGGGTCCGTACGGCGGTGCGCAGTTCGCCCATGGCCACGGCGGCCCGCAGCCCGCGGCCCATCACGTCGCCGACGACGAGGGCGGTGCGGTGGCCGGGGAGTTCGATCACGTCGAACCAGTCGCCGCCCACCTCGGTGGCCGTGTTGCCGGGAAGGTAGCGGCAGGCGATGTCGAGGCCCGCGGCCACCGGGTCGCCGGGCGGCAGGAGGCTGCGCTGGAGGATCAGCGCGCGCTCGTGCTCGCGGCGGTAGAGGCGGGCGTTGTCGATGCAGACCGCGGCGCGGGCGGCGAGCTCGGTGGCCAGTGCGCGGTCCCGCTCACCGAAGGGTTCACTGCCCTTCGTACGGGAGAACTGCACCAGGCCGACCACCGTGTCGTGGGCGACCATCGGTACGGCGAGGGTGGACTGGACGAAGCCCCGGTCGTCGCCGGGCACGTCCTCGACTTGGCCGGTGCGCAGGGCGATGGCGCAGGGCGAGTTGAACGGGAAGCGGTGCACGGAGCCGAGCTCGGGCGAGCCGGTGTCCCCGGTGGTGTCGGGCAGGGCGTCCGACACCGCGCTGGCCAGGGCGACGCGGCGCAGTTCGGCGGAGCCGCCGACGGATACCTGACGGAGCGAATCCCAGCTTCCGGGTGGTGCGTCGTCGCCGGTGAGCAGTCCCTGGTAGAGGTCGACGGAGGCGAGATCGCAGAAGCCGGGCACGGCGACGTCGAGGAGTTCGCGGGCGGTGGTCTCCAGGTCGAGGGAGTTGCCGATACGGGCACTGGCCTCGTTGAGCAGCGCGAGGTTGCGGCGGGCGCTGGCGGCCTCGCGGGCGGCGATGTGCCTCCGGGTGACGTCGGTGGCCAGTCCGGCGACGCCGATGGGGCGGCCGGAGCCGCTGTGCACGCGGTAGAGGTTCATGGACCAGTGGCGGCTGCCGGGTTCGCCGGGCGCGGTGCCGATGATCTGGAGATCGGTGACGGACGTCCCGGTGGCCAGGACGCGCTCGATGGTGGCGGTGAGCCGGTCGGCCTCGGGGCCGGAGAGGTAGTCCTCGACCGTGCGGCCGCGGTGGTCCTCGGCCCGGCCGCCGAAGACGGTGGCGAAGCGCTGGTTGGCGCGGATCACCGCGTGGTCCGTACCGAACAGCACGAAGCCGAAGGGAGATTGGCCGAATATGGCCTGTGACGCGGCAAGGTCCGTCTCGATGTGGCGCAGCGCCCGGACGTCCACAACGATGCAGAGCGCGGCCCGTTCCCCGCTCGCCGTCCCGCTCGGCATCACATAGATCTCGGCGAGCCCGCGCATGCCGTCCTCGCCCGGTATCCGGAAGGGGACGAGGCCGGTCCACTCCTTGCCGTCGAGGATCTCGCCGACTCTGCGACGGCCGTCGGTGCGCAGTTCGGCGGGCATGAACGCCTCGACCGGATCCAGGCCCACCGCCCTGTCCGCGGCAATGCCGAAGAGGCCGGCGGCCCGGCGGCTCCACTGCTCGATCAGGCCATCGGGGCCGATCGAGAAGGAGGCGACCCTGATGTAGTCGTAGATCGAGCCAGGCGGGCTGCTCTGCCACACGATCTCGCCCGCTGTCCCAGGTATTTCGCTCACGCGACCGTCCCCTCCAGCTCACACACCGGACCGGTCCTGCCCGCAGTATTCAGCACTCCGGCCCCAACCGACACGGCGTTCACGATCACAGCACGGTCTCAGTCCATTTCAGCCAGCTTCTGGCCGACCCCTGGTGATCGCTGTCCGTCCCACCCCACTCCTAACCAGGCAGGGCCAGCTCGAACCACACGGTCTTGCCGGTCTTTCCCCGACGGGTCCCCCAGCGGCGGGCGGAACACGCCACCAGCTGCAGTCCCCTGCCCCCTTCGTCCTCCGGTCCAGCCATACGTTCGGTGGGCGGATCCGGAAGCGGATCGGAGACCTCCACGAGCAGTCCCGGGTGTGCGGCGGGGCCGTCACCGTTGAGATGAGGGCGCACCAGCCGTACGCCGATGGGGCCCGATGTATACCGCATCGAGTTGGTCACCAACTCGCTGACCAGCAGAACTGTCACATCCCCGACGACCGAGTCGAGCCCCCAGGCACTCAACGCCCCATGGACGGCATGCCGCGCCGATCGCACGGCGCCCGGCACAGCCGGGAAGGTCCACTCGGCGCAATCGCCTCCACTGTCGATCACGCCGATCACTTCCCAAGACCCGCAGCGGGGAACGTCCTGTTTACAAGGGTTATTCAGCACATACCCGATATTTGGGGTGAACTATCGCCAGGAACGACACGTGGGGCGTACGGGTGTACGGCCGCGCACACGAACAGATGTGCACAGAGAGAAGGGCGCACAAGGCGATCGGCACGCGCCGCCGTCATGGCGTTCGCCCCGGTCGACCGCCTGCCCGGCGCGCCCCGTACGTACCGGCACCGCACCCGGCCCGGACATGGGTTCTGCTGCTGGTACCCGCGATGTCGCCGGCCATGCAGCGGGAACCCGGCGATGACGGCCGCGGGGCGGCGACGGCGGCCTCCGGATCTCAGCCCGGCCTCTCCCGCCTTCCCGAACCGCCGGACCGGGTGGGCGGATCGGGCCTCCACATCGCCATCACCGGGACCGGCACACCCTCAACCACGCCGGTTCCGGGGCCCGTTGCGGGATGCGGTTCCGGTCGCCGGGCGACGGGACGGGGGCGACCCGGACGGGGACGACTCAGGCCAGCGCGCCGACGGCCTTGAGGTCGTCGAAGAGCAGCTGGTCGACCGGCGGGACGAGCGATCGGTCGGCGTAGGAGAACCAGGCCATCTCCTCGATCTCGCTGCTGGCGGCCAGCGTCCCGTGGTACTCACCGGCGTAGCAGCTCATGCGCACGACCACGCCGTCCGGATGGCCGTGCGCCTGCGCTTCGTACGTACCCATGTGGGACACCGTCGCCGGGAGGATGGCCACGGTCAGTTCCTCCTCGACCTCACGCAGCAGGGTCTGCAGGTCGGTCTCCCGGCCCTCCCGCTTGCCACCGGGGATGTAGAAGACGTCCTTCCCCCGTGGTCGTGCGCAGAGGATCCTGCCGTTCTCCACCCGTACCCATGCCACCGTGTCGATCAGGACCGACATCATTCCGCCTTCGTTCATGTGCAACCCGGTCGGACAGGACCTTAGCGGGGCGGAAGCCGCCCGCCGGAATGCCCTCGCAACCGCAGGACCGGCGGGCGACCGGCGCGGGCGGCCAGCGCGGGCGACGGAACACGGGCGACCGGCTCGGTGAACGCAGACCCGGTCGCACGCCGGAGCGCGACCACCGCCCCGCCGCGCTCCTCGCGGTCGCTCTACGGCCGGGCGCTCTGTCCGGCCTGCTCCACCCAGTAGAGCTGCTTGTGTCCGTGTTCATCGAGCTTGTCGGCGATCTTCTGAGCCTCGCCCTGCGTGGCGTATCTGCCGACGCGATAGCGATTGCCGTTGTCGTCCTGCCTTATGACCAGCCACGGGAGAGCGGCACCACTGTCGCTCATCGCGTCCCTCCCCAGCATCGCGCCCCTCCCTCGAACGTCGTGCACGTCACTAAAGATCCCCAGGAAACCGCAGTACGCATATGCCCGAGCGTACGCCTGACCTTCACGCAACGGATACGTAATTACACAAAGAGATACCGATCCGGCCGACAAGGGGGGGCGCACCCGGCTGGATGCGCCCCTATGTCAGTGCCGTCCGCCGCCGCTACCCCGCCTCCGGCACCGCGATGATCGAGGAGCCGATCGCGAGGTCGGCGAGACAGGTCGGCGATATAGACGATCCCGCCGAGTGCGGCACCCGCGACCGTGGCCGGCGACCAGCGCCGGAAGGAGTGCGGCGCGTACGTCCGTCATCGCCGGCTTCCCGCCCGTCGTCCGGTGTGCAGGTACGGATCGGACGGTAGGAGCGGTACATGACAATCCATTGCGGCCGGTGATCGCCCTTCGGTTACGGGAGCCTGCCGGGCGTCAACGTGCCGTCACCGGCGCCGGACGGCGCCCCCGCGCACCGGTCACCTGACCGGAAGGTGATAGGCGATCCGGAAGCGATCGGCGGGCACCACCACGTCCGCCGTCTCGACCGCGCGACCCGACGCGTAGTACGTACGCTCGATCACCATCACTACATGGCCCGGCACGCCCCCGAGCGCCAGGAGCTCCTCCGCCAGCCCCGGGCGCGCACCGACCTGCTCGGCCACGTTGTCCACGACGACATCGATCGCGGCCATCCGCTCGACCACCCCGCAGCCGCCCAACGGGCCCTCCTCCGGCAGCATCACCGGCGTACGCCCCGTCACGGCGAGCGGCTCCCAGGAGGTGGAGAGCATCATCGGCTCCCCCGCCTCACGGAACGTGTACGCCGTCCGCATCACCCGGTCGCCGGGCTCGATACCCAGGCGCTCGGCGATCTCGGCGCTCGCCCCCTCCTGTTCACTGCGGGACTCCCACGTCCCGTGCACCCCCTCCGCCGTCTGTTCCTGACGGAACGGACTGGCGCCGGCCGCGGACCGGTAACCGGAGCGGGCGATCCGCCGCGGGACGGGGCGCTCACGCACATACGTGCCGGAACCGGAGCGCCCCTCCACCAGGCCCTCGGCCATCAGCACCTTCCGCGCCTCCAGCGCGACGGTGTCCGAGACTCCGTACTCCTCGCGAATACGGGCCTGCGAAGGCAGGCGCGTATGCGGCGGCAGCGCACCATTGACGATCTTCTCTCTCAGATCGCTTGCAACGCGCAAATACGCGGGCTGCTCACCGAAAGTCACAGGCCACTCCCAACAGGTTGACAGTCTGCAACAGCCTGACAACCGTCGGTTGTGAACCGCAAGCACAGGCCAAAGATTCACCCGAAGTGATGATTCGCCTTGCCCTCATGCATATCCGGCTGCTGGCCACCAGAGGGATCTCAGCTCTTCTGACGCCTCATCCCCTCCTCCGGTTCACCGCAACCGCATTCCGCCCCACGCAGGAGCGGGGCGACCGCCGAAGCAGCCGCCCCACCTGTCCGACGCGTCACGGACGCACCGTCATCGAACTGTCGCCGCCGGGACCGTCGCCGCCGGAACTGTCGTCATCAGAACTGCAGGCCCCAGGAGTTGATCTTCCCGGTGTCCCCCGCCGCGTCGTCGGCGACCCGCAGCTTCCAGGTGCCGTTGGCCACCTCCGACGAAGCGTTCACCGAGTAGGTGGTGTTCACGTCGTCGGCGCTGCCACCGGTCCCGTAGGCCTTCAGGTTGTAGACCGAACCGTCGGGCGCGACCAGGTCGATCTTCAGGTCGCCGCTGTAGGTGTGCGTGATGTTCACGGGCACGCTCAGCGTGGCCGGCGCGTTGCCGGTGACACCGGTGACGGTGATCGGCGACTCGGCGGTGGAGTTGTCGCCGATGGCGTAGCTCGTCGTGCTCTCGAACTTCTTGCCGCCCGGCGGGGTGGTGGAGCCGCCGCCGACGTTCAGCAGCCGGTTCGGCGAGCCCGTGCCCGGGTTGGTCACCACTCCGGTACTGGCCGCGGCGACCAGTCCGGCGGAGACCTGTGCCGGGCTGTCGCTCGGGTGGTCGGCCAGGTAGAGGGCCGCGGCGCCGGCCACGTGCGGGGTCGCCATCGACGTGCCGGAGATGGTGTTGGTGGCGCTGTCGCCGGTGTTCCAGGCCGAGGTGATCGACGAACCCGGGCCGAAGATGTCCAGCACGCTGCCGTAGTTGGAGAAGCTGGAGCGGGCGTCGGTGCTGGTGGTGGAGCCGACCGTGATGGCTTCGGTGACCCGCGCGGGGGACTTCGTGGAGGCGTCGGTGGACTCGTTGCCCGCGGCGACGGCATAGGTGATGCCGGACGCGATGGACTTGCGCACGGCGGCGTCGAGCACCGAGTCCGCCCCGCCGCCCAGGCTCATGTTGGCCACGGCGGGCTTGACGGCGTTCGCCGTCACCCAGTCGATGCCCGCGACGACCTGCGCGGTCGTGCCGGAGCCGCTGTTGTCGAGGACCCGGACGGCGACGATCTTCGCCTTCTTGGCCACGCCGTACGCCGAACCGGCGACGGTGCCCGCTACATGGGTGCCGTGGCCGTAGCCGTCCTGCGCGGTGTTGTCGTTGTCGATGGCGTCGTAGCCGTAGGAGGCCCGACCGCCGAAGTCGCTGTGGGTGATCCGCACACCGGTGTCGATGATGTACGCGGTGACACCCTCACCACCCTTGTCGGGGTAGGTGTAACTCTGGTTCAGCGGAAGGGACTTCTGGTCGATCCGGTCGAGTCCCCAGGAGGGCGGCGAGGGCTGGGTGCCGGTGACCCTGAAGGTCCGGTTCTGCACCACGGACTCGACGGCCGGGTCGGCGGCGAACTTCTTCGCCTGGCCCTCCGAGAGCTCCACCGCGTAGCCGTTGACGGCGGCACGGTAGGTCTTCTTGATCTTGGCGCCGTACTCCTCGGCGAGCGCCTTGCCCTTCGCGGAACCCGCGTCGGCCGCCGATTCGTCGAGCGTGACGATGTAGCTGCCGCTGATGGTGCCCGGGGCGCCCGCGTTCTGGATCCGGCCCTCCGCCGCCGGCCCGGACGCCGAGGCGGGGAACACCGCCGCGCCGGAGAGCGCGAGGGCCGCACCGGCTATGACACTCGCCGCGGCGATTCTTCGGCGTGCGTGGGGGGTGTGCCGCGTCACTGACATGTGGGGGGTCCTCCTCGATTGCGGTGCTCTGGTGGGGGGGTTCACGTGCGGTCGAGACGGAACAGAGGCTGGACAGCATGAGCATGACAACCAGCTGCTGCGGGTTCCACGCTGCCCACGGCCCCGCCGACAGCGAAAGATTGACCGATTCTTGGAAATCGCACAAGGGTGCGTTGGGCTCCGCAATACCTTCGCCACAGGGCTGCCACACGCCTGGCATGCTGACGGGCATGCCCGCATACATCTGCCCGCAGGACGGCACCCGCGCCGAGACCACCGCTCTCACCTGGTGCTGCCCGGTCTGCCGCGGCCCCTGGGACCTCGAATTCGAAGCCGCCGGCACGCTCTCGCTCAACTCCCTGGCCGGGCGCGTCAATTCACTGTGGCGTTACGAGGAGGTGCTGCCCCTCTCCTCGCCCGCGACCACGCTCGGCGAGGGCCGCACCCCGCTCGTACCGCTCACCGGCACGGTCTCGGCCAAGCTCGACTTCCTGATGCCGACGCTCTCCTTCAAGGACCGCGGCGCGGTGATGCTCGCCGAGCTGGCCCGCCGGCTGTCGCCCGAGCGCGTCGTCGCGGACAGCAGCGGCAACGCCGGCACGGCCGTCGCCGCGTACTGCGCCCGTGCCTCGCTCCCCTGCACGGTGTACGTCCCCGAGGGCACGTCCCCGAAGAAGACCGAGCAGATCAGGGCCCACGGCGCCCGCCTGGAGATCGTCCCCGGCGACCGCGAGGCCACCGCGGCCGCCGCCCGTGCCGCCGCCGACACCCCCGGCACCTTCTATGCCTCGCACGTCTTCAACCCGTACTTCCTGCACGGCACGAAGACGTATGTGTACGAGATGTGGGAAGACCTCGGCGGCCGGCTCCCGGACGCCATCGCCGTACCGGTCGGGAACGGCACCCTTCTCCTCGGCGCGGCCCTGGCCACCGCCGAACTGCACGCCCAGGGGCTGATCGACCGGCGCCCGGCGCTGATCGCCGTACAGGCCGAGGCCGTCTCCCCACTGGCCGCCGCCTTCCGCGCCGACGCCGACGGACTGCCCGACGCCCCGGCCGGCCCCGCCGCCCCCACCCTCGCCGAGGGCATCGCCATCCCCCGCCCGCCGCGCGCCCGCGCCATCCTGGCCGCGGTCCGGGAATCGGGCGGCACCTTCCTCACGGTGACCGAGGATCAGATCCGTTCCGCACAGCTGGATCTGGCCGCCCGCGGGTTCTACGTGGAGACGACGGGCGTCGCCTGCTGGGCCGCGGTCGGCGGCTGGACGGACCGGAGCGTCGTCGTCCCCCTGTGCGGCGCGGGTCTCAAGACCGGTCTCGCGACCTGACGGAGCGGACCACCGTCGCCCGCTGCCACGCCTGCCGCCCCGTCAGCCGTTCACCCCGCGTGCCGCGCACCGCCATGCGGCAGGCGCTTCCCTACCTTCGTACGGTGAGCCTCTCGCGCAACTGTCTCCTCACGTCCCTCGCGCCCCTCGCGCCCCTGGTCGCGGGCGCCCTGATCGCGTCTCCGAGCCCCGTCTCGTACGCGACGGCGCCTCCTTCCGCCCCTTCCGCTCCTTCCGCCCCTTCCGCCCCTTCCACGGCGACCACCGCCTGCGGCCGGGACACCGATCCCTCCTGGGCCCCGACATCCACCCGCTTCGGCGAGGCAGCCGGCTACGACCCCTACACCGGCAACGGCTACCTGGGGCACCGGGTGCCCCCCGCGGGCGCCGGATACGCCGCCTCGGGCGAGAAGACCGGCTGGCCGCTGTTCACCCCGCGCTACGACGGCGCGTTCGTCTCCGGCCTGTTCGGGCGCGACAAGGATCTCGCCGCCGGCCGCGAGGTGGTCGCCGCACTGCCGAGCTGGACCGACCTCGACGTACGCGTCGGCGACGAGACCTACGGCTCCGACACGCCCCCCGGCCGGATCTCGCACTACCGCCAGACGCTCTTCCTGCGCTGCGGACTGGTGCGCACGTCGCTGCGGTGGACCACGGCCGACGGGCGCGCGACCGACCTGACGTACGAGGTGCTCGCCGACCGGTCCGATGTGCACACCGGCGCCGTACGCCTGCGCATGACACCGCACTGGAACGGCACCGCGACCATCACCGGCCGCCTCGACCCGGGGGGCGCGCGCCGGCTCGATCTCGACGACGACGGAACGTTCCGCACCCGGGGCACCGGCACCACGGGCGCGATCGTCCAGATCGTGCGCTCCGGAGCGCCGGGGGCCGGAGCGCCGGTCGCGGCGCGGAGCACGCACCGGGTGCGCGACGGACGTACGTACACCTTCGAGAAGTACGTCGGCATCGACACCGCGCTCACCTCCCCCGCCCCCCGCGACGCCGCCCGCGACGCCGCCCGGCGCGCGGCCCGGCGCGGCTGGTCCGGGGTGCTCACCGCGAACGCGGCCGCCTGGCGGCGGGCATGGGCGGCCGACATCTCCGTACCGGACAGCCCCGAACTGCAGAAGTGGCTTCGGGCGGCACAGTACGGACTACTGGCCTCCACCCGGGCCGGTTCCCGCGACAGCATCGCACCGGCCGGTCTGACCAGCGACAACTACGCCGGAATGGTGTTCTGGGACGCCGAGACCTGGATGTACCCGGGGCTGCTCGCCACCCGCCCCGAGCTGGCCCGCCCGGTCGTCGAGTACCGCTACCGCACCCGCGACGCCGCCCGCGCCAACGCCCGGAAGCTGGGGTTCCAGGGCCTGTTCTACCCGTGGACGAGCGCGAGCGGGGGCGATCTGTGGTCCGAGTGCCAGAGCTGGAACCCCCCGCACTGCGTCACCCAGAACCATCTCCAGGGCGATATCTCGCTGGCCGTCTGGCAGTACTACCTGGCGACCGGGGACCGTGACTGGCTGGCCGGGCGCGGCTGGCCGCTGCTCGAAGGGATCGCCGACTTCTGGGCCTCGCGGGCCACCGCCGACGAAGACGGCGGCTACTCGGTGAAGGACGTCGCGGGCCCCGACGAGTACAGCAACGGTGTCAACGACGGAGTCTTCACCAACGCGGTCGCGGTCATCGCCCTGCGCAACGCCACCCGTGCGGCGCGACTGCTCGGACACCCCGCACCGGCCGAGTGGGCGCGGGTCGCGGACGGCCTGCGCATCCCGTACGACCCGGCGCGGAAGCTCTTCCTCCAGTACGCGGGCTACAACGGCTCGACGATCAAGCAGGCCGACACGGTGCTGCTGATCTACCCGCTGGAGTGGCCGATGGAGCCGGGCGCCGCCGCGTCCACCCTCGACTACTACGCGGAGCGCACCGACCCGGACGGCCCGGCCATGACCGACTCGGTCCATGCGATCGACGCGGCCACGATCGGGGAGCCCGGCTGCGCGACGTACACCTATCTCCAGCGTGCCGTCCGCCCGTTCATGCGCGGCCCGTACGCCCTCTTCAGCGAGGCCCGGGGCACGAAGTCGGGCGCCCAGGACCCTCTTTCGGGCTTCCCCGCCGAGGACTTCCTCACCGGGAAGGGCGGGTTCCTCCAGGTCTTCACGCACGGTCTGACGGGCCTGCGGCTGCGGGAGGACGGGGTACGTCTCGATCCGATGCTGCCGCCGCAACTGGGCAGCGGCGTCACGCTGACGGGCCTGCGCTACCGGGGCCGCACGTACGACCTCGCGATCGGCCCCCGGACGACCACGGTCCGGCTGACCTCCGGCGCCCCCTTCACCATCCACTCCCCCGCAGGCCCGCGCCTGCTCACCCGCACGCTCGCTCTCCCCACCCGCCGCCCCGACCTGGCGGCGACGACCGACGCGGCCCGCTGCCGCCCGGCGACGGCGACCTCGGAAGCCCCCGGCCTGTACGCGGCCGCCGCGGTGGACGGCAGCCAGGCCACCGCCTGGTCCCCGGACGGCGCGACGGGCGCACTGACGGTGGACCTGGAGCGTACGGGCGCGGTGACCGCGGCCGAACCGGAGTGGACGGACACGCGCCCCTCCTCGTACCACCTGGACACATCACCCGACGGCACGTACTGGCAGCCGTACCGTGCGGGGGCGGTGGCCCGCCTGGTACGGCTGACGGTCGAGTCCGAGGACGCGCAGAAGCCTGCGGGAGTAAGGGAGTTGAGGATCACGCAGCCGTAGCCGGGCGGGCGTACGAGATGTCGGCCGCGGGTACGGGCGTGGGCGCGGAACCTGCTGCCGAAGCCGTAGCAGCGGCCGAGCAGTTCCCCCGATCGGCTGCGGCCCCGGCGCCTCAGCCCTGCGGATGGAAGTAGCCGGCGCCCTTCTCGATCAGATGCGAGGCATAGGCCCGCCCCAGGGCCGGCTTCCCGCGGTACATGCCCACGTAGCCCTGCGCACTGTCGACCACGACCGGGCGCTCGAAGCAGGCGAACTGATTGCGCTGCTTCTCCTCCGCCCACGCCATCGCGGCCGGATCGATGCGATCACTGACGAGAACGGGGAAGGCCGCGACACCGGTCTGCATCCCGACGGGCAGACCGCCCTTGTTCTTCTTGGCGTACGCGAGCACCTGCGTGGTGAATGTGTCGATGACGGGCACGGTGACCTCGGGCACGGCGGCGGCCACGGTGAACAGATGCAGATTGGTGGCCGCCCACCGCATCCGGAAGTCGGCCCGCCGCCCGACGAGGACCGGGACTCCGGACCAGTCCTCCCAGCGCGGGGCGCAGGCATCGGCCGCCAGTCGGCTCTCGACCGTGGCCAGGTAGTTCCGTATCGACTCTTCGCTCATGGCCGCGATTTTCCACGGACCGGCCCGGCTCGTTGAACACGGGGCGACGGACATCCTGCGCACCGGCCCCGGGCACGCGCCGCCTCCGGCGGACCGTCAGCGACTGCCGCGGGGGCCGTTCCCCGGGCTCGCGGTGAGACGGGCGATCGAGGGTGCTCGCGGGAGCCTGTCCTGGAGGCCCGCGGCCAGCTTCCGGATCGCGGGGAGCCTCGCGAGCAGTGCATCCCCGGGACAGTTGGTGGCGAAGCCGTCGCGGTGGCCGGAGATGGCGTCGAACTCGGCCGAAGTGCCCTTGGGGTAGCGGCTCTTGCCGTTCGTGGAGGTGAGCCGCACCTTGCCGGTGGCGTCGATGCCGCTCAGGCCGAGCTTCCATGCGGCGAGGGCGGCGATGGCGTGCTCCATGGCTGCCGGTACCGATGCCCCCGCTCCGAACGTACCGATCGCCGCGATGCCCGCTGTGCCCTGGTTGAACCCGAGGGTGTGGGAGCCGACGACGGGTCGGTCGGCCCCGCCGGCGCGGCCTTCGTAGATGGTGCCGCACTTGTCGACGAGGAAGTTGTAACCGAGGTCGCCCCAACTCCGGTCACGGGTCTGGCCCGTATACAGATTGCGCAGGGTACGGGGGACGTTCGCGCAGTCGTAGCCGTTGGGGGTGTCGGTGTGATGGATGAAGACCGCCCTGACGCCTTCCGCGTAGTGGGCCCGAGGGTCACGTTTGGTCTCGTCGGCCCGCCACTGCGCACGGGACACGATGGCGGGCCGGGGCACCGTGCGGGGCAGGACCATCGACGTGGCCCCGAGGGCCGGGAACGGCCGCCCGATGTCGACGACCGGCTGAGCGGTCACTCCGAGCCGCCACACGGACGGTGCCCCTTCCGGAGCTGTGTCCCGGACGGCTCGGACCGCCGTCACGCCGGCCGGTGCCGCCAGCAGGGGAAGCGCCATGGGAACCGTGACCCACAGCGCTATTCGGTACAGACGCACAGGGAAAACCTTCTTCGTCTTTCGCCGGGATGTCGGCGGGAGCGCGTATGCCCACAGCTTTGCGGCGACAGGTTTCCGGCGCGCGCCGGGTTAGTGCAGACAGGCGAGCACGACGGCACATCACCCAACTGCCGCACGGAGCACGACGACAGCACGCGGCGGAACGTGAGGCGCAGAGCTCCCACCCGCGAAAACGTGAATTCCAAGGAGGTCATCCCCGACCCCGTCCAGCGCGGGAGGGCCATCCCCGCACGGGAGCCGCAGGCGTCGCGGCGAGGCGGGGCGAGACGTTGCCCGACACCCACCGACTGACCGGGGCTCTACGGGCGCTCACCGGCTTCGGACATGAGCTCGTCCAGAGCCTCTCTTGCGAGCGGGACGAACCGCCGGTGCATGTTCTCCAGGTGCGTGGCCGTCTCGGCAGCCCTGGCCTGATACCGCTCGTTCACCGTGTCGCTCACCGGCCCCTCGCTCAGCTCGATCAGGTACTGAACGGGCGGGCCGATGTGCTGGTCGACGGCTTCGGCATACTCCGCCGCGGCCTCAGCCACTGAAGGCGGCCCTTCGAGCTGCACCGTATGGGCCGCCCGCAGAGTCGCCCGTACCGCATCGATGGCCGCGCCGCGCCTGACGTCATAGCGCTGCTGGTCAAAGGGATCGAGAGTCAGCCGTGAGAGTTGCCAGACAGCGCCCTGCGCTTCATGTGCCGCGTCCATCAGGCCCTGGTAGGCGGCTTGTCTGCGCTCCCTCCGCCACTTTCGATGCTCGACGCGGAGTTCCCGAAGCTGGGTGCGGTCCTGTGCGCCCTCTTGGCGTATCTGCTGCCGTTCAAGTGCCTCATCTTTGCGCCGCTCCGTTCGTGCCGTGACAAACGCCGTCAATCCGCTGCCCATGAGGGTGCCGACGATCGCGATCACCGTGGTCATCAAGGTGTTCCCCATGGAGCGACAGTGTGAAGTACGGCCCACTGGCTGTCTCCGATCACGGGGCAACCGACGCGGCAATGAGGCGCGGGTCCGGAACCAACAGGGCAACCATTGCCCGCCGCGGCGAGGGCCGGCTCCCGTCGCGACGGCCCCGTCCCAGGCCCGCCGGCCCCGCACCGCCACCGCCACCGCCACCGTGATAGGTCAGCCGCTACACATTGAAGCGGAATGTCTGCGGACTGATCCTGACCTGCGGCGGAGCCCCGTCCAGGGCTCTGACCAGCACTTCTCCGCTTGGTTGCGTTGGTCTCCGACGGGTGATTACGACCGTCCTGCGGACTGCCTGCGGACCGGCAGGCAGTCGAGCAGCCTGGAGAGACGCAGCCCGATAGCGGCCCTTCGACGACGCTGCACCGACGAGCCGCTGGCCCCAGGGCTTCGACGTGCCCGCAGTACATGGTTGGACTATCGCTCGTAGCTCACGCCGTGACCTGATCCCGGCGAAGCGATCCAGGAAAGTGCGACCGATTGCAGACGTGATTTGAGGCATGCCACCCCAGAGCGTATAGCAATTCTTCAGAGCATGACACATGCTCTCATCCACCGATTCCAAGAGCATTCGAGGGAAATCATCTGATACCCAATGCCTGAATTCGCTTTTTGTTACCCCTAGCGCCCTCAAGGGGTCTCTCAGTTGAGATGAGTCAGCCTGCGGGTCCGTCGGATCAAACTCCCTCAGCAACATAAGGTCAATGGCCGACTGGGGCACACTCTTGGCTTCGAACCAACCTGGACAGTGCTCCGCAAGCCATGCACGAGCCGCACCGTGCAGCGACGCCCTTTCCTGTTGAGTGACGCCGAGGCCAGCCCAAAGTCGGCTCTCAGCCCGAGGACGCCCCGGCCTCATCACCATCCGCGGCTCATGAGGTCCGTGCCAAACCGAGTTAACACATGAAGCCCCTGCGGATGACATCCGAAAACAGGCAACAACTGCTGTCAGCGCACCTCCGATCTGGATCGCCGTCAGCTCGATGGATGAAAACTGCCACGGAAGTTTTCGGTATCACACCATCCGGGTGATACCACGACGCAGCGACAGAGTGCACTCCACCCAGACGCCACCAGGAGCTGCCTGGACTCCCCCGAGATCTCTCCAGATACTCCTGATTCCCCTGTCCGATTCCACTCCAGACCCGGCGGCGATCCCAAGAATTCCGCTCCAGAGACCTCTTCAATCTCTCAAATTCACTTGGCGGGAAGAATTCCACCAGCCAAATCGCTGGAATTTCGACAACTTCCGCATCCGGTACTGTCAGATTCCTGGACGCGTCATCCCGACTCCATGCGATATTCCACCTGTGCTCATCGAACGGAATTAGATAATTGACGCCGAAATTTAGCGCTTGGCGCCAAGAAAGAGGGAATCGTCGCTCCAGTCGCGACCTCGAAAGAGCCGAGAGCCCCTTATAGGGGAGATCGCACCAAAGCCGACCGTGCCCAATCGCAGGCACTGCATCATAGGCGTCGCGAATGAATCGAGATCTCCCTTCACCGTCGCTAACCATCCGCCGAAATCCATTCCTTCCTCCCACCTTCGAAGACTTTCACGAAAGTCACTCCCACCCCTGCAAGGAAATCTCCTGGCCGCTTGACAAATATTTCTCCAGCGCGCTGGCCGTGGTGTCAACGAAGGCGTCGGGGATGGCATTGGTGTCGACCCAGCGGACCTGGGAGTGCTTGCGGGGTTCGCGGTTTTCGGGTTCGCCGGTCCATTCGTGGGCGGCGAAGACGACGGTGAGGAAGCCGTTGGGAGCTTCGACGCCCCAGGCGCCGTGGATGATGTGGGCGACCTTGAGGGACTCGGGCTTCACCGTGAGACCGGTCTCCTCGTACAGCTCGCGGACCGCCGTCCCCGTGATGGGCTCACCCGGTTCGCTCTTGCCGACGGGGAGGTCCCAAAGGCCCTGGGCGAACTTGGCGTTCTCGCTGCGCTGGAGGAGGACGACTCGGTTGGTGGCCTTGTCATGGACGATGACGGCCGCGACCAGCAGGGTCATCGAGTCGAGCGCCGGCTTGAGGGCTTGGGAGCGGTCGTCGGTCTGCTGGGCCACGGGGTTCCCTTCGTCGGGCGGGTTGTTGGGCATGTTAGGCGAGGGCCTCACGAGCGCGGCGGGCGAGATCGGCGGCGCCGGAGACGCGGCGGCGCTGGTAGACCGCGAGCGTGGAGCGGATCGAGGTGATCGCCTTGCGGGTGCGGTCGGAGGTCATGCCCTCCATAAGGACGAGGGCCTGAGTCCAGGCCGCGACCGCTTCGTCGGCTCGGGCTTGGGCGGCGAGGCTGTCGGCGTGGGTGAGGGCGTGGACTCGCTTGTACTTCTCCGGGTCCCAGCGGGCGAGCGCGTCGCGGTGCTGCTGTTCCGTACCGATGTGGTCGGCGAGGTCGGTCAGCGTGCGTGCGGTGTGGCTGGCCACCGTGCCGGCGGCGGGGCCGCTGACGCGGGAGAAGCTGGGCTGGGGCCCGTCCTCGCGCAGGAGTGCGTCTTCGGCGGCGAGAAGAGCGCGGGCGGCCAGTGGGTTCTCGCCGACCGCTGCGTAGGCGCGGGCGTGCGTGATGTGGAGGAGGGCTTCGGTCTGTCCGTCGACGCGGCCGAGGCCGCGGGTGAGTGCGCCTTCGACGAGGTCCACGCAGTGCTGGGGTTGCTTGAGGCTGAGGGATTGGTGGGCAAGGGCGCGCACCACCCAGGCGGCATGGCCGCGGGGGTCGGCTTCGCAGGCGAGTTGGTAGCCGACCTGGTAGTAGCGCTGGGCGGCGCCTTCGTGGCCGAGGTCGTGGTGTTTCCAGCCTGTTGTCGCCGCAGAGACTGTGTCCCATGCAGGTCGTGTCGCTTTAGGGGGCGGCGGTTGCTCCAGCCCGTGTCCCGTTGGCACGGTCCATCGTGTCGCTTTCCATGGCAATGATCACCGTATCAGGTGACGAAGGTCACTCTTGGTGGCCTGTCGCTGGGCGGGCTGGGAGGCCGCCCCCGCGCGCGTCGGGGTCGCAGGCGCAGGGGCGGCCGGCCTTGGGGTCAACGCAGTGCTTGGGCGACGCGCTGGCCCAACCTCTCGTCGTGGAGGGTGCCGACCGTTCGCCAGGCAGCGTCGGAGACTTCTTCGGCCTGGAGTTCGCCGATGTCGGCGGTGGTGCGGAAGAGGAAGCGGAAGTCGAAGTGCTGGTGGGCGGGCTCACCCTTGGCGGGGTTGGCGTCGATGGGGTGGATGTCGATGTGGAGCGGAGTCTCACCGTGCGGGGTGACGACGCGGTGCGGGATGCCGGTCTCCTCTGCGAGTTCGCGGCCGGCGGCCTGCAGGAGCGTCTCGTCCGAGGGCTCCAGATGACCGCCGGGCAAAAGCCACTTCTGGGTCACGTTGTGGAGAATGTGCAGGATGCGGCCGTCGGGGCCGACGAGGACGGCCCCTGCGGTGACGTGGCCGGGCAGAGTCTTGCGGTTGGTGAGATCGTCGCCGTCGTCCAGGAGACCGAGGACGACGCCGAGTTCGCGCTTGTCCTCCGGGTGTTCGTCGAGGTAGGTGGCAATAGTGGTGCGGATGTGGTTGGCCGTGATGGTCATGGTGATCACCTGTTGAAGTAGGAGAGCCAGGTCGCCGCGATGGCTTCGCGGTCGGGTGCGGGGACCTCATGGATGCCGGGGGCGAGGTCGCCGCGGGTGAGCATCCTGATCGCGGCGAGGATCTCGGCCTGGACCAGGAAGATGAACGGCCCAACGCTGGCGCCGTGGATGAAGTTGACGGCGTTGCCGCCGTTCGCCAGATAGAAGTAGTGGCCGGTGGTCTGGTAGCGGGTGACGTGGTCGCCGACCTGGGTGCGGGTGTAGACGTCGGGGAGTCCGGCGAGGTCGAGTTCGTCCTCGCTGCTGGTGACGGTGGCGACGTAGGCGCCGTTGCGCAGGTGGGAGAAGTCCTCGCCGTGCAGGGAGACGGCGCCGGTCGCGCAGAGGACCAGGCCGGCGCCGGTCAGGGCGGCTTCGCGGTCGCGTGCGACGGCGAAGCCCTGGGAGAGGGCCTGGGTGCGGCGGACGGGGTCGATGTCGAAGACGGTGACCTGGACGCCCTTGGCATGCAGGAGCCGGGCGATCGAGCTGCCGAGCTTGCCGAAGCCGATCACCAGGGCGGGGCGGCCATGGAGGATGTCACCGCGATCGCGCATGACGGCCTCGGTGGAAAAGACGACCGACTGGCCGACGAGGAAGTCCTCGGGGTCCTTCAACGGGGAGCGGGCGACGGAGACGACGGGGCAGGGAAGTTTGTCGAGGTCCTCGTAGCGGCGGTGCCCGTTCTCGGTGTCCTCGATCACCCCGGCGAGCTGGCCGGTGAACCGGCTGTGGACCTCGGCGAGGCTGGGGGGCGAAGTAGCCGCCGACGTCCAGCAGGGTGACCGTCTGGTCGGCGGCACAGGATTCGAAGTAGTCCAGAGCGTAGTCGGCCTGGGCGAACATTTCGCGGGTGAGGGTGTCGACCATGTGCGTCTGCTCGACCTCGCGCTTCGCGGCCGGGTGGACGGACTTCGGCTTGGGCAGCACCGCGGTGAGCCGGGTCATCGCGGCGACAGCGCGGACGAACGCGGGACGCTCGGCCAGCAGGTGCGTGATGAGGAACGACGCCGTCTGCTCACCCGGGGCGAACTGGGCGGCGATCCGGGCGAAGTAGGCGTCCAGCCGGGCGCGTTCGAAGGTTTCCATGGCAGTTCCCTCTCATCCGTTCCGTCCGGGGGCCGTGCGAGGAGATGCGGGTTCAGCGAGTGCGGGCGCATCCGAACAGCAGCCGGTCGGCTGCGAGCGCTGCATCCAAGTAGGCGTCGACCTTGGCGGCGCCAGCGGACTGCGGCAGGGGGTCCAGCCCGAGTAGGAGGATTGCCTCACCGCTGCGGGCGACCTGTTCGGTCCAGGACCGACGGGTGGGCAGCCGTAGCCGCCGGGAGGCGCCGGGGAAGTGCACCAGCACCTGGTCGCCGACGATCTGCAGGCAGCGCCCCAGTTCCGGGATGACCTCCCGGGCGCCGGCCAGGCCGCCCAGGCCGGCGGACAGCCGCCGCATCCGGGCCTCGGCCGTCTCAGCGGTGCCCGAGCCGGGCAGGGCCGGGGTGTGGGTGATCAGGATGTGCGCGATCTCGCGGCCGTCCGGGCGGGTGCCGGGCCAGGTCCAGGCTGCGAGCGACACCAGCAGCCGCAGCTCAGGGCCGGGCGGAGTGAGCAGGACGCTCATGCTGTCGTGCCTCCCGTGGCCTTGAAGCAGGACCAGACGATCTTCCCGACCGGAGCGCGGTCCTCGACTCCCCAGCCGTCGGCAAGCGCGTTCACCAGGATCAGCCCGCGTCCGGAGGTGTCCGTGCCAGCGGCCTGTCGGGCTTCCGGGTGCTGGCGGCGGCTGTCGTGCACTTCCAGGCGTACGACATCCTCGTCGGCGTTGAGCTTGACCAGGAAGCCGTGTCCGGGGGCAGTGCCGTGGACCAGGGCGTTGGTGGCGAGTTCGGAGACGCAGAGCCGGATGTCCTCGGCGCGGTCCGGCAGACCCCAGTCGGCCAGGGCCTCAGAGGTGAAGGACCGTGCCTGGCCGACCGACTCGGGCCGCGCGTCGAAGAACTGCTGGGTCGTCTTGGTCATCACGGTGGTCCTCATGACTCGGCGTCCAGGACGCGGGTGGTGCCGGGGTGACGGCGGCGGACGGAACCGCTGCGGGAGGTGGAGTGGTGGGCCGTGCGGGGCTTGCGGACCAGCAGCAGCCGCGAGCCGACTGCCTCGATCCGCCGCCCCCGTTCAGCGGCTATGGCCTTCGGCCCCAGGTGCGACATGGCCGGGGCGATGACGCCGTAGACGTCCGGCAGCGCGAGCACGTCCAGTAGCCCGGCGAACGCCGCTGAGGCGGGCCCGGCGGACGCGTCGCGGTCGGTGAAGACGCCGGACAATTGCAGTTCGTGGCTGCGGCAGTACTCGGCGAGCGAGGTGACCAGGGCGTCCTGCCGCGCTTGGGAGACCCGCACCAGCCGCAGGAAGCCGTAAACGACCGGGCCGCTGACCGGGCGATGCTCCGTGAGGGGTTCCATGCTCAGGACCGTCCAAAAGACTCGACAAGTGATGACGCTCTGATCGTGGCGTCCGGCCAACTCGCGGCCAATCACCGGCCGTTCTACTTCCGTTCCACTTCCGTCCCGCCGACTGCACGGATCTGCTTCGATGACCGGTGGAAGGGAGTGACGCGTGGCGACCGTGCACCACTGGACCGGCCGGGAGGCCAGGGCCCTGCGGCTCGCCCTGCGACTGAGCGTGCGGGCCTTCGCCCAGCAGCTCGGCCTGGCCGTCGCGACCGTTTCCAAGTGGGAGAGCAAGCTCGCTGACACCGAGCCCAGACCCGACACCCAGGCCATCCTCGACACCGCCCTCGGCCGCGCGGACGCCGCTGTCCACCTGCGGTTCGAAACGCTCCTGTCCGAGATGACCAGCCCGGTGCAGAACGCCGGCCGACGCCGCGTCACCGCCTCCGGCCCCCGGGCCTGGGAGTACGAGTCCTGGGCCGACGACCTCGACCGCGTCGTGGTCGCCCTGTCCCGGCAGAACTTCGCCTTCGCCGACAGCCTCCTCACCCGGTGGCTGAGCCGGTTCAAGGCCCCCGAGCTGGACGAGAAGGGCCTGTATCTCTTCGCCCGCTCCACCGCCCTGCTCGGCGACCTCAAGCGCGACCAGGGCGTTGTCCTGGGCCCGCTGTCCGCCCAGCACTCCTATGCCGGCGCCCGCGCGGCCTTCACCCAGCTCGACATCCCCCGCCGCGTCGCCCAGCTCGACTTGTCCCTCGCGGTCGTCACCGAGATGTCCGGGAAGCTGGAGATCGCCGCCCGCAACTACGAGACGCTCGCCGTCGATGACCGGCTCTCCCGCCGCGACCGGGCCCGCGCGAGGCTGTGGGTGGGGACCGCGCTGAGCAAGGACGGCCAGCACGACTATGCGACCCGCGTCATGCAGGTGGCGACCCGCGACTTCGAGGACCTCACCGAACCGGACGACTGGTCGGTGGCCCACCAGAAACTCGCCCTCGCCCGCCGCGGCGCCGGCGACCTCACCCGGGCCCTGCACTTCATCGACATCGCCCGCAGCAGCGGGACGCCCGACTCACCGATGCAACGCGTGCGACTGGACACCGCTCATGGCCACATCCTGCTCTCCGATGCGGCGACCCAGGATGATGGACTCCTCGTCCTCGACCAGGCCGCCAAGGTGGCCGCGCAGTACGGACTTGTGCACCAACTGCGCAGTATCGAGGGCATCAAGGCCATGAGCGAGGGGCCGGTCGGCCCTCGGCAACGATGACCAGGGAGAAACGCGTGAGCAACGACCAGCAGGGCATCACCGAGGACCAGTGGCGCCAGGCCAAGCTGATCTGGAACTACCACCAGATGCAGCACGAGCTGCGGCCCGTCGACGTGGCGATCGGGCTGGGCAGCCACGACCTCGGCGTCGCGGCCCACTCCGCCGAGCTGTACCGCTCCGGGCTCTTCCCGACCCTGGTGTTCACCGGCGGCAACAGTCCCACCACCGCCAAGGTCTTCCCGCGCGGGGAGGCCGTCCACTTCCGCGAGCACGCCATCGACCTCGGCGTCCCCGCCGAGGCGATCCTGCTGGAACCGAACGCGGGCAACACCGGACAGAACATCACCCTCTCGCGTGAGGTCCTCGTCGCCGCAGGCATCACCCCGGCGTCGGTGCTGCTGGTCTCCAAGCCCTATATGGAAAGGCGGTCGTTCGCGACCGCCCGCAAGCTGTGGCCCGACGTCGAGATCCTCTGCGCGTCGGAGCCGCTGGAGTTCGACGACTATCTGAAGTCCATCGGCGACGAGAAACTCGTCTTGGACATGCTCGTCGGCGACCTCCAGCGGGTCATCGAGTATCCAAAGCTCGGATTCACCATCGAGCAGGAGGTCCCGGAGGACGTGCATGCAGCGTACGAGTCCCTCATCCGCGACGGCTTCACCAGCCGCCTCATCAACCCCTGACCTGCCCGAGCCGGGCGGGTTGTGTGCCATCCACCAGCCGAATTTCCTGCCCCGGCTGACCACGCTGGCCAAGCTGTTCGCGGCGGACTACTGGATCGTCCTGGACGACGTGCAGTTCACCCGCCGCGACTACCAGCACCGAGCCCGCCTTACGAACCTCGACGACCCCGCCGGTCAGCAGTGGCTTACCATCCCCACCCGCCTGCCGAGCGGACGGCCCACCCTCATCCGCGACGCCCTGATCGACGACCCGGACTTGGCCCGCCGCAGGACCGAGGGGATGCTGCGGCAGCACTATGGGGCCAGCCCTCACTGGCGCGCCCTCGCCGAGGCCCTGGATCCGGTGCTGGATGCATTCGACACCGGCAAGTCCGCGACGGTTGCCGAGACCTCCACCCGCGTCCTGCTGGACCTGTTGGGCTGGGAGGGCCAGGTCCTCACCAGCAGCCGTCTGTCGGCCCGGCCGGGCCGCTCCGTCCGGCTCGCGGACCTTTCCGCGGCGACCGGCGCCCGCGCGTATCTGTGCGGGACCGGTGGCATGGCCTATCTCGACCCCGCCCCGTTCACGGTTCAGAACATCGCCGTGGCCTCGTTCCGGCCGCCCACCACCGGCATCTGGTCCTCCGGCCGCCGCCTCAGTGCCCTGTGGGCCTTGGCCACCCTGGGCCCGGACGCCGTGGCAGGCCGCCTCCGGGCACTCGCCGCCCACCTCGGCCGGCTCCAGATGGCAGCCGCCCCCTCCTCATGGAGGGGGGCGTACCACCGAACGTGGCCCTGGCAAGATCTCCGTGAAGCCGGGATGAGCCCCCGTGCGCCGGTAACACTCCGTCACCGGTAGTCGCAGTGTCGGCGAGCGCCCTGGCAGCGGTCCGCCTCAGTGATCCTCGACGATGAAGCAGGCCCGCTCGTAGAGTTCGTCGAACGTGATTACCTCGACGTCCTGGATGGATGTCCGGTATAGCTCGAAGGAGCTCATCTTCTCCGGGTTCACAGCGCCGTTGTGGGTGAACTCGCGCAGGCTCCCGATCACCACGACCTGTCGCGGGCGGGTGGTGGACAGTTCGGTGCCTGTCGGGGTGCCGTCTTCCTCGTAGATCCGGGTGAGGAACTGGCTGGAGATGAGCTGTTGGGCCTTGCTGGCCGTCTTTTGCACCTGCGCCACACCGCCGCCGAGTTCCTTGGATGCCTGGTAGACGCCCGCGCGGTACGGGGTCTTGGAGAGCAGTTCGGTGTCGTGGGTCTTGATCTCGCAGAAGAGCATGCTGCTGATCAGGCCCTTGGACCGCATGATGGCGTCGATGCGTTTCCCGGCTCCGCCGAAGATGTTGGCGCCGGTGGTGATGCGTTCCAGTTTGCCGTCGTTGATGGATTCGCAGGCGATGAGGTTGAGGCCGTAGCCGAATATCCACTGATTCGCCTCGAAGAATGCCTGCCAGACCGCCTCCGCCCCGCGTGTCGTTGCCAGGCTCTCCTCCTGCCGGAAGTAGTCCGGATCGGTCAGCAGTCGCTCGAACCTCTGGAGCTGTTCCTTGCGGTTGCTGATCAGCCGGATGTCCTCCTCTGTGAGCCCGCCGCCGATGGCTGTCCTGACCGCACCGAGAACCGTCGTCCGGTCCTGGCCGGTCAGCAGCTGGGCCAGTTGGGCCTCGTCGCCGGCCACGAGCTGGAGGGAACTGCCGGGTGTGCTCAGGTCAGTGCAGCCCTGGAGGAAGTTGATGACTTTCCAGAAGTTCTCGTGGACGTCCCCGGTGTCGACAAGCGCCTTGACGGCCCGCGTGGTCCCGGTCTCAGGCACTGTCTGCGTGGTGGAAACTTCCCCAGCCTTCTTCTTGTCCTTCTTCCAGAGCTTGATCCTCGGCGTGAAGGTGTCGCCCTTCTTGATGATGGTGACGCTGCACAGGGTCGCTACCTGCGGACGGTCGTCGAGGACGAAGTCGGTGATCATCCGGCTGGCGCGGGTGTCGTAGAGGTAGTGGAACCCGCTGCTGTCCTGCGCACCGCGGATCTCTAGGTCGGTGAAGTTCCTGCGGGTGACATCGAACTCGGTGGTGGAGAAGGGGAGCCGGAGGCCTCGAACGGTTGGGGTGGCGGGCGCTGCGGCTTGGGTCCGCCAGTCCGGTGGGGTGTTGGGCAGCGGACGGGTGTCGCCTTCGACCACGAGGTCCTGGACGTCGATGCGCCCGAGCTGGATGAGCACGGATCGCAGCGTCTGCCAAACCGCCTCCTTCGCCTCCGGGGTGCAGGTGGGCAGAAGCTCGCGCTCCACCGTCAGGACCGCCTCGTAGGTGGCATCCGTCCAATTGTCACCAGGTATGGGATGGAAGAAGCCGCCGTCACGACGGAGGGTCAGGACCGCGGTGCGGAGCAGGTCGCGTGAGGTCTCCTCGCCAGCGCAGTCCAGGAGGCTGAAGGCCTGGCCGAGGACCAGGTCGAGCTTGCCCGTGTCCTCGTCCTCCAGCGGCAGCGGGACCAACGGGCCACTAGGCGGAACTCGTACCGGCTTATACAGGGGACGGCCCGAGAGGAACTCGTGCGCACGCAGACCCCATCCGTCCGGCGCCAGAAGCAGGTTCAGTTCCTCGACGTGTTTTGTGGCCTCCTCGACGTCAGCCGCCACTTCAGGGTGGACCACCCGTGCCAGAAAGCTGAGCAGCACCTCGTCCGGCCCGTCGGAGAGTTCCAAGCGGGAGTCCTCGAAGATCCAGTCGTCAGGCAGGTCATCGTTGTTGAACCGGTGCTGCTGGATATCGGCACGGACAGTCGGAAGCTGACTGTCGCCGACTGGAGTTCGGTCCAGGTCGTAGAGGCCCCGCAGGAACGTGACCTCGTCCAGTTCGCCCCACCAGGGGCGCGAGATCCCGCGCAGATACTTGAAGATGTCACGCCGTGTCACCGCCGTGATGGTCGGCGGCTCCTTCGCTCTCGCGGGATCGGTCGAAGTCATGCGTCCAGGATGGACGGTTAGGCAGTAGGCCGCGGGATAATTGCGACTTTCACCTCGTCGAACACGCTGCCACCCACACTCGTTCCACCCGCACCGCCTCCAGGTGCGGAGACATAATCCGTACGAAGTCATCACATCCGCCGCGGGTCCCGCTACCCGTGACGGAGTGCTACCGGCACACGGGGGCACATCCCGGCTTCACGGAAATCTCGCCGGGACCCGAACGTCCCCAGTCGTATACGACTTCCTCGTGCACCATCGCGTACCGATGTCTGTGCTCAGCTGGACGATCCGAAGGGAGCTGAGCCGGGGCGGGCGGCGGGCAAACGCCGCACGTTGTCAGCTGCGGCAGCCTGCTCCCGTAGCTGTTCGATCTCCTGGTGCTGGGCGGCCAGCCGGGAGATCGCGAGGTTCTTGAAGGCCGTGAGCTCGGCGAGATCCGCGTCCCGTTCGGCGACCCGTTCCTTCAGCTCGGTGACCTGAGCCTTCAACCTCTCGATCTGGGATGCCCTGGGGTCCGTGACGATCCCGGCTGCCTGGGCCTCCTTCACCCGCCGTTCGAACTCCTCCGCGAGGTGCTGATAGGGGCCGGGCCGTTCTCCCTTCGGATAGAAGCCCGTGCGAGTCACCCCTGCCTCGGCCGCCAAGGTCTTGAGATCGCACCCGCCACCTGGCGGGATCGCTCCGGCCAGCAGCCGGTCCATCGCCGCCTGGATCGCTGCTTCGTTCCGGGCGCGGGTCTCTGCTGTCAGGCGTCCCATCTCAGTCCTCCGTCCCGGCCGCGGGCGTCGGGTTCCCGCTGGCGGCGTCGATGTCCGCGAGGACCTTCTCCGCACGGATCAACTCCACCTCCAGCCGGGCGCGTTCAGCCTTCTGCCCGCGCCCGAGCATCCCGATGAACACCTTGTTCTGCCCGACGGTCTTCTCCCAGACCGGGCGATGACGGGAGTGATGGGTGGCCTGAGCCGAGTCGCACATGCCCATCAACGGCCGGTCTGCGGTCGGAGTCCCCGCGAGTTTCAGGCACAGTGCCTTGGCGGGGTCGGCGAACCAGCAGTAGTTCGCGGTCCCCAGATGCAGGGTCTTGGCGCGTTTCGCGAGCATGCTGCGGACCTGCTGGTCGTTGATGATCACATTCGGTGCTGTCTGGAGCGCGTCGTCCAGCTTGCCATCCACACTCTGGAAGAACTCCAGCAGGTCACGGGCCCCCGGACCGGACGGCTTGATCCCTGCGCGAACGTTTTCCCACTCCTCGGCGACGATGGCGAGGTTCCGCTTCTCCTCCTCCTTACCGACCTCTGCGAGGAATCGGGACTGGGATCCGCCGGGACGGTTCAGGTACGACTCCGTGGTGAGCACTGAAGAATGACCAAGGAGGTCACGCAGCACCATCAGCGGATCGGCCTTGGACAGGTAGAGCTTCAGCGTGGCGTCGGCATCGGTCTCCTTGACCATCCGCGCCGCCTGGGCGTAGTAGCCGCTGACCAGCTGCTCAAGGGTCCTGATCGAGAAGGTTTGGCGGAGCCGGTGGGGATGAACATGCGGGAATCGCGGCTCGAAGCGTTCACGGATCCGCTCGGAGGCGCGGGCGAAGACCGTGGGCCACGCGGCGAACGGGCCGCCGTCCGGACGTACGGCCAGCAGCATCGACCCACCGTCGGGCGCCACCAGGCGGCGGCGTTCGACCGGCCGCAGGGCATCCCCGCTGACTCGGACGCCGTTGACCCGCCCGCCTCGGGCATCTGCCCGGGTGACGAGCAGCGGTTCCCCCCAACTCTTGGGCGGCTGCCATGGAGAGCCGTCCGCCGACAATGGCCGGGTCAGCCGGAGGTAACGGTGTACTTCCGCGAGCGCGTCGTAGTCGATCCATGTCGTGCGGAACTTCCGGCCCTTGGTCACCCCGGCGGGCACCGGGAACGGGACCGGCAACGGCGATCGCTTACGGGGGAGCGGCCACCGGCCGGCACCCCGACGCTGGCTCGACCCGAGCCAGGGCGGCATTCTCACCGACCTCCTGACCAGCGAGCTCGTAACCCCCGTGTGGTGCACGAGCTGGCGCAAGGACGCCACCACGATCATCGGCCCCCTCCTGAGGCTGCCCGACTTCCCTTACCTCGACCTGCCTCGCCCCCAAATCACCACCAGCCACCCCGACGGCTACCTCTGGAAACGCGACCACGTCGACCCCTGGCTCGGCAGAGCTCCCGTCGTCTGGATCGACGACGACGTTCACCACCCTCGACCACGGGTGGGCACAAGAGCGCACCGCCCGCGGGCTGCCCACTCTCCTCGTACAGCCCGACCCGTACGTCGGTCTCCTTGCGGTCCACCTCGCGGAGGTACAGGAGTGGGCAGCCCGGCAGTCGGGCACGATTGAAGCCATGGACGCCGTGTAGAGCTGTCAAGGGCGCAACCGCACGGAGACGGGCCCGCGTCCTGCCCTGCGGACCCGCCTCATCTGTGATGGTCTACTTGCGCGGGCGACGCCTGGCAGCGTCCGTAAGCGGTTGAGCTGCCACGGCCGGCCTCGCAGTCGCCCTGCTGGCTCCGATGCGGGCCATGGCGGCCTGCGCTCGCCGGTTCGGCCGGTTGGAGATGCGCCAACTCAAGACCTCAGCTGCGGACTGGGCACTGCCGAGATCCCGCTCGGCTGCGGCTTCGGCCAGCACACGGACGGGCCGATGCCCGACAGATTCTGCGCGGGCCAGAACGGTCGTGAGGGCGGGCCAGGCCCGGCCAGTCAGGATGCGGCCGGCGTGCTCGGGGAGAGCTTGTCGTACGGCGGTTTCGTATCGGTCGGCGGACCGCAAAGGCCGCCCAACCCGCTCCGCCGCAGGTCAGACGGCCTTTCGCCGGACGTATTAGACGTTGAAGCGGAATCTGTAGTACAGAGCTCCCACCTGCGAAAACGCGGAATTACGGAGGTCATCCCAGCACCATCCCAGCACGGGCGTTCTATCCCAGCACCGTGCAGCGGGACGGCTCTCGTACTCCTAAGCACCTTGAGTGCCAGCGCTCCGGCTCGTCCCCTCGGACGGAAGAGACGTCGCGCCCGGGGACGCGGACCGCATGGCGCGCTGCATGACTTCCCGGCAGCGATCCCACGCGCTGGGCAGCAGATACCCGTAGATGTCGACCGTGGCCTTAACGGAGCGATGCCCCAGCCAGCGCGAGACCTCGGGAATCGGCACACCGCTGGCCAGGGCCGTGGAGGAGAAGAGGTGCCGCAGGCTACGAGGCGTGTACTTGGCTTGGCCGTCAAGATCGACCAGGGCGGCCGACATCCATGGCGACCTATACGGCCCGATTTCGAGGGCCAATCAGCAGGGCATTGCGTCGAACCTTCAGCTCGCTCGCCGGACGTCGCGAAGAACGCGACGACCGGGCTACGACGGTCAGCGCTCTCCGTTACTGCACTTCGCGAACCGCCAGCGTCGCACTTTTGATCAACGGGGGGCACCGTGCACAGACTTACCCGAGAATGACCACGTCGAACTGTTTCATCATCGGGAGATTCTCGTGGCATCCGTCGCGCTGGTCCACTGCACCACCCTCATGCTGCAGCGCCTCCCGGAACCCCCACCACGCTGGCTTCAGCGAGACGAGCGGAGCTTCGCCTACCCGTATAAAGAGTGGCGAAAGCCCCGGGGATGGTGTCTGACCTTCTTCACCGACCGGGACACCAACTTCGGCAAGCGCACTGTCATCGGCGTCGGTGGCGCTTTTCCAGGGAGACGATCAGGGACCTACGAACGCTCCCTGCTCACGAGAGATTTCACCCTTCTGTCTCGGCCGCTCCCGCTCGCGGATCTTGAGATGCCGATGGGAGCAAGCCGTCGCTTCCTTCAGGACGACGGCCGCATGTCGGAAGTGGCTGGCGAACGGCTGCTCGAATGCATACGTCAGCTACGGCCCGAGCTGGCTTCGACGCTTTCCGGTCTGGAGCAGTCGCTGGGGATGCACCCACCAGCAGGCGCTGTCGGCGAGAAACTGAACCTGGAGAAGGACGCCGTGGGCATGCTGCTCGAGGCCGCGGGTATGGAGCGTGACGTGGTCGAGTCCTGGCAGTCTCCTGTCGCGTCCGAAGTCCTGGAGACCCGCTCTGTTCCATTTCTCGCGGGGCTACCCGATCTCCGACAGATCGAGGACCAACAGATCGTGCACGACTACCACCGATTTCCGGGGATGACGGGCATGGACGCGATCGAGGTGGGGTGGCGCATCTACCGTCGCAGCGGCGGGCCTTCTGGCCATCGCCTCTTCGTGTATAACGCCAACCGCCACAACATAGAGACTGTTACCGGGGTCGACATGATCTACGTGAACGAGTTCACCGGAAGTGTCACCACGGTCCAGTACAAGCGGATGCGCAAGGAGGCGGGCCTCTGGACATATCGGTACGACGCGACCGCGGAGCGCGAGCTGGAGCGGATGGCGATGGTGGACAAAGAGTGCGAACAACTCGACGACGGCTTGGACCCACGGCTCGTCACCGCTCCGAGCATGGTCAAGCTGTGCCGAAACGTGCCCTTCGTCATGAGCTCTACTGCGCTCATTCCCGGCATGTACCTCACCCGTCCTCACTTCAAGGCGCTGATCGACAGCCCGCTCGCTCGTGGCGCTCGTGGCGGCAGGCGCCTTCGGGAAGGAGATGTGCCTAGATATCTGAACAACACCACGTTCGCCACGCTTCTCAAGGACGGGTGGCTCGGTACGCGAGGTGCCAGCAGCGACTACGTCATCGACTTGATCGTCCGCGCTCTTTCACCCGACGGCCCGGGGTCCGTAGCGGTCGGTCTCCACGGAAGCTCCATAGCTCCTGGGAACCGACGCATCTCGTGGTAAATCAGCTTTTGCCGGTGGAAAAATGGCAGCATCTGGGTCCCGATCTTGCATGCTGCCATGGGGATGAACCCTCGACGGCATGCCCTCCACAGTCCCTACGGCGCGCGCCGGTTTGCGCCCCGAAAGTAGCTTCGCCTCATCCTCCTCTGAAAAGGCACCGCTAAGACCTGTCCCGTAACTGCTGGTCACAGGTGAGATGATCTTGCTGTGGCTGGTGTGATCACGGCGTCGGAGCCGTCTTGGATAGCCCCGTTCACGGGGCTGAGCCCGCGTATCTTCGGCAAGTTGGTGACTGCGCTGCGCCGCGAGGGTGCGGATCCGGTGCGCAAGGGCCGCCCGTGGTCTCTTCCGCTGGAGGACCGGGTGCTGCTGGTAGCGGCGTACTGGCGAACGAACTTGACGTTGCGCCAGCTTGCCCCGCTCTTCGGTATTTCGAAGTCCGCGGCTGACCGCATCATCGATCACCTCGGTCCGTCGCTCGCGCTGCGGCCCCGCAAGCGGTTCCGTAAGAACACCGTGCTCATCGTGGACGGCACCCTGGTGCCCACCCGCGACCACACCATCGCCGAGCAGTCCAAGAACTACCGGTACTCCACGAACCACCAGGTCGTTATCGACGCTGACACTCGGCTCGTTGTGGTGGTCGGCCGGCCTCTGCCCGGCAACCGCAACGACTGCAAGGCGTGGGAGGAGTCCGGCGCGAAGGCCGCCGTCGGTAAGACCATGACGATCGCCGACGGTGGCTATCCGGGCACCGGGCTGGTGATGCCACACCGGCGCCGCAAGGGCGAGGAACTGCCCGACTGGAAACACGCCCACAACAAGTCCCACAAACAGGTCCGCGCCCGCGTCGAGCACGTCTTCGCCCGTATGAAGACCTGGAAGATCCTCCGCGACTGCCGCCTCAAAGGCGACGGCGTCCACCACGCCATGCTCGGAATCGCCCGCCTGCACAACCTCAACCTCGCCGGATAGACGAGCGGTCGGGCTGGTCACCGTCCACGTCCACACCAGGCAGAGATCATTTACGGGACAGGTCTTAGCTTGACTCTGTCGGGGATCTTGGTTGTTTGGTTCAGCTGCCGAGGGTTCGCCACGACTTCGACCGGGGGATCTCGTTTTGGTCCAGGAAAATCTGGAAGGCGGTCGGCGGTCTCGGCGAAGTGGGTTTGTCTGTCTCTGACCGGCGGCTGAGTCGTTCGATGTTCACGGCGATGGCCGTGAGTACGTGTTGCAGGTGGGCTTTCGGCTGTCCTCGGTAGCGGCAGTGGCGCATGCCGTGTCCGTGGGCGAACTCGTTCATGGTGCCCTCGATTCCGGAGCGGACCGCGTAGCGGGCCTTCCAGTCGGGTGTCTGCTGCTCGGTGCGGACTCGGAGTTGCAGGTCTCGGAGTTCTCGTGGGGGGAAACCCACGGTGCGGGCGCTGTCGGGGGTAGTGGTGCAGCGGGTGCGGGCCGGGCAGGGACGGCACTGGCTCGTGGTGAACCGGGCCACGATCAGCGGGGCGGCGGTGGGTGAAGATGTCGGGTAGGGGCCGTGCCAGCCCTGGCTGAGCTGGCCTTGGGGGCAGGTGACCTGCTGGCGGTCGAAGTCGATGTGGAAGTCGTCCCGGCCGAAACCTTCATTCGTGCGGTGCTGGCGGGTGGGGTTGCCTGGCAGGGGGCCGCTGACGGTGATCTGGTGTTCGCGTGCGGCTCGCTCCAGGTGGACCAGAGAGGTGTAGCCGCCGTCGACCAGGTGCTCGCCGGGCAGCAGCTCGCGACGCGCGAGGCGGGCGTGGATGCCGGGCAGTGTCTGGCCGTCGTTGGTGGCGGCCGAGGTGGTGGCCACGTCCGTGATCACGTTGGTGCTGTCGGGGTCACACGTCTCAGTGACGTGCGCGGCGTATCCCTTCCAGCTGATGATGCGGCCGTGACGGACGTAGCGCGCCGTGGTGTCGTAGGGGGAGACGATCGTGCGGGAGGAGGGCGGCAGGCCGCCGTCATCGGCGGTGCGCCAGCGCAGTCGGCCCGTCTGGTCGCGGTAGTAGTTCTGCACGACGATCTGCCGCAGCGCCTCGGCCCGCGGGCCGGGCCGGTAGCCCAGCCGGTGGAGGAGTTCCAGCAGTTGGCAGGCGTCGTCGTCGGCGGCCAGGATTCTGGTCTTGGGCCGGGTGGGGTTCTTGCCCAGCCGGATCTGGCGGCCGTAGCGGCGTCCCCAGTCTTCGTCGACCAGCCCGGTCAGCAGGTGCGAAGTGGTACGGGCTGTTTCCACCAGCGCGGCACGGACGGCCTCGGTGACCAGTTCCAGCCGGGTAAGGTCGCGCACCGCGGCCAGGACGTGGGTGGAGTCGGTGCGCTGGGTGGTGCGCTCGCGCACCAGGCCGGCCTCCTTCAAGCGTGCGAGCGCCAGATCGAGAAGTCCGTCGGCGCGGTCGTCCCGCACCAGGCGCTCGCGGAAGTCGCCCAGCACGCTGTGGTGGAAGCCAGGATCGTCCAGCTCCATGGCCAGGGCGTACTTGAAATCGGCGCGGGAGCGCACCGCCTCCGCCGCCTGCCGGTCCGATAAGCCGAGCAGGAACTGCAGCACACAGACGGTGGCCAACTGGGCGGGCGACATGCCAGGCCGTCCATCGCGCGGATACCAACCCGCAAAATCCTCGTCGCACCGCAACCCGTCCAGCCGGTCCCTCACCCACATCGCGGTCGTACAGCCCGGATTACTCGCGCGCGCGATCCGCACGGTCAAAGACGGGACTTGCTCACCGGAACGAGCATGGAGCGACAACGGACACCTCGACAACTGGATCGGCCTTCGAAACAGTCCCGAGCATGCCCGCTCATCACGCTGCCGCACCGCGAAATACCAAGATCCCCGACAGAGTCAAGCTAGAGGTTGTCCCGTAACTGCGGGTCAGGGGTGAGATGATCTTGCCGTGGCTGGTGTGATCACGGGGTCGGAGCCCTCCTGGATAGCCCCCTTCACTGGGCTGAGCCCTCGGCAGTTCAGCAAGCTGATCACCGCGCTGCGGCGCGAGGGAGCCGATCCGGTCCGCAAGGGCCGGCCATGGTCGCTTCCCCTGGAGGACCGGGTGCTGCTGGTGGCCGCGTACTGGCGCACCAACCTCACCCTGCGTCAGCTCGCCCCGCTGTTCGGCATCTCGAAGTCTGCGGCCGACCGGATCGTCGACCACCTCGGACCCGCTCTCGCCCTTCAGCCCCGACGGCGATACCGCAAGACCACCGTGCTTATCGTGGACGGCACCCTGGTTCCCACCCGCGACCGGACCGTGGCCGCCTCCAGCAAGAACTACCGCCATTCCACCAATCACCAGGTCGTCATCGACGCCGACACCCGCCTGGTCGTCGCCGTCGGCAAGCCGCTGCCCGGCAACCGCAACGACTGCCGGGCCTGGGAAGACTCTGGCGCCAAGGCCGCCGTCGGCACCACTCCCACGGTGATCGCCGACGGCGGCTACCGCGGCACCCGCCTGACCATCCCGCACTACCGCCGGCACAAGAACGAAGAACTACCGGCCTGGAAAGAGGACCACAACACCTCCCACCGCAAGGTCCGCGCCCGCGTCGAGCACACCTTCGCCCACATGAAGAACTGGAAGATCCTCCGCGACTGCCGACTCAAAGGCGACGGCGTCCACCACGCCATGCTCGGCATCGCCCGCCTCCACAACCTCACCCTCACCGGATGACCAGGAAACAATGCTGGTCAACCAGCACGCCCTAGATCATTTACGGGACAACCTCTAGGCAGAGACGCCCGTTGACGGCATCGCCGGCTTGATGTCGTCAGTCGATAAGGAGCCGACTGCACCGGGGAGACCTCGTCTCGGAGCAGCACGGAGGTTCCAGCACTTCAGTCCGTCTCGTTCGGTGGTTGAAGAGTTGCGTCCAGGGACGCGGGACGCATGGCGAGCTGCAGTACCTGCCTGCAGCGGTCCCACGCACTCGGCAGCAGATGCCCGTAGATGTCGACCGTCGTCTTCACCGAGCGGTGGCCCAGCCAGCGCGAGACCTCGTGGATCGGCACAGCGTTGGCCAGGGCCGTGGAGGCGAAGAAGTGCCGCAGGCTACGAGGTGTGAACTTGGCATTGCCGTCAAGATCGACCAGGCCGGCCGAGAGGCATGCCTTCTTGAACTGGTAGCCGTAGGAGGAGATGGACGGCATCACGCCAAGGCCAGGCTGACGCGGGGCAAAGAGGGCCTCGAGTCGAATCCGCTTGCCCTTCTGTCCGGTGAAGACCATGGGCACCGGCTTCCATCTGCGGAGATGAGCGTCGATCTCCTGCTCGATGAACGGAGCGGTTGGGACGTCTCGGCACTCCTTCTCCAACCGATGCTTGAGCGGCACGAAGGGTGCCTGACAGTCCTCCTGGTGCGCCTTGGCACTGACCTGCCATCGGACCCTGACGTAGCCGGGCCGCCTGCACTCGGCGGAGAAGGCCAAGGCTTCGCTAGGTCGCTGGCCTGTGCCGGCCTGAAGATAGACGGTGAGGCGGAACTGTGGCGAGATGTGCGCGGCGATCAGATCCACCTCGGCTGGCGTCGGAACTGCATCCTCGTCCACCGCCACAGCATCCCTACGGGATACGCGGATGCCCCGCGCAGGGTTCTCGGTGATGCGCTTGTCGACGACGGCCGCCTCCATGATGGCGGCCACCATCACCATGCGGTCGTTCACTGTCGATGCAGCCAGCCCCGCACCGCCTCGGTAGATGTCCTTGACGAACCTCTCAAAGTCCCGGCGCGCCAGCCCAGCCAGCGGCTTACGACCAAGGCTCGGCACGAGATGATTGCGGATGAACCCTTCGTAGTTACAGCGGGTCGCCTCACCGATGACTCGTCGCTCCAGCCACTCCGCAGCCCAGACCGACAAGGACATGGCGCCGCGCGCAGGATCGACGCAGACGCGAGCCTTCTTGTCCTTCTCCACACCGGCGGCAAAGGCATCCGCACCATCCAGGCCGATCCTCCGCGGAAACGACTTCTCCCGCTGCCGCCCCCGCCTGCCGCCTGGCTCCCGATACCGCACGGTCCACGCGTGACCGCATCTTGGGCGCATGCAGGGATAGTTCCGATCGCGGACATCCCGCTTGCACCGCTGAAAGACGCTCGCCACCCAAGTCCCCGATCTGCAGCCGGACCCAGCACCTGAGATCGTCGCCAGCGCCTCACAACGGGACAAGAGGCTCGTCACTAATCCGCTCGTTTCAGCGAACGTGACCCTTCGATCCCAGGCCGAACCAACGGCCTTACTGGTCTGGCCGTTTTCCTCGACGCCGGGGGCACCGCGGCCTGTGGAGTGCCGGGGTGCGCGAGTCAGAAGACTCCAGCCGCCCGACAGCAACCCGGATCGACGAAAGTCTGCGTCGCTACACCCAATCTGGTTGGTTACAGCGAGCCCGCCGAGCTGGGACTGTCTTGCCCTGTGGGGCCTTCGCAATAGAGGTCGTCGGCTGCAAGTGTCCGGTACGTGATGCCTTCACAGCTGTTGAGGTCTACGGCGCACCGGCTCTCCGCCTCATCCTCCAGGTAGACCCGGACCATGCGTGCGCCACCGCGTTTACGCTGCCTCTCGACGCTATACGTCACATCGGAGATCGCGCGGTTGGCTTCGATGGCGTAGCGCTTCCCCAGCTCGAAGAGCCTGAAGTGGTTCTTGGCTCGCGCGATGAGCGTGGCATCCCAGGATGCCGGCGGGCTGACAAAGAAGCGCAGCCGCACCGTGCCTGAATCGTGGACCGATCGCGCATCCAACCAGCCCTCTTGGGAGATCCGATCGAGATATGGATGCAGGAGCGTGGTCTCGGCGCTGTCCGGCCGCTTGTTCCCCTTGATCAAATTGCACCGCTCGCAGACGGGGACAAGGTTGAGCGGGTCGACACACAGCACGGGGAAATGACTCTTCGGCATGAAGTGGTCAAGTTGGCGAACGGTGCCCTGCCTGCACAACGGGCACCGTTCGTTGGGCGGAGCGGCCATCAACTCGTCACGTATCACCCGCCCCCCGACGGTCTTCATGCCGTTCTCGTAGGCCCAATCCACGAAGGCGCCGTCGGCGATCTCGGGAACCTTAAAGCACTTCGGGTCAAGGTCATGTAGATTCCTTGCAGCAACAGCCTCACGAAGCGTCTGGCCAGCCCTCTGCACAGTATCTACCGCGTTGAGCAGCCGCTCGCGACGCTCTTCTGCCTGGGTACCAGCGACACATGCCTGGTAGCTGTCACTGGCCTTTCGCATGGGAACCTTCAGGGGCCACATCAAAGGGGACCATCCGTCTTCTCCGCGAGAAGAATCCGGACCAACCCCTTTGCCTCTCCGCCGAGCTTGCCGTCGAAGTAGGCAACAACCTCTTCATATGTGTCCAGCGCCGCCACAGCTTTGCCGATCTCGGCATAGAAGCCGGACTCCATCACCTCCAGCCCGAATACCTCGTGGGTCAGCACACCCACGTTCTCTCCGTACGTCTCAATCAGCGGGCGCTCGGCGCGGCTGCTCTCGCCCTGGCGTATGAGCTTGTAGACGCTGGACTGGGGCACCGTCTGGAGTACGACGGGCGAGTGTGTAGCAACTACAGCGACCCCGTTGCGCGCGGACAACAGGTTAGACAGCGCCTGCATGAAGGAAGCCAGCAGCGGCGGATGCAGATGGGCTTCGGGCTCATCCACTAGGACTAGGGACTGCTCAGCCACGAGATGCACGAGCTGTGTCATGGTCAGCGTCACGATCGCGTGACCTGAGCTCATCCGCCCGAAGGCAGAGGTCAGGTCCCGTACGTGGGATTCCGTAACTTTCATGCCGGCTCGTATATCGCGGGCGTAGGCCGCGATGGCGGAGTTCGCAAACTGAGGGTCACGGCTCAACAGCATTATGGCCTCGCGCCAGCGCATGAGGTCGCGCGAGTTGATGACGGCATGGATTCCAGCGTTGAAGGCCGCTTGCAGTCTTTGCTTTTGGGTTCCGGTGGGCAGATCATCGAGCGAGATGCCTTGGAGGCCAACGTAGGTGTACTTCACCGCCTGGGGATCGCTCTCCTCGACCACTTCGACGAAGGGATCGAAGGCACTGAAGGTGACCGAGACCACGTTCACGAACTGCTCGCCAGTTGCGGACGTGGAGGTCGGGAGCACATCCACGAGGCCGAATTCCGCGTGCCTCTCGGGCCAGACGACCGCAGCGGCAAGATTCCGCAGCAGGGTCGTCTTGCCAACTCCATTGCGACCGATGAGAACGTGAATGTTGCTGGACGGCGTGGAGTCAGGATCGACCTCGAAGTCGAGAATGCTCTCAGCCCTGTTTCCCGGTGCGACGTAGCGGAACCGGTACTCGGTCAGCCGGACTCCGCCGCGTGCAATCCGGTTGAACTGGGTCCTGACCGTCCGTTCCTGGATCGTCCGCAGCAGTGATGATCGTGTCACTGGGTACTGCACCGCGCGGTCAAGGAGGTCAGGGTTGTAGGCCACGTCAGAGAGCCCGCGAAGGATTACTTCGCGCCTGTCGTGTCCAAGCTTCTTGATGTTGTCGTAGTAGCGATCACTCTGGCCGAGAGAGAAGAGTTCACCCGGTGGCGAGCCATCGTAGACTCCGGCACGGATGGGGCTGGGACCGTCTTCCTGCCCAGGGACGGCGACCTTGACGAAACCTAGGTTCGTCTGCGTCTGTGGGTCTCGGTACCAGAGCATGTAGCCGGTGCGGAAGCCGAAGTCATCCCAGTCATCGGCTACTAGGACCACGGCCTCGGGGCCTGAGCGCACAGGTGTGTCTTGGGGTAGGACAATGAACTTCACCGGGTCGAGCCTCCGGTTCTGTGGCGGACACCCGCACTACGGTCGAACTGAGTCTGGACCCTATCGCCTCGCTCTGACAGAGCGATCACGACGAGATCAGCCCAAGGCAGTGTGCCCATCTCACAGCGCACGCCGCCGACCCACGCCGTGATCCTGTTTGCCCCCGTACGTCGTGCGAGGGGCTTCTCCTACCGCTCTCTCAAGCCCACTCCTCTTCTGCAAGTGGGGCGTCATTCAGCTGATCACGAAGGCTCCGCCAGTTCGGCATGGACCTCTCCATGAGCTTAGTGAAGCGCTCATCGTGGTTGCGTTCCAAATAGTGCGTCATCTCGTGGACGACGATGTACTCGAGGCAGCCTGGAGGTTTCTTCGCAAGCTCGACGTTGAACCAGATACGCCCGGTCTCACGATTACACGAGCCCCATTTGGTCTTCATCCGCCTGAGACTCCATCGCGGCACCGAAACCTCGAGGACGGCTTCCCACTTGGCAATCAGTCCCGGAAGCACATGTCGAAGCTGCTCCCGATACCACCGATCCAGCAAGTCCCGCCGCCGTTCAGCCGTTGTGCCGACCGGGACGTATAGCAGTAGTCGTTCACCGTCTAGTTCGAAGTGAGCCCGCCCTGGACGCTCCACAACCTTCATCCTGCGACGAACGCCCCATACATAGTGGGACTCGCCTGTGACCATCTCTCGCGTGGACTGCCGTTCGGCAGATCGAAACTGCTCGCGTTGCTCTTTGATCCACGACAGGCGTTGGATTACAGCAAGTCGCACCTGCTCATCGTCGAGCTGGTGCGGCGCTGCTACACGGACGCGCCCCAGTGGTGGGTAAACACCGATGTGCAGGTTCTTAATGTTCTTGTAGATGATGTCAACATCGATGCCACGGACGGTGAGAGAGGCACTAGCGATACTCATGACGCGCCTTCAGCAATTCCAGTAGCTCATCAAGTCGGTCGAAATCTGCGGTCAGCGCTTGAATGAGTGCGCGTCTAATCTTCTTCTCCTTCATCGTGTTACCTACCCACGAGTCGGGCTTGCTATGGAGCATAGTGGTATCCACAACCGCGGCCAATTCCGGTGACGGACCGAAGAAATCAATCAGAGCACGACGGGCCCCATTGTCAGCCCACTCTGGATACTCGGTGTCCGACTCGCCCTTGCCGAGTTTGGACGCGTGTTCCAGAAGCTTCGCGAGATACTCCTTATAGTCCAGAGCACCCTGCCGCTGTTTTTCGAGTATGGCGTCGAGCAGCTCCGACATCTTGTCGTAGTACTTGGGGTTCATCGGACGCTCGTCGATGATCACCGCGCGCATGTTGTTGGTGATCGTTTCTGCTACCGCTTCCGGGTCATTCTTGATACCTGCGGGAAGCTTGTCGAGCGCGCCAGCTCCCATCTCGACGATCAACTGGACCAGCCCGGCCTTCTGGAAGTCAGATACCACCTCGGAGGGGCTAGCATTGATGTACGTGTCCAGTAGGTGTCGCATGCCGGCCTCGTACTGCTTGAAGTCAACATTCTCACCGGCACCGAGCTTCACCTCCTCACGCACGTTGGCGTAGTGGGCGACCTCTTCCTTGATCGATGCGGCTTCAGCGTCCTCGTACCTCGCGGCCTTCATGTCGTTGGCGACGTTGCCGTACGCGCGGGTCACGGCCGCCACAAACTTGTAAAGCCTAACGCGCTTGGGTTCGTTGGCCTTGAGCTGCTCGGCGCTGCCTTGCTCCCGGGCGCAGAAGTACTGCTGGTATTGGAGAGTGTCCTTTGGTGGCTCAACCGGCTCGCAGAGCGCTCGGATGTTCTCCAGAGCCTCATCAAGGTCATCCCGGGCTTTGTCGAGCCGGTCTGGCAACAGCCCCTCGATGTCCTTCTTGTCGTAGCCCTCTAGAGCAGCACCGGTGTAGTCCTTAATTGCGGACTCAAGGGAGTTGAACAAGTCTCGGTAATCGACGATATAGCCGTAGTCCTTGTCGTCGCCGTCGAGGCGGTTGACTCGGCAGATCGCCTGAAACAGGCCGTGGTCCTGCATCTTTTTGTCGATGTACAGGTACGTCGCACTCGGGGCGTCGAAGCCAGTTAGGAGCTTGTCGACGACGATGAGCAGCCGCATCTGAGCCGGGTCGTTGATGAAACGTTCCTTGACGTCCCTCTCGAACTGCTCGACCTTGCCCATCGCCTTGTCCGCGGGCTCGTTGAAGTGATCCGCGAGCATCTGCCGGTAGATCTCGTACTGGCGCAAGCGCTCGGTCGCGCCGTGGCCTGAGTCTTCCTTGGCGATGTCACTCGCCTGCGGTGTGTACGACGTGATGATGGCGCACTTACCCTTGAACCCGGCCTGAATGAACAGCTCGTAGAACTTGCACGCCTGGTAGATGCTCTGACTGACGAGCATGGCGTTGCCTCGGCCATCCATCAGCCGCGGCTTGGTCTCCATGTCGAACAGGATGTCGTTGACTATCTCCCGGGCTCGTGGTTCCGAGCTGGCGATCTTCTGCACGGTGCCCCAGCGCTTTTTGAGCTCGGCGCGCGAGAGGTCTGTCATGCCGCGGGTCTTGGCCTCAAACCACTGGTCGACCTTCGCCGGCGAGGTCAGGTCCTGGTCGATGTTGCGAGCCTCGTAGCGCAAGTCGAGCACGACACCATCGGCAACGCCCTCGTTGAACCTATAGGTGTGAATAAAGCTGCCGAACCGCTGGACAGTGGTGTCCTTGTCTTCTTTGAGGAGAGGTGTGCCCGTGAAGCCGATGAACATGGCGCCAGGCATAAGCGCCTTCATCGCGTCGTGCATCTTGCCCGACTGCGTACGGTGGGCTTCGTCCACGAAGACGAATAGGTTGCCCTTGGCCCGAAAGCCCTTGGGGACGGTTGCTTTGAGCTCACGAATGAACTCACTCTCAGCCGCATCACGGGCGGCCTCGTCTTCCGAGCCACGGAACTTGTGAACCAGTGAGCACATCAGCCACTCTTTGCTCGCATTCAAGGAGGCGACGAGATCAGCGCTGCTGTTGGTGCGGTAGATGGGCTCTTTGGCTCCCTGGAAGACTTTCTGAATCTGATCATCCAGTTCGGTCCGGTCAGTGATCAGCAAGACCCGTGGATTCGTGCCAACTTGAGACTCCCGGATCCACTTAGCTAGCCACACCATCGTCAACGACTTGCCGGAGCCCTGGGTATGCCAGATGATGCCGCCCTTGCGCTTGGCGATCCGTTCCTGAGCCGCCTTGACGCCGAAGTACTGGTTGTGCCGACACGTCTTCTTCTGTCCCGCATCGAAGACCATGAAGTCGTGAACCAGCTCGAGCAGGCGCCCCTTCGAGCAGAGCTGCGTCAAGGACCGATCGAGAGGATCGGCGATGTTGGACGGTTCACGCCAGGCGAGCCAGTACTTCTCCGGCGTGTCGATAGCGCTGTAGCGCAGCCCCTCCACGTCATTGCCGGCCATGACGAGCTGCACCGTCGTGAAGAACGACCGGATGAACTCAGGCCGCTGATTGCCGATGCTCTGCCGAATACCTTCAGAGACGGCAACCTTCGAGCGCTTTAGCTCAATCGTCCCGAAGGCGATGCCGTTGACGTACAGCACAATATCCGGACGCTTGGTGTGCTGCCCTCGCACCGTCACTTCCTCGGCCAGAGCGAAGTGGTTGGCTTCGGGGTGATCCCAATCGACCAGCTTCACCGTCGCCGTCTGCTCGCCAGCACCAGGCTTGACCTTCACCCCGTACCGGAGCAGTCCGTACACATCCCGGTTCGCCTCGTACAGATCGCGGCCACCCCCGAGCGAGGCGTCACTCTTCAGCTTGTCGATCGCCCTGTTGATGAGGTTGTCACTGTATCCGCGGGCACGGAGATTCCTCGCCAGGAGCTGAACCTCGACATTCGAGTTTTCGGCACGATGCTCCCAGTTGCCGAGATAGTCGTATCCCAGTAAATCCCGGAATGTGGCGATTATGCGATCTTGAGTCTTGCACTCAGGTTGACCTACATTACTCATACCGCACCTCCCTTTTCCGGAAGGCGGGTCAGTAGACTCTGCATCATTCCACGCTTGACGTCAAAGATTTTTCTAAGCCGGGCACGCATAGCCGCAATTTCCGCATCTGCGTCACCCAGTACGTGAGCCAGCGCTCGCTGTTCATCAACCCCAGGCATTGGTACCACGAGGTCGCGGATCTTGGCGAGCGTCAAACGCGTGATTGCATTGCCCGCCATTGCATTCTTAATCTGCTGGCGACCTTGATATGAGAGCAAATACTGCAAGATGTACGCTTCAGAAGCCTTCCGTGGGTCGCACCGGAGAAAGGCTACACTTGAGAGCAGGCTGACCTCCTCTCGAAATGTATTCAGGGCGGCATTGCCGGTGTTCGCCCCATCCTTTGTGATCAAGAGATCACCAAATCTCGTGTCACAGCGACTATAGATCTTCCTGTGTTCAGACTCGGAGATCGTCTCCACGGTATCCAACTTCAAAACCCCAAACCCGATATTCCTCGAGGTAATATACTTGAAGGCCGAACCATCAAGTCGGGGCGAGAAGTGAGTGCCGTCTTGGATCTTAATGCTCACATCTGAGAGACGGCGTTCTGCGAACTCATCAGTAAATCCTGAAAGGCGGGTATTCCCGGTCGTGAGCTGTTGCATCATGCCTTGCTTGATCGCCTGCTTCTTGGCGATCTGGCGCTCCAGCGCGGCGATCAGATCATCACAATCGCTCAGAGTATCCGCGATTGACCTTTGTTCATCGACCAACAGTGGCAGGGAGACCAATTCTCTGTGGAGGTCGTTGCGATTGACGCCAGGAACTCCACTTTTGCCACTGTGCGCTGCGAAGTTGATCCTCTGCAACAGGTAATAAATGAAGCGCTTATCATTCCCATGGAAGTTGGAGACCCACAGAGTGGTGTTGAGTGGCCAGAAGTCGGCCTCTTCGAAAAAGACCTCACCGATGGTTCCATATCGGCCCGTCACGACTCCCGGCGCCTTGACCATCGGCTGATCATGCCATCCGCTGGTTCCGGATGAGCTCACAACCGGAATCCTGCCGCGGCGCCGGAGCCTTGATGGAAGATCGAAGCCACGCTGGAGCGTCACCACTGCTCCGAGATGGGTCGTTCGCCAGCTGGTCACTGTTCCACCCCCATCGCTGCAAGGCGGCCGGCGACTTTCACTCCGAGCATCTTCAACGTGGCGTCCAGCGAGCTGACCGTCTCCGCGTATCGCTCGCCCAGCTCCTGAATGCGTGACACCAGCGCCAGGGTGAGCGAAATGACGACCTGAGTGACGCGATCCGCAACCGTCTCATGCCACTTGTCGTCGAGCACGAGCTGCTTGATTTGAGACTCGCTGAGGTCAGCGTACTTTTTGAGGGTTGCCAGATCGAGCACGGCCTGAGCTTCCTTGGCAACCTTCTTGGCAACAGCCTCTTCGTTGTACAGCTTGATCAGGTGCTGCAGCGCTTTAATCTCCTCCGCGTCAGCCCTCTCGTGCCGGGCCACCTTGAGCCGCGTCGAAGCAAGCGGCTTGGAGATCTTGCCGTCGTCCATTGCCTCAGCAAGTAGGCCGTCCTCTACGGCGTGCTCCTCGATGTATTCCTCGACAGCGCGGCTGGCCTCTTCGCCTGCCGCGTGCAGCGCGTCAACCTTGGACTGATCGTCGGCAAAGTAACGAGCTACCACGAGCGCCGGCGGGATGAGGTCCATCTTGTACTTGGTGGCACTGCGCCCCGAGCCAACAACAAGATCCGGGGCCTCGGAGAGCTTGCGCTCCTTATCTTCGATGGCCTTGCGGGGCTTCGCCGCCTCACACCACCCGTCGTTCATGACGAGAAAGACGTCGTCGTGCATGACGCCGTGCCAATAGGCCATGAGCTGCTCGTATACGTCGTACTCGTCGAGCAAAGGGATGCTCTTGAACCGGGCCAGCAGATCGTCACTGATACCAGCGATCAGGTCCTTGAGGACGGTGTCCGGGTTAAGCGCTTGCAGGACCGGCCGGTGCGCGGCGAACCAGTCGTCAACCTGACCGCGGACGTCTATAGCGAACTTCTGGAACTCGTCGGAGTCCAGGATGGCCTGTTGTACATCAGCCACGCCGACAGCCAGGTCGCTATAGCCGGGGCGGTTTGGCTTGAAGAGCGTGGCCCGAAGGCTCGGGAACGCCTCCCAGTACCCGTTGAGTGCGTCCAGGTCGTGCTCCGGGGTCCCGCCGTAAAGGTGGGCGTGAAGGTCCTGGATGTCTTCCGGCTCAGAGGAGTCGATGTATCGCGGAATGTTGAGGTTGTAGTCGTTCTTCGGGTCGGCGATCTTGTGGAGCGGCACCATACGCGAGTATCGCTCGATCTCGGTCTGCTTGTTGAAGACGTCGACGATCTTGTGGATGTCCTGGCTCCGGAGGCGGTTCTTATTGCCGTCCTTCATGAAACCCTTGGAAGCGTCGATCATGAAGACGCCAGTTCGCGCCTGGGCGTTCTCCTTGTCGAGAACGATGACGCAGGCCGGAATACTGGTGCCGTAGAAAAGGTTAGCGGGCAGGCCGATGATGCCCTTGATGTAGCCACGGCGCAGCAGTTCCTTACGAATGCTGGCCTCGGCGTGACCGCGGAACAGTACACCGTGCGGCAAGATGACTGCAGCCTTGCCGTTGCTCTTAAGGGACTTAAGGATGTGCAGGAGGAAGGCGTAGTCGCCGTTCTTCTCCGGCGGCCGGCCGAACTCGAAGCGGGCGTAGTCGTTCTCCAGGCCGTTGCTCCACGACTTGATCGAGAACGGCGGATTGGCAACAGCGAAGTTGAAGGTCTGTAGCCGTGCACCATGGGTAAACTGCGGGCTACTGATCGTGTCGCCCCTGCGGATGTCACGATCCTCGTAGCCGTGAAGGATCATGTTCATCTGGGCCAGCGCCCAGGTGGCGTTGTCCTTCTCCTGGCCGTAGATAGTGAGGCCACGTGGGGCCTCATCAGCGACCTTGAGGAGCAACGAGCCAGACCCGCACGTTGGGTCGTAGACCGTGTGGTCCTGTGGGGTGCCCGCTCCGATACCGACGACCTTGGCGAGTACTCGCGAGACCTCGGCAGGGGTGTAGAACTGTCCCTTCGACTTGCCCGATTCCGTTGCGAAGTGCCGCATCAGATACTCGTAGGCATCGCCGAGCAGGTCGTCGCCCTCAGCACGGCTACCTCGGAAATCGAGATCAGCGAAGATCGCCACCAGTTTGGAGAGGCGATCCTGCATCTCCTTGTCCTTGCCGAGCTTCTCCTCATCGTTGAAGTCGGCCAGGTCGATGACCTTCTCAAGCCCGTTGGCCTCGGCGAGCTTGCCGATGATCTTGTTGATCTTGTCGCCGATCTCCTTGTCACCCTTGAGGGCAACCATGTCGTCGAAGGATCCGCCGTCGGGTACGTCGATCAAGGAGTTCGGGTCGGACTTGGCCTTGTCCGTCACGTACTTCACGAACAGCAGCGTCAGGATGTAGTCCTTGTACTGACTGGCATCCATACCGCCACGCAGCTCGTCACAGCTCCGCCACAGCGAGCTATACAGGTCGGACTTCTTGAGGGCCACTAGCGCGCCCCCTTGCCTGCGCCGAGTCCAGAGCCTGACCGCGATGCCGCGGTGAGGTGTACCTGCGACCTGTCCATCTTCGGCGCCCATCCTTCGTATGTCAGTGCGCGACAGCTTTGCCACTAGCGGCGAAGCCCAAGCTAAGTGCCCCAACGATAGCGCCGGTTCTCACGCAAGCTGCCGTTAGTCCCAGGCACCAAGGGCCTAGTCCGTCTCCCACCCAACGAGTTAGACGGGGCGGCTTCACTGACACCAGGGTGTGGCGGTCAGCCCCAGATCGAGGGGCGAAAGTCGCAGTACAAGTGACGGCCAGCGGGGCTAAGGGCTTGCAGGTCATTAACACGGTGTCTTGATCTTGATGCTGGTGTCGCCGGTCAGCGCGAGGACCCTGGCATGGAGGACTGCGAGGGACGCGGGTGGGGTCTTCGCGGGCGGGATGGTGATGCCCTGGGCCTCGAGCAGTCTTCTGTTCTTGAGGAGGGTGCGGTGCATGGCCGTGCGGCTGCTGGTGAACAGTACGGCGAGTGGTTCCGCGGCCAGGGCGACCCGCAGGTGGAGCACGGTGGCCAGGACTTGTTCGGGGAAGGTGAGTCGGGGTGGGCGGCCGCGCTGAATGTCCCCGTCGGTAGCCAACATTGCCGTGAGGTTGTCCAGTTGCTGGCGGGGCATCCCGGTCAGTGAAGGATCGGAAAGCAGAGCCTGGTCCCACTGCGTGTCAGCGGCCTGTGGGGATTGTGCCGCCGGGATGGCAGGCCGTTTCTGGGGGTGCAGGGCATAGTTCCAGTCTCCGTGGAAGGCATGCCGGGTCAGCGGCAGAGCGGCCATCTCTGCGTCGCTGATCTTCACCCCGATGGGATAGCTGTTGGTGTCGAGCGCGGCCTTCACGCGCAGTCCGGTACGGGTGGTGGTCGCTGCGATGCTGTTCACGATGACTTCGTGGCTGGTCAGCGGGCGGCCACGCCAGTTCATGGTGATGTGCGAGAACAACCGGTGCTCGATCTTGTTCCACTTCGACGTGCCGGGCGGCAGATGACACACGGTGATGGTCAGCCCTGTTTCGGCGGCGAGCCGTGCGAGTTCGAGCTTCCAGGCCCGGGTGCGGTAGCCGTTGGATCCGCCCGCGTCGGCGGTGACCAGCAGCCGGGTTGCCCGCGGGTAGGCGTCCTGGCCCTGGCCGTGCCACCAGCGGCGGATCGACTCCACGGCAAACGCAGCGGTGTCGTGATCGGTGCCGACGTTGACCCAGCCGGTGTTCTCCTCGATGTCGTAGACCCCATAGGGGACGGCCTTGCCCAGTTGCGGGTCGGCGAAGTCGTGGACGCCCACCAGTACCGGATCACCCGCCGGCCGCCACTCACGGCCGCCGTTCTTGAACTCTCCGACGAGCTCCTTCTTCTTGGTATCCACGCTGATCACCGGCTGGTCGGCGTCCCGGTATTCGCGGGCCTGCTCGTTGAGATAGCGGAACTGGGCATCGCGATCGCTGTGCTGGCCGCCCTCCAGGGTCTTGGCGTTGGCCTGCAAGCTGAAGCCTTCCTCCCGCAGCAGGTCGGCGACGGTGTCGGCACTGACCTTGTGACCGGCCCGGGACAGCTCCCGGGCAAGGGTGCGTGTCGACTTCACCGTCCACCGCAGCGGCGACATCGGATCCCCGCGCTCGTCCGGCTCGACCAGCGCCAGCAAGGCCGGACGCAGCCCCGGGTCAAGCTCCGCGACCTGTTTGCGACCTCCGCCCGGCCTTCGTGCCCGACCCAGCGGTGCCTCGCCCGCCTCCAACTCGAACACGCCCCTGCGGACCGTTGTCTCACTGACCGCCGCGGCCTGCGCGACGGCCCGGACACCGCCATGCCCCAGGACCCTGGCCTCTGCGGCCATCAGCAGCCGCCGCTGCCGTTCATCCAGGTGCGGGAACAACACCTCGAACTTCACAGCGAGTTGGTCACGAGTCTCGTCCGGGATGCGCATACCACACCAACGATCCCCGGAACGAGAAGCAACACCTTGATTGCCTGCAAGCCCTAAGACCTGTCCCGTAAATGATCTCTGCCTGGTGTGGACGTGGACGGTGACCAGCCCGACCGCTCGTCTATCCGGCGAGGTTGAGGTTGTGCAGGCGGGCGATTCCGAGCATGGCGTGGTGGACGCCGTCGCCTTTGAGGCGGCAGTCGCGGAGGATCTTCCAGGTCTTCATACGGGCGAAGACGTGCTCGACGCGGGCGCGGACCTGTTTGTGGGACTTGTTGTGGGCGTGTTTCCAGTCGGGCAGTTCCTCGCCCTTGCGGCGCCGGTGTGGCATCACCAGCCCGGTGCCCGGATAGCCACCGTCGGCGATCGTCATGGTCTTACCGACGGCGGCCTTCGCGCCGGACTCCTCCCACGCCTTGCAGTCGTTGCGGTTGCCGGGCAGAGGCCGGCCGACCACCACAACGAGCCGAGTGTCAGCGTCGATAACGACCTGGTGGTTCGTGGAGTACCGGTAGTTCTTGGACTGCTCGGCGATGGTGTGGTCGCGGGTGGGCACCAGGGTGCCGTCCACGATGAGCACGGTGTTCTTACGGAACCGCTTGCGGGGCCGCAGCGCGAGCGACGGACCGAGGTGATCGATGATGCGGTCAGCCGCGGACTTCGAAATACCGAAGAGCGGGGCAAGCTGGCGCAACGTCAAGTTCGTTCGCCAGTACGCCGCTACCAGCAGCACCCGGTCCTCCAGCGGAAGAGACCACGGGCGGCCCTTGCGCACCGGATCCGCACCCTCGCGGCGCAGCGCAGTCACCAACTTGCCGAAGATACGCGGGCTCAGCCCCGTGAACGGGGCTATCCAAGACGGCTCCGACGCCGTGATCACACCAGCCACAGCAAGATCATCTCACCTGTGACCAGCAGTTACGGGACAGGTCTTAGGCGGCGGTTCTTCCACAGCGGGTCCAACTCCTCTCGTTCCGTGCTACTCGCCTGCATCAACCTCTCCTTGCCCCCCATGCGTACCGCGCTGTTGATGAGGCCGAAGTCCGGAGGGAACCAGAATCTGCCCCGGCCGAGTTGACACAGCGCCTGCTCGGCTCCGCGGGCCCACTTGGAGTGAAGCGCGACGTCAGCACGGAACAGCATCCCGGGGGTGACCACAGGTGTCGACAGGTGGTCCGATCCAGTCCTCCGGGACAACATCCAACACCAAAGCACCATCCGACCTCCGCTGGAACCGCAAAGGGGCCCGTTTCGGATGAACGGGCCCCTCTTGACCTGCGCCCTTCCGGGGCGCCAGGTAGTTTAGTTGAAGCTTAAATTAGATGTTGAAGCGGAACTCCACCACGTCCCCGTCCTGCATCACGTAGTCCTTGCCCTCCATGCGGGCCTTGCCCTTGGCGCGGGCCTCGGCGACCGAGCCGGTTTCGATCAGGTCCTCGTAGGAGATGATCTCCGCCTTGATGAAGCCCTTCTGGAAGTCGGTGTGGATCACACCGGCCGCCTCGGGGGCCGTGGCGCCCTTCTTGATCGTCCAGGCTCGGGCTTCCTTCGGACCCGCCGTGAGGTAGGTCTGCAGGCCCAGGGTGTCGAAGCCGACGCGGCCGAGGGTGGCCAGGCCGGGCTCCTCCTGGCCCATGGACTGGAGGAGTTCGAGGGCCTCGTCGTCGTCGAGCTCGATCAGCTCGGACTCGATCTTGGCGTTGAGGAAGATCGCCTCGGCGGGGGCGACCAGGGCGCGCTGCTCGTTCTTGAAGTCCTCGTCGACCAGCTCGTCCTCGTCGACGTTGAAGACGTAGAGGAAGGGCTTGGTGGTCAGGAGGTGCAGCTCGTGGAGGAGCTTGCCCTTCTCGGTGCCCGCGGTGATGCCCGCGGCGAAGAGGGTCTGGCCCGACTCGAGGATCTTCTGGGCGTCCTCGACCGCGGCGAGGACCGCGACCTTCTCCTTCTGGAGGCGGGACTCCTTGGTGAGGCGCGGGACGGCCTTCTCGACGGACTGGAGGTCGGCGAGGATCAGCTCGGTGTTGATCGTCTCGATGTCGTCCTTGGGCGAGACCTTGCCGTCGACGTGGACGACGTTCTCGTCCTTGAAGGCACGGATGACCTGGCAGATCGCGTCGGACTCGCGGATGTTCGCAAGGAACTTGTTGCCCAGGCCCTCGCCCTCCGAAGCGCCTCGGACGATGCCGGCGATGTCGACGAAGTCCACGGTCGCCGGGAGCAGGCGCTGGGAGCCGAAGATCTCGGCGAGCTTGTTCAGGCGGGCGTCCGGGACGCCGACGACGCCCACGTTCGGCTCGATCGTGGCGAACGGGTAGTTGGCCGCCAGCACGTCGTTCTTGGTCAGGGCGTTGAACAGGGTCGACTTGCCGACATTCGGCAGGCCGACGATTCCGATCGTGAGCGACACGTTGGCGACTTCCTGAGGAGTGAGGAGGTGGGCGGGAACGCTGCGGGCCCGGGTGGGCCGATTCTCCAGTTTACGGGCGGGGGCAACCGGGTACCCACGGGTCCGGTCGGGTGCCGATCCGGTTCCCGTTCGGCCATGTGGCATCGAACTCATCCCCTAGGTCGCCCAAAGGGCGTGTCCCGCACCTGTTTCCTCCTGCCCGGCGACCTACGTTGTCCCGGTGGAGCAGCACAGGACACGTCCCCCGCAGCGCAGGCAGTCTCGCCAGGCCCCGCTGTCCCCGCAGGGCACCATCGAGGAGACCGCGACCGTCTACCAGGTGGTGAGCCCGCCGGAAGGCCGCTCCCGTCCGGTGCCGCCCGTCGTGCTCGCGCTGCGCAGGCTGCCCAATCCCCGGCTGACCGGCATCGGGGCCGGGCTCTTCGCCGCCGCCACCATGTTCGTCCTGGCCTGCCTCGACCTGCTGGTCCTCGACGGTTCGGCGGTGGTGTTCGGTGTGCTGTTCCTGCCGGTCTGCGCGCTGACCGCGCTGTGGGTGCGGCCCGCGGACCTGGTGACCGCGCCGATCATCGTGCCGATCGCGTTCGCCATCGGTGTCATCCCGATCGCCGGTGGTACGGGCGGCTTCGGCGGCCAGACCATGGCGGTGGTCACCGCGCTCGCCGTGCACGCCGGGTGGCTGTACGGCGGGACGCTCATTGCCGGGCTCATCGCGACCGTACGGAAGGTACGGCTGATGCGTCAGCGGCAGCGCCGCACGCTGCTCGCCGCACAGGCGGCGCGCGCCTCGCAGGGACCGCGCCGCCCGCAGCGGTGAACGGGGCCGCAGGGCGTCACAGGCCGTAGGACATCACGGGCCGCAGGGCGTCACAGGCCGTAGGGCATCACGGGCCGAGTACGCCTAGTGGCCTGCGGCCGCCATCGCCGCGCCCACGATGCCCGCGTTGTTCTGCAGTTCCGCCGGCACCATCTCGGCCCGTACGTGCTCGATCAGGGGCAGGAACTTGTCGGCCTTGCGGCTGACCCCGCCGCCGATGATGAAGAGCTCGGGCGAGAACAGCATCTCCACATGGGCCAGGTACCTCTGCACCCGGTGCGCCCAGTGGTGCCAGCTCAGGTCCTCGTCCTCCTTGGCCTTGGTGGAGGCGTGCTGCTCCGCGTCGTGGCCGTTCAGCTCCAGATGGCCCAGCTCGGTGTTGGGGACGAGCCGGCCGTCGACGAAGAGGGCGCTGCCGATCCCCGTACCGAGCGTCAGCACGATCACGGTCCCCTTGCGGCCCCGGCCCGCGCCGAACGTCATCTCCGCGACGCCGGCCGCGTCCGCGTCGTTCAGCACGGTGACGGGGAGGTTCAGCCGGTCACCGATCAGTCCGCGGGCGTCGGCGTCGATCCAGCCCTTGTCGACATTGGCCGCGGTACGGGTGACACCGCCGGTGACGACGCCCGGGAAGGTGACACCCACCGGGCCCGACCAGTTGAAATGACCGACGACCTCGGCCACGCACTCGACCACGTCCTTGGGCGTGGCCGGGTGCGGTGTGAGTACTTTGTGGCGCTCCTGCGCCAGGTCTCCGCGGTCCAGGTCCACGGGAGCGCCCTTGATCCCGGATCCGCCGATGTCCACGCCGAAGATCTGCATGCAGTCCACGGTACGGGCAGGCGGCCCCGCCCACTTCCTGGAACGCCCCGATGCCCGGGGGCTACTTCTCCGAGAGCGCGGCGGCCTCGGCGCGCAGATCGCGGCGGAGCTCCTTGGGCAGCGAGAAGGTGATGGACTCCTCGGCCGCCTTCACGATCTCCACGTCCTCGAAGCCACGCTCGGACAGCCAGGCCAGGACGCCGTCGACCAGTACCTCGGGAACCGACGCGCCGGACGTGACGCCGACCGTGGAGACACCCTCCAGCCAGGCCTCGTCGATCTCCTCGGCGAAGTCGACCAGATGGGCGTCGTTCGCACCGGCGCCGAGGGCGACCTCGACCAGGCGGACCGAGTTGGAGGAGTTCTTGGAACCGACGACGATCACGAGGTCGGCGTCCGCGCCCATCTGCTTCACCGCGATCTGACGGTTCTGCGTGGCGTAGCAGATGTCGTCGCTGGGCGGCGAGATCAGGAGCGGGAACTTCTCCTTGAGCGCGCCGACCGTCTCCATCGTCTCGTCGACGGAGAGCGTGGTCTGGGAGAGCCAGACGACCTTGGACGGGTCGCGGACCTCGACACCGGCGACGTCCTCGGGGCCGTCGACCAGCGTGATGTGGTCGGGAGCCTCGCCGGAGGTGCCGATGACCTCCTCGTGGCCCTCGTGGCCGATCAGGAGGATGTCGAAGTCGTCCTGCGCGAAGCGGACGGCCTCCTTGTGGACCTTGGTGACCAGGGGGCAGGTCGCGTCGATCGTGGCGAGCTTCCGCTCGGCCGCCTCCTCGTGCACGGTCGGCGCGACGCCGTGCGCGGAGAACATCACGATCGACCCCTCGGGGACCTCCGCCGTCTCCTCGACGAAGATCGCGCCCTTCTTCTCCAGGGTCTGTACGACGTACTTGTTGTGAACGATCTCGTGGCGCACGTACACCGGGGAGCCGTACTGCTCCAGGGCTTTCTCCACGGCGATCACGGCACGGTCCACGCCCGCGCAGTAGCCACGGGGAGCGGCGAGCAGGACGCGGCGAGGTGTCGTAGCAGTCATGCGCCCCATCGTAAGGCCGAGTCGAACGCGCGGAAGATCGGCCGGGTGGCGAGACTGATCCGTACGCGACCCAGGGAGGGCTCATGTCGGAGAGCGGCAGCAGCGGCAGCGGCGAGGGCGGGGTCGCGGGAGCGGAGGGGGCGGAGGGGGCGCACCAGGTGGGCGGCAGGCTGCGGCGGACGCTCGGCTTCCGGGATCTGGTGGTCTACGGGCTCCTGTTCATCGCGCCGATGGCGCCCGTCGGTGTGTTCGGCACGCTCGACGCGAAGTCCGACGGCGCCGTCGCACTGGTCTATGTCGCGGCGACGGTGGTGATGGCGTTCACGGCGTTCAGCTACGCGCAGATGGTGCGGGTCGCCCCGTTGGCGGGTTCGGTCTTCGCGTACGCGCGCAAGGGGCTCGGGGAGGGGCCGGGGTTCATCGCCGGATGGATGGCGATGCTCGACTATCTGCTGATCCCGGCGGTCGCCTATCTCTTCTCCGGGATCGCGCTGAACGCACTGGTGCCGTCGGTGTCGCGGTGGGTGTGGACGGCACTCGCCGTCGTGGTCACCACGCTGCTCAACCTCTGGGGCGTGCGGGCCGCCGCCCGGGTCGGCTTCGCGGTGCTCGCGATGGAGATCGTGGTGCTGCTGGTGTTCCTGGTGTCGGCGGTGGTGGTTCTCGTACGGGACGGGGCGCAGCGCGGCTGGCTGGCTCCGCTCACCGGTGATTCCGGCTTCTCCGCGACGGCGGTGCTGGGGGCGGTGTCGGTGGCCGTGCTGTCGTATCTGGGCTTCGACGCAATCGCCTCGTTCGCGGAGGAGGTGACCGGGGGCTCGGCGAAGGTGGCGCGGGCGCTGCTGTTCTGTCTGGTGCTCGCGGGTGTGCTGTTCGTGGCGCAGGCGTATCTGGCGGCACTGCTCGAACCGATGACGTCGGCGGAGCTGGCCGCCGATCCGGCCGCGCAGGGGTCGGCGTTCTACGACACGGTGGACTCGGCGGTCGGGAGCTGGCTGCACGACCTGGTGGCGGTGAGCAAGGCGATCGGCGCGGCCTTCGCGGCGCTGGCCGGGCAGGCGGCCGCGGGACGGCTGCTCTTCGCGATGGCCAGGGAACGGCGGCTGCCCTCGGTGCTCGCCCGGGTCGACCCGCGGTCCGGGGTGCCGCGGCTCGCGATTCTGCTGGCCGCGACGGTGACGCTGGTCGCCGCGGTGTGGGCGGCCCGGCGGGCCGACGGTCTCGACCGTCTGGTGTCGGTCGTCGACATCGGCGCGCTGACGGCCTTCGTGCTGCTGCACGCGTCGGTGGTCGGCTGGTTCGCCGTGCGCCGGATGGAGGGGCCGCCGAGCTGGTGGCGGCATGTGCTGGTGCCGGTGGTGGGTGCGGGGGTGCTGATCGCGGTGATCGTGGAGGCGACCCGGAGCGCCCAGGTGGTGGGGGTGTGCTGGTTCGGGGTGGGGCTGGTGGTGCTGGCGTTGCAGTGGGGGCGGCGTACGGCCTGAGCCGGGAGTGGCCGGGCCGGAGCGGCCTTCGTCGTGGCCGCCCGATTGTCGGTGGGGGCGGATACGCTCGCTCGCATGGCTCTCCAAACGTCCGCGGAAGCTCCGCTGCCCGTAGGTGATGTGTCGCGGCTCATCGGGGGCTGGATCGACCGGCTCGGGGCGGTCTGGGTCGAGGGGCAGATCACCCAGCTGTCGCGGCGGCCGGGCGCCGGGGTGGTGTTCCTGACGCTGCGCGACCCGTCGCAGGACATCTCGGTGAGCGTGACGTGCTTTCGGCAGGTCTTCGACCGGATCGCGGATGTGGTGACGGAGGGCGCGCGGGTCGTCGTCCTGGCCAAGCCCGAGTGGTACGCGCCGCGCGGCCAGCTGTCCCTGCGGGCCACGGAGATACGGCCGGTCGGCATCGGCGAGCTGCTGGTCCGGCTGGAGCAGCTGAAGAAGTCGCTGGCCTCGGAGGGGCTCTTCGCGCTCGACCGGAAGAAGCCGCTGCCGTTCCTGCCACAGCTGATCGGGCTGGTCTGCGGGCGGGCGTCGGCGGCCGAGCGCGATGTGCTGGAGAACGCCCGGCGGCGGTGGCCCGCGGTCCGCTTCGAGGTACGCAACGCGGCGGTGCAGGGCGTCCACGCGGTGAATCAGGTGGTCCAGGCGGTGAAGGAGCTGGACGATCTGCCGGACGTCGACGTGATCGTCGTGGCGCGGGGCGGCGGCAGCGTGGAGGACCTGCTGCCGTTCTCGGACGAGCAGCTGATCCGCACGGTGGCCGGGTGCCGTACGCCGGTGGTGTCGGCGATCGGTCATGAGCCGGACTCCCCGCTGCTCGACCTGGTCGCGGACCTGCGCGCCTCCACACCGACGGACGCGGCGAAGAAGATCGTGCCGGACGTGGGCGAGGAGCTGGACCGGGTGCGGCAGCTGCGCGACCGTGCGCTGCGGTCGGTACGGGGACTGCTGGACCGCGAGGAGCGGGGGCTGGCGCACGCCCTGGGCCGGCCGTCGATGGAGCACCCCCAGCGGATGGTGGACGAGCGCGCGTCGGAGATCGACGCGCTGATCGGGCGGAGCCGGCGGGTGCTGGGTCATCTGCTGGACCGGGCGGATTCGGAGCTCGCCCACACCCGGGCGCGGGTGGTCGCGTTGTCGCCGGCGGCGACGCTGGAGCGCGGCTACGCGGTGCTGCAGCGGGCCGACGGCCATGTCGTGCGGGCTCCCGAGGATGCGGGGGCGCCGGGCGATGTGCTCCGGGCGCGGGTCTCGGGCGGCGAGTTCGCCGTGCGGGTGGGCGAGTGACCGCCCCCGGTGGCGGGGCGGGCGGGCCCGGAGGCGCACCGGCACATGCCGAAGGTGCGCCCGCAGGTACGGACGGACGAGATCACAGGCTCCCGGTGGGCCGGAACGTAGGGTGGGGCGCATGACGGACGACGCGACTACGACGGCTGGTGCCACGGGCACGCTCGGCTACGAGCAGGCCCGCGACGAGCTGATCGAGGTGGTGCGCCGCCTGGAGGCGGGCGGTACGACGCTGGAGGAGTCGCTCGCGCTCTGGGAGCGGGGTGAGGAGCTGGCGAAGGTCTGCCGGCACTGGCTGGAAGGTGCGCGCGCCCGGCTGGACGCGGCCCTGGCGGGTCCGGCCGGCTCCCAGGAGAGCGGTGGCACGGCGGCCGACAACGGCTGAGCCCGCTGTGGAACGAGTCACCCCGTTCCAGTTTTAGTTGAAAGTTAACCTACCTCTCGGTTACCGTGGTCCGCGTTGCTCGATCCACGTGTACATCCGGAAGGTAATACGCACGATGTCCCTCGCTCTTGACCCCGCCGCCCAGGACCTCCTTTTCCGTGAGGCCCGCACCGCCAACACCTTCTCCGACGAGCCGGTGACCGAGGAGCAGGTCCAGGCGATCTACGACCTGGTCAAGTACGGGCCCACCGCGTTCAACCAGTCGCCGCTGCGCGTCATCCTGGTCCGCTCCGACGACGCCCGCGCGCGCCTCGTCAAGCACATGGCCGAGGGCAACCAGCCGAAGACCTCGACCGCCCCGCTGGTCGCCATCCTGGTCGCCGACAACGAGTTCCACGAGGAGCTCCCGGCCCTGATGCCGCACTTCCCGCAGGCCAAGGACGCCTTCTTCTCCGAGCGCCCGGTCCGCGAGTCGTCCGCCGCGCTCAACGGCGCCCTGCAGGCCGCCTACTTCATCATCGGCGTCCGGGCCGCCGGCCTGGCCGCCGGCCCGATGACCGGCTACGACGCCGCGGGCATCGAGAAGGAGTTCCTGGACGGCGACCACAAGGTGCTGATGGTCGTCAACATCGGCAAGCCGGGCGAGGACGCCTGGTTCCCGCGTCTGCCGCGTCTCGCCTACGACGAGGTCGTCACGACCGTCTGACCGTCGCCACGCGCATGCGGAAGGCCCTGGAGCACTCGGTGCTCCAGGGCCTTCTCCGTGCATGCCCGGCGGCGTCAGCGCGACGCGTCACGGCGGGGCGTCAGGACGGCATGTCCCAGCGGCGTCAGGAGGCGGTACGTCCCAGCGGGCTCAGGACGTCTTGAGCGCGGCGGCCATCTCCGCCAGCCGTTCCGGCGAGGCGGAGCCCGTGACCACCGTGGTCGAGCCCTTGTCGTGGCGGACGAGGGCGTCGTACTTCGAGCCCTCCCAGTGCTGCCAGGTCTCACCCGCTACCTGCTGCGTACGCCCGGTGTTCTTGGCGTCCTGGCTGACCTCGGTCACGTACTTCTTCGCCGGGGACGTGGACTGCTCCACCGCGACGTACTTGCCCTCCGGGTCGAGGAAACCCAGGTGCCAGCTGTTGCCCGCCTTGCGGTCGTAGCTGACCGAGGTCGGCTTCCACTTCTCGGTCAGTCCGTCCGGGGCGACCACGGGGTACGGCGCCGCGCGCCGCGCCGTCATGAGCTCCACCCGGTAGTCGACCGCCTTGACCGGGTTGGCGTTCTCGTCGTGCGGAACGAAGATGTAAACAACCCCTGCCGCAGCGGAGATGACCGCCATCGACAGGAACATGTCCCGCACTGTCTGCTTGCCTCGCTTGCTAGCCACGGGTCCATGGTCGCACTAGGCCCGATGGGCCCGACTCGGGGGCAGCCGCTCATAAGTGACCCGGTCTGCTCATTTTGTCGACCTGACGATAGAGTCGCAGCACCCTCTTCCGGTCGTCGCCGTACAGAAAGGTGCGCTCCGATGTCCGAGCATCATCTGCCGTCTCAGCTCGAGGTCTCCCCCGAGGCCCCCGACCGCAACCTCGCCCTGGAGCTGGTCCGGGTCACCGAGGCCGCCGCCATGGCAGCCGGGCGCTGGGTGGGCCGCGGCGACAAGATCGGCGCCGACGGCGCCGCCGTGAAGGCCATGCGGACCCTCGTCTCCACCGTCTCGATGAACGGCATCGTCGTCATCGGCGAGGGCGAGAAGGACGAAGCCCCCATGCTGTTCAACGGCGAGCGCGTCGGCGACGGCACCGGCCCCGAGGTCGACATCGCCGTGGACCCGATCGACGGCACGACCCTGAACGCCAAGGGCATGCCGAACGCGATCGCCGTACTGGCCGCCGCGGACCGCGGCGCCATGTTCGACCCGTCGGCCGTCTTCTACATGGACAAGCTGGTCACCGGCCCCGAGGCCGCCGACTTCGTCGACATCAACGCCCCCGTCTCGGTGAACATCCGCCGTGTCGCGAAGGCGAAGAACTCCGCCCCCGAGGACGTCACCGTCGTCATCCTCGACCGCCCGCGCCACGAGGGCATCGTCAAGGAGATCCGCGAGACCGGCGCCCGGATCAAGTTCATCTCCGACGGCGATGTCGCGGGCTCCATCATGGCCGCCCGCGAAGGGACCGGCGTCGACCTGCTGATGGGCATCGGCGGCACCCCCGAGGGCATCATCTCGGCCTGCGCCATAAAGTGCCTCGGCGGCGTCATCCAGGGCAAGCTCTGGCCCAAGGACGAGGCCGAGCGGCAGCGCGCGCTGGACGCCGGGCACGACCTGGACCGGGTGCTGTCCACCGACGACCTGGTCAGCGGCGACAACGTGTTCTTCGTCGCGACCGGCATCACGGACGGCGAGCTGATGCGCGGCGTGCGGTACCGCGCGGAGACGGCGACCACCGAGTCGATCGTCATGCGGTCCAAGTCCGGCACCATCCGGAAGATCGACTCCACGCACCGGCTCTCGAAGCTGCGCGCCTACAGCGCGATCGACTTCGACCGCGCGAAGTAGGACCGGAAGCGGAAGAAGCCGGGACCGGTCCCGGAACCGGTCCCGGACGCAGAACGCGAAGAGGCGCCCCCCATGTGCGGTGGGGGCGCCTCTTCGCGTAGCCGCCGTCGAGGCAGTGCGCGCGCGAATGCCGGGCCGTACGGACCCGGGCCGCACCCGGGCCGGCCGGGCCCCGGTCAGCCCGCCGCGGCGATGCGGCCCGTCGCGGCGGAGGACGCGGACGAGGCATTGAGCTCCATCTCGCGCCGTCTGCGACGGGCGAGCACCACACGGCGTTCGGCGGCGGTGAGACCGCCCCACACCCCGTACGGCTCCGGCTGCACGAGCGCGTGCTCCTGGCATTCGATCATCACGGGACAGCGCGCGCAGACCCGCTTCGCGGACTCCTCGCGCGCGAGTCTGGCAGCAGTCGGCTCCTTCGACGGAGCGAAGAACAGCCCGGCTTCGTCCCGGCGGCACACCGCCTCCGAATGCCAGGGGCCGGCCTGGTCCTCCCGCGCGGGAGTGCGCTGGGAAGGGACGGCGGCGACCTGCAGGGGCTGATGCGGCAGTTGCAGCACGGTCTACTCCTGACGACGGCTTCGCGAGCGAGAGACGATGCAGCATTCCCTACCCGCTGTGCGCGCGCCCATGCACTGAGTGGCACCCGGCCCGGGGGGCGGAATTGCGGCCGACCAGGAAATTGGCTTGTTTTCGAAGGGGTTAGCAGGGGCCGGCAGGGGTTCGGGGGAGCTTTCGCGAGCTCTCGGCGGTTCTCAGTAGTTCCCCGTACCGCCCGGGGCCCGGCGGAGAGCGCGCGCCGCCCCTATCCGAGGTATTTGCGCAGCCGGTCCTGGAGATCCGCGATGAACTTCCCGCGCTTGGGCTTCGCCTCGACGCTGCCGAACACGGAATAGCCGTTGACGACGACCACCGGTGCTTCGGGGTCGGCGGATTCCAGGGTGGCGACTTCGAAATTACCGAAGACACCCGTGCCACTGCCGCGCAGCGAGATGTTCTCGGGGACCTTGACGTCGACACTCCCGAAGATGGAAGTCGCGTTGATGACCGTGAGTCTCTGACCGAAAAGCGCCTCGGTCAGATCGACCTCCACGCTGCCGAAGAGCGCGAAGGCGTTCGTACGGCCGCCGACCCGCCAGCGGCCCTTGCGGGTCGAACTGCTGAAGATCGCCACCAGGTTGTCGGCGGGGCCGGTGGGGCCCTCGTGGCCGTAGGCGCCGGGGGCGGCGGCCGAGCGGGCGGTGCCCGGCGGCGCGGGCAGATCCCGTACCAGCGGTTCCAGCTCGCCGACGGTCTTGGCGCGGTAGACCGCGTCGACCCGCTCGGCGTGCTCCTCGGCGGTGAGCCGGCCCTCGGCCATGGCTTCCCGCAGGATGTCCGCGATCCGGTCGCGGTCCGCGTCGGAGGCGCGGATGCCGGCCGGCTCCGCCGGGGCCACTGGCTGCTGGGGCTGCTTTTCGAGGTCCACCGACCCAGCGTACCCAAACGCGATAGATCGCGACTAGCCCCTGCCCCGCCTCCGCCGTGTCGGCCACGCCACCCCCGGCCCCGGGGCGGCCGAACTGAGCCCTACCTCACAACTTCGGCGCCCGTGCGGCGTTCTACCCTGGTGGGTGCGCTGCCCAAGGGAGGTCAGCCGCCGTCTGCCGAGTGAGGAATGGCCGTAATGCCAGAGTTTGCGTACTCCGATCTGCTCCCCCTGGGAGAGGACACCACGCCGTACCGTCTGGTGACCTCCGAGGGTGTCTCCACCTTCGAGGCCGACGGTCGTACGTTCCTCAAGGTCGCTCCGGAGGCGCTGCGCACCCTGGCCGCCGAGGCCATGCACGACATCTCGCACTATCTGCGCCCCGCCCACCTGGCGCAGCTGCGGCGGATCGTGGACGACCCCGAGGCGTCGTCGAACGACAAGTTCGTCGCGCTCGACCTGCTGAAGAACGCGAACATCGCCGCGGCGGGCGTGCTGCCGATGTGCCAGGACACCGGCACCGCGATCGTGATGGGCAAGCGCGGGCAGAACGTCCTCACCGAGGGCGGTGACGAAGAGGCGCTGTCGCACGGCATCTTCGACGCCTACACCAAGCTCAACCTCCGCTATTCGCAGATGGCTCCGCTCACCATGTGGGAGGAGAAGAACACCGGCTCGAACCTGCCCGCCCAGGTCGAGCTGTACGCCACCGACGGCGGCGCGTACAAGTTCCTCTTCATGGCGAAGGGCGGCGGCTCGGCCAACAAGTCGTTCCTCTTCCAGGAGACGAAGGCCGTGCTGAACGAGGCCTCCATGATGAAGTTCCTGGAGGAGAAGATCCGTTCGCTGGGCACGGCCGCCTGCCCGCCGTACCACCTGGCGATCGTCGTCGGGGGCACGTCGGCCGAGTTCGCGCTCAAGACCGCGAAGTACGCCTCCGCGCACTACCTGGACGAGCTGCCCGCCGAGGGCTCCCCCACCGGCCACGGCTTCCGGGACAAGGAGCTGGAGGAGAAGGTCTTCGAGCTCACGCAGAAGATCGGCATCGGCGCCCAGTTCGGCGGCAAGTACTTCTGCCACGACGTGCGCGTCGTCCGCCTCCCCCGCCACGGCGCCTCGCTGCCCGTGGCCATCGCCGTGTCCTGCTCGGCGGACCGCCAGGCCACCGCGAAGATCACCGCCGAGGGCGTCTTCCTGGAGCAGCTGGAGAAGGACCCGGCCCGCTTCCTCCCGGACACCACCGACGAGCACCTCGACGAGGCGGGGGACGTCGTACGGATCGACCTCAACCGGCCGATGGACGACATCCTCGCCGAGCTGACCAAGTACCCGGTCAAGACCCGGCTCTCGCTGACCGGTCCGCTGGTCGTGGCCCGCGATATCGCGCACGCCAAGATCAAGGAGCGGCTGGACGCGGGCGAGGAGATGCCCCAGTACCTGAAGGACCACCCGGTCTACTACGCGGGCCCGGCGAAGACGCCCGAGGGGTACGCCTCCGGCTCCTTCGGTCCGACGACGGCCGGCCGCATGGACAGCTATGTCGCGCAGTTCCAGGCGGCGGGCGGCTCCAAGGTGATGCTCGCCAAGGGCAACCGGTCCAAGCAGGTCACCGACGCGTGCGACGCGCACGGCGGTTTCTACCTCGGCTCGATCGGCGGCCCCGCCGCGCGCCTCGCGCAGGACTGCATCAAGAAGGTCGAGGTCGTCGAGTACGAGGAGCTCGGCATGGAGGCGGTCTGGAAGATCGAGGTCGAGGACTTCCCCGCGTTCGTCGTCGTCGACGACAAGGGCAACGACTTCTTCACCGCGCCCGCCCCGGCACCGACGTTCACCAGCATTCCGGTGCGGGGCCCGGGTCTCGCCTGACCCGCCGCCCCGTACGGGGCACGCATGACGTCACGGCCCCGCGGGGGCGTTCCGGCCGGGGAGATGCGGCCGGGGCGCCCGCGCGGGGCCGTTCTCACGCCTCCAGCAGGCCCGATGTCGCCACCAGATAGCCGAGTTGGGCGCGGCTGTTGCTGCCCAGTTGCTCGGAGACCCTGCGCACGTGCTCGGCGACGCTGCGGCGGCTCATGCCGAGCCGCCGGGCGATCGACTCGTCCGTCTCGCCGCCCACGACCGCCTGCAGGATGGTCCGTTGCAGGTCGGAGGTGACGACCGGGGTACGCAGCGGCACCCGTTCCGGGCGGACCGGGACCGCGCGGGCCCAGGCCTCGTCGAAGTGCCGGGCCAGGAAGCGGACCAGGGACGGGTGCTGGATGCGCAGGGCCCGGTGCGGCTCGTCGGAGAACGGGACGAACGCGAGGTTCCGGTCGAAGACGATGATCCGGTCGGCGAGCTCGGCGAGCGTCCTGACCTCGGCGCCCTCGGTCGTCACCCGCTCTATGTAGGCGAGCGTCGTGCGGTCCGAGCGGACCGTGTGCTGGTAGATGGTCCGCTGCCGGATGCCCCGGCGCAGATTGCGCAGATCCCTGGGCAGCGACTCCTCCAGCACGTGCACGGGACGGCCGCCGCCCGGGTGGGCGGTGCGGACCTCCTCGCGGCAGCCCGCGACGCCCGCTTCGAGCGCCTTGCCGATGACGGCCTCGCCGGAGAGCCGGGTGAGGGCGGACGGTTCGAGCCGGTGCGCGTCGGCGTACAGGCCCTCGAACACACTCAGGGCGGCGCGGGCCGAACGCAGCAAGCGGCGCTCCCGGGCGATCACCGCCTCGATGGGCCCGAGCACATCGAACGAAGCGGTCTCGGGCGGTACGGGGATGAGGCGCCCCGGTGCGTCACGGTCCGCCACCATCAGATGCAGGGCGCTCAGGCAGCCGGGCACCTCGCCCGTCGGAAGGCCTCCGTCCGTGAGCGCGCGCCGATAGGCCGCGAGGGCCGGGTCGCAGACGCGATCCGGCGACGATTCCCGGCAATCACACGCCCGTGGTCCGGAATGATCGCCCTTCACAAGCATGCAGATTACATTCGTGCAATCGCGCGGTCATGGGTGAGCACGAACGCTCGGTGAGTATGGGCCGGTGACGCAGGACATCGAGCGGGCGGACGACCGACCGGACCACGCATCGGACAGCGCTCCGGGCGGCCGGGCGCGCGGGGAGCGCCGCTATCGATTCCTCGTCGCGGGATATGCCCTGTCCTCGTACGGCACCTTCCTGAATATGGTGGCGCTCAATCTGTTCGTCTACGAGACGACGGGCAGGGCGCTCGCGATGGGCCTGTTCATGGCCGTGCGTCTGGGGTCCGGCTTTGTCGCCGGGCTGATCGCCGGGGGCCTCCTCGCACGGTTCGCCGCCAAGAGCCTGATGCTGTGGACGAATGTGGCGCAGGCGGCGGTGATGCTGCTGCTGCTGGTCTTCGCGCCCGAGGGGATGCGGACGGCCGCGTTGATGGCCGTTTCCGTGGTGGTCGGCGCCTGCGGAACGCTTTTCATGGTGGCGCTGCGGAGTTCCATTCCCGAGATGGTCGGCGACGACCGGCGGTCCTGGGCGAACTCCCTTTCCATAACGGGGCGTTCGCTGGCGATGGTGGCAGGTTTCGCCTCCGCGGGCGTGGTGGTCTCGCTCGTCGGCTACACCGCCGCGTTCGTGGTGGACATGGCCACCTTCGTGATCTGTGCCGTGACGGTGGCGCTGCTGCCGATCCCGGGCGGGGGCAGAGGAAAGGACGCCCGGCCGGATTCGGAGGGGGATTCCGGCCGGGGTACGGAAAAGAAGGGGCGGACGGGCCGGTGGCGGCGGCCGGGCGCGTTCCTCGCGTCGGCCGCGGCGCCCGGTCTCGGTCTGATGGTGGTCCTGCGCAGTGTGGACGCCTTCGGTTCGTCGTCACACAACGCCGCGCTGCCGGTCCACTCCGCCGCACTCGACGCCGCGCACCCCGCCGTGTTCGTCAGCGCGTTCTGGTGCCTGTGGGCGCTCGGGAACGTCGCCGCGCAGCAGGTGATCCAGCGGTACGTCAGACGCACCGGGCGGACGGTGGGCGCGCCGGGCTTCGGTTACGGCACCTGTCTGATGTCCGGGGCCTTCATCCTGGCGTTCGCCGGGTTCCCCCGGGCGGCGACCGCCGTGATCGCATTGGTGGCCGGGGCGGCGGACGGGCTCACGGAGGTCTCGTACACCTCCCATCTGCAGACGCTCCCCGCCGATCTGCGCGGTCATGCCTTCGGGCTCTCCGCGACCGTCGAGAACCTCGGGTTCGGCGTCGGCATGATCCTGGTCGCCGCGGCACTCGACAGGTACAGCCCGCTGACCGTGGTCGGCTGGTCGCACGGGGTGGCCGTCGTGGTCGCCGTGGTGTTCCTCATCAGGGTGACCCGGACGCGCGGGCGGACCGGCGCCCCCGCCGCCCGCTCCGGCGCCGATCGCGGTGAGCCGGTGCGGTGACGATTCCCCTACGACGTTATTCAGCCAATCTTGCGGCGGTCGGCGAGGGGCCGGGCGCCCGGCGCGCCGTCCCGCACACTCGCGGCACCGGGGCACGCGAGCCCGGCGTGATCCAAACGAGAGACCCTGGCCCGTCATCGGCGCGGCCGGTCCGGCACCGCCGCTTTCCCGCAGCGGGCCGCGCGACGGGCTTGCGCCCTACCGGGCCGCTTTGGTGGGTTGTCGGACGTTCCCGAGGCACTCCCCCCGCCTCGAACACCGCCCGCACCGCACCGCACCCAGCGGCCCGGTGCGGGTTCCTCCACCCTCACCGTCGAACACCGGAAAGGCGGACGCCGAATGACGCCGCTTCCCCACCGCAGCCACAGCGACGACCTGCTGTCCTTCATCAGCACCAGCCCTTCCCCGTACCACGCGGTGGCCAGTGCCGCCCAGCGCCTGGAGAAGGCCGGCTTCCGTGAACTGCGGGGCACGGACGACTGGACGGGCACGACCGGCGGCAGCTTCGTCACCCGTGGTGGTGCGCTGATCGCCTGGTACGTCCCCGAGGACGCCCCGGCGCACACCCCCTTCCGGATCGTCGGCGCCCACACCGATTCGCCGAACCTGCGGGTCAAGCCCGCTCCCGACACCGCCTCCGCGGGCTGGCGGCAGATCGGTGTGGAAATCTACGGCGGCGTTCCGCTGAACACCTGGCTCGACCGCGATCTCGGCATCTCCGGGCGGCTCGCGCTGCGTACCCCGGGCGGCGGAACCGGCTCCCGGCTCGTCCAGATCGACGAACCCCTTTTGCGGGTGCCCCAGTTGGCCATCCATCTGGACCGTACGGTCAACGAAGGGCTCGCGCTCGACCGGCAGCGCCACCTCGCCCCGGTGTGGGCGCTCGGCGCCCACGAGGAGGGCGCGCTGCTGCGCCGGGTCGCGGCGGCCGCCGAGGCGGACCCGGACGAGGTGCTCGGCTGGGACCTGATGCTGCACGACATCCAACCGCCCGGATACCTGGGCGCGGACCGGGAGTTCGTGGTGTCGGCGCGGCTGGACAACCTGGTGTCCGTGCACGCGGGCGTCACGGCCCTGACGGGTGCGGCGACCGCGGCCGACGGGCCCGCGTACATCCCGGTCCTGGCCGCCTTCGACCACGAGGAGGTCGGCAGCGGTTCGGAGACGGGTGCGCAGGGACCGCTGCTGGAGCGGGTCCTGAGCCGCTCGGTCACCGCGCGCGGCGGCAGTCCGGAGGACTGGTCCCGGGCCCTGTCCGGTGCCTTCTGCGTCTCCGCCGACATGGCCCACGCGGTGCACCCCAACTACGCGGAGCGGCACGACCCGGATCACCGTCCGCTGCCGAACGGCGGCCCCGCGCTCAAGGTCAACGTCAACCAGCGGTACGCCACCGACAGCACCGGCATGGCGGTGTTCGCGTCGGCGTGCGAGCGGGCGGGCGTGCCGTGGCAGCCCTTCGTCTCCAACAACGCGATGCCGTGCGGTACGTCGATCGGCCCGATCACCGGGGCCCGGCTGGGTGTGCCGACGGTCGACGTGGGGGTGCCGGGGCTGTCCATGCACTCGGCCCGCGAGCTGTGCGGGGCAAACGACCCCGGCCATCTGGCCGCCGTGCTGGGCGCGTTCGTGACGTCCGGCTGACCTGCGCCGACCGGCCCGGAGGGGTGCGACGGCCTCGGCCGCCCCACCCCTCCACGCGCTGGTGGAACGGCCCCGCTACGCGAACCGCTGCTGCGCGCCGCCGTCGCAGCTCTGGAGCTTCAGCGGCTCCTTCGCCCCGGCCAGCGTCAGGCACAGCCCGGTCGAGGCCGCCGGGCGCAGGGTGCCCGACTGGCTCACGAACTGCTGGTTGGCCGCGCCCGAGCAGTTGTACAGGATGAGCGTGGCGCCCGCCTTGTAGTCGGCGCCCGGCACGTCCAGGCACCGGTCGTGGCTCAGTGCCGTACGGAGGGTCTTGGTGCCGGAGTCGTACCACCAGCCCTGGTTGCGGCCGCCGTGGCAGTCCCAGCCGCCGATCTTCGTGTCATTGCGGGTCACCGAGCCGGGGGCGTCCACGCAGGTGCCCGTGGCCTCGTTCTTCAGGGGCTTGAAGAGGTCGTCCCACGCCCCGGCCTGCAGGACCGGCTTTCCGGTGCTCGCCGGGTCGGCGCAGCTCGCCTCGCGCAGGTTCGAGTTGTAGATCTGGGTCAGGCAGGACGCGAAGGCGCCGTGGCCTCTCTCGTTCGGGTGGAAGGACTGCCGCAGGGAGTTGGAGTCCGGCGGGAAGTGCCCGAGGTCGATGTAGAGACCGCGGGCCCAGGTGGACTCGCTGCAGACCTCGTGGCCGTGGAAGAGCCGGGAGTTGTCGAGGTAGACGGCTCCGGTGTCGGCGGCGGCCTCGCGCATGCCGCGCTCGAAGGCGGGCACGGCGGTGTTGCGGCCCCAGGCGGCGTCGGAGTCGTATCCGGCACAGCCGCCGGGAAGCTTCCCGGGGAAGTCCGGGTTGTCGTAGAAGTCCGGGCCGATGGGGCTCGGGTAGCCCATGACCACGAGCTTGTAGTCGCTGTCGCCGTAGCCGGCCCCGGACATGACGGTCTTCAGGTCGCGCACCGTCTTCTCGACCTTGGGGACGAGTCCGTCGACGCGCGCCTGCCAGCCGCCGTCGTACTTGGGCTCACAGGTGCCCTGGGAGAGCACCCAGCGCGTGACGCAGTCCGTCATGACCGGGCCGAACTGGAGGTCGTCGTTGGCACCCGCGACGAGCACGATCATCTTGATGCGGGTGTTGCGGGCCTTGATGGCGAGGTTGTCGCTCTGCACGAGCTCGTCGGCGTACTGCTTCGAGCCGCCGATCACGATGTTGCCGGTGTACGCGCCGGAGCAGGAGACGTTGTACGTGACGTCCGCCGGGATGCCGGTACGGTGGACGGCCGAGTCGGGCGAGCGGTGGCACCAGTTGTCGGGGCCGTTGGTGCCGGCCTCGTACGTGCCGACGCCCTCGCCGGAGATCTCACTGTCGCCGAGCGAGATCAGCCCGGTCTTGCGCTCGGCGAGCGGGCGCTCGGCCGGGTCGCCGTACAGCCGGGTGGCCTCGGCGGCGCGGATGGCCTCCAGTTCGGGCGACAGGGGGGTGGATGCGGTAGTGCTGGGACCGGACCGGTCCGCCGCGCCGGCCGGTCCGGCGGCGGCCGCCATGCCGCCGAGTGCCGCCGCCATGGCCGCGGCGGCCGCGACCGTACAGCGAAGTCTGTGCCTGGTGCGCCTCATTGCGCCTCCCCGGGTTGTGGTTACCCACGGTATTTACTGGTCGGTAGGCGACTTGGGAATAGACAGAACAAGACAAGTGCTCAACTTTTTCAGGAGGTTGAACGAGATGGACGAGTCACAGGCCGGTGCGCAGACCCCGGCGGGCGGCGCGGATTTCCGCGTCGAGCACGATTCGATGGGCGAGGTGCGGGTGCCCGCGGACGCCAAGTGGCGGGCCCAGACGCAGCGCGCGGTGGAGAACTTCCCGGTCTCCGGGCAGCGCCTGGAACGGGCCCACATCGAGGCCCTGGCCAGGATCAAGGCCGCCGCCGCCAAGGTGAACGCCGAGCTGAAGGTGCTCGACCCGGAGGTCGCCGCGGCCATCCAGGAGGCCGCCGCCGAGGTCGCCGAGGGGCGCTGGGACGACCACTTCCCGGTCGACGTCTTCCAGACCGGCTCGGGCACCTCGTCCAACATGAACACCAACGAGGTGGTGGCCACGCTCGCCACCGAGCGCCTGGGCCGCGAGGTCCATCCGAACGACCACGTCAACGCCTCGCAGTCGTCCAACGACGTCTTCCCGTCCTCCATCCACATCGCCGCGACGGCGGCCGTCACCGGCGACCTGATCCCGGCGCTGGACCATCTGGCGGCCGCCCTGGAGCGCAAGTCCGCCGAGTTCGCGACGGTCGTGAAGTCGGGGCGTACGCATCTGATGGACGCCACGCCCGTCACCCTCGGCCAGGAGTTCGGCGGCTACGCGGCACAGATCAGGTACGGCGTCGAGCGGCTGCGCGCCTCCCTCCCCCGCCTCGCCGAACTGCCCCTGGGCGGCACGGCCGTCGGCACCGGCATCAACACGCCGCCCGGCTTCTCCGCCGCCGTCATCGCCGAGGTCGCCCGCACCACCGGGCTGCCGCTGACCGAGGCCCGGGACCACTTCGAGGCGCAGGGCGCGCGGGACGGGCTGGTGGAGACCTCGGGCCAGCTCCGTACCATCGCCGTCTCGCTCACCAAGATCTCCAACGATCTGCGCTGGATGGCGTCCGGGCCGCGCACCGGGCTGGCGGAGATCAGCCTCCCCGACCTCCAGCCGGGCTCGTCGATCATGCCGGGGAAGGTGAACCCGGTCGTTCCCGAGGCCGTGCTGATGGTCGCCGCCCAGGTGACGGGGAACGACACGACGGTCGCCGTGGCGGGCGCGGCGGGCAACTTCGAGCTGAACGTGATGCTTCCGGTCATCGCCAAGAACCTGCTGGAGTCGGTGCGGCTGCTGGCCAACGTCTCCCGGCTGCTCGCGGACCGCACGGTCGACGGGATCACGGCGAACGTGGAACGGGCCAGGGAGTACGCCGAGTCCTCGCCGTCCGTCGTCACCCCGCTGAACAAGTACATCGGCTACGAGGAGGCGGCGAAGGTCGCCAAGAAGTCCCTCGCGCAGCGCCGGACCATTCGCGAGGTGGTGCTGGACTCGGGGTACGTCGAGCGCGGCGACCTCACCGTGGAACAGCTCGACGAGGCCCTCGACGTGCTGCGCATGACTCACCCGTGACCTGCGCCGCAGCCACGGCGCCCCGGCCCCCTCCAAGAGCCTGTCGGGTGACCTCCGACCGGGCGGCCACGCCCTGGCACGCACGCTTCCCGCGTCGACTCCCTCCTCCGCCTTGGAATCGCACGCACCAGACCGCGTCCGCCATCCGATCCGAGGTCACCCGACAGGCTCTAAGATCCGTCCATGGCAGGCAAGGAAGACATCGAGCACTGGGCGCCGGGTGATCAGATCCTGTGGCGCTACCGCCGCAACGGCGCGCCGAACGGGTCCGGGGCGCCGGAGCGCGCCCCGGACCCGTTCCACATCTGCCGCCCCGTCACCGTCGTCCAGGACACCGACGAGCTGCTCGCGGTGTGGGTGGCGCCGGGCACCGAGTGCGTGAAGCCGGTGCTGGCGAACGGCGAGGACGTGCACGCCGAGCCGCTCGCCACCCGCTACACCGCCCCGCGCACCACCGCCCGCTCCACCTGGCTGGGGAACGGCGTGCTGAAACTCGCCCGGCCCGGCGACCCCTGGTCGGTCTGGCTCTTCTGGGAGCCCGTCTGGCAGTTCCGCAGCTGGTACGTGAATCTGGAGGAACCGCACACCCGCTGGCAGGGCGGCGTCGATTCCGAGGATCACTTTCTCGACATCTCCGTCTACCCGGACCGCAGCTGGGTCTGGCGCGACGAGGACGAATTCGCCATGGCGCAGCGGGCCGGCCTGATGGCCCCGCGGACCGCGCAGCGGGTGCGGGAGGCGGGCCGTGCGGCCGTCGAACTGATCCAGGACTGGGGCGCTCCGTTCCGGGACGGCTGGGAGGACTGGCGGCCCGATCCACAATGGCGGGTTCCCGCGCTTCCTGATGACTGGGACCGCACCCCCTCGCATATGCCGTCGTGAGACCCTTGATGCACCCCAGGGGGACAAACGTAGGATCGTCCTCCGGAGCGCCGCTCCGCCCCAACCGGGAGGCGCGGCACCGGACCTGACCACAAGTCAACGCACGAGCACCACGCACTGCATGAGCTGTATGAGCCACATCAGTCGTATGAATCGTATGAACCACTACGAGGGGGTGGAGACGTGCTCGCTGTTGCCCGCCCCGTCGCCGGAAACGTTGTCACCGAACCAGCCCGCAGACATCCGGTTTCAGCCCCTCGTTCCGGGGCATCCGGTGACAGCCGTTGTTATCGCCGCTCTTGCCGGGGCACAGTAACGCCCCACGAGGTGACTGCCTCATACAACCGGCCCGGACGGACGGAACCCCACGCGTGACGGAGCATCCCACCTCCCACGAAGGCCGGCAGCCTCTCGCCGCCCGGTCGCAGGAACGCACCCGGCCGCGGCAGCAGGACGCCGCGCCGGCGGCTTCCCCTGCCGCCGCCGCGATCCCCAACCCGGCCGCCGCGCCGGGGTCGGGACCCGGCCCGGCTCCCGCGGCGAGCACCGGCCCCGCAGGACTCGACCCCCAGGCCGCGGCCCGTCGCGAGGGCGACCGGCTGCGTTTCGTCGGGGCCGCCACCCGGCGGATCGCCCGCGGCATAGACCTGGACGAGATCGTGCTGGGCCTGTGCCGGGCCAGCGTGCCGACGTTCTCCGACGCCATACTGGTCTACCTCCGCGACCCGCTCCCGGTCGGCGACGAGCGGCCGGTCTCCCCCTTCGTGCTGCGGCTGCGCCGGTCCGACCGGCTGCGGCTGGCCGAGGAGGAGACGGAGGGCTCGCCGGAGACCGAGCGCCTGCGGCTGCCCGTCATCGATCCGCACGGCGATCTGACGCCCGCGGCCGAACTGTGCGAGGTCCGTTCGGGTGGCGCGCTGGCCGAGGTGCTGCGCGGGGTGCGGCCGGTCTTCGGGGACTCCGCGGCGGCCCGCGCCGCGCTGCCCGAGCTGCTCGGCGCCGGCCGGACCGTGCCCACCGGACACCGTGCGATCCTCGCCCCGCTGCGCGGACGGCGGCGGGTCATCGGCGCCGCGGTCTTCCTGCGCGGCACGGAACGGCCGTCCTTCGAGTCCAACGACCTGCTGGTCGCGGCCCAGCTGGCGACGCACACCGCGCTCGGCATCGACAAGGCCGTGCTGTACGGACGCGAGGCGTACATCGCCGACGAGCTCCAGCGCACCATGCTGCCCGACTCGCTGCCGCAGCCGACCGGCGTCCGGCTCGCCTCCCGCTATCTGCCGGCCGCCGAGACGGCCCGGGTCGGCGGCGACTGGTACGACGCGATTCCGCTGCCCGGGAGCCGGGTCGCCCTGGTCGTCGGCGATGTCATGGGCCACTCCATGACGTCCGCGGCGATCATGGGCCAGCTGCGCACCACCGCGCAGACCCTCGCCGGGCTGGACCTGCCACCGCAGGAGGTGCTGCACCACCTCGACGAGCAGGCGCAGCGGCTCGGCAGCGACCGCATGGCGACCTGCCTGTACGCGGTGTACGACCCGGTCGCGCACCGGATCACCATCGCCAACGCCGGGCATCCGCCGCCCGTCCTGCTCCATCTCGGCGGCCGTGCGGAGGTGCTGCGGGTACCGTCCGGCGCCCCGATCGGTGTCGGCGGGGTGGACTTCGAGGCCGTCGAGCTGGACGCGCCCGCGGGCGCCACGCTGCTGCTGTACACCGACGGCCTGGTGGAGTCCCGGCTCCGGGACGTCTGGACCGGCATCGAGCAGCTGCGCGAACGGCTCGCCGCCACCGCCCGGCTGACCGGCCCGGATCATTCGCCGCCGCTGGAGGCGCTCTGCGACGACGTCCTGGACATGCTCGGTCCGGGTGACCGGGACGACGACATCGCGCTGCTCGCCGCCCGGTTCGACGGGATCGCGCCGAGCGATGTCGCGTACTGGCACCTTGAACCGGAGGAGACCGCTCCGGGCCGGGCCCGCAGGCTGGCCCGGCGCGCGCTCAGCCGCTGGGGGCTCGACGATCTCTCCGACTCGGTGGAGCTGCTGATCAGCGAGGTGGTGACCAATGCGGTGCGCTATGCGGAGCGGCCGGTGACGCTGCGGCTGCTGCGCACCGACATCCTGCGCTGCGAGGTCGGCGACGACTCCCCGCAGCTGCCCCGGCAGCGCCGGGCGCGTGACATGGACGAGGGCGGTCGCGGCCTGTTCCTGGTGAACCGACTGGCCAGGCGGTGGGGGGCGACGCGCCTTTCGACCGGCAAGGTGGTCTGGTTCGAGATGCCGACCCGGGGCCAGTAGCAGGGCCGGTGGAGGGCCGGGCGGAGAGTCCGGAACGGGCACGGGGCAGAGCCCTGTACGCACGGTAGCGAAATGTTGCCGACCTCCTGTCGGCGGGTTTGACTTCAGTCGTGAACGAGACGACCTGACCGAAAACCCCACCGACGGGAGGACGCTCGTGTCCGAGGAATCAAAGACCAGGAACACCCCCTACACCACGAACAACGCCGGAATCCCGGTGGAGAGCGATGAACACTCGCTCACTGTCGGAGCCGACGGACCGATCCTGCTCCAGGACCACTACCTCATCGAGAAGATGGCCCAGTTCAACCGTGAACGGGTCCCCGAGCGAGTGGTCCACGCCAAGGGATCCGGCGCGTACGGCACCTTCAAGGTGACCAATGACGTCAGCCAGTTCACCAAGGCCGATCTGTTCCAGCCGGGCAAGCAGACCGCCATGCTCGCCCGCTTCTCCACGGTCGCCGGCGAGCAGGGCTCCCCGGACACCTGGCGGGACCCCCGCGGATTCGCCCTGAAGTTCTACACCGAGCACGGCAACTACGACATGGTCGGCAACAACACACCGGTCTTCTTCGTACGTGACCCGATGAAGTTCCAGGACTTCATCCGCTCGCAGAAGCGCCGCCCGGACAGCGCGGTGCGCGACCACGACATGCAGTGGGACTTCTGGACCCTGTCCCCCGAGTCCGCGCACATGGTGACGTGGCTGATGGGCGACCGGGGCATCCCGAGGACGTACCGCCACATGAACGGCTACAGCTCGCACACCTATATGTGGGTGAACGCGGGCGGCGAGCGGTTCTGGGTGAAGTACCGCTTCAAGACCGACCAGGGCATCGACTTCTATCCGCAGGACGAGGCCGACCGGATGGCCGGTGTGGACGGCGACGTCCACCGCCGCGACCTGTTCGAGGCGATCAAGCGCGGCGACCACCCGAGCTGGACGCTGTACGTCCAGGTCATGCCGTTCGACGACGCGCCGGACTACCGCTTCAACCCGTTCGACCTCACGAAGGTGTGGCCGCACGCCGACTACCCGGAGATCGAAGTCGGCCGGATGACGCTGAACGAGAACCCGGAGGACTTCTTCGTCCACATCGAGCAGGCGTCCTTCGAGCCGTCGAACCTGGTGCCCGGCATCGGTCCGTCGCCCGACAAAATGCTGCTCGGCCGGCTCTTCTCGTACCCGGACACCCACCGGTACCGGATCGGCCCGAACTACGCGCAGCTGCCCCCGAACCGTCCGCGGTTCGGCCGGAACTCGTACGCGAAGGACGGCCCGATGCGGTACGAGCCGAGCCGTACGGGAGCGGTCTACGCACCGAACTCCTACGGCGGCCCGGCCGCGGACACCGCGCGCTACGGCGATCCGGCGGGCTGGGCGACGGCGGGCGAGATGGTCCACGAGGCGTACAAGCTGCACAGCGAGGACGACGACTGGGGCCAGGCGGGCACTATGGTGCGCAAGGTCCTGGACGACGCGGCGCGCGAGCGGTTGGTGGGCAACATTTCCGGCCATCTGCTGGACGGTGTGAGCGCCCCGGTCCTGGAGCGGGCGCTGCAGTACTGGCGCAACGTGGACAAGGACCTCGGCGACCGGATCGCCAAGAAGGTCAACGGCGGCTGACACCGCCGTACGCGGAAGACACGGGTCAGGGGCGGCGCCGGCCGGCACCGCCCCTGACCCGTGTGTACACCGCCTGCTCAGGCGCTCAGCGCGCGGGTGGAGCGTTGTCGGCGATGTTGTTCTCGTTGCCGTCCCCCGGCTTGCCGGGGACCCCGCCGCCCGGCAGCCCCGGGGACTGGCTCGGCGGCACGTCCGGCGACTGACTCGTTGGCGGTACGTCCGGCGACTGGCTCTGCGACTGGCTGGGCTTGTCGCTCGGGCGCTGCGAGGGCGCGTCCGGTGTCTGGGACGGAGTCGTGTCGGTGCTCGCCGACTGCGAGGGGCTCGCCGGCGGTGTGCTCGGTACGGTGACCTCGCCGCGCTCGACATCCTCCAGGTCGAACTGGGCACTGGAGCCGCCGCCCAGCGCGCCGAGGGTGTAGTCCGCCCAGATCTGCGCCGGGAAGCCACCACCGTTGGCCCGGCCGGAGTTGGCCGTGCCGGTCAGGCTGACCTGGCCGCCGCCCTCCTTGGGCGATTCACCGAAGAGCGCGACGACCGTGGTGAGCTCCGGAGTGTAGGCGGCGAACCAGGCCGACTTGTTGTTCTCCGACGTACCCGTCTTGCCCGCCGCCTCGTACGCCGAGGTGTCGGCGGCGCGGCCAGATCCGCTGTCCACCACGCCGGTGAGGACGGAGGTCACGGTGTCGGCGGACTTGCGGCTGATCACCTGGCTGCCGACGCCCTCGACCGGCTCGACCGTCCGATCGCGGTGCTTGGCCGACTTCACGATGAACGGGGTGACCTTCTTGCCGTGGTTGTCGAGCGTGGCGTAGGCGCCCGCCATGTCCCAGGTCGAGGCGTTCATCGTGCCGAGCGTGATGGCGGGGCGCTCGGGGAAGTTCTCGTCCGGTACGCCGAGGGCCAGCGCGGTCTTCTTCACCGCGGGCGGGCCGACGTCGACGACCATCTGCGCGAAGACCGAGTTGACCGAAGCGTTCATCGCCTTCTGCACGGTGACGCTGCCGTAGCTCTGGTTGTCCTCGTTCTCCGGGGCGAACGGGGTGTCGCTGCCCACCACGGGCCGCTTGCTGGTGCCGTCGTAGCGGGTGTTGACACCGATCAGGTCGCCGCCCTGGGTCTTCGACCCGTTCTCCAGCGCGGAGGCGAGCACCAGCGGCTTGAAGGTGGAGGCGGGCTGGTAGTCCCGGCGGGTGGCGTTGGAGTAGTAGTGCTTGACGTAGTCCACGCCGCCGTACATCGCGACGACCGCGCCGGTCTTCGGGTCCACCGAGGTGGCACCCGCCTGGACGGTCGCGTCGACCTTGTTGTTCTTGCGGTCCAGCTTGGACTCCAGCTGGCGGTCGACGGACTGCTCCAGCTCCTTCTGCCGCTTCTTGTCGATGTTGAGCGTGAAGGTCCAGCCGCCGGCCTGCCGCATCTCCGCGGTGATGCCCTGCTTCTCCAGCTCCTTGTTGGCCGCCTCGACGAGGTATCCGGTCTGGCCCTCCAGGCCCTTGGCGGGCTTGGCCTTGTCCGGGACCGGGAACTTGAGCTTGTCGCGCTCGGCCTGGTCGAGCCAGTGCATCTCGACCATGTTGTCGAGCGTGTAGCCCCAGCGCTCCTTGACCAGCTTCCTGCCGGTTTCGCTCGCGGTCTGCCAGTCGTACTGGCTGGGGGCCTGGAGCACGGAGGCCAGATAGGCGCCCTGGGAGACGTTGAGATCCTTGGCGTCGACCCCGTAGTAGGCCTGTGCCGCGGCCTGGATTCCGCTCGCCCCGCGTCCGTAGTACGCGGTGTTGATGTACCCGGCGAGGATGTATTCCTTGCTCTTCTTGCTGTCGACCTTGAGCGAGATCACCAGTTCCTTGAGCTTCCGGCTGATCGTCGGGTCCTGCGTCAGGTAGTAGTTCTTCACGTACTGCTGGGTGATGGTCGAGCCACCCTGCTTGCCCTTGCCGCTGAGGGTGTTGATCAGGCCGCGCGCGGTGCCCTTCAGGTCGACGCCCTTGTCGTCGTAGAACGACTTGTTCTCGGCGGCGACGAAGGTGTGCTGCACCTCCTTGGGCACCTCTGCCAGGTCCACGATCTGGCGGTTGACCCCCTGGCCGGTCCGGGTCAGCGGTGTCCCGTCGCTGTACTGGTAGACGTTGCTCTGCCGCTCGGCCAGGGCGTTGGCCTTCGGGATGTCCACGTACATGTAGAGCGCGACGAAGGCACCCATGATCAGCAGACAGAGCCCGAAGAAGGCGCCCAGCATCTTCTTCCAGGTGAAGAGTCTGCGTATGCCGCCGCTCTTCGCGGCCCGCCGCGCTCCGCGCCGCTGGGCTCGTCGCGCATCCGCTCGACCCATCGCTGTTTTGCTCCTGTTTCTCTGCTCGACCCGATCCGCTCAGCCGAACCAGCTAACACCGTCGGCAAGGACAAAAAGCGAGCGTTGCGGTCTTTTACGGACGTGACAATCAGCACCCGTTCCCAAGGGAACCGACTCATGAAGGGTGCCCAAGGTTGCGAACGCAGGTAATGTGTAATCACATTGCTAGCACCGAGTCAGTCTTTCGAAACGGGGGATCCCATGCCCGACCACGGCAATCCGCACGATGTGGCCACCCTTGCCGCCGACCTCACGCCCGACGCCCCCCAGATGCCCGAACCGCAGGTGAGGGAGGTGACGGCGCACAGCATCCCCGGCGGCCTCGGCCTGCTGCTGACCGTGCTCGGGGTGATCGCCGGCATCGGCCTCGCGATCATCGGCGGCGTCATCGGCTCGAACGGGAACAACGGCCTGGGCATCCCGGTCTGCATCTTCGGGGTCCTGCTCGTCATCGCCTCGTTCTTCTGCATGACTGGTGTGAAGATGGTCGCACCGGGCGAGGCCCGGGTGATCCAGCTCTTCGGCCGGTACGTCGGCACGATCCGCACCGATGGACTGCGCTGGATCAACCCGCTCACCAGCAGCCGGAAGATCTCCACCCGGGTCCGCAACCACGAGACCGCGGTCCTCAAGGTCAACGACGCCTACGGCAACCCGATCGAGCTCGCCGCGATCGTCGTCTGGAAGGTCGAGGACACCGCGCAGGCACTCTTCGAGGTCGACGACTTCCTGGAGTTCGTCGCCACCCAGACCGAGGCGGCCGTCCGGCACATCGCGATCGAGTACCCGTACGACGCCCACGAGGAGGGCGGCCTCTCGCTGCGCGGCAACGCGGAGGAGATCACCGAGAAGCTGGCCGTGGAGCTCACCGCCCGGGTACAGGCCGCCGGTGTACGGATCATCGAATCGCGCTTCAGCCATCTCGCGTACGCCCCCGAGATCGCCTCCGCGATGCTCCAGCGCCAGCAGGCCGGCGCCGTGGTCGCGGCCCGGCAGCAGATCGTCGAGGGCGCGGTCGGCATGGTCGAGATGGCGCTCACCCGGATCGCCGAGCAGGACATCGTCGAACTCGACGCGGAGCGCAAGGCGTCCATGGTCAGCAATCTGATGGTGGTGCTGTGCGGTGACCGCGCGGCGCAGCCGGTCCTGAACACGGGCACTCTTTACCAGTGACCGAACAGACCCCGGCACGCCGGACCCCGCCGCAGCGCAAGCAGATGCTGCTGCGGCTGGATCCGGCGGTGCACGACGCGCTGGCCCGCTGGGCCTCCGACGAACTGCGCAGCGCGAACGCGCAGATCGAGTTCCTGCTGCGCAGGGCGCTGGCGGAGGCGGGCCGCCTGCCGGGCACGGCACGTCCGATCCCCCGCCGGGGCCGGCCCCCGAAGGACGCGTCGGGGCCGTCCGGCGACTGAGCGCCGGGATCCGGGGGCGGGACCCGGGTATACACCGGAGGTATACACGCCGTGTACAGTGCTCGGCATGTCTATCGGCCACACCCTGCTCGGGCTCCTGGAGTCCGGCCCCCGCCACGGCTACGACCTGAAGCGCGCGTTCGACGAGAAGTTCGGCCACGACCGCCCCCTGCACTACGGGCAGGTCTACTCGACCATGTCCCGGCTGCTCAAGAACGGCCTCGTCGAGGTCGACGGCGTCGAGAGCGGCGGCGGCCCCGAACGCAAGCGGTACGCCATCACCGAGGCCGGGATCACCGATGTCGGCACCTGGCTCGCACAGCCGGAGAAGCCCGAGCCGTACCTCCAGTCGACGCTCTACACCAAGGTCGTCCTGGCCCTGCTCACCGGCCGCAGCGCCGCGGCCCTGCTGGACACCCAGCGCACCGAGCACCTGCGCCTGATGCGCATCCTCACCGACCGCAAGCGCAAGGGCGACCTCGCCGATCAGCTGATCTGCGACCACGCGCTCTTCCACCTCGAAGCCGATCTGCGCTGGCTGGAACTGACCGCCGCCCGGCTCGACCGCCTCGCCGTGGAGGTGGGCGCGTGATCCCCGCCGGCTCCCTGCTCAGCGCCGACCGCCTGCACAAGACGTACGGCCAGACGCCCGCGCTCGACGGCGCGTCGTTCTCCATCCACCCCGGCGAGGTCGTCGCCGTGATGGGCCCCTCCGGCTCCGGCAAGTCGACCCTGCTGCACTGCCTCGCCGGAATCGTCACCCCCGACCGGGGCACGATCACCTACGCGGGCCGCGAGCTCTCCGCCATGTCGGACGCCGAGCGCAGCGCCCTGCGCCGCACCGAGTTCGGCTTCGTCTTCCAGTTCGGCCAGCTCGTCCCGGAGCTGACCTGCGTGGAGAACGTCGCCCTGCCGCTCCGCCTGGCCGGCGCCAAGCGCAAGGAGGCCGAGCGCACCGCCCGCCACTGGATGGAGCGGCTGGAGGTCGACGACGTGACCGCCAAGCGCCCCGGCGAGGTCTCCGGCGGCCAGGGCCAGCGCGTCGCCGTGGCCCGTGCGCTGGCCGCCTCCCCGAAGGTGATCTTCGCGGACGAGCCGACCGGCGCCCTGGACTCCCTCAACGGCGAACGGGTCATGGAACTGCTCACCGAGGCAGCCCGGTCCACCAACGTCGCCGTGGTCCTGGTGACCCACGAGGCGCGGGTCGCCGCGTACTCCGACCGCGACGTCACCGTGCGCGACGGCCGGAGCCGCGACCTGGAGCACGCCGTATGACCCTGCTCGACCACAAGAAGGCACCGGCCGCGGCCCCGCTCCGGCCCGCCGGTCCCACCGGCATCGCCGCCTGGCTCCGCGACCTCGGCCTCGGCATCCGGTTCGCCGCCGGCGGCGGGCGCGAGGGCTGGGTCCGCACCGTACTGACCGCCGTCGGCGTCGGCCTCGGTGTGGCACTGCTCCTGACCGCCGCCTCCGCGCCGCATATGCTCCAGGAGCGTTCCGCGCGCAGCCAGGCCCGCGCCGAGAGCGATGTCCCCGGCGGGCCCGACGCGCAGGCCAAGAAGTCCGACACCTCGGTGCTCCGGATCAACGCGGAGACCGAGTACCGCGGCCGCACCGTCGAGGGCTGGCTGATGCGCGCGGACGGCACGCGCCCGGTCGTCCCGCCGGGCGTCGCACGCTTCCCCGGCGCGGACGAGATGGTGGTCTCCCCCGCGCTGAAGGAGCTGCTGGGCTCCTCCGAGGGCAGCCTCCTCAGGGAACGGCTGCCGTACCGGATCACCGGCACGATCGCCGACTCCGGCCTGGTCTCGCCGGGAGACCTGGTCTACTACGCGGGCAGCGACACCCTGACCCCCGCCAACGGCGGTCACCGGATCACCGGTTACGGCAATCCCGGCGAGGGCGAGGAGATGCCGCCGGTCCTCATCGTGCTGATCATCATGATCTGCGTGGTGCTGCTGGTGCCGGTCGCGATCTTCATCGTGACGGCGGTGCGGTTCGGCGGCGACCGCCGCGACCGTCGGCTCGCCGCGCTGCGCCTGATCGGCACGGACACCCGGATGACCCGCCGGGTCGCGGCCGGCGAGGCCGTGTTCGGGGCGCTCCTCGGCCTGCTGACCGGTGTGGTGCTCTTCCTGATGGGGCGTCGCTCCGTCGGTCGCATCGAGATGTGGAACGTCAGCGTCTTCCCGTCCGACCTGGTGCCCGACCTCCGGCTGACGGCGCTGGTCGTCGTCGCCGTTCCGGTGACGGCGGTGCTGGTCACGCTGGTCGCCATGCGCGCGGTGGTGATCGAGCCGCTCGGCGTCGTACGCAACGGCCGCAACCGCAAGCGCCGGTTCTGGTGGCGGCTGCTGATGCCGGTCGCGGGCCTGGCGGTGCTCGGCATGACCGGCAAGGTCGGCCCGTACGCCCCGGTCAATCCGTACCCGATCGCGGGCGGAGCCGTGCTGGTCCTGGTCGGGCTCGCGCTGCTGCTGCCCTGGCTGGTCGAGGCGTGCGTGAACCGGATGAACGGCGGCCCGGTGCCCTGGCAGCTCGCCACCCGCAGGCTCCAGCTGAGCAGCGGCGCGGCCTCCCGCGCGGTCAGCGGCATCACGGTCGCGGTCGCGGGTGCGGTGGCGCTGCAGATGCTGTTCGCCGCGGTGGGCGACGAGTTCAACAGGATGACCGGACAGGACCCGTCGCGGGCCCAGTTCTACACGTACTCCGAGAAGGTCAGCCCGGAGGCGGCCGCCCGGACCATCGAGCAGTTCAAGGCCACCAAGGGCGTGGAAGCCGTCATCGGCAAGGTCGAGACGTACGTCACCCGGCCCGGAAAGTTCAAGGAGGACGACGTCCAGCCCACCACCAGTCTCATCGTCGGCGACTGCGGGACCCTGCGCGAACTGGCCCGGATCGACTCCTGCGAGGACGGCGACACCTTCGTGGTCCACCCCAGGAAGGACAAGGAACTGTCCGACTGGGTCGACCAGACGGCCCGCAAGGGCAAGGAGGTCGCGCTCGGCGACGCTCCCGGCGGCAAGGCGATGCGGTGGACCCTGCCCGCCGACTCCCCGACCGTCGAGGCCCGCCACGATCCGCTGGGCGAGGACTCCTGGGGCATCATGGCCACCACCGGCGCGATCGACCCGAGCACCCTGCCGGGCGCCACGACCCAGTCGCAGATCCGGGTCGACGAGAGCGTCAAGGATGTCGCGGAGTACGTGAGGAACACCGCGGCCAGGATCGATCCCGCGATGCGGGTCGCGTCCCTCAAGTCGGTGGCCCGTGACGAGAAGTACGCCAGTGTGCAGCGCGGCCTCCAGGTCGGCGCGACCCTGACGCTGCTGCTGATCGCTGCCGCGATGCTGGTCTCCCAGCTGGAGCAGCTGCGCGAACGCAAGCGCCTGCTCTCGGTGCTGGTCGCCTTCGGCACCCGGCGGTCCACGCTCGGCTGGTCGGTGCTCTGGCAGACCGCCGTGCCCGTGGTCATCGGGCTGGCCGTCGCCGTGGCGGGCGGACTCGGCCTGGGCGCGACCCTGATCGCCATGCTCGACAAGGAGGTCACCGACTGGTGGCTGTTCCTGCCGATGACCGGCGCGGGCGCGGCGCTGATCCTGGTGGTCACGCTGGTGTCGCTGCCGCCGCTGTGGCGCATGATGCGCCCGGACGGCCTGCGCACCGAGTGACGGAGCGGGCGGAGCAAGGGGTGCGGTCCCTCGGGACCGCACCCCTTCAGTCGCTCCGCGTGCCGGTCGCCACCCGGACCGGCAGCGCCGCCATCGCCTCCCGCAGTGCCGCCGCGAGCTCCTCGAACTCCTCGTGCCGCGCCGCCCCCGTCCGCATCCCCAGCGCCACCCGCCTCGACGGCGCCGGCTCCGCGAAGTACCCGGTGGCCAGCGCTTCGTTGCGGCCGGTCTCGACCGTCACCGCGGTCCGCGGCAGCAACGTCACACCGAGCCCGCCGGCGACCAGCTGGACCAGCGTGGAGAGCCCGGCCGCGGTCGTGGTGACCGGCGCCCCTTCCGTGCGCCCCGCCTCCCGGCAGATGTCCAGGGCCTGATCGCGCAGGCAGTGCCCCTCGTCGAGCAGCAGCAGCGGCAGCTCACGCAGCGCCTCGCGCGGAATGTCGGCACGCCCGCCCAGCCAGTGGTCCTTCTCCATCACCAGCACGAAGTCCTCGTCGAAGAGCGGGAGTTCGGTCACCCCAGGCACCCCGAGCGGCACGGCGAGCAGCAGCAGATCGAGCCTTCCCGCGGCCAGCCCCTCCAGCAGCGAGGAGGTCTGCTCCTCGTGCACCTGGAGGTCGAGCTCGGGGTAGCGCTCGTGGACCAGCCGCAGCACGGTCGGCAGCAGATACGGGGCCACGGTCGGGATCACACCGAGCCTGAGCACTCCGGTGAACGGCGCCCGGACCGCCTCGGCCTCCTCCATCAGCTCGCCGACGGCCTCCAGCACCGCGCGGGCCCGCACCGCGAGCCGCTCCCCGGCCGGCGACAGCAGCACCTTGCGCGTCGTACGCTCGATGAGCTGGACACCCAGCGCCTCCTCCAGCGCCGACACCGCTCCGGAGAGCGCCGGCTGACTCATCCCGATTGCTGCCGCCGCGTCCCGGAAGTGCAGATACTCGGCGACGGCCACGAAGGCGCGCAGCTGCGACAGGCTGGGCTGTTTGGGCCTACTGCCCTGATTGCTCTGCACCACTGATAGGCACCTCCGATCATCACGGCCGAGTGTAGCTATTTCCGTGATCAATGCACTCTGTGCCAAGGTGGACTCCGTCCAACCCTCAAGCCCCCCTTAAATACGAGGGAAAGTGGAAGATCGTCTAGCCGTCGTCCTGGAAGTCGTTCACCGGCGGGCGGTCGGTCCGGGTGATTCCCGGCTCGTCTCCCGCATGTCTGTCGATCATGCCGCCAGCGAATGCGATAGGCACTGCGGAGAAAAGGGCCACATACCCGACCCGGGCAGCAGTGGGCAACGACTTCAGACGGCTCTTACGCACAACACCTCGGGGCGCGGTGGGCATGTGCCTCAAACCCAAACACGGCCAAAAGGGTGATCTTGCAGCGGGGCCCAACCGGACAGTAGGGCCCCGGAAACCGTAATGAACGCAATCCGCCCCACCATGACCCACCCCGGCGGGACCGCAAAATGCGGCCCGCTCTGTTCATCCTGGGGAGGGGTCTCAGAGCGGGCCGCTGCATTGAGTATCCCACGCTTAACACTGATCGCCCGCCTCGATCAATCCGTGCGGCGTGACCGATTTCCGTGATCAATGGGGCATGTGGGATTGTGCTCAGGTCCAACCCCAAGCAACACAGGAGTGCCCAGAATCATGCTGACCGTCGGTGACAAGTTCCCCGAGTTCGAACTGACTGCTTGCGTCTCCCTGGAGAAGGGCAAGGAGTTCGAGACCATCACCCACAAGACGTATGAGGGTTGGAAAGTGGTCTTCGCGTGGCCGAAGGACTTCACCTTCGTGTGCCCCACCGAGATCGCCGCCTTCGGCAAGCTGAACGAAGAGTTCGCCGACCGTGACGCCCAGATCCTCGGCTTCTCCGGTGACTCCGAGTTCGTGCACCACGCCTGGCGCAAGGACCACCCGGACCTGACCGACCTGCCCTTCCCGATGCTGGCCGACTCGAAGCACGAGCTCATGCGTGACCTCGGCATCGAGGGCGAGGACGGCTTCGCCCAGCGCGCCGTCTTCATCGTCGACCAGAACAACGAGATCCAGTTCACGATGGTGACCGCCGGTTCCGTGGGCCGTAACCCCAAGGAGGTCCTGCGGGTCCTGGACGCCCTGCAGACCGACGAGCTGTGCCCGTGCAACTGGACCAAGGGCGAGAGCACCCTCGACCCGGTCGCCCTCCTCTCGGGCGAGTGAGCTGACAGCAACATGGCACTCGACGAACTGAAGGCCGCCGTTCCGGACTTCGCCAAGGACCTGAAGCTGAACCTCGGTTCGGTCATCGGGAACAGCGAGCTGCCGCAGCAGCAGCTCTGGGGCACCGTCCTCGCCTGCGCGATCGCCTCGCGCTCGCCGAAGGTGCTGCGCGAGCTGGAGCCGGAGGCGAAGGCCAACCTCTCCGCGGAGGCGTACACCGCCGCGAAGTCGGCCGCCGCCATCATGGCGATGAACAACGTCTTCTACCGGACCCGGCACCTGCTGTCGGACCCCGAGTACGGGACGCTCCGGGCGGGTCTGCGGATGAACGTCATCGGCAAGCCCGGCGTGGAGAAGATCGACTTCGAGCTGTGGTCGCTCGCCGTCTCCGCGATCAACGGCTGCGGCCAGTGTCTGGACTCCCACGAGCAGGTGCTGCGCAAGGCCGGCGTGGACCGTGAGACCATTCAGGAAGCCGTCAAGATCGCCTCGGTGATCCAGGCGGTCGGCGTGACCCTCGATGCCGAGGCCGTGCTCGCCGAGTAGGACCAGCAGTACCCCTTGTACGAGAAGGGCCCCAGGGACGACCGACCGTCCCCGGGGCCCTTCTCTCTTCCGTCTGCCGCCCGTGGACCTACTTGCCGGGCCCGTTCTTCGTGCCGCCGCCGTCGCCGTAGTCGATGTCCTCGGGCGGCGATCCCGGCGCGGGTGTCGGAGCGACATCGACCGCGGTCGCCCCGCGCGGGGACGGTGCGTACCGCAGCGCCTGCTCCTGCCCGTACGCCCGTAGATAGCCGACCACCGTGTTGGTGACCGCGACCAGCGGCACCGCAACGACCGCGCCGCCGATGCCGGCGATCATGCCGCCCGCGGCGACCGAGAGGACGACGGCGAGCGGATGCACCCGCACCGCGCGTCCCAGGATGAACGGCTGCAGCACATGGCCCTCGATCTGCTGCACGGCGAGCACCACCGCCAGCACCATCAGGGCGGTGAACACGCCCTCGGTGACCAGCGCGACGACCACCGCCAGCGCCCCGGAGATCACGGCGCCGACCAGCGGGATGAAGGCGAAGAGGAAGATGAAGACGGCCAGCGGCACCGCCATCGGCACATCGAGGAAGAAGATCCCGAGCCCGATGAAGATCGCGTCGATCAGCGCCACTATGACGGTGCCCCGCACATAGGCGGTCAGCGTCCGCCAGGCGCGCGGCCCGGCGCCCGCGACACCCGGCCGCGCCTGAGCCGGTACCAGCTTCAGCACCCAGTGCCAGATGCGCCTCCCGTCGTACAGCAGGAAGAGCGTCGAGAACATCGCCAGCAGTATCCCGGTGAGGACCTCCGCCATCACGGTGACGCCCTGGAGTCCGGCGGAGGTGATCTGCTCGGTGTTGGTGCCGATGGTGTCGCTGAGGTTCTTCGCGACATCGTTGATCTGCTGCTCGGTGACATGGAAGGGGCTGTCGAGCAGCCAGTGCTTCAACTCGTCGATACCGTCCCGCACCTTGTCGGAGAGGGTGTCGAGGTTGTCCATGACCTGCCAGACCACGAACCAGCCGACCAGGCCCATGATGACGAAGCCCAGGATCGCCGTGACGGCGGTGGCCAGGCCGCGCGGCAGCCCGTAGCGCCTCAGCCGGGCAACGGTCGGCTGCAGCATCGCGGTGACGAGCAGCGCGGCGACGAAGGCCAGGACCACCAGCTGCACGGTGCTGATGACCCGCATCAGCACCCAGAGGGTGCCCGCCAGGACGAGCAGCCGCCAGCCCGCCTCGGCCGCGACCCGCATCCCCCAGGGGATCGCCGCGACCGGATCGGGCCGGGCGGCGACGGAAGGGGCGTACGAGGGCGGCGGCGGCACATGGTCGGCCACGGCATCGCGCCGGGCCTCCTCGTGCGGCACGGCCGCGGACGGCACGTCTCCGGACGGCGCGGCTCCGGCGGGCTCGGCGGAAGCGGGAACGGCGGAGACGGGCACCGGCAGTTCGGTCCGCGCGGACGCGTCCCCCGCGGCCTCGGCCCTGCGCTGCTCCAGCCGATCGCCCAGTTCGGTCAGTTCGGCACCCAGCCGGCCGAGCCACCCCGGAAGTTTCGACATGATCGTTCCTCTTCCCCCGTCTTCTCTCCCCACCGCTCCCCCGCCGAGCCGACCGTACACGCGCGAAGCCCCTCACCGTAGGACGGCAAGGGGCTCTGCGCGGTTGAGACCGGAACCTCGGGAGGTTCTAGTACCAGTGGTTGGCCTGCCAGAAGGCCCAGGCACCGCACGGGCTTCCGTAGCGGCCGCTGTTCATGTAGCTGAGGCCCCACTTGATCTGGGTGGCCGGGTTGGTCTGCCAGTCGGCGCCGGCGGTCGACATCTTCGAGCCGGGCAGCGCCTGGACGAGGCCGTAGGCACCGGAACTCTGGTTGACCGCCCGGTAGTTCCAGCTCGACTCGACGTTCACGATGTTGCTGAAGCACTGGAACTGGTCGGCGGGCACCATCTGACGCGCCATCGCCTGGATCTCGGCCACGGTGTACGAGCCCTGCTGGGCGAACGCGGAAGCGCTGCGGACCGAGGAGCGGCTGGCGCGCTCGGCCGCATCCTTTTCCTTCTTCTCCTTGCGCTCCTGCTCCAGCTTGTCCTCGGCCGCCGCCTTCTTCGACTTGGCGTCCTTGGCGGCCTGGATGCGGGCCGCTTCCTCCACGGACTTCTTCGCCGCCGCGTCGGCGGCGGAAGCCTGGGCATCGGCCTGCTGGGTCAGCGAGGCGGTCTGCACCTGGGCCTGCTGGCCCGCGGGGATGTCTGCGAGCAGCGTGGTGTCGGCTGCGGTCGCCTCGAAGTTGTTGTCGTCGACAGCAGGGGTGCTGCCCGAGGCAACGCCAACGACGGCGCCAACGGTGGTTACGGCGGTGGCGGATGCCACGGCGAACCCCCGGACCGAGATCCGGCTCACACGGTGTCCTTCCAGCATCGCCCGCTTAGGTGACCTCGCGGACGCAATCGTGCCCCTGGCGCTGGCCTCCCTACTGCTTGGGTCACGGGAGGCACGGACCCGGTGGGCGACTCCCCGGAGGGAGCGCCGCGTGGTGCTCGCGGGCGGCATACGGACGGCGATTGTTGAGTTGTGTGGTGCGTGGCACCTCTGGAGGTGCGGGTGTGCCGTATGCGGGGCCTGACGGAAGCAAGACTCTGCCGGAACGTCACGCCGGGAAGCAATTCTCTGTTGCGTGTGAAAGCTCACACCTCGTTTGGAGCAAGTGATTTTCGGAAATGGCGCCGCAGCACGATGCGCCCGGCTAAGCTGCTTCGCTCGCCGGGCGGCACCAACTGTCGTATCCCGTATCAGATCTGGCCTTCCTCCAGCATTTCGGTCACCAGTGCGGCGATCTGCGAGCGCTCGGAGCGGCTGAGGGTGACATGCGCGAAGAGCGGATGGCCCTTCAGTTTCTCGACCACGGCGACGACTCCGTCGTACCGGCCGACCCTGAGGTTGTCCCGCTGGGCCACGTCATGCGTGAGCACCACCCGGGAATTCGCCCCGATCCGGGACAACACGGTCAGCAGTACGTTCCGTTCGAGCGACTGCGCCTCGTCGACGATCACGAAGGAGTCGTGGAGCGAGCGGCCCCGGATGTGAGTGAGCGGCAGGATCTCCAGCATCCCGCGCCCCAGCACCTCCTCGATGATCTCGCGCCCGGCGACCGCCGAGAGCGTGTCGAAGACGGCCTGCGCCCAGGGGCTCATCTTCTCGGCCTCGGTGCCGGGGAGATAGCCCAGCTCCTGCCCGCCGACCGCGTACAGCGGGCGGAAGACCATCACCTTCTGGTGCTGCCTGCGCTCCAGGACGGCTTCGAGCCCGGCGCAGAGCGCCAGCGCCGACTTGCCGGTGCCGGCCCGGCCGCCCAGCGACACGATGCCGACCTCCTGGTCGAGGAGGAGATCGAGGGCGATGCGCTGTTCGGCGCTGCGTCCGTGGATGCCGAAGGCCTCCCGGTCGCCGCGCACCAGGCGCACATTGCCCTCGGCGGTAACCCGGCCGAGCGCCTTGCCGCGCTCGGACTGGAGGACCAGTCCGGTGTGCACGGGCAGTTCGGCGGCTTCGGGTACGTAGAGCGTCTCCTCCCCGTAGAGCAGATCCACCTGCTCACCGGCGAGGGAGAGCTCCGACATACCCGTCCAGCCGGAGTCGGTGATGGCGAGTTCGGCGCGGTACTCCTCCGCGAGGAGGCCGACCGAGGACGCCTTGATGCGCAGGGGCAGGTCCTTGGAGACGACCGTGACGTCGTACCCCTCGGCCTGGAGGTTGCGCGCGACCGCGAGGATCCGTGAGTCGTTGTCCCCCAACCGGTAGCCGGCTGGCAGTACGCCGGGGTCGGAATGGTTGAGTTCGACGCGCAGCGTCCCGCCCAGATCCCCGAGCGGGATCGGGGCGTCGAGCCGGCCGTACCGGACCCGGAAGTCGTCCAGCAGGCGCAGGGCCTGCCGGGCGAAGTAGCCGAGCTCCGGGTGGTGCCGTTTGGCCTCCAGTTCCGTGACCACGACGATCGGGAGCACGACTTCGTGCTCGTCGAACCGGGCCATGGCGTTCGGATCGGCCAGCAGGACGCTGGTGTCGAGAACATAGGTGCGCCTGTCGGACATGCGGCGCTTTGTGCTGGTCACCACGGAAGGACGTACCCCCTCGGACGAGGTTGGGGTGCGACGGCGTCGCGGAGCATCCCAATGGGAGAGGACGGACCGGGCTTGGGCCCCGATGCGCGGGCCGGGTACCGGCCCTCCGCGTCGGCCGCGTTGTTCGTACGGTCCTTCGTGTGCAAAGGGCCTCCCGGGCGAGCGGACTCCATGCCGCTCACTTGGACACGACGTCCGCCTGGTTTGTGACCGGACGTCGACCTGTCAGGGGTATTCCCTCGAACACGCGAAGCCATGCCGCCCGGGGCGGGCGGGGTGAGCTGGGAGTTGTGCCCCGGACACGTGGGGTCGGGGCTCACCATCCGGACGGTTCCGTCCTCAAGCGCCGGACGGGCCGGGAATGATCGCCGGACGGGCTGGAGGCGGCGGACGGGAGCCGGGGAGTCCGCGGAGGGTCAGCCGCCGTAGCGGCGGCCCCGGGCGGCGTAGTCACGCAGCGCGCGGAGGAAGTCGACCTTGCGGAAGGCCGGCCAGAAGACCTCGCAGAAGTAGTACTCGGAGTGCGCGGTCTGCCAGAGCATGAAGCCGGACAGCCGCTGCTCGCCGCTGGTGCGGATGACCAGGTCCGGGTCGGGCTGGCCCCGGGTGTAGAGGTGCTCGGAGATCAGGTCGGTGGAGACGATCTCCGCCAGGTCCTCGAACGACGTCCCCTTGGCGGAGTGGTCCAGCAGCAGCGAGCGGACCGCGTCGGCGATCTCCTGGCGCCCGCCGTAGCCGACGGCGACATTGACCAGTATTCCGTCGACACCGATCGTGGCCTGTTCGGCCTCCTTGAGCACCGTCTGGGTGTGCGCGGGCAGCAGGTCGAGCGTGCCGACGTGGTGGACCCGCCAGCGGCCGTCCGACGCGAGGTCGCGCACGGTGTTCTCGATGATCCCGAGGAGCGGCGTCAGCTCGGACTCGGGGCGGTCGAAGTTGTCCGTGGAGAGCAGCCAGAGCGTGACGACTTCCACATCCGTCTCGCTGCACCAGCCGAGAAGTTCCTTGATCTTGTCCGCGCCGGCCTGGTGCCCCTGCGCGGCCGTGCCTCCGGACGCCTTCGCCCAGCGCCGGTTGCCGTCGAGGATGACACCGATGTGCTTGGGCACCTGGGTGTGGTCGAGGCGGGCCTCCACCCGGCGCGCGTAGAGCCCGTACACCAGGTCGCGCAAGTTCACTGAGTTCACCTCTCGGTTCCGTGCGGGCCCGCCCGCCCCCTGGCCCGGGGTCCGGGGTCGTCCCCCTGGGGATCGCCGCACCGGTCCACAGAGTCCATCGCCCCGCCGTGCCGTGGCAGTCCCCGAAGCCGCCACATTACTGCGCAGGTGGCGCACCGGCCCAACCCGGCCTGTCACAAGTCCGTGATAAGGAGAGAAACGTGACTGATTCTCCTCTCTACTACCAGGCCGCCGGATCGCGCTACGACTCGATGGAGTACCGCCGCACCGGCCGCAGCGGTCTCAAGCTTCCCGCCGTCTCCCTCGGCCTCTGGCACAACTTCGGCGACGACCGCACGCTGGACTCCCAGCGGGCGATCCTGCGCCGTGCCTTCGACCTCGGTGTGACCCACTTCGATCTTGCCAACAACTACGGGCCGCCGCCCGGCTCCGCCGAGCTCAACTTCGGCAAGCTGTTCCGCCAGGACTTCGCCCCGTACCGGGACGAGCTGATCATCTCCACCAAGGCCGGCTACGAGATGCACCCCGGCCCGTACGGCGAATGGGGTTCCCGCAAGTACCTGCTGTCGTCGCTCGACGCCTCGCTGAACCGGATGGGGCTGGATTACGTCGACATCTTCTACTCCCACCGCTTCGACCCGGAGACCCCGCTGGAGGAGACGATGGGGGCACTGGCCTCCGCCGTCCAGCAGGGCAAGGCGCTGTACGTGGGTGTGTCCTCGTACAACGCGGAGCAGACCGCCGAGGCGGCCGGGCTGCTCAAGGAGATGGGCGTACCGGCGCTGATCCACCAGCCGTCCTACTCGATGATCAACCGCTGGATCGAGGACGACGACCTGCTCGACACCCTGGAGACGGCCGGCATGGGCTGCATCTCCTTCGTGCCGCTCGCCCAGGGCCTGCTCACCGGCAAGTACCTGGCGGGCATCCCGGAGGGGTCCCGCGCCACCCAGGGCAAGTCCCTGGATCCCGGTCTGCTCTCGGACGAGGTGGTCCGCCGGCTGAACGGGCTGAACGACATCGCCCGCCGGCGCGGCCAGTCGCTCGCCCAGCTGGCGCTCTGCTGGGTGCTGCGCGACAGCCGTATGACGTCCGCCCTGATCGGCGCGTCGAGCGTGAAGCAGCTGGAGGAGAACGTCGCGGCGCTCGGCGGACAGCCGCTGTCCGCCGATGAGTTGAAGGAGATCGACACCTTCGCCGTGGACACCGAGGGCACCAACATCTGGGCCGGACGGGGCTGACGGCGGGCGGTTCCGCGAGGCCGGTACGCGGCCTGCGTCGCGGGCCGACAAAAAACGGGCCGGTCCGTGGGGGGGATACGGACCGGCCCGAGGGGGGGTTTCCACCATAACCCTTCGTAAGTGATGCTGCGCGCCACGCCACTCCACAATCACTCTCCGAATTCACCGGACTCCGTTGTGCGCACATCGTCCGGCTGGCGTCCGGGTCGTCGTCGAACACCTTCGGGCGGGCGATACAGGACAGGAACTGTCCTGAAGGGCGGCTAGCTTCCCTGTCATGACGACCCGAACCGCATCCGTGACCTGGACCGCCGCGAACGCCCGCCGGATGGCGCGCCAGGGGCTCACCGCCCCCGGTCGCCTCGGCCCCGCCGACGTGGTCGGAACGCTGCCGGCCGCGCACGCCCAGGTGCTCTCGGCCGCCGAGCTCTCCATCGGGCTGCGGACGACGGGCCTGACCCGTGCCGGGGTGCGCGACGCGCTGTGGAAGGACCGCACCCTGGTCAAGACCTTCGGGCCGCGCGGCACCGTCCATCTGCTGCCGATGTCCGAACTTCCCCTGTGGACCGGCGCGTTGTCCGCGCTGCCGGACGGGCGCAACCCGTTCGCCAAGGACGCCCGGATGACACCGGAGCAGGTCGAGGCGGTGCTCGCCGCGATCGAGGAGGCGCTGGCCGGGGCCGAGCTGACCGTCGACGAGCTCTCCGAGGCGGTGGTGGAGCGGGCCGGGGCGTGGGCGGGGGACCTGGTGATGCCCGCGTTCCAGGGGATGTGGCCGCGCTGGCGGCAGGTGATGCATCTGGCGGGCCACCGCGGCGTGCTGTGCTTCGCACCGGATCGCGGCCGCAAGGTCACCTACACCCGCCCCGGCGTCGTACCGCTCGACGGACCCGAGGCCCTCGCCGGTCTCGTACGCCGCTATCTGCACGCGTACGGACCCGCCACGCCCGCGCACTTCGCGAAGTGGCTGGCGCTGTCTCCCGCCTGGTCGGCGGAGCTGTTCGCGGGGACGGCCGCGCGCGGGGAGATCGAGCAGGTGACGTACGAGGGCGGGCCGGCCTGGGTGGTGGCGGGCGACACCGGCTTCCCGGCGGAGCCGGTCCACGGGGTGCGGCTGCTCCCCTACTTCGACGCCTTCCTCGTCGCGTCCCAGCCGCGCGAGCAACTCTTCCCCGGTGCGGCGTACACGCGGGCGCTGGCGGGCGGCCAGGCGGGGAACTTCCCGGTGCTGCTGGTCGACGGCACGGCCGCCGGGGTGTGGCACCAGCGGCGTTCGGGCCGTCGGATCGCCGTCACCGTGGAGCCGCTGGCCCCCCTGACCGCCGGGCAGCTGCGGGAGCTGGAGGCGGAGGTGGCACGGGTCGGTGAGGTGCTGGAGGGGAACGCGGAGCTGACGGTGGGCAAGGTGACGGTGGGGGCGCACGCGTAGGGCATGCGCAGGGGGACGTGACGGTGGCCGCGGGCGGCGCTCAGGTGGTCGCCGGTGCGCCCCGGTGGCCCCGGGTGAAGCGGATCGCCACGGTGTCCCCGCCGATGACCACGAAGCTGCCGCCCTCGCAGCGGATGACGGCCTCGCACACCTGGCCGTTCTCGTCCCCGCGTTCCTCGGTGCGGGTGACCGTCCAGCCGCCGTCGGGCGGCTGCGGCAGGCTCGACACGGTGGCGAACTCCCACTGCCCCGACGGTACGCACCAGCCGGGCAGCCGCGGCCAGGCACCGGACCCGACCCGCAGGGTCCCGTCGGAGGCGCAGGTCAGAAGCAGCGACTGGCCGTCGGCCAGCAGGAATTCGACGGCCTCCGGCTCCCCCAGCCGTCCCTCCGGGCGGTAGAAGACACCGAGCACTCCGATGATCCGCGCGCCCCTGAGCCAGTCGGCCCTCCCCTGCCGCGGGACCCGCGGCGTTTCCTCTTCGTTCCCCACCCTCATGGCCAAATCCTTCCCCAGGAGTTCACTGTCCAGGGTCGCATCCTCCGGCCGTGAGCGGCGGGTGCGACTCAGAGGCTGTCGGGTGACCTCGGATCGGAAAAGCGGACGCGGTCCGGTGCGTGCGATTCCAAGGCGGAGGAGGGAGGCGACGCGGAGCGTCGTCGACCGACGACAACGCGGGAAGCGTGCGTGCCAGGGCGTGGCCGCCCGGCCCGAGGTCACCCGACAGCCTCTCAGGGCCGGGCATCCGGTTTGCGGGCCTCGATCAGGAATCGGGTGGTGTGGGCGACGAACGGCCCCTCGGTCTCGATCAGGTGGTGCAGCTCGGCCAGTCGCGGCCGGTACTCCTCCACGGTGAAGCCCGGCACCATCCAGATCACCTTGCGCAGGAAGTAGACGACGGCGCCGATGTCGAAGAACTCGGTGCGCAGGGTCTCCGCCCGCAGATCGACGACGTCCAGGCCCACCGCCTCGGCCGCCGCCCGCGCCTGTTCGGGGTCGCGGGAGCCGCGCACCGCCGGGGGCTGCGGGCCGAGGAAGTACTCGACGAGCTCGAAGACGCTGGCCGGGCCGACCTGTTGCGAGAAGTACGTGCCGCCGGGGGCGAGCACCCGCGCGATCTCCGCCCACCAGGTCGTCACCGGATGCCGACTGACCACCAGGTCGAAGGCGTTGTCGCCGAACGGCAGCGGCGGCTCGTCCGGATCGGCGACCACGGCCGCGCCGAGCGGGTGCAGGAGCGCGGTGGCACGGGCGATGTTCGGCGGCCAGGACTCGGTGGCGACGGCGAGCGGCGGCAGCTTCGGTACGGAGGCGAGGACCTCGCCGCCGCCGGTCTGGATGTCGAGCGCGGCCCCGGCCCGTCCCATACGGTCCGCCATGGCACGGGCATAGCCCCAGGAGGGGCGCTGCTCGGTGGCCCGGCCGTCGAGCCAGGAGAAGTCCCAGCCGTCGACGGAGGCGGTGGCCGCCTCCAGGACGAGGGCTTCGAATCGTGCGCGTTCCGCTTCGGCGGCCGCTTCTTCGGATGCTCCGGACATACGGGAATGGTGTCAGCCGGGTGCCGAGCGGCGCGACCGCATTAGGGCCTGCCCGGCGGGGGTCCGGGCCGTTGCCTGCTCGACCGCACGCCACGGCCTCACCTCGGGTTATCACCTATTTGATGTGTTTTCCCTGACTGCGGACGGTATTGCCTCTTTTCGTCTATAGCGTGGCGACAGCATCGTTCGAGCTGCCCGACGGGGTCTCGGGGCTGCCTGGCGGGTCGTGTCCCGTTGTCGGCTCGACGAAGCACCGTTCCGTCATGACGCAACATCGCCGACAGGGCCGGCCGGTGCGCCGGCCTTCGTGTGAAGGGGAATACGTGATCTCGAAAACCAAGAGGGCCGCGCGTTCGGTGGCCGTGGCGCTCGCCACGACTGCCGCGCTCACCATCAGCATGCCGAGTGGTGATGCCTTCGCCATCGACCACGTCCAATGTGTCGGTGGGGAGAACTTCCTGAAGATCTGGTCGCACTTCGAGGGCCGTGACAGCGTCGACTGCTACGCGAACGGCGGGAAGACCGACTTCGGCGGGTGGTGGGTCGACCGGATCTCCACGGGCAACAACGACCTGATCTACTACGACGCCAACGGTGACTCGGTGAAGATCGAACGCTGGCACGACATCACCTTCCCGAACCATCCGCCGAAGGTCGTCGCCATCCAGATCGTGTGACGAGTTGACGTCCGGTTGCGGGGAATGACTGTCCCGGCCACGCTCTTCTGGGCGTGGCCGGGGGTACGGCGGGGTCAGGCGGCGAGCGCGCCGAGCAGCATGCCCAGCAGCGCGCCCGTGATCATGAACGGGCCGAACGGGATGCCGGTCTTGCGCCCGGCCCGCTTCAGGATCATCAGCCCGAACCCGTACACCGCACCGAGCAGGAATCCGGCGAAGCCTCCGGCGAACACCACGGCCCAGCCGTACCAGCCGAGGGCCATGCCCAGCGACAGCGCGAGCTTGACGTCCCCGAAGCCCATTCCGTTCGGGTTGATGAGGAAGAGCAGGAAGTAGAAGCCGCCGAGGGCGGCTCCGCCGAGCAGGGCGGACAGCCAGGACCCGGCGTGTTCGGGGAGCAGCGCGGCGGCGCCGAGGAGTACGGCGACGGCCCCGGCGGCGGGCAGTGTCAGCCGGTCGGGCAGCCGGTGGACGCGGCGGTCGATGGTCGCCAGCAGTACGGCGACGGGTGCCAGCAGCAGCCAGACGGCCAGTTCGGGGCGGAGCCCGGTGGCCGCCGCGAGGACGGCGCAGGAGAGTGCGGTGACGACGGGGACGAGGACGCCGGGGGCGTAACGCGTTGCGCGCGGCGAGCCGTCCGTCGCGTCGATCCGGTCTCCCGGCCCGTCGCCCTGGGTGGTGGGTGCCGGGGCGGTGGGTGCCGGCACCGCCGCGCACTGCGCGCACCGGGTGGAGCCGAGCCAGCCGCGGGCGGCCCCGGTCAGGGCGTGGCCCTCGGGGCAGGCGTCGCGCCAGGGGTCCTCCGGTTCGACGGAGAACCGGTAGGCGGCGCGCGGGACCAGCAGTCCGGCCGCTGCGCCCCAGAGTGCGGCGAGCACTGTCAGCATGGCGTCCACGGAGCCGACCCTAAGCCGGTGCCGGGCACGGGTCATGGGTCCTGGGGCCCACTGCGTGCCGTTCCGGACCCAGCGGCCGTCGCCTGGCGCTACCTTCATGGCCATGGCTCAATGGCGCAATGGCAAGGGCACGTTGACGGTCACCGACGCACAGGGAGGGCAGGAGGAGGAGATACCGCTGCGGATCGCGGCCTCGTACCGGGCCCGGAGTCGCGGGCTGCTCGGGCAGGACGGGATCGACGGCGCCCTGCTGATCACCCCGTGCGGGAGTGTGCACAGTTTCCGGATGCGGTTCACCATCGATGTGGCGTATCTGGACCGGAAGTTCAGGGTCGTGGCGGTCCACACGATGAAGCCCGGCCGGCTGGGCATGCCCCGGTTGCGGGCCCGACATGTGATCGAGGCGGAGGCCGGGGCGATGGAGAAGTGGGGAATCCGGCCGGGGGCCCGGGTGTCGATCGTCCAGAGCGAGATCGACCGGAAGTGATCGGACCGGCTGCCCCCACGTACCGGGCAGCCGGTCCGCTCTCACCCGTACGCCACCTCGTTCACGCCGTCCAGGTGGGGCGGCCGCCGAGGTAGGTGGCCGAGACGGCGACCTCCTCCTGGAACCGTTCGTGGCGCTCGGCGGGTACGGCGTACGGGTCCTGGGTCAGGACCGCCAGGTCGGCCCGCATCCCGGGGCGCAGCATGCCGATCTCGTCCTCCAGGTGCAGTTGCCACGCCGGGTTGGTGGTCACCGCGCGCAGCGCCTCGTCGATGGTCAGGCGCTCGGTGGTGCCGTGGACGCGGCCGCTGGCCGGGGTGCGGCGGGTGAGGGCGGTGGCGACGGAGGCGAGCGGGTCGGTGGGTGAGCACATGCCGTCGTTGTGCAGGGAGACGCGGTGTCCGGCGTCCCAGGCCGAGCGCACGGCCATCCACCGCTCGGCGACCCGGGGAGTGAACAGATCGTCCGCGAGGACGTCGCCCCACCAGCGGATGTGGTCCATGAAGAGGCTGACGGTGGCGCCCATGGCGGCGGCACGGCGGTACTGGTCGGGGGTGACCGCGCCGCAGTGCTCCATGCGCGGCCGCATGGCCCGCAGCCGCTCCGGGTCGTCGGCGCCGGCCTGGGCGTACGCGTCGAGCACGGCGTCGAAGGTGACGTCGCCGTGGACGTGGCAGGCCATCGGGTAGCCCTGGGCGGTGAACGCGGAGGCCAGCTCGGCGAGTTGATCGGGGCTGTAGTTCATGGGTGCGTGGGCGCAGGGGTCCAGGCCGATGCGGCGGGTGGCTTCGTTGTCCTGGAACGGGAAGCTGGTGGCGATGGTGCCCTGCCATGCGGTGCCCTCGGCCCACAGCTTCATGCCGGAGATGCCGAACAGCTCGGCGGCCGGGGCGTGTCCGGGAAAACGCCGTTCGGGGTCGGCGGCCAGTTCGGGGGTGCCGATGAGGTACGAGCGGACGCGCAGGGCCGCCCGGGGGTGTTCGGCGGCGGCCCGCAGAGCGGCGAGCAGGCCCGGCTCGGTCGCCAGGTCGGCGGCGGTGGTGATGCCGACCCGGGCGTGCTCGGCGTACGACCATTCCAGCGCGGCGGCGAGCTTCGCCGGCTGGAGCCGGTCGCCCGCCACGACCCGCATGAACGCCTCGACGGCGGCGCCCTCCTGGGCCTCGCCGGTGGGTTCGCCGGCGGCGTCGCGGACGAAGCGGGCCCCGGCCGGGTCGGGGGTGTCCCGGGTGATCCGCGCGGCGCGCAGGGCGGCGGTGTTGGCGTACGCGGCGTGGCCGCTGGCGGTGAACACCACGAGCGGGGCGTCCGGGCACAGTTCGTCGAGCAACTCCCGCGTGGGGAGCGGAAGGTCGCGCTGGAGCAGCAGATCGATCCCGTACACGGCCACGGGCTCGCCGGGCGCCGCGGCCACGGCCTCCCGAATCCGGGCGTGGACGGCCTCACCGGTCGGCACGGTGAACGGGCGCACGTCCACCGCGGGCGGCGCGATGGCCAGGGCCATCGTCGTCGGGTGGCCGTGGGCCTCGACGAATCCCGGCAGGAGCGCCTGCCCCGCCAGGTCCACGACCCGGGTGCCGGGCCCGCGCAGGGCCAGCACCTCGTCCCTGCCGCCGACGGCGGTGATCACGCCGGCCCGTGCGGCGAGGGCCTCGGCCCGGCGGTGTTCGGGGTCCATGGTGAGGACCGGACCACCGACGAAGATCAGTTCGGGGGCTTGCTTCATGGTTCTCTCCTCCGTCGTTCCGTCGTGCGCAGCGGCTATCGGGTGGTGTCGGCGCCGGCCTTCAGCCACTGCGCGGCGGCCGCCAGCAGCGATGTCACACCGATTTCGACGGTCGGGTCGATGACCGGTGCGAACAGGGACGAGTGATTGCCGGGGATCTCGGCGGGGATTCCGTTCTCCAGCAGCGAGTCGGGGTCGATGCCCTTGAACGCGGCAGGGTCGGCGCCGCCGAAGTGCCAGAAGACCGAGGGCACTTGGAGCGCGGTGCCGAAGACACCGAAGTCCTCGCTGCCGGTGAGTGTCTGGGGCAGGGTGAAGACGTGCCCCTCCCCCAGCACCTGGGTGAGCGCGGCCTGGACGGTGGCGGTGGCCTCGTGGTCGTTGACGGTCACCGGGAAGCCGTTGAAGTCCGTGATCTCGGGTTCCTTCGGGGCGCCGGAGGCGGCGGCCTCGGCGCGGACGATCCGCTTGACGGCCTCCAGGACCCGTTCCCGTACGGCGGGAGTCGTACTGCGGATGTTGATCCTGAGGTCGGCGGTGTCCGGGATGATGTTCTCCTTGGTGCCGCTGTGGATCGAGCCCACGGTCACCACCGCCTGCTGCGCCGCCCCGACTTCGCGGGAGACCACCGTCTGCAGCCGCATCACGACCGCGGCGGCCATCACGACGGGATCCACGGTCGCCTCGGGCGTCGACCCGTGCCCGCCCTGTCCGAACAGCCGCACCCGCACACTGTCGGACGCGGCCATCACCGGACCGGGCCGGGTGGCGACGAAACCCACGGGGACGGGCCCCACATGCTGGCCCAGGCAGACCTCGGCGCGCGGGAACCGCTCCAGGAAGCCGTCATCGATCATGGCCGGGGCCCCGCCGATCTCCTCGGCGGGCTGGAACACCGCGACGACGGTGCCGCGCCAGGCGTGCCGGTTGGCGGCCAGCAGTGCGGTGGCGCCGAGCAGACACGTGACATGCATGTCGTGACCGCAGGCGTGCATCACCGGGACCTCGTTGCCCTCCGCGTCCACCCCGGTCCGCGTGGAGGCGTACGGAAGTCCGGTCTCCTCCTTCACGGGCAGCGCGTCCATGTCGGCGCGGAGCAGCACCACCGGACCGTCGCCCGCGGTGAGGACACCGACGACGCCGGTTCCACCCACCCCCTCGGTGACGTCCCAGCCCTGCTCCCGCAGCCGGGCGGCGACGATTCCCGCCGTACGGACCTCCTGGAACGAGAGCTCCGGGTGGGCGTGCAGATCCTTGTACAGGTCGCGCAGGCCGGGCAGTTCGCCGTTCAGTCCGGACAGCAGCGAGGTGACCGAGGCAGTCATGAGTGCTCCATTGCGAGAGGGGTACGGCGTGCGGAGGAAGCGAGGAAGGACGTGGTGTCCTGAGGGGTGGCGACGGCCATGACCGCGGCGATGACCGCGCCCAGCACGAGGAAGGCGAAGGCGACCTGGAAGGAGAAGGTGTCGGCGAGCACACCCATGACGGGCGGGGCGACCATGCCGGCGACCTGTCCGCCGAAGACGATCACCGCGCTGCCCACCCCGACGTGTTCGGGAGCGAGGCTGCGCAGGGGCACCGCGAAGATCGGCATGTAGCAGAGGGAGGCGGCGAAGACGGCGAGCGTCCCGAAGGCGATGAAACCGACGATCGAGGCCGAGAAGGCCATCAGGAGCAGCGCGAGCGCGGCCACCGTCATCCCGGGCACGATCACCTTCCGGTGGTGGCCCTCGAAACGGTCCGCCAGACGGCCGCCGACGATCGTGGCCGCGGCTGCTCCCAGTGCCGGAATCGCGACGAGGGCTCCGGCCGAGGTCAGGGAGATACCGCGCTCTTCGCTGAGATAGGACGGAACCCAGGTGTTGAGGCCCCACACGATGACGCAGTAGCCGAACATCATCAGCGCGAAGCGCCAGAGCACGCCCATGCGCAGCAGCTCACGGACGTCCCGGCGGTCTCGCGCCCCGGCGTCCGGCTCCGTACGGGCCAGGGGATCCGGCAGCCGCATCCGTATCGCCACCAGGACGAGGACACCGAGCGCGGCCGTCGAGAAGAAGGCGGACCGCCAGCCGAAGACGCTGATCAGCGGTGCGACGGCGAGCGGTGTCACCACCGCGGCGAGGGCGTTCGAGCTCATGATCAGCCCGTTGGCACCCATCCGCTCCTCGGGCGTGGTCCGCTCGACCAGCACCTTCGTCCCGGCGGACGGAAAGATCCCTTCGGCCACTCCGAAGGCGAAGCGCAGCACGAGCAGGGCGGCGAAGGACCACGCGAGGCCGGTCAGTGCCGTGAACAGGGACCAGACCAGCAGGGCCCAGCAGGTGACCCGCTTGCCGCCGAAGCGGTCGGCGAGCATGCCGCCGGGGATCTGGCAGGCCGCATAGGCGAGGAAGAAGGCGGAGACGATCAGGCCCTGCTGTCCCCGGTCGAGGTCGAAGTCCTCACCGATGGACGGCAGTACGAGGTTGATCACGAGCCGGTCGGAGTAGTCGACCAGCCAGGCGGCGAACAGCAGCACCACCGTCGTCCTGACCGTGCGGTTCGCGGTCTCGGGGCGCGGGATTCGCGGGCGCAGAGCAGGCACGGCACTCCTCTCTACAGTGGCCGATACTGGGTGTCGGCCGGGAAGTGCCCTTACGATCCGGCCTGTGCGCGAGGGAGGACCGAAAATGCAGGAAAGCGTCGTCGGCTCACCGAATGCGCCGGATTCCGACACACGGTTCTCCGAACTGGATCTCGCCCTCGTCGACGCGCTCCAGGCCGCGCCCCGCGCACCGTGGACCCGCATCGGCCGGGCGCTCGGTGTGGACGCGACGACCGCGGCCCGCCGCTGGGAGCGCCTGCGCGCCAACCGCCTGGCGTGGATCACCGCCTACGACGCACCGAAATCGGCCACGGTCGCCTATGTCGAAGTGCGTTGCCGGCCCAGCTCCCTCGAAGCGGTCAGCGCCGCCCTGGCCGAACTGCCCTGGGTCTTCAGCATCGACGAGACGGCTGGGGACTTCGATCTCTTCCTGTCCGTCGCCGCCGCCGACCTGCCCACGCTCGGCCAGGCGGTCCACCGCGCCATCGGCGGCCTGCCGGGGCTGCGCTCCACCCGTACCCGGCTGGGGATCACGCTCTACGGCGAAGGCGGCGACTGGCGGATCCGGGCGATGGAACCGGCGGGGCGTGCCACGCTCCCGGCTCCGCGTGCCGCGCGGCAGGCCACGTACAGCACGGACATGCGCGACCAGCCGTCCCCCGAGGACCGGGCGTTGTTGACCGCCCTCGGCGCCAACGGGCGGCTCGGCTACACCGAGCTCGGCGCCGCGACGGGGATGAGCGAGCACACCGCCCGGCGCCGGGTCCAGCGTCTGATCCACCACGGCGACGTCAATTTCCGCTGCGACATCGCCCACCCCCTGGCCGGTCTGTCGACCATGGTGATCTACCGGGTCGCCGTCCCACACGCCCACCTCGAACACACCGGAAACACGCTGGCCCGCATGGAGCAGGTCCGTATGTGCGTCTCCGTCAGCGGACCGCACAACCTCCTGGTCATCGTCTGGCTCCATGGCCTGAACGCCATCGGCCCGTTCGAGATGCTGCTGGCGGAACGCTTCCCGACGCTGGAGGTCAAGGACCGCACGGTGGCGCTGCATTCCCCCAAGCGCATGGGCTGGCTCCTGGACACCCAGGGCCGCGCGACCCGTCGCATTCCGCTGGATCTGCCCCGGCCCTGATCCGCCGGACAGGCCCTACGGCCGGAGCTTGGTGCGGGAGAGCGGCAGGGCGGGCGCGATCGACCAGAGGACCTCGGCCTCGTCCTCGCCGGGGTTGTCCCAGGCGTGCGCGGCCCGTGCGGAGAACGTCGTCGAGTCGCCGGCCTCCAGGAACCTGGGCTCGCCGTCCACGCTCAGCCGCAGCGTGCCGCGGACCAGGTAGGCGAAGACGGTCTCGGCCTCCAGGCTGTACGCGCCGCCGGAGCCGCCGCCGGGGCTCAGGATCGTCCGCATGACCTGGACGTGCCGTTCCTCGGCGGGTGTGAGGAGGAACTCCTCGATGCCGTGCCCGCCCATCTCCAGCCTGGCGCCCAGGCCGCCCTTGACGACGTCCTGGTCCGGATAGTCGAAGAGCGTGGCGATACCGGTGCCCAGGGCCTCGCAGATGCGGATCAGGGTCGGGACGGAGACCGAGGTCTTGCCGCGCTCGGCGAGGCTGACGAACCCCTTGGTCACACCTGCCGCCTCGGCGACCTGAGCGAGCGTCAGCCCCTGTGCCAGGCGGAGCTCACGCAGCCGCGGACCGATCGTGGACATGTGGCTGTCAGGGGCTTCGGACATGGCGGACACGCTACCTGTCGGAGACGTCACGGTCGGTGGCCGGGGGAAGGCGCAGGTCAGAAGGGTCTTTACCCATCGAGTTTAGTGCTGTAAAACTTGACGAAAGTTTAATGGCACTAAACAAGACGCTCCGGCAGGCCGCTGTGCCGCCCGTCGCCGATCGTGCCGCCCTTCCCCGACCGTGCCGCACCACCCGAGGAGTAAGCCGATGAGCTCCCCGTCCTTCCAAGAGAGCACCGCGCGCACCGTGCGCGGCGTCGTCTTCCGCTCCCCGGGCCAGGAGGTGACCGTCACCGACGTCACCCTGGCCCCGCCCGGCCCCGGCGAGGTCGAGGTCGCCGTGGCGGCGGCCGGCGTCTGCCACTCCGACCTCCATGTCATCCGCGGCGAGTGGGACCACCCCACCCCGGTCGTGATGGGGCACGAGGGCTCCGGCGTGGTCACCGCGCTCGGCGCGGGCGTCACCGGCCTGGCGGTCGGCGACCATGTCGTCCTGTCCTGGGTCCCGTCCTGCGGCACCTGCCGCTTCTGCGTCTTGGGGCGCCCGGCCGCGTGCAGCCTGGTCGCGGAGGTCGTGGCGCCCGAGGGGGTGCTCTACGACGGCACCAGCCGGCTCTCCATCGACGGCGAGAAGGCCCACCACTACCTGGGCGTCTCCTCGTTCGCCGAGCGCGTCGTGGTCCCCGCCTCCGGCGCGATCAAGGTGCGCGAGGACGCGCCCCTCGACGTCATCGCCCTGGTCGGCTGCGCCATCGCCACCGGTGTCGGCGCGGTCCGCAACACGGCGGGCGTCGAGGCCGGGGCCACCGTCGCCGTGATCGGCTGCGGCGGCGTGGGCCTGTCCTGCGTGCAGGGTGCCAGGCTGGCGCAGGCCGGCCGCATCGTCGCCGTCGACGTCGTCCCGGAGAAGCTGGAGCTGGCCCGCCGGCTCGGCGCGACCGACGCGGTCGACGCCCGTGACGGCGATGTCGTCGAGGCCCTGCGCGCCCTGGTCCCCGAAGGCCTGGACTACGTGTTCGACGCCATCGGCAAGATCGAGACCACCGAGCAGTCCATCGCGGCGCTCGGCCAGGGCGGCGCCGCCGTCATCGTCGGCCTCCCGCCGACCGGCCGCACCGCGCGCTTCGACCCGCTCGCGCTCGCCGAGGCCGACCAGCGCATCCTCGGCTCCAACTACGGCTCGGTCGACGCCGGCCGGGACATTCCGGCCCTGGTGGACCTCGTGGTGTCGGGCGAGCTCGACGTGGAATCGATGATCTCGGCACGGCGTCCGCTGGACGAGGCGGGCGACGCACTGGCCGACCTCGCCGCCGGCCACGCCCTGCGTCAGCTGCTGATGATGGAGGACCGGACATGAGCACCGCCGGAAAGCAGACCATCGCCGGAAAGCCGGCCGACGGCCTGGCCCACCGCTCCGTCTCCACGTTCGAGGTCGGCGCGCAGAGCGTCGCGAACGTCGCGCCCAGCGCCGTCATCGCCTTCGCCCCCGCCAGCATGGCGGCGTCCGCGGGCAACGGCGCCTGGTTCTCCTTCTTCCTGGCCATGGCGGCCGTGCTCGCCATCGCGTACTGCATCTGCGTCTTCGCCCGCAGGCGCGCCGGGGTCGGTTCGCTGTACGCCTTCTCCCGGCTCTCGCTCGGGGCGCCCGGCTCGTTCGTGACCGGCTGGGCGCTGCTCATCGGTGCGGTGTGCATCGGCTCGGGCTCGCTCGCCGGTGCCGGTTACTACACGGCGCGCGCCCTCGATCAGATCGGCATCGGGCTCTTCACCGGCATCCCCGGCCAGATCCTGCTCGATGTGCTGCTGGCCGCCGTCGCGATCCGGCTGACGATCGCCAGTGTGCGGACCGCGGCGCGGGTCGCCTCCGTGCTGGAGGTCGTGTCGATCGTCCTCATCGTCGTCGTGCTGGTCCCGGCCTTCTTCAAGAGCGGGAACATCATCGACACCGAGCAGCTGAGCCTCAGCGGCTCCACCCTCGACGGTGTCGTCTTCGCCGTGGTGCTGGGCGTGCTCGGCTTCGTCGGGTTCGAGGGCGCCGCTTCACTGGGCGCCGAGGCCACCGACCCGTACAAGGCGATTCCCCGTTCGGTGATGGGCAGTGCGGTGCTGGCCGGTGTGCTGTACATGTTCGCCACCTACGCGCAGGTCGCCGGGTTCGGCGGGGCGGACGCCCTGGCGAGGAGCACCGACCCGATGGACGAACTGGCCGAGCTGTCCGGCCTCGGCTTCCTCAAGTTCTTCCTGCACGCGGGCTTCGCGGCATCGTTCGTGGCCGTGGTGATGGCCTGCATCACCGTCGCCGCCCGGCTGCTGTTCGGCATGGCGAAGGAGGGTGTGATGCCGGCCCGGCTCGGCGTCGCCCACCCCCGCCACCGGACCCCGTCCGCGGCCATCTGGGCCGTCGCCCCGTTCGTCGCCCTCCCCGCGGTGCTCGTGGTCGGCGCCGGGACCGAACCACTGAACGCGACGACGTACATCGACACCATCGGCGTCTTCGGCTACATGCTCAGCTACACCCTGGTGTGTCTGGCCGCGCCGCTGTTCGTACGCCGGATCGGGGCCCGCGGCCTGCTGGTCACCTGGGGCCTGGGGCTGATCGGCGCCGCCGCGATGATCTACGTCTTCTACCGCAACCTGTGGCCCGCTCCGGCCTGGCCGCTGAACGTGCTGCCGTACGTGTTCGTCGGCGCGCTGGTCGTCGGCATCGTCGGCTTCGCCGTGCTCCGGGTCCGCAGACCGGAGGTCGCCGAGCGCGCGGGAACGTTCGCGGACGACCTGGACTGACCCGGCCGCACCCCCGCTCCCCTCCCCCGATGCCCCGTCCCGCCGCTCCTCGCGGTGGGGCGGGGCATCGCCCGTTGGGCCCGACTTTGGGGCCAAGGGCCCAGGTCACCCGGCTCGTTCATCCGTACGCTCACGTCCACACCCGCATGCAGAACCGCGGGCACAGGCATGGCAAGTGGGCGTCGGAGAGGAAGAACCGTGACTGGTGGCGGGGGCTGGGGAAGCGGAGGCGCGGGCCACATACCGCCGGGGAACGGGGGTGGTGGTACCGGCGCGAGCGGTGGCGTGTTCTTCGCCCTGACCCGCAGCTGGGCCGCCGGCGCCCTGGTCTACATCGCCGCCGGTTATCTGGTCTCGCGCGGACTGGTCGAGCTGTTGGCCACCGACGAGCGGCTCGCGAGCTTCGGCTGGCGGCTGGCCCTGCTGCACGTCCCCAACGTCATCACGACCGTCCTCACGGTCCTGGCCTCCGCCCGCGTCCTGCCCGACGAGCACCGCGAATCCCGTCCGCTGACGCTCCTCGCCGCCCTCACCGTCCCGCTGGCCGCGCTCGTCTACGGACTGGCCGTGTCCTGGCATCTCGTGGACGTCGAGGGCACGTTGATGCCGATCGTCGCGCTGGCGACCGGCGCGGCGGCGGGGCTGGCCGTCGACCGGCTGCTGGACGACCGCGCGGACGAGCCGGAGCCCGCCCCGTACCGCCCGTACTCCTGGCGGGACGGCGGCGCCACGGCCATGGAGTACCTCGGGGTGGTCGTCCTCGTGGTCACGCTGATCGGCGCGATGGCCATGGCAGGTGTCGGCGGGCAGATCGGCGAGCGCATCCGCTGCGCGATCAGCTCGATGGGCGGCGGCGGTGGCGGCTGCTCCGCCGGCGGCGGGGAAACCACCGCGAAGCCGAAGACGGACGCCGACTACGAGCCCAAGATGTGCCAGGTCTCCAGCATCTCCGACAACGTCGGCGACAAGGTCAAGATCGGCTGGTTCGAGTGGGGCAACGAGTACGGCTTCCAGCAGAAGGTCAGCCAGGCCAAGACGGACGTGAACGGGGACGGCACGGTCGACGAGAACGACAAGCTGGTCTACATGACGTTCACGGACGCCGCCTCGGCCGGTGCCACCGCCAGCACCCCCGGCGTCAAGCTCGGCAAGCTGGGCAAGGCCGATGTGGACGTCGGCGGCGGCATCAAGATCACCAACGGTGACACCTGGGTCTTCAAGAGCGAGGAGGACGCCAAGAAGATGCGGGACGACATCGAGGAAATGAAGATGTGGGAGACCTCTACCAAGTACAGCGGCGGCTACGGCGGCGGCTGGTACTCCGGGATGAAGTGGGCCGACAAGAAGAAGGACGTCGAGAAGAAGATCGGGGACAAGAAGATCTCCTACTCGACCGTCGGTCTCAACGCCTACGCGGACGGCGGACTCTCCATCAGCGCGGGCGACGAGGCCAAGCTCGGCGCGAAGCTCGGCGGCAAGGCGAAGTTCTCCCCCGAGGTGACCATCACCAAGGACGACGTCAACGGCAACGAGTCGTACACGTACACCGCCAAGCTCGACCTGGAGGGCAAGGTCAGCGGTTCGGCCGGTCCGCTGGGCGGCGCGGCCTCCGCGAAGGACAGCCGGACCGGGGCGGTCACCGTCACCCGTGACCAGAAGACCGGGAAGATCGTCCGCATCGACATGACCCAGACCGTCGAGAACGGTTCGACGACCGACAAGGGCGACATCAGCGGCGACAACGGCAAGAAGGACGGCGACAAGCGCGGCGGCAAGGTCAGCGGCTCCGACTCCTCCGGCGACACCGCCATCGAGGTCAGGACGAACTCGATCGTCTTCGGCAAGGACACCGACAAGGCCACCGAGGACAAGCGGGCCATCGCCGAGCAGTGGCTGGACGGCTCCGGCAACAACACCGCCCCGTTCGAGTACATGTTCGGCGATCATTCTCTTCAGCAGAAGCCCACCGGAACCGACCCCTTCGACCAGCTGATGTACCAGGACGGCCTGTCGAGCACGATGAAGTACCACGGTCAGACGGACGCCCAGGAGTTCGGCTTCGAGGTCTCGCTCGGCATGAGTCTGGGATTCTCCATCTCCGACGAGCACAAGAAGGAGACACTGACGGACGCGCAGTTCCTCGGGGCTCCGCAGGGCGACAAGCGCTCGTACCTCCCGTACAGCTACTGCGCGAAGTAGCCCGTACGGGAAGCACCGACCACGCACGACGAAGAGGCGACAGGCGATGACGACGAAGAAGATGTACCGGGCGATCGGCGCGACCGCTGCCGCCGCCATCGGCCTCGCCCTGCTCACCGGCTGCGGCGGGGAGACCGCCGCGCTGCCGGAGGGCTGGAGCAAGCTCGACACCAAGAGCCTCTCCGTCGGCTACCCCGGGGACAAGGGCTACAAGGAACAGCCCGCGGCCGACCGGGCCAAGGCCAACGCGGCCGTCGCGCTCAAGGAGGAGGGCGGGCTGCGCACGGGCATGGTCTCCGTGCAGCTCGACTTCGCCACGGGCGTGGACAGCGCCGCCGAGGCGGCGTCCGCGGCGGGCGCCGGCATCGGTATCGGGGCGACCCGCAAGGGGACCGAGGAGGTGCGGCTCGCGGGTGCGGAGAGCGCCCGTGACGCACGCCGGATCGACTACGAGTTCACGTCGAACGGCGAGGAGCGGACCCCGGCGCAGGGCACCCGGATGACGGGGGTCGTGGTGGCGGGTGTCGATTCGAAGGATGTGCCGTTCGCGGTCCGGATCAATGCGGTGAAGGGCTCGCTGAGCCCGAAGGATCTCGACGCCTTCGTCGATTCGATCACGGTCAAGTAGCGGATCGGGAGCGCGCGTCCATGCAGATCCTGCCCGGCGGCACGGCCACGTTCCTGCTGCTGTTCGGCCTGTTCCTCGGCGCGTTCGCGATCCGTTCCGCGCTGCGTCTGAACCGGGTGCTGCGGCTGGTACGGCACGGCGAACGCGCCGAGGGGCGGTGCGCGGACCGCCGGACGGTCGACCGGGGGCCGGGCATGGAGCGGAGTTACGCCACCGAGTACGTCTTCGCGTTCCGCACCCGGGACGGCCGCGACATCGAGTTCACCGACCATGCCCCGGGCCCGTTCGGCTTCGAGGTCGGGGCGCCGGTCCGGGTCAGTTACGACCCGGCGGACCCGGCGAAGAACGCCACGGTGGCCGGGCCCGGGGCATGGGGTCCGGCGGTGATGCCCGCGGTGTTCGCGCTCGGGCTCGGGGTGTTCGCGGTGGGGCTGCTGCTGGGGTTCGCGGCGATGCGGGGCTGGCTCTGAGGCGTGTGCCTCCCCGGGGGGTGCGGGCCGCAGGGGTCAAAAGCGGTCCCGGTCGAACGGCACCGGGAGCTTCTCCAGCGCCCCGGCCTCCCGCAGCCGCGTGTTCGCCTCGATGATCGTCTCGATGTCCGGGGATTCCGTACCGCCACGGGTGAGGTCGATGACCAGCCCGCCGTGTGCGGTGCGGAGGTACGTTCCGGGCAGCCCCTCGGGGGCGAGGGCGGCACGGCCGGCGGAGAGGAAGACCGCACGGCCGCAGCGGGGGTCGCTGTTCGCCAGGTCGAACCGCTCGGCCACCGCCCGGTACTGGTGCCTGTCGTACGCCTGCCCGGCGTCGATCTCCCAGTGCTCCGCGAGGAGGCGCAGGATCTCCGGAGCGCGCCGGATCACCTCCGCGGTTTCGTCCACCTCGCGCGACCGGAAGGCGAGCGAGACGGAGTTCACCGCGTAGTGCGAGGTACTGCCCGCGTGAATCGCCATGGACACACGCGCCGCAGCGGGGTTCTGCGCCCACAGCGACGTCGTGTAGCCCACCACGTCGAGGTCGGGGCCCGTGTTCTTCCGCTCGATGTACTCCGCCAGTGCGGGGGCCGAGGGCTCCAGCACGGGATCGGACGGGAGGTCGTCGCCGGCCTCGTGCCACACGTCGAACGTCGGGCCGTCGATGTCCTTGAGCGCGGTGAGCGTGCCGGACCAGCGTTCGGCGATGCCCGGCACGGATTCCCCGCGAAGGCCCCAGAAGCCGTTGACCACGACGTTCAGCACGACACGTTCTCCCTCGGGCCTCAGGCCTCGGTTCGCCACCCCGTCCGGCGCTCAGCCGGTCACATCACCCGGGGTGTGGATCACCTTAACCGGGATGCCCCGGTCCTCGAACATTTCTCGCGCCGCTTCGGCGACGTCCGGATCGGAGAGATGCCACTCGACCGGTTTGCCGCGTGCCGCGTCGACCTGTCGGCGCGCCTGGTCCGCCCACCGGTCGGCGACCTTCGACGTGAGCGTCCCGGTGTCGGCGTTGTAGTAGTCCTTGCCCTTGTACCCGTACTTCGCCTCCAGGTACGTGCCCCGCGAGGCGTCCCAGCCATCGAAGTCGACCGGCTTCCCCGTGAGCTTGTCCAGCGGAACCCGGTACTCCTTCCCGCGGCCCACCTTGGAGATCTGCTCCTGGTAGCGGGCACCCATCTCGGTCGGGTAGTTCCAGACGCCGGGCTTGATCTCCTGCCAGTTGCCCGTGCCGCCGTCCTTGGCCCCGGCCGGCGGGTCCTTGAGGTCCTTGTACCAGGCCGGCTTCGGCTGGTCCTGAGCGGCTTCCAGGGCCTTACGGCGCTTGGCCGCGTCCGCGGCCTTCTTCGCCTCGTCGGCCAGCCTCTGCGCCTCGTCGGCGGCGGCCTTCTTCTCCGGGTCGACCTCGTCGCACTTCCCCATGAGGAAGCCGACGGGTACGGAGACGGGCGGGGCCGCGACGAGGCCGGTGCCCGAGCCGGGCAGTCCGACGCCCGCACCGCTGCCGTACGGGACCCGGACGCGACCGCCCATCCCGACCGTGCAGCCCTTGAGACCGGCCTGCTCGGCGGCGTCGTCGGCGTGCTGCTGCGCTTCCTTCGCGGCCTTCTCCGCGGCCGTGACATCGCCCGCCTTGGCGGCCTTCTTCGCCTTGGACGCGGCCTCTCCGGCCTTCTCGGCGACTTCGCCCAGCTTGCCGAGTTTCCCGAACTTGCCCAGCTTTCCGAACTTGCCGACGAGCTTGCCCTCGCCGTAACCCGGGATGAACAGCGAGCCGATGTTCCAGAGGCCGGTGCCGATCGCCTGGCCCTCGTTGCCGTTCTTCCACATGTCCCGGACTTCGTCGCCGATGAACATGTCGTCGAGGACCTTGCCGCCGGTGCCGCCGGACGCCTTGGTCCAGTCCCAGACCGCGCCGAGGTAGTCGCCCTTGGACCACTTGTCCCCGGCGCCCTTGGAGTCCTGGCTCCACTTGTCGCCGAGGCTCTTGCCGTAGTCCTTCAGGCCGTCCCACGCCTTGATGGGGTGGAAGATCGTGCCGATCGTGCCGGTGATGTCGCCCCACAGCCCGTCGCCGACCAGGCCCTTGAAGAAGCCGCCGGTCTGGTGCGCGGCGCAGGAGAAGAAGGCGCCGACGCCCGAGGTGCAGCTCTCGCCGGGCTTCTCGTCGCCACCGCCGCCGTCGTCCTGGTCGTCGCCGCCGTTCGGCTCCCCGGAGCTGTCCACGTCGTCGCCACCGTCGTCGACCTGGGTGGCGGTGTCACCTCCGCCGGAGCTTCCGGAACCGCCCGAGCCGGATCCCGAACCGTTGCCCGCGCTGCCCGCGTTGCCCGCTGAGCCGGTTCCGCCGGCCGTGCCGGTCCCACCGGCCGCGTTGGAGCCCCCGGCCGTGTCCGACCCGCCGGAACCGGAACTGGAGCCGGAACTGGAGCCGGAACCGGAGCCGGAACCTGCCGGGCCCGAACCCCCGGAGTCCGTACCGCCCGTGGCCACCGATCCGCCCGAGTCCGTACCACCGGACGCGGCCGACCCGCCGGTGTCCTTGCCGTGCCCCGCCTCCACGTTGCTGCCGGGCGCGGGGCAGGCGCTCCCGGTGAGCCGGCAGATCGCGTCCTGCATCCCACCGGTCAGCTGGGCGGCGATCCCCGTGACGACCAGTCCACCGATGAGGGCCACGACCACCAGGATCATGCCGAGGTATTCCATCGCGGTCTGACCGGCGTCGTCCCGGCGCCACTTGATCATGCGCGCGATGCTGAACCGCCGGTGCGGCAACCGCTGTTCGAGGGGCAGCTCGAACCATTCGCGCGCGCTCGACCGGAACAGCAGGACGATGACGGCGACCGGCATCACCAGCTGGGTGACACCGCGCCCGCCGCCGTCCCCGCCGAGGGTCGCCAGCGCGCCGAAGGTGAGCCAGACGTGTACGGCCAGCAGCCCGCGCCAGACCCAGATGCCGCCGGTACGCACATACAGCGAGAGGACGAACGCGAACACGCTCGGCAGCGCCGCGTACAGCAGCAGCCCGAACAGCTGGCCGTCGACCTCGTTGACCGCCGATGCCACCGTCAGCACACCGATGCCGCCCACGACGGCGGCCGCGAAGAGCAGCCGCACGAGGATCAGCACCGCCCGCAGCGGACGCGGCAAGGACTGCCTGCCCCCCTGCCGGCCCACGGCGACGCCCCCGCCGGCGACACCCCCACCGGCACCACCCGAAACCGCAAATCCGCCTATGCCAGACACGACGAGTCCCCCAGCTTGCCGGTGTACGGCCACAGTTCAGCCACTCCACGCATCCGACCACACCGGCACCCTTCGGGGCATGGGCCTCAGGACCCAATGCAAGGCTCAAAGTTGCCGATTCCGACGAAAGTCACGGAGCGAAGCCGAACCGAACCAAGCCGAGCCGAACCAAGCCGAGCCGAACCGAACCGAGCCGAACCGAACCGAGCGGCGAACCGACAGGCCGCCCCCGCCACTACCGGACGGGGACCTCGCTCCCGAACAGCATCCAGGGCGACTGGTCGTACGAGGCCACCCCCGCCAACTGCGGTTGCATCGCGGCGATCTCGTGCCGCACGGCCAGAGTGTCCGGCCAACTGTCGAAGTACGTCGTCCCGTTGATGACGACACCGCTCCAGTCCGTCGCCACGGAGGCGCCCTCGCGGTCGACAACGAAGCCGATGCAGAGCACGGAGGCCCGCCCTATCGCCTCCCTGATCGCCCTCGCGGCCACTTCCTGCTCGTCCCGGGTCAGCCGGCCGAAGCCGAATTCCAGCGCGACGACGCCGTCCCGCATCCGGCGGATGCGTGCGGGCACGTCGGTTCCGCTGTTCACCCACAACAGGAAGTCGACACTGTCGAGCCGCTGCAGTCCGGCCAGGAGTACGAGCTGCTCCCTGGTCACCCACGACGGGGTGCCGCGCGGGCCGGGCCCCGGCCCGAGGAGCGTGACCCGTCTCGTGATCGGGTGGCTGAGCCGCAGTCCCGCCGCGTCGAGATCGCTGAAGAGCGACTCGGAGTCCGGGCGGCTCCAGCCGAGGTGGTACGAGTAGAAGAAACCGTCACTCATCGACACATCACCCCATGAAGGACAGGTGGAGCGTGCAGTTCCAGGTGCGTGCGGGCACGCCGGGCCAGCGCCCGTGCCGGGCGCAGGTCAGATGGCTCGCAGTTGGTCGTGCACGAGCCTAATGAGGCCCGATCGCCGGGGCGTGGGCCCAGGGACCCAGGGGCGGGCCCCATTGGACAATGCGATGGACAGGAGGCGGTCCGACGCGGATCGTGTACGCCGATGACACGCACCGATTCGCCTCCCGCATGGGACGAGCGCACCCAGCTGGCCACCTTCCTCGACTACGTCCGCGACACCGCACGCGCGAAGTGCGAGGGCATCTCGCCGGACGATGCCCGCCGGGCCCCGCTGCCCGGCTCCCCCCTGATGACGATCGCCGGGCTGATCAACCACCTCAGCTGGGTCGAGTACCACTGGTTCGAGGTGGTGTTCCTCGGCGGTGAGGACGAGGGGCCGTGGACGGACGAGGACCCCGACCGCGAGATGCGCATCGCGGTGGACATGCCGCTCGCCGACGTGCTGTCGCTGTACGAGGAACGGACCTCCCGCTACCGCGAGTTGGTCGCCAACCACGACCTGGACACCTCGGCCGAGCGCCCGCGCGGCAACGGTACGCACCCCGACCTGCGCTGGATCGTCCTCCACCTGATCGAGGAGACCGCCCGGCACAACGGCCACCTCGACCTGATCCGGGAGATCGTCGACGGCACCACCGGCGTGTAGGCCTGCAAACGCGCAGGCGTGCGTGCAGGCGCGCGTGCAGGCGCGTAGGCGTGCAGGCGCGTAGGACCGTGCGGCGCGCAGCGCACCCGTCGGCTATCCGATCGCGGCGACGGCGGGTGCGATGCGCTCGGCGACCTGGTGGGTGAAGCTGACCGGGTGCCGGTCGGGCAGCAGCTGGATCTCGCTGATACCCAGGCCCGCGTACGCCTCGGCGTCGGCGAGGAACGCGGCCGGCTTGTCCAGCACCGGGCCGTTGTACATCACGGTCTTGGTGATGGCGTCGTAGTCACGGTCCTCCGCGTCACAGTGCGCGCGCAGCACGTCGAGCTTGTGGGCCACTTCCTCCTGGTCGGTGGCGAAGAGGTTGCAGGCATCCCCGTAGCGGGCGACCAGGAGCAGGGTCTTCTGCTCGCCCCCGCCGCCGATCATGATCGGCGGGTGCCCGCCGATCGGCTCGGGCACGCACAGCGTCTCGGCCAGTTGGTAGTGCCTGCCCCGGAACGGTCCGTTGTCGTCGCTCCACATCTGGAGGCAGATCCGGATCGTCTCCTCCAGCCGTTCGAACCGCTCGGCGACCGGGACCACCGGCACTCCGAGCCCGTACTGCTCCCGCTCGTACCAGGAGGCGCCGATGCCCAGCCTGGCCCTGCCGCCCGAGAGCACATCGAGGCTGGTGACGATCTTCGCCAGAAGTCCGGGGTGCCGGTACATCACGCCCGTGACCATCAGGCCGAGCGTCATCCGCTGGCTCACCGCGGCGACATAGCCGAGCGTGGTGTACCCCTCCAGCATCGGGTCGTCGGCGACGCTCTGCCCGGTCTCCATCTGGAAGTAGTGGTCCATCACGGTGAAGGACGCGATCTCCGCCTGCTCGGCGATCCGCACCGACTCCGCGAGCGTGGGCGCGATGAGCGCGGGGTCGGCCGGTGTCGAGTAGTTCCAGTAGTGCAGACCGAGCTTCATGTCCCGCCTCCCGCCCGACGCGCTCGACCACCTTGCGTAGTCGGCTGTCACGCTACGCGAGGTGCCGGTCGTCGGCATGTCGGACGAGGTGCCGAAACGACGTGTCCTGCGGCCGGGCGGGCGGACCGCCTCTTCGCCCAGAGCTCCCCGCGCGATCACGCCCGGATCACGGGCCGGAACGACACGGAACGCGTGGCGGAGCTCGGTGACGAGTTCTTCCGCCGGGTCGACGAGGGCGCGCCCCTGCGCCCCGGCGCCCAGCGGCTGTTGTCGCAGCTGGCGGACCAGGGCGTCCCCTTCGCGCTGGTGAGCGCCTCCCCGAGAACGGTGGTCGACTCGGTGGCCCGGGGAGCGCTGGCGCATGTGCCGTTCGCGTTCACCCTCTCGGCCGACGACACCGTACGAACCAAGCCCCACCCGGACCCCTACCGGGCCGCGGCGGAGCGTTTCGGGGTGCCCCCGGCGGCGTGTGTCGCCGTCGAGGACTCACCGGACGGCGCCGCCTCGGCCGAGGCGGCGGGCTGCGCGCTCCTCGTGGTGCCCTCCCTGCTCCCCGTACCGCCCTCGCCGCGACGGATCTTCGCCGACAGCCTCGACGAGATCGACGCGGCGGACCTGCACCGCTATGTGGAAGCTGGACCGCAGGAGGGCTGAGGGCGGCGTCCGGGCCGGGCGGGGCGCATGTCCATCGGGAGGCGACAGGCAATACCCGGGCTGCCCACTCACAGCAGAAGGTCTTCCGCTCTCTGCGGCACTCCCCGTAGATGGCGGTCGGCGTCCATCATGGCAATCAGCAGTCGGTGCCCTTCGCGGGCCATGATCAAGTTGTCCACAACTGCCTCACGCATGAGGTCGACCGTGTCCTTGACTCTGATGCCTTTTCGCCGCGCGTAGTGACCGGCTTCTCCGTCATCCGTGATCCATACGGAAGTCGAGAGCTCAGCACGCCGCTCGATGACGACCAGGGTCTCGGCTTCTCCAAGGTGCTGGAGAGGTCGAGACGGAGATCCAGCGAAGACCACTCGGCGTAATCGGTCCACCAACGCGGTTTCGGCCGGGTCATCGATCTCGATGGGCTCGCCGAGCCAACCGTCATCGGCCACCTGGCGCAGCTTGGGCCAGTACCGGGTCGACTGCTCGGCCTCGGCTGCTACGGCTTGAGTCCAGCGGCCGCGGCCGTCGAGGACTTTCTCCAGCAGCGCCAGTCGGTCGACTGCTGCGAAGTTGCACAGAACGGTGTTGTCGGGAAACCAGCAGTTCCGCGTCATGGCTGAAAGACCAGGTCCCCCTCTTCCGTCTCAACGACGAGCGCGGGTCCAGGTCCGGGCTCGCGCTCGGGCTCGAGCTCCGCCCGAAGCTTGTCGGTGTCCCAGCCCGTGTACGCAGCCAACGGCCGCAGTGTGGTCTCTCCGGCGAGGTATCCCTCGTACAGCAACTCGGCCGGGCGGAACGGGAGTCGCATGGCTTGCGACCACGCGACTTCCGCCGCGTACCGATCACTCTGGCCGGTGAGAAGGTGACAGGTCTCTGTCGAGATACCGCGCAGCTTGGCGCTCGCGCCGGAGTCGATGAATCCCAGTTGCGAGAGCCTGGCGGCAAGAGCACTCGGTGACACCTTGAAGCGCACCACGAGCGACCTGAGCTCCTCGTCCGTGAGACCGCGATCCCGCACCGCAGCGGTGATCTCGCCGCGGGCCATCAACAGATTCGCCGCGAACACATTGGCCCGGATCTCGGTCATGTCCTTCTGGTGTCCGGGCGACAAGTGGGTCTCGGCGACGAGATCCTGCGCGTCCGCAGCCAGAATGTGGCCGAGCTCGTGAGCGAGTGTGAAGCGCTGGCGCGTGGGCACCTTCGTCCGGCCGATCATGATGAGACGGAATCCCTCCGCCTGCCATGCCGCCCCGTCGATTCCCTGAGACAGGTCGACCTTCGCCACGTCGACGCCGAAAGCAGCCTCGAAGGCAGGGAGAAGCTCGGCGGTCTCCATATCGCAGACCGGCGGTGAACCGGCGGCCGCGAGCCGGGCCGCGGCATCGTCGGCAAGTGCCACGCCCTGATCCACGAAACGGGGCAGTTCGGTCCGGACTGCCGGAAGATCCGGCAGTCCGGGCGAACGACCCAGCAACGACAACACCTCGTGCGCCGCCGTGAACCGCTCCACAAGGCCTTTCAGCTCGTCTCGGGCCTGACCGCCGACCGCCCCACTGCTGGTGCGGGCCGCGAAGGACGGACGAAGAGGCTCACGCCCGGTCAGCAGCCAGTCGACCGTGGTACTGCCGAACTCCGCGATCCGGGCGAGGTCGAGAGACGTGAACCGCCGGATACCGCCGAGGGACTTCGAGAGTTTGTCAGGGGTCACCCCTATCGCCTCGGCGAACGCCGTCTGGCTGACCGAGGCGACTTCCATGACTCTGCGCACACGATCGATCACAATTTCGGTCATATGGCGAGCCTACGACCGTGTTGCGAAAATCGCAACGCTCCGACACTCGCCCCGACCTCCGGGCACCCCCGGTTACTCGGGCCGGCAGGAGCCGACTTCGTCCAGGTGGATGACGGCGGGCGGCTCCGTGCAGATCTCGCTCAGGGCGGCGCGGTAGCGCTGGAACGAGGCCTGTCGGTGGTGGGAAGCCGCCACCGGGCCGCCCTCGGACTCGACCAGGGCCAGGGAGTCGGCACCGCCGTCGAGCCGGAGGGTGTCGTAGCGCAGGCCGTCCGGCCGGTCCCGGTGCAGGTCCGTGCAGACGGCGCGCAGCGACTCCACGCCCTCCTCCGCCCGGCCCGCCGCGGTGGGGCCGGACGGACGGACGATCGCACCGCGCGAGGCCATCGCCCTGGAGGGCGGCGCCTGCCCCTCGGCGCCCCGGAGGGGGCAAGAGCTACCGACACGTCCGCCAGGTGTGCGACCCCGCGGACACAAACACCGATCGTTCACCGCGACTCGGCACCACATGTTGGATACCTCAACTATCTTATTGCCGTGGACCAGTTGATCGCCGAAGATCCCATACACATCGGCCCGTACCGCCTGATAGCCCGTCTGGGTGCGGGCGGCATGGGCCTGGTGTACCTCGGCCGTTCGGAAGCCGGACGGACCGTGGCCGTGAAGGTGGTGCAGGCCGAACACGCCCAGCACCCCGAATTCCGCAAGCGGTTCGCTCGTGAGGTGGCGGCCGCCCGGCGGGTGGGCGGGACGTGGACGGCGGCCGTGCTCGACGCCGACACCGAGGCAGAGGTGCCGTGGGTGGCGACCCAGTACATCCCCGGGCCCGATCTCACCACCGTGGTCTCCAAGGACTTCGGACCGCTCCCCGAGCACTCGGTCCGCACCCTCGCCAACCGCCTGGCCGCGGCCCTGCAATCGGTGCACGGCGCGGGCCTGATCCACCGCGACCTGAAACCGTCCAACGTGCTGGTGACGGTGGACGGGCCGCGCGTCATCGACTTCGGTATCGCGCGGGCCATGGACAGCCTCGCCGGAGACAGCCTGCACACCCGCACCGGGATGCTGATCGGCTCCCCCGGCTTCATGTCGCCCGAGCAGGTGCGCGGACTCGAACTCACCCCGGCCAGCGATGTGTTCTGCCTGGGCGCGGTCCTCGTCCACGCCGCCACCGGCCGCCTCCTCTTCGGCGCCACGGAGACCGGATTGAACGCGCACCTCTTCCGGATCGCGGAGGAGGAAGCGGACCTGACCGGCGTGCCGGAGTCGCTCGTCGACCTCGTACGCGCATGTCTGCACAAGGACCCGGCGCAGCGGCCCACGCCCGCCGACGTGGCCGCGCGCACGGCCGCCGACCCGGACGGCGAGTGGCTGCCCGGGTCGGTGCTCGCCCAACTCGGGCGCCACGCGGCCCAGTTGCTCGACTTCGCCCCGGAGACCAGGACCACGCGGCCGGATCCGCGCGTCCCGGCCCAGCCGCAGCCCGCCGACCGGCCCCGGCCGCTCCCGCCGCAGCCCGCGTACACCCCGACGACACCGGCGGACCGCCACCCGTCCGCGGGGTTCGGACCGCCCCCGGGCCCGCCGGTGCCGTCGTTCCCGGCCGGCGCCCAGGCTCCGCACCCCATGCGGTGGTGGGGGCTGGGGATGGCCGCGCTGGCGCAACTGCTGGTGCTGATCGGTACGTCGATCACGAACACCGCGCTGCCGGCCATCTACACCGACCTGGGCGCCTCCTCCGACGACCTGCGCCTGTTCTCCACCGCCTACATGCTGGCCTTCGGCGTGCTGCTGCTGCTCGGCGGGCACCTCTGCGATCTCGCGGGCCGCAAACGGGTGTTCATCATCGGTTCGGCCGGTTTCGCGGCGGCCTTCGTGATCGCGGGCCTGGCCCCCTCTGCCGGCCTGCTCATCCTCGCCAGCACCTTGCAGGGCATGTCCGCCGCACTGCTCTCGTCGTCCGCGCTGGCCCTGGTGTCCGCCGGCTTCAGCGATCCGAAGGAGCGCGGCAGGGCCTTCGGGATCTACGCCGCGGTCGCCGGCGGTGGCCTGGCGTTCGGCATGTTCGCGAGCACATGGATGGTCGACAGCCTGAGCTGGCGCCTGTGCATGTACGCCGCTGCCGCGCTCGCTCTGCTCCTCGCGATCTGCGCGGCCCCCCTGGTGCACGACCCGCACCCGGTCCGCACCCCTGCCCGCCCCGACGTACCGGGTCTGCTGTTCGGCACCGGCGGGCTCACCGCACTCGCCTTCGGCTTCGACAGGGCCGAGGTGGTCTACGACGGCGGCACGGCCGGTACGGCGGGCTGGACCACCCCTCTGACCCTGATCCTCCTAGTGGGCGGCGCCCTCCTGCTGGTGGCCTTCGCGTGGCGGCAGAACAGTTCACCCAGCCCGCTCGTCCCGGCGCATGTCCTCAGGGACCGTAACCGGGTGGGCTCCCTCCTCACTCTGGCCTTCCTCGGCCTGGGCCTGCTCGTCACGTTCCTGATCCTGACCAGGTACCTCCAGGGCGTCCTCGACTACCCCCTGGCCAGGAGCAGTGCGGCCCTGCTGCCCATGGCCGCCGCGGCCGTCATCGCCTCCACCCAGGTCTCCGGGCGTCTGTGCCACCGGCTGGCGCCCCGCAATCTGATCGTGCCGGGCCTGCTGCTGACGGCGGTCGGCCTGGCGATCCTGACCGGGATCGATGCCGACAGCGCGTACACCGCCCAGGTACTGCCGGGCACGCTGCTCATCGGCTTCGGTGCCGGCCTGGCCTTCACGCCGCTCTTCACCACCGCGACCGGCGGAATCGTCCCGCAGGACTCCGGCGGGACCTCGGCGATGGTCCTCGCAGCCCAGAATCTGGGCGGCTGGGCCGCCTGGCCCGTGTTCGGCACCGTCCTCGCCTCGGCGATCTCCGCGCGACTGTCCGATGCGCCGGACATTCCCGCTCCGCTGGTCAATGCGGCCAAGGCCGGTATCCCGCTCAGCAGGCACAGCCTGCCGGAATCTTTCTCCGGCAGTCTGGAGCAGGTCAACAAGGCAGTCGTGGGCGGGTACTCCGTCGCCCTCTGGTGGACGGTCGGCCTCACACTGTTCGCGAGCCTGCTCGCCGGCCTGCTGGTCACGGCCAGGGCTCCCAAGCGGTGACCCCGGCGGGCCCCAACGATCAACCCCGGAACCCGCGTCGAGCGTCACTGGCACCGAGGGGGCAGCACCTGCCCCCTCGGTGACCTGGAGGCAAGACGCATGAGGCAACGGGCTACACGTATCTCCTTACTCGCTCTGGCGGTGACCGCGGCCATGGGAGCGTCCGCGTTCACCCCGCCCGCACACGCTGTACAGCCACCGCAGAGCCACGAGACGACCCGGGCCGCACTGCGGGACGTGGTCGAGAAGGGCGGACAACCCGGAGTCGCCGCCAAGACACTGGACGGCAGGAACAATTGGTACGGAGCGGCCGGTCACGCCGACACCGCCACCGGCCGCGAGCGTTCGCCCGGCGACCACTTCCGCGGGGCCAGCATCACCAAGACGTTCATCGCGACCGTCCTGCTCCAGCTGGAGGCGGAGGGGAAGCTGAGCCTGGACGACTCGGTCGAGACATGGCTCCCCGGCCTGGTGCGGGGCAACGGGTACGACGGAAGCAGGATCACCCTGCGCCAACTGCTCAACCACACCAGCGGCATCGCCAACCACACCTCGGACCCCGAGTTCGTGCACGACGCCGCCGGCCCCGGCTTCCCGGAGCACCGGTACGACACCCACACGCCCGAGGAACTGGTGACCATCGCGCTGAAGTACCCACCGCGGCCCGATCCGGAGAAGGCGCCGTTGTACTCGAACACCAACTTCGTCATAGCCGGAATGGTCATCGAGAAGGCGACGGGCCATACGTACGCACAGGAGGCCGCCTGCCGCATCATCCGGCCGCTGAAGCTGCGCGGGACGTCGTTCCCCGGCACCGCACCACAGCTGCCGGACCCGCACCCCGTCGGCTACTCCCGCTTCCACCAGGACGCCCCCGACGCCGAGATCCACGACGCCACCGAACAGAACATGACGTGGCTGGGCGCGTCCGGCGACATCATCTCCACCACCGGCGACCTCAACCGATTCCAACACGCCCTGATGCGTGGTGAGTTGCTGCCCGCCGCACAGATGAAGGAAATGCTCGCCGAGGTACCGGCGGGCGATGGGGCCGGGTACGGACTCGGGGTCGAGTTCGCGGAGCTGTCCTGCGGCGTGAAGGTGGTGGGCAAGAGCGGCCGCACGAACGGCTCCCTGTCCGCGATGGTCGGCACGCAGGACGGGAAGCACCAGCTGACGTTCAACGTCAACGGTGACTGGCTGGTCGGATCGCTCTACGTCGATGTGATCGAGGCGGAGTTCTGCGGCAAGACCCCGGCCGCCACGAACAAGGCATCACTCTCGGCGGAACGGCTCCCCGCCCCTCCCTCCGACTCCCTCCCCGAGTCCTTCGCCGCTCTTCCTCGTTCCGGGGACTGAGCGCACCGGGCCACGTGACCGACGGGCCCCACTCCCTGACTCTCAGGGGTGGGGCCCCGGCCGCTTCTCCGCCGCGATCCGAGACGATCCGGATGGTCGATGTCGTCCGCTGAAGCGGGGCGCTTCGTACTACCCGGTCAACTCCTGTGTGTGGTAACAACCTTGATGCCACGCCTGGCGTCTGTCGTGGTGGGCGCACCCCCTCCGCACAAGAGGCGACGCACGGGCCACGGCAGACCACGGGAAGGTCAGGCACACCGCGATGGAACAGACTCAGTCAAGCCCCGAGCGCACAACACCGGAGGAGAGGAGTACCACCGAAACGTTCTATGAGGCCATGTGGGGCTCTCCCATTCCCTTCGCCGTCTTATCGGTCCTGGTGTGCGTCAAGGCGGACAATGGCGACTGGCCTTTCGGCAAGGATGTGGCGTGGTGGATCTACCTGGGCGGCTGGGTTTCACTCGCCCTGATGGGTCTGTGGGCGGTGGCCTGGCGGAGGAGTCCGAAGTGGTCGACTGCCTCTGCTGCTGTGGTGCTGCTGGCGGCGACCGGCGGGTTCCAGCTCGCGCTCAACGGATCGGCTGCCCCCTGGCACTGACCGCTGCCGTGCTCCGCAATGCGCCCAGCATCGTGTCGACCCTCCCCTGTGATGCCTCCTCCACACGTTCGAACATCGGCCTGATTCGGAATGCCACCACCACGAGTGGGACCGTGGCGGTGAGCAGCACCAGAACGCCACGCACCGGACGCGACAGCCCGGACCCGACCGTGGCGGCCCCCGCGCCCAGATAGTCCTTGCCGTCGCAGGTGGGCACTCCGGAGTGCGAGGCACGCGGCGCGCCCTGCCCCTTGCTGAACGCTGTACTGATCAAGGCCCAACCGCCGATCAGCAGCAACAGCCCGACCGCCACAGCCAACCGCAGTTCGACGGCCGGGACGTCACACGCGAGCAGCTGTTGCATCTGTGCGAGATGTCGGAACGCGAGCACGTCGATGTGCAGGTGATTCCGGTGGACCGAGGCGCTTTCCCCGGAGCCGGGCGCGCACTCCTCTATGCCCACGGCGTCGTTCCCCAGCTCGGCACCGCGCAGCTCGATTCAGCTCATGGCCCCGAGTTCATGCACGCGGATGCGCAACTGACCAATCGTAGCTCCGTTGCCTGCACAAGCGGTTCCCGGTCCGTCCGCACAGCAGAGACCATTTTCGCCAAGGCCAAGGCATTAGCCATGGTTTGCCCAGAACACAACACCCATGATCAAGAGAATTCCGCAGCCGAAGACCGCACCGATCCCAGGATTTCTGCGCTGCGCGACGACCAGGCCAAGCATCCCTAGAACTGGAATCCAGCCAGCCAAATAAACGATCCAGGCGATTTTCTGCATCAGCGGACTGGTGTCCGCCTTGAACAGCACCCATGCCACAAACACAAAGAGTGCCGGTGTGGCCCACAGGTTACGCTCGATCACTTCCTGACGTTCCGACAACAAAATCCTCCACGATCCATTTACGAATTTACTAGAAGTCGCTGATCAAGTACGAGATAACCTCGTCGACCACGTAAGCAGGCGCAGCCTTGATGGCCCACTTCAGCGGGTTCCAGTTGGACAGGCTGTCAACCCACTTCCTGAAGGCCTTACACCCTTTCTTCGCCGCCTTGATCGCAGCCTTTCCGTACTTGCTCTTGACTATCTTGTTGACCAGCTTCTTGGCTGCGCCGCCAATGCGCTTCACTCCGACATCGCTCTGCGTACCAGGGGATGCCGAACCGGCATCGGCCGACGAGCCAACACTCGACGCACCGGCGGGCAGTGCGACGCCGACTTGCACTGCCCGCACGACTGAAGCGGAAGACACGTCCGTGGAACGGTTGGCGTCCGCCGCCGATGCAGCCGGGGCCGCAGCACCGAGCGCGATCACCACAGTGAGTGCAGCAGCGGCCGTGTGCATCATGTTGCGCATCAGCACTCCTCCTGCTCGCCAGGAGGCACGGTGATTCGAAGAGTTGTGAGCGAGCGCCATGCCTTGGCCGGAATTTCCGGCTGGCGAGATGGACTCTCCGACGCGCTTTACATTTGCCGCTATTGAACCTTGGGGAGGTGACCCAAAGGGCATTGCCCTGCAGGACAGATCAGCTAGTGGTGGGCATAGGCGAACAGTGCTGCCTCCAGTCGCGAAGACACGCCGAGTTTCCCCATAATGCTGCTCAAATGAGCTTTTGCAGTACGCTCCACAACGCCGAGTCGCCAGGCAGTCGCCCGGCTTTCGGCAGCTCCTCCTATCAGCACGAGAACCTGGCGTTCGCGTTCGCGGCCAGTCAACAGCTGTGCTGCCGCCGGATCACCGGGCACGGAACCAACGCCTACTCTTGCAGTGATGTGCGGATCTATACCCGTTTCCAGGGCATCCTGCGTGGTCAAAGCAGATACACCTCCCCCATGGAGCGCCACGAGCGGCGCCCCGCCCACCCTAATCCATCTGTTCGCACCGGGAAAGGAGAATGTCAAACCACAGGGGACATATCCGACGCCTGCCGCGCCTCCGGCGCCCACTAGTCAGCAAACAAAGGGAGGGTGTCTAAAATATTGGCCAAATTTCATCCACCCTGAGACTCCTTCACTGCTTTGCAGCAAATAGATCAGCGGCTGCCCGCCTTCGCCCGGTGCCCCCGAAGCAGCCACTGCGGGCGAGCCGGCAGGCGTACAACGCGCGTGCCCCGCCGACCGCCACCGCCACCGAGAGGAACAACCCGGCTCCGACGGCGGAGCCAGTCACACAGAAGCCCCGCAGCCACACACGGTCGACGACGGCGATACCGGTGAACCCCTGCCGCCGGATCGGTGGACGGCCTCCCGTCCGCTCCTCGACCACCCCGTGGCCGTCAGCGCGGCAGCATCACCCAGGACTTGATGCCTGCACGCGGCGAAGATGCCTCGCTGACGCCCCACTCCCCACCCCAGTCGTCCACCACGGCCGACAGCAGCCAGAGTGCCCGTCGACGCCGCGTCTCGCAGAGGGCGGCCAGGTCCGGTTCGGCATGGTGCGGGTGCTGGTCCCAGACGAGGAGACGGACCGCGTCCTCCCGTTGACGCAGGGATACGTAGAGCTCCCTCCCCGGGCTCATTCTGGCGGTGACCGCGACCAGCTCGTCCACGACGTGCGTGGCTGGCCAGACGTACGGGGTGAGCCCGTGTGCCTCCAGCGCGGCGGCCACCGCGGTCCGCCCGATGAACGCGCTGCGGACGTCACCCGGCAACGTGAAACTCAGCCCGAGCCCACGCCCGGAGTGGCCTTTGGGGCGCAGATAGGGCCGGGGGTGCGACTGCGAGTGCGTTCGCAGGGTGGGATGCGGATACGGGTGCGTGAACGGGACCGGCATACGTGTCTCGGCGGCGGCCGGACAGAGTGCGGCGATCGGAGATGAGTGCATGGCTGACTCCCCTGATACGGGCGGCGAGTTGGCGGTGTCTCTCGTTTCGCGTGGGCGCGCACGGGTGGCTCACGTTGTTGTGTTGTGGACGAGCAGTGGCCTGTCTCCCTGACGCGGGACCGCCCCTCCCAGGGCAGGAGGTTGCGGGCAGGACCGCGTGATGCACTTCCGGCTCGTCTTCACTGAGTGAGCGGTGCGTGACCTAACGTAGCGTCTGAAGGGCAAAATTACCCTCTCACATTGGAGAATGAACCCTTTCGTGGCCGAGTGACACGCACACGCGGCAGACTGCCGGTGACCGCATGCGGAAAGGAACGGCATGGCAGCAAGGACGTCTCCTACCGAACGTCAGAAGCGGCTCGGCGCCGAGCTGCGGAGAATGCGTACATCGGCCGACGTCTCCGCCGAGTTCGCGGCCGGCCTGCTCGGCGTGGACCGGGGCAAGATCTCGAACATCGAGGCAGGCACCCGTCCCATCAGCCCCGATCGACTGCGCACTCTGACCTGCAACTGCGACTGCACCGACGAGAGATACGTCGATGCGCTGGTCGAGATGGCTCAGTCAGGCGGACGCAACTGGTGGGATAGATATCGAGGTTCGCTTCCCCAGGGACTGCTCGACATCGCCGAATTGGAGATGCACGCGGTACGCATGCGGGCTGCGTACTCCGTGCACATCCCCGGGCTCCTCCAGACCTCGGACCACGCCCTGTCCCTCTTCCGCGTGGTAATCCCGCAGCTACCGGAGCGAGAGGTAGCGCTGAGGCTGGCACATCGCGTGGAACGGCAGGAGGTCCTGGACGGGAACGCCCCGCCTCCGTACACAGGCATCGTCCACGAGGCCGCACTCCGAATGCAGTTCGGCGGTCGTGCCGTGGCACGCGCCCAGCTGGACCACTTGTTGAAGAAGTCCGAGCAGTCGAACATCACCTTGCTGGTCATCCCGTTCGAAGCGGGCGCCTTCCCCGGTGCCGGACAGACCGTCCTGTACGCAGAGGGGCCTGTACCTCAGCTCGACACCGTGCAGATCGACAACTCTCACGGGCCCGCCTTCGTCCACTCGGACGTTCAACTGGCCAAATACCGGGCTCACTTGGACTGGATGGAAGACATCGCACTGTCACCGGACAAGTCGCGGGCCTTCATCCACAACATCGCACGCCAACTCTGAGGGGATGACCGATGTCGGACGTCAACTGGGAAGACTCGTTCTGCGGCGAAGGGAACTCCTGCTACCGGATAGGCACCGATGAACGGGGCAACAGCTACATCGCCGTCAGCGGCGCGGAGGAGCACTTCCTCACCGACAGCCGCGAAGCGCTCCAGCAGATGATCCGCGACATCAAGGCCGGCAAGGCCGACCACCTGCTGTAAGCGCAAAGGGCCCGGCACCGCGATGCGCTCGCGGTGCCGGGCCCCTGGTGTGGCGCGGTTCCTCAGGAAGACGTGCCGCGCGGGAAGGAGACCTCCACGCGGCGGTTCTTCTTGCGGCCTTCTTCCGAGCTGTTGTCGGCGATCGGGTACTGCTCGCCGTAGCCGCGGATCTCGAAGGTGACGGTCGATCCGAGGTCCTTGACCAGAACCGACTGCACAGCATTGGCGCGTTGCTTGGACAACACGTCTCCGTGTGCCGAGGAGCCGAGATTGTCCGTGAAGCCGAAGACCCGCACCTTGGCGGCCTTCTGCTTCTTGATCTCAGCTGCGATGGCAGCGATACGGGAATGGGCGGCGGAACTCAGCTTGGCGCTGTCCTTGCCGAAGAGGACCTCGGCCTGGAGCGCGAACTTGATGTCCGCGTTGGTGTCCTCGCGACGCTCCTCGCCGCCCTCGTCCTCGATCACCTGGACGATGTCGAGCACCTTGGCCGGCGCGAGCGTGCCCCCCTCGGGCATCTTCAGGTCGGGGTCCTTGGGGTCGAGCTCGACCGGGGGCACCGACGTCGCCTCGGTGCCCGGGGGCACGCTCGGGCCGTCGTCGGCGAGCGCCGGGGCCACCCCGAACAGCGTGGTGCTCGCGACGACCACGGCTGCCGCGACGGTGAGTCCGGCAGCACCGATGGGCTTCAGTCGGGTTCGGGTTCGGGTCTGGGTCATGTCGGCCGTCACCCTGAGATCTTCAAGGAGGTCGTCGCGAACGTCGGCAGGTTGAAGTCGACCTCCGTCGTCGTGCTCGGAGGTGCCGGGAACTGCATGAAGATCGGGGTCGACTCCCCCGGCGACACCGGGAGGATGTTGGTGGTGCAGAGACAACGGCTCTCCGTGTCCCGGAGAACGTAGTAGCGCTTCTTTCCCGCCTTGTCCACCAGCGTCGCACCGGCCACGGAGTTCGGGTTGTTCTTGGCAACCGAGCTCTCCGTGCCGGCCCACGCACTGGAGTTCTGCGTCCGGTCGCTCGCGTTCTTGATCTCGCCCTGAACCGTGACGAATCCCCCGGAGTCACGCTTCACCTGATTGATCACGAGAGTCAGTCCGCTTCCCCTGATCTCGGCGAGCTTCACATTCGGGTCCACGTTGTCCCCAGCAGCGGTGTCCTCCTTCTTGGCCGCCTTGTCACCGTCCGAAGGCTTGGACGGCTCGGAGGACGGCGACGAACCGACGTCGTTCGTCTTCTCGCCACCACCGCCAGTGCCGCAGCCCGTGACGGCCAGAGCCAGGGCGGCCGCCAGGGAGACCGCAGCCACTGCCCTTCGGGACTTGGTGGAGCACCGAATGCTCATGGATTCTGGTTCCTTTACTCGTCGTTCGCCGTCAGTTGTCGACCAGGTGCACGTCGTAGAGAGTCTTGCTCACCTTGGACCAGGGCGGCGGACTGGCGGGCTCGATTTCGAGCATCTCGCCGCCCCTGCAGGTGAAGAAGTACATGTCCTGGACGCCGTCGTCATTGAAGTCCACGGACTCCCAGTCGGGGCAGCGAAACTCGATGACAGCGGTGGCCTTGGCCTTACCCACCACGTTCTCCGTATCGCGAACGACCGGCGAGTCCACCGAATCACGCCCCTTGACCTCAACCCTGATCCGGTCCCGTTGACCACCGAGCGTCGGATAACAGCCCGTGACGGTTGCCCGATTCGCCGAGGCGAGCCCATAGGCCGCAGGGCAGCCGAGAATCGGGTGGGCATTAAGAAAAGGGTCCAGCATCTTCCCGGGCAGCGAAGCGTAGAACGGCGCCCCGAACTGCTCGCGGGTCGACTGCGCGGCAGCCAGGGCTGCGGCGTCCGCGGCCCCCTGGGCTCCATTGCGCAAGGCCGAGGCCTTGCCGACGGCAAAGAATGCGAACGCGAGGAAGAGCAGGCCCGCCACCATCGCTACGTAGATGGGGAAGGCCTGCCCTGCATCGGTACGAGTACGACGCCGCATTACTTGGTCGCGATAGTGTCCACGAGCTTCTTGATCTTGTCGCTGATCGCGCTGCCGATGCCCGTGGCCACGATCGCACCGATGATCGCCACGACCACCAGGATGATGCCCAGGTACTCGAACGCCGTCTGGCCGCGGTCCATGTTCTCGTAGCGCTTCTGCATCCGGCTCACGGCGGTGTTGGCCCAGCCGTTGATGCGAACGGCGGTCTTCAGGGTGATGTCCGACATGGTGTTCCCCTCCGGGTTCGGCCGACCGGTAGCCGGCCGACTCGCACGTTTCCTGGGTGCCGCCTGCGGTACCGGCTTCCTCCTGGCCGGTGCCGCTGGCGACATGAGAAACATACGGCGACGCACCACGCTCGCCGGAGGGTCCCAGGACCCATTCCCGGGCCCAAAGCATCAGTTGGGCCTCTGACGCCGGTGCTTGCGGGGCCCCACGCCCCGCACCCGTCACCGACGAACCGTTCTCCCGCTCAACCACGATGACCACCGGCTCCCCGCGTCCCCGGTCCCGCCGTGGGAGCCGTGCCGAGCCAGCGGGCGATGGCCTCGCTGCGGCTCGCGCTGTGCAACTTGGTGAAGATGCGGTTGATGTGGTTCTTGACCGTCTTCTCGCTGATGAAGCAGGTGGCGGCGATCTGCTGATTGCTCATGCCCGACGCGATCAGCTCCATGACCTCCACCTCCCGTGAACTCAGCCCGTATTGCTGCCTGTTGAGCGTCGTGACCGGTTCCCCGGTCATGGAAGACTGTGCCATAACTGGTTGCAGATGCGAAAGACCCTGAGATGACTGGATGGGGCGCGGCGCAGGTGGAGACGGTTCGGGCTTGGGCGCGTGTGCAGGCGCACCGTGTTGCTGAGCGGAACTCGGGGCGTGGCCGTCGTAGCCGGACCCCTGGGACGGAACGCCCGTGGTCAGAGCCGTCCCGAGCCCCTCGGGAAGCGGTCGTCCCAGCGGGCCTGGGCCCTGGCGCATGTGGGCCAGCAGGGCGTTGGCCGCGGTGGCCGTGAAGTGGGCGCGGCCGTCCTTCGTGTCGCGTACGGCCTGCACCAGCTGGTCGGCCGTGAATTCGCCGTGGACCAGATAGCCGCCGGCGCCGAGGCGCAGGGCCTCGTGGACGATCTCGCTCTCGCGGCTGTACGTCAGCATCATGACTGGTGCGACCCGTACGAGGTGGGGCAGCGCGGAGATGCCGTCGACGCCTGGCATACGCACATCGAGCAGGACGACGTCCGGGCGGTGCAGTACGGCCATGTCGTAGGCCTGGCGGCCGTCCGCGGCCTCCGCGACGACCTCGATGTCGTCGCGGCCGGAGAGCAGGACGCCGAGGCCGGCCCGGACCACCGGGTTGTCGTCGGCGACGACGACCCGCAGAGCTCCGGGCACGGGTATGGGCGGCGCGGGGAAGGGAGGCATGGACTCGGATGCCGCGGACTGCTGGGGGACGGGGGTGGTGAGCGCATACGAGCTGGGCTCCGGGTCGAGCGGAGTGACGTGCGAGGACGTGTGCGGGAAGGCGTGGTTCTGCGCTGCCCGGTTCTGGCCCGACGCGCGGGAGATGTCGTCCGGCATCTGCGACCTCCTCTCAGGGTGTCATGGGGGGTGAGGGTGGAGTAGGAACTGTTCGGTTCGATTGCTGTTCAGCCGAGTTGCTATCCAATTGCGGGGACATCGAGAGCGGCGATCGGAAGTTCCAGGCGTACTTCGGTGCCTTTGGCCGCCTGGCCCTTTCCGATACGGATGCGGGCGCCGATGGATGCGGCGCGTTCGACCATGCCCACCAGGCCGAAGTGGCCGGCGTGGCGAAGGTCGTCCAGGGTGATTCCCGCGGGTAGACCTCGTCCGTCGTCGTACACGCTGACGCGCAGGACATCACCCTTCACGCCTGCGAGTACGACGAGGTAGGTGGGTTGTGCGTGGCGGTGGGCGTTCTCCATCGCTTCGGAGGCGATGGTGAGCAGCTGACGCGCGACGGCCTGCGGGACGTGCGGGATCGGTGCCTCGTCGAGGAGTCGGAAGGTGGCCGTGAGGCCCTGACGCCGGGTGAAGTCCGCGGCTCGGGCACGAAGTTCGCGCACTACGTCCACGCCTCCGTCGAGTCCGGACTCGCGGCGCAGGTCGGAGAGGAGCTCGCGGGACTCGGCGGCGGCCCGGCGGGCGGCGCGGGCGACCAGTTCGGCCTGGTGCTTGACGACGAGCGGGTCCACGCGGTCGGAGGAGCGGGCCAGGCCGTCGGCGGCCAGGGCCAGACCGTGCAGGGTCTTGGCCACCGAGTCGTGCATCTCCCGGGCGAGTCGCGTGCGTTCGCCCTCGATGGCCTCGCTGACGGCGAGCCGGGCCCTGGTCTCGGTGAGGGCCTGGCTCGCCGTCCCGAAGCGGAGGAGCAGATTGCGCAGGGTGACGCCGACGGCGCCGGCGATCACGCAGAAACCGGGGAGCAGGAGCGCCGTGGCGTCGGCGGGCTGCAGTTTCGGGTTGGTTCCGTACACCCCGAGGACGATGACGATCTGGAGTGCGGCGAAGACCGCCGCCCCGCGCCAGCCGTAGACAAGTCCGGCCAGCAGGGGGGTGCAGACGGTGACATAGGCGAGGGTGGACTCGGGACTGGCGGTGATCAGCAGCAGGGCGCCGAAGAAGGCGTCTATGCCCAGCAGCCAGGGGTGGCGCAGGAGTACGGGGCCGAAGCGATCCCAGTCGCGGAACAGGACGTACGAGCCCATGAACGTGACAAGGATGGCCGAGCCGATCAGCCAGGTGGCCGGACCCGACGCGGTGTGGCCGATCGCGAACGGTGTGGCTATGGCGATCATTGCGAGCCGGAAGCCGAAGACCTGCCGGCACATCGCCTGGAGGGCGTTGAGCTGGATCGCGAACGCCGGGCGCGATCCGGGATCGGTGATGGCCCGGCGCACCTCCGCGTTCAGTCCGGTCTGGATGCCGCCGAGTTGGAAAGACATGAGCCTGTCACCTCCCTCTGACCGTCCTGCCCGCCGTCCGCGTCGTTCACGTCATCAGCCCGTGAGGAAGCTGAAGTCGACGTTGGCCCCGTAGACGAAGCCGACGGTCAGCAGCACCAGGGTGCCGGGGAGAAGGAAGGTGGTGACGGCGAAGGTGGCCTTGGGAACAGCCCTGGCCGCCTTCCGGCGGGCATTCTGGGCGTCCGTGCGCCGCATGTCGTTGGCTATCTGGATCAGTGTCTCGACGATCGGTGCGCCGAGTTCCTCACCCTGTTGCAGCGTGGTCACGAACATCGCCACCTGCTCCGAGTCATTGCGCTTGCGCAGCTGCTCGAACGCCTCACGGCGGCTGACGCCCATATCCATCTGGCGCAGTGTGATGCGGAGTTCGTCGGCCCAGGGGCCCTCGTACTTCTCGGCGACGCGTCCCAGAGCCTGGCGGAAGCCGAGGCCCGCCGACACGACGACGGCGAGCACGTCGAGGAAGTCCGGGAGCGTCCGGTCGATGTGGTCACGGCGGACGCGGACCGCCGACCAGAGGCCGACCTCCACCCAGAAGATACCGAAGGCGATCAGCACCAGGGAGAGAAAGAGCTGCCCACGTATGATCATCGTGAACGCACCGAGCCCGCCGAGGGCGCCGTAGACGGCGCGACGTGCGGCGTAGCGGTCGAGGGTCAGACCGCCCGGGTTACCCGCCATGTCGATCTGGCGGCGCTTCTTGTTGACGGCCTTCGGGCCCATCATCCGCAGGACCGCGGGGGCCCAGCGCATGCCCAGCCGGTCGATGCCGGAACCGACCGCGCTGGTGCGGGTCGCGCCGACCTCCAGAGCGATGGCCAGGTCACCGGGGAGCTTCGCGTCGGCCCGGTACATGCGAATGCCGGCGATGGCGCCGTACACGGCCAGAGCCATGCCGCCCGCGAGCAGCAGGTCCATGTGCGCCCCGCCCATCAGACGTCGATCCGGGACAGACGGCGGATCACGATGAATCCGATCGCGTAGAGGGTGATGGCGATGACCACCGCGACCTGGCCGATGAAGGCACCGGTCATGCGGTCGAGGGCACCGGGCATGACGGCGTTCATCAGGAGCATGGCGCCCAGGCCGAAGATGGGGACGGCGTAGGCGGTGACGGTGACCTGGGACAGCTGCGTCTTGACCTCGCGCCGGGTCTCCTTGCGCTCCTCCAGCGTCTCGGTGAGGTTGCGCAGGGAGCTGACGACCGTACCGCCGGCCCGGTTGGACAGGACGAGGGTGGTGACGAGGACGACGAGTTCGCGGGAGGGGAGCCGGTCGGTCAGCTCGCTCAGCGCGTCGTCGAGAGGTTCACCGACGGCGAGGCGCCGGGAGACCCTGGCCAGTTCCTCGCCCGCCGGGTCCTCCATCTCGTCCGCCGCCATGCTGATGGAGGTACGCAGCGCCAGGCCGGCCTGGGTGGCGTTGGCGAGGATGCGGGCGAGCTCGGGAAGCTGGTTGATGAAGCGTTCGGTGCGCTTGGTCCGCTCCCAGTTCAGGAAGGCGTTGGTGCCCCAGAGGCCGATCAGGGCGGCGACCGGGCCGAAGAAGCTGGCGAGCATCGACGAGGCGATCATCCAGAGCCCGGCCATCGCGGCGAGCGAGCAGACGAAGAACTCACCCGGGGTGATGTCGAGGCCGGTGGCGGCCAGCTTCAGTTCGAGCTTCCGGCCGAGGCCGGTCCTGCGCAGCCTGGCGTCGAGACCGCGGAACCGGCGGTGCCGCCCGGTCTCGGGGATGTGACCGGTGTACGACAGGCGGTCCACCATGGCGTCCCGGTCGGCCTTGCCGCCGGAGTAGGCGTGCAGGCCCATGACGCCCGTGACGCCGCAGAGCAGCGTGGCACCGATGCTGAGAAGAGGAAGATTCGTCATGGCACGTACCTAGTTGGCCTCTCGGGTGGCGAGCTGTTCGGCGGATTCGGCGACCCCGAAGGCCTGCGGGACGGGCTGGCTGGCCATGTAGAGACGCTCGGCGATCTTGCGCGGGATCGGGAGGTACTTGAACTCGCCGTGGATCCGTCCTTCGGCGTCCATGGGCTGGGCGTCGAACCGGGCAACGGACACGATGCGGTAGGGGTCCCTGCCGTGCGAGTCGAGAACGGCGATCTCGGTGATCTTTCGGGAACCGTCGGCGTGCCTGGTGAGCTGGACGATGACATCGACGGCGCTGTTGATCTGGTCGTGCAGCGCCTCGAACGGGATCTTGATCTCGGACATCGAGGCCAGGGTCTGCAGACGCATGAGCGCGTCCTCGGCGTTGTTGGCGTGCACGGTGGCGAGCGAGCCGTCGTGACCGGTCGACATCGCCTGGAGCATGTCGAGCGATTCGCCACCACGGACCTCACCGACGACGATGCGGTCGGGGCGCATACGCAGGGAGTTGCGGACCAGGTCACGGATGGTGATCTGGCCCTTCCCCTCCACGTTCGCCGGCCGGGACTCCAGCCGGATGACGTGGCTCTGCTGGAGCTGGAGCTCGGCGGAGTCCTCGATGGTGACGATGCGCTCGCTGTCGGGGATGAGGCCGGAGAGCGCGTTGAGGAGGGTCGTCTTCCCGGTACCGGTGGCTCCGGAGACGATGACGTTGAGTTTGGCCTGGACGAGTCCGGCCAGGAGGATCAGCATCTGCTCGTCGAGCGAGCCGACGTTGATCATTTCCTGGAGCGTGAAGGCCCTCGGGAACCGTCGGATGGTGAGCGTCGCGCCGGTCAGCGACAGCGGCGGGATGATCACGTTGACACGCTCACCACTGGGTAGACGCGCGTCGACCATGGGGTTCTGCTCATCCACACGACGGTTGACCGTCGACACGATGCGCTCGATGGTCTGCATCAGCTGCTCGTGCGAACTGAAACGCATGGGCAGTTTCTCGACCTTGCCGCTGCGCTCGACGAAGATCTGGTCCGGCCCGTTCACCATGATTTCGGTGATGGACGCGTCTTCGAGCAGCGGTTCCAGGATGCCGAGGCCGAGGGCCTCGTCGACGACCCGGCGGATCAGCTGGGTGCGTTCGACGGTCGAGAGGACCGGACCCTCACGGCTGATGATGTGACTGAGTACGCGCTCCAGCCGGGCCCGCCGGTCTGCGGCGGCGAGCGAGGACATCTCGGCCAGGTCGATCTCTTCGAGCAGCTTGGCGCGGTAGGACGCCACCATGTGGCTGTCTTCCCGCGCCCCGCCGTTCTTCTCGGGGGCGGTCATGCGTGCCCGCAGACTCATTGCGTAACTCCTCGCTCAGACGTGCTTGTGGTGCTCCGGTCGTGCGATGCGGGCCCCGCTCACCCTCGCGGCATGGTGGAACTGCGCTTGGCCCAACCCCAGTCGTCGATACCGGGCACAACGGAGGGGATCCTCACGCGAGTGGTGTACGTCACTTTTCCGGTCCCGCCGTGGCGACTGAACTTCGCGTTCTTGTAGCTGCCGAGCCAGTCACTCATCGCCTCGCGCCCCGCCCGCTCGGAGTCCCCGCGCGGCACGTCCTGGCTGGCGGAACGCGCCGCTGTGCGGGCGCCGGTGCCCGCCTGGCTGGCGGCGTACGCGGCGACCCCCAGCTGGATCGCGAAGAGACCCACCAGAAGCATCAGCGGGATGAAGCCCATGTACTCGATGGCGACCTGCCCGCGGTCCCGGCGGGACGCGGCGGTCCTCCGGCCCGGTGTGTGCGTGCGCATGCTCATCGCTCGGCCTCCAGCGGCGACGCGGCGTTGCCCTCGATGGTCATCGGCAGGTTGAAGACTCCGGGCACCAGGACCGGCACCCGCAGCTTCACCGTGGCCTTGTACAGCCCGGACGAGTCATCGCACTTCGTCCGCTTCATCGCCTCCCGCCACACCTTCGGCAGGTTCTTCTCGGCCGCTTCCCGGCAGGCGCGGCCCCGCGAGCCCTCCGAGATGGCCCCCGTGTGCGCGGCCTCGTCCGCCGAGTTCCCCGCCAGGGAGAACGTGTAGCCGATCAGCGCGCACTGCCAGAGCGCGACGCACAACAGGATGATCAGCGGCGTGACGCCCAGGAACTCGATCGCGGTCTGACCGCGGTCACGCCCCCGGCCGAGCAGCCGGGCGCGCATCCGTCCCTGTGTCAGGCCCCGCTCGGGCGGACCCGCCGGGGCGGCGTCACCGTAACGCCTTCCCCGTATCTCCGTGTCTTTCGTCTCGGTAAGTGCCATTGGTCAACTTGCCCCCTAGGTCGTCAACGGTTCCGGGAGTCGCCGTCACGGTCGCGTCGGCGCCCGATCGAGCCTCGGTCGTTCTTGAACTTCGCGCCGCTCTTCGCGCCGTTCTTTTCCGCCTTCTCAGGAACCTTGACGATGCCGAGCTCGCCCGCAAGGGCCCAGAGGGCCTGTTTGACGGTGCTCTTGGAGTCGAGTTCGTGCAGCCGGCCCGCGTCGACGACGCTCTGGAGCTCCTTGAAGTTCGCGGGAACGGCGGTGTTGGCCGTCGTGGTTCCGGTGATCTTCTCGATCAGCTGCGGCTGGATCTCGGTGTTGCGGATGAAGCGGTTGACAAGGGTGACCGTGTCCTCGGCCTTGCGGATCTGGAGCCGTTCCCACATCCGTACGACCCGCTTCGCACCGCGCACCGCGATCACATCGGGTGTGGTGACCAGCAGTGCCGTGTCGGCCATCTCGATGGCCGCCGCGCTGGCGCCCTGGAGCTGGCTGCCGCAGTCGATCACCACGACCTCGTAGCGTGAGCGCAGGGCGCTGACGATCTGCCGGGCCGAGCGGTCGCTGACCTCCTCGGCGCTCTCGCCCTCGCTGGGCGCCAGCAGCAGCGCCAGGCCGGTGCCGTGGCTGAACACGGCGTCGGACAGGACGCGCGGCGATATGTCGGTGATCGTCGACAGGTCGACGATGGAACGCCGGAACTGCACATCGAGGTACGAGCCGATGTCACCGGCCTGGAGGTCCAGGTCGACCAGGGCGACGTTGCGCCCGGACGTCTGGGCCGCCAGGGCGATCTGTACGGCGGCGACGGTGGTCCCGACGCCGCCCTTCGCTCCGCTGACGGTGATGACCGTACCGCCGGGGCCGGTGAAGACATCGGCCCCGGTGGTCAGGTGGCGGCGGACGCCGACGGACCATTGGGCCGCGGATTGAACCCTGCTGGCCAGTTCTTCGTAGCTGAGGGGGAGGGTGACGACGCCTCGCGCACCCGATTCCATCGCGGACGCGAACAGGCCGGGGGTGACATCGGCGGTGATCAGCACGACCCCGATGGCGGGGAAGCGCAGCGAGACCTCCCGGATCAGTTCCAGGGCCGGCACCGGTCCGATCCGCTCGTGGACCAGCACGACCTCGGGCAGATCGTCGAGCGATTCGCCCGCGAGCCGGGCGAGGGTGTCGATGAGCTGGGTCGAGTCGGTGACCGGAGCGGCCGGCTCGGCGTCGGGGAGCTGGCTGAGCAGGGTGGTGACGGATCTGGCCGCGTCGACGTCACCGACGGCCGGGAGGATCCTCGTGGTCATTCGATCCTCACTTGTCCTTGTCGAGCGTGTAGGTGCGGTCGCCCGGACGGATGGTGCTGTCGCTGCCGGAGGCGAGGAGCGCGAGGCGTACGTGCTCCGCGAAGGACTCGGCGTAGGCGATGCGCTGGGTGTCGAGCGTGTTGAGTGCGAAGGTGATCGGGACGGCCTCGGTGCCCATGTTGGACTTGCCGTCCTGGCTGGGCTCCAGGGCGGTCAGCTTGCCGACGTCCAGGACCTTGGCGTTGGAGACGATGACCTTCGACTGGGACGGGTCACCATCGCGTTCACCGGGGAAGGTGGCGTAGATGTTGACGGTGGCGCCGGGGGTGATCTTGCCCGCGACGCCGGTGGCGGCGTCGATCATGATGGCGATCTCCTGCTCCCCGGGCTGCAGTTCGGGGCGGCGCTGCATCATGTCGGACTGGAGCAGCGAGCCCTTGCGCAGCTGGGTGACGGCGATCTTGCCGTTCACCTCGGAGAGATCGGTGACCGCGTTGTGGGAGAGCCAGCGCTTGGGCATCGAGATCTTCTCGAACTGCCCGGAGGACAGCGCGGTATAGGGCGCCACGTCGGACCTCAGCTGGTAGGCCGAAACCTCGGGCCCCACCTTGGAGTTGACATCGCTGATCACCGAGAGCACGCCGGCGAAGGCGCCGAAGGCGCACAGAACCGACAAAAGCAGGAGTATCACGCCGCGGCGCTGACGGGAGTTCATGGGCCGGACAACCTCGTTCGATTCGGATGCGTGGGGCAGCGGACAGAAGGGCGTCTACGGAGGAAAGCGGAAGCGCTAGGACTGCGGTGGTGCGAGCGCTTCATGGCTGAGGACACCGGCGGTGTGCATTCGGTTCTCGGCCGCGGGTAGCGGGGAGGAGCAGAACCCGCAGCGATCACCGATGAGTTCCATTCGGCACCAGCGGCAGTTCTCACGGCGTACGGAGGACACCAATTGGTACAGGACGGAGATGTCTGGCAGGTAGGCGGCGAATTCCACCAGTTTTCCGGTTCCCCACCATGCCGGGGATTCGGACGGAAGTGCGGACTCATGAATGGACTGGACCTGCCACGCGGGCGCGAGGGTCTCCTTCACCCACTCCGACTGCGACTGCCCTTTGGCGGTCATCAGGTGGGTGGCGAATTCCGGACCGGTCGGCGGGTCGGCCTTCGGGCCGACCCTGACGAGCTGCGGCTCGGGTCCCGCGACCACGGCGAACTGGGAGCCGGGCACCCAGGACTTCGCATGGGTCCTGAGGTCGACCGGGACCCGGTCGAACTTGGTGACGGAGTGGAGCAGGGCGCCGGCGTGGATGTAGTGCGTCAGCAGCCGGGCGGCGGAGGCGACCACTCCGGGGCTGAAGTCACAGATGGACAGCTGGCGCAACTGCCTGACGAGTACGGCGACGCCCAGCGGCGGGAGGTCCACCTTGACCAGGGCGATGCGGTCGCTCTCCAGGACCGAGCGCACGGAGTAGAGCCGGCGCTCGTGGGCGGGCGAGATGCCGGTCGGGTAGACGGCCACGACATAGCCGTGCTGTTCGAGCAGCACATGCATGTCACCGATGGCCATCTCCAGCGCCTGGGCATCGGGCGCCTGCAGCAGGGCGGCTGTCGGTGTCTGCTGATCGGTCGGAGGTAGTACCAAGTCAGCACTGGTCACTGCTATTGCGGTCGGCACGCTGTTCCCCGTTTCGGCTTCCGGCCGGACGCCGGTCATGACGTCGGCCGCAATCGCTCCTGCTCCGCGGTTCTGCCTCAGCACTTTATCCACGTCCTACCTGGCAGAGAACACTTTTCGGAGGCCAGTCCGACAACGTGTGCGAGGCGCCCGCGTAACGCCCGCGTGCTAAATCGGATCAAATCGAAAATCGTCAACTTCTGTACAACTGCGGAGGGTTACCGGTCCACCTTCCCGTCACCTGGGGCCGGGAATTCATCTCCGCACGTCAGCACGGATGCGGAACCTCCCGCACCACCCCCCGCGGAGGGCCGGTCCGTCACTGTCCGAGCACTCCCGCGGCATCACCCGCGCGGGACCCCGAGAGGTCAACAAAACGTCAATTCACAGGCGCGCCGCCTGGACTTCGGGGTCCCGCGGAGGGCTTCGCGGGACGGAAGCGGAGCGCGTACGGACCGACTCGGCGCACTCGATCGCCGCAGGTCTCGTTGCCAGAGGTCTTGACAACTTGATTGGTCTGGACCAGTTTATCGGCCAGCGGTGGCCACCGTTCCTCAACTCCACATCCCCTTCTTCTCCCCGTCACCTCCCGGACGGCCCGGAGTACCGCCGGTCCACCCCGCCGGCTCGTCCCGGGTACGCCCGGCAGGCATCCCCAACTCCCCCACGGAGGCAGCAAGTGGAACGTTCCCCCCTCAGCGGCCACAGAATCCACGGGCGCCGCGGCCGGGTCCGGATCGGCGCCGCCATGGCCGTCCTCGCGGCCGGCGCGCTGACCGCCACGGGTCTCGCCGGAAGCGCCCAGGCCGCCGACATCAACGTCGCCAGGAACGCGGGCTTCGAGTCCGGCCTCGCCAACTGGACCTGTACCGGCGGCAGCGGCGCCACCGTCTCCTCCCCCGTGCACGGTGGCACCGCCGCTCTCAAGGCCACGCCGTCCGGTCAGGACACCGCGCGGTGCGCCCAAACCATGGCCGTGAAGCCCGATTCGACGTACACGCTCAGCTCCTGGGTGCAGGGCGGGTACGCGTACCTCGGCGCCAGCGGTACCGGAACCACCGATGTGTCGACCTGGTCGCCCGGCTCCGGCGACTGGACCCAGCTCACCACCAGCTTCAAGACCGGCCCGAAGACCACCTCGGTCGAGGTCTACACGCACGGCTGGTACGGGCAGGCCGCCTATCTGGTGGACGACGTCTCGGTCAACGGCCCCGACGGCGGGGGCGGCACCGCCCCGGAGCCGACCGTCCCGTCCGCCCCGGCCGGGCTCGCGGTCGGCGCGACCACCTCCTCCTCCGTGGCCCTGTCCTGGAACGCGGTGTCCGGCGCGACCGGCTACACCGTCTACCGGGACGGCCAGAAGGCGACCACGTCCACCGGGAGCTCGGCGACGGTCACGGGGCTGGCCGCCGACACGGCGTACCAGTTCGCGGTGACCGCCACCAACGCGGCCGGTGAGTCCGTCAAGTCGACCACGGTCAGCGGCCGTACGGCCAAGGAGGGCGGCGGCAACCCCAACCCCGGCACCTCCGTCCCCAAGCACGCGGTGACCGGCTACTGGCAGAACTTCAACAACGGCGCGACCGTGCAGAAGCTCAGCGACGTGCCCGCGAACTACGACATCATCGCGGTCTCCTTCGCCGACGCCACGAGCACACCGGGCGCCGTCACCTTCAACCTGGACACGGCGGGCCTGAACGGCTACACCGTCGACCAGTTCAAGGCCGACATCAAGGCGAAGCAGGCGGCCGGGAAGAACGTCATCATCTCGGTCGGCGGCGAGAAGGGATCCGTCTCGGTCAACAGCGACGCCTCCGCGACCAACTTCGCCAACTCGGTCTACTCGCTCATCCAGGAGTACGGCTTCAACGGCGTCGACATCGACCTGGAGAACGGCCTCAACTCCACGTACATGACGAAGGCACTGCGCTCGCTGTCGCAGAAGGCGGGCTCCGGTCTCGTCATCACGATGGCCCCGCAGACCATCGACATGCAGTCCACCGGGGGTGAGTACTTCAAGACGGCCCTCGGCATCAAGGACATCCTGACCGTCGTCAACATGCAGTACTACAACAGCGGTTCGATGCTCGGCTGCGACGGCAAGGTCTACTCGCAGGGCTCGGTGGACTTCCTCACCGCGCTCGCCTGCATCCAGCTGGAGGGCGGCCTCGCCCCCTCCCAGGTCGGACTCGGTGTCCCCGCCTCCGCCAGCGCCGCGGGCGGCGGCTACGTCTCCCCGTCGGTCGTGAACGCGGCCCTGGACTGCCTGGCCTCCGGCACCAACTGCGGCACGTTCAAGCCCTCGAAGACGTACCCGGGCATCCGCGGTGCGATGACCTGGTCGACCAACTGGGACGCCAAGTCGGGCAACGCCTGGTCGAACGCGGTGGGCCCGCACGTGCACGGCCTGCCGTAACCACCGATCCGCACACGCACGGCCCGCCGTGACCACCGGCCGGCATCAGTGACCAGCAGCGCCGCCGCTCCCCCGGCGGCGCTGCTGCACCTTCCGGGTCCCGGCGGCCGACCCGGCCCTGTCCCGGACCCGCAACAGCCTGCCCGGGACCGCGAAACTTCCATGGCTGTTCGGGCATGTTCATGGCACCGTTGTGGGGCGCGGTGGCGGTGCGACAGGGGGAGGGACATGGCCGGGGCGCGGATTCAGACGCTGGGCGGGGACGATCCGGCGGTGCTCGGGCCGTACCGGCTGATCGGACGCCTGGCGTCCGGCGGCATGGGGCGGATCTATCTGGCCCGCGGCGGCGAGCGCGGCGGGCGGGGGCTCGTCGCCGTGAAGACGCTGCTGGCCGAGGGGACCGTCAGCGAGATCGACCGGCGGCGCTTCGCCCGCGAGGTGTCGCTCGCGCAACGGGTCGACAGCGCGTACACGGCTCGCGTACGGGACGCCGACCCCGACGCCGAGCGGCCGTGGATGGCCATCGACTACATCGCCGCACCGCCGCTCTCCGAACTCGTGCGCAGCTGCGGGGTGTTACCCGCTTCGGCCGTACGGTGGATCGCCGCCGGGACCGCGGAGGCACTGGTCACTCTGCACGGAGTGGGCATCGTCCACCGCGATGTGAAGCCGCAGAACGTGCTGCTGCCGCTGGAGGGTCCCCGGGTCATCGACTTCGGCATCTCGCACGCAAGTGACCTCACGCTCACCGGCCTCACGCTCGGCACGATCGCCTTCACCTCCCCCGAACAGGCCCGTGGCGAGGCGTCGACCGCCGCATCCGACGTCTACTCCCTGGGTGCCACGCTGTTCCTGCTCGCCACCGGGCGGGCGCCCTACCGCGCGGACGGCGACACGCTGCGGCTGCTGGCCCGTGTCCAGCGCGGCGAGCTCGACCTCGACGGTCTGCCGAAGGAGCTCGTCGCGACGGTCCGGCCCTGCCTGGCCGTCGACCCGGCCCGGCGCCCCGAGCCCGCGGAGCTGCTCGCCCGGTTCCGCGAGGACCAGGCCGGTCTGCCCGCTACGCACAGCGGCACCCGGTGGCTGCCGCCGCGATGGACGGCGCTGATCGGCGCGTACGCGACACAGGGCCTGGAACTCGCGAACGACCGCCACGCGCACCCGGTGGCCCCGACCGTCGACCAGCGCACGAAGGTGGTGCCGCCCCCGCCCCCGACACTGGTCTACCCGCCGGAGCGCGAGGCCCGCGCGGCCCGTGACCGCGCCCGCCGCGAGCGTGCGAGGCAGGACCTGGCGGTGCTCGCGGAGTTGGCGGAGCGGCAGCGGGCGGAGCAGGCCGAACGGGAACAGGCGGAGCGCGACCAGGCCGAACGCGTCGAACGGGAGCGGGCGGAACGGGAACGCGTGGAGGCGGCCCGGCTGGAGGCCGAGCGCGTCGAACGGGAACGGGCCGCGCAGGAGCGGGCCAGGCGCGAACGGGCCGAAAGGCAGCGCGCCGAGCAGGCGGCCCGTGCCGCTCGGGCGCGTGCGGCCTCGTCCACCACCGCCTCGTCCACCACCGCCTCGCCCACCCCGGGCACGACGCGCGCGACGCCCCCGTCGGCCGCGCCTTCGGGCGGCTCCTCGAACTGGGGCTGGCTGGTCGCCGTGGCCGTCGTCGTCGCCCTGGTGGTCTGGCAGCCCTGGGAGGCGGGGAAGGGGAGCGGCAGCGGGGCGTCCTCCGCCGGCACCACCAGTGCCGGCGCCGTCACCTCCGGCAGCGGCCTCGACACCCATACGGACGGCAGCGGCGGCGACTCCGACAACTACGGCGACAGCGGTTCCGGCAGCGGCGGCGACAGCACCGACGACTCCGGCGGCGGCACCGAGGAGTCGTCACCCACCCCCACGCCCACCCCCACTCCGACTCCGACTCCCACTCCGGACGCCACCGACCTGGCGTTCGCGGCGGTGCGCGCCGGTGACTGTCTCGACGTGTACAACGACGGGCACGGCAACATGAGCGCCACCAGCCCGGTCCGGGTGGGCTGCCGGGCGTCGAACGCCTACATGCATGTCAATCGCGTCAGCACCGCCGCCGGGGCCTCAAGCTCCTGCGACAGCGGGCCGGGCTTCACCTGGTGGCGCAAGTCCGGTGCGGACGGTGTCGTGAGGACGCTCTGCCTCGACCGCGTGTACCAGGTGGGCCAGTGCTTCCCCGCGCAGGTCAAGGGGGCCACCAACGCCGATCTGACGGTGGTGTGGGACTGCAACGCGTCGACCGTGCCCCGGGCCGGCCAGTCGATCCTCCGGATCACCGGCTACTACAAGGCGCCCGCGCCCGGCACGAACTGGACCTGTCCGGCCGGGCGCGGCGAGCGGTTCTGGTACTGGCCGGTGAACAACGGCCGGAGCATCATCTGTGCGTCGGGGGCCTGAACCGGCCCGGTGCGGCGCCTCCGGCACGATCCGGGCAGGCCTTAGATCACCAGGCTGAGCAGCGCCGCCACCGCGAACCCCGCGACCGACAGGACCGTCTCCAGGACCGTCCAGGACTTCAGGGTGTCGCGTTCGGAGATGCCGAAGTACTTCGACACGATCCAGAATCCGCCGTCGTTCACGTGCGAGGCGAAGATCGAGCCGGCCGAGATCGCCATGATGATCAGGGCCAGATGGGCCTGCGAGAGGTCCTGGCCCTCGACCAGGGGGACGACGATGCCGGCGGTGGTGACGATGGCGACCGTCGCCGAGCCCTGGGCGACGCGCAGCACCACGGAGATCAGCCAGGCGAGCAGGATGACCGGCAGTCCGACGTCGTTGAAGGTCTTGGCGAGGGCGTCCGCGATGCCGCTGGCCTTGAGGACGGCGCCGAACACACCACCCGCGCCGACGACCAGCAGGATGTTGCCGACCGGCTTGAGGGACGAAGTGGACACGGCTTCCAGGGACTTGCGGGACCAGCCGCGGCGGATGCCCAGCAGGTAGTACGCCAGCACCAGCGCGATCGTCAGGGCGACGAAGGGGTTGCCGAAGAACTCGATGACGGAGCGCGGGGTGGAGGGGTCCAGCGCGATGGAGGAGAACGTCGCGGCAAGGATCAGCACCAGCGGGGTGCCGATGATCGTGAGTACGGTGGCGAGCGCAACCGGCTCCTCGCGCGGGGTGACCCCGGCGGCCCGCTGCTCGGCGACGACCGCGGCCCTGGCCTCCTCGGCGGCCTCGACCATGTCCTGCGGTACCGCGACGAATATTCGCTTCCCGATCCACGCGGCGTAGCCCCAGGCGGCGAGGACGGACGGGATGCCGACGACGATGCCCATCAGGATGACCCAGCCGAGGGAGACGTGGAAGAGTCCGGCGGCGGCGACCGGTCCCGGGTGCGGCGGCAGGAAGGCGTGGGTCATCGAGAGGCCCGCCAGCAGCGGCATCGCGTAGAGCAGGATCGACTTGCCCGAGCGTTTGGCGGCGGCGTAGACGATCGGCGCGAGGACGAAGATGCCGACGTCGAAGAAGACCGGGATGCCGAAGACGAGGCCGGTGAGGCCCATGGCGAGCGGGGCGCGCTTCTCGCCGAAGAGGTTCAGCAGACGGCTGCTCAACACCTCGGCGCCGCCGGAGACTTCGAGGATCGAGCCGAGCATCGTACCGAGGCCGATGATGATCGCCACATGGCCGAGGATGCCGCCCATGCCGGATTCGATGACGGAGACGGCGGCGGACTTCTGGACCGTGCCGAAGAGTTCGGTGACGGAGAGACCGGCGCCCAGGCCGACGGCTATGGAGACGGCGAGCAGCGCGACGAACGGCTGCAGCCTGACCTTGATGATCAGGAAGAGGAGAAGCGCGATTCCGAGGGCGGCGACGGTCAGCAGACCGGCGGTGCCGTCGATCAGCGGAAGGATGCCACCGGTGTGGGGCGGTGTCTCGGCCGGTGGTGGGGTTGCGGCGAGCAGCATGCGTAACTCCGTTGTCGGAGACGGTTTTCGGGTGTGGGGGAGCGCGGCACGGCGCTCCTGCGAAGCGGAGCGCCGTGCCGCGCGCATGGAGCGGGAGCGGCAAGTGGATCAGCTGGTTCAGCCGAGGACCGCGAGCGCGTCGATCTCGATGAGCAGGCCCTTGGGGAGGCCGACGTAGACCGTCGTGCGGGCGGCGGGGGCGGCCTTGAGGTCCTGCTCGCCGAAGTAGGCGTTGTAGATCTCGTTCATCTCGGCGAAGTGGTCCACGTCCGTGAGGTAGACGCGCATCATCATCACGTCGTCCCAGCTCGCGCCGCCCTCCTCCAGGATCGCCTTGACGTTGGCGAAGGTCTGGAGGGTCTGCTCGCGCAGCGTCGGGCCGGCGGGGGTCGGGGCCTGGCCCTCGACTGCGGGCAGGAAGCCGACCTGGCCGGCGACCTGGAGGATGTTCCCCTTCTTCACCCCGTGCGAGAACTTCGCGGGGGGCGTGGTGTGGGTGCTCGGGGTGAGGGCGATCTTCTCGGTCATGGCTGTTCAGGCTTTCTTGGGTCGGGTGGTGCCGGAGTACTCCCGGCTGATGGAGTCGGCGGTGCGGCGCACCAGCGGGAGCAGGGTGAGGAGTTCCTCGGCCGTGACGACGACATTGGGCGCGGAGACCGACATCGCGGCCACGACCCGCCCGTCCGCCCCCCGGATGGGGGCGCCGACGCAGTTGATGGACTCCTCGTGGCCGCCGAGGTCGGTGGCCCAGCCCTGTTCGCGGACGACGGTGAGCTCCTTGAGGAAGGCACCGGCGTTCGGGGTCGAACGGGACGTGTACATGGGGTAGTCGAGCTTCTCGGCGATGGCGCGCCGCTCGGGCTCGGTGAGGTCGGCGAGGAGCAGCTTCGCGACGGCGGCGACGGTGATCGCGACGGGCTTGCCGATCCGCGAGTACATCCTGACCGGGTAGCGGCTCTCGACCTTGTCGATGTAGAGGACCTCCTGCTCCTCGTACACCGCGAGATGCACGGTGTGACCGCAGCTCTCGTTGAGTTCGACGAGGTGGGGGTGGGCGATCTCCCGTACGTCGAGGTTCTCGACGGCCTCCTGCGCGAGGGCGAAGAGGCGGGCGCCGAGGCGGTAGCGCTGGTCCTGCTGGCGGTAGACGAGTCCGTGCTCGTGGAGCGTACGGAGCAGACGCAGCGCCGTGGACTTGTGGACGCCGAGCCGCTCGGCGACCTGGCCGAGGTCGGCGGGTCCCTGGGCGAGCAGCGGCAGGATGCTCAGCGCCCGGTCGACGGTCTGACTCATGTCGTACGTACCTCCTGGTCGTCCCCCGTCCACCCGGGGCCGAGACGAAGTCTCCCCCAGGCCTCGTCGTCCAGGGCGGCAAGGGCGTCGGCGTGCGCGCGGGCCGGCGGGGCGGTGAGGTCGCCGGGGACGGTGAGGACGGCGGCGGCCATGAGGTGGCCGTGCCGGACGCGGTCGCGTACGGGGAGGTCGCGGAGGGTGGCGGAGAGGAACCCGGCGGCGAAGGCGTCGCCGGCGCCGACGGGCGCGACGACGTCCACGCGGAGGGCGGGGACGGTGGTGACGTCTCCGGCGTCCGAGAAGACCGTCGCCCCGGCGGATCCCCGCTTCACGACCAGGACGGACGGCTCCGGCAACGCCGCGCGGATCGCCTCCGCGCCCGTCACCCCCCACGCCTCCTCCGCCTCGTCCTCGCCGACGAAGACCAGGTCGCTGCGGCGGGCCAGGTCGAGGAGCACCCCGGGGGACGCGTCGGCGTCGCGCCACAGGCCCGGCCGGTGGTTGACGTCGAAGGAGATCAGCGGGCGGCCGGGCCGGGGCGCGGTCAGGTCGTGGAGCAGGGCCAGGCAGTCGGCGGAGAGCGCCGCGGTGATGCCGGACAGGTGCAGGACCCGGGCCGCGGGCAGCGTCTCGTACGGGATGTTCCGCGGGGACATCGCGGACGCGGCGGACCCGGCCCGGTAGTAGGCGACCTCGTGCACATCGGCGGCCCGGTCGGTCGCGGTGCGGAAGTAGATCCCGGTGGGCCGCGACGGATCGCGCCGCACACCGGAGGTGTCGACCCCGTATCCGGTGATCGCCTCGACGAGATGGTCACCGAACCCGTCCGCGCCGACCCGGCTGACCCAGGCCGCCCGGTGCCCGGCGGCGGCCAGCGCGCAGGCGACATTGGACTCGGCGCCGCCGATGCCGCGGCCGAAGGAAGGCACGTCGGCGAGGCGTCCGGGCTGCGACGGCAGGAACGTCACCATGGACTCGCCGAGGCACACGACTTCGGCGGCCGTGGCGGCTTCGGCGGTCCTGGCCGGGGTTCCGGGCACTCGGGGCTCCTCGCGGGTTGGGCGGTTCGGCGGTTCAGTAGGGGGCGGTGCGGCGGTTCAGTGGTGGGGCGGTTCGGCGGGCAGTGGTTCGGGGTGCGGCGCGGGCACTCGCCATTGACCTGGCGTCGGCTCGGATGTTAGACAGCGTTAAGCGATATACGCAATGGGTGTTGCATATGATGCAACGATGACTTCGATCGAGGAGGCCCCCTTGGCTGCCGACCGTCCTGTGTCCGGACTCGCCGACGAGCTGGTCGACCACCGCTTCAAGGCACTCCCGCCCGATGCGGAGGGCCTGACCGTCGGCGCCCTCGCCGCCGAGCGGCGCAACCTCTTCACGGGCGGCTTCACCACCCCGGTGCTCGCCCTGTCCGCCGAGTCGGTCGAGCACAACCTCGCCATCCTGGAGACGTACGCGGAGCGCCACGGGCTCGCGTTCGCCCCGCACGGCAAGACCTCCATGTCCCCGCAGCTCTTCGCCCGCCAGCTGGAGCACGGCGCCTGGGGCATCACCGCGGCCGTGCCGCACCAGGCGCGGGTCTACCGGGCGTACGGAATCCGGCGGATCTTCCTCGCCAACGAGCTCGTCGACGCCGCGGCCCTGCGCTGGCTCGCCGGCGAGCTGGACTCCGACCCGGAGTTCCGCTTCATCTGTTACGTCGACTCGGTGCGCGGCGTGGAGCTGATGGACGAGGCGCTGCGCGCGGCGGGCGCCTCCCGCGCCGTCGACGTCGTCGTGGAGCTGGGCGCGGGCGAGGGTGCGCGCACCGGCGTCCGCACCGAGGCCGAGTGCGCGGCGGTGGCCGACGCGGTGGCGGCGACCGGGACCCTGCGTCTGGTGGGCGTGGCCGGTTACGAGGGCGAGGTGCCGGACGCGTCCGGCGAGCGGGTACGGGACTGGGTGCGCCGGCTCGTCGCGCTGGCCGTCGACTTCGACCGCGCGGGGCGCTTCGCGGCGGCCGACGGAGAGATCGTGATCAGCGCGGGCGGCAGCGCGTGGTTCGACGCGGTGGCGGACGTCTTCGCGGAGATCCCGGAGCTCTCCGCGCCGGTGCTGAAGCTGCTGCGCTCGGGGGCCTATGTCTCGCACGACGACGGCCACTACCGCCATCTGACCCCGTTCAACCGGGTGCCGGAGGAGGGCGTGCTGCAGCCCGCCTTCCGGCTCTGGGCGCAGGTCGTGTCGCGTCCGACGGCCGAGCAGGCGTTCCTCAACGCGGGCAAGCGGGACGCGGCGTACGACCTCGACCTTCCCGAGGCACAGGTCGTGCGGTCCGGCCGGGACGGCGCGGTCCGGCCGGCTGCGGGTGTCTCGGTCAGTGGCCTGTCGGACCAGCACGCGTGGGTGCGTACGGAGCCGGGCGCCGAGCTGGAGGTGGGCGACTGGGTGGGGATGGGCCTGTCGCATCCGTGCACGAGCTTCGACAAGTGGCAGTTGATTCCGCTGGTCACGGCGGACGGCACGGTCACGGACTACATCCGCACCTTCTTCTGATCCCCCGTCCCCTGCCGGCGTCCGGGGGCTCCGCCCCCGGACCCCCGCTCCTCGATCGCCGGAGGGGCTTGAACTGGAGCCCCCCATGGACCTGGTCATCCGCAACGCCCATGTCGTCGACGGCACCGGCACCCCCGGCCACCGCGCCGACGTGGCCATCGCCGACGGCCGGATCGCCGAGATCCGCCCCGAGGGCTCCCCCGGCCCGCGCCCCTCCGCCCGCCGCACGCTCGATGCCGACGGGCTCGTCCTCTCGCCCGGCTTCATCGACATGCACGCGCACAGCGATCTCGCGCTGCTCCGCGACCCGGACCACAGCGCCAAGGCCGCGCAGGGCGTCACCCTCGAAGTCCTGGGCCAGGACGGTCTGTCGTACGCCCCGGTCGACGACCGGACGCTCGCCGAGGTACGCCGTTCCATCACCGGCTGGAACGGCAACGGCGACGACATCGACTTCGACTGGCGCACGGTCGGCGAGTACCTGGACCGTCTGGACCGCAACTTCGAGGGCCGGGGCATCGCGGTCAACGCCGCCTATCTCATCCCGCAGGGCACGGTCCGGATGTACGCGGTGGGCTGGGAGGACCGCCCCGCCACCGGGGCCGAGCTGACCCGGATGAAGGAACTCGTCGCCCGGGGCATGGCGGAGGGCGCGGTCGGCATGTCCTCCGGCCTCACGTACACCCCCGGCATGTACGCGAACGACGCCGAACTCACCGAACTGTGCCGGGTGGTGGCCGAGTACGACGGCTACTACTGCCCGCACCACCGCTCGTACGGGGCGGGCGCGCTCGGCGCGTACGAGGAGATGGTGCAGCTCACCAGGAACGCGGGCTGCGCCCTCCATCTCGCCCACGCCACCATGAACTTCGGCGTGAACAAGGGCAGGGCCCCCGAACTGCTCACCCTGCTCGACCGGGCCCTCGACGCGGGCGCCGACATCTCCCTCGACACCTACCCGTACACCCCCGGCTGCACGACCCTCGTCGCGATGCTGCCGAGCTGGGCGAGCGAGGGCGGGCCGGAGTCGGTGCTCACCCGGCTCGCGGACGACGCGACGGCGGAACGGATCCGGCACCACTTGGAGGTGCTGGGCTCGGACGGCTGCCACGGCGTGCCGATCGAGTGGGACACGATCGAGATCTCGGGCGTCGGTGTGCCCGCGCTCACCGACCACGTCGGACGCACAGTGGCCGAGTCCGCCCGGCTGCGCGGCGAGGCGCCCTGGGTGACCGCGCGCAGACTGCTCATCGAGGACCGGCTCGGCTCGACGATCCTCCAGCACGTGGGCCACGAGGAGAACGTGCGGCAGATCATGCGCCACCGGGTGCACACCGGGGGCAGTGACGGCATCCTCCAGGGCGACAAGCCGCACCCGCGCGCCTACGGCACGTTCCCGCAGTATCTCGGCAGGTACGTACGGGAGTTGGGCATCCTGTCGCTGGAGGAGTGCGTCGCCCACCTCACCTCGCGCCCGGCCCGGCGGCTGCGCCTGACGGATCGCGGGTACGTCCGCGAGGGCTACCGCGCCGACCTGGTCCTCTTCGATCCGGCGACGGTGGCGGCGGGCTCCACGTTCGAGGAGCCGCGCACGCTGCCGGTCGGCATCCCGCACGTACTGATCGACGGCCGGTTCGTCATCGAGGACGGCCGCCGCACCCAGGTGCTGGCGGGCCGGGCCGTCCGGGGAACGGGGCGCGTCGCCGGGTAGGGCGTCGTTCCTTGGGGCGTTTCGCCCTCACTCCCCCGCCTGCTCCCCCGCCTGCTCCTTCGCCCAGGCCAGGTCCTCCTCGGTCGGGGCGTCGTCCTGGGTGAGGTTGCGCCGCCAGTAGCCGCTGAACTGCACGGCCGCCCGGGGCAGCCCGCGCTCCTCGACCAGATGGCGGCGCAGGGCCCGTACCGCCCCCGCCTCACCGGCCAGCCACGCGGCCCCGGGCCCGTCGGGCAGCCGGGCCGCCCGCACCGCGTCCGGCAACGACCCGCCCCGGTCCCGGTGCACCCAGTGGACGGTCACATCGCCGGGCGAGCCGAGCGACTGCTCCTCCGCCGCGTCGGCGACCTCGGCCCAGACGAGCGCCCGCGCCCCGGCCGGCAGGGACTCCAGCAGGGTCCCGATCGCGGGGAGCGCCGTCTCGTCGCCGGCCAGCAGCAGCCAGTCGGCGGCGGGCAGCGGCCGGGCGTACAGCGAAGACGGGCCGACCATGCCGAGCACATCGCCGGGGCGCGCGTCCCGGCCCCAGCGGGTGGCGGGGCCGTCGTCGCCATGGAGCACGAAGTCGACCGCCATCACATCCAGTCGGCTGTCGTACCCACGAACGGTGAAGCTCCGCATCAACGGTCGCTCCGGCTCGGGGATCGCGAGGTACGCCTCGTACCACCGCATGCCGTACGTGTCGTCGGCGTCCGGCTCCGGCAGCCGGGGCACGCCCTGCCCCTCCCTCGGGAAGCAGAGCTTCATCTGCTGGTCGGGCCGGTCCTCCATGAGCTCCGCCAGCGCGTCCCCGGTGAAGGTGACGCGCGCCGTCCGCGGAGTGACCCGCTCCACGCCGACGACCCGCACATACGAAACGGTCAACGCCTGCCCCATCGCGGCTCCGCCCTCTCCGACTGATAGTTTACGCCGTAAGGAATTACCCGGGTGAAGTTACTTTACGGCGTAAGGAGTCGCAAGTGGTGGTCTTTGCCGGACAGGGCGACGCCCGTCGTTCGATGTCCCTGCTGTGGCGCGCCGACCGTCCGGAGCAGCGGGGCCGGCGCCCCGGCCCCAGGCCGGGGCTGAGCGTCGACGCGATCGTGACCGCCGCGATCACCGTCGCGGACGAGGACGGCATGGCCGCGCTGTCGATGCGCGCGGTGGGCGAGCGGCTCGGCCGTACCGCGATGGCGCTCTACACCTATGTGCCCGGCAAGAGCGAGCTGCTGGACCTGATGTACGACGCGGTCCACGCCGAGCTGCCCACGGAGTACGACGACACCGGCAACTGGCGTACGGGGCTGACCGACTGGGCGCGGGACAGGCTCGAATTCCACCTCCGCCACCCCTGGGTACTCCAGGTCTCCCAGGCCCGCCCGGTCCTCGGCCCGCACGAGTACGCGGGGCTGGACACCCTGGTACGCCTGCTGAACGCGACCGGGCTCGAAGCGCAGATGCTGCGGCGGCTGGTCGGCACGCTGTCCCACTTCGTCCGCGGCTGCGCCGGGACGGTCGCCGAGGCGCGGCAGGCGGCGGCGGTGACGGGCGAGTCGGACGAGGAGTGGTGGTTCGCCCGCACGGCGCTGCTGGGCGAGGTGGCCCCCGACTTCGCGGACCGCTATCCGAGCCTGACCGCGATGGAGACCGGGTCCGCCCCGCAGTCACCGGCCCCGGCGCCGGCGTCCGGCGAGGAGGCGGTGCCGTATCTGGAGCGGGAGGCGCGGGAGACGTTCGACGTCGGGCTCGGGGTGCTGCTCGACGGGATCGAGGCGGCGGTCCGGCGCACGACGGCGCCATGAGCCGCCCATCGCGAACCATGAATGGTGAACCACGAACGGTGAATCGCCGCCGCGACACCCGGTGGAGGGCATCGCGGCGGCGACGGGTTCACGGGATCACGGCTTGGGCAGGGCACACCCCGCACGGTCGAGGTCGAACTTGTTGCCGGCGCCGATGCACGGCACGATGCCGTACGTCTCCTGGGCGTAGTTGATGCCCTCGCGCACCGTCACATTGCCGCTCTCGTCGACCTCGCACGGGTTGTTGTCCGTGCACTCCTGGCCGTCCTCGTTGCCGGTGTTGTTGACGGCGACGACCTTGCCGGTCGCGTTGTCGATCACCGGGGAGCCGGACGTGCCGCCGATGGTCTGGCAGGCGGAGGTGTAGCGGACCGAGTCCTTCCAGGTCCACTCCCCTTCCTTGAGGCGGTAGACGAAGCCGTCGACGTTGCAGGCGTACGTGCGCTTCCAGTAGCCGGACACGACCGTGATCGCGGTGCCCTGGACCGGGTGCGCGGTGTTGAGCTCCAGCGCCTTGATGCCGTAGCTGCTCTCGATCTGGGCGTAGGTGCTGGTGAGTTCGTACACCGATATGTCGGTGTCGGTCATCGTCCCGTACGCGATCTTGCTCGCCCGCAGTGTTCCGACACCGCTGCCCGAGGCGTTCAGCAGGGTGAAGCTGCGGGTGGACGGCTGGTCGAACACGACCTCACCGGGGCCCGGGAACCCCGACTCCATGCAGTGCCCGTTGGAGAGCACGAGCGCGTGGTCGCCGGGCTGGGAGTCGGGAGTGCGGACGACGGAGCCGGAACAGTTGCTGAGCGCCACGGTCCCGGCGAAGTTGACCGCCTTGGGCCGGACCTTCTCCTTGACCGCGGTGGGCGACGCCGCTTCGTGGCCGGTTGACGCGGTTGCGGGCGCGACACCTGCCCCGAGGAGCAGGACAGCGAACAGCGCACCGACGAGAGGCTTCTTCATGTGGGGGTCCCCTCAAGTGACCTGGGCAGGGTCCTGATGGCCCCCACCCACCGAAGTTTCCTTCGGATTTGACATGCGCATGTTGGCGCACTGAAGGGGCCCCCACAAGGGGCGGTTTCAAGCCATCGGGCCCAGGGCCCGTCAGGCGACGACCGGCTCCACCGGGATCCACAGCTCGGCCGCGGCCTCCCCCGCGACCGGCGACGGCCCGACGCGCAGGATCTCGGGACCGGGCCTGCTCCGGTACGGATTGGACGGGAACCACTGGGTGAACACGTCCCGCCACAGGTACTGGAGCGCCTCGGGGAAGGGCCCGGAGTTCTCGAAGACGGCCCAGGTGCCCGCCGCGACCACCAGCACGTCCAGGTCGTCGGGCGTGTCCGCACCGGTCACCACGGCGTGGTAGTAGTCGAGTTCGGTCCCCTCCGCACGGCTCTCCGCGAGGTTGTCGCTCACCTGGACGATGCCCTCCGGCTGCTGATCGGACAGCGCCGCGATGCGCCCCACGGTCTCCTTGTCGATGCCCCGGATGAACTCGGCGATGGCCGAGTTGACCCCCTTGTGCACGAGAGGAACCCGCGCCTTCCTGCCGGCCACCCGGAACTCGTCCTTGGCCACGATCCGGTATTCCATACTGCTGCTGCCTTCGACCACGAGACGGAAGGACATCCGGGGCTGGGACCGCAGAACCGCACCGGCCCGCCGGGCCTCGCCCGGACCGACACCATGCATGGCACGGAACGCCCGAGCGAACGCCTCGCCCGAGGAGTAGCCGTAGCGCACGGCGACCTCCAGCAGCGTCCGCTCCCCGTTCAGCACCTCGGCACCCGCGAGCGTCAGCCGCCTGCGCCGTACGTACTCCGACAGCGGCATCCCGGCCAGCGCGGAGAACATCCGCCGGAAGTGGTACTCCGACGCCATGGCGATCCGGGCCAGCTCGGCTGCCTCGATCCGCTGATCGAGACGGCCCTCGATGTGCTCCATGGCCTGGTTCAGCTTCTCCAGCACCCCGGTCTCCTTCTCTTACGGACACTCACATGAGGAAGAATGCACCCCGGCCCACCCGACACTCCGTGCCCGTCACGGTCGGGACGGTCGCGGCGGTGCGCCGAAGCGCGCCAGACAGTGCCAGACCTTCTTCAGCGACTGGAGGTCGTGGCGGCCGGAGCGGGCCGCGTCACCGATGATCCGCGGGTCGAGGACCCCGTTCTCGGCGATCTCGGCGCCGAGGTCGACGAACTCCCCTCCCCGGTAGTCGGGGTGGCGCCGCAACTGCTCGACGGTCAGCCGGAATCCCGCGTGCCACTCCGTGCGGCAGGGCAGCCGGCGGGCCGCCTCCTCGACCGGGGTGGACCGGTAGCAGGGGTCGAGCACCAGGGCCTCCACATGGCGGTCGAGGACGACCGGGCCGTGGATCTGCGCCTCGATGTAGTCGTCGAGCGCGTCCCGGTCGTCGGCCTCGGCCAGCTCGATGAGATGCATGCCGGACGCGACGCCGAAGTCCACCGGCTCGGCCGCACTGTCCGGATAGCAGAACGTGGCACGCGGGAGGGTGTCCGCGGTCAGCCGGAAATACGCGGAGCCGAACCTGGGGGCAGCACCGACGGTGGAGTCGCGGAAGTCCAACGCCCCGTAGACCGGCCGCTGTTCGCCCGGCACCCCGTCGTAGGCCCCGTCGAAGATCCGGCTCTCCCAACGCCATCGGTCCCCGCCCGGGTGCGCCGTGAGACCGCCGTTGCTCGTGCCGGTCACGAACTGCGAGTGGTAGACGCCGTCCTGCGCCAGGGCGACCAGGACGGGCCGGCCCGCCGCCTCGCGGTCGGGGTGGAAGTTCAGCGTCAGTCGCAGCGAGGTGTCGAGCGGTCTCCCCGACGAAAGGGACGCGACATGGCCGAGGGCCCGGTCCTGAGGGGACGGGGACGGAGACGGGGACGGATACACGGCCGGGGCCGGAGACCGGGGCGCGTCGTCGTGCGGCGGTGCGGTGCGGGGCATCAGGGCCTCACGGTCCGGGTGTCCGGCCGCGCCGCCTTCAGGGCGTCGTAGCCGACGAAGTCGAACATCCGGTGTCCCGGGGCGAGTTCGCGAGGCTCACCGGTGAAGCGGTGTGCGCCGACCCCGTACCCCGCGTCCGGCTCGGACAGCCACCGGCGCTCGAAGCCGCGCTCCTCGAACCAGTCGCAGACCAGCGGCACCCGGTCGGGCGCGGCGCGGTTGCGGGTCCAGACGACGGTGCCGCCGGGCCCGCACAGCCGGGTGCAGATGTCGATGGTGCGCTCGATGTCGGCATCGACGACATTGCCGAACACACCGCAGACCAGCACGAGATCGGCCGGTGCCAGATCGAGATAGTGATCGGTGAGCGAGGCGTCGCCCGTCACCACGTCCACCCGCGTCAGCCCCGCGTCGCGGGCCGACTGCCGCGCCACCGAGGCATTTCCGGGGTCCAGCTCCACCAGGCGGCCCCGCACGTCGTCGCGCCGGGGGTGGTCCGCCAGCACGCCGATGAGATCGCGGCCCTGCCCGGCGCACACGCTGATCGCCCGCAGCGGACCGGGAGGTGCGGTGTCCAGGACGTCCCGGATCCGGTCCTCGACGGCCCGCAGCCGCCGGGCCAGCCATGAATCGGGGACATCGTATGCGTCGTGCCATGCCTGCCAGTCCATGGCCGGGACCCTACGACCGGGTCACCGGGCACGTCATGCGAGTTCTGCCGGGCCCGTCGCACCCGTACGACGGTTGCGGCCGCCACAGGGCTAGGGCCTGTCCGGCGGATCAGGGTCGGACAGGGCGCGGCGGCTGGTGCGGTGCATCGCAAGGCGCCGGAGCGTCCTGATAGCGGAGCTATTCGGACGTTTCGGCAACGCTGCGAGGTGCCGTGTCAGCCGCCGCGACCCCGGCCATGATCCGCCGGACAGGCCCTAAGCGGCCTCCGTCGCGGCCGCTTCCCTCGACAGCTGCACCGCCTGGCGCAGGCTCAGGCCCGGCTCGGCTTTGCGCAGTGCCTTGACCGCCGCGACCGCGTCGAGCGGACCCTGGTGGCCGCCCGCCCGGATCCGGCGCCCCGCCCAGCGGCCCCGCATCTCGGCGTCGGGTGCGCCGGCCGCGTCGGCGACCACGGCGAGGGCCCGCTCCAGGCCGGGGCGTTCCTCCGCGCCCGCGGTCTCCAGCGCCTGCCGCAGCGCCGCGCCGATGGCTTCCGCGTCGCGCACCACGACCACGGCCATGTCCTGCTTCCCGTTTCCGATCATGCGGTCATGGTCCCCGGGGAGAGTCGCTCTCTCACCCGATTTGAGCCACATCTGAGGTACGCAGGAGGCGCCTGGGTCCCGAGGACCCCTCTGTTCCGCCTTCCGCACCCGCATATCCCTCGGTCAAGCCGCGTGAGCCTCGAACCAGAGAGAGCCGAGGTCATGGCCGGGCGTGAGGCGCACATCGGCGTCCAGGGCGGCCGTAAGGCTCCTGAGGAGTTCGATCGTCGGCTCTGTACCGCCCTCCTCGATGCACTCGATGTCGCCCTCCTCCATGCCGGTACGTCCGGCCAGCTCGGCCACGCTGAGCCCAAGCGCGGTGCGGCGGTCATGGAGAGCCTTACCGAAGGCCAGGGCCTCTCGAATGGCAATCCGTTCCGGATCCTCCGTCCGGACGCCCGAGGCAATCCAGCGGCTGTGCTGTCCGGCCATCACGCTTTCCTCTCATACGTCGCGGACACCGCTTCATGATGCGTGCTTTCGCAGACTTTCGAAGTCGTACGGATCGCTCGTACGACGGCCAACCGGACGACGAGCCCATACGTCACGCCCGCACGCCCCGAACGCTTCCCGCGTCGTGGCGCATCTCACCCGTCCGTGTCCGTCACGCCCCTGTTCCACCGCATTCGAAGCCCCGCCCCCGTCCCCGCCCGGCGTTCCCACGGTGCCGGGCAGTGGGTGCATGGCTATGGAAGACGGTGCGGGGCGGGGGAAATACCCGGGTGGGGCAACCTGAGGGGAAAGGCCGGGCGGCTCGCGGGGTGCGGTCGTAAGCTCCCAGACATGCAGGTCATCCAGTCCACGAAGCTCGCCAATGTCTGTTACGAAATCCGGGGCCCCGTGCTCGAGGAGGCGATGCGGCTGGAAGCAGCCGGTCACCGCATCCTCAAGCTGAACACCGGCAACCCTGCCGCGTTCGGGTTCGAGTGCCCGCCCGAGATTCTCGAGGACATACTGCGCAACCTCTCCGGGGCGCACGGCTACGGCGACGCGAAGGGGCTGCTGTCCGCGCGGCGGGCGGTGATGCAGCACTACCAGACCAAGGGGATCGAGCTCGACGTCGAGGACATCTACCTGGGCAACGGCGTCTCGGAGCTGATCCAGATGTCGATGCAGGCGCTGCTCGACGACGGCGACGAGGTCCTCGTACCGGCTCCGGACTATCCGCTGTGGACGGCTTCGGTGTCGCTGGCCGGCGGCACGGCCGTGCACTACCGGTGCGACGAGCAGGCCGACTGGATGCCGGACCTCGCCGACATCGAGCGGAAGATCACCGACCGCACCAAGGCCATCGTGATCATCAACCCGAACAACCCGACGGGTGCGGTGTACGACGACGAGATGCTGCGCGGGCTGACGGAGATCGCCCGGCGCCACAATCTGGTGGTCTGCTCCGACGAGATCTACGACCGGATCCTGTACGACGGGGCGACCCACACCCCGACCGCGACGATCGCGCCCGATCTGATGGTGCTCACCTTCAACGGGCTCTCCAAGAACTACCGGGTGGCCGGATACCGGTCGGGGTGGCTGGCGGTCTGCGGCCCGAAGGCGCACGCCTCCTCGTACATCGAGGGGCTGACGATCCTCGCCAATATGCGGCTGTGCGCCAATATGCCCTCGCAGCACGCCGTGGCCACCGCTCTGGGCGGGCGGCAGTCGATCGAGGACCTGGTGCTGCCGGGAGGGCGGATCCTGGAGCAGCGCGATGCGGCGTACGACCTGCTGACGCAGATTCCGGGCGTGACCTGTGTGAAGCCGAAGGGGGCGCTGTACCTCTTCCCGCGCCTCGACCCCAAGGTCTACAAGATCAAGGACGACCGGCAGATGGTGCTCGATCTGCTGCGGGCCGAGAAGATCATGGTCGTGCACGGCACCGGGTTCAACTGGCCGGAGCCCGATCACTTCCGGGTCGTGACGCTGCCGTCGACCGAGGATCTGACGGACGCGGTGAGCCGGATCGCGCACTTCCTGGACGGGTACGGCCAGCCTTAGACCGACCGGCAAGCCTTAGGGCCTGTCCGGCGGATCAGGGTCGGACAGGCCCTGGACCGACCGACGATTTCACGGACACCAGAATCGATTGCGGATAACTTTAGACTGAATCCAAGGTAGGATGGTTCCACTGCAACACCAGGAGGCCATCCATGTACGAACCGATCCGCACCAAATCGGTCCACACACCGGCCGACCACGCCGACGACTTCCCGCACCGTTCCCGCGAGGAAGAGCTGGACATCCAGCTCGCCGGGCACCTGGCCGCACTCCTCGCGGTCACCGACGAGCTGGGCCTCGGCGAGGCGGGCGACCGCATCGCCGAGCAGGTCGCCAGGCTGCGCGGCGCGCCGCCCGCCCGGCACGCCGGCCTGACCGACGCACCCGCACCGGCGCTGCACCGCCGCGCCCACGCCCTCGCGGGACGCGCGCTGGTGGTGGCCGCGTCCCGTGCCGACACGGCCGTCGCGATTCTCGCGGCCGAACGCATGGACGCCCACACCGCGGCGCTCGCCGCCGCCCCCGTCGCCCCGACGCGACTGGTCGGCGCCCACTGACGGCCCCGGTCCACGTGCCGTCGAGGCGCGTGGGCCGGGTGCCACCCATCCCCGCAACGCGCGGGCAGCCGTTCCCGTCCCCGTTCCGCCTCCGTTGCGTACTGGGATGATTGCTTAACCTTCCGTCCACCCAACTCCGCCTGGAATGTGGGTTTCCGCGAGCAGGCTTCGCGTGTGAGACGCATCGTGGGAATCGTCCTGGCGGTGCTGCTGATCGGCGGAGTGGCAGTAGCCGTCGCAGCAGGCCGCGACAGCAAGGACAAGAGCACGGCAACGAAGACCGTGCGTGGAGTGATCGGTTCGGAGAAGGCCGAGTTCTTCGCCGATCCCGACGTGGTGAAGGCCCTTGCCGCCAAGGGGCTCACCGTCAAGGCGGAGACATCCGGGTCCTGGGCCATGGACCAACTTCCCCTCAAGGGTTACGACTTCGCCTTCCCCGGCTCGAAGGCCCCGGCCGACGAACTGCAACGCGGTTCCGCCGTCAAGGGCGGGCCGCTCAGGCCCTTCTACTCTCCGCTGGTCGTCGTCGCGCACCGCGCCGCCGCGCAGGTCCTGGCCGACAACGGGCTCGTGACCCTGAGCGGAAAGTCCAGCGGCAAGCTGCTCATGGGGCCCTACCTCCGGGCCGCCCGCACGGACCGGACCTGGCAGCAGCTCAAAGGGGCTGACAAACACGCCGAGTTGACCGGAACGGTGTTCATCACCAGCACCGACCCCGTCTCGTCCAACTCCGGCGCCCTCTACCTCGCCGCCGCCTCGTACGTGGCCGACGGCGGCCGGGTCGCCGCGGACGAGGCCGCGATCGACCGCACCGCACCGCTGCTGAGGAAACTGATCCAGGTGCAGGGGGCGCAGCAGACCAGCAGCGACGCCCCGTTCCGGGACTTCATCAGCGGGGTCGGCAATCCGCTGGTGCTGGTGTACGAGTCGCAGGTCGCCTCGCTGCTGATGCAGCGGCAGGACGCCGGGGACCTGGTCCTCCTCTACCCCGACACCACCGTATCCAGCGACCACACCCTCGTGCCGCTGACCGCGACCGGCCGACGGCTGGGCGAACTGCTCTCCATCGACCCGGAGTTGCGCAAGCTCGTCGTACGGCACGGTTTCCGGCCCCAGGGCGCCGCGGCCGAGTTCACCGCGGCCACCGCCGGCCACACCGACTACATCGACCAACAGCTGACCGGTGTCCGCCAGGCGCCCGTGCCCACCGCCACGGTGCTGCGCGCGATGGCCCGGCGGACCCGCGGCTGACGACATACGCTCCCTGGAGACCCCCGCCATGACCGAAGAGCCGCAACCGCTCGCCCTCACCCCGCCGGGCGACTCCGCCCCGCCGCTCGTCCTGACCGCGCCGGAGCCGGTCGCCCCGGTCCGTGCCGAGCAGGCCGCCGGTCTCGTACCGGTCGACGAGTCGGTACGGACGGAGATGACACGCCGCGCCACCGAGTACGTCGGCGGCCTCGCCGGGCTCGATGCCCGGTCGCCCGAATTCACCACCCGGATCGGGGAGATCGCCGCACTCGGGCAGGGAGACATCCGCAGTGCCGCCCAGCAGTCCAACCGGATGCTGGACCGCACCGTCCGTTCGCTGGCCGGGTCCGGGGCCGGGGGCGTGGACGCGCAGACCCGAGTCGGCTCGTCCCTGGTCGAGCTGCGCCGCACCGTCGAGGACCTCGACCCGCGCGACACCCCGGGCCGCGGTGCCCGTCGGCTGCTGGCCAGGCTTCCCGGCGGCAACAAGCTCCGCGACCACGTCGCCAAGTACGCCTCCTCCCAGGCCACCCTGAACCGGATCGTGGGCTCGCTGCGCGGCGGGCAGGACGAGCTGCGCCGCGACAACGCGGCCCTGCACACCGAGCGCACCCGGCTCTGGGAGACCATGGGCAAGCTCCAGGAGTACGTCGTGCTCACCGAGGCGCTGGACGGCGCCGTCGAGCAGCGCATCGCGCAGGCCGCGGCCCCCGACCCGGCGCAGGCGGACGCGCTGCGGGCCGATGTGCTCTTCCCCGTGCGGCAGAAGCACCAGGATCTGCTGACCCAGCTCGCGGTCTGCGCGCAGGGGTACCTCGCGATGGATGTCGTACGGCGCAACAACGACGAGCTCATCAAGGGCGTCGACCGGGCCGCGACCACCACCGTCTCCGCCCTGCGGATCGCCGTGATGCTCGCCTCGGCGCTGGAGAGCCAGCGCAAGGTGACCGAGCAGGTGCAGGTGCTGCGCTCCACGACCGAGGACCTGATCCGCGGCAACGCGGAGATGCTGGCCGGCCAGAGCGGCGAGATCCAGCGCATCGCGGCCGATCCGGCGGTGGGCGCGGAGACGCTGCGCACCGCGTTCCAGCAGATCTACCGGACCCTCGACGCCATCGACACGTACAAGGTGCAGGCCACCGAGTCGATGGCGGCGACCGTGGAGTCGCTGACCGCCGAACTCCAGCAGGCCAGTGCCCATTTGGAACGCAGCCGGTCGGCCGGTCCGCTCGACGGCGGGGGGCTGGGATGAGCGGCCGATCCCGGCGGCCGAGACGGCTGCGGCGCCGGGTCGCCCGTTCGCTCGTCGCGCTGCTGGCCGTCGCGGTGCTCGCCCCGCTCGCCGCCTGCTCCGGATCGGACGACGGGGCGTCCGGCGGGGCGTCCGGCGGGGCGTCCGGCGGGGCGTCCGGCGGGCCCGAGAAGGACGACGGCAGACCGCGGGCCGGCACGCTACGGGTCCTGGCATCCAGCGAACTCGGCGATATGAAGCCCCTGTTGGAACAGGCCAGGAAGGCCACCGGAATCACCGTACGGCCCACCTGGACCGGCACCCTCGACGCCGTCGAACTGCTCGGCTCCGGGAAGGCGGACGGAGCGTACGACGCGGTCTGGCTGTCGTCGAACGACTATCTGCGGCTGCGCCCGGACGTGGCGAGACGCATCACCTCGGAGACTCCGCTGATGGCGTCGCCGGTCGCCCTCGGGGTCCGCCCGGCGACCGTGCGGCGGCTGGGCTGGCAGCCTTCGGACGTGACCTGGTCGCAGGTGCACCGGGCGGTCGCCGAGGGCCGGCTGACGTACGGAATGACCGATCCGGACCGTTCCAACTCCGGATTCTCCGCGCTGGTCTCGGTCGCCTCCGCACTCTCGGGCGCCCAGTCCGCGCTGACCGACGCCGATGTCCGCGGGGCGAGCGGAAAGCTGACGGAGTTCTTCGCGGGGCAGCGGCTGACCTCCGGCTCCTCGGGCTGGCTGGCCACCGCGTACGCCCGGCGCGGCACCGTCGACGCGCTGATCAACTACGAGTCGGTGCTGCTCTCGCTGAACCGCGACAGCCACACCGGGCTGACCGTGATCCGTCCCCGCGACGGGGTGGTGACGGCCGACTACCCGCTCAGCGCGCTCGCCGCCGCCGCTCCGGACGCCAAGGACTCGGTCCGCGCGCTGACGGAGTACTTCCGGACCCCGGCCGTCCAGCGGAAGCTGACCCGGGACACCTTCCGCCGCCCGGTCGTGCCCTCGGTACGGCCCGCGGCGCCGCTCGCCGCCGACGCGCGCCGCGAACTGCCGTTCCCCGGCTCGCGATCCGTCGCCGACGGGCTGCTCCACAGCTACGAGAACAAGCTCCGCCGGCCCTCGCGCACCGTGTACGTGCTGGACACCTCCGGCTCGATGGCAGGGGAGCGGCTGACGGCGCTGAAGGCGGCCCTGACCGGGCTGACCGGGGACTTCCGGGAGCGGGAGGAGGTCACGCTGCTGCCGTTCGGCTCGTCGGTGAAGCAGGTCCGTACGCACACGGTCGACCCCGCCGACCCGCAGCGGGGCCTGGCGGCGATCAAGGCGGACACCGCCGCACTGACGGCCGGTGGCGAGACGGCGATCTATTCGAGTCTGAAGTCGGCCTACGAGCAGATCGGCGACGGCACCGAGTCCGCGTTCACCTCGATCGTGCTGATGACGGACGGCGAGAACACGGCGGGCGACACGGCCGGCGGATTCGCCTCCTACTACCGCGCGCTCCCGGCCGCGCGCCGGGTCACCCCGGTCTTCCCGATCGTCTTCGGCGACTCGGACCGCAAGGAGCTGGACCGGATCGCCGAACTGACCGGCGGCCGGCTCTTCGACGCGACGAAGGAGCAGGGTCCCGGCTCCCTGGACGGCGCATTCGAGGAGATCCGTGGATACCAGTAGACCGCCCTGCGGTCCGGGAGGCAGGCCCACGAACAGGGTCCTGGCGTATGTCGAGTCGCGGAAGAACCTCACCGGGAGCGCCTGCGGGATCGCCGGTCTCGCCCTCACCTTCACCGGGCTCGCGGGGGCGTACTGGCCGGTGGTGGTCCTCGGGCTGTACGGCGCGGGCGCGCTGATCGCCCCGCCCGAACGGCCGCCGGTCCCGGTCTTCCCCGATCCGTCGACCCAGCTGGACGCGCTGCGCACCGACTACCGCGCGCTGTGCGGGTATCTGGACGAGGTCGAGCTGCCGCCCGCCGCGTCCGGCCGGCTCACCGAACTGACGGACCTGCTCGACGGGCTGCTCGCCCCCGGACCGGTGGCCGAGGCCCTGGCCGCCGACCCGGAGGGCATCCATGTCCTGGCACGCGCCGTGCGCCAGGACATCCTGGAGTCGGTCGACACGTTCGTACGGATCCGCCCGTGGACGCGGATGGTTCCGGGCACGGAACCGCCCGAGCGCCATCTGGAACAGCAGCTGACGCTGTTGCACCGGGAGGTCGAGGGTCTGGCCACGGCACTGCGGGAGGCGGAGGCGCGGCGCCAGCAGACCCATACGCGCTATCTGGAGGACCGGGGCCGGAACGGGTAGTGCGTGTGGCGAGGGTGGAAGAGCGCGGCCCTCCGGAACCGTGAGGGGGTTCCGGAGGGCCGTACCGCGGCGGGCTGTCGACCCCACAGGTCAGGGCGGATGTCCGAGGCCCGGCCGCGGGGTGTGCGGGGCGCACCCGCGCGGGGTGCGCCCGGGGGCGTCAGCCCAGGCGCTGGACCAGCGCGCGGTACTCGTCCCACAGCTCCTTCGGCGTGTGGTCGCCGAAGGTGTTGAGGTGCTCGGGTACCAGCGCCGCCTCCTCGCGCCAGACCTCCTTGTCGACGTCGAGCAGGAAGTCCAGGTCGGACTCGGAGAGGTCCAGGCCGTCGGTGTCGAGGGAGCCCTTGGCCGGCAGGATGCCGATCGGGGACTCGACGCCCTCGGCCTTGCCTTCGAGGCGCTCGACGATCCACTTCAGGACGCGGCTGTTCTCGCCGAAGCCGGGCCACACGAACTTGCCCGCGTCGTTCTTGCGGAACCAGTTCACGTAGTAGATCTTCGGGAGCTTGGCCTGGTCCTTGTCGGCACCGACCTTGACCCAGTGGTTCATGTAGTCGCCCATGTTGTAGCCGCAGAACGGCAGCATGGCGAACGGGTCGCGGCGCAGCTCGCCGACCTTGCCCTCGGCGGCGGCGGTCTTCTCGGAGGCCACGTTGGCCCCGAGGAAGACGCCGTGCTGCCAGGTGAAGGACTCGGTGACCAGCGGGACGGCCGAGGCGCGGCGGCCGCCGAAGAGGATGGCCGAGATCGGCACGCCCTTCGGGTCCTCCCACTCGGGCGCGATGATCGGGCACTGGCCGGCCGGGACGGTGAAGCGGGCGTTGGGGTGGGCGGCCGGGGTGTCGGACGCGGGCGTCCAGTCGTTGCCCTTCCAGTCGGTGAGGTGGGCCGGAGCGGTCTCCGTCATGTCCTCCCACCACACGTCGCCGTCGTCGGTGAGCGCGACGTTGGTGAAGACGGAGTTGCCCCACATGGTCTTCATGGCGTTGGCGTTGGTGTGCTCGCCGGTGCCGGGCGCGACGCCGAAGAAGCCCGCCTCCGGGTTGATCGCGTACAGCTGGCCGTCCTCGCCGAAGCGCATCCAGGCGATGTCGTCGCCGATGGTCTCCACGGTCCAGCCGGGGATCGTCGGCTCCAGCATGGCGAGGTTGGTCTTGCCGCAGGCCGACGGGAAGGCCGCCGCGACGTACTTCGCCTCGCCCTGCGGCGGGGTGAGCTTGAGGATCAGCATGTGCTCGGCGAGCCAGCCCTCGTCACGCGCCATGACGGAGGCGATACGCAGCGCGTAGCACTTCTTGCCGAGCAGGGCGTTGCCGCCGTAGCCGGAGCCGTAGGACCAGATCTCGCGGTCCTCGGGGAAGTGCGAGATGTACTTGGTGGAGTTGCACGGCCACGGAACGTCCTCCTGGCCCTCCGCCAGGGGCGCGCCCAGCGTGTGGACGGCCTTGACGAAGAAGCCGTCGGTGCCGAGCTCCTCCAGGACGGCCTGCCCCATGCGCGTCATGGTGCGCATCGAGACGGCGACGTACGCGGAGTCGGTGATCTCGACGCCGATCGCGGAGAGCGGGGAGCCGACGGGGCCCATGCAGAACGGCACGACGTACATCGTGCGACCGCGCATCGAGCCGCGGAAGACGCCCTTCTCACCGGTGAAGCTGTTTCCCTCTTCCCCGGTAAAGATGGCCCGCATCTCGGCGGGGGCCTTCCAGTGGTTCGTCGGACCGGCGTCCTCCTCCTTCTCGGAGCAGATGAACGTGCGGTCCTCGACGCGGGCGACGTCGCTCGGGTCGGACGCGGCGTAGTACGAGTTCGGGCGCTTGGCCTCGTCCAGCTTCGTGAAGGTGCCCTTGGCCACGAGCTCCCCGCACAGGCGCTCGTACTCGGCCTCGGAACCGTCGCACCAGACCACCCGGTCCGGCTCGGTGATCGCTGCGATCTCGTTCACCCAGGAAACGAGCTCCTGGTGATCGGTGGGGACAGTGAGGGGAGCCGCGATGTCGCGCGCCACGATCGCTCCTTGTTGAGGGTATCTGTTTGGTAGTTGCCCCGTGGGGGCTGCGACCCGGATGCTTCGAATCCCGTTGGCGCTCATCCGGTGCCGACCGCACTCATTTGATCATCCGACCGTTTCGCCCATATGTCCAGAGGGCCGCACACGTGAGCATTGCCACTCGTATCGGTTACCTACGGTCGCGTAGGTACGATGCGGGAATGACTGCTGCCGCCGCCGAGCCCGCGTCCGCCGGGCTGGAACCAGCCGAGTCCGACACCGTCCCGGCGAAGCCGCGGATGCGTGGCTGGCTGCACGCCGGGATGTTCCCCGCCGTGATCGTCGCGGGGGTGGCGCTGATCGCGTTCACGGACAGCGCCCTCGGCCGGATCGCCTGCGGGATCTACACCCTGACCGCGTGCCTGCTGTTCGGTGTGAGCGCGCTCTACCACCGGGGCACCTGGGGTCCGCGCGGCGAGGCGGTGCTCCGCCGGCTCGACCACGCCAACATCTTCCTGATCATCGCGGGCACCTACACCCCGCTGACCCTGCTGCTGCTCCCGAAGTCCACCGGGACACCACTCCTCTGGGCGGTCTGGGTGGCCGCCCTCGCGGGGATCGCCTTCCGGGTGTTCTGGGTCGGCGCCCCTCGCTGGCTCTACACGCCCTGCTACATAGCGATGGGCTGGGCCGCGGTCTTCTTCCTGCCGGACTTCCTGCGGACCGGCGGGATCGCCGTGCTGGTGCTGATCGTCGTCGGCGGGCTGCTCTACAGCGCCGGCGGCGTCATCTACGGCATCAAGCGGCCCAATCCGTCACCGCAATGGTTCGGCTTCCACGAGGTCTTCCATTCGCTGACCCTGGCGGCCTTCGTCGTGCACTACGTCGGTATCTCACTGGTGGCCTACAACCACCAATGAGCACCGCTCCACCCCCGAGCCCCCCGTGGCCGCGACTTCCGAAGTCGCGGCCACTCGGCGTGCGGGGCCGAGCGCGGGAGATTCATTGACACTCGCACTCTTTTGGGAGTTACCATCATTTGACAGTAACCCCCGAAGAAGACGGACATGACCCCGGCGCCCGTCGATGCCCGACAATGGAGGCCATGGCCGCCACCTCTCGTACCCCTTCCGTTTCCGCGCCCGGCGCGCAGCCCGCTCCGGGTCTGCGCGAGCGGAAGAAGCTCAGGACCAGGATCGCGATCCGCCGGGCGACGTACCGGCTGATCTCCGAGCAGGGTTACGACGCGACGACGATCGAACAGATCGCGGAGGCGTCCGAGGTGTCGCCGAGCACCGTCTTCCGGTACTTCGCGACCAAGGAGGACATCGTCCTCACCGACGCGTACGACCCGGCCGTGGAAGCCGAGCTGCGGAACCGGCCGGCCGGCGAGCCGCCGCTGGAGTCGCTGCGGTTCATCATGACCGAGGCGCTGACGGCGTTCCTCGCGAGCGAGGACGAGGAGCTGCGGCAGCGCACCCGGCTGATGGTGGAGGTCCCCGCCATCCGGGCGCGGATGACGGAGACCATGTCGGACACGGCGAAGGTGCTGGCCCAGGCACTCGCCGACCGCAGCGGCCGCAACCCCGACGACCTGGAGGTCCGGGTGCTCATCGCGGCGGTGCTGGGGGCGCTGCGCGAGGTGACGCTGTACTGGGGCGAGCACGGTCAGGAGGGCGACCTGATCGCGATGATCCACCAGGCGCTGGACAGGCTCGAAGGCGGGCTGACGCTGTAGAAGCCGTCTCGTCCGACGAGGTCGTGCGCGAAGCCGTCCCGCCCCACGCGACGTTGTCGCCGCCCGCTCAGCTACGGCCTGGCGACGCGCACCGAGGGCATCGCCGAGCGGCTCCGCCCGCACTCGCAGGTGAAGGCGGAGGCCGGCGTGGGCCGCCGGTCGCCCTCAGTCCTCCGCCGGGCTCGCCCCGAGGCTCCGCGCCAGCTCCTCGCAGTCCGTCGTCGGCGCATCGCACACGAAGTGCCTGCACACATACGCGGTCGGCGCCCCGCCCACCATCGGCCGGTCGGCCAGCAGCGGGAACTCGGCCCCGGCCGTCTCCCCCGCCGCCACCACCGCACCGGGCGCCCGCCCCAGGAGCGCCGTACGGTGCAACTCGCCGCCGACCGGTCCGGCGACCGCGACCTCGCGCGGCCCGTCGAGCAGGGCCTCCGCGACGGCGAGGCCCCAGCCGGTGAACCGGGGAACCCGCGGCCCGAGCGCCTTCACGACACCCAGCGCCCCCTCCGCGGCGGTGCGATGGGCCTCGGAGCCGGTGTGCGCGGCGTACGAGAGCAGCGCCCCGGCCGCCGCCGTCCAGCCCGCCGGGGTCGCGTTGTCGGTGGGGTCCTGCGGGCGGCGGATCAGCCGCTCGGCGTCGTCCGCCGTGTCGTACAGCTGGCCGCCCTCGCCGGTGAAGTGCTGGAGCACGATGTCGAGCAGGAAGCCGGCGAACTCCAGCCAGACGCCCTCGCCGGTGACCGAGGCCAGGGCGAGGAAGCCCTCGGCCACGTCGCCGTAGTCCTCCAGCACCCCGGCGTGCCCGCCGGACCGCCCGTCCTTGGACGTACGGTCCAGCCGGGCGACGTCGCCCATGTGCACCCGTACCAGCAGATCCGCGGCCTCGGTGGCGCGCTCGACGAGGTCGGGGCGGTCGAAGTACGCGCCCGTCTCGGCGAGCGCGGCAATCGCCAGACCGTTCCAGGCGGCGACCACCTTGTCGTCCCGGCCGGGGCGCGGGCGCAGCTCGCGGGCGGCCAGCAGCGCGGCCCGCACCCGGGCCACCCGGTCCGCGTCCGCCCCGGCGTCCGCCCACGGCAGCCGGAGGACCGAGGAGCCCTCCTCGAACGTGCCCTCCTCCGTCACCCCGAAGTGCTCCGCGGCGAAGGCGGCGTCCTCCTCGCCGAGCACCTCCCGCAGCTGTCCGGGCGTCCACACGTAGTACGCGCCCTCCACGTGCCGCCCGGCCCCGTCCTCGCTGTCCGCGTCGAGCGCGGAGGCGAAACCGCCCTCGGCGGTGCGCAGTTCGCGCACCATGAAGTCGGCGGTCTCCAGGGCGACCCGGCGGGCCGCGTCCGAGCCGGTGGCCCGCCACAGGTGCGCGTACACCCGGCAGAGCAGCGCGTTGTCGTAGAGCATCTTCTCGAAGTGGGGTACGACCCACTCCCGGTCCACCGAGTAGCGGGCGAAGCCCCCGCCGAGCTGGTCGTACATCCCGCCCCGGGCCATCGCCCCGCACGTGTCGACGGCCATCTGGAGGGCACCCTCCGCCCTGGTGCGGGCGTGGTGACGCAGCAGGAACTCGATGGTCATGGACGGCGGGAACTTGGGTGCCCCGCCGAATCCGCCGTGCTTCTCGTCGTACTCGCGGGTGAGCCCGAGCAGCGCCTGTGCCAGTTCCGCCTCGCCGGGCAGCCCCTCGCCGCCGTGGACGAGGGAGCGCTGGGTGAGGTCGTGGACGATGCGTCCGGCGACCTCGGCGACCTCGTCGCGGCGCTCGGTCCAGGCGGCCGAGACACCTTCGAGGACCTGCCGGAAGGACGGCATTCCGTGGCGCGGCTCGGGCGGGAAGTACGTGCCGAAGTAGAAGGGTTCGGCGTCGGCGGTCAGGAAGACGGTCATCGGCCAGCCGCCCTGACCGGTCGCCGCCTGCACGGCCTCCATGTATACGGCGTCGACGTCGGGCCGTTCCTCGCGGTCGACCTTCACCGGGACGAAGCGCTCGTTCAGATAGGCCGCGACCCGGTCGTCCTCGAAGGATTCGTGCGCCATCACATGGCACCAGTGGCACGCTGAGTAGCCAACCGACAGCAGAACGGGTACACCGCGCCGCCGCGCTTCCTCGAAAGCCTCCGGCGTCCAGGGCCACCAGTCGACCGGATTGTCAGCGTGCTGAAGCAGATACGGCGAGGTCACACCAGCTAGCCGGTTCATGCGATCCAGCCTCTCACAATGCCCACCCCCGTCGGTGAGGCCTGCACCGGCTCTGCCTCGCTCGGCCGAACTGCGCTGATCCGCCATCACGTGGTGGACGACCGCCTCCCCACTCGTCACAACTCACTTGGGGCAAGCATTCAATCGGGACGGCTCGCCGGGCGGGCTTCGACGAGCACGACAAGGGCCCCACCGGTCCCAGGGCTGTCGGTGCGCCGAAACAGAGAAGAGGCAGAGAGGGAAGGTGATCGCGCTCTTCCGAAATCGGGCGGCTCGGTATCACAGGACAGTAGGCTGAGCCCGGCAGTGCTGGAACTGTTGAGGCTCCTCGAAGGAGGCACACCATGACCGCCGAGATGGTGGCGCCCGCATGGATGCATACGCAGATCAGCGCGGAGCAGTACGAATCCTGGTCCGATGAGCAGTGTGCCGGCATTGAGATCGTGGACGGGATGGTCGTTGTGAGCCCGAGCGCATCCAAGCGGCACAACCGGCTGGCCCGGATCCTGGCCAATGCCCTGGACGCCGCCGCAGGCCCGGACTGGAACGCCGACACGGACTTCGACGTCCGCCTGCAGGACGTCCCCCTCACCAACCGCCGTCCAGACGTCGTGGTCTACCGGGCTGAGACCATCGACCTCGCGCCCACCCGCCCCGAACACGTACTTCTGGTCGTCGAGGTCGTATCGCCCGGCTCGGAAACCACCGACCGGATCGTGAAGGTGGACCAGTACGCCAAGGCCGGCATCCCCTTCTTCTGGCGGATCGAGCAGGCCGCCACCGGCGTCCCGATCATCTACACCTACGTTCTCGACCCCGCCACCAAGGCCTACAGGGATGGCGAGATGTTCACCGGCGTGATCAAGGCTGCCGCGCCCTTCTCCGTCACTGTCGACCTGGGGACCGTCTGACGATCAACATTCGCTCGGGCAGCATCATGCGAAATGCTGGAGGCGCCCACAAACCCGGAGCAACACACCTCTCCGATTCACTACTGGTCGACACTTCAGCAAGCGCACTGGCACCAGTGGCAGCTCGCGTAGCCGACGCTGAGCTGCACCGGCACGTTCCGCCTGCGTGCCTCCTCGAACGCCTCGGGCGACCAGGGCCACCAGTCGACAGGATTGTCGGCATGCCGGAGGAGGTACGGGGAAGTCTCACGGTCCAGGCGATTCGGCATGGCCACATCCTCTCTCAGCCCCGGTTGATCGCATCACTCTCTCGCGCTGACGCGCCGTACGCAGGAGACTGGGCGGCGATGCCGGCCGATGCCGTCGCAACCGTCGTATCCGGAGGGGGACACACATGCGGGACAGCCATCGGGCCGAAGCCGAAGGGCTGTTGGTGCGCGCCGTGGAGGAAGAGGTGCGGCGCTCGGGCGGCCGGGCCGACGCCGGGACGCTGACGGCGCGCGGGCGGGCCGCGCTGGATTCGCTGGCGGCCGCCGCGGACGACGAGTACGCCGCGTATCTCCAGGCGCTGGACGCCGCGGAGGCCGGAACGCAGCCGCTGTCGCAGCGGTTCAGCCGGGCGGCGATGGGAACACCCCTGCTGGTCACCGGAGTTGCCGCGGTCGCCGCCTTCGGCGCGGATGTCGCGTTCGGCACGGCGACGGGACCGGCGCTCGGCGCGGGCGCCGTCGTCGCGGTCGCCGGGGCCACCGCCACCGTCGCCAAGGTCACCGCCTCGCACTGGCCCGCCGCCCACCGCAGGGCCGGCGCGCTAGGGCAGCCCGGCGGCGCCGAACAGCTGCGGCTCCAGTGGCTGGCGGCGCTGGAGGTGCGGGGCATCCGCCCCTTCATCGACCAGCAGCGGATGCTCACCGCCTCGTCCCGCACCCCGGCGAAGAAGGTCCCGCCGCAGTCGCGGACCGCTCCGTCGCTGCGCCGTACGGACCGCAGCGCGGCGGCCCGTACGCGCTCGCTGCTGGAGCAGTCGTCCGACCATCTGCCCGCGTCCGACGGACCGTTCGCGGGGCGGCGGGCCGAACTGGAGCAGATCGCCCGGTGGGTGCGGGAGGCCCGCGCGTCGACGGAGACCAAACCGACCGTCGTCGTCCTGCACGGCACGCCCGGCTCCGGACGCACCACGCTCGCGGTGCGGGCCGCGCACGGCCTGAAGGACCTGTTCCGCGGCGCCTGCGTGGTGGACCTGCGCGGCGATGTGGCCGGTGAGGCGCCGCTGCCGACCCGTGACGCGCTGCTGCACCTGCTGAACCGGCTGGGCGCGCCCCGTGAGCAGCTGCTGTTCCGGGACGGGGCGTCCCCCGGCGGGGCGGCCCCGTCGGCGCGGGGCAGGGCGTCCGCCGAGCAGCAGGTGCGACGGCTGAGCGAGCTGTACCACCAGCATCTGACCGGCACCCCGGTGACGATCGTGCTCGACGACGCGGGCGACGCGGAGCAGGTCCGCACGCTGGTCCCCGAGCGTTCCGACAGCCTCGTCCTGGTCACCGCCCGCGAGCCCCTGGAGCTGCCGGCCGACATCCCGGCCCGGGTCCACCACCTGCCGGTCGGCGCGCTGGACGCGGCCGGCGCGGAGGAGCTGCTGCGCGAGACGGCCGGGACGGAGGAGGGGCCGTACGACGCGCGGGCGACGGACACCGTCGCCGAGCTGTGCGGTGGGCTGCCGCTCGCGCTGCGCATAGCGGGCTCCTCGCTGGGGACACGCACCCGCGACGCCCTCGCCGCCGATCTCGCCGGGTACGGTCCGGTCGCCCCGGTCGAGCGGGCGCTGTGGCTGCGTTACACCGACCAGTCCGAGCAGGCCCGGCGGCTGCTGCGCCGGCTCGCGCTGGCCGGGCGGGCGAGCCTCGGAGCCGCCGCGGCGGCCGCGCTGCTGTCCACCGACGAGCAGGAGGCCGAGCGGCTGCTGAAGGCCCTGGCCGGGGCCGGGCTGCTGACCCATGTGCGCGGCTCGCGCTACCGGCTGCACGACCTCGTACGGGGCTTCGCCCTGGCCCGGCTGCGGGACGAGGAGGAGGCGGCGGACCGTACCGCGGCACAGGAGCGGCTGATCCGGAACTACGCGGACCTGGCCGGTGCGGTGATCCGCATGGTGGACGGCAAGATGTCCACCCGGGCCGGGCAGTTCGGCTCGCACGGCTTCGGTTCGCTGGACTCGGCGCTGCGCTGGCTGGACGACGAGTCGAGCTTCATCACCTCCGCGCTGCGGCACGCCGAGGGTGTCGACCAGGGGGCCGTGCTGGACCTGCTGGGCGCGTTGTGCGACTACTGCCTGCTGCGCGGCGACCTCTACCGGCTGGGCGAGATCAGCGAGTTGACGCAGGCGGTGGACCAGGGGCTGCTGGAGCGGTCCGTGCAGTGGCGTACCGGCATCGCGGCCCGTCAGCTCGGCGAGCTGGACAAGGCCCGGACCACCCTGTCGTCGGTCGTCGGCCTGTACCGCGAGGCGCAGAACGGGGCGGGTACGGCGCTGGCCCTCTGCTCGCTCGGCATCACCTTGCACCACCAGGGCAATCTGACCGAGGCGTCGGCGCGGCTGCGCGAGGCGATCGAGCTGCAGTCCTCCGAGGAGCAGGCGGAGGACCGGGCCTGGTCGTTGCACGCGCTGGCGGCCGTCGAGCGCGACCGGGCCCGGCTCGCGGAGGCGCTGACCCTGCTGGACACCGCGCTGGCCCTGCACCGGGAGGGCGAGTCGCTGCACGGCGAGGCGTGGACCCTGTTCCAGCTCGGCCAGACCCTGCTGCGGATGGGCGAGGTGGAGCGGGCCGAGGACGCGCTGCGCGGGGCCCTGGACCTGTACGGCCGCACCCGTGACGAGCGGGGCGAGGCATGGGCGCTGACCCAGCTGGCCCGCGCCCGGCTCCTGGCCGGCGACCCGGCCCCGGCCGTGGAGCAGCTGACCGGGGCGCTGGCCCGCCACCGCGACAACGAGGACGCGCGCGGTGAGGCGTGGACGCTGTTCTACCTGGGCCAGGCGCTGGAGGAGAACGGCGACACCGACCCGGCCGTCCGGCAGCTGGAGCGGGCCCGCACGATGTTCTCCCGGATGCGGGACGTGTACGGGCTGGCGTGCGCCCGCCACCACTCGGGCCGGGTCACCCGTGACCAGCGGGCGGCCCAGACCGGGAACCTGCGCAACTCCGGCTTCGCCCGCCAGCTCCTGGTGGACGCCCGCGCCGACTTCCGGCGCATCGGGGTCGCCCACGGCGAGGCGTGGACGTGCCTGGAGCTGGCGCTGATCGACGCGGGCAACAACCGTGCCCCGCAGGCGCTGGAGCTGTGCGGCGAGGCGGTGGAGCTGTTCGACTCCTACGGCGACGCGCGGGGTGCGGACTGGGCGCGTTTCCTGCGCTGCACGCTGCTGCCCTACGCGTCACCGGGCGGCAGCGAGGTGGGCACGGTGGTGGCCCAGCAGGAACTGGCCGAGCTGCTGGGGGCCGGGCATCCGGCGCGTGACGGCAAGCTGGAGGACTGCGCGGAGGCGTTCACGGTGGTGCTGAACCGCGGTGTGGACCTGGAGGACGGCTGGCAGGCATGGCGCCTGGGCATGACGCCGACGCGTCATGCCCGGGAGGTCATGGGCGTACCGGTCCCGGCCGGGCACGGCCCGTCCGGCGTGTGAGGACGGCGTCGGGTCCGGTCCGGCCATGAACCGGCCGGACCTGCGCCGGGCGACGGGGCGGCGGCCCGGGACCTTCCGGGCCGCCGCCGCCCGCTTCCGTCGCTACTTCCGCTTCGCGGAGCCCGCCCCGGCGGTGGCGTCGGCCGCCACCGCGTCCGGGTCCGGGGCCTCCTCGAAGTCGACCTTGCCCATGTGCCGGTTCATGGACTTCATCAGCAGCCACACGCCTGCGGCGAGCGCCGCGAAGACGATGAAGCCGAGAACGCCGGGGGTCACCTTGTTCTTGTCGAGCTCAGCGGCAAGCGGAACGAGGTCGGTCAGTGCCTGGGTCGCGTACATATCAGGCATTGTCGCGGATGCCCGCGAAGAGGTCGCTCTCGGGGAGGGAGGTATCGACGAGGGACTTCGCCAGCTCGTACTCCTCGGTCGGCCAGACCTCCTTCTGGATGTCCATCGGAACGCGGAACCAGCCGCCGTCCGGATCGATCTGCGTGGCGTGCGCGATCAGCGCCTTGTCGCGGATCTCGAAGAAGTCCGCACACGGAACGTGCGTGGTCAGCGTGCGTTCGTCGCGCTCGAACTCCTTCCAGCGCTTCAGCCACTCGCCGTACGGCGACTCCAGGCCGCGGGCCAGCAGCGCCTCGTGCAGCGCCACCGTGCGCGGCCGGTTGAAGCCCTGGTTGTAGTAGAGCTTCTGCGGCTGCCAGGCCGGGCCGAACTCCGACTCGGGGAACTTCTCGGTGTCCGCCGCGCCGTCGAAGGCGATCATCGTGATCGTGTGGGTCATGATGTGGTCGGGGTGCGGGTACCCGCCGTTCTCGTCGTACGTCGTGATGGCCTGCGGACGGAACGCGCGGATGCTGCGGACGAGACGGCCCGCAGCCTTCTCCTCGTCCTCCAGCGCGAAGCAGCCTTCGGGCAGCGGCGGCAGCGGGTCGCCCTCGGGCAGGCCTGAGTCGACGAAGCCGAGCCACTCCTGCTCGACGCCCAGGATCTCCCGGGCCTCGTCCATCTCCTTCTTGCGCACCTCGTGGATGTTCTCCTCGATGTACGCGTCGCCCTGGAGCTTCGGATTGAGGATGGAGCCGCGCTCTCCTCCCGTGCAGGTCACCACCAGCACGTCCACCCCCTCGGACACATACTTGGCCATGGTGGCCGCGCCCTTGCTCGACTCGTCGTCGGGGTGGGCGTGGACGGCCATCAGTCGCAGCTGCTCGGTCAAGACTCGATCCTCAGTGATTCGGCACATGGGCAGGCTTCTATAGTGACCGAACCGGGGGGTGGAAAATTCCTCGATCCCCGGCCCAGGAGGAACGATCATGACCGCGGTGCCCGAGGCGCCTCCGGAGAACCGCTACGGCCGCTCCGCGGACCAGCGCGCGGACCGCCGGCTGAAGATCATCGGCTCGGTGCTGGGCGTCGTGCTTCTCGGTGTGGTCGGCTGGATCGGTTACGACTACGTCGCCGGCCAGGGCATCAGCGCCGAGGTGATCAAGCGCAAGGTCGTCTCGGACGAGCGGGTCGACATCCACCTCGAAGTGCGCAAGGACAAGGACGTCGAGGGCTACTGCACCCTGCGCGCGCAGCAGGAGGACGGCAGCGACGTGGCCCGCAAGGACTTCCGCTTCGACGAGCGCACGGACCGGATCGACCGGATCCTGACGCTGCGTACGACGTCCAGGGCGACCAGCGTCGAGCTGCTGGGCTGCACCGTCGACGACGGGGCCTCGCATTGACCGGCGCACGCCGGCCCTGACCCACCGTTCCCGGGCCCGACCTGCGCATACGCGGTCCCGTCGATTTACCTTCTCCCCCTTTTCCTGCGGAATTGTTAGGCTCGTGGTTTCGCCCACCCGTGGAAGCACATGCTTACGGGTAGGGCGATGCTTTGTATTCCCAGTACCGACGAGGAGCACCCTGTGACCCAGACCAGCGAAAACGTCACCTGGCTCACGCAGGAGGCGTACAACCAGCTCAAGGCCGAGCTGGAGTACCTGTCTGGTCCCGCGCGCACGGAGATCGCCGTAAAGATCGCGGCGGCCCGTGAGGAGGGCGACCTGCGCGAGAACGGCGGGTACCACGCGGCCAAGGAGGAGCAGGGCAAGATGGAGCTCCGGGTGCGCCAGCTGACCCAGCTCCTGGAGCACGCGAAGGTCGGCGAGGCACCGGCCGACGACGGCGTGGTCGAGCCCGGCATGGTCGTGACGATCTCCTTCGACAACGACCCGGACGACACGATGACCTTCCTGCTCGCCTCGCGCGAGTACGCGAGCTCGGACATCGAGACGTACTCCCCGCAGTCGCCGCTCGGCACCGGCGTGAACGGCAAGCGGATGGGCGAGGACGCCGAGTACGAGCTGCCGAACGGCAAGACGGCCACCGTGAAGATCCTCGCGGCGAAGCCGTACACCGGCTGATCCCGCACCACCGACGCAGGGAGCCTCCGGCCCGTCGGGCCGGAGGCTCCCTGCGTGTGCGGATCAGCGGCGCCCGGACCGGGTGCGCCATCGGCCGGCCGCCCGACGGCGACACACCCGGGTTACCGAAGAGCACCCGGGGCGAGCGCGGCGCGGCCCGGTTCGGCCCGGCCGGTCTTTCCGCGCCTGGCGACACATCGGGACAGGCAAGGGTCAGCTCATCACCAGATAGCCCGCGTCCCGCAGCGCCGCCGAGACCTCCGCGCAGTGCTCCGGCCCTTTCGTCTCCAGCTGGAGCTCCACCTCGACCTCGGTGAGCCCGAGCCGGGGATCGGTCCGCACATGCCCGATGTCGAGCACATTGGCGTCGACCACCGAGAGCACGCCCAGCAGGGTGGCCAGCGCACCGGGGCGGTCCGTCAGGCGCAGCCGCAGACTCAGATAGCGGCCGGCCGCCACCATGCCGTGGGTCAGGATGCGCTGCATCAGCAGCGGGTCCACATTGCCGCCCGAGAGCAGCGCGACCACCGGCCCGCGGAACGACTTCGGATCGCTCAGCAACGCCGCGACCGGGCTCGCACCGGCCGGCTCCACCACCAGCTTCGCCCGCTCCAGACAGAGCAGCAGCGCACTGGACAGCTCGTCCTCGGAGACCGTACGGACCTCGTCGACCAGCTCCCTGACCAGCTCGAACGGCACATCCCCGGGGCGCCCCACCTTGATGCCGTCCGCCATCGTGTTCAGCGAACCGATCGACACCGGATGGCCCACGGCCAGCGAGGGCGGATAGCAGGCCGCACCCGCCGCCTGCACCCCGACGATCCGCACATCGGGCCGGACCGCCTTGACCGCCACCGCGATGCCCGCCGCGAGACCACCGCCGCCGATCCCCACGACGATGGTGCGCACCTCGGGGCACTGTTCGAGGATCTCCAGGCCCACCGTGCCCTGTCCGGCGATGATGTCCGGGTGGTCGAAGGGATGGATGAAGACCGCACCGGTCTCCCGCGCGTACTCCTGCGCGGCGGCGAGCGTGTCGTCGACGACATGTCCGTGCAGCCGGACCTGCGCCCCGTACTGCCGGGTGGCGGCCACCTTCGGCAGCGGCGCCCCGACCGGCATGAAGACCGTGGACCGTACACCGAGCAGCGCAGACGCGAGTGCGACACCCTGCGCATGGTTTCCGGCGCTCGCGGCGACGACTCCGGCCGCCCGCTCCACCGGGGACAGGCCCGCGATCCGTACATACGCGCCACGCAGTTTGAACGAGCCGGTCCGCTGGAGGTTCTCGCACTTGAAATGGACCGGCGCGCCCACGAGGTCGCTCAGGTGGCGGCTGCCTTCCATGGCGGTCACCCTGGCCACGCCGGAGAGCATCTTCTGCGCCCCGCGGATGTCGTCGAGGATCAGCGGGGGGAAGTGGCCGGTCACGCGGAAGTTCATACCGTAAGTCTTGCAGCTCGGCCCGCAGGTCCCGCCGCTCGGCAGGGCGGCGGCCGCCGCGTCCGGCCCCCTCCTGGACCGTTGTCCACAGGTTTGTGCAGCGCTGGTACGCGTTGCCCTGTGGCCGCGTACTCTGTCCCCCACCCATCCGACACCGCACGAAGAGAGCCCCCGGCCATGCCCCCTCAGGACATGACGACAGCTGCGTCTCCTTCCGGGGGCGCCGCCCCCGAACCCACGGGTTCCGACCACGTCCTCGACGCTCTGCAGCACCAGGTCGCGGTATTCGCCCGCCGTGCCGAGCAGACCCGCCTCGGCGGTGTCGGCCAGGTGCGCAATTCCATGGACCGGGCCGCCTATCTGCTGCTCAACCGGCTGGACCGGGAAGGGCCGATGGGCGTCAAGGCACTCGCCGCGGGCATGGGGATCGACTCCTCGACCGTGACCCGGCAGGTCGCACCGCTCGTCGACACCGGGCTGGTCAAACGCACCTCGCACCCCGAGGACGGCCGGGCCGTCGTGCTCCAGCTGTCGCCGCGCGGCCAGGCGCGACTGGACGAGGTCCGCGGCTCCCGGCGCGAGCTCATGACCCAGGTGACGGACGGCTGGACGGCCGAGGAGCGCGAGACCTTCTGCGCACTGCTCACCCGGTTCAACACCTCGCTGGCCGCCCGCCAGACCTCGCACCAGGCGCCCCCGGCCGGCTGACGGAAGCTCCGGGTCCGGACCGACCTGCTGCACACCTCTTGACCGGGAGACCCGCAGCGGCTCGTATGTGGACTGTGCGAGAGCGCCAGACGGGCCGGGAGCGGCGCCGCGCCCAGGAGTTCGAGACCTTCGTCGCGGGCGCGGCCGGCCGTCTGCTGCACACCGCCACGCTGCTCACCGCCGAGCCCATGCGTCCGCCGGGAGCCAATCCCCGGGCCCAGCGGCTGCTCACGGCCGCCCTGGCGCGCACGTACGCGCAGTGGGACCGGCTGCGCGGCGAGGATCCGTACGACCGCACCCGGCGCGAGCTCGCCGTCCGGTTCGCCCACGAGGTCTGGCGGCACCACCGGCCGCGCGGCGGGCTGCTGGACCCACTGACGCCGCAGGAACGCCTCGTCCTCGTGCTGCGGCTGTACGAGGGGGTCGCGGAGGAGCAGGCCGCGGCGCTGCTCGGCCTTCCGGTGGAGCGGGTGCAGGCGATCTGCAACCGCTCGGTGGCCACGATGCGCGGCACCCGCCGGCCCACGGCGCGGCGGGGCACACCGGGTCCGCTGGGGGTCACGCGGTGAGCCGCGGCGGCGACCGGGAGGACGAGGTCCGGCGGATGCTGGACGGCCCGCATCCCCAGGTGCCCGCCGATCTGGCGCAGCGGGTGGCGGAGCGCGGCGGCAGGCTGCTGCGCCGGCGGCTGTTCGCCCGCCGGCTGATGCTGCTGGTGGCGTGCGCCGCGGCGGTGGCCTTCACGGTCTGGGCGATGGCGGCGCATCCCTGGCAGGCACCTCCCGCCGAGACGACGCCGCTGGAGGGCTGGTGAGCGGCAATTCCGGGCGAACTATCCTGGAATGGGCGGCATGCGGAACCGGCCGAGGAGGCTGCCATGACCAGGAAGATCGCTGACTGCCGCAAGCATCCGAGTGTGTCGCACTGCTCGCTCACCATCTCCGGTGAGGAAGAGGAAGTCGTACGGGCCGCGACGGAGCATGCGGTCTCCGTCCATGAGCACAGCGACAGCCCGGAACTGCGCGAACAGATCCGGGCGATGCTGGAGGACGAGAAGGTCAACGCCTGACACGCCGCGGACGGCCGGGCGGACCCGAGTGTGCGGGGCCGCCCGGATTTCTTGAGGTCCTAGGGCCTGTCCGACCATGATCCGCCGGACAGGCCCTAGCCGAGCGCCTGTGTCAGGTCGGCCAGCAGGTCGTCGGCGTTCTCGATGCCGACGGAGACGCGGACGAGGTCGGCCGGCACCTCCAGCGGGGAGCCCGCCGCCGAGGCGTGCGTCATGCGGCCGGGGTGCTCCACGAGCGACTCGACGCCGCCCAGCGACTCACCGAGGGTGAACAGCTTCGCCCGGTTGCAGACCTGGACCGCGGCCTCCTCGCCGCCCTCGACCCGGAAGGACACCATGCCGCCGAACGCCTTCATCTGCTTCGCGGCGATCTCGTGGCCCGGGTGCTCGGGCAGCCCCGGGTAGAGGACCTGGGTGACCTTGGGGTGCCGGGTCAGCAGATCGGTGACCTTGGTGGCGTTCTCGCTGTGCCGGTCCATGCGGACCGCCAGGGTCTTGATGCCGCGCAGCACCAGCCAGGCGTCGAACGGTCCGGCGACCGCGCCCATCGCGTTCTGGTGGTACGCCAACTCCTCGGCGAGTTCCGGGTCGCTGACGATCAGCGCGCCGCCGACGACGTCCGAGTGGCCGCCCATGTACTTCGTGGTGGAGTGCACCACCACATCGGCGCCCAGGGCCAGGGGCTGCTGGAGGTAGGGGCTGGCGAAGGTGTTGTCGACGACCAGGCGCGCACCCGCGGCGCGGGCCACACCGGCGATCGCGGCGATGTCGGTGATGCCGAGCAGCGGGTTGGACGGGGTCTCCACCCAGATCGCCTTGGTGCGCGGGGTGATCGCCGCCCGTACCGCCGCCACGTCCGAGGTGTCGGCGACGGAGAACTCGACGCCCCACCGCGAGACGACCTTCGCGAACAGCCGGAACGTGCCGCCGTAGGCGTCGTTCGGGATGACCACATGGTCGCCGGGGGTCAGCAGCGTACGGAGCAGGCAGTCCTCGGCGGCGAGGCCGGAGGCGAAGGCGAGTCCGCGGCGGCCGCCCTCCAGGGCCGCGAGGTTCTCCTCCAGTGCGGTACGGGTCGGGTTGGCGCTGCGGCTGTACTCGTAGCCGCCGCGCAGTCCGCCCACACCGTCCTGCTTGTACGTGGACACCTGGTAAATGGGCGGAACAACGGCGCCGGTGAGGGGATCGGCGGTGTTTCCCGCGTGGATCGCGAGGGTCTCGAAGCTGTGCTGGTCGCTCATGGGGCCCGAGCGTAGTTCGTCGCGAGGGCGCCCACCGGACTACCGGGCCGTCCGGTGACAATGGGTGCATGGAGATTCTCTGGTTCCTGCTCGCCCTGTGCATGCTCGCCGCGGTCGTCGGCCCCTTCGTGCTGCGCCGCCGCGGCGGAATCCGCCAGGTCGCGCCGGGTTCCCCGGACGCCGCCGACCCGGACGCCTACGGCTTCGTGCGCCAGGAGGAACTGGACATCCGGCTGCCGGGCCCGGACCAGGATCTTCTCGATGTGCTCGACGTCGTGCAGCGTTCCCAGGACTGGCGGGCGGCCTCGCAGCTGCTGGCCGGCACGCCCAAGGAGGGCGAGGTGCGGTGGCAGCGGGTGCAGGCCTTCGCCGGGGCCGCCTCGCTGGAGCTGGCGCAGCAGCCCGGTGTCGGTGGTGCGTGGCTGCGCAAGTGGCGGGCCCAGGCGCCGAAGGACGCGGGCGGTGCGGCGGTGCACGCCGAGTTCCTGGTGCAGCAGGCGTGGCGTTCGTCGACCGCGGGGACGGACGACTTCCGCATCATCCTGGAGGAGGCCCGCACGGTCTGCGGCGAGGCGGCGCTGCTGGCGCCGGGCGACCCCGTTCCGTACCTCACCGAACTGGCCGTCTCCCGCGGACTCGGCTACTCCCACGAGGAGTTCGACCGGCTCTGGGCGAAGGTGATGGACCGGGCCCCGGCCCACATGGGCGCGCACATCGCCGCGCTGCACTACTGGTGCGAGAAGTGGCACGGTTCGCGCGAGGACGCCGACCGCTTCGCCACCGCGGCCGCCGCCCGCGCCCCGCAGGGCTCGCTGCTGGCCGCGCTGCCGCTCTTCGCGGTGTACGAGCATCTGCCCGAGGTCAATCTGGTGCAGGGCTTCTACCGCGGCCTGGTGGTGACCAAGGCGGTCGAGGGTGCCCTGTTCGCGGTGCACGCGGCCCACCCCGACGACCCGATGCTCGCGCACGTCCGCCATCTGCTGGTCCTCTTTCTCGTCCGGATGGAGCGCTGGTCGGAGGCGATGAACCAGCTCGTCCACATCGACGGCCACGTGGGCGCCCTGCCGTGGACGCAGGACCCCGATCCGGCCGCCGAGTACACGGTCTACCGGGCGCTGGCGGTGGCCGGCTACGAGGCGAACGGCGGCAGCCCGGCGACGCTGCCGCGGTAGGGCCCGGCCCCGGCGGGCGGAATCCATGGCGCTCCCGCCGCGTTGTACGCACTGCACACCCACCCCAGGAGGAACCCCCGCATGTTCCTGCAACGCCGCACCCCTCAGCTCCCCACCCCGGAGGAGGCCCTGAAGGGCCGCCCCACCCCCGAATTCACCGTCCCGTCCCGCCACACGGTCCTCGGCAACCAGTTGCTCGGCCCGTACCCGCAGGGCCTGGAGGTCGCGGACTTCGCGCTGGGCTGTTTCTGGGGCGCCGAGCGCAAGTTCTGGCAGACGGACGGCGTCTGGACGACGCTCGTCGGCTACCAGGGCGGCTACACCGAGAACCCCGCGTACGAAGAGGTCTGCTCGGGTCTCACCGGCCACACCGAGGCGGTCCGCGTCGTCTTCGACCCGAAGACCGTCTCGTACGCCGAGCTGCTGAAGCTCTTCTGGGAGTCCCACGACCCGACCCAGGGCTTCCGCCAGGGCAACGACGTGGGCACCCAGTACCGCTCGGCGATCTACACCCACTCCCCCGAGCAGGAGGCCGCCGTGGCAGCCTCCCGCGAGGCGTACCAGAAGGTCCTCACGGCCTCCGGCCACTCCACGATCACCACGGAGATCCTCCCGGCGGAGGGCCGCACGTTCTGGCCGGCCGAGGCGTACCACCAGCAGTACCTCGACAAGAACCCGGCGGGCTACTGCGGGATCGGCGGCACGGGGGTCTCGTGCCCGATCGGGGTGGCTCCCGCCGGGGAGTGAAGGCCCGGAAGCCGCGCTGTCACCGCAACGACACTGCGCTCACGCTGTGTGTGCAGCGGTGATCGCCGTGCGGTGGGTGGGAAATGCCCACGGATGCCGCACACGCTGGCGCCAGACACAACGGAGCCCCACCGGGTGCAGCCGACGGAGCTCCGAAGGTGCGGTTCAGCCGAGGCGGAACTGCTGGTTGGGCTTGTCCTTGTCGGTCCACTGGACGAGCTTGGCGCCGTCCGCAGTGTCCTCACCGATGACGGACAGAAGCTTGCCGCTGTGGCGTGCCTCCAGGGAGAAGTACCCGTCGTCCTTCTGGACGAGCTTCCACTCCTGGTTGGGCTTGCCCTTGTTCGTCCACTGCACGACTGTCCCACCGTCCTCGGTATCCGAAGCAGTGACGGACAGGGCCTTGCCACTGTGCACGGCGATGACGTTGTAGTAGCCACCCGTCGTCGCCACCAGGTTCCAGTGCTGGTTGGGCTTGTTCTTGTCCGTCCACTGGACGACCTCAGCTCCGTCCTCGGTCCCCCGAGGCGGTGAAGGACACGAGCTTGTTGCTGTGACGGGCTACCAGAGCGGCAGTGAACACGGCCATGATTTCTCCTCGTTCAGTGATAAATCGACCACTGAAGTAACGACCACCAACCCGTCTACGGTCTGGCAACTGAGCCATACGGCCAGAAATCAACTCCTGACGACTCAGAAGAATCGACACGCCCTCGAACGACCGATCGGCGGGCATCGCACGACTGCGCCATGACACCGCCGATGACCGTCACCAGCAGTACCTCGACAAGAACCCGGCGGGCTACTGCGGCATCGACGACACGGGGGTCTCGTGCCCGATCGGGGTGGCTCCCGCCGCACCGCGACAGGCCGCCTGCGGCCCGGCGAATGCCCGCCCGCCTGCTTGTGGCCGGCGGGCACGTCTACGCCTATGCGAGAGGGGCGCGGCGAGGATCAGGCAGCGCTTCCGATGCGGTCCTCGCGCACCCCGGCCCCGGCCCCGGCCACTGAATCGTCGGGGTCAGCCGTCCGGTTACTGCCCGTGATCCGGACGGCTGCCGGGTGGCGCGTGGCCCTACCGCCGGGAGGGCAGGATCAGGGCATGCGGGTGACGATGACGAGTGCTGTGGCGCGGACCGGCCGCACGAATGAGGACTTCACCAGCGCCCTGCCGACGGCAGCGGTGCTGGTCGACGGTGCCGGCATCCCCGGCACCGCATCGGTCTGTCGGCATGGCGTGGCCTGGTACGCCAACCGCCTGGGAGGCGGCCTCCTCGTCCTTCTGTCCCTCGCACGGAACCGCAGCCTCCCGGAGCTGCTGGCCGAGGCCATCGAGCGGGTGACAAACGATCACCGGGACACCTGCGACGTAGCCGCCCCGATCAGCCCGTCGGCAGCCGTAGCCGTCCTGCGCCTGTCCGACGGCCTCGTCGAGTATCTGGTGCTCGGTGATTCGACCTTGGTGCTCGACCGGGCGGACGGCGCGCCGCTCGTCGTCTCCGATCCCCGGGAAGTGGTCATCAGCCGCCCCTACGCGTCCGCGCTCGAAGCCACTGCCGAGGGGAGCGACACGTACCACCGCGTCCTCCGAGAGCTACGGGCCAACCGGAACCAGCCGGGCGGCTTCTGGGTGGCCAAGGACGACCCCCGGGCGGCGGACGAAGCGATCACCGGGAGGTGTCCGGTCTCCGAGCTGGCCGGTGCCACTCCGCTCAGCAACGGGGCCAGCCGCATCGTGGACCGGTTCCGGCTCGCCGACTGGCCGACGGTCATCGCCCTCCTGGCATCGAGCGGACCCGCCGAAATCATCCGCCGTGTCCGGCAGGCGGAGGCCCGCCACGCGGTGGCGGCGGACGATGCGACGATCGCGCACTGCACCGGCCTCGGCGAGACTTGACCGCTGCTGACAGAGGGTGCCTGCACCTGCCATCCGACCCTGCGCGGTGGGAGGCCGGGCCCGCCGGCGCCGTACGGACGGCCCTCGTGGATACCGGGGACCGATCCGGGAAAGGATCACCGGCGTCCGAAGCATCGCCGACTCCACCGTCAACACCAAGCCCACCACCTCCGCCGCCTTCACCGCCTCCACTGCCTCCACCGCCCTGACCGAACAGCGCTTGCGGGACCCGTGGCTCACCCTTCTCGGCCGTCCAACCGATCGAAAGGTTCCCCCTCCTTGCACACGCAGACTTCGAATGCCGTGCCCGAACCCACTCCCACCCTGCTGGAGCGGCTCCCCGTTTTACGCCGTGGACTCGACCGGCTGGAGCGCAAGCCCACCGCGTTCGGCCTGGTCATGTGGGCTTTCGGCCTGGCCAAGCCGGTGTTTTTGGACCATGTGGTGACACCCGAGCCGCGCGCCGAACTCGGCCCCGTGCGCGAGCTCCTGGAGAGGAACCGGGAGTGTTACGCCGAACACCTCACCGGCTTCCTGGAGTACGCCGACCAGCTGGCCGGGATCCCCTTGAAAGGGGTGGAGAAGGCGTCCGCCGCCTACTGGGGCAACACCTGGCTGCCCCCGCTGGACGCGCTCTCGCTCTATGGCTTCCTCGCCTCCGAGAGGCCGGCCCGCTATCTCGAAGTCGGCTCCGGGAACTCCACCAAGTTCGCCCGCCGGGCCATCCGGGACCTCGGCCTGAACACCCGCATCACGTCCATCGACCCGGAGCCCCGGGCCCATATCGACCACCTCTGCGACGAGGTGATCCGTCTCCCGCTCCAGGACGCCGACCTCGGCGTCTTCGCCGAACTGGAGCCGGGCGACATCCTCTTCGTCGACGGCTCGCACCGGCTCCAGATGGGCTCCGACGTCATGGTGTTCTTCTTCGAGCTGCTGCCCCGCCTCAAGCCGGGGGTGCTCATCCAGGTCCACGACATCATGCTTCCGGCGGACTATCCGGAGTCCTGGCGCTGGCGCCTCTACTCGGAGCAGTACCTCCTGGCCGCGCTGCTCACCGCCGCGCCGGAGCGCTTCGACTCCAGTTGCCGAACGCCTTCATCCACGCCGACCCGGAACTGTGGAGGATCCTTGACCCGCTCTGGCGCCGGCTCGGCGTGACCAGGCACTTCCACCCGGGCTCCTTCTGGTGGCGGCACGCGGGCTGACGCTCCTCCGCCGCACCGGCTCCGGAGCGCCGCCGGCCGGCGGCGCTCCGCGCCCACCGTCGCCCAACTGCCGCGCGATGCGTCCGGTCGGGTACAGCAGCGCCTCCGGCACGCCTGCCGGAACGCGGCTGCCGACGGCCGCGCCCCGACATCCGTGCTGATCAAAGCGGTGCCGGAGGGCGGCGGCCCCTGCGGGACCACGAACACGCCAGCGCGAACACATTCGGTAATAATTTAAATACACAGAGTAATTTCCCCGAGGTGGAGACGCCCCATCGAGGAATCCGCGGTTTCCGGTCAACTCCGGGGCCGGTACAGGACTCCCGGGGCCCGAGCAGTTCCCTGCGCGCCCGGCACGGCCAGGCGATCAGCCCCTTGGAGAGAAGTGATGACGACCAGCTTCCAGCGACCCAGCAGTCTGGCCCGCGTGGCCGCCTCGGCAGCCGCAGCCGTGGTCATCGTGCTGTTCCCCGGCACCACCACTGCCGACGCCGCTGCCAACCACCTGCCGCCCGGCGTGGTCAAGCTCCAGGACAGCGAGCCGTGCCCGCCCGCCACCCTGTGCCTGTACCGCGACTACAACAATCGAGGCCCGGCCTACGGCATCGGCGCCGGCCACCACGTCGACCTGCGCGACCTGCCCATGAGCGGCGGCGTCAACGGCCCCACCGCGGCCGACGAAGTCTCCTCGTGGGTGAACAACACCAACCACCTCGCCGTGCTCATCGACACGGACGAGGAGACAATCCGCCCGCTGTTCCCACAGCAGTCCCTCCAGGAGCCCCCGCAGACGAACGACACGGTCGACATCGTCCGCTGGGTGTAACACCGGCCGAACCGTCGGCGAGGCCGCACCCGAGCGGCCCATCGACCCGCAGCCCCGGTGCCGTGGCCGTCTCCTGCGATCAGGGGGCGGCCACGGCCATGTGAAGGCTCCGCAATGCCCCGTCCCACGACGCCGGGCGCCGATCAACGACGACGGGTTGATACGAGTTCGGCGAAGGCACGCAGCACCGCCGCTCGTTGCGCGGGAGCGGTGCCGCGCACGGCGATGACGAGGGCCAGCAGGAAGGTCACCGCGAGGACGACGACCACCGCGAGCAGCACCTTCGGCGTGCCGACCGCTAATTGCAGAATGAGAGTGTTCATGAGACCCCTCCGATGGCGGGAACGATGAGATACCGACCGCTTGGAGTCCGGGAACCAACAGGGTGCGCTGCAGCCCATCACATGCGACCGACGGCGATCACCGCCATGTCCGGTCGAGGCTGCGCCCCAAGACAGGCCCCGGCTAACGTCCGTAGCGGGTAGGGCAGCTCATCCACCTGTGGAAGGTGTTCATGTCCGTCCCCCCAGAGGTCGGGTCCTCGTCGACACGAGCACCATCGGGTTGTGTTGAGCACCCCCAGCCTGCCCCATCCCTGCCGTCCGGCGCCTCCCGCAAGAACGCCTGTGGCCGAGTCGTTACGGATCGGCCGCCCGGCCGCCCGTCGCTTTGCGCAGGGCAGGGATCGGGAGGTAGGGCAGGCGCCCTGCCTCTCGGGTGCATGCGATCAACGGGCCCGGCATCAGGGAAAATGAGCCATCGCACTCGCGCCGGAAACAATTCCGGCGGGATCAACCGCCGCACGAAGAGGGCCGTCCACCGATGACGAGCGAAGACCACAGCATTCCCGCCTCCCCGGCCGGGCGGCCCTGGTTCATGGTCAATGAAGTCGTGGCGTTCGTCGTCGAGTTGGCGGCGCTGGCCGCTCTGGGCTGGTGGGGTTTCGCCACCGGGGACGGTGTGGCTTCCCGGCTGCTGCTCGGGATCGGGGCGCCCGCGGTCGCCGCCGTGGTCTGGGGCCTGCTCGCCGCCCCTCGCGCCCGCTTCCGGCCACCGCTCGTGGGGGTTCTGCTGGTCAAGGCGGTGGTGCTCGGCTGTGGTGTGTACGCGGTCCACGCGGTGGGGCATCCGGGGGCGGCAGCGCTCTTCGGGGTGGTGGTGGTCGTGAACACGGGGCTGGCGGAGACCTTTCGGCGCCGCGTCGCGGCGGCTGCCTGACACGGCCGGGGCCCGGCCGCGCGAGGCGGCCGGGCCGGGGTTGGTGTCAGGGGTGTCGGGTCAGATCAGGCCCTGTGCCAGCATCGCGTCCGCGACGAGTTCGAAGCCGGCGATGTTGGCGCCGACCACGTAGTTGCCGGGGCTGCCGTAGCGCTCCGCCGTGGTGTAGCAGGAGTCGTGGATGTGGCGCATGATCTCCGCGAGGCGCTCCTCGGTGTGGGCGAAGGTCCAGGAGTCGCGGGAGGCGTTCTGCTGCATCTCCAGGGCGCTGGTGGCCACGCCGCCCGCGTTGGCCGCCTTGCCGGGGGCGAAGGCGACACCCGCCTCCTGGAGGACGCGTACGGCCTCGGGGGTGGTGGGCATGTTGGCGCCCTCGGCGACCGCCTTCACACCGTGGCGCACCAGGGCCACGGCGTCGGCCTCGTGGAGTTCGTTCTGGGTGGCGCAGGGCAGGGCCACGTCACAGGGGACGTTCCAGACGCCGGTGCCGGAGACGTACTTGACGTGCTCGCCGCGGCGTTCCGCGTACTCGGAGACGCGGCCGCGGCCGGCCTCCTTGATCTCCTTGAGGAGGGCGAGATCGATGCCCTTCTCGTCCACGACGTAGCCGTTGGAGTCGGAACAGGTCACCACGGTCGCGCCGAGCTGCTGGGCCTTCTCGATCGCGTAGATCGCGACATTGCCCGAGCCCGAGACGACGATGCGCTGGCCGTCGAGCGACTCGCCCCGGCTGCGGAGCATCTCTGCGGTGAACATGACACAGCCGTAGCCGGTCGCCTCGGTGCGTGCCTGGGCGCCGCCCCAACCGAGGCCCTTTCCGGTGAGTACGCCGGACTCGTAGCGGTTGGTGATCCGCTTGTACTGGCCGAACAGGTAGCCGATCTCCCGGCCTCCGACGCCGATGTCACCGGCGGGGACGTCGGTGTACTCGCCGAGGTGGCGGTGGAGTTCGGTCATGAACGACTGGCAGAACCGCATGATCTCGGCGTCCGAGCGGCCCTTGGGGTCGAAGTCCGCGCCGCCCTTGCCGCCGCCGATGGGCATGCCGGTGAGCGCGTTCTTGAAGATCTGCTCGAAGCCGAGGAACTTCACGATGCCGAGGTTGACCGAGGGGTGGAAGCGCAGCCCGCCCTTGTACGGTCCGAGGGAGCTGCTGAACTCGACCCGGAAGCCGCGGTTCACGTGGATGTCGCCGGAGTCGTCCGACCACGGCACCCGGAAGATGAGCTGGCGCTCCGGCTCGCACACGCGCTCGATGATCCGGGCGTCCACGAACTCCGGCCGCTTCGCGAGTACCGGGCCGAGGGTCTCCAGGACCTCCCGTACCGCCTGGTGGAATTCCCTCTCGCCCTGGTTGCGCCGGAGGATCTCGGCGTACAGCGGCTCGATGACGCGGCTCTCGGTGGCGTGCGGGGTTACGGAATCAGGGGTGGCCTGCATCAGGTCAAGACCTTCCGTCGGTGGGCATGCGCGCGAAGACGCCCCCGTCCCGGGGGCGCCGGCGGTCCCCCCTCGCCATTGAGGGCGTCGCCCAGACATCGCACGCTCTGCGGCTCACGGAAGCGACGTACAGAACCGTTGTGGCATGTCGATTGTCCCAGTCGCTCCGGAAGTCCTTCAACGGGACCCGCACAGTGGGCCGCGGACTACGCTCGCGCCTCGCGGCGCAGCATCCACAGCCCCGCTCCGGACGCGAGGGCGACCACCCCGGCGACCACGCTCAGCGCGATCTGCAGACCGCTCTCCTCCACCAGGAAGTTGAGCGAGACGTTGGCGGCGATCGCCGCGCAGAACATGAACCAGAGCAGTGCTTTCATGGGATTCCTCCGTGGTCGGGACGGTGTCTCGTGATGACTCCATGTTGCTGGCGGGAGGCGGCCACCACGAGGGGCCGGCCCCCCGGATCCATGGTGTAGACAGCTGCACCACGGTGCCGGTGCGCGAAGCCGCGGTCCCGTCCGGAGGGCGCCGCCAGGGTTTGCCGGGTGGGGATCACCGAGAGCGCCGGGACGCGCGACAGGGAACGCGAGGCCGTACCGCTGGTCTCCGCGCCGGGCGCCGTCGTACGCGGGGACGACGCCCCCTGGTGGTGCGGATACCCGCCGCCGGGCCGGTGACGGTACGGATCGCCTGCTCGCCGTGGCTCCGGGCGGACGGCGGCGGGTGCCTGCGGCAGGAGGGCGAGTGGACGCGGCTGACGGTGGAGCGGGCCGGTGAGTACCGGCTGGACTCCCACTACCGGCTGTGGCCGTTCGGGTCGTGCTGACGGAGCGGGCGGGACTTCACCGGTACGGCCCCGGGGTTCAGTCCGTGACACCGAGGTCCCGACGCATCAGCTCCCGCATCGTGTCGAGGAAGGGGTCGGCCGCCTTCAGGTCCTCCAGGGCCTGTTCGACGCTCTCGCCGTCCCGGGCGAGGCCCCGGTCGAGGCGTTTGACGGTGCCGTCACCGGCGGCGAGCACCCGGTTGAGGTCGCGGGACGCCTGGAGTATCCGTTCGGGGACGATCATCTGCGCCTCGGCGTAGCGGTCGCGGTGGTCGAGGCGGGCCTCTTCGAGCTGGGTGCGTTCCTGCTCCGTGTAGACGCCGTCACGGATGCGGTGCAGGGCGTCCTTGAGGAGGGTGTGGAACTGCCGGGAGGCCCGGTTCATGGCCGTGTACTGGGTGCGCCGCTCCTCGAACTTCCGCTGTTCGCCCGCCAGTCGTGACTCCTCGGCGCGCTGGCGTACGGTCAGCCGCTGCACGAACACCGGGGCGAGGAGGGTGCCGAGCACTCCGACTACTGCGGTGATCATGGCGGTGATGGCGGCGGTCATGGGTGCGAGACTAATGCGGGGTGCGCGGCGGTGTGAGTGTGGTTCCCGGGCACACGGTGACGCCTCATCAGACATGATGCTGTCATGACAATTCCACGGGGTGAGGGTCGTACCCGGAACCTCTCCGGACCACCTCTGCCGACGGCCCGCGCGGCCTTCCCGCCCGCGCCCGGGTACCACGCCGAACCGCGCGCGGCACGCGTACCGCCACGTGCGGGCGACATGCGCCGCTATCTCGCCGTCGGCCTCGACTGCTACCTCTGCCTGGTGGCCGCCGGCTTACTGGTCCGGCCGTACGTGGACACGGCCGGGGTCACCGAGGCGGTCGGCCTGCTGCTCGGCCCGACGCTCGCCTTCTCGTTCCTCAACCATGTGGTGCTCACCGCGTTCACCGGGGCGGGCGCGGGCAAGCTGATCATGGGGATACGGGTGGTCAGACTGCCCGACGCCGGGCGCCCGGGGCCCTGGCTGCTGCTGCGGCGCTGGCTGTACGGGCTGTGCTGGCTGCCGCTGCAACCCTGGTACGGGCTGCGCTCACTCCTCTCGGGCCCCGGTGTCCTGCCCCGCAACACGCTCTGGAACGGCGGGAACGGCGAGCTGCACGCCGATCCGCTGGGCCTGCGCCAGGTCCGCCGCGGCGACCTCACCGCCCACCGGACCGCGCCGGACGCCCGCCGCTGACCGGCCGATCGACCGCGCCGGACGCCCGCCGCTGGCCTCCCTCCCGCCTCTCCGTGCCCGCCCCCGCCCCGCCCCGCCCCTCAAGTCCCGTATCAGGCCGACGCGTTCTCCGTGATCGTGACCTTTCCCTTGCGGATGGTTCCGACGGACTCTCGCGCCTCGGCGGCCCTCCTACGGCGCTCGGCCGCCCGGCCGCCGAGCGGCACGAGCGCGGTCTCGACGTTCTCCTGGGCGGTGAGCGTCGGGATGAGGTTGAAGCTCTGGAAGACGAAGCCGATGTTCTGGGCGCGCACCCCGGTGAGCTCGGCCTCGCTGAGCTTCGCGAGGTCGGCGCCGTCGAGTTCGATGCTGCCGCTCGCGGGTCGGTCCAGACCGCCGAGCATCTGGAGCAGGGTGGACTTGCCGCCGGTGGGGCCCTGGATGACCAGCCGGCCGCCGTCCTCGATGGTCTTACGAACGCCGGAGGCGGCGGCACCGCGGATCCGAGGGGATCCGGGTGCCGCCGCCTCCGTACGGGATTCGGGGGCCGGTCGTCGCCTAGGGCCACGACCAGCGGCTCGCGCCGGGTATGGCGCGTGGGGTCGGGTCAGGCCTGGGAGCCCGCCGTCCATTCCGCCCAGCTCATGTTCCAGCCGTTGAGGCCGTTGTCGGGGGTGATGGTCCGGTCCGGGGAGTTCTTGACGATGACCACGTCGCCGACCATGGAGTTGTCGTAGAACCAGGCGGCGGGCTGGTTTGCGTCGCTCGCGCCCTTCACATCGGCGAGGCCGACGCAGCCGTGGCTGGTGTTGGCGCTGCCGAAGATCGACCGCGAGCCCCAGTAGTTGCCGTGGATGAAGGTGCCCGAGGTGGACAGCCGCATGGCGTGCGGCACGTCCTTGATGTCGTACTCGCCGCCGAAGCCGACGGTGTCACCGTTCATCCGGGTCTCCTTGAACTTCTCGGAGATCACCATCTGCCCGTTGTACGTGGGGTTGGCGGAGGAGCCGGAGGAGATCGGGATGGTCTTGATCGTCTTGCCGTCCTGGGTGACGGTCATCATCTTCGTGTTGGCGTCGACCGTCGAGACCTGGTTGCGGCCGACCTTGAAGGTGACCGTCTTCTGCTGCACGCCGAAGACGCCGTCCGCGCCCTCGACGCCGTCCAGCGCCAGCTTCAGCGTGACGGTGGAGCCGCCCTGCCAGTAGTTCTCGGGGCGCAGGTCGAGACGCTGCGAATTGAACCAGTGGCCGACGACCTGCTGACCACTGCTGGACGTCACGGTGATACCGGCCTGGACGGCCTTCTTGTCCGTGATCGCCTTGTTGAAGTTGATCGAGACCGGCATGCCGACGCCGACCGTGGAGCCGTCCTCGGGGGTGAAGTTCCCGATGAAGCTGTTGGTGGGCGAGACGGTGGTGAAGGAGGAGTTCTCGTGCGCCTCGCGGCCCTTGGAGTCCTTCGCCGTCGCGGCGATCTTGTACGTGGTCGAGCGCTCCAGCTGGACGTCCGGCTTCCAGCTCTTGCCGTCGGCGGAGAGCGTGCCCTTGACGGTGGCTCCGGCCGAGGTGGTCATGGTGACCTGGGACAGCGTGCCCTTGGCGACGGTGACCTTGGCGTCGTTGTTGATGCTCGCGTTGGTCGCGCTGTTCTTCGGCGAGATTGCTATCTGCGCTTCCGAGGCGTCCTGGGCCGCCGCCTTGTCGACCTCGGCCGCCTGCGACTTCTTCGAGCTGTCGGCGCCGCTCTTGCCCCCGCCGTCGTTGCAGGCAGTGAGCACCAGAACGCCGCCGAGCAGTGCGGACGCGGCCATCAGGCCCCTGCGCCGCTTGCTGTCCGTCATCACACGCTTCTCCATCGTTGCCGAATCCCCAAAAACCCCGAGCAGAGCCGCCGTCGCCCGGCGAAACCCGTCAATGGTCCTAGAACCCATGGAAAGGGTCCTCCGTTCCCCATCCGCGAAAGATGTGGGGAACAACACTCATCGACGCATCCGCGGCTGCGGTGGTTCCCGACGCCGATCACGTAAGGACGACCGGCGAACGACACGGCCCCGGTCCGCGTGCGAAGCGGTCCGGGGCCGGTGTTCACCAGCTGCTGATCCCGCCGCTCACGGCGACGTGACCGTCGTCGTCCTCACCCATTGTGCGGGACGCCGCCACCGCCCTCTCCGTCGTCCTCCTCGTCCTCCTCGCCGTCCTCGTCGTCGAGGTCCCAGGCGTCCGGGTCGTCCGGGTCGTAGTCGACGATCTCGCTGCTCCAGGACGCCTGGGCGAGCTCGACCCCGGGCACCTCGCCGACCAGGTCGAACGGGTCGACGAGGGAGGCGAGGGCCTCCGCACCGTCCTCCCGTACGGCGTCCTCGGCGAGCATGCGTTCCTCGGCGGACTCACCGCCCGGTTCCCCGTACTCGACGGCGATCGACTCCAGTGCGGTGCCGCTGAGGGCCGCGGAGTCCGTGATCTCCAGCAGCATTTCGACCCGAAGTCGAACAAACCGTGATGTCTCAGATGTGCTCATGTGCCGGAGCGTAAGCTCCCCCACGCCCCCGGCTTTCCCGCGACCCGCTGCTTTCACTAGCATCGGCGCACACGCCTAACTCACGGCTGTGACAAGGGGGATCGATTCCGTGGTCGTCGCTCGTCGCCCGCTCCTGACCGCCACCGCCGCGGCCACGTTGCTGGCCGCCCTGTGGTTCGTCCCGTCCGCCAACGCGACGGACGAACCGGCCGGCGCACCGGGCGCACAAAGCAAACCGGCCGCCACCGCCGGGGACCCCGCGGCCGGTCCGAGACTGGCCGACACCGGGACCGGGATCGACACCACCCCGTATCTGATCGGCGGCGTCGCGTTCCTGGGCATCGGCGCGGCATTCGTCTCCCACTCGGCACGCCGCGCCGACGCCCTGTCCGCCTAGAAAGCGACGCTTTCTCCGCCTGGCACGCGCCCGGACCGCCGGACAGGCCCTATGCCAGCGGGCCGGTCACCGGTTCGACCGCCGCGACCAGCTTCCCCGCGCGCACGAACGCGTCCGCCGCGGCCAGGTCCGGCGACAGGAAGCGGTCCGGCCCCGGCCCCTGGACCCCTGCCGCACGCAGCGCCTCGATGGCGGCCTGCGAGGCGGGCGCGGGGGTGAGGCCCTGGGCGGCGCGCAGTTCGATGGCGCGGGTCGCCGCGTAGAGCTCGACGGCGACGATCCGGGCGAGGTTGTCCACGGCGGTACGGAGCTTGCGCGCCGCCGACCAGCCCATGGAGACGTGGTCCTCCTGCATCGCGGAGGACGGGATCGAGTCGGCCGAGGCCGGGACCGCGAGCCGCTTCATCTCGCTGACCAGGGCGGCCTGGGTGTACTGGGCGATCATCAGGCCCGAGTCCACCCCGGCGTCGTCGGCGAGGAACGGCGGCAGCCCGTGCGAGCGGTTCTTGTCCAGCAGCCGGTCGGTGCGGCGCTCGGTGATGGAGCCGAGGTCGGCCGCGACGATCGCCAGGAAGTCGAGCACGTACGCGACGGGGGCGCCGTGGAAGTTCCCGTTGGACTCGACCCGGCCGTCGGGCAGGACGACGGGGTTGTCGACGGCGGAGGCCAGTTCGCGGCCCGCGACGATCCCGGCGTAGTCGAGGGTGTCGCGTCCCGCGCCGTTGACCTGGGGGGCGCAGCGCACCGAGTAGGCGTCCTGCACACGGGGCGCGTCGTCCTGGTGGTGGCCGGTGAGGCCCGATCCGGCGAGGACCCGGAGCATGTTGTCGGCGCTGACGCCCTGGCCCGGGTGCGGGCGGATGGCGTGCAGCTCCGGGGCGAGCACCTTGTCCGTGCCGAGCAGCGCCTCCAGGGAGAGGGCGGCGGTGATGTCGGCGGAGGTGTAGAGGTTCTTCAGGTCGGCCAGGGCCATCACGAGCATGCCGAGCATGCCGTCGGTGCCGTTGAGGAGGGCGAGGCCCTCCTTCTCGCGCAGCTCGACCGGGGCGATGCCGTGGGCGGCGAGCAGCTCACCGGCGGGGCGCACGGTGCCGTCGGGGCCCTCCGCGTCGCCCTCGCCCATCAGCGCCAGGGCGCAGTGGGAGAGCGGGGCCAGGTCGCCGGAGCAGCCGAGCGAGCCGTACTCGTGGACGACGGGCGTGATGCCCGCGTTGAGGACGTCGGCCATGGTCTGCGCGACCTCGGGGCGTACGCCGGTGTGCCCGGAGGCGACCGTCTTCAGCCGCAGGAACATCAGCGCGCGGACGACCTCGCGCTCGACGCGCGGCCCCATGCCGGCGGCGTGCGAGCGGACGATGTTGCGCTGGAGCTGTGCGCGGAGATCCTGGCTGATGTGGCGGCTGGCCAGCGCCCCGAATCCGGTGGAGACGCCGTAGACCGGCTCGGGCTTGGCGGCCAGCGCGTCCACGATCGTGCGGGCGGCGGCGAGCGCGTCGACGGCGGCTGCGGAGAGCTCGACACGGGCGTTGCCGCGGGCCACGGCGATGACGTCCTGAGCGGTGGTACCGGACGTCCCCACCACGACTGTATGCATATCCATATTCAGAAGCGTACGGACTGAATCCCTTCATGTCACTAGTGGTCGCGTCACTAGTGGTCGCGTGGTTGACCCCTTACCGATCGGCGCGGCATTCAGGGACGGCTGCCCCGCAGATGGCGGCGGTCGTGCGCGGGCTTGGGCGGCGAGTCGGCCAGCCGGAGCACCTCGCCGTCGCGCCCCGCCACCACCGGTTTGACCGACCGGGCCGCCTTCGCCCGGTACTGGGCCGCGTCCGCCAGCCGGAACAGCCGCCGCGCCGACACCACCGGGCCGATCGGATCACCGGTCGACGCGATCCCGCACGCCACCCCGTCCCCCTGCTCCAACTCAACTGCCCGTTCGCAGAGTTCGGTGGCCACCCGGACCACGTCGTCCGCCTCCGGGCCCACCGTGAGCAGACAGAACTCGTCACCGCCGAGCCGGGCCGCGAGCGCGCCGGGCAGCATGGCGCCGCAACGGGACAGCACCGAGCCGAAACGTTCCAGCAGCCGGTCGCCGACCGCATGGCCATGGGTGTCGTTGACCTGCTTCAGACCGTTGAGATCGCAGACGACCAGACTGACCACCGCCCCGTCCGCCCGGTGCCGCTCCACCGCCTCGTCCAGCCGCACATCGACGGCACGGCGGTTGGCCAGACCGGTGAGCGGATCGGTGAAGGCGAGCTTGCGGACCTCTTCGAGCCGTTCGGTCTGGGAGATCCCGGCGGCGACGACCGCGGCCAGCACGGTCGCGAAGTCCGCGTCCGCCCGCCCGAACACCGGCACCCCCACCGGGCGGGCCACGTACAGCTCGCCCCAGGCCCGCCCGTGCAGCACGATCGGCGCGACCACGCAGCAGCCGCGCCCGCGCCGGCGCAGGGCGGCCACCCGCTCCCGGCCGTACCCGCTCCCGTACTCCCGCGGCCCCGCGTCCCCGCCCGACATCGCGCCCGCCGAGCCGTCGGCGGTCTCGACCCAGGCGTCCGGTTCGCCGCCCCCGGCCCACCGTTCATGCAGGAACTCGGCGATCTCCGGGAACTGGTGCACCGGATACGCCTCCGCCTCGGGGAACTCCTCCTCCCCTTCGGCCCGTTCACCCGCGTTCACCAGCACGCGCAGCTGCCCGCGCCCGCGCTCCCACACGGAGAGCGCGGCGAAACTGCCGCCCAGCGCCTCGCACGCCCCCAGCGCAGCCGCTCGCCACGACCCCCGCGGGGTGTGTGCCGCCGCCATCGCCTGCGCAAGCGAAACCACGGCCCGCAGCCGTGCATCATCACCACCCATCGCTACAGCTTATGTAGGTTTGTGGTGATTTGATCAGTTTGGGGCTGAGCCGCGTTCGCTTCGTGTCTATTCAGTTATGGAAAGTCGCACTGCGTCACTCGCCGGGCCAGCTCGGCTTCCTCTTCTCGTTGAACGCGGCCACGCCCTCGGCCCGGTCGCCGGAGAAGGCCACCGACCGCCAGGCGGCGTCCTCGACTTCGAGACCGGACCGGAGATCGAGGCCGTGGCCGAGCCGCAGCGCCCGCTTGGCGGCCCGCAGTCCCACCGGTGAGTTGGCGGCGATCCGGCCGGCGAGCGCCAGCGCGGCCGTCCGGTCCTCCCCGGCCTCCACCAGTTCGTCGACCAGTCCGCTGTCGAGCGCCTCGGCCGCCTCCACCCGCCGGGCCGTGAAGACCAGCTCGGCGGCGCGCGCCGCACCGATCCGCCGCGGCAGCAACTGCGTACCGCCGCCGCCCGGGATGACGCCGACCGACACCTCGGGCAGGCCGACCACGGCCGTGCGGTCGGCGACGATCAGGTCGCAGGACAGCGCCAGCTCGAATCCGCCGCCGAGCGCGAACCCGTGCACGGCGGCGATCGTCGGCATCGGCAGTTCGAGCACGCCGGTGTACGCGGACCGGGCGGTGGGGCGCTGGCGCAGCAGATCGGCGTCGGTGAAGGAATTCCGCTCCTTCAGGTCCGCGCCCACGCAGAAGGCCCGCTCATGGCTGGAGGTGAGGACGGTGACGCGTACGCCGGGATCGGCGGCGAGCGCGAGGCACGCGGCGGCGATCGAACGGGCCATGTCGGTGCACACGGCGTTCATCGCCCTGGGCCGGTCGAGGACCAGCTCGGCGACGTGTTCCTGCCCCTCGTGGACCCGTACGACGACGAATTCCCCGAACCGCTGCTCGGACGTGACGGTCATGACTGCACCCCTCCGGTTAACGATCGTTACCGGAGGGATCCTATGGGGCGGCCCGGACAGCGGTCCCGGGCGAGTCCGGGCCCGGACGAGGGGGCGGAATCCGGGATTGCGGAAGGGCCGGGTTCAGGAGGTGCCGCGGCGCGCCAGCAGCCAGGGCTCCACCACGCCGAGTCCGCGCACCGGGCGCTGCCACATCGGCTGCAGCCCGTAGCGGTACTTGGGCACGGCGGCCGACTCCACGCCTTCCTGGCGCTCCTTCTCCGCCACCGCGGCCTCCTCCGCCGCCTGCGCCTCGGAGGCCGGGGCGTCGCCGGTACGGGTCAGCTCCTCCGCGAAGGCCCCGTCCACCAGCACGGCGTCCTTCGGCGCTATCGACGTCAGCCGGCTGGCGAGGTTCACGGTCGTACCGAAGACATCGCCCATCCGGGTGGTGACCGTGCCGAACGCGATGCCCACGCGCAGCGCCGGCATGATCTCGTCCTGGTTCATCGCCTCGATCAGGCGCAGCGCGATCTCGGCCGCGGTGCCCGCGTCGTCGGCGGCGAAGAGGACCTCGTCGCCGAGGGTCTTGATGAGACGGCCGCCGTGGGCGGCGACCAGGTCGGCCGAGGTGGTCTCGAAGGCCTCGACCAGCTCGCCGAGCTCCTCCTCCTCCAGCCGCCGGGTCAGCCGGGTGAACCCGACGAGGTCGGCGAAGCCGACGGCCAGGCGGCGGTCGACCATCTCCTCGTCGTCGGCGGCCTGCACGACCCGCCCGGTGGCGGCGGCCAGCTGGCGCCGCCACACGTAGACCAGGAACTCCTGGAGCTCCGGGAGAAGCAGCTCGACCAGCGGGTACGTGACCTCGGTACGGGTCATTCCGGGCTCGGGCGGCTCGGTCAGCCCCTCCAGGAACGAATCGATCTGCCACTCCGCCAGCCGGGCGGTGGTCTGTCCGGTGGACCGGGCCACCTGGATCGCCATCGGTTCGCTGAGCAGCCCCGCCTCGACCAGACCGGCGAGCCGGCGCAGCGCCAGCACATCGGCCTCGGTGAGCGCCTTGGCCTGCCCGATGTCGGCGAAGCCCATGGCCCGCCAGAACCGGGAGGCCAGATCCATCGAGACACCGGCGGTACGGGCCGCCTGGAACGGCGTGTAGCGACGGTCGGCGCCCAGGATCAGCTGTTCCAGCCGGATCGCGAGGGGGTCGTCGGTCGGTTCCGCCGTATGGTCGACTTCGTGATGCGGTGTCGCGTGGACCGAGGGTTCCGACGGGGGCTGTGTGCCCGCACCGGAGGTCGTGTCGTCGACGGTCACCAGCCGCCTCCTGCCCGTTCCCTGCGCACTGCCCTGCCGATCTGTCGGTGGATCGCCTCAACGATACGGCAGGTGTGCCGTGGCTCACGCCCCTATGGCGTCCCGGAATGTTCCTGGGTGAGCCGGGGGGCGTGGGTGGTGACGGCCGGTGGGTGGTTTCCAGGAGGGCATGGTCTCTATGCCCCGGGTACGTGTTCGGGTGGCTCGGCAGGGGCGGCACCGCCAAGCCGCGGCGGACGCGGCGCAAGTCCCTTCGCGCGGGCCCGGCGAACCGGCGCCCGGCGCGACGGCCCACCGCTGCCCGCCTCAGACCAAACCGCCGCCCGCACCCCGCAGGTGGACGATATCGCCGGCCGATACCGGTTCCTGGAGGCCGTCGTCGGTGGACAGGATCAGGCGGCCGTCGCCGTCGATCGCCACGGCCTCGCCGATGAGCGTGCGGTCGCCCGGCAGCTGGGCCCGTACCGTCCGGCCGAGCGTCGCACAGCCCGCCGCGTACGCCTCCTGGAGGCCGCTCGCCGCCGCGTCGCCGTCCGCCGCGCGCCACTGGCCGTACCAGTGCTCCAGCGAGCGCAGCACGCCCCGCAGCAGCGTCTCGCGGTCGGTGGAGACGGCCCCGGCCAGGGCCAGCGAGCCGGCCGTGGGGGCGGGCAGTTCATCGGCGCGCAGGGAGACGTTGAGGCCCATGCCTACGACGACACCGTCCCCGGCGCGCTCGGCCAGGATGCCGCCGGCCTTGCGCTCCGCGCCCTCCACCGTGACCAGGAGGTCGTTGGGCCACTTCAGGGCCGTGTCGACGCCCGCGGCTTTCGCCAGGCCGGTCGCCGCGGCGACACCGGTGAGCAGCGGCAGCCAGCCCCACCGCTCGACGGGGACGGCGCCCGGCGTCAGGTAGACGGAGAAGAACAGGCCCGAACGGGCCGGAGCCGTCCAGGTGCGATCGAGGCGACCGCGGCCCGCGGTCTGCTCCTCGGCGACCAGCACGGTGCCTTCGTCGAGCCCGGCCGCCGCGCGCCGGGCAAGATCGGAGTTGGTGGAGCCGATGGTCTCCACGACGTCGAGCGAGGTCCACAGCCCGCCCGGCCGCAGCAGTCCGCGGCGCAGCGCGGGAACGTTCAGGGGCGGCCGGTCCAGGTCCGACCAACGGCTCTGTGGCGCATCCGAAGGTGTCATGCAAGCCAGACTAGGTGTGGCAAACGACGCACTGCCGAACCGTATCCACGCCGATACCCTACGGATCAGTAGGTGTTCAGCACCTGATCAGCAGCACAGTCGTCCCCGTGACCAGGCAGGGAGCCGCCACCCGATGTCCGAGCCGGAAGAGACCGACATCCACACCACCGCGGGCAAGATCGCGGACCTGCAGCGCCGAATCGACGAGGCGACGCACGCGGGCTCCGCGCGCGCGGTCGAGAAGCAGCACGCCAAGGGCAAGTTGACCGCCCGCGAACGGGTCGATCTGCTGCTCGACGAGGGTTCCTTCGTGGAGCTCGACGAATTCGCCCGGCACCGCTCCACCAACTTCGGCATCGAGAAGAACCGCCCGTACGGAGACGGCGTCGTGACCGGCTACGGGACGGTCGACGGCCGCCCCGTCTGCGTCTATTCGCAGGACTTCACCATCTTCGGCGGCTCGCTCGGCGAGGTCTACGGTGAGAAAATCGTCAAGGTGATGGACTTCGCGCTGAAGACCGGCTGCCCGGTCATCGGCATCAACGACGGCGGTGGCGCCCGGATCCAGGAGGGCGTGGCCGCGCTCGGTCTGTTCGCGGAGATCTTCCGCCGCAATGTGCACGCCTCGGGTGTCGTGCCGCAGATCTCGCTGATCGTCGGACCGTGCGCGGGCGGCGCGGTCTACTCCCCCGCGATCACCGACTTCACGGTCATGGTCGACCAGACCTCGCACATGTTCATCACCGGCCCCGACGTCATCAAGACGGTCACCGGCGAGGACGTCGGCTTCGAGGAGCTCGGCGGCGCCCGCACCCACAACACCACCTCCGGTGTGGCGCACCACATGGCGGGCGACGAGAAGGACGCCATCGAGTACGTCAAGTCGCTGCTGTCGTACCTCCCTTCGAACAACCTGTCCGAGGCGCCCGCCTTCCCCGAGGTGGCGGAGCTCGCCACCACGGACGAGGACCGCGAGCTCGACACCCTCATCCCGGACTCGGCGAACCAGCCGTACGACATGCACACCGCCATCGAACACGTGCTGGACGACGGTGAGTTCCTGGAGACCCAGGCCCTGTTCGCGCCGAACATCATCACCGGCTTCGGGCGCGTCGAGGGCTACCCGGTCGGCATCGTCGCCAACCAGCCGATGCAGTTCGCGGGCTGCCTGGACATCAACGCGAGCGAGAAGGCCGCGCGCTTCGTCCGCACCTGCGACGCCTTCAACGTGCCCGTGCTGACCTTCGTCGACGTCCCCGGCTTCCTGCCCGGCGTCGACCAGGAGTACGGCGGCATCATCCGCCGCGGCGCCAAGCTGATCTACGCCTACGCCGAGGCGACCGTCCCGCTGATCACCGTGATCACCCGCAAGGCGTTCGGCGGCGCGTACGACGTCATGGGCTCCAAGCACCTGGGCGCCGACATCAACCTCGCCTGGCCGACCGCGCAGATCGCGGTGATGGGCGCGCAGGGTGCGGTGAACATCCTGCACCGCCGGACGATCGCCGCCGCCGAGGATCAGGACGCCACCCGCGCCGAGCTGATCGCCGACTACGAGGACACGCTGCTCAACCCCTACGTGGCGGCCGAACGCGGTTACGTCGACGCGGTGATCATGCCGTCCGACACCCGCGCCCACATCGTGAAGGGGCTGCGCCAGCTGCGTACCAAGCGGGAGTCGCTGCCCCCGAAGAAGCACGGCAACATCCCCCTCTAGAAAGGGTCCTGGCCATGATCAAGGTCGTACGGGGCAACCCGACCCCTGAGGAGCTGGCCGCCGCGCTGGCGGTGGTGCGGGCGCGCGCCGCGGCGACGACGACGTCCGACGAGTCGTCCGGTGCGCCGGCCGGCGTACCGGCGCTGCCCGGCGAGTGGTCCGACCCGGGACGCATCGCCCGGCGCACGCGTCATCTGCCGGGGCCGCGGGCCTGGGCCCGGACGTACTGGCCCGGGTAGTCGCGGGAGTGTCCCTTCGCGCACGTTCCGGAGGTCCGGGCCCTTTCGGGTCCGGACCTCCGGTGCATCCGGAGCGAACTGGTCCGTACGCACCACGGCGGCTGAGTACCCGTACTCAGGCGCGCCGTCCGTCACGGCAGCAGGATCGTTTCCATGCTGTGGTCCGACCCCGAGAACAAGCCGCCGAAGGAACTGCGCGACGCGCAGGACATGATGCGCCGCGTGGGGCTGGTGCTCGCTCTCGCGATGGTGGTCGCGATGTTCGTGGCCGGCCTGCACTGAGCGGGGCCGGGGTCCGTCCGCCTCTTCTACGATGGCGCGTATGACTGATCAGCGCCGTCTCGTGCTCGCCTCCGCCTCGCCCGCCCGTCTCGGTCTGCTGAGGCAGGCCGGATTCGCGCCCGAGGTGATCGTCAGCGGGGTGGACGAGGACGCGCTGAGCGCCCCGACACCGGCCGAGCTGGCGCTCGTGCTCGCCGAGGCCAAGGCCGCGGCGGTGGCCGGCCGGGCGGAGGCGGCGGGTGCCCTGGTGATCGGCTGCGACTCGGTGCTCGAACTCGACGGCGAGGCGCTCGGCAAGCCGGCCGACGGCGAGGAGGCCATCGCCCGGTGGAAGTCCATGCGCGGCCGGGCCGGTGTGCTGCAGACGGGCCACAGCGTGATCGACACCGCTACCGGACGTACCGCGTCGGCGACCGCCTCCACGACCGTCCGCTTCGGCGAACCGACGGACGCCGAGATCGCCGCCTACGTGGCCACCGGCGAACCGCTCCATGTCGCGGGCGCCTTCACCCTGGACGGCCGCTCGGCGCCGTTCGTCGACTCCATCGAGGGCGACCACGGCAACGTCATCGGGCTCTCGCTGCCGCTGCTGCGCCGGCTGCTGGGCGAGCTGGGGATCTCCGTCACCGAGCTCTGGGTCTGAGCGGACGTCCCGGGTCCGGGCGGACGCCCCGGATCAGACCGGCGCCGGAGCGCTCGCCCCGGCGTCGTCGGCGGGCTCGTCGGACCGGGTGCCGTACGCCACCAGCGTCAGCACTATCAGCCCGAGCACCACCATCAGACACCCGAACGCGGTCCAGCCGACCAGCCCGACCGTCAGCGCGCCCAGCACCCCGTGCACCACCGCGCAGACGATCAGGACGATGCGGGCGATACGGCCGGGGGCCCGGTCACGGATGCCGGCGAGCAGCAGGAGCAGCCCGCACAGCAGCAGGTACAGGCCGAAGGCGCCGCCCGTCGCCCAGGTGCCGTTGGACATGACGGCGGGGTCCATCCCGGCCAGTGACATGTCCTGGTTCTTCACGACCGTCGCCAGGATGCCGTTGATGAGCACGATGCCCACGGCTTCCACGAACAGCACGATCGCGGCCACGAACGCCACCGGTCTGCGCACCACGGTGCTCACCCCCTGTTACCTGCAGTACGTGCGATAGCGCGGACCCTACTAACCGGTAATCCTCCGGACAAGGGTCCGGCGATCTCCGCTTCCGCCCCGCGCTCGTGGCGCGCGCGGGCGCACACTCCGCGCGCCCCCCTTGTCGCGGCTCTCGTGCGTCGCGCAAAGAATCGTTCGCCCATTAGTGGGGACTCGACAAAGAAACGCGGGGAGTCACAGCTCGTACGAACAGAGACCTGGACCACACCTCGTGGCTACTGTGCGGTTATGAAACCCGGCGTACCGTGGTGCCACAAGGGATTTCGCGACTTGAGCAAGCCTCGAATCACACTCCGTGTGGGCAAGCTCACCATTGGGGACGGGTCGTAGGGCCGTGTCGGTAGTCCCTAAACTCAGCTTGTTTCAAGGAGGGAGCCATCGTGCGCAAGGTGCTCATCGCCAACCGTGGCGAAATTGCTGTCCGTGTTGCTCGGGCGTGCCGGGATGCCGGGATCGGGAGCGTGGCCGTCTACGCGGACCCGGACCGGGATGCTCTGCATGTGCGTGCGGCCGACGAGGCATTCGCTCTGGGCGGTGACACCCCGGCGGCCAGCTATCTGGACATGGCCAAGGTGCTCCAGGCGGCCAAGGACTCCGGGGCCGACGCGATCCATCCCGGGTACGGGTTCCTGTCGGAGAACGCCGAGTTCGCGCAGGCCGTGCTCGATGCGGGGCTGACGTGGATCGGGCCGCCGCCGCAGGCGATCCGGGACCTGGGCGACAAGGTCGCGGCCCGGCATATCGCGCAGCGTGCCGGGGCCCCGCTGGTGGCCGGCACGCCCGACCCGGTGTCGGGTTCCGGGGAGGTCGTCGCCTTCGCAAAGGAGCACGGGCTGCCGATCGCGATCAAGGCCGCCTTCGGTGGCGGCGGTCGCGGGCTGAAGGTGGCGCGCACGCTGGAGGAGATCCCGGAGCTGTACGACTCCGCGGTCCGTGAGGCCGTCGCGGCGTTCGGCCGGGGCGAGTGCTTCGTGGAGCGCTACCTCGACCGGCCGCGCCACGTCGAGACGCAGTGCCTGGCCGACACCCACGGCAACGTGGTCGTGGTCTCCACCCGTGACTGCTCGCTCCAGCGCCGCCACCAGAAGCTGGTCGAGGAGGCCCCGGCCCCGTTCCTGAGCGACGCGCAGAACGCGGAGCTGTACGCGGCGTCCAAGGCCATCCTCAAGGAGGCCGGCTACGTCGGTGCGGGCACGGTGGAGTTCCTCGTCGGCACGGACGGCACGATCTCGTTCCTGGAGGTCAACACCCGCCTGCAGGTCGAGCACCCGGTGACCGAGGAGGTCACCGGCCTCGACCTCGTGCGCGAGATGTTCCGCATCGCCGACGGCGAGGAGCTGGGCTACGGCGACCCGGCCGTGCGCGGCCACTCCTTCGAGTTCCGGATCAACGGCGAGGACCCGGGCCGCGGCTTCCTGCCCGCCCCGGGCACCGTCACCCTCTTCGCCCCGCCGACCGGCCCCGGCGTCCGTCTCGACGCGGGCGTCGAGTCCGGCTCCGTCATCGGCCCCGCCTGGGACTCGCTGCTGGCGAAGCTGGTCGTGACCGGCGCGACCCGGCAACAGGCACTCCAGCGCGCCGCCCGTGCGCTGGCCGAGTTCAACGTCGAGGGCATGGCCACCGCCATTCCCTTCCACCGCGCGGTCGTCGTCGACCCGGCCTTCACCAGCGAACCGTTCCAGGTCCACACCCGCTGGATCGAGACCGAGTTCGTCAACGACATCAAGCCCTTCACCGCCACCGCCGACGCGGAGGCGGAGGAGGAAGCCGGCCGCGAGACCGTCGTCGTCGAGGTCGGCGGCAAGCGCCTGGAGGTCTCCCTCCCCTCCTCCCTCGGCATGTCCCTGGCCCGCACCGGACTCGCCGCGGGCGCCAAGCCCAAACGCCGCGCCGCCAAGAAGTCCGGCTCCGCGGTCTCCGGCGACACCCTGGCCTCCCCGATGCAGGGCACCATCGTCAAGATCGCCGTCGAAGAAGGCCAGCAGGTCCAGGAAGGCGACCTCATCGTCGTCCTGGAGGCCATGAAGATGGAGCAGCCGCTGAACGCGCACCGCTCCGGCACCGTCAAGGGCCTCGCCGCCGAGGTCGGCAGCTCGGTCTCCTCCGGCGCCGTCATCTGCGAGATCAAGGACTGATCGAGCGGTACCCGACGTTCCACCGGGGCCCCTGCCGAGTCGTGCGACTCGGCAGGGGCCCCGGTCGTGCGTCGCGCCCCGGCAGCGCGCCCCGGCCTCGCTCCTCGGCCTCGGTCCTTTTGACGGACGCGCGATGGCATCCTGGACCTCGGGGCGGAGAAAGGGAGGACTGCGCAATGGCGATCAGTACGGCACGGACGCCGGCCCGGCACATGCGTGCCGACGCGCGCCGGAATTACGACCGGCTGCTGAACGAGGCCCGGACCGCCTTCGCGGAGCACGGCACCGACGCGTCCCTGGAGGACATCGCGCGGCGCGCGGGCGTGGGGATCGGCACGCTGTACCGGCACTTCCCGAACCGGCACGCGCTGATGAACGCGGTATTCCAGGAGGCCCTGACATCCCTGATCACCCGTTCCCGTGAACTCGCGGGGGCGGCGCAGCCGTGCGCGGGCCTGGTGGAGTGGCTGGGCGCGATCATCACCCACGCGGGTGAGTATCGCGGGCTCGCCCAGGCGCTCATGTCGACGTCGCGGGACGAGACTTCGGCGCTGTCGCAGTGCAATGTGCCGCTGCGCGAGGCGGGGGCGGTACTGCTGGCGCGGGCGCAGGCGAGCGGGGCGGTGCGGCCGGATGTGTCGATCGACGACCTGATGCAGCTGACCAATGCCATCGCGCTGGCCGCCGAACAGTCGCCGGACGACCCGGAGTTGGCGGGTCGGTTGCTGATGCTGACCTTGCAGGGGCTGAAGGGGGCACATGCGGAGGCGGGTTGAGGGAGTGGGGGCCGGGGGCATGCCTTGTGGTCCGCTGCGCGGGGCCTGTTCCCCTGCCCGCCCCTTCCCGTAACCGGGGCTCAAACGCCGGCGGGGCAGGATATTCGCCCCCGGCGACCCGAGAAGACGGGCCCGGCAGGGCTGGGTTTTCGACCCCCGCGACCTGAGGAGACCGGCCCGGAACGGCTGGAATTTCGACCCCCGCAACCCAAGGAAACGAGCCCGGCAGAGCTGGGTTTTCGCCCCACCGAGGCCGGGTTCTATCGGCGGCGCAGGTCCGCGACCCTCGCGCGGTCTCCCGGGCCCTGGCCCGACTCCGTCAGGGACGCCGCGCTCCGCAGTTGCTGCGAGCCCTGGCCTCCGGGGCCGCCATGTGTCGTACGACGCTGTCCGGGCAGTGGCATGTCGCGGCGGCCCTGCCGGCCGTGCGGAAGGGGCTCGGCCGCCGTGGGGCCGCTGCCCGAGCCGGCCACCGCGATCTGCACCCCCTGGTCCGCCAGGGCCTGCAGTTCGGTGGCGGCACGGTCGTCGTGACCGGGCGGCTCGTCCGTCACCAGGCGGGTGATGAGATCCGTCGGCACCGTCTGGAACATGGTGTCGGAGCCGATCTTGGTGTGGTCCGCCAGGACCACCACCTCCGCGGCCGCCTGCACCAGCGCCCGGTCCACGCTCGCGGAGAGCATGTTGGACGTGGAGAGGCCGCGCTCCGCGGTGAGCCCGCTCCCGGAGAGGAACGCGCGCGCGACCCGCAGCCCCTGGAGGGACTGCTCGGCACCGCTGCCCACCAGGGCGTAGTTGGAACCGCGCAGCGTGCCGCCGGTCATCACCACCTCCACCCGGTTGGCATGGGCCAGCGCCTGGGCGACCAGCAGCGAGTTGGTGACGACGGTCAGACCGGGAATCCGCGCGAGCCGGCGGGCCAGCTCCTGCGTGGTCGTTCCGGCGCCGACGACGATGGCCTCGCCCTCTTCCACGAGACCGGCGGCCAGGTCGGCGATGGCCGTCTTCTCCGCGGTGGCGAGATGGGATTTCTGCGGAATGCCGGACTCCCGCGTAAAACCGCCCGGCAGTACCGCACCGCCGTGCCGGCGGTCGAGGAGTCCTTCTGCCTCCAGTGCCCGCACGTCCCGCCGTACGGTCACTTCGGAGGTCTGGACGACGCGGGCGAGCTCACGGAGCGATACCGCCCCGTTGGCACGCACCATTTCGAGGATCAACTGACGACGTTCTGCAGCGAACACGAAACTGACAGTAACGTGACCGCCCGAGTGTTTTCAGCAGTTTGCGCCGAATAACGGATGTTGTACATACAAGGGGCCGCCAAGTGGTATAGGCGGCCCCGTTGTTGTTCTGTACTGATCGGACGGCGGTCGTCGGGCCGCCCGGGTTGCCGGGAGTTGCCGGGGATTACCGGGTTCCCGAAGGCGCTTACGCCTCGCCCGCGCGCTTACGGGTGTGCAACTGCCTGGCCACTTCCGCGATCGAACCCGACAGGGACGGATACACGGTGAAAGCGTTTGCGATCTGTTCTACCGTCAAATTGTTGTCGACCGCGATCGAGATGGGGTGAATGAGTTCACTCGCACGCGGTGCGACGACACAGCCGCCGACCACGATGCCGGTGCCCGGCCGACAGAAGATCTTGACGAATCCGTCGCGGATTCCCTGCATCTTGGCGCGCGGGTTGCGCAGCAGCGGCAGCTTGACCACCCGGGCGTCGATCTTGCCGGCGTCGACATCGGCCTGGGTGTAGCCGACGGTGGCGATCTCGGGGTCGGTGAAGACGTTCGAGGAGACCGTCTTCAGGTCCAGCGGGGCCACCGCGTCGCCGAGGAAGTGGTACATCGCGATCCGGCCCTGCATGGCGGCGACCGAGGCGAGGGCGAAGATCCCGGTGACGTCACCGGCCGCGTACACGCCGGGCGCGCTGGTGCGGGAGACCTTGTCGGTCCAGATGTGGCCGGACTCCTTGAGCCGGACCCCGGCCTCCTCCAGGCCCATGCCCGCGCTGTTCGGGATCGCGCCGACCGCCATGAGGCAGTGCGAACCGGAGATGACCCGGCCGTCGGCGAGGGTGACCTCGACCCGGTCGCCGACGCGCTTCGCGGCCTGGGCGCGGGAGCGGGCCATGACGTTCATGCCGCGGCGCCGGAAGACGTCCTCCAGCACGGCGGCCGCGTCCGGGTCCTCGCCCGGCAGCACCCGGTCGCGGGACGAGACGAGGGTGACGCGTGAGCCGAGCGCCTGGTAGGCGCCCGCGAACTCGGCGCCGGTCACGCCGGAGCCGACCACGATGAGCTCCTCGGGCAGCTCGTCGAGGTCGTAGACCTGGGTCCAGTTCAGGATGCGCTCGCCGTCGGGGAGGGCGTCCGGGATCTCCCGGGGGTGCCCGCCGGTCGCGATCAGCACGGCGTCCGCGGTGAGCGTCTCCTCGGTGCCGTCGGCGGCGGTCACGACGACCTTGCGGGAGCCGTCGGAGGCCTGGAGGCCCGCCAGGCGGCCCCGGCCGCGCATCACGCGGGCACCGGCGCGGGTGACGGAGGCGGTGATGTCGTGGGACTGGGCGAGCGCCAGGCGCTTCACCCGTCGGTTGACCTTGCCCAGGTCGACGCCGACCACGCGGGCGGCCTGCTCGACGTGCGGGGTGTCGTCCGCGACGATGATGCCCAGCTCCTCGTACGAGGAGTCGAAGGTGGTCATCACCTCAGCCGTCGCGATCAGGGTCTTCGAGGGCACGCAGTCGGTGAGCACGGACGCGCCGCCGAGGCCGTCGCAGTCGACGACGGTCACCTCCGCGCCGAGTTGGGCGCCCACCAGTGCCGCCTCGTAGCCGCCGGGTCCGCCGCCGATGATCACGATCCGGGTCACGAAAAGTCCGCCTCGCGTATGTCATCCCGCGGCCGTCTGCTGCCCCGGCCGGGGGTCCGGGGGAACGCCCCGGGGGAATGCAGTACGTACTTCATTGTCCCGCACGCGCCAAGGTGCTTCGCCCCGGGGCCCTCCATACGTGCGCCGGGGCGTGCGCGCCGGGGCCCGGGGGTGGCGTGCGGAACCCCGTAAGTGGTCTTCCGCACCGGAGTCGACGTTCTTCCCGTCACCTCCCGTACCCTCGAACCCATGTCGCTCTACGCCGCGTACGCCGGCAACCTCGACGCGCGGCTGATGACGCGCCGCGCACCGCATTCCCCGCTGCGCGGCACGGGCTGGCTCAACGGCTGGCGGCTGACCTTCGGCGGGGAGCAGATGGGCTGGGAGGGCGCGCTCGCCACGGTGGTGGAGGCGCCCCGTTCCCAGGTCTTCGTGGCGCTGTACGACCTGGCGCCGATGGACGAGGACTCCATGGACCGGTGGGAGGGTGTCGGCCTCGACATCTACCGCCGGATGCGGGTGCGGGTGCACACCCTGGACGGCGAGGAGCCGGCCTGGATGTATGTGCTGAACGGCTACGAGGGCGGGCTGCCCTCCGCCCGCTATCTGGGCGAGATCGCCGACGCCGCGGAGTCCTCGGGCGCCCCGCACGACTATGTGATGGAACTGCGCAAGCGCCCCTGCTGACCCGGCCGACCAGCGCTTTTGTGTGAAAGTACGAGGATGCGTGTGCAGACTCTGCGCATAGGCATCTACGCGCGTAGGGAATCACCGGCTACCCTCATCCGCGTGAACGCATCAGTTATTCCGGACCACATCCAGGGCGACCCGTACGCCGCCGCCTCCGACGCCGCCGCCCGCCTGCGCGAGCTGACCGGTGCCGAGACCCACGACGTCGCGCTCGTGATGGGTTCCGGCTGGGCACCCGCGGGCGATGCGCTCGGCACTCCGGAGGCCGAGTTCCCGGTGACCGAGCTGCCAGGTTTCCCGGCGCCCGCCGTACAGGGGCACGGCGGCACGATCCGCTCGTACAAGATCGGCGACAAGCGGGTCCTGGTCTTCCTCGGCCGCACGCACTTCTACGAGGGCCGGGGCGTCGCCGCCGTCGCGCACGGGGTCCGTACCGCCGTCGCGGCGGGATGCGGGACCGTCGTCCTGACGAACGGCTGCGGCGGTCTTCGCGAGGGCATGCGCCCCGGTCAGCCGGTGCTGATCAGCGACCACATCAACCTGACGGCGGCCTCCCCCATCGTCGGCGCCAACTTCGTCGATCTGACCGATCTGTACTCGCCGCGGCTGCGCGCGCTGTGCAAGGAGGTCGACGAGACCCTCGAAGAGGGCGTGTACGTGCAGTTCACCGGTCCGCACTACGAGACCCCGGCCGAGATCAACATGGTCCGCGTCATGGGCGGCGACCTGGTCGGCATGTCCACCGTGCTCGAAGCCATCGCCGCGCGCGAGGCCGGCGCCGAGGTGCTGGGCATCTCGCTGGTCACGAACCTCGCGGCGGGGCTGAGCGGGGAGCCGCTCAACCATGCGGAGGTGCTGCAGGCGGGGCGGGACTCGGCGACCCGGATGGGTTCGCTGCTGGCCCGGGTGCTCGAGCGGATCTGAGCCGGGCCCGAACACCGGCGAGGCTGAATTCCCACACCGCAGAAAGGCGGACACCGTGCAGCAGGACCTCATCGCGCAGGCCAGGACATGGCTCGCGGAGGACCCCGATCCCGAGACCCGCGACGAGCTCGCCGGGCTCATCGAATCCGGGTCCGCCGAAAGTGCCGACGAGCTCGCCGCACGGTTCGCCGGCACGCTGCAGTTCGGCACCGCCGGGCTCCGCGGTGAGCTGGGGGCCGGGCCGATGCGGATGAACCGTTCCGTCGTCATCCGGGCGGCGGCCGGTCTCGCCGCGTATCTGAAGGCGCAGGGGCAGGGCGGCGGGCTCGTCGTCGTCGGGTACGACGCCCGGTACAAGTCCGCCGACTTCGCCCGCGACACCGCCGCCGTGATGACCGGCGCGGGCCTGCGGGCGGCGGTGCTCCCCCGCCCGCTCCCCACCCCCGTGCTCGCGTACGCCATACGGCACCTGGGCGCCGTCGCCGGCGTCGAGGTGACCGCCAGCCACAATCCGCCGCGCGACAACGGCTACAAGGTCTACCTCGGCGACGGCTCGCAGATCGTCCCCCCGGCGGACGGCGAGATCGCCGCCGCCATCGCCGCGGTCGGCCCGCTCGACGGCGTGGCCCGGCCCGACGACGGCTGGGACGTCCTCGGCGACGAGGTCCTGGCGGCCTACCTGGCCCGTACGGACACCGTGCTCGCCGCCGGATCGCCGCGTACCGCCCGGGTCGTGTACACCGCCATGCACGGTGTCGGTACGTCCGTGCTGACCGCCGCCTTCGACCGTGCCGGATTCCCCGCGCCGGTGCTCGTCGCCGAGCAGGCCGAGCCCGACCCGGCCTTCCCCACCGTCGCCTTCCCCAATCCGGAAGAGCCCGGCGCGATGGACCTCGCCTTCGCGACCGCGCGCCGCGCGGACCCCGACATCGTCATCGCCAACGACCCGGACGCCGACCGCTGCGCCGTCGCCGTCCCGGACCCCGGCGCCGACGGCGGCTGGCGGATGCTGCGCGGCGACGAGGTCGGCGCGCTGCTCGCCGCCCATCTGGTGGACCGCGGCGTGACCGGTGTCTTCGCCGAGTCGATCGTGTCGTCCTCGCTGCTCGGCCGGATCGCCGGGAAGGCCGGGCTCGGCCACGAGGAGACGCTGACCGGCTTCAAGTGGATCGCCCGCGTCGACGGCCTGCGGTACGGGTACGAGGAGGCGCTCGGCTACTGCGTCGACCCCGACGGCGTACGCGACAAGGACGGCATCACGGCCGCCCTGCTCGTCGCCGAGCTCGCCTCCGGGCTCAAGGAGCAGGGGCGTACGCTCCTCGATCTCCTCGACGACCTCGCGGTCGCCCACGGGCTGCACGCCACGGACCAGCTGTCGGTCCGGGTGAAGGACCTGTCGGTGATCTCCGACGCCATGGCGCGGCTGCGCGAGCAGCCTCCGACCGCGCTGGCGGGCCTCGCCGTCACCTCGGCCGAGGACCTGGCGCGGGGCACGGCGCAGCTGCCGCCCACCGACGGGCTCCGCTACCAGCTGGAAGGCGCCCGGGTGATCGTCCGCCCGAGCGGCACCGAGCCGAAGCTCAAGTGCTATCTGGAGGTCGTGGTGCCGGTCGGTTCGGCGGACGAGCTGCCGACGGCCCGCGCGAAGGGCGCTGAGCTGCTCGACGGGATCAAGCGCGATCTGGCGGCGGCGGCCGGTATCTGAGCGGGAGCGGGGCGGCCGGCGCGGCGGGGCCCCGGGGCGTCATCCGAAGCGGCCGTTCACGTAGTCGGCGGTCCGGGCGTCCTGCGGGGCGCCGAACATCGCGCCGGTCGGGCCGTGTTCGACGATCACACCGGGCGTGCCCTGTTCGGCGAGGAAGAACGCGCAGTGGTCGGAGACCCGCGCCGCCTGCTGCATGTTGTGCGTGACGATCACGATGGTGACCTCCTCCTTGAGGTCGGCGATGGTCTCCTCGATCCGGCGGGTGGAGGTCGGGTCCAGCGCGGAGCAGGGTTCGTCCATCAGCAGCACCCGGGGGCGGACCGCCAACGACCTCGCTATGCAGAGGCGTTGCTGCTGTCCGCCGGAGAGCGCGCCGCCGGGCTGGCGGAGCCGGTCCTTGACCTCGCGCCACAGGCCCGCCTTGGTCAGGCATTCCTCGACGAGATCGTCCCTGCCGTCCCTGGCCGCCTTGATGCCGTTGAGCTTCAGGCCCGCGAGGACGTTGTCGTACAGGGACATGGCGGGGAACGGGTTGGGCTTCTGGAAGACCATGCCGATCTCGCGGCGGGCGCGGGTGATGCGGCGGCCCCGGCATTTCGACGAAGAAGCCGACGACCAGTCCGCTCACCGCCACCGGCGCGTGCACCGCGCTTCCGCCCGTCCCCTCCCCCGGCGGGAGCAGCGGGTCGACGGTGAAGGCGAGGTGCGGGGACCCCGGCGTGGGCCTGGCGAGGGTCTCCCGTGCGCCTGCCTCGCCGCTCTGGCTGAAGGCGAACTTCGCGTTGCCCGCACCCGCGCAGAGGGTCGACTGCCATGAGCTGATCGCCTCGGTGACGAGCTCCGACCCGGTCACCCGGCGCTCCGCCCGGTCGGCCGGGCAGGTGTTGCCCACCGGCTGGAAGTGCAACGGCACCACGAGGCGCTGGGCCCAGTTGGACGTGGTGAGGGGCGAGGTCTCCAGCCGGTGGTTCGAGCCGGTCCCGCCGTCCACGTCGTGCCCGCCGCGCGGTACGACGACGAGCCAGCAGGGACGGGTCCCGGTCCGGCCGGACTTCTTCACCGGCTCGCCGCAGCCGAGCTGCGAGGCCTCCTGCCCGGACTGCATCTGGAAGGTGAACTCGCCCGTGCCGTCCGCGTGCGTGACGGCGTAGGGCTCCTCGTTGGAGTCGATCGAGCTGAAGTAGGTCCAGTCGCGGGACCCGGCGGCCGCGGGGCCGCCGTCGGCGGGCCGGAACGGGACGTACGACTCGCCGGAGCCGTTCCCCACGTACTCCTTCTCGGCGGGGTCGGCGGCCCCCACCCCGATCTGGCGCAGCGCGGTCCAGTTGCCGCCCTGCCCGCCGCTCCCCTGGGCGCCGAACTGGCACTGCTCGCGCGAGGGCCCCCGGGGGTCGTCCCCCCAGCACTGCATGATCTGGAGGTAGTCGTAGGTGAAGCCGTCCTGCGTCGGCCTGCCGCCGGTCCAGGTGATCCGCACCCCCTGGCCGCGCAGCTGCTCGGTCTGGTGGACGGTGACCTTCAGCTTCGAGAAGTCGTCGTACGGGCCCTTGCGGCCGGTCACCGTCACCGCCGAGCCCGTCGCCGCCCGGGCGGGGGACGTGGTGGCGGGCAGCGGCAGCAGCGCGACCACCAGGGCGGCGAGCAGGGCCCCGATGCCGGTGGCGATGCGTCGGCGGGTGTGACGTCCGGGTGTCATCGCAGCCCTTCCTTGCGACGGCTGCGGGCGGCGAGCGCCCGCGCGGTGAGCGGTGGTCCGACGACCACGCCGACGAGCAGGACGGCGGAGAGCGCCATCAGCACGCCGCGCAGCCCCGGTGAGCCGCCCGCGGCGAGGGTGACCGGGTTGCCGACGACGGAGGCGTCCCCGGTCCCGGCACCGGCCGAGCCGTCGATCCGTTCGCCGGTGTCGGGGTCGACGGCGCCCGAGGCCGCACCGCCCCCCGTCCCGCCGGACGCCCCGTCCGTACCGGTGGAGCCTCCCGACGCTCCCGCGGCCCCGGCGCCGCCCGCGGAACCCGCGCCGCCGCCCGTACCGCCACTGGTGGATCCGCCGCCGGAACCGCCGCCGTTCGCACCGGCGTTCACCCGGGTCCGCTCCTTGGCGCCCGCCGTGCCGTCCGCGCACTGCGTGGTGCCGCGCTTGTCGCAGGCCTGGGGGTACGGGGCGTTCCTGGCAAGGGTGTTGGAGCCGTCGGCGGAGAATGTGGGGTTGCGGCAGCTCTTGATGTCGACGGCGGCGGTCGGCGCGCCCGGGATCCGGCGGACCTGGGTGAATCCGGCTTCGACGAGGTTCTTGGGCAGCGGCGAGTAGCCGAGTTCCTCGGCCTGCTGCTGGCCCTCGCAGAGGAAGTAGTTGGCGAAGGCGCCGAGCGTCCTGCCCTTGGCGGCGGTGAACGGCGACTCGGCCGCGGTGGGCACGATCATGTAGCTGTAGGAGGAGAGCGGGTAGGTGCGCCGGTCGGCCGAGCGGTAGACGCCGTCCAGGATCTGGGTGAGGTAGTTCTCGGAGTTCTTGTCCTCGTTGATCCGGGCCTTCATCAGCGCCACGGCGACACTGGAGGCGGTCGGCTCGACGTAGTAGCCGGAGGCGTTGAGCACCTTCGCCACCGGGAAGTGGGTCTTGATCGCGTACGAGTACTCGACGTAGGTGATCGCGCCTTCGGCGTGCCCCTGCTTGGTGTAGCCGGAGACGCCCAGCGAACCGGACTTGGCGATCGTCGAGGAGCCCGGCACGACGGGGAAGTACGAGGTCATCCCGCAGGGGGTGGAGCGCCCGGCACGCCTGCAGTACGCGTCCCACAGCGCGCCGTGCTCCTTGGCCAGCCAGGTGGTCAGCTGGGCGGTCGTGCCGGAGCCGTCGGAGCGCACGACGGGGATGATGCGGCGGGCGGGGAGCACGAGACCGGGGTTGTCGGCCCGGATCTCGGGGGCGTTCCACATCGTGAGCGTGCCGGTGAAGATCTTGGTGATGACCTCGCCGGAGAGCCGCAGGTTGGTGACCCTCCGGCCGCCGATCCGCAGGTTGTACATGAAGGCCGTGCCGCCGGCCACGATCGGCATGTACGCGTATCCGCGCTTCGGCGGCGCGTCCCGCATGCCGGACTCGGTCAGTCCGTACGGGATCTCGGAGACGGCGAAGTCCGCCGTGCCGTTCTTGAACTGCTCACGGCCCACCGAGGAACCGACCGGCGAGTAGTTGACCGTCATGCCGCTGTTGGCGGCGACGTTGCGGCGCCACTGGTCGAGCGCGTTGGAGCTCCAGGTGGAGCCCCCGCCGCTGATCTTCGTGTACGAGGCGGCCTGGGCGGTCGTCGGGTGCAGGGCGAGCAGCGCGCACACCAGCGCCGCCACCGCCATGGTCAGTCGGGAGACGGTTGCCGGTCTCACTGGTCACTCACTCCTCGTATCCATGGGTGTTTCGCGGGGCGCGCGCCGCCCGGACCGGGCGGCGAACCGTTCGGCGTCACGCCGCGACGCCTGGACCCGGCGGTGCTCCTGACGCCTGGTCAGCTGCCCCGGTCCCCGGCCGCCGATGACGCGGGCGACGACGAACAGCACGAGCACCAGCGCCATCAGGACGGCCGCCGTACCGAAACCGCGGGCGATCATCGTGGGCTCGGGCGACTTGACGAACTCGAAGGTGGCGAGCGGCAGCGAGACCTGCGGCCCCGACAGCGGATCGCCGTTGATCTCGGCGGTGAATCCGGCGGTCAGCAGCACGGGCGAGGTCTCGCCGATCCCGCGCGCGGTGCCGAGGATGACGGAGGTGGTCAGCCCGGACCGCGCGGTCGGCAGCACCACGTGCCGGACGGTGCGCCAGCGCGAGGTGCCCAGCGCGTACGCGGCCTCCCGCAGCGTCCCCGGCACCAGCCGGATCACCACGTCCGCCGCCCTGATGATGATCGGCAGCATCATCACGGCGAGCGCGAGGGAGGCGGCGAGGCCGGACCGGTCGAAGCCGAGGGCGAGGATCACCGTCGCATAGACGAACAGGCCCGCGACGATCGACGGCAGCGCGGTCATCGCCTCGACGACGGTCCGCACGAACCGGGCGAAGCGTCCCGACACCTCGTTGAGGAAGACCGCGCAGACCATGCCGGTGGGCACGGTCAGGGCGAGCGCGACGGTGATCTGCTCCAGCGTGCCGAGGATCGCGTGCAGGATGCCGCCGGCCGAGAGCGGGTCCAGCGGGCCCGCCTCGGCCATGTCCTGGGTGAAGAAGTTCAGGTGCGGCAGCGCCTTGCGGCCCTCCCACAGGGTGAAGACGACGACGAAGCCGAGCGCGACGACCATGACCAGGCCGAGGCTCTGCACGACGACGGCGGCCAGCCGGTCCCGTACCGCGGGGCCGTTCTCGTCGAAGGAGACCAGCAGTCCGTACAGGGCGAGGAACAGCCCGTACGCGACGGCCAGGAAGCCGACGGTCCCGCTGAACGGCAGCAGCCGGGCGAACAGCAGCCAGGTGATCGACAGCGCGGCTGCCGCGGCGCCGAGCAGCGCGTACACGTCGGTGGCGCGCAGCAGGCCGAGGGACCGCCGCCGCTCCCCCACGGGCGCGTCCCGTTCCGCGGTGGTGACGGGCCTCTCGGGTGCGATGGTCATCTGCTGGGTCCCCTCACTCACTCGCCGCGCCGGACCGGCTGCGGGCGACGATCGACGACGCCGCGAAGTTGACGACGAGCGTCATCAGGAAGAGCGCGAGGCCCGCGGCCATCAGCGCCGACATGCCGAATTCGCTGGCCTCGCCGTAGCGCAGGGCGATCAGCGCGGCAACCGAACTGGCCCCGCCCTGCACCACGTGCCACTGGATCTCGAAGACCGGCGAGATGATCAGGTAGACCCCGATGGTCTCGCCCAGTGCCCGGCCCAGACCGAGCATGGTGCCGCCGATCATGCCGCCCTTGCCGAACGGCAGGACGACGCTGCGGATCATGCCCCAGCGGGTGGCCCCCAGCGCGTACGCGCCCTCGCGCTCACCGGCCGGCGCCTGCGAGAACACCTCGCGCATCACCGAGCAGGCGATCGGCGCGACCATCAGTGCCACGACGACCCCCGCGACCAGCGTGGAGGAGGTGTACACGCTCTCCGGGGCGAGCGGGTCGGACGGGTCGGCGCCGTCCACCCGGAAGAGCGGGATCCAGCCCAGGTAGGTCGCGATCCACCGGGCGGTGGGGAGGATCTTCCCCTCGAAGAAGAACAGCCCCCACAGCCCGTAGACGACCGACGGTACGGCCGCCATCAGGTCGACGACGCTGATCAGCGTGCGGCGCAGCCGGGGCGGCGCGTACTCGGAGATGTACAGCGCCCCGCCGACCGCCAGCGGTACGGCGACGGCGATGGCCACCAGCGCGATGAGCACCGTCCCGACCAGCACGGCGGCGATCCCGAAGCGGCCGGCGTCCGGCTCCCACGTCTCGGTCGTCAGGAACGACCAGCCCGCCCGGGACAGCGCCTGCCAGGCCCGGTAGAGCAGGAATCCGCCGACCAGCAGCATGACCGCGAGCACCAGCCCGCCGCCGTCGCGGGCCACGCCCCTGAACACGCGGTCGGGCAGCCCCGGATCCGCGTACAGCCGCCGCGGCGCGTCCGGCGCCGCGGTCCCACTCGTATCTCTCGTCACGCGGTCGACGCTGCTGCCGCGTCATGGACATGCACGCTCCGAGGTGTGAATGAGGTGTGCCCTAAAGGCAACTTCCGGTGACGCCCCCCCATCTCGGCGAGCAGCGCGCGGAACCGTTCGTACGCGGCCCGGCACGTCGAATGGCGCTCGTAGGCCCGCGCCGAGACGACCGTGGCCCGTCCGCCCCGGTCCCGGAGTAACCACATCCAGCCGTTGCCCCCGGGCGTGTGCTGCACGCCGCCCGTCAGATCCTGCTGCCGCGCGCACAACTCCTCGAAGGCGGCCCGGCATTCGCCGTACTCGCCGTACGAGCCCGCGGAGACCGCGACCACGCGTCCGTTCTGCGCGACCATCCGCCAGCCGTATCCGCCGTCCGAGTCGATGTCTATCCGGCAGCGCGCGCCCGTGGCGTCCGTTCTGCCGGGACCGCCGTCGTCCGTCATCTCGTCCCACCCCCCGCCGCCCGCTTCGGAAGTCGGGCGGCACGCGCAATGTATGGAGGCGGGCATGACCGCCGGGACCGGAAACCGTCGCAGCGGTCGGCTTTCACCCGGAAGTTGCCCCTCGTGCGCCCGGCATACACAGATGCGGCAACTCGCATACCTACCGGAGACGTCCACGACGGGCGGCGCGACCGCCGCCGGCGACTACGTCGACGTCAAGCAGGACCCCGGGCATGAGTGAAGCCCGCACCGGCCCGGTGCGGGCTTCACCGGATCAGGCTCCGGTACGCGCCCTCCCCGACCGGCCTCAGCCGGCCGCGAACAGCACCACCAGCAGCACCGCGCCCACCACCGCCGGTGCGATCACCTCGTACGCCCAGCGCACCGCGACGGACGGCTCCATGGAATCCGTGGCCGCCGGGGCGGCACCCGGGCCCGTCTTCGCCCGCTCCACCAACTCGCGCAGGTCGGCCATGCTCTGGTCGGCCGACGCCATCCGGGCCTTGGTGTCGCGGACATCGGCGTGCACGGACGTGCGGTCGTACGGGTCGTCCAGCGACCGCCGGGACTGCTGCCGGGCCGCCTTCTTCCGCTGCCGCAGCGAGACCGGCACCGCCCACAGCTGGTACTTGGCGCCGCCCTCGGTGAACAGCTCACTCGAATACCCGGCCCGCAGATCGGCGACCTCGGTCCACGGCATGGTGATCGTCCGGAACGGGTTACGGATCCGGATGCGCCGCTCATTGGCGAGCACGACGGGCCGCAGCGTGAACGCGACGACCAGCGGCACCGCGGTCAGCATCCCCGCCACCGCCAGCCACCGCACCCGGTCGTCCCCCCGGATCACGGCGTCCCCGCCGATCCAGCAGATGAGCAGAAGCAGCAGGACACCCCCGACGATCCCGGCGGGCGAGCGGAAGGTCCGGTCGGCGTAGACCGGCTCGGCGGGTGGTGTGGGGCTCGTCATGGGCCCGATTCTGCCTGACGGGCGCAAGGGGCGCCGGGGCGGCCGCCCCGGTACCGCGCCGCACGATGCAGGGGTGGCCGCCCCGGTACCGCGCCGCACGCGGAGAACCGGTCCCCCTGTACAGGTCGCTACGCGCGTAGATATGCTCCTCTGGTGACCATGCCCACCACAGCTCCTGCATTCTCCGACGCGACCGCGTCCGACAGTGCGCTGCGCCGCTTCCTGCACGGGCTGCCCGGCGTCGACGCCGTCGGCCTCGAAGCGCGCGCCGCGTCCCTCGGAACCCGTTCGATCAAGACGACGGCCAAGGCCTACGCCATCGATCTGGCCATCTCGATGATCGACCTGACGACGCTGGAAGGCGCGGACACCCCGGGCAAGGTCCGGGCCCTCGCCGCCAAGGCCGTCCGTCCCGACCCGACCGACCGCACGACCCCGCACACCGCGGCGGTCTGCGTCTACCCCGACATGGCGGCGACCGCCGTCGCCGCGCTGGCCGGTTCCGGTGTGAAGGTGGCGTCGGTGGCGACGGCCTTCCCCGCCGGCCGCGCCGCGCTCGACGTGAAGCTCGCGGACGTCCGCGACGCCGTGGCCGCCGGGGCCGACGAGATCGACATGGTGATCGACCGGGGAGCCTTCCTCTCCGGCCGCTACCTGAAGGTGTACGAGGAGATCCTCGCCGTGAAGGCGGAGTGCGCGCGGGCCGACGGCCCCGACGCCCGGCTGAAGGTGATCTTCGAGACGGGCGAGCTGTCCACGTACGACAACATCCGCCGCGCCTCCTGGCTCGGCATGCTGGCGGGCGCCGACTTCATCAAGACGTCGACCGGCAAGGTCGGGACGAACGCCACGCCCGCGAACACCCTGCTGATGCTGGAGGCCGTGCGCGACTTCCGGGCGCAGACCGGCGTGCAGATCGGCGTGAAGCCGGCCGGCGGCATCCGTACCTCCAAGGACGCGATCAAGTTCCTGGTGCTGGTGAACGAGACCGCGGGCGAGGACTGGCTGGACAACCACTGGTTCCGCTTCGGCGCCTCCAGCCTGCTGAACGACCTGCTGATGCAGCGCCAGAAGCTCAGCACCGGCCGTTACTCCGGCCCCGATTACGTGACGGTGGACTGATCCCCATGGCATCTGCATTCGAGTACGCCCCCGCCCCCGAGTCGCGCTCGGTCGTCGACATCGCGCCCTCGTACGGGCTCTTCATCGACGGCGAGTTCACCGAGGCGGCCGACGGCAAGGTCTTCAAGACCGTCTCGCCGAGCAGCGAAGAGGTGCTCTCCGAGGTCGCGCAGGCCGGTGCGGCCGACGTCGACCGGGCCGTGAAGGCGGCCCGCAAGGCGTTCGAGAAGTGGTCGGCACTGCCCGGCTCCGAGCGCGCCAAGTACCTCTTCCGGATCGCCCGGATCATCCAGGAGCGCAGCCGCGAGCTTGCCGTTCTCGAAACCCTCGACAACGGCAAGCCGATCAGGGAGACCCGTGACGCGGACCTCCCCCTGGTCGCCGCGCACTTCTTCTACTACGCGGGCTGGGCCGACAAGCTGGACCACGCCGGCTACGGCGCGAACCCGCGCCCCCTCGGCGTCGCGGGCCAGGTCATCCCGTGGAACTTCCCGCTGCTCATGCTCGCGTGGAAGATCGCCCCGGCGCTCGCCACCGGTAACACAGTGGTCCTCAAGCCCGCCGAGACGACCCCGCTCTCCGCGCTGTTCTTCGCGGACATCTGCCGCCAGGCGGGCCTGCCCAAGGGTGTCGTGAACATCCTCACCGGGTACGGGGACGCGGGCGCCGCCCTCGTCGAGCACGAGGACGTCAACAAGATCGCCTTCACCGGCTCGACCGCGGTCGGCAAGGCCATCGCCCGCCAGATCGCCGGTACGGACAAGAGGGTCACCCTCGAACTGGGTGGCAAGGGCGCCAACATCGTCTTCGACGACGCCCCGATCGACCAGGCCGTCGAGGGCATCGTCACCGGCATCTTCTTCAACCAGGGCCAGGTCTGCTGCGCGGGCTCGCGACTCCTGGTCCAGGAGTCGATCGAGGACGAACTGCTGGACGCCCTGAAGCGCCGGCTGTCCACGCTCCGGCTCGGCGACCCGCTGGACAAGAACACCGACATCGGCGCGATCAACTCCGCGGAGCAGCTCGCCCGGATCACCGCACTGGCCGAGACGGGCGAGGCGGAGGGCGCCGAACGCTGGTCCGCCCCCTGCGAACTCCCCTCCGCCGGTTACTGGTTCGCCCCGACGCTGTTCACCCACGTCACCCAGGCGCACACCATCGCCCGCGACGAGATCTTCGGCCCGGTGCTGTCGGTGCTGTCGTTCCGCACGCCCGACGAGGCGGTCGCCAAGGCCAACAACAGCCAGTACGGCCTCTCGGCCGGCATCTGGACGGAGAAGGGCTCCCGCATCCTCGCGGTGGCGAACAAGCTCCGGGCGGGCGTCGTCTGGGCCAACACGTTCAACAAGTTCGACCCGACCTCGCCCTTCGGCGGCTACAAGGAGTCGGGCTTCGGCCGCGAAGGCGGCCGTCACGGCCTGGAGGCGTACCTCGATGTCCGATAACCGTCTGAGCGTCTTCAAGACCTACAAGCTGTACGTCGGGGGCAAGTTCCCCCGCTCCGAGAGCGGCCGGGTGTACGAGGTGACGGACTCGAAGGGCAAGTGGCTGGCGAACGCCCCCCAGTCCTCCCGCAAGGACGCGCGCGACGCGGTCGTGGCCGCCCGCAAGGCGTTCGGCGGCTGGTCGGGGGCGACGGCGTACAACCGCGGCCAGATCCTCTACCGCATCGCGGAGATGCTGGAGGGCCGCAAGGACCAGTTCGTACGGGAAGTGGCGGACGCGGAGGGCCTGTCGAAGTCCAAGGCGGCGGCCGTCGTGGACGCGGCGATCGACCGCTGGGTCTGGTACGCCGGGTGGACCGACAAGATCGGCCAGGTCGTGGGCGGGGCGAACCCGGTCGCGGGCCCGTTCTTCAACCTGTCCACCCCCGAGCCGACCGGCGTGGTCACCGTCCTGGCACCCCAGGAGTCGTCGTTCCTGGGCCTGGTCTCGGTCGTCGCCCCGGTGATCGCGACCGGCAACACGGCCGTCGTCATCGCTTCGGCGGACTCTCCGCTGCCCGCGCTCTCGCTGGGTGAGGTACTGGCCACCTCCGACCTGCCGGGCGGAGTGGTGAACATCCTGTCCGGGAGGACGGCGGAGATCGCGGCGCCGCTCGCGTCCCACCAGGACGTGAACGCCATCGACCTCACGGGCGCCGATGCCGAGCTGGCGAAGGAGCTGGAGATCGCGGCGGCCGACAACCTGAAGCGGGTCCTGCGCCCACAGCCTGTGGACGGAACCGTGGACTGGACGACCGATCCGGGCACCCACCGGCTGACGGCCTTCCTGGAGACGAAGACGGTCTGGCACCCGACGGGCGCACTGGGCGTCTCGGGCTCCTCCTACTGACCGGCCCCGCGCAACAGCGGCCCGTTCCTCCGGCACTCCGGCGGAACGGGCCACTCCCGGCTCAGCTGCCGTGCAGCGCCTTCGCCACCGGCCCGACCAGCGGCAGGTCCTTCAGCGCACCACCGCTGGTCAGCGGGTCGGTGACGGCGGCCGTGGACAGCGGCTTGAAATCGGCGAGCTGCGTGCCCACCGCGTTGTCCAGCGGATCCGTGCCCGTGCCGGCCAGCGGGTCGAGCGGCAGATGCGTCACCGGGGCGATGCCGTTCCTGAGCGAGTGGCCGAGCGCCCCGGTCACCGCGCCCCCGGCGGCCTCCCCGGCCTCGCCGAGGCTGCTGTCGGCGCCCACGACCGGCACGTGGGGCAGCGGCGCCGCCTGGGCCGCCGCACCCCCCGCACCGAGCGCGGCACCCACCGCGGTGACGGTCAGACCTGCCCTCAGCAGAGCGCGGCGCCGGGACTTGGAAAGTGCATGACGTGCCATGGAATTCCCACCTGATCGAGACGATCGAGTAATCACCCGAGTGCGCAGAGTAGTTGAGGTGTGATGCTCGATACCAACACGGGCACCGGGGGATCCCCTGCGCGGGTCAATGCCTCACACTCGTGTTCTGTGAATTCCCAACCGATCCCGACCCGCGTCGTGCTGCTCGCGGGCCCTTCCGGCTCCGGCAAGTCCTCCCTCGCCGCCCGCACCGACCTGCCGGTGCTGCGCCTGGACGACTTCTACAAGGAGGGCGACGACCCCACGCTGCCGCTCGTCCCCGGCAGCACGGACATCGACTGGGACTCCGCGCAGTCCTGGGACGCCGACGCCGCGGTCGCCGCGATCACGGAACTGTGCCGCACGGGCCGCACGCACGTCCCGGTCTACGACATCACCACGAGCTCCCGGGTCGACCGGGAGGCCCTCCACATCGAGCGCACGCCGCTGTTCGTGGCCGAGGGGATCTTCGCCGCGGACATAGTCGAGCGGTGCCAGAAGCTGGGCGTACTGGCGGACGCGCTGTGCCTGCGCGGCCGTCCGACGACGACGTTCCGCCGCCGCCTGCTGCGGGATCTGCGCGAGGGGCGCAAGTCGGTGCCGTTCCTGCTGCGGCGCGGGTGGCGGCTGATGCGGGCGGAACGGCGGATCGTGGCGCGGCAGACGGCGCTGGGCGCGCACCCGTGCGGCAAGGAAGAGGCACTGGGCCGGCTGGCCGCCGCGGCGGCCGGGCGGTGCCGCCGGGCGCCCGCGGCACGGGGGACGGTCTAGGGCCTGTCAGGCGGATCAGGGTCGGACAGGCCCTAGCGACCCTCCCCCCGACCGGGGCTCCGCACGCGCACACACGCACACATACGCACGCAGACACGCGAACGGGGCCGGACGGGACCCCCCGGCCCCTCCGACCCCGCAGCACTTCCCCCGTACTCCGCCGCCTCCCCCGAAGCAGCGGCCCCGTTCTCCCCCGTGTCCCCCCTCGCCTCAGGCCACCAGCTCGCCGAAGGACTCCTCCTCGTCACGGCCGAAGCTGAGGACCTCGTCCTCGCGCAGCCGGCGGAGCGACCGCCAGATGCTGGACTTCACCGTGCCGACACTGATGTCGAGGATGGCCGCGATCTCCGGATCGGTGCGGCCCTCGTAGTAACGAAGGACCAGCATCGTGCGCTGGAGTTCCGGCAGCCGCGCCAGCGCCTGCCAGAGCACGGCGCGCAGTTCCGTGCCGCGCATCGCGTCCGTGTCGCCCGCCGTCTCCGGCAGCTCCTCGGTCGGGTACTCGTTGAGCTTGCGCCTGCGCCAGGCGCTGATGTGCAGGTTCGTCATGGTGCGGCGCAGATAGCCGCCGACCGCCGCCTTGTCACTGATCCGGTCCCACGCCCGGTACGTCGAGAAGAGGGCGCTCTGCAGCAGATCCTCGGCCTCGAACCGGTCGCCGGTCAGGTGGTAGGCGGTTGCGTACAGGGAGGCGCGGCGCTCCCGGACGTAGGCCGTGAACGCCGCTTCGGCGTCCTCGCCCTGTGCCGGGACCTTCCGCTCCCCCGTGACCTCCCCGTACGCGCTGCCCCCGTTGTTCCCCCCGTTGCCCCCCACAGGCGCGTCAACCACCGTCATGTACGACGGGTGCTGACGCCCGGCGCCACGAACGCACCCCCGTCCACTCCCGGCGCCGGACTTCTCGATACTCCGGCCGACGTCATGGAGACGCGTGACAACTGCGCTTGCGGTGATGCTGTGAGTTGCGTTCATCTCGCGCCCCCCATCGGTGGAGTCCGTCCGTTCCTTGTGCCAATGAGCTTGCCGGGGCAGTTTCATGGCACTGTCCGCCGACTGTCACAGGCCTGTCACAGGGCCTGCCGTCCGTGCGCGGAGGGTGCGCCGGATGTATGAGTCGGCCCCAACTGTCGAACTGGGGCTCCACCATGGGTCAGAATGACCAGCGTGCCTTTCCTGTTGCTGATCGAGGACGACGACGCCATCCGCACGGCCCTCGAACTCTCGCTGTCGCGCCAGGGCCACCGTGTGGCCACTGCCGCGACGGGAGAGGACGGCCTGAAACTGCTGCGTGAGCAGCGGCCGGACCTGATCGTGCTGGATGTGATGTTGCCCGGGATCGACGGCTTCGAGGTGTGCCGGCGTATCCGGCGCACCGACCAGCTGCCGATCATTCTGCTGACCGCGCGCAGCGACGACATCGACGTCGTGGTCGGGCTGGAGTCCGGTGCCGACGACTATGTGGTGAAACCCGTGCAGGGCCGGGTGCTCGACGCCCGTATCCGTGCGGTGCTGCGTCGCGGCGAGCGCGAATCCACCGACTCCGCGTCCTTCGGGAGCGTGGTGATCGACCGTTCCGCCATGACCGTGACCAAGAACGGGGAGGATCTGCAGCTCACGCCGACCGAGCTGCGCCTCCTGCTGGAGCTGAGCCGCCGGCCGGGTCAGGCCCTGTCCCGGCAGCAGTTGCTGCGGCTGGTCTGGGAGCACGACTACCTCGGTGACTCCCGGCTGGTCGACGCGTGTGTGCAGCGGCTGCGGGCCAAGGTGGAGGACGTGCCGTCCTCGCCGACGCTGATCCGTACCGTCCGGGGTGTGGGCTACCGACTGGACTCGCCTCAGTGAGCGATGCCGTCAAACGGAGCCTGCTCACCGGGCTTCGCTGGACCAGTCTGCGGCTGCGTCTCGTCGTGGTGTTCGCGCTGGTGGCGCTGACCGCCGCGGTGTCCGCCTCGGGGATCGCGTACTGGCTGAACCGCGAAGCCGTGCTGACCCGTACCCAGGACTCCGCGCTCGGGGACTTCCGCCAGGAGATGCAGGGCCGGGCCGCCTCGCTGCCGCTCCATCCCACCAGGGACGACCTGCAGAACGCCGCGGTGCAGATGGCGAGCAGCTCGCCCGGCTACAGCGTGCTGCTGGTCGACGAGCGCGACACCGGCAAGCCGATCGTCGGCAACTCCGACCTGGACACCTTCACGCTCGACAACGTGCCGCTGTCGCTGCAGAAGGCGGTCAACAAGAAGCAGCCGCTGGAGACGGGCAACAAGTACGAGTACCACCTGTTCTGGCAGCGGACCAGTATCCGCGGCACGCCGTACCTGGTGGGCGGTACGAAGATCATCGGCGGTGGCCCGACCGGCTACATGCTGAAGTCGCTCGACCAGGAACGGCAGGATCTCAACTCCCTCGCCTGGTCCCTGGGCATCGCCACCGGGCTCGCGCTGATCGGCTCGGCCCTGCTCGCGCAGGCCGCGGCGACGACCGTGCTGCGGCCCGTTCAGCGGCTCGGCGACGCGGCCCGCAAGCTCGGCGAGGGCAAGCTCGACACCCGGCTCGTGGTGTCCGGCACGGATGAACTGGCCGATCTCTCCCGTACGTTCAACAGGACCGCGAGTTCGCTGGAGAAGCGGGTCGCGGACATGAGCGCGCGGGACGAGGCGAGTCGGCGGTTCGTCGCCGACATGTCGCACGAGCTGCGTACCCCGCTCACCGCGCTGACCGCCGTCACCGAGGTGCTGGAGGACGAGGCGGACAGCCTCGACCCGATGATCGCGCCCGCGGTACGCCTGGTGGTGAGCGAGACCCGGCGCCTCAACGACCTGGTGGAGAACCTGATGGAGGTCACCCGCTTCGACGCGGGTACGGCCCGGCTCGTCCTCGACACCGTCGATGTCGCCGACCAGGTCACCGCCTGCATCGATGCCCGTGCCTGGCTGGACGCGGTGGATCTGGACGCCGAGCGCGGCATGATGGTCCGCCTCGACCCGCGCCGGCTCGATGTGATCCTGGCGAATCTGATCGGCAACGCGCTCAAGCACGGCGGTTCGCCGGTACGGGTCGCGGTGCGGACCGAGGGCGACCAGCTCGTCATCGAGGTGCGCGACCACGGTCCGGGCATCCCCGAGGACGTGCTGCCGCATGTCTTCGACCGGTTCTACAAGGCCAGCGCCTCGCGCCCGCGTTCCGAGGGCAGCGGTCTCGGCCTGTCCATCGCCATGGAGAACGCGCACATCCACGGCGGTGATATCACGGCCGCGAACTCGCCGGACGGCGACGGCGCGGTGTTCGTACTGCGGCTGCCGCGCGATGCCGAGCAGCTCACCCGTTCCGCCGGCGGGCACGACCCCGGGGACCGGGACGAGGAGGGCGAGGCCACGTGATGGGCAGCGACAACCGCCGGGCGCGCCGTTCGGCCCTGGCGCTGGCCGGGGCCGTGGCCGTGGCCGTACTGGCCGCGGGCTGCGGGATCAGGTCCACCTCGGTGCCGGTGGACGCGGGGGCCGCGCCGTCCCAGGTGCCGTGCGCGATGTCCGCGGAGGACATCACGACGCAGGCGCTCAAGGGCATACCCGTACAGATCTATCTGGTCTGCTCCTCGCAGCTGGTCACGGTGGACCGTACGGTGCAGGTCGCCGGGACCGGCTCGGACCGGGTCCCGGTGGCGCAGGCGCTCCTGGACGAACTGCGGCAGAAGCCGCCCGCCGAGGAACGGCGGGCCGGGTACTCCACGGCCGTCCCGGAGAACCTGCGGGTCGGCGCGGCCCGCACCGGCGACCGGCAGGGCACGCTGCGGCTCAGCGAGCAGCCGGAGGACCTGCGGTCCGAGGCGCTGGCGCAGATCGTGTGCACGTACGCGGAGAGCGACACGCTCGCCCCGAACGGCACGGTGGTGCTGGGCGGGCCGGGGAACTACGCGCCGCGCGGCTATCTGTGCACCTCGGAGATGAAGGCGCGGCCCAAGGTGGTCCCGACGCCGGGGGCGGGCAAGGGGGCCTGAGCGGCGCGCACGGGGTGTCCGGCGGCCGGTTCTCCGGCCTCGGGCGGCTCGGGGCGGCCGGGCCCGGATCCGTGCTCCCGCGCCGGACGGGCCGGATTCCGGGTCGGCGGAACCGATCCTGCCGTTCGCCGCGTCTTGGGGGACGTGCGTCAAGGTTCGGACGGTCAAGCCGTCATCCGCTTCCGCGCGGCCGGGGTCTCTCTCCTCCTCGCGCATCTGCTGCTTGTCGGGTGGCTGACCCTGCGCCCCCTCGACGTGCCCTGGACGACCGCCTCGAATCTTCATCCGCTCGCCGGTATCCGAGCCGATCTGTCCCTCGGCCCGGTCGAGGCCGCCCGCCGGATCGGTGAGGGCCTGCTGCTGCTCGCCCCGCTGGGCGTACTGCTGCCGATGGCCGGGGGTCGGCTCTCCGTCTCCCCGTGGGCCTCGCTGGCCCGTACCGTCGCGGCGGGGGCGCTGATCTCCACGACCATCGAACTGGCCCAGACCGGGGTGCCCGGACAGGTCGTCGACGTCGACTCGCTGCTGCTGAACACGACCGGCGTGGCGCTCGCCCACCTGCTCGTCGTACCCATGTGCCGGGCACGGCTGCGCCGCAGGAAGCAGGAGCGGGTCAGGGTGGCCCCCCGCCCCAGGGACGAGCCGGGCCAGGGTGCGACCCCGACGATTCCCAGGGTCGGTATCGCCCCGTAGAGCGACGCTTTGCCCCCCTTCGCCGGGCCACCATGGAGCCATCGGGAGCACGACGGAGCTGCTCCCTCAGCAACGGTTCGCGAAGGAGCCCACCATGGCCGCACTTGCCCGCCCCCGTGACGGACGCATGATCGGCGGAGTGTGCGCAGCGCTGGCACGGCGCTTCGGCACCTCCGCGGGAACCATGCGCGTCATCTTCCTGGTCTCCTGCCTGCTGCCGGGGCCGCAGTTCCTGCTCTACCTGGCACTGTGGGTGCTGTTCCCGTCCGAGAAGACGTCGTCGGCCACCGCCTGGTGACCCTCGTACAGACACGCCTGTGGGGCGGGCACCCGGTCCGGGTGCCCGCCCCACAGGCGTGTACGGGTGTCAGCCGCCGAGCGGGAGACCGTTGGCCGACAGGCCGCTGGTCTTCATGCCGCCCGCGGGCAGACCGCCGAGCAGGCCCTTGACCGGGGTGGTGACGTCGCCGACGAGCTTCTGCTGGCCGGTACCGAGGAGCTTGGTGGCCGTCTCCTGGACCGGCAGGCTCTGGGTCGCGGTCTCCAGCGCCGCGCCCGCGACCGGCAGGGCGGTGGTCGCGGCGTCGGTCGGCAGCACCGCGGCGGAGGCGGTACCCGCGGCGGCGGCGGCGAAAGCGGCACCGAGAGCGGCGACGCCGAGAGTCCTGACAGCAGACTGCTTCATGTGAAATTCATCCTTGGGGAGAGGGACGTGGGGGCTCCGAAACGTAGCCATCCCACCGCCCTTCCCGCAAACATGCCGACACGCGGAGAAAGGCCGGGAATTCGACGTCCCGGCCTTTCTCCGCAAGGGCGCCGATCAGCCCGCGGAAGTGGAAGAAACGCTGGTCGCAGCGGTCTGCTCGAAGAGCCACTCGGACTTCAGCTCGGCATATCCGGGCTTGATGACATCGTTGATCATCGCCAGGCGCTCATCAAAAGGAATGAATGCCGACTTCATCGCATTGACGGTGAACCACTGCATGTCGTCGAGCGTGTATCCGAAAGTCTCGGTCAGCTTCTCGAATTCGCGACTCATGCTCGTACCGCTCATCAGCCGGTTGTCCGTGTTCACGGTGGCCCGGAAATGCAGCTTCCGCAGCAGCCCGATGGGGTGCTCGGCGTACGAGGCGGCGGCGCCTGTCTGAAGGTTGGAGGTCGGGCACAGCTCCAGCGGGATGCGCTTGTCCCGTACGTAGGAGGCGAGGCGGCCGAGCTTCACGCCGCCGTCGTCGGCGACCTCGATGTCGTCGATGATGCGGACCCCGTGACCCAGCCGGTCCGCACCGCACCACTGGAGCGCCTGCCAGATCGACGGCAGGCCGAAGGCCTCGCCCGCGTGGATGGTGAAGTGGTTGTTCTCGCGCTTGAGGTACTCGAAGGCGTCGAGGTGCCGGGTGGGCGGGAAGCCCGCCTCCGCGCCCGCGATGTCGAAGCCGGCCACGCCCTGGTCGCGGTAGCGGTTGGCCAGCTCGGCGATCTCCAGGGAGCGGGCGGCGTGCCGCATCGCGGTGAGGAGGGCGCCCACACGGATACGGTTCCCGTCCCGGCGGGCCCGCCGCTCGCCCTCGCGGAAGCCCTCGTTGACCGCCTCGACGACCTCTTCGAGGGTCAGCCCGCCCTCCAGGTGCTGCTCGGGGGCGTACCGCACCTCGGCGTACACGACACCGTCCGCGGCCAGGTCCTCGGCACACTCGGCGGCCACCCGGACCAGCGCCTCACGGGTCTGCATGACGGCGCAGGTGTGGGCGAAGGTCTCCAGATAGCGCTCCAGCGATCCGGAGTCGGCCGCCTCGCGGAACCAGATGCCGAGCTTGTCGGGCTCGGTCTCGGGAAGTCCTTCGTATCCGCTCGCGAGGGCGAGGTCGACGATCGTCCCCGGGCGCAGGCCGCCGTCGAGGTGGTCGTGCAGAAGCACCTTGGGGGCACGCCGGATCTGATCCTGGCCGGGCACATGAAGGGTCGGGCTCATCATCTGCGCACTCTAGTCCCTACGCGCGTAGATTGTCGCTTGTCGATACGTAACAGTGACCGCCAATACAGGTGGAGTACACCCGCCCTTCTGACACTGTTCTGTCATGGCACAGAGCGCACTCCCCCTGCCTGCAGCCAGGCTGGGACGGGCCGTCAGGACGGCCGGAGCTCCAACCGCGGTCAGCGGCGTGGTCCTGCTGCTCCCGGACGGCGAGGCCGACTCGCACCGCCGCCCTTCCCCTCTCTCCTACGCATCCCAACTCCCGCTGGCCCGCGCCCTGGCCCGCGCCGGCCAGGAGGACGGGCTCGCCGCGCACGTCGTGCGCTACCGCTGCCGGGGCTGGAACGCGACAGCCGCCCACCTCGCGGCGGACGCCGAGTGGGCGGTGGACGAGGTCGTACGGCGTTACGGCGACGTCCCCGTCTGCCTGGCCGGCCACGGCATGGGCGGCCGGGCCGCACTCCGCGCGGGCGGCCACGCGGCGGTCGACTCCGTCCTGGCGATGGCCCCCTGGCTGCCCGAGGGCGGGGCGGACGGGCCGGACGGCCCGGAGCCGGTGAAGCACCTGCTCGGCCGCCAAGTACTGCTCGTCCACGGCACCAACGACGCCCGCACCGACCCCGAGCTGTCCTTCCGGCTGGCCGAGCGCGCCAAGAAGACCAACCGCGACACCTGCCGCTTCGAGGTCCACTCGGACGGCCATGGCCTGCGCCAGCACCGCGCCGAAGTGATGGCCCTGGCCGCGGACTTCGTCCGGGGATCCCTGTTCGGCCGGGCCTACGCACGACCGGTGGCCGACGCACTGGCGGCACCGCCTCCGCTGGGGTTGCGCATGCCGCTGGCGGCGGGGTTCGGGAAGTCGCTGCGGGGGTGACCGGCTGCCTGATAGCAACGCGCCGTTCGAGAGCAGGGGAACGAGAAACAATGACGCTTATGCCACGTATGCCGGATTCAATGAAAGTGAAGAAAAACAGCACCTCCCCCCGATAAAATCGCAGGTCACGAACTGTGGTCCCCGCGCGTGCGGGGGTGGTCCCGCACCCGACGACGACTGACCCGGAAAGCGCCGGTGGTCCCCGCGCGTGCGGGGGTGGTCCCACAGGAGCCCCGCCGAATGCCTGCCGAGTACGGTGGTCCCCGCGCGTGCGGGGGTGGTCCCGGTCCGAGACCTGGCACGGCCCCAGCGGTATGGTGGTCCCCGCGCGTGCGGGGGTGGTCCCGAGACCGAGTGACCGACGCCAGTCCGGCGGGGGTGGTCCCCGCGCGTGCGGGGGTGGTCCCGGGTTGTCCGCGGGTGGTCTCAAACAGAGGCTGTGGTCCCCGCGCGTGCGGGGGTGGTCCCGGGAACGGCCGCGAGTCCATCTACGACTACGAGTGGTCCCCGCGCGTGCGGGGGTGGTCCCTGGCCTATCTGCTGGACGCTGTCCTAGTCGATGTGGTCCCCGCGCGTGCGGGGGTGGTCCCGCGGCCAGTGCTGAAGGTAGCGGAACGGCGGTGTGGTCCCCGCGCGTGCGGGGGTGGTCCCTGGTCCCGCACCTTCACCGGAATTGCATCATTGTGGTCCCCGCGCGTGCGGGGGTGGTCCCTCACAGTTGGCATGTCAATACAGAGTTGGCCAGTGGTCCCCGCGCGTGCGGGGGTGGTCCCAACACGGCTGCAACCCGGATGCTCCGGGCAACGTGGTCCCCGCGCGTGCGGGGGTGGTCCCGGTGCCGGGACGGGAACCGCAGGGTCAAGGCAGTGGTCCCCGCGCGTGCGGGGGTGGTCCCCACATGTGGGGCCCGGAGCCGGGGAAGAACGGGTGGTCCCCGCGCGTGCGGGGGTGGTCCCACCTTCGAGACTTCGGATGCGGAGTCGATGCAGTGGTCCCCGCGCGTGCGGGGGTGGTCCCCGTCGTCGTACCGGCCGATGACGAGCGGGTCCGTGGTCCCCGCGCGTGCGGGGGTGGTCCCGCTCAGCATTGTCACGTGACGTTGCTTCAGCGTGTGGTCCCCGCGCGTGCGGGGGTGGTCCCCCTGAGACCCCGTCCGGACATTCGGATGGGGGTGGTCCCCGCGCGTGCGGGGGTGGTCCCTCGTACCCGTCGGCGGTGTCGGCGCGCTCCAAGTGGTCCCCGCGCGTGCGGGGGTGGTCCCAGGGTGACCGTCCCCGGCAGCATGACCGTCTGGTGGTCCCCGCGCGTGCGGGGGTGGTCCCCCGGGCGGTAACGGCGGTTCTACCGGTACCGGGTGGTCCCCGCGCGTGCGGGGGTGGTCCCCCGGGCGGTAACGGCGGTTCTACCGGTACCGGGTGGTCCCCGCGCGTGCGGGGGTGGTCCCAGGTGTCCGGACGGGCCTACGGGTGGTGCTGCGTGGTCCCCGCGCGTGCGGGGGTGGTCCCGACTTCGACGAGCCGTACGACGACGAGTTCGAGTGGTCCCCGCGCGTGCGGGGGTGGTCCCGTGGAGGCCGCCCGCAGCGTGCTCGCCGGTGGGTGGTCCCCGCGCGTGCGGGGGTGGTCCCGTCCTGGAGGCCGACGGCGCGCTGCGCAGGGTGTGGTCCCCGCGCACGCGGGGGTGGTCCTACCGCGGCGGGGACGGTGGTGGCTCCGTGCGAGGGGAGCCCGGTCAGTCCGGCAGCAGATGTCCCCGCCTCGACAGCAGGAAGCGTTTGAAGGCGGCCACCGGTGGGGTGTCGGGGTGGCCGTCCAGCCAGGCGACGCCGATTTCGCGGGCTGCCCTCGGGGCCGTGACGGTGAGTTCGACGACGCCGGGGCGGGGCACGGCGGGCGGGGGGAGCAGCGCCACGCCCAGGCCGGCCGCGACCAGGCCGCGCAGGGTCTCCGCCTCCTCGCCCTCGAAGGCTACGCGGGGGGTGAAGCCCGCCTCGGTGCACAGGTCGTCGGTGATCCGGCGCAGGCCGTAGCCCGGTTCGAGGGTGACGAACTTTTCGTCGGCGGCCTCCGCGAGGCGGATACGGCGGCGGGTGGCGAGGCGGTGGTCCTCGGGGACGACGAGGCGCAGGCGCTGTTCGTCCAGGCGGCGGGCGACGAGGTCGGGGGCGTCCGGGACGGGTGAGGTGAGGCAGAGGTCCAGGCCGCCGGCTCTCAGGCGTTCGATCATCGCCTCGCCGTAGTTCTGCACGAGCTGGAAGCGGACCCGGGGGTGGTCGGCGCGGAAGGCGCGGATGAGGGCGGGGACGGTTTCCGAGCCCATGGTGTGCAGGAAGCCGAAGGCGACCTTGCCGGTGGCCGGGTCGGCGTCGGCCCGTACCGAATCGGCGGCCTTCTCGACCTCGGCGAGGGCCCGCTCGGCGGAGCCGAGGAAGGTGCGGCCCGCCGGGGTGAGCGAGACGGTACGGCCCTTGCGGGCGAACAGGGCGACTCCCAGGTCCTGTTCGAGCCTGGCCATCGCCCGCGACAGCGTCGACTGCGGGACGCCGAGCTCCTGCGCGGCGCGTGTGACGTGCTCGTGGCGGGCCACCGCCTCGAAGTGGGCCAGTCGCGGTGCGAGCACGGCGCGAATGTCTTCTTCGTAACTACTGGGTGACAGCCGGGGCTGTGAGCTGCGTTCATGCACCATGGGATTGATTATCGCCACTTCGTGCATTGGACGCATGAAACCGGAGAGCCTACTTTCGAAGCATGCCTCCTGCCAGTACCGGGGCGTCCACCCTCACCGTGGCCGCCTCGCCCCAGCCGTCCCCCGCCGCCGCCCCCGTCGCCACCGCCGGCTCCGCCGCGCCGGACCGTCTCGAACCGGGCCGCCCCGGCTACCGCCGGATGAGCTTCGCGCTCTTCGCCGCAGGTGTCGCGACGTTCGCCCTTCTCTACTCCACGCAGGCCCTGCTGCCCGCCGTCTCCGCCTCCCTCGGCGCCACGGCCGGACAGGCCAGCTGGACGGTCTCCGCGGCGACGGGCGCGCTGGCGCTGTGCGTGCTGCCGATGAGCGCGCTCTCCGAGCGGTTCGGACGGCGGCAGATGATGACCGCCTCGCTGACGGTCGCGGTACTGGTCGGGCTGCTCGTCCCCTTCGCCCCCTCGCTGGGCTGGCTGATCGCACTGCGCGCCGTCCAGGGCGCGGCACTGGCCGGGCTGCCCGCCTCCGCGATGGCGTATCTGGCCGAGGAGGTACGGCCGAAGGCACTGGTCGCCGCGATCGGGCTGTTCGTGGCCGGCAACAGCATCGGCGGCATGAGCGGCCGTATCCTCACCGGCTGGATCGCCCAGCTGTGGGGCTGGCGCGCGGCGCTCGGCGCGGTCGGGCTGCTGGCCGCGGCCTGCGCGGTCGTCTTCCACTTCATGATCCCCAGGGCACGGAACTTCACCCCGGGAACGCTGAACCCGAAGGCCCTCGCGAAGACGGTGGGCGGGCATCTCGCCGATCCGCTGCTGCGCCGGCTGTACGCGATCGGCGCGCTGTTCATGACGGTGTTCGGCGCGGTCTACACGGTGATCGGCTACCGCCTGGTGGAGGCGCCGTTCAACCTCCCGCAGGGAGTCGTCGGCTCGATCTTCCTGGTCTACCTCGTCGGTACGGTCTCCTCCGCCGCGGCCGGCCGGCTGGTCGCCCGGCTCGGCCGCCGGGGCGCGCTGTACCTGGCCGTCTCCACCACGGCCGCCGGTCTGCTGCTCTCCCTCGCCGACCAGCTGGCCGCCGTGCTCCTCGGCCTGGTCCTGATCACGGCGGGCTTCTTCGCCGGGCACGCGGTCGCCTCCTCGTCCGTGAGCCGCACCGCGACGAAGGGCCGCGCCCAGGCGTCGGCGCTCTACCAGTCCGCGTACTACCTGGGCTCCAGCGCGGGCGGCACGCTCGGCGCGGTCGCCTTCCACGCCGGGGGCTGGGCCGGGACCGTGTCGCTGGGGCTGCTCGCGGTGCTCGGCGTCGTCTCGATCACGCTGTACGGGACGCGGGCCGCCCGCGCCGAGCGGCGCCGGCTGGTTCCGGTGGCGTCCGTACAGAACTGAGACATACGGCGCACAACCTTCCACTCCCCGACGCGCGTCTAGCAGGCGGAATCACCTCACGGCGCGCGAAGGGGAGTTGGCGTACATGAGAGTCGCGGGGAACATACGGGGAGTACGGCTGCGGCGCGGGCTCGCGCTGTCGGTCGCGGGCCTGACCGCGGTACCGGCCCTGGTGCTGGCCACCGGCGGGCAGGCGCAGGCGGCGTCCTGCACGACGTCCACCGGGCCGTACCAGAAGCAGGTCGAGAAGTATCTGCACCGGCCGGTCGACGGCAAGCAGTCGGCCGCCGACTGCAAGGCGATCAGGTCGTTCCAGAGCACGTACGGGGTCACCCCCACCATCGGGTACGCGGGTCCGGTCACCTGGCGCACGATGAAGACGATCACGGCCCAGAAGGCGGCCGGCAAGAACCCGAACAAGGACAAGAAGTGCCCCACCAACAAGGGGCGCATCGCGTGCGTGGACCTGACCCGGCAGCTGAGCTGGATCCAGGACGGCAGCAAGCTGAAGTTCGGACCCGTGCCGGTACGGACCGGGCGGGACAAGTACGAGACCCGCACCGGGTCGAAGAAGATCTACTGGCGGCACATCAACCACGTCTCGTCGATCTACCACGTGTCGATGCCGTACTCGCAGTTCTTCGACGGGGGCCAGGCGTTCCACGCGGTGGGCGTGAAGATGTGGAACCCGCCGGGGTCGCACGGCTGCGTCAACATGCGTACCGCCGACGCCAAGTCGTACTGGAATCTGCTGAGGAACGGCGACGACGTCCACGTGTACGGACGCAAGCCCGGAACGTGACCGGAATCCGGGTGGTTTCGGTACTTCACACCCCCGTTGTCAGTGGCCTGCGGTAGCTTCCGGAGTGCCGAAGTGGGCGGCGTCACAGCGCAACAGGGGTGGAGCGATGAGTGATCTGACAGCGACGACGGACATCGACAGTCGTCTGGAGGGACACCGGGTCGAGCTGACCGGTTACTGCTACCGGATGCTCGGTTCGGCCTTCGAGGCGGAGGACGCGGTGCAGGACACGCTGGTGCGTGCCTGGCGCAACTTCGACAAGTTCGAGGGTCGTTCCTCGCTGCGCTCCTGGCTGTACCGCATCGCCACCAACGTCTGCCTGGACATGCTGAACGCCGGGAACAAGCGGGCCCGTCCGGTCGATCTGACGGGCCCGACGCCGCTCGCCCAGGCGGCGCTGAACCCCCTGCCGGAGAACACCTGGCTGGAGCCGATGCCGGACGGGCGCATCCTGCCGGCGGCGGCCGACCCGGCGGAGGCCGCCGTGGCGCGGGAGTCGGTGCGCCTCGCGTTCGTCGCCGCGCTCCAGCATCTGCCGCCCAAGCAGCGCGCCGTGCTGATCCTGCGCGAGGTGCTGGCCTGGAAGGCGAGCGAGGTCGCCGAGCTGCTCGACACCTCGGTCGCCTCGGTCAACAGCGCCCTCCAGCGGGCGCGAGCCACCCTCACCGACCACGAGGGCGAGGCCGCCGACGCCGCGAATCCGCTCGACGAGGAGCAGCGCAAGCTCCTTGAGCGGTACGTGGCGGCCTTCGAGGGCTACGACATGGCGGCGCTGACCGCGCTGCTCCATGAGGACGCCGTGATGACCATGCCGCCGTTCGACCTCTGGCTCCAGGGGCACGACGACATCACCGGCTTCATGCTCTCCATCGGCGCAAGCTGTGCGGGCTCCCGCCTGGTGGCGACGTCGGCGAACGGCACCCCGGCGTTCGCGCACTACAAGCCGAATCCGGACGGGCCCGGGTTCGTGCCGTGGGCGGTGCAGGTCATCGACATCTCGGACGGGGCCATCACCGGGATGCACTGCTTCCTGGACACCCCGCGCTGGTTCCCGCTCTTCGGGCTGCCGGACCATCTCGACGCCGACGCGGCGTGACGGCGGCGTGAGGCGCGGTATACGGAACGGGCTGGTGGCCGGCTGGGTGGTACTGGCGGCCGGTGGCTGGGGGCTGACCCAGTGGATGGGCGAGCCGTCCGCCACCGGCGGCCCCGGGCCCGGTTCGGCCCGGCCCTCCGGGCCGGGCGGTGAGCCGGGGCCGCAGCCCGAGTCCGCCTGCGACGACGGCATCGGCCACTCGGCCCGGCGCCCCGCCGCCACCCCGGCCCCGCTCCTCTCGGCATCGGCGCCGCCGGTCGACGGCGGGACGGCCCGGCTCACGCAGGTGGTCTGCGTACGGGCCGAGGTGGCCGGGCGCGCGGACTGAGCGGGGCGGGGCCGGGGGCGGCTCGCACGCTCAGCCCCCGCTCTCCCCCGCCTCGGCCCCCACCCCCGTTCCCGTTCCGCACCCCACGTCCACCACGTCGGCCAGCCCGACCAGGTCGAGCAGGCCCTGCAGTTCGGGCGGCACATTGCGCAGCCGCAGTCTCCTGCCGCCCGCCCGGCGCGCGACGAGCCCCAGCCGCGCTATCGCCTCGACCAGGGCCAGATCCACGTGCACGACCCCGCTCACGTCGCAGTCCACCCCCGCGTCCGGGGCACGGACTGCGCCGTCGGGGTCGTACAGCAGCGTCTCCAGCTCGGCGCAGAGTCCCGGCACCGCGGCCCTGGTGACGCGGCCGGTGACGACGAGAAGGTTCGGGGTCATGGGTTCCACATCTGGGAGACCGGTCCGGCGGCCGAAACTCATCGCTGCCCGGCCCCCGTCCTGTCCGGGCCGTCCGGCCCGGCGAACGTCCCGTTCCCGCCCGGGATCGATGAACTTCGGTCAACTCCTCTTACCTGTGCGGTTTCTGTGAACCTTCCTCGTCAATTCCCCCTCTAGGTACGTGAACCGGTCGGCACCGGCGTCCCATCGGTGCCGACTGACCAGTGGCCCCTCGGGGGCCGCCTGATTCTCCAGGGGGAGAGTTGCGCAGACACGTGAGAAACGCGTGTGTTTCGACCGTCGCCATGGCCGCCGCCGTGGCACTCGCGGCCGGGATGACCACCCCGGCCATGGCACAGCCCGGCGCCGCCCGCTCCGGCACCGCCCGCACGGTCGGCGCCGGGTCCGCCACCGGGCACGAGCTGACGCTCATCACCGGCGACCGCGTCACCGTGGACGCCAAAGGCAAGGTCGTGTCCTTCCGGGCCGCCCACGGGCGCGAACATATACCCGTGCAGCGGCAGATACGCGACGGGCACACCCTGCTCGTCCCGGCCGACGCACACCGGCTGATCAGCTCCGGCAAGCTGGACCGCCGGCTGTTCGACATCACCGAGCTGAACCGGGCGGAGAACCGCAGGGCCCAGAAGTCGGGCCTGAAGCTGATCGTCTCCTACCGGGGCGCCCAGGCCGCGACCGCCAAGGCCGAGGTCCGGAACGCGGGCTCCACCCGGGTCGACCGGACCCTGAACTCGCTGAACGCCCAGTCGGTGACCACGCCGCAGCGCGACGCCCAGGACATCTGGCAGGCAATCACCGCCAAGGCGGCGCACAGTGCGCAGCGCACCACGGCCGCCGGTATCGACCGGGTCTGGCTGGACGGCGTGCGCCGGGCAAGCCTCGACAAGAGCGTGCCGCAGATCGGCACCCCTGCCGCCTGGAAGGCCGGTTACACCGGAAAGGGCGTCAAGATCGCCGTACTGGACACCGGTGTGGACGCCACCCACCCCGATCTCCAGGGCCGGATCCTCGGCACGAAGAACTTCACCGCCTCGCCCGACACCAAGGACCGGGTCGGCCACGGCACCCACGTCTCCTCGATCGCGGCCGGTTCGGGCGCCAAGTCGGGCGGCAAGTTCAAGGGTGTGGCCCCGGACGCCAAGCTGCTGGAAGGCAAGGTGCTCGACGACGACGGCTTCGGCGACGACTCCGGCATCCTGGCAGGCATGGAGTGGGCGGTCGCGCAGGGCGCCGACATCATCAACCTGAGCCTCGGCGGCGGCGACACCCCCGAGATCGACCCGCTCGAAGCGGCGGTCAACAAGCTGTCGGCCGACCAGGGCGTCCTGTTCGCCATCGCGGCGGGCAACGAGGGCGACGCGGCCGGTACGGTCGACTCCCCGGGCAGCGCGGACGCCGCGCTGACCGTCGGCGCGGTCGACGACAAGGACCAGCTGGCCGACTTCTCCAGCCGTGGCCCGCGCATCGGCGACGGGGCGATCAAGCCCGATGTCACCGCCCCCGGCGTGGACATCACGGCGGCGGCCGCACCCGGCTCCGCCATCGACCAGGAGGTCGGGCAGAACCCGCCCGGCTACCTGACGATTTCCGGTACGTCGATGGCGACCCCGCACGTCGCGGGTGCCGCGGCGCTCCTCAAGCAGCAGCACCCGGAGTGGAAGTACGCCGAACTCAAGGGCGCGCTGACGGCCTCGACCAAGCCGGGCGCGTACACGCCGTTCGAGCAGGGCTCGGGCCGGATCGCGGTGGACCGGGCGATCACCCAGACCGTCGTCGCCGACCCGGTCTCGGTGAGCTTCGGGGTGCAGCAGTGGCCGCACACCGATGACACCCCGGTCACCAAGAAGGTGACGTACCGCAACCTCGGCACGACCGATGTCACCCTGGACCTGGCGGTCACGACCACCAACCCGAAGGGCAAGCCCGCCCCGGCCGGCTTCTTCGGCGTCGGTGCCGACAAGGTGACCGTCCCCGCGGGCGGCACCGCGGATGTGCCGCTGACCGTGAACACCAAGCTCGGTGGCACGACGGACGGCACCTACTCCGCGTACGTCGTCGCGACGGGCGGCGGCCAGAGCGTCCGCACCGCCGCCGCGGTCGAGCGGGAGATCGAGTCCTACGACCTCACGGTCAAGACCATCGGGCGCGACGGCAAGCCCGCCCAGTTCGCCGATTCCGACCTCTTCGGTCTCACCGGAAAGGCGCTCGGCCAGTGGCTCGCCCCGACGAGCACCGACGGTACGGCCAAGGTCCGGGTCCCCGCCGGCGGATACGTACTGAACACGGGCGTCACCGTCGACCCCGAGGACTACTCCAAGGGCACCGACTGGCTGGCCCAGCCGAAGCTGGACGTCACCAAGAACCTCACCGTGACGCTCGACGCGCGCAAGGCGAAGCCGGTGAACATCACCGTGCCCGCCACCGGGACGACGTCCCTGCTGGCCGCGCCCGACCTCCAGCTCACCGCCGATGAAGGCGGCTACTCCTACGGCTGGGTCCTCGACACGTACAAGAACTTCCGCACCGCGCACTTCGGCCCGAAGGTGACCGACGGTTCGCTCTCCCAGCACTGGATCGGCAGCTGGTCCAAGGGAGCCTCGACCCGGTACGACATCGTGGCCGGCGGTCCGGTGACCCAGGCGGCCACCGGTTTCGAGCGGAAGTACACCGCCGGCCAGCTGGCCAAGGTGGGTGTCTCCCTCGGCTCGCCCGCCATACGCAAGACCGGTGAATTCGCCGCCTCGGGCATGCTGCCCGACTCGGACGGCGGCTGGTCGGCCTGGTCGTTCCACAAGATCCCCGGCAATGTCACCTCCTACGTCTCCACCGCCGACAAGGTGAAGTGGAGCTTCGACTTCGAGCAGGACGGCGGAGTCGACGCGGACGGCTACCCGGTGACCGACGCGTCGTACTCCCTCGGCGCCCCGCAGTCCTTCAAGGCGGGCAAGTCCTACACGAAGAAGGTCAACACCGCGGTGTTCGGCCCCGCGGTCAGCTCCGAGTACGGCATCCTCCGTGACGGCAACGACATCGTCGGAATGCTGCCGCTGGTGGCCGACGGGCAGGGCAACATCGGTGGTTCCGACTACAGTTCGGCCACGACGGTGCTGTACCGCAACGGCAAGAAGCTCGCCCAGAACGAGGACCCGCTGCTGGGCGACACCCCGATCGCCGTTCCGTCCGCCGCCGCCGACTACCGGCTGACGACCTCGGCCCGGCGCAGCACCAAGCTGTCCCCGGTCTCCACCCGGATCGACGCGAGCTGGACCTTCCGCTCCCAGCGGACCTCGGGCCCGGTCATGCTGCCGGTCTCCACGGTGCGGTTCACGCCCAATGTCACCGCGGACAGCAAGGTCACGGCCGGCCGGACCGCTTCCGTGCCCGTGACGGTGCAGGGCGCGGCTGCCGGGAAGAACCTCAAGTCTCTGACGGTGTACGTCAGTTACGACGCCGGCAAGACCTGGAAGAAGTCCACGGTCAAGGCGGGCAAGATCTCCGTGAAGAACCCGGCCAAGGGGAAGTCCATCTCCTACCGGGCGAACGTCACGGACAAGAAGGGCAACAAGTCGTCGGTGTCGATCTACAACGCGTACTTCGGCAAGTGAGCGCATAGCCACCCCGACCGCATGACGGCGGCCCGCCGGGACGGATTCCTCCGCCCCGGCGGGCCGCTCGCGTTTCCGGACCGCACCGGGAGGACCGGCATCGCGACATCGCTCAGCTGACCGGGAAAATCCCGGTGTCCAGGTCCAGCCCGAACGGCTGGGGCAGCGTCAGCTTCTCCCCGTACTCGACCGTGTCCAGCACCCGGTAGGTGCCGCTGTCGGGCTCCCCGTAGAGCGTGGCGGTGGGGCGGCCCGAGTGCCACGGGTCGAGCAGCAGGAACAGCTCGACACCGGCCTTCGCGTATCCGTGCACCTTGCCGATGCGGTCGTGGTTGGCGTTGGCCTGCGAGGTGATCTCGACGACGAGCCGCGCCTCCTCGGCCGGGACGCGGTTGCCCGGCCCGATCACCGCTGCGTCCGGCACGACTGCAGCAGTTCCGCGGTGGTGTTGTGGTTCTTGGACGGCGGTGGCTCCACGGTGACGATCCCCTCGATGATCTGCACCTTGCAGCCCTCGGGCGCATCCGTCTCCTCCCAGATCCGGACGAGGTCGTCCCATTCCTGACCGTGGCCCGGTGCGGGCTCGACGGCGGGTGCGCTCATGGCGGTCTCCTCCTGTCGGGGCGTCACCGAGTCCAGCACGCCGAACGGGACCGGCGGCGGTCCACCGGTCCCGTTCACCCGTACGAGGAAACCGCAGGTCAGGCGATACGTTCCCGCACCACCGGGGTGGCGGTGAAGGCCGTGCCGGCCGGGGCGATGTCGTACGCGTCGGGCAGGGCCTTCAGCGCGTAGTCGAACTTCTCGGGGGTGTCGGTGTGCAGCGTGAGCAGCGGCTGTCCGGCGGTCACCACGTCGCCCGGTTTGGCGTGCAGTTCGACGCCCGCGCCCGCCTGGACCGGGTCCTCCTTGCGGGCCCGGCCCGCGCCGAGGCGCCAGGCGGCGACGCCGATGTCGTACGCGTCCAGGCGGGTCAGTACGCCGGTGGACGGGGCCGTGACCACGTGCTGCTCGCGGGCGACCGGGAGCGTGGCGTCGGGGTCGCCGCCCTGGGCGGAGATCATGCGGCGCCAGACGTCCATCGCGGAGCCGTCGGCGAGGGCCTTCTCCGGGTCGGCGTCCTTGAGCCCGGCCGCGTCCAGCATCTCGCGGGCCAGGGCGAGGGTGAGGTCGACGACGTCCTTCGGGCCGCCGCCGGCCAGCACCTCGACCGATTCGCGCACCTCCAGGGCGTTGCCCGCGGTCAGGCCCAGCGGGGTGGCCATGTCGGTGAGCAGGGCGACGGTGCGCACTCCGCTGTCGGTGCCCAGGGCGACCATGGTGGAGGCCAGTTCGCGGGCGTCCTCGATGGTCTTCATGAAGGCGCCGGAGCCGACCTTGACGTCCAGGACGAGCGCGCCGGTGCCCTCGGCGATCTTCTTGGACATGATGGAGCTGGCGATGAGCGGGATGGCCTCGACGGTGCCGGTGACGTCGCGGAGCGCGTACAGCTTCTTGTCGGCGGGGGCGAGCCCGTCACCGGCGGCGCAGATCACCGCGCCGGTGGTGTCCAGGACGTTCAGCATCTCCTCGTTGGAGAGGTGGGCGCGCCAGCCGGGGATGGACTCCAGCTTGTCCAGGGTGCCGCCGGTGTGGCCGAGGCCCCGGCCGCTGAGCTGGGGCACGGCGGCGCCGCAGGCGGCGACCAGCGGGGCGAGCGGCAGGGTGATCTTGTCGCCGACGCCGCCGGTGGAGTGCTTGTCGGTGGTGGGCCGGGAGAGCGACGCGAAGTCCATCCGCTCGCCGGAGGCGATCATCGCGGCGGTCCAGCGGGCGATCTCGGTGCGGTTCATGCCGTTCAGCAGGATCGCCATGGCCAGCGCGGACATCTGCTCGTCGGCGACCTCACCGCGGGTGTACGCGTCGATGACCCAGTCGATCTGCTCGGGGGTCAGCTCGCCTCGGTCCCGCTTGGTGCGGATGACGGAGATGGCGTCCATATCCTGGGAGTCCTTCCGGCCGGTACGTACGGTACGCAAGAGTCCCGAATGACTCTACGCGCATAGAGAGTGGAGATGGGGGTGGCCCTCCCGACGGGCGGGAGGGCCACGGTGGACGCGCTGCGGCGCCCGCTACTTCAGGTGGTCCGGGCCGAACGCCTGCGGCAGCATCTCGTCGAGCGTGCGCAGCCCGTCCGGCGTCTCCAGGACCAGCTCGGGGCCGCCGAACTCGTACAGCAGCTGCCTGCACCGGCCGCACGGCACCAGGATCTCGCCCGCCCCGTCCACGCAGGTGAAGTGGGTGAGCCTGCCGCCCCCGGTGGCGTGCAGCTGGGAGACCAGGCCGCACTCGGCGCACAGCCCGATGCCGTACGAGGCGTTCTCGACGTTGCAGCCGGACACCGTGCGGCCGTCGTCGACGCGCGCCGCGGCACCGACCGGGTAGTGCGAGTACGGGACGTACGCACGGGTCATCACGGACCGTGCGGCGCTCCGCAGCGCCGCCCAGTCGACCTCCGCGGCGGCCGTCACTTGCCCTGGCCCTTCCGGTAGCGCATGCCGTCCGCCTTCGGCATCCGCAGCCGCTGGGCGGAGAGCGAGAGGACGAGCAGCGTGACGATGTACGGGGTGGCGCTCACGAACTCGGTGGGCACCGTGTCCGTACCGAGGTACCAGACCAGCACCACGGCGGCGATGACCGCGCTGACCACGCCCTGGACGAAGCTCTTGCGGTAGAGCTTCCAGGCCGCGAGCACGGCCAGCACGACCACGAGCAGCAGGAGCAGCGCGTGGACGGACTCGCCGCCGTTGCGCAGCTGGAGCGCGTCGGCGAAGCCGAAGAGGCCGGCGCCCATGGCGAGCCCGCCGGGCCGCCAGTTGCCGAAGATCATCGCGGCGAGACCGATGTAGCCGCGGCCGCCGGTCTGGCCCTCGTTGTAGATGTGCGAGGTGACCAGCGAGAGGAAGGCACCGCCGAGGCCGGCCATGCCGCCGGAGATGATCACCGCGATGTACTTGTACGTGTAGACGTTCACGCCGAGCGACTCGGCGGCGACGGGGTTCTCGCCGCAGGAGCGCAGCCGCAGCCCGAACGAGGTCTTCCACAGCACGAAGAACGTGAGGACGAACAGGACGATGGCCAGGATCGTCAGCAGCGACACATTGGTGACCAGGCCGCCGAGCACACCGGCCAGGTCGGAGACGAAGAACCAGTGGTGCTTCTCGATGGAGTGCAGCCAGTCGGACAGGCCCGGGATCGTCACCGAGGTGATGTCGTCGGCCGGTGGGGACTGCTTCGGGCTGCCGCCCTTGGCCGCCGCCTCGCCCGAGTTGAACCAGAGCTTGGCGAAGTAGGTGGTGAAGCCGAGCGCCAGGATGTTGATGGCGATACCGGAGATGATGTGGTCGACGCCGAAGGTGACGGTCGCGACCGCGTGCAGCAGTCCGCCGAGCATGCCGCCGACGACCCCGGCCAGCACGCCGAGCCACGGGTTGGTCTGCCAGCCGGCCCAGGCGCCGAAGAAGGTGCCCAGGATCATCATGCCTTCGAGGCCGATGTTGACCACACCGGCCCGCTCGGCCCAGAGGCCGCCGAGACCGGCGAGGCCGATCGGCACGGCCATCGCGAGCGCCGCGCTGATCTGTCCCGCCGAGGTGACGTCCTGCGCGCCGGTGATGGCGCGCACCGCGGACAGCACGAGCAGGACGCCCGCGATGATCAGCAGGACGACGGGGAAGGAGAGGCGGGTGCGGCCGCCCTTGCCGCCGGAGACCTTGGGGGCCGCGGGGGGCGGGGTGGAAGTCGCCGTGGCGCTCACGCCGACACCTCCTGCTGGTCGTTGTTACGGGCGGCCTGTGCGGCGAGTTCCGCGCCGACCTTGCTCTGCTGGCGCTTGAGTCCGTAGCGGCGGACGACTTCGTAGGCGATGACGACGCACAGGACGATGACGCCCTGGATCACGCCGACGATCTCCTTGTCGTAGCCCTCGAATTCGAGCTTGCCGGTGCCGCGCTCCAGGAAGCCCCAGAGCAGCGCGCCGAGCGCGATGCCGACGGGGTGGTTGCGGCCGAGGAGGGCGATGGCGATGCCGGTGAAACCGATGCCGACCGGGAAGTCGCCGCTGTACTCGTAGCTGTCGTTGAGGAGGGTCGGCATACCGATCAGACCGGCGACGGCGCCGGAGATCAGCATCGAGGTGATGACCATCTTCTTGACGTCGACGCCACTGGCCTCGGCGGCGGAGCCGGACTGGCCGACGGTGCGCAGGTCGAAGCCGAAGCGGGTGCGCGAGAGCGTGAACCAGTAGGCGACGCCCGCGACGACCGCGACCACGATGAAGCCCCAGACGGGCGACGGGGTGGTCGGGAACTCGAAGAAGTGCGAGGACTCCGGGAGCGGCTTGGTGGAGATCTTCGTGCCGGCCTCGTCCAGGTGGCCGAGGCGGCCCTGCTGGAGGAGGTAGCCGATGACCGCGGTCGCGATGGCGTTCAGCATGATCGTCGAGACGACCTCGCTGACGCCCCGGGTGACCTTGAGGACACCGGCGATACCGGCCCACATCGCGCCGACGATCATCGCGGTGAGGATGATCAGCGGGATCTGCAGGGCGCCGGGCAGCGTCAGCGCGCCGCCGACCGCGGCGGCGAAGAAGGCGGCGAGGCGGTACTGGCCGTCGACGCCGATGTTGAAGAGGTTCATCCGGAAGCCGACGGCCACCGCGAGACCCGCGAGGTAGTACGTCGTCGCCTTGTTGAGGATGTAGACCTGGCTGTCCGACTTCATCCCGTAGTCGAACATGATGCCGAAGGCGCTGAACGGCTCCTTGCCGGTGGCGGCCAGCACGAGTGCGGTCACCAGGAAGGCGACCACGATCGCGAGTACGGGGGCCGCGATCCCCAGGAGCAGCCGCTCCTTGTCGATCTTCTTCATCGGTCCTCTCCCCCGTCCCGGGGGTCGGTGTCGGTGCTTCCGGCGCTTCCGCCTTCGGCGCTCTCGGCGCTCTCGGCGCTTCCGGCGCTCTCGGCGGGCGAGTCGTCCGGTGCCGGTGACTCGTCCGGTGCTTCCAGGTGGCCGGTGGCCGCGCCCGTCATCGCCGAGCCGAGCTCCTCCGGGGTGATGGTCGCCGGGTCGGCGTCGGCGACCAGCCGGCCGCGGTACATGACACGCAGGGTGTCGGAGAGCCCGATCAGCTCGTCCAGGTCGGCGGAGATCAGCAGCACCGCGAGGCCTTCGCGGCGCGCCTCGCGGATCTGGTCCCAGATCTGCGCCTGCGCGCCGACGTCCACGCCCCGGGTCGGGTGCGCGGCGATCAGCAGCTTGGGGTCGTGGCTCATCTCGCGGCCGACGATCAGCTTCTGCTGGTTGCCGCCGGAGAGCGAGGCGGCGGTCACGTCGATGCCGGGGGTGCGGACGTCGTACTCGCGCACGATCCGCTCGGTGTCGGCGCGGGCGCCCTTGAGGTCGAGGAACGCCCCCTTGCTGTTGGGGCGTTCGGTGACGTGGCCGAGGATGCGGTTCTCCCAGAGCGGGGCCTCCAGCAGCAGTCCGTGCCGGTGGCGGTCCTCGGGGATGACGCCCATGCCGCCCTCGCGGCGCTTGCGGGTCGGCGTGCGGGAGATGTCGTCGCCGTCGAGGGTGACCACTCCGGCGTCGAGGTGGCGCATGCCCATGATGGCGTCGACCAGTTCGGACTGGCCGTTGCCCTCGACGCCCGCGATCCCGAGGACCTCGCCCTTGTGGATGGTGAAGCCGATGCCGTCGAGGACCGAACGCACCACGCCGTCCGGGTCGGTGGCGCTCAGCCGCAACCCGTCGACGGTCAGCATCGGCACGTCGGTGACGGTCGACTCGCGGGTCTCCGGCGACGGAAGCTCACTGCCGACCATCAGCTCGGCGAGCTGCTTGGTGGTGGTGTGCTTCGGGTCGGCGGTGCCCACCGTCGTACCGCGCCGGATCACGGTGATCTCGTCGGCGACCGACAGGACCTCGCCCAGCTTGTGCGAGATGAAGATGACGGTCAGGCCCTCGGCCTTGAGCTCGCGGAGGTTGTCGAAGAGCGCGTCGACCTCCTGCGGTACGAGGACGGCGGTGGGCTCGTCGAGGATCAGGGTGCGGGCGCCGCGGTAGAGGACCTTGAGGATCTCCACGCGCTGCCGGTCGGCGACCCCGAGGTCCTCGACCATGGCGTCCGGGCGGACCCCGAGACCGTACGAGTCGGAGATCTCCTTGATCTTCGCGCGGGCCCGGTCGCCGATGCCGTACAGCTTCTCGGAGCCGAGGACGACGTTCTCCAGGACGGTGAGGTAGTCGGCGAGCATGAAGTGCTGGTGCACCATGCCGATGCCGCGCGCGATGGCATCACCGGGGTTGTGGAACGAGACCTGCTCGCCGTCCACCGCGATGGTGCCCTCGTCCGGCTTCTGCATGCCGTACAGGATCTTCATCAGAGTGGACTTGCCGGCGCCGTTCTCGCCGACGAGGGCGTGGACGGTGCCACGGCGCACGGTGATGTCGATGTCGTGGTTGGCCACGACCCCGGGGAACCGCTTGGTGATGCCGCGGAGCTCCACGGCATGGGGACTGCTGGACGCGTTGATGGCGCACTCTCCTTGGCAGGAGCGGAGGGCGGAGGCGGTGGGAGCGTGAAAGGTATCGCGCCCGGCGGACGCTACGCGCGTAGCGCCACCGAATCGTTGGCCACCTGATGACAGGTCGCGGACCGTGTGCGTACGGCTACGGCAAGGCAGCCGGGCCGGTACGTGAAATCGGGGCCCGAGTGAAGCCGAAGCGGCTCACCCGGGCCCCGATCGACGGTGGATCAGGTCGTGGTCTTGACCTTGATGGTGCCGTCGGCGATCTTCTTCTTCGCCTCGTCGAGCTTGGCCTGGATGTCCTTCAGGTGGTCACCCGTGGTGGTCAGGCTGACGCCGTCCTTGGCCAGGGTGTACGTCTGCGTGCCGGCCAGCGGCTTGCCGTCCTTGACGGACTTGACCAGGTCGTAGACGCCGCCGTCGACGTTCTTGACGACGGAGGTCATGATCGTGTCCTTGTACTTCGCCAGGGACGGGTCGAGAGCCTGGTCGGAGTCGACGCCGATGGACCAGGCGCCCTTCTTGCCCGCGACGGCCTCGATCGAACCGGCACCCGAGCCGCCCGCGGCGGCGAAGATGACGTCGGCGCCCTTGTCGAGCATGCCCTTGGCGGCGGCCGAGCCCTTGTCGGGGCTGCCGAAGCCGGACAGGTCCGAACCGGTGGACAGGTACTGGACCTGCACCTTGGCCTTCGGGTTCGTGTCCTTGACACCCTGCTGGAAGCCCGCGGCGAACTTCTTGATCAGCGGAAGGTCCACACCGCCGATGAAGCCGACCTGGCCGTCCTTCGACTTCAGCGCGGCGGCGACACCGGCGAGGTAGGAGCCCTGCTCCTCGGTGAAGACGATGCTGTCGACGTTCTTGGCGCTCGCGACCGAGTCGACCAGGCCGAAGTTCACCTTCGGGTACTTGGCGGCGATCTTGTCGACCGCGTCCTTGTACGCGAAGCCGACCGCGACGACCGGGTTGTAGCCGCCCTCGGCGAGCGACTCCAGGCGCTGCTCACGGTCGGCGGGGGTCTCACCGGTCTTGGCGGTGAGCTCCTTGGTCTCGGCACCGAACTCGGACTTGGCCTTGTCCAGACCACGCGCGGCGGAGTCGTTGAACGAGTTGTCACCACGGCCGCCCACGTCGTAGGCCATGCCGATCTTCATCTTGCCCTTGTCGGAGCCGGAGCTCTCGGTGGACGACTCGCCGCACGCGGTGGCGGTGAGGGCGAGGGCCGCGGTGACGGTACACGCAGCGGTGATCTTGGATACCCGGCGCAAGGGAAGGCTCCTTCAAACCTGACCGAAGCGCCTCTTCCGGCGCTGGTTTCGCGGCGATCGTAACGCGCGTAGATGTCAGATAAAGCCCTGTACGGAAGCCGTTATCGGATCGTCGCGAACCAGAGGTGACGTGTCCGGTTACTGATGGTTGCCATCGAGCAACGCGGAGGCAGTGAACAGCTCGACGGCGACCGTGATCGCCTCCTCGTCGGCGTCGAAATCACCGCGATGCAGGTCGAGGCGGGCACTGTCGCCGGGCGTGCGGACGCCGAGCCGGGCCATGGCCCCGGGGACGTGTTCCAGGTACCAGGAGAAGTCCTCGCCGCCCAGACTCTGTTCGGTGTCCTCGATCGCATACGACCCGCGGCGCGCGGTCATCGCCGTGGCGAGCAGATCGATCACGGCGGCGTCGTTCACGACGGGCGGGACGCCCCGAACGTAGTCGATCACCGTCTTGGCGCCATACATCCCGGCCACCTCGTCGATCGCGGCGTGCACCAGGTCGGGGGCCTCCCGCCAGGCGGCCAGCTCCAGGCAGCGGACGGTGCCCGACAGTTCGGCGTGCTGCGGGATCACATTGCAGGCGTGGCCGGCCTCCAGCCGCCCCCAGGTGACGGCGAGCCCGGCCCGTGCGTCCACCCGCCGGGCCAGCAGCGCGGGCACCTCGGTGGCGACCTTGGCGGCGGCGGTGACCAGGTCGGTGGTCAGGTGCGGCCGGGCGGTGTGCCCGCCCGGACCGTCGAGCGACACCTCCAGCCGGTCGCAGGCCGAGGTGATCGCCCCCACCCGCAGCCCGATCCGCCCGACGTCCACCCTCGGGTCGCAGTGCACCCCGATGATCCGCCCGACGCCTTCCAGCGCCCCGGACAGGATCGTGTCGGGCGCCCCGCCGGGCAGCACCTCCTCGGCCGGCTGGAAGATCAGCCGCACGGGGTTCGGCAGCAGCCCCTGCCGGTCGAGATCGGCGAGCACGAGCCCCGCGCCGAGGACCGAGGTGGTGTGGATGTCGTGCCCGCACGCGTGCGCCCGGTCGGGGACGGTGGAGCGGTACGGGACGCCGGTCTTGGTGTCCGGGATGGGCAGTGCGTCGATGTCCGCGCGCAGGGCGAGCACGGGCCGCTGGTCGCCCTCCCGGCTCCCCACGTCACAGATCAGCCCCGTCCCCGTGTCCAGCACCCGGGGTTCGAGTCCGGCCTTCTCCAGCCGGGCCTTGATGGCCGCGGTGGTACGGAACTCCTGGTTGCCCAGCTCGGGGTGCATGTGCAAGTCGCGCCGGAAGGCGATCAGTTCGGCACGCAAGGCCTCGGGCAGGGTGCCGGGCAGCGCCTCGTCGCCGGGCGGCTGGGCATCGGAATCGCGGGACATCAACTGGTTCACCTGGTGAAGGGTAAGGCCCTTCACCCGTCAACTGACCATGAAACAAGAAAAGTTCAGCCACATAGACGAATAAATGACTGCGCCGTGGCGTGTGAGGTAATGGCGGCGTGGGTACACTCGCCCCCCTTTGCGCCATGCCCGACCACTCCGACCACCCAGGTCGGCCAGGTCGGCCATCGGGCGCCGTCAGGCGGAGAGCCCCCGGCGTACCGGCATCAGCGCCACCCCGAGGCAGAGGGCGCCGGCCGGCAGCAGATCCAGGCTCACGGCCATCAGCACGGTGCCCGCCAGCACCAGCACCGGCGCCCACGCCCGGACCAGGTCACGGCGGAGGAACGCGAGCAGGGTGACTAGGGCCAGCAGCCCGAGCCAGAACAGCATCGGCACCACGGTGTAGACCAACGGCATCACACCGGGCACGCCCTGCACCCGATCGAAGATCTCGCTCATGGCCTCTTTGTCCGCCGCGACGAACCCGGCCGCCAGGTCGATCACCGCCTGCACCACCACCGCCACCGTACCGAGCAGCCCGACCCCGGCGGCCACGTCGACGGCGACCCTCCTGCCGCCTCGCTCCCCGGCAAGCCTCCGCAGCCCCAGGAACACCGGCACGAAGGCGAGCACCCCGGCCAGGAACAGCAGATGCGCCAGCGACCACCACACCCCGGGCCCGTAATCACCGAGGGCACGCCCGGCCAGCCGCACCGCTCCGTACCCCGCCATCAGGACCGGTCCCACAAGGAGGGCCGCTCCGACCGTCGCCCGGCCCGTACCGGCTGTCCCGCTCTGTCGCTCCGTCGCCATCTGCATCGTTGTCATGCGCCGATGCTCGCGCCCGGCCGACCCTGCCCGCTATCGGGGCCTTCCCCCAACAAACCCTGGGCGCGGGCCACTTACGGGTCAGGGTGATCCATGACGCCCGGCTCGGGCTTGCGAGAGCCACCATCGGCGCGCGCCTCCGGATCGCGGGGGCAGGCTTGGTCCAGCGGTTGGTCCACCCGTCGGTCCGTCCCTGCGAGGCAGCCGTGGAAGCAGCTCGTCAGTACAACGTCCATGAGGCCAAGACCCACCTCTCGCGCATCCTGGAACAGGTGGCCACAGGAGAGGAAGTAGTGAAGCCGCTTCCGGCTGGCCGTCGAGTTGGTAGCCGCGCACCTCTTCGATGCGGTGCCGGGCGCGCCTGGGCCGGGAGGGGATCGCGGACATGTCGGCGGCGGCCTGCCGCATGCTCTCCCCGCCCGCATGCAGTTCCACGGCCACGGTCACCGCGTGCGCACCCATGATGGCGCGCCAGAACGAAGTGACCGGGTGGTAGTAACCCGCCGGGAGCCGCGCGGACATGGCGCGGGCTGTGTCCCAGTGTCCCCAGGCGCTCCCGCTGTCACCACGACGGGCCGCGGTGCAACCCGCCTCGAAGCGAAGGGCACCGGCGATGGCGAGGACGTCGTCGCCGGAGTCCGCCAGCAGCGGCTCCAGATGGGCGAGGGTTTCCATGGTCACGGCGTCGGCCGCGTCGAAATGCGCCGGCCCGCTGTCCCGATGGGCCTGAGCGGCGAGCCACGCGGCCACCCCCACGGTGTGCGGGTCCTCGGATTTCATGGCCGCGACCATGCCGCGCCGACCGGGTTGCTGCCCGGTCGGCGCCACCACTCGGCAACATCAACTGCCGGCCGGAACCTCAGTCGGAATGTCGAACCAGGTGTTGGCGAGATAGCTGACCTGGCTGCTGTTCAACGCTCCTTGGAAGATCCAGACGTCGTCGATCGTCCCGGCGAAGTACCCGCCTGCGGTGTTCGGCACCGCACGCCCCACCTGTACGGCCCCTTCGGCCCTGAACGTCCGCACATCGCCCACCCAGGCAACCTGGTCCCGGCAGGCGCTGTCGTCCGGCTGGCCGTCTCCGTCGTCGTCAGCACACCTGAATTCCTGGAGTATGCCGTTGACGTAGAGCCGGGCCTCCTTGGCGAAGCTGTCGTAGACCACCGTCAGGTGGTTCCAGTCACGGACATCGAAGAACTCCGTACTGCTGACCTGCCTGGTCACAGCCCCGGCACTGTCCTCATCGGGCAGTGTCAACTCCCAGCTTCCAAATCCTTCGAGACCAGTGGGATCCGGCTGGAAGCGCAGGTCGAAGGCGCTGCGCGTGTTTCCCGCAGCACTGATCACGGTCATCGGGTGGTCCGGTGACTCGGACGCCTGAACCCATGCGGTCACCGTGAAGCTCGAACTTGTGTCGACCGGCATGGCCGGGAGCTCGGCGTAGGAGTCGACACCGTTCAGCTGGAGACCACTGGCATCGATCGTCCCCGGCCCGAGCTGTGCTCCCCCGTGCAGGTTCATCGGCTGGGACTGCTCTACGGCGTCCGGAGTACTTGCGGGTGTACCGGCAGTCGTCTCCTCGAACTTCCAGCGCCCCTTGACCACCTGGCCCTGCTGGAACATCTGCGGCAGGCCGGTCGCGGGGCTCGAACCGGAGAGCTTCGACGGGGTCCTCGCCGGACTCCACCGAGCGATGGCCCCCTTGCCGTCCCCGGCGTCGCTACCGGCCGGTCCCACCGCCGTCGCCTGCGGTGCCACCACTCCTCCCACAATGAGGCTCAACGTGGCGGCGGCCACCACTCCAGCCCCTCTTCGACGACACGAGCGTCTCCACATAATCCCCACCCCATACGCGAGAAGATGAAGATTCCCCGAGTAAAGGGAATCCGGCAGGATCCTATGCAGAGGCCACGTACCCAACCAGAGGAATGTTCTGCATCAATTCGGCAGAACGAGACATATGACATGCAAGCGCTGTCACAGGGATGCGGCCGAGCCCACCCACGGGCCTTCCGCGTTCCGGGCGGGGGCTGGCAGCTGGGCGGGGCCGAGGGACGTTCGCCTGATACGTCCTACGCCTCCGTCACCGCCGTCGCCCGCCAGGGCGCCAGACGCTGTACGTCGCGGGCGGTCTCCGTGACGCCGCTCAGGAAGCCCTGGGCGCGGGGGGACGCCGTGTCGCGGAGCCATTCCGGGGCGATGTCGCAGACGGCGACCTTCACTTCGGTGCCGGCCAGGGCGAGGGGCAGGGTGTGGACGACCGTGGAGGGGAAGCTGAGGACCGTGCGGCCGATGGGGCCGCGGCGGGCGATGAGTTCCAGGGGGAGATCGGGGCGGACGATCTCCAGGCCGGTGGCGGCCTCCAGGGCGTGGAGCTTTTCGGTGGACTCGCGGCGGTGCGCGAAGTAGCGGGTCGCGCCGTGGGTGCGGGACAGGGACGCGACCGCCTCCAGGTACTGGTCCCGGTCGACCACGCCCGTCTCGACCAGCGACGTGCCGACCAGGTCCGCGCCCTTGGTGAGCAGCGGCGGGCCGAACCGGGCGCGGGTCCAGGCGAAGGTGTTGGGGGTGACTCTCACGCCGGGCGGAGCCTCGACCGGCATGGCCGTGAAGACCTCGACCGTACGGTCGGCGGACGGGGTGAAGCGGCTGCGGGCGCGGGCCGTGACCGGGGCCAGGACCAGTTCGCGCGGGCCCGAGCTGCCCTTGCGGTGCCAGCGCACCAGACGTTCGCCGCGCGCGAGCTGGGCGACGAACTCCATGGTGGCCGTACCGTCGTCGACCACGGTGAGGCGGCGGGCCCGGACCATGGTGAGCAGGAGTTGTACGTACCGGGAGAACGGGTCGCCGATGACGACGTGTTCCGCCCTGCGGACGAGTCCGGACAGCTCGCGCAGGCTCTTCAGAGGGGCGCCCGCGCCGCCGCGCGCCTCCTGCCAGCGGACGTTGACGCCCTCGTCGCGGGCCAGCTCCGCCATCCGGCGCAGCTGACCGCGCGACATCGGGTCGACCGGGGGGAGGACGACGACCGTGATGTCCGTGAGGACCCGGTCGCCGCCTCCCTCTGTGTAGGCCCACTCCAGGACGTTCAGGAGCTGGACCGGGCTCTCGACGAAGGCGAGGTTCACCGGTCGGCCCGTCAGACCGCGACCGGCTCGGCGGCCGGGGCCGCCTCGGTGCTCTCGGCGACGACGCCCGCGACCCGGCGGAGCTTCTTCATCGGGCCGAGCTCGGACTCGTACACCTTCTTGACGCCGTCGCCGAGCGAGGCCTCGATGGTGCGGATGTCACGGACGAGGCGGGTGAGGCCCTGCGGCTCGACGGAGGCGGCCTGGTCGGAGCCCCACATGGCGCGGTCGAGGGTGATGTGGCGCTCGACGAACGCGGCGCCGAGGGCGACGGCGGCGAGGGTCGTCTGGAGGCCGGTCTCGTGGCCGCTGTAGCCGATCGGGACGTTGGGGTACTCCTGCTGAAGGGTGTTGATGACCCGCAGGTTGAGCTCCTCGGCCTTGGCCGGGTACGTCGAAGTGGCGTGGCAGAGAAGGATGTTGTCCGAGCCGAGGACCTCGACCGCGTGGCGGATCTGGCGCGGGGTCGACATGCCGGTGGAGAGGATGACCGTGCGGCCGGTGGCGCGCAGGGCGCGCAGCAGCTCGTCGTCGGTGAGAGAGGCGGAGGCGACCTTGTGGGCGGGGACGTCGAACTTCTCCAGGAAGGCGACGGCCTCGGTGTCCCACGGGGAGGCGAACCAGTCGATGCCGCGCTTGGCGCAGTGCTCGGAGATGGCCTGGTACTCGGCCTCGCCGAACTCGACGCGGTGGCGGTAGTCGATGTACGTCATCCGGCCCCAGGGGGTGTCGCGCTCGATGTCCCACTGGTCGCGCGGGGTGCAGATCTCCGGGGTGCGCTTCTGGAACTTGACGGCGTCGCAGCCGGCTTCGGCGGCCACGTCGATCAGGGCGAGGGCGTTGTCGAGGTCGCCGTTGTGGTTGATGCCGATCTCGCCCGTGACGTAGACGGGGTTGCCGGGGCCGGCGGTGCGGGTGCCGAGGGTGCGCAGACGGGAGGTGCTCATGAGGTGTGTTTCCTTAGCTCGGATGACGTGGCGGGTTTGGGGGACCCGGGATCACTTGGGGGACTGGGTGGGATGCGTGGCCGTGAGGGTGGGGCCGAGCAGCCAGGCCGCGATCTCGCGGATGGCGCCGAAGCCGCCGGGGGTGGTCGTGACGGCGCGTGCGGCCGCCCGTACCGAGTCGTGGGCGTCGGCGACGGCGACGGGCCAGCCGGCGAGTGCGAAGCACGGCAGGTCGTTGACGTCGTTGCCGACGTAGAGGACGCGTTCGGGAGCGATGGACTGTTCGTCGCACCACTGCTTGAGTGCCTGGTCCTTGCGGTCGATGCCGTGCAGGACCGGGATGCGGAGCTTGTGGGCGCGGGCGGCGACGACCGGGTTCTGCTCGCTGGAGAGGATCAGCAGCGGCAGTCCGGCCTTGCGCAGGGCGGCGATGCCGAGGCCGTCGCCGCGGTGGACGGCGACGATCTCGCGTCCGTCGGCGTCGATGAGGACCCGGTCGTCGGTCTGCGTGCCGTCGAAGTCGAGGACGACCGCGTCGATGTCGTCGAGGGTGGGCAGCGGCGAGAGGTCGAGCAGCGGCGCGAGGGCGCGGGCACGGGCCAGGTCGTGCGGGTCGTCGATCTCCAGGACCCGCGCGGCGTCGGTGCGCACCAGGGCGGTGTGGCCGAAGAAGCGGTGGCGGTGGGTGCGGAAGCCTTCGGCGTTCATGGCGTACGCGGTGCCCGTTTCGAGGAGGTCCTCGGGGCGGTCCTGGCGCATCTGCCGGACGGACTTGTCGTGGTTGACGCCGTAGTTGTCCTCCTCGATCGCGCTGCCGTCGCGCCAGAGGAAGCCGTGGAAGGGGGCGACCGTGACCGCCGTGTCGGCGCCGTCGTGGGCGACCGCGGCGGCGACGCCGTCGATGTCCTCCCGTACGACGAAGGGGCTGGTGCACTGGACCAGCAGCACCACGTCGGCCGTCCGCTCGCGCATCGCCTCGTAGGCGTCCAGGGCGTGCAGCACCGCGTCCTCGCTGCTGGACTTGTCCCCGGCGATGGCCGCGGGGCGCTGGACGATGTGCAGCCGCTCGGGGGCGCCCAGCGTGTCGCCCGCGGCGCGGGCCGCGTCCGCGATGGCCGCGTCGTCGGTCGTCACGACGACGTCCGTGACCTCGCGGGAGGCCAGGCAGGCGCGTACGGCGCGGGCGATCAGCGGTACGCCGCCGACCTGGGCGAGGTTCTTGGCCGGTACGCCCTTGGATCCGCCGCGGGCGGGGATCACGGCGAGCACGGTGGGGGTCGGGGTCATCTCTGCTCCTGAAGTGGTGTTCACAGCTCGCCCATCCGTCGGATCACCGGGGCGACCCGCTGGACGCCCTGCCGGTACGCGCCGCGCGCCGCCTCCCGGACCGCTTCGCGGACCGCGCCGCGCACTCCGCCGGTCTCGCGGGGCCGTTCGGCTCCCGGCAGCGGGTGGCCGTCGGGAGCGAGGTGGTGGCGGGCGAGGATGCCGGGGAGATAGCCGGGGGCCGTGGCGGGCGTGTAGTAGGGGGCGAGGTCGGGCAGCCGGGCGGTGGCGAGCAGGGCGTCGACGCGGGCGCGGGCGTGGTCGTAGGCCGTGGCGTACGTGCCGTCGGCGGCGACGCCCTGGCCGGCCAGCCACTCCGGGTCGGGTTCCGGGCGGAAGCCCCCGTCCAGGTGGTCCCAGGAGGTGAGCAGGCCGGAGCCGATGAAGTGGTGGTTGCCCAGTGCCTCGCGGACGCCGAGGTCGCTGAGGACCGCGGTCGGGACGCGCCTGTGCAGGGACTCCAGCGCGGCGGTCGAGGAGACCGTGACCAGCAGGTCGGTGCGGTCCAGGACCTCGCCCATGTGCCCGTACACCAGGCGGAAGTTGGGCGGGAGGCCGCCGGGCAGCTTCTCGGCGAGCCGCTGGTACGGGAGTTCCTCGATGTGCGTGGTGTGCTCGCCGGGCTTGGAGCGCAGCTTCAGCAGCACCTCGCGCTCCGGGTGCAGCCTGGCGTGCTCGACCAGCCTGCGCAGCAGGTACATGCGGTCGTCGCGGGAGGCCGGTACGGAGGGCTGGGCGGCGAAGACGACGGTGTCGCGGCCCTCCTGCGGGCGGTGCGGCTCGCCGCCGAGGAACGGCAGGGCGGCCTCGGTGACGGCCGAGGCGTCGGCGCCCACTCCCTCGTACACCGCGCGGAAGCGCTCCGCGTCGTGGCGGGAGTTGGCGAGGACGACGTCGGCGCCGTGCCGCAGCAGCAGTCCGTCGGCGAGCTTCTCGTAGACGACGCCGACGTAGCCGGTGACGACGACGGGCCTGGCGGGCAGCCGCAGTGCGGCGAGTCCGTGCAGCATCGCCTGGACGGCTCCGCCGACCAGGGCGAGGACGACGACGTCGTACCCCTCGTCGCGCACGGTGTGCAGGAATTCGACGGCCGTCACCTCGCGCACCCGGCCGGCCTCGATACCGACGTCGCCGACCTCGGCGAGCTGGCGCGGGGTCGGGGTGGCCCGGCCGCGCAGCAGCAGTCCGCTGATCTCGACGCGCTGCGCCGACTCCCCGGACGCACCGGTGGTGAGGCGGCGCGCGGTGAGCGCGCCCCATTTCCACCGGGTGTCGGAGTCGGCGAGTACGGCTACCCGGAGGGCGGTCGTCTTTTCGGTACGTGGGGGCACGTCCCAGAACTTAGGAAGGCATTCCGATTCGCGGCCCAACGTGACGGCAACAGCTGGTTAACAGCCCGCCGACGCTTGGCGAATCGCCTTCACAAAGGGGACGCAATCGCCCACGATTCGACCCGGTTCATCATTCCGACATTCGCCGTTCACCCGCCGTCCCTTCCGGGGCCAAGGCAAATGACGGGCTCACGCCTAGCGTGAGACGGGTGGTTAAGCTCTCGGTCATCGTGCCGTTCTACAACGTGCAGACATACGCCCCCGACACCTTGAGAAGCCTGCGGGCCAACGCCCGCGAGGACTTCGAATTCATCCTCGTCGACGACTGTTCGACCGACGGGACCGCGGACATACTGCGCCGCGCCGAGGACGAGATTCCGGGGGTGGTCGTACGCAGACACAAGCAGAACGGCGGACTGGCCACCGCCCGTAACACCGGCCTGGACGCCGCGCGCGGCGAGTACCTCGCGTTCCTCGACGGGGACGACTGGCTAGCCCCCGGGTTCTACGCCGAACTCCTCGCCAGGACTGAGGAGTTGGGCTGCGACTTCGTCCGTACCGACCATGTCCAGGTCGAGGGCAGGAACCGCAGCGTGCACCGCGTCCCGCACGGCCGGCGCGGCGAGGTGCTGGACCCGCGGGACGCGATCCTGCCCGCCGGGCGGTCCACCTCGGTCGACTATCCGTACGCCTGGGCCGGGCTGTACCACCGGCGGCTGCTGGACCGCGGGCTGCTGCATTTCACGGACGGGCTGCGCACCGCGGAGGACCGCCCGTGGATCTGGCGGCTGCATCGCGAGGCCGATTCCTTCGCGGTGCTGGGGCTTCTCGGCATTTTCTACCGGCGCGGGGTCGCCTCTTCGCTCACGCAGATCGGCGACGTACGTCAGCTCGATTTCATTCGCTCGTTCGACCAGGTCATTCGGGAAACCGAAGAAGATCGTGACGCGCAGGTACTGCTGCCGAAAGCGGTCCGTACCTATTGCGCGATCATTTTCCACCACATGAGCTCGATCGAAAGGTTCGAACCCGCCGTGGCCCGCACACTGAAGTCCATGAGTGGAGCCGCGCTCAAGCGAATGCCGCAGCAGGTGCTCGACGACGCCCTCGACTCGATGGACGTGCAGCGCGCCACCCTGCTGCGCCGGCTGCGCCGCCGCCCGGCCACGGGCACCAAGGAGGTGGCCGCCGCGTGAACACCGCCCGGTCCCGCACCACGCAGATCTTCCTCGCCTCCACGCTCTACGGCACCGCCACCCTCGCCGCCGCGCTCGACGCGGGCTGCTTCCCGGACGCGGACCGCCGCATCCTGCTCGTCTCGAACAACGCGGCGGTGCCGGAGACGACGGCCTCCCTCGACGCGATGCCCGGGTTCGACGCGCTGCGCGGCCGGTTCGACGACGTGGTGTCGTGGAACACGACGATCGCCCCCTTCCACCCGGGCGGCTGGGCACCGCGCCCCGACGACGTACCCCTGTGGGAGCGGCATCTGCGCCTGGCCTGGGGGCTCGGCGACGACGACATCGAGCTCGCGGTCGAATCGATCCAGGTCAACCCCGCGCTGGCCGTCGCGCAGATCTTCACCGGCGCGCCGGTCGATGTGTACGCGGACGGGCTGATGAGCTACGGCCCCACCCGCAACAAGATCGACCCGCTGGTCGGTACGCGGGTGCGCCGGCTGCTCCACCTCGACCTGGTACCGGGGCTGAAGCCGCTGCTGCTCACGGAGTTCGGGGTGGCGCCGCAGATCGTGCCGACCGAGGTGTTCCTGAAGGTGCTCGGTGAGCTGGCGGACGCGCCCGCGGCCCAGGACGGCGTGCCGGCCGTGGAGGCGCCCGCGCTGCTGCTCGGCCAGTACCTCTCGGCGCTCGGGCTGATCAGCGCGGCCGAGGAGGAGAATCTGCATCTGCGGATGATGCGCGGCGCGGTCGCGCTCGGCCACACCCGGATCGTCTTCAAACCGCATCCCACGGCCCCGGCGCAGTGGTCGAGGGCGATGGGCGAGGAGGCCGGGAGGCTCGGTGCCGAGCTGACGGTGCTGGACGAGGGGGTGCTCACCGCACCGGTCCTCGCCGAGGTGCTCTACCAGCGGATGCGGCCCGCGCTGGTCGTCGGCTGCTTCTCGACGGCGCTGCTCACCGCCTCTCAGTTCTACGGGCTGCCGGTGGCCCGGGTCGGTACCGAGGTGCTGCTGGACCGGCTCGCCCCGTACGAGAACAGCAACCGCGTCCCGGTCACGCTCGTGGACGCGCTGGTGCCGGAGGTGACGGACCGGGCGGCCGTCGAGCGGGCCGGGACGGCGCTGGGCGCGGAGCCGGTGGATCCGGCGGAGCTGACCGGGCTGGTCACCGCGGTCGGGTTCGCGATGCAGCCGAGGATCTACCCGGAGCTGCGGCCCGCCGCCGAGCGGTATCTGGCCGCACACCTGGACACCACCACATGGCGCTATTTCAAGCGCAGGCGGCTGACCTCGCTGGCGCTGCCGGGGGCGGTGCCGGCGCAGCTCGCGTTCCTGCCGCGCAACGCGGTGGTGCGCCGGGTGGCACGGTCGGTGCGGCGCCGGGTGGTACGGCAGTAGGCATCGGGGGCGCGGGCGGGGCCGGATTCGGCGTCGGGGGCGGGGCCGGGCCCGGTACGGCGCCCCGCCCCGCTCCCGGCGCCGTCAGACGGGCACGCCGCCCTGGATCACCCTCAGGTCCGCCGCGTTGGCCTCGGTGACCTTCCAGAGTTCCCGCTGCCGGCCGTGCACATCGGCGACCGTGGCCGCGTGGTCGTCGAGCAGCCCGGCCGCCCGCTCGGTGAGCCGGGCCCCGAGGTGCCGGTCGTGGACCGAGATGCCCCACTCCGGACGGTCGATGTCGGCCAGGAAGTACGCCATCTTCGGGTGCGAGATCAGGCTGATGATCGGCGTACCGCAGCCGAACGGGATCATCCCCGCGTGCCCGCGCATCCCGATGACCAGCTTGGTGCGGGCGTAGGTGTCCCGGATCTCGTCGTTGCCGAAGTCGTACATCGGGATCACCGGCAGCGCGATCCCGTGTTCGCGCCGCAGGTCGAAGGCGATCCGCTCGTCGTCCAGCGAGTGGGCGACGCACCGGACCTCGGCCCGCTTGCCGAGCTCCCGCACCGCGGTCGCCATCTCGCCCAGGAAGTGCCCGTAGTCGTGCCCGAAGCGGAGCCCGGAACGGTCGTACGCGGCGTTGATCAGCACGGTGTCCTCGCGCCGCTCCGGGTCCGTCCAGCCGTCCACCAGCTGCCGGGTGACCGTGGTCGGGCAGGGCTGGAAGCGCACCTTGTCGTGGAGCGAGGCGGGCAGCAGGTCCCGGACCTTCTCGATGGAGCCGTGGTTGCGCAGCCCGAAGAACGAGGCCCGTTCGACCAGCCTGCGCAGGCTGGAGAGGAACCGGCCCCGCCCGTGCCCGTACGCCTGGCCGTCGAAGGCGTTGAAGCCGACCGCGTACACCATGACGGGGACGTCGATCCGGTCGAGCAGCTCGTCCGGGACGTTCCACTGCCAGCCGCTGTTGCCGTTGGGCGCGGTGTCCGGGATGAAGAGGCCGCCGCCGCCGATGACCAGGCCCCGGCGCTCGTTGACCCGTTCCAGCGCGGCCTCGTCGAAGAGCCGGTGGGCGTGGATGGAGTGCCACCGCCGCGGTCCGGTGTCCCGGCCGAAGGCCAGCCGTACGCTCTCGGGCAGCAGCTTGTCCCCGGCGTTGCCCTGGCGCTCCATGTAGAAGGCGACGTGGGCGAGCTGGCCGGAGGCGGGGCCCTCCACGGGGGCGGTCAGGTCCGTGGTGCGCTTGTGCATCAGCCGGTTGGCGCGGTGGGTGGGGTCGACCGCGAGGCCCTTCAGGGCGTACTCGGCCGCCTCGTCGTCGTCGCCGTGGATCCAGGAGATCTGGGCGAGGCGGGCGAAGGCGGTCGCGGCCCGGTTGGGCGAGGCGGTGGCGAGCAGCAGCCGGGCGCGGGCCTCCTCGTAGCGGGAGACGCTCATCAGGGCGTGGCCGAGCACCTCGTGCGGCCAGGACTCGTCGACGGGGATCCGGACCCGGCCCAGCAGATCGGCCGCCTCCTGGTACTCGCCGGCCGCGATGTGGGCGGCGGCGACCTTGCGGGCGGCCTCCGGGGACCCGGTGCGCAGCACGTGCGGGGTGCCGTAGTGGACCAGCAGGTCGTGGTGCTTGGCGCCGGGCAGCGCCACGTACGCGGAGTGGAACTCGGCGTCGGACAGCTCGAATTCGTGCCAGCGGTTCTCGGCCTCGCGGTAGCCGGCCTCGCCGCCCTGCCAGGGCTTGTGCCGCCCGGTGAAGTGCAGGATCGCGGTGGAGCCGGGGACCGGGAGGTCGCCGGAGAGCCGCCGCTTGACGAAGTTGTAGCGGGCGTCGAGCTGGACGAAGTCGCCGTCGAGCACGGCGTTGAGGATGCCCTGGTCGTGCTTGTCGAGTTCGTACGTGCCGGCCCGGCCGACCTCGTCGATCCTCGCGCAGAACGCGTCGCTCAGATACTCGCGCTGGATGACCAGGAGCCCGCTGTTGAGCTTGTGCTGCCCGTAGAAGAACTGCGGTACGGCGGCCAGTCCGTCGCGCAGCGCGAGCAGTTCACCCAGATCGTCGAGGACGACCATGTCGGTGTCCAGGGTGATCACGGTGTCGTAGTCGCGGACCCGGAAGATGTCGAGGATGAAGTAGGCCTTGCGAACCAGGTAGTTGTCCTGGTCGCCCTTGGCGTACGAGTCGTAGTGCTCGGCGTCGACCCGGCGGAAGTCGACGCGCGGGTGCAGCGCCCGGATCTGCGCGACGGACGCGGGGCGCAGTCCGTCGTGCAGGACGAGGAAGTCCTCGCAGACGTTCGGGTTGGAGAGGGCCAGGCTGCGCAGCAGGGCGAGGAAACCGGGCAGGTAGTTCTCGTCGACGAAGCTCGCGAAGGCGACCCGGCGCTTGCCGGTGAGTGAATTCGCGGGCGCGGGCGAGACGGGAAGGCCCGTGGCGGGGAGGACCGGGTCGGGGAGGTCCGTGGCGGGGAGGCCCGTGGCGGGGAGGCCCGTGGCGGACGGGGTCGTGGCGGTCGTCGTCATCGCAGTCGGATCCTCATGTCGGTGACGCTCTGGGCGCGTTCCATGACCCACGCCTTTTCGCTGGTGTACTCGTGCACGGAGGTGATGGGCATCCGCATCGCGCCGGGCAGGCGGTAGGCGCCGCTCTCGTAGAAGTCGAAGCCGATCAGGTCGATCCGGCTGCTGACGTCCAGGTGGTCCAGGAGCCACAGCATGTTGAACCCGGTGGTGGGGATGGCCGGCCAGACGTCGGCACCGACGCGCCCGATGTCGCGCAGCGGCCAGCGCAGCGACTCGTCGCCCAGGTACTGCTGGGCGCCCGGGACGAGGCGGTTGCGAAGGGAGTGCTTCCAGTCGCCGGAGACCCCGCCGAAGACCAGCCGGGTGTGCACCTTCTGGTCCCAGTTGAAGCCGTGCTTGTGGATGGTGGCGTGGATGTCGGTGCGCCGTCCGGTCGCCGCCGGGTCGATCCGGTACGAGTTGAAGCGGACGACCAGGTCGTAGCCGTCGATCTCGGCGCCCATCGAACTGCTGCCGACGCGCTGGGAGTTGGCGATGAGGCAGATCGACCGGCCCGCGATCCGGTTGCGGAACTCGCCGACCGTGGTCCACTCGACGCCGCCGAAGGTGGGGTCCTCGACCGGGCCGCGCATCCGGCTCCTGCGCTGTTCGGCGTAGAGGCCGACGATCTCGGTGAGCCGGGCCACGGCGACGGGGTCCGTCCCGGCCGCCTCCATGGCCAGCCCGAGGTACTGGGAGGTGGCCTCCTGGAGCTCCGTCACCGGGGCTCCGGTGCGCTCCTGGGCGAGCAGGGCGCCGACCAGCCGGGGCTCCGCCCGGTCCCGGTCGCCGCGCGCCTGGAGGGCCAGGCCCTCGGCCCAGGACTCGGTGACGGGGCGGGCGGCGTACTCGGCGGCGGCCGGGCAGTCCCGCTCCAGCCTCCGCAACAGCGCGTCCTGGAGCCGCGCGCCCGCCCGCAGCCCGACGACCTTGGCCGCGATGCCGAAGCCGTCGTCCTCGGTGAACGAGAGGTAGCGCTCGTACGCCTCGATGGCCGCGGTCTCCGCACCCATCGCCTCCAGCGTCCTGGCCCGCAGCCGCCAGCCGGCCCGGGAGCCCTTGCGCTGGGTCAGCACGGTGTCCCCGATGAGCATCGCGAGCTTCAGCTCGTCCTCGTAACCGCAGTCCAGCGCCTTGTTGCCGACCGCGAGCAGCGGGTCGAGCAGCTCGTCGGCGAGGGGCGCGGCGGAGGCCGCTCCCGCCTTGCCGGCGCGCCGCATCAGCGGGATCGAGGACCCGGCGGGCGCGGGTCCCGCGGGCTGCGCCGCGGCGTGCACGGCCAGCAGGTGGCGCAGCGCCTCCGCGAGTGCCGTACGCCGCCGGTCGAGCCCCGCCACCAGCTTGGTGCTGTGCGCGGCACAAGCCCGCAGGCACACGTCCACGTCGGTCGGGGTGACGGCGGCGGGCTGCGAGGCGGCGCTCCCGGGCGGGGCCGCGTCACGTTGCCGTGGCCAACGGGTGCGGGCTTCTCTCATGGCGCTCCAAGCGTCTGGTGCCCGTGGGGGGAGGGGGCGTATCCGGATGTGCGGTCACCTGAGCGCGCACGGGGCCCCGCTCCGTCGAGGGGCGGATGCTCGGCGCGCGTGATCGGTTCCGCGACACGCTAAGAAACCTGAGCGGCCGCCGGATGAACTCGCCCTTTCGGTACGGAGAACTGCCACCGCCCCCGGGCCGATGCGCTGCTCGGCGCGACGGTCAGACGCTGCTGAGCGAGAGCTTCGCCGCGAACCCGAGGAAGAGCAGACCGGCCGCCGAGGTGGCCCCCGCCGACAGCCGCTTGCGGCGGCGGAACGTGGCGGACAGCCGGGTGCCGCCGAATATCAGCATCGACAGATAGAGGAAGCTGGCGATCTGCAGCAGGGTGCCCAGCACCAGGAAGGACAGCGCCGGATAGGCGTAGGCGGGGTCGACGAACTGCACGAAGAACGAAATCAGAAACAGAATCGCCTTCGGGTTGAAGAGGCTGACCACCAGCGCCCGCCGGTAGGGCCGCTCCATCGCCGCCGCGACCGCGGGCCCGGCGTCCTCCTCGGTCAGCTCGGCCATCCGCCGGTGCCGCTCGCGCCACATGGTCACCGCGGCCCGCAGCATGCCGATCGCCAGCCAGGTCAGATAGCCCACACCGGCGAACTTGACGACGGCGAAGAGCACCGGCGTCGTCTGCAGCAGCGACGAGGCCCCCAGCGCGGACAAGGTCATCAGGACGGTGTCCCCGGTCCACACCCCGGCCGCCGCCACATACCCGGTCCGCACCCCGCGCCGGGCGGCGACGGAGAGCACGTACAGCGAATTCGGTCCCGGCAGCAGGACGATCAGCACCAGGCCGGCGAGATAGGTCGGAAGATCGGTGACACCCAGCATGAAACGGAGTGTCGCACGCGAGTACGACACTCCGTCCAGCGGGTTTCGGGAAGGCGCGGGGTCAGTCCTCGTCGCCGTCGAGGAGGCGGTCGACGGAGAGCTCCATCTCGACGCCGACCACGTCCGGCACGGTGAACGAGGTCCCGCGCTTGTGGTGCGCCTTGTTCTTGTACTCGCCGCCCCGGGGATCGCTGCAGAGGAGCACCAGGTCGTGCTTGCGGTCGGCCACGACGTAGACCGGAATGCCCGCCTGGGCGTAGTCCTCGACCTTGGGGCCGAGGTCGTCCGCCCAGTTGGTCGAGGTCACCTCCACGACCATGCGGAAGACGTGAGCGGCGTAGCAGTTCTTCATGACATGGGCGTCCTTGATGTCGGCCTCGACGACCGACAGGTCGGGAATCGCGTAGTCCTCCGGCCCGGAGGGCAACCACAACCCGACCCCCTGGACGAGTCTGAGCCCCACGGTGCGCGCCCGCGCACCGAACTCCTCACCGAGCCAAGACAGAGCCAGAGCGTGCGATACGTCCGCCGGTGGTGTCACAGTGAGCCTCCCCTGGAGAATCTCCACGCGATGCCCAGGCAGCGAGCGTGCGAGCTGGTCGGCTGCCTCGCCGAGCGTCAGCTCCGGCTGTTCCTGCACGCGCACCTGCTCCTCGTGCTGTATGACGGCCACGGCATCCTCCTTTCGGGGACCACTGTTCATGAGCTTATCCAGGTACACGGACATTCAGCGAGAGATCACCCGTGCGGGTACCCAGCGCCTCAGAACGCGTCCGACGGCACATGCCTCCCCCACACCTCGCGCAGCGCGTCGCACACCTCGCCCACCGTCGCCCGCGCCCTGAGCGCGTCCTTCATCGGGTAGAGGACGTTGTCCGTGCCCTCGGCGGCCTTCCGCAGCCGGGCCAGCGCCGTGTCCACCGCGTCCTGGTCGCGTCCGGCGCGGAGCTTCGCCAGGCGGGCCGCCTGCTCGGCCTCGATCGCGGGGTCGACGCGGAGCGGCTCGTACGGCTCTTCTTCGTCGAGCTGGAAGCGGTTCACACCGACCACGACGCGCTCCGCGCTGTCGGTCTCCAGGGCGATGCGGTACGCGGAGCGCTCGATCTCGCCCTTCTGGAAGCCGCGCTCGATCGCGCTGACCGCGCCGCCCATGTCCTCGATCCTGGCCATCAGCTCCAGGGCCGCGGTCTCGACGTCGTCGGTCATCCTCTCGACGACGTACGAACCGGCGAACGGGTCGACGGTCGCGGTGACGTCCGTCTCGTACGCCAGGACCTGCTGGGTGCGCAGGGCCAGGCGGGCGGACTTGTCGGTGGGGAGGGCGATGGCCTCGTCGAAGGAGTTGGTGTGCAGCGACTGCGTGCCGCCGAGGACCGCGGCCAGGCCCTGCACGGCGACGCGCACCAGATTGACCTCGGGCTGCTGGGCGGTGAGCTGGACGCCCGCGGTCTGGGTGTGGAAGCGCAGCATCAGCGACTTGGGGTTCTTCGCGCCGAACTCCTCTCTCATCACCCGGGCCCAGATCCGGCGGGCCGCACGGAACTTGGCGACCTCTTCGAGGATCGTCGTGCGGGCGACGAAGAAGAAGGAGAGACGGGGCGCGAAGTCGTCGACGTCCATGCCGGCCGCGACGGCGGTACGGACGTACTCGATGCCGTCGGCGAGGGTGAACGCGATCTCCTGCGCGGGCGAGGCCCCGGCCTCGGCCATGTGGTACCCGGAGATCGAGATGGTGTTCCACTTCGGGATCTCGGCCCGGCAGTACTTGAAGATGTCGGCGATCAGCCGCAGCGAGGGCGCCGGCGGGAAGATGTACGTGCCGCGCGCGATGTACTCCTTGAGCACATCGTTCTGGATGGTGCCGGTGAGCCTGTCCGCCGGGACCCCCTGCTCCTCGCCGACCAGTTGGTACAGCAGCAGGAGCAGCGCCGCCGGGGCGTTGATCGTCATGGACGTGGAGACCTTGTCCAGCGGGATCCCGTCGAACAGGACCCGCATGTCGTCGATCGAGTCGATCGCGACCCCGACCTTGCCGACCTCGCCGGACGCGATCGGCGCGTCGGAGTCGTGGCCCATCTGGGTGGGCAGGTCGAAGGCGACGGACAGGCCCGTCGTCCCGTTGGCGATCAGCTGCTGGTACCGGGCATTGGATTCCGTGGCCGTACCGAAACCGGCGTACTGGCGCATCGTCCACGGCCGGCCGGTATACATCGAGGGGTAGACACCGCGTGTGAAGGGGTAGGCACCCGGCTCTCCCAGCTTTTCGCCGGGGTTCCAGCCGTCGAGTGCGTCCGGCCCGTAGACCGGTTCGATGGGCAGTCCCGACTCCGACTCGCGCGTCATCTGCTGTGCCTCCCGCTGAAGCTGCTCAGTAAAGCTACTTGCTGGTAACCACGGTTCCCGCGACGGACTGTAGCGGCGGGCGCGAGACCGTTGGAGGGGCAGGGGCTGGGACCTTGCTCACAGCCCTCCCCCACGGCCCTCGCCGCCGCACTCCCCATCATGCGCGGGCTTTGGCAACCGGGCAGAGCGGGAATCCGTCCAAGGGGACACCGGACACACAGGGGGCCGAGATGATGGACAGCACCACCAGGAGCACGTCGCGCACCGAGACACGGGGCACGGCGCGGACCGGCAGGCGGGGCCGGACGGGGGCCGCGGCGGTGCTCGCCGTCCTCACCGTCACCGCGGCGGCCGGCTGCAAGGCACAGGCCACCGGCAGCGCACCGGCGGCCCCGTCGGCACCGCCGAGGGCCACGGCCACGACCACCGACGACGACAAGCCCGCCTCCCGGCCGCCGACGCCCGCCGCGTCCTCGCCGAAGGCCACCGCGTCGCCCACGCCGAAGCCCGACCCGCAGGGCACGACGCTGATGGCGAGCGGTTCCGAGAGCAAGCAGGTGCGGGAACTCCAGGCCCGGCTGCGGCAGATCGGCCACTTCGACCGCAGCCCCACCGGCTACTACGGCTCCGTCACGGTCGCCGCGGTCCAGTCCTTCCAGGGCAAGCGCGGCCTCTCCCGTACGGGCAGGACGGACACCCTCACCTGGCAGAAGCTGCTCGGCATGACGCACGAGCCGACGGCCGCCGAGCTGAATCCGCCGACCACCAAGCCGACCACCAAGCCGGCCGCCAAGCCGGACAAGCGCTGCATGACCGGCCGGGTCCTGTGCATCAGCAAGAACAGCCGGACGCTGTCATGGATGATCGACGGCCGCGTCGTGTCGTCGATGGACGTCCGCTTCGGCTCCCAGTACACGCCGACGCGCGAGGGCACCTTCTCCGTCTACTGGAAGTCCCGCCACCACGTGTCGACGATCTACCACACGGCCATGCCGTACGCGATGTTCTTCAGCGGCGGCCAGGCGGTGCACTACTCGGCGGACTTCGCGGCCCGCGGCTACAACGGGGCCTCGCACGGCTGTGTCAACGTCCGGGACGAGGGAAAGATCGCCTCGCTCTTCGCCCAGGTGAAGAACGGCGACAAGGTCGTGGTCTACGGATAGGGCCGACCGGCGGGAAGAGGAGGAGAAGGGGCGCGGACGGGACCGGGGGAACGTGTCCCGCCCGCGCCATGTGCGCTGAGCCGTAGGTACGGGGGGAACCCCGGCTCTGTGCGCTGCCGATGACCAGTCGGCTCACTCAGTACTGCGTCACGGCCTCGAAAAACGTCACACCTGGCGGTGGAGGGCTCGAAAAGGCCTGCCGCGTACGGTTCCGCTCAGCCGGTGGTCCGGGCCGAGGGCGTCAGGGAGACCGGGGTCTGCGGCGGCCGCACACCGTTGGCGAACCGGATCGACGAGGGCATGCCGGAGCCGAAGCCGCTGCCGCTGTTCCAGTTCGAGCTGCTGCCGCTGTTCCAGTTCGGACCGTCGTTGCCCTGCTCGTCGCCGTCGCCGTCGTCGCCCTGGTTGTTCTGGCCCTGGCCGGATCTCGCGATCACCCGGTCGCAGAACCGGTCCAGATTGCGGGCACCCTTCGCCAGTTCTTCGAGCTTGCGTCTGCGCTTGTCGTCCAGCTTGCCGTCGCGGTAGTCGCGGCAGGCCTTGAGCGCCTTGGCGTACCACTCGCCGGAGCCGGTTTTCCCGGAGCTCTCGGGCAGATCGCCGTTCCGGGGGCCGGCCGTGGAGCCGGTCGCGGCGCCGCCGGGCTTCCGGTCGTCGCCGCCCTTGTGCTCCTTCGCCCGGCCCGATCCGCCGGGATCCGGGTCACCGGCCGGGGTGGAGGGGGCCGCGGGGGGCGTGGAGGTGTCCGCTCTCGGGGAGGAGGACGGCGGTGGCTGCGGGGTCTCCTCCTCTGTGAGCCCCGAACCGAGCTCCTCGGGTGTCGCCGCTGCCGAGACGGAGGTGGCCGGCAGGGGTGCGTGCCCGCCGAACGGGCCGGGAAGCATCCCGGTCCCCGCCGCCACGGCCACCCCGCCGAGCGCACAGCCCGCGAGGGAGGCGACCAGACCGAAGCGGACGGGCCGGCTCCAGCGCGAGGAGCGGATACGGCGGGAGTCCCCGGACGGGACGGAGCCGACGAGCGTGGCCCCGATGCGTACCGGTTCGAGCATCTCGGCACCCGCCGGCCGGCCCGCATTCCCGGTGGCGCCCCTCGGCTGCGCGTTCGCCCGGGTCCTCGCACGCGCGGAGTGGCCGGCCGTGCGGAAGGCGGCCAGCGCCGCGGCCTCGCCGGGCAGTTCACCGGTGGCCGGGCGGGCGGTCCGTGCGGCTGCGTCCAGCGCGGCGACGAGCCTCTCGGCGTCCGTACACGATTGACCGTCGACGGGATCGACCGGCTCGCCGCGGAGCAATCTCTCCGCGGCGTCCTTGTCAAGCCATTCGTACCGCTCGTCGGCCATCACATGTCCTTCTGCGTCCACGGACGCGAATGCGTCACACCCGCCGGCGCCGCCAGACCGTTGCGGGCGGGGCGCTGGGCGGGCACCGCGTCGAGTTCCGCCGTCCGGCCCGCCGCGCTCCGGTGCGGGCCGGACGGGTCCGCCGGATCCCCCGCGGGAGCGGCGTCGTCGGAGTCGTCGGTGTCCGTTCCGCCGGGGTGGGAGTCGGTGCTGTCGGTGCTGTCGGCGTCCGTGCGCAACAGCTCGGCCAGCCGCTTCAGTCCCCGGTGCGCCGCGGTGCGTACCGCCCCCGGACGCTTGCCCAGCGTCTGCGCGGCGCTCTTCGCGTCCAGGCCCACGACCACCCGCAGCACCACGGCCTCGGCCTGGTCCTGCGGCAGCTGGGCGATGAGCGACATCGTGCGGCCGGTGGCCAGGGCCTCCATCGCCTCGCCGGCGGTGTCGGACTCGGCCGGCCGCTCGGACAGCTCCGACTCGTCGCCGCCGACCGCGGGGCGCCTGCCGCGCATCCGCAGATGGTCCAGCGCGCGGTTGCGGGCTATGCGCGCCGCCCAGCCGCGGAAGCGGTCGGCGTCGCCGCTGAACCGGTCGAGGTCGCGCGCTATCTGCAGCCAGGACTCGGACGCCACGTCCTCGGCGTCCGGCTCCCCCACCAGTGTCCGTATGTAGCCCAGCAGCCGCGGCTGCACAGCGCGGTACACAGTACGGAAGGCGTCCTCGTCCCCGTCCTGTGCCGCGAGTACCGCGGCAGTGAGCTCCGCGTCGTCCCCCAGCACTCCCTCAACCTGCCCTGCTGTCCCGAATCGCAGCTGGTCATCACTGCCGCGCCACCCTGCGCGACTCCGCACGCTACGTCCTCGGCGGGGGTCGCGTCCATGTCTTGTACAACCCGCAACATTCCCCGGACTCCTGGTGGTGTGACAGAAAACGCAGCGACGGCGCTGAATGGAGTACGGGGTCGTCCTACGGCCCCGCGGAAGACGACCGGGGCCTCTCCTGTGGGGGGTGGCGGCCCCGGTCGTCCTCGTTTTCCCCACCCCTCCCGACGCGCGCTCTTGACGTGAGCAGACCACTCACGTGGCCAACGCGTGACCAACCGCGTGGTCAACGCGCCGTCCGGTTCATCCGAGTTCCGTCAGAGCGGCGCGCCGCGCCGTCCCCGGAGCCGGCCTCCGAGCCTCCTCGACCCGACGCCTTCCGCAGGTGGACATCGCGCGCCCCGGCGAGCGCTGCCGGACATCGGCACCCGCTCCCACCGTTCTTCACCCGGAAATGTCAGCGGCTCGGTGTGAAGCCTGTGACAGACGGGCAAGGCTTGACGGAATTGGCAGGTACATGTGGCGAACCAGTGAACTCCTTGAGGGGGTGGGGTGTTGGGGGACCGGTCCAGCACATGAGGCCGGGGCAGCGGGCGATCGGCGCCAACTCCCCTCGTGGTTCCGAAAGGGTGTGCATGAAGCATTTCCGGCTGCTCGTTCTCGGTAACGGCGTTTCCGCTTACGGCAGTTATCTGAACATGGTCGCGCTGAACGTCTTCGTCTACGACGTCACCGGGAGCGCCCTGGCCGCAGGGCTCTTCATGGCGGTACGGCTGGGGACGAGCGTGGGGGCGGGGTTCGTGAGCGGGCGCCTCGTCTCGGCGTACGACCGCAAACGTCTGATCGTCGGCGCCGACCTCGGCCAGGCGCTGGCACTCCTGGCGCTGCTCCTGGCCCCGGAGGCCGGCCGGATCTCCTTGCTGTACTGCCTGGCCGTGGTCACCGGGGGCTGCTCGACGCTCTCGCAGGTCGCTCTGCGCAGCAGCATCCCGGAGATCGTGGGGGCCGAGCACCGGAGCCGCGCCAACGGTCAGCTGGTCACCGGCCGTTCCCTCGCCATGATCGCGGGCTTCGCCTCGGCGGGTGTGGTGGTGGCGCAGCTCGGGTACACGGCGGCGTTCGTCCTGGACGCGGTCACGTTCCTGTTCTCCGCGTCGGTACTGCTGATGCTGCCGATCCGCACGAGGGCCCGGACCGAGGGACCCGAGGCCGCCGAGGACGGCACGCCGAGCGCCGGTCACCATTCCGTCCGGTTGCTGTGGGCCGGCGCGCCGGTGCTGGTGGCGATGATCGCCGTGCGGGCCGTCGACGGGCTGGGATCCTCCTCGCACAACGTCGCGCTGCCCGTCTACTCCAGCCTGCTGGACCCCGATCATCCGGCCACCTTCATCAGCCAGTTCTGGGCCACGTGGGCGGTCGGCACCATCATCGCCCAGCAGGTGCTGGCCCGGCACACCCGCCGGACCGGGCGCACCTTGGGCGAGCGGGCCTTCGCGGTCGGCGCCTGCGTCATGTCAGGAGCGTTCATCGTCGTGTTCAGCGGGCTGCCCACCGTGCCGACACTCGCCACGGCACTCGTCGCCGGAGCGGCGGACGGAGTCACCGAGATCGTGTACGTGTCACGGCTCCAGGCGGTCCCCGACGAGCAGCGCGGACGCCTCTTCGGGCTCTCCGCCTCGGCCGAGAACGCCGGGTTCGGACTGGGGATGCTGATCAGCGGATCGCTGCTGGAGTCCTTGTCCCCGTTCCAGGTGGTCGCCTCCCTGCACGGCCTCGCCATCGTCCTGTGCCTCGCCCTGCTGACGCTGCTCGTGCTGCGCCGTTCCCCGGCCGGGCCCGACCGGGTGCGACAGCCCGGCAGCGACACCTTGCGCGAAGGGCGCGGCTGATGGGCGGCGGCGGGCACGACCCGCGCATCGCCGTGGTCGGGATGTCCTTCCGGCTGCCGGGGGCCGACACGCCGGAGGACCTGTGGCGCATCATCCGCAACGGCGAGGACCGCTTCACCCGCTTCACGAAGGACGAGCTGAAGGCCGCGGGCGTCCCCGAGGAGCTGTACCGGCGCGACGACTTCATCGGCGCCTCGGCCGTCCTGGACGACATCACCGGGTTCGATGCCCGGCACTTCGGGATGAGCGCCCGCGAGGCCCGCCTGACCGACCCCCAGCACCGCCTGTTCCTGGAGTGCGCGCAGCACGCCCTGGAGAACGCCGGCTACCCCGACGAGCGGGACGGAAAGCGGATCGGGGTCTATGCCAGCACCGGCTACCACCTGTACAACATGCAGTCCTATCTGCTCAACAACGTCCTGCCGAACGAGGACATCGCCGACTGGCTGGCCGGCATGCAGGTCCTGGTGGGCAACTACACCGACTTCAATGCGACCCGGGTCGCCTACCGGCTCGGTCTCACCGGCCCCGCCGTCAACGTCCAGACGGCCTGCTCCAGTTCGCTGGTGGGTGTGCACCTGGCCGCCCAGTCCCTGCTGCTGGACGAATGCGACATCGCGCTGGCCGGCGCCAGCGCGATCCATGTCCCGCAGGTCCTCGGCTACCACTATGTCAAGGGCTCGATCCTCTCCAGGACCGGCCGGCTCCGGGCGTTCGACGCGGCCGCGAACGGGACCGTCGGAGGCACCGGTGTCGTGGCCGTCGTACTGAAGCGGCTGACCCGTGCGCTCGCGGACGGCGACACCGTGCACGGCGTCATCCGTGGCTGGGGCATCTGCAACGACGGCGCCGGCAAGCAGGCGTTCGCGGCACCCAGTGCGCGGGGCCAGCAGGAAGCCGTACGCCGGGCGCTGGACCACGCGGGCGTCGGGGCGGACACCATCGGGTATCTGGAGACCCACGGCACCGGCACCCTCAAGGGCGATCCCATCGAGCTGGAAGGGGCGGGCGCGGCGTACCGGCAGGACACGGACCGGACCGGCTACTGCGCTCTCGGAGCCGTCAAGACCAACATCGGGCACCTCGACGTGGCGTCCGGACTGGCCGGTCTCGTCAAGGCCCTGCTGGTGCTCGGACACGGTGTGATCCCGCCGATCGGGGGCTTCAGCGATCCCAGTCCGCTGCTCGGGCTGGAGGACAGCCCGTTCTACGCACCCCGTGCCCTCCAGCCGTGGCCCGAGAACGGCACCCCCCGGCGGGCGGGTGTCACGTCGCTCGGGATCGGCGGCACCAACGTCCACCTGATCCTCGAGGAAGCCCCCGAACCCGTGCCGCGTTCCGCCACCGCGGCCCCACCGGACGTGCTTCTGGTCTCCGCGACGAGCCGGGAAGCCCTCGCCGACAACGTACGGTCGCTGCGCGCCGTGCTCCGCAGGCGGACCGCTCTGCCCTTGGCGGATCTCGTCACGACCGCCGCCCTCGGGCGCTCGCACGGCCGGCACCGGATCGCGGTCCGGGCAAGCACACCGTCCGCGCTGGCCGATGCTCTCGACGCCTGGCTCTCCGGCCCCGCACCGCTCGCGACCGCCGCGGGCCCCGTGTCGCCGGGGGACGCGCCCACCCGGGTGGTGTTCCAGTTCACCGGCCAGGGTTCGCTGCGCCCAGGAGCGGCGGCGGCCCTGTACGAACGGTTTCCCGTCGTGCGTGAGGTCCTCGACGCCTGCGAGGCGTGGCATCGCCGTCTCACCGGTGAACCGATGCTGGCCGGGCTCCTCACCGAGGGGGCAGGCACACCGGGGGCTGTCTGGCCGACCGCGACCGCGCAGCCGGCCCTGTTCGCCCTGCAGTGCGCCCTGGTCCGGCTGTGGGAGGAGTCGGGGGTCAGACCCTGGGCCGTGACGGGCCACAGCGTCGGTGAGTACGCGGCGCTCTTCGCGGCCGGGGCGCTGTCGCTCGCGGACGGCCTGGAACTCAGCACGCATCGGGGCCGGTTGATGCGGGATCACTGCGCGCCGGGCGCCATGGTGGCGGTAGCACTGGAGCGGGAGTCCGCCGCGGAGCTCGCCGCCTCGCGACCCGGGCTGGAGCTCGCCGTGACCAACGGGGAACGCTCCCAGGTGCTGGCCGGTCCCGTCGCGGACGTGGACCGGATGTGCGCCGTGCTCGATGACCGGGGCACCCCGTACGAACGCCTCGCGGTGGACCGGGCCTTCCACACCGCTGCCACGGAGCCGATGCTCGACGCGTTCGCAGCGGTACTGGCGAAGACCCCCTTCACACCGATACGGACCCGCTTCATCAGCTCTCTCGACGGCCGGACCCGTGAGCCCGGCTGGATGCCGGACCCGCAGCATCTGGTCCGCCATGCCCGCGAGCCGGTGCGCTACGACGCGTCGCTGCGTGCCGTCGCCGGTGAACGGCCCGACGTGCTCCTGGAGATCGGACCGCACACCACACTCAGCAGCCTGGCCCGCCGCTCCCTGCCGGCGGTGCGGGCGACTCCCTCCCTGCACCGGGACACCGGACTCACGGCGCTCTTCGGCGCCGCGGCGGCTCTGCACTGCGCGGGAGCGGATGTCCGCTGGGAGACGTTCCTGGCCGGCACCGGAGGGCGGCGCGTCCCGCTGCCCGGCTACCGATTCCAGCACCGACACCACTGGGTCGGGGCCCCACCCCGGCCCTGCGGACCCATTTCCCCGGCGAGAGAGGAACGCACCATGACATCAGAAGCGACGGAGACCAGGCACCTCCTGGACAGCATCCTCGGTGTGCTCTCCAGAACCTTCGGAGAGGACCTCACCTCGGTCCCGGCCGACACCCCGTTCTTCGATCTCGGTGCGGACTCGCTCCTCATGATCAACGCACTCCGGGAGATCGAACAGGAGCACCACGTCAAAGTCACGATGCGAGAGCTGTTCGACGAGACGGGAACGCCCCGGCTTCTCGCCGAACTCGTCGCCGCGCGGCTGCCCCGACAGCCCGGGACCGCCCCGCTGCCGGCCACCGCACCCGTCACCACGGGACCGGCGTCCGAAGAGCTGCCCGCCGCACCGCGCTTCGGTCCGGCAGCGGCCACCGCGCAGCCGTCCATCCCGCAGCCGTCCATTCCACAGCCGTACACGACGGAGCCCCCCTCCGCCGGACCTGTGGCACCGGCCACCCGGCAGCCGGCCGCCCGCGCTCCTCAACCGTTCGCCCCCACGCCGATACCCGCGTGGCACACCACACCACCCTCCCCCGGCATACCGCCGGTCCACACCGCGTCGACCAACGGCGTACCGCCGGTCGAACACGCCGTCGCGGACACCGGTTTCGTCACCCGGCAGGAGCTGCTGGAGCTGGCCCAACGGGTCCAGCAGCTGTCCCAGATCCAGCTCCAGATGCTCACCCAGCTCTCCCAGATCTCCCAGTTGCTCGCACTCCGGAGCAACGCGACGGCGGCCCTGACGAACGACGAGGTGGTCCGGTGAACGAGCAGGAGAGCCTCACGGCCGGCCTGGACCGGGACCTGGCCGCCATGGCCGGACTCGCCCAGCGCATCACCGAACAGATCGACGCCGGGCGAGCCATTGCCGACAGCGCACCACAGCCTCAGGCACACGGGCCGCGCGTGGTGATCGCCCCCGATGCCGGCATGGTCCGCTCCACCTCACCCCGCACTCAGCAAGAGCATCTGGACGACCTCGTACGCCGGTACACGGCGCGGACAGCGGCCTCCAGGCAACTCGCCCAGCGCCACCGCCGAAGACTCGCCGACAGCAGAGCGGTCGTCGGATTCCGCAGGTCGACCAAGGAGATGCTCTACCCCGTGGCGGCCCGTCGCGCGGAGGGCGCACGGATCGAGGACATCGACGGCAACAGCTATACCGACATCACCATGGGCTTCGGGGTGCTCCTCTTCGGCCACGAGCCCGGCTTCGTCCGGGAGGCCGTACGCGAACACCTCTCCCGAGGCATCCGGCTCGGCCCCCGCAGCGTCGAGACGGGCGGGGCCGCCGAGCTGCTGTGCGAACTGACCGGAATGGAACGGGTGGCCTTCGCCAACTCCGGTACGGAGGCCAACGCGGCGGCGATCCGTCTCGCCCGTGCCGCCACCGGCCGCGACCGGATCGTCACCTTCCAGGGCTCCTACCACGGTCATGCCGACCAGGTGCTGGGCCGGCTGGCCGGCCACGGTGCTCAGGAAGGGACCGTGCCCGTCTCCCGGGGCATCCCGCACAGTGCCGTCTCCGAGCTGACCGTCCTCGAATACGGCAGCGAGGAGGCCCTGCACGCGATCGAACGCGACGCGTCGCGGATCGCGGTGGTCATCGTCGAACCGGTGCAGAGCAGGCATCCCTCGCTCCAGCCGACCGCGTTCGTCCGCAGGCTGCGTGAACTGACCGCCCGTCACGGCATCGTGTTGATGTTCGACGAGATGCTGACCGGATTCCGCCCCGCCCTCCGTGGCGCGCAGGAGCTCTACGGCGTCACCCCGGATCTGGCCACCTACGGGAAGCTCCTCGGCGGCGGATTCCCCATCGGCGCGGTCGCCGGCCGCTCCGACATCATGGACGGGATCGACGGCGGCTACTGGACCTACGGGGACGACAGCGGCCCGACCGCCGACACCACCTTCTTCGGCGGCACCTACCTGCAGCACCCCGTGTCGATGACCGCGGCGCACGCCGTACTCACCCATCTGAAGGAACACAGTCCGCACCTGCAGGAACGGCTCAACGCCCGGACGACCGAACTGGCCACCGGGCTCAACGACTTCTTCGAGGCCGAGGAATTCCCCCTGCGGATGGGCTGGTTCGGCTCCCAGTTCCGCTTCGAGCACCGCGCCGACATGGAGCTCCTCTACTACCACCTGATGCTGCGGGGCGTGCATGTATGGGAGTGGCGCAACTTCTTCCTCTCCACGGCTCACACCGACGGCGACATCGAGCACGTGGCCGACGCCGTGCGGGGGTCGCTGAGGGACCTGCGGCAGGCCGGCTTCTTCCGTACTGGCAACACCCCGTCCCGGAGGCCCGCTCCCGGCCGGGCAGCCGTCACACCGGCGGCGGCCCTCCCGGTCCCGACGGCCGAAGCAGTGGCCGAAGCGGTGGCCGACGCGACCCCCGTTCCTGTGGCCGATACGCCCCCCGTTCCCGTGGCCGCCCCGGATTCCGCGGCGCTCACGACGCCGCGCCGCGCGGACTTCAGCCTCTACTTCTTCGGCGACTACCCGGACGACGGACCCGGCCCGAAGGAGGGCCGCTACGAACTGCTCATGGAGGCGGCCCGGTTCGCCGACCACCACGGGTTCGAGGCACTGTGGATGCCCGAACGGCACTTCAACTCGTTCGGCGGCCTCTTCCCGAACCCCGCCGTCCTGGCCGCGGCGCTGTCCCGGGAGACCCGGCGCATCCGCCTCAACGCCGGCTCGGTCGTGCTCCCGCTGCACGACCCGATCCGGGTGGCGGAGGAGTGGTCCATGGCGGACAACCTCTCCGGCGGACGCATCGGCCTCGGTGTCGCGAGCGGGTGGAACGCCAACGACTTCGTCTTCTTCCCCGAGCGCTTCGGGCCGCACAAGCAGGAGATGTACGACCGGCTGGAACAGGTGCGGAGCCTCTGGCGGGGCGAGCCACTGCGCCGCACCACCGGGGACGGCGAACGGGAGATCCGGCTCTTCCCGCGCCCCGTCCAGACGATGCCGCCGCTCTACACGGCGGTGGTCGCCAATCCGGAGTCGTACGAACGCGCCGCCGCGCACGACCTGGGCATCGTGACCAACCTGATGACCCAGGACATCGACCAGCTCAGGGACAACATCGCCCGCTACCGCCGGGCCCGTGCGCGGCACGGCCTCGACCCGGACGCCGGGCGGGTCGCCGTCCTGCTGCACACCTATCTCGCCGAGGAGCACGACACCGCCCGGTCCGAGGCCTTCGCACCGATGGCCCGCTACATGCAGGCCTCCCTGTCCCTGTTCAGCGGCGTCACCAACAGTCTCGGTGTCACCACCGACCTGAGATCGCTCAGCGAGGACGACCTGGACGTGGTCTTCCGGCGCGCCTACGGCCGCTACTGCGACCAACGGGCCCTGATCGGCGATGTGGACACCGTCCTGCCCGTGGTCGAGGCGGTGGTCGACGCGGGCGCGGACGAGATCGTCGCGCTGGTCGACTTCGGCGTCTCCGCTGACCAACTGCGCGCCGGTCTCCCCCGGCTGGACGCCCTCCGCCGCCGGCACCGGGAGCGACGGACACCCGACCCGGGTGCGCCCCTGTCGCCGGGCCAGGAGCGGATCTGGTTCCTGGAACGCCTGCTCCCGGGACGCACCGCCTACAACGAGGTGAAGGCGATCCGCCTGCGCGGTGCGCTCGACACCGAGGCGCTGCACACCGCGCTGCGTCGGCTCGTCGCCCGCCACGAGGGGCTGCGCACCGTCTTCCGGCAGGCCGGCGATTCGGCGGTCCAGCTGGTGCGGGAGGCCGCCGAGCCCGACTTCGACGTGGTGGACGGCACACTCCGGGCCGAGGCCGCCGTACAGGAGGCACTGGCGACGGAGAGCGCCCGCCGCTTCGACCTGGAGAACGGCCCGCTGTTCGTCAGCAGGGTCGTGCGCACCGCGGTCGACGAGCACGTGCTGGTCCTGTCCTTCCACCACATCGTGGTCGACGCGGCCTCGGCGACCGTCCTGTGCCGGGACCTCTCCGCCTTCTACCGGGCGGAGCGCGACGGCACGGAGGCCGGTCTGCCCGCACTGACCTGGAGCTACGCCCGGCACGCACGGGAACAGCGCGCGGCGGCGGACGGCCCCGACACCGCGCAGGACCTGGCCCACTGGCAGCGCGTGCTCGGCGGTGACCTGCCGGTCCTCGAACTGCCCACCGACCGCCCCCGGCCGGCGGAGATGACCTCCGAGGGCCGCGCCGTCTTCCGCTCCCTCGACCCCGGCCTGTCCGAACAGGTCAGGCAGCTGAGCCGCGGCCACCGCGCCACCCTGTTCATGACCCTGGTGGCCGGCTGGGCGGCGATGCTGCAACGGGTCACGGGGCAGGAGGACATCGTCATCGGCATCCCGGTCTCGGACCGGCCGCAGCGGGCCGAGGAGCTGATCGGCTTCTTCGTCAACACCCTCGCGCTGCGGGTCGACCTCGCCGGCGATCCCGGGTTCGCGACGCTGCTGGACCGGGTGCGTACCGCCGCACTCGACGCCTACGACCACGCGGGGACACCGTTCGAGAAGGTGGTCCGCGTGCTCGCTCCGCCCCGCAGGACGGACCGCACGCCGGTGTTCCAGGTGTGCGCCGAGTTCCAGTCGTCGGAGCCGTTCCGCCTCGACCTCCCGGGCATCGAGGCAGTCGCCCTGGACGCGGGCCCCGACAAGGCGCTGACCGACCTGACGGTCTACTTCACCGACCGGCCGGAGGGCGTTCGCTGTCATCTGGAGTACAACGCGGAGCTGTTCGAGCCGAGCACCGTCGACATGTTCTTCACGGTCTTCCGCGACCTTCTGGCCGCCGCCGTCGGCAAGCCCGGCACACCGCTGTCCCTGCTCGCGCGTACGGCGGTCGAGGGTGACGAGGTTCCGGAGGGCTGGGAACACGGCCCGGTCCGGCCGGTCGCGGACACCACCGTGCACGGCTGGATCGCCCGGCAGGCGGCAGAGCACCCCGCGCGGACCGCGGTGGTGGGCGAGGACGCCGTACTGACGTACCGGGAGCTGGACGAGCGAGCCGGCCGGCTCGCCGCCGTGCTCGCGGAACACCGGGCGGCCGGTGACCAGGAATCCTTGGTGGCGGTGTGGCTGCCACGCTCCGCGGAGCTCGTCGTGGCGCTGCTCGCCGTGCTGCGGGCCGGTTGCGCGTATGTGCCGCTCGACCCGTCGCTCGGTGCCGTCCGCGCCACGCAGGTGATCGCCGAGAGCGGCGCCCGCACGGTGATCAGCGGCGCGGACGGATCGGAGGACCTGCGGCTGCCCGGATCGGTGACCGTCGTCGCACCGGACGCCGTCCCCACGGGAGACCCCGGGCCGGGCACCCGGCCGGCAAGCGGCACCGGGGGCTCGTCCCCTTTCTCCGTCATCTACACCTCGGGCAGCACCGGCACCCCCAAGGGTGTCGTGCTCACGCACCGCGGCCTCGTGGACCTCTGCCAGTGGCACCACGAACGCTTCGCGTTCACCGGCGACGACCGGAGTGCCGTCGTGTGCAGCCAGAGCTTCGACGCCTCCCTCCTGGAGATCTGGCCGGCGCTGACGGCGGGCGGCACGATCGTCGTGGCCGGTGAGGCGGTCCGCCGCGATCCGCTCGCCCTGGCCCGGTGGTACGCGGACCAGGACATCGCCTTCAGCGTCCTGCCGACGGCCCTGGGCGAACAGGTGCTGCGCCTGCCGGTGGCCGATCAGCCCCCGCTGCGCCATCTGCTGCTGGGCGGCGAGGCGCTCCGGAGCCGCCCCGGGCCCGAGGCGCCCTACGAGACGGTGAACATCTACGGCCCGACCGAGACGACCGTGCTGTGCGTCGTCGATACGGTCTCGCCCGGGGCCGGCGGGCCTGTCCCGGACGACGGAGCGGGCCTGATCGCGATCGGGCGTCCGGTCGACAACGTGACGCTGCGCGTGGTGGACGCGTCGGACAAGCCGGTGCCCATCGGTGCGGTGGGGGAGCTCTTCGTCGGTGGTCCGGGGGTGGCCGCGGGCTATCTGCACCGGCCGGACCTCACCGAGGAGAGGTTCGCGGCCGCCCCGGAGAGCGGGGCGGAGGCCCGCTACTACCGCACGGGTGATCTGGTCCGCTGGACGGCGGACGGGCGACTCGTGTTCGTGGGCCGTACCGACGACCAGGTGAAGATCCGCGGATTCCGGATCGAGCCGGAGGAAGTGGCGCGGGTGCTGGGCCGTCTCGACGGTGTCCGCCGGGCGGCCGTCGTCGGCCTGCGCCGTGCGAACGGCGAGGCCTTCCTGGCCGCCTATGTGGTACCCACCGAGCCGGGCCGCGACAGTACGACGGAGCAACGGTCCCGCACGGACCGGTGGGCCGAAGAGCTGCACCACCACCTGCCGGAGTACATGGTGCCGCGCGCCTGGCGGGTCCTCACCGAACTGCCGCTGACCGGCAACGGCAAGTTGGACCGGACGCAGCTCCCGCCGGCCGATCCCTTCCTCCCGGCGGACGGCGAGGAGGCCGGCCGGGCCGGCGGCCCGTCGCCGGAGACCGAACCCCGCACCGCGGTGGAGAACGGACTTCGTGATCTCTGGGCGGCCGAGTTCGGTCTCACCGCGTCGGACGTCGATCCGGATGTCTCTCTCTTCGACCTGGGCGGACATTCGCTCACCGCGATGAGGCTGGTCAACCGGATCAGAGAGGCGTGGGGCATCGAATACCCGCTTTCGCGGCTCTACCAGGAGCCCACGCTGCGCGCCATGACGGAGTTCGTGCGCGGCGCCGGGTCGAGAAGAGTCGTCCGCCGGGGCCCGGCCAGCCAGCAGCAGTCGCGCTTCGCCACCCTGCACGCCCGCCACGCCAAGCCGCAGGTCTTCAACGTCGCCCTGCGGATCACCTTCTCCGGCCGGCTGGACCCCGGATCGCTCGGCACCGCACTCCAGCAGCTGACGGAACGTCATGAAGCGCTGCGCACCCGCCTGGTACGGGAGGGCCTCGGCTCCTGGCGCCAGGAAGTGCTCGAACCCCGCCCCCTCGACCTGCCCGTCGACGACCTCACCTCACGGCCGGAGCCGGAACGGCAGGCCGAGGTGCGACGGCTCGCCGAGCAGGCGGCGGAGACACCGCTCGACCTCTTCGAGGGGGACGTGCTCTCCACCCGCCTGCTGCACACCGGCGCCGAGGAGTGGGTGCTGCTGCTCGTGCTGCACCACTGCACCTGCGACGGATGGGCCCTGACCACGCTGCTGAAGGAACTCGCCGCGCTCTACCGTACGGCTGTCACCGGAGCCGGACACGGTCTGTCACCCGCGGCGCCGCAGCAGGTGGAGTACGCGCACTGGCAGGTCGCCCACGCGGCGGCGACCGGTGGGCGCCGCACGGACTACTGGCTGGAGGAACTCGCCGATGCCCCCTTCACGGCGGATCTGCCACTGGACCGGCCGAGGCCCGACACCCTCAGCGGGCGGGGCGGGGTCATCGAATTCACCGTGCCCGCCGAGGTCCGGGCCGATGTGGAACGGCTGGCCGTCCGGCGGGCGACCACGCCCTTCGTGGTGACCGCGGCGGCGCTCGGCCGGCTGCTGGCGGCGAAGGCGGAGCAGGAGGACGTGGTCATCAGCATCTCCTACGCGGGCCGGGAGAGCCGAGAGTTCGAGTCCCTGGTGGGCTGCACGGCCACCGGGTTCGCCCTGCGGGTCCGTGACGCGCGCGCCGGTTCCTTCGCGGCGCTGACGGACCGGGTCACCCGTACGACGGTCCTGGGCATGGAGCACGCCATGTCGCCGCGCCAGGTGGCGCCGGCGATGCGGGAGCGCAGGGGCGTCGAGATACCGGACGGCCTGGCCATCGGTCTGGCCTACGAGAGTTCGCTGGACACCGGGATCGAACTGCCGGGACTCACCACCACGGTGGCGGAGATCGCCCCGGCGGCGTCCCGGTCGGAGTTCATCATGGTGCTGACCCCGGCCGGGGGCGTTCTGGAGGGTGCCGTGGAGTACTCGGCCGACCTGTGGGACCGGGCAACGGTCGAGACGTGGACACGGGAGTACGTGCGGCTGCTGCGGGACGAGGTCGGGGAGGCGCTCGCCGACGGGGCGAACTGACCCCGGGCTGTCCCGGGACGACGGGGGGTGAGGGACGGCACGCGTGACCAGCCGCCGCCAGGAACAGGCAGGAACACCTGGCCGGTGGCTGGCCCACGCGGTAAACGAGAACCTCGACCCGGACGACAGAATGCCTGTTCAGAGGAACTTTTATGGCTCAGCCGGGCCAAGGGTGCTGCCTAAGGGCTGTCCCGTAATCCCTGGTGGATCAGCGTGCGGCGTCAGATGCGGTGCATCGCAAGGCGGAGGGACGCCCGAATACTGGATGTATTCGGGCGTTCCGACAACGCGGCGAGGTGCCGTAGCTGTCGTCGCACGCCCGCCAGGGATTACGGGACAGCCCTTAGGGCCGAATTGCATCGCTCAGTGGGCGCGGCCCCAGTGGGCGCGCTCCGTCGGACCCGGCGCGCTCAGCGGATACACACCGAGGGCCGCCCGCTCCCCCTGCATCCGGGTCAGCTTGCGCACGAAGAGGACGGCGAGCACCGCGGCCACGATGTCGAAGGCGTCGGTCGCCACCAACAGGCCCGTCGTGTCCAGGATTTCCTGCGGCTGCCCGGCCCCCCAGTACCGCCGGGCCGTGTACTGGCTGATGATCTGCGAGCAGACCCAGGCGCCCCACCACAGGTTCATCACGGTGGCCGGGACCGTGCGCCGGCTGCCGTCGGTGTTGGTCTGGGCGCTCGCGGTCCAGATGCCGCCCGCGATCCGGCGCGGCAGCACCAGGTTGCCGATCGGGACGAACCACGCCCCGACGGCCCAGCCGGGCCGCATCGACTGCATGCTCGGGTCGAACACCTCGGCGTTGAGCCGTACCCGCCGGAACCAGATGACGAAGACGACCCCGGTGGCCAGGTACGTCAGGGTCTGCAGCGAGCTCGCGGCCGCGTACAGATCATCCGCGAAGGTCACCGCCGCTTCGTCGTACGTCGCGAAGTCGTTCGCCAGTCCGGCCGCGAGCACGCGGCGGGTGTTCAGCCCCGCCGCCACGGCGAGCACATCGGCCACGGCGACGACCGCCAGCAGCACGACGACGGCCTTCGCGAGCCCCTCGGGCGAGCGCAGGTACTGCTGCGGCGCGAAGAAGGCCGGGGCGGGCGGCATCGGGGCCGCCGCCCCGGCCGGGCCTGCACAGAGCAGGCAGCGTCCGTCGGCGGTGACCGGCGGTCTGAGACGGCAGGTGGAGCAGAGCATGAAGTGGAACCCCCCAAGGTTCTGAGCGCGAACGCGAGAACGCGCGCCCCTCCCCGGAACGCGCGGCAAGCGGAACCTAGCCCCCGCCCACCCCGCTGTCCACGCCGATTCCGCTCAGCCCGCCCCGTCGATCCGTGCGGCCAGGGCCCGGAACCGGTCCCAGCTCAGCGTCGGCTTGCCCGGGACCCACAGCTTCTGGGCGGTCGCGCGCAGCGGCATCCGGATGCCCTGCGCCACCTGCGCCGGGGTCTGCGCCTGCGGAAGGTCGCCCCAGACCGCGAACCGGCCGCCGAGGATCTGGCCGGAGTAGCGCGCCGGGACCGGCTGGGTGCCGCGCAGGACGAGCGGGGTCCACTGTTCGTAGATCCGCTCGCCCGTCGGGTAGACGAAGTTGTTGGGCTGGCCGAGCACGTAATAGAGGAACTCGTCGTTGAGGTTCACCACGCGCCGTCCCTCGCGCAGATACTCCTCGGGCTGCCGGGCGCCGTACTCCTTGCCCGTCCAGTACTCGACCTCGATGTCCTTGTCGGCGTGGACGATCCCGTCGCGGAAGAAGCCGTCGTTCCAGGCCTTGGGCCGTTTGCCGTGCGGGCGCACCACCGCCGCGCGGTCGTTCAGCCAGCCGGTCGCCAGGTCCTTGATGCCGGCCTGTGCTCCGTACTTCTGCTGGGCGGCGCGCTGCAGCTGCGGATACGAGGCGGCCGGGTTCCGTGCCATCAGCGCGAGGTACTCGTCGGCGCCCAGATGCCAGTACGCGCCGCCGAACAGCTCGGTGTACTCGCCGAGGAGTTCGTCGATGAGCTTCGCCGAGCCCGGGTTGGAGATGTCGAGCGACCCGGGCGAGCGCGTGCCCGACACGTTGCGCAGCTGGAGGTCGGGGTGGGCCCGCAGCACCGCGCCGAGATGCCCCGGCGAGTCGATCTCCGGGACGACCTCGATGTGCAGCCGGGACGCGAGACCGACGATCCGGCGCACCTCCGCCTTGCTGAGGTGCTCCGGCGACACCACCTCGGGGTGGGTGTCGGACTCGATGCGGAAGGCCTGGTCGTCGGAGAAGTGCAGGCCGAGCTGGTTGAGCTTGAGGTCGGCCATCTCGCGCAGCCGGTCCTCGATCCAGGCGGCGGTGTAGTACTTGCGCGCGATGTCGAGGTTGAGGCCGCGCTGCGGCCGGTCGGGGCGGTCGCGCACCTCGCCCTCCGGCATCGCGCCGTCGGCGCGCACCGACTGCTTCAGGGTGCGGGTCCCGTAGAAGACCCCGGCCTGGTCGGGTCCGCTGATCCTGACCCGCCCGTCGTGGACGTCGAGGGTGTACGACTCCGGGGTGCCCTTGCCCGGGGCGAGGGCCAGCTCCACATCGCCCGCGCGGGCGGGGACGGCGCCCCGGTAGTGGATCTTCAGCTCCTTGGCCAGCAGCTGTCCCTCGTCCGCGAGCGTCCCGCTGCCGTCGGCGACGACGACCCCGCCGTCCGGGCCGGGCCGCCAGCCGGGGCCGCGGGCCGCGATGTGCTCCCGTACGGCGGGGATGGTGCGCGGGGCGGTGGAGAGCGGGTAGCTCCGGGTGGGCGAGGGGGCGGCCGAGGAGGGCGCGGGGGTGCGGGCGTCCGCCCCCTGGCCGGCGAGTCCGCTGTCGGAGCCTTCCGGCCAGACGACGACGGCGATCGTCGCGGCAGCCGCCGCGGTGAGGACCGCACCGGCCACGAGAGCGCCACGTGAGGGCGACATTGGTCAGAAACCTCCGATATTTACAGAAATAAGGCAGAAGCAGTGGGACAGCCGGGTATTCTCCTTTGATTACGGTTCATCAGGCGTTCCGTAACTCTCCCGTCCGGGTGAAGTTCGCGCTTTTGTCGGACGTCCGTTGCCCCTCCTCGCTAGCTTTGAGGCACATTCGTCTCTCTTTTCACCCCGCATCTGCCTGGTCTCATCCGCCCCTTCCCGCTCCAGGGTCACAGATGCCGTGCATCCGAGGAGCCCACGCTGTCCAGGTCCAGCGAGTCCCACGCCGGCCTCCCGGGGCAACTGCGGCAACCGGCCACCCGGACGGCCGTACCCGTCCAGAGCTCCGGAGCCGCGCACGCCCCGGGTCTCGACCGCTTCAACACCGTGCCGCCCGCCGAGGCCGAGGCGGCGCTGCTGGACTGTTGCGGAAGCCACCGCTGGGCGCAGCGGCTGACCGCCCACCGCCCCTATCCCGACCTGGACGCGCTGCTGGCCGCGGCCGACGAGGCGGGCTACGACCTGTCCCCGCCGGATCTCGCCGAGGCGCTCGCCGTCGAGGTCTCCCCCGGTCTGCACCACGCCGCGCCGCACTCCGCCCATCTCGCGCTGCGGGCCGCGCACGCCGCGTACGAGTCCCGCTTCGGCCATGTCTTCGTGATGTGCGTGGACGGACTGGAGCCGGCCGAACAGCCGGACCAGGTGCTCTCCGGGATCCGGGCCAGGCTGGGCCACGAATCCGACCAGGAACGGGTGGTCACCGCGGACGAGATGCGCCGACTCGCCCGGGGCCGCATCATCGAGCTGGTATCGGGTTCATAACGGAACGGGCTCGACGAACGGGGCGAGCAGCCTTTTCTAGCCCGTCCGTGCCTGTTTGATTGCCACTTTGATCACACCGCGGGCCCCCGCGCGAACGAACCGACAAACCGTCGCTACGATGGCCGGGGCCGGTGGACCGTACCCGGCCGGGTCAGACCGACAGTCAAGCCGGCCGACCCCAATCCCCGCTCCCGGAGGGTTCTTCCGTGCCGGCTGGAACGCTGTACCGCGGCCGGGAAGGCATGTGGTCCTGGGTGGCTCATCGAGTCACCGGTGTCCTCATTTTCTTCTTCCTGTTCGTACACGTCCTGGACACCGCTCTCGTCCGCGTCTCCCCCGAGGCCTACGACGACGTCGTGGCCACGTACAAGACGCCGATCGTCGCGCTCCTCGAATACGGCCTGGTGGCCGCCATTCTCTTCCACGCGCTGAACGGTCTCCGTATCGTCGCCGTGGACTTCTGGGCCAAGGGCCCGCGCTACCAGAAGCAGATGCTCTGGTCGGTCGTGGGCATCTGGGTCGTGCTGATGGTCGGGGCGCTGTACCCGGTCCTCGGCCACGCCGTACGCGAAGTATTCGGGAGCTGAGGCCAATGTCCACCGAGTCCTCCGCCGCGATCGGCTCCGTCGAGGGCGTCAGCCTGTACGACGTCGACAACCCGGCCCCGGTCATCGAGCCGCCGCGCAAGCGGACCGGCAAGACCCCCAAGGGTTCGCGCACCAACTTCGAGATGTACGCCTGGCTCTTCATGCGCCTGTCGGGCATCGTCCTGGTCGTCCTGGTCCTGGGCCACCTGCTGATCCAGCTGGTGCTGGACGGCGGTGTCTCCAAGATCGGCTTCGCCTTCGTGGCGGGCCGCTGGGCCTCGCCGTTCTGGCAGCTCTGGGACCTCGGGATGCTGTGGCTGGCCATGCTGCACGGCGCCAATGGTCTCCGTACGGTCATCAACGACTACGCCGAACGGGAGAACACCCGTTTCTGGCTGAAGATGCTGCTGTACACCGCCACGGTGTTCACCGTCCTGCTGGGCACGCTGGTGATCTTCACCTTCGACCCGAACATCCGCTAGGCGCCGGGCCAGAGGGACCAGAGGAAATCATGCAGATCCACAAGTACGACACCGTCATCGTCGGCGCCGGCGGCGCCGGCATGCGCGCGGCCATCGAGTCCACGAAGCGCAGCCGTACCGCCGTGCTCACGAAGCTGTACCCGACCCGCTCCCACACGGGCGCCGCGCAGGGCGGCATGGCCGCCGCGCTCGCCAACGTGGAGGAGGACAACTGGGAGTGGCACACCTTCGACACCATCAAGGGCGGCGACTACCTGGTCGACCAGGACGCCGCCGAGATCCTGGCGAAGGAGGCCATCGACGCCGTCCTCGACCTGGAGAAGATGGGCCTGCCGTTCAACCGCACGCCCGAGGGCCGCATCGACCAGCGCCGCTTCGGTGGTCACACCCGTAGCCACGGCGAGGCCCCGGTCCGCCGGTCCTGCTACGCCTCGGACCGCACCGGCCACATGATCCTCCAGACGCTGTACCAGAACTGCGTCAAGGAGGGTGTGGAGTTCTTCAACGAGTTCTACGTCCTGGACCTGCTGCTCCAGGACGTCGACGGGGTCAAGAAGTCCGCCGGCGTCGTCGCGTACGAGCTGGCGACCGGTGAGATCCACGTCTTCCAGGCGAAGTCGATCATCTTCGCGTCCGGCGGCACCGGCAAGTTCTTCAAGGTGACGTCCAACGCGCACACCCTGACCGGTGACGGTCAGGCCGCCGCCTGGCGCCGGGGCCTGCCGCTGGAGGACATGGAGTTCTTCCAGTTCCACCCGACGGGCATCTGGCGCATGGGCATCCTGCTGACGGAGGGCGCCCGCGGTGAGGGCGGCATCCTCCGCAACAAGGACGGCGAGCGCTTCATGGAGAAGTACGCGCCGGTCATGAAGGACCTCGCGTCCCGTGACGTCGTGTCCCGCTCCATCTACACGGAGATCCGTGAGGGCCGCGGCTGCGGTCCCGAGGGCGACCACGTCTACCTCGACCTCACGCACCTGCCGCCGGAGCAGCTGGACGCCAAGCTCCCGGACATCACCGAGTTCGCGCGTACGTACCTCGGCATCGAGCCCTACACGGACCCGATCCCGATCCAGCCGACCGCGCACTACGCCATGGGCGGCATCCCGACCAACGTCGAGGGCGAGGTGCTGGCCGACAACACCACCGTCGTCCCGGGCCTGTACGCCGCCGGCGAGGTCGCGTGCGTCTCCGTGCACGGCGCCAACCGGCTGGGCACCAACTCGCTGCTCGACATCAACGTCTTCGGACGCCGCTCGGGCATCGGCGCCGCCGAGTACGCGGTGAAGAACGACTTCGTCGAGCTTCCCGAGAACCCGGCGCAGATGGTCGAGGAGCAGATCGAGCGGCTGCGCAACTCGACGGGCACCGAGCGGGTCTCGGTGATCCGCACGGAGCTGCAGGAGTGCATGGACGCCAATGTGATGGTGTTCCGCACCGAGCAGACCATCAAGACGGCCGTCGACAAGATCGCCGAGCTGCGCAAGCGCTACCTCGACGTGTCCATCCAGGACAAGGGCAAGCGGTTCAACACGGACCTCCTGGAGGCCGTCGAGCTGGGCAACCTGCTCGACCTGGCCGAGGTCATGGCGACCTCCGCGCTGGCCCGCAAGGAGTCCCGCGGCGGTCACTACCGCGAGGACTACCCGAACCGCGACGACGTCAACTTCATGCGCCACACCATGGCGTACCGCGAGGTCTCGGCCGACGGCACCGAGTCGATCCGGCTCGACTACAAGCCGGTCGTCCAGACCCGCTACCAGCCGATGGAGCGTAAGTACTGATGGCAACCCCGATTCTGGACAAGGTCGAGGCGGAGTCCGCCGCCTCCCCGTACATCACGGTCACCCTCCGGATCCGCCGCTTCAACCCCGAGGTCTCCGACGAGGTCCAGTGGCAGGACTTCCAGATCTCGATCGACCCGAAGGAGCGTGTGCTCGACGCCCTTCACAAGATCAAGTGGGAGATGGACGGCACGCTGACCTTCCGTCGCTCCTGCGCGCACGGCATCTGCGGCTCCGACGCGATGCGGATCAACGGCAAGAACAGGCTCGCCTGCAAGACGCTGATCAAGGACATCAACCCGGAGAAGCCGATCACGATCGAGGCCATAAAGGGCCTCACGGTCCTCAAGGACCTCGTGGTCGACATGGACCCGTTCTTCCAGGCGTACCGCGACGTCATGCCCTTCCTCATCACCAAGGGGAACGAGCCGACCCGTGAGCGTCTGCAGTCCGCCGAGGACCGCGAGCGCTTCGACGACACCACCAAGTGCATCCTCTGCGCCGCGTGCACGTCCTCGTGCCCGGTGTTCTGGAACGACGGCCAGTACTTCGGCCCGGCGGCGATCGTCAACGCGCACCGCTTCATCTTCGACTCGCGCGACGAGGGCGGCGAGCAGCGCCTGGAGATCCTCAACGACCGTGACGGGGTGTGGCGTTGCCGCACCACCTTCAACTGCACGGACGCCTGCCCCCGTGGCATCGAGGTCACCAAGGCGATCCAGGAGGTCAAGCGGGCGCTGATCACGCGCCGCTTCTGACCCCCACCGGCACAACAGCCGCATCGAGGCCCCGTTCTCCGCAGGAACACTGCGGGGAGCGGGGCCTCTTGCTGCGCCGTCCGGGTCTTGGCGGTACGGTCGTGCGGAACCGGGCACCGGTTCGCCACCGGCGCAGCAGGGCCCGGGGCGCACAGGCTTGATCGAGAGCGGGGAACGTTGAGCGATCCGAATCCGTACGCGGACGACTCATACAAGTGGGGGCCGGCTCCCCAGCAGCCGGGCAATCCGCCCACCGTCGCGGACGGCCAGGGGAACCCCGGCCCGGCCACCCCCGCGTACGGCTACCCGCAGCCGCTGCCCGAGTCCGCGGCCCAGCCCGGCCCCGGCTACGGCTACCCCCAGGGGGTCGCGGCCCAGCCGACCATGCCCGGTCACGGCTTCCCGCAGCAGCCGGGCGCCCCGATGGGCGCCGGTATGCCGGTCCTGACGTTCGGTGACATCGCGGTCATGCAGGACCAGATCGTGACTCCGGCCGGTCCGATGCCGCTCAAGGGGGCGGTGTGGACGGCCACCGACCTGACGCGCACCGAGGAGAAGATCCCGACGGTGGGGATCGTGCTCGCGATCGTCTTCGCGCTGTTCTGTCTGGTCGGTCTGCTGTTCCTCCTGATGAAGGAGAAGCGGACGACCGGCTTCGTCCAGGTCTCGGTGACCAGTGGCGGGCGGCACCACTCGACGATGATCCCGGCGGTCGGCCCCGACACCTTCCCCATGGTGATGGCCCAGCTCAACACGGCCCGCGCGATGAGCATCTGACGGCCTTCGCCGACGGCCCGCCCCCGCCACACCGTCACCGTCGTCGCGCCGGACCGTGAACGGCTCGACGCGTACGCCTCGTCGGTCCGGGATCTCGCCGAGTCCACCCGGGCCCGGGGCCGGGAGATCGTGCTGCCGGACGGGCGGGCCGTCCCCGGCCTCGCCCTGGTGAAGGGCCGCCATCCGCGGCCGGGCGCCCGGTACGAGCGAGCCGCGGGCGGAGCCGGCGACTCCCTCGTCACCGACCCCGGCGACGCGACCGGCGCGGCCGGCCGGACGCGTTGAGCGCTCCCTGCTCAGTCCCAGGTGGCGCCGCCCCGGTCCTCGGCGACCACCATGACGCGCCGCAGCATGTCGTTGAGCAGCGTGCGTTCGTCCTTGTCGAGGACTCCGAGCAGCCGGTACTCCTCGTGGCCGAGGACGTCCATCGCGCCCAGCCAGGTCGAACGGCCCTCGTCGGTGAGTTCCACGTCGACCCGTCGGCGGTCGGTGGTGGAGGGCGTACGGCGGACGAAGCCGCGCCGCTCCAGCGCGTCCAGCCGGCCGGTGACGGAGGCGGGCGCGAGGTCGAGGTCGGCGGCGAGCTCGGAAGGGGCCGCCTTCCCGCCGCGTCCGGCCAGCTTGTGGAGCGTGTCGAACTCCTGGCGGTCCAGGTCGAAGTCGACCAGGGACTGTTCGCGTACCCGGCGCAGATGGACGGAGAGCTTCTTCATGCGGGTCACCGCGCCCTCGACATCGGGATCGAGGCCGGGAAGCACGGGCTTCCAGCGCTCCACATGTCCGTCGGTCCAGTCGCGTCGCTCCATGGGGAAAGCCTACGCCCGGCCCTCAACTACCCTTCGGAACCAGATATTTCGTTGACGAATAGTTCGGTACCGAAATAGGTTCTCGCGTATGCCGCACCCCTTGCGCACACGCGCCTTCCGCCTGCTCTTCGTCGGACGCACCCTCTCGCTCCTCGGCGACGCCGTCATCCCCACCGCCCTCTCCCTGGCCGTCTATCTGGCCACCGGCTCGACCGGGGCGCTCGCCCTGGTCCTCGGCTGCGCGATGGTCCCCAAGCTGCTCCTGCTGCCGCTGGGCGGCGTCGTGGGTGACCGCTTCAACGCCCGTACGGTCGCGCTCACCACGGATCTCGTACGGTGCGCGACCCAGCTCTTCGTCGGCGCCGAGCTGCTCGGCGGCGACCCGGCACTCTGGCAGATCGCCCTCGCCGAGGCGATCGGCGGCGCCGCCGGGGCGTTCGCGATGCCGACCGTCTCGCCGCTGATCCGCGGCACCGTGGCGGAGTCCGGGCTGCTGCGCGCCAACTCGCTGATGGCGGTCGTCGGCAGCTCCACCCGGCTCGGCGGGCCGGCCCTCGCCGGTGCGCTGGTCCTCACCGCGGGTCCGGGCTGGGCCTTCGTGCTGGACGGCGCCAGTTTCGCGGTGAGCGCCGCACTGCTGTCCGCCATCGAGGTCCGGCACATACCCATCCCCCGGCGTTCACTGTTCAGCGACCTCAAGGAGGGCTGGAGCGAGGTCCGCGGCCGTGACTGGTACTGGACGAGCCTGATCGCGCACGCCGCCTGGAACGGCGCGGCGGCCGTCCTGATGACGGTCGGACCGGCGCTCTTCGTCCGGGAGCTGGGCGGCAAGGGCGTCTGGGTCGCCCTCCTCCAGACCGGCGCGGTCGGCCTGCTCCTCGGCTCCCTGCTGGCCGGCCGGGCCCGCCCCCGCCGCCCGGTCCTGGTCGCCAACCTGGGGCTCGCCACGTACGCCCTGCCGCTCGGCCTGCTGGCCGCCCACGCACCCGTCGCGCTCACCATCGCCGCGTACGGCGTCGCCCAGGCCGGCCTCGGCTTCCTCGGCCCGGTCTGGGAGACCTCGGTCCAGTCCGCCGTACCGGCACACGCCCTGGCCCGGGTGACCTCGTACGACTGGCTGCTCTCCCTCGGCGCGATGCCGCTCGGCTACGCCCTGGCCCCGCTCGCGGCCTCGGCCTGGGGCGCCGAAGTGCCCCTGACCGTGGCCGCGGTGGCCGTCGGCGCGGCCTGCCTGGGGACGGCGGCGGTGCCGGGCGTACGGCGCTTCGGGGCGCCGGGCAGGCAGGCGGAGCACGTCGCCGCGACCCCGGCTTGAACATGTTCAAAAGTAGGTCTACAGTCCATGACAACAGCTTTTGAACGCGTTCAAGGGAGGGTGGGGCATGGACCTCACTGTTGTCGCGTATGTCATCTACCTGCTGATCAGCGTGGCGCTGACCGTCTGGGTCGCGCGCACGCTCAGCCGCAACGGCAAGGTGTTCCTCGCCGATGTGCTGCACGGGAACGAGAAACTCGCCGATGCCGTCAACCATCTGCTGGTGGTCGGCTTCTACCTGGTCAACCTGGGCTTCGTCACCCTCTACCTGAGGAACTCCGACGGCGTCACCGACGCCCGCGGGCTCTTCGAGGCACTGTCGGTGAAGCTCGGCGTCGTCCTGCTCGTCCTCGGTGTGATGCACCTCGGCAATGTCTATGTGCTCAACAAGATCCGCCGCCGCGGTCTGATGGAGCGTGAGCAGACCCCGCCCGTGGCCCCGCAGGGCTGGACGGGACCGGGCAACGGCCCGTGGGCGGCGCCCGCCCCGAGGGCCTGAGCGCCATGACGGACGGACCGGGCGGGCAGCGGCTCTCCGTCGAACGCCTCACGGTGCTGTACGACGCGCGGTGCCCGCTCTGCCTCCATCTGCGGCAGTGGCTGATGAATCAGCGTCAGCTCGTCCCGCTCGACCTCGTCCCGGCGGCCTCCGAGGAGGCACGCCGCCGCTTCCCCGGGCTCGACCACGCCGGGACGCTGGACGAGATCACGGTGGTCGGCGACCGGGGGCAGATCTACCGCGGGACCTCCGCGTGGATCGTCTGCCTCTGGGCGCTGGCCGAGCACCGGCCCAGGGCGCACTGGCTGACCACCCCGGCGGGCCGCCCGTTCGCCCGAGCCACCGTGCTCGCCGCCGCCAAGTACCGGTCCCTGACCGCACCGCCGTGCGGCGAGGGGGGCGGGGACGGCGCCTGTACGGTCCCCGGATCCGAGGGCTGACCGGGCCGGATACCCTCGGGGCTGTGGTGAAGGAAGCGAAGGACGTGAAGGAAGTCAAGGCTCCCAAGAGCGAGCAGACCCGCACACTCATCCTCGAAACGGCGCTCCGGCTCTTCCAGGAACGCGGCTACGACAAGACGACGATGCGGGCCATCGCCCAGGAGGCGGGCGTCTCCGTGGGGAACGCCTACTACTACTTCACGAACAAGGAGCACCTCGTCCAGGGCTTCTACGACCGGCTCGCCGCCGAGCACGCGGCGGCCGTGCAGCCGGTCCTGGACGGCGACCGGGACCTCGCGGTGCGCATGCGCGGGGTCCTGCTCACCTGGCTGGACGTGGCGGAGCCGTACCACCGCTTCGCCGCCCAGTTCTTCAAGAACGCCGCCGACCCGGAGAGCCCGCTCAGCCCGTTCTCGGCGGAGTCGGTCGCGGCCCGCGAGGCGGCGATCTCCATCCACCGGCGGTGCCTGGCCGGGTCGGACACCAAGACCGACCCCGAACTGGCGGAGCTGCTACCGCAGTTGATGTGGCTGATGCAGATGGGCCTGGTGCTGTACTGGGTGTACGACCGGACGGAGCACACCGCACGCAGCCGCCGCCTGGTCGAACGCTCCGCCCCGATCGGCGCCCGCGCCATCGCGCTCTCCAGGTTCCGGGTACTGCGGCCGCTGGTGCGGCAGATCCACGACGTACTGGAGGAATTCCTCCCCGGCACCGCGAAGCCCGGTGGCCGGGCCGGGTCCGGCGCATCGGACTAGGAACGCGGCGGGGCGACCGCCCGGCAGCGCCGGGGCGACCGCCCCTCGCCGGTCCGACGGTCCGCCGGGACCTCAGGACCGTCCGGCCCGATGGACCATCAGGATCTCAGGACCTCAGGGCCGTCAGATCCGCTTCAGTTCCCAGAGCCGCCAGAGACCGGTGCCGTCCGAGAGGTACTGCGAGCCGGAGACGTCCGTCGTGCTGACGACGTAGTCCTTCTTCTGCCACAGCGGGACCAGCGGCACGTCCTCGCCGACCTGTGCCTGGAGCTCCTTGAAGTCGGCCGCGGTGCGCCCGCGGTCGCTGTACTGCAGCGTGGAGCTGATCAGGCTGTCCACCTTCTTGCTGGAGTAGCCGTTGTGGAGGCTGTTGTCGCGGCCGACCAGCGGCTGGCTGAAGGTGTCGGAGTCCGGGTAGTCGGGGAGCCAGCCGACCGTGTACGCGTCGTACTTGCCGGCCGCGTACTCCTTCTGGAACTTCATCCAGTCGACGGCGTGGACCGTGACCTTGAACAGCCCGTCGGCCTCCAGCTGGCGGCGGAGCTCCGCGGTCTCCTTGGCGTACGTCTCGTCGCCGCCGCGGTAGCCGAAGCTGATGTTCAGCGGCGTCTGCACGCCGGCGTCCTTCATCAGTTTCTTGGCGCGCTCCGGGTCGAGCGAGGGGTAGGCGTCGAAGAACGGTGTGCTGTGCCCGACATAGCCCTGCGGGATCAGTGAGTAGAGCGGCTCGACCGTGCCCTTGTAGATACCGCTCACCAGCGGCCCCCGGTCGATGATCGAGGCGATGGCCTGCCGGACCCTCTTGTCGGCCAGCGGAGATCCCGGCCGGACGTTGAAGACGAGGTTGCGGATCTCGGCGCTGTCCGCCTCGGTGACGCGCAGGTCGGGGTCGCCGGGGTTCAGCTCGGCGAGCGTGGCCGGCGGCAGTTCGCGGTGCGTGACGTCGAGCTGCTTGGCCTTCCAGGCGGCCTGGAGTTCGTCCGACTTCTTGTAGTAGTGCACGGTGACCGGGACACCGGTCTTGCTCAGCGCGCCCCGGTACTGGCTGTTGGGGACCAGTTCCGCGATCTCGCCCGGCCGGTACGACTTCAGGACGTACGGCCCCGAGCCGTCGACGGTGTTCCCCTTGCGGAGCTTGTTCGGCGGGTAAGACTCGCGGTCGACGATCGAACCGGCTCCGGTGGCGAGCTTCTGCGGGAAGGTCGCGTCGCGCGAGGAGAGGTTGAACGTGATGGTGCGGCCGTCGGCCACCACGTTCTTGAGGCTCGGGAACAGGATCCACGGACCGACGTCCGTCTTGATCCTGATCATGCGCTCGATGGAGTACTTGACGTCGTCGGCCGTGATCTTCCGGCCGTTGGAGAAGGTCAGGTCGTCGCGCAGCTTGCACTGGTACGTCTGGAGCTTCTGGCCGATGAACCCGCAGCTCTCGGCGGCATCGGGTTCGGGGACGATCGCCCCGGACTTGAACGTCATGAGGGACTGGTAGATGTTGCTGTACATCGCCCAGGAACCCGCGTCGTACGCACCCGCAGGGTCGAGCGAGGTGACCACGTCGGTCGTGCCGACCGCGACCGGGTCGTTCTTCACCTCGTCCGAAGGGAGCAACTGCCAGGCGACGACGCCTGCGATGACCAAAACCGCGAGAATCGCGAGAATCCGTAGCCGGACCGACCGCATTGACGTGCTCTCCCTTACCAGCCCCACCTCGGCATTGTGCTCAGATCCGCACATCACCGCATGCTCGCGATCAGCCAATCACACGAATTTCACATCTGGAAGAGCAAAACTGTGACTCATAGCCTTTTGTTCGGCAGTTGAAACCTTGGGTGCATCTGGACGTCCGGAACCTGTCGTCGACGGAGAGTCACGCCCGGAGTGAAGCGAGCTCCACGACGGTGATGTCGGAGGGTGCACCGACCCGTACGGGCGGACCCCAGGCGCCCGCGCCCCGCGATACGTACAGCTGGGTGTCGCCGTACCGGTCGAGCCCGGCGCCCGTGGGATTGGCCAGATCTGCGAGGTAGTTGCCCGGCCAGAGCTGGCCGCCGTGGGTGTGACCGGAGAGCTGGAGGTCCACGCCGTGGGCGACGGCGTCATGGATGACGACGGGCTGATGGGCCAGGAGGACGGCGGCGCGGGTACGGTCCCGGTCACCGAGCGCGCGGTCGAAGTCGGGGCCCTGCCCCTCGCTCTCCCCGGCGATGTCATTGACGCCCGCAAGATCGAATCCGCTGATCTCGACCCGGTCGTTCTCCAGTGGGTGAAGGCCCAATTCCCTCACCTGGTCGACCCATTGGGCGGCGCCGGAGTAGTACTCGTGATTACCGGTGACGAAGAAATTCCCCTGCCGGGAACTCAGCCGGGCGAGCGGCTCCGCGGCCGGCCCGAGGTCCGCGACGGTTCCGTCGACGAGATCCCCGACGACGGCGACCAGATCCGGCTGGGTCCGGTTGATCGTGTCGACGATCCGCCGGGTGTGGGCGCGGCCGAGGATCGGACCGAGGTGGATGTCGCTGACGACGGCGATCCGGAAGCCGTGCGCGGAGCGCGGCAGTTTGGCGAGCGGGACGGTGATCCGCTTGACCCGCGGCCCGCGCAGCACCCCGTAGGTGCCGTAGCCGACCGTGCCGAGCCCCGCGGCGGCGGCGGCACCGCCGACGGCGCGGGCGACGAACAGGCGCCGCGTGGGGGCGTCGGGGCGGTGCGGGGCGGGGGCGTCGGCGACGAGGGTGGTCGGTGCGGCGGCACCGGGAACCGGTGGAGCGGAAGTCTCGGCATCCGAGGGGAGATTCGAGGAATTTGTACCGTTTGGGTGATCCGCTGGGGATGCGTCGTCCGCTGGGGATGCGTCGTCTGCTGGGGATGCGTCGTCTGCTGGGGATGCGTCGTCTGCTGGGGATGCGTCGTCCGCTGACGCCACGTCCGCGCCCTTCGCCCGGCCCGCGAGCACCCGGCGCAGAACCGGCCGTACCGCCTCCCCCACCAGCAGCGCCAGCGTCAGGTACAGCACGGCGGCCAGCCACAGATAGCCCGGCCAGGCCAGCACCCGCTGGAGCCAGAAGGGCGCACCGGTGCGGCCGGAGACCAGCGCGCCGATGCTCAGCAGGGGCAGGACGAACGCGGCCACCGTGCCGGCCGTGCGCAGGACGCCGCCTTCGGCCGTCGTGTCACCGACGAGACGGCGCCAGAGATAGCGGTGCACGCCGGCGAGCAGTGCGAGCACCACGATCACCATCACCGTGAGACCGGCCACTGCCACTTGCTCTCCCCCGCCCGTCGTACGGCCTGCTATGCGCGTTCGCGGCGCAGGGCCCTGACGCCACGGAACCCGATCACACCGACAGCCGTCCCCAGGAGAAAGGACGTGATGGCGAGCAGCAGATGCACCCAGAAGTACGCAGTCGGGTCACCCGCGTCGTCGAAGGCGAGTCCGCTGCCGTCCTTCCACAGGTTCTTGACGAAAGTGATCCAGATGAACCAGCTCCACACCCCGAAAGCGAGCAGGAACCAGGAGACGGGGCGGCTGAGCTTCATGGACTCAGTATCGCCGCCGCTCTCCGGCAAAGCCGCCCGGGGTGGGCTGTCCCGGCGGTACACCCGGCGGGTCAAGCCGTCCGCACCCATTTTCATATCTTCCCCCTGTACGTTTCCGACCGTGCCTGCTCTTAAAAAGACCGCGCTGACGGTCATCTCTGCCGCTTTGTTGTCCACTTTTGTTGTCAGCCCGGCATCGGCCGTCGACAAGGACACCTCCGACGACCAGCCGAAGCCGCCCGCGGGCATGTCCCAGGTCGGCGGCGAACTGCTGGGCCGGACCGGCACGCAGGTCAAGCTGGGACCGGACGCCCCGGTGCTGCCGAAGGACCTCACGGGCAGGTCCTGGATCGTCGCGGACGCGGAGAGCGGCCAGGTCCTCGCCTCGCACAACCCGCACTGGCGGCTGCCTCCCGCCTCCACCCTGAAGATGCTCTTCGCGGACACCGTGATGCCCGCGCTGCAGCCGAAGACCCAGAAGTACACGGTCAAGGACGAGGATCTCGCCGATCTCGGCGAGGGCAGCAGCCTGGTCGGCGTCAAGGAGAAGCTCACCTACACGGTCCACGACCTGTGGCTCGGGGTGTTCCTTCGGTCGGGCAACGACGCGGTGCATGTGCTGTCCGCGATGTACGGCGGCGTCCCCAAGACCGTCGACGCCATGCAGGCGCACGCCGAGGAGTTGCAGGCCCTCGACACGCAGGTGGTGTCGCCCGACGGGTACGACGCGCCCGACCAGGTCTCCAGCGCGTACGACCTGACGCTGTTCGCCCGCAGCGGGCTGCAGAAGGCGGACTTCCGGGAGTACTGCTCGACGGCCGAGGCGCAGTTCCCCGGCGCGGAGAAGAACGGGAAGCGCGAGAGCTTCGGCATCCAGAACACCAACAAGCTGCTCACCGGCGCGGGCGGCGTCGAGCCGTACAAGGGCATCGCGGGCGTCAAGAACGGCTACACCACGCACGCCGGCAACACCTTCACCGGCGTCGCCGAACGCAATGGCAAGGTGCTGCTCGTCACCGTCATGAACCCGTCGTCCGAAAAGCCCCACGCCGTCTACGACGAAGCCGCCGACCTCCTCGACTGGGGCTTCGACGCGAGCGGCAAGGTGACCCCGGTCGGCGAACTGGTGCCCCCGAAGTCCGCCACCACCGGCACCGGAACCGGGAAGGGCCCCGCGGCCGAGCAGGGCGAGGGCGAGGGCCAAAACGGCCCCGCGCAGACCGCGAAGGCCGCCGCGGCCGAGGGCGGCGGCGGAGGCGTCGGGATCGCGCTGGGCATCGCCGGAGGCGCCCTGGTGCTGCTGGCCGGCGCGGTGTTCCTGGTCAACCGGCGCTGGCCGCTGCCGGACCTGATGCGCCGCCTTCCTCGCCGCTGACGGCTTCGGACGCCTCCCCGGCGTCCTCGCTGTTCTGCGTCGCCGTCCAGGCGGCGCAGAACAGCAGCAGCTTCGCCGAGAAGTTGATCCACAGCAGCAGCGCGACCGGCACCCCGAAGGCGCCGTACATGCTCTTCGACGCCACGCTCTGCATATAGCTGCCGAGCAGCAGCTTGAGCAGTTCGAAACAGACCGCGCCCAGCACCCCGGCGACCAGCAGCCTGCGCCGCGGGGGCTCGACCCCGGGCAGCAGGGTCAGCAGATAGAGCAGCAGCAGGAAGCCGGCGAGCGCCCCCACGACCATGGCGGCCACCCGCAGCACCACACCGCCCGCACCCTGGTCCGAGATGCCCAGCAGATCGGCGGCCCAGCCGACGGCGACGGAGCCGACCGACGACACGGCGAACGTGGCGAGCGCCGCCCCGCCGAGGCCGAACAGCAGCCCCACGTCCTTGAGCTTGCGCAGGACCGGATTGCCCAGATCCACATCGTCCAGGCCCCAGACGGCACGCAGGCAGTCCCGCATCGAGCCGATCCAGCCGATGCCGGTGAAGAGCAGCAGCGCACCGGCCACCAGTCCGACCGTCCCCGCGTGGGTCACCAGGTTGTCGATGCCGAGCTGGTCGGAGATGCCGGGCACCTGCTCGGCGAGCTTGTCCTCGATCTTGTGGAGCTGCTCGGTGGAGAGCAGCGCGGCACCGATCGCCGCACCGACCGCGATCAGCGGGAAGAGCGCCAGAAAACTGATGAAGGTGATCGCGGCGGCCAGCCTGGCCCAGTGGACCCGCTCCAGCGTTTCGTAGGAGCGCCAGGCGTGCGTCGTCATCAGCCGGGAGACGATCGGCCCGATGACGGGGAGGTTTTTCAGCCAGTCCATGACGTACGACTACCCTCCCGGGCGCGGAAAACCGGCACCGGGCCCCGCTGCCGTACGGACTGACACATCCTCAATCACCCATTTCGGTGAGTGTTGTAACAAATACCTCGAAAGGGTTTTCTCGGGCGATACGGTCACCGTCATGTCTGTCGACACCGTGTCCCTGACCGGCTGGGGCCGCACCGCCCCGACGACCGCCCTGCGTTTCCGCCCCCGTTCGTACGAGGAGGCGGCGGCGACGGTACGCGGCTGCGGACCGCGCGGCTCCATCGCCCGGGGCCTCGGCCGGGCCCATGGCGACGCGGCCCAGAACGCGGGCGGCTCCGTCCTCGACATGACCGCGCTGAACCGGATCCGCACCGTCGACGCCGGGGCCGGACTCGTGGTCTGCGACGCCGGGGTCAGCCTGCACCGGCTGATGGAAGTCCTGCTGCCGCTCGGCTGGTTCGTCCCCGTCACGCCCACGACCCGTTACGTCACCGTGGGCGGCGCGATCGGCGCCGACATCCACGGCCACAACCAGCACCGCTCCGGCTCCTTCTCCCGGCACGTCCAGGAGCTGGAGCTGCTGACCGCCGAGGGCGAGATCCGTACGGTCCGGCCCGGCACCGGTCTCTTCGAAGCGACCGCGGGCGGCCTGGGTCTGACGGGTGTGATCCTCTCGGCCACGCTCCGGTGCCACCGCGTCACCAGCTCATGGATGTCGGTCGACACCGAACGCGCCGTCGATCTGGACGACCTGCTGGAGCGGCTCTGTGCCGGGGACCACCGCTACCGCTACTCGGCCGCCTGGATCGATCTCCGCGCCCGCGGCCGGGCGACAGGGCGCTCCGTACTCACCCGAGGGGAGCACGTACCCCGATACGCGCTCCCGGCGCACGCCCGGCGCACACCGCTCGCGTTCCGCCCGGGGCCGCTGCCGCCCGCCCCCGTCCTCGTGCCGGAAGCACTGCTCGGCGGCGCCCCGGCCACCCTCTTCAACGAGCTCCGGTACCGCGGCGCGCCCCGGTACCGGATCGGCGAACTCCAGAGGCTGGCCGCGTTCCTCCACCCCCTGGACGGCCTGCCGCAGTGGAACCGGGTCCACGGGCGGGCCGGATCCGTGCGGTACCAGTTCGTCGTCGGACCCGGTCAGGAGGAGGTGCTGCGCCGGATCGTGGGCCGGATCTCCCAGCGGCGCTGCCCGACGTCGAACGCCGTGCTCAAGCGGTTCGGCGCCGGCGACCCGGGCTGGCTGTCGTTCCCGATGCGCGGCTGGACGCTCGCCCTCGACCTGCCCGCCGCCCTGCCCGGCCTGGCCCGGTTCCTGGACTCGCTGGACGAGGAGGTGGCTGCGGCCGGCGGCCGGGTCTGCCTGGCGAAGGACTCCCGGCTCCGGCCGGAGCTGCTGACCGCGATGTATCCGAGGCTGGCCGACTTCCGGTCGCTGCGCGCCGAGCTGGACCCGGGCGGGGCCTTCCGCTCCGACCTGTCGCGCCGGCTGTCGCTCTGACCGCCGCCGCCCTCCGCCCTCCCGTTCCCACCCCCGACTCCCTACGCCTGCAAGGAGTGTTCCCGTGAAGGACGCCTTCGGAGCCCCGCAGTCCCTGCTCGTCCTCGGCGGCACCTCGGAGATCGCCCTGGCCACCGCACGGCGGCTGATCGCCCTGCGGACCCGCACCGTCCGGCTGGCCGGACGCCCCTCTCCCGCCCTCGACGCGGCCGCCGCCGAACTGCGCGCACGCGGCGCCGATGTCCGTACGGTCGACTTCGACGCCCTCGACTCCGCGTCCCACGCGACCACGCTCGGCCCGATCTTCGCCGAGGGCGACATCGACATGGTGCTGCTCGCCTTCGGCATCGCGGGCGACCAGGGGCGCGACGAGGAGGAACCGCTCTCCGCGGTCCGGGTCGCCCAGACCAACTACACGGGGGCGGTCTCCGCCGGGCTGGTGTGCGCCGGCGCGCTCCAGGCGCAGGGGCACGGCTCGCTGGTGGTGCTGTCCTCGGTGGCGGGCGAACGCGTCCGCCGCGCCGACTTCATCTACGGGTCCAGCAAGGCGGGGCTGGACGCGTTCACGCAGGGGCTGGGTGACGCGCTGCACGGGACGGGGGTGCATGTGATGGTCGTGCGCCCCGGCGTCGTACGGCCGGAGCCGGCCGCGGAAACGGTGCCGGCCGCACCAGCCACGCCACCGGCGGCCCGGGGCGGGGCGGCCCTGCTCGCGCCCTCGCGGATCACCGCGGCGCGGTCCGCCTCGGCCCGGTTCGCCTCGGCGCCGCTGGAGGCGTCGCCGCTCACCACGACGCCGGACGCGGTCGCGGAGGCCATCGTGACGGGGCTGCGGCGGCGTTCGGAGACGGTGTGGGTGCCCGGGTCGCTGCGTGCGGTGATGTCGGCGCTGCGGCATGTGCCGCGCCCGCTGTTCAGGCGGCTGCCGCTCTGAACCGGGGGCGCCGGGGCGCTCGGCCCGGTCGCCCGGTCGCCGGGGAGGTGCTCAGTGCAGGGAGGGCTCGTCCACGGAGGAGCCGCCCTGCGCGGGCACGGCGGACGCCCCGCCCCCGGCGCCGAACGGGAACTCGTTGATCTTGCGCCAGACGCTGTCCGAGCCCTGCTCGTACAGCGCGAAGGAACCGCAGGACCAGGACGCCTCGTAGTCGGCGAGCTCCGCGTACGCCCGGTCCATCGCCTCCTCGGCGATGTCGTGCGCCACGGTCACATGCGGGTGGTACGGGAACTGGAGCTCGCGCACCAGCGGCCCGGAGGCGTCCCGGACCCGCTTCTGCAGCCAGGTGCAGGCCGAGGCTCCCTCGACGACCTGGACGAAGACGACCGGCGAGAGGGGACGGAAGGTCCCGGTGCCGGACAGCCGCATCGGGAAGGGGCGGCCGCCCGTCGCGATCCGGGCGAGATGCGCCTCGATCGCGGGCAGGTCGGCCGCCTCGGCCTCGGTCGGCGGGAGAAGGGTGACGTGAGTGGGAATGCCGTACGCGGCAGGGTCCCCGAAGCTCGCGCGCCGCTCCTGGAGCAGGCTGCCGTAGGGCTCCGGGACCGCGATCGAAACGCCGAGCGTTACGGTCCCCACGTCGTCCTCCTCAATCCTCGATGATCAATGGCCTGTTTTCGGCCATCGACCGATTCGACTTCCCGTCGCCAGTGTGACGCCTGCGGCCGCGAAACCGCCAGGGTCCTTGGACTCAGTGCTTCGCGGGCAGAAAGCCCATCCGGTCGTACGTCAGGGCCAGGGTCTCGGCCGCGACGGCACGGGCCTTCTCCGCGCCCTTGGCCAGGATCGAGTCCAGCGTCTCCGGGTCGTCCAGGTATTCCTGGGTGCGGGTACGGAACGGTGTGACGAACTCGACCATGACCTCGGCGAGGTCGGTCTTGAGCGCACCGTAGCCCTTGCCCTCGTACTTCTGCTCCAGATCCGCGATACCGGTCCCGGTCAGTGTCGAGTAGATGCTCAGCAGATTGCTGACACCGGGCTTCTCGGCCCGGTCGAAGCGGATCACCGTGTCGGTGTCGGTGACCGCGCTCTTCACCTTCTTGGCGGTGGCCTTCGGCTCGTCCAGGAGGTTGATCAGGCCCTTCGGGGTCGGCGCCGACTTGCTCATCTTCGCCGACGGGTCCTGGAGGTCGTAGATCTTCGCCGTCTCCTTGAGGATGTACGGGTCCGGCACGGTGAACGTGTCGCCGTAGCTGCCGTTGAACCGCTCGGCGAGGTTGCGGGTCAGCTCCAGGTGCTGGCGCTGGTCCTCGCCGACCGGGACCTGGTCGGCCTGGTACAGCAGGATGTCGGCCACCATCAGCATCGGGTACGTGAAGAGTCCGACCGTGGTGCGGTCGGCACCCTGCTTGGCGGACTTGTCCTTGAACTGCGTCATGCGCGACGCCTCGCCGAAGCCGGTGAGGCAGTTCATGATCCAGCCGAGCTGGGCGTGCTCGGGGACATGGCTCTGGACGAAGAGCGTGCAGCGCTCCGGGTCGAGACCGGCGGCGAGGAGCTGGGCGACGGCGAGCCTGGTGTTCGCGCGCAGCTCCGCGGGGTCCTGCGGGATGGTGATCGCATGCAGGTCCACGACCATGTAGAAGGCGTCGTGGGATTCCTGCAGCGCCACCCACTGGCGGACCGCACCGAGGTAGTTGCCGAGGTGGAACGAGCCTGCGGTGGGCTGGATTCCGGAGAGCACGCGGGGGCGTTCAGAGGCCATGGAACTCATTGTCTCAGGTGCGGGCGGCGACCCCCGACCGGCCTGACGCGCCACAAAACACAGGTTTCCTCACCACGGATCCGACCGACGATACAAACTGGGCACCACCCCGCCCACGCCGCACGACGAACGGAGATCCCGTGTCTGCCACGGAAACCGCCATCGCCTCCGCCGAGGCGCACAGCGCGCACAACTACCATCCGCTGCCCGTCGTCGTCGCCACGGCGGACGGGGCCTGGATGACCGATGTCGAGGGCCGTCGCTACCTCGACATGCTCGCCGGCTACTCGGCGCTCAACTTCGGTCACGGCAACCGGCGCCTGATCGACGCCGCCAAGGCGCAGCTGGAGCGGGTGACCCTGACCTCGCGCGCCTTCCACCACGACCGGTTCGCCGACTTCTGTACGCAGCTCGCCGAGTTGTGCGGCATGGAGTCGGTGCTGCCGATGAACACGGGTGCGGAGGCCGTGGAGACCGCGGTGAAGACGGCCCGCAAGTGGGGTTACCGGGTGAAGGGCGTCCCGGACGGCATGGCGAAGATCATCGTCGCCGCCAACAACTTCCACGGCCGGACGACGACGATCATCAGCTTCTCCACGGACCAGGAGGCACGGGAGGACTTCGGCCCGTACACACCGGGGTTCGAGATCGTGCCGTACGGGGATCTCACGGCGCTCCGGGAGGCGATGACCGAGAACACCGTGGCGGTGCTCATGGAGCCGATCCAGGGCGAGGCCGGGGTGCTGGTGCCGCCGCCGGGCTATCTCCCCGGGGTGCGCGCGCTCACGCACGAGCGGAACGTGCTGTTCATCGCGGACGAGATCCAGTCGGGCCTGGGGCGGACCGGCAGGACCTTCGCCTGCGAGCACGAGGGGGTCGTGCCGGACATGTACGTGCTCGGCAAGGCGCTGGGCGGTGGTGTGGTGCCGGTGTCGGCGGTGGTCTCGTCGCAGGACGTGCTCGGGGTGTTCCGGCCCGGTGAGCACGGTTCGACGTTCGGCGGCAATCCCCTGGCCTGCGCGGTCGCGCTGGAGGTCATCGCGATGCTCCGCACCGGCGAGTTCCAGCAGCGGGCGACCGAGCTGGGCGAGCACCTGCACCAGGAGCTGCGGCTGCTGGTGGGCGGCGGCGCGGTGGAGGAGGTGCGCGGCCGCGGGCTGTGGGCGGGCGTCGACATCGCTCCGAGCCACGGCACGGGCCGGGAGATCTCCGAGAAGCTGATGGACCGCGGGGTGCTGGTCAAGGACACCCACGGCTCGACGATCCGGATCGCCCCGCCGCTGGTGATCAGCAAGGAGGACCTGGACTGGGGCCTCGAACAGCTCCGCGCCGTCCTGCGCGGCTGATCCCCGCACCCGCTCGCCGGGCAGGCCCGGGGCCTGTCCGGCGGCCCGCCCTGGCAGACTCCGTCCCGTGAGACCTGACCTGACACTGCTGCGGGACCTGGTCGAAGGGTCACCGGGCTTCGGCCGCGGGCCCGCGTCCGCCGTACCGGAGGCGCTGATCCGCGAGGCCGAGGCCCGCGTCGGCCCGCTGCCGCCGTCGTACCGCTGGTGGCTGGCCGCGTACGGCCACGGGCGGGCCGGGGACGCGGACATCGCGACGGTCGGGCCCGCCGGGTCCGCCGACGACCTGTACGAGGCCGTCACCGCCGGGTGGCGGCTGAGCGGCGACCGGCTGTGCTTCGCCGTCGAGCCGGACTGCGGCGACGACTACCACTTCGCCCTGGATCTGGCCGGGGAGGCCGGGGACGGGGAGTACCCGGTGGTCCGCCGTGACGGTACGGACGGGTGCGAGGACCCGGTGGCGGAGTCCTTCGCCGGATTCCTGGCCGTCCGGGCGGCGCGGTCGCGCGGGCTGCGGGACGGGCCCAATCCCGCGGTCGCCCGGCTGTGGCGGTCGACGCCGGGCGTACTGCTCGACAACGGCGTCCATGTCTACGGTCCGCACCTCATCGAGGAACGCAACGAGACCTTCGAGGTGGCCCGGTACGCGCCGCACTGGGTGCTGGTCGGGGACGACAGCGGGGGCGACGGATTCTTCATGCGCCGCCACGGCCGCGACCGCGCCTCCGTCCACCGGCTCGGACTGGGCGCGATCCGCGAGGACGTCGAGGCGGCGGGCGAACCGGTGACGGACGACCTGCTCGGCTGGCTGCGCGCGGGCGGGGCCCCGGCGGACCGAGGGCGGCCGGGGCCGACTAGAGGATGACGTGCGGCAGGAAGCGGGCGTACTCGTCGGTGACCGGGCCCTCCGATTCGCGGATGCCGAGACCGGCCGCCTCGTCCTCGACGACCCACGCGCCCAGCACCACACGGTTGCCGTCGAAGTCCGGCAGCGGCGCCAGCTCCTGGTAGCAGCACGGCTCGTCCCGCGGCGCCGCCGGGCTTCCCGGCTCGTGGATCGTGATCCCGGCCCCCTCGCGGCCGAGCAGCGGCTTGGCGACCCAGCCGCCCGACGCCGCGAGTTCGCGGGGACCGTCGAGGTAGGAGGGCAGCAGGTTCGGGTGGCCCGGGTAGAGCTCCCAGAGGATCGCCAGCAGCGCCTTGTTGGACAGCAGCATCTTCCAGGCGGGCTCGATCCAGCAGGTCGTGCCCGTACCGCCGCCGTTGTCGAGGGTGTCGAGCACATGCGGGCCGAACCGGTCGGTCGCCAGCCACTCCCACGGATACAGCTTGAAACAGCTCCGGATGAAACGGAACCGCTCGTCGACGAACCGCCCGCTCAGCCGGTCCCAGCCGATCTGCTCGACGGACAGCGCCTCCGTGTCGATGCCGGCCTGTGCGGCGGTCTCCCGCAGATAGGCGACCGTCATCAGGTCCTCGCCCAGCTCGTCGCCGTCGGAGTGCGCGAAGTGCAGTGGTCCCGGCGGCAGCAGGGCGGCCTGCCGTTTCCAGGCCGCCACGAGTCGTTCGTGCAGCGAGTTCCACTGGTCGGCACCCGGGAAGCGGTCCTCCATCCAGAACCACTGGGCGCTCGCGGCCTCCACGAGTGAGGTGGGGGTGTCCGCGTTGTACTCCAGCATCTTCGCCGGACCGGTGCCGTCGTAGCACAGGTCGAACCTGCCGTAGAGGGAGGGCAGTTCGGCACGGCGGTGCCAGGACCGCGCGACCAGTGCGGCCAGCCGGCGGTCGGTGATGCCGAGCTCGGCAAAGCGGTCCCGCTCCACGATGTGCGCGGCCGCTGCCAGACACATGGTGTGCAGTTCCTCGACGACGTCCTCCAGCGCCTCGACCTCGGGCAGCGAGAAGACGTAGTAGGCGCTCTCGTCCCAGTACGGGCGCAGCGATCCGTCCGGGTAGCGGGTGAGCGGGAAGACGATCCCCTGCTCCTCCACCGTGCGCTGCCAGTCGGGGCGCGGCTGCGTGGTGCGGCGTTCCATGCCGGTCAGCCGCCGCCGGTGCCCGAGCAGCCGAAGCCGCCGCGTTCGACCGCGGACTTGTTGAAACTGCCGCCCTGCACCTTGCCGTTCTTGCTGCTGCCGCCGTAGTAGTACGACCCCTTGCCGTCGCTCCTCTTGCACTCGTAGCTCGGCAGTCTGTCCTGGGTCAGCGGGTCGACACACCGCTTGTCCGGCTCCGAACCGCAGGAGGTGATCATCGCCGCGAGCATCCCCATGCCGCCGAGCACCACGGTGCTCGACCTCAGCCTGCGTGTTGCCATGTTTCCGTCTCCCCCGCCATACGAATCAAGCCAGTGTGGCCATTCGTCAGATTAAAGGGCCGCCGGGTGCGGCTGGAAGCGGGGACACCGAACGTCCCCAAGTAGAGTCCCCCTGTGCTTCTCGGGATGATCTGCGCGCTCGGCGCCGCCGTCTGCTTCGGTACCGCCTCGGTCCTCCAGGCCGTCGCCGCGCGGGCCGCCGCCGAGCCGGGGTCGGACGCGGGGGTCGATCCGGCACTGCTGCTGCGCGCCCTTCGCCAGTGGCGTTACCTCGCCGGACTCGCCCTGGACGGCTGCGGTTTCGTCCTCCAGATCGTCGCCCTGCGCTCGCTGCCGATCTACGCGGTGGGCGCCGCGCTGGCCGCGAGTCTCGCGGTGACCGCGGTGGTCGCCGCCCGGCTGCTGAAGGTGCGGCTGAGCGCCATCGAGTGGTCCGCGGTCGGCGTCGTCTGCGCCGGCCTCGGCATGCTGGGGCTCGCCTCCGGCGGTGAGGGCCACGGCACCGGTTCGGCGGCCCTGGGCCGGTGGATGCTGGGGATCGCCCTCGGCGTCCTGCTGATCGGCGCCGCGGCCGGACGCCTCCCGGACAAGCCGCGGGCGCTCGTGCTGGGTCTCGGCGCGGGATGCGGCTTCGGGGTGGTGGAGGTCACGGTCCGGCTGATCGACGACGTGTCGCCGTCGGCGCTGCTCGCCAACCCCGCCGCGTACGCGCTGCTGCTGGGCGGCGGTTCGGCGTTCCTGCTGCTCACCTCGGCCCTGCAACGCGGTTCGGTGACGACGGCGACGGCCGGCATGGTGCTCGGCGAGACGATCGGCCCGGCGCTGGTGGGCGTCGTCTGGCTCGGCGACCGCACCCGCGAGGGCCTGGAGTGGCTGGCGGTCGCCGGTTTCGTGGTGGCGGTGGCGGGCGCGCTGGCCCTGGCCCGGTTCGGCGAGGCCCCGGCGGACGCCCCGGGACCGGCCGTCCCCGAACGCATCAAGGGCGCGTAGGACCTCAGGGCAGCACCCGGCAGAGTGCGTCCAGGGCACCCGCCCAGGCGCTGTCGGTGGGTGTTCCGTAGCCGATGACCAGCGCGTCGCGGCCCGGCGGCGCCTCCGGGTGCCGGAAGCGCGAGATCCCCTCCAGTGCCAGCCCCTGCCACGCCGCCGACCGGAGCACCGACGCCTCGGTGCCCTCGGGCAGTTCGAGCACGGCGTGCAGCCCGGCCGCCATGCCGCTGATCCGGACACCGGGGGCCCGCTCCGCCAGTACCGCGACGAGCTGGTCGCGGCGGCGCCGGTAGTGCAGCCGCATCGAGCGCACATGACGGTCGTACGCGCCCGACGCGATGAACTCCGCGAGCGTCAGCTGGTCCAGCGCGCTCGACGACCAGTCGCTCATCCCCTTGGCCTCGGACACCTCCCCCACCAGCGCCTCCGGCAGCACCATCCACCCCAGGCGCAGCCCGGGTGCCAGCGACTTGCTCGTCGTGCCCAGGTGCACCACGCGTTCGGGGTCGAGGCCCTGGAGCGCGCCGACCGGCTGCCGGTCGTAGCGGAACTCGCCGTCGTAGTCGTCCTCCAGGATCAGCCCGCCCGTGCCGCGCGCCCAGTCCACGGCCGCGGCCCGCCGGTCGGGGTGGAGCGGCACCCCCGTCGGGAACTGGTGCGCGGGCGTCATCAGGACCGCGCCCACTCCGCGCAGACCGGACAGTTCCCCGGTCCTCGCCCCGAGTCCGTCGACCGGCAGGCAGGGCAGCCGCAGCCCGGCGTCCGTGAGCAGGTTCCAGTGCACGTCCAGTCCGTACGACTCGACGGCCACCTCCCGCACCCGCCGCCTGCGCAGCACCGGCCCCATCAGCTTCAGCGCCTGCACGAAACCGGCGCAGATCATGATCCGTTCCGGGTCCGCGTACACCCCGCGGGCCCGTGCCAGATAGTCGGCGAGCACGGTGCGCAGCTCGATGCGCCCGCGCGGATCGCCGTATCCGAAGGCGTCGTTGGGCGCGGCCGCCAGTGCGCGCCGGGACGCCTTGAGCCAGTCGGCGCGCGGGAACGTCGAGAGGTCGGGCGACCCGCTCAGCAGGTTGTGGGCGGGCCGGGACCACACCGCCCGCGCCCTCGTGGTCCTGGCCGCCGGGGGGCGCGGCTCGGCCCGCTGCGCCACCCGGGTGCCCGAGCCCTGCCGGGCGGTGAGCCATCCCTCGGCGACCAGTTCCGCGTAGGCGTCGGCGACGGTGTTCCGGGCGATGCCGAGGTCGGCGGCGAGGCCGCGGGACGACGGCAGCCGGGTGCCGGGCGCCAGGCGCCCCGTCCGTACGGCCTCGCGCAGGGCGTCCATGAGCCCGGCCCGCAGCCCTGACGCACCGGTCGTTTCGAGATGCAGGTCGGCACCAAAAGTGGCCCATGAATCTGTCACGGAAATGGACCATACCGTTGCGCCATCCACCCCGTAACGTTGTAGCCATGACGACGAACGACCACAGCCACCCGACGACCGGCCTCAACCCCGAGCACGCCCGGCGCATGCAGCCCTGGGCCGAGCTGGCCCCCGATGTCTACAAGGCCATGGTCCGGCTGGACGCGGCATCCCATAAGGGCCTCGACCCGGTCCTGGCGGAGCTGGTGAAGATCCGCGCCTCGCAGCTGAACCACTGCGCGTTCTGCCTCGACATGCACACCAAGGACGCGCTCGCGGCCGGTGAGTCCATCGAGCGGATCGTCCAGCTCAGCGCGTGGGAGGAGTCGCAGCACTTCTACACGCCCAAGGAGATCGCGGCCATCGCGCTGACCGAGGCGGTGACGGTGCTGACCGACGGCTTCGTGCCGGACGAGGTCTGGGAGAAGGCCGCGAAGCAGTTCGACGAGACCGAGCTCGCCCATCTCATCGCCGCGATCACGACGATCAACGCCTGGAACCGCTTCGCCGTGACCACCCGTATGGTCCCCGGTCACTACAAGCCGGGCGACATCAAGCACTGACCCGCCGGGCCTGCCGGGCCGGCCCGGCATGCTCGTACCGCGCACCCCACCGCTCGACACCCCACAGGAGCTCCGCGTGACCGCTTCCGTCCTCCGCGCCCTGCACCACGACCGCACCTCCGGCGACCCGCTGGTCGTCCCCGGCCCGTGGGACGCGGCGAGTGCCCGCGTCTTCGTCGACGCCGGCTTCCCGGCGCTGGCCACGCCCAGCGCCGGGGTCGCGGCCTCGCTCGGTTACGAGGACGGGGCGACGCCCGCCGACGAGATGTTCGCGGCCGTGGCCCGGATCGTGCGCGCCGTGCCCGCCTCCGTGCCCGTCTCGGCGGACATCGAGGCGGGTTACGGACTGGCGCCGAAGGAACTCGTGGAGCGGCTCCTGGACGCCGGAGCCGTCGGCTGCAATCTGGAGGACTCCGCCGACGGCGCCCTCCTCGACGCCCAGCGGCAGGCGGACCGGCTCGCGGAGGTGCGGGCGGTCGCGGGCGATGCGCTCTTCGTCAACGCCCGCGTCGACACGTACGTCGTCCGAGGCGTCCCCGACGGCACGGACCCGGTGACGGAGACGGTCCGCCGCGCGCTGCTGTACGTGGCGGCGGGCGCGGACTGCGTCTATCCGATCATGGCCCCGCCCGAGGCGCTGCCCGCACTGGCCGCCGCCGTCCCGGCCCCGCTCAACGCCTTGGCGCGGCCGGACGGCCCGACCCCGCGCCGGCTGGGCGAGCTGGGCGCCACCCGGATCACCTTCGGCCCCGGGCTGCAGCGCCGGGCCATGGCTGCCGTGCGCGAGATCGCGGACGAGGTGCTGAGGGGCTAGGGCCTGTCCGGCGGATCAGGGTCGGACAGGGCGCGGCGGCTGGTGTGGTGCATCGCAAGGCGCCGGAGCGTCCTAATAGCGGAGCTATTCGGACGTTTCGGCAACGCTGCGAGGTGCCGTGTCAGCCGCCGCGACCCCGGCCATGATCCGCCGGACAGGCCCTAGGGCGTGTCAGACCCCGCGAGACAGACGGGACTTCTCAAGCACGCCCTGGGCACCCGGGCCGACGTCCTGGGCGGTCAGGCCCGTCTGCCGCCGAAGGCCGCCAGGGTCCGCTCCAGCATCGGCATGGCCCGCACCACGTTGCGGGAGCGGATCAGGGCGTCCCAGGCGGGTTCGAACTTCTTCCAGCCGCCCGAGTACGCCAGGTGCCTGAGCCGTTCGTGCGTGCCCGGCTGGGCGGCCGCACCGCGCCAGATGTTGGACCACCGGTAGAAGTCGCGGTACGCACGCCAGTACCCGTCCTCCAGCTGGCGCGGGGTCATGCCCTTGGGGCGGTACACGACATGGCGGGTGTCGTAGAGGTCCCAGTCCCGGTGGACGATCCGGTCCTCCGCCTCCAGCTGCTTCCACAGACCGGTGGACGGATACGGCGTCATGATGTGGAAGGTGGCCGTCTCGATGCCCTGCTCGACGGCCCACTCCACCGTACGGTCGAAGACGTCCGGACCGTCGTGGTCGAGCCCGAAGACGAAGCTGGCGTTGACCATGACCCCGGCGTCATGGAGCCGGCGGACGGCGGCCGCGTAGTCCTTGCCGATGTTCTGGTCCTTGCGCCGCTCGGCAAGGTTCGCGCTGTTGACGGTCTCGAAGCCGACGAACAGGCTGCGCAGCCCCGCGTCCACGGCGCGCTCCAGCAGATCCGGCTGGAGGACGGACTTCACCGTCCCGGCGGCCTGCCAGAGCCGCCCCATTCCGGCCATCCCGTCGAAGAGCGCCTCGGCGAAGCGCCGGTTGCCGAGCAGATGGTCGTCGAGGAAGTACAGATGGCGGCCGGGCAGCCGCTCGATCTCGGCGAGCGCGTCGTCCACGGCCTGGGTGTAGAAGGACTTTCCGCCTTCGAAGAAGGCGTCCTTGTAACAGAAGTCGCAGTGGTGCGGGCAGCCGCGCGAGACGACGATCGAGTTCGGCACGAGGTAGAGCTGCCGCTTGATCAGGTCGCGCCGTACGGGCGGCAGTCCGGCCAGGGTGCGCAGCTTCGAGTCGTACCGGCGACCCGGCACCCCGTCGCGGAACTCCTTGAGGAAGAGCGGCCAGGTGTCCTCGCCCGGCCCGGTGAAGATCGTGTCGGCGTGGGCGGCGGCCTCGTCCGGGAGCGAGGTCACATGGAGGCCGCCCATGGCGACGTGGACGCCGCGGGCGCGGAAGTGGTCGGCGATCTCGTAGCCGCGCCGGGCGGAGGTGATGTACGGCTGGACGACCAGGAGATCGGGGCTGTCGAGCGCCTCGATGTCGACCCGCTCGACGTGTTCGTCGAGGAGCGTCACCTCGTCGTCCGCATCGAGGTACCCGGCGAGGGTCGCCAGGCCGAGCGGCGGGAAGAGCGAGTACTTGATGGGCCTGAACAGCGGGCTGGTCGCTTCTGTCAGGGCCGGAAGAATCATCGTCACGCGCATGACAGCCCAGACTCGGGAGGGGGTGCGGTCAGTTCCCGGCCGGGGCCGCGTGCCGACGCCGTCGCCCCCGGCAGCGGGTGCTGCCGGGGGCGACGGGGGTACGCGCGGAAGGGCGTACGGATCAGATCAGGCCGAGCTCGCGAACCGCGTCGCGCTCCTCGGTGAGCTCCTTCACCGACGCGTCGATGCGCGCACGGGAGAAGTCGTTGATGTCCAGGCCCTGGACGATCTCGTACGCGCCGTCCTTCGTGGTGACCGGGAAGGACGAGATGATGCCCTCGGGCACGCCGTAGGAGCCGTCCGACGGAATACCCATGGAGGTCCAGTCGCCCGCGGCGGTGCCGTTGACCCAGGTGTGCACGTGGTCGATGGCGGCGTTGGCGGCGGAGGCGGCCGAGGACGCGCCACGGGCCTCGATGATCGCGGCGCCGCGCTTGGCGACGGTCGGGATGAAGGTGTCGGCCAGCCACGCCTCGTCGTTGACGAGCTCGGCGGCGTTCTTGCCGGCGATCTCCGCGTGGAAGATGTCGGGGTACTGGGTCGCCGAGTGGTTGCCCCAGATCGTCAGCTTCTTGATGTCGGAGACGGCGGCACCGGTCTTGGCGGCCAGCTGCGAGATCGCGCGGTTGTGGTCGAGGCGGGTCATCGCGGTGAAGCGCTCGGCCGGTACGTCCGGGGCCGCGGCCTGCGCGATGAGCGCGTTGGTGTTGGCCGGGTTGCCGACGACGAGGACCTTGATGTCGTCCGCGGCGTTGTCGTTGATGGCCTTGCCCTGCGGCTTGAAGATGCCACCGTTGGCGGAGAGCAGGTCACCGCGCTCCATGCCCTTGGTACGCGGGCGGGCGCCGACGAGCAGGGCGACGTTGGCACCGTCGAACGCCTTGTTGGCGTCGTCGGTGATCTCGATGCCGCGCAGCAGCGGGAAGGCGCAGTCGTCGAGCTCCATCGCGGTGCCCTCGGCGGCCTTCAGGCCCTGCGGGATCTCCAGGAGACGCAGGTTGACCGGCACGTCCGGGCCGAGCAGGTGGCCGGAGGCGATGCGGAAGAGCAGCGCGTAGCCGATCTGGCCGGCTGCGCCGGTCACGGTGACATTCACGGGAGTGCGGGTCATGGCGATCTCCGTTAGACAGCTGGCGGTGGGGGTTCCTGGCCCCTGGTGCTGGACATCCCTGAATCTTGATGTGAAGAGATATCCAGCGATCAGGCTATCCGACCCGGAACCTCCCGGCCGCCCTGCCCCCTGTGGCACCGCACACAACCCGTCACACAGCGCTCACCCGGCCGAATCCCGGTCACCCGGGAGACGGCGGCCCGGTGGCGGCGCCCGTACGGCCTGCGGTCAGCGCCCCGGCCCGGTCAGCAGCACCACCGCGGCGAGGCGGTCGACGAGCCTGCGCAGCCGGCTGCCGCGCGCTCCTGGCCCACGCCCCGGGTCCGGATCTCCGTTGCCTGACGATCACACGGTGGCGGAATGGTCACTTCCGTGCCACAGGCCACAGGCATCCCTTGAACCGGCCTCACCCCGTCGACCAGGCTGAAGTCCGGACGGGGCAAGGCCGCTCAAGTCACCGCATTCCGGGGCGTTTACGTTCCGGTGGGCCCCGATACCGGTGTCCGTCCCTTCTCGGGGGAGGGGACGGGCACCGCTTCCGAGCGGCGCACCCGACCGTGCGGGCGGGCTCAGCGGATGGTGAAGTGGACCGCCTGTTCCAGGAACGGAATGTCCAGCCACGGCTTGGGCTGCGCCACCAGCGCGAGCATCACGATGAGGAAGCCGAGCAGCCCGTACGTCACCAGGTCGGTGAAGCGGGAACGTACCGCCAGCATGCCCACCGACGGCACCACGAGCCGCAGCACCGCGCCGCCGATGAGGGCGGCACCGATGAGCATCGTGCCGACCCGGAAGGCCTCGGCGAACGGATCGACCGCCACGATCAGCAGCCCGATCCCGGCCGTGCAGAGCACGGCGAGCAGCGGCCACTGACGGGCCGGGGCGGGTGCGTCCCCGGACGCGGCCCGGCCACCGCCCTCGGGGCGCGCGGTGTCCCGGGTGAGCGACGGAAACCGCCGCGACGGCCGCGTACCGCCTGCCGCCGCCTCACCGTCGGCGCCGTCACCGGTCGCGGCCACGGCCTGATCCGAGGCGGCCTCGCCGGAAGCCCCCTCGTCCGCGGTCTCGTGCGCCGTCCCCTTGTCGGCGGTCTCGTCCGCCGTCCCCTTGCCGGCCGTCCCCTCGTCCGCCGTCGCTTCATCCGCGCCCGGCGCGTCCGCGCGCGGCGGCACTGCGGACGGGCCGTCCGCCTCGGCGGCCGGGTCGGCCGGACTCGTACCAGCACCCATGGGGTTCCTTCCGGATCGGGTCGGCCGGCTCAGACGGCGCCGGCCGCGTCGCGCTCGGCCGCCTCGACCACGTTGACGAGCAGCTGGGCGCGGGTCATCGGGCCGACACCACCGGGGTTCGGGGAGATCCAGGCGGCGACCTCGGCCACGCCCGGGTGGACGTCCCCGACGATCTTGCCGTTCTCGTCCCGGCTGACGCCGACGTCGAGCACGGCGGCGCCCGGCTTCACGTCCTCGGGCTTGATGATGTGCGGCACCCCGGCGGCGGCGACGATGATGTCGGCCTGCCTGAGGTGGGCGGAGAGGTCACGCGTACCGGTGTGGCACTGGGTGACGGTGGCGTTCTCGGACTTACGGGTCAGCAGCAGCGGGATGGAACGGCCGATGGTGACACCGCGGCCGACGACCACGACATGTGCCCCGTTGATCTCCACGTCGTGGTGGCGGAGCAGCTGGACGACGCCCTGCGGGGTGCAGGGCAGCGGGCCCGTCTCGTTGAGCACGAGCCGGCCGAGGCTCATCGGGTGGAGGCCGTCGGCGTCCTTGGCCGGGTCCATCAGCTCCAGGACGCGGTTGGTGTCGATCCCCTTGGGGAGGGGGAGCTGCACGATGTACCCCGTGCACTCGGGGTTGGCGTTGAGCTCCCGGACGACGTCCTCGATCTCCTCCTGGGTGGCGGTGTCGGGGAGTTCGCGCTGGATGGAGCCGATGCCGACCTGGGCGCAGTCACGGTGCTTGCCGTTCACGTACCACCGGCTGCCCGGGTCGTCCCCGACGAGCAGGGTTCCCAGGCCAGGGGTGATGCCCTGTGCCTTGAGGGCCGCCACGCGGACGGTGAGATCGGACTTGATCGCGGCTGCGGTGGCCTTGCCATCGAGAATCTGGGCAGTCATGTCCCCATACTCGCGGATGACCCCGCCCGCATACCAATTCCGGGTGCCGAGGGCCGCACGAGGTTGCACTTGCGCAACATCCACCAACCGCGACTGGACAAACTTACATTCTGTTTATAACGATTATGGCCGCAGTGCCGCAGAAGTACCGGGGGGCGGACCACTGACCTTCCTTTCCTCCGTGCGGCCGCATCGTCCCCGCATGCACGTTGGAGGAACGCCCAAGATGAGTTTCGGCGACCCGAACCCGAATCCGAACAACCCGTACGGCCAGCAGCCGAACCAGCCGCCGCAGGGCCAGCCCGGTTACGGCTACCCGCAGCAGGCACCGCAGGGCGTCCCTCCGCAGCAGGGTCAGCCGGGCTACGGCTACCCGCAGCAGGGCCAGCCCCCGCAGGGGCAGCCGGGTTACGGCTACCCGCAGCAGCAGCCGGGCGGCACCCTCCAGGCCAACAACGGCTACATCAACGTCGCGGGCCTCGGCACCGTCGAGCTCGCCACGATGGGGCGCCGCCTGGGCGCGCGTGCGCTGGACGGCGTCGCGTACGGCATCCTCTACCTGATCTTCTCGGCGATCGGCGTCGCGAGCCTCGTGGGCGCCTCGAAGTCCATCGACGACTGCAGCGGCACCGAGTACGGCACCGCTGCCTACACCCAGTGCATGAACGACGCGACCGACGCCAGCGTCGGCATCGTCGCGGGCTTCTTCGGCTTCATCGCCGTGTTCGCGCTGATCGCGCTGCTCTACGAATGGCTGATGGTCTCCATCTGGGGCGCCACGCTCGGCAAGATGGTCCTCAACGTCAAGGTCGTCAAGGAGAGCACCGGCCAGGCCCCCGGTCTGGGTGCGGGCTTCATCCGCTGGATCATCCCGATGGTCGGCTCGCTCTTCTGCGGTCTCGGCACGCTGCTGGTCTACCTCTCCCCCTTCTTCGACAACTCGGGCAAGCTCCAGGGCTGGCACGACCGCGCCGGCAGCACGATCGTCATCAAGACGAAGTGAGCACGCTGAAGGTGTAACCACCCTCACCGCTTTGCGAAGGCCGCCAATTCCCCACTCGTTCCGGGGAATTGGCGGCCTTCTGTCATACCCGGGCTGCCCGGGTGCAACTCGTATCAGTGGAAGAAGTGCCGCGTACCCGTGAAGTACATCGTCACGCCCGCCTTCTTCGCGGCCTCGACCACCAGCTCGTCGCGGACCGAACCGCCCGGCTGGGCCACGGCCCTGACGCCCGCGGCGGTCAGGATCTCCAGCCCGTCCGGGAACGGGAAGAACGCGTCGGAGGCGGCGTACGATCCGCGCGCACGCTCCTCGCCCGCCCGCTCGACGGCCAGCTTCGCGGAGTCGACGCGGTTGACCTGGCCCATGCCGACGCCGACCGAGGCGCCGTCCTTGGCGAGCAGGATCGCGTTGGACTTGACCGCGCGACAGGCCTTCCACGCGAAGGCGAGCTCCTTCAGCTCGTCCGCGGTCAGGGCCTCACCGGTGGCGAGGGTCCAGTTGGCCGGGTCGTCGCCCTCGGCCTGGAGGCGGTCGGTGACCTGGAGCAGCGCGCCGCCGTCGATCGGCTTGACCTCGACCGGGGCGGTCGGGGCGTCGGGGCAGCGCAGCACGCGGATGTTCTTCTTGCGGGCCAGGATCTCGACCGCGCCGTCCTCGTACGCCGGGGCGACGATGACCTCGGTGAAGATCTCCGCGACCTGCTCGGCCATGGCGACGGTCACCGGACGGTTGACGGCGATGACACCGCCGAAGGCCGACAGCGGGTCGCAGGCGTGCGCGTTGCGGTGCGCCTCGGCGACGTCGTCGGCGATCGCGATGCCGCACGGGTTGGCGTGCTTGATGATCGCGACGCACGGCTCGGCGTGGTCGTACGCGGCCCGGCGCGCGGCGTCGGTGTCCGTGTAGTTGTTGTACGACATCTCCTTGCCGTGCAGCTGCTCCGCCTCGGCCAGGCCGCCGGCGCCGGAGGTGTACAGCGCGGCGGGCTGGTGCGGGTTCTCGCCGTACCGCAGGACGTTCTTCCGCTCGTACGTCGTGCCGAAGAAGTCGGGGAAGCCCGAGTCGTCGGCGGCGGCGTAGTCGTCCGCGAACCAGGAGGCCACGGCCACGTCGTACGCGGCGGTGTGCTGGAACGCCTCGGCGGCCAGGCGCTTGCGGGCGGTCAGGTCGAAGCCGCCCGCCTTGACCGCGGCGAGGACGTCGGCGTACCGCTCGGGGCTGGTGACGACGGCCACGGACGGGTGGTTCTTCGCGGCGGCGCGGACCATGGACGGGCCGCCGATGTCGATCTGCTCCACGCACTCGTCGGCGGAGGCGCCGGAGGCGACGGTCTCCTTGAACGGGTAGAGGTTGACGACCACCAGGTCGAACGGCTCCACGCCCAGCTCGGCGAGCTGCTCGCGGTGGGCGTCCAGACGGAGGTCGGCGAGGATGCCGGCGTGGACGCGCGGGTGCAGCGTCTTGACGCGGCCGTCGAGGCACTCGGGGAAGCCGGTGAGCTCCTCGACCTTGGCGACCGGGACCCCGGCGGCGGCGATCTTCCCGGCGGTGGAGCCGGTGGAGACGAGCTCGACACCCGCCTCGTGCAGACCGCGGGCGAGGTCCTCCAGCCCCGTCTTGTCGTAGACACTGACCAGGGCGCGGCGGATGGGCTTATTCACCGACATGACCGAGATGAACCTTTCGTCCCTCAATGCGATAGCCGTCACGGGCGAGCCGCCCCACGGCCTCGACGAGCAGCTTGCGCTCGATTTCCTTGATGCGTTCGTGGAGAGCGGCTTCGCCCTCCGCCGTGTCCTCCTCGGTCACCTCGACCACGCCCTGCGCGATGATCGGACCGGTGTCGACGCCGTCGTCGACGAAGTGGACGGTGCACCCGGTGACCTTCACGCCGTGCGCGAGCGCGTCGCGCACCCCGTGGGCACCGGGAAAGCTGGGGAGCAGGGCGGGGTGGGTGTTGATGAACCGGCCGCCGAACCGGGCGAGGAACTCCTTGCCCACGATCTTCATGAACCCCGCGGACACCACGAGGTCCGGGCGGTACCCGGCCGTCTCGGCCGCGAGTGCCGCGTCCCATTCCTCACGGGTGGCATGGTCCTTGACCCTGCACACGAAGGTCGGCAGTCCGGCGCGCTCCGCCCGTTCCAGGCCGACGATGCCGGAGCGGTCCGCGCCGACCGCGACGATCTGCGCGCCGAAGCCCTCGGGGTCGTCACCGATGGCGTCGAGCAGGGCTTGAAGGTTCGTACCCGAACCGGAGACCAGCACGACCAGGCGTGCCGGGGCGGTGGAGGGGGGCGGGGAGGCCACGGCTGGGCCCTTTCTCGCGTGGTGAAGCAGAGCGACGCTGATTTGTATGGTCGTACGAAAGAACCGAGCCCCTCGATACGGGGAACTCTACGAACCAGCCGACCGTCAGCAACGATACCGGCACCTCGGGGGACCCCCACGGGACGGGGGTGGGCGGCCGCCGGCCCGGCTCCGCGGTGGAGGAGCGGGTCCGGCTGACGGATATCGGCCGTTCGGGCCCCGCTCCCAGCTTTCGGCCCCTCCTGGCCGGGAGGTAGCGTCAGGGGACAGCGAACCGTCCGCAGGGCGGAAATGACGAGATGGGGAAGACGTTCACCACATGCCGGACCGACGCCGCCGCACCGCCTTCCGCCAGCCGCTGCCCGAGCGGACCTCACTGCTGATGCGGGAACGCCAGTCCCCCACGGGCTCTTCCTCTTCCTCCTCCTCTTCCGGCCAGGGGGACGACAACCCGTTCGCCGCGCCGCCCGAGAACCGGCCCGACCAGCCCTGGCAGCCCCGCCGCCCCTCGAACACCGGAAACGGCAACGGGAACGGCCAGGGCAACGGCGACGGCGACGGATCCCCCGAGGGCGGCTCCTCCGACGACCGGCCGGTCTGGGGCGGCCAGTGGAGCAGCCGACAGCCCGGTCGCCAGAGCGGCGGCTTCGGCGGCCGCCCCGGAGGCCAGGGCGGGCCGAACGGCCAGGGCGGGCCCGAGGGCAGCCCCGGCGGGCTGCGCTGGGACCCGACCGACCCCGCCCAGCGCCGCGCGCGCTACGCGCTGCTGTCCGGCATGTGGGCCTTCTTCTTCGCGCTCTTCGACTTCCCGGAGATCGCCCTGCTGCTCGGCGCACTCGCCGTGTACTGGGCGATCAGCTCGCTCCGGTCGAAGCCGAAGAGCGCGTCCGCCACGGCGGCCGCGGGCTCCGGCCAGGGGTCCGGCCCGGCTCGGGCCTCCGGTCCCGCCCAGGCGCCGGGTTCCGCTCCGGCGCCCGGATCCGTACGCGGCACCCCCGCGGCCCCGGGCGGCGGCAGGCAGCAGACCACGGCCGCGGTCAGCGGTCTGGTGACGGCGCTGCTCGCGCTCTCGATCGTCGCGACGACCTATACGGTGCAGCTGGTCTACCGCGACTACTACACCTGCGTGAACGACGCCCTGACCAAGGTCGGCCAGCTGTCCTGCAACGACCAGCTGCCGAAGCCGCTGGAGCCGTTCTTCGGCGTCAAGAACTAGGGTCTTCCGTCCCGGACGGCCCGGCCTCCTCCGGCCGGGCCGTCCGCTCGTGCCAGGGGCCGGTCGGCAGGAAGTCGTACGGCGCGAAGCCCTCGTCCGGGGCGGGCGTGCGGGCGGCGGGCGACGCGGCGCCGACCGCGAGGGAAGCCGCGACGGGCGCGCTCTCCGGGAAGCCCGGCGGCGGCGCGGACTCGTCTCCCGGCACCGGCACCGGCCCGGCCGCCTCGTCGCCGCCCCGGCGTCCCGAGCGCCACCACCACCGCCGACCACCACCGCTCGACTCCGGCGACGCCTCCCCGGGTTCGGACACCGGCTCCGCCTCCGCGGCCTTCCCCGGCGCCGCGGTGCCGGATGTCTCGGCCCCGTACGCCGCTTCCTCCCCCTCCGCCGTCACCGGCGCCGCGCCCACCCGCCACCACGCGACCCCGCCGCGCTCCCCCAGCCGCCAGGCCCGGAGCACCAACGCCCCGGGGACACCGATCAGCGCCGTCCACACCAGGGCCGCCGCACCCGTGAGCCACCACACCGGCCCGAACTCCGCCAGCGCCCGGGTGCCGAGCGGGCCCCCGGCCGCCGCCGCCAGGACCGCCGTGCCGGCCCCGCACCCCACCGCTGCCAGGGCGGCCGCCAGCGCGGTCTCCCGCAGGCTCCACACCTCCTCGCGTGCGGCGTTCGGGGGCGCGGCCCGCCGTACCGTGAACCAGGCGATCGTCGCCCCGGCCGCGACCGGCACCGCAAGGGCCGACCAGTTCAGGGCCGTTCCCGGGCCTTCGGCGGGCACCGCGGCCAGCAACGGGAAGCCGGGCAGCGCCGGGCGCCCCGAGAAGGCGAGCGGGGTGACCGTGGACGCCGTACCGAGGGCGAACCCCGGCCCGAGTCCGTACGCCGCGCCCCATACCGCCGCGTTCGGCACCAGCGCCAGCGCGAGCAGGAGCACCGCGACCCGGCCCGCCCAGTTGCCCGAGAGCTGGACGAACGACTGCTGGGCGGGCTGCGCATGCCACACCAGCGCCACCGCGACCAGCAGCGCCCCGCCGCCGAGCAGCACCGTCACCCCGGCCGCCGCCGACCGGCACACCGTCCCCGCGCGCTCCCGGAACCGGCTGCGCGCCAGCGCCTCGTGCAGGCTCGCCGGCGCCCAGGACGGCGGCGACCAGACCGGGCGCCCGGCCGCCGTCCAGACCCCTGCCGCCGCCGCACCCGCCACCACGACGGCCGACGGGAAGAGCAGCGACGGCGGGTGCACGGACAGCGGACCGTCCCACCCGTAGCCCGCGACAGCCGCCCCGACCAGCAGATATCCACCGACGACCATGACGAACGCGCCCACCTCGGAAAGTGCCGGACGCCCTTCGTCCGGCACCAGGGCGTCCCGCGCCGCACGGTGCACCAGCCGCACCGGGACCACGGTGAGCAGCAGCGGAACGAGGCCCACCGGGGCGGGGACCCCGCTGAGCGTGTCGGCTCTGATCAGCTCGGCGCCATGGGCGAGCAGCCAGAGCCCGGTCACCGCATGGAGCGCACCGCCGGGACTGCTGTCGGGCGTCGGGGAGCTGATCCACAGCGCCATGACGAGGACGGCGATCGAGCCCAGTCCCAGCCCGGCCGCAACCGCTCCACGCAGAAGGGCGAAGGCCAGCACGGCGGACCGGCCCTGCTCTGCCGACAACGACGGGCTGTTTTCGGTCACTTGGGTCACAGGGCAATGTTCCCAACGACACGCGCTTATTCCGCGTAACGGGCGAATGACCGCTGTGTCGCTCAATATGCGTTTATGTACTTTTCTACCCGGTGCAGCTCCACGGGGGGTCCTTCATGACGCAGGGTTTGACCGACACGGCCTCTGCTCCCCCGCTCCCTTCCCCCAAGGAGCGGCGCAGACTGCGCGAGGCGAAGTCACTGAGTGAAGAGCAGGTCGCGACGGCCGTGGGCGTCACCCGTGCGACGGTCCGGTCCTGGGAGACCGGCCGCACCACGCCCCGGGGGCGGAAACGCGAGGCATACGCCAGGCTGATCAACGGTGGCCGGACGAACCCTCAGGCCACGCCACCGAGCGCCCGGACCAAACCGGCCGCTCCGAACACCCGGCCGAAGGCCGCCGTCAAACGTGCGGCCCGCCCGACGGCACCGACGTCGGTCGCGAGGCTGTCCAAGCCGGTGACGTCCACGAAACCGCCATCGCGTCCGCCGGCCCCCGTCGAAGCCACCGGGAGCACCGCCATGGCCCCGACCGAGCCCGGCACCACCCCCGATCCGCCCGACGCCTCCGGCGCGTCCGCCACCCATGGCGCACCGATGGCAGCGGCGGCCCCCGCCTCCAATGGCGTATCCGCAATGCCCCAATCGGGCCCGGGGCCCGAAGCCGCCGGGCTCTCCCCCGCCGAGGCATTCGATGCCCTGTACCAACACTCCGCCGCCGGCCTCTTCCGCCAGACGTTTCTGCTGACCGGGCGCCGCAGCCTCTCCCGGGAGTCCGTGGCGCGGGCCTACGCGCTGGCCTGGGAGCGCTGGCCGGAGGTCGCGGTGGACCGGGACCCGGTGGGCTGGGTGCGGGCCGCCGCGTACGAGTACGCCATGTCGCCGTGGCACCGTCTGCGCCGCGCCCATCGCCGGCTCGACCCGCCGCCGGCCGAACCGGGTGCGCGCGCCCTGCTCGACGCGCTGCTCGAACTGCCGCCCTCGTACCGCCGCACCCTGCTGCTCTACGACGGCGTCGGCCTGGATCTGCCGGAGACGGCGGCGGAGACGGAGGCGAGCACCCCGGCGGCGGCGGGCCGGTTGACGAACGCCCGCGCCGCGGTCGCCGAGCGGCTGCCCGAGCTGGCGGAGTCCTCGACACCCACCGAGCAGTCGGCGCTCCTGAACGAGCGGCTCGGCGCGCTCGCGTCGGCCCAGCGCGCCGAATCGCTCCCCTCGCCCCTCGTGATCCGCACGGACAGCGAGCGCAAGGCCCAGCTGTGGACCCGGGCGGCCGTCTCCTTCACGGTGCTCATCATCGGCCTGACGCTGTTCACGCTGGCGACGGCCCCGACGCGGTACGAAACCCCGGAGTCACCCGCCCAGCAGGTCGGCGGGGTGCCTCCGCGAGGTGGTCCGCAGAAGCTGACGCCGCAGGACCTGAAGCTGCAGAAGAAGCTCCACGGCGAGCTCGTACGGGGTCCGGCACGGCTGACCCCCGAGGCCGGCTGAACGAACAGGCCCGCCGTTCCGCACGGACGCGACGGCGAAATGCAGAAACGGCGCGGGTCCGTACCCCTGATCGGGTACGGACCCGCGCCGTCTGTGCGGTGACGCGATACTGCGGTGCTGCTCCGGTGCGGTGGAGCGATCAGGCGCCGAGGATCTCGCGGGCCAGCTTGGCGGTCTCGGTCGGCGTCTTGCCGACCTTGACGCCGGCGGCCTCAAGGGCCTCCTTCTTCGCCTGGGCGGTGCCGGAGGAGCCGGAGACGATGGCGCCGGCATGGCCCATGGTCTTGCCCTCGGGGGCGGTGAAGCCCGCGACGTAGCCGACGACCGGCTTGGTGACGTTGGCCTTGATGAAGTCGGCCGCACGCTCCTCGGCGTCGCCGCCGATCTCGCCGATCATCACGATCAGGTCGGTCTCGGGGTCGGCCTCGAACGCCGCGAGGGCGTCGATGTGCGTCGTACCGATGACCGGGTCGCCACCGATGCCGACGGCGGACGAGAAGCCGATGTCACGGAGCTCGTACATCATCTGGTAGGTCAGCGTGCCGGACTTGGACACGAGACCGATGCGGCCGGGCTTGGTGATGTCGCCCGGGATGATGCCGGCGTTGGACTGGCCGGGGGTGATCAGGCCGGGGCAGTTCGGGCCGATGATCCGGGTCTTGTTGCCCTTCGAACCGGCGTACGCCCAGAAGGCGGCCGAGTCGTGGACGGCGATGCCCTCGGTGATGACGACCGCGAGGGGGATCTCGGCGTCGATCGCCTCGACGACGGCGGCCTTCGCGAAGGCCGGCGGCACGAAGAGGACGGACACGTTCGCGCCGGTCTTCTCCATCGCCTCGGCGACGGAGCCGAAGACGGGTACCTCGGTGCCGTCGATGTCGACGGAGGTGCCGGCCTTGCGCGGGTTCACGCCGCCGACGATGTTGGTGCCGTCACCGAGCATGAGCTTGGTGTGCTTCATGCCGGTGGCACCGGTCATCCCCTGGACGATGACCTTGCTGTCCTTGGTGAGGAAGATTGCCATGGTGTTGGAGTCCCTCGTCCCTTACTTCGCAGCCGCGGCGAGCTCGGCGGCCTTGTCGGCCGCGCCGTCCATGGTGTCCACGCGCTGAACCAGCGGGTGGTTGGCGTCGGAAAGGATCTTGCGACCCAGCTCCGCGTTGTTGCCGTCGAGGCGCACGACCAGCGGCTTGGTGACTTCCTCGCCCTTGGACTTGAGCAGCGCGAGCGCCTGGACGATGCCGTTGGCGACCTCGTCGCACGCGGTGATGCCACCGAAGACGTTGACGAAGACGGACTTGACGTCCGGGTCGCCGAGGATGATCTCCAGGCCGTTCGCCATGACCTCGGCGGAGGCGCCGCCACCGATGTCGAGGAAGTTGGCGGGCTTCACGTTGCCGTGGTTCTCACCGGCGTACGCGACGACGTCCAGGGTCGACATGACCAGACCGGCGCCGTTGCCGATGATGCCGACCTCGCCGTCCAGCTTGACGTAGTTGAGGTTCTTGGCCTTGGCGGCAGCCTCGAGCGGGTTGGCTGCGGCCTTGTCCTCGAGAGCCTCGTGCTCGGGCTGACGGAAGTCGGCGTTCTCGTCGAGAGACACCTTGCCGTCCAGCGCGAGGATGTCGCCGGAGGCGACCTTGGCGAGCGGGTTCACCTCGACGAGGAGCGCGTCCTCGGCGACGAAGGTGTCCCACAGCGTCACCAGGACCTCGGCGACCTTCTCTGCGACCTCGGCCGGGAACTTCGCCTGGGCGACGATCTCGCGGGCCTTCTCGATGTCGACGCCGTCGACGGCGTTGACCGGGACCTTCGCGAGGGCCTCGGGGGTCTTCTCCGCGACCTCCTCGATGTCCATGCCGCCCTGCACCGAGGCCATGGCCAGGAAGGTGCGGTTGGTGCGGTCGAGGAGGTACGAGACGTAGTACTCCTCAAGAATCTCCGGCGCGGTCTCGGCGATCATCACCTTGTGGACCGTGTGGCCCTTGATGTCCATGCCGAGGATGTCGGTCGCGCGGGCGACCGCCTCGTCGGGGGTGGCGGCCAGCTTGACGCCGCCGGCCTTGCCGCGGCCGCCGACCTTCACCTGCGCCTTGACGACCGACTTGCCGCCCAGCCGCTCGGTCGCCTCGCGGGCTGCCTCAGGCGTGTCGATGACTTCACCGGCCAGCACCGGTACACCGTGCTTGGCGAAGAGGTCCCTCGCCTGGTACTCGAACAGGTCCACGCGCGTCCGTCCCTTAATCAATGGTCTCGCGGTTCGTTTTCTGCGTGGGCGTGCCGCGAGGGGCAACGTGACTGCTCTGTCACTAGGAAGGCGCACACGGTGACCCGGGGTACGCGGCATGTCCATCTCGCAGGTTATCCCCGAGCTCCGCAGGACCCTAAATCGCAGATCACACCTGAGCGGTGATTACGGTCACAGATCGCGCCGGTGGCCGTGCGGCGGCGGGCGGAACGGCACCGTGTCACCGGTCGGCCTCCTTGTCCGGTACGGGAAGCGGCCGCTTCTCGATGGCCGCCGCCATCACCTCCGGGAAGAGGTCGGGGGTGCACGCGAAGGCCGGTGCGCCCAGAGCCCCGAGTGCCGCCGCGTGGTCGCGGTCGTAGGCGGGCGTGCCCTCGTCGGACAGCGCGAGCAGCGTCACGAACTGCACGCCGGAGGCCTTCATCGCGGCGACCCGCTTCAGCATCTCGTTGCGTATTCCGCCCTCGTAGAGGTCACTGATGAGCACGACCACGGTGTCGGCGGGGCGGGTGATCCTCGACTGGCAGTAGGCGAGCGCGCGGTTGATGTCGGTGCCGCCGCCGAGCTGGGTGCCGAAGAGTACGTCCACGGGGTCGTCGAGCTGGTCGGTGAGGTCGACCACCGCCGTGTCGAAGACGACGAGCCTGGTCCGCAGCGTCTGCATGGAGGCGAGCACGGCGCCGAAGACGGAGGCGTAGACGACGGAGGCGGCCATCGACCCCGACTGGTCGATGCAGAGGATCACGTCCTTCTTCACGGATCGGGCGGCCCGCCCGTAGCCGATGAGCCGTTCGGGGACGACGGTGCCGTACTCGGGGAGGTAGTTCTTGAGGTTGGCCCGGATGGTGCGGTCCCAGTCGATGTCGTGGTGACGGGGCCGGTTGATCTTCGCCGAACGGTCCAGCGCGCCGGTGAGCGTGGCCCGGGTGCGGGTGGCGAGCCGCTTCTCCAGATCCTCGACGACCTTGCGCACGACCGCTCTCGCGGTCTCCTTCGTCGTCTCGGGCATGGCCTTGTTGAGCGAGAGGAGCGTGCCCACGAGATGGACGTCGGCCTCGACGGCCGCCAGCATCTCCGGTTCGAGGAGCAGTGCGGCGAGACCGAGCCGGTCGATCGCGTCGCGCTGCATGACCTGGACGACGGAGCTGGGGAAGTACGTGCGGATGTCGCCGAGCCAGCGGGCCACCGAGGGAGCGGAGGCCCCGAGTCCGGCCGAGCGGCTGTTTCTGCCCCGGCTGCCGGGCGTGCCTCCGTCGCCGTACAGCGCGGTCAGCGCGCCGTCCATCGCGGCGTCGCGGCCGGTGAGGGTGCGGCCGGTGCCCTCCGCGCTGTCCGCGCCCAGGACCAGCCGCCACCGGCGCAGCCGCTCGTCGTTCGCCGGGCCGGACTGCGGGCCGGTGTGCGCCGGGGGCGGTGTGTGGGTGGGGGGTGGCGTGTGGGTCGGGTGCGGTGTGGTGCCGGCCGTGTCCGTGGTCATCCCGTTGCCCCCAGCGGTTCCTTGGCGTCCGTGGCTCTCCCGGCCTGCCCGGAAGGGGCGTCGCCGTCCGGGCCCGAATCGTGGTGCAGTCCGAGCAGCAGGCACAGCACCGGCTCGACCGCGTCGGCACGGGCCTCGTCCAGCCCCGGGCCGAATCCCGCTGTTGTCGTCCCGGATCCCGTGCCGACGCCGGTGGCTGCCGGTCCCCGGGCGGCCGGGCCTCGGCCCACGAGCTCGCCCAGGGTCCGCCGTACGCCCGCTTCGTACGCCGAGAAGGTGCGCCGCAGCAGCGGCAGTACGTCGGCGAAGAGGTCGGCGGGCACCCCGGTGAGCCAGGCGTCGACCAGGCCGAGCAGGCGCTCGTCGTGGACGAGCAGCATGCCTCCGCCGGCGGCTCCGCCGACGAACCCCTCGATCCACGCCGCGGCGTCGGCCGGGGGTGTGCCGGGCGAGAGGGCCAGGCCCATCAGCCGTGCCGCGTCGTCCTGCGCGAGCCGTCCTTCGTCGAGCAGCAGGCGGGTCGCGCGTCCCCGGATGACTCCCGCGACCGTGTCCCGGGCCGCGAGCCTGTGCAGTACGGCTGTCCAGCGCTCGCGCAGTCCGTCCGCGTCCGGGCCGGCGTTGGCCTGCGCGGCGCCGGTGAGCAGCCCGATCGCTGCGTGGACCCCGTCCATCCGGCCGCGCAGTTCGTCGGCGCCGTCGGCGTCGAGCCCGGTGCAGGCGGGTGGCAGCCCGACGCAAATCCGCTCGGCGAGCCCGGCCGCGACCTCGCCGAGTGCCGCGGTGTCCGTGGTCCGTACGTCGCCGTAGCGCAGGGTGCGGGCGAGGGCGGGCAGGGCGTCGGCGAGATGGCCCACATCGGCGTCGAGCGCGGCGCGGTCGGCGAGGGACCGCATCACGACGGGGAGCGCGTCGGGCAGTTCCGCGAGGAGGCACTGCTCGGCGAGTGCCGCGACCTCGGCGAGTGCGGTCGCCGAAGCGGCCTGCGACCTGGCCTTGGCGGTCGCCGCGGAGAGCACGGTGGTGCCCCAGGTCCCGGCCTCCGCGACCCGTACGTACAGCTCGGGTTCCCAGCGCAGCCGCCAGCTCTCCCGGAAGGTGCCGGTGCTCGCCCGGCCTTCGGCGGGCTCGCCCCAGCCGACGGCGAGGACGCGCAGCCGGTGGAGCAGTCGGCTGCGGGCCGCGTCGTTGTCCTTGCGCAGGTCGAGCTCCAACTCCCGCTCCAGCGCCTCCGGTTTGAGCCGGAGCGTGCGCTGTTGGCGGGTGAGGTCGCGCTGGAAGGGCACGGCGGGGGCGGTGTCCGGCACTTGGCCGAGGGTCTCGCCGACGATCAGCCGGTCCTGTACGAGCGCGAGCGGCACGTCGGAGCCCTCGCACATCACGGCCCGGATCGCGTCGGTCGTCTCGCCCAGTCCGGCGAGCGGGCGACCGCGCATGGCGGCGAGGCTGTCGGCGAGCCGGACGGCCTCGATGACATGGGCGGACGACACGAACCGGTCCTCGTCGCGCATGAGTCCGGCGACCTTCGTCATCCATCGCTCGATCGGGCGGTCCGGGGCGTCGAAGAGGTGTCCGTACCAGCCGGGCGAGTCGATGCCCGCCCCGTAACCGCTGTGCCGGGCGAGCCGCCGGTGCGACCAGGGCACCCAGGTCAGCTCGGCCTTGACCTTGGGCAGCCCCTTGAGCAGGGCACGGTCGGCGGCGAGTGTGGTCCTCGTACCGAGCGCGGGTACGTGCCAGGCACCGCAGACGACCGCGATGTCTTCGCCGAACTCCTTTCCGGCCTTGCGCAGTTGAATGCGCATATGGGCCTCCCGGACGGCGTCACGGGGGTGGCCGCCGTCGCCGTACACCTCGCGCAGAGCGGCCATCGCCTCGGCGAGCGCGGTGAACGGCTCCCGCGGGTCGACGGCTTCGCCGTCCCGGGTGCGGTGTTCGACGACGTCCTCCCACCAGCGCTCCGGGTCGTCGTAGCCCGCCGCCTCGGCGAGCACGCCGATGGGGTCGATCGGGGCCCGCGCGTCCGAGCCACCCGTATCGGGCGCGCCCTCCCCCTCTGCTCCGGTGTCCGCTCCTCCGCCTTCCGCGTCCCCTTCGCCGCCCCCACCGCCGTCCGCTTCGCGTTCCGCGGCCTGCGTCATGGCCAGGGAATTCGCCGCGGGCAGGTCGATGAACCGGATCGCAACGCCACGCTCAAGGGCCCAGCGAATCGCGACCCACTCGGGCGAGAACGCCGCCAGCGGCCAGAACGCCGCCTGCCCCGGGTCGTCGACGGCATGGGCGAGCAGCGCGACCGGTGGCCGCATCCGCTCGTCGGCGGCCAGCGGCAGCAATGCGTCGGCCTCCGGGGGCCCTTCGACGAGCACGGCCCGCGGGCGGGCGGCATCCAGCGCCGCGCGGACGGCGCGGGCCGAGCCCGGCCCGTGGTGCCGCACCCCCAGCAGCAGCGGTCCCGCAGGACGTTCGGCCCCGGTCATGCGGATACCTCGCGGCAGGCGCGGTAGAAGTCCTTCCACCCGTCCCGCTCCCGGACCACCGTCTCCAGATACTCCTGCCAGACCACGCGGTCGGCCGCGGGGTCGCGGACGACCGCGCCGAGGATGCCCGCCGCCACGTCGCCGGGGCGCAGCACCCCGTCACCGAAGTGCGCGGCGAGGGCCAGGCCGTTGGTGACGACGGAGATCGCCTCGGCCGTCGACAGCGTCCCCGAGGGGGACTTGAGCTTGGTGCGTCCGTCGGCGGTGACTCCGTCGCGCAGTTCCCTGAAGACGGTGACGACGCGGCGGATCTCGGCCGTGCCGTCCGGTGCGGCCGGGAGGTCGAGCGAGCGACCGATCTGGTCGACGCGCCGGGAGACGATGTCGACCTCGGCCTCGGGGGTGGCCGGCAGCGGGAGCACGACGGTGTTGAACCGTCGGCGCAACGCGCTGGACAGCTCGTTGACCCCGCGGTCGCGGTCGTTGGCGGTGGCGATGACATTGAATCCGCGGACCGCCTGGACCTCCTGCCCCAGTTCGGGGACGGGGAGCGTCTTCTCCGAAAGGATCGTGATGAGAGAGTCCTGCACATCGGCGGGGATACGGGTGAGCTCCTCGATCCGCGCGGTCATGCCGTCGGACATGGCGCGCATGAGCGGGCTGGGCACCAGGGCGTCGCGGCTGGGCCCGTGCGCGAGCAGCTGCGCGTAGTTCCACCCGTAGCGGACGGCCTCCTCCGGGGTGCCCGCCGTGCCCTGGACGAGCAGTGTCGAGTCGCCGCTGACGGCGGCGGCGAGGTGCTCCGAGACCCAGGTCTTGGCGGTGCCCGGGACGCCGAGGAGCAACAGGGCCCGGTCGGTGGCGAGCGTGGTCACGGCGACTTCGACGAGACGGCGCGGGCCCACGTACTTCGGTGTGATCACGGTGCCGTCCGGCAGTGCGCCACCGAGCAGGTAGGTGGCGACGGCCCACGGGGAAAGCATCCAACGGGCGGGCCGCGGGCGGTCGTCGGCCGCGGCGAGGGCCTTCAGCTCCTGGGCGAAGGCATCCTCGGCATGCGGTCGGAGAGCCTGTACGCCGACGGCGGCAGTGGTTTCGGACACGGTCATGGATCCCCCTCCGGATCGGTCGACCCGATGTGTTTCCCACCGTGCACCATGGCACTGACAATCGGCCCGGACCGCAGGTCGGGGCCGATTCACCGGCCACGTGCGGACAGTTCAGCCGGCCACCGGCGGGACGGCCACGCAACCGCCCGCGGCGAGCATGCCCTTGCCCTTCGCCTCCTTGATGACCTTGCCCTTGTGCGTGATCGAGCAGGAGACGTCGGCCCTGTTCTCGTCGACGGCGATCGGCATGACCGCGGGCGGCATGATCCCGCGCAGCGTGACGGTCTTCCGCCAGGGCAGGGTGGGCGACTCGACCGTCTCGATCTTCGGCTCCATGGCCCTGCCCCCGCCGCCGTGGAACTGGATCTCGTCGACGCCCGTGCCGGTGACCTCGTAGGTGACCTCGTACGTCTCGTCCACGGCCTTGTCCACCTGGTCGACGGTCTCGGAGCAGGCGGCGAGGCCCATGCCGAGGCCGAGAACGACGGCCGCACGGAGGGCGGTTCGGACGGTGTGCAGCTTACGGATGGTGCGGGCGGTGCGAACGGTGTGGCTCATCGGTTGATCCCCCGGATCGATGGGTCTGCTGCTCGCAGCGAATCGCAAAGGGGAAGTAAAGCCAAGATGCGTGCGTGACGGTGAAACAGCAGGTCAGGGCGATTGTCAGTGGTGCGCTCTACCGTCGTTCCCATGCTGCTATCTCACGGGGGAGAACCCTTGCGCACCGCCGGTCCGGTGGCGCGCTGGACGGTGGAGCAGGTACTGGCCCTCGCTCCGGACGATGCGTCACGCAAGGCGGGGAGCAAGCTCGGTTCGGCCGGTCCCTGGTCAGGCGGCGGGTGCGACGGTTCGGGGGCGGTGTGGGGGCTGTGCAAGGGGAGCGGGAGCAAGCCGTACCGGACGGTGGTCGACATCACCGGCCCCGCGTACAAGTGCAGTTGCCCCAGCCGGAAGTTCCCGTGCAAACACGCGCTGGGGCTGCTGCTGGTCTGGGCGTCGGGCGAATCGGCCCTGCCCGAGAGCGAGGTGCCGGACTGGGCCGGTGAGTGGCTGGCGGGGCGTCGTGAGCGGTCGGCCGAGAAGGCGGAGAAGGCGGAGAGGCACGCGGCGGACGGCGCCCCGGCCGCGGGCCCGGCCGATCCGGAGGCCGCCCGGCGGCGGGCCGAGCGCCGTGCCGAGCGGATCACCGGCGGCGCGCAGGAGCTGGAGGAGCGGCTGGCCGATCTGCTGCGCGGGGGGCTGGCGGCAGCCGATCAGCCGGGCTACGGGCTCTGGGAGGAGACGGCGGCCCGCATGGTCGACGCCCAGGCGCCCGGACTGGCCGCAAGAGTGCGGGAGTTGGGTTCCATCCCGGCGTCCGGTCCGGGCTGGCCGGTGCGGCTGCTGGAGGAGTGTGCGCTGCTGCATCTGCTGGACAGCGCCTGGCTGGGGATCGACCGGCTGCCGGAACCACTGGCCGCCACGGTCCGCACACGGGTGGGGCTGACGGCCCCCGCCGAGGGCCCGCCGGTCCGCGACCACTGGCTGGTGCTCGCGCAGTACGACACCCCGGACGGCAAGATCGTCGCGCGCCGCATCTGGCTGCACGGCAGGGAAACGGGCCGCACGGCGCTGCTGCTCTCCTTCGGGGCGGCCGGGCGCTCCCCCGGGTTGGCACTGCCGGTGGGCGTCACGATCGACGCCGAGCTCACGCCCTATCCGGGTGCGGGCCGGCTGCGGGCGGAGCTGGGCCGGCAGTTCGGGACGCCGTCGCCGTCCGGTACCCCTCCACCGGGTGACAGTGCAGCGTCAGCGATCGGCGCGTACGGACACGCCCTGCGGGAGGACCCCTGGCTGGACGCCTGGCCGGTGACGCTGCGCGAGGTCATACCCGTGCCGTCCGGGGACGGCTGGCAATTGGTGGACGCGGCGGGCGAAGCGGCTCTGCCCGTCGCCCCGCCGGCTCTGTCCCGGCCCGGTCTGTGGAAGCTCGTCGCGCTCTCCGGCGGCTCTCCGGTCACGGTCTTCGGCGAGTGCGGCCACCGCGGCTTCGACCCGTTCGCTGCCTGGTCCGCCGAAGCCGGTGACGATGCGGCGTCCGGGACCGTGCCGCTCATCTGACGTCGGATTCGAAGGGGGACCCATGCCCGGCACCATCACACCCGCTCCGTGGGAAGAGCTCGTCACCACGGCGCTTCTCGGCACCGACCGGCGCCCCGCGGGGGGAGACGGCGGGCCCACCGGCCTGCTGGACGCGGCGGCGCTCCACACCGTACGGCGCCGGGCGGGACTTCTGCCCGCCTGCCCCGCCGCCCGGCCCGAGCCGGCGCCCGCCGACCCGCGACCGCCGCTGCCCCCGGCCGCGCGGCGCAGACTCGCCCAGCTGCTGGCGGACCGGTCGGCATCGGGCGGCTCGGGCGGCCGGCGCGGTACGGCTCCCGATCTCACGGAGCTGATCCCGCAGTGGCTGGCCACCGCCAATCAGCAGGGCTTCCGGGCCCCGGCCGTACTGCTCCCGGCCCTGCTCGACGCGGCCAGGGCCCGTACGGACCTGCGGCCGCAGGCCCTGGCCTTCGCCGGGCCGCGCGGGCTGTGGCTGGCCGGGCTGAACCCCGAGTGGAAGTTCGCGTTGCGCGGCTCGTCCGGCGGCTCGTCGCTGCCCGGCCCGACGGAGCCGGAAGCGGTCGCCCGGCTGTGGGAGGAGGGCCTGTTCGCCGAGCGGGTCGCGCTGCTCGGGGCGGTTCGGGCACACGATCCCGCCGGAGCGCTCGCCCTGCTCGCGACCACCTGGACCACCGAGCGGGCCGAGGACCGGCTGATGTTCCTCGACTCGCTGCGCACCGGACTGTCCGCGGTGGACGAACCCTTCCTGGAACAGGCCCTCTCCGACCGCAGCCGCAATGTCCGCTCGACGGCCGCCGAACTGCTGTCCGCACTGCCGGAGTCGGCGCTCGCCGGCCGGATGGCGTCCCGCGCACTGTCCTGTGTGAGCCCGGACCTCACCGGCGACGAGGCCTCGGTCGCCGTGGAGGCACCGCACGAATGCGATGCCCCGATGGAGCGCGACGGAGTGGTGGCGGTGCCGCCGTCCGGGCGGGGTGAACGGTCGTGGTGGCTCGGCCAGTTGGTGGAGGCGACGCCGCTCGCCATCTGGCCGGGGCGGTTCGGTGGCCGCACCGCGCAGGAGATCGTCGGCCTTCCGGTCGCGGACGGCTGGGCCGAGGAACTGCACGCGGCATGGTGCCGGGCAACGGTGCGGCAACGGGACCCCGAGTGGGCCCGCGCACTGCTCGGCGCCCCCTCCGCCCCTCCGTCGAACGGTCCCGGTACGGCGTCGCTCGCCGAACGGTCGAAGCTCCTCGGCATACTCCCCGCGGCCGAACGGGCCGGCTGGGTGGCCGACTTCATCGCCGCGCACGGGCTGTCGGAGGCCTTCCAGATCCTGGGGGTCTGCCCGACGCCCTGGGCCGAACCGCTGGGCCGCGCGGTCGTCGACGCCCTGGACATCGCCCGGGACGCGGGCAGCTACCCCTGGAGCTTCAGCGGCGTGATGGGCCTCGCCGAACGCTGCCTGAACCCGGCCGAGGCGGACCGCCTGGAGGTCCTCACCACCACCCCGGACGAACCGGAGAACGCCTCACCGGGCGCGAACGGCTACTGGTCCGAGGCCTTCCAACGGCTGGTCTCCACCTTGCGGCTGCGCGCGGCGATGGACTCGGAACTGATCCTGGCCTGACGAAGAACGGCAGCGGAACGGGCCGGGACGGATCGGACCGGGACGGGTCAGCTCGGGCCGGGGCGGGACGGATCGGACCGGGACGGGTCAGCTCGGGCCGGGGCGAGTCGGATCGGACCGGGACGGGTCAGCTCGGGCCGGGGCGAGTCGGGCATCGGCCGGGCCTGCCCCTTGCCCCTGCCCCCTGCCTCGGCCGGAGAACCGGAGCCCCCGGGCCGGAACCCCGGCCGGGTCCGGGGCCGCGGCTGGTCCGGACCGAGACGGGCCCGGACCGGGACTGGCCCGCACCGGGACGGGCCCGGAGGGTCAGGCTTCCGCGGGGTGGCGAACGTTCGCGTTGACCCAGTCGACGATCGACGCTGTCGTGGCGCCCGGGGTGAAGATCTCCGCGACGCCCTGGTCCTTCAGCGGTGCGATGTCCGCCTCCGGAATGATGCCGCCGCCGAAGACCTTGATGTCCTCCGCCTCGCGCTCCTTCAACAGCTCGATCACCTTGGCGAAGAGCGTGTTGTGCGCACCGGAGAGGATCGAGAGGCCGATCGCGTCGGCGTCCTCCTGGATCGCCGTGTCCACGATCTGCTCGGGCGTCTGGTGGAGCCCGGTGTAGATGACCTCCATACCCGCGTCGCGCAACGCCCTCGCGATCACCTTGGCCCCGCGATCATGGCCGTCCAGGCCCGGCTTCGCCACCACCACACGGATCGGACCGGTCACACCCATCACTGCCTCCACATGCGTCTCCCGTGCCTGAAGGGCCAGGGATGTGAACGAACGTTATCTACAGCATCCCGCAAGCCGCCGTTTCGCGGTGGACGGGGAGGGGGAAATCACACGTGGGACATGTTCACCGGGCACCGTTCCCGCATCACGCGGCAGACCTGCCGTGCGGGACCGGCCGCCAGGGGAGCCGCTACGAGGTGGCCGTACCACCGCGCCGTCAGCCGCGCGGCACGGTGGTACGGCCTGCCCGGCCCATCCGGTCCGCCGGCCGCCTGCGCGCCGGAAACCACGGAGCCGCCTCCCCCGCTCGTCGAAGCAGGAGGTCGGCCATGAGGGTCCTGCCTTTCCTTCCCCTGACGCTGGGCCGGCTGTGTCCGTGCCCGGCCCGCCTGTCAACCGCTCTGCTGAAGGCCACCGCGCTGGAGCTGGTCGTTCTCGCCGGGCACGTGCTCCTCTACCCCACCGGCATCACGGGGGAACGACGGGCCACGCCACACCCGGCCGGACCGCACACCGCACCCCCCGGCGCCACCGCCACCGCCACCGCCCCGGCCGGAGCCTCTCCCCTCCCCGCCGAGGGCGACGAGCACCCCCCGGTCGTCCTTCTGCACGGCTTCATCGACAACCGTTCGGTCTTCGTGCTGTTGCGCCGCTCCCTCGCCCGGCACGGCCGACGTCACCTGGAATCGCTCAACTACTCACCACTGACCTGCGACATCCGCACGGCGGCCGAGTTGCTCGGGCGGCATGTCGAGGAGATCTGCGCACGCACCGGACACCACGAGGTCGACATCGTCGGACACAGCCTCGGCGGCCTGATCGCCCGCTACTACGTACAGCGACTGGGGGGTGACCAGCGGGTCCGCACCCTGGTCACCCTCGGCACACCACACGGTGGAACGGCCGTCGCCCCGCTGGCGAGCGCTCACCCCATCGTGCGGCAGATGCGTACGGGGTCCGCGCCGATCGAGGAGCTGCGCATGCCCGCGCCCGGCTGCCGTACCCGGTTCGTGAGCTTCTGGAGCGAGCTCGACCGGGTGATCGTCCCGGCCGAGGCGGCCTGCATCGACCATCCGGATCTCGACGCACAGAACGTACGCGTCACCGGGATCGGCCATCTCGCACTGCCGGTGCATCCGGCCGTCGCCGCCGCGGTCCGGCAGGCACTGGAATCCCGCGACCCGACGACCGAAACCATCGGAACCACAGGCACCGCAGGCACCACAGGCAAGGCAGGGGCCGCAGGGGCTGCATGAGCCGCACGGACCGGTGGAGACCCCACAAATAGAACGCGTTTCGAACATAGAGCCAAGGCTGTGTGCACAGTCCGTCGAAAGACGGCCGATTGCCCGTTTCCTGAGTTGCCCATGCCCGCCGAAGATTGTCGGCGTCACGTACCGCCGGGTACAGTCGCGGCCACTGCTCCCCCTGGGATCCCACCGCCGGAACCCAGAGCACAGGTCCTGCTGCCGAGGCGAGAGAGAAGTTGGTGAACGACCAGCACCCCCACGCCGGGTACGCCGGATACGACAGCGAAGCGACCGGCAACTTCGACAGCGATCCGCTCTTCGGCTCGCTCCCCGGCGGCCACGACGGCGCGTACGGCAGCGGCTACGGCGCCGGGCAGTCCGGATACAGCGGCCAGTACGACTCCACGCAGTGGGACACGGGTGCACACCCGACCACCTCGTACGACGCCTACTCCCCGTACGCCGCGCAGCCCCAGCAGCAGTACGAGGCGGGGCCGACGTACGAGACCACGGCCACCTGGACGCCCGCCGACTACGGCACGGAAGCGACCACGGCCACCACCACGTTCGCCGGCATCCCGGCCCAGGGCGGCGCCCCGGACACCACGGGTCAGTGGGACACCAGCGGCTGGCACACGAACGACCCGTGGGCCACGAGCGAAACGGCCGTATACGACAGCGGCGCGTACGACGCCACCGCCTGGAACACCGGCGCCACGCCCGAGCACGAGCAGCAAATCACGCAAACCGCGGAAACCGCACAGGTGTCGTACGAAGCGCCCCCGGCACACGAGGCGCACGGAACCTACGAGTCGTACGCCGACCTGGGCTCCTACGACCCCTACGAGCCCTATGTCAACGACAGCACGGACAGCGCGGTTGACCCGGGCGACGCAGATGACGCAGATGACTCGGGCGTCACAGGGCTCGCGGACGCCGCAGACGCCGCGCCCGGCTCGCGCCGCACCCTCAGCCGCCCCGCCACCCGCAACGGCGGAGGCAGCCGCAGCCGGCGGCGTTCCCCCGCGAAGCGTTCCGCACTCCTCACCGTCGCCATTCCCTCTGCCTGCGTGATGAGCGTGGCCGGAATCGCCGCGGCCTCCGTCGGCGGACTGGGCGGCGAGGACAAGAAGGACGACAACACCACCACGATGGCGGCGGCCGACCCCGACTCCGTCAAGCCGGTCGCGGCCAACAACAAGCTGGACACCCAGCTCGCCAACCTCAGCGCCGACGCCGAGAACTTCGCCGACCGCGCCAGCCGTACCCAGGAGCGCATCGACCTGCGGGAGCGGCAGGCCGCCGAGAAGAAGAAGCGCGAGGTGGAGGCCGCCCGCAAGGAGGCCCTGCGCCCCAAGTACGTCATGCCGGTCAAGCGGCACGGCCTCAGCGCGTACTTCGGCCAGGCGGGCGTCAACTGGATGTCCGTGCACACGGGCATCGACTTCCCCGTCCTGGAGGGCACGCCCGTGATGGCCGCGACGGACGGCACCGTGCGCACCCAGCTGAACAGCGCCTACGGGAACATGGCCATCGTCACCATGGCCGACGGGACCGAGACCTGGTACTGCCACCTCAGTGGCACCAAGATCCGCTCGGGCCCGGTCAAGGCCGGTGATGTCATCGCGTACTCGGGCGACACCGGGAACTCGACCGGCCCGCACCTGCACTTCGAGGTGCGCCCCGGTGGCGGACCGGCAGTGGACCCGCTGCCCTGGCTCCGCAGCCACGGCGTCAACCCGACCTGAGCCCAGCGGGGCGGGGGCCGCGGCCCCCGCCCACCCGCCGGCTCCGTCTACAGCTTCTCGACCGGCGCGTATCGCAGCAGCAGCTTCTTGGGCCGCTCGTCTCCGAAGTCGACCGTGGCCTTCGCCTGGTCCCCGACGCCCTCGACCGCCGTCACCGTGCCGAGCCCGAACTGGTCGTGCGTGACCCGGTCACCGACGGTCAGCGTGATCGTCGGCTTGTCCGAGGTCCGCCGGGTCGCGAAGCCCGAGGGTCCGGAGCGCGCACGCGACGCGGACAGCGACGACGTGATCCCCGAGGTCGGTCCGGCCGGAGCCGCCATCGGCCCGGTCCGCTTCCATTCCAGGTGCTGGTCCGGGATCTCCTCCAGGAACCGCGACGGCGGGTTGTACGAGGGCTGTCCCCACGCGCTGCGCATGGCGGCCCGGGTCAGATAGAGCCGCTCACGGGCCCGGGTGATGCCGACGTACGCGAGCCGCCGCTCCTCCTCCAGCTCCTTCACCTGGCCCAGCGCCCGCATGTGCGGGAAGACGCCATCCTCCATGCCGGTCAGGAAGACGACCGGGAATTCGAGGCCCTTCGCGGTGTGCAGCGTCATCAGCGTGATGACACCGGAGCCGTCCTCGTCCTCGTCGGGGATCTGGTCGGAGTCGGCGACGAGCGCGACCTTCTCCAGGAACTCGGCGAGCGTGCCCGTGCCCGTGGCCGCGGCCGCGCCCGTGCCCGCGTCCTCCTCGCCGGCCGCTCCCCGCTCCTGCTCGAATTCGAGGGCCACGGCGGCCAGTTCCTGAAGGTTCTCGATCCGGGTCTCGTCCTGCGGGTCGGTGGAGGCCTGCAGCTCGGCGAGGTAGCCGGTGCGCTCCAGGACGGCCTCCAGGACCACCGCGGGGCCCGCGCCCGACTCGACGATCGTGCGCAGCTCCTCCATCAGCGTGTTGAACCGCTTGACGGCGTTGGCCGACCGGGCCGCCATGCCGTACGCCTCGTCGACCCGGCGCAGCGCCTGCGGGAAGGTGATCTTCTCGCGCAGGGACAGCGCGTCGATCATCGCCTCGGCCCGGTCGCCGATGCCGCGCTTGGGCACATTGAGGATGCGGCGCAGCGGGACGGTGTCCTCCGGATTGGCGAGGACACGCAGGTAGGCCAGGATGTCCCGGACCTCCTTGCGCTCGTAGAAGCGCACGCCGCCGACGACCTTGTAGGGCAGGCCGACGCGGATGAAGATCTCTTCGAAGACACGGGACTGGGCGTTCGTACGGTAGAAGATCGCGACGTCGCCGGCCTTGGCGTCGCCCGCGTCGGTCAGCCGGTCGATCTCGTCGGCGACGAACTGCGCCTCGTCGTGCTCGGTGTCGGCGACGTAGCCGGTGATCCGGGCGCCGGTACCGGCGTTCGTCCAGAGGTTCTTGGGGCGGCGGCTCTCGTTGCGCTCGATGACCGCGTTGGCGGCGGACAGGATCGTCTGCGTGGAGCGGTAGTTCTGCTCCAGGAGGATCGTCGTCGCGTTCGGATAGTCCTCCTCGAACTGGAGGATGTTGCGGATGGTCGCGCCGCGGAAGGCGTAGATCGACTGGTCCGCGTCACCCACGACGCACAGCTCGGCCGGGGCGTCGCCCTCGCCCGCCGGGCCGACCAGCTCGCGTACGAGGGTGTACTGGGCGTGGTTGGTGTCCTGGTACTCGTCGACCAGGACGTGCCGGAAGCGGCGGCGGTAGTGCTCGGCGACGTCCGGGAACGCCTGGAGCAGGTGGACCGTCGTCATGATGATGTCGTCGAAGTCCAGCGCGTTGGCCTCGCGCAGCCGGGACTGGTACATCGCGTAGGCCTGGGCGAGCGTCTTCTCGAAGCCGTCCGCAGCCTGGCCGGCGAAGGTCTCCTCGTCGATCAGCTCGTTCTTCAGGTTGGAGACCTTGGCCGTGAACGACTTCGGCGGGAAGCGCTTCGGGTCGAGGTCGAGATCGCGGCAGACCAGGGCCATCAGCCGCTTGGAGTCGGCGGCGTCGTAGATCGAGAACGACGAGGTGAAACCGAGCCGCTTGGACTCGCGGCGCAGGATGCGTACGCACGCGCTGTGGAAGGTCATGACCCACATGGCGTTGGCGCGCGGCCCGACGAGCTGCTCGACCCGCTCCTTCATCTCGCCCGCGGCCTTGTTGGTGAAGGTGATCGCCAGGATCTGGCCGGGGTGCACCCCGCGCTCGGCGAGGAGGTGGGCGATCCGGTGGGTCAGCACCCGGGTCTTGCCCGAGCCGGCCCCGGCGACGATGAGCAGCGGGGATCCGGCGTGGACGACGGCGGCGCGCTGCTCGGTGTTCAGCCCGTCGAGGAGCGCCGCGGAGTCGATGACGGGGCGGTGCGCGCCGTCGCGGTAGTAGGCGTCCCTGGGCGGCGGGGGCCCGTCGAACACGCCCGCGAAGAGGTCCTCCGGCACCGCTTCGGGTGCGGAGTCCTCGGGGGGCGGCGGGGGCTCTTCCTCCGAGTGCTGGAGGCCGGCCAGGAAGCTGTCGTCAAAGAGGCTGCTCATCGCTTGTCGAGTCTAGGCCGCCGCACCGACACTCGGAGGCCGCATGACCAACCGCACACGACCGACGGCACACAAAGAGAGCGGGCACCCACCCCCCGTAAGGGAATCCGGCTACCGGCGCCCCGCTCCGGCAAGGTCACGAAAATGTATCGGGCATATCGAACATCAACCTTCACAGCGGCACCATGGGTTGGCTAGCGTGCTCGACCGGGCGGCCCGTACCCCCTTGAGGCGAACCACGCCGAGCGGGCGCCCCCGCCGAATCCGGGCTGCCCCCGCGGGAGTTCGGAACCGGGGACCCACACGCAGTACCGGGGTGAATCGGTCCTTATCCCCCACTCGGACCGTAGGGCAGCCTTCCGTTCCGCCCGAACCCGACAGCTAGGGCCTGTCCGGCGGATCAGGGTCGGACAGGGGCGCGGCGGCTGGTGCGGTGCATCGCAAGGCGCCGGAGCGTCCTAATAGCGGAGCTATTCGGACGTTTCGGCAACGCTGCGAGGTGCCGTGTCAGCCGCCGCGACCCCGGCCATGATCCGCCGGACAGGCCCTAGCCCGGTAGGCGGTCCACGGAAGGAGATGCCGGCCTTGGCGTCGCATCGCAAACCGCGCACCCGGGTGCGCACCACCGCACCGGCCGTCGGGCTCACCACGGCGGCCCTGGCGTCCGTGACCCTGCTCTCCACGCAGAGCGCCATGGCCGCCCCGGATCCGAAGCCCGGCGTCGAGGACGTCCAGAAGAAGGTCGACGACCTCTACCGGCAGGCGGGCACCGCGACCCAGCAGTACAACCAGGCGAAGGAAGCCTCCGCCGCCCAGCGCGCCAAGGTCGACGCCCTGCTGAACGACGTCGCGAAGCGCGCCGACAAGCTCAACGACGCGCGCAGGACGCTCGGCACCTACGCGGCCGCGCAGTACCGCAGCGGCTCCATCACGCCGAGCGCCACGTTCTTCCTGGCCGACGACCCGCAGTCGTACTTCGACCAGAGCCAGTTGATGGACCGGATGACCAGCCGGCAGCAGAAGGCGATCACGGACTTCCGTACGCAGCAGGCCAAGGCGTCGACGAAGCGCGCCGAAGCGGTGCGGAGCCTGGAGACGCTGACGACGACGCAGACCACACTGCGCACCAGCAAGCAGAACGTCCAGAAGAAGCTGGGCGAGGCGCGCACGCTGCTGTCGAAGCTGACCGCCGAGGAGAAGGCGCGGCTCGCGGCGATCGAGCGCAAGAAGGAGGCGGAGGCCAGGCGCAAGGCGCAGGAGCTGGCGAAGCGGCAGGCCGCCGCGAAGGCCGAGGCCGACCGCAAGGCCGAGGAGGCCGCGAAGGGGTCGGGGGGCGGTACGGGGACGGGCACCGGGACCGGCTCGGACAGCAGCGCCACCACCAAGGCGGAGAAGGTCCTCGCCTTCGCCAGGGCCCAGCTGGGCAAGCCGTACGTCTGGGGCGCGACGGGCCCGGCGTCGTACGACTGCTCCGGACTCACCCAGGCGGCGTGGAAGTCCGCGGGCGTGGACATCCCGCGGACCACGTGGGACCAGGTCAAGATCGGTACCCGGGTCGCCACGGCGGATCTGCGGCCGGGGGACCTCGTCTTCTTCTACGACGACATCAGCCACGTCGGCATCTACAAGGGCGACGGGATGATGATCCACGCGCCGAAGCCCGGGGCGAACGTGCGCGAGGAGTCGATCTACTACATGCCGATCTACGGCAGCGTGCGGCCGGCGTAGCGGCTCGCACCGTCACCCCCGGCCGTCGGACGGCCGGGGGCCGGGGGCCGGGGGCCGCACGGCGGGATCAGGTCCAGAGCGTGGCGATGAAGATGTTGAGCATCGTCAGCCCGCCCACCGCCGCGAAGGCGCCCTTGTCGGCCTTCTCGTCGTCCCGCTTGATGTAGACGAGCGCGAGGACGACGACCAGGACCAGCAGCTTGACGCCGATCTTGATGTTGTTCACGTGGTTGCCGTCGGCCTCGTTCAGCCCGACCAGCGCGACACCGGTGACCAGCATGGTCAGCGCACCGTGCAGCATCGCCGGGACGAACCGGGCCGTGCCCGCGCCCATCGCCTTCACCTGGGTCAGGAAACCGCCCAGCAGGGAGGCGATACCGATGATGTGCAGGGCGACGAAGACATGAATGAGTACGTCCATGAGGCCGCAGCCTAGCCCTGGCCATATCACCACTCGACAGGCAGGTACACCTTCCCGACCACTTCGCTCGCGCCTGCACCAATTGCCTTACTCTGGTGCAATTTTTCCGATCACTGGACGACATTGCCACGCCAAATTCAGACAATAAGCGTCATTACGACTCCTGCCCGTGCCCCGGGTTTAGCGTCCCTGATCAGGTGACCGGCTTCACCGCTGCTCCGTACGCGGACGGCGCACCGGTCGCCCCGCCGAGAGATCGGGCGGGCCCGCCGGTAGCCCCCGGCGGGCAGTCGTCAGGAAGGACGCACGCCCTCGTGGCAGCGCATCGAAAACCCAAGCAGCGCCCGTACACCGGCCCTGCTGCCCGCACCGCGGCAACCCTCGCCTTCGCCGGGGCCGCCACCGCCGCGGTACTGCCCGGACCGGCACACGCCGATCCGCAGCGCACCCCCGCCCAGGTCAAGGCCGAGGTCGACCGGCTGTACCACGACGCGGAGGTCGCCACCGAGCAGTACAACGGCGCGAAGGAGAAGGCCGCCGCCGCGGAGGACGCCGTCGACACCCTGCGCGACGAGGCCGCCCGCAGGACCGAGCGCCTCAACGCCTCGCGCGACGCGCTGGGTTCGTTCGCCGCCGCGCAGTACCGCACCGGCGGCCTCGGCACGTCCGTGCAGCTGGCGCTCTCCTCCGATCCCGACCAGTACCTGGAGCGGGCGTCGTACGTGGACCGGATCGGCGACCGCCAGGCCGCCGCGCTCAACAAGGTCCGGCGGCAGGTCGCCCGGATCGCCACACTGCGCTCGCAGGCCAAGGGAGAGCTGGCCGCACTGGCCGCCCGCCGGGCCGAACTGAAGAAGCACAAGGCGACGATCACGGCCAAGCTGGCCGACGCGCAGCGGCTCCTCGACCGGCTGAGCCCGCCCGAGCGCACCGCCTACGAGAACTCCGACCACGGATCGGCCGACGGCGCGCGTGCCGACCGGAGCACCGCGCGCGGCTCCGTCCGGGCGCCGAACGCCCGCGCCGCCGAGGCCGTCGCGTTCGCGTACGGGGCGCTCGGCAGGCCGTACGTCTGGGGCGCCACGGGCCCCTCCTCGTTCGACTGCTCCGGGCTCACCCAGGCCGCCTGGCGCTCCGCCGGTGTCTCGCTCCCGCGGACCACGTACACCCAGATCAACGCCGGCCGGCGCGTCTCCCGCTCCGAACTCGCCCCGGGCGACCTGGTGTTCTTCTACTCCGGCATCAGCCACGTCGGGCTCTACATCGGCAACGGCCAGATGATCCACGCTCCGCGCCCCGGAGCACCGGTCCGGATCGCGCCGGTCAACCACATGCCCTTCGCCGGGGCCACCCGGGTGGCATAGGCTCCCGTCTCCGATCCGGAGCAACCCGCCATCGGAGCTACCGCCTTCGGGCCGGACCGCCCTCGGACCGGCCCGCCGTCGCCCAACCGGCCGGAGGACAACCCCTCATGCCCATGGACACCGATGTCCAGAACCATGCCCGTACGCTCGCCCAGCGCTCCCCGGACCACCTCCGGGTCGGGCCCTTCACCGTGCGGTACAACCCCAACTGGTCGAACAAGTACGCCAATTACGCCATACCCGACCGGGACGCCGAGCCGACGGCCGAGGACCTCGACGCGCTGATCGCGGCGTTCCGCGAACACGACCGGCTGCCCCGGCTGGAGTTCCTGCCCGGCTCGGCGCCCGCGGTCGAACCCGCGCTGCTCGCCGCCGGGTTCACCGTCGAGAACCGGGCCCCGGTCATGGCCTGCGCGCCGGGCGACCTGCTGCCGCCGAAGCCTGTGGACTCCCTCACGATCGCCGAACCGGCCACCGAAGCGGAGTTCGCCGCCGCCGCGCTCGTCCAGCACCACGGATACGGCGAGACCGGCGAGCCCGAGGACGGCGTGGCGGAATGGCTGCGCACCGCGGCCCGGGGCGGCGGCGTCGCGGCCCTCGCCACGGTCGACGGCGTACCGGCGGGCGCGGGCGGCTGCTCCGTCCCGGTCGACGGCCTGACCGAACTGGCCGGTCTCGCCGTCGCCGACGCCTACCGCCGCCGCGGCATCGGCGCCGCGCTCTCCGCCCACCTGACCGCGACCGCCTTCGAGCGCGGCTGCCGGGTGGTGTGGCTGGAGCCGGGCGACGCCGATGTGGAGCGGATCTACGCGGGCATCGGCTACCGCAGGGTCGACGAGAAGCTGAACATCTCGCTCGACCCGACCTGACGCGCCCGCCGCCCGCCGACGGGCCGACGGGCCGAACCCGCAGGCAGGCCGAGCCCGTCGGCGGGCTCAGACCAGCCGTCGGGCGGTGGCCCACCGGGTCAGCTCGTGGCGGTTGGACAGCTGGAGCTTGCGCAGCACCGCCGAGACATGGGACTCGACCGTCTTCACCGAGATGAACAGCTGCTTGGCGATCTCCTTGTACGCGTAGCCACGGGCGATCAGCCGCAGCACCTCGCGCTCGCGCTGGGTCAGCCGGTCCAGGTCCTCGTCGACCGGCGGCGCGTCCGTGGAGGCGAAGGCGTCGAGGACGAAGCCGGCCAGCCGGGGCGAGAACACCGCGTCGCCGTCCTGGACCCGGAAGACCGAGTCCACCAGGTCGGCGCCGGTGATGGTCTTGGTGACATAGCCGCGGGCACCGCCGCGGATGACACCGATGACGTCCTCGGCGGCGTCCGACACGGACAGCGCCAGGAACCGCACCGGGTTCTCGACGGCCCCCATCAGCGGGGCGCAGCGGCGCAGCACCTCGACGCCGCCGCCGCCGGGCAGGTGGACGTCGAGGAGGACGACCTCGGGGCGGGTCGCCGTGATGACGTTGACCGCCTGGTCGACGTCGGCGGCCTCGCCGACCACCTCGACGCCGGTCTCCTCGGTGCGGCCGATCTCGGCCTGGACGCCGGTGCGGAACATCCGGTGGTCGTCGACGAGCACGACCCGTACCCGGCGCTCCGGGCCCCCGGCCGCCGCCTCAGTGGTCTTGGTCATCGCTCGCCCTCTCCATCTCCAGCTCGACTTCCGTGCCCCCGCCGGGCACCGGACGCAGCCGCGCCGTGCCGCCGTTGCGCTGCATCCGGCCGATGATTGATTCTCGTACGCCCATTCTGTCCCCCGGTACGGAGTCCAGGTCGAAACCCGGCCCCCGGTCGCGCACCGAGACGAAGACCGTGCGGCCCTCCACCTCCGCGTAGACCTGCACGGCGCCGCCCTCGCCACCGTACTTGGCGGCGTTCACCATCGCTTCGCGTGCGGCCTGCATCTGTGCGGTCAGCTTCTCGTCCAGCGGACAGTCGCCGACGACGACGACCTCCAGCGGGACGCCGTGCTTGTCCTCGACCTCGGCGGCGGCGCGCTTGACCGCTTCGGCGAGGGTCTCGGGTTCGTCGTCCTCGTCCTTGCCGGTGCCCTCGGGGTTGTACAGCCAGTTGCGCAGCTCCCGTTCCTGGGCGCGGGCGAGCCTGCGGACCTCGCCCGGGTCCTCCGCGTTGCGCTGGATCAGGGTGAGGGTGTGCAGCACCGAGTCGTGGACATGGGCGGCCACCTCGGCGCGCTCCTGCGCCCGGATGCGCATCGTGCGTTCCTCGGAGAGGTCCTGGGTCATGCGGACGAGATAGGGGCCGGCCAGCAGCGCGATGCCGGTGAGGACGGCGATGGCCGCGGTCAGGACGTTGCCGAGCTGGGCCGCGGAGCCGCGTACCACCATGAAGACGGCCAGGCCCAGGCCGACCAGGGCAACCCCGGCGAGCCCCCGGGCCAGATGCAGGACCCTGCGCCGGCTGCCGACCTCCATCCAGCGGGCGCGCCGGGCGTTGTCGGCCTGCCGCCACACCAGTACGGAACCGGCGCCGATCAGCAGCGTGGGCCAGATGTAGCGGTTGGCCCCGCTGCCCATGTCGACGTTGCCGACGAAGATCATGGCGCCGAAGACCAGCGCGATCAGGGCGAAGATCTGGCCCTTGTCGGGCTTGCGGAGCCGGCGCCCGCCGTCCGGGGCGGTCTCGAAGACCGAGCGCGGTGCCTCGACGCCGCCGACGCCGAGCGGGACGACGATCCAGAACACGGCGTAGAGCAGCGCGCCGAGGCCGTCCGCGAAGAACAGGCCGAGGAAGACGAACCGCACCCAGACGACGGGCAGTCCGAGATGCCCGGCCAGACCGCGCGCGACGCCGCCCAGCAGCCGTCCGTCGGCGCTGCGGTACAGCTTGCGCAGCGGTGGCTCCTCCGGTTCTGCGTTGCGGGAGCTGGTGGCTCGGGTCGTGGCGGCTGACATGCCCCGATCGTCACATGTCCGTGCGGGTGGCGGCATCAGGGTCGGCCCCCTAATCGACCCTGAGAGCACGGGCCCGGGGCGAGGGCCTGTCCGGCGGATCGAGGCCGGGCCTCAGGGGCCCGGCCGGCCAATATCAGGGATCGGCCAGGGTCGCCGCGGGTCCCGGACGGGCTCGCGGCCCGTCACCATGGAGCCATGACCGTTCCCCAGGACGCCTCCCCCGGTGTCGCTCCGCCCCCCGAACCGGCGCCTCTGCTGCGGCGCAGCCCGCAGCACAAGGTCGTGGCCGGGGTGTGCGGCGGGCTCGGCCGGTACTGCGACGTCGATCCGGTGATCTTCCGGATCGTGCTCGGTGTGCTGTCCGTGACCGGCGGCATCGGGCTGATCTTCTACGGCTTCGCCTGGCTGCTGGTCCCCGTGGACGGCGAGGAGGAGAACGAGGCGCGCAGGCTGCTGTCCGGCCGGGTGGAGGGGGCCTCGCTGATCGCGGTGCTGCTCGCGCTGATCGGCTGCGGTCTCTTCCTCTCCATGCTGGGCAACGGCGGCACGCTGGCGTTCTCCGCGATGCTGTCGCTCGCGGTCGTCGGCTTCGCCGTATGGACGCAGCACCGCAGGACCGCGGCGCCCGAGGACCCGCTGCATCCGGCCACCGCACAGGCCGTGGCGGACGCGCCCCCCGAGGTGAAGGCGCCGCCGTCGCCGGGCAGCCCGTCGTGGTGGCGGGACCCGATCGTCAAGGACGGAACGACGGGGCCGGTGGGCGCGGGCTATCTGTGGGGTCCGGCCGACGCTGTGCTCCCGCCCCGCGCGCCGAGCCCCGCGGGCGCCGCGCCGAAGGATCCGTTCCGCGCGCCCCGGCAGGAGGCCGGCACCAGGGGCCCGACCTCGATCGGCGGCGTGGTGTTCCTGTTCGCGCTGATCGCGGGAGGTCTGGGCACGGGGCTGAGCTGGGAGTCCCAGCCGTTCGGTACGAGTCTGCAGTTCGGCCTGGCCGGTGCGCTCGCGGTGTTCGGGCTCGGGATGCTGGTCAGCTCGTTCCTGGGCCGGACGGGGTTCGGCACGGTCATGCTGGCGATGATCACGGCCGCCCTGCTGGCGGGCGCGTCCGCGCTGCCCAAGAACATCACCACCCAGTGGGTGCGCGAGGGGTGGCGGCCCACCTCGGTGGCGGCGGTCCAGCCGCACTACCGGCTGGGCACGGGGGTGGCACGGCTGGACCTCACCGGGATCACGGTCCCGCGGGGCGACACCGTCGCGACGGAGGTGAACGTCGGGGCGGGCCGCGCCGTCGTCGTCGTACCGAAGGACGTGACGGTGAAGGTGGACGCGCGGGCGGGCGTCGGCGACATCACGCTGCCGGTCAGCCGACCGGGCGAGACCCTGTTCGGGGGGCCGCGCGAGGTGGACGTCGACGCCGAGCAGCGGGAACACCGGACGCTTCCGCCGCCCCCGGGCGGCAAACCGGCCGGAACGGTCGAGCTCACTCTCGAAGTCGGCATCGGACAGGTGGAGGTCACCCGTGCTGCGTCATGAGATCCGTCCCGGACGGGCGGTGGCGGGCGTGGTCATGCTCGCGCTGGCGGCGGGATACGCGGCGGACGCCGCGGGCGCCTGGGACGCCCCGTGGGTCTTCTTCTTCTCGCTGTTCTTCGGCGGCCTCTGGCTGGCCGCCACCGCGACCTGGGTGAACTACCTGATCCGTCGCCGTCGTGACGCGAGAAGGGCGTCCACGGAGAACGCCGCGCCCCCACCGAGCACCAGCGGCAGCCAGGCCATGAGGTAGGCCAGGTCGTTGCCGAAGTAGTACGGCGTGACCTGCCAGCTCACGGTCAGCCACAGGCTCAGCGAGATCAGCGCCCCGCCGAGCGCGGCGAGCCGGGTCCAGAGCCCGAAGAAGGTGCCGAGGCCGACGGCGAGCTCACCGATGGCGATGGCGTACCCGAAGGCTCCGGGGCTCTTCAGCGCGAGGTCGACGAGGGCCGGGATCGCGGACGAGTCGCGTACCGCGTGCATGGTCTCGCCGATGGAGTCGGGGCCGCTCGCCCGGAAGAAGGCACTGTCCGTCAGCTTGTCGAGCCCGGCGTAGATGAAGGTGACGCCGAGGAAGATCCGCAGGGGCAGCAGGGCATGCTCCCGCGCCACGTCCTTGAGCCCTCTCGACTCGCCCAGACCGCGTACGTTCGTGCCGTATCCCTGCATGTGGCTGTCCCACCTTCCGTAGACCCGTCACCAGACCATACGTACGCGGGGAACGCGCTGCTCACCCGGCGGGTCGTCCGGCCCGGTACCCGCCGTTCCCCCGGGTGGTCCCGGGCCCCGGCGGTCAGTCCGTCACGTCGATCTCGACCCGGTTCGTCTCCACTCCGGCGGCGGTCACGACCTGCACCTCCACCAGCCCCGGCTCGACCTCCACCGGAACCGGCACGGTCAGGACGCCGTCCGTCGGGTTGGCGAAGCCGCCGGTGACCGGGATCAGCGGCACATGCACATGGACCCGGCCGATGCGGACGACCATGCGGGCCAGCCGGTCCGGTGTCCCGGCGCCGGGCGGCACGAAGCCCGCGCCCCGGATCTCGATGTCGTCGCCGGTACGGACCGGCGCGTCCAGGTCCCCGGCCTCGCGGGCCCGGACCACCGAGAGGATCACCGGACGCCCGCCCTCCGCGTACTTCCCGGCGAAATAGGCGAGCGCCGAGACGGTGACCAGCAGCGCCAGGCCCCAGGGCAGGTCCGGCAGCTGCTCGGGCCGGCGGGCCAGGCGGACCGCGGCGAACAGCACGGCGACGGTGCTCACCAGCACGTACTGCACATCCGTGAAGCTGCCCCGCCCGGAGTCGTCGGTGAGCAGGTCGGCGGCGCGCGGCCGGTCGGCCCGCAGCTTCTGGAGGCGCCCCGACAGGGCCCGTACGGTCACCACCCGGCGTACGACGACGGCGACGGCGCACACCAGCGCGAGCACGGTCACCACGCCGGCGCCCCGGGCCAGGTCCAGCCCCTCGATCAGCGCGTCGCGCTCGGCGTGACCGGAGGCTCCCGCCAGCTGGAGCGCCAGGACGAGTACGGAGAAGACGGCGAGCAGCACCCAGGAGACGGCGACCGCCCGGGAGGTGGAGAGCCGGTTGTCCTCGCCGATCAGCGGGGCGAGGAGGCCGCCGCGGGCCCGGTGGACATGGGCGGCGCCGGTCAGCAGGCCGGCGGTGACGAGTCCGGCGACCAGCCCCGCCGTACGGGCGTTGGTCCAGCCCGCGCCGATGGCGGTGGCGGCCTCGCCGATGATCAGCAGGGCGACGCTGCCCCACACCACGATCAGGGTGCGCTGCCACACCCGGTACAGCCAGGCGTCGCCCGCCTCCCGGCCCCGTTCGGCGACGGTCCTGGCGGACTGGGTCAGCTCGTCCGAGACCCACTGTCGGGTCGCCGACACGGACTGCGCGACCCCGGGCGGCAGCCCCTGGCCCGCGGCGAGTTCGTCCCGCTTGGCCAGGAACGCGGCCACCGCGCGCCGGTGGCCCTCGCGCGCCCCGTGCGGGCAGTCGCCGCACGTGCAGCCGCCCCCGTGCGTGCTGCTCGCCCTCGCCTCGTCCAACGCCACTGAGAACGCCGCCCTTTCAAGCCCCGGTACAGCCAACTCGGCTGCTATTGCAGCGAATTGTGCCGTACGACAGGGCCGCGGACCGCATCGGGGCGGTCCGTCGGCGCGTATCGTCAGAATGTGCGACTGATCCGGCGCCACAGGGGCTGGTAGTTGATCCATGCCACCAGGTCGCTGCCCAGCTGGTCACGGGTGGCGACCGCGTCCCGGTGCTCGATCAGCACCGGTTTCCCGGCGGCCCGCGCGGCCAGTTGCACCTGGCAGGAGCGCTCCAGCGCGATGAACCACCAGGCGGCCGCGTCCACCGAGTCGCCGACGGTCAGCAGCCCGTGGTTGCGCAGCACGATCGCCTTGTGCCCGCCGAGCGCGGCGGCGATCCGGCGCCCCTCGTCCTCGTCGACGACGACCCCGGTGTACGCGTCGTACAGGACTGCGTCCTCGTAGAAGGCGCAGGAATCCTGGGTGATCGGCTCGATGAGCTCGCCGAGCGCGGACAGGGCCCGCCCGTGCACGGAGTGGGTGTGCGCGACGGCGACGACGTCCGGGCGGGCGCGGTGCACCTGCGCGTGGACGGCGAAGGCGGCCTGATTGACGTGGTGGCGCCCCTCGACGACCTGCCCCTCGCCGTTGGCCAGGATCAGCTCGTCCGGCGTGAGCCCGTCGAACGGGGCCCCGAAGGGGTTGACCCAGAAACAGTCGGTGAACTCCGGGTCCCGTGCGGTGATGTGGCCGGAGACGCCGTCCTCGTACCCGTACTCCCCGAACAGCCGGAGCGCCCCGGCCAGTCGTTCCTTGCGGTATGCGCGCTCGTCGGCCACGGATTCGTGGACGGGCGGCATCGCGAAGTGGAGCTGGTCCACGGGTATGGGTGTGGGCTCGGACATGGCGGCTCCTCGGGGCTCCCAGGGCGTACGTGCGCAGGCGCACGGGACCGGAAGTTACCGCCGGTTGCCGCAAGTGGCCAGGGTGTCGGGAAGGCTGCCCGCCTGTTTCTACGCCCGGCGGCCGTAGTCCTTGGTGAGGTCGACGTCCAGCTCCTCAGGAGATGCGCCGGCAGGCCGTTCTCCAGGAGTCACGTGGTCCGCATGGGAAACCTGGTCCGCGGACTCATGAAGACAAGAATCCGGCCCGCCCAGCTCATACGACGATGCCGCCGCCCAAACGAATGAGCGACGGCATCGGCATTGACCTCGCGGGAGGGGTCACTCCCACTCGATGGTGCCCGGCGGCTTGCTCGTCACGTCGAGCACGACGCGGTTGACGTCGGCGACCTCGTTGGTGATGCGGGTCGAGATCCGGGCGAGCGTCTCGTACGGCAGGCGCGACCAGTCGGCCGTCATGGCGTCCTCGGAGGAGACCGGGCGCAGGACGATCGGGTGGCCGTAGGTGCGGCCGTCGCCCTGGACGCCGACCGAGCGGACGTCGGCGAGCAGGACCACCGGGCACTGCCAGATGTCGCGGTCCAGGCCGGCCGCGGTCAGCTCCTCGCGGGCGATGGCGTCGGCCTCGCGGAGCAGGTCGAGCCGCTCCTTGGTGACCTCGCCGACGATACGGATGCCGAGGCCGGGGCCGGGGAACGGCTGGCGCTGGACGATCTCGTCCGGCAGGCCGAGCTCCTGGCCGACCATCCGGACCTCGTCCTTGAACAGCTGGCGCAGCGGCTCGACGAGCTGGAACTCGATGTCCTCGGGGAGGCCGCCCACGTTGTGGTGCGACTTGATGTTGGCGGTGCCGGTGCCGCCGCCGGACTCGACGACGTCCGGGTACAGCGTGCCCTGGACGAGGAAGGCGACTTCCTCGCCGCCGGCGGCGCCCTCGGCGACGATCTCGGCCTGGGCCTGCTCGAAGACACGGATGAACTCGCGGCCGATGATCTTCCGCTTCTGCTCGGGGTCGGAGACCCCGGCCAGCGCGGCCAGGAAGCGCTCCTCGGCGTCGACGACCTTCAGCTGGACTCCGGTGGAGGCCACGAAGTCCTTCTCGACCTGCTCGCTCTCACCCTTGCGCATCAGACCGTGGTCCACGTACACGCAGGTCAGCTGGGAGCCGATGGCCTTCTGCACGAGGGCCGCGGCGACCGCGGAGTCCACCCCGCCGGACAGACCGCAGATGGCGCGCTTGGTGCCGACCTGCTCGCGGATCAGCGCGATCTGCTCCTCGACCACATTGGTCGTGGTCCAGGTCGGCTCGATGCCGGCGCCGCGGTAGAGGAAGTGCTCCAGGACCTGCTGGCCGTGCGTGGAGTGCAGGACCTCGGGGTGGTACTGGACGCCGTAGAGCTTCTTCTCGTCGTTCTCGAAGGCGGCGACCGGCACGACGTCCGTGGACGCGGTGACGGTGAAGCCCTCGGGGGCGGCGGAACAGGCGTCGCCGTGCGACATCCAGACCGACTGCTCGGCGGGGGTGCCCTCGAAGAGCGTGGAGCCGGTCTTGGAGACGGTGAGCGGGGTACGGCCGTACTCACGGGCACCGTTGTCGTCGACGGTGCCGCCGAGCGTGGTTGCCATCAGCTGGAAGCCGTAGCACATGCCGAAGACCGGGACCCCGGCCTCGAACAGCGCACGGTCGAGGGAGGGCGCGCCCTCGGCGTACACCGAGGAGGGGCCGCCGGACAGGATGATCGCCCGGGGGTTCTTGGCCAGCATCTCGGCCACCGGCATGGTGGACGGGACGATCTCGCTGTAGACCCGGGCCTCACGGACGCGTCGGGCGATGAGCTGGGCGTACTGCGCGCCGAAGTCGACAACGAGAACCACGTCGGTGGTGGTGTCGGGGGCGGCGGGGGGTGCTGCTGGCACGGGCGGCCTTCCGGCGGTGAAGGGGGGTCTGTTTTGTCGATTCTACCGGGGTTGCGGAGTCCGCCGTCGTCCCGCCCGTACGGGGGTGCGGGGGCGGACTCCGCCGGGGCCCGGCCGGACCCGGTGTCTCAGCATCCGGGCCCCGTGTTGGCCCGCCCTCGGCAGCGGGGCCATACTGAGTTCCATGCAGCAGCACACGACCTTCGTCTTTACCTATGGCATCCGGCCCGCCGGCTGCCATGGTCGTGCTGCTTGATCCCAAGCAACGTTCCAGGCGCCCCGGGCCGAAAGGCCCGGGGCGCCTTGGCGTTACGGACCGGTCGGCCTCGGGGACCACACCCCACGAGGAGTCACCACCATGACCAGCACCGCCCCCGCGAAGACCGCCCCGGCGAAGACCACCGCCGAGAAGACCGGTGCGCACACCGAAGAGGCAGCCACGCTGATCGACGACGCGCGGTCCCGCATCGACACCCTCGACGACCGGATCATCGGACTCGTCCAGGAGCGGATGGCCGTCTCGGCGGTCATCCAGGAGGCCCGGATCACCTCCGGCGGTCGCCGGATCAGCCTCTCCCGCGAGATGGAGATCCTGGCCTCGTACCGGGACGCGCTCGGCAGGCCCGGCACCTCCCTCGCCATGACGCTGCTGGAGCTGTGCCGCGGCCGGGCGTGACGCCCCGCGGGCCGGAGGTCCCCCGGCGTATCCCAGTTCGGGCCGACTCTCACCCGTACGGCGCGTGACCGGGTCCGGCGCGGCTTCGTTGGTCCCGGTGTCCGTGCCAGCCAGGGGCGGCTCTGGAAGGAAACCACGCGTGGCTCCGCTGGAGCGTGTGGCGCACTGCAGGTGCGCCGTGGGACCGCGCCCCAGCGTGCGTGACCGGTCGGCAGGGGACAGCAGCCCGGTCACCCCAGGATACGGCCGGCTCCGGGGACGCCCGGAGCCGGCCGTATCCGGTTGAGATCCAGTCGAAACGGCCTGCGCGACGCGGGCCGCGTCCCGGCACCGACGTACGAAGGGCCCCGCCGACCGAACCCGGCGGGTTCTAGCGATCCCCGCAACACCCTGGATTTCAGGGAGTTGCGGGGATCGTGGATTTTGAGGAGTTGAAGGCGCGGTTCTTCGAGGCGCTGGACCGGGAGAACGGGAGTGTCTCGGGTGCTGCTCGGGCGGTTGGGGTGAGCCGACACACGGCGGCGGGCTGGGCGCGGAAGGCCGGCGTCCGTGGTCGTGGGAAGACGGGCACCAGTGGGCATCCGGGGCGGGCGGAGTACGACCGGCTTCGCGCGTCGGGGGTGCGACGACGGGATGCCGCGGCGCAGGTCGGGGTCCACGAGCGCACAGCCAAGGACTGGGACCGCGGGATCCGGAAGATCGGCAACGCGCGCCTGCACCCCGATGGGCGAGGGATCGACTACACAACGGGCATGACCAGCACCGTCGCCGTCACGTCGGCGCCCTCTCTTGCGGCAGTCGAAGCCGAGCTGCACCCACGGTTCCTGACGGTGGCCGAGCGGGAGTTGATCGCCGACATGCGTCGTGAGGGCCGCTCACTGCGGGCGATCGGACGGGCACCGGGCCGGCCGGCATCCACCGTCAAACGTGAGATCGATGCCCGTTGCGTCGAGGGCGTCTATCAGCCCCACCGGGCACAGCGGGCCTGGGCGAAGAGCCGGGCACGCCCCAAGCAGTCCAAGCTCGCCCACGACGGTCCGCTGCGCGAGTACGTCGCGGGCAAACTGCAGCAGCAGTGGTCACCCGAGCAGATCTGTCACGCTCTGGTCATGGAGTTCCCCGACGACGAGGGTATGCGGGTGAGTCCGGAGACGGTCTACCAGGCGATCTATGTCCAGGCCCGTGGCGGGCTGCGGCGCGAGATCGCACTCGCGCTGCGCACCGGGCGCACCCGCCGCAAGCCACACCGTGGCCCGGAGCAGCGCACTCGCCGGTTCGTCGACGAGATGGTGATGATCTCCGAGCGGCCTGCCGAGGTCGAGGACCGGGCGGTGCCCGGCCACTGGGAGGGCGATCTGATCGTCGGCCCCCGCAGCGAGAGCGCGATCGTGACGTTGGTCGAGCGTTCCACCCGCTACGTCATGCTCGGGCATCTGCCCGGCGGACACACCGCCGAGGAGGTCCGTGACGTGCTGGTGCCCTTGATCCAGACCCTGCCCGCGCACCTGCGCGGCTCGCTGACCTGGGACCAGGGCTGCGAGATGGCCGCGCACAAGCAGTTCACCGTCGCCACGGGAGTACCGGTCTACTTCTGCGATCCGCACTCCCCTGGCAGCGCGGATCGAACGAGAACACCAACGGTCTGCTGCGGCAGTACTTCCCCAAGAGCACCGACCTGTCCGTGCACAGCGCCGCAGACCTCGAACACGTCGCTCAGCAACTCAACGGCCGACCACGCAAAACGCTCGGCTGGAGAACCCCAGCCGAGCGCCTGCGTGATCTACTGACGACCGCATAGGCCATCAGGTGTTGCGAGGACCCCGAGAATCCGCCCAGCCGGTCCGCGGGGCCCTTTCCCGTGCGAGTGAGTCCGTTTCCCTTCGAAGCAGGGTCCGTTTCCCGTGGAAGCGGACGTGAGGGGCGTCACATAAAGGTTCTGTGAGCATCCGGACAACCATTGCGGCGGACCGCTGGTCAACCATGCGGAACCACCGGCCCCGCTCGTGCCCCCTCACGACGGGCCCGTCCCGAAACCCGTATCGCGCACCGCGCTACGCCGGACTTCCGAGGTCACCATGAAGCTTCGCCGCGCCCTGGCACTCGCCGCCGCCACGGCAGTCATCGCCCCTGCCGCGGTCCTGGCCGCCCCCGCCGCGTTCGCCGTGACGACGGACGGGACCGCTGCCGCCGAGGCCACCGGCTCGCCCTCACCGAGCGACTCCGGGTCCCCGGCGACCGATCCGAGCCCGTCCGCCTCCGCCTCCGAGTCCGCGTCCGCACCCGCCGGGGAGACCGGCGAGGAGACCGGCGCACCCGGTCCGGGCGAGACCTCCGAGAGCACCGGTCCGGCCCCGGGCGAGGCCGTCGGCGCGACCCCGAGTGATGCGGCGAGCGCCTCGTCGTCCGCCTCCCCGTCCGCCTCCCCGTCGGAGTCCGAGGACCCGGAGGAGCCGGCCGAGTGCGCCAAGTCCGACCTGGACATCTCCGTCAACGGCCTGCCCGGCCGGATCGCCCGGGGCAGCGGCTGGCACACGTTCAAGATGAACGTCTACAACTCCTCGAAGTCCGCCGTGAAGGAGATCGACTACTTCGCGGGCGCCTCCTCCGACAAGGCGGGCAACGACCTCTTCCGCTCGAAGCAGGTCAGCCTCCAGGCCCTCGACCCGGAGACCGACAAGTGGGTCGAGCTCAGCGAGGACGGCCGCGCGGTCGGTTACGTGGGCCAGTCCGACGAGATCCCCGCGGGGTACGAGGTCGGCATCCCGCTGCGCATCAATGTGAAGCCGACCGCCCCCGTCGGCGCCGGATTCACGCTCGGTGCCGGTCTGTACGTGGGCGACAAGGACTGCATGGGCGTCAGCGACGTCGCGTACAAGTTCAAGATCGTGGAGTCCGGCGGAAGCGGTTCGACACCGCAGACGGGCGGCAGCGCCCCAGTCCCGTCCACGAAGCCGGCCGACAACCCGACGGGCAAGGTGTCCGGCAGCCTCGCGGAGACCGGTTCGTCCTCCGCGCTGCCGGTGTTCGCCACCGCGGGCGGCGCGGCCGTGGTGCTCGGCGCGGGCGCGATGTTCATCGTGCGGCGCCGCAGGAACGGTGACGCCGGCGTGTGACGCGTCCGCTCACCGTGAGCATGGAGGGGCTGCACTCGGAGGGGGGTGCAGCCCCTCCCTGTTGTTCCGGTCCCCCTGATCCGACGATCCGATTCCGCTGTCCCGATTCCGCTGCGCCTGCTACGACTTCTACTACTCCTACGGCTGCTTCTACTACTCCTACGGCTGTTTCTTCGGCTTCTACGGCTGCTTCCTCGGCGGGACGGTCGGCAGCCCGAGGAACGGCAGCTTCAGCGCGCCGAAGGCGTCCTTCGGCACGGCCGGTGACCGCGGCTCGACCGCCGCCAGCCGTTCGTATGCCTCGCCCGGTGCCGGTCGCGGGTCCGCCTCGCCCTTGTTGGGCCAGAAGGACATGGCGCGCTCGGCCTGGGCGGTGATGGTGAGCGACGGGTTGACACCGAGGTTCGCGGAGACCGCCGAGCCGTCGACCACCGAGATGCCGGGGTGCCCGTGGAGCCGGTGGTACGGGTCGATCACCCCGTCGTCGGCGGTGGCGCCGATGGGGCAGCCGCCGAGGAAGTGCGCGGTGAGCGGGGTGCCCATCAGCTCGCCCACGTTCGAACCCGCGAAACCGTTGATCTCCTCGGCGAGCAGCGTGGCGCTGCGCGTCGCCTCCTCGATCTGGGTCGGGTTGGGCGCGCCGTGCCCCTGCCGGGCGGTGAGCAGGCCCTTCCCCATGCCGCCCGGCTTTCGGTACGTCGTCAGGGAGTTGTCGAGCGACTGCATGACGAGCCCGATGATGGTCCGTTCCGACCAGCGGCGGTTGGAGAGCGAACGCACGGCGAGGGTCGGGTGCTTGGCCATGTTGCCTAGCCAGCCGAGCACCCGTCGGCCGCCGTAGGGCACCTGGAGGATGGACATCGAGCCCATCGCGTTGGAGCCCTTGCCGTAGCGGACCGGCTCGATGTGGGTGTTCTCGTCGGGGTGGATCGAGGAGGTGATCGCGACTCCCCGGGTGAAGTCGGCCTTCGGGGTGCCGTGCTTCTTGCGATAGCGCCGGTCGCTGGTCTGCGAGCCGACGAGCGCCTCGGAGTTGGTACGGGTCAGCTCGCCGAGCCGGGCCGAGAGCCGGGGCAGCAGCCCCTTGTCCTTCATGGTGTGCAGCAGGGTCTGCGTCCCGTACGTGCCGGCCGCGACGACCACCTTGCGGGCGCGCAGCCGCGTGGGCTTCGCCTTCCTGCGGCGGTCGGTGGGAATGGTGACGACGTGGTAGCCGCCCTCCGGATCGTCGGTGATCGCGACGACGGAGGTCATCGGGTGGATGACGGCTCCGGCCTTCTCGGCGAGGTGGAGGTAGTTCTCGTTGAGGGTGTTCTTCGCGCCGTGGCGGCAGCCCGTCATGCATTCGCCGCACTCGGTGCAGGCCTTGCGGGCGGGGCCCGCGCCGCCGAAGTACGGGTCGGCGACCGTGCCGCCGGGCTTCGCCTTCGCCGTGCCGTCGGCGTCCTTGCCGTCGCCGAAGAAGACGCCGACCGGGGCGAGGTGGAAGGTGTCGCCGACCCCCATGGCCTGTGCTGCCGCCTTCAGATGGACGTCGGAGGGGGTCATCGTCGGGTTGAGCCGGACTCCGAGCATCCGCCTCGCCTGGTCGTAGTACGGCTTCAGCTCGTCCTGCCAGTCGGTGATGGCCGCCCACTGCCGGTCCTCGAAGAACGGCGCCGGGGGCACGTACAGCGTGTTGGCGTAGTTGAGCGAGCCGCCACCGACGCCCGCGCCGGCGAGCACCATCACATTGCCGAGCAGATGGACGCGCTGGATGCCGAAGAGCCCGAGGGCGGGGGCCCACAGGTAGTTCTTGAGGTCCCAGGAGTTCTTGGGGAGGGTGCCGGGGGTGAAGCGGCGGCCCGCCTCCAGCACCCCGACGCGGTACCCCTTCTCGGTCAGCCGCAGGGCCGACACCGCACCGCCGAAGCCCGAGCCGACGACGAGCACGTCGTAGTCGTAGGCGGCATCGTCGTCGGTCCTTTCCGGGGCAACGGGCCGATTCTGGGCAGGGCTGTCCTGGGACATGGCTCTCCTCGGTACGAAACGGGCGGAAGGTGCTGCGGTGCCACCGGGGTCAGCGCAGGCGGAACGCCTTCATCGCCTTGAGGCTGACGCTCATGAACGCCGCGTACTTCTCGTCGTCCATACCGAAGGACGGGGCGAGCGGAATCAGCCGCTGCTGGGCGACGGTCTGCGCCTCGGTGTACTTGAGGATGCCCTCGGAGCCGTGCCGACGGCCGAGTCCGGAGTCCTTCATGCCGCCCATCGGGGACTGCACGCTGCCGTACGCGGGGGCATACCCCTCGTTGATGTTGACCGTGCCGGTCCGCAGCCGGGCGGCGATCTGGTGGCCGCGCCTGGAGTCCTTGGTCCAGACGCTGGAGTTCAGGCCGTACGGGGTGGCGTTGGCGAGGGCGACGACCTCGTCCTCGTCGGTGAAGCGGTAGATGGAGACGACCGGGCCGAAGGTCTCCTCGTTGCAGACGGCCATCGGCGCCTCGACGCCGTCGAGGATGGTCGGCTCGTAGAACAGCGGGCCGATGTCGGGCCGGGCGACCCCGCCCGCGACGAGCCTGGCGCCCTTCTCGACGGCCTCCGCTACATGCCGGGTGACGGTCTCCAGCTGGCGCTCGCCGACCAGGGAGCCCATGTCGGCGCCGTAGGCGAGGGAGTTGCCGAGCCGCATGGCCTTCGTGCGGGCGGCGAAGCGGGCCACGAAGTCGTCGGCGACCGACTCGTGGACGTACAGCCGCTCGATGGAGATGCAGAGCTGACCGGCGGAGGAGAAGCAGGCGCGGACGGCGCCCGCGGCGGCCTTCTCCACGTCGGCGTCCTTCAGGACCAGCATGGCGTTCTTGCCGCCGAGCTCCAGCGAGACACCGACGAGCCGGGCCGCCGCGCCCTGCGCGATCTCGCGGCCGGTGCGGGTGGAGCCGGTGAACGAGACGTAGTCGGCGTGCTTGACGACCTCGGGGCCGACGACGGGTCCGTCCCCGAGGACGACCTGGAACACCTCGGCGGGCAGTCCGGCCTCGATCAGCAGGTCACGGGCCCACAGCGCGGTCAGCGCGGTCTCCGTGTCGGGCTTCATCACGACGGCGTTGCCGGAGACGAACGCGGGCAGCGCGTCGCCGACGGACAGCTCGAACGGGTAGTTCCACGGCGCGATCTGCCCGATGACGCCGCGCGGCTGGCGCAGCTCGGTGACCTTGGTGAGGGTCGGCACGACTCCGGTGTGCCGCTTCGGCCTCAGGTACGAACCGGCCCTGCGCCCGTAGTGGCGGGCCGCGACGGCGACGGCCTGCACCTCCTCGTGGGCGTGCAGCCGGGCCTTGCCGGTCTCCAGCTGGATGAGGTCGAGCACCTCGGCCTGGCGGCTGAGGACGAGGTCGTGGAAGCGGAGCAGTACGGCGGCCCTGGCGCGGACGGGCGTCGCGGCCCAGGCGGGCTGGGCCGCACGGGCCCGCTCGAAGGCGCTCGCCACGTCCTCGGGGGTGGACTCCGGCAGGTCGGCCAGCTTCTCCCCGGTGAAGGGGGTGTGGTTGGCCGTGCGGCCCGATCCGGCCACACCCCGGGTCAGCTGGGCGACCACCTCGGGAGTCACCACATCGGCGGCGGTGCGCACCCCCGCGGGGGCGGCGGCCACCGGGTTGGTGCCCAGCGGGGCTGCGGAGGTGGACGTGGAGGCCTGCGAGTCCGTCATGAGGGCGAGAGTACGTCCAGCCGCACGCTTTGGGTACCCGTGAGTAACGGGTTTTCACACTCCCCACAAACAAGCCAGTGATCACTGGCAACAAAGCCCCTGATCAGGAGCCCTGCCGTCGCAGCACGGCCCGGCGGGCCTCAGCCGGAGCTACCGGGCGCACGCCATCCGCGCAGCATCGTGTCGAACTGCGCCCGGGTCGTGTCCCAGTCGTCCGCCGGTCCCGTCATGTACATCGCGTACTCCGGACCGCTCTCCTCGCCGAAGTACATCTGGTCGATCGCGTGGCGCGGACCCGGATGGTCCTTGGTCTCGGTCCAGGTGAACTCCCAGAGCGAACCCGGCCGGTCCCGGTACGTGTTGGAGTGCAGGGTCTTGCGCTGGTAACCGGGAAGCCGTTTGGCGAGCTGCGTCTCCAGGCTCAGCATGTGCATGTACGGGTTCTCGAAGTCGGGTGCCGGGTCGATGCTGATCCGGATGTAGTGCACGCCGTTGTCCGGGGTGTAGTCGATCTGGTTGCCGTCCGCCCGGCGCTCCCAGCCGTCGGGCACGGTCAGGCTGAAGCCCTCGGGGTCGTTCACCCGGTGCCAGCCGTCGGGCACGTCCTTCGCCTTCACCTCGGGCTTGGCCGAGGGCGAGGCGCTGGGCTTCTCGGGGGCGGTGTTCGTGCGCCTGACCGTGTCGTCGCGCCCGGCGGTGCTCTCCGTCCGGTCCCCGTACTTCATCGCGGCGAGTCCCGCGCCACCGCCGACGAGCGCCGCGGCCGCGATGACCAGGACCACGGTGCGCCAGCGGCTGCGCCGGGCCGCCGGGGCGGGTGCCGGTGCGGGTGCGGGTGCGGGTGCGGCGGCCGGGGCCGGGGCCGCCGGGTGGGGCAGCTGAGTGGTCCCGGGCCCTGCCGGGCCGTCCGCGCCCAGGGAGCGCAGCACCTCGTCGGGGACGCTCTGCGTCGGCACGAACGCCTGCGCCGCCACGGGCGCGCGGCCCTCCATGGCGTCCAGCAGCATCCGTTCCGTCTCCGCAGCCGACGGACGCTCGTCCGGCTCCTTGCGCAGGAGCGCGGTGATCACGGAGGTCAGCGGGCCCGCCCGGCCGGGCGGCGGCGGCTCCTCGGCGACGACGGCCTGCATGGTGGAGATCGGGGACGTACGGCGGAACGGCGAACGCCCCTCGACCGCGGTGTAGAGCGTGGCGCCCAGCGACCACAGGTCGGACGCCGGTCCCGGGTCGCCGCCACGCACCCGCTCGGGCGCCAGGTAGTCGATGGAACCGACCAGTTCACCGGTCCGGGTGATGGTCGAGTCGCCCTCGATGGCGGCGATCCCGAAGTCGGTGAGCAGCACCTGGCCGTCCTTGGCGAGGAGCACGTTGCCGGGCTTCACGTCACGGTGCAGGACCCCCGCCCCGTGCGCGGCGCGCAGGGCGCTCAGCACATGGAGGCCGATCCTGGCGGCCTCGCGCGGCTCGACCTCGCCGGACTCCTTGGCGGCGTCGGCGAGGGACGGGCCGTCGACGTACTGCATGACGATCCAGGGCCGGTTGTCGTACTCGATCACGTCATGCACGGTGACCACGCCCGGGTGCGTGATCCGGGCAGCCGCGCGGGCCTCCTTCTGCGTGCGGGCGTGCAGCACGATCCGGTCGGCCTCGGCGACATAGAGACCGGCGGTCAACTCCTTGACCGCGACCGTGCGGTGCAGCACCTCGTCGTGGGCGCGCCAGACCTTGCCCATGCCCCCGCGCCCGAGAACCTCGCCCAGCCGGTACCTTCCGGCCAGCACCAGTCCCGTTTCCGTGCTCTGTGATCGATCCACGTATCCCCGCCCCGTTCCTCGGGTGCCAGATTACGGAGGGGATGCACGCCCACGGAACCTCGCACCGCCCACGAGACCGCACTGTGATGCTTGTCGCTCCGTCATCGACCGGGCCTTGTACGGAGAGGGTTCAGGGCGTCACGCGGTAGGAGGAGATGGCTTGTTCGTAGATGTCCGAAACCTTGTCGCGCCGGTTCTCCGGGCCGATGACCTGGATGACGTGGTAGCGGCCATCCACGACCATCACGAGATTGCGGGCGTAGACCTCGCGTCCCGACGCGTCCTGCCAGGTGAACTGGCCCTCCGCCATGGCCTGTCGTCCGACGTCGATCCGGCGCAGCCCGCTCGACCCCGACCAGCTGGAGTCGCGGAACTGCTGCAACTCCAGTTCCTTGTCGGCCTGGTACGCCAGCGGGTCGTTGCCGCCGGCCTTGACGGTGTCGCGTCCGGGGACGATCAGCAGGCTGAAGCCGTCGCTGCCGTAGCGGATCTGGCGGTCCGCGTTGGCGGGGCTGCGCTGCCAGCCCTTGAGCACGCCGACCTCGAAGCCCTCCGGGTCCTTGCGCAGGGTGTAGCCGGAGGCGAGCGCGACGGCGGAGCGGCTGGTCTGCGGCTGCTGCGCACCGGGTGATCCCGAGGACGTCGAGCCGCCGGACCCGCCGCTGCCGGGCTCCGGTGAACCGGACGCCGACGACGCCGGGCCCGTGGAACGGGCGCCCGGTTCACCGTCCGACTTGGGCATGAACATCACGGCGTACGCGATGGCCGCGACGAGGGCCAGCAGGATCAGCACCAGGAGCAGCCGCCCGAGCCGCCGCGGCGCCCGCCGCTCGCCGTCATGGGTGCGGGGCGGGGTGCGCAGTGCCTTGGGACCCTTGGGCTCACGCGGCACCCGGGGGGCCTGGGGAGGCCGGGGGGGCTGGGCGACCCGGGGGGCCTGGAAGGCATGGGAAGCCTTGGGGGCTCTTTCCGGCCCGGGTCCGTCCTGCCGGTCGGGCCTGTCCTTGGTGTGGCGGTGGCGGCCGTGGGCCGCGCTCCGGCCACGTCGTCTGCGGACCAGCTCGCCCCTGCGGCGCACGACGGGAAGCCGGGCGCTGTCGGCGGACGGCAGGGGCACGACGTCCAGACCGGCCTCGGGCTCGGGCGCCGAGCGCACCAGGGAGCGCAGCCAGCCGCTCAGCTCCTCGAAGTCCGGCCGCTCGGTGGGGTCCTGGCGCAGCAGGGACTCGACGACGGGACGCAGCGGGCCGCACTCCTCGGCGAAGGCGGGTGGTTCGCCACAGACCATCTGGACGAGCTCGGCGGCGTTCTCCTCGGGGTACGGGGCATGGCCCTGGACCGCGCGGTAGAGCAGGGCGCCGAGCGCCCAGAGGTCGGTGGAGGGGCCGATGGGCGGCGCCAGCCGCCAGTTCTCGTGGACGGGGCCGGCCTGCTCGGGCGCCCAGCGCTCGGTGACCGCGCCGACCACGGCGATCCGGGCCTGCCGGGCGCGCTCGGCGGCGAGCGGGGTGGCCGGGCCGCGGTAGGCGGAGCCGGTACGGCCGCTCCCGGCACCCTCGTCCCAGTGGCCCGGCTGTTGCTGTCGGCCGGGCCGGTGCGCGGGCAGTGCCGGAAGGTCGCCGTGGCGCCGGGCGTCGGCGCGCAGGGCGTCCTCGCCCGAACCTCCGGCGGGGACGGGGCGCCCGGATCCGGGGCCGTCGCTCCAGGAGCCGGTGAGGTGCAGCCGCCGCGCGGGTGGCCGACCGTCCTCGTCGTCGTCCTCGTCGTGAGGATCCGCTGCGTACGGGTCCTTGGTGTCCGGGTCGTCGGCGTACGGGGCGTCGGCGTACGGGGCGTCGGCGTACGGGACGTCGGCGTACGGGGCGTCGGTGGCGTGGCTCCGGCGAGCGGCCCGCTGCGGACGGCTGTGATCCGGGTCGGACGGTTCCGTGCCTTCCGGCCGTGCGGAACGCTGGACCGGCAGGCTGCCGGTGTCCTCCGCCTCGCCCGCCCCGGTGCGGCGCCGGTCCTCGCTGACGCGTGCGGCGGCGCGGGCGCCCGCGCGGTAGGCAGCGACGGCTCCGGCGCGCGCGGCCCGCAGGTGCGCGGCGTCTGCCGTTCCGTCGTCGGGGCGGTCACCGCCGCCGTACGGGTCGTCATCGCCGTACGGGTCACCGCCATACGGATCTTCGGCGTACGGATCACCGCCGTACGGTTCGTCATCGCCGTGGGAGTCGCCGTACGGTTCGTCATCGCCGTGGGAGTCGCCGGTCGCCCGGCCCGCCTCGATCGCGGCCGGGCCGCGTGAGGCCGGCACCTCGGCCGGAGGGGCGGGCGCGGACGGCATGGGCGGCGGGGGCGGTATGGCAGGCGGAGGCGGCGCGAACACCCCGGCCGGGCCCGTGCCGATCGCCGGGCGGCCGAACCCGCCCTCGTCGCCGAACCCGCCCTCGCGCCCGTGGCCGCTCTCGTGCCCGCCCTCGCGCCCGTCCTCGTCCTCGTCGAGTTGCGGTGTCGGTACGTACCCGCAGAGCGCCTCCTCCGCCGCCCCGGCCGCCAGGCCGGTCAGCACCACACGGCCGTCGTCACAGATCAGCACCGTGCGGACGGTGATGTTCCGGTGGGTCCAGCCGTGGGCGTGCAGCACCCGCAGCGCGGTCAGCACGTCGGAGCCGATCTCGGCGGCCCGGAAGGGATTGAGCGGTCGCTCCATGAGCAGGGCGGCGAGCGGGCGGGCCGCGACGAATTCGCTCACGATCCAGAGCGAACCCGCCTCGGCGAACACGTCGAAGACCTGGTCGAGCCTGGGGTGGTCGGGCACCTGCGCCGCCGCCTGTGCCGCTTCCACGGCGCGCCGGACCGCCGGGTCCGCGGGCGCGCGCACGGCCCGTCCGGTGGCCCGTCGGTCCGCCGGGCCGGGATCGTCGGCGTCGAGCACCTCGGCGTCCACCACCTCGGGCAACGGCACCTGCCGGACCAGGACTTCTTGTCCGCTGTAGGTGTCGAATGCCCGGGTCTCGACCATTTCGTACTCATCGGTCGAAGGCAGCGGAAGGCGGTAGCGGTCGGCAAGTACCCGACCCGCGTAGTCGTCCACGACGCCTCCCCAGAGCGCGCTGTCCCCCCGGCCACGAAGACCGCGTCCATCCATCAATTGCGGTCACTTACCGTGCAATTGACCTGCCGTTCCGGCTGCGTACGGTCTTCAGGCTCTCACGATACGTGGCAAGTGTCGGCCGCGCGGCTGGGTCGGCTCATCCCGGCCCTTTTCACCACGGGTCAGTCGATGGGCTTGAACGTGTCGAACGCGGTCTTGCGCAGCGTCCGGCACTCCGCGCCGTCCCACTCGTCCGCCTTGCAGCTGATCATGATCGCGTAGCCATGGCCGGCGTCGACCTTGAAGCCCCGGTTGAGCACATGGACCCGCTGGCCGTGCTGGGTGCGCTCGAACTGCCAGTCGGCGACGGTCGGGTAGCCGTTGTACTGGACCTTGTCGATGCCGAGTTGACGGAAGTCGTTGCTGCTGGCCGCGACGGCGGCCTTCGCCGCGTTCCAGGCCGCGGCCGCGTCGCCACCGGGCGAATCGGTGTAGTCGACCTGGATACGGGGAAAGCCACCGCTCACGTTGTAGATGGCACCGGAGTTGTCGCCCACCTTCTGGTCGAAGCGGAAGTCCTCGGGCATGGCGATCGTGAAGTGGAATTCCTTGTTCGTCACTGTCCGGAACCCGGCGGGCAGCGCGTCCCCCGGCTTGTCGCCCTTGTCGCTGCCCTTGTCGCTGTCCTTGCCGTTGCCCTTGTCCTCGCCCTGGCCCTGGCCCTGGTTGCCGCTCTGGTCCTGGCCCTTGCCCTTGCCCTGGTCCTTGCCGCTGCCGCTGCCGCTGCCGCTGTCCGTGGAACCACCGGTCGCCGTCGAGGGACCGGCCGAGGTCGACTTGTCGCCCTTGCCGTTGCCGTTGCTCGCGTCGTTCTCGTCGTTCCCGCCGAGCGTGAGCGCGAGGACCGTGCCGATCACGGCGAGCACGATCACGGCCGCGATGATCGCCAGGGTGCGGCGCGGGACCACATCCGTGATGGACGCCCTGGGCGGGGTGGCCGGTGACGTCGCCGGGCGCGGCGGCGGCACGACGGCGGAGGTCGCAGCCCCGCCGGCCGCGGCAGCCGCGGGCCGGGCGGGCTTAGCGGGGGTGTCCGCGCCACCGGCCGCGGGGGCGTCCGACGGAGGCGTCTTGGGCGCGGGCGGCGCGGTGACCGAGGCCGCGACGGCCGGTGCCGCCTTCGCGTTCCGTACGGAGCGCAGTGCGCCCCGCAGCCGGTCCCGCGTGCCCTCGCCCTGTTCCGCGGGGGTCGGCGTCGCCTTGGCACGGGGCCCGGCCGGAACCTTGGGCAGCGCCATGACCTGGGTGGCGTCGGCGGGCGGGGGCACCACCGGGTCCGGCTTCTCGGGGGCGTGGATCACGTCGTTGAGCAGGGCACGGGCGCCCGCGTCGTCGAGCCGCTGCTCGGGGTCCCTGGCGAGCAGGCCGTAGATGACCTCCTCCAGCGGACCGGCGTTCTTCGGCGGGTCGAGCGGTTCGGTCATCACCGCGGTCAGGGTGGCGATGGCCGACCCCTTGTCGTACGGCGGTGAGCCCTCGACGCTGGCGTACAGCAGTCCGCCGAGCGACCAGAGGTCGGCGGGCGGTCCCGGCTTGTGGCCGCGGGCACGCTCGGGCGAGATGTACGAGGGGGCGCCGACGAGCATGCCCGTCGAGGTGACCGACGGGTCGCCCTCGACCTGGGCGATACCGAAGTCGGTCAGCACGACCCGGCCGTCCTCGGCGATCAGCACGTTGGACGGCTTCACATCACGGTGCAGGATGCCCTCGCGGTGCGCCGAGCGCAGCACATCGAGGATGGCGAGGCCGACCTCGGCGGCACGCTTCGGCGTCAGCACGCCGTCCTCGCGCACCGCTTCGGCGAGGGACTTGCCCTCGATGAGCTCCATCACGATCCACGGCCGGTCGTCCTCGTCGACCACGTCGTAGACCGTCACCGCGCCGTTGTTGCGGATCCTGGCAATCGCCTTCGCCTCACGCAGCGTGCGCGTGATGAGCCGTCGCTTCTCGTCGTCGTCGATGGCCGAGGGGAACCGCAGTTCCTTGACCGCGACCGTGCGGCCCAGCGTCTCGTCGACGGCACGCCAGACCGTGCCCATACCGCCCCGGCCGAGCACCTCCCCGAGCCGGTAGCGCCCCGCAAGGAGACGTCCGTCCTTGTCCCGTTGGGGCTCCCGTGCCTGCTCCGCCTCCGACATGCGTCCCCTCTGCGATCAACCCGCCCTGGCAGAGCGTTCATTGTCCCTCACCCCGGCACCGGTCATGGTGCCGGGTCCGCAGGCCCGTCATGATGTGCCCGGAGGAAGGGAATCCCTGCCATGCCGATACTCAGGGCGTTGTTCGCCGCCCCGTTGGTGCTGGCGCTGTTCGTACTGGGAACAACGACCCCGCCCAGCGAACCACACCTCACCCCCGCAGCCACCTACCTGCCCCGGCTCGTCACCGAGGGCGGCGCTCCCACGGCGGCGCTGCTGGCCCATCGTGCCTCTTCCGCACCGTACGACACCTACCGCTCGACAGGCCCCAATGTCCGACGGGCGGACCGGTTCCGGGCGGGCAGCATCACCAAGACCTTCGTCGCCACAGTCGTGCTCCAACTCTTCCGGGAACGCAGGCTGCGGCTGACGGACACGGTCGAACGGCTGTTGCCGGGGCTGGTGCACGGCAACGGCAACGCCGGCCGCCGCATCACCCTGCGCGCCCTGCTCAGCCAGACCAGCGGCCTCTACGACTACACCGCCGCCCCATCGGCCCACCCCCTCTCCGCCACCGCGGCGGTCCGCGTCGCCCTGTCCCACCGTCCGACGGGTGCCCCCGGCCGCTACGCGTACTCCAACACCAATTACGCCGTACTCGGACTCGTCGTTCAACGGGTCACCGGACATCCCTACGCCACCGAGATCCGCAACCGCGTCATCACCCCTCTCCGTCTCACGGGCACCTCGCTCCCGGGCACCCGGACCGCTCTGCCCGTCCCGCACGGCCGCGGCTACACCCGCGATCCGGCCGACGGCAGCCTGCGCGACGCCACCGCGCTCGACCCGCGCACGGCGGGCGCGGCCGGCGAGCTGATCTCCACGCTCGACGATCTGAACCGCTTCTACGCGGCCCTGCTGGGCGGCCGTCTCCTCGCGCCCGCCCAGCTGGCGATCCTGCTGAACACCGGGGCCACGCACGGCGTCTACGGCCTGGGCATCTACCCGCAGAAGCTCTCCTGCGGCATCACCGTCTGGGGGCACAACGGCCATATCGCGGGCAGTTACGTCCGGACCGCCGCCACCCGTGACGGCAGACACACCCTGACGTACCGCATCGACACGGACACTCTGGCCGACGCGGAGCCCCTCGAATCCGCGCTGCTGGACGCGGATTTCCGCGACGGGACGCCGAAGCCCCGGAGTTCCTAGGGCGTGTTTCAGATCGGCACGATGTCCGGAGCCCCGAGCCGCGCCGCGTCGGCCGTGAGGTCGTCCGGCTGCCGCTGCGACTCCCGCTCCGCCTGCACCCGCTTCTCGTAGTGCTCGACCTCCCGGTCGATCTGCCCCTCGTCCCAGCCCAGCACCGGCGCCATCAGTTCCGCGCAGAGCCGGGCGCTGTTCGTGCCCCGGTCGAAGGTTTCGATGGAGATCCGGGTCCGGCGGGTCAGCACGTCGTCGAGATGGCGGGCCCCCTCGTGCGAGGCCGCGTAGACGATCTCGGCCTTCAGGTAGTCGTCCGCCGCGGGCAGCGGCTCCCCCAGCACCGGATCGCCGAGGATCAGCTCGAGGATCTGCTCGGTCATCGAGCCGTACCGGTTGAGCAGGTGCTCCACCCGGGCGACATGGAGGCCCGTGCGGGCCGCGATCCTCGCGCGGGCGTTCCACAGGGCCGGGTATCCCTCCGCCCCCAGCAGCGGTATCTCCTCGGTGACGCAGGCCGCCACCCGCTGGTCCAGGCCGTGCACCGCCTCGTCCACGGCGTCCTTCGCCATCACTCGGTACGTCGTGTACTTGCCGCCCGCCACGACCACGAGGCCCGGCAGCGGATGCGCCACCGTGTGCTCGCGCGAGAGCTTGCTGGTGGCATCGGACTCGCCGGCCAGCAGCGGCCGCAGCCCGGCGTAGACGCCCTGGACGTCGTCCCGGCTCAGGGGCGTGGCCAGGACCGAGTTGACGTGTTCGAGCAGGTAGTCGATATCGGCGCTGGACGCCGCCGGGTGCGCCTTGTCCAGGTCCCAGTCGGTGTCCGTCGTCCCGATGATCCAGTGCCGTCCCCATGGGATGACGAAGAGGACGGACTTCTCGGTCCGCAGGATCAGGCCGGTCGAGGAGTGGATGCGGTCCTTGGGGACGACCAGGTGAATGCCCTTGGACGCCCGGACGTGGAACTGTCCGCGCTCCCCGATCAGCGCCTGGGTGTCATCCGTCCAGACCCCGGTCGCGTTGACCACCTGCTTGGCTCTGACCTCGTACTCCCCGCCAGCCTCGACGTCCTCCACCCGGGCGCCGACGACCCGCTCGCCCTCCCGGAGGAAGCCGATCACCCGCGCGCGGTTGGCCACATGTGCGCCGTACCCGGCGGCGGTGCGCACCAGGGTCGCCACATAGCGGGCGTCGTCCATCTGCGCGTCGTAGTACTGCAAGGCGCCGACCAGGGCGTCCTTCTTCAGTGCCGGGGCGACCCGCAGGGCATGGCGGCGGGAGAGATGCCGGTGCACGGGCAGGCCGCGGCCGTGGCCCGACGACACCGACATCGCGTCGTAGAGCGCCACGCCGGAACCGGCGTAGAGCCGCTCCCAGCCCTTGTGCTGCAACGGATAGAGGAACGGCACCGGCTTCACCAGATGCGGAGCCAGCCGCTCCAGGAGCAGCCCGCGCTCCTTCAGTGCCTCCCGGACGAGCGCGAAGTCGAGCATCTCCAGATACCGCAGCCCGCCGTGGATCAGCTTGCTCGACCTGCTCGATGTGCCCGACGCCCAGTCGCGGGCCTCGACCAGGCCGGTCGAGAGTCCTCTCGTCGCCGCGTCCAGCGCCGTACCGGCGCCGACCACGCCCGCCCCCACGACCAGCACGTCCAGTTCGCGCTCGGCCATCGCGGCCAGCGCCTCGGCGCGCTCCGCAGGTCCCAGTGTCGCTGTCCTCACCGCTGCCTCCCGGGTAGATCGGGGTGGTCCGGCACGGGGACGCGACCCGACCCGGCGGTCGGGGCGGCCCGTGCCCACCTCTCGATTCTGTCCGCCGTCCACGACTTCGGCCACCGCCTGTGGACAACACCAGGACGACAGGAGGTCCGCAATGCGACATATAGGTCATATTTACGCCTAGTGTGACATTGCGCTGTCCACAGCGGTTGCGCTTTCTGCCCTCATGGTCCATAGACCGACCGGGAAGGACGGCCCATCCACATGCCCGCAGACCTCGCCGTCATCGGACTCGGCCACCTCGGCCTGCCTCTCGCCCAGGCCGCCGTGGCCGCCGGCGTGCAGACCATCGGCTACGACACCGACCCACGCGCCTGCACGGAACTCTCCGCGGGCCGCACCCCCGTCGAGGGATCGCTCACCGCCTCGGACGTCCGCCGGATGCTCTCGGGGGGTTTCCGGCCCACCACCAACCCGGCCGAACTGGGTCGGGTCCGTACCGCGGTGATCTGCGCCCCCGCCCCGCTCGGCGCCGACCGCACCCTCGACCTGACCGCCGTCGGCGACGCGGCCCGCGCGCTCGCCGCCCGGCTGCGCCCGCACACCACCGTCCTGCTGGAATCGGCCGTGCCGCCCGGCACCACCGAGAACTACCTGCTGCCGCTGCTCGAAGAGGGCTCGGGGCTGCGCGCCGGCCGCGACTTCCACCTCGCCTGCTCCCCCAGCCGCCTCGACCCCGGCAACCGGAGCCACGTCCACGCCAACACCCCCAAGGTCATCGGCGGCCTCACCCCCGCCTGCACCGAATCCGCCGCCGCCTTCTACGGCCGGCTCACCGACAAGGTCGTCCGGGCCCGCGGGCCGCGCGAGGCCGAGATGACGAAAGTCCTGGAGACCAACTTCCGGCACGTCAACATCGCCCTGGTCAACGAGATGGCTGTGCTCTGCCACGACCTCGGCGTCGACCTGTGGGACGTCATCCGGTGCGCCGAGACCAAGCCCTTCGGCTTCCAGCCGTTCCGTCCGGGCCCCGGCGTCGGCGGCCACGGCGCACCCGTCGACCCGGGCTACCTCCCGTACAACAGCCGCACCCCCGGCCACCCCCTGCGGATGGTCTCGCTCGCGCAGGAGATCAACGGCCGGATGCCGCAGTACGTGATCCAGCGCTGCGCCACCCTGCTGAACGAACACGGCAAGTCCGTGCGCGGCGCCCGGGTGCTGCTGCTCGGGGTCACCTACAAGCCCGACCTCGCCGACCAGGAGGGCTCCCCCGCCCGGGAGATCGCGACCCGGCTGATGGACATGGGCGCCCAGATCGGCTACCACGACCCGCACGTCCTGGACTGGCGGGTGCGCGAACTCCCGGTCCCGCGCGCCGACTCGCTGTACGAGGCGGCGTCGAGCGCCGACCTCACGGTGCTGCTCCAGCACCACCGGACGTACGACCTCCAGGGCCTCGCGGTGAAGGCCCAGCTCCTCCTGGACACCCGGGGCGCGACCCCGGCGGGGGCCGCACACCGGCTGTGAGAGCCCTTCCCCCGGGATTTCGGTGGGCGATGTCACAGGCTGCTGCTAGCCTGCGGCGTCACTTCTCGCACAGTCGTGCGCTTCCGTCCCAGGGGGGATACCACCATGAGCCAGCCCGTGCCGCCGTCGGACCAGCCGCAGCAGCCGTACAACGCCCAGCCCGGCGGCAACCCGTTCGCGGGCCAGCAGCCCGGCGCCCCGACGGGCAACCCCTTCGCGGGCCAGCAGCCCGGCGCCCCGTTCGGCGGCGCGCCGTTCACCCCGCCGGCCCCGGCACGCAACAACATCGGCCTCGGCCTGGTCGCCGCCGTCGTCGCGGCCGTGGTCGCCGCGGGCCTCTACGGGGCCATCATCGGCGCCACCAAGCACGAGATCGGCTACGCGGCCGTGGGTGTCGGCTTCGTCGTCGGCTTCGCGGCGGGCAAGGTCGGCGGCCGCAACCCCGTGCTGCCGGTCGTCAGCGCCGTGCTCGCGCTGGTCGCCGTCTACTTCGGCCAACTGCTCGGCGAGGCGATGATCGCGGCCAAGGAGCTCCCGGTCACCGTCTCCGAGCTGTTCTTCGACCACTTCAGCCTGCTGAACGAGGCGTGGAAGGCCGACTCCGACTTCATCTCGTACCTCTTCTTCGCCATCGCGGCGGTCGCCGCGTTCTCCGGCGCCAAGAAGGCCGCCGACTAGTCGCGGACCGCACCCCGCGCACACCGGAGGGCCCGGACCGCAGCTGCGGTCCGGGCCCTCCCGTCATGTTCGGAACACTCAGCGGCGGTGCTGCGAGTCCGCCACGGTGACCTCGACGCGCTGGAACTCCTTGAGGTCGCTGTACCCCGTCGTCGCCATCGCCCGGCGCAGCGCGCCGAAGATGTTCATCGAGCCGTCGGGGGTGTGCGAAGGACCGGTCAGGACCTCCTCGGTGGTGCCGACCGAGCCCAGGTCCACCAGCTTGCCGCGCGGCACGTCCTCGTGGACGGCCTCCATGCCCCAGTGCCGGCCGCGACCGGGCGCGTCCGTCGCACGGGCCAGCGGGGAGCCCATCATCACGGCGTCCGCGCCGCAGGCGATGGCCTTGGGCAGGTCGCCGGACCAGCCGACACCGCCGTCCGCGATCACGTGCACGTACCGGCCGCCGGACTCGTCCATGTAGTCGCGGCGGGCACCGGCCACGTCGGCGACCGCGGTCGCCATCGGGACCTGGATGCCGAAGACGTTGCGCGTGGTGTGCGCGGCGCCGCCGCCGAAGCCGACGAGGACACCGGCCGCGCCGGTACGCATCAGGTGCAGGGCGGCGGTGTACGTGGCGCAGCCGCCGACGATCACCGGGACGTCCAGCTCGTAGATGAACTGCTTGAGGTTGAGCGGCTCGGCGGCACCCGAGACGTGCTCGGCGGAGACCGTCGTGCCACGGATGACGAAGATGTCCACGCCCGCGTCGACGACGGCCTTGGAGAACTGCGCGGTGCGCTGCGGGGAGAGCGCGGCGGCGGTGACGACACCGGAGTCGCGCACCTCCTTGATGCGCTGTCCGATCAGCTCCTCCTGGATCGGGGCGGAGTAGATCTCCTGGAGGCGGCGGGTCGCCGACTCGACGGGCATCTCGGCGATCTCGTCGAGCAGCGGCTGCGGGTCGGCGTGCCGGGTCCACAGGCCCTCGAGGTTGAGGACGCCGAGACCGCCCAGCTCACCGATGCGGATCGCGGTCTGCGGGGAGACCACGGAGTCCATGGGAGCGGCCAGGAACGGCAGCTCGAAACGGTAGGCGTCGATCTGCCAGGCGATCGAGACCTCCTTCGGGTCGCGGGTACGACGGCTCGGAACGACGGCGATGTCGTCGAATGCGTACGCCCGGCGGCCGCGCTTGCCGCGCCCGATCTCGATCTCAGTCACGTGTGTGGCCTTTCCCTCTGCGTTTCAGCGCCTTCCAGTATCCCCGACATGCGCGCCAGGGGCGGCCCCGGGAGTCCCGGGGCCGCCCCTGGCACTGTCGGCGGCTACTTGCTGCGGCTGTAGTTCGGCGCCTCGACCGTCATCTGGATGTCGTGCGGGTGGCTCTCCTTGAGCCCCGCGGACGTGATGCGGACGAAGCGGCCCTTGGTCTCCATCTCGTCGATGGAGGCGGCGCCCACGTAGCCCATCGTCTGGCGAAGGCCGCCGACGAGCTGGTGCAGCACGTTGGCCAGCGGGCCGCGGTAGGGCACCTGGCCCTCGATGCCCTCGGGCACGAGCTTGTCGTCCGAGGCCACGTCGGCCTGGAAGTAGCGGTCCTTGGAGTACGAGCGGCCCTGCCCGCGGGACTGCATCGCCCCGAGGGAGCCCATGCCGCGGTACGACTTGAACTGCTTGCCGTTGATGAAGAGGAGCTCACCGGGAGACTCCTCGCAGCCCGCGAGAAGGCTGCCCAGCATGACCGTGTCGGCACCGGCGGCGAGCGCCTTGCCGATGTCGCCGGAGTACTGCAGACCGCCGTCGCCGATGACCGGCACGCCGGCCGCGCGGGCGGCGAGAGCGGCCTCGTAGATCGCGGTGACCTGCGGGACGCCGATACCGGCGACCACGCGCGTGGTGCAGATGGAGCCGGGGCCCACGCCGACCTTGACGCCGTCGACACCGGCGTCGATCAGGGCCTGCGCGCCGTCACGCGTCGCGACGTTGCCGCCGATGACGTCGACGCCGACGCTGGACTTGATCTTCGCCATCCAGTTCAGCGCGTTGCTGTTGTGTCCGTGCGAGGTGTCGACGATGAGAAAGTCCACGCCCGCCTCGGCCAGGCCCTGCGCGCGCTCCAGGGCCTCGGGGCTGGCCCCGACGGCCGCGCCGACGAGGAGGCGGCCCTCGGCGTCCTTGGCCGCGTTCGGGTACTGCTCGGCCTTCACGAAGTCCTTGACCGTGATGAGGCCCTTGAGCACGCCCGCCTCGTCGACCAGCGGAAGCTTCTCGATCTTGTGGCGGCGCAGCAGCTCCATGGCGTCGACGCCGGAGATGCCGACCTTGCCGGTCACGAGCGGCATCGGCGTCATGACCTCGCGCACCTGACGGCTGCGGTCGGACTCGAACGCCATGTCGCGGTTGGTGACGATGCCGAGCAGCTTGCCCGCCTGGTCGGTCACCGGGACGCCGCTGATGCGGAACTTGGCACACAGCGCGTCGGCCTCGGCCAGCGTCGCGTCCGGGTGCACGGTGATCGGGTCGGTCACCATGCCGGACTCGGAGCGCTTCACGAGGTCGACCTGGTTGACCTGGTCCTCGATCGACAGGTTGCGGTGCAGCACACCGACGCCGCCCTGCCGCGCCATGGCGATGGCCATGCGGGACTCGGTGACCTTGTCCATCGCCGCGGAGAGCAGCGGAATGTTCACGCGCACGTTGCGGGAGATGCGGGACGAGGTGTCGACTGCGTTGGGCAGCACCTCGGATGCGCCGGGCAGCAGCAGCACGTCGTCGTATGTCAGCCCGAGCGTCGCGAATTTCTCGGGCACTCCGTCGACGTTTGCAGTCATGACACCTTCCTCAAATGGCCTTGATCGGTGCGGATGTCCATGCTAACGGCCTCCGGGGGTGTCTCATTCCACGAGCAAGATCACCTGGAGGTTCTGTAGCTTCGTACGGAACCTTCCGTACGGACCCGACCGGGGTCCGCTCACTGCTCCGCGAGGGCCCGCAGCCTGCTCAGGGCCCGGTGCTGGGCGACCCGGACAGCGCCCGGCGACATGCCCAGCATCTGTCCGGTCTCCTCTGCGGTCAGTCCGACGGCGACCCGGAGAACGAGCAGCTCGCGCTGGTTGTCCGGGAGGTTGGCGAGGAGCTTCTTCGCCCAGGCCGCATCGCTGCTGAGCAGGGCGCGCTCCTCGGGCCCGAGCGAATCGTCCGGCCGCTCGGGCATCTCGTCGGACGGCACGGCCGTCGATCCCGGGTGCCGCATGGCGGCGCGCTGGAGATCGGCGACCTTGTGGCCCGCGATGGCGAACACGAAGGCTTCGAAGGGTCTGCCGGTGTCCTTGTAGCGCGGCAGCGCCATCAGCACCGCGACACAGACCTCCTGCGCCAGGTCCTCCACGAAGTGGCGGGCATCACCGGGCAGCCGGTTCAGCCGCGACCTGCAGTAGCGCAGCGCGAGAGGATGGACATGGGCCAGCAGATCATGGGTGGCCTGCGCATCGCCCTCGACGGCACGGTGCACCAGCGCACCGATCCCCGTCGTCTCGTCGTCGCGCATCGGACCATGGTGCCCCGGAGCCGTGTCATCCGTGCCGCCGCGTCCGTAGTTGTGCACCGAAGCGTTATGAGCGGGTGCGCCGGAAGTCATGTCCTGCGCCCTCCCCTTCCGCTCGACCGAATCGTTCCCCAGGAACTCCACATCTCAAGGATGCGGCATCGGCCGGGAAGCGTCACATACCGTCGGCGCGACGGGCTCCGCGATGGGAGCGGAACCCGTCCCGCGCACGTCGGTCACGTCGCCCCGTCCGCCGGAGCGCGGACGGGGAATCGATCGACTGCCGGCCACGGCCGGACCTCAGCGGACCAGGCCCCAGCGGAAGCCGAGCGCCACGGCGTGCGCCCGGTCCGAGGCGCCGAGCTTCTTGAACAGACGCCTGGCGTGCGTCTTCACCGTGTCCTCCGAGAGGAACAGCTCACGTCCGATCTCGGCGTTCGAACGGCCGTGGCTCATCCCTTCGAGTACTTGGATCTCACGCGCCGTGAGCGTCGGCGCCGCACCCATCTCGGCCGACCGCAGCCGGCGCGGGGCGAGCCGCCACGTCGGATCGGCCAGCGCCTGGGTGACGGTGGCGCGCAACTCCGCACGGGAGGCGTCCTTGTGCAGATAGCCGCGGGCACCGGCGGCGACCGCGAGCGCGACACCGTCCAGGTCCTCGGCGACGGTCAGCATGATGATCCTGGCCCCGGGGTCGGCGGAGAGCAGCCGCCGGACCGTCTCCACACCCCCGAGACCGGGCATGCGTACGTCCATCAGAATCAGATCCGAACGATCGGCGCCCCAGCGGCGGAGGACTTCCTCGCCGTTGGCCGCCGTCGTCACCCGCTCGACGCCGGGCACGGTCGCGACCGCGCGACGGAGCGCTTCTCGGGCAAGCGGGGAGTCGTCGCAGACGAGGACGGATGTCATGACCGTCCTCCGCAGCTGATGCGCGTCACCTTGAGCCTCCAGGCTGTTACAAGTCGTCACCTGTGCGGTTGACACTCTCGGACACCTGCCCGATCGCTTTTTTCGTCAACCGCTTCCGCCCTCTCAACGATGGTCACTCGAAAGAGTTACGGGTCGGACAAGCGGGTTCGGCACTCTACGTGAGGGGGCGTACACGGAGAAGAACGGCGCGGATCATCCATCAGTCAACCGAATCTTCACATGAAGGTATGCCCCATTTAGCGGGTTTTCTTCCCTTTTGCTGGTGTCTGTGGATAGATTCGCAATCAGTCATATTTACATCTACTTACACCGTAGATGTACGGTCGTGGGCACGGTCGATGACGGACGACAACGACGTTTCCGACTCAGCATGGTTTCGAGGGGACAAGCAATGGCAGATTTCTCCCGCCTTCCCGGACCCAACGCCGATCTATGGGACTGGCAACTGCTGGCGGCCTGCCGCGGGGTCGACAGTTCGCTGTTCTTCCACCCGGAGGGTGAGCGCGGCGCGGCACGCAGCGCCCGCGAGAACTCGGCGAAAGAGGTCTGCATGCGATGCCCGGTGCGTGCCGAGTGCGCGGCACACGCCCTGGCGGTACGAGAGCCCTACGGGGTGTGGGGCGGACTGACCGAGGACGAGCGCGAGGAGCTCATGGGACGGGCCCGCAGCCGGCTGATCGCGGCGGCGGCACCCTCGGGCGTTCCGTCCCCGTCCGGGCACGGCTGACCCGCCGCACCCGTACCGCAAATACAGAAACGTTTCCGCAATTCACCCGGCCACGACGAGGGGCCGGGTCATAGGCAGGCCGCTCAGCGGGCGGCCGCCAGGGACAGCCGGTCCAAGGTGGCCGCCACCGCCGGAACCTGGGCCAGGTCGGGCAGGGTCAGCGCGACGATCTCCCGCTCGATGGCCGGCTCCACCGTCACGGTGCACGCCCCCTTGGGACGTACCGACTCGATCGCCAGCTCCGGCAGCACGGCCACCCCGAGTCCGGCGCCGACCAGGCCGACCACCGCCGGGTAGTCGTCGGTGGCGAAGTCGATCCGTGGAGTGAAGCCCGACGCCTCGCAGACCTCCACGAGCTGACGGCGGCAGCGCGGGCAGCCCGCGATCCACGACTCCCCGGCCAGATCGGCGATGTCCACCGCGGCGGAGCGCGACAGCCGGTGGCCCTCGGGAACCAGGCCGATCAGCCGGTCGGTGAGCAGCGGGCGTACGACCAGGTCGTCCCATTCGGTGCCGGAGGCGCCGTACCGGAACGCCAGCGCGATGTCGCAGTCGCCCTCGCGCAGCATCTCGACCGAGCGCGGCGGTTCGGCCTCCACCAGCGAGACCCGGGTGCCGGGGTGGGCCTCGCGCAGTGCGGCGAGGGCGCCGGGGACCAGGGTGGAGCTGCCGCTGGGGAACGAGACGAGCCGGACCCGGCCGGCCCGCAGCCCGGCGATGGCGGCGACCTCCTCCTCGGCGGCGGTGAGGCCGGCGAGGATGCCGGAGGCGTGCCGGACGAGAGCCTCGCCGGCCTGGGTGAGCCGCATCTCGCGTCCCGTACGGATCAGCAGCGTGGTGCCCGCGGAGGCCTCCAGGGCCTTCATCTGCTGGCTGACCGCGGGCTGGGTGCAACCCAGTTCGCGAGCGGCGGCGGAGAACGAGCCGGTGGCGGCCACGGCGCGCAGGACACGGAGATGACGGGCTTCGATCACCCTTCAACCATAAGCGACTCTTGGGTTGGGTGTGAATTATTGCCGCGCATCTTTGAGGGTGGAATGGTTAGCGTCTCCGTATGACGTCCATCGAACCGGCAGAGCCGATGCGGCTGCTGACCGTGAATGCGGGACGGCCGAAGGCCGTCGACCACACCGACGCCCCCGGGGGCGTGACCGGCATCGACAAGCGGCCGGCCGACGGGCCCGTACACGTCACCGACCCCGGGCCCAAGGGGACCGGCGGCAGTGGTCTGGCCGGGGACGCGGTGTGCGATCTGCGCCATCACGGCGGCTCCGACCAGGCGGTGTACGCCTTCGCCCGCGAGGAACTCGACGTGTGGGAGCGGGAGCTCGGCCGCCCGCTGGCCAATGGTTCGTTCGGCGAGAACCTGACGACCCGCGGGCTGGACGTGAGCGGTGCGAGGATCGGCGAGCGCTGGCGCATCGGCCCGGATCTGGTGCTGGAGGTGACGTCGGGCCGGATTCCGTGCCGTACGTTCGCCGGTCATCTCGACGAGCCGCGCTGGGTCAGGCGATTCACGCAGGCGGCGGCTCCCGGCGCCTATCTGCGGGTGATCGAGCCGGGTGTGATCCGGGCCGGGGACCCGATCGAGATCGTGCACCGCCCGGACCACGACGTCACCGTGCAGATGGAGTTCCTGGCCGCGACGACCCGGCGGGACCTGCTGCCGGGGCTGCTCGCGGCGGGGGACGCACTGCATCCCGAGGCGCTGCGTGCCGCTCTGGAGTACGCCGAGAAGTCGGCGGCGGACGGCTGATCGCGGCGTGCCTGACAGGCACTAACGTGCCGCGTATGACGACTGCACTGATTACGGGCGCGACCGCGGGGATCGGTGCCGCCTTCGCGCGGCGGCTCGCGGCCGATGGGCACAACCTGGTGCTGGTGGCACGTGACACCGAGCGGCTGCGCGAGCAGGCGACCGAGCTGCACGACCGGCACGGCATCGAGGCCGAGGTACTGAGGGCCGATCTGTCCGAGGACGAGGGGATCGCCGCGGTCGAGGACCGGTTGACGGACCGCCGGCATCCGGTCGATCTGCTGGTCAACAATGCCGGGTTCGGCAACAAGGGCCACTATCTGGACGTGCCCATGGCCGATGAGCTGAAGATGCTGAAGGTGCACTGCGAGGCGGTGCTGCGGCTGACCTCGGCGGCCGCGGCCGGAATGCGGGAACGCGGCCGGGGCGGGGTGGTCAACGTGGCCTCGGTGGCGGCGTTCGTGCCGCGCGGGACGTACGGCGCGTCCAAGGCGTGGGTCGTGCAGTTCACCCAGGGCGCGGCGAAGGACCTGGCCGGTTCGGGGGTGCGGCTGATGGCGCTGTGCCCGGGGTTCGTACGGACGGAGTTCCACCAGCGGGCCGGGATGGGGACCGGCAACATTCCGGGCTGGATGTGGCTCGACGCGGACAAGCTGGTGGAGGCGGCCCTGGCGGACCTGGCACGGGGCAAGTCGGTCTCGGTCCCGGACCCGCGGTACAAGGCGTTGATGGGGCTCGTGAAGGTGACGCCGCGCGGCCTGCTCGGAGGGGTCACCTCCAAGACAGGCCGCAAGTACGGTCCTCAGTGAGCGGTCGGTTACCGCACCCCGCGGCCCGCGTAGGCGCCGATGTTGGGGGTGCCGGGCTTCAGTGCGTTGCCGAAGTAGTCCTTGCCGCCGTTGTTCTCGATGACGGCTCCGGCGGCGAGGGCGGGCGAACCCGCGCCGAGCCGGAAGTCGGCCCGGAGCTTCGGGTCGGCCGTGATGCCGCCGGGGTTCGGGCGGGTCATGTCGATGCCGTAGAAGGCGTTGTGGTCGAAGGAGAGCCCCGGGGTCGGGTTCTTGAAGGCGTAGCCGCCGGCGCCCTCGCTCACGAAGACGTTGTTGCGGATGGCCAGTTCGTGCTGGGTGGTGGCGGGGCTTCCGGCGTCGTCCTGGACGAGGTAGCCGGGGATCTGCTCCTTGTTGTGGAAGGTGTTGTTGTAGATCTCGGTGCCGAGGATCGGGCCCCAGCAGTTCTGGATGAGGCGGGCACCGTCGTCGCGGCTGACGTTGTAGCGGGCGACCGTGCCGATGGTCTTGGCGCCGCTGTACGGGCAGATCAGCAGGAAGCCGCCCTTGTTGTCGTGGCTGTAGTTGTACTGGAAGACGGTGTTCCGGGAGGCGCCGTCGGCGTCGAAGGACATCCCGTCGTGGGTGTTGCCGCCGCCCGAGACCTCGTTGTACTCGACGGTCGTGTCGTCGGTGTTGAAGGTCCAGATGCCCGCGTTGGCGGAGGGCGAGCGGAGCTGGAAGCCGTCGACCCGGTTGTGGTCGACGCGGGCGCCGCTGGTGGTGTCGAGCTTCATGCCGTCGCCGGCCAGGGACTTGAGAGTGTTGTGGTGGATGCGGACTCCGGTGCTGGGCGTCCACTCCCCCGGGTACACGTTCGGGTCCTGCTGCTGACCGACCAGATCGCGCTTGGAGAAGGTCGACTTGAAGTAGATGCCCTCGCGGTCGACGTCCTCGATGCGGTTGTTCCCGATGTCCAGACCGTCGTACCAGCTGGCCTTCGCCCTGCCCTCGACGGCGATGTGGATCGCGCTGGAGCCGGAGACCGTCTTGTAGTCGCCGCCGCGCACATCGTGGATGTAGAGGCCGGAGATGTCGAAGCCGCGGGCGACGCCGTAGTCGGTGAGACGGAGCCGGACGCCGTTGCGCTCGCTGCCGGGGTTGTCGGCGTTGGTGATCTCCAGCGCCTTGAGGTGCACGTACTGCGTGTTGGAGAGCAGGACGACATCGTGGGCACCCGCGCCGTCGAGCCTGGCGCGGGCCGGGCCGTTGCCGTAGTCGGCGATGGTGAACGGGGCGCGGGCGGAGCCGGTGCCCGTGGGGGCGAGGGTGCCGGTGCAGGTGGCGCCGCGCTTGAAGAGGAGCCGGTCACCGGGGCCGTAGGTGTGCGCGTTGGCCTCGGCGAGCGAGGTCCAGGGGTGCTGCTTGCTGCCGGAGGCACCGGCCGGGTCCGCGGCGCAGTCGACGTGGAAGGTACGGCCGGTGGGTGCGGCTTGTGCGGCGGTCTGGCCCGCGACGGTCAGGCCGCCGGCGGCCGTCAGGGCCGCGAGCGCCGCAGCAGTGACGCGATGTCTCACAATTCCTCCGTACGAACAGTCAGGGTCGGGGCGGACAGCCGGGGTGGGGGCGGGACGAGTCCGCATCGCCGGAATCCTGGACTTGGATTGATCGAACGTCAATGGATTGCGTTTGAATGATCGAAACTCCCATCGTTCGATCACGTTGGTCTAGGGTCTTTTATTTGGATCAGGCCGGCTCGCGAGCCCGGTCCGGTCCGAACGAAAGACCCTAGGGTCGGACAACGGCCCCGGCGCCGGCCGGACCGGGGGCCGGGCCACACACTGCGAGGGGACTGCTGCCGTGCGCGAAAGTGCTGCTGAACGTCATGACCGCCTGCTCGGACTGGTACGGGAACGGGGTTCGGCCCGGGTCTCGGACCTGGCCTCGCAGCTCGGCGTCTCGCCCGTGACGGCCCGCCGCGACGTGGAGGAGCTGGCCGGCCGCGGCCTCCTGGACCGGGTGCACGGATCGGTGTCCTGGCCGCAGGACGCCGCCCCGGGCACGGCCGCCGGACCCGGCTCCGCGGGCAGCGGCCTGGTCCTCGGCATGCTCGCGCCCTCGTCGACCTACTACTTCGCCGAGGTCATCCGCGGCGCCCACGAGGCCGCCGCCAGGGCCGGGGCCAGGCTCATCCTGCGGATCTCCGACTACCGGCCCCAGGAGGACCACGCCCGCACCGAGGGGCTGCTCTCCGCAGGCGCCGAAGGACTGCTGGTCGCACCCGGCTGGCAGGACCCGGGCGACCCCGCCGCGTTCGGCGACTGGATCGCCTCGCTGCCCGTGCCGACCGTACTGCTGGAGCGCAGGCCCACCGCGGGCTCCCCGCTGGACGGCCTGGACCGGGTCTGCTCGGACCATGCGCACGGTGTGCTGCTGGCCGTGCGTCACCTGGTGGATCTCGGGCACGGGGCGCCGCTGCTGATGGCCCGCGCGGACTCCCCGACCGCCGTCGCGGTGCGGTCCGGGTACGCGGAGGCCCTGGCCGTGCTCGGGCTGCGCGCACCGCAGGACGTGATCGATTCCGTACCGGCCGAACTCGCCCCGGACGCCTTCGAGCAGGCCGTGCGGGCGCTGCGCGAGGCAGTCCTCGCGGGGGTGGCGACGGCGGCGCTGATCCACAACGACGTGGACGCGATCCAGGTGGTGCAGCGGCTGGCCGAACTGGGCGTGCGGGTGCCGGAGGACCTGGCCCTGATCGCCTACGACGACGAGGTGGCGGCGCTCGCCGACACACCGCTCACGGCGGTGGCACCGCCCAAGCGCGAGGTGGGCCGGCACGCGACGGAACTGCTGGTGGAGCGGCTGGGCCAGAGCGCGGGCGCACCCCGGCGCCATCTGACGCTGCTGCCGCAGCTGAGGGTCAGGGACTCGTGCGGGGCGCGCCTCTCCTGATGGCCGTCCAGCAGGCCCGGGGGCAGATCCGGAGCAGGCGTTCCCGCAGCCCCCCGCCCCGGTTCCGCAGCGTACGCCCTGCACTTCCGTACGTAACTTATCTGATCTTTTTTCGATCAATCGATCTTTCGCTCTTGACTTCGGTCACAACTGGTCCAAGGATCACGGCCAACGCCAATGTCGCCGCCAGTTCAGGAGCCTCGCTGTGAGCCGCAGTCCGAGCAGAACGTCCCTCGCCGTAGTCGGCACCGCCACCGCCCTCGCCCTCCTCACGGCCTGTGGCGGCAGCGGCGACGACGATGCCTCCGCCGGAAGCGACGGCAAGCCCGTCAGCATCACCTTCTGGGGCTGGGCCAAGGGGTCCAAGGAGGTCGTTGACGCTTTCAACGCCTCGCACAAGAACATCAAGGTGGTGTACGAGGAGATCCCGTCCGGCAACGCGGGCGGATACGCCAAGATCTCCAACGCGGTGAAGGCGGGCAACGCCCCCGACCTGGTCTCCATCGAGTACCCGCAGCTTCCGGAGTACGTCAGTCAGGGCGCGCTCCAGGACATCGGCCAGTACTTCACCGACGACATCAAGAAGAAGCTGCTGCCGCAGGCGGTCGAGCTGACGACACTCGGCGGCAAGAACTGGGCCGTTCCGTTCGACGCCTCGCCGCAGTCCTTCTACTACCGCAAGGACCTGTTCGAGAAGTACGGCGTCGAGGTCCCCAAGACCTGGGACGAGTTCCGCAAGGCCGCCGAGAAGATCAAGAAGGCCGACAAGAAGGCCCGGATCGGCACCTTCTTCCCCGATGACCCGACCACGTTCCAGGCGATGGCCTGGCAGGCCGGCGCCCAGTGGTACAAGCCCGAGGGCGACACCTGGAAGGTCAGCACCGCCGACGCGGCCACCAACAAGGTCGCCGACTACTGGCAGGGTCTGCTCGACGACGACCTGATCCGCGCCAACGCCTCGTTCAGCCCCGAGTGGACCAACTCCCTCAAGAACGGCGGCACCGTCGGCTACCTCGGCGCGGCCTGGGGCGCGGGTGTCCTCAAGGGCACGCTGCCCGAGCAGAGCGGCAAGTGGGCCGTCGCCCCGATGCCCAGCTGGGACGGCAAGCCGGCCAGCGGCATGCTCGGCGGCTCCACCTTCGCGGTGACGAAGACCAGCAAGAAGGCCGAGGCCGCGGTCGAGTTCGCCACCTGGATGTCGACCACCGAGGAAGGCATCAAGGCCCGCATCGAGTCCGGTACATCGAGCGCCTTCCCGGCCGCGGCGGCGCTGCGCCCGGTGGCCAAGAAGTCCTTCGACGCCGGCTTCTACGGCGGCGAGGACATCTACCAGGTCTTCGAGGGCGCCGCGACGTCGATCGGCCCGAACTGGAACTGGGGCCCGACGACCGGCACGACGAACACCACCATGAAGGACCAGTTCGGCAAGGTCGCGAGCGGTGGCACCACCATCAAGGACGCCGTGAAGGCCGGGCACGACGCCACGGTCGCCGAGCTGACGAAGCGCGGTCTGAAGGTCGAGGACGCAGGCTGATGAAGCGCGCCCGGACGACCAGAGCCGCCGCCATCCTGCTGGGGCCCTTCTTCGTACTGTTCACCCTGGTGATGGTGCTGCCGATCGGTTACGCGGTCTGGCTCAGCCTGTTCACCGAGAAGCAGTCCGGACTGGGCTTCGGCGGCACCGAGACCGTCTTCAGCGGACTCGACAACTACACGGCGGCCCTGGGCGACCGGGCGTTCCGCGAGGGCTTCGGCGTACTCCTCGGATACTGCCTGTTCTACATTCCGCTGCTGCTCATCGGGGCCCTCGCCCTCGCCCTGCTGCTGGACTCCACGCTGGCCCGCGCCCGCCGGTTCTTCCAGCTCGCGCTCTTCCTGCCGCACGCCGTGCCCGGCATCATCGCCGCGCTGATCTGGGTGTACCTCTATACCCCGCAGCTCAGCCCGGTGGTCAGCGCCATGGAGTCCGGCGGGATCGGCTTCGACTTCTTCTCCCCCGAGGGCGCCCTTCCCTCCATCGTCAACATCGCCCTGTGGGAGTGGCTCGGCTACAACATGGTGATCTTCTATGCCGCGTTGCAGGCCATCGACCGCTCCGTGCTCGAAGCGGCCACGGTCGACGGGGCCGGTGCCTGGCGCACCGCGCTCAGCATCAAGGTCCCGCTGATCCGCTCCTCCCTCGTGATGGTCGCGCTGTTCACGGTCATCGGTTCGCTCCAGCTGTTCACCGAGCCGCTGATCCTCAACAAGGGGACCGGCTCCGCCGTCTCCTCCACCTGGACGCCGAACATGTACGCGTACACCGCGGCCTTCGAGCGCAACGACTACGGTCTCGCCGCGGCCGCCTCCATCCTGCTGGCGCTCACGGCCGCGCTGCTGTCCTTCGTCGTCACCCGCTTCACCGGCCGGAAGGGCAAGAAAGCATGAACTCCCCCGCCTCCCGCGGCCGCTGGATGTCGAAGACCGCCGTCAACGGCTTCCTTCTCCTCGCCGTCGTCTACATGCTCTTCCCCCTCGTCTGGCTGGTCACCGCCGCCACGAAGGACACCGGCGGCCTTCTCGCGGGCAACGCGTTCTCCTTCGAGGGCTTCAACCTCGGCGAGAACCTGTCGAACCTGGCCTCCTACGGCGACGGCATCTACTTCCGCTGGTACCTCAACAGCCTCATGTACGCGGGCGGCGGGGCGATCGTCTGCTCGCTGATCTGCGTCGCCGCGGGATACGCCTTCGACAAGTACGAATTCCGGGGCAAGGAGAAGCTCTTCGCCCTCGTGCTGATGGGTGTGCTGGTACCCACCACGGCGCTCGCCCTGCCGATGTACCTCCTGGCCTCCAAGACCGGCCTGGTCAACACCTACTGGTCCGTGCTGATCCCGGTGCTGGTCAACCCGTTCGGCGTGTATCTCGCCCGGGTGTTCAGCACCGGCTACATACCGAACGAGGCCCTGGAGGCCGCCCGTATCGACGGGGCCGGCGAGCTGCGCGTCTTCTGGTCCATCGGACTGCGCATGGTCATGCCGGGCTTCGTGACGGTCTTCCTCTTCCAGTTCACCGCGATCTGGAACAACTTCTTCCTCCCCCTCGTGATGCTCTCGGACCGCAAGCTCTTCCCGCTGAGCCTCGGGCTGTACTCCTGGAACACCAACACCCACGGCGAGCCGAGCTTCTACCCGCTCGTCGTCACCGGCTCCCTCCTCGCCGTCATCCCCCTGATCGTCGCCTTCGTCTCGCTGCAGCGGCACTGGAAGGCCGGACTGACCGCCGGCAGCGTCAAGTGACTCTCACCGCGAGCCCTGAGGAGTACGAGTTCCACCATGCCCCACGCCACTGACAACCGGCCGACGGCCCTGCTCGCGATGGGGCCCGGCATCGCCGACCGCCTTCTCGCCGACCGCCACCGCACCCGGCTGGCCGCCCTCACCCGTACCGACCCGGACTTCGTCGCCCACGACCTGGCCGACCCGACGCCCGAGGTGGCCGCCGCGCTCGCCGAGGCCGAGGTGCTGTTCACCTGCTGGGGAGCGACGCCGCTCACCACCGGGGTACTGGCATCCGCGCCCCGGCTGCGGGCCGTCGTGCACGCCGCAGGTTCCGTGAAGCACCACATCACCGACGCCTGCTGGGAACGCGGCATCGCCGTCACCTCGGCAGCCGGTGCCAACGCCCTGCCGGTCGCCGAATTCACCCTCGCCACGATCCTGTTCGCCGGCAAGCGGGTCCTGCACACCGCGCACCGCTACCGCGATCTGCGCGCCGGCCACGACTGGCTCGCGGAGCTCGACGGGGCCGGCAACTACCGCCGTACAGTCGGCATCGTCGGCGCCTCCCGCATCGGCCGGCGCGTGATCGAGCTGCTGCGCCCCTTCGACCTGGACGTGCTGCTGTACGACCCGTACGTGGACGGCGCGGAGGCGGCGCGGCTCGGGGTACGGCTCACCTCGCTCGACGAGCTGTGCGCGAGCAGCTCCGTCGTCTCGGTGCACGCTCCCCAGCTCCCGGAGACGCACCATCTGATCGGTGCGGCGCAGCTGTCCGCCATGGCGACCGGGACGACGCTGATCAACACGGCGCGGGGTTCGCTGGTCGACGAGGAGGCGCTGCTGTCCGAGCTGACGACCGGCCGGCTGCAAGCGGTGCTGGATGTGACGGACCCCGAACTCCCGCCTGCGCACTCGCCGTTGTACACCCTGCCCAATGTGCTGCTCACCCCGCACGTGGCGGGTTCGCTGGGCGACGAGCTGCACCGGATGGCCGACCAGGCGCTGGACGAGATGGAGCGCTTCGCGGCCGGTCTGCCGTTCGCGGACCCCGTGCACTCCGGCAGTCTGAGCCACTCGGCCTGAAACGCCCGAAGGCCCCCTGTCCCACCGTCGAGCGGGGCGGGTTCTAGCGATCCCCGCAACACCCTGGATTTCAGGGAGTTGCGGGGATCGTGGATTTTGAGGAGTTGAAGGCGCGGTTCTTCGAGGCGCTGGACCGGGAGAACGGGAGTGTCTCGGGTGCTGCTCGGGCGGTTGGGGTGAGCCGACACACGGCGGCGGGCTGGGCGCGGAAGGCCGGCGTCCGTGGTCGTGGGAAGACGGGCACCAGTGGGCATCCGGGGCGGGCGGAGTACGACCGGCTTCGCGCGTCGGGGGTGCGACGACGGGATGCCGCGGCGCAGGTCGGGGTCCACGAGCGCACAGCCAAGGACTGGGACCGCGGGATCCGGAAGATCGGCAACGCGCGCCTGCACCCCGATGGGCGAGGGATCGACTACACAACGGGCATGACCAGCACCGTCGCCGTCACGTCGGCGCCCTCTCTTGCGGCAGTCGAAGCCGAGCTGCACCCACGGTTCCTGACGGTGGCCGAGCGGGAGTTGATCGCCGACATGCGTCGTGAGGGCCGCTCACTGCGGGCGATCGGACGGGCACCGGGCCGGCCGGCATCCACCGTCAAACGTGAGATCGATGCCCGTTGCGTCGAGGGCGTCTATCAGCCCCACCGGGCACAGCGGGCCTGGGCGAAGAGCCGGGCACGCCCCAAGCAGTCCAAGCTCGCCCACGACGGTCCGCTGCGCGAGTACGTCGCGGGCAAACTGCAGCAGCAGTGGTCACCCGAGCAGATCTGTCACGCTCTGGTCATGGAGTTCCCCGACGACGAGGGTATGCGGGTGAGTCCGGAGACGGTCTACCAGGCGATCTATGTCCAGGCCCGTGGCGGGCTGCGGCGCGAGATCGCACTCGCGCTGCGCACCGGGCGCACCCGCCGCAAGCCACACCGTGGCCCGGAGCAGCGCACTCGCCGGTTCGTCGACGAGATGGTGATGATCTCCGAGCGGCCTGCCGAGGTCGAGGACCGGGCGGTGCCCGGCCACTGGGAGGGCGATCTGATCGTCGGCCCCCGCAGCGAGAGCGCGATCGTGACGTTGGTCGAGCGTTCCACCCGCTACGTCATGCTCGGGCATCTGCCCGGCGGACACACCGCCGAGGAGGTCCGTGACGTGCTGGTGCCCTTGATCCAGACCCTGCCCGCGCACCTGCGCGGCTCGCTGACCTGGGACCAGGGCTGCGAGATGGCCGCGCACAAGCAGTTCACCGTCGCCACGGGAGTACCGGTCTACTTCTGCGATCCGCACTCCCCTGGCAGCGCGGATCGAACGAGAACACCAACGGTCTGCTGCGGCAGTACTTCCCCAAGAGCACCGACCTGTCCGTGCACAGCGCCGCAGACCTCGAACACGTCGCTCAGCAACTCAACGGCCGACCACGCAAAACGCTCGGCTGGAGAACCCCAGCCGAGCGCCTGCGTGATCTACTGACGACCGCATAGGCCATCAGGTGTTGCGAGGACCCCGAGAATCCGCCCGGTGGGACAGGGGGCCTTCTGCGGCTGTGCGCCCTGAGCGGTCAGGCGTCAGTGCGAGTGGCCGTGACCGCCGTGGCCGGCCTCGGCCTCTTCCTCGGCCGGCTTCTCGACGACCAGGGTCTCGGTCGTGAGCAGCAGCGACGCGATGGACGCGGCGTTCTCCAGCGCGGAGCGGGTGACCTTGACCGGGTCGATGACGCCGGCCTTCACCAGGTCGCCGTACTCGCCGGTCGCGGCGTTGAAGCCCTGGCCCTTGTCGAGCTCGGAGACCTTCGAGGTGATGACGTAGCCCTCGAGGCCGGCGTTCTCGGCGATCCAGCGCAGCGGCTCGACGGCGGCGCGGCGCACGACCGCGACACCGGTGGCCTCGTCGCCGGTCTTGTCGAGGTTGCCCTCCAGGACCTTGACGGCGTGGACCAGAGCGGAGCCACCACCGGAGACGATGCCCTCCTCGACCGCGGCGCGGGTCGCGGAGATGGCGTCCTCCAGACGGTGCTTCTTCTCCTTGAGCTCCACCTCGGTGGCGGCACCGACACGGATCACGCACACGCCGCCGGCCAGCTTCGCGAGGCGCTCCTGGAGCTTCTCGCGGTCCCAGTCGGAGTCCGTGGCGTCGATCTCGGCCTTGATCTGGTTGACCCGGCCCTTGACGTCGCCGGGCTCGCCGCCGCCGTCCACGATCGTCGTGTCGTCCTTGGAGACGGTGACGCGGCGGGCGGAGCCCAGCACGTCCAGACCGGCCTGGTCGAGCTTGAGGCCGACCTCCTCGGCGATGACGGTCGCACCGGTGAGGGTGGCGATGTCGCCGAGCATGGCCTTGCGGCGGTCACCGAAGCCCGGGGCCTTCACCGCGACGGCGTTGAAGGTGCCACGGATCTTGTTGACGACGAGGGTCGACAGCGCCTCGCCCTCGACGTCCTCGGCGATGATCAGCAGCGGCTTGGAGCCACCGGCCTGGATGACCTTCTCCAGCAGCGGGAGCAGCTCCTGGATCGAGCCGATCTTGCCCTGGTGGATCAGGATGTACGGGTCGTCGAGGACGGCCTCCATACGCTCCTGGTCGGTCACCATGTACGGGGACAGGTAGCCCTTGTCGAAGGCCATGCCCTCGGTGAAGTCGAGGTCCAGACCGAAGGTGTTGGACTCCTCGACGGTGATGACACCGTCCTTGCCGACCTTGTCCATCGCGTCCGCGATGAGCTCGCCGACCTGGGTGTCCTGCGCGGAGAGCGCGGCCACGGCGGCGATGTCGGACTTGTCGTCGATCGGGCGGGCGGTCGCGAGGAGCTCCTCGGACACGGCCTTGACCGCGGCGTCGATGCCCTTCTTCAGGGCGGCCGGGGAGGCACCGGCGGCGACGTTGCGCAGACCCTCGCGGACGAGCGCCTGGGCGAGCACGGTGGCGGTGGTCGTACCGTCACCCGCGACGTCGTTGGTCTTGGTCGCCACCTCCTTCACCAGCTGGGCACCGAGGTTCTCGTACGGGTCGTCGAGCTCGACCTCGCGCGCGATGGTGACACCGTCGTTGGTGATGGTGGGAGCGCCGAACTTCTTGTCGATGACGACGTTGCGGCCCTTGGGGCCGATCGTCACCTTGACCGTGTCGGCAAGCTTGTTGACGCCGCGCTCAAGGGCGCGACGGGCGTCCTCGTCGAACTTCAGGATCTTCGCCATGGGAGCTGAGCTTTCCTCTCGAACGAACTGCGCCCCCGACCACCCGGCTGGTTATTCGCGGGGGCCAGGGGCGCAGAACAGAAGCAAACGTGGGTGAATTACTTCTCGATGATCGCGAGCACGTCGCGAGCCGAGAGGACGAGGTACTCCTCGCCGTTGTACTTCACCTCGGTGCCGCCGTACTTGCTGTACAGCACGACGTCGCCGGTCTTGACGTCGAGCGGAAGGCGCTCGCCGTTCTCGAAGCGGCCCGGTCCCACGGCCAGGACGACGCCCTCCTGGGGCTTCTCCTTGGCGGTGTCCGGAATGACCAGGCCGGAGGCCGTGGTCTGCTCGGCGTCGAGCGGCTGGACCACAATGCGGTCCTCGAGCGGCTTGATCGCAACCTTGGTGCTGGCGGTCGACACGATCCGGTCTCCCCCTTCGGAGATCTCACGGGGTAACAGTCTTGGGTGGCGACCAGGTCGATCCGTCGTCGCGGGTGCCGGACCTGCCAGTCGCACAGTACTGCTGGCACTCTCCAGTGGTGAGTGCCAGCACCGAGACTATGACCGGGATTAGCACTCGGTCAAGCGGAGTGCCAATTCGAGCAGTCGTGGCGTCGCCGCCGCGGCGCCTGCGCGGCGCCGGACACGCCGACCGGGGCACGGTCCGGACAACAGTCCGGACAACATGGGGACAACGTCCGGACGGACCGGACCGTTCCGTACGACCGTCCCGTCCTCGTCCCCGTCCTCGTCCCTGTCCTCGTCCCCGTCCCCGTCCTCGTCCTCGGCGGGATCGCCGCGGTGGTCGGCCTGTTCTCCGTCGCGCTGATCCGCGCGAACCGGCCCTGGGCGGGGTGATCCAGCTGCTGGCGGCGCTGGTGCTGTGCGTGGTGGCGGTGCTGGTCGGGCACGAGGACTACGGCCGCTCGCATCCGGCGCCCGCGTCCGCACCCGCCCCTTCGTACGATCCCGGCCGCACCGGCCACCAGCGCCTCAGCGGCGGCGACAACCGCGAGTGCCTGGACCCCGGGGGCCGACGGCACGCGATCACGACCATCGACCCCGGCTCGCCGTGATCACCGCGCGCCGTCGGGCCCGCCGCGGGCGTCCGCGGCGGGTGGTGCACCCGCTGCGCGGCCTTGCGGCCCAGCCGTTCGATCGGGTCCACCGACTGTGCGCAGCCGGTGGTGGTGAGGAGCGCACCGGCTGCCAGCAGTCCGGCCAGCAGCCGGCGCGCCCTGCTCATACGTAGTCCTCCAGCCGGGCCACGGCGTAGCCCCGGTCCGTGACGGTCTTCATGACCGCCCGGACCAGGTCGGCCATGCTGCCGTCCCATTCCGCACGGCCACGGAAGTGCGTGAGGATGATGTCGCCCGGGTGCAGGTCCTGGTCCTCCTCGCGCCACTCCATGTGGTCCGGGAACGCCTCGGCGTTCCAGAGGGGCACGGCCTTGATCCCGCAGGACTTCGCGATGCGGAGCGTGTCCCCGTTGTAGTTGCCGTACGGCGGGCGGAAGAGCCTGGGCCGCTTCCCGAACTGCTTCTCGATGATGTCCTGCTCGTCGCAGATCTCGCGCTTCTGCTCGGCGTGCGAGAGGCCGGGCAGATAGGGGTGGTTGAGCGTGTGGTTGTTGAGGGTGACGCCCAGCCGCTGCGCCTCGCCGAAGTACCCGTAGTTGTCGCTCACCTCGTAGTCGCTGAGGAACGCGCTGTACGGGATGTCCAGCTCGTCCATCATCTGCAGCAGCTCGGGGTCCTTCTCGGAACCGTCGTCCATCGTCAGGAAGACGACGCGGTCCTTGGTCGGGACGGTGGTGAAGACCGGCGGCAGCGAGTCGTCGTCGCCCTTCACCTCGAAGCCCTCGCGGGTGGTGATGCGCGGCTTCACGGCGGGCGGCCGCGGTGCGATCAGCGGCGGCCTGTCCAGCCCCCACTTCTTGGCGAGCCTCGCCCGCACGGCTGGGGTGAGCTGCGCGTTCTCATGGGCATCGCCGGGTACGCGGGCCCGGCCGGCGCCCTGTCCGGAGCCGCCCGGGTGTCCGGCGGCGGGGTTCGTGCCCGCCTCCGGGCCCGGGTTCCCGGCGGCGGGCCGCTCTCGGTGCTCGGCCTCGCCGCCCCCCTGCCCGCCGGACCCGGAGGCGCAGCCGGAGCCGACCGCGGCGACCAGGAGCGCAGCCAGGACGGCACAGGCGGGCCGGTGACCGCCGGAGCCCCGTCTCCGTTCGGAATGGGGCATGCCCGATCCACGCCACTTCGTGGTCATCTTTTCCTTTTGTCGAACAAGCCGCATGGCGCCGCATCCTGCCAGCACGTGATCGGCCTCCCGGCCCGACACCTCCACCGGGCCCGCCGGTCTACCCGGCTGGCTCACAATGGGGCGGGTGAACGCTCTCGCCCCGAACGACCCGTCCGCCGCCGACGACCGGTCCGACGCCCCCGACCCGCTCGCCGCCTTCATGGCCCTGCGCACCCCCGAGGGCGCCGCGCTCCTGGACGAGCTGCGGTCGTACGACCCCGCCCAGGAACTCGCCACCGCCACCCGGCTGCGCCGCAGCCACCCGGCCGCCCTGGTGTCGGCGGCGCTGGGACAGGCCCGGCTGCGGCAGCGGGCGGTGGCGAAGTTCGGTGCCGAGGACGCGTACCGGATGTTCTTCACGCCGAACGGCGTCGAGCAGGCGACCCGTACCTCGGTGGCCACCCATCGCGCGCGGCGGTTCGCGGCCGGCGGGGTGCGGAGCCTCGCCGACCTCTGCTGCGGGATCGGGGGCGACGCGATCGCGCTCGCGCGGGCGGGCGTATCCGTCCTCGCCGTCGACCGCGACCCGCTGACCGCCGAGGTGGCCCGCGCCAACGCCGCCGCGCTGGGCCTGGACGGTCTGATCGAGGTGCGGTGCGCCGATGTCGCCGACATCGACACCTCGCCCTACGACGCGGTTTTCGTCGACCCGGCCCGGCGCGGCGGCAGGGGCAGGATCTTCGACCCCGAGGCGTACTCGCCGCCGCTCTCCTGGGCGACCGGCGCCGCGCTCGCGGCCCCCCGTGCCGCCCTGAAGATCGCTCCGGGCATCCCGCACGAGGCGATCCCGGCGCAGGCGGAGGCCGAGTGGATCTCGGACGGCGGCGATGTGAAGGAGGCGGTGCTCTGGTTCGGCGAGGGCTTCGCGGCCGGTTCGTACCGCGCCACCGTGCTCCCGGCCCGAGCCACCCTGTGGTCCGGGACCCCGCTGCCCGCCCCGCCCGTCGGCCCGGTCGGCCGCTATCTGTACGAGCCGGACGGCGCCGTCATCCGCGCCCATCTGGTCGCCGACATCGTCGCGCGGTGCGAGGGCCGGCTGGTCGACGAGACCATCGCGTACATCACGAGCGACCGGCGGTACGAGTCCCCGTACACCTCCGGGTACGAGATCACCGACCGGCTGCCGTTCAACATGAAGAAGCTGAAGGCGCTGCTGCGGGAGCGGCAGGTGGGCGTCCTGACCGTCAAGAAGCGCGGTTCGGCGGTCGAACCGGAGGAGTTGCGCCGCCGGATGAAGCTCCAGGGGCCGAACTCCGCGACGGTCTTCCTGACCCGGGTGGCCGGAGCACCGACGATGCTGATCGGCCACCCGCTGACCGGCCCGGCCTGACCTGGCCGGCGGCCGTCAGGCGAGGTCGGTCAGATCGTCCGCGTACACCTGCGAGAGCGGCTGAGGGCCCACGTACTGCTGGCAGTTGCACTGCCCGGACTCGAAGCGGACCGGCTTCTTGGTCTCGTCCCAGGCCGTCGGCACCTCGATCCGCTCATGGCACTTGCCCTGCTTGTCGTGCTTGGCGAGATGGTACGTGCAGCCGCAGACCGGCTCCGGCGGCCTGTTCGCCGCGTCGAGGGCCAGCCGCTCCCGCTTGGACGCCTCAAGCAGTTCCAGCTTGCGGTCGTGCCGATTGCGCAGCGCCGTACGGACGTTGTCGACGGCCCATCCGAAGCCGCCCGTCCAGAAGATGATGAGCACCCACCAGTACCACTCCATGTCGCCCTCCCCCTGCGTGACCCATGTATCGGGTCAGGATAGGTCCGGGGTCAGCGGTGGGCGCCGCCTCCGACGGAGAACAGCGGTTCCGGAGCGCGCGCCCCGGCCAGTACGCGCGGCACCCAGCGCCGGTGGGCGAACGCCTTGACGAGGCCGATCAGTCCGACGATCCAGCCGGTCAGCCCGAGCCCCATGACCAGGACGGCCAGGCCGTAGGCGTTTCCGTCCAGCACGCCACTGGCCGGGACGGCGAAGCAGGTGTACAGCCCGGCCGCGCAGAGCGCGAAGGACATCAGCAGCCAGGCGAGGGAGGCGCCCGGCATCCGCAGTGCCGCGTCGCGTACCGGATCGCGGTCCAAGCCGCCCCAGGCGTCGAGCAGTCGGCGGATCCTGCGGTCGCGGCGCAGGCCCATGACGACGAGGATGACCGCGGGCACCACGCAGCCGACGCCCATGGCGGCGAGGACCACACCGATCGCGGCGCTGATGACGTCGTACGACTCCTCGAAGGTGATCAGCGCCGTGCCCAGCAGCAGCCAGCCGAGCGCGCAGAGCGCTCCCCACAGCCACAGCATCGCCAGCCGGCCCGGTGAGACATGCGCCTTCACCAACGCGCCGAGGACCGCGGCCCGGTCGGTCAGCAGGGCCTCCCGGTCGGGCCAGGAACGTATCTCCACGGGCGGTGGCGGTGGCGGCAGTTGTGCGCGGCGAGACATGGGGCAGACCCTACCGACCGCGCGGGCCGGCTCATGCGTTGCGCAGCGCCTCCAGGTCCAGCTTGCGCATGCCCATCATCGCCTTCATGGCCCGCGCGGCCCTGGCCGGGTCCGGGTCGGACAGCACCTCGTCGAACCCACGGGGAACGAGCTGCCAGGACAGGCCGTACTTGTCCTTGAGCCAGCCGCACTGCCCCTCCTCACCGTCCTTGGTGAACTCGGCCCACAGGGTGTCCACCTCTTCCTGCGAGGCACAGTCCACCGACAGCGAGATCGCCTCGGTGAAGGGGAACTGCGGGCCGCCGTTGAGCGCGGTGTACTCCTGGCCGGCCAGCCGGAACTGAACGGTCATGACCGATCCCGTCCGGCCCGGCGCGGCCTCGGGGTAGTACGTCGTCCTCAGCACCTTCGAGTCGCCGCCGAAGACGGACACGTAGTATTTCGCGGCTTCCTCGGCCTGGGTGTCGAACCACAGGAAGGTCGTGATCTTCTGCATGGTCTGCTCCTGTCGGGTGGCGCGGAAGGCTGTGCAGGGTAGACCCGTCCGGCGGCCGGAACTCATCGGCCGGCGCGGTCCGGATGCCCGGCGCGGTCCAGGAGCATCGCCCGTTCCCGTTCGTTGCGGGTCAGCCCGGCCGCCCGTACGAACTCCGCCCGCGCCTCGTCCGTGCGCCCCGTCCTGGCCAGCAGGTCCCCGCGGACGCTGGGCAGCAGGTGGTAGTCCTTGAGCGCCGGGTCGTCCGCCAGCGCGTCGGCCAGGGCGAGGCCGGCTTCCGGGCCCCGCGCCATCGAGACCGCCACGGCCCGGTTCAGTTCGACGACCGGGGACGGCGTGATCACGGCGAGGCGGTCGTAGAGGGCGGAGATGGTGGTCCAGTCGGTGTCCTCGTACGTCACCGCCCGCGCGTGGCACGCGGCGATGGCGGCCTGCACGGTGTACGGGCCGAGCCCGGCGCCCTCCTCGGTCGCCGCCACGGCCCGCTCCAGGGCGGCGATTCCGCGCCGGATCAGCAGGCGGTCCCAGCGGGCCCGGTTCTGGTCGGCGAGCAGCACCGGTGCACCGTCCGGCCCGGTCCTGGCGGCGGTGCGTGAGGCCTGGAGCTCCAGCAGTGCGGCCAGTCCGTGGACCTCGGGCTCCTGCTCCATCAGGCCGGCGAGCACCCGGACCAGCCGCAGCGCGTCCTCGCAGAGCGCCGGGCGCAGCCAGTCGTCGCCCGCGGTCGCCGCGTACCCCTCGTTGAAGATCAGGTAGATCACCTCGAGCACGGAACCGAGGCGGGCGGCGCGCTCCGGCCCGTCGGGCACCTCGAAGGGGATGCCCTCGCGGCCCAGGGTCCGTTTCGCCCGGACGATGCGCTGGGCGACGGTCGGTTCGGGGGCCAGGAACGCGCGGGCGATCTCGTCGGTGGTGAGGCCGCCGAGCAGCCGCAGGGTGAGGGCGATCCGGGCCCCGGTGGAGAGCACCGGATGACAGGCGGTGAAGATCAGCCGGAGCAGATCGTCGTCGATGTCGTCCGCCTCGGCCGGCTCGGGCGGCGGCACGTCCTCCAGGGCCCTCCCCACCTCGGCCAGCTTGCGCGCGTACGTCTCCTTGCGGCGTACGAGATCGATCGCGCGGTGTCTGGCGGTGGCCATGAGCCAGGCGCCCGGCCGGTCCGGGACACCTGACTCCGGCCACTGCTCCAGTGCGGCCACCAGGGCGTCCTGCGCGAGTTCCTCGGCGATGCCCACGTCCCGCACGATGCGGGTGACACCTGCGATGATCCGCGCGGACTCGATCCTGAAGACCGCCTCGACCGCCGCCGTCGTGCTTGCTGCCGTCACGGTCACTCATCACAGCAGCCGTGCCGGGTCGCGGCAAGCGGGGACGGTCACCCGACAGGCTCTCAGGGGCCCTGGGTGGCCTCGTCGATCTGGCGGACCTCGGAGGTCACGGTCCAGTTCTCCGGGTGGGACTGCAGGAACCGCCTGGTCCATTCCAGGGCCTCCTCCTTGTCCTTGACCTGGAGGATGGCGTAGCCGCCGACGACCTCCTTGGTCTCGGTGAAGGGCCCGTCGGTGTGGCTGAGCTTCCCGCCGGACCAGGTGACCCTGGTCCCCTGGGAGGTCGGGGTGAGCCCGGCCGTCTCCAGCATGACGCCGGCCTTGGTGATCTCCTCGAACAGGGCGCCCATGCGCTTCTCGAACTCGGGGTCCGGGGCGTCGAAGGGATTCTGCTCGTCGATGCGGATCAGCGACATGAAGCGCGGCATGGTGACTCCTAGGTCTGACGGGCGGGGGCTTTTCCCCGCCTCTCACCCCTGCGTCGAACGGGACCCGGCCGGATCGACAGTTCCTTGGAGATTCTTCTGAGAATTCTCCGGCCCGGCCACCGGAGCGGCCTCCGGGATGGTCTCCGGAGCCCCCGCCGCAGCCGTCCGCCCGCGTTCCGGGAGCAGCACCAGGGCCACCAGCGCCGCGACCGCGAGCAGCCCGGCGCAGACCCAGAACGCCGCCGAGTACCCGGCCGCCAGGTCGGCCGGACGGCCCCCGTCACCGGTGACCCGGGCGGCGACGGTGACCAGGACGGCGAGCCCCAGCGAGCCGCCCACCTGACGGGCGCTGTTCAGCAGCCCGGAGGCCATGCCCGTCTCGTCGGGCGCCACATCGGTCGTGGCCGCCGTGCCGAGCGGCACGAAGCACATCCCGATACCGATGCTGCAGACCAGGGACGGGCCGAGGATCGAGTAGAGGAAGCCGCCGTCGGCCCGCGCCGTCGCCGCGAATCCGGCCAGGCCGAGCGCGGCCAGGAAGCCGCCGAGTGCCAGCAGCCGTCCGGTGCCGAGCGACGCGACCGTACGGGTGGCGACGACCGAACCGGCGACGACGCCCGCCGAGAACGGCAGGAAGGCGATACCGGCGGCGGTCGGCCCGTAGTCGAGCACCTGCTGCATGTAGAGCGAGACGAAGTAGAACGCGGCGAACTGCCCGGAGCTCAGCAGCAGGCAGAAGAGATTCGCGGTCAGGACCGGCCGCCCCGTCAGCAGACCGGGACGGAGCAGCGGGGTGCGGGTCCGCAGCTCGACGACGACGAAGGCGATCAGCAGCAGTACGGCGGCGCCGAGCGTGCCCAGCGTCCGGGCCGACCCCCATGCGTCGGTCGATGTGCGTACGAGTCCGAGGACCAGCAGCGTCGTGCCCGCGGTGGCCAGCAGCGCTCCCGCCACGTCGAGCCGGGCACCGGTCCGGGCCGCGCCGCCCCGCAGTCCGCTGCGTACGGCCCCCACCAGCGCGAACCCCACGATCGGCACATTCACCAGCATCACCGCGCGCCAGCCCGCCGCATCGGTGAGCACCCCGCCCGCGAGCACGCCGACCGCGCCGCCCGCCGCACCCGCCATGCCCCACAGCCCCAGGGCGCGGGAGCGGGCGGGCCCGGCCGGGAAGGCCAGGGCGATCAGGGCGAAGGCGACCGGGGCGAGCGCGGCGGCACCGATCCCCTGCACCGCCCGCGCGGCGATCAGCCCGCCGGGCGACCAGGCGAGCCCGCCGGCCAGGCTCGCCGCGCCGAACAGCACCAGGCCCGCCGTCAGGATCACGCGGCTGCCGAGCAGATCGGCGAGCCGCCCGCCGAGCATCAGCAGTCCGCCGAAGGCCAGCGCGTAGGCGTTCACCACCCACAGCAGCCCCTGGGGCGTGAAGCCGAGATCACTGCGCATGTCCGGCAGCGCGACGTTCACCACCGACATGTCCAACGCCACCATGAACTGCACGATGAGAGCCACCACCAGCAGCCAACGTGTGTGCCGTGACTGTTCGTCCACGACGTTCCCTTCCCTCGCGGTCATCCGGTCGAACCATTACTATACGCGTATAGAAATTAATGGCGAGGGGGCCCGGGACGGCGCGGAAACAGCGGAACGGGGACAATGCCCGGGTGTCAGGGACAGAGAAGAAGCAGGTGCCGACGGAGAAACAGGTGCCGACGGAGAAGCAGGCGCCACCGAAGAAACAGGCGCCCGCGAAGAAACAGGCGCCGGCGGAGAAGCGGGCACCGGCGAGGAAACAGGCACTGGCGAAACGATCCGTCGGGCGGCCGCGCCGGCTCGATCCGGACGCGATGGTCGCCACCGCGCGCCGCATCATCGAGGAAGAGGGCGTGGACGCCCTGAGCATGCGGCGGGTGGCGAAGGAGCTCGGCTCCACACCGATGGCGCTCTACCACTACGTGCAGGACAAGGACGAGCTGCTGATGCTCACCCTGTCGGGCACCGCCGCCGCCTTCCCGCGCCCCGAGCTGCCCGAGGACCCGCGCGCGCGGCTGCTCGCCGTGGCCGTGCACATGCACGACATCCTGGGCCGGCTCCCGTGGGTGCTGGACATACTGGCGCTGGGCGAAGTGACCGACCGGAACGCGCTCTGGATGGTCGAGGAGATCATCGACTCGGCGCTCGCCTGCGGCCTCTCCCCCGCCCAGGCGGTACGCGCGTACCGGACGATCTGGAGTTACGTCTACGGCGACCTGATCTTCCGCCGGGCGGCCGAACGCCGCGCGCAGAACCCGCCGGGCAGGCGCTACTTCCCCGAGATGGTGACCGAGGAGGACGCGGCGACGCTGCCCCGGCTCGCCGCGATCAAGGACGAGTGGCGCGCGTACGCCGCCGACTACGAGGCGGCGGACGAACTCGACGCGATCATCCGGGGGCTGATCGACCGGGGAACCGCCACCGGCTGAGGGACCGGCCGACTGAGGGACTGGCCGGCCGGGGAGCCCGCCCCGGCCGAGGGCCGGTCAGCCGGCGTCGGGTCCGGCGTCACCCAGGGACTCGAAGCGCCAGCGGTGCACCGGGCGGGTGATCAACTCGGCTTCCGGTTCGGGGAGTTCGGGCAGCTCGTCGCCGTACGCGCCCGCCCACCAGGTGATGACCAGGACCCGGTCCTGCGGGGCGCGCAGCAGCTCGCGGCGGAGCGGCTCGCGGGCCAGCTCGGCCGAACGGGCCCGCGCCCACTCCAGGAGTTCGGCACCCCGGCCGGCCACGGCACGGGCCTCCCACATGAGGGCTACGGTCATGAGTAGAGGTTGTCCTTGCTGATCTCGTGGACGTGGTCGTGGTCGTGGTCGTGCGCATGGGCGCCGGGCACATGGGGGTCGGTCACCGGCAGCGAGGAGTCCGCGGACAGCTCCAGGTCCGAGGCCGGCCGGCCCCGGGCGACCATCTCCGCGCCCAGCGCCGCGACCATCGCGCCGTTGTCCGTGCACAGCCCGGGGCGCGGCACCCGCAGCCGGATGCCGGCCCGCTCGCACCGTTCCTCGGCCAGCGCCCGCAGCCGCGAGTTGGCCGCGACACCGCCGCCGATCATCAGGTGGTCGACGCCCTCGTCCTTGCAGGCCCGGACGGCCTTGCGGGTGAGCACGTCCACCACGGCCTCCTGGAAGGACGCCGCCACGTCCCGTACCGGCACCTCCTCGCCCGCCGCGCGCTTGGCCTCGATCCAGCGGGCCACCGAGGTCTTCAGGCCGGAGAAGGAGAAGTCGTAGACGGGGTCGCGCGAGCCGGTCAGGCCGCGCGGGAACGCGATCGCCTTCGGGTCGCCCTCCTTCGCCAGCCGGTCGATGACCGGGCCGCCGGGGAAGCCGAGGTTCAGCACCCGGGCGATCTTGTCGAAGGCCTCGCCCGCCGCGTCGTCGATGGTCGCGCCCAGCGGCCGTACGTCATTGGTGATGTCCGGCGCGAGCAGCAGCGAGGAGTGCCCGCCGCTGACCAGCAGCGCCATCGTCGGCTCGGGCAGCGGGCCGTGCTCCAGCTGGTCCACGCAGATGTGCGAGGCGAGGTGGTTCACCCCGTAGAGCGGCTTGTTGAGCGCGTACGCGTACGCCTTCGCCGCCGAGACGCCGACGAGCAGCGCGCCCGCGAGCCCGGGGCCCGCGGTGACGGAGATGCCGTCGAGGTCGCGGGCGCTGATCCCGGCCTCCTTCAGGGCGCGCTCGATGGTGGGGACCATCGCCTCCAGATGCGCGCGGGAGGCGATCTCCGGGACGACGCCGCCGAAGCGGGCGTGCGTGTCGACGCTGGACGCGACGGCGTCGGCGAGCAGCGTCGTACCCCGGACGATGCCGACGCCGGTCTCGTCGCAGGAGGTCTCGATGCCGAGTACGAGCGGTTCGTCAGCCATCAGTCAGTCTCTGTTTCTTGTACGTGTTCTTGTACGTGGAGGCGCATGACGAGTGCGTCGATGTTGCCCGGCTGGTAGTAGCCGCGACGGAAGCCGATCGGCTCGAAGCCGAAGCGTTCGTAGAGCTTCTGGGCCCGGGTGTTGTCGACGCGGACTTCGAGGAGCACCTCGGCGCACTCGAAGGCCGTGGCGTGCTTCAGCAGGTCGGTGAGGAGTTCGGAGCCGAGGCCGCCGCCCCAGTGGTCGCGGGTGACCCCGATCGTCTGCACGTCGGCGAGGTCACCGGCCGCGGCGAGGCCCGCGTAGCCGACGATCCGGCCGGTGACGGGGTCCTCGGCGACGACATAGCGGCGGGTGGCCCGCGGGCCGCGCGAGTGCGCCAGCTCGGACCAGAACATGCCGGCCGACCAGGCGTCGTCCGGGAACAGCTCGCCTTCGAGCTCCAGCACCGGGTCGATGTCCCACCAGCGCATCTCTCGCAGAAGGGCAGTCGTGGTCGTCACTTCGGAGTGACCACCTTGTAGTTCTTCGGCACCTGGGCGTCGGGCCTGCGGAGGTAGAGCGGCTGCGGCGGCAGCAGCTCCGCGCCCGCGGCGAGCCGCTCGGCGGCGAGGGCGGCCAGCGCTCCGGCACTGACGTGCTCGGGCTCCCGGGCGTCCGGGAACGCCTCGGGGTAGAGCACCGCGCCCGCGCCGACGACGGGGAGTCCGGCGAGCTGTTCGGCGATGTCGGCGGGCCGGTCGACGGCGGGCTCGGTGACCCGGGTGCGCGGGTCGTCGTACCGCGCCCAGTAGACCTCCTTGCGGCGGGCGTCCGTCGCGACGGCGAACGGGCCCTCAAGCCCGGCCCGGCCCGCGGCGTACGCGAGACCGTCCAGGGTGCAGAGCCCGTGCACGGGTACGGAGAGGGCGGAGCCGAAGGCCGCGGCGGTGACCAGGCCGACCCGGAGTCCGGTGTACGGTCCGGGGCCGACGCCGACGACCACGTCCGTCACGGCGTCGAGTCTCACACCGGCCTCGGCGAGGACCCGGTCGACGGCGGGCAGCAGCAGCTCCCCGTGCCTTCGGGCGTCGACCTGTCCGGACTCGGCGACGACGGAGGTCCCGTCATGAAGGGCGACGGTGACGGCGGGGGTTGCGGTATCCACGGCGAGCAAGAGCACGCAAACAGCCTACGGCTCCGCCGAGGGAGGCACGGCGCCCCGTACGGCGTCCCGGTGCGACCGGTCCCGGCTGCTACCGTCAGCGTGTTCACGCGGGTACGACGTAAACGCTAAACGCTTGTACGACATACGGAAGCGAAAGGGGCGCGCACGGTGTCTAGGGGCAGCTCGGGAATCGTGGCCGGGCTCACTGCGGCGGCGCTCGTCGCGGTCGGCGTCCTGGCCTTCCAGGCATCGGCGAACGCCCCCGACAACCTCGCGGCCCCCAAACCGAAGGCTTCCGCCACCGCCACCGAGCACGCGAGGCCGAAGGAGAAGTCGCGCCCGGCCGTGCTCCCCAAGGGCTCCGGCACCGGGACGCGGGTCGTGTACGCCCTGGCCGACCGCCGGGTGTGGCTCGTCGACGGGGACGGGAAGGTGACCCGGACGTTCGACGTCATGCCGAGCTCCCTGAATCCGCTCCCCGGCACCTACCGGGTGAACACCCCGCGCTCGGGAGCCCCCACCAAGGGCTCGGACGGCGTGATGATCGAGCACGTGGTGCGGTTCGCGATGGTGGACGACGTGGCCGTGGGCTTCAGCGCGGCGGTGGACGGCTCGATGGAGAGCCCGGACCCGACGCTGAAGACGGGTGGCGTGCGGATGTCCCGGGCCGACGGGGACGCGATGTGGGACTTCGCGATGGTGGGCACGAAGGTGGTCGTCGTCCGCTAGGGCCTGTCCGGCGTTTCGGCCCAGCCGTCGTTTTGTCCGGCTCTTATTTCGCCCCGCCCGGCTTTTCAGCCCGCCCGGCGTTCGAGGTCCGGCTCGGAACGGGGCGCGGGTGCGGCCGGAGCCCCGTCGTCGGTTCCGTCGTCCTCGTCCGCGGACGGCGGCGGCGTGGAGACCGCCGTGGCCGCGGCACAGGCCGCCAGCAGGTCCTTCATCGATGGCGGCGGCGGCACTTCACGTTCGGCGGACGTCGTCATGGATGCCTCCTGAGGCTCCGGTGGAAGGCGTGGTTAGGCAGACCTAACCAGCTCTCGTCATCCATGTGACCACGCCCGCACCGCCCGGCGCAACAATTTGCCGACAGCCTGTCGGAATCCGGCCCCGCGCTCAGACCTCGCGCAGTCCCGCCCAGCGCGCGCCGATCCCGATCAGTGTCACCTCGCGCCGCTCGTCGTCCGTGTCGCCGACCGTGCGGTCGATCACCACCTGCAGCCGGTCGTCGGACAGCTCCTCGACCTTGCCGTCGCCCCACTCCACGACCACCACCGACTCCGGCAGCGACACGTCGAGGTCCAGGTCCTCCATCTCGTCGAGCCCGCCGCCCAGGCGGTACGCGTCGACGTGGACCAGGGCCGGACCGCCGGTCAGCGACGGGTGGACGCGGGCGATCACGAAGGTGGGGGAGGTGACCGCGCCGCGCACGCCGAGGCCCTCGCCGAGGCCCCGGGTCAGCGTCGTCTTCCCGGCGCCGAGCTCGCCGGTGAGCATCACGAGGTCGCCGGGGAGCAGGACCGCGGCGATCCGGCGGCCGAGCGCCTGCATCTGTTCGGGGGACTCGACGGCCAGGCTCACGGTGACGGCGCCCGGCGCGGCGCCCTCGGTGGCCTCAGTCGCCAGGCTGTTGTGCGGTGCTTCCATGTCCGCCAACGTTAGCCGTTGACGGCACGGCCCCGATGCGTACCAGCAGGTCCGCCAGCCGGTCCGTGACCGTCTCGGGGTGCTCCAGCATCACCAGATGGCCGGCGTCCGGGACGATGACCAGCTCCGCGTCCGGGAGCTGGTCCGCGATGGTCTCGCTGTGCGAACTGGGCGTCACCAGGTCCTTGTCGCCCGCCAGGATCAGCACCGGGACGTCGCGGAAGGCGGGCAGCGCGCCGCTCTTGTCGTGTTCGGTGAAGGCCGGATAGAACTCGGCGACCACATCGATCGGGGTGGACTCGATGAGCCGCTCGGCGAACCGCTCGACCGCCGGATCGACGTCCCGCGAACCGAACGAGTACCGCTTGATCAGACCGGCGAAGAGATCGGCGGTCGCCCGGCGGCCCCGCTCCACCAGCTCCGCCTGGGAGCCGAGCGCCCGGAGCACCCCGGGCAGCACCCGCCGCACCGCGTTCACGCCCGCGATCGGCAGCCCGAAGTTGACCTCGCCGAGCTTCCCGCTCGATGTGCCGACGAAGGCGACGGCGGCGACCCGGTCCCTGATCAGCCGGGGGTACCGGTCGGCGAGCGCCATCATCGTCATGCCGCCCATCGAGTGCCCCACGAGCACCAGCCGCCCCTCGGGGGCAGCCGCTTCGATCACGGCCATCAGATCGCGGCCGAGCTGGTCGATGCCGATCGGGACGCCCTCTGCCTGGTCCCGGCCCCGCTCGGAACGGCCGTGGCTGCGCTGGTCCCAGTGGACGGTGCGGACCAGACCGCGCAGCGCCGCCCGCTGGAAGTGCCAGGAGTCCTGGCTGAGGCAGTAGCCGTGGCTGAAGACCACGGTGACGGGCGCGGGGTCCTTGCGGCCGAAGAGCCGGCGGCGGCGCGTGCCGGAGCAGACGGCGTCGCCCCCACTGCCCGCGGCGCCGCCCGCCCCGCCGTCCGGTTCGACCTCGTCGACCTCGTAGTACAGCTCGGTGCCGTCGTCGGCGGTGGCCCGGCCCGGCAGCCCGCGCAGCGAGCCGTACGGCCCGGTGGCGTCCAGGGCCAGCCTGGCCCTTCTGCGCATGCCCCGGCCGACCGTGAGCCGCTCGACCGCGACACCGGCGGCCGCGCCCGCCGCGATCACACCTATGGCGGCTCCCGCGATACCCGCCCGGCGCCAGCCGACCGCCGTAGCGGCCGTCGTCACCGCGTCCCCCGCGCTGATCTCGCTCACCGTGCCGCGCTCCTCGTCGGTCGTATCCGTCAGGTCAGGGCCGGTCTGTTCCGGTCGTGATCCGATCGTGCCTGGTCAGGGGCGCACGATCGGTCAGGACTCGGCCGGGGTCGCGTGCAGGTGCACGCGCGGTACGCGGGTGCCGATCCGGGTGACGATCTCGTACGCGATGGTGTCGGCGGCCTGCGCCCAGTCCTCGGCGCTCGGCTCGCCCCGGTCCCCCGGGCCGAAGAGCACCGCCTCGCTGCCCACCTCGATCTCGTCCCCGTCGAGGTCGACGACGAACTGGTCCATGGCCACCCGGCCGGCGATCCGCCGGGTGACGCCGCCGACCAGGACGGGCGCCCGGCCGGAGGCGTGGCGCGGGATGCCGTCCGCGTAGCCGACCGGCACCAGGCCCAGGGTGGTCTCGGCGGAGGTCGTGTAGTGGTGGCCGTAGCTGATGCCGTGGCCGGCCGGCACCTGCTTGACCAGGGCGATCGACGCGATGAGCGTCATGACGGGGCGCAGCCCGAAGTCGGCCGGGGTGCCCAGCTCGGGGCTGGGCGAGATGCCGTACATCGCGATCCCGGTCCGTACGAGGTCGAAGTGCGCCTCGGGGATGGTCAGCGTCGCCGGGGAGTTCGCCATGTGGCGCACCTCGGGTTCGACGCCCTCCTTCTCGGCGTGCGCCACCATGTCCCGGAACACGGCCAGCTGGGCGGCGATGGAGGGGTGGCCGGGCTCGTCGGCGCAGGCGAAGTGGGACCACAGGCCGGTGATCCGGACGGTGCCCGCGTCCTCGGCGGCGCGGGCGGCGGCGACCAGCTCCGGCCAGTCGGCGGGCTGGCAGCCGTTGCGCCCGAGGCCGGTGTCGGCCTTGAGCTGGATCCGGGCCGGGACGCCCGCGTCCGTGGCCGCGGCGACGACCTCGCGCAGGGCCCACATCCCGCTCACCGACACGTCGATGTCGGCCTCGATCGCCTCGCGCCAGGGACCACCCGGGGTCCACAGCCAGCACATCACCCGGCCGCCGAGTCCGGCGGCCCGCAGGGCGAGCGCCTCCTGCGGCGTCGCGGTGCCCAGCCAGGTCGCCCCGGCCTCCAGCGCGGCGCGGGCGCAGGGCACCGCCCCGTGCCCGTACGCGTCGGATTTGACGACGGCCATGAGTTGCGCGCCGCCCGCCCGCGCGCGCAGCACCCGCACGTTGGCGCGCAGCGCGGCGAGGTCGATCTCGGCACGGGCTCTCAAGGACGCTGTCTCGTTCATCGCGCCCAGTCTCTCAGAGGCGTACGGCAGGGCCCTCGGGCGGCGGGTCGGAAGGGGCCCGCGGCAGGGGGCGTCCGCCCGGCGCCGGGTGCGCACCTCAGTGATGGCGCAGCTCGTGTTCCAGATGGTCGACGATGACCGGGACATGGCTGTGGGGTACGTCCTTGACCGCCGTGATCAGTGTCACCGGGCCGCCCTCCCGGACCAGTTCGACCAGTTCCCGGACGGCCGCCGTGTGGACGGGGTCGGACAGTTCGGCGCGGTAGCGCTCGACGAACGCGTCGTAGCGGGTGGCGGTGCGGTCCTCGTGGTACCAGTCGCGGAGCTCGTTCGACGGGGTGATGTCCTTGAGCCACTTGTCGATCGCGGCCTTCTCCCTGGACTCGCCCCGCGGCCAGAGCCGGTCGACGAGGACGCGGGTGCCGTCGCCGTCCTCCTTCGGCTCGTACACCCGGCGTACGCGTACCTCGCTGCTGCCCACGGTCGGCCCTCCTGTCCGCTGCGGTCGGCTCCTGCGTGCGCCCAGGATCGCTCAGGCCCGTACGTCCCGCCACGCCGCCGGGATCGCCTCCGCGACGTCCTGGGCGGCGACGGGCGAGCCGTCGGAGGCGTGGCGGGCGGCGAGTCCGTGCAGATGGGCGCCGGCCGACGCGGCGTCACGCGGGGCGAGGCCCGCGGCCAGCAGGGAGCCGGTCAGTCCGGAGAGGACGTCGCCGCTGCCGGCCGTGGCCAGCCAGGAGGTGCCGGTCGGATTGACCCGTACGGGAGTGTCCGGGTCGTCGGTGGCGACCAGGGTCGTCGACCCCTTGAGCAGGACCGTGGCGCGGTAGCGGGCGGCCAGCTCCCGTACGGCGGCGAGCCGCCCCGCCTCGACCTCCTCGCGCGCCACGCCGAGCAGCGCGGCGGCCTCACCGGCGTGCGGGGTGAGCACGGTGGGCGCGGTGCGCGCGCGTACGGCACCGGCGTCCAGCAGCCGCAGCCCGTCCGCGTCCACCAGCACCGCGACGTCCGCCGCCAGCACGTCCCGGACCCCCTCGGCGGCCTCCGCGCCGTCACCGATTCCGGGCCCGACGACCCAGGCCTGCACCCGCCCCGCCTTCGACGGCGGCCCCGCGTGGACCAGCGTCTCCGGATGACGGGCGATCACCGCGTCCGCGCCCGGACCGACGTACCGCACGGCCCCCGCACCGCCCCGCAGCGCCCCGGAGACGGCCAGCACCGCCGCGCCCGGGTACCGCGCGGAACCGGCGACGATGCCGACGACCCCGCGCCGGTACTTGTCGCTCTCGGCGCCGGGGACGGGCAGCAGCGCGGCGACGTCCGCGTACTGGAGCGCCTCCAGGTCGGGTACGTCCGGCAGTTCGGGCCCGAGCCCGATGTCGACCAGGCGCAGCGCGCCGGCCCGTTCGGCGGCCGGGTCGACGAGCAGGCCCGGCTTGTACGTGCCGAAGGTGACGGTCGCGTCGGCGCGCACCGCCTCGCCGGGCACCTCGCCGGTGTCGGCCTCGACGCCGCTGGGCAGGTCGACGGCGACCAGGGGCGCGCCGGTCGCCGCGAAGGCCCGCACCAGCTCGGCGGCGCCCGGACGCAGCCCGCCCCGGCCGCCGATGCCGGTGATCCCGTCCACCACGAGATCGATGTGACCGCCCCAGGCGTCCGCGCCCTCCGCGACCCGCCCGCCGGCCGCGAGCAGGGCCGCGAGGCCGCCCTCATGGGCGCGGTCGGGCGAGGTGAGCACGGCGCGCACGCCGGCGCCCCGGCGGGCGAGCCGGGCGCCCGCGTACAGCGCGTCGCCCCCGTTGTCGCCGCTGCCGACGAGGAGGACGACCCGGGCCCCGTACACCCGGCCGCGCCGCCGCAGCACATCGGCGCAGGCCGCCGCCAGTCCCGCGGCGGCGCGCTGCATCAGCGCGCCCTCGGGCAGTCGGGCCATCAGGGCCCGCTCGGCGGCCCGTACGGTCTGAACGCTGTAGGCGGTACGCATGTGCTCAACCCTCCGCGATCACCACGGCGGACGCCACCCCCGCGTCGTGGCTGAGCGACACGTGCCAGTGCCGTACGCCCAGCTCGGCGGCGCGGGCGGCGACGGTGCCGCTGACCCGCAGCCGGGGCTGTCCGCTGTCCTCGACGTACACCTCGGCGTCCGTCCAGTGCAGTCCGCCGGGCGCGCCGAGCGCCTTCGCGAGGGCCTCCTTCGCGGCGAACCTGGCGGCGAGCGAGGCGATACCGCGCCGCTCGCCGCTGGGCAGCAGCAACTCCTGTTCCAGAAAGAGCCGGTCGGCCATCTGCGGCGTACGTTCCAGCGCCGCGTCGAACCGTTCGATCTCGGCCACGTCGATCCCGACCCCGATGATCACGCGTATTCCCTCATCCCTCGCTACTCCACGGTCACGGACTTCGCCAGATTGCGCGGCTGGTCCACGTCGTTGCCGCGGGCCGTGGCCAGTTCGCAGGCGAATACCTGCAGCGGCACGGTCGACACCAGCGGCTGGAGCAGCGTAGGCGTAATGGGGATCCGGATCAGGTGGTCGGCGTACGGGACGACCGCCTCGTCGCCCTCCTCGGCGATGACGATGGTGCGGGCACCGCGTGCCCTGATCTCCTGGATGTTCGACACGACCTTGTCGTGCAGCAACGACCGGCCGCGCGGCGACGGCACCACCACGACGACCGGGAGGCCGTCCTCGATGAGCGCGATCGGGCCGTGCTTGAGCTCACCGGCGGCGAAGCCCTCGGCGTGCATGTACGCGAGCTCCTTGAGCTTCAACGCGCCTTCCAGGGCCACGGGATAGCCGACATGGCGGCCCAGGAAGAGCACGGTGTCGTGACCGGCGAGGGAGCGGGCGAGTTCGCGTACCGGCTCCATGGTCTCCAGGACCCGTTCGACCGCGCCGGAGATCTCGGAGAGCTGGCGGATGACGGTGCGGATCTCGTCGCCCCACTTCGTCCCGCGGACCTGTCCGAGATACAGGGCGACGAGGTAGCAGGCGACCAGCTGGGTGAGGAAGGCCTTGGTGGAGGCGACGGCGACCTCGGGGCCGGCGTGCGTGTAGAGCACGGCGTCGGACTCCCGGGGGATGGTGGAGCCGTTCGTGTTGCAGATGGCGAGGACCTTCGCGCCCTGTTCGCGGGCGTGCCGCAGGGCCATCAGGGTGTCCATCGTCTCGCCGGACTGCGAGATCGCGACGACCAGGGTGCGGTGGTCGAGGATCGGGTCGCGGTAGCGGAACTCGCTGGCCAGCTCGGTCTCGCAGGGGATGCGGGTCCAGTGCTCGATGGCGTACTTGGCGATCATCCCGGAGTGAAAGGCGGTGCCGCAGGCCACGATGACGACCTTGTCGACCTCGCGCAGTTCGTACGGCGGGATGCGTACCTCGTCGAGGCGGAGCGAGCCCGAGCCGTCGATCCGTCCGAGGAGCGTGTCGGCGACCGCCCTGGGCTGTTCGGCGATCTCCTTGAGCATGAAGTAGTCGTGGCCGCCCTTCTCGGCGGCGGAGACGTCCCAGTCCACGTGGTACTCGCGGACCTCGGCGGGCCGCCCGTCGAAGTCGGTGACCGTGACCCCCTCGCGGCGCAGCTCGACCACCTGGTCCTGGCCCAGCTCGATCGCGGAGCGGGTGTGCGCGATGAACGCGGCGACGTCGGAGGCCAGGAACGACTCCCCCTCCCCCACCCCCACCACGAGCGGCGAGTTGCGCCGGGCCCCGACCACCGTGCCGGGTGCGTCCGCGTGCACGGCGACGAGGGTGAAGGCGCCGTCCAGCCGGCGGCAGACCTGCCGCATCGCCTCCGCCGGGTCGGCGCAGGAGGAGAAGGCCTCGGCGAGCAGATGGGCGACGACCTCCGTGTCGGTCTCGGAGGCCAGGTCGTGGCCGCGCTCGGCGAGTTCGGCGCGCAGGGCGGCGAAGTTCTCGATGATCCCGTTGTGCACGACGGCGACGCGGCCCGCGTTGTCGAGGTGCGGGTGGGCGTTGATGTCGGTGGGGGCGCCGTGGGTGGCCCAGCGGGTGTGTCCGATCCCGGTGGTCCCGGCCGGGAGCGGCGCCTCGGCCAGGGCCTTCTCCAGATTGACGAGCTTGCCGGCCTTCTTGGCGGCGGCCAGACCGCCGTCCGCGAGCACGGCGAGGCCCGCCGAGTCGTAGCCCCGGTACTCAAGGCGCTTGAGGCCCGCGACGACGACGTCCTGGGCCGACTGTCCACCGACGTAACCGACGATTCCGCACATATCGTTCCCTTCGTGGTCACCCGCCCCTCTTCTTCGCATCGTCGCAGAAGGGGAACGGGGCGGCAGGGAGGACGGCGTCCCGGGGGCGATCCGCCCGGTGCGCGCGCGGCGCGGCGACCGGGCGGACCCCGGCGAAGGGGCCGGGGCGGCATCGGGGGTGGCCGCCCCGCATACCCTGTGAACCTTTCCGGCCCCAGCGGGGAACAAGGGGTGACACGCCCACCCGCCGAGCCCCAGGAGCCGATGTGACCGGACCGCCGCCGGCCAGCCCCGACGACGATGCCGAGGTCATCGCGCAGTCGCTGGAGGAGCCCGAGATCTTCGCCGGACTCTACGACCGTCACGCACCGGACATCCACCGCTATGCCGCCCGCCGCCTCGGCGAGGGCGCGGCGGACGACATCACGGCGGAGACCTTCCTCATCGCCTTCCGCTCCCGGCGCCGCTACGACCGCTCCCACCGCAGCGCCCGCCCCTGGCTGTACGGCATCGCGGCCAACCTCATCGGCAAGCACCGGCGCAGCGAGGAGCGGGGGCTGCGGGCCCTGGCCCGTACCGGTCAGGACCCGGTGGCCGCCTCCTGGAGCGAGCGTTCCGACGACCGGATCGCCGCCCAGGCGCCCCTGGCCGTGGCGCTCGCCGCGCTCTCGCCCGGCGACCGGCATGTGCTGCTGCTCGTCGCCTGGGCCGACCTCGGGTACCAGGAGGTCGCCGAGGCGCTGGGCATCCCGCTCGGCACCGTGCGGTCCCGGCTCAATCGCGCCCGCCGCAAGGTCCGCGAAGCCCTCTGCACGGACCCCTCGTTCACGCCCGACGCCATGGAGCTGACCCCGTCATGGACGAAATGACCCAGCTGCGCGAGCTCCGCGCGGACGCGCCCGTTCCCGACCGTGGCGCGCTCGCCCCGGGCCGGCAGCGGCTCACCGAGGCCGCGGCCCCGGGTCGTCGCGTCCACCGCCTGCGGGCGGACTGGCGGGTCGCCGCGGTCGGCGCGGCCGCGGCGATCACCGTGGCCGCGGTGCTCGGCACCCGGCTCGGGGACGCCGTCGCGCCCGACCGCTCCGGACCCGCCTCGACCGCCGGGACCCTGCGGCTGGACAGCCCGGCCGAGGTGCTGAACCGGGCCGCCGACGCGCTGGAGAAGCAGCCGGCCGGGCCGGAGCCGCGCGACGACCAGTGGATCTACACCAGGACGACGCAGGCCGCGCGGGGCGACCGGAACGGCATGGCCGCCGGCCGCGTCACGTACGACCCCGACGACTGGGTTCCGTACGACAACTCCGCCGCGGCCAAGAACGGCAAGGACTCCGACTACAGCACGGCCCGCCGGGTCTACCGGGCCGCCGAGGCGCTGCCCGACGACCCGGCGCGGCTGCTGGCGAAGGTCCGCTCGTTCTATCCGACCGGCAACACGGCCGAGAGCCCGCCCGAGGCCGAGGCGCAGCACAGCTTCCGGGCGATGGGGCTGATGGTCCAGGCGTACCCGATCGCACCGGCCGCGCTCGCCCGCATCTACCGGGCCATGGCCACCATCCCCGGCGTGCACGTCACCGACCACCTGGTGAAGGACGCCGCCGGGCGCGAGGCCATCGCCATCACCCGGAAGGAGGACGGCGGCCACGAACAGCGGGAGATCCTGCTCAGCCCGCACGACTTCAGCTATGCCGGTCTGCGCTTCGTGGTCGCCGAGGACTACGCGTACACGCTCTCCGACGGCAAGGTGGAGGGCCAGACGTTCAAATTCAAGGCCGGGCAGATCCTCACGAGCGAAGCCCGGGTCGAAGCCGCCGTCGTCGACGCCAAGGGCGAGAAGCCCTGATGTCACGGGTGAGGCGCCCCGCCGTCACCGGGCGCCCCTGAACCGGGGCCGGTGTCCGCCACAGGGGTGCGGACACCGGCCCCCGCCGACGGCGGCAGGTGCCCCGGGGTGCATCATGGCGTCGCCGCCGACCGGCACCGATTCCGGCCGGTCGGCCGAGAACCGGGGGGTGGGGCGCATGTCCGGCGCCGAAGGGCCGGTCACGTCGCAACGTCCACCCCGGGAGAAGGTGGGCACACAGCCGTGAACGACGGCCGCATCACCCCTACCGCCCTCCCCTACGTGACCGAGCCCACCCCCCGCTCCGTTGAAACTCCCGCAACAATGAACCCGTGATCACTTCGCCGCCACGGAGCACCCACCGACGCGCCGAGCATGCGGCGACGCCGTACGTCGATCTGTCCCGCGCCGAGTGGAGCGCGCTGCGCGACAAGACGCCGCTGCCGCTGACCGCCGACGAGGTCGAGCAGCTGCGCGGGCTCGGGGACGTCATCGACCTCGACGAGGTACGCGACGTCTACCTGCCGCTCTCCCGGCTTCTCAACCTCTACGTCCAGGCCACCTCGGGTCTGCGCGGCGCCCTGAACACCTTCCTCGGGGACGCGGGGAACGGCCACGGCGAGCAGCGCGGCACCCCGTTCGTCATAGGCGTCGCGGGCAGTGTCGCGGTCGGCAAGTCCACCACCGCGCGCATCCTCCAGGCGCTGCTGGCCCGTTGGCCCGAGCATCCGCGCGTGGAGCTGGTGACCACGGACGGGTTCCTGCTGCCGATGAAGGAGCTCCAGGCCCGCGGCCTGATGTCGCGCAAGGGGTTCCCCGAGTCGTACGACCGGCGCGCCCTGACCCGTTTCGTCGCCGACATCAAGGCGGGCAAGGACGAGGTGACGGCGCCCGTCTACTCGCACCTGATCTACGACATCGTGCCGGACGAGCGGCTCACCGTACGCCGCCCCGACATCCTGATCGTCGAGGGGCTGAACGTGCTGCAGCCCGCGATGCCCGGCAAGGACGGCCGGACCAGGGTCGGTCTCGCCGACTACTTCGACTTCAGCGTGTACGTGGACGCGCGCACCGAGGACATCGAGAGCTGGTATCTCAACCGGTTCCGGAAACTGCGCGCGACCGCGTTCCAGAACCCGTTCTCGTACTTCCGCAAGTACACCCAGGTCTCCGAGGAGGAGGCCATGGAGTACGCGGCGACGATGTGGCGGACCATCAACAAGCCCAACCTGGTGGAGAATGTCGCGCCCACCCGGGGGCGTGCCACCCTGGTGCTGCGCAAGGGCCCGGACCACAAGGTCCAGCGGCTGTCCCTGCGCAAACTCTGAGCCTCTGAGTCCGCGAGCCTCCCGGGAGTGGCCCACGTGCTGCATCTGCGCCTGATCGTCCCCACCGACCGTACGGACGAGGTGCTGCACCTGCTGGACAGCACCCTCGGTACGACGCATCTCGTCGTGATGGCCGGGGCCGCCCGCAATCCGGCGGGTGACCTGGTGCTGTGCGATGTGGCCCGTGAGGCGGGTGACGAGCTGATTTCCGCGCTGCGCCGCCTCGGCATCGACGAGTCCGGTTCGATCACCGTCGAGAACATGGACCTGACGCTCTCCGCCCACGCCGACCGGGCCGAGGAGGCCGCGCCGGGCGAGGGCGCGGACGCGGTGCTGTGGGAGGAGCTGACGGAGGCGACCCACGAGGAGTCGACGTTCAGCGTCACGTACGTGGCGTTCCTCACCGTCGCGACGATGCTCGCCGCCTGCGGTGTGATGCTCGACAACGCGATCCTGATCGTGGGCGCGATGGCGGTCGGCCCGGAGTTCGGGCCGCTGGCCGGGATTTCCACCGCCCTGGTGCAGCGTGCTCCGCGACTGGCGCTGCGTTCCTTGTACGCGCTGATCGGCGGCTTCGCCCTCGCGATGGTGCTGACGGCCGGGTTCGCCTGGCTGATGGACGCCTTCGGGCTGTTCACCCGCTCGATGATCGAGGCCGACCGTCCGAACACGGCGTTCATCTGGAAGCCCGACGCGATGTCGTTCGTGGTGGCCTTCCTGGCCGGGATCGCCGGAACGCTCTCGCTCACCTCGGCGAAGTCCGGGGCGCTGATCGGGGTCGCCATCTCGGTGACGACCGTGCCGGCCGCGGCCAACGCGGCGGTGGCGTTCAGCTACAGCGACTACCACCAGATGTCGGGCTCCACCACCCAGCTGCTGGCGAACCTCGGCGGGATCGTGGTCGCGGGGACGCTGACCCTGCTGGTACAGAAGGCGCTGTGGGCGGCACACCGCCGCCGGACGGTCCTCGTCGCGAGGCCGTCCGGCGATCAGGGCCTGTCCGGCCGCTGAGCACTATCCCAGCGCGGACTTCACCACATCGGCCAGCCGCTCGGCGACAGCCCGCGCCTGCTCGATGTCGGCCGCCTCGACCATGACCCGCACCAGCGGCTCCGTGCCCGACTGGCGCAGCAGCACGCGTCCGGTGGAGCCCAGCTCGCGCTCGGCCTCGGCCACGGCCTCGGCGACCTCGGGGGAGGTCGCGACCCGGGACTTGTCGACGTCGCGGACGTTGATCAGCAGCTGCGGCAGCCGCTGCATGACCCCGGCCAGATCGGCGAGCGTACGGCCGGTGGCGGCGATCCGGGCCGCCAGCAGCAGGCCGGTCAGCGTGCCGTCGCCGGTCGTGGCGTGGTCCAGGACGATGACATGGCCGGACTGCTCGCCGCCCAGCGCGTAGCCCTCGGCCTTCATCGACTCCAGTACGTAGCGGTCGCCGACGGCGGTCTGGACGAGCTGGATGCCCTCCCGCTCCATCGCGATCTTGAAGCCGAGGTTGGACATGACGGTGCCGACCACGGTGTCCTTGCGCAGCTGTCCGGCCTCGCGCATGGCGAGGGCGAGGACGGCCAGGATCTGGTCGCCGTCGACCTCCTCGCCCGTGGCGTCCACGGCCAGGCAGCGGTCCGCGTCGCCGTCGTGCGCGATGCCGAAGTGGGCGCCGTGCTCCACGACGGCGGCCTTCAACGGCTCCAGATGGGTGGAGCCGCAGCCGTCGTTGATGTTCAGGCCGTTCGGGTCGGCACCGATCGTGACGACCTCGGCACCGGCCCGCGCGAAGGCCTCGGGCGAGACCCGGGCGGCCGCGCCGTGCGCCTCGTCGAGCACGACCTTCAGCCCGTCGAGCCGGTTCGGCAGGACCGCGACGAGGTGGGCCACGTAACGGTCGAAGCCCTCCGCGTACTCGGTGACGCGTCCCACACCGGCCCCGGTCGGGCGCTCCCACGGCTCACCGGTGCGGTGCTGCTGGTAGATCGACTCGATCCGGTCCTCCAGCTCGTCGGAGAGCTTGTGACCGCCGCGGGCGATGAACTTGACACCGTTGTCCGGCATGGAGTTGTGGCTCGCGGAGAGCATCACACCGAGGTCGGCGCCCAGCGCGCCGGTGAGGTACGCCACCGCCGGGGTGGGCAGCACACCGACGCGCAGGACGTCCACGCCGGCGCTGGCGAGACCGGCCACGACGGCGGCCTCCAGGAACTCTCCGGACGCGCGTGGGTCACGGCCCACCACGGCTGTCGGCCGGGTCCCGTCGAGAGTGCTCCCCTCGGCGAGAACATGCGCCGCAGCGACCGAGAGACCGAGCGCCAGCTCGGCCGTCAGATCCGCATTGGCGACACCGCGCACACCGTCCGTGCCGAAGAGTCGTCCCACTGGTGTCCTCCGAAGATGCTCCGAAACCGCACAACCAAATCAACCAAAGCAGCACAACAAGCCTATGAACGTCTTATGCCGTTATACGCCCGAGGGTGCCGATAAACGAACGCCCCGGCAGCACGAGGTGTGCCGCCGGGGCGAACGTGTAAAGCAGATGAGCAGGCGGATTAGCGCTTGCTGTACTGCGGGGCCTTGCGGGCCTTCTTGAGACCGGCCTTCTTGCGCTCGACCGCACGGTCGTCACGGGAGAGGAAGCCGGCCTTCTTCAGCGGGGCGCGGTTGTTGTCCACGTCCGCCTCGTTCAGCGCACGGGCCACGCCGAGGCGCAGGGCGCCGGCCTGACCCGAGACGCCGCCACCCGAGATGCGGGCGATGACGTCGTAGCGGTTGTCGAGCTCGAGCACCTTGAAGGGCTCGTTGACTTCCTGCTGGTGCACCTTGTTGGGGAAGTAGTCCTCAAGGGTGCGACCGTTGATCTTCCACTTGCCGGTGCCCGGAACGATCCGGACGCGGGCGATGGCGTTCTTCCGACGGCCAAGGCCGGCGGCGGGCTGCGGGTCGCCGAAGCGGGAGGCCAGCGACTCGCTGGTGTACTCGCCCTCGACGGGAACCTCGGACTCGAAGGTGGTCACCTCGGCGAAGACCTCTTCGCCCTCGGTGCCCTCGACGGGGTTCTCAACAGTGGTCTCGGCCACGATTCTCCTCAGATCTTTCTTTTGGTCTTAGGGGGAGGCCGGAACTACTGCGCGACCTGGGTGATCTCGAACGGGACCGGCTGCTGAGCAGCGTGCGGGTGCTGGTCGCCCGCGTAGACCTTGAGCTTCGAGAGCATCTGACGGCCCAGGCTGTTCTTGGGGATCATGCCCTTGATGGCCTTCTCGACGGCCTTCTCGGGGCTCTTGGCGAGCAGCTCGTCGTAACGGACGGAGCGCAGACCACCCGGGAACCCGGAGTGGCGGTACGCCATCTTCTGGGTCTTCTTGTTGCCGGAGAGGTGAACCTTCTCGGCGTTGATGATGATGACGAAGTCGCCCATGTCCATGTGGGGGGCGTAGATCGCCTTGTGCTTGCCGCGGAGGAGGTTCGCAGCCGTGGTGGCCAGACGACCCAGGACGATGTCCTGCGCGTCAATGATGTGCCACTGGCGCGTCACATCGCCGGGCTTGGGGCTGTACGTACGCACTTCGTAGCCTTCGCTTCTTCAGTGGATGGGGTCCAGACACATGGCACCTCTGAAGCGATCATGCAGCTGGGGCTCACAATGCCGGGGACGCTGCCCGTATGCGAGCCACTGGTAACTGCTCCAGAGAACCTACGTAAGGGCCCTACGCGTGAGAACGACGAAGCCAATACGCATAACAATTAACGAGACTACCCGCCCCGCCCCGGACGGGTCAAAACGTGTGGCCCCCGGCGGGCGGCAGCGGGGTTCCCCGGCCTGGCCGGCCCCGCTGCCGGGGCTTCCGTCCTCAATCGCCGGACGGGCTGGTTGGTGCGGGTTCCCGCGGGGGTGCGCCGCGCGCTACCGCGCCCGCTCCACCCGCCGCTCGTCCCACACCGGCTCCGTCGTCTCGCGTACGACCCCGTCCGAGCCGAACACCAGATAGCGGTCGAAGGACTTCGCGAACCACCGGTCGTGCGTGACGGCCATCACGGTCCCCTCGTACGCCTCCAGACCGTCCTGCAGCGCCTCCGCCGACTCCAGGTCCAGGTTGTCCGTCGGCTCGTCCAGCAGCAGCGCGGTCGTGCCGGCCAGCTCCAGGAGCAGGATCTGGAACCGCGCCTGCTGCCCGCCGGACAGCTTCTCGAAGGGCTGGTCACCCTGCCGTTCCAGCTCGTAGCGGCGCAGTACGGACATGGCGCCGCCCCGGTCCTTGGCGTGCTCCGTCCACAGGATCTCGACCAGCGTCTTGCCCAGCAGCTCCGGATGGGCGTGGGTCTGCGCGAAGTGCCCGGGTACGACGCGTGCCCCGAGCTTCCACTCCCCCGTGTGCGCGACCTGCTCGCCCGCGAGGAGCCGCAGGAAGTGCGACTTCCCCGATCCGTTCGAGCCGAGGACGGCGACCCGTTCCCCGTAGAAGATCTCCAGGTCGAACGGCTTCATCAGCCCGGTCAGCTCAAGGTTCTTGCAGGTCACCGCCCGTACCCCGGTCCGGCCGCCGCGCAGCCGCATCTTGATGTCCTGCTCGCGCGGCGGCTCCGGTGGCGGGCCCGCGTCCTCGAACTTCTTGAAGCGGGTCTGCATCGCCCGGTAGCGGGACGCCATGTCGGGGCTGATCGCCGCCTGCTGCCGCAGCCGGTGGACCAGCGCCTTCAGCCGGGCGTGCTCCTCCTCCCAGCGCCGCAGCAGCTCCTCGAACCGGGCGAACCGGTCCTTGCGGGCCTGGTGGTACGTGTCGAAGCCGGCGCCGTGCACCCACACGTCACTGCCGGCCGGGCTCGGCTCCACGCTGACGATCTTCTCGGCGGCCCTGGACAGCAGCTCGCGGTCGTGGGAGACGAAGAGGACCGTCTTACGGGTCTCCTTGAGCTTCTCCTCCAGCCAGCGCTTGCCGGGCACGTCGAGATAGTTGTCCGGCTCGTCGAGCAGCAGCACCTCGTCGGGACCGCGCAGCAGCGCCTCCAGCACCAGGCGCTTCTGCTCACCGCCGGACAGCGTGCGCACCTCGCGCCACTGCGCCTTCTCGTACGGGACGCCGAGCGCGGCCGTGGTGCACATGTCCCAGACGGTCTCGGCCTCGTACCCGCGGGCCTCCGCCCAGTCGCTCAGGGCCTGCGCGTACTTCATCTGCGCGGCCTCGTCGTCGACGGTGAGGATCAGCTCCTCGGCCCGGTCGACCGCCAGGGCCGCCTCCCGGATACGCGGCTGGGACACGGAGACGAGCAGGTCCCGGACCGTGCGCTCGTCGCGCACGGAGCCCACGAACTGCTGCATCACCCCGAGCCCGCCGCTCACCGAGACGGAACCGCCGTGCGGCTGGAGATCCCCGGCGAGCAGCCTGAGCAGCGTCGTCTTCCCGGCACCGTTGGCCCCCACGAGGGCGACCACGGCCCCGTCCGCCACCCGGAACGAAGCATCGCCGAGCAGCACCCGCCCGTCCGGTAGGTAGTACTCCAGGTGGCCCGCTTCAAGATGTCCCATGCACAGCATTGTCACGGCCCGCGAAGCCCTGGCCCAACCGGTTTACGTCTCCTCTAGGATTCGCCGCATGAGCTTTGGGCAAGGGGGGCCCTCCTGGGGGCCCGGGGGCACACAGACTCCGGACTGGGCAGCGCTGGCCGACGAGTCCGCCGCGCGCAACCGCCGCAAGAGGTGGCTGCTGATCGGCGGCGGCGTGCTCGCCACCGCGGCGATCGGCGCGATCGTGGCCACGGCCGTCATCTCGACCAACAAGAACAACAGCAACAACTCCGGCAAGAACGCGAGCGAGCTGCCCGCGCCGAGCGATCTGCCGAGCGACACCGCCGAGCCCGAGCCGTCCTTCTCCTCGGTGGCCCCGCCGCCCCCGCCGGACCCGAAGGACTACATCTCCGACGCGAAGAAGGACCGGGCGCCGATCACCGTCGACGCGTTCTTCCCCGGCAAGAAGCTGACGATGGGCAACCGGGTCTACGTCAAGGGCGCGACCCAGCAGACGAAGAACTGCGCCGCGACCACGAAGGGCGCCCTCGGCCCGATCCTCGTGAACAACGGCTGCGACCAGGTCGTCCGGGCCACGTACAGCAAGGACGGCGTCGCCGTCACCGTCGGCCTCGCGGTCTTCCGGACGGAAGCACAGGCGAAGAAGGCGGCCCGGCAGGCGAGCGGCAGCATCGCCACGCTGAGCGGCGCGGGCGTGCCGCCCTTCTGCCTGCCCGGATCGGTCTGCCGCCGTACCGCCAACTCCTACGGCCGCTACGCCTACTTCGCCATCAGCGGGTACACCGACGGCAAGAACGTCACCACGGCCGACAAGAACGCCTACGCCACCGGTGACGACCTGACGAACTTCACGTTCCGTCAGATCCGCCACCGCGGCGAGCTCCAGGCCTCGGCCGCGGCCACCACGCAGACCGGCTGACGGGGTACCGGGGATCCGTGCGCCTTCCATTCCTGCTCACCCTTCCCCGCGTGCTGCGCCACAGCGCGGCCATCGGCGCCGACCTGCCGCCGGACGAGGCCGTGTCCGTCGACGCGCCGGACCCCGCGCTCCGGGCCGCCCTGGCCTCGGCCGCCGACGGCGACCACGGCCCCGCCCGGGAGCTGCTCGCCGGGACCCGCGAGCACCGGCAGTGGGAGCTGAGGGACGGCTACGCGGCACGGCTCGCCGGGGCCGCCCTGCACAACCCCGGCTGGCTGGACGCCTGGCAGGCCGAACACCCCGAGGACCCGGACGCGGCCCTGGTCAGGGCGGATCTCGGCATCCACCAGGCGTGGGAGATGCGCTCCACGGAAAACACCGGGCAGGTCTCGCGCGACCGGTTCCGGGCCTTCTTCGCACTGCTGGAGGACGCCGCACCGGTGATCGGCAGAGCGGCCGAACTCAACCCCGCCGACCCCGTGCCCTGGCGCATCGCCCTGACCCACGCGCTGGGCAGCCAGGCCCCCCGCGAGGTCTTCGACGGCTACTGGGCGCAGGCCCTGGCCCGCGACCCGCACCACTACGGATGCCACACCGCCGCCCTCACCTACCTCTGCGCGAAGTGGCACGGCTCGCACACGGAGATGTTCGACTTCGCCGAGCGCGCGGCCGACACGGCCCCGCCCGGCTCGAAGCTGCACGCGCTGCCTCTGTTCGCGGCACTGGAGTACGTAGTTCGGTCCCCCGGCGCACCGCCCGGCCCCGACCCGTACGCGCCCCGCGTCACAGCCGCGGTCACCCGCGCCCTGGACCTCTCGGAGGCGTACGGACCGGGCAACCAGGAGGCGGCCGGCTTCCGCAACTGCCTGGCCCTGATGCTGCTGCGCACGGAGCGCTGGGACGAAGCCCTCGACGCCTTCCGCAGCATCGGCACCCACGCCACCGAATTCCCCTGGGCGTACTTCGGCGACGACCCGCGCCAGGAGTTCCTCGAAACCCGTTCCGGCACCCGCATCCAACTGGCGTCCCTGACACCCTTCTTCGGCCGACCCCCGCAGCCCCGCACCGCGCCGGCCCCAGCCCCCGGCGCCCCCTGCGCGGTGGCGATAGCGGTGGCCCGCCCTGCGGAGGTGGCGCAGGCGGCGCTGATGTGCGGCGTCTCGCTCCGCACCGCCCCCGCGACCGACAGGCACACCTATGTCGAGGCCGTCGCCGGGGCACGCCCCGCCAAGCGCTCGATCCTGTCCACGGAGGACCCGCTGACCACGGCGGCCGACAACTTCACCACCGGCGAGAAGTGGCCCACGCTGGTCCTGCGCCGCACCCCCGAGCGCTGCGGGCTCACGCTGTTCCTCAAGGGCAGGCCGCTGGCCGCCCACGAGTGGAACGCCACGTCCCCGGCCCCCGACCACGCCGCGGTCACCGCCACGGCCGAGGCCCTGGCCCGCGCCTTCGCCCTCCCGGACCCCCGCCCGCTGACGCACATACTCCGCTCCACCGGCAACCCGCCCCGCCACCAGTCGGACCTCCTGGCGGCCCTGGCCCTGCCCCCGCTCCCGCCGGGCTTCGGTGACCGCCCGGACGTCCTGGACACCCTGCCGGGCGCCCGGGTGCTCACCCGGCGGGGCCTGCTGGCCGGCATGCGTTCCACGATGACCACCCAGGACGGCGAGCACCCGGCGTCCCCGGACGCGTACGAGCCCCGCCGGCCGCGCTGGTGGCTGCTGCGCGTGCTGAGCCTGCTGCTGTTCACCGCGGCCTCGGTGCACGGCTGGGCGGCCCCCGACATCACCCCGTCCCTCGCGACGGCGTACACGCTCGCGGCCCTCTTCACGGCGGCCGGGCTGAGGCGCGCCTGGCGCCAACGGCGGGCACACACCGCCGCGGCGGCGACAGCGGACCGGGAGTAGACGTCTCAGCAGCAACCGCCCCCGGGGAGCGTGCGCACATTGCGCGCCTCCAGGGCGCGGGCGGCCAGCAACTCGTCGGCCGGGTAGGCCACTTCCTCCAGCGTCAGCCCGTGCGGACGCACCACGTGCACCCCGGGGTCCCGCACCCGGGCCGCCAGCACCTGGGCCGGCCACTCGGCCGGACGGCGCCCGTCCCCGACGAAGAGCGCCGCGCCGATCAGCGCGCGGACCATGTTGTGGCAGAACGCGTCCGCCTGCACGGTCGCCGTCAGGATCCCGGTCGCCCCGTCCCGTACCCAACTCAGCTTCTGCAGCGTACGGATGGTCGTCGCGCCCTCGCGCTTCTTGCAGTACGCGGCGAAGTCGTGCTCCCCGACCATCCGGGCCGCCGCCTCGTTCATCGCGGCCACGTCCAACGGCCGGTCGTGCCACAGCACATGACCGCGCAACAGCGGATCCACCCCGCCGGGACGATCGCAGACGCGGTAGGCGTACCGACGCCACAGCGCCGAGAACCGCGCGTTGAAACCGGCGGGCGCCGGCGCGATCCGCCAGATCCGCACATCGGGCGCCATCCGCCCGGCCATCCGCCGCAGCAGCTTGTCCGCGTGCTCGGCCCACACCTCGTCCGGCAGATCCACATGCGCGACCTGGCCCCGGGCGTGCACCCCGGCATCGGTCCGCCCGGCGACGGTCAGGTCGTACGTCCGCGAGGACCGCGTCACGGTCCGCAGCGCGTCCTCGATCTCGCCCTGGACGGTCCGCCTGGAGGTCTGCTTCGCCCAGCCCGAGAAGTCCTTGCCGTCGTACGCCAGGTCCAGCCGCACCCGTACGAAGCCGGGCTCCACTTCGTCACTCACCCAAGGGTCCTTTTCCGCAGCTACTCGCAGGTACATACGGAACGGGCCCGCACCGCCCCGAAGGGTGATGCGGGCCCGTCCAGTGGTCTCAGAACGCTCAGGCGTCCTTGGACTCGGCGTCGTCGGCCGGCTTGGCGTCCTCGACGGCCTCGGCCGGAGCCTCGTCCTTCTTGAGGGCGTCTTCCTTGACCGCACGCTTGGTGGCGGCCTCGGCCTCACCGGTGGCCTGCTGGGCCACGGTCAGCGCCTCGACCAGCTCGATGACCGCCATCGGGGCGTTGTCGCCACGACGGTTGCCGATCTTGGTGATGCGGGTGTAACCACCGGGGCGGTTCTCGTACCGCGGGGCGATCTCGGTGAAGAGCGTGTGCACGACGCCCTTGTCCGTGATCGACTGCAGCACCAGGCGACGGTTGTGGATGTCGCCCTTCTTCGCCTTGGTGATGAAACGCTCGGCGACCGGACGCAGGCGACGAGCCTTGGCCTCGGTCGTGGTGATGCGGCCGTGCTCGAACAGCGACTTCGCGAGGTTGTTGAGAAGAAGCTTCTCGTGCGCAGCGCTGCCGCCCAGACGGGCACCCTTGGCGGGCTGAGGCATGGTTTTTCTCCTTGTGTGCTGCACCGGCCGTATCAGGTACCGGTGTCAGTTCCCGCGCGGCGGACGCCACACGGAAGTCTTCGTCTGCCGCACGCACCCGACATCGGGCCTCAGCCCTAAAATCGAGCCCGTCCGGCGATCGAGGACAGAGCCCTCGCGCACGAGCCGAGATCAAGCCCGTCCGGCGATCGAGGACAAAGCCTCACCCCGGTCCGGGGCGCCCAGAAAACCCGGGCACCCCGGCCGGAGGCGGATCAGTACTGCTCGGTCTCCACGAAACCGGCGTCCGCGTCGTCGTCGGCGCCAAAGGCATCGGCGGCGGCGGTCGGGTCGAAGCCGGGAGGCGAGTCCTTCAGCGCGAGGCCCATACCGGCCAGCTTCGCCTTGACCTCGTCGATCGACTTCGCGCCGAAGTTGCGGATGTCGAGCAGGTCGGCCTCGGAACGAGCCACGAGCTCACCCACGGAGTGGATGCCCTCGCGCTTGAGGCAGTTGTACGAACGGACCGTGAGCTCAAGCTCCTCGATCGGCAGCGCCAGATCGGCGGCGAGCGCGGCGTCCGTCGGGGACGGGCCCATGTCGATGCCCTCGGCGTCGATGTTGAGCTCGCGCGCCAGGCCGAACAGCTCGACCAGGGTCTTACCGGCCGAAGCCATGGCGTCACGGGGACGCATGGCCTGCTTGGTCTCGACGTCGACGATCAGCTTGTCGAAGTCGGTGCGCTGCTCGACACGGGTCGCCTCGACCTTGTACGTGACCTTGAGCACCGGCGAGTAGATGGAGTCGACCGGGATACGGCCGATCTCCTGGCCCGCCTGCTTGTTCTGGACGGCGGAGACGTAGCCGCGACCGCGCTCGACGGTCAGCTCCATCTCCAGCTTGCCCTTGCCGTTGAGCGTGGCCAGGACCAGGTCCGGGTTGTGGACCTCGACACCGGCTGGCGGGGCGATGTCAGCAGCGGTGACCAGGCCGGGACCCTGCTTGCGCAGGTACATCACGACCGGCTCGTCGTGCTCCGAGGAGACGACCAGCTGCTTGATGTTGAGGATGAGGTCGGTGACGTCCTCCTTGACACCCGGCACGGTGGTGAACTCGTGCAGGACACCGTCGATCCGGATGCTGGTGACAGCAGCGCCGGGGATCGAGGAGAGGAGCGTGCGGCGAAGAGAGTTGCCGAGGGTGTAGCCGAAGCCCGGCTCCAGCGGCTCGATGACGAACCGGGAGCGGAACTCGTCAACGACCTCTTCGGTCAGCGACGGACGCTGAGCGATAAGCATGTTGCGTTCCTTCAGTCGTGGGCGCCCACTATTTGACGCCCCCAGATACCGACAAGGGTACGGGCGGCACGACCCCGAAGAGCCGTACCGCCCGGACCCACGAGCTACTACTTGGAGTAGAGCTCGACGATCAACTGCTCCTGCACCTGGGTGTCGATCACCTGGCGCTCGGGCAGGGAGTGCACGAGGATCCGCATCGTCGACGGCACGGCTTCGAGCCACGCCGGTACGGTGCGCTCGCCGGCCTCGGCCTGGGCCACCTGGAAGGGGGTCAGGGCCTTGGACTTCTGACGAACCTCGATGACGTCGTTCACGGCGACGCGGGCCGACGGAATGTCGGTCTTCGTGCCGTTCACGGCGATGTGTCCGTGACGCACCAGCTGACGGGCGTGGTCGCGGGACTTGGCGAAGCCTGCCCGGTAGACCACGTTGTCGAGGCGGGTCTCAAGGATGCGCAGAAGGTTCTCACCGGTCTTGCCGGTCTTCTGGTTCGCTTCCTTGTAGTAGTTCACGAACTGTCGTTCAAGAACACCGTAGATACGCGAGCACTTCTGCTTCTCACGAAGCTGAAGCAGGTACTCGCTGTCCTTGGTGCGCCCGCGTCCGTGCTCACCCGGGGGGTAAGGACGGATCTCGATCGGGCACTTCGCGCTCTCGCACTTGCTGCCCTTGAGGAACAGCTTCTGCTTCTCCCGACGGCAACGCTTGCAGTCGGCCCCGGTGTATCGCGCCATTTTCCAGTTGTCTCCGTTGCTTCAGACGGAATCAGACGCGGCGACGCTTGGGCGGCCGGCATCCGTTGTGCGGAGTGGGGGTGACGTCCTGGATCGAACCGACCTCCAGGCCGGTGGCCTGGAGCGAACGGATCGCGGTCTCGCGGCCGGAGCCCGGACCCTTGACGAAGACGTCAACCTTGCGCATGCCGTGCTCCTGCGCGCGGCGGGCGGCCGACTCGGCGGCCATCTGCGCGGCGAAGGGGGTGGACTTGCGCGAGCCCTTGAAGCCGACGTGGCCGGCGGAGGCCCAGGAGATCACGTTGCCCGCGGGGTCCGTGATCGAGACGATGGTGTTGTTGAACGTGCTCTTGATGTGCGCGTGGCCGTGAGCGACGTTCTTCTTTTCCTTGCGACGCACCTTCTTGGCTGCGCCCTGACGACCCTTGGGGGGCATGTCTTGACTCCAGATGGAGAGGGGAGGTGATCGGTCCTACAGCGAAGACCGCTGGTTGCTGCGGATGACCGGTGGCCCGGACGCCCGCAGTGCGTCCGCTGAGGACTACTTCTTGCCCGGCTTCTTCTTGCCGGCGATCGCGCGACGCGGGCCCTTGCGGGTACGAGCGTTCGTGCTGGTGCGCTGGCCGTGGACCGGCAGACCGCGACGGTGGCGGATGCCCTGGTAGCAGCCGATCTCGATCTTGCGGCGGATGTCGCCCTGGATCTCGCGGCGAAGGTCACCCTCGGTGCGGAGGTTGGCGTCCACGTACTCGCGGATCTTGACCAGGTCCTCTTCGGCCAGGTCACGAACGCGGGTGTTCGGGTTCACGCCGGTGGTGGCGAGGATCTCCTTGGACCGGGTGCGCCCGATACCGAAGACGTAGGTGAGGGCAACCTCCACGCGCTTTTCGCGCGGGATGTCAACACCTGAAACGCGTGCCATTCAATGGCTCCAGTTGTTAATTCGGGGGTCTTCCGCAGTGCCGCTCCCGATCGCCGACCGCTCGTGACGAGAGGTGGTACGCCCGGGTCCCCGGCCCCCGCCGGAGGTGTCGTCAGCCGAAGCTTGGACGGACTCTGCGTATGTACGTTTTACGTGCGTCGCGCGAAGTACTGCGAGATGCAGGGGGTCGTGCGTCAGCCCTGGCGCTGCTTGTGGCGCAGGTTGTCGCAGATGACCATGACCCGACCGTGACGGCGGATCACCTTGCACTTGTCGCAGATCTTCTTGACGCTCGGCTTGACCTTCATGGGATGTCAGGTTCTCCGGGTCAGTGCCGTCACCGCGCGGAAGCGGGGTGGAGGCAAGATCTACTTGTAGCGGTAGACGATCCGGCCACGCGTCAGGTCGTACGGGGAAAGCTCCACGACGACCCGGTCATCCGGAAGGATTCGGATGTAGTGCATCCGCATCTTGCCGCTGATGTGCGCGAGGACCTTGTGACCGTTCTGGAGTTCCACCTTGAACATGGCGTTCGGGAGGGACTCGATCACGGTGCCCTCAATTTCGATGGCACCTTGCTTCTTGGCCACGCTTCGCCTTTCGAATCGGCTACCTTGATCGACTTTCGGCATCGCATGCGGACACACTGATGCACGACAGCCGACGAGTCAGTCTACGTCAGCGGACCCCAAAAGACGAATCCGTCAAGTTTGCCCAACCGAGGAGATCCTTAGACCTCCACAAGCAGGCCAAATCCCCCATCGGGCCGGGCGCCGCGGTGCGCCGACTCAGCCCAGCGGGTCAGGAGCCACCTCGATGCCGACCCCTCCTCCACGCAGCCCTCGCGGGCTCGGCGCCGGAGCGCCTCACAGGCTTCGGCCGACTGCGCCCGGCTCCGCCCGGCGGTGCCGGCTCAGCCCAGCGGGTCCGGAGCCACCTCGATGCCGACCCCTCCTCCACGCAGCCCTCGCGGGCTCGGCGCCGGAGCGCCTCACAGGCTTCGGCCGGCTGCGCCCGGCTCCGCCCGGCGGTGCCGGCTCAGCCCAGCGGGTCCGGAGCCACCTCGATGCCGTACTGCGCCAGCTTCGCCTTGCCGCAGTCGGGGGCGGTCAGGACCAGGGGACCCTGCTCGGTGAGGGCGATCGAGTGCTCCCAGTGGGAGGACCAGGTGCCGTCCGTGGTGATGACGGTCCAGTCGTCCTGGAGCACCTCGGTCTGCGCCGTACCGAGCGAGACCATCGGCTCGATGGCCAGGCAGACGCCGGGGACGAGCTTGATGCCCTTGCCTCGCTTGCGGGCGACATAGTTCAGCAGGTGCGGGTCCATGTGCATCTCGGTGCCGATACCGTGGCCGCCGTAGTCCTCGATGATCCCGTACTTGCCGGTGGCGGGGCGGGGCTGGCGGCGGATGTAGGACTCGATCGCCTTCGAGATGTCGACGAGGCGGTTGTTCACCTTCATCGCGGCGATACCGGCCCACATGGACTCCTCGGTCACCCGGGAGAGCTCGACCAGCTCCGGAGCGTGACCGGTGCCGACGAAGGCCGTGTACGCGGCGTCGCCGTGCCAGCCGTCGACGATCGCGCCGGCGTCGATGGAGATGATGTCGCCGTCCTTGAGGACGGTCTTGTCGTCCGGGATGCCGTGGACGACGACCTCGTTGACCGAGGTGCAGATGGTCGCGGGGAACCCGCCGTACCCGAGGAAGTTCGACTTCGCGCCGTGATCGGCGATCACCTTGCGGGCGACCTGGTCCAGGTCGAGCGTGGTGGCGCCGGGCACCGCCGCCTCACGGGTGGCCGCGTGAATGGCAGCGACCACCAGCCCCGCCTCACGCATCTTCGCGATCTGCTCGGGGGTCTTGATCTGCACCATTGCGCGGCGCCTCTCTGCATCGGACTGCATCGAACGGTGATGTCTGCGGCGTACTCACACAACGATACGGCGCAAGCAGTCGGCCGCGGCGCCCATGGACGCCGCGGCCGACTGCACAAGTACTGCGGGTGTTTTCGCTCAGCCCTGGTCGGACTTGAGAGCCTCCATCGCCCGCTCGGTCACATCGTTGACCTTGCCGAGCGCGGAGATGGTGACCACGAGGTTCTGGGCCCGGTAGTAATCGATGATCGGCTCGGTCTGCGTGTGGTAGACCTCCAGCCGCGTACGAACCGTGTCCTCGGTGTCGTCGTCGCGCTGGTACAGCTCGCCGCCGCAGACGTCGCAGACGCCCTCGGTCTTCGGCGGGTTGTACGTCACGTGGAAGACGTGCGAGCCGTCGTTCCGGCAGATCCGGCGGCCGGCGATGCGCTTGACCACCTCGTCCTCGGGGACCTCCAGGTCCAGGACCGCGTCGAGCTTGGTGCCCTCGTCCTTCAGCATGGCGTCAAGGGCCTCGGCCTGACCCACGTTGCGCGGGAAGCCGTCCAGCAGGAAGCCGTTCTCGGCGTCCGGCTGGGACATGCGGTCCTTGGCCATCCCGATGGTGACCTCGTCCGGGACCAACTGACCCGCGTCCATGAAGGCGCGGGCCTGCTTGCCAAGGTCGGTGCCCTGGCTGATGTTGGCGCGGAAGAGATCGCCCGTGGAGATCTGCGGAATCGACAGGTTCTTGGCAAGGTACGCAGCCTGCGTTCCCTTGCCGGCACCGGGCGGCCCGACGAGGACGATTCGCATCAGCGGAGGAACCCTTCGTAATTGCGCTGCTGGAGCTGACTCTCGATCTGCTTCACGGTCTCCAGCCCCACACCCACGATGATCAGGATGCTCGTCCCGCCGAACGGGAAGTTGGCGTTCGCACCACCGAAGCCGGCCAACGCCATCGTCGGCACAAGAGCGATCAGACCCAAGTACAGCGAGCCCGGCCAAGTGATCCTGTTGAGCACGTAGCTCAGGTACTCGGCAGTAGGTCGACCAGCCCGGATACCCGGGATGAACCCACCATACTTCTTCATGTTGTCGGCGACTTCCTCGGGGTTGAACGAAATCGCCACATAGAAGAAGGCGAAGAAGACGATCAACAGGAAGTACGCCGTGATGTAGTACGGGTGGTCGCCCTTGACGAAGTTGTCCTTGATCCAGGTCGCCCAGCCCGCGGTGGAGTTGGAGAACTGGACGATCAGGGCGGGGATGTAGAGCAGCGAAGAAGCGAAGATGACGGGAATCACACCCGCCTGATTGACCTTCAGCGGAATGTACGTCGAGGTACCGCCGTACGACCTGCGGCCGATCATTCGCTTCGCGTACTGCACCGGAATGCGGCGCTGGGCCTGCTCGACGAAGACGACGAGGCCCACCATCACGAAGCCGATCAGGATGACGGTGCCGAATTCGATCCAGCCGTCGGCCAGCTTGCCGCTGGTCTTGATGGCCCACAGGGAGCCGGGGAAGCTGGCGGCGATCGAGATGAACATCAGGATCGACATGCCGTTGCCGATGCCGCGGTCGGTGATGAGCTCACCGAGCCACATGACGGCCGCGGTACCCGCGGTCATCGTGATGACCATCACGATGGTCGTGAAGATCGACTGGTTGGGGACGATCTGGTCGGCGACCGGGCAGCCGCTGAAGAGGGCGCCGCTGGTGGCGGTGGCCACCAGGCCGGTGCCCTGGAGGATGGCGAGCGCGACGGTCAGATAACGCGTGTACTGCGTGATCTTGGCCTGCCCGGACTGCCCCTCCTTCTTGAGCGCCTCGAGTCGGGGGATGACCACGGTCAGCAGCTGAAGAATGATGCTGGCCGTGATGTACGGCATGATGCCGAGCGCGAAGATCGTGATCTGCAGCAGTGCACCACCGCTGAACATGTTCACCAGGCCGAAGAGGCTGTTGTTGCCCTTGCTGGCCTGATCAACACAGGTCTGGACGTTCTCGTAGCTCACTCCGGGTACCGGGATGTGTGCCCCGAGCCGGTAGAGCACGATGATGCCGAGCGTGAAGAGCAGCTTCTTGCGCAGGTCGGGCGTCTTGAACGCCCGGGCGAACGCGGTGAGCACGGTGCCTCCTGCGACCCCCGCGCAAAGCGTAGAGGTGACGGTCTTGAGGATCGACGAATACGTAAACAGTCAAAGTCCCCGGGCGGGCGCCCAGGGGTTACCACACAACGACGCACGCCACCTTACCGGCGACCATGCCCCCCTAGGAACGACCAACCGGGGATGCCCCATATGAGAGGCATCCCCGGTCGGATGTTCAGGCCATCGAGTTGTCTCAGACGAGCTCGGTGACGGTGCCGCCCGCGGCGGCAATCTTCTCCTTGGCGGAGCCGGAGACGGCGTCAACCGAAACCTGCAGTGCCACGGAGATCTCGCCCTGTCCGAGGACCTTGACGAGGTGGTTGTTGCGCACCGCACCCTTGGCGACCAGGTCGGCCACGGTGACCTCTCCACCCTCGGGGTAGAGCGTCGCGAGCTTGTCCAGGTTCACGACCTGGTACTCGGTGCGGAACGGGTTCTTGAAGCCCTTGAGCTTCGGGAGACGCATGTGGAGGGGCATCTGCCCACCCTCGAAGCGCTCCGGAACCTGGTAACGGGCCTTCGTGCCCTTGGTACCACGACCGGCGGTCTTACCCTTGGACGCCTCACCACGACCCACACGGGTCTTGGCGGTCTTGGCGCCCGGGGCGGGCCGGAGGTCATGGGCCTTCAGCGGCTTGTTCTCCGCCATGTCAGTCGACCTCCTCAACCGTCACGAGGTGGCGGACGGTGTGCACCATTCCGCGGAACTCGGGGCGGTCCTCCTTGACAACCACGTCGTGCAGGCGCTTGAGCCCGAGCGAACGCAGGGTGTCGCGGTGGTTCTGCTTGCTGCCGATGTACGACTTCGTCTGCGTGATCTTGAGGCGAGCCATTACGCACCCGCTCCCGCACGTGCACGAAGCAGAGCCGCGGGGGCGACGTCCTCGAGCGGCAGACCACGGCGGGCCGCGATCTCCTCGGGACGCTGCAGGCCCTTGAGGGCCGCCACGGTCGCGTGCACGATGTTGATCGCATTGTCGGAGCCGAGCGACTTCGACAGGATGTCGTGAACGCCGGCGCACTCCAGAACGGCGCGCACCGGGCCACCGGCGATAACACCGGTACCGGGGGAAGCAGGCTTCAGCAGGACGACGCCCGCAGCCTTCTCGCCCTGGATCGGGTGAGGAATGGTGCCCTGGATGCGCGGAACCTTGAAGAAGTTCTTCTTGGCTTCTTCCACGCCCTTGGCGATGGCCGCGGGAACTTCCTTGGCCTTGCCGTAACCGACACCGACGGTGCCGTCACCATCGCCCACCACGACCAGCGCGGTGAAGCTGAAGCGACGACCACCCTTCACAACCTTGGCGACGCGGTTGATCGCGACAACGCGCTCAACGTACGCGGTCTTCTCGGCGGCAGCTGCGCCGCCGTCACGGCCCTTCCGGTCCCGCCGCTCGCCGCCACCGGCACCGCTTCCGCGGCGCTGGGGTCCAGCCATTGGATTTACCTCTCTCTGTTACGTCCGCTGTGCGTAGGAACCGGGCTCAGAACTTCAGACCGGCTTCACGGGCGGCGTCAGCCAGAGCGGCAATCCGCCCGGCGTACTGGTTACCACCGCGGTCAAACACGACGGCCTCGACGCCTGCGGCCTTGGCGCGCTCAGCGACCAGGGCGCCGACCTGCTTGGCCTGGGTGCTCTTGTCGCCCTCGCCACCACGGATGGAGACGTCCAGGGTCGACGCCGACGCGAGCGTGTGGCCCGCGATGTCGTCGATGACCTGGGCCACCATGTGGCGGTTGGACCGCGTCACGACCAAGCGCGGACGCTCCGGCGAACCGGAGATGTGCTTGCGGACGCGGATGTGGCGACGCTTGAGGGCGGCACGCTTGTAGGCGTCGCCCTTGGCGATCTTCACGCCGTATGCCATGGCTACTTACCAGCCTTTCCGACCTTGCGGCGGATGACCTCGCCGGCGTACTTGACGCCCTTGGCCTTGTACGGGTCAGGCTTCCGCAGCTTGCGGATCTTGGCCGCGGTCTCGCCGACCTTCTGCTTGTCGATGCCCTCGACGGAGAACTTCGTGGGGGACTCCACCTTGAAGGTGATGCCCTCCGGGGCCTCGATCAGGATCGGGTGGCTGTAGCCCAGGGCGAACTCCAGGTTGGAGCCCTTCGCCTGGACGCGGTAACCGACACCACTGATCTCGAGCGCCTTGATGTATCCCTGGGTCACACCGGTGATCATGTTCGCCACCAGCGTGCGGGACAGGCCGTGAAGGGCCTTGTTCTGACGCTCGTCGTTCGGGCGGGCGACGTTCAGAACGCCGTCCTCACCCTTGGTGACCTCGATCGGCGCGGCAACGGTGTGCGAGAGGGTGCCCTTGGGGCCCTTCACTGCGACCGTCCGGCCATCGATGGTGACGTCCACACCGGCGGGAACCTGGATGGGGAGCTTGCCGATTCGCGACATGAGCTATTCCTCCGTTCCCGACTACCAGACGTAGGCGAGGACTTCCCCACCTACGCCCTTCTTGCTGGCCTGCTGTCCGGTCAGGAGACCGTGGGACGTGGAGATGATCGCCACGCCCAGGCCGCCGAGGACCTTCGGCAGGTTGGTGGACTTTGCGTATACACGCAGACCCGGCTTCGAGATTCGCTTGATGCCGGCGATCGAGCGCTCGCGGTTCGGGCCGAACTTCAGCTCGAGGATGAGGTTCTTACCAACCTCGGCGTCCTCGACCTTCCAGCCGGTGATGAAGCCCTCCTGCTGGAGGATCTCCGCGATGTGCGACTTGATCTTGCTGTGCGGCATCGCGACATCGTCGTGGTACGCCGAGTTCGCGTTACGCAGACGCGTGAGCATGTCTGCGATGGGATCAGTCATGGTCATGAGTTGGCCTTCGGCCTCTCTCGCCGGGGTTTCCTGTATGCGCCATCCCTCTCCCCACTCAGAGGCAGGACGGGTGCGGTGCGGGGACCTACGGCGTAGTAAGTCGGTCTTGGGCGGCAGGCGCCCAACCCCACAAGCCTACGGCATGTGAGGCCGGACTCCTGCCGACCAGATGCTTACCGAGAGTCTCCGGTGATTCCCAACGCCCAAGGGGCGAAGGAGAATTACCAGGAGCTCTTGGTCACGCCCGGCAGCTCGCCACGGTGAGCCATCTCACGAAGGCACACGCGGCACAGGCCGAACTTGCGGTAGACGGAGTGGGGCCGGCCGCAGCGCTGGCAGCGGGTGTACCCGCGGACGCCGAACTTCGGCTTACGGGCGGCCTTAGCGATCAGAGCCTTCTTCGCCACGGTCAGTTCTCCTTGAACGGGAAGCCGAGGTGACGAAGGAGGGCACGACCCTCGTCGTCATTGGTCGCCGTGGTGACCACGGTGATGTCCATGCCCCGGACCCGGTCGATCTTGTCCTGGTCGATCTCGTGGAACATGACCTGCTCCGTGAGACCGAAGGTGTAGTTGCCACGGCCGTCGAACTGCTTCGGCGACAGACCACGGAAGTCACGGATACGCGGCAGCGCGAGCGACAGCGTACGGTCCAGGAACTCCCACATCCGGTCACCACGGAGGGTGACGTGGCAGCCGATCGGCTGGCCCTCGCGCAGCTTGAACTGCGCGATGGACTTGCGGGCCTTGGTGACGGCCGGCTTCTGACCGGTGATCGTGGTGAGGTCGCGCACGGCGCCGTCGATCAGCTTGGAGTCGCGGGCGGCGTCGCCCACACCCATGTTGACCACGATCTTGACCAGACCGGGGATCTGCATGACGTTCTCGAACGAGAACTCCTCACGCAGCTTGCCGGCGATTTCCTCGCGGTACTTCGTCTTCAGACGCGGAGTGGTGGTGGTAGCCATCAGATGTCCTCACCCGTCCGCTTGGCAACGCGGATCTTGTTGCCTTCGTCGTCGAAGCGGTAACCGACGCGCGTGACGACCTTGTTGCCGTCCTTCTCCACGACGAGCTGAACGTTGCTCACGTGGATGGGGGCCTCGGTCGTGACGATGCCACCGGTCTGCGAACCGCGAGCGGTCTGACCGGCCTTGGTGTGCTTCTTGACCCGGTTGACACCCTCGACGAGGACGCGGTCCTGAGCGGGGTAGGCCACGATGACCTTGCCCTGCTTGCCCTTGTCCTTACCGGTGATGACCTGAACCAGGTCGCCCTTCTTGATCTTCATGCTTACAGCACCTCCGGCGCGAGCGAGATGATCTTCATGAACTTCTTCTCGCGCAGTTCCCGGCCCACCGGGCCGAAGATGCGGGTGCCGCGGGGGTCACCGTCGTTCTTCAGAATGACGGCGGCGTTCTCGTCGAAGCGGATGTACGAGCCATCCTGACGGCGACGCTCCTTGACGGTGCGAACGATGACGGCCTTGACGACGTCACCCTTCTTCACGTTGCCACCGGGGATCGCGTCCTTGACGGTGGCGACGATGACGTCACCGATGCCCGCGTAGCGGCGACCCGAACCACCGAGAACACGGATGGTGAGGATTTCCTTCGCACCCGTGTTGTCGGCGACGCGAAGTCGCGACTCCTGCTGGATCACGTCTATCTCCTGATCGTCTGCCGGTTCCCGGCGGGGGCCACTCCGTCACCGGAGCGGGCCCCACCGAGCCTGGCGGAACTTGCCTGAGGGGAATGCCCCTCAGGAATTACTTGGCCTTCTCGAGGATCTCGACGACGCGCCACCGCTTCGTGGCGGACAGCGGCCGGGTCTCCATCAGGAGGACGCGGTCGCCGACGCCGGCGGCGTTCTGCTCGTCGTGCGCCTTGAGCTTGTTCGTACGGCGGATGACCTTGCCGTACAGCGCGTGCTTGACACGGTCCTCGACAGCGACGACGACGGTCTTGTCCATCTTGTCGCTGACGACCAGACCCTCACGGGTCTTGCGGAAACCGCGGTCGGTGTTCGTCTCAGTCACAGTCTTCTCGCTCATCAGGCGCTCTCCACCGTCTCGATGCCCAGCTCGCGCTCGCGCATCAGGGTGTAGATCCGGGCGATGTCCTTACGGACGGACTTGAGCCGACCGTGGTTCTCGAGCTGCCCGGTCGCCGCCTGGAAGCGGAGGTTGAACAGCTCTTCCTTGGCCTCGCGGAGCTTGTTGAGGAGCTCCTCGCCGCCCAGTTCGCGCAGCTCGGACGCCTTGGTACCGGCCGACATCACGACTCACCTGCCTCGCGCCGAACGATCCGGCACTTCATCGGAAGCTTGTGAGCAGCGCGGGTAAGCGCCTCACGAGCAATCTTCTCGTTCGGGTAGGACAGCTCGAACATCACCCGACCCGGCTTGACGTTCGCGATCCACCACTCGGGAGAACCCTTACCGGAACCCATGCGGGTCTCGGCCGGCTTCTTCGTCAGGGGGCGGTCCGGGTAGATGTTGATCCAGACCTTGCCGCCACGCTTGATGTGGCGGGTCATCGCGATACGAGCAGCCTCGATCTGGCGGTTCGTCACGTACGCCGGGGTCAGCGCCTGGATGCCGTACTCGCCGAACGCAACCTGCGTGCCACCCTTGGACATACCGCTGCGCTTCGGGTGGTGCTGCTTGCGGTGCTTGACCCTACGGGGGATCAGCATTTCGGTCAGGCCTCCGTTCCGGTGCTCTCGGCAGCCGGAGCGGCAGCGGCGGGAGCCTCGGCCTTGGGGGCCTCGGCAGCCGGAGCCGACTGCTGCTGCGGCTTGCGACCGCGACCGCCACGCTCGCCACCGCGGCCACCACGGCCGGCCGGGCGGTCAGCGCCGCCACGGGCCGGGCGGTTGCCGGCGCGGGCAGCGGCGTTCTCGGCGCGGACCTCGGCGATGTTCTTGACGTCGCCCTTGTAGATCCAGACCTTCACGCCGATGCGGCCGAAGGTCGTCTTGGCCTCGAAGAAGCCGTAGTCGACGTTCGCGCGGAGCGTGTGCAGGGGCACACGGCCCTCGCGGTAGAACTCCGAGCGGGACATCTCGGCGCCGCCGAGGCGGCCACCGCACTGGATCTTGATGCCCTTGGCGCCGGCCTTCATCGAGCTCTGCATGCTCTTGCGCATGGCACGACGGAAGGAGACGCGGGAGGAGAGCTGCTCGGCGACGGCCTGGGCCACCAGCTGAGCGTCCACCTCGGGGTTCTTGACCTCGAGGATGTTCAGCTGGACCTGCTTGCCGGTCAGCTTCTCCAGCTCGCCACGGATGCGGTCGGCCTCGGCGCCACGGCGACCGATGACGATGCCCGGACGGGCGGTGTGGATGTCAACGCGGACGCGGTCGCGGGTGCGCTCGATCTCGACCTTCGAGATGCCGGCCCGCTCCATGCCCTTCGTCATCATGCGACGAATGGCGACGTCTTCCTTGACGTAGTCCTTGTACAGCTTGTCGGCGTACCAACGGGACTTGAAGTCCGTGGTAATGCCGAGCCGGAACCCGTGCGGGTTTACCTTCTGGCCCATTACCGGGTTCCTTCCTTGCTGCTGACGACCACGGTGATGTGGCTGGTCCGCTTACGGATCCGGTAGGCACGGCCCTGAGCACGCGGACGGAACCGCTTCAGGGTCGGACCCTCGTCCACAAACGCCTCGCTGATGACCAGCGAAGAGGCGTCGGGGTGGTCGTAGTTGTGTGCGGCGTTGGCAATGGCGCTGTCCAGCACCTTGCCAACCGGCACGCTCGCGGCCTGCGGGGCGAAACGCAGGACCGCCTGAGCCTCCGTGGCATCCATGCCACGGATGAGGTCCACCACGCGGCGGGCCTTCATGGGCGTGACGCGGATGTACCGCGCCTGGGCCCTGGCTTCCATGGTTGTCCCTTCGGTGTGAGTCATAGTCGTTTCCACCCCGCGCTAGCGGCGCTTCGACTTCCGGTCGTCCTTGACGTGGCCGCGGAAGGTGCGAGTCGGCGAGAACTCGCCGAGCTTGTGGCCGACCATCGACTCGGTGACGAACACCGGGACGTGGATCTTGCCGTTGTGCACCGCGATGGTGTGACCCAGCATGGCCGGGATGATCATCGAGCGACGGGACCAGGTCTTGATGACGTTCTTGGTGCCTGCCTCGTTCTGTACGTCCACCTTCTTGATGAGGTGGCCGTCGACGAAGGGCCCCTTCTTGAGACTGCGCGGCATCTAAACCCGCTCCTAGCGCTTCTTGTTCGTCTTGCGGCGGCGGACGATGTACTTGTTCGATGCCTTCTTCGGCGAACGAGTACGACCCTCCTTCTGACCCCACGGCGAGACCGGGTGGCGACCACCGGAGGTCTTGCCTTCACCACCACCGTGCGGGTGGTCAACCGGGTTCATCGCGACACCGCGGACGGTCGGGCGAACACCCTTCCAGCGCATGCGGCCGGCCTTGCCCCAGTTGATGTTCGACTGCTCGGCGTTGCCGACCTCACCGATGGTGGCACGGCAGCGGGCGTCGACCAGACGGATCTCACCCGACGGCATACGAAGGTGGGCCATGGTGCCCTCCTTCGCCAGCAGCTGCACGGAGGCACCCGCGGAACGGGCGAACTTCGCGCCGCCGCCGGGCCGCAGCTCGATGGCGTGGATGGTCGTACCGACCGGGATGTTGCGCAGCGCCAGGTTGTTGCCGGGCTTGATGTCGGCGGCCGGGCCGTTCTCGACACGGTCGCCCTGCGTCAGGCCACGCGGCGCGATGATGTAGCGCTTCTCGCCGTCCGCGTAGTGCAGGAGCGCGATGCGCGCGGTGCGGTTCGGGTCGTACTCGATGTGCGCGACCTTGGCCGGCACGCCGTCCTTGTCGTGACGACGGAAGTCGATCACTCGGAAGGCGCGCTTGTGGCCACCGCCCTGGTGGCGAACGGTCACACGACCGGCGTTGTTACGGCCGCCCTTGCTGTGCAGGGGGCGGACCAGCGACTTCTCCGGCGTGGACCGCGTGATCTCGACAAAGTCGGCGACGCTGGAGCCACGACGGCCCGGGGTCGTCGGCTTGTACTTGCGGATACCCATTTCTCAGTCCTCGTCCGATTCCGGACGACTCGACCTCCGTCAGGAGGTCGGGCCGCCGAAGATGTCGATACGGTCGCCCTCGGCGAGGGTCACGATGGCGCGCTTGGTGTCAGCGCGCTTGCCGAAACCGGTCTTGGTGCGCTTGCGCTTACCCTGCCGGTTGATCGTGTTGACCCCGGTGACCTTGACCGAGAAGACCGCTTCCACGGCCTGCTTGATCTGGGTCTTGTTGGAGCCGGGCGCGACGATGAACGTGTACTTGTTCTCGTCGAGCAGCGCGTAGCTCTTCTCGGACACGACCGGCTTGACGAGAACGTCGCGCGGGTCCGAGTAGGTCTTGCTGGTAACGGTCGCCTCGCTCATCAGGCGTCGCTCCCTTCGGTCTCAGCGGTCTGGGGGCCAGACACGAAGGACTCGAGGGCGGCCTGGGTGAAGACCACGTCGTCAGAGACGATCACGTCGTACGTGTTCAGCTGGCCCGGCTCCAGGATGTGCACCTGGGGCAGGTTGCGGGCGGACAGCCACGCGGCCTCGTCGGCACGGTCGACGACCAGGAGCAGGTTCTTGCGCTCCGAGATCTTGCCGAACAGCGTCTTGGCGGCCTTCGTGGAGACTGCACCGTCGACCACGCCGGTGACGACGTGGATGCGGGAGTGGCGTGCCCGGTCGGAGAGGGCACCGCGCAGGGCGGCCGCCTTCATCTTCTTCGGGGTCCGCTGCGAGTAGTCACGCGGCTGCGGGCCGTGGACGACGCCACCGCCGGCGAACTGCGGCGCACGGGTCGAACCCTGGCGCGCGCGGCCGGTGCCCTTCTGGCGGTACGGCTTGCGGCCACCACCACGGACTTCGCCGCGGGTCTTGGTCTTGTGCGTGCCCTGACGGGCAGCTGCCAGCTGTGCGACAACGACCTGGTGGATCAGCGGAACGCTGGTCTTCGCGTCGAAGATCTCCGCGGGGAGCTCGACGGTACCGGCCTTGTCGCCTGCCGGCGAAAGGATGTCAATGGTGCTCATTACCTCAAGCCCCCTTGGCCGCGGTACGGACCAGGACGAGGCCGCCGTTCGGACCGGGGACTGCGCCCTTGATGAGGAGCAGACCCTTCTCCGCGTCAACCGCGTGGATGGTCAGGTTCTGGGTGGTGACACGCTCGTTGCCCATGCGACCCGCCATGCGCATGCCCTTGAAGACACGGCCGGGGGTGGCACAGCCACCGATGGAGCCAGGCATACGGTGCACACGGTGGGCACCGTGGGACGCCTTGCCACCCTTGAAGTTGTGACGCTTCATCACACCGGCGAAGCCCTTGCCCTTGCTCTTGCCCGTGACGTCGACCTTGACGCCGGACTCGAACACCTCGGCAGTGACTTCCTGGCCCAGCGTGTACTCGCTGGCGTCAGGGGTGCGGAGCTCCACCAGGTGGCGGCGCGGGGTCACGTCGGCCTTGGCGAAGTGGCCCTTGAGGGGCTTGTTCACCTTGCGGGGGTCGATCTCGCCGAAGGCGATCTGGACTGCCTCGTAGCCGTCGTTGTCGTTCGTGCGGACCTGGGTGACGACGCAGGGCCCGGCCTTGACGACGGTCACCGGGACGACCCGGTTGTTCTCGTCCCAGACCTGGGTCATGCCGAGCTTCTCGCCCAGGACGCCCTTAATGTTCTTAGCCATCTCGCGCGTCACCTCAGAGCTTGATCTCGATGTCGACGCCGGCCGGCAGGTCGAGACGCATCAGCGAGTCAACCGTCTTCGGCGTGGGGTCGAGGATGTCGATGAGGCGCTTGTGCGTGCGCATCTCGAAGTGCTCGCGCGAGTCCTTGTACTTGTGCGGCGACTTGATGACGCAGTACACGTTCTTCTCAGTGGGCAGCGGCACCGGGCCTGCGACCGACGCACCAGTGCGGGTCACCGTCTCGACGATCTTCTTCGCCGAGGAGTCGATGACCTCGTGGTCGTAGGCCTTGAGCCGGATGCGGATCTTCTGTCCCGCCATGGCTACTAGTAGTCCTGTCTCTCGTAACGCTCTGGAACCCGGGGGCTCTCCTGACTCCACCTCCGACCCACGCGGTCGGGCGTGTCGCATCCCCTCTACGCAGATCTCCCGAAGGATTTCCCAACCAAGGGGGTGCGGGCCCGAGGACCGCAGGACCGGGGGCGAAACACCCACCGGGCGCCTGGCCGGTGCCCCACTGACGCTTCCCGGAAGATTCCCGTACGTCCGACCCGCGAGGGATCGACGAGTACTGTGGGACTCGCTTCCGGTCCTCCCGGCGGGAGGCGCGCAGCATTGACACTCAGCCGAGCAACCTGGTCAGTGTGCCATACGGGGCGTGAGCCTGGCCAATCGGGCGGAGGATCTTACCCCCCGTGCTCGCTCGGTCAAACGCGGGCGCGCAGCGGGAGCCGTGCCGGGCGCCGCTCATCGTAATTCGGTCGAGTGTCGTACGGCCCCGCCCCTACAGTGACCGGCCGGGCAAACCGTCGTCACCAGGGGCATCGATCATGCGTACGCACTATCCGCGCACCGCGCATCTGCCCTGGTCCCCCGGAGCCACCTCGGACGACGTACGGATCGCGGACCTCTCCGCGCTGACCGGCCGCGAGGTCGTCGTCACCGAGAAGCTGGACGGCGAGAACACCACGCTCTACGCCGACGGGCTCCACGCCCGCTCCCTCGACTCCGCGCACCACCCCTCGCGGGGCTGGGTGAAGGCGCTCCAGGGGCGGGTCGGGGCGCGTATCCCCGACGGGTGGCGGGTCTGCGGCGAGAACATGTTCGCGCGCCACTCGATCCCGTACGACGGCCTGGAGAGCTTCTTCTACGGCTTCTCCGTCTGGGACGGGGAGCGCTGCCTGGGCTGGGACCGGACCGTGGCGTTCCTGCGGGGACTGGGGATACCGGTGCCGCCCGTGCTGTGGCGCGGCGTCCTCGACGCCCGTGCCGAGAAGCTGCTGCGGGCGCTGAAGCCCGACACCGGACGGCAGGAGGGGTACGTCGTCCGGCCCGTGGACGGCTTCGGCGCACCGGACTTCGGGCGCCTGGTGGCCAAGTGGGTGCGGCCAGGCCACGTGCAGACCGATACGCACTGGATGCACGCCGCCGTCGTGGAGAACGGGCTCGGCCCGGCCGCCGCCCTGTGGGCCGTACGGTCCGGAGCGCCGGTCGACGCGGCGGCCCTGGCCACCGCCACGGGCACGGACGCGGGAGACGCCGGGGCCGCCCGCGCGATGGGCGACGCCCTCGACGCACTGGGCCGGACGGGCGAGGACCGGCTGACCGGGGTGCTCGCCGCGCTGCTGCACCGTTCCCGCCGCACCGGACTCGTGCCCGCGCTGGTACCGGCGCTGGGGATGCCGCTCGCCCGCCGCGTCGCGGACCTCGTCGGACTGCACCCCGCGCTGCACCGCCCGTACCCGGACGAGGAGCGCCGCACCGGGCTGGTCCGGATGTCGTTCGCCGCCGATCTGCCACTGCTGCACGCGCTGGCCGCCACGGTGGCGGACACCACCGGGGCGCGCGAGCAGGTGGAGTGGTCGGCGCTGCACGCGGAGGGCCTGGCGGAACCGGCCGGGCTGCGGGAGGCCTTCGCGGGGCTGGACCCGGAGAGCGCCGACCGCTGCTGGGCGCAGGCCCGTGAGGCGTATGCCCTGGGCCGGGTCACCACCGCCGAGGAGGCGGTCGCCGCGACCTGGCGCTGGCGGGCCGGGGACTTCCCGCGCCTGGTCCATCTGGTCGGCCCGTCCGGCAGCGGCAAGAGCACCTTCGGGCGTGCGCTGCCCGGCGTCGACACCTACCTCTCACTCGACGATCTGCGCCTGGCCCGGGGTTCGCGCGCCGATCAGAAGGCCAACGGGGACGTGCTGCGCGAGGGGCTCGACCGGCTGGACGCGGCGCTCACGGCGGGCTCCACGGTCGTCTGGGACGCCACCTCGCTCAACGCGCACCAGCGCTCCCTGGTGCACGCGGTCGCCCGGCGCAGGGACGCGCTGCTCACCCACGCCGTGGCCCTGGTCGGCGAGGCGGAGCTGATCCGCCGCAACGGACGTCGCAGCCACCCCGTGCCGGCCGAGGTACTGACCTCGCAGCTGCACAGATTCGTGCCCCCGTACCCCGGCCAGGCGCACCGCACCTGGTACATCGGCGCGAGCGGAACCGTGGAGGACAGGGCGTAGGGCCTTCCGTCTGGATCAGGCCGGATCAGGGAGCGGGGTCCGGTGCCGTGAATCGCAAGGCGGAGGAGGGAGTCGATGGGGTCTCCCCTGCTCGAGCGGAGTCGAGAGCTTGGGGAAGGAGCCATGGCGAGTGACGACAACGCCGCGAGGCGTGGCACCGGGGCACGCGAGCCCGGCATGATCCAGACGGAAGGCCCTGAATGCGTACCAGCGAGGAGATCTACCACCGGGTCCGCTGGGACGCCCGGTTCGATCCGGCGCGCTTCGTACTGGGCGTGGCGCAGCGCGGGACCGTGCCCAAGCGGGTGCCGCTGCCCCGCTTCACGCCCGGCGGGGACATCCCCTGGCACCGGGTGCTGTTCTTCGAGGCGGACGGTGAGCTGGTGTGGGACCGGTCCTCGGGCGTGGACCGGATCGACGCGACGGACGCCGGGCGGGTGCGCGCCCCGCGCCGGCTGCCGTCCCCGTACTTCGTCTCCCGCACGCCGCACGCGTTCTCGGTGTCCGATGCCGCCTGGACGCCCGTGCCCGAGGACGCACCGGCGCCCGCCCCGGCCTCCGGCCCCCTGACACTGCTGACCTGGAACACCCTCTGGGACCGCTACGACAGCGACCGCATCGACACCGCCCGGCGCCGGCCGCTCCTGCTCGACGCCCTGCGCGCCGCGGACGCCGATGTCATCGCGCTCCAGGAGGCCGAACCCGCCCTGCTCGCGCTGCTGTTGGCGGCGCCCTGGGTCCGCGGGGGCTACACGCTCTGGGCCGACCCGGCCGGCCGGGATGTCGCCGACTGCGGTCTGCTGCTGCTCAGCAGGGTCCCGGTGCGCGAGGCGGGTCTGCACGCTCTCGGCCCGCACAAGGCGGTCGCGGCCGTCGTCGTGGAGACCGCGGAAGGACCGGTCACGGTCGCCGTCACCCATCTCAGCAGCGACCACTCGGCGAACGGCTCCGGTCGACGCGATGCCGAACTGACCGATCTGGCAACGGGGTTGGCGGCGGTCGAGGGCGATGTGGCGCTGCTCGGCGACTTCAACGACGGCGGGGACACCCCACAGGACCGGCTGGGGATGACGGACGCCTGGAGCCGGGTGCACGGCGCGGACGACCGGACGCCCACCTTCGACCCGTCGGTCAACCCGCTGGCCGCCGTCTCCTCCCTGACCGGGCGGGTGTCCCGGCTGGACCGGGTGCTGGTCCGCTCGGAGCGGCTGCGGCCCGTCTCGGCGGTGCTGCTGGGCGACGTGCCGACGCCGGACGGGCTGTACGTCTCGGACCACTTCGGGGTGCGGGTGGAGCTGGCCGCCGACGCTGCGGAGGAGGTCCGTACGGACGCCGCGGAGGAGGCGTGCGCGGCCGATGCCGTGCGCCGGGTGGCCGCCGCCCTGCCCGAAGGGCGCGTCCACCTGGCCGGCTCGCGGCGGATGGGCTGTGCGCTGCCCGGCGCGGACGTGGACCTGGTCGCGGCGCTGCCCGGTGCCGTGGATCCGCCGGGGGTACGGGAGCGGCTGGCCGCGGCCCTGCCGGACGCCGTCGGCCTGCGCGAGGTGACGGGTGCCCGCGTACCGGGGCTGCGCTTCTCGCTCGGCGGGCTCGGGGTGGACCTGGTGACCGTGGCGACGGGCGCCCTCCCCCCGGCCGAGGCGGTGGCCCGGCGCGCCGAGCTGGGCGAGGCGGCGGCCACGGCGCTCAGCGCGGTGAGCGACGCGGATGCCGTGCTCGTGGCGGCGGACCCGCACCGGGCGGCGTTCACCCGGCTCGCCCGCACGGTGAAGGCATGGGCGCGGGCGCGCGGCCTGGACTCCGCCCCGTGCGGCGGGCTGCCCGGCCTCGCCTGGTCCGTACTCGCGGCCCGTACCGCCCACGAGTCGGGCGACCTGCCACCGCTCCCCCTGCTCAGCAAGTTCTTCGCGACCTGGGCCACCTGGGACTGGGACCGCGCGGTCGACCCCGGCACGGCCGCCGGGACCGGTGGGCTCCCCGTCACCGTGCTGACCCCGACCGCCCCCGTCCGCTCCTGCACCGCACAGGTCTCCCCGGCCGGCCGCGACCTCCTCACCGAGGAGCTATTCCGCGCCTGGGAGATCCTGGAGTCCGCCGACGACACCGGCCCCGTACCGCAGCACACCCTGCTCCGCACCCCGCCGCCGCTGCACACGCAGCACACTGCCTGGGCCCTCGCCTCCGTACGGCCCGGCCCCGACGAGGGGCGGCTGCGCGGCCGCCTACTCGCCCTGGCCGCCGCCCTCGCGGAGGCGGGCGCCCCGGACTCCCGTATCTGGCCGCGCCCGCTCACCGCCGACGGCCTGGCGGGATACGTGATCGGCCTGGGCGCCACGCCGCCCGACGGGCACCGGCTTGCGGAGATCGGGGCGGAGATCCTGCGCGGCATCCCGGAAGCCACGTTGGCCCGGGTGGAACCGTCCGCTCTCCGGTCGGCCGGAGACCCGGCGTTCGCCCTCTGACGGATTGGTCGGCGTTCCTTCCCGTACCGACCCCTCCGCCCCAGGGCGGAGGACGGCATCCAGGACAGGATCTTCTGACAGCGGCGCGCCCCCGGTCCGGCATCAACCGGGCTCGGAGGCGCGAGTGCGTGTGGGATCAGTGCCCGGCGGCGTACGAGACGAAGCCCGCCCACGCACCTGAGGCGAAAGCGAGCCGGGCCCCCTGCGCGTTCTTGGAGTCGCGCACGAGCACCGCGCCCGGGGTGGACGCGACCTCGACGCAGTCACCTTCGTTGCCGTTGCTGCTGTAGCTGCTCTTGAACCAGGCCAGCTCAGAAACGTCCTGCGTGGAAGTCCTGCGGATCATGTCTCTCCCAGCACTTGCTCGATGAGGGCCAGAGTCTCCCGGGGCGTGAGAGCCTCGGCCCGGATGATGCCATACCGCAGTTCAAGGATACGGAGTTGCTTCGCGTCGGTCACCCGGCGCCCATTGAACGCCCCGTGCGAACGCCCCACCGCCGAACCGTCCTTGAACTTCAGCACTTCGATGTCCCCGTCCATGCCGGGATGCGCCTCGCGGCACGTAGGCATCACCTGGAGGGTGACATTGCGCAACTGTCCGATCTCCAGCAGACGTTCGAGTTGTCGCCGCCACTCCATTGTGCCTCCGATGGGCCGCCTGAGTGCCGACTCTTCTTGGACGAAACTGAGAGCAGGTCCGGGCGACCGCTCGAAGATCGACTGCCGCGCCATGCGCGCGGCTACCATCCGTTCCACCTCGTCCTGCGAGTACGAGGGCTGCCGAGCCTCGAACAGCGCCCGCGCGTGGCCCGGAGTCTGCAACAGCCCATGCAGGCCGTGCGCCACGTAGGCCGCAATCTCGACCGACTTCGCTTCCACGCCCGCCAGATCCCGTACCTTCTTCGGGTACCGGACCTCCGCCACGTCCTGCTTCATCGCCGCGAGCTTCCCGCCCGCGCCGAGCACCCGGTCCGCCCTGTCCAGGAACTCCGGCCGGGGGATTCGACGGCCGCCCTCCACCTTGTAGACCAGGTCCTCCCCGTACCCGATCGCGGACCCGAACTCGCCGGCCCGCAGCCCCGCCGCCTCCCGCCACGCCTTGATCTGGCGGCCCACTGCCGCGACCACCGCCACCCCCGACTCGTCATCGGGATCGACGTCCCAGCCCGGCTCGTCCGCCCCGGCGTCGCCGCGCTCCGTACCGGTCTCATCCACGCTCATCCGTGCCCCACTTCCGACGCGCTTGCCGTTCTTGGCCCAACCCCTGGTGTCCCCAGCACGTCACCCCGGACAGCCGGGACAGCACTGGACAAGCACGGGACAATCGCCGTACGTAAGGGGCTCGTTGCTGTTCACGGTACGCAGGCACGGCCACGCTGAGTGACGTGAACCAACACATCACCCGAACCGAACATTCCGCTCCCACCCGACAGTTCACCGTGTTGCTCTCCCCCACCCGCCGAGGCGCGCGGCTCGCCCGTCTCCTCGCCACGGCGCATCTGGGCAACTGGGGGATCGTCTGCGAACCGGCCGCGCACATCGTCGCCGAGCTGGCCACCAACGCCGCCGCCCACGGCCGCGTACCCGGGCGGGACTTCCAACTCGGCCTCACCGCCCACCGCGACGAGCTCCTGCGGATCGAGGTGACCGACACCCGGGGCGAGCAGCTGCCTCCCACGCCCGGTACCACGTCCGCCCCCGCCGACGACTCGGAATCCGGGCGCGGCCTGCTGATCGTCGAGGCACTCGCCGACCGGTGGGGCATCGATGTCGGGCCCGTCCCGCGCAAGACGATCTGGGCCGAACTCGACCTCGTACCGCGACCGCTCCACCGGGTCGCGGAAACCCACGACCCGGTGAGCCACGTCCTCGCGTTCCACGACGCATAAAGCTTTAAAGAACCTGGAGAAAATACCCTCCCCACCCAAACCCGACCCCGTCACTCACTCGGGTGACATGGGGCAACTGGGCTGGATTTCATACGGGTTGGCTGGCATATGCTCGCCGCGACAACTCCAGACACGCGACGGCCCCCGACCGAGATTCGCACTCTCAACCGGGGGCCTGACCACCGAGGAAGAAGACGCTTCCCGATGGATACCCCGCAGATTACCGCGCCCCCGTGCGCCCCGTCCCACGTACCCGGAGACGCCACACCGTCGTCCGGTGTCATCCACATCAACTTCCGGCATGCCGCAGGCTTCACCGTCATCGGCAACCACCTCGCCCAGCACCGCGGCCTCTCCCTCGCCGCGATCGGGCTCGCCGCCCACATCCAGTCAGGGCAAGAAAGGCGCGCGCAACACAGTCGAGTCCTATGTGGATGCCTTGAATTCACGCAACGCGGATGATCTGATCGAAGTGGGCGGCGTTCCTGACGACTCCCGGGCTCGCCGGGAAGCCGGTCGGATCCTCGCCGACAAGGGTGGTCGAGGACTCTCGATCACGGAGATTCAAATTGACCTCGACATGGGGCCGGATGCCGGATCGGCAAAGCTGACAGCGAAAGAGAAATCCGGCAAGACAGCACAGGACTCATTCAGCGTGGTGAGGGTGGACGGCACGTGGCACCTGACCATCTTCACTGACAGGCCGGTTCCGTCCGGCAAGGCGACATCGTCAACGGAGTAGCTGTACCCGATGTGCCGGAATCACCTCCCAGGGTGCCCGCCCTGGGAGGTGCGGCATGGCAGCCCCGCGCAGCGCGGCCTGACGACCGTCGGCCGCTCCGCCCTCAACGACAAACGCTGACGCCGCGCTGCGGTACCGCTCTCAGCCGAGCGGCCGGCCCTGCGCGTCCAGGATCGACCGCCACCGCTCCCGCACCGGCTCGGCCCACGCGGCCTCCGTGCCGAGCGCGTAGGCGATGAGGCCGTCGACGTGGTGCACCAGGCCTGCGAGAGATGCGAAGTCACGGTGCTGCTGGTGGGCGCGGAGCCCGAACTTCTCGATGCCGTACAGATGGCTCAGGACCCGGGACTTGAAGTCGGGAGCGAGGCGCGGGGTGTCACCGTCGACCAGAAGCCCGAGCACCGACCGGCGGGCGCCCGGCGGCACGATCCGGGTCTTGCGGGCGTTGACGGTGAATCGGTACGCCTGCACGGCGTGGCTGAGCTCCCTGAGCGCGGAGACGGCCGACGGCCGGGAGAAAGGGGTGCCTGCGGAGAAGACCATGTCGTCCGAGTAGCGGGTGTAGACGAGGCCGCGGCGGGCCGCGATGCCCGACAGACGCTCGTCCATGGCTCGGACCACAAGATTCGCGAGCACCCCGCTGGTAGGCGCCCCCTGCGGGAGCGACCCTCCCCAGCCGCCCTGATAGGCGGTGATCTTCGGGTAGCGGCCCTTGCGCACCGGGTCGACCTCGTCACGCCGGTCGTCCCAGGTGCAGAGCCGTGACAGTTCGTAAGCCACCAGTGGCTGATACCCCTGGGCGCGGAACACCTGGTGGACACGGCGCTCGCCGACCGAACCGAAGAAATCACTGATGTCGATCTTGATCAGCCACTGCGCACCGAGATGCCGACGGGCACAGTCGACCACCGAACGTCCCTTGACGTAGGCGAAAGCGTCCCGGTGCACGGGCAGCCGGCCGAGCAACTCGTGCAGGAGCCACCGCTGAGCGGTCATGAGTTCCAGATCGGGAACCAGTAGTTTCCGGGGACCCCGGTCGGCCTTGCCCGGCAGGTGAACCGGCTGGTAGCGGGCGCCGCGACGCTCGACCACGTGGCGAAGACTCCGGTACGGGATTCCGGTCAGGTGCGCCAGATGCCCCAACGTAACTATGGGCGGCAGGCCGCGCGCTCGCGCATCAGCGGACTGGCGGACAGCACGCTCAGCCGTGCGTGCGGAGCGCGGTTCCGGAACGGACCGGAGATAAAGGTGAGGGGAGGCGCTGACCATCTACCTTTACTTTCCTCCCGGCCCGACCGTCGCCGGTCACGCGGAAGTTGATTCACGGACGGCACCCACGGTGCCGCCCTGCCCCCGGGCTCTTGTGAAGGAGACCCGGTCGGCCGGTCCCGACGGAACCGGCGGTACTAGATCTCAGCGCCCCTCCCTGAGCGACACAGGGTAGTAGGGGGCATCACTGTCGTACAGTCCGGTGGCCACACATGAGCCACAACAACACCGGCCGGTAGAAGGCGGGTTGGCAGGACCCCGCTGTGCCCTGGCCGGCCTTCCTACGGCGTCTCCGAGCAGCAACCGGCCCGCGTCCGTCAGATGGCGGCGCCGGATCAGTTCGAGCTCGGCGGCGCGATCGAGCACCGCGCCCAGGGGCCAGGGCTCGTCGATCAACACCTGCGCCAGGCCTGTGTCGTGCCGCACTCCCTGAGCCAGGGCGTGCAGCAGCTTGCGCACAGCTGCGGCCGACGGGACCGGCGTCGGATTGAATTCGGGCACCTGCGGCTCCCTCTCGGACAGACGGACCGGTCAGGTGTGCTTGAGCTTCGACGGATACACCTCGTGGAGGGGATCCCACCACAACACGTGGAAGATGTTGTCGGTCAGGAATCCATACAACCGCTGCGTGCCAGTGAACCGTAGACGCTGGATCTTCGTCGCGTCACCGAAGCCGATCGCAGCCAGCCGCGCCACGGCCTCCTTGCACAGGCCGCCGGGCAGTTCGTACTCCTTGAAGAAGTCACCAGTCCTACGTAACTCACTGAGAGTCATCGTCTCGCAGTCCCGAAGCTTGGTCAGCACCTCACACAACGTGGCCGAATCCATGCGGTCGAACCCCCAGGGACCGCCGTGGTCGACGTGGGTGAACCGCCAACACACCCGGTCGTCCGAGGCGGCCGCGCCCGACAGAAGTAACCGGACACCACCGATCCGCTTCTCTCGCACCGCCCCGCTGGGCGGGAGCGCCAACTTCTTCTTGGCCCGTCCCCCCTTGGGCATCAGCCGTTGTGCTCCTCGTGCTCGGCCAGCGCGCCGAAGAAGTCGGCGATGTCCTCATCGAGCAACGGCTCGTTGCTCCGCACCAGATCCGGCGCCTGGGCCCGGCCGCGGGCTTCGACCCACGGGCCGGTCCGATGGGTCATCTCCGACAGCTCATGTGCGGAGTACACGCGCATGTTCTCCAGCACGATGTCGACCGATTCCCGCTCCTGGTCGTCCAGCTCCGCCGGGTCACCCTCGATGTCCCCGCGCTTCAGCTCGAAGCGGCCGCGGTGCTTGCTGTACAGCTCCGGCGCGACAGGCCCGTTGGCCCACGCCTCGAAACGCTCGGCAAACAGCGGGCGGTCCTCCCAGGCCAGGTGATAGCCGTAGGAGAAATAGCAGAGCTTCTGCAGCTTCATGGCCGACATCGGTGCGGCCTTCACCAGGATGTACGCGGCTACGTCGTGCACGGTTGCCATGGTCGGTCCCCTCTGGTCCTCGCCGCCACCCTAGAGCCGCACGCCCCCATCGACATCCTCTGAGCTCCCGGGCGGGGAGGATCCCCCCTGTCGGTCCAGCGTACGGGCGAGGTCGGACAACGAGAACGGAACGAACCGCGCCGGCTGTCTCATTCGGACACATGGCGCACCGTGAACGAAACGATGTTCTCCATACCCGCGACCCCGCTCTGGGCCGTGACGTCACCCCGCACCATGACCTCGTCGCCCCGGCGGTGAGCCTCGGCCGCCTTGCCGTAGTCGCGCTCGTCCAGGGACATCCTGACCCTGCGCGCCCTGCGGCCGTCCCGGTCGTCGAAGTACCCGGCGATGGTGACCGCGCCCGGCCCGTACGGAAGCTCACGGTGCAGGCGGACCACCGACCCCAGCAATGTCATGTCCGTGTGCCCCAGCCGGGCCCGCAGGTCCTTGGCCCCGGCGTCCAGGGCTGCCAGCTGAGGGGAGGTGAGCCGGATGCGCTCGGTTGCCTGCTCCACCGGCAGATCCGCCGACCAGGTGAAGTCGAGTGAGAACCCCGGCCCTTCGTCACCGCCGATCTTGACCAGGGCCTCGCAGAGATTCGCCGACAGACCACCGGGGGTGAACCGTGAGAAATCGGCCAGCTCGTCGCGCTGAAGGGTGAGATTCGCTGCTTCCCTGCAGATCAGCGCCGCGTAAAGACCCCGGGTGACCCTCCTCGCGAACGGTTCCGCGCGGGAGCCGTGGTCGAAGAGGAACGCCTGAGCGGGGGCCTCGGGCAGCGGGGTGTGCACGGCGACGACATAGCTGCCCACCCGGGTCTGGTCCAGCCGCACCGAGGCGACATGGTCCTTGACCAGCTGCGGCTTGTTGGCAGGGCTGCACCGGCTGGGGCTCCGGCGCCGCCACCGCGGCCGCGGCCGATGTCATCAGATCCCTCAGGCCGGCCAGGGCGGGGACCAGCTCCACCAGCGGAGCGGTTCCGGACGGTCCCGGCGGGGTGAGCCGGAGGAACTGCCAGTCGGCGGAAGGGAGCGCCATCTCACGCAGTACGTCGGCGGGCAGCCGGGCTTCCACCACGGACAGGGTCTCCACCAGATCGGCGACGCGGTCCGCGTAGTCGCGGGGGCCGCGGTCCAGCGGCACCATCACCTCGTACGGTTCGCCGGACTCCCCCGGGGCGTCCAGCACCCAGAGCTGCCCACGGCCGTAGTCCCTGAAGGGTGACCAGCCACGGCCTCGCAGACAGCGCAGCAGAGAGGACGTGGCCAGGTCGTTCACCTGGCTGAACTCCGCATCGGAGATCGCGATCATGACACCCCCAGCTTCTCTCGGAACTCAGGGCCGAAGAGACCGTGCAAGGTCTCCGTGGTGAGCAGATTGGCCTTCGGCACCGAGACGGTCAAGCTGCTCTCCTTGGGCCGATCCACGTTTTCGTGGTCGTGGAAACACGCCCAGTAGGCGGCGTGCCTCAGCAGCAGCCCCTCGTGGGTCGCCTGCACCCACTCGTCGGAGTCCTCCGGCACCACGACCAGGAACGCCGCCGAGACCTCGTGCGAGCGTGGCAATCACTACCTGGACCGTGCGCTGCTCGTCGAGACACTGGCCGGCGATCTCGGTGCGTTCCTGTCATGACTGGCCGGCTGCCGGCACTTCTCGCAGCCCTCGGCCGACGCCTCCCGGCCGAGCGGCTGGCCAATCTCCTGCATCACCTCAACGCGGCTGAGGGACCGGACAGCCCACTGCTCGACCGATGGTCCGCCAACCATCCGGCAGCCGGCCTCTCGGTCCGGTTGAGCACGCTCCGCAAGGCATGGCGGGACGAGTCATCTCAACTGCCCGGGTCAGCTCTCGCTCTTTCCCTGGCCACGGCAGCCGCAGCCGAGGAAGGCATGGACCCACCTGCTGAGCTCGTGGTGAGCGGTCCGACAAGCCCGGCGATCCCGGTCCGCCTGACAAGCGGCATCGCCGTCGACGTCATACGTTCCGCCCGCGAATCCCTGCTCATAGCAAGCTTCGCGGCCTACGGCATCACTGAGATCGTGGCGGAACTCCACGCAGCCTCCGAGTGGAACGTCCGCATCGATCTGCTCCTGGAAGAATCGACTGCGGCAGCACGCGCCTTCGGTCCGCTCGGAGAACAAGTCCGGATCTGGCACCGGGCAGGCGGCGCCGATCACACGAGTCTTCACGCCAAGGTCATCGCCGCAGACCGCCACACGGCACTGTTGGGCAGCGCGAACCTCACAAGTCGCGGCCTCAGCCGCAACGTCGAGATCGGTGTCGTCCTGCGCGACTCACGAGCGGTCGGCAGGCTGGTCGACCACCTGCGCTGGTTGACGGGCCCCGAGGGACTTCTCCGCAGATCCTGAGCTTGCCCGGTCAGTGCCCGGCCTCGGCCCCCGCGTTCGCCCTCTGACACACTCCGGCCATGCCCGTACGCACCACCGCGGCCTGGACCCTGCGCCCCGCCCGGCCCGAGGACGTCGAGACGATCGCCGAGCTCAGGGCCACCGTGATGCGCCCCGACCTGGAGCGGCTCGGGCGCTACGACGAGCACCGCGTACGACAGCGGCTGCGGGACAACTACGCGCCGGAGCACACCTCGGTCGTCGTCGCGGACGGGGAGCTCGCGGGCTGCGTCACCCTGCGCCCTGTCGAGGGCGGGCTGTGGCTGGAGAACTTCTATCTCTCCACCGCCCTCCAGGGAAGCGGCATCGGCACCGCGGTGCTCCGCTCGCTGCTCGCGCGGGCCGACGAGGAGGGCGCGACCGTACGGCTGGACGTGCTGCAGGGCAGCGCCGCCCGCGCGCTCTACGAACGGCACGGGTTCACCGAGGAGCGGCAGGACCCGGTCGACGTGTTCATGGTGCGTACACCCGCGAGTTGAGCTGTTCGGGTCACACCCGTGGATACCCAGGCAACCCACCCCGGAGAATCTCCGTCTCTCCCCCCGCAGCAGCGGCTCGCCCCCCGCCGCGACCTGCACGGATTCGGCACGCGGCACAGGGCCGCACAGCCGCCCGCTGCGGGGGAAGTGGACGGAGCACGGTGTGACGGATCGACCCTCGTTGCGCGCATCCCGGTCGGGAGTGCCGCGGCGCACTGTGATGGCGGCGGCCGGCACGACCGGCCTGGCGGCCCTCACCGCCTGCACGGCGCCCTCGCCGCCCCGCCGCCGCGATCCCGCCGCGGACCCGATGCCCGGACTGCCGATCAGCACCTCGCACCCGGCCCAGATGATGCAGATCCTCGCCCACCCGGACGACGACCTGTACTTCATGAACCCGGACACCCAGCAGGCCCTCGACGCCGGGACCCCGCTGGTCTGCGTCTATCTGACCGGCGGCGAGGCCACGGGCATCAATCGCGCGCCGGGCCGCCCGCTGCCCGCGCCGGACAAGGCCGCGTACTCCTCCGCGCGTCACCAGGGGCTCCGCCAGGCGTACGCGACCCTGCTCGGCCTCGGCAGGTTCACCCCGTGGCACAAGTCCGTCCTCGAGCTGCACGGCGGCCACCGCGCCGAGATCAACACCCTCCGATACCGGGGCCGCAGGGTCGAGCTGATCTTCATCAACACCGCCATGCACACCTCGTACGGGCGTCTCGGACTGCCCAGCCTCTGGCAGGACCGTCGCCTGGTCCTGCCGACCGTCGTCGCCGAGGGCTCCCCGCTGAAGAAGGCGGGTTCGTACACGTACGACGGGCTGATCGACGTCCTGGTCGGGCTGTTCGACCGGTACCGGCCGAGCATCCTGCACACCATGGACCCGGACCCCGACATCCAGCACAGCAGCGAGGCGGTCCGCCGCCGGGACAGCGAGCAGCGGGGCTACTCCGACCATCCCGACCACACCGCCACCGCGCTGTTCACCTGGGCGTCGCTGATCCGGTGGGTGGCAGGGACCACCACGAGCGGCGGCGAGGTGCCGAGCTTCGCCACCACGGCGTTCCGGGGCTACTACAACCGGCACTGGCCGAAGAACCTGCCGCCCGCCGTGCTGGCCGAGAAGGCCTCGCACCTGGTGCCGTACGGTGGCTCGGCCGACTGGCGGTGCGGCAACCCGGCGGGCTGCGGGGACTACGGCGTGGGCGGCAACCGTCCGCTGACCAACCGGAAGGGCTGGGTACGGTCCACCCACTACCGCTACCCGGGCCCCCGGCCCGCCGTCGCCGCCGAACCGGACGGCCGGCTCGTCACGTACGGGGTGCTGGGCCTGCGGGCGGTGCGCCGGCGCGAGAGCGCACCGGGCAGCGGGGAGTGGGACGCGCCGGACGACCTCGGCGGCGGCCCGCTCGCCCCGGTCCTGGGCAGCGCGACGCTGCCGGACGGTCGCCATCTGCTCTTCGGGCTGCGGTTCTCGGCGCTCAGCGGGCACGGCGCGGACAACGAACGCGAGATCGTCGCGCTGGAGCAGCGCTCCCCCGGCGGCGCCTTCCGCGCCTGGCAGGGGCTGGGGAACCCGGTGCGCGACCACGACGGCGGGCGCCGGATCGGTGTCCCGGTCGCGGTCGCCGCGCCCGACGGGCGGGTGCATCTCTTCGTGCGGAACGCGGAGAAGGGCGTCAGTACCCGGGTACGGGACACGGCCGGCCGGTGGAGCGGGTGGCTGGACATGGGCGGCGGCGAGATCCAGGACGGGCTGAGTGCCGTGGTGGACGCCGAGGGCTGTGTCCATGTCTTCGCGGCAGGCCATTTCGCGGTGCATCACTGGACGCAGGACACGCCCGGCGACGCGCTGACCGCGCGCACCCAGATCACCGGGGTGCCGGTGCCCGGGGACGGTCCGGCGGCGCTGCCGGGACCGGACGGGAGCATCGAGCTGTTCTACCGCGCGGCGGCGAAGGCCGCCCTGACGACCGTACGGACCGGGGAGACGGCGGACGAGACCGGCATCGACGGATACGGGCGGCTGATCCGGGACCGGGCTGGCTTCGACGGGTACGGCCCGGTGGCCGCCGCCGGGACGCCGGGCGCCCCGGTGCTGCTCGGCCGTACCGCCAAGGGCCTCCTCCAGCTCCGTACGCCGGGCGGGCTTCTCGTACGGCGGCGCGGTCCGGTGGCGCTGGACGGGCCGGTCCTGCACGTCGGGCAGGACGGCCGGGCGACGGTGGTGGCCCTGGGGCCCGACGCCCTGCCCTGGCTCTGGCGCCCCTGAGGGAGGGGCCGTGCGGCGGGTCGGGGCCGCACAAGCCCCCGGGCCCCGCCCGTACACATGACGAAGGGCCCCGGTCCACCGCTTGCGCGGCGGGCCGGGGCCCTTCTCGGTGCTCTGTGCGGAGCAACCAGGTCAGACAGTCAGGTAATTACTTGACGATCTTGGTGACCTGGCCGGCGCCCACGGTCCGGCCACCCTCACGGATGGCGAACTTCAGGCCCTCTTCCATGGCGACGGGCTGGATCAGCGAGACGTTCATGACGGTGTTGTCGCCCGGCATGACCATCTCGGTGCCCTCGGGAAGGGTCACAACGCCCGTCACGTCCGTGGTACGGAAGTAGAACTGCGGGCGGTAGTTGTTGAAGAAGGGGGTGTGACGGCCACCCTCGTCCTTCGACAGGATGTAGGCCTGGGCCTCGAACTCGGTGTGCGGCGTGACCGAACCGGGCTTGATGATGACCTGGCCGCGCTCGACGTCCTCGCGCTTGATGCCACGGAGGAGCAGACCGACGTTCTCACCGGCCTGGCCCTCGTCGAGCAGCTTGCGGAACATCTCGATGCCGGTGACCGTGGTGGTGGTCTTCTCGGTCTTGATACCGACGATGTCGACGGTCTCGTTGACCTTGAGGATGCCACGCTCGATACGACCGGTGACGACGGTGCCACGACCGGTGATCGTGAAGACGTCCTCGATCGGCATCAGGAACGGCTTGTCGACGTCACGCTCGGGCTGCGGGATGTTCTCGTCGACGGCCTTCATCAGGTCGAGGACGGTCTGGCCCCACTCCTTGTCGCCCTCGAGCGCCTTGAGCGCCGAGACCTTGACGACCGGCAGGTCGTCGCCCGGGAACTCGTACTCGGAGAGGAGCTCACGGACCTCGAGCTCGACGAGCTCCAGGATCTCCTCGTCGTCCACCATGTCAGCCTTGTTCAGGGCGACGACGATGTACGGAACGCCGACCTGGCGGGCCAGGAGCACGTGCTCCTTGGTCTGCGGCATCGGGCCGTCGGTGGCGGCGACCACGAGGATGGCGCCGTCCATCTGCGCGGCACCCGTGATCATGTTCTTGATGTAGTCCGCGTGACCCGGGCAGTCGACGTGCGCGTAGTGACGCGACTCCGTCTGGTACTCGACGTGCGCGATCGAGATCGTGATACCGCGCTGGCGCTCCTCGGGAGCCTTGTCGATCTGGTCGAAGGCCGAGGCCTCGTTCAGGTCCGGGTACGCGTCGTGCAGCACCTTGGTAATGGCGGCCGTGAGGGTCGTCTTACCGTGGTCAATGTGACCGATGGTGCCGATGTTGACGTGCGGCTTAGTCCGCTCGAACTTCGCCTTCGCCACTGGGTCCTCCTGTGGAGTGGTTCTGTACGCCTTGCTTCATCGGCGCCAGGTGATCTTTGCTGGGATGCCGGGGCCGGGGGCATTCACCGCATTGCTTGCGCTCTGCGACGAATGCCCCACCAGGCTCCGGTGACAAGCCTAAAGCGTGAGCTCGGGAGAGTTACTCGCCCTTGGCCTTCGCGATGATCTCCTCGGCGACGTTCCGCGGAACCTCGGCGTAGGAGTCGAACTGCATCGAGTAGCTTGCGCGACCCGAGGTCTTGCTGCGGAGGTCTCCGACGTAGCCGAACATCTCCGAGAGGGGCACGAGGCCCTTCACGACGCGAGCGCCGCTGCGCTCCTCCATGGCCTGGATCTGGCCACGGCGGGAGTTGAGGTCGCCGATGACATCGCCCATGTAGTCCTCGGGCGTGGTGACCTCGACGGCCATCATCGGCTCGAGGAGCACGGGGGACGCCTTGCGAGCACCCTCCTTGAACGCCTGCGAACCGGCGATCTTGAAGGCGAGCTCGGAGGAGTCGACCTCGTGGTAACCACCGTCGAGAAGGGTGACGCGGACGCCCACCATCTCGTAGCCGGCCAGGATGCCGAACTGCATGGCTTCCTGGGCACCCGCGTCCACCGAGGGGATGTACTCACGGGGGATGCGGCCACCGGTGACCTTGTTGACGAACTCGTAGGACGCGTCGCCACCCTCGATGGGCTCAAGGGCGATCTGCACCTTCGCGAACTGGCCGGTACCACCAGTCTGCTTCTTGTGCGTGTAGTCGATGCGCTCGACGGCCTTGCGGATCGTCTCGCGGTACGCGACCTGCGGCTTGCCGACGTTCGCCTCGACGCGGAACTCGCGCTTCATGCGGTCGACGAGCACCTCGAGGTGAAGCTCGCCCATACCACCGATGATGGTCTGGCCGGTCTCCTCGTCGGAGTGCACCTGGAAGGACGGGTCCTCCTCGGAGAGGCGCTGGATGGCGACACCCAGCTTCTCCTGGTCACCCTTGGACTTGGGCTCGATGGCGACCTGAATGACCGGCGCCGGGAAGTCCATGGACTCCAGGATGACCGGCTTCTTGTCGTCACACAGCGTCTCACCGGTGGTGGTCTGCTTCAGGCCCATGACGGCGATGATGTCACCGGCGCCCACCGACGCGATCTCCTCACGCTTGTTCGCGTGCATGCGGTAGATCTTGCCGATGCGCTCCTTCTTGCCCTTGACCGAGTTCAGCACCGCGGTGCCGGCCTCGAGGCGACCGGAGTAGATCCGGACGAAGGTGAGCTTGCCGAGGTGCGGGTCGCTCGCGATCTTGAACGCCAGGCCGGAGAACGGCTCGTCGTCCGAGGGCTTGCGCTTGACGACAACCTCGGGGTCCTTGACGTCGTGGCCCTCGATGGCCTCGACGTCCAGAGGGGAAGGCAGGTAGCGGACGACCGCGTCGAGCAGGGGCTGGACACCCTTGTTCTTGAACGCCGTGCCACAGAACACCGGGGTGACGGTGACGGAGTCGGCGCCGCCCTTCGATGCGAGGGTGATCCGGCGGATCGCCTCGTGCAGCTGCTCCTGGGTGGGCTCCTCGCCCTCCAGGTACAGCTCCATCATCTGGTCGTCGTTCTCGGAGACGGCCTCGAGGAGCTTGCCGCGCCACTCGTTGGCTGCCTCGATGTGGGTGTCCGGGATGTCGACCGTGTCGTACATCTCGCCCTTGAGGGCCTCTTCCGGCCACACGAAGGCCTTCATCGACACGAGGTCGACGACGCCACGGAAGCCGGCCTCGGCACCGATGGGGAGCTGCATGACCAGCGGAACCGCACCGAGGCGGTCGACGATCATGTCGACGCAGCGGTGGAACTCGGCACCGGTGCGGTCGAGCTTGTTGACGAAGCAGATACGCGGCACGCCGTAGCGGTCCGCCTGACGCCAGACGGTCTCGGACTGCGGCTCGACGCCGGCGACACCGTCGAACACGGTGACGGCACCGTCGAGGACGCGGAGCGAACGCTCCACCTCGACGGTGAAGTCGACGTGACCCGGGGTGTCGATGATGTTGATGGTGTGGTCAACATCATTGAGCGGCCAGTGGCAGGTCGTCGCGGCGGACGTGATCGTGATGCCGCGCTCCTGCTCCTGCTCCATCCAGTCCATCGTGGCAGCGCCGTCGTGGACTTCACCGATCTTGTACGAGACGCCGGTGTAGAACAGGATCCGCTCAGTGGTGGTCGTCTTGCCCGCGTCGATGTGGGCCATGATCCCGATGTTGCGGACCTTGGCCAGGTCAAGCGAAGTGGTGGCCATAAGGCTCAATCTTCTCTCGGTCTCGATGTGGGTAGCGACTACCAGCGGTAGTGCGCGAAGGCCTTGTTGGACTCGGCCATCTTGTGGGTGTCCTCGCGCTTCTTGACGGCAGCGCCAAGACCGTTGGAGGCGTCGAGCAGCTCGTTCATGAGGCGCTCGGTCATGGTCTTCTCACGGCGGGCGCGGGAGTAGCCCACGAGCCAGCGCAGGGCGAGGGTGGAGGCACGACCGGGCTTGACCTCGATCGGCACCTGGTAGGTGGCGCCACCGACACGGCGGGACTTGACCTCGAGCGAGGGCTTGACGTTCTCAAGCGCGCGCTTCAGCGTGATGACCGGGTCGTTGCCGGTCTTCTCGCGGAGGCCTTCCATGGCGCCGTACACGATCCGCTCGGCGGTGGAACGCTTGCCGTCCAGCAGGATCTTGTTGATCAGCGAGGTGACAAGAGGAGAGCTGTAGACCGGGTCGATGATGACCGGGCGCTTCGGGGCGGGGCCCTTACGAGGCATTCTTACTTCTCCTTCTTGGCGCCGTAGCGGCTGCGGGCCTGCTTGCGGTTCTTGACACCCTGGGTGTCGAGCGAGCCGCGGATGATCTTGTAACGAACACCCGGCAGGTCCTTCACACGGCCACCACGCACGAGCACGATCGAGTGCTCCTGCAGGTTGTGTCCCTCACCCGGGATGTAGGCCGTGACCTCGATACCGGAGGTCAGACGCACACGCGCGACCTTACGGAGTGCCGAGTTCGGCTTCTTCGGGGTGGTCGTGAACACACGCGTGCAGACGCCGCGGCGCTGGGGCGAACCCTCGAGCGCGGGCGTCTTGTTCTTCTCGACCTTGTCCTGCCGGCCCTTCCGGACCAGCTGCTGGATCGTAGGCACTACTTCTCCGGTTTCTGTGTGCCGTTCGTGAAACTAACCTGGAACGTCACCGACCCACGCGGTCGGGTGTGTCGAATACTGCAGGCTTCTGCCGCAAGGCAGAAGGAGCGCAGATTGCGGTAGCCACTGACGGGCTCGCCATGCGGTTGAGGACACGCACACGAGCCCAGGCACACCCCAGGCACAAGGTCTGAGCGTACCTACCTCGTCGACTCCGGTCAAAACAAATGCTGTCCACCGGGACACGCCAGGACGAGTGCCCGGCTTGTCCCGACCCGTACGCCTGGCCACCGCACCCCCGTGCGGCCCTCCACAGCCCCGTACAGGGCCTCCGAGGCCGGTTGCCGGGCCGCTCGGAGGCTCCGTGCGGCGCACGGCAGTGACGTATCACACGCCGGAGGGCGGCCACCCCGTACGAAACGGGATGACCGCCCTCCGGTCGGTCAAGCGACTCGCTTACTGGTTGTACGGACCGTAGTCGTAGTCCTCCAGCGGAACGGCCTGGCCGGAGCCCGTGCCGAACGGCGAGTAGTCGATGTCGTCGTAGCCGACGGCCGAGTACATCGCGGCCTTGGCCTCCTCGGTCGGCTCGACCCGGATGTTGCGGTAGCGGGACAGACCCGTACCGGCCGGGATGAGCTTACCGATGATGACGTTCTCCTTGAGGCCGATCAGGGAGTCGGACTTGGCGTTGATCGCCGCGTCCGTCAGGACCCTGGTCGTCTCCTGGAAGGAAGCCGCGGACAGCCACGACTCCGTCGCCAGCGAGGCCTTGGTGATACCCATCAGCTGCGGACGGCCGGAGGCGGGGTGACCGCCCTCGGTGACCACACGACGGTTCTCGGTCTCGAACTTCGAGCGCTCGACGAGCTCGCCCGGCAGCAGCTCCGCGTCGCCGGACTCGATGATCGTCACGCGGCGCAGCATCTGCCGGATGATGATCTCGATGTGCTTGTCGTGGATCGACACACCCTGCGAGTTGTAGACCTTCTGGACCTCGCCGACCAGGTGGACCTGGACCGCGCGCTGACCGAGGATCCGCAGCACGTCGTGCGGGTTGGTGGCACCCACGGTGAGCTTCTGGCCCACCTCGACGTGGTCGCCCTCGCCCACCAGCAGACGGGCGCGCTTCGAGATCGGGAAGGGGATCTCGTCGCTGCCGTCGTCCGGCGTGACCACGAGCTTCTTGGTCTTCTCGGTCTCCTCGATCCGGACCCGGCCCGCGGACTCCGAGATCGGGGCGACACCCTTGGGCGTACGGGCTTCGAAGAGCTCGACGACTCGGGGCAGACCCTGGGTGATGTCGTCACCGGCCACACCACCGGTGTGGAAGGTACGCATCGTCAGCTGGGTACCGGGCTCACCGATGGACTGGGCGGCGATGATGCCGACCGCCTCACCGATGTCGACCAGCTTGCCGGTGGCGAGCGAGCGTCCGTAGCAGAAGGCACAGGTGCCGACCGCGGACTCACAGGTCAGGACCGAACGGGTCTTGACCTCCTCGACGCCGGCGCCCACCAGGGCGTCGATCAGGACGTCACCGAGGTCGACGTTGGCAGGCGCGATGACCTTGCCGTCGACGACGACGTCCTCGGCGAGCATGCGGGCGTAGACCGAGGTCTCGACGTCCTCCGTCTTGCGGAGCACACCGTCCGCACCCTTGACGGCGATCTTCAGCTTGAGGCCGCGGTCGGTGCCGCAGTCCTCCTCGCGAATGATCACGTCCTGCGAGACGTCCACCAGACGACGGGTCAGGTAACCCGAGTCGGCGGTACGCAGGGCGGTGTCCGCCAGACCCTTACGGGCACCGTGCGTGGAGATGAAGTACTCCAGAACGGTGAGGCCCTCACGGAAGGACGCCTTGATGGGACGCGGGATCGTCTCGTTCTTGGCGTTGGACACCAGACCACGCATACCGGCGATCTGACGCATCTGCATCATGTTTCCTCGGGCACCCGAGTCAACCATCATGAAGATGGGGTTCGTCTTGGGGAAGTTCGCGTTCATCGCCTCGGCAACCTCGTTGGTCGCCTTGGTCCAGATCGCGATGAGCTCCTGCGTGCGCTCGTCCTTGGTGATCAGACCGCGCTCGTACTGCTTCTGGACCTTCTCGTCCTGCGCCTCGTAGCCGGCGACGATCGCCTTCTTGGCCTCGGGGACCACGACGTCGGAGATGGCCACGGTGACACCGGAACGGGTCGCCCAGTGGAAGCCCGCCGCCTTCAGGTTGTCGAGCGTCGCCGCCACGATGACCTTGGGGTAGCGCTCGGCGAGGTCGTTGACGATCTCGGAGAGCTGCTTCTTGCCGACCGAGTAGTCGACGAACGGGTAGTCCTCGGGCAGCAGCTCGTTGAAGAGCGCGCGGCCCAGGGACGTACGCAGCCGGAACGTGTCGCCCTGCTGGTACTCCTGCTCGCCTTCCTCGGCGACCGGCGGCACCCAGCCGCGCGGCGGGATGGTGCCCACCGGGAAGCGGATGTCGACCTTCGCCTGGAGCGACAGCTCGCGGGCGTCGAAGGCCATGATCGCCTCGGCCGTGGAACCGAAGGAACGGCCCTGGCCGATGACCTTGCGCTCCTCCTCGTCCGTGGTGAGGAAGAACAGGCCCAGCACCATGTCCTGGGTCGGCATGGTGACGGGACGACCGTCGGCCGGCTTCAGGATGTTGTTCGAGGACAGCATCAGGATGCGGGCCTCGGCCTGCGCCTCCGCGGAGAGCGGCAGGTGCACGGCCATCTGGTCACCGTCGAAGTCCGCGTTGAACGCGGTGCAGACGAGCGGGTGGATCTGGATGGCCTTGCCCTCGACCAGCTGCGGCTCGAAGGCCTGGATGCCGAGGCGGTGCAGCGTCGGCGCACGGTTCAGGAGAACCGGGTGCTCGGCGATGACCTCTTCCAGGACGTCGTACACGACCGTGCGGCCGCGCTCGACCATGCGCTTGGCCGACTTGATGTTCTGCGCGTGGTTCAGGTCGACCAGGCGCTTCATCACGAACGGCTTGAAGAGCTCCAGCGCCATGGCCTTCGGCAGACCGCACTGGTGCAGCTTGAGCTGCGGGCCGACGACGATCACGGAACGCGCGGAGTAGTCCACACGCTTACCGAGAAGGTTCTGACGGAATCGACCCTGCTTGCCCTTCAGCATGTCGCTGAGGGACTTGAGCGGGCGGTTGCCGGGACCGGTGACCGGGCGACCGCGGCGGCCGTTGTCGAACAGCGCGTCGACGGCCTCCTGCAGCATCCGCTTCTCGTTGTTCACGATGATCTCGGGGGCACCGAGGTCAAGGAGACGCTTGAGGCGGTTGTTGCGGTTGATCACGCGGCGGTACAGGTCGTTCAGGTCGGAGGTCGCGAAGCGGCCACCGTCCAGCTGCACCATCGGACGCAGGTCCGGCGGGATGACCGGCACGCAGTCGAGCACCATGCCCTTGGGCTTGTTGCTGGTCTGCAGGAACGCGGAGACGACCTTGAGGCGCTTGAGCGCACGGGTCTTCTTCTGGCCCTTGCCGGTACGGATGATCTCGCGGAGGCGCTCGGCCTCCTCGTCGAGGTCGAAGGACTCCAGGCGCTTCTGCAGGGCGGCGGCACCCATGCAGCCGTCGAAGTACGTGCCGAAGCGGTCACGCAGCTCGCGGTAGAGCAGCTCGTCGCCCTCCAGGTCCTGGACCTTGAGGTTCTTGAAGCGGCTCCACACCTCGTCGAGGCGGTCGATCTCGCGCTGCGCACGGTCGCGCAGCTGCTTCATCTCACGCTCGGCACCTTCGCGCACCTTGCGGCGCACGTCGGCCTTGGCGCCCTCGGCCTCCAGCTCGGCCAGGTCGGTCTCGAGCTTCTTGGCGCGGGCTTCCAGATCGGCGTCGCGGCGGTTCTCGATCTGCTGACGCTCGACGGAGACGTGCGCCTCCAGCGACGGCAGGTCGCGCGTACGGCGCTCCTCGTCCACGAACGTGATCATGTACGCGGCGAAGTAGATGACCTTCTCGAGGTCCTTCGGCGCGAGGTCGAGGAGGTAGCCCAGGCGCGACGGGACGCCCTTGAAGTACCAGATGTGGGTGACGGGAGCGGCAAGCTCGATGTGGCCCATGCGCTCACGACGCACCTTGGCGCGCGTGACCTCGACGCCACAGCGCTCACAGATGATGCCCTTGAAGCGGACACGCTTGTACTTGCCGCAGTAGCACTCCCAGTCCCGGGTCGGACCGAAGATCTTCTCGCAGAAGAGTCCGTCCTTTTCGGGCTTGAGCGTGCGGTAGTTGATGGTCTCCGGCTTCTTCACTTCGCCGTGGGACCAGGTCCGGATGTCGTCCGCGGTGGCAAGGCCGATCCGCAGCTCGTCGAAGAAGTTGACGTCGAGCACTTGTCGTCAATCCCTCTTTCGGGGGTTCGAGCCCCCTCGCGTCAGGCGAGAAATCGGGGCACTTCAGCAATGGTCTGAACGGGTCCGGGGAGAGCCGGCCGGATCACTGGGATCCGGCCGGCCAACCCGTCAGACCTCTTCGACGCTGCTCGGCTCGCGCCGGGACAGGTCGATACCGAGCTCCTCCGCCGCGCGGAAGACGTCCTCGTCCGTGTCGCGCATCTCGATGGACATGCCGTCCGAGGACAGCACCTCCACATTGAGGCAGAGCGACTGCATTTCCTTGATGAGCACCTTGAAGGACTCAGGGATACCCGGCTCGGGGATGTTCTCGCCCTTGACGATGGCCTCGTAGACCTTCACGCGGCCGGTCACGTCGTCGGACTTGATCGTCAGGAGCTCCTGGAGGGCATATGCGGCGCCGTAAGCCTCAAGGGCCCACACCTCCATCTCACCGAATCGCTGTCCACCGAACTGAGCCTTACCACCCAGCGGCTGCTGGGTGATCATGGAGTACGGGCCCGTCGAACGAGCGTGCAGCTTGTCGTCGACGAGGTGGTGCAGCTTCAGGATGTACATGTAGCCGACCGAGACCGGGTCCGGGAACGGCTCGCCGGAGCGGCCGTCGAACAGGTTGGCCTTGCCGGAGGGCTGTACCAGGCGGTCGCCGTCGCGGTTCGGGATCGTGGCCTCGAAGAGACCGGAGATCTCGTCCTCGCGCGCACCGTCGAAGACGGGGGTGGCGACGTTGGTGCCGGGGGCGACCTGGTCGGCGCCGATGGCCTGCAGGCGCTTGGCCCACTCGTCACCGAGGCCGGAGACGTCCCAGCCGCGGCTGGCGAGCCAGCCGAGGTGGATCTCCAGGACCTGTCCCGGGTTCATTCGGGACGGGACACCCAGCGGGTTGAGGATGATGTCGACCGGGGTGCCGTCCTCCAGGAACGGCATGTCCTCGATCGGCAGGATCTTCGAGATGACGCCCTTGTTGCCGTGACGGCCGGCGAGCTTGTCACCGTCGGTGATCTTGCGCTTCTGCGCGACGTAGACGCGAACCAGCTGGTTCACGCCCGGCGGCAGCTCGTCGCCCTCTTCGCGGTCGAAGACGCGGACGCCGATGACCTTGCCGATCTCACCGTGCGGCACCTTCAGCGAGGTGTCGCGCACCTCGCGCGCCTTCTCACCGAAGATCGCGCGGAGCAGGCGCTCCTCGGGGGTCAGCTCGGTCTCACCCTTGGGCGTGACCTTGCCGACGAGGATGTCACCGGCGACGACCTCGGCACCGATACGGATGATGCCGCGCTCGTCGAGGTCGGCGAGGACCTCTTCGGAGACGTTCGGGATGTCCCGGGTGATCTCCTCCGGGCCGAGCTTGGTGTCACGGGCGTCGACCTCGTGCTCCTCGATGTGGATCGAGGAGAGGACGTCGTCCTGCACGAGGCGCTGCGACAGGATGATCGCGTCCTCGTAGTTGTGACCCTCCCACGGCATGAACGCCACGAGCAGGTTCTTGCCGAGGGCCATCTCACCGAACTCGGTGGCCGGACCGTCGGCGAGGACCTGGTCGGCGACGACCCGGTCGCCCTCGGAGACGACAACCTTCTGGTTGACCGAGGTGCCCTGGTTGGAGCGCATGAACTTGGCGATGCGGTACGTGGTGTACGTGCCGTCGTCGTTGGTGACGGTGATGTAGTCCGCGGAGACCTCCTGGACCACACCGTCCTTCTCGGCCTTGAGCACGTCGCCGGCGTCGGTGGCGCAGCGGTACTCCATGCCGGTGCCGACGAGCGGGGCCTCCGACTTGATCAGCGGCACCGCCTGCCGCATCATGTTCGCGCCCATGAGGGCACGGTTGGCGTCGTCGTGCTCCAGGAACGGGATCATCGCGGTCGCGACGGACACCATCTGGCGCGGCGAGACGTCCATGTAGTCGACGTCCGTGCCGGGCACGTAGTCGACCTCGCCGCCACGGCGGCGGACCAGCACGCGGGACTCGGCGAACCGGAGCTCGTCGGTCAGCGGCGCGTTGGCCTGCGCGATGACGAAGCGGTCCTCCTCGTCGGCGGTCAGGTAGTCGACCTCGTCGGTGACCTGGTCGTCGACGACCTTGCGGTACGGCGTCTCGATGAAGCCGAACGCGTTGATCCGGCCGTAGGAGGCCAGCGAGCCGATCAGACCGATGTTCGGGCCTTCCGGCGTCTCGATCGGGCACATGCGGCCGTAGTGCGAGGGGTGCACGTCACGGACTTCGAAGCCGGCCCGCTCACGGGAGAGACCACCCGGGCCCAGCGCGTTGAGACGACGCTTGTGCGTCAGGCCCGACAGCGGGTTGTTCTGGTCCATGAACTGGGACAGCTGGCTGGTGCCGAAGAACTCCTTGATGGAGGCGACGACCGGCCGGATGTTGATCAGGGTCTGCGGCGTGATCGCCTCGACGTCCTGGGTGGTCATGCGCTCGCGCACGACGCGCTCCATACGGGCGAGACCCGTACGGACCTGGTTCTGGATCAGCTCGCCGACGTTGCGGATACGACGGTTGCCGAAGTGGTCGATGTCGTCGGTCTCGACCATGATCGAGCGACCGGACTCGCCGACCGTCTCGGTCTCACCGGCGTGCAGCTTGACCAGGTACTTGATCGTCGCGATGACGTCGTCGCTGGTGAGCACACCGGCGTCCAGCGGCTCGTCGGCGCCGAGCTTCTTGTTCACCTTGTAGCGGCCGACCTTCGCGAGGTCGTAGCGCTTCGGGTTGAAGTAGAGGTTCTCGAGCAGCGTCTGAGCGGCCTCACGGGTGGGCGGCTCGCCCGGACGCAGCTTGCGGTAGATGTCGAGCAGCGCGTCGTCCTGGCCCTGGGTGTGGTCCTTCTCCAGGGTGGCGCGCATCGACTCGTACTCGCCGAACTCCTCCAGGATCTGCTCGGTCGTCCAACCGAGAGCCTTCAGGAGAACGGTGACGGACTGCTTGCGCTTGCGGTCGATGCGGACACCGACCATGTCGCGCTTGTCGATCTCCATCTCCAGCCAGGCACCCCGGGACGGGATGATCTTGGCGGAGAAGATGTCCTTGTCGGACGTCTTGTCGATGGAGGAGTCGAAGTAGACACCCGGCGAGCGGACCAGCTGCGACACGACGACACGCTCGGTGCCGTTGATGACGAAGGTGCCCTTGTTGGTCATGAGCGGGAAGTCGCCCATGAAGACCGTCTGGGACTTGATCTCGCCGGTCTCGTTGTTGGTGAACTCGGCGGTGACGAAGAGCGGGGCGGCGAACGTGAAGTCGCGCTCCTTGCACTCGTCGATCGAGTTCTTCGGGGGCTCGAAGCGGTGGTCGCGGAAAGTCAGCGACATCGACCCGGAGAAGTCCTCGATCGGCGAGATCTCCTCGAAGATCTCTTCCAGGCCGGACTTGGTCGGGACGTTCTGTCCACTGTCCAGAGCAGCCTCGACGCGAGCCTTCCATGCGGCATTGCCGAGGAGCCAGTCAAAGCTCTCGGTCTGCAGCGCGAGGAGGTTCGGAACCTCGAGGGGCTCCTTGATCTTTGCAAAGGAGATGCGCAGCGGGGCGGTGCTGGCACCGTTGTTCGTATTCGCGGTCGAGGCGTTGCGCGAGGCGGCCAAGAGGGGGTCCTTCCGAGGGCTCGGACTCACTACGCGCGTACCGGTCCCAAGCCGGACACGATGACAGTCGGTTCCTGATTCGACCGAAGAAGGCCAGGTCAGAGACGATCAGTCATCGGTGCTCAAGCGAGGGCATGCCCCTGGTGACGGGCAGGAGGCAGCTAACAGGCAGCGCAAAGGGTCAGTGTAGCCAAACGGCACACTGATGTCCAGTCGGGGTTCTCAGAGACCCACGTTGCTCTCAACAGCTGTTCTCAACACCTATGGCTAGCCCTTGCGCGTGGTGCGCTCTTCTTTACTGCCCGCTTCGCCCACGATCCATGCCTCGGATTCGGATCGATGTGACGACGCGTCCTGAGAATTGCGCGCCGCGTGCGGTTCGTCAAGGCCCCCCTGCGGGGACAAAGCCCCGAGGTCCTCACCCGACCGCCTCCCGGCGCCGGTCGGCCGCCCCCGAGAGGCAACGGCGAAGATCACCATACTCGTCGGCGCGGGAAGAGCAAGGCAGCCGCCTCGGGTACGCCGAAGGGCGACCACCCGGATGGGTGATCGCCCTTCGTCAGATGACGTCCGCGCCGTGCGGCACGGGGCGCCAGAAGGAGTCAGCAGACTCCCTGAGTCACTTGACCTCGACGGAAGCGCCGGCGGCCTTGAGGGACTCGGCAGCCTTCTCGGCGGCCTCCTTGGCGACCTTCTCGAGGACCGGCTTCGGGGTGCCGTCGACGAGGTCCTTGGCCTCCTTCAGACCCAGCGAGGTCAGCTCACGCACGACCTTGATGACCTGGATCTTCTTCTCGCCGGCGCCGGTGAGGATGACGTCGAACTCGTCCTGCTCCTCGACGGCCTCAGCGGCGGCACCCGGGCCGGCCGGACCGGCGACGGCGACGGCCGCGGCGGCGGTGACGTCGAACTTCTCCTCGAAGGCCTTCACGAACTCGGAGAGCTCGATGAGGGTCATCTCTTCGAACTGCGCGAGCAGGTCGTCCTGGGACAGCTTCGCCATGATGGCGTCCTTCCACTAATTCGGCAGGTGCCGGAGTTACATGTAGGCGGGCGTACGTTCGGCCCGCTGCGACCGTCGCCCTAGGGAGCGACGATCATTGCGCGAGCCGAATTACTCGGCACCGCCCTGCTCGGCCTGCTTGGCACGAAGCGCCTCCGCGGTGCGGACGAACTTCGACGGGAGCGCCTGGAAGACCTGAGCAGCCTGAGTCTGCTTGCCCTTCATGGCGCCCGCCAGCTTGGCGAGCAGAACCTCGCGGGACTCGAGGTCCGCGAGCTTCTTGATCTCATCCGCGGTCAGCGCCTTACCGTCAAGGACACCGCCCTTGATGATGAGGTTGGGGTTTTCCTTGGCGAAGTCACGAAGACCCTTCGCCGACTCCACCGGGTCACCGGTGATGAAGGCAACCGCCGTCGGACCAGTGAACTGGTCGTCCAGCGAAGTGATCCCGGCCTCGTTGGCCGCAATCTTGGTCAGCGTGTTCTTCACCACGGCGTACTGGGCGTTCTCACCGAGCGAACGACGCAGCGTCTTGAGCTGCGCCACGGTGAGACCCCGGTACTCGGTCAGCACGGCGGCGTTCGAGCCGCGGAACTGATCCGCGAGCTCGGCTACCGCGGCAGCCTTGTCGGGCCTTGCCATGAGCGTCGGCCTCCTTCCGGGTGATGAGGACCGCTCAGAAGGGGCCTGGAAAGACGAAACGCCCCGGCGCAGGCGCCAGGGCGTAGCTCGACCGAACGAAGTCCGGGAGCTTTCCACAGTCACCTGCGCAGGTCGCCCGTACTCAACGGATCCTTCGGTCACTGTTCCCTCTTGCGAGAGCGCAGCAACGACCAGCGGTCTTTGGCTTCTGTAGGAGAGTACGCGACCGAAGTCGCGCCGAGCAAATCCGTCCCGCTCGGGGCGGCCCGGGAGGTTCAGGACGCGCCCGAACCGGCTCCCTGCTGCTGCTTCAGCAGCTCGGCGAAGTCGACCGTGTCGGCGGCCGGGGGCTGCTCGACCGAGACCTTCGTTCCGTAGTCGCTGTAGTACACCGTCGAGTTGAGCTCGCCGGTCTTCATCTGGCCGCGCTCGGTCTTCTTGACCAGCAGATCGTTGTCGTCGACCCAGATGTCGACCGTCTCCGTGGTGATGCCGGCGTCGCTCAGCTGCTTCTTCAGCTGCTCCAGCTGGTCGGCGTCGAGCTCGGAATTCTTCGCGGTCAGAGCGGCGACGTCGACGGTGCCGGAGTAGTGCGTGGCGGAGACGCCCCGTACATCCTCCTTGCCGACCTTCTTCACGTCGCCGGAGGCCAGCAGCGACTTCACGCCCTGGTCGGGGGTGGTGTTCTGCATCTGCTGCTTCATGGCCTCGCCGGAGGCGCCCGCTATCTTGGCGAGGTCGGCGTAGCCGTAGCTGATCCAGTGCTTGCCGCCGGTCTGCTTCGCGAAGCCGTCGCCCATGTTGACGACGTAGCCGTCCTTGAAGTAGCGGGCCTGCATCGTGCCGGTGCCGCCGGTCTGCTTCATGGCGTCCGCCATGCTGCCGCCGGTGTAGGTGATCTCCATGGCGCCGGTGAGACCGTCGGTCCAGTCGATGGTGCCGCTCTGCTCCATGGACATGGTGGTGCCCATCTGGGTGGTGCCCTCGACCTTCGCCGAGCTCTCCCCACCGGTCTTCTTCTGTACGTCGAGCAGCGCGGCGATCGGGTCGGCCTTCACGACGCCGCCGCCGTTGTTGTCGCTCTTGCCGCCGTCCGATCCGCTGCAGGCCGCGACCGACGTCAGCGCCGCTGCCGCCGCCACCGACAGACACACGCGTCGCACGGTATTGGTCCTCATGTCCGCTTCCACCCCTCGTTCGGCTCTGTCGGGGCCTCACGCTAACGCACGGCTCGGACACAGCCCCCGGCAATACGGATACAAGGACGGGCCCCGCACCTCGAAAGGTTGCGGGGCCCGTCAATGTCACACGTGACGCGGCTTGCTGCCGAGCGCGAGGGCTCAGACGGCGGCCGGGTCCTCCTCGACGAGGAGGTTACGGGTGCGGTTGGCGTCCAGCGGGATGCCGGGGCCCATCGTGGTGGCCAGGGTGGCCTTCTTGATGTAGCGGCCCTTGGCGGCGGACGGCTTCAGACGGAGGATCTCCTCCAGCGCCGCTGCGTAGTTCTCCACCAGCTTGGTCTCGTCGAACGAGGTCTTGCCGATGATGAAGTGCAGGTTCGAGTGCTTGTCGACGCGGAACTCGATCTTGCCGCCCTTGATGTCGTTGACAGCCTTCACGACATCGGGGGTGACGGTGCCGGTCTTCGGGTTCGGCATCAGACCACGCGGACCGAGCACCCGGCCGAGGCGGCCGACCTTGCCCATGAGGTCCGGGGTCGCGACGACGGCGTCGAAGTCCAGACGACCCTTCGCCACCTCGTCGATGAGCTCGTCGGCGCCGACGATGTCGGCGCCCGCGGCTTCCGCGGCCGCAGCACGGTCACCGGTCGCGAAGACCAGGACCCGGGCGGTCTTGCCGGTGCCGTGCGGGAGGTTCACGGTGCCACGGACCATCTGGTCGGCCTTGCGCGGGTCGACACCCAGGCAGAACGCGACCTCGACGGTGCCGTCGAACTTGGTGGAGGCGGTGTCCTTGGCGAGACGGACGGCCTCGAGCGGCGCGTAGTTGCGCGACCGGTCGACCTTGGCGTCCGCAGCGCGGAGGTTCTTGCTGCGCTTCACTTCTACTCCTGTTGGTTTCAGGGTGTGGAGTCGTGGTGCGGGCCAGCGCTTGGCCCTACCACTGAGGATCTGAGGGGCTGAATCAGCCTTCGACCGTGATGCCCATGGAACGGGCGGTGCCAGCGATGATCTTCGACGCGGCGTCGAGGTCGTTGGCGTTCAGGTCGGGGAGCTTCGTCGTGGCGATCTCACGGACCTGGGCAGCCGTCAGCTTGGCGACCTTGGTCTTGTGCGGCTCGCCGGAGCCCTTCTCCACGCCCGCGGCCTTGAGGATCAGCTTCGCGGCCGGCGGAGTCTTGGTGACGAAGGTGAAGGAACGGTCTTCGTAGACCGTGATCTCCACCGGCACGACCATGCCGCGCTGCGACTCGGTCGCGGCGTTGTAGGCCTTGCAGAATTCCATGATGTTGACGCCGTGCTGGCCGAGCGCGGGGCCGACCGGCGGGGCCGGGTTGGCCGCACCAGCGTTGATCTGGAGCTTGATAAGCCCCGTGACCTTCTTCTTCTTGGGAGGCATTGCTCTCTCCGGGTCCTAGTGAGAGTGTTTCGCCGCCGTCCGATCATCCGGATGGAGGCATACCGCACAACGATAACGGGTATAGCTGCGCGACCAAAAACCGAGCAGGTCAGACGGGCTTCACAGCCGGTCTGACCTGCTCGGTAGGCATGTGTCCAGAAACTGGCGGGAAGCCGCTAGTTCTTCTGGATCTGGTCGAAGCTGAGCTCGACCGGGGTCTCGCGGCCGAAGATCTCGACGAGACCCTTGACCTTCTTCGAGTCGGCGTTGATCTCGTTGATCGTCGCCTGCAGCGTCGCGAACGGGCCGTCGGTGACGGTGACCGAGTCGCCCACCTCGAAGTCGAGCACCTGGACCTCGACCTTGCGGGCCGGAGCCGGCTTGCCCTCGGCCTCGGCGGCCTCGCGGGCGGCCTTCTCCTCGGCCTCCGGGGCGAGCATCTTGACGATCTCGTCCAGGGTCAGCGGGTACGGGTCGTAGGCGTTGCCCACGAAGCCGGTGACGCCGGGGGTGTTGCGGACGACGCCCCAGGACTCGTTCGTCAGGTCCATGCGCACCAGGACGTAGCCCGGGAGCTTGTTCTGGCGGACGTTCTTGCGCTCGCCGTTCTTGATCTGGACGATCTCTTCCTCGGGCACTTCGGCCTGGTAGATGAAGTCCTCGACGTTGAGCGAGACGGCGCGCTGCTCCAGGTTGGCCTTCACGCGCTTCTCGTAACCGGCGTACGTGTGGATGACGTACCACTCGCCGGGAAGGCCGCGCAGCTCGTCACGCAGGGCCGTGACGGCGTCGACGGGGGCGGCCGGCTCGGCCTCTTCCTCGTCGCTCTCGGAGTCGGCCTCGGCCTCTTCCTCGTCGTCCTCGTCGCTCTCGGAGTCGGCCTCCGCGGCCTCTTCCTCGTCCTCGACGTGCAGGGCGGCCTGCTCGGCGGGCTCACCCGCGGCGGCGTCGGCAGCTTCGGCCTGGTCCGGCTCCTCGGCGTCCGCCGCCTCGACGATGTCGAGCTCGTCCTCGGCGGACTCGAAGGCGCCCGCCGTCGGCTCGACGGCGTCGTTCAGGTTCGGGTCAGACACGGTGGCTGCTTCTTCCTGGATACAAATGGGTGGAACATGCGAAAGGGGCGCCCATGAGGCGCCCTCCGCGGGATCAGCCGAAGACGTACTTGATGACCCGCTGGAATCCGAAGTCAATCACGGTAACCAGACCGATCATGACGACGACGAAGACAATCACCACTGTGGTGTAAGTCGTCAGCTGACTGCGAGTCGGCCAGACGACCTTGCGCAACTCGGCGACGATCTGGCGGTAGAACAGCGCGAGACGGCCCAGAGGGCCCTTCTTTCCGCGCTTGCCGCCCTTCCGGGTCTTCTTCTTCGACTCGGGTACTTCATCCTCGGCATCAGGCATGTCGATGGAGCCCACGGCGTCCGTCACGCTTCTCACCTGATTCCGGGTCATGGCCGTGCCGCGCCCGGTGGAGCCGCACGGCGGTGCATTGAAGTACGTACATGCGCACACATCCTGGCGAAGGAGTGTGTAGCAGGGCCGGAGGGACTTGAACCCCCAACCGCTGGTTTTGGAGACCAGTGCTCTACCAATTGAGCTACGACCCTTTGTGGTTTCCACCAACCTACCGCATCTCCCCGGATGGTTCCGATGCGGAAACGGTGCGGCTGGTGAAGGCCAACGACAGGTGAGTGTACGTGTTCAGCGGCCCGGCGTCGAACAGATAGCTTCCGACCGCTCCTGGTCGCATCTTGTCCGCATGCTGTCCGGGTGGTGTCCGGTCCCTGAAACCCCTGCGCCGACAGGGATCACGGTCTGGGACCATGGGGGCCATGAGCGCTGCAACTTCCCCCTCCGAGCGCCGGGTCTCCGCCCGCATCGGTGCGATCTCCGAATCCGCCACCCTCGCCGTCGACGCCAAGGCCAAGGCCCTCAAGGCCGCCGGCCGTCCGGTGATCGGCTTCGGTGCCGGTGAGCCCGACTTCCCGACCCCCGGCTACATCGTCGACGCCGCGGTCGAGGCCTGCCGCACCCCGAAGTACCACCGCTACACCCCGGCAGGAGGGCTCCCGGAGCTCAAGGCCGCCATCGCCGAGAAGACGCTGCGCGACTCCGGCTACGCGGTCGACACCTCGCAGATCCTGGTGACCAACGGTGGCAAGCAGGCCATCTACGAGGCGTTCGCCGCGATCCTCGACCCGGGCGACGAGGTCATCGTCCCCGCTCCGTACTGGACCACCTACCCCGAGTCGATCCGGCTGGCCGGCGGCGTCCCGGTGGAGGTCGTGGCCGACGAGACCACCGGCTACCGGGTCTCCGTCGAGCAGCTGGAGGCGGCGCGCACCGAGCGCACGAAGGTCGTCCTGTTCGTCTCGCCGTCGAACCCCACCGGCGCCGTGTACAGCGAGGCCGACGCCGAGGCGATCGGCCGCTGGGCCGTCGAGCACGGCCTGTGGGTGCTGACCGACGAGATCTACGAGCACCTGGTCTACGGCGACGCGAAGTTCACCTCGCTGCCCGCGATCGTGCCCGAGCTGCGCGACAAGTGCATCGTGGTCAACGGTGTCGCCAAGACGTACGCGATGACCGGCTGGCGGGTGGGCTGGATCGTCGGCCCCAAGGACGTCGTCAAGGCCGCGACCAACCTCCAGTCGCACGCCACGTCCAACGTCTCCAACGTGGCCCAGGTCGCCGCGCTGGCCGCCGTCTCCGGAAACCTGGACGCGGTCGCCGAGATGCGTACCGCCTTCGACCGGCGCCGGCAGACCATCGTCCGGATGCTCAACGAGATCGACGGGGTGCTGTGCCCGGAGCCCGAGGGCGCGTTCTACGCGTACCCCTCGGTGAAGGAGCTGCTCGGCAAGGAGATCCGCGGAAAGCGTCCGGCCACCTCTGTGGAGCTGGCGGCGCTGATCCTGGACGAGGCCGAGGTCGCGGTCGTACCGGGCGAGGCCTTCGGTACGCCGGGCTACCTGCGGCTCTCGTACGCCCTGGGCGACGACGACCTCGTCGAGGGCGTCTCGCGGCTCCAGAAGCTGCTGGCCGAGGCCAAGGCGTAGCGCGTCCCGCACGTTCGGTGGCGACCCCCGGCTCCGGCCGGGGGTCGCTTCTCTGTTCGGGCGTCAACTCGATGGGGAAAGCGGCTACCGCTCGACCCCACGTGTGCGGCAGGATCTTGGGATGGAGCGTGATGTACGGCTGTTGCCCAAGGCCCACCTGCACCTGCATTTCACCGGGTCGATGCGGCCGACGACCCTGCTCGAACTCGCCAACAAGTACGGCGTGCATCTGCCGGATGCCCTGACCGGCGGCGAGCCGCCGAAACTGCGGGCCACGGACGAGCGCGGGTGGTTCCGCTTCCAGCGGCTCTACGACATCGCCCGGTCCTGCCTCAGGGCCCCCGAGGACATTCAGCGGCTGGTGCGCGAGGCGGCCCAGGAGGATGTCGCGGACGGCTCCGGCTGGCTGGAGATCCAGGTCGACCCCACCTCGTACGCCCCGCTGCTCGGCGGGCTGATCCCGGCGATCGAGATCATCCTGGACGCGGTGGACAGCGCGTCGCGCGAGACGGGTCTGCCGATCCGGGTGGTGATCGCGGCCAACCGGATGAAGCATCCGCTGGACGCCCGCACCCTCGCCCGGCTCGCGGTGCGGTACGCGGACCGGGGTGTGGTCGGGTTCGGGCTCTCCAACGACGAGCGCCGCGGGATGGCCCGGGACTTCGACCGGGCCTTCGCCATTGCCCGCGAGGGCGGTCTGCTGGCGGCGCCGCACGGCGGTGAGCTGTCCGGCCCCGCCAGTGTGCGGGACTGCCTGGACGATCTCGACGCGGCCCGGATCGGGCACGGCGTACGGGCTGCCGAGGACCCGCGGCTGCTGCGCAGACTGGCGGAGCGCGGAGTGACCTGCGAGGTCTGCCCGGCGTCGAACGTGGCGCTGGGCGTCTACGAGAAGCCCGCCGATGTCCCCCTGCGCAAACTGTTCGAGGCCGGGGTGCCGATGGCGCTGGGCGCGGACGATCCGCTGGTCTTCGGTTCCCGGCTGGCCGCGCAGTACGACCTCGTGCGACGCCATCACGCGTTCACGGACGAGGAGCTCGCGGAGCTGGCCCGCCAGTCGGTACGGGGCTCCGCCGCGCCCGCCCCGGTACGGGCGGAGCTCCTGGCGGGCGTCGACGACTGGCTGGCGAAGCCCGCGGGATAGGACCGGTCCGGCCCCGGGGACTCAGACCCCGACGCCCCGCATCAGCACGCTCGCCAGGGACGCGGCGAACACGTCGAGGGACTGCGGCGGCGCACCGCCCACTGTGGCCTCGTAGGCGAACGCCCGCTGCACGCAGGCCCCCAGCAGCAGCGACGCGGCCGCGTAGGTGTCCGCGTCGGCCCGCACCCGGCCGGCCGCCTGCTCGGAGCGGAGGTAGGCGTCCAGGCCGCGGATGGGCATGTGCGGGCCGGTGCCGAGTTCTCTCATCGCCTCGTTGTGGCGTTCCTTGAGCCTGGGCTCGGCGTACAGCGAGGCGGCGATCGGGAAGCTCTGCTCGTAGAAGAGTGCCGCCTGGCGGGCGATCTCGGTGAGGTTCTGCTCGACGGTGCGCTCCCCCGATCCCGGGGAGGCGATGAGCCGTTTCAGCAGCGGGTTGAGCCTGGGCAGCCGTTCCTTGAGCACGGCCACGAACAGCTCTTCCTTGCTCGCGAAGTGCTTGTAGAGCGCGGCCTCGGAGCAGCCCGCGGCTCTGGCGATCTCCTTGGTGGTGGCGCGGGCCAGGCCGATGGTGAGCATCAGCTGGTGGGCGGCGTCGATGATGCGGACGCGGGCCGGCTTCTGCTCCATGTGCACTCCAGCGAAGCTTGACGAGTTGGTGAGTATCCACTCACTCTATGGGTGAGTGAGTACTTACCCGCCCTGGGAGGGTGCGCAATGAGGATCACGGTGTTCGGCGCGACGGGCGGCGTCGGTCAGGAGATCGTCCGCCAGGCGGTGGCGGCGGGCCACGAGGTGACGGCGGTGGTCCGTGACCCGGCGCGGCTGCCCGTCCCGCTCTCCGACGTACAGGTCCACACGGCCGCGCGCATGGACGAGCCGGAGGAGCTGCGCGAGGCGGTCGCGGGCCGGGACGCGGTGCTCTCCGCGCTCGGTTCTCGCGGCCGGAAGGCGGACGGGGTCGCCGAGCGGCTCACCGGGGCGGTCCTGGCGGCGATGGAGGCCGAGGGGGCGCGGCGGCTGCTGGTGGTCAGCGCGGCCCCGGTCGGCCCCCGGCCGGCCGACGACCCGCTGCTGGACCGGCTGGTCCGCAAGGGGGTCGGGGCGATCCTCAAGGAGGTCTACGCGGACCTGACGCGGATGGAGGCCGCGCTGGCCCGGAGTGCGACGGACTGGACGTCCGTACGGCCGCCGAAGCTCACCAACGGGCCGCTGACGGGGACGTACCGCACGGCCGTCGGCAGCACTCCGCGCAGCGGCCGGACCATCTCGCGCGCCGATGTGGCGCACGCGATGCTGGCGCTGGTCGACGATCCGGCGTCGGTGAAGCAGGGCGTGGGCGTGGCGTACTGAGCGGCGCGGCCGCTACAGGCTCACGCCGACCGTCACGGGTTCGTTGACGAGCGTGACGCCGAATGCCTCGCGGACTCCGGAGACGACCTCGCGGGCGAGCGCGAGGAGGTCCTCGGTGGTCGCCTCGCCACGGTTGGTGAGGGCGAGGGTGTGCTTGGTGGAGATACGGGCCGGCCCGGTGCCGTATCCCTTGGTGAATCCGGCCTTGTCGATGAGCCAGGCCGCCGAGGTCTTGATGCGTCCCCCGTCCGCGGGGAAGGCGGGGGGCGTCACCTCGGGGCCGAGCCGGTCCTTGGCGCGGGCGAGGAACGCCTCGTACTCCGCCTCCTCCAGGATCGGGTTGGTGAAGAAGGAGCCCGCCGACCAGGAGTCGTGGTCCTCCGGGTCCAGCACCATGCCCTTGCCGGCGCGGAGCCCGAGCACCGTTTCCCGGGCGGCCGCCGCGGGCACGCGCTCGCCCTGTTCGACGCCCATGGCGCGGGCCGTCTCGGCGTACCGCAGTGGCGCGGACAGGCCGCCCGCGTCCTCCAGCTCGAAGCGGACACGCAGCACCACGAAACGGTCGGGTTCGGCCTTGAAACGGCTGTGCCGGTACGAGAACGCGCAGTCGGCGTTCGGGATGGTGACCGTTTCCCGCGTGTACCGGTCGTAGGCGACGACCTCCGTGATGGTGGAGGAGACCTCCTGGCCGTACGCGCCGACGTTCTGGATCGGGGTCGCACCTGCGGAGCCCGGGATTCCGGCCAGGCACTCGATGCCCGCGAGACCGGCTTCGACGGTGCGGGCCACGGCGTCCGTCCAGATCTCACCGGCGGCGAGTTCCAGTGCCGTGCCGTTCAGTGCGAAGCCCTCGGTCGCGATGCGCAGGGCGGTGCCTTCGAAGCCCTTGTCGCCGATGACCAGATTGCTGCCGCCGCCGATGACGAGGAGCGGGGTGCCGCTCCCGTCGGCCTCGCGCACGGCTTCGATCACCTCGGCGTCGGTCGTCGCCGTGAGGAGGCGGGCGGCGGGGCCGCCCAGCCGGAAGGTGGTCAGGGGGGCGAGGGGGGCGTCATGGAGTTCCTGCACGGGGACAAGGGTACGGTCCGTGCCCCCGCCGCTCGGGCGGGGCCACGGACCGTGCGCGCGGAAGCGCGGCTCAGAGCCTGTCGGGTGACCTCCGACCGGGCGGACGCGGTCACCCGACAGGCTCTCAGGCGGCGACGGCGGCACGCTTCTCGACCACCGCGGACTCCGGGGCCGAGGTGCCGCGGCGGCCCGGGATCAGCAGGGCGGCAAGGGCGGCCAGAGCCACCGCCGAGGCACCGATCCACACCGCCGGAACGGTCCCGTCCGTGAAGGATCGGGCGGACTCGTAACCGCCCTGCGAGGAGAAGACCGTGGCGAGCACGGCGACCCCGAGGGCTCCGCCGACCTCGCGCAGGGCGTTGTTGGCACCGGAGGCGATGCCCTGCTCCGCGGGGCGGACGCTGGACATCACGAGACTGGCCGCGGGTGCGAAGTACAGGGCCATGCCGGCCCCGCCGACGATCAGGCCGGGCAGCTGCGAGACGTACGAGGCGTCGGGCGCGATGATCGCCGCGAAGAATGCGAGGCCGACCGCCTGGAGGACGAGTCCGGCCACGACCACCGGACGGCCGCCGAACCGGTCGGCGAGCATCCCCGCAACGGGCGCGACCAGCATCGGCATTCCGGTCCAGGGCAGCATCCGCAGGCCGGCCTCGGTGGGCGAGTAGCCCAGCACGCCCTGGAAGTACTGGCTGAGCAGGAAGATCGAACCGAACATGCCCAGGAACATCAGCATGCTCGCCATGTTGATCCCGAAGAACGCGCGGTCACGGAAGAGCCGCATGGGCAGCATGGGGCGCTTCGCGCGGAACCCGTGGTGGATGAAGCCGGCTATGAGCGCCCCACCCACGATCAGCGCGCCGAGGACGGTGGGGCTGGTCCAGCCGTCGGAGTTGGCGTTGACCAGGCCGTAGACGATGCCGAACAGTCCGCCGCTGACCAGGAGCGTGCCGGGGATGTCGAGCCGTGCGTCCGGCGCGTACGACTCCGTCAGGCGCAGCCGTGCCAGCGGCAGCAGGGCCAGACCCACCGGGACGTTCAGCCAGAAGATCCACTGCCAGGACAGGTGCTCGGTGAGGCTGCCGCCGATCAGGGGCCCGCTGGCCACGGCCAGTCCGGTGACCGCGCTGAAGATGCCGAGCGCGGCGCCGCGGCGGGCGGGCGGCACGGCGGCCGTGAGCAGGGTGAGCGTCAGCGGCATCATGATCGCGGCGCCCACGCCCTGGACCGCCCGGAAGGCGATCAGTTCGTTGATCCCCGGCGAGAGGGCGGCCGCGGCGGAGGCGCCGGTGAAGACGGTGAGCCCGGCGAGGAAGAGCCGGCGGCGGCCGAACCTGTCGCCGAGGGCCGCCCCGAGCATCAGCAGGACGGCGAAGGTGAGGGTGTAGGCGTTCACCGTCCATTCCAGCTCGGCGAGCTCGCCGCCGAGGCTCTTGCGGATGGAGGGCAGGGCCGTGGTGACCACGAGGTTGTCGAGGGCCGCCATGAATCCGGCGACGCTGGTGATGACAAGGGCCCAGACCGCTCCCGAGCGGCCTGCTGTGTGCTGGTTCACTGCTCCCCCTGGGGGTTAGTTATCAATGACTAACTTCTCTGGGCAGAAAACCGGGCGGAACCCGGGTCGCACTGTTCAGGCGATCGGCCTGGCCGCGTCGTAGAACCCCGACCAGACCCGGTGCTCGGCCGGGAAGCCGAGCGAGGCCAGTGTGTTGATGAGCATTCCGTACGCGAAGAACGTCGTCGTCTCCTCGACGTCGGCGCCGAGAGCGAGGTGGACGTCGCCCCACATCTCGACCCAGGCGGCGCGCACCGTCTCTCCGAACTCGTGATCCCCCGCGGCCCTGGCACTCGCCACGGCCGCGTACGTCTGCATCTGCATCTGGAGCTTTTCGGGGTCGTCGACGATGAGCCGCTGGTACGCGGCGGCCATCGCCGTCACCGCCGCGTCGCCCTTGAGCCCCTCCGCGGCCTCGGCGAAGACCTTGCGGGTGTCCGCGAAGCACCGCTCGACGGCCGCGAGGAACATGGCCTGCTTGTTGGGGAAAAGACGGAAGAGGTACGGCTGCGAGACACCGACGCGCTTGGCGATCACCTCGGTGGAGGTGGCGCTGTAGCCACCGCGGGCGAACTCGATGATCGCCGCACGGATGACGCTCTCACGCCGCTCTTCTGCACTCATCCTTGCCATGCGAGAAAGTTAGTACTCAATCACTAACTTAGTCAACCGGTCCGCCCCACGAGCAAGGGCACGGCCCCGTGGACCGTGCCCTTACTTGCGTCGCGTTACATGCGTCGCGCGGTGCGGCCTCAGCCGAGCCGCACCACCGCGCGGGACATGCCCAGCACCTTCTTGCCCTCGCTCATGGCCGTCAGATCCACCCGCACCTGCTTGTCGTCCAGCAGGGCGGCGACCTTGGCGCTGACCTCGATCAGGGCGCCGTCGTCGTCGTTCGGCACGACGACCGGCTTGGTGAACCGCACCCCGTACTCGACGACCGCGCCCGGGTCGCCGGCCCAGTCCGTGACCACCCGGATCGCCTCGGCCATGGTGAACATGCCGTGCGCGATCACATCCGGCAGTCCGACCTCGCGGGCGAACTTCTCGTTCCAGTGGATCGGGTTGAAGTCGCCGGAAGCGCCCGCGTACTGCACCAGCGTCGCCCGGGTCACCGGGAAGGACTGCGTCGGCAGCTCCGTACCGACCTCGACCGACTCGTATGCGACCTTCGCCGTCATCACGCCTCCTCGGCGGCGCGCGCCACCAGCTTCGTCCACGCGGTCACCACATGCTCACCGGACTCGTCGTGGACCTCGCCACGGATGTCCAGGATGTCGTTGCCCGCCAAGGACTTGATGCCCTCGATGGTCGAGGTGACCGTCAGCCGGTCCCCCGCCCGGACGGGGCGCACATAGGCGAACTTCTGGTCGCCGTGCACCACCCGGCTGTAGTCCAGGCCCAGCTGCGGATCCTGCACCACCTGCCCGGCGGCCTTGAAGGTGATCGAGAACACGAAGGTCGGCGGGGCGATCACATCGCTGTGGCCGAACGCCTTGGCGGCCTCGGGGTCGACGTACACCGGATTCGTGTCGCCCACCGCCTCGGCGAACTCGCGGATCTTCTCCCGGCCGACCTCGTACGGCGGGGTGGGCGGATAGGTCCGCCCCACGAAGGACTGGTCGAGCGCCATGAGCTCGCTACCTCCTGATGAAAGATGAACAGGCCGAAGAACAGCCTTCATACAACGACACGAGGCCGCCCCCAATGGGGACGGCCTCGTGTACGAGCCTGTTTCAGCGCGTTTCGCGGTGCGCAGTGTGCGAGTTGCAGCGCGGGCAGTGCTTCTTCATCTCAAGACGGTCCGGGTTGTTACGCCGGTTCTTCTTGGTGATGTAGTTCCGCTCCTTGCACTCCACGCAGGCCAGCGTGATCTTCGGGCGGACGTCGGTGGCAGCCACGTGAGTGCTCCTTGGACGGACGGATGGACGGATGAACGCAAAAAAGAGTAGCCGATCGAAGGACCGACCCCACAATCGGCTACCGTAAGTAGCGGTGACCGGACTTGAACCGGTGACACAGCGATTATGAGCCGCTTGCTCTACCGACTGAGCTACACCGCTTTGATGACGAGTCCCCCCGCCGAAGCGGGGTTTCCCGATCACCAGAGCCCCAATGCGGAATCGAACCGCAGACCTTCTCCTTACCATGGAGACGCTCTACCGACTGAGCTATTGGGGCGAGCGATGAAGACATTACACGGCTGTCGCCGATCGCCCAAATCCGTTTCGAAGGCCCATCCGGCGGCCTTGATCGACACCCCGCCGATCCCGTGATCGACAGCCCTGGAGACCGTCCGCCGGCCGCCTGAGCAGCGCCTCGGCCTCCCCGCGAGGCACCCTCCGCCGCAATCGTGCACCCGCGCCCCACGCATCCCCAGGGCCACACCGGTACGACTATTTCGCTCCTCCTCGAACCCGGCCGAACACGCCCCTAGGCTCGATTCACTCTGCGTGATCTTGTCCCCATTTCCCAGGAGCGCGATGCCCGACAGCCAGCCGTGGCAGCCGGACGACCACGCCGCCGACGCGGCCGATGCGTCCAGCAGCCCCGACACCGTCACCTCGGCCGGGGCCGGCCTGGTGCTCTGCGGCGCCCGTCTCACCGACGGCCGCGTCGTGGACGTACGGCTCGGCGGCGGCCGCATCGAGGCCGTCGGCACCGCGGGCAGCCTGACCGCACCCGGCCCCCGGATGGACCTGCGCGGCTATCTGCTGCTCCCCGCCCCCGCCGAACCCCACGCCCACAGCGACACCGCGCTCACCGCCGACGGCACGGGTCCCGGCACCCCGGGACCGGTGTCGCACCGCCCGGAGGACATCCGGCGCCGCACCATCGAGGCCGCCCTGCTGCAGCTCGGCCACGGCGCCACGGCGCTGCGCTCGCACGTGCGGATCGGGGACGTCCAGGGCCTCGCCTCGCTCGAAGCCGTATTGCAGGCACGCCGTTCGCTGAGCGGACTGGCCGACCTGACCCCCGTCGCCGTGCCCCGGCTGCTCACCGGCGTCGCGGGCGCCGACAACCTGGCCATGCTGCGCGACGCGGTGAAGATGGGGGTCGGTGCGGTCGGCGGCTGCCCGGACCTCGATCCGGACCCGGCGGGGTACGCGGAAGCCGTCCTGGAGGTCGCCGCCGAACAGGGCTGCCCCGTCGATCTGCACACCGACGGCGACGATCCGGCCCGGCTCGGCCGGCTGGCCGCCATGGCCGGCGGGCTGCGGCCCGGCGTCTCCCTCGGCCCGTGCGCCGGCCTCTCCCTGCTCCCCCCGCAGGCCGCCGCCCGCGCCGCCGACCAGCTGGCCGCGGCCGGGGTGACGGTGATCTGCCTCCCGCAGGGCGGCTGCTGCGGCACGGAGGGCCGGGGCACCGCGCCCGTGCGGCTGCTGCGGGCGGCCGGGGTGCGGGTCGCGGCGGGCAGCGGGGCGCTGCGGGACATCGCGAACCCCGTGGGCCGCGGCGATCCGCTGGAGGCCGCCTATCTGCTGGCCTCGCAGCACGGGCTGCCGGCCACGGAGGCGTACGAGGCGGTGTCCTCGGTGGCCAGGGCGGCGACGGGGCTGCCCGGCGTCAGGGTCGAGGCGGGCTTCCCGGCCGAGCTGCTCGCCGTGCGCGGGGAGCAGCTCCCGGGCGCGCTCTCGCTCGCCTACAGCCGGATCGTGGTGCATCGCGGGCGGGTGGTGGCGCGGACGAGCGCGGTGCGCGAGTACGGCGACTCCGAGACCGTCGTCGCCCTCGGCCTGCCCCACCAGGAGAGACCGGATTCCGGTACCTGCGGCGGGCCCTGAGCGCGGCGGGCCGTCGCGGCGTACGGTCGTGACCATGCGCATTGTCATCGCAGGTGGACATGGTCAGATCGCACTGCGGCTGGAGCGGCTGCTCGCCGCGCGCGGGGACGAAGCCGTGGGCGTGATCCGCAATCCGGACCAGGGCGAGGACCTCCGGGCGGCGGGTGCCGAGCCGGTCGTCCTGGATCTCGAATCCGCCTCCGTGGAGGAGGTGGCGCAGGTGCTGCGCGGCGCCGACGCGGCGGTCTTCGCGGCCGGTGCGGGCCCGGACAGCGGCTCGGCACGCAAGGAGACGGTGGATCGCGGGGCGGCGGTGCTGTTCGCGGACGCGGCGGAACGGGCGGGCGTACGGCGCTACGTCGTGGTCTCTTCGATGGGCGCCGACCCCGACCACCCGGGCGACGAGGTCTTCGACGCGTATCTGCGGGCCAAGGGCGCGGCGGACGCGTACGTGCGCTCCAGGGCCGCGCTCGACTGGACGATCCTGCGCCCCGGCATGCTGACGAACGACGCGGGCAAGGGGACGGTCCTGCTGACCGCGTCGACCGGTCGCGGGCCGGTGCCGCGCGACGACGTGGCGGCGGCGCTGCTGGAGCTGCTGGAGACCCCGGCGACGGCGGGGCTGACGCTGGAGCTCATCTCGGGGAACGTGCCGGTGGCGGTCGCGGTCAAGGACATCGCGGGGAACTGACCGGGCGGGCCGGGGCGGCCGTCCGGCGCCGCGGGGCGTCGGACCCGGCCGCGCGGGCTTCCCGGGCGACAGCCTCTCAGGCGCCCGGTGCCGGGCGGACGGCGATGCCGTGGCGCTCCAGCAGCGCGGCGGTGACGCCGTCGCCCTCGCGGAGCTCGCCCGTGAACGTACCGTCATAGACCGTTCCGCGCCCGCAGGAAGGGCTGCGCGCCATCAGCAGCGCCTCGGTGCACCCGGTCCGGCGCGCGGCCTCCAGCGCCCTTTCCGCGCCGTCCACGAACTCCTCCGTCACGTCGTGCCCGGTGTCGTCGACAACGCGGGCGCGGCCGTCCAGCACGTCGTGGCCGTCGCCGCCGGTGATCTCGGCGGGGCGGCGCGGGGTGGGCAGTCCGGCGGAGACCTCGGGACAGAAGGCCACGGGGCGTCGGTCGCCGATGGCCGCGGTCACCGCGGCGGAGGCCTTGCCGCGGCCGTCGAAGCGGCAGGGCACGCCCTGCAGACAGGCGCTGACCAGTACGGATTCCATGTTCACGGCCCTTTCGCGGTCGTACGGTCTCGCGGCCTCGCAGCAGCAAACAAAGAAGGCCCCTGTCTGAGACAGGGGCCTTACCATGTGGCGGCGCCAGGGTTCGAACCTGGGTAGGCTGAGCCGGCAGATTTACAGTCTGCTCCCTTTGGCCACTCGGGCACACCGCCAGGGATTGCTGCCGTGAGAACCGCTTTTCGGCGGTGCTCCGTGGCAACGACGTAAACGATACCCGATGCCCAGGGGTGCTTCGCCACCCGATTGATCAGCGGCCCGCTCGGGCGCGGGTGGCCAAGGGCTGTCCCGTAATCCCTGATGGATCAGCGTGCGGCGTCGGATGCGGTGCGCCGCAAAGGCGGAGGGATGCCCGAATACTGGATGTATCCGGGCGTTCCGACAACGCGGCGAGGTGCCGTAGCTGATGCCGCACGCCCGCCGGGGATTACGGGACAGCCCTTAGGCTTTGATCGGCGACGCGGGGCCGGCAGGCCCGCCGCCGCCCGTATGCACCCCGTTTCCGAACCCCCTATACAAGGAGCCACACGTCATGGCCGACTCCAGTTTCGACATCGTCTCGAAGGTCGAGCGGCAGGAGGTCGACAACGCCCTCAACCAGGCCGCCAAGGAAATCTCGCAGCGTTACGACTTCAAGGGCACCGGCGCCTCGATCTCCTGGTCCGGCGAGAAGATCCTGATGGAGGCGAACGGCGAGGAGCGGGTCAAGGCGATCCTCGACATCTTCCAGTCCAAGCTGATCAAGCGCGGCATCTCGCTGAAGTCGCTGGACGCGGGCGAGCCGCAACTGTCCGGCAAGGAGTACAAGATCTTCGCCACGATCGAGGAGGGCATCTCCCAGGAGAACGCCAAGAAGGTGGCGAAGGTCATTCGCGACGAGGGCCCGAAGGGCGTCAAGGCGCAGGTCCAGGGCGATGAGCTGCGGGTCAGCTCGAAGAGCCGGGACGATCTGCAGGCCGTGCAGGCGCTGCTGAAGGGCCAGGACTTCGACTTCGCCGTGCAGTTCGTGAACTACCGGTAGGTTTCGCCCCTTCGGTGTGCGGAGCGGGACGCTCCGCTCCGCACCCGGGGCGCGATGTCCGAAAACCGCCGGTCACGCCGGAGCGAGGAACGCAGACTTGTCCATGTCGGGCGACGATCCAGTCGAATCCCGGCATGACGTGCAGGAAAGGGACGAGTCATGACCATGTACGCAACGGTCGACAGCCCGCTGGGTGAACTGCTGCTGGTCGGCGAGGAGACCACCGGCGGGGTGGCGCTCGCCTCGCTCTCGCTGCCCGGCCAGAAGGGCGCCGCGGTCGTCCAGGACGGGTGGATCCACGCCCCGGAGGCCTTCGCGGGGATCGCCGCTCAGCTGCGGGAGTACTTCGCGGGGCGGCTGACCCGCTTCGACATCGTGTACGCGGACGGCGTGGGCACCGACTTCCAGCGCCGGGTGTGGGCCGCCCTGGACACCGTCCCGTACGGGGAGACCGTGTCCTACGGGCAGATCGCCGAACGCGTCGGCACCCCGGGCGCGGGGGTACGCGCCGTGGGGACGGCGATCGGGCGCAATCCGCTGCTGGTCGTGCGGCCGTGCCATCGGGTGATCGGCGCGGACGGGGCGCTGCGGGGTTACGCGGGCGGCGTGGAGCGCAAGGAGCGGCTCCTGGGGCTGGAAGGCGCCCTGGCGGTGCGTTGAGATGTCCGGACTCTTCCCGAGGCCTCGTACCGTCGTCGCGCCGGGAGCCGTGCATGTGCCGGAGTGGCTGTCGCCGGAGCGCCGGCGGGAGCTGGTGGCGGCCTGCCGGGAATGGGCGCGCGGGCCCGTGCCCCTGCGGCACACGGTCCTGCCGGGCGGCGGGGTGATGTCCGTGCAGACGGTCTGCGTGGGGTGGCACTGGCAGCCGTACCGGTATTCGCGCACGGCCGACGATGTGAACGGCGCGCGGGTGGCCGAATTCCCCGACTGGCTGGCGGCGTTGGGGCGCGAGGCGCTGACCGCGGCGTACGGGGACGAGAGTCCGGTACGGACGTACGCGCCGGACACCGCGCTCATCAACTTCTACGACGGGGCGGCGCGGATGGGCATGCACCAGGACAAGGAGGAGCGGTCCGGCGCTCCGGTGGTGTCGCTCAGCATCGGCGACACCTGCGTCTTCCGCTTCGGCAACACGGAGAACCGCGGAAAGCCCTACACGGACGTGGAGTTGGCCTCGGGCGATCTGTTCGTGTTCGGCGGGCCGTCACGTTTCGCGTTCCACGGCGTGCCGAAGGTCTGCCCCGGGACCGCCGATCCCGCGACGGGGATGAGCCGCGGCCGGCTCAATGTGACCCTGCGCGAGACCGGATTGGGCGCCTTCGGCACGGACGGGCGTCAGCGGCGTTCGCGGGAGTTCCCGAACAGCAGCCGGTAGAGGATCAGCAGGACCAGCGAACCGCCGATGGCGGCGATCCAAGTGGCCGTGTCGAAGAAGTCGTTGTCGATGGGGCGGTCGAGGAAGCGCGACGATATCCAGCCGCCGAGGAAGGCGCCGACGACGCCTATGAGGGTGGTGCCGACCAGGCCGCCCGGGTCGCGGCCCGGTAGCAGGACCTTGGCGATGACTCCGGCCACCAGTCCGAGAATGATCCATCCGATAATGCTCATGCGTGCGAACCTACCCGTCACTCGTTTCTGAAATCCAAGACGCCCGTGCCTGTGACGTGGTTGCCTGCGCGCTCCATGAGCGGGCGGCGCCCCGGCCGCCCATGGGTCAGGTGCGGGCGCTGAACTCCGGCCAGGGCGCCGGATCGGCCGTTTCGTCCTCGGACTCCTCGGAGTACCACGCGGTGCCGTCCAGCCAGCCGCCGAGCCGCCGGGCGAGGTCGGGCTGGTCCGCGTACCAGGTGTGCCCCGGCCCATCGGCGTCCGGCAGGAGGAGGTGCCTCTCCCGGCGCGAGGCGGTGCGGGCGGTCTTCTCCGCGGCTGCGAGCAACTGCTCGGTGTCGTTCATGCGTTCATGGTGAATGACGGCACTGACAGTGGGCGGGACCGCGGGGCTACGGGCTGTCCGCCTGCGCTCCTCGTCACTCCACGGGCCCGTTCCGGTTACTGCTGTCCGTGACCGGGGCTGATACTGACCATGCAGAGCGACGACGGGCAAAACCCTCGGAAGGCGAGTGACCATGAAGCTCATACAGCTGATCCTGAACATCCTGTGGGTGGTGCTCTGCGGGTTCTGGATGGCCCTCGGCTACCTCGTCGCCGCGATCATCTGCTTCGTGCTGATCGTGACGATCCCGTTCGGCATCGCGTCCCTGAGGATCGCCGGATACGTGCTGTGGCCGTTCGGGCGGACGACCGTGGAGCGGCCCGACGCGGGTGCGCCGTCCTGCGTCGGCAATGTGATCTGGCTCGTCTTCGCCGGGTGGTGGCTCGCGCTGGGGCACCTGATCACCAGCATCCCGCTGTTCGTGTCGATCATCGGTATCCCCTTCGGCTGGGCGAACCTGAAGATGATCCCCATCTCGCTGATGCCGCTGGGCCGCGAGGTGGTCCCGAGCGACGAGGCCTTCGGCGCCCGCTGATCGCTCCGAGCGGCCCCGGACTTCTCGTCCGGGGCCGCTCGCGTGAGCTGGTGCGGCGATGGAGTCCCGACAGCCTCTCAGAGGCTGTCGGGTGACCTCGGATCGGAAAAGCGGACGCGGTCTGGTGCGTGCGATTCCAAGGCGAAGGAGGGAGGCGACGCGGAGCGTCGTCGACCGACGACAACGCGGGAAGCGTGCGTGCCAGGGCGTGGCCGCCCGGTCCGAGGTCACCCGACAGCCTCTCAGGGGCGGGGGCCCGCCATCTGCTCCAGCCGGGCGATGCGCTCCGCCATGGGCGGATGCGTCGAGAAGAGTTTGGACATGCCCTGGCCGGGGCGGAACGGATTCGCGATCATCATGTGGCTCGCGGTCTCGATCCTCGGCTCCGAGGGGAGCGGGAGCTGTTTCGTTCCTGCGTCGAGCTTGCGCAGGGCACTGGCCAGGGCCAGCGGGTCGCCGGTCAGCTGGGCACCGGAGGCGTCCGCCTCGTACTCACGGGAGCGGCTGACAGCCAGCTGGATGACGGACGCCGCGATGGGGCCTAGGATCATGATCATCAGCATCCCGAGGATCCCGGGTCCGTCGTCGTCGTTGGACCGGCCCACCGGGATCAGCCAGGCGAAGTTGACCAGGAACATGACGACGGAGGCGAGCGCTCCGGCGACGGACGAGATCAGGATGTCGCGGTTGTAGACATGGCTCAGCTCGTGTCCCAGTACGCCGCGCAGCTCCCGCTCGTCCAGGATCTGCAGGATGCCTTCGGTGCAGCAGACCGCGGCGTTGCGCGGATTGCGCCCGGTGGCGAAGGCGTTGGGGGCCTGCGTCGGGGAGATGTAGAGCCGGGGCATGGGCTGGCGGGCGGCGGTGGAGAGCTCGCGGACCATGCGGTAGAGCTGTGGTGCCTCGAACTCGCTGACGGGGCGGGCCCGCATGGCCCTGAGCGCCAGCTTGTCGCTGTTCCAGTACGCGTAGGCGTTGGTGCCGACGGCTACGAGGAGCGCGACGATCAGGCCCGTACGTCCGAAGAAGCTTCCGATGACGATGATGAGTGCGGACAGTCCCCCGAGGAGTACGGCGGTTCTCAGCCCGTTGTGCCGGCGGTGCACGGTACGCCCTCCAAATGGTGCGGCAGGGGAACCCTCTGCTTGGTGGTCTCCACTCCCCCAGTGGAGCCTCCCGTACAGGTCAACGCGAGGCGAGAGGAGCTAGTTCCCTTGTGCGCGCCGCCGCAGGGCAGGGCCTGTCCGGCACTTGCGGGCCGGATCAGGCTCTGGGCCGTACGGGTCAGTGGCTGTGCGCGTACCGGTCCGGTGCCCGGTGGCTCAGCGCTGGGCGGGGAGGCCGGCGACCGCGAGGGCCTCGGGGTCCGGCTTGATCTCGCTGGTGCAGTGGGCGCAGCGGGAGGCGATGGCCGGGATCTCGGTGTAGCAGCGGGGGCAGTCGCGCAGGGCCGCCTTGATGTCGACCTTCTCCGTCTTGGCGAAACGGTTCTGGACCTTCGCCATGGGAACCACGACGCCGAAGTAGAGGACCGCGGCGGTGATCAGGAACGCGATGGCGGCGGCCAGGAACTTCCCGTACGGGAAGATCGCGCCCTCGACCGAGAACTCCGCCGAGCTGAAGTCTCCGACGGAACCGGTGGCGAGGCCGATCAGTGGGGTGATGAAGGCCGTGCTGAAGCCGGTGACGACCGCGGTGAACGCTGCTCCGACGGCCAGCCCGATGGCCATGGAGATGACGTTTCCGCGCAGGATGAAGTCCTTGAACCCGTTCAGCACTGCTCTTGCTCCTCTGAAATGCGTATGTGTGGGGGGTGTGCGGGCAAGACCTTGCCCTGTACGGGCCGTCCCGGGCAAACCGATCTTCGGTATGTCAGAAGAGATTGACGGCGGCGAACCTGAGGACTGTCTGCGGAGCGCCTGAGAGCACCACACCGGCCACGGCGGTGAGCGTGATCGCGACAGTGAGGGAGGCCGGGGCTCCGTGCCTGGTGGGGGCGGGTGCGGAGCCGTCCGCCGGGGTCTCGTCGCGGGCCGCCGCCGGGGCTCCTTCCGCAGCCTCCTCCGGGGCGCGGAAGAGCGTCGCGGTCCACTGCAGGTAGTAGTAGAGCGCGATCACGACGTTGACGGCCATGACGACGGCGAGCCAGCCGAGTCCGGCGTCGACGGCCGCGGAGAAGACCGTGACCTTGGCGAAGAGGCCGATGATGCCGGGCGGCAGGCCCGCCAGGCAGAGCAGGAAGAAGGCCATCGCCAGGGCGGCGAGGGGGCGGGTGGCGTACAGGCCGCGGTAGTCGGTGATCCGGTTGCCGGGGCTGGTACGGGCGACCAGGGCGGCGACCGCGAAGGCCCCGAGGTTCACGACGGCGTACATGAGGGCGTACGCGACGGTGGAGCCGATGTGCTCGTCGCTGGAGTACGCGGCGGCGGCGATCGGCACCAGCAGGTAGCCGGCCTGGGCGACGGACGACCAGGCGAGCAGGCGCACGGCGCTGCGTGCCCGGCCGGCGTTCTGGCGCAGGGCGGCGACGTTGCCGATCGTCATGGTGAGCGCGGCGATGACGGCGAGGGCCGGTCCCCAGACATCGGCGTACGCCGGGAACGCGACCACGGTGACGAGGATGAGGCCGGAGAAGCCGACCGCCTTGCCGACGACCGAGAGGTAGGCGGCGATCGGCAGGGGGGCGCCGATGTACGTGTCGGGAACCCAGAAGTGGAAGGGCGCGGCGGCCGTCTTGAACGCGAAGCCGACCAGGGTGAGGGCGACGCCCGCCTTGGCGAGGGTGTCGAGCTGACCGGGTACGTCGTCGAGCCGGGCGGCGATCTCGGTGAGGTGCAGGGTGCCGGTGGTCGCGTACACGAAGCTGACGCCGAGCAGCATGACGGCGGTCGCGACGACGGAGGAGAGGAAGAACTTCAGGGCGGCCTCGGAGGACCGCCGGTCGCCGCGCTTGATGCCGACGAGCGCGAAGGCGGGCAGCGAGGCGACTTCGAGGGCGACGACGAGGGTGGCGAGATCGCGGGCGGCGGGCAGCAGTGCGGCGCCGGACGCGGAGGACAGCAGCAGGAACCAGAACTCGCCGGCGGGGAGCTTGCGGGTGTCGCCGAGCGAGAGCAGGGCGGTGAGCAGGGCGCCGCCGAGCACGAGGGCCTGGATGACCAGGGCGAAGTGGTCGGCGGTGTAGCTGCAGGCGTCGGCGGAGCCGGATCCGGTGGCCGCCGCGTTGAGGCAGAAGGTGGAGCGGTCGCCGTCGCGCAGCGGGACGAGGAGGGCCAGGGCGGCGACGAGCCCGGTGATGGTCAGCGCGCCGAGGAGCGGTTTGCGGCGCTCGGGCAGGAAGAGGTCGGTGACCAGGACGATCAGCGCCATGGCCGCGACGACGACCGGGGGTGCGATCGCGAGCCAGTCGACGGACTGGATGAGGCTGGTGGTGCTCTCGGCCGCGGTGGTGACGAGGTCCGGGGTGACGACGGCTGTGGTCACGACTTGCCTCCTGCGAGGAGCTTCTGCACGGCCGGGTCGGTGAGGCCGAGGAGGACGGCGGGCCACAGACCGGCGAGGACGGTGAGCGCGACGAGCGGGGTCCAGGCGGCGAATTCGTACGTCTGGACATCGGCGAGCTGCGGCTCTTCGCGCTTCTCACCCATGCAGACCCGGCGTACGACCATGAGCATGTACGCGGCGGTGAGCAGGGTGCCGAACGCGGCGATCGACATGAAGGTGAGGAAGGCGGGCCGGCTGAGGCCGTCGGCGGGGTCGAAGGAGCCGAACAGGGCGAGCATCTCGCCCCAGAATCCGGCGAGGCCCGGCAGGCCGAGGGAGGCGACGGCGGCGAAGGCGAGGAGGCCGCCGAGGCGGGGTGCCCGGCCGTAGAGCGCGGCTCCGGTGGCCCCGGAGAGGGTGTCGAGGTCGGCGGTGCCGTACCTGTCCTTGACCGCGCCGACGAGGAAGAACAGCAGGCCCGTGATGAGGCCGTGGGCGATGTTGGCGAAGAGCGCGCCGTTGACTCCGGTGGGCGTCATGCTCGCGATGCCGAGGAGCACGAAGCCCATGTGTCCGACGGAGGAGTACGCGATCAGGCGCTTGAGGTCGCCCTTGGAGCCGGGGCGGACCAGCGCCAGGCAGGCCAGCGATCCGTAGATGATGCCGACGACCGCGAAGGCGGCGAGGTAGGGCGCGAAGGTGTGCATCCCGTCGGGGGCGATGGGGAGCAGGATCCGGACGAATCCGTACGTGCCCATCTTCAGCAGGACACCCGCGAGGAGGACCGAGCCGACGGTCGGGGCGGCGGTGTGGGCGTCCGGCAGCCAGCTGTGCAGCGGCCACATCGGGGTCTTCACGGCGAGCCCGATGCCGATCGCCAGAACGGCGATGACCTGCACGGACGAGGTGAGCCCACGGCCGTTGTCAGTGGCGAGTGCCACCATGTCGAAGGTGCCGCTCTTCAGTCCGATGAGGAGCAGGCCCAGCAGCATGACGACCGAGCCGAGCAGTGTGTAGAGGATGAATTTCCAGGCGGCGGCCTGCCTCTGCGCACCGCCCCAGCGGGCGATGAGGAAGTACATCGGGATGAGCACCATCTCGAACGCCAGAAAGAACAACAGCAGGTCGAGGACGGCGAAGGTCGCGAGGGTGCCGGACTCCAGGACGAGCAGGAGAGCGACGAAGGCCTTCGGGGAGGGGCCCGCGGGCAGCTTGAAGTAGCTGTAGAGCGCGCAGAGGAAGGTCAGCAGCGCGGTCAGTACGAGAAGGGGGAGCGAGATGCCGTCGATGCCGAGATGGATGCGGACGTCGAGCGCCGGGATCCAGCTGATGTCGGTGGTGGCCTGCATCTTCGACGGGTGGTCGTGGTCGAAGCCCGCGGCGAGGACGATCGCGGCGACGAGGATCGCGCCGGTGACGGTCACGCCGTGGCGGAGCACGGCCTGGTCGGGGCCGGTTCCCTTCAGTCCCGGCGGGGCCGGCAGCAGGGCGGCCACGGCGCCGACGAGCGGGACGACGACGATGAACGCGAGAAGGAACTGCATCACGGATTCACTGATATCGATCACGGCTCACGACCCGGCGTTGGTGTTGGCGAAGACGACGGCGGCGATCACCAGGACCAGGGAACCCGCGAGCAGCGCGCCGAGGTAGGTCTGCACGTTGCCGGTCTGGGCCCGGCGGACGGCGGTGCCGAGCCAGCGTGCGCCGGTGCCGGAGCCGCGTACGTAGGTGTCGACGACCTCGCGGTCCAGGAAGCGGACGAGGCTCGCCGCGGCCTGGACGGGGCGGACGAACAGCGCCGTGTACAGGGCGTCGAGGTGGAAGCCGGCGGCGGCATGGTGGTGGAGCGGGCCGAGCAGCAGGCGGCCGGGGTCGGCCGGGTCGGGGGCGTCCCCGTCGGCTCCGTAGGCGGCGGTGTGTGCCGTCATGGCCTGGGCCTCGATGAGGGCGGGTTCGGCTTCGGGGTGGGCGACGACGGTGCCGACGGGGGTACGGGCGGCGAGCGCCGAGGTGTGGCGCCAGGCGCCGTAGGTGACGAGGCCGCCGACGAGGCCGACGCCCGTGGAGAGGACGGCGGTGGTGACGGTCGGGGTGAGGCTGTGGCCGTCGAACCAGTCGGTGATCGTGCCGACGGTCAGTCCGAAGGCGATGGTGGGGACGGCGAGGACCCAGAGGACGGCGGTCATCGCGACGGGCTGCCTGCCGTGGTCGGGGGCCTCGGCGCCGCGGCCCCGGAAGGCGAGGAGCCAGAGGCGGGTGGCATACGCGGCGGTGAGGACGGCGGCGAGCAGTCCGGCGACGAGGACGGTCCAGCCGGCGGCGGCCGGGGCGACGTGCCGGTCCCCGAGCGCGGTGTGCTCGGCGGCGACGAGGACGGCTTCCTTGGAGAAGAAGCCGGCGAACGGAGGGATGGCGGCGAGCGCGAGCAGGGCGACGGTCATCGTCCAGTAGGCGTCCGGGATGCGCTTCGGCAGGCCGCCCATGCGGGACATGGCGGCCAGCGAGTTGGTCCCGGCGGCGTGGATGACGACGCCGGCCGCGAGGAAGAGGACGGCCTTGAACGCTCCGTGGGAGAGGAGGTGGAAGACGGCGGCCCCGCGGTCGCCGACGGCCAGGGCGCCGGCCATGTAGCCGAGCTGGCCGATCGTCGAGTAGGCGAGGACCCGCTTGATGTCGTCCTGGGCGAGGGCGGCGAGTCCTGAGCCGATCATCGTGATCGCCGCCATGACGGCGAGTACGACGAGCGCCGCGCCGGACTGGGCGAAGACGGGGAGGAGCCGGGCCACGAAGTAGATACCGGCGGCGACCATCGTCGCGGCGTGGATGAGCGCGGAGACGGGGGTGGGGCCGGCCATCGCGTCGGGCAGCCAGGTGTGCAGGGGGAACTGCGCCGACTTGCCGGCGACGCCCGCGAGGAGCAGCAGGGCGATGAGGGTGGGATGGTCCAGGCCGCCGTTGGCGACGGCGCCCAGGATGCCGGTGATGCGGAAGGTGCCGGTGTCGGCGGCGAGCGCGAACAGGCCGATCAGGAAGGGGACGTCGCCGAGCTTGGTGACCAGGAAGGCCTTGAGGGAGGCGGCGCGGGCTTCGGGCGTCTCCCAGTAGTGGCCGACGAGGAAGTACGAGCAGATACCCATGATCTCCCAGCCGACCAGGAGCACCATCAGGTCGCCCGAGTAGACGACGAGCAGCATCGCGGAGGTGAAGAGGGAGACGAGGGCGGCGTACGAGGGGTAGCGGGGGTCGTCGCGCAGATAGGCGGTCGAGTAGATCTGCACACACGTCGCGACGAGTCCGACCAGGACGGCGACGAGGACCGCGAAGCCGTCGAGGTGCAGGGCGAGGTCGATCGGGACCGAGCCGGTGGGGGTGAGCTGGGTCGCGGCGTCGATGGCCCGGCCGCCGCCCTGGCGTGCGGCGACGACGGCGGCGATGACGGCGGCGGCGAGGGTGGGCAGTACGGCGAGGGGCCGTACGAAGCCGGGGGCAAAGAGAAGCGCGCGAAGCCCCTTCTCGGGGCGGCGGCGGGAGACGGGCGGGCCGGACAGGAGACCGGCCGCGGCGCCCAGGAACGGAAGGAGGGGGACAAGGACGGCGAGGGTCGTGGTGGTCACGCGGTGGCCTCTGCCTTCTTTGCCTTCCCTGCCGCAGCAGTGGCCTGGTCTTCGGTGCCGGACTCGTCGTCCGGGAGGGCTTCGGCGGCGTCGGTCTCGGCGGTGTCGCGGAGGCGGTCGACGTCCGAGCTGCCGCGGTTGCGGTACACGGCGAGGACGATCGCCAGGCCGATGCCGATCTCCGCCGCCGAGATGGCGATGGTGAAGAGGGTGAGGGCCTGGCCGGAGTGCAGGGCGTCGCGGAGCCAGACGTCGAAGGCGACCAGGTTGAGGTTGACGGCGTTGAGCATCAGCTCGACGGACATCAGGACCAGGATCGCGTTGCGACGGGCGAGCACTCCGTACAGCCCGGTGCAGAAGAGGAGGGCGGCGAGCACGGCGGGATAGGCGAGGTGCATCAGCTCTGCTCCTTACCGCGCTTGCGGGACAGGACGATCGCGCCGACGAGGGCGGCGAGCAGCAGGACGGAGAGTGCTTCGAACGGCAGCACCCAGTGCCGGAAGAGGAAGGAGCCGGTCACGTCGGTCGAGCCCCGGGCCGGTCCGTCCAGGTCGATCCAGGTGGTCCGGAAGGCGTCGACCACGACCCAGACGAGCGCGCCGGCGGAGGCGACCGCCACGGCGAGGGCCGCCCAGCGGTTGCCCGAGTCGGCGTCCGGGGAGCGGCCGATGGGGGCCCTGGTGAGCATCAGCCCGAAGAGAAGGAGGACGACCACGGAACCGACGTAGATCAGTACCTGCACCCAGGCGATGAACTCAGCGGTGAGCAGGAGGTACTCGACGGCGAGACCCCCGAGCGCCACGACCAGCCAGAGGGCGGCATGCACCAGCTGCTTGGTCGTGACGGTGACGAGGGCCGCGCCGAAGGTGGCGATGCCGACGAGGACGAAGGCGATCTCGATGCCGGTCGGGGAGAGGAAGCCGGAGTGGGCCGGCTGGGCGGCGAGGGCGGTGTGAGCGGAGTGGGCCGCGGTGACTGCGAGTGTCACTCCTCCCCCTCTGCTTCGCTCTGGTTCTGCTGGGTTTCCTGTGCCTGCTGGGCCTGCTGGGCTTCCTGGGCGCGGTGGGCTTCGAGTTTCTCCGCCGTCTTGCGGGCGGCGGCGATCTCCTTCGGTTCCTCGGCGCCCGGGTCGAGCGCCGGCGGTTCCGGCACCGTCCACATCCATGCGCGGAGCTTGTCGCGCTCATGGGTGAGTTCGAGGATGTCCGTCTCCGCGTACTCGAACTCCGGCGACCAGAACAGCGCGTCGAAGGGGCACACCTCGATGCAGATACCGCAGTACATGCAGAGCGAGAAGTCGATCGCGAAGCGGTCGAGGACATTGCGGCTGCGCTCGCGGCCGCCCGGGGTCGCGGCCGGCACCGTCTCCTTGTGGGAGTCGATGTAGATGCACCAGTCGGGGCACTCACGGGCGCAGAGCATGCAGACCGTGCAGTTCTCCTCGAACAGCGCGATGACGCCGCGGGAGCGGGGCGGGAGCTCGGGCTGGACGTCCGGGTACTGCGCGGTGACCGTCTTCCTCGTCATCGTCCGCAGGGTGACGGCCAGGCCCTTGGCCAGGCCTGAGCCGGGGATCGGGGGCATCAGCTGATCGCCACCTTCACGATGCCGGTGAGCGCGATCTGCGCGAGAGCGAGCGGGATGAGCGTGGTCCAGGCGAGCTTCTGCAGCTGGTCCTCGCGGAGCCGGGGGTAGGACACCCGCAGCCAGATGACGACGAAGGCGAGGACCGCGGTCTTGAGGAGCGTCCAGACCCAGCCGAGTCCGTCGGCGCCGAACGGGCCGTGCCAGCCGCCGAGGAAGAGAACGGTGGTCAGTCCGCACAGGACGACGATGCCCGCGTACTCGGCGAGCAGGAACAGGGCGAAGCGCAGGCCGGTGTACTCGGTGTACGCGCCGAAGATGATCTCCGAGTCGGCGACCGGCATGTCGAACGGCGGGCGTTGCAGCTCCGCGAGTCCGGCCACGAAGAAGACCAGCGCGCCGACGATCTGCCAGGGCAGCCACCACCACTCGAAGGCATTGAGGATGCCCGGGAGGGAGACGGTGCCGGCCGCCATCGCGACGGAGGCGGCGGCGAGCAGCATCGGCAGCTCGTACGCGAGCAGCTGGGCGGCGGTACGGAGGCCGCCGAGGAGGGAGAACTTGTTCGCCGACGCCCAGCCGGCCATCAGCGAGCCGAGGACTCCTACGCCCATGACGGCGAGCACGAAGAAGATGCCCGCGTCGACGACCTCCCCGACCGCGCCCTCGCCGGGGCCGATCGGGATGGCGACGAGTACGAGGAGGTACGGGAGCAGCGCGACGGCCGGCGCGAGCTGGAAGATCCGGCGGTCGGCCTCGGCCGGGACGATGTCTTCCTTCTGCGCGAACTTCACGCCGTCCGCGACGAGCTGGGCCCAGCCGTGGAAGCCGCCGGCGTACATGGGGCCGAGGCGGCCCTGCATATGGGCCATCACCTTGTGCTCGGTCTGCCCGACGACGAGCGGGAGGACCATGAACACGGCGAAGACGATGACGAGGCGGAGGGCGACGTCCAGTACGTCGTTCACGCGGTATCGCCTCCGGCGGGGGGGTCGGGGGTCGCTGGGGTTTCTGGGGTTTTCGGGTGCGCCGAGGGTTCGGGGTGGTTCGCGGGGGTGGTATCGGTATCGGGGGTGGCGTCGGTGTCGGTGCCGGTGTCCGCGTCGGGGGTGCCGCTGCGCTGGGCTTCTCCCCTACCCGCCCCTTCCCGAACCGGGGTCTCCGCCCCCGGACCCCCGCTCCTCAAACGCCGGAGGGGCTGAGTGGCCCCGCCAAGGCCGGGAGCGGCCGGGTCCGAAATGGTCCCGTCCGGCTGGGGAGCACCCGAGTCCGCCCCCGCACCCGCATTCGCGTCGAAAGCCGGGCGGGCGTGGTGCCACGGGGCATCGCTGGTTCCGGAGTTCGGCTCCGCTGCCCCGGTCCCCGTGCCCGTATCGGTCCCCGTATCGGTCCCCGTACCCGTCCTGGTGCCCGTACCCGGCTCCGTCCCCGCACCCGTCCCTGTCCCCGGCGCCGCTGTCTCCGCCTGCCCGCTCGTCGGCTGCTGGCTCGCCGAGCCCTGGGATGCGCTCCGGGTACGGCGCGGGGTCGTGGTCCGGGGTGTCGTTTCCGTACCCGTACCCGTACCCGTACCCGCTTCCGGGGCCGGGGTCGCCGCCGCCGCTGCCGTCCGCTGGGCGGCCGAGCCCTCGCTCGCGCTGCGGGTGCGGCGCACCGGGCGGTCGCCCGCCGCTCGCGGGGTGCGGGCCGGGCGGGACGGGGCGGGCGGGAGCTGGCCCTTCAGAGGGCCCCATTCGTTCGGGTCGGGGACGCCGGGCGGCAGCATCGTGCGCCGCTTCGGGCCGCCGTGCTCCGACTCGCCCGGCTCCTTAGCGCCGGGCCAGGCCTTCGCGACGCGCGCCGCCAGCACGAAGTCCTTGCGCAGCGGGTGGCCCTCGAAGCCCTCGGGCAGCAGCAGCGGCACCAGGTGCGGGTGACCGTCGAAGCCGATGCCGAACATCTCGTGCGTCTCGCGCTCGTGCCAGGCGGCGCCCGCGTAGACATCGATCGCGGTGGGAAGGACCGCCGCCTCGTGCGGAACGGTCGTACGGATCATGAGCCGACGGACCTTGCCCCCGGCCAACGCCACGACATGGGCGCAGACCCGGAAGCCGGTGCCCGGTTCGTCGACCGCGCTCAGCCAGTCGAAATACGTGCAGCCCAGCCGGTCGCGGGCCGTTTCGAGGGCGGCGATCCAGGCGGCGGCCGGCACGTCGACGGTCAGCAGGTCGTACGCGTACTCCGCCGTCGCGTCCTCGCCGAAGAGCTCGGCGGCGGCGTCGGGCAGCCGGTCGTAGGCGTCGGCAGGGGTGGTGGTCATGCGCGGTCCTTCCCCGGGGCCGGGGCCGACGCCGGGTTCTGCGGGGGCGCGACCAGGCCGCTGCGCAGGGCGGCGGTGGAGGGACGGCTGCCGCCGCCCGTCGCGTACCGCTCGCCCAGCGACTCCCGGGCGATCTTCTCCTGGAGCTTGAGAATGCCCTGGAGCAGCGCCTCCGGCCGGGGCGGGCAGCCGGGGACGTAGACGTCGACCGGGATGATCTGGTCGACGCCCTTGGTCACGGAGTACGAGTCCCAGTACGGGCCGCCGCAGTTGGAACAGGCGCCGAAGGAGATGACGTACTTGGGCTCGGGCATCTGCTCGTACAGCCGCTTCACCGCGGGGGCCATCTTGTCCGTCACCGTGCCGGAAACGATCATGAGGTCGGCCTGGCGCGGGCCGGGCGCGAACGGGATCACGCCGAGCCGGATGAAGTCGTGCCGGGCCATGGAGGCGGCGATGAATTCGATGGCGCAGCAGGCGAGCCCGAAGTTGAAGACCCAGAGGCTGTAGCGGCGGCCCCAGTTCAGGACCACCTTCATCGGCTCGGGCGCCAGGCGCGACAGGACGCCGAGCCGCTTGGGCTCCGGCAGGAAGGTCGGCACGGGCTGCGGTTCGGATCCCTCGTCGGCCTGCGGGCTGGTCACGTCCATTCGAGGACGCCCTTCTTCCATGCGTAGAGCAGTCCTACGGCCAGGAAACCGAGGAAGATGAACATTTCGACCAGCGTCGTCGCCCCGTATCCGGGTGCGGCGAATACGGTCGCCCACGGAAACAGGAAGATCGAGTCGACGGCGAAGATCACGTACAGGAAGGCATAGACGTAATAACGGACCTGGGTATGTGCCCATCCTTCACCCACTGGATCCACACCGCACTCGTACGTCAGGAGCTTTTCCGGCGTCGGGACCACGGGGCGCAGCAGTCGGCCGGCCCCGAAGGCGACGGCGACGAACAGCACGCCGATCACGGCGAGCAGTCCGACCACTGAGTAACCGTGGAAGTAGTCCGACGCGAGAACGGTCGATTCCGGCAGGTCCGCCACGTCCGCCCCTCGCTCCCTCGAATCCGTCCGGTGATCTGTACGCACGGGAGTCTAGGCCCTGTTAAAGAGACGGTAAGCAGCCTCGTCGGACAAGGGGTGGGGTTATCCCTACTTCACCTCACCCATGAGCCCCATGGCGTGCGCCGGTCCGGCCCGGCAGGCTGGGGCGTATGACCATGAGCCCCCAGGTGCCGGACAACGACCGGCCACCGCCCGCCCGCCTCATCCTCGACCGTTGGACCTGGAAGGAGATCGGCCATCTGCTGGCCAATCTCCCCATAGCCATTGTCGGGTTTGTTTACACGGTTGTCATGATCGCTGTCGGCGTGGGACTTGCGGTCACGGTGATCGGTCTGCCCCTGCTCGCCCTCGGGCTGCACGGGGCGCGGCTGATCGGCAAGGCCGAGCGGGGCCGGGCGCGGGCGATGCTCGGGGTGCGGATCGACGAACCGAGCCCGATGGATCTGTCCCGCCGGGACAAGGGGTTCTTCTCCTGGCTGTGGTCGAGCATCAAGGACCCGGTGGGCTGGCGGACCGTGCTGTACTCCTTCATCCGGCTGCCCTGGGGCGTACTCACCTTCGCGGTGACGCTCGTGAGCCTCATCGTGCTGTGGCCGGTGCTCCCCCATGTCGCGCGGCTCCTCAGCAACGTGGACCGGTCGATGGTGCGCGGGCTGCTCTCGCCCTCCGACGAGCTGGAGCGCCGGATCGCCGAGCTGGAGTCGGACCGGGGGGTGGTCGTCGACACGGCCGCCGCCGACCTGCGCCGCATCGAACGCGACCTCCACGACGGCGCCCAGGCCCGCCTCGTCGCCCTCGCCATGGGCCTCGGCCTGGCGAAGGAGAAGCTGACCGACGACCCCGAAGCCGCGGCCCGCATGGTCGACGAGGCCCACGGCGAGGTCAAGGTCGCCCTCCAGGAACTGCGCGACCTCGCCCGCGGCATCCACCCCGCCGTCCTCACCGACCGCGGACTCGACGCCGCACTCTCCGCCATCGCCTCCCGCTGCACCGTCCCCGTCGCAGTGAGCGTGGATCTGCCGGGGCGTCCCGCGGAGGCGATCGAGGGCATCGCGTACTTCACGGTCTCCGAGCTGCTCCAGAACGTGAGCAAGCACAGCGCGGCGCGTTCGGCGTCCGTCGAGGTGTGGCGCTCCGGGGAGCGGCTGATGCTCCAGGTCACCGACGACGGACGGGGCGGGGCCCGGATGGACGGCGGTACGGGAATGGCGGGGCTGGCCGAGCGGCTGGGCGCCGTCGACGGGCTGTTCGTCCTCGACTCACCGGTCGGCGGACCCACGACGGTCACCGCGGAACTGCCCTGGCGGAACCGTGAGCAGCGGAAGGACAAGGAGCCGAGCAATACGGGGGCGGCCGAGCGCCGCTAGCCTCCCCCGCCGAGCGCCACCAGCGCAGCCCGGTCGAGCGCCACCAGCTTCCCTGCCCGAGCGCCGCCAGTGCAGCCCGCCCGAGCACCGCCACCTTCCCCGCCCGAGCGCCGCCAGTGCAGCCCGGTCGAGCGCACCAGTACAGCCCGTGCATGGCCGTACGCACCCCTCGATGGTGGGGAAAACCCCCGGCCGAAGAGGGATACCCCCCTCATGGCGGGCCGGCCCGCGAGGCAGCACCCTTGTCATAACGGCAACAGACCGCTGATGAAGATGAGAAGAAACGGACAGCACCCATGGCCACGGCATACGGACCGGACACTCGGGACCACCAGCGGTCCGGAGCCGGCTTCGGGGACCATCCCCCGGTGAAGCACTTCTTCCCTGCCGCGCTGCGCGCCCCCGTCGAGGGCAGGACCTGGCGCGAGCTCACGTACCTGCTGCTGAGCCTGCCGATCAGCGTGGTCCTGTTCGGCCTCTCGATCACCCTGACGACGCTGGGCGTCGGCATGCTGATCACCTTCCTCGGGGTTCCGATCCTGGCCGGCGCGCTGGCCATGTGCCGCGGCTTCGGCGCGATGGAACGGGCACGGGCGCGCGGGCTGCTGAAGGTGGACGTGGCGGCCCCGGCGCCGGTGCGCGGCAGGACCGGCGGCCTGATGTCCTGGATGGGCGCGATGCTCAAGAGCGGGGCGTCCTGGCGGCATCTGCTCTACACACTGCTGCACATGCCGTGGGCGATCTTCGCCTTCTCCGTCGCGGTGACGTTCTGGACCATCGGGTGGACCGCGTTCACCTACCCGCTGTGGCGCTGGGTCTTCCCGGCGTACACGGGCCAGGGCGGCATTCAGCTGTACAGCGACCGGGCCCATGACGTCCGCCTCGACTCCTCCGTCGAACTGGCCCTGACCAGCGCGGTCGGCCTGGTGTTCGTCCTCGTCACGCCGTGGATCATCCGTGGTCTGGTGAGCGTGGACCGGGTCATGGTGGCCGGGCTGCTCGGGCCGTCCCGGCTGGCGACCCGCGTCTCGGAGCTGGAGTCGGACCGGGGGGTGGTCGTCGACACGGCCGCCGCCGACCTGCGCCGCATCGAACGCGACCTCCACGACGGCGCCCAGGCCCGCCTCGTCGCCCTCGCCATGGATCTGGGCCTGGCGAAGGAGAAGCTGACCGACGACCCCGAAGCCGCGGCCCGCATGGTCGACGAGGCCCACGGCGAGGTCAAGGTCGCCCTCCAGGAACTGCGCGACCTCGCCCGCGGCATCCACCCCGCCGTCCTCACCGACCGCGGACTCGACGCCGCACTCTCCGCCATCGCCTCCCGCTGCACCGTCCCGGTCAACGTCGAGGTGGACCTGGCCTCCCGGCCGGCCCAGGCGATCGAGGGCATCGCGTACTTCACGGTCTCCGAGCTGCTCCAGAACGTGAGCAAGCACGCACGGGCGACCCGCGCGTCGGTCGATGTGTGGCGGGCGGCGGACCGGCTGATGCTCCAGGTCACCGACAACGGGCGCGGCGGCGCCGATGTGTCGTCGGGCAGCGGGCTCGCCGGGCTGACCGAGCGGCTGGAGGCGGTGGACGGTGTCCTCGTCGTGGATTCCCCGCAGGGCGGCCCGACCCGGGTCACGGCCGAGCTGCCGTGGCGCGGCTGAGCACGGCTGAGCACGGCGAGCACGGCTGAAGTCCACCCGGCGGCCGACGACAGCAGGGCGCCGATGCTGGGATGCTGGAGACCGTAGATGCGGGACCAGCGAACAGTGGGGGATACGGCTTCATGGTGGAGGACAGGGTGCGAGTAGTCATCGCCGAGGATTCGGTGCTGCTCCGGGAAGGTCTCACCCGGCTGCTGACCGATCTGGGGCATGACGTCGTCGCCGGAGTGGGGGACGCCGAGGCGCTGATCAAGACGGTGAGCGATCTGGCGGGGCAGGACGCGCTGCCCGATGTGGTGGTCGCCGATGTGCGGATGCCTCCGACCCACACCGACGAGGGTGTGCGGGCGGCCGTGCGGCTGCGGAAGGACTATCCGGGGATCGGGGTGCTGGTCCTTTCGCAGTACGTCGAGGAGCAGTACGCGACCGAGTTGCTGGCCGGGTCCAGCCGGGGCGTGGGATATCTGCTGAAGGACCGGGTCGCCGAGGTCAGGGAGTTCGTGGACGCGGTGGTCCGGGTGGCGCAGGGCGGGACGGCGCTGGACCCGGAGGTGGTGGCGCAGCTGCTGGGCCGGAGTCGTAAACAGGACGTCCTGGCCGGGCTGACGCCGCGCGAGCGCGAGGTGCTCGGCCTGATGGCTGAGGGGCGGACGAACTCCGCGGTGGCCCGGCAGCTGGTGGTGAGCGACGGCGCCGTGGAGAAGCACGTCAGCAATATCTTCCTGAAGCTGGGACTGTCCCCCAGTGACGGGGATCACCGCCGGGTGCTGGCCGTTCTGACCTACCTGAACTCCTGATGAACTGACACCCTGTCAGATATCTGGTGGAGGTCACCGCGGGGAGCCGGCCCCGGCCGCCGCGGTGACCGGGGCGGGGTGCCGGTACCGGTACCGATGAACGTCATCGGGGTCCTAGCACCAAAGGATGAGTGCACAGCGTCTTCATCGAACGGCTGGGGGGCTTGCAAAACATGACAAACCGGTATCAAATCGCGTCCCAAAATGGCGTCCACCCTTTGATCGGTCCAGGGAAGGCGACCCTTACCGACGTAGGGTGGGCATGGGGACCGTCGGCGGGCCGGCGGGACCCGAGCCGCCGCCCCGAGGGAGGTCCAGTTCAGTGACCAGCCAGGTCAGTAGCCCAGCCGAACAGGCCGATGAGGCCAGCGAGGCGCTCGTCGGGGGACAGCGTGCCCCCCGCCCCGATCATGCGGGCGCCGGCGAGAAGGAGATCCGCCGTCTCGACCGGGTGATCATCCGCTTCGCGGGTGACTCCGGAGACGGTATGCAGCTCACCGGCGACCGCTTCACTTCGGAGACCGCGTCGTTCGGGAACGATCTTTCGACGCTGCCGAACTTTCCCGCCGAGATCCGCGCCCCCGCAGGGACCCTGCCGGGGGTTTCTTCGTTCCAGCTGCATTTCGCGGACCACGACATCCTCACGCCGGGGGATGCGCCGAACGTCCTGGTCGCGATGAACCCGGCCGCGTTGAAGGCGAACATCGGCGATGTGCCGCGCGGGGCGGAAATCATCGTGAACACCGATGAGTTCACCAAGCGGCCGATGGCGAAGGTCGGCTACCCGACCAGTCCGCTGGAGGACGGGTCGCTGGACGGCTACCACGTGCATCCGGTGCCGCTGACGACGCTCACGATCGAGGCGCTGAAGGAGTTCGGGCTCTCCCGCAAGGAGGCCGAGCGGTCGAAGAACATGTTCGCGCTGGGTCTGCTGTCGTGGATGTATCACCGTCCGACCGAGGGGACCGAGGCGTTCCTGCGGGCGAAGTTCGCGAAGAAGCCGCAGATCGCGGAGGCGAACGTGGCGGCGTTCAGGGCCGGATGGAATTTCGGGGAGACGACGGAGGACTTCGCGGTCTCCTACGAGGTGGCGCCCGCCTCGCAGGCCTTCCCGGCGGGTACGTACCGCAACATCTCGGGGAACCTCGCGCTGTCGTACGGGCTGATCGCCGCGTCCCGGCAGGCGGACCTGCCGCTGTACCTGGGCTCGTACCCGATCACTCCGGCCTCCGACATCCTGCACGAGCTGAGCAAGCACAAGAACTTCGGGGTGCGGACCTTCCAGGCGGAGGACGAGATCGCGGGGATCGGGGCGGCGCTGGGAGCCGCGTTCGGCGGATCCCTCGCCGTGACCACCACCTCCGGGCCCGGGGTGGCGCTGAAGTCGGAGACGATCGGGCTCGCCGTCTCCCTGGAACTGCCGCTGATCGTCATCGACATCCAGCGCGGCGGCCCGTCCACCGGCCTGCCCACCAAGACCGAGCAGGCCGACCTGCTCCAGGCGATGTACGGGCGCAACGGCGAGGCCCCCGTCCCGGTCGTGGCCCCCAGGACCCCGGCCGACTGCTTCGACGCCGCGCTCGACGCCGCCCGCATCGCCCTGATCTACCGCACCCCCGTCTTCCTGCTCTCCGACGGGTATCTCGCCAACGGCTCCGAACCGTGGAAGATCCCCGAGACCGACGAGCTGCCCGACCTGCGGGTCCGGTTCGCCAACGGCCCCAACCATGAACTGGCTGACGGCACCGAGGTGTTCTGGCCCTACAAGCGCGACCCGCACACCCTGGCACGCCCCTGGGCAGTGCCCGGCACCCCTGGTCTCGAACACCGCATCGGCGGCATCGAGAAGCAGGACGGCAGCGGCAACATCTCCTACGACCCGGCCAACCACGACCTCATGGTCCGCACCCGCCAGGCCAAGATCGACAACATCGAGGTTCCCGACCTCCAGGTCGACGACCCCTCCGACGCCAGGACCCTGGTGCTGGGCTGGGGCTCCACCTACGGCCCCATCACCGCCGCCGTACGCCGGCTCCGCGCGGCCGGACAGCCCATCGCCCAGGCCCATCTGCGCAACCTCAACCCCTTCCCGGGCAACCTCGGCGACATCCTCAAGCGCTACGACAAGGTCATCGTCCCCGAGATGAACCTCGGCCAGCTCGCCACCCTCATCCGGGCCAAGTACCTCGTCGACGCCCGCAGCTACAACCAGGTCAACGGCATGCCGTTCAAGGCCGAACAGCTCGCGACGGCACTCAAGGAGGCCATCGATGCCTGACGCCAACCAGCTCCTGCACCTGGTGCCCAAGGCCGAGGCCAAGCAGTCCATGAAGGACTTCAAGTCGGACCAGGAAGTCCGCTGGTGCCCCGGTTGCGGCGACTATGCCGTCCTCGCGGCCGTCCAGGGCTTCATGCCCGAGCTCGGCCTCGCGAAGGAGAACATCGTCTTCGTCTCCGGGATCGGCTGCTCCTCCCGCTTCCCGTACTACATGAACACCTACGGGATGCACTCCATCCACGGCCGCGCCCCGGCCATCGCCACCGGGCTCGCCTCCTCCCGCCGCGACCTCTCCGTCTGGGTCGTCACCGGCGACGGCGACGCCCTGTCCATCGGCGGCAACCACCTCATCCACGCCCTGCGCCGCAATGTGAACCTCAAGATCCTCCTGTTCAACAACCGGATCTACGGCCTCACCAAGGGCCAGTACTCCCCCACCTCCGAAGTCGGCAAGATCACCAAGTCCACGCCGATGGGCTCCCTGGACGCCCCGTTCAACCCGGTCTCCCTGGCCATCGGCGCGGAAGCATCCTTCGTCGCCCGCACCATCGACTCCGACCGCAAGCACCTCACCAGTGTCCTGCGCGCGGCGGCCGACCACCCGGGCACGGCGCTGGTGGAGATCTACCAGAACTGCAACATCTTCAACGACGGCGCGTTCGAGGCCCTCAAGGACAAGGAACGCGCCCAGGACGCCGTCATCCGCCTCGAACACGGACAGCCCATCCGCTTCGGCACCGACAACACCAAGGGCGTCGTCCGCGATCCCGGCACCGGCGACCTCCAGGTCGTCACCGTCACCCCGGAGAACGAACAGCAAGTCCTGGTACACGACGCCCACGCGGCCTCCCCGACCACCGCCTTCGCCCTCTCCCGCCTCGCCGACCCCGACACCCTCCACCAGACCCCCATCGGCGTCCTGCGCGACATCGACCGCCCCGTCTACGACACCCTCATGGCCGACCAGCTCGACACCGCCGTCGAACAGCACGGCAAGGGCGACCTCGCCGCCCTCCTCGCCGGCAACGACAACTGGACCGTCGTCGGCTAGTTCCTCTCGTTTGGATCATGCCGTCGCCGGACGGGCTGAATTTCGGCCCGTCCGGCGATTGCGTACCGGGGGTACGGCCGGCCACCGCGCACGATGTGGCCATGAGCCTCGACCGTCCCGTGTACCGCATCAAGCGGCGTCTGCTCGGCAAGCCGCTCACCACCGAGCGCATCAGCGAGGAGAAGCTGAACAACCGGACGGCGCTCGGCGTGCTCGCCTCCGACTGCATCAGTTCGTCCGCGTACGGCTCCGAGGAGATGCTCCGGGTTCTCGTACCCGTCGTCGGAGCCGCCGCCTTCACTCTTCTGATGCCGGTGACCGGCGCGATCCTGCTGGTACTGCTGCTTCTGACGCTCTGTTACAGCGATGTCGTCATGATCTACACCCGGGCCGGCGGGTCCTATGTCGTCGCACGGGAGAACTTCGGGCCGAACATCGCGCAGATCGCCGCCGTGGCACTGCTCGTCGACTACATCGTCACCGTCGCCGTCCAGGTCTCGGCGGGCACCAACGCCCTGATCTCGCTCGCCCATCTGGCCGGCGGCGCCTTCACCGGCCTCGACCACCTCCAGCTCCCGGTCTCCGTCGGCGTCATCGCGCTGCTCGCGTACGGGAATCTGCGCGGGATCCGCGAGGCGGGCCGGACCTTCGCGCTGCCCGCCTATCTCTTCATGGCCGCCGTCGGTCTCGTCCTCGTCGTCGCCGCGGTGCGCGGGCTCACGGGCGAGCTGCCGCGCGCCGATCTGCACGCCGCCGGGGTCGTACCGCTCGGCACCCCGGGCAACGGCTGGCTCTACGGCGCCTCGCTCTTCATCGTGCTGCGCTCGTTCGCCAACGGCGGCTCGTCCCTCACCGGGCTCGAAGCGATCTCCAACGGCATCTCCGCGTTCCGCGAACCGCAGGGCCGCAACGCCCGCCGCACCCTGATCACCATGAGCTGTGTGCTCGGCGTCCTGGTCCTCGGCGTCTCCACGCTGGCGCACTTCACCCATGCCGTTCCCTACACCGACGGCACTCCGACCGTCATCGCGCAGGAGGCCCATCTCGCCTTCGGCGGCGGGCTGTTCGGGACGGCCGGGCTGGTCTTCGTACAGCTGGCGACCGCACTGGTCCTCTACACCGGCGCCAACACACCGTTCACCGGCTTCCCGTTCCTCGCCAGCTTCGTGGCCGAGGACCGGTTCCTGCCGCGGCTGCTGACCCGGCGCGGGCACCGGCTCGCGTTCTCCAACGGCATCATCGCGCTGACCGTCGTCTCGCTGGCACTGCTGCTGGCCACCGGGGCCAGCGTGGACAAGCTGGTGGCGCTGTACGCGATCGGCGTGTTCACCGCCTTCACCATGGCCGGGGCCGGTCTCACCGCGTACCACCTGCGGCGCCGGGAGCGGTTCCGCCGGGTCAAGATCACGGTCAACGGGCTCGCCGCGGTCATCTCGGCCGCCGTCGTGCTGATCTTCGCGGTCACCAAGTTCACCGAGGGCGCCTGGCTGGTCGTGGTGATCTTCCCGCTCGGTGTGTGGGCGCTGACGCGGATCAACCGCGAGTACCGGCGCGAGGCCGCGGCGCTCCAGAGCCTCCAGCCGCCGGGGGCCGACCGGCCCCTGGGCCTGCGCCATCTGGTCTTCGTCCTCGTCGAGACGCTGGACCTGGCGACGATCAAGGCACTGCGGTACGCGCACGAACTGCACCCGGACGAGATCCGGGCCGTGCACTTCGCGATCGACGAGGCGCACGGCAGACGGCTGGCCGCCCAATGGGAGGCGACGGCCGCCACCTCCGTCTCCCTGGAACTGGTGGAGTGCCCGGACCGGCGGCTGCGCCACGCGATGAAGGAGCTCGCCACCCGCACCACGGAGGACGGCCGGACCTCGCTGACGGTGCTGGTGCCGCGGCGCTTGTACGCCAATGTGCTCGGGAAGCTGCTGCACCGGGGCACGGGCGAGCAGATGGCGAAGGCGCTGGGGCAGCTGCCGCACGTGGCGGTGACGATCCTGCCGTTCGACGTGTCGCGCGCGCTGCGCACCCTGGAGGAGGGACAGGCACCTCAGCCGGATTGACCGTGCGGGCCCTACGGGGCGTGTGCCTCAGCGGGACTTGCCCTGCAGGGCGTGCGCCTTCCGTTCGTCGTACGTCTCGCGCGCCGCCCGCACCGCGTCCAGGCGGTGTTCGGTCCAGCGGGCCAACGCCCACACCTGCTCGGCCGCCTCCCGGCCCAGGTCGGTGAGCGTGTAGTCGACCCTCGGCGGGATCACCGGCTTCGCGTCCCGGTGCACGAAGCCGTCACGCTCCAGCGTCTGAAGGGTCTGGGCCAGCATCTTCTCGCTGACGCCACCCACCTCGCGGCGCAGCTCGCTGAAGCGGTACGAGCGCTCCAGCAGGGCGGCGAGGACCAGGACGCCCCAGCGGCTGGTGACATGTTCGAGCACCAGCCGGGAGGGGCACATCGGCCGGTTCACGTCGGGCCGCACGGCCGGTTCACTCACGTTCACACCAGTACCTTACTTCAAAGTGGGTACTTTCGATTGGTTAGTGCACCCCCTACAGTGAGTCGTACGAGCCCGAACACGGACAAGTGCCACAAGTGCCACAAGTGCCACCCAGGAGGAGAAACCCCATGAGCATCGTCGTCACCGGAGCCACCGGAGAGCTCGGCCGTCTCGTCGTCGAGGAGCTGCTGGCCACCGTGCCCGCGAGCGAGATCGCCGCCGTCGTGCGCAACGCGGAGAAGGCCGCCCCGCTCGCCGCCCGGGGCATCGAACTGCGCGTCGCGGACTACGACCGGCCGGAGTCCCTCAAGGACGTCTTCCGGGCCGGCGACCGGGTCCTGCTCATCTCCGGCAGCGAGGTCGGCAGGCGCGTGCCGCAGCACACCGCGGTCATCGACGCGGCCAAGGCGGCGGGCGTCGCCCAGCTCGCGTACACCGGCGTACTGGGCGGCCCCGACGCCGACTTCCAGCTGGCCGACGAGCACAAGGTCACCGAGCAGCTGATCCTCGACTCCGGGCTGCCCCACACCTTCCTGCGCAACGGCTGGTACACCGAGAACTACACGGCGAACCTCGCCCCGGTCCTGGAGCACGGCGCCGTCGTCGCCAACGCGGGCGACGGGCGGGTCGCCTCCGCCACCCGCGCCGACTACGCCGCCGCGGCCGCCGCCGTGCTGACCGGCGAGGGCCACATCGGCGCGGTCTACGAGCTGAGCGGCGACGTCGCCTGGTCGTTCGCGGAGTACGCGGCCGCGGTCGCCGCCGCCACCGGCAAGGAGATCGCGTACAAGAACGTCCCGGCCGCCGTGCACCAGGAGATCCTGGTCGGCGCCGGCCTGCCCGAGGGCTTCGCGGCGATCCTCGTCGACGTCGACGAGGCGATCGGGCGCGGCCTGCTCGCCGCCACGAGCGGCGACCTGGCCCGGCTGATCGGCCGTCCGACGACGCCGCTCGCCGAGACGGTGGCCGCCGCGGTGGCAGCGGCGTAACACCGCTCCCCCACACCTCAGGGGCCCCATGTCATGACCGTATTGCGATACGGCCATGACACGGGGCCCTTCCCGGCGCTACCGTCGTGCAGTTGACGCAGACACGCATGGAGGGCCCGTGAAGGGGATCAACGAAGAACGGGCGGGACTCCTGTCCGGCATCGGCGCCTACGGCCTGTGGGGGCTCGTCCCGCTCTTCTGGCCGCTGCTGAAGCCGGCCGGCGCCATCGAGATCCTCGCCCACCGCATGGCCTGGTCCCTCGGGTTCGTCGCCATCGCGCTGCTGGTGCTGCGCCGCTGGTCCTGGATCGGCGAGCTGCTCCGGCAGCCGAGGAAGCTCGGTCTGATCTCGGTGGCCGCGGCCACGATCACGGTCAACTGGGGCCTGTACATCTGGTCCGTGAACAACGGCCATGTCGTCGAGGCGTCGCTCGGCTACTTCATCAATCCGCTGGTCACCATCGCGATGGGCGTCCTGCTCCTCGGCGAACGGCTGCGCCCCGTGCAGTGGGTGGCGGTCGGCACCGGTTTCGCGGCAGTGCTGGTCCTGGCGATCGGCTACGGGCGGCCGCCGTGGATCTCGCTGACCCTGGCGTTCTCCTTCGCGACGTACGGACTGATGAAGAAGAAAGTCAACATGGGCGGCCTGGAGTCGCTCACCGCCGAGACCGCCGTGATGTTCGTGCCCGCGCTCGGCTATCTGCTGTGGCTGGGCGCCCGGGGCGAGTCGACATTCGCCTCCGACGGCGCGGGCCACGCGGCACTGCTGGCCTCGGCGGGCCTCGTCACGGCCGTCCCGCTCATCCTGTTCGGCGCGGCGGCGATCCGGGTACCGCTCTCCACACTGGGCCTGTTGCAGTACCTGGCACCGGTCTTCCAGTTCGTCCTCGGCATCCTCTACTTCCACGAGGAGATGCCGCCGGAGCGGTGGGCCGGGTTCGCCCTGGTGTGGCTGGCGCTCACCCTGCTGACCTGGGACGCGTTCCGGACGGCACGGCGGACGAGGGCCCAGGTGCGCGAGGCACGGCAGGCCGCGCAGCAGGCGACGCGGCCGAATCCACCGGCCGACGAGCCCGCTCCACAGATAAAGCTGTAGTCGTTACCTGGTTGCTTTTTTAACTCAGTTGCGTTTCTCTGGATGTCCATGGACCGTGACCGAGGAGCTCTCATGCCCGCAACCGCACCCACCGCCGCCACCCCCGACCCCGACCCCGACCCCGTACTGATCGTCGGTTCGGGTCCGACCGGCCTGACCCTCGCCTGCGATCTGGCACGGCGCTCCGTCGGCGTACGGATCATCGACAAGTCCCCCGAATTCCCGCGCAGTTCACGGGCCAAGGGCCCCAACCCCCGCTCCCTGGAGGTGCTGGAGGACCTGGGCGTCGTCAACCGGGTCCTGGCCGTGGGATCGGCACCGCTGATCATGCGCAAGTACCGCAACGGACTGCCGGTCGCCGACGCCGACCCGTTCGAGTCCTCGCACCCGACGCCGGACGTCCCGTACGACCGGGGCGCGCTGATCGCCCAGTGGCAGCTGGAGGAGATCCTGCGGGACCGCCTCGCGGAGTACGGCGTGCACGTCGAGCTCGGCTCCGAGGCGGTCGGCCTGTCGCAGGGGCCCGAGTCCGTGACCGTCGCCCTCGCCGACGGCCGGAGCATCGAGGCGCGGTACGTGGTGGGCTGCGACGGCGGCCACAGCGCGGTGCGCAAACTGCTCGGCGTCCCGTTCGAGGGGAAGACGGCCGAGGAGCAGTCGATGGTCTGCGGGGACGTGGAGGTGGACGGCCTCGACCGCGGCATCTGGCACCAGTGGTTCGACGAGGACGGGGCCGTGCTGCTGTGCCCGATCCCGGGTACGCGCACGGGCTGGTGGTTCCAGGCGGGACCGGAGCGGGACGCGGCGGGAGCCCTTGTGCCGCCGTCCCTCGAAAGCTTCCAGCGCCTGTTCGCCAAGCACACCGGACTCCCGGGCGACCGGCTGTCGCACGCGACCCTGCTGTCCACGTACCGGGTCAACGAGCGCATGGCCGACCGCTACCGGGTGGGCCGCGTGCTCCTGGCCGGGGACGCGGCGCATGTGCACTCCGTCGCGGGCGGGCTGGGCATGAACACCGGCATCCAGGACGCGTTCAACCTGGGCTGGAAGCTCGCCCGGGTCGTCGAAGACCGGTCGGCACCCGGGCTGCTGGACACCTACGAGGAGGAGCGGCTGCCCGTGGCCTCCTGGACGCTGGACATCACCGCCGAGCGACTGCGGGCGACCCTCGAAGCGATCCGGCAGCCGAGCGGCGGCCTGGACTCGGCGATCTCCGGGGACACGGCGGGCCTGGGCCTCGGCTACCACTGGAGCTCGCTCTCCACCACCGGCTCCACCCCCCGGCTGCGGGCGGGCGACCGCGCCCCGGACGCCCCCTGCCGCAACGCCGGAACGGGCGCGCCGACCCGTCTGTTCGAGGCGTTCGCGGGCCCGCACTTCACCCTGCTGGGCTTCGGCCCGGACACGGCGGAGGCCCTGCGGGCGGCGGAAGCGGCGTACGGCGACGCGGTGCGGGCGTACGGAGTGGACGCGGGAGCCCCGCACGACCTGACCGACGACGCGGGCCACGCCCGCACCGCGTACGGCGCCGAGCCCGGTACCGGCCTCCTCGTCCTGGTCCGCCCCGACAACCACGTGGCCCTGATCGCCCCGGCCCCGGAGAGCGGGGCGGTCGGGGACTACCTCGACCGCCTGGGCCGTACGGCCTGACGACGGGGAGCCCCTGCGGCTGCGGGTGCTGCGCGGGCTCCGGGGTCGGTGGCCGGCCGGGCGTGGAGCTCGACGGTGGCCTCGACGACGACCGGCCGAGGGTGATCCGGACGCTGGGCTCAGCGCCGGTTTTCGTTCCATGTTCCAAGCGCCGCGTGACCAGTGGTCCGGCTTCGGCCGGTCACGGACCCGTGGCGACCGCGCGCTGGACCGAGTCGCTGCGCATCACCCTGTCCGGCTTCGGCGGCAGGGTGATACGGACGCCAGAACTACCGAGTCCGGTCCGGCAGTTGACGGGTCGAGGCGGATACCTGGACATAATTCGCAGGCGTGCGGCAACGGCAAGGACCTACTCTGCCCGCCATGACCAACTGGAAGAACGTCGAGGCCGCCGACTGTGCCGTGCCCGCTGACCGGCCCCTGGACGACCTCGTCCGCGAGCTGTCCCGTGCCCTGGCAGATCCCGATCCGCTGGTCCGGGACGGCGCGCCCTACACCGTCCTCGCGACCTGGATCGCCCGCGGGGCGATCGGGACGTCCCGGCGGCTGGAGCTGGGGGACGAGATGGCCACCCGGTTCACCGACCCGCAGGTCGAGGCGCGCACCTTCGCACCCCTCGTGCTCAACATGCTGGTGACCTCGGGGGACCTCAAGGCCGGCTGGGTGGACGCGTTCGAGCAGTGGTACCCGGCGGAGCAGGATCTGCGCGGCCACGACGAGACGCTCGGCTGGCTTCACGCGGTGGCACACGGCGCGGACCTGCTTGCCGGCTTCGGTCGCCACCCCGAGGTGGCGCCGGTACGGATGCTGGACCTCGCCGCCGCACGGCTGACGGCGCCCACCGGCCACGTCTACGACCAGATGGAGGACGACCGCCTGGCGCGGGCGATCGCCCGGGTCCTCACCCGCACCGACCTGAGCGAACGCGATGCCGTCGGCTGGCTGGATCCGATCGCCGACCGCTTCGGAGCCGACCGCATCAGCACCCCGGTGCCCGCTCACATCAGCAACTGCCTGCGCACCCTTCGCCTGCTCTACATCCTCGCCGACCGGGGCGTGCGCCCCACCAGCGAACTGCCCGCAGAACCCCTCCACCACCGCGACGCGGTCAAGTCCGGCATCGCCACCGTCCTCGACCGGATCGTCAGACGCTGACCGACGGCGGCTCCTCGAACTGCCTGCCCCGTCGTCGCGAACGCTCTCGGCTACCACGACAGGGACACCAACCGCTTCCTCAAGGAGACCGGCGGGACGCGGAGCAGGGCGGCACCTACACGGCGCTCACCGACCCTGAAGGCAACGAGTTCCTCGTCCGGGGCATGCGGCCCGGACGAGGGGACGGAACCTTTCTGGTCAGTGCCGGACGCAGCCGGACGTGTCCTGCGCCCTCAGCTCGGCCGGCCGCCGCTGGTACAGGGGTCCGGCCACGTGTGCGGCCCGCGCCTGAGCTGCCGGAGTTCGGCACCGTCCGAACGCTTCGGCAGCCTCGGCTTATACGGCCGGAAGGCCAGAGACTGCACACCGCCCGACTCGATTTCACCTGATCGTGTACGCGATCAGGTGACGTGTCCTACTCGATGAACTCTGCCGCTCATGATCGGTGAGCGACCGGCGCCACCCGAGGACGTGCTCCGTGTCCTTCCGCAGGCCCGGCCGCTGGCCCTGCCCGTTCAAGAGAAATGGCTCATCGTGCATTTGACTCCGCATGAGCAGGAGCGCCTGCTGATCCATGTGGCGGCTGACGTGGCGCAACGGCGCCGCAGCAGCGGGCTGCTCCTCAACTACCCCGAGGTGATGGCCCTGCTGACGGCGCACGTCTTCGAGCAGGCACGGGCCGGCCGAACAGTCAGCGACGTCATGGACTCGGGCCGGCAGTTGCTGAGCCGGGACGAAGTGATGGTCGGCGTTCCGGAGATGATCAAGAACGTTCAGGTGGAGGCCACTTTTCCGGACGGCACCAAGCTGGTCACCATCCACGATCCCTTCCCGGAGGCAACCGAGGAGCCCGAGGTCCACCCGGGCAAGGTCGAGCACCCCCGGCCGCCCCGCAAGCCGGGCTGCCCGGTCGACTGCGACGGCGGCAGTGGCAACGATGCGCCGTCGTGCTGTGACAAGTGCCGGGACGCGGAGTCCTGGTACAAGGCGATCGAGTTCAACGCAGACCTGCAGGAGGACGCCACCACGCTGCCGGGTGAGGGCAGGACGAGGATCAGGGTGAAGAACATGTCGGACCGCCCCGTCCAGGTCGGTTCCCACTATCACTTCGCCGACGTCAACCCGGGGCTGAAAGTCCTCAGGGTCGAGGTCCCTTCCGGTCCGGAACTGGAGTCGCCCCAGGAGCTCAGGGACTGCGAGGCGGCGCGGATGCGGCGGCTGAACATCGCCGCGGGTACGTCCGTGCGCTTCGAGCCGGGCGACGAGTGCTGCGTCGAGCTGGTGGAGATCCAGGGGGATCGGCAGGTCAAGGGACTGCGCGAGGTGGCGCACCGGTGAGCAACAACAAATCCACCCCGCCCAGCAGCAGGTCGGCGAGGTCGCCGGAGAACGCGGCGCCGAGCAACGTGCTGAAGCGGGCCGATTACGCCGCTCTGTACGGGCCCACCGCCAGGGACCGCGTCCGTCTGGCCGACACCGCCCTGACCATCGAGATCGAGGCGGACTGGAGCGGCGGTCCGAAGCACAGCGGTAACGAGATGATCTTCGGTGGCGGAAAAGTGATCCGGGAGTCGATGGGAATGTCCCACATCCCCAGAGACGGGGACGCTGAAGGCCGCACGCCCGTGGACACGGTCGTCACCGGTGCGCTGATCCTCGACTGGTGGGGTGTCGTCAAGGCCGATGTCGGGCTCCGCGACGGTGCGATCGTCGCGATCGGCAAGGCGTACAACCCCGAGACGATGGACCCGATCCCGGACGACGAGTTCGAGATGCCGGACCGTACGTCCCCGAGCGACAAGCTGCCGGAGACGGTGCAGCCGACGAACTTCGTGGTCGGTCCGAACACCGAGGTCATCTCCGGCAACGGGCGGATCCTCACCGCGGGAGGTGTGGACACCCACGTCCATTTCATCTGTCCGGAGCAGATCCACGAGGCCCTCGCCTCGGGCGTGACCACGCTCATCGGCGGCGGCACCGGCCCCGCCGAGGGCAGCACGGCCACCACCGTGACCCCGGGCAAGTGGCACATCACCCGGGTCTTCGAAGGCCTGGACGCGTACCCGGTCAACATCGGCCTGCTCGGCAAGGGCAGCACGGTGAACGCGGATGCCCTCAACGAACAGGTCGACGCAGGCGTCATCGGGTTCAAGGTCCACGAGGACTGGGGAGCCACGCCCGCCGTGATCGACGCGGCACTGGACGTGTGCGAAAGCCGTCAGGTCCAGCTGGCCCTGCATGCCGACTCGCTGAACGAATCCGGCTTCCTGGACAGCACCCGCGACGCCTTCACAAGAGACGGCAGAAGGCGTTCCGTCCACATCTTCCACGTCGAGGGCGCCGGCGGTGGCCACGCCCCGGACATGATCGAACTGGTCAAAGAGAAGAATGTGCTGCCCGCTTCGACCAACCCGACCCGCCCCCTGACGGTGAACACCGTCAAGGAGCACGTCGACATGATGGTGGTCTGCCACCACCTCAATCCGGACATTCCGGCGGACATGGCCTTCGCCGACTCCCGCATCCGGCCGTCCACCATGGCCGCGGAGGACCTCCTCCACGACATGGGCGCCATCTCGATGATGTCCTCCGACGCCCAGGCGATGGGACGCATCGGCGAGATGGTCATGCGCACCTGGCAGACCGCACACGTCATGAAATCCCGATACGGCCCTCTGCAGGAGGACCTCGCCAACGCGAAGGTCCGCCCGATCGCGGACGACGCCGACCACTCCCACAACGCGGAGAGGCTGATCCCGAACGACAACTACCGGGCGCGCCGCTACGTCGCGAAGTACACGATCAACCCCGCGATCACTCACGGCATCGACGGTCACGTCGGTTCCGTGGAGACCGGGAAGCTCGCCGACCTGGTGCTCTGGGAGCCGAAGTTCTTCGGCGTCAAGATGCACATGGTCCTCAAGGGCGGGCAGCTCGCCTACGCGCAGGTCGGCGACGCCAACGCATCGATCACGACACCTCAGCCCTTCCTGCCGCGACCGGTCTGGGGCTCCACCGGCCGTTCCCCCCTGAGCAACTCGTACAACTTCGTGGCACCGGGTGTGGCCGACGAGCTCAACTCGCGAGTCGTCACTGTCCAGGACAGCGGCGGGAACGTCACCGAGATGACGACCGGTGGGCTCGGCCTCGGCAAGAAGTTCATGGACATCTCGACGAGCATCCGGGACGTCACCAAGGCCGACATGAAGCTGAACGACACGGTGCCGGAGAGTCTCCACGTCGACCACAACAGCTTCGAGGTCACCATCGGCGGTGCGACCACGGGGGACGCCCGCACGGAACTCAACGGAGCGACCGTGCCGCGATCGTATGTCACTGAAGTCCCCATGGCTCAGCGGTACTTCCTCTTCTGACCGGCCTCTGCCCGGACGGCGACGCCGTCACCGCAGCAGTGGTCCGGGCAGGCACCCGTGCCTGCCCGGACCACTGCGCCATCCGACCTCGCGAAAGGCAGCCGGATCGCCCATGAGCCGTGCCGCACTGCTCCTGCTGGCCGACGGCCGCTTCCCTGCCGGCGGGTACGCCCACTCCGGCGGCGTCGAAGCCGCGGTCGCCCACAAAGCCGTACACGACATCGACAGCCTCGAAGCCTTCTGCCGCGGGCGCCTGCACACCACCGGTCTGACCACGGCCGGCCTGGCTGCCGCGGCCGCCGCCGGATGCGACCCCCTGATGCTGGACGACGCCGCCGACGCACGCACCCCCGTCCCCGCGCTGCGCGCCGTGGCCCGCAAGCTCGGCCGGCAGATGATGCGCGCGGCACGCGCCACCTTCCCGTCCGCCGAACTCGACCGGCTGGCCGCCGAGCGACCCCAGGGTGCCCATCAGCCCATTGTCCAGGGCATCGCCGCCCGAGCCGCCGGGCTCACCCCGGAGGACGCCGCCTGTGCCGCAGCGTACGAGGCCGTCGGCGGCCCGGCCACCGCAGCGGTGCGCCTGCTCAGCCTCGATCCCCTCGCCGCCTCGTGGCTGCTGGCACGCCTGAGCACGGAGGTCGACACCGTCGCTGCGAACGCCGCCGGCGCGGCGGCCCGCGTGGAGACCGAAGGTCTTGACGCCCTGCCGTCGGCGTCCTCTCCGCTGCTGGACATCACCGCGGAACAGCACGCCGCCTGGACCGTGCGGCTCTTCGCCTCTTGAACCTACCCACACCCCCTGGAGCTTCCATGCACCTCGATCACCCCGTGACCATGCCCCACCGCCACACCTACAGCGCCGAGCCGCTGCGCGCGGACGGCAGCCTCCGCGCCTTCCGCGTCGGCCTGGGCGGTCCCGTCGGTTCCGGCAAGACCGCCAGCGTCGCCGCGCTCTGCCGCACGCTGCGCGACACACTCTCCCTCGCCGTCGTCACCAACGACATCTACACCCGCGAGGACGCCGAGTTCCTGCTGCGCGAGGCCGTGCTGCCGCCCGAGCGGATCACCGCGGTGGAGACCGGAGCCTGCCCGCACACCGCGATCCGGGACGACATCTCCGCCAATCTGGAGGCCGTCGAGCACTTCGACGAGACCCTCGACCCCCTCGATCTCGTGCTCGTCGAGTCCGGTGGCGACAACCTCACCGCCACCTTCTCCAAGGGCCTTGTCGACGTGCAGATCTTCGTCATCGACGTTTCCAGCGGCGACGACATCCCCCGCAAGGGAGGACCCGGCATCACCACCGCCGACCTCCTCGTCGTCAACAAGACCGACCTCGCTCCGCACGTCGGTGCCGACCTCGCCACCATGGCAGCCGACGCCGAACGGCAACGCGGCGCCCTTCCCGTCGTCTTCACCAGCCTCACCTCCGACGACGGCATTCGCGAGATCGCCGACTGGATCACCGGGCACCTCACCCGGTGGCGTGCGAAGGCGGCGGCATGAGCTCCGGCTCCCGACTCGCCGAGCCCGATACCCCGCTCGATCCCGCCGTCCCCGCCGCCGACACCGAGGCATCCCCCGGACACCCGGACGGTGTGCATGCCACCGCCCGCATCCGGGCCACGTACAACGGACGCGTCACCACGCTCCCGCAGCTGCGCAGTGACGGCCCGTTCCATCTGCGCCGCATGCGTACCGGCGGACGGGCTGCCACGGTGGGGATCATCGGTGCGATGAGCGCCCCGCTCGGCGGCGACCGACTCGCCCTCGACATCACCGCCGAAGACCGAGCCGAACTGGAGGTCACCACGGCCGCCGCCACGCTCGCCCTCCGCGGTCCCACCACCGCGCCGGCCACCTACGACGTACGGCTGACCGCTGGGGAGCACGCCGGCCTGCGCTGGCTGCCACAGCCGCTGATCAGCGCCGCCGGCAGCAATCTGCACCAGACCTGCACCGTCAGCCTTGCCGCGACCTCGCGACTGCTGCTGCGCGAGGAGCAGATCCTGGGCAGAGCCGACGAGGAGCCGGGCCGCCTCGTCAGCCGCATCCGGGTCCACCACGCCGGCCGCCTGCTGCTCGACCAACGCACCGCCTACGGGGACCCGGCGCCCGGGTGGGACGGCCCCTCGGTCCTGGACGGACACCGCGCCGTCGGCCAACTCCTCGTCGTGAACCCGGAGCTGGACGTCAGCCGTGCCCCCGTCCTGCTCCGCGAAGGGATCAAGGACGGCTGTGCGGTCCTCGCGCCTCTGGCCGGCGGCCCGGCGCTGCTCGCCACCGCTGTCGCCCCGTCCTCCTCGGCTCTGCGGGAACTGCTCGACGAAGCGCTCAGGCACGCCCTCGGCGAGTAGTGCAGAGGGCTCGGGTCCCGCCGTTCCCGCCCCGCCCGGCCGGTCAGTCCCCCACCACGTCCTGCGGGTACCAGCGCAGCTCGACGGTGTTGCCGTCCGGGTCCTGGACGTACACCGACTGCGCCTCGCCCCGGGCGCCGGAGCGGGAGACCGGGCCCTCCAGCACGGTGAAGGCGCCCGCGTCGATCACCTCCTGCCAGTCCAGCGGCTCGACGACCAGGCAGATGTGGTCGACGTTCGACTCATGGCGCGGTCGGCCCAGCAGATCGATGATCATCGTCGGGCTGACCCGCACCGACGGGAACGGGCACTCCCCCGCCCGCCACTCGTCCACCTTGATCGGCTCCAGGCCGAGGGGACCGCAGTAGAACTCCAGGGATCGTTCGACGTCCTGCACGTTGAGCACCAGGTGGTCGAAGTCCTTGACTCTCACTCGCACGGCACAGCCTTTCACCGCTCGGAAGCGGTTCGGTTCGCTTCGGTTGGGTTCGGTTGGGTTCGGTTGGGTTCGGTCGCTTCGGTTCGGTCGCTTCGCTTCGATGCATTCGATTCACGGGGCCGGAGGAGCCGGCGGCCACGGGACCCCGGCCAGCAAGGGCACGATCTGCTCCTCCTCGTAGTCGAGGTGCGCGTTCAGTTCCGTGGACATCCTGTCCAATTCGGCGCGGAAGCGCTCGGGTTCGGCGATGCCGATGTCCGCCAGCAGGGCCGCCAGCTCGCCCTGGATGCGGGCGACCGTGCGGTGTTCGTCGGCGAGCCGGGCGAAGGTGTCCGTCAGGTGCGGGTGGTAGCGGGCGATGCCGGGGAACAGGTGGGCGTCCTCGCTGGTGTGGTGGAACTCCAGCGCCTGGCAGAACGCCAGGCAGCGCTGCCTGATCTGCAACCCGAGGCCGGGAACAGGTGGCGCGCCGGGGCCCCGGTGGGCGGCCCGTGCGACGAAGTGGGCGTCCACCTCCGCCTTCACCTGGCGCAACTGGCCCCGCAGCCAGGTGTGGACCTCCATCACCTTGTCGGCGAGGGTGCTGACCTCGCGCGGGGCCTCCCAGCCGTCGGGCTCGGCACGTTCCAGCACCACGACCGGGAGGAGCCGGGTGGTCCGGGCCTGGTAGTCGGCGTAACCGGGCGCGGCCTTCACCGCGTGACCGAACAGTTCCTCGCGCCGCGCCCCCTCCGCGGGGACCGCGAGGGCCTGGAACGTACGGGTGCCGAGCTCCACCCGGACCACGGGGTGGGCGAGCAGGTTGTGGTACCAGTCGGGGTGGTGCGGGGCGCCGAGGTTGGAGCCGATGACCAGCAGCGCGTCGCCGTGGCGGACGTGGCCGAGGGGGGTGGTGGTCTCCTTCCCCGACCTCGCGCCGGTGGTGGTCAGCAGGAGCAGGTCCCCGCCTTCGAAGGGACCGCCGACCTTACCGCCGTTGGCGCGGAACTCCTCGATGACGGATTGATTGAAAGGTGTGGGCATACGTTCTGTGTCTCCGTGGGAACGGGTGATCGCGATGCGCGGCCCATGACGGTGCACGGTGCCGGGGCATGCGGAAGGGGAGAGTGCGACCAGCGGTCGCCGCTGCGTCGGGTACGGGTGTGTCAGATACCGGGCGCGGAGTATGAACTCATGACGGGCCCCTCGGTGAAGGGTGTTCGCCCGAGCACCGGCCGGCCCACTGCTCTTTGGCCGGCGTCACGCGACACCGGGTTCATTACACGCACCCCGGCGGGGGCCTGTCAACGCGCGCCCGTCCGCGCTCCGGACGCTCCCAGGGTCTTTCGTTTGGGTCAGGCCGGGCTCGCGTGCCCCGGCACCGCGCCTCGCCGCGTTGTCGTCGGTCGCCGACGCGCCGCGTCGACTCCCTCCTCCGCGTTGCGATGCACGGCACCGGACCCCGCTCCCTGATCCGGCCTGACCCAAACGAAAGACCCTAGTCTTGTGCCATGCCCATCCCGCCCGCATATGCCCTTGTCGCCACCGACCTGGACGGCACCCTGCTGCGCCGCGACGACACCGTGAGTCCTCGCACCCGCGCCGCACTCGCCCTGGCCGCCCGCGCCGGGGCCCGGCATCTCGTGGTCACCGGGCGCCCCGTGCCCGGGATACGCGGACTGCTCGCCGAACTGGGCTACCGGGGACCGGCGGTGTGCGGTCAGGGGACCCAGTTGTACGACGCCGGGTCCGGGCGGCTGGTGCGTGCGCTCACCCTGGACCGGGAGGCGGCCGACACCGCGCTCGGCAAGATCGAGGCCCAGGTGGGGCCGGTCTTCGCGGCCGTGGACCAGGACGGGCCCGAGGGGCGGACCCTGATCGAGCCGGGGTATGCGATGCCCCATCCGACACTGCCCGCCCAACGGACCCGGCACCGCCACGAGTTGTGGTCCGCGCCGGTCGTCAAGGTGCTCATCCGGCACCCGGAGCTCACGGACGACGCGCTGGCCGGGGCGGCCCGTGATGCCGTCGGCGATCTCGCCACCGTCACGCTCTCCGGCCCCGGCACGGTCGAGCTCCAGCCGTACGGCGTCGACAAGGGGACCGGGCTCGCGCTGGCCGCCGAATACCTCGGCGTGGCCGCCGACTCCACGATCGCCTTCGGTGACATGCCCAACGACCTGCCGATGTTCCGCACAGCCGGGTACGGCGTGGCCATGGCCAACGCCCATCCGCAGCTGCGGGACGCGGCGGACGAGGTGACGTCGTCGAACGAGGGCGACGGCGTCGCGGAGGTGCTGGAGCGGGTGTTCGGCTGAGAGCCTGTCGGGTGACCTCGGATCGGATGGCGGGGTGTCAGAGCGACATGAGGCAGTAGAGCCGGTGCGGCTCGGGGCGGGCCCGCGCCTCCTCGGCCAGGTCCGCCAGTTCGTTCAGGAAGTCGGCCAGCTCGCCGGGCGGGGATTCGCCTCCGAACTCCTCGATGTGCGACCAGGCCTCGGCCACCGCCGTGAACCCGCCGGGCCTCGCGGCCGCCAAGGCGTCGCGCAGCTCGTCCGTGAGCGTGACCAGCCAGCGGGAGTCGTCCTCGGGGGAGCTGAGCAGCCGGTTGAAGCGCGGCAGCGACGTGACGTCGTCGTACGGCGTGCCGGTGAGCAGACTCTCGGCCTGGCCCAACTGCACGTACGGGTCGATGCCCTTGACCGGGAGCAGGGGGAGACCGGCCGCCTCGACACCCTGGTCGAAGGTCGCCCTGGCCGTCGGGTCGTCCGGTGCGCTGAAGTAGTCGTACAGGTTTCCCATGCGCCGCATGCTCGCACGCGCGTCTGACAGTCGGCCCGGCCCCGGTGCGTCCCGCCCGGCCCTCACGGCTCCGGCGGCACCCCGATCGCCCGCAGCACATGGGCGACCAGTGCCGCGATCTCCTCCTCGCCCTGTATCGGTTTGCGCAGGAGGTGGCGGTAGTACATCGGGCCGTACAGCATCTCCACGGCCAGCGGAAGATCGGCGTCCGGCGGGATCTGCCCCTGTTCCTGGGCCCGGCGCAGGCGGGCGACCGCCTCATCGAAGCGGGGGTCGACCAGCTTCGCCCGGACGGTCTGCGCGAGTGCGTCGTCGTGGTGCATCTCGGAGAGGATCCCGGCGTACGCGGGGCCGAAGGGCGGCGTGGAGATGAGCTTCACCCCGCCCATCAGATTGGCCCGCAGATCGGCGGCGATGTCGCCGGTGTCGGCGAACGGCGTCGTGCCGACCAGCGCGTCGGTGAAGGCCTCCAGGATCACCGCACTCTTTGACGGCCACCAGCGGTAGATCGTCTTCTTGCTGACACCCGCTCTGGCCGCGATGGCCTCGACGGTGACGCGGCCGTACCCCTTCTCCGTGCACAGTTCGAGAGCGGCCTCCAGGGTCGCCCTTCGTGATCTCTCGCTGCGACGCTGCGAACTCGGCGATGTGATCATTCGGTGAGCATAAGCGTGTTCGAGCCGACCCTTGTTGACAGTGTGTCGCCAGAGGTCGAACAATACCCAGGCGGAAACGGAACGTGCCGTGTCGTATCGTTCCTGCAGTTCGCACCGTTCGTGCCGTTCGTGCCGCGACGAGCCGATCGGGGGACGGCTCGCCCGGCCGACGGCGCGAGTGGGGTGTTGCACCCCGTGCGTCAGGCGGTGATGTCCTTCGCCGTGAAACGGGCCCAGGCCGCCGAGCCGAACACCGCCGCGTACAGGCCCTGAAGCCCCAGGTTCTTGACCACTTCGTCCCAGTGGACGGGGTCACGCAGAAGGTCCGCGTACGACATCCAGTAGTGCGGGAAGAGATACGGATGCATCCCGCTCAACTGCGGGATGCCGTCCATGATCTGCACGGTGATCAGCAGCCCGACGGTGGCGGCCATGGCCGCGATGCCGCTGCTGGTGAGGGTCGAGACGAACAGGCCGATCGCCGCGAACCCGACCAGCGACGCCGCGACCACCACCGCGACCAGTCCGGCCCGCAGCAGCCCCTCGCCGAACCCGATCCGCGTCCCCGAGATGGTCGTGACCTCGCCGACGGGGAAGAGCAGCGCGCCCACGGCGAGCGCGGAGAGGGCCACCACCAGGGTCGCGACCAGGCAGAACACCAGCACCGAGGCGTACTTCGTCAGCAGCAGCCTGGTCCGTCCGGCGGGGGCGACCAGCAGATAGCGCAGCGTTCCCGCGTTCGCCTCGCCCGCGACCGAGTCCCCCGCGACGACCCCGACGGCCATCGGCAGGAAGACCGGGAGCGTCACGGCGAGGGCGGCGAAGACCAGGAAGAGGCCGTTGTTGGTGACCTGGGAGAGGAACGCCGGGCCTCCCCCGCCGCCGCCCGGTCCGGGCGAGGAGCCGTGGTTCGTCTCGATCCGCACCGCGATCCCGATCAGCACGGGCACGGCGGCCAGCACCCCGAGCAGCGCGAGGGTGCGCCAGCGGCGGAGCGTGGTGGTCAGTTCGGAGCGGAGGATGCCGAAGGTCCACAGCGGACTCGGTGCCCTCCCCGCCCCGGCGACTGCGGTTTCAGCCTGCGACATCGAAACCCTCTCCGGTGAGTGCGACAAAGGCGTCCTCCAGCGAGGCCCGTTCGATACCGAAGGACCTCAGGCGTACGCCGGCGTGCACCAGCGCCGCGCTGAGGTCGGCGAGTTCGACGTCGCCCGGCGGGGCCTCGGCGGTCACCCGGTCGCCGTCGACCGCGATCCCGGTGACGCCCAGTTCCTTGAGGACCCGGGCGGCGTCGCCCGGGTCGGGGGTGGTGACGGCCAGCCGGCCGCGGGCGCCCGCCGCCAGTTCCGCGACCGGGCCCTGGATGATCAGCCGGCCCCTGGCCATCACCGCGGCATGCGTGCAGACCTGCTCGATCTCGTCGAGGAGGTGCGAGGAGAGGAAGACGGTGGTGCCGTCCGCCGCCAGTTCCCTGACCAGGGTGCGGATCTCCCGCATGCCCTGCGGGTCCAGGCCGTTGGTCGGCTCGTCGAGGACGAGCAGGCGGCGCGGCTGGAGCAGGGCGGCGGCGAGGCCGAGGCGCTGCTTCATGCCGAGCGAGTACGCCCTGGCCTTCTTCCCGGCCGCCGCGGCCAGCCCGACCCGGTCCAGGGCGTGGCCCACCCGGGACCGGCGGGTACGCGGATCGGCGGTCGGGTCGGCGGAGTCGTACCGCAGCAGATTGTCCCGGCCGCTCAGGAAGCCGTACAGCGCGGGCCCCTCGATCAGCGCGCCGACCTGCGGGAGCACGGTGCGGGCGGCGCCCGGCATGGTGTGGCCCAGGAGCCGCGCGGTGCCGGACGTCGGGTCGATCAGGCCCATCAGCATCCGGATGGTGGTGGTCTTGCCCGAGCCGTTGGGGCCGAGGAATCCGAAGACGCTGCCGCCGGGGACGCTGAGGTCGAGGCCGTCGACGGCGAGCTGGCCGCCGCGGTACCGCTTGGTGAGGCCCCGGGTCTCGATCACGGCTCCCGGCTCGGTGACCGCCCTCGGTTCGACGACGGTCCCGGACTCTGTCATGCGTACTCCCCATGGGTCGGGCAGGCGATGGCGGACCGCCCCGCCGTACGGAGCGTACGGCGGGGCGGGTGAGCGGTGCGGGAAGCGCGGCGCGCCCCGGCGTCAGGAGGCGTTGTTCGCCGCCTGGACCAGCGCGTCCTTGGTGACCGCGCCGACGTACACCTTGCCGTCGTCCGTCATCAGGGCATTGACCAGGCGGGTCTTGAAGACCGTGCCCGAGCCGAACGTGCCGGAGACCTTGTCGCCCAGCGCGTCCAGGAACTGCTGGGCCTCGGCCGGGACGTCGCCCGACGCCTTCGAGGGGAGCCCGGTGCCGCCCGGGGTCGTGATCTCGGCGATGGCGCTCCAGCCCTTGCCGATGACCTTGGTGTCCTTGGCCTCCGGTCCCCCGGCGCCCAGTCCCTCGGCACCCGGGATCAGGCCGTCGAGGCCCTTGTCGGCCTTGTGCTGCGCCTTCGCGTCGTCGGCCTCGGTCACCTCGGTGCCCTTGGGCGGGGTGAACGTGAACGAGGAGGCGTCCGGCTTCGAGAAGTCGACCTTGGTGAATCCGGCGTCGACTACGGCCTTGCCACCGGCGCTCGGAAGCAGCGTGAACTTCAGCGGCACGCCGTTCTCCGCGTCGACCGCGATCGTGACCGAACCGATCGTGGAACCGCTCTGCTTCGGCTTGAGGACCAGCTTGTACGCGTCGCGCCCGGCGACCTGCGCGGTGCCGTCGACCGTCACCGACGTGGTGGGGCCGGCGGCCTTCAGTACCTGTTCGGCGAGTGCCTTCGGGGTGGTGGGCATGTCCTCGGGAACCGGGTGCCCGGACTTCTTCCCGGCGTCCTGGCCGGCCCGGTCCTCGGTGGCGTGGTAGGCCTCGTCGGACTTGCTGTCGTACGCCCAGACCTGATCGCCGTTGCGGATCAGGCTGTACTCGGACGCGTTGTCCAGGATCGACAGCCGCTGCTTGTCGGGACCGTCGGCGGCCACCCGGAGGGTGTGCGTGCCGGAGGCCAGCTCGGTCATCCGCTCCTGCGGATCGGCGCTCGAACCGCCCTTGCCGCCCCCGCCGCCCGGGGCGAAGGAGCCGGCCAGACCGCCGAGCGACGGGATGCCGAGGTCCGTGCTGACCTTCACCGTGCCGGAGAGCCGCTGGGTGTCCGAAGCGGCGATCTTCTCGATGAGCTGCTGTGCGCTGATCTTCGGCAGATCGGGGTCGCCGGAGCTCGCGAGCGCCGGGACCAGCCCGATCGTCGCGGCCGCAACTCCCGCCACCGCGACCGGGACGATGTAGCGCGCCGCCTTGCGGCGGGCGACGGCGGTGCCCCTGGTCCCGCCGTTGGTCTCTGCGCTGTCGTTCGGTGCCATGTGTGCCCTACCTCCGTGGTCGGCGGCTTCCGTCCGGTTGCACTCGTCCACTCCGTGCCGCCATTCTCACCCGGTTTGGTCAGGAGTGGTTGTTCTCCATCTGACCAAACCGGCGGCGCGGAAGCGTCAGCCCCCGGGAGCAACTCCGCGTACCTCTTCGGTATGACACCGGACGGCGATTGCTCCCCCGTCCAGTAGGGGACGCCACGACGGCGGCCCGGAGCCTGTCGCGTGGCCGCCCGGTCCGGAGGTCACCCGACAGGCTCTCAGCCCGCGCGGTGCACCACCGCGTCGCACAGCTCCCGCAGTGCGGCCTTCGCATAGCCCTCGGGCAGCGGCGTCAGCGTCGCGCGCGCCTCCTCCGCGTACCGGACGGTGTCCCGTCGGGCCTGCTCCAGCGCCGGGTGGGCGCGCAGCCTGCGCAGCGCCTCGGCGTGCCGGGCGTCGTCGCTGAGGTCGCCGTCGAGCAGCTCGACGAGCTCCAGGTCGTCCGCCTTCCCGTCGGCTGCCGCCTGCGCCCGCAGGTGGAGCACGGGGAGCGTCGGGATGCCCTCGCGCAGATCGGTGCCCGGAGTCTTGCCGGACTCGTGGGAGTCGGACGCGATGTCGAGTACGTCGTCGGCGAGCTGGAAGGCGACGCCGAGCCGCTCCCCGTACTGGGTGAGGATGTCGACCGCCGAGTCGTCCGCGCCGGCCATCATCGCGCCGAACCGGCAGGCCACCGCGATCAGCGAGCCGGTCTTGCCGCGCATCACTTCCAGGTAGTGCTCGACCGGGTCACGGTCGTCGCCCGGCCCCGCGGTCTCCAGGATCTGGCCGGTGACCAGCCGCTCGAACGCCTCCGCCTGGATGCGTACGGCCTCCGGTCCGAGGTCGGCCAGTATGTGCGAGGCGCGGGCGAAGAGGAAGTCGCCGGTCAGCACGGCCACCGAGTTGCCCCAGCGGTTGTTGGCGCTGTCCACGCCGCGGCGCACGTCCGCCTCGTCCATCACGTCGTCGTGGTAGAGCGTCGCGAGGTGCGTCAGCTCGACGACGACGGCCGCGGGCACGATGCCGGGCGCGTCCGGGTCGCCGAACTGGGCGGCCAGCATGGCCAACAGCGGCCGGAAACGCTTGCCCCCGGCGCGCACGAGATGCTGCGCGGCCTCCGTGATGAAGGGCACGCCGCTCTTGGTGGCATCGAGCAGCCCGGACTCGACAGCAACCAACCCGGCCTGGACATCGGCCTCAAGTGCCTGGTCCCGCACGCTCAGCCCGAACGGCCCGACGACGGTCACGAGGGGATCTCCTGTCTGCTGACGATCACACGGAATGTCGATGTGTCGCTGTCATCACTCAAGTCAGCGTATCCGGTCCCCTTTGGATCACCGTGGGCGCCTTCCCGCCACCGCCGGTATGTTCGAGATCAGCTCATACGATCAGGAGTTCTCCCTTTGTCCCACACGGCCACCGACACCGAACCGAGTCAGCCGCCGCCGGAAGACGACCATGCCTTTTTCGGCCAACCACGAGGGCTGATGACCCTGTCCGGCCTGGAGGTCTGGGAACGCTTCTCGTTCCTGGGCATGCAGGCGATCCTGGTCCTCTACTTCGCGGACACGGTCGCCCGCGGCGGCATGGGCATGGAGGCGGGCACCGCCGCGTCGGTCTCGGCCGCCTACGGCACCCTCGTCTACCTGGTCTCCGTCGCCGGCGGCTGGCTGGCCGACCGCATCCTCGGCTCGTACCGCGCCGTCCTGTACGGCGGAATCCTCATCGCCTGCGGGCATTACGCCATGGCGGTGCCCACCGACACCATGACCTGGGTCGGCCTCGGCCTGATCAGCGCCGGAACCGGTCTGCTCAAGCCCAATGTGGCGACCATGGTCGGCAAGCTCTACCGCACCGACGACGAGCGCCGCGACGCCGGCTTCGCCCTCTATTACATGGGCATCAACATCGGGGCGTTCCTCGGCCCGCTGGTCACCGGCTGGCTCGGGGACCACGCGAGCTGGCACTGGGGCTTCTCGGCCGCCGCCCTCGGTATGACCCTCGGTCTGATCCAGTACGTGCTGGGCCGGCGTCACCTGGCCGGGCGAAAGCACAGCGCCGAATTCGCGCTGGCACCAGCACCCATGCGCCGCGCCATTCGGCTGATCGTCGTCGGCGCCGTCGTGGTCGCCGCCGTCGCCACCGCGCTCGCCCTGGCGGGCTGGCTGACCATGGACCGCTTCGTCGACCTGCTCACCCTGATCTCGGTGATCGCACCGGTCGTCTACTTCGTGGTGATGTTCCGCAGCCCCCGGGTCACCTCGGAGGAACGCGGCAGGCTGCGCCCGTACGTGGTGCTGTTCCTGGCCTCCGTCGTCTTCAACTTCATCCTGTTCCAGGCGTACTCGACGATGATGCTGCTCGCGTCGACCAACGCCCGTACCGAGATCTTCGGCTTCCATTTCCCGGCGAGCTGGTACGCCTCCGCGCTCGGCGCCTTCGAGGTCGCGCTCGCCCCGGTGGTCGCCACCGTCTGGGCCCGGATGGGTCCGCGCCAGCCGCACGCCTCCAACAAGATCGCGATCGGGGTGATCCTCGGCGGGCTGTCCTTCCTGCTGATGGTGCTGCCGACCTCCGGGCACTCCGGCGACACCTACAAGATGGCCGCCTGGTGGATCGTCGGCTCGTACCTGCTGCTCGGCCTCGGCGACATCCTGCTGGAGACCTCCGGCATGTCCGCGACCACCAAGCTCGCCCCCAAGGCGTTCGCCAGCCAGACGATGGCGCTCTGGTTCCTCTCGCTGGCGCTCGCCAACGGCATCCAGGCACAAGTCGTGAAGCTGTACGGCGAGGTCTCCAACCCCGCCTACTTCGGTGTAAATGGCGCAATCGCGGTGGTGGCCGGTGTGGCCGTCATCGCCGCGGCACCCTGGCTCAAGCGCACCATGCACCCCGTCCACTGAGGTACCGCCATGCACATCCGCACCACATTCCCGTATGACACCACCCATGAGGACGTCCGCATCCCGCTGCCGGACGGCACCCGGCTGTACGCCCGGATCTGGCGGCCCGTCACCGACGAGCCGGTGCCCGCGCTGCTCGAATACCTGCCCTACCGGCTGAGCGACTGGACGGCGCCGCGGGACTGGCAGCGCCACCCCTGGTACGCGGGCCACGGCTACGCCTCCGTCCGGGTGGATGTGCGCGGGCACGGCAACAGCGAGGGCCTGCCGGGTGACGAGTACGACGCGACGGAGCTGGCCGACGGCGTCGCCGTCATCCACTGGCTGGCCCAGCAGCCGTGGTGCTCCGGCCGGGTCGGCATGTTCGGCATCTCCTGGGGCGGCTTCAACTCGCTCCAGATCGCCGCGCTGGCCCCCGAGCCGCTGAAGGCGATCGTCACCGTCTGCTCGACCGACGACCGTTACGACAACGACGTCCACTACATGGGCGGCTCGGTCCTCGCCGTCGACATGCACGCCTGGGCGGCCACCATGCTGGCCTTCGTCTCCCGGCCGCCGGACCCGGCGCAGATCGGCGACGGCTGGAAGGACATGTGGCTGAAGCGGCTGGAGGCCGTCGACCCGTTCATCCACACCTGGCTGGCGCACCAGACCCGCGACGACTACTGGAAGCACGGCAGCGTCTGCGAGGACTACTCCGCGATCCGGGCGAACGTCCTCGCGGTGGGCGGCTGGCACGACCCCTACCGCGACACCGTCCTGCGGCTCGTCGAGCACCTCGACCCGGACCGGGTCCGCGGGCTGATCGGGCCCTGGTCGCACCAGTACCCGGACCGCGGTCTGCCGCCGGGGCCGTCGATCGGCTTCCTCCAGGAGACGCTGCGCTGGTGGGACCAGCACCTGAAGGACAAGGACACCGGCGTCATGGCCGAGCCGCTGCTGCGGTCCTGGATCAGCGAGTCGCACCGCCCCGCCACGGTGTACGAGACGTTGCCCGGCCGCTGGGTCGGTGAGAACAGCTGGCCGTCCCCGGACATCGCGCCGGTCGCGTACGCCCTCCAGGGCGGCCCGCAGATCGTCGACTCGCCGCAGCAGACGGGGCTGGACGCCGGGCGCTTCTTCCCGTTCGGCAACGACGCCGACCTGCCTCCCGACCAGCGCGACGAGGACGCCAAGTCGGTCTGCTTCGAGTTCCCGGTCGAGGACGCCCCGATCGAGATCCTCGGCCGCCCCCGGGTGAAGCTGCGGATCCGGATGGACGTGCCGCGCGGCCAGGCGGTCGCCCGGCTCTGCGACGTCGCACCGGACGGCTCCTCCACGCTGGTCACCCGGGGCGCGCTCAACCTCTCCGCCCGCAACGGCCGCGACCGCGCGGAGGACTGGCCGGTGGGCGGCACCGAGGACGTGACCTTCGAGCTGAACGGCATCGGGCACACCTTCCCGCCCGGCCACCGGATCAGGCTCGCGGTCTCCTCCTCGTACTGGCCGTGGATCTGGCCGCAGGCCGGGTCGGTGGGCTTCGTCCTGGACGCCGACGGCAGCCTCGTCGAATTGCCGGTGCGCCGGTCCGCCGAGGAACCCGTGATCCGGTTCGAGGAGCCGGAGCAGTCGGAGCCGCTCGGCGTCGTGTACCCGGTGACGCTCGACGAACAGCGCCCGGAGCGGCTGGTGGTCCGCGATGTCGCCAAGGGCGAATGGCGGTTGGAGGTCGACCCGCGCTACGGCGGCACCCGGGTCTACCCGGACGGCCTGGAGTTCACCGAGGACGCCCTGGAGACGTACACGGTCCAGGAGAACGACCCGCTCTCCGCACGCACCCGCTCCGACTGGGCGATCCGGCTGCACCGGCCGGAGATGGCGTGGGACGTACGGGTCGAGACGCGCTCCGAGATCAGTGCGGACGACACCGACTTCATCACCTCCGACGAGGTGGTCTGCAAGGAGGGCGGCGAGGTCGTCTTCCACCGCACCTGGGAGAAGCGGATCCCGCGCACGGCGGGCTGAACCGAACCCACCGCCGTGCCCCGCACACCCGGGGCACGGTGGAACTTTCCGGGCATCAGGAGCAGTTGGGACACTCCCGCGAGAGGGTGGCACCGACGTAACGTGTCCCCCAAGCGACCTGGAAAGCGAGGCAGCAACACATGCCCGAGCAGAGCAGCCCGCTCGATCTGGCCGAGGGCGACCCCTTCGGTCCGCACAACCTTCCCTACGGAGTGTTCTCCACCCCCGACCACCCCGAGGACCGCCGGGTCGGCGTCCGCATCGGCAATCACGTACTGGACGCCGGAGCCGCGGCACACGCGCTCGGCTCGCCCTACGCGCAGCTCCTCGCGCAGCCGGACCTGACCGCGCTGCTGTCGGCGGGCCGCACCGCGTGGCGGGACGTCCGCCGGGCGCTGACCGCGTGGGTGACGGTCCCGGCGCACCGCGCGGACATCGAACCGCTGCTGCACCCGGTCGATTCCGTGACGCTCCATCTGCCGTACGCGGTCGCGGACTACGTCGACTTCTACGCGAGCGAGAACCACGCCACCAACGTCGGAATGATCTTCCGGCCGAACGCCGAGGCGCTGACACCCAACTGGAAGCACCTCCCGATCGGCTACCACGGCCGGTCCGGCACCGTCGTCGTCTCGGGCACGGACGTGGTGCGCCCGTCCGGCCAGCGCAAGGCACCGGCCGACGCGGCCCCGGTCTTCGGCCCCTCCGTCAAGCTGGACATCGAGGCCGAGGTCGGCTTCCTCGTCGGCGTGGGCTCCGAGCAGGGCCGCCCGGTCCCGCTCGGCGACTTCCGCGACCATGTCTTCGGGCTCTGCCTGCTCAACGACTGGTCGGCGCGGGACATCCAGGCCTGGGAGTACGTCCCGCTCGGCCCGTTCCTCGGCAAGTCCTTCGCCACCTCCGTATCGGCGTGGGTGACACCGCTGGAGGCCCTGGAGTCGGCCCGCATCGCACCCCCGGCGCGCGACTTCCCGCTGCTCCCCTATCTGGAGGACGCCGGTGAGGAGGAGGCCGGCGGCCTCGACCTGCGGATCTCCGTCGCGATCAACGGGGAGGTGGTCGCCGAGCCGCCGTTCGCCACGATGTACTGGACGGCGGCCCAGATGCTGGCCCAGATGACGGTGAACGGCGCGTCGCTGCGCACCGGCGATCTGTACGGCTCCGGCACGGTCAGCGGCGCCGAGCCCGGCCAGCGCGGCTCCCTCCTGGAGCTGACCTGGAACGGCCGCGACCCGCTGGACCTCCCGGACGGCAAGCGCACCTTCCTGGAGGACGGCGACACGGTGACGATGACCGCCTGGGCCCCGGGCCCGGACGGCACCCGGGTGGGAATCGGCGAGGTCACAGGACGGATCGTTCCCGCATCATGATGCCGCCCACCCCGGAGCTCACGCTCCCCGAAGAGCTGCTGCTGCTCGCGCTGGACCCGCGGCGCGGCAAGCCGTACTGCTCCGGCCGTTCCCTGGAGTACGCGACGGCGGGCGCGGTCCTGCGGGAGCTGGAGCTCCAGGGCCGGGTCACCGGACAGCACGGCCGGATACAGGTGCTGAACCCGCTCGCTCCCCCGGACCCGCTGCTCGCTCAGGTCCTGGGGAGCCTGTCGGCCCCGGGCACGGGCCGGCGACCGCCGCCGCCGTGCGGGCGTCGGCGGTCGGCACGGTCTCGGGCGACACCGACACCCGGCGGTGGGTCCGGCAGACCGGCCGGTACGTCCAGGAACTGTGCCTGGAACACCTGGTGCGCCGCTCGGTCCTGCGCAGGGAGACCCACCGCTTCCTCGGCCTGCTGCCGTACCACCGGCACCCGGCGGCGGACCCGGCCCTGTCGCTCGCCGTCCGCGACCGCTTCGTGGCCGCCGAGGCCGCCGGTTTCCCGGACCCGCGCAGCCGGACCCTGGCCGCCCTGGTCTCGGCGGTCGGCCTGTCGGGCGCGGTGGCCCGGGGCGGCCTGCGGCAGCGTTGGGCGATGTACAGCCTGGTGACCGAGGAGTGGACCGCGGAAGCGGTGTACCGGAACGTCCGCCAGGACCGGGCGAACCGGAACCGCAGAAGCCACATCAGCGGCGGGGGCGGGTCCTCCGGGGGCGACTGAGCGGGGACGGGGGCCCCGGGGCGACCCGGGAGCCCGCTGGTCAGCGGTGCGTGAGGCGTTCACACGTTCGGGGGAGCCATGTCCTGTTCCCGGCGGATACGCTGGAAAGTCCCACGAGACTCTGCGTCATGGAGCACTGATGAGCGTCGAACCCGAGGCCCCCGAGCCGCGGTGGGCGGTTCCGCCCGTGGGCGGCTGGACCGCCGATGACCTGGACACACTCCCGAATCTGCCTCCGCACACGGAGCTGATCGACGGGAGCCTTGTTTTCGTGAGTCCGCAGACCCTGTTCCATTCACGGGCGGTCAGCTTCTTCGAATGGCAGCTGCAGTCGCTGGTGCCGCACGACCTCGAGATCGTGCGCGAGTTCACCATCGACATCGACCGCTACAACCGGCCCGAACCCGATGTGATCGTCGTGGACGGCGAGATCATCCAGGACCCGAGCCAGACCCGCTTCCCCGCCGAGTCCGTACAGCTGGCCATCGAGGTCGTTTCCCCGGAATCCCTGACCCGGGACCGGGAGACCAAGCCCATGAAGTACGCGCGGGCGAAGATCCCGCACTACTGGCGGGTGGAGAACCACGACGGCCGGGCGGTCGTCTACGTCTTCGAGCTGGAGCCGTCGACCGGGGCCTACACCTCCACCGGCATTTTCCACGACCGGATGAAGGTCTCCGTCCCCTTCCCCGTCGATCTCGACCTCACCGCGATCACCCCACGCCGCCGGGCGGCGGACCCGCAGTAGATCCGTCCGCCGCCCGCCCGTACGGCTCACTCGTACTCGGGCGGCTCCTCGTCCCAGCCGAACTCGGGGGCGGCTTCGGAGGACGCCAGGGTCGCCGGGGCCGGTGCGGGGGCGGCTTCGCGGGCCGGGGCCGGTTCCGCAGGGGCCGGCGCCTGGGTCTCCCCGAACGTCGCCAGCACCTCCAGCACCCCCTCGCCGTACGTCGCCAGCTTCTTCTCGCCCAGGCCGCTGATCCCGCCCAGCGCGGACACCGAGTCCGGCCGCACCGTGGCGATCTCGCGCAGCGTCGCGTCGTGGAAGATGACGTACGCCGGGACGCCCTGCTCCTTCGCCTGGGCGCCCCGCCAGGCCCGCAGCGCCTCGAAGACGGGGACGGCCTCGGGAGCCAGCTCGGCGGCGGCCGCCTGCGACTTCGACTTGCGTTCGGCCTTCGTGGCGCGCGACGCGGGCTTCGGCGCCTCCTTGCGCAGCAGCACCTCGCGCTGCCGGCCGAGCACCGAACCGCTCTCCTCCGTGAGCACCAGCGTGCCGTACTCGCCCTCGACCGCGATCAGCCCCTGGGCGAGCAACTGCCGTACGACGCCGCGCCATTCGGCCTCGGCCAGCTCCTCGCCGATGCCGAAGACCGAGAGCTGGTCGTGATCGAACTGGATGACCTTGGCCGTCTTGCGGCCGAGCAGGATGTCGATGATCTGGCCCGCGCCGAACTTCTGCCCGCGCTCCCGCTTCAGCCGCACCACGGTCGACAGCAGTTTCTGCGCGACCACCGTGCCGTCCCAGCTCTCGGGCGGGATGAGGCAGGTGTCGCAGTTGCCGCAGTCCGCAGTGGTGGGTTCCTGGCCGAAGTACGTCAGCAGCTGGGCGCGGCGGCACCGGACCGTCTCGCACAGGGCCAGCATCGAGTCGAGGTGGGAGGCCGCGCGGCGGCGGAACGCCTCGTCGCCCTCGCCGCCCTGGATGAGCTTGCGCTGCTGGACGACGTCCTGGAGTCCGTACGCCATCCAGGCCGTGGACGGCTGCCCGTCACGGCCGGCGCGGCCGGTCTCCTGGTAGTAGCCCTCGACCGATTTCGGCAGGTCGAGGTGGGCGACGAAGCGTACGTCCGGCTTGTCGATGCCCATGCCGAAGGCGATGGTCGCGACGACGACCAGGCCCTCCTCGCGCAGGAACCGGGACTGGTGGACGGCGCGCGTGCCCGCGTCGAGCCCCGCGTGGTACGGGACGGCCTCGATGCCGTTGCGGCAGAGGTACTCGGCGGTCTTCTCCGTCGAATTGCGCGAGAGGCAGTAGACGATGCCCGCGTCCCCGGCGTGCTCGTCCTTGAGGAAGGAGAGCAGCTGCTTCTTCGGCTCGGCCTTCGGCACGATCCGGTACTGGATGTTGGGCCGGTCGAAACTGGCGACGAAGTGCTTGGCGTCGGGCATGCCAAGGCGCTGGGTGATCTCCTGGTGCGTGGCGTCGGTCGCGGTCGCCGTCAGGGCGATGCGCGGTACGTCGGGCCAGCGCTCGCCGAGGACGGAGAGAGTCAGATAGTCCGGGCGGAAATCGTGACCCCACTGGGCCACGCAGTGCGCCTCGTCGATCGCGAAGACGGAGATCTCGCCGCGCGAGAGCAGCGCGAGTGTGGAGTCCAGGCGGAGCCGCTCCGGGGCCAGGTAGAGCAGGTCGAGCTCACCGGCGGCGAACTGGGCCTCCATCGAGCGGCGCTCGTCGAAGTCCTGCGTGGAGTTGATGAAGCCGGCCCGCACCCCGAGCGCCCGCAGCGCGTCCACCTGGTCCTGCATCAGGGCGATCAGGGGTGAGACGACGATGCCCGTACCCGCTCTGACCAGGGCCGGGATCTGGTAGCAGAGGGACTTGCCGCCACCGGTCGGCATGAGCACGACGGCGTCCCCGCCCGCCACCACGTGGTCGACGATCGCTTCCTGCTCGCCGCGGAACGCCTCGTACCCGAACACCTTGTGCAGCGTCCGCCGTGCGTCGCTCTCGGTCACATCCATGGTCCCGCCCGTCGTGCCCATCGCTCTGTCCCCCGGGTCCGTCCCGCGTCCTGCGTATTGCCGTCGTCCCCTGCCACGATAGGCGCCGCCTACGACAACGCCGGACGGGCTTGACTTCTCAAGCCCGTCCGGCGCCGTTCCAGCCGTGTGTCCGTACGCTGTGTCCGTGCGCTACCTCACGAACACTCCTGCCTGGCTCGCCAGGTCCAGGAAGTACTGCGGGGCCAGGCCCAGCACCAGCGTGACCGCGACTCCGACCGCGATCGTCGTCATCGTCAGCGGGGACGGGACGGCGACCGTGGGGCCGTCCGCCTTCGGCTCGCTGAAGAACATCAGCACGATGACCCGGATGTAGAAGAACGCGGCGATGGCCGAGGAGATCACACCGACCACGACCAGTCCGCCCGCGCCGCCGTCCGCCGCGGCCTTGAACACGGCGAACTTTCCGGAGAAGCCGGAGGTGAGCGGGATACCGGCGAAGGCCAGCAGGAACACCGCGAAGACCGCGGCGACCAGCGGCGAGCGCCGGCCGAGCCCCGCCCACTTCGACAGGTGCGTGGCCTCGCCGCCCGCGTCGCGCACCAGGGTGACGACGGCGAACGCGCCGACCGTCACGAAGGAGTACGCGCCCAGGTAGAAGAGGACCGACGAGATGCCGTCCGGGGTCGTCGCGATCACACCGGCGAGGATGAATCCGGCGTGGGCGATCGAGGAGTAGGCCAGCAGCCGCTTGATGTCGGTCTGGGTGATGGCGACGATCGCACCGCCCAGCATCGTGACGATCGCGACGGCCCACATGACCGGGCGCCAGTCCCAGGCGAGGCCCGGCAGCACCACGTACAGCAGGCGCAGCAGCGCACCGAACGCGGCGACCTTGGTGGCCGCGGCCATGAAGCCGGTGACCGGGGTCGGGGCGCCCTGGTAGACGTCCGGGGTCCACATGTGGAACGGGACGGCGCCGACCTTGAAGAGCAGCCCGGTGAGGATCATCGCGCCGCCGATCAGGAGCAGCACGTCGTTGCCCATGGTGTCGGCGAGTGCCGGGTCGATCCGGGTGACGGAGCCGTCGACCACGTTGGCGATGGCCGCGTACGAGACGGAGCCCGCGTACCCGTAGAGCAGGGCGATCCCGAAGAGCAGGAATGCCGAGGAGAAGGCGCCGAGCAGGAAGTACTTCACCGCGGCCTCCTGCGACATCAGCCGCTTGCGGCGGGCGACGGCGCACAGGAGGTAGAGCGGGAGGGAGAAGACCTCCAGGGCCACGAAGAGCGTCAGCAGATCGTTGGCCGCGGGGAAGACCAGCATGCCGGCCACCGAGAAGAGGACCAGCGGGAAGACCTCGGTGGTGGTGAATCCGGCCTTGACCGCCGCCTTCTCGCTGTCGCTGCCGGGGACCGAGGCGGCCTGGGCGGCGAAGGAGTCGACGTGGTTGCCGTGCGAGGCGGGGTCGAGCCGCCGCTCGGCGAAGGTGAAGACGGCGACCAGTGAGGTCAGCAGGATGGTGCCCTGCAGGAACAGCGTCGGCCCGTCGATCGCGATGGCGCCCATCGCGGCGATGTGCGCCTTCGTCGTGCCGTATCCGCCGGCCGCCAGTCCGACGACCGCGGCGAACGCGGCGGCCAGCGCGACGACCGTGAGGAAGACCTGCGTGTAATAACGGGCCCGGCGCGGCACGAATGCCTCGACGAGTACGCCCACGACGGCGACACCGATCACAATGAGGACCGGGGCCAGTTGGGTGTACTCGATGACCGGCGCCTTGAACTTCTCGACCGGGGCGGCCGATGTCACCCCGCCCGCCATTGTCCACAGGCTGTGGACAGCTGTTGCGCTCACTTGGCGGCCTCCACCTCAGGCTGGGGGTCCTTCTTCTGGACGTCCGACATGGTGTGCTGCACCGCCGGGTTGACGATCTCGGTCAGCGGCTTCGGATAGACACCCAGGAAGAGCAGCAGCGCGATCAGCGGAAGGACCACCACCAGCTCCCGGACCTTGAGGTCCGCCATGCCCTGGACCTCGGCCTTCACCGGGCCCGTCATCGTCCGCTGGTAGAGGACGAGGACGTAGAGCGCGGCGAGCACGATGCCGGTCGTGGCGATGATGCCCGCCGCCGGATACGCGCTGAACGCGCCGACCAGGACCAGGAACTCACTGACGAACGGGGCGAGTCCGGGCAGCGACAGGGTGGCCAGACCGCCGATCAGGAAGGTGCCGGCCAGGATGGGCGCCACCTTCTGCACCCCGCCGTAGTCGGCGATGAGCCGCGAACCGCGGCGGGTGATCAGGAAGCCCGCCACCAGCATCAGCGCGGCGGTCGAGATGCCGTGGTTGACCATGTAGAGCGTGGCACCGGACTGGCCCTGGCTGGTCATCGCGAAGATGCCCAGGATGATGAAGCCGAAGTGCGAGATCGACGCGTAGGCGATCAGCCGCTTGATGTCGCGCTGGCCGACGGCGAGCAGCGCCCCGTACACGATGCTGATCAGCGCCAGGACGATGATCACCGGCGTCGCCCACTTGCTGGCCTCCGGGAAGAGCTGGAGGCAGAAGCGGAGCATCGCGAACGTGCCGACCTTGTCGACGACCGCGGTGATCAGGACGGCGACCGGGGAGGTCGCCTCGCCCATGGCGTTGGGCAGCCAGGTGTGCAGCGGCCACAGCGGGGCCTTCACCGCGAAGGCGAAAAAGAACCCGAGGAAGAGCCAGCGCTCCGTGCCGGTCGCCATGGAGAGCGAGCCGTTCGCGCGGGCCTCGGCGATCTCGGAGAGCGAGAACGTCCCCGCGACCACGTAGAGCCCGATCACGGCGGCCAGCATGATGAGTCCGCCGACGAGGTTGTAGAGCAGGAACTTGACCGCGGCGTACGAGCGTTGCGCCGCCGCGTTCTCGTCGCTGCCGCTGTGTGCCCGGTCCCCGAAGCCGCCGATGAGGAAGTACATCGGGATGAGCATGGCTTCGAAGAGGATGTAGAAGAGGAAGACGTCGGTGGCCTCGAAGGAGAGGATCACCATCGCTTCGACCATCAGGATCAGGGCGAAGAAGCCCTGGGTCGGACGCCATCGATACGGCTTCGTCTCGTTGGGGCCTCCCCTGCTCGAACTCTGTTGAGAGCTTGGGGAAGGGTCGGCGTCGTGCCAGCCGGCCAGGATGACGAAGGGGATCAGCAGGGCGGTGAGCGCCATGAGCGCCACCCCGATGCCGTCCACACCCAGTTCGTACCGGACGCCGAAGTCCTTGATCCAGGCGTGCGATTCGGTGAGCTGGTAGCGGTCGCCGCCGGGCTCGAAGCGGGCGAGCGCGATGCCCGCCAGCACGAGTGTGGCCAGCGAGAAGACCAGCGCCAGCCATTTGGCGGTGGTGCGCCGGGCAGCCGGGACGGCGGCGGTGGCGACCGCGCCGATCGCCGGGAGCGCCGCCGTCGCTGTCAGGAGGGGAAAGGACATGGTGATCAGACCGCCCTCATCAGCAGGGTCGCGGCGATGAGAACCGCCGTACCGCCGAACATCGAGACCGCGTAGGAGCGGGCATAGCCGTTCTGCAGCTTGCGCAGCCGGCCGGAGAGCCCGCCCATCGAGGCCGCCGTGCCGTTGACGACGCCGTCGACCAGGGTGTGGTCGACGTACACCAGGGAGCGGGTGAGGTGCTCGCCGCCGCGGACCAGGACCACGTGGTTGAAGTCGTCCTGGAGGAGATCGCGGCGGGCGGCCCGGGTGAGCAGCGAGCCGCGCGGGGCGACGACCGGCACGGGCTTGCGGCCGTACATCGCCCAGGCGATGGCGACGCCGATGACGAGCACCACCATGGTGGCGGCGGTGACCGTCGTGGCGCTGACCGGCGCGTGTCCGTGGCTGTGGCCGGTGACCGGCTCCAGCCAGTTCAGGAAGCGGTCGCCGATGGAGAAGAAGCCTCCGGCGAAGACCGAACCGAACGCCAGGATGATCATGGGGATGGTCATCGACTTCGGGGACTCGTGCGGATGCGGCTCGTGGCCCTCCGCGTCGGGCTGCCAGCGCTTCTCGCCGAAGAACGTCAGCAGCATCACGCGCGTCATGTAGAACGCGGTGATCGCGGCGCCCAGCAGGGCCACCGAGCCGAGGATCCAGCCCTCGGTGCCGCCCTTGGCGAACGCCGCCTCGATGATCTTGTCCTTGGAGAAGAAGCCGGACAGGCCGGGGAAGCCGATGATCGCCAGATAGCCGAGGCCGAAGGTGATGAAGGTGACCGGCATGTACGTCCGCAGGCCGCCGAACTTCCGCATGTCGACCTCGTCGTTCATGCCGTGCATGACCGAACCGGCGCCGAGGAAGAGCCCGGCCTTGAAGAAGCCGTGCGTCACCAGGTGCATGATCGCGAAGACGTAGCCGATCGGGCCGAGCCCGGCGGCCAGGATCATGTAGCCGATCTGCGACATCGTCGACCCGGCGAGGGCCTTCTTGATGTCGTCCTTCGCACAACCGACGATCGCACCGAAGAGCAGCGTGACCGCTCCGACGACCACGACGACCAGCTGCGCGTCCGGCGCGGCGTTGAAGATCGTGCCGGACCTGACGATGAGGTACACGCCCGCGGTCACCATGGTCGCGGCGTGGATGAGGGCCGAGACCGGGGTCGGGCCCTCCATCGCGTCACCGAGCCAGGACTGCAGCGGCACCTGGGCCGACTTGCCGCAGGCCGCGAGCAGCAGCATCAGGCCGATCGCCGTCAGCTTGCCCTCGCTCGTCTGCCCCGTCGCTTCGAGGACGGGGCCGAAGGCGAAGGTGCCGAAGGTGGTGAACATCAGCATGATCGCGATCGACAGGCCCATGTCGCCGACGCGGTTGACCAGGAATGCCTTCTTGGCGGCCGTGGCCGCGCTGGGCTTGTGCTGCCAGAAGCCGATGAGCAGGTACGACGCCAGACCGACGCCCTCCCACCCGACGTACAGCAGCAGGTAGTTGTCGGCGATGACCAGGATCAGCATCGCCGCGAGGAAGAGGTTCAGATAGCCGAAGAAGCGGCGCCGGCGCTCGTCGTGCGCCATGTAGCCGATCGAGTAGATGTGGATCAGGGTGCCCACACCGGTGATCAGCAGCACGAACGTCATCGACAACTGGTCGAGCTGGAAGGCCACATCGGCCTGGAAGCCCTCGACCGGGATCCAGCTGAACAGCTTCTGGTGCAGTGCCCGGTCCTCCGCGCCCTTCCCCAGCATGTCGAGGAAGAGCACGACACCGATGACGAACGACGCGGCGGCGAGCAGGGTGCCGACCCAGTGTCCGGCGCGGTCCAGTCGTCGGCCGCCGCAGAGCAGGACCGCCGCTCCGAGCAGAGGCGCCGCGACGAGCAGCGCGATCAGGTTCTCCACGATTCAACGTCCCCTTACAGCTTCATCAGGCTGGCGTCGTCGACCGAGGCCGAGTGGCGGGAACGGAACACCGACACGATGATCGCGAGCCCGACCACGACCTCCGCCGCGGCGACGACCATCGTGAAGAAGGCGATGATCTGGCCGTCGAGATTGCCGTGCATCCGGGAGAAGGTCACGAACGCGAGGTTGCAGGCGTTGAGCATCAGCTCCACGCACATGAACACCACGATCGCGTTCCGCCGGATCAGCACCCCGGCCGCACCGATGGTGAACAGCAGGGCTGCGAGATAGAGGTAGTTGACCGGATTCACTTGGCGACCTCCTCTTCTTCGTTGTCACGGCCGAGCCGTTCCTCGGAGCGCTGCTCCAGCGCCTTGAGCCGGTCCAGCGACTCGTCCGACACCTCGCGGATCTGGCCGCGGTTGCGCAGCGTCTGCATGACGGTGAGCTCGGAGGGCGTGCCGTCCGGGAGCAGACCCGGGATGTCCACGGCGTTGTGCCGGGCGTAGACACCGGGGGCGGGCAGCGGCGGCAGCTGCTTTCCGCGTACGCGCTCCTCGGACATCTCCCGCTGGTTCTTGGCCCGTTCGGTGCGCTCCCGGTGGGTGAGCACCATCGCGCCGACCGTCGCCGTGATCAGCAGGGCGCCGGTGATCTCGAAGGCGAAGACGTACTTGGTGAAGATGAGGCTGGCCAGCCCCTCGACGTTGCCGCCGTGCTCGGTGTTGGCGGTGCCGAGCCCGTTGAAGCTGTTCAGCGAGGCGTTGCCGATGCCCGCGATGAGCAGGACGCCGAAGCCGAGCCCGCAGCCGGCGGCCAGCCAGCGCTGCCCCTTCAGGGTCTCCTTCAGCGAGTCGGCCGCGGTGACGCCGACGAGCATGACCACGAAGAGGAACAGCATCATGATCGCGCCGGTGTAGACGACGACCTGGACGATGCCCAGGAAGTAGGCGCCGTTGGCGAGGTAGAACACCGCAAGGACGATCATGGTCCCGGCGAGGCTCAGCGCGCTGTGCACGGCCTTCTTCATCAGTACGGTGGACAGCGCGCCGATCACGGCGACGACGCCGAGCACCCAGAACTGGACGGCCTCACCGGTCGAGGTCTGGGAGGCCGCAGCGGCCAGGGCGGTCATGCGCCCACCCCCTGCGCCGAGCCGTTGTTCTCGCTGTGCGCGTCGGCCGGCTTCTCGCCCTTGGAGACGGCGGCCTGGGGCTCCGTACCGGGCGCCGCCTCGGTGACGAGGCCCCGGTAGTAGTCCTGTTCGTCCATCCCGGGGAAGATCGCGTGCGGAGTGTCGACCATGCCTTCCTCCAGACCCGCGAGCAGCTCGTCCTTGGTGTAGATGAGGCTTTCGCGGGTGGTGTTGGCGAGCTCGAACTCATTGGTCATCGTCAGCGCCCGGGTCGGGCAGGCCTCGATGCACAGTCCGCAGAGAATGCAGCGCGCGTAATTGATCTGGTAGACGCGGCCGTAGCGCTCACCCGGGGAGTAGCGCTCCTCGTCGGTGTTGTCCGCGCCCTCGACGTAGATCGCGTCCGCCGGGCAGGCCCAGGCGCACAGCTCGCAGCCGATGCACTTCTCCAGACCGTCCGGGTGACGGTTGAGCTGATGCCGGCCGTGGAAGCGCGGCGCCGTCACCTTCGGCGTTTCCGGATACTGCTCGGTCAGCCGCTTCTTGAACATGGCCTTGAAGGTCACGCCGAAGCCGGCGACGGGGTTCTGGAACTTCTCCCCGGAGGCCCCCGAGGACCCCGAGGGCTCTGATGACTCAGACACCGTCCGCCTCCTTTCCGTCACTCGGATGTTCGTCACTCTGAGTATCCGACCCACCACTGACAACGAGCTCCCGCTCGCCCCGCGGCCTGCGGCGCGGCACCGGCGGCAGGGTCTGTCCGGGCAGCGGCGGCACCGGGAACCCGCCCGCCATCGGGTCGAACGCCGGCTCCGGTCCGGCCTCCGCCTCGGCGGCCCGGCCCTTCTTGTCGCGGAAGATGTCGGCGACGAAGGAGATCAGCAGGATCGCGATCACGGCCCCGGCCACGTACAGCACGATCTTCGTGAAGTCGTAGCCCTCGTTGCGCAGCGCCCGCACCGTCGCGACCAGCATCAGCCAGACCACGGAGACCGGGATCAGGACCTTCCAGCCGAGCTTCATCAGCTGGTCGTAACGGACCCGGGGCAGCGTGCCGCGCAGCCAGATGAAGAAGAACAGCAGCAGCTGGACCTTGATGACGAACCAGAGCATCGGCCACCAGCCGTGGTTCGCGCCCTCCCAGAAGGTGCTGATCGGCCACGGGGCCCGCCAGCCGCCCAGGAACAGGGTCGTGGAGACCGCGGAGACGGTGACCATGTTGACGTACTCGGCGAGCATGAACATCGCGAACTTGATCGACGAGTACTCGGTGTTGAAGCCGCCGACCAGGTCGCCCTCGGACTCCGGCATGTCGAACGGGGCACGGTTGGTCTCGCCGACCATCGTGACGATGTAGATGATGAAGGAGACCGGCAGCAGGATGATGAACCAGCGGTCTTGCTGCGCCTCCACGATCTTCGAGGTCGACATCGACCCGGAGTAGAGGAAGACCGAGGCGAACGCGGCGCCCATCGCGATCTCGTAGCTGATCATCTGCGCGCAGGAGCGCAGACCGCCGAGGAGCGGGTACGTCGATCCGGACGACCAGCCGGCCAGCACGATGCCGTAGATCCCGACCGAGGCGACCGCGAGGATGTAGAGCATCGCGATCGGCAGGTCGGTGAGCTGCATCGAGGTGCGGTGCCCGAAGATCGAGACCTCGTTGCCGGACGGTCCGAACGGGATCACCGCGATCGCCATGAACGCCGGGATGGCGGCGACGATCGGGGCGAGCACGTACACGACCTTGTCGGCCCGCCTGACGACGACGTCCTCCTTCAGCATCAGCTTGATGCCGTCGGCGAGCGACTGGAGCATGCCCCAGGGTCCGTGCCGGTTGGGGCCGATGCGCAGCTGCATCCAGGCGACGACCTTGCGCTCCCACACGATGGAGAAGAGCACGGTCACCATCAGGAACGCGAAGCAGAACACCGCCTTGATGACGACGAGCCACCACGGGTCGGTGCCGAACATCGACAGGTCCTCGGCGGCGAGCACGGCACTGTGGGGTGCCGCGGCCAGTTGAGCGAAGGCACTCACGCCCCCACCTCCGGTGTGACGTCGGGAGTACCCGGTGCGGCGGGGCCGATCCGGACCAGACCGCCGGGCCGGGCGCCGGTGTCGGCCGGGACGCCCCGCCCGACGGAGTTCAGCGGCACCCAGACCACCCGGTCCGGCATGTCGGTGACCTTCAACGGGAATGCGACGCTGCCCGCCGGACCGGTGACGGCCAGCAGATCGCCGTCCTTCACACCCGTCTCGGCCGCGGTGGTCGCGGACAGCCGGGCGACCGCGGCGTGCCGGGTGCCGGCCAGCGCCTCGTCGCCCTCCTGGAGCCGGCCCAGGTCGAGCAGCATCCGGTGGCCCGCGAGGACCGCCTCGCCGTCGCCGGGCCTGGGCAGCGGCTGCGCCTGCTCGTTCGGTTCGGTGGCGTGCGCCCCGGTCCAGCCGCCGAGCCGGTCCAGCTCACGGCGTACGGACTTCAGGTCCGGCAGCGCGAAGCGACCGGCTCCGTCGGCGCCGGTGACGCGGCCCATCGCGTCGGCCAGCATGTGCAGCACCCGGGCGTCGCCCGGCGCGAGCGTGCGCGTCATCTGCTCGGGCTTCAGCGCCGCCTCGAACATCCGCGCCCTGCCCTCCCAGTTGAGGAAGGTGCCGGACTTCTCGGCCACCGCGGCGACTGGGAAGACCACATCGGCGCGCTCGGTGACCTCGCTCGGCCGCAGCTCCAGCGAGACCAGGAAGCCGACCTGGTCCAGTGCCTCCAGGGCCCGTGCCGGGTCCGGCAGGTCCACGGTCTCGACCCCGGCGACGAGCAGCGCGCCCAGTTCGCCGGTGGCCGCGGCCTCGACGATCTGGCCGGTGTCGCGGCCGAAGCGGGACGGGAGTTCGGCGACGCCCCAGGCGGCCGCCACCTCGCCCCTGGCCCGCGGGTCGGTCGCCGGACGGCCGCCGGGCAGCAGCGACGGAAGCGCGCCCGCCTCCACCGCGCCGCGCTCGCCGGCCCGGCGCGGGATCCACACCAGCGCGGCCCCGGTCGCGGTGGCCGTCCGTGCCGCGGCGGTGAGCCCGCCCGGCACCGCGGCCAGCCGCTCACCGACCACGATCACGGCGCCCTCGCCGCGCAGCGCCTCGGCCGCCGCGGCTCCGTCGCCGTCGAGCCCGACACCGCCCGCGATGGCGTCCAGCCACTCGGTCTCGGTGCCGGGGGCGGCGGGAAGCAGCGTGCCGCCCGCCTTCTCCAGGCCGCGGGTGGCGTGCGAGGCGACCGCGAAGGTGCGCTGTCCGTGCTTGCGGTTCGCCTTGCGCAGCCGCAGGAAGACGCCGGGCGCCTCCTCCTCCGACTCGAACCCGACCAGCAGCACCGTCGGGGCCTTCTCCAGCGAGGTGTACGTGACACCCGCGCCGTCCAGGTCCCGGCCGCGCCCGGCCACGCGGGCGGCCAGGAAGTCGGCCTCCTCGCTGCTGTGGACCCGGGCCCGGAAGTCGATGTCGTTGGTGTCCAGCGCGACCCGGGCGAACTTGCTGTACGCGTAGGCGTCCTCGACGGTCAGCCGGCCGCCGGTGAGCACGCCCGTCCGGCCGCGCGCGGCGGAGAGGCCGGCGGCCGCGGCGGCCAGCGCCTCGGGCCAGCTCGCCGGTTCCAGGACGCCGTCCGCGTTGCGCACCAGCGGAGTGGTGAGCCGGTCCCGCTGCTGTGCGTAGCGGAAGCCGAAGCGGCCCTTGTCGCAGACCCACTCCTCGTTGACCTCGGGGTCGTTGGCGGCGAGCCGCCGCATGACCTTGCCGCGCCGGTGGTCGGTGCGGGTCGCGCAGCCGCCCGCGCAGTGCTCGCACACCGACGGCGAGGACACCAGGTCGAAGGGCCGGGAGCGGAACCGGTACGCCGCCGAGGTCAGTGCCCCGACCGGGCAGATCTGGATGGTGTTCCCGGAGAAGTACGACTCGAACGGGTCGCCCTCGCCCGTACCGACCTGCTGGAGCGCACCGCGCTCCAGGAGCTCGATCATCGGGTCGCCCGCCACCTGGTTGGAGAACCGGGTGCAGCGCGCGCAGAGCACGCACCGCTCACGGTCCAGCAGCACCTGGGTGGAGATCGGGACGGGCTTCTCGAACGTGCGCTTCTTGCCGTCGAAGCGGGAGTCGGAGCCGCCGTGCGACATCGCCTGGTTCTGCAGCGGGCACTCGCCGCCCTTGTCGCAGACCGGGCAGTCCAGCGGGTGGTTGATGAGCAGCAGCTCCATCACACCCTTCTGGGCCTTCTCGGCGACCGGCGAGGTGAGCTGCGACCTCACCACCATGCCGTCGGTGCAGGTGATGGTGCAGGACGCCATCGGCTTGCGCTGGCCCTCGACCTCGACGATGCACTGGCGGCAGGCGCCGACCGGGTCGAGGAGCGGGTGGTCGCAGAAGCGCGGGATCTCGATGCCGAGGAGTTCGGCGGCCCGGATGACCAGGGTGCCCTTGGGCACGCTGATCTCGATGCCGTCGATGGTCAGCGTGACCAGGTCCTCGGGCGGGATGGCCGCCTCGCCGCCCCCGGAGGGCGCACTCGTGGTGACTGTCATGCGTTCACCCCCTGGTGAGCGTTCTTGTCGTCGGCCCAGACGGTCGACCTGGCGGGATCGAAGGGGCAGCCCTTGCCCGTGATGTGCTGCTCGTACTCCTCGCGGAAGTACTTCAGCGAGGAGAAGATCGGCGAGGCGGCTCCGTCGCCGAGGGCGCAGAAGGACTTGCCGTTGATGTTGTCGGCGATGTCGTTCAGCTTGTCGAGGTCGGCCATCTGTCCCTTGCCGGCCTCGATGTCGCGGAGCAACTGGACCAGCCAGTAGGTGCCTTCGCGGCAGGGCGTGCACTTGCCGCAGGACTCGTGGGCGTAGAACTCGGTCCAGCGGGTGACCGCCCGCACGACACAGGTCGTCTCGTCGAAGCACTGGAGCGCCTTGGTGCCGAGCATGGAACCGGCGGCGCCGACGCCCTCGTAGTCGAGCGGTACGTCGAGGTGTTCGTCGGTGAACATCGGGGTCGACGAGCCGCCCGGGGTCCAGAACTTCAGCCGGTGGCCGGGGCGCATGCCGCCACTCATGTCGAGCAGCTGGCGCAGCGTGATGCCGAGCGGCGCCTCGTACTGTCCGGGGCCCGCGACATGCCCGCTGAGCGAGTACAGCGTGAAGCCGGGGGACTTCTCGCTGCCCATCGACTTGAACCAGTCCTTGCCCCGGTTCAGGATCGCGGGAACCGAGGCGATGGACTCGACGTTGTTCACCACAGTGGGGCAGGCGTACAGACCGGCGACCGCGGGGAAGGGGGGTCGCAGCCGGGGCTGGCCACGCCGTCCTTCGAGAGAGTCGAGCAGTGCGGTTTCCTCACCACAGATGTACGCGCCGGCACCGGCGTGCACCGTGAGTTCCAGATCGAGCCCTGAGCCCAGGATGTTCGTCCCCAGATAACCCGCCTCGTACGCCTCTCGTACGGCCTCGTGCAGACGTCGCAGCACGGGGACGACCTCACCGCGCAAGTAGATGAACGCGTGCGACGAACGGATCGCGTAACAGGCGATCACGATGCCCTCGATGAGGCTGTGCGGGTTGGCGAACAGGAGCGGGATGTCCTTGCAGGTGCCCGGTTCCGATTCGTCGGCGTTGACAACTAGATAGTGCGGTTTGCCGTCGCCCTGCGGGATGAACTGCCACTTCATCCCGGTGGGGAAGCCCGCGCCGCCGCGGCCGCGCAGGCCGGAGTCCTTGACGTAGGCGATGAGGTCGTCCGGTGACATGGCGAGGGCCTTGCGCAGTCCCTCGTATCCCTCATGGCGCCGGTAGGTCTCCAGGGTCCAGGATTCCGGCTGGTCCCAGAAGGCGGAGAGGACGGGGGTGAGCAGTTTCTCGGGGCTGCCCCCGTTTCCATTGCCGCTTCCATTGTCGTTGATCTCGGTCGCCAACGTCATCACTCCCCCTCCTCGGCGGTCGGGCCGGCCGGGTGGTCCGGGTCGGAGGCCGAGGTCTGCTGCGGTGCGTCGTGCGAGCTGAGGTGCTCGGACGGCGACGGGTCGTGGGGCTGGCCGCCGCGCGGGGCGCTGCCGCGCGGCGCGACGACGCGCGGGTGCGGGTCCTCGCCCTTGGCGAGCCGGAGGCCGATCAGCGAGGCGGGGCCCGCGCCGCCGGAGGCTTCGACGGCACCGGGGCGCTCGTCGGGGAAGCCGGCCAGGATCCGGGCGGTCTCCTTGTACGAGCAGAGCGGGGCGCCGCGGGTGGGTTCGACGGTGCGCCCGGCGATCAGGTCGTCGACCAGGTGGGTCGCGCTCTCGGGCGTCTGGTTGTCGAAGAACTCCCAGTTGACCATCACCACGGGTGCGAAGTCGCAGGCCGCGTTGCACTCGATGTGTTCGAGGGTGATCTTCCCGTCCTCGGTTGTCATGTCGGGCCCGTCGTTGCCGACGCCGAGGTGCTCCTTGAGCCGGTCGAAGATGGCGTCGCCGCCCATCACCGCGCACAGGGTGTTGGTGCAGACACCGACCTGGTAGTCACCGCCGGCCCTGCGCCGGTACATCGTGTAGAAGGTGGCGACCGCGGTGACCTCGGCGGTGGTGAGGCCGAGCAGCTCGGCGCAGAACGCCATGCCCGTACGGGAGACGTAGCCCTCCTCGGACTGCACCAGGTGCAGCAGGGGCAGCAGGGCGGAGCGGCTGTCGGGGTAGCGGGCGATCACCTCCTTCGCGTCCGCTTCGAGCCTGGCGCGCACCTCGGCCGGGTAGGCGGGGGCGGGGAGCTGCGGCATCCCCAGACTGACTTCCTGACGTGCTTCGGTCACCGGTCGACGCCTCCCATCACGGGGTCGATGGACGCGACGGCGACGATGACGTCGGCGACCTGGCCGCCCTCGCACATCGCCGCCATGGCCTGGAGGTTGGTGAAGGACGGGTCGCGGAAGTGGACCCGGTAGGGGCGGGTGCCGCCGTCCGAGACGACATGCACGCCGAGTTCGCCCTTGGGGGACTCGACCGCGGTGTACGTCTGTCCGGCCGGGACCCGGAAGCCCTCGGTCACCAGCTTGAAGTGGTGGATCAGGGCCTCCATGGAGGTGCCCATGATCTTCTTGATGTGGTCGAGCGAGTTGCCGAGCCCGTCCGGACCGAGCGCGAGCTGGGCCGGCCAGGCGATCTTCTTGTCGGCGACCATCACGGGGCCGGGGGCGAGCCGGTCGATGCACTGCTCGACGATCCGCAGCGACTGGCGCATCTCCTCCAGGCGGACGAGGAAGCGACCGTAGGCGTCGCAGCTGTCGGCGGTGGGGATGTCGAACTCGTAGTTCTCGTACCCGCAGTAGGGGTCGGTCTTGCGCAGGTCGTGCGGGAGCCCGGCGGAGCGCAGCATCGGTCCGGTGACGCCGAGGGCCACGCAGCCGGTCAGGTCGAGATAGCCGACGTCCTGCATACGGCCCTTGAAGATGGGGTTGCCGGTGGCGAGCTTGTCGTACTCCGGCAGGTTCTTCTTCATGGTCTTCACGAACTCGCGCAGCTGGTCGATCGCGCCGGGCGGCAGGTCCTGGGCGAGTCCGCCGGGGCGGATGAACGCGTGGTTCATGCGCAGGCCGGTGATCAGCTCGAAGAGATCGAGAACGAGTTCACGATCGCGGAAGCCGTAGATCATGATCGTGGTGGCGCCGAGCTCCATGCCGCCGGTGGCGATGCACACCAGGTGCGAGGAGATCCGGTTGAGCTCCATCAGGAGCACGCGCAGGATGGTGGCCCGGTCGGGGATCTGGTCCTCGATGCCGAGGAGCTTCTCGACGCCCAGGCAGTACGCCGCCTCGTTGAAGAAGGGCGTCAGATAGTCCATGCGCGTGACGAAGGTGGTGCCCTGCGTCCAGTTCCGGAATTCGAGGTTCTTCTCGATGCCGGTGTGGAGGTAGCCGATGCCGCAGCGGGCCTCGGTGACGGTCTCGCCGTCGATCTCCAGGATCAGCCGCAGCACGCCGTGCGTGGACGGGTGCTGGGGGCCCATGTTGACGATGATGCGCTCGTCGTCGGACTTGACCGCGGACTCGACGACCTCGTCCCAGTCGCCGCCGGTGACTGTATATACAGTCCCCTCGGTCGTCGCCCGGGGCGTTGCGTGGGGAGTAGACATCAGGAGTACGACCTCCGCTGGTCCGGAGCCGGGATCTGGGCGCCCTTGTACTCGACGGCGATGCCGCCGAGCGGATAGTCCTTGCGCTGCGGGAAGCCCTGCCAGTCGTCCGGCATCATGATCCGGGTGAGGGCGGGGTGCCCGTCGAAGATGAGCCCGAAGAAGTCGTAGGTCTCGCGCTCGTGCCAGTCGTTGGTCGGATAGACCGCGACGAGGGACGGGACGTGCGGATCGCTGTCCGGGGCCGACACCTCCAGGCGGATCAGCCGACCGTGCGTGAGCGAGCGCAGGTGGTAGACGGCGTGCAGCTCACGGCCCTTGTCGCCGAGGAAGTGGACGCCGCTCACCCCCGTACAGAGCTCGAAGCGCAGCGCCGGGTCGTCGCGCAGGGTCTGCGCGACCCGGACGAGGTGCTCGCGGGCGATGTGGAAGGTGAGTTCGCCGCGGTCGACGACGGTCTTCTCGATGGCGTTGGCGGGAAGCAGGTCCTGTTCCTCCAGGGCCCCTTCGAGCTCGTCGGCGACTTCGTCGAACCAGCCGCCGTACGGACGGGACGTGGCGCCCGGCAGGGTCACGGTGCGGACGAGGCCGCCGTAGCCGGAGGTGTCACCGCCGTTGTCGGCGCCGAACATGCCCTTGCGTACGCCGATGACCTCGCCGGTCTCGTCGCGCGGCGCGGGCACGCCGTTGTTGTTGCTCTGTTCGTCGTGGTTGTCGTTCCCGCTCATCGCAGCAGCCCCTTCATCTCGATCAGGGGCAGTGCCTTGAGTGCCGCGTCCTCCGCCTCGCGGGCGGCCTCCTCCGCGTTGACCCCGAGCTTGGAGCTCTGGATCTTCTGGTGGAGCTTGAGGATCGCGTCCATCAGCATCTCGGGCCGCGGCGGACAACCCGGCAAATAGATGTCAACCGGAACAATATGATCAACACCCTGAACAATGGCGTAATTGTTGAACATTCCGCCCGATGATGCGCAAACTCCCATGGAGATCACCCACTTGGGGTTGGGCATCTGGTCGTAGACCTGCCGCAGGACGGGAGCCATCTTCTGGCTGACCCGCCCTGCCACGATCATCAGATCCGCCTGCCGCGGCGATCCGCGGAAGACCTCCATCCCGAAACGGGCCAGGTCGTAGCGCCCGGCCCCGGTCGTCATCATCTCGATGGCGCAACAGGCGAGGCCGAAGGTGGCAGGGAAGACGGAGGACTTCCGTACCCAGCCGGCGGCCTGCTCGACAGTGGTCAGCACGAAGCCGCTGGGCAGCTTCTCTTCGAGTCCCATGGTGTGCCCCTCAGCCCCTCAGTCCCATTCCAGGCCGCCGCGACGCCACACATACGCGTAGGCGACGAAGACGGTGAGCACGAAGAGCAGCATCTCCACGAGCCCGAAGATCCCCAGGGCGTCGAAGGTGACCGCCCAGGGATAGAGGAAGACGATCTCGATGTCGAAGACGATGAAGAGCATCGCCGTCAGGTAGTACTTGATGGGGAAGCGGCCGCCTCCGGCTGGAGTGGGGGTGGGTTCGATACCGCACTCGTACGCTTCGAGCTTTGCCCGGTTGTACCGCTTGGGGCCGATAAGCGTGGCCATGACCACGGAGAAGATCGCAAACCCTGCCCCGAGGGCGCCGAGCACGAGGATGGGCGCGTAGGCATTCACGCTCCTCGCTCCTTCCAGTCGTCCTTGACCGTTGGACCGCATCGGGCGACCGGCTCACCGCCTCACCAAGATCGTGCACATGTGAGGCAGTTCACAAGCCCGACTGCCCCGCATCCTATGCCCGCCATCCTGTGATCTGCGACACGGGGTACGACAACGCCTTTGTGATCTCCACCACCTGACGAAGGATCATGAAGTCGGATGAGCGGTGATCTTCACACACGAAGCGGCCGAGTGATCACGAGACGTGACATCTGATGCTGTTACCGCTGGTCAAACGGTTGCCGCTCTATCAAGAGATAGCCATACCAAGCAAATTGGCGATGGACACCCCGGGGTGATAGGGAACCCGCCACCCTCCGGACTCGATCACTCGCCCCCCGACCCGCCCCCCGTTCACCCGGCCCCGCCCGGACCGATCGAACTCACCCCGGGGAGGGGGTCGCGGGGAGCGAAGTGGACACACGGGAGCATTTACGATCATCGGCATGAACGGGATATCTCCCCCCGCCCGGCGGCACCTTGGACGCATGGCGCATAACCGCCCCTCGCGCGCCGGTCGCGCTGTGACCTGCGTCACTCCATCGAGGCTTCGATAAAAGCGGGCTTGGCCATCGGTGTGAACGGATGGTAAGCGGCGGGCAATTCGGGCGTATTGCCGAAAGTCCGTGATCACAGCGGTGATCAGGCATGACCGTTTTGCCCGCTACGGCGTCAATAAGGGCGCCGGGAAAGCGGATTCACAGATTCCGGACGTAACTGTGTCGCAACACACGTTTCTTGATGGGAGCCCCGAGGCCCTGATAGCGCTAGTACCCATGTCCCACACCGCTCACATACCCAGCCACCGGAAGCCCCGCCGAAACGCCTCGAAGACGGCGCTGCGGGCCGGAGTTGCCGGTGGCGTCCTCAGCACCATCGCGGTCGCAGGCGCTGCCGGTCCGGCCCAGGCCGAGCCGGTGACCCAGACCATCGAGATGCCCACCATCACCTCCGGGCTCTCCACCGCCGTCGCCGCGTCCGCCCAGGCCACGCAGCAGGTCGCCCAGGACCTGCAGACGCAGGCCCAGGAGGACGCCGCAGCCGCCACCGCGGCAAAGACCGCCAAGAAGGCCAAGGCCGAGGCGGTCCGCAAGGCGGAGGCCAAGAAGAAGGCGGAGGCGGCCGCCAAGGCCAAGGCGGAGGCCGCCGAGCGCGCTTCCCGCTCCACCGCCCGTACGACGCTCAGCGCGACCTCCGGCTCCACCGCCGGCACGGCCGCGTCCACGTCCTCCTCTTCCTCCTCCTCTTCCTCCTCGTCGAGCGCGACCGGCTCCGCCGCGGCGATCGTCGCCTTCGCGCAGGCCCAGGTCGGCGACGCGTACGTGCCCGGCGGCACCGGCCCCAACTCGTGGGACTGCTCCGGCCTCGTCCAGGCCGCGTTCCGTTCGATCAACGTCGACCTGCCGCGCGTCTCGCAGTCCCAGTCCACCGTCGGCACCCAGGTCTCGCTGAGCAACCTCCAGCCGGGCGACATCCTGTACTGGGGCAGCGCGGGCAGCGCGTACCACGTCGGGATCTATGTGGGCAACGGCCAGTTCGTCGGTGCGCAGAACTCCAGCACCGGTGTGGTGCAGCGCCCGCTGTCCTACGACCCGCCGTCGGGCGCGGTCCGCGTTCTCTGATTCGACGGAACCCCTGGGTTCACGGATTCACAAGCGCCTTCGCGGCGCGCGGCGAAGGGCCGTCACTCCCCCGCTCGGGAGCGACGGCCCTTCGCCGTTTGCGGTCCACCAGCAAAAACGCGACATCAACCCTGCCCGGCGACGTTGACGTCGCGAACCTGCCGGACACCGTCCACCGCCGCTTGTGAACTGGGGCGAACAGCCCTCGCGTCACCGAGCACAGGACGGCCCCCGCCATGACCACCCCCGCGGCCACCACCCCCACCGAACGCACCGCCCTCCCTCCCCGCACCCCCTTACGCGGTCGGCTCGCCGTCATCTCCGTCATGCTGGGCATCTTCTCGATCGTCACCACCGAGATCCTGCCCATCGGCCTGCTCACCTCGATCGGGTCCGACTTCGCCGTCTCCGACGGCACCGCGGGCCTGATGATGACCATGCCCGGACTTCTCGCGGCGGTCTCCGCCCCCTTGGTCACCGTGGCGACGGCACGTGTCGACCGGCGCCTGATGCTCTGCGCCTTCATGCTCCTGCTGGCCCTGGCCGACTTCCTCACCGCCGCCGCGACCGACTACCGCCTCGTCCTGGTCGCCCGGGTGATGGTCGGGGTCACCATCGGCGGCTTCTGGTCCATCGCGGCCGGACTGGCCGGCCGGCTGGTCCGCCCGGCGTCGGCCGGCCGGGCGACAGCGGTGATCTTCTCGGCCGTCCCGCTGGGCTCCGTGCTCGGCGTTCCCGCCGGTACGTTCATCGGCGGCCTGGCCGGCTGGCGGACCGCGTTCGTGGTCATGGGGGTGCTGAGCATGGGCGTGCTGGCCCTGATGCTCCTGGTGGTCCCGCCCCTGCCGCCGACGCAGGTCACCCGCGCGAGCCTGCTGCGCACCGTGCTCAACCGCCCCGGCACCCGGTTCGCCCTGCTCCTCACCTTCCTCATCGTGCTGTCGCACTTCGCGACGTACACGTATGTCACCCCCTTCCTGGAGCAGGTCACGCACGCCGGTCCGACGATGATCACGGTGTTCCTGCTGGTCTACGGCGCCGCCGGGATCGTCGGCAACTTCGTCGGCGGCGCACTCGTGACGCGCCGCCCGCGCGCCGCGGTCGCCCTCGCCGCGGGACTGATCGCCGCCGCGACCGCGCTGCTCCCGGTCCTGGGCAGGTGGGAGGCCGGAGCCGTCGCGCTGCTGGTCGTCTGGGGTGTCGCCTACGGTGCGGTGCCGGTCTGCTCACAGACCTGGTTCGCCAAGGCCGCGCCCGACGCGCCCGAAGCGGCGTCCGTCCTCTTCACCGCGTCCTTCCAGGCCACCTTCGCCCTCGGCGCCCTGGCGGGCGGAGCCGTCCTCGACCGCCTGTCCGTGTCGGCGGTCATGCTGCTGGGCGGCGCGGTCGCGGCTCTCGCGGTGGTCGTGGTGGTCGCGACGATCGTGACGGGGACAGGCCCGGGGCGCCTCGGCGTCCGGGGGCGCCGGGGGTGAACCCCGCCGGGGCCCGGTGGGGAGAACCCCACCATGGCACGCAGTGCTGGCACCCCAATGAATTCGGGGGACTGCTTCACTGCCTCTATCGCCTGCTGACTGCACGATGATTGCATGCAGCAAACCCCCGCTCATTCGCCCGGTCGCGGTCGCGATCCATTCATAGACGTCATCAGAGCGCTGTGCGTGCTGGCCGTGATCTCCCAGCACTGGCTCATGCCCGTACTGTCCTATGAGAATGGGCATTTGAGCACCGGGAATGCTCTCGCAAGTCCCGGCTGGTGGATTGTCACCTGGCTGACGCAGGTCATGCCCATGGTGTTCTTCGCCGGCGGGGCCGCCAATTTCTTCTCGTTCCGATCGGCGAAATCGGTGCGCACCTGGCTCCGGAGCAGAATTGCGCGTCTCCTGGTGCCGGTCATACCCCTGGCAGCCGTGTGGCTGCTGCTTCCCCACGCGTTGATCGGCGCGGGGGTGCCTGAGCAACCGGTGCTGATGGCGGGCAAAATAGCCGGCCAGCTGCTGTGGTTCCTCGCCGTCTATGTGCTCGTGGTCGCGCTCACGCCGGTGATGTTCAGGTCGTACCGCCGGTACGGATGGCGTGTGATCGGCGTACTCGCCGTCTGCGCCCTGGCCGTCGATGTACTGCGCTTCGAGGTCAGCCCCGCGATCGGTTTCGTGAACGCCCTGTTCGTCTGGCTGGCGGCCCATCAGTTCGGCTTCCACTACGCCGACGGCGGCCTCCGCCTGCGGAGCGGGTGGGCATCGGCGGGTGTGGCCGCCATCGGCTTCGGACTCACCGCGGCCGCTGTGTTCTTCGGGCCCTACCCCGCATCCATGATCGGAATGCCCGGGGCCCCGGTCTCCAACATGAGCCCGCCGACCGCCCTGATGCTGTCACTGACGATCGGCCAGCTCGGGCTCTGGCTGACTCTCAAGCCGGTCATCACGCGATTCGCCGAACGCCCACTGGCCACCACCGTCCTGCAATGGTGCGGAACCCGCTTCATGACCCTGTATCTCTGGCACATGCCCGCACTCGTGATGACAGCGGGAATTGCAACGGTCGGACTCGGATTCGCGACACCGACGCCCGGCAGCCCGATGTGGTTCGCGGTGGCACCGCTGTGGGTCGGCGTTTCGGGGATATTCCTGGTGACCTTCACCAGAATTTTCGGCCGGTTCGAATTCCGTCGCCGTTCCGGTGCGGCATCGGACATGAGCCTCGGCAAGGTCGTTCTCGCGGCCGTGCTTTCCGCCGGCGGCCTCCTCGGACTCGCCGCGCAGGGGTTCATTTCCCCGGGAAACCCGCTCACCCCGGTGCTCTGGGTACTGCTGGTACTGACGGGGCTGCTCGTCGTACGGGAGAAGAACACCCCGAAGGCCGTTGTCGCGCAGGGCTCTCGCACCGTGCCCGTCCAGTTGGCCGTGCGACAGGAAGGTACCGGGGTGCTCTCCCGGCAGGGCACCTGACAGGAGCCTCGCACTCTTCGTGCGGGCAGGGGCGCCTCAGCCTCCGGAGGCGGAGAGGGTGAACCACACCGTCTTCGAGTGCGGCGACCGCGCCCCGTACGCGGTGGTCCCCCACCGGGCGGCGAGCCCCTCCACGAGGAGGAGCCCCCGGCCGCCCTCGTCCGCGCCGGTCTCCGTCCCCGGGGTACGCGCGGGCAGGCGGCCGGGTTCGTCGTCCGTGACGTACACGGTCACCTGCCGCCGGTTGACGGTGACCTCCACCCGGACCTGCGGCGAGTCCGTATGGCAGTACGCGTTGGAGACGACCTCGCTCGCACAGAGCCGGGCGTCGTCGACGAGGCGTGGGTGCCCGGTGGCCCACAACACCGTCGCCACGAAGTCCCGCACGATCTTGGGGGCGGTGGGGGCGTTCGGCGCGACGAGCCGGTACCGCTCACCGCGTTGCGGAAGGTAGGGGGCGGGTGGCGGAGGAGCGGTTACGGAGGTCATGGCGCGGTCTCCCTGCGTGAGGCGGTCTCCGGGGCGTCGTGCGGTGGGCATGGTCCGTGGCATTGGCCGATTCCCGTGAGCGCTCAACTCGCCTGCGGGTGGCTGCACTTCGGTCCGGTCGAGCCTCGGCTCGACATCACAGGACGCTAGGGCACAACAGTGGGACGGCGCAACAGTGGGACGTCCGTAGCACCCATACGAGTGGACCAGTGGTACGGCTGAGCGGCACACTCGTACCCGCACGAAGGGGAGGGCCCATGCCACCAAGGAGCTACCCGACCGCCAGGCAGCGGCGGTTGGGTGCGGAACTTCGCAAGCTGCGCGAGCGTGCGGGAATGTCCGGGAGCGAGGCGGCCGCGTACCTGGGCGGCGAGCGAGCCCAGATCAGCCACATCGAGTCCGGCCGGTACGGAGTGAGCAGCGAACGGGTACGCCGGCTGGCGGCCCACTACTCGGCGTCCGACAAGCACCTGGTCGACGCCCTGGCCGAGATGGCCGACGAACGCACCAAGGGATGGTGGGACGACTACCGCGGAATACTCTCGCCCGGATTCCTGGACCTGGCGGAGCTGGAGCACAAGGCGTCCTACATCCGCGCCATCCAGACGCTCAACATCCCTGGTGTGTTTCAGACGGAGTCGTATGCGCGAGCCATCATCCGGAGCGGGATCACCGACCTTCCCGCTGACGAGCTGAGCGCCCGCGTCGAGCACCGCACCAGACGGCGCGACATTTTCGACCGCCCCAGGCCGACCCCGTTCGAGGCGTTCATCCATGAGGCCGCGTTGCGGATGCGGTACTGCGACCCCGAGACCATGCGGGCGCAACTCGCCTTCCTGCACGAGGTTTCCACCTGGCCGTCCGTGACGATCCGCATCATCCCGTTCGCCAGGCAGATCACCGGTTCAGTAGACTCGACGCTGTACGCCGGTGCCAGCATCCCGGCACTCGACACCGTCCAGCTGGACAGCGCCTTCGACGCAGGCTTCCTGGACGCCGAGGCCCAGTTGGCGCGATACCGAGCCCTCCTCGACTCCATCGAGTCCGTCTCTCTCGACACGGAGGAGTCCGCACAATTCATTCAACGCATCGCACAGGAAATGTGAGTCCACCCGCATGACCGACGCAATCAACTGGCAGAAGTCTTCCTTCTCGGGGGCAGGCGACAATCAGAGCTGCATCGAGCTGGCACCCGTCGACGGCTCGATCAAGATGCGCGAGAGCGATGACCCCGACATCGTCGTCACCACGAGCGTCGCCAAGCTGCGCGCATTCGTGCTCGGCGTGAAGGCCGGGGAGTTCGACCACCTGATCTGAGCACGGCCCGCAAGCGCCCTCCGGTTCGAACACCGGGGGGCGTTCTGCATATCCGGCGCAACATAGGGACGTCACACTGTTGCACCGCAGCCACCCGCAACGCTACCGTCGCTCTGCGTCGCCGCGTTACGGGGGCCACCCGCCCCCCGCCTGCCGCGCGGCGCCACACCCCCCTGCCCCCGCGCCATTTGGCGCGCACCGCTGCGATCGGACGGTCGACGATGCGTACGCCCCTCACCCCCTTATCGCCGGTCGTCGGACACGGCTACCGGTTCGAGGCCCTCCGCTACGGCCCCGCCACCGGCTTCGTCCCCGAGCCGATCGACCTGCGCATCCTGGCCACGCCCCGAGAGGCCGTCCGCGCCATCCGCGTCCAGCTCCGGGCGAACCATCTCTTCGGCCTCACGCCGCGCGAACTGATCCGCGCCCACCACTGGTCGGAGCAGGGCGGCTGGGTGCAGGCCCTGGGGGCGCTCCACCGCGGCGAGCCCTGCGGGTTCACGCTCATGCTGCGCGGTGGCCGGCACATCGAATGGCACGTCCGCCCGCTGACGTACGTATCGCTCGACACCCGCACCCACCACCGTCCCGCCCCACGCCCCGCCGCACAGAAATCTGTATGAGTTAGGCTCGCCGGGGCGCAGCGAGGGCATCGATCGGGCTCAGGTATCGGCCCGCTGGGCCGGAATGTGAGGCCGCCCGTGCGGGATTACTTGCTCATGCTGTTCATCACGGCGGCCGTGACCCATCTCCTGACCGGCCCCGTACGGAAGTTCGCGATCTCGGTCGGCGCGATGCCCGAGATCCGGGCGCGGGACGTCCATCGCGAACCCACTCCGCGCCTCGGTGGCGTGGCCATGTTCGGCGGGCTGGTGGCCGGACTGCTGGTCGCCTCTCACCTGCCGCACCTGGAAGGCATCTTCACCCAGAGCTCGACGCCGCGGGCACTGCTGTCCGGCGCCGCGCTCATCTGGATCCTGGGTGTCCTGGACGACAAATGGGGCGTCGACTCGCTGGTCAAACTCGGCGGCCAGGTACTCGCGGCCGGGGTGATGGCGTTCCAGGGACTGACGATTCTCTGGCTCCCGGTGCCGGGCACCGACGGGATCTACCTCTCCGACTGGCAGGGCACGCTGCTGACCGTGGGACTGATCGTCGTCTCCATCAACGCGGTCAACTTCGTCGACGGGCTCGACGGGCTGGCCGCCGGCACGGTGGGCATCGCGGCGACGGCGTTCTTCCTGTACGCCTACCGGCTCTGGTACGGCTACGGGATCGAGGCCGCCGCGTCCACCACGCTGATCTCCGCGATCCTGGCGGGCATGTGCCTCGGCTTCCTGGTCCACAACTCTCATCCGGCCCGGATCTTCATGGGTGACTCGGGCTCGATGCTGCTCGGCCTGCTCATCGCCGGGTGCGCGGTCTCGGTGACGGGCGAGGTCGACCCGAGCCTTCTCAGCCAGTCGGTGGACGGCAGGTCCGGGTCGGCCGCGATGGTGCCGGTCTACATTCCGCTGATGCTGCCGCTGTCCGTCATCGCGCTGCCCGTCGCGGACCTCGTGCTCGCCGTCATAAGGCGTACGTGGAACGGAATGTCCCCCTTCGCCGCCGACAAGGGCCACCTCCACCACCGCCTGCTCCAGCTCGGCCACTCGCACCGCCGGGCCGTGCTGCTCATGTACTTCTGGTCGGCGCTGTTCTCGTTCGGGATCGTGGCCTACTCGGCGCGGGGCGCCAAGTCCTGGATGCTCTTCGGGGTCGCGTTCGTCTGCGCGGTGGGCCTGATCCTGCTGCTCCAGCCCCGTTACGAGTCCGGCCTCACCCGCCGCCTGCTGCCGCGCAGACCCCGGGGCCGCGTGGTCGCCACCGGCGGAAAGCGCGCCGGGGCCGACGAGGAACGCCGGGTTCCGGCCCGGTGACCGTGGTGCTCCGCTCGCGCCGGGCGCCGCGACCTAAGTAGCCGCTGCCTGCGCCTGGTTCATCCCTTGGTCGCGCACCCGCAGACTTTCGGGGGACGCCCGGTCCCGCACCCGCTCGGCAGACTGGCGGCGACACGCGAACCGCCGACCGACCGGGGAGTCAGAGTGCATCGCGACGAGCGCAGTGGAGGAATCAGCCGGGCGAGGTTCCTGGCCGGGGCGGGGGCGATCGGGACCGCGGCGGCGGCCGGATCGTTCCTGACCGGCCCGTCGGCCTCGGCCGCCGCGACCGACCGCCGAGGCGGGCACAGGAGCGGCAAGGGCCTGACCCATCGAGGGGTCTGCTACACGATCGGCGCGGGCGAGACCCCCGGCACCGCGTGGAGCGCCACTCGCATGCGCGAGGACCTCCGGGCCATCAGGAACGACCTGCACGCCACCTCGATCGAGGTGACGGGCGACGGCGTCGACCGTCTCAACGCCACCGCGTCCGAGGCCGCCGAGCTGGGTCTACACATCTGGCTCCAGCCGACCCTGGGTGACCGCCCCGCGTCGGAGATCCTCGACCACCTCGCGGAGACCGGCCGGCACCTGGAACGGCTGCGCCGCCAGGGCGCGCGGGCCGACCTGAGCGTGGGCTGCGAGTTCTGGCTGTTCGTGCCGGGCATCGTGCCCGGCGACGACGCACAGGAACGGATCCACAACCTGATGGCCGGCACCTACGACCCGGAGCGGATGATGCGCCGCCTGTCCGCGTTCACGGCACGGGCCGCCGCGGTCGGACGGTCGGCCTTCGGCGGCAAGCTGTCGTACGCGGCCGCGCAGGACGACGAGGTCGACTGGAGCCTCTTCGACATCGTGGGCATCGACTACTACTCGTACTTCCCCGACCGCGCGGACTACGTGCGCGAGCTGCGCTCGTACCTGCGCTGGGGCAAGCCGCTGGCGATCACGGAGTTCGGCACCTGCACGTACGCGGGGGCACCCGAGCAGGGCGGCATGGGCTGGGACACCGTCGACTACACCAAGCAACCGCCCGAGATCAAAGGCGACCTGGTACGCAGCGAACGCACCCAAGCCGCCTATCTCACCGAACTCCTGGGCGTCTTCGAGGAGATGGGCCTGTACGCCGCAATGGCCTTCGAGTTCCTGACCCCCGACGCCCCGCACTCCCCCGTCCCCCGCTACGACCTGGACATGGCGAGCTACGCCGTGGTGAAGCCGATCAAGGACCGGTTCGACGCCCCGGAGTCCGACTGGCACTGGGAACCGAAGCAGGCCTTCCACGCACTGGCGCGTTGCTACGGACGAGCGGGCCGCCGCTGACGGGCGCCGTCCGGAGCGCCGCCCCCCAGCGGCTCAGGCCTTCGGGGCCACCTTGGACAGCCCGTTGATGATGCGGTCCATCGCGTCGCCGCCCGTGGGGTCGGTGAGGTTGGCGAGCATCTTCAGGGTGAACTTCATCAGCAGGGGGTGCGTCAGGCCGCGCTGGGTGGCGATCTTCATGACCTTCGGGTTGCCGATCAGCTTCACGAAGGCGCGGCCCATCGTGTAGTAGCCGCCGTAGGTCTCCTTGAGCACCTTCGGGTAGTTGTTCAGCGCCAGTTCGCGCTGGGCCGGGGTCGCGCGGGCGTGGGCCTGGACGATGACGTCCGCGGCGATCTGGCCCGACTCCATGGCGTACGCGATGCCTTCGCCGTTGAACGGGTTGACCATGCCGCCCGCGTCACCGACGAGCAGCAGGCCCTTGGTGTAGTGCGGCTGGCGGTTGAAGGCCATGGGGAGGGCGGCGCCGCGGATCGGCGTCGTCATGTTCTCCGGGGTGTAGCCCCAGTCCTCCGGCATCGACGCGCACCACGCCTTGAGGACCTCGCGCCAGTCCAGCTCCTTGAACGCGGAGGAGGAGTTGAGGATGCCGAGGCCGACGTTGGACGTGCCGTCGCCCATGCCGAAGATCCAGCCGTAGCCGGGCAGCAGCCGGTCCTGGGGGCCGCGCCGGTCCCACAGCTCCAGCCAGGACTCCAGGTAGTCGTCGTCGTGGCGGGGCGAGGTGAAGTACGTACGCACGGCCACGCCCATCGGGCGGTCCTCGCGGCGGTGCAGGCCCATGGCGAGCGACAGCCGGGTGGAGTTGCCGTCGGCGGCGACGACGAGCGGGGCGTGGAAGGTGACCGGGGTCTTCTCCTCGCCGAGCTTCGCGTTGACGCCGGTGATGCGGCCGGTGCGGTCGTCGACGATCGGGGCGCCGACGTTGCAGCGCTCGTGCAGCCGCGCGCCCGCCTTCTGCGCCTGGCGGGCCAGTTGCTCGTCGAAGTCGTCGCGCTTGCGGACCAGCCCGTAGTCCGGGTACGAGGCGAGATCGGGCCAGTCCAGCTGGAGGCGGACGCCGCCGCCGATGATGCGCAGACCCTTGTTGCGCAGCCAGCCGGCCTCTTCGGAGATGTCGATGCCCATGGAGACGAGCTGCTTGGTGGCGCGCGGGGTGAGGCCGTCGCCGCAGACCTTCTCGCGGGGGAAGGCCGTCTTCTCCAGGAGCAGGACGTCCAGTCCGGCCTTGGCGAGGTAGTACGCGGTGGTGGAGCCGGCCGGGCCTGCCCCGACGACGATCACATCCGCGCTGTGCTCGGAGAGGGGCTGCTCGGTCACGGTCGGATCTCCCGAAGGCTCGAAATCGCGTGCCGCGCGGCACCTGTCCCGTGCAGTCTATGGGGGTTCGCTGATCAACTTTCCGAAGGGTTCCCCGATGTCGACCGTGCTTCCCGGCGCTCCCTCCGTACAGCTGCGCGTCCCCACCGACGAGGACGCGTTGTCCTGGCACCGCGCCTTCGACGATCCCGAGGTGATGGAGTTCTTCGGCGGTGCGTCGGAGGAGCTCTCGATGTACGAGGAGTGGACCGCCCGGCAGCGCAGATTCGACGCCGAACTCGGCTACTGCCTGTGGACGGTGCTGGGCGAGGACGGCGAGGTGGCCGGCTTCACGGGCGCCCAGCCCTGGCCGCGGACCGAGTACGGGCCGGTGGGCGAGATCGAGATCGGCTGGCGGCTGGCCCGGCCGGCCTGGGGCCGGGGCTACGCCACCGCCGCCGCGCGCCTCACGCTGGAGCGGCTGCGCGCGGCCGGGGTGGAACGGGTGGTGGCGACGATCGACGCGGGGAACGAGCGGTCGATCGCCGTGGCCCGGCGGCTGGGGATGGAGCGGGCCGAGAGCTTCACGACGCCGCGGCCGGGCCAGGAGGTGGTCTGCTTCCGGACGACCCTGACGCCGTGAGCGCGGGCGTCAGCCGGTGTCGTCGAGGGACCAGGTGGACAGGGCCGCCCGGTCCGTCGGCGGAAGTCGCCGAACCGTTGCCTCAGGGGCGTACGCCCCGGTGCAGCGCCACCACACCGCCGGTGAGGTTGCGCCAGGCGACCTTCGACCAGCCGGCCCGCTGGAGCGCGGCCGCGAGTCCCGCCTGGTCGGGCCAGGCGCGGATGGATTCGGCGAGATAGACGTACGCGTCGGGGTTGGACGACACCGCGCGCGCGACCGGCGGCAGCGCCCGCATCAGGTACTCGGTGTAGACCGTGCGGAACGGCGCCCAGGTCGGCTGCGAGAACTCGCAGATCACCACCCGGCCGCCCGGCTTGGTCACCCGGTACAGCTCGCGCAGCGCCGAGTCCGTGTCCTGGACGTTGCGCAGCCCGAAGGAGATGGTCACCGCGTCGAAGGTCTCGTCGCGGAACGGCAGCCTGGTGGCGTCGCCCGCGGTGAAGGGCAGCCAGGAGTTGCGCTTCTTGCCCTCCTGGAGCATGCCGAGGGAGAAGTCGCACGGCACGACGTACGCGCCGGTCGCGGCGAACGGCAGCGAGGACGTCGCCGTGCCCGCGGCCAGGTCGAGGATCTTCTCCGCGGGCCGGGCGTGCACCGCCTTCGCGACCTCCTTGCGCCACAGCCGGGCCTGGCCGAGTGACAGCACGTCGTTGGTGAGGTCGTAGTTCGCCGCCACGTCGTCGAACATCGTGGCGACTTCGTGCGGCTGCTTGTCCAGGGAGGCTCGGGTCACCCGTCCATTCAAGCAGCCCGGTCCGCGGCACTCCGCGCCGGTCGCAAGTCGTTATCCGGGTGGACTGAACCAATCGCTTCCACCGACAGTCAGTACAGAGGGGGCACAAGAGCCGCCGGGATCCAGGGGGGAGCCCAGATGTCCGCACGAGGCGCACGCCTCCGGCCGGGGCCGGAAGGCCGCCGAGGACGCCTGTTCGCCGTCGTCGTCACGGCGGCGCTGATCTGTGCCGTCGCCGCGCTGGGGCCCCGGTGGAGCAGCGGTGCCGACGGCAAGGCGCCCACGCCGTCCGCGTCCGGGAGTTCGCCGGCCACCGGCACGTTCACCGTCGCCCGCGCGGGCGCCCCGGACCCCGGCAAGGGCAAGGGCAGGGCCAGGGCGTACCGCGTCGAGGTGGAGGACGGCTCGGGCGTCGACCCGGACCGGGCCGCCGCCGAGATCGCCCGGATCCTGGCCGCGCCACGGGGCTGGTCGCACCACGGCGAGCACACCTTCCGCCGGGTCTCCGAAGGACCGGCGGGACTCGTCATCCGTATCGCCACCCCCGCGACCACCGACGCCCTCTGCGGGAAGGGCGGCCTCGACACCCACGGCGAGGTCAACTGCCGGGTCGGCACCGACGTGATGGTCAACCTCAAGCGCTGGCAGCAGGGATCACCCGAATTCCACGGCCCGCTCGCCGAGTACCGGGCCCTGATCATCAACCACGAGGTCGGCCACTGGCTGGGCCACGGTCACGAGACCTGTCCGGGCAAGGGCCGCCCCGCGCCCGCGATGATGCAGCAGATCTACGGGCTGAAGGGGTGCGTCTCCAACGCCTGGCCGTACGACGCCGAGGGCCATTACCTGGGCGGCCCCGCGGTGCCGTGAGCCGGCCCCGCCATGCGGACGCCTCAGCTGCGGCGGAAGACCAGCCGTCCGCCGAGCACCGTCGCCACGCAGCTCCCGGCGCCCTCGGTGCGCAGCGCCGCCGGGTCCGGTACGCCGAACACCGCCAGATCCGCGGGCCCGCCGACGGCCAGGGCGGTCGCGAACGCCTCGGCCGGCTCCGGTACGGACGCCAGCGGGTCGAGCGACACGTGTTCCGGCACCGGGCCGGGGGCGTGGACGCGCAGTCCCGAGCGGGCGACCGCGGTGCGCACGGCGGGGCGGGCGAAGGGGCCCCGGACGGCGGTCGTGCCGTGCCGCAGCATCCGTTGCAGGCCGCGCCGGGCACTCGCGCCCCAGCGGGCGTCGTCCATGGAGAGTGCGGTGAGCGCGTCGCCGGTCAGCGGGTCGGTGCCGAGCTCGTCGGCCTCGCGCGGGTCCGGGTGGTAGGCGGCCTCCAGCAGGGCGGGGGCCGCCGCGTTCAGCAGCCCCGGGGTGATCAGCCCGGACCAGCGCCGGGTCCGGGCCCCCGGACGGGCGGCGGTCAGCTCCCCGTACGCACCGATGGCGACGACCACGCCGCCGTCCACGGCCACGGCGTCCGCCCCGTCCGGGGCACCGTGCACCGCGTCGGCGGCATGAACGGTCAGCAAGGCTGCCTCAGTTGGCGTTGAGGAGCTTCAGCTCCGGGTGTGCCGTGCCGCCCTCGATCGCGGTGGACGAGATGTGCGAGACGACGCGCTCGTCGACCGGGTCGTTCGCCGGGTCGTCGTGGACGACGAGGTGCTCGTACGTGGTGGCGCGCTGGGCCGGCACCCGGTCCGCCTTGCGGATCAGGTCGATGATCTCCAGCCGGTTGGAGCGGTGTTTGGCACCGGCCGAGGAGACGACGTTCTCCTCCAGCATGATCGAGCCGAGGTCGTCGGCGCCGTAGTGCAGCGACAGCTGGCCGACCTCCTTGCCGGTGGTCAGCCAGGAGCCCTGGATGTGGGCGACGTTGTCGAGGAAGATCCGGGCGATGGCGATCATCCGCAGGTACTCGAAGAGCGTGGCCTGCGTCTGCCCCTTCAGCTTGTTGTTCTCGGGCTGGTACGTGTACGGGATGAACGCGCGGAAGCCGCCCGTCCGGTCCTGCACGTCGCGGATCATCCGCAGGTGCTCGATGCGCTCGGCGTTGGTCTCGCCGGTGCCCATCAGCATGGTGGAGGTGGACTCGACACCGAGGCGGTGGGCGATCTCCATGATCTCCAGCCAGCGTTCGCCGGACTCCTTGAGCGGGGCGATCGCGGTACGCGGCCGGGCCGGCAGCAGCTCGGCGCCGGCTCCCGCGAAGGAGTCGAGGCCGGCGGTGTGGATGCGCTGGACGGCCTCCTCGACGGAGACCTTGGAGATCCGGGCCATGTGCTCGACCTCGGAGGCGCCCAGCGAGTGGATGACCAGCTGCGGGAACGCCTTCTTGATCGCGGAGAAGTGCTCCTCGTAGTACTCGACGCCGTAGTCCGGGTGGTGCCCGCCCTGGAACATGATCTGCGTACCGCCGAGTTCGACGGTCTCCGCGCAGCGGCGCAGGATGTCGTCGAGGTCGCGGGACCAGCCCTTGGCGGTGTCCTTCGGCGCGGCGTAGAAGGCGCAGAACTTGCAGGCCGTGACACACACGTTCGTGTAGTTGATGTTGCGCTCGATGATGTACGTCGCGATGTGCTCCGTACCGGCGTAACGGCGGCGGCGTACGGCGTCGGCGGCGGCACCCAGCGCGTGCAGCGGCGCCGAACGGTAGAGGTCGAGCGCCTCCTCCGGAGAGATCCGACCGCCCTCGGCGGCTCGGTCGAGGATGGGCTGGAGGTCGGCCTTCTCGGTCACCGGGCTGTCACCTTTCGGCGGTTTTTCAACGGATCTACGGACCGGTTCAGCGTACGCCAGCCCCTCTCGGGGTCAGCCGCCGGACCGGGTGAGCGTGCCGTACGGGCGTCCCGCGCCGCTCCCCTCGGACCGGAAACGCAGGGTGCCGTCGGCGGCCCGGGTGAAGTGGACGTCGGTGGTGGTGGAGGTGCACAGGGCCGGGGTGCTGGGCCGGTCCGGGTCGGTGCGTTCGTGGAGCGTCAGTTGCTCGGCGGTGCCGGAGGTGAGGCCGGCGACGCTGTTGCAGCTGACGGTGACCCCGAGGCTGGTGATCTCGGTGTTCATCCGGACCACGTCCGTGCCCGTCTTCCCCGCGGTGAAGACGGCGGTGAGCGTGCCGTGCGGCTGCCCGGTCGTCTTCTCGGTGACCGGGCCCTTCCAGGTGCCGATGAACTCCTTCGGGAGTTCGGTGATCTGCTCCGGGCTGCCGGTGCCCGAGTCCGCGGGCTGCGACGGCCGGCCGGTCGGGGTGGCGGCGGGCGGGGTGCTGCCGACGTTGCCGTGCTCGGCGTTGCTCCGGCCGCCACCGCCCGGCATCAGGTCGAAGACGAACGCGCTGCCCACGGTCACGGCGGCGAGCGCGCCCGCCACCGCGAGGGCGACGGTGCAGCTCAGCCTCCGGCCCCGGTCCGCGTCCGGCCGGGCCGGGCCGGAGTCCGCGCTGACGGTGACGGAGAAATGGGGGTCGGACGCGCGTTGTCCGGGCAGCCCGGACGCACCGGTCCGCGGCGACGGCCCGGACGCCCCCGATGTCCTGGCCGGCTCGCCCGCGCCCGCGGTCACGGGCCACGAGGGCAGTACGCCCGGATGGGACAGCCGGGTCGGGTCGTGCGTGGGGAAGGGCTCGGCCGGCGACCCGAACCCGCCGCCCACGACCCCGGCCCCGCTCGCCCCATCGGCGCCGTCCAGGCCGTAGGCACCGCCGGCGCCGCCCGCATCCCAGGCCGCGCTGCTGAACGGCACCGGCCCCGACTGCACCGGCGCGTCCTGCGGCTCCAGGTCCAGCAACGCGACCGCCGCCTGGCTGACCTCGCGCACCAGTGGTCCGGGCAGCCAGCCGGCCGCCACCAGCGCGGCGGCTCCGCCCGGCGCCAGCCGCCGGGCCAGTTCCATGGGTGTGGGCCGGTCCTCGGGCTCCTTCTCCAGGCACCTGGCGACGACCTCCCGCAGGTCACCCTCCAACTCCCCCAGCTCCGGCTCCTCGTGCACCACCTTGTAGAGGAGTACGGCCGAGGAGTCGCCGAGAAAGGGAGCGGTACCGGTCGCCGCGTACACGAGCACCGCGCCGAGCGAGAAGACATCGGCCGCGCCCGAGATATCGGTGCCCCGGATCTGCTCCGGGGCCATGTAGCCGGGCGAGCCGACCGAGACCCCGGTGGAGGTGAGCGAGGCGGTGGCGCCGATCGCGTGCGCGATCCCGAAGTCGATCAGCCGCGGGCCGTCCAGGGCCAGCAGTACGTTGGACGGCTTCACATCACGGTGGATGACGCCCTGTTCGTGCACCGCGGCCAGCGCCTCGCCGAGTCCGGCGCCCAGCGTCCGTACCGCGTTCTCGGGCAGCGGCCCGTGCTCGGAGACCGCGGCGGAGAGCGGCGGGCCGGCCACGTAACCGGTGGCGACCCACGGAATGGGCGCGTCCGGGTCGGCGTCCAGAACGGGGGCCGTCCACTGCGCACCGATCCGCCGTGCCGAATCCACCTCGCGCCGGAAGCGCGCGCGGAACTGCTCGTCGAGGGCGAAATGCGGGTGCACGACCTTGACCGCGACGGTGCGCCCGCCGGCGCTGCGCCCCAGATAGACCCGGCCCATGCCGCCCGCACCGAGCCTGCCGAGCAATCGATAGGCACCGATGGTCAGCGGTTCGCCGGCTTCCAGCGGCTGCATATGAACTCCCCCTGTGGACCGGCCGGACCTCCGACCGAAGCCTAGGGGCGAAGGTCATCGGGTCACAGGGAAACCATCCGCCGATTTCACCCCTACGGGAACGAACAACGGCTTTCGACACAACAAAAGGCGTGAATGCGTCGTTCACCCGAGCAATTCCGGTACACGACCGGGACTCTCCCCGGACATCATCCGGGAATCGGCTATTCGACGCGTATTAACCCGAATCGATAGCCGGGCCGGGAGCCGCACCGCTCACACCAGCCCGCCGTACAGCACGCCGGCCAGGGCCCCACAGATCATGAAGGGGCCGAACGGGAAAGCGGCCTTCCGGCTCGCCCGGCGCAGCAGGATCAGGCCGAGGCCACAGCCGGCGCCTACGACGAAAGCCACGGCGGTGCCGGCGAAGAGCACCGGCCAGCCGTACCAGCCGAGGACCTGCCCCAGGGTGAGGGCCAGCTTGACGTCGCCGAAACCCATTCCGTCGGGATTGATCAGGAAGAGCAGGAAGTAACAGCCGCCGAGGGCGAGCCCGCCGAGCAGCGCCGTGGGCCACGAACCGGCGGCGGCAGGCAGTGACGCGGTGGCGCCGAGCAGGACGGGGGTCCCCGCCGCAAGCGGAAGCGTGAGGGTGTCGGGCAGCCGGTGCACGGCTCGGTCGACGAGACTCAGCAGGGTGCCGAACGGCGCGAGCAGCAACCAGACCACCAGCTCCGGCCGGGCGCCGACGGCCGCGGCGAGGCTCCCGCAGACCAGCGCGGTGGCGACAGCAGGCATATAGAGGGCGGGCCGCAGGGCCGCACCGGGCCGCACCCCGTCGCGGCCGGCTGTGGGGACGCCCGAGTCGCCGCCATCCGTGACGAGACCCGAGTCCCCGTCAGCCGTACCGGGACCCGGCCCACAGCCATCGGCCCTGCCAACGCCCGAGGAGCCGCCCATGCCGCCGGCCGACATGTCGGCGCCCGGGCCGAGATCCGTACCGCCGGCACCGTCCGGCACCTTCCCCGGCCCGCGGCTGACCGCCGCCCCCGCACCCGCACCCGCACCCGCACCCGCACCGACCGGCTGACGCCTCGCACACCGCACGCATGCCGGAGGGCCGAGCCAGCCACGGGCCGGGCCCGTCAAAGGGTGGCCGGAGGGGCAGGCCGTGCGCCAAGGGGTGCCCGGCTCGACGGCGAGACGGTACGCGGCGCGCGGCACGAGGAGCCCCGTGCCGGCGCCCCACAGCGCGGCCGCGAAGATCGTCGGCACACTCATGGGTCAGCCGGCCGCCGCATCGGCGTCACGCCAGGTCGGCAGCAGCTCGTCCAACAGCGCTTCCGTACGCGGCGGCAGCCCCCGGCCGGCGGCGGCCGGCTGGTTGGCCTGGGCGCCGAGGGACGCGGCGAGCACTGCCAGGCGCTCGGTATCACCCGTGGCGTGGGTCGCGCGCAGCAGCTCGTTCCACAGCCGCTCGTCGGTCGGCGACGAGGACAGTGCGGCGGTGAGCGCGGCGACGGCCTGCTCGGGTCGGCCCTGTTCGAGGTGGTGTTCCGACAGATCGAGGGCCACGTCCGCGACGAGCAGGGGCAGCTGGGCGTCGACGATCTCGTGGGAGAGCCAGCCGTACCGTCCCTCCGGCCGGTCCACCAGCAGCGGGCCGCGGACGAGCTCGAGCGCATCGGTGAGCAGCCGCTCCCGCACGGCCGCGTTCCGGGCCCCCCTGCCCTGGGTCGCTTCATGGTGGAGCGAGCGCAGCACGTCGAGGTCGGAGACGACGGAGACAGCGAGCGTGAGACGGCCCGCCGGGTCCAGGCGCAGGCGAGGAGTACCGTCCGGGTCGGCACCGAGCCACTCACGCATCCGCTCGACGAGCGCGTCCCTTACGTCCTCGGTCACCCCGCGTGGCCACAGCGACGCGGCGAGCACCTGCGGATGCACACCCTCGCGGTGCAGCAGGAGCAGCGCCAGCGCCTCGTGCAGAAGCACACTGCGCTCGCTGTCGGGGGCGTCGATACCGATGAGCTCGTACGTTCCGACGAGCCGGGCATAGACCGCCGGCCGGCCACGCTCTGTGATGTCGACGAGGAACCGGCTGGTGGACGGGTCGGGGTTCGGATCGTGGTCGGGCTCGGCGTCCTTGAAGAGCTGGACCACCGCGTCGTGCTGTGCTCGGGGCAGCATCTGAGCCTTGAGTTCGAGACCGAGCAGTGGGGCGAGCAGCCGGCCGTCGGAGGTCACCTCCAGCTGCCAGACCGCTCCGGGCAGATAGGTCGAGCCCGTGCCGACGAGATAGCCGATGCCCAGTCGGCCCGCGTCGGAGGCGAGTTCGGTGAGCCGCGCGGCCTGCGTCCCGGTCGGTTCGGCGGCGAGCAGGACGAGGTGCGGCGCCCAACGATTGTGCTGGGCGTGGCCGGTACGACCAGTGAGGACGGAGTCGTGCCCGGCTGCGCCCAACGCGCCGCGGCGCTGCCGGGTCTCGGCCTCCATGACCTCCAACAGGTCCTCGACCCCTTCGAGATGACGCAGTCGGGTGGGGGCAAGTGCGCCGAGCTCCTTGCCGAAGCCCACCAGCGTGACGGTCATCCGGTCCGACCAGCCGCTGGTGGCCAGTTCCGCGGCGATCGAGGCCATCACGGCGGCGCGGTCCTGTGCGGCTCCGGTCAGCGAGACGACACCCGGTACGGACTCCAGGTTCAGCAGCAGACGGGAGTCGTCGTGAGTGCCCAGGCTGACAAGGCCGGGGTACGGGGACGCGGTGTCACTGTCCCCGTACACTCCGGCGGCGGATTTCTCCAAGTGCCAGAAGGTGGCGTCCTGGCCCTCCTGCCACGGAGCGGGTGGCTGGCCCTCCCGGCGGCCGAGCTGAAGGTGCAGTTCGCCGTCGGTCAGCCAGGCCGCGTACACGACCGGCAGCGGGCGGGACTCCGCGGTGAGCGCCTCGGACAGACCACGCAGGGACCGGTCCAGGAGACGCACGGCCTCGGGGTCGGCACCGACCAGCAGCGCGTCCTGGACATCGGCGGCGGCACCGGTGGGCACGGGCGGCTCCATGCCGCCCCGGCCTGTGACAGTGCTCATCGCGGACTGCCACAGCGCGGTACGGCGCCGGTGGCCCAGGGCCGCGAGCAGTCCTGCGGCGAGCAGCGGGGAAGCGATGAGGGCCTCGGGGAGACCGTAGGAGGAGTCGCCAGCGACCGGCGTCGCGACCTCGGTGCCGGACTCCGAGCCGGTGTCCGGGGCGGCTGGCCGCTGTGCGGGCAGGGCGATCTGTGCGGTGTCGGTGTCGACACCACGACGACCGCCCTCGTGCCGGTCATCGCCCTGCTGTGCGCCGCCGCCCTGTGCCTGGTCTCCGGCATCGGCGTACTCCTGGATCTGCTGCCGTACTTCCTCGGAGACCTTTGGCGCCTCGTACGGCATCTCGACGACATCACCGCCGTGGGCGTCCGCGGGCATCTCCATGATCCAGCCCGGCCGGATGAGGCTCGCCTGCGACAGCTTCGAACCGTCCGGCTGCACACGATCCTTGTTGAGCTGGTAGATCTCCTTGTATCGGCGCCCGTCCCCCAGATGACGTTCGGAGACCTCCCAGAGCGAGTCGTGGTGCCGGCCTTCCGGAGGCTGGATCCGGTAGAACTTGGTCCCCTGCTCCTTGGCACTCTCCGCCGTTCGCTTCGCGCCTTCGGCGCGCTCTGCCGCCTTCTCCCGCGCCAGCTCCTGCGCTTGCTCGCCGGGAGTCTGCTGCGCAGCCGACGCCACCGTCGGGCGGCTCTGCCCTTCCAGAGTCTGGCCGAGCTGCGAGAGACCGGGGGTGAAGCTCGCCGCCCCCGCCGTCACCAGCAACAGGGCCGCCACCAGTTGCCGAGCGAGGACCTGGCTCGCCCCGGCGCCGGGGACCCGGGTCGGCATGCCGACCCCGGAGACGGCCGCCTTCACCTCGACGAGGACGCAGGCGGTGAACTGCGCCCACGCCAGCCAGACCACCACCGTCAGAACGCTGATGAACGTGTCGACCGTGATCTGCCGCTGGAACATGTCCAGCGAAGGCATCTCGTCCGGCAGCGGCCAGCCCACGAAATACGCCAGCGCCCCGGGCACGCCGACGACGAGGGAGGCCAGCGCGACGAACGCGAGAAATGCCTTGACGAAGTCGCCGAGGGTCCGCCGGGGCGGTCTCGGGCGGCTGCTCGTACGGGAGGTGGTGCGTGCCATAACAGGCTTCCTGTGGAGGAGGACGGTGGAGTAGCGGCGGGGGGTCGGGGCGGTCGCTTTCCGGCTTCCGGGCTACCCGGCGACGGACTCGGCGGCCGATCTGCCGTGCACAGTCAGCGAGCCGCCGAAGAGGATTCCGGTCAGCACAGGCCGGTAGGTGAGCTGGATCTCGACCTCGACCCGTCGGGCGTCGGCCGCCACACAGCGCGAGGCCGCGACATCCTGTCCCGTCATTCCCTCCTCCCGGGCGAAGGCGCGTACCCGGGCGGCGCAGTTGCCGGAGTTGATGGGAGCCGAACCACCGGAGCCGTCGTACAGGGCGTCCCGGTCGATGTCCTGCGCCGCGTATCGGGCGGCCTGTTCGGCGATGTCCGCGGCCCGTTCGCGCTGGGAGATCGCCAGCCCGCCGTCGATCACGAACGCGGCCAGGGCCATGAAGAGCAGCGCGAAGATGATGACGGCGCCGGCGCCCGAGCCCCTGTCGTCCAGGTGTTCGCGCCGTGCCGCCCACCGAGAGCGCACCAGCTCCTGCGCCGTCATGCGGCCCTCCGGAAGGGGTCGAGCGGCGAGGTGGACCGGCCGGTGAGGGTGGTCGGGATGTCGAGACCGAGCATGCCCAGACCGCGGACCTCGCAACTGACCTCGACGGTGAAGAACCCGCCGGGCTCGAAGCCATCGCTGATCTTGTTCACCGTCACCGGTCCCGCGCACACATCGGCGAGATCGGCTGCCGCCGCCTTCCTCGCCTCAGCCATCGCGTTGCTGCGGTCCTTCTGGATCGAACCGGCACGGGCCGCGTCCCGTGCGGCGCCGTCGACCGCGCCCCGGCCGTCGACGAGCTGCCCGAAGGCGACGAGGACTAGAATGAAGAGGATCACAACAGGCGCGAGGATGACCACCTCGATCGTGGACAGGCCACGGTCGTCGGCGGCCCGGGCCCTTATCCGCTCGCGCGCGCGGCCCATCAAGTGAGTCAGCCCCCTTCCGGTACGAAACGCTCCACCGGCCCCTGTGACTGTGCGTGGACCGTCAGGTCGAGCCCTGGGAAGACGCTCGGCACCCTCGCGGTGATCTCCACGCCCACCGTGTCCGGCTCGGGCCGGTACGTCCGCACCACGGGCAAGAGGACCAACTGCGGGCCCAACTGCTGGATGTAGCTGTCGGCGACCACCCGCGCCTTGCCCCGCCACCCGCCCGGGTTCTCGTCCGCCTCGGCCCGCGCCTCGCGCGCGCCCGCCTGGGCGGCGGCCTGCGCCACATGGTCCGCGAAGGAGTACAGCGCGAACTGCACCGTCGCGAAAATCATGAAGAACAGGATGGGGGTCAGCAGGACGAACTCGATCGCGGTCGCGCCGGAGTCACCGCGGGTGGAGGCGACCTCCACCCGGCGGCGTACGGCGGTGCGCAACCGGTCTGCGAAACGGTTCATGGCATCGGAAAGGGGAAGTTCGACCGTCAACATCCCTCCGGTCAGCAGGTCTTGCCGGCGTCGGCGCCCGTGATGCACTCGCCGACCTTGGTGGCACCGTCCTTCAGTGCGAGATTGATGATCGCGGCGACCACGCCGACGATCGCAACCACGACCGCCGAGATGATCACCCACTCGACGGCGGACGCGCCGCGGTCGAGCTCGCCCGAGCGGGCACGCTGCACCCTGCCCCGCAGGAAGGTGAGCAGGAAGTCGACGGCCGGATGGCTGATGCGGGGTCCGTTCATGGTTTCGGGTCCTCTCGAAGAAGCGGCAGGTGGGTTACGAAGATCAGCTGACCTGGAAGACACGTACGGCAGCCGGGAAGATCAGGAATACGAGGAAGCCGGCGCAGAGCAGCAGCTGGGCGACGAGCATCGACTGTGACTTCTCGCCCGCACTGCCCTCGATCTGGGCCATCTCCCGGTGCCGCATCGTCTCGGCCCGGGAGGCCAGGGACTCACGCACCTTCGCTCCGTCGTCGGCGACGAGCGCCAGGGAGGCCGAAAGGTCCTTCAGCTCGTCGACGCCCAGCTGTTCACCGAGCCGGCCGAGCGCCTGCCACTGGCTGGTACCGGTGATCCGGGCATCCGACAGGGTGTTACGGATCCGCCGCAGCGCCCAGCCGTCGCTCACCTCGGCCGCGGCCATCAGCGCTTCGGGCAGACCACGGCCGCCGGCCAGGTTCATGGCGACCAGGTCGAGATAGGCCCCGATGACGCGCCGCAGGTCACGGCGCTTGTCGGCCGCGTCCCGGCGCACTTCGAGGTCCGGCAGGAAGAAGAACACGCCCGCGCAGGCCAGGGCCATCCAGATCGGGATGACCGGGCCACTGCCGAAGCCGAGAGTCCAGACGATCGCGAAGAGGAACGGCCCGAAGAAGAGGCCGACCGCGCTCAGCAGGATCTTGGTCGCCAGGAAATTCTCCCAGCTGCGTTCGAGAACCGACAGATCGGCTCGTAGCGAGTGCTGTTCCCAGCCTTGCTGCACATAGAAGTCGGCGACGCGCCCGCCCACGCGGGCGCGCAGTGAGCCCAACCGCCCGGAAGTCACCTCCGCGGCGCCTCGGAGGTCCGTCTCGTACGCCGTGCCACGCGCTCGCATGGCGTCGATACGGGCCACGGTCGCGACCGCGCCCCGCTTGGACGGCATCATCGCCCGTACGAGTGCGTAGATGCCGAGACCGAGGACGGCCCCGATCACCACTGGCAGGGTGAGGTTCATCGCGGGGAGACCTCCTCTCGCCCAGGCTCCGGCGACCGGGGCGACTGGGGGCGTACGAAGCGCACCGCCACGTCGTCACGGACAAGGAAGCGCTCGGGGGTCTCGATGGTGGAAAGCTTGCGCAGCCACCAGAAGCCCAGGGCGAACAGACCGCACACGCACATGAGGACGAGCTGTCCGAGCGGCGTGCCGTACGGGGACACGAAGTCCCGGTTGAAGACCGCGAGTCCGAGGACGAAGGCGACGCTGACGCCGACGACGATCTGCACACTGCGCCGGGTGCTGGACCGTTGGGCCATCACGCGCTGCCGCATGTCGACCTCCTCGCGGGCGGACTTGGCCAGGGCGCCGAGGACCTGGCGCAGGCCGGGACCACGCAGCCGTGCGTTGAGGATCAGGGCCGCGACGATGATGTCCGCGGAGGCGTCGTCGATCTCGTCGGCGAGCGTCTGCAGCGCGTCGGGCAGCGGCGTACGCGCCCTCAGCCGGTCCACGAGCGCGTCCAGATGAGAACGCAGCGCGGGCGCGGCGGCCCGCGCCGAGGCGGGGATGGCCTGTTCGAGGCCGACCGCGCCGGCGATGGTGTCGCGCAGCGACTCGGTCCACGCCGCGAGGGCCTCGACCCGACGCATCGCGGCCCGCTCTTCGGCGGCGCCGCCGAAGAGGCGGTCCCAGAAGAAGACGAGCACGCCGGCGGCGATGCCCGCCACGGCCCAGCGGGTCAGCAGCAGGATGACAAGGCCGGCCCCGATTGCGATCGAGCCTCGGCGCCCGGCGAACCGTACCAATTCGGCAAGGCGTTCACTCGATCTGGCCTTCTCGTGGGCCGCCTTCGCGGGTACGCCACGGAGGGCGAGGACGAGGAGGGCGATGCCGCCTCCGACGACGACCCCGCATACCAGGCCGTACAGCACGGGCAGCGAGAAGACGCCCCCCATGGAGAAGATGTCGTTCATGTCTCTCCGCTCACCCCCAGGATCCGCTGGGGCGGTAGCCGTACGCGGCCAGCTCCTCGACGCACGCGAGGGGTGCGTGCGGAACGACCCTGCCGTCGGAGGTCTCGGCGAACACCTCGCTGGACAACACGCGGCCGTCGACACCGTTCACTTCGCGTACGGAGGTGACCAGGCGGCGCAGCGTGCCGCCCTTCTGGAAGTCGTTGCGGCGCTCGACGAAGACCACGAAGTTGATGGCGCCGGCCACCAGCATCTGACTCGCCTCGATGGGCAGCCGCTCGGTGGCCTGCAACGCGTAGGTGGAAACACGGGTGAAAACCTCGCTTGAGCTGTTGGCGTGGATCGTGGAGAGGGAGCCGTCGTTGCCTTGCGACATCGCGTTGAGCATGGTGACGATCTCGTCGCCGAGCACCTCGCCCACGATGACGCGGGACGGGTTCATACGCAGGGAACGACGCACGAGCTCGGACATCATGATGGCGCCGTGCCCCTCGGAGTTGGGCAGCCGCTCCTCGAAAGCCACGACGTTGGGGTGCAGCTCGGGGAACTGGTCGAGGCCCAGCTCCAAGGCCCGCTCGACGGTGATCAGTCGCTCCTGCGGAGGAATCTCGTTGGCGAGCGCGCGCAGCAGCGTGGTCTTTCCCGCATTGGTCGCGCCCGCGATCATGATGTTTTTACGGGCCCGGACCGCACAGGCCAGAAAGTGTCCCAACTCCGGGGTGACCGTTCCGTTCCCGACCATGTCGGACATGAAGACCTTGCCCATCCGGGCGCGCCGGATGGAGAGCGCCGGCCTTCGGGTCACGTCCATGACCGCCGACAGCCGGGAGCCGTCGGGCAGCCGAAGGTCGAGCTGGGGGTTGGCGGAGTCGAAGGGCCGCGAGGACAGGCCCGAGTACGCGCCGAGGACCTGGATCAGCTCGATGAGCTCCTCGTCGGTCTCGGCCACCGGCTCCCTGCGGACCTCCTTGCCGTCCGCGTACCCGACGAAGACCTGATCGCAGCCGTTGATGTCGATGTTCTCGACCTCGGGGTCGTCGAGCAGCGGCTGCAGCCGACCCACCCCGAAGAGCGCGGCGTGCACGGCGGCCGCGAACTGCTCTTCGGTCTCGGCGTCGAGCGGAGTACGGCCGGCGTTGATCTCGGCCCGCGCGTACTCCTCCAGTATCTGGGCGATGACGGCCCGCGCGTACTGGCGCTCGTCCTCGCCGGACATCTGGGGGACGCCGGACGCCTGGTCCAGCCGACGCTGCTCGGCGATCCGGTCTCCAGCGTCCTGACGGAACCGCTTGACCAGCTGGTGGTCGATGGCGCTCATCGACGCGCACCGGGAATCGGGCCCTGAGCCGGTCCGGGCATCTGCCCCGGCATCTGGCCGGGCATCTGGCCGGGCATCTGGCCAGGCATGTTCCCCGCCATCTGCCCGGGTGCCGCCCCTTGAACGGGGAACGTCCAGGCGGCGCCGTACTGCTGGTAGACGTCACGGGCGATCTGCCGGGCGGACCGGATCAACAGCGACTTGTCGAGCCGGCCGCGCTTGCGCCCTGCCAGTTGCTCGGCCCCGGCCTGGTCGTGGGCCAACGTGCCCATCACGCGGGCGACGGACTGCGCACCGATCAGCATGCTGTCGACCTGGTTGGCGACCTTCGCCGAGTCGCCGGGATCGGCGACCAGCAGGACGCCGATGAGCGGGGTCGCGAGCTGGGCGCCCCCGCGCGACGAACTGTGCAGCCGGGTGGAGAGCGCGAGGGCCCGGTCCCGTACGCGGGCGATGCTCTCCGGCTGCGTACGTGCGACGAGCAGCACCAGACTGGCATGCGCGAACAGGTCGAGGACAGGGGTCTCCCCACTGATCCGCCCGCAGTCGGCGATGACGTCGGCGGGGGCCTGCGGGGATTCCGCCAGCGAGGCGAAGGCACGGCCGAGCAGGGGCCACTGCCCGACGAGGCCGGCGGCCTGCTCGGACGAACCGATGCCGACGAGGACGTCGAGGCCGCCCGACAGCGTCTGGGAGTGGTCCCAGAGCTGGTCGGGGGCGAGCCCGCGGCGCGCGGTCGCGGCGATCGAGAGCATGCCGGCGTTGGGGTTCAGCGGGCCGCCGTGGGCGGCCTGGCTGCGGTAGACGAGGTCGCCGCCGGCGGGGTCCGCCTCGGCGAGCAGCACGCGGCGCGGCCAGACGGCGGAGAGCGCGACGGCCGCGGTGGTGACACCCGGCGACCCCTTGTCCGCCGCGAGCGCGATGAGCGCCATTTCTTCTGCTTTCTGTGCGCTCGTGAATCAGCTGGTGCCCGAGGGAACCAGCACCAGGGCGACCTGACCGGTCGCGGCGGCCTGGGTCAGCGCCGCGACGTCGGAGCTGCTGACCATGACGGTGACGGGCAGGCTGCCACTGCCGATGGTCGAGTCGTCGCCCTTGACGATGTCGTTGACCTTGGCGTCCTGCACGATCAACGCGTTGGCGTTGCTGCCGCCGCTCTTGTCCGTGTCGGCGCCGACGCGGTACGCGGAGACCCGGTCGCCCACCTTGATCCCCGCCGGGTACTGACCCTCCTTGAGGGCGAGCCCCACGAAGGCCTTCCCGTCCGGCAGCCCCGCCTTGTCCGAGAACATCTGCCCGATGGCGACGGTGCCTGCCACCAGCGTGTTCTTGGCCTGGAGCTTCTTCAGGGCGTTCCGCTGCTCCCACCGGACGTAGTTGACGCTCGGATCGTCCGCGACCATCACGGGGGCGATGGAGTCGTCGGTCACGGCCTTCCCGGCCGGTACATCCGCGGAAATCCGCACGACCTCGATCCGCTCACCGGCCCGCAGCACGAGCACGGTCGCACCGAGTGCGCCGACGAGAATCAGCAGTACGGCGAGCGCGGCAAGCGCGGGCTTGCGTTCACGCGCGGGCGACGGAAGCCGCTCACCTGCATGCTGGGCCGGCCCGGAACTCCGCTGGTTCCCCGCCCCCGTACGGTCCTGCACCTTCACGCAACCGCTCCCCGTTTACCACCACAGACAATTCGGCCATTTACCAACGCGTCAGGACTGACGGGTGAGTTGACCGGGACTCATGAGACACCAAAGACCCTTGCACCGTAGCAGTCGCACATATGTAGCATCAAGGCACTCCGGCGATACCCGCGAGGCCCGCAAGGCAGTTCATCTTTCACTCATCCCGCGACATGCCCGGCACCACGGTTGCGACCTGCGCACTAGCGAACCGAACTCTGCCTGCCCCCGCCCCCATTGACTGGCAACGGCACACGGCCACACCGACAAGATCCCGGCCGCATGAACGGTTTCGCACCGAATGAGCCAAGCGGGGTCAGCCATCCGACCGGTGCGCGGCGGCGCATCCGCCAGGTCGGAGTTCGCCGCACAACCCACCTCCCGATGACGCGCCTATCGGGCAGATCCATGCATGCCGGAAGGATCGCCGAGTTCACGATGGCGAAACCAAGGGCGGCCCGGATAGCGTCATGTTGCTTCTGACATCAGTTGACCCACGGGAGTCGCCAGTGAACCGCCGCACGTTGCCCATTGCTACCGCACTGACCGCAGCAGCCGTCCTGCTCCTGACTGCGTGCGGCAGCGACGACAAGCCCGAGGCCAGCGACAAGATCACGGGCGTCGACAAGGGCGAGACGAAAACTGGAACGCCAACGGCCATCCCGACGGGTGGGGCGAACCGTCCACAGATCACCCTCCCCAAGGATGTGCAGAACGTCTTCGAAAGCTGGAAGACAGGCGATCCCACGAAGGATGCGGTCCTGTCAGACGTCAGTCAGCGCATCAACGCGACCGATGCCGCTATTGCGAAGGGCGATTCCAACGCTCCAGCCCTCCCCTTCTATTACCAGGGAGACGGGTTGATCGGCGCAGCTGATTGGATTCAGGGCTACAAGAACGACGGCCTGTCCATCACCGGAACGACTCGATACTTCAAGCCTAAGATCGAAATGCTCAGCAAGACGTCCGCAGGTGTTGTCTATTGCTCGGACGAGAGCAAGGCGTACAACAAGGACCGCAAGTCGGGCAAGGTCGACAAGTCCCCTGCCTCGAAGGATTCGTACGTCTACTACAGCACCAGGCTGGACAAGGACGATCAGGGAATCTGGCAGACCGCCAAGCTGACCTCGAAGAGGGGACACGAGGCATGCACCCCGTGAACACTCTCGGAAAGTGGCTGCTGGTGGGCACAACGGCAGCCGCCCTCGCATTCGTACCCGGAACTGCGGTCGCGGACAAATCCCGCGGCGACGGCTCTCAGGGCAATGTCAAGACATCCGCCAAGCGGGACGGGCACACCCTCACCTCGCTGATCAGCTACTCCGGGGCCACGAAGGGCACATCCGGTAAGTCTTCCGGAGGCCTCGCCCCCACCGGGAACTGGACCCCGCCCGCCTGCTGGTACGAACCGCGGACAGCGGCGGAGTTCAAGAAGTACATGGAGGGAATGTTCACGTCGACGGTGAACGCACCCGGCATGCCCAACTACGCCAAGACAGCCGTCAGCCAGTACCGGGACATATACAAGGACGGCAAATACAAGGACTACAACCTGGACAAGGCCGACGAAGGCGCCTTCTGGGTCTCCGTCCAGGACGAGGATCGCTGGGACGAGCCCGGCGCGTGGACCTGCAGCGAGCTGCCCTTCTGGGTCAAGACCGGTGACACCCCCCAGGTCAAGAACAGCGTCACGCCCGATGTTCTCGCCCAACTCGCCTACAACCAGGTCGATGTCCCGGAGACCAAGGTGAGCCTGGCCCCGGCCGACAACACCAAGGTCAACCTCCCGACCTGGGCCTGGCTCGACAACGCGACCTTCAAGCCGGTCTCCGTCACGGCTTCTCTCAACGCCGGCGGTGTCAACCTCCAGTCAACCGTCACAGCGACGCCGGTCTCCCTCCGCATCCAGCCCGGTACGAAGGACGCGACGCTTTACCCCGGCAGCGGTGAGTGCACCTTCCAGAACGGCCACATCGGCACCCCGTACACCAAGGGTGACGCCGACAAGACCCCGTCGTGCGGAGTCACTTACCTGCGGTCTTCAGGAAGCGGCTCGTACCGACTCCAGGCGACCCTCACCTGGAACGTCGAATGGACCGGCTCCGGCGACGCGGGCGGCACCCTCCCCACCGGCACGTTCGGCACCACCCAGAACATCACCGTCCAGGAAATCCAAGCCATCAACCGCTGAATGGCTTCGCACGTGCGGAATCGCCCCTGCGCTGCCTCGCCGCCGCGCGAGGCAGCGCTGATCTCCGAGACCGAAGGAAACCGGCAGGGTGCGGAATGTAAATCCGGATGACCTGGATCAGCTCGCCAAGCTGTTCGATGGCAAGGGAGGCATCCAGGACAAGCTCAACGAGGCGTTCAGCAGAGCTTCGAACCTCGGCGTGGACAGCACGGTGACCAGCCTCAAGCCGTTGCGGTCCTGGGTGACCGACACGGCACCGGATCTCCGCAAGCGCGCCGCCATCGCCCGACTGGACAAGGACGACTCCGAAGCCAGTGCCAAGTGGGCGGGATTTGACGCCAAGGACCTTCTGAAGGCCGGTCTCATCTACAAAGCGCCGGACGTTCTACTGCTGGCCAACGCCTTGGCCAGCAGCGATAACTCGGATGCGGACGCTTTCCGCCGTAAGTCGAGGGAATCCCTGGACGAGTGGGTCGACCGGCTACGGGCCCACGCGTTCGCCTCGACCCCCGCACTCAAGCCGTACGAAAAGGATATCGAGAAGTACCTCGGAACGTACGGGAACGTGACGGGGTTCATCGCGCACAGCGGGTCGGCAAGCTTCCACGGCGGGAATCTCGCCAGGATCCTGGTCGGCAACTCGATCGCCCAGGGCGGGTGGGCAAACGGGGCCAAGATGTGGACTGCCAGAAAAATGATCGATATTTCTAGACGCTATTCCTGGGCCCCGAGCAGAGTCGCCATGTGGGGGCGAGATCTCCGTCGGTGGGAGCCACCAATTCGTTCACTCGCCGCACCTGGATCTTGGCTTCCCAGCAAGCTTGGCGCGCTGGCCTCGGGCAGTTCCGCCTACCAGGACATCAACCGTTTCCCGCTGGCCAGCACCTACATCGGCGGTCGGATCGGAATGGGCCTGGACTGGGTGCGGCGCAGCGGCGTGATGGACTCGCCCCTGCTGTTCAGCATCACGGGAAACAAGGCGATCAACTTCCTGATGGGGTCCGGCCAACGTCTGGGCCCAAGGCAACCCGGCGAGCCACTTCGGAAGCAGAGAGTCCGGCGCCAAGTACGTCGCAGATGTCGCCGAAGTCGGCTTCAACGCATCCCTGACCGCCGCGACAGTAGCCCCCAACCCCTTCACGATCGGGGCAGTCGCCGTTACCGGAGCGGTCTGGGCCGGCGCCAAAGTCGTCGAACACTGGGACGACATCCAGGACGGCGCAGCGAAGGCCAGGGATTGGGTGGGCAACAAGACTTCGGAGATCGGGTCGAACATTTCTTCCAGAGCGAAGGATCTCGCAATAAAGGCAAACCCGATGAACTGGTTCTGACGTACGAGTTCCAGACTCTCGGTAATTCTTTGACACGTGGAAAGAAGGCACCGGCATGGGCGACTTCGAATTTGAAATGGAGCCGCTGACCGACGAATGGGCCAGCGGATACCGTGGCACGGTAGGACCCTTCGGCAGTGTCAACGTGTGCTCCAAAATCAGCAAGCCAGGAGAGGAATCGACTCGACAGGTGGTCCTTGAGGGTTCACAATTCCCGGACACTCTCTTCAGTGGAGGCGTTGGAGTAATGCCCTCTCTGGACGGTGGCTGGCTGAAGGTGGACGGCAGTCTCGTCGGCATGGATTCGAAGGTCACCGGGATCCGAAAGGGATCGCGCTGGCTGGAGCTGGTTCACCGCGAACGTCACTACCTCTATACCTCGGCGGGGGAAACCAGAGAGGCCCGGCTGCACCGGGAAGGGTCCACTGTCACGTTGGACCGCGGGCGGTTCGTTTCCCACGTTGGCGGATTTCGGATGGGCAAGGCTGAAGGAGACGTGGACACCACAGATCTGGCCATCGCACTGGTCCTGGAAGAGGTGGACAGATCCGCCCTGAGCATTACGGGCGCGCTCTTTGCTATCCCGAGGAACGTACTGTTCGGGCGCCAGCGGGACGAGGGGCAGGCGCCATGACACGCATGACCCGAGAGCGAGGGCGCCCACGATCTCAGCAGAGCCCTCAAATCCCATACATCAACCACTGAAAGCTCCCACATGTACACCGAAAAGCTCCCCAAAACCTGGTCCGCCATCTGCATCGGCATCTATCTCGCCGGTGTCGCCTACATGGGGTTCGACTCGATCCCTGAGGACACCGGGCCCTGGCTCATCGTCTCTGCGGTCTTCCTCCTCATCCTCGTGCCCTGCCTCTCCGTACCGATCTCGAAGGCCATCTACAACCGCATCCAGATCGACCCGGCGCAGAACATCCTCCGCGTCGGCCGGGAGCGGATGGCTCTGACGAATGTGGACCCGGCCTCCGTCCTCCATGAAATCCAGCAGCAGCCCATGAGCCACGCTCAGCGATACGCCGCGTCTCTGGCCAACGTCGACGCCCCCGTCCCGGGGCTCCGGGCAGCCGACCGTGGCGCACCCCGCCTCGTGGGCGGCGGCTGGGGCGTTCCCATGGGGATGGACAGCGTCGAAATCCGTACACGGCAGGGCGAAAGACTCTCCATTGCCACGCACAGCCGGATGGCCTTCCTCACCGCACTGGCCAACGCCACCACCAGCGGAACACCCGAAAACCGATAGGAGAGGATGAGCGGCATGCCTTCCTTTGACAGCTCCCGAGGCCGCTTCCGGCTGGCCGACCGTCACATTGCCGTGCTGGCTCACCTCCTGGACAAGGAGACGCCTCCGGCCGAGCTCTTCCACTCCCTGGGCGAACTGCAGCAAATCGGTCTCGTCGGCCCGGAGGGCGAACTCTCGCCGCTGCTCCGCGACCTCCTGACCGCTCTTGCCAATCCTCTGGTCCTGATCCAGGCCGAGGTGACCGGTCAGCACGGACCGCTGAACCACGGTGTCGTGGTGGGGCAGGACACCGTGTTCTCCCACGACGGCTGGCCCGGGGACGAGGAGTCCGAATACGTTCCCATCCAGCCCAGCACTCTGGTGTGGGAGCTCGCTCGCAAGGTCAAGCTGCAGAGCGTCGACATCGAAGAGTCCGAGCTGCTCGGCGTCCCCGAGATCAAGGCAACGATGGGCGCGCTGGACGCGGCGTTCACTGCTCTGGAACAGGCGTCGGACGACATGGACGCCACCAGGACGGCTGTCATCGCCGCCGTTTCCGGTGCGAGCGACCTGGCTGAGCCCGAGCTGTCCGCCCTGGCCGAGCTGACCATGTCCCTCAACTCCACCTGGCGCATCACCACTACCTGGGGCGGCAAGCCGGGATCGGACTCGGTGCGGAGCATCGCGGTGTGGGACTGCGGGCGCCACGGCAACTGGGAACGCGTGCAACCCCAGGAGCCCATCCAGGACGGGCAGATCGGCCCCGACACCACGCTTCAGGTCGTCCGGACCAGTTCCCGGGATCTTTGGGACAAGATCGCCGACCTGCTCCCCGACAAGGAAGAACTCGCCTCAGGCAACGCGTAACCGTAGGACATCACTGGGGGACCACCGTGCGAAACGTCAACGCAGACGATCTGGATCAGCTTGCCAAGCTCATAGACGGCAAGGGCGGAATGGGAGACAAGCTCACCGAAGCCCTGAGCCGGGCCTCCACGCTCGGGGTCTCCGACCGGCTTTCCCAGATCAAGCCGATGCGCACCTGGGTCACCGACACCGGCCCGGACATGCGCACCCGTGCGACCAAGGTCAGGGAGGAGACGCTGCTCGAACGGGGCCACCGGGAGACGTACAGCGACTGGCTGGCGCGCATCGAGGCCCACTACCTGGCGAAGGTGCCCGGCCTCAACAAGTACAGCGAGAAGGAGATCGAAGAGGTCCTGAACGACATATCGGACGTCGCCACCGGATTGAAGATCGGTGGCCTCACCCTTACTTCGGGGTTCGGTATGGCGAACGTGCTCCTCAGGAACTCCTGGCACAGCGGCTGGCTGCGGGGCATCGTGGATTCCGGGCGGCTCGGCAGCAGACTGCAAGGCCTTGCTCCGGGAATTCTTCGCTCCCTCTCTTCCCCCGGGAGCTGGCTTCCCGGCCAGCTGGCGGGTCAGGTCAGCAGCCGCAGCGCGCTCTACCGGGCCCTCAGCCGGATCCCGTTCACCGCAACACACGAGGCGAGCCTGTTCGGCACCGCCTGGGATGCGGCGCGCGGTCTCCCCGTCCTGAACTCCCCCTTCGTGAGCAGGGGCATCAACTTCATTGTCGGGTCGGATGCCGCAGCCTCGCTGTACGGCGGAGTCACTCACTCCGGCGCACTCGTCCAGCGGGCTGCCAACGCGAACCTGTTCAAGGTCTGGCGCAGCGCGTCCTACTTCCAGAAGCTCTCCAACGCCCGGCCCTCGATCATCGCCGCCGGCAAGACCGCCTCCCCGTTCCTCAAGGGGCTCGGCGCGGCAGGGAAGACCGCTGGATTCCTGCGTGGCGCCGGCATAGCAAGCTCCGCCCTCGCGACCGGCGTGAGTGTCGCCAACGTCGTGTCCCAGGGAAACCCCGTCGATGCCTTCAAGGAGAAGGGAGCCGGATATGTGGCCGACGTGGCCGAGGTCGGCTTCAATGCCTCGCTGACGGCTGCGATGGTTGCCCCGAACCCCTTCACGATCGGGGCGACAGTCGTATTCGGCGGGGTGTACGTCGGCGCGAAGGTCGTAGAGCACTGGGATGACATCAAGGACGGAGCAGGAAAGGCCAAGGACTGGGTCGGAGACAAGGCCTCGAAGGTCGGCTCCGGGATCGCGAGCGGCGCAAAGAGTGTCGCCAAACACGCAAACCCCATGAACTGGTTCTGACTCAAGGTGAAGAACGGATGAAGGAATGAGTGAAATCAAGTTCGAACTAAAACCATTCACTACAAAGCAAGAGTCCGGCCGTAAAGGGCTCGTGGAGCCTTACGGTGAAGTGAGTCTTGGTTACGCGCGCAAGAAATGGTCAACCTCCACCGCGAACCCGATCGAGCTTCGCCTTCACGGTGCGAATATGCCTGACGCCACGTACACGTCACTCGGCGTGCATCGCCCCACGCTGAAGAATCCACACCTCCTCCTCGGCAGCACACCCGTCGAGCTGTCCTTCAAAAGTCGCGCTTTCCGAAAGAAAGACCGCGTACTGAGGCTGTCCTGGCTGGACCGCACGTACGACTACGCCGTAACGGGCGTCAACAAGGGATCCATCCTCCGCCGCCCCGGAGTGGAAGTCTCCATTGAACGCAAGAAGAACCCGTCCGGAAAGGGACTCAGCAGCTGGGGGACCGCGACCGGGGAGAGCGACGCCATCGATCTGGCGCTGGCCATCATCTTCGAGGAGGTCGATACGATGGACCTGACAACCTATGCGGCAACACTTGAGGTTATTAACAAGGCGATTACTCCTCGGAGACACGAACCGATGGACTGAATCGACCAGTGCGGACGAAACCTAACCAAACGGGGAGACTGAGGAAATGGCAGACCCGGAACTCCAAGAGCTCACCAGGCGCGCAGGCCAGCTCCGCAGCCTCGCCGACCACATTGCGAGCATTGTCGACGCCCCGCACACCTACGCCACCGCCACCATGAAGACCTGGAAGGGCCCCCACGCCGAGCGCACGCGCGGGGAGTTGAAGTCCTGGCGGACCAAGTGCGACACCGTGGCGGAGGCGCTGCGCGAAGAGGCCCGTACGTGCGACCAGTCGGTCAAGGACGCCCGGCAGAAGCAGAAGACGTCCTGAACCGTCAGCGGTCGTTGAGCCGCGTGGAAGTCCATGCGTCATCCGTGAACGCGTGTCCGTGAGCGGTGTCCGTGGACGTGTGTCCGTGAGCTGGTGTCCGTGGACATGTGTCCGTGGTGGACGCGCGTCCGTGGACGCGCGTCCGTGGGCATGCAGCCCCGAGTGCGCAGCCACGGGCCTGCGCCCGAGCACATGCAGCCATGAACGCACGTCGTCCGTGAACGTGCAGCCTGAAGTGAACGCGCATCCATGAAGTGGTGGTCCGACAGCGGGCCGGGAGGAAGTAGTCCATGCGAGTCCTGGTGACGGTCGTGCGGGAGGGAGTTGCCCCCCAGGACCTCCTGGTCACCCTGGAGGAGGAGGCGACCGCCGCGGACGTGGCGGTCTGCCTGGCCGGTGGCGGCGGGCATGCGTCCGGTGCGGGGTACGGGCAGGCGCCACCCCAGGCCGTCGTTCCCCTCCGGTCCGAGTGGAGCAACCGGATACCGGGGCCCCGCGACGCCGGGATTCCGCCCGCGCTCTGGGTCGACGGCCATCGGTGCGCACCGGATCTGCCCGCACGGTCCGTGCTCCGCGACGGTGTCCGCGTCACCACGGACGACGCCATCGGTCCGTTCATGCGGGCCGGGGAGCCCACCGGGCGGTACGAACTCCATGTCAGCGGCGGCCCCGGTTCCGGGCATGTGGCCCGCGTCCAGGTCGGCAGATCGACCGTCGGTTCCGGTTCGGCGTGCACCCTTTCCCTCGCCGACCGCTCGCTTCCCGCGCTCGCTCTCGAACTCTCGGTCGGCCTGGACGGGGCTGTCACGCTCCATCCCCGGGAAGGCGTCTCCCCCACCCTCGGGGACCAGGTGGTCACCGAGGACTGCGACTGGCCCGTGGGCGCGGTCGTCCGCGTCGGTGACTCCGTCATCGGGCTGCGCGAGCCGCAGGAGCCGGATGCCCACCTGGCCGCCACGGAGGACGGCGGCTACGCCTACAACCGGCCTCCTCGGCTGTCGCCACTGCGCCGGCACCCCCGCCTCGTCGTCCCCGTCGAACCCGTGAAGGGCGAGGGGCCACGCCTCCAGCTGCTCGCCTCGATGATCCCGGCCTTCTTCGGCGTGGGCATGTACTTCATGACCAAGCAGCTCTACACGCTGCTCTTCTGCGCCATGAGCCCGCTCATGATGATCGGCTACTGGGCCGGCGAGGCCCGCCACGAACGCAAGCGGCACAAGCGGGCGGTCAAGCAATACAAAACGGACAGTGCCGAGTACGCGACCAAGCTGACCGAGCTCGGCAAGGAGGAGCAGCGCGAGCGCCGGGAAGCCCATCCGGATCCGGCCGAGTTGCTCCTGTGGGCCACCGGCCCGCGTCGCCGGCTCTGGGAACGCCGGATCGTGGATCCCGACGTGCTGCAGCTCCGGGCCGGGCTCGCCGCTCTCCCCTCGGACGTCGAGCTGCGCTCGGCCAACGGCGGTGCTCTCGACGAGTCGGTGCAACCGCCGGTCCTCGCGGACGTCCCCGCCGTGCTGCCGCTCGCCGAGCTGGGCGTCGTCGGTGTCGCGGGGGACCGCGGCTCCGCCCTCGGTGTCGCGAACTGGCTGGTCGCGCAGGCCGCGATCCTGCACAGCCCCCGGGATCTCGCGCTCGTCGTGCTCTCTTCGTCGCCGGATGCCCAGAACGTCTGGACCTGGGTCCACTGGCTGCCCCACACCACCCCCCAGGCGGGACAGAACTGTCTTTCGCTGGTCGGCTCCGACCCCGAGGCCATGGGACGCCGGGTCCAGGAGCTGCTCGCCGAACTGGAGCGCAGGAAGGCGGCATCCCAGGGGTTCGGCTCGGCCGGGCGGCTGAGCCCGGATCCCTACACGCTGATCGTTCTGGACGGGGCGCGTCTGCTGCGACGCATCCCCGGAATGCCGCAACTCCTCAAGGAGGGGCCTCTTTTCGGCATGTTCGCCCTCTGCATCGAGGAGGACGAGCGCCTGCTGCCCGAGGAGTGCAAGGCCGCCGTCAGCGGGCGGCCCGACGCCCCGCACCATGTCGACATCAGCGGCGGAGGGCTGGAGGCCCTGGGCAACGTACTGGCGGATCAGGTGTCGACGGCCTGGTGCGAACTCGTCGCCCGGTCGCTGGCACCCGTACGGGATGTGAGCCAGGACGACGCCAACGCGGCGCTGCCCACCGCGGCGCGCCTGCTGTCGCTGCTCGGGATGCCCGACCCGGCGGGTGCGGATGTCGCCGGGGTCTGGAAGCGGGGCGGGTCGACGACCGAGGTGCCGATCGGCATCGCGGCAGACGGCGCCTTCATGCTCGACATCAGGCGCGACGGCCCGCACGCCCTGGTGGCGGGTACGACCGGAGCCGGTAAGTCCGAGCTGCTCCAGACGATCATCGCGTCGCTGGCCGTCGCCAACCGGCCCGATGCGCTGAACTTCGTCCTGATCGACTACAAGGGCGGCAGCGCGTTCATGGACTGCGCCCGGCTTCCGCACACCGTCGGCATGGTGAGCGACCTCGACGCGCACCTGACCGAACGAGCGCTCGCCTCCCTGGCCGCCGAGCTCAAGCGGCGCGAGGAGATTCTCTTCGAGACGGGCACCAAGGACATCGAGGACTACGGCGACACCCGAAGGCTCCGCCCCGAACTGGAGCCGATGGCCCGACTCGTCCTGATCATCGACGAGTTCGCCTCGCTCGTCGCCGAGCTGCCCGACTTCATCGCGGGCCTCGTGGACATCGCCAGGCGAGGGCGCTCCCTCGGAGTGCACCTCATTCTGGCGACCCAGCGTCCGGCGGGTGTCGTCAGCCAGGACATCCGGGCCAACACCAACCTGCGCATCGCACTCCGGGTGACGGACAGCACCGAGTCCACGGACGTCATCGAGGCGCCCGACGCCGGGGCCATCGCGAAGTCCACGCCGGGCCGGGCATACGTCCGTTCCGGCGCGCAGTCCCTCGTGGCCGTCCAGTCGGCCCGTATCGGCGGCCGGCGTCCGAGCATCGGCACGGACCGGCCCAAGGCCGTCGCGGCCCCCGTGGACTGGAGGACCTTCGGCCGCCCGGCGCCCCGCGCAGCCGAGGGCGAGAACGACGGGACGATGGTCACCGACCTCAGCCTGCTGGTCGACGCGGTACGCGACGGTGCGGAACTGATGGGATTCGGCCCTCAGCCGAGCCCCTGGCTTCCGCCGCTGCCCGAGCTGTTGTCGGTCGGTGACCTGCCGGTGGCCAGTACCGCGCCGGAACCCGGCGACGAGGTCGCCCCGATCCGGATGGGACTCACGGACCTTCCCGCGGAGCAGGACCGCGCTCCGCTGACGCTGGACCTCGTCCACGGCGAGCACATGATGCTGATCGGCGGGGCACGGTCGGGCCGCTCCACCGCATTGCGCACCCTCGCCGGTTCACTGGTCGCCACCACCTCGCCGAGGGACGTGCACCTCTACGGCATCGACTGCGGAGCCAATGCGCTGCTGCCACTGACGAGGCTGCCGCACTGCGGGGCCGTGGTCACCCGTGACCAGCCCGACCGGGTGCGGCGGCTGCTCGGCCGGCTGACCGACGAGATCTCCCGCCGCCAGCAACTCCTCGCCATGCAAGGGCTTTCGAGCGCCGCAGAGCAGCGGGCGGGGGCGGCCCCCGCGGACCGGCTGCCCTGGATGGTGCTCCTCCTGGACGGCTGGGAGGGGTACACCTCGGCGCTGGAGAGCATCGACTACGGCCGCCTCATCGAGATGATCATCAAGATCTTCCGGGAGGGCGCGGCCGTGGGGGTGAAGGTCGTCATGACCGCGGACCGGAGCGGGTTCAGCGGCCAGGTCTCCCCGTCGTTCGGCGACAAGCTCATCCTGCGGATGACCGACAGCAGCGACTACACGCTGGCAGGCCTGTCCACCCGGGAGACGCCCAAGAGCATGCCGTCCGGCCGGGCGCTGCGCATGACCGACCACGGGGTCCAGGAGAGCCAGATCGCGCTCCTGACCCCCGACCCGGCCGGACAGGCCCAGGTCGCGGCCCTGCGGGACATCGGACAGGAGGCGCTGCGGGTTCACGGCGTTCCGCCTCGCGGCCTGCGGCCGCTCCAGGTGGACGAACTGCCCATGCGGTTCACCGCCGCGGAAGCCAGGGCGCTCGACCCCGCGTTCACTCCCCCGTCACCGCTCTGGGCGCTCTTCTGCGTGGGCGGCGACGAACTGGAGCCGATCGGCATCGACTTGGAGGAGTCCGGACCCGGCTTCCTCGTCGCGGGTCCCCCCAAGTCGGGCCGTTCCACCACCCTGCTCCTGGCGGCGCGCACCCTGCTGGACCAGCAGGTGCCCCTGATCCTCGTGACTCCCCGGCGCTCACCGCTCCGTACGCTGGAGACCGAGCCGGGTGTCCTCGGCGTACTCGACTCGGAGAGCTCGGCGAAGGATCTCGCCGAGCTGACCAGCCGCACGAACGGCACGTACGCGGTCGTGGTCGACGATGCCGAGATGCTCTACGACTCCGAGCTCGACACGGCCCTCGAAGAGGTCGCGCAGAGCGGGCGGGACGGCGGGATCGGCATCATCGCCGCCGGCGCCACGGACACGCTCGGTTCGCAGTACCGGGGGTTCGGTGTGGAGGTCCGGCGGTCGCGCCAGGGCCTGATCCTCTCGCCCCAGAGTGCGTCGGACGGCGAGCTGTTCAACATGCGGCTGCCCAGCCCAGGCAGCGGCCCCACGGGACGCGGCCTGCTCATCCGCAATGGCCAGGCGATGCCGGTCCAGGCACTGCTCGACGCCTAGTACTCCAGCCCCCATCGGCGGCAGAGAAATGCCGGGGTGGCCCCGTCGGGCCACCCCGGCATCAACTCGTCCGGGCCGCCTACTACCTGGTGGCCTCGTCGATCCGGTCGTGGCTGCTCTTCGCGGACTTGTGCGCGTCGCCGAGGGAGTTGGCGAGCTTGTCAAGGTGCGGCTTGAATCCAGTCCAGTCGTCACGGAACCGGTCGGCGCCCGGACCCTTCCAGTAACCGTGACTGTCTTTGGACTTGCTGTCCAGCAGAGTGATCAGGTCGCGGACCTCACCCTCCTTCTTCTGAAACGCTTCGTACAGGCTCTTGAGCTCTGTGAGACTTGCACCGCGGTCGATGCCGCCGGGTCCACCAGCCACTTGAGACCTCCCCGTGTCGCATACGCAAACAACTTCAGCTGTTCCAGGGGACGCTACCGCATCACACGCAACGCTTGGTAAGAAAACAGATGGTCGGAAGAGTAAGGCGACCGTCCGCTTCGGAACCCGCCATGACACACCCCACCGGCCCCATGCCCTGACGTCCCTCTGCTGTCTGCTGGGCGTCCCTGCGGGCTTCCCCGCCGAAGCCTCCTGCGGCTCGAGTCGAATCGCCGTCGGACGCCAGGTGCATGTCATCGTCGCGGTGACTTCCGCGCAGCCAATGGTCGGCTGCGCGTGAAGTCCATACGTTCCGTGATGTGCAGCATCCGGCACGTGCCCGAGTCCGGGGCCCCGCAGCGGATCACCATCGTGAGCGCATGGCCCCGACCGCTGAGCCCTCCGTGGGCCGCATTACGACGACGCGGAACCGTACGGAGCCATCCGATCACCCACCAGGCCCTCCTCTCTTCCGTCATCACCCGCCGCGCCCATAAGCACCCGGAGCCCGCCATGAAACGCCTGCCCAGGATCCTCGCCGCGGCCCTCGCCCTCGACCCCGCGACCGCTCTGGCCATCGGCTGCCCCGAGGCGGTATTTCGACCCGAAATACGCGAACCGCAGCTTTCCGGTCCTCGTCGCACTGCCTGACGGAATCGGTTATCGACGAATTACTGGATGGGCACAGACCTCAAACCCCGGTCGAGCATCAGCACGTGGTCGAAGGAGGGAAAAGTCTTCTGTTCATTGTGACGCCCGCTCCCAACCCGGACGACAAGTACTATTAGAACGGAGGTGGTATTCCGGGGCAACTAGAAATGGACACCTGGCTGACCGAGGACGTGCCGCATTTCGTCCGGGCGAGTTTCCCTACCTTCAAGTCCCGAGAACCGCACCAAGGGCTCGATGAAGACCCGCCTCCAGGTCACCCAGGGCGGCGGGTCCAACGCCAAGAGCTATGTGCGGGGCATGGGGGACGGCTCGATCACGCGGATCAGCCGGCACACGCAGAGGGCCCCATCCCCGCCCCGCCGCCTGGTCAGCCGCCGAGCAGCTCGACCTTCACGTCCGCCGGGAAGCCGGTCGTCGGACCGACCCGGCGCGCGAACTCCTGCACGCCCGCCAGCTGGTCCGGGCCGAAGCGGAAGTCCAGGGTCGTGAAGTACCGCTCCAGCACCTCCGAGTCGAAGGCCTCCCAGCGCGCCGCCTGTTCCGCGACCTTGGTGACTTCCTCCAGGGAGAGGTCCCGCGAGGCCAGGAACGCCTCGTGCACCTTGTTCACCTGGTCGGGCCGACTCGCCAGATAGTCCTTGCGGGCCGCCCAGACCGCGAAGACGAACGGCAGCCCGGTCCACTCCTTCCACATCCGGCCCAGATCGTGGACCTGGAGGCCGAGCCGGGGCGCGTCGTGCAGGTTGGCGCGCAGCGCGGCGTCGCCGATCAGCACGGCGGCGTCCGCCTCCTGCATCATCAGGCCGAGGTCCGGCGGGCAGGTGTAGTAGTCCGGGCTGACCCCGTAGCGCTCGGCGAGCAGCAGCTGGGCCAGGCGGACGGAGGTGCGCGAGGTCGAGCCGAGGGCCACCCGGGCCCGGTCCAGCTGGTCCAGCGGCACCTGCGACACGATCACGCACGACATGACGGGCCCGTCGCAGCCCACCGCGATGTCGGGGAAGGCGACCAGGTCGTCGGCGTTGCGCAGGTACTCCACCAGCGTGACGGGGCCGATGTCCAGATCGCCTCCGATCAGCTGCTCGCTGAGCTTCTCCGGGGTGTCCTTCGAGAGCTCCAGGTCGAGCAGGGTCCCGGTGCGTGCCAGTCCCCAGTACAGGGGGAGGCAGTTCAGGAACTGGATGTGGCCGACGCGCGGCCGGATGCGACGGTCGTCGCCTGCGACGGTTGAGACGCTTGAATTGTCCACATCGCGAGGCTAGACCCGTGGCGCGATCCGGACGGCACCGGGGGCGCGGGGCGCACCCGGTCTCATTCCCCGGGAGTGCGCATCCCACCGTGCGGATACGCGGATGTCGTCCCGGGGTCCCCCGGGACCGCTTCCGGGGCACCCCGAAGGCGTCCTCCGTACCCCTCGAAGTCGCCGCAACGACACCCTCCGGTACGGCCACTTCGTCAGCTCATCGGCACGGCAATCAAACATCCGAGTGAAGTGATCTTTCCCTCTACCGTTCGATACACGCTGCGTGCTAGGCTCGACGCAAGTTGCAGTTTGGTTTCCCTTGCAGTACAGAGCCTGCGGAGCATGTAACCCGCAGGCTTTTGTAGTTTTCAGACTTCTTTGCAGGTTCTGGAGCAGGGCAACCCTTTGGCCCAAGGAGGGCTTATGGCTACCGGAACCGTCAAGTGGTTCAACGCTGAAAAGGGCTTCGGCTTCATCGCCCAGGACGGCGGCGGCCCGGATGTCTTCGTCCACTACTCCGCGATCAACGCGTCCGGGTTCCGCTCCCTCGAGGAGAACCAGGTCGTGAACTTCGACGTCACTCAGGGACCCAAGGGTCCGCAGGCTGAGAACGTCACCCCGGCCTAGTTGCCCGGGTCGGCCGATCGCGGCCGGCTAGTAGTACCCAAGGAGCCCCGCTCCTCCGCCTCGGCGGGGAACGGGGCTCCTGCCTTTTCCGTTCCTTCTCGTCTTCCGACGCCCGCCTTTTCTTCCGATGCCCGGCCGCAGGGCCGCGACGCTTGACCTTGACACCGTGTGAAGCGGTGCGCTGGGAGACATCATGTTCACCATCGGAGACTTCGCCCGGTACGGACGGGTGTCGGCCCGGATGCTGCGTCACTACGACGCCATCGGGCTGCTGCACCCCGACCGCACCGACCCCGCCACCGGCTACCGCTTCTACGGTGCCGCCCAGCTCGCCCGTCTCAACCGCGTCATCGCCCTCAAGGATCTCGGCTTCACGCTCCAGCAGGTGCAGGCCATCCTCGACGAGCAGGTGGGGCCGGAGGAGCTGCGCGGGATGCTGCGGCTGCGCCGGGCGGAGCTGGAGGAGGCCATGAGGGCGGCGGCCGCGCGACTGGCGCAGGTCGAGGCGAGGCTCCGGTCGATCGAGAGCGAGGGACGCATGTCCGTGGACGATGTCGTCGTCAAGAACGTCGCCGCTGTACGGGTCGCCGAGCTGGCCGGCACCGCGGCCGGCTACGAGCCGGAGGACATCACTCCGGTGATCGGGCCGCTGTACGACCGGCTGTTCCCGTTGCTGGGCGAGGCGGGCGTCAGTCCGAGCGGTCCCGGGATCGCGTATTACGAGGACGCCCCGGAGGGCGGCGGCGCGGTCGTCGTCCACGCGGGGGTCACGGTGTCCGCCCCGGTGGGCCCGCTGGGCGAGACCGGGATCACGGTGGTCGAGCTGCCCCCGTTCGAGGCCGCGACCATCGTCCACCGGGGTTCGATGGACGGCGTGCTGCCGACCGCCCAGACCCTGGCCCGCTGGATCGACGCCAACGGCTACCGGTCGGCGGGATACACCCGTGAGATCAGCCTGGAGTGCCCCGAGGACCGGGACAAGTGGGTGACGGAGCTCCAGGAGCCGGTCACCAAGGCCTGACCCGCTCCGGAGACACATGGTGGGAAAAGAACGTGACACTCGACGCCTGGAGTGTCACGTTCTTTTCTCCCTACCGTCCTCCTCCGGGCCCCGCCCACAGCCCGTCGTCCGTCAGCCCCAGCAGATCGATCGCGTTGCGGCGCACGATCCGGTCCACCACATCGGCGTCCAGATGCCCCATCTGCGCCTCGCCGACCTCGCGCGACTTGGGCCAGGTGGAGTCGGAGTGCGGGTAGTCCGTCTCGTACAGGACGTTCCCGACGCCGATCGAGTCCAGGTTCTTCAGCCCGAAGGCGTCGTCGAAGAAGCAGCCGTAGATGTGCTCGGCGAACAGCTCCGACGGCGGGCGGTGGACCTTGTCGGCGACGCCGCCCCAGGCCCGGTTCTCCTCCCAGACCACGTCGGCGCGTTCGAGGATGTACGGGATCCAGCCGATCTGGCCCTCCGCGTACATGATCCGGAGGTTCGGGAACCGTTCGAACTTGCCACTCATCAGCCAGTCGACCATCGAGAAGCAGCAGTTGGCGAAGGTGATGGTGGACCCGACGGCGGGCGGGGCGTCGGCCGAGGTGGACGGCATCCTCGAGGACGAGCCGATGTGCATCGCGATCACCGTCCCGGTCTCGTCGCAGGCCCGCAGGAACGGATCCCACTCGTCCGTGTGAATCGACGGCAGCCCGAGGTGCGGGGGTATCTCGGAGAACGCCACCGCGCGCACGCCGCGCGCCGCGTTCCGCCGGACCTCGTCCGCGGCCAGCTGTGCGTCCCAGAGCGGGATCAGGGTGAGCGGTATGAGCCGGCCCCGCGCCTCGGGCCCGCACCACTCCTCGACCATCCAGTCGTTGTACGCGCGCACTCCGAGCAGCCCCAGTTCGCGGTCCTTCGCTTCGGTGAAGGTCTGTCCGCAGAAGCGCGGGAAGGTGGGGAAGCAGAGGGCGGACTGGACGTGGTTGACGTCCATGTCGGCGAGCCGGTCGGGGACCGAGAACGAACCCGGACGCATCTGCTCGTACGTGATGATCTCCAGCTTGATCTCGTCCCGGTCGTAACCGACCGCGGTGTCGAGCCGGGTGAGCGGGCGGTGCAGGTCCTCGTACACCCACCAGTCGCCGATCGGCCCGTCGTCGCCCTTCGCACCCATCACGGGCGCGAACTTTCCGCCCATGAAGGTCATTTCCTTGAGCGGTGCGCGGACGATCCGCGGGCCGCGGTCGAGGTACTTGGACGGGAGCCGGTCCCGCCAGACATGAGCGGGCTCCACCGTGTGGTCGTCCACCGAGATGATCTTCGGGAAGGTCTCCATGTTCTCCACGGTAGCGCCGATCTGACGAACCGTCAGCTATCTGGACCGGACCCCGTTCCGTAATCGTTGTCGAGGGCTTGTGCAGAGAGTCACCCACTGCTGACGTGCCCACCCAAGACAAGGCAGACTGTTGAGCGCGATACCAGCGGTACCGAGCAATCCGGATCCACCCGCCCCGTACCGGCACATGGGCGGGCAATCCAGGCGGACGGCATCAACAGGCGGCATCGGCACGATGGGCAGCACCGGCGGGGCGAGCAGGGCAGGGGGCAGCAATGGACCGTGACAACGGACCGCACGTGCGTGTTCCGGAGCAGCGTGCTCCGCGACAGCGGTCGGCGGGCGGCGTCGATCTGCGCTTTTCCGTACTCGGTCCGGTACGGGCATGGCGGGACGGCGAAGCGCTGTCCTCCGGCTCGCCGCAGCAGCGGGCCCTGCTGGCGGCGCTGCTCCTGCGCGGCGGCCGCACGGCCACCGCCGCCGAACTCATCGACGCCATCTGGGGCGACGAACCGCCCTCGCAGGCGCTCGCCACCATACGTACGTACGCCTCCCGGCTCCGCAAGGTCCTCGACCCGCAGACGCTGGTCAGCGACGCCGGTGGATACGCGATCCGGGCCGGCCACGACGCCCTGGACGTGACGGTGGCCCAGGAACTGGCGGCCGACGCGGAGAAGGCCCGCGCCTCCGGCGACCGCTACCAGGCCCGGACCCTGCTCGACAAGGCACTCGGGCTGTGGGACGGCGAGGCCCTGGCCTCCGTGCCCGGACCGTACGCCGAGAACCAGCGCACCCGCCTGGAGGAATGGCGGCTCCAGCTCACCGAGTCCCGCCTGGACCTGGATCTGGAGGTCGGCTGCCACGCGGAGGCGGTCTCCGAACTGACCGCGCTCACGGCCGCGCACCCCCTGCGGGAACGGCTGCGCGAACTCCTGATGGTCGCCCTGTACCGCAGCGGCCGCCAGGCCGAGGCGCTGGCCGTCTACGCCGACACCCGCCGGCTGCTCGCCGACGAACTGGGCGTCGACCCGCGCCCCGAGCTCGCCCAGCTCCAGCAGCGCATCCTGCGGGCCGACGAGGAACTCGCCCACCCCGCGGACGAACCGGCCCCGGCCCCCGCGCCGGTGCGCCCCGCCCAGCTCCCGGCCACCGTCCCGGACTTCACCGGCCGTGCCTCCTTCGTACGCGAACTGGGCGACCGGCTGGCGACCGCCGAGGGTTCGGTGATGGCCGTCTCGGCGCTGGCCGGCATCGGCGGCGTCGGCAAGACCACTCTCGCCGTGCACGTCGCCCACCAGGCACGCCAGCACTTCCCGGACGGCCAGCTGTACGTGGACCTCCAGGGCGCGGGCGCACGGGCCGCCGAACCGGAGACGGTCCTCGGCGCGTTCCTGCGCGCCCTGGGCACCGCGGACTCGGCGATCCCCGACTCCCTGGACGAACGCGCCGCCCTGTACCGCTCCACGCTCGACGGCCGCCGCATCCTGGTCCTCCTCGACAACGCCCACGACGCGGCGCAGGTCCGCCCGCTCCTGCCCGGCACCGCGGGCTGCGCGGCGCTGATCACCAGCCGCGTCCGGATGGTCGACCTGGCCGGTTCCCATCTGGTCGACCTGGACGTGATGTCCCCCGAGGAGGCGCTCCAGCTCTTCACCCGCATCGCGGGCGAGGAACGCATCAACTCCGAGCGCGAGGCCGCCCTGGACGTGGTCGCCGCCTGCGGCTTCCTCCCCCTGGCCATCCGCATCGCCGCCTCCCGCCTGGCCGCCCGCCGCACCTGGACGGTCTCCGTCCTGGCCGCCAAGCTCGCCGACGAACGCCGCCGGCTGGACGAACTCCAGGCCGGCGACCTCGCGGTGAAGGCCACCTTCGAACTCGGCTACGGCCAGCTGGAACCCGCCCAGGCCCGCGCCTTCCGCCTCCTCGGCCTGGCCGACGGCCCCGACATCTCCCTCGCCGCGGCGGCGGCCCTGCTCAACCTGGAGGCCCACGCGACGGAGGACCTCCTGGAGGCCCTGGTCGACACCAGCCTCCTGGAATCGGCCGCCCCCGGCCGCTACCGCTATCACGACCTCGTGCGCCTCTACGCGCGTTCCTGCGCCGAACGGGACGAGGAGTCCCCGGAGGAGCGGGAGTCGGCGCTGTCGCGGCTGCTGGACTTCTATCTGGCCACGGCGGCGGGGGTGTACGCGCTGGAGCGGCCGGGGGACCGTGCCGTCGACCACCTGGTGGCCACCGAGCACCCGGGGCTCGAATTCACCGACGGGCCGGAGGCCGTGGACTGGCTGTACAGCGAGGCCGATTCGCTGCTTGCCTGCGCCCATCAGAGTGCGTCGAGCGGAATGCTGCAGCGTGCCGTCGACCTGCTCTGCGCGGCAAAGGACCTCGCCGAGTCGGGTGCGAACTCCCGCCAGTACGAAACCACCGGTGCGGCCCTGCGCGACGCGGCGAGGGCCGCCGCCGACCCTCACTCCGAGGCGCGGGCCCGTGCCTCGCTGTCCACCGTCTACCTCGTCTCCGGCCGCTTCACGCTGGCCGACGAGGAGGCACGGCACGCAATGGATCTGGCCGAGAGCACCAAGGACCCGATCCCCGCGTGCTGGGCACCCAACGATCGCGGCATCATCGCGTTCTACCAGGGGAGGCACGAAGAGGGCGAGAAGTTCCTGCAGGCGGCCATAGACAACTACCGCGCGGACGGAAACCTGGTCGGCGAGGCATCCGCACTGTGCAATCTCTCGCGCATCCACGTGAACATGAACCGCACGGCCAGCGCGGTCGAGCTCGCCCAGCAGGGCACAGCCATCTTCGACGGGGTGGGACTCAGTCTCCGCACGGCCAACGGTCGCTTCGCGCTGGGCATCGCGCTGACTCAGGCCGGAAGGCCGACCGAGGCCCTGAAGGAGCTGGACGAGGCGCTGCGCGTGTTCCAGGGCAACCGTCAACGGCTCTGGGAAGGCTCGACCCACTTCCGCATGGCGGAGGCACACCTGGCCGACGAGCGCCCCGCGCAGGCGGCTCAGCACGCGGAGCAGGCACTGGCTCTGCGCGTCATCGGAGGCGAATGGATGCGGGGCAACGTTCTGATCACCCTGGGACACGCCCTCGAACGCCTCGGCCAGATCGATCGGGCACATGCATGCTGGACCGAAGCACTGGCCATCCACGAGCAGTTCGGAGCCGTGGAGGCGGACAAGGTCCGGGCACTCCTCAACCCGGTCAGTGCCGCCTGAGGCACCGGAACCGGCAGAGAGCCGTCGGCGTTCATCGAACGTTTATCGCCACTCGTCATTCTTAAGCCCATCGATCCGTCGCGTCGGGGGGCAGGCGGGTTGCACGGGGGACCACACCGCTAGGGTGAACGGCCCTGACATGCCCGTCCGACGGCCCACGGGGGAGTCGCCGGACGGGCATCGCCGACCGAGCAAGCAAGATCTCTGGGAGTTGACAGGCATGAGCGACGCACTGAAGCCGAAGACCGGTGGCGCCACCACTCAGGAGAACCACGCCGGCAGCCCGAGCAGCGGTGACAGCGCCGTCAAGCCGCTGGAGAACCACGCAGGCAGCGTGACCGAGGACATCACGACCCTGGAGAACCACGCCGGCAGCACGCCGAAGGACCTCCTCAAGACGCAGGAGAACCACGCGGGTTCCGAGAAGGCCTGAACGTCACTCGACGGGGAGGCGGCCGCGGCGGCGCGGAGGGGGAGCCGTCGCGGCCGCTGTACGTCCGGGGGGACGTACAGCCGCCACCGGCAGAGGGGCACGAGCCACGGCTCGTGCCCCTCTCCGCGTTCACCGCTACGGCCCCCGGACCAGCACCCGCCCCCGCTGCCCGCCCCGCGATCACCGCGAGGGCCGCGCCGATGGCGCACTTGTGGCCGTGCAGACCTGTGTCCCGGCCGTCACCCTGAGCCCTCCCCTGCTACCCCCGCCCCCGCAACTCCCCCTTCACCACCTTGCCACTGGCGTTGCGCGGCAGTTCGGTCACGAACTCCACCGCCCTGGGGACCTTGTAGTTCGCCATCTCGCGCCTGGACCAGGCGATCAGGTCGTCGGCCGTCACCGTCGCGCCCGGCCTGCGCACCGCGTACGCCTTGCCCACCTCGCCGAGGCGGGGGTCGGGGACGCCGATCACCGCGACGTCGGCCACCTCCGGGTGCAGGCCCAGGAGCTGTTCTATCTCGGCCGGGTACGCGTTGAAGCCGCCGACGATGAACATGTCCTTGATCCGGTCGGTGATCCGCAGGTTGCCCGCCTCGTCGAGGACGCCCACGTCGCCGGTGTGCAGCCAGCCGTCCGGGGTGATCGCGGCGGCCGTGGTCTCCGGGTCCTCGAAATAGCCCTGCATCACGTGGAAGCCGCGGACCAGGACCTCGCCGGGCTCGCCGGGCTCGGCCAGGACGCGGATCTCGGTGTCCGGGATCGCGCGGCCGGAGGTCGATGCGATCGTCCGGGCCGGGTCGCTCCGGCGGCACATCGTGACGATGCCGCTCGCCTCGGAGAGGCCGTACGCGGTGAGGACCGTGGCGATGCCGAGCTCCGCGCGCAGGCGTTCCACCAGTTTCAGGGGGACCACCGCCGCGCCCGTCACCACCAGACGGAGGGCGGAGAGGTCGTGGGCGGAGCGCGCCGGGTGGTCGAGGAGGGACTGGTGGAGGGTGGGCGGGCCGGGCAGCACCGAGATGCGTTCGGCGGCGATGTTGGCCAGGGCCGTGTCCACGTTGAAGACCGGTTGCGGGACCATCGTCGCGCCCCGCATCAGGCACGCGATGATGCCCGCCTTGTAGCCGAAGGTGTGGAAGAACGGGTTCACGATCAGATAGCGGTCGCCCTCGCGCAGATCCGCCAGTTCGCTCCAGATCGCGTAGCAGCGCAGGGTCTGGGCGTGGGTGATGACGGCGCCCTTGGGCCGGCCCGTGGTGCCCGAGGTGTAGATGATGTCGGAGGGGGACGCGGGGGCGATGGCGTCGGCGCGGGAGCGTACCGCCGCACCGGACACCCCCTCCCCCGACGCCAGGAAGTCCTTCCAGGCGACGTAGTCGTCGGGGGCGGCGTCCGCCAGCACCACCACCTTTTCCAGGCAGGGGAGTTCGGCCTCCGCCCGGCGCAGCGACGCCACGTACGACGTGCCGAGGAAGGTGCCCGTGACGAAGAGGAGTTTCGCCCGGCTGCGTTGCAGGATGTACGCCGCCTCGGTGCCCTTGAAGCGGGTGTTGAGGGGGACGAGGACCGCACCGGCCGTCACCGCTCCCAGCGCGGAGACGATCCAGTCCAGGGTGTTCGGGGCCCAGACCGCGACCCGGTCCCCCGGTTCGACGCCCGAGGCCATGCACGCGGCGGCGGCCCGCTCCACGCGGTCGCCGAGTTCGGCGTACGAGATCCGGGTGCGGCCGTCGACGACCGCCTCCCGGTCCCCGTACCGCCGCGCCGCCGTCCGTACCAGCTTCGGGATGCTGCCCCACTCCTCGTCGCCGCGCATCGGTCGCCCTCCTGACGCAGTAGCTGACTATCCGTCAGATTAGCTGTAGCCTCAGCCGCTGTCAGCAGTCATGACGGCCTGGGAGGTGGCGGTGACGGCACTCAAGGACGCGGCAGCGATAGCCGGCATAGGGCAGACGGCCTTCGCGAAACAACTGCCGGAATCCGAGAAGACCTTGGCCTGCCGGGCCATCGTCGCGGCGCTCGACGACGCGGGCATCGACGCGTCGGAGGTGGACGCGTTCGCCTCGTACACGATGGAGGAGACCGACGAGGTCGAGATCGCCAAGGCCATCGGGGCGGGCGACGTCACCTTCTTCAGCAAGGTGGGGTACGGGGGCGGCGGCTCCTGCGCGACGATCGCGCATCTCGCCGCCGCCGTGGCGACGGGGCAGGCGGGCGTCGGGGTCGCCTGGCGGTCACGGAAGCGGGGGTCGGGGCCCCGGCCCTGGAAGAACACCGCCGTGCAGCTGCCCACCCCCGCCCAGTGGACCCGCCCGTACGGACTGCTGCGGCCGGCCGACGAGATCGGGATGCTGGCACGGCGGTACATGCACGAGTACGGGGCGACCCGCGACCACCTCTTCAACGTCGCCCTCGCCTGCCGCAACCGCGCCAACCAGAACCCGGACGCGGTGATGTACGAACGGCCGCTGACCCGCGACATGTATATGACCTCGCGCTGGATCAGCGAGCCGCTCTGCCTCTTCGACAACTGTCTGGAGACGGACGGGGCGCTGGCCTGCGTCATCGTCTCCGCCGAGCGGGCCCGCGACTGCCGGCAGAAGCCCGTGTACATCCACTCCGTCGCCCAGGGGCTGCCCGCCCAGCATCACGGGATGGTCAACTACTGGAACGACGACCCGCTCACCGGCCCGGCCTGGACGGCCGCCCGGCAACTGTGGAAGCAGGCCGACTTCGGCCCGGACGATGTCGATGTGGCACAGATCTACGACGCGTTCACCCCGCTCATCCCGCTCTCCCTGGAGGGCTACGGCTTCTGCGGGCGCGGCGAGGGCGCCGCGTTCACCGAGGGCGGGGCGCTGGAAAGCGGCGGGCGACTGCCCATCAACACCGGGGGCGGCGGGCTCAGCGAGGGGTACGTGCACGGCTTCAACCTGATCAACGAGGGCGTCAAGCAGTTGCGCGGCATCTCCACCGCCCAGGTCCCGGACGCCGGGACGTGCCTGGTCACCGCCGGTGAGGGCGTTCCCACATCCGCCGTACTGCTGAGGAGCTGAGGAAGTTGACCGGGATGGATGCTCTGCTGCTGCCCGTCGTGGACGAGGACGGCGCCCCCTTCTGGGAGTACGCGGCCCGCGGTGAACTCCGCGTCCAGGCGTGCGCCGCCCCGGAGTGCGGACGGCTCCGCTTCCCGCCCCGGCCGTGCTGCCCGCACTGCCGGTCCTTCGAGAGCGAGTGGCGGCCGATGAGCGGACGCGGCCGCATCTGGTCCTACGTGCTGCCGCATCCACCACTGCTGCCCGCGTACGCCGCCCAGGCCCCCTACAACGCGGTCGTGGTCGAGTTGGCGGACGCCCCGCAGATCCGGCTGGTCGGGAATGTGGTGAGCGGTCCGGACGCCCCGCTGGACTCGGTGGATCCCGCGCGGCTGCGGATCGGTGCGCCGGTGCGGGCGGTGTTCTGCCCGGCCGGTCCCGGGGCGACCCTGGTGCGCTGGCTGCTGGAGAGGTGAGGGGCGATGGCGCTGCGCACGGAGACGGACAAGGAGACCGGGGTCGCGCTCGTCACCCTCGACCGGCCCGGGAAGCACAACGCGATCGACCTGGCCACGGCCGCCGAACTGGCCGCCGCCTGGCGGGCGTTCCGCTTCGACGACGGAGTGCGTGCCGTGGTCCTCACCGGTGCCGGCGGCCGGGCCTTCTGTACGGGGATCGACCGGGACGCGGACGTGCCGCAGCCCTCGTCCCCGTACACGATCGACGATCCGCTGCTCACGATCGGGCCGAAGGCGAACGACCTGTGGAAGCCGGTGATCGCGGCCGTGGAGGGGATGGCCTGCGGCGGGGCGTTCTATCTGCTGGGCGAGGCGGAGTTCGTGATCGCCTCCGAGGCGGCGACGTTCTTCGACCCGCACACGACGTACGGCATGGTCAGCGCGTACGAGGCGATCTCCATGGCACAGCGGATGCCGTTCGGCGAGGTGGCCCGGATGTCGCTGATGGGGACGGCCGAACGCATCTCGGCCCGCCGCGCGTACGAGACCGGGCTGGTCAGCGAGGTGACGGCGCCCGGCGGCGCGGTGGACGCGGCGCTGCGGGCGGCGGGCGTGATCGCCTCGTACCCGACCGAGGCGGTGCAGGGGACGGTACGGGCGGTGTGGTCCGCGCGGGAGGCGGCCAGGGCGCAGGCCATGGCCCACGCCCCGCATCTCATCGCGCTCGGGAATCTGCCACCGGAGCGGCAGGCCGGGCTGTTCCGGGGGCGGGGCGGCAGCGAATTCCGGACGCGCTGACGGGCCGGCCGGCGGGCGCCTGACGGTCCGCCCTGCGGGCCCGCCGACGGGTCAGTAGCTCAACTCCGCCTCGACCCGGCACTTCTTCACCTTGGAGACCTTGCGCGGGTCGTCCATCCGCACGGAGACGGTCTCGGTCTCGCCGCCCACGACGTCCACGGTGGCGTAGCCGATGTCGATGGCGTTGCCGCGTGCGTTGAGGAAGGCCACCTCGACCTTGTAGGTGTGGGAGCCGGTGGCGTTGGCGGTGAGCCTGACGGTGGAGGTGGTGACGGCCTTGCGCTTGCCCTTGCGGGGCTGGGCGCAGCGGAAGACGTACGCCTGGGGCTCGTCGGACGCCGTGGCGCTCGGGGTCTCCGTCGCATAGTCCGTACCGCCGGAGGAGCTGCTCGACGAGTCGTCATCGTCGTCGTAGTCGCTGCTGTGGTAGCTGCCGTTGCTCTTCTTGGAGTTGGAGCAGCCACCGCCGCTGCTGCCGCTCGAACCGCCGCTCTTGCTCTTGCCGCTGCGGCCGCCGTGTCTGGAGGTCGAGAAACCGGTGAGGGCGAGTACCACCACGACCAGTACCGCGGAAAGCTTTATGTGCTGCCGCATCATCGATGCAGCCCCCCTTGTGTTGTTGTCCGTTTCTGCAGTTGTCGAACGACCGTGCGTCACGCTAGCCCAAGGTGGCGAGGGCCCGGGGCCGGGCGTAGCGTCGAGCCCGAGAGCGGTGCAGAGCTGTGACGCCGGTCCGTGGCACGCAGGAGGCCGATGATGATCCGCAACGTCCTCGGCTCGGTCCTCGCTCTCGCCGGAGCGGCGGCCGCCGTGCTGAGCCCCTTCCGTGACTGGTACGACGGTCGCCTCGGGCGTCACTACCGGGTCGACGAACTGTTCACGGGCATCACGGACAGCCGGCCCGGACCGCTGGGTTCGATCCTGATCGCGTTCCTCTTCGCCGCCGTGCTGACGGTGGCGGGTGTGGTGCTGCGGTCGCGGCTGCTGGTGGCGGTGGCGGGTGTGGTGGTGCTCGGGTTCACCGTGCTGTGGATGGTGCGCCAGGGGGAGTCGGAGGGCAGTCTGACGGTCGCGGGCGACGGTTCCGGGCTGGGGTGGGGCGTGGCCGGGGCGGCGGCGGGCGGGGTGCTGCTGCTGTTGGGGGCGGTGGTGATGTCCGGGCGGCACGGTGCCGGGCGACGGTCCGTCCGCAAGGGGCACAACCGGCCGTACGCGGCGCCCGGCTCGGAGAACCCGGACACCTGGCCGCCGACGCAGGAGCCGGGACCGTCCGTGCAGACGAGCACGCTGCCGGAGCCCGAGCCGGAGCTGTACACGGGGCCGGATCCGGAGAGCCGGGGCACGGGCGACCGGGATACGGCGCCCTACCCGGTCATACCGCCGGACGAGGGCCCGGACGCGGACGGGCGCCCGCGCCCGTGAGGCCCGCCGGGCCCGACGCGGCCTACGTCCTGGCCCGGCTGCCCGTGCCCGTTCCCTTCAGCGCGTCCAGCGCGTACACGCAGCGGTCCTTGCTGCACGCGTACACGACACCGCCCTGCGCCACCGGCGAACCGGTGATCTCGCCGCCCGTCGCCAGCTTCCAGCGGAGCTGGCCGCCCGCCGCGTCCAGGGTGTACAGGACATGGTCGGCGGAGCCGAAGTGGACCCGGCCGTCGGCGACCACCGGGGCGCCCACCACCTCGCCGCCCGCCGCGAACCGCCACTTCGGGGTGCCGGTGACCGCGTCGAGCGTGTAGAGCGCGCTGCCGCTGCCGACGTGGACGTTTCCGGCCGTCACCAGGACCGGTTCGATCGACTGGCGGGCCTCCGTGGCGATGCGCCAGCGGTCCTTCCCGGTCGAGGCGTCGATCGCGTACACCGTGCCGAGGTAGTCGGCGAGGTACACGCCGCCGCCGGTGACGGCGGGGCCGGGCGCGAACGCGGGCGGGGAGAGGAAGACGGCGGGCGACTCGAAGTGCCAGCGCACGTGCCCGGACGCGTTGTCCACGGCCAGGACCCGGGCCCCCGCGCTGACATAGACGAAGCCGTCCGGCGCCGCGGTCACCCGGACCGGCACACCGCCGCAGGAGGCCGCGTCGCCGATGGGGTACGACCAGCGCTCGACGCCGGTGCGGGCGTCGACGGCGCGCAGCCGGGCGTTCTGCCAGAGGTAGACCGTGCCGTCGTGGATCGCGGGTCCGGCCTCCGCCGTCTCGAAGTCGGTCTGTACGCCGCCGCTCTCCCACAGCTTCTCGCCCGTGGACGCCTCCCAGGCCTGGACGCCGCCGCCACGCGTTCCGGTGACGACGGTGCCTCGGTCGGCCTTGAGGGAGTAGACCCAGGCATCCGTCTGGAGCCGCCACCGCTCGGCACCGCTCGTCGCGTCCAGGGCATACAGGGACGGCCCGTCGGAGGCGTGGATACGGCCGCCCTCGACGGCCATCACCCAGGCCACGTCCCGGGTCTTGAACTGGCGCCGCCCGTTGCCGACGTCCAGGGCGTGCACCTCGAACGACGTGACGTAGAGGAGGTCCCCGACGACGACGGGCGTCCCCCACACGTCGTTGGACATCCGGAACCGCCAGGGCCGCCAGCGGTCCGGGCCGGGCGGCGGGGGCTCCGGCGGATGCGCGGGTCCGGGTACGGGGGCGGGGGCGGCCTGGGCGGAGCCGTTCACCCCGACGGGCGGGCGCACCCAGCCGGTCGCGGGACCGGCGCCCGCGGTGGCCGTGGCGGCGGCCCGTACGTCCTGGGCCCGCGGGCCGGGGCCGATCGGCACCTTCGCACCGGGCAGCCGCACCGGACCGCCCGCGTCGGGCGCGGGCGCCGGGCCGGCGGCCGGGGAGCGCAGATCGGCGCCGCTGCGCCAGGCGGTGTCCCGGTCGGCGCCCGGCGGCTGCTGGGGCGGCGGCGGCACCGGGGCGGGCGCGGCGGTCTTCCGTCCGCCGCGGCGCAGCTCGATCATCGCGGTGGCGGAGGTCGGCAGCCACGCCGAGGCCGTACCGCTGTCGTCGCCGCCGGAGGCGAAGAGGTGCGGGGCGAGCTGGGCCTGGAGGTCGGCGGGGGTGGGCCGCAGCCCGGCGTCCATCTGCATGCAGGACTCGATCAGCGGCCGCAGCTCGCCGGGCAGGCCCTCCAGGTCGGGGCCCTCGCGCAGCAGCATGAAGACCGTCTCGACGGGGTTGGCTCCGTGGAACGGGGCGTGGCCGGTGGCGGCGAAGACCAGCGTGGAGCCGAGCGAGAAGACATCGCTGGCACCGGTGACGCTGCGCGAGTCCCGGGCCTGTTCGGGCGACATGTACGCGGGCGTGCCCACGGCGACGTTCGTCATGGTCAGCCGGGTGTTGGAGACCCCGGACGCGATCCCGAAGTCGATCACCCGCGGGCCGTCCTCGACGACGAGCACGTTCGACGGCTTCATGTCGCGGTGGACGAGCCCCGCGCCGTGGATCGACTGCAGCGCCTCGGCGATCCCGGCGGCCAGCCAGCGCACCGCCTGGACCGGCATGGGCCCGCACTCACTCACTATCTCTTCCAGCGAGGGGGCCGGCACATAGGCGGTGGCCAGCCAGGGCACGGCGGCGCGCGGGTCGGCGTCCACCACCGCGGCCGTGTAGAAACCGCTGACGGCGCGGGCGGCCTCCACCTCGCGCGTGAAGCGGACCCGGAACAGCTGGTCCTCGGCGAGCTCCGTACGGACCGTCTTGATCGCCACGCGTCGGCCCGAAGCCGAGCGGGCGAGATAGACCAGCCCCATGCCACCGGCACCGAGCCGTCCCAGCACCTCGAACGGGCCGATCCGCCTCGGGTCGTGCTGCGTCAGCTGCTCCACCACTTGCCCTGCCACCTCCCCGTACGGGCCTCAGGAACAGAAGCCCGCGAAAACCCGCCCTGTACGGCGTCTCACCACTGGGCACCACCCGGCGGTGCGCACCCCCGATTCTTCCTGGCTGAGGCCCTGGTTGCGAACCCGGGGGCGGATCGGGGTGTCACAGCTCACTCTGCCGCCTTCTCGGACACAGGGGGTTGAAGTACGGCGAAAACGGCGCCCTGATCGTCCTGGAGGACCGCCATCCGCCCGTACGGGATGTCGAAGGGCGGCGCGGAGATACGGCCGCCGAGGCGTACGGCGTTCCCGGCGGCGCTGTTGCAGTCCTCGACGGCGAAGTAGCTGAGGAAGTAGCTGGGCATCTCCGCCGGGAACGCGTCGGTGATGACGCTGCGGCCGCCGACCGCGGTGTCCGGTCCGGGCTCGGTGCCCGCCGGGGACCACATACGGAAGCCGGGACCGGAACCGGCCGCGCCCGGTTCTCCCTCGCCCGGTTCGCCCGTGCCCGGTTCACCCGTGCCCGGTTCACCCGTGCCCGGTTCGCCCTCGCCCGGTTCGCCCGTGCCGGAGTCGTCGGGTTCGGGACCCGGGGAGAGTTCCGTGCCCTGGAAGCCGAAGACCTGCTCGTAGAAATCGTCCACCCGGTCCTTCTGGCGGGTGTAGACCTCGGTCCAGCAGAAGGAGCCGGGTTCGTTCTGCTTCTGGAAGCCCTCGCGGTCACCGGCCTGCCAGAGCCCGAAGACCGCTCCGCCGGGGTCGGCCGCCTGGGCGAGCACTCCGGCCCGGCCGGCCCGGACGGGCTCGGTGATCACCTGGCCGCCCGCCTCCCTGATCCGGGCGACGGACGCCACGATGTCGTCGGTGGCGAAGTAGATCCCCCAGGCGGTGGGCATCCGGCCGTCCTGCTTGGCGGCGAGTGCGGCGACGAGCCTCCCGCCGCTGAAGGCGTCCGCGTACGGCCCCTCGCCGGCCCGGAAGGTCCAGCCGAACAGCTCACCGTAGAAGCGCTTGCCCGCTTCCAGGTCGGGCAGCTGCACATCCACCCAGCACGGCGCGGATCGCGCGAATGCGGCCATGGGCCCGGGTCCTTCCGTGATCCCGCGTCGCTCGCGGTACGTGGCAGTGACGCTCGTCACAGCAAACGTAACCGCGGGTCGCCCGCATCGCGCTCCGACCGTTCACATCGAACTGATTTTCGATAGAACCTCGACGGAAGGGTTCCATGCTCACGGCATCACGGAAAGTTATCCACGGAAGTTATCCACAGGCTGTTGATAAGACTTATCGCTCCGTGGTGCGCATACGTCGAAATCCGGCCACTCCCCCCACCGCGTCTGCGGTGATCCCCATTTGCAGTCGGCCGAATCGCGCTCCGATCACCCCTCGGTAAGCTGACGGCATGACAGGACAAGTGCGCACCGTCGACGGCCGCGTGGCCGGTCGACGCGGACAGGCGACGCGGCAGAAGCTGCTCGACTGCCTCAGCGAGATGCTCAGCTCCTCGCCGTACCGGGACGTCAAAGTCATCGACGTCGCCCGGAAGGCGGGGACTTCACCCGCGACCTTCTACCAATACTTCCCCGACGTCGAGGGCGCCGTCCTCGAAATCGCCGAGGAAATGGCCAAGGAGGGCGCCGGGTTGACCGAGTTGGTCGCCGGCCGCTCCTGGGTCGGCAAGGCCGGCTGGCAGACGGCCGAAGAACTCGTCGAGGGATTCCTCGACTTCTGGCGGCACCACGACGCGATCCTGCGCGTGGTCGACCTCGGTGCGGCCGAGGGCGACAAGCGGTTCTACAAGATCCGCATGAAGATCCTGAACTCGGTCACCAACTCCCTCACCGATTCGGTGAAGGAGCTCCAGGCCAAGGGCAAGGTCGACAAGGAGGTCAGCGCCGCGGCGATGGCGGGCTCCCTGGTCGCGATGCTGGCCGCCGTCGCCTCGCACCAGAAGGGCTTCACGACCTGGGGCGTGAAGCAGGCCGAACTCAAGCCGAATCTCGCCCTGTTGGTACATCTGGGCATCACCGGCAAGAAGCCGACGAGGTAGCACCGGCGCCGACGGCCCCTTCCCCACCGGGTATCGCGCGGCCGTCCCGGGCGCTCCAGGTCCTGTCTCACCGACGGCGGACCACGCGCGTGGTCCGCCGTCGGTGCACCCGGACCGTGTTCAGGAGCCGTCCCGCCCGCGCAGCCTGAAGAGCCGGATCTCCCGGTCGATCCGCGCCTGGTAAGTCGCGTACGGCGGCCAGAACTTCAGCGCCGCCCGCCACACCGTTTCACGTTCGGCACCCTCCAGCAGCGTGGCGTGCACCGGAATGTCCCGGCCCCGCCAGTTGACGACCGCCTTGTCCGGACCGGCCAGCAGATTCGCGGTCCAGGCCGGGTGCCCCGTGCGGCCGAAGTTGCTGCCGACCAGAATCCAGCTCCGCTCCGCCCCCTCCTCCGGCATGCAGGCCAGCGGAGTGGTTCTGAGCTGCCCGCTCCTCGCCCCCGGCACGGTCAGGATCAGCCCCGGCAGCATCCGGGCGCTGAGCAGCACCTTGCCGCGCGTGAGCCGGTGCACCGTACGGTCCATGGCGGGGACGACATGCGGGGCGACCCTCGCGAACGCGCGGGTGGCGGAGACCTTCTGCATCAGCCGGACGCCGGGCGCCATCAGACCGCCACCTGTTCGGCCGGTCCCGGGGCGGCTGGGTGCGGCGCTCCCGAAAGCGGCGCTCCCGGCAGCTGTGCTCCCGCCGGTGGCGCCCCCGACGGCGAGGGCGCGAACAGCCCGGCCCGCTGCGCCGCGTGGTCGCGGAGCCGGTGGACGGGGCCGAAGAGCAGTTCGTCGGCCGCGGCCCGCTTGAAGTACAGATGCGCCTCGTGTTCCCAGGTGAAGCCGAGCCCGCCGTGCAACTGGACGGCCTCGGCGGTGGTGACCCGGAGCGCCTCCAGGGCCTGCGCGAGGGCGAGCCCCCCGGCGGTGGCCGGGTCCCAGGCCGCGTAGTACGCCGCGGAGCGGGCCGCCTGCACCTGTACGTACAGATCCGCGAGGCGGTGCTTCACGGCCTGGAAGGAGCCGATAGCCCGGCCGAACTGCTCGCGCGCCTTGACGTATTCGACCGTCCTGTCCAGCGCGCTCACCGCCGCCCCCACCGCCTCCGCGGCGAGCAGCGCGGCAACCGGGTGGCCGGCCGAGACGAGTGCCCCGGTGATGTCCGCGGTGTCGTCCGCGCCGAGGAGTTCGGCCTCGGTGTCGCGGAGTTCGATCCGGGCCAGCGGGCGGGTCTCGTCGAGCGAGGTGCGGCGGGTGCGAGCGACTCCGGCCGCCGTCTCCGGGTGGACCAGGAAGAGGAGCGTACGGCTGCGCGGGAAGCCTCCGGCGTGGGCCGCGACCAGGAGGAGTCCGGCGCTGTGCCCGTCGAGGACCCGGTCGGCCTCCCCGTACAACCGCCAGCCCTCCGCACCGGCGACCGGCCTGGCCTGCATGCCGCCCGCCCGGCCGCCGCCCGCCCAGGCGCCGTCGGTGGGGTCGCCGATGAGGCCGAGGGCGGTGGCGAGCGAGCCGCCGGGGACGGCCAGGGTCGCGGTCAGCTCACCGGCCGCGATGCGCGGCAGCAGGGCGGTGCGCTGGGCGTCGGTGCCGCGTGCGGCGATCAGGGGCGCGGCGAGCGCGGCGGTGGCGATCAGGGGCGAGGGCAGCAGGGCACGGCCGGTCTCCTCGCAGGCGACGGCGAGCTCGGTGAGACCGCAGCCGACGCCTCCGTACTCCTGCGGGAGGGCGAGTCCCGGCAGCCCGAGGTCCTGGGCGAGCCGTCGCCACAGGTCCGCGTCGTACCCGTCGGCGGTGCCCACGGCGTTCCGGACGTCGTCGGGTGCGCAGCGTGCGGCCAGCAGTTCGCGCAAGGTGCGGCGGATCTCGTCCTGTTCCGCGGTGAAGGCGGCATCCATCGTCGGACTCCTTCCCCTCAGGGGCCTCCGGCCCCTGATCTGACGGTGCGTCATGTTAGGGGCGAATCCCCGAGATGCCCAGAGTCGCGCACAGGAGGGGGCGACGGGGGCCGGAAGGCCCCGGCCCGGGGGGCGGAGGGAATCGAAGGATCCCCGCTCCACCGGGCGGTCCCCCCGTCATGAATCTGATGTACCGTCAGATTCATGCCTTCTTCCCACCGCAAGGTCGCTGTCGTCGGCATATCCCTCGCCGACTGCGGACGCGTCGACTCGGCCACGCCGTACGCCCTGCACGCCCAGGCCGCCCGCCGGGCGCTGGCCGATTCGGGGCTGGACCGGTCCGTCGTCGACGGTTTCGCCTCCGCCGGACTCGGCACGCTCGCCCCGGTCGAGGTCGCCGAGTACCTGGGCCTGAAACCCACCTGGGTGGACTCCACCGCGGTCGGCGGCTCGACCTGGGAGGTGATGGCGGCCCATGCGGCGGACGCCATCGCGGCGGGCCACGCCAATGCCGTACTGCTGGTGTACGGGTCGACGGCGCGTGCGGACATCAAGGCGGGCCGCCGGACCTCCAACCTCTCCTTCGGGGCGCGCGGCCCGCTCCAGTTCGAGGTGCCGTACGGGCACTCGCTGATCGCCAAGTACGCGATGGCCGCCCGCCGTCACATGCACGAGTACGGGACGACCCTGGAGCAGCTCGCGGAGGTCGCGGTCCAGGCACGGGCGAACGCGGCGGCCAACCCGGACGCGATGTTCCGGGACCCGGTCACGGTGGACGACGTGCTGTCGGGGCCGATGATCGCGGACCCGTTCACCAAACTGCACTGCTGCATCCGCAGCGACGGCGGCTGCGCGGTGCTGCTGGCCGCCGAGGAGTACGTGCCGGACACGGCCAGGGCGCCGGTGTGGATCCTCGGCACGGGTGAGCACGTCTCGCACTCCACCATGTCCGAGTGGGACGACTTCACGGTCTCCCCCGCGGCGGTCTCGGGCCGGCTGGCGTTCGAACGGGCGGGGGTGCGGCCCGCGGACATCGATCTCGCCGAGATCTACGACGCGTTCACCTACATGACGCTGGTGACGCTGGAGGACCTGGGGTTCTGCGCGAAGGGCGAGGGCGGCGCGTTCGTGGAGAAGGGCCGGACCGGGCTGACGGGCGAGCTGCCGGTGAACACCGACGGCGGTGGCCTGTCCGCCTGCCATCCCGGGATGCGCGGGCTGTTCCTGCTGGTGGAGGCGGTACGCCAACTGCGCGGCGAGGCGGGCGAACGCCAGGTGCGCAGGGCCGGCGGCCGGCTCCCGGAACTGGCGGTGGCATCAGGGACGGGCGGCTGGTTCTGCTCGTCGGCCACGGTGGTGCTGGGGCGGGGATGAGGGGCGTGGCTCCCGCAGCGGTACGGGGCGGGCCCCGCCCCGTACCCGGCCATGCGCTGCAATGGGGGCATGACCGAAACACACCAGAGCTTCCTGGACCTGCTCCACGCCCAGCGCGTCTGGGACGTGGAGCTGCCCGCCTTCGACCCGGCCACCGCGCCCCCGGCCCCGCTCCCCCTCTTCCACCGCTGGTTCGCCGAGGCAGTGGCCGCCGGGCAGGCGGAGCCGCACACGATGTCGCTGGCCACCACGGACACCGAGGGACACCCCGACGTGCGGACGCTGATGCTGCACGACGCGGACGAGCGCGGCTGGCACTTCGCCACCCACCGCACCAGTGCGAAGGGCCGCCAGCTCACCGCCCGGCCGTACGCGGCGCTGGGCTTCTACTGGCCGGCCCAGGGCCGGCAGCTACGGGTGCGGGGGCCGGTCACCGCCTGCACGCCCGCCGAGAGCCGGGCCGATCTGCACGCCCGCTCGACCGGGGCGCTCGCATCGGCGCTGACCGGGTCGCAGAGCGAGGTGCTGGGCTCGTGGGAGGAGCTGACCCGCACCGCCGACGCCGCCTGGGAACGGGCGCGGGCCGAGCCGGACGCGGAGGTCGCGAGCTGGACCCGGTACGTGGTCGAGGCGCGCGAGGTCGAGTTCTTCCAGGGCGACGCGGCACGCCGGCACGTACGGCTGCGCTACCGCGGGCGGGGCACCGCCTGGACCCGGGAACTGCTCTGGCCCTGAGAGGCTGTCCCCCGCCCGCCCGTGCCCGCACGGCCCCGGCCGTACGGGCACGGTCCGGCGGCCCGTCAGTCGAGGGAGATCGCCTGTACCGGGCAGACGCGGACGGCCTCCTTCACCGTGGCGCCGTCGAGAGCCGCTTCGTAGCCGGGCAGCAGCTCGCTGAACCCGTCGTCGTCCTGGGTGAACACCTTCGGTGCGGTGAGCGCGCACTGGCCGGCGCCGATACACCGGTCCCTGTCGATACTGATCTGCATCCCAGCAGAACCTTCCGGTCGCATTTCGATCACCATGTTCCGATCACCATGTTCCGACACCGTGTTTCGATCACCGTGTTTCGATCACCGTGTTCCGATCACCAGGTCACGGGCAGTTCGAGCAGGCCCTGGATGGTGTCACCCGGTTTGAACGGGATTTCCTCGGCGGGTACCGCCAGCCGCAGATCGGGAAGGCGATCGAAAAGCGCGGGCAGCGCGATCTCCAGCTCGGCCCGTGCCAGATTCTGGCCCAGGCACTGATGGACTCCGAACCCGAAAGCGACGTGATTGCGCGCGTTCCGGCCGAGGTCCAGTTCGTCCGGTGACTGATACACGGTCTCGTCCCGGTTGATCACCGACGTGGTCAGGATGACGCCGTCCCCCGCACGGATGGTCACCCCACCCACTTCGATGTCCTGAACGGCCACCCGCGAAATCCCGTCGGCTATCGACAGGAAGCGGAGCAGTTCCTCGACCGCGGAAGGCATCAGGCCGTCGGATTCGCGCATCCGGGCCAGCTGGTCAGGATGCTGGAGCAGCGTGAACGTACCGAGCGAGATCATGTTCGCGGTCGTCTCGTGCCCGGCGATGAGCAGGATCTGGGCCAGCCGCACCAGCTCGTCGTGGTCCACGGCCCCGGTCTCCAGCTGCTGGACGATGAGCTCGTCGAGCAGTCCTTCGCCGGGGGTGGCCCGCTTCTTCTCGATCAGCACACGGAAGTACTCGTCGAGCGCTTCCCGAGCCGACTCGACGTCCGAGGACGCCGGGCCGCGGAGCAGCTTGCGCGACTGTGCCTGGAAGAACTCGTGGTCGTCGTAGGGCACCCCGAGCAGCGCACAGATGACCATGGAGGGCACGGGCAGGGCGAAGGCCTCGACCAGATCGGTCGGCGGGCCCTGCTCGACCATCGTGTCGAGCAGCCGGTCCACGGTCTCCTGGATCTGCGGCCGGAGCGCGGCCGTCCGCCTGACCGTGAAGCTCGGGATCAGCATCCGGCGCTGGACGTTGTGCTCCGGATCGTCGACGCCGAGCAGTTCGACGCGCCGCAGGGTGGTCCCGGCCAGCCGCTCGGCGAAGAACGGGAACGCGGGGTTCTCCCGGTCGGACGACAGCCTCTGGTCCACCAGGAGCGAACGTGCCTCGGCGTGCCCGGTCACCAGCCACACCGTACGGCCGTCGAAGAGCCGAGCGGGGGACACCGGCTGCTGCCCCCGGTGCTCACTGCGATATCCCGTCGGCGGGTGATAAGGACAGGTGCGGTTCTGCGGAAAGGAGACGGTCTCGGCGTCTGCCATGGCGGACCTCGCAAAGAGATGGGGGTGTCCTACCGATCTCCGACCACTAGATGCCTCAGGCACCTAATGGGTCTAGGTGTTGTTCGGCCAAATGTCCTCGGAGAGATCCATTGTCCGTCCGCCGGGCCGAGCGGGCATTTCGAGACACCCATTCGCCTGGCACATAACGAGCCACCGCACGGAATCTCCGCCCCACCGCGCCCCCACATCTCCCCCGCGCCTCTCCCCCGCATCGCTTATCTCCGCTTTCCATATGAAAGGGGCAAGATGGAAGGCACTAGGGCGACTGGAGGCGACGATGAGCCGAACCCGTTCCCGAACCCGTTCCCGTTACGCCCCGGACAGCGGGTTGACCACACGCATGGTCGGCACCATGTTCCTGATCGGCCTGTTGTACGTGGTCCTGGTCGGCGTACTGCTCGCCGTGCTGCGCGGCGCCTGGCCGATCATTCTGATTCTCGTCGGTGGCATGTTCATCGCGCAGTTCTGGTTCAGCGACCGCATCGCGGCGTTCAGCATGGGAGCCCGTGAAGTCACCCCGGAGGAGGCGCCGGAGCTGCACGGCGCCGTCGACCGGATTTGCGCTCTTGCCGATATGCAGAAACCGCGCGTGGCCATCGCCCAGAGCGACGTGCCGAACGCCTTCGCGACCGGCCGCAGCGAGAAGACCGCTCTCGTCTGCGCCACCACCGGGCTCCTGCGCAGACTGGAACCCGCGGAGCTGGAGGGTGTGCTCGCGCACGAGATGTCGCATGTCGCGCACCGCGATGTCGCCGTCATGACGATCGCCTCGTTCCTCGGCGTGCTCGCCGGCATCATCACCCGGGTCGCCCTGTGGGGCGGGCTCTCCCGCAACAGCCGGAGCAATGACCCCATCGGCATCGCGATCATGCTGATCCCACTGGTCAGCGCGGTCGTGTACGCCCTGAGCTTCCTGCTGACGCGGCTGCTCTCCCGCTACCGCGAGCTCTCCGCCGACCGCACCGCCGCCCTGCTCACCGGCCGCCCCTCCGCGCTCGCCTCCGCCCTCACCAAGGTGAGCGGCCAGATGGCCCGCATCCCGACCGAGGACCTGCGCAAGGCGGAGCCGTACAACGCCTTCTACTTCGTCCCCGCGTTCTCCTCCAAGGAGAGCCTGAGCCGGCTGCTCTCCTCCCACCCGACCCTCGAACAGCGCCTCGACCAGCTGGCCCGCATCTCCGCCGACCTCGCCCGTCCGTGAGGAACGCCCGAGGCGACACCCGAAGCGGCACCCGAAGGACCACCCGACAAGCAACGCCCGGAGGAACGCCCATGGGTCTTCTCGACACCATCCTCGGCCGCAGCAAGCCGGTCCGCCCCGACCTCGACCAGCTCTTCGCCGTCCCCTCCGCCGCCCTCACCCTCCAGGCCGGCGCGGGCTTCACGCCGACCGGTCTCGGCTCGGTCTGCTTCGCGGGCGTCGAGGGCGGCACCTTCGCCCGCCTCCAGCAGGACGTGCGCGAACTGCTCGACGCCGACACCGGCCGCGGCGGAATCCCGGTGGAGTTCAGCCAGGACACGTACGGCTACACCTGGCTGCTCTCCCGCCGCCCGGCCGACGACACCGCCACGCTGGTCAACGACCTGCACGCGGTCAACACCCTGCTCCAGGACGGCGGGTTCGGGCCGCACCTGCTCTGCTCCCTGATCGGCTTCCGGGACGAGCGGGACCGTCCGCTGGCCCTGGTCTACCTCTACAAGCGCGGCACGTTCTACCCCTTCGCCCCCGTGCCCGGCGGCGCCGAGAAGCGGGACAACCAGCTGGAGTTGCAGGTCAGAGCGGTACTCGGGGACGACCTGCGGATGGAGAAGGACCTGGCCCGGTGGTTCCCGGTGTGGGGGGCGCCGGGGCTGTGACGCGGGGAGGCCCGATGACCGGGGGCCCGGCGCCGCACCCGCCCGTATCATCGCTTCCATGACTGCTGAGCCCGCCCGTTCCGCCGACCGTATGCGCGCTTCGGATGCCGATCGCGAGGCGGTGGTCGAGCAGTTGCGGGAGGCGGCGGCCGAGGGCCGCATCGACATGGACGAGCTGGACACCCGGCTCGGGCAGGCGCTCTCCGCCAAGACCTACGCCGAACTGGCGCCCCTCACCGAGGACCTGGTCCCCATCGAGGTGGCGAAGGGCGAGCCGCTGGTCCTCAAGGGCGGCATGCACGGCGTGACGCGCTCGGGCGTCTGGAAGGTGCCCCCGGTGATACGCGCCCAGGGCGGCATCGGCGGCGTCCGGATCGACTTCACCCGCGCCGAGTGCCGGCTGCGTGAGATCGCGCTGGAAGTGCGCGGAGAGATGGCCGGGGTGAAGATCGTGATCCCGGAGGGCTGGACCGTGCACACGGACAGCCTGGACCAGGGACTCGGCGGCCTGAAGGACAAGACCACGGACGAGCGGACCCCCGGCGCCCCGCTCCTCCGGCTGACCGGCTCCTGCGGCATGGGCGGCGTGGTCGTACGCCACCCCAACTTCCGCGAACGGCGCAAGCTGCGCGGCATCGAGTCCTGAGTACGCGTACCTAGTCCTTGCCGGGTGACCGCGCCCATCCGGCGCGTTCCTCCGGCGGCATACCGTCCCTCGTATGCCCGAGGAGACCGCACCCACCGACACCACGCCCGCTCCGACCCCCGCCCCGACCGAGGCCGGCTCGCCCTCTTCCGTTCCCGGGGCCGTCGGATGCGGCTGCGCCGCGCTCCTCCTCGTACCCGTTCTCGCTCTGGTCGCCCTGCTCGCATGGTTCTTGTCCGGGTCGACGGACATGCCCCGGGTCGCGCCCGAGGAGATGGCGGACCGCGCCTTCCAGCGCTCCCAGGAGGCGTACGACCTCGTGGGGTTCGAGCGCACCGTGGAACCGGGGGTCGAGAAGATCGGCGTCAGCACGGAGAACACCCTGGACTCAGGCTACTGCTGGGGCGGAGGCCTGCTGGAGGACAAGACCATCGACGGCGCCTATCAGATGAGCCACGTCTGGGCGCTGGACCACGTGCCCGCGAACCAGGCCGTCTCCGGCCTCCGCAGGCTGCACCGGCAACTCAAGGATGACGGCTGGGAGGTCACGTCCTACCGTGAGGGCGGGAAGAGCAAGTCCTGGGACCTGTACGTCCGGCGGGACGACGGGGACGAGCGGATGTCCTTCACCTGGTACCAGGACCGGGAGTACTTCATCGGCCGTGCCTCCGTGCCCTGCGCCTACGACCCCGAGTGGAAGGACGGCGATTCCGGCCCCGCAGAGGTCGACCGGACGCCACCCGCTCTCGAACCCGCACAGCGGAAGTAGGGCGGGCTGTCCGGCGAAGCGCGCTCAGCAGTCTCCGGGGTGGAAGACCGCAACGGCCTCCCTCCCCTCCTCCCCCCGGAAGGCCACCCGCAGCGCCATGCCGATGGCGAGAGCGGACTCCTCGCACCCCACGATCTCCGTCATCATCCGCGGGCCCTCGGTCAGGTCGACCACGGCGGCGACGTACGGGACGCGGGCGCCGAACGGTGGCAGGTCGTTGCGGTGCACGACGGACCAGGTGTAGAGCGTGGCGTCTCCGCTCGCCCGCTCCCAGGTGACGTCCTCGCTCCAGCAGTGCGGGCAGAACTCGCGCGGGTAGTGGTGCGCGCGCCCGCAGGCGCGACAGCGGCGCAGCAGCAACTTCCCCCGGGCGGCGGCGTCCCAGTACGGGCGGGTGAAGGCGTCGGGTTCGGGAAGGTCGAAACGTACGGGGGCCTCGGTCACGGGAAGAGTCCGATCGCTGCGTCGAGGGACCAGGTCTGCCAGGACATCGCGAACAGCGCGACGAACGAGATGAGCGCCATCATGGCGTTCTGCCCCTGCTCGGCCCAGTCGTGGATCATCAGCACGAGATAGAGAAGGTTGAGGAGGAGTCCCGCGGCCAGCGCGACGGGGGTGAGGAATCCGGCGATCAGGCCGAGCCCCAGGGCGAGTTCGGCGTACACGACGATGTAGGCCATGACCTTGGGTCGCGGGGCGACGATCCTCCGGAAGCCGGTGCGCACGGCCGGCCACCGGTGCTTGCCCGCGACGTCCGCGGCCCAGGCGATGCCCGTACCGCGTTCGAACCAGCCCTTCTTGTCCTTGTGTCGCCAGCTCTCCAGCCACCACAGGCCGAGGCCTATCCGGAGAACGGCGAGCCACTCGGCTCCGCCGAGCCAGATCGTCTGCATGGGGCCTCCCGTGGCCTCCCGTTCACTGAATCTGACGGTACGTCAGTTCACCCGATGGCGGGCAACTCGCGCAAGAGGCGCGCAAGGAGTGCGCAGGAGGTGAGCGGGAAACGGACAACGGACGTACACCCGTGATCAATTCGCAATCGATTCCGGTCTTGACCGAGACCCATCAACCGGGTGCGCGATTACGCTCCGAACCATGCCCGACAGCGCACTTACCGCCGGTAGCTCCCTATCGGCCCAGACCGACCTCACCGAGGACCGGCCCGTATACGTCATCGGTGGCGGTCCGGGCGGTCTCGCCGCCGCGGCGGCCCTGCGCGAGCAGGGTGTACGGGCGGTCGTGCTGGAGAAGTCCGGGAACGTGGGAGCGTCCTGGCGCCGTCATTACGACCGGCTGCACCTCCACACGACCCGGCGCCGGTCCGCGCTGCCGGGGCTCGCGATGCCGCGCCGGTTCGGACGCTGGGTGTCCAGGGACGATGTGGTGCGCTATCTGGACAAGTACGCCGAGCACCATGAGCTGGAGGTGGTGACGGGCGTCGAGGTGTCCCGGATCGACCGCGCCCCGGACGGCAGGGACTGGCAGTTGACCGCGACCGGTGGCCGGGTGCTGACCGGCCGGGCCGTCGTCGTCGCCACCGGCTTCAACCACACCCCGCGCATCCCCGACTGGTCCGGCCTCGACACCTTCACCGGCGATCTGGTCCACGCCTCCGACTACCGCAACCCGGCCCCGTACGCGGGCAAGGACGTCCTGGTCGTCGGGATCGGCAACACGGGCGCGGAGATCGCCGTCGACCTGGTCGAGGGCGGGGCGTCCCGGGTACGGATCGCCGTGCGCACCGTGCCGCACATCGTGCGCCGCTCCACCGCGGGCTGGCCCGCCCAGTCGACCGCCGTCCTGGTACGCAGGCTGCCGGTCCGGCTGGTCGACCGGGCCGCGGGCCTGATGTGCCGGGTCTCCGTGCCCGACCTCGCCGCGCAGGGCCTGCCGCGCCCGGACACGGGCCTGTACTCACGGGTCAAGGACGGCGCCATCCCGGTGCAGGACGTGGGGCTGATCGACGCGGTGAAGCGCGGCCGGGTGGTGCCGGTGGCGGCCGTCGAGTCGTTCGACGGGGACGCGGTGGTACTGGCCGACGGCGACCGGATCACGCCGGACGCGGTGATCGCGGCGACCGGCTACCGGCGGGGCCTGGAAGGGCTGGTCGGCCACCTCGACGTGCTGGACGCCCGGGGCCGGCCGGTGGTCCACGGCGGCCGCACCCCCAAGCAGGCACCCGGCCTGTACTTCACCGGCTTCACCAACCCGATCAGCGGCATGCTGCGCGAACTGGCCCTGGACGCGCGGAAGATCGCCAAGAGGGCGGCGCGCAGGCACTGAGTCCGGACGGGACTGGCCTGCCCGTGGGCCTCAGGCGTACAGCGGCAGTCCGTCGGTCGAGATCGTCCACTCGCCGATGGTGACGTCCTCGCCGTACACGAAATCCTTGCGGATCGCGTAGCGCGGGCCTTCGGGCGTCGTGTGGATCTCGGAGAGGACGGCACCCGTGCCTGTGCGGGGGTCGAAGACCGCGTAGACGGGGACACCGAGCAGGGGGTAGTCCCGCATCTTGCTCACCCAGTCGTTGTCCGGATTGGACTGGGAGACGACTTCGACAGCGGCGATGAGCGTACGGGGATCGAAGGATCCCTGCCCCTCCATGTCGACCTCGGCAATCACCATGATGTCGGGGTGGCGCATGATGCCTTCCTGCGCCCCTTCGACATCAGGCGTCCCCGTATGCGCCACGATCTCGTCCGGCATCGACTTCTCCAGGCGACGGCTCACCCGGGCAGCGGTCAGCTCATGGGGACGCCCCGGAGCCATCATGTCGTGCACGATCCCTTCTTTGGTGATCTCGAACTTTCCGGGAACGTCGTCCTGCATCTGCTCGACGATGTCGCGCATGGCCCGGTAGTGGAGCGAATCCCGCTGTGCGTGGTCCGGGGCGTTGGCCATGGCGTGCGCTCCTCGTCTGTGCCTGGGGGCAAGGGTCGTCACGTTCATGCTAGGCGGCCTCCTTCAGGTCGGTTCGGCACTCGCGGCAGTGGCCCGGCTCGGGGGCGCGGAAGGCCCGGTCGCAGCCGTCGCAGTTCTGCAGGGGGTCTCGGCGCGGCGCGGCCTCCTCGGCCGGGGCCGTGGGCAGGGGTGGCGGCAGGAGCGCGGTGAGGCGGTGGGCGAGGAGGCCCGCCGGGCGGGTCAGCGGTTCGGGCAGGTCAGCGACGAGGGTGCGGCGTACGGCATCGGGGTGGGCGTCGCGTTCGAACCAGGCGGCGACGGCGGGGGCCAGCCGACAGATGTCCTCCTCGCCGAGCAACAGCCGGGGTTCGTGGCGTCGCAGGTCCGCCAGGAGATCGAGGGCCGCGCGATGGCGGTCGAGGTCGTGGACCTCCGGCCGGGGCAGCGACGGGCACGGCGGTAAGGGGGCGGGAGCGGGTGTGCTTGCCTCCGGCCGGGGCACGGGGGCCGGGCGGACGGGCCTGGGTTGCGGCTTCAGCTGCGGCTGCGGCTGCGGCACTGCGGCGCGGCTCGCACCGCCGGTGACGGGCTGGTTGTACGAGACCGTACGCGTGACGACCCGGCCGCTGGGGAGGCGCTCCCGGGTGCGCTTCAAATAGCCGTGGGCCTCCAGCTCGCGCAGGGCTGCGGCGATCCGGGTCTCGCTCTCCGGGAAGCGTTCGGCGAGGTGCTTGATGCCGATCCTGGCTCCGGCGGGCAGCGACTGGATGTGGGCGGCGAGCCCGATCGCGGTGAGGGAGAGCTCGCTGTGCTGGGTGAGGTGATTGCCCACGACCGTGAAGCGGCTGGTGTGCCGGGTGTTGAGGTGTACGACACCGGATGACGGGGCGCGCGAGGGCGCGCTAATCTGCGGGGTATCCATCGGGAAGCTCCTACTTCCTCGTTGGTCAGGCCCTCGTTCAGGATTGCCGTCCTGGCCGAGGGCCGTCGCATGTCTGGGGTTGCTTGGGCGAGCATATGCCAGCCAACCGGCCGCAACTCCAGTCGAGTTGGGGAAGCTCACCCGTGTGAGTGACGGGGGCGGGGTGGGGTTGGGTTGGGAAGGTTTTTCTCCCCGGTTCTTAGATCTTTGACGTCCCGCGCTACCGCGTCGCGGCTCCCCACGCCGTGGTTCACCGGGTCGCGGTCCACCGGGTCGCGGCTGCCGCGACCCGGTGGAGCCGGTCACCGTACGAGGTCGAGTTCGGCCCAGACCGTCTTGCGCGGGAACGGGCCGGGGACGCTTCCCGGCTGAAGTGGTTCAGGAGCAGCGGCGGGAGCAGCGGCGGTTGTAGTGGCGGTTGCAGTGGCAGGAGCGGTGGCGATGGGAACGACTACGTCGAGCCGCCGTCCGCGGCTGCCGTCCGCCGGCCGAGCAGCCGTCGCGAGCGGCGGCATGCGCGCGGGCCCGGCCCGTGACAGCGGGCGTCCCGACGCCTCCGGCATCCGGCCCTCTCCCAGCCTTTGCCTGCACACCCATTCCTGACGCGCCGTCAGTTCAGTAACCTGACAGAGTGTCAGCTTTGGGCTGGCCGGGCACGATCACCCGACGGACCTCGAGCAGGAGTGGGCGGAACGATGCTTGGATCGACTCACGGCACCCTCACCACCGACTTCCGCGCCAGGGTGGTGGCCTGCGGCGAAGAGCCGCATGCCGCCGTCCACAGCATGACGGTCGACGCCGCCACGGAGTGCGTCCTGGACGTCAGCGGCCGACCGCTGCACGCGGCCGTGCCGGATCTGGACCGGTTCTTCCGGCCCGGGTCCGTGGCCGTCATCGGCGCCTCCGACGCCGAGGGACGGCCCAACACCGGCATCACCCGGCAGCTGATCGGCTGGGCCGAGCGGGTCGGGGCGCGGCTGTATCCCGTGCACCCCACCAGGGAGTCCGTGTTCGGGCGGGCCTGTTCTCCTTCCGTCGCGGAGCTGCCGGAGCAGGTCGATCTGGCCGTGCTGCTGGTCGGCGATCCGCTCCCGGTGATCGAGGAACTCGCGCAGGCCAAGGTGCGGTTCGCCGTCGCCTTCGCCTCCGGGTTCGCCGAGACCGGCGAGGAAGGCGCCGCCGCCCAGGCACGGCTGGCCGCGGCGGTGGAGCGGTCCGGGCTGCGGCTGCTCGGGCCGAACACCAACCTCAACGCCTTCGAGAAGTTCCGGGACGATCTGGACGGGCCGGCCATCGCGCTGATCACCCAGTCCGGTCACCAGGGCCGCCCCGTCTACACCCTTCAGGAGCTGGGCGTGCGGCTCTCGCACTGGGCGCCCACGGGCAACGAGGCGGATCTGGAGACCGCCGACTTCATCTCGTACTTCTCGCAGCGTCCCGAGGTCGGGGCCATCGCCTGTTATGTGGAGGGGCTCAAGGACGGGCGCTCCTTTCTGCTGGCCGCGGACCGGGCGGCACGGGCCGGGGTTCCGGTCGTGGCGGTCAAGGTGGGGCGTACGGAGACGGGGGCCAGGATGGCCGCGTCACACACCGGCAAGCTGACCGGCGCCGACCAGGTGGTGGACGCGGCGATGCGGCAGTTCGGCGTGATCCGGGTCGACGGGCTCGACGAGCTCCAGGACACCGCGGCCCTGCTCGCGCGGGCACGGAAACCGCAGGCCGAAGGGGTCGTCGTGTATTCGATCTCGGGCGGCACGGGCGCGCACTTCTCGGACCTGGCCACCGGCGCCGGGCTGAGCCTGCCCACCCTGTCCGAGGCGAAGCAGCGCGAACTGCACGAGTGGATCCCCGGTTACCTGAACGTGGCGAACCCGGTCGACAACGGGGGCCATCCGGTGGGCGACTGGCGCGGCCGGAAGATCATCGACGCGATACTCGCCGACCCCGGCGTGGGGGTGCTGATCTGTCCGATCACCGGCCCCTTCCCCCCGATGAGCGACAAGCTCGCGCAGGACCTGGTGGACGCGGCGGAGACGACGGACAAGCTGGTGTGCGTGGTGTGGGGCTCGCCCGTCGGCACGGAGGAGGCGTACCGCACGACGCTGCTCGGCTCGTCCCGCGTCGCCACCTTCCGTACCTTCGGCAACTGCATCACCGCTGTGAAGGCCTACCTGGACCACCACCGGTTCGCCGCGTCCTACCGCTCCCCCTTCGACGAGGCGCCCCGCACGCCTTCGCCCTCGTTCCGCAAGGCGCAGGCACTGATGCGTCCGGGCCACCAGCTGAGCGAGCACGCGGCGAAGCAACTGCTGCGGGCGTACGGAATCCGTGTACCGCGCGAGCAGTTGGTGACCAGCGCCGCGGCGTCCGTCCGGGCCGCGGGGCTGGTCGGCTACCCGGTGGTCATGAAGGCGTCGGGCGCCCGGCTCGCCCACAAGACCGAACTGGGCCTGGTCAAGGTCGGGCTCACCTCCGCGAGCCAGGTGCGGGACGCGTACCGCGAACTGACCGACATCGCACGGTACGAGGGCGTCGAGCTGGACGGGATCCTGGTCTGCCAGATGGTCGAGCGGGGTGTCGAGATGATGGTCGGCGTCACGCAGGACGCGCTGTTCGGGCCGACGGTGACGGTCGGGCTCGGCGGCGTACTGGTCGAGGTGCTGCACGACGCGGCGGTACGGGTGCCGCCGTTCGGCGAGGACCAGGCGCGGTCGATGCTGGGCGAACTGCGCGGCCGGGCCCTGCTGGAAGGCGTGCGCGGCGGTCCGCCGGTGGATGTGGACGCGCTCGTCGAGGTCCTGCTGCGGGTGCAGCGGATGGCGCTGGAGCTGGGCGACGACCTCACCGAGCTGGACATCAACCCGCTGATGGTGCTGGGGCGGGGGCAGGGCGCGGTGGCGCTGGACGCGCTCGCCGTCTGCCGCTGACCGACCGCGCCGCCGGCGCCCGACCTGCTCGCCCTCGCGGCCACTGCCGCACCCGCTACCGCGCTCATCACCGCTATCGCCCAGGAGCTGCCCCATGCCGTCCTCCCCCGAAGACATCACCGAGTCCGCCGACCCGCTCCGTTCATTGGTACTCCACGCCACTGACAACGGCGTCTCCTGGATCACGCTCAACCGGCCCGAGGCGATGAACGCCGTCACCTGGGAGCAGCGGGAACGCGTCATCGGCCTGCTCGCCGAGGCCTCCGCCGACCCGGCGGTCCGGGCCGTCGTCCTCACCGCCACCGGCCGCGGCTTCTGCGCGGGCGCCGACCTGCGCGGCGCCCCGGCGGCCGGCGAGCGGGTGCCGGGCGATGTGGCCCGGACGATCCGGCTCGGCGCTCAGCGTCTGATCGCCGCGATCCTGGACTGCGAGAAGCCCGTCGTCGCGGCCGTCAACGGCACGGCGGCCGGCCTCGGCGCCCACCTCGCGTTCGCCTGCGATCTGGTGCTGGCGGCCGAATCGGCGAAGTTCATCGAGGTGTTCGTACGCCGCGGTCTCGTGCCCGACGGCGGCGGCGCGTATCTGCTGCCGCGGCTGATCGGCCCGCAGCGCGCCAAGGAGCTGATGTTCTTCGGCGACTCGCTCCCGGCGGCGGAGGCGGAACGCCTGGGGCTGGTCAACCGGGTGGTGAAGGACGAGGAGCTGGCGGGGACGGCGCGGGCGTGGGCGCAACGGCTGGCCGAGGGGCCGACCCGTGCGATCGCCCTCACCAAGCAGCTCGTCAACGCGTCGATGGACACCGACCGGTCGACGGCGTTCGCCGCCGAGGCCATGGCCCAGGAGATCAACATGACGACGCAGGACGCCAACGAGGGCGTGGCGAGCTTCGTGGAACGGCGAGTGCCGAAGTACCGGGGGATCTAGATTCTTCCGTTCGGATCAGGCCGGATCTGGGCGCGGTCCCCGCGAGCCCGGCAGGATCCGGACGAGAGGCCCTAAGGCCTCAGGCCGCTGGTGTCCAGGTCCAGGTCGAACGGGTGCGGCAGCCTCAGAACCGCACCGAACGGGTGCGGGCCGTCCACGTGGGTGTAGCCCAGGTGACCCGGCTCGGAGAACAGGGTCGCGCTGCCCTCGATCCGGTCGACGAGGAGATACAGCGGGGCGCGGTACTCGGCGTAGCGTCGCCGCTTCACGACACGGTCGGTCTCCGCATTCGACTCCGACGTGACCTCCACGACGAGCAGGGTCTGATCGGGGAGAAGGGCTCCGCCTCCCTTCGCCAGTCCCTCGGGCACGACGGCGATGTCGGGGACGTACCAGTTCGACGAACCGGGCAGGTCCAGATTGCCCGAGCCTTCGACGCAGCCGAGTTCGTCCACGCGGTCCTCGATCTGCCGACGGACGACTCGGGCCGCCCGTTCGTGGTCCCAGGTCGGCGTCACGGGCTCGATGATCCCTTCGATGATCTGGGCGCGGTCCCCGCGGATCCTCTGCACCGCGAACTTCAGGGCGCGTTCGGAATCGATGCCCTGGCTGTAGTCGGGCGCACTGGTCATTGGGTGTCTCCTCCCGCTCAGCCGGTCCGGCAACTCAGAGTAGCGCCCCACATCTCCGTGAGCCGGGTGCGCAGTTCGTCGTAGGCGGGGTCGGGCGCGGTCTCCGTGGTGCCGGCGGTGAACAGGCCCGTGGCGTAGCCGCCCATCTGCACGGTGGTGACCTTGATCCCGAACTGCTCGACCTCCATCGCCGGCGCCTCGCTGACCGAGTCGAGCGCCGCCTTCCCGGCCCCGTAGAACCCGACGGAGGCCATGCCGCCGCCGCTGCCCATCGACGTGATCCGAAGGAGGCGCCCGGAGCCCCGCGCGCGCAGGTGGGGGATCACGGCCTGGGCGACCCGACGCGCCCCGCGCGAGGGAATGGGCAACGGTGACTTTCGGCAGTGTCGGGGCGCTCCCCGGCTGCGTACGGTCGTCCGGGTGGACAGAGTGACGATCAGCGGTGCGGTCCGGCGGGCCGTCGTCGCGCCGGGGAATCTTCTGGCCGTCGGTGCGGCGGTCTGTGTCGGGCTGAGCGCGGTCAGCCCGTGGTGGGCCCTGCCCGCCGCCGCGGCGGCGTTCTTCGCGGGCCGGGAGCCGGGAAGGACCGGGCCCACGGTCCTCGTGCTCGTCGCGGTGGTGGCCGGCGGCGTGGTGGCGGTGGCACTGGTGCCCTCCTGGCTGCTGATGGCGGGGCGGTTCGTCGCGGTGGTGGCGGTGGCCGCGATGCTGCCGTGGTTCGCGGGGCGCTACTGGCGCCAGTACCAGGAGCTCGTCCGGGCGGGCTGGGAACGGGCGGGCCGGCTGGAGCGCGAACAGCGGCTCGTCGCCGAGCAGGCGCGGTCCCGGGAACGGGCCCGGATCGCCCAGGACATGCACGATGTCCTCGGGCACGACCTCAGTCTCATCGCCCTGTCGGCCGGTGCCCTCAAACTGGCCCCCGGCCTGGACGAGGCGCACCGGGCCGCGGCCGGGGAGATCCGGGCCCGCGCGGCCGCGTCGGTGGAGCGGCTCGGCGAGGTGATCGGCCTGCTGCGCGAGGAGGCGGACGACGAGCCTCCGCAGCCGCCCGGCACCGGCATTCCCCGGCTGGTCGAGGAGGCCGCGGCCGCCGGGCTCGCGGTCGGCCTGCGGATCGAGGGGGACGCCGGCACCATGCCCCCGTCGACCGCGCGGGCCGCCCACCGGGTGGTCCAGGAGGCCCTGACCAACGCGGCCAAGCACGCGCCGCGGGCGCGGGTGGACGTACGGGTGACGCACACGGCCGGGGAGACGACGGTCCGGGTGGAGAACGGGCCCGCGCCCGCGCCGTCCCGCGCCGAGGACGTCCCGGGGACCGGGCGGGGACTGATCGGGCTCGACGAACGGGTACGGCTGACGGGCGGCACCTTCGCCCACGGCCCGTACGAGGGCGGCTTCGCGGTCACCGCGCGGATACCGCACACCGCGCCCGCCCACCGGCCGCCCGCCGCACCGAGGCCCGCTCCCCCGGCCCTGCCCCCGGAGCACCGGCACGCCCGCAGCCGCGCCCGCCGGGCGCTGGCCCTCGCGGTCGTACTGCCCCTGGTGGCATGGGCGGTGCTGAGTGCCGCCCTGATGGCCTGGGACATCCGCTCGGCCCGGCAGTCCGTACTGGACCCGGGCGACTACGCCCGGCTGCGGGTGGGACAGGATCGGGAGTCGGTCCGGCGGCTGCTGCCCGACCGCGAGACCACGCAGCGGCCCGGGGTGGCCGGGGAACCGAGGGGAGCAGGCATCACATGCGCGTACTACGCGATGACGGCGGACCGCTTCGACGACCGGTCCGGAGACGCCTACCGGCTCTGCTTCCGGGACGGCCGGCTGATGTCCAAGGAGGCCCTGACCCCATGAGTGCGCCACGCGGGGAAGGAACGGTGAGCGGCCGGTGATCCGGGTGCTGATCGCCGACGACGAGCCGATGATCCGCGCGGGGGTGCGCTCCGTGCTGTCCACCGATCCGGACATCGGCGTCGTCGCCGAGGCCGCCGACGGACACGACGCCGTGGAGCTGGTACGCCGCCACCGCCCGGCCGTCGCCGTGCTCGACATCCGGATGCCCGGGATGAACGGCATCGAGGCGGCGGCCGAGATCCGGCGCACCGTGCCGGAGACGGGGGTCGTGATGCTCACGACCTTCGGTGAGGACGACTACATCCTCCAGGCGCTCGGAGGCGGCGCCGCCGGTTTCCTGATCAAATCGGGCGAGCCCGAGGAGCTGATCGCGGGGGTCCGCGCGGTGGCCGACGGGGCCGCCTATCTGTCACCGAAGGTCGCGGCGCGGGTCGTCGCCCATCTCTCGGCGACGGGCGCGGGCGCCCTGGCCGGCCGCCGCACCGCCGCCCGGGAACGGGTCGGCGCGCTCACCGGCCGGGAACGCGACGTACTGGCCTTCCTCGGCAGCGGGCTGTCCAACGGCCAGATCGCCCGGCGGCTCCATCTGGTGGAAGGGACGGTCAAGGCGCATGTGAGCTCCATCCTGGCCCGGCTGGGCGTGGACAACCGGGCCGCCGCGGCCGTCGTCGCCCACGAGGCCGGGATCGTCGCGCCCCCGCAGCCGCCTCCCGAGCGCTGACGCCGCGGTCCGGGCGAGCGGCAGGAACGCGAGCAGCACGGCCGCCACCACCGAGGCCCCGAGAACCGCGCCGGCCAGCACGTCGTGCGGGTAGTGCGCCCCCACCACGACCCGCAGCAGGGCCGCCGCCACGGCCACCGGCAGGGTGACGGCGGCGAGGCGCGGGCGCAGCACGGCCAGGCCCACCGCGAGCCCGGCGGCCAGGGTGGCGTGGTTGCTCGGGAAGGACCAGTCGCCCGGCGGCGGGCACTCGGCGGCCGTCTCCGCGATGCCCCGCAGGGCCCGGCAGGGGCGTTCCTCGTCCACCACCAGCTTCGCCGCCTCGCTGACGGCGTACGCCGCCACGGTGCCGATGCCGGTGAGCACGGTGCCTGCGGACATCCGGGTGTCCCCGCGGCGTACGGCGCTCCACCAGGCCCACACCAGCAGCAGGCCGAGGACCACCAGGGTGCCGTCGGTGGCCGCCTCCAGCAGGGGGCCCGTCCAGGAGGGCGCCTCGGCCACCGCCCCGGTCACCGATCGGTACAGGGACGCCGAGGCGCCGTCCGTCACCTCCACGGCACGGGCCGAGCCCAGGCCGCCTGGGGCGAGCGCCAGGACGGCCGCCGCCCCCGAGGCCAGGACGACGCAGGCGAGCAGTGGCCGCCCGGTCCGGGTTCTGCTTCCGGTTTCTCGTCTCATGGGATGTGAACCTAGAAGCGGCGAGGGGCCGCGGACCCGGGCCGAACGGCAGGGCCCACCCCTGACGAACGTCAGGGGTGGGCCCTGCCCGGGACCACTGCCCGGGACGGCTGAGCCCCACTCGGGACTACGCAGCCACGGCGTCCGCGCTGCTCCGCACCCGCCAGAGCCAACCCGCACCGGCGAGCGTCACGACGGCCGTCGCCGCGACAGCCGTCCAGTACTCGGACTGCGACGGATCGTTGGGGTAGCTGAAGAGGAACCAGGCGACGTTCATCAGCGAGGGTGCCAGCGTGGTCAGCGCGAAGCCGGTCCACTTCTGGCTCCTCGTCCAGTGCCGGGACCTGAACAGCACGACGGCTCCGGCGACCTTCAGTGCGAAGCCGAGCGGCACCCAGAGGTAGCCGAGACCGAAGGCGAGCACCGGCAGCAGCACCACGAGCCACGCGGGCGAGCGGCGCGCGGGCGTCTCCTCCGCCCCGGTGCCGGGACCGGCGACGGCACCCGGACCGGCGACGGCACCGGGAGCGAGCCCGGGGCCGGACCCGGACTCCTGGAGCGCGGTGGCGGCGATGGTGCGCGGGTCACCCAGCTCGCGCAGAACGTCCCGGTCACTGCCGCCGGGCCGCTCGGCGAGCGCGATCTCGATGTGCTCGGCGAGATCGGCCACGAGCTCCTGCCGGCGGTCCGCCGGAAGCGCCGACGCCTCGCGCTCGACCGCCGCGAGGTAGTCCCGGACCAATGCGCTCCCGGCGCCGCTTCCGGCACTCCCGGTGCTCCCGGCACTCTGCGACTTCTCGGTGTTCATCATTCGGTCTCTCCAGATACCTGCGGGTGCGTCTTCGGCGCAAGAAGGTGATCGACGGCATTCCGGAAAGCGGGCCATGTTCCCGTGAACTCCGCGAGCGCGGCGCGTCCGGCCTCGGTCAGCTCGTAGTAGCGCCTCGGGGGGCCCGAGGCGGACTCCTGCCAGGTGGTGACGACGAGTTGGTCCCGTCGCAGCCGCGACAGCAGGGGATACACCGTGCCCTGGCTGGTCGCCAGTGCCCCGGTCTCCTCCAGCTCCCGCAGCAGCTCGACCCCGTACCGCGCCCCGTCACGCATCAGGGCGAGTACGCAGTACTCCAGCACGCCCTTGCGGAGCTGGCTCTCGGCCTTGCTCGCGGAGCGGTTGCTCGGACCACCTGGTTCCATGCAATGCAATGTACCTTGCCGCGCACAGGCATGTCCAAGCTGCCGGTCCCCGCCCCTTCCCAACTGATGGGTCGTCAGCTCTAATCGAAGGGTGATGGGACACGCAGGCATGGCCGCCATCGCCGTCCGGTACCTCAGGTCCGTCGGCGCCGCCACCACCGCAGGGCCGGCACCGGTCGATGCGCTGCCGCGCCCGCATCTGCGAGCCGTCGCCGCCGATGAGCGGCCGCCCGTCGACCCGGGCGAATTCCGCCGCGTGCTGGGGAGCTTCGCCAGCGGCGTCACCGTCGTCACCGCGCACGACCCGGACGACCCGCAGGGCCCGGCGGGCTTCGCCTGCCAGTCGTTCGCCTCACTCTCCCTCGACCCGCCGCTGGTCACGTTCATGGTCGCCCGTACGTCGACGACCTGGCCGCGCATCGCGCGCGCCGGGGCCTTCTGCGTCAACATCCTCGGAGCGCACCAGGGCGCGCTGTGCCGGGGCTTCGCGGTGAGCGGCGCGGACAAGTTCGCGGGGGTGGCGTACGAGTCCGCCCCGGTGACCGGGTCGCCGCTGCTGGACTCCGTGGCGGCCTGGGTCGACTGCCGCGTCCAGGCCGTCCACACCGGGGGCGACCATCTGATCGTCGTCGGCCGGGTGGAGGCATTGGGGGCGGCGGCGGACGGGGTCGATCCGCTGCTGTTCCACCGGGGGGTGTTCGGGCGGTTCGGGCCGCTCGACGGGTGAGCGCGCACCGCGACTGGGCCCCGTACCGCCCCGGCGGACCGGCTGTTCAGCGGAGGGGGTCGCGCGGAACGGCTTCGTGCAGCAGGTCCCGCAGCGCCAGTGCCGCCGGAAGCGGGGCGGCGGGCAGCGCGACATGTACGGTCCGGCGCGGGGCGAGGTCGCCCAGCCGGCAGACGGCGAGTTCGGCGGGGACCGCCCAGGTGGCGAGCGAGGGGACCAGCGCAACCCCCAGCCCGGCCGCCGCGTAGCCGAACTTGCCGGTCCACTCGGCGATCCTGGTGATCCGCTTCGGCTTGAATCCGGCCCGGTCGCACACCTCGGCAAGCATCATCGGCCGGTCGGCGGACACGTCCTGGAGCCAGGTCTCGTCGCGCAGTTCGCGCAGCTCGATCGTCCCGGCCCCGGCCAGGCGGTGGTCGCGCGAGAGGACGACGAACAGCTCGTCCGCCAGCAGCACCTCCGTCGTGACGGCGTCGACCGACGGCAGACCGGACGGGTAGTCGCTGACCACGGCCAGGTCCAGCGCCCCCTCCGCCAGGCGCCGCATCAGCTCACCGGTCCGGCCCTCGGCCGCGACGACCTCGACCTCCGGCCTGGACCGCACGAACGCCCGCAGCGCGGCGGGCACCAGCGAGATGTTGGCCGTGGCGAACGCCCCCACGCGCAGCCGCCCGCCCCGCCCGGCATGGATCACGGCCATCTCGTGCTCCGCGCTCGCCAGCCGCGCGAGCACCTCCACCGCGTGCCGGTGCAGTGCCTGGCCGGCCGGGGTCAGCCGTACGCCCCGGGCGAGCCGTTCGAAGAGCGGACCGCCCGCCCGTTTCTCCAATGAGGCGATGCGCCGGGACACCGCGGACTGCGTGTAGTCGAGCCGGACCGCGGCCTTCGTGAACGATCCGGTGTCGGCCACCGTCACCAGCAGACGCAGTGCGTCGATCTCGAACACATTCCTCCCCGGCATGGCTCACATGCAATCTAGTCGCTGGTGGAATGCCTTGTCCGGCCCTAGCGTCGAGGAACGGGGCCGGACAGCAGTGCCGCCCCACGAACTTCCCCTATCAACTCCCAGGAGGAGACGTGTCGTTACTGCCTGCCACCGAGTCCGGGCGGGGCCGGTGACCGCGGGAGCCGCGGTCTCGCTGCCCGCGATGCTGGCCGATCTGGAAGAGCTCGTGGTCTGTGAGTCCTTCTCGGCCGACCACCCGGCGCTGGCCCGCAGCGCCGAGGTCGTCGGCGCCCAGGGCGAGAGACTGCTGGGCCGGGCACCGGAGACGATCGTGGTCGACGGGGTGCCCCATCTGCGGTGGGTCTTCGGCACACCGCGGGTGCTGCTGGTGGGGCACCACGACACGGTGTGGCCGACGGGTTCGCTGGAAACACATCCCTGGTCGGTGGCCGACGGGATGGCCCGGGGCCCCGGGGTCCTCGACATGAAGGCGGGTCTGGTGCAGATGTTCCACGCGCTGGCCTCCCTGCCGTCCCCGGACGGCGTGTGCGTGCTGGTCAACGGGGACGAGGAGGTCGGTTCCCCGACCTCCAGGGGCCTGATCGAGGAATCCGCGCGCGGCTGCGCGGCGGCCTTCGTGCTGGAGGCGTCCGCCGATGCGGAGGGCGCCCTCAAGACCGCCCGCAAGGGCACTTCGCGGTACGAGGTCGAGGTGCACGGCAGGGCCTCCCATGCCGGTCAGGAACCGGAGAAGGGGGTCAACGCGGCGATCGAGGCCGCCCACCAGGTCCTGGCCATCGCCGGTCTCGCGGCCTCGATGGGCCCCACCGGTTCGGTACTGGGGAACCCGACCGTCACGCCCACACTGCTGTCGGCCGGCAGCACCCTCAACACCGTGCCCGCCCGAGCGAAGGTATCGGTGGACGTGCGGGTGCCCACCACGGCGGCGCAGGACCGGATCGACGTCCTGATGCGGGGGCTGACCGCCCGGACACCCGGGGCACGGCTGCGCGTACTGGGCGGCAGGAGGCGGCCCCCGATGGAACCGGGCTCCTCCGCCGAACTGTTCGCCCTCGCCCGCGAGATCGCCTCGGAGCTGGGGCAGGAACCACTGCGGGGCGTGGCCGTGGGCGGCGCGTCGGACGGCAACTACACCGCGGGCGCGGGCGTCCCGACGCTGGACGGCCTCGGTGCCGTCGGCAGCGGCGCCCACGCGGACAGCGAGCATGTCGCGGTCGGGCAGATGGTCCCCCGTACCCGGCTGCTCGCCCGGCTGATCGCGCGGACGAGGGGATGACCCGCGCACCCCGCACGCGGTCCGGCCGTGAAAACGGCCGGACCGCGTCCGCGTCCGGCGTACACACGAGGGAGAAAGTCCATGGCAGCAGCACCGAACGCCCTGCCCGCGGAGGCCGCCGAACTGGCCTCCACCCACCGACTCGGCGCGCTGGAGGGCACGTTCGCCCCCAAGCGCCTGAACAGACTGCTCTTCGCCCTCTATATCTTCACGACGCTCTACCTGCTGGCGATCCTCGTGATACCCGGCCTGCTGTTCTTCTGGTGGCTGCGCCGGAATCCGGACTTCAGCCGAAAACAGGCCGCCAAGCGTCTCCACCTGTTCGAGAACGGAATGATCGTGCACCCGCAGTCCGGCGACGGCGTGGTCGTCATCCGCTGGGATTCCGTGCGGCTCTACCAGGACATCACCCAGATGATCATCAACGGCATCCCCGGACCCACCGAGTACGCCTACTCCGCGGTGGGTCCGGGCCGTGCCAGTGCGAGGATCACGCACTTCTACGAAGGCCCCGAGACCTGGGGGCCCCATATGCAGCAGGCCATTCTCCGCGCCCAGGGACCGGCGGTCCTGGAATCGGTCCTGGACGGCGGGCCGGCCGACTTCGGGGACCTCTCGCTCTCCCGGACCGGCCTGACCGCCAGGGGGAAGGGCGACCTCTCCTGGTCCGAGGTCCAGGAGATCCAGGTCGTGGCGGGCCGGGTCCGGGTCATGAGGACCGGCGGCTCCGGCCTCTGGTGCGGCGTCGCGGTCAGCGACATCGCGAACCTCCACGTCTTCCTGGCCGTCGCCGAGCGCCTCTCCGCCGCGCACGGCCCGGCGGCCTGAAAAGCCCGCCGTCAGCCGAGCCCGACGGCGGCGTCCGAGGGTTCCCGGACCCGGCGGATCACCAGCGCCATCAGCGCCGCCGTCGCGCACAGCGCCCCCGACGCGTACCAGACCATGTCGTACGAGCCGAACACATCGCGCGCCACTCCGCCCAGGAACGCCACCAGCGCCGCCCCCACCTGATGGGAGGCCAGCACCCAGCCGAAGACGATGGCGCTGTCCTCCCCGTACTGCTCACGGCACAGGGCCAGCGTCGGCGGGACGGTGGCGACCCAGTCCAGGCCGTAGAAGACGATGAAGAACACCATCGGCGGATGCACCGACGGCGCCATCAGCATCGGCAGGAAGAGCAGCGAGACGCCGCGCAGCGCGTAGTAGACGGCGAGGAGCCGCCGGGCGTCGAAGCGGTCGGTGAGCCAGCCGGAGAAGACGGTGCCGATGATGTCGAAGACCCCGATGACGGCGAGCAGCGAGGCCGCGGCGGTGATGGGCATGCCGTGGTCGTGGGCCGAGGGCACGAAGTGCGTACGGATCAGACCGTTGGTCGAGGCCCCGCAGATCGCGAACGTACCGGCCAGCAGCCAGAAGGGTCCGGTGCGCGCCGCGTCGATCAGTACGTGTACGGTCCGCCGCGCCGCCCCGCGCGCGGGTGCGGGCTTCTCCGCGTAGGTGCCGCCGTACGGGGCGAGGCCCACGTCGGCCGGGTGGTCGCGGAGCAGGAACCAGACGAACGGGACGACGACCAGGGCCGCGAGCGCCACCGTGACCGAGGCCGGGCGCCAGCCGTGTTCCTCGACGATCCAGGCGCACAGCGGCAGGAAGACCAGCTGCCCGGAGGCGCCCGCCGCGGTGAGGATGCCGGTGACCAGGCCGCGCCGGGCCACGAACCAACGGTTGGTGACCGTGGCGGAGAACGCCAGCGCCATCGAGCCGGTACCGAGGCCGACGAGCAGGCCCCAGTAGATCATCAGCTGCCAGGAGGCCGTCATCCATACGCTGGCCAGCGCCCCGGCCGCCACGGTGCTGAGGGCGACGACGACGACCCGGCGGATGCCGAAGCGGTCCATCAGCGCGGCGGCGAACGGTGCGGTGAGCCCGTACAGCGCCATGTCGATGGAGACGGCGAGTCCGATCTCCCCGCGCGACCAGCCGAACTCTGTGTTGAGCGGGTCGATGAGGAGGCCGGGGAGGGAGTTGAAGGCGGCGCCGCCGATGATCGTCACGAAGGTGACGACGGCGACGGTCCAGGCGCGGTGAACACGTCGGCGGGAGGGGCGGCCGGGGGGTGCGGGGGTGGCCTGCCGGTCGTCGTCCCGGGCGGCGCTTTCGGTTGTCTGGGTCACGTCATTCAGCATCGGGCCGCGGCACTTCTCCCCACGAGTGGCCCGAGGGACACCCTTCGCAGGGATCGGGCCACCGGGATCGTCGCCCCGCGGTCCGGACGGGCGGGCCGGTGTGCGCGTACGATCGCCAGTCGGCCGACGGGCCGGGCCCGCCGGCCTCGTCTCGCACCGATCCGGGGGATTCCATGCAGTGGGCAGCACGCCAGCACTTCCACCACCGCTCCGCGCTGATGCAGACCTGGGGCGCCGTACTGCTGCTCATCGCCTGCGCCCTGTGGGTCTGGCTGGGCTTCCTGCTGGCGGACCAGCAGGGCATGTACTGCTACCGCGGCATGTCGTCGGTGTGCGAGGTGGAGAGCGACGTACCGAAGCAGCTGACCGTCCTGGGCATCTCCGCGCCCCTGTCCGTCCTCGGTGCGGGGCTGCTGGTCGCGGGCAGTGTGCGCAGGCAGACCAGCGCCCATGTCTTCGAGGTCATCGAGATGCAGAAGTCCGAGGAACGCAGCCGGAAGAAGTGACCAGGGCCGTCACCGCCCAGGCGAACCCCGCCCCCACCGCGTACCAGAGCAGATCGGGTGCGTTGAAGGTCGAGCCGAGCACCAGTCGCGCCACCGTGCTGTGCCGGGAGAGCTCCGCGGGCACCCCGGTCAGTTGCAGCAGCTCCACCGCCCAGCTGAACGCCAGCCCCGCCCCGGCCGTGACGACCGGCCGCGCACCGGGCGCGATCACGGCGACCAGGGCGCAGACCAGCACCGTGTAGAGCGCGTCCCCGGCGTACTTGGCGAGGTCGCCGTCCGTGAACGCCCTGACCCCGAGCCCGGCGAGTACGGTCAGCACGGCGGCCCCGGCCGCGACCGCGCGTGCGCGCGGGCCCGTCCGGGGCGCGGCCACCGGCCCCCCGCCCCCGGTCACGCGATCCGCTCCAGCCGGCTGATCGGCCGGGCCACCAGCAGTACCGCCACCACCACCATGTTGATCACCGCTCCGGCCAGCAGCACCTCGGGCGCCCCCACCTGGTCCGCGACCGGTCCCGCCAGCGCCCGGCCCGCCGCCAGCATCAGCAACGAGCCCGCCACGTCGTACGCGTGCAGGCGGTTCAACGCCTCGGGCGGCACATGGGTCTGGACCGTCGTCGACCACATCACCAGCCAGAACGCGAACGCCGCACCCGCCACGAACTGCCCCGCCCCGAGCGCGGGCACCGGCAGCCCGAGGCCCAGCACCAGCAGGTTCACACAGACCCCGGTCAGCGCGACGGCCCCGGCCGCGAGCGGGCGGCGGGGCCTCAGGCGCAGGGCGAGCAGCCCGCCGACGACGCTGCCCGCGCCGTTCACCGCCATCATCACGCCGTACGTCCCCGAGCCGTGCGCCTCGGTGACCTCGACCGCGGTGAGCGGCAGCATCGGGCCGAGCACCATGAAGCCGTACACCGTCCAGATCGCGATCACCCCCCACAGCCAGCTGCGGGCCCGGAACTCCCGCCAGCCGTCGACCAGTTCGGCGACGAAGCCGCCGCGCTGCGCGTCGTCCGACGGGGCCGGGGCGAGCCGGAGCAGGAACAGGCAGAGGCCGGAGACCAGGAACGTCGACGCGTTCGCCGCGTAGACCGCCCCGGCGCTGGCCAGCCCGACGAGCATGCCCGCGAAGGCCGGGCCCGCCATGGTCATCAGCGCCTCGGAGACCCTCAGCACCGCGTTGCCCCGCTGCACGTCCGAGGCCACCCGGGGCACGGTCGAGGCGACGCCCGGCTGGAAGAGCGCGGCGCCCACCCCGGCCACCGAACTGAGCGTGTACACCACCCACAGCGGCGGGTTCCCGGTGGCGAAGGAGAACGCCAGCACCGAGGCCCCGACCAGCCGCAGCGCATCCGCGATGATCATCATCCGGCGGGGGGTGAACCGGTCCGCCAGTACGCCGCCGAAGAGCACGAAGAGCGCCAGCGGCCCCATCCAGGCCGCGAGCGCGAAGCCCACCGAGGAGTGCGGCCGGCCGGCCCCCAGCAGTCCCGCGGTGAGCGCCACCGGGATCATGCCGTCACCGAAGAGCGCGGCGGTGCGGGCGACGAAGAAGAGCCGGAAGTTACGGTTCCAGACCCCTTCCGACCGGCCATCGCCCAGGCCGTCGCCCGAGCCGCCGCCCAGGCCGCCACCCCTCGCACCCAAACCGGGGGAACCGGACAAAAGGGGCTGCACACCATCGCGTTCGACGGCGGGAATGCGCGGGTGCTCCGCTGACTTTTCCTTCACAGGAGTGACATGTATCAGGCTTGAGGTCTATACCACTAGGGGTGAAGGGAGTCCGCCAATGCCGCACCGAATCGCCGTCCTGGCCCTCGACGGGCTGCTCCCCTTCGAACTGGGCATCCCCCAGCGGATCTTCGGCCGCGCGTTCGGCATCGAGCCGCACAACGAGGGCCGCAGTCTGTACGAAGTCGTGACCTGTTCCGTCCGCCCGCCGGGCCCGGTCCGTACCGACGCGGACTTCACGATCACCGTCGAGCGCGGGCCCGAGGCCCTGGCCACCGCCGACACGGTGGTGATTCCCGCCAGTTACGAACTCGGCCCGGTCCACTCGGAGGGCAGGCTCACCGAGGAGCTGGCCGCCGCGTTCGCCCACATCAGGCCGGGGACCCGGATGGTCTCGATCTGCACGGGCAGCTATGTGCTGGCCGCCGCCGGATATCTCGACGGGCGCCCCGCCACCACCCACTGGTGGCACGCCGACCACTTCCAGCAGCTCTTCCCCGGGGTCCGGGTCGACCCGGACGTCCTGTTCATCGACGACGGGGACGTCCTGACCTCCGCCGGGGTCGCCGCCGGGATCGACCTCTGCCTGCACATCGTGCGCCGCGACCACGGCACCGCCGTCGCCAACGACGTCGCCCGCCGCACGGTCGTGCCCCCGCACCGGGACGGCGGGCAGGCGCAGTACATCCAACGCCCGGTGCCCGAGAACCGGTTCGCGACCACGACCACCGCGCGCACCTGGGCGCTCGGGCGGCTGGAACGACCGATCCTGCTGCGCGACATGGCACAGCAGGAGTCGATGAGCGTGCGGACCTTCACCCGCCGGTTCCGGGAGGAGGTCGGGGTCAGTCCCGTCCAGTGGCTGACCCGGCAGCGGGTCGAACGGGCCCGGCACCTGCTGGAGTCGACGGACCTGTCGATCGACCAGGTGGCACGGGAGGCGGGTTTCGGGACGCCCACGTCGCTGCGGCAGCATCTCCAGGCGGCGCTGGGGGTGTCCCCCACGGTGTACCGGCGCACCTTCCGCGCCGGGAGGGTCTGAGAGGCTGCGCGTCCGGAAGGTCAGAACACCAGCACGCCCCGTGCCACCCGGCCGTGGTGCGCGTCGTCCGCCGCCTTGGCGAAGTCCTCCACCGGGTAGGTGGTGGTGACGAGCTCGTCCAGGAGCAGCCGGCCCTCCCGGTACAGCTCCGCGTAGAGCGCGATGTCCCGCTGCGGGCGCGAGGAGCCGTACCGGCAGCCCAGGATCGACTTGTCCAGGAACAGCGACGAGACGAGGAACGACGCCTCCACCGTCGCCGCCGGGACGCCCAGCAGGATCGCCTGGCCGTGCCGGTCCAGCAGGTCGATCGCGGTACGGATCAGCTCCGTACGGCCCACGCACTCGAAGGCGTGGTCGGCGCCGCTCGGCAGGATCTCCCGCACGCCGTCCGCCGACGTCAGGAAGTGCGTCGCGCCGAACCGCCGGGCCGCCGCCTCCTTCGCCGGGTTGGCGTCGACGGCGACGATCGTCAGCGCGCCCGCGATCCGGGCACCCTGGATCACGTTGAGCCCGATGCCGCCGGTGCCGATCACCACGACCGTGTCGCCCCGGTCGACCTTCGCCCGGTTGAGCACGGCTCCGACGCCCGTCAGCACCCCGCAGCCGATCAGGGCCGCGGAGGTCAGCGGGATGTCCGCCGGGATCTTCACCGCCTGCACGGCCTTGACCAGGGTCCGTTCGGCGAAGGCGGAGTTGGACGCGAACTGGTAATACGGCTTCCCGCGCCGTGCGAACGGCTGCCCCGGCCGCCCGATCGCCTTGCGGCACATGGTCGGGCGCCCCCGGTCGCACTGGGCGCACGCCCCGCAGTTGGCCAGCGTGGACAGCGATACGTGGTCGCCGGGCGCCACATGGGCGACGCCCGCGCCGACCGCCTCGACCACGCCCGCGCCCTCGTGCCCGAGCACCACCGGCGCCGGGAACGGGATCGTCCCGTCGATCACCGAGAGGTCGCTGTGGCACAGCCCGGCCGCGGCCACCGCCACCAGCACCTCGCCGGGACCCGGATCGCGTATCTCCAGATCGTCGACGGCCTCGGTCCGCTTGCCGTCGAAGACGACGCCTCTCATCTCGGCTCCCTCGGTAGGCCGAGCACCCGCTCGGCGATGATGTTCCGCTGGATCTCGTCCGAGCCGCCGTAGACGGTGTCGGACCGGGTGAACAGGAACAGGCGCTGTGCCTCGTCGAGTCCGTACGGTGCCTTCGCCGACCAGTCGTCCGGGCCGACGGCCGCCGCCGCGCCCCTGACCTGCACGGCCAGCTCGCCCAGGCGCTGGTGCCAGCCGCCCCAGAGCAGTTTCGCCACACTGGGCGCGCCGGGGTCGCCCGTGGAGCCGAGGGTGCGCAGGGCGTTCCAGCGCATGGTCCGCAGCTGGGCCCACTGCCGTACGAGGCGTTCGCGCAGGACCGGGTCGGTGACGGAGCCGCTGTCGACGGCCGCGCGGACCACCCGGCCCAGTTCGGCGGCGAAGCCGATCTGCTGGACGAGCGTGGAGACGCCGCGCTCCAGGGCCAGCAGGCCCATGGCGACCGTCCAGCCGTTGCCCTCGCCGCCGACGCACTCCTCGGCGTGCGCCCCGTCGAAGAAGACCTCGTTGAACTCGCTGGTCCCCGACATCTGACGGATCGGCCGCACCTCGATCCTGCCGGGCTGGTCCATCGGCACCAGCAGGAACGACAGGCCGTGGTGGCGGCGGGAACCGGGCTCCGTGCGGGCCAGCACGAAGCACCAGTCGGCCTCCCTCGCCAGGGACGTCCAGATCTTCTGCCCGGTCACCCGGTGGCCGCCGCGGCTCCGGTCGGGCACCGCGGCCGTGCGCACCGCGGCGAGGTCCGATCCGGCGTCCGGCTCGCTGTATCCCTGGCACCAGAGCGCGTCGCCGCGTGCCACGGCGGGCAGGAAGCGCCGTTGCTGTGCCTCGCTGCCGTAGGCGATCAGGGTCGGGGCGAGAAGGTTCTCGCCGATGTGGCCGACCCGGGCGGGGGCGTCGGCGCGGGCGTACTCCTCGGCCCAGACGACCTGCTGGGTAAGGCTCGCGCGGCGGTTGCCGTGGCCGGCGCCGCGGTTCTCCCAGCCGAGGCCGATCCAGCCGTCGCGGCCGAGCTCGCGCTCCCATTCCCGGCGGATCGCGACGCCCTCGTGCTCGCTGCCGGGGCCGCCGGTGCCGGCCGCCGCCGCGTACGCCCCGACGAGGTGCGCTTCCAGCCAGGCACGGGCTTCCTCGCGGAACGCGGTGTCGTCGGGGCCGAAGCTGAAGTCCACGGTGCCTCCTGACTGTTGCCGCTCACCATCGAGCCCGTCCGGGGCGGAGCCCCGGCGGGCGGGGCTCATGCGTTCGGCCGCGCCTTCGCCGCGGCCGCCGCGGCCATCTCCTCCAGTCGCGCCAGCATCGGCATCGGGTCCGTGCCCACCGTCCCCGGCAGGAAGTCCGCGATCCGCTCCGGGGTCCAGGCCCCCTCCACGTAACCGGCCCTCAGTTCCCTCGGCTGGGCCCAGACCGCGATCTTCGGCCCCGCGACCGTGTACACCTGGCCGGTGATCTTCTCCTGGCGGGCCCGTTCACTGAGCAGGTAGACGACGAGCGCGGCAACGTCCTCCGGCTCGCCGATCTCCTTGAGTTCCATGGGGACGTTGGCGGACATCCGGGTCCGGGCGACCGGGGCGACGGCGTTGGCCGTGACGCCGTACTTGTGCAGGCCGAGCGCCGCGCTCCGCACCAGCGAGATGATCCCGCCCTTCGCGGCGCTGTAGTTGGCCTGGGCGACGCTGCCCTGGTGGTTGCCGCTGGTGAAGCCGATCAGGGTGCCGCCGCCCTCCTGCTTGCGCATCACCGCCGAGGCGGCCCGGAAGACGGTGAAGGTGCCCTTGAGGTGGGTGGCGACCACCGGGTCCCACTCCTCCTCGGACATGTTGAACAGCATCCGTTCCCGCAGGATCCCGGCCACGCAGACGACCCCGTCGATCCGCCCGAACCGCGCGAGCGCCGTGTCCACGATGCGCTGGCCGCCCGCCATCGTGGAGATGTCGTCGGCGACCGCCACCGCCTCGCCGCCCGCCGCCCCGATCTCCTTGACGACCGACTCGGCCACCTCGCTGCTCGGCTCGCCGCCCTCGATGGAGACGCCGTAGTCGTTGACGACGACCCTCGCCCCCTCGGCCGCCGCCGCGAGCGCGACCGCCCGCCCGATGCCGCGACCGGCACCCGTCACGGCCACCACCTTGCCTGCCAAGAAGTTCCCCATGCCCGGCCCCTTCCCGCGGTTTCTGACGGACCGTTAGATTTTATGGGCCATCAGGTCCACGAGCACAAGCCCCAGGAGGCGCCATGTCACTGCCGGCCGAGTTCCACGACATCGCGAAGCGGGTCAACAACTGGGGCCGCTGGGGCGCCGACGACGAGATCGGGACGCTCAACCTGATCACCGACGCCGTGGTGCGCGAGGCCGCGGCCACCGTCCGCACCGGTCTGCGGATCCCGCTCGCGCTCCCCCTCCAGCAGGACGGCGTACAGAGCGGGCTGATCCCCGGGCGGATCAATCCGCTGCACACCATGGTCCAGATCAACCAGGAGCTCTTCGGCCCCGGCACCGTCGCCACCAGCGACGACACGGCGGTCCTGAGCCTGCAGACGGCCACCCACTGGGACGCCCTCACCCATGCCTCGCACTCGGGGAAGATCTACAACGGCCGCCCGGCCGCGACGATCACCGCACACGACGGCGCCCGGTTCAGCGGGATCGACAAGGCGCCGCACATCGTCTCGCGCGGGGTGCTGCTCGATGTGGCGCGCGCCCTCGGCACGGACCGGCTGCCCGGCGACCACGCCGTCACCCCCGAGGACCTGGACGCGGCCGAGGAGCTGGCGGGGGTGCGGGTCCGGTCCGGAGACATCGTGCTCGTACGGACCGGGCAGGTGCAGGTCTATCTGGCGGGCGACAAGCAGGCGTACGGCTATCCCTCGCCCGGCCTGTCGATCCGGACGCCCGAGTGGTTCCGCGCGCGCGATGTGGCGGCGGTCGCCAATGACACCCTGACCTTCGAGATCTTCCCGCCGGAGATCGACGACCTGTGGCTGGGGGTGCACGCGCTGGACCTGGTCGAGATGGGCATGCCGCAGGGCCAGAACTGGAACCTGGAAGCACTGTCCACAGCCTGTGCGCAGGAGAAGCGGTACGCCTTCCTGCTCTCCGCGATGCCGGAACCGTTCGTCGGTGCGACCGGCACCCCGGTCGCACCGGTCGCCATCCTCTGACCGGCCGTCCCCGAGGGGACCGGCCGGCGCCACACAGCGGCCCGGAACAACTGCTTTAACCTTTATGCAAGATTCGTGGCGACCTGCGACGCCTTGCGCGCATCGCGGTCCGCGTCCTTCGCGCCCTTCGCACCGGAGTGCAGTGGCCGCTGGATCAGCGGCGCACCCCGGTCGACCTCGCACCAGATGCGCTTGCCCGCACCCTCGGGCTGCCAGCCCCAGCGGTCGGCGAGGCCGTCGACCAGCTCCAGGCCCCGGCCGTTGGTGTCCTCGCCCGCCGCGTGGCGCTGCTGCGGCGGGCGACAGCTGGTGTCGGCCACCTCGACCCGGACGGTCCCGGCCGCACCGGCCGTGCCCGTCAGGCCGAACAGCATGCGCAGCACGGCCGGACACCCGGTGTGCACCACCGCGTTGGTGACCAGCTCCGAGATCAGCAGGATGAGCGTCTCGGCCAGCGGCTCGTCGTCCCTTATCCCGGACCCGACCAGTCTCGACCGGGCCCATCTACGGGCCCGCCCGACCTCCGCGGGATCCGGCCCGACCTCCAGCTGAACCTGAAGCACCTGCACCGCTCACACCATCCGAACCGGCGGACACATCGCCTCGCGCCTCCTCAGGGTCACGGAACGTGATTCCCCTGCGAGACAGCATGGTTGACGTACAGTCACCGCAACAAGCGCTTCGGGCATATTCCAGCGCGAAGGAGTACGCGTAGTGCATACTGTGCGACGCGCGCTGCGGGAAGTCGAACAGAGGCGCGTCGAGGCCGCGGGAGCCGCCTCCCGGGCACGCCCGGCGCTTCTGCCTGGAACGCGAGCAGGGCACCTCTTCCGGTCCGGAGTCGCCGCACGGGCAACACCCGGATCGCCCGGTTCCAGTTCCTGTCGCATCCAACGGAGCGTACCCGAGCCCGGCGCCGACTCCGCCCCGTGACGGAGGACGGAAAGGGCGCGGGCCGGAGCCCGCGCCCGCCGACTGCACTGTGTAACTCCGCAGTGTGAGGCTCCCACCTCTGGCTGTCACATTCATGCACCAGGCATTCGTCCGCTTCCGGGCGCCCGAAGCCTGCACGGAACCCGTCCGGCTTCAGCACAGGTCCCCCGCAAGCACCTCCTCGGCCGCCGCCGCCGTCAGCCACTGCCCGGACCGCAGCCAGGCCCGTTTGAGGTGCAGGTGAACATCTGATTCCCAGGTGAAGCCCATGCCGCCGTGCACCTGGAGGCAGTCCCGCGCGTTGCGGACCGCCGCGTCGTCGGCGAGCAGCTTGGCGCCCGCGATCTCGACCGGGTCCGCGGTGACGGCCGCCGCGTACACGGCGCAGCGGGCCAGCTCGGCGCGGACCAGCATCCCGGCGCACAGGTGTTTGACCGCCTGGAAGGATCCGATCGGCGATCCGAACTGTTCGCGCGTACCGGCGTGTTGGACGGCCATCTCGGTCGTCCGGGCGGCACTGCCGAGCTGTTCGGCGGCGGCGAGCAGGGCCCCCTCGTCGCGCAGCCGCTCGCCCCCGGGCAGCGGCTCGCCGGCCTCCACGGGGCCCGCGATCCGCCACAGCGGCGTGAACGGGTCGACCGAACGTACGGAGTCGGCCGTGTCCCGTACCCGCGCGGCGTCCCGCAGCGCGCCGCCGGACACCCGCGGCGCGCCCCCGGGGCCTAGGACGAGCAGCGCGTCCGCCTCCCCCAGGTGTGCCACCGGCTGCCCCGGGTCGAGCACGGCGACCACCGCCTCGCCCTGCGCCGCGCCCTTCACCGGACCGGCCGCGAGATGGGTGGCGATCAGTGGCCCCGGCAGCAGCGAGCGCCCCACCTCCTCGAAGAGGAGGGCCGATTCGGGCAGCCCCAGGCCGACACCCCCCTCCGCCTCCGGCAGCCGCAGCGCGAAGAACCCGGCCTCGCCGAGCTCCCGCCACAGCGCCCGGTCGATACCGGTACCGGCGTCGAGCGCGGCCCGCATCCGGTCCCTGCCGAAGCGTCCGGCGAGGAGTTCCCGCACCCCCGCCCGCAGGGCCCGCTGGTCGTCCGAGAGCTGGAAGTCCACAGTCCGCTCACCGCCCCTTCGGCAGGCCGAGAATCCGCTCGGCGACGAGGTTCCGCTGGATCTGCGAGGTGCCGGCCGCGATGGTGTAAGAGAGCGAGGAGAGCCGGTCCAGCACCCACTCCCGGTCCAGATCCGCACTGTCCGCGCCGAGCACCTCGGCAGCCGCCTCGTACAGCTCCTGGCGGGCGTGCGAGTACCGCAGCTTGAAGACCGAGCCCCCGGTCCCGGGGACACCGCCGGTGCTCTGCGCCTCGCTGACGTTCCACTGGGTGAGCCGCCACAGCGCCCGGAATTCGGCGTTCAGCCTGCCCAGCCTGCGGCGCAGGACCGGGTCGTCCCAGCGTCCGCCGCGCCGGGCCTCGGCCGCCAGTGCCGCCAGGGTGCGGCGGCAGGCGACGACCTCGCCGACGAACGCCGTTCCGCGCTCGAAGGAGAGGGTGACCATGGTGACCCGCCAGCCGTCGTTCTCCGCGCCGACGCGGTGGGAGACCGGCACCCGGACCTCGTCGAGGAACATCTCGGCGAACTCGGTGGATCCGGCGAGGGTGCGCAGCGGGCGGACGGTGACCCCGGGCGCGTCCATCTCCATCGCGAGCCAGCTGATCCCCCGGTGCTTGGGCGCCGCCGGGTCCGTACGCACCAGCAGCTCGCACCAGTCGGCGACCTCCGCGTGCGAGGTCCAGATCTTGCTGCCGCTCACCACGTAGTGGTCGCCGTCGCGCACCCCCCTGGTCCGCAGCGCGGCGAGGTCCGAACCGGCTCCGGGCTCGCTGAACCCCTGGCACCAGATCTCGTCGCCGCGCAGCACCGGCGGCAGCCAGCGGGCCCGCTGCTCCGTGGTGCCCTCGGCGGCGATCGTCGGGCCGGCGTGCAGCAGCCCGACGAAGTTCGCGCCGACGTACGGGGCCCCGGCCCGCTCCGTCTCCTCCAGGAAGATCAGGTACTGGGTCGGGGTCGCGCCCCGGCCGCCCGCGTCGACGGGCCAGTGCAGACCCGCGTAGCCCGCGTCGTACAGCATCCGCTGCCAGGCCGTGTCGTACGCGCGGCGCCCCGGCCAGTCGTCGGGGCCGGGCTTCGCGGGCAGTCGGGGGAGCACGGCGGCCAGCCACTCGCGCAGCCGCGCCCGGAACTCCTCTTCCTCCTCCGTGTACGCGAGGTCCATCGCGCGCCTACTTCTCGCGGTCCCGGTCCAGGTCCAGACCGAGCATCCGGATCGCGTTTCCGCGCATCAGTTTGTAGACGGTCTCGTCGTCCAGCCCCTTGACGTGGTCGAGGGCGACCTCCCTGGTGTGCGGGAAGGTCGAGTCGACGTGCGGGTAGTCGGTCTCGAAGGTGGCGTTGTCCCGTCCGACGACGTCGAGCGAGGCGACGCCGTGCTTGTCGCGGAAGAAGCAGCAGAACATCTGCCGGTAGTAGTACGTGGACGGCGGCTCGGGGATCAGATCGCGCACCCCGCCCCAGGCCCGGTGCTCCTCCCAGACGTCGTCGGCGCGCTCCAGGGCGTACGGGATCCAGCCCATCTGGCCCTCGCTGTACGCCAGTTTCAGCCGGGGGAACTTCACCAGGACCCCGCTGAACAGGAAGTCCATCATCGAGGCCATGGCGTTGTTGAAGGAGAGGCTGGCCTGTACGGCGGGCGGGGCGTCCGGTGACGCGGCGGGCATCTGCGAGCTGGACCCGATGTGCATGTTCACGACCGTGCCGGTCTCCTGGCAGGCGGCGAAGAACGGGTCCCAGTAGCCGGTGTGGATCGACGGCAGCCCGAGGTAGGTGGGGATCTCCGAGAAGGTCACCGCCCGCACCCCGCGCGCCGCGTTCCGCCCGATCTCCGCGACGGCCAGGTCGATGTCCCAGAGCGGGATGATGCAGAGCGGGATCAGCCGGCCGCCGCTGTCGCCGCACCACTCCTCCACCATCCAGTCGTTGTAGGCGCGGACGCAGGCGAGCGCGACCTCCTTGTCGTGCGCCTCGGCGAAGGTCTGGCCGCAGAAGCGCGGAAAGGTGGGGAAGCAGAGGCTCGCCTCGACGTGGTTGAGGTCCATGTCCTTGAGCCGCTCGGCGGGGTCCCAGCAGCCGGGCCGCATCTCCGCCCGGGTGATCCCCTCCAGCGTCATGTCGTCGCGGTCGAAACCGACGGCGGCGATGTTGCGCTTGTACGGGAACTTCAGGTCCTCGTAGATCCACCAGTCGGTCGGCGGGCCGTCCGGGTCCATCGTGATCACGTACTTGCCGCCCGTGTACGCCAGCTCTCCGATGCCCGCGGTGAGCGGCTGCGGACCGCGCTCGCGGTACTTGGCGGGCAGCCAGGTCGAGAAGAGGTGCGGCGGCTCGATCACATGGTCGTCGACGCTGACGATCCGAGGCAGTTCCGTCATGGTGTCCCCTTCGGCGCACGCTTTTCTGATGACCCGTCAGATTGACGTCGCCCTCAGGCTAGCCCCGCACCCCTGGACCGACAAGGCGCGGCGCTCTACGCTCTCCGCACTATCTGACTGTCCGTCAGCTGTGAGGGGTTCGCCGTGACCGAGACCGCGCACGCCCTGGGTGCATCGGGCACCTTCTGGGAACTCGTCGAACGCCGGGCCGGCCTGACCCCGGACCGCCCGTTCCTGATCCAGGACGACCGCACCCTGACCTTCGGCGAGCTGCGCACCCGCGGCGAGCGGGTCGCGGCCGGGCTGTGGGAGATGGGCGTGCGCCCTGGCGGCGTCGTCGCCTGGCAGCTGCCGACCCGGATCGAAACGGTGCTGCTGTCGTTCGCGCTGACCCGGATCGGGGCCGTGCAGTCGCCGGTCATCCCGTTCTACCGGGACCGCGAGGTGGGGTTCGCGCTGCGCGAGTCGAAGGCGGAGTTCTTCGCCGTACCGGGCACCTGGCGCGGCTTCGACCACACGGCGATGGCCGGACGCCTGGCGACGGACCGGCCGGTGACGGTGTTCGAGGCGTACGCCTCGCTGCCGGACGGCGATCCGTCGGCGCTCCCGCCACCCCCCTCGGACGGCACGGCGGTGCGCTGGATCTACTGGACCTCGGGCACCACCTCCGACCCGAAGGGGGTGCTGCACACCGACCGCAGCCTGATCGCGGGTGGCTCCTGCCTGGCCCACGCGCTGCATCTGTCGGCCGACGACATCGGCTCGATGGCCTTCCCCTTCGCCCATGTGGCCGGCCCCGACTACTCGGTGATGCTGCTCCTGTACGGCTTCCCGGCGGTCCTCTTCGAACACTTCGCGATGCCGGACGCGCTGGAGGGCTACCGGCGGCACGGGGTGACGGTCGCGGGCGGCTCCACGGCGTTCTACTCGATGTTCCTGACCGAGCAGCGCAAGGACCCGGACCGCAGACTGATCCCCACCCTGCGGCTGCTGGCGGGTGGCGGGGCCCCGAAGCCGCCGGAGATCTACCACGCGGCGGTACGGGAGATGGGCGTCCAGCTCACCCACGGATACGGGATGACCGAGGTCCCCATGATCACGATGGGCGCCCCCGACGACACGGTGGAACACCTCGCCGAGACGGAGGGGCGTCCGCCCGCGGGCATGGAGATCCGGATCACCGACGAGGACGGCAAGCCGCTGCCCTGCGGCACGGACGGCGAGGTGCGGTTGCGCGGGGCGGCCGTCTGCTCGGGCTATCTGGACCCGGCGGCGTCCGCGGCGGCGTTCGACGCGGAGGGCTTCCTGATCACCGGCGATGTCGGCCACGTCAGGGAGAGCGGGCATCTGGTGCTCACCGGGCGGCTGAAGGACATCATCATCCGCAAGGGCGAGAACATCTCCGCCAAGGAGATAGAGGACCTGCTGCACCGGCACCCGGACGTCGGGGACGCGGCGGTGATCGGGCTCCCGGACCCGGAGCGTGGCGAGCTGGTCTGCGCGGTCGTGGAGCAGCCGGCGGACGCCGCGCCGCTGACGTTGGCGCAGGTCACGGGGTATCTGCGGACCGAGGGGCTCTCCGTGCACAAGCTGCCGGAGCGGCTGGAGGTGGTGGCGGCGCTGCCGCGCAACGAGGCCCTGCGGAAGGTGCTGAAGTACCGCTTGCGTGAGCAGTTCGCCTGACGGGCTGCGGGGGGTGCGGGGCGGGCCCCGCACCCCCCGTGGTCCTACGCGTCCGGGGCGAACACCGTGAAGTAGTCGGCGAACGCCGACACCGCCTCGTCCTCCGTGATCCTGCCGTCCTGGTCCGCGTCCAGGCTTCGCGCCGCGAGCGCCGCCGCCCCGGCGCTCGCGCCCAGCACCTGGAGCGCCCGCTCCAGGGCGGGTACGGACGCGGCGCCCCGGTCGTCCCGGTCCGCCACGGCAATCGCCGCGCGCAGGAAGGGGCGGGCGATCTCCGCGAAGCGCTCCGGATTGTCGCGCAGCCGTTTGACGGCCCCGCCCACGAACTCCTCACGGGTGACGCGCTGGTCCCCGTCGACATCGGCGATGCCCGCCATGCCCTGCCAGAACGCCTCGGCCCCGGTGTAGAGCGCCTGGCCCTTGTCGCAGCGCGCCGTCGTACCGAATTCGGCGAGCAGACGGGCGGCGGCGGCACTGAAATCCGCGCGATCGATGTATCCGTTGCCGTCCTGGTCGAAGGCGGCGAAGCGGAAAGCGATCTTGCGCTCATACTCTGCGCTGTCCATGCGGGGAGCGTACGACGCCGGAAGGCGTCACGTGTCACTTACGCGCTCCGCCGGTGTGACAACCCGGTCGTCGCGCCCTGCCCGCGGGACGCCTCGCCCGTTCGCGCGCGGCGTCCCGGGCCGGCTTCACGCGGAGAGCGGCCGGGACCGCTCGTCGACGGCCGCGTCCCAGTCGGGGTAGACCTCGAAGAGACGGCGTACGCCGAGCGCGGCGAGCACCCGGTTGACGTGGGAGCCCTCCTCCGCGCCCCGGGCCGGCAGGATCAGCCGCAGCCGTCCCCCGCAGGAGCGCATCAGCCGGCGGGAGGCGATCAGCACGCCGACGCCGCTGGAATCGCAGAACAGAACCTCGGAGAGGTCGAGCACCACATCGTGGCGGCCGGCGGCGACCGCGTCGTGGACGGCCTGACGCACGGCGGGCGACGTCAGCAGGTCCAGTTCGCCGCGTATGTGCAGTACGGTCCATTCGCCCTGCACGGTCTCGGCCACTTTGAGTGTCACGCCACTGGGCCTCTCGTTCCGGGGCTTCCGACGATCCGGAAGTTTCCGTTCCTTCTCGCGGCTGCCCCGGCCGCACCCCTATGAAACACCGAGCGACCTGTCAGGACACAACCGGATTCGGGCAGAAATGATCGCTTTGGCTCCGATTCCACCGACGCGCGGCGACGCATTCCCTATCATCCCGGGCCTCTTCAGGGGCGTACTTGCCGCAAAGGGACGTACATCTTCTGTGCTGCCGACTACATTCGGTGTGACGAGGGGAACAGGGCTGGGGGTCGCATGGCTAGAAACGCACCACCCCGCTGGGACCGCAAGATGCAGCAGCGGCTGGCACGCGGTGAGGCGGCGGCTCTCGGCGAGCTCTACGACCGGTTCGCCTCGCTCGTGCACAGCCAGGCCCACCGGATGCTCGACGACGAGACCGCCGCCGACCTGGTGACCCGCGAGGTCTTCGGCTACGTGTGGGAGAACCCCGGCGCGTACGACCCCAAGCAGGGCTCGATGCGTTCCTGGGTCGCCCGGCTCACGCACCGCCAGTCCGTGCGGCGGCTGCGCGAGGAGGACGGCCTCCGCGGCGGCCCGGTCGACGACGGCAGCGGGCTGGAGGAGCGGGTGCACCGGGCCACGGTCGCGGCCCGCGCCGACTACATCGTCGCGTCCATGCCCGCCCCGCTGCGGGCCGCGCTGGAGCTCGCGTACATCCAGCGCCGGGACTACCGGCAGACCGCGGCCGACCTCGGGGTCACCGAGGACGAGGCCCGCCGCCGGCTCCGGCTCGGCCTGCAACTGCTCTCCACCGCACACACCCGCCCGCTCGAAGGGACGTCGCCGCCCGGATACGGACGGCCCCTGTGACCGGCGACGACGCGGACGGACGCGAGGACGGCGGACGCGACGACGAGGTGCGGGGCGCGCGGCGCATACCGCGCCCACGGTCCGCCGCGGACGACCTCGACCTCTCCGCCGTACCCCTGCCGCCGCCCGTCCCCGCCTCCCCGCCCGAGGGACCTCGACCGCCCCCGCGGCCGACGACACCGGAACCGGAATCCACCGTGGCGCCACCGGCCCCATCGGACCCTCCGCTGCTGGCGCACCGCGTCCTCAAGGCGCTCCTCGGCGCGTGGGCCCTGGCGGCCTGCTCGGCGGAGGAGACCGAGGCCGTCGAGGCGCATCTGACCGAGTGCGCCGCCTGCGCGGACGAGGCCCTGCGGCTGCGCGACGCGGTCGGGCTGCTGCACACCGACCGCAGCCTGGACCTCGATCCGACGCTGCGCAGCCGGGTGATCGACGCCTGTCTGAGCCGTCGCCCGGCCAATATCCCGGTGCCGGACTGGGCCGCCCCGTACGACGCGGAGACCGCGCGGCTCGACGCGCTGCTCCGTGACATCGGCGACTCGGAGTGGCACGCCCCGGTGCGGCTGAAGTGGTTCGAGAGCGAGCAGGAGACCACCCGCAAGACCACGGTCGCGGGCGTCATCGGCCATCTCATGGCCGTCGACGGGCTGGTCGGCTCCGCCCTCGGCCTCGAAGTCCCGCTCGGCGACGGCGCCCTCGGCCGGGGCGCCGACTGGCCGCTCTCCCCCACCGCACGCACCGAGAAGTACTGGTCCGCGGCCCGGCGGCCGCCCACCCGCCGGATCCACGAACCGTGGCGCGAGCAGAGCCACGCGCTCATCCGCACGGTGTCCTTCGCCGGCCGCGGGGTCTCCGAGCTCTCCGTCTCGTACGGGGACTTCGCCCTGCCGATGCACGATGCCCTGCTGGACCGGGCCTTCGAATGCTGGGTGCACGGCGGCGACATCGCGGTCGCGGTGGACTATCCGTACGAGGCGCCGTCCGCCGCCCACCTCAACCGGATGATCGACCTGGCGGCCCGGCTGCTGCCCGCCGCCCTCGCCGAGCGCCGCAGGACCGGGCTGGCCGGGCCCGCCCGCCATCTGGTGACGGCCGGTTCACCGGGCCGTTCGCTGCATCTGGAGGTCGAGGGCTCGGGCGGCGGCGACTGGTACATCCCGCTGGACTCCCCGGCCGCGCTCGGCTCCCCCGCGCACACCGTGGCGCAGGTCGCGCTGGACGGCGTGGAGTTCTGCCAGCTGGTGGCCGGGCACGTGGCACCGGTGGAGGCGGCGGCCGGTCAGGAGGGCGACCGCGAGGCGATCCGCGACGTGCTCTTCGCCGCGGCCTCGCTCAGCCGTCTGTAGGGCCGCCTCCCGCAGCGGGTCCCTACGGGAAGATCACCGTACGGCGACCGTTGAGCAGGATGCGGCGCTCCGCGTGCCACTTCACCGCCCGCGCCAGCGCCTGGCACTCCACATCGCGCCCGAGGGCGACCAGCTGGTCCGGCGTGACGCCGTGGCCCACCCGCTCGACCTCCTGCTCGATGATCGGCCCCTCGTCGAGGTCCGCGGTCACGTAGTGCGCCGTCGCACCGATCAGCTTCACACCACGGGCGTGCGCCTGGTGGTACGGCTTCGCGCCCTTGAAGCTCGGCAGGAAGGAGTGGTGGATGTTGATGATCCGGCCGCTCAGCTGCTTGCAGAGGTCGTCCGAGAGGACCTGCATGTAGCGGGCGAGGACGACCAGCTCGACGTTCTCCTCGCGGACCAGCTCCAGCAGCTGCGCCTCCGCGGCGGCCTTGGTCTCCTTGGTCACCGGGATGTGCCGGAAGGGGACGTTGTACGAGGCGACGAGCTCGGCGAAGTCCGTGTGGTTGGAGACGACGGCGGCGATCTCGATCGGCAGCGCCCCGATCCGGGAACGGAACAGCAGGTCGTTGAGGCAGTGCCCGAACTTGCTGACCATCAGCACGACCCGCATCCGGTCCGAGGAGCGGTGGATCTGCCAGTCCATCCGGAAGGAGTCGCCGACCGCGGCGAAACTGGCCCGGAGCTTCTCCAGGGTCACCGGGGCGTCCGCCGAGAAGTGCACACGCATGAAGAACAGGCCGGTGTCGTGGTCACCGAACTGCTGGCTGTCCTCGATATTGCAGCCGGTCATGAAGAGATAGCTCGACACGGCGTGCACGATGCCCTTTTTGTCGGGGCAGGAGAGCGTGAGGACGTACTGCTCGGAGGCGGTCTCGGCAGGCTGCGGCGCGGTCATCCCCGTAGCGTGCCACACCGGCCCGCTGTCAGGCCGACCTGGTCAATATGCGGAGCACGTCGAGGGAGCGCGGCGGCGTACCGGGGTCCTCGCCGTCGTTGCCGGCGAGCAGCACATGGGCCTCGCGGGCGGCCCGTACGGCCTCCGGCCAGCCGTGGTGCTCCAGATACGCCGAGACGGGGGCGTCCGCCCCGACCTGGTGCATGATCCGCAGCACCCGGAGCACCGCGACGTCCACGAGGGCGGCCTCGTTGGTGTCACGGAAGATCGTCCCGATGTACTTCTCGGCGGACCAGTTGTCCAGCCAGGTGTCCTCGACCAGGCGGTAGACGGCGTCGGTGACGTCGCCGTACCCCTCCCGGCCGGCCAGCCAGCACTCGTGGTGGAAGACGGGGTCGGAGAGCATGTGCAGCGCCGAGCGCACGTTGCTGCGCCAGCGCCACCAAGGCATGTCATTCAGCGGCATGCCGCCCATGGTGGAGGAGCGACGGCCGCGACGGGAAGAGTTCTCCGAACCTTGCTGCACGGTCATCGATCGTACGTTCCCTTTTCGGCCCCCCGCACCGGCCCCCGCAATTCACCTGGATGTCACTGAGCGTTGAGCGGTGCACACTGCGGCGTTACCCCGGGGCCGGAAATGTTCATGCCCATGACCGGACGGCGACGCCCCACCTCCCCCCGCCCCTACAAGCTCCTCACAAGTACGGCGGCGGCCGGGGCGTTGCTGGTCACCGGTTGCGGCGCACTCCCTGGGGCCACGGGGGGCTCCAGGGAGCCCGTCACCGTGGTGACGTGGGCCCCCAGTGGCGTCGCGGGGCCGGACTCGGTGAACATGGCGGGCGTGACCGCCATGGCGCGCACCTATGCCCGCTGGGCCAACGGAAACGGCGGGCTGGACGGTCACAAGCTGCGCGTCGTCACCTGCGACGAGGACGACACCTCGATCGGCGCGGCGAACTGCGCTCGGCTGGCCGTCAAGGAGAAGGCGGTCGCGGTCGTCGGCTCGTACAGCCGGCACGGCTCGGCGTTCATGCCACCGCTGGAGGCAGCCAGAATCCCCTACATCGGTGGTTACGGCGCCTCCGACGAGGAGTTCAGCAGCTACAACTCCTATCCGGTCAACGGCGGCCAGCCGGCCCTGCTCGCGGGCAACGCCCGGCAGCTGGCCCGCAGTTGCGAGCGGGTGTCCGTGGTCCGGCCCGACACCCTGAGCGGCGACGACCAGGCCTGGCTCCTCAGGACCGGCCTCACCGAGGCCGGCCGGCCCGCGCCCGCCGACATCCGGGCGCCGGAGTCGGCCACTTCGTACGACGCGGCCGCCGGACCGGCGCTCCAGGCGGCAGGGGCCTCCGACGGCTGTGTGACGGCCGTGCTCGGGAAGCGTACGGGGACCTTCTTCGACTCCTTCCGGCGGCTCGAACCGTCGTCCGGGAGCGTCCGGATCTCCTCCGTGCTCGGCAGCGTCGACCAGCCGCTGATCGACAGCACCGGCGGCCGGAACAGCCCGTTCGAGGGGGCCTACATCACCGGCTGGTACCCGGACACGGGCGACGCCCGCTGGGACGGGATGCGGAACGTGATCCGCAAGCACGCCTTCGGCGACAACCGGATCGACCCGGACGACACGGGCGTGCAGACCACCTGGATCGCGTACACCGTGCTGAAGGAGATCGTGCAGGCGATCGACTCCCCGCAGATCACCTCCTGGAAGCTCACCTCCGCCCTCAACGAGGGCACCCCGGCCGAAACCGGCGGCCTCACCCCGGTGCTGCGCTGGAGCTTCAAGGACGTGCTGGGCTCGTCCGCCTATCCGCGGATTGTCAACACCGGGGTGACGTTCCAGGTGGTCCGCGACGGACGGCTCGTCGCGGACCGGAAGGGATTCATGGACATCACGAAGACGCTGTCGGACGCCAGCGCGAGGAGCTGACCGCCGCGCTCCGGCGTGTACGTCCGCGGCGCGGGCGTTCCGGGGCGGGGCGGTCGGCCCGCCCCGCCCCGCCCCGCCGTCACAGCTCCGTCGCCGCCCGGCGGGTCAGCCCGTACTTCGACGCGATCGAGTTCCACAGCCCCGACGCCTCCCGCTTCGCCTTGCTCGCCTCGCCGCTCTGCACGGTGGCCTGCTGCGTCTCGGAGGTCGTACGCGCCTTCCCGTGCTTGCACACCTTCTTGCCGTTCTTGGCCTGCCCGGCCCATGCGGCATAGTGCTCGTCGGCGGCGGCGGACGCCTGCCAGGCCTTGGTGAGGGAAGAGGTCAGCTGCGCGTGGTTCGGCAGCTTGTCGACGGACAGCCCCTGGAGCCGGGTCACCAGATCGCGGCGCTGCTGGGCGGCGCCCTTCAGATCGGTCACGGCCTGGTCCAGATCCGTGCAGCTCTTGGTCTTCTCGACGGCCCCGACAACCGCGGCACGGCTGTTGTTGCTGTCCGCCAGCAGCTTGTCGAGCGCCTCGGCCTGCGACTTCGCCGGATCGGCCGGAGCCTGCTTCGAGGTCTCCCCGGCGGGTGAACTCGCCGCGGCGACCGCCTGCTTGTCGTCCTTGCCCTTGTCGTCGCCGCCGCTCAGCAGCGCACCCGCGCCGAGACCGACGACGGCGCAGCCGGCCACGACCGCCGCGATGAGCGTGACGTGCGCCCGCTTCTTGCGCGGCCCCGCCGGCCCCTGCGGTTCCTCGTCCACGGGCTGGTACGGGGGCTGCGGGGCCTGGGGCGACTGCGGGGGCTGCTGGGCACCCCGGTACTGCTGCCCGGGGTCGAGCCGGGGCATCTGCTGGGTGGAACCCGCCGGCTCGTCGCTGCGGAACAGGTTGTCGAACTCGGCGGGCGGCTGCCGGTCACCCGGGGTTCCGGGCCTGATGCCGTACGGGGCGCCGCCGGGGACCGGCGGGATGAACTGGGTCGACTCGGCGTCGCCGCCCTGACCGGGCTGCTGCGGGTACGCCTGCGGCTGCTGCTGCGGCGCCGCGTGGCCGAGGAACCGGGTCGACTCCGCGGGGTTCTCCGGCGGCAGCCCGCCCGGCGCGGGCCCACCGGCCACCGGCGCGATGTACTGCGTGGCCTCCGCGTCCCCGCCCATGCTCATCCCGGGCACGGCCTCGGGCGGCAACGGCTGCGCGAACGACTGCGGGGGCTGCTGGGCGTACGGGGGCTGCTGAGTGTATGGAGGCTGCTGAGTGTATGGAGGCTGCTGGGCGTGCGGCGGCTGCTGGGCGTGCGGCGGCTGCTGAGTATGCAGAGGCTGCTGGGTGTACGGAGACTGAAGCTGCTGCTGGGGCTGCTGGGGCTGGACGGGCGGCAGCGGCTGGGCCTGCGGCATCTGTGCGTGCTGCTGCACGGGCGGCTGCCCGTACCCCTGCCCCGGCTGGACCTGACCGTACTGGCCCTGCCCGTACGCTCCCTGCCCCTGGGCGTGCGGCTGGGGCTGGGGCTGCGGCTGGGACTGATGCGAGGCGTCCTGGTGCGCCGTCTGCGGCCCCCAGGGCTGCCCCCACGGCTGGCCGCCCGCCGGGGCGGCCTGATCCGCGGGCCCCCCTGGTATCCAGGGCTCGCCGCCACCCGCGGGCAGCACGACACCTTCGTGCGCGGGCCGTACAGCAGGGAGCTGCTGTTCGTCACCCTGTCCGCTCTGCGTCACCGGGACTCCTACGTGTAAACCTACGGAATCGTCGGCTCACGCTATCGGGTGGTTGCCGCCGTTCGCCAAGCGTGTGTTGTCACTCACCAGCCCTTCACAGGCGCTGTAACGCTCAGCGCTCTCAAGACGCAGTTGAGGGGCGACCGAACGACAGCGCCGCATTCGAGCCCCGGTACCGGCCCCGGTCAGGCCGCCTGGAGCTCCAGCCGCGCGCCGAACTCGCGCACCGCCGCCTCGTCCCCGTACGGGAGCAGCCGCTGCTGGAGATCGTCCAGATACTCCGCTCCCCGGCTGGAGCGCACCGACCCCAGCAGCTCCATCGCCCGCGTGCCCGTGTGGCAGGCCTGCTCCACCTCGCGCATCTGGACCTGGGCCGTGGCCAGGAGCACCAGACCGATGCCGCGGCGGCGGGCCCGGGACTCCGGGTGGCCGGCCAGGGACTCCTTCGCCCGGCGCGCGGCGGCCTCCGCCTGGCCGAGGTCGCGGTGACAGTGCGCCAGCTCGTCCGCGAGATAGGCGTGGTCGAAGTGGGCGATCCAGTCGGCGTCGTCGCCCGTGTCCGCCTCGGCCTGCTCCATGGCCGTCAGCGCGCGGCCCGTCACCGCCTGGCAGGTGCGGGCGTCGCCGAGCAGGGCGTGTCCGCGTGCCTCCGCCGCGTAGAACATCGCCTCCGCCCGCGGGGTCACGCGCCCGCGCGCGCCCTCCTGCGCGGCCCGCGCCAGCTGGGCGATCTCCCGGGGATTGCCGAGCTGGGCGGCGAGATGGCTCATCGAGGCGGCCAGCACATAGCCGCCGTACGCCCGGTCGCCCGCCGCCTGGGCCAGGCGCAGCGCCTGGATGTAGTAGCGCTGGGCGAGCCCCGGCTGGCCGGTGTCGACCGCCATGTACCCGCCGAGTTCGGTGAGCCGCGCGACCGCCGCGAACAGCTGTCGGCCGACCGATTCGCGGTACGCCCCGGAGAGCAGTCCGGAGACCACGCTGTTGAGGTAGTGCACCAGGACCGGCCGCACATGTCCGCTGCCGAACCGGTGGTCGAGGTCGACCAGCGCGGTCGTCATCGCCCGCACCGCCGCCACGTCCGACATCCCGACGCGGGCCCCGGCGGCGCGTGCCACCTGCGGGTCGGCTCCGCTGATCAGCCAGTCGCGGCTGGGTTCGACGAGCGCGGAGGAGGCGACCGCCGAACCGGACAGGAAGTCGCGGCGGCCGACATCGCTGCGCCACAACTCGCAGACCTGCTCGATCGCGCCGATCACGGTCGGGGCGAACTGCAGGCCGACGCCGGACGCCAGATTCTTGCCGTTGGCCATGCCGATCTCGTCGATCGTGACCGTACGGCCGAGCTTGCGGCCGAGCGCCTCGGCGATGATTCCCGGTGCCCTGCCGCGTGGTTGCTGTCCGCGCAGCCAACGGGCCACGGACGTCTTGTCGTAACGCAGGTCGAGCCCGCGCTCCGCGCCGACCATGTTGACGCGGCGGGCGAGGCCGGCGTTGGAGCATCCGGCTTCCTGAATGAGCGCCTGGAGCCGTTCGTTCGGCTGGCGTGCGACGAGAGGCCTGGCTGCCATGTTTCCCCCTGAGGCCGCAGTGATCATTGAGCCGATCACTGCCCGGCGAATACGCGGAAAATGCACAGATTCATCGTGTTCGTCACGTGCGTCGTGTTCCTTGTCATTCATGTCGGCATATGACAGAGGCCGACCGTTCCGGACCCGCACATCGGCTGCCCGGCGGTTGCCCGTATATGGCTACCCGCCCTGCGGGGCACCGCCTCACGCGCGCCCCCGCCCATGCATCCATGCGCCCCGTGTGCCGGATCGATACGCCGTGGCCGCACCCGCCACGCCCGTAACCCCGAGTGTTGGCCGTAGTTGTGCTCTGCGTGGAAGAGCCCATCGGAGTCGAAGAGCCCGTCGTCGTCATGGAAGCCGCGAAGGTCCCCCGGCAGCGGGGCGAGCAACTGCTCGACGCAGCGGTGCGGTACGCCGAGGAGCGGCACTGGGACGTGTGCCCGGGTACCTGGCTGGAGGCGGTGGAGGGGGCCGAGCGGTGCTCCTGCGGAGACACCGGCTGCGCCGCCCCCGGGGCCCACCCCGCCGGACCGGACTGGGCGGGCCGGGCGACCGGAAGCGGTGCCGCGGCCCGCCGGATGTGGTCCAGGCACCCGAAGGCGTCGATCCTGCTGCCCACCGGGCGTGCCTTCGACGCGATCGACGTACCGGAGTCGGCCGGCTTCCTGGCGCTGGCCCGGATGGAGCGGATGGGCCTGCCCCTCGGCCCCGTCACCCGCAGCCCCGACCGGCGGATGTTCTTCCTCGTGCTGCCGGGCGCGGCGGCCAAGTCGGACGAACTGGTACGGAAGTTGGGCTGGCGGGCCGCCGCCATCGATCTGGTCGGCCGCGGCGAAGGCCACTACGTGACCGGTCCGCCGACCCGGGTCGGCGGGCGCGGGGCGGTGCAGTGGGCCCGCCACCCCACCCCCGCCAACCGGTGGCTGCCGGACGCGGAAGAGCTCATCAGCCCGCTCGCCTACGCCTGTGCCAGGGAGGCGGCCGACGCACGCACACGCCACCGGCAGAGCACACTTTCGTAGGGTGGTCCCGAAAACGGGGACACCGAAAGGCAGTGCATCATGCAGGACCGGGCAGAGACCGACAGAGCGGCACGGGCGGGTGAGGCGGGCGGACCGGCCACGCCGCCGCCCGCCGTTCGCGTACAGGGGCTGTGGAAGCGGTTCGGGGAACAGACCGCGGTGGCCGGGATCGATCTGGAGCTGCCCGCAGGCAAGTTCATCGGCCTGGTCGGGCCCAACGGCGCGGGCAAGACCACCACGCTGTCGATGGTCACCGGGCTGCTCCGCCCCGACCAGGGGACCGTCGAGGTGGCCGGCCGCGACGTGTGGCGCGACCCGGTCGAGGTGAAGAGCAGGATCGGCGTGCTCCCGGAGGGACTGCGGCTCTTCGAGCGCCTCTCGGGACGCGAACTCCTCGCGTACACCGGCAGATTGCGAGGATTGCCGGGAGCCGAGGTCGACAAGCGGGCCACCCAGCTCCTCGACGTGCTCGACCTGGCGGGCGCCCAGCACAAGCTGGTCGTCGACTACTCGACCGGCATGCGGAAGAAGATCGGGCTCGCGGCCGCGCTGCTGCACAACCCCGAAGTGCTGTTCCTGGACGAGCCGTTCGAGGGCGTCGACCCGGTCTCGGCACAGACCATCCGCGAAGTCCTGGAGCGGTACACCGGCTCGGGGGCGACCGTCGTCTTCTCCAGCCATGTGATGGAGCTCGTCGAGTCCCTCTGCGACTGGGTGGCCGTCATGGCGGCCGGCACGATCCGGGCCCAGGGCACCCTGGCCCAGGTGCGTGGCGAGGCGTCCTCGCTGCAGAACGCCTTCCTCGAACTCGTCGGCGCGGGCTCCCGTGCCACCGGCGACTCCCTGGACTGGCTGGGCGGCAAGCGATGAGCGTGCTCGACGCCCCCGTGGGGACCGCCACCGGACCGGCCGGCGGCGGCGAGGGGCTCGTCGGCGTCTTCGTACGGCTGAAGCTGACCCTGCTGCGCAACGGGCTGCGTCAGTCGTCCGGGCGGCGGGCCGCGTACATCACCTCCGTCGTCGTCACCCTGCTGATCGCCGCGGGCCTGCTGATCGGGCTGATCGCGCTGCACGGGCACGCCCACACCGGCGCCTTCGTCGTGCTGCTGGCGGGAGTGGTGGCGGTCGGCTGGACCGTGATGCCGCTGTTCTTCCCGAGCGGCGACGAGACCCTCGACCCGAGCCGGCTGGTGATGCTGCCGCTGCGTCCGCGCCCGCTGGTCGGGGCGCTGCTGACGGCCTCGCTGGTCGGGATCGGCCCGCTGTTCACGCTCTGCCTGGCGGCCGGATCGGCCTTCGCGGTGGCGCACGGGGCGGCCGGCGCGGTGTTCGCCGTGGTGGCCGCGCCGCTCACGCTGCTGGTGTGCGTGACGCTGACACGGGCCGTGGCCACGGCCAACACCCGACTGCTGACGTCACGCAAGGGCCGCGATCTCGCGGTGCTCAGCGGGCTGGTGATCGCGGTGGGCTTCCAGGTCGTCAACTTCGGTGCGCAGCGGCTCGGTCAGGCGGGCGGGCTCGCCGCGCTCGAACCGGCCGCGGACGTGGTGCGCTGGCTGCCGCCCGCCTCGGCGGTCGGGGCGGTGGACTCGGCGTCGCGGGGCTCGTACGGACAGGCCCTCGTACAGCTGCTGCTGTCCGTCGCGGCGCTGGTCGCGCTGCTGTGGCTGTGGCAGCGGAGCCTGGTGAAGCTGATGACGGCCCCGGACGGTTCGACCCTGGCCGCCGCCGGGCCGGCCCGCGAGAAGGCCGGCAAGGACGGCTCCAGGCTCTCCGCGCTGCTGCCGCAGGGGCGCACGGGTCCGGTGATGGAGCGCAGTCTGCGGTACATCGCACGCGACCCGAAGACCAAGGCCGCCTGGACCACGGCGCTGGCGATCGGGCTGATCGTGCCGATCCTCAACGCGCTCCAGGGCACCGGCTCGATCTACTTCGCCTGTTTCGCCGCCTGGATGCTCGGCATCCAGATGTACAACCAGTTCGGGCAGGACACCTCCGCGTTCTGGATGGTGGCGCTGACGATCTCCTCCACCCGTGACGCCTATCTGGAACTGCGGGCGCGGGCCCTGGCGTTGCTGCTGATCACGCTGCCCTACACGGTCGTGGTGACGGTGGTGACCGCCGCGGTGCTCGGTGACTGGGGCGACCTGCCGGAGGTCATGGGGCTGTCGTTCGCCCTGCTGGGCGGGATGCTGGCGACGGGCGCGGTGGCGTCGGCGAACTTCCCGTACTCGATCCCGCAGGACGGGGCGTTCAAGAACGTGGCGCCGGGGCAGGGCGGGCTCGCCTGGATCTCGATCTTCGGCGGCATGGTCTCGGCGGGTCTGCTCTGCGCGCCCGTGATCGCGGTGACGATCTGGCTGCACGTCGCCGACCTGGAGCAGTGGCTGTGGCTGCTGCTGCCCGTGGGCGGTGTGTACGGGGCGCTGATCTCCTGGGCGGGGCTGCGGCTCGCCGCTCCCCGCACGGCGGACCGGCTCCCGGAGATCCTGGCGGCGGTCAGCAAGGGCTGAGGACCGCCGCCGCAGGACCGTCCGCGTCGCTCCGTCTCCTCGTCGCTCCGTCGCTTCGTCGCTCCGTCGCACGGTCGGCCTCGTCCCGGCTGCTCCGTTACGTCGAGACGGGCTCGCGGTCGTCCTGGGGGTCCTCGGCGAACTGCTCCAGGAAGGGTTCGACCGCCGCGCGCCAGCCCTCGGGCTGGTCGTAGTGGACGAGATGGCCGGCGTCGGCCACTTCCGCGTACTGCCCGCGCGGCAGTACGCGGACCATCTCCTGGGCCTCCGCCCGGCCCAGCTCGCCGTCGAGGCCGCGGAGCACCAGGGTCGGGCAGCGGACCTGCGCCAGCTCCTCCCAGTGCGCGTCGAACACCCAGGTCGCGCGGGACTGGAGCATCTGGCGGCGGGAGAAGACGGGGCGCCAGCCGTCGGCCCGCTCGGCCATCACCTCGGCGAAGAACTCGCCGCGGGCCGGGTTGGGCCGCTCCACCCAGGGATCGTCCTCGCCGAACCACTTCCGTACGTCGGAGAGCGTCGCGAACGGCACCGGCCAGGTCTTGAACCAGTCCTCCCACTCGCGCTGCGAGGCCGCGCCGAGCGCGGAGGCCCGCATGTCGCAGACGACCAGGGCCCGGACGAGATCGGGGCGCTTCGCGGCGAGCTGCCAGGCCGTGAGCGCTCCCATCGAATGCCCGACGAGGGTGACGGGGGCGAGCCCGAGCTGTTCGATCGCCGCCTCGGCGTCGGCGACGTACGCATCACGGGTGTACGGGCCTTCGGCCGGCTTGTCGCTGCGGCCGTGCCCGCGCTGATCGAGGCCGACGGCCCGGTGCCGCTCGGCGAGCCAGCGGGCGGTCGGGGCCCAGTGCGCGGCCCGGCCCATCAGGCCGTGGAGCAGTAAGACCCCGGGGGCGCGCTCGCCCTCCGCGCGCCCCTTGGGCGGGTCGGCGAACTCCCAGGCCGCGAGGCGTACGCCGCCGGTCCCGGTCACATCGATGCGCCGCACCATATGTCCTGGCACCCCCTTCTGGTCCTCGATCATCGCTTGATCCACTGCTCGATCACCGCGTGGTCGCGTCACGCCAGACTATCGAACTTGTATTCGAAAACAGGGTTCCGCCATCCAACACCGCTCGTTCGAGTGACCGCCTCCAAGGATTGACCGCGGCAGCGGAGGGGAGACCTTCTCCTGGAGGCGGGCCACTCGGGGATGAGGGCCCGTGGGGATTGGCCTTGAGAGCTCGGGGCTCCAGGTCAAAGCAGGGGAGGACAGGCCCCGGCGCCGCGAGGCGCCGGGGCCCTCTGTCTTCCGGGGAGCCGTCGGCGCCGGTGTGCATCGGCGGGCGGCGGCACAGGTCTCGCGGGCGGCGGTGCGCGAGGCGCGGGTACGCCCATGGGCGGTTCTGTGCCATGCACGCGTACGCCTGTGGGCGCTTCCCCGGGCACCGACGCGCGATGCGCGGACGGCCGGGACCGTGGCAGCCACTCTTCGGTACGCGTGCCGGACACGCCGGTACGACGGGCGCATGCGCCTGCTCCCTCCCCGACCGCGCGGCCAGATGGCCGACACTCTCAGGTATGCCTCAGGCACAGCCTGGCACGTGATCCGTCCGGGCGCTGCAATTCCGGACGGAAAAAGGGAAAGCCGACGTCACGCCGGGGCGCCCCGGCGACGGCATTCGGCCAGGCGGCGCCCAGCGGCGTCAGCCGGCCAGGACGGGCGCCCCTCGGCGGCATCCGCCCAGGGGCGCCCACCCGACGGTGGTACTGCTCAGCGCTTGCCCACGAACACGTGCGAGGCGACCTCGGCGTCCAGCTCCGCCGCCTCGCCGCTGCTGCCGACCAGCACGCCACCGGGCGACTGGGTCACGCTGACCACGGAGCCGGGCTGCACACCCGCGCGCCGCAGCGTGTACATCAGCTGGGCGTCCGTCTGGATCGGCTCACCGATCCGGCGCACGACCACCGTCTTGCCCTCGACGCCCGGGTCGAGCTCCGACAGGCTCACCATGCCCTCTTCGAGGAACGGGTCGGCCTCGGCCTTCTCGCCCAGCTCCTCCAGGCCCGGGATGGGATTCCCGTACGGGGACTCCGTCGGGTGGCGCAGCAGCTCCAGCACCCGCCGCTCCACGGCCTCGCTCATCACATGCTCCCAGCGGCATGCCTCGGCGTGGACCTGCTCCCACTCCAGACCGATCACGTCGACGAGCAGGCACTCGGCGAGCCGGTGCTTGCGCATCACACGCGTCGCGAGGCGGCGCCCCTCGTCGGTCAGCTCCAGGTGCCGGTCGCCCGCGACCTGCACCAAGCCGTCACGCTCCATGCGCGCCACCGTCTGGCTGACCGTCGGACCGCTCTGGTCCAGCCGTTCCGCAATCCGGGCGCGCATGGGGACCACGCCTTCCTCTTCGAGTTCGAGGATGGTGCGGAGATACATCTCCGTGGTGTCGATCAGTCCGGACATTCGTGCCCCTCGATGCTGTGACATGAAAAACGTCGTGCGCTGGCCCTGACCCAATTCTGACGCATACCGCCGACAACCGTGCCGCACCGGCCGAACGCCGTGCAGCGGAGCCGCGTGGGCGGTATTGACATGTCACTGGTCCAGACCGCAACGTGATCCGCGGCACGGACACCCGTGAGCACTTCCTCCCGCCGGAAAGGGCCTCCTCGATGAGCGACAGCAAGCTGGCCGGTCAGTTCTTCGACGCAGCGATCGGCCTGCTGGAGCGGGTACGCGACGAGGAGTCCGGCAACATCGCGGCCGCCGGTGCGGCGATCGCCGACACCGTCGCGGCGGGCGGCAGGCTCTTCGCCTTCGGCGCCGGGCACTCCTCCCTCGCCGCGCAGGACGTCGTCTACCGGGCGGGCGGCCTCGCCCTGATGAACCTGCTGGCCGTGCCCGGGAGCGTCGGCGTCGACGTCATGCCGGCGCCCCTCGGCTCGGCACTGGAGCGGGTCAACGGGCTGGCGGGCGCGGTGCTCGACTCCAGCCCCGCAAAGGCGGGCGACGTCCTCGTGATCATCTCGCTCTCCGGGCGCAACGCGCTTCCGGTGGAGATGGCGATGAATGCGCGGGCGCTCGGCCTGAAGGTCATCGGCGTCACTTCGGTGGCGTACGCGCACGGCACCCGGTCCCGGCACGGCTCGGGCGGCTTCCTGCGGGACCACTGCGACATCGTGCTCGACAGCAAGATCTCCCTCGGCGACGCGGAGCTGACCGCCGAGGGGGTCGAGGCGCCGTTCGCACCCGCGTCGACGGTCGTCACCAGTGCGGTGATGCAGGCGATGATGGCCGCCGCGGTGGAGCAGCTCGTGGCGCGGGGGATCGAACCGCCGATGCTGCGGTCGGGAAACGTCGACGGCGGTCACGAGTGGAACGGGCGCGTCATGACGGAGTACCGGGACCGGATCTTCTACCGCCACTGATCGCACCGGGCCGCCGGCCGCCCCGCTACGGGCACGTCGGCAGCACGGCCCGGACCGTCAGTCCGCCGCCCGGGTTCGCCGTCGCACTCGCCTCGCCGCCGTGCGCCCTCGCGATCGACGCCACGATGGAGAGCCCCAGACCGGCCCCCTCACCGGGAGCGTGGCGGCGGGCCTGCGCCCGGCGGAACGGCTCGAACAGCAGGGGCACGGTCGCCGGGTCCACCACCGGCCCCGTGTTGGCGACCTCCAGACCGCCCGGCCCCACCCGGACCCGTACCGTCCCGCCGGGGTGGTTGTGGCGCAGCGCGTTGGCGACCAGGTTGTGCACGAGGTGGTCCAGCAGGACCGGGTCGCCCTCGACCGACAGCGGCCGGACCTCCGCCTCGACGGTGATGGACCGTCCCTTCGCCTCCGCCTCCAGCGCCTCGGTCACCGTGGCCGCGGTCGCGTCCAGTTCGACCCGTTCGCGCCGCCGCAGGCCCTCGTCGGAGACCGCGAGGAGCAGCAGTCCCTCGATGAGCTGCTCGCTGTCGGCGGCGGTGTCGATGAGCTTGTCCCGGATCCAGGCGACCTTCTCGGGCGACGGGTCGTCGGCGAGGCCGATCTCGGCTGCGGCCCGCTGCACGGCGAGCGGGGTGCGCAGCTCGTGGGCGGCGTTGGCGGCGAACCGCTGCCGGGCGGCGACCAGCTCCTCGATCCGGTCGAGCATCCCGTCGAAGGTGTCGGCCAGTTCCTTGAGCTCGCCGGGCGGGGCCTTCAGCGCGAGGCGTTCGTGCAGGTTGCTGCCGGAGAGCCGGCGGGCGCGGGCGGTGATGACGCCGACCGGCCGCAGCACCCGGCCCGCCATCCACCAGGCGAGCGCGACGGAGAGCGCCGAGTAGACGACGAGGGAGACCCCGGAGACCGTCAGCAGCTGGCTGAGCGCGGCGTCCCCGGCGGCGGTGCTGACCCGCTGCGCCACCGCGTACTGCCCGGGTTGCATGACCACGGTCTGCGCCCAGTCCGACGACGGCAGCGCGGGCGCGGTGGCCATGCCCGACCGGACGGCGGAGGCGGTGGCCCCGGCGGGGACCGCCGGGGCCACCGCGGTCAGCACACTGGCGTAGAGGCCCTCGCTGACCAGCAGGTAGACCAGCCCCACCAGCAGGGCGCCGGCCAGCACCAGCAGTCCGCCGTACAGCGCGGTGAGCCGGGCGCGCTCGCTGCTCACCGGCCCTCCCCCGGCCGGTCCGCGGAGCCGTCGTCCGGCTGGCCCGCCGGCCCGTGGACCGGTCCGGCCGCGTCACCGCCCCCCGGTCCGCTCGCGGGGCCCTGGCTCCCCGGCCCGTCGGCGAGGCCGTCCCCGATGCGGTAGCCGGCACCCGGGACCGTCTCGACCACCGGGGGCGCGCCCAGTTTGGCGCGGAGCTTGGACAGCGTGACCCGGACCGCGTTGGTGCGGTAGCTGGTGTCCTCCTCCCACACCTCCTCGATCAGGTCGTCGCCGCTGACGACCGCGCCCTCGGCCCGCAGCAGGGTCTCCAGCACGGCGAACTCCTTGCGGGAGAGCGAGAGGTAGCGGCCGTCGCGGCAGACCTGGCGGCGGGCGGTGTCGAGCGTCAGCCCGGCCCGTTCCAGGACCGGTGGGAGAGCGGGGCGGGCGCGGCGGCCGAGCGCCAGGACCCGGGCGAGGAGTTCGTCGTACGCGAACGGCTTGGTCAGGTAGTCGTCGGCGCCGAGCCCGAGGCCGGCCACCCGGTCCCGTACCGTCCCGGACGCGGTGAGCATCAGGATCCGGGTCAGCAGGCGCATGCCGACGACCCGCCGGCACACCTCGTCGCCGTGCAGCCCCGGCAGATCGCGGTCGAGGATCATCACGTCGTACGCGCCGAACCGAAGCCGGTCCAGCGCCGCCGGGCCGTCGGGGGCGATGTCCACCGCGACGGCGTCACGGCGCAGCCCCTCGGCGATCATCCCGGCCAGGAATTCCTCGTCCTCCACCACCAGCACACGCATGGGTTCTGTTTAACCCAAAGCGATGTTTCGCCGGTGTAAGCATCCGGACTGAGAGAAACGAAACCGCGTCCTCGCACACGCTCGGGCCGTACGCACCCGGCCTGTCAGCAACGGACGAGGAGCCCCCATGAACCCGACCATTTCCCGCCGGACCACCTCCCGCGCCCAAAGTCGCGGCGTCGCCGCCGCCTGCCTGATCGCCGCCGCCGTCGTCCTGTCGGCCACCGCCTGCTCGGGCGACGGGGGCGGAAGCGGAAGCGGAACCAAGAGCGGCGGATCTGCTTCGGACACCAAGAAGACGGACGAGGACCAGGCCCTGGAGCACCGCAAGTGCCTGCGGGAGCAGGGCCTGGACGTCCCGGAGCCGAAGCCGGGCGAGAACAGCCACGGAATCACCATCGGCGGCGGCGGCAAGAGCAAGACGGAGATGGAGAAGGCGTTCAAGGCCTGCCGGGACAAGGCGGTCGGCGGCGGGCCCAAGGAGCTCACCCAGGCCGAGAAGGACAAGGCGGTCGCCTTCGCCCGGTGCATGCGCAAGAACGGCTTCGACATGCCCGACCCGAAGTTCGACGGCGGGGCGATGCAGGCGGCGCCCATGATGAAGCCGAAGGACATGAAGAAGTTCGAGAAGGCCAACGCGGCGTGCGAAAGCGTCGGGCGGTGAGGCGCGGACGGGCCATGGCGGCCGCTGCGGCGGTGCTCGCCGTGACGGCCGGGTCACTGGCTCTCACCCGGTTCGGCTCCGCCGAGGAGACGGGTGGCCCGAAGAACACCGGGCTGCCCCCGGCCACCGCCGCGGTCGAGCGCGGCGACCTGCGCGACAGCGCCCAGGCGGACGGGACGCTCGGCTACGACAAGCAGCGCAAGGTCAACGCGGGTGCGGCGGGCACCATGACCTGGACCCCGCGCACCGGCTCGACCGTCAAGCGGAACGAGCGGCTGTACGAGGTCGACGGCCGGGCGGTGTGGCTGATGTACGGCTCGGGACCGATGTACCGGACGCTGAAGCCGGGCGACCGGGGCCGGGACGTGGAGCAGTTGGAACGCAATCTCGCGGAACTCGGCTACACCGGCTTCACCCCGGACGACGAGTACACCGAGCTGACCGCGGCCGCCGTCAAGCGCTGGCAGGAGTCCCACGACAGCAAGCGGACCGGAACGGTGGGGCCGCAGGACATCGCCTTCGCCCCGGGGGAGGTCCGGATCAAGAGCGTCGATGCGGCCGTCGGCGAACTGGCCCAGCCCGGCGCTCCGGTCCTCACCACGACCGGCTCCGAGCGCATCGTGACGTTCGAGCTCGATGTAGCCGAGAGCCGGCTCGCCAAGGCGGGTACCAAGGTCACCGTCGATCTGCCGGACGGCAGCAGCGCGACCGGGGCGGTCTCCTCGGTCGGCCGGACGGCGAAGCCCGGCGACGACCCGCAGGACAACAGCCCCAAGGTCGCCCTGACCGTCTCCTTCGACAAGCCGGAGAAGGTCGGCGGCTTCGACCAGTCGCCGGTCACGGTGAACCTGGCCGGCGAGCTGCACAAGGACGTCCTCAGCGTCCCGGTGAACGCGCTGCTCGCGCTGCCCGGCGGCGGCTTCGGCCTCCAGGTCGTCCGGGGCGGCACGGTCCGCGATGTGAAGGTCGAGCTCGGCATGTTCGCCGAGGGCCGGGTCGAGGTGTCCGGCGGCGGGCTGCGCGAGGGCATGAAGGTCGGGGTGCCGAAGATATGAGCACGGTCGTCGGCCTCAGGGGCGTCACCAAGGAGTACCCGGGCCCGGTCGCCGCCCTGCGCGGGGTGGACCTCACCGTCGAGGAGGGCGAACTCCTCGGCATCGTCGGCCCGTCCGGCTCCGGCAAGTCCACGCTGCTGCACATCATCGGCACCCTGGACCGCCCCACTGCCGGGTCCGTCCACATCGCCGGGCACGACGTGGCGGCGCTCTCCGACCGCAGGCTCTCCGCACTGCGTGCCCAGCACGTCGGCTTCGTCTTCCAGGCGTTCCACCTGGTGCCGGGCGTCAGCGCCCGCGACAACGTCGCGGAGGGCCTGCTGTACTCGGGCCTTCCCCGTGCCGCACGCCGCCGCAGGGCCGCCGCCGCGCTGGAGCGGGTCGGGCTCGCCGACCGCCTCGACCACAAGCCGCACCAGCTCTCCGGCGGACAGAAACAGCGGGTCGCCATCGCGCGGGCCGTCGTGGGGGAACCCGCGCTGCTGCTGGCCGACGAACCGACCGGGGCGCTCGACTCGGCGTCCGGGGAAGCGGTGATGAAGCTGCTGCGCGACCTCAACCGGGAGGGCGCCACCATCGCGGTCATCACGCACGACACCGAGATCGCCCGGGGCCTGCCGCGCGAGGTACGCATCCGGGACGGCCAGGTGGTCGCGGACGTACGCAATCCGTCCGTGGACGTACCCGATCCATCCACGGACGTACCCGATCCGTCGACGGGAATGCGCGATTCCTCCATGGATGTGCGCGATGGATCCGGGAACGGCCGCTCCCCCGCCGCGACGGGGGCGGACCAGTGAGGGCGCGGCGCGCGGACCGCGAGGCCGACGGCCGGGGCCGGGGGCGGCTGAAAGCGGCCCGGCTCCGCCCCCGGGACGTGCTGCACGTCGGCTCGGCGGGGCTGCGCAGCCGGCCGATGCGGGTCGTGCTCTCCGCCCTGGGCATCGCCATCGGCATCGCGACGATGATCTCGGTGGTGGGCATCTCCGCCTCCAGCCAGGCCCAACTGCTCCGGGAACTCGACAAGCTGGGCACCAACCTGCTCGTGGCCTCCCCCGGCGATTCGATGTTCGCCGGGCAGGACGTCGAGCTGCCCGAGGACGCGGTCGGGATGGTGGGCCGCATCAAGGGCGTCCAGGAAGTGGGCGCGACCGCCGACCTCGACACGACCGCACGCCGCAACGAGAAGATCGACAAGGACGATACGGGCGGGATCACCGTCAAGGCGACCACCGGCGACCTGCTGCGGGTGCTGCGCGGCGAGGTCCGCAGCGGCAGCTGGCTCAACAACGCGACCGGACGCTACCCCTCCGTCGTGCTCGGCCATGTCTCCGCGGAGCGTCTCGGCATCACCGCTCCGGGCCAGCAGGTGTGGCTGGGCGACCGGTACTTCACCGTGGTCGGCATCCTCGCCCCGCTGCCGCTCGCGCCGGAGATCGAACGCTCCGCCCTGATCGGCTGGGAGGGTGCGAAGCGCCTGCTGGGCTTCGAGGGCCACCCGACGTCGGTGTACGAGCGCTCGGCCGACGCGGCGGTGCAGGACGTGCGCAAGGTCATGGCGGCGACGGTCGACCCGCAGAACCCGCAGAACGTGAAGGTCACCGACCCGTCGTCGGCGCTCCGGGCGAAGGCGGCGACCGAGGGGGCGTTCAGCAGTCTGCTGCTGGGCCTGGGCGGCATCGCGCTGCTCGTCGGCGGCGTCGGGGTCGCCAACACCATGATCATCTCGGTGCTGGAGCGGCGGTACGAGATCGGCCTGCGCCGTTCGCTCGGCGCGACCCGGGGCCAGATCCGCATCCAGTTCGTCACGGAGTCGCTGATGCTCTCCGGCCTGGGCGGCCTGGCGGGCGTGGCGCTCGGCGCGGCGGCGACCGGGGTGTACGCGTACTCCGGCGGGCTGCCCTGGGTGGTGCCGCCGTGGGCGGTCGGCGGTGGCTTCGGTGCGACACTGGTGATCGGCACGATCGCGGGCCTCTACCCGGCGGTGCGGGCGTCCCGCCTCTCACCGACGCTGGCACTGCACGCGGCGTGAGGCTGGGCTCCGGCCGGGGTCGGTGCCGGGCTCCGGCCGGGGTCGGTGCCGGGCTCCGGCCGGGGTCGGTGCCGGGCTCCGGCCGGGGTCGGTGCCAGGCTCCGGCCTGGGTCGGTGCCAGGCTCCGGCCTGGGTCGGTGCCGGGCTCCGCGACGCGGCCCGGCGCACCCCTGGCCGGAGCGCGTCGCCTACGGCCGCTCCGTCACCTGCGCCAGGTCGACCGCCCCCGCGACCCGGGCCGCCACCGTCTCCGCGTACGCCGCGTCGGGGCGCTCGAACGCGGTGCGGTGGGCCGAGCGCAGGAAGGTCACCACGCCCAGCGTGCGCCCCCTGCTCCGCAGCACCGCACACAGCGCGTGCGCGGAATCACCCGGCCACTGCCGCTCGGCCGCCCACACCCCGGCCCCGGGCCCGGCGCCCGCGCTGGCCCGTACCGAACCCGTACGGTCCACCGCCTGAAGAGCCGGATGCCCCGCCGCGTACCGCAGCGGAATGGAGCCGCCGGCCACCGGCAGGCACGGACCCGGCTCACCGGAGGGGGTCGCCGCCACCCGCACCAGCCGCTCCCCCGCCACCAGATCGACCAGCGCATGGTCCGCGAAGCCCGCGAGCGCGTAGTCCAGACAGGATGTCGCCGCCTCCATCGGGTCCTCGCACTCGGACGCCGACCGCGAGGCCCGGTGCAGCTGGTTCGAGCGGAACCGCACCCGGTCCGCCTCCTGCGCCGCCAGCCGCTCCACCGTCACGTCCTGGAACAGCCAGCCGACCCCCAGCGGGACCGGCTCCTCGGCGAGCGGCGACGCCAGCTGCAGAAATCCGCTGCGCCAGCAGCGCCGCCGGTCCCCCTCCGCCGTCCGCAGCGTCACCCACAACTCGGCGGGCGCCGGTGGTGCGCCCTCGGCGAGCACGTGCTGCAAGGCGCCCTCCAGATCCTCGACGCCCTGCACGATCAACTCCCCCAGCGGGCGCCCCAGCATCGTCTTGCGACCGCCGCCCAGCGCCCGTGCCGCGTGCGCGTTGACGACCGTCGGCCGCAGATCCGCGTCGACCAGCACCACACCCCAGGACGCGTCCTGGAACAACGCCTCGCTCAGCGCGATCGACCGCTCCAGATCGATCTGCGCATGCGCCTCGCTGAACGCGCAGTACACCCCGGCCGGTCTGCCGTCCGCGCCCCGGACCCCGGCCGACTGGGTCCGTACGAGCACCCGGCCGCCGTCCTTGCGCAGCAGCGCGAACTCGTGGACGCGGCGGCCCGGTCCGTCCATGGCCGCCATCAGCCGCTCCCGCACCTCATCCGCGTCCGCCCGCCGCACCGCCCACCCGGCGAACCCGAGCCGCCCCACGGCCTCCTCGGCGGACCAGCCCAGAATCCGCTCGGCCTCGCGGTTCCAGTGGGTGATCGTGCCGCCCGCGTCGAAGGCGCAGAGCGCGGCGTCCATCCCGTCGAGCAACGCGGCGAGCAACTCGGCCCCGGACCCGGCCTTCGGCCCCTCGTCGGGCCCGAGCGCCTCGGTCGTTCCACCGCTTGTGGACGCACTCACCCCATACCCCCCGCAGGACGCATCCGGCATTTCCGCACGTCAGACCATTGAACTCGAACGTGCCCCGGCACACACCGACTTCCCGGAAATCGGCTGCCGCATTAATTCGCTTGTGCGGCGCCGGGGACGTTCCTAGGCTGCTGCTACACGCGAAAGGAGGTGTTCCAGAAGTGATTTCTTCTCGGACTCGTGAGGTGGCTGCGGGCTGACGCCCGTTGTCGCGCACTTTGCAGTGCAGGCCGGTCATCGGCCAATCCCAAGCAGTCACCGACCCGCAGGCTCGCCGGTAAGTCCGGCCGGCTCCTCCGCAAGGAGGAACCAGAGCCTGCGGGTCTCTGCATGTCCGGGCGGGACACCCTCAGGGGCCCCTCAGGGGCACAGGCGCTCGACGCGCCACTGCTCGCCCTCGCGTACGTACCTCAGCCGGTCGTGCAGCCGGTTCTCGTGGCCCTGCCAGAACTCGATCGTGTCGGGGACGACGCGGAAGCCGCCCCAGTGCGGGGGCGCGGGGATGTGTTCGCCCTCGGGGTAGCGGGCCGCCAGTTCCTCGTATCGGGCGAGCAGCTCTTCGCGGGAGCCGATCACCGTCGACTGGGGGCTCGCCCAGGCGCCGAGCTGGGAGCCGTGCGGGCGGGTGCGGAAGTAGGCGACCGTCTCGTCGCGGCCGGTCCGGCACGCCTTGCCGGTGACGATGACCTGGCGGGCCATCGGGTGCCAGGGGAAGAGCAGCGAGACGTACGGGTTGACGGTCAGTTCGCGGCCCTTGCGGGATTCGTAGTTGGTGAAGAAGACGAAGCCGCGCGCGTCGTACTTCTTCAGCAGCACGGTGCGTGAGGACGGCCGGCCCTCGGGGGTGGCGGTGGAGACCACCATGGCGTTGGGCTCGTGGAGCAGCCCGCCGACGGCGACCTGCCGGAACCAGTGGGCGAACTGCTGCATCGGGTCGGCGGCCAGCGTGTCCTCGGTGAAGCCCTCGGAGCGGTACTGCTCGCGCATGGCGGCCGGATCGGTGGTGGAATCGGAGGGGGAGTCTGCGGTGGGCACGGGGTCATCCTGCCGCAGCGGTCGAGCGGGCCCGGCGAGGAGGGGTGGCGAGCGATCCGGGCGGCGTCGCGGCGGCGTCGATCCGGGGGGCTGTGCCGGATGTCACGCTTCCCCGCGTCGGGGGAACCCGCCAGTATCTTGAGCAGGCCACTGTGGCCTCCGCAGAGCCGTCGACCGAGGGAGCCGCCATGTCCGACTTCGTACCGGGACTAGAGGGAGTCGTCGCGTTCGAGACGGAGATCGCCGAGCCGGACAAGGAAGGCGGTGCGCTCCGTTACCGGGGTGTCGACATCGAGGATCTCGTCGGCCATGTGTCGTTCGGCAACGTCTGGGGTCTGCTGGTCGACGGGGCGTTCAACCCCGGACTGCCGCCGGCCGAGCCGTTCCCGATCCCGGTGCACTCCGGGGACATCCGGGTCGATGTGCAGTCCGCGCTGGCGATGCTCGCGCCGGTGTGGGGCCTGAAGCCGCTGCTCGACATCGACGAGGAGACGGCGCGCAACGATCTGGCGCGGGCCGCCGTGATGGCGCTGTCGTACGTCGCCCAGTCGGCGCGCGGGCAGGGGCTGCCGATGGTCCCGCAGAGCGAGATCGACAAGGCGCAGTCGGTGGTCGAGCGGTTCATGATCCGCTGGCGCGGTGAGCCGGACCCCAAGCATGTGAAGGCCGTCGACGCGTACTGGACGTCGGCCGCCGAGCACGGCATGAACGCCTCGACGTTCACCGCCCGGGTCATCGCGTCGACCGGCGCCGATGTGGCGGCGGCGCTGTCGGGCGCGGTGGGTGCGATGTCGGGGCCGCTGCACGGCGGTGCGCCGTCCCGGGTGCTCGGCATGATCGAGGAGATCGAGCGGACCGGCGATGCCACCGCGTACGTGAAGAAGGCCCTGGACAAGGGCGAGCGCCTGATGGGCTTCGGGCACCGGGTCTACCGGGCGGAGGACCCGCGGGCTCGGGTGCTGCGGCGCACGGCCGAGGAGTTGGGCGCGCCGCGCTTCGAGGTGGCGCAGGCGCTGGAGAAGGCCGCACTGGAGGAGCTGCACGCACGGCGCCCGGACCGGGTGCTGGCGACGAACGTGGAGTTCTGGGCGGCGATCATGCTGGACTTCGCGGAGGTCCCGGCGCACATGTTCACGTCGATGTTCACCTGCGCGCGTACGGCGGGCTGGTCGGCGCACATCCTGGAGCAGAAGCGGACGGGGCGGCTGGTGCGTCCTTCGGCGCGGTACGTGGGGCCGAGTTCGCGTGATCCCCGGGAGATCGAGGGGTACGACCAGCTCGCGGATCTGGGGAACTGAGCGCCGTTCCGGACCGCCGGGCGGGGCGGGACGTTGTCCGGTCCCGCCCGTTCCGGTCCGCCGCGGTCAGTCGAGTGCGTCGTCCAGCAGCGACGCCCACTGCGCCACGACCCTCTGACGCCGGGCCGTGTCGTCGGTGAGGACGTTGGCGAGGCCCAGGCCGCGGGCCATGTCGAGGAGGCCCTGGACGGTTTCGCGTACGCCGGGCTTCGTCTCGTCGGCGGTGAGGAGTTCGACGGCGATGCGGTGGGTCTCGCGGCCGACGCGGGCTTCGAGTTCGCTGACGCGGGGGCGCAGTTGTGGCTCGTTGGAGGCGGCCACCCAGAGTTGGAGGGCGGCGCGGAAGAGCGGGCCGGTGTAGAGGTCGACGAGGGCGGCAACGACGTCCGTGCGGCCCTGGACAGGCAGGGCGCGCAGGGCGGCGGAGCGTTCCTCGGCGACGTATTCGACGGCTGCGGTGAACAGGTCCTCGCGGGTGGGGAAATGGTGCTGGGCGGCGCCGCGCGAGACGCCCGCGCGTTCGGCGACGACGGAGACCGTGGAGCCCGCCCAGCCGTGTTCGGCGAGGCAGGCGACGGCGGCTTCGAGGAGCCGGCGGCGAGTTGCGCGGCTGCGGTCCTGCTTGGGGGTCCGGTCGGTGGGGGGCGTCACAACTCCCATGCGGGATCCCGTCGTTCGAGGAAGGCCGTCATTCCTTCCCGGGCCTCGGCGGAGGCGAAGAGGGCCGCCGAGCGGGCGATGAGGTCTTCGGCATGCTGGTCGAAACTTTCCAGCACAGTAGCCGTGACCAGCTCCTTCGATGCCGCCAGCCCCTGGGGTGACGCCTTGCGCAGCCCGTCCAGGACGGGGGCGAGGCCCTGGTCCACCTCCTCGGCGGCGAGCGTGATCAGGCCGATGCGGGCCGCTTCGGTCGCGTCGAAGCGTTCGCCGGTGAGGTAGTAGCGGGCGGCGGCGCGTGGGTCCGTGCGGGGCAGCAGGGGCAGCGAGATCACGGCGGGGGCGAGGCCGAGCCGGGATTCGGTGAGGGCGAACGAGGCCTCGGGACCGGCCGCGGAGATGTCGCAGGCGCCGAGCAGGCCGAGGCCGCCCGCCCGGACGTGGCCGGTGACCCGGGCGACGACGGGCTTGGGCAGGGCGACGATCTGCCGCATCAGGGCGACGAGGGCGTGCGGCTCGGGCGGTGCGGTGAGGTCGGCGCCCGCGCAGAAGGTGTTGCCGGTGTGGGTGAGGACGACCGCTCGTACGGTGTCGTCGGCCGCGCACGCGTCCAGGGCGGTGGAGAGCTCGCCGACGAGTGCCGCGGAGAGCGCGTTGCGGTTGGCGGGCGAGTCGAGGGTGAGGGTGGTGATGCCCCGGTCGTGGGTGGGTGGGGCGAGCCGGCTCATCGGTCACTCTCCTTGCTGCGGGGACGTCACGTCGAGCGTGGCAGCGGGAGCAAGAACAATCAAGCACGCTTGCATGATTCCCCCTGTCGTCGTACCTCCCGGCGCCGCGCAAGCGCGACCGGGGATTCCGCACGCCCGCCCACCTGCTCCAGGGCCTCCCGGAATCGTTCTTCGGGTCGCCTAGGCCGTGGTGGGGCGCCTCGCGGCCCTTCCGAGAACGCTCTCTGTGGTGGGCGGCTCCGAGCGGCGTCCCCCGGAATCCGATGGTGCGAAGCGGCTTCGACGTCGAGGATCGTCGGATGCATGAGGTGAAACTGTCCGACGGGACCATCACTCTGTCGCCACTGCGCCTGGACGATGTGGAGGCGCATCTCGCGGGGGAGGATGAACTGCTGGTTCGCTGGCTCAACGGCGGCCCCGGCACGCGCGAGGGCGTTGAAGCGTACTTCCGGCACTGTTGGGAGCAGTGGGGCACTGGCGGGCCGCTCCGCGCTTTCGGCATCCGGGTGGGCTCCGACGAGGCGCTGGCGGGAACGGTCGACCTGCGGTTCGCGGAAGAGGGCCTGGCCCCCGGCCAGGTGAATGTCGCCTACGGCCTCTACCCCTCCTGGAGGGGGCGGGGCCTGGCTACCCGCGCGGTCCTGCTGGCGTCGCACTACGCGGCCACCGAGGGTGGCGAGGAGGCGGTGATCCAGGTCGATCCGGAGAATCGCGCATCCGCCGCAGTCGCGCGGCGGGCAGGGTTCAGCCCCGGCGAGCAGCCGCCCGGCAACGGCGGCACACGGTTCGACTGGTACATCCGGGACCTGCGCGACGATCCGCAGTGACGACCAGCGGTTGCGGGCCAGCCCCCGGCCGGCAGATCCTCACCGCCGGTGGGGTCGAAGCGGCTCCGGCGCGGGTCATGCGGCGGCACGTGTACGACGCCGTACCGCACGTTCCCGGCCGGCTCCCCGAAGTCAGGCGCTGCGGGGCTTCGTTACAGTCGTCCGCATGCCTAACGTCTCCTACCTCGCCGCCGTCCGGAAGTCCTACGACACTGTCGCCTCCGCCTACTTCGAACGGGTCAAGTCCCCGGCGGAGTTGGATCCGCTGTCGCGGGGGATGCTGGACGTCTTCGCGGAGACGGTGCGAACGGCCGGTCTCGGGCCCGTCGCCGACCTGGGGTGTGGTCCCGGAAGGGTCACGGCCCACCTCGCCGAGCGGGGCGTGCCCGCGTTCGGCATGGACCTGTCGCCCGCCATGATCGAGCTGGCCCGTGACGCCCACCCCGATCTGTCCTTCGGCGTCGGCTCGATGACCTCGCTCCCGATCGCGGACGACGCCCTCGGAGGCGTCCTCGCGTACTACTCCACCCACCACACGCCGCCGGAGCTGCTGCCGGTGGTGTTCGGCGAGTTCCACCGGACCCTCGTGCCCGGAGGCCATGTGATGCTGGCCGGGCACGTGGGGGTCGGCCAGCATCTGCGTCCCACGCAGGCGTACGGCGGTCTCCCGGTGTCCTACGAGTCCTACCTGCTGCCGCCCGACCGGCTCGCCGAGCTCCTGAAGCAGGCCGGGTTCGTCCTCACCGCACGGCTGGCGGAGGAGCCCGGTGAAGGGGCCGAGAGGTCCTTCGCCACCTTCCTCGCCCGCAAGCCCGAGCGGCCTTGAGACCCGGGGGGCCTTGAGGGACGTGCCCCACCCAGTCAGGCGTCCGGTCTCTTGCCAGCCAGGGCTTCGCTAAGGCCGAGCGCTTCCTCACTTCACGAGCATTGCCTGCGCCTGTGGCGGTTCACCGCCTGCTCACAGCAACGCCCCCGCACGGCCGTCTTCGGCTGTACGGAGGCGCGTTGGCGTTTCGCGGAGCAGTTGCCCCGCCCGCATCGCCACGGGCAGGTCCTACAACGCGCCCTCGGCCACGCTTCCGATAAAGGTCTGCCACCCCTCGGAAGCACAGGTCAGAACCGGCCCCGCCTGCTCCTTGCTGTCTCGCACGGCGACCGCGCCGCCAAGGTGTGCCACCTCGACGCACTGAACCTCTCCGTTGCTGTAGCTCGACTTGAACCAGTCGGCGTTCTCACCGCGGTTCGGGTAGGCCGACACCCGCACCCGTCGGCCGGGACTCCCGCCCCGGCCGGACCGAGAGGGACCAACATGCACAACCTGTCCAACCTGCCGGTCGAAGCGCAGCCGGACCGGACCTTACGCGTGAAGATCATCGATGCGTGCGGCCTCTCCTGTTCCTTCTGCCACAACGAAGGGACGCCCGTGACGGCCGACAACATGCACCGTCCCGCCGATCAGTTCACCGGCAGCTCAGGCCGTTCCGGGCGCGTCTCCATCTACCTGCGCACCAACGGCGCCGACTTCTTGCCGACTCGGATCGCCGCCGACGCCGACTTCGCCCTCGCGCTCGCGCTCGCCGCCGTACGCGGCGCACTGCCGACCTCAGAAGTCCACCTCACCGGCGGAGAACCCACCCTTCACCCGGACCTGCCCGGCCCCATCACCATTGCCCGCCGTCTGGGTCTCACCGTGGGACTCACCTCGAACGGCGAAGCCGGAGCCGCAGTACTGCCCGCTGCCGCGGCCGCCGGCCTCGACCGCATCAACCTGTCCGTCTTCGGAACCACGCCCGAAGAACTCGCCGCCGTACAGGGGCCTCGCCTCGCCTCCCCGAAACTGGCCGAGCGCAAGCTCGCCACCCTTGATGCCACGATCGAGACTGCGACCGCGCACGGGGTAAAGGTGTCCGCGAACATCGTGATCCCCGACCGCAGTCACGTGGACCGCGTGCTTCGGATCATCGAGCGGCACGGCCGCGCCGTCGTCGTGCGCATGCTCGTGTCACTGGAGGACGGCGGTGCGTCACTCAACGCGATGCAAGCTGTCGTTGATCACGTCGGCGCCGTACCGGTCCGCCGCATCGTCACAGCCGGGGCGTCCGATCAGCGCGTGCGTTATGTCCTCCCGGACGGGCGCACACTGTACGCCAAGAGCATCCGCCCCGTGCGCCTCCCCGAGACATGCATCGGCTGTCGGTTCAACAATGACCAGGACTGCCAGGAGGGCTATTACGGGGTCCGGCTGTACCGGGCCACGGACGGACCTTTCATGGTCGGGGTGTGCATCCAGCGCATGGATCTGTGCATGAGCCTCGGCGAATTCGTCATGAGCCAGCGGTGCCGCGAGGTGGCCGCGTTCCGCGACGACGAGACCGCGCGTCTCACAAGACTGCACGCCACGGCGTCGCGGGCCGCGCAGGGCTGCCCTTGAGTCCTGCATGCGGTCAGTGGCTCCGTTCCCGGTCGCGCAGTTCGCGGCGGAGGATCTTGCCCGAGGTGGCGCGTGGTATCGCGTCGATGAACTCGGCCTGCCGGACCTTCTTGTACGGGGCGACGCGCTCGGCGACGTACGTCATGACGTCGTCCGCCGTGAGGTCCGGGGCGGAGGGCTGGCGGACGACGTATGCCTTGGGGACCTCGTTGCCCTCGTCGTCGGTCACGCCGATGACGGCGGCGTCGGCGATGGACGGGTGGGTCAGGAGGAGAGCTTCGAGTTCGGCGGGGGCGACCTGGTAGCCCTTGTACTTGATCAGTTCCTTCACCCGGTCGACGACGAACAGCCAGCCGTCGGCGTCGACGTGTCCGATGTCGCCGGTGTGCATCCAGCCGTCGGCGTCGATCATTTCGGCGGTGGCCTCGGGGCGGCCGAGGTAGCCCTTCATCACCTGCGGGCCGCGGATGAGGATCTCGCCCTGCCCGGACGAGGAGTCGGACAGCGGGACGATGCGCATCTCGGTGCTGGGCAGCAGCTTGCCGACTGTGCCGGGCGGCGGGTTCTCGGCGGCGAGCGGGACGACGTGGGTGCCCGGGGAGAGTTCCGTCATGCCGTACGCCTGGCGCACGGGCGGCAGGCCGAGCCGCTTCGAGCAGGCGGCGGCGAGCGCGGCGTCGAGCGGGGCGGCGGCGCTGACGACGTACTCCAGGGAGGAGAGGTCGTAGCGGTCGACCGCGGGGTGCTTGGCGAGGGCGAGGACGATCGGCGGGGCCACGTACAGGCCGGTGATGCGGTGCTTCTCGATCGCGGCGAGGAACTGGTCCAGGTCGAAGCGGGGCAGCACGACGACGGTGGCGCCCAGGCGCAGCGGGGCGTTCATCAGGGCGGTGAGGCCGTAGATGTGGAAGAAGGGCAGGACGGCCAGGATGCGGGCGCCGGGGCCCATGGGGATGAAGGGGCGGAGCTGCTCCAGGTTGGTGCCCATGGAGCGGTGGGTGAGCATGACGCCCTTGGGGGTTCCGGTGGTGCCGGAGGAGTAGGGCAGGGCGGCGATGTCCTCGCCGGGGTCGACGGCGACGTGGGGTTCGGGGGCGGTCGTGGCGAGCATGTCGAGTACGGAGGTGTGTCCCTCGGCCCGGTCGCAGACGAAGATCTGCTCGATGGAGCCGACGAGTCCGGCGGCCTCGCGCGCTGTGTCCAGGAGCGGGGAGACGGTGACGATCCAGCGGGCGGAGGAGTCGCGGAGCTGTTTGGCGAACTCCTCCGCCGTGGCCAGCGGGTGGACGGTGGTGACGGTGGCGCCGGCCCGTGTCGCGCCGAAGAACACCGCCGGGTAGGCGATGGTGTTGGGGCTGTGCAGGGCCAGTACATCGCCCTTGTGCACCCCGGTCCCGGCGAGCGCCGCGGCGATCTTCCGGTGGAAGGCGTCGAGCTGCCGGTAGGTGAGGGCGGAGCTGTCGTCCGTCCCGTCGATCAGGGCCACCGTGTCGCCGTACGAGGTGGTGGCCTGCCCCAGGACCGCGTCATGGATGGGCACGTCGAGTGTCTGTACGGCGGGGTAGTCGCTGTGGAACACGTGCGCCATGGCGGTGGGTCCCTTCGGAGCGGCGGTGTGGGGAGACAGACTGCCGTGTGTCAGTACGACTTGGGGAGGCCCAGGGACTGGTGGGAGACGTAGTTCAGGATCATTTCCCGGCTGACGGGGGCGATCCGGGCGACGCGGGCCGCCGTGATCAGGGACGCGAGGCCGTATTCGCGGGTGAGGCCGTTGCCGCCGAGGGTGTGGACGGCCTGGTCGACGGCCCTGACGCAGGCTTCGCCGGCCGCGTACTTCGCCATGTTGGCGGCCTCGCCCGCGCCGATGTCGTCGCCGTCGTCGTAGAGCCGGGCGGCCTTCTGCATCATCAGCCGGGCCAGTTCCAGTTCGATGTGGGCCTGGGCGAGGGGGTGGGCGATGGCCTGGTGGGAGCCGATGGGGTCCTTCCAGACCTGGCGGGTCTTCGCGTACTCGACGGCGCGGTCGAGTGCGTAGCGGCCCATGCCGATGCCGAACGCGGCGGTCATGATGCGTTCGGGGTTGAGCCCGGCGAAGAGCTGGAGCAGTCCGGCGTCCTCATCTCCGACGAGGGCGTCGGCGGGGAGGCGTACGTCGTCGAGGACGAGCTCGAACTGCTTCTCCGGGGCCTGGAGTTCCATGTCGATCTGCGAGCGGCCGAAGCCCGGGGCGTCGCGGGGGACGATGAAGAGACAGGGCTTGAGCCTGCCGGACCTGGCGTCCTCGGCGCGGCCGACGACGAGGGTGGCGTCGGCGATGTCGACGCCGGAGACGAAGACCTTGCGGCCGGTGAGCAGCCAGTCCTCGCCGTCCTTGCGGGCGGTGGTGGTGATGCGGTGGGAGTTGGATCCGGCGTCGGGTTCGGTGATGCCGAAGGCCATGGTGAGGCTGCCGTCGGCGAGGCCGGGGAGCCACTGGCGCTTCTGGGTGTCGGTGCCGAAGCGGGCGATGACGGTGCCGCAGATCGCCGGGGAGACCACCATCATGAGCAGCGGGCTGCCGGCCGCGCCCAACTCCTCCAGGACTATGGAGAGTTCGGCCATGCCGCCGCCTCCGCCGCCGTACTCCTCGGGGAGGTTCACGCCGAGGTAGCCGAGCTTGGCGGCTTCGGTCCACAGTTCGCGCGGGTGGGCGCCGTCGCGGACGACGGAGGTCATGTAGTCGCGTCCGTAGCGCTTTCCGAGTGCGGCGACGGCGGCGCGCAGCGCCTGGTGCTCTTCGGTTTCGAGGACGGTGCTCATTGCTTCGGTTCCTCCTGTACGTCTTGCACGACGGCGAGCAGGGCACCGACCTCCACCTGGAGGCCGGGAGCGGCGTGGAGCGCGGCGAGGGTGCCGGAGGCGGGGGCGAGGATGCGGTGTTCCATCTTCATCGCCTCCAGCCAGATCAGCGGCTGTCCGGCCCGGACGGCGGCCCCGGGGGTGAGTCCTTCGGCGACGCGGACGACGGTGCCGGGCATGGGAGCGAGCAGAGAGCCGGGTTCGGTGCGGTCGGTGGGGTCGGTGAAGCGGGGCAGGGCGGTGAAGGTGTACGAGCCGTGGGCGGTGTCCACGTACGCCTTGTCCCGGTGGACGGCGATGTCGAAGTGGCGGGTGATGCCGTCGGCTTCGAGGGTGACGCGATCGGGCCCGGCGGCGATGACGCGTTCGCCGGTTTTGGGGACGGGGCCGGTGCGGGTGGTGCGGTAGGCGGCCTCGTGTTCGGTGCCGTCGGGTTCGGCGCGGTAGCGCTTGGTCCGGGGCTGCGAGGAGATGTTGCGCCAGGCGCCGAGGCGGACGGGGCCAGGTCCGGGGCCGTGCTGCCGGGCGGCGGCGTCGGCGAGTGCGGCGGCCAGGGCGGCGCGGCGCGGTCCGGCTTCGTCGGGGGCCGGGGCCGGGGTGAGGGCGTCCAGGTGGCGGTCGTAGAAGCCGGTGTCGAGGCGGGCGGCGAGGAAGTCGGGGTGGCGCAGGGACCGTACGAGCAGGTCGCGGTTGGTGACCGGGCCGTGGATGCGGGCGCGTTCCAGGGCGCGGGCGAGGAGGCGTACGGCTTCGGTGCGGGTGGGGGCGTGGGCGATGACCTTGGCGATCATGGGGTCGTAGTGGACGCCGATGGTGTCGCCGCCGGTGTATCCGGTGTCCAGGCGGATGCCGGGTTCGCCGGGTACGTGAAGGGTGTGCAGGGGGCCGGTCTGCGGCTGCCAGTCGCGGGTGGGGTCCTCGGCGTAGAGGCGGGCCTCGACGGCGTGGCCGTGCGGTGCGGGGGGTGCGGTGGTGGGCAGCGGTTCGCCCTCGGCGATACGGAGTTGGAGGGCCACGAGGTCGAGCCCGAAGACGGCTTCGGTGACGGGGTGTTCGACCTGGAGGCGGGTGTTCATCTCCAGGAAGTACGGCTGCCCGTCGGCGGCGAGGAGGAATTCGACGGTGCCCGCGCCCCGGTAGCCGACGGCGCGGGCGGCGGCCACGGCGGCGTCGTGCAGCCGGGTCCGCAGCGCGCCGTCGAGACCGGGTGCGGGGGCCTCCTCGACGACCTTCTGGTGGCGTCGCTGGAGGGAGCAGTCGCGGGTGCCGAGCGCCCAGACCCCGCCGTGCTCATCGGCCATGACCTGGACCTCGACGTGCCGGCCGCGCTCCACGTACGGCTCGGCGAAGACCTCGCCGTCCCCGAAGGCGGCCGTGGCCTCGGCTGCCGCCGCCGTCAACTCGGCGGGCAGTTCGGCGAGTTCGCGGACGATCCGCATCCCGCGACCGCCGCCGCCCGCCGCCGCCTTGAGCAACAGTGGCAGGTCGTCGGCGGTGGCCCGTTCCGGGTCGACGGGGGCGAGCAGCGGCACCCCGGCGGCGGCCATCAGTTCCTTGGCGCGGGTCTTGGACGCCATCAGCTCGATGGCCTTGACCGGCGGGCCGACCCAGACGAGGCCGGCGTCCTGCACGGCACGGGCGAATCCGGCGTTCTCGGAGAGGAAGCCGTAGCCGGGGTGGACGGCGTCGGCACCGGCCGCGAGCGCGGCGCGTACGACGAGGTCGCCGCGGAGATAGGTGTCGGCCGGGGCGGCGCCGGGCAGCCGTACGGCGGTGTCGGCCTCCCGTACGTGGAGCGCGTCGGCGTCCGCGTCGGAGTACACCGCGACGGTGGCGATGCCGAGCGCGCGGCAGGTGCGGAAGATCCGGCAGGCGATCTCGCCCCGGTTGGCGACGAGCAGGGTACTGATCATGGTCGTCCTCACATCCGGAAGATTCCGAAGCCGCCGCGGGCGCCTTCGACCGGGGCGGTGTGGATCGCGGACAGGCACATCCCGAGGACGGTCCTGGTGTCGCGCGGGTCGATGACCCCGTCGTCGTACAGCCGCCCGGACAGGAACATCGGCAGCGACTCGGACTCGATCTGCTGCTCGACCATGGCGCGCAGTGCGGCGTCGGCCTCGTCGTCGTAGGGCTGCCCCTTCGCGGCGGCGGAGGCGCGGGCGACGATGGACAGCACTCCGGCGAGCTGCTGCGGCCCCATGACGGCGGACTTGCTGCTGGGCCAGGCGAAGAGGAAGCGCGGATCGTAGGCCCGGCCGCACATGCCGTAGTGCCCGGCCCCGTACGAGGCGCCCATCAGTACGGACAGGTGCGGGACCTTCGAGTTGGACACCGCGTTGATCATCATCGCGCCGTGTTTGATGATGCCGCCCTGCTCGTACTCCTTGCCGACCATGTAGCCGGTGGTGTTGTGCAGGAAGACCAGCGGGATGTCGCGCTGGTTGGCGAGCTGGATGAACTGGGCGGCCTTCTGCGACTCCTCACTGAACAGCACCCCCTGCGCATTGGCGAGGATGCCGACGGGGTAGCCGTGGAGGGTCGCCCAGCCGGTCACCAGGCTGGTCCCGTACAGCGGTTTGAACGCGTCGAAGTCGGAGCCGTCGACGAGCCGGGCGATGACCTCGCGCGGGTCGAAGGGCACCTTCAGGTCGCCGGGCACGATGCCGATCAGCTCGTCCTCGTCGTACTTCGGCGGTTCGGCCGGGCCCGGATCGGCGTGTGCCTTGCGCCAGTTGAGGCGGGCTACGATCCGGCGGGCCTGGCGCAGCGCGTCCAGCTCGTCGACGGCGAAGTGGTCGGCCAGCCCGGAGGTGCGGGCGTGCATCTCGGCGCCGCCGAGCGATTCGTCGTCGCTCTCCTCGCCGGTCGCCATCTTCACCAGGGGCGGCCCGCCGAGGAAGACCTTGGACCGTTCCTTGATCATGACGGTGTGGTCGGACATGCCGGGGACGTACGCCCCGCCCGCGGTGGAGTTGCCGAAGACGACGGCGACGGTCGGGATCCCGGCGGCCGACAGCCGGGTGATGTCGCGGAAGAGCGCCCCGCCGGGGATGAAGATCTCCTTCTGCGAAGGGAGGTCGGCGCCGCCCGACTCGACGAGGCTGACGCAGGGCAGCCGGTTGGCGAAGGCGATCTCGTTGGCCCGCAGTGCCTTCTTCAGGGTCCAGGGGTTGGAGGCGCCGCCGCGTACGGTCGGGTCGTTGGCGGTGATCAGGCACTCCACGCCCTCGATCACCCCGATCCCGGTGATGAGCGAGGCGCCGACTGTGTACGCGGGGGCCTCACTGCCCCAGGCGGCGAGCGGCGACAGCTCCAGGAACGGGGTGTCCTCGTCGATCAGCAGCTCGATCCGCTCGCGGGCCAGGAGCTTGCCGCGCGAGCGGTGCCGCGCCACGTACTTCTCGCCGCCGCCCGCCTGCGCCTTGGTGTGCTCGCCGGCCAGTTCGTCGAGTTTCGCGAGCATGGCCGTGCGGTTCGCGGCGTATTCGGGGCTCGCGGTGTCGAGCGCGGTGGGCAGGACGGTCATGCGTGCGCCTCCGGTGTATGGGCGGTCATGTGTACGCCTCCCGTACGTGGACGGTCAGGCTCATGCGTGCGCCTCCGGTGCGTGGACGGTCTCCAGCAGCGCTACGGGTACGGGCAGGTGCCGGGAGCGCAGCCACTCCCCCACCGCCTTGGCCTGCGGGTCGAACCGGTGCTGGGCGGCGACGCCCTCGCCGAGCAGCCCGTGGACGGTGAAGTTCAGCGCGCGCAGGTTCGGCAGGACATGGCGTACGACGGTGAGGGCGGCGGTCTCCGGCAGCAGCTCCCGGAACCGTTCGACGGTCAGTTCATGGGCCAGCCACCGCCAGGCGTCGTCCCCGACGGCCCATACGCCCACATTGGCGTCCCCGCCCTTGTCGCCGCTGCGGGCGCCCGCGATCCGGCCGAGCGGGGCGGACCGGGTGGGGCCGGGGTCCGGCAGGGGTTCGGGCAGCGGGGGTTCGTCGGCGTCCCGGAGCGGCCGTGTCGTCGCGGGGGGTGCCAGGCTCTGTCGCCGACCGTCGGGGAGCACGGCGATGTGCGGGACCTCGCCGGCCGGTACGTACCGCGCCTCGAACACCCCGTACGGCGCGCCCTTGCCGGGCGGGGCGGTGACGTGGAAGCCGGGGTAGCTGCCGAGCGCCAGCTCGATCGCGGCGCCGGAGACCGCGCGTCCTACGGTCTCCTGGTCCCGGTCGCGGACGACGAGCCGGAGCAGGGCGCTCGCGGTCTCCTCGGCGGCGGCGTCGGCCCGGTCGGTCCGGGACAGCTCCCACCGCACCTCGCCGGGTTCGGCGCCGGAGCGGGCGAGCGCGTCCGCGAACTGTTCCCGTACCAGCTGCGCCTTGGCCTCGATGTCGAGGCCGGTGAGCACGAAGACGACCTCGTTGCGCCAGCCGCCGAGCCGGTTCAGCCCGACCTTGACGGTGGGCGGCGGGGCCTCGCCGCGCACCCCGGAGATCCTGACCCGGTCGGGTCCGTCCTGGGTCAGCCGTACGGTGTCGAGCCGGGCGGTGACGTCCGGTCCGGCGTACCGGGCGCCGCCGGTCTCGTACAGCAGCTGGGCGGTGACGGTGCCGAGGTCGACGACGCCGCCGGTGCCGTCGTGCTTGGTGATGACGGACGAGCCGTCGGCATGGATCTCGGCGACGGGAAAGCCGGGCCGGCGCAGGTCGTGGCCCCGGAAGAACGAGTAGTTCCCGCCGGTGGCCTGGGTGCCGCACTCCAGGACGTGTCCGGCGACGACGGCCCCGGCGAGCGCGTCGAGGTCGTCGGGCCCCCAGCCGAACCGGGCGGCGGCGGGTCCGGTGACGAGGGCGGCATCGGTGACCCGGCCGGTGACGACGATGTCCGCGCCCGCGTCGAGGCAGGCGGCGATCCCGGCGCCGCCGAGGTAGGCGTTGGCGGTGAGGAACCCCTCGGGTACGGGGAGGCTGTCGCCCTCCACATGGGCGACGCGCACGGGGACGCCGACCTTGCGCGCCAACTCCCGTACCGCGTCGGCCAGTCCGGCCGGGTTGAGTCCGCCCGCGTTGGCGACGATCCGCACCCCGCGCTCCTGGGCGAGCCCGAGGCCCTCTTCGAGCTGGCGCAGGAAGGTGGTGGCGTAGCCGCGCGCGGGGTCCTTGAGCCTGCTCCGGCCGAGGATGAGCATGGTCAACTCGGCCAGGTAGTCCCCGGTGAGGATGTCGAGCGGCCCGCCGGTGAGCATTTCGCGCATCGCGTCGAAGCGGTCGCCGTAGAACCCGGAGGCGTTGCCGATCCGCAGCGGTGCGGGCGCGTCCGCCGTCGACGTCACGCCCCGCTCCCCCGCTTCGGGGCGCGGCCGGGTCCGGCGGGTCCGGCGAACGCCTGGGCGATGTCGAGCCACTGGTCGGCGTCGGGGCCGACCGCCCGGACGGCGAGGTCGCCGCGGTGGGCGCGCTGGGTGACGAGGAGGCAGAAGTCGACGAGCGGCCCGCTTACGCGCTGCGGTGCGTCCGGCGTTCCGAAGGCGATCAACTCCCCGCCCGGGGCCCGGAGTTCGACCCGGAACTCCTCCTCGGGCGCCTTGATCCCGCGTACCAGATAGGCGTAGTCGCGGGCCCGCACCCCGATCCGGGCGACGTGCCGCAGCCGGGCGGTGGGGGTCCTGGTGACCCCGAGGGCGTCGGCGATGTCCTGGCCGTGCGCCCAGGTCTCCATGATCCGGGCGGTCGCCATGGACGCGACGCTCATCGGCGGCCCGTACCAGGGGATGCGCGTACCCGCCGGGGCCTCCCGCAGCACCGCCTCCAGCCGCTCCCGCCCGGCGCGCCACCGCGCGAGCAGCGCCGCCGGGGCGAGGGCGGCGGCGATCTCCTCGGCGCCCCGGTCCACGAAGGACTCGGGCGCCTCCATGGCCTTGGCCACCTCCCCGGCGAAGGCGTCGGCATCGGTGGCGGCGAGCAGCGCGACCTCGTCGGTCCAGGTGAGGTGGGCGATCTGATGGGCGATGCTCCAGCCGGGCGCAGGCGTCGGCACGGACCACTGCTCCGCGCCCAACTCCCGTACCAGCAGGTCGAGTTCATCGCTCTCGTCGCGCAGATCGCCGATCACGGCTGCGACTTCGGACACGGTGCGCTCCCCTCGGGGCGTGGCGGTGTGCCCAGGAGCATGGCAGCGAAGCAATAAACAAGCAAGCATGCTTGCATTATTTTCCGCCGCCCGCCTGCGCCCGCCACGTCCCGCCGGGTCGCCGGACCACCGAGTCACTCGGCGGATCGCGGCTCAGCCGTCCGTACCGCCCGGATACACCGCCGCGCGGACCGACTCGAAGAGGGCGAGGACCTCCTGACCGCCGAGGCCCTGGGAGCGTGCCTCGTTCAGCCACTCGGCCAGCTGCGCCCGCAACGGGGATTCGGAGGCCGTCTGCGCCGGGGCGAGGGAGCGGGTGACGAAGGTCCCCGCTCCCTGCCGGACCTCGGCGAGGCCCGCGCGTTCCAGCTCGCGGTACGCCTTGAGGGTCGTGTTCGGGTTGACCTTGGTGTCCGCCGCGACCTGCGCGGCCGTGGGCAGCCGGTCCCCCACCTTCAGGGTGCCCATGCGCAGCGCCTGTTCGACCTGTCGCACGATCTGGAGGTACGTCGCCACTCCGCCGCGTCTGTCGATGCGGAACACGACCACTGCTTTCACCTCCCGTGGGACTGCCGAAACGATACGCACATGCGGTGATATGTCCTAAAGAGGGCGCCGGGAGGCCCACCACAGGGCGAACGCGGTGAGGGCGATCGTACCCAGGAGCAGGAAGCCCGCCCCGGTCCACTGCATGGACGGCATCTGGTCGTACCCCAGGTACTTGACCACGTTGTCGACGATGCCGTTCTCCTTGACGCAGGCATTGACGGCCGACTCGGATTCCAGGCTGCTGCAGTGGGCCCAGCCGAAGAGCTTGCCGTCGGAGTCGCTGACCCAACGATCCATTTCGTACATGTCGTTGAGCTTGGCGGGGGCAGCCGCGTTCAACGGATAGTTGATCATCCGTGGCGAGGGCGACGTGGGCGGGTCAGCACGCTCGCACGACTTTCCACGCGCCCAGATGGTGCCTTCCATCAGACCCTGTTGCGGGTTCCACAGACCCCGTTGCGGGTTCCACAGACCCCGTTGTGCGTTCCATCAGGCCCTGTTGCGGGGCGAGCGCCCCAGGGAACCGGCGAGCGCCGCGCTCAGCCGACCACGGCGATGACGACCGCCGAGACCAGGGCGAAGAAGCAGCCCGCCGCGGTGATCACGGCCCTGGCGTGGCGCATGCCGAAGGACGGAGCCCGGGTCGTCGCACCCTCCGGGTTCGCGGCGCTGTAGTGGACGGTCACGAAGTCGCCCTCGGCCGGGACGAGGCGCGACTGACGCTCCTCGAAGCTGACGGCGCGCCCGTCGGCCGTGCGGAACTCCAGGGTGGGCCGGGCGTTCAGGACGAAGCCGCCCTCGGCGTCCTGGACCTCCTCGGTGCGCACGGCGGTACACCGGGCCTCGGCCGTGAGGCCCTCGGCCCAGGCTGCCCGGAGCCGGGGGCCCTGGAGGTTACGGTCCAGGCCCCTTCCGGACATCACGGCCGCCCCCACGGCGACGACGAAATAGACGGCGGCGACAACGACCATGGGGTCCCCCTGCGTGATCCCGTGCGAGGGCAGACATGATCCCGCGCGCGGAACGGGCCGACAAGGGCCCAGCCCCCGGGCGTCAGGCGCGTTCGCGGGGTTTCGCGCGCCGGGTCTGGCTGCGTACCGCGCCCATGCTCGCCCCGATGACGAGCGCGATCGCCAGCGCGTCGGTGGTCGTCAGGGCCTGGTCGAGGATGAGGAAGCCGGCCGTGGCCGCGATCGCCGGTTCCAGGCTCATCAGGATCGCGAAGGTCGGCGCGGGCAGGCGGCGCAGCGCCATGAGTTCGAGGGTGTACGGAAGCACCGAGCTCATCAGCGCCACCGCCGCGCCCAGCCCCACCGTGGACGGGACCAGCAGCTTCGAGCCCGACTCCATGATGCCGAGGGGCAGCGAGAGGAGCGCGGCGACGACCATGGCCAGGGCCAGGCCGTCCGCCTGGGGGAAGCGGCGGCCGGTGCGGGCACTGAAGACGATGTACGTCGCCCACATGGCACCGGCGCCCAGGGCGTACGCGGCGCCGACCGGATCGAGACGGTCGAGGCCGCCGCCGCTGAGCAGCACGACGCCGCCCAGCGCGAGCCCGGCCCAGACCACGTTGATCAGGCGCCGGGACGCGAACACCGAGAGGGCGAGCGGGCCCAGCACCTCCAGGGTGACGGCCGCGCCCAGCGGGATGCGGTCGGCGGCCTGGTAGAAGAGCGTGTTCATGCCGCCCATGGCCAGCCCGAAGGCGAGGACCGTGCCCCAGTCGGCGCGCGAGTGGCCGCGCACCTTCGGGCGGCAGACGACCAGCAGCACGAGCGCGGCCACGGCCAGGCGCAGCGTGACGACGCCGAGCGCACCGGCCCTCGGCATCAGCAGCACCGCGACGGCGGAGCCGAACTGGACGGAGAGGCCGCCCGCGACCACCAGCGCGACCGGGGCGAGCGCCGCGCCCCGGCCCTTGGGGCGTGCGGGGCCTGCCGCGTCACCCAGGGCGGGAACGGCCTCGGGTACGGCGACAGCCGCGGCCCGCTCTACGGCCGCCACGGCCGCCGGGGCCCCTGCTGCACTGCGCTGGTCGTTCACCTGCGGTGTTCCTCCCGAATCCGACAGTGCAATTCAATGCACTACTCGATTGAACATACTGCACTCCACTCGTGCGGTACGTCCTCTTACGGTAGGTACCTCCGCGTGCCACGTGAAATGTCGATCGTGCTGTGGTTATGCTCCCGGCGCATGAGCATCGGGCGTTCCGGACAAAGCACCGGCCGCGGTATCGAAGTGCGGCATCTGCGCGCCTTCCTCGCCGTGGCCGACGAGGGCAATGTCACTCGCGCCGCCGCCCGCCTCCGCCTCACCCAGCCCGCGGTCTCCCGCACCCTCGCCGCCCTGGAGCAGCACCTCGGCGTCCGGCTCGTCGAGCGCTCCACCCACCATCTCGCCCTCACCCCCGAAGGCGTCGTCTTCCGGGACAAGGCCGCCGCCGCGGTCGCCGCCTTCGACGAGGCGCTCGACTCCGGCGGGCTGCACCACTGGCCGCTGCGGCTCGGGCACGCCTGGTCGGCGTTCGGCCCGTACACCACACCGCTGCTGCGCCGCTGGCACGAACGGTATCCACGGACCCCGCTCGAACTGCTGCGGATCGACGACCGCACCGCCGGGCTGACCCGCGGCGAGGTCGACGCCGCGCTGCTGCGGGGCCCGGTGGAGGCGCCGGGACTCGTCACCGAGGTGCTGTTCGAGGAGGACCGGGTGGCGGCGGTCGCGGCGGACGGCCCGCTCGCGGACCACGCGGCGCTCCGCCTCGCCGACCTGGTGGGCGAGACCATCGTCCTCAACACCGTCTCGGGCACGACGACCATCGACCTGTGGCCGCCGGACGCACGGCCCACCGCGACCCTCACCGTCGCCAACACCGACGACTGGCTGACCGCCATCGCGGCGGGACGCGGAGTCGGCGTCTCCGCCGCGTCCACCACCGACATGCACCCGCACTCCGGTGTCGCCTACCGTCCGCTGACCGACGCCCCGTCCGTACCCGTACTACTGGCCCGGCGGGATGTCCCGGGGCACCCGGCACTGCCGAACCTGGTCGCGCTGGCGCGCGAGGTGGTGGGGCGGGGTGGCGGCGGCTGAGGCGGCGTGGCTCGGAGGCCGTCAGCCCGCGGTCACGCCCAGGTGAGGCGCTGCCCGTCGGGGCCCACGTGCAGCCGCATGCGGTCGGCGGGCAGGCATCCGTCCGCCTGCCACTGCGAGACACCCTCGGTGATCTCGTCCCACAGACGCACCGGGCCGCCCTGCCGGACCATCCACCGTCCGCCGACCTGGAAGAGGACCGCCCACGCCCCGGCGTCCACGTCGACCACGACGTGTTCCGTCCGGCCGTCACGTTCCAGCGTGAGCCGCTGCGCGCGGGGCGCGGCGAACTGCGCGACGAACCGGGCCGTCCAGTCGTCGAGCGCGTCCGCGCCCAGCTCGGCGGGCACCGCGTCGCCCTCGCCGAGGTTCGGCAGGATGCCCAGCGGGGGCGGAAGGTGGGGCCGGGCGAGCATGAACGAGACCTGTCCGCCGAGCACCGGGCCGTCGGCCGTGCCGTCGTCGGCGACGGTGAGCCGTACGAGTTCGGATGCGTGCATCCACCCGCCGACCGTGACCAGGATTTCGCCGCCCGGCCGGGTCTGTGCGAGCCAGTCGGCCGGCACGGTGCGCACCGCGCACGTAGCGATCACGCGGTCGTACGGGCCCCCCTCCCCGTAGCCCGCCAGGCCGTCACCGACCACGCGGAACGGCCAGTACCCGGCCCCCACGAGGGCCGTTCCCGCGCGGGCGGACACCTCGGCATCGACCTCGACCGTGGTCACGTCGTCCTCGCCGACGACATGACAGAGCAGCGCGGTCGAGTAGCCCGTGCCCGTACCGATCTCAAGGACGCGCGTCCCCTCGGTCGCCCGCAGGTCTTCGAGCATCCGCACGACCAGACTCGGCAGGGTGGACGACGACGTGGGGGCCGCGGCGATGCGCCCGTCGACCTGGTCGGGGAAAACGCCCCCGGCCACCTGTGTCACGAGGGTGTCGTCCTGGTAGATCCGCGAGAGTCCTCCCGTGGAGTTCCCGGATGCCGGGCGGTACCAGCCGCCGCCTTCGTACTCGAACCAGCCGTGCGCGAGAAACGCCTCGCGGGGCACCGACATGACGGCCGCTGCCCATTCCGGGTTGCGCAGAGTGCCGGAGTCCGACAGGCGCCGCGCGAGATCGGTACGAAGGTCCTTCGAGGCCAGGGGGTCAGTCATGGCGGCTCGCTCCGTTCTCCAGCAGGTCCGCGATTGCGGCGGTGATCGGCAGTCCGGCCGCGTCTTCGAGCCACGCCCACTGGCCGTTGGGGTTGCACTCCAGGAACCACCATGCGCCGTCGCCGGTCACGGCGAAGTCGAAGGCTCCGAAGTTCAGCCCGAATTCGGTGAGGAAGCGCGCCAGTACCCCACGCGTCTCCACCGGGCAGGCGACCGGCTCGTAGGTGAGGTTCCGGTACTCGGATCTCCAGTCCACGACCCCGGGCGGCGCGGTGATCCGGGCGCTGAACACCCGCTCGCCGACCACGACCGCCCGCACGTCCGCCACCTTGGGCACCCGCGCCTGGAACAGGTGCGCGCTGTGGCTCACCGCGCCGTCGATCTCGCCCGCCTCGACTCGGGCGGCCCAGATCCCGGCGGGCTCGCCCTCGATGCCGTACACCCCCGCGTGCAGGGGCTTGTAGATGGCGGGCTGTCCGGCGCAGAACTGTTCGGCGTCCCCGGGGTCGTTGGTGATCAGGGTGGCCGGGACAGTGAGTCCTGCCCGGGTCGCCGCGTCCAACTGCGCGGGCTTGTACTCCGCCCGCGCGATGGCCTGCGGATGGCTCAGATACAGGCACCCCGGCAACGCGCCCAGCACGCCGCCCAATCCACGCCGGTTCTCCTGTGCGGCGAACCGGGCTGCCTGCACACCGCCGTCCGTCCGGCAGGGGCTCGGTCGGCGGTGGTACAGGGCGCGTACGGCGGAGAGATCGGCCGTACGCTCACCGACCGTCAGCCGCCCCTCCCAACCCCCTTCACCGATGTGTGCGGCAAGCACGGCAGGTGCGGGGAAGTCACACCCCGGGTCGAACCGGACGACAGGCACCCGGCGCCGGTTCAGTTCCGCGATGACCAGATCAGCGGTCGCGTCCTCGCGCTCCGTGCAGACCAGCACAAGCCGGTCTCGGCAGCGTCCGTGAGGCGCAGTTCCGCACCGATCGTCTCGACCATGACGAGCTGCTCGTCGAAGATCCAGAAACCGTGGGTGGGCACAACGGTCAGTGCCGCACCGAGCGGGACGACGGCCAGGTGGACGGTCGACATTCCGAAGACCCCGGCGAGCCGGTCCAGCTGTCCGGCCATGACATCACGCGGGCACAGGAGCATGCGCAGGGCCGGTTCCCAGACCATGAAGTGGAACATCCTGCCTGGTGTGTAGAGAGCCTGTTGCCGTTGCATACGCGCGTTCACACCGGCGTCGATGTCCTGCACCGTGCGGTGGAGCGCGGTCGTGCGGATGAACATGTGGCGTGCGTACTCGGCAGTTTGAAGCAGGCCGGGAATCACGGCGGACTCGAAATTCCACACCGTGCCGGCCGCATTCTCCGTCACCTGCCACGCTTCCTGACGCGCCCGCACTCCGGCTGCCAGCTGGCGGCGCCACGCCGCATAGTGCGTTTCGAGAGACCGCAGCCGACCCGTCAGTTCGCCCATGGTCTCCGGCACATGGAGCGCGTCCGTCCAAGCGCGCAGGTCGTTGCCGGTCGGGCTCTGCTTACCCGTCTCGATCTTGCTGACCTTCGATGCCGGCCACCCGAGCCTGGACGCCAACGACTTGCCGGTCAGCCCGCACTCGACGCGCAGCTCACGAAGCCGCGCGCCGAGTGCGGTCCGGGACGCCTGGTAGTCGCTCACGGGCGAGGCACGTGCTCCTTGCGGTACGTCTCGAAGGTGATCGCATGGTGCCATGCCGCCTCGCGCCATCGCGCGTGACGCAGGATGTCCTCGGGATCATCCGAGAGCACGACACCCAGGAACCGGTCGTGCTCTCCGAACCGAAGCAGGGCAACGGCCTGGGCATCGAACAGCCAGAAGTCGTAATCCGGCAGTCCAGCAGCCTTGGCCCGGTCACGGTCGAGGTAGCGAATGTCCTCACCGGCCGCGAGATTGTGGGGTGTTCCCCACAGCTCGAACCGCAGGTAGTCCGACGGCGGAGCGTCGATCACCCTGACCCGCTCGATCCTTTTCCCTTTCCCGGTCTCCGCCCGCATGAGGTCGAGCCACGGGGCAAACCAGTCAAGCCCCGGATCCTCCCCCGCGAGGAAGCGCCGGTACGGTTCGTCCTCGTCCGGGATTCCGTAGGAGGTACGGACTTCCAGGCGGAACGCGGAGTGCGCACAGTCTTTGAAGAGCCGAAGGAACGCCTCACCACTGACCAGATCAGGCACCGGTCACCTTCGCAGCGTGGTACTCGAACAGGACAGCCGGTACGACGACGAACTCCTCGCCCGGTTTCACCTTGAGGAGCTGAGCGATCTTGTCGGGGTCCGCGAGTTTGTTTCCCTGGACGACGATGTCACCCGTTTCGGTGTCACGGTAGAAGGAAGGACAGCCGCCTCCTTGCGAGGTGTTGCTGCTGCCCAGAAACTCAAGTGCCATGGCTCCAGCCCTCCGTCGTGGTGGACGACTCAGTTTGCTCGCCGTGGCACTCCCACGGACTTCGATTGCTCGAAATTTCGCCTAGGAGTGCGGCTCCGATCGAGTTTCTTCGCCGCGGGTCCGACTCCGGACACCCGAAACCGTCCCCGGTTCCGGCGGGGGCCGTTGTCATGCCGTCAGGCCGGGTCGGGTTCGCGGCAGGGCCTGCACAGGCCGTCGCGGAACGCCTCGGGCCTGCCCGGGGCGCCGCACTCGGTGCACTCGACCATCAAGCGGCGTACGGGAGTTCCCGGCGCGGCCGGGGCCGTGGCGGGCAGGCGGGGCGGGAGTTTGTCGTGGAGGCGGCGGCGGACGAAGCCGAAGGGTGAGTCGACGGACGCGGGGAGCCCGGCGGTGAGGGCGTGCGTCAGGTAGTCGGCGTCCACACCGCGTGCCAACCACTCGGCGGCCGCCCGCTCCAGTGCCGCGCAGTCCGCTGCCGAGAGGGCCAGGCGGGAGTCGGTACGGCCGAGGCGGGCCAGGGCGGCGAAGGCGGGAGAGGGATGCCCCACCGTATGACTTGGCGCCGACGCCAGAAGTCCCACGGTGCGCTGCTGCGGTACCACCATGGCGGGCGGCTGCGCCGGTACGGGTGCGGGCTCGGGTACAGGCGCGGGCTCGGGCGCTTCGTCCGGGACGTCCGCCCCGGCGGCCTCTGCCGCCTCCTGCGGCGCGGGGTGGTGCTCCTCGGCGGCCAGGAAGGCGTCCCACCACTCGTTGTCATGGGCGACCCGGGACCAGAAGGTGCGGGTCACCCAGCGGACCTGGTCGCCCTCGCCGCTCAGGCATCGCACATGCCGCAGATGACCAGCCACCCCCAGGGCCCGCAGCGCGCTGCCGACAGCCATCTGTCCGTACAACGGCTGGCTCCTGGCCAGCGACTTGATGTCCATCGCCGCACCCTCGGGCAGCGCGTCCACGTAACCGGCGATGTGCCGCTCGCGTTCGGGGAGAAGCGTGAAGTCGCCCTCGCGGCCTTGGCGTTGCTTCGGCACGGATCGCTTTCCGTAACCGGGCCTGGCCTTCGGGTGGGCGCGCGAGGATGCGGGCGCACGCAGGGCAGGGCTAAGGTTTGAGACAGCCACGGGATCGCCTACTTCGGTCTTGGGGTCAGACCCCGGCCGGTGCTGAGAACACCGCGTCGGGGTCGTTACGTTGGGCACCGTAAGCAGCCGCGACTCCGCGCCGCAAGTTGGTCACGACTAGTCATACTTGCTGGCCGTGACGGGGCAGGGAGGGGGGGAGGTTTTCCCAACCCCCTTCATTTACCCACCGGTTGTACGGCATCGCTCGAATCCCGACGTCCGGATCCCGGCTCCCGAAGCCCGAAGCTCAAGACCCGGCCCCGAGCCTCACCGCGTACCCACGAAAGAGTGAACAAGCCCTCCCCGAAGCTCGAAACCCGACTCCCGGGACTCGGGCTCCGGATATGCCCCCAACAGGGGCTTCGCCGGTCGTTCGTCGGTTTGTACGCGTTGATCGTGTTCGTCACTGTTCTACCGACGGTTCATCAGATAGCGCTAACTCGCGTTTGTCTGCTGGTTGGGCCGGATGGGCGTGGATAGCGTCGTTCGCGCCGTCCGGAGAGGTCGGCACCCGTCACGTGCTGCACGCGCCCCGGGCCGTCCCTCCGTCATGCGCCGGTACGGGGCTCGCGCCAGGGCGGTTCCTATGGGAGTGGACATGAGTTCTGTAGGCCGTAAGACCGTCGCGGTGATGGCCGCGGCTCTGGCGTCGCTGGGCGCGGGAAGCGGTGTCGCCGCGTCCGCGGCCACCCCGCCGGCCACGTCGTGCAGCGGGGCGGAATGCTCCAGCCTGAAACCGGTCAGGCTCGCGGCCAGTCAGGCCACCCTGAACATCACGCAGATGCAGCTGGAGAACATCCAGGCGATGGCGTCCGACGCGGTGACCGGGGAGCCCATCCGCGGTGCGAAGGTCGTGTTCGCCACCGTCGGCGGCCGGACGCTGGGGGCCGCCTATACCGACTACGACGGCGTGGCCGCGATCACCGCCCCGGAGAACCTGGGTCCGGGAACCCTCCAGGAGCTGCTGGGTGGCTACGAAGCCGCGTTGGTCGGCGACGGCGTCCACGCCCCGGTCGGGGCCCACGGAGCGATCACCGTCGGCACCGACCAGGCTCCCGGTGTCCCGAACGCCCCGTGCGGCATCTGCAGCGACCGCGGGCTCAAGCAGGACGTGGTCCCGGTCGACTGGAGCCGGTGAGGATGCGGATCTTCCGCCGCCGGTCCCGGGCGGCCGGTCAGGGCGCCCCGGACCCTCGTCCGGCCGGGGCGCGGGAGAGCGGGGCCGGGGCCGTGGCCCCGGTCGGTGCGGTCAACGGCCACGCGGTCCTGGACACCGTGGCCGCGCTGCCCATCAGTACCTGGCGCTATCTCTGGGAGCCCGAGGACGTGCGTCACCTCGGACCGATGGCCCAGGACTGGCACGCCGCCTTCGGTTTCAACCGGGACGACACCACCATCCCCGTCGTCGACGGCCTCGGCGTCGCCCTGGTGTGCGTCCAGGCACTGCACCGCCGGGTGGAGGAGCTCACGGCCGAAGTGGACCGTCTGCGAGAAGCCGCCCGCGTGAACCCGGCCGAGGCCGCGTGACGACGCCGGGGCCCGGACCAGAGGATCAGGACACCGTGACAAGCAGGACACCGTGACAAGCAGGACGGCATGACAGAGACGGAACAGGGCACCTCGGCAGGGCACGGAACCGTGACGGAGCCGTCCGGGGCGGTGGATGAGCCGTCACCGGTGTGCACGGACGCGATCTGGCGGCTTCCGGTGACGGTCTGCCGCATCACCCAGTTCCTGGGGGAGCGGACGGCCGACGCCCTGCTGGAGCGCGCCATCGCCTCCACCGGCGACACCTTGAAGCCCTCGATGATCCGGGACCGGGAGGTGGTTCCCGACGTTCGCCGGTCCCGGTCGTGCCAGGGCTTCGCCGCGCCCGAACTGATGGCGGCCATCGACGACGTGCTGGAGGCGGTCGAGCACACGCTGGGCATCTCCTGCCGGTACACCGAACCCGACTACAGCCTCAACGTGCACAACGACGGCGACTTCTACCGGCCGCATCAGGACACCAGCGCCGATTTCTCCCCCCGGCGTCTGCTCACGTTCGTGTATTACCTGCATCGCACGCCCCAGCCTTTCGACGGGGGCGAACTGCGGGTGTTCGACGCCGCCCTGCCGCTGCACACCGACACGACCGGGAAGTGGGAGGAGCGCACCTGGCGGGACTGGGAGCCCGAGCACGACAGCATCGTGTTCTTCCCGCCCACCGCCTGGCACGAGGTGCGGCCGGTCGGCTGCCCGAGCAAGCAGCACGCGGACAGCCGCTTCGCCGTCAACGGCTGGCTGTGCAGCCCCGACCCCGCACACCGCGCATCGCACACCCCGGGGCATGACGTGAGCCGGTGAGACCCGTCGCGTCTCGGTACTGCCCCGCTACTACCCCGCTTCCCGCCCGTCGGCCGGTCCTTCCGCCAGGCCCTGCGCCAGTACCTCCGCCAGGTGCCGTGCCCGTACGCCGCCCAGTTGTTCCAGTTGCGTCCGGCAGGAGAATCCGTCGGCCAGGACCTCCGTGCCCGGCTCGGCGGCCCGTACCGAGGGCAGCAGGCTCTCCTCCGCGCAGGCCGCCGACACCTCCCAGTGGCCGTGTTCGAAGCCGAAGTTCCCGGCCAGGCCGCAGCAGCCGCCGGTCAACTCGCCCGTCAGCCCGGCGCGTTCACGCAGCCGCCGTTCCGCCGCGTCGCCCAGGACCGCGTGCTGGTGGCAGTGGGTCTGGCCGACGACCGGGCGGTCCAGGCGGGGTGGCTGCCAGTCGGGGGCGTACTCCTCCAGGTACTGGGCCAGCGTCCGCACCGAAGCGGCCAGTTCGGCGGCTCTCGGGTCGTCGGGGAGGAGTTCGGGCAGGTCGGTACGGAGGGTCGCGGCGCAGCTCGGTTCGAGGACGACCACGGGGGTGCCGAGCGTGCCGCCCAGCCGGTCCAGGGTGCGGCGCATCACCGTGCGGGCCTTGTCCAGCTGGCCCGTCGAGACGTACGTCAGCCCGCAGCACAGCCCGCGTCCGGCGGGAATCGCGTGGCGGCCCGCCGCCTCCAGGACCCGCACCGCCGCCCGGCCCACCTCGGGAGAGAGGCGCTCGGTGAAGGTGTCGGGCCAGACCATGGCCACCTCGTCGTTCGAGAAGACGAATGTGCCCCTGCCCCAGCGCCGGTTCAGCCACCGGGTGAACGTCTCCCGCGCCAGGACCGGAATCCCGCGCTCCGGTGCGACACCCGCCAGCCGCTTGGCGAGTGCGGCGAGCAGGCGCACCCGGGCCAGCGCGTTCAGCGGGCCCGCGAAGGGGGACGCCAGGCGCAGCCACGTCGGCAGCCGGCCCATCGTGTAGTGGGCGGCGGGGCGCAGCCGCCCCCGGTAGTGGTGGTGCAGGAACTCGGCCTTGTACGTGGCCATGTCGACGCCCACCGGGCAGTCGCTCCGGCAGCCCTTGCAGGACAGGCAGAGGTCGAGCGCGTCGCGCACCTCCGTCGACCGCCAGCCATCCGTGATCACCCCACCCGCGTCGCCCGCGAGCATCTCGTGCAGCAGCCGGGCCCGGCCGCGGGTGGAGTGGGCCTCCTCGCCGGTCGCCCGGAACGACGGGCACATCACACCCGCGCCCGCCGGCTCCGCCGTACGGCATTTGGCGACGCCCACGCAGCGGCGTACCGCCGCCGAGAAGTCGCCGCCGTCGTGCGGATAGCCGAACTCGACGTCCACCGGGCGCTTCGGCAGCACCTCGAAGCGGAGGTTCTCGTCGAGCCGGGCGGGGCGGGCGAGGATGCCGGGGTTCATGCCGCCGTCCGGGTCCCAGACGTCCTTGAACCGGGAGAAGAGGGCGACCAGTTCGTCCCCGTACATGCGCGGGAGCAGTTCGGCGCGGGCCTGGCCGTCGCCGTGTTCGCCGCTCAGTGATCCGCCGTGCGCGACGACCAGGTCCGCAAGGTCCTCGGAGAAGCGGCGGAAGCGGGCCACGCCCTGCGTGCTCAGCAGGTCGAAGTCGATCCGGACGTGGATGCAGCCGTCGCCGAAGTGCCCGTACGGGGCGCCGCGCAGCCCGTGTCCGGCCAGCAGGGCGCGGAAGTCGCGGAGGTAGGGGCCGAGGCGGGCGGGCGGTACGGCGCAGTCCTCCCAGCCGGGCCAGGCCTCCGTGCCGTCCGGCATCCGGGTCGCGGTGCCTGCCGCGTCCTCGCGGATGCGCCACAGGGCCCGCTGTCCGGCCGGGTCGGTGACGACCGTGCCGTCCAGCGCGTCGGCCGCCCGCAGGACGCGCTCGGCGTGCGCCCGCGCTTCGGCCGGGGTGGCGCCGCCCGTCTCGACGAAGAGCCAGGCACCGCCGCGCGGCAGCCCGGCCGGTTCCCGTACGAGATCGGCGGCCATGCCCTCGACGGTGAGCGGGTGGTGCGGGAGCAGACCGGGGGCGGCTTCGGCGGCCGTAGCCTCGTCGGCGTAGCCGAGTACGGCCAGTGCGCGTGCGGCCGGTGCCTCGACCAGTCGTACGGTCGCCTCCGTCACCACGCCGAGCGTCCCCTCGCTGCCGCAGAAGGCGCGGGCGAGGTCGGTCCCGCGCTCGGGCAGGAGGGCGTCCAGGGCGTAACCGGAGATACGGCGCGGGAGCTCGGGGAATCCGGTGCGCAGCGGGGCGAGGTGGGTGCGGATGAGTTCGGGGAGGCCGGTCAGGGCCTCGGGGACGGTGCCCCGGTCCAGGCGCAGGGTGTCGCCGCCGTAGCGGGTCACGGTCAGGGCGTGCACGTTGTCGGCCGTGGTGCCCCAGGCGACCGAGTGCGCGCCGCAGGAGTTGTTGCCGATCATGCCGCCCAGCGTGCAGCGGCTGTGCGTGGACGGGTCGGGGCCGAAGGTGAGGCCGTGCGGGGCGGCGGCGGCGCGCAGCTCGTCCAGGACCACGCCCGGCTGGACGACGGCGGTACGGGAGCCGGGGTCCAGCTCGACGATCCCGCGCAGGTGGCGGGTGAGATCGAGCACGACGCCGGTGCCGGTGGCCTGCCCCGCGATGGAGGTGCCGCCGCCGCGCGGCACCACGGGGACCCCGTGCGCACGGCAGACGGCGAGTGCGGCGGCCACGTCGTCGGCGTCGCGCGGGGAGACGACGCCGAGCGGTACGCGGCGGTAGTTGGAGGCGTCCATCGTCGTCAACGCCCGTGCGGTGGGGCCGAAGTCGGCCTCGCCGCGGACCGCGGTGCGCAGGGCCTGTGCGAGTTCGGCGCGTTCCGTCGGATTCTGATGTGCGGCCATGCGGGCCAGGATGCCGTTGATCGGGCCACTGGACCGTCCGGCGCCGCTCGTTTCCCCTGAATACGTCAATACGTCGGAATACGTCGGACGCGTAGTCACATACGTAACAGAGAACGCTACAAGATCTTCCCAAAGAGAGCGTCAATTCTCATATAGTGACCGAGACTTGCCTTGGAATTGTCAGCTCCAGTTGCCATGTTCACCCCGGCAGTTCCGAACTGTCCCGATCTGAACCGTTCAATCTGCCCGACCTGTCCGTTCTGTCCCCACCCGTCCGTAACCAAGGACTCCCATTGAGCCCCTCATCCCGGCCGACCGCAGTGGCCCTGCTGCTATCGCTGGCCGTCACCGGATCCCTGTGTCTGTGGGCGGTCGTCGCCGCCCCCGACTCGGTACGGACCGAGCTGGCCTGGGGGGCGGGTGCCGCCGCCGTACTGCTGTCCGCCGCCGTGGCCACCGCCGTCCAGGCCCGTGCCAACGCCGGCCGCCTGCGCGCCCGGCTCGCCTCGGAGACCCAGCGGTTCACCGGCGAGATCAGCCGCCTCGTGTCCGCCTCGGCGGCCGAGGGCCAGCGGTTCACCGCCGAGACCGCCCGGATCAAGTCCGCGGCGGCGGCCGAGACGGCGCGGCTCAGGTCCGTGACCGAGGCCGAGACCGCCCGGATCACCACGCAGGCCGCCGCCGACGTCGAACGGCTCACCGCCGAGACCGCGCGGCTCACCGCCCGCGCGACCCGCAGCGAGACCGAGCGGTCCGCCGCGGTGGCCGCCTGCGCCAACGCCGCGGGCCGGATGCAGGCCCTGGCCACCAGCATGCTCGCCGACCTGCGCGAGATGGAGCACCGGCACGCCGCCGAGGACGTGCTCGGTGATCTGCTCCACCTGGACCACCGCACCGCCCAGGCGGGCAGGCTCGCCGACTCCATCGCCGTACTGACCGGCGCCCGCTCCGGACGGCGCTGGGCGAAGCCGATCGTGATGGAGTCGATCCTGCGCGGCGCCATGGGCCGGATCAGCGGCTACCAGCGGGTGCGGCTCCACTCGACCAGCGATGTCGCGGTCGCCGGCCACGCCGCCGAGGGCGTCATGCACGCGCTCGCCGAACTCCTCGACAACGCCGCCAACTTCTCGCCGCCCACGGCGGAGGTCCATGTGTACGTCGAGGAGGTGCCGGCCGGCATCGTCCTGACCGTCGAGGACAGCGGCCTGGTCATGAGCGATGTGCAGCTGCGCCGCGCCGAGCGTGCGGTGTCGGCCACCGACCACGACCTGACGGGTCTCTCCGGCACCCGGCTCGGCCTCGCCGTCGTCGGCCGGCTGGCCCGCAAGCACGGTCTGACCGTCTCCTTCCGGCCGTCCGCGCGCGGTGGCACGGGTGCCCTGATGATGCTCCCGCAGGAGCTCCTCACCCGGACCCCCGTACCGGCCCCGGAACCGGCGTCCCGGCCGGTGCCCGAGCCGGAGCCCGCGCACGGCACCGCGTCGGCATCGGCGTCGGCATCGGCATCGGCGGGGACCGCGGCGACGGTCACGGCCGACGCTCAGCACCCCGTCACGGCCGACGCGCAGCACCCGCCGCACGCACCGGCCGCCGCCGAACCGGCCGAACCCGGCCCCACGGACTCCCCGGCGTCCGAGACCACCGGCAGCCTCCCCCGGTTCGGCGAGAGCGGGCTGCCCAAGCGCCCCCGAGGCCGCACCCTCGCCGCCGCGGAGGCCCGCGCCCACGCCCACTCCGACGACGCCACGGCCTCCCGGCCCCGCACCTCCGACCCCAAGGAACAAGCAGCCCGCTTCAGCAGCTTCCGCCAGGCTGTTCGGGCCAATTCCCCGCACCCGGAAGAAGGCAACACCCGATGACCGCCACCACCGACGAGAAGCTCAACTGGCTGCTGGAGGGGCTCCTGGAGCGCACCCCCGGCACTCGTCACGCCCTCGTCCTGTCCAGGGACGGCCTCAAGCTGTGCCGCACCCCCGAGCTCTCCGTCGACCAGGCCGACCAGTTGGCCGCGATCTCGGCCGGTATCCAGAGCCTGTCCCACGGCGCCTCCGTCGAGTTCGGTGACGGCACCGGCGGCGTACGGTCCGCGATGGCCGAGTTCTACGGCGGTGTGCTGTTCATCGTCGAGGCGGGCGCGGGCGCCCATCTCGCGGTCGTCGCCTCCGAGGACTCCGATGTCGGCCTCATCGGCCACAACATGAGCGAGCTCGTCGAGCAGCTCGGCGAGCACCTCAGCGCCCCGCCGCGCTCCCCCTCCGCCTCCGAGGTCACCGCCGCCGACGCCGACGCGGCCGTATGACCCGCCCCCGCCCCGGCCGGGACGACGATCCGGACCGGCTGTACACCCTCACCGGGGGTCGCAGCCGGTCCGACTCGGACGCGTTCGACCTGGTGACGCTGGTGGTCTCCGAGTGCGAGCCGACCCCCGGCATGCAGTCGGAGCACGTCACGATCCTGCGGATGTGCCAACTGCCCACCGCGGTCGTGGAGATCGCGGCGGGCCTCGGCCTGCCCGTCAGCATCGTCCGGATCATGCTGTCCGACCTGCTGGACACCGGACGGATCAGCGCCCGCCACCCCCGTACTGCCCGTGTCGCGGACCGGCTCCCCGACCCCGACATCCTGGAACAGGTGCTCGTTGGACTCCGCAACCTCTGACCGTGCCGCCCTGCAGGCGACGGCCGACAACGGACTGAAGATCGTCGTCGTCGGCGGCTTCGGGGTCGGCAAGACCACCATGGTCCGCTCCGTCAGCGAGATCCGTCCGCTGAACACGGAAGAGACCATGACCCGCGCGGGCGAGGCCGTCGACCACCTCGACGGTGTGCAGTCGAAGACGTCCACGACCGTCGCCTTCGACTTCGGCCGGATCTCGCTCGACGAGCGCTCCGTGCTGTACCTCTTCGGCGCGCCCGGCCAGGAACGCTTCTGGTTCCTGTGGGACCGGCTGTTCTCCGGCACGCTCGGTGCCGTCGTGCTCGTCGACACCCGCAGGCTCGCCGACTCCTGGTACGCGATCGACCGGCTGGAGCACCACGGCACGCCGTTCATCGTGGCCTGCAACGACTTCGGCGGCCCGCTCCACACCGAACAGCAGATACGCGAGGCGCTCACCCTCTCGGACGACGTGCCCCTGGTGGAGTGCGACGCCCGGGACCGCTCGTCCAGCAAGTACGTACTGATCACGCTCGTCGAGTACCTCCACACCCTCTCGCAGGGCGGGGCTGCCGCCCGGTCCGCCGCCGCCCGTCCGGAGATCGCGCCGGAGAAGACCCCGGAGCCCACCCCGTGACCCAGCCCCCGGCGCCACCCGCAGGATGCCCCGTCTCCCAGGGCCGCGTGCCGCTCTCCGGCCCCCGGTTCCAGACCGATCCGACCGGGCTCTACCGGGACATGCGCCGCGACCACGGGTCCGTGGCACCGGTCGTCCTCGACGGCGACATCCCCGCCTGGCTCGTGATCGGCTACCGCGAACTGCACCAGGTCACCGGCGACCCGGTGCTGTTCAGCCGCGACTCCGACCTGTGGAACCAGTGGGACCGCATCCCCGACGACTGGCCGCTGCTGCCGATGATCGGCCGCAAGCAGCCGTCGATCCTGTACACGGTCGGCCCCCGGCACACCGAGCGCGCCGCGATGATCAGCAACGCGCTGGAGGCCGTCGACCCGTTCGCGCTGAAGCGGTACGCGGAGGAGTTCGCCGACGGTCTCATCGACCGGTTCTGCGCCACCGGCGGCACCGAGATCATCGCCGAGTACGCGATGCTGCTGCCCGCCCTCGTCCTGGCGAAGATCTACGGCTTCAGCGACACCATCGGCGAGGCGCTGGTCGGCTCGCTCAACGACATGATCGACGGCCGGGAGCGGGCGCTGGCCGGTCAGCAGCACCTCGCCTCGTCCATGTTCCAGCTGCTGGCCGACAAGCACGCCGAGCCCGGCGACGACGTCGCCTCGCGGATGCTCGCCGACCGCGGCCACTTCACCGACGAGGAGGTCGCGCAGGACCTGATGGTCATGATGGCCGCCGGTCACCAGCCGACCGCCGACTGGATCGGCAACTCGCTGCGGCTGATGCTCACCGACGACCGGTTCGCCGCCTCCCTCTCGGGCGGCCGGCACAGCGTCGCCGAGGCCATGAACGAGGTCCTGTGGGAGGACACCCCGACGCAGAACGTCGCGGGGCGCTGGGCCTCGCGCGACACCCGCCTCGGCGGCCGTCACATCCAGGCGGGCGACCTGCTGCTGCTGGGCATCGGAGCCGCCAACGCGGACCCGCAGGTCCGCACCGACGGCTCCGCGATGACCGGCGGCAACAACGCGTTCCTCTCCTTCGGCCACGGCGAGCACCGCTGCCCGTTCACGGCCCAGGAGACCGCCGAGGTCATCGCCCGTACCGGCATCGAAGTACTGCTCGACCGGCTCCCGGACATCGACCTCGCCGTCCCCGCCGGACAGCTCACCCGGCGCCCGTCCCCATGGCTGCGGGGCCTGACCGACCTGCCGTTGACCTTCACGCCCACCCTCGCCCTGGGACCCACCGCGGGAACCGCCACCGGAGGCAAGAGATGACCCGGATCGCCCTCGACCCCTTCGTCACCGACCTCGACGGCGAGAGCGCCCGGCTGCGTGCCGCGGGCCCGCTCGCCGAGGTGGAACTGCCGGGCGGGGTGCACTGCTACGCGGTCACCCACCACGCCGAGGCGCGGCAACTGCTCACCGACAGCCGGATCGTGAAGGACATCGACGTCTGGAACGCCTGGCAGCGCGGCGAGATACCGATGGACTGGCCGCTGATCGGCCTCGCCAACCCGGGCCGCTCCATGCTCACGGTCGACGGCGCGGACCACCGCCGGCTGCGCACCCTGGTCGCGCAGGCGCTGACCGTGAAGCGGGTGGAACGGCTGCGGGCCGGCATCGAGGCGCTGACCACGGCGAGCCTGGACCGGCTGGCCGCGCTGCCGAAGGGCGAGCGGGTCGACCTGAAGGCGGAGTTCGCCTACCCGCTGCCGATGAACGTCATCAGCGAGCTGATGGGTGTGGACAGCGCGGACCACCCGCGGCTGAAGGAGCTGTTCGAGAAGTTCTTCTCGACGCAGACGCCGCCCCAGGAGGTCCCGCAGATGATGGCGGACCTCGGCGCGCTCTTCACGAAGATCGTCGACGCCAAGCGGGAGAACCCGGGCGACGACCTCACCAGCGCCCTGATCGCGGCCTCCGAGAACGGTGACCAGCTCACCGACGAGGAGATCGTCAACACCCTCCAGCTGATCATCGCGGCCGGTCACGAGACCACGATCAGCCTGATCGTGAACGCGGTCGTCGCGCTCCAGACGCACCCCGAGCAGCGCGAGCAGGTGCTCGGCGGCGAGGTGCCGTGGGAGAACGTGATCGAGGAGACCCTGCGCTGGAACACCCCCACGTCGCACGTCCTGATCCGGTTCGCCACCGAGGACGTCGAGGTGGGCGACAAGGTCCTGCCCAAGGGCGAGGCGCTGATCGTCTCCTTCGGCGCGCTCGGCCGCGACGAGGCGCAGCACGGCCCGACGGCCGGTGAGTTCGACATCACCCGCGCCCCCAACCGCCACATCGCGTTCGGCCACGGCCCGCACGTCTGCCCGGGTGCGGCGCTCTCCCGGCTGGAGGCGGGCGTGGCACTGCCCGCGCTGTACGGGCGGTTCCCGGAGCTGGAGCTCGCCGTACCCGCGTCCGAGCTGCGGAACAAGCCGATCGTCACCCAGAACGACCTGCACGACCTGCCGGTGGATCTGGGCTGACCGGCGGTCCCCGCACGCCGTCCACGGACCGGAGCGGGCGTCTCATCCGACGGACACGGTGCTCGGCCGTGTCCGTGAGGCACTACGCTCCGGTTCGTGGCCGATATCCAGATTCCCGCTGACATCAAGCCCGCCGACGGACGCTTCGGCGCCGGTCCTTCCAAGGTGCGGACGGAGGCGCTCGACGCGCTGGCCGCCACCGGTACGTCTCTTCTCGGTACGTCCCACCGCCAGGCCCCGGTCAAGAACCTGGTCGGCGCGGTGCGTCAGGGCGTGCGCGACCTCTTCTCCCTCCCCGAGGGCTACGAGGTGATCCTGGGCAACGGCGGCTCCACCGCCTTCTGGGACATCGCGACGCACGGACTCATCGAGACGAAGTCCCAGCACCTCAACTTCGGCGAGTTCTCGTCGAAGTTCGCGAAGGCCGCCAAGCTCGCCCCGTGGCTGGCCGACCCGACCGTGATCGCCTCCGACCCGGGCACCCACCCGGACCCGCAGGCCGAGTCGGGCGTCGATGTCTACGCCTTCACGCACAACGAGACCTCGACCGGTGTCGCCGCGCCGGTCAAGCGCGTCGCGGGCGCCGACGAGGGCTCCCTGGTCCTGGTGGACGCCACCTCCGGCGCGGGCGGCCTGCCCGTCGACATCACCGAGTCGGACGTCTACTACTTCGCCCCGCAGAAGTCCTTCGCCTCCGACGGCGGCCTCTGGATCGGCGTCTTCTCCCCGGCCGCGCTGGAGCGCGCCGCGCGCGTCCACGCCTCGGGCCGCCACATCCCGGAGTTCTTCTCGCTGCCCACGGCGATCGACAACTCCCTGAAGAACCAGACGTACAACACCCCGGCCCTGGCCACGCTGTTCCTCCTGAACGAGCAGCTGACCTGGATGAACACCCAGGGCGGCCTGGACTTCACCACCGGCCGCACGGCCGCCTCGTCGCAGAACCTGTACGGCTGGGCCGAGGAGTCGAAGTACGCGACCCCGTTCGTCACCGACCCGGCGAAGCGCTCGCAGGTCATCGGCACGATCGACTTCGCGGACGAGATCGACGCCGCCGCCGTCGCCAAGGTGCTCCGCGCCAACGGCATCGTCGACACCGAGCCGTACCGCAAGCTGGGCCGCAACCAGCTGCGCGTGGCGATGTTCCCGGCGATCGACCCGTCGGACATCCAGGCGCTGACCGCCTGCATCGACTACGTGATCGAGAAGCTGTAACGAGTAGCCGTACGAGAAGGGCCCCGCGCCGTTTGCGCGGGGCCCTTTGCCGTCGTTCACTCGGTCGGGTGGCGGAACGGCTTTCGGGCACTGGCGACCGGACCGGCCTACGATGATGACCTCGACATCACCCCTTCAGGAGGCCCGCAATGTCTGCAGCAGCAGTCGAGCACCCCTGTGACGGTGAGCCGGAATCGCTGCTCGACACGGCCAACAGGCTCGCGGAGCAGAACCCGGGTTGCCGTGTCGAGATCATCGGAGGCGTCATCACCGTGGCCCCACCCCCGGACGGCCCGCATGCCAACGCACTGACCACGCTCATGATCCCCTTCCTGGCCGCAGGCCTTCACGGCGAGGAGACCAGCGTCCTCCAGGGAATCGGCCTGTGGCTCCCCGGCGGCCCCGAGGACTACGCCTTCCCCGACCTGGCGATCGTCGATGCCGATCTCGACGAGCATCTGGTCGAGAACAACTGCTACGACCCCGCCGTCTTCCGCCTCGTCCTGGAGGTCACCTCCAGCAACTACAACAACGACCTGCGCAACAAGGTCGCCGCCTACTCCGAGGCCAAGATCCCGGTGTACGTGATCATCGACCGGAAGCACGGCCGGGTACATGTCCTGACCGAGCCCATGGGCGGCGGTTACGAGAGCCACCAGGTGTACGCCCCCGGGCAGACCGTCACCCTCCCCGAGTCGATCGGCGCCCCGGTGACCCTCGATGTCGCCGAGCTCATCCGGGCCGGCCGCCCCCGCGCCTGATCACCCGGCCGCCGCCACCAGGACCTCCCGGAGCCGGGTTATGCCCGGGGCCCACTCCTTGTCCCCCGCGTCGTCCCACAGCTCGCGCAGCTCCGAATTCTCGCCCAGCACCGCGTCGAGGGCCTTCACCGCGAGGGGGCGCAGGTCCGTCGCGAGGACGGGCAGCGGCTTGTCGGGGCCGTACGCGGTGGTCACCGGCTCGCCACCCGGGCACTGGGAGGCGACCAGCGCGGCCGACGCGACGGCGATCACGGCTTCGTCGCTGTCCAGGTAGTCCGAGGGAGCGACCGCCCCCTCCAGGGCCTTGCGAATCACCGCTTCCCGCCCCGCCTCCGGCGCATCGTCGATCTTCCCCGAGAAGTCCGCAGCGGTGTCGTTGTCGAAATGGCCGGTGTCCCAGGTGCCCATGAGGTCCCCTCCGCAAGTGCTGTCCGTACGTGGACCACTCTCGCACCGGCCACTGACAACGGCGGGTCAGTCCTCTCCCGCGCCCCGCTCCCAGCGCCGTTCGCCCTCGCACCACTGCTCCGTCGGTGCCAGCCCCGCCGCACCGGCCACGGCTGCGGAGGCGTCGTGGTCCGGATGGATGTGGGCGAGGACGGTACGCACCGCCCCCGTCCCCGGCCCCGCCGCCAGCAGGTGCGCCACCAGCCCCGCCGCGGCCTCCTTCGCGTACCCGCGCCCCTGCCACCGCGTCCCGACCACCCAGGCGATCTCCGCCTCCGCGCCCGGCACGTCCACCGTCGCCTGGACGTATCCGGCCAGGCGGCCCTCGCCCCGTACCCGCAGCACCCAGTTCCACCACCGCACCCCGGGGTCCGGCGAACCGGCGGTCTGGCGTCCGTAGCGGGCCCTCAGCTCGTCGGCGGTCTCCGGGGCGCCCCCGGTGTACGTGTGCAGGGCCGGGTCGCCGAGCACCGCCGCCATCTCGTCCGCGTACGCGACCCGCAGCGGCAGTACGTCCAGTCGTGCGGTGGCGAACGGTTCGGGCGCAAGGATCATTTGGCTCTCCATAGGGCCCCGACCTTACGCGCGCCCCGGTGTGCGCCGGGTCGCGGCGTCCTCAGTTCCCCTTCCGCCGACGCCCCATGAGCACCAGGAAGCCGATGCCGGCCAGCACGAGCACACCGGTCAGGGTCGTCCCCTTCACGTCACCGGTGCCCCCGCTCCCCGCTCCGGCGGACGAGGCCGACGCGTCGCCGCCCCGGGACGGCGACTTCCCGCCGCCCCCGCTGCCGCTGTCCACGTCCACCCGTTCCACGTCGCTCTGCTCCCCCTCCGAGCCGAACATCAGCGCCGAGCCGTCCGCCGTGTACGTCACGGATTCGGCCTGCCGCTGGATCGGCGCCCGGACCGCGTGGTCGGCGCCGAGCCTGCCGCTCTCGAAGACGTAACCACGGGCGCTGAAGTACGAGCGCAGCACCAGTTCCTTGCCGTCCGGCGAGAACGCCCCGTCCGTCACCCACGGCACCTCGCCCACCCGCCGGAAGACGTTGGTGGCTCCGGTGGTCAGCTTCGCCGGGCCCTCGTACAGCCCGCCGCCGTCCTCGTTCTTCGACGCGATGTAGACGCGCCCGGTCGTGGGATGGACCATCAGCGCCTCGGCGTTGCGCGGGCCGTCCGCGTACTTCACGTCGAACTGGGTGGCGCTGACCGTCGCGTCCTTCAGCTGCTTCGGCTCCGGGAAGCGGTAGATCCAGACGTGGTCCCAGCTGCCGTTCAGGTTGTCGCCGATGTCACCGACGTACAGGTTGCCGTCGGGTCCCAGGGAGATCGCCTCCACGTCGCGGGGTTCGCCCACCCCCTTCATGGTGATGGTCGCGACGGTCTTCCCGGTCCGGGAGTCGACGGCGTAGACGTACGGCCCGTCGTCGCTGTCGTTGTGCGTCCAGTAGATGCCGGGGTGGGCGCGGCTCGCGGCGAGGCCGCTGGACTCGGTGATCCGGGGGTCCTCGATCGTGAAGCTCCGGTCGGCTCCGTCGTCGGCCACGGCCGGAGCCGACCCGGCGAGGAGGAGGAGCAGCGCGGCGGCTCCGGACACAGTCAGGTACGAACGCATGGCACAAGTGTCCATCGTCACGTCGCAGGCGGCAGGAGTGATCCGCGATGATGACGCCATGCGGTTCACGTTTGTCGGCGATTCCATGACCATCGGCTGCGCCGGCGACTTCACCTGGCGCTACCGGATGTGGCAGCACCTCACCGCCGCCCTCGGTGAGCCGTTCGCGATCGTCGGGCCGCGCAGCGCGCTGTACGACACGGCGGCGGGCACCCCGGTCAGTCACGCGTACGGCGCGCCGGACTTCCCCGCCGAGGCCCGCACCCACCTGGCCGGCTGGGGCGAGGGCTGGCTGCACATGGCCCCGGTGATCGCCGGCACGGTGGCCGGACACCGCACGGACGTCCTGCTCGTCTCGCTCGGCCTGATAGACCTCGGGTTCTACACGGACAGCGCACAGACCGCCCTGAACGCAAGGGCGTTCATCGTGGCGGCGCGCACCGCGAACCCGCACGTCAAGATGGTCCTCATGCCCGTGATACCGAACATCAGGGCCGAGTCGGACGCCCCGTTCGCCGCCGAGTGCGACCGCTTCAACGAACTGCTGGCGAAGGCCGTCGCCGACCTCGACGACCCGATGTCCCCGGTCCTGCTGGCCTCCAGCCCCCCGGGGTACGACATCCACGAGGACACGTACGACGGAACGCACCCCGGCCCCACCGGCGAGCACGCGCTGGCGGGCGCGTTCGCCGACGCGATGCATCAGGCATGGGGGCTGGGCGGCCCGTACACGCCCCGCCCGTGACCGGACGCGTCGCGCCCCGGCGGAGTTCACCGGTCGCCGGGCCTCCGGCTCCGAGCCCGGGGGCGGGGCGGCTCACCGCTCCGAGGAAGGCCGGGCCCTCACATGCATGCGCTCACCCTGCTGCCCGAACAGGCTGAGGAATTCGACCGGATCGGGCCCGGCGCTGGCCCAGGCGTGCGGCGTACGCGTGTCGAACTCGGCGACCTCGCCGGCCGTGAGCACCAGATCGTGCTCCCCCAGCAGCAGCCGCAACCGCCCCGCCAGCACGTACAGCCACTCGTATCCCTCGTGCACCCGCTGCTCCAGCGGCCCCGTGGACCCACGGCCGCCGGGCAGGATCTGCTTGTACGCGTGCAGTCCGCCGAGGTGCCGGGTGAGCGGTACGAACGTCATGCCGTCGCGGGTGAAGGGGCGGAAGTGGATGCGCGGGTCTCCGGTGGCCGGGGCGCCGACCAGTTCGTCCAGCTGCACCCCGTACGCCTTGGCCAGCGGCAGCAGCAGTTCGAGCGTGGGCTTGCGGCCGCCCGACTCCAGGCGCGAGAGGGTGCTGAGGGAGATCCCGGTCGTCTCGCCGAGCTGCGCCAGGGTCGTGCCGCGTTCCTGGCGCAGGGCCCGCAGGCGCGGGCCGACGCCTGTCAGGGCCGTCGTGATCTCGTCGTCGTCCGGTCGTTCCGCGTGCTCCGCGCCGTCTTCCATCTCCCCATTATTTGCCGTCCCCGCGACCGGACGCGTCAGGACGACAGGATCATGGCCAGCGAGAGCCGGGTCAGCTCGTCGGTCAGCCACTCGGCGTCGACCTGACGGGGCCTGCGGCCGTGGTGGGCCATGAGCTCGTCCACCGCGTGGTTCAGCACCGTGACGGTCACCGTGTGGTCGCTCGCCACCGCCTCGCCCCGGCGCACGGCGCGCTCGGCCTCGGACGTCAGGAACTCGATCCACATCGCCCGCCAGGTCGCCAGGTGCCGGTCCACCTCGCGGCTCACCCCGAGCACCTCGACGAAGGCCACCCGGGCCGCGCACCGGTCCTCGGTGACCGCCTTCACGTAGGCCTCGAAGAGCAGCCGGACCCGTTCCGACGTCGGGCAGTCCTCCATGCCCTCCGCCATCAGGGCGTTCTCGGCGGCGCGCAGCCCGTAGGTCGCCACCTCGTCGTACAGCGCCATCAGCAGCACCTCCCGGGAGAGGAACTCCTGCTGGAAAACGTGGACGGGCACCTTCGCCCGAGCGCACAGCTCCTCGACGCCCGTGCGCGCGAACCCGTACGCGCCGAACAACTCGCGCCCTGCCCGCAGGAGTCGGTCCCGTGCTCCCAGGAGCTCCATGGACTGCCCGGCCGCCCCGTTCCGCCGGCTCGCCACGACACCCTTCATCGGTCCTCCTTCGTCGTCCGTACCGCTGCCCCCCACTCTCCCCGCTCCGCCCGGTCGGTGGTGGGTCCGCCACGCACTCCGGCCCGCGCAGGGTGGTGCCCCGGCCAAGTCCGATTACCCATCGAACCGTTGCTGGTATGGGGGGCGTTCGCGGCTCTCCCGCTCCCTCGGCTCACCTCCCGGACTCCATCACCTCCGGGGCTCCCCCGCCCCCGGAACTCCCCAAGAAACCACCCTCGGGGGGCGCGAAACCTGCCTCTTCACGCCTCGGCGCGGGTGCCCCGGCGCCCGAAGCAGGCCCGCACGACAGGGGTTTCGACCCCGTCTCCTCCCGCCCGTCACGCTGCCGCCGACAGGTTTCGCCGGCACGTTCCCAACTGGGCCCCGGGGCCCCGCGGATCTACGATTTCCCCTGGTGGAAAGGGGGTCCACATGGACCGGAACATACGCACGACGGATGACGTACTGAGGCTCATGGACGGCCTGTTCGCACGGGATGCCGACCGGTGGACGGCCGACGCGAGCTCCTGGTGGGACGGCTTCTACGCGGACCGGGAGAAGCCCGTGCCGTTCTTCGTGGCGAAGCCGGACGAGAACCTCGCCTCGTACGCGGACCGCGGGCTGATCGCCCCGGGCCGTGCCCTGGAGCTCGGCTGCGGTCCGGGCCGCAACGCCGTCCATCTGGCGTCCCTGGGCTTCGAGGTCGACGCGGTGGACCTGTCCCCCTCGGCCCTCGCGTGGGCCGAGGACCGCGCCCGCGAGGCCGGGGCCGACGTCCGGTTCCACCACGGCGACGTCTTCGCCCTCACGTCGACGGAACTGACCGGCCCGTACGACCTCGTCTACGACTCCGGCTGCTTCCACCACCTGCCGCCGCACCGCCGCATCAGCTACCTCGCCCTTCTCGACAGCGTCCTCGCCCCCGGCGGCTGCTTCGCCCTCACCTGCTTCGCGTCCGGCGAGGGCGGCATGGGCTCCGAACTCCCCGACGAGGCCTTCTACGACCGGGGCGGGCTGCGGGGCGGCCTCGCCTACACGCCGGAGTCGTTGCGCCGGATCTTCTCGGACCTGACGGAGGTCGAGCTCCGCCGGATGCACGACGAACCGTCCGACTCCCCGCTCTTCGGCGAGCCCTTCCTCTGGACGGCCCTGTTCCGCCGGACCGCCGGGGAGGGCGTCTGACCGACGGGAGGCGGGCGGCGGAAACGGGAGTCAGGAGGCCGCGGTGCCGCCCCGGCCCGCGTCCAGCGCCGGAGCGATCACGTCGAAGGCCCGGTCCAGCAACGCGACGGGATCCTCGGCGCCGTCGCCGGCACTCCACCGCTCCAGCACCGCGTCGAAGGCGGTCAGCGCCATCCCGGCGGCCAGCCGCGGGTACAGATCGGCGTCGGACCCGAGCCCCGTCCGGTGCGCCAGCTCCGCCGTCAGCTCCTCGCGCCACTGCGCCTGACGCTCCATGAAGCGTGCCCGCAGGGCGGGCGTACGCAGGATCAGCTGGACCACGCGCAGCGCCCGCTCGGAGTGGTCGGGGTGGGCGCAGGCGGCGAGGGAGCCGGAGACGGCGCGCAGCAGCGCCACCGAGGGGCGCTCCCCGGCCGGGCGGGCCGCCAGCTCCTCGCGCATACCGGCGCCCATGTCGGCCAGGAACTGGACGACCACGTCCTCCTTGGACGCGAAGTACCGGAAGAACGTCCGCTTGGACACACCGGCGGCGGTCACGATCTCGTCGACGGTGACCGCGTCGAACCCTTTCGACGCGAGCAGTTGCAGCGCCGCTTCGGTCAGCTCGCCAGAGACGAGACGGCGTTTGCGCTGGGCCATGGTCACTTCGGGGCGGGAGCTCACCCACTCATGGTAACCCCATGCCTTTTGTGGCACCCGGGATACTTCTTGACACCGAGTGCCACTGAGGGCAACGTGTGTCACATGACACGGCAACAGCACTGGACCACCGAGCAGATCCCGGACCAGACCGGCCGGGTGTACGTCGTCACCGGAGCCAACAGCGGCCTGGGGCTGGCGACCACCCGGGCGCTCGCCCTCCGGGGCGGACACGTGATCCTCGCCGTACGCGACGAGGAGAAGGGCCGCCGGGCGGCCGCGGAGATCGCCGCCGCGCAGCCGGACGCCGATCTGGAGGTGCGCCGTCTCGATCTGGCGGACCTCGACTCGGTCCGGGCCTTCGCCGACCGGCTGCGCGCCGACCATCCACGACTGGACGTGCTCGTCAACAACGCCGGGGTGATGGCACCGCCCCGGTCGCTGAGCGCACAGGGCCATGAACTCCAGTTCGCCTGCAATCACTTGGGCCACTTCGCGCTCACCGGGCTGCTGCTCGACCTGCTGTCCGTCGGGCGCGATCCCCGTGTGGTCACGGTGAGTTCACCCAATCACCGGCAGGGGCGGCTCTTCTTCGACGACCTCTCCGGCGAGCGCTCGTACGCGCCGATGGGGTTCTACAACCAGTCGAAGTTCGCCAACGCCGTCTTCGGCCGGGAACTCCATCTGCGGCTGACCGCGGCCGGCAGCCCGGTGCTCAGCCTGCTCGCCCACCCCGGCTACACCTCCACCAACCTGCAGACGAGCGCGCCGGTCGGCCTGGTGAAGCTGCTGTACGGCCGCGTGCTCCGCCCGCTCGCCCAGACCCCGGCGCGCGGCGCACTGCCGCAGCTGTACGCGGCGACCCACCCGGGCGTGCGGGGCGGCGAGTTCATCGGGCCGGACGGCCCGGCCGAGCTGCGCGGCGGGCCGACCCGGGTGCGGCTGGCCCCGGCGGCAGCGGATGCCGGGACCGGACGCCGCCTGTGGGAGCTGTCGGAACGGCTGACCGACGTACGGTTCGCGTTCCCGGCCCCGGGGCCCGTCGATTCCTCCGGGACACCGCACGGCCGGTGAAGCGTGGGCTTCACCGGCCGCGGTGAGTTCATGGGCGTGGCGCCGGCCGGCGCCGGCCGGTCAGGCCTTGCCGGTGCAGATCGCGTCGTACGGCCGCCCCGGGCTCGGGAACAGCTCCAACGGCTTGCTTCCGACCGGGCACTGCTCGGCCGTCTTCGTCAGGTCGAGCACCTTGCTCACGCCGCTTCCCCCGCTGCCGCAGGCGACCTCCTTGGCCTGGTCGTCCACGCAGTCGCCCTTCACCAGCTGGCCGCCGCCCATACCGGCGTCACCGGGGTGGTCGCCGGTCAGGTTGCGGCCGCAGATGGTCTTGCTGGGGATACCGGACTTGGCGTCACCACCCGAACCGAAGGAGACCTTCACCGAGATGATCGCGTCCGTGCCGGCCGGGCACTGGATGGAATCGGAGAAGATGGCGCCGTCCTTGATCTCCAGGGCCTTGAGCGTCGCCTTGGAGTCGCCGCAGTCCAGGGGCTGGTAGGCGTCCTTCGCGCTGCTGTCGGGCCCGGCACAGTCGCCGACCTTCCAGTCCTTGGCCGCGTGGGTCCCGTCGCTCGACGACTTGTTGCAGGCGGTGGCCGCCCCCAGGACGAGCGCGACGGCCAGCACCGCCTTCGAGCCGTTCAGGAGAGCCGTACGGGAGCTGCGTCGCGAGGAGGAAACGGTGCTGCTCCGGCTGCCGCTGCGAGGTCGCGTGCTGCCGTTAACTCTCATGCTGCTCCTTTGAGTTGCGTGTATGGGGCGCGGCCCGCACGGCACTCGGCGCGGACCGCGCGTGGTGGCGCGCCTGATGACGACAGGACCGGGCGCCGCGGTTCCCGATCCGGCCGATTCAGCGGGCCCGCGCGGGAGGGGCGGCGAACGCCACGTCCGCGGCGCACGGCACGACCTCCAGCTCGCTGCCGAGGGCCCATTCCGCGACCCGTGAGACCGCGGCGGCCGGGATCCTGTCGCTGATTCCGGGCGCGGCCGGGATGTCGTGCGTCGCATGGGCGTCGTGCGGCATGACGACCCGGTACCCCAGCGCCAACGCCGTACGGGCCGTCGCCTGTACGCACATCTCGGACATCACGCCGCAGATGGCGAGCGCCCGTACCTCCGACCCGGTCAACAGGCCCTCCAGGGGCGTCCCGTGGAACCCGTCGTCCCTGGTCTTGCGGATCACGACCTCCGTGGGCGAGGCCTCGACGGCGTGGTGGAGCTCCCACCCGGGCGTGCCCGGCTCGTCCCCCGCTCCGGGCTGCCCGTCGTTCTGTACGTGGACGACGAGCGCCCCGCCCCTGCGTGCCCGAGCGATCAGATCCGTCGTCCGGTCCAGGAGCCGGGCCGCCTCGGGCACCGCCCGGTCACCGCCGACCGCGTCCGCCTGAACGTCCACAACGACCAGTGCCTGTACGGGAAGTACGCGATTGTTCATGGCGCCATCATGTCCGCCGTCGCCGGGCGCCTCCACATGTTTGAATCGGAGGGTGCTCCCACGCGCCACCGGCCCCATTGGTAGGGTCTTCAGCTCAATGTGATGTGAGCGCATGCATGGAACGGGGAAAACCGGCATGAAGTTCGACATGGGGGCGCAGGTTCTGACGAATCTGTCGTCGAAGTCGCGTGGGTCGAGTGATGACCTGGGTACGTTGATTCGTCAGCTGTTGCAGGCGGCGGCGCCGTTGGAGGGGAAGTTCAACGGTGCGGGCCGTGCGGCGTTCGATTCGTTCAAGGGTCGTTCGGACGAGATCACGGCGGCGTTGAACGGTTCGCTTTCGGCTCTTCTCGGTGGTCAGTCGGGGATGGAGCAGGCGTTCGGTTCGGGTGATCAGGAGCAGGGTGACAACGCGCGGCAGCAGATGTCGGCGGCAAACTTCGACGCGGCGCGCTTCGGCGGCCGGTGACAACGGGGAGTTGGGTTTCTGATGGCTGGTGACGGTGACCGTCGTTCGTACGACATCGGTGCGTCCGCGGACGCGCAGGGCAACATCCAGGTGGTGATCGGGCGTCTGGAGGAAGTGATCGCCGCGCGGGACGGCCAGGTGAAGGCGGCGATGGCGGACTTCGCGGCCGATGGTGTGGCGGACGAGTACCACGGCAAGGAACTGCGGTGGAACCGTTCCTCGCAGGAGGTCAAGAACATCATCCAGCTGCTGAAGACGACGCTGGAGAAGAACGACGGCACGGCGCAGCACACGATCACGCGCGCGAAGGCCGCGGTCGACAACATCGGCTGAGCTGTTCCTGATCGGCTGTCATCGATTGATTGGCTAAAGATCCACCCACAGAACAGGAAACGCACCATGCCTCCGACTCGACCAACCACAGAAGTACTCGATTGACTGACTCGACATGGCTGGTTTCCTGGGCGAGACATCGGCGATTCGGCACGAGATCTTATCCAGGTGAGACTTCAGGACGCAGAGGCGCAGGGGTTTCCGCTCAAAGCCGTGGATGCGGCCGTTAGTGTTATCCACACGTACGGGCTTCTGGATTTGACGCATCCAAGAGCATCGCATTCCTCATTCGAGATGGAGCCGACAGGCGGATATGACGGCGATGCTCGATTGATTGCAGAAATTGCGTCCGGCTTGGGTGTGCCACTCTTTCCAGTGGGGTTCGAGTCGTCAGAGTTCGGAATCATCCTGGTGGATGAAATCGGCCGGTGGTTTCTTCTTCACCACACAGGTGGATATTTCCTCGGCGAAGATGAGTACGATGCATTCTCTCGATTCATCACCAACGCTGACACTCCGGACGTGGAGGACTTCTTTGCCTGAGGAACGCACCGCCTCGGGGATGGCGGAGAAGTTGACCGCAGGCATCGAAGGGGCCGATTCCGAAATGAGTCACCCTCCGGCGCAACCAGCCCCAGAGGTGCTCGACTGGCTGACCCAAAACGGCTGGTTCCCAGGTCGCGACATCGGCGAGCAAGCCGATGAACTCATCCAGGTCCGGGTACAAGACGCCCAGCGACAAGGAATCACCATGTCGCCCGTACCGGCCGCAGTGCGCGTTATCCACACTTACGGCTCACTCCGCCTCAATCACCCAAGAACACACGACTTCTCCTGGATCATGAAGCCGACACTTGGATATGACGGCGACGCAAGACTTATTCAAGAATTAGCATTCAACCTGGGCACAGAGCTTTTCCCTATTGGCTACGAGTCTTCCGAGTATGGAATTCTCCTGGCCGACCGGAAAGGGCGCTTCTTCCATCTCCACCACACCGGAGGCTACTTTTTGGGAGAGGATGAAATGGATGCCTTCTCCCGGTTTCTCATGGGCATATCCGACCCCGACGCCGAGGATTTCTTTGTCTGAGCGGTGCTCATCGTCCGGGTCGGCGCAGCCGCCGTCCCTGCCCGATCGACCGCCCCCTACTCGCTCAGCCCCACGACACCCCAGCCCCGCCGGGCGGCCTCAGCGAGGATCCGTCCCCACTCCTCCAGCAGAGGGGCGAACGCGTCGAAGTCGCCGCCCCGGCCGTCGGGGACGGCGGAGTACACGGTGAAGGCCTCGCGCAAGCCTTCGAGCCGTGGCCGTATGCCCTCCCAGGTCGCGGCCAGCTCCCGGACACTGTCCGGTGACCGTGCCACCAGCAGGCCGTACGCGACTTCCGGGTCGTCGGAGAAGAAGTCCCTGTCCGTCTCCCCCGACTCGCCGTCCATGCCACCCCAGATCAGCCCGAGCAGGAAGGCGTCCAGCCCGGCCCGCAACACCGGATCGGCGTGGTCTCGGACGCGCTCCCAGTAGTGCGTGGCCCAGAAGTGCGGCTTGTACGAGCCGAGGGTGTGCAGGAACTCGTAGAGGGCGAAGAAGGCGCCGTTCGGCCCCTTCGGCCACTCCCAATCACCCTCGTTCGGCGGGGCATCGTGGTCCCACAGGCCCGTCTCGTCGGCGTACCAGGCATTCCTCAACCGCAACAGCCGCTCGCGCTCGGGCACTTCGCCCAGCCATGACCAGTCGGCGATCATCACCGTGATGTCGAGCCCCATGGCGTGAGGCTACCGGGCACGGTCAGGTCGCGGGTCCGTCCGCCTCCGCCGCGAGCGCTGCGACGCGTTCGCGCCACGGTGTGTGGGGCGGATCGTCCTCGTACGCGGCCGCCTGGGCGCGGTAGCCGTCAGGACGGGCATTCCTCCAGCTTCGGCTTGTTCGGCGGGTTCGACCTGTTCAGCAGCGGGGCGAGGTGGTCGGCGTACAGCTGCTCCCAGACCCCGTCGGTCATGATCTTCTTCAGCGACGAACACACCTCCCGCTTCAGTCCCTTCGCGTCCGGATTCATGGCGACGCCGTAGCCCTCCGCGCCCGGACCGCTGTCCAGCCGCTTCAGCTCGGAGGGGTTGTTCTTGACGAACCCGGCGAGGATGACGTCGTCCGTGCTCACCGCGTAGACCGACGACGTCGGGTCCAACAGGTCGCGCACGCACCTGTCGTAGCCGTTCGGCAGCGACCCCGTCATGTTGTAGCCCGCCTTGGGCAGCCATGTCTCGTACGTCGAACTCCTCGCGGTACACACTTCGAACTGCTTCTGCCGCAGCATCCTGGAGTCGTCGATCGACACCTTCTTCGCCTTCTTGCGGACCATGAAGCTCCGGCTGGCCACGTAGTACGGGCCGGCGAACGCGACGCTGTAGTCGGGCGGCTTCGCGTGCTTGCGCTCCGGCGTGATGCTGTAGGTGGCGATGACCAGATCCACATCGCCCTTCTCCAGTATCGTGCTCCGGTTCTCGCTGCTCACGGGCTCGAAGGCGACCCGGTCGCGGCTGTAGCCCATGTCGTGCGCGATGGCATAGGCCACGTCGATCTCGTACCCGCGGTACTTGCCGTCCTTGGTCTTCTCGCTCAGTCCGGGCTGATCGGCCTTGACGCCCACCTTCAGGATCGGGTGCGTCTTGATGTACGGCTCCGGTTCGGAACCCCGGCCGGGCCGGGCGCCCGCGTCCGCCTCGCCGTCCCCCCGCATCCGGTCCGCGGCGAACCATCCGAGACCGGCCAGCAGGGCCCCACACACCACGGCCGCCGAGACCTTCTGCCACCCCGGGACGCGCTTCTTCGGCACCTGGGGCGGTGGGGGCGGCGGAGGCGGTGCCTGAGGGCGTACGGGGGCGGGTGGCGGCACAGGCTCGGGTACGGGGTCCGGCTTCGCCGCCGAATCACGGAGGATCTTCCGCAGCATCTCCTCCGCGCTCTCGGCGCTCAGGCGCCGGCGCGGGTCCTTGTGCATCAGCCGGCCCACGACCTCGGCCAGGCCCCCGCCGTGTTCCATCGGAAGGGGGTCGGACTGGCAGGCGGCGACCAGGACCTCGTATTCGTTCGGCCGGTCGAAGGGGTGCCTGCCCTCGACCATCTCGTACAGCGTGACGCCCAGCGACCACAGGTCGGACGCGGGTGTCGCGGCGCTCTCCTGGGAGGTCTGGCCGAGCAGTTCGGGCGCCAGGTACTTGAAGGTGCCGATGAGTTCACCGGCCCTGGTGAGCGGGACGGCACCGTCGAAGGTCGCGATGCCGAAGTCCGCCAGGATCGCGAAGTCGTCCTTGGCGAAAAGGATGTTGGCGGGCTTCACGTCGCGGTGGACCACCCGCGCCTCGTGGACCGCCCGCAGCCCGCCCAGCACCTGGAGGCCGATCGCGGCCGTCCGCCGCAGCGGGAGCCGCCGCTCCTCGCGCATCAGGTCCGCCAGCGAACGCGCGTTGAGCAGGTCCATCACGATCCAGACCTGGTTGCCGGACTCGACCCGGTCGTGCACCGCCACCACGTTCGGGTGCCTGATCTTGGCGATGGCCGCGGCCTCCCGCCGGGCCCGCTGCATCATCTGCTCCTGCGTGGCCGCGCCGATGGCATCCCGGCCGAGCAGGCCCTTCACCGCGACATGACGGTCCAGACGGGTGTCCAGCGCCTCCCAGACCTCGCCCATGCCACCGCGTCCGAGGCTGTGCAGGAGCTCGTAACGGCCGTCGATCACGTGGTGCGGTGCGGGGGTCGCCGCCCGGTCCGGCGACGGTGAGGAATCCGGCGTCGGATGCGTGTCCGGCCACGCCTGCGCGTGCTCGGTCGAATCGCTCCGGGGGAAGCCGCCCGCCCGACCGCCGTCGGCCCTGCGGGGGGATCCGTCGCCTTGCCCGTGGTCCGAATCGCGACCGGCCGTACCCTCGCTGTGCATGCGACCCCCTGTGGACTACATGGAGCAACAGACTAGACGCTCGGTCATATTCTCAGCGGTCCACAGCACTTGGGATTCGGTCACCCCACGACCGCTCCCGGCCACCCTCGCGGCAGTCCGCTCTCACCCTTCGGCGAACCGCTCCCCGCACCGGCTGCAGAACACCGGCTCCGGGTCCTGCGAGAGCCGGCCGCACGCCGGGCAGACCCGGTCCAGCATGCAGGGGGCCTCGCCGCCCTCGTACGACAGGGCGGGGGCGGCCGAGGACTTGATGGTCAGGCCGGGGCGGCGGCGGTGGACCGTCAGGCAGGTGAGGCCGTCCGGGCCGGCGGCGAGGGAACGGCGGGAGGTCCGGGGCAGCCAGGCCACGGTGCTGGGCGCCAACTCCAGCGAGCCGCTCCCGGCGTCGATCCGGCCATGGCCCGCGACGACGACCAGGAGGACGTCCAGGACGTCCTCCTGGTGCGCACCGACCTCGCCGCCGGGCGGCAGGCGTACCAGGTTGGCATCCAACTCCCGGCCCTGCTCGGCCAGTTGCCACAGCGCGCCGCGATCGTCACGGCTCGCATCGCGGAGCAGATCGTCGAGTACGGCCAGAACGCGCGGTACGGAATTCACGGCAGCCAGGCTACGTCCCGACGGGGCGGCGCCGGTCGCCCTTGCTTCGAGCGGACTCGAAGGCGTTGGCTTGGTGTCCATGGAGTACACGCAGCTCGGACGCACCGGACTCAAGGTCAGCCGCCTCGTCCTCGGCACCATGAACTTCGGCCCGCACACCAATGAGGTGGACAGCCACGCCATCATGGACGCGGCGCTGGACACGGGTCTGAACTTCTTCGACACCGCGAATGTGTACGGCTGGGGCGAGAACAAGGGCCGCACCGAGGAGATCATCGGCACCTGGTTCGCCCAGGGCGGCGAACGCCGCGACAAGGTGGTCCTGGCCACCAAGATGTACGGGAACATGGGCGCCGACGGCGAGGCCTGGCCCAACCACGACAAGCTCTCCGCCGTGAACATCCGGCGCTCCGTCGATGCCTCGCTGAAGCGGCTCCAGACGGACTACATCGATCTCTACCAGTTCCACCACGTCGACCGGAACACCCCCTTCGAGGAGATCTGGCAGGCGATCGACGTCCTGGTGCAGCAGGGCAAGATCCTCTACGCCGGTTCGTCGAACTTCGCCGGTTACAAGATCGCCCAGGCCAATGAACTGGCCGCCCGGCGGGGCTCGTTGGGCCTCGTCAGCGAGCAGTGCATCTACAACCTGATGGAGCGCCGCGCCGAGATGGAGGTCATCCCGGCCGCGCAGGAGTACGGCCTCGGTGTCATCCCGTGGTCCCCGCTGCACGGCGGACTGCTGGGCGGCGTGCTGAAGAAGGAGCGCGAGGGCACGGCCGGACGCTCGGCCTCCGGCCGCAGCGCGGACGCGCTGAAGGACGCGGCGCTGCGCGGGAAGATCCAGGCGTACGAGGATCTGCTCGACAAGCACGGCCTGGAGCCGGGCGAGGCCGGTCTGGCCTGGCTGCTCACCTGTCCCGGGGTGACGGGGCCGATCGTCGGACCGCGCAACCGGGAGCAGCTGGACTCGGCGCTGCGGGCGCTGGAGCTCGATCTCTCCGCGGAGCTGCTGGCCTCGCTGGACGAGATCTTCCCGGGTCCGGGGCCTTCGCCGGAGGCGTTCGCCTGGTGAGGACCGTCCGACGGACCACCGGGCCGTCGCCGTCCCGTCCCCGCAGGGGGCGAGGACGGCGGCGGCCCGTTTCCGTGTGTCCGCGAAGGGCGCTCGGCTCAGAGCCTGTCGGGTGACCTCGGATCGGGTAGCGGACGCGGTCTGGTGCGTGCGATTCCAAGGCGGAGGAGGGAGTCGACGCGGAGCGTTGGCGACCGACGACAACGCGGGAAGCGTGCGTGCCGGGGCGTGGCCGCCCGGTCGGAGGTCACCCGACAGGCTCTCAGGGCGCGTCCAGCTCCTTCAGCGTCTCCCCGAGCCAGCTCAGCTCCGCCTCGCTGGTCGCGCGGGCGATCCTCAGCAGCCCCCGCCGGAACGGGTCGTCGAACGACTCGGCGCCGAGCGGCCGCTCGCCCTCGTAGAAGAAGCTGCTCGGCTCCTCCAGGAACGCGAGCCGGCGCCGCAGCACGTCCGCCTGCTCGGCCGGGGACGGCAGATGACGCAGGAAGGCGAGGACCGTGAACCAGCGGTTCTCGTCGCTGATGTCCACCTCGTCGGCCTCCCGCAGGCGTCGCCGCAGCTCCTCGCGCCCCGGGCCGGTCAGGGTGAGGGTGTGGCGGGGAGCGGCCCTGGTGCCGGGTTCGGTGCGGCGCTCCAGCCATCCGGCGCGCTCCAGGCGCTTGATCGCCGGGTACAGCGTGCCGTCCGCGATGGGGCGGACGTGCCCGGTGAGGTGGGCGACCCGGCGCTTCAGCTCGTAGCCGTGCAGCGGTTGCTCGTACAGAAATCCAAGGATGGCCAGTTCCAGCATGTGCGTATCCTCTCCGACGATTGTTATACATCGATGCCGATGTATAGTCGTCCCGATGGTTGGCGACGAGGAGGAAGACATGCACAACGCCCAGGTGACGGCCGACGGCGCGCGCATCAGGTGGGTGGAGCTGCCCGGCCTGCCCGGCAGTACCCGTACCCGGGTCTGCCTGCACGGGCTCGGGGCCTCGTCCGGCCCGTACTTCACCGCGAGCGCCACCCATCCCCTGCTGGCCGGCGGCCGGACGCTGCTCATGGACCTGCTGGGCTTCGGGATCAGCGACCGCCCCACGGATTTCGGCTACACGCTGGAGGAGCACGCCGACGCGGTGGCGGCGGCGCTGGAGGCGGCCGGCGCGTACGACACGGACGTGATCGCGCACAGCATGGGCGGCGCGGTGGCCATCGTGCTCGCGGCGCGCCATCCGCGCCTGGTGGCCCGGCTGGTCCTGGTCGACGCCAATCTGGACCCGGTCGCCCCCGGGCCCGCGCGGCCGGGCAGCAGCGGCATCGCGGCGTACTCGGAGGAGGAGTTCCTGGCGCACGGCTGGGCCGAGGTACGTGACCGGGTGGGGCCGCACTGGTGGGCGACCATACGCCTGGCGGGCCGCGAGGCGCTGCACCGCAGCGCGGTGCAGCTCGCCCGCGGGACGACGCCGACGATGCGTGAACTGCTGCTCGACCTGAAGATTCCGCGCACCTTCCTGCGGCCGCAGAACGACGGGCCGCTGCCCGGCGAGGAGGCGCTCGTCGAGCAGGGGGTACGGGTGGTGGCGGTCCCGGAGTGCGGGCACAACATCATGCTGGACAACCCGGAGGCGTTCGCCGAGGAGACCGCGCGGGCCCTCGCTGCCTGAGGAGGGATGCGCGGCCGGATGCGACGGGCCCTGCGGGGCCTTCGCCGCCGGGTCCGCCGGCTGCGGCACGGTCACTGAGGGGCGGCCCGGGGCCCCGGCCGCGTCACGCCCCGACGGCGGCCGCCACGGCGACGACGACGAACATCAGCACGAGCACGGCCGCCATGATGCGGTTTCTGGTCTTCGGATCCACCCTTCGAGCCTAACCGCCGGTCTCAGTGCCCCAGCGACCAGGATGCGACCACCTCGTACCCGGGCCGCTCGCCCGGCACCCCCGAGACCGGCAGATCGCTGCGTACGAGGGCCAGCTCGCCGACCTCCCACCCGGTGCCCTCGAAGCTTCCGAGCGCCTCGACGCAGGGCCGCAGGTCGACCTCGGCGCGCCGGCTGCGGGCGAGGGTGAGGTGCGGGTGGTAGCGGCGGTGCTCGTCCATCGGAATGCCGGTGCGGCGGGCGGCGGCGTCGGCGCGCTCGGCGAGCAGCCGCAGCGTGTCGAGCGCGCCCGCGGCCCCCACCCAGAGCGCCCGGCCGCCGAACCGGCCGGCGCCGTGGATGCGCAGCGGGAAGGGGTCGGTGCGGTGGGCGGCCCGTGCGAGGCGCTCCTCCAGCTCGGGCAGCAGCTCCTCGTCCACGGACCCGAGGAAGGCGAGCGTGAAGTGCCAGCCGGACACATCGGCCCAGCGAAGCCCCTCGGCCTCGGGCAGCGCGTGCAGCGGGGCGGCGGCACGGCGCAGTTCCTCGACGGCGGGGGCGGGCGGCAGCACGGCAACGAAGAGTCTGAGACGGCTCATGGGCCGAGTGTCGCACCGTACCGGCGTGTCTCGGCCTCCGTACGTATCGTTGTACTACGCGGCTCCCCGCGCCCGCGCGGCAGCGGGGAGGAGCGCCACGATGACCGTCGCAGAGACCGACAGGATCGAGATGGCCGACAGCAGCGACGAGCGCACTCTGGACATGATGTTCGAGTGGCTTGAGCCCACCCCCGAGGGATTCAAGGTCGAGATCGTCGAGGGGAACATCTACATGTCGCCGCAGCGGCGCACACACTGGCGGATCATTCTCGACATCATCGAGCAGTTGCGCGCAAGGTACCCCCGGGAGCGCTTGCTGTCCGATGTGCGCATCGACTTCCCGGGGCTGCTCAACGGTTTCGCCTCAGATGTCGTGGCATTGACCGACGGCGCCACCGAGGACACCAACGGCCGGTGCCGCTACCAGGACATCGAGTTCGTGGCCGCGGTGGTCTCGAAGAGCACCGCCGCCAACGACTACGGATCGAAGAAGGCCACCTACGCCACCGCCGGTGTGCCCGTGTATCTCATCGTCGACCCGTACACCGGTACATGGCATCTCCACACGCTGCCGAAGGAAGACGAGTACCGCAGCGTGCTGAGCCTCGACTTCGGCACCCGGGTCGACCTCACCTCGACCGTGGTGGGCCTCGCTCTGGAGACCGGCGACTTCCCCCGCGACTGACGCTCCCCGACACACGGCGGCCCCGACCGGTGCTCACCGGTCGGGGCCGTGCCCATGTGCTTCGGCCGTGACATGCGCTTCGTCGGACGGCGCTCACGCCGCCGCGGCCAGCTCCTCCCGTGGGACGAACCGGACGTGCGGGCGGCCCGGTCGCAGGTCGACGCGGAGGCGCAGGCCTCCGACGCGGGCCAGCATGAGGCCGACGCCGAGCGCGGCCACCAGCGAGAACGCGCCGCCGACGGCCATGCCCGTACGGACCCCGTAGGCGTCGCTGATCCAGCCGACGATCGGGGCGCCCACCGGCGTACCACCGGCGAAGACCATCATGTACAGGCTCATGACCCGGCCGCGCATGGCCGGGTCGGCGGCCATCTGGACGCTCGTGTTCGCGCTGATGTTGGTCGTCAGGCCGATCATGCCGATCGGGACCAGCAGGATCGCGAAGAGCCAGACGGACGGCGACAGCGACGCGATGATCTCCAGCAGACCGAACGCCGTGCCCGCGGCCACCAGCATCCGCAGCCGGGAGGAGCGGCGGCGGGCGGCGAGCAGGGCACCGGCGAGGGAACCGGCCGCCATGAGGATGTTGAAGAACGAGTACATCCCGGCGCCGCCGTGGAAGATCTCGTCCGCGAAGGCCGTGAGCCAGATCGGGAAGTTGAACCCGAACGTGCCGACGAAGCCGACCAGGACGATCGGCCAGATCAGCTCGGGGCGGCCGGAGACGTAGCGCAGGCCCTCCCGCAGCTGTCCCTTGGCACGCGGTACGACAGTGGTCTTGTGCAGCTCGCTCGTACGCATCATCAGCAGGCCGACGAGCGGGGCGGCGAAGGACAGGCCGTTGAACATGAAGGCCCAGCCGCTGCCGACCGTGGTGATCAGGACACCGGCGACGGCCGGGCCGATGAGCCGGGCGGACTGGAAGTTCGCCGAGTTGAGACTGACCGCGTTGCGCAGCTGGGCGGGTCCGACCATCTCGGACACGAACGACTGGCGGGCCGGGTTGTCGACCACCGTCACCATGCCGAGCAGGAACGCGATGAGGTAGACGTGCCACACCTGGACCACACCGGAGAGCGTGAGCACCGCGAGGGCGATCCCGCAGAGGCCGAGCGCCGCCTGGCTGACGAGGAGCAGCTTCCGCTTCGGGAGACGGTCCGCGATGACACCGCCGTAGAGGCCGAACAGAAGCATCGGAAGGAACTGGAGGGCCGTGGTGATGCCGACGGCGGTGGCGGACCCGGTGAGGCTCAGGACGAGCCAGTCCTGCGTGATGCGGGACATCCAGGTACCGGTGTTGGAGATCACGGCGCCCGTGGCGAACAGGCGGTAGTTACGGATCTTCAGCGACGAGAAGGTCCCGCCGGGCTTGCTCTCGTGGGTGGAAGTCGGTGCGGGGGCGGAGTCTGCTCCGGATCCCGTACTCAAAAGGGTTCGCCTCCTCGGGCGTATGCGTTTCGCTGACTGACGGGGTGCGGCGGTGCGGGCGGTGCGCCGGCTGTGGCCCGGCGCGGCCCGCCCCGCTACAGGTGGGCGAGCTTCTCCAGCACGGGCGCCGCCTTGCGGAGCGTCGCCCACTCGTCCTCGTCCAGGCCCTCGGCGAGGGCGGTCAGCCAGGCGTTCCGCTTGGAGCGGCTCTCTTCGAGCATGGCTTCCGCCTGCTCGGTCTGGCTGACCACCTTCTGGCGACGGTCATCGGGGTGCGGTTCCAGTCTGACCAGCCCCTTCGCTTCCAGCAGCGCGACGATGCGAGTCATCGACGGAGGCTGCACATGCTCCTTGCGGGCCAGCTCGCCCGGTGTGGCCGAGCCGCACCTGGCGAGCGTGCCGAGCACCGACATCTCGGTGGGGCTCAGCGACTCGTCGACGCGCTGGTGCTTGAGGCGCCGGCTGAGCAGCATCACGGCGGAGCGAAGGGAGCTCACGGCGGCCGCACTGTCGCCGTCGTGGATCAGGTCAGGCATGTTTATTAGCGTAACTCATTACCTACCCTAAAGACCATTCGTGTTACACGCGCGAGAGGCACTTCACCCAATCGGTCACCCGAACGAGTGAGTCGGATCCGTAAAGTGACGCGAAACGACCCACTGGGCCGTAACCCTGCTTTCCATGGGATCGACTGTGCTCAGCCTGCGGATAGACGGTGAGCTGCTCGACCGGCTCCGGCAGCATGCCGCCAAACGCGGAATGAGCGTCCAGGACTATGTCGTCCGGACGCTCATTCGCGATGACTTCGACGAGCGCTTCAAGGCGGCCGTCGACGAGACGGAGAGGTTCTACGGCCCCGAGGGGACCACAGGGATCAGGGCCGAAGAGGTCACGTGAGGCCGAGGGCCGGCATCGCGTAGTAGAAGACGAAGACCGCCGACACCACGTACATGGGCACCGGCACCTCGCGCCAGCGTCCGGCCACCACCCGCAGCACGGAGAAGGCGATGAAGCCGATGCCGATGCCGTTGGTGATCGAGTACGTGAACGGCATCATCAGCATGGCGAGGAAGGCCGGGATGGCGAGCGTGTAGTCGCTCCAGTCGATGTCCCGCACCGAGCCCGAGATGATCAGGAAGCCCACCGCCAGCAGCGCGGGGGTGGCCGCCTGCGACGGGACCATGGTCGCCAGCGGCGTCAGGAACAGCGCCACCGTGAACAGCAGGCCCGTCACGATGCTCGCGAAGCCGGTGCGGGCGCCCTCGCCGACACCCGCCGTGGACTCCACGAAGCAGGTGCCCGCGGAGGCGGAGCTCGCACCGCCCGCGGCGACCGCGATGCCGTCCACGAACAGCACCTTGTTGATGCCGGGGAAGTTGCCGTCCTTGTCCGTCAGCTTCGCCTCGTCGCCGACACCGAGGATGGTGCCCATCGCGTCGAAGAAGCAGGACAGCAGCACGGTGAAGACGAACAGGATGCCGGTGAGCACACCGACCTTGTCGAAGCCGCCGAACAGACTGACCTTGCCGATCAGCCCGAAGTCCGGGGTGGCGACCGGATTGCCCGGCCACTGCGGGACGGTCAGCCCCCATGCCTGACCCGGCAGATCGGCGATCGCGTCGATGATCATCGCGAGGACCGTCATCGCGACGATGGAGATCAGGATCGCGCCCGGCACCTTGCGGACGATCAGCGCGAGGGTGAGCAGCGCGCCGAGGATGAAGACCAGGACCGGCCAGCCGTCGAGGTGGCCGTCGCCGCCGAGCTGGAGCGGCACGGTGGTGTGCGCGGCGTCCGGGACGCGGGAGACGAAGCCCGAGTCGACCAGACCGATCAGCAGGATGAAGAGGCCGATGCCGATCGCGATGCCCTTGCGGAGCGAGGTCGGCACGGCGTGCATCACGCGTTCCCGCAGACCGGTCGCAACCAGCAGCATCACCACGATGCCCGCGAGGACGACCATGCCCATCGCGTCCGGCCAGCTCATCCGGGGGGCGAGCTGGAGGGCCACGACGGTGTTGACGCCGAGGCCGGCCGCCAGCGCGATCGGCACGTTGCCGATGACGCCCATCAGGAGCGTGGAGAACGCGGCGGTCAGCACGGTGGCGGTGACCAGCTGGCCGCCGTCGAGCTGATGGCCGTACATGTCCTTGGCGCTGCCGAGAATGATCGGGTTCAGCACGATGATGTACGCCATCGCGAAGAACGTGGCGAAACCGCCGCGGATCTCGCGTGCAACCGACGACCCCCGCTCGGAGATCTTGAAGAAACGATCCAGGCCACCTTGTGGCTGCGGAGCCGCGGGCTGACTGGCATCGACCGGAGCGGTGGCCGAGGGGGACATGTATGACCTCAGTCGTACGTAGAGGGGGAGTGAAAGTGGTCAGCTTTGGACTTTTACACGAATAATTCGAGTCAGCCGTAAGCAGATTCAGTATGAATACATAAGGCAAAGATCGCTATCTCCGCGCGTAGACCCTTGGGCCGCCTGGACCGGGAAGGCTTCGCGCATGGGGGCCCATACACTGAGGTCATGGCGAAGTGGACACCGAAACACGAGGCACCCGAGCCCCTGGAGGGGCCCGTCGTCGCCACCATCACCGGCGGCACGATCCTCTGGTTCGTCCTCTTCCTGGTCCAGCTCCCCTTCTACGGCTGGTTCGACGACCACGGCCACCTGTGGTGGGTGTGGACCTGTCTGGCCGGTGCGGGGCTCGGCCTGATCGGCATCTGGTACGTGCGGGGGCGCGACGCGGCGATCAAGCGGGCGGCGGCCCAAGCCGAAGCCGAGGCGTCGCCCGACAGCCTCTAGGGGTCCGGCACGGGTCCGGTACCACCCGACAGCCTCTAGGGGGCCGACACCGGTCCCGTACCACCACAGGACCATTCCCCTCCTCCCCCGGTCTGATCTTCGGACCCCTCAGTGGGTGAACCGGACCATCCCCCCGTACCGTCGAAACCATGACGCAGCGGGCATCCCATCCCTTCGGCGAGCAGACTCCCGAAGCAACCGGCTCCACCGGTCACCCCGGTTCGGCCATGATCGACGCCGGGGCCGAGCTCGACCCGGTCCACCCGGTGAAGCTGCCCGCCCCGGCGGTGGACCCAGGCGGGCTGACCCCCGCCGAGGTCGCCGAGCGGATCGCCCGCGGCGAGGTCAACGACGTACCCGTCCGCTCGTCCCGCTCCGTCCGCGAGATCGTCCGCGCCAACGTCTTCACCCGGTTCAACCTGATCATCGGCGTGCTCTGGCTGATCATGCTGTTCGTCGCGCCGATCCAGGACAGCCTCTTCGGCTTCGTGATCATCGCCAACACCGGCATCGGCATCGTCCAGGAGTGGCGGGCCAAGAAGACCCTGGACAGCCTTGCGGTCATCGGCGAGGCGAAACCCACGGTGCGCCGCGACGGGGTCGCGGCCGAGATCTCCACCTCCGAGATCGTCCTCGGCGACCTCATCGAGCTCGGCCCCGGCGACAAGGCCGTCGTGGACGGCACGGTCGCCGAGGCCGACAGCCTGGAGATCGACGAGTCGCTGCTCACCGGCGAGGCCGACCCGGTGCTGAAACGGCCCGGCGACCTCGTGATGTCCGGCAGCTTCGTGGTCGCCGGCGGCGGCGCCTTCACCGCCACCAAGGTCGGCCGCGAGGCCTACGCCGCCCAGCTCGCCGAGGAGGCGTCCCGCTTCACCCTCGTCCAGTCCGAGCTGCGCACCGGCATCTCCACGATCCTCAAGTACGTCACCTGGATGATGGTGCCGACCGCGATCGGCCTGGTCATCAGCCAGCTCGTCGTCAACGACAACAACCTCAAGGGATCGATCGCCCGGACCGTCGGCGGCATCGTCCCGATGATCCCCGAGGGCCTGGTGCTGCTCACCTCGGTCGCCTTCGCGATCGGAGTCGTACGGCTCGGCCGCAAGCAGTGCCTGGTGCAGGAGCTCCCCGCCATCGAGGGCCTGGCCCGGGTCGACGTCGTCTGCCTGGACAAGACCGGCACCCTCACCGAGGGCGGCATGGACGTCACCGAGGTGCGGACGCTGGGCGGTACGGACGACACCTACATACGCAGCGTGCTGGGCGCCCTCGGCTCGTCCGACCCGCGGCCCAACGCCAGCCTCCAGGCCATCGTGGACGCCTACCCGGACGGCGAGAAGTGGCTGTGCACCCAGACGCTGCCGTTCTCCTCGGCCCGTAAGTACAGCGGCGCCGCGTTCGACGAGGGCGGCGGCCGGGAGTCGTCCTGGCTGCTCGGCGCCCCCGATGTGCTGCTGCCCGAGCAGGACCCGGCGCTCGCCGAGATCGAGCAGCTCAACGAGCAGGGCCTGCGGGTGCTGCTGCTGGCCCGCGCGCAGGGGGCGCTCGACGGGCCGGACATCGCGGCCGGGGCGGTGCCGAGCGCGCTGGTCGTCCTGGAGCAGCGGCTGCGGCCCGACGCCGGGGAGACTCTGGCGTACTTCGCCGACCAGCGGGTCGCCACCAAGGTCATCTCCGGCGACAACGCGGTCTCCGTCGGCGCGGTCGCGGGGAAGCTGGGTCTGCCGGGCGCCGAGCACACTCTGGACGCGCGCCGGATGCCCACCGACCCGGACGACATGGCCACGGCCATGGAGGAGAACGCGGTCTTCGGCCGGGTCACCCCGCAACAGAAGCGGGACATGGTCGCCGCCCTCCAGTCCCGCGGCCACACCGTCGCCATGACCGGCGACGGCGTCAACGACGTACTGGCGCTGAAGGACGCCGACATCGGCGTCTCCATGGGTTCGGGCTCCGAGGCGACCCGGGCCGTCGCCCAGATCGTGCTGCTGAACAACAGCTTCGCGACGCTGCCGTCCGTCGTCGCCGAGGGCCGCCGGGTGATCGGCAACATCACCCGGGTCGCCACCCTGTTCCTGACCAAGACCGTCTACTCGGTGCTGCTGGCGGTCCTGGTGGTCTGCTTCCAGGTCGACTACCCGTTCCTGCCGCGCCATCTGACCCTGCTGTCGACGCTGACGATCGGCATCCCGGCGTTCTTCCTGGCGCTGGCCCCCAACAAGGAACGGGCGCATCCGCACTTCGTGCGCCGGGTCATGCGGTACGCGATCCCGTCGGGCGTCATCGCGGCCGTCGCCACCTTCGTGACGTATCTGATCGCCCGGCACCACTACTCGGGTACGGGCGCCCTCGAAGCGGAGACCAGCGCGGCCACGCTCACGCTGTTCCTGGTCTCGATGTGGGTGCTGGCGATCATCGCCCGCCCGTACACCTGGTGGCGGATCGGCCTGGTGCTGGCGATGGGCCTGGCGTTCCTGGTCGTGCTGGTGGTGCCGTGGCTGCAGGACTTCTTCGCGCTGAAGCTGGTGGGAACGACGATGCCGTGGGCCGCGGTGGGCATCGCGGTGGTGGCGTCGGCCGGCCTGGAGTACGCCTGGCGGCTGGTCGGCCGACGCTTCCCGGTGTAGGGCTCCGTCCCCCGCGCCGCCGCTACTTCACGTCGACGAAGTCGCCCGCGGTGGTGACGGCCGGGGTGGTGGACGTACCCGCGAAGCTGTAGCGCCAGTAGCCGTCGACCGAGGCCTTGGCCGTGGTCTTCAGGTTCCCGGTGCTGTTCGTCCTGATCGTCTTGACCGTGGTGTACGTGGAGCTGGTCTTCTTGCGGAACTGGAGCTTCACGGACTGGCCGGTGTAGCCGTGGTACGCGTGGTCCTCCCAGTTGGCCCGCGACAGCTTGCCGGCGACCGTGATCGTCTTGCCCTTCTTCACCGGCTCCGGCGAGGCGTTGACGGTCAGCTTGGACAGCCGCTGGATCCTCGCCGTGGCGTAGGAGTCGTAGTACGTGCTGGAGCCGTCCTTGGCCTCCGCACCCGTGAGGATGCGCCAGGAGCCCGCCTGCACGTTCTTCGTGAGGTCGACCCTCGGGTCGATCGTGATGGTGAGCGAGCAGGTGCTGGTGGTGGCGCTGGCGGCCTTGCAGGTCGCGTCGTCCTCGTTCGGCGTCAGCACGCCGTCCAGGCCCTCGTCCAGGTCCTTCCCGTGCCACAGGAGCAGCCAGCCGGATTCGATGCCGGAGGCGTGCGAGGCGGTGACCGAGACGGTGACGGTCTTCGGCGCCGTCGTCCCCAGGACGACGTCCTTGCCACCATTGACGGTGACCTTGGAGATGACGGGATCGGCCGTTGCCGCGTGCGCCGCCGGAACGGCGAGGGCGGACAGGACCAGGGCGCCGGAGGCTGCGGCGACAGTGGCACGTATACGCATGGGTTTCTCCGTGGAGAAAGGCCTTGGGGGCCGGATGGGGATGCACGGGACGGATGCGTGAACAGCGGGACCCCTCGCGGAGGGATCCCGCTGTTCACGGGTGATCACAGGTGGCCATGGATGGCCGCGGATGGCCGCGGATGGCCACGGTTGCGGCCCGGTACGGCCGATGTGGCCCGGTGGGACCTGGTGGGACCTGGTGGGGCTACTTCACGTCGACGAAGTCGCCGGCGGTGGTGACGGCCGGCGTGCTGGCCGTACCCGCGAAGCTGTAGCGCCAGTAACCGTCGACCGAGGCCTTGGCCGTGGTCTTCAGGGTGCCGGTGCTGCTCGTCTTGATGGTCTTGAGCGTGGTGTACGTGGAGCTGGTCTTCTTGCGGAACTGGAGCTTCACGGACTGCGTGGCGTAGCCGTGGTACTTCAGGTCGTCGAAGTTGGCCCGCGACAGCTTCCCGGTGACCGTGATGGTCTTGCCCTTCTTGACGGGCTCCGGAGCGGCGTCGACGGTCAGCTTCGAGAAGCGCTGGACCCTGGTGCTGCCCAGGCCGTCCTGGAGCGCGAACCCGATCTTGGAGGGGTCGGGGTTGTCCGGGTTCTCGCCGTTGTAGTCGACGGCGAAGCCCATCCCCTTCCACGTGGTGGCGTCGGAGTTGCCGATCAGGTCGTAGACGGGCGAGACGGCGATCCGGCCCGTGCAGGTGGCGACCGTGGAGGAAACCTTCTTGCAGGTGGGGGCGACATCGCCGTACAGCTCGTTCGCCGGGGTGTCGAACGAACCGCGGTAGAGGCCGACGCCCAGCTCGAAGTTCGAGGCGAAGATGTTCACGTCGGCGCCGTGCGTCACGGTGAACGTGGTCGGCACGATCTTCGTGGCGGCGGTGCCCACGGCGATCGGCTTGCCGCCGTTGACCGTGAACTTGGAGAAGGTGAGGTTGAGCTGACCCGCGGTGTTCGCGACCGCGAGGGAGCGTGCGCCGGACTTCGCGCCGGACTGCACGGCGGAGTCGGACTGGGCCGCACGCGCGGCATCGGCGACGGAGCCGATCGCGCCGTGCGCGTCGCCGGCCTGGGCGGCCGACGGTACGACGAGGGCGGAAAGAGCCAGGGCGCCGCTGACGGCTGCCACGGTGGCACGAATGCGCATGTTCATTCCCCAAGTTGGAGAAGGGACCCGCGGAGCATGACCGCCCGCAGGCCCAAGATCGTCTGCGAAGCCTGATGGCTTCACAGACGAGACCATCCTCAAACGTGAAGGGTTGTGCGGTGATTGGGGATTTCTCGCGGACATTTCATATGCCCGGCCCCGCTGTGCATCGGTCGGGGCCCGTCAGTCGAACCAGCGGTCCCGGGCCAGCTCCTCCGTACGGGACGGATCCTCCAGCAGCGCCGCGACCTCGAAGCGGCGCGGCCACTGCCCCGCCGCCCAGGCCAGGCCCGCCGCGACGCCCTCCAGCGTGGCGGCGTGGACCGTGCCGTCGGGGGCCCGGCGCCAGTCCAGCTCGACGCCGCCCGCGCGCAGTTCGCCGTGTTCGACGTACGCGTCCGGAGTCCCGGCGCCGAGCAGGGCCCGTACCGCGTCCGGTACGTGATGTTCCTCGCCCTCCGTCGACACCTCCGCCTCGACGCTCTCGCCGAGCCGGCGCACCTGGAACAGCTCGGCCAGCTCGGCCGCGCGCGTCGGGGCGACCGGGAGCAGCGGGAGCCCATCGGTGAGCGGCAGCAGATCGGGGGCGTCCGCGATCACGGCGTCCGCCGCGTCGACGACCCGTACCTCGCCGTCGACCACGGCCCGCAGTTCGTCCGGCAGCGTGACCTGTTCCGGGTCGAGATCGGCCAGGGCCGTGTACAGGGAGTGCAGCTGTACGGGGCCGACCGGGCGGTCCTCGTCCGCGAGCCGGCCGAGGAGCTCGGCGGCGCCGCCCGGCTCGTCCAGCAGGGCGGCCACGGACGTCCGTACGCCGAGGGCGCGCAGCACCTGCGCGTCGTCGAAGCCGGTCGCGTCGGCGGAGTCGTACAGCCCGGCCAGCCGGGGGTCGCCGCCCGCGGCCCGCAGCCCGGCGGGACGGCGGCCGTCGAGCACCGGGTGGTCGCGCAGCCACCAGGCCGTGTAGGGGCGCACCGACTGCGTGGTGCCGTCCGGCAGCAGCACCCGCACCGGCTGGGTCAGCGCGTCGCGCAGCGGCGGCCGGGCGAGCATGGCGAGCGCCTGCGGCCAGGCGTCGTCGTCGACCAGGTCCAGATCACGGACGGCGACGAGCTCGGTGGCGACCGGCGGCACGGGGGTGTCGGGCAGCTGGTCGAGGATGTCCTCGCACCACACGTCCACCGCGTCCAGCAGACCGGCGTCGTCGGGCTCGGCGAAGTCGCCCTCGCGCGGCTCCAGTTCGTCCGGGTCCAGCACCACGTCGGTGGCCCGTACGAGGGCGAAGGTGGCCAGCACGCCGCAGGCGGTGAGCGGCTGCTCGCCCCAGCGGTCGGCCAGCTCCTGGTCGCAGAGCGCCAGTTCGCCCTCCCGCATGATGGCGGCGAACGGGCTCGCGGGCAGCACGAGTTCACCGGCGGGAGCCGGTTCGCCGTCCTCGTCGGGGAGGGCGAGCGCGCCGAGCCAGGGCTCGTCGCCGGGTGCCAGTTCGGCGTCCCGGACGAGGGTGAGGACGGTCTCGGCGAGCTCGTCGCCGTCCAGCGCGTCCTCGTCCCAGATCTCGCCCGCGTCCAGCGATCCTGCGACGGCGGCCCGCACCTGCGGGGTCGTCAGCACGGCGCGCGGGGTGGCGGGCAGGGCGCCCAGCTTCTCCAGCAGCGGGTGGGCGGCGTCCGGGTGGGCGACCTTCAGCCCGAGCCGGGAGAGGCGTTCCAGCACCGGTCCGGCAGCTGCGTCGGGGAGCGGGAGGAGGACCTGGCGGGGCCCGATGGTGGTGCGGGGCACGGCGGGGGTGCCGGGGTCCGTGGTCTCCGGGGTCCCGGCCAGCGGCACGGGCAGTCCGGAGAGGCGGTCCGGGTCGATGCCGGACAGGCTGTCGTACAGCCGCCGCCACCAGCCGGGGTCGCGTTCCAGACCGGCGAGCCGGTCGATCGCCTCGGTCAGCGGGACGCGGGCGACCTGGAGCGTGCGCAGCTCGCTGCGGCGTTCCAGTCCGGCGGGCAGCAGACACGGCAGGACCTCGGCAAGCACCCGTACCGTCTCGGCGCCGACACCTTCCAGCACTTCGGCCTCGATGGGCCGCAGCGCCGTGGTGTCCGCCTCGGCGAGGCCGTCCGCCTGCGCGTCCCAGCTGTCCCACCGGACCGCCTCGGCGGTGGTGTCGCGCGGGGCGGCGGGCGCCAGGAACGCGATGCGCGGCAGCCGCTCCAGGATCGCGCCGCGCAGCGCACCGTCCAGTTCGCCCTTGCCGAGCGGCCCCGGTACGAGGTCGATGGTGTCGACGGACACCGGCTGCCAGCCGGCGAGCAGTTCGGCGTACGCGTCGGCGGCGCGCTGCACCAGGAAGTCGGTGAGCGGTCCCGGCGCGAAGTGGCGGCGGGCGGTGTCGAGCGGCAGCGAGGCGATGAGCAGCGCGGGGATGCCGAGGGGTTCGTCGGTGGGCGTCGGCGCGTGGACGACCGGGAGGGTGCGGGGGCGCACCGGGGCGCCCTCCGCGTCCACCGGGACCGCCCAGGTGACCGACCAGTGCGGGCGCAGCCGTTCCTCGCGGGGACGGTCGGCGAGCAGGGCGGGCTCGACCGGGCCGTGGTGGGTGACGGTGCGCCAGCGGTTCGTGCCGTGCGCGGAGTCCTCGACGTGGGTGTACGGGCCGTGCTCGGAGCGGCTCAGCGTCCGTACGGAGCCCGGGGTCTCGATCACGATCTCGTCGAGGCCGCGCAGGGTGAGCAGCAGGGCGTCGTCGACCGCGTCGAGCAGCCGGAGCACGAGGTCCTCGGCGCCGCCGTCGCGCAGCGGGAGGACGACGACGGTGTCGTACCCGTCGGGTGCGGTGCCCTCGGCGGGCAGCGGGAGCCGGAGCAGAGGTACGTGGCCGTCGCGGCGGCGCAGTTCGTCGCCGAGGCCGGGGCTGGCGACGGCCGCCCGTGCGGCGAGGTCGCGGGCCTCGGCGAGGGACCAGCGGATGCCGCCGTGCCGGCCGACGACGGCGGGCTCGTCGCTCACCGCGAGCACGGCGGCGAACCCGACGCCGAACCTGCCGACGGCTCCCTCGTGCCCCTCGCGCTTGGCGGAGGCGCGCAGGGTGGAGAGCGACTCCACGCCGGTGGCGTCGAGGGGCGCGCCGGTGTTGGCGGCGGCGAGGACCGCGGGGGTGTCCGGGGTCGCCGGGCGCAGGGTGAGCCGGAGCCGGCCGGGGACCTGTGCGCGGGCGGCGGCGTCGGCGGCGTTCTGGGCCAGCTCGACGACGAGGCGGTCGCGGTAGCCGCCGAGCGCGAGGTCCTCCTCGGCGTTGGCGTCCTCGCGGAACCTGGCGGGGCCGGCGCCCCAGGCGTCGAGCACACCGCGCCGCAGCCGTGCGGTCCCGAACGGATCGGCCCCCTCGGTCGCATTCATGCTCACGCTCTGACTCCGCTCTTTCCGGTTACGCACTGCCCATGCCGCCAAGTGTGCGCCCGAAGGTACCGGGTCCTCGCGCCGGACGGGGGCCGCGGAACAGCGCATCGGCCGGTTCAAGCCCTTGGCTCCGCCCCCAAGGGCTGAGCCCGTCGCGCCGCCCACCACGGCAAGGGTTCCGTCCTCGATCCTCAATCGCCGGGCGAGCGGGAAATACCCGAACGCGCGGAAAGTCTCCGGGGGCGGGAAGATCCCCGAACGAGCGGAAAATCCCTGAACGGGCGGCAAAATCCCTGAACGGGCAGGAAACTCCCCAGGCGGGCGGGAAGATCCCCGGGCAGGCGGCAAAATCGAGCCCGTCCCGCGATTGAGGACAGGGCGGTCGCCGGGGCGCCCGGCATCCCGCTCAAGCCCGTCCGGCGATTGAGACGGACCCGGTTCGCCGGACGCGCCCGAGGGCCCTCGGGCGCGGGGCCCCCGGAAGCTCCGGCCACCGCCTACGAGTGGCCGAGGTCCTCCGTCGGCGCGTCCGGCTCCGCCGGGACCGAGCCGGAATCCCGGGCCGGCCGCAACGGATACTCGTCCGCCTGCATCGTGTCCAGCGCGTGCGGCGCCGGCTTCGGCGGCTTCGGCATCACCGCCGCCTCCGAATGCCCACCGCACCCGTACGCCAGCGACACGACCCGCCCGTCCGCCGGACCGAACTCGTTCGCGCACACCCCGAACGCCTGCCTGAGCGAACCCGCCAGCGGCACCAGGAAGGCACAGCTGGCGCACGAGGCCGGCGCCGCCTGGGCCATCGGCGTCTTCGCGCCGAACGCCTCGTCCCACCGGTCGGCCGCCGCATGCAGCCCGTACCGGGACAGCACCCGCGCCCGCCGCATGCCGAGCTCGTCCGCGACCGCCGCGATCGAGCCCCGGCTCGTCGTCGAGGGGCGCGTCGTCAGCTCCGCGTCCTCCACGTCGACGAGGTCGGCCATCTCCTGCGACACCTCGGAGACCGCGGAGTTCGGCGGCGGCTCGTCCTCGCCGGTGTAGCCGGGCTCCAGGCGGATGTCGTCCGCCTCGGTGGGCAGCAGATCGCCGGGCCCCATGTCGCCGGGGCGCAGCCGCTCGCTCCACGGCACCCACTCCGGGGCGAGCAGCGCATCGCTGCCGGGCAGCAGCACCGTCTCGTCGAGGGTGACGTACTTCGCGCGGGAGGCCCGAGCGACGGTCACCGCCCAGCGCCAGCCCCGGTAGCCGGGCTCCTTGCACTCGAAGAAGTGCGTGACGACCCGGTCCCCCTCGGAGACCACGGCCACATGTTCACCCACGGCCCCCGGCGCGGCTGCCTCCTCGGCCGCCGCGCGCGCAAGGTCTACCGCCTCGGCGCACAGACGGTCGGGGACAGGGGTACGGGCCGTACGGCTTCGCGTCGTCGCAGCACTCACAGGTCTCGCTTCTCTCCTACGCCAGTCTCACGAGCGCGCCAGCACATCCATCGGTTTCGGCCATGACGGATGCGGGCGGAGCGGACCTGAGGGCCGCGTCGACGTCCACACCCGTTGCTGCCTGCCTCGGGCACACCTTCTGCAACCCATTCTGCGGGATCGCCGAGAGGCGCGCGGCCGAGAACAACCGCCGGTGGCGCGCTACGCACGCTACCCTCTCCGCCGCCCCCCGCCCACCTGCCCGTCCCAAACAAGGCCGTATCCGGTGTCGTGTCCCCGGCGAATCCCCTGCGAATCCCCTGCGAATCCGTTACGGAGAACCGGCCCTCGGCCGCCCACGAACGGCCACGGCTCCGGGCCGGGCCCGCCCCGCCCGGCCGGGACGGATCACTGGCCCGACAGGGCGGAGTGCATCGCGCCCCGTGCCGATGCCGGTTCGCCACCACCGGGACTGGGGCACTATGACGAGGTGACTTCCGCCAGGTCGCACGAGGGACCCGGCCCGCTCCGCAGGACGGGCCGGGCGGTCGGACATGCCCTCCACCTGCCGTTCACCGGCACCGCCAGGGGCATCCGGAAGGTGACGCACGCCCATGGCGCCGGGGAGTCCGGGCTCGGCAAACTGATCGAACTGCATGCCGTGAACGGCGCGGGTGACGTAATGATCACGATCGCGCTCGCCTCGACGGTGTTCTTCTCCGTGCCGACGGACGAGGCCCGCGGCCGGGTCGCCCTCTACCTCGCCGTCACCATGGCGCCCTTCACCCTTCTCGCCCCCGTGATCGGCCCGCTCCTGGACCGGCTGCCGCACGGCCGGCGCGCCGCGATGGCCGGTGCGATGCTGGCCCGCGCGGTGCTCGCGCTCACCATGTCGGGCGCGGTCGCCACCGGCGGCCTGGAGCTGTATCCGGCCGCGCTGGGCGTCCTGGTCTGCTCGAAGGCGTACGGGGTCGTGCGCAGCGCGGTGGTGCCGCGACTGCTGCCACCCCGTTTCTCCCTGGTGAAGGCGAATTCCCGGGTCACCCTGGCCGGGCTGCTGGCGACCGGTGTCGCCGCCCCGATCGGGGCGGGGCTGCAGACCGTCGGGCCCGGCTGGCCGCTGTACGGCGCGTGCGCGATCTTCATCGGCGGGACCGTTCTCGCCTTCACGCTGCCGCCCAAGGTCGACTCCTCGAAGGGCGAGCGGAAGGCCCAGCTGGTGCCGCCGCACGGCACGGCGGCCCCCGTCGGGACGAAGGAGCCCCGGAAGGGCAGGGCGCGGGGCCGGGAGCGGAACGGCGAGAAGCGGCCCGGTCTGCGGTCCGTGGGCCCATCCGTGCTGAACGGGCTCCAGGCCAACACCGCGCACCGCGCGCTCTCCGGCTTCCTGATCTTCTTCCTGGCGTTCCTGCTGCGCGAGTACCCGCTCGCCGGGCAGAGCGCCGCCATCTCGCTCGGCATCGTCGGCGTCGCGGCCGGCGTCGGCAACGCGCTCGGCACGGCGGTCGGCTCCTGGCTCCGGGCCCGCGGCCCCGAGGTGATCGTCGCGTCGGTGCTGGCCCTGGCCCTGGGGATCGCCGTACTCGCCGCGCTCTTCTACAGCACGGTCATGGTCGCCGCGCTCAGCGCCACCGCGGGTTTCACCCAGGCCCTGTCGAAGCTCTCGCTGGACGCGATGATCCAGCGCGACGTGCCGGAAGAGGTGCGCACCTCCGCGTTCGCCCGGTCCGAGACCGTGCTCCAGATGGCCTGGGTGGTCGGCGGCGGCATCGGCATCGCCCTCCCCCTCAACGGCGTACTGGGCATGTCGGTCGCCGCGGCCATCCTCGCCCTCGGTGCCGCAACGTCCGTACGGGGTCTGCTGGGCGCCGCACGACGCGGCTCGCCGCACCCCCGCGTGGCGTGAGCCGGAGCGACCGATAGCCTTCGGCCCATGACCGTTGCGTTCTTCTCCGGTAAGGGCCGCCGAATCGGCGTCGCTCTTGGTGCCGTGTCCGCGGGACTCCTTGTCCTCTCCGCCTGCGACAAGCCGACGCCGCTCGCGACCGTAACGGTCGGCGGCAACTCGGTGAGCTCCGAGGCGGCCTGCTACAACGACGGCAAGCCGCTCAAGAAGTCCGAGTACCAGAGCTGCCTCAACAAGAAGGCGGAGAAGTCCGTCGAGGTCGCGATGGACGACAAGGTCCACTTCGGCGTCGATCCCGAGATCGCGGACAACGGCTGGACCCTGTTCATCAACGGCCAGCAGGCCGAGCAGGAGCCGTACAAGAAGACCTACCGGTCCATCCCGGGCAGCGCCTTCTTCTCCAGCCAGACCGGCGAGACCACGAACAAGACGCAGATCAGCATCGTGGAGACCAAGGGCAAGGAACTGACCGGCGTCTGGCACTTCGAGCTGAAGAAGTCCTCCTGACACCCTCTTGACCCCCTCCTGCCCTCGGAGGCTTCCCCCGTGCGTGTGCTCGTCGTGACCGCTGTCCCAGCAGAACGGGACGCGGTCACGCGTGCGTTCGGGGACGTTTCCGAGGCGCGGGCGCGTCACGTGCCGGGCGCCGAGCTCCACCGCGTGGGGCCCTTCGATGTCCTCGCGGGCGGCGTCGGACCGGCCGCCGCGGCGGCCGCGACGGCCTTCGGTCTCGCCTCCGGGCCGTACGACCTCGTCGTCTCGGCCGGCATCGGCGGCGGATTCGCACCCGTCGCCCCGGTCGGTTCGCTCGTCGTCGCGAGCGGCATCGTCGCCGCCGATCTGGGCGCCGGGACCCCCGAGGGCTTCGTACCCGTCACCGGCCTGGGCTTCGGCCGTGACCACCACTTGCCGCCCCGGTCGCTGTTCCGGGACGTGGCCGCCGCGACCGGCGCGCTCGCCGCCGAGATCCTCACCGTCTCCACCGTGACCGGCACCGCCGAACGCGCCGCCGCCCTGCTCGCCGCGCACCCGGAGGCCGGAGCCGAGGCCATGGAGGGCTTCGGGGTCGCGGAGGCCGCCGAGCGCGTCGGCGTGCCCGTCCTGGAGATCAGGGCCGTCTCGAACGCCGTCGGCCCGCGCGACCGGGACGCCTGGCGCATCGGCGACGCGCTGGCCGCGCTCACCGAGGCGTTCGGGAAGCTCGTACCCGTACTGGAAGGTTGGACCCACCATGACCGAAACGACTCCTGACCCGCTGCGGAACCCGCTGCGGATCGCTTTCTCGCCGTGCCCGAACGACACCTTCGTCTTCGACGCCTGGGCGCACGGAAGGGTCCCCGGCGCGCCCGCCCTCGACGTCACCTTCGCGGACATCGACATCACCAATGGGATGGCCGAGCGCGGGGAGCTCGACGTCCTCAAGGTCTCGTACGCGGTGCTGCCGTGGGTGCTCGACGATTACGCGCTGCTGCCGTGCGGCGGGGCGCTGGGCCGGGGCTGCGGCCCGCTCGTCCTCACGAGGGACGGGGCGGACACGGACCTGACGGGCCGGACCGTCGCCGTACCGAGCGAGCGTTCCACCGCCTATCTGCTGTTCCGCCTCTGGGCGGCCGAGGTGGTGCCGGGCGGTGTCGGCGAGATCGTCGTGATGCCGTTCGACGAGATCATGCCCGCCGTGCGCGACGGGAAGGTGGACGCCGGTCTCGTCATCCACGAGGCCCGGTTCACGTACCAGAACTACGGGCTGCACAACCTCGCCGACATGGGCCGGCACTGGGAGGAGACGACCGGGCTGCCGATCCCGCTCGGCGCGATCATCGCCAAGCGGTCGCTGGGCGCGGACACGCTGAAGCGGCTCGCCGAGTCGGTGCGCACCTCGGTACGGATGGCCTGGGACGACCCGGAGGCGTCCCGGCCGTACGTGCTGGAGCACGCCCAGGAGATGGACCCGGCCGTGGCGGACCAGCACATCGGGCTGTACGTCAACGAGTTCACGGCCGACCTCGGCGAGGACGGCTACGCGGCGATCCGCGGGCTGCTGACCCGCGCGGCGGCCGAGGGACTGGTACCGCCCCTCGGCCCCGACGCGCTGTCGTTCGTCTGAGCCGCGCGCTCGCCCGAGCCGCGCCCGGGATCACACGTCGAACAGCGTGATCACACGTCGAGCGGAATCAGACATCCAGCTGGTCGGCGACCGCGCGCAGCAGGCCGCCGATCTGCTTGCCGGCCGCCTTGTCCGGGTACCGGCCGCGCTCCAGCATCGGCGTGATGTTCTCCAGCAGGGTGGTCAGGTCCTGCACGATGGACGCGAGCTCGTCCGGCTTGCGGCGCTGCGCGGCCGCGACGGAGGGGGTCGGGTCCAGTATCGCCACCGAGAGCGCCTGGTCTCCACGCTGACCTGCGACGACCCCGAATTCGACGCGCTGGCCCGGCTTGAGGGCGTCGACGCCGTCGGGGAGCACGGAGGAGTGCACGAAGACGTCGCCGCCGTCGTCGCGGGAGAGGAAGCCGAAGCCCTTCTCGCTGTTGAACCACTTGACCTTGCCAGTCGGCAAAGCACGCACCCCATCTCAACCCGTATGCAACCTGTATGCCGGAACAAAGCCTCAGCAGGTCAGGCTATCCAGTGGTGGTGCTCCCCTGCTGGCAGCAGCCTCCCCAGGGGGAGTACCCCTCGTCAAGCCTGGTCATCCGGACTCTGTCCGGAAACGGCGCCTGCTTCGTGCACCGGTCGTCGCGGGGTTGACTGCGGTGTTGACGGCGGGGTTGGCCGCGGGGTTGTCCGCCGCCGCCGGGAACTACCCTGACGGGGTGAGTACTACACCTTCTGGCGCAGGTGACCGGCTGGTCCGGATCGGCGCGATCGTCTTCTTCATCGGCGCACTGTCCACCCTGGCCACGATGGCCCCCCTCTTCCTGGGCACCCACCCGCTTCCGTCCATCGCCTGGTCGCTCTGCATGCTGATGGGCGTCGGCTTCCTGATCGCGGCGGCGGGCGTGATCCGCTCGGTGCGCGCGGGCTCACCGAAGCGGTAGCGGGGTCGGAAACCCACAACCCTCTTCCCTAGCGCAAACGCCACCTGCCTTTCCGGCCAGTCATCCGACCACCGCCTCGCGGGGCGGCAGCAGGAGATGGGAAAGGCGGTCCCAGCTGCCCACCCGGTAGCAGGGCTCGGTCGCCACGACACTCCGCCACCACGTTGCGTGCTCAATCCAACACGCGTTTGGCTTGAAGTGCGTTGCCACTGCTACGAACCCCCTGATACAGATGAAGATCCTGTCGCCCGTGACACGCATGTCGCCGGGCGCAGTTGACGCAACGTATTGACCGGGGGATGCAGGGGGATGGCATGACGGGGTGGGACATCAGGCCGAGCGGGGTGGAGTCCGTTCTGTCGTTGGTGGGTCTGGCCGCCGAGGACCTGAGCAAGGGCGTCAGGGGCTACGGCAAGAGCGTGGAGGACGCCGCGCTGCAGGCGGGGACGATCAGCGGACCGTACTGCGGCGAGGCACCGGCGGGACCGGTCGGCGCCGCGGTGGCGAACTTCATCTCGGACACCCAGCAGCAGATCAGGTTCATGGCCGCCCGCACGAAGAAGTCGATGGACGGCACGGTCAAGGCCACCACCGAGTACATCGAGGGCGATCTGGCCATGGCCGCCCGCGCCCAGCGCGAGGCAGCGAAGGCCCCGACCCCTGCCGAGATCAGGGCGGTCGGGCAGAAGCCCGGCCACCGGGGCGGGGAGTAGCCGACGTGATCGAACCGGGTGGGATACCTCAGTACACCGGTGACTTCGGCCAGTTGGAGAAGACCGCGTCCGGTCTGCGTACGCATGCCACGGGCATCCGGAACGGCGGGAAGGACGTCCATTCCCGCTTCCAGGCGACGGCCGCTTACTACAAGGCGCCCGAGGCCGAGAAGCTGTTCTCCTCGACCCAGCCGGTCATGGACACGGCCGAGGAGTTCGCGGGGAACATCGAGTCGCTCGCCGATGCCCTGGACACGTTCATCTACGAGGCCAAGCCGCACGCCGACCGGCTCAAGCAGCTGAGGCTGGACGCGATCGACTTCGTCGACGGCGTCCGGGGCGACGACGACTGGACCGAGGACAAGAACAAGACCGACCAGCACCAGGCGTTGATGGACGGCGTGGATGCGGCGCGCGCGGCCTTCCAGGAGGCCGAACGCAACGCGGCCAACAAGATCAACGCGATCAGCCCCGCTGTCTGCCGCCCCGCGTGGATCGTGGACGACGGCACCCACGGGCTCGGCATGTACGGCCAGAACGCCGGCGCGCTCAAGGACATGAAAGACCTGCCGTGGGGCAGCCCCGAGGGACGTACCTATGAGCGCTGGAGCCTGGAGTGGTGGGGGCACGGGGCCAAGAGCTGGGCGTGGGACGGCATAGCCAAGGACAGCATCTGGGGCGGCATCGACGGCCTGGGCACCCTCGTCGGCTTTCACGGGGGCGAGGCGCGCGACCAGGCCTGGGACGGCCTGCGACGCATCGCCGTCGGCGGCTACGCCTACGGCATGGACCTGTTCGGACAGGACGAGCACCTGTCCGACTGGCAGCGCGACAGCAAGGCGTACGCGAAGGAGTTCGGCAAGCAGTTCATCGCGTACGACATGGCGAACGAGGATCCCGCTCGCGCCCACGCCGTGGTCTCCTTCAACATCCTCACCCTCGCCACCGGCCCCTTCGCCGCTGCCGCAAAGCTCGGCAAGGGCGGCACGATCGCGAAGGCCGCCGGCACCATGGCGAAGATCGGCGACGCCCTCGACCCGCTCTCCGGCACGTTCAAGGCCGCCAAGGCGCTTTCGGGCCTGCCCAAGGTCTCCCAGGTCCTGGCCAATGTCAGCGACCATCTCCAGATCCCGAAGACCAAGTTCCCCGACGGAGCCTTCGACCTGAACGACCGTTTCCGGGTCGACAAGGACGGCAAGTTCGTCCCCCTGGGCCCCGACGGCAAACCCGACCTGACCCCGGCCAGGCACGAACCCTCCGCCGCCGAACGGGGCGCCGGCCGGCCGAACGGTGACCGCGAACCGGTCGGTGCGGGCGCGCGGACAAGCGAGAACTCTGCACATGCAGGCGGCCACAGGTCGCCACAAGCGAGCCATGACCTACGCGGCGAAAACGGTAATCGCGCTGATTCGGCGGGTGAGAGGCAGAGCGGCCAATCCGGTGAGACCGATGCTGGGAAAGCTACGGAAGGGCGGCACCCCAATGGCCTCCAGGATGGGGAACTCGGGGGCTCGGACGGCCATCCTCATGACGGTGTTCCGGACGGAGCGGGCGCATCCCCCGGCTCTGGCGGCCACGGTGGGTCCGACGGGGATGTTCCGGCGACGCCCGACGGTCCATCACCGGACGGCGATGGACAACCCATGGTTCGCGGGGGCGAGACAGAGCAACGTGTTCGTGACGCGATCAAGGGAATTCCTGGCCCGCAACGGCCGAAGCCCAATGTCCTTGACAGGGTGCTTGACCGGCTCGCTTCGGAACCCGACGGCCAACGGGTCGCCAACGTCATTGCTTCTGGGCAATTCGACCAAAGTGACAAGTTCGGGCACGTCATATCCTCCCTGGGGGCAAAAAGGGAGCAAATGTTCCAACCCGGTGCCGACCAAATCATCTTTGCGGACGACTTGGTCAGGAGTGGCGTGCCCGGGCACGCCATCGACTTCGAGCAGAAAGTTCCGGTCGGTGCCGACATGGACGTCCGCATCAAGGACGAGTCCGGTGCCGTCTACGCCTACCAGATGAAACACCTCAACAACCCCATGGATGAGGTCAGCGAGATCACCAGAGGCCATAACCTGCTTCAGCTGGCGAGAGCCGAAGCGGACCACCACGTGCTGCTCGTGGACGGTGGCCGAGGAACTCGCGCGGACTGGATATCAAACGGCTCATACGATGCCCTGATGGACATCCACCGCGGCGGGAGTGGACCGAAGGGTGAAGGCATCGCATTCGTCGTACGCCTGGAGGATGGAACCCTCGTGATCCCGCCCGGCAGCAAGCTCGACCCCAAGGACATGTTGTGATCACCTCGACGCCCATTGGCGACTGGACGTGGGAACTTACTGCGGACAGTGGTGAGATTCGGCCCACCCGTGCCGCACAGATCGCGGCAGCGATCTGGAACGAGCTGGCTGAACGAGAGCTCGCTCTGCCCGGAGGGAAGGCCAACGTTCGGGTCATGAACCGGAACAATCCGCGCGATATCCACCTCGATGCAAGGGGCCTGCGCATAGGGACGACCCCCTTGGCTCCGCGATCGGCCCTCGCACAGACCGTGGCGCAAGCCGAGGCGTTTGATGGGGACCTCATCACCATCATCCGCGTCGAATGCCCTGGCTTGTGGCTGGAGCCGGGATTCAAGTATCGCGCGGAGAAGCTGTTCGCAATCCATCTGGAAGTTTGGGGCGGCAGACTGCTTGCTGTGACGCTGGAGACGTACTCCGACGCCTGGCTGACAATGGACACACGCAACCGAGAACAGCCCGAGGTGTACGCGGCGAACGCTCCCCGACTCGCTGCCGCACTCCAGGCCATCTCGGCACTGCTCGGCACTGCGCCCGTACCCGGAGACGAGAACCACTACGCAGCACCGAGCGAGACCGGCTTCAATGACCTCCGGGACGAAGGTCCTGCCTACGACGATTCCTGGGGGACCTTCGAAGGGCTCAACCGGGCAAGCCTGCTGCAGTCCCGCATTCCGCAATCCGAGGACGAGTACGAACAGATCACCGAGCACTCGGTCCGGTACTTCACCATTCAACGGGACGGAAGGACGCTCGGATTCCTCTGGGCTTCCGTCGGCGATGCCGCCGCCGGTTATATCCCTCGAACCGCAGCCGGAGACGATGCATTCGATGTGGGAGCGGCCTGGCTGTTGGCCTTGCGAGAAGCCCACGGACAAGGGCTCGCCCCGCTCGCGGCATTGGACTGGCTGGCCAAGCACCCGGCCCGACCCGGAATCGGCGTGATCGTTGAGGACACCCCCCAGGCGGCATCTTCCCTGGACGCCTTGGAAGAGTTGTCGGGTCGGTACTGACGCCTGCCCCGCATCCCTATTTCTCTGCCAGAAAGCAGTCGATGACCCAGGACGTCATAGCCCTCACCCCGCAGATGCCCGACACCAGGACGCTGCTGGCCGGGCTCCTCGCCGGCGGTCCCGATCTGCTTGTGAACCGGGCCGGCGACGGGTCCGTCGCTCAGCTGTGCACGGCTGCCGGGCAGGCGTTGGTGTCGGTCGAGGCGCCCCGGTACGTCCAAGTGCCGGGCGAGGTGGCCCGGTTGCTCGGGCCGGACGCGCGCGCGGAGTCGCCCGTGTGGTGGACCGAGGCGCGGGCGACCAGTTCTGTGGAGGGGGCCGTGCGGCTGGCCGGGTCCGTAGCCGGGCGGCTGGTCGCCGTGCACGGGGGCGATGTCTGGCCGCGCGAGGCCGGTCACACCGAGGTCGTGACAGACCTCGCCGACGCCGTCGCGGAAGCGACACCCCTGGGCGTCGACCTGCTCACCGAGAAGGCCGCCGTCGTCATCCAGGGCCGCCCCGTGATCGCTGCCACGACCTGGCTGACCGACGTGGTGCGCAACGCCGCCCGCACCGGACGCGAACTCCAGCTCGTCACCCCGCCCAGCACACGGCTCACCTTCCCCGCCCGCACGCTGCTGGACGGGCTGCCCTCCCGCTGGGTCGTGAGCGACCCCGGGTGCGGTTACTACGACGGCCTCTCCGGATCCGTACTGCGCTGGCACGACGGGCGATTCACCCACGCCGCCGACGACAGGCCCCAGGTCGCGGATGCCTTCCGGCCCCGACCCGGCACCGAAGGCGAACGGCAGCTGCTGCTGTCCATCCGTACGGTCCACCCCGCCGACGAGCATCTCGTCCTGGGCGGCGCCCTGGAACAGGCCTGGCACACACTCACCGGAGCCCCGCCCGCCGGGTGGTCCACCGCCGAACCCGTCAACGTGCCCTGGTCACCACGGCAGTTGACCGACCTGGCCCGTACCCGCGCCCAGCAGTCCCTGCCCACCTGGGCCGTCGCGATCGGCACCCCCGACCACCCGGCGATCGCCACCGTGCGCACCGCCCGCACCCACCTCGGCGTCGAGGAGCACATCACGCTGGCCGTCGGCTACCGCGCCGATCAGAACGCCCCGGTGGCCGCCATGCCCGAACTGGCCGAATCCCTGGCCGCCAGGCACAACCTCGCCACGATGATCGGCCAACTGCGCACCGCACGCGCGGATCTGACCACCCCCGCCCACCACGAGCCACCCCCGGTGCCGCTCTCCTTCACCCTCGGCCCCGACGCCGTGGCCGAGCTCGACGCGGACCGCACACCCTTCGCACCGACCCGGCTCGGCCCTGCCGCCCGGCCTGCCCTGCACTACGCACTCGGCGACGGCACCGACCCCGCCGCCTGGCAACGCCTGCGGCAGATCAACGACCACGTGACCGCCGGTACCAGCAGGGGCTGAATCCCGCCAGGGGCCGGGTCGGCCAGGCGCAGAAGTGTCAGCCCCGGTGGGGACGCTCCTTGAGAGTGCGTACGAAGACGGCCCACACGCCCGGTGTGGTGCGGAGTATCGCTCCGGTGGGGTCGCCGCTTTCAGTGAGCTTGACGCCGCCGTCGGCGTCCGGGGCGACATGGACGCAGGATTCGCCTTGTCCGCAGTACGAGGACCTCTGCCATGCGTGCTCGTTCATATCCAGTTCCTTCACTGGTCGGCAATCAGACTGTGGATGAAGTCCCGGGACTCGTCCGGCGCCAGCGCCACGGCCTCCACGCGTGCCAGCAGGAGGCGGTAGGCCTCCAGTTCCGCCTCGGCATCCACCAGGGCAGGGCCGTGCGACTGGTCCAACGAAACCGTGTCGAGACGGGGCACTGAGCCGTGTACGTACAAGATGGTCTGGCCAGATCCGGGATAGGCGCCGATAGCGAACGGGATCACCTGGATCGTGATGTGCTCTCGCTCACTCTGTTCGAGCAGATGCCGAAGCTGGTTCCTGGCGACGACGGGACCGCCCACCGGGACGCGGAGGGCGGCTTCGTGTATGACCGCCCGAAACGCTGGCGGATTCGGTCGGTCGAGAAGGGTCTGGCGCTGAAGCCGGTGGTTCACACGATGCTCGATGTCCGAGCGGGAGAACTCCGGCACCACCTGCCGGAAGATCTCGCGGGCGTGGTCCGTGGTCTGGAGAAGCCCCGGGATATGGGACGTGTTGGCAGATCGCAGCGCGGTCGCATGGTGCTCCAGTTCTGCAATGTCCAGCAACGGGGAAGGCAGCACCTCGCGGAATGTCTCCCACCAGCCCGACGAACGTTCCCCCGCGAGATCGAGCAAACCTGCGACGTACGCGGTGTCCGAGCAGCGATAGTTGCGAGCCATCGCGCGCAGCCGTTCCGCACTCACGCCGAAGCGGCTCGCCTCGATGTTGCTGAGCTGAGCCTGGCTGATACCGAGCAGACGCGCGCCCTCCGTGGCCGTGAGCCCAGCGCGGTCCCGCAGTCTGCGCAACTCGGTCCCGAGGCGCAGGCGCCGCACGCCAGGGGTGCTTCTGGAGGCCATGCGTCAACTCTCCCTGGTCGGAAACACGTTGCCAACGTCACTCACACGAGTGCAGATCTCAATCGATTGGCAATCTGGCAAATATTTCATGTCCCGCGCCGTTAGCTTGGTCTCAGGCCACCCGCCCGGAAGTACCCCGCTCGACGGAGCGGCCTCGTCACCGGGCAACCGGAAACCCGCGATCCAACTCCCTCCCGTGAACGGAGACTTCCATGGTCGGTTCCACGGTATCCCCGCCCTGGACATACACCCTCCAACTCCCGCAGGATCCCCGCGCCCCCGGCGTCGCCCGTGCCACCCTCCGTAACGTCCTGCGCGTGCACGGCATGCCCGAACTCACCGAAGTCGCGGAGCTGTTGGCGAGCGAGCTGGTCACCAACGCCTACCTGTACTCCTCGGGGCCGTACTCCCTGCGCCTGCGCGACGCCGGGCGCAGCCGTATCCGGCTGAGCGTCTGGGACACCGATCCGCACATCCCCGCCCCGTTCCGATGGGGCGCCAGGACACCGGAGGAACTGGCCGAACGCGGGCGCGGGCTGTACCTCGTCACGCTCTACGCGGAGTCCTGGGGCGCGTACCCGATGCGCGGCGGACTGCCGGGACAGGGCGGGAAGCTGCTCTGGGCCGAGTGCGCGGCCAAGGCGTAGGCGCCCCCGCAGACCTCAGCGCGCCGCGTACCCCTCCAGCCACGCCGGGAACTCCGTCAGGGACGACAGGACGACGTCCGCCCCCGCCGCCCGGAGTTCCGTCGCGTCGCAGGGGCCCGTGGTGACCGCGACCGACAGGGCGCCGGCCGTGCGGGCGCCTCGTACGTCGCCGGTGTGGTCGCCCACGTAGATGTGCGCGCCGTGCTCGCGCAGGGCCCGGCCCTTGGCCTCGGCCCACAGGCCGCCGATGATCGCGTCGGGTTCGATCCCGAGGTGATTCATGTGAAGTTCCGCGCTCGGCCGGTGCTTGGCGGTGACGACTATCGTCCGGCCGCCCCGTTCGCGGATCGCCGCGACCGACTCCCGCGCGCCCGGCAGCGCGAGGCTCGGGTCGATGGCGTGTGTGGGGTAGATCTCGCGGTAGCGGTCGGCGGTCGCGGCCACCGCGTCGGCGGGGAACCAGTTCCGCAGCTCTTCGTCGACCGGCGGGCCGAGCCTGCTCACCACCAGGTCGGCGTCGATCGGCGTCCCCGTTTCGGCGGAGAGCGCCAGGTAGGCGGCCTTGATGCCGGGCCGGGTGTCGATGAGCGTCATGTCGAGGTCGAAGCCGACCGTCAGGGGGTGTGAGGGCATGGCAGCCATTGTCGTGGGGATGGGTGGCGTATCCGTCCCCGGTGCGGCCTTCGGGCCTGAAACGGCGGTGCTTAGACTTAGCCAAGCCTTACCTTCGCACTGTTCTCGCCACTTGTTCTTCGCCACTTGATTGGGTCCGATGTCAGCCGCCGCACCACGCCGCTCCAGACGCGCACTCGCGACGGCGGCGGCCGTCGCGGCGCTGCTCGTGGCGGTACTACTCAGCCTGGCCGTGGGGGCCCGTTCCATACCCCCGTCCGAAGTGTTCGACGTCCTGCTGCACGGCGGGCACTCCGACAACGCCGAAGTCATCCGGAACATGCGCGTGCCGCGCACCCTGATCGGCCTGATGGTCGGCGCCGCACTGGCCCTCGCGGGCACAGTGCTCCAGGGCATCACCCGTAACCCCATCGCCGACCCCGGCATCCTCGGCATCAGCCAGGGCGCCTCGGTGGGTGTGGTGCTGGCCATCGCGTTCGCCGGGATCCACACCCTGACGGGGTACGTATGGTTCGGCTTCGCGGGGGCGGCGGTCGCCTCCGTCGCCGTGTACGCGATCGCGTCGAGCGGGCGCGGGGGCGCCACCCCCGTGAAGCTCGCGCTGGGCGGCGCCGCCATCAACGCGCTGCTGGTGTCGGTGGTCTCGGCGGTGCTGACGACCAAGGCGTCCGCGCTGGACGAGTTCCGCTTCTGGCAGGTCGGCTCGATCGCCGGGCGCGAGGCCGAGGTGGCCCAGCAGATCTGGCCGTTCCTGCTGGTCGGAGCGGTGCTCGTGCTGTCCGTCGCCCGTGGGCTCGATGCGCTGGCGCTCGGCGAGGACGTCGCGAAGGGGCTCGGGCAGAACGTCGCGACGGTACGGATCGTCGGCGGCGTCGGGGCCACGGTGCTGACCGGGGTCGGTGTCGCGGCGGCCGGGCCGATCGCCTTCATCGGGCTCGCCGTCCCGCACATCGCCCGCGCGGTCGTCGGCTCCGACCACCGCTGGGTGCTGCCGATGGCGGCACTGATCGGGCCCGTGATGCTGCTCGTCGCCGATGTCATCGGCCGCATCGTCTTCCCGCCGAGCGAGGTCCCGGCGGGCGTGATGACGGCGCTGATCGGCGTTCCGTTCCTGGTCGCCCTGGTACGCCGGAAGGCGGTGCCCGCATGAGTGCCGAAGCTGCGGTCCGGGTACGGCCCGCCGGGTATCACGTCGTACGGATCGGGGCGCGGGGGCGGTTCCTGCTGCACCGGCGGGCGGCCCTCGTCGCCACCGTGCTCGCCGTGCTGCTGGCCGCCGTCTGTGTCGCGTACCTCTGCGTCGGCGAGAGCTTCGTCGCGCCCGGCGAGGTCGTGAAGGTGGTCCTGGGGCAGCCGTCCCCCGACGAACTGGTCGTCGGCACACTGCGGCTGCCGCGGATGACCGTGGGCCTGCTGGTCGGCGTGGCCTTCGGGATCGCCGGTGCGCTGATCCAGACGGTCGCCCGCAATCCGCTGGCCAGCCCCGACATCATCGGCATCAGCCAGGGCGCGAGCGCGCTCACGGTCGGCGCGATGACCTTCGGCATCACCTCGTACACCGTGCTGCCGTACCTCTCCGTCATCGGCGGGGTGGCCGCGGCGGCGCTCGTGTACGTCTTCGCCTGGCGCGGCGGGCTGCACGCCACCCGCTTCGTCCTCATCGGCATCGGCTTCGCCATCGCGCTGCGGTCGGTCACCACGCTGTTCCTGACGAAGGGCGACTACCTGGTCGCCCAGCAGGCGCAGATCTGGATGACCGGCTCGCTCAACGGCCGCGGCTGGTCCGAGGCCGCGCCGATCGGCTGGACGCTGCTGATCCTGCTGCCCGCCGTCCTGTGGGCGGCCCGCGCCCAGCGCACCGTCTCGATGGACGACGACACCGCGACCGCGCTCGGGGTGCGGCTGGGGCGGGTACGGCTGGGTCTTGTCGCGCTCGGAGTGATCCTGGCGTCCGTGGCGACCGGGACGGCCGGGCCGGTCGACTTCGTGGCGCTCCTCGCCCCGCAGATCGCCCGCCGGATGACCCGCACCGCACAGATCCCGCTGTTCTGCTCGGCGCTGCTCGGCGCGGTGATCGTGGTGTGCGCGGATCTGCTGGCGCGCAGGCTCTTCTCGCCCACCGAGCTGCCGGTGGGCGTTCTGACGGCGGCGGTCGGCGCCCCGTATCTGATCTGGCTGATCATCCGCGGTCAGGGCGGCGGTCGCGGCCGTAGTGGAGGCACAGCATGAGTTCGACCCCCAGGTCCGGCACCACGGCGACCGCGACCGCGACCGCGACGGCGACCGGCCGGCTCACCGCGCGGGAGCTGACGCTCGCGTACGAGGACCGCACCGTCGTCGACGCGCTGGACCTCGACGTGCCGGACGGCCGGGTCACGGTCATCGTCGGCCCGAACGCCTGCGGCAAGTCGACCACCCTGCGCGCGCTCGGACGGCTCCTCAAGCCGCGCGGCGGGGCCGTGCTCCTCGACGGCACCGAGCTGTCGAAGATCCCCACCAGGAAGATCGCCCAGTCGATCGGGCTGCTGCCGCAGACCCCGGTGGCCCCGGAGGCGATCACCGTCTCCGACCTCGTCGCCCGCGGGCGCCAGCCGCATCAGCACTGGTGGCAGCAGTGGTCGGAGGAGGACGAGCGGGCGGTGACGGACGCGATGGAGCGCACGGACATCACCGCGCTCGGCGACCGGTCCGTGGACGAGCTGTCCGGCGGCCAGCGCCAGCGGGTCTGGATCGCGATGGCGCTCGCCCAGGAGACCGATCTGCTGCTGCTCGACGAGCCGACCACGTACCTCGACATCGCGCACCAGGTGGAGGTCCTGGACCTGGTGCGCCGGCTCACCGCCCCGGCGGCGGACGGCACCCGCGGCCGGACCGTCGTCACCGTGCTCCACGATCTCAACCAGGCCGCCCGGTACGCGGACCACCTGGTCGCCATGAAGGCGGGCCGGATCGTCGCCGAGGGCCGCCCCGAGGACATCGTCACGGCCGATCTCGTACGCGAGGTCTTCGGCCTGGAAGCGGTGATCGTCCCGGACCCGGTGACCGGTTCGCCGCTCGTGGTGCCGGGCGCTCCCTGGCAGGCCGAACCGGCTTCGTGAGCCCGCGCCCCGCCCCCGGTCCCCCCGGCGCACCCTCGACCGACGACCACCCCCATCCCTACGAAAGGCACCCCATGGCCCCCTCCACCCGCCGCCGCGGCCTCGCTCTCGGCGCGCTCTCCCTGGTCGGCGCGCTCGCGCTCTCCGCCTGTGGATTCTCGGAGTCCGGCGGGAGCGCCAGCGGCTCCTCCGACTCCGGCTCCGACTCCGGAGACGCCAGGACCCACACCGTCAAGACGGCCATGGGTGACGTCAAGGTCCCCGTGCACCCCAAGCGCGTCGTGGTGCTCGACACCGGTGAGCTGGACTCCGCGCTCACCCTCGGCGTGCAGCCCGTCGGCGCGACGCACTCGGCGTCGGAGGACAGCTTCCCCTCCTACCTGCCCGCGAGCCGGACGAAGGGCATCAAGGAGGTCGGCGAGATCGCCAACCCCGACCTGGAGACCGTCGCCTCGCTGAAGCCGGACCTGATCCTCACCAGCAAGGTCCGTGACGGCGACCGCTACGAGCAGCTCCGGGCCATCGCCCCCACCGTGATGACGGAGTCCACCGGAAGCGCCTGGAAGGAGAACTTCCAGCTGCACGCGGAGGCGCTCGGCAAGCAGGCCGAGGCGAAGAAGGTCGTCGCCGACTACGACGCCCATGTCGCGAAGGTGACCGAGGCGATCGGCGGCAAGGAGAAGGCCGCCGCCACCGACGTCAACTTCGTCCGCTTCGTCGAGGGCGCCGACATCCGCATCTACGGCAAGCAGAACTACATCGGCTCGATCCTCACCGACCTCGGCGTGGGCCGCCCCGCCATCACCGACAAGGCCAAGGACGGCTTCTCGTACGACGTGTCGCCCGAGAAGATCGACCTCGCGGACGCGGATGTCGTCTTCACGTCGACGTACGGCGACCCGGCGAAGGCGGGGACGACCAAGACGATGAACAGCGGCCTGTGGAAGGGGCTGAAGGCGTCCAAGGACGGGAAGGTCTTCAAGGTCGACGACCGGCTGTGGATCGCGGGCATCGGCTACACCGCCGCGGGCAAGATCCTCGACGAGTTCCAGGCGAAGATGACCGGCTGACGTTCCGGGCGAGGATGACCGGCTGACGTTCCGGCGAAGATGACCGGCCGACGCTTCAGGGGCGAAGCCGACCGGCCGACCCTCCGGGCGAAGATGACCGGCTGACGTTCCGGCGAAGACGACCGGCCGACGCTTCAGGGGCGAAGCCGACCGGCCGACCCTCCGGGCCAAGCCCGACCGACCGGCCGGCGACCGGCCGTCACGAGCGTTGCCTCCGCGACCTCCACACCAGGTAGAGCGCGGAGGCGACAGCCGCCCCCCGCACCACCCACGGCCACATCTGGCCGATCGCGTCGCCCATCTGCCCGGTCCCGATGGGCTCGCCCCACCGGCCGTCGCTCCTGCCCCACAGCCAGACCAGGGCGCCCGCCGCGACCATGCCCGGCAGCCCCATCGCGGCCCACTTCGCCTCCGCTCGGGACATGGTGCGCGAGCTGTACGCGAGGAGCCAGCCGCCCGCCAGGGCCAGCCAGGAACCCGTCACGGCGCCGGTCACCAGCAGTACGGCGGCGAGCAGCAGCAGCGGGTGGGAGATCCCGCGCCCGCCCGCCCCGTCCTCGCGCGGCGCACGGCGGCGGAGCCGCGGAAGCCGGAGGCGTCGCGGCGCCGCCTCCTCTTCCTCCTCGGCACCGGTGTCCTCACCGGGCTCCTCGTCCAGCGGCTCGTCGGCCGCCGCGCGCGGGCGCGGCACCGCGTCCCGGGGCGGCGGCCTCATCATGTCCGGGATCTCGACACCGCCGACGAACCCCGGCACATCGACCCCGTCGCCGAACGGCCCCGGCTCGATCCGCCACCAGTCGGGCTCGCTGCCCGACGGCCCCAGCTCGTCCGTACCGGCCATGTGCGGCGGCGAGGGCACCCGGCCGGCCGCCGCTTCCGGCGTGCCGGAGCCGGACTCCTCCGGCTGCGACGCGCCCTTGCCGGAACTGTCTTTCCGGAGCATCCCCTTGCGCGGACGGGGGATGCCGCGCCCCTCCCCCGGTGCGGCTTCCGCCCGCTCGGGCCGCTCCGGCAGCTCCACCGTGCCGTCGCCCGACGTGACCGCGGCGGCCACCAGTTCGTCCGGTGTGCCGAGCCTTCCGATGATGCGGCGGACCGCCGCCGGGCTGTCCCCGGACTGCTTTCCGCGCTGCCGGTCGATCTCGCCCCGGAGCGTCGACACCAGCCTCATCCGGGCGGCCGAGGACAGCTGTTGCTGTTGTGCCAGGTCCCCCACCCGGCTCAGATAGTCGTAGACCAGCTGGTCGCTCTCGATCCCCACGCGATCGTTCCCCTCTACCGCCCTGCACCGACGGTAGCGCCCTCAGAGCCTGTCGGGCCTGTCCGGAGCGACTACCGTGGGACGGATGGGGATGACCACACCACCGCGGACGCTCGCCGAAGCGCTCCGCGCCCGGGACGACGAGTCGTTGGCCGGGCTGCTGCGCGCCCGCCCCGACCTCCTCAACCCGGTGCCGGGCGACATCACCCAGCTCGCGACGAGGGCCGGCACCCGCGCCTCCGTCGTACGCGCGCTGGAGCACCTCGACAAGTTCGCCCTGCAGACCGCCGAGGCGCTCGCGGTGGCCGCCGATCCCGCCCCGTACGAGACGCTGCTCGGGCTGCTCACCGGCGACGGCCGGGACGACGGCGAGCACCGTGACGACGCAGGCGCGGCGATCGTGGACGCGCTGCCCGGTGCCCTGGCCACGCTGCGCGAACAGGCCCTCGTCTGGGGCGAGGACGACCGGCTGCGGCTGGTGCGCACGGCGCGCGAGATCCTCGCGCCGTCCCCGCAGCACGCCTCCCCCACCGGTCTCGGGCCGACCGTCGCCGAGGCGACCTCCGGCATGTCCCCGGGCCGCCTTCAGGAGATCCTGGCCGCCGCCGGACTGCCCGCCACGCACGACCCGGTCTCCGCCGTGGCCTCCCTGTCCGCGCTCTTCACCGACCGGGCCAGGATGGGCGAGCTGCTGGACACCGCCCCGGCCGAGGCCCTGTCCGTACTGGACCGGCTGGTGTGGGGGCCGCCGTACGGGGAAGTGACCCCGAACCCCACCCCGCCCGTGAAGTGGCTGCGCGACCACGGGCTGCTGCTGCCCGTGTCGACGCGCACCGTGGTGCTGCCCCGCGAGGCCGCCCTGCATCTGCGGGCCGGGCGCGCCCATCGCGTACCGGAACCCCGGCCGCCCGCCGTGGAGGCGGTCGCCAACCGCAATCCACAGGCTGTGGACAGCGCCGCGGCCGGTCAGGCGTTCCTGGCCGTGAACACCGTCGAGGAGCTGCTGAAGAGCTGGAACGGCGGCGGCCCCGCGATACTGCGGGCCGGCGGACTGAGCGTCCGCGAGCTGAAGAAGACCGCCGCCGCCCTGGAGGTCCCCGAGCAGGTCGCCGCGTTCTGGGTCGAACTCTCCTACGCCGCCGGGCTGCTGGCCTCCGACGGGGAGGCCGACGAACGCTACGCGCCGACCCCCGCGTACGACGACTGGGCCGAACTCCCCGCGCAGGAACGCTGGGCGGCCCTCGCCACCACCTGGCTCGCCGTCACCCGCACCTCCGGGCTGGTCGGCGGCCAGGACGCCAAGGGCCGGGCCCTGTCCGCCCTGGGCCCCGAACTCGACCGCTCCGCCGCCCCGGAGGTGCGCCACCGGGTCCTGGCCCTGCTCGCCGCCCTGGAGCCCGGCACCGCCCCCGACCCGGAGACCGTCCTCGCCCGGCTGCGCTGGGAACGTCCCCTGCGCGGCGCCTCCGCCTCCCCCGGGGACACCACCGATCTGCGGTCCCGGATCGCCCTGTGGACGCTCAACGAGTCCGAGCTCCTCGGCATCACCGGCCGCGGCGCGCTCGCCACGCACACCCGCGCCCTGCTCGACACCGGGCCGGCCGAGGCCGCCGCGCTGCTCGCGCCGCTCATCCCGGAGCCGCTGGACCACGTCCTGCTCCAGGCCGACCTCACGGCCGTCGCCCCCGGACCGCTGGAACGCCCCCTGGCGGACATGCTCTCCGCCCTCGCGGACATCGAGTCGAAGGGCGGTGCGACGGTCTACCGCTTCACCCCCGGCTCGGTACGCCGTGCCCTGGACGCCGGGCAGTCCGCGGCCGACCTGCACGCCTTCCTCGCGGCCCACAGCCGTACGCCCGTCCCGCAGCCGCTCAGCTACCTCATCGACGACATCGCCCGCCGCCACGGCCATCTGCGGATCGGCGCCGCCTCCTCGTACGTGCGCTGCGACGACGAGGCCGTGCTGAACGAGATCCTCGCCGACAAGCGCTCGGCCACCCTTCGCCTGCGCCGCCTCGCGCCGACGGTCCTGGCCGCGCAGGTCGACCCGGCGTCACTGCTCGAAGGGCTGCGCGAGATGGGCTACGCCCCGGCCGCCGAGTCCGCCGAGGGCGATGTCCTGATCACCCGCGCGGGCGCCCGCCGCACCCCGCCCCGCACGGCCCCCGTCCCCGTGCCCGAGGGCCCTCCGCTGCCGGACGCCACGCTGCTCGGCGCGGCGGTACGGGCGATCCGCGCCGGGGAAACGGCCGCCACGGTGGTCCGCAAGGACACCCCGGAGGCCCCTGCGGCAACGCCCGGCGCCCTGCCCCGTACGACCTCCGCCGAGACCCTGGCCACCGTCCAGGCCGCCGCGATGACCGGCTCGGCGCTCTGGATCGGCTACGTGAACGCGGACGGCGCCGCCAGCCAGCGCGTCATCGCCCCGGTCCGGGTCGAGGGCGGCTTCGTCACGGCGTACGACCACACGGCGGACGAGGTCCGCACGTACCCGCTGCACCGCATCACCGGCGTCGCCGAACTGGCCGACGACGCCACGGCGTGAGCCGGCCCCGCGGCCCCGCCCCGTCCCGGCCCCCGTGCCCGACAACACACGCGCCATGACCGCCGGATGCGGCACACTGGACGTTTGGCCGCATGCCGTGGCCGCACCCCGCAGAAAGGGCCGACGTACGTGACCGGACCCCTCATCGTCCAGAGCGACAAGACACTGCTCCTCGAAGTCGACCACGACCAGGCCGACGCCTGCCGTCGGGCCATCGCGCCCTTCGCGGAGCTGGAGCGCGCCCCCGAGCACATCCACACCTACCGGCTGACCCCGCTCGGGCTGTGGAACGCGCGCGCCGCCGGGCACGACGCCGAGCAGGTCGTCGACGCGCTCGTGCAGTACTCGCGCTATCCCGTTCCGCACGCGCTGCTCGTCGACATCGCCGAGACGATGGCCAGGTACGGCCGCCTCACCCTCTCCAAGCATCCGGTGCACGGTCTGGTGCTGACCTCCACCGACCGGCCCGTGCTGGAGGAGATCCTCCGGTCGAAGAAGGTGCAGCCGCTGGTCGGGGCGCGGATCGACCCGGACACCGTGGCCGTGCACCCGTCCGAGCGCGGGCAGATCAAGCAGACGCTGCTGAAGCTGGGCTGGCCCGCCGAGGACCTCGCCGGTTACGTCGACGGCGAGGCGCACTCCATCGAGCTGGCCGAGGACGGCTGGGCGCTGCGGCCGTACCAGAAGCAGGCCGTCGAGGGGTTCTGGCACGGCGGCTCGGGTGTCGTCGTACTGCCCTGTGGCGCGGGGAAGACGCTGGTCGGGGCCGGTGCCATGGCCGAGGCCAAGGCGACCACGCTGATCCTGGTGACGAACACCGTCTCGGCCCGGCAGTGGAAGCACGAGCTGGTGAAGCGGACTTCGCTGACCGAGGACGAGATCGGCGAGTACAGCGGTACGCGCAAGGAGATCCGGCCGGTCACCATCGCCACTTACCAGGTGCTGACGACCCGCCGCAAGGGCGTCTATCCGCACCTGGAGCTGTTCGACTCCCGCGACTGGGGGCTGGTGATCTACGACGAGGTGCACCTGCTGCCCGCGCCCGTCTTCAAGTTCACCGCCGACCTCCAGGCCCGGCGGCGCCTGGGCCTCACCGCGACGCTGGTGCGTGAGGACGGCCGCGAGTCGGATGTCTTCTCGCTGATCGGGCCCAAGCGGTTCGACGCCCCGTGGAAGGAGATCGAGGCGCAGGGCTACATCGCGCCGGCCGACTGTGTCGAGGTGCGGGTCAATCTGACGGACTCGGAGCGGCTGGCGTACGCGACCGCCGAGGCCGAGGAGAAGTACCGGTTCTGCGCGACGACCGCGACGAAGCGGAAGGTGACGGAGGCGCTGGTGCGCAAGCACCGCGGCGAGCAGACCCTGGTCATCGGGCAGTACATCGACCAGCTCGACGAGCTGGGTGAGCATCTGAACGCCCCGGTGATCAAGGGCGAGACGAGCAACGCCCAGCGCGAGAAGCTCTTCGACGCGTTCCGGGAGGGCGAACTCAAGGTCCTGGTGGTCTCGAAGGTCGCGAACTTCTCCATCGACCTGCCGGAGGCGACCGTCGCCATTCAGGTCTCGGGGACGTTCGGCTCGCGCCAGGAGGAGGCGCAGCGGCTCGGCCGGGTGCTGCGGCCGAAGGCGGACGGGCACGAGGCGCGGTTCTACTCGGTGGTCGCACGCGACACGATCGACCAGGACTTCGCGGCGCACCGCCAGCGGTTCCTGGCCGAGCAGGGGTACGCGTACCGGATCGTGGACGCGGACGAGCTGCTGACCGACAGCTGACCGGCGGCCGACCGGCGCGTGTTCAGTGGGCGTGGTGGCGGCGGACGCCCGCCTCCTCCGCGTACTCGCCGAGCACGACCACGCCGAACGCGGCACGGGCGAAGACCTTGACGGCGTGGACCGCGTCGCCGACCCAGTGGGTGTGGTGGTGACCGGTGGCCGCGGTCGCGCCGTGCGCGGGGCCGGTCCTGCGGGGGTTCAGGCTGACTGTGCTCATGTGTTCCATGGTCCTGCGCCCGGCCCGTGCGGGCATCGGCCCGGGGGCGGAATCCGGCGGTGGTGCGGGTAGGTCTGCGGTCGCATGCCGTCCCCTACGGGATGGACCCGGAATTAATCCGCTCGCCCCGGACGAACGTGGTCGATACAATCGCCGGTCTGCCCGCCTCCCGCACCGTGGTACCGGCAGCCCGAGGGCTTTTCGCCCCAGGGCGCGCGCCGGCAGCCGGGGGAGCGCCGCCGACCGGACGGAAACCGGCCGACAGCCGTACGCGCACCTGCTGCGCGTACCCGTGATCGATCCCCGAGCGGACCGCATCGCCCCCGAGCACCGGCCGGGGACGAGCTGCGGTCCGCCGTCCTGCGTTGAAAAGCCGGAGGCAACACCGTGCCCGCGCACGAACACGAAAGCGACACCACCACCGATCCCCTGGCTCGCGAACGCGCCCATCTCACCGCGTCCCGCTCCGCCCTGCGGGCCATGCGTGAGGACGCCCAGGCCCTGGACATCCGCGATGTCACCGCGAACTGGGTCAACGCGGCCGTCCTGCAGGCCCAGATCGACGAGCGCATCAAGTCGCTCGCCGATCTCGCCCACACCCCGCTCTTCTTCGGGCGCCTGGACTATCTGCACCGGGTCGGTGCCGAGCAGGCCGAGGGCGCGGAGGGCGAGCAGTTCTACATCGGACGCCGCCATGTCCACGATGCCGACGGCGACCCGATGGTCATCGACTGGCGCGCGCCCGTCTCGCAGCCGTTCTACCGGGCGTCCAGGAAGGACCCGCAGGACGTGGGTCAGCGCCGCCGCTTCGGCTACACCGGCGGTGAACTGACCGCGTACGAGGACGAGCACCTCACCGACCCCGCCGAGGCCGAGCAGACCAGCAAGCTCCTCCAGGCGGAGATCGAGCGCCCGCGCGTCGGCCCGATGCGGGACATCGTCGCGACGATCCAGCCCGAGCAGGACGAGATCGTCCGTAGCGAGCTCGGCGGGACGGTCTGCGTGCAGGGTGGGCCCGGTACCGGTAAGACGGCCGTCGGCCTGCACCGGGTCGCGTATCTGCTGTACGCGCACCGCGAGCGGCTGGCCCGCACCGGCACGCTGGTCATCGGGCCGAACCGGTCCTTCCTCCAGTACATCGAGCAGGTGCTGCCCGCCCTCGGTGAGCTGGCGGTGAAGCAGGCGACCGTCGACGACCTGGTGACGGCCGGCATCGAGGTGCGCGGCTCGGACGCGGCGGACGCCGCCGTCGTCAAGGGCGACGCCCGGATGGCCCAGGTGCTGCGGCGGGCGATCCGTTCGCATGTGACGCTCCCGACGGAGCCGGTCGTGGTGGTGCGCGGTTCGCGGCGCTGGCGGGTGCCCGCGTACGAGCTGGCGGAGATGGTCACCGAGCTGCTGGCCCGCGACATGCGGTACGGGGCCGCCCACGAAGCGCTTCCGCAGCGCATCGCGCACTCCGTCCTGGTCCGGATGGAGGAGGCGGGCGAGGCGCCCGACGACCGGGTGCAGAACGCGGTGGCCCGCACCCCCGCGGTGAAGGCGGCCGTGAAGGCGATCTGGCCGGCCGTCGACCCGGCGAAGCTGGTGCTGCGGCTGCTCATCGACGCGGAGTTCCTGGCCGCCCACGCGGAGGGGCTGCTCAGCGAGGACGAGCAGAAGACGATCCTGTGGACGAAGCCCGCCCGGAGCGTGAAGTCGGCGAAGTGGTCGGCGGCGGACGCGGTGCTGATCGACGAGGCGAACGATCTGGTGGCGCGTACGCACTCGCTCGGCCATGTGGTGCTCGACGAGGCGCAGGACCTGTCCCCCATGCAGTACCGGGCGGTGGGCCGGCGCTGCACGACCGGTTCGGCGACGGTCCTCGGCGACCTCGCGCAGGGCACGACGCCGTGGTCGACGGAGAGCTGGGCGCAGGCGCTGCACCATCTCGGCAAGTCGGACGCGGTGGTGGAGGAGCTGACGGCGGGCTTCCGTGTGCCGCGCGAGGTGATCGCGTACGCCTCCCGGCTGCTGCCGGTGATCTCGCCGGGCCTCGCGGCGGTGGAGTCGGTGCGTGAGTCGCCGGGTTCGCTGGAGGTGCGGGAGGCGGCCGGTCCGGCGGAGCTGGACGCGGCGGTGCTGGCGGCGTGCGAGGAGTCGCTGACGCGGGAGGGTTCGATCGGCCTGATCGCGGCCGACGCGCGGATCCCCGCGCTGACGGAGGCCCTGATGGCGGCGGGGCACGCGTACCTCTCCCCCGGTGAGGAGACGACCGCCGAGTCCCGTCTGACCCTGGTCCCGGCGTCACTGGCGAAGGGCCTGGAGTACGACTACGTGGTACTGGACGAGCCGGCCGCGGTGGTCGACGGCGAACCGGACGAACGCACGGGCCTGCGCCGGTTGTATGTGGCGCTGACGCGTGCGGTGTCGGGATTGACGGTGGTCCACGCGACGCCCCTGCCGGAGGAACTGGCACCGCGCGCCGACTCCAGCCCCTCCGGCGGACACCCCAGCCCCTCCGGCGTACATCCCAGCCCCTCCGGCGGACACCCCAGCCCCTCCGGCGTTTGAGGAGCGGGGGTCCGGGGGCGGAGCCCCCGGTTACGGGAAGGGGCGGGTAGGGGAACAGGCCCGCCGCAGGCGACCCACCCGCACCGCCTCACCCCGCTCCCGCCCCCACCCCCGCTACGCGTCAAGCACCGCCCGCCACTCCCGCACCGCCGCCGCGTCCACCGGCCCCGACCACCCGTGCGGGCGCGCCGCGCCGCCGATGTGCACGGCGTCGATGCCCGCGGCCAGCAGCTCCGGCAGGTGCTCCAGGCGCAGGCCCCCGCCCACCAGGATCTGCGGCTCGTACCCGGGCTCGCCCGAGCGCGCCGCCTCGACCAGCAGCGTCGGGATGCCGTCGTCGACGCCCTTGGACGAGCCGGCGGTGAGGTAGGTGTCCAGGCCGGGCAGGTCCGCCAGCTGCTTGCGCAGGGCGTCCCGGTCGGCGGCCCGGTCGATCGCGCGGTGGAAGGTCCAGCGGCAGCCGTCCAGCTCGGCGACGAGCCGTTCGACGGCGACCAGGTCCGGGCGGCCCTCCGCGTCGAGGAAACCGAGGACGAACTCCTCGGCGCCCTCCGCGCGCAGCTCGCGCGCCCTGGCCACGAGCACCTCGATGTCGCCGGCCGCGAAACCGTCCGCCACCCTGAGCATCACCCGCAGCGGAATGTCCACCGCCGCCCGGATCTCCGCGAAGGTCGCACAGGACGGGGTCAGGCCGTCCGCCGCCATGTCGGTGACCAGCTCAAGCCGGTCTGCACCACCCGCCTGGGCAGCGACCGCGTCCTCCGCGTCGAGAGCGATCACCTCCAGGACTGCACGGTTGCTCATGGGATCCCAATCCTCCAGGAAACATCGACAGGGCACGTCGACAGGAAACGTCAATAGGTCTAGTCCAATGGCCAGCCTACGGGTCAGTACACCGAGGATGCAGCCTCAATGCCAGGTGAAGATACGTGAGGTCAGACGCACCTCGGGTGATCGAACGCGCACGTTCCGGGCCCGCACGACATATCCGCCCTTGCGTTTCATAGGGGAGGGGGGTATACCTGAATCAGCAATGTATACCCCCCAGGGGTATCAACGTCTCCGCCAGGGAGGACATCGTGTCCGCGCACACCGCCACAACCGGCACCGGCAACGCCACCGGCACCGCCGCAGAGGTCGAGCTCGCGATCGGCGGCATGACCTGCGCCTCCTGCGCGGCCCGCATCGAGAAGAAGCTCAACCGGATGGACGGCGTCGAGGCCACCGTCAATTACGCCACCGAGAAGGCCAAGGTCAGCTACCGGGGCGAGGACGTCTCCGTACAGGACCTGATCGCCACCGTCGAGAAGACCGGCTACACCGCGCACGAGCCCGCTCCCCCGGTACCCACCGGGGACGACGCCCCCGAGGCCGCGGACGACGACGAGCTGCGGCCCCTGCGCCAGCGGCTGCTGACCGCCGTCGCGCTCGCCGTGCCGGTGATCGCGATGTCGATGGTCCCGGCGCTCCAGTTCGACTACTGGCAGTGGCTCTCGCTGACGCTGACGGCCCCGGTCGTCACGTACGCCGCCTGGCCCTTCCACCGCGCCGCCTGGACCAACGCCCGGCACGGCGCGGCCACGATGGACACGCTGATCTCGGTCGGCACCTCGGCCGCGTTCCTGTGGTCGCTGTGGGCGCTGTTCTTCGGCACGGCGGGCATGGTCGGCATGACGCACCCGTTCGAGCTGACCATCGGGCGGAGCGACGGCGCCGGGAACATCTACTTGGAGGCGGCCGCCGGAGTCACCGCCTTCATCCTGGCCGGGCGCTACTTCGAGGCCCGCTCCAAGCGGAAGGCGGGCGCGGCCCTCAAGGCGCTCCTCGAACTCGGCGCCAAGGAAGTGACCGTGTTGCGCGGCGGCCGTGAGGTGACCGTGCCGACCGCCGAACTCCAGGTCGGGGACCGGTTCCTGGTCCGCCCCGGCGAGAAGATCGCCACCGACGGCACCGTCGTCGAGGGTGCCTCGGCCGTGGACGCCTCGATGCTCACCGGTGAGTCCGTGCCCGTGGAGGTCGGCGTCGGCGACTCCGTCACCGGGGCCACGCTCAACGCGGGCGGCCGGCTCGTCGTCGAAGCCACCCGGATCGGCGCCGACACCCAGCTGGCCCGGATGGCGAAGCTCGTCGAGGACGCGCAGAACGGCAAGGCGGCGGCACAGCGCCTCGCGGACCGGATCTCCGCCGTCTTCGTGCCCGTCGTCATCGCCCTGGCACTCGGCACACTCGGCTTCTGGCTCGGCAACGGCGCGGGCCTGACCGCCGCCTTCACCGCCGCCGTGGCCGTACTGATCATCGCCTGCCCCTGCGCCCTGGGCCTCGCCACCCCCACCGCCCTCATGGTCGGCACCGGACGCGGCGCCCAGCTCGGCATCCTCATCAAGGGCCCCGAAGTCCTGGAGACCACCCGCCGCGTCGACACGATCGTCCTCGACAAGACCGGCACCGTCACCACCGGCCGCATGACCCTCCTCGACGTCCACACCACCGAAGACACCGACGAAACCGACGTGCTCCGCCTCGCCGGCGCCCTGGAACACTCCTCCGAACACCCCATCGCCCAGGCCGTCGCCGCCGGAGCCGCCGACCGCACCGGCACCCCCCTCCCCACCCCCGAGGACTTCGCCAACATCCCCGGCCTCGGCGTCCAGGGCGTCGTCGAGGGCCACGCCGTCCTCGTCGGCCGCGAGCAGCTGCTCGCCGAATGGGAGCTCCACCTCCCGGTGGAGCTGGCCCGGCGCAAGGCCGAGGCGGAGGCCGCGGGCCGGACGGCCATCGCGGTCGCCTGGGACGGCGAGGCACGCGCCGTGCTCGAAGTCGCCGACGCGGTCAAGGACACCAGCGCGGAGGCCATCGAGCGGCTGCGGGCCCTGGGCCTCACCCCGATCCTGCTGACCGGCGACAACCGGGCGGTGGCCGAGGCGGTCGCGGCCGAGGTCGGGATCGAGAAGGTGTACGCGGAGGTCATGCCGGAGGACAAGGTCGACGTCGTCAAGAAGCTCCAGGCCGAGGGCCGTTCGGTCGCCATGGTCGGTGACGGGGTCAACGACGCCGCCGCCCTCGCCCAGGCCGATCTGGGCCTGGCAATGGGCACCGGCACGGACGCCGCCATCGAGGCCGGCGATCTGACGCTGGTACGCGGGGACCTGCGGGCCGCGGCGGACGCCATCCGGCTGTCGCGCAAGACCCTCGGCACCATCCGCACGAACCTGTTCTGGGCCTTCGCCTACAACGTGGCCGCCCTGCCGCTCGCCGCGGCCGGGCTGCTCAACCCGATGATCGCGGGCGCCGCGATGGCGTTCTCCTCGGTCTTCGTGGTCGGCAACTCGCTGCGGCTGCGGGGGTTCAGGGCGGCGGCGTAGGACCTGTTCTCAGCCCGCCCGCACGAACCGCACCCGGGTTCCCGGCACCGCCTGTGCCGCGCCCGCGAGTGCGGTTTCGTGCACGACACCGACGACCGGGTAACCCCCGGTCGTCGGATGGTCGTTGAGGAACACCACCGGGCGCCCGTCCGGCGGCACCTGGATCGCGCCGAGCACCATCCCCTCGCTGGGCAGCTCGCCCTCGCGGGCGCGCGCCAGGGCCGGACCCTGGGTGCGCAGGCCGATGCGGTTGCTGTTCGGCGAGACGCGGTAGGTGGCGCTGGTGAGCGTACGCAGCGCCTCGTCGGTGAACCAGGCGTGGCGGGGGCCGAGGCGCAGCGGGAGCACCAGCTCGGCGGGCACGCCCGGCCAGGGCACGGCGTCGGTGCCCGGGGGCCTCGACGGGTCCTGGCCCAGGGGCAGTACGTCCCCGTCGCGCAGGGGTGCCGGGCCGAGCCCGGAGAGCAGGTCGGCCGATCTGCTGCCCAGCACCGGTTCCGGCAGCAGGCCGCCGCCGAACGCCAGATAGCTGCGCAGGCCCCGGACCGCGGGGCCCGCGTCGAGCACCGCGCCCGCCGGTACGCGCACCGGGGTTCCCCAGGCCACCGGCCGCCCGTCGACGGTGACCCGGCAGGGCGCCCCGCCGACGACGGCGAGCACGGGCCGGTCCGGGCGGACCGCGCAGCCGGTGACGGTCGTCTCCAGCACCGCGGCGTCCGTCCCGTTCCCGGCCAGCCGGTTGGCGAGGCGGTGGGCGGGGGCGTCCAGGGCGCCCGCGCGCGGCACCCCGAGATGCACCCAGCCGACGCGACCCGCGTCCTGAACGGTGGTCAGGGCACCGGCCCGAACCACCTCGATGGCACCGGCCCGGACCACGTCGACGGCACCGGCCCGAACCACCTCGACGGCACCGGCCCGAACCACGTCGATGGCGCCGGTCACGCCCGCGCCTCCGCCGCGACGAAGCGCACCCGCGCCCCGGGGCTCAGCAGCGCGGCCGGTTCACGGACCGGGTTCCACAGCTCGCCCGGGTCGGGCATCCGCCCGATGAGCTGCCAGCCGCCGGGCGACGGACGCGGGTACACCCCGGTGTACGCCCCCGCGAGTGCCAGCGCACCGGCCGGGACCCGGGTGCGCGGGGTCGCGCGGCGCGGCAGGTGCAGGCGCTCGGGGAGCCCGGTGAGGTAGCCGAAGCCGGGGGCGAACCCGCAGAAGGCCACCCGGAATTCGGTCCCGGCGTGGATACGGGGCACTTCGGCGACGGCGACGCCCCAGGCCGCCGCGACGTCCGCGAGGTCCGGACCGTCGTAGACGACGGGGATCTCGACGGCTTCCCCGGTGTCGCGGCGCAACGGCGGTATCGGCCAGGAGGCGAGATCCCGGGCGAACCGCGCGCGGCCGTCCGGGGTGCGGTCCGCGATGCCGTCGAGGAGGACGGTCCGGGCACCGGGCACGATCTCGCGTACGGCGGGCAGTTCACCGAGCGCGCGGCGGCGCAGCAGCTCGGCGTGGAAGGCCTCGGCCTGTTCACCGGAGGCCAGCTCGACGAGCAGCGCCCCGGGGCCGGCGGGGAGGACCTCGATACCCCCGCCCGTGCGAACCCCCGTACTCATGCGAACGCCCGCAGGGTCACACCCGCCGCCTCCAGCGCGGCCCTGACCCTGCGCGCCAGCGCCGCCGCACCCGGGGTGTCGCCGTGCACGCACAGCGAGCGCGCCGCGACGGGTATCCGGCTGCCGTCCACCCCGGTGACGCCCCCGTCCACCGCCATCCCGACACTGCGGCGTACGACCTCGTCCTCGTCGTGCACCACCGCGCCGGGCTCGCCGCGCGGGACCAGCGTGCCCCGGGGCGTGTACGCGCGGTCGGCGAAGGCCTCCTGCACGGCGGTGAGGCCCGCGGCCCCGGCGTGGGCGAGCAGGCGCGAGCCCGGGAGCCCGAGGACCGCCAGGTCCCCGCCGGCCAGCCGGACGCCCTCGACCACGGCGGCGGCCTGGTCGTCGTCCCAGACGGCACGGTTGTAGAGGGCGCCGTGCGGTTTGACGTACGAGACCGTGGACCCGGCCGCCTCGGCGAACACCCGCAGGGCGCCGATCTGGTAGGCGACCTCGGCGGTCAGCTCGGCGGGCGGGACGTCCATCGAGCGACGCCCGAAGCCGGCCAGATCGCGGTACGCGACCTGGGCGCCGATCCGTACCCCTCTGGCGGCGGCGGTGTCGCATACCCGCCGCATCACGGAGGCGTCGCCCGCGTGGAATCCGCAGGCCACATTGGCGCTGGTGACACAGTCGAGCAGCGCGTCGTCATCGGTGAGGGTCCAGTGCCCGAACCCTTCGCCGAGATCGGCGTTGAGATCCATCGGGGCTGTCCGGCTCGGCGGGTTCGTCAGATCCATCACGGGCGCACGCTAGCGATCGTTCAACAATCTGACAAGACCCGGCTTGGGCAGTGGGAGACGCCGTACGGTTCACTGAAGCGACAGACAGCAGCGCGAACAAGCGCGGCGCACCAGGCACCGGCACGAACAGGCAGGGGACGGGGCATGACGGGGACCGCGGGCGGCCGGACTTCTCCGGACCTCTCCGAACTGGCGGCGGACAGCGCCTCCCTGGCCCGTTCCGGCACCGCCGAGCGGGTCGCCGCCATCCTGCGCGACCGGATCACCGAAGGCTACTTCCCACCGGGCAGCCGGCTCTCCGAGGAGAACATCAGCGGCGCCCTCGCCGTGTCCAGGAACACCCTGCGCGAGGCCTTCCGCCTGCTGTCGCACGAACGCCTCCTGGAACACCGGCTCAACAAGGGCGTCTTCGTCCGCGTCCTCGCCGTCGACGACCTGGTGGACATCTACCGGGTCCGGCTGCTCGTCGAGTGCGCGGCCCTGCGCACGCTGGGCGAACCGCCGTACGACCTGACGGACGTCGAGGCCGCCGTGTCGACGGGCGAACGGGCGGCGCTGGCCGACGACTGGCCGGTCTGCTCGACCGCCAACATCCGCTTCCACCAGGCCCTGACCGGCCTCGCGAACAGCCCCCGCACCGACGAACTGATGCGCAACGTCCTCGCCGAACTGCGGCTGGCCTTCCATGTGATGGCCGACCCGCGCCGCTTCCACGAGCCCTACCTCACCCGGAACAGGGAGATCGCGGACCGGCTGGCGCAGGGCGACGCGGCGGGCGCGGAGCGGATGCTGGCCTTCTACCTGGAGGATTCGCGGCGCCAGCTGGCGGAGGCGTACGCGGAACGTCTCACCGCCCGATAGCCGGCGGCTCACACCACCCTCCTGTGGGTTTGTTGAACAATCGCTTAATGTCTCGCGAAACACACCGTCCGATCAGGACCTCGCAGGTCTGTGCCTGCACGTCCATGCGCGGAAGAAGGCCGACACGTGATCGGGCCACATACCCGGTCGGGCACGGGATCCGCCCCAACAGCGCGTTCGGTCCGGGGGCTGCGTACCTGGTTCACGCCGGACCACGACGCCCCCGCCCACTGGGAGCCCTCCGGCCTGGACTTCTTCTCCCCCGGAGTTGCCGGAAGCCGGCCGGTCCCGGGCTATAGGGTCATCGCATGAGCGACAGTTCGCGTGCGGGCGGTGCCCACGGGGCCGACGGCGCCGATGACTCCCTCCGCGAGCGCTGGCAGGAAGCGCTCATCCGCGCCCGGGGCGGGGCTCCCGGGCCCGATCCGGCGCCGTACGCCGCCAACCTGCTGGCGCGCTGGGCCGAGCCGCAGCGGCGCTACCACACCACCGCGCACCTGGTCGCGGTGCTCGATCACATCGACACGCTCGCCGGGTACGCGGCCGACCCGGACGCGGTACGCCTCGCCGCCTGGTTCCACGACGCGGTGTACCGGCCCGACCGGTCCGAGAACGAGGAGCGCAGCGCGGCGCTCGCCGAGCGTGCCCTCCCGGAGGCCGGGGTGCCGGACGGTGTCACGGCCGAGGTGGCCCGTCTGGTGCGGCTCACCATCACCCACGACCCGGCGGACGGCGACACCGACGGCGAGGTGCTCTGCGACGCGGATCTGGCCATTCTCGCGGCGGCCCCCAGGGAGTACGCGGCGTACGCGGCGCAGGTGCGCGAGGAGTACGGCTTCGTGCCCGACGACGCGTTCCGGGAGGGGCGGGCGACGGTGCTGAGCCAGCTGCTCGGGCTGCCGCGGCTGTTCCGTACGCCGTACGGGGCAAAGCACTGGGAGCCGCGGGCGCGGCAGAACCTGCAGACCGAATTGCAGCTGCTCAGCCACTGACCCGCGGCGGCGGGGGAATGCCGGGGCCGTGATCGCTGTTGGCAGCTGTCATGCCCGACTCTGCCGCTAGCCGCTCCCGCATGCCCCTGGCCGTATACATCCTGGGTCTCTCGGTCTTCGCCCTGGGAACCAGCGAATTCATGCTCTCCGGGCTGTTGCCGCCCATCGCCGACGACATGAACGTGTCGATCCCCCGTGCCGGACTCCTCATATCCGCCTTCGCGATCGGCATGGTGATCGGCGCCCCGCTGCTCGCCGTGGCCACGCTCCGGCTGCCGCGCCGCACCACGCTGATCGCCCTGATCTCCGTCTTCGGCCTCGGTCAGGTCGCGGGCGCGCTGGCCCCGACGTACGAGGTGCTCTTCGCGTCCCGGGTGGTGAGCGCGTTCGCCTGTGCCGGGTTCTGGGCGGTGGGGGCGGCGGTCGCCATCGCGATGGTGCCGGTGAACTCGCGGGCCCGTGCGATGGCCGTGATGATCGGCGGTCTGTCGATCGCCAATGTGCTGGGCGTGCCCCTGGGCGCGTTCCTCGGTGAGAACCTCGGCTGGCGGTCGGCGTTCTGGGCCGTGGGCGCGGCATCCGCCGTGGCTCTGGTCGGGGTGACGACGCTGATTCCGCGTATTCCGCTGCCGGAGCAGAAGCCGCGGCTCAAGCAGGAGATGAGCATCTACCGGGACCGGCAGGTGTGGCTGTCGATCGTGATCACGGCGCTCGCCGCGGGCGGTGTCTTCTGCGCGTTCAGCTATCTGGCCCCGCTGCTGACGGATGTCGCCGGGCTGGACTCGGGCTGGGTGCCGACGGTGCTCGCGCTCTTCGGGATCGGTGCTCTGGTCGGTACGACGATCGGCGGCCGGGTCGCGGACGCGCATCTCTTCGGGGTGCTGATGACCGGTATCGCGGCCTCGACGGTCTTCCTGGTCGCGCTGGCCCTGTTCGCGTCGAACCAGGTCGCGGCAATCGGGCTCTCGTTCCTGCTGGGCCTGTCGGCGTTCTACACGGCCCCGGCGCTGAACGCCCGGATGTTCAACGTCGCGGGCGCCGCCCCGACGCTGGCCGGCGCGACGACGACGGCCGCGTTCAACCTCGGCAACACGGGCGGCCCCTGGCTGGGCGGCACGGTGATCGACGCCGACTTCGGTTTCGCGGCGACCGCGTGGGCCGGGGCGGCGATGACGGTGCTGGCGCTGGTGGCCGTGGTGTTCTCGCTGCGGCTCCAGCGCAGCCGCGGCTCGTCGTCCCGGCTGGTGACGGGCGCCCCGGCCGCCGCGTCGCGGGACGCGGCGGAGGTGTGCGCGCCCTCGACGACCGCCTGAGCGCGGATCAGCCCGGTGCGGGCCGCCCCTTGGGCCGCCGCAGTCCCGCCTCCGTGATCCGGCGGACGAGCTCCTTCGAGCCGATCTGCCGGGCCCCGGCCCGCACCGCGTCCTCGTACCGTGTTTCCGGTAGGTCGTAGTGATCCCGCTCGAACGCGCGCGGCGGGCAGCCGATGGACGCCGCGAAGGCGTGCAGTTCCTCGAAGGACACATCGCTGACCAGGTGCGACCAGAGTCGCCCGTGTCCCGGCCACTGCGGCGGGTCGATGTAGACGGTCACCGCCGCAGTATCCCGCTCAGCGAACCGACCGGTGCCACGGCCACCGCGGCCTTGGTGCACACCCAGTGCGGGTCCGGGCCCAGTTCGGGTTCGACGTCCAGGGCGTGCGGGTCGCCCGCGTCGCAGACCGGGCAGAGCGGCCATCGCCCGTACCGTTCGAGCAGGGCGTCCTGTACGTCCTGGGCGACGAGCCCGACCACGAACGCGGCGCCGTCGGGCCACTGCTCGACCCACCAGCGGCGGTGCGTCACCGCGTCCTCGACCAGCGAGACGATCCCGGCCTCGGCGACGTCACCCGCGGCAAGATCGGCCATGACCAGCGCGCGGGCCGTGTGCAACGCCTGTTCCAGGGGGTTCATCTCCATGGGCCCATTGTCACCCCGCCCGCGAACCCGCCTCGCGCGCCCGCCGCTCCCGTTTCCGCGCTGTCGGCGGCAGCGACCGAAGAGGCAGGGACCAAAGGGGGGGTTGACGGGCAACCCGGTTGAAAATATCTTTCAAAGGTGACCCATGACCTGAAGGAAAGTTTCAGCGCTGACTCCCCGCCCGCCCCGGCGGCCCTCGCGGCCAAGGTGCGCACGCTCGCGCCCTCCATGACCCGTTCCATGCAACGCGTCGCCGAGGCCGTCGCCGGTGACCCGGCCGGCTGCGCAGCCCTCACGGTCACCGGTCTCGCCGAGCTCACCGGCACCAGCGAGGCGACCGTGGTCCGCACGGCCCGCCTCCTCGGCTACCCCGGCTACCGCGATCTGCGTCTGGCCCTCGCCGGGCTCGCCGCGCACCAGCAGTCCGGTCGGGCTCCCTCCGTCACCGCCGACATAGCGGTCGACGACCCGATCGCCGACGTGGTCGCCAAGCTGGCCTACGACGAGCAGCAGACCCTCGCCGACACGGCCGCGGGGCTCGACACCGTCCAGCTCGGTGCCGCCGTGGCCGCCGCCGCCACCGCCCGGCGGATCGACATCTACGGCGTGGGCGCCTCCTCCCTCGTCGGCCAGGACCTCGCGCAGAAGCTGGCCCGGATCGGCCTGATCGCGCACTCCCACACGGACCCGCACCTCGCGGTGACCAACGCCGTGCAGCTCCGCTCCGGCGATGTGGCCATCGCGATCACGCACTCCGGCTCCACGGTCGACGTCATCGAGCCGCTGCGGGTCGCCTTCGACCGCGGGGCGACGACGATCGCGATCACCGGCCGCCCCGACGGCCCCGTCACGCAGTACGCCGACCACGTACTGACCACGTCCACCGCCCGGGAGAGCGAGCTGCGGCCCGCCGCCATGTCGAGCCGTACGAGCCAGCTGCTCGTCGTGGACTGCCTGTTCATAGGCGTCGCACAGCGCACGTACGAGACGGCCGCACCGGCCCTCGCCGCCTCCTACGAGGCGCTGGCCCACCGCCACACCCCACGCCCGCGCTGACCGGCCCGCCCCGCCGGACCAGAGCACCCGCACCCGCACCCGCTGAACCGTACGAGACCGAGAAAGCAGAGCCGCCCTCCATGACCTCCACCACCGACGCCGACCCCACCGCCGCCGACGGATACGGCGAGCTGCGCGCCCAGCTCGCGACACTCACCACCGAGGCGTTCCGTCCCGAGCTCGCCGAGATCGACCGGCTCGGCACGCTTGAGATCGCCCGCATCATGAACGGCGAGGACCAGTCCGTCCCGGCCGCCGTCGGCGCCCGGCTGCCCGAGATAGCCGCCGCCATCGACGGCACCGCGGAACGCATGGCCCGCGGCGGCCGGCTGATCTACGCGGGCGCGGGCACCGCCGGCCGGCTCGGCGTGCTCGACGCCAGCGAGTGCCCGCCCACCTTCAACACCGACCCCTCCGAGGTCATCGGCCTGATCGCGGGCGGCCCGTCCGCCATGGTCAAGGCCGTCGAAGGCGCCGAGGACAGCAAGGAGCTGGCCGCCGCGGACCTCGACGCCCTGGACCTCACCGCCGACGACACCGTGGTCGGCATCTCCGCCTCCGGCCGCACGCCGTTCGCGATCGGCGCCGTCGAGCACGCCCGCAGGAAGGGCGCGCTGACCATCGGGCTGTCCTGCAACGCGGACTCCGCGCTGGGCGCCGCGGCGGAGCACGGCATCGAGGTCGTCGTCGGCCCGGAGCTGCTCACCGGCTCCACCCGGCTCAAGGCGGGCACGGCCCAGAAGCTCGTCCTCAACATGCTCTCGACGATCACGATGATCCGGCTCGGCAAGACGTACGGGAATCTGATGGTCGACGTCCGCGCCTCCAACGAGAAGCTGCGCGCCCGCTCCCGCCGGATCGTCTCGCTCGCCACCGGGGCGTCCGACGAGGAGATCGAGGCCGCCCTCGCCGCGACCGACGGCGAGGTGAAGAACGCCATCCTCGCCATTCTCGGCCAGGTCGACGGCCCCACCGCCGCCACCCTGCTGGCCGCCTCCGACGGCCATCTCCGCGCCGCCCTCGCCGCCGCCCCCCGCACCACCTGACCCACCGGTTCCACCCCCGCACCCCCGCACAGCAAGGCCCCACGCACCATGGCAACAGAAGACAAGAACCGCGCCACCGCCGCCGCGATCCTTCCGCTCGTCGGTGGCGCCGCGAACGTCAGCTCCATCGCCCACTGCATGACCCGGCTCCGGCTGGGCCTGCACGACCGTTCGCTCGTCGACGACGAGGCCCTGAAGGCGGTCCCCGCCGTCATGGGTGTGGTCGAGGACGACACGTACCAGATCGTCCTCGGCCCCGGCACCGTCGCCCGGGTCACACCGGAGTTCGAGCAGCTGGTCGAGGAGGGCAGGACGGCGGACCCCGCACCGGGCGAAGCCGCACCTCCCGCACCGGCCTCCGCCTCCGCCTCCGCGGACGAGCTCGCCGCTCAGGGCGCCGCGATGAAGGCGGCGCGGAAGACGAAGAACGCCACCCCGTTCAAGCTGTTCCTGCGCAGGGTCGCGAACATCTTCGTCCCGCTGATCCCGGCGCTCATCGGCTGCGGCATCATCGCCGGCCTCAACGGCCTGCTGGTGAACCTGGGCTGGCTGACCTCGGTCACCCCCGCCCTGGCCGCGATGGCGTCCGGCTTCATGGCGCTGATCGCCGTGTTCGTCGGCTACAACACGGCGAAGGAATTCGGCGGTACGCCGATCCTGGGCGGTGCGGTCGCCGCGATCATCGTCTTCCCGGGCGTCGCGAACATCGAGGCGTTCGGCCAGAAGCTCTCCCCCGGACAGGGCGGTGTGCTGGGCGCGCTCGGCGCGGCGGTGCTTGCGGTGTACGTGGAGAAGTGGTGCCGGCGCTGGGTGCCCGAGGCACTGGACGTACTGGTCACCCCGACCCTCACGGTCCTGGTCTCCGGCCTGGTGACGATCTTCGGCCTGATGTACGTGGCCGGTGAGATCTCCACCGCCATCGGTACGTTCGCCGACTGGCTGCTGTCCAACGGCGGCGCGGGCGCGGGCTTCGTGCTCGGCGGTCTCTTCCTGCCCCTGGTGATGCTGGGCCTGCACCAGGCGCTCATCCCGATCCACACCACCCTGATCGAGCAGCAGGGCTACACCGTGCTGCTCCCGATCCTCGCGATGGCGGGCGCCGGCCAGGTCGGCGCGGCCGCCGCGGTCTACTTCCGCCTCCCGCGCAACGAGTCGATCCGCCGCACCATCAAGTCCGCCCTTCCGGCCGGTCTGCTGGGCGTCGGCGAGCCCCTGATCTACGGCGTCAGCCTCCCGCTCGGCCGCCCGTTCATCACGGCGTGCGTGGGCGGTGCGTTCGGCGGCGGCTTCATCGGCCTGTTCAACCAGCTCGGCGACAAGGTCGGCTCCACGGCCATCGGTCCGTCCGGCTGGGCCCTGTTCCCCCTTTTGGACGGCAACCACGGCCTGGGCACCACGGTCGCGATCTACGCGGGCGGCCTGCTGGTCGGTTACTTCGCCGGGTTCTTCGCGACGTACTTCTTCGGCTTCAGCAAGGACCTGCTGGCGGAGTTCAACGTCTCGCAGGAACCGGCCGAATCCACGGTCGCGGCAACGGGCGGCCCGACGTCCCCGACGACCGGCCCCGACAGTCCGACGAAGGAACCGGCCGGGGTCTGACCCCGGGCACACGGACATGGACGAGGGCGGCACCCGACACCGGGTGCCGCCCTCGTCCATGTCCGCTCAGGCCGGGAACTCATCCGTGAGGAGCGTCGTACCGAACGGCTCCGGCAGGACCAGCGGCTTGCCGAACGGCACCGGATCGGAGTGCTTGTACGTCCCGTCCTCGTTGGGCTCCGTGAACAGGGTGGTCATCGCCCCACGTGTGTCGAACCGGTCGATCAGCAGATACATCGACACGCCCGCGCGGGCATAGGCGCGGTACTTCTTCGTCCGGTCGTCCCGGGCGTTGCCCTTCGAGGTGACTTCGACGATGAGCTGTGCTTCCGCCGCGTCCATCGGGTCGCTGGTCTCCGGATCGGCGGCCATGATCAGTTCGCGCTCCATGATGACCAGATCGGGGACGTAGAGCCTGTCGAGGGGCGCAACGTGGATGCCCAGGGTCTGGTAGATGCCCAGTCCTTCGGGGAGCACCCGATATAGGCGATGCTGCACCATTTCAGCGATGCCGTTGTGATGCGCATGAGGCGGAGGTCCCAAGACGATCCGCTCTTCATCGATCTCGGCACGCCACCCCTCGGGCACGTCCAGTTCACGCCATGTCCGCAGCAGGTAGTCCCACGGGTGGCCCCCGGATGTCCGGTCGTTCCCGACCATCGCGGCAGTCATCGCGAGTCCCTTCTCCTGTGGCCTGTCAAAGGAGCGTAGATCGACGGTTCCGCGGCAGTTTCGCCGTTCCCCTCAGCGTCCCACGATCGTGTGACGCATGCAGTGACCGGCCGCGTAATACTGGCCCGGTGACCGCAGCACGCATTCTTGTCGTCGAGGACGACCACGGCCTGCGCGACGTCCTGGCCCGTGGCCTGCGCGACGAGGACTTCGACGTCGTGACCGCCGCCGACGGCGCCACCGCCCTGAAGGCGGTCGACGCGTCGGTGCACGCGGTCGTGCTCGATGTGGGGCTGCCGGACTCGGACGGGCGGGATGTGTGCCAGGCGATGCGCGGTGCGGGGTTCACCGTTCCGGTGATCTTCCTCACGGCCCACGGCAATCTCACCGACCGGCTCTCCGGCTTCGCCTCCGGCGGCGACGACTACCTGGTCAAGCCGTTCCACCTCAGCGAGCTCGCGGCCCGCGTCCGCGCGGTCCTGAACCGGACCGGGCACCGCGGCAGCACCCTCGCCGACAGTGCGGGCGCGATGCGGCTGGACCCGATACGGCACGAGCTGACGGTGCACGGCCACCCCGTGGCCCTGACCCCGACCGAGTTCCGCCTGCTGGCGTGCCTGATGGCCGACCCCGGCTCCGTGGTGCGTCGCCGGACGCTGCTGCGGGCGGGATGGCCGGAAGGGGCGCAGGTCAGCGACAACACCCTGGACCAGTACCTGGCCCGCCTGCGCCGCAAGCTCCGCGAGTCGGACAGCCCCCGGGGCATCGGCACGGTCCGCGGCGTCGGCTACCGCTTCGGCTGAGGCCCCCATGAACCGCCACCTCGCCCCCCGGACCCTCCGCGGTCGCCTCGCCCTGATGGCCCTCGCCACCGGCGCGCTGTGGATCGGCGTCCTGACCACCGTCTTCAACCTCGCCCTCGACAAGCGGCTGCACGGCCAGGCCGACGACGTCCTGCGCACCCGCGCCGAGGCCGTGGCGGCGACCGTGGACGTACGCCCGGACGGCCGGCTCGTCGTCCGGGAACCGGCCGAGGACCGGGCCCTGGACGCCGGAGTCTGGATCTTCCAGGGCGGCACGGTCATCGAGAAACCTCCCACCGCACCCGCCGGCCCGGAGGCGCAGGCGGCCCGGCTCGCCGGCCGGCGCGAGACCTTCGCCGACACCAAGGGCCCCGGCTCATGGCGGCTGTACGCCTTCCCCGTCGACACCCCCGCCCGGGAGGGACACCCGCCCGTCCGGGCCGGTACCGTCGTCAGCTCCGTGAGCCTCGACCCCTACCGCAGCACGGCGGACACCGCCCTGATCGGTTCGATCGCCCTGGCCGTGCTCCTGCTCGCCACCATCTATCTCCTGACCCGCCTCGTCGTACGGCGGGCCCTGCGCCCCGTGACCGCGATGAGCGAGCAGGCCACCCGGTGGAGCGCCGCGGGCGCCCCGGAACGGTTCGGCGCCGAGGGCAGGCCCGCCGAACTCGCCACGTTCGCCACCAGCCTGGACGCGCTGCTGGACCGACTGGCCGCGGTCCTGCGCCACGAGCAGCAGCAGGCCGCCGAGCTGTCCCACGAACTGCGCACCCCGCTCGCCAGGATCACCGCCGAAACCGAGTGGCTCACCGGACGGCCGCGCACCGCCGAACAGCAGGAGACCTCCCTGGCGGCCATCGCGGGCGCCGCAGCGACCATGCAGCAGATCTGCGACTCGTTGCTCTCGGAGGTCCGTACCCGCAACACGCACACCCCCGGCCGCTCCCGCTTCCCCGACATCGCGCACCGCCTGGCACAGCGCTACGCGGCCCAGTTCCCCGACGCCCCACCCCTGACCGTCACGGCGGACGGCACGCAGGACGTGACCATCGGCGTCTCGGAGGACGTCGCCGAACGCATCCTCACACCGCTCCTGGACAACGCCCGCCGCTACGCGACCCGGTCGGTCGCCCTCGGCTGCGCACCGGGCGCGGGCGAGATCACGCTGTACGTGTCCGACGACGGCCCCGGCATCCCGCCGGACTTCGTCGCCTCGCTCTTCGAACCCGGCCGCCGTGCCCACCCCGAGGACGGACACGACGGCGCGGGACTCGGTCTGGCCCTGGCCCGCCGACTGGCCAGGGCCGCGGGCGGCGACATCACCCTGGACGCCACCGCCCCCGGCGCACGCTTCGTCGTCACCCTTCCGACGGGCTGAGCTTCCGCGCGCCGGACGCCTTCAGGGGGTCTTCCTCAGTCACATCGCGCCGGGTCCGGGTCAGAAAGACCACGAGGCCGAGGATGACAACGAGGAACAGGATGCTGGTGCCGACCGTGCCCAGTCCGAGACCACCGTCCGCGGTGGGCTGCGACAGGTAGTCCCCCAGCGAGGCCCCGAGCGGCCGGGTCAGGACGTACGCGATCCAGAACGACCACACCGCGTTGAAGTCGAGCGTGCGGTGAGCGAGGGCGACGGCCGCGATCAGCGCCGCGAACACGATCGCGGAGAGCCAGTACCCCAGGTTCAGTTTCTCCGCCGTCAGGTCGCCGGCGGACGTGCCCAGGGCGAACGTGAACAGGATCGCCAGCCAGTAGAACGCCTCGCGCCGCGTCGTCCGGATCGAGTGGATCGACAGCGTCCGCTCGCTCGCGTACCAGGCGAAGAACGTGACGGCGAGCGCCACCGCGAACACCACGGTCGTGGTCTGGAGCGGGACGCCGAGGTTGTCGGTCAGATTGTCGCTGATCAGCGTGCCGACCACGCTGATCAGGACCACGGACAGCCAGTACAGCCCCGGTACGTAGGAACGCGCCCGGAACTGGAAGACCAGAGTGACGACCAGCAGCGCACTCATCAGGTACGAGGTGTTGGTCAGCCCCATGCCGAGATTGTCATTGAGCAGATCGGCCGCGGTCTCGCCCACGGTGGTGCACAGCACCTTGATCACCCAGAAGTAGAGAGTCACTTCCGGGACCTTGTTCAGCATCTGCCGCGCCCGCGTGCGCCCGCCGGGCGCGTGGGTGTCCGTCATGTCGGTTGTCATGGAACGGCACGCTGGCAGGGGCTCCCTGAAATTTTCCTGACTGCGCTCGGCCGGCTCCGGGCCGGAACCTCCACTACGGCCCCACGACGATCGGCTTCTTCGGCTGCGCCATCGAGGTCTGCGACGCGACCATCCCGTACGTCGAGGACCACCCCGACGAGGCCGGCGGCCCCTTCCTGCCCGGCCTCGCCCACTGCCCCGGGACTTCGAAAGCCCGTATGCGAAGTCCCCGCTCCGTAAACAGCACCGACCGGACCTCATCGACCCGATCGAAGGGCGGCACCCGCCCAGGGCGTCGCCCTTCCGTGCGTCCTCCGCCAGGTCACACCCGGCGTCCCGACACCGTCACGGCAGCCTCCCCTCCCTGTTGACCTCCCGGACCCGGGCCCGCAGCACCTCCCCCAGCGGAGCCGGACGCACCGACTCCGGCGGACATTCCCACTCCGCCCCACCCCCCGGCGCCCGCAGTTGTACGTATGGTCCGACGTTCCCCATCACGCGCCCCACCCGCCCGTCCCGGGTGTCCACCGCGAACGACCCCGGCTCCGGCTCGCACGGCTCAAGGCCCTCACCCGTCATGGCCCGCCTGTCCCTGCGCCTCCAGCACCATGCTCAGCCGCAGCACCGTGTCGAGGTTGCACCGGCCGAGGTCGACCAGCGGCGACACCGGGTCGCTCCCCGCACACGACACCGGGTCGATCCGCAACGACGGCAACGTGATCCCGACCCCCGAGAAACCCTCCTTCAGCCGCGCCACCGCATCCTCCGCTGCCCGCACTCTGCCCTCCGTCACCCTGCGCCGTTCCTTGATCGTCATGACCCATTCCTTTCCACGCTGAGTAATGACAATGCATACCCAGCGTGTCCAACGCGCCATTAACCTGGAAGAGGCGCAGAACCAACAACCGCACATGTGTCACAGGGAGTTGTCATGCCGGGTCCCAAGAAACTCGATCCCTCCTCCTCACCACGCGCCCTGCTCGGTGCCGAACTCCGCCATCGGAGGGAGTGCGCGGGCCTCTCGCAGGAGGAGTCGGGAGTCCCGCTGTTCGTGAGCGGTCCCCTCATCGGACAGCTGGAGTCCGGTACGCGCCGGATGCGGCTGGACCAGGCCCAGAAGCTGGACGAGATCCTGGGGCGGACGGGTTCTTCGTCCGCGACTGCGCCGCCCTGAAAAAGTCGAAGTACCGGGACCACTTCGCGGAAGAGGCCGATGCGGAGGCGGTCGCGAAGGCGATCAGGGAATACGCGTCACAGCTGATTCCGGGGCTGTTGCAGATGGAGGCATACGCCCGCGCGGTGTTCCGTGCCTACCGGCCGACCGCTCGGCAACTGCCTCGAAGTCGGCGACGGCCACCCCGGCATCGTCCCCGTGCGGGACTCCAAGGTGGCCGAGGGCCCGACGCTCGTGTTCCGGGCCGCCGCCTGGACGTCGTTCGTCGCGGACCTCAAGAACGCCTGGCCTCCGCGTCCGCGCCTACGTCCGCGCCCGCTCGCCGGGCCGTGGCAGCGATGCCCTGGAGCGCCGCGACATGCAGGGCCAGGGCCTGCTGCCCGGCAGGGGTGAGCGAGAGCCAGGTACGGGGGCGCTTGCCGACGTAACCCTTGCGGATGGCGAGGTATCCGATCCCCTCCAGGGCAGAGGCGATCTTGCTGAGCATCGAGTCGGACACCTGACAGCTACTGCGCACGGTGGCGAACTCGGCCTCGTCGCAGGCCGAGAGGAAGGCGACGACCGCCAGCCGGGTGGGGTGGTTGATCGCCGCGTCGATCGCGGGCTCGCCCGGCGCGGGGGCGGCAGTCATCTCGTCGCCTGGAGCTTCTGCTTGATCGTCGCGTTCCGCGCGACGAACACCACCCAGGCGCCGAGCCCCAGGACGGCGAACATCGCGATCTTGCCGACCGCGTTGTCGGCCCCGAACTGCCGGCACAGTCCGTACGTCGCGCCCCCCGCGACGAGAAGGATCAGGAGGGGAGCCCCGACCCGGCGCAGGCGCGCCGACCAGGGCAGCGTCACCCTCACTCCCGACCTGCGCCTGGCGACGTTGACGAGCACCAGCACCACGCCCAGGCCCGCAAAGGCGATCAGCAGGGACAGGAGCACCGCCCAGCCGCCCCGCCCCTGGGCCCAGGCGTCGACGAGGGCGGGAACGATCAGGGCCACGGCCGCAGCGGGGCCGTACCAGGCGGGAGTCAGCCCGGCCGCGAGACGGGCCCGCTCCCTGGCCGTGTCTATGCCCTGCAGAGCTTCGGCCGCGAGGTCGGCGGACACGTCTGTTCCGCCCGGACGGGCGGGGGTGTTCTCCTGCGGTGCCATCGCGCTCTCCCGGGCCTGCTCATCACTGCCTGAACTGCCTACCCCCTCATCCTGGCATCTACTTTCCAGAAAGGAAAGTACTTTCCTCTCCGTTGGACACGGCCGCTCCAACTACCCCACCGGACAGGGCGTTTGACGCACACCCCGGGGAACAGGGAAAAGAAGGGCGGGAATCGCTCGATTGGGTGGAGGTTTCAGGCCATACATACGGTTTGGGCGAAGAATGGTCTCTTCGAACGCGATCATTCGGCGGTGATCTCAACATTTCGGACGGCACACCGTCCCAAGTCGCTGCGCACGGCCGGGTTCGGCGCACTCGCCGTACTGACTCTGCTTCCGGCGATCCCGGCCGCCGCCGCCCCCGCGAAGGAGTCGGCGCCCCGGCTCGCCGCCCACGCGCTGCCCCGCCCCGTCACCCCCGCCGAGGCCAGGACCGCCGCACACCTCGCCTCGTTGCAGGGCAGGCCGGCGAAGCTGAAGGCCTTCTTCAAGGCGCTGCCCAAGGGAGGCGACCTCCACAACCACCTGTCGGGGGCGGTCACCACCGAATACCTGATCAAGCTCGCGGGCGAGAACGGGCTGTGCATCGACGCGACGGACACGGCCGTGGCGCCGCCGTGCGGGCCGGGCACGAGGCCCGCGATCGACGCGCAGCACGACGCCGCGTTCCGGCAGCGGATCGTGCGGGCCTGGTCCATGCAGGACTTCCCGGCCGACCAGTCCGGGCACGACCACTTCTTCGACACGTTCGGCAAGTTCGGGCTGGCCACCGCGTACACCCGCGGCAAGATGCTCGCCAATGTGGCCAACACCGTGGTCGAGCAGAACCAGTTCTATCTGGAGACCCTGGTCACCCCCGCGTCGGACAGCAGCAAGAAGCTCGCCGACAAGGTGGGCTACGACGCCGACCTGGCCGCCCTCCACCGCAAGCTCGTGGCGGGCGGTCAGCTCGACCGGGTGGTGGACGAGGCGGTCCAGGAGGCCGACGACACCGACGTGCAGTTCCGGGCGGCAGCGCACTGCGACACCGCCCGCCCCGCCCCGGGCTGCAGGCTCCCCGTCAGGTGGATCTCCCAGGTGTCCCGGGGCAGTTCCCCGGTACGGGTGTTCACGCAGATGGCGGTCGGCATGCGGCTGGCGGAGCGCGACCCGAGGTTCGTCGCGGTCAACCTCGTACAGCCCGAGGACGGCGAGAGCGCGCTGGCCAACTACAGCCTCCAGATGCGGATGCTGAAGTACCTGCGCGGCCAGTACCCGGGCTCCCACCTCACCCTGCACGCCGGTGAGCTGGCCCCCGGCCTGGTCAAGCCCGAGGACCTGACCTTCCACATCCGCGAAGCCGTACTCGTCGCCGGGGCCGAGCGCATCGGCCACGGCGTGGACCTGGTCCACGAGGACGACTGGCGGCAGCTGGCCCGGACGATGGCGCGGCGCAAGGTGGCCGTCGAGGTGCCGTTCACCAGCAACAAGCAGATCCTCGGCATCGCGGGCGACGATCACCCGTTCAACGCCTACCGCCGCTACGGAGTCCCGATCGTGCTGGCCACCGACGACCCGGGCGTCTCCCGTATCGACATCAGCCACGAATACCAGTACGCGGCCAGGACGTACGGCCTCAGCTACGTCGAGCTGAAGGACCTGGCCCGCGCCTCGCTGGAGTACGCGTTCCGCAACGGCCGCAGCCTGTGGGCCACCGGTTCCGCCCCTTCCGGCTACCGCCCGGTCTCCGCCTGCCTGGGCAACCGTCCGGGCACCGAGCACCCGAGCACGCGCTGCGCCCGCTACCTCGCCGCCAACCCGAAGGCGGCGACCGAGTGGCGTCAGGAGACGGCCTTCGCCGCCTTCGAACACAACAACCGCTGAGAGCAGGACGACCTCTGAGGCGCGACAACCGCTGTGCCGGGCCCGGGGCTCAAGTCCCGGGCCCGGCGCTCGGGCCCCGGGCCCGGACGTGCGCGCGGTGACCGCATCGGCTACCACCTGCGTTCCGGCGCCCACGACATCACCCCGTGCGGCTGGGGCCGCTACCTGGACTTCGCCGACCGCCATCTGTTCACGCCCCGGGCCGGGGGAACGACGCCGTAGCACCGAAGCCTCGCCTCCCCCGGGCGCCCTCCCCTACTGCGGCGCGGACCAGAGATGGCTGAGCGTGCCGAGCACAAGGCGGCAGACCTCGTCCGGCTCGGCACCGGCCAGGGGTTCCCGCGCGACAACCGTCCGCATCAGGCCGATCCCCAGCAGCCAGGCCATGGCGAGATCCGCACGCAGCGCACCGTCCGGGGCACTGGAGAGCCCGGCCAGCGCGCTCTGGTACTCCTCCCCCAGCTCCCGCAAGGTTCCGGCCGCCTCGTCGCCCCGCCCGACCGACCGCAGATAGACCTCCAGGGAACGGTCCTCCGTCCCCTCCGCGCTACGGGTCAGCATCGAGCGCAGGGCGGTCTCGAAAAGCTCCTCGGGCGGCGTCGCCCGCAACTGCTCCAGCCCGCCCAGCGCGACGACCTCCGTCAGCAAACCCCGTTTCGAGCCGAAATACCGGAACAGCAGGGCCTGATTGACCCCGGCGCGCGCCGCGATGCTCCGGACCGTCGCCCCCTCGTAGCCCCGCTCCGCGAACAGGTCGCGGGCCGCCTCCAGCAACCGGCGACGGGTGGCCGCGGCGTCCCTGCGGCGCTCTTCGGACGGCGGGACGGAACCGGGTTCCATGGTGGCATTCCTCTCGGACGGCCCGTCAGGATAACGGCCATAAAGCGTCGTTGACTGCCCCCGAGGGCCGCTCCTACCGTTGTAAGCAGCTGCTTACATCCGGGAGGACGCAGTGACCACAGCAGATGTCGCACCCCTCTCCTACCCCTTCAACACCCCCGACGGGCTCCAGCTCGCCGATGCCTACGAGCACGTCCGTGACCGGCAGGGCCTCTTACAGGTCCAGATGCCGTACGGCGAACCGGCCTGGCTCGTCACCCGCTACGCCGATGCCCGGCTGGTCCTCGGCGACCAGCGCTTCAGCCGGGCCGCGGCCGCCTCGCACGACGAGCCCCGACAGTCCGAGGGACAGCGCAACGGCGGCATCCTCGGCATGGACCCGCCCGACCACACCCGGCTGCGCTCCCTGGTCGCCAAGGCGTTCACCGTCCGCCAGGCCGAGAAGCTGCGCCCCCAGGTCCGGGAACTGACCGCCGGCCTCCTCGACGAGCTGGAAACCGCCGGACCACCCGCCGACCTGGTCGACCTGTTCGCGCTGCCGCTGCCGGTCGCCGTGATCTGCCGCATGCTGGGCGTCCCCACCGAGGACCGGCCGCGCTTCCGTGTATGGAGCGACGACGCGCTGTCGACCAGCTCGCTCACCGCCGAGGAGTTCGACGCGAGTCGCGAGGAACTGCGCGCCTACATGGCCGGGTTGATCGACCAGCACCGCCGGTCGCCGCAGGACGACCTGATGACAGCGCTCATCGAGGCCCGCGACGGCGGCGACCGTCTCTCGGAGCTCGAACTCATCGATCTGTGCGTGGGCATCCTGGTCGCGGGACACGAGACCACCGCGTCCCAGATCCCCAACTTCGTCCTCACCCTCCTCGACCACCCGGACCAGCTGGCCAGGCTCAGGGCCGAGCCCGAGCTCGTCCCGAACGCGGTGGAGGAGCTGCTCCGCTTCGTGCCCCTGGGCAGGGGCGCCGGCCAACCCCGTTACGCCACCGAAGACATCGAGGTCGGCGGAACCCTCGTCCGCTCGGGCAGCCCGGTCCTGGTCGCCGTCGGCGCCGCCAACCGCGACGCACTGCGGTTCGCCGCCCCGGGCGTGCTCGACATCGCCCGCGAGGGCAACCAGCACCTCGGATTCGGCCACGGGGTCCACCACTGCCTGGGCGCCCCGCTGGCCCGGCTGGAACTCCAGGAGGCGCTGTCCGCCCTCATCACCCGCTTCCCGGAACTGCGCCTGGCCGGCGACGTGACCTGGAAGTCCGAGATGCTGGTGCGCGGCCCGCGCGTCATGCCGGTGGAGTGGTGACCGCCATGACCTGGAACGTACGCGTCGACCCCCAGCTCTGCCAGGGATCGGGCATGTGTGCCGGAACCGTCCCCGAGGTGTTCGCCCTGGACGGTGAGCACGCCCGCGCGCGGGCCGACGGGATCGAGCCGGACGAACGGGTCCTGGACGCCGCCGACATCTGCCCGGCCCTGGCGATCACCGTGCACGACGGAACCACCGTCATCGGCCCCCGCCGCGACTGACCTGCCCCACCCCGCCCTGCCCGGTGTGCCGGAACAAGGAGAGGCAGTTTCTGCCTTTCCCCGCACACCGGGCCCCGGACCACGGACCACGGCCCACGGGCCCCGGACTCCGGATCCGTCCGCCGGATCAGTCCCGCCGGATCAGCTCGGGATTCACCCGCCGCCCCACCAACGGCAACGCCCCGACCGCCACCACACCCAACGCCGAGAACAGCAACAGCGGAACGCCCTCCCCGTCCCAGAACAGCGCGCCGCCCCCGGTGATCAGATAGCTGGACTCGGTGAGCTTCCCCGTCACCAGCGCAAGCAGCAGCCCCACCACCAGCGGCAACACCACCTGGGCACACTGCACCGCACGCAGCGTCCGAGGGCGCGCGCCGAGTGGGGCGAGCGCGGTGACCTGGGCTCTGCGTTCAACAGCCCGGTCCGTCACGGACACCAGATAGGCCGCGACACCGGTCACCAGCCCCAACACCGTCCCGGCCCCGAGCAGCGCCTTGACGACCGCGATCTGCTGCATGCCCTCGACGTTCGTACCCACCAGCGCCGCACCCTCTCACGCGCCGGACCGCCGCCAGGCGCAACGCCCGACAGAAACGTGACCGGGCCCGGAGCTCAAGCCCCGGGCCCGGTCACGGAATGTGCGGCGGACTAGCCGAGCCGCTGCAGGAACCACTGGGGCCTGCCGTCGGGGAGAACGACCGCGCGGTCACCCTCCGTGGTCAGATAGCCGAGCTCGCCCCGGCCGAGGGCGATGGCCACCGGCGCGCCGCCGTCCGGGCCCTGGATCGACCACTCGTCGGGCTGGCTGCCGCACCGGTCCACCCATACCACCGGCGGGTAGATCCGGATCGGCGAGAGCGCCAGGCAGCGGCCTTCGCCGCGCGCCTCGACGATCCGGGCCAGGCCGTTGCCCTGGTTGCGGATCTCCCACACGGTGCCGGGGTTGCACGGCTCGACATGGCCCCCGAGCGGGCCTTCGCCGCCCGCGAGACACTGACCGCTGCGCGCGTCACGGATGAAGTAGGCGCCGTCGTCGGCGGCCTGGGAGGGGGTGGCGAGCGCCAGGACCGCGACGGCGGACGCGGCCAGCGACAGGATGGATCGGATACGCACGGGACTCCTCGTACGAGTTGAGTGGGGAGTGGTTCGGGCCCGATCGGCCCGGCACTCAAGATCACAGGAGCCCGCCGCCCTTTCCCCGATTCCCGCATCGCGCCCCAACAGCTCCACCCCGTCAGCAGCGGCGCATTCGGAGCACACCCGGCGCATTCGAATCACCGCACACGCCCCCTCCTGCCAGGGACATTCCCCCCGGAGCTCAAGCCGCGAAGTCCGAGCGCTCTTTCCGAGGAATGGGAGGTGGGCCACTTCCCACCCACCCACCCCGAGCGGCGAGTTGACTTTTCGTGACCGACTTGCCACGGACGGTGGCGACGCTCTAGCGTGCCGAATACAGAACGTCGCAGAAACGCAGAACAACGCAAAACGCAGAACGGCCCCTGCCGGTGGTGGAACACCAAACAGGGGCCTGACCACTTCGATCGTCAGGAGCGATCTAATGGCTGACGGCCAGCTTAGTGCCGCCCCGTGCGCACCGCACGTATCCCTGCCCACGCCCCCGGCCCCGCACCCGATGGCCAATCCGGGTTACGGCAAGCGCTCGGCCTCCGACCAACATCCGCGTACCGAACGCGATTTCGCGCACCTCCCGCCCCGTGAGGCGTCCATCGCCGCGTACCTCGACCGACTGCCCGAGGGCGCCGACATCTCCGTGAAGACGCTGGCCAAGGTGCTCCCGTACGGGCAGTGCGCACTGCGGACCGCCCTCAACCGGCTGCAGGACGCCGGGCATCTGCGGCGCGGCAGCGAGTGCGTCGCCAACGACGAGGTACTGCTCTGGGTGACCCGGACGTTCTTCTCCCGGACCGCCCGGGACGACGAGTGGTGGGCGGCGTTCACCCGGGGCGACGTACCGCCCGAACGGCCTCAACGCCCCACTCGTTCCCGCGCGTTCGCACTTCTCGCCGCGCTGGGCCGTACCGCACCCACGCTCACGCTGTCGGCGGCGGACTGCACGACACTGGAGCCGCAGGTCACCGACTGGTTCGAGCGAGGCGCCACGGAGGCGGAGCTGCTGCACGCCCTCACCGACGGGCTGCCCGCCCCCGTCCACCACCCGGCGGCCCTCGTCCGCAGGCGGCTCACCGACAAGATGCCGCCCGAACGGGTCACTCCAGCACAACAGCGGACGGTGTTGCGCACCCTCGAATGCAGCGAGTGCCGCTCGCCGGGCAGCGCGGAGGCCCTGATCGGCGGCCGGTGCAGGCCGTGCCGGGGCGAATCGGTCGCCGTACCCGCCGGGCCCGGCGGAGCCGTACCGGCGGACGGCGTACGCGGCCGGATGAACGAGGTACGGGCCGGACTTGCCCGACGGTCCGCGCGGCCGAAGTCACGCTGACCCGGGGAGGCGGGAAGCCGCGCCGGGTGTCCGAAACCGGCTCCCACCTGGGGGTGGTTTGATCCGCTTTTCCTGGGCCGGTGACTACGTTGCGTGTTCCTCTTGGCGCGCATCGTAATCAACCATCCCAAAGGGGAACGAACCATGTCCGAACCGTCCCACGAGCAGATCGTCTCCGGACTCCGCGACAAGCCCCCCATCGCCCTGGCCCCCGGCCCCCGCCTGGACGCCGAGAAGCCCGTCTCGCTCCCACTGCCGCCCAGCACCGTGTGGGACCTGCCGGGCGGTACCGCCTGGGTCTACTACGGCGAGGGGAACACCGGTCTCGTACGGCCGGTCATCTTCGCCGACGGCTTCAACACGGGGCCCAGCGAGCTGGAATTCTCCTGGGAGATCATGGAGTTCGGTGACTACGCGCTCATCAGCGAGCTGCGCCGCCGTGGCCATGACGTCATCCTCCTCGGCTTCCATGAGCGCAGCGCGTCGATTCTGGACAACTCCCGCACCGCGCAGGCCGCGATCATGCAGGCCATCGCGGAGCGGCTGGGCGACACACCGCTGGCCGTCGGCGGGTTCAGCATGGGCGGGCTCGTCACCCGGCATGCGCTGGCCAAGCTGGAGTACGAGAGCATCGACCACCAGACCGCTCTGTACTTCTCGTACGACAGCCCGCACCGAGGCGCCTGGATCCCGATCGCGCTCCAGGCGTTCGCGCACTACATCAAGGATCTCGACAGCCGGTTCTCCGACCAGATCAACAGCCCGGCCGCCCAGCAACTGCTGTGGCGGCACATCGAGAAGTGGGACGACACGCCGGACCAGAGCGTCTTGCGCGCCCAGTTCCTCGCCGAGATGGAAGCCGTCGGCCAATGGCCGCGCCGACCCCGGCGGATCGGTGTCGCCAACGGCGTGGCCGACGGCACCGGCACCGATGTGCGGGCGGGCGAACTGGCCCTGGAGGGCAAGGGCCTGTCGATCGTGGGGACCAAGCTCTACACTCAGGCGCCGGGCCCCGACGAACTCGTCGCGAAGCTGCGCGTGGTGACGCTGAAGACCAACGAGGTGCGTGCGAACGGACTCCCCTCGATCGACGGCGCACCCGGCGGCTCGCTGGAAGGCTTCGGCATCCTCGCCGACGGGCTCAACGCCCTGAGCCCGTTCCTCGGCTTCAAGACCGACGTACGCATCCGGTCGCACTGCTTCGTGCCGGCGGTCAGCGCGGTGGACATCCGCGATCTGGACACGGACGAGGAGCTGTACGCGGACATCTCCTCGCTCCCGGAGGACGAGAGCGGGCTGGACGAGTTCAAGCTCGCCTCCCGGAACGAGGGACACACCCTCGTGACGGAGGAACTCAGCACCTGGCTGCTCGACCGCCTGCCGTAGCGCGGGTCGGCGGGCGGGAGCGTCACGGTGCCCGACACCCCGTCATACCGGGAGCCGGACGCCCACGACGGAATGGGGGCCGCGGTATCACGCGCCCACGATGCTCCGGCGGGCATCGTGGGCGCGTCCACCGCACGCCCACGGGGAGCCGCGGCTGGAAGGGCCGATGTGACGCCGACCGGTTCGCGGCACGCCTCGTACCCGGGCGCACAAGCACCGTTCGCCCCGGAAACGACATCGGGCCCCTGGACCAGCTGGTCCAGGGGCCCGACGCGGCAAAGCTGTACAGGAACTACCGATCCGTCAGGATCAGAAGTCCATGTCACCGCCCGGCATGCCGCCCGGAGCGGCCGCGGCGGCCTTCTCCGGCTTGTCGGCGATGACGGCCTCGGTGGTGAGGAACAGCGCGGCGATGGACGCGGCGTTCTGCAGGGCGGAACGCGTGACCTTCGCCGGGTCGAGGATGCCCTCGGCGATCATGTCGACGTACTCGCCGGTCGCGGCGTTCAGACCGTGGCCGACGGCCAGGTTGCGCACCTTCTCGACGACGACGCCGCCCTCGAGACCACCGTTGACGGCGATCTGCTTGAGCGGGGCCTCCAGCGCCAGCTTGACGGCGTTGGCGCCGGTCGCCTCGTCACCCGAGAGCTCCAGCTTCTCGAAGACGGCCGAGGCCTGGAGCAGAGCCACGCCACCACCGGCGACGATGCCCTCCTCGACGGCGGCCTTGGCGTTGCGCACCGCGTCCTCGATGCGGTGCTTGCGCTCCTTGAGCTCGACCTCGGTCGCGGCACCGGCCTTGATGACGGCCACGCCGCCGGCCAGCTTCGCGAGGCGCTCCTGGAGCTTCTCGCGGTCGTAGTCCGAGTCGGAGTTCTCGATCTCGGCGCGGATCTGGTTGACGCGACCCTGGACCTGGTCGCTGTCACCGGCACCGTCGACGATCGTCGTCTCGTCCTTGGTGATGACGACCTTGCGGGCGCGGCCGAGCAGGTCGAGACCGGCGTTCTCCAGCTTGAGGCCGACCTCCTCGGAGATGACGGTGCCACCGGTGAGGATGGCGATGTCGCCGAGCATGGCCTTGCGGCGGTCACCGAAGCCCGGGGCCTTGACGGCGACGGACTTGAAGGTGCCACGGATCTTGTTGACGACCAGGGTCGACAGGGCCTCGCCCTCGACGTCCTCGGCGATGATCAGCAGCGGCTTGCCGGACTGCATGACCTTCTCCAGCAGCGGAAGGAGGTCCTTCACGTTGCTGACCTTGGAGTTGACGATCAGGATGTACGGGTCGTCGAGGGACGACTCCATGCGCTCCATGTCGGTGGCGAAGTACGCCGAGATGTAGCCCTTGTCGAAGCGCATACCCTCGGTGAGCTCCAGCTCCAGACCGAAGGTCTGGGACTCCTCGACGGTGATGACGCCTTCCTTGCCGACCTTGTCCATGGCCTCGGCGATGAGCTCGCCGATCTGGGTGTCGGCGGCGGAGATGGAGGCCGTCGAAGCGATCTGCTCCTTGGTCTCCACGTCCTTGGCCTGCTCCAGGAGGGCGGCGGAGACGGCCTCGACGGCCTTCTCGATGCCCCGCTTGAGGGCCATCGGGTTGGCACCCGCGGCGACGTTGCGCAGACCCTCGCGGACGAGAGCCTGGGCGAGAACGGTGGCGGTGGTCGTACCGTCGCCGGCGACGTCGTCCGTCTTCTTGGCGACCTCCTTGACCAGCTCCGCACCGATCTTCTCGTACGGGTCCTCCAGCTCGATCTCCTTGGCGATGGAAACACCATCGTTGGTGATCGTGGGGGCGCCCCACTTCTTCTCAAGGACGACGTTGCGACCCTTGGGGCCAAGGGTGACCTTGACGGCGTCGGCGAGCTGGTTCATGCCGCGCTCGAGACCGCGCCGGGCCTCCTCGTCGAACGCGATGATCTTGGCCATGTGAAGTGGTCCTCCCGGACAGGGGTGGATTTCTCCGGACCGAGTGGCGCCCGCGACGGACGGCCTGCGTGACCGGTGGTTCCTTGCCCCACCGACCTGCGGGCCTCACCGGCCCGGTCCAAGTTCTGTCACTCTCACCTGGAGAGTGCTAACGCCAATGATTAGCACTCGACCCCCGAGAGTGCAAGCGTCCCCCTCGGGATGTGGACACCGCGCCGGGGCGCGCAGGAGGCAGACACGGCACGCGCGGGAGGCATGCACGGCGCGCGCAGGAGGCGTGCACGCCGCCCACGGAAGGCATGCACGCCGCGCGCGGGACGCACTGAGGGCCCGTACCCCCGGGGTACGGGCCCTCAGTGCGTGAGTGCAGTGCGTGAGTGGCGTCGTTGGCCGACCGCTCGAACTCAGCCGACGGCGAGCTTGACCATGTCTGCCTGCGGCCCCTTCTGGCCCTGCGAGATCTCGAATTCAACTCGCTGACCCTCTTCGAGGGTGCGGTATCCGTCCATCTGGATCGCGCTGTAGTGGACGAAAACATCCGCACCACCGTCGACCGCGATGAAGCCGTACCCCTTCTCCGCGTTGAACCACTTGACGGTGCCCTGAGCCATGCCTAACTCCCCTATTACTGGCCCTTGCGCAGGACCGCACTTCGCGGACCCGGGTCAGAACTCACCCTCCGACAGGAGAGGGTGGGTGCGCCGGAACGCGTCGACCGCGGCTGAATGTATCTGCCCAACTGCCCTCTGCAACAGGTCAATCGGACGAGAATTCTCGGCAGAACCGAACGCCCGGATATGCGGAATTCATATGAATCCTGGGCAAGTCGGGCCAGGCAAAGGCGACTTATGCCTCAAGCGGATCGCGCACTTTGGCTGCATCTTGTCGTGGCCGGGCGCATTCTCGTATGCGGGCGGCACGGGCAGCTGGGGGGACTTCCCACACTGTACCGCGCTCAACCATGCAGAATTGCCCCCTCCGTTTCAAACACGGAGAGGGCAATTCGATTACGCGGTGCGGTCGGACGGGGCGTCAGCAACCGCCGGCCACGGCCGGGATGATCGAGATGCCGGCGCCGTCCGGCGTGGCCGTCTCCAGGCCGCCCTCGAAACGCACGTCGTCGTCGTTGACGTACACGTTCACGAAGCGGCGCAGCTTGCCCTGGTCGTCCAGGACGCGGGCGGCGATGCCCGGGTGGTTCTGCTCCAGGGACTCGATGACCTGGGAGAGGGTCGAGCCCTCGGCCGGGACCTCGGCCTGGCCGCCCGTGTAGGTGCGGAGGATGGTGGGGATGCGGACCTTGACGCTCATGGTGGGTGCCCTTCCTGAAGTCTCGGGTGGTCAGCTGGTGGCGAGGCCGGCGGCGCGGAACGCGTCCAGGCTGGGACGGATCGTCGCGGTCGCCTGAGAAGTGTCGGCCACCGCGTCGAGGGTCTTGAGGCCGTCACCCGTGTTGAGTACGACGGTGGTCAGCGACGGGTCGATCAGACCGGCCTCGATGAGCTTCTTCGTCACGCCGACCGTCACACCGCCCGCCGTCTCCGCGAAGATGCCCTCGGTGCGCGCCAGCAGCTTGATCGCGTCGACGACCTGCTCGTCGTCGACGTCCTCCACGGCACCGCCGGTGCGACGGGCGATGTCCAGGACGTACGGGCCGTCGGCCGGGTTGCCGATGGCGAGGGACTTGGCGATCGTGTTCGGCTTCTGCGGCCGGACGATGTCGTGGCCGCCCTTGTACGCGACCGACACCGGCGAGCAGCCCTCGGCCTGGGCGCCGAAGAGCTTGTACGGCTTGTCCTCGACCAGGCCGAGCTTGATCAGCTCCTGGAGGCCCTTGTCGATCTTCGTGAACTGCGAGCCGGACGCGATCGGGATGACCAGCTGGTCCGGGAGCTGCCAGCCGAGCTGCTCGCAGATCTCGTAGGCCAGGGTCTTGGAGCCCTCGCCGTAGTACGGACGCAGGTTGACGTTGACGAAGCCCCAGCCCTCGCCGAGCGGGTCGCCGATGAGCTCGGAGCAGAAGCGGTTGACGTCGTCGTAGTTGCCCTCGATGCCGACCAGCTCACCGCCGTACACCGCGGCCATGACGACCTTGCCCTGCTCCAGGTCGTGCGGGATGAACACGCAGGAGCGGAAGCCGGCGCGGGCGGCGGCGGCGCCGACGGCACCGGCGAGGTTGCCGGTGGAGGAGCAGGAGAGGGTGGTGAAGCCGAAGGCGCGGGCGGCCTCGATGGCCTGGGCGACGACGCGGTCCTTGAAGGAGTGCGTGGGGTTGCCGGAGTCGTCCTTGACGAACAGCTTGCCCTGCTCGACGCCGAGTTCACGGGCGAGGTTGTCGGCCTGGACGAGCTTGGTCCAGCCGGGGTTCAGGTTCGGCTTCTCGGCGACATCGGCGGGGACCGGCAGCAGCGGCGCGTAGCGCCAGATGTTGGCCGGTCCGGCCTCGATGCGCTTCTTCAGCTCTTCGGGGGAGCCGCTCGGAAGGTCGTACGCGACTTCGAGCGGCCCGAAACAGGAAGCGCAGGCGAAAATGGGGCCGAGTTCGAAACGCTCGCCGCACTCGCGGCAGGAAAGGCCCGAGGCGGGACCGAGGTCGACGGCTTCGGCGTTGGCGTCAGCGTCGGCGGAAGAATTGGTGCTTACTGCAACGGTCTGCGCAGCCATGGTGGCGAGGCCCTTTCTCCTCATCTTCCTCGCGGCGCGTTTCGCCACGAGACGGAATTGGCACCTTCCCCACCTGACCTCACGGTCGGCGGGGGGGTTGCCGGGACTTCAACGGGCCGTTCCCTCAGTCCCTCTGGATGAGCGCTGTGGCACCGGATCTTCGATCCGGGCATTTATCGGCGGCCGGACCCCGGCATGCGATGGTCGTCCGCGTTGTTCAAGACTGTAACCGAAGCACCGGACTGTTGAGATAGTCGTCCGAACCGCGAGATGGATCACATACAGGGAGTATCGACCGTGCTGGAAGAGGTCGAATGCTGGCTGGCCAGGCGTTCCTGGTCGGCCGCCGACCGCCCGTTGGACCGCCTCCTGGCCGCCAGGGCCACGGCCGGGGAAGCGGGCCGCGGGAGCGTCAGTGTCGTACTGCCCGCGCTGAACGAGGAGGCGACGGTCGGCAAGATCGTCGCGACGATCCGGCGCGAGCTGATGGAGAAGGTCCGGCTGGTCGACGAGCTCGTGGTGATCGATTCCGGTTCCACGGACGACACCGCGAAGGTGGCCCGGGAGGCCGGCGCCCGGGTGGTGCACCGGGACGCGATACTCCCCCGGATACCGGCCGTGCCCGGCAAGGGCGAGGTGCTGTGGCGCTCGCTCCTGGTGACCGGCGGTGACATCGTGTGCTTCATCGACGCCGATCTGAAGGACTTCTCGGCGGACTTCGTCTCCGGCATCGTCGGTCCGCTGCTGACCGACCCGGACGTGCAGTTCGTGAAGGCGATGTACGACCGCCCCTTCGGTGACACGGCGGGGCAGGGCGGTCGCGTGACCGAGCTGGTGGCCCGTCCGCTGCTCAATCTGCACTGGCCGCAGCTGGCCGGTTTCGTCCAGCCGCTGGGCGGCGAGTACGCCGTGCGCCGCTCCCTGCTCGAACGGCTGCCCTTCCCCGTCGGCTACGGCGTGGAGCTGGGCCTCCTGGTCGACGCGCTGCACACGGTGGGGCTGGACGCGCTGGCCCAGGTCGACGTGGGGGTGCGCAAGCACCGGCACCAGGACGGGCAGGCGCTCGGCCGGATGGCGGCGGCGATCTACCGGACCGCGCAACTGCGGCTGTCCCGCGGCCACCTGGTACGCCCGGCGCTCACCCAGTTCGAGCGCGGCGCGAACGGCTTCGTACCGCGCACCCATGCCGTGGACACCGAGGAGCGGCCCCCGATGTGCGAGATCGAGGAGTACGTTTCGCGCCGCGCGGCCTGACGTGGCCTGACTTCGCACGTTTGGGCGGTTCGTGATCGGGCTAGATTCCGCAACATGGTCTCCGAGCACGAAGCCCAGTCCACCGCCCGACCCTCCGCCCAGGTCCTCGTCGCGTCCAACCGCGGCCCGGTGTCGTACACCCTGGGCACGGACGGATCGCTCGACGCGAAGCGGGGCGGCGGCGGGCTCGTCTCCGGGCTGAGCGCCGTCGACGACAAGCTGTGGGTGTGCGCGGCGCTGGGTGACGGGGACCGGGAGGCGGTCCGGCGCGGGGTCGGTGAGCCGGGCGTACGGATGCTCGACATCGACGCGGACGTGCACGCCGACGCGTACAACGGCATCGCGAACTCGGTGCTCTGGTTCGTCCACCACATGCTGTACCAGACGCCGCTGGAGCCGGTCTTCGACGCGGAGTTCCGGCGGCAGTGGGCGTCGTTCGAGACCTACAACCGGGCCTTCGCCGAGGCGCTCGCCGAGGAGGCGGGGCAGGGCGCCGCGGTGCTGGTGCAGGACTACCACCTGGCGCTGGTGCCGGGCATGCTCCGCGAGCTCCGCCCCGACCTGCGGATCGGGCATTTCTCGCACACCCCGTGGGCGCCCGTCGACTACTTCCGGCTGCTCCCCGACGACATCGCCGAGCAGCTGCTGCACGGCATCCTGGGCGCGGACCGGGCGGCGTTCCTGACCCGGCGCTGGGCGGACGCGTTCATCGGCTGCTGCACCCAGATCCTGGGCGGCACCGGGCGGACCAGGATCGGGGTGCACGGTCTCGGCGCGGACGGGGACTTCCTGCGCCGCCGGGCGCACGAGGCCGATGTGGACGAGCGGATGGCGGCGCTGCGCGAGCAGACCGGCCCCGGCCGGAGGACGATCGTACGGGTGGACCGAACGGAACTGTCCAAGAACATCGTGCGCGGCCTGTTCGCGTACCGCGCGCTCCTGGACGAGCGGCCCGAATGGCGCGGACGCGTCGTCCATGTCGCCTTCGCGTACCCCTCCCGGCAGGACCTCGCGGTGTACCGCGACTACACGGCCGAGGTGCGACGGGTCGCCGACGAGATCAACGCCGTGTACGGCACGGAGAGCTGGACGCCGGTCGTGCTGCACGTCAAGGACGACTTCGCCCGCTCGCTCGCCGCGTACCGGCTGGCCGACGTGGCGCTCGTCAACCCGATCCGCGACGGCATGAACCTGGTCGCCAAGGAGATCCCGGTCGTCTCCGACCACGGCTGCGCGCTGGTGCTGTCGCGGGAGGCGGGGGCGTACGAGGAGCTGGGCAGCGACGCGGTCGTGGTGAACCCGTACGACGTCTCGGCGACGGCGACGGCGCTGCACGAGGCGCTGACGATGGCGGAGGACGAACGGGCCGCGCGCACGGAACGCCTGGCCGCGGCGGCGGTCGCGCTGCCGCCGCAGCAGTGGTTCCTGGACCAGTTGGACGCGCTGCGGCGGGAGTGAGCCGCCCGGGGTGTCAGATCCGCCGGGCCAGCCCGGCCAGGAAGGCGACGACGTCGCCCGGTCCGGCCAGCAGCAGGTCGGCCCGCTCGGCCAGCTCGGGCACCTCCGCGCTGCCGCTGCAGACCAGCAGTCCGGGGATGCCGTCGGGGCCCTCGGTGCGGAGCTTCTCCACCGCGGCGTACGCGGCGAGGTCGCCGAGGTCGTCGCCCGCGTACAGCACGGACTCGGCGTCCGTCTCCCGTACGTACTGGGCAAGCGCCACGCCCTTGTCCATGCCCGGCGGGCGCAGCTCCAGGACCAGCCGGCCCGGCTCGACGATCAGTCCGTGCCGGGCGGCGAGCTCGCCGAGCGGGCCGCTCAGCGCCTCGAACGCGGCCTGCGGATCGGCGGCCCGGCGGGTGTGGACGGCAATCGCCCGGCCCTTCTCCTCGATCCAGGTGCCGTGCCACGAGCCGGCCCGGTCCAGCACGCCCGGGAGCTCGGCGCGGACCGCGGCGATGCCGGGGTGCGGGGCGGGGGCGTGGACGGTACCGGACACGGCGTCCCAGCGTTCGGCGCCGTAGTGGCCGAGGACGACGAGGTGGTCCAGGCCGGGCACTCCGGCGAAGCCGCCGTGCCGGACCGCGACGCCGGCCGGGCGGCCGGTGATCACGGCGATGGAGGCCACCTTCGGGGCGAGCGCGGCAAGGGCCGCGACGGCGTCGGGGTGGGCGCGGGCCTGCTCCGGGTCCGGGACGATGTCGGCGAGGGTGCCGTCGAAATCGAGCGCGATGACGGCGCGGTCGGGGCGGGCGAGAATCGCGGCGAGGGCCTCTTGGCCGGCCGGGGTGGTGGGAGTCGGGAGCGCGGACGGGGTTTCGCTCGGTGTGGGTGCTTCGGGGTTGCTGCCCATGGGGCGAGCCTATAGCGGAGGGCCCGGAACCGGCTCGCCCGCGGCGTGACGGGCGAGGAGCAGCCGGCCGCCACACGCGCATGAGGCATCTCGAACGGACGAACGGTCCCGGCCTGGCGTGTGGTGCCCATGGGGTGCGGACAGTGATCAGGGCGACCAGTTCCCCCCCTCGATCGGGAGCGGCCCCTGATGCGCAGGCCTCTTGTCCTTTCCACGGTACTGGCGGCTCTCCTCGCGGGTGCCTCCCTCTCCCCCGCCCCGGCTCAGGCCCGGCCGGCCGGGCCTGAAGCCCGGCACGCGGCGGATGCCGGCCTCTTCTACACCAACGGCGACCACGTCCACGTCTCCAGTACGCCCCCGGCGACGGCGTCCGGACACGGCTGGTGGGTGCGGGTGAAGGGAGGGAAGCCCGGCGAGAAGGCCAAGGTCACCATCTGGCTCCAGGCGAAGGACCGGCACGGCAAGTGGAGGTCCGTGGCCAGTGGGTCGAAGAAGGTGAAGCCGACCAAGGGCAAGGCGAGCAGCACCCATCGGGCCAACGCCCGTAAGACGTGCGAGGGCCGGAAGAAGACACAGTGGCGGAGCCTGATCGACGTGGACGTCATCGGCGAGGCCGACTCCCCGGAGAAGGCCGTCACTGCCACGATGACCTTCAACTGCGGCGCGGGTGTATAGGGAGAGGCAATGGGTGATGCGGTGCGGGATGCGACCCTGCTCATGGGCGTGCACGGAGTCCTCACCCGGCATCCCTGGCTCACACCGCCCGAGGGCGCTTCGGCGTCCGGCCCGCCCGAGGACGGCTCGGAGTCCGGCGTGCCCGAGGGCACCTCGGATTCTGATTCCGACGTGGCCGAGGACGCCTCGGAGGCCGAAGACGTCGACGTCTTCGGCCTGGCGGTGAACCGGGCCGAGGCCTACGGGTGGAGCAGCACCCTGCTGGGCGCCGGCATGGAGCTCGGCGGAAGCCGGTGGGGGCACAACGACGCGGGGGAGGACTGGACGCAGGACGGACGTGTCCGGGAGCTCGGCTGGCTCCAGGTGGACGTGTCCTCGCGCCTGAACCGGCAGCGACTGCCCGTGCTGCCGGTGGCGACGGTCCTCGGCGATGTGCTGCGGCAGGTGGGCGACGTCCGGGTCACCGGAGTACACACCGTGGCGCCGGTGCATCTGGCGCCGGATCCCGCCGCGGCTCTGCTGTACGCCGCGCATTGGTACGAGCTGGCCGATCCGGGCGCGGCCAGGGACATCACCGTGACCGTGTCGGGCCGCGAGGCGGGGCTGCCGGGCCGGGGCGGGCGCGTCCGCGACGAGGCGCTGGCGTGCGCCTACGGCCGGATGGCCGTCGAGCCGGAGAGCACCGCCGTGAACCTCCCGGGTCTGTCCCGGTCGCCGACCGGGAAGGTGCAGACCGAAGGGATGCGCCGGGCCCTGGCCTTCCGCTGCCGGGTGCCGGTGTGGTCCCTGGACGCGGCGGCCTGGACCACGGAGGTCTTCGTCGAGGCGCTCCGTGCCACCGGCACCGCGGAGCCCGTCCTGATCACCGTCTCCTGCTGAGCGGGCGCCGGTCCCAGCGCCGCCCCGCCCCGTACTTCGGCCTCAGCGGCGCTCGCGTCTGGCGTCCCTCACCCGGCGCAGGCGGTTGACCGTCACCGGGTCCTCCGCCAGTGCGCGGCGGTCGTCGAGCAGGGCGTTGAGGAGCTGGTAGTAGCGGGTGGGCGAGATGCCCAGCTGTTCGCGGATCGCCCGCTCCTTCGCCCCGGGGCCGGACCACGACTGCCGTTCGACGGCGAGCACGGCACGGTCCCTGTCGGAGAGGCCGTCCGGGTCGTCGGGGCCATGCGTGGGGGCGGTCATATCAGCCAACATATCGCCCGTCCGAAGGGCCGCCACCCGCCAGGGATTACCGGACAGCCCGGTCGGTCTTAGGGCCTGTCCGGCGGATCATGGCCGGACAGGCCCTAGTCCGCTGCCGCCGCCGCGGCCGAATCGCGCGCGATCCGTCCCAGCACGCTCCCGGGGCTGCCGTTCGGCGCGACCGCCTTGCCGATGTTCTCCTTGATCGACTCGCTGGACCGGGCCCAGGACCTCTTGCCGTACGGGTAGAACTGCGAGTCCGGCAGCGCGGCCAGGAACTTCCACAGCGGCTTGTACCTGGCGTCGGACTCCATGGCCGCGGAGGCGCTGTCGGTGACCGGGAGGAGGTCGTACTCGTCGGCGAAGCCGATGACGTTCTTGTCGGTGAACAGATAGTCGAAGAACTTGCCCAGCTGCACACGGTGGCCGTGCTGCTTGAAGCCCATGATCCAGTCGGCCACGCCCAGCGAGTTCTTGCCGGGGCCGCCGCTGCCGGGCATCGGCACCATCCCGACGGAGACGCCCTTCCGCTCGGCCTCCTGCATCAGCGTCGGGTGGCCGTTCAGCATGCCGACCCGGCCGTCGGTGAACGCGTCGAACGCCTTCTGGCGGTCGAGCTTCCCCGGGGCGACGGGGCCGACGAGGCCCTTGTCGACCAGGTTCGCCTTCAGCCAGTCGAACGTCCTGACGTTCTCGGCCGAGTCGATCTCGTACGAGCCGCTGTCGTCGATGTAGCCGCCGCCCCCGCTGAGCAGCCACATCATGGTCTCGGCCTGGGGCTCCTCCGGACCGAGCGGCAGCGCGAAGGGGTAGGTCACGCCGCGCTGTCTGAGCACCGCCGCGTCGTCGCGGATGTCGTCCCAGGTCCGCGGGGCGTCGAGGCCCGCCTGCGCGAAGTACTTCTTGTTGTAGAAGAGCAGCCGGGTGCTGGCGACGAACGGCAGTCCGTACTGGGTGCGGTCCACGCTGCCCGCGTCGGCGAGGGACGGCAGGAAGTTGGCCTGGGTGCGGATGGACAGCATCTGGTCGGCCCGGTAGAGCTTTCCGGCCTTGGCGTAGTCGGCGTACGAGCCGATCTGGGCGATGTCGGGGGCCTGCCCCTTCTTCACCATCGTGGCGACCTCGCGGTCGATGTCCTTCCACGAATGGACGCTGACGTCGACCTTGATGCCGGGGTGGGTCGCCTCGAAGCCCTTGACGAGTCCGTCCCAGTACTTCTCGGAGCTGTTGGCGGGGCCGGTTCCGTAGTCGGCCGCGACGAGCTTGAGAGTGACCTCCCCCGAACCGCCGCTGCCGCCGCCGCAACCCGCCAGCGTCGCCGTCATGCCCAGCGCGGTCACGGCCGCGGTCAGTACCCGGTAGCGCAACTGCACAGCCCAGACCGTCCTCATCCATCGCGTCATCCGTGCCGGCCACGCCGTCGTGGGGCCTTCGAACGGGGTGCGATCTTCTCCCAGGCCGTCGCCGATGGTCTACACCAGAGCGGTATCGCTTTCGCAACGTAACCGGGCCGGTACCCGGCGCCGCGCCTGAGAGCATTGCCCCCGAACTGCGCCTACTGCTAAGTAGGTTCAGGTGCGGGTGCCGCCTGCCCCGCACCGCCGCTGTGCCGTACCGCCCGCACCGTTACGTTCCACGCCGCAAGGAGCCGTTCAGCATGTCGCGTACCGCATCAGAAATTGCCACCCAGCCCGGCTGCTGGCGGCGCGCCGCAGAGGCGGGGGCGGCGTTCGACGGGCTGCCGCGGCCGGGTGAGCGGGTCGCCGTCACCGGGTGCGGCACCTCCTGGTTCATGGCCATCGCGTACGCGGCGCTGCGCGAGGCGGCCGGGCAGGGCGAGACGGACGCTTACCCCTCCTCGGAGTTCCCGGCCGGGCGCCCGTACGACCGGGTGGTGGCGATCACCCGCTCCGGCACCACGACCGAGGTGCTGGAACTCCTCGGCGAGCTGCGCGGCAGGGTCGCCACCGTCGCGCTGACCGCCGACCCGGGGACGCCGGTGATGGACGCCGCCGACGCGGTGGCCGTACTGGACTGGGCGGACGAGGAGTCGGTCGTCCAGACCCGGTTCGCGACCACCGCGCTGGCCTTTCTGCGGGCCGGCCTGGAGGCGTCGGGTCCGCTTCCGGCCGGGGTGAAGACGGTCGCCGCCGCCGCGGTGGACGCGGAGCTCGCCGTGACGGAGCCGCTGGACGAGGCGGTGGTCTCGGCCGAGCAGTGGACGTTCCTGGGGCGCGGCTGGACGTACGGGCTGGCGCAGGAGGCCGGGCTGAAGATGCGCGAGGCGGCGGGCGCCTGGACGGAGTCGTACCCGGCGATGGAGTACCGCCACGGCCCGATCTCGATCACCGGACCGCACCGGGTGGCATGGGTGTTCGGCCGGCTGCCGGAGGGGCTCGCCGGCGATGTGGCGCGGGTGGGCGGAACGCTGGTCGCGCATGCCACGGCGGACCCGATGGCGGATCTGATCCGGGCGCAGCGGCTGGCGGTCGAGCTGGCGGAGTCGAAGGGGTACGACCCGGACCGCCCGCGCAACCTCTCGCGCAGCGTGATCCTTTCGCCCTGAGGTGTCCGGGGCGGCCCGGTTCCCGTGCCGCTCCCGTCCCGTGAATCCGTGGCCGCGATTTTGTATGGATCCGCAACAAACCGGGATAGTGGACTAGACCTTTTTGCCTCCTCGGGCGAAACTGTTTCCCGTGAAACACGTCATCGCCCTCGATGTGGGCGGCACCGGAATGAAGGCCGCACTGGTCGGGGCCGACGGCACCCTGCTGTACGAGGCGCGGCGGGCCACCGGCAGAGAGCGCGGCGCCGAAGCCGTCGTGGAGTCGATCCTCGACTTCGCCGCCGATCTGCGGGCGTACGGCGAGGAGCACCTCGGCGAGAGCGCCGTCGCGGCCGGCGTCGCCGTGCCCGGCATCGTCGACGCCGAGAACGGGATCGCGGTCTACGCCTCGAACCTGGGCTGGCGCGACGTACCCATGCGGCAACTGCTCGGCGAGCGGCTCGGCGGTGTCCCCGTCGCGCTCGGCCACGACGTACGCACCGGCGGGCTCGCCGAGGGCCGGATCGGCGCGGGCAAGGGCGCCGACCGCTTCCTGTTCGTCCCGCTGGGCACCGGCATCGCCGGGGCCATCGGCATCGCGGGCACGATCGAGGCGGGCGCGCACGGGTACGCGGGCGAGATCGGGCACATCGTGGTCCGGCCGGACGGACCCGACTGCGGCTGCGGACAGCGCGGCTGTCTGGAGACCCTGGCGTCCGCCGCCGCCGTCAGCCGCGCCTGGGCCGCCGCGTCCGGCGACCCGGAGGCGGACGCGGCGGACTGCGCGAAGGCCGTCGAGTCGGGCGACCCCGCGGCCGTACAGGTCTGGCAGAACGCCGTGGACGCGCTCGCCGCCGGGCTGGTCACCGCGCTGACGCTGCTCGACCCGCGCTCCCTCATCATCGGTGGCGGTCTCGCCGAGGCCGGGGAAACCTTGTTCACACCACTCCGTGCGGCCGTCGAGGAACGCGTCACGTTCCAGAAGCTGCCCCACATCGTCCCGGCGGCCCTCGGGGACACCGCCGGATGCCTGGGCGCAGGGCTGCTCGCCTGGGATCTTCTCTCCACGGAGGTATCCGCCTGATGGCCGGACGCGCAGACAGCACAGTTCTCGCAGGTGCCCGGGTGGTGCTTCCCACCGGGATCGTCGAGAACGGCCGGGTGATCGTCGAGGGCACCCGGATCGCCGGTGCCACGGCGGAGGGCGCACCGACTGTCGACCTGAGCGGCCACTGGGTGGTCCCCGGCTTCGTCGACATGCACAACCACGGCGGCGGCGGCGCGTCCTTCACCTCCGGCACCGTGGACGAGGTCCTCACCGGCATCCGCACCCACCGCGAGCACGGCACCACCACACTGGTCGCCTCCACGGTCACCGGCGAGATGGATTTCCTCGCCCACCGGGCCGGTGTCCTGTCCGAGCTGGTGGAGCAGGGCGACCTGGCCGGCATCCACTTCGAGGGGCCGTTCATCTCGCCGTGCCGCAAGGGCGCGCACAGCGAGGACCTGCTGCGCCACCCGGACCCGGCCGAGGTCCGCAAGCTGATGGACGCGGCGCGCGGCACCGCGAAGATGTTCACGCTCGCCACCGAACTGCCGGGCGGCATCGACTCGGTGCGGCTGCTCGCCGAGCACGGCGTGATCGCCGCGATCGGGCACACCGACGCCACGTACGAGCAGACCGTCGAGGCGATCGACGCGGGCGCCACCGTCGCCACGCACCTCTTCAACGCGATGCCGCCGCTCGCCCACCGCGAGCCCGGACCGATCGCCGCGCTGCTGGAGGACGAGCGGATCACCGTCGAGCTGATCAACGACGGCACGCATCTGCACCCCGCGGCCCTGGAGCTGGCCTACCACCACGCGGGCGCCCACCGCGTCGCGCTGATCACCGACGCCATGGACGCGGCCGGCTTCGGCGACGGCCTGTACCAGCTCGGCCCGCTCGCGGTCGAGGTCAAGGACGGCGTCGCGCGGCTGGTCGAGGGCAACTCGATCGCGGGCTCCACGCTCACCCTGGACACCGCGTTCCACCGGGCCGTGACCATCGACCGGATCCCGGTCGGCGATGTCGTGCAGTCCATCTCCGCCAATCCGGCCCGGCTGCTCGGTGTGTACGACCGGGTCGGCTCGCTGGAACCGGGCAAGGACGCGGACCTGGTGGTCCTGGACGAGGACTTCGCGCTCAAGGGCGTCATGCGCAAGGGCGAATGGATCAAAGCGCCCCAGATCGGCTGATCTGCCCCATTATTGACGGTGAGTCGAATACGTAACGAAGAGACGGCGGTTGGTCCCGAGGTCTGGGCCGACCGCCACCTTTTTGGCATGATCGCCTGGAAAACAGCCAGAGAAAGCGCATTCCGTCCACGGTTTCGCGCTTCGGAGCAGGGATCGAGGGAGCGGCCGCGGTGATCCTCACGGTCACACTGAATACGGCACTCGACCTGACGTACGGCGTCCCGGAACTCGTCCCGCACGCCAGCCACCGCGTCAGCGACATGTCCGAGCGACCCGGCGGCAAGGGACTCAACGTGGCCCGGGTGCTCTCCGCTCTCGGCCACGAAACAGTGGTCACCGGCTTCGCCGGAGGCTCCACCGGAGCCGTGCTCCGCGAGCTGCTGGCCGGCCTGCCGCCGCGGGAGACCGGTACGGACTTCCCCGCACCGATCGCCGCCGCGCCGATCACCGACGCTCTCGTCACCGTCGCCGGGAACACCCGCCGCACCATCGCCGTCGTCGACCGGGCCACCGGCGACACCACCCAGCTCAACGAACCCGGCCCGCTCGTCACCGCCGACGAGTGGACCGCCCTCCTCGGCCGGTACGAGGAGCTCCTCACCGGGGCCGACGCCGTCGCGCTCTGCGGCAGCCTGCCGCCCGGCATCCACGTCGGCGCCTACGCCGAACTGGTCCGGTCGGCCCGTGCCGCCGGTGTCCCCGTGCTCCTGGACACCAGCGGCGAACCGCTCCGCCGCGGCATCGCCGCCCGCCCCGATCTGATCAAGCCGAACGCCGACGAGCTCACCCAGCTCACCGGCTCCCGCGAACCGATGCGCGCCACCCGCGACGCCCGCCGCCGCGGCGCGCACGGAGTCATCGCCTCGCTGGGACCGGACGGCATGCTGGCGGTCACCCCCGACGGCAGCTGGCGGGCGGCGCCGCCCGCCAAGGTCCTGGGCAATCCGACCGGCGCGGGCGACTCCGCGGTGGCCGGGCTGCTGTCCGGCCTCGTCGAGGGGCTGAGCTGGCCGGACCGGCTGCGGCGGGCGGTGGCACTGTCGACGGCGACCGTGCTCTCCCCGACGGCCGGTGATTTCGACCGCGCGGCGTACGAGGAGCTGCTGCCGCGCGTCGGCATCGAGGAACACGCACCGGCGGCCTGAGAGGCCGCGCCCGTCCCGAACCCGCCCGATCGCGGTTCGAAAGAAGTAGCAAGAGGTCAGCATGCCGCTCGTCAGCACCGGTGAACTCGTCTCCGCCGCCCAGGCCGAGGGACGCGGGATCGCCGCCTTCAATGTCATCACGCTGGAGCACGCGGAGGCCATCGCGGCCGGCGCGGAGCGCGCCGGAGCACCCGCCATCCTCCAGATCTCCGAGAACGCCGTGAAGTTCCACGGCGGACGGCTCTCCGCCATCGCCGCCGCGGCCGCCGCCGTCGCCCGCACCTCGGGCGCCCCGCTCGCCCTCCACCTCGACCACGTCGAGTCCGTGGAGCTGCTGCACCAGGCGCACGCGGAGGGCTTCGGCTCCGTCATGTTCGACGCGTCCAAGCTGTCGTACGAGGAGAACGTGCGGGCCACGGCCGAGGCGGTGGCCTGGGGCCACGAGCGCGGCATCTGGATCGAGGCCGAGCTCGGCAAGGTCGGCGGCAAGGAGGGCGAGGCCCCGCTCGACGCCCACGCCCCCGGCGTCCGCACGGACCCGGCCGAGGCCGCCGCGTACGTCCGCGACACCGGGGTGGACGCGCTGGCCGTCGCGGTCGGCTCCTCGCACGCCATGACCGAGCGCACCGCCGCCCTGGACCACGAGCTGATCGGCCGGCTGCGCGAGGCCGTCCCGGTCCCGCTGGTGCTGCACGGCTCCAGCGGCGTCCCGGACGAGGAGATCCGCCAGGCCGTCGCCTCCTCCGGCATGGTCAAGATCAACGTGGGCACGGCCCTGAACACCGCGTTCACCGGCGCGGTACGGGCGTACCTGGCCGAGAACACCACGGGCGTCGACCCGAGGAAGTACATCGCCCCGGGGCGCGAGGCGATGGCGGGGACGGTGGCGGGGTTCCTGAGCCTGATGGGCTGAGCCGCTCCGCGCCCGGAAAACGATCCGGCCCCCTCGCCCGGAGGCGAGGGGGCCGGAGTGCGTCCAGGGATGGTCAGCGCTTCACGTGACCGGCCTTCAGCGACAGCTGATCCAGGTTGGCGTCGCACTGGTCACCCTCGTTGCACGAGATCGTGATCGTGTTCGGGCCCTTGTTGAGCTGCATCCAGGAGAACGTGGTCGTCCAGCCCTTCTCCAGATCGCCCTCAGGGGCCCCGGCGAAGTTCTCCATGCTGATGCTGCGGGGAGCCTCGGCGTTGACCGTCAGGGACGTCTTGGCATCCTTGCCCGGCACTCCGTAGGTCACGAACAGCGTGTACGGACCGGCCTTCGGCACCTCGACCGACCAGGTCGCCGACCGGCCGACCTCGTTGAGGTTGATGTACTGGCCGTTGGAGCTCTTGGCACCCTTGGTCGCGTTGTCCAGCTGGGCCGAGCCGCCGAGTTTCAGCGTCGCCGCGTCCTGCTTGGGGAGCTCGACCGGGGCCTCGGAGCTCGCGGACTCCTTGGGCTTCGGGGACTCCTCGACCTGGTCACCGGGGCCGGCGGAGGAGGTGGCCTCCTCCTTCTTCTTGTCCTTGTTGCCGTTGCCCGTGATCAGCGCGGCGCCGATGCCGATGAGCACGACCAGGACCACCGCGACGGCACCGATCAGCAGGCCCTTGGTGTTCGGGCCGCCCTTGCCGGGGCCGCCGGAACGGCCGCGGCCGCCCTGCTGCGGCACCTGCGCGGTGGGGGCGCCGGGGTACGTCTCCGGGGCGGCGTACTGCGCGTTCGGCTGGCCGTATGCCTGCTGCTGCGGCATCTGCTGGCCGTACTGACGCTCGCCGACGGTGCGGACCTGGTTGTACGAGGTCCGGGGCACGCCGGGCTGCGGGGCCGCCGGGGGGTAGCCGTAGCCGCCCTGCCGCGGCGGCTGGGCGCCCGCTGCCTGTCCGTCCTCGTACAGGTAGCCGAACGGATCGTCGTCCTCGGGCGTGTTTGCGCCGTTGTTCCCGGCCGTCATCCCTGGGTCACTCCTCACCATGTCGCCAGCCGTCGCCGAATAGTGCCAGCCGTGGCCGACCGGCCGAGCCTACCCCGAACGGCCCACACCAAGAATTGCCGTCGCCGGTACCGGAACGGCGGCGGAGCCCGGGAAAGGCGCCGCCGTGAACGTCAGCCTGCCCTGCGGTGAACCTTCGAGCGCGACCGCTTCTCCACGTACATCCGCTGGTCGGCGGAGCGCAGCACCTCTTCCGCGGTCATGCCGCAGGCGGCCCAGCCGATGCCGAAGCTCGCCCCCACCCGCACCGCCCTGCCGTCGACCCGAATCGGCGGAATGATGGCGTTACGCAGGCGTACGGCCAGGTCCGCGGCGTCCGCGTCGCCGAGTCCGTCGGCGAGGACGACGAATTCGTCACCCCCGAGCCGGGCCACGGTGTCGCCGTCGCGGACACAGGTGGTGAGCCGGCGGGCGACCTCGATCAGCACGGCGTCACCGGTGTGGTGGCCGAAGCGGTCGTTGATCGACTTGAAGCCGTCGAGGTCGCAGAAGAGGACCGCGAGCCCCTTCGCCCCGTCGTCGTGCTCGGTGTCGGGTGCGACGGCGTGCACATGGTGGTCGTGCGGGCCGCCGGGTGCCTGGTCCACCTCGTAGCCGTGCGTCCGCGCGTCCTGATCGTCGACGTCTCCGTAGGCCGCGTCCAGCGCCTCCACCGGGGTGGTGGCCGCCGCGTTCGGGCGCTCGCAGAGCCGGGCGCCCAGCCGGGAGCGCAGCTCGGCACTGTTGGGCAGGCCGGTGAGCGCGTCGTGCGAGGCACGGTGCGCGAGGTGCAGCTCGTGGCGCTTGCGCTCCTCTATGTCCTCGACGTGGGTGAGCAGGAAGCGGGGGCCGTCCGCGGTGTCGGCGACGACGGAGTTGCGCAGCGAGACCCAGAGGTAGGTGCCGTCCCGCCGCCCGAGGCGCAGCTCGGCGCGACCGCCCTCGGCGGAGGTGCGCAGCAGGGTGCCGATGTCCTCGGGGTGGACGAGGTCGGCGAAGGAGTAGCGGCGCAGCACGGACGCGGGACGGCCGAGCAGCCGGCACAGGGCGTCGTTGGTGCGCAGCAGCCGGCCGTGCTGGTCGCCGCCCATCTCGGCGATGGCCATGCCGCTGGGCGCGTACTCGAAGGCCTGGCGGAAAGACTCCTCGCTGGCCCGCAGCGCCTGCTGTTCCCGTTCGAGGCGGACCAGCGCCCGCTGCATGTTTGCTCTGAGCCGGGCGTTGCTGATCGCAATGGCCGCCTGCGACGCGTACATCTGGAGGGCCTCACGGCCCCAGGCGCCGGGGCGGCGGCCGTTGCGCGGGCGGTCCACGGAAATGACGCCCAGCAGATCGGGGCCGCCGCCGGAGGCGTACATAGGGGCGTAGAGGCGGTCCTGCGGGTGCCACTCGTCCTCGAAACGGGGATCCGGCCCGTCGGTGTGCCACTGCGGTACGTCGTCGTCGAGGAGGACCCAGCCGTCGGTGTGCGGTATGAAACGGAGCTCGTCCCAGGCCTGCCCCATCGTCAGCCGGCGCTCCCAGGAGGCACGCGAGCCGACCCGGCCGGTGATCAGGGCTTCCGCCGCGCTGTTGCCCGCGAAGGCGGCGACCACGAGATCGCCGTCGGGGCGGACCAGGTTCACGCAGGCCAGCTCGTAGCCGAGACCGGTGACGATTCCGTCGGCCACGGTCTGCAGTGTGTCGGCCAGGCTCCGCGCCGTGTTGAGATCGGCCACGGCCTGGTGCAGCTGCCGCATCGTCGCAAGACGGACGTACGGCTCCGACTCGGCCTCCATTGCTCGCACTCCCCGAGACCTCGACAGCACTCCAGGTTTCATATCGACGTACTTACTGCAGTGTCACGGCAACTGAATCACAGTGAGCTGTGCAGCCGGTACACAGGGTCAACAAATATTGCACTCTGTGACCCAAGTCACAACAGATGGTAAAGGGTTGTGAGTGGCGTACGGATCCGCTCCGTCCTTTTCTTGAACGCAAATCCGAACGCCGATCCGCGACGCCGATCCGCCACGCGGACCCCTGCGTCGCGGCGCCGCCGCATCCGCCACGGACCACGGGTCCTAGGACCCGGCTGGTCCCTTGGCCCGATGCGGAGGCACGCGCTCCGCGGCTAGCGTGCCCGATGTGCTGCAGACGACGACCCCCGCCCCGCGTTCCCGGCCCGTCCCCCATGCTGAGGGGGTGAGCAACGATGAGTTCCGAGGCGCCCTCGCCCGGCTGGCCGCCGGTGTCGTACTGATCACCGCCCAGGAGCCGCCGCTGGACGAGAACGGACGCGGCGAGGACGTCGGCATGACGGCGACCGCCTTCATGTCGGTGTCCCTGGACCCGCCACTGGTGATGGTCAGCCTGCGCAACGACTCCCGGATGGACGACCTGCTGTCGGAGCAGCCGCTGTGGGCGGTGTCCGTGCTCGCCGAGAGCCAGCGGCACATCGCCGGACGGTTCGCGATGAAGGGCCGGATCAGCGACCGGCTGCTGTTCGAGGACATCCCCTATGCACGGGGCGAGGTCACCGCCGCGCCGTTGATCGGCGGCGCGCTGGCCACGCTGGAGTGCCGTACCGAGCAGCGGGTCCTGGCGGGCGACCACACGCTGGTGATCGGGCGGGTGCTGAGCGCGGCCCTGCCCAGCGGGGACGGTTCGCCGCTGACGTACTTCCGGGGGCGCTACCGCCGACTGGGGTGAGGACGGCCGGGGACCGGGCGGGAGAACCGTCCCGTCACCAGTCGCGGCCGGAGCGGCCGCGCTTGGTATCGCCGCGCTGCTTCTTCTCGCGCAGCCGGCGTTCGTTGATGCCTCGTGGGATCCGCGTCTTGCGGCGCGGCCTCGGGGGTGGCGCCGTCGCCTCGGCGAGCAGGGAGGCGAGCCGGACGAGGGCCGTCTCGCGGTTGCGCCACTGGGAGCGGTGCTCCGAGGCGCGTACCGCGATCACCCCGCCGACGAGCCTGCTCTCCAGCCGCTGGAGCGCCCGCTCCTTCCACACCTCGGGGAGCGACTCGGTCGCCGCGAGGTCGAAGCGGAGCTCCACCTGGGAGTCGCTGGTGTTGACGTGCTGCCCCCCGGGTCCCGAGGACCGCGAGAAACGCCACATGAGCTCGGCCTCCGGCAGGGAGACCGAACCGCGGATGACATAGGGCCCGGACATGACACCCATGTTCCCCGCACCAGAGGGTGTTCGTCACCTTCTTTTGCCGTACCGGCCGGCCGCCCGGCCGGGGGACTTCGGTAAAGAAAGTAAAGGGATCAGGAACCTCCTGGTCCCTTGTCCGCGTTATGCCCTGTGACGGTAGCTTCGTGATGGCATGAAGCCCGCAATCGACGATGAAAGGGACTTCCCATGGCTGTAAGCCTGTCCAAGGGCGGCAACGTCTCCCTCACCAAGGAGGCCCCGGGCCTGACCGCCGTCACGGTCGGCCTCGGCTGGGACGTCCGCACCACCACCGGCACCGACTTCGACCTCGACGCCTCGGCGATCGCGGTCAACCCGGCCGGGAAGGTCGTCTCCGACGGCCACTTCGTCTTCTTCAACAACAAGTCGACGCCCGACCAGACCATTGTCCACACCGGTGACAACGTCACGGGCCAGGGCGAGGGCGACGACGAGCAGATCAACGTCAACCTGGCGGGCCTGCCGGCCGACGTCGACAAGATCGTCTTCCCGGTCTCGATCTACGACGCCGAGACCCGCAGCCAGAACTTCGGCCAGGTGCGCAACGCGTTCATCCGCATCATCAACCAGGCCGGCGGCGTCGAGATCGCCCGCTACGACCTGAGCGAGGACGCCGCCACCGAGACCGCCATGGTCTTCGGCGAGCTGTACCGCAACGGCGCGGAGTGGAAGTTCCGCGCGGTCGGCCAGGGTTACGCCTCCGGCCTGCGCGGCATCGCCCAGGACTTCGGCGTCAACCTCTGACGCACGGGCACGACCACGGAAGCCCCCGGCCGTTGCGGCCGGGGGCTTCCGCGTGCGCACGGCGCGAGGGTGTGCGCGGCCGAGGGTGTGCGCGGCCGGAGCACGCGCACCGCCGGAGCAGCGGCAGGGGCAGAGCACCCCGTATGTGGTGTCACCGGACATCTACGCCCAACTCCCGCCGATTAACGAACACATGTGTATTCCATTCGGACAAGAATTAGTCAAATAAATGTGAGGTAATTGTTAGTGCTCCGTCAATGTCGGTCATTCGATGGCACGCTCTCGGCTCGTAACCCCCCACGGAACGAGCAACGGAGAGCGCATGACCCCCCACATGAACACCCGTCGCGCCGCAGCCCTGGCCGCCGTGGCCGCGATGGTCGTCGTCGGCATGCAGACCGGTGCGGCGAACGCCGCGCCCGACAACGGCAATGACGGTCCCTCCGCCACTCACAGCGTCGTGCCCTTCAGCGCGAACAAGGCCTCGCAGCGCAACGCCGCCATCAAGTCCGCACAGAGCGAGGTCTCTTCGACCGCCGACTCGCTCGGGCTCGGCGGCAAGGAGAAGCTGATCGTCCGTGATGTGATCAAGGACGCGGACGGCACCGTCCACACCCGCTACGAGCGCACCTACGACGGGCTGCCCGTGCTCGGCGGCGACCTCGTCACCCACACCGCCCCCGGCGGAAAGCTCAAGAGCGTCACCAAGGCGACCAAGGCCCGGATATCCGTGCCCTCCACGACGCCGAAGATCAAGACCGCGGCCGCCGCCCGCAAGGTGATCTGGGCCGGCTCCGGCAAGCCCGTCCTCGCCCTGGAGACGGTGAAGACCGGGGTGCAGAAGGACGGCACGCCGAGCCGGGTGCACACCATCACCGACGCGATCACCGGCAAGAAGCTCCAGAGCTACGAGGCGGTCGAGACCGGCGTCGGCAACAGCCAGTACAGCGGCGAGGTCGAGCTGTCGACCACCGCGGCCGGCTCCGGCTTCGAGCTGACCGACGGCGACCGCGGCGGCCACAAGACGTACGACCTCAACCAGGGCGAGAGCGGCACCGGTGACCTCGTCACGGACGACGACGACACCTGGGGCGACGGCACCGGCAACGACCGCCAGACCGCCGCGGTCGACGCCGCCTACGGCGCCGCGCAGACCTGGGACTTCTACAAGTCGGCGTTCGGCCGCGACGGCATCGCCGGTGACGGCAAGGCCGCGTACTCGCGGGTCCACTACGGCGACGCGTACGTCAACGCGTTCTGGGACGACAGCTGCTTCTGCATGACGTACGGCGACGGCGCCGACAACAAGAGCGCGCTGACCGCCCTCGACGTCGCGGGCCACGAGATGAGCCACGGCCTGACCGCGTCCACCGCCAACCTCGACTACTTCGGCGAGTCCGGCGGCCTGAACGAGGCGACCAGCGACATCCTCGGCACCTCGGTCGAGTTCGCCGCGAACAACAGCACGGACGTCGGCGACTACCTCATCGGCGAGAAGATCGACATCAACGGCGACGGCTCCCCGCTGCGCTACATGGACAAGCCGAGCAAGGACGGCGGCTCGGCCGACTCCTGGGACAGCAGCGTCGGCGACCTCGACGTGCACTACTCCTCCGGCGTCGCCAACCACTTCTTCTACCTGCTGTCCGAGGGCAGCGGCGCGAAGACCATCAACGGGGTCGACTACGACTCCCCGACCAGCGACGGCTCGACCGTCACCGGCATCGGCCGGGACAAGGCCGTCCAGATCTGGTACAAGGCCCTCTCCGAGTACATGACGTCGACCACCGACTACGCGGGCGCCCGTGAGGCGACCGAGAAGGCGGCGACCGACCTGTACGGCGCGGACAGCGCCGAGCTCACCGCGGTCCAGGCCGCCTGGGGCGGCGTCAACGTGAAGTAGTCCGAACAGCAGCACTCCGACGGGAGCCGGTCAGCCCTTCGAGGCGGGCCGGCTCCTGCCGTACAGCCAGGTGTTCCACAGCTCCGTCAGGTCCTGCCCGGTCGTCTTCTCCACGTAGGCGGTGAAGTCGGCGGTCGACGCGTTGCCGTGCCGGTGGGCCTTCGTCCAGCCCCTGACGAGCGCGAAGAAGCGCTTGTCGTCGTCCACGGCCTGCCGGATCCTGTGGATGACCATCGCCCCGCGCCCGTACACCGGCGCCTGCGAGATGTCCGCGGCCGTCGGCGGATCGGCCGGCGGGAAGGCCCAGTTGTCGTCGTCCGCGAAGGCGGCGTCGAACCGGCCCTGGACCGGTCTGCCGTTCTTGTCGGCCTCCCACAGCCACTCCGCGTACGTCGCGAAGCCCTCGTTCAGCCACATGTCCCGCCAGCTGCCGGGCGTGACGGAGTCCCCGAACCACTGGTGGGCCATCTCGTGGACGAGGAGCCCGGCGCCCGGCGGCCCGTGGAAGAAGGGCCGGTTCTGGGTCTCCAGGGCGTAGCCGGCGTCCCCGGTGCGCTCGACGATCGCGCCCGTGGCGGAGAAGGGGTACGGGCCGAACCGCTCCGCCTCCCACTTCACGACCTCGGGGACCCGGGCGAGAATCCGCGCGCTGTCCGCCGCCACCGTCGTGTCCGCGGCGGTGAACACCTTGATGCCGTCCGCCGTCGTCGACTCCTTCGTGTCGAAGCGGCCGATGACGACGGTCGCCAGATAGCTCGCCATCGGTTCGGCCGTGTGCCAGCGGTACGTGGTGGTACCGCCCGAGGTCCGCCGGGAGGTCAGCTCCCCGTTGGACACCGCCGTCAGCCCCTCGGGGACGGTGACGGCGATGTCGTACGACGCCTTGTCGCTCGGGTGGTTGTTGCCGGGGAACCAGGCCATCGAGCCGGTCGGTTCGCCGAGCGCGACCGAACCGTCCGCGGTCCGCAGCCAGCCCTCCTGCGACCTGTCGGGATCGGTGAGGGTCCGCGGGGAGCCCGAGTAGCGGACGACCGTACGGAAGGTGCTGCCCCTGCGCAGCCGGCTCGCGGCGTCGGGACGCAGCGTCAGCTCCTGCCCGGCCCGGTGGACGGCGGCGGGACGGCCGTCGACGGTCGCGGAGTCCACGGTGAGACCGACGAGGTCGAGGTCGAAGGCGCTGAGGTCCTGGGTGGCGCGCGCGGTGATCGTGGCGGTGCCGCGCAGCCGGTGGGCGGCCGGGTCGACGTCGAGCGCGAGGTCGTAGTGCGTGACGTCGTAGCCGCCGTTGCCGAGCCTCGGGAAGTACGGATCGCGCAGGCCGGCGGCGCCGGGCCTGCCCTCGACACCGCCGGTGCAGCCGGTGGACGTCGTCAGCACCAGCAGGACGAGAGCGGCGGCGCGGGCCGTGCGGCGTACAGGTGTTCGCTGATCCACACCGGCGATCCTAGGCATGGAATGCCCGGTTGGCGCGATATCGGCTCGGAGGACCGCGATCCCCAGCGGGCGGGCGCCCGCGTTCACCTCGAACGGCCGCTTCCCGCCCGTGAGACCGACGACGGTGATGCCGTTGCCGTACCCGTCGCGCCTCCTGGTGCGCCCGGCCGCCGTCGCCGAGGATCACGGCCTCCAGCAGGGCCGTCCGGCCGAGCCGGTTGACGTGGTCGACGTCGATGTCGGTGACCCGGAGCAGCTCCCGTACGCAGGCGGCGTGGCCGCGCTCGCTCGCCGGGATGAGCGCGATGGCGCCGAAGCGGTTGCGGAGCTTCAGATCGGGGCCGGCCGGCAGCAGGACGTGCAGCATCGGGACGCTGCCGGTGACTCCGGTCGCCAGCCAGGGGCTCTCCTCGCGCCGGTCCTGTGCGTCGGGGTCCGCGCGCGGGACGGTCGACGGCCCCATCAGCCGATCGGTTGATGCGACGGTGGTCATCCGGGGTGACCATGGATGTATCCGTGCAGGTCAGCGGTGCCGCTGACGGTGAGGAGCGAGAGGTAGGAGGTGATGCACCGAACCCCATCGGCCGCACCGGACCGGACCGGCGACCCGGACGCCCGGTGGCTCACGCTCCTGATGCACGCCGCGTTCTTCCTGCTGCTCGGCGCCTCGCTCACCCGCTTCCTGCTGCGCCACCCCGGCGAGGCCCGCACCCCGTGGATCATCGCGCTCTCCGTCGCCCTCGCCGTGCTGTACGTGCTCGGGCCGGTGCTCGGCTCGCGTCCGACACCGCGCTCCCTGGTGTGGCTGGGGGTGCTGGTCGCCGTGTGGATGGTGCTGGTCGTCCTCGCGCCGAGCTTCGCGTGGTGCGCGGTGCCGCTCTTCTTCACCGGGCTGCGCATCCTCCCGCCGCGCGCCGCGCTCGCGCTCGTCGCCCTGCTCACCCTGTTCGTCGTCGCCGCGCAACTGCGGCTGGCCGAGGGCTTCGACCCGAATCTGGTACTCGCCCCGCCCGCCGTGGCGGCGGTCGCGACGGCGGTCTTCGTCCATATGCAGCGCCAGGCCGGGCGTCAGCGCGAACTGTCCGAGCGGCAGGGCGAACTCATCGACGACCTGCTGCGCACCCGCCGCGAACTGGCCGCCACCGAGCGCCGCGAGGGCACCCTCGCCGAACGCCAGCGGCTGTCCATGGAGATCCACGACACCCTGGCGCAGGGCCTCTCCAGCCAGCAGATGCTGCTCCAGGCCGCCGACCGCACCTGGGACGCCGACCCGGTGACCGCCCGCCGCCACGTCCGTACGGCCACCGGCATCGCGGAACGCAATCTCGCCGAGGCCCGCCGCTTCGTCCACGACCTGGCGCCCGCCGATCTCGCGGAGGGCGGCGGCCTGGAGGCGGCCCTGCACGCACTGGCCGCCCGCGAGACGGCACAAGGGCAGGGGCGGCTCACCGTCCGCTGCCATGTGGAGGGGGAAGGGCACACCGCGCTGCCGGACCGGGTGCAGTCCGCGCTCCTGCGCATCGCGCAGGGCGCCCTGGCCAATGTGAAGGAGCACGCGCACGCGACGGAGGCGGCGCTGACGCTGACCCACCTCGACGACCGGGTCGTCCTGGACATCGCCGACGACGGACAGGGCTTCGCACCCACCGAAGCCACCCGGGCCACCGGCAGCGTGCGCGGTCACGGGCTGTCCGCGATCCGGGCCCGGCTGCACCAGCTCGGCGGCACGCTGACGATCGAGTCGGCGCCGGGCGAGGGTACGGTGCTGTCCGCCGCCGTCCCGCTCACCCCCGCCGCCCCGCCGACCGCCCCGGAGGACCTCGCATGACCGCGACGCCGCCCGTACGCATCCTGCTCTGCGACGACCATGTCGTCGTACGCGCCGGTCTGCTCGCCCTCCTCGACCGCGAGCTCGACATCCTGGCCCAGCTCTCCCAGGGCCTGGGCAACCGCGACATCGCCCGCGCCCTGTTCATCAGCGAGGCCACGGTCAAGACCCACCTCGGCCGGATCTACGACAAGCTCGGCGTCGACACCCGCGCGGGCGCCGTCGCCGTCGCCAAGGAGCAGCGACTGCTGCCGTAGGGCCTCTGGGCGCCGACGCCCCCTCCGGCATGACACCATCGAAGCGTGCTCGACATCGGCTACTCCCTCTCCCGACGCTTCCCCGATCCCCCGCAGACCGACTACCGCCGCGCGGACGTCCACGCCCTGCGGCACGATCTGTTCTCCGGGGACGTCTACCTCGCGGACACCAAGGAGGACCGCGAGGTGTCCACGGCCTGGGGATGGGTGCCGGTGCTCGACTTCGCGTGGGCGCTGTGCGACATCGTCGAGCAGATCGACCAGGACCCGCGCGGCAACCGCTCGCACCGGCAGCAGTTCGCCGAGCTGGACTTCACCGAATCGTCCGACCGGATGCTCTTCGAGCGCCGCTTCGGCTGGGTCGACGTCGAAGCGGACTGGATGCCCGGCGAGGAGCCCCCGCTCACCTTCAGCCACTCGCTGCTGCGCCGCGAGGCCCGCGACTTCCTGCACGATCTGATCGCCGACCTCGCCGACATGCACGAGGGCCTCGCCGACAACCCCGTGATCTGGGACCTCCAGGCCCGCTTCCCCCGTATCTGAACCCGGCCCCGGTCCTCGCGAAAGGGCCCTACGCCTCCACGCGCACCCCGATCTGCGCCGCGAACGCGGGCGCCAGCTCCATCAGCTGCGCCGGGCTGATCACCGCGCCCGCCAGCCGCTCCACCCCACGCGCGATGTCCAGCTCCGCGACCGAGCGCAGGTCCACCGACTCCATCCGGGCGGAGCTGAAGTCGGCCCGCTTCAGCACACAGTCGCGGAACTCCACCCGCACCAGCTGCGCGTCGCCGAAATCCGGCTCGGACAGCACACAGCCCTCGAACACCACGTCCTTGAGCCGGGCCTTCCGCAGATTCAGGTAATCGATCTTCCCGCCGCGCACCAGCACCCGCTCCAGCACCGCGCCGTGCAGCTGCACCCCGCCCAGCCGGGCGTCCACCACCTCCACGTCACGCAGCGACGCCCCCGCGAGATCGGTGCCCACGCCCCGTACGCCCGTCAGCACCGAGTCGATGAAGCGGGCCCTGACCAACTCCGTGCGGTCCAGCGCGCAGCCGTCCAGCGCACAGTCCATGAACCGGGCTCCCGGACCCGACTCGTCCGCGAGATCCGTCCCCTCGAACCGCACTCCGTCGTAGTCCCCGTCCGGCTCCAGGCCCTCGCCGTCGTACGGAACGAGCGGGGGGAGCCGCACCTCCGGCCGCCGAGCCGCCGCGATGGTGTCCGTCTTCCTGCTGTTGCTGCGTGCCATGCCCTCCATCGTGACCCATGCCACTGACAACGCCCCCTCGCGGCGATGCGACGGGACCAGGACGGCGGGCCCGCCCCCGCCTACCGCTGCCCGCCGAGCTCCGCCAACGCCTCGTCCGTCAGCCGGTACACCGTCCACTCGTCCTGCGGCCGCGCGCCCAGCGACTCGTAGAACGCGATGGACGGGGCGTTCCAGTTCAGCACCGACCACTCCAGACGCTCGTAGCCGCGCTCCGCACAGATCCGCGCCAGCTCCGTCAGCAGCGCCTTCCCGTGGCCGCCGCCGCGCCGCTCCGGGCGTACGTACAGGTCCTCCAGGTAGATGCCGTGCACCCCGCGCCAGGTGGAGAAGTTCAGGAACCACAGCGCGAAGCCGACGACCTCGCCGTCGTCGTCCGACTCGGCGATGTGCGCGTACGCGGCGGGCCGCTCGCCGAACAGCGCCTCGTGCAGCTGCTCCTCGGTGGCGTTCGCCTCGTCCAGGACCTTCTCGTAGTCGGCCAGCTCACGGACCATGGCGTGGATGACGGGGACATCGGCGGGGACAGCGGTACGAATCATGGGGGCAGCGTAAACAGAGGCACGTCCCCCGCCCGCCCCACCCCCTCGCCCGGCGGCACCGCCCGTTCCGCGCCGGTCAGCTCCGTCCCAGCAACTGCCGTGCGATCTCCGCCTGGTTCGGGTCCAGCCGCCGCCGGCCGTCCGACACGTCCCACAACGCGTTCTGCAGCAGCCGCCCCAGCGTCCAGGCCAGCGCCCGCTCCCGGTCCAGGCCCAGCACCCGGGTCAGCAGATCGAACCGCCACCGGACCGCCGCCGGGTCGAACCGGTTGACCAGGGCCGGCAACAGCTCGAAGCCCGGATCGCCGACCAGTGGCTTCGGGTCGATGGCCACCCACCGGCCCGCCCCGTCGGCCAGCACATTGCCGTAGTGCAGGTCCCAGTGCAGCAGCCGGTCCCCCGGCTCCCCCGCGACCTCCCGCACCGCCGCCGCGCAGTCCGCGAGCAGCCGCGCCTCCGCCGCGTCCGCCAGCTCCGCCACCGCGCCCGGCGCCGCCGCCAGCATCCGCTCCGCCAGATCCCCCAGCCCCCGCAGCCCGCTGCCCGCCGGGGCGGGGACGGACGTCAGCCGGGCCAGCAGCTCGGCGAGAATCCCCGAGGCCTCGCGCTCGTCCGCCATCCCGTCCAACGAGCGGTGTCCGTCCAGCCGTTCCAGCAGCAGCGTCCCCGTCTCGGCATCGTGGTCCAGCAACCCCACGGCCCCCGCGCCCGCCTCGCCCCACACCCGCAGCGCGACCGGCTCGCCCACCGTCTCCTCGTCCACCGGCTGGAGCTTCAACGCCGCCGGGCAGCCGTCCGCCACCCGCACCACCGGGAGCACCAGCGCGCACACCCCGTGGAACGCCTCGCCGTCCCGCCGCAGCCCCCACCGCTCCAGGAACCCGGCGGCCCGCTCCGGCAGCGCCGCCAGGAATGCCCGCCCGGCGTCGCCGTTGTACTTGGACTGGGTGGCGATCAGCCCGTCCGGAATGTCGATCACGCCGACGATCCTAGGGCCGTGCGTCAATCGGATATGACTCCGAGCAGCCCCGCACCGCCCACCCGGCACCGCACCATCGCCGGTTCGTGGATCCGCAGCGCCGGCTCATGGATCCGCAGCGCACCCGGCACCTACGTCTGGCTGGCCGCGCTCTTCGTCACCACGGTCATCGTCCACCAGATGTCACCGGACTTCGAAGAGGACTTCCTGCGCCAGCGCTCGACCAACATCCACGAACTCACCGCGGACCCCCTACGCGTCCTGTTCGCCAGCTCCTTCTGGATCGACGGCGGCCAGTGGATCCCCTACGCCCTCCTGTACACCGTCTTCCACGCCCCCGCCGAACGCTGGCTCGGCACCCTGCGCTGGCTCACCGTCGCCGTCCTGGCACACGTCCTCGCCTCCCTCGCCAGCGAAGGCGTCCTGGCCTGGGCGATCCGGCACGGACACGTACCACCCGCGGCTGCCAACACCCTCGATGTCGGCGTCAGTTACGCGCTCGCGGGGGTCGTCGCCGTCCTCACGTACCGCGTCCCGCCGCCCTGGCGGTACGTGTACCTCTTCGCCGTCCTCGTCATCTACGGCGTCCCCCTCATCGCCGGCCGCTCCTTCACCGACCTCGGCCACTTCACCGCCGTGCTCATCGGCCTCGCCTGCTACCCACTGGCCTGGTCCCGGCAGAGGACGAAAACGCCCGTTCCGCAGTAACGTCCCGCCCCAGAGGAAACGCGGCCTCGCGCACACCCTCGCACCACGCTTCACGCAACACTCCACACAGGGCTTCACACCGGACAAAGCAGAGGCAACATGAGCACCGTCAGCACCGTCAACGGCGGCATATCGTTCTGGTACGCGGACCGAGGCACCCCTCTCGCCCGGGAGCCCCTGCCGGGCGACGCCACCGCCGACATCTGCATCGTCGGCGGCGGATACACCGGACTGTGGACCGCCTACTACCTCAAGAAGGCCGTCCCCTTCCTCAACATCACCGTTCTCGAAGCCAAGTTCTGCGGCTACGGCGCCTCCGGGCGCAACGGCGGCTGGCTGTACAACGGCATCGCGGGCCGCGACCGCTACGCGAAACTCCACGGCCACGAAGCCGCCGTCCGGCTCCAGCAGGCGATGAACGAGACGGTCGACGAAGTCGTACGGGTGGCCGCCGAGGAGAACATCGACGCCGACATCCATCAGGGCGGCGTCCTCGAAGTCGCCTACACGCCCGCGCAGCTGGCCAGGCTCAAGGACTTCCACTCCGTCGAGATCGCCTTCGGCGAGACGGACCGCGTCCTGCGCGGCGCCCGGGAGACCTGCGAACGCGTCAACGTCACCGGAGCCGTCGGCTCCACCTGGACCCCGCACGGCGCCCGGCTGCACCCGGTCAAACTCGTCCAGGGGCTCGCCGCGACCGTCGAGGCGCTCGGCGTCACCATCCACGAGTCGACGCCCGTCACCGAGATCAAGCCCAAGCACGCGCACACCCCGTACGGCACCGTCCGCGCCCCGTACATCCTGCGCTGCACCGAGGGCTTCACCGCGAACCTCAAGGGCCAGCGGCGCACCTGGCTCCCCATGAACTCGTCGATGATCGCCACCGAGCCGCTCCCCGCGTCGGTCTGGGACACCATCGGCTGGGACGGCCGCGAAACCCTCGGCGACATGGCCCACGCCTACATGTACGCCCAGCGCACCGCCGACGACCGCATCGCGCTCGGCGGCCGGGGCGTCCCGTACCGCTACGGCTCCGGCACCGACAACGACGGCCGCACCCAGCCCGCCACCATCGAGGCCCTCCGCGACATCCTCGTCCGCTTCTTCCCCAGCACCGCGGGCGCCCGGATCGACCACGCCTGGTCCGGCGTCCTCGGTGTCCCCCGCGACTGGTGCGCCACGGTCACCCTCGACCGTTCCACCGGGCTCGGCTGGGCGGGCGGCTACGTCGGCTCCGGCGTCGCCACCACCAATCTCGCCGCCCGCACCCTGCGCGACCTGATCCAGCAGGACTCCGGCCAGTCGGGTCCCACCGAGCTGACCACCCTCCCCTGGGTCGGCCACAAGGTCCGCCGCTGGGAGCCGGAACCCTTCCGCTGGCTCGGCGTCCACGGCATGTACGCCGCCTACCGCGCCGCCGACCGCCGCGAACTCACCTCGCCGCGGGCCGGCACGGACCCGGTGGCGAAGGTGGCGGACCGGCTGGCGGGGCGGCACTGACCGGAACAACGGACGGGCACCCGCCACCGGGTGGTGGCGGGTGCCCGTGGTTCGTTCGGTCAGCTCTGTGGAGGTCGTGTCACATCGAGCGGCAGAAGTCCTTGCCGTGGCACGGCTTGGGCTTCGGCTTGCACTGCTTGTCATGCTTGTCGTGGCACGGCTTCGGCTTGCACTGCTTGCCGTGCTTGTCGTGGCACGGCTTCGGCTTGGGCTTGGGCTTGCACTGCTTGTCGTGCTTCGCGTCGCACGGCTTCTTCCCGACGGTGATGCGCGCCTGGTCCTGGTTCGACCGGACGGTCCCGTTCTCGGCCGTGGCCACCGCGCGGTTGACGACCTCGCCGCGCTTGGCGTCGGCGGCCGTGACCCGGTAGGTGCCGGTGCAGGTGGTGCTGTCACCGGACTGCCCGGCCGGGGCGAGCGTGGTCGAATCGCAGGTCACACCCGTCACCCGGTCGTCGGCGACCGAGAGCCCCGTCAGCTCCTCGGGGCCGGTGTTGGTGACGGTGTACGTGTACGTCACCTCGTCGCCGACCTGGTACACGCGGGTGTCGTCGGCCGACTTCTCCAGCCGGACCCCGGGCCCGGACCGGACCTCCAGGGTGACGTCGTCGGGTGGCGACTGGACCGGGGTGCCGTCGGCCTGCCCGTGCGCGGCGGCGGTGTTGGTGACCGAACCGGCCGTGCCGTCCGCCTGGGTGACGGTGTAACTGCCGGTGCAGGTCATCGTCTCGCCCACGGCGAGCGTGGTCTTCGGACAGATGATGCCGGTGACCCGGTCGTCGGTCACGGTCACGTTCGTCAGCGGGACGCCGCCGCTGTTGGTCACCACGTACTCGTAGGGCACCTTGGTGCCCGGTGTCAGCGGGGTCGGCAGCGGCGGATTCCGGGAGACCTGCTTGACCAGGTTGAGCTGGGGCAGCGCGGCGGCCGGATGGACGCTGAGGTTCCGGATGAGGTGCACGTCGGTGAACAGTCCGGTCGACGCGGCGAAACCGAACTTGTAGGTGTCGGGCACCGGTTGGGGCGCCGGGGTCGACAGCACCTGCTGGGTGCCGTTGCCGTCGTGGAAATCGATCGAGACCGTGATCACCGGGTTCGGTGACGGGGAGACCTCGACGGTCACCGTGCGGCGCGACGGCTCCAGCAGCGCTTCGGCCTCCTGCGGGGTGGAGTCCGGCGGCACCGAGGTGGTCGGCCCCTGCAACTGCCCCGGAAGCGTGGAGGGCCAGGGCCCCGTCGTCGAGAAGTTGCTGGTCGTCGCATCGAGGAAGCAGTAGCCCTCGGTGCCGTCGCCCGGCCCGCGCAGCGTCACCATGTTCGCGCCGGGCGCCGGGATCCGGAAGGACGTACCGGCCGGGGAGCGGGTGGCACAGCCGTTGCCGCGGTGTTCCCAGTCACCGAAGTAGTTGCCGAGGACGTCCAGGCCGACACCCACGTAGCCGCGGTTGACGCCCGGCAGAAACGTCTCGTTCGGGTCGTCATCGGGAAGCTTCTGCGCGTAGCCCAGGCTGCCGCCGAAGGCCCCGGGCGAGGTCAGCGACGCGGCGCCGTCGATGAGGAAGAACGAGATGCCGTCGGCCGGAGGATTGGTCGTACCTCCGTACTGCCACTGGTCGAACCTCGTGACCAGCCCCTGGTTCGCCGGGAGGGCGTGGTTGTAGAGCACCGCGGCGGACCGGTCGTTGGACGCGTCGGTCAGTCGGAGGTAGCCGTGCGGCGCGGCATTGTTCGGCGGCACGGGGCCGGTCGCGCCGGCCGGGCAGCCGGTGAGCGGATGGGTGCCGGGACCGGGCGCCGGGGCCTCGGGCGCACCCGTCAGGCAGGCGGGCCCGAACGCCTCGAACCCCGCGACGGCGTCGGCCCCGGTGAACGTCTCGTCCACCAGCGGTACGCCCACGGGCTGCGCGGCGGCCGTCTGCCCCGGCAGCCCCAGCCCGGCGGCCACCAGCCCCAGCACACCGAGCCCGCCCGCGGCCAGCCGCCCCAGCCGATTCTGTCCACGACGCCGGCCACGACTCCTGGTCGGGGCACCGAAATCCCTCAGAGCCTGTCGGGTGGCTGACCATGCGTGATGCGTGACGGTCGTGATCTGCCTTCGGGGCATGGCGACGGCCCCGGAATGATCACGTGGTGTGTGCCAGTGCGACAACTCCGAGGCCGTCAGCGGCCCATGCTATCCGTCCAGCCTGACCGATGAGATGTGGGAGATCATCAAGCCGCTCCTTCCCGCGCGTGACCTGCGAAAAGGCGGCGGGATGCGCAAGTACGGAGACCGGTTGGTGCTCGACTCGGTGTTCTACGTGCTGCGGTCGGGCTGCCAGTGGCGGATGCTTCCGCGCGATCTGATGCCCTGGGACGCGGCCCACCGCTGGTTCACCAAGTGGCGCCGGGACGGTACCTGGGACCGCGTCCACGACGAGCTCCGCCGCCGGGTCCGGATCGGGGCCGGACGCGATCCCGAGCCGTCGGCCGCGGTGATCGACGCCCAGTCGATCAAGACCAGCGAGGGCGGCGAGGCGCGTGGATTCGATGCGGGCAAGCGAACGACAGGGCGGAAGCGACACGTGATCGTGGACACGATGGGCCTGCTGCTGGTCGTCGCCGTCACCTCCGCGTCCGTGCAGGACCGGGCCGGAGGCCGCGCCGTCCTGGCCCAGCTCGCCGTGGGCTTCCGCACGATCAGTCTGGTGTGGGCCGACGGCGGATACGCCAACTCCGTTGATTCCACGCTGCTTTCGTGGGCTCGCGACGCGTGGAACATCGTCGTCGAGATCGTTAAACGGACCGACGACGTCAAGGGCTTCAAGGTCCTGCCCCGCCGCTGGGTGGTGGAGCGAAGTTTCGGCTGGCTGGTCCGAAACCGTCGGCTGGCCCGCGACTACGAACGGCTGACCGCGACCTCCGAGGCCATGATCAAGGTGGCAATGATCCGTCTGATGCTCGTCCGGCTCGCCGGGCAGTCCTTGCGGTGGAGCCATGAATCCCACCGCAAGATCGCACGAGCCAACACCGTCGAGGACTACATCGCGGCGTAATCAACCGGCCACCCGACAGGCTCTCAGCCTCATGGCGGGCAAGGTAGGGACTCGTCCCGGCGCCGGGACGTAACACGCCCCGCGACCGCCGCCCTCCCTCCTTCCGGCGTACGCATCCGAATGACGGCCGACGGTGACGGGTGGTCCGAGCGGATCGCCCGGTCGCATGAACGGATCGCACGGTCGCCCGGTCGCACGACCGGACCGGGAGCCGGAAACGGTAGAAGGCCGCTGCCCTCCCGGGGCACCGGCCTTCTGCATGAGGGTCAGGCGACGAGCTCGGCGTCCTCCGCCGGGGCCGGGGCGGGCTCGGGCTTCGTGTCGCGCATGACCAGGGCGGCCAGGACGGCGGCGGCCAGGACGCCGATCGCGCTGATGGTGAAGGTGGTCGACATCGAGGAGGTGAAGGCCTCCCGGGCGGCCCGGACCAGGCCGGTGTCACCGTGGGCCAGGGACAGCGCGTCGGTGATCGAGCGCTTCGCCTGCTCCGGTGCGTCGGCGGGCATCTCGCGGGCGAAGCCACTGGACAGGAGCGAGCCGAGGATCGCGATGCCGAGTGCGGTGCCGGCCTGCTGGATGGTGTCGTTGAGGGCCGAGCCGACGCCCGCCTTCTCCGCCGGGATGGTACCCATCAGCGCGCCGACCGCGGCCGGCATCGCGAGGCCCGCGCCGAGGCCGAGAAGACCGAGCGCGACCGCCGGGAGGGTGAAGCCGCTGTCGGGCGAGACGGAGGTCAGCAGCCCGAAGGCGGCGGCCATGACGATCATCCCGGCCAGCACCAGCATGCGGTTGCCGGTCTTCGCGGCGAGCCCGGTGCCGACGAAGTTGCCGATCAACGCCGCGACGGCCAGCGGTACGAACGCCAGACCCGCCTTGACCGGCGAGTAGCCGAGCACGAACTGCAGGTACTGGGTGAAGACCAGCAGCAGGCCGCCGTTGCCGATCTGCACGAGGGTCAGCGAGAGCGAACCGCCGCTGAAGTTGCGGTGCTTGAAGAGGACCAGCGGCACCATCGGTGCGGAGGTGACGTTCTCCCAGACCACGAACCCGACGAGGGCGACAACCGCGACGGCCAGAGTGATCGCGGACCGGCCGCCGAAGGCACCGTGCTGCGGGATCTCGATGATCCACCAGACCAGGGCGGTCATGCCGGCCGCGGAGAGCACCGCGCCGAGCGGGTCGGCCTTCTGCCACGGCCCCTTCGACTCCGGCATGAGGGTGAGACCCGCGAGGACGGCCAGCGCGACGACCGGAACGTTGATGAAGAAGATCGAGTGCCAGGAGAAGTGGTCGATCAGCACACCGCCGAGCACCGGGCTGCCGACCAGGCCGAGCATCGCCACCGAACTCCACACCGCCATCGCCTTGTTGCGTTCCTGCTCGTCGAAGACGGTGATGAGGATCGACAGCGTCGACGGCATGATCAGGGCGCCGCCGACGCCCATCGTGACCCGGGCGGCGATCACTTCACCGGGGTTGGTGCAGAAGGTCGCGGCCAGCGACGCCGCCCCGAAGAGCAGCAGGCCGATGATCATGATCTTCCGGCGGCCGAACCGGTCGCCGAGGCTGCCGGAGGTGAGCAGCAGCCCGGCGAAGACCAGGATGTAGGAGTCGAGGATCCACTGCGTGTCCTGGGCGCTCGCGCCGAGGTCCTCGGTCATCGCCGGCACCCCGACGGTCAGCGCCATGCTGTCGACCACCAGGACCAGCGAGCTGAGGCACAGCACGATCAGGATCCACCAGCGGCGTGGATTACGGGTCTCCATGACGGTCTCCATGAGACTTTCCCTTCGGGTTGCGCACACCGTTCCTTCGATGCGAACACTGTACGCAGATGAGTACGGCGTGCGCAACCATCCCTCATGTACGCTCGATGCGAACGGTGTGCGCACCTCGCTTTGCCGCCAAGCGCCACGCACCTCCGGGTTCCACGCACCGCCGAGCGCCAGGCACCGCCGAGTTCCACGCACCACGGGTTCCGCGCACCCCGAGTTCCGCGCACCACCAAGGAGGAGACGTCATGGCAGCCAGGACCAACCCGATCCCGTCCGTGTGGACGCGACAGCAGCGCGAGCCCGACCAGCCCGCGCTCAGCCGGGCCGCGATCATCCGCGAGGCGATCGTGATGCTGGACGCCGACGGCATCGAGGCGCTCAGCATGCGCAAGCTCGGCGCCCGCCTGAACGCCGGCGCGACCTCCCTCTACCGGCACGTCGCGACCAAGGACGAGCTGATGGAACTCGCGGTGGACGAGGTCTTCGCCGAGATCACGGTGCCCCCCGCCGACAGCCCGGACTGGCGCGCCGCCGCCACCGAGGCCGCCCGGTCCTTCCGCTCGACCGCCCTGCACCACCCCTGGCTGGCCTCGGTCCTCGGCCAGGCGGGCCTCGCCTACCTGGGCCCCAACCTGATGTCGTTCTCCGAACGGCTGGCCGCCCTGTTCACCGCAGTCGGCTTCCCCGAGCCGAGCCGCGCGATCGACACCGTCATGACCTACGTCATCGGCATGAGCACCACCGAGGCGGCCTGGCTCACCACCGTCGCCCGCTCCGGCGAGACCGAGGCCGACTTCATGTCCCGCCTCATGCCCGCCGCCCAGCAGGCCGCGTCCGAGCACGACCACCTCGCCGGCACCTTCACCGCCTCCGCGGAGACCGCCCCCGAGGAGATCCGCGACTCCAAGTTCACGTACGGCCTGGAAGTCGTCCTCGACGGACTGGCGTTGCGGCTCCCGCCCCGGGCGCACTGACCACGAGCACCGTCACCGGCGGCCGGGCCCGCGCGGGCCCGGCCGCCGACCCGGGCGGCCCCCGTCCCGACAACTGAACAAATGTTCAGTATCTGCACGCATTGACATGGGCGATCCACACTCCAAATACTGACTACTCATTCAGTAAGGAGCCCTGCGCAGTGCCTGGAGAAACCATGTCGGAACCACCCGCGACCATCCCCGCCCGGCCCCCGCGAGGCGGGCTCACCGGCGGGGAAGCCCTGGTGCGGGCGCTCGCCGCGCACGGTGTGACCCAGGCGTTCGGCATCCCCGGCACCCACAACCTGGAGATCTACCGGCACCTGGCCGCCTACCGGATCGGCCACCTCAACCCCCGCCACGAACAGGGCGCGGGCTACGCCGCCGACGCCTACGCCCGGGTCTGCGGACGGCCCGGCGTGGCGATCACCACCACCGGCCCGGCCCTGCTGAACATCGCGGCCGCCGTCGGCCAGGCCTACTCCGACAGCGTCCCGCTGCTCGTCGTCTCACCCGGCATGCCGCTGCGCCACCCCCGGCAGTCGACCGGCCTGCTGCACGAGATGCGCAGCCAGACCGAGGCGCTGCGGGGCGTCGCGGCCGTCAGCCACCGGGTGTCCTCCGTCGAGGAGATCGGCGTGGCGGTCGCCCGCGCCTTCACCCTCTTCCGTACGCGGCGCCCCCGGCCCGTGCACATCGAGGTACCGCTGGACCTGCTCACCGCCGTGGAACCGGCCGGGCCCGTACGGACCGCCCCGCCGGCCTCCCCCGCGACGGCGGACCCGGACGCGCTCTCGACAGCCGCCGAGGCGCTGCGTTCGGCCGCCCGGCCCGCGATCGTGCTCGGCGGCGGAGCGCGCGGAGCCGCCGCCGAGTGCCTGCGACTGGCCGAGGAGCTGGGCGCCCCCGTGGTGACCTCGGCCAACGGCAAGGGCATCGTCGCGGAGACCCACCCGCTGTCGCTCGGCGCCTCGCTGCACAGCCGGGCCGTCCGGCGCTGGCTGGCGGAGCGCGACGTGGTGCTCGCCGTCGGCACGGAGCTCGCCGAGTCCGACCTGTGGGAGCCCCTGCCCGCGCTCGGCGGCACCCTGATCCGGGCCGACATCGATCCGGCGCAGATGTACGCGGGCCCGCCCGCCGGCATCCCCCTGGTCGGCGACGCCCGGCACACCCTGCGCTCGCTCCTCGCCACCCGCCCCGGCGCCGCCGCCACCATCGCCACCACCGAAACGCACCACGAGGTCCACCGCGCCGTCGTCGCACTCCGCGACGAGCGGAACGCCGAGACCCGGAGCGAGGACGCGCACCTGCTGCCGTACCTGGCGGCGATCGGATCGGTGCTCCCCGCGAACGCGGTGTTCACCTCCGACAGCGCCCAGTGCTGCTACTACGGCGCGATCCCGCACCTGCCCGTCGCCCCGGAGGGCCGCTACCTGCACCCGACGGGCTTCGGCACCCTCGGCTACGCCCTGCCCGCCGCCATCGGCGCCAAGACCGCGGACCCCGCCCGGCCGGTCGTCGCGCTGAGCGGCGACGGCGGGCTCCAGTTCTCCGTACAGGAGCTGGCCACCGCCGTACAACTGCGACTCCCCCTGCCCGTCGTGGTGTTCGACAACGGCGGCTACGGCGAGATCCGCGACGAAATGGTGTCCCGCGGCGACCGCCCCACCGGGGTCGACCTGCCACCGGTCGACCTGCCCGCCCTGGCCCGCGCCTACGGCGGCCACGGCGTACGCGCCGACTCGCCCGAGGCGCTCGCCGAGGCCCTGCGCCGGGCCCTGGACACCCCCGGCCCCACCCTCATCGCCGTCCCCGAGGAGCACTCCCGATGACCACGTCCCCCACGACCCCGCGGACCACCGCCGGGCCGGCCGCCCCCCTGATCTCCCTCACCTGGACCGACCAGGAGACCGGGCACCAGGGCCACCTGGTCATCGACCGACTGGTGCGCGGCGTCTCCAGCGGCGGCCTGCGGATGCGTGCCGGCTGCACGCTGGAGGAAGTCACCGGCCTGGCCCGCGGCATGACGATGAAGGAGGTGCTGCACTACAACCCGCAGGGCCGCTACATCCCGTTGGGCGGCGCCAAGGGCGGCATCGACTGCGACCCGCGCGACCCCGCCGCCTACGGCGTCCTCGTCCGCTACCTGCGTGCCGTACGCCCCTGCATCGAACAGTTCTGGACCACCGGCGAGGACCTCGGCCTCACCCAGGACCTCGTCGACCGGGCCGCCGCCGAGGCGGGCCTGGTCTCCTCCATCCAGGCGGTCTACCCGCTCCTCGACGACGAGGAAGCCGCCCGGCGGCGCCTCGCCGACGCGTTCGCCATCGACGTGGACGGCATCGGCCTGGACGAGCTGGTGGGCGGCTGCGGAGTCGCCGAATCGGTGCTCACCGCCCTGGACCGGACCGGCGTCGCCCACCGGGGCACCCGCGTCGCGGTGCAGGGCTTCGGCACCATGGGCGGCGCCACCGCCCGCTTCCTGGCCCGCGCCGGACTGCGCGTCGTGGCGGTCGCCGACATCAAGGGCACCGTCGCCAACCCCGACGGCCTGGACGTCGAGGCGCTGCTCGCCGCCCGCGACGGCCACGGCGCCGTGGACCGCGCCGCACTCCGCGCCGAGGACCGTGAACTGCCGGCCGACGCCTGGCTGACCGCCGACGCCGAGGTACTGGTTCCGGCCGCCGTCTCGTACGCCGTGGACGCCGCCAACCAGGCGGGCATCACCGCCCGCTGGATCGTCGAGGCCGCCAACATGCCGGTGGTCCCCGAGGCGGAGACGCTGTTGGCCGCCCGGGGCATCACCGTACTGCCGGACGTCGTCGTCAACTCCGGCACGAACGCCTGGTGGTGGTGGACCCTGTTCGGCGACATCGGCGCCGACGCCGACGAGGCGTTCGCGTACACCCGCCGGTCGATGCGCGCCCTGGTCGACCGGATACTGGCCCGCGCCGAAACCGAGAACACCACCCCCCGGGCCGCCGCACACGCCCTGGCCGCGGACCGGCTGCCGGCGGTCGCGGCACGCTTCGGAACGTTCCGCTGACAGCTGGAATCCAGCCACTCGGAGACTCAGAGCCAGGATGCGCCCGTCACTGGTCCAGGGCGGAGACGTCACGGGCAGCCCGCTCTACTGGCTGCGCGAGTTCCCTCATGTGAATCCTCGGCGAGATCGCGCCCCCTGCTGGGCGTACGAGCTCCGTCCGCGCATAAAAAATCCCAGGTCAACAAAGCGTTGACCTGGGGTTGAGCCGCCTGTCGGACTCGAACCGACGACCTATTGATTACAAATCAATTGCTCTAGCCAACTGAGCTAAGGCGGCGTCCCACGCGATGACAACTACGCGCGCGAACCCTCACTCTACACAGCGCCCCACCATCGAACCATGCGGTTCCGCCGCCCCCGTAACCGCCCGAGCACCCATGCGTTAAGAACACTGACGTACCAAACCGGATATCGGACAATCGGGCGGAAGAGGAGCGTGATGGGCACCGCAGACCAGCCGCCACGGGTGACGGTCGGCGATGCCGGGCGCATCAAGCGTGAGGCCCTTGGCATCGCCGACCGCAAGAAGCACCACGGCCGGGCGGCGACCGCCGTGAAGAGCCGGGCCAAGGAACCCGGTACACAACAGCGCGTGTACCGGTACCGCTTCTACCCGACCCCGTCACAGACCGAGCAGCTGGAGAAGACCTTCGGGGCCTGCCGCTGGGTCTACAACGAAGGGCTGGCCCTGCGGGCGGGCGCCTGGGAGAGACATCGGGTGTCGGTGGGGTTCGCCGAATCGTGCCGGGCGTTGACGGGATGGCGACAGGCGTCTGAGACGTCCTGGCTGCGTGAGGTGTCGTCGACGGTGTTGCAGCAGTCGTTGCGGCATCTGGACGGGGCGTTCACGAGGTTCTTCAAGCAGTCGGCGAAGTATCCGCAGCGGAAGAGGAAACACCGGTCGCGGGATTCGGCGACGTACGTACGGACCGGTTTCCGGTGGTCGGAGGACCCGGAGCGGCCCGGTACGGGTCTGGTGACCCTGGCGAAGCAGACGGTGCCGCTGGACGTGCGGTGGTCGCGGCCGTTACCGGCCGGGGCGGCACCGGTGAAGTTGTCGGTGACGCGCGACCGGGCGGGCCGGTATTTCGTCGCGGTGCTGATGGAGGAGCGGATCCAGCCCCTGCCTGCGGCGTTCGTACCGGGCGGGCACGAGCCGACAGCGGTGGGGATCGATCTGGGGCTCGCTGCGCTGGTGACCCTGGACGACGGAACGAAGCTGGATCATCCGCGGCTGATGAAGAAGTACGGGGAGGAGCTGGCGCGGCTGCAGCGGGGGCTGCACCGCAAGGAGAAGGGATCGAAGAACCGGGAGAAGGCCCGGGAGCGCATCGCCCGGTTGTACGCGCAGATCAGCGACGTACGCAGAGACATGCTGGCAGCTGCGCTACAAGTGCGCCTGGTACGGACGGACGCTGGTGATCGTGGACCGCTTCTTTCCGTCGACGCGTCGGTGTTCCGGCTGCCGAGCGAAGGGGCCGTCGCTCGATGTGTCCGTGCGGGAGTGGACATGCACGGAGTGCGGTGCGGTGCATGACCGGGACGTGAATGCGGCGCGCAACCTCCGGGAAGAGGGCATGCGGCTGTACTGGTTGGTGGCTTCCGCGCTCCCACCCTGGCGGATGCCGCCGTCGGTGATCAAGGCATCGGAGCCGGCAGACGTGCTGTCGGCTGCGTGACGGAGTGAAGGACTGCGGTACGGACCGACGGGCCGTCGGCCGTAAAGCCTGTGGAGCCTGCGTAAGACCGGTCCGGAGTGCCCTCCAGGGGTGCGTCGGGGGCGGCGGGGGCGCCGAAGCAGGAAGTGTTGCGAGTGGCACAGGTCAAAAGTGCGTCGCTCTGGTCCCCGGCGGGCGGGCGTCGGCCCCACCCCGTCAGAAGATATTCCTCCCCGTCGAACTACTGACAGATTCGAAATGGCCAGGTAGCGTCGCTGAAGGTTCACCCAAGTGGACCAGACCACTCCCGCACTCGGATCGTCCGGCACGTTCCTGCCGGTGGAGGAGAAGATCCAGCATGGCCAGTGTCACGTTCGACAAGGCGTCCCGCGTCTACCCCGGCTCCACGAAGCCGGCCGTGGATCAGCTCGAGATCGACATCGCGGACGGTGAGTTCCTCGTCCTCGTCGGTCCTTCCGGTTGTGGCAAGTCGACCTCCCTGCGCATGCTCGCGGGTCTTGAGGACGTCAACGGCGGCGCGATCCGCATCGGTGACCGCGACGTCACGCACCTGCCCCCGAAGGACCGGGACATCGCCATGGTGTTCCAGAACTACGCGCTGTACCCGCACATGACGGTCGCGGACAACATGGGCTTCGCGCTCAAGATCGCCGGGGTCAACAAGACCGAGATCCGGGCGAAGGTCGAAGAGGCCGCCAAGATGCTGGACCTCACCGAGTACCTGGACCGCAAGCCGAAGGCGCTCTCCGGTGGTCAGCGTCAGCGTGTCGCGATGGGCCGTGCCATCGTGCGTGAGCCGCAGGTCTTCCTCATGGACGAGCCGCTGTCGAACCTCGACGCCAAGCTCCGTGTCTCCACCCGTACGCAGATCGCCTCGCTCCAGCGCCGTCTGGGCATCACGACCGTGTACGTCACGCACGACCAGGTCGAGGCCCTGACCATGGGTGACCGGGTCGCGGTCCTCAAGGACGGTCTGCTCCAGCAGGTCGACTCGCCGCGCAACATGTACGACAAGCCGGCGAACCTCTTCGTGGCCGGCTTCATCGGCTCCCCGGCCATGAACCTGGTCGAGGTCCCGATCACCGACGGCGGTGTGAAGTTCGGCAACAGCGTCGTCCCGGTCTCCCGCGAGGCGCTCACCGCCGCCGCGGACCGTGGTGACACCACCGTCACGGTCGGCATCCGCCCCGAGCACTTCGACATCGTCGAGCACGGTGGCGCCGCCGCGAAGTCCCTGTCGAAGGACAGCGCCGACGCCCCGGCCGGCCTGGCCGTCTCGGTCAACGTCGTCGAGGAGCTCGGCGCCGACGGCTTCGTCTACGGCGCCGCCGAGGTCGGTGGCGAGCACAAGGACCTGGTCGTCCGCGTCGGCGGCCGCGCCGTCCCGGAGAAGGGCACCAAGCTCCACGTCGTGCCGCGCCCGGACGAGCTGCACGTCTTCGCGACGTCGACCGGTGAGCGTCTCACCGGCTGACGCCCCGCACACCCGCGCCACAGCGGCCCCGCATCTCGGCGGGTTCTAGCGATCCCCGCAACACCCTGGATTTCAGGGAGTTGCGGGGATCGTGGATTTTGAGGAGTTGAAGGCGCGGTTCTTCGAGGCGCTGGACCGGGAGAACGGGAGTGTCTCGGGTGCTGCTCGGGCGGTTGGGGTGAGCCGACACACGGCGGCGGGCTGGGCGCGGAAGGCCGGCGTCCGTGGTCGTGGGAAGACGGGCACCAGTGGGCATCCGGGGCGGGCGGAGTACGACCGGCTTCGCGCGTCGGGGGTGCGACGACGGGATGCCGCGGCGCAGGTCGGGGTCCACGAGCGCACAGCCAAGGACTGGGACCGCGGGATCCGGAAGATCGGCAACGCGCGCCTGCACCCCGATGGGCGAAGGATCGACTACACAACGGGCATGACCAGCACCGTCGCCGTCACGTCGGCGCCCTCTCTTGCGGCAGTCGAAGCCGAGCTGCACCCACGGTTCCTGACGGTGGCCGAGCGGGAGTTGATCGCCGACATGCGTCGTGAGGGCCGCTCACTGCGGGCGATCGGACGGGCACCGGGCCGGCCGGCATCCACCGTCAAACGTGAGATCGATGCCCGTTGCGTCGAGGGCGTCTATCAGCCCCACCGGGCACAGCGGGCCTGGGCGAAGAGCCGGGCACGCCCCAAGCAGTCCAAGCTCGCCCACGACGGTCCGCTGCGCGAGTACGTCGCGGGCAGACTGCAGCAGCAGTGGTCACCCGAGCAGATCTGTCACGCTCTGGTCATGGAGTTCCCCGACGACGAGGGTATGCGGGTGAGTCCGGAGACGGTCTACCAGGCGATCTATGTCCAGGCCCGTGGCGGGCTGCGGCGCGAGATCGCACTCGCGCTGCGCACCGGGCGCACCCGCCGCAAGCCACACCGTGGCCCGGAGCAGCGCACTCGCCGGTTCGTCGACGAGATGGTGATGATCTCCGAGCGGCCTGCCGAGGTCGAGGACCGGGCGGTGCCCGGCCACTGGGAGGGCGATCTGATCGTCGGCCCCCGCAGCGAGAGCGCGATCGTGACGTTGGTCGAGCGTTCCACCCGCTACGTCATGCTCGGGCATCTGCCCGGCGGACACACCGCCGAGGAGGTCCGTGACGTGCTGGTGCCCTTGATCCAGACCCTGCCCGCGCACCTGCGCGGCTCGCTGACCTGGGACCAGGGCTGCGAGATGGCCGCGCACAAGCAGTTCACCGTCGCCACGGGAGTACCGGTCTACTTCTGCGATCCGCACTCCCCTGGCAGCGCGGATCGAACGAGAACACCAACGGTCTGCTGCGGCAGTACTTCCCCAAGAGCACCGACCTGTCCGTGCACAGCGCCGCAGACCTCGAACACGTCGCTCAGCAACTCAACGGCCGACCACGCAAAACGCTCGGCTGGAGAACCCCAGCCGAGCGCCTGCGTGATCTACTGACGACCGCATAGGCCATCAGGTGTTGCGAGGACCCCGAGAATCCGCCTCTGCGTGCGGGGCCGTTCGCGCGCCATGGGGCACGAGCGGGTTTGGATCCGTACGGCGCCGGATTCCCCGGCACACCGGTCATTTCGCCCCCGTTCGTCAACACCCGATTCGAAAAGCACCCTCGAACCATCCCCCTCAAGGGTGACGAAATGTCGCCAAATCATTACTGCCCGCTACGCTCGCTGCGTGACCCACACTGCGCGCCGCATCGGCCGATCCCTCGCCTTCGTACTGCCCGTCGTGATGGTCCTCTCCGGGACCCTCGCCGTCACCAGCGTGCCGTGGGCAGCGCACAACTCCGAGCCGCAGGTCCTGACCGCGTCGGCCCACGACATCTCGAAGCGCGCCAAGACGCGCACCCCGCAGGACGCCCTCCGTGACCGGCTTCTCCTGGAGCTCCAGGAGAAGGACCCGGGTGTCGCGCTCACCGACCTCCAGCGCTCCGTCGAGGGCCGCCCCTCGCTCGCCCGGCACTGCATGTCGATCGCCAGGGCGCTGGGCCGCGCCGCCGTCGAGAAGTACGGCCCCACGCACGCCCACCGGTTCTCGCGTCCCGTCTGCGACACGTCCTTCGCCTCGGGCGTCGCCCGGTTCAGCTGACCGGCCGTGCCGGGCACCGCATATCGTGCCTGGCATGCATACGTATCCGACGCAGGCCGTGATCCTGGCGGGTGGCCAGGGATCGCGGCTGCGCCCGTACACCGATGACCGCCCCAAGCCGATGGTCGAGATCCCGGGCACCGGGACTCCGATCATCGGCCATCAGCTTTCCTGGCTGGCCGCCGAAGGCGTGACCGACGCCGTGGTGTCGTGCGGTCATCTGGCCGAGGTGCTGCAGGAGTGGCTGGACTCGGCGGTGCTGCCGCTGCGCGTGACGACCGTCGTGGAGTCCGAGCCGCTGGGCCGCGGTGGCGGGCTGAAGTACGCCGCCGCCCGGCTGCCCGACCCCGACCAGCCCTGGTACGCCACCAACGGCGACATCTGGACGCGCTTCTCCCTGCGCGAGATGGCCGCGTTCCACACCGAACGCGACGCGACCGCGACGCTGGCCCTGGCCCGTCCCCGTATCCCGTGGGGTGCCGTGGAGACGGACGCGTTCGGGCACATCACCGACTTCATCGAGTCGCCGCCCTCGCCGTATCTGATCAACGCCGGTGTGTACGTCTTCTCCCCGGAGTTCACGACGCTGCTGCCGGACCGGGGCGACCACGAGCGGACGACGTTCCCCCGGCTGGCCCGCGAGCGCAGGCTGGCCGGGTACCCGCTCCCGCACGGCGCGTACTGGCGGGCCATCGACACGGCGAAGGACCTCACCGAGGCCGCCAAGGAGCTCGACGGGCAGTAGCGGAGCCCCGGGCGTACGACGAACCCGGGCGTACGACGAAGGGGCTGTCACCGGTACGAATCCGGTGACCGCCCCTTCGTCGCGTGCCGGCGCCGGCCCGGCGGCTCAGCCGAGCAGGCCGCCGATGGGGTTTTGCCCGCCGCCGGAAGTGCCGCCGGTGGAGTCGCCGCCGTCCGAGCCGCCGGTGGAACCGCCGCCCGTGCCGGTGGTGCCGGAGGACGACGGGCCGGAGCTGCTGGACGGGGGCTGCTGCGGGGCCGTCTGCTGCGGGGTCTGCCGGCCGGTGCCCTGGGTCTGGCTGGGCTGTCCGGCACCGGCCGCCTGGCCGGACTCGCGGACGGTGCCCGCGGCGGGCGTGGACGGCGCGGTGGAGGGCGTCGTGGCGGCGCCGCTCCGGGTCGGCGAGGGGCGCCGGCCCTCCGGCGTGTGCGAGGCCCGGCCGCTGTGGGATTCCTGCGGGAGCGGGGAGCCGGGGAGCTGGTTGGTCGGGTCGCCGTTCGGGCCGGGCACGGTGACGACCCCGGAGGAGCGGACCGCGCCGCCGAGCACGGAGCCCACGAGAAGGGTGAGGCCGACGACGACGGCGGCGACGAGGGCGCCCCGGCGCAGCACCCGGCGGCGCAGGTCCCAGATCGCCGAGCGCGGGCCGAGCCTGCGCCAGGCCTCACCGGCGAGCCGTCCGTCGACGGAGTAGACCGGCGCGCCCGCGATGATCAGCGGGCTCCAGGCGGCGAGGTAGATGATGTCGGGCGCGTCGTAGACGGCGACAGTGCGCCAGCTCACGGTGACCAGCAGCGCGGCGGACAGCAGCGCGCCGACCGAGGCGGCGACCCGCTGCCAGAGGCCGAGGACGGTGAGGACGCCGACGACGACCTGGAGGAAGGCGACGCTGAGTCCGGCGCCGACGGGGTGGGAGAGCGCGAAGTCGCGCAGCGGCTCGGCCAGCGCCCAGGGGTGCAGCGAGGTCAGCCACTTGACCATGGAGCCGCGTTCGCCGCCGTCGAAGTAGACGGGGTCGCAGAGCTTGCCCATGCCGGCGTAGATGGAGATGAAGCCGAGGAAGACCCGCAGCGGCAGCAGCACGACGCCGAGGTTCATCCGGCGGCCGGGGTAGTACGCGTGGCGTACGGAGTCGCTGTCCTGGCGCCCGCTCCGGTCCCCGGTCTCCTCGTCGAAGCCGTCCTCGTCGAAGCCGTCCTCGTCGTACGCCGCTTGCGGGTACGGGCCGCTGTCGGCGGAGTCGTAGGCGCCGACCGCCCGGCGCATGGGCGGCAGCAGGGGTCCGTTGTCGTAGCGGCCCGGCTGGTGGGGGGCGGTGATGACGGGGGTGGGCTGGGTCTCTTCGAGGAGATCGATGACCTGGGTGCCGCCCGTGCCGTGTCCGCCGTCGAATTCCGGGGGCGCGTAGGGGCCGTAGGAGTCGAACCCGGCGGCCGGGCGGCCCGCGGCGGAGTTCCGTACGGCCTGGAGGAGCCCGGTGGCGCCGGGGTCGCCGGGGGCGGACCTGCCGCTCCACACGACGGGCGAGCGCCTGCCGCGGGCCGCTCCTGCGCCGCTCATGGCGGGGATCCTGGGCGCGCCGGCGGGGGCCAGACCGCGCAGCCGCGGGCGCTGGCCGGGGGCGAGCTGCACCCGGAAGCTGGCGTGGTTGACGATGACCTGCGCAGGGTCGCAGTCCACCTTGGCCATGCTCAGGGCGGGTTGTTCGTCGAACCGAGGCGTTCTGGTGTCCACACTCATCTAACCGAGTGATGTGTGTTTAGGACACTGCCTTGACAGGCCCGATGTGTCCGAGGCCCGTCAATGGGGTCCGGCGGGGGCGCCGGGGGCCTGTCCGGCGACAGGCCCCGGTCGGCCGCCCCCCGGCCGGGTGGACTTCAGGCCCGGCGCCGCGCGACCTCGTACAGGACGATCCCGGCCGCGACACCGGCGTTCAGCGACTCCGCGCCGCCCGGCATCGAGATGCGGACCCGGTAGTCGCAGGTCTCGCCGACGAGGCGGCCGAGGCCCTTGCCCTCGCTGCCGATGACGATGACGACGGGTCCGGCGAGCTCCGCCAGGTCCTCGACGGTGTGCTCGCCGTCGGCGGCGAGGCCGACGACCGTGAGGCCGGCCTTCTGGTAGCCCTCCAGGGCCCGGGTCAGGTTCGTGACGCGGGAGACCGGCGTACGGGCCGCCGTGCCGGCCGAGGACTTCCAGGCGCCCGCCGTCATCCCGGCCGCGCGCCGCTCGGGCACGACCACGCCGTGGCCGCCGAACGCGGAGACGGAGCGGACGATCGCGCCCAGGTTGCGCGGGTCGGTGACGCCGTCGAGGGCGACGATCAGCGGGTCCTCGCCGTTGTCGTACGCGGCGGCGGTGAGGTCCTCCGGGTGTGCGTACTCGTACGGCGGGACCTGGAGGACGAGGCCCTGGTGGTTCAGGCCGTTCGTCATCCGGTCCAGCTCGGGGCGCGGGGCCTCCATCAGGTTGATGTTGCCGCGCGCGCCGGCGAGCTGGAGCGCCTCGCGGACGCGCTCGTCGTTGTCGATGTACTGCTGGACGTACAGGGTCGTCGCCGGGACGCCGTCGCGCAGGGCCTCGTAGACCGGGTTGCGGCCGACGACCATCTCGGACGTGCCCTTGACGCCGCCGCGCCGGGGGGCGGGGCGGCGGTTGGCGGCCTGCTTGGCCTTGGCGGTCGCGATGCGGTTCTTCTTGTGCTTCTTACGGGCCTCGGCGGGCGGCGTCGGTCCCTTGCCTTCGAGACCACGGCGTCGCTGGCCACCGCTGCCGACCTGCATGCCCTTCTTGTTGGACGTGCGGCGGTTCCTGCGCTGGCTGTTCCCGGCCATGACCTACCTGTTTCGTTGCTTCAGACGTGCGTGCGTATAAGTGAAAGTGTGCCGCCCGGAACGCCGGGCGGCACATGGTGGGGACTACTGGCGCGGGCCGAGTGTCCACCGTGGTCCGGTGGGGCTGTCCTCGATGACGAGTCCGGACTGGTTGAGCTGGTCGCGGATGGCGTCGGCGGCGGGCCAGTCCTTGCGCTCGCGGGCCGACTGGCGCTGGTCGAGCACGAGACGTACGAGGGTGTCGACGACGCCGTGCAGATCGTCGCCGCGGTCGCTCTCGCCCGCCCAGTGCTCGTCGAGCGGGTCGAGGCCGAGGACGCCGAGCATCGCGCGGACCTCCGCGAGCCGGGCGACCGCCGCTTCCTTGTCGTCGGCGGCCAGTGCGGAGTTGCCCTGGCGGACCGTGGTGTGGACGATCGCGAGGGCCTGCGGGACGCCCAGGTCGTCGTCCATCGCCTCGGCGAAGGCCGGCGGCACCTCGGCGGCGGGCTCGACCGTCTCGCCCGCCTTCTCGGTGACGCGCTGGACGAAGCCCTCGATCCGCGCGAACGCGGACTCGGCCTCGCGCAGGGCCTCCTCGCTGTACTCGATCATCGACCGGTAGTGCGGGGTGCCTAGGTAGTAGCGCAGCACGATCGGGCGCCATGCCTTGACCATCTCGCTGACCAGCACCGAGTTGCCCAGCGACTTCGACATCTTCTCGCCGGCCATGGTGACCCAGCCGTTGTGCACCCAGTACTTCGCGAACTCGTCGCCGTACGCCTTGGCCTGGGCGATCTCGTTCTCGTGGTGCGGGAAGATCAGGTCGATGCCGCCGCCGTGGATGTCGAAGGCGGTGCCGAGGTACTTGTGCGCCATGGCGGAGCACTCCAGGTGCCAGCCGGGGCGGCCGCGGCCCCAGGGGGTCTCCCAGCTGGGCTCGCCCGGCTTGGACGCCTTCCACATGGCGAAGTCGCGCTGGTCGCGCTTGCCGGTCTCGCCGTCGCCGGACGGCTGGCGCAGATCGTCCAGGTCCTGGTTGGACAGCTCCAGGTAGCCGGGGAACGAGCGCACGTCGAAGTAGACGTTGCCGTCGGCCGCGTAGGCATGACCGCGTTCGATCAGGCCGCGCATCATCTCGATCATCTCGGGGATGTGGCCGGTGGCACGGGGTTCGTAGGTGACCGGGAGGCAGCCGAGCGCGTCGTAGCCGGCGTTGAACGCCCGCTCGTTCTCGTAGCCGATGGCCCACCAGGGGCGGCCCTGTTCCGCGGACTTCGCGATGATCTTGTCGTCGATGTCGGTGACGTTCCGGACGAACGTGACGTCGTAGCCGCGGTACTCGAACCAGCGGCGCATGATGTCGAAGTTCAGCCCGGACCGGATGTGCCCGATGTGCGGGGCTGCCTGGACGGTCGCGCCACAGAGGTAGATCGAGACACAGCCCGCTGTGAGCGGTACGAAGTCACGGATCTGCCGGGCGCTGGTGTCGTACAGGCGAATAGTCACGCCTCAAGGGTAGTGGGCGCGCACCAGTGCCCCGCGACCCCTTGGGGATCGCGGGGGACAAGTTTGTGACCGCGGGGGCGCCTCAGATGCTTCCGACGACCTTGCGCGGGGTGATCCGGACGACCACGCGTTCGGCGTCGTCGGCGGCGGCCGAGGGGTTGAACTCCGCGAACTTCTTGCCGGTGTACTTCACGGACAGCTCGTCCATGAGCTCCTCGGCGCCCTCGGTGGTCAGGGCGGCGGTGCCGCGGATCTCGGCGTACGTGTACGGGGCGGCGAAGGGCTGCACGACGACGGAGACCCGCGGGTCACGGTTCAGGTTCTGCTCCTTGCGGCGGCCCACCGCCGTCGAGATGAGCACGTCGTCGCCGTCGCGCTTGGCCCAGACCGGGGAGGCCTGGGGGCTGCCGTCGGGCTGGACGGTGACGACGGTGACGAAGACGGGGGTGTCGAGAAGCGCTTTGAGCTCTGCGGAGAGTGCGGCGGTCATGGCGTACGTCCTCCTGGTGGGGTCGGTGATGCCTCCACCCGTACCCCAACCACGTCCCGCCGCTCCCGCTTCCCGGTCCTGCCCACCGGAAGGGTCAGGGCGAGCGCGGCACCCGCGAGCGGCACGGCGGCGAGCGCGGCCCATCGGACCGGGCCGGGCGCCTGGGGTCCGCGGTCGCGCACCGCACCGGTGGCGACGATCTCCCCCTCGCACTCGACGACCAGCAGGGTGCAGCGGTCGGGGCGCAGACAGGCGGTGTCGGGATCGATGATGTCGGCGTGCCGGCGCGGTACGTAGCCGGACCTCAGGTCGCGGTAGACGGTGTCGAGCATCACGGCCCGCGCACCGCCGAGGTCGGCGGGGGTGGTGGTGCGCAGTACGTACCCGGTTCCGGCCGCCGCCTGCGCCTGGGGCATCGTGCTCATTCGCGGGCCCGCCGTCCTCGTACACCACATCGCTTGCCGCACCAGCGTACGTGCAAGCGATGTGCAACAAGGTCTGGCCCCGGAGTACCGGCAGGTCAGGGCCGTGCCGGGGTCAGCCGGTGCGGTAGACCAGCGCGGTCGCGAGCCCGGCGATGCCCTCGCCCCGCCCGGTGAAGCCGAGCCCGTCGGAGGTGGCGGCGGAGAGCGAGACGGGCGCCCCCACGGCGGCCGAAAGCACCTTCTGCGCCTCGTCGCGCCGCTTGCCGATCTTCGGCCTTACGCCGACGACCTGGACGGCGACATTGCCGATCTCGAAGCCCTCGGCCCGCACGATCCGCGCCGCCTCGGTCAGCAGGGTCACACCGGCGGCGCCGGACCACTCGGGCCGCCCGGTGCCGAAGTGCTGCCCGAGGTCGCCGAGCCCGGCGGCCGAGAAGAGCGCGTTGCACGCGGCGTGCGCGACGACGTCGGCGTCCGAGTGCCCGGCCAGACCAGGCCCTTCGCCCTCCCACAGCAGCCCCGCGCACCACAGCTCGCGGCCCTCTTCGAAGGCGTGGATGTCGGTGCCGATCCCGACCTGCGGGATCACGGGCCCGGTCCGTTCCTCAGAAGCCATCGTTCGCCCTCCTGCGTGCGAGTACCGCCTCGGCCAGCACCAGATCCAGCGGCCGGGTCACCTTGAACGCCTCTTCGTGCCCGGGTACGACCACGACGGGCGCCCCGAGCTGCTCCACCATGCCCGCGTCGTCCGTGACGCCCTCGCCGCTGACGGCGACGGCGGTGTGGGCCCGTACGAGCGTGTCGCGGTCGAAGCCCTGCGGGGTCTGCACCGCACGCAGCCTGGCCCGCACGGGCGTCCCGAGCACCGGCTCCGGCTCCCCCGGCGCACCGGGCTCGACCTCCTTGACGGTGTCGGCCAGCGGCAGCGCGGGGACGACGGCGGGCGCCCCGTCCCGTACCGCCTCGATCACCGCGTCCACCGTGTCGACGGGCACCAGCGGGCGCGCCGCGTCATGGACGAGGACGACGGAGATGTCCGCCGGCAGCGCGTCGAGGCCGAGCCGCACGGACTCCTGGCGGGTGTCGCCGCCGGGCACGACGAGGTAGTCGGTGCGCTCGGGCAGGGCGTGCTCGTCGAGCAGGTTCTTGACCTCGGGGGCGCCGTCCGGCGGTGCGACGACGACGACCAGGGAGACGGCGCGGGACGCCGCCATGGCCCGAACCGCGTGGATGAGCATGGGCGTCCCGCCCAGCGCGCGGAGCGCCTTGGGGGCGCCCGGACCGAGCCGTACACCGCGACCGGCCGCGGGAATCACGGCGGCGGTGCGGTACGGACGCGATTGATCAGACATCGGTTGCACTCCGAAGCTTCGGCATGTTTGTTTCCACGGCCGACATGGGTATGGCCACAAGCGAGCCGGGCGCCATGCCATGACTCGACCGGGCCCTTTCCGTGACACCCGGTCGAAGTCGGACAAGCCGCACCGGTCGCTCGGGATCGGCTGCACAAGATCGCGAGCAACGTATCGGGGGTATCACCGATGAAGCCAACGCATCGGTGAGTCGGGACGTAATCCGGACAGGCTGCGCAGAAATCCAGACATGCCGCGGCCTGATATGGACATGCCGCGGCGCCCGACGACATACCGTGAATACGGTTGTCAGCGGGCACCGCGGCACATTGATTACGACCGGCACGAGCCGGTTCAGGACGCGAGAACCTCGTCGAGCAGAGCCTCGGCCTTGTCTTCGTTCGTGTTCTCCGCGAGAGCGAGCTCGCTCACCAGAATCTGGCGAGCCTTGGCGAGCATGCGCTTCTCACCTGCGGAGAGTCCACGCTCGCGCTCACGACGCCACAGGTCGCGGACCACTTCGGCGACCTTGATGACATCGCCGGAGGCGAGCTTCTCGAGATTTGCCTTGTAGCGCCGGGACCAGTTCGTCGGCTCTTCGGCATACGGTGCGCGAAGCACCTCGAAGACCCGGTCCAGCCCCTCCTGCCCGACCACGTCGCGCACACCCACGAACTCCGCATTGTCCGCCGGCACACGAACCGTCAAGTCGCCCTGGGCGACCTTGAGCACCAAGTAGGTCTTGTCCACGCCTTTGATCTGGCGAGTTTCGATAGCCTCGATCAGCGCGGCCCCGTGATGGGGATAGACCACGGTGTCGCCAACCTTGAACGTCATGTGACAGGTACCCCTTCCGTGGCTATCAAGCGTAACACGAGAACCGCATCTCCTGAATGGCGTTTTCGCAGGTCAGGGCATATCTCGGGGCTTGACAACAGCGACACGCACGTGCTGCGGAAGGCTCGCGGGGGACGGTATTCGCAGGTCGGAGCCGTTGTGCGGGCAGGGCGAAACACACACGTCTCACACATCTGAACCACCCCATGAAGGGGCCGAACGTCCCGTTTTGCCGGGTTCCAGATGATGAACTTTCCGTACTCCGTTCGGAGATCGATCACCCGTACGGTGGTAAGTGCCGTTGATCAATGGAATTGATCAACGGCCCGGCGTGATCGGTTATGCGCACGGAATGCGCCACGCCCCATGAATTGATCACCGGCGATATGTGAACGGCATGTGTCGAGCCGTTTCGGCATGCGCGGCCCACAGGCCTTTGCCGGGCCCGCGGGCCCGGCCCGCACGCCCGCCGGGGATTACGGGACAGCCCTAGGTGTTCTGTCCCGGGAGGTTGTGGACGGGTGATGCAGGTCTCGGTTGAGGGATCTTGAACGGGTGAGGGCCTTCCGGTTCGGTGTGGATTGCGACGTCTACACCAACTGAAAGGCCCTCGTGCCCCACCGTAATGCACCCCTGACCGAGACCGGACGCCTGCGCCTGGCCCGCTGCGTGGTTGAGGACGGCTGGCCGCTTCGCCGGGCCGCCGAACGCTTCCAGGTCTCACCGACCACGGCCCAACGCTGGGCGGACCGGTACCGGCTGTTCGGCGAGGCGGGCATGACCGACCGTTCCTCCCGCCCGCACACCAGCCCGCGCCGCACCCCGACCCGCACCGAACGCCGGATCATCAAGGTCCGCGTCCTGCGCCGGTGGGGACCGGCCCGCATCGCGCACCTGCTCGGGCTGGTGCCCTCCACCGTGCACCGCGTCCTGACCCGCTACCGCCTGGCCCGCCTCACCCATCTCGACCGGGCCACCGGCCGCGTCATACGCCGCTACGAACGCGACCGGCCCGGCGAACTCGTCCACGTCGACATCAAGAAACTCGGCAACATCCCCGACGGCGGCGGACACAGAGCCCTCGGCCGGCCCGCGGGCCGCAAGAACCGGGCGAACGCCGGCTACAGCTACATCCACACCGCCGTCGACGACCACTCCCGCCTCGCCTACAGCGAGATCCACGGTGACGAACGCAAGGAGACCGCCACCGCCTTCTGGACCCGGGCCCAGCAGTTCTTCACCTCATGCGGCATCACCGTCGAACGGGTCCTGACCGACAACGGAGCCTGCTACAAATCACACGCCTGGCGCGACACCCTCGCAGCGGCCGGCATCGCGCACAAGCGGACCCGCCCTTACCGGCCCCAGACCAACGGCAAGGTCGAACGCTTCAACCGCACCCTGCTCGACGAGTGGGCCTACGCGACGACCTACCGCTCCGAGGCCGAACGACGCGACGCCTACCCCCGATGGCTCCACACCTACAATCACCACCGCGGACACACCGCACTCAAAGGCAAACCACCCGCCAGCCGCGTCCCCAACCTCACAGGGCAATACACCTAGGGCCTGTCCGGCGGATCAGGGTCGGACAGGCCCTAGGGGCGGGTCGGGTGCGGGGCGGGCGGGGCGGCTCGGTAGCCTAAGGCCGCTGACACACCCTTAGGGCGGCTTTACGTCGCTCCCCTCCCGTCCGCAGTCCGACACGTTCAAGGAGTTGCCGCCGCCGTGAGCCGCAGCCTTCGACACGGCGCCCTCGCCGCCACAGCCATCGTGTTCTCGATCGCCTCGCTCGCCGCGTGCGGTGCGGGCAATGACGCAGCGACGCTCAAGGTCAGGCCGGACACCGCTGCCACCACCATCGGTGACATCAGCGTCCAGAACGCGAACGTCGTCACCCAGCCCGAGCGCACCGCCGAGGGCCCGGCCGTCGTCGCCGCGACGCTGTTCAACAACGGCACGAAGGCGCAGACCCTGGAGGCCGTCACGCTGCCGGGTTCGAGCGCCTCGGTGCAGCTGCACGCCGCCAAGGGCGCCGGACCGGTCGTGGTCCCGGCCGGCGGCTCGGTGGTCCTCGGCGGCAAGGGCAACGCCTCCGCCGTGATCGAGAACGGCCGCGAGGCCGCCCAGGCGGGCAATGTGCAGCCCGTCGTCTTCAAGTTCAGCTCGACCGGCGAGATCCCGCTCGGCGTGTTCGTCGTGCCGGCGACGAGCTACTTCACGGACTCCGGCCCGAGCACGCTGCCGGCGCCGAAGAAGTCGCCCGGGGCGACGCCGACCGGTTCCGCGACCGCCGGGGCGCCGGGCGGCGCTCCGGCGGATTCGGCGAGCGACACGGCCGACCCGACCGACGCCGCGTCCGCCTCGACCGAGGCCCGCTGACCGCACGCGGGACAGCGACGCGCGGACACGCGAACGGCGGAGGGCGCCCCCGAAAGGGAGGCGCCCTCCGCCGTTCGCGTACCTGACGGTTTACGGCTCGAACTTGTACCCCAGGCCCCGCACCGTCACCAGGAAGCGCGGAGCGCCCGGGTCGGGTTCGATCTTGGCGCGCAGCCGCTTGACGTGGACGTCGAGGGTCTTGGTGTCGCCCACGTAGTCCGCGCCCCACACCCGGTCGATCAGCTGCATGCGGGTCAGGACCCGGCCCGCGTTGCGCAGCAGCATCTCCAGCAGGTCGAACTCCTTGAGCGGGAGGTCGACCTTGCCGCCGGCGACCGTGACGACGTGACGGTCCACGTCCATCCGGACCGGGCCCGCCTCCAGGGCGGCCGGCGTGACCTCCTCCGGCTCGCCGCGGCGGCGCAGCACCGCGCGGATGCGGGCGACCAGCTCCCGCGAGGAGAACGGCTTGGTCACGTAGTCGTCGGCTCCTATTTCCAGGCCGACGACCTTGTCGATCTCGCTGTCCTTCGCCGTGACCATGATCACGGGGACATTGGACCTGCTGCGCAGCTGACGGCAGACCTCCGTGCCGGGCAGGCCCGGCAGCATCAGGTCGAGCAGCACGAGGTCGGCGCCGTTGCGCTCGAACTCGTCCAACCCGTCCGGGCCCGTGGCCGCGATGGCGACCTCGAAGCCTTCCTTGCGGAGCATGTAGGACAGGGCGTCGCTGAAGGATTCCTCATCCTCGACGACGAGCACTCGGGTCACGGAAGGACCTCCGGGGCAGGGAATGGTTCAAGGGTTTCGGGGTGAGCGGGTCCACGGCTGCCCTCGTCGCCGTTGACGACGGGCGGTCCGCCCGAGCTGCGGTCCCGTTCCCGTACGGAGCCCGCTTCGGGCAGCCGCAGGGTGAAGGTGGAGCCCTGGCCCTCCGAGCTCCAGACGGTGACCTCCCCGCCGTGCGAGGCGGCCACGTGCTTCACGATGGCGAGGCCGAGGCCGGTGCCACCGGTGGCCCGTGAGCGGGCCGGGTCGACGCGGTAGAAGCGTTCGAAGACCCGCTCGCGGTCCTTCTCCGAGATGCCGATGCCCTGGTCGGTCACGGCTATCTCGATCTGGTCCCCGCCGGGCACGGACAGTCGCCTGGCGGCGATGCCCACTCGGGTGCGGGCGGGGCTGTAGTTGACGGCGTTCTCGACGAGGTTGCCGAGCGCCGCGGCGAGCTGGCCGCGGTTGCCCCAGATACGGAGCTGCGCGGTGCCGCCCGCCGCCATGGTGATCTGCTTCGAGCCGGCCTGCTGTCGGCAGCGGTCGATGGCCTCGGCCACCAGCTCGTCCACCCGGACCGGCTCCGCGTCCTCCAGCGGGTCGTCGTTCTGCACCCGCGAGAGGTCGATGATCTCCTGTACGAGGTTGGTCAGCCGGGTGGCCTCGATCTGCATCCGGCCCGCGAACCGTTCCACCGCCTCCGGGTCGTCGGAGGCGTCCATCACGGCCTCGGAGAGCAGCGAGAGCGCGCCGACCGGGGTCTTGAGCTCATGGCTGACATTGGCGACGAAGTCGCGCCGTACCGCTTCTATCCGGCGGGCCTCGGTGAGGTCCTCGACCAGCAGGAGCACCAGCCGGGAGCCGAGCGGGGCGACCCGGGCGGAGACCGCGAGGGCCTCGCCCCGGCCCGTACCGCGCCGGGGAAGGTCCAGTTCGACCTGGCGTATCTCTCCGTCCCGGCGGGTGTCCCTGGCCATGTTCAGCATCGCGTCGACGGCGAGCCGTCCGCCCCTGACCAGTCCCAGCGCATAGGCGGCGGAGCTGGCCTTGACCACGCTGTCGCTCTCGTCGAGCACGACCGCCGAGGAGCTGAGCACGGACAGGACCGTGTCCACCCCGGGCGGCAGGGGTGCGTTGCTGTCGGGCCGCATGGAGGTTCGCGTCGGCTTCTTCTGGTCGCGCTCGCTCCAGCGGAACGCAAGCATGGCGATCACGCCGGTACACGCACCGCCGATCGCCGCAGCTGCGGCGACTGCCGCGTTCACGTCCATACGTCAAGGTTATGCGGGTCCGGGAGGACTCTCCCAGCCATCCGGGTGCGTATCCGAACACTCGTCGCCCAGAGTTCACCGAGGAGCAAGGGTTGGTTCACTTGGGCGGCCGGAAGCCGACGCGTACGCCACTCAGGGTGGCAGCGTGGGGTTCGAACCTGGCCCCGGCCTTAAGAAGAGGACTGGAGAGGGACTTCCATGCGTGACGCGTACCACGAGGAACTCGACTCGATCGGCGAAGGGCTGGTCGAGATGGCCCGTCTCGTCGGGTCGGCGATCGGCCGGGCGACGACGTCCATGCTCGATGCCGATCTCAAGCTCGCGGAGAGCGTGATCGCCGCCGACCAGAAGGTCGACGACCTTCAGCACGACCTGGAGGCGCGGGCCATCGCCCTGCTCGCGCGTCAGCAGCCCGTGGCGACGGATCTGCGCATCGTGGTCACCTCCCTGCGGATGAGTGCCGACCTGGAGCGCTCGGGCGACCTCGCCCAGCACGTCGCCAAGCTGACCCGGCTGCGGTTCCCGCAGTCGGCGGTGCCGCACGACCTGCACGCCACCATCCTGGAGATGGGGCAGCTGGCGCAGCGCCTGATGGCCAAGGCCGCCGAGGTGATCATCACCAAGGACGTCGATCTGGCGCTCCAGCTGGAGCAGGACGACGACGAGATGGACCTGCTGCACCGCACGCTGTTCCAGCACCTGATGGACGACCGCTGGAAGCACGGCATCGAGACCGCCGTCGACGTGACCCTGCTCGGCCGATACTACGAGCGCTTCGCGGACCACGCGGTGTCGGTCGCCAAGCGGGTCGTCTACCTGGTGACGGGCGAGCACGCCGACGAGATCCAGCAGCAGACGACGGTGGAGGGCGCGTAATCGCGTCATCGCGCCGCGCGCATGGGCGTGCGTGGGCGCATCCGGTCGCACAAATGTCTCTGCGCGTGTGCGCCGTTGATGCGCCCGCCGGGGTGGGCATGAAATGGGGTGGGGCGGCACGCCTTGTCCGTACGCCCCGGTCGTACGCGCGTCGTTGCGGCGTACGGCCCTGTCGTACGCCTTGAGGAGGAACCATGGCCGATTCCCCCACTACCGACCCCCAGCAGGAGGCACCCGCCGAAGTGGTGCACCTGACCCTGCTCGGCGCCTGCGGCTGCGGCTCGGGCTGCGGCTGCGGCTGCCAGTCCGGTGCCCCGTGCCAGTGCGGTGGCTGCTCCGGCTGACGGGCCGCCGCGGAATACCGGCGGTGCCCCGCGCGGAGCCGATCCGCTCCGCGCGGGGCGCCGCCGTGTGCGGTGCGGCGGCTCTCAGAGGCCCGCCCGCTCGACGGCGGCCTCGGCTCCGGAAGCGGGCTCTCCCCCGCCGCTCTCCGCGACCCGGCTCCCCTCGGACGCCACCGCGTCCGCCCCCGGCAGGTTCCGCATCAGCAGCCAGTACCCCAGCGCGGCCCCGGTCCCCAGGACGGCGCACGCGCCCCACAGCCACTGCGCCCCGAAGCGGTCGATCACCAGGCCCGACATCAGCGGCGCGATCAGCGCGGCGGCGGACCACGACATCGTGTACATGCCCTGGTAGCGGCCACGGCCCCGGGCGGGCGACAGCCGGACGACCAGACTGCTCTGGATCGGCGAGTTGACGATCTCGGCGACCGTCCAGACGCAGATGGTCAGCGCGTAGACCGCGACCGACCCGGCGAACGCGGTCAGCCCGAATCCGTATCCCGCCAGCAGCGACGACACGAGGAGCAGCCGGCGCGGATCGCGGTGCTGGATGAAGCGGGTGACGGGGATCTGGAGCACCACGATCAGCACCCCGTTGACGGCGACCGCGGTACCGAAGTCGGAGCTGGAGAACCCGTCCGCCCCCATCGCCACCGGCAGCCCCACGTACCCCTGCTGGAAGATCAGGGCGATGACGAAGGACAGCCCGACGACGCTCATGAACCGCCCGTCGCGCAGCACGGTCGAGAGCCGGACCTCCTCCGCACCGTCGTCGACCGCGTGTCCGGACACCACCGGCTTCTCCGGCCGCGTCTCGGGCACCTTCATGAAGACGACGACGGCGCAGGCCAGCGTCATCGCGGCCTCGCCGAGGAACCCGGCGAGGTAGCTGTACTCGGCGACGAACCCGGCACCGGCCGACGAGACGGCGAAGCCGAGGTTGATGGCCCAGTAGTTGAGCGAGAAGGCCCGCACCCGGTCCTCGGGCCGGACGATGTCGGCCATCATCGCCTGCACGGCGGGCCGCGACGCGTTGCTGGCCATGCCGACGACGAAGGCGACCGCCGCTATCGCCACCGGATGGACCATGAATCCGAGCACGGCCACGGACGCGGCCGTCGACGTCTGCGCGATGAGCATGGTGGGCCGGCGGCCGAGCCGGTCTGTCATCACCCCCGCCCCGAGCGAGGAGACGACCCCGCCGAGCCCGTGCAGCGCGGCGACCAGACCGGCGTACGAGGCCGAGTAGCCCCGGTCCAGGGTCAGGTAGAGCGCCATGAACGTGGCGACGAACCCTCCGAGGCGGTTGACCAGCGTGCTGGTCCACAGCCACCAGAACTGCCGGGGGAGCCCGGACACGGATTCGCGTGCGGCCCGTCTGAGACCGGCGACAGACATACGGAATCCCCCCAGGGAAGTACGGAACGGACACCATCGGTAAGAGGCCCGCTGGCTTTCCGTACGTTACGAATCCCGGATTCCGGTCCGCCAGTCAATTGACGCCTGCCGTCAATCGTCCGCTCCCGGCCGTCCGCCCCGACCGCCCTGTCCGCCCTGTGACCGGCCGCGCAGCGCCCGTACGGGTTCGATTACGCTCGGGCCCATGGCCGACGCACCGTACAAGCTGATCCTCCTCCGCCACGGCGAGAGCGAATGGAACGCGAAGAACCTGTTCACCGGCTGGGTGGACGTCAACCTCACGGAGAAGGGCGAGAAGGAGGCAGTCCGCGGCGGTGAGCTGCTCAAGGACGCCGGTCTGCTCCCCGATGTCCTGCACACCTCCCTCCAGAAGCGCGCCATCCGCACCGCGCAGCTCGCGCTGGAGTCCGCGGACCGCCACTGGATCCCCGTCCACCGCTCCTGGCGGCTGAACGAGCGCCACTACGGCGCCCTGCAGGGCAAGGACAAGGCGCAGACGCTCGCCGAGTTCGGCGAGGAGCAGTTCATGCTCTGGCGCCGCTCCTACGACACCCCGCCGCCCGCCCTGGAGGACGGCACCGAGTTCTCGCAGAGCGACGACCCGCGCTACGCGACGATCCCGCCGGAGCTGCGCCCGCGCACCGAGTGCCTCAAGGACGTCGTCGTCCGCATGCTGCCGTACTGGTACGACGACATCGTCCCGGACCTCCTCGACGGCAGGACCGTCCTGGTCGCCGCCCACGGCAACAGCCTCCGGGCCCTGGTCAAGCACCTCGACGGCATCTCCGACGCCGACATCTCGGGCCTGAACATCCCGACCGGCATCCCGCTCGTCTACGAGCTGGACGCCGACTTCCGCCCGCTGAAGCCGGGCGGCACGTACCTCGACCCGGACGCGGCGAAGGCCGCCATCGAGGCTGTGAAGAACCAGGGCAAGAAGTAACAAGAAAAGCGATCATGCCTCCCACCTGCACTTTCCGTGCCGGTGGGAGGCATTTTCACGCCCCGGGTCCACTGTGGGCCCTCAGTGCGGCGGATCCTGCGACGGCCGAAGCGCTTGGCCAAGTGCCTTCCGGGCACGGTCCCGGCTGCTGGGCATGAGGTGCGCGTACACCTTCAGCGTCAACCCGGGGTCGGAGTGCCCGAGGTATTCACTAACGGCCTTGATGCTCTCGCCCGCGTCCAGGAGCACGGACGCGTAGAAGTGCCGGAGGGCGTGCATGCCGTGCTCCCGTGCGGCAGCGTGCTCCCGACTCCTGACTTTCGGGATAACGCCCGCGGACGCCAGGGCGGGCTTCCAGTGGTCCTCATTCAGCGACGTACGCCAGACGTGGCCACCGTTGGGCCCACTGAAGATCAGGCGCTTGGTCACGGGCTGGCCGTTCGACCGCATCCACGGCAACGTGATCTCTGCGGGCGGGAACCGCTCGATGTGCCCCTTGAGCGCTTCCGCCACCGGATCGGGCAGAGGTACGTCGCGAAGCTTGCCGCCCTTCGGAGGCGCGAACACCGGCCAGGGGCGGAAAACGGGCCTGCCAGACCCACGTACCGATGAGGGCCCGTCATCGTGGACCGACCGCGTTGAATAGCTGGTCGAGGAAGCGGGCTTCCGAGGTAAAAGCGCCTACAAATCCGGTGATGACGCGACCGTGGCCTTCTGCCAGTGGTGGTCAGGAAAAACAGGCGGGCGGCCTGACATCAGCGGCCGACACCAACCGGCGTACACGTGCGCACAGCGGCACACCGTTCGCACGATGAGTCCCGCGAGTGACCAGCCCACGGTGCATCCCAAACCGGTTATGACGGGATCCCGCTGAGTTACTCCTTCAGGCTGTCGTCATCGTCCTCAATTGGCGTGTCGGGAAACACCGCATGGTCGCCCCGTTACCGTGCGGGGGTCGACCACAAAGGACTGCCCGGCGGCTGGCGGGTAAGGGCTCCGTCAGCCGCGTAGCGGCGTAGCCCGATCGAGAGGATCTGGACCTTGAGCGATTTTTCCCGCCGCTACCTGCTCAGGGCGTCAGCGGCCGCCGGAGCCGGGGCGATCGTCATCCCGGGCCTTACGGCCGCAGGCGCGCCGGACATTGCGGCCGCGAGCACCTCGGGCCTTCTGGCCGCGAGCGACCCGACTAAAGGGTCGTCGGGATGTCCGCCGGCGAAGCTGACCGGTCGCGTCGTCCGCCCCGGTGACGCCTCGTACACGGATGATCGCATCGACTACGACCAGCTGTTCTCTCACTACCCGCTGGTCATCGTCTTCGCCCAGGAGACCCAGGACGTGGTGAACGCCCTCACCTGGGCGCGGCAGCACAACGTCGCGCTGCGGGTACGCAGCGGCCGCCACGCCCTGGAGGGCTGGTCGAACATCGACAACGGCATCGTGATCGACGTCAGCCAGCTCAAGTCGGTCCACATCGACACCGACGCTCGTATCGCGACGGTCGGCGCCGGCCTGACCCAGTTGGAAGCGGTGACGACGCTCGCCAAGCAGGACCTCGCGGTCACGACCGGAAGCGAGGGCAGCGTCGGCTTGGTCGGTGCGACGGTCGGCGGCGGCCTTGGCCCCCTCAACCGCTGGCTCGGCATGGCCTGTGACAGCCTGATCGGGACCGAGGTCGTCGTCCCGTCGGGTCGCGACTGCGCCGAGGTGATCCATGCCGACCTGAAGGACCACTCAGACCTGCTCTGGGCGCTCCGTGGGGCGGGAAACGGCAACTTCGGAATCGTCACGCAACTCACCTACAAGGTGCACCCGCTCAAGCGCATCGCCTATGTGCAGGCGACCTGGGACGGCCTTACGGACCTGCATGGGATCTTCGATGCATGGCAGCGTACGGTACCGTTCGCCGACAACCGCCTCGGATCCGAAGTCGAGATCCACAAGTCCCAGATCCTGCTGTTCGCGTGGCTCGCGGAGGGCACGGCGGCAGAGGCCAGAAAGATGCTGGCCCCGATCCTGTCGATCGGCACGCCCGATGTGAAGGTGCAGGCCGGTAACTGGGGCCCCATCTTTGCCGGAGCCCAGGTCCCGCGCTCTCAGGAGCCCGCCAACGTGAAGTTCTTCTCACAGTTCGCCAAGAAGCTGTTCCCGAAGAAGGCGATCGACGTCATCGGCTACTACATGCGAAACGCTCCCACGGAGGACAGCAACTACTTCGTCGATGCCTTCGGCGGGGCGATCAAGAAGGAGCCCCGCGGCGGCACCGCGTTCGTGCACCGCGACGCGATTTTCTACGGCGAGATCGGCGCAGCCTGGGGGACTCCTTCAACGACACCAGGCGTCTGCGACCCGCTCACCTCGACGTGCCAGGCCTGGACCGCCGAATTCAGCCAGGCGATGCGCAGCTTCGTGGACGGCGCCTACGTCAACGTGCCGAACGTCGGCATGCAGGAGTGGGAGACCGCCTACTGGGGGAGACGCCACTTCGAGCGGCTGCGCGAGATCAAGGCGAAGTACGACCCCTGCAACGTCTTCCAGTACGAGCAGAGCATCCCGCCCGCGTCACGCTGATCGACAGTTCGCCGTCGGGGCCCCGCCCCGGTCAGGCTCGGCCTTTCACGCAGAAGGGACCGACGCAGTCGAAGGGGTGTCGTTAGCCTCGATCTTGCATGAGGGATCGTCAGCTTGCTGACGATCCCTTTGCTCGTTCAGAGTGAAGATTTCTGCTTGCGGGCAGGGCTGATGGTCCGGCTGTCGTGCCGGGTGGGCGCCGGGTTCCACGGCTCCGGTTGTGATGGTGCTGGTAGCAGGTATGGGATGCTGCTGGTCAGCCAGGGTTGGGCAGAGCTTCGAGCCGGTCGAGGGCGATCTGGATGATCTCCAGCCAGATCTGGCTCTGGGGCGTGTCGTACAGGGCAGGTTGCGCAGGCCGGTGGAACGGGCGGCGCGGATGCGGTCCTCGGCGCGGACGCGCGGTGCTGACATCAGCAGCTGACATCAACAAGCACGGACAGCGGTGCATAGTCACGGACGGTTACCTGAAGCAAGGTGCGACGTTGATGCATTGGATGGCTTCTGCGACTTGATCGACTGCGACCTGCACGCGCCTACGGATCAGAAGGTTGCAGGTTCGAATCCCTGCCGAGTGCAAACAGACAAGAGGCCCCGGAGAGATCCGGAGCCTCTTGCGTTTCCCTGCGGGCGGAGGGGGCCGTGCTCGCAAGCCCGGTGGGAGGCTGCTCCTCTTCGTGAGTGAGGGTCCGGGGCGACACCGCCGGGCCCTCACTGGGCCCTCCGAGGAAGACCAACGACGACAGACAACGGCCACCAACGACCGCCCAAACGCAGGCCAGTTGGGGCGCACACCTCTCTGACCAGCGGCGAAATACGGGCCCGCCAGACCCAGGGCAAGAAGTAGCCCGGCACGATCAAGCCCCCTGCCTGCGGACGCTCCGCGGGCAGGGGGCTTGTCACTGCACCGAGGCCGGGCCGTCAGGTGCGGGAGGAGCCGGACCGGGCCGTGTCGAAGACGGCGGCAGGCCTGTCAGGAGGTGAGGACGGAGATGCCGTCTCCGAGCAGTTTCAGCCCGAGAACGAAGAACAGGACGGCCATCACGGCGACGTTGTGCTGAGCCGCCCAGTCTTTCCAGTTGCCGAGAGTGGTCCTGGCCCGTTCTCCCCCGAGCAGGAAGACTCCCAGCGGGGTCAGCAGGCCGAGGGTGGCGATCAGGACGAAGATCACCAGCAGTGCGATCTGCTGACCGACCGGCAGTCCGGCCGAGCCGATCGCGGCGCCCGCGGCGATGGTCAGCGGGGCGTTCTTGGCGTTGAGCGCGGCCAGGGCCAGTCCGAGTGCGAAGACCTTGACCGGCGTGAGGCGGTCGATCGCGCCCATCCACTTCGGCAGCTGGGCCTGCGACGGATCCTTGGGACGCCGATGCCATTGCCGAGCGCCGAAGAGGACGAGGAGCACGCCCAGAGCGAGCTTGAGGGCTCCCACCCAGGTGGCCGGGTGATTGTGGGCGGAGGCGCCTGCGGGGGAAGCGATGGCCAGCATCACCGCGCCCAGTGCCGAGAGTCCCAGGATCCAGCCGACGGTGAAGAGGACTCCGTTGAGATGCCCCCGGGGCGTGGCGAGTACGAGGATGATCGCGATGATCGGGAGCGGGCTCACCGCGACGGCCGCCGCGAAACCCAGGACGTCGCCGAGAACTGCGCCCATGGTTGCCTCCGTGTGGGGGTCGGCGTGGCGATCCGCAGCGGGGCTCGGCGTAGGCGGGTGCCACGACCGCCTGGGCGGCGCAGTGGCCGGTTGCGTGGTCGGCTGCGCCGCTGTGGCCGGGGCCGCGCGGAAGGGCTGCCGAAGGGTGGTGACGCCGACGTACTCGGCATGTCCCTGTTCCATCTTCCTGCGCCGGGCCTGATCTGTCCTCGGGAGCGGGCGCGGCACGGAACGTCATGGCCATCACGCCCAGGAGCCGAGATGCGAGGCAGCGCATCCGTGGTGAGGATTGCTGTGTGAGGGCGAGGGCGCCCCATGTTCCGGGCGCTTGGCGACCCTCGCATCGATCCGTGGCAGGAGAATCTCACGATGACTGCGACGACAGGTGCGGCCCGATCAGCTCACCCCGAGCGGCCAGGCAGGTCGGACGGGGTCTGCAGCGAGTTCACCGTCTTCACCAAGATCAAGCCGGGCGAGGCCGACGCCCTGCGTGAGGATCTCGCCACGCTCTCCGACGCGGCGGACGACGAGCGGGTCCATGCGGCGGTGCGCCAGATCGGCACCCTGCATGACGCACGGCACGTGATCTTCGACAATGACACCCGGTTCATGTTCGCCAGCGTCTTCGACGGCTCCTGGGACACCTACATCGACGACTTCGCCAAGACGGTGGTCGGGGCCCGCTTCGACAAGGTCTTCTCGCACAGCGAAGGGTTCCCCGGCGTCAGCGATCCGGGGGCCAAGGACTGGTTCGTCGCCCACCAGGCGCCTGCGGGGGTCTTCGTCAGCGCCTACCCCGATCTGACCGTTCAGCAGATCTACAAGGACCAGCGAGTGGACGACGCGTTCCAGGACGTGCTGGACACCCCCGAGTTCCGGTCGGCGCTGGACAACCCGGCGAACGCCGAGCTGGTGGCCACCCCGGCCTTCCAGAAGCTGCTGGCGGAAGCCTCGGCCTAGGGCCTGTTCGCGAGACCCGCCCTCCGGGCGGACGACGCTACTTCTGAAACACGCCCTGGAACCAGCACACGACCGCCCCTGAGAGCCGACCCCACATCCGTGGACCGCGTCGGCGGGCGCGGAAACCAGTCGCTGCTCGGACTGTCCGGGCGGAGACCGATGTGGAGGCACGAGCAAGCATGAATGCGACGGCAAGCAGCAGCACGGCCGGCGGGCGCGTCGAGATCGACGACGTCCAGAGCGGGGCACTGCGTCCACGGCCCGTGCCCTACGAGGGAAAGTTCATCTTCCTGCGCGTCGATGACCGCCGCGCCGGGCGCGCCCTGCTGCGGCGGCTGATCCCCGTGACCTCGGGTGGCCTGCCCGGCGCGGATCGGAGGCAGGACGCCTGGGTGGCCGTGGCGTTCACCTACCAGGGGTTGAGGGCCCTGGGGGTGCCCCAGGAGTCGCTGGACAGCTTCCCGCGGGCGTTCCGTGAGGGCATGGCCACTCGGGCGGAAATGATCGGCGACGTGGGCGAGAGCGCACCGGCCCGCTGGGAGACACCGTTCGGAACGGGCGAGGTCCACATCGCGTTGAGCGCCCTCTCCTCGGACACGGCCCAGCTGGACGAGCAACTGGAGCGGGCCCGTGTCGCCTACGAGGACACACCCGGTGTCCGGGTGATCTGGCAGCAGGAGGTACGCCAGCTCCCGACCGGGCGCACCACCTTCGGCTTCCGTGACGGCATCAGCCATCCGAACATCGAGGGCGTCGGACTGCCCGGCTCCAACCCGCAGGAAACACCCATCAAGGCGGGCGAGTTCATCCTCGGCTACCCCGACGAGACCGGCAGCCTGCCGCCCATGCCCAGCCCCGATGTGCTGGGGCGCAACGGGACCTACGTGGCCGTTCGCAAGGTCCACACCAATGTGGCGGCCTGGCGCCGCTACCTGCGCGCGAACAGCTCCAGCGCCGAGGAGGAGGCGCTCCTGGCGGCGAAGATGGTCGGGCGCTGGCCCAGCGGGGCGCCGCTGGCCCTCTCGCCGGAGCACGATGATCCGGAGCTGGCGGCCGATCCGGACCGCGTCAACAACTTCCTGTACCGGGAGAACGACGATCGCGGCTACCGGTGCCCCGCCGGTGCGCACATCCGGCGCACCAACCCCCGCGATTCCACCATCATCGGCGACGCACGGATGCACCGCCTCATCCGTCGCGGCACCACCTACGGGCCGCCGCTGCCCGAGGGCGTGCTGGAGGACGACGGTGCCGACCGGGGCCTGGTCGGAGCCTTCATCGGGGCCCACCTGGAACGACAGTTCGAGTTCATCAAGGCCGAGTGGGTCAACGACGGCAACTTCATCGGCTACCCCGGCGAGAAGGACCCGGTGGCCGGGCATCACGGCGGAACCGGCAGCGTCACCATCCCCGGGAAGCCGGTCCGGCGTCGCCTGCGGAACCTGCCCAGCTTCGTGGTCACCCGAGGCGGCGAGTACTGCTTCCTGCCGGGTCTGCGTGCCCTGCGCTGGCTCGCCGAACTGGAGGACTGACGGCGATTCTCACCCCCAGGTCCGATCACGCTCTCCGAGGAGAGGTCGAAGTCATGGCAGCACAGTTCGTCCGCTACACGCCCGAGGTCGAAGACGATGACCCGCACTTCGACGAGAACCTGCGGACGGTGATCGAGAAGACCGAGAGCTACATCGCCGAATCGGTCGAGACCGGTGGTACCGGACGGGCCCTCCGCGATGCCCACGCCAAGGGCTACGGGCTGGTCCGGGGGGAAGTGGAGATCCTGGACGGGCTTCCCCCCGAGTACGCCCAAGGCATCTACGCGACCCCGGGAACCCACGACGCACTCATCCGCTTCTCCAACGGCTCGCCTCACGCCGGAGCCGACGCGCGACTGGGCGCCGCCACCGGACTGGCACTGAAGATCTTCGGCATCCCCGGCCCGACCCTGCTGGAAGACGAACCGGACACCGGCACATTCGACTACGCCAACATCAACGGACCGATCTTCTTCTGCAACACGGTCGAGCACTACCTGTTCATCCAGGAACTGTTCCTGAACGCGCCGGCCTACTTCTCCCGGGGCCGGCCCGGCGCACATCGCTTCTTCACCGATTTCGTGAGCGGAAAGGGAACGCTGGACCAGGACGACTGGGCGTGGGACGAGTTCCTGGCCTTCCTGCGCCTGTCGAAGACTCCCCCGGCCAATCTTTTGCTGTCGAGCTACTGGACGATGGGCGCGGTCCGGCACGGGGACTACATCGCCAAGGTGCGCATCACCCCCGACCCGTCCTCCGCCGCCGCGGTGGTCCGGCGCGACATCGACCCGACCTCCGCGCAGGAGGTCTTCCGGCCGGCCCTCCAGGCCGAACTGCAGGAACGGCCCTACGCCTTCGACATCCAGGTCCAGCTCTGCACCGACCTGGAGCGCATGCCGGTGGAGGACACCACCGTGGAGTGGCCCGAACAGCTCTCGCCGTCCGTCACCGTGGCGAAGCTGCGGCTGCCGCGGCAGGACATCTCCGGCCCGGAGAACCTGGAGAAGATGGACTCGCTGTCCTTCACGCCCTGGCGGGTCACCGCCGAGCACGCGCCCCTCGGCAACATCATGCGGGCCCGCAAGGAGGTCTACCGGCGCTCCTCCATCGAGCGCCACGAGCTCAACCGACAGCCGCGGACGGAACCCCGCAGCGCCGACGAGGTACTTGGCCCACCCCGATGAGGCCGGCCGGCACCGAGGCAAGCGCCCGCCCCGGCCCTCACCCCGCCGGTCCGTCCGGGGCGTCGTGGAGGCCGCCGAGTTCGGCGACGAGTGCCGTGTCGCGCATGCCGGGCAGGACGTATCCCTCCCCCTCGTCCCACGGGACGTCGACGTCATCCAGGTGGACGTGCCACTCCGCTCCCCCGACGGCGCGGCGCAGCTCGCTGACGGAGTCGAGCACATGGGCCGTCACCGGCAGCCACCTGCCGGGGTCGCCCGGCAGTTTCGTGGACCCGGCGACGATCTCGTCGTCCTCGTCGCCGTCACCCGGGCCGTACAGATACAGGCTCTCCTCGTCGTCGTACGGGAAGGTCTCCGTGCGGGCGGCGACGACGCGCTCGATCGCGGCGGACTCGGCCCCGGTCAGCGGCTCCGCCCGGCGGGCACTGTAGTAGACAGAAACGCTCATGGCCCGAGCGTACGGCGGGGGTGTGACAACGCCGGCCGGTCCACCGGTCCTGATCCGCCGGGCCGGCCCGCCCTACCCCAACGCCCGTTCCAGGCGCCCCGCGAGGCCGTCCCGGGGGCGGCACTCGACCACCGGCAGCCCGTGCCGGGCCGCCTGGTCGGCGAGCCAGTGCGAGTACGCGGCGCTGACCTGTGCCCGGTGCCGCTGTTCGCCGCTGTCGGGCTCCCGGGAGGCGTAGTTGGCGGTGATCCGGTCCGGGTCCTGTTCGTGCAGGAACACCGCCCGTACCCGGCGTCCGGCCGCCCGTCCCTCGCGGATCGCTTCCGCCGCGGCGGCCGGGGTGAGGTAGTCGCCCTCGATCACGGCGGGCACGTCGACGGTCAGGCGGTTGCGGACCACGCCCAGCACCGCGGGTTCGAGGGCCCTGGCGGTGGCGATCTGGAGATCCAGCACCTGGTCGACGGTGAGCCGCGCCGTGTCGGGGATGCCGTCGAAGTGGTGGAGTGCGGGATGGTGTTCGGCCGTCGTCATGGCCTCGACGGCGCTGACGACGTCGTCGAACTCGACCACGAACCGTTTCGACTCGTCCGATCCACCGGCCAGTTGGGCCGCCGCCCGGCTCTTGCCGACGCCCGAAGCCCCACCGATCAGCAATATGTCCCATGATGTCGCTGTCACGGGGGGACCGTATCGCGTGGGCTCCGTGTCCGTCGTCGGCGCTGGCGCTACGGTGACCCGAGTACCGGCCCTCGCAAGGGCGGAGCCGACCGGACGGGCCGTGCGGGGAGAGCAAGGAGAGCGGGGAGAGCAACCATGGGCGAGCCCCTGAAGACCTTCGTCGGCGGTGCCGAGGTCGACGTGCCCAACAGCATTCCGGCCATCCGGGCCACACTGCCCGAGGAGAGACGCGAGGAGTTCGACCGCGCCATCAACGAGGCGGGTGTGCACGAGATCCAGGCCGTGATGCGGCACTGGATGCTGGAGGCCGTACCCGATCCCGAGGCCGAACGGATCCTGGACCGGCTGGCGCAGGACGAGGCCGAGAGGCGGAGCGTCGCTTGAGCTTCCGTATCTCCTACGCACCGCCCGCCGACGACTCCCTGGCCAAGATGCGCGACGGCGAGACCTTCCGCGCCGAGATGGCCCGCACCCTGGGCCTCGACCCGTACGGACACGGATCGTCGGCCGTCAAGAGCGAGCGCGACCGCCGCGAGGCGACGGTCGCCGGGGCGATCGTGCTCTATTACGTCTCCGGGTCCGTCCTGATCGTCACCGTGGTCAGGCTCGTCCCGCTACCCTGAGCCGGCGTCCGCCCTAAGGACTGTCCCGTCATCCCTGGCGGGACAGCCCTTAGGAACCGGCCGGGACTTCGATGATCCGGCCGTCCTTGTCCACGCTGTGGGTCCGCCAGTACTTGTCCCACTTGTCGTCCACGTGCTCGGGGACCTTGCCCTTCGGGTACCGGACGTATCCCTTCGGCGGGTCCTCGTCGTCGGGCACACAGGCCGATCCGGTGCTTCCGATCGTCATGACCGGATACTCGCCGCCGCCACAGATCGCGTCCTCCAGCGAGCAGCCCGTGGTCAGCGCCGCCACGGTCACGGAGGCCAGGGCGAGCCCCACTGCGGAACGGCTCGGGGGGCGTCCGCTCCTCGCGGACGCCCCCCGGCCGAGTCGGCTGATCCGGTACATAGTCGCTCCTCGTCGCTGGCTGGTACTACCAGCCTGCACGAGGCGCGAAACTCCGATCATGAGTACGAATACTCACGTGCGGGACGCCACGTACCCGTCCGGCCCTAGGTGTATTGCCCTGTGAGGTTGGGGACGCGGCTGGCGGGTGGTTTGCCTTTGAGTGCGGTGTGTCCGCGGTGGTGATTGTAGGTGTGGAGCCATCGGGGGTAGGCGTCGCGTCGTTCGGCCTCGGAGCGGTAGGTCGTCGCGTAGGCCCACTCGTCGAGCAGGGTGCGGTTGAAGCGTTCGACCTTGCCGTTGGTCTGGGGCCGGTAAGGGCGGGTCCGCTTGTGCGCGATGCCGGCCGCTGCGAGGGTGTCGCGCCAGGCGTGTGATTTGTAGCAGGCTCCGTTGTCGGTCAGGACCCGTTCGACGGTGATGCCGCATGAGGTGAAGAACTGCTGGGCCCGGGTCCAGAAGGCGGTGGCGGTCTCCTTGCGTTCGTCACCGTGGATCTCGCTGTAGGCGAGGCGGGAGTGGTCGTCGACGGCGGTGTGGATGTAGCTGTAGCCGGCGTTCGCCCGGTTCTTGCGGCCCGCGGGCCGGCCGAGGGCTCTGTGTCCGCCGCCGTCGGGGATGTTGCCGAGTTTCTTGATGTCGACGTGGACGAGTTCGCCGGGCCGGTCGCGTTCGTAGCGGCGTATGACGCGGCCGGTGGCCCGGTCGAGATGGGTGAGGCGGGCCAGGCGGTAGCGGGTCAGGACGCGGTGCACGGTGGAGGGCACCAGCCCGAGCAGGTGCGCGATGCGGGCCGGTCCCCACCGGCGCAGGACGCGGACCTTGATGATCCGGCGTTCGGTGCGGGTCGGGGTGCGGCGCGGGCTGGTGTGCGGGCGGGAGGAACGGTCGGTCATGCCCGCCTCGCCGAACAGCCGGTACCGGTCCGCCCAGCGTTGGGCCGTGGTCGGTGAGACCTGGAAGCGTTCGGCGGCCCGGCGAAGCGGCCAGCCGTCCTCAACCACGCAGCGGGCCAGGCGCAGGCGTCCGGTCTCGGTCAGGGGTGCATTACGGTGGGGCACGAGGGCCTTTCAGTTGGTGTAGACGTCGCAATCCACACCGAACCGGAAGGCCCTCACCCGTTCAAGATCCCTCAACCGAGACCTGCATCACCCGTCCACAACCTCCCGGGACAGAACACCTAGGGCCTGTCCGGCGGATCAGGGTCGGACAGGGCGCGGCGGCTGGTGCGGTGCATCGCAAGGCGCCGGGGCGTCCTAATAGCGGAGCTATTCGGACGTTTCGGCAACGCTGCGAGGTGCCGTGTCAGCCGCCGCGACCCCGGCCGTGATCCGCCGGACAGGCCCTAGGCCAGCTTCGCGGCCTGCGCCTCGACCACCGCGGTCGGCAGCTCGAAGTCCCCGCCGCCGCCCATCGCGGCCAGGTTCATCGAGGAGAACGAGGCGAACGAGGCGCCCTGACGCATGGCCACGAGCTTGAACTCGACCTTCTCCCCGCCCTGTTCCACCTGAACGGACCAGGCCGCCGCCTCCTCGCCGCCCTTGACCTGCTCCTCGGTGATCTTGCTGACCTTCTGCTTCTCACCGGCCGCCGTGAACGCGAAGCCACCGGCGCACTCGGTGGCGGCGGTGCGCAGCGAGGCGACCGACTCCTGCGCGCCCTTGCCGTCGTACGAACCGAGGGCCAGTTGCGTCGTCGTGATGTCGAACGCCGCCTTGAACGCCTCCTCGGCGTCCCCGCTGTCCTGCTTGTCCAGGTTGCTCTTCTTCGGTTCGCTGACGACCGTGCGCTTGGTGAACGCTCCCGGCTCACCGACCTGCGCGCCCATCAGCGCGTCGGCGAACGGGGCGCAGACCTCCTTCTCGACCTTGATGTCGTCGGCGGAGACCACGTCCTTGGCCGCGGCCTTGGAAATCTTGTGCCCCTTGACGTCGCCCTGGGTCAGCGCGGCCTTCTCCAGCTCGGCGGCGCTCAGCGCCTTGCCGGCGGGCGCGGCGGCCGCGGACTCCTTGCCCTTGGCGTCCGCCCCCTTGTCCCCGGAACCGGAGTCCGAGCCGCCGCCGCACGCGGTGGCGAGCAGGGCCAGGGACACCGCGGTGGCGGCAACAGCGGTACGGCGTACGGCGGTGGAGCGCATGGTCCGGTCCGTCTCTATGAGCTGGGTGTTCGGTTTTGCTCACTCTATGAGCGGAAATTGGTTTGATGATCAATCAAGTCGGGCACGGGATGCGATCGTGACGGCGCCGTGATCATCCTGTGAAGGCACCGTCCGTTACCACCACGGCCCACACCGGGACCCGGCGCGCAGGCACAATCGCTCCCATGCAGGCAGACGGAACAACCTCAGCCGTTCTCCGCTCCGTTGGACTGACGGAGGACCGGATCGCCCGATGCGCGCCGCTCGCCGGAGGCACGTTCAACACGGTCTCCCGGGTGACGCTCACCGACGGCGGCGAATGGGTGGTGAAGATACCGCCGCCAGCGACCCCCGGAACGCTGATGGGCTACGAGCGCGATCTGCTGGTCAACGAGGCAACGTTCTACACCTCCGCGGACGGTTCGGCACCGGTCCCCCGTGTCCTGCACAGCGAGCTCGACCCGGCCGCGCCGACCGGCCCGTACGTGGTGATGTCGGCCTGTCCGGGGCGGTCGTGGAGCGAGTTCGCTCCCGGCTCCCTGCCTGCTGCCGAGGAGCGCCGGCTGAGGAAGGACCTGGGGCGGATCGTCGCCCGGCTGCACGCCGTCACGAACCCCGCGGGCTTCGGCTATCCCTCCCTGGCGGTGGGCCCGCTGGCCCCGTCCTGGCGGCAGGCGTTCACCGCGATGACCGACGCCGTCCTCGCCGACGCGGACGCCTACCGCGCCCGGCTGCCGCGCCCGACGGCCGGTATCCGTGCCCTGCTCGCCGCCGCGTCGCCCGTGCTCGACGACGTCGCGCGGCCCGCCCTGGTCCACTTCGACCTGTGGCAGGGCAACCTTCTCGTCGACGGCGAGCCCGGTGCGCGGACCATCGGCGGGATCGTCGACGGCGAGCGGATGTTCTGGGGCGACCCGGTCGCCGACTTCGTATCGCTCGCCCTGTTCGGGAACATGGAGGACGACGAGGACTTCCTCGCCGGGTACGCGGACGGCAGCGGACGACCGGTGGTGTTCGGCGCGTCCGTGCGGCTGCGACTGGCGCTCTACCGCTGCTACCTCTACCTGATCATGCTGGTGGAGACCGTCCCGCGCCGCGCTTCCGGGGAGGACCTGGAATGGGCGTGGACAGAGGTCGCCCCTCAGCTCGAATCGGCCCTGGCGGACGTGGAGTCGGCGCTGCGCACAAGGGACTGAGCGCGGCGCCCGCCTCCCGCCGGCCTCAGAGCCAGGGCCCGCTGGGCGTCGTGCAGATTGGGCGGCCACACCGCTTCCGGTGTGCCGTACGCCTCCAGCCGGGTGTGCAGATCGCCGGTGAAGTCGGGGACGTCGATCTGGTCGAACTCCGTCACCTCGCTGATGCCGACCGTCGCGCTGTACGGGGCGAGTCCGTCGATCCGCATCAGGCCCGCCCGGCCGTTGGTGACCCGGATGTTCCAGTGCGTGAAGCGGGCGCCGAAGAGCGGCCCCGCGCTCGCGTCGCCGCCGTGCCGCCCGTTGTTGTCCACCGTGATGTCGGTGCGGACATTGGCGAACGGCATGCCCCGGTGGGAGTCGAACGTCCCCATCTCCATCACGCCGCGCGACCACACGTTGTGGCTGGACAGACCCTCGACGTTGATGCCGTGCAGTTGCGTCCCGGCGGGCGCGGGCACGGTGCGCCGCTCGATCGTGAAGTCCTCGATCAGGTTGTCGTGCGAGCCCTCGCGGCAGTAGTACGGATGGTGCGAGCCGCGCCCGGCGACCTTCGTACGGCGCAGGGTGCAGGCGGAGGCGGCGATCAGGCCGAAGCCGTTGTCGACGTGGCGGACGGTGATGTCGTCGGCCCAGCAGTCGTACGCGCACTGGAAGGCGACCCCGTTGTACCCCTTGTCGAGCAGATGCGGCGACTGCGGGGTCTCGACCGCTTCGAGCGTGAGGCCCTCGACGCCGGAGCCGGTGAGCGGGGTGACGAGGGTGGTCAGCCGCGGATCCCACTCGGGTCGGACGTCGAGCGGGAGCGGGCGCTCCAGCGTGACCCGGTGGCCGTGCACGGAGGTGACGCGGACCGGCCACTCGTAGGGGACGTACGAGGTCAGCTTGGTCTTGTCGTCCCAATGGTAGGCCTCGGGGCCGGGGCCGCCGCCCGCCATGTGCTCCAGGAGCGTGTGGCCTGCGTCGTCGGCGAGCCGGAGCAGGACGAGCCCGCCGTGCCTCAGCCCCGTCGTGTCCCGGACCGTGATCGAGCGGTCGCCCCGGCGGGCGGGGGCGACGGCGGTCAGCGTCCGCCACTCGTCGCGCCGGTTGCCGGTCCAGCCCTCGAAGGGCCAGGACTTCACCCTGATCGCGTCGGTGAGCGAGGTCCAACGGTCGGTCGGGCAGAGCCAGATGAGGCCGCCGGCCCAGGACCAGCTGGACTTGTCGCCGCCGTACCGGCTGCCGTACACCCCGATCAGCTCGGTGAGGTTCCTGGTCGCGTACAGCTTGGTGCGCCCGCTGCCCGCGCCGCGCACCACCACGTCGCTGTGGCCGATCCGGATGATGTCGTCGATGCGGTACGTGCCTTCGGGGATGAGCACCGTGCCGCCGCCGCGCTCTCCGGCGGCGGCGATGGCACGGTTGATCGCGGGGGCGGCGTCCGTGGAGCCGTCGGGCTTCGCGCCGTAGTGCCGGACGTCGGCGACGAAGCCGCGGCCGGTTCGGCGGGGCGGGCGGGAGCCGCTTCGGTAGCCGGCCCGGCCGATGTACGGGATCTGCGGATGGGTGAACGGGGCGGCGGCGAACTCCCGCCAGAGCGGGGTGGCCGCTCGCGATCCGCCGACGGTCGCCCGGCCCTCGGCGGCGGCTGCCGGGCCGCTGCCGGTGGTACCGGTGACCGCCGTCGCGGCGACAGCCACGGCACCGGCCAGCAACCCACGCCTGCTGATGTTCCCCTCGATCGCCATGTATCCGATCGCCATGAATCCGAGCCGCCTTTCATCCATGTGAACGACGTTCATATCTGCGTCGGCGGCGAGCATGCCACGGCTCCGCTGCACGACGAAAGAGGCGTGCAGCGGTGAATCTTCAGGCGGGTTCCGTCAGTTGGGCCGGTCGACAGGGCCCCGGTCCGGCCGGTCGGCCGCGCCGCGGCCCACAGCCACGCCGCGGCCCGCAGGTCATCCGGCCGGGCGCTGGGTCAGATGCGTGAACGCGTCCAGGTTCCGGGTGGATTCGCCGCGCGACACCCGCCACTCGTACTCCTTGCGGATCGCGCTCGCGAAACCCAGCTCCAGCAAGGTGTTGAAGGAACCGTCGGCCGCTTCGAGGACCGTGCCGAGCAGCCGGTCGAGCTCCTGCGGGGTGACCACGGTCAGCGGCAGCTTGCCGACCAGATAGATGTCGCCGAGCCCGTCGATCGCGTAACTCACCCCGAAGAGGCGGAGGTTGCGCTCCAGCAGCCAGCGGTGGACCGCGGCGTCGTTCTCGTCCGGGTGGCGTACGACGAAGGCGTTGAGGGAGAGCGAGTGCTTGCCGACGCGCAGCGAGCAGGTGGTGGACAGCTTGCGCGTGCCGGGCAGTTTGACCACGTAATCACCCGGCCCGGGGCTCTCCCATTCGAGCCCGGCGTCCTTCAGGGTCGCCTCGATGACCTGCGCGACCCGCGTCGTCGCCGCTTCGGTCGGTGCCGCTCCGCCGGGTACGTCAGCCATGGTGCGAGCGTACGTCAGCCATGGAGCGAGCGTACGCGGCGGCGGTGTTCGTGCATCGCGGCCGTGTACACGTCGGCGGTCGCGGACGCGGCGGTGTCCCAGCCGAAGCCCTGGGCGTGCGCGGCGGCCGCCGCGCCCATCCGGGCGACCAGTTCCGGCGCGTCGGCGAACCGGGCCAGCGCCTGCGCGTACGCCTGCGGATCGTGCCCGGGTATCAGGAAGCCGCTGACCCCGTCCCGCACCGCCACCGGGAGACCGCCCACGGCCGCCGCGACGACGGGGGTGCCCGCCGCCTGCGCCTCGATGGCGACCAGGCCGAAGGACTCGCTGTGCGAGGGCATGACCAGCACGGAAGCGGCCCGGAACCAGTCGGCGAGCTGCTCCTGCCCGACCGGCGGCTGGAACCGTACGACATCGGCGATGCCCAGCCGCGCCGCCAGCTTCTGCAGCCCCTCCGGCTTGGTCAGCCCGCTGCCGCTCGGGCCGCCGACGACCGGTACGACCATCCGGGAGCGCAGCGTGGGATCGCGGTCCAGCAGGACGGCGACCGCCCGCAGCAGCACATCGGGGGCCTTGAGCGGCTGGATGCGGCCCGCGAAGAGCGGAATCAGGGCGTCCTTCGGCAGTCCGAGGCGCGCCCGTGCCGCGGCCCGCCCGTCGGCGGGGCTGAAGCGGTCCAGGTTGACCCCGGGGTGGACGACGGCGACGGACCCGGGATCGGCCTCGTAGAAGCGGACGAGCTCGTCCGCCTCCTCGGCGGTGTTGGCGATCAGCCGGTTCGCCGCGTCGACGATCTGGGTCTCGCCGATGACGCGGGCCGCCGGCTCGGGGGTGTCGCCCGCCGCGAGCGCCGCATTCTTGACCTTCGCCATGGTGTGCATGGCGTGGACGAGCGGGACGCCCCAGCGCTGGGCGGCGAGCCAGCCGACATGGCCGGAGAGCCAGTAGTGGGAGTGGACGAGGTCGTAGTAGCCGGGGCGCTGGCCGGCCCACGCCTGCATCACGCCGTGCGTGAAGGCGCAGAGCTGGGCGGGCAGCTCCTCCTTGGCCAGGCCCTCGTACGGCCCCGCGTCGACGTGCCGGACCAGGACGCCGGGCGCCAGCTCGACCACCGGGGGGAGCCCGCCGGTGGTGGACCGGGTGAAGATCTCGACCTCGATGTTGATCGCGGCGAGGCGCCTGGCCAGCTCCACGATGTAGACGTTCATCCCGCCCGCGTCGCCCGTGCCCGGCTGGTGCAGGGGCGAGGTGTGCACGGAGAGCATCGCGATGCGGCGGGGCTTGCGGTGGCCGCCGGGGAACGCGGCGGGGAACCTGAGGCGCGGTGCGACACGGCTGCTGCCGAGCCGGGAGACGTACTGATTCACGTCGTCCGGTCCTCCTCATCCAGGGCATGACACCGAAGGGACCCGAGCCCCTGCGATCGGCTGCAACAGCGGAATACCTCCTTTCATTTCCGCTTTGCCAAATCATTGCAGTGCGGGCCCCGCACTCCGGGCGGGCGGCACCCGCCCACCGGACCGGGCCCCGCGCCGCCTGCCGCCCGCCGCGAGCTCGTTACGCTCGCTGTCATGCGCCCCATCGGCACCGCGACCCGCGGGACCACCAACCCGAACCGGCTCCGCCGCATGGACCGCTGGATCGCCGCCACCCACGGCCCGGCCCTGCGCCGCGCCGACCACCCCGTCGCCGTCGACCTCGGGTACGGTGCCGCGCCCTGGACCGCCGTCGAGCTGCTGCACCGGCTGCGCACCGCCGAGCCGCGCACGTCCGTGGTCGGCATCGAGATCGACCCGGAGCGGGTCGCGGCGGCGAAGCCGTACGAGCGCGAGGGCCTGACCTTCCTTCACGGCGGGTTCGAGATCCCGCTCCCCGAGCGCCCCGCCCTCATCCGGGCGGCGAATGTGCTGCGCCAGTACGACGAGGGCGAGGTCGCCGCGGTCTGGCGGCGGCTGTGCGCCCGCCTCGCGCCGGGCGGGCTCCTGGTGGAGGGCACCTGCGACGAGATCGGGCGCCGGCACGTATGGGTGGCGCTCGGCCCGGAAGGCCCGCGCACGGTCACCTTCGCGACCCGGCTCGCCTCCCTGGACCGCCCGTCCGACCTCGCGGAACGCCTGCCCAAGGCGCTGATCCACCGCAATGTGCCGGGCGAGCCGGTCCACGCGTTCCTGCGGGACTTCGACCGGGCGTGGGCCGCGGCGGCCCCGTACGCCTCGCTGGGCGCCCGGCAGCGCTGGATCACGGCGGTGCGGTCGCTGTCGGGCGACTGGCCGCTGGCCGACGGGGTACGGCGGTGGCGCCAGGGCGAAGTCACGGTGAAATGGACCGCCCTCCGGCCCAACCCGTAGCCCAACTCGCGCTGAACAGGACCCGTGAGGCCGTGTCCGGGGAGGCGGACGGGAACGGGAACGGGGCATCGTTCGTCCAGACAGAGGGGAGCAGGGGAAGTCGGGGAGAGCCAGGGGGAGTCGAAGGGGGCGCCCGCCGGGGCTTCGGCCGTCGATCCGTGCGCCCGCCAGGACAGCAGGCGTGCGCCTCTGTTGCTTTTCGGTACGGCATGGCACGATCTCGACATCGGCGAAAAGTTACTGACGGTAAATCAGATTCATTCGGAGGGGAATCTCGTGAACCGACGTCACTGTGCCTCAGCCGCGATCACTCTGGTATGCGCGCTGACCGTACTCATCACGCCGGTCCAGGCCTTCGCCACGCCCGCGCCCCCATCCCCCTCCGACGGGCGGGCCGCCTCCGGGGCCGAGGCGCCGAAGAAGAGCCTCGAAGAGGTGCGCAAGGAGATCGACGCCCTCTACCGCAAGGCCGGGACGGCCACCGACGCGTACAACCTCGCCGAGGAGAAGGCCAAGAAGCAGTCCGGCGAGATCGTGAAGCTGGCCCGCGCCATAGTCGTGGGCCAGTCGAAGATCGCCGAGCTCAAGAGCCAGGCGGGCGCCCAGGCCCGCGAGCAGTACCGCACCGGCGGACTGCCGCCCGGCGCCCAGTTCATGCTCAGCGACGACCCGCAGCTGTTCCTGGACGGGGTGAGCCGCGTCAGAGAGGGCCAGCAGGCCGCCCAGGGCGTGCTCGGCGAACTGACCAGGACCCAGCAGGACCTGGAGACGTACACCAAGGACGCGAGCACCAACTGGAAGAAGCTCGAAGCCAACCGGATCAAGCAGGCCAAGGCCAAGAAGAAGATCAACGCGCAGATCGACGCCGCGAAGAAGCTGGAGTCGCGGCTGAAGAAGGAGGAGCGGGCCCGCCTGCTCAAGCTGGAGCAGGAGGCCGAGTACAAGCAGCAGACGGCCTGGCTCAGCTCCGGCGCCCTGAAGGACATCAACCGCGAGGCGAGCGCGAGCGGCAAGAAGGCGGTGGCCTTCGCAACCGCGCAGATCGGCAAGCCGTACGGCTGGGGGGACGAGGGCCCGAGTTCGTACGACTGTTCGGGGCTCACGTCCCAGGCCTGGGCGGCGGCGGGCCGGCCGATCCCCCGCACCTCGCAGGAGCAGTGGCGGCTGCTGCCGCACATCGCCATCAAGGACATGCGCCCCGGCGACCTGATCATCTACTTCGGTGACGCCAGCCACGTGGGCATGTACATCGGCGACGGCGCGATCGTGCACGCCCCCCGCCCCGGCCGCAACGTCACGCTGGCGGGTGCGGGCTCGATGCAGATACTCGGCGTCGTACGCCCGGACAAGTAACCGCCGCCCCGGCAGATCGGGCCGCGCCCGGCAGGGCGGGGCCGTCCGGTGACTGGGCTCGTCCGGGCGAGCTCGTCCGGCAGATCGAACCCGTCCGGCGGTTGAGGACAAGGCGTTCCCCGGACGCCTCCGGACGCCCCCGGACACCTAGCCGGGCACCCCATGGCACCCCGCCCTGCCCAGGTGCGTGACCCGCGCCACCCGCCGCCCACCACCCCGCGTGACCTTTGTCATGCCCGGACACCCGCCCCCACCCCGGCCCATCTCGCCGGATCCGTGACCTGACGCGGCTTATGGCTGTGCATATGCCGGAGGCCGATCCCGGAACGCCATTCCGTTCCCCCGCCGCGGACCGCTATCGTCCCCGTCTGGCAGGTCGTCGATCGTCGTCCCGCCGCGCCCTCGGGGGGAGGGAAGGAAACCCGAACCGATGCCCGTACCCGTACCGCAGCAAGGTGCCGACGCCCCTGCGGAGGCCTCCCACGGCGCCGACCTCACCCTCCTGGTGATCGAGGACGACCCGGCGGGCACCTTCACCGTCCCCGAGCTCCCGGCCGCGGCCGGCACGAGGGTGCGTATCCGCACCGCCCGCAACCTGACCGAGGCGGGTCGGCTCCTCACGGACGACGTCGACTGCATCCTGCTGGACCTCGCCCTGCCCACCGGCAGCGAGACCCGCGCCTCCGTGGCCGGGGACGCGGCGGGAGCCGACGAGCTCGCCACCCTCAAGCACGTCCTGCGGATCGCCCCGCGCCACGCGGTCCTCGCCCTCACGGCGGAGGACGACACCGAGCTGGCCGCCGCGGCGGTACGGGTCGGCGCCCAGGACTACCTCTTCCGCGACGAACTCGACGGCCGGCTGCTCAGCCGCGCCATCCGGTACGCCGTCGAGCGCAAACGCGCCGACATCGCCCAGCGCCGGCTCACCGAGTCCACGCTGCGCGCCCAGGAGAACGCCCGCCTCGAACGCGGCCTGCTCCCCACACCGCTGCTCGACGGTTCCGATCTGCGTTTCGCGGCCCGCTACCGCCCCGGCCGCAGCCGCGCGCTGCTCGGCGGGGACTTCTACGACACGGTCCGCACGCCCGACGGCACCGTCCACGTGATGATCGGCGACGTCTGCGGGCACGGCCCCGACGAGGCGGCGCTCGGCGTGGAACTGCGCATAGCCTGGCGGGCGTTGACCCTGGCCGGGCTCTGCGGCGACGAACTGCTCTCCACCCTCCAGCAGGTACTGGAGCACGAGCGGGAGAGCGAGGAGATCTTCGCGACGCTCTGCACCGTGGACATCGCCCCCGACGGCCGGCGCGCCGGACTCTGCCTGGCGGGCCACCCCGCCCCGCTGGTCGCCCGGCCCGGACAGGCCGCGCACCTTCTTCCGTACGAGGACGGCGGACCGGCCCTGGGCCTGCTGCCGCGCGCACGCTGGCCGCGCAGGCAGGTGGATCTCGGCGGCTCCTGGAGCCTGATGATGTACACGGACGGGCTGATCGAGGGACGCGTGGGCCCGGCCGGCACTCAGCGGCTGGGCCAGGACGGCATGGTCGCGATGATCAACCGGCAGCTGGCGGAGGGGCTCACCGGCGAGGATCTCCTGGAGGCCGCGGTCACCCAGGTGCGGGAGCTGAACGGCGGCGAACTGACCGACGACGTCGCGGTCCTCCTGCTCGACCGCGACCAGGCACACGTCCCCCGCCGGATCCCCGACGGCGACCGGGGCCGGAGCATCCCGCGCCCCCGCCCCGGATCGGCATCACCCACGGCCCGCGTGAGCGCGGCGAACCCCGCGAACGCTCAGCGCCCGCCGTTGTAGGGCCCGTACGGACCGTCGCTGCTGGAGCCGCCGCGCCGGCCGCGGCCGCCACCCGAGACCGCCTGAAGGGCGGGTCGCACGTCCACCAGGAAGACGATGGAGGCGACCGCCCCCGCGAGCTGCAGGAACAGCATCGGCACGAAGAGGTTCACGGCGACGGTGATGCCGAGGATGAGCAGCCAGAAGGACTTCTTCTGCTTGTCCGCGGCCCGGTAGGCGTCCTCACGGGCCATCGCGGCCATGATCAGTGCGACCACGGCCAGCACGAGCATGACCATGTAGAGCAGCCAGACGAGTGTGCTGAATCCTGTGAGCAACATGGTGTGTGCACCGCCTAATAAGTGGATGAGCGCCTCGCGGCCAAGGTACCGGGACAACGGACCGGGCACCCCTGAAGGTGCCCGGCCCGCGCCCCGCTACACACTGCGGCGCCACAGCACCGCCGAGGGTGCTGCGGCGCCGGGGTCCTACTTGGCGGTCGGCGGAGTGGTCTTCTTCGCGACGGGCTTGTGCACGGGCGCCTTCCTGGCGGGCGCGGCCGGGGCCTTGCTCTCCGGCTTGGCGGCCTTCGGCGCGGGCTTCGGCGCGGGCTTCGGCGCGGGCTTCGGCGCGGGTGCGGACTTCGCCGGGCCGGGCTTGGCGGCCGTCCCGGTCCTCGCGGTGCCCGTCGGCTTGGACTCCTTGCGCGGCTCGACGACGACGGCGATCTCGACGATCTCGTCGGCCGTCTCGCCACGCCAGTTCTTCACGGTCTGCTCGCCGCGCTCGGCGACCTTCTCGTACGTCTCCCGGGCCCGCACCGCGTACTCCGCGGCCACACCCAGGCTCCGCAGCGCCAGGTCCTGCGCATTCTCGCCCAGCTTCCGCAGGTCGCTGTCGAACGATCCGATCACCTCGGTGACCTTGGCCTGCATGGTGGCCTGCGCCTCCTTGGCCTGCGAGGTCACCTTCTCCTGCACGGCCCTGGGGTCGGCGTTGCGCACGGCCTCGATACGCTCCGGCGCCTCGGTACGCAGCTGCTCGATCAGCGCCGGGACCTTGCGCGCCTGCTCGACGGCGAGGTCGGCCGTACCGGCGGCGAAGTAGAGGGGGGTCGGGTCGGTGAGGGTCTTGCGCAGGTCATCGGTGATGGCCATGACTGTGGTCCTCCCGGATCATCAGACTCAGTGTGAGGGTTTCTCTGGCGTTGAAGGCCTTGACGGCGTTGACGGCGTTGACGGCGCCGAAGACGTTGACGGCTTCGAGGCCGCATCGGCATCGGCACCGACGTCCGGCCCTGATTCGTCGCCGGTCTCCGATCCGGCCGCGACGCCGGATTCCGGTCCGGGCTCGAACCCGTTCTCCCTGCGGAAGGAGTCGTAGATCTGCAGCAGGACACTCTTCTGCCGCTCGTTTATGGACGGATCGGCCAGAATCACCGCCCGCGTCTCCAGCTCCTCCCGCTCCCGCTCGTCCAGAATCCCGGCCCGTACGTAAAGGGTCTCGGCGGAGATCCGCAGCGCCTTGGCGACCTGCTGCAACACCTCGGCGCTCGGCTTGCGCAGCCCGCGCTCGATCTGGCTGAGGTAGGGATTGGACACCCCGGCGGCATCGGCGAGCTGCCGCAGCGACAGCTGCGCGTTGCGCCGCTGCTCGCGCAGGTACTCACCGAGATTGCCGACGTTGAGTGATGCCATATCCCGATGGTGCGCCACCCTTGCTAACTTTTGCAAGCAGACGCTTGCAAAAGTGCGCCACACCACTCGCATGGCCTCTTGAGCCTGAGCACGATAGGTGTCCGTTCCCAGTGCTTGTGAGGGTTTCCCGCTGGATCTGCTCGGCGAAGTGATCGAGTCCCGATCAATCTGCGCGGCGAATGTCCTGTCTCGCTGAAGCCGAAGCAGTCTCGGTCGATGTGAGGCATCGGGCTGTACGTCTCACTCAATCTCGGGCAACTGCCCCTGTGTCTCGCGTGTCAGCCCGGCGCGTCCATCAGGGCGGTGACATAGGCATCCAGCCGCTCCTCCACAGCTCGCGTCGTCAGCTCTGTTCTCCCGGACTCCCGCCACGGCTGCGACACCGACTGCACTTCCTCCGAGGCGGCCAGCGCGTCCCGCACCCGCCAGTACAGCCGCTCGCTCACGCTCGCAGCCAGCACACCGCCGGCCTCCTCGTACGCCTCGGCGAACCGCAGCCCCCAAGCCGGGCCGTGCAGCAGCGCGAGATTGACGGAGCAGTGCGCCACATCGAGATCGGCCGGGCCCCAGGAGGCTCCTGCCCAGTCGATGACGCCGGTGATCCGAGCGCCTTCCGGGTTCGAAGGCGACACGTCGAACAGCACGTTGCCGGGTTGGAAGTCCCGGTGCAGGAAGCGCCCTTCATAGGGTGGCGCGGGTCTGCGGATCACTTCGATAGCCGCGGCCCATACGGCCGCGTCGGCGCCCTTGGGAACCACGACGGTGTCGGCGGTCGTCAACGTCGTATATTCCCGGGGCCGCTCAGCGGGGTACACCGCGTGGATCGCAACAAGCTGACGGGCCAGCAGGCGCACACGCGCCTCCACTCCCATGTCGTCAAGGACCGTCCGGCCCGCCAGATGGGTCATCAGGAGCGACGGATACTCGCACTGCGCGGCGGTCGGATCAACCGCGACCAGTGAAGGAGCCGGCACGGCGGTCCCCTCGAGCAAGGTCAGAGCGCCGGCCTCCCCAATCAGCCCGTCCTCGGCGTTCTCCATGTAAAACGGGTCGACGTAGCTCCGCAGCACCAGGTCACGGGTGCCTCCGTCCCGTGTGCCGATGATCAGCCTCCGCATCTCGGCGGTGATGCCGCCGTGCAGCGCCTCGGCTTTGACGATCCGTTCGCCAGCTTCCAGGTGCCGACTCACCCAAACCAGCGTCAACGGTCGGACGGTCGCGGTCTCATCGTGGTTCATCACCGTGCCACCTCATCATCCGGGCGGCGGCACGGGCGAAGGCTTTTACAGGTACCGACGGCCGTGCGGCTCAGTCCTTCCAGCAAGCCTGGATCCGGACGCAGATGCTCTAAGAGCCTGTCGGGTGGCTGACCATGCGTGATGCGTGACGGTCGTGATCTGCCTTCGGGGCATGGCGACGGCCCCGGAATGATCACGTGGTGTGTGCCAGTGCGACAACTCCGAGGCCGTCAGCGGCCCATGCTATCCGTCCAGCCTGACCGATGAGATGTGGGAGATCATCAAGCCGCTCCTTCCCGCGCGTGACCTGCGAAAAGGCGGCGGGATGCGCAAGTACGGAGACCGGTTGGTGCTCGACTCGGTGTTCTACGTGCTGCGGTCGGGCTGCCAGTGGCGGATGCTTCCGCGCGATCTGATGCCCTGGGACGCGGCCCACCGCTGGTTCACCAAGTGGCGCCGGGACGGTACCTGGGACCGCGTCCACGACGAGCTCCGCCGCCGGGTCCGGATCGGGGCCGGACGCGATCCCGAGCCGTCGGCCGCGGTGATCGACGCCCAGTCGATCAAGACCAGCGAGGGCGGCGAGGCGCGTGGATTCGATGCGGGCAAGCGAACGACAGGGCGGAAGAGACACGTGATCGTGGACACGATGGGCCTGCTGCTGGTCGTCGCCGTCACCTCCGCGTCCGTGCAGGACCGGGCCGGAGGCCGCGCCGTCCTGGCCCAGCTCGCCGTGGGCTTCCGCACGATCAGTCTGGTGTGGGCCGACGGCGGATACGCCAACTCCGTTGATTCCACGCTGCTTTCGTGGGCTCGCGACGCGTTGAACATCGTCGTCGAGATCGTTAAACGGACCGACGACGTCAAGGGCTTCAAGGTCCTGCCCCGCCGCTGGGTGGTGGAGCGAAGTTTCGGCTGGCTGGTCCGAAACCGTCGGCTGGCCCGCGACTACGAACGGCTGACCGCGACCTCCGAGGCCATGATCAAGGTGGCAATGATCCGTCTGATGCTCGTCCGGCTCGCCGGGCAGTCCTTGCGGTGGAGCCATGAATCCCACCGCAAGATCGCACGAGCCAACACCGTCGAGGACTACATCGCGGCGTAATCAACCGGCCACCCGACAGGCTCTAAGAGGCGCAAGTCAGACGTCAGTTGGGCGAGGCATACGGACACTCGGCATCTCACTCAACCTGAGACACACCAGGTCAGACGGCCGCCGTGCCTCAGCTCCAGCGAGGCGGGACAGCGAAGTCTCCCGTGGGCTGAGCTACGGACGTCGCGCGACGAAGACGAACTCCTTGCCTGGCCGGTCAGGAGCGTCGCGTACGTCCTCCACCACGTACCCCTGCGCGATCAGCTCCGTCTCGACCTCCTGCCGCTCACCTCTCATGACCCGGCACGCCGATGTCCGTTCCCTGTCCATCTGCGGTTTCCCGCCGAGTCTGCAGAGTGAAGTGAACGGGTCCCGGACGACCTGCGCAGCGAGTTGCTTCACAGTCCCGCGAGAAGGATCGGACCAGTGGCGGTAGCGGGTTGAGGGTTGCGCTCGGTGCAGGCGTCCGTGCGTTCGTCTGACGGTGGTTTTGCCGAAAGGGACCGCGGCGGTGCCGTACTGTCCCGTGAAGCCGTGGCGAGCTGTTGGTGCTGGTGCTCTCGCGCTTGGCAAGGATCTGTGGGAGGTCCACACCGACCCCTACGACGTGACCCGGATCTGGGTGCGGAACCACCATCACGGCGGCTGGATCACCCTGTTCTGGAAGCATCTGTCCACAGCCCCGGCCCCGTTCGGCGAACTGCACTGGAACAACGCGATCAGTGAACTGCACGACAGTGGCGTCACGGATCCCGCTGAAGAAGAAATCGACGCAGTGGTCGGCAAGTTGCTCCAGCGTGCACACGACGGTCCGCCCGGAGCCTCCACGGAGAGGACTCCACCCCGGCGCAAGCGGCGGCGCCCCAACGCGCTTGGCCGTCCGGCCGTCCTCGACACATCCGCCTCGCGCGCCCGCCCTCCGGACGAGCCCGCGTTCGAAGAGCCCGAGACCGATCAGCCTGACGAGGACGACTCCCTGGCAGACGTCGTACCCCTCGGCAAGGACTGTTCACCGGAGTCCGGGGCAGGCAGATCGCCGGTCGTTGCGTGATGGTCAAGACCGGTCAGTTCCCCTTCCAGGAAGAATGGAAGCGGCTGGTGGCAACCCTGGAGTCCTCCTTGCGGCTGCACCGCCACGAGCCCGGCACCCTGACCGGCCTCGACCGCTGCCTCCACCAACGCACCGGCGGCAGTATCGGAAGCCTCTCCCACTTGGTCCGGGCCGCCGCGCTGACAGCGATCATCGAAGGCGGCGAGCGCATCACCAAGGACCTCCTCGATCACATCCCTGTGGACCACGCCGCAGAACAGGACGCCCAGGTCTCGGCATGACCGGTCAGCTTGACCTCCCACTCCATCCAGTTCCCCGCACCGTGACGCCCTTCTTGAACGAGACCGTGCGCTCCTTCGTCTGGCGCATCGCAGAGACCCACAAGCCCCACCCCTACGAATTCCCGGAGTTCCTTGCCGAGAGCCAGAAGCACGGTGCTCCTGTTCCAGGTCACCGGCTCGCCGCCGTGAGCGGCATCCCCTGTCCGTCCACTCCCGGTGCCCCCTTGTTAGCCCTCACTTCCTCCCATGCTTCTTTGACTTCCCACTTTGAGATCTCAAACGGCTTGGTCTGCGACTTCAACTGGTCCACCGAACTCCTCCCGGACACCGTCCAGTTGATGCGATCAACACAGTCACGAACGACCCGGCCCCTTCGCTCCACCCCCGTTACAGGGGCTTCTTCACTACTACGAGCCGGTCCGCCGGCGCGTTCCGCATCGGTACTCGGCCCCTTCACGGCGCAACCGCTCGGGGTGCTCCCTCTCACCCACCCCTACCAGGACGGGCTGTATCGGTACGCGCCTTCTCCTGTTCCACATGACCGCGGCAGATCAGGTTCACGTCGTCTCCACGCCGGACACCGCCTGGCCAGTCGGCGGGCTCCCGCCAGGCTTATCCCGGGACGGTTCCAAGCTTCCCGGTTTTGATGTCGTCGGAATCTTTTCGACACGTCAGCAACGATTCACTTGCGTTCGTCTCCCTGATCCCCACCTGACGCCTCTTGGCGCCTTTTCCTCATCGCTCACCACGACAGTCTTCGGCTAACGCAGCATGAGGCGGTTTGAAGCCTCCCCCCGCAGGGCGACTTCGAAGGGCCAATCCTTCATCGGTCACGCAGCACTGCTTCGAGAAGTTCTTCCTACATCGAATTCCCCTCTGCATTCAGGACACACTGGAACAAGATCGGCACCTTCATGCGGGGGTCCGGTACAGCACACACTGGCGAAGCGGCCCCTCGGGCACGCTCGGATCCTCGAAGTCGTCGGCCGGGTCCCGGGTCATGCCGATCCGCCGCATCACCGCTTGGGAACGAAGGTTGTTGACGGTCGTCGACGCAACGACCTCCGGCAGCCCGAGGGCCTCGAAGCCGAAGGCCAGGCAGGCAAGGGCGGCCTCGGTGGCGTAACCGTGACCCCACGCCGAACGTATCAACCGCCACCCGACGTCCACCCCCGCGAACGGCATGTCCTCGCCCACCTCGTCCAAGCCGGCGCGGCCGATGAACTCACCGGTCACCCGTGCTTCGAGCGCCCACCACCCAAAACCTCGCTCGTCGAACTCGGCCTGCATGAGTGCCACCGTGGCATCGCTCTGCTCCCGCGTCAGCAGTTCCCCCAGGTGCTCCCGAACTTCGGGATCGGCGTTCATCGCCGCCCATGGTTCGAGGTCGGACTCCCGCCACCGGCGGAGCAGGAGACGATCGGTACGCAGTTCCGGCATGCTGCCCAGCTAACGCCCTCACGATCAGAGTGTCGATCGGTTATGTCGCGCACTACGGTGCTCGCCGGCGCCAGCCCCCTGCACAGATCTGCACGGCCTGCACCACGCGGCGGAGCGCCATCGAAGATGCACCACACGGAGCAGATTTCGTGAGACCCCCGAGCAAAGCTGCACGATGAAGCAGATCGGATGACACGCACCCGGTCCCGCCAGTCTCAACGAAACTGCTCCGACCAGGTCAGGGGCCTAACACCGGGACAGATTCAATGAGAAGGGACAGTTTTCGCGGGAATCCCCGCCGGCGGAACAGGGTTGCCCGCTATGACGACGATTGCCACGGGGGGACCGCGGTCCACCGCAGGGGAGGGAACGGGAGCCGATGAGCCTTCGTCAGTTCGAGTACGCCCTGGCCGTTGCCGAGGAGGGCTCGGTGACGGCGGCGGCGGAGCTGCTGCACGTCGCTCAGCCGTCGGTGTCCCAGCAGATCCGCGGCCTGGAGCGGGAGCTCGGTGTGGAACTGTTCGCCCGCACGCCGACCGGACTGGTGCCCACCGTGGTCGGCCGCGCGTTTCTGCGGGAGGCGGAGGTCGCGGTGAGCGCGGCGCGGCGGGCGAGGGCGACGGCACGGGCCGGTGCCGATGAGCTGGTGGGCGAGTTGGTGGTCGCGGTGCAGATGGGCTTCGGCACGCGGCAGCTGCCGGGCGCGCTGGGCGCGCTGCGTCGCCGCTTCCCGCGGCTGGAGGTCACCGTCTTCGAGGAGCCCAGCTCCGCCGAGCTGGAGCGGCTGGGGCGCCGGGGCGTACTGGACCTCGCCCTGATGGCGGCGTGCGAGCAGAGCCCCGCCGACGCCCACCACCTCGGCGACGAGGAGTTCGTCGTGGTGCTGGGCGCCGGACACCGGCAGCTCGCCGCGGACCGGGTCGAGCTGCGCGAACTGGAAGGGGAGCCGTGGGTGCGGTTCGACCGCGACAGCGCGCTCGACGGCGTGCTGCTGGACGTACTGCGGAACAACGGGCTGGCCCCGGCCACGGCCGCCCGCGTCTCCCAGACGGCGACGGCCGTGCGCTGGGCCGCCCACGGGCTGGGGGTGACGCTCGTCCCGGCCTCCGCGGTGCCCCACGGTCACGAGCACCTCGTGCGCCCGGTGTTCCCGGTCGTGTCCCAGCCCGTCATCGCCGTGGTCCGGCCCGGCGCGGGCCCGGCGGAGACGGCCCTGCTCGAATTCCTGCGTCGGGAGACCTGGTCCGGGTCCGCTTTCTTCCCACCGGTCTCCTGACTTCCGGGAAGGAGCCGGGCACCGCAGAATTCTTTTTGCCGAAACCGGACCGGCATTCCGGTATTGCATCGGCGTCAGGCGTCAGCCTCTGGGGAATTCACCGCCGTCCACGACGAGATTGCTCCCGGTCAGCCAGCTCGCCCGGTCGGACACGAGAAACAGCACCGCGTGGGCGATGTCGTCGGCCCGACCGTCGCGCCCCAGCGGCACGGTGATGCCGTTCCGGCCCTGAGCCGGGTCCAGGCGCGCCCACTGCTCCCGCGTCGCTTCGCCGCCGGGGGTGGCGACCCTGCCGGGAGTCACGGTGTTGACCCGGATTCCGAACGGGGCCAGCTCCGCGGCCAGCCCCCGGCTGTAGTTCTCCAGCGCCGCCTTCGCCGCGGTGTAGTGCAGGAACGGTCCCACCGGGGTCAGGACCGCGGCCGAGGAGACGTGCACGATCATCCCCGAACGCCGTTCCCGCATCCCCGGTACCAGCAGCGAGTCCAGCCGCACCGACGCCAGGAAGTTCAGGTCCAGCGCGTCCTGCCACTCCTCGTCGGGGATGGCCGACGCGCCCTCGTGCGGTCGCGCCCCACCCGCGTTGTGGACCAGGACATCCACCCCGCCGAGCACCTCCTGCGCGGCCGTGGCGAGCGCCTCCGCTCCTGCCCGTGTCCGCACATCGGCCTCCACGAAGGTGGCCCCCTCCGGCACCGTGCTCGTCGCCGACCTGGCGGTCGTGAGCACCTCGGCGCCCGCATCCAGGAGCCGGCGTACGACGGCCGCTCCGATTCCACGAGAACCACCCGTGACCAGAGCTCGCTTTCCCATGAGTTCTCGCGTTCCCGATCCGTTCTCGAACGTGGTCATGCCACCGGTCCTCTCGATCGCGCAATGATCCGCTCGACGGAAAAATGATCGACGTGCGCAGAGCGCGAATCTTCCAAGAATTCGCGGTGAGCACCTCGCCGAGCTGTTTCACGGTACGTACGGAAAGGAACGAGAGGCAAAGACGAAATGCCGGCACGCGCTATAGGGAATTCCTATGGCATCGCGCCACGTCACCTGGCCTCCGGCACACCGCCGGGTTGCCTCCAGCGCCTCGTCCCCCCGTCTCCCAGCGACCCATCCGCGCCGGCCACCACGGACGGAAGAGCAGTCGGTGCCCCGATAGTTGACCTTCACCTTGGGGAAAGCCACAGCATCGATGGGCCGGGCGATGTGCTCGGCATGAGGAGGAGCGAGCATGGGGCTGCTGACCATCGGGACGTTCGCGAAGGCGTCCCGCCTGTCGCCGAAGGCGCTGCGTCTCTACGACGAGCTGGGACTGCTGACCCCCGCTCGCGTCGACCCGGTGAGCGGCTATCGCCTGTACGCACCGGAACAGCTCGACCGGGCCCGGCTGGTCGCCTGGCTCCGGCGCCTGGGGATGCCCCTGGCCCGTATCCAGCACGTCTGCACGCTGGAGTCGGCCGCGGCCGCCCAGGAGATCCGGGCGTTCTGGGCCCAGGTCGAGGCCGACACCGCCGCGCGGCGGGACCTCGCTTCCTTCCTCATCGACCATCTGTCCTGGAAGGACTCCACCATGTCTCCGACCACCAAGCCCCTGGGAATCCGTTACGCCGCCCTCTCCGACAGGGGCCTCGTCCGCGAGAGCAACCAGGACACCGCCTACGCCGGGTCCCGTCTGCTCGCCGTCGCCGACGGCTTCGGCAGCGCAGGAGCCCCGGCCGGCGCGGCCGCCATCGACGCGCTCAAGCGCCTCGAAACCGAAAGCATTCCGGCCGGGGATCTTCTCAACGCCCTCGAAGACGCCGTCGAGCAGGCCAAACAGGCCGTCAACGGCGTCGCCGGACCCGGCTCGCCCGAAGAGGCCGGCACCACACTCACCGCGATGCTCTGGACCGGCTCACAGCTGGCCCTCGTCCACATCGGCGACTCCCGCATCCACCTCCTGCGCGACGGAGAGCTGTTCCAGATCACCCACGACCACACCATGGTGCAGTCGATGGTCGACGAAGGACGTCTCACCCCGGAGGAGGCCGCCTCCCACCCGCAGCGGGCTCTGCTGATACGAGCCCTGGGCCAAGGAGCCGATGACACCCACGACATGCGCCTCCACGACGCCCGGCAGGGGGACCGGTACCTGATCTGCTCCGACGGCCTGTCGACCGTCGTGGGGACAGCGGAAATCCGACGGGTGCTCTCCGAGATCAGGGAGCCCGCGCAGGCCGCCCGCGAACTCATCGCCCTCGCCAACGGTTCCGGCGGCCCCGACAACGTCAGCTGCGTGGTCGCCGATGTCGTGGAGCTCCAGCAGTAGGAGCGAGCGGCACGCACGTCGAGCTGCACGCACGTCGAGCACCGGATCCGCGGATGAACGATCACGCCGCCTACGGTCGGGCGGGGCACCGACCGTAGGCCTGTCCGCGCCGGCCGACTCCGTTCACCAGGCCCTGGAACGCTCCGCCAGGTCTTGGTGCAGGGCTCCCACAAGGCCCCCCTCCCAGGGTCCGGCGGCGGCCCTCACACCAGGGCGCGAAGGTCCAGCAGCCCCGGCCTCTCGCCGTCCATCGACGACGGCGCCACACGCCCGTCCGGGCAGGCATTGCCCCGTCCCGGCACAACGAGTGCGCCGACGGCCCGACCACGCCCCGGCAGAGGCGCGCCCCTGGGTAACATATGCGGAAATATCCCCATGCCGGAAACGGATCCCCATGGATGACGACGTGGATGACGGCGTGGATGACGGCGTGGATGACGGCGTGGATGACGGCGTGGGTGGCGGCGTGGATGACGGTGACGCCCGCTCCGCAGGCCGAGGCGAGAACGCGGCCGCGGGACCCGCGGCGCGGGGACGTGGCCTCGGGCGCGGACACGAACTCGCGCGCGGCGGTGCCTCGGTGGTGCCGAAGACCGCCGTGATCGCGGGTGGCGGAGCGCTGGCGGTCTGGGAGCCCGCGTTCACGCTCGGCGCCTACGACGTCATCTTCTACTACCAGATGCTCACGCTCTGGGCGGTGTCGACAGCCGTGCTGCTGGCCGGCTTCCTGATGCGCGAGCGCGGGCCGCGCCACGGCTGGATGTACTGGGCCTGCCTGGCGCTGCCCAGCGCATGGCTCGTCCTCGCCGCCGTCGTGCCGCGTCGCAGCGGCAACTGGCAGAGGCGCTGTTCCTGACCGGCGGCATCATCAGCGTCATCGGCACCCCGCTGTTGACCTGGGTGCTCCTCCAGCTCCTGCTGTTCGGGGAGTCGGAACTCTCCGTCCATCAGCGGAGGACGGTCATCGGTGTCGTCGCGCTCGTCGGCACACTGGCCTTCCTGCTCGGCCAATTCAACGATGTCTTCCTCACCTGCGGAGACTTCGACATCAGCGGCAACAGCGTCCCCTCCGGATGCAGACCGGGCCACGCCTCACCGCTCGGCTGACCCGTGGCGGCGTCTGGGCCGGGGCGGCGGCCCGTACGCCCGCACCAGGGCGTTGCGCACGGCAACGCGTCCGGCCGCCCGGAACGCCCCTCGGTGGGAGTCGACCTCGTGCACCTCGATGCGCCGCAGAACGACCGCCACCGCGACGGCCGTTGCGGGCTCCCGGTCGGCGAGTGCGGCCAGCTCCTCGCGCACCCCCTCGATGAAGCCCTCGTGGAACGAGGCGATCTCCTCGGCCGGCAGGCCCTTGACCGACGCGCTGTCGGCGACCTCGAACTCGGCCCCTTCCTCCCAGGGCTCGAAGTCCGCGACGACCTGCGCGAAGTCGGAGGGGCAGCTGCTCTGACGTGCGTACGTGGCCTGCACGTCCCGGATCGGGTGAGGCGGGAAGACTCTGATTCCGGAGGGTGGTTCGAGGGCCATCGGCCCACGGTAACCAAGGCCGGAATGAATGCCGGAACGAATGCCGGAACGAATGCCGGAATGAATGAATGTGACGATCCGGCACTCCGGGCGCGATGCTGCCCCCATGACCTCCTCACAGATCGTCCCGACCCCCGACTCCGGTCCCACGCCCACCACCAGCACCACCAGCACCTCCGGCCCCGGCGTCTTCGAACTGGGCGGCGCCGTCACCATCCCGCGGCTCGGCTTCGGCGCGATGCAGCTGCCGGGGCGGTGGAGCGGGCCGGCCGGTGACACGGCGAAGGCCGTGGCCGTGACGCGGCGCGCCGTCGAGCTCGGGGCGCGGTACATCGACACCGCCGCCTTCTACTTCTCCCCCACCCACCGGGCCAACGACCTGCTGCGCGAGGCGCTGTTCCCGTATCCCCCGGACGTCACCATCGCCACCAAGGTCGGCCCGCTGCGGGACGAGACCGGTGAGATGTACGCCGAGGCCCGCCCCGACCAGCTGCGCGGGGAGGTGGAGCGGAATCTGGAGTCCCTGGGGGTCGACACTCTCGACCTGGTGCATCTGCGGGTGGGGCGGCTGGGCTCGGACGTCGCCGATCCGATCGGCGAACGGTTCGCCGTACTGGCCGCACTGCGCGAGGAAGGGCTGATCCGGCAGCTCGGCATCAGCAATGTGACGAGCGGGCAGCTCGCGGAGGCCCGGTCGATCGCGCCGGTCGCCGCCGTCCAGAACCGGTTCGGCGTGCTCGACCAGGCCGACGCCGCCCTCGTCGACGAGTGCGCGGACGCCGGTATCGCGTACATGCCGTTCTTCGCGCTCGGCGGCGGCCACACCGACCTGGCCGGCGAGAACCTCCGGAAGGTGAGCGGGCGGCACGGCGCGACGGCGTACCAGGTGGCCATCGCGTGGGGCCTGGCCCGCTCGCCCTCGATCGTGCAGATCCCCGGCACCGCTTCGCTCGCCCACCTCGAGGAGAACATGGCCGCCGGGCGGCTGGCCCTCGACGAGGACGACATGGCGCTGCTCGGGCGTCGCGGCTAGGGCCTGTCCGGCGGATCAGGGTCGGACAGGGCCGGGCGCCCGCACCCCGGCCTGATCCGGCCCGTCCTGGACGAGAGCCCTGGACAGCCCGCAGGATGCTCATGGAGGTCGAGGCTGGTTCCACACACGGACCCGGTTGCCCTGATTCCCGGCGCACCGCCCCGGCCTACGATCGCCGCACGATCTCAGAGAGGCAGGCACGACATGAAGGTCCTGATCGCCGGAGGCGCGGGGTACATCGGCAGCACGATCGCGTCCGCCTGCTCGGACGCCGGGATCACCCCCGTCGTTCTCGACAACCTGGTCACGGGCCGACGGGAGTTCGCACAGGGGCGGGCCTTCCACGAGGGCGACATCGCGGACGGCCCCCTGATCGACCGCGTCTTCGCCGAGCACCCGGACATCGACGCCGTCGTCCACTGCGCGGCACTGATCGTGGTCCCGGAATCGGTCGCCGACCCGATCGGGTACTACCGGGCGAACGTGGCCAGCAGCCTGGAGTTCGCCGGCCATCTGCTGCGCAACGGCTGCACCCGCATGATCTTCAGCTCGTCCGCCTCCATCTACGCCGCCGGTGCCGATCTGACGGTCGACGAGGACTCGCCCATCGAGCCGCAGAGCCCGTACGCACGCACCAAGGCGGTGTGCGAGGCGATGTTCGCCGACATCGCCGCCTCCCAGCCGCTCCGGGTGCTGTCCCTGCGCTACTTCAACCCGATCGGCGCGGACCCGAAGATGCGCACCGGATTGCAGCTGCGGCGCCCGAGCCATGCCCTGGGCAAGATGATCCAGGCACAGGAGGAGGGTGTTCCGTTCCAGGTCACCGGGACCGACTACCCGACCCGCGACGGTTCCGGCATCCGGGACTACGTCCATGTCTGGGACCTGGCCGCCGCGCATGTGGCCGCGCTCGGCGCCTTCGACGCCGTCCTGCCGACGGCCGGCTCCACCGTCATCAACCTGGGCACCGGGACGGGCACCACCGTGCGCGAACTCCTCGACGCCTTCAACGAGGTGATCGACACCCCCGTGCCCGCCGTGGACGCCGGAGCCCGGCCGGGCGATGCCGCGGGTGCGTACACCCGGAGTGACCGGGCGGAGCGGCTGCTGGGATGGCGGCCGGGGTACTCGCTGACGGAGGGCATCCGCCATTCCCTGGAGTGGGCCGCCGTACGCGAGGACGTGCTCGGCGGCTCCGCGTAGGCCCCCGGCGGCCCCGTACGCCCGCCGGGGATCATGGGACAGCCCTTAGGATCCGCCCATGGCTATCGACCCCGGCTACACCTGCTCCTGCTGCGGCGAACACCACGCGGAACTCCCGATGGGGTACTCGACCATGGCACCCGATGTCTGGGACGCGAGCCTGGAGAGCGACCCCGACAGCATGCTCTCCACCGACCAGTGCATCGTCAGGCACGAGCACTACTTCATCAAGGGCCTGATCGAGATACCCGTGTTCGGGAGCGAGGAGCCGTTCTCCTGGGGGGTCTGGGTCTCGCTCAGCCGGGAGAACTTCGCCCGCGCCCTCGATGTGTGGGAGACCCCCGGCCGCGAGTCCGAGCAGCCGTACTTCGGCTGGCTGAGCACCGAGCTGGGGCTGTACTCGCCCCGCACGACCAACCTCAAGACGAACGCCCACACCCGCCCGATCGGCCGGCGCCCCCGCATCGAGCTGGAGCCCACCGACCACCCGCTCGCCGTGGAACAGCGCACCGGCATCACCCTGGACCGGGTACGGGAGATCGCCGAAGCGGTGCTGCACGCCGACGACGTCCGGGCCTGAGCGCCCCGCCGGGACCCGTTGCTACCGCTGTTCCCCGAGCCCCGTCCGCAACTGCACGAAGGCGAGTTCGGCCGACTCGACCGCGTCCGCGTACACCTCGTCCGCGCTCTCCCCCGCGTCGATCCGCCGCCAGTTCTCCAGGGCCAGGATGCGCAGTACGGCGATGATCTGGCCCGCGGCCAGCCTGTCCCGCACCCGGTCGCCCAGCGCACGGGCGAGTGCCGCCTCCGAGCGGCTCTGATAGGCGTACAGGCGGGCCACCAGGGACGGCGTCCCGTACAGGAGGCGCTGGTACGCCAGCACCTGCGGCACATCGCAGAGCCCGGTGACCGGGTCGCCCCGCTCCAGGCCGTCCAGGAAGTTGCGGCGCAGGGCGTCCAGGGGGGATTCGGTGTCCGCACGGGCGGCGACCACGCGGGCCGCCTCGTCCTCGTGGTCGGCGAACCGGTGCAGGACCAGGTCCTCCTTGGCCGGGAAGTACCGGAACAGTGTCGGCTTCGAGATGTCGGCCGCGGCCGCCACCTCCGCCACCGAGACCTTGTCGAAGCCCCGCTCCAGGAACATCGCGATCGCGGCTTCGGAGACCGCCTGATAGGTCAGCCGCTTCTTCCGCTCCCGCAGACTCACCTGCTCGTTCCCGGGCTTCTCTCCGTCCATGAGCATGAAGCGTACGCCCCCGACTCCAACCGGACTTGACCTCCGGGAGGGGTCGCACGCGCCCCCGGCCAGCCGGGAACCGACAACTGGAGCGACGCAATCCGCATGTGTGAGGTGGTGACCGGGACAAGCCGCGTTGACATCGGCTCCGGCGGGCGGCGGGGACCCCTCAGGCCCGGGACCGCGCCCGCGCCTCCACCAGGACCTCGATCCCGTCCAGCACCCGTTCCAGCCCGAACCTGAATTCGTCGTCGGGCTCGCGCGGCGCCCCCAGCACCTCGGACTCCAACAGCCGGGAGAGCGACGGATGGCGTACCGGGTCGACGAGCCGGTTCAGGGTGCGGGTGTATCCGTCCGTCACCTCCTGCGCCGGGATGCCGCGCGCTTCCACGGCGGTCGCGAGGTCCCCCATCAGCAGCGCCTCGTTCCGTACGAAGCCGCTGACGAGGAGGATCACGGAGACCTCCTCGCCCGCGTCCAGGCCGGTGCCTTCGAGGGCCTGGAGGCCCTGCTCCCACCAGGCGACGGAGTTCGGGCTGACGGGCGGGCCCGAGACGGGGATGCGGAGCATCCACAGGTTGCGGTGGAAGACCCGGCGCTGCGCCCACGCCCACTGCGTGAGCGCCTCCCGCCAGCCGGCCCCGCTCTCCAGTGCGGGCAGCGGGGGCGGCGGACCCATCGCTGCCTCCTGCATCAGGACGTACAGCTCGCCCTTGGCGGAGACGTACCGGTAGAGCGACATCGTCGAGGCCCCCAGATCCTTGGCGACCCGCCCCATCGACACCCCACCGAGCCCCTCGGCCGCCGCCACCGCCACCGCGGCGTCCACGATGCGCGCCAGACTCAGCCCCGGCTTCGGCCCCTTGACCGGCCGCGCCCGCAACCCCCAGGCGGCCTCGATACTGGCCGGCAGGCCCGTACCGCCCGACGAGTCCTTCTCTTCAGTCACCTGAACCCCCACCTTCCCTCGGTCCCATCCTAGATATGCGTACCGCGTACACAATTTCGTGTACTACGCACCCGGGGAGGCCGGTCAAGGAGCGGTGGCGATGCGGGCGTTCGACGGGAACCGGTTCCTCAGAACACGTCCGGGCACCAGGCCCGCCGTCCCGCCCGGAACATCCCTTCCGCCACCGCCGCCGCGCCCGGGGTGAGTTCCTCGACACTGCCCAGGGCCGCCAGGCGGGCGGGGGACTCGTCGCCCAGATAGAGGGTGCCCAACTCCCGTATGTCCAGGGCGAGATCGGCGTCGGCCGTGGTGGGGGTGCAGCTGGCGCCGGAGGCGGAGGCTTCGAGGCGGTAGCGGCCGGCGGTCAGGCCCGTGGCGTCGTGGATGTCGAAGGTGAGCGTGCCGGGTACCGCGTAGGTGCGGGCCTCCAGGGCGCGTACGACGTCCAGGACGCGCACCCACAGCCAGTCCGCCTGGGTCACGACGCGGGCCGCGCGCGGGTCCGGGAGGAGGAGGGGCAGCAGGTCGTCGGGGGCACGGTGGCCGGAGCGGACCGTGGTGATCCAGTCGATCGAGCAGACGAAGTGCCACAGCGCGCGCTCGGCGGCCGGGGTGACGGCGATCTGTCCGAGCACCGTGGCCCGGTTCAGCGGCTGCTTGGCATCGCCCCAGTTGTCGTCGGCGCGGTAGGCGATCAGGCCGTCGGCCTCGCCGGCCGCGTTGCTGTAGACCGCGTAGAAGGGCTCCGTCCAGGTCTCGGGGCCGGGCCGGACCTCGCCGGTGTTCACTTCCCACCAGCGCGCGTCGCGGTTGATCACACCGTGCTGCCGGGCGCGCAGCCGGTCGTGGATCACCGGGCCCAGCTTGCGTACGTCCGCGCCGCTCACCAGGTCGATCCGGCCGCCGTCCTGCGCGGACGGGCCCGACCCGCGCGGGTCGAGACCCGCCCTCGGTACGTCGATCTCCCACTCGGTGGTCCAGGCCGCCGGGCCGAAGCCGTACCGCCCGTAGATCGGGTACTCGGCGGCGATCAGCGTGGCGACCACGTCACCGCGCTCCTTCGCCGCCGCGAGGTCCGTGGCCATCATCCGGCTGAGCAGCCCGCGGCGGCGGTGCGTGGGCGACACCGTGACATTGGAGATCGCGTCGGCCGGCACCGCCGCACCGCCGACGACCGTGAGCTCCTGCGCGAAGGAACGGAACGTGGCCACGCACCGCCCACCGTCGAACGCGCCCTGCGTGCGGGCGAGATCGGTGTGCGGAAGGCGCCGCTCCGCCTCCTGTTCCGTCCCCGTCGGCGCTTGCAGGAAACCGGTGTGCTTGGCGCGCAGCCAGTCGGGGAACTCGGCGGCGGTGATCGTACGGACGTCAAGAGCCATACGGACCACGCTAGGCACACGGCCCACCGGATGTCGCCCGGTTTTCCGCCACCGCGGAACGGGCTGGTCAGAAGGCCGCCCGAATGTCGCCGACCTCCCCGCCACCGCCCAGCAGCGGCGCGTGTCCGATCCGGGAGACCACCGGGGCGTCGATGCCGAGCAGGCGCAGCGAACGGGCCAGTACCGGACCGAGCGCCCGCGTCGCACCGTCGTCGATCTTGAAGGCCAGCGCCCGGCCGTCCGCCAGCGCCACCGCCTGCACCGCCTCGGCGCCCATCTTGGAGAGCGTGCCCGGCACCTCCCGCATCAGCCAGGTGTCGGGGCGACGGGTTCCGGCCACGTACTCGGGGTGGGCCCGCATCGCGTCCCCGACCCGGCGCTCCGCCGTCCCCGGCTCCGACAGCACGAAGGAACGGAAGGCCCGCGCCAGGCCCACCAGGCTGATCGCCATCAGCGGCGCCCCGCACCCGTCCGTACCCACCGCCGCGACCGGCTCGCCGGCCGCCTCCTCGACGACCTGGTGGACCAGCTGCTGGAGCGGGTGCGACGGGTCGAGGTAGGACTCCTGGTCCCAGCCGTTCACCGCGCACACCGCGAGCATCGCCGCGTGCTTGCCGGAGCAGTTCATGGTGATCCGCTCCCGGACGTGGCCCGCGGCGAGATACGCCTCCGCCTCCGCCGGGTCCAGCGGCAGATCGGGCGGGGTCTGCAGATCGCCGGGCGTCAGTCCGTGCTCGGCGAGCATCGTGCGGACGAGTTCGAGGTGGAAGTCCTCGCCGGAGTGGCTCGCGGCGGCCAGTGCCAGCCGCTCCCCGGACAGATCGAGCCCGGCCCGCAGCACGGCCGCGGCCTGCATCGGCTTGTTGGAGGAACGCGGGAAGACCGGCGCCGCCGGGTCGCCCAGGGACCGCTCCACACTGCCGTCGGCGGCCAGGACGACCAGCGAGCCCCGGTGATGGCCCTCCACGAAGCCGGACCGTACGACCTCGGCCAGGACGGGGAGAGCGGGGGATATGACGGATGGGGCGGCGGGGGCGGCGCTGGAGGTCATGGTGGCCTTCCGGGGACGGGCGGAACCCGCCCCCGGAAGGGTCGCTTCAGGCGAGCAGGTCGTCTACTTGTGCTTCACCGTCACGGTACCTGCGGGCGATCTCGGCGCTGCAATCGTCCGTGGTGCGTTGCAGCTGGTGACGGCGGCGGGACACCTGCTGTTCGTAGCGGACCAGGCGCCCCATCGCGGTGTGCAGCTCCTCGTCCGTACGGGCGTCGAGGTCGGAGAGTTCGACCTCGGCGAGCGTCTCGGCGGCCAGCCTGCGGTACTCGTCGCTGCGCGGCGTGGTGAGCGTGACGTGCCGGGCGGAGGAGCGGTGCAGGGACGGGGTGTCGGCGAGGATCTCCGAGAGCCGGTCCACCACCGGTGTCTCCGGATCCAGCCGCCGGGCCAGTTCGGCCCGCAGGATGTCGATCCGGCCCTGGACGAGTCGGCGCACATAACTGAGGTCGGCCTCGTCACGCTGCGCATCGCGGCGCAGTGTGCGCAGCTCGGGCAGCCGCAGGGCGCCCAGCTCGGGCTGCGGCCCGGCGGACAGGCCGTCCTGCAGACCGTGACCGGTTCGCTGCACGGGTGGGCGCATGATGCTGGTGCTCGTGCTGGTGCTGGCGCCGGTACGCGTGACCGGTACGGCGCCGGGGGACTGCCCGGTTCCATAGGTACTCATACTTGTGTCCATCCCCTCGACCGGTGCGTCGGCACACCGCCTTCCGAGCATGGTGCCACTCCAGTGGGCCTGTGTGGATGCTCTGTACCCGTTCAGCCCAAGATAGGTTGGTCTGTATGCGTGCAGTGATACAGAGGGTGGACGGCGCGAGCGTCACGGTGGCCGACGGCGCGGACGGGTCGGGCGGGCCCGAGGTGGTCGGCGAAATCGTCGGCGAAGGGCTGTGTGTGCTGGTGGGAGTCACCCACGGGGACACCCCGGAGAAGGCGGCGCAGCTCGCCCGCAAGCTCTGGTCGCTTCGCGTCCTGGAGGGCGAGAAGTCCTGCTCCGATGTGAATGCACCGCTTCTGGTGATTTCGCAGTTCACTCTCTACGGGGACGCCCGGAAGGGCCGCAGGCCCACCTGGAACGCCGCGGCGCCCGGTGAGGTCGCCGAGCCTCTGGTCGACGAGGTGGTGGCGCAGCTGCGGGCGCTGGGCGCGCAGGTGGAGACGGGCCGGTTCGGAGCGGACATGCGGGTCTCGCTCACGAACCACGGCCCGTTCACCGTCGTCGTCGAGGTCTGAACCGGCCCGGTCACGACACGGGACGCCCTACGGCTCGACGACCGTCTCCTGGGCCGCGGCCGTCTCCCCCGCGAGCAGTTCGGCGTCCACCGCGACGTTCCGCTTGACCAGGGCCAGCGCGATCGGCCCCAGCTCGTGGTGGCGGGCGGACGTGGTGATGAAGCCCAGCTGGCGCCCTTCGGCACCGTCCGCGGCGAGCCGTACCGGCGTGCCGTGTCCGGGCAGCAGGACCTCGCTGCCGTCGAGGTGCAGGAAGACCAGCCGGCGCGGCGGCTTGCCCAGGTTCTGCACCCGGGCCACCGTCTCCTGGCCGCGGTAGCAGCCCTTCTGGAGGTGTACGGCGGTGCCGATCCAGCCCAGCTCGTGCGGGATGGTGCGGTGGTCCGTCTCGAAGCCGAGGCGCGGGCGGTGCGCCTCCACGCGCAGTGCCTCGTACGCCAGGATGCCGGCCACCGGGCCGTGCGCCGCCGCGTACTCCTCCAGGTCGGCGCGGGGCAGGAAAAGGTCCCGGCCGTACGCCGTCTCCCGTACCGTCACGCCGTCCGGGACCTCCGCGATGGAACCGGCCGGCAGATACACCACGGCGAAGTCCTCGGTGCGGTCGGCGACTTCGACCCGGTAGAAGAACTTCATGGACTCCAGGTAGGCGACGAGGTCGCCCTGGGTGCCCGGCTCGGCGTGCATCCACACGGTCTCGCCGTCGTCGACGAGGTAGAGGGCGTGCTCGATGTGCCCGTTGGCGGTGAGGATCAGGGCCTCGGTGGCCTGGCCCGGGGCGAGTTCGCTGACGTGCTGGGTGAGCAGGAGGTGCAGCCAGGCCAGCCGGTCGCTGCCGGTGACGGTGACGACGGCGCGGTGCGAGAGGTCGACGAGGCCGGAACCGTCGGCGAGGGTGCGCTGCTCGCGGAACAGGTCGCCGTAGTGCGCGGCGACGCCTTCGTCGCGGCCTTCGGCGGGGACGGCGCCGGGCAGGGACAGCAGGGGGCTCTTCATGCGACCAGCGTACGACGCGGTATGAACAACGCCGTCCGGGAGCCACCGGCCGGCCGCCGAACGAGCCCTACGGCTTGGGCCCGGCCGCTTCGGCGGACGTCCCGTCGGCGTCCTCGGACGCCGCCTTCGCCGTGCACCCGGCGCAGCGGCCGAAAATCGCGAAGTGCTTCATGTCCGTCTCGAACCCGAAACTGCTCTGCAGCTTCGCGGTGAACTCGGCGACGACATCGACGTCGGCCTCGATGACGTCCGTGCAGTCGCGGCAGACCAGGTGGATGTGGTGGTGACGGTCGGCCAGGTGGTACGTGGGCGCCCCGTGTCCCAGATGGGCGTGGCTGACCAGCCCCAGCTCCTCCAGGAGCTCCAGGGTCCGGTAGACGGTGGAGATGTTCACGCCGGACGCGGTCCTGCGCACCTCGGAGAGGATGTCGTCGGGCGTCGCGTGTTCCAGCGTGTCGACGGCTTCCAGGACAAGCTGCCGCTGCGGCGTCAGCCGATAGCCGCGCTGCCGGAGATCGGTCTTCCAGTCGGTGCTCACCACACGCCCAGTGTAGGACCGGGTGAGCACCTGTCCGCTGCTGTGTGCGAGCGGAACCCGCGAGCCGGTGGGCTACTTGAAGAAGGCGATGCCGTCGTCCGGCAGGTCGCCGAGGCTCTTCGCCATCGCCTCGACCTCTTCCGGGGTGACGACCTTCTTCAGGTGCGCCGACATGTACGGACGGAGCTCCACCTCGGGGGTGGCCTTCTCGCCGACCCACATCAGGTCGCTCTTCACATAGCCGTACAGCCGCTTGCCACCGCTGTACGGGCCGGAGGCCGCGGTCCGGGCCACCGCGTCGGTGACCAGGTCGATCTGCGGCTTCTTGTCGGCCAGCTCGCCGTACCAGATCTCGATGACGCCCTGGTCACGGACCATGACGACCTCGACCTTGCGGTCCTTGTCGATGCGCCAGTAGCCGGACTCGGACTCCAGCGGCCTGACCTTCTCGCCCTCGGCGTCGAGCACCCAGCTGTGCGAGACGTACTCCAGGAAGTCGCGGCCGTCGTGGCTGAAGGTGACTTCCTGGCCGAAGTTGCACTGCTCGGCACCGGGGAAGTCGGAGACACCCGCGCCCGCCCAGTTGCCGAGGAGGAAGGCCAGCGGGACGAGGTCCGGGTGGAGGTCGGACGGGATCTCGATCATGAGCGGCTCAGACGATCTGTGAGGTGGGGGTGGCTGCGGACGTGACACATCGGGTGCGAGGTGTCACGTTGCTGTGACGGGGCACCCGCGCAAACGGAGGCGGGGCGTGCGCGGAGTGGTCAGCGCTGACCCTGGTAGAGCTTCTTCACGGTCACGCCGGCGAAGGCGAGAACGCCGACACAGACCAGGACCAGCAGGGCGGAGAAGAATGCCTCAAGCACGGAAACTCCTTGCAACGAGCGTTATGGCAGCAGTACGGGGCCGGGCCCCAGCCTAATGGGTTGGGGCCCGGCCCGCCGGTCCGGGGCTTGGCCGGGCCCGCCCCACCCGACGATTACAGTTCGGCGTATGCCGAAGAAGCTCGTGATCAAGGTGACCGCAGGTGCCGACTCCGCCGAGCGCTGCTCGCAGGCGTTCACGGTGGCCGCGGTCGCCGTCGCCAGTGGCGTGGAGGTCTCGCTCTGGCTGACCGGGGAGTCCTCCTGGTTCGCACTGCCGGGACGCGCCGCCGAGTTCGAGCTGCCGCACGCCGCGCCGCTGCCGGATCTGATCGAGTCGATCCAGGCGGGTGGCCGGATCACCCTGTGCACGCAGTGCGCGGCCCGCCGTGACATCACCGAGCAGGACGTCCTGGAGGGCGTACGGATCGCCGGTGCGCAGGTCTTCGTCAGCGAGATCATGGCCGACGGCGTCCAGGCCCTCGTCTACTGATACCGCCGAGGGGCGACGCGCCCGCGGAGGGGCGCTACCGCCGTTTCTTGCCGTCGAGCTCGTCCCACCACTCGTCGGACTTCGGGTCGCCGGACGGATCGTCCCACCAGCGGTCGTCAGGCCCCCGCCGATTGGCGACCATGGCCGCGACGGGCGGGATGACCATCGCCACGACGCACATCGCTATCGCGGCGGGCATCGACCAGAGCCTGACGAAGGACCAGGCCGATACGAAGAGGACGATGCAGCCGCCCATCATCAGGAAATAGCCGCGACGGCGCCGCGCGTACATGACTCCAGGGTAGGCCTCATCGCCGCCCGTGCGAACGACTCGGACCTGCCCGGACGGCACGAAGGGCCGTACCCCGTCCAGGAAGGCGTCCAACCCCCTGGGGCACGGCCCTTCGGCCGATCCGTGTCGCGGCACGCGGGCCGCGGCGGGAAACGCAGGAACCAGGCCCTGTCCGGTCCTGATCCGAACGGAAGAACCTAGACGGCGATCGCGACCTCGGAGAGGCCACCGGTCTGCGCGACGACCGTGCGGTCGGCGCTGCCGCCCGGGACGAGGGCGCGCAGCGTCCAGGTGCCCTCGGCCGCGTAGAAGCGGAACTGTCCGGTCGCCGAGGTCGGGACCTCGGCGGTGAACTCGCCGGTCGAGTCCAGCAGGCGCACGTAACCGGTGACGGGCTCGCCGTCACGGGTCACGCTGCCCTGGATGGTGGTCTCACCGGGCTTGATGGTCGAAGCGTCGGGGCCGCCGGCCTTTGCTCCACACATGGTGTTACGTCCTTCTGGGTCGGGGGTCGTGCTGGTCCGGGTCGTGCGGAGTTACTTGTTGGCGCCGAGCTCGATCGGCACACCCACGAGGGAGCCGTACTCGGTCCACGAACCGTCGTAGTTCTTGACGTTCTCCTGGCCGAGCAGCTCGTGCAGCACGAACCAGGTGAGCGCGGAGCGCTCGCCGATACGGCAGTACGCGATGGTGTCCTTCGCCAGGTCGACCTGCTCGGCCTCGTAGAGGGCCTTGAGCTCGTCGTCCGACTTGAAGGTGCCGTCGTCGTTGGCGTTCTTCGACCACGGGATGTTGCGGGCGCTCGGCACGTGGCCGGGGCGCTGGGACTGCTCCTGCGGGAGGTGCGCCGGGGCGAGCAGCTTGCCGCTGAACTCGTCGGGCGAACGCACGTCGACCAGGTTCTGGTTGCCGATCGCCTTCACGACGTCGTCGCGGTAGGCGCGGATCGACTCGTCCTGCGGCTGGGCCTGGTACTCGGTGGCCGGGCGGGACGGGATCTGGTCGCCGTCGACCAGGTCGCGGGAGTCGAGCTCCCACTTCTTGCGGCCGCCGTCGAGCAGGCGGACGTCCTGGTGACCGTAGAGCTTGAAGTACCAGAACGCGTAGGACGCGAACCAGTTGTTGTTGCCGCCGTACAGGACGACCGTGGTGTCGTTGCCGATGCCCTTCTCGGACAGCAGCTTCTCGAACCCGGCCTGGTCGATGAAGTCGCGGCGGACCGGGTCCTGGAGGTCCTTGGTCCAGTCGATCCGGATCGCGTTCTTGATGTGGTTCTTCTCGTACGCCGAGGTGTCCTCGTCGACCTCGACGAGAGCGATCTTCGGGTCGTCGATGCGGGCCTCGACCCAGTCGGCGTCTACCAGGACGTCACTGCGGCTCATTCTGTTCTCCTCCGGGGCAGTCTGCGGCGAGATGATGCGAGACGGTGCGTGATGCGGGTGTACGGCGGCGCGGCGTGCGGCACACGTACAACGGCGATCGGGATGGGCCCTGACGTCGGTCCGAGGGCCGGGGGGAATGCGGGGTGCCGAAGGCTCCCGCTCAGACAGTGCGACAGAGCATGGCGGCGACGCGGCACAGGTCCACTGCCCGCCGCTTCGTGAGATCCGCCCGTCCCCGCTGCGGGAGACCGCCAATAGAGCACTGCATGGGACCGATCGTAGGGAGGTACGGGCGGACATGTCACCGCCGTGTCGAATCCTGAGACGCGATCGTCCGTCATACGAGATGGGAAGGGGATCGGGGCGCCCCTCGCACCGCTCCCGTGCCGTCGGCGGGCATCGGCCATCTACGGATCGGACATGGCCGTCTCAATATGTGGCGCGCGCAGGCGTCGAGGCATGCGGCGGGCGGGGCACGGTCCGGGCTCGGGGCCTCAACCGGCGAGCTGCACGTCCGCACCCGTGACCGAGATCTCCAGGCCGTCGGCGGTCGGCTGGATCCTCTGGAGCTTCAGACCGCTCGGCAGGCCGCCGACCTCCCGGTCGAAGTCGGTCTTCTGGCGCACCATCCCCTCCAGTCCGGGGACGCCCGCACCCGGCACCTTGTCCGCGTGCACCCGGAGGGTGTGTCCGTCGACGAGGGTGACGGTGGAGAGCACGCTGCGCGAGATCGGGCGGCCGAGCATGTCGACCGTGCCGGTCACCTTCACCTTGTTGTTGCCGCCGTACTCGACGGCGACGCCGTCGCTGGCGGCCTCGGTGAGGTCCTTGTACGAGATGACGGCGGTGCCCGTGGCTCGGGCGGCGGTGGCGCTGGAGTAGTCGTCGGCCGGCTTCACGTCGTGCAGCGCGGCGTCCATCCTGCTGATCCGGAGCCTGCGGCCGTTGGTGGCGGTCTCGATGCCGGTGATCTCGACATCGACCTCGTCGAACCGGCCCCCGGCGACCTGTGTCAGGAACGGGAATCCCTTGATGGAGACGTCCGTCGAGCCGATCGTGGCACCGGTGATCCGGATCCGCCCGGCCGCCTCCGACTCGGCGAAGTACACCGCCGCCCGGTCGACGGCGACGAAGATCCCGCCCAGGACCACCACGATGACCAGCAGTATCCGCAGTGCACGCATGCCCGCTCTTTCCCCCACCCTGCTATCCGGCCGGACCCCGGGCGCCCGCACGTCCACCGAACGTGCACGGCGCCCCGGGTGATCGACGAGTGGGCACCCCTCTTCGGTTCCCGGGGCGGTCCGGTCCCGCGCTACGAGATCGCGCGGCCGATCAGGTACACGGCGGGCGCCGCGGCGGTGAGCGGCAGCGCCACACCGGCGGTCATGTGGACGAAGCGCGACGGGTAGTCGTAGCTCGCCACCCGCAGCCCGATCAGCGCGCAGCCCCCCGCCGCGAGGCCGAGCAGCGCGCCCTTCGTGCCCAGGTCGGTGAGTGTCCCGACCACGGCGCCACCGCCCGCGGCGGCGAGCAGCGCCGCCACGACCGAGGCCGGTCCGGGCAGCGGCACCGCGCGGACGAGCACCGCGACCGCGACGGCCACCGCGCCCACCGTCACCGCGTCCGGGACCGCCGCGAGGTGTCCGGCGGCCAGGACCGAGAGGGCGGCCGACGCGACGGTGGCCATCAGCCCCTGCATCCGCTCGTCGGCGCTCGCATGGCTGCGCAGCTGGAGGACCACGGTGAGCAGCACCCAGATGCCGAGGGTGCCGAGGATGGCGGCCGGTCCGTTCTCCCGGCCCGCGGCGAGCAGCGCGATGTCGGCGACGAGGCCGCCCGCGAACGCGAGCGCGATGCCCTGCCGGGCCGGCCACATGCCGTTGAGCCGGAACCAGCCGGCCGCGGTCACGGCCTGGAGCAGCACCAGCGGTACGGCCAGGGCGTACGGCCCGATCGCGGCGCCCAGGGCGAGCAGCAGCCCGAGTCCGGCGGTGATCGCGGCGGGCTGCATGCCCGGCGCGATGATCGGCGAGCGGCCCTCGGCGCGGGCCCGCTGGGCATCGGTGATGCGGCTGTTGCCCAGGGTGGTGGGGGCGCTGTAGCCGGCCGCGTCGTGCGCGGAGTCGGGAGGCGTGGCGCCCTGGGCGGGCCCGGCCGGCTCGGCGGCGGGGGCGGCAGGTGCCACCGGTGCCTCGGGCGGCAGCGGGTACGAGCCCGAGGCGCCCTGCGGCGACAGATGGGGTGGCAGGTAGGCGGTCTCGGCGGCGGCCGGAACGGGCTGCACGGGCTGGGCCGGCTGCGCGTGCCGGGCGGACTGGATGACCGGCTGGTACCGGGTGTCCCAGGTCTGGCCCTCCCACGTCTGCGCGACAGCGGGGTCCTGCGGACCGTGGGCCGCGGGCGCGGCGGGCTCCTGCGCGTAACCCCCCGGCCAGGCCTGCCCGGGGCCCGCCTGCGGTGCCTGGGGCCCCTGGTTCTGGTCGTACGCGCCCTGCGCCTGCTGCGGGGATCCGTACGACGGATACGAGGGCTGCTGACCGTACGGCTGCGCGCCGTAGGCCTCTCCCCCGTACGGCTGCGCACCGTACGGCTGCGCACCGTACGACTGGTCGCCGTACGACTGGTCGCCGTACGACTGGTCGCCGTACGACTGCGCACCGTGTGCCTGCGGCTCCCGGCCGTCCGACGGGACGTCGTGGCCCGGACCGTACCCGTGACGCGGGTCCTGTCCGTACGGATGCTGCTGATCGTTGCTGCTCATGTTCTGCGGTTCACCCTCCTGCGAACGGCGGGAGCACCTCGACCGTGCCGCCCTCGGCAAGGCGTACGGTCTCATGGCCGCGGGTCCCCACGGGGTCACCGTCGATGAGGAACGAGCACCTTTGCAGCACTCGGGTGAGCTCTCCGGGGTGCCGTTCACGCACGGCGTCGAGCGCCTCGGCGAGGGTCGCAGCCGTGTACGGCTCCTCCGCGGTCCCGGCCGCGGCCTTGGCGGCGGCCCAGTAGCGGATGGTTCCCGCAGGCATGGCGCCACTCCTCTCGTCTCTCGTCAGCTGTCCATCATCGGTCACGGCGCCGTCGCCCAGTCGGCGATGCGGGTGAGCAAGGTCTCGTCCGCGGCGTTCTCCGCATGACCCATGCCGCGCTCCAGCCACAGTTCGGCACCGTCGCCCGCCGCGTCGGCCAGCGAGCGCGGGTGGTCCAGCGGGAAGTACGGGTCCCGGTCGCCGTGCACGATCAGCAGCGGCGCCGGGGCGATGAGCCCGGCGGCCTCGACCGGCGAGAGCGGCACCGGATCCCAAGCGTTGCGGTCGATCCGGGTGTGCAGGCCGTAGCGGCCGACCATCCGGCCCACGGGGCGGGTGACCACCCAGTGCAGGCGGCGCATCGGGGCCGTGCCCCGGTAGTACCAGCGGGCGGGGGCGCTCACGGCCACCACCGCATTCGAGTGCGCCTCTGTACGCGCCCCGGTGCGCCCCTCGCGCTCCGCAACGCCACCGGCTTCCGCGTCGTCCGTCGGCCGCGCCGCGTACAGCGCCCCGTGCCGCAGCACCACGGAACCGCCCATCGAGAACCCGACGGACACCACCCGGCGGTGTCCGAGCGCCCGCGCCCACGCCACCGCCGCCGCCAGATCCAGCACCTCGCGATCGCCCACCGTCGACCGCCCGCCGGACCCGCCGTGCCCCCGGAACGAGAGCGTGACCACGGCCGCACGCCCGGCGAACACCCCGGCGGCACGGCGCACCGCGGGCCTGTCCGCCGAACCGGTGAAACCGTGCGCGAGCACGATCGCAGTACCGTCGAAGGATGCCCCCGCAGCTGCCCCGGCACCCGCCGTACACGGTTCGTACAACGCCTCGATCCGCACCCCGTCATCGGTACGCAATGTGGTGCGCAGGGGACCGGGCGTGATCGAGGGAACAGCGGAACTCCGAAATCGCCCCTCGGACACAGAACTCATGTGGGCTATTGTGCTGGGAAGAGGATCCGGGCAGAGCAGCCCCCGGGTCCTTTTGTGCTTTCCAGGCGTTGTTACGGCGACGTTTCCACAAGCTCAGCGGTCCCAGGGCGCGGGGCCGCACCCGTGGGACCAGCACGAACCGTACGAAGAAGTGCCGCATACTCCCCCGGGCCCGGCCCGGGAGTGCCCCTCTCGCAGGGAACGAGGAGGACCGACGTAATGGGCGAGCGAACCGTGCACGATCATCGACCGACGACCCAGGCAGGTGGGCGGCGATGAGTTCACTGCTGCTCCTGACGAATGCCCTTCAACCGTCGACGGAGGTGCTTCCCGCCCTCGGTCTCCTGCTTCACAGCGTGCGGGTGGCGCCGGCCGAAGGCCCCGCTCTCGTCGACACCCCCGGTGCCGACGTCATCCTGATCGACGGCCGCCGCGACCTCCCCCAGGTGCGGTCGCTCTGCCAGCTGCTGCGGTCCACCGGACCGGGCTGTCCGCTGATCCTCGTCGTGACGGAGGGCGGTCTCGCGGCCGTCACCGCCGACTGGGGCATCGACGACGTACTGCTGGACACGGCGGGACCGGCCGAGGTCGAGGCCCGGCTGCGGCTGGCCACCGGCCGGCAGCAGATCACCGCCGACGACTCACCGATGGAGATCCGCAACGGCGACCTCTCGGTCGACGAGGCCACGTACAGCGCGAAGCTGAAGGGCCGGGTCCTGGACCTGACCTTCAAGGAATTCGAACTGCTCAAGTACCTTGCGCAGCACCCGGGCCGGGTCTTCACCCGCGCCCAGCTGCTCCAGGAGGTCTGGGGCTACGACTACTTCGGCGGCACGCGCACGGTCGACGTCCATGTGCGGCGGCTGCGCGCCAAGTTCGGCCCCGAGCACGAGTCGCTGATCGGCACGGTCCGCAATGTCGGCTACCGCTTCGTGGCACCCGAGAAGGTGGAGCGCGCGGCCGAGGAGGCGAAGGACCGGGCCGCGGCGAGGGCGGCCGCCGAACCCGTAACCCGTTCGGAGCAGTCACGGGCTGCCGGGATGCCGGAAGAAGCCCCGGTCCGGCCTGCCGGAAGGTAGGTATATCCGCGTAGACTGCCGCGCGTGGCCAAGGTGACGCGGGACGATGTGGCGAGACTGGCGGGGACGTCGACCGCGGTCGTCAGCTACGTCATCAACAACGGACCGAGGCCGGTCGCCCCGGCCACGCGCGAGCGGGTACTCGCCGCGATCAAGGAGCTGGGCTACCGGCCGGACCGGGTTGCCCAGGCGATGGCCTCGCGGCGGACCGATCTCATAGGGATGATCGTGCCGGACGCCCGGCAGCCGTTCTTCGCGGAAATGGCGCACGCGGTCGAACAGGCCGCCGCCGAGCGCGGGAAGATGGTGCTCGTCGGCAACTCCGACTACCGCGACGAGCGCGAGGTCCACTATCTGCGGGCCTTCCTCGGCATGCGGGTCTCCGGCCTGATCCTGGTCAGCCAGGGCCCCAGCGAGCGGGCGGCGGCCGAGATAGAGGCGTGGGACGCGCGGGTCGTGCTGCTGCACGAGCGGCCGGAGGCGATCGACGACGTCGCGGTCGTCACCGACGACGTCGGCGGGGCCCAGCTCGCCACCCGGCATCTGCTGGAGCACGGCAACGAGTACGTGGCCTGCCTCGGCGGCGTGGAGTCCACCCCGGCGGTCGGTGACCCGGTCGCCGACCATGTCGAGGGCTGGCGCCGGGCGATGCACGAGTCGGGACGTTCGACGGAGGGGCGGCTCTTCCAGGCCCCGTACAACCGTTACGACGCCTATCAGGTGGCGCTGAAGCTGCTCGCCGGGCCGGACCGGCCGCCGGCGATCTTCTGCTCGACGGACGACCAGGCCATCGGGGTGCTGCGGGCCGCGCGCGAGCTGCGGATCGATGTGCCCGGGGAGCTCGCGGTGGCGGGCTTCGACGACGTGAAGGAAGCCGGTCTGACCGATCCGCCGCTGACGACGGTCTTCTCGGACCGCCCGGCGATGGCACGGGCCGCGGTGGACCTGGTGCTCGACGACTCGCTGCGGGTGTCGGGGTCGCGGCGGGAGCGGCTGAAGCAGTTCCCCTCGGCGCTGGTGGTACGGCGCTCCTGCGGCTGCGGGGAGCCGACGGCCAGGTAGGCCGGGCCTCGGGCCGCCACTCCTTATATCGGGCATACGAGGTTCTGCCGGGCTTCTCAGGACGTGCTCAGGCTTCTCTCATCTTCGGCGGACACGCTCGTAGGCATGACAGAGAGCCAGCGCCCGAGCGGCGAGTACCCGATGTACCCCTCGTACGGCAACGGCGACGCGGCCTACCCGCCGCCGCCGTCATACCGGCCCGCGCAGCCGATCGCGACGGGCCCCGGAACCACCGTGTGGCCCGGCGGGAACGGCGCCGACGGGCACGGCGGCGACGGCGGCAGCGGACCCGCCTTCCCGCCGCCCGCGCCGCCGGAGCCGGCCGCGCCCCGGCACCGGGCCAGGCGGCCGGTCGCCCTGCTGGCGGCCGTGGCAATCGCGGCGGCGATCGTCGGCGGCGGCACCGCCACCGTCATCGAGCAGCTCACCGGCAACGGCTCGAACAGCGCGAGCAGCGTCATCCCCGGCACCACCGTCTCGCAGAGCAGCAAGGGCACCGTCGCCGGTGTCGCCAAGGCCGTCTCGCCGATGATCGTCGAGATCAACGCGACCTCGACCGCGGGCGAGTCCACCGGCTCCGGCGTGATCATCACCTCCGACGGCGAGATCGTCACCAACAACCACGTCATCTCCGGCGCCTCGTCGGTCAAGGTGTCGCTCAGCACGGGCAGGACGTACACCGCCGACGTGGTCGGCACCGACCCCGCCAAGGACCTCGCGCTCATCAAGCTCCGGGGTGCGAGCGGCCTGAAGACGGCCACGCTGGGCGACTCCTCGGCGGTCGCGGTCGGCGACCAGGTCGTCGCGATCGGCTCGCCCGAGGGCCTCACCGGCACCGTCACCAGCGGCATCGTCTCCGCCCTCGACCGCGATGTCACCGTCGCCAAGGAGGACGGCAGCGGCCAGGGGCAGGGCGGGCAGGGCGGCAACGGGCAGAGCGGCGGCGAACAGTGGCCGTTCGAGTTCGGCGGCCGGCAGTTCAACGGCGACACCGGCAACTCCACCACCACGTACAAGGCCATCCAGACCGACGCCTCGCTCAACCCCGGCAACTCCGGCGGCGCGCTCATCAATATGAACGGCGAGATCATCGGCATCAACTCCGCCATGTACTCGGCGAGTTCGGCCGGCGGATCCGACAGTTCGAGCGCGGGCAGCGTGGGTCTCGGCTTCGCCATCCCGGTGAACACGCTCAAGACCGACCTCGACACCCTGCGGGCCGGCAACAATTCCTGAGGAGACAGTCGTGCACCACCCCGCCCACACCCCCACCGGCCCGGCCGACCTGGCTCTGCCCCTCGCCCTCGTCACGGAACAGGCCGCGCACGGGCCGCGCCGGGCCCCGGAGGTCCGTGCCACCACCGGTCGCGGGCGCCGGGCCGCACGACGACGCGCCATGGCCGTGCGAGGCTGAGAGGCGGAAGGCACAGCAGCACGGGAACGAGAAGAGGACAACGAGCGATGAGCCCCGCCGAAGACGATCCGCAGCGCATCCTGATCGTCGACGACGAGCCCGCCGTACGCGAGGCCCTGCAACGCAGTCTCGCGTTCGAGGGCTACGGCACCGAGGTGGCCGTCGACGGTCTCGACGCCCTCGTCAGGGCCGAGTCGTACGCCCCCGACCTCATCGTCCTCGACATCCAGATGCCCCGGATGGACGGCCTGACCGCCGCCCGCCGGCTCCGCTCCACGGGCACCACCACCCCCATCCTGATGCTCACCGCCCGCGACACCGTCGGCGACCGGGTCACCGGTCTCGACGCGGGCGCCGACGACTACCTGGTCAAGCCCTTCGAACTGGACGAGCTCCTCGCCCGCATCCGGGCCCTGCTGCGCCGCAGCTCGTACGCGGCCGCGGCGGGCGGCGGCGCCCCCGACGACGATGTGCTGGCCTTCGCGGACCTCCGGATGAACCTCGCCACCCGCGAGGTCACCCGGGGTGCCCGCCGGGTCGAGCTGACCCGCACGGAGTTCACCCTCCTGGAGATGTTCCTGGCCCACCCCCGGCAGGTGCTGACCCGCGAGCAGATCCTGAAGGCGGTGTGGGGCTTCGACTTCGAGCCGAGCTCCAACTCCCTGGACGTGTACGTGATGTACCTGCGCCGCAAGACGGAGGCGGGCGGTGAACCGCGCCTCGTGCACACGGTGCGGGGGGTCGGCTACGCGCTCCGCTCCGGCGGCGGTGACGGATGACCGGCACCCTGCACCGGCTCCGCGCCCTGCCGCTGCGCTCACGGCTCGCGCTACTGGTGGCGACGGCGGTGGCGGTCGCGGTGGCGGCGGTCGCGGCGGCCTGCTGGTTCGTGACGAAGGTGCAGCTGGAGAACCAGATGGATGCCTCGCTGCGCAATGTCTCGGTCAGCGAGGTCTACATGCAGCAGCTGTTCGTCGCATGCACCCACCCCGACCGGGCGACCGTCCCGCCGGTCGGAGGGACGTACACCGTGCAGCTCGTCACCGTGTCCGGGAGCACCTGCACCTCCGCCGGGGCCTCGCCGATCGGCGTGACGGCCGCCGACATCGCCGTGGCCGCCGGTGTGCGGGACAACGCCCTGCACACGGCCAGCACGAAGAGCGGCAAGAAGATGCGCGTGTACACCTACGCGTACGAGACCCGCAACCCGGCGCCCGGCCTGGTCCCGGGAAGCTTCGCGGTCTCCGTCGCCCGTCCGATGAGCGAGATCGACGACCCGCTGTCCACCCTCGCCTGGGTACTCCTGGCCGTCGCCGGTATCGGCGCCGTCGGCGCGGGCGCGGCCGGTCTCTGGGTGGCCCGCACCGGCCTGCGCCCTGTCGACGAGCTCACCGAGGCCGTCGAGCACGTCGCCCGTACCGAGGACCTCACCGTCCGCATCCCGGTCGACGGCGAGGACGAGATCGCCCGGCTGTCCCGCTCCTTCAACTCGATGACCGAGTCCCTGGCCAGCTCCCGCGACCGCCAGTCCCAGCTGATCGCGGACGCGGGCCACGAGCTGCGGACGCCGCTGACGTCCCTGCGCACCAACATCGAGCTCCTCGCCCGCAGCGACGACACCGGCCGCGCCATCCCGCCCGACGACCGCAGGGCCCTGATGACGTCGGTCAAGGCACAGATGACCGAGCTGGCCTCGCTCATCGGCGACCTCCAGGAACTGGCCCGCCCCGACGCCCCCGGCCCCGGCCCGCTCCAGGTCGTCGCGCTGCACGACATCGCGGACACGGCCCTGGAACGCGCCCGGCTGCGCGGACCCGAGCTGACCATCAGGGCGGACCTGACCTCTTGGTACGTACGGGCCGAGCCCGCCGCGCTGGAACGGGCGGTGGTCAACGTCCTGGACAACGCGGTCAAGTTCAGCCCGCCCCACGGCACGATCGAGATCGCCCTGCGCGACGGCGAACTGACCGTACGGGACCAGGGACCCGGCATCCCCGCCGACGAACTCCCCCACGTCTTCGAACGCTTCTGGCGCTCCCCCTCCGCCCGCCAGCTCCCCGGCTCGGGCCTGGGACTGTCGATCGTCGCCCGCACGGTCCAGCAGTCGGGCGGCGAGATCACCCTGCGCCCGGCGGCGGACGGTCCGGGCACGGTCGCCTCGATCCGGCTGCCGGGAGCACCGCAACCGCCGCCGGGACTGTGAGCGCGGGGCGGTCCGGGGAGGCTCGGGGAGGCTCAGCGACCGACCGAACGCCAGATGCGGTGCGGGACCGTTCGGGCGGCTTCGTCCATGTCGATGTCCCCGACGGAGAGCCAGCGGCGTGCGATGCCCGTCACCGGGCCCAGGATCAGTGATTCCAGTACGGGCAGGGGGAGGTCGACGAGATGCCCCGACGCCTGATGGGTGTGCAGCCAGGCCGCGAGCGGGGCCAGCCGGGCCTCCTGGGCGCCCCGGATCTGATGGGCGTGCGCTGCCATCTCGCGGTCCACGGCGACGGAGTGCATGAGTTGTGCCGCATCCGGGTGGAGCTGGACGAAACGCAGGTAGGCCCGCACCACGGCGTGGACGCCGGAGCGGGCGTCGTCCGCCTGCTCCAATGCCCTGACCAGCTCATCCAGGAGGCGGCCCAGCCAGGACTGGGCGAGCGCGACCGCCACTCCCTGAAGGCTGCCGAAGTGGTGGTAGATGCTTCCCGCGCTGACCCCGCTGGCCGAGGTGATCGCGCCGAGCGTGAGGCCCGCTTCGCCCTCCGCCACATAGATGTCGAGTGCGCAGTCGAGCACCTGCGCGGCAGTGGCCTCACCGCGTTGTTGCTTCGGGCTCATCGATGCCGTCCTCGATCCCGGAACCGGTGGTCCCTCGTGGCGTGTCTCCGGAAGTAGCGTAGTGAAGCTTCTGGAATTTTTTCCGGAAGTAGTTCCAATAGCTGCGTGTCGTACCTCAGACTGAACACCGATTGCGCCAAGTCGCAGCACAGCAAACGGATTTCGGATGACTGAGACGGTCCCACGGGCTGCGGCGCGGGACACGCGGGGGAGCGCTCGAAGATGGCCAGCGTGCACAACGACGATCACGAGAGCAGCGAGGACAACGTCGACGGCGGCATCAAGCCGCTGACCGCGAACGACCCGGCCCGCATCGGGCCCTACCTGCTGCTCGGCAGGCTCGGCGCGGGCGGTATGGGCCGGGTCTATCTCGCCCGTTCCGAGGGCGGCCGCACCGTCGCGGTCAAGGTGGTGCACGCGGAGCACGTCGCGGATCCACAGTTCAGGGCCCGTTTCCGCCGCGAGGTCGACGCGGCGAGGCGGGTGGGCGAGCGCTACACGGCGCCCGTGCTGGACGCGGCCCCCGACGAGGAGTACCCCTGGGTGGCCACCGGCTACGTACCGGGGCTCTCCCTCGAACAGATCGTGCGCGGTCACGGCGCGCTCCCCACCGAGTCCGTGCTCGCCCTCGCCGACGGGCTGCTGCGGGCGCTCAAGGACATCCACGCGGCCGGCATCGTCCACCGCGACCTCAAGCCGTCGAACGTGATGCTCACGGTCGAGGGCCCCAAGGTCATCGACTTCGGTATCGCCCGTGCCGTCGAGACCTCGGTCGACTCGCTGCTCACCAGCACGGGGATGGTGATCGGGTCACCGGGCTTCATGGCCCCGGAGCAGATACGCGGCGAGAGCGCGGGCCCGAAGAGCGATGTCTTCACGCTCGGTTGCGTACTGACCTACGCGGCGACCGGCACGCTCCCATTCGGCCACGGGGTGAGCAACCAGCATGCGGTGATGTACCACATAGTCGAGGCCGCCCCCAACCTCGACCGGGTGCGCGACGAGGGCCTGCGCACCCTGATCACCCGCCTACTGACCAAGTCGCCCGACGAACGCCCCTCCGTGGAAGCCCTGTTGGCCGAGCCCAGCCGTCAACGCCTCGCCCCGGCAGCGGCGTCGTGGCTGCCGGCGGACGTGGTGGGTCACCTCGCCCGGCAGTCGGCGCAGCTTCTGGACGCGGAGGCGGCGCCGGTACGGCAGCAGCGTGTGGACCGCAGCACGGTCGGCCTCCGGCCGGCGGGGCCCACTCCCGAGGCCACCCCCGAGGCCGTTCCCGAGGCCGTCCTCGTCGGCGGGACGGCCGAGCCGAAGCGCAAGCGGGAGGGGCGGCGCCGGACGTGGGTCGTGTCCGTACCCGTGGTTCTGGTCCTGGCCGGGGGCGGCGGCACGATGGCCGTGCTGCAACCGTTCAGCGGCGACAGCGGCAACCACGCGTCCCCACCGTCCGCCGGCGCGACGAGCCCGGCCTCCCCGACGTCGCCGTCATCACCGCAGGGCACACCCTCCCCGGGCAGGAAGAGCCCCGACGCCTCCGGCGGCAAGGACAAGAAGGGCGACGACGGCAAGGACGGCCGGAACGGAAAGGACGGCCGGAACGCCGGGGAGGCGGAAGGAGGTTCGGGATCATCCGGCGCGGGCGGCACATCGTCCACGGGCGGGTCCTCGTCCAGCAGCTCGTCCGGTGGCGGCAGTTCGTCGTCGGGGGGCGGCACCGACGCGACGGGAGGCGGAGGGTCGAGCAGCGGGGGTTCGAGCAACACCTCGGGATCCACGAGCAGTTCGGGCGGCGGTGGTTCGAGCGGCGGCTCGGGATCCACGGGCGGCTCGGGCGGCGGGAGCTCAGTCCCCTCGTCGTTCGTGGGCACCTGGAAGTTCGGCGAGACGTACAACACCGGGCAGCCGGGCACCATCACCATCTCCCGTTCGGGTGTGGTGCGCCTGTCCGACTTCCCCTACAACAACTGCCCGTACGAGGCCAAGGTGACCTCCACGGCGAACGGCAAAAGCCGCATCAACGTCAGCGCTTCCAAGCTCGTCGGGCCCAACCCCGGCTACTGCTACACGACCACCGACCCGTCGTTCTATGTCCTCAACGGCAGCGGCATTCGGCACAACGTCGGGCCCGCCAGCGGCGACGGCTACTACTACAAACGATCCTGAGGCCGGAAGCCGAGGAAGCTCAGGCCGCTGGATTGTGCCGGATCAGCGACTCCACCAGGCCCGACCGGGTGGCGGGAAAGTCCAGCGGGACGATCCCGAGCCCGGTCCAGCCCGCAGCCTCCGAGCCGTCCAGGAACGACTGCACCTGCGGGTTGAGCCGGTCGGCGTTCCAGCGCGGTGGCATCAGGGCGGCCGTGCTGACGTAGTTCATGTACAGCTTCCCGGGCTGCTGGGCGGCCTTGCGGAACTGGGCCTCGATCTTCGGGTACTTGGCGAACGGCTCCGCCATGTAGTCGTCCTGGATGTCGAAGAGCTCCGAGTCGGCGTACCGGACACCGGGCAGCCCACCGTTATCGGCCAGCAGCACGACCTTGCCCCGCGCCTCACCCAGCGAGGGCAGTGCCGAATCGATACGGAACAACGGCCGCCAGCCCCGGTTGTCGAGGTAGTCGTCGAAGACCGCCCGGAACGCCGCGTCGCTCTCCTCCGAGTACTCCTGCTTGACCCGCATCAGCACGGTCTCGGTGGGGTGGGCCGCCAGGAAGTCCCAGCAGGCACCCAGCACATCGCCGAACATCAGGTTCTGGTACGAGGCCCCGTGGTGGATCGCGAAGGAGCCACCAGTGATCCGGCACCGCACGTCGAGGAAGCGGATGCCGCTGTTCAACTGCTCGGCGATCGTGGTGTTCTGGCACTCGGTCCACGGGCCGCCGTAGCGGGCGCCGGAGTCGTGCGAGCCGGGGATCGTGAGGCGCTGCAGCGCGGTGGCATCGGGAATGGCGCCCATCCAGTCCTGAGTGGTGCGGACTTGGCGGGCCTCGGCACCGGCGGGGCCCGCGCCGATCAGGACGGTGGCGGTGGCGGCGAGGGCGCCGGCCAGGAAGTTCCGGCGAGTGGCGGTGTACGGGCTCATGCGGGGGTTGCCTCCGTCTGCCGTGGGGGTCAGCCCTCGGATTATGGCGGGTGCACGTCACTTCGGGAACAGCGCCGCGTCACGGAGGCGGTGCCGCGTCACGGAGACAGCGCCGCGTCACGGAGGCGGTGCCGCGTCACGGAGGCGGTGCCGCGTCACGGGCTCAGGCCGAACCCGTGAGCAGGTCCAGCCCCAGCGGGGTGCAGGAGTGCCAGACCGCCTTGCCCTCGCGCTGGGTGACGATGAGTCGTGCGTCCCGGAGCGCCTTCGCGTGTTCGGAGGCCGACGACTTGCTGATGTCCAGTTCCCGGGCGATGTCCGTGGTGGTGAGCTGTTGGGTGAGCAGGCCGAGAGCCGCGGCCCTTGTCCGTCCCAGCAGGGCGCTCAGTGGATGGTCCTCGCCGTCGCGGGCGCCCAGCAGCGGCAGCGGTGTCAGCGCCGGGTAGATGAAGACGCTCGGGGCGTCGTCGTGCACGGCCATCAGGGGCGGGCCGTCCCACACGGCGGACGGCAGCAGCACCAGGCCGTGTCCGGTCAGGGTGACCTCGGCCTCCTTGGCGCAGTCGAGGACCAGGGTCGTCCCGTGCCAGCGGCCACCAGGGATGAGACCGGCCAGCGTCGCGCGCATCCCGTGTTCGGCGAGCTGCCGGGTACGCCAGGCGCGCTCGGCGTCGAAGCCCGACCGGATGCGGCTCCAGGACGGGCCCACGAGGCCCGTGTACGCCGACCGGAGCGACTGCTCCAGCTCCTGCCAGACGGCCGTGTCCCGGTCCGCCAGCCCGCGAAGCCACGGGGTGACCGGACGGCTCGTCCGGCAGACCCTGTCCAGTTCGCCACGGACGGTGTCCGTGGGGGCCGACAGAACCGCGTCCAGGCCGTCTTCCAGTCCTCGGCTCACCGGATCGAGGAACATCGGCCCCGTCGCCGTCGGTGGCACCAGCTCCAGCAGCCTGCGCGCCTCGCGCGGAAAGCCCGCCCGGACCGTGCGATGCCACCGTCCGAAGCCGAGCGGAGGTCGCCGTCGCGACCGCCGACATCGTCTGCAAGCTGCGGACCAATCTGCTGGGGGTGAACTTCGCCGTCGAGGCGGAGTACGAGAACGCCGCCATCGCCGCACACCTGCAGGAGCTGGCGGAGGTCCGTACCCACAAGGCCGCCGGGACCGAACGGCTCCCCGACCTGATGCGCAGGTACGACCGGGCCCCGCGGCCCTTGTGATCAGAGGGCGATCAGCCCGGCCGCCGTCTCCTCGAAGCCGCAGGCATCGAAGTAGAACGGACGCAGGTGCTCCTCGAAGTCGACGTGCAGCCACTCGCACCGCGCGGCACGGGCTTCCTCGGCGCCCTTCGCCACGAGCGCGGCGCCGACCCCTCTCCCCCGTCCGTGCCCGGCGACGACCGTGTCCAGGAGGAAGGCATGGGCTCCGCCGTCCCAGACGACGTTGAGGAACCCGATCAGGCCGCCGTCCTCCCACGCGCAGACCCAGCCCAGGCTGTGCCGCTCGACCCGGGCCCGCCAGTCGGTCCCGGCGACCGGGTGACCGAAGCCCTCGGCATGCAGTGCGTTGAGGGAGGCGTTGTCGAAGTCGCCGCGCCACTCGTACGTGATGGTCACGCCTCGATCGTAGGTGCCACGTCGGCCGCACCGTAGACATGGAAGGAGAGTTGAGGGCGCACGGTCCACTCGATCCAGGCGCCCCGGTGACTCAGCGAGAAGCCGCAGGGTTCGCCGCGATGGAGGGAGCCGATGGCGCCGACGCATCCGCCGCCGTCGACCCAACTCAGCGCCCGATGCCGCTCCATGGGCGGCAGATCAACGGCCAGCGCCCGCACGTTCAGCCGGATGAAGCGGACGGCCTCGGCGGGGTCGAGGGACATGTGCCGGGACACCTCGGCGATCTCGTCCGCCTCCATCGTGCGGTAGGTGACCCGCTCGCACCAGAACACGCGCGTTGCGGAGGGTACGGGTTGTTGCTCGCGCACGGAATTCCTCCTGGCGCCACATCGGGACCGCCCCGCACCTGCGGCCGGCGTGACGAGCGGCAGGCGCGGGACGACCCTTCGGGAACCCCGTTCAACTGGCGCATAATTGAACAGAGTTGGGCACTCCAGGCATGACTCACCGAGGAGCCGAGCCGACTGGAGGCACCACCCGAAGCTAGCGTTTTAAGCGATCCCGTTTCAAGCGTTTGACGTCTAACGAGTGAGGTGCAGATAGTCGACGTGTGCAGCTCGACCGTCTAATCCAAGCCACCCGGATACGCCAAGGGCGGCCCCCACCTGCGCCGATGGGAACCGCCCGAAGCAAGAGCGCTAGAGATCAGGCCAGATCGTCGAACTCGCCTTCCTTGGCGCCGCCGAGGAAGGCGCGGAGCTTGGCACGGGTCGTACGGATGACCACGCTCGGGTTGTCGCTCTCACGCATCAGGATCTCACCCCCGTGCTCGGCCAGCTCAAGGCAGTTATTGCCATCGGCATTCGATGATTTCGACGACTTTCGCCACTGGATTTCTATTGTTCTCACGCCTTCATACTTGTAGTGCGATGGTACGAATGAAGTCCCGTGTCTTCTCCGGGTCAAGGGAGCGCTCTTCGGTCCGGTTCAGAGCAACCCGCCAGTTTTCAAGGCTTGTTTCAGCGTCCAAGAACCCCGATCCGGTCGCAGTGTCCGTCTGCGCGGTGTCGAGCTGCGGCACGGGACCGTAGAGGTATTGTGCCGAACTGTTGGCGTGCGGGAAACCGCCCGCCGCGAAGGGGATCGCACGGATGACGACGTTTTCTCGCTCCGACTGCCGCAACAGATAGTCGAGTTGGCTGCGCGCAATGGCCGAACCGCCGTAGACCATCCGCAGTGCCGCCTCGTGGACCAGGAACACACACCGGGGCTGATCCACCCGATCGAGCACGTCCCGGCGCTTCAGCCGATGGGAAAGCAAGCGCCGTTGATGCGTCGGGCTGAGCGGCGGGACGGCCTCCGCGAACACGGCCCTCGCGTAGTCCTCGGTCTGGAGCAGCCCAGGAATGTGCATGATCTCGACCGAGCGCAGGCCAGCGGCGTGGTGCTCCAACTCGGCCAGGTCGAGGGCGTCGCTGGTGAGCTCGCCCCGATAATCCTCCCACCAGCCGTTTATGCGCTCTCGCGCCATCTCCGCGAGCGCATCGATGTATGCCTCGTCGGAGCACCCGTAGTGCTCGGCCCATGCACGAACCCGCTCGGTGCTGACACCGAACCGCCCGGATTCGATGTTGCTCACCGTGGTGCGGTCCGTGCTGAGCATCGCACCCGCTTCCGTGAGCGAAAGCCCCGTGCGCTCACGCATCTTGCGCATCTCAGCACCCAGTCGGCGCTGGCGCGCCGTGGGCGCCTTCCTTGATGGCATCGATCTCTCCTCTCCCCGGGTCAGTGTGGCCCGTTACCCATCGAGGCGCACATCGTTCATGACATTACACAGATGCGTCCAACGCGTGAGGCGCATCAGCTATGGTCGCCACACACCGCGCCGCACGCCGGTAGACCCGAAGTGCAGCCGTACACACGCATGTTGACCCGCGCCTGCGTACGGCCATTGCCACGGACGGCAAGCGACGCACCCGTTCGCACCGCACCGCGTTGGGAGAACGACATGACCCACGTCCACGCCACCGCATACTCCACGCCACCGGGCCCACAGTGCGGCGAGATCTATCAGCTCGCCCTGCCGAACACGTCCAGCGCCGCGAAGCTCTCGCGTGACTTCATCGCGTCGCTGCTGACCGTCAGCAGACACTGCGGGTTGGTCGACGACGCGCGTCTGTGCGTCACGGAGGTGGTCACCAACGCCCACCGTCACACGCGTACGTCCCTGATCCGGGTCCGCGTGACCGTCCAGCGCAAACTGGTCACCGTCTCCGTCGCGGACGACGAGCACTGGGCCCTGCCCGAGCCACCGGCCTTCCGCGAGGTGAGTGAACAGGAGGGCGGGCGTGGGCTGTTGCTCGTGGAGCGGCTGGCGTTCACCTGGGGGATGACCGTGCTGGGTGGCTGCTTCCCGTACCGGAAGGCGGTCTGGTTCACGCTCGCCCGAGCCGGGTCGGCGCCCTGAACGGGCCGCGGAAACGCGGAAGGGCGGTGGGCCCGCCGGCCCACCGCCCCGCTCACCCGCGTACGGGAGTTACTGGACGACCGTGATCCGGTCCGTCGCCGGCGGGGCCAGCGGTGCGGCGGCCGAGGAGTGGGCCGCCAGGTAGGCGTTGAAGACGTCCAGGTCGGACGGGCCGACCAGCTTGTTCGTGCCCTGGCCGAGCGCCGCGAAGCCGTCGCCGCCGCCTGCCAGGAACTCGTTAATCGCGACGCGGTAGCTCTTGGCGGGGTCGATCGCCTCTCCGTTCAGCTTGATCGTGTCGGTGACCACGCGGGCCGCGCCCGTCTTCGTCATGTCCAGGGTGTAGGTGAGGCCCTTCGAGACCTGGAGGATCTTCGGGCTGGCCTCGTTGGAGCCACTGACCTGCTGCTGGAGCGTCTCGACCAGCTGGGCGCCGGTCAGGTCGACGACGTTCATCATGTTGGTGAAGGGCTGCACGGTGAAGGACTCCCCGTACGTCACCACCCCGTCGGACTTGCCGTCGGGCGACGCGTACACCAGGTCCGCGCGGATACCGCCCGGGTTCATGAGGGCGACGACCGCCCCGCCCTTGTCCGCCGGGGCCAGGCCCTCCAGCTGGGCGTCGGCGATCACGTCACCGAGCGGCTTCTCAAGGGCCTTGGAGCCGCGGCCGACGATGTCGGCGGAGATGTAGCCCTGCGGCTTGTTCGCGATGGGCGCCGCGAGGGCGTTCCAGCGGGCGATCAGGGACTCCATGTCGGAGGCCCTGTGCTGGTCCCGGCTGACGATGTGGTTCGCCGACTTCGGGTTCGAGGCACCGGCCGACTCCACCGACGTACGGACGATGTCCTTGGTGCGGCGGTCGTAGGTGAGGGTCGTGTCCGTGTAGACCTTGCCGAACGACGACGCCGAGGTGACCAGGCGCGGGTTGCCCGCCGGGTCCGGGATCGTGCACACGTACGCCTGGTGGGTGTGGCCCGTGACCAGGGCGTCGACCTTGGGCGTGATGCCCTTGGCGATGTCGGTGATCGGCCCGGAGATGCCGTCACCGGCGCCGGAGCTGTCGCAGTCGTAGTTGTACGAGCTGGAGGCCGGGGCCCCGCCCTCGTGGATCAGCGCGACGATGGACTTGACGCCCTGCCGGTCCAGCTCCTTGGCGTACTTGTTGATCGTCTCGATCTCGTCGTGGAACTTCAGGCCCTTGACGCCGTTGGCCGTGACCACGTTCGGCGTGCCCTCCAGGGTCACCCCGATGAAGCCGATCCTGACGCCGTTCTTCTTCCACACCGTGTACGGCTTGAGGACCGGCTTGCCGGTCTTCTCGCTCGTCACGTTGGCGGCGAGGTAGGGGAAGTCGGCGCCCTTGAACTTCTTGTTCTTCTCGTAGCACCCCTCGACCGGGTGGCAGCCGCCGTTCTGGAGGCGGGCCAGCTCGGTGGCGCCCTCGTCGAACTCGTGGTTGCCGACGCTCGTCACATCGAGGTCGATCTTGTTGAGCGCCTCAATGGTCGGCTCGTCGTGGAAGAGGCCGGACAGCAGCGGGCTCGCGCCCACCATGTCACCACCGGCCGCGGTGATCGAGTACGGGTGGCCCTTGCGCGCGGTGCGCAGCGAGGTCGCGAGGTACTCGATGCCACCGGCCGGAATCTCCTTGGGCGAGCCGTCGGGCTGCGTCTCGAAGACCTTGCCCGCCGTGCCGTCCGGCGGCTCCAGGTTCCCGTGCAGGTCGTTGAAGGACAGCAGCTGTACGTCGACGGTACGGCCCGGCTTGTGGTGCCCGTGACCATGGCCGTGGCGGTCCTGGGCGCCGGCCGGCATCGCGGCGACAAGCGCGCCGACGGTGGCGAGCCCGGCCGCCGCGGCGAGCACCCGCCGGGGCGCGCGGTTCTTCTGCGGTGTCGCTGACATCGGTCCCCTTGTGAGTTCAGCGGGAGGTTCGAAAGTGATGACGAGTCTGGAGACTTCGTGCGCAGCCTAGGGTCAACGCGCGTAGCGCGACAGGTTTCCCGGGTTACGAACTGGTTGCCATGCGGTGGGTATGACCACAAAAAGTCACACGTCACTCGTATGGCTCACATATGCGGGCAGAAACGTCCCGGCACGCATGTACGGCGCAAGCCTGTACGCCATGGACAACGAACCGAATACCAAGGCCGTCGTACCTGGCCAGCGGGCGTCCGAACTGCCACCGGGCTTCCACGAGATGATCGACGACCTGAAGTCGATCGTGCGCGGCGCGCATGTGCGGGCCCAGCTGAAGGTCAACACCGAGATGCTCCAGATGTACTGGGAGATCGGGCGGTCGATCCTGGCGCGACAGCGGGAGGAGAAGTGGGGCGCCAAGGTCATCGCCCGCATTGCCGCCGAGCTGAAGGCGGAGTTCCCGACCCAGCGGGGGTTCAGTACGCGGAACCTCCAGTACATGCAGCAGATGGCCCGAACATGGCCCGAACGGTTTGCGCAACAGGCTGTTGCGCAATTGCCATGGGGCCACATCGCCACCCTCATGACTTCCTGCAAGACCCGCCCTGAGCTGGACTTCTACGCCCAGCACGCAGTCCGCAACGGCTGGTCCCGGGACGATCTGACCTCGGCGATCCACCACGCCCTGCACCTCTCCCACGCCGCCGCGATCAACAACTTCGACGCCGTCATCCCCGAGCGGTCCGAGGCCGCGAAGGAGATCATCAAGGACCCGTACCGGCTCGACTTCACCGAACTGGGCGGCCGGCACACGGAGCGGGACCTGGAGGACGCCCTCGTGGCCCACCTCGTCGGGTTCCTCACCGAGCTGGGCGTGGGCTTCGCCTTCGTGGGGCGGCAGTACCCCGTGGTCGTGGGCGACAGCGAATACCGCATCGACCTGCTCTTCTACCACTGCAGGCTGCACTGCTACGTCGTGCTGGAACTGAAGACCCGAAAAGCTCACCCCGAGCACTTCGGGCAGCTCGGGTTCTATGTGTCCGTGGTCGACGATCTGGTGCGGGACAAGGAGTTCGACGGGCCCACCATCGGCATTCTCATCGCCGAGAGCCGCGACCGGTCGATGGTCGAGTACGCGTTGCGCGGCCACAACCAGCCGCTGGCCGTCAGCACCTACGCCGGTCTGCCCGACCGCGTGCGCGAGCTGCTGCCCAGTGCCGAAGATCTCTCCCGTATCGCCGACGGTGTACTGAACACGCCGCAGACCACGGCCTGAGTCCCGAAGCACCCGCACACCACCCCGGCACCCACCCCGCCCCCGTACGCTCGTAGGCATGACGACTGACACACCCCTCCCCGCCCCCGGACGCGAGATCCGGACGCTCGACGTGCTCTCCCCCGAGCAGGCGGAAGCCGTATCCGATCTGCTCGCCGAGGCGGCCCGGTCCGACGGCCGGCAGGCCGTGTCGGAGCAGGGGCGGCTGCAGCTGCGGGGCGGGCGGCGCGAGGGGGTGCGGCATCTGCTGCTGAGCAGCGGCCCGGTCCTGGTCGGGTACGCGCAGCTGGAGGACACCGACCCCGTCGAGGCCCCGGCCGCCGAGCTGGTCGTGCATCCGGCGTACCGCGGGCAGGGCCACGGGCGGGCGCTGGGCGCGGCGCTGCTCGCCACGACCGGGAAGCGGCTGCGGGTGTGGGCGCACGGCGGGAAGTCCGCGGCGCGGCATCTCTCGCAGGTCCTCGGCCTCTCGCTCTTCCGCGAACTGCGCCAGCTGCGCCGCCCGTTGACCCCGCTGGACATCGGTGAGCCGGTGCTGCCGCCGGGCGTCACCGTCCGCACCTTCGTGCCCGGTGAGGACGACGCCGCCTGGCTCGCGGTGAACCGTGCCGCCTTCGCCCACCACCCGGAGCAGGGTTCGCTGACCCAGCGCGACCTGGACGACCGCAAGGCGGAGCCGTGGTTCGACCCGAAGGGGTTCTTCCTGGCCGAGCGCGACGGCGAGCTGATCGGCTTCCACTGGACGAAGACGCACGCCGAGGAGCAGCTCGGTGAGGTGTACGTCGTCGGCATCCTGCCCGACGCGCAGGGCGGCGGACTCGGCAAGGCGCTCACCGCGATCGGGCTGCGCCATCTGGCCGCCCAGGGGCTGCCGACCGCGATGCTCTACGTGGACGCGGACAACAAGGCGGCGCTGGCCGTCTACGAGCGGATGGGCTTCGTGACGCACGAGGTGGACCTGATGTACCGCACGGAGTCCTGAGGCAAGGGGCTACAAGCCCAACTCACCCGGGGGCGGCGTCGCTTGACGCCGCCCCTTCCTTGCGCCACTCTTTCACTACTCAATTAGTGAAAGGGGTGAACATGGCAGAGTCCGCAGCGGTCGAGTACCGCATCGACCGGCGCAGCGGCGTCGCCACGTACCTCCAGATCGTCCAGCAGACCAAGCAGGCGCTCCGCCTCGGCCTGCTGGAGCCCGGCGACCGGCTGCCCACCGCGCGCGAGGTCGTCGAAGCCACCGCGATCAACCCGAACACCGTGCTCAAGGCCTACCGGGAGCTGGAGCGCGAGGGTCTCGTCGAGGCCCGGCGCGGGCTCGGCACCTTCGTCACCCGGACCCTCGGCGGCGCGGCGGCCGCCGACGACGCACCGCTGCGCGCCGAACTCGCCGACTGGACCCGCCGGGCCCGCGCGGCCGGGCTGGAGAAGGACGACGTGAGCGCGCTCTTCACCGCCGTACTGGACAGGACTTTCGAGGGGGATCAGGCCGGATGACAGGCGCTGCGATCGAGGCCACCGGCCTCGGAATGAAGTACCGGGGCAGAGGCAGGGGCTGGGCGCTGCGCGACTGCTCCTTCCGGCTGCCCGCCGGGCGGGTGTGCGCCCTCGTCGGGCCCAACGGCGCGGGCAAGTCCACCCTGCTCGCCCTCGCGGCCGGCTTCCTGCGGCCGTCGGAGGGGACGGTACGGGTGCTGGGCGCGGCGCCCGGCCAGGCTCGTGCCCGGATGGCCTTCGTGGCCCAGGACAAGCCGCTGTACCCGCAGTTGACGGTCGCCGCGACGCTCTGGGCGGGCGCCGAGCTGAACCCCGCCACCTGGGACCAGGACACCGCCGAACGCATCGCCGGGGAGCTCCCGCGCGACGCCGCGGTCCGTGCCCTGTCCGGCGGCCAGCGCACCCGGCTCGCCCTGGCCCTCGCGCTGGGCAAGCGGCCCGAACTGCTGCTGCTGGACGAGCCGATGGCCGACCTCGACCCGCTCGCCCGCCACCAGCTGATGGGCGCGCTGATGGCGGAGGCCGCCGAGCACTCCACCACCATCGTGATGTCCTCGCACATCCTCACCGAGCTGGAGGGCGCCTGCGACTACCTCCTGCTCGTCGACGGCGGCCGGGTCCGCCTCGGCGGCGAGACGGAGGACCTCCTCGCCGCGCACACCCTGCTCACCGGTCCGGTACGGGACACCGCACCGCACACCGTCGTCGAGTCCCGCACCGCGGGACGTCTGAAGACCGCACTCGTACGGAGGCAAGGACCCGTGGACACGGACGTCTGGGAGGCCACCGAGCCTTCCCTGGAGGAACTGCTGCTGGCGCATCTGCGGTCGCCGGAGGTCCCGGCGCTGCTGACGCCGAGCGCCGAGGCCGGGCTGGAGGTGGCGGCCGTATGAGCACGATCGCCCTGCGCGGCCCGAACCGCGTCGTCCTGGCTCAGCACCGGCAGGCCCTTCAGCTCCTGGGCGCGCTCCCCCTCCTGGCCGTCGTCGCGCTGGTCGGCACCTGGCTGTGGACCGACCATGTCGCGAACGCCTTCGCCGCGACGGGCTGTTCGGTCCGGCACACCGTGCCCGGCTGTGTCGACACGGTCAACGAATACCTCGACCGCCAGAACTGGATGAAGGATGTCCTCGACTGGTCCGGCCTGCTGATGATGGTCCTCCCCGCGTTCGTCGGCATCTTCGTGGCCGGCCCGGTGATCGCCCGCGAGATGGAGAGCGGCACATACAAGCTTGCGTGGTCCCAGTCCGTGACACCCACACGCTGGCTCGCCGCCAAACTCGCAGTACCCGCCGTCGCGACGCTGGCCTCCGTCTCCGTGCTGTCGGCCGCCTGCGCCTGGGCGCAGACACGGGAGAACGCGATACACCACCCGTCCGAGCGGTACTCCCGTGAGGTGTACGGCTCAATCGGGACCGTCCCCGTCGGCTACGCCCTGTGCATGCTGGCCCTCGGCGCACTCGCCGGGCTGCTGCTGCGGCGCACCGTCGCCGCGATGGTCGTGACCGTGATCGGATACGGCGCGCTGGTGGTGGCCCTGAACACCGTGCGCAACGGTCTGTGGCCCTCGCTGACGCACACGTTCAAGCCGTTCAGCGAATACCGGTTCCCCGACGGAGCCGTCGACACCGGAGAAGGCTGGGTGACCAGCAGCGGCGAACGGCTGCCCGCCGATGCGTGCCTGAGCTGGCACAACGACCTCAAGCAGTGCCTGGCCGACAAGGACATCACCCTCCGCTACCTCGACTACCACCCCGCCTCGCACTTCTGGCCCCTCCAGCTCGTCGAGACCGGCATCCTGCTCGTCCTGGCCGCCCTCGCCGTCGCCGTCGCCTTCCGGGTGCTGCGCCGCCGCCACGGCTGACGTCCGTACGTTCCGGGCCCCTCCCCGGGGCCCGGAAACGGTTCATATGACCAATCCGCGCACGGCACACCGCTTCCTGCACGTCATGTCGCCGTTACCAGCCATTCAGAAGCGCTTGCGACCCTCTCGAAATGCAGCCAGCTGTGCCGACCCCCCGCAACGGGAGAAATCCCGGCGGAGACCGCACGAACGACGTCAACCGTGCGTTCCCCGCGATCTCCGCACCCTCCGGCGCGCCCCCGGAGCCATCCGCGCGGAACAATAGGGCCATGAGCCAGCAGCCCAGCTCCGAGGTACCGGTCCAGTCCACCGTGCAGCCGTCGGTCGGCTCCCTCGCCGCACACCGGCCGCACGCCGTCGCCGCGTCCAACGGCGCCGCACTGTCGACCGCGGCCGATCTGGATCCCGATATCGACGCCGACGTCGACGCGTACGAACCCGATGTCGACGGCGACGAGCTGCCCCAGGGCCGCTTCCTGGACCGCGAGCGCAGTTGGCTCGCGTTCAACGAACGAGTGCTCGAACTGGCCGAGGACCCGGCTACCCCGCTACTCGAACGGGCTAATTTCCTCGCCATCTTCGCCTCCAACCTGGACGAGTTCTTCATGGTCCGGGTGGCCGGTCTGAAGCGCCGTATCGCCACCGGCGTCGCCACCCGGTCCGCCTCCGGACTCCAGCCCCGCGAGGTCCTGGACCTGATCTGGACCCGCTCGCGCGAACTCATGGCCCGGCACGCCGCCTGCTACCAGCAGGACGTCGCCCCCGCCCTGTCCGACGAGGGCATCCAGCTGATCCGCTGGCCCGAACTGACCGAGAAGGAACAGGCCCGCCTGTTCACCTTCTTCCGGCAGCGCGTCTTCCCCGTGCTGACCCCCCTCGCCGTCGACCCGGCGCACCCCTTCCCGTACATCTCGGGGCTCTCGCTCAACCTCGCCGTCGTCGTACGCAACCCGGTCAGCGGCCACCGCCACTTCGCCCGGGTCAAGGTGCCGCCGCTGCTGACCCGCTTCCTGGAGGCGTCGCCGCAGCGGTACGTGCCCATAGAGGACGTCATCGCCGCCCACCTCGAAGAGCTCTTCCCGGGCATGGAGGTCCTCGCCCACCACATGTTCCGGGTCACCAGGAACGAGGACCTGGAGGTCGAGGAGGACGATGCCGAGAACCTCCTCAAGGCCCTGGAGAAGGAGCTCATGCGGCGCCGCTTCGGCCCGCCGGTCCGCCTGGAGGTCGAGGAGTCCATCGACCCGTACGTGCTGGACCTGCTGGTACGCGAGCTGAAGGTGTCCGACGCCGAGGTCTACCCGCTGCCCGGCCCGCTCGACCTCACCGGACTCTTCGGCATAGCGTCGCTGGACCGGCCCGAGCTGAAGTTCCCCAAGTTCATCGCCGGCACCCACCGCGATCTCGCCGAGGTCGAATCCGCCTCCGCGCCCGACATCTTCGCCGCGCTGCGCGAACGCGACGTGCTCCTGCACCACCCGTACGACTCCTTCTCCACCTCCGTACAGGCCTTCCTGGAGCAGGCCGCCGCCGACCCCGAAGTCCTCGCCATCAAGCAGACCCTGTACCGGACCTCGGGCGAATCCCCGATAGTGGAAGCCCTGGTCGACGCCGCCGAGTCCGGCAAGCAGGTCCTCGTACTCGTGGAGATCAAGGCCCGCTTCGACGAGCAGGCCAACATCAAGTGGGCGCGGAAGCTGGAGGAGTCGGGCTGCCATGTCGTCTACGGTCTCGTCGGCCTCAAGACCCACTGCAAGCTCTCACTCGTCGTCCGGCAGGAGGGCGACACCCTGCGCCGCTACTCCCACGTCGGCACCGGCAACTACCACCCCAAGACGGCCAGGCTCTACGAGGACCTCGGCCTGCTGACCGCGGACCCGCAGGTCGGCGCGGACCTGTCCGACCTCTTCAACCGGCTCTCCGGCTACTCCCGCCGCGAGACCTACCGCCGTCTCCTGGTCGCCCCGAAATCCCTGCGGGACGGGCTGATCGCCCGGATCAACAAGGAGATCACGCACCAGCGGGCCGGGCGGACCGCCTACGTCCGCATCAAGGTCAACTCGATGGTCGACGAGGCGATCGTCGACGCCTGCTACCGGGCCGCGATGGCCGGCGTACCGGTGGACATCTGGGTACGCGGCATCTGCGCGATCCGCCCCGGTGTCACCGGTCTCTCCGAGAACATCCGGGTCCGCTCGATCCTGGGCCGCTTCCTCGAACACTCCCGGGTCTTCGCGTTCGGCAACGGCGGCGAACCCGAGGTGTGGTTCGGCAGCGCCGACATGATGCACCGCAATCTCGACCGCCGGATCGAAGCACTGGTCCGGGTCACCGATCCCGCCCACCGCGCCGCACTCAGCCGTCTCCTGGAGACCGGCATGGCCGACACCACCTCCTCCTGGCACCTCGGTCCCGACGGGAACTGGACCCGGCACGCCACGGACGCGGACGGCCAGCCGCTGCGGCACGTACAGGAAATGCTCATTGACGCCCGGAGGCGCCGGCGTGCGACGCCATGACCACCAGACGACGCAGGCGGACCTTACGGCAGGCGCGGTACTCGCGCCCTACCTTCAGGAGCAGGCCGCCGAATTCCTCCGCAGCCTGCGCCTGCACCGCGAGAACAGCGCCCCCACGGACGCCGGAACCCACAAGGCCGAGGAGGCCGCCGGCGCGCTGCGCCGCTCCTCGCGCCGGATCAGCGGCACGCTGCACACCTTCCGGGCGGCGCTGGACGCCACCTGGGCCGAGCAGCTCCGTACCGAACTGGCCTGGCTCTCCGGCACCCTGGCCAGGGAACACGCCTACGCGACCCGGCTGAACCGGCTCCTCGAAGCGCTGCACGCCCTGTCCGGCACCTCGCTGCCCACCGCCCGCAACGGGGCCGGCTCCGACAGCGCCGCCGACAAGGAACGCGCCGCCCTCGGCGTCGGCGCGGCCCGCGCCGGAGCGCTCCTCGAACGGCAGCTGACCCTCGCCCGGACCCGCGCCCACTCCGCGGCGCTCCAGGCGCTCGGCTCCTCCCGCTTCCACGCGGTGGCCGACGCCGTCGCACTGCTCGCCTCGGAGGTCCCGCTCGCCTCCTCGGCCGCGGCCCCGGCCGAGGAGATGCTGCACGGGCCCGCCGACCGGGCCGAACAGCAGCTGCTCGGCGCGGTGGCGGCGCTCCCGTCCGCCCAGGCGGTCGAGCCGTACAACGAGGCGCAGGACGCGCCCTGGCACCGGGCCCGGCTGCTGCTCCGGCTGCACCGGTACGCCCACGAGGTGGTGCGGGGCGCCCCCGACCCGGTCCTGGTCGCGCCGGGCCACGCGCTCGATCTGCACCGGGACGCCTCGGAGGCGGCCGCGGCGGCGGCATCGGCGGCCCGCACACCCCGCATCGCGCCTGCGACCGCGTACGCCCTGGGGGTGCTCCACGCCGACCAGCGCCATGAGGTGGAGGCGGCCCGCGGTGTGTTCCGGACGAGCTGGCCGTACACCGCCGCGGCCGTGATCGCACCATGAGCGGGGTGGTGGGCGCCCGCGGCGCCGAGCGCACCGTGAACGGGCCGGTGCTCGCCGCGGGGTGCGTGCTGTGGCGCCGGCCGGAATCCGGCGGGCTGGAGATCTGTCTGGTCCACCGGCCCCGTTACGACGACTGGTCGCACCCCAAGGGCAAGCTGAAGCGCGGCGAGCCCGCGCTGGACGCCGCCCGGCGCGAGGTCCTGGAGGAGACCGGCCACCACTGCGCCCCCGGCGCCCCGCTCCCCACGGTCCGCTATCTCGCGAACGGCCGCCCCAAGGAGGTCGCCTACTGGGCGGCCGAGGCGACCGGCGGCTGCTTCGTGCCCAACGCCGAGGTGGACCGGGTGAGCTGGCTCTCCCCGGCGGCGGCCCGTACCCGCCTCACCCAGGACCGTGACCGGGAACTCCTGGACGCCCTGCTCGCGATCCTGCCGAACAGCTGACCGAGGGCCAGAACCGCACCGCCCTGCACGGTTCACCTTCCGTTCACTCTCCCCCGTAGGCCGCTTCACCTGTTCTGCCTAACTTCGGCAGTACACGGTGCGCGGCGCTACGCCGGAGCACCCAACACATCGCACGCCGTCGTAGAACGAAAAGACCTCGGCGGCTCCTGGAAGGAACACCCGAAAAGTGAAGCTTCAGCGCAAGAACCGGCTTCGTGCCACCGCGCTCGGTGCCCTCGCCGTCTCCGGCGCCCTGGTCCTCACGGCGTGCGGTTCGGACGACAACAGCGGCGGCTCCACCGGCGGTAACGGCGGCAAGACGAGCGCGGCGTCGAACATCAAGTGCGACGACGCCAAGGGCCAGCTGCTCGCCTCCGGCTCCAGCGCGCAGAAGAACGCCATGGACCTCTGGGTCAAGAACTACATGGCCGGCTGCTCGGGCGTCGAGGTCAACTACAAGTCGTCCTCCTCCGGTGACGGCATCATCGCCTTCAACGACGGCACGGTCGGCTTCGCCGGTTCCGACTCGGCGCTGAAGCCCGAAGAGGTCGCCAACTCGAAGAAGATCTGCAAGGGCGGCCAGGGCATCAACCTCCCGATGGTCGGCGGCCCGATCGCCATCGGCTTCCACCTGGAAGGTGTCGACAGCCTCACGCTGGACGCCCCCACCCTCGCCAAGATCTTCGACGGCAAGATCAAGAAGTGGAACGACCCGGCGATCGCCAAGCTCAACAGCGGCGCGAAGCTCCCGGACAAGGCCATCCAGGCCTTCCACCGCTCCGACGACTCCGGCACCACCCAGAACCTCGGCAAGTACCTGGGCGCGGCCGCCCCGAGCGACTGGAAGTACGAAGCCGAGAAGAAGTGGCCGGCCCCCGGTGGCCAGTCCGCGTCCACCTCCTCCGATGTGGCCGCTCAGGTGAAGCAGGTCGACGGCGCGATCGGCTACTTCGAGCTCAGCTACGCCACCTCGCAGTCGCTCTCCACCGTCGACATCGACACCGGTGGCGCCGCCCCGGTCAAGGCCACCCCGGAGAACGCCTCCAAGGCCATCGCCGCCGCCAAGGTCAAGGGCACCGGCAAGGACCTGGCGCTCGACCTCGACTACAACACCAAGGCCGAGGGCGCCTACCCGATCGTCCTGGTGACGTACGAGGTCGTCTGCGACAAGGGCAACAAGGCCGAGACCCTTCCCACGGTCAAGTCCTTCCTGAACTACACCGCCGGTGACGAGGGCCAGAAGCTCCTCATCGACGCCGGCTACGCGCCGATCCCGACCGAGATCAACGCCAAGGTCCGCGAGACCATCGGCTCCCTCTCGTAACCGGGACGCGCAAGCACCACCAGTAACACCTTCAGCAACACCAGCTACATCCGGCAGACCGGTCCGGTGCACCCCTCCGGACCGGTCCGCCACCACCCATCCGGTGCACCGCCGCCAGGGGAGCCAGACCGCTCCCCCACACAGACCGGAAAGACCATGGCTTCCACCACACCGATAGAAACGCCGCCGGTACCGCCGGTGGCGCGCAAGCGCGCCGGGACCAAGTCCGGGCGCGTGGGCGACAAGGTCTTCCTGGGCCTCTCCAGGGGCTCGGGCATCCTGCTGCTCGTGATCATGGCGTCGATCGCCGTGTTCCTGACCTACCGCGCCTCGCTCGCCGTGTCCAAGGACGAAGGCAACTTCCTCACCACCCTGGACTGGAACCCGGCCGGCGACCCGCCGGTCTTCGGCATCGCGGTCCTCCTCTTCGGCACGATCGTCAGCTCGGTCATCGCGATGGCCATCGCCGTCCCGGTCGCTGTCGGTATCGCCCTGTTCATCTCGCACTACGCGCCGCGCAAGCTGGCCGCGCCCCTCGCGTACGTCGTCGACCTGCTCGCCGCAGTGCCGAGCATCGTGTACGGCATCTGGGGCGCCCTCGTCCTGGTCCCGTACCTGGAGGGCACGAACCTCTGGCTCGACCAGTTCTTCGGCTGGACGTACATCTTCGAGAAGACCGAGGTCGGCGTCGCCCGCTCGCTCTTCACCGTCGGCATCCTGCTCGCGATCATGATCCTGCCGATCGTGACCAGCGTCAGCCGCGAAGTCTTCCTCCAGGTCCCGAGGATGAACGAGGAAGCCGCCCTCGCCCTGGGCGCCACCCGCTGGGAGGTCATCCGCCTCTCGGTGATCCCCTTCGGCCGCTCCGGCGTGATCTCCGCCTCGATGCTGGGCCTGGGCCGTGCGCTCGGCGAGACGATGGCCGTCGCCACGGTCCTGTCGCCGAGCTTCCTCATCTCCGGCCATCTGCTCAACCCGGGCGGCGGCACCTTCGCCCAGAACATCGCCGCGAAGTTCGGCGAGGCCGACGAGCTCGGGCGCGACGCCCTGATCGCCTCCGGTCTCGTGCTCTTCATCCTCACTCTGCTGGTCAACGGCGCGGCCCGGCTGATCATCGCCCGCCGCAAGGAATACTCGGGGGCCAACGCATGAGCCAGGCAGCCAACACCGGCATACAGGAGCGCCCCGCCCCGACGGCGTCCGCCCGCCCGACCAGCCTGAGCAGCCGGGCACTCCCCCGCTGGGCCCCGTTCGCCTTCGCGGCCGCCGCAATCGTGCTGGGCGTGGGCACCGGCATGGCGGCGGGCTGGCAGAGCCGCACCCAGTGGGGGCTGTTCTCCGCCCTCCTCTTCGTCGTCATCTCGTACGTCACGACCTCGGTCGTCGAGAACCGGCGCCAGGCCAAGGACCGGCTCGCCACCAGCGTCGTCTGGGTCTGCTTCCTGCTGGCCGTCGTGCCGCTCGCCTCGCTGCTGTGGACGACGGTCAGCCGCGGCGCGGAGCGCCTGGACGGGTACTTCCTGACCCACTCGATGGCCGGCGTGCTCGGCACCGAGGCGACCGGCGGTGTCTACCACGCACTGATCGGAACGCTGGAGCAGGTCGGCATCGCCACCGTGATCTCCGCCCCGATCGGCATGCTGACCGCCGTCTACCTGGTGGAGTACGGCAAGGGCGCCCTGGCCAAGGCCGTGACCTTCTTCGTCGACGTCATGACGGGCATCCCGTCCATCGTCGCGGGTCTCTTCATCCTGTCGATCATGCTGATGACGAAGACCCAGCCGTCCGGTCTGATGGGTGCGCTGGCGCTCACGATCCTGATGATCCCGGTCGTGGTCCGCTCCACCGAGGAGATGCTCAAGCTCGTCCCGAACGAGCTCCGCGAGGCATCGCTCGCCCTCGGCGTCCCGAAGTGGCGCACCATCCTGAAGGTGGTCCTGCCGACCGCGATCGGCGGCATCACCACCGGTGTGATGCTCGCGATCGCCCGGATCGCCGGTGAGACCGCGCCGATCATGCTGCTGGTCTTCGGCAGCCAGCTGATCAACACCAACCCGTTCCAGGGCGCACAGTCGTCGCTCCCCCTGTACATCTGGGAGCAGTACAGGGTCGGCACCGACCAGTCGTACGACCGTGCCTGGGCCGCCGCGCTGGTCCTGATCGCCTTCGTCATGATCCTCAACCTGGTGGCCCGCGGCATCGCCCGCTGGAAGGCCCCGAAGACCGGCCGCTGACCGCGGCACGAAAGAAGCAGTGATTCAGATGGCCAAGCGCATCGACGTCAGCGGCCTGTCCGCCTACTACGGCTCCCACCTCGCCATCGAGGACATCTCGATGACCGTGGAGCCCCGCTCCGTGACCGCCTTCATCGGCCCGTCCGGCTGCGGCAAGTCCACCTTCCTGCGCACCCTGAACCGCATGCACGAGGTCACCCCCGGTGGCCGCGTCGAGGGCAAGGTGCTGCTGGACGACGAGAACCTGTACGGGGCGAACGTCGACCCGGTCACCGTGCGCCGCACGGTCGGCATGGTCTTCCAGCGCCCGAACCCGTTCCCGACCATGTCGATCTTCGACAACGTCGCCGCGGGCCTCAAGCTGAACGGCTCGTACAAGAAGAGCCAGCTGCCCGACATCGTCGAGAAGTCCCTGCGCGGCGCCAACCTCTGGAACGAGGTCAAGGACCGGCTGAACAAGCCCGGCTCCGGTCTCTCCGGCGGTCAGCAGCAGCGCCTGTGCATCGCCCGCGCAATCGCGGTCGAGCCGGACGTGCTGCTGATGGACGAGCCGTGCTCCGCCCTGGACCCGATCTCCACCCTCGCCATCGAGGACCTGATCGGCGAGCTGAAGGAGCGCTTCACGATCGTCATCGTGACGCACAACATGCAGCAGGCGGCCCGCGTCTCGGACCGCACGGCGTTCTTCAACCTCGCGGCGGTCGGCAAGCCCGGCAAGCTCGTGGAGATCGACGAGACGGAACGCATCTTCTCCAACCCGTCCGTCCAGGCCACCGAGGACTACATCTCGGGACGCTTCGGATAGCACCGGCCCCGGGCCTGTCCGACCCCGATCCGCCGGACGGGCCCTCGCCCCCAGACGGCCTTGAGGTGCTGCATGGCGGTGCCACCGCAAGGCGAAGGGGCCGCCCCCGCTCCCCGCACAGGGAGTGGGGGCGGCCCCGTTTCCTTACCGCCGTGATCATGGCCGGCCGTCAGCCGAAGAGCAGAACCACGACTCCGTAGCTCGCGGCGGCGACCAGCCCCGCGGCCGGCATCGTGATGAACCAGCCCAGGATGATGTTCTTGGCGACACCCCACCGCACGGCGTTCACCCGCTTCGTGGCGCCCACACCCATGATCGCCGAGGTGATCACATGCGTCGTGGAGATCGGCGCGTGGAACAGGAACGCCGAGCCGAACATGATCGACGCACCCGTCGTCTCCGCCGCGAACCCCTGCGGCGGGTCCAGCTCGATGATCTTCCGGCCGAGCGTCCGCATGATGCGCCAGCCACCCGCGTACGTACCCAGCGAGAGCATCAGCGCGCAGACCAGCTTCACCCAGACCGGGATCGGGTCGCTCGGGCTCTCGACGTCGGCGATGACCAGCGCCATCACCACGATGCCCATCGTCTTCTGCGCGTCCTGCAGACCGTGGCCGAGCGCCATGCCCGCGGCCGAGACCGTCTGTGCGATCCGGAAACCGCGCTTGGCCTTGTGCGGGTTGGACTTCCGGAACATCCACATGATCGCGACCATCACCAGATAGCCGACGACCAGGCCGATGACCGGCGAGACGAACATCGGGATGACGACCTTGTCGAGCACCCCGTCCCAGTGCACCAGCGTCCCGCCGGCGAGCGCCGCGCCGACCATGCCGCCGAACAGGGCGTGCGAGGACGAGGAGGGCAGCCCGAAGTACCAGGTGACGAGGTTCCAGATGATCGCGCCGACGAGCGCGGCGAAGAGGATGCCCATCCCCTTGTGGCCCTCGGGCGTCGCGATCAGACCCTCGCTGACGGTCTTGGCGACACCGCTGCCCAGGAACGCACCGGCGAGGTTCATCACCGCGGCCATCGCCAGCGCCGCGCGGGGCGTGAGTGCGCGGGTGGAGACGGAGGTGGCGATGGCGTTCGCCGAGTCGTGGAAGCCGTTCGTATACGTGAAGCCGAGCGCGACACCGATGGTCACGATCAGTGCAAAGGTGTCCACGTGGTTCAGGACTCCTTGACCGCGATGGTCTCCACCGTGTTGGCGACGTGCTCGAACGCGTCGGCCGCCTCTTCCAGCACGTCCACGATCTGCTTGAGCTTCAGCACCTCTATGGCGTCGTACTTGCCGTTGAAGAGATGGGCGAGCAGTTTGCGGTGGATCTGGTCGGCCTGGTTCTCCAGACGGTTGACCTCGATCCAGTACTCGGTGAGATTGTCCATGGTCCGCAGCCCCGGCATCGCCTCGGCGGTCAGCTCGGCCGCTCGGGCCAGCACCTCGATCTGCTGGGCGACGCCCTTGGGAAGTTCCTCGACCTGATACAGCACGACCAGGTCGACGGCCTCCTCCATGAAGTCCATGATGTCGTCGAGCGAAGAAGCGAGGTTGTAAATGTCCTCGCGGTCGAAGGGCGTAATGAAAGAGGAGTTCAGCTGGTGGAAGATCGCGTGGGTGGCATCGTCCCCCGCGTGCTCCGCTGCCCGCATGCGCTCCGCGATCTCGACTCGGGAGGCAGAATCCGCCCCGAGCAGTTCCATCAGGAGTTTCGAGCCCGTGACGATGTTGTCCGCGGATGCGGAGAACATGTCGTAGAAGCTCGTCTCCCTGGGGGTCAGACGAAAGCGCACGTGGGGTCCTCGGGGTGCTTTGGATTCGGTCAGGCTGATGCTAGGCGCATCATCCGGCCACGGCTAACCGGCGTTCTTCAGTGTCGCGCATCAGGCACAGTGATCAGCACGGGCCCCCGGTCACGTTTCAGCTGAATTCGTTAAGATATACCCACCAGGGGTATATAGACGGCAGGGTAAAGGGAAAACGGGAGGAAGTAATGACCACCACCGAGACCGCCGGGACCACCAGCGAGACGGAATCCACCGTCACCGATCACGACCGCGGCATACACGGCTATCACCACCAGAAGGCCGAACACCTCAAGCGGCTGCGCCGGATCGAGGGCCAGATCCGCGGTCTCCAGCGCATGGTCGACGAGGACGTCTACTGCATCGACATACTGACCCAGGTATCGGCGTCCACGAAGGCGCTCCAGTCCTTCGCCCTCCAGCTGCTGGAGGAGCACCTGCGGCACTGCGTCGCGGACGCGGCGGTCAAGGGCGGCGAGGAGATCGACGCCAAGGTCGAAGAAGCCACGAAGGCGATCGCCCGGCTGCTCCGCACCTGATGGCGGGGGTCCTCGGGCCGCGGGCCGCGCTCACCCCCGGTGGTCGCCCTGCCGGGGGACGGTGGTCCGCTCGTTGATCACCCGGACGTCGAGCACCTCGTCGATACGGTCCGCACTGAGCCGTTCCCCGATCGCGGCCGACGCGGCGATCATCAGCTCACCGCAGAGCTCGATCTCGGCGAGGGCCACATGGTCGGATACGGTCCGCGTGCTGAGCGTCACCACGTCACTCACCTCTCACTGCCGTCGCCGGCTTCCTAGCGTAGGGAGCGCACCACGGGCCGCGCATGGCACGGACGGACCATTTCGTCACCGCCGGCATGCCTATGCCTCCGCCCGCACCCGTCCGCCCCTCGGCTATCGCTGTCGGATCTGCCCCGTATAGATGTCGCGGCCCTCCGGAAGCCGTACGGAGACCGGCACCCCGAAGCCGAACAGCAATGTGGTCGACACCACCTCCACCGACGGCCCCTCGTTGGCGAAGCTGAACCGGTGGCGCACCTTGCGCAGCCGCCCCCGCTCGTCGAGGTACGCGTCGAACGGCACCGTGTCCGTGCTGAACCCTTTCGCTGCCGCCGCCAGCGCCCCGCCCGATCCCGGCGCGGCCTCGCGAGCGGCCAGCCCGATGTCCGCCGTCCCCCGGTAGTGCCGCACGGGGACCCCGGCGAGCACGGTCTTCCCCACGTACGTCACCTGCCGCGCCCCGCGCAGCAGTTCGGCGGCTGCCATCGGATCGGTCACCCCGCCGGTGACGAGATTGCCGTCCTCCAGGGTCGTCGTGTCGACCCTGACCCATTTGTCCGCGGGCACTCCGGCACCGCGGTTCATCATGTAGAGCGCGCCGGGGGCCAGCAGTTCGGTGATGGGACGGTGCTCCTCCTCACCGGCGGCGTCCTTGGGCAGCACGACCGTGAGCCGGCCCTTCCGGCTGCGGAAGTCGTACGCGCCCCGGCCCTTGATGGTCACCCGCGTCCCGCCGGCCGCGGTCTCCATCGACGTACGCACCTCGGCGGTCCCGGCGGTGTCCCCGGGAGCGGGGGCGGCCCCGGCCACCGCCACCGTTCCGGTCCCGCTCACCGTCCCCGCCAGCACCGCGGCCGCGCGGTGGACCGTGTCGAGGGCGTCGGCCCCGCCCCGCTCGTCGGCCACGGCCCGGTCACCGCCGCCACCGCTGCCCGAACATCCGGCGGTCGCCGCCATCACGCCCACCACGGCAAGGGCGCAGACAGCGCGCGCCCCGCCTCCGGACCTGTGCTGCCGCACCACCATCGCCTGCCAACCCCCAACGCCGTAACGCCTGCCCGAGAGGCCCATCCGTCCGGATAACGACGCCCCGTGTCCCCCGTCACGCCGCCCCCGTCGGCCACACCGCCGGGTGGCCGTGCCCAGTACCGTGGACGGGTGTATGACCAACGCCCCGACGAGGTCCCGCCAGCCGCCTCCGCCCCCGTGTCCGCCGGGCACGAACCCACGACCGTGGAACGCGGCTCCTTCTGTACCGCGCGCTGTGCCTGTGGGTGGTTCGGACCGGCCCGCCGCTCCAGAGACCGGGCGCGTACGGACGCCGCGGAGCACCGCGCGGCTCCCTGACCCCTCCCCCCGGTACGTCCGCCGTCCCCGACTTCTCCGGCTGATCCCCCCGCACCCGGCCTCCGCCCCCACCGTCCGGCCCTTGAGCGCCAAGACTCGGAGATCCGATGAACCTGCCACCCCTGCCCGCCCGGCGCACCCTGCTCACCGCGGGCGCCGCGGCAGCACTCACCGGCGTCACCACCACCGCCTGCAGCGGCACTTCAGGTGCTTCCGGCACCTCGGGAAGCACGGGGGGCGCAAAGGCCACAGGGGGCACGGCGGGCACCGGAAGCACGGGAACCTATCCCGCATCACCGGCGTCATCGGCCTCGCCGAAGCCCTCCCCCGCCGGGCCGGCGGACTGGTCGGCCCTGGCCAAGAGCCTCGACGGCAGCGTCGTACGACCCCAGGACGCCTCCTATCCGACCGCCCATCAGCTCTACAACACCCGCTTCGACGGACTGAAACCCGCAGCGGTCGCCTACGTCCGGCACGAGGCGGACATCCGCGAATGCCTGTCCTTCGCCCGCCGCACGGCCACCCCGGTGTCCATCCGCAGCGGCGGACACTCGTACGCGGGCTGGTCGAGCGGAAACGGCCGTCTCGTCCTTGACGTCTCGTCACTGTCCCGCGTCGGGGCGAACGGCACGATCGGCGCGGGCGCCAAACTCATCGACGTCTACCAGGGCCTCGCCCGCAGCGGCCTGACGATCCCCGGCGGCTCCTGCCCCACCGTCGGCATCTCCGGCCTCACCCTCGGCGGCGGCCACGGCGTCGCCTCCCGCGCGTACGGCCTGACCTGCGACAGCCTGACCGCGGCGACCATCGTCACGGCCGACGGCAAGACCCTCACCGTGGACGCCAAGCGCCACCCCGACCTCTTCTGGGCGCTGCGCGGTGCGGGCAACGGCAACTTCGGCGTGGTCACCGAGCTGACGTTCCGCACCCGCCCGGCCCCGCAGACCGTCACCGCGTACATGTCGTGGCCGTGGTCACGCGCCCGGTCCGTCGTCTCGGCCTGGCAGGAGTGGGGCCCGTCCCAGCCCGACGAGATCTGGTCCTCCGCACACCTCGCCGCCGGCCCCGGGGGCGGCAACCCGACCGTTTCGGTCGCCGCGTTCAGCCTGGGTACGTACGGCGACCTGCAGAACGCCGTCGACCGCCTCGCCGACCGGATCGGCGCCCCGGCCTCCTCCGTCTCGCTGCGCCGCCGCAGTTACCAGGAGTCGATGCTCGTGTACGCGGGCTGCTCGGGCATCACCGACGCGCAGTGCCATCTGCCGGGGACGACGCCCGGCCGCACCACCGAGGGCACGCTCCAGCGCGAGACGTACGCCGCGGCGTCCGACTTCTACGACCGCTCCCTGTCCCCGGCGGGCGTGCAGGCCCTGCTCGACCGGACCGAGGCCTTCACCCGGATCCCGGTGACGCAGGGCGGCGGTGGCGGCTCCATCGCACTCACGGCGCTCGGCGGGGCGATCAACCGGGTCTCCCCGCAGTCGACGGCCTTCGTCCACCGCGGCTCCCGTGTGCTCGCCCAGTACATCGGTTCCTGGAACCCCGGCACGGCGGGCGGCGCCCAACAGGACTGGCTGAAAAACACTCATGCGGCGATGCGCCGGCACGCTTCCGGAGCGGCGTACCAGAACTACACCGACCCGGCACTGACCGACTGGCGCCGGGCCTACTACGGCTCGGCGGCCGACCGCCTCACCGACCTGAAGAAGCAGTACGACCCGGAGCGCCTCTTCGCCTTCCCGCAGTCGCTCTGACGGGCGGTCGCGGGGCGGGGGCGAGGCGCGATCGGGGAGGCGCGGGTGCCGTGCGATCGGGGGGCGCGGGCCAGACGCGCCGCCCCGCACCCGCGCGGCCGGGTCCTACGCGGCCAGGTCCTTCTCGCCGTCGCCGCCGCCCGTGCCCGGACGCGGCTCGGGGATTCCGAACGCCCCGGCCCGGCTCCCGGCCGCGGTCACCGGCTCCGGTCGGCGCGACCGTACGAGTCGGCCGAACCGGTCCGAACGCGAGACGGCCGCCGTCAACGGGGTCAGCAGCATCATCGCCAGCGGGGCGAGCAGCAGGGCGATCGCCGTGCCGAGCGCGAATCCGCCGATGACGTCGGTCGGGTAGTGGACACCCATGTAGATCCGGCAGAAGCCCTCCACGAGGGCGAGGGCAATAGCGGCGATGCCGAACTTCCGGTTGGCCACGAAGATCCCGACGGCCAGTGCCATCGCCATCGTGGCGTGGTCGCTCACGAAGGAGAAGTCGTTCTTCCCCGCCACCAGGACGTCCAGCCCCTGGTGGTCCTTGAACGGGCGGGGCCGGTGCACGAATCCGCGGATCGGGATGTTGATCAGGAGCGCGATCCCGGCGGCGAGCGGTGCCCAGACCAGCCCGGAGACCGCCGTCACCGAGTGGTCGGCCGTGCCGTGCCGGCGCACGCTCCACCAGCACCACAGGACCACCAGGACCATGCCGAGCATGATCCCGTACTCACCGACGAACTCCATGACCCGGTCGAACCAGGTGGGAGCGGACTTCGCGAGTCCGTTGATGTCGTAGAGCAGGCTGACGTCGGGGTTCGACCCATCCAGTGCGAGTCCAGCCATCTGCTGCGGCCCCTTGCCTTGTCTGCTGCCGCGGGCACACCGGTGTGCACCGCTTTGACGAACCCCCGTGTCGGTTCGATCACTGCGTGGATCACTACTGCGTAAGTCGGTGCCGCGCCGCATGGTCGATGCGCCGTCGTTCCGGTCCACCCAGGGAACGACGTCCCGTGTGTGTGCGTTCCACTCTCCACCGAATGATCACCATGACGTTATCGAAGAGTGACTCATCGTCGCAGCTCAGGGCCCAGGCTTCACGGAGAGTTCCGGCCACCGCCGCCACCGCGTCATGCCGTCGGCAGGGCCGTCGGAAGGGCCGCCGCGCCGTCCTTGGTCACGCGCGTCGCGCCGAAGTAGTCGGGCGCGTCGATCTTGTCGAACCGGATCACGGCCCCGGTGTACGGAGCGTTGATCATGTACCCGCCGCCGACGTAGATCCCCACGTGATGGATGGCCCGCGAGTTGCCCAGGTCGTTCGAGAAGAACACCAGATCGCCCGGGAGCAGCTCGTCCCGGGAGGGGTGCGGCCCGGCGTTGTACTGATCGTTCGCCACCCGGGGCAGCTCGATGTCCACGGTCCGGTACGCGGCCTGGGTCAGCCCCGAGCAGTCGAACCGCCCGTTCTGCTCGGGCGTGCCGTTGCCGCCCCAGAGATACGGCGTACCGAGCTTCTTCTGCGCGAAGTAGATCGCCCCGGCCGCCTGCTCCGAGGGCTGTACGCGGCCGACGGGCCTGGCGAAGCTCTTCTCCAGGGAGCGGATGATGGTGACGTAGTTCTGCGTCTCCGAAATGTCCGGAACCCCACCGGACCGGATCACCCGGTACGCGCCGGCGTTGTACGCGGCCAGCATGTTGTCCGTCTGATCCCCCGGCACCTTCTTCACATAGCCGGCCAGTTCGCAGTCGTAGGAGGCGGCGGACGGAATCGCGTCGGCCGGATCCCATACGTCCCGGTCGCCGTCCTTGTCCCCGTCGATCCCGTGTCCGGCCCAGGTGCCCGGGATGAACTGGGCGATGCCCTGCGCGGCGGCGGGACTCTCGGCCCGGGGGTTCCAGCCGCTCTCCTGGTACAGCTGGGCGGCCAGCAGAGCCGGGTTGATGGCGGGGCAGAGGTTGCCCCACTTCTGCACCAGCGGCTGGTACTTCGCGGGCACGGCCCCCTTGGCCAGCGCAACGGCGCCGCCGCCGGACCCGGCGAGTCCGGCGGCGGCGGAGTACGTACCGACGACGAGCAGCGCCACGAAGCACATGGCCATGCCGACACCGATGCCACCGACCACCCAGAATTTCCGCACCCCTCAACCATCCCCCATCAAGGACGCGTTCATGGCCGTTTTCGACGGTGTGTACGAGTCATGCGAGTCATCGAGGGTCATCGGGGGCACCGACCGGTCATTCCGGCGCACGGGATCACCGGTCCGGCGCACCGGACACCCGGCCCGGCGCACGGGGTGCACCGGCCGGATCGGCCGGTGCACCGAGTGTCCGTCAGGATGCTCCGGCGGACCAGTGGTCGGAGCGCACATTGGGGCTCGGGAGCGGATAGACGCCCTTGTAGGCCGGCCCGTTCGGCTTGGACTCGGAGTCGGCGACCTTCGACTCCTTCACGCAGGGGCTGTCCGCCTCGAAGAAGGCCTGCCCCTTGGCGCGAACGCTCACGCTGATGCCGAATCCGTCCTTCGTCACCGCGTAGACCGCCGGGAACTCCGTGTCGTTGTTCTTCGCCTTGATGCGGTAGTCGCTCGTGCGCCAGAACTTCTCGACCTGGTCCAGGAAGCTCTGCCTGCGGTCCGCGGACACGATGGTCATGACGGTGCGCCTGCGCGTCACATCACAACTGCCCTTGGTCGTCGGGCCGTGGGCCCACTGCACCTCGGGGTCGATCTCCTTCAGCACGGCGTCGAGCATGCTGTCGGCCCGGTCGGCAGCCTCCTGCATGTCCATGCTGCTCCCCTTGGTGCCCGTGGTGCTCTTGGTGGCCGTGGTGCTCGTGTTCGCACCCGACTGCGCATTCTCGCTGCCGCAGGCGGACAACGTGAAGCCGACAGCCAGAGCCACCGCAATGATCTGGAACCTTCGACTCATCGCTGTTCCTCCATCTTGAGCCGGTCGGAGTGTCCCGACACGATAAGAGCGATGCTGTCGGCGGACATGGCGTCCCGTACCGGGTTGAAGTAGTTCGAGTGTGCATCGAAGCTCAGACCGTCACCGCTGATCAGCGGCTGGCCGGGGGCCACCGGGAACCGCCTGGCACCGAAGGCCTTGCTCGCCGGGTCCTTGCCGAACCAGAGGTCGTCGTCGCCCGGGTCGGCCAGGTCCCCTGCGGCGTACGCACCGGCCGGACCGCCCAGGATCATCCCGATCCCACCCACGACGACCTGCGTCTTGGACGGGAGCTTGGTCACCGGGTCGTTGGCCGCGGCGCCGACGAAGACGTGTCCGGCACCGACTCCGAGGTCCACGGCCCGGTCCACGCCCACCCCGGGGCTGCCGACCAGGATGATGTCGTCCACCCCCGGAATCCCGCCGAGGTGCTTGGCCGCGGCGCCGACGGTGCGGGAACCGTAGGAGTGCCCGATGGCCGTGATGTGCGGGTCCTTGTTCTGGTTGGTGGCCGAGATGCCGCTCATGAAGTCGTTGTACGCCACGCCGCCCTTCTCCGCCCGGCCGGTGCCCGCGACCGCCAGGCTCGACAGCCCGTCCGGCGTCTGCGGTGCGTCGTATCCGAGCCAGACGATCGCCGCGCTCGACGGGTCGTAGCCCTGGGCGCCGATCGCCGTGTCACGGGCGCGCTTGAGGTCGTTCTTCGCGAATTCCTCGTCGAGGGAGGTGTTCAGTCCCGGCACGTAGGCCGACACGTTCTTCGAGGTGTCGGGGTTCCCGTACGAGACGATCGCCCGCCCGTTGCCCTCGTCGCTGATACCGATGAGGTACATCGGGGGCTGACTGCCCTCCTTCAGCTGCCGGTCGATCTCCCGCAGCCCGGCCAGCTTCTCCTTCGACGCCTTGTCGCTCTGGCCCTCCAGCTTCGAGATCAGATCCGGCAGGTTCCGGCGGTTGGCCGTGTCCCGGTCCGCCACCGGAATCCCGTCGAGGCCGCCGATCTGGTCCGGGGAGAGCTCCAGGTACCGATCGCGCTGCTGCTGCGTCAGCCCCTTCCACCAGGCCTCGCGGCCGGCCGCGCTGGAGCCGCGCGGGATGCGGTCGTTGAGGTACTGCCGCTCCCCGTCCCGCACCGCCGACTCGACGCGCGTACCGGACCCGGGCAGCCCGGTGAGCGCGCCGCCGCCCCCGCCGGAACCCTTGGCCACGTCCCAGGCAGCGGCCACGTACTGGCCCTTGTCCCACTTGCCGCCCGCCTTGTTCGCGACCTGTGCGTACTGGTCGACGACGCCCTTGGCGGTGTCGCCGGGGTGCGCGATCGTGTCGATGGCCCCGGTGACGTCGCCCAGCAGCCCGTCGTCGCCCACGATGCCGGTGAGGAAGTTGCCGTCCGAGCCGCCCTTGGTGCCCGGGACCGGAGTTTGTCTACCCGCGTTGACCTCTGTAGAAGAACCGCCGGTTCCATCCGAACCACCGGCCCCGCCGGTGCCATCGGAACCACCAGCACCACCGGAGCCGCCAGAACCACCCGAGGCTCCGGCCCCACCGGCCCCGCTGCCGCCGGAGCCGCTGCCGCGGGTCGAGTCCGACCCGCCGGAGCCCGTTCCACCGGTCACGGTCGCGCCTTCGGACCCGGCGCCGGAACTGGTGCCGTCACCGCTGCCGTTCCCGTTCCCGTTGCCGTTCCCATTGCTCCCGCCGCCGGCGACGGCACCGGGGGGCGGGCAGGCACTGCCGGTCAGCTGGCAGATGGCGTTCCGGAGCTGGCCGGACACCTGCCCGCCGATCCCCGTGGCCACGAGCCCGCCGATGAGGGCCACGACCACGAGGATCATGCCCAGGTACTCCATCGCGGTCTGACCGTTGTCGCGACGCGACTTGATCATCCGCACGATGCTGAACGGCCGGTGCTCGACGCGCTCTTCGGGGGCGAGCCGGAACCATGCGCGAGACCGGGGCCGGCACAGCAGGACGAGGACGACGACGGGCATCACCAGTTGCGTCACGCCCCGGCCGTTGTCCGCGTCGTTCAGCGTCGCCAGCGCACCGAGCGTGAGCCAGGCGTGCACGGCCAGGAGCCCGCGCCAGACCCAGACGCCACCGCTGCGCAGGTACAGCGACAGCCCGAACCCGATGATGCCGGGCAGCGCGGCGTACAACACCATGCCCAACAGCCGACCGTCCACCGCATCGAAGGACGAGGCCACGAGCAGTACGTCGAACGTCCCCACGACCGTGAGGACGAAGAGCAATCGGACGAGAATCAGTACCGCCTGCAAGGGGCGTGACAATGGCTGCCTGCCCGGAGGGACCTCGGCAGTGCTCATGTCAGCACCACCCGGTACCGCTAGTTCTCGTATGCCAGACACGGCGAGTCTCCCCAGCTTTGTGAGTGGGCGCAGCGACAGTTCCCCCCGGTATCCGTATGCGACCACAACAACGCAGGGCCCGGCATGGGCCCCAGGGCCCAATGCCGGACTCAATGTTCGGGCCCCCGCCCGGCCCTCCCCTTTCCCCCACCGACCGTGCCGTTACGGGTCATTGAGGACGATGACGGGGCGTCAGGGAGCTCCGGCGGACCAGAAGTCCGAGTGGACGTTGGGGGCGGGCACAAGATCCCCCGTGAACGTCCGGCCGTTGGCCTGGGTCTGCGGGGGACGGACCTCCGTCATGATGAAGCAGGGCGTGGTCACGCTGACGTGAAATCGCCCCTTGTAGCCTACGGACAGGCTCATTCGAAATCCCGCAGAGCTTCGCGCATAGATCGCAGGCATGGTTTTGTCGCGGTCCACGCTGGTGATGGTGTACCCGCTCTTCTTCCAAGCTCGCTCGATCACGCCGAGCAAGCTTCCCCGCCTAGCCTCAGAAACAATGGTCATCACCGCAGCACGACGCGTTGCTGCCCCTGTCTCCCGACCGCTGATGGTGTACGAATCACACCCGCTCTCCGACGACACGTCGTGCACCCAATCCAATGTTGGCTGCACCGACGAAAGCGTAGCCAGAACAATGGCGTCCGCCTTCTCTGCAGCAGCCTGCAAGCTCACCCTGCTCATTCCGCCCCTGTCATTCGTGTCCCGATCAGCCCTGCATCCGGGAACCCCGCCAATCAACACCGCCGCCACAGCGCAACGAACCCACAACTTCACCGATACTCCTGGGTCGAGACTCTTCCCCCATGCCCAGAAACAACTTTCGCAACGTTGCGGGCTGATTCTTCGTCTTTCTCAGGGTCGAAATAATTGGAGTGCGCATCCACGGGGCCACCGTCAATGAAAGGGCGCGGCCCGTCGTCAACCCTGATGCGCTGCGCACCAAATTCCGCTCGGGCAGGGTCAGTTCCGTAGTAGATCTGACTCTCGCGGGTGCCTGCATCTCCGAGCAGGTAGCCCATGCCGGCCCCGACTACGCCAGCCGCCACGCCGGTCTCCGGAAGGCTCTGGCTGCCGAACCCTGTCTTGAATCCCTCAACCGTCCCCAGCGCCTCGACATGGTTGGGCAGCTTCGTGACGGGATCATTTTCCGCAGAGCCCACATACACGTGCCCCTTCCCCACCTTCAGATCGTCGGCAGTCTCAGCCCCCGTCCCTGGACTACCCAACAAAACGATGTCGTCCACGCCTGGAATGCCACCCTCACTCCGAGCAGCGACACCTACCGTCAACGAGCCGTAAGAGTGACCGATCGCCGTCATGTGAGGATCGGGATTTCCATTCGTGACACTCAGGCCGTCCATGAATTTGCTGTAGGCCGGTGCCCCGATTCGAGCATCTCGATCACTCATCACAGCCAAATTTTCCTGGATCTTCTCTGCAGGAAGCTGAGGCGGATCGTAGCCGAGCCATACGATCGAGGCACTTGAAGGGTCCATCCCCCTCGCCCCGATGGCTGTGCTTCGAGCTCGCTCAATATCGTTGCGCGCGAAGCTCTCGTCCAGCGATGTGCCAAGCCCTGGAACGTATGCCGCCACATTGCGCGATGAGTCCGGGTCTCCGAACGAGACAATTGCCCGCCCGAGACCCTCATCGCTGATCCCCAGCAAGTACATGGGTGGCGCCCCCGGCTCAGGGGCTCCCCGCAGCTGCCGATCGATCTCCCGCAACGCCGCCAGCTGTGTCTCCGACTTCGCGTCGTCCCGCCCCTCCAACTTGCCCATCAGCAGCTGGATGTTGTCCCGGTTCGCCGCATCCCGCACCAAGGCCGGAATGCCGTCCAAGTTGCCGATCTGGTCCGGGTACACCGCGAGGTACTCCTCGCGCTGTTCGTCCGTCAGGCCGGACCACCAGGCCTTGCGTTCGGCCGGTGACGCGTCGCGCGGGATCGCGTCCTTCAGGTAGCCGCGCGCCGCGTCCCGTACCGCTGCCGCGTCGCCCGCCGTGTCCTGCCATGTCGAGTCCGGGACCTTCAGGCCCTCCTCGGCCTTCAGCTTCCGCAGGATCCGGGCGTACCGCCAGTCGATCTCGGCAGCCGTCCGCACCGCCTTCGCCACCCGGTCCGCGATGTCCTGCGCCTTCGCCACGTTCGGGTTGGGGGCCACCAGGGGCGAAGGCGCATGCAGTCCGGGCGCCGCGCCCCCGACCACCGCCGTGCCGCCCGGCAGGGGCTTGCCGTCGATCAGGCCCTCGCCCGCCGCCGGGTACGTCACCGAACCGTCCGCGTGCACGGTGAGCTTCAGGCTCTCCGCGTCGTCCAGCGCCTCCCGCAACGCCCGCTGCTGGGCGCGCAGTTCATGCGCCATGCTGTTCAGCGTCGTACGGAGCAGACCGCACTCCGTGTAGACGTAGCTCAGGTTCCGGCTCATCTGCCGCAGCCGCCCGACCGCCGCCCTCGCCGCCTCCCCGTGCTGTGTGTCGCGCAATCCGTTGAGCAGCTGCGTCTCGATCCGGTCCCGTCCCGCGTCGGCGCGGTTGCTCGCCTTGCCCCACCCGTCGGCCGCGCCCTCCAGCTCGCCGCACTTCAGGTCCCGTAACTGCGCCCAGGTCAGGGTCATCGCGCCCCGTCCCGACCCACCGACGCCACGGGCGCGAAGGCGGACTTCACGGTCTCGTCCGTCTCGCCCTGGGCCCGCGCGACGGCGCGCAGTTTCCCGGCCAGTGCCCGGCACTCCCCGCGCGCCGCCTCGAACCTCCGCGTCCACGACTCCCGTACGGCACCCAGTTCCGCCAGCGCGGTCAGTCCGCCGGTCCCGGCGAGAAGGCCCTCGTGCGCGGTCTCCAGTTCCGACTTCACCGGGCCGAGGTGCGTACACATCCCTTCCGCACCACCGGCTGCCCGCAACCACGCACCGTCGCTGTGCTTCAGTACGTCCCCGCCACCGCCCGCCAGATCGCTCAGCCGCTGACGGCCGCCCGGCTGTCCCGTCACTGCCACTCCGCCCACCCCGTCTCCGTTCCTTGATCGCGGAGCGGCACTGTGCCAAATCCGGTGAGGGCGACACGCCACACATCCGGACACCGGTGGGCGGAGCGGGCCCCGGTTCCCGGGCGTCCCAACGCGGTGCCCCCGAGCGCGGATCACCCGAACGGTGGACGAGTGCCGGGCCCTACCCGCGTCCGCCGCCCCGCCGTACGTCCTCGGGTCCGCCGTGGCGAGACGGTGCAGCACCGCGGCGGCCCGGCCCTCGGGAGGGGTGCCGCCCTCAGGGAGCCCGAACCCGAGCCCGAACGGGAACCCGAATCCGAACGGAGATCCGAGCCCGAACCCGAACCCGAGCCTGGGGACGGGTCGGTTCTTAGGCCGATTCCGGGAACGTCAGCAGGACGTCAGTGAGGCGTCAGCGGAACGTGAGCAATCCACAGGATGCTTTGGTTGTCAAGAGGTCAGAGAGAGCGGTTCGCCGCAGGATCCGGGCCTTGTCTCACGCTCATCCTGGGAGAATTCCATGCGTACCATCCGCACCCGCAAGCACACCGCTGCTCTCGGCGCCGTCACCGCGGCGCTCGCTCTGGCCCTCACCGCCTGCAGCGGGGACGACACCGGCACGAAGTCCGCCGGTAAGGCGGGCGACGCCGCCACGGTCGCCTCTTCGACGGACACCTCCAAGTCCGGCGACGCCGCGAAGACCGCGGACGGCTCGAAGACCGGTGGTACCGCGCAGAACACCGGGGCCACGAAGACGGGCACCTCGAACACGGGCACGTCCAAGGGCGGCTCCGCGGCAAGCGGCAACACCAGCGACAGCTACGCCTACAAGCACCCGTGCAAGGCCGGGGACCTGTCGGTGCGCGTGTACCCCCGCGAGGGTTCGGCCACCCAGCACGTGATCGAGATCAACAACACCGGCGCGAACTCCTGCGGTCTGAGCTACTTCCCGCGGGTCAGCCTGGGCGCCGCGAAGGCCTCGGACCACAGCAAGGACATCATTCCGGCGGTTCCCGGTGGCCTGGGCGGCGCTCCCGCGTACCCGGTCAAGCCCAAGACGGCCGCCATCGCGGTGATCGACCTCAACCCGAGCGGTGCGAACGGCGTGACCTGGATCGACGAGATGAACGTGCTCGCCGACGGCGACCACATGCCGAACGCGGACACGCAGAACTTCCCGCTCGGCCCGGACGTCAAGGTGCTCGACCCGAAGCTGGGCCTGTACCGGAGCACGGTCGCCGACGCGGTGCGCTCCATGCAGTCGGCGGGCAAGTCCTGACCCGCTGAGCCGGACCGTACGACGAACGCGGTGGGACGCACCACGGACGCACCATCTCCCCTCCCCCTTGGCCGTACGCCCCGCACCCGACACCGAGGGCCCGGATCACATGTGATCCGGGCCCTACGACGTTCACGGCCGCGAGGCGCTGCGCATGCGGCAGGCGGCGGCCGTCGTCGTCATCGCGCGCCGCGGGAACTCCGGGCGACACCGCCGGCCTTCGGCGCAGGCGCTAAATCGAGCCAGTTCGCCAAAGCGGGCAAAGCCGTGCCCCGGGTCGAATACTCCCTGCCGAACACCGGGTTCCGCGCCGACCGCGCCCGTCCCGGGCTCACCTCGCCGCACGAGAACCTGAAGCTGGGCGCCTGGCGCGAACCCCGACGGCATCCGTTCCCGAGGCGGCCCCACGCCGCGGTGGATGACCTGAGGACGGTCCGAAAACGACCAGAATCCGGACGGGGACCGCTGCGTGGGATGGGTAACGTTCGACGGGTGTCGGAGTCGTTGCCACGGGGGGCGAGGTGAGGGCAGTGAGCGGCGTAGTTGTCCATCTGCCACGGGTGGGCGGTGGCGTCGGAGGGGTGCCGTTCGGTGACCCGGTGACGTTGCGGCTCGGCCCGGGGGAAGTGGCGCGTTTCGGACGGGGCTCGGCGACGACCCCGGTCGAACTGCGCCTCGACGACGCGGCCATCTCCCGGCTGGCCGGCGAGATCCGGGTGACCGACGACCACTGGCAGCTCAGCAACCACAGCGGGACCCAGAGCTACCTGGTGGAGAACCCGGAGGGAGCGGGAGAGTATCTGCGGGTCCCGCCCCGGCGGGCCGGCGCCCCCATCCCCTTCGAGTTCTCCCGGGTCGTGCTGCCCACCCGCCGGGGCACCACCGTCGCCTTCCAGGTGTTCGCGCCCGACCACGTCTATCTGGACCCCGACGGCATGGCGGGCGAGTGGGGCAGCCGCACCGTCATGGCGTACTCGCTGGACGAGACGGCCCTCTACTTCCTGGTCCTGGTCGCGCTCTGCGAGCCTCGGCTGCGCGACGAGTCGCCGGTCGCGGTGCCCACCACCCCGCAGATCGTCGAACGGCTCAGGAGCCACGCCGCGTGCGGCCAGTTGAAGGCCCGCGCGGTCAGCTCGCACATCGACTACCTCGCCGAGGAGAAGATGCGGATCAGCACTCCACCCGAACGCCCCTCCGGAGCCGGAGCCGGATCCGGAGGAGCGCGCCGCAATGGCAAGCGGGAGGCCCTCGTCGGGATCGCGCTGCGGTTCGGACTCGTACGGGAGGAACATCTGGCGCTGCTTCCGCCCCGGTGCGGGCGGGGTACCGGAGGGGGAGACGGTGCGTGGCCGGGGCGACACATCGGGAAGTGACCGTACGGAGCTGCTCCCGCGCGGCTACCGGGTCGGCGGCTGGGAGGTCACCGAGCCGATCGCGTCCGGCGGCTGGGCAACGGTGTACGCGGGCCGCTCGGCCGATCCGGCACAGGAGCCGGCCGAGGTCGCGCTCAAGTTCCTGCCGACCGCGGGGCTCGCACCGCGCCAGGCCCGCAAGGTCGCGGAGACCGCCCGGCGAGAGGTCGAACTGGACCGCCGGGCCGGCCATCCGCGCCTGATCCGCCTGCTGGACTCCGTCGTGATCAGCGATCCGGACCGGGCGTTCCTGGACGGAGCGATCGTGCTCGTGATGGAGCGTGCCGAGCGCAGCCTGCGGGACGTGTTCGACGCCGGGGTCGTGGAGGCGGACGTCGCCGGGCTGTTCGCCGGGATCTGTGAGGGCCTGGCCCATCTGCACGGCAGCGGCTGGGTGCACGGCGATCTCAAGCCGGAGAACATCCTGCTGATGGCCGACGGTGCGCTCAAGCTCTCGGACTTCGGGCTCGCCACCGAGCTGACCGGCACCGACGGCACCCACGGGTACGCGCCGCCGATGGGCACCCTGGACTACCTCCCGCCCGAGCGCTGGCAGGCCCCGCTCGGCGAGCACGGCGTGGAGGTGCGGCCCAGTGCCGACATCTGGGCCCTGGGCATCATGGTCCACGAGGTGTTCGCGTCCGGCGCCTCGCCGTTCCCCGGCGCGACGCCGGTGGCGCGCGGCGCGGCGGTACAGGAGTACGCCGACGGGCGCGCGCCGCTGCGGATCGACAGTGCGGTGCCGCCGTTCTGGCGCGCCCTGGCCATCGACTGCCTGGCCCCCACCCACGCCGACCGTGCCGCGCACAGCGCCGGGAGCCTCCTGGCGCGCATCACCGCTCGGTCGCCTTCGCCGCGCCCGGTACGCCGCCGACGGGGGACCCGCGCCATCCTGGTGACCGTCGCGGTGTGCGCGGTGGCCGCGACGGTCTGGTCGCACGCCGCCGGCGACGCCGCACCGGGCGCGAAAGGTGAACCGCTCGGTCGGCTACGGGTGTTCAACGCCGACGACGACTGCAGGGACCGTACGGACCGGAACCCGCAGTGCAGTCTCGGCCTGGCGATCGACCCCCTTCAGCCGTACACCATCGACAACGTCGTACCGACACGGGTATGGCACGGCGACGTCCTCGCCGTCGAATGCCGCCTCCCCCAGGGGATACCGATCATCGACGAGTCGGACGCGAGCTCCACCGAGTGGTACCGGATCCGTCTGCCGGCCGGCGCCACCCGCTCCTCGGCCTGGCTGCCCGCCGTGCGCACGACGGACCACCCCCGGGTTCCCGACTGCCCGCGGCCCAAGCCTGTCCGATGAGTGTCGGCGTTCGCGCCGCGGGCTGTCACTCCGGATCGTTCCGGATGTCCTGCCCGGCAGCCCGACGACTACGTTACCGATCACCGATCAACTCCCTTTCCCCGCAAGGCTATTCCGACTCGAAGGAGCAGTCAGGTGCGTGGCTCGACCGAACGACGCGCGATGTGGAGATCAGCGGTCCTGCTGGTCGTGGTGGCCGTGACCGGCCTCGGCAACCCGGCCTTCGCCCAGGGCACCCGCGACGTGCCGGGCCCCCTCGGGAACACCGGCCCGGCCGCGCTGTACTGCGACATTCCGGCGGACCGGGACATCGCCGTGACCCGCAAGGTGTACGAGGTCGGGCAGCGCCGCGGCGTGTCCGACAAGGTGATGCTCGCCGGCTTCGAGACGGGCTGGGTCGAGTCCCGCATGAACAATCTGGCGTGCGGGGACCGGGATTCGCTCGGTGTGTTCCAGCAGCGGCCCTCGATGGGCTGGTGCGAACCCGCCCAGTGCCTCGACGTCGACTTCGCGGCGAACAAGTTCTTCGAGGTGGCCCAGCAGATGGAGCCCGACTGGGATACCGCGGGCGAGCTGGCCCAGGCCGTCCAGCGTTCCGGATACCCGGAGCGCTACCCCCAGGCGGAGGGCTACGCCCGGGAGCTGATGGGCGAGGCGTTCCAGCCGTACGGCACGATCGGGGCGAAGTACGCCGGCCTGGGCGGCCCCGCCGGCCCGCTCGGCCCACCGGTCCGCGCCGAGGAGGACTCCTCGCTCGGCGGACGTTTCCAGCTCTTCCAGAACGGGATCGTCCTCTGGCATCCGGATGTGGCCTACGCGGTCTACGGGGACATCCTGACGAAGTTCTGGGACACGGACGCCGAACGACGCTGGGGCTTCCCCACCACGGACGAAGCCGACGCCGCACAAGCACCCGACGGAACCCGCGGCCGCTACCAGTTCTTCGAACACGGCCTGTTCCTCTGGTCCCCCCAGACCGGCGCACACACCGTCCACGGCGCCATCTACGACGCCTTCCACGCCGCCGGACACGAAAGCGCCCTCGGCTACCCCCTCACCGACGAAACAGACGAAGCAGGCGGCAAGGCACAGAAGTTCCAGAAGGCCACCATCCACTGGAACGCCGACCGCGGCACCTGGATCACCGACAACTGACCGGGAGACGGCTATGAGATCGCTGATCGTTCGGCGTGTGATCGGGGCGGTGACACTGATCCTGGCGGCCCTCGCGGTCACGTTCACCACCGCACCCGCCGCGAGCGCGTCCGAACCGGGCGGGCCGATCGGGCGCGGCGAGGCGATGGACCGCGCATGGTCGTGGATCGCCGAGCAGGTGCCGTACAGCCAGACCGGCTGTCACGAGAACCAGTTCGGCTGCTACCGGCCGGACTGCTCGGGCTATGTGTCGATGGCCTGGAACCTCGGCACGTCCCTGACCACCTGGGCCCTGTGGGACGTCACCTTCGACATCCCCGCGAACGACCTCCAGCCCGGCGACGCCCTGCTGCGCGACTCGGGCGGCACGGACCACGTGGCCCTGTTCCTCCGCTGGGCGGACCCGGCCCACACACAGCCGGTGGTGCGCGAGGAGTACGACTTCGGGCACGTCGCCGAGGAGCGGGTGTGGGCCGACGGGCTCAGGGGCTTCACACCCCGCCGCTACAACAACCTGGACGACCTGATTCCGTACGGCACCATCGCGGCGAAGTACGACAGCACGGGCGGCCCCGGCGGCCCGCTCGGCCGGCCGATCACGGGTGAACGCGACTCCTCGCTCGGCGGACGTTTCCAGCAGTTCCAGAACGGGATCATCCTCTGGCACCCCGATGAGGCCCACGCGATCTACGGGGACATCCTGACAAAGTTCTGGGACACGGACGCCGAACGACGCTGGGGCTTCCCCACCACGGACGAAGCCGACGCCGCACAAGCACCCGACGGAACCCGCGGCCGCTACCAGTTCTTCGAACACGGCCTCTTCCTCTGGTCCCCCCAGACCGGCGCACACACCGTCCACGGCGCCATCTACGACGCCTTCCACGCCGCCGGACACGAAAGCGCCCTCGGCTACCCCCTCACCGACGAAACAGACGAAGCAGGCGGCAAAGTCCAGAAGTTCCAGAAGGCCACCATCCACTGGAACGCCGACCGCGGCACCTGGATCACCGACAACTAGCCATCCCATCCCCACTGCCACTTCCGACCAGGAGGTCGTGTTGAGCGAGTACCGTCCCACCCGCAGGAACGTCCTGAAGACCGCGGGCGGCCTCTCCGCCGCACTGGCGCTCGGCGCCGGTGGCGTCCTTGCCACAGCCACGGCGGCGAGCGCGGCCGGTGACGGCTTCGGGCTGCACATCGTGGACCGCAACGAGAACGATCCCCGGATGAAGTACTACCGGTTCCAGACCGACGCGATCGGCTGGAACCCCGGCGTCAACGTCCTGCTCCCCGACGACTACGCCACCAGCGGCCGCACCTACCCGGTCCTCTACGTGTTCCACGGCGGCGGAACGGACCAGGACTTCATCACCTTCGACCACCTGGGCATCCGCGACTGGACCGCGGGCAAGCCGGTCATCGTCGTGATGCCCGACGGCGGCCACGCGGGCTGGTACTCCAACCCGGTCAGCTCCAACACCGGCCCCCGGAACTGGGAGACCTTCCACATCGCCCAGCTGCTCCCGTGGATCGACGCGAACTTCCGGACGTACGCCGAGTACGACGGCCGCGCGGTCGCCGGGTTCTCGATGGGTGGCTTCGGCGCGCTGAAGTACGCGGCGAAGTACTACGGCCACTTCGCCTCGGTGAGCGCCCATTCCGGCCCGGCCAGCCTGCGCCGCGACTTCGGCCTGGTCGCCCACTGGGCCAACGCGTCCTCCGCGGCCCTGGACCTGGGCGGCGGCACGGTCTACGGGGCGCCGCTGTGGGACGAGGCCAGGGTCACTGCCGACAACCCGGTCGAACGCATCGAGAGCTACCGCAACAAGCGGGTGTTCCTGGTCGCCGGTACGAGTCCCGACCCGGTCAACTGGTTCGACACGGTCAACGAGACCCAGGTGCTCGCCGGACAGCGGGAGTTCCGGGACCAGCTCGGCGCGGCGGGAATCCCGCACGAGTGGCACGAGGTGCCCGGCGGGCACTTCGTCCGCCCCGATCTGTTCCAGCGCGACCTCGACGGTGTCATCGCCCGACTCCGTAAGGCCTGACACTGCGCCGTGAACGACCCGACGCCTCGAACGAGGCCGACCCACGATGTCGGGACCGGTCGGAACACCCGGTCCCGACGTCGCGCTCTCTCCTCCCCCGCCGGTCCGTACCGGGCCCCACCCCACACCCCCTCAGTCACACGGAGGAACGACCATGTCCACCCCCTCGCAGCCGGAGCGCCGAGACGCCTCCCGCCGGTCGGCGCTCAAGGCAGGCATGGGCTTCGCCCTGGGCGCCGGCCTGCTGGGCGCTGCCCCCGGTGTGGCAGCCGCTCGCGACCGATCCGCCCCGACCGCCGCCGGACGACCGGCTCCGCGACTGCTCCAGACCGGCACGCCGCTGTGCGAGCAGCCCGGCGACTCGGCGAGCGCCCAGGGTCTCGGCTCCGGCGACCTGGCGATCCCGTACTACCGGGAGCACGACAACACCTGGGGCTACGTGTTCGGCGACGCGTTCGGCGGAATCGCCCAGGCCGACCCGTATCTGGGGTCTCCGGTGATCCTGAACCAGGCCGGCTTCGACGCCTCCGGCCAGACCCCGATCTCGTTCTCCTGGGCGATGCCCACCGGCGGCGCCGCCGACCAGTGCTTCGCCTACGCGCACTGGGCGGACAACGGGCACGGTTTCGAGATCTCCCGCATTCCCAACGACTGCATCGAGTTCGGCGGACGCACCTACATCCAGTACACGTCGGTGGCCCTGTGGGAGAACATCCCGGCCGGGTACGACGGCTCGCTGATGTCGGGCGTCGCGTACTCGGACGACTACGGCGTGACCTGGCAGGACTACCCGTACCACTGGCCCGGCGACACCCAGGGGACGAACCAGTCCATGTACGGGATGTGGTCGTTCGCGGGCATCGACCCCGACGGCTGGCTGTACATCTTCTCCAAGCGCTGGAACGGCACACACGCGAACACCGCCGACGGCGGCGCGATCCAGCTGTTCCGCATCCGGCCGGACGAGTTCCGTGCGGGCAACTTCGGAGCCCAGGAGAACTGGGCCTATCTGGACGGCCGCTGGCAGTGGACGACGGCGGCGGCACCGTCGATCATGCTATCCGGGAACAAGATCGGGGAGTTCTCCGTCAAGCGGATCGGCAACACGTACTGCATGAGCTACTTCGACGTGGACGACTACTCGATCTGTACCCGTACCGCATCCCGCCCGGACGCCGTATGGACCGCCCCCAAGCCCCAGATCGTCGGCGACGGCCTCCCGCCGCACCACTGGGGCAAGCCCCAACTCCCGTTCCTCTATGGCGGATACATCCACCCCGGCAGCGCGAGCGCCACGTCCCTGACCCTGATCGCCTCGCAGTGGCAGTCGGTGAACCACGGAAAGACGCCCTACCGCGTCCTCCAGTACGACGGCATCCAGCCCTGACGCACCCGCACCGCACAGAGGCACGGAATCGGCTTTCGATCCACCCCCTCCCAGCCCCATGTGCCCGGAATGAGACATTTCGCATGGGTCGCCGGATCGCCGATCGCGACCCACACGACTCATCCAGCCTCCGACACCCGGCCGACGCCCTGATTTCCGGTCGAACGTGGCGCGGTGCAACAGCAAAACCGAAGAGCAGGCCAGCGCACGGACACGGCGCGAGCCACCCGGCCCCGAACGGCCCGACATCGAACCAATGAACGCCAACTCAGCTTATTCGCACGACAGTTGGCCATTTTGGCGTATGTGCATCGCTGCTCCCATACGCCGTCTGGCCGTCGGACCGAACAGCTGGTCCGCTGTTCGCAGTCAAGTCATCGCCCGCACGGGCGGGCAGGACACGGGGGAGGGCACCGACCAGATGAATGCGATGAAACGCATGGGCACGGCCATGGCCGCGAGCGTGCTGATGGCGGGCACAGTGCTGGGGATAACGGGCTCGTCAGCCGCGGCGCAGGACAACGGGCTGGCCGAAGTACGCAGCGCGGTCGCCTCGGTGATGGGCGCCGACGTCGCGGCCAAGGGCCGTCAGATCAACGCGACGACCCTGGACTTCAACGGGTTCACCGCAAGCAAGGCCACGCCCGGCCTCAAGCTGAGCTGCCGCTACGGGTACCTGTGCATGGACGTGCGGGGCACGGTGTTCAACTACTACACCTGCGGCAAGTGGTCCGTCTCCAACTGGTACGGCACCGGCCCGTGGATCAACAACCAGACCGCGGGGACGGTCGCCCGGTTCTACGGGCAGTCGGACAACGAGCTGTGGAACACGACGGCATACAGCTCCGGTACGGCGGACTGGGCTCCGGTGTATTCACTGCGCCCCTGCTGACCCGGGCCGGATGGCCGACCCGCGGGGCAGAGCCCGGGTGCTGGGCCTGAGCCCTCGAAGTGGTGTGCCGGATCGTCGGCATCATCGGGACCGGGCGGCGCCGGCGCAACGGCCACGCCCGTCCGGCAGGCACGTCGGGGCGTCACCGATCACCACGGTGGCGCCCCGAGTCATGGGCCCTCTCCGGGTCCCGGCCACCGAGTGCGCGGCGGGCCAGGAGACGGCCACTCGGCGGGCAGCGGCACCGAACCGTGGATCGAGCAGCGGTCGGACAGCCCGCCGCACGCCGTGACCGAGCGCCTTGTTCACGTACGTAGCCGGGGACGGCAGGTCGTACGCCTGGCGCCAGGCGTTTGGTACCAAGCCTTCTCGTCAGGAACCGCGAGGGCGTCGCCGTACGCTCCCCGGTCGCACCCCCGGCGGCCCAGGAGCATTTCACGCAGATTCCTCCCACCCCCTCCCTTCCCTTCCTTCAACCCTTCACGGCGCACTCGGCCCAGAGCAGCTTCCCGCCCTGTCCCGGCAGTCCGCCGCGCATCGGGTACGCGCCCCAGGACTCCGCGTAGAGCGTGACGAGGTACAGCCCGCGCCCGCGTTCGGCCAGTTCCTCCGGTGTCTCGGCGCCCCACCGGAACGGGGCCGGGATGTGCGGATCGGTGTCCCAGACGCTCAGCCGGATGCGGCTGCGCCCGGCGTCGCGCAGACGAAGGGAGTACGGCCCCGAGGAGTACAGGTAGGCGTTGGTGACCAGCTCGCTCGCCAACAGCTCCGCGACCTCGGTGAGTTCGGGCATGCCGTGCACGCGCAGGACGTTGCGGAGGGTGGCACGGGCGACGCCGGGGGCGCGGGGATCCTGCGGGAGTTGGAGGGTGTATGTCCAGGGCGGGGATACCGTGGAACCGACCATGGAAGTCTCCGTTCACGGGAGGGAGTTGGATCGCGGGTTTCCGGTTGCCCGGTGACGAGGCCGCTCCGTCGAGCGGGGTACTTCCGGGCGGGTGGCCTGAGACCCAAGGTAGCGACTCGCGGTTAATGCGTTAACCGAATCTCGGCGAATCCGTAAACTGACACCCTTGTGGGTGACCAACCGCTCAAGGAGGCGAGCAAGCCCGTGAGAACCAACCCAACGGGTCGCCAACTCCGTTTTGGCTCTGAACTGCGCAAACTCCGCGAGCACGCAGGCCTCACCGCCACCCGGGCCGGTCAACTCCTGGGCGTCAAGCAGAACCAGATCAGCAACATGGAGGCGGGGCGCATAGGCGTGAGCCCTGAGCGCGTGCGCGCTCTGGCCTGCCACTACGCATGCACCGACGAGGACATCGTCACCGCGCTCGGGAACATGACCTCCGACCGCACACGTGGATGGTGGGAGGAGTACCGAGAGATCCTTCCCGCGCCGCTCCTCGACCTGGCAGAGATCGAGCACCACGCCTACCGGCTGCGGACGGCCGTGACCGTTCACATTCCCGGCCTCCTCCAGACCGCCGAGTACGCACGCGAGGTCTTCCGCCAGGACGTGCCCGAGCTGTCACCTCCCGACATCGAGCACCGCATCTCGTTCCGCATCAAGCGGCAGGCCGTGCTGTTCCGGGAATCGCCGACACCGCATCAGGCCGTCATCCACGAGGCCGCGCTGCGCATGCAGTTCGGTGGGCCGGAGGTGACCCGCAAGCAGCTTCAGCATCTCCTCGACATGGGCGAACAGGACCACATCGCTCTTCAAGTGATCCCCTTCTCCGCAGGGACCTTCGCCGGGTCCGGCCAGTCGATCTACTACTTTCTGGGTCCGGTACCGCAGCTCGACACCGTAAATCTGGACCAGTCCCACGGTCCTGTCTTCCTCGACTCCGAGGCCCAGTTGGCGAAGTACCGTGTACTGCTCGGCCGCATGGAAGCAACCGCGCTGGACCACGACAGCTCCAGGGACTTCATCCACAACATCGTCCGCGACCTATGAGGGAAACCGAGATGTCCTCTCCCGCATGGCAGAAGTCCTCCTACTGCGCCCAAGGCAACTCCTGCGTACACGTAACCGCGCCCGCCCCCGGCGCAGTCAGCCTCACCGAGTCCGGCGACCCCACCGGAGCGATACTCCACACCACACCCACCGCCTGGGCCGCCCTCGTATGCACCATCAAGGAGGACCGCACCCATGGCTGACGCCCCCGGCATCCCCGCCGACCTGACCTGGGTCCGCGCCGCCCCCGAAGGCTCGGAGGGCCCCGGACCCTGGATCGAGATCGCCTTCGGTCCGGACGACTTCGTCTACCTCCGCGAGACCGGCGACCCCACCAACATCGTCACGACCACCCGGACGAAATGGGTGGCCTTCACCAAGGGCGTCATGGCAGGCGAGTTCGACCACTTCGCCGAACTGGACGACGACCAGGGCACAGCAGCACCGGCCTGACGGAGGCCCGGCGATCCACAAGGCCGCCCAGGGCCTGTGAAAGGAGCTGAGATGTCCGCGTACGTCTGGCAGAAGTCGTCCTACTGCGCCCAGGGCGAGGCATGCATACACGTGGCTAAAGCCAGAACCGGCACGGTCAGCCTCACCGAGTCCGGCGACCCCACCGGAGCGATACTCCACACCACACCCACCGCCTGGGCCGCCCTCCTACGCACCATCAAGGAGGACCGCACCCATGGCTGACGCCCCCGACATCCCCGCCAACCTGCCCCGGGTCCGCGCCGCCCCCGAAGGTGAGCAGGGACCCGGCCCCTGGGCGGAAGGTTGCCTTCCCAGGTACTGCTGTCATCGGGAGCAATGAGGCGCTGGTCACCGCCAAGTGCGGCAGCCCTGCAGAGTTCATGCTCTTTGACATCCGTCTCAAGGAGATCGAGTCGAGAATTCCCGGACGGGGGTCGGGAAACTCCAGTGCTTCATCGAGGACTTCGCCCCCGGTGTGACAAAGAAGATCGGCTGCACCAGCCGCCATGCCTGGAATTTGGAGTACGAGAATGGCCACGGATGAGCAGGCCCACGTCTCTTCGCTACACGGCGACCTGCAAGAGCAGTACAGGCAGGATGCGGACCGGATCGAAAAATGGTCGATGCTATGGATGCTCGTAACCATCGGAATGTGGGTGTGGTTCCTCTTCCTGCTCCTCGTTCCCTACGACGCCGGGGGCACCTCGTGTCAAGCGCCGCTGTTCCACCCCGCTCAGGAGAACGGCGGTGCCTGCCGCAGTGACGTGCGCCAGTGGCCCGTGCTTCTCGGTGTGCTCGCCCTGGCTGTCCTGCCGACCCTCGTCGCGGCAGTCACGTCCCTCTACGCGAAGCTCCTCTTCCGCATAGTTCGCGCCTCGGCAGGCAACGCGACGGACCCGTCAGCACCGTCTTCCTGACCAGGGCAACTCCTGCGTACCCGTAGCCGCCCCACCCCCGGGACGGTCAGTCTCACCGAGACGGGCGACCCCACCGACGTCGTCACGACCACCCGGACGAAATGGGGGCGTTCGCCAAGGGTCGTGGCAGGCGAGTTCGACCACTTCTCCGAACCCGGCGGCGAGGGCACCGGCCGCCGGCCGGTGCCCTCGGCCTCACGCCCGAGGGGACGAACCGGCTTCCGCCCAGCCGCGGGCGAACCGTTCGTGCGCGGGCGGTGGGACGGCGGCGGTCGGAGCTGTCGGCGCGGGGCGCGGGGCCTTCGCGGCGGTGAGTTCCTTGCGGACGGCGCGGTGGTGGTCGAGGGTCCAGGTGTTCCAGCGGCGTACGGTGCGGTCGGCCGGGCGGTCGAAGGCGTGCAGCTGGAGGTGCAGGGCCGCCGCGTCGCGGCTGACTCCCAGGGACGCCGCCGCCTCGTCCACCAGGGCCGGGACGCTGAAGAGCGGGTTGGCCTCGTACTGGCCCGGTGGGACCGGGGTGCTCGTCGAGCGGTCGGCCAGTGCGCGCAGGGCGGCGAGCAGGTCGGCGGGGGCGTCCGTGAGCCGGGCGAGCAGGGCGCGGGCGCCCCCGGCCGCCGGGTCGCCCACCGGCCGCTCGGTGAACGCCCAGGTGAGGGCGGTGACGGCGGCCCGTATCCCGTCGGCGTCCAGCGGCGCTGCCTCCAGGCGTCCGGTGAGCAGGGCGGTGGCCCAGGTCTCGGGCAGGCCGCGGTCCTTGGCCAGCGCGGCGGCATGACTGCCGTCGTCGGCGTACGGGGTGACCGCGAGCCGTTCGGACCATTCGGCGGCCATCCGGTCCGCGGCGGCGGTCATGCCACCAGGGGCCCAGAGGTCCGCCGGGTCGGCGGGGACGGCGGACGCGAGCACGGCGTGCAGGCCGGCGAGGCCGAGACGCCCCCTCATCTCGTCGTATGCGTACACCGTGGTCCGGTCGGCCTTGTACGGCTTGGCGCGGCACAGCTTCAGGTGTGCCGCGTAGTCGTCGCTGCCGGCGAATCCGTCGAGGACCAGGGCGGCGATCGCGCGCGGCACTCCCGTACGCCACCGGAACAGGTCCACGGCTTCCTCGGGCACGGGCAGCGGGCCGCGTTCGGCGAGCAGGGCGAGCAGGCGGGGGAGCCGGGTGGTGTCGTCACCCGCGACGGTGCGGGTCTCGCACTCCTCGGCACCGGCGGGCGCCGGGTCGGCGGCCCGTTGGAGGAAGGGGGCGAGGTCGCTGCGGACCGGGCCGGAGGCCACCGGCGTGCCGGACGCGCGGAGTTCGGCTGTCCGGGGCTCGGGGGCGCGGCCGGTGCGCCAGGTGGTGCCCCGTTCCGCGAACGGCTGGCGGCTCCACACGTCGAGCAGCGCGGTGAGTGCCTGCCGGTGCTCGTCCGGGGTGGCGGCGACGGTGGCCCGCCAGGCCACGGCGTCGGTCCGGCCGGTCAGCACCGCCCACTCGGGCGGAGGCGCGGGCAGGGCCAGCACCCGCACCTCGTCGTCGATCTCGCCGCGCAGATACCGGCCGTCGGCGGCGACCGCGGTGAGCAGGGCCGGCTGTGGCTGCGGCGACCGCTCCTCGTACGCCCGCAGTCGGGCCAGCAGGCCGTGCAGGGCCGGGACGAGCCGGGTGTCGGGCACCGGGTCGGGCAGCTCGACGACCGGTCCGGAGCGCATGACCGCCACGCGGTGCGACAGCTCCCGGCGGCGGCGCAGCACATCGGCGGCGAGACGGACGGCGTGGGCGACACCCTGCCGGATCCGGGGATCGGTCACCCCGGGCAGTCCGTCCTCGGCGCCGGACCGCAGCAGCTCGCTGACGGCCTCGTCGGTGACCGCGCGCAGAGCGCGGGAGGTGGGCTCGTCGCGCGGGGTGAGGAAGTGCCAGAAGGCGGGCGGCGGTACGGGCCCGGCCTGCTCACCGAGGGTGGCCCGGACGGGTCCGCGGTGGCGGCTGCCGGGGAAGCCCCGGACCTGCCAGAGCAGTGAGTTGTCCTCGGCGGCATGGCAGCGGACGGTGGTGCTGCCGACCACGACGGCGTCCTCGCCACCGGCCGGAAGGGCGAGGATGCCCCACGGGCGGCGGCCCCAGACAGTGGTGCGGTAGGACGCGGTACGGCCGTCGGTGGACTCCAGCACGAACTCACGGGGGGATGGGCCTGCGTACGGGGTGCGGTAGTTGACCCGGCAGCCGGTGAGGCGGCCGTCCTGGCCGAGCGGGGACGGCGGGGCGCCGGGCGGCAGTTCGGCGAGGATGCGGTGGTCGGGGAAGGGCCTGATGCCGTCCGGGAACGTGTCGGGGCGGTGGAAGTCGGGCAGGGTGCGATCGGCGGTGGGCACACCGGTGGCGGGGTCCAGGCGGGCCCATCCCCTGCCGTGGTCCTCGCTGAACACCGCGGTGCTCCAGAAGTCCCGGCCGTCGTACATCTGGTAGTCGCGGTGGCCGATGCCGGTGGTGTCACCGGGGCGCAGGACGTTCTCGCCGTCGAACCGGCCGCCGCCGTCCGGGGTCTGGAACTGGTAGCCGAGGCCGCCCTGGATGCTGCCGCCGTAGGGGCGCAGCCCGTAGGACTGTTCCGGCTCGAACGTGTCGGCGGGGCTGTCGGACCAGTACGCCGTACTGGTCCCGTTCTCGTCGCCCGAGCCCGTCCAGGCGACGAGGAACTGGCCGCCGACCCAGTGCACCGTGGAATGGCCGGCGCCTTCCGGCAGCTCCAGGGTGTGCTCGCCGCGCCGGCCCGCGTGGTCGACGGCGAACGCGCGGGTCTCCCCGTACACGGTGAGCACCGGCCAGGTGCAGGTGGTGTGCACCGTCTCGTCCGGCCGGAATTCGGCGAGGGCCTCCTCCAGGGCGGTCCAGCCCAGCTCCTCGGGCAGACCGGAACGCAGGGCACGGGCCAGCGGGCCGGTGAGATCCAGCGTGTCGAGAGCCTCCTCGATGCCGTCCAGGGCGATGGCGGTGGGCCGGTCGAGGAGGCCGTGCAGCTCCTCGACGGCCTCGTCGGCGGCGGCGAGCCCGCCGCCGCGCAGCCTGTCGAGCAGCTTCTCGATCCGGCCGTGCACCTCGGCCGCGATGCCCGGATTGTGCGGCAGTCGGCTGATGGCGGAGCCTCCCCGGGACCGGAGCCCGGCGTGCACCGTGCCTTCGAGCCGGGAGCCGAACACGGGGTCGGCGGCGAGCGCCCTGAGGTCGCGCTGCGCGTCCTTGTCCCAGAACTCCAGGGAGATGGTGGGGCCGGGGTCGTGGACGGGAATCCCTTCGGCGAGGCAGACGTCGAGCAGGTCGGCGTCCAGATGCGGCCACTGGTAGCGGTCCTCGTGGAGCCGGACCGGAGTGCCGTCCTCCTTCAGCAACGGCGCGAACCGGGCCACGAGGTCGAACAGCTCGGCGGGCATGGCCTGGCGGGTCACCCCGCCACCGGCGACGGTGCGGTGGGAGTACTGGGTGGCGTACCGCCGCAGCCACTCGCCGAGGCCGCCCTCCGGGGTGATCCGGCCGGCCGCGGCGGCGTCCGCGACCCCGCAGCCGAGGAGCAGCCGCAGCCAGGCGGCCGCGTCGTTCTTCGACTCGGGGAACAGATCGAGCAGGGCGGCGGCCCGGTCGTCGGCCGGCGGGTGAGCGGCGAGCGGGCCGAGCGCCGCGTCGAGCAGCCGGTCCGGCACGGCCTTTCCGCGGGCGGACGCGAGCACCCCACCCAGCACCCGCGCCTCCTCCTCGGCGCCGAGACCGGCCGCGCGCGCGGAATCCCGCACCCGGCGGGCCAGATCGGCGGGGAGCTCGCCCGGCGACGCCGCCCAGACGGCCAGCAGCCGCACGAACTCGCGGTGCGCGTCGCCCGGTTCGAACACCTCGGCCAGCCAGGCCGGGGCGCCGCCGAGCTCGGTGGCGGGAAGCGCGCCGAACCGGGCGAACAGCTGAAGGTTCGCCCACCGCCAGTCGGGGTCGACCGGCAGCCCGTGGGTGCGCTCCGCAGCGCGCGCGTTCGCGTACGCGCGGGCGGCGGAACGGCGGTGCGTCTCCAGCATCCAGTGCCCGATGGTGTCCCAGAACCACGGCAGATGGGCAGCCGGCAGACTCCGGGCCAGGCGCCCCGCCTCGTCCACGAACCGTCCGGGCTTCTCCCAGGCCCTGTGCCGGCCACGGTCCGCCTGCGCCAGCACATCATGGGCACCGGCCTCGGCGCCGGGAACCCGGGCGCGCGCCCAGTCGACGTACGTCTCGGAGATGTGGTGATTGGCCGGGAGCGGAACGGGAGTTCCGGTGCTGCTGGTCATGTGTACGAGTCTGGCAGGCGGCACTGACATTGATAGTGATACTCGGGTTCCGGTGGTCGTGGCTCGGGCACTGACTGACGCCCTGCTGGGCTGTCTTCGCGTTGTTCTGTCCGGCCGCCGGAACCTGTTCTCATGACTCCGGCCGGGCGGAACATGACCTGATAGGAGCTTGGCCAGAAGCCCCCTCAACGACCTCGACCTGCTGCCGAACCTGCGGCGGATCGTGGGCGCCCGCAACTGCGGACTGGGCGTCCCGTTCAAGGCCGAGGCCCTCGCCGCCCGGGGCATCGTCGCCGACTGAGGCACACACGCGCGAGCGCCCGGATGCGGCTCAGGTGACCGGCTCCGGTGACTCCGGGGCAGGGGTTCCAGGTCAGGTGATCGGACAACGTGTTCGGTCGGCGCGGCGCGGGCATGATCAACGGCATGAACGACGAGCCGGGCAGGATCCTCCGCTGGAACTTCTTCATCGGCGGCCACCTGAGTGCGTCGGTGCCCGTACGCCTCGTCGAGTGCACCGAAGCGGGCCAACTGGTGTGGATGGAGAGCGGCACACCGATGTGGCGTACGAAGCTTCCGCGCGGGGCACATCTGCGGGACATCGCCCCGGACGACCGCCCGCCCGGCGGCTACCCGGTGGTCGCCGGCCGCTGGCCGATGGGCAACGCGCTCTTCTACCAGCCGACCGACGCCGCCCACTCGGTGCTCTGGCTCTTCGGGCGTGGACGGAAGTTCCGTGGCTGGTACGTAAATCTGGAGCGCCGGATCCATCACGGTGACGACATCGACATCACCGATCACGAACTCGACATCAACGTGGCGCCGGACCGGACCTGGAAGTGGAAGGACGAGAGGTCCTTCGCCGAGAAAACCGGCCACCCCGTCTACTGGACGGCCGACGAGGCGTCCGCGATCCGGGACGAGGGTGCCTCGGTTGCCCGGCTCGCCGAGGCCGGAACGTTTCCCTTCGACGGCACCTGGTGCGATTTCCGGCCACCGCCCACCTGGACCACGCCGCCCCGGCCGCCCGTTCCCCGCCATCCACTGCTCTGACCACTGCCTGCTCCGACCAGGCCCGGAGCGCTGACCAGGGCAGCACAAAATTCTCGGCCAGGGTGGCGGGATGGCAATCATTGCCCGGGGTCACACCCCGTGATACACAGAGTAACCATACATATTCGGTCACACACCATCTCGATCCGCAGCTCAGGACAGCCGGACCGGCCAAATGTGCGAGATCCGGGTAAAGAGAGCTGTCAAGCCGTCGTACGAGAGCCGTTTCATCAGCGAAGATAGAGAGCGACCCGTGCCGTGTGGCAGGGGCAATGAACTACCCAACAGGGGCGGTGACTTACATGATCCTGGCAGCTGAAAAGGGCGACATCACCACCATCATCGGCGGAATCGCCCCGAATTGGGGCCCGTTCGGGACCTTGGGCAACGAGGCCCGCGTAATGATCGAGGTCGTGATGGCCATCGCCATCCTGCTCTGCCTCGGCATCGCGGTCTGGGGTGCGGCGAAGCAGCGCATCGGTGCGACGGCACTGCGCGACACGTTCAGCGCGGAGCAGGGCAAGGGGCTGATCGTTGCCGGTTTGACCGGTGTGTTCATCATCGGATCCCTTGGAACCCTGTTCACCATCGTCTACGGAATGGCCGTCTGACCGGCTGTCATTCCACGCCAGGGGCAGTCCGCCCACCCCCACACCATCCATCCGTCGTGCCCACCGGCAGAGGTTGCGTCTCCCTGATGTCGAGTCACCACACCGCGTCCGCGCGGAAACCCGCACGGCTACCGTCGTACTACCCGGTTCAGGCAACGGTTGAGGGGGCGTACGCGGCATGAGCCTCGGCGACGACAACGGCTACGGCAACGACTCAGGCCGTACGGACGATGGATACAGCACCATCGGCGGTACGCGCCAGACCCGCACCCGCCTCCCCGACGGCGAGGGCGGCGACAGCTACGGCGCTCCCCGCCGGCCCGCCCGCAAATCCCGCTCCCTGGTCACGGTGGTCGGCGTGGTCGTCCTCCTGATCGCGGCTATCGCGTTCGCGAACATGGGCGGAGGCGGCGGGAACGGCAACGACGGCGGCTCGGGGAACGGTGGGAGCAAGCCGGATTCTTCGTCCACGGCGGCTACGGGGACGAAGCCTGTGACGGGGAAGAACGGCTCGATCCCGTCGGGGTTCGCCCATGACGAGCAGGGGGCGCAGAGCGCGGCGTCCAACTATGCGGTGGCGCTGGGCTCTGACGGGATGTTCAACACAGACACTCGGCGGAGCATCGTTCAGGCCACGCACGACCCGGCCGTCGTTGAAGACCTGCTGGCCGCCCTGACAAAGGCCTACTCGCCGGGCTTCCTCAAGAACGTCGGTCTCAACGAGGACGGCACCACCCCCAGTGGCCTGACCTTCGTTTCTCGGACCATCCCGGTCGGCACGAAGGTGGTCGAGCAGAGCGGCGACACAGCCACCATCGAAGTCTGGTGCACGGGTCTCGTCGGAATGGCCGGACAGGGCTCCACCAAGCCGGTCACCGCGACGTGGTTCACCATCTCCGAGAAGCTCAAATGGGTCGGGGGCGACTGGCGAATCGAGTCGTCGAGCCAGACGGAAGGCCCTACGCCCGTCAATGGCGACAACAGGGCATCAACTGCGGATGAGATCGCTGGTGCGGTTCAGGGATACGGAGGCTTCACCTATGCCCGTTAGCCACCGCCCAAAGGCACGCTCCCTTCTGACAGTCCTCGGCAGTCTGCCAGCCACGGTCGTCCTCCTGGCTTCGCAGGCCGTCGCGGCCCCCTCTCCGTCGCCCAGCAAGAGTGACAATGCGTGCGACCTCATCGTCGGGCTAGCCAAGGACTACTGCGAAAACGGCGACGCCGGCGCCCCCAAAACAAACGCCCCCTCCACCCTCGACAACTCCCTCGACCCCCTCTCCTCCCTCGCCCGCGGCTGCGCCGACGCCGCCGCGTGGATCGTCGGCAAGCTCAGCGAGGCCGTGAAGGGCACCGCCAACGTCGACTTCACGAACACCAAGTTCCTCCAGCAGTACGCGATCGTCTTCGCCGCCTCCACCGTCCTGACGCTCGTCCTGTGGCTGCTCGCCGTGGCCAAGCGGGCGATCCGTGGGGTGCCGCTGACCACCGCGATCTCCGAGGCCATCGGGTTCCTGTGGCTGACGGTCCTCGCCTCCGCGTTCACTCCGCTGATCCTCTACACGGTCGTCTCCGCGACCGACGGAGTCACCGACGTCATCGCCACGTCCTCGGGCGGGCAGACCGACGTCTTCTTCGGGTCGTTCGCCGAAGCCCTCAAGAAGGGCTCCGACATCGGCGGCGGACCGATCATGCTGATCGTCGTCTCCCTCGTGTCGATCCTCGCCGCGGGCATCCTCTGGCTGGAGCTCGTCATCCGGGCCGCCCTGCTCTACGTCGGCGCCCTGCTCGGCACCGTCGTCTACGCGGGGCTCGTCGACAAGAACATGTGGGGCCACGTCCGGCGCTGGGCAGGCATCATGATCGCGGTGATCATGGTGAAGCCGGTCATCGCCATCGTGCTCGGGCTGGCCGGTGCGCTCTCCCAGAACGACGGGCCGAACGCGATCTCCGCCGTCGTGTCCGGTCTCGCCATCATCCTGCTGGCGATCTTCGCCTCCGCCATGATCTACCGGTTCGTCCCCGGCTTCGGCGACGAGATCCAGGGCGCCCGCACCAACCGCAAGCAGGCCACCGACGGCTCCCAGGCCGCCGCGATGATCAGCTCCCCCGCCGCTCTGGTCTCCCAGGGCATCAAGACCCACAGCAGCCGCAGCGGCCAGAACAGCGGCGACAGCGGCAGCGGCGGAGGCCGGCCCGCCAACGCGATCAGCGGCGGTGTCGCCGCGCACAGCTCCCGCAACTCCGGCGGGGGCGGAGTCGGCGGCGGATCTGTCCCCTCCGCCGCACCTCCGCCGCGCAGCGGATCGGGGCCGACCTCCGGCACCCCGCACGGCAGCCGCTCCCACCGAGGTGGCGGATCAGGCAGTTCAGGTAACAACAGCACGGGAGGTGGAGGGCGTTGACGACTCAGTCCCACACGATCGCGCCCCGCCGTACGTATCTCATCGGCCGGGCCCGGCCGAACGCGATCGTCGGCAAGAACCGCGAGACCGGCGAGATCGCCCTGATCATCGTCGGTGCGTTCCTCGGCATGATGAGCGGGCTGATCGTCCCGATCCTGTCCCTGCGGATCGTGCTGCTCACGGGCTTCCCGCTCCTCGCCCTCGCGATCGTGTACCTCCCGTACAAGCACCGCACCTTCTACAAATGGTTCGAGATCAACCGCAGCTACAAGCGCTCCCTGCGCCGCGGTACGACCTATCGTTCCGCCGCCATGGAGGCGGGGGTCGGCGCCGACGGGCGCGAGGTCGAGATCGGACCGCCCCCCGGAATCGGCCGGATCAACTGGCTCGCCGCCCCCTTCGGCCCGGACGAGATCGCCGTGCTCCTGCACGCCGACCGCCGCACCGTCACCGCCGCGATCGAGATCGAGGGCCCCGGCGTCGGGCTGCGCGACAGCGAGGACCAGGAAGCGCTTGTCGACCGCTTCGGCACGCTGCTGAAGCATGTCGCCAACGGTGACGGCTTCGTGACCCGCATTCAGATGCTCGCCCGCACACTGCCGGCCGACCCCGACGCGCACGCCAAGGACGTCGCCCAGCGCGGCGACAAGGCGTCCCCGGGCTGGCTGCAGGAGTCGTACGACCAGCTCCAGTCCATGGTCTCCACCTCCAGCGAACAGCACCGCGCCTACCTCGTGGCCTGCATGCACTTCACCCGCGAGCTGGCCGCCGAGGCCAACGCCATGGCCCGCGCCGCCCGCCCCCAGGCCGGTCGCAGGCTCGACCGGGACGCGGGCCTCGCCGTCGTCATGGCGCGCGAGCTCACCGATATCTGCGCCCGCCTCGCCGAGGCCGACATCCGGGTCCGCCAGCCGCTCGGCCAGAGCCGGCTCGCCTCCCTCGTGCACTCGATGTACGACCCCGACCACCCCATCGACCACATCCAGGCCATGACCAGGCGCAACGCCTGGCCGGCCGAACTGGACGCGGTCGAGCCGACGTTCCTCCAGGCCAAGACCCGTGAGTCGGTCACCCGCGCACCCTGGTGCCACTCCACGGCCTGGGTGAAGGAGTGGCCGATGACCCCCGTCGGCGTCAACTTCCTGGCCCCGCTCCTCGTCCACACGCCCGATGTGATCCGTACGGTCGCGGTCTGCATGGACCTCGAACCCACCGAGGTCGCCATCGAGCGGATGCTCACCGAGAAGACGAACGACGAGGCGGAAGCCAGCCGTCAAGCCAAGATGAACCGCACCGTCGACCCGCGCGACATCGCCGCACACGGCCGGCTCGACCAGCGGGGTGAAGATCTCGCGAGCGGCGCGGCCGGGGTGAACCTGGTGGGGTACATCACGGTGTCGTCGCGCTCCCCGGAGGCCCTCGCCCGGGACAAGCGGACGATCCGGGCCTCGGCCGGCAAGTCGTATCTCAAGCTGGAATGGTGCGACCGCGAGCACCACCGCGCCTTCGTGAACACCCTGCCGTTCGCCACCGGCATCCGCCGCTAGCCCCGCAGCGCAGCTCAGCACCGCAGCGCACCACCCCAGACCGCACAGCAACCGAGAGAACCGAGAGAACCGAAAGGGAGGTCGGTCACGCCATGCGAGATCCGCTGTCCGCGCTGTCGGACGCCTTCACCGCCTTCCTCTTCGGGAAGGTGGAGACGACCAGACTGCCCGTCCGCACATCGACGGGACAGGCCCAGGCCGTCTATCTGCCCACCGCGGCCCCCGGCCTCGGCGACTCCGGCGTGATCATCGGCCGCGAGGTCTACTCCGGCAAGGGCTACATCTACGACCCCTTCCAGCTGTACGGACAGCAGCTGCCGGCCCCACACTGGCTGGTGCTCGGCGAGTCCGGCAACGGCAAGTCCGCGCTGGAGAAGACATACGTGCTCCGCCAGCTCCGCTTCCGCGACCGCCAGGTCGTCGTCCTGGACGCCCAGGGCGAGGACGGCGTCGGCGAGTGGAACCTCATCGCCCAGGAGCTCGGCCTCACCCCGATCCGCCTCGACCCGACCGCCGCCCTCAACGGCGGCATCCGGCTCAACCCGCTCGACCCCTCGATCACCACCACCGGCCAGCTCGCCCTGCTCCGTACGATCATCGAGGTCGCGATGGGGCACGGCCTGGACGAGCGGTCCGGCTTCGCGCTGAAGGTCGCCCACGCGTACGTCAACGAGACGATCACCGACCGGCAGCCGGTCCTTACCGACATCGTCGACCAGCTCCGCCACCCGGAGCCCGAGTCCGCCGAGGCGATGAACGTCGACATAGACGACGTACGGGCCTGGGGCCTGGACGTCGCCCTCGTCCTGGACCGGCTGGTCGACGGTGACCTGCGCGGTATGTTCGACGGACCGACCAGCGCCGGCATCGACCTCGACGCCCCGCTGATCGTCTTCGACCTCTCGCACATCGACCGGAACTCGATCGCGATGCCGATCCTGATGGCGATCGTCGGCGTCTGGCTGGAGCACACCTGGATCAGGCCCGACCGCAAGAAGCGCATCTTCCTGGTCGAAGAGGCCTGGCACATCATCAACTCGCCCTTCGTGGCGCAGCTCTTCCAGCGTCTGCTGAAGTTCGGGCGCAGGCTCGGCCTGTCGTTCGTGGCCGTCGTCCACCACCTCAGCGACGTCGTCGACGGAGCGGCGGCCCGCGAGGCCGCGGCGATCCTCAAGATGGCCTCGACCCGCACGATCTACGCCCAGAAGGCCGACGAGGCCAGAGCGACGGGCCGCGTGCTCGGCCTGCCCCGATGGGCGGTCGAGATCATCCCGACCCTCACCCCCGGCATCGCCGTCTGGGACGTCAACGGCAACGTCCAGGTGGTCAAACACCTGATCACCGAGGCGGAACGCCCCCTGGTCTTCACCGACCGCGCGATGACCGAGTCCTCCGCCACCGAACTCCTCCCCGAGGACGTACGCGCCGCGGACCTGGAGGCGGAGCAGCGCGCGGCACGGATCGAACACCAGCAACGGCTGAACGAGTCGTCCGAGTCAACGGTGGCATGACATGGCGGGGCGCGCTGAGGAACGTACCGGCGGCAGCGGGGGCAGCGGCGGCATTCCGGACGGCCTGCTGATAGGCCTGCTGGCCTTCCTGCTCGGGCTGACGCTGCTGGCGTGGACGGCCACCGGTCTGTCCGGACTGTTCGCGCACGGCGCCTGGCCGGACGGGGTCACGCTCCCCGAGACACCCCTGGCGATGCGCCGGCTCGTCACCGCACCGCACGACCTCCCGGCCGCCTGGCCGAACACCCCGGCGGGCGAGTTCTCCGGGTACGGGCTCTTCTGGGGCCTGTTCATCGGCGAGCTGATGGTGCTGCTGGTGCTGACCGTGTTCGTGCTGGGCGTGGTGGCCCGCTGGCGGGCGGTACGGGCGCGACAGCGGAGCGACCGGTACGCGGACGTGGGCGGGTACAAGGGCGATTCCGTACGGTCCCGGCACCAGCAGGAACCCCACCACCAGCCACAAGCCCCCACCCCTGCCCCGATCCACGCCCCTGCCCCTGTGGCACCCACCGCCCCCACGGAGCACGCGCCGGCCGAGACCACCCTTCTCTCCAAAACCCCAACCCAAGCCGCAGTCGGCCCTGAAACCGGCCCCGAAACCCAGGCCCCCGCCCCCGTCGTCTCCTCGCTTCCCTCCCCCAGCGCCCCCCTCGTCGTTTACGGACCGGCCGCGACGCGCCGCCCCACCGTCGTCCAGGCCATCCTCGAAGCCGCCGGCCCCGCGCTCGTCGTCACCTCCGACCCCACCGTGTGGGCCGAGACGAAGGACGCCCGCGCCAAGCTCGGCCCGGTTCTCGTCTACGACCCGGGCCACCTCTGCGACACCCCGGCCCGTCTGCACTGGTCCCCCACCGCGGGCTGTGAACAGCCCGACACCGCCGCCACCCGCTCCACCGCGCTCCTGGCCCCGGTCCGACCGCAGGCCCGTATCGACGCGGCGACCGCGGACACCGCGGAAACGCTCCTGCAGTGCTGGCTGCATGCCGCCGCCATCGACGGTCGGCCCTTCCGCCAGGTCCACCGCTGGGCACTGGGCGGCAGCGCCCACGAGCCGGTGCGCCTGCTCCGTACCCACCCCAAAGCTGCCTCCGGACTCGCCGGCCTGCTGGAGTCGGCACTGACCGCCCACCCCGAACGCCGTGAAATGGCACAGGCGTTGACGGTTCGGGCGTTCGGCGCACTCTCGTCGGTCCACATCCGGGAGGCATGCACGCCGAACCGGGCCGATTCGCTCGCGCTGGAATCTTTCGCGGCCGAGGGGGGCACCCTCTATGTGGTGGGTGAACCGATCGAGGACCCCCGCTCAGGGCCAGGAGCAATGCCCCTGCTCACGGCACTCGCCTCACACGTGGTCGAGCACGGCCGCCGCATGGCCGCACGGTCATCCGACGGTCGGCTCGACCCACCAATGACGCTGGTGCTCGACGACGTCGCCGCGGTGGCCCCTCTTCCCCGGCTCCCGGAGCTGCTGGCGACCGGCCAGGCCATGGGACTGCCGGCCCTGGCCCTCCTCCGCTCCCAGGAACAGGCCCGCGCCCGCTGGACCCAAGAACTCACCGCCTCAGGCTGACAGGAGAAACGGGGCCGACCAGGGAAGCGCCGACGATCACGAACCGAACCGCCTACACCGCCCGCTCCACCGCGTACTCCAGCTCCTGCACGGACGGGTCGCCCGGCACGGGCACCGATCGCCCGGTCGCCGTGAACCCGATCCGCCGGTAGAACGCCGCCGCCCGCGCGTTGTCCTCGTGCACATACAGCCGCACCCGCTCGATCCGCGGCTCCGCCCACGACCAGGCCCAGTCCGTCCCGGCCCGGAGAAGCTCCTCGGCCAGGCCCGTGCCCCGCGCCCCGGGCCGTACGAACACGCCGACCAGATGCGCCTGGTGGACGTCGACCGCCTCGCCGAACCGCACCTCCGCGTCCGGCCGCTCGATCAGCACGGAGACACCGCCGTCCCACCGCCCGTCCGGCGCGACGGCGACGAACTGCCGCACGTCACCGCTCCCGGCCGCGGACGCCCCGAGCGCCCGGTCCTGCCAGAACTCGTCGGAGTGGGCCGCGCCCTGCTCGTACGTCTCCAGAAACGCCATGGGTGCGGCCGGATCCCGCAGAGCGGCCAACCGCAGCTCCTTGACCAGGGGCCATTCGTCGGCGCGCACGGATCGGATCACATGTTCCATCCGCTGATCCTGCCCCCGCCGCCCGACCTGCGCAAACACCATTTCCCGCACCGCGTGACGTCGCACCCCGGTACTACGCGCACCGCCACGTCCCGCCCCGGGGCCGCTCGACGATCGGCGGACGAGCGTACGACAACCCACCTGGTCACCCCGGCGTAAACGCAGAAAAGCCCCGTGCCACAAGGGCACGGGGCTTTCCCGTAAAAGGAGTTCGGCGGCGTCCTACTCTCCCACAGGGTCCCCCCTGCAGTACCATCGGCGCTGAAAGGCTTAGCTTCCGGGTTCGGAATGTAACCGGGCGTTTCCCTAACGCAATGACCACCGAAACACTATGAAATTAACCAACACCGGAAAAACACGGCCGTTCGTTATTTCAGAACTAACACAGTGGACGCGAGCAACTGAGGACAAGCCCTCGGCCTATTAGTACCAGTCAGCTCCACCCGTTACCGGGCTTCCACATCTGGCCTATCAACCCAGTCGTCTACTGGGAGCCTTAACCCTTCAAGAGGGTGGGAATACTCATCTCGAAGCAGGCTTCCCGCTTAGATGCTTTCAGCGGTTATCCTTTCCGAACGTAGCCAACCAGCCATGCCCTTGGCAGAACAACTGGCACACCAGAGGTTCGTCCGTCCCGGTCCTCTCGTACTAGGGACAGCCCTTCTCAATATTCCTACGCGCACAGCGGATAGGGACCGAACTGTCTCACGACGTTCTAAACCCAGCTCGCGTACCGCTTTAATGGGCGAACAGCCCAACCCTTGGGACCGACTCCAGCCCCAGGATGCGACGAGCCGACATCGAGGTGCCAAACCATCCCGTCGATATGGACTCTTGGGGAAGATCAGCCTGTTATCCCCGGGGTACCTTTTATCCGTTGAGCGACAGCGCTTCCACAAGCCACTGCCGGATCACTAGTCCCGACTTTCGTCCCTGCTCGACCCGTCGGTCTCACAGTCAAGCTCCCTTGTGCACTTACACTCAACACCTGATTGCCAACCAGGCTGAGGGAACCTTTGGGCGCCTCCGTTACTCTTTAGGAGGCAACCGCCCCAGTTAAACTACCCATCAGACACTGTCCCTGATCCGGATCACGGACCCAGGTTAGACATCCAGCACGACCAGAGTGGTATTTCAACGACGACTCCACAACCACTGGCGTGGCCGCTTCAAAGTCTCCCACCTATCCTACACAAGCCGAACCGAACACCAATATCAAACTGTAGTAAAGGTCCCGGGGTCTTTCCGTCCTGCTGCGCGAAACGAGCATCTTTACTCGTAGTGCAATTTCACCGGGCCTATGGTTGAGACAGTCGAGAAGTCGTTACGCCATTCGTGCAGGTCGGAACTTACCCGACAAGGAATTTCGCTACCTTAGGATGGTTATAGTTACCACCGCCGTTTACTGGCGCTTAAGTTCTCAGCTTCGCCGACCCGAAAGTCAGCTAACCGGTCCCCTTAACGTTCCAGCACCGGGCAGGCGTCAGTCCGTATACATCGCCTTACGGCTTCGCACGGACCTGTGTTTTTAGTAAACAGTCGCTTCTCGCTGGTCTCTGCGGCCACCCCCAGCTCATGGAGTAAATCCACTCACCAGTGATGGCCCCCCTTCTCCCGAAGTTACGGGGGCATTTTGCCGAGTTCCTTAACCATAGTTCACCCGAACGCCTCGGTATTCTCTACCTGACCACCTGAGTCGGTTTAGGGTACGGGCCGCCATGAAACTCGCTAGAGGCTTTTCTCGACAGCATAGGATCATCCACTTCACCACAATCGGCTCGGCATCAGGTCTCAGACTATATGCACGACGGATTTGCCTACCGTGCGTCCTACACCCTTACCCCGGGACAACCACCGCCCGGGCTGGACTACCTTCCTGCGTCACCCCATCGCTTACCTACTACAAGTCTGGTTCATCGGCTCCACCACTACCCTCAACTCCGAAGAGATCGGGCCGGCTTCACGGACTTAGCATCGCCTGATTCAGTATTGGGCGTTTCAAAGCGGGTACCGGAATATCAACCGGTTGTCCATCGACTACGCCTGTCGGCCTCGCCTTAGGTCCCGACTTACCCTGGGCAGATCAGCTTGACCCAGGAACCCTTAGTCAATCGGCGCACACGTTTCTCACGTGTGTATCGCTACTCATGCCTGCATTCTCACTCGTGAACCGTCCACAACTCGCTTCCGCGGCTGCTTCACCCGGCACACGACGCTCCCCTACCCATCCACACAGGCGTTGGCCCTTCATGTGTGAATGACACGACTTCGGCGGTACGCTTGAGCCCCGCTACATTGTCGGCGCGGAATCACTTGACCAGTGAGCTATTACGCACTCTTTCAAGGGTGGCTGCTTCTAAGCCAACCTCCTGGTTGTCTCTGCGACTCCACATCCTTTCCCACTTAGCGTACGCTTAGGGGCCTTAGTCGATGCTCTGGGCTGTTTCCCTCTCGACCATGGAGCTTATCCCCCACAGTCTCACTGCCGTGCTCTCACTTACCGGCATTCGGAGTTTGGCTAAGGTCAGTAACCCGGTAGGGCCCATCGCCTATCCAGTGCTCTACCTCCGGCAAGAAACACACGACGCTGCACCTAAATGCATTTCGGGGAGAACCAGCTATCACGGAGTTTGATTGGCCTTTCACCCCTAACCACAGGTCATCCCCCAGGTTTTCAACCCTGGTGGGTTCGGTCCTCCACGAAGTCTTACCTCCGCTTCAACCTGCCCATGGCTAGATCACTCCGCTTCGGGTCTTGAGCGTGCTACTGAAACGCCCTATTCGGACTCGCTTTCGCTACGGCTTCCCCACACGGGTTAACCTCGCAACACACCGCAAACTCGCAGGCTCATTCTTCAAAAGGCACGCAGTCACGACTGCATGTGCAAGCACACACAGCGACGCTCCCACGGCTTGTAGGCACACGGTTTCAGGTACTATTTCACTCCGCTCCCGCGGTACTTTTCACCATTCCCTCACGGTACTATCCGCTATCGGTCACCAGGGAATATTTAGGCTTAGCGGGTGGTCCCGCCAGATTCACACGGGATTTCTCGGGCCCCGTGCTACTTGGGTGTCTCTCAAACGAGCCGTCAATGTTTCAGCTACGGGGGTCTTACCCTCTACGCCGGACCTTTCGCATGTCCTTCGCCTACATCAACGGTTTCTGACTCGTCTCACGGCCGGCAGACCGCAAAAGAGAGATCCCACAACCCCGCATGCGCAACCCCTGCCGGGTATCACACACATACGGTTTGGCCTCATCCGGTTTCGCTCGCCACTACTCCCGGAATCACGGTTGTTTTCTCTTCCTGAGGGTACTGAGATGTTTCACTTCCCCTCGTTCCCTCCACACTGCCTATGTGTTCAGCAGCGGGTGACAGCCCATGACGACTGCCGGGTTTCCCCATTCGGACACCCCCGGATCAAAGCTCGGTTGACAGCTCCCCGGGGCCTATCGTGGCCTCCCACGTCCTTCATCGGTTCCTGGTGCCAAGGCATCCACCGTGCGCCCTTAAAAACTTGGCCACAGATGCTCGCGTCCACTGTGCAGTTCTCAAACAACGACCAGCCACCCATCACCTCACCCTCACAGGCGAGTTCACTGGGGCCGGCAACTGAAGGCGACCATACGGCCGTACCCTCAGATACCCAACAACGTGCCCGACCCGACCTGCCATCCCCCACGTTCCACGCCGAAGCAGTACTAGTGAAAAACAACCTGTCGTGCCGAATAGTCAACGTTCCACCCATGAGCAACCACCGTCGAACATTTGCCGACGTAATGGCCTCTGGACTCCTTACGGAATCTAGATGCTCCTTAGAAAGGAGGTGATCCAGCCGCACCTTCCGGTACGGCTACCTTGTTACGACTTCGTCCCAATCGCCAGTCCCACCTTCGACAGCTCCCTCCCACAAGGGGTTGGGCCACCGGCTTCGGGTGTTACCGACTTTCGTGACGTGACGGGCGGTGTGTACAAGGCCCGGGAACGTATTCACCGCAGCAATGCTGATCTGCGATTACTAGCAACTCCGACTTCATGGGGTCGAGTTGCAGACCCCAATCCGAACTGAGACCGGCTTTTTGAGATTCGCTCCGCCTCGCGGCATCGCAGCTCATTGTACCGGCCATTGTAGCACGTGTGCAGCCCAAGACATAAGGGGCATGATGACTTGACGTCGTCCCCACCTTCCTCCGAGTTGACCCCGGCAGTCTCCTGTGAGTCCCCATCACCCCGAAGGGCATGCTGGCAACACAGAACAAGGGTTGCGCTCGTTGCGGGACTTAACCCAACATCTCACGACACGAGCTGACGACAGCCATGCACCACCTGTACACCGACCACAAGGGGGGCACCATCTCTGATGCTTTCCGGTGTATGTCAAGCCTTGGTAAGGTTCTTCGCGTTGCGTCGAATTAAGCCACATGCTCCGCTGCTTGTGCGGGCCCCCGTCAATTCCTTTGAGTTTTAGCCTTGCGGCCGTACTCCCCAGGCGGGGAACTTAATGCGTTAGCTGCGGCACCGACGACGTGGAATGTCGCCAACACCTAGTTCCCAACGTTTACGGCGTGGACTACCAGGGTATCTAATCCTGTTCGCTCCCCACGCTTTCGCTCCTCAGCGTCAGTAATGGCCCAGAGATCCGCCTTCGCCACCGGTGTTCCTCCTGATATCTGCGCATTTCACCGCTACACCAGGAATTCCGATCTCCCCTACCACACTCTAGCCTGCCCGTATCGACTGCAGACCCGGGGTTAAGCCCCGGGCTTTCACAACCGACGCAACAAGCCGCCTACGAGCTCTTTACGCCCAATAATTCCGGACAACGCTTGCGCCCTACGTATTACCGCGGCTGCTGGCACGTAGTTAGCCGGCGCTTCTTCTGCAGGTACCGTCACTCTCGCTTCTTCCCTGCTGAAAGAGGTTTACAACCCGAAGGCCGTCATCCCTCACGCGGCGTCGCTGCATCAGGCTTTCGCCCATTGTGCAATATTCCCCACTGCTGCCTCCCGTAGGAGTCTGGGCCGTGTCTCAGTCCCAGTGTGGCCGGTCGCCCTCTCAGGCCGGCTACCCGTCGTCGCCTTGGTAGGCCATCACCCCACCAACAAGCTGATAGGCCGCGGGCTCATCCTTCACCGCCGGAGCTTTTAACCCCGTCCCATGCGGGACAGAGTGTTATCCGGTATTAGACCCCGTTTCCAGGGCTTGTCCCAGAGTGAAGGGCAGATTGCCCACGTGTTACTCACCCGTTCGCCACTAATCCACCCCGAAGGGCTTCATCGTTCGACTTGCATGTGTTAAGCACGCCGCCAGCGTTCGTCCTGAGCCAGGATCAAACTCTCCGTGAATGTTTTCCCGTGATCGGGACAACACAACACGAGAGCGGAACGACCGGACGGAATAAGACCGGTCGTTCACAGCGTCCTCGCTGTGTAAATTGCCCACCGGGTCAGTGACCCCGCGGGACTTTCAAAGGAACCTCCAACCTGCCGAAGCAGGCCGGGGTATCAACATATCTGGCGTTGACTTTTGGCACGCTGTTGAGTTCTCAAGGAACGGACGCTTCCTTTGTACTCACCCTCTCGGGCTTTCCTCCGGGCTTTTCCCTTCGGTCTTGCGTTTCCGACTCTATCAGACTCTTTCGTGTCCGATTCCCGGTCGAAGCGGGTTTCGCTTTCCAGTTCTTCGCTTTCGCGCTTCCCTTTCCAGCGAGTCCGACTCTATCAGATCCTTTCGGGCCTGATTCCCAGTCAGCGGGGTTTGTCTTCCCGGCTGTTGGGCCGTTCCGACGTCCAAACTCTAGCGGATTTTCCCGGCGACTCATAATCGAGTCTTCGAAATCAATTTCGGCATGCCGAAATTGTCCCGAGTGGGAGATCGTGCTGAGTTTTGGTTGCCGCATTCGCGGCGGGATCGGCTGTCGCAGAACCGTTCCGGCTCCGTGACAACTCGAAGAACCTTACGGATCGGGGAGGAGTGTGTCAACCCCGCCAGGTCAAGCCCTTTTCCCACGTGTCGGACACGGGTTCAGTCCAGGTCGGTAAGGCGGCCGCCGGCGTCCGGCTGGGCGTGCTCCACGCGGCGCAGAAGGCGGATCAGCATGTCGCCGAGGCCCCCGCGTTCGTCGCCCGTGAGGTCCTGGAGCAGGTCCTCCTCGAAGTCGGTGGCCATGCGCATGGCCTCCAGCCACTTCGTACGGCCCTCGTCGGTCAGCTCGACGATCACGCGCACCCGGTTGTTCTCGTCCCGGTCCCGGGTGACCAGGCCCTCGCCCGCCATGCGGTCGATGCGGTGGGTCATCGCCGCCGGGGTGAGACCCAGGCGCTTGGCCAGCTCTCCCGGGCCCAGGCGGTACGGGGAGCCGGCCAGGACCAGGGTCTTGAGGACCTCCCACTCGGCGTTGCTGATGCCGAGGGCGGCGAGCTGGCGTCCGTACGCCACGTTCATCCGGCGGTTCAGCCGGCCCAGGGCCGAGACGACCTGCTCGACCTGGGGGTCCAGGTCGCGGAACTCGCGCTGGTAGGCGGCGATCTGCTCGTCGAGGCTCGGCTCCTGCGGTCCGGGCTGCTCGGTGGTGTCAGGCATGGCGGGCAGTATGGCACGCCCTCCAAAGCCTTCGAAGTCCTTCGGTTTGTATTGTTGAGGTTCTAACTTTAGTGCTAAAGTCTTCGGGTCCGAGTCGTTCGGATGGCTCGGCATGTCGCTTCGAGACCTTGAGGTAGGTGAGTGTGACCAGGGAGATGGGTGCAGCACTTCGGCGGATCCAGCTGGGGAGCGCGCTGAGCGCGTTCGGGCTGGGGTTCACCGTTCCGTATCTGTACGTCTATGTGGCACAGGTACGGGATCTGGGTGCTGGCACCGCGGGAGTCGTACTGGCGGTCTTCGCCATGGCGGCGCTGGCCGTTCTGCCGTTCACCGGTCGGGCCATCGACCGCCGCGGGCCGCTGCCCGTGCTCGTCATCGCCTCGGCCGTGGCTTCCCTGGGCGCTGTCGCCCTCGGTCTGTCGTCGGGCGTGACCGCCTCCGTGCTGTCGGCCGCGGTCCTCGGCGCGGGTACGGCGGTCATGCAGCCGGCGCTCGCCACCATGCTCGTGTGGTGCTCCAGCACCGCCACCCGTACCCGCGCCTTCGCCATGCAGTTCTTCCTGCAGAACCTCGGGCTCGGCATCGGCGGGCTCGTCGGCGGCCAGATCGTCGACACGAACCGGCCGGAGACCTTCACCCTGCTGTTCCTCATCGAGGCCGCGATGTTCGTCGTGCTCGGTGTCATCGCCTCCACGGTGCGGCTGTCCCGTACGCCGTCCCTCTCGGACGCCGGGCCCACCGACGGGTCCAAGGCGCCGGGCGGGCTGCGGGTGCTGCTCTCGCACCGGGCCATGGTGCAGCTGTGCGTGCTGGGCTTCGTGTTGTTCTTCGCCTGCTACGGACAGTTCGAGTCCGGGCTCGCGGCGTACGGCACCGAGGCCGCCGGGATGCAGCCTTCGACGCTCGGGATCGCGCTGGCCGCCAACACCGCCGTCATCGTCGTGGCGCAGTTCGTCGTGCTGCGGTTCGTCGAGCGCCGCAGGCGCAGCCGGGTCATTGCCTCGGTCGGTCTGATCTGGGCGTTCGCCTGGATCGTGGCGGGGTACGCCGGGCTCGGACACGGCAGCCAGACCATGGCGACCGCCGCGATGATCTCCACGTACGCGCTGTTCGGACTCGGTGAGTCGATGCTGTCGCCGACCGTGGCCCCGCTGGTGGCCGATCTGGCGCCGGAGTCGATGGTCGGGCAGTACAACTCCGCGTTCGCCCTGTGCAAGCAGCTCGCGCTGGCGGTCGGTCCGGCCGTGGGCGGGCCGATGGGGGCGACGCTGCACGGGCCGTACATCGTGACGTTCGTGCTGTTCTCGCTGGGCATCACGGCGCTGGCGCTGCGGCTCGGCCGGCAGCTCACTCCCGTACAGGATCAGCCCTCGCTGGAGACGGTGCCTTCCCGGGTGGTGGCCGTGTCACTGCCGGAGGCGGAGCCCCGCTCCGCCGCCACGGCTGCCGCCGCCCGCTGAGCGGCCGGGCCCTGTCCGCGACGGGGCCCTCACTGCGGCAGGGCGAATTCGCACCAGACCGCTTTGCCGCCGCCCGGTGTGCGGCGGCTGCCCCAGGACGAGGCGATCGTCGCGACGATGGAGATGCCGCGGCCCGCTTCGTCCGCCGGCTCGGCCCGGCGGCGGCGCGGCAGGTGGTCGTCGCCGTCGGTCACCTCGATGATCAGCCGCCGGTCGGTGCGCCGCAGGCCCAGGCGCATCGGCGGGGTGCCGTGCTTGAGCGAGTTCGCGACGAGTTCGCCGGCGGCCAGGACGCCCAGGTCGCAGAGCTCGACCGGGAATCGCCACGAGGTCAGGACCCCGGTCGCGAAGGCGCGGGCGCGCGGGGCCGCCTCGATGCCGCCGAGGAGGTCGAGCGAGGCGTTGTGGAACAGCTCCGCGTCCGCCCCCGAGCGGGCGGGGTGCTGGACCACCAGCACGGCAACGTCGTCGTCGTGTTCCGCGGTGACGCCGAGGGAGCGGATCAGCCGGTCGCAGACCACCTGGGGTGAACCCTTGGCACCGGACAGGGCCCGTTCCAGCGCGGCGACGCCCTCGTCGATGTCCTCGCTCCGGCGCTCCACCAGGCCGTCCGTGTAGAGGACGGCGGTGGAACCGGGTGGCAGCGGGATCGTGCCCGAGGTGTGGATCCAGCCGCCGGTACCGAGCGGCGGTCCGGTCGGGTCCTCGGCGCGGTGGACCGTACCGTCCTCGTCGCACACCAGGATCGGCAGGTGGCCGGCGGAGGAGTAGACGAGCCTGCCCTCGTTGGGATCGTGGACCGCGTAGGCGCAGGTGGCGATCTGGCTGGCGTCGATCTCGGCGGCGAGACCGTCCAGGAGCTGGAGGACCTCGTGCGGCGGGAGGTCGAGGCGGGCGTAGGCGCGTACGGCCGTGCGGAGCTGGCCCATGACGGCGGCGGCCCGCACCCCGCGTCCCATCACGTCCCCGATGACCAGGGCGGTGCGGCCCGCGCCGAGGGTGATGACGTCGTACCAGTCGCCGCCGACCGCGGCGTCCGTGCCGCCGGGCTGGTAGGTGGCGGCGATCCGGAGGTCGTCGGGCTGCTCCAGCTCCTGCGGGAGCAGGGAGCGCTGGAGGGTGACGGCCGTTTCGCGGTGGCGGCGCTCGCTGGCGCGGAGCCGTTCGGCCGCTTCGGCGTGGTCGGTGACATCGGCCGCGTACACGAGTACGCCGCCTTCGCCCCCTCTTCCTCTGCCCCTGTTGCTCTTGTTGCCCTTGCTGGTCCTGCTCTGCTTTCCGGGGGCGCCGTTGTCGCCGTCGGCTTCGTCGTCCCTGTCGCGGTGCACCGGGGTGCAGGTCACGGTGTACGAATTACCGCTGCGGGCCTTGCGGGACTTGACCGTGCGAGGGGTGCCGCTGCGCAGGACCTGGTCCATGAGGGGCAGCAGGCTCAGCTCGTCGAGCTCCGGCATGGCCTCGGCGGCGGTGGCGCCGGCCGGGCGGGGCCCGAAGGCGGCGGCGTAGGCGTCGTTGACGTACGCGATCCGGTGGTCGGGGCCGTACACCAGGGCCACCAGGGCGGGCAGCTGGCCGAGGATGTCCCGGGCCGAGAGGTCCTCCAGCGCGGGGCCGCCCGGCCGGGGAGCCTCGCCGCGCGAGTCGTCCCGCGGATCGTGCCCCGTCCCGCCGTGCGTGCCGCTGCGTGTGTCGCCCTCCGGCGGGCGGGGCCCGGTCTCGGGCTGTGCGTACTCGGCGCGGGCCGAGGGCACGGAACTGCGGTCGTCCCGTGCGGCGGCGCGGCGCTGCGTTCCGGGTAGGCGGGCGCTCCAGCGCGTGAAGTTCACGGAATTTCTGGCCTCGTGTGTCGGTCTGGTCCGCTCTTGCGGGCTGCTCACTGTCGGTCACTGCCGGCCGGGTCACTCTGTGCAGATGTGGGCCCACCTATGGTCACACGTCCAGTGTGGCGGACCGTACGGACAGTTGTCGGTACGGTCCGCCCCCTGGCGGACGCTCCGGCGGGTCGACGGTGCGTCAGCCGCCGTTCCGCGGTGGGCCGTCGGGCCCGGGGGGAAGGTCCGGTCCCGGCGAGTTGCCGGGGCCCGGCGGGGTGTCCCTGTCGTGCGGCGGGCCGTTCGGCCCGGGGCGTCTGCCGCCCGCGGCGAGCTCGAATTCGGCGCGCGGGTGTTCCAGCGAACCGAGGGAGACGATCTCGCGTTTGAAGAGTCCGGCAAGGGTCCATTCGGCAAGGACGCGGGCCTTCCGGTTGAACGTGGGGACACGGCTGAGGTGGTACGTACGGTGCATCAGCCAGGCCGGAAAGCCCTTGAGCTTGCGGCCGTACACATGGGCGACGCCCTTGTGGAGGCCGAGCGAGGCGACGGAGCCCGCATAGCTGTGCCGGTACTCCTCCAGGGGCTCTCCGGCGATCGACGCGAGGATGTTCCCGGCGAGGACCTTGGCCTGGCGCACCGCGTGCTGGGCGTTGGGCGCGGTCTCCTTGCCCGCTTCCGCGGCGGTCAGGTCGGGTACGGCCGCGGCGTCCCCGGCGGCCCAGGCGTGCTCGACGCCCACGACGGCGAGTTGCGCCGTGCACCTGAGCCTGCCGCGTTCGTCGAGCGGCAGATCGGTCGCGGCGAGGATCGGTGCGGGTCTGACGCCCGCGGTCCACACGAGGGTGCGGGTCGGGAACCTGGAACCGTCGCTCAGGACGGCGATCCGGTCCTCGCAGGACTCCAGCCGGGTGTCGAGGCGTACGTCGATGTTGCGGCCGCGCAGCTCACGGATCGCGTAGGTGCCCATCGCCTCGCCGACCTCGGGGAGGATGCGGCCGGACGCCTCGACGAGGATCCATTTCAGGTCCTCGGCCTTGATGTTGTGGTAGTACCGCGAGGTGTAGCGGGCCATGTCCTCCAGCTCGGCGAGGGCCTCGACGCCCGCGTATCCGCCGCCGACGACGACGAAGGTGAGCGCGGCGTCGCGGATGGCGAGGTCGCGGGTGGCGGAGGCGATGTCCATCTGCTCGATGACGTGGTTGCGCAGGCCGATGGCCTCCTCGACGGTCTTGAAGCCGACGCCGTGGTCGGCGAGGCCGGGGACCGGGAGGGTGCGCGAGACGGAGCCGGGGGCGAGGACGAGTTCGTCGTACGGGATCTCGACCGCGCCGGTGCCGTCCTCCCCCGTGGCGAGGGTGGTGACGGTCGCCGTGCGCTTGGCGTGGTCGACGCTCTGCGCCTCGCCGATCACGATCCTGCAGTGCGCGAGGACGCGGCGGAGCGGCACGACGACATGGCGCGGTGAGATCGAACCGGCCGCCGCTTCGGGCAGGAACGGCTGATACGTCATATAGGGCTCAGGAGTGACGACCACGATCTCGGCCTCACCGCTCCTGAGTCTCTGCTTCAGCTTCCGCTGGAGACGCAGCGCTGTGTACATCCCGACGTAGCCGCCACCGATGACAAGAATGCGCACACCCGGCGGGGGGCCGGGGGGTGTTCCCCCGGAATCTGAAGCCATCACCACCCCATGACGCAACGTGCTCAAGGGTTTGTCCACAGCCTCGACAAATTGTGTGACCGGAGGTTTTGTACGGGCGGTTGCCGCGGGCCGCGACGGCGATACGCAAGCCGCGCAGGTCAGGGGTTGGAGTGGGGGCCCTGGGCGGGGGCCGAATCAGTGACCAACCGGTCCTTGCTCCGATCGGGGGGCGCTCCGTGCGGAACTACCCCCTTCTGAATTGAGCCGGGCTCAACTATGTTCGTATGTCGTCGGGGTGTCGGGTTGGGACGATGATCCACTCTCCGGCTCAAACGGCGGGAAGTCTCCGGGGGGAGACGTCATAACCGGGGGAACAGTTATGCACATTCAGGATTCTCATTGGCAGACTGCTGCTGCGGTTCCGTCCCATTCGTCCGACGGAACGGGACGAAACGGGGCGGTGGGAACGGTCGGGGCGGTGGCGTCGACGAGTTCGGTCGCCACGGTCGGGGCGAACGGGGCGAACGGGGCGACGACCGCGTCGACCGGGACGAATGGCCGCACGGCTCCGCTTCGCGTGGATGCACAGCGCAATCTGGAACATGTCCTGCGAGCCGCGCGCGAGGTGTTCGGCGAGCTGGGATACGGGGCTCCGATGGAGGATGTGGCGCGTCGCGCCAGAGTCGGAGTCGGCACGGTGTACCGCCGGTTCCCGAGCAAGGACGTGCTGGTCCGCCGGATAGCCGAGGAAGAGACCTCCCGGCTGACGGACCAGGCCCGGACCGCGCTCGGCCAGGAGGACGAGCCGTGGTCGGCGCTGTCGCGCTTCCTGCGGACGTCCGTGGCCTCGGGCGCGGGGCGGCTGCTGCCGCCCCAGGTCCTGCGGGTCGGCGTCGACGTCGATTCCGACGGCGTCGACTCGACGGTGGCCGGGGAGTCGGTGACCCTGTCGGGCTCGGCGTCGGCATCGGTGTCGGGCAGTGGCCGGGACGAGGCCCGGGTGCCTCAGCAGCGCCAGGGCGCCGGCCAGGCCGACCTCCGGCCGGCCGACGAGCGTTCCGCCGCGGAGACCGGCATCGAGGACGACGACACGGGAGCCGGCGAGCTGCTGGAGGTGGTCGGCCGCCTGGTCGACCGGGCACGGGCAGCCGGTGAACTGCGCCGTGACGTGACGGTCGCGGATGTACTGCTGGTGATAGCGACGGCGGCGCCTTCGCTGCCTGACGCGGCTCAGCAGGCCGCCGCTTCGAGCCGGCTCCTGGACATCCTGCTGGAGGGGCTGCGCTCCCGGCCGGTCGCCTGAGCGGAATGTGCCGGGTGCGCGGGCGCAGTGGCGGGTGCCGCCGCTGCGCCCGGCGTGCCGACGCCGGAGCGTGTTGTTGAGCGGTTGAGTTCCTTCGCGTGACGTCGGTGGATGTGGCCCGTTTTGATGGGGTCTCGGCCGACGGCCCGTCATCGCCTGTCGCCGCCCGTCCGACCTTCGCGTCCGGCGTCCACGGCCGCCTCTCCCACTGCCGAAACCCGCAACCCCCGCTGGCCGCGCGCCTGCCGCTCCCGGATCGCGCACTGCGGCTGCAACTCGCTCGCGCATGAAGAGATTGTGCAGCCTTCCCCGAATGGATGTCTGTTAGTACTCACATTCGGAAAAACGCCCCGGATGAGTGGTTACGGGGGCTCAGGGTCCGTCGTGATTGCGCCATGTGGCACTCTTGCCCGATGTTCGGGTCCGACAGCGCATACGGGGGCTACCGCGATGAGCGGTGACGGGCAGCAGGAAGAGTCGTTCGACGACGTCTCCGCCGCGGGCGGTGTCACGGAGGCCGGTGGGCTGTCAGCCCGGCAGGTACCGAGTCAGGCCGGGCCGGGGCGGTCGAGCGGTGACGCCGAGGGCGGCACCGTCCTCCCGGGTCCGTGGTCGGCACCGGTCGATCCGGGTCCCGGGGCCGACGCAGCGGTGCCGATGCAGCGGGAGGGCCGAAGCGCCGGCGCCACCGATGCCTCCGGCACCGTTGTCTCCGACGCCGATCTGATCCGGCAGATGCGGGACGGCGACGACCTCGCGTACGAGGAGCTCTTCCGACGGCACTCCGACGCGGTGCGACGCTACGCGCGGAGCTGCTGCCGGGACGCCCACACGGCCGACGACCTGACGGCCGAGGTCTTCGCCCGCACGCTGCAGGCGGTACGCCGCGGCAAGGGGCCCGAGGAGGCCGTACGGGCCTACCTGATGACGGCCGTCCGCCATGTCGGCGCCGCCTGGACCAAGACCGCGAAGCGGGAGCATCTGGTCGACGACTTCGCGGTGTTCGCCGCGCAGGCCTCCCAGTCCTCCCAGGTGTCGGACGCGGACACGCTCGACCTCGGTGCCGATGTGCTGGCGATGCACGAGGCCGAGCAGTCGATGGCCATGCAGGCGTTCCGCAGTCTGCCGGAGCGCTGGCAGGCCGTGCTGTGGCACACCACCGTCGAGGAGGAGTCGCCCAGCGAGATCGCCCCGCTCTTCGGACTGACCGCCAATGCCACGGCGGTGCTGGCCAGCCGGGCTCGTGAGGGCCTCAAGCAGGCCTACCTGCAGGCGCATGTGAGCCAGGCCCTGACCGCGGGCGGCGACTGCGCGCGCTACGCCGACCGGCTCGGCGCGTATGCCCGTGGCGGGCTCCGTATGCGGGCCGAGCGCGGCCTGCGCGGACACCTGGAGGAGTGCTCGAAGTGCCGGCTCGCCGCGGGCGAACTGGCCCATGTCAACGCCGGGATTCCCGCGCTGCTGCCGGTCGCGGTCATCGGCTGGTTCGCCGCCGGGTACGCGCTCAAGGCTGCCGGAATCGTCGCCGGTGGCGCGGCGGGAGCCGCGGGAGCGGGTGCCGCCGCGGCGGCGTCCGGGGGGAGTTCCACCGGGGGTGCGTCCGGTGGTGCCGCGGCCTCGAAGGGGCTCGGTGCACCGGCGAAGGCCGGTATCGCGGCGGCGGCCGTCGTGGCCGCGGCGGCCGGACTGGTCTGGGCGCTGGTCGGCGACGACCAGCCGAAGCCCGAGGCCAAACATGTGGCGAAGCAGGCTGTCGTGGCGCCTCCGGCGCCGACACCGCCGCCCGAGCCGAAGCCGCCCGCGTCGAAACCGCCCGCGTCGAAGCCCGCCCCGCCGGCGCCGCCCGCGCCCCCGGCGCCCCCGGCGCCCCCGGCGCCCACACCGCCGCCCAAGCCCAGGCCCAGGCCGACACCCACCCCGACCCCCACCCCGACACCGCCCCCGAAACCCGCTCCCGAACCGACGCCACCCCAGCCGACGCCACCCGCGCCGGAGCCCAAGCCGACCCCGACCCTGACCCCGACGCCCACTCCGACGCCGACTCCGACGCCTCCCGCGCCGACCGTCTACCAGGTCAACGAGCTGCGCTACTCGATCCTGGGCGACCACACCGAACCGGAGGTGGTCTTCGGTGAGAGCAATTGGGTCTGGCAGCGTTCCCAGGTGTCGATCAGCGGCACGACGTACGCGCACGGGGTGACCGTCCACAGCAATTCCTCGGTCGTCATCCAGCTGAACAAGCAGTGCACGCGGTACGAGGCGATGGTCGGGATCGACGACATGACGATGGGGCTCGGCTCGGTGCGCTTCTCCGTCTTCAACGGTGACGGGGCGCGGCTGTGGCAGTCCCCGGTGATGAACGGCGACGACCCGGCCGTGCCCGTGGGCGTCGGTATCGCCGGTCAGGAGCGGATCCGGCTCGTCGTCGAGTCCGCCCGGCCCGGTGGCTTCATGGCACTCGCCGACTGGGCGAATTCGAGGATCAGTTGCCGGTGAGCCGGTCCGGGGTGAGGCCGGAGGTGAAACCCGGCAATTCCGGGCGCCGCGGAGCGTCCGCGAACCCCGGGGCATCCATGCATCCCGGCGTTTCCGGGAGCTCCTCGGTGATGCGGGTCAGAAGTTCGATGACGCCGTCGACGGTCAGCGCGCGTCCCGCGGCGCGCTCGGACTCGTACAGCTGAGGTCCCAGCTCCTCACGCGCCTGCCGCTCGGCCTCGTCCACCTCGGCCTGTTGCACCTCGGTCCTGGGGCCGAACAACCGCCAGTCGTCCGCCGCGGCCAGGATCCGTACAGCGGCTCCGTGGTGGCCCACCTTCGGCAGCGCGGTCGCCACGCAGTCCGCCAGGTGCCCGGTGACGAGCTCGGCACACTGGGCGTCCCTCGCGGCGCGGAGTGCCGAGGTCAGGCCTCGTACCCCGGCGACCGGACCACGGCCCGGTCCCGGCTCGTGCACCGTGATCCGGGCGGCCAGCCCCTCGATCAGCACCTTGAAGTGCGACGGCGGGCTGCCCCGCCCGACCGCGTACGCCGCCTCGGTGACCAGACGCCGCGCCTGCGCGATCTCCCCCCGCTCCAGGGCCGCTGTGGCGCGCAGGAATTGGCCGTAGGCGCGGGCGTCATGCACCTGGTAGCGGTCCGCCTCGCGCTCCGACTCGGTCAGGGTCCGCTCGTACTCCGCCATGTCCCCGGTCCGGTAGGCGAGTTCGGCGATGCGGGCGAGGAGGAACGGCGCCTCGGCATGCGCCCCGACCTCGCGGGACAGCAGCAACGCCTCCTCGTACGCCACTCGGGCCTGCGGGAACCGTCCGCGCATCACGCCCGCCTCCGCGGCAGCGCCCGCGACCTGCGCGCGGATCCAGCGGTCGCCGACGCGGCGGCTCAGCTCACGCAGTTCCGCGAGATCGTCGTCGACCCCGGACATGCCGCCCGGCATGTCGACCGCCATGTGGGTACGGAACATCAGGGCGAGGCAGTACTCCCAGACGCCGCCATGGACACGGGTGTTGTCGACCACCTGGTCGATCAACGCGTGGGTGTCGGCCGCCGTGCCGGTCGGGAACAGGACCATCGGCCAGAGCAGTCCCGGGAAACGGGCGGACTGCGGGCCCGAGGACCTGAACGCGTCGCCCACCCGGCACATCAGCTCCCGATGGCGCTCGTCACCGTGGACGTCCGCGGCAGGTCGGCTCTCCACGGCGAGGAAGTGGCGCAGCATCTCCAGATGCATGCGCGGCCAGTAGCGGGGGGCGCTGTCGTCGGCCGGTTCCGGCCCGAGCGCCACGGCCCGCTCGGTCCAGGTGAAACCCTCGGAGCGGAAGTTGCGCAGCCACCAGAACCACCCCATGCCGAGAACCAGTCGTACGGCTTCCGCTTCGGACGGGCTGGTGACGGTGGTCCGGTGGAGGGCGGCCCGGATGTTGTCGAGTTCCGTCTCCAGGCGTTCGATCCAGGGCAGCTGGTCGCCGGAGCGGAGGCGGGGCTCGGCCTCCTCGACGAGCGCGACGAAGTACGCGGTGTGCGCGCTCGCGGCGGCGGCCCGTATCTCCGGGACCTCGGCGGCACGCTCGGTGGCGTACTCGTGGATGGTCTCCAGGAGGCGGTAGCGCATCTCGCCGGTGGCGGTCGGAGCGGCGACGACGAGGGACTTGTCGACGAGCGCGCCGATCAGGTCGGCGGTGGAGAGGCGGGCGGAGGCTTCGGCGGCGCGGGCACTGCCGGCGGCGGCCGGCCCGGCAGGCGCTGCTCCGGTGGGCGCTCCTCCGGTGGGCGCTCCTCCGGCAGGCGCTGCCCGGACAGCTGCTGCTCCGACCGGTGCTGCTCCGGGTGTGATGACGGCTTCCGCGGCCGGCAGATCCCAGCCGCCCGCGAAGACGGAGACCTGTCGCAGCGCCGTGCGTTCGTCCTCGTCGAGGAGGTCCCAGGACCAGTCGACGACGGCACGAAGCGTCTGCTGACGCGGCAGTACGGTCCGGCTTCCGCCGGTCAGCAGAAGAAAGCGGTCGTCGAGCCGGTCCGCGATCTGACGCGGACTGAGCATCCGCAGCCGCGCGGCGGCGAGCTCGATGGCGAGCGGCTGCCCGTCGAGCCGACGGCAGATCTCGGCGACGGCATCCGCATCGTGCGCGGCCTCCTGCTCGGGGTCGAAATCGGGGCGTACGGCACGGGCGCGCTCGGCGAACAGCCGGTGGGCGGGGTCGGCCGGGAGGGGGCCGACCGGGCGCACGGATTCGCCGGGGACACCGAGGGGTTCGCGGCTGGTGGCGAGGATGCGCAGCTGCGGACAGTGGGTGAGCAGGGTCTCGGCGAGGGTGGCGGCCGCCTCTATGACGTGCTCGCAGTTGTCCAGGATGAGCAGGAAGGGGCGGATGCGGGAGCAGTGCGCCAGGTGCTCGACCAAGAGGTCGGTCGGGTCGGTGCGCAGCGGTTGTCCGTCGCGGTTGTTGTCACGGAGGAGGGCCGTCTCGCGCAGCCCGAGAGCGGAGAGCACGGCTCCGGGTACGTCGACGGAGTCGTCCACGGAGGCGAGTTCGGCGATCCAGGCGTCCGTGTCTGCCGCGGAGGCGGTGGAGGCAGAGGAGGCAGAGGAGGCCGCGGAGGAGGCGGTGGAGGCGGTGGAGGCCGCGGAGGCCATACCGGCGGCGGCCTCCTCGGCGAGCCGGGTCTTGCCGGAGCCACCGGGACCGGTGAGGGTGACCAGTCGGAAACGGCTGAGATCGGCGCGGATGGACCACAGTTCGGGCTCGCGCCCGACGAAAGAGGTGAGCCGCGGCCGGAGGTTGCCGTACACGACAGCGGGGCCGGACGGTTCGGGCGGACGCTGCGGGCGCGCCGCCACCCCTGCCACCCCCGCCACCGCTGCGGACGACACCTGCGGCGGGGCGAGCAACTCCCGGTGGAGCGCGATAAGTTCCGGCCCCGGGTCGGTCCCGAGATCGTCGGCGAGGGCGCGGCGGGCCTCCTCGTAGGCGGCCAGCGCATCGGCCTGGCGGCCCTCGGCGCGCAGGGCCCGGATCAGTTGGGCCCGGAAGCGCTCGTCGTACGGGTGGGCGGCCGTCAGTTCCATGAGCTCGGGCACGAGGGTCCGCGGTCGCGCGTCGGGCCCCGCACCGCCACCCGCGCCCGTCGCCGCGCACCGCAGGTCGGCCTCGATACGGCGTTCCAGCGCGGCCAGGCGGTGGCCCTCGGGGCGCAGGGCGTGGCCGTGGTCCCGGTCCGGCAGATCGGCCAGTACGGGGCCGCGCCACAGGGCGAGCGCGGTACGGAGCGTGCGCGCGGCCCTCACGGGATCGCCCGCGTCGAGCTCCTCGGCCCCCTGGCGGGAGAGCCGCTCGAACACGTACAGGTCGACCTCGTCGGGCCCGGCCGCCAGGCGGTAGCCCCCGTGGCTACTAGTGATCGCGTCCCTGCCCAGCACCCGGCGCAGCCGGCCCACCAGTGCCTGGAGCGCGGCGGGTGCGTCCTGCGGGGGATCCGCGGCCCATACGTCATCGACCAGATCGGCGACGGGGACGGGGCGTCCCGCACGCAGCGCGAGGGCGGCGAGGAGAGCGCGCAGCCGCGTACCGCCCACGGGCAGGGCACTGCCGTTCTCGTCTCGCGCCTCGGTGACGCCCAGGATCAGATACCGCACCGGGCCATTGTGTCCCGCGCCCCGGCCGAGGACAGGCGGCCACCCGCACCGACACCCGGTGCCCGATGCCCCCGCCCACGTCTGCGGCTTCGGCTTCGGCTTCGGCTTCGGCTTCCTACGGCTGCAGTGTCCGCCTGGCCGGAACGACTCCGCCCGCGACCGCGCGCTGGCGGGGCGCCGCCGTGCCCGTCCAGCAGGTGCCGCGTCGCGACACGAGCCGGCGGAGCCAGAGCTCCGTGGACGCCAGGTGCGCGAGGCCCTCCAGCGGGAGCGGTTCTCCCTCGGAGGCCGCGCGCAGGGCCTTCCGTACGACACGGGCCTCGACCAGGCCCGCGTCGGCGAGCAGTGGGGCGTCGAAAAGGGCGATCAGCTCCGGGAGGGCGGCGCGCAGACCGGTGCGGGCGGTCGCGTTCGTTGTGGCGAGGGAGGGCGTGCCCCAGCCCGGCGGCAGCTCGTGGATACCCGCGCCGGCGAGCACCCGGCGCAGGATCGCGGCGCGGGCGCCCGGCTGGACCCGGAGCGATTCGGGGAGCGCGCGGGCAGCGCGTACGACCTGGTTGTCGAGGTACGGGGCGTGCAGCCGCTGGCTGCGGTTCTCGGCGGCCTGCTCCAGGATCCGGTGGTCGGCGGCGTACCGGGCCAGGGCCGCCCTGGCGCGGGCCTCACCGGGACGCTGGACGGAGACGGGGCGGATGGCCGCCTCCTGGAGCCGGACCGAGACTTCGGCCAGCGCCTCCCCCGTGAGCCAGCGCGCGGCGGGTCCGGGCCGCGACCAGGCGAGGGCGGCCAGCGACGCATCGGCGGGGGTATGGAGGTCGGGGGCGTGCCGGTTGGCGTCCGGCAGCCGGTCGGCCGCCACTTCCAGGCCGGTGCGGTACGACGTACGGGACAGGCGGCGGGCCGCGCGGTAGACGGTCAGCGGGACGAACAGGGAGTGCGCGCTCGGGCCCTCCGCCTTGGCGAGCGCCGCGACCGGGCGCAGCAGATGGCGTCGGCGGCGGTCCATCAGCAGGTCGGCGAGGCGGGCCGGGTGGGCGTCGAGGACCTGCCGGGCGCCGCCGCCGACGAAGTGGTCGGCGCTGCCCGAAGCGAGGCGCCTGCGGTGGCGCTCGGCGACGACGAGCGACGGGGCGGGTTCATCGGTGAGCGGGCCGCCGCCCAGGTCGGCGTAGGGCAGGGCCTCCTCCCCGGCGGCGACGACCACATGGTGCAGGCGCGGGTTGGCGGCGATGACGCGGGCGCGTTCGAGTTCGTCCTCGTGTCCGCGCGCGGTGAGGTCGTTGAGGGTGACGGCGAGCAGCCGCTCCCCCGCTCCCGCGCCGTGGCCGAGGAGGGTGCCGGGCAGGCCCGGGAGTCCGGCGGCGAGCAGGGCGAGGGTGGCGGAGGCGCTGCCTCCGGACAGGTCGGCGCCGATGCCGGGGACGGGTGCGCCACGGGCGGCGCGCCGTTCGGCGGGGCCCATGCCGGGGACCGGGCCGGGGTCGGGCGGCAGGGTCTCGGGCGCGTGGCGCGGGGCCAGGAGTCTGGCGCGTACGGCTTCGACCAGCGCGTCGCGTACGCCGTCGACGGCGCTGACCGGGTCGAGCTGGGGGGCGGCCACGGCGAGGGAGGCCACCGCCTCGTAACCGGTGATCTCGCGCGAGCCCTCGCGGAGGATGAGCGCGTGGCCCGGCGGGATGCGCTTCACGCCGGCGTACGGAGTGCCGTCGCGCAGCGCCTCCGGTGTCTCGGGGCAGGCGAGCAGAGCGGCCAGGTGGCCGATGTCCAGCTGGGCCTCGATGAGGTCGGCGAGGGGGAGTGCGGCGGTGGCGTACGCCGTGCCGCCCGCCCAGGGCGTGTAGAAGACGGGGCGGGCACCGGCGAGGTCTCCGATGACGGTGATCCGGCGGCCGATCTGGACGACGGTCGTGTAGCTGCCGGGCCAGGAGGTGAGGTGGCGCAGGGCTCCGCCGCGGGCGGCGAGGAGGCCGGAGCGCAGTTGTTCGTCGGTGGCGCTGCAGCAGCCGAGGACGGCCATCCGGGCGGTGGGCGCGCCCTCGCCGGTCTCGACCGTGGTGATCCGGATCTCGTCGGGCCGCCAGTCGCCCACGGCCCAGAGCGGATCCGGGTCGCCCCACAGGAGTTGGGAGCCGACGGGGTGCATCGTGCGCCCCTCGTCACCGGGGCCGACCGCACCGGCCGTGCCGAAGCTCGCGGCGATACTGCTCCACCCCACCAACCAACGCATCGCCGCCTCCACAGGCTGTGGACAAAACGGCGCAGCAGGGCTGCATCAGGAGAACCCCGGTAACGCGCGGCGCCGTTGCGAACATGCTGCCACGACAACGGCGCACAGGAGGGGCTCCGTAGGGCGCACGTCGGAAGGGCATGCGCCCCTGGCAAAGGCCCGGCCGGACAGGAGGCCGAGCCTGGTGCGGGCAGGCGCACACCGGGCGGGCCGCGAGCGGCGCTTCCGGCGGCATGACGTCACGCATGGCCCGCGCCAAGCGCGTCGTCCGTCAACTGCCTTATGTGAAAGGCGCGTTGGATTCTCCGTGTGAACCAGATCCACCAGACGAGATCCAGCCATCCTCGAACCGCCCACGAGCCGCCCGCGAGCCAACGGCGGGCGACTGCCGGGCGGTCGACGAGATGTCCGCGAAACGGGCGGCCCAACCTCGGACGACCGGCGACATTCGGCCATTCTCAGAGCAGTTCGGAACCCCTCGAAGGGGAACTCGCCGCACCAGAAGCACCCTTTCGCCCCACTTCACTCCCCGAATCTTCCCGAATGCCTCCTGAAACCCTCCGGCAGCCGCGAAAGATCTCCACCGGAACCGCCGATGCACAGTCCGGGAGGCGTCGTTCACCTCCCGGACCGGTCCGCCGCCTGCGGGGAATGAGGCGGCAGTGTCCCCCAGCCCACTGAGTCCTATGCAGTGGGCCGACCCACGCAGCACCCATGGAAACGCTTCCGAAACTGCCCGACGAGAGCGCACGGCCAGGCGCACGGCCACACACCAGGAGCACGTACGGAGCTCGGTGCGCGGCGCCGGCACCACGGCCGAACGACGCCTCCAAGTGCCGTTCCCGTGCGCCGTCGAGCGGGGTCACGGGCCCGGTTCACGCAGCGGCCGGCCCGCACCCGAACCGCGCCCCGCCCCCGCCCGGACCGCTCCCGACTCCCACCCGGACCACCGCCCCCGTCCGTACGGACAACAATCCCGCCATACGGACGTCTGCCCCTTAACGGTAGGGATGCGGCGAACTACGCTGGGTTTACTGAGGTTCTCTGCAGGGGGCATATTCCTCGGGGCTCGGCCATATGCGTGTGCGGCCGGAGTGCCGGGGTTCGTCGCTGGGGAGGACACGGTACGAATGCCGCGCGCCGCAACGGTGACGCGGCGGCCGTCTGTGTGTCGAGGGGTGGCGCATGTCCAGGGAGCAACGCGGACCGAACGAGAAGCTCGGAACCGTTCTCGCCCTCGCGGGAATCAGCAACGCCGGGCTCGCCCGGCGGGTCAATGACCTCGGGGCGCAGCGCGGTCTGACACTTCGGTACGACAAGACCTCGGTGGCCCGGTGGGTCGCCAAGGGCATGGTGCCGCAGGGCGCCGCGCCCCATCTCATCGCCGCGGCGATCGGCGCCAAGCTCGGCCGGCCGGTCCCGCTGCACGAGATCGGGCTCGCGGACGCCGATCCGGCGCCGGAGGTCGGGCTGGCCTTCCCGCGCGACGTGGGCGAGGCGGTCCGTTCGGCGACCGAGCTGTACCGGCTGGATCTGGCCGGGCGGGGGGCGGGCGGCGGCGGTATCTGGCAGTCGCTCGCGGGCTCGTTCTCGGTGAGTGCGTACGCGACGCCCGCGTCCCGCTGGCTGATATGCCCCGCCGACGCGACGGTGGCACGAGAAGCGACGGCGATCGGGGCAACCGCCCTCGACACCCAGGGCGCACGGGGCGCACGGGGCGGTGCAGGGGCGCAGGGCCCGCCGGGCAGGGCGGCGAAGGGCACGGAGCCGGTACCGGTCGCACAGTCGGCATCCGGGGTGCAGCCGCGACCTGGCACCCAGGCCGCGTTGAACGCACAGGCGGCCCAGACGGCGCTGGGCACGCTGGGAGCGCTGGGCACGCGACAGACCCTCTCCATCCCCGCCCAGCCGCGCCCGGAATCCACGCCCGCGGCCCCAGCCGCCACCACCACGGCCACCACGGCCACCACCACCGTCATCAGCGACATCTCCCCGCTGCGGGTCGGCCACAGCGACGTCTCCAAGCTGCGGGAGGCTGCCCAGGACGCCCGCCGCTGGGACTCCAAGTACGGCGGCGGGGACTGGCGCTCCTCCATGGTTCCCGAGTGCTTACGAGTGGACGCCGCACCGCTGCTGCTCGGTTCGTACAGCGACGAGGTGGGCCGGGCGCTCTTCGGCGCGGCGGCCGAGCTGACCAGGCTCGCCGGGTGGATGGCCTTCGACACCGGCCAGCAGGAGGCCGCGCAGCGCTACTACATCCAGGCGCTGAGGCTCGCGCGCGGCGCGGCCGACGTACCCCTCGGCGGCTATGTCCTCGCGTCGATGTCGCTCCAGGCGACCTACCGCGGCTTCGCCGACGAGGGGGTCGACCTCGCGCAGGCCGCCGTCGAACGCAACCGCGGCCTCGCCACGGCCCGCACCATGAGCTTCTTCCGCCTGGTGGAGGCCCGTGCCCATGCCAAGGCGAACGACGCGTCCGCCGCGGGATCCGCGCTGAAGGCCGCCGAGGGCTGGCTGGAGCGCTCCAGGGACGGCGACGCGGACCCGTCCTGGCTGGGCTTCTACTCGTACGACAGGTTCGCGGCCGATGCCGCGGAGTGCCACCTCGATCTGAAGGCGCCCCGGCAGGTGCGGCGCTTCACCGAGCAGGCGCTGTCCAGGCCCACCGAGGAGTTCGTCCGCTCGCACGGGCTGCGGCTCGTGGTGTCGGCGGTGGCCGAGCTGGAGTCGGGCAATCTGGACGCCGCCTGCGCCGCGGGCACCCGGGCGGTGGAGGTGGCGGGCCGCATCTCCTCGGCGCGGACCACGGAGTACGTACGGGATCTGCTGCACCGGCTCGAACCGTACGGGCACGAGCCGCGCGTCGCCGAGCTGCGTGAGCGGGCCAGGCCACTCCTGGTGGCGCCCGCGTAAACGGAATCCGACGTGCCACGAGCCGGGCCGTAAAGATTCGGCGCCACGCTGGGCCCCGCTGGTTTGAGTGCGTTGTCAGTGGGTCAGTGCACTATCGGGGTGGGAGGTGGCGTGATGATGACGCACGCGGCGTACGACTGCGACGTGCTGGTGATCGGCGGCGGGATCGTCGGCCTGTCGACGGCGTATGCGATCACGCGCACCGCCCCGGGCACCCGGGTGACGGTCCTGGAGAAGGAGCCGGGCCCGGCCCGGCACCAGACCGGACGCAACAGCGGAGTGATCCACAGCGGCATCTACTACCGCCCCGGCTCGCTCAAGGCCCGCTACGCGGTGCGCGGCGCCGCCGAAATGGTCGAGTTCTGCGCCGAGCACGGCATCGCGCACGCGGTGACCGGCAAGCTGATCGTCGCGACCGAGCGCTCCGAGCTGCCCCGGCTGCACGCCCTGGTCCAGCGCGGCCGGCAGCACGGACTGCCGGTGCGCGAGCTGGGCCCCGCCCAGATCACGGAGTACGAGCCGCAGGTGAGCGGCCTCGCCGCGATCCGGGTCGGGTCGACCGGGGTGTGCGACTTCGGGGCGGTCGCGGCCCGGTTCGCCACCGAGGTGAGCGGCGCCGGCGGGGTGATCCGCTACGGGGCGGAGGTCACCGCGATCGACCGGCGCCCCTGGGGCGTGGCGGTGCGCACGGCGGACGGCGTGGTGGTCCGGGCCCGGGTGCTGGTCAACTGCGCGGGGCTGCACTGCGACCGGGTGGCCCGGCTCGCGGGCGACGACCCGGGGATGCGGATCGTGCCCTTCCGGGGGGAGTACTACGAGCTGGCGCGGCCGGAGCTGGTGCGCGGCCTGGTCTATCCGGTGCCCGATCCGGCGTTCCCGTTCCTCGGGGTCCATCTGACCCGGGGCCACGACGGCAGCGTCCACGTCGGGCCGAACGCGGTGCCGGCGCTGGCCCGCGAGGGGTACGGCTGGCCGGTCGTACGCCCGCGCGAGCTGGCGGACACCCTGGCCTGGCCCGGCACCTGGCAGATCGCGCGCAGACACTGGCGGTACGGGGCGGGCGAGGTGCGCCGTTCGCTGTCGAAGCAGGCCTTCACCCAGGCCGTACGGCGGCTGCTGCCCGAGGTGACGGAGGCCGATCTGAGACCGGCCCCGGCCGGGGTCAGGGCCCAGGCCGTGCTGCGGGACGGCACCCTGGTGGACGATTTCCTGATCCGCGAGGCCCCGCACACCGTCCACGTACTGAACGCACCGTCGCCCGCCGCCACGGCTTCGCTGCCCATCGGGCGGGAGGTGGCACGCAGGGCGCTGCTCCGGGCACGGGAGACGGGGTGGAGACCGCCCGCCGTAGAATCGGGGCATTGTGTCTGAGCCCATGAACCCCTCCGAGAGTCTCTCCGGGGACTCCCCCGAGAACCTCTCCTCGTCCGCTGCCGGGATCCCGGACGATCTGCGCGCCGCCTCCTTCGAGCGGCAGCGCAGGCTGCGCCAGGAGCCGCGCTTCCCGGGCGGGCCCGCCGTCGACCCGGCCGGTTCGCACCACGAGCGCCGGATCCGCAGCTTCCAGCCGCGCCGCAGCCGTGTCACGCCCGGCCAGGAGGAAGCCCTGCTGCGGCTCTGGCCGAAGTGGGGCCTGGACATCGACGGGCAGCACGTCCTCGACCTGCCCGAGCTGTTCGACGGGCTCCCGGTCGTGCTGGAGATCGGCTTCGGCATGGGCGAGGCCACCGCTCGGATGGCCGCCGACGACCCGGGCACGGGCATCCTCGCCGTCGATGTGCACACCCCGGGCCAGGGCAATCTGCTCGGCCTCGCGGACCGGAACGGCCTGTCCAACGTCCGGGTGGCCAACGGCGACGCGATCATCCTGCTGCGCGAGATGCTCAAGCCGGATTCGCTGGACGGGCTGCGGGTGTACTTCCCCGACCCGTGGCCCAAGAAGCGACATCACAAGCGCCGGCTGATCCAGCCGGAGTTCCTCGATCTGGTGGCGCAGCGGCTGAAGCCGGGGGCAGTGATCCACTGCGCGACCGACTGGGAGCCGTACGCCGAGCAGATGCTGGAGGTGCTGAGCGCGCACCCCCTCTTCGAGAACACCCGGGCGGACGGCGGCTATGCGCCCCGGCCCGCGTTCCGGCCGCTGACCCGGTTCGAGGGGCAGGGCCTGGACAAGGGCCATGTCGTGCACGACCTGCTCTTCGCCCGCAGCTGAGACCCGCACGCGGCTCCGGCCCCGTGGCGGGCCGGGCGCCCCGCGGTCGGGCGCGGACGCCCCATGGTCAGGTGTCAGTGCCGCTGGTTAGGGTCATTGCGTGGTGTCCGACGGGTCTGTCCAACAGCGGCAGTCGCAGCCGGCCGTCCCGCTCCTCGAGGAGCAGCGGGTCGGCGAGATCCTGGCTGCCGTGCCGGAGCGCAGGCACTGGCGCTACCGGCCGCGCCGCGTCGGCATGGTGTGGCGCAGCCGGACGTTCCGTATCGCGGCCGTGTTCACGGTGCTCGCGCTCTGCGGTCTGGCGATCCTGGCCCTGGTCCGCGATCAGACCGGCACTCAGGGCTTTCTCGTCGGCCTCGGTCTCGCCGTGCTGCCCGTACCGCTCCTGGTGGCGGCGTTCCGCTGGCTGGACCGGGTCGATCCGGGCCCCTGGCGGAATCTGCTGTTCGCCTTCGCCTGGGGTGCGTTCGCCGCCGCCCTGGTCGCGATCCTCGCGAATTCTTTCGCGACCCGCTGGATAGCCACGGCCACCGCCGACCCGTCCAACGCCGACACCCTCGGTGCCACGGTCATAGCCCCGGTCGTCGAGGAGAGCGCCAAGGCCGCCGCGGCCCTGTTGATCTTCCTGTTCCGAAGACGGGACTTCACCGGGATCGTCGACGGCGTCGTGATCGCCGGCATCACCGCGAGCGGCTTCGCCTTCACCGAGAACATCCTCTACCTCGGCAACGCCTTCGGCGAGGACCAGCAGATCGGCACCTCGGGCGTCGTATCGGTGACGGCCGCGACATTCTTCGTGCGGGCGGTGATGTCGCCGTTCGCGCACCCGCTCTTCACGGTGCTGACCGGCATAGGTTTCGGGCTCGCCGCGGCCGGCTCACGACGCCGGCGCCTCCGCCGCATCGCGCTGCCGCTGCTCGGGCTCGTCCTCGCCATGGGCATGCATTCGCTCTGGAACGGGTCGGCGGTCTTCAGCCCGTACGGCTTCTATGCCGTGTACGGAGTGTTCATGGTCCCGGTCTTCGGCCTGGTGACCTGGCTGGCGATCTGGTCCCGCCTGCGGGAGCTGCGTGCGCTCTGTGCCGAGCTGCCCGCCTACGCGGCGGCGGGCTGGCTGACCCCGGCGGAGCCGCTCGCCCTCTCCTCGATGCGGGCCCGCGGCCTGGCCCGCGACGCGGCCCGCCGACGGTACGCCGTCACCGCCCCGGGAAGCCCGCAGAGCCCGTACGGCCCCGCCCCCGGTTCCTGGCCCGCTGCCCAGCCGAGTGCTCAGGCGAAGGCCGCGGCGAAGGCCCACGGGAAGGCGGCCGCGCAGGCCGTCGCCGAGTACGAGTCGTTCGCGACCTCACTGGCCTCGCTGCGTCTGCAGGCCCGCCGCGGAGCGGCCGGCCCGGACTTCGCCGAACGCGAGCTGGAGCTGCTGCACCACCTCTGGCAACGCAGAGAGGTGGCCGCCCCCGCCCTGGCATACGCGGCCCAGGCGACGGGCCGCCTGCGCCCCTCGTACCCGCCGCCCCCGTGGGCGGTCCCGGCGCCGTACCCGCAGTACGGCGCCGGTTACAACCCATACATGCTGCCGCCACGGCAATCGGCCCGGAACAGGCCGGTTCAGCACTGAGGGCTTCGGCGCACCGCGTCCACGAGGGGCCGCCGCAGGCTCGGGAGCGGTGCGGTCGGTGCGTGTGTCAGGCGGATGCCTCGGTGAGTTCGGCCAGCTGCTGCTCGGTCAGCGAGAGGTCCGCGACGGCCACCAGCGCGGGCAGCTGCTCGACCGTACGGGCCGAGGCGATCGGCGCGGCCACGGTCGGGCGGGACGCGAGCCAGGCCAGCGCGACGGTCGCGATCTGGGCGTCGTGCTCCTGAGCGACCTTGTCCAGCGCGGCCAGGACCTTCTGGCCCCGCTCCGAGTCCCGGTACTGGCCGACGCTCTCGGCCCGCGCGCTCTCCACCGTGGCGCCCGGACGGTACTTGCCGGTGAGGAAGCCGGAGGCCAGGGCGAAGTACGGCACAGCGGCGAGCCCGGCGCGGGCGGCCGTGTCCTGGAGCTCGCCCTCGTAGGTGTCGCGGGAGACCAGGTTGTAGTGCGGCTGCAGGGCCACGTAGCGGGCCAGCCCCTCGCGCTCCGAGAAGTCCAGGGAGGCCTGGAGCCGCTCGGGGCTGATGTTGGAGGCGGCGATCTCCCGGACCTTGCCCTCCTTCACCAGCTGGTCGAGGGCGGTGATGATCTCCTCGACCGGGACGGTCTCGTCGTCGAAGTGCGTGTAGTAGAGATCGATGTGGTCGGTGCCGAGCCGACGCAGCGACGCCTCGGCCGCGGCCTTGATGTTGGCGGGCGCGAGCCCCTGGTACGAGGGGTGGGTGGAGACCTTGGTGGCGACGACGATGTCGGAGCGGTCGGAGCGGCCGGCGAGCCACTTGCCGATGACCGTCTCCGACTCCCCGCCCTCGTTGCCCGGCACCCAGGCGGAGTAGCCGTCGGCGGTGTCGATGAAGTTGCCTCCGGCCGCGACGTACGCGTCCAGCACGGCGAACGACTGCGCCTCGTCCGCGGTCCAGCCGAAGACGTTGCCGCCGAGGGCGAGCGGGAAGACCTGAAGGTCGGAGGAGCCCAGCTTACGAAGAGAAGTCATGGGTGGAACAACGAATTCCGGCGGGTCCGCTATTCCGGGTGCCCGCCGTTCTCCGGACCGGTCGTGACCGATCCCCGCGCCACTCACAACGGATTCCGGACCGGTCGCAGGAGGCCCCCGCAAGAGATCCCCGCACTGCTCACAACAGACCGGCAGCCCTGACGTCGGGGGGTGAGCGTCAGGACTGCCGGGGTTCATCGGGGCGGGCGTCGCCTCAGGGGTTGAGGCCCTTGCCGCGGAGCCAGGCCATCGGGTCGATGCCCGAACCACCGGCGGTGTGGACCTCCAGGTGGAGGTGCGGCCCGGTCACGTTGCCGGTCGCGCCGACCCGGCCGATCGTCTCACCGGTGCTGACCTTCTGGCCGACACCGACGCCGATCGAGGACTGGTGGCAGAACCACAGCTCCGTACCGTCGTCGAGCTCCAGCACCGTGCGGTAGCCGTACGCACCGGACCAGCCGGCCGACTTGACCGTGCCGCTGTGGATGGCCTTGATCGGGGTGCCGGTCGGAGCCGCGAAGTCGAGGCCGGTGTGGTAGCCGGAGGACCACATCGAGCCGGCTTCGCCGAAGGTCGAGGTGATCGTGTACGAGGAGGTCGGGATGGCGTAGCTGGCGGCGAGCTTGGCGAGCCGCAGGGCCTCCGCCTTCTTCTTGGCCTCTTCCTCCGCCTTCTTCTTCTCGGCGGCGGCCTTGGCCTTGGCCTCGCCCTGCTGCTTCTTGGCCTCGGCGGCCGCCTTCTCCGCGGCTTCCTTCTCCTGGGTCGCCTTGGCCTCGGCGGCGGCGGCGTCCTGCTGCTGCTCGGCCTGCTGGAGGATGCGGGCGCGGAGCGCCTCGCCGGCGTCCGTCGCGCCCTGCTCGGCCTCGGCGGTGGTGAGGCCGGCGGTGGTGAGCGGGGCGGAAGCGGCTGCGATCTCGGCCTTGTCCGCCTCGGACTCACCGGAGAACAGGGAGCCCACGCCGGGAAGGGACTTGGCGTCGGGGAGGTTGTCCGAGATGGCGTCGGGCACGGAGATGGAGACCGGCGGCTTGCCCTGCGCGGTGGCCATGCCACCCGCGCCGACCGCCGCTATGACGCCGACACCCAGCACCGTGGAGCTGCGGGCGAGTCCGTTGCGCTGCTTGGCGACGCGGTGCCTGCCGCGTACCGGGCGGACGGACTCCTCGGTGGGGTTCCACTCGTCCCAACCGCGTTCGGACTCAACGTCGTTGCCGTCGGCGCGGAAGTCGGCGCGGAGGTCGGCGCGGAAGTCGCTGCCGAACTCACCGGTGAAGTCGCCGCCCGGCTCGGTGCCGTAGTCGGTTCCGAACGCCGTCGCCGTCCCGGTGGGTGCGAAATCGGCGCCGTGGCCGGAGTCCGGCCGGGGGCCGAAGTCGGCGCCATAACCGGTGCCGTAGTCGGGATCGAACCGGTACGGGGCCTCGGGGGCAGGCTTGTTGGACGCCACGGGGGCGCACTCCTTTCCTTCCTTCTCGCCTACCGGGTTAGCTGACGGGTTCGGAGCAGGAAGGTCTCCTACGGGCCCCTCCGTCTCTCACGAGACACAGGTGTCCGATTCACCCCATGTAGGTGGTTCCCCGGTTCCCTTGCGGAATTCGGCGCTCGCGCACGGTGCCGCCATTGATGACGGCTGGGACGACCGCGCTGCGTTATCGAACGTTAATAGACACCGGGGCCGTATTCCAAGCTGTTCCCACTGATCGTTCACGTCTTTGGCCTGGACTTTACGGGACACAGTCGGGTGGAATCGGACGAGTTGACCGGCCCTCAGCCACTACCCCGATTCTGACGTTGCGTCAAACGTTATGCGGAGCGGCGCCTTTCGATTACGCACGGTGGCATCGCGCGTCCCGCCGCCTCCACATCGCGCGTCCCGCCCCTCGCATCGCCCGTCCCGTCCCCTCACGCCGCCCGTCCCGTCCCCTCACGTCTCGCGCCCCGCCCCTCACGTCGTCTCCGCGCCGACGATCCGCACGGTCCTCCGCCGGTCCGGCTGCCCCTCCGCGGGACGTACGACCGCGAGCAACGCCATGTCGTCGGTCGTCTCGCCGCCCGTGTGCAGCCGCACGTCATCGGTCAGCGCGGACAGCAGCTCCTCGGGCCCCGGAAAGATCCGCCCGCGCAGCCGGGCCGCCGGATCGTAGAAGACCCCGTCGGCGTTCCGCGCCTCGGAGAGGCCGTCCGTGTAGAGGAGCAGGGTCGTCCCGGCCGGCAGATCCCACTCGTCCGTCCGCTCCGCCCACACCCCCAGGCCCATGCCGAGCGGCAGCGCGGGCACGGAGGGCTTCAGCACCTCCAGCGCCCCGTCCGGGTGCAGCAGGATCGGCTCGGGGTGACCGCGGTTGACGATCCGCACCCGGGACAGCCCGGACGGGATCTCGGCCAGCACGGCGGTGATGAAGCCCTCCAGCACATCGAGCCCGCCCCGTCGCGCCTCCTCCCGGGCCAGCGCGCGCTCCAGCCGCCTCGCCACCCCCTCCAGCGAGGACTCCTGCTCGGCCGCCTCGCGGAACGCCCCGATGACCACCGCCACCGTCTCCACGGCGTCGAGCCCCTTGCCCCGTACGTCCCCGACCACCAGCCGCACCCCCCACGGGGTGTCCGAAACGGCGAACAGGTCGCCGCCGACGAACTCGTCCGCCTGCGCCGCCTCGTACCGCGCCGCGACCTGCAGTCCGCCGGTCCGGTCGGCCGGCTGCGGCAGCACCGCGCGCATGGCCGTCGCCGCGACGAACCGCGCGGAGGCCAGCTGCTCGTTGCTGCGCCGCACGACCCCGTTGATCACGACCGCGAGGACCGAGACGGTGCCCAGGGTGAGCAGCTCGATCAGCGGCACGGCCTGCGGCAACGTATTGCTGAACAGCCGCAGCGCGATGACGGCCAGCATCGCGGCGACACCGGTGCGGATGGTGCTGGCCAGCGAGAAGAACGGAGCGGCGATCAGCGGAGCGGCCACGAACAACGGAATGGCGGTGAAGGTCGGCGGGGTGAGGGCGTCGAACACCAGCCCGCCGAGAATCATCAGGGCGGGCAGCGTGCGTACGAACTGCCGGGTACCGCCCCCGGCATGCCTGCCACGCCGCTTCTCCCGCTTCCACACCTGTGGTCTCCTGCCCGGTTACGCGCGCGGCTGCGGACGGTACCGCGCCCCACTCCCAGGCTCGCCGGAGCGGAACGAAGCGGCGACTCCTCTTCGGCCAATGGGGCGACACCCGAGGTGCGGACCGCAACGAATCAGGCCCGGCACGCTGTATGCGTGCCGGGCCTGACTTCTTCAGTAGCGGGGACAGGATTTGAACCTGCGACCTCTGGGTTATGAGCCCAGCGAGCTACCGAGCTGCTCCACCCCGCGTCGGTAAACACAACTCTACGCCATGTCCGGCGCTCTCTTGACCACTCGGGTTCGCCCGGCCTTCGTCCGTCCGCGTCAGGACGGGTTCGTCTCGGAGATACGGGGTGCGGACGTGGCCTTCCCGTGGACCGCCGGCGGCTTCATCGGGTTCGCGCCCCGCTGGAGCGAGTGGAGGATCGCCAGCCCCTGGCCGACAACGCCCGCCGCCATCTCGTTGACACCGTTGGTGCCGTTGAGAACGGTGAGGTCGGCGCCGGACATGCCGCGGGCGGCGGCGTCGGCCAGGGCGGGCAGGTTCTCCACGATGCGGTTGGCCGCGATGAGCTCCTGGTTGCCGTCACGCAGCGAGGCGGCGCGGACGCTGTTGGCGTCGGCCTGCGCCTGGGCGAGCGTCCGCTCGGTGTACGCGTTGCCGTCGGCCTCGAACTTCATCCGGTCGCGGGCCGCCTCCGCCAGGGTGCGCTGCCGGTAGGCCTCGGCGTCCGCCGGGCGCCGGACCTCCGCCTCCAGCCGTTGCGCGGCGAGCGAGGCCTGCCGCTCGGCCAGTGCGGTCTGCTCCTCGATGACCTCCTGCGAGGCGCGGGCCTGGGCGAGCGGCCCGGCCTGCGCGGCGCGGGCGTTGTACTGCTCGGTCTCGGCGAGGAAGCCGGCCCGCTTGAGCGCGGTGTCGCGTTCGTACTCCGCCTTGAGCGCGGCGGCCTGCTGCTCGCGCTGGCTGGCTTCCTGGTCGGCCTTGGCCTCGGCGATCCGGGCCTGGCTGGCTACCGCGGCGGCGTGCGGGGCCGCGAGGTTCCTGATGTACCCGGTGGAGTCGTCGATCTCCTGGATCTGGAGGGCGTCCACCACGATGCCGAGCTTCTCCATCTCGCCGTGGCTGCCCGCGATGACCTCCTGGGAGACCCGGTTGCGCTCACGGATGATCTGCTCCACGGTCAGCCCGCCGACGATGGAACGCAGGTGTCCGGCGAAGATCTGCCCGATGAGCTCCTCCATCTGCTCCTGCTCGGTCAGGAAGCGGCGGGCCGCGTTGGCGATGGACACGGCGTCGTCGCCGACCTTGAAGACGGCGACGGCCCGGACGTTGAGGCGGATGCCCTGCTGAGTCACGCAGTCCTCGGTGATCTCCGCCTCGCGCAGCGCCAGGGAGAGCATGCGCGCCTTCTGCTTCACCGGGAGCACGAAACTGCCGTGCCCGGTGACGATCCGGAACTGGGTGTCCAAGGTCTGCCCCTTGGAACCGGATATGAGCATCGCCTCGTTGGGGGCGGGAACGTGCCAGAAGAACATCGGAGGACTCCTGCCGTATGTCACTGCTTCCGTGGGTACGTCACTGCTTCCGTGGCTACGTCGCTGCTTCGGCTCAGGACGGCAGGCGTTCCACGATCACGCCGCGCGCCGAGACCGAGTCGACGACAACGACGCGCACGTCCCTGTCGATCGACGTCGCCGACCATGCGGTGTAGGCCTCGGACCCACCCCGTACGGCCACCAGTACTTCGCCCGGCCCATCGGGCGGAATCGGCACGGTCACGCGACCGATCGCCCCGACCGGGCTGCGGGCGGACTCATCTGCCCTGTGCATGCGCCCTCGCGAGCGTCTGTGCGTACGCCTGCTCACGCCGCTTCTCACGCGGTGTACCGCACCGCTTCATGGACACGAGGCGACCCCGCCTCCTGGAGGCCCGTGCCTCCTTCGACACTTCCACGGTACTCCGCACCCGCCTTCGCGGAACCTCCCACAACGGCCCAGAACGCCCTGCAACAGCTGACGAGCGGGCGCAGATATGTGGTGGTATGACTGATTCATCATGCGCCTGCCGAATGTTGCTGACGACGCGATGAACTCGCGCTGATCGAGGAGCGATCCGTGGACGACTACCCGTTGCTCGACCTCTTCTGGACCATGCTCTGGTTCTTCCTCTGGGTCATGTGGCTGTTCCTGCTGTTCAAGGTCATCTCGGACATCTTCCGCAGCCACGACCTCGGCGGCTGGGGCAAGGCCGGCTGGCTGATCGTCACGCTGCTGCTGCCGTTCATCGGCGTACTGGTGTACGTGATCGTGCGCGGCAAGTCCATGAGCAAGCGGGACATCAAGGAGGCCCAGGACCGCGACGCGGCCTTCAAGGCGTACGTACGGGAAGCCGCCGGCACCTCCGACGCGAGCGGTGCCGATGCCACGAAGAAGGGCAGTCACGTCGACGACCTGGCGAAGCTCGCCGAGCTCAAGGACAAGGGCGCCATCACGGAGGAGGAGTACCAGCGGGCGAAGACGAAGCTCCTCGTCTGATCGCCCCGTCCGGCCCGATCCCACGCGGCGCGTATGTCTCTCTCCCCCCGGTCCGGCGAACTGGCAGGGCGCCAGGACCGCGGGGAGGCTTGAGACATCAGCCGCGGCGGGAGGCCGATCGGGGGTGCGGTCCCCATCTCGACGCCCGAGGAGATGGCCGGCCATGAAGGGCACCACGCTCGAAACCCTGGACGCGATGCGGACCGCGCTGCGCGGTCCCGTCATCGGCCCGCGGGATCCGGAGTACCGCCGGGCCCGCACGGTCTACAACGCCATGATCGACAAGCGTCCGGCGGCAGTGGTGCGGTGCTCCGACACGGCGGACGTCATGGCGGCGGTCGACTTCGTACGGGACGAGGGCCTCGCACTCGCGGTCCGCGGCGGCGGGCACAGCGGTGCGGGCCTGTGCCTGGTGGACGACGGCGTCACCCTCGACCTCTCGCCGATGCGCTGGGCACACATCGACCCCGGCGCACGGACGGCCACGGTCGGCGGCGGCACCACGCTCGGCGACCTCGACCACGCCGCCCACGCGTTCCGGCTGGCCACGCCCTCCGGAATCCTGTCGTCCACCGGCGTCGCCGGCCTCACCCTGGGCGGCGGCCACGGCTACCTCACCCGCAGGTACGGCCTGACGATCGACAACCTGCTGGCCGCGGACGTGGTCCTGGCGGACGGCACCTCGGTGACGGCTGACGGCGCCACCCACCCCGACCTGTTCTGGGCGCTGCGCGGCGGCGGCGGGAACTTCGGCGTCGTCACCTCCTTCACCTTCCGGATGCACCCGGTCGACACCGTGGGCGTCGCCATCACGGTCTGGCCGGTCGACCGGATCCAGGACGTACTGCGCTGGTACCGCGACTTCCTGCCGCAGGCCCCCGAGGACCTGAACGGCTTCTTCGCCGCGCTCACCGTGCCGCCCGGCCCCCCGTTCCCGGAGGAGATCCACGGCCAGAAGATGTGCGGTGTGGTGTGGTGCTGGACGGGCGACCCCGACCTCCTCGAAGCCACCCTGAAGCCGGTCGGGGACCCGGGCCCGCCCGCCTTCCACTTCACGGCTCCGATGCCCTACACCGCCCTGCAGTCCATGTTCGACGAACTGCTCCCCGCCGGTCTGCAGTGGTACTGGCGCGGCAACTTCTTCGACCGGATCACCGACGACGCCATCGACGTACACGCCAAGTACGCCGAGAACCTCCCCACCGATCTGTCGACCACGCACCTGTACCCGGTCGACGCCGCCGCCCACCGGCTCGGCCCCGACGACACGGCCTGGGCCTACCGGGACGCGGTCTGGTCCGGCGTCATCGCGGGCATCGACCCGGACCCGGACAGCGCCGAGAAGCTCAGGCAGTGGTGCGTCGACTACTGGGAGGAGCTGCACCCGCACTCCATGGGCGGTACGTACGTGAACTTCATCGGCGCCGGCGAGACCCCGGACCGGGTACGGGCCACCTACCGCGACCACTACGACCGCCTCGCGGCCGTCAAGCGGACCTACGACCCGCACAACTTCTTCCACGCCAACCAGAACATCGAGCCGGCGGCCTGATCCGGCGCGCATCAGGCTCTCCGGCGGGAACGCGGCCCGGGGAACGCGGCCGAGGGAAACGCCTCGGGGAAGAGCGCCCGCATCATCCGATCGGCTGACCCGGCCGTCGTCCGTCGAGGGCCGGGAAGGGAGCCCGCAGGTCGACCGGGGCGGGCCGGATCCGGCCCGAGGATGGATCGCAGAGCGGGAACGCAGAGCTTCCCGAGCCCCTGGCCGAACCCCGAGGAGTCGTTCACCATGAAGAAGCTGTCGCTGCGCGCCCGTGTCCTGACCGGTACCGTCGTCGCCGCCGCCGTCGCGGGCACGTTCGGAGTCGCCTCCGCCAGCGCCTCCACACCGGCCGCCGCACCCGCCGCCGCCGTCCAGGCCGACGCCGCGGACCGCAACCTCCAGCAGACCACCCACCTGACCGTGGCCGCCGCCACCAAGGCCGCCCAGGCGACCCTCGACGCCGCGAAGAAGGAGAACCAGCGCGTCTCCGTCGCCGTCGTCGACCGCAACGGCAACACCATCGTGACGCTGCGCGGCGACGGCGCCGGCCCGCAGGCCTACGAGTCGGCCGTGAAGAAGGCGTACACCGCCGTCTCCTGGAACGCCCCCACCTCCGAGCTGACCCAGCGTCTGACGAACGCCCCCACCCTGAAGGACATCCCCGGCACCCTGTTCCTCGCGGGCGGTGCCCCCGTCACGGCGAAGGGTGCCCCGATCGCGGGCATCGGGGTGGCCGGCGCCCCGAGCGGCGACCTCGACGAGAAGTTCGCCCAGGCCGGCGTCGCCTCCCTCGCGAGGTAGCACGCCCAGGACCCCGGCGGCACCCGCTCCCCCGTACGGGCGCCGCCGGTCCCTCCAGGAAAACGACGAACGCCCCGACCGGGCAGAACCGGTCGGGGCGCTGTGGAGCAGGTCGCAGGGGCGAACTCCGCCCTCGCCATGTGTAGGCCGTGTCGGACACGAACCCACAACCAACGGATTAAAAGTCCCGGCAGGGTCCTGCCGGGACTTCCGCCAGCTTCCACGCTGGTCCAGAAACGCCTAGTCAGAGCCATGCCGCATGCTGGCCAGTCCACGATTGTGTGCGTCGTGTCAGCATGTCCGCTCACGCATCCAGGTCCCGTGAAGACGACCGGCATCTGCGCAGGTCAGGGGCTTGGTCGTCATCGGTTTCGGGTGGTGTGACGGACTCTTCGGGAGGAGACCATCTACCGGATTTCTCCCACCGGTACGCGCTTGCGCGGGAAGCAGGTGGGCGCCGCCATGCGGTACTGGCGGCAGGTGACCAAGGCTGCGCCGACGGCCGACACCGCCCTGCCGCGTACGCGGAGCGGCGCGGGCGGTACGCCAACCGGGTGACGTACCGCCCGCGCCGGCGGCTCTACGGCTTGGCCCGTGCCCGCTCCGGCGCTGCGGCCGGTCCGGCGGATGGTGTCGGGAGGAGTGTGCGGGTCGGCGACTGGGGCGGGACGAGCGGGGCCCGTCGAGGGGAAGTCGGGGACTCGCGGGAGCGCAGGCGGGCGAGGGTACGGCGGGTGGCGCGGGCCGCTGCGCGGTAGAAGCGGTCCGGGAGGAAGGCGGCGTCGGCGACGATCATGGCGGCGGAGAAGATCGGGAGGCCCAGAAGGACCGCGATGCCGATGTGCATGCCCAGGAGCATCACGAGGAGGACGTACTTCAAGCGGCTGAACAGAGTGAACGGGAAGGCGACCTGGATCAGTACGGTCAGGTAACCGGCCGCCGCGATGAACAGCGGGTAGCTGTCGACCAAGGCGGACAGAGCCGGCCAGGGCCGGAAGAGGTCGAGGTTGACGACATAGTGCAGGGCGGTTCCCGCCTGCCACGAGCCACCCTGCACCTTGTACAGGCCCGCCGAGCCGTAGAGCAGGCAGACCTGGGCGGCGATGACGAACATGCCGCAGTTGTGCAGCACCGTGGTCAGTGACGCGCGGGCCACGGCGAGTTGGGGCCACAGGTCGCTGCCCGCGCGCCACAGCGCCCAGCGGCCGGGCCGGTCGGTCCGGGCGCGGAGGGCGGTTCGGCGCGCGTCGAGTGACCAGCGGCGCCCGCAGGCGGTCACGGTGAGGTAGAGAGCCATCAGGAGGATCAGGTTGTCTCCCCCGTCGGTCATGAAGATCGACCGCGCGTGGAACGACACCACGACGAGGGCGAACAGCACGGACGTCGCCCGGGTCCGCCAACCGAGCAGGAACAACACGCAGACGGCGAGCGCCGCCACGTAGCAGAGGTTGAAGTACACCTTGCTGTCGGAGAGCGTGAGGACGCTGAACCAGCCGGTCTGGTCGAACAGCCGGTTCGCCAGCGCCGGGGTCCATTGGGAGCCCGGCCCCCAGATCTCGTCCCGGTGCGAGAGTTCGCGCAGAAGGAAGACGAGATAGCACAGGCCGTAGCCGATGCGCAGCGTCGCCGCCGCATACAGCGAGACGGGGCGGTGAATGAGCAGGGTGAGCAGGTCGCCGAGGTGCCGGAACGTCACCGGCACGTTCTCCGCCGTGGACGTTCGTGAGGCATCGTCCTTGCTGAGCATGGGCATCGGAGTCCGGTCAGTGGCCATGCGCGGGCACCTTCCACCAGGGCAGATTGCGGGTGTCGACTACCGACGGCGATACCGGGCGGCGTTGGCCGGTTGCGTCAAAGGCGGCCACCGGCCGTGTGAGGACGCGGAGTTGAACTCCGTCGACGGCGCCCGGCCGCGTAGCGGTGATCCGGTCCACGGCGATGTTCCGCAGGTACTCCTGCCACATCACCGCACGATCCGAGTAGGACTCGTCGCTGTTGCCGTGGGATTCGAGATAGCCCGTCCACGCCCTGCGGAGCATGTTCTGGTTGGTGTGGCTCGGGAAGGGGTTGTGCCGGACCTCGGCGTCGTCCACGGCGGTCAGGTCGAACCAGCCACTGATCCGCTGCGAGCCGTCAGCGGTGGTCCTGACCGTACGAGCCGAGACCTGCGGGACGGACGACTCCGGCTCGGGGGCGAAGAGCCGCCAGTTCTGCTCGAACAGCGGGTACACCCAACTCTGGACCTGCCGGGCGTACCGCTGCGAGATCTGGTTCGGCGGAGCTACGTGCAGGAACAGGAAGAACATGTGCAGCAGGGACACGCACACCAACAGGACCGCGGCACCCTTCGTCGCGGCGCGCAGCGGAAGCGGCAGCCGCGACAACTCGTCGGGTCCGGGCTGGGCGTCCCCCTGCTGTCCCGTCACCGTGCGACGGACGGTGACGGGGCTACCAGGCGGAAAGGCGTCCGACGCCTTCACACTCACCGGTTCGCCCCCGTTCAGTACGTCTCCTGGGCCAGTCGGTGTCATCCCGGCCCTCCTCTCACAACTCTTCCGCTGAACTTCCTTGTGCCTGACGGGCGTACGGCGTCCGGCCCTGCGAGCGCATCGCTGCGCCCGCAGGGCCGGAACGGCGAAGCGTCAGTACTGCTGGACCGACTTGTCGTAGTCCTGCTTCTTATCCCACTTGTCGGACTTGCCAGGCTTGCCCTCGTGGTCCGGCTTTCCGTGCTGCGGGGGCTTGCCCTCGTGGTCCGGCTTTCCGTGCTGCGGGGGCTTGCCCTCGTGGTCCGGCTTTCCCTGGTGCGGGGGCTTGCCCTCGTGGTCCGGCTTTCCCTGGTGCGGGGGCTTGCCCTCGTGGTCCGGCCTTCCGTGGTGCGGGGGCTTGCCCTGGCCGCCCCCGATGTTGCCGCCGGTGTTCCCGGCCGTGTTCCCGGCCGTGTTGCCCGCTGTGTTGCCCTCTGTGTTGCCGCCCACGGTTCCGCCGACGGTGTTGCCCGCGATGGAACTGCCGCCGATCAGGCCGCCGGTGGTGACCCCGCCCAGCAGGCCACCCGTGGTGACACCGCCGAGAAGTCCGCCGGTGGTCGTGCCTGCGGTCGTGCCTGCGGTCGTGCCTGCGGTCGTGCCGGTGGTCGTGCCTGCGGTTGTGCCGGTTGTGGTGCTGCCGGTGGTCGTGCCGCCTGTGGTGGTGGCGCACGAAGGCCTGGTGATGGAGTTCGTGTCCATCGTCACGGAGCCGTTGCGGGCCAGCGCGCGGCCGGTGATCGACGCGCCGGTGTTCAGGGTGGTCGAGGTGAGCGCCATGATCGTGCCGACGAACGTGGTGTTCGTGCCGAGCGTGGCCGAACTGCCGATCTTCCAGAACACGTTGCAGGGTGAGGCGCCATTGACCAGCAGAACCCGACTGGCGGACGCGGTGGTCAGCGTCGAGCCGATCTGGAAGACCCACACCGCGTTGGGGTTGTTGTTGGCGTCGAGGGTGAGTGTGCCGGTGAGCCCGATGGAGGACGACGCGTTGTAGACGCCGGGGGCCAGGGTCAGGCCGCCGAGGTCCGCGGAGAGACTCGCGTCCGGCGCCTGTCCCGCAGCGTTGTTGTACGCGGTGGTCAGGTCGGTCTGGGCCTGGAGCGCGACCGCATCGGCGGGGTGTGTCGCGCCGTTCACCAGTCCTGGTGGAAAGCCGCTGATCGCCGTACCCGGGCTGACGCCCAGGTCACCCGTGACCGTTGAGGCGCCGGTGTTGGTCACGGACTGACCGGCAAGCACCGCGAAGCTGTCGGCGGTACCGAGGGGAACGGCCGTCGCGATCGCGGCGGCAGGGGTCGGTGTGACCACCACCCCGGCAACGGCAACCATCACAGCCGACGCGATCGATGTTGCCAGGGCACGCCGACCCGGCAAGCCCCGAGCACTGAATTTCATCGATGATTCCACTCTCTTCGTGGGGAAAGGCGAGAGTCCGTCAGACATCCCGCCCACGGACAGCAATTCATCAATCCCCTCTTTCCAACGGCAGCCTGAAAATTGCCATTTGCCCGAGAGGCGGGAGCCCATGGAAAGAGATGCGTACAAGAGTAGGCATGAAGCGGACAGGGGGTGATGCGCGAACGAGTGAAAAATCCCGGAGGGCGTCGATCGACGCCCCGTGATCGACATATACCCAGGTCGCAGTCATGGCTAGACAGGATCGAAGAATTCTCACGCCACGCCCGAGTGCAACCCGAAAGGGCTTAAAGGCAATTAATACATAGTGTGTTGAGGTGCCAGCACGGGCGCCATGGGCCAGGCCTGTTCGGCACAGCAGGGCGTAGGCTGATCAAGGGAATTCGGCGCGGTTTACGCGTACGCGGGAATGGTCAGTGCGGGAAGTTGACCGCATACGCCGAGGTGCCTCCCGGCATCCGTTCGCGGTTGTTCGCCACGAGGCGGTACGCCCAGTGGGCGGCCCGACGGAGGGGCGGCAGAGGGGCAGTCCGCCCGGGACGGCCCCTCTCCGGCCGGCCCGTGTGCGGCGCTCCCTCGGACATGGCCGACACTGGGTGGGCACAGATCAGACCGCTGCTGCCGGCTCCGGCCTTCGACAACGACTTCAAGCGGCGGTCCATGCCGGCCGGTTTCCCGGCTTCACCCAGGGGCCTTCCCGTCGCTGAGCTGCTTGGCCGAGGAACTGGCCCTGAGCGAGGCCAAGGTCATGCTCTTCGAGACGTTCGATCTGGGCACAGGAGACCTTGGGGTGGACGGCTGGAGAATTGCCTCGCCAAGGGGGCCAAGACCAGGTGCAGGGTCGTGTGGTCAGCTGAGGAAAGACAGCCGGACTTGGCGTTCTGGGTTGTCCCGGTCGGTGTTCACGAGTACGACGGACTGCGAGGTCCCCAGCTCCAGCTCACCGTCGACTACGGGCAACGTGGCGTGTGGTGGGACCAGAGCCGGGAGCATGTGGGCGCTGCTGTGGCCAGGACTGCCGTGGCGGTGTTGCCAGCGGTCGTCCGCGGGAAGAACGTCACGGAGGGCCGCCAACAGGTCATCGTCGCTGCCCGCGCCGGTCTCGATGATGGCCAGGCCGGACGTCGCGTGGGGGGTGAAGATGTTCAGCAGTCCGTTTCGCCCGTGAGCCACCTCTCGGAGGAATGCGGAGCATGCGTTCGTGAGGTCGTGCAGGGTCTCGGTGGAGCCGGTTGTGATGTTGATCGTGCGGGTGGTGAAGGTGCCAGTCATGGTTCACCGGTACCCGTCGCGGAGCCTGAGCGCTGACGGCCGGATGGGTTGTTCCTCCGGAACTCCACAAGTAACGGCGACGGGACGCGAACGCGGTGAGCGGCGAGGCAGCCGTCGAGGCTTCGACGCTCCTTCGGTGAGGGGGATGCAGGCTGCCGCGAAGCTGCAGCTCGAACAGGCGCCCACAGGAGACACTCTGCTATGTGGCGCATGCGCAGAGTGATGGCAGGGGGGTCGGTGTGGCGCGCTGAGCACGTCGGCCGTTCTGCTGGGGCTCGACAAGGAGCAGCTGCGGCTGCTGCGTCGGGTGGGGCGTGAGTGGGGGCGGGTGTCGGCTCCCGAGGCGTGGCACCGGGCACTGCCCGTGGATTCCGATCTGGGCAGATTTCCGTCCCCTGCGGAGATCCAGCCTGTCGGTTGGTAGAGATGGTCACTCCCACCGTCACGCAGGAAGTGCTTCCGGGAACCACACCCATACAACTGCTGCTCGGGACGGTCGCCTCCACACCCGGCGTGACACGGATCCTGCTGTCGGCCAGCACCACAAGCCATTGGACGGCAGCCGAGCAGGCCGTCGCCCCATCCCTCCCATGCCCCTTCGACAGCACCGAACACACGCCGACATCCAGTGGTCGAATCTGACCGGTCCCGAGCTCTGCATCCTGGACTGGGAGCGGTCGGGACTGGCTCCTGCCGGCTACGACGAGGCCACCCTCTACATCTCCAGTCTCGCTGTCCCTTCGGTTGCCGACCGCATCCTCCCCGAGTTCAAGCCCATCCTGCAGTCTGCCTCCGGCTGCTTCTCCCAAGTGGTCGTGGCCGGCGAGTACCTCCAGGGGATCGAGCGCGGGAACAACCTGGAACTCGAAGTGCCCTTGCGGAAGCACCTCGCCCACGGCCCACCTGCTCGGTTGACCCACCCTGTCCACCTGCTTGAGGGCAGGCGGGCAGGGGCCGATGGGCGTCAGGTCCCAGGCGTCGGTTCCGTCCTCAACGACTGCTCCACGCACCGCCTGCTACTGCCGCGACCCCAAGACCGGCAAGCCGCTCGGCAAGAAGTGCCCCAAGCTCACCAGCCGCAAGCACGGCTCCTACTCCATACGCCAGGAACTCCCACCCCGCGAGGACGGCACCCGCCGTTCCTTCAACCGCGCCGGCTACGAGACGGTGAAGGCCGCGCAGGCCGACCTGGACCACGTGCGGGCTCTCATCTCCATCGCCGATTCCGATGACGAGCACGACTTGGCCCGCATCGCGGCCCTGCTGAGGTGATCCAGGCGGAGAACCTCGAACGCCGCGAGCAGATCGCCAGGTGCAAGCCCAGCAAGCCCGGCCGCCCCATCGCCGGCGAGCGGGCACGGCTCGCTGTCGAACGGGCGAAGCTCGCCGAGATGAAGCCGTTCCGGAAGATCACCGGCCCAGCGACGCAGCAGAGCATCCGGCGCACGCTGCGAGCGGCTCTGAACGCGGCGATCGCCCAGCAGTACATCACCTTCAACCCGGCCTCCCACGTCGAGCTGGAGTCCGGCAAGCGCCCCAAGCCCCTGCTCTGGACGACCCAGCGGGTGGAGCGCTGGCGTGCCACCGGTGAGTTGCCGTCACCGGTGATGGTCTGGACACCTGCGCAGTTCGGCACGTTCCTGGACGCGGCCGAATCCGATCGGCTCTACGCGCTCTTCCACCTCGTCGGCACCCGTGGCCTTCGCAGGGGCGAGGCCGTTGGCCAGAGCTGGACCGACGTCGACCTGAACGCCGGCCTCATCACCCCGGCCAAGGAAATCGTCGTCGACGGTTGGGACACCTACGAGTCCGCCCCCAAGACCGACGGCAGCGCCGGCACGATCGCGTTGGACAGCATCAACGTCGCTCTTCTGCGCGAGCACCACAAGGCGATGCTGAGCGCCCGGGAGAAGTGGGGCGACGCCTGGAACGAGACCGGCAGGTGTTCACCCGCGAGGACGGCTCCTGGCTGCACCCGGAGACGGTCTCCGAGACGTTCCGCCGCATCCTCGCCGCCACCGACCTGCCGCCGATCACCCTGCGAGACCTGCTCACGTCGCGGCCACTCTCACTCACGGCGGGGGTGGCGATCTCCACACGATCAAGGAGACGCTGCGCCACTCCACGATCACGCTCACGTCGGACACGTACACGAGCCTGCTGCCCGAGGTCGACAAAGCCGCGGCAGAAGCCGCCGCCGCGCTGGTGCCACGTGCCCGTAAGGCCCCCTCCGTAGCCCCTGCTGTCGGACCGTCCGCTCACGCATCGCTCACGCAAGAGGTCGGGGAAGACGAAGCGCCCCGACCGGATGAAACCGATCGAGGCGCTAAGTAGCAGGTCAGAGGGGGTTTCCCTGCGCTGCCGGCGGTAGGCCGTGTGGGACTCGAACCCACAACCAACGGATTAAAAGTCCGCTGCTCTGCCAATTGAGCTAACGGCCCTCGGCGAATCACCCCTGAGCATAGCCCGCCGGGGCCCGGCCGCCGATCGGGTATCGGCCACCGGGCCCCGTCGCGGTGAAATCCCGGGCCGTCAGAGGGACTCGTCCGGGGGGATCGTGCGCTTGTGATCCGGTTTGAGGAACCAGTGCCTCGCCGACGCCAGCCACCATGTCGCTGCGAAGCCCAGGACCACCAGCACCGCGACGGGCGCGTAGTTGAACGTCTCCCAGGTGACCGGTGAGAGCTGCGGCAGCATGAAGAGCACCGTGATGATCACGACCCAGGCCACCGCCACGATGCCGATCGGGCGGGACCAGCGGCCCAGGTGCCAGGGCCCCGGGGTGAATTCGTCGCCCCGGAGCAGGCGGAGCAGCGTGGGGATGACGTAGGCGATGTAGAGCCCGATCACCGCGATCGAGGTCACCGCCGCGTACGCCGTGACGTTGATCAGGTACGGCAGGCCCAGGGCGAGGGCGCCGACGGCGGCGAGCCAGACCGCGGCGACGGGGGTGCGGGTGCGCGGGCTGACCGTGTGCCAGACGCGCGAGAAGGGCAGGGCCCCGTCCCGCGAGAAGGCGTAGATCATGCGGCTGTTGGCGGTCACGGACGCCATGCCGCAGAAGAGCTGGGCGCCGATCACGATCAGCAGCAGGAGCTTGCCGGTGGTGGCGCCGAGGGCGTCCAGGAGGATCTGGGCGGGCGGGGCGCCGGTCGGCGAGTCCAGCGCTCCGTCGTACGACTGGATGGCGAAGGTGAAGCCGAGGAGCAGGACGAAGCCCGCGATCCAGGAGGTCCAGATCGACTGGACGATGCCCCGCGGGCCGGCCGTCGCGGCGTCGTGGGTCTCCTCCGTCATATGGGCGGAGGCGTCGTAGCCGGTGAAGGTGTACTGCGCCATCAGCAGACCGATCATCACGACGTAGAAGCCGCTGCCCCAGCCGGTGTTGTTCACGAACTCGGTGAAGACGAACGACGCCGACTGGTGCGAGTCCGGCACGAAGGTCAGGGCGCCGACGATGACGGCGACGCCGACGACGTGCCACCAGACGCTCACGCTGTTCAGGATCGCGACGATCCGTACCCCGAAGGTGTTGAGCAGCCCGTGCAGCAGCAGGATCGCGGCGAAGAGCAGGATCGTACGGGTGGGGGTGACCCCGAAGCCGAACTGGAGGTTCAGATACGCGCCCAGGAACGACGCCGCCCCGAAGTCGATCCCGGCGGTGACGGCGACCTGGCCGAGTACGTTGAACCAGCCCGTGAACCAGGCCCAGGCCGCGGCCGAGCGCGGCGGGGCCAGCCGGTGGGCCCAGAAGTAGAGGCCGGCGGAGGTCGGGTACGCCGAACAGATCTCGGCCATCGCCAGGCCGACGAACAGCGTCATCAGGCCGACGCCGATCCAGCCCCAGGTGATGACGGCGGGGCCGCCGGTGTTCATCCCGAAGAGGTAGAGCGTGAGGCAGCCGGAGAGCACCGAGATGATCGTGAACGAGACGGCGTAGTTGGAGAATGCGGACATGCGCCGGGCCAGCGTCTGCGTGTACCCGAGCTGCGCGAGGCGCTCCTCGTCGGAGACGCCCGGTGGTGGTCGGTCCTCGCCCGTGTCGGTTGTCATGCACCCAGCAATGCCCCCACGCCGGAGCACACATGCGGTCGCCGGGGTCACGACTGGGAAAACCTGCTCCGGCAGCGGAGGAGGGCGCGGCCCGGACGTTGTACGTGTTCCCTGAAAGGCATGAAGGCATGAAGGCATGAAGGCATGAAGGCATGAAGGCACAGGCGATCAACGGCAGCCCGCCGCAAAGGAATCACGCAAAGCTCGCAAAGCCCCCCGGCCCCGCCCCTGTGCAAGTGGCCGGATGTCAGCAGCGGTCATTCATGTGAGGGAAGCGAAAAGAAAAGCGGGCCCGCTCGTGAAGAGCGGGCCCGCTTCGCAGACCTTTCAGCGGACCCTCAGCAGGTCCTCACCGCGTTCAGCCGTTGCGCTTCCAGCGCGGCTTGTCGTCACGGCGGCCGAAGGTGCCGGTGCCGGTACCCGTGCCGGTGCCACCGCGGTGGTCGTCCCGACGGCCGGTCGGGCGGTCGCCGCCGCCGGAGCGGAAGCCGCCCGAGGGACGGTCGTCACGACGGTCGCGGTTGAACGGACGGTCGCTGCCGCCGGAGCGGAAGCCACCGGAGGGGCGGTCGTCACGACGGTCGCGGTTGAACGACGGACGGTCGTTGTCACGACGCTCGAACGAACGGCCACCACGGTCGTCCCGACGGTCACCGCCGCCGGAGCGGAAGCCACCGGAGGGGCGGTCGTCACGACGGTCGCGGTTGAACGACGGACGGTCGTTGTCACGACGCTCGAACGAACGGCCACCACGGTCGTCCCGACGGTCGCCACCACCGGAACGGAAACCACCGGACGGACGGTCGTTGCTGCTGCGGAAGGACGGACGGTCGTTGCTTCCGCGGTAACCGGACCCGCCGGAGGGACGGCCACTGCGCTCGCCGACACGGTCGTTGCTCCCGCGGTATCCACCACGGTCGTCACGGCGGTCACCACCGCGGTCGTCGCGGCGGCCGTAGCTGCCCCGGTCGTCGCGACGGTCGTCACGCGCGGCCGGCTGCTCGGGGACGGACGCGGCTGCGACGAGCGCGGCCTCGGCCTCGGCAGCGACCTCGGCGACCGCCGCCTCCGGGTCGTCGCCCCGCTCACGCGCGGCACGGGCGACGAGGCGGTCGGCCTCCTCGCGCAGCTCACCGGCGCGGCGCTGGACGCGCTCCAGCTGCTTGGTCAGGTCGGCGGCCTCGCGCTCGGCCTGCTTGGCGGCGTTGTTCGCGGAGTCGGCCTGGACCTCGGTGAGCGAGCGGGCACCGGTGATCTCGGCGACCTCCGGCTCGAAGACACCCGCGCCCTGCACGATGTGGCGCGAGGCGTCGACGCCCGCGTCCTCCATCAGGCGGAAGATCTGACGGCGCTGGTGCGGCAGCGCCAGCGAGACGACGACACCGGACTTGCCGGCACGGGCGGTACGGCCCGAGCGGTGCAGGTAGTCCTTGTGGTCACCGGCCGGGTCCACGTTCAGGACCAGGTCGATGCCGTCGACGTGAATACCGCGGGCGGCGACGTCGGTCGCGACCAGCGCGTTGACGTACCCCTTCTTGAAGTCCTCAAGAACGCGGGTACGGGCGCCCTGGGTCATGCCGCCGTGCAGCGCGTCCGCCTTGACGCCCGCCTCGACGAGCTGCTCGGCGATGCGGTCGGCGCCCAGCTGGGTGCGGACGAAGATGATCGTGCGGCCCTTGCGGGCGGCGATGGCGGAGGTGACCGGCGCCTTGTCCTTCGGCTTCACGACGAGGACGTGGTGCGACATGGTCGAGACGTTGCCCTGGGCGGAGTCGACCTCGTGGGTGACCGGGTTGCTCAGGTAGCGCTTGACCAGGGTGCCGATCTCGTTCTCCATGGTGGCGGAGAAGAGCATGCGCTGGCCGCCACCGGGGATCTGGTCGAGCAGCTCGGTGACCTCGGGCAGGAAGCCCAGGTCGGACATCTGGTCGGCCTCGTCGAGGACGGCGACCTGGACGTTCTCCAGGGAGCAGGCGCCCCGGTTGATGATGTCGCGCAGCCGGCCCGGGGTGGCGACGAGGATGTCGACACCGCGCTCCAGCGCGTAGATCTGGTTGCCCATCGACGTACCGCCGCAGACGACCTTCATCTTCAGGCCGAGCACATCGCCGTAGGGCTGCAGCGCGTCCGCGACCTGCATCGCGAGCTCACGGGTCGGGGTGAGGATGATCGCGCGGGGCTTCTTCTTCTCCGTGTGCCCACCGGCCAGCGAGGCCAGGGTCGGCAGACCGAAGGAGAGGGTCTTGCCGGAGCCGGTACGACCGCGGCCCAGGATGTCCTTGCCGGCCAGGGCGTCCGGAATGGTCGCGGCCTGGATCGGGAAGGGCGCCGTCACACCGTTCTGCGCGAGCTTGCGGACGATGCCCTCGGGCAGGCCCAGGTCGGCGAAGGTGACGGTCGGCTCGGCGTCCGCATCGGCGTCGGCGGAGTCGGTGTCGGCCTGCTCGGCCAGGGGGGCGTCGGCCTCGATGGAGTCGGCGGACTCGGCGACGACGGCCTCGGCGGGCTCGACGAGCTCGTCGTTCTCGATGTTCTCGGGCATGACGGTGTGGTCAGAACTGGAAATTGACATGCGAAATGCGAAACCTTCCGGAGTCTCGGCACGCGCCCGTAACTCCGTGATTCGCAATTTCGACCGCCTCAATGCGGTCCAGCCACGGCAAGGGAGAGTACGCGCCACACGGCGCGCTTCTGTTTCGGCGCCGGGCAATGGGATCAAACGATCTACTACCATACGCACCCTCCCCCACTTCGCGCAAACCGGCCCTTCCCCGCCCCCCGCTACACCGGCCCCACCTGCGGCGATACCTCGGGCGTCCGCAGCGGCGCCGACTCCGCCGACGCCCCCAGCGCCTCGCTGCGCAGCTGTGCCGCCGGCGAGGCGGACGGCGGCGGCGAGGGTTCGGACGGCTCCGGCTCGGGGGAGCTCGGCGGCTCGGGGGTCGCGGGCCCGGAGGGCGCCGGGGATGCGGACTGCTGCGGCACTCCGGGCCCCGGCGGCGGGGCCGAGGGCGCCGGCGGCGCAGTGCCCCGGGGCGGCTCCGCACCGCCCGCCTCCGCATCCGGGCGTACGCCACCGGGAGCGGTCGAGGGCCCGGCGGAGCGGCTCGGCCCGGGTGATTCGACGGCCTCCCGTTCGGAGTGCGCCTCGGCCCGGCCGCCTCCGGTACGGATCCGGCCGGTGCCCGCCACCGTGCCGCCGTCCGGCCGGGCGGCGCTCCCCCCGTGCTCGGGCGACGGCGACGGCGACGGTGCCGGTTTCCCTCCGTCGTCGCCGATGCTCATGCAGCCGGTGGACGTGGCGACCGTCGCGGCGATGACGGCCGCCCATCGGACGGGGACGGACAACTGGCGCACGGGAGGCACCTCCGGGGTACGAGGAAGGGGCGGAGCGGTACGGGAAGGAGTGGGGGCGCCGTGCCCAACTCCCGTTGCCCCGCCGGGGACACGCCCCGGACCCGGCCCGCACACCACCCGCACGCCTTCCGCGCCCGGCCCGCACGCCGCCGGGCACACCCCTCGGACGCCCGGGGCGCACTCATCCGTAGCCGAGCGCGTGCAGCCTCGCGTCGTCGATGCCGAAGTGGTGGGCGATCTCGTGGACGACCGTGATCTCGGTCTCGGCGACGACGTCCTCGCGGGACTCGCACATCCGGAGGGTCGGCCCGCGGTAGATGGTGATCCGGTCCGGCAGCACCCCCGCGTACCACTCGCCACGATCGGTCAGCGGCGTGCCCTCGTACAGCCCGAGCAGCTCCGGATCACCCGGCTCGGGCTCGTCCTCGACGAACACCGCGACGTTGTCCATCAGCCGCGTCAGCTCCGGCGGGATCCGGTCCAGCGCCTCGGCGACCAGTTCCTCGAACTCTTCGCGCGTCATCTCCAGCACCCCGCCATTGTCCCGTACTACGGGTCGCAGCGCCCCGGTCCGGACCGGGGGCGACCGCCTCCGCAGGGGGGCGCGCACCGCTGCCATGCCCTCGCCGTAAACCGTTTTGGCGATAGCCGCTGCCATCCCATATGCTTCTGACGTCCCCGACGCGCTGGGAAGCGCGCAGGTGGGCCCTTAGCCCTCATCGTCTAGTGGCCCAGGACGCCGCCCTTTCAAGGCGGTAGCACGGGTTCGAATCCCGTTGGGGGCACGCTTTACCGTGTGCGAGACTTGTCTCGCACATTAGCTTGGTCCTGTGGAGCAGTTTGGAGTGCTCGCCACCCTGTCAAGGTGGAGGCCGCGGGTTCAAATCCCGTCAGGACCGCTGCAGCCCTTATGAGCTGCGTGGCTGGGTAGCTCAGTTGGTACGAGCGATCGCCTGAAAAGCGATAGGTCGCCGGTTCGATCCCGGCCCCAGCCACCACCCGAAGGCCCCGTCCACCGGACGGGGCCTTCGCCGTGTCAGACCTCTTCCCGGTCCGCCGAATTCACGCCGTCCCGACCGCGCCACGCGCGTACCGCCAGAACCAGCAGCACCACCGCGACCACGGCCACCAGCGCCATGGCGTCCGGCACGTGCTCGCCGATGCGCTGGGCCCACTGCTCCACGGCGAACGAATCGTCCACGTCCAGCAGTCCGGGCAGCGCCGTCGTCCCGTCGTACGCGAGGAACAGCGCACCGAGCCCGATGAAGAAGAGCCCGGACAGCAGGGTCGTGGTGTGCAGCTCGAAGCGGCCCAGCCGGAAGGCCCGGCCGCGCAGCCAGGCCCGGCGGCCCAGGTCGAAGCGTTCCCAGAGCAGCGCGAGCAGGAAGAGCGGGACCGCCATGCCCAGGGCGTAGACGGCGAGCAGCAGTCCGCCGTAGACCGGGCTGCCGCTGACCGCCGCCACGGTGAGGACGCTGCCGAGGATCGGGCCCGCGCAGAAGCCGGCCAGTCCGTAGACGGCGCCCAGCGCGTAGACCGATACGGCGGTGGTCGGGCGGATCCGGCCGCTGAGGGCGGCGATCCGGCGCGAGGCGAAGCCCAGACCGACGATCTGGGCGATGCCGAGCACGATGATCAGCCAGCCCGCACCGAGGACGAGCGCGTCGCGGTGGCGGTAGAAGATCCGTCCGGCGTACGAGCCCGCGGCGCCGAGCGGGACCAGGGTGGTGGCCAGTCCGGCGTAGAAGATGCCGGTGCGGGCCAGGAGGCGCGAGGCGGAGTCGATGGAGTAGGCGAAGAAGGCGGGCAGCAGCAGCGCGCTGCACGGGCTGACCAGGGCGAGCAGCCCGCCCAGGAAGGCCGCGAAGTAGCCGATGTCAGCGGTCATTTCGCGTCGTCCCCGGCATCCTCGGCGTTCTTGCCGCCCTTGGCGTCCTCGGTGGCGCGGGCCTTCTCGGCCGCTGCCTCGATGGCCGAGGTGAAGGTCTCCATGGGCTGGGCTCCGGCGATCGGGCGGCCGTTGATCAGGAACGACGGAGTGGAGGTCGCGCCGATTCCGTACCCCTGTTCCTGGTCCTTGCCCACGGCGGCGGAGGCGGCGGAGCTGTCCGCGTCGCGGGCGAAGCGGTCGAGGTCCGCGACCCCGGCCTGCCGGGCGAGGGCCTTCAGCCGGTCCTTGCCGAACCCCTTCTCCTTGGCCCCCTCGGCGTACGCGGCGGCGTGGAACTGCCAGAAGCGGTCCTGCTGCCCGGCGGCCCAGGCGGCGCGGGCGGCGGCCTCGGACTCGGCGCCGAAGATCGGGAAGTTGCGCCACTCGATGCGCAGGGTGCCGTTGTCGACGTACTTCTTGACCAGGGCGGGTTCGGTGTCGCGGGCGAACTTGCCGCAGTAGCCGCACTTGAAGTCGGCGTACTCGATCAGGACCACGGGTGCGTCGGCGCGGCCCTGAGCGAGCTTGTCGCCGGCGTCGCGGCGGGCGAGCTTCGCCAGCTCCGGATAGACGCCGGCGTCCGGGTCGGCGGTGACATCGGCGACCGAGGAGGAGCCGGAGCCCGAGTGGTCGGGGGTGGTGGCCCGGTAGGAGACGAAGCCGAGCAGCGCGGCGGCGAGGACGACTCCGGCGCCGTAGACCAACGGCTTCCTGTTCCTGGGCGAGGGCTTGCGTGCGGACGTGGACTTGGGCATGCGGGACTCCGTGCTGGTGATGCGGAAGGGAAGGGGGCGGCCGGGTGGGACGGCCGGCTACACCCTCAGCACGGAGAGCTCGACGGGAGTGGGCGCGGCGGGCGCGGGGGCGCGCAGTTTCAGCCGCACGGGTGGGTGGACCGGGCCCTGACCGGTGGCGGCGGGCAGGCCCCACTCGGCGAGGCCGGGCGCCTGGTCGTACGCGGCACGGGCCCGGCCCGGGAGCGCGGGTTCGCCGTCGTGCTTCCTGGTCTTGCGGCAGCCCGGCGCCGGGTGCCGGCCGGCGGGCGCCGCCACCGCCGGGCCGTCGTCGGCCGGGGTGTCCGCGCCCGTCGCGGCGGCCACGACGGCGGTGGCGGGTGCGCCGCCGCCGGGGACGGCCGTCGCCGGTCCGCAGAACAGCCCCAGTACGACCGCGAGCACCGCCGTCAGGCAGCACCACTGCGTACGGGACACGGCGACCGGCCTTTCCGGACAGGGGCAACGGGTGGTCAGCTGCCCGAAATGGTACGTGCTGTGATCCCGCGCATCCGCGCGGTGCCCATGTGGTGACCCGGACCGCACGAAATGTGTTCGCCGTTCGTCGGGCCCGGGTGAGATCCTGGGCTCCGTATGTCTACTTCCTTCGCTGATCTCCAGAACCGGCTCGGACAGATCTCGCTCCGCGACGCGCACCGGCTCGGCCGCCGTCTCGAAGGGGCGCGCCGCATCCGTAAGCCCGAGGCCCGGCAGTCCGTGCTGGACGAGATCGCCGCCGAGGCCGGCAAGGCAGCCGAGCGGCTCTCGCTGCGTGCCGCGCGGATGCCCGCCCTGTCGTACCCGGAACAGCTCCCGGTCAGTCAGAAGAAGGACGAGATCCTTGAGGCGATACGCGACCACCAGGTCGTGATCGTCGCCGGGGAGACCGGCTCCGGCAAGACCACGCAGATCCCGAAGATCTGCATGGAGCTGGGGCGCGGTGTCCGGGGCATGATCGGGCACACCCAGCCGCGCCGGATCGCGGCCCGTACGGTCGCCGAGCGCGTCGCGGACGAGCTGAGGACGCCGCTGGGCGAGGCGGTCGGCTGGAAGGTCCGCTTCACCGACCAGGTGAACCCCGACGCCACGTTCGTGAAGCTGATGACGGACGGCATCCTGCTCGCCGAGATCCAGACGGACCGCGAGCTGCGCGCCTACGACACGATCATCATCGACGAGGCCCACGAGCGGTCGCTGAACATCGACTTCCTGCTCGGCTATCTGGCCAGGCTGCTGCCCAAGCGCCCGGACCTGAAGGTCGTCATCACCTCGGCGACGATCGACCCCGAGCGGTTCGCGCGCCACTTCGGCGAGGCGCCGATCGTCGAGGTCAGCGGGCGTACATACCCGGTCGAGGTGCGCTACCGCCCGCTCCTCGAAGAGGACACGGACGACTCCGACCGCGACCAGATCACCGCGATCTGCGACGCCGTGGACGAGCTCCAGACCGAGGGTCCGGGCGACATCCTGGTCTTCCTCTCCGGCGAGCGGGAGATCCGTGACACGGCGGACGCGCTGAACAAGCGCAACCTCCGCCACACCGAGGTGCTCCCTCTCTACGCCCGGCTCTCGCACGCCGAGCAGCACCGCGTCTTCCAGCGCCACACGGGTCGCAGGATCGTCCTGGCGACCAATGTCGCCGAGACCTCGCTGACCGTCCCCGGCATCAAGTACGTGATCGACCCGGGCAACGCCCGGATCTCCCGCTACAGCCACCGCACCAAGGTCCAGCGGCTGCCGATCGAGCGGATCTCGCAGGCCAGCGCCAACCAGCGCAAGGGCCGCTGCGGCCGTACCTCGGACGGCATCTGCATCCGGCTGTACTCCGAGGACGACTTCCTGACCCGTCCGGAGTTCACCGACCCGGAGATCCTCCGTACCAACCTGGCCTCCGTCATCCTCCAGATGACCGCGGCCGGCCTGGGCGACATCGAGAAGTTCCCCTTCATCGACCCGCCGGACCACCGCAACATCCGCGACGGCGTCCAGCTCCTCCAGGAGCTCGGCGCACTGGACGCGGAGGAGAAGGATCCGAAGAAGCGGCTCACCCAGCTCGGCCGGAAGCTCTCGCAGCTGCCCGTCGACCCGCGTCTGGCCCGCATGGTCATCGAGGCCGACCGCAACGGCTGTGTCCGCGAGGTCATGGTCATCGCGGCGGCGCTCTCCATCCAGGACCCGCGCGAGCGGCCCTCGGAGAAGCAGACCCAGGCCGATCAGCAGCACGCCCGCTTCAAGGACGAGACGTCCGACTTCCTGGCGTTCCTGAACCTGTGGCGGTACATCCGTGAGCAGCAGAAGGAGCGCGGCTCGTCCAGCTTCCGCCGGATGTGCAAGCAGGAGTATCTGAACTTCCTGCGCATCCGCGAATGGCAGGACATCTACGCGCAGCTGCGTACGGTCGCCAAGCAGATGGGCATCCATCTGAACGAGGAGGCCGCGCCGGAGCAGGCGGTGCACACCTCGCTGCTGGCCGGGCTGCTCTCGCACATCGGGCTGAAGGACACCGAGAAGAACGAGTACCTGGGTGCGCGCAGCGCCAAGTTCGCGATCTTCCCGGGATCGGCGCTCTTCAAGAAGCAGCCGCGGTTCGTGATGTCGGCCGAGCTGGTCGAGACGTCCCGGCTGTGGGCGCGGGTCAACGCCAAGGTCGAGCCGGAGTGGATCGAGCCGCTGGCCCCGCATCTGCTGAAGCGCACCTACAGCGAACCGCACTGGGAGAAGGACCAGGCGGCGGTGATGGCGTACGAGCGGGTCACGCTCTACGGGGTACCGATCGTCGCCCAGCGCAAGATCAATTTCGGCCGCATCGACGCCGAGACCTCCCGCGATCTGTTCATCCGCAACGCCCTGGTCGAGGGCGACTGGCGGACCCACCACCAGTTCTTCCACGACAACCGAAAACTGCTCGGCGAGGTCGAGGAGCTGGAGCACCGCGCCCGGCGCCGCGACATCCTCGTGGACGACGAGACGCTCTTCGACTTCTACGACCAGCGGATCCCCGAGCACGTGGTCTCCGGGGCGCACTTCGACTCCTGGTGGAAGCACAAGCGCCGGGACGAGCCGGACGCGCTGGACTTCGAGCGCTCGATGCTCATCAACGAGAAGGCCGGGGCCGTCACCAAGGACGACTACCCGGACTCCTGGCGCCAGGGGAAGCTCAAGTTCAAGGTCACGTACCAGTTCGAGCCGGGTGCGGACGCCGACGGCGTGACCGTCCACATCCCGCTCCAGGTGCTCAACCAGGTCACCTCCGAGGGCTTCGACTGGCAGATCCCGGGCCTGCGGGAGGAAGTGGTCACCGAGCTGATCCGCTCGCTGCCCAAGCCGATCCGCCGGCACTACGTCCCCGCGCCGAACTACGCGGACAAGTTCCTCGACCGGGCCGTACCGCTGCAGGAGCCGCTGCCGGTCACGCTGGCCCGGGAGCTCCAGGTGATGGTCGGCGTCCCGGTCACGGCCGACGACTTCGACCTGGGCCGTATCCCGGACCACCTGAAGATCACGTTCCGGATCGTCGACGAGCGGCGCCGCAAGGTGGCCGAGGACAAGGACCTGGAGGCGCTCAAGCTCCAGCTGCGTCCCAAGGCCCGCCAGGCCCTCTCCAAGGCCGCCGCGGCCACCGCCGGGCCCTCGGGCGAGTCCATCGAGCGTTCGGGTCTCACGGACTGGACGATCGGCACGCTGAACCGCGTCTTCGAGACCAGAAGGGCCGGCCAGCCGGTCAAGGCGTACCCGGCACTGGTGGACCAGGGCGACACCGTCGCCGTACGGCTCTTCGACACCGAGGCCGAGCAGCAGCAGGCGATGTGGCTGGGCACCCGGAAGCTGATCGTGCTGAACGTGCCGGTGAATCCGGCGAAGTTCGCCTCCGACAAGCTGACGAACCAGCAGAAGCTGGCCCTGTCCCGCAACCCGCACGGCTCCATCCAGGCGCTGTTCGAGGACTGCGCGACGGCGGCCGCCGACCGGCTGATCGGCGCGCACGGCGGCCCGGCCTGGGACGAGGAGTCGTTCCGGAAGCTGTACGACAAGGTGCGCGCCGACCTCGTCGCCCTGACCGAGCACACGGTCAAGCAGGTCCAGCAGGTGCTGGCCGCCTGGCAGGCCTGCGAGCGGCGTCTGAAGGCCACCAACAGCCTGGTCCTGGTCGACAACGTCACCGACGCCCGGGACCAGCTCGCGGCCCTCGTGCCGCCGGGCTTCGTCACGAAGACCGGGCTGCGCAGGCTGCCCGACCTGATGCGCTATCTGGTCGCCGTGGACCGCCGTCTCCAGCAGATGCCGACGGCCGTCCAGCGCGACACCACGCGCATGGCGAAGGTCCACGAGATGCAGGACGAGTACGCCTGGCTGCTCGAACAGATGCCGCAGGGCAGGCCCGTGCCGCAGGAGGTGCTGGACATCCGCTGGATGATCGAGGAGCTCCGGGTCAGCTATTTCGCCCACGCGCTGGGGACGGCCTACCCGGTCTCCGACAAGCGGATCGTGAAGGCGATCGACGCGGCGGCACCGTGAGAGGGCCCGCCCGGACGGGCCGTTTCGACGGTGACGGAGTCGCCACCTTCGGTGAGTTCGACCTGACCCTCTGACCTGCTGTACAGTCTGTCTTCGCAGCCAGCCGCAAGGCAAGCAGCGAAAACCTGGTCCTGTGGAGCAGTTTGGAGTGCTCGCCACCCTGTCAAGGTGGAGGCCGCGGGTTCAAATCCCGTCAGGACCGCAGTAACGAAAGCCCGGATCCTTCTGGATCCGGGCTTTCGCGCGTCTTGACTCCGGCAACCGCCGACGAGTAGTCAGACAACAGAGGCCGTCCCTGATTTCCCGGTGCGGGGCGGCGGTCCACCGGGAGGTGGCGCGTATGACTGCGTCCGCCGCACACGAGACCCGCGCGCTCCTGCGCGCCCATCTGGCCGCCGCTTCCGGCCGCCGTCACCTCACCCACCACTGCCCGGTCTGCCATCGGCTCCTGAGGCTCGCCATGGAGCCCCTGACGGCCCGTCGGACCGATTCCACCCCCGAACCGCCGGAGCCGCGCACGGGGCGCCAGGACGGCGCCCTGGAAGCCGAGGACGAAAGTCCCCCGGGCGGGTGACCAATGGCGGGGTCTTCCGCTTCCCGACGGTGGCAGGCTCGTACTTGGCAAGCCTCGCACAGTGTGACGGGAGTCACCGAAAGAGTTTTGCGAAGCGGTGACTTTACCCCCTTCCTACAACTGGCGAATTTAATATGTGCAATTGCACCACTCGGACGGGAGCGCCACGGGACCATCCGAACCGTCCCGGCCCGGCCTCCCCGGGCGGTCCGGAACAGTCCCGAACAGACTCGCTCAAGCCCGCACGTCGACCCGGCCGGACCCGACCGGACGCGCGGTTTCCGGCACCCCCGGCGGACGGGCCGGCGCCCGGGTTCGCGGGGGTACGGAAAGGCGCGTGGGCACAAAAAAGATCGCGCTGGACCCGGCGGAGTCCAGCGCGATCGAACGACGCACCCGTATTGCACAGGTATGGCGCCCGTTGGGGCGGGCGCCCGTCATTTGGAGCTATGGGTGGGCCTGTACGGGTTGGGGGACCCGGAAGCCCGGTTGTTGCGGCGTGACAGGGGTGTGTCAGGCCTCGCTGCGCTGCTGCGGAATACCCGCAAGCAGTGCGCGGACCTCTGCCTCGCGGTACCGGCGATGTCCACCGAGCGTGCGGATGGACGTGAGCTTGCCTGCCTTGGCCCAGCGGGTAACCGTCTTCGGGTCCACGCGGAACATCGTGGCAACCTCAGCCGGGGTCAGCAGCGGCTCGGCATCAGGGGTGCGAGCGGTCATGAGCGGCCTCCTCGGGAGAACCGAACCATCTCGGTTCTTTCCTCTAAATTCTGCACCTTGACCCACGTTGCCCGAAATGGCGGACGCGGGCCGAGTCGGTTATAGGACGAACGGCTTGTCCTCGGCACTACAACTACACCATCCGTCCAGCCACGTCGGCCAAACCGATGGAATTGCCCTCCCAGGTGTTCATCAGCGACGGAAGCCGATGGACCATGCCATAGCGGACAGTCACTCCGCCGTGACGATCAGTCACAGAGCGATCAGGAGCCACCAGACCCCCCATAGCGTGCAATGCTGAGCATTCCGCCCTTAGTTGGACGGACGGAGCCCTCCCCGGGCTCCTTGTCCTATTTTGGCATGAGGAGTAGGGAAGGGCGCAAGAGCCCAGTTAGTGCTATCCATCACGCTTGAGGCAAAGGCCCGGTTCGGGACGTAGGTCCTAAGACCACAGGAGTACGCTTCCGCCTCTTCGTTCCCACGCGTCACACAGGACACAGGGCAGGACACAGGAACAGACGCGGATATCGCCTCGTCAGTTCGCGAACTGACGATCTCTTACGGCCCGCCAGCGCTCCGCCAGCCGGCCGTACGCCTCGCTCGCCCCTTCGGTGTCACCCGCCTGCAGCGCCGCGATGCCCTCGGCCACATCGGCGGCCGACCGGTCCCCGGCGAGCTGCTTCGCCGGCAGTGCGTGCACCAGACCGGCGTAGTCCAGCTCGACCAGCGCACGCGGATGGAACTCCTCCAGCCAGCGCCCCACGTCCACGAGCCCCTCGGTCAGCCGGCCCTCGTCCACCGACTCCCGCAGCGTCTTCAGCGTCCGGGCCAGCCGGCGGCGGGCCTGCACCATCGGCGTCCGGTACCGCAGCACCGGCGCCGCACCGTCCTCCCCCGCCCCCGCGTACTCCCGCTCCTCGTCGGAGAAGAGCACGAACCACCGCACCGGCACCTGCCACACCGAGGTACGGATCCACGGCCTGGCGTCCGGATTCCGCTCCGCCCACCGCTCGTGGTCCATGACCGCCTGCCCGCGCACCACCGGCGGCAGCACCGCGTCGAGCACCGGCCCGGGGAACATCTCCGTCAGCTCGTCCAGCGCCAGCCAGCCGCGCAGCCTGGTCCGCCACGGACAGACGCACACCACCCCGTCGACCTCGGCGACGAACGCGTCCCCGCTCTCGCGCACCGGCACCGCGACCGGCGGGGTGGCCGCCAAGTCGGCCAGCGAACGACGCAGTTCGTCCTGGGCGGTGGGCATCCGGGCGCCCCCGGCGTACCGCGCCCAGTGGGCGCGTTCGGGCTCCGGGAAGGCGGCCAGCGGCTCGTACACCCGGAGGTAGGACGCGTAAGGGACGAGCACTGAAGACACCACCGACATGCAGCAAATCGTGTCACGCCAGTACTCCGCCGGGGGGTGATCCTGGGCACTGGACCGGATCCGTGCCCGCGCAGGACTTACTCTCTTGCCCAGTCGGACCGGCCGTGCCCGCCGGTCCACGGCCCTCCCCACCTACAGGAGGGTCTTCGCCGCTTCGTACTTGGGAGTCACCACAGTGACCGATCTGACCGACGGCGTCCTGCGCACCCTGTTCCACTCGGAGCAGGGGGGCCACGAACAAGTCGTGCTCTGCCAGGACCGTGCCAGCGGCCTCAAGGCCGTCATCGCCATCCACTCCACCGCCCTGGGCCCGGCCCTCGGCGGCACCCGCTTCTATCCGTACGTCTCCGAGGAGGAGGCCGTCGCGGACGCGCTGAACCTCGCGCGCGGCATGTCGTACAAGAACGCCATGGCCGGTCTCGACCACGGCGGCGGCAAGGCCGTCATCATCGGCGACCCCGAACAGATCAAGTCGGAGGAACTGCTGCTGGCCTACGGCCGGTTCGTGGCCTCGCTCGGCGGGCGTTACGTGACCGCCTGCGACGTCGGCACCTACGTCGCCGACATGGACGTCGTCGCCCGCGAGTGCCGCTGGGCCACCGGCCGCTCCCCCGAGAACGGCGGCGCCGGCGACTCCTCGGTCCTCACCGCGTTCGGTGTCTTCCAGGGCATGCGGGCCTCTGCGCAGCACGTCTGGGGCGACCCGACGCTGCGTGGCCGAAAAGTGGGGGTCGCCGGGGTCGGCAAGGTCGGCCACTATCTCGTCGAGCATCTGCTCTCGGACGGTGCGGAGGTCGTGATCACGGATGTGCGGGAGGAATCCGTACGCCGGATCACCGACAAGCACCCCGGGGTCGCCGTCGCCACGGACACCGAGGCGCTGATCCGTACCAAGGGGCTCGACATCTATGCCCCGTGCGCGCTCGGCGGTGCGCTGAACGACGAGAGCATCGCGGTGCTCACGGCCAAGGTGGTGTGCGGCGCGGCCAACAACCAGCTCGCGCACCCCGGCATCGAGAAGGACCTCGCGGACCGGTCGATCCTGTACGCGCCCGACTACGTGGTGAACGCGGGCGGTGTCATCCAGGTCGCCGACGAGCTGCACGGCTTCGACTTCGACCGGTGCAGGGCCAAGGCGTCGAAGATCTTCGACACCACGCTGGCCATATTCGCACGTGCGAAGGATGACGGCATCCCGCCGGCCGCCGCGGCCGACCGGATCGCCGAGCAGCGGATGGCCGAAGCCCGCCGCCGCTGACGGTGGCGGACGCGTCACCCCGCGTCCACGCCGACCGTTGCCTGCCGACCCGCCGACCGGCGAGACAAGACTCACGCCGGTCGGCGGGTCGCGTGCCAAGAAGAGGTTAAAATCGCAGTTGACCAGCGAGGACGGGGCTTCTCGCCGGTCCTCTTCCGGGGCACGTGATGCGGGCGGCGTACCGTATGGCCGCGGAAGCAGGTACCGTTAAAGCCCTACGGGCACGGTCTCTCAGCCGAGAGTCCGTCCTGAAACATGAACGCGTGTCAAGACTCTGGGGCCGTCGAGCCCCGTCACCGAGGGGGTCGAGCCATGGGGCGCGGCCGGGCAAAGGCCAAGCAGACAAAGGTCGCCCGCCAGCTGAAGTACAGCAGCGGCGGGACTGACCTGTCGCGTCTGGCCAATGAGCTGGGCGCATCGCCTTCGAGTCAACCACCGAACGCAGAGCCGTTCGAGGACGACGACGAGGAAGATGACCCGTACGCACAGTACGCGGATCTGTACAACGACGACGAGGACGAGGACGAGGACGACAAGTCCGGTCCGTCGTCACAGCGCCGCGGCGCTTGACCTCGCGCTGACACATCAACCCGGTCCGGGCCTGTCCCGGACCGGGTTCTGTGCTGCCCCGGCCCGGTCCGGCCGCTCGTGCGGGGACCGGATTCGCCGAGGCCTTCCCCGATGATGTCTTCCCCGACCGCCGGACGTGCAGGAATCCCGGCGGACGAGGATGTAGCGGACACCGGGTCGCCCCGGTGTGCCCGCCCGTGTCTAGCGCGCGTACCCACCGACGAGCTCCGCGCCCGAGGTGTGCGCCCCGCGCTCGGTGATCTCGCCCGCGACCCAGGACTCGACCCCGCGGTCGGCCAGTGTCGTCAGTGCCACGTCCACGGACTCGGCCGGGACGATCGCGATCATGCCGACGCCCATGTTCAGCGTCTTCTCCAGCTCCAGCTGCTCGACCTGTCCCGTGCGGCCGACCACGTCGAAGACCGCGCCGGGCGTCCAGGTGGAGCGGTCGACCCTGGCGTGCAGTCCGTCCGGGATGACCCGGGCCAGGTTGTTGGCCAGGCCGCCGCCGGTGACGTGGCTGAAGCCGTGCACCTCGGTCGTACGGGTGAGCGCCAGGCAGTCCAGCGAGTAGATCTTGGTGGGCTCCAGGAGCTCCTCGCCGAGCGTGCGGCCGAACTCCTCGACCTGCCGGTCCAGCGACCAGCCGGCCCGGTCGAAGACCACGTGCCGGACGAGCGAGTACCCGTTGGAGTGAAGACCGGACGACGCCATGGCGATCACCGCGTCACCCTTACGGATACGGTCCGGGCCCAGCAGCCGGTCGGCCTCGACCACGCCCGTACCGGCGCCGGCGACATCGAAGTCGTCCGGACCGAGGAGGCCCGGGTGCTCGGCCGTCTCGCCGCCGACCAGGGAACAGCCCGCGAGGACACAGCCCTCGGCGATGCCCTTCACGATGGCCGCGACCCGCTCGGGGTGCACCTTGCCGACGCAGATGTAGTCGGTCATGAAGAGCGGCTCGGCACCGCAGACGACCAGGTCGTCGACGACCATGCCGACGAGGTCATGGCCGATGGTGTCGTACACGCCCATCTTGCGGGCGAGGTCGACCTTCGTGCCGACGCCGTCGGTGGCGGAGGCGAGCAGCGGACGCTCGTAGCGCTTGAGGGCCGAGGCATCGAAGAGGCCGGCGAAACCGCCGAGACCGCCGAGGCCCGCGACCTCGGGGCGCTGCGTCTTCTTCACCCACTCCTTCATCAGCTCGACGGCACGGTCGCCGGCTTCGATGTCGACGCCCGCTGCCGCGTAGGAAGCACCTGTTGTCTCAGACATTGCCTGGGATCTTTCGTGTGGAGATACGGGGCTGGTGGCCGGAGGTGTACGGCTGGGCCGTCACGGACGACGCAGTGCGTCGGACGCGGCGGTCGCCGCCGGGCCTGCTGCCAGCTCGGTCTCCAGCAGCTGCTTGCCGAGCAGCTCCGGGTCCGGGAGCTCCATGGGGTACTCACCGTCGAAGCAGGCGCGGCACAGATTCGGCTTGGCGATCGTCGTCGCCTCGACCATGGCGTCGAGCGAGATGTACGCGAGCGAGTCCGCGCCCATCGACGTGGAGATCTCGTCGACCGTCATGCCGTTGGCGATCAGCTCGGCGCGGGTCGCGAAGTCGATGCCGAAGAAGCAGGGCCATTTCACCGGCGGGGACGAGATCCGGATGTGGATCTCGGCGGCGCCGGCCTCGCGGAGCATCCGGACCAGTGCGCGCTGGGTGTTGCCGCGGACGATCGAGTCGTCGACGACCACCAGGCGCTTGCCCTTGATGACTTCCTTGAGCGGGTTCAGCTTGAGGCGGATGCCCAGCTGCCGAATGGTCTGGGACGGCTGGATGAAGGTCCGGCCGACGTAGGCGTTCTTGACCAGGCCGGCACCGAACGGGATGCCGCTGGCCTCCGCGTAACCGATGGCGGCGGGGGTGCCGGACTCCGGGGTCGCTATGACGAGGTCGGCCTCGACCGGGGCCTCGGCGGCCAGCCTGCGGCCCATCTCCACCCGGGAGAGGTAGACGTTGCGCCCGGCGATGTCGGTGTCGGGACGGGCCAGATAGACGTACTCGAAGACACAGCCCTTGGGCTTCGCTTCCGCGAACCGCGAGGTGCGCAGGCCGTTCTCGTCGATGGCGACGAGCTCGCCCGGCTCGATCTCGCGGACGAAGCTGGCGCCGCAGATGTCGAGGGCGGCGGACTCGGAGGCCACCACCCAGCCGCGCTCCAGCCGGCCGAGGACCAGCGGGCGGATGCCCTGCGGGTCACGGGCGGCGTAGAGGGTGTGCTCGTCCATGAAGACGAGGGAGAAGGCGCCCTTGACCTCGGGGAGCACCTTCGCGGCGGCCTCCTCGATGGTGAGCGGCTTGCCGTCGTCGTCGGTCTGGCCGGCGAGCAGCGCGGTCACCAGATCGGTGTCGTTCGTCGCGGCGACCTGGGTGGCGCGGCCGTCCTTGCGAGGAAGGTCGGCGACCATCTCGGCGAGCTGGGCCGTATTGACCAGATTGCCGTTGTGACCCAGGGCGATCGAGCCGTGCGCGGTCGCACGGAACGTCGGCTGCGCGTTCTCCCACACCGAGGCACCGGTGGTGGAGTAGCGGGCATGACCGACCGCGATATGGCCCTGGAGAGATCCCAGAGACGTTTCGTCGAAGACCTGCGAGACCAGTCCCATGTCCTTGAAGACCAGGATCTGGGACCCGTTGCTCACTGCGATGCCCGCGGACTCCTGTCCACGGTGCTGCAGGGCATACAGTCCGAAATAGGTGAGCTTGGCGACCTCTTCGCCCGGAGCCCAGACACCGAAGACGCCGCAAGCGTCCTGGGGGCCTTTCTCTCCGGGGAGCAGGTCGTGGTTGAGTCGTCCATCACCACGAGGCACACCACCGAGTGTAGGCGAGATCGACCACTGGTCCGAATTCGCGATACCGGGCCGGACCACCGGGGAAGCGCTCCCGGAGGGGGGTCGGGGACCGGTTCGGACCGTCACGCGGAGTGATCATCCATCGGTCGCGGTGGAGTACGGATCGGGCCACAGAGCGGTGGTCGCCCGGATCAGCGCCCGGTTACCGTCGGGTTCCGGCCATTCGGGCCGGGGCGCCCACCGGGCCGGATGGTGGCGCTCGGTGAGGCGGTCGGCGGCCCTGCGCGAGGCCCGACCGAACGCGCGTTTCGTGGTGAGCCTCACATCGGGATGCCCGGGATGGGGCCTTCGGGGACCCCGGGACTCCCGCGCCGCGGTGCCGGTGGCCGGGGCGGAAGGTCCGTGGAGGGTCCGCAGCCCGAGACCGTCGTCGACAGGCGTCCTGGGAGCGGATCGACGCCGGACTACTGCGGTACCCGACCGGGGCCTGAATCACGCCCGGGTGTCCCCCGGGGAGCCCGCGTCAGCCCGCGTCAGCCCGCGTCACTTGCCGGGTGCCTGGGCCGTCGCGCCGCTGAAGGCGCGAAACATGGCCGTCCCGAACCGCTCGACGTTCTTCTCGCAGCCCATCCGCGTGGTCGTGACCCGCCGCACGGTGATCGTGTCGCCGTCCGTGCGGGTCTCGGCGGTGAAGTGGTTGCAGCCGAAGTTCCCCGTGGCTCCGCCCTCGGTGTCGATCACGACGTGGGCGCCGTCCGGAGCCTCGGTCCTCCGGCCGCCGGCCGTCACCGAATCGACCTCCCAGTGGACTCCGGTGAGGCGCGGTCCGGTCCGTACCGAACCGCTGCCGTCGCCGGTCCCCGAACCGGCCCCCTTCTCCGTACCGCAGGCGGCAAGGGCAGGACGGCGAGCACTCCCACGGCCATCCGTTGCTTCCGCATGGACCTGGGACGGTGCGGGCGGCCGTCCGGTTCCCCCTCACCCCATCAGGGGCAGCAGGGCGGCGAGATCGGCCCGCTCCCCGCTGGCGCCGACCTTCGCCTCGTCGAGCGCCCGCGCCCACTCCGTACGCCCGGTGGCGAGCCGGATCCAGGTGAGCGGATCGGTCTCGACGACGTTGGGGGGCGTACCGCGGGTGTGCCTGGGGCCCTGCACGCACTGGACGACGGCGAACGGCGGGACCCGCACCTCGACCGAGCCGCCCGGCGCCTTCTCCGCGAGGGCGTCGGCGAGCAGCCGGGTACAGGCGGCCAGCGCCTGCCGGTCGTACGGGATGTCGAGGCCGGCCGCCTCGTTCAGATCGTCGGTGTGCACGACGAGTTCGACGGTACGGGTGACGAGGAAGTCGGTCAGCCGCATCGCCCCGACCCGTGTGGGCAGCAGCCGCTCGTCGCCGGCCCCGGGCACCAGCTCCTCGAACCGCCCCGCGACCTCCCCGTACAGCGCGTCCAGGTCGGGGTGGTCCAGGGCGAGCGCCCTGGTGTCGTCCGCGATGCGCGCGGCCCGGTCCGTGGTCGCGAACGGCCACTGGACGAGCGTCAGATCGGGCTTCGCCGAAGCGGGTTCGGGCAGCTCCAGATTCCGGGTGACGGCCGAGAGCGCCATGGTCAGATGCACGGCCAGTTCGCGCACGGTCCAGTCGCCGAGCCGGGTCGGCAGCGCGAGCTGTCCGGGCGTCAGGGCGCGAACGGCTTCCCGGACATGGGCGAACTGTGCCAGGACCGCGCTGCGGGTCCTGACCGGGTCGTAGCGGCGGGCGCGTTTCTGGGACGGCGGCATGTCCGGGAGCCTAAGGCCTGTCCCGGCGGACCGGGCTCGGGCAGGGCGCACGCCCGGTGGACGGCTCCGGCATACAGGAGGGGCGGCCCCGGCGGTCTCAGGACCGGGGGGCGAAGTCGCTCAGGCCGGTGGCGAGCAGGCCGAATCCGCGCTCGGCGAGTGCGACGGCGTCCGGCGCGATCGAGTCCGCCGACTCCCCCGCCAGCAACCGCAACTGGTTCGCGTATATGAGGGAGTTGCGGGTGCCGATCAGCTGGGCGCCCGCGATCCGGGCGATGGCCGGCTCCTCCCCCTCCTCGACCAGCGCTTCGGCGAGCAGGTCGAAGGAGCGCATGGAGAACGCGTGGGCCCGGGTGAGCAGCGCCGGGGTCTCCATGATCAGCCGGCGCACCCCGAGCACCACCGGCTCGTCGCTCATTCCGACCGAGGGATCGCGGCGCTCGACGCCGGCCAGGAACTGTCCGCGCACGGCGGCCAGGGCGGACTCGCCGGGGGCCCGTTCCCGTACCGCGCGCGCCACATCGCCGACGTGCTCCTCCATGGGGGCGAGGACCAGGTCCTCCTTGCCGGCGAAGTAGTTGAAGACAGTCATCTTCGACACCTCGGCCGCCTCCGCGATCTCGGCGACCGAGACCTTGTCGAAGCCGCGTTCGGCGAAGAGTGCGGTGGCCGCGGCCAGCAGGCGGTGCCGCGTCTGGAGCTTCTTGCGCTCGCGCAGGCTCATCCCCTCGGTCATGGGCGTCACTGTACCAGGATGAATGTTGATCCAGGATTAATTTTTGACTCGATACATTTCCTTGGGCCAGGGTGGTGCCCGTCCACAGCGGCGCCACGCCGCTCCGGAGGGGAGCCCCGTCATGTCCGCAGTCATGCCCCCAGTCATGACCGACCGTCAACGCGTCATCGGGTTCGTGCTCTGCATCGCCACGATCCTGCTGGCCGTGCTCGACACGAACATCGTTTCGTCGGCGACCGTGCCGATCGTCAGCGACCTCGGCCCGGCGCACGGCGTCGACAAGATCCCCTGGCTGATCGCCGCCTATCAGCTCGCCGCGACCGCGGCGCTGCCGCTGTACGGGAAGCTCTGCGACGTACTCGGCACCAAGAAGGTCTTTATCGGGGCCGTCGCCACCTTCCTCGCCGGTTCGGCGCTGTGCGGAATGGCCGGCTCCATGGGCGGGCTGACCGGCCACGCCCACCAGCAGGCGCTGGACGCCTTCGTCTCCTCGACGAACGTGGTCTTCTGGTCCGCGACCGGAGTGATGATCCTGGCGAGCGTTCTGGCGACCCGGCTGCCGGGCCGGCGCAAGCCGGAACCGGCGGACGCGAATTCCGCCGCATTCACCGCGACGCCGTCGCTCCACCGGTGAAACGGAATTCCGTCGGCCGGAATTCTCCGCACCCGGGAGATACGAGGACGGCCCCGCCCATGAAACAGGGCGGGGCCGTCCTCGTCGGAGGCGGGTGCGTCAGGCGAGCAGAGCCGGAATGGTCGCCTCGTGCGCCGTGCGGAGCTCGTTCAGCGGAATGCTGAACTCGCCCTGGATCTCGATCTCCTCGCCGTCCACGACACCGATACGGGATACGGGCAGACCCCGCGCCCCGCACATGTCGTTGAAACGAAGCTCCTCACTCCGCGGAACGGAGACGACCGCGCGCCCCGCCGACTCGGAGAAGAGGAACGTGAACGCGTCCAGACCGTCCGGCACGACCAGCCGGGCACCCTTCCCGCCGCGCAGGCAGGACTCGGTGACCGCCTGGATCAGACCGCCGTCGGAGAGGTCGTGCGCCGCGTCGATCATGCCGTCCCGGGAGGCCGAGATCAGGATCTCGCCGAGCAGCTTCTCGCGGCCCAGGTCGACCTTGGGCGGCATGCCGCCGAGGTGGCCGTGGACGACCTCGGACCAGGCCGAGCCGCCGAACTCCTCATGCGTGTCGCCCAGCAGGTAGAGGAGCTGGCCCTCTTCCGCGAAGGCGACCGGCGTGCGCCGGGTGACATCGTCGATCACACCGAGCACGGCCACGACCGGCGTCGGGTGGATCGCCGTCTCACCGGTCTGGTTGTACAGCGACACATTGCCGCCGGTGACCGGGGTGCCCAGCTCCAGGCAGCCGTCCGCGAGACCACGGGTGGCCTCGGCGAACTGCCACATGACGTCCGGGTCCTCGGGCGAACCGAAGTTCAGGCAGTCCGAGATCGCCAGCGGCTTGGCGCCGGATGCGGCGACATTGCGGTACGACTCCGCCAGCGCGAGCTGCGCGCCGGTGTACGGGTCGAGCTTGGCGTACCGGCCGTTGCCGTCGGTCGCCATGGCCACGCCCAGGTTCGACTCCTCGTCGATCCGGACCATGCCGGCGTCCTCGGGCATCGCGAGCACGGTGTTGCCCTGCACGAACCGGTCGTACTGGTCGGTGATCCAGGACTTCGACGCCTGGTTCGGCGAGGCGACCAGCTTGAGGACCTGCTCGCGCAGCTCCGCGCCGTTCGCCGGCCGGGCCAGCTTGCCCGCGTCGTCGGCCTGGAGCGCGTCCTGCCAGGACGGGCGGGCGAACGGACGGTGGTACGTCGGGCCCTCGTGGGCGACGGACCGCGGCGGCACGTCGACGATCTGCTCGCCGTGCCAGAAGATCTCCAGCTGGGAGCCCTCGGTCACCTCACCGATGACGGTGGCGATGACGTCCCACTTCTCGCAGATCTCCAGGAAGCGGTCGACGTGCCGCGGCTCGACGATCGCGCACATGCGCTCCTGCGACTCGCTCATGAGGATTTCCTCGGGCGAGAGGGAGGAGTCGCGCAGCGGCACGGTGTCCAGCTCGACGCGCATGCCGCCGGAACCGGCGGAGGCCAGCTCGGACGTGGCGCAGGAGAGCCCGGCGCCGCCGAGGTCCTGGATGCCCGCGACGAGCTTCTCCTTGAAGATCTCCAGGGTGCACTCGATGAGGAGCTTCTCCTGGAACGGGTCGCCGACCTGGACGGCCGGGCGCTTCGCGGGACCGGTCGACTCGAAGGTCTCCGAGGCCAGCACCGAGACACCGCCGATGCCGTCGCCGCCGGTGCGGGCACCGTAGAGGATCACCTTGTTGCCTGGGCCGGAGGCCTTGGCCAGGTGGATGTCCTCGTGCTTCATCACGCCGATGCAGCCGGCGTTGACCAGCGGGTTGCCCTGGTAGCAGGCGTCGAAGACGACCTCGCCGCCGATGTTCGGCAGACCCAGGCAGTTGCCGTAGCCGCCGATGCCCGCGACGACGCCCGGCAGGACGCGCTTGGTGTCGGGGTGGTCGGCCGCACCGAAACGCAGCGGGTCGACGACGGCGACCGGGCGGGCGCCCATGGCGAGGATGTCGCGGACGATGCCGCCGACGCCGGTCGCCGCACCCTGGTAGGGCTCGATGTACGAGGGGTGGTTGTGCGACTCGACCTTGAAGGTGACCGCGTAACCCTGACCGACGTCGACCACACCGGCGTTCTCGCCGATGCCGACGAGCATCGCGTCGTTGACGGGGACCTTCTCGCCGAACTGCTTGAGGTGGACCTTGCTGCTCTTGTACGAGCAGTGCTCGGACCACATCACGGAGTACATGGCGAGCTCGGCGCCGGTGGGACGGCGGCCCAGGATCTCGCGGATCCGGGCGTACTCGTCCTCCTTGAGGCCGAGCTCCTTCCAGGGCTGCTCGACGTCCGGGGTCTCGGCCGCGTGCTTGACCGTATCCAGGCTCATGCGTTGACCAGCTTCTTGATGATCGAGGTGAAGAAACCGAGACCGTCGGTGCGCCCGGTTCCGGTCAGCGGCTCGACGGCGTGCTCCGGGTGCGGCATCAGGCCGACGACATTGCCCGCGGCGTTGGTGATGCCGGCGATGTCGCGCAGCGAGCCGTTGGGGTTCATGTCCAGGTAGCGGAAGGCGACCCGGCCCTCCGCCTCCAGCTCGTCGAGCACGCGCTCGTCGGCGACGTAGCGCCCGTCCATGTTCTTGAGCGGTACGGAGATCTCCTGGCCCGCGGAGTAGTCCGAGGTCCAGGCGGTCTCCGCGTTCTCGACGCGCAGCTTCTGGTCGCGGCAGATGAAGTGCAGGTGGTTGTTCCGCAGCATCGCGCCGGGCAGCAGATGCGCCTCGGTCAGGATCTGGAAGCCGTTGCAGATGCCGAGGACCGGCATCCCCGCCTTCGCCTGCTCGATGACGGTCTCCATGACCGGCGAGAAGCGGGAGATGGCGCCGGCCCGCAGATAGTCGCCGTAGGAGAAGCCGCCCGCCAGGATGACCGCGTCGACCTGGTGCAGGTTCTTGTCGCGGTGCCACAGCGATACGGGTTCGGCGCCCGCGAGCCGTACGGCCCTCAGGCTGTCCTGGTCGTCGAGCGTGCCGGGAAAGGTGACGACTCCGATTCGGGTGTTACTGCGGCCCGAAGGGCCTCCCTCACGGGTGGTGGTGGGAGACGGGCGGGAAGTCACTTCGACTCCTCGGCCTTCTCCACCTTCACGGTGAAGTCCTCGATGACGGTGTTGGCGAGGAAAGTCTCGGCCATCTCGTGAATGCGGCTGAGGGCGGCGTCGTCGACCGGCCCCTCGACCTCGAGCTCGAAACGCTTTCCCTGACGTACGTCCGCGATTCCCTCGAAGCCGAGACGGGGCAGTGCACGCTGCACCGCCTGTCCCTGCGGGTCGAGGATCTCGGGCTTGAGCATGACGTCGACTACGACGCGTGCCACTGGCACTCCCGGTGGTGGTGTGGTGCGGCTGTTTCTCCGGGGGGCTCCCCAGACCCCCGCAGGTCCCCTCAGCCTACCTGGCCAGAAATTCTACGCGGGTAGATATCGAGATCCCTTGATCACGCCCAGATATCGGACGTGACAACACACGGGGAAAGTCCTGCAAAAAAAATCCTCACCAGCAGCACACATAGAAGGCTGACACGCGGAGGTAATTGGCTGGGCTTCACAATGCGGCACCCATCGCTGTACAAATGATTACCGGGGAATGCAGCATTGCCCCTAAACAGTCGACAACCGTCGACACCGCATCCGCCTAGCAGCCGGAAGGCCGGCATCAGCGCACGCCAGACGCGCCGATACCGTAGGAAAGGACCGATATCCGTGGCTCAGCGCGTAGTGGTCACGCTCTCCGACGACATCGACGGGGGAGCAGCGGCGGAAACGGTCACCTTCGCCCTGGACGGGAAGTCGTACGAGATCGACCTCAATCCGTCCAATGCGAAGAAACTGCGCAAGGCTCTCGCTCCGTACATGGCGGCAGGCCGTAAGCAGACAAATGCCAGCAAGCGCGGCAAGACTCCCGTGTCGTACCGGCACACTTCACTCGCCCCCGACCCGGCGGCCGTGCGCGCCTGGGCCCGCTCCCACCGGATGGAGGTGCCGGCCCGCGGCCGGATTCCCAAGAAGGTCTACGAGGCTTTCCGCGAAGCGAGTTGACCGGCCGCCAGGACCCGGCCGCCCGCGGCACTCGCCGAGAGCGGCCGGCGCACCCTTCGACGACACCCAGCGGGCACCGACTTGCGCAACACCCCCGCAGGTCGGCTAAAGTCTGGAGCACGCCGAAGGGCAAGGCCGCAAAGCCGAACCCCACGCAGCGTGCGGGTGTAGTTCAGTAGCAGAACATCCCCCTTCCAGGGGGAAGGCGCAGTGTGCAATTCCTGTCACCCGCTCTGCATCGCTCTTATCGACCACTCCGGTGGATCGGGTAGAGTGATGCTCGCACCGCCCGATGGATCTCCTCTTGAGGAGTACAATGAGCGGCAGCAATGCGGACGTGGCTCAGTTGGTAGAGCATCACCTTGCCAAGGTGAGGGTCGCGAGTTCGAATCTCGTCGTCCGCTCTTGATCGAAATGAAGGCCCTGGTCGATATTGACCAGGGCCTTCGTCGTATTCCCACCGGCTTTCCCCGTACTCTCCGGGCTCTCCGGCCTCTCCGGGCCCACACGCTCCTCGGGCCATGACGTTTGTCATGAGCAGTGATGACAGCTCGCACTGATCTCGACGCCGATCCGGCGGAAGTCTTCAAGCATGACCAGCGACGACATTCCAAGCGACCACGTGGGCAGGGCTGCGGACGGGGCTGTGGCATCCACCACATCTGCCACATCTGCCACATCTGCCACGTTCGCTTCCGCTTCCGCCTCCGCTTCCGCTTCCGCTCTCTCCTCCGCTTCTGCCTCCGTTTGCGATGCGGTGATCGAGGCGGACGGTGTGCGGCGGCGTTATGCGGGCGGCTTCGAGGCCGTGGCCGGTGTCTCCTTCTCGGTGGCGCGCGGCGAGCTCTTCGCTCTGCTCGGTACGAACGGCGCCGGAAAGACCTCCACCGTCGAACTGCTGGAGGGCCTGGCCAGGCCCGACGTCGGCACGGTGCGGGTGCTCGGCCACGACCCGTTCCGCGAGCGCGCCGCCGTCCGGCCGCGGATCGGAGTGATGCTCCAGGAGGGCGGGTTCCCGTCCGACCTGACGGTCACCGAGACGGTACGGATGTGGGCGGGCTGCACCAGCGGCGCGCGCCCGACCGCTGAGGCGCTGGACCTGGTCGGGCTCGCCCACCGGACGCGGGTGCGGGTCAAACAGCTCTCCGGCGGTGAGCGGCGCCGCCTCGACCTGGCGCTGGCCCTGCTCGGCCGGCCCGAGGTGCTGTTCCTGGACGAGCCGACCACCGGGCTCGACGCCGAAGGGCGGCGCGACACCTGGGAGTTGGTGCGCGAGCTGCGCGACGGCGGCACCACCGTGCTGCTCACCACGCACTACCTGGAGGAGGCCGAGACGCTCGCCGACCGGCTGGCGATCATGCACCGGGGGCGGATCGTGACGGCGGGCACCACCGCCGAGGTGACGGCCGCCCGCCCCGCCCGCATCCGGTTCGAGCTGCCGGAGGGGGTACCGGCGGCCTGGCTTCCGCTGGGGCTGCGGGCCGCCGCCGAGGACCGCCGGATCGAGATCCGTACCCATCGGCTGCAGGAGTCCCTGGACGAACTGCTGACCTGGGCGAGGGAGTCGGACGTCCGGCTGCTCGGCCTCGATGCCCGGTCGGCCTCGCTCGAAGAGGCGTTTCTCGATATCGCGCAGAGCGCGTCGGAGTCCGAAAAGGTGGCCGCGTGATGACGACCATGACGACCGGCACGACGACCACGACCTTCCGGGGCCGGCTGACCGCTCTCGGGCGCGCCGAAGTCACTCTGCTCGCCCGTAACCGGACGGCGGTATTCGTCGCGCTGCTGATGCCCGCCGCCATGGTCCTGGCCATGAAGTCGACGCTCAAGCAGTCCGTCCTCGACGGGTCCGGCCTGACCGTCGCCGCGGCGGCACTCACCGGCGGCATCGGCATCGTGCTGATCCAGGCCGTCTACATGAACCTGGTCTCGGCCTACGTGGCGCGGCGCGAGGACCTGGTCCTGAAGCGACTGCGTACCGGCGAGGTCACCGACCGGGAGATCCTCGTCGGGACCGCTCTGCCGTCGGTCGCGCTGGCGCTGGCGCAGACCGTGGTGATCGTGGTGGCGGGGACGGCCTTCTTCGGCCTCGCCGCGCCGCAGCGGCCCGAACTGCTGCTGGCGGGCCTGCTGCTGGGCGTGGTGCTGCTGACGGCGCTGGCAGCGGCCACCTCCGCGGTGACCCGCACCGTGCAGACGGCGCAGCTCACCACCCTCCCGCTGTTCTTCATCTCGATGATGGGCTCGGGGCTCTTCGTGCCGCTGGAGATCATGCCCGGCCCGATGGCGTCCGTGTGCGAGCTGCTGCCGGTGACCGGGGTGATGACGCTCGTCCGGACGGGCTGGCTGGGCGGCGCCGACGGCTCCGACCTGTTCGTGGCCGCTCTGACGGGGCTGGCCTGGACCGCGTTCGCCGTGTTTGCTGTGCAACGTCGGTTCCGCTGGGATCCGCGACGCTGAAGGAGGAAGCCGTGTCGGTGCTCGTACGGGGCTGGCGCCGCAGCTGGCAGGAGCGCAGCAAGCTGGAGCGAATCGATCTCTACACGCGGCTGACCCTCTCGGTGATCCCCTGGATCTTCGCCCTGTCCTGGCAGCTGACCCCCTTCAAGTCGGACATCCGCCATGCGCCGCTCCCGATCGCGCTGGGCGTGGCCCTGCTGCTCGTGAGCCTGGCGCAGTGCCTGCTGAGCAATCGCAACGTGGATCTGTCGTACGCGCACTACCTCGGCACCGCCGTCTTTCCCCGGCGGCGGCAGCTGACACCGCTGGTGCTGCTGCTGGTGAATCTGGGGCTCCTGGCGACGATGGCCGGGGTGGACGGGATCGACGACGGCGGGCTGCTCGTCATGGCCATGAACGCACCGATTGCGTTCGCGATCACGCAGACCCTGCTGGCCCCGGTCCGCACCTTCCTGATCCAGTCGTTCGCCGTCACCGCGCTGAACGTCGGCGTCCTCGCCGCGGTCGGAGTGCGGGGCGGGACACTGATCGGGGTGGTGCCGACGACGCTCTTCGGCTGCATGCTCGTCCTGATCTCCGTACGGCCCAGTGCCTGGAGCCTGGGCGTGATGTGGCAGGCGGAGGAGGCCCGCGACCTCCAGGCCCGGCTCGCGGTCGCCGAGGAGCGGCTGCGGTTCGGGCGGGACCTGCACGACGTACTGGGCCGCAATCTCGCCGTGATCGCGCTGAAGAGCGAACTGGCCGTGGAGCTGGCACAGCGCGGCAGGCCGGAAGCGGTGGACCAGATGGTCGAGGTGCAGCGGATCGCCCGCACCTCCCAGCAGGAGGTACGGGATGTCGTACGGGGATACCGGGAGGCCGATCTGAGTACGGAACTGGCCGGTGCCCGGGGAGTTCTGAGTGCGGCCGGGATCGAGTGCGAGGTGGTGGGGGACACCGGTGGCCCGCTGCCGGCGCCCGTGCAGTCGGCGCTCGGCTGGGTCGTGCGGGAGGCGGCGACCAATGTGCTGCGGCACGGCGATCCGCGCCGCTGCACGATCCGGCTCAGCTCCTCGGCGGACGAGGTCGTGCTGCGGGTGGAGAACGACGGGGTGGCGGTCGCCGCCGCGGGACCGGACGGGAGTTCCGGGGCGGACGACGGATCCGAACCGGGCGGCTCCGGCCTGGCCGGGCTGCGGGAGCGGCTTCGCGTGCTCGACGGTTCGCTGGACGCGGGCCCGGCGGGGAACGGCCTGTTCCGGCTCACGGCGACGATCCCGCTCGGGCCGGCGGCGTCCTCGGCCCGCGATGAGAGCCCGCCTGCCGCCCGGGAGGCGCCCGCCCTTCAGGAGGAACGACGATGACGGCCGTACGAGTACTGCTCGCCGACGACGAGCATCTGATCCGGGGCGCGCTGGCCGCGCTGCTGGCGCTGGAGGACGATCTCGTGGTGGTCGCGGAGGCTGCGACCGGCCCCGAGGCGCTGGCCATGGCACGGGCCCACCGGCCCGATGTGGCGGTCCTCGATCTGGAGATGCCGGGCGCCGACGGTGTGAGTGTCGCCACATCACTGCGGGCCGAACTGCCCGGCTGCCGGACGATGATCGTGACGAGTCACGGCCTGCCCGGACACCTGAAGCGGGCACTCGCCGCGGGCGTGCGGGCCTTCGTGCCGAAGACCGTCAGCGCCCGGCAGCTGGCCGGGATCATCCGCACCGTGCATGCCGGAAACCGTTATGTGGACCCGGAGTTGGCGGCCGACGCGATCTCCGCCGGGGACTCGCCGCTGACCGCGCGCGAGACCGAAGTGCTGGAGCTGGCGGCGGACGGGGCGCCCGTCGCGGAGATCGCCGAGCGGGCTTCGCTGTCGCAGGGAACCGTACGGAATTACCTCTCCGCGGCCGCCTCGAAGCTCGGTGCGGAGAATCGCCACGCCGCGGTGCGTCTCGCGCGGCAGCGCGGATGGGTATAGTGGTCCTCGCGCTTCGGCGCTTGCGGACGTAGCTCAGTTGGTAGAGCGCAACCTTGCCAAGGTTGAGGTCGCCAGTTCGAACCTGGTCGTCCGCTCGGTTCAGCAAGAAACCCCCGGCCTTCCGGCCGGGGGTTTCTTCGTGTTCCGTCGGCAGGCCCTACTGCCAGGGCGTACCGGTGAGGAGTTCGTACGCCTCCAGGTACTTCGCCCGGGTGACGTCCACGACCTCCTGGGGCAGCGCGGGCGGCGGCTGCTCACTCTTCCGGTCCCAGCCGGAGGCCGGCGAGGTCAGCCAGTCGCGTACGAACTGCTTGTCGTAGCTGGGCTGGGCCCTGCCCGGCTCCCAGGTGGCCGCGGGCCAGAAGCGCGAGGAGTCCGGGGTCAGCACCTCGTCCGCGATGATCAGCTCCTCGCCGCCGTCGGCCGTGGGAGCGAAACCGAACTCGAACTTCGTGTCGGCGAGGATGATGCCGCGCTCGCGCGCGATGTCACGTGCCCTGCCGTAGACGTCCAGCGTGGTGCGGCGCAGCCGGTCGGCGGTCTCCGCGCCGACCTGGCGGGCCACCTCCTCGAAGCTCACGTTCTCGTCGTGGTCACCGACGGCCGCCTTGGTGGCGGGGGTGAAGATCGGCGCCGGGAGCTCGGAGCCGTCGACGAGCCCCTCGGGCAGCGCGAGACCGCAGACCGTGCGGGACTCCTTGTACTCGACGAGGCCGGAGCCGGTGAGGTAGCCGCGGGCGACGCACTCGACCGGGACCATCCGCAGCGACTTGCAGATCAGGGTGCGTCCGGCCCAGTCCGCAGGGGCTCCGGCGGGGAGTTCCGTGGACAGGACGTGGTTCGGTACGAGATCGGCGAGCTGGTCGAACCACCACAGCGAGAGCCGGGTGAGCACCCGGCCCTTGTCGGGGATCTCGGTCGGCAGGACCCAGTCGTACGCGGACATGCGGTCGCTGGCGACCATGACGAGGTCGCCCGCCTCGTTCCGGTACAGGTCGCGCACCTTGCCCGTGTGCAGGTGGGTGAGCCCCGGGACCTGCACTGGCTCGGGCTTTTCTACAAATCCGGACACGCTGCCTCCGCGTAGGTTGATCCAGGAGTCGTTCCGATTCTCCCGTATCGGGTGCGGTGGGGTGGAGCGGGGGCGTCCGTGGCGCCGACTGCCGTGGCCCCGGGCGCGGTTCAGTCGCGCTTGCAGATGCGGTCGAGGAGATTGGCGGTGGCCCGCTGGATGCGGGGGTCCACATGGCCGGGGCGGTCCAGTGCCGGGGACCAGGCGAAGGTGCCCGAGGCGAAGACGATCGCCCCGGACGGGGCCCGGTACACGGATGTCTCCTGGTGACGCCTGACGCCTTCGCTGTCCAGGTACGGGGAGTGGGCGAGCAGGATGCGGCTCTCGTGCTCGGGGAGTGCGATGCGCGGGAAGTAGCGGTCGGCCTCGCCCGCGACCAGACCGTCGAGCTCGTCGCCCTCACCCGCGCCCGTCGCCTCCCAGAGCCAGTGCTCGGCGTTCCGTACGACCAGGGGGTGAGGATCGGGGACCCGGCCCGCGTACTGGATTCCGAGGAGCTGCTGCTCGGGGCGGTCGATCTCGCGCCAGAGGGCGGGCTTCCCCGGGCCGCGCCGCTTGCGGCAGGTGAGCAGGCGGTCCGGGACGCCGGACGGCGACGGGGAGAGGCTGACCTGCCAGTACATGGTGTTGGCGGAGAGGAAGACCAGCGAGGTGCCGCCGTCCCGGGCGCGTTCGGCCGTACGGCGCATGGGCACCGACCAGTACTCGTCATGGCCGGGGAAGACCAGGCCCCGGTAGCGGGCCGGATCGACCCGGCCCGCGTGCAGATCGCGGGTGTCGGCGTACGCGATGTCGTAGCCGTACCGCTCGGCCCAGCGGATGAAGTCGTAGGCATGGCCGACGTGGAGCGGCAGACCGGCGCCCGCGTAGGGGCGGTCGAAGGAGACGGTGACCGCGGCGTCCTCCTCGCCCAGGAGGCAGCCCTGCTCGTCCCAGGCGTGGTAGAGACTGGCGCCGGTGCGGCCGTCCTCCGGATAGAGGTTGTACGCCTGCCAGGTGATGTCCGGCAGGACCAGCAGCAGATCGGCCGGCTGGTCGTCGCGGACCGTGAACGGGATGTGGGAGCGGTAGCCGTCCACCGTGGTGAGCACGGCGACATACGCGCCGATCGACCAGTAGCTCGGGATCTGCAGCCGCCAGGACTGCCACCAGTGGTGGCAGGAGACCGTGCGGTCGGCGGTGAGCGGCGCGGGCTGGACGATGCCGGAGAGCCGGGGGCTCGTGGTGATCTGGGCGGCGCCGTCGCCCCCGTAGTGGCCGATGCGGTAGATGTCCACGGAGAACTGCTGGGGCGGGTCCACGGTGATGTGGAAGTCGATCGCCTCGCCGGGGGCCGCGGCGCCCGTGGAGATGAAGCCCTTGATCTGGCGGTGCACGTCGTCGGCCGTACGCGTGCCGCCGTCGGTGGAGCCGCGGGCCAGGGCGGGGTCGGCGTACCAGGGGACGACGTGCCCGGTGTCGTCGAAGTAGTTCTCGCTGCCGCGCAGCCAGGGCAGGGGGCCCTGGCCGAAGGGGTCGGAGACGGCGTGCGCGAGGGCACCCGACTCCCAGCGTCGAATCTGCTCCGCCCCCATACCGTTTCCCTCCCTCAAGTCCCCCGAGACAGCAGTCGATGGCCGATGGTCGATCGCCAGTGGTCATGCGTCATCAGTGCGCCAACAGTGATGCGCCGACTGTCAGCGTCGATCCCCAGCACATCACATAACGCATGCAGCCCGTCACCGTTCGTCGCGAATTGACGTGAACGGAACGTACCGTTCCGGGTGTTGGGGTGTGACGGCGGGGGCAGGTGGTTCAGACGAGGCGGACGGGTTTGTCGGTTCGTACACCGATCGAGTCCAGCCAGGAACGCAGCGGTTCCGCGTCCCCGTCCTCGACCAGGCTGAGGACGGGACTGCCCAGGTCGGCCCGGCGCTCGCCGTCGATCAGCAGGGCGGGACCGTCGAGCCAGTCGAGGCCGGGCGCCGCACCCGCCGTGTCCACCGCCGCGCAGCAGACCATCGCCGCGACATGGTCGGCGAGCAGCTCCGTACCCGTGCGGGGTGGCTGGAGCGGGAAGAGCGGGAGGGGGTCGGGGCCCCAGACGTCCAGGGCGTCCCCGCCGATGGCGGCCGGGGCGCTCGCCGGGCGCGATGCGCCACCGGCCCGGTGCTGCTGGGCCGCCGCCTCCTCGCGGGCCACCGCGGCACCGATCCCGGCGGCGAGCGCCTCGCCGCCCCCGGTCCGGCCTGCCAGATGCTCGACGACACGGGCCAGCGTGGGCACCCCCGCGTCGATGGGGCAGGCGGGACGGGAGGGGGCGTGGGCGGCGTCCAGACCGTCGGGACCCGGGCCCGGAGCGGGCGCGGCTGCCGGGGCGGGCGTGGCGCTCATCGAGTCGAGGACGCGGTGCAGGCGGGCGGCCTCGGTGCGCCACTTCCGGTCGACGACCTCTTCCGGGTACTGCTGCCAGTCGACCGGCGACCAGTCCGGACCCGACCGGGCCGGGCCGCCGTGGAACAGCCGGGCCGCCAGCAGCGATGCCGCCTCGTCGGCCGCACCCGGCTCCTCCAGGAGATCGCAGGCGGGGCGCTCGCCGAGCCGCGAGGCGAATCCGTCGGCGAGCCGGTCGCGCCGGGACAGCTCGGTGAGGGCGGACACGACGCCCGCGTCCAGCCGGGACGGCCAGCGGCCCATCCGCCAGGCGGGCAGGGCGACCCGGGTGAGCAGCCGGTCCCAGCCCGCGTAGGCGAGGCCGACCTGCTCCTGGGCGACGATCCGCAGACCGTAATCCACACCCTGTGCACGGACCGACGCGGCGGCGGCGACGCTCCGCTCCATCTCTGCGGCATGGCTGCGGCAACTGCGCAGCAGCAGCCTGGCGATCCGGCCGACGAAGGCACGGGGCACTCCGCGCACCCCGGCCAGCGGGCCCTGCACGGGCACGGCGGCGTCGGCGACCGCTCCGTCGAGCCCCCGGACGAAACGGCGGGCCGCCGCTATGTCGGGATGGGCGGACGGACCCGTGCCCGCGACGACCGGGGCGAGCACCGCCCGCAGCTCCGCGACCCGCATCCACCACAGGAACGGCGATCCGATGACCAGCACCGGAGCCGCCTGGACCCGGCGGCGGGTCCGGGCCGCGGAATGCGCCGCCGGATCCGGGCCGGTGTCCGCCGCGGGCTGCGCCGAGGGGTGGGTGCGGTCCTCCAGCCAGCTGTCGCAGTCGGGTGTCAGAGCTATTGCCGAGGGCGCGGGGACCCCGAGCCGGTCGGCGAGGTCCCTGACCAGGCGATAGAGATCGGGGGCGGCCTTCTCCGGGAGCGGGACGGTCGGGCTGACCGCCGGTCTCGCCCGTACGATCGCGACCGCGACCGCCGCGGCGAGCAGGAGCACGACGACCGCGCAGGCCGTCACGACCCAGCGCGCCATGTCCCAGCCGCTGCCCACGGCCAGGCCCTGGGCACCCGCCACGAGCAGCACGACGGCCACCGCCGCAGGCAGGAGCGCCACGGCTGTCGCCCTGCCGCGGATGCGCAGCAGCGCGTGAGCTCGGGCACGCGCACTCAGCGCGCCCAGCTCCTCACTTGTACCGATACCGGACACGGCCGGACGTCACCCCCTCTGCCCCCGCGGCGGTGTTGCTCACTCCCCCACTGTGGCACCCGTCACCGACATCGCAATGCCAGTGGGCCAAGTGCCGGAATGCTTGCGCCGCACCCTAGTTGGGGCCTCGGCGGGCGTCATCCGGATGGCTCAGCCGTCACTCGATGGAATGGCTTTGGGTAAAGGTGCTGACGCGCCGCCGTCCTTGAGGCAGCGGCGCGTCGGGGCATGTCCGGGCACGTCGGCGGGACTGCGGGATGCGGAAGGCGGGAGGCCGGATACGGGAGGCGGGTTTCGGCCCTCCGCGGCCCGTCTCCCGCATCCCGCGGCCCATCTCAGCCCTCCGCGGCCCGTCTCCCGCATCCCGCGGCCCATCTCAGCCCTCCGCGGCCCGTCTCAGCCCTCCGCGGCCTTCCGGGCAATGTCCGTACGGAGCTGCGAGCCGTCGAGCCGGATCCGGGCCGCCGCCGCGTAGGCACGCTCCCGGGCGCCCGCGAGGTCCTTGCCGGTCGCGGTCACGGACAGCACCCGGCCACCCGCGCTGACGATCGTGTCGCCCTCCCGCCTGGTGCCCGCGTGCAGGACGTACGCGTGCGGGGCATCCTGCGCCGCCACGTCGTCGAGCCCTTCGATCGGGTCGCCCGTGCGCGGCGTACCCGGGTAGTTGTGCGAGGCGATGACCACGGTGACGGCGGCCTCGTCGCGCCACTTGAGCGGGGGCAGCTCGTCGAGCGTGCCGTTGGCGGAGCCGAGCAGGACACCGGCCAGCGGGGTCTTCAGGCGGGCCAGGACCACCTGGGTCTCGGGGTCGCCGAAGCGGGCGTTGAACTCGATCACCCGGACGCCGCGCGAGGTGATCGCGAGGCCCGCGTACAGCAGCCCGGAGAACGGGGTGCCGCGGCGGCGGAGCTCGTCGACGGTCGGCTGGAGCACCGACTCCATGACCTCGTCGACCAGCTTGGGGTCGGCCCACGGGAGCGGGGAGTACGCGCCCATGCCGCCGGTGTTCGGGCCCTCGTCGTCGTCCAGGGCGCGCTTGAAGTCCTGCGCTGGCTGGAGCGGCAGCACGGTGGTGCCGTCCGTGATCGCGAAGAGGCTCACCTCGGGGCCGTCGAGGAACTCCTCGATGACCACGCGGTCGCAGGCCAGGGCGTGGGCACGGGCCGCCTCGACGTCGTCGGTGACGACGACGCCCTTGCCCGCGGCGAGACCGTCGTCCTTGACGACGTACGGGGCGCCGAAGGCGTCGAGAGCGGCGTCGATCTCGGCCGGGGTGGTGCAGACGTAGCTACGGGCGGTCGGGACGGCGGCACCGGCCATCACGTCCTTGGCGAACGCCTTGGAGCCCTCCAGCTGGGCCGCCTCGCCGGAGGGGCCGAAGCAGAGGATGCCCGCGGCGCGCACGGCGTCGGCGACCCCGGCGACGAGCGGCGCCTCCGGGCCGACGACCACCAGCTCGGCGCCCAGGTCGGTGGCGAGGCGCGCGACGGCGTCGCCGTCGAGGGCGTCGACCGGGTGCAGTTCGGCCACCTCTGCGATACCGGCGTTGCCGGGAGCGCAGTACAGAGCGGTGACGTCGGGGTCGAGGGACAGAGAGCGGCACAGGGCGTGTTCGCGGGCGCCGCCGCCGATGACGAGGACCTTCACGGGGTGCAGCCTAGCCGCCGGGGCGTGGCGCCCTTGACGGGACGCCGCTCCGTGGACACCGCGGGAGCCGTGGCGGACGCCCCGGGCGCCCCCGCTGTCCGTTATTCGTTATCCGTCATTCGTTGGTGAACTCCTCGACGACCGTGGCGCCCAGCTCGCGGACGATCAGGTCGTGCCCGGAGAGCGCCGAGTCGACGAGGTCCGGGTCGTCGGCCTCGGGGGTGTCGTCCTCGGGCGCGACCGCGCGCGGGGGCTCGGGCGCGGAGTACGACCGCGGTGCGGGCTCCGCGGCGGATGCGGCGCCCGGCTGCTGGTGGGCCGGCTGCTGCTGGTGACCCGGCTGCTGGTGCGGAGAAGCGGCCGGCCGGGGCTCGTAACTCTGCTGGGGCGCGGGGGCCTGATGCTGCGGCATGGGCGGCGGGGCGGAGGGGCGGCCTCCGCCGGTCTGCGGGGGTGCGCCGGCGCCGCCCGACGGGTCGACGACGGCCTCGATCTTCCACTGCGCGTTGAACCGCTCGGCGAGGGCCTGCCTCAGCACGTCCTCGCTGCCGCTGCTCGCGAAGTTGTCGCGCGCGCCCGCGTTGAGGAAGCCGATCTGCAGGGTGCTGCCGTCGAAGCCGGTGACCTGGGCGTTCTGGCTGAGCAGGATCCAGGTGAACCGGCGGCGGTTCTTCACCGCCTCCAGGATGTCCGGCCACATGTTCCGCACCTGGCCGGCGCCCTGGGTCATGCCCGGACCCGCCTCGGCGGCGGCAGGCACCGGTGCCGCGGGCGCGGCCTGGACCGGCGCGGCGGCCGGAGCGGGCTGCGGTGCGGGCGACTGGCCCGGGGCGGAAGCGGTCGGCCAGCCACCGGGGCGTCGGCCCGATTCCGGCGCGGCGGCGGTGGGCCAGGCACCGGGACGCTGACCGCCCGCGGGAGCCGGGGCCTCGGCCGGCGGCTGCGGGGCCACGGGGGCGGCGGGGGCCACAGTCGGTGCTGCGGCGGGGGCGGGCGGCGCCGCCTGGACCGGCGCGGGCGCGGGCGCTTCGCCCCGTACCGCCGCACGCGCGGCGGCGGGTCCCGCACCGGGCTGCACGACGGGTGCGGTGGGCACGGCGGGCGAGGGCGCGTGGGCCGGCGCCTCCGGGCCGGGCACGTATCCCATGGCGGGCCCCGGGCCCGTGGTCGCGAAGGAAGCGCCCCGCTCCAGCCGGTCGAGCCGGGCCTGCAGCGAACGCTCGTCGTCGAAGGCCGCGGGCAGCAGCACCCGGGCGCAGATCAGCTCGACCTGGAGACGTGGCGAGGTCGCCCCGCGCATCTCCGTGAGCCCTTCGTTGACCAGGTCGGCGGCGCGGCTCAGCTCGGCGGCGCCGAAGACGGACGCCTGGGCCTGCATCCGCTCGACGACATCGGCGGGAGCGTCGATCAGCCCCTTCTCCCCGGCGTCCGGCACAGCGGCCAGGATCACCAGGTCGCGCAGCCGCTCCAGGAGGTCGGCGACGAAGCGGCGCGGGTCGTTGCCGCCCTCGATCACCCGGTCCACGACCTCGAACGCCGCGGCCCCGTCGCCCGCCGCGAAGGCGTCCACGATCGAGTCGAGCAGCGAGCCGTCCGTATAACCGAGCAGCGAGGTCGCCATGGCGTATGTCACACCGTCGTCGCCCGCACCGGCCAGCAGCTGGTCCATCACGGACATCGAGTCACGCACGGACCCGGCCCCGGCCCGCACGACGAGCGGCAGCACGCCGTCCTCGACGGTGCTGTTCTCCTTGCCGCAGACCTCGGCGAGGTATTCGCGCAGCGTCCCCGGCGGCACGAGACGGAACGGGTAGTGGTGCGTACGCGACCGGATGGTGCCGATGACCTTCTCGGGCTCGGTCGTGGCGAAGATGAACTTCAGATGCTCCGGCGGCTCCTCGACCACCTTCAGCAGGGCGTTGAACCCCGCCGACGTGACCATGTGCGCCTCGTCGATGATGTAGATCTTGTAACGACTCGACGCGGGCCCGAAGAACGCCTTCTCCCGCAGATCACGGGCGTCGTCCACGCCACCGTGCGACGCGGCGTCGATCTCGATGACATCGATCGACCCCGGTCCGTTGCGCGCGAGGTCCTGGCAGGACTGGCACTCCCCGCACGGCGTGGGCGTCGGCCCCTGCTCACAGTTCAGACAGCGGGCGAGGATGCGCGCACTGGTCGTCTTGCCACAGCCGCGCGGACCGCTGAACAGGTACGCGTGATTGACCCGGTTGTTCCGCAGCGCCTGCTGCAGCGGGTCGGTGACATGCTCCTGCCCGATGACCTCGGCGAACGACTCGGGGCGGTAGCGGCGGTACAGCGCAAGGGACGACACACATACGAGGTTATCCGGGCGGACCGACAACCGGCCCCGGACCGTGCGAAGCGCCGCCCCGCACCCCCAGGAACCGCAGGCCCGGGAAGCGCAGGCCCGGGAAGCGCAGGCCCGGGAAAGCAACAGGCCCGGGAAACACAAGGGCCCCCCACGCACCCGCCAGAGCCGACCTACCCTTGCTGCCTTCCGGCCCTGGGGGAGTTCAGTCAGATAGCGCCACGTGAGGGGCTGACGCCCACCTTAGCCGATCCCCACCCCCGCCGGTCCACTGCCCCACCGCCCGGACCCCCCGCGAACGAGTCCGAGGGGGGGTCCGGGAGGAGTCCGGGGGGAACGGGTTCGCGAGCACTCCTCAACGTCTTGTATTGTTTGCCGCGGAGGATTCGCCTAGTGGCCTAGGGCGCACGCTTGGAAAGCGTGTTGGGGGCAACCCCTCACGAGTTCGAATCTCGTATCCTCCGCCATTGCTCTCACCGGGCAATACGTCGAAGGGCCCCACCGCTTGCGGTGGGGCCCTTCGACGTTGGTGGTTGCAGTTCTGGTTGCAGTTCCCGTCGGCAGGCTGCGGACTCCTACCGACCGTTCAGGAGCGCGCGGCACACGCCGCAGAACATGGCCGCGTCGCGGCCGTACCGGCGCACCAGCTGGTCGCACCCGGCGCACGGCCCCAGGTCCCATGGCGGGCAACCCACCGCCGCAGAGGCGGCAGCCCTCTCGACGGGGGAGATCAGCGTGGGATTGCCTGACCGTTGCGCCGGCATCCGAGGCAGGGTGAATCCGCCGGTCGGCTGTGCCAGGTCTCGGATGGGCCGCGCGTCGCTGACGAACCAGGCTTCCTCACCCGCCCGGCAGTTTCGGTCGATCTCCTGCTCGGCGAAGGTGATCTCGTCGTCCTCCTCCTGTTCAGGCGCCTCGGGGAGAGGGGTCTTCTCGCCGACCATCTCCCGCCAGCGCTCGCAGTCGGTCGCCGAAACCCACATGTGCCGTCCTGCCCGACCGCTCCCCCGATTGGGCACGTACACCGGCACGCTCTCCCCCGTCGCGCTCGACAGCACGAGGTCTTCGACTTCTTCTCCGGCAGGCACAAGGCGGGCACGAACCAGTCGGAGTGAACCTCGCCACAGTGACCGGCACCGTCGGTCAGCAGGCAGTGGCGCTCGCTGCTGGCCACGCATTTCCAGACCTGGAGGTGGCGGTAACCACCGCGGATCACCATCTCCTTCCCACCGGCGATATCCCTCGATCTGGCGTGCCGGTGGATCGCAGTCCGTCATGCCGACGACCACATCCACATCCTCGCGACCACCGTCCGCGAGGACGGTCGCCGCCCCAGGCTGCACGACAGCGGTATCCGGGTCGGCGACACGTGCCGGGAGATCGAGAAGGACTACGGGCTGCGCCGCCTGAAGAAGGGTGACCGCACCGCCAGCCGGCGCCCCACCCAGGCGGAGATGCACAAGGCCGAGCGCCTCGGCTGGGAGCAGACCAGCCGCGAATGGCTCCAGAACCGCATCCGCGCCGCCATCCCGCACACCACCAGCGCCGAACAACTCCTCGCCTACCTCGAAGCCGCCGACATTCTGGTCAAACCCCGCCGCGGCCCATCCGGAGACCTCCTCGGCTACGCAGTCGGCCGGCCCGGCGACCTCAACAAGGACGGCGAGCAGATCTACCACCCCGGCGGGAAGATCGCCCCCGACCTGTCCCTGCCCAAGCTGAAAGCCCGCCTGGAGACCAGCGCCCCCGAGGAACACCCCACCGCCCGCCGCAACCGGTCCACCGCTCCCTGGCATCAGGCCACCGACGCCCTCGACACCTTCCACACAGAGATCACCGGCACAAACGCCGATGACGGCGGGGACGCACGAGCACAGGCGCACATCACGGCCCTGGGTGAACTCATCGAAGGCACCGCCCAGATGGCCCCCGCTGGCCTCGACCTCAACTGCGAGCGGCCAGCCGAGCATTTGCCCGTGCCCAGCGCTCTCAAGTACGGGCCGAAGACCGCGCCGCCCACGCTCTGCAGGCAGCAGCCCGCGACATCGCCGACACCGCCACCGGGCCCGACGGCAGCGCGCTCGCAGCCTTGGTCGCGGCACTCGTCTGGGCCGCCATCCTCACCCGACGCTGGCATGAGGCGAAAGGCCATGCCCACCAGGCCGACGCCGCCCGCCGAGCCGTCCAGCACCTCCAGTCAGCAGCCGACGACGCACTCGCTCCGACGCTCACCGAACTCGAAGCTCGCTGCCCCATGGAAGAGACCCGTTGCACCCTGGCGAGCGATGTACGTGCTGCCGTTCCCGAACACGCTGAGCGGATCCTCGCCGACCGCGGCTGGCCCGCCCTCGCCACCGTCCTGGCCGACGCCGAAGCCGGAGGCCACAAACCCCACCAGCTCCTCAAGGAAGCCGCGGCCCGCCGCGAGCTCGGCACCGCCCACAGCCCCGCCCGCGTCCTGATCACCCGCATCCAGCACACCAGCCGCAACCCCGCACCCAACCGCCGCGCGGAAGCAGCCCGCCTGCGAAGCACCACCGCAGCAGCCTTCAGCGTGCCGTACGCCGATACCCAGCCGCCCACGACACCCTCAGCCTCCACGAGCAGGCCAAGCCGCCCACGCCGCTGACCCCAGCAAGGAGAGCCCGGTCCCAGAGCCCGCCAGCAGCACGAGCCCGCCCCAACCACACTCCCGGCCAATCCATCAGGAGTCCTACAGCCCCGGACCGCAATCCGCCGGATCGACTTCAAGTACCGGCTTGGCCCCGCTTGCCACGCTCCAGTGGTGCGTCTCACCAGGAGCTTCTTCTGCCCGCCCCGGCAAAAGATTTCTTAGGGGGGGAAGATTCCCTTCTCGAAAAAAATGAGAGAGATCATCGTAATTTGATCTTGACCTGTATTCATCATCGCTGACGATCACGCCTGCCGGGGGAGGAACTAGTTTTCGCCACTCGGATCTTGGCGAGATTACCCCCGTAGGTAATGGCTTGCAAGGCGCTCTTGTTGGTCCGAAGGGTCGGCTCTACGATCGCCCACTCGTGTTACCGAAAGCCGCCGGGTGTTCATCTGCCGCCGGGGCGACTTGAACTAAGTGGGGGTTGCTGGTGAGTTGGGGAAGTGTTGAGTCAAATGAGATTTCTGAGGCTGATGAGGCTCGACGTCAAGAGGAATACAGGAGCAGCGTCAAGAAATTCGATGAGATCGAAGATGACCTGAGGACCTCGCGAACCTTTCAAAGGATATATATTCTCTGCCTGCTGGGCGGCATAATCCTTACGTTCCTCCTCGGCTACACGGTTATCGTGGGTCTCTGGAAGTCGCAGCCTGTCTTCACTAGATGGGCTGGGCTCATCATCGTCAACTGCCTTTGGGTAGCGATGGGGTGGGCATTATGGAAGAACCGAAAGAAGGTTGTTGCTCGAACTGGTGCGCTGCGTAATGCGCTTCAGGATCGGCAAACTGCCGCTGCCAAGCTGCCTCTCGACTCCCCTTCCGGGCTTCGGATCTATCGCGAAGCCTCGCTTGACCTGATTGATCAGTACCGAAATTCAGCGAACAAAAATCGCCGGATTCACAACGTCTTTCAGGGCATCATTATCACTGGGTCAATTGTCACTTCGACGCTTGCGGCTATGAATGAGGGCAGTAGTCAGGTGCTGCGCCTTTCTGCGGCTTCCCTCAGTGCACTCGTCGGGATTTCGGCAGGTGTCACCGGATACTTCAAGTTTCGCGAACGAGGATACAATCTGCAATCCACGGCCGATGATATCGAGAAGCACTACAACGCCTCGCAATTCATGCTCGATGAATACGCTGGGCGGGATGGCGAGCCGCCTCTTCCTGAAGCTGAACGGCTTCGGATATTTGCGCGTTATGTGGAACGGCTGAAGGAAGAGCAGCGCAAGCGCGAGCTCCAGCTCGAAACATCCAGCTCCGGGAATGAGGAGCGCGCGAGCTGATGTTTGTTCTGTGCAACCCTGCGTACTCCGTCGCGGTGAGGCGCTTGACGGGGCCTTCTGGAGTCCGGAAATGAGGGCGCGGCAAACCAGGTGGCTCCTCGCTCCTCTCTGGCAATGGAGGGCTCGACGCCTCGTAGACGCTCATGGCCTATCTATTTCTGACTCGACGGCTTGGTGTCTTGTCGCTCTCGCGCGAGACCCAGTGGAATACATGCCGCTCGTTCGGCACGTAGCGCTTCAGCGATCGCTGGGTGCATCGATTACTCCAGGGGTGGTCCTCGATTCGTGGCGGGACCTTGATTCGTGCGAGAAAACGAGACGCGTTGCTTGGCTCAACCGGTATGGAGCTACACCTCTGTACCGATTGGGCGTGCCCGAAGAAATCATCGAGTTGGCGGGCCTGCACGTAATTGAGTGGCAGCTCCCGCCGGGGCGAGACGCGGCTTCCTTGGTTGCCCAGAAACGCCCTCACTTTCCGGGAGATGTCTAGTAGAGCGTTTGCTAGAGGCCGACAGACACTGGCTATTTTTTTATTTCCCCACGAGGAAGTAGAATTATTTATGTGGCCGTTTCAACGCGAGGTGAGAAGCATGATATTTTCTTCCTCCGGCGATGTGCGCTCTTTTACTCGGTGCTCGCAGACTCTCCGATGCTGATTGAATTGGAAAGCGGTCATGGTGCAAGCCTCAAGGCCAGAGCCCGCGTCGGAGACCCCTGCCACAGCCGCAGATCGGCAACGCCGTCATCGTCATTAGAAGCCCGCGGCAAGACGCCGCAGCAACAACGGCTGCTGGGCCGGTCACCATGCGTGGTGACCGGCCCAGCAGTCGGCGTACTTCTGATTGCGGATCCTTCGCTGTGAAGAGACGTCACGGGGCTATTTAGTTCTGCCGTCGTCCTCACCCACGACGCAGCAGGCTGCCCCGCGCGCGATGCTTACCAACGCGGCGTCCGCCAGGTTGCTCGGCCGTCGCGAACGTTCTCAACGGGGCCGGACACGACGGTGCATCGTGGAGGAGGATGGCCTGCCAGACCTGCTCTTGCAGGGCCCGGATGCACGGGCCACAGGCGTACATGGCGGCCTGGGCGCCGGCCACGCTGACGGGGCCGATCCACAGAACGCGGGTCCAGCCCTGACCGCAGTAGAGCCAGCAGTGCCCATCGGTCCAGGTGTTGCCGTCGTCGGTGTCCGCCGCTGCGGGCAGACCGCCGCGGGCGAACTCGTCGACGCCGGGTATGACCCGCGGCGTCACGGCCAGTTCCATAAACACGCTCGGTCCTCAAGATCACTCGCTCTGTGCAGCCGCCCCGGCCTGCTCCTGCTTGCCGGCGTCGGCGAAGAGGAGCGTCGGTTCGGCGAGGATGTCCCGGCTGGACTCGCTCTTGTAGATCTCGTCGACGCTGCCGAACCGGGCCTGTGCGTAGTCGAGGTCGAGCAGATCTGCAGCCTGTCGGACGGATGCTTCGTCGGGTCCTTCGATCTCGACGAAGGTGGGGAGGTCCGGCCAGGTGTCGAAGTCGAAGGCGACTTCGCCCAGGCGCCACTCCTCCCGGTAGTTCTCCTGGTAGCGCACCTCACGCAGGCCGACGTTGCGGAGGATCTCGGCCATGGCGTGCAGGTCGGACACCTCGGTCTCGATCTCGGTGGTGCCGTCGATCGTCGTGGAGTCGGTGACCTGCTTCAGCGTAAGAGTGGAACGCGTGCCCTCGTCCCTCAGGCGGACCCAGGCGCCGCCTTCAAGGGCGTCGTTCTCGAAGATCTTCCGGGTGAGCAGGGTGCGCGGAAACGCCTGGACAGCTCCGAGTGCCGTCAGTTTGGCCTGGAGGCCGTCGACGTCGACGGCCAGGAACTTGGCTTCGTACTCGTGCTTCATAGATCCTTCTTCCCGTAGCTCTAGGAGGGGGTGGAGGCACGGGCGGCGAGGAGAAGGCCCATGCGGTGGTTGTGGTCCTGCAGCTGTCCGACGTGCGCCTGCTCGGTGAACTCGTTGGTCCGCAGGGTGAGCAGGACGTTCCAGTCCCCGATGAAGTAACGCCGGAGCTTCTCGGGGGATGTGTAGTGCTCCAGCACGTGGTGGCGTTGCGTGAGGGGCATCATGAACTCCGCGCCGAACAGACCGCCGTGCCGGACCAAGCGCTGCATGTGGTCGACGAACTCGCCTAACGGCCGGTGGTGGTTGGCACTGTAATGCCACGAGCAGCTCGTCCAGACAGCGTCACAGGGGGCACCGTCGGGCTTGGAGGCGAGGAAGTCCTCCTCCACGACTCGGACACGGTCGTGAAGCCCTTCCTGTTTCAGGCGCTCGATCATGCCCATCGCGTGACCGGTACTGCCACCCGGAAGCTGGACCTCGCCACCGTGGAGGGCGAGCGGGTCGCGCTCGATGGCGATGACGCGGTAGCCGGCCGCGGCCAGTGGCTCGACGAGTCTGCCGTCGCTCGCGCCGATGACCGTCACGGTGGAGTCAGGCTCCGTACGCTCCTTCAGTGCGGCGAGGAACTGAGGGAAGAAGGTGAGGGTATGCCGCCACATGCTGGGTGTCTGCACTGGCTTGCTCTCCTTGCGGGGCGGTGCTCAGGACGGCTTGGAGTACCTCGTCAGGGGTGAGACCGGTGGTGTTCACGCGGTGCATCGGGAACGAGGCGTAGGCGTCGGTGATCTTGTCTGCGGTGATCTCGGCGAGGGCGTCCCAACGCGAGACAGGCTTGTCGCGCCTGGCGAGTCGGCGCTGACGCTCACTCTCCGCGCAGGCGAGGTAGTGAGTGACGGGATGAGGGATGCCCGGCGGCAGGGATACGGAGAGGTCGGCTCCGAAAGCACGGTGGTTGGCCAGGCAGCGTGCGAAGTAGCTTTCGACGACGACCGGGGTGCCGGCGGACAGGTACCGCTGGATCTGATCGGTGGCGGTGAACAGGGCCGAGAGGTAGAAGCACATGCGTGCCTCTGCGTTTCCCAGCCGGTCGACCTCCTGCCGCAGTGCCTGGTAGGTGGGGGGCACGGTCGGGACCAGCACCGCGCCACGGGCGGCCGCAAGCATGGGGGCGAGGGTGGATTTGCCTGTGCCGCGGAGCCCTTCAATGCTCTCGAACGACGCCGGGTCAGACACGTCCGTACACCACGTCCGGCACCGCGAGGGTGAGTTCGTCAGTGGCGGAAGGCCGGTGGGCGATGTGGTCGGCGAGCTTGTCGTACCAGAAGGCGTGCGAGTCCTTGCCGACAGCCTTGCAGGACATAGTGAGCGCGCCGCGCGGGTCGGCCTCAATCCGCTCGATCTCCACAGGGCCCCCGGCAGGGAGGCAGGCATCCGGCGCACCCAGCTCGGACAGGTCCTCGTCGAGGATCACCTCAATGTCCAGCTCGGCCGAGGCCAGGCCCTCCCGCAGACGGGTGTAGGCCGTGGCGTCGTTCACGAGGAGCTCGGGGTGATCCGCTGCGTTGCCGACCGGCCGGAGACAGTGGAGTTTCAGCTGCTCCACCCCGTGGTGCTGCAACGTGCGGGCGAGCGGCAGGACCTCGTCGATGTTGCGTGAGGTGACCGTCATGGTCGCGCCGGCCCGGACGCCGAGTTGCTGAGCGATTTCGAGGGCGCTCAGGGCACTCCGGTAGCTTCCGAACTTGCGGATCTTGTCATTGGTCGTGCCGATGCCCTCCAGCGATACCCGGAGCAGGTCCAGGTCGGGGGCGATCTCGGTCAGCCGGCGCTCGATCCGGTAGCCGTTGGTGCAGATCTCGACCTGCATGCCCAGGTCCCGCTTGGCGTACCGGACGACCTGGGTGAGGTCGCGGTAGACGAACGGCTCGCCCCCAAGCAGGGTGACGGCCTCGGTGCCGTACTGGTCACGCATCAGCGTGAGGAGGTTGATCGCCTCGTCTGCGGTGAAGGCGTCGGCGTGCTGGAGCCGTTGGCCGTGGAAGCAGTGCAGGCATTCAAAGTTGCAGCGGTAGAGCAGCTGCAGGTACAGCATCCGGATCCTGCGGATCCCGGTGACTTCGCTGATCACGAGGGTCTCCTTCGGGCGCTTGCCTGGTGGGAGACCTGATATTGGCGGGGTGGATACGGACCTCGTCACCGCGTATCGGGACGCTCCGAGGACGTCCTGGGACGTTTTCAGCGGGCGGAGAGCGCGTCCAGAATCCCGAGTACACGGCCGGTGTCCATCAGATCGGGCAGAACCGTGCGGGCACCGGCGTCTGCCAGTTCTTCGGTGCTGTGTACGCCGGAGGCAACCGCGATGATCTCGGAGCCCGTAGCGAGGGCTGCCTCCACGTCCCTCGGGGTATCTCCGACAAGCACGACCGGCACGCCATCCGGGGCGCCCCGCAGCCGCTGGGCACGCTCCCGGGCGACAGCGACCAGGTCGGGGCGTTGAAGGGCATCGGCCCCGTAAGCGCCAACCGGCAGGTCGAGGAGGGGATCAAGGCCGAAGGCCGCGACCTTCACGCGGGCGTTGTCCGCGATATTGCCGGTGAGCACCGACGACACCCAACTGCTGCGTACGGAAACCTCCTTCAGGACTTCCCGCACGCCGGGCAGGGCTGTCCCCCGTCGGCTGAGATCGTGGAGACGTGCTTCCCCTGCGGCGGATAGCGCCCCCTCGATAGCGGTCCAGTCCGGCTCGGCCAGGACGTTCCGTTGGAACATGTCGCGCATGATCAGCCGGTCCGTACGCCCTTCCGTTCGCGCCGGCCCCGCGGGCGTCCTTCCCGCCAGGGCCGTGAACGCGGCGGCGTAGATCTCCTTGCTGACCCCGGCGTTCTCGATGAGGGTGTGGTCGATGTCCCACAGGACGATGAGCTCCATGCATCCAGCGTAAATACAGCGGTCATGGCCCCCTTCCTTCTGTGGAACGTCCCGAAACGTCCTTGCCGCTCCTGGCCGCCTCGGCTTGTATGGCACCTGTGAACGAGCGATTGCACTCCGTGCTCGCCCAGCGCGGAATCCCACCTGAGTCACTCGCCGAAGTCTGCGAGGTGGACCCCAAGACCGTTGGCCGGTGGCTCGGCGGGCGCGTTCCCCATCCTCGCCACCGCTTCCGTGTCGCCAAGCACTTACGGGTCGAGGAACTGTTCCTCTGGCCCGCACCGGTGCCGAGCACTCCGCAGCAGCTCGCAGGGTCAGGGCAGGAGCTGGTCGGGACCTACCAGAATCGGGCGAGCGTCCCGCGAGACACGTGGCTGTCGCTACTCAATGGCGCCCAGGAGCAGATCAGCGTCCTCGTCTTCTCCGGCACCTTCTTCGCCCAGTCCAACCCTCATGTCGCCAAGATGCTCGCCGAGCGCGCATCGAGCGGGGTGCGAGTGCGGCTCTGCTTCGGCGACTCGAAGGGCCAGGCCGTAGCAATCCGGGGCCACGAAGAAGGAATTGGCGACACACTCGCCGCCAAAATCCGCGCCTCCCTCACCTACTACCGGCCCCTGTTGTCCGAGGCCGGCTGCGAGGTGCGCCTGCACGACACCACGCTCTACACCTCCATGTTCCGGTACGACGATGACCTTCTGATCAACCCGCACGTCTGGGGCCAGCCGGCCAGCGCCAACCCCCTCCTCCATCTCCACAGAGCAGACACGGCGGGTTGGTTCGACAACTACGCTCAGAGTTTCGAAGCTGTCTGGGCCACCGCACGGCCCTGGACACCCGACCAGGAGGGGCCCTCGCCACATGGGCAGGACTGAGTACTACAACGACCCCAAGGCCCCCAAGGCGAACACGCTCATCCCCGCCAACAACCTGCTCGTCGTCGACGACAACGGCGCCATACTGCTCCAACGCCGCCGGGACACCGGCCAGTGGGCCCTGCCCGGAGGAGCCCAGGACATCGGCGAGACGGCGGCGCAGTGCGCGGTGCGGGAGTGCCTGGAAGAGACTGGGATCATCGCCGAGATCACCGGCTTCCTGGGGGTCTACACGAACCCGAACCACATCGTGGCCTACACCGACGGCGAGATCCGCCAGCAGTACGAGAACACCTACATCGGCCGCCCAGTAGGCGGTGAGCCCACCATCAACGACGAAGCCGACGGCGTCCGCTACGTCCGGCCAGACCACCTGGACCAGTACGACATCCACCCCAGCATGCGCCAACAGATCGGTGACTACCTGGCCGGCACTTACCCCTACTTGGGCTGATCTGCCAACGCCGACTCCACCCGGCTTACGGCTGCAAGGACGTCCGGCGCCGCCCGACGGATGAAACGCCCCACCAGGCTGTCGGGTCCGTACCTGCTGGCGATCTCGGCCAGGCGAGCATCGGTCGAAGTGACCTTGCCATCCGGTGTGGTTGTCATGTCGCAGTACACAAGGGCATCCGCAAGCAGAGCCTCATCCAACAACGGGAACTCGCGCTCCAGCACCTCCATCAACCCGCGCTCCTCGGCTTCAAGCAGCGCGAACGAATGGTTCGCCACCAAGCGCACCAGCCGCTCATCAGCACCATGCTCGTCTCGGAGAAACCGCGCCCCGTCGAGCGGGTGAAAGCCGGTTTCCGCCAGCCGGGGCGCGTAGCCCACGTCGTGCAGCACTGCTGCGGCAAACAACAGCTCAGCGTTCCCTGCCAGGGCCGGGCCGAGCCCGGCGGCACGCGCCGCCACGCCCTGCGAATGCGCCCACCGTCGGGGCAGCACGTCGCTGAGCTCGTTCTCGGCTACCTGCCTCGCCCATGCCAGCATCGTTTCGTCCATGGCCCGTTCGATGCCCAACAAGGGCCAAAGTCAGTCCATGCCCGGCGTCCCTCAGTCCGCGATCGGTTAGGTGCTGTCAGCAGCGGCGCAGGGGCGAACTCGCCAGGCGGTCCGTCCATCAGCGTGTCGTAGTGGAACGCGCGGCCGTGAAGTACAACAGTGCACCCCTCGGCCCGGAACTCCTATGCGCTACAGGCTTCACCACCACCCTCTGCATCACCTGGGTACGCTGGGTGGTCAGAGCGAGACCAGGGGAGTGGTGGGGCGGGGATGGGGAAGAGCACGCAGGCGATGCCACTGGAGGTTCGGCAGATTCGTGAGGCCCTGCTGAGGGAGTTCACTGACCGGATTTCCATGGACGACTTCGAGAAGAAGGATCCTACGGAGCGGGAAACCGCTCTCTTATCCCGAGCCGTCTCGGCGAGGGCAGCTCGCATTCTGACCGACTGCACCTCAGACGAGGCGGCCGCTGGGGTAATCGATGGCAGAGCCGACTTCGGCATCGACTCCGTGGCCTTCTCCGCTTCCGGGACGGAACTCTGGCTAATCCAGGCTAAATGGAAGAACTCGGGGACAGCAGGCTTCAACACTGAGGCGGCACTCAAGCTCATCCACGGCCTCAAGAAGCTCGATAACCGGGATTTCGACCACTTCAATGAACGCCTGCGGCTGCTCGGGGACCGGGTGCACGGCGTCCTCAAACTGCCCACCTGTAAAGTGCACCTAGTCGTCGCCCTGATGGGGGACGGCCAGCTTTCACCGGAGACACGCAACATCCTGGATGAGGCAGCCCGTGAATTCGGGGGACTCGGCCGTACCGTCGAATACCGAGTGGTGGACCAGGCTGACTTCCACCGGGCCATTCGGGAAGAGCTGGAGCCAGAGCCCATCAGTGTGACCGCAAAGATGACCGAGGGCTGGCACGACCGCGAGACCCCTTACAAGGCCATCGTTGGTGAGGTGAGCGCCGCAGAGCTTGCCCGGTGGTACGCGGACAACGGCGAGCGGCTCTACGACCGTAACGTCCGCAAGTCGCTCGGGCTCACGGGAGTCAACAAGACTTTGGTCGACAGCATGTTGGAGGACCCTGACGGCTTCCTCTACCGCCACAACGGCATCACGGTGCAGTGCGACACCATCGAGCGGGAATTCTTTGCGAAGCGGGCGACCGGAGCACCCATCTCCCTGACTCTCCGCAACGCGAGCGTCGTGAACGGTGCACAGACCGTCACCTCAGCCAACCGGGCCTTCGAGAAGGACCCGGACGCAGTGGCCGAAGCCTACGTCTCCGTGCGGATCGTCTCTGTAGAGGGGACGCCTGAGGGGTTCGCACAAAGTGTCACCAAAGCCACCAACACCCAGAACCACATGGAGCGCCGGGACTTTATCGCTATTGATCCGGTCCAGAGCGAGATCCAGAAGGACTTCAAGCTCTCACTCGACAAGGAGTACGTCTTCCGGCGCGGAGAAATGGACCCGGCTCCTGATTCTGGCTGCTCGGTCACCGAGGCGGCCACCGCTCTCGCCTGCGCGTATCGGGACCCCACCTTCGCAGTCCGGGTCAAGGGGTCAACCGAGGCTCTTTGGAAGGAAGGCGCTGACGGCGCTTATACCCGCCTATTCGGGCAACAGGCAAGCGCCTACCAGATCTGGCGTTCAGTACAGGTCCTGCGAGAAATCCGGGACGAGCTCACGAAGCTCCGGTCGGCGCTATCGGGGAGGGCGGCGTCCATCGCGGACAGTGGGGCGCTACTGGCCGCCCATGTGGTGTTCCAGCGAATAGGCAGCGAGGTGATTGAAGAACCCGACAGCGATTGGGACACGATTCTACAAGGCGTGCCTGACCAGGTACAACGCGTCCTGGCCAGCCTGATCGGCATGGTTGACAAACTCTTCACCAACAAGAGCTACATCACGAGTACTTTTGCCAGCGAGGAGAAGTCCCGACAGCTTGTCCAGGCGGTCTTGCTGACGCTCGACGCAGGGAGCGATGCCCCTGACCTCTCGGCGTTTGTGATGGCAGCCAGCAAGAAGCGTGCGAAGCGGCCCCCGACCATTCACCTCCTCGTGGACCACGACCTCATCCCCGATGGCACGCCGCTGGCCTACGCGCCCAGTGACACCGAAGAGCGGGCCATCGGCGCCTGGCTCGACCAAGACCCGCGCCGACGGCGGGGCACCTGGCTCAACGACCGCAAAGCGCCGATCCTCTGGGAGGCTGATGGCCGACGCTACTCGCCGAGTGGGCTGGTGAATCGCATCTGGCAGCAGGCTGAATGGCGGGAACAGTGGAGTGCTGTGCAAGGACCCAAGCAGTGGAAAATACCCGGGGAGGGGACACTGGTCGAGATTGCGGAACGGTTGTGGCGGCGGCTGGACACGGAGCAGGAGCCGACAGAACACGACCAGCCCTAAGTTCGAGCGCCCCCGGGGCGAGACCGTCTGGGCCAAGAGCGCTCGCCCCGGACGCGCTTGCCAGTGGGGCGGGAGCCGTCCCCCATCTCCCCTTGCACGTCCACGCCCTCTGCGTCGGCAGCTGAGGAGGAGTTGAGAGCCCTCATCGCGGCCGTCCGTCCCGATATCTATGGCGTCTTCAGGGCACGACAGATCTGGCACGCATTTCAGCGGCGTGGCCCGCGTCCTGGTCTCAGTTCTGGTCTCATTCACCGCCGTCCACCAGGGCTCACACCCCAGCCCAGGTCTGAATATTCCGCAGGTCAGGACGTTCCCACCCACCCCCGAACACCCAGGCGAACATTTGGAAAGCGTGTTGGGGGCAACCCCTCACGAGTTCGAATCTCGTATCCTCCGCCATTGCTCTCACCGGGCAATACGTCGAAGGGCCCCGCTGCTTGCTGCGGGGCCCTTCGACGTTCGTAGTCTCATCTGCAGTCTCAACGAGACTCTTCGGAGCCCTCCGCGCCGCTGCCGTCAGCGTCGTTGGCCACTTCCCAGATGAGCCCCCCGACCCGCTGCGCAACGTCGGCGAGGATGCCGCCCGTCACGTGTTGGTACCGCGCCGCCATCGCGGTGGACGACCAGCCCATGATCTGCATCACAACCCGTTCGGGGACACCGAGGATGAGCAGAACGGTTGCCGCGGCGTGCCGGGCATCATGCAAGCGCCCGTCCCGCACCTTCGCATCGGCGAGCAGCCGCTTCCGCGCGTCATAGTCCGTGCTCGGCACCAATGGCGCGCCGACGGGGGAGGTGAACACGAACCCTGACTCACGCCAGTCCTGCCCGGCAATCGCTCGCTCGCGTGCCTGCTCTCTGCGGTGGAGCTCCAGCAGCCTCACCAATTCGTCGGGGACACCGATGACGCGGCGGCCGGCACGCGACTTCGTGTTGGCCGTGTCCTCGTTCTTCCTGACCCGCTTCTTGCAGTAGCCCGGCTTCGTACCGCAGTCGCCCCCGCACCCGCGCAGGTACTTCGGCCTCAGACGGTTCTTCCTGACGCGCAGGACACCGCTGCTGGTATCGAGGTCCGCCCACGCCGCCCGAGCGCTTCACCCTGCCGCAGCCCCAGCGCGAGCGCGATCGACCGGCGGGCGCTGTTCCGGAGCTTGGCGGCCTCGGAGAGGAGACGCTGCACCTCCTCGATGTCGTACGGCTCCACCTCCTCTTCCTCAATCCTCGGCGGAACCGGGACTGTAAAACGTTCGGTGTAACTCCCGATCATGGAAGATGCATCGATGACCAGCAATAACGTGACCGAGGCCGAGTCCGTCGAGCCGTCTGAGACGGTGCCGGCGAAGTCTGTGGACGACCGGCTGATCGATGAATTGGTGGGACGGGCTCAGGCCGAGGGCCTTCAGCTGACCGGCGAGGGCGGGCTGCTCCAGCAGCTGACCAAGCGGCTCCTGGAGTCCGCTCTCGAGGGCGAGATCACCGACCACCTCGGCTATGACAAGCATGATCCGGCCGGGAAGAACGGCGGTAACTCACGCAACGGCACCCGGGCCAAGACCGTGCTGACCGATGTCGGCCCGGTCGAGATAGTCGTGCCCCGAGACCGGGAAGGCAGCTTCGAGCCGAAGATTGTCAAGAAGCGGCAGAAGCGTCTGTCCGGCGTGGACGAGATGGTCATCTCGCTCGCGGCCAAGGGCCTGACGACCGGTGAGGTTCAGGCCCACCTGGCCGAGGTCTATGGCGCCGACGTATCGCGCCAGACGATCTCCACGATCACCGACAAGGTCCTCGAGAGCATGGCAGAGTGGCAGAACCGGCCCCTCGACGCCGTCTATCCCATGATCTTCATCGACGCCATCCACGTGAAGATCCGCGACGGCGCGGTCGCCAACCGGCCCATTTACGTGGCCCTGGCGGTCACGACCGAAGGCCGGCGGGACATCCTCGGCCTGTGGGCCGGCGACGGCGGCGAGGGCGCCAAACACTGGATGCACATCCTCACCGAGATCAAGAACCGCGGCGTGAACGACGTCCTCATGCTCGTCTGCGACGGGCTCAAGGGCCTGCCCGACGCCGTTGAGAACGTCTGGCCCCGCACGGTCGTGCAGACCTGCGTGGTCCACCTGCTGCGGAACTCCTTCCGCTATGCCGCCCGCCAGGACTGGGACAAGATCGCCAAACTCCTCAAGCCCGTCTACACCGCGGCGACTGAGGAGGCCGCCCTCGAGCGGTTCGCCGAGTTCGCCGACGCCTGGGGCCGGAAGTATCCGGCGATCGTGCGGCTCTGGGAGAACGCGTGGGAAGAGTTCACCCCGTTCCTCCGCTTCGACACCGAGATCCGCCGCATCGTGTGCACGACGAACGCGATCGAGTCCGTGAACGCCAGGATCCGCCGGGCGGTCAAGGCCCGCGGCCACTTCCCCAACGAGCAGGCCGCGTTGAAGTGCGTCTACATGGCGATCATGTCCCTGGACCCCACCGGCAAGGGCCAGGCCCGCTGGACCATGCGCTGGAAGACCGCACTCAACGCCTTCGACATCACCTTCGACGGCCGCCTCTCCGCAGCCCGTCAGTAACTCCAACAACCTGAGTTACACCGTTCCTTTGACAGACCCCGCTCACGAACAGCCACTCGCACAGTTGGAAAGCGTGTTGGGGGCAACCCCTCACGAGTTCGAATCTCGTATCCTCCGCCATTGCTCTCACCGGGCAATACGTTGAAGGGCCCCACCGTTCGCGGTGGGGCCCTTCGACGTTGGTGGTCTCAGTCTTGGTCTCGGTTATTTCCGACATTCAAGACATTTAACCCATACGGCGAACGCGCCCTCTGCCGACAATCAGTGGTCACTCAACGACGTGCGGCCCGGCCTCGGCCAGAGGGGCCCCGAAGCGGCTCTCCTCGTGCCATCAGGCCAGCGGGTAGCCCAGGGCCAGGGCGGCCTTGCGGAACGCCGGCAGACGGTCGGGGGAGACCGCAAGGTGGCGCTCGCCGATTCGGGTACACAGCACGCGCAGGCGGCGGTCGCTGACGACGAGGGCTGCCAGTGTCTCGTCCGCGCATTCGATGAGATGGGTCTGACCTGCATCGCGGAGTCGGCCGGTGCGACGGCCAGTGTCATCGAGCAGGGTGGTGACGGTCTGGGGCACGGGGTGCGAGGCGGCCTGGTCCAGGTAGCCACGGAGCTCGTCGAGGGTGTGCCCGCGGTCGAGGGCGTGCAGAAGAGAAGCGGTGGTGAGCGTCCAGACCCGTTCGGTTTTCCGGTCGGAGAAGGCGTCCAGGAGAAGTGTGTCGGCGGAGGGCAGCCCGTCGAGGGCGACGATGTCGAAGTTCGCCAGGACGGTGACGCTGCCCGTCGGGACGGCCGAGCCGGGGTCTTGGGCAGGGGCGTAGTCGCCCGTGAGGCCGGCGGCGTGGGCGCCCAGGGGATTGAGGCGGAGTGCGGACAGGCCGTCGTAGCGGCTGAGCTGGTCGAGGTAGTCGCCACCCCAGTTGTCCCGGTAGTCATCGCGGGCGCCCGCCGGGGGGACGTACTCGATGTCGATGAGGCCGAGCGTGGCGGCGTACTCGAAGAGCACCGCCAGGGTGTACCGGCCCTGGAGGAGGGACCAGCCGTGGTGGCCGTCGTAGCCGAGGCTGCCGTATTGCGGATCCTCCAGGTACAGCTTCCACAGGGCGCGTTCACTGCGGTGGACGGCTGGATCCAGTCCGGCCGCGCGCATGTCTGTGAACAGGCCGTCGATGGACATCCACTCGCCCGGGGTGAGGCCGGCCAGCGCTTGGCCGACGAGCTTGCGGCGCGGTTTGGCGGCGCTCAGGACGTTCGCCGAGCGCTGTCCCTTGATCTCCTCGACGCGGGAGAACTCGTCCAGGAGGCTGTTGTTCAGCCAGCGTTGCCACAGCTGAGGAATGGTCAGGTGCGGTGGCCGGGTCAGCGCGGCCCGTCCGCGCGTGGTCAGCACGAGCCGACCGCCGGTGAGCTGGGCGAGGCCGCCTGCCTGGAGCAGCATCGGCCAGGCGAAGGCGGCGATGGCGTCGTGCGGATAGAAGTCGCCGCCGTCCAGGACGTCGGCGACCGCCGAGACGGTGGCGGTGCTGGGGCGGCGGGTCTTTTCGCTGCACCGCAGCTTCTGCGTCATACACAGGCGCAGCACCGCCAGCAGGTTGACCTGCGCCTCGTGCTCGGTGCGCCGGACCCGTGGAGCGCCGCTGGGCTCCTTTTGCTGTTCGACCGGTATCACTGCTCGTGCTCCCCGCTTCGTGCCGCTCGCGTCCCGTTCCTACAGATGGGCAACGTAGTCGTAGTTGCCCGGACCGCAGGTGCGCTCGAGGGTCTGGACCATCTCGCGCGGGTTGTCGTAGGGGCCGGAGCAGTAGAACGGCTTGCCGTCCCTGCCGAAGCCGATGACGGGCCGGTCGCCGGGCGGGGCACCCAGGTGCACTGCTGCGTCCGCGAAGCCGCCCGCGGGCTCGAAGCCAAGACCGCGGGCGTAGGCGACCGCATCGTGCACGATCGTCTGCGCCTGCTCCACGTCGATCGGCAGCGGCCGATGATCGAAGGCCGAGTAGTACATCGGTACGTAGGTGGTCAGGGATCCGGTCCCCATCGCCTCGGGGTCGGTGACGTTCTTGACTCCCAGGCAGTAGACGTCCACCAGGAACCCGGTGACTGTCACCCTGCTGGCACGTTCCTGGCGGGCCAGGAGAATCTGGGCGAAGCCGCCCGTTCCCGGGTCCGGCTCCTGGCCGAGGGGGTCGGCCGCCGCCCAGTCCGGGGCTTTGGCCATGTCCAGTCCCGCGCTCCAGCCCGCGTTGACCCAGCAGCCCACCACCGGCCGCTCATCCGGCGCGATATTCGCCAGTGCCGCCTCGGCGACCCGTCTGACCAGCGCGGTGGCCTGGGCCGGACGCAGCCACAGCGCCTTCGCGATCTGCTTCGGACCGCTGCCGCGTTCCCTCATCTCCCGGACCCGGGCCAGCAGTTCCTCGTCGCGTGTTGTCACCGTCACAGTCTGGCACCTCCGTGTCGCCCCATGCGAAGCACAGGGTGCGCCGGCGGTGCTGCCATCCTGGGTTCGGGTGATACGGGATACGGGATACGAACCGGAAAAGGCAGGTCGGCGTGGGTGAGACAGTGGGCGGGACCGTCGAGCAGGTGCGAGCGCTGGTCGGTTGGGTCGGCGCGGGCCGCAAGCTGACCCAGACCGGCCGTGTGACGCTTGCCGACGCGCGAGCACTGGTGGAGGTTCTGGACACCGGCGACCGGATGGACCCGGTGATCGGGGACCGTACGTTCAAGACGAAAACCAGCGAGGAGCTGTACCACCTCACACTGCTGGTCGAGTGGGCGAAGGCAGCACGACTGCTGCGGACCGCGGGCGGGCGCCTGCTGCCGGTGAAGAAGAACGCCAGGCTGCTGGACCGCCCCGACGAGCTGCGTGGCACGCTGTTCGCCGCACTGCCGCGCATCGGCCCGGCTGTGACGGTCTCCGGCTGGCTGGAATCCCTACTCTCGCACGAGTACGGCCGGGGTCTGCGGGCGTTGCTGCAGCGGCTGTACGCGACCACCGTCCCGGTGCCACTCAGCGACCTGTACAAGGTGGTGTGGCAGGCGGTCAGCCCGCTGTACGTGCTCGACGACCTGTCTCCCGACCGTCTGGGGCATCTGCGTACCGCCAACGACCACGACATCCAACGGGTCCTGAAGGCCCTGGTCTCCCTGGGCGCTGTCCATCTCGCCGATGAATGCGCCGAGTTGACGGCGGACGGCCGTACCGAGACGGCCCGGATGCGCGGCGAGCCCGAGCCCGGCGACGCGGTGTTGCGGATCCTCGTCGAGCTCGCCGACGTGGACGACCCCCCGGTTTGGCGGCAGTTGCTGGTGCCCGCCGCGATCCGCCTGGACCGGCTTCATTCCGTGATCCAGGACGCGATGGGCTGGCAGAACTGCCACATGCACGCGTTCACCATCGACGGTGTCCAGTACGGCTGTCCCGGCGGCGAACTCGGATTCCGCGACGAGCGCACCGCCACACTGGCCGCCCTGCTCAAACCGGGCGCCCACTTCGTGTACACGTACGACTTCGGGGACTCCTGGAAGCACCTCATCACCGTGGAGCAGGTCCAGACAGCCTCAGCCGGGCTTCACTATCCGTACTGCATGGACGGTGCCGGGACGTGCCCGCCCGAGGACTGCGGCGGCACCCCCGGCTACAGCGATCTCAAAGTGATCCTCGCCGACCCGGCACATGAGGAACACCACGCCATGCTGGTGCGGCTCGGACTTCGGTCCGCCACGGAATTCGCCCCGGACCGTTTCGCACCGGACGAGGCCAACGCGCGGCTGCTGCGCCTCACGGCACCATGAAGGACGAGCCGTCCGGCCACGCCACCGCTCGCGGCCCTGGACACTACCGGCTGGTCCACCGAGCCGGCTACGCCGCGCCGAGACAAGACGTACGGGCCGACCTTGCATCCTGACGTTCAGGTCTTGGGCATCGACTACACGGCGACGAGGCGCACTCTGTCGCCGCACAGCTTCGTCATGTCGTCAATGTCCGAGGTGAGCATGACGACCGGGCGGCGCTGCCGCAGCGCCATCTCGGCCACGGCAGCGTCGATGGCGTATTTGTGACCATGAAGCCCAGCATTGATCAGCATGGCTGACGCAGCTTGCTGTGGGGCCCTTCGACGTTCGTGGTCTCAGTTTCCGTCTCAGTTGGGGTCTGCGGCCCGCTCTGCGGGGTCCGAGCCGGTGTCGGGGCCTGCCTCCTCGGTTGCGTCACCGGCCTGCTTGGCAACGTTCTTCAGCATGGGACCGGTGACGTGCAGGTACCCGGCGCGCATCCGCGCCGAGCCGCCGGGCTCCCAGCCCGTGATCGCGTCGACCACCACATCGGGGACTCCCAGCAGCAGGAGCATGGTCCCGGCGCTGTGGCGTGCGTCATGAAGACGGCCGTCCCGCACGCCCGCGTCGTCCAGAGCTTCTTCCAGTACTGGTAGTCGGTATTCGGAATGAGCGGGCCCCAGTTGGCTGCGCGAAGACGCACCCCTTGTCCTCCCACTCGTCCCCGGCTTGCTTCCGCTCCCACGCCTGGGCGTCCTGGTGCTCCCGGAGGAGCTTGATGATCGGGTCCCGAAGCCCGATGCTGCGGCGGCCGGCACGCGACTTGGTGTTCTTGAACTCGCGGCGTCGGTCGTTCTGCTTCACGGAACGCCCTCGGCGGGGTTTCAGCGGCACAAGGCGGTGTCCACGGCGCGTTCGAGATTCCTCCGGCCCGCCTCGTCGGTGAGCTGCATGGTGACCGCGACGTTGATGGCGCGGCCGTCGTCGGTGGCGCCGCCCCGGGTCTCGTACCCCGGGAAGCTGCCGCCGTGGCCCCAGGAGAGGCCGCCGCACGGCAACGGCCTGCTGACAAGTCCAAGTCCGTAGCGGGCACCGGGGCCGAAGGTCGCTTCGGCGGGGACGGTGGAGCGCATCTGGGCCAGCTGGGCCGAGGGCAGGAGGCGACCGGCCAGGAGTGCGCTGAAGAAGCGGTTGAGGTCGGAGCCGGTGGAGACCATCTGGCCTGCCGCCCAGCCCCAGGAGGGGTCGATCTCCGTGATGTCGCGCAGCGGCGCGTCCGCCGACTCCCGGTAGTAGCCGTGGGGGTGGGGCTCCCGGATGCTCGCGTCACCGGGGGCGGGGAAGTAGGTGTGGCGCAGCCCGGCGCGTCGGACGACGCGCCGGTCGATCTCCTCGGCCAGGGGGCGGCCGGTGACCTTCTGGACGATCAGGCCGGCGAGCACGTAGTTGGTGTTGCTGTACTTCCAACTCGTCCCGGGGGCGAAGTCGGCCGGGTGCTGGAGGGCTGTGGCGAGCAGTTCTCGGGGGGCGTAGTACCGGACGTCGTCCCCGAGGTAATTGCTGTAGTTGGGAAGTCCGCTGGTCTGCTGGAGGAGCTGGCGGACGGTGATGCGCCGTCCGTCGATCCCCTCCCCGCGGACGAGGCCGGGCAGGTAGGTGTCGACGGAGGCGTCCAGGTCCACCCTCCGCTCCGCGACGAGCTGGAGGACGACGACCGCGACGAAGGTCTTGGTGTTGCTGCCGATCCGCACCTGCCCGTCGACAGGTACCGGTGCGCCGGTGGCCAGGTCGCCGAGCCCTGCGGTGTAGGTCCGGGTGCGGCCGTCACGGTCCTTGACGCTCGCCAGCGCGGCGGGCATCCCGTCGTCGCGCACCAGCGCGTTCAGGCTCTGCTGGACGGCGTCCGGCCTGGCGGCGGCAGCAGCGGAGGCGGCGGGCGGGGCGAGGGCACCCAGCGTCATGACGCCGATGGCCACCGCGACCGCGGCGGGCAGGGCCCGTCGCCGCGTGCCCTGCTGCCGGCCCGGCGAGCGAAGCCCTTGCCGTGTCTGTCCACGCATGAGTCAACTCCTGAGGAATCGTTGGATCGTCGTTCGGGTTGCCGGGTTGCCGGGCGCGTGATTCAGCCGCACAGGGCCCTGTCCACGGCGTCCTTCACGTGCTGCGTGGCCGCCTCGTCCGTCGGGATGCTGGTGACCGCGACGTTGGCGGCGCGGCCGTCGTCGGTGACACCGCCCCGGGTCTCGTACCCCGCGATGTCGCCGCCGTGGCCCCAGTAGACGCCGCCGCACGACAGCGGCCTGCTCGTGAGCCCCAGCCCGTAGCGGAGGCCGGAGGTCCCGGCGGGGACGGTCGTGCGCATCTCGGCGAGCTGGGCCGCCGGGAGGAGGCGGCCGCCGAGGAGCGCGGTGAAGAAGCGGTTGAGGTCGGAGTTGGTGGAGATCAACTGGCCTGCGGCCCAGCCTGCGGAGGGGTCCATCTCCGTGAAGTCGCGCAGCGGTCCGTCCGCCGGGTTGCGGTGGTAGCCCTGGGGGTGCGGCTCTCGGATGGTCATCTCGCCGGGGGCGGGGAAGTAGGTGTGGCGCAGACCGATGCGCTTGATGATGCGCCGGTCCATCTCCTCGGCGAGGGGGCGGCCGGTGACCTTCTGGACGATCAGGCCGGCCAGGACATAGTTGGTGTTGCTGTACCCCCACGTCGTCCCCGGAGCCGCGTCGGCCTTGTACCGGAGGGCGATGTCGAGCAGCTCGCGGGGCTCGAAGTACCGGTTCCTGATCTCGTCGTCGTCGACGTGGATGCCGTACTCGGGGAGTCCGCTGGTGTGCTGAAGGAGCTGGCGGACGGTGATGCGGCGCCCGTCGATTCCCTCTCCGCGTACGAGGCCGGGCAGGTAGGTGTCGACGGTGGCGTCGAGGCCGATCTTCCCTTCGCCGACCAGCTGCAGGACCACGACCGCCGTGAACGCCTTGGTGTTGCTGCCGATCCGTACCTGGCCGTCCCTGGGCACCTTCGAGCCGGTGGTCAGGTCGCCGACTCCTGCGGTGTAGGTGCGGGTGCGGCCGTTCCGGTCCTGGACGCTCGCCAGCGCGGCGGGCATCCCGTCGTCGCGCACCAGCGCGTTCAGGCTCTGCTGGACGGCGTCCGGCCTGGCGGCGGCAGCAGCGGAGGCGGCGGGCGGGGCGAGGGCACCCAGCGTCATGACGCCGATGGCCATCGCGGCCGCGGCCGACACGGCTCGTCGCCGCCTGCCGCCCTGCTGCCGGGTCGAGGAACGAAGGCCCTGCCGGGTCTGAGCACGCATGAGTCAACTCCTGGAGAATCGTTTGGTCGGGGCACGATCCTGGTTCCCAGGGCCCTCTGACCGCATCGCGGGAAGGCGGGAGAAATCGCTCCCCCGATCGGGGGAGGCTGCTGGTGGGTTGCCCGGCAATACTGGCGACCATGATCAGGGGAATTCGGCCGCTGCTGCGCGGCTCCACGTATTCGGGTGTGCTGTTCGCCTATTGCGGCGCGCTGGCGAGCCTTCCGCTGCTGCCTTTCGCCCTGTTGCCGGCGCTGTCGTGGCGATCCGCTCCCAAGAGCGTGCAGTTGGTCCTGGTCCTGCTGTTCTGGGCGGTACTGGTCGGCGTGGTCGGACTGGCGCGCCCCGTACGGCGGGCGCTGGTCGTGTCCGCCCGTCGGCTGCTACGGGTGCCGCTGCCGGATCCGGTGGCCGGTCGCCGGACCTCCGGTTCACTCGGCCTTGACCGCTGGCGGACCCCGCTCTGGCTGGTGCTGCACGTGGCCGTCGGGTGGACGGGTGCGCTGGCGAGCGGGGTGCTGTTCATCATGGGCCTCTCCCTGCCGGGGAACTGGCTCGGCGGCGAGGCGCGGGCGAGTCTGTTCGGCACGTCGGTCCGGGTGTCGGGCGGGTGGAGCTGGGTGGTGGCGGCCGTGTGCATCCTGCTGGCGGTGGCCGTCTGCGTACTGGTGACGAAGGCTCTGCGGTGGTCGGCGCCACGGCTGCTGGGGCCGTCGGCGGCCGAACGGCTCGCGCTGGCTGCCGCGCGGGAACTGCTGCTGGCCGAACGCAACCGGATTGCCCACGAGTTGCACGACTCGATCGGGCACACGCTGACGACGGCCACCATCCAGGCGGCGGTGGCGGACGAGGTGCTCTCCGCCGACCCGGCGGCGGCGCGGGCCGCCATGCGCAGCATCGAGGAGTCGACGCGGGCCGCGCTGGAGGACCTGGACTACGTGCTCGGAGTGCTGCGCGAGGAACAGTCGGGGACGGCGCCGACCCGGACCCTGGCCGACCTCCCCGAGCTGCTGGACCGCCTGCGGCACGCGGGGGCGGTGGTGGAACCGGAGCTGTCGGGCGAGCTGGCGCAGGTGCAGGGGACGCTCTCCCGGGCGGCGTACCGGATTCTCCAGGAGGGGTTGACGAACGCGCTGCGCCACGGGGCGGGCGGCCCGATCGAGGTCCGAGTGGCGGCCGGGCCGGACGGACTGGATCTCACGGTGGTCAACCGGACCGGGGCACGGATGGGCCCGGGCCCGGGGGTCTTCCCGACCTCCGGTCACGGTCTGCCCGGACTGGCCGAGCGCGTCCGGCTGCTGCATGGTGAGTTCCAGGCCGGCCCGGACGGGGCGCAGCACTGGCGACTGGCCGTCCGGCTGCCGGTACGGGTGTCGGCGTGAGTGGATCCGACGCGAGCGAAGGCATGGCCCTCCCCGCCGTCACCAGCCCCGCCGTCACCCTCCTGATCGCGGACGACGACGAGGTGACCCGCAGCGGCCTGCGCATGCTGCTCGCCGCACAGCCGGGGATCACGGTGGTCGGCGAGGCCGCCGACGGCGTCGAGGCGGTCGAACGGGCGCGGAGCCTACGGCCGGACGTGGTCCTGATGGACGTCCGGATGCCGCGTCGCAACGGGATCGAGGCCACCCGCGACCTCCTTGCCGAAGCGGCCGAACCGCCCAAGGTCGTGGTGATCACCACCTTCGAGAACGACGGCTACGTCACCGCCGCCCTCAGCGCGGGCGCCAGCGGCTTCGTCCTCAAGCGCCTCCCGGTCCGCCAGATCGCCGAGGCGGTCCGGGTGGTGGCGGCGGGCGAAGCGGTCCTCTTCCCGGCCGCACTGGGCCGCATGGTCGCCGCCCGCCCGCTGGGCTCCGCCGAGGTCCTGCCGCAGGCCGCCCTGACCGGCCGGGAAGAGGAGGTGCTGCGCCTGATGGCCACCGGGCTCTCCAATCCGGAGATCGCGGAGTCCCTCACGGTGAGCCTGGAGACGGTCAAGACCCACGTCGGAAACGTGCTGACCAAGCTCGGCGCGCAGAACCGGACCCATGCGGTCGTGATCGCGTACGAGTCCGGCCTGGTGGTCCCGGGATTCGCCGGCTGACCGGCTTCCGCTCCTCTTCGCGGTCGCCCGCAGGCTCAGTACTGGCCGCGACGTGGCCCCGCCTTGAAGTCCACGGTGTCAGCGATCCTGGCCTCGATGAACGCGGCCGTGGCACCGGGATGGGTGCAGTTCAGCCCGAGTGAGCGGTGTTGTCAGGCTGCGAGGCTGAGTCTGTCCTGGTAGCGGGACTGGTGGACGGGGTACCGCCTGCGTCGGTGATGACGTGGTGCTTCGAGCCGGGCCGGGCACGGTCGACCGGGCTCGGCCCGGTTTTGGGCCGCCCCGACGGGCCTGGTGGTGGGAGCCGTCGATCACCGCCCGGGACCGGTCCAGCTTCCCGGCACGGTGCAGCTCGGTCAGCAGCACCTGGTGCAGCCGGTCCCACACCCCGGCCTCGTGCCAGTCCCGCAGCCGGCGCCAGCACGTCATCCCGGACCCGAAGCCGAGCTCCTGCGGCAGCCACTCCCACTGGATCCCGGTGTGCAGCACGAACAGGATGCCCTGCAGGCAACCACGGTTGTCCAGTGGCAGCCGGCCGGGATGGCGCGGACGCCGCTGTCTGACCGGCAGCAACGGCTCGATCCGCCCCCACAGGTCATCCGGCACCATCCACGGAGGACCGTTCCCCCTCCCCATGACTCGTTCAACGGGCCAGCCAGGAAGGGGATATGGCTACGACCAGGCTTTCCATTAGGTGCTCTGACTCCCGCAGCTGACGGCCTGGGAAATAGGGTGCAGTCGGCTGAGCTGGGGTGATAGGTAAGCGATGTGACAGAGAGTCTTGAGTATTCCGCCCTGCTGCAACTGATCGACGAGCGGTCGGCCGCGTTCCGGAGTGCGGTTGCCGCCGCGCCCAGCCTTGACGCGCCGGTGCCATCCTGCCCCGAGTGGACGTTGTTCGATCTGGTGCAGCACCTGGGTACGGGCCAGCGCTGGTGGGCCGCGATCGTCGCCGCGGGCCCGGCCGAGGCTCCGCCGGCCAAGGATGCCGCGGAGGTGCCGCGCGAGCTCGAGGCGCTGCTGGCCTGGTACGCCGAGTCGAACGAGCTGCTGCTGAGTGCGCTGCGCGAGGCTGGCCCGGAGCACGAGTGCTGGGCGTGGTGGGGCGCCGGCGTGTCGCCGGCGAATGCCTGGGGCGTTGCCCGGCGCCGGGTGCACGAGCTGCTGGTGCACACCTACGACGCCCAGCTCGCCGCAGGCGCCGTGCAGCCGATGCCGGCGGACGTCGCGATCGACGGCGTGGCCGAGTTTCTCGACACCTGCAACTCCACCCCGGCGGCCTGGCCGCACGAGGCCGCCACCATCCACTACCACGCCACCGAGGGCCGCTCCTGGCTCCTCGCGCTGGACGGCACCGGCGCCTGGCCCGCACCCCTCACGGACGACGCCGCGCCCGCCTCCGCTTCGGCCACAGGCACGGCCGAGCAGCTGCTCCTCTTCGTCTGGGGCCGCCTCACGCTGAGCGACCTGAAGATCGAGGGCGACCAGCAGGTGTTCGAGCAGCTGATCGCCTGGGAGCCCGAGGAGTAGCCAGTCAATACCGCCGGCGGACGGCCTCGATGACGTCCGCGTCGGTGAACATCGCGAACAGCTCCGCCTCCGCGCGGCGGACGGCCAGTACGGCCACGTACAGCTCGGGCCCGAGCGCCTCCCACAGCACTGCCGACTCAGCCAGGAAGGGGATATGGCTACGACCAGGCTTTCTGTCCGGTGTGGACGTGGCCTATCGCAAACCGGTGCTCGACGTTCACGGCCGAGTACCCGAGGACATCGACGCCGTGATCCAGGAGACGTCTCGCGATCAGGGCTGATTCGATCAACCACGCCTCGCCTCGGGGATCAGCCGTAGTCTCACTTCTGGTCTCATTCGCCTGCGTCCTGGGCCGTTCAGTAACCACAGGGATCCCGGCCCCGGCAGCAGGCGGATTCGCGGGGCCCTTCGACGTTGTTTGTGTCGCTCTTCCCCGTCCCGGTCGGCTGCCCGCGCCCCTCCCGGTGACGTCGCTACGATCGCCGGTCATGGACTGGCTCGAACGCGCGGCGAAGCTGAGGCAATGGACCGGGAACGGGATACGGGCTCCACACAAGCCCCTGTTGCTCCTGTACGCCCTCGGCCGGTTCCGGGAGGATGCCGACGGCGAGTTGCGGTACAGCGTGGTAGAGAAGGATCTGAAGCGGCTGCTCGCCGAGTACGGGCCGGCCAACCGGACAACGCCCGCCTACCCCTTCCACCATCTGGTCAGCGACGGGGTGTGGGAAGTACGGACCGATCGGGGGACCGGCAGTCCCGGCACCGGGGTGCTGGAGCTGCGGGCGACGGGCGCGGCGGGGCGGTTGGCGCCGGAGCTGCGGGCCGCCCTGCGACGTGAGCCGTCGCTGCTCGGCCGGATCGCCCGGGTGCTGCTCGATCAGCACTTCCCGCCGTCGCTCCACGGCGAACTGCGCGAGGCGGTGGGGCTGGAGCTGGAGCCGGTGGAGTCCGGACCGCTCCCGGCCTGGCGGCGGCAACGGGACCGGCGGATGCGGGAGATGGTGCTGACCGCCTACGAGTACCAGTGCGCCTTCTGCGGCTACGACGGCAGAATCGGCGCGGTGCCGGTCGGGTTGGAGGCCGCGCACGTGCGCTGGTGGGCGTTCGACGGTCCGGACGACGTCGACAACGGGCTGTGCCTGTGCGCACTGCATCACAAACTGTTCGACAAGGGCGCCCTCGGCGTCGGCGAGGGCCACCGCATCCTGGTGTCGCAGGAGTTCGTCGGGCGAAGCCCGGCGGCCCGCGAGCACGTGACAGCGCTGGCGGGCCGCCCCTTGACCGGCCCCCAGCCGGGCACGAGCCCGATCGCGGCGTGCCATCGGTCCTGGCACACCAGGCAGGTCTTCCACGGCGTCCCGCGCCCTGCCTCCGGGGCGTGATCGTCCGGCCCCGCGTGCCCGTGCTCGGGCGACAGCCGATATCGGACAAGGTCGCCTATCGGACAAGGTCGCCCGAATCGCGGTGGAAACGGTCGGGGCAACGTAGAACTCATGGAGGCGGGCGGCTCAGGAGGTCGCGTACGCGGCAGGGCGGGGCCGCGTACGGGACGCACGGGGAAGGCGACGGGTGCTGTCGGACGAGACTTGGCGCGAGATACGGGGCCAGGGGGCGACCCGCACCTTTCGCGAGCGCAGCGTGATGCTGAGGCAGGGGTCCGCGGGGACACACCTGCTCGCCCTCACCGACGGGCTCGCCAAGGTGGTGTGCCGGGAGCCGGGCGGGGCCGTGACCTGGCTGGCCTTCCGGGGGCCGGGCGACCTGCTGGGCGAGGTGTCCGTCTTCCACGGCACCACGCGCACGGCGGAAGTGGTCGCGCTCACCCCCTGCACGGCCGTCGTACTGGAGGCCGAGCGGTTCCGCCGGTTCATCGAACAGCGCGGGCTCGTCATGGACTTGATGCGCCAGGCGCTCTCCAGGCTGCGGGAGTCCGACGCACACCGCACCGAACTGCTGACCCTTCCGCTGGTCGCCCGGCTGGCGCGGGCACTCCTGAGACTGGTCGAACTCACCGCGCCGGGCAGCGAATCGGAGGTCGTACGACTGACCGGCCTGAGCCAGGAGGAAATCGCCCAGGCGACCGGAGTCACCCGCAACGCGGTCATCACCGGACTGCAACGGCTGCGCGAATCCGGGGCTGTGGAGACGGCCCGCAGAACGATCGTCATCAAGGACATGAAGACGCTGCGCGACTGGGCGATGACCAGCCCGGGAGCCACGCCCGCGGTGTCCTTCTCGCCGCCCCCGGCCCGGTGAGCGCGCCCACGCTGTGACGTGGGACACCCGCGGACTGCCCTGCGCTGTGCAGTCGGGCGGACGGAACCGGCGGAACCTCGAATCAGCCGGCCACCGGCTTCGTGACCGTCCCGCCGTCCCGCAGTCCCGCCCTCCACGAGGAGATCACGCATGTCCAGTCCCGTCCCCGCCCCGTACGCCGAGAGCCGTCCGCTGCCTCCCTACCGGGCCCTGTTCGCCGTCGACGCGAAGGACTTCACCGGCCTTCCCGCCGTGCAGCACGGTCCGGTGAGCCAGTTGATCCCCGAACTCGTGGACCAGGCGCTGGACCGTGCCGGGCTCCACGAGCTGCGCGAGGCCAAGCGGTTTTTGGCCAACACCGGGGACGGTGTGGTGTTCGGCTTCGATCCGGCGTTGCTGCCCTTCGTCCTCTGGCCGTTCCTGGGCGTGCTCGACGACACGCTCGGCGCGTACAACAAGCAGTGCGTGGGCCCCCGCATCCGGCTCCGGGCCAGCGTCCACGTCGGACCGCTGCCGGACGCGGACCGTCCCGGCGACGGCAACGGCACCGCCCGCAACGACACGCACCGGCTGCTGGACTCCCGTCCGGTCAAGGCCATCCTGACCGCGGCGAGCGAGCAGGTCACCCACCTGGCGGCGGTCGTCTCCCAGCGCGTCTACGAGGACGTCGTGCTCGGCGGGTACACCGGACTGCACCCCGACCGCTGTGTGGAGGTCCCGGCCACCGTGGAGGGGAAGAACTTCTCGCAGCGGGCATGGCTGTACGTCCCGTCGCCGTCCGGAAACCTCGTGCAGGCCGGCGTGCGACCGCGCGAGGAACCCGCGCCGCCGGCCGGCACCTCCGCCGACCGGGAACAGGACCCGGCGGCGTCGCCCGGCACGCACTACAGCGGCAACACGCAGCACGTGGGCGAGGGTGCCGCCGTGATGGGAAGCGTCGGGCGGGACGTCACGTACACCGGCGGCTCCACCACGTACCACGGCACCAACCAGCACTGGGGCGGCGGCGACAACGTTTCGGGCGACAAGCGGGTCGGTGGCGCCGGGGACCCCCGGTGAGCGCCGGCGCGGACACCACCACCCCCGGCCCGGACGACGAGGATTCCGAAGGCGGCCCCGGCCCGGGAAGCTCCTACCGCGACAACCAGCAACGGGTGGACCAGGGCCTCGCGATCATGGGCGGAGTCATGGGCGACGTGTTCTTTGGAACCCCCGACGAGGACGTCAGCGAGCGCATCCGCAAACCCCGGCTGCGGGAGGGCCCGTACCCCGCGGACGACGTGCGCGCCCGTCTGCGCGGGTTCGTCGAACCTCCGACCCACACCCGGTGCCGGAAGGTGCTGGACAGCCACCTCCTGGTCCTGCGGGCCGGGAGCGGCACGGGGGCGGGCACGGCCGCGTTCGCGCTGCTGGAGGAGCGGTACGGGGCCGACGGCATCACCGGTCTGGACTCGCCCGACGACCTGTCGCGGTGGAGTCCCAAGGAGCGGCGCGGCTATCTGCTCCAGGGACTGTCCCCGAAGGCCGCCGACCTGCTCGGTGAAGTCGCGCTCACCGCCCTGGCCTCGCTGCTGCGCCGGTCGGGCGCCCATCTGGTCGTCACCGTACGGATGGAGACGGCGCTGCCCGGCGACACGCTGCCCTGGCAGGTCACGCACCGCCCGCCGCCGCCGGCCGAGGTGGCCGTGAAGCGCCTGAGCACCATGGCCGAGGCGGGTGAACTCACCGCCGGTCAGGAGGCCGACGCGCTGCGGCACCTCGCTTCGCCGGACTTCACCGGTCAGCTGGACGCGCACCCGCTGCCGGGGGACGGTGTCGCGGTGGCGCAGGGGCTGCGCGACCTCGTCGTTGCGGGGAAGTCCGCCGCTTCCGTACTCGCCGACCTGCGCACCGGCAGCCCCGCGGCGGCCCGCAAGGCCCTCGCGGAGGCACGCGACCGGGCGGACCTGATCTCGCTGATGGCGGCGATCTCGCTGCTGCCCGACCAGGACCGTACGATCGTCGAGCGGTTCGGCGCGATCCTGCGCCCCCACATCGACGGCCGCGGCGGCCCGGCACCGGCAGTGGCCGGGGGACCTGGGCACGGCAAGGGGGCGGCGGCCCGGCACGATGTGCTCGGGCCGGCCTTCGAGGACCGGCTGGCGGCCGTCGGCGCGCGCCTGCTGCCGCCCCGGTACGGAGCGGCGCAGCGCTATCCGGTCCAGCCGGTCGACTTCTCCGGACGGCACCGGTCGGACGCCCTGCTCCGGTCGCTGTGGCTGGAGTACGAAGGCATGGCGGAGCTGCTGTGGAAGAGCCTGGACGAGGCTCCCCATCATCCCGGCGTCGAACTGGCGGCGGGCGAGGCGATCGGGAAGGTGCTGGCCCACGCGACCGGTCCGGACACCCTGCGCCAGCTGCACCCCTTCGCCGCGTCGGACAAGCGCTGGCGCCGCCGCCTGGTGGCCAACGCGCTCGGCGAGATGGTCCAGCACCCCGCCCTCACCGGAGCGGTACGGGAGCAGTTGCGGCAGTGGAGCCGGGCCGCCCCCGTCGCTCTCCGCTGCACCGTGGCCGAGACCTGTGGGGGCAGTTACGGCCTGGCCCGCCCCGCCGCCGCTCTGAAGCTCCTGGACACCGTGCTCGGCAGAGCGGGAGAGAAACTGGAGGTCCCGATGCGCACCGCGGTGTCCTTCGCTCTCAGCGCCCTTCTCTCCGAGGACGCCAACCATGCGCTCGTCCTCGACCTCCTGCGGGAGTGGCAGGGAGCCGGTCCGGGCACACCACGTCATGGCCTGGCCGTTCACGCCGTCGAATCGATGAGCAGGGACTCCTTCCCCCTGCCCAAGGCTCCGGGCGTGCGGCGGGTGCGTCTCGCCGAGCTGCTCGCGATCCACCCCGAACGGGCCCGCGGCCTCGTGGTCGCGGCCCTGGACGACCCCGCCACCCACGAAGCGGTGGCGGCGGGCCTGTTCCTGATCGAGAGCGATCCGGAGCTGCGGCGGCGGACCGCCTTCCCGCAGGTCCTCGCCGACCTCGCCGCGTCGGCCCGGAACCACCGCGGCGTCCTGCGCTTCGTCCTGCGTCACCACCGTTCCCGTACGGCCTCGACGGAAAGGCTCGCCTCATGACCGGCCCGCTCATCTCGCCGCTGGACTCCTCGGTGGCCTGGCAGTTGTTCCGTCTCCGGTTCGGGGCCCCGGAGGGCCGGGCCCTGGTGTTCCTCGCAGACGGCGGGGACGACGCGATGGTGCCGCCCCGGGACGGTGACTACTGGGGCTATCCCCGGCCCACGCGGCGCGAGGTGCGTGAGGGGGAGTTCTTCGACATCGTGTGGGTCTCGCTCGCGGAGCGGCGGATCTCGGTCGACATCCCTCGCCGACCGCCGAAAGCCCCGGCCCGTTACGGAGTCGTCTGGAAGATCAGCAACCCGGTCGTCGCGGCGAGGAACCGGCTCACCGAGGAGCGGGCCCGACAGCTGGTCGTCGGCCACATCAACGGGAACGCCACGTTGCCCGGTGTCCCCGACCCGTTGCGGACGCCGCCGCCCCACTTCGGCACGACCGAGGTGGAACCTCCCGGCCGGCCGAGGGCGATCGACGGCTCCGGCCTCACCTACTGGTTCCTGGACCCGCCGGCCGCACTCCTGCCCACCCCCGGCACCGGCGCGGCACCCACTCTTCCGTCGGGCTTCGGCGAAGCCCATCGTGAGGCGTACCGCTTCTACCGGGAGGTCGTCGCGGGCGGCCCGGTCGGCCTTGCGGCCCTCTGGCTGCTGCACCGGCCGGAAGAGGCGAAGGACGTGCTCGACTGGACGGTGACCCATCGGGGTTTGCTCTCCGACCGGAACGACTGGGAACACACCCTCGCGGCGGCGCTCCAGTCGCTGACACCGGAGGACCGGAGCTTCGTCGGCGCCAACATGGCGCGGGTCCTGAGCGACGTGGGCGTCCCGCAGGGCGACGAGGTGCTGCGCAGGATCGGCCACACCGATGCGGCGCGGGACGAGGGGACGGACCCGTACGGGAAACTTCGGTGATCCCGCGCCCAGCGGCCCGATGAACGGGTTCGCGTCGAGAGCACGAAGGGGGACACAAAGGCACGGGCACGTGGGTACGTCACGTGGACACATGCAGTCCCCGGTAGTCCTTCTCGGTGCCGGGACTTCCAGCCGTCGCTGAAAGCTCCGTGCCCGGAGGAGCTGCCGGGGGCCTGGCCAGAGCCGACGAGGGGGTCACTCGGTCGACGGGACGTCTCCGTCGGCGGTGCGGCTCGCTCTGGTTTTCTGGTGTATTGAAGATTCTCCTCCCAATTTCTCGCTGGTCAAGGGGTTTGATAACTCTTTCTCAGGTATGGCCGGGATCGAGAGGGTGTGTGATCACCGTCACCTCGTTTCTTCGGGTTCGGTGTCGTCCGGATGCGGGGTGCCGGGCGTATGCCGGGTGAGACCGAGGAGATCCAGGAGTTGTTTGTTGACCGTCGAGGAGTTCGAAGAGTTCTACGCGCAGACGGCTGCCCGGCTGACCGGGCAGCTGTTTGTCATGCTCGGCGACCAGCACGAAGCGCAGGACGTGGTGCAGGAAGCTTTCGTCAAGGGCTGGAGCCGGCGGCGCCAGCTCGACCGTGACGGGCAGCCCGAGGCGTGGATCCGTACGGTCGCCTGGCGGCTGGCGGTGAGCCGGTGGCGGGGGCGGCGCCGTACGGCGGATGCCTGGCAGCGCAGTGGTGCCCCGCCGCATACGGAGGCGCCCGGACCGGAGTCGGTGGCGTTGGTGGAGGCGCTGCGGGCGCTGCCGCCCAAGCAGCGCCGCACGCTGGCGCTGCATTACGTGTGCGATCTGACCGTCGAACAGATCGCCGCGGAGACCGGTCTGGCGGCCAGCACCGTCAAGACGCATCTGGCCCGGGGCCGGGCCACGCTCTCTCATCGTCTGCAGGATCCGCGTACCGAGGAGTGGCCCTGTGTCTGAACCCCATGACCCGCTGAGGTCCCTGTTCAAGGAAGCCGCCGCCGCCGGCCAGGCCCGCGCGCGGTCCGCTCCGTCCTCGGTCATCACCGAGCGCGGGGAACGAGTGCGCAGGCGCCGGATCGTCGCGCTGGCCCTGGGGGCCTGCCTGGCCTTCTCGGGCACGGGCGCGGCCGTGGCCTCGCTGGTGCCGGACAGCACGGGCACCACCGTCCCCGCCACCACTCCCTCGCCCGCTCCCTCGCCCCGGCTCTCTCCGTCCCCGGTCTCTCCGAGCTCCTCGAGCTCCTCAAGCTCCTCAAGCTCCTCGAGCTCCTCGCCCTCCTCGCCGCGGACCAGTCTGCCGCCGTCGGGCACACCCTCCGACCGCCCGACCACATCACCGCCCTCGCCCACCAGGAGCGTCACCTTCCCGCCTCCCTGACCTCCCGCCGCTCCCCCGACTTCGTGTGCCCCCGGTGCCGCCCTGCCGGGCCATGCGGTGTGCACTGAACCGACCCAGGAGATTCTGTTGTGATCCTTTCGACCCCACAGCGACCGCGCGAGCATCCGCCCGTCGGGGCCAGGACCGCTCCCGGCGTGCCCCGCGACGCCCCGTCGCCGGGCATGGAGCCGGACATGGAGCCGGGCACGACCCCGGGTACGAACCCCTTCGCCCGGCTGTTGCTCCGGATCGGGCCCGCCGACCGCGAGGTGCTCTGGCTCTACCTGCTGACCCGGGTGGGCATCTGGACCATCGCCTACTGCACCCGCTGGATGTTCCCCGACGAACCGGGGACCCATCACGCCGCCTCGTTCTTCTCGTCGTGGCAGCGGTGGGACTGGTGGCACTACCTGCACATAGCCCAGCAGGGCTACTTCCCGGGCCAGTCCGGCCCCTGGACATCCGGCTGGGACAACAGGGAGGCCTTCTTCCCCGGCTTCCCGTTCCTGCTGCGGGCCGTGCACACCGTCGTACCGAGCTGGCCGGCCGCCGGTGCGCTGATATCCCTCGTCGCCGGCGGCGTCGCCGTGCTGGCCCTGGCCCGTATCGCCCGGCTGCACCTGCCCCAGGCCGAAGCCGGGCAGCGCGCGGCCCTGTTCTTCCTGCTCTCCCCCTGCGCGGTCTTCCTGGCCGTCGGCTACACCGAAGCGCTCTTCCTCGCCCTGGCCCTGCCCGCCTGGCTGGCCGCCCAGCGCCTCAACTGGCCGCTCGCGGCCGTCCTGACGTGCCTGGCCACCACCGTCCGGGTCAGCGGCCTCTTCCTCGCCGCGGCCCTCGCGGTCCACTTCCTGATGACCGCGCGCACCCCCGCCCACTGGCGCCGTCTGCCCTGGCTGGCGCTGCCCGCCCTGCCACCGTTCCTCTACAGCTGGTACCTGCACGCGCACACATCCGACTGGATGGCCTGGAAGCACGCCGAGGAACGCGGCTGGTACCGCGACTTCCACGCCCCCTGGGAAGCCTGGAAGAACACCTGGCACGCCGCCTTCGGACACTCCCAGGCCACCGGGTACGCCCTGATGTGCCAGGCCGAACTCCTCACCATGCTGGTCGGCATCGTCCTGTGCGGCCTGCTGGTCCGGCGGCGGCGCTGGGCGGAAGCCACGTACATCGCGCTCAGTCTGTGGGCGCTGGGCACCTCCTACTGGTACACCTCCATTCCCCGCGCGACCCTCCTGTGGTGGCCGCTGTGGACCGGTCTCGCCGCCTGGAGCCTGCGAAGTCCCCGCGTCAAGACCGCCTATCTCGCCGTCGTGGCACCCCTGATGACCGTCTTCGCCGTCACCTTCCTCTCCGGACGCTGGGCCGGCTGACCCGCCCGCGGCCGGGGCGGCTCACCCTCCCGGCCGGTCCGGGTGGCACCGGGGCCCGCGCGGGTGCTTGCTGGTCCCGGGGTGTGCCGGTCCGTCGGCCGCCCCGGAGCCGGAGGAGGCGAGCGACCGCCCATGGAGACGCGAGGCCGGGCTCTGCGCACGCCGCGGGCCGCGGGAACGGCCGGGGTGGTCTTCGCCCTACTGCTCGCCGCCGCCATCGTCATGATCCGGCTGGCGATTCCGTCCGGGCAGGGCAAGGGCTCCGGCGAGTGGCTCACCGACCCCTCGCGCCGGCGCACGGTGCGGACGGCGCTCGAACTCGTCCCGTTCGCGGGCATCGCCTTCCTGTGGTTCATGGGGGCCGTACGCGCCCGGATCGGGGACGCCGAGGACAAATTCCTCGCCACCGTCCTCCTGGGCAGCGGACTGGTCTTCGTGGCGACCCTTTTCGGGGCCGCGGCGGCGGCCGGAAGCCTGCTGGCGACGGCCGACGTGTCCGGGGCCGATCCCGGGCAGCAGCTGTGGTTCTTCGGCGGGCACTTCACGTACGGCCTGCTGACGACCTACGCGATGCGCATGGCCGCGGTCTTCGTCTTCTCGACCTCCGCCATCGGGCACCGGCTCGGCATCCTGCCGCGCCCGCTCACGGTTCTCGGCGTCCTCGTCGGCCTGAACCTGCTTCTCGTGACCGGCACCGTCGCCTGGTCCGAGCTGGCGTTCCCGCTGTGGGCCCTGGTCGTCGGCCTCCACATCCTCGTACGCGCCGCGGCGAACCCGCCGGCCCGCCGATGACCGCATGACTCCATCGGTCCGCCTGTGCTCGCGGATCCGGAACGGCCCTCGCACGCTGATGCGGGGGTACTACTGGAAGGGCGGCCCCTTGATGAGGCTTGTCGTCGATCTCAACCGGTGTCAGGGGTACGCACAGTGCGCCTTCCTGGCACCCGATGTCTTCGCCATGCACGGCGAGGAATCGCTGTTGTACAACCCGCACGCCGACGAGACGCAGCGCGAGCAGGTGCTGCGTGCCGCCACCGCGTGCCCGGTGCGGGCCATCCTGGTGGAGGACCCGGACGGCGCACCGGCCTCGGTGGAAGAGGGGCTGTCCGGTGTCCGGTGACGGTGCCCTGGAGAAGCTGAGGCGCGAGGGGCGGATCGTGATCGTCGGCGCCTCCCTGGCCGGCCTCCGGGCCGCGGAGACCCTGCGGGAGGAGGGCTTCACCGGTTCGCTCACGCTGATCGGTGACGAGCCCCATGAACCGTACGACCGCCCGCCGCTCTCCAAACAGGTCCTGCTGGGCCACGCGTCCGCCGATCGCACCGAGCTGCCCCGGCGGCACGGGCTCGACGCGGACTGGCGGCTCGGGGTCGCCGCCGCCGGGCTGGACATGGCGGCCAGGCGGGTACGGCTGGCCGACGGCGACGAGGTGGAGTACGACCGGCTGCTGATCGCGACCGGTGTACGTGCCCGGCCGTGGCCACATCCGATGGAGGCCGAACTGGACGGGGTCTTCGTGCTGCGCACCCGCGACGACGCGGCCCGGCTCCAGCGGCGGCTGGCCGCATCGCCCCGCCGGGTGCTCGTCATCGGCGCGGGCTTCACCGGCTCGGAGATCGCCTCGGCCTGCCGCGAGCAAGGGCTGCCGGTGACCGTCGCCGAACGCGGGGCCGCTCCCCTCGTGGGCGCGCTCGGCGGTGTGATCGGCCAGGTGGCCGCGGAACTGCAGCGCGAGCACGGCGTGGACCTGCGCTGCGGAATCATGGTCACCGGGCTGGAGGGCGACTCCGTGGGACGCCTGCGGCGTGCCCATCTGTCCGACGGCACCACCCTCGACGCGGATGTCGCCGTCGTCTCGCTCGGCGCCACCCGGAACACCGAGTGGCTGGCCGGATCCGGGCTCGGCGCCGGTCCGCGCGGAATCGCGTGCGACGCGGGCTGCCGGGCCTTCGACGTCCGCGGCATCGTGACCGACGACGTCTTCGTCGCCGGTGATGTCGCCCGGTCCCCGCACGCGCTCTTCGGCTACCAGTTCCTCTCCCTGGAGCACTGGGGCAACGCCGTCGCGCAGGCCGCGACCGCGGCGCACAACATGATCAGCAGCAGTTCCGAACGCCGCCCGCATCTGTGGGTCCCCGCCTTCTGGTCCTCGCAGTTCGGGGTCAACATCAAGTCGGTCGGCGTCCCGTCCCTGGGCGAGGAGGTCATCGTCGCCCAGGGCTCGCTCGCCGAGCACCGCTTCACCGGCGTGTACGGGTACCAGGGCCGGGTCATCGCCGCGGTCTCCTTCGACCAGACGAAGTGGCTGGAGTTCTACCAGCGGCAGATCGAATCGGCCGCCCCGTTCCCCCCGGAGTACTCCTCGGTGGACCGCCGCCCCGAAGGTCTGCGACCGGTCCCGGCCGACTTCCCGGACCCCTCGCTGCCCACCCACGGGCCGTCCGTCACCGTCAGCGGCTACTCGCCGACCGACCAGCGGATCACCTTCACCCCCGCCCGCGCCTGACCCCAGCAAGGACCCCGCCACCATGACGCAAGACACGCTCCTGCGGCAGATCACCGACTACGCCAACCGCGCCGACCCGTACCCGCTGTACACCGAGCTCCGCAAGAAGCCGGTGCGCCAGGAGGGGGACGAGCTGTTCGTCGTCAGCACGTACTGGGAGATCAAGAGTCTGCTGCACGATCCGCGGATCAGCTCGGACGCCCGCAACCTCTCCCCCGGTGCCGCGGGCACCCTGCTCCAGGAGGAGGAGGCCTCGTCCCTGCCACCCGCCTTCCTGCGGCTGGACCCGCCCGAGCACGACCGGTTGCGCCGTATGGCGATGCGCCCGTTCGGGCCGCCGGAAACGCCCCGGCGCGTCCACGACATGCGCGGCGAACTGGCCCGCATCGTCACCGACCTCATCGACGGTTTCGGGGACCGGAGGCAGGTCGACATCGTCGACGACTTCTCGTACCCCTTCCCCGTCACCGTGATCTGCCGGCTGCTGGGCATTCCGCGCGAGGACGAGGCCCGCTTCCACTCCTGGGCCGACATCATCGCCGCCGGCCTCGACCCGGACCCCGGCCAGGACCCCGGCGAGCGGCGCCGCTTCACCCAGCAGGCCCGCACCGAACTGGGGATGTACCTGTCCGGGCTCATCGACGAACGCAGCGGGGCGCCCGGCGACGACATGCTCTCCGAGCTGGTCACCCGGCACGGACCGGACGGGCAGATGACCCGGATGGAAGTGCTCAGCACCGCCGCCCTGCTCCTGATCGCCGGTCATGAGACCACGGTCAACCTCATCACCAACGGGATGCTCACCCTGCTGCGCAACCCCGACGTCCTCGAACGGCTGCGCAACGACTCCCGGCTGGCCGTCCCGCTCGTGGAGGAGCTCCTGCGCTTCGAGCCCCCCGTGCAGTTGCTCCCGCAGCGCACCACCCTCGCGGACATCGACATCGCGGGCACCACCATCCCCGAGGGCGCCTCCGTCTGGCTCGTCCTGGCCTCCGGCAACCGGGACCCGAAACGGTTCCCCGACCCCGACCGCTTCGACCCGGACCGGCAGGACATCCAGCATCTCGGCTTCGGCAGCGGCATCCACAACTGCTTCGGCGCACCCCTGGCACGACTGGAGGCGCAACTCGCCCTGACCGAACTCGCCCACCGGCTCGACGGCCCGCGGCTGGTGGCGGACCCTCCCCCGTACCGGCAGAACGCCGTGCTGCGCGGGCCCCGTCATCTGAACGTCGCGTTCGACGGCCTCCGTACCCGGGGCCGGTTGTTTGGCACATGATGGGCGGATGCCGACGCACGAACCGGACCGGCGCGACCCCGGCCCCTCGCTGGAGCAGATCCTCGGGCTGATCGCCCCCGGGATGCTCGATGTCGTCGTGGCGCCGCGCGGTACCGGTGTGCCGGTGACCGATGTGGCGCTGCACGACCCCGGCGAGGAGCGGGACGACGGCACCTGGGCGGCGGCCGGGCTGATCCTGCTCGTGGTCGGGGTGGAGGTCGCCTCGCCCGACGCCGTCGACGTGCTGCGCGGCGCCGACCGGGCCGGGGCCGCGGCCGTGGTGATGCGGCGGGGCGGCCGGGGGCCGCGGGCGGCACTGCTGGAGGCGGCGGGCCGGGGGCGTACGGCGCTGCTGACCCGGCGGCCGGATCAGGGCTGGACGGAGGTGCTCGGCCGGCTGCGGACCGCGCTGGTGCACAGCGCCCCGGCCGGGGCGGGCGGAACGGCCGGGCTGGCGGGGCTGCGGCTCGGCGATCTGTCCGGACTGGCCAATACGGTGGCGGACCTGGTCGGCGGAGCCATCACGATCGAGGATCCGCAGTCGCGGGTGCTGGCCTATTCGCGGCTGGACCACGAACCGGATCCGATGCGCCGGCTGACGATCCTGGGCCAGGAGGTCCCCCGCTGGCGGGTCGTCGAGCTCCGCGAGAGCGGCTTCTTCCAGGCCCTGTGGAGCACCGAGGACGTGGTGCGGCTGCCCGCCGACGCCCGGTACGCCGAGCGGCTGGCCATCGCGGTGCGCCACGGGTCCGAGGTGCTCGGGTCCCTCTGGGCCGCCGCCGACGGGCAGCCGCTCGCCGAGGACGCGGCGGCCTCGCTGCGCACGGCGGCGCGGGCCGCCGTACCCCATCTGTCCCACCACCAGACCTGGGGCCGGGCTGCGGCCAGGGCCCGGGAAGGGGCGGTGCACGCGCTCCTGAGGGGGGACGTCCGGGACGCGCAGGAGGCCGGGGTCGCGACGGACCGGCCGTACGCGGTGGTGGTCGCGGAGGCGTACGACGGGCGGGCATCCGGTGCCGGTGAGGCGTACGACGGGCGGGAGTCGGGTGCCGGCAAGGCGTCCGGCGTCGCCGGGCAGCGGGTGCTGGATGTGCTGGCGCTGCAGGCCGCCGCGTACCGGCCGGGGTGCGTGAGCGCGCGGTCCGGGCGGCTGCTGTACGTCCTGGTCCCGGCCGGTGACGGTGAGACCGATCCGGCCCGCACCCTGCTGGCGACCGCGCGCTCGATGCCGCGCGGCGTGGTCCTCGCGGGCGCCGGACCGGTGGCGGCCGGGCCGTCGGGGCTGTCCGCCTCGCGGGAGACCGCGGAGCTGGTGGTGCGGGTGCTGCGGGAGCGGGCCGCGGGGCTGCCGGCCGGGGAGGCGGTGTCGGCGGTGGCGGCGTACGACGAGGTGGTCCCCGGGACGACGGTGCTCCGGCTGCTCGACCGGCTGGAGCCGTTGTGGGGGTCGCTGTCCGGGCCGGTGCACGCGATGGTGGAGCACGACCGGGCACACGGTTCGGCGTACGGCGATTCGGTCGCCGCCTACCTCGACGCGTCCTGCGACACGGGCACGGCCGCGCGGCGCCTCAATGTGCACCCCAACACCCTGCGGTACCGGCTGCGCCGGGCCCGGGAGCTGTTCGGCGTCGATCCGGCCGACCCCGCCGTGCGGCTGCTGGCGGAGGTCGGACTGCGGCTCGCGGCCCGTCGGCCGCCCGGGGCGGACGGGCGCTGATCGTTCGGCTGTCCGGTACGGCAAAGGAATCGGGCAGGCGTCGTCGTGTCGGTCGAAGACGCACCGCCCCCTCCGCGCCGAAGCTGTCCGTACAGCCGATTCGAAGCTGTCCGTACGCACCCGGCACGAAGCCGTCCGTACGGACCAGGTGGCAGATGGAGGGGTGTTGTCGTGGTTCGCATGACTTCAGGCTCGGCGGCCCGGCAGCGCGGTGACCGCCGCACGGCGGCACTGGCGCGTGCCGTCGAGGTCGGGCTGCTCGGTCCGCACGCGCCCGTGGTCGGGCTCCTCGACGTGGACGGTGTGCTCGACGCGGTGGACGCGCTGAACGAGGCCTTCGAGGGGCCCGCCCCGGTACGGCACACCTTCGCGGCGAAGGCGTGCGGTCTGGTGCCGGTGCTGCGGCTGCTCGCGGACGCGGGGATGGGGTGCGAAGTGGCCTCGCCCGGTGAGCTGGAGCAGGCGCTGGCGGCCGGGTTCGCGTACGACCGGCTGGTCTTCGACAGCCCCGCGAAGACGGTCGAGGAGCTGGAGTTCGCGCTCGCCCACGGCATCGCGATCAACCTGGACAACTTCCAGGAGATGGCCCGGGTGGACCGCCTGCTGGCCGGCCGGGAGGCCGCCGGACCCATCGGCCTCCGGGTGAACCCGCAGGTGGGGGCGGGGGCCATCGGCGCGATGAGCACCGCGACCGCGACCTCGAAATTCGGCGTCGCGCTGCGTGATCCGGGGGCCGTCGACGCGGTGGTCGAGGCCTTCGAGCGCCGGCCCTGGCTCAACCGGCTGCACGCGCACGTCGGTTCCCAGGGCTGCCCGCTGCCGCTCATCGCCGAGGGCATCCGCGCGGCGTACGAGCTGGCCGAGCGGATCAACACCCGGCTGGGCCACGCCCGGATCACCGGGATCGACATCGGCGGCGGCCTGCCCGTCAACTTCGCCGACGAGGACGACCGGCCCACGTACGCCGACCACGTCGCCGGACTCCGCGAGGCCGCACCGGGTCTCTTCGACGGCCGCTACACCCTGGTCACCGAGTTCGGCCGCTCCCTGCTCGCCAAGAGCGGGACGATCGGCACCGTCGTCGAGTACACCAAGTCCGCGGGCGGACGGCAGATCGCGGTCACGCACGCGGGTGCCCAGGTCGCCACCCGTACCGTGTTCATGCCCGGCTCCTGGCCGCTGCGCGTCGGGGTCTTCGACGCCGCGGGCCGCCCCAAGCAGGGCCCGGCCCAGGTCGTCGACATCGCGGGCCCCTGCTGCTTCGCCGGGGACCTCACCGCGAGCGGGCTCGAACTCCCCGTCGTCGAACCCGGCGACGTGGTGGCGCTCTACGACACCGGGGCGTACTACTTCTCCTCGCACTTCTCGTACAACTCGCTGCCCCGGCCCGCGGTGTACGGATACCGCACCGGCGCCGACGGACAGGTGCGCTTCGCGCTGGTGCGCGAGGCGCAGAGCGTGCGCGGGGTCGTCGAGGAGAGCGGCCTCGCGCAGGCCGACAATCTGGTGGCGCTGTCCGCGAGGTGAGCTCCCGTCAGGACCTCCGGCCGAAGAACTCGATCTCGGCGACGGCGAGCCGGCGGCCGGGACCCGCTCCGTAGGTGGTGTCGGTCGTGAGCCGGGCCCTGACGATCTCCGATCCGCGCAGGTCGAAGGTCTGCTGGCCCGGCTGGTCCTTGACCCGCAGCTTCTTGCTGACACTGGTTCCGTCGGCGGAGGTGAGCAGGACGGTGATCCTGGCCGGGCGGGCCTGGGTGAGGAACTCGTCCATCTTGGCCGACGTGCCCGAGAAGACGACCAGCTTCAGCACCCGTACCGGCTGCTCGAAGTCGCACTCCAGGTACTGGCCCACCCCGGTGTCGGGCCCGGCGGCCGAGGGCGCCCAGTAGCGGTTGTTGAAGCCGTCGAACGCCGCACCCGCCGGGTGCCCCGCAGCCCGGCTGGAGGCCCGGAACCGGGTGGGCGGCACCGCCTCCGGCGTCCCGGTCTCGTCCTTGGCGAAGCCGAACCAGCCGGACACGTGCGGAAGGGCGAACCAGACACCGCACGCCAGCACGATCAGCACGATCGGCAGCGCCAGACCGGGGCGGCGCCACAGCCGGCGCCTCGGCCGGGTGCCCACGGTGGGTGCCTGACGCGGTCGCCGCCGGAAGATCCGGCGCCACCAGGGAGGCCGGACACCGGGCGGCGGGCCCGGGTCCAGGAGCAGCGCGCAGCGGATGCACAGGGTGCGGTCCGGGGCGTTCTCCGTACGGCAGTTGGGGCAGCGGACGGGCGGGGCGGGAGGCGGGCCCGGGGGTGTGCTCGGCGGGCCGGGCGGTACGTCGGGCAGCGCCTCGGGCCCCGGGACCGGCTCGTCCGGGTCGTCGCCGGGGCGACGCGGGGCGGCTGCCGCGACAACAGGGGGAGGAGGCTGAGGGGACGGCTGGGGTGGGTGATGCAGCTGAGGTGAGTGGGGTGGCTGGTGTGGCTGGTGTGGCTGGGGCGGCTGGGGAGCTGGCTGCGGCCGGGGCGCCGGGGTGGCCGGAGGCGCCGGGGAACCGCTCTGCGGCGCCTCCCACTCCAGGAACGCCTGGCACGACGTACAGAACTGCGTCCCCGGCGCGTTGTTCTGGCCGCACGTCCCGCAGATCACAAGACCTCCAGGTCGAAGCCCACGTGCGCCGGGATCTCCGTACGGATCAGCTCCTCCAGCCGTACCCGGTCGACCTGGTACGGCTGCGCGGCCCGGACCCGGACCGTGACCCATGGCCGCGGGCCGCCCGGGAACCGGGTGTGCGGCGTCGTCGACCACGCCGTGCCGCCACTCTCCACGATCTCCGGCTCGATCCCGGTCTCCAGGAACACCGCCTCCGCGAGACCGCGCCGGGTGCCTCGCCGGCTGTGCCGCTCGACCGCGCCGCGCACCGTCGCGCGGCGCTGCTCGACCGGGCGGTCCGCGCGGGTGTCGACGGCCACCCACTGGGCCAGCCAGGCCAGGAAGTCCTCGGGCGCGCTGCGGGGGTCGAGGTGGGCGGGCAGATTGTCGATGGAGAGCAGGACCGGGGCGAGTACGTCGTCCAGCGCCGCGAGGAACCGGCGCAGGAAGTCCTGCTCCAGGTAGACCGCCGGGAGCTGTTCGATCAGCGGGTGCGGTGTCGGCAGGCCGGTCACGGCTGTGCGCATGGCGGTCAGGCCTCCCGTACCCGGAGCTGGTGCTCGTAGCTGAAGACCAGCGCGTGCCGGTCCAGTGCGATCTTGGTGGTGGGCTCGCCGCGCTGCCCGTTCACGGGGTCGGCGGGGAAAAGGCGTACGTCCTCCACCAGGTCCACGCCCGGCACCTGTTGCAGTACGGCGAACGCCTCGCCCGACTGGATCGGCCGGCCGAACGGCCAGCCGTCGCGACCCGGTCCGCCGCTCAGCGGGTTGAAGTAGCTGTAGAGGGCGGTCAGCGCCTCCTCGCGCACCTGCTCCAGCACGACACCTCTGCGGGCCTGGACCGAGGCGACCACGGTGACCCCCTGGTAGAAGGGCCGCTCGACCACCAACCGGGCGCCGATGGGCCTTCGTTCGTCCAGATGGCCCGCGATCAGGGCGAGGGTGTGCTGCGGCGGGATCAGCTCGTCGAACTGGATCCGGCCCTGCTCGTCGCTGCGCCCGGCCGGCACGACGAGCAGCCGCACCCCGCCCGCCTCGACGTCCGGGTCCCCGCCGGCCGGGATGCACTGCACCCGGGACGCGTCGGGCGCGACCTCCCGGGCGAGCAGTTCGTAGTCGTGCGGCACGACGGCCCGGTGCAGGGTCCGCAGCGTCATCGGGCCGCGCACCCGGGCGCTCTCCACCGTCTCGCCGTCGACCCCGCCGAGCGCGGGGCGGCGGTTCTCCACCCGGGCCACGTACGGGATGGCGCTGCGCAGCACCCGGAGCGTGGCGCGGGCGACATTGCCGCGCAGCCCCCCGCCGGTGCGGTACGAGCGCACGCGCACGGCGGCGCCCTTCGGCGGCACCTTCCCGTAGTAGCGGATGGAGCCGTCCCGTTCCCGTACCGCCGGACCGAATTCGACCCGCCCCGAGTTGGGGTCGAGCGTGATGTGCCGGTCCTCGGGGCCGGAGTGCGCGAAGTCGTCGACCCGGGTCCACTCCGTGCCCTGCGGGTCCCCCGCCGGGTCCGCGACCTCGACGACGAAGTCGCCGGGGACGACCGGCGGGCGGCTCACCGTGAAGATCTGGCCGGGTACGCCCTCGGCCGGGCCGAGCACCTCGTCGGTCACGGTCTCGGCGTGCACGGCTCCGACGGTCGCGCCGATCGTGAACGCGGTGATCCGGCGGACCACCGGGGGCGCCATGTAGGTGGGCTGGCCCGGGACGGCCTCCACCAGGCGGCAGCGCAGCCAGCCGCCGGTCCGGCGTACGACGACGGCGGGCGTGTGACTCTCCGGGAGGTGCAGGATCAGCTCTCCGGACCGGTTGAAGCCGCCGGTGTCGTCCTTCTCGATCTCGCAGGCCGTCCAGGCACTGCCGTCCCATGCCTCCCAGAGCAGCGGCGGCCGCAGCGGGTCCACGCCGACGCCCTCGACCGCGCAGTCCAGCCGCAGCACGACGACTCCCGAGGGAACGGCCGCGGACAGACCCACGTAGAGGGCGTCGCCGGGTGCGGGCGTGCCACCGAAGCAGGGGACGGACCGGCCGAGCGCGAGTTCCTCGGTGCGGTCGACCGCGTCGCCGGACGTCGGCCAGGTGGCGAGGTGGGCGAACTCGCAGGGAACTATGGACAGTTCGCCGACAGTCGTGAAGACCACCGCCTCCTCGGTCTCCGTGCGTACGGTCGCGACCTCCGTACCGGCCCGTACCCGCACCGGTTCGGGCTGCGGCGCGGAGAGCCGGAACGTCACATCGGTGTGGGCGGCCGTGGGCGGGTGGAGCCGGACCCCGATCAGGTCGAGGAAGGTCAGATAGCTCTTCTCCGGGACCCGGTTCACCCGGTAGACGAGCTGGTCGACCATGGTCGCGAAGGCCTCGATGAGGGTCACGCCCGGGTCCGACACATTGTGGTCGGTCCACTCGGGGCAACGCTGCTGGACGAGCCGTTTCGCCTCGTCGACCAGGCCCTGGAAGCGGCGGTCGTCCAGATACGGGCTGGGCAGCGTCACGCGCCGTCCACCTCCTCGTGCTGCGGGATCACATAGAACGGAAAGACCAGGTTCCGGGGGTCGTTGGCGCCCCGGACGGTGTAGCCGATGTCGATGTACAGGACCCCGTTGTCCACCTCGTCGAACCGGACGACGACCTCGGTGACCTCGATCCGGGGCTCCCACCGGTCCAGCGCGAGACGCACCTCGTACGCCAGCTGTCCGGCCGTGCCCGCGTCCGCCGGGGCGAACACGTAGTCGTTGACGGCGCAGCCGAACTCCGGCCGCATCGGCCGCTCGCCCGGTGACGTCGCCAGGATCAGCCGGATCGACTCCTCCAGCTCGTGCTCCCCGCGCACCAGGGCGATGGAACCGGTGGCGTCGGTACGCGGCGGGAAGGCCCAGCCCGCGCCGATGAACTCCTGACCCATGGACGCTCAGCCTCCGATCAGCACCGTCAGGCACCCGGACACGATCGGCGCGCCGCAGGCGGCCCGGTCCCCGACGCGTGCGGCGGGCTGCCCGCCGATCAGCACCGTGGTGCTGCCGGGCGGCGTGATCGCGGACGGGGCGTGCACCGCGGGCGGCGGCGACGCGCACAGGTGCGGGGTGCCGACCGTGGCGGCGGGGAGCCCGCCGATCAGCACGGACGGGACGCCGGGGGGCCCGACCGTGCCGGGGTGTCCGGTGGGGTCTCCGACCCGTGCGGCGGGCGCCGCGGCTGCTGACATGGAAGTCCGTTCCTCTCGCTCAGCGCGTCCGCGCGGTCAATTGATCTTCACCATGGGTGCGTTGATGGCCAGGGAGGAGCCGCCCTTGATGTCGGTGCGCTGCGTTCCGTTGACCGCGACCTGGGCGCCCCGGACGTCCACCGTGCCGCCGGTGGAGAGCTTGACCTCGCCGGTCCCGCCGTCGACGCTCACTCCGCTGCGGGACTTCAACGTGACGCTGTCACCGCTCAGTTCGAGCGTGCCCTGCCCGCCGTCCAGCGCGACCCCGCGGGCCGCCTTGATGGACACCTGCTGCTTGGCCTCGATGTTCACGCTGCCGTCGCTGTTGATCACGATCACGGTGCCCTTGCGGTCCAGATCGATCTTCAGCTTTCCGTCGCCGGTGAGCAGGCGTACGCCCTGCGGCCCGTTGGCGTTGTCCAGGATCTCCAGCTGGTTGCCGCTCTTGGAGGCGATCGAGCGTCGGTTGACGGCCCCGCTGGTCGGGTCGACCAGCGGGTCTCCCGGGCCGGACTCCGAGGCGGGTCCCGCGGTGGACGGTGCGCCGGAGACGGCCCCGGGCACCGCACCGGCCGCGCCTCCAGGTCCACCGCCGGCCGGGCCCCCGCCGCCTCCGCCTCCACCGCCCCCGCCGCTGCCCTGGGACGGCCGGTCCTTCCCGTTGTACAGACCGGCGAGGACGTACGGATGGTCCAGATGCCCGTGCTCGAACCCCACCAGCACCTCGTCCCCGACCTCGGGGATGAACGCCTCGCCGCCGCTCGTCCCGCCCGACTGGGCCGTACGCGCCCAGTCGCTCGCGTACTCGTCCGACAGCCAGGGGAACCGCACCTTGACCCGGCCCGAGCCCTCCGGGTCGTGGGTGTCCGTGACCGTCCCGCTGACCAGCCCCGCACAGCGCGACCCGCCCCCGCCGGCTCCGGACCCGCCGGACCCCGGCCCTCCGCCGGTCAGCCCGAACAGCGAGCGCTCCTGCTGACCGGAGACGGTGAGCCAGGTCTCGTACCCGCGTACCGGGTCGAAGACATGCCGCGACGACGTGACCGTGTACCGCCCCTCGAACGGCGCCCCCACCGCGTTGAGCGCCACCGCGCTGCCGGCCCGCACCTCCGGGTTCCCCCGGATCACCGCCTCCAGCTCCGCGAACGACCCGGCGATCCGCTCGGCCAGCGCCTTCGCCGCCTGGTCCACCTGCGCCTGGGCCCCGTACGCCGCGTCCGTGACCACGAAGCGCGCCTCGCCGAACGGGGCGGACACCTCGGCCGCGCTCACCCCCAGCTCCAGCGTCGCCGACTTCCCGGCGGGCGCCCGCCCGACCAGCGGCTGCTTGGCCTTGATGTCCCAGCCGCGCACCTCGACCTCGGAGACCTGCTCGGCGGAGGACACCCCGGCCCGGCAGCGCAGCAGATTGCTGCCCATCTCCAGGACCAGCGGATTGCGGTCGGCCCGCGCCGAGCCGTCCGGTGCGCCGCTCGCCTCCGCGGGCCGGGTGATGTGCAGCTGCCCGTCGAGCACGTACGCCTGGGCGCCCGCCTCCTCGGCCAGGTCCCGGATGAACTCCCAGTCGGTGACGTTGGGCTGGGCGATGTGTTCGAGCACGGGACCGGCCACGTCGACCGTTCCCGGCTTCAGTCCGGCGCGCTGGGCGACCTGGGCGCAGATGTCGGCGAGTGTCATGTTCTGGTAGCTGGCCACCCGGCGGCCGCGGAACAGCCGGTGCGACTCGTCGAGACCGCGTACGACGGTGAAGGTGCCGGTCTCGTCGAGCTCCACCTCCAGCGCGGTGACCACCCCCTTCAGCAGCGGTTTCGGTGCCGGGTCGCCGCCCGCCCGAGCCAGCAGTCTGACCTCGCTGCCGATCTTCAGCCCGGTCTGCTCCAGCAGCACCCGGTCCGGATCGCGGAAGCGCAGGAGGAACAGGTCGGGCAGCGTCCGGCTGTCGTCGACGTACCCCTCGACCAGCGTGTTCACGAACTTCGCCGGCAGCGGACTGCCACCGAACTCCACCACCAGCGCCGTCGCGACGCCCGGCTGCGCCATCAGGACCGCCCTCCGTCCCGGCCCTCTTCGAGCCGGCTCAGCTCGTCGAGCGCGGGGAGCAGCAGCTGCCGGCCGGGGGCCAGCCGCATCGGGTCGTCGATCCCGTTCGCCTCCGCGATCACCCGCCAGGCCGCCGGGTCGCCGTACTCGCGCTGGGCGAGCGACGGCAGCGAGTCCCCGGCGTCCAACTGGTGTACCCGGCGGGCCGCGAGGGCGCCCGAGGTCGGGTTCTGGCCCGGGGTGTCGCCGCTGATCTCCTCCATCGTCACCTGGCAGACGGCCCGGATCGGCACGCCCGATGTGGTGAACAGGGTGTATTTCGCCTGTACTTGACTGACGTAGCCGGGGAATCCGGTCAGCCCGCCCCAGTGGAAGACCACCCACGGCGGCGAGGAGCGCTGCTGCTGCCGGGTCTCGTTCGTCGGCACGCAGCACGCGAAGAGCTGTTCCACGGAGGTCACCACGCGGGTGTCCTGGGTGTCGCTGGCGTCGAAGAACATCTCCACGGTGAGCTTGCTGGGCTGCGAGCCCTGGTACTCCGGCGGGCCGGAACTCTTCGCGCCCTTGGCCGGGCTCCGCTTCCAGGAGGCGGCCTTGGTGAGGCTGAGCTCCTTGGGGTTGAACTGGAAGTCGATCCGCCCGCACGGGCCGCCGGGGGTGAGGCCGCCGCCGGTCGGCGGGGTCCGCAGTTCCAGATAGGCGTGCTCCAGCTTGGGCCTGGCCGAACCTCCCTTGCCCGCCTTCGCGGCCGACGCCCCGGACGTACCGGCGGCGCTGAAGGCGATGGGACCCGCACCGCTCACGACGCTCAGCCCTCCATCACATAGCCGTGATGGGCGATCTCGATCGTCTCCATCGCGACCTTGGGCGATTCGGGGGTGAAGGAGGGGCCGGTCCAGCGGACGGGCACGACCTCCAGCAGCCCCCACTGGGCCACCTTCTGCCCGTCCCCGGTGCGCGCCTCGATGTGCGCCGTCTTGCGGCTGAACCCGGTCGTCATGGTGGCGAACCAGCGCGCCACCTTCTCGGTCTCCTTGGTGAGCGGCCTGGACAGCTTGACGTTCGAGTACTTCAGGCGGGTCGGCAGCTGCCACAGATGCCCGTTGTTGCCGCCCTCCTCCCGTGTTTCGAGCACCACTTCGCAGCCCAGCCCGTCGCATGTGTTGAACGATCCGAGCTCGATGTCGTCGATCGTGACGACGAAGCAGACACTGACGGCGGGATCGTTGTCCTGGGCGGTGGCCATGGCGCGTACCTCTCGATTTCAGTGCCTGATGGCGATTTCAGTGCCTGGTGTTGATCTCAGTGCCTGGTGTTGATCTCAGTGCCTGGTGTTGATGAGGAATCCCGCTCGTTCGCGTTCCAACCGCAGATCCGCCTTGAAAAGCCTGCTGAGCGGCGCATACAGGGCGCGTACCAGCTCGTCGGTGACGACGGGCGCTCCACCTGGGGCGGTGGCGTGGGCAGGAGCGCCCGGCGCACCGTGGCCCTCGGCCGTGGACCGGGGTTCCGGCTCCGGCCGGGGCTCCGGATCGGGTTCGGGCGAGGGCTCCTGGGGCGGATCCGGTGGCGGTGGCTCCTCGGTCTCCGTCTCGCGCTGGACGACGGGCGGCGCGTACGGCGGGGGCGGCGACCCGAAGACCACACTGCCGTCGGCCATCCGCTGAGCCACCCCGGCGGCCACGGCGACCGAACCGGCCGAAGTGAAGGAGGGCGCGGACGGAGTGTGGGCGGCGGACGGCGCGGTACGGCTACCGGAACCCGGCAATGAACGCGGCACCGGCGGCCCCCCGGCTGCCTGACGTTGCAGGGCGGGAAGCGGCGGGGAGGGCGCACCCGTGGCCTGCCCCGGAGTCGTGGCGGTACGTTGCAGCGCCGCCGGTACGGATGGTGTCGCCGCCGCCATCGACGGCGCACCCCGCCCGGCGGGCGTCCAGCGCACCGGTACGGCATCGGGCAGGGACGGCAGCCCGGGGCCCGGCACCGGCCCCGCAGCGGCCGGCGGCGACAGCGCCACCCCGTCCGCGGCGGAACGCTGCACGGCGCCCGCCCCACCGCTCGGACCGTTCTGGAGCGTCACGGGCCGGTCGGCGAGCAACGGCGCGACCGGAGCGGTGGTCGGGGGCGGCGCCATGGGCGCCTGCGGCGGCACGGCGGGAGTCCGCTGCACGGCCGGGGCGGGCGAGGGCGCCGGTACGGACTCCGACGCGGCGGGGCGCAGGGGGGAGTCGCCGAGCAGCGGTGCGGTGGGCGTGTCGGAGTCGGCGGCCGTCTCCGTGGCCGCGGGCACCTGAGGGGCCTCGGGTACCTCACCGGCACCACCGTCCGTCACACTCCGGGCGACCGGAATCGCTCCGGCCGCTCCGGCCGCTCCGGCCGCCCCTTCCGCCTCCGGACCGGCGTGGGCAGCCTGTCGCTGTGCCGTGGGCGGCAGTGCGGGCATCGGCGCGCCGAGTCCGGGCGCCCGCCGGGGCTGGTCCGGGACCGGCGGCCGCACCGACCGCTGAACGGGCGGGGCCGGGGTGGCCGACCGGGGCGCAGCCGCCTGGGGCGCGGCGGATTCGGGCACAGTGGATTCGGGTGCCGCGGATTCGGGTGCCACCACCAGGGGCTGCTCGCCCACCAGTTGGCGTACCGGCAACTCCGCCACGGCCGACTCCCCGGCCGACGTCATCGCGGGCTCACCACCCGGGACAGCGCGCTGCACGGGCACGGACAGGGGGACGGACCTGGCGGGGACCGGCAGCTCCACGGACCGCTGCACCGGCGAAGGTCGGTCCGCGGTCGCCGGGCCGGCCGGGCCGGTGATCCCGTGCACCAGTCCGGTGGGCGCGTCCGGGCTGACCAGATGCCCCAGCGGTGTCCCGAGCGAGGCGTCCTGCCGGGTGGAGAGCGATCCCTGGAATCCGGAAGGGTCGATGACCAGATCCTGAGTGCCCAGGGTCCGCTGGATGGGCGGCAGTTCGGCCAGATCGACCCGCTCGCGCGGCACGGCCGGCACAGCGGCGCCCGCGCTGCCCGCCTCCGCGGCCGTACTGCTCGTACGCGTCTCCGTGCGCCCGCCACCGCGCAGCCAGGACATCAGGCCCATGGATTCTTCCGCCCTCCCTGCGCTGTTCGCTACTGCCCGTTGAGGCGAGCGATCTGTGCGACGAACCTCAGTCGTTCCGGGTGCTCCAGATCCAGCAGCTCATCGAGCGGCCAGTGGAAGTGATAGGCGAGGTACGCGACCTCCTCGTAGAGCAGGTCGGCCGCGTACGTCACGATTCCCCCAGGCGGCCACCGGCGAGATTCACCGCGAACTCCTCCTGGCAGGCCGGACAGGTGACGGCGGCGCGGGTGTGCCCCTCGGCGTTGATCCGCCGGTAGAAGTCCTGGAGAAAGGCCAGGTCGGAGGCGAAGAGGTCCTCGATGATGCCGGGGTGGATGTCGTCGATCGTGCCGATCCGGGTGACGACCCGGGCGATGAGCACGACCGAGAGGTACGCGGAGTTCTCCCGCACCCGGTCGTCCCGCAGCGGTACGAGTTCGTCGCGCGCGGTCGCGAGCCGCATGACGCCCGTATGGTGCACGACGCCCGCATCGTCGACGTACCCGCGCGGCAGCTCGAAGGTGAACTCGGTGCGGAGCGTGTCCCGTTGGCCGGACCGTCCGCTCCCGCCGGCCGGGAGGTGCGTGTCCGGCCGTTCGACGGCCTCCGCCGGAGCCGTACGTCGCATCAGTCGAGTTCCATGCTCTCGTAGGTGATCGCGAGCTTCTCCGTCAGGACCGAGGTGTCACCGGCCTTGAGGGTGCCGATCTCCAGGGACTTCGGCCAGGCGTTGATGAGCTTGTAGCGCTTGATGGCGATGCCCTCGTGGTCGTACACGATGACCGCGCCGTTGCGGCGGGCCGCGGTCATCCGGCCGAACCGGGAGTCCTTGATCCACCGTTCGAAGCTGTTGTCCTCGGTGAGACCGCGGGTCACGGTCACCTCACCGGCCTTCGGCCTGCCGGGGAGCTTCTTGATGGCGTAGCGGCCGTCCGCGGTGTTCTGCTTCAGCTCGATGACGTCCTGCTCCATCTTCAGACCGCTGACCTCGGTGATCTGCTTGATGACGACGCTGTCGAATTCGAGGCCGAAGGAGGCCCCGACGGTGCTGTCGAGATCGGGAAGTGGCACAACAGGCTCCTTTACCGCTTTAACCGCTTGGTGGACCTCAGGACGGCCGCGCTGCTACGGCCCGGCTCCCGGCGGCGCTACTCGTCGACACCGCCGGTGCCCCCGGTCAGCTGGGAGAGGCGGAAGACGACGAACTCGGCGGGCTTGACCGGTGCCACCCCGATCTCGCAGATGACCTGGCCCGCGTCGATGCTCTCCGGCGGGTTGGTCTCGCGGTCGCACTTGACGTAGAACGCCTCTTCCGGGGTGAGCCCGAACAGCGCCCCCTTGCGCCACTCGTTGACCAGGAACGCCGAGACGGTGCGCCGGATACGGGCCCACAGGGCGTCGTCGTTCGGCTCGAAGACGACCCACTGCGTACCGGCGAGGATCGACTCCTCCAGGTAGTTGAAGAGGCGCCGGACGTTCAGATAGCGCCAGGCCGGGTCGGAGGCCAGCGTGCGCGCGCCCCAGACCCGGATGCCGCGCCCGGGGAAGGACCGGATGCAGTTCAGCCCGATCGGGTTGAGCAGATCGTGTTCGCCCTTGGTCAGCTGGGTCTGCAGGGCGACCGCCCCGCGCACGACCTCGTTGGCCGGGGCCTTGTGCACACCGCGCGACTCGTCGTTGCGCGCCCAGACCCCGGCGATGTGGCCGCTCGGCGGGACGAGCCGGGCGCGCCCGGACGCGGGGTCGGCGACCCGGATCCACGGGTAGTAGAGCGTGGCGTACTTGGAGTCGAAGTTGGCACGGTCGGTGCGCCAGGCGCGGATCTGCTGCGGGCTCAGTCCCGGCGGCGGGTCGAGGATGGCGACGCGGTCGCCCATCAACTCGCAGTGGCTGATCAGCCCCTGCTGCACGGCGATCACCGACTCCAGGTCCAGCAGCCCGCGTTCGTACGCGCTCATCAGGTCGGGCACGGCGATGGTCGTGACCTCTTCGACCGCTTCGAGCCCGCCGAACCCGGTCCGGCGGTCGGGGTCGCCCACGTACAGCTCGGGGGTCAGTGCCCCGGCAGCGGGTGAGGCGGGCGCGGCGGGGGCCAGGGTCACGCTCTGCGGCCCGGGTTTGGCCGGGGCGGCTCCGCGGGCCGTCTCGCGTATCTCGATGAGCTCCGACTTCGCGTTGACCCGGGTGGCGACGTTCTCCTTGCTGCGCTTGGTCGTGACGCTCGGGTACGTCTCCGCAACCTGCCCGTCCCGCTTCACGATCAGCTGGAAGACGTCGGAGGGCGGATCGTCCCCCTCCGCCTCGGCCACCTCGACGGTCACCTCTCCCGTCACACCGGGGCGGGGCTTCACCGCGTACGGCCCGAGCTGTGTCTCCGACCCCGCGGGCAGCTGCCCGACGGCCTGGTCGTCCTCCCCGTCCGCCGGGGGCTCGGTTCCGTCACCGATGCGCACCACGTAGCAGACACCCCCGCCGTTGGCGAAGAACCCGTACACGGCCGACGCCAGATACGTACCGTCGACGAAGTCACCGAACGTCCCGGCGAACTGGCTCCAGTTGGTGATCAGCGTCGGCTCGTCGAACGGGCCCTTCTGGGCGAAGCCGACGAAGGCGGTGACCGAGGTGCCCACCCCTTCGATCGGCCGGGACCCGGACTCGATCTCTTCGACGTAGACGCCCGGGGACAGGTACGACGGCATGTGAGTCTCTCCTTGGCCGGGGAACGCCCGCAATTCTTGCGAGAGCGGCGATCACCGGGAACGGACACTCGGCCGCCCACCCGTGCACCGGCCGCTGCCCGATCAGGCAATGCCCCCGCGCTGTACGTGCCGCCGGGCGCTGCCCCGATCGCGGTGCTCCTGCCCTGCGTATCTCGCGGGCCCCGCGCACACCCTGGGACGCCGACAGGGACATCTGCGGCCGGGAGGGCGGATGAGGGAGGTTCCGGAGAAGGGCCCCGCCTCTGGCCGTACCGGCGACGCTTCCTCTCGTACAGCCGGCCCGCGTACGGACGTCTCCCGCACGACGACCGCACCGGAGCGCCCACCGGGCGACCGCCCGGCCCCCGCCCCCCGCAGCCTGCAACGCCTGCAACGCGCGGCGGGCAACAGGGCCGTCTCCCGCCTGGTGGCCCAGCGCTACACGGCCCCGGTGAAACCGTCCCCGGCGCAGGCGCCCGGTTTCCGGAAGGTCAAGGCGGATGTGGCGGCGAAGAGGGGCCGTCTGGCCGCGCACGCCCCGGCCGCCACGGAGTCGAAGTCGGCACAGGACGCGGCGGTCGCGCCTCCCGACGACAAGGAAGCCCAGGGCAAGGCGGCCAACGCGGAGAAGATGAACGCCGCGAAGCCGGGTGAGTTCAACAAGCAGGCGTTCATCGACGCAGTGAACAAGGCGATCGACGCGCAGGCACCGAAGAACCTGGACCAGGCGGACAAGTTCTCCAAGTCGGGCAAGGCAGATCAGATCAAGGGCGAGGTCGACGGGAAGGTCAAGGACGGCAAGGAGTCCTCCGCCAAGGACATCGACACGGCGACCAAGGCCCCGCCGGACACATCGGCGGCCAAGGACAAACCCGTCACCCCGATGACCCCCGACCAGGCACCCGTCAACCCCGGCGCCCCGTCGCCGGCGGATGCCACTCCCGCCCAGCAGCCCGCCTCCGTCACGGACTTCTCCGAAGGCCCGGCCGCCAACGACCAGACAATGGCGGACGCGGAGGTCACCGAGGACCAGCTCGCCAAGGGCAACGAGCCCGAGTTCGACCAGGCCCTCTCAGCGAAGAAGACCGCAGAGACGGACTCCGCGAAGGCCCCCGCCAAGGGCAAGGCGGCCGAGGCCCAACAACTCTCGACCGCCAAGGCCGGGGCGGCGGCCTCCGGCACCCAGGCCATCAACGCCCTGACGGCGACCAGGGCCTCGGCGGGCAAACAGGTCGACGGCGGCAAGGGCGAGACGAAGTCGAAGGACGAGAAGAAACGCGCCGAGGTAACGGCGAAGCTCCAGAAGGTCTACGACGGAACGAAGAAGGACGTCGAGGCCACCCTGTCCGGCCTCGACAAGAAGGTGGATGAGGCATTCACCCAGGGCGAGAAAGCGGCCCGGGACGCCTTCACCGCCGACCACAAGCGCCGGATGAAGAAGTACAAGGACAAGCGCTACTCCGGGATGCTCGGCCCGGCGAAGTGGGCCAAGGACAAGCTGATGGGCATGCCGAAGGAGGCCAACGACCTCTTCCAGGAAGCCCGCAAGCTCTACGTGGCGAAGATGCAGACGGTCATCTCGTCGGTCGCCGACATCATCGGCGCCGAACTCGGCAAGGCCAAGGCCCGCATCGCGAAGGGCCGCACCGAACTCAAGGCCGAGGTCGACAGACTCCCCGCAGACCTGAAGCAGTTCGGCCAGGAGGCCGCCGCCGACTTCGCGGGGAAGTTCGACGACCTCGAAGCCACGGTCAACGAGAAGTCCGAGCAGCTCGTCCAGGATCTCGCGCAGAAGTACACCGCCGCGCTGAACAAGGTCGACGAGGAGATCAAGAAGCTCCAGGAGGCCAACAAGGGCCTGATCGACAAGGCGAAGGACGCGATCGTCGGCGTCATCAAGACGATCAACGAACTGAAGAACCTCCTCCTCGGCATCCTCGCCAAGGCCGCCTCCGCCATCATGAAGATCATCAAGGACCCCATCGGGTTCCTCGGCAACCTCGTACGCGCGGTCGGCGCAGGCCTCAACCTCTTCGTCACCAACATCGCCGAACACCTCAAGACCGGCGTCGTGTCCTGGCTGCTGGGCACCGCCGTCAAGGCCGGCCTCGAACTCCCCCAGAAGTTCGACCTCAAGGGCATCATCCAGCTCATCGGCTCCCTCCTCGGCCTGACCTGGGCCAACATCCGCGCCCGCATCACCCGCAAGGGCATCCCCGACCAGGCCCTGACCGCCGTCGAACAGTCCGTCCCCGTCGCCAAGAAACTCGCCGCCGAGGGCCCCGCAGGCGCCGTCAAGGAAATCGAGTCCGAGGCCGGCGACCTCAAGGCCACCATCCTCGAAAAACTCACCAGCTACCTGATCCCCACCGTCATCATCGCCGGGATCACCTGGATCATCTCCCTCCTCAACCCCGCCTCCGCCTTCGTCCGCGCGGTCAAGGGAATCATCGACATCGTCACGTTCATCGTGAACCAGGGCGCCCAGATCGTCGAATTCGTCAACGCCGTCCTCGACGCGGTCATAGCCATCGCCAACGGCGGCTCGGCAGGCGTTCCGAAGATGGTCGAAGCCGCCCTCGCCGCCAGCGTCCCCCTCCTCATCGGCTTCCTCGCCTCACTCCTCGGCATCGGCAACCTCGCCAACAAAGTCAAATCCGTCTTCCACGCCGTCGCCAAACCCGTCAACCGCGCCATCGACAAAATCGTCAACTTCATCACCAAGAAAGGCAAGGCCCTCTGGAACAAACTCAGAAACAAGGACCGCGCAGATCCGAAAAATAAAGACAAAGGCCCGGACCAACGGACAGACGCCCAGAAGCGAAATGATCTACATGCAGGCATGACCGCCGCCGAGGCGATCGCGAAGAAGGACACTGAAGAAAAGGAGAAAAGGGAGCAACTTCGCCCCATCAAGAAGCGTTACGGGATGAAAAAGCTATCCCTAACTATTGAGATAACTGCCGATGGCGTCGAGAACTATACCATCGAAGGTGAAGTAAACCCTAAAGAAGAGAAGAATGGCTCCAATGGACCCAAGAGAGGTGACCACGTTTTTGCCCTAGGACTTTCAGGAACATTGAAAAAGATACACAACATTGCGACCGACGGCCTGAATCACTTGAACACGCCCCACGCAAAAACGGCCTCGCTCTTGCTGGCATCCCTGGACAGTGCACAGGGAAAGGCTGAAAACTTACCCGAGATAGTAGTCAGAAAAAAGGCAGGCCACGAACCAGAGGGCGATGCTCACTCCAAGGCTTACGGGAAAGCATCCCAAGAAGCAGTCCTCGCCTTTACGACACTGATCCACAGCATCGCACAATACTATGATGAAACCCGAGGCGGCGAAGAAGACTCCTTGAGGATGATTGGAGCCTTAGAAACCTCATCGGTCTATGCAATTTTCGCCGTCGAAGAGTGGCTGGACAATGTGGTGGACAGGGATTCCGTACCACTCATATCTAATAAGAGGGAATTCTATAAAGGCGAGCTACAACTTGAGGAGATTCGCCAAATTCTTATCCTTGCCTGTGAGCGCACGCTCCCCCGACTTCCGTCGGGGTGGCGCAAGAGAGGACACAACTGAAGCCGATCAAGGCCTCTTCGTCTACATCATGCCGGACCCCACTCACCCAGAGAAGGTGATCACGACCTGCTCCTCAGAAAATCTGCCTGCCCCAACACCTCCGCAGCCGAATACAGGAATCCGACATATGCTTTGTACGTCGCCCCGTAGGCATTCTTGGCATCTTGTACGCATCTCTCCCTGCGGGCCGCTTCCACTTTGATCGCTTCGAGCACCAAAGCGCCGTAACGGACCAATGCACTCGACGCCGCCTGAGCGCTTTCGGAGACAGCATCAGGGCCTTCCCCGGTCACCGCGTCTTCCAGAGGCGCCAATTTTTCCTCCGGCGGACGCCAATCCGCACGCAACGCCGCAAGTCCGCTTTTCGTCTCCCTGTCATCCAGGGCTTCAGTCAGAGCGACATCGATATAGGCACCACGGATACGATCCAGGTTCTCCCTGTAACAATCCGCATATGCACCGTAGATGCCTTCGCGTGATTCGCTACCCATGCGATCCCAATCGACTCGACGCCGCCTGCCGGATAGATGAGCTCAACAGTTCACAACGCAGCAATTCTTCCCAACCGGGCGACTCTCATCCCAGGATCACTGCAAATTCTTTTGATCACGGGAGAGTACGGCCCGGCTGAGGCCAAGCAGCTTTAGGAACATTCATGGGAGCAATCTGCGGAGTCCATACTGCAGGCACCGACTGGCCAAGACGCACCAGCTGTGTCACAGCGAGCAGGTCATCCATGTCAGGCCTGGCGAGATGCCTGTCGAGTACCTGCATTGCACCGGTAGCTGCCACCCTGCCGGGGTACCGCCTCTCCCTGACAGTTCGGCTGTCAGGCGTCGACCACCCGCACCAGCAGTGACTTCAATCCATTGATGAAGTTCGACACCAGACGGCGCGGCGGGCCCGCGGGTTCGAGGGAGCCAGGCAAAGCACGGCACATCTCCTCGTACAGCGCACGCAGTTGCAGCCGCGCGAAGTGCGCGCCCAGGCAGACGTGCGGGCCGTCGCCGAAGGAGACGTGGGGGTTCGGGGAGCGGGAGAGGTCCAGGGTGAACGGGGCGGGGAAGACGCGTTCGTCGTGGTTGGCCGAGGCGTGGAAGACGACCACCTTGTCGCCGCCCCGGATACGGGTGCCCGCCAGCTCCGTGTCCTCGGTGGCCGTGCGGCGGAAGGTGAGGACCGGGGGGTGGCGGCGGAGGAGTTCGTCCACGGCCGTCGCCAACCCCACCTCGCCGTTGCGCAGGCGACCGTACGCCTCGGGGTTCTCCGCCAGGAGGTGCAGGCCGCCGGGGGCCGCGCTGCGTACGGTGTCGTTTCCGGCCACCACCAGGAGGAAGAAGAACATCTCCAGCTCGGGGGCGGTGAGTTCGGGGTCTGTCGCCAAGGACGTCATCACGTCATCGGCGGGGTGGCGGCGCTTGTGGGCGGCCAGGGCATGGGCGTAGTCGAACATGTCGCGCAGGGCGGACGGGGAACGGGGGTTGAGCGGTTTGCCGTCCGGGCCGAGTTCCGGGGTTCCGGCCTCGTCGGGGTCCTGGTAGCCGATGACGCGCTGGGTCCAGTGGAGGAGGAGAGCGCGGTCGGTGTCCGGTACGCCCAGCAGGTCGGTGAGATTGAGCAGGGCGTAGTCGTCGGTGACCTGGGTGACGAGATCGCAGGTGCCGTCGCCGGCCCGCGCCTCGGTGACCGCGCGGGTGAGCAGGGACCGGGCGCGTTCGCGTACGACCGTTTCGAAGCGGTCGATCCGCTTCGGGGTGAAGGCGCGGCTGACGAGTACGCGCAGGCGCCGGTGGTGCGGCGGGTCCTGGTTGAGCATCATGCGGCGGATGAACGGGAGGTCGGCGGGGTCCGGGTCGCGGATCTGGGTGGCGCCCAGGTACGAGGAGTACGTCGAGGAGTCCTTCAGGACCCGGACCACGTCCTCGTGTCGGGTGACCGCCCAGAAGCCGGGGCCCGCCGGCCAGCCGAGCACCTCCGGCTCCTCCTGCCACGCCACGGGGTGGTGGTCGCGCAGATGGCGGTAGTGGTCGTGAGGGATGCCCTGCCCGTACTGCCTGGGGTCGAAGACGTCCGGTACGGACCCGGTCACGCGTTCGCCCCGACGTCCTCCGCGCCCCCGCCGTCCTCCGCGTCCGCCCGCAGGAAGTCCTCCATCACGCGGATCAGATCGAGCGGGGTCTCGTCCATCGCGTAGTGGCCGCACGACGGCAGCTCCACCAGTTCGGCCCGCGGGAACCAGCGCATCCAGGTGGCACGCTGCAGCTCGGCGGACAGGGCCGGGTCCAGCGCGCCCACGACGGCGAGAGCGGGCACGGGCGAACCCTCGATCCGGTCGTGGAAGTCCTCGCCCGCCCAGGAGTCCAGCCAGGCCCGGAACGCCTTGGCGTCACTGCGTTCGACCGAGCGGCGCACCATGCGGTCCAGCCAGCCCGCCGGGCGGCGGCCCCCGGTGGTGGTGTCGAGGATGATGCGGCGGTTCTGCGGGGTATGCGCCGCCGCGGCGAAGAGTTCCCACTGCTCGGGCGGGAGGGGCAGGCCGGACGCGGGGACGGGCGAGACCCCGACGATCCTGCGCACCCGCTCCGGCGCGGCGACCAGTGTCCGCTGGATGACGGACCCGCCCATCGAGTGGCCGATCAGCGAGAACCGCTCCCAGCCGAGCCGGTCGGCCAGCGCGAGCACGTCCTCGGCCCCCTCGGCCGTGGTGTACGCGCCGTCCACGTCCCGGGCCTCGCCGTATCCCCGCAGGTCCACCACCGCGTACTGGAACGAACCGAGGTCCAGATCCGGCAGCACGGGGGCGTACGCGGAGCGGTCGGCGAGCCAGCCGTGCACCGCGATGACCTTGTGCGGGCCGTCGCCGTGCAGTTCGTGGGGCAGAACAGGCAATGCGGTCACGCGGACTCCTGTCGCCGTACGGAGTGGCCCGGTCGGTCACCGGCCCGGCCCTGACCACGGTGGCGGCAACCCCGATCTCGCGCAAGGCTCCACGCAAATGCCCCTGAAGCCAGGCCGCCAGCATTACTCCGGCAACCCCAGGTACGGCCCGGCGCATCCGGACGGAGCCACGGGCTGACGTCGACCGCCAGGGGAAGCCGTTCGAAGCCCGATGGTGAACAGCGAACTCAGTCGGGCAGTGCAATGGTGAGGTCCACCTCGACGAGCAGGCCCGACACAAGGGCACAGAGACCGTGCCAGCCTCTGCGAGGCTCGGCGCGCCACCCGTTTGAGGGACAGCTAACACGTTTCGGCCTCACCTCGCCCACAGCATGGCAGCGTACTAGTATGCATACGTACTGCACGGCGAGGGAATATGTCCTGGAGCCTTGAAATGGTGGGCGAGGTTCGCGAGTGGCTGCTCGGCTTGCGAAAGGATGATCGGGACACGGCTCGGCTTGTGGGGCAGGCACTCCAAGCGCTTGTCGAGGAAGGGCCCGACCTTGGACGCCCTCTGGTGGACAGGATCAAAGGGTCGTCGATACACAACCTCAAAGAACTGCGGCCCGGCTCTGGCGGGACAAGCGAGATTCGCATCCTGTTCGTCTTCGACCCTGACCGCAACGCGGTTCTCTTGGTAGCCGGCAACAAGTCGGGAAGGTGGCATGAGTGGTACAGCCAGTCGATCCCCGTGGCCGAGGGGCGGTACGACGACTGGTTGGCACACTTGGCTCAGCGGCAGAAGGGCACATCGAAATGACTACTTTCCACTCCTGGGACGAAGTGAAGAACGAGGTCTTCGATGCCGAGGATCTTGAGGAGATCGAGCGCGGAGCCCATCGCATGGTGGCCGAGGCGCGAGCGCATCGACTGGTCGAAATGCGGAAACAACTGGGCCTGACCCAGAGCGAAATCGCTGACCGCATGCACGTGCGGCAGGAGCGGGTGTCGGCCATTGAACGTGGGAGGACAACAGCCACGGAAGTCGGAACCATCGCTGCCTACATCGCCGCGCTCGGTGGGCAGTTGGAGATCGTTGCCAACTTCAACGGCTCCCGTGTCGTGATCGCCTGACGCTGAGCCCAACCGGCTCGTCCGGGCACAGCGAGCCGATCTTCCACGCGATCGACAGATGTCGGGCGCTCAGGCCAGCAGCCCCAGATACGGGCCGAACTCCGACGCCAGGGTCAGCCGGCCCAGCTTCTGGTACTCGCGCTGGATCGCGTGGATCAGCGTCGGCATCGTCACCGGCTCGTCCGTGTCCGCCGCCAGGTACGCGGACGTCACCGCGATCGAGCGGATGTTGCCGCCCGCCAGCTCGAAGTTCTCCGCGCAGAAGGCGAGGTCAAGGTCCTTGCCCCGGGGGAGTACGGGGCCCAGGCAGCGCTCCCAGAGGACGAGGCGCTGTTCGGGGTCGGGGACCGGGAAGTCGATGACGAGGTCCAGGCGGCGGGTGAACGCGTCGTCCAGGTTGGCCCGGAGGTTGGTGGCCAGGATGGCCAGGCCGTCGAAGGACTCCATGCGCTGGAGGAGGTACGCGCTCTCGACGTTCGCGTAGCGGTCGTGGGCGTCCTTCACGTCCGAGCGTTTGCCGAAGATCGCGTCCGCCTCGTCGAAGAGCAGCACTCCGTTCACGCCCGCCGCTTCGGAGAAGATCCGTTCCAGGTTCTTCTCCGTCTCGCCCACGTACTTGTCGATCACCGTCGCCAGATCGACCGTGTAGAGGTCAAGGCCGAGATCGGCGGCGATGACCTCCGCCGACATCGTCTTGCCGGTACCGGAGTCGCCCGCGAAGAGGGCGGACACGCCCCGTCCCCTGCCGCCGCCGGGGCGCATGCCCCACTCCCCCAGGACCCGGTCGCGGTGCCTCGCGCGGGCCGTGAGTTCGCGGAGCTGGGCGTGGGTGTCCGGCGGGAGGACCAGGTCGTTCCAGGTGACGGTGGGTTCGATGCGGCGGGCCAGGCGGTCCAGGCCCGCCGCGTTCTGTGCGCGGGCGCCCTGGCGGACGTGGTCGGGGGTGAGGGTGCCGCCGTCCAGATGGGTGGTCTGGGCGGCGCCCCGGGCGGCGCGGGTGATCTGTTCCGGGGTGAGGAGGAACGGCGAGAGCAGCCGGTCCACGTCGATGGTCCCGGGGACGGGGGCGTCGTACGCGTCGGTCCAGAGGGCCGCTCTGGTCGAGGGTTCCACGCGTGGGGCGTGCAGGAGGAGGGGCGGGGCGGCGGACCAGGCCGCGTCCCAGGGAGCCCGGCCCACCAGGATCGTGGGGACCGGGGTGCCGGTGAGCAGCCGGAGGAGCTCCGGGTGCTCGCGGGAGACCGCGTCGAGCGGGGCGCAGACCACGCCCGCACCCGTCAGCCGGGCCTCCCGGACCAGGGAGCGGACCGCCTCGGCCGGGGACGGGTCCTCGGCGAGGCGCGCCAGGTCCAGGCCCAGGACCCGGTGGCCCGCACGGGTCAGCGCGGAGGCGGCGAGCGCCGTGCCCGCGCCGCCCTGGTCCTCGCGGAGGTAGGCCAGCGAGGCGCCGTGGGCGAGCGCCCCGGCGAGCGGGGCCGGGTCGCCGACGCCCGGTACGGCATGCCAGGGGGCGAGGAGATCGGCCAGCCGCGGGTCGGGGGTGTCGTCGCCCAGCAGGTGCGCGGTGACCCGGTCGGGGACGCGCAGCGCCCGGCTCAGGAACGGGCGGTCCAGGTCCTCGACCAGGAGGAGGCGGCCCTCGCGGAGCGGGGCACGGGCCGACAGCCGGCCGCGCGCCACCTGGTCGGCGGGGGACAGCCCGCACAGGCCCAGCGCCAGGCCGCTGGAGGGACGCCGGCGGGTGACGTCGTCGTTCAGGTAGCCGTAGAACGCCTCGAACCGGTCGTCGAGATCCGGTACGAGCGCGATGAGGAGGATCTCGACGTCCAGGGCGGTGAGTCCGAACTCGGCGGCCAGGGAGGTGAGTCCGGACCGCTCCTCCCATGCCTCACCGGAGTCGGGAGCGGAGGGCGGCGGAACGGGGAGCGGGAAGGCGCGGGCCTCGTCCTCGTCCAGCAGGCGGGCGATGTTCTCGTCCGTGAGGTAGAGGCCGCGGAAGGCGTCGTCCGGGTCCGGATCGGTGAGCTGCCGGGCCTCGACCGCCCGTCGGATGCGCTGCTCCACCGCCACCGCGCGTGCGAGGAGATGGCGCAGGTTCGAATCACCCGCGGTGGTCATTCGGCGCCATCCTCCGTACGGCCCTTCCGGGTTTCCGCGCGAGTGTCCCGGCCCTTCCGGGTCTCCGTGATGCGGAGGGACAGGCCGCGTCGTTCCGCATCGGGAGCACGCGAGGCGGCGTCCCCGCCCGGCCGCCCCGGCCGCCCCGGACGCCCCGGACGGCCCGGACGGCCTCCGTACACCGGGAGGCCCCCGCGGCCCGGCATCGGTTCCGATACGGGCTCGGTGCCCTCGGGCACGTCCCCGAAGCGGGCCTGCAATCCCTCGTCGCCCACCGGCGGCCCGACCACATAGCTCGGCGAGGCCGTCACCGGCACACTGATGACCAGGTCGAGCGAGGGTTTCAACTCCCCGCCCAGCGCGCTCCATACGTCGGCGAACGAACGGTCCTCCGGCGGCGGCAGCGCGATCGACATCGGTACGGGTGCCCCGATCTCGGCCAGGGTGCCCGCCAGCCGCTCCGGCGGCAGCGCCTCGTAGCGGAGCAGACAGCCGAGCAGCGACGAGAGCAGCCGGTGTTCGTCCTCCGGGCGCTTCGTCCATGCCGTGATCAGGTACGACAGCTTGAAGAACCGGGGCGGGCGACGGCGCGCGACGATCGTGCCCCGCTCGTCGTAGTCGTTGTGCAGACCCCGCTCGCGCCTGCGCATGTCCTCGCGGATGTCGTAGAGATACAGGTTGACCATGGGCGCGTTGACCTTCGCCGCCCATTCCCGGGTGGGGGCGTCGAAGACCACCGCGATCTGGCCGCCTTCGAGCACCTCCGCCCTGATCAGCGCCCGCAGTACGTCGTCGACCTCGTGGATCACCTGATCACTCCCGTGCGGTCGCCGGCGCTCATGCGCGGCCCGCGAAGTCCGGTGGCTGGAGATTCCGCTGCACCACCAGGACCGGTTTCTGCAGCCGGTCGAGGTCGCGTGAGTCCGCCCTCAGCTCGCGCGGACCCAGCTTGTCCTTGCGCAGGACCAGAACCTGCACCTCGAAGGTGCCGTCGCGACCCACCGTGGCGGTGGCTCCCCCGGGGGTGATGCCGGTGTTCCACGTGAAACGTACCGTCGCGCCCGGTGGGTAGTCCTTGCCGCGGGCCAGCACCGGCTGGCCCGGCTTGGCGACCTGCGGGGTGACGGTCAGCGAGGGCTTCAGGACGCGCAGCCGGTCGCTGTCCTGGTTGTTGGCCTCGCGGCGGTCCGGCAGCGTGCCACGCACGGTGGCCCGTACGTCCCCGGTGATCGCCGCGCGGTACGTCGCGGTCTGGATCACCTCGATGCGGCCGCCGGCCGGGACGGTGCACGGTTTCGCCGTCGTGCAGCGGGTCAGGGCGGGCAGGCTGCGGTCCTTCCCCGTGGACGGTTTCGGCCAGGTGGAACCGATGACCACGCCGGTCGCCGGGTCCGGACCGGCATTGGTGATGGTGAAGCGGGCACGGGCCGGGCGGCCGGTGTAGGTGCGGTCCGGGCTGACGTCGACCTTCATCGCCACATCCGCCGAGGGCGGGACGGGGGCTTCCATGACCTCGATCTCCGCCGCGTCCGTCCCCGTGTTGCCCGCCGAGTCGGTCGCCGAGCAGCTCACCGTGGTGCGGCCGACCGGGAAGAGCGAACCGGAGGCAGGGGTGCACGTCACCGGAAGCGTGCCGTCGGTGGCGTCCTCGGCGGTGGCGGCGTACGTCACGCGCGCGCCCTTCTTGTCCTTGGCCCGGACGGTCAGATCGTCCACGGTGACGACGGGCGCGTCGATGTCGTTCACATCGATGTTGATCTGTTCCTGGAAGTCCGGATCGGCCGCCGCGGCCGGCCCGATCGTCTCCGCACCCGGGGCCTGGGTGCCCATCAGGAACTGGACGGTGCAGCTCAGCCGGGTGCCCTGGGGCGCGTCCGCGGAGACGTCGATGTTCTCGGCGAAGTGCGCGGTGTCGCCGCTGGTGAGCTGCTGGGTGGGCGGATCGAGGCTGACGGACAGATGCGGATCGCAGTTGTCCAGGCGGTAACTCACGTTGGTGGGGAGGTTGCTGAATCCTTCGGCGATGGCCTCCGCCACCCTGTCACCGTCGATCCCCTCCAGCAGGCGGCCGTTGGTGGCGTTGATGATGCGGGTCGCCTGGTCGGGCGTGGTGAGCGGGTCCTCGACATATTCGGGATCACCGGCGTCACCGTTGCCGTTCAGACCGTCGCCGATCTTGCTCGCGACATCGACACCGATCACCCGGACCCCCTTGTCCTGGAGATCGAAGATCGTGTCGTCGATGCTGTGACCATTGCTCGGGGCGTGGCTGGAAGCATCGCCGACCAGCACGACGACCGGGCTCGCCCCGTCACGGAAGACCGTCTGGCCACCGGCCCCGTTGGCGATCTGCCACAGCCCGTTGATCCAGTCCTCGGACGGGCCCCGGCTCTTGCCGCCCAACGCGGTGTCCAGTTTGTTGACACCTGCCTGCACCGCTTCGAGGTCGTCCGTCAGCCCCTGGAGCACGCTGAAACCGGCATTGGGGTCGCCCTCCTGATCGCCGAACGTGGCCACGGCGAACCGGGAGTCGGGCTGCTCCGCGAGGATCTTGTCGGTGATCTTGGGCAGGTTCTCCTGCACGCTCTTGATCGGATCGGCCATGCTGGCGGTACCGTCCACCAGCAGGATCACATCCGGCCTCGGCGGAATCGCGGGCGTACGCACCTGCTTGGCCACTCCCGTGGAGCCGCCCGGGTCGACCGCGTCGGTGAACTCGGCTGGCGTGACCCAGGGTTCGGGCACCGACACCGCCGACGCACCGGTGGTGACGGCCGAACCGGGCGCGATGCCGGTGGCCACGAGAAGCAGCGCGAGGGCCGGGACACGGAGCGCGGTGAGCGCGCGGCGCGAGGAGGACGGTCCGGCCCGGCCCGGCCTGCCCGGCCGCGACCGCGGCACCCGCCGAAGCGGCTGGAACCAGCGCACGGAAGTCCTCCCCCACCCTCGCCCGATCGGCACACCGGACGTCAGGGTCCTGCACCGGCGGCGGACGCACAGCGGTACGGGAGTCACACCCTCGGGAAGGCCCCGCTGCCCGAAAGGGCAGCGGGGGCTCTACGGGACAGCCCTCAGCGAGGCGACGTACGTAACCGCGCCGCACGCACCCGCGCGGGTCGGCTCAGATCAGCCCCTGCCGCATCGCGTACGCCACCGCGTGCGAGCGGTTCCGCAACTGCAGCCGGGTCATCACCGAATGCAGCACGTTCTTTATGGTGCGCTCGGAGTAAGCCAGCTTCGTCGCGATGTCCGCGGTGTCGTACCCCTCCGCGACCAGCCTCAGCACATCCACCTCGCGCGCCGCGAGACCGGTGAAATGCAGCCCGCGGGGGCCGAGCACCTGCCCCTGGAGGCGGCCCACCTCCTCAAGCAGCCTTCCCAGCAGGTCGGACGGGAGATGGCCCTCGCCCCGCGCCACCGTCCCGATGACCTGCACGAGATGCTCCGGAGTCGATTCGGAGCGCCTGACCACACCGGCGACACCGCACTCCGCGGCGCTCACCAGCTTCTGCTCGTCGATGTCCGTGGTGACCAGTACGGTGCGTGAGGTGCTGGTGCGCTGGATGTGGCGCAGCATCGTCAACACCGCCTCGTCGACCGTGTCCACGACGACGATCACGATCTGGGGGGAGGCGTCGCCCTCCCCCCACTCCATCACGCTGACTTCGGGTCGGGTACGTAACTGACTGGCCACGCCCGCTTGCGAGATCGGATCCTGGGCCCGTAATGCGACAGTGGTGCGCTCCATGGCAATGCTCCCCCTGGGCAACAGCCGATGGCGTCACGTCGAACACAACCAACACGGCTGTTTTCGTTTGCCTCACTCGTCTGAGGCGGTCAAAAGATGCCCGCGTTTCCTTACAGGGAAACAAAAAAGCCGATCCGGGCACGGAATCTGCCCGGAAGTGTTCCTTCACGGTCGATGTCGGGGTTCGGTGGCGAACCTACGGTGCGCCGTATGAGTCTCACGGCAAGCCTCGACGAATCGTCCGTCACTGCCGCACCGGGCGAGGAGACGGCCCTCCCCCTGCGGATCCTGAACTCCGGCAGCACCGTCGAGGAGTACCGCTTCGAGGTGATCGGTGCGTGTGCCGCCTGGTCGACGGTCGAGCCGGCGACGCTTTCCCTGTATCCGGGCGACTCGCAGACGGTCTCCCTCATGCTGCGTCCGCCCCGGGACTCGACCGTACTCGCGGGGGAGACGCCCTTCGGCATACAGGTGGTGCCCACCAGCGAGCAGGGCGACACGGTGGTGCCCGAAGGCCGGGTGACGGTACTTCCCTTCACCGAAACGACCGCCGAACTCGTACCGCGCAGCTCGCACGGTGCCTGGCGCGGCAGGCACCAACTCGCCGTCGACAACCGGGGGAACGCCCCGGTCACCGTACGGCTGGGGGCTCAGTCGGGTACGGAGCGGGCGCGGGTCTCGTTCGCGGCGGACACACTGCAGATCGCCCCCGGGCGGGCGGAGTTCGGGAAGGTGCGGATCCGGCCCGCCAAGCGCGTGTGGCGCGGCATCCCGATCACTCATCCCTTCCAGCTGGTCGCCACCCCGGACGTGGCCGAGGACCAGGCCCCGGTCGCCCCGGTGGTCGTGGACGGCTCGTACCAGCAGGAGCCGATCCTGCCGCGCTGGCTCCCCCGGGCGCTGATCACCGCGGCCGTACTGCTGATCGCGCTGGTGGGGCTCTGGTACGCGCTGCTGCGCCCGGCCGTGAAGTCCGCGGCCCGGGAGGCGATCACACCGGACGCGGTACGGTCCGCGGCCGCGGCCGACAAGAGCAAGGCCCCCGACAAGGGCTCCTCGGCCGGCGCGGCGTCGGGCGGAGGCGACTCCTCCGGGGCGAACGGGGGCTCGCCGAAGCCCAGCCCCTCACCGAGCCCCGATGCGTCCTCCGACGCGTCGGCCGCGGCCCCGACCAGTGCGCAGGTGCAGGTCAGGGACTCGGTGGGCGGCGGTTCGAACACCTCGACGGCCCTGCAGGTGCCCAGCGGGCACACCTTCCAGCTGACCGACATCGTGGTCCAGAACCCGCAGGGCGACGCGGGGACGCTCGTGGTCTCCTCGGGCCGGGACGCGCCCGTGCTCCGGCTGGCGATGGAGAACTTCCGCGACTCCGACTACCACTTCGTCACCCCGATCATGGTGCCCGCCGGTGGCAAGGTCACCATGACCGTCGACTGCCGGAAGGTGGGCAAGCCGGTGAACGCGCCGACGCCTTCGCGATGCTCGGAGTCACTGTTCCTCGGCGGCACGATGAAGACGGACACGGCGAACTGACGCGACGGACTGACACGGCAAACGGGCGCGGCGGACGGATACGGCGGGCTGACACGACGGGCGAACGGGCGCGGCGGACTCGCGGACGGATACGGCGGACGGGCCACGAGGCACCGTCCGCCGAAGGCCCGTCACTCGGGCGGGGCCTCTTCCTCCTCCTCGGCGCCCTCCTTCGCCCGCTGCACGAAGGAGCCCTGTACATCGGCCGGTTGCTCGTCCTCGTCCTCCGTCGCGGCGCGCTGCACAGCAGCCGCACCCGCTGCCGGAGCCGAAGCGGGAGCCGGAGCCGGGTCCGAAGCCGGGGCCGGGTCCGACAGCACCCGGTCGGCGTTCGCGACGGCCTCCCGCTCGAAGCGGTCGGAGGGGTCGCTCACCCGGATCCCGCCCGCCGCCTCCGTACCCTCCACCGGGCCGTTGCGCTGCTGGATCACATGGGTCAGCTCATGGGCCAGCGTGGTACGGCCCTGCGGCGAGGACGGATCGTAGGCGTCCCGCTGGAAGACCACGTTGTTGCCGACCGTGTACGCGTGGGCGCCCACGCCCTTCGCGGACTCGTGTGCGGCGGAGTCCGTGTGGATCCGTACGTCGGAGAAGTCCGCGCCCATCCGGCCCTCCAGATCGGCCCGGGTGTCGGTGTCCAGGGGCTGCCCTCCGCCCGACGAGACCACATCGTGCACGGGGGAGCGCTCTTCCTCCTCCTTGCGCTGGAGCATCGACCCCACGGCGCTGTTGCCGACCGCTCGCTGGAGCACGCTCATGCCGCCGGCCCCGACCACATCGGCCCGACCCGCGGCCGCCGCCCGGTAGAGGTGCGGGGTGTCCGCCGCCTCCCGGCCCTCGGACGCCCTCGACGCGTGCACGGGCTCGTCGTGCTCATGCCCGTGTCCGTGATCCCGCTCGTGGTCGTGCTCCTGGTCCCATTCCTGTGCGTGCATCGTCATCTCCCCTGCCCGCGCCCCGGTCGAAGGCGCGTCGTGATGGCCTCACCACTCCACCTTCACGACGCCCCGCTGCCCCGTCCAGCCCGGACCCCGCCGGCCGGGGGCAGCCGGTCCTGCCCCTTCGGGCACCCGATCCGTCCGTACGGCAAACGGCTGCACCGGCGGCCGGCGGAGTGGCCGGGCCACTCCGCCGTCGGGATGATCGAAGGCATGACCAAGAGCGACAAGGACCAGCACATCACCCTGCGGATCGCCCAGGAGCCGAAGGCGGACGAGCTCCTCGCGCGCAGCCCGCTCGCCGCTCTGGTGGGCATGCTGCTGGACCAGCAGGTGCCGATGGAGTGGGCCTTCTCCGGCCCGTACTCCCTGGCGCAGCGGATGGGCAAGGACGATCTGGACGCGTATGAGATCGCCGCCCACGACCCGGAGGCGCTCACCGAGCTGTTCACCGCGAAGCCCGCCCTGCACCGCTATCCCGGTTCGATGGCCAAGCGGGTCCAGCAGCTGTGCCAGTACCTGGTGGCGGAGTACGACGGCGACGCGAGCGCGGTGTGGACCGATGTCCCGGACGGGGCCGAGCTGCGGAAACGGCTGAACGCGCTGCCCGGGTTCGGCACCCAGAAGGCGCAGATCTTCCTGGCGCTGCTGGGCAAGCAGTTCGGGGTCCGGCCGACGGGCTGGCGAGAGGCGGCGGGACCGTACGGGGAGGCCGGCTCGCACCGGTCGGTCGCCGACATCACGGGCCCGGAGTCGCTCGCCGAGGTCCGCGCGTACAAGCAGCACGCGAAGCAGGCGGCCAAGGCGGCCAAGCGCGCCGCCGAGCAGTAGCGCCGCGGAGCAACAGCGGCCCCGAAGCACCGGACCCCGCCTACCGCCGGCGGCGGGCCGTACCGAAGAGCGACCGCGAGATCTCCCGCCCCAGCTGCGTCCCGACGGACCGGGCCAGCGACCGGAACATCCCACTCGCCACCACCTGCTCGACCAGCGAGGTGTCCTCCTTGGCCGCCCTCTTGGCCGCCTTCCCGGCCCCGCGCGCCTTCTCACCGCGCACCGCTTCCTCCACCGCCGCCCGGTCCGCGGCCTCCGCCTCGGCGGCCCGGCGCTGCGCCTCCTGACCGGCGCTCAGCTTCTCGTAGGCCGACTCCCGGTCCACCGCCTGTGCGTAACGCCCGTACAGCGGAGAGCCCTTCACCGCCGCGTCGAGTTCCGCCGCCGGGTACGGCCCCATCAGCGACTGCGGCGCCCGCAGCCGGGTCGCGGCGACCGGAGTCGGCGCGCCGTTCTCGTTCAGTACCGTGATCACGGCCTCGCCGATGCCCAGCCGGGTCAGCAACTCCTCCAGTTCGTAGGGCGAGTTCGGGAACGTCTTCACCGTCGACCGCAAAGCCTTCGCGTCGTCCGGGGTGAAGGCGCGCAGCGCGTGCTGCACCCGGTTCCCGAGCTGTGCCAGCACCTCCGCGGGCACATCGCGCGGCGTCTGCGTGACGAAGAAGATGCCCACGCCCTTGGACCGGATCAGCCGCACGGTCTGGGTGATCGATTCCAGAAACGCCTTCGAGGCCCCTTTGAAGAGCAGATGCGCCTCGTCGAAGAAGAAGACGAGCTTCGGCCGGTCGAGGTCACCGACCTCCGGCAGATCGTGGAAGAGGTCGGCGAGCAGCCACATCAGGAAAGTGGAGAAGAGCTGGGGCTTGTCCTGCACCGCCGCCAGTTCCAGTACGGATACGAGCCCGCGCCCGTCCGGCGCCTGCCGCAGCAACTCGGCCGTGTCGAACTCGGGTTCCCCGAAGAAGTCGCCCGCGCCCTGCTGCTCGAAGGCGGTGATCGACCGCAGGATCACTCCCGCGGTCGCCGTGGAGAGTCCGCCGATCTCCTTGAGTTCGGCCTTTCCGGTGTCCGAGACGAGGAAAGCGACCACGGCCCGCAGATCCTTGAGGTCCAGCAACTCCAGGCCCTTGGCGTCGGCGTAATGGAAGATCAGGCCGAGCGACTGTTCCTGCGTCCGGTTGAGCTGAAGCACCTTGGACAGGAGTACGGGTCCGAAGCTGGTGACCGTCGCGCGCAGCGGGATGCCGGGGCCGATGCCGCCGAGCGCGTAGAACTCGCACGGGAAGCCCTTGGCCTCCCACGCCTGCCCCACCTGTCCGGCGCGCCCGGTGACCCGGTCCCCCGGCGCGCCGGGGGCGGCGATGCCCGAGACATCGCCCTTGATGTCGGCGAGGAAGACGGGGACACCGTCGGCCGAGAGCTGTTCGGCGATCAGCTGGAGCGTCTTGGTCTTCCCGGTTCCGGTGGCGCCCGCGACGAGCCCGTGCCGGTTGAGCATCGCCAGCGGAATCCGGATCTGAGCGTCCGGCAGGCAGGCGCCGTCCCAGAGCAACGCGCCCAGATCGAGGGCGGCCCCGGAAACGGCGTACCCGGCGGCGATCTCCCGAGCCGGCTCCGGCAGAGCACCGGCCCCCTCGGCCCGCACACCGCCCTCCTCGGCTTGCGCGCCGCCTCCCCCGGCTTGCACACCGGCCCCCGCAGCTTCCCGCACTCCGGCGCCCGCGCCTTGCGCACCGGCGCCCGCGGCCCGCACATCGGCGCCCGCCCCTTGCGGCGCATCCGCGTCCGGACCGCCGGTCGTGCCCGGAGTCGTGGCTCCGCCCATGCCCGCGCCCGTGCGACCGCCCGTGCTGTCGCTGTCATTCATCGAGGCCCCATTCCGGAATGCCTGCTTTTGTGGCGTTCTTGCCAGCATTGCAGTCCGGCCCCGTGGCTGCGCCCGGAGGCTCTTGCCCGGTAGGCTTTCCGTGTGATCTTCAAGCGCATCGGAAATGGGCGGCCTTATCCCGACCACGGCCGGGAAAGCACCCGGCAGTGGGCGGACGTCGCGCCGCGCCCGGTCCGTCTCGATCAGCTGGTGACCACCAAGGGCAACCTGGACCTCGAAACCCTCCTCGCCGAGGATTCGACGTTCTACGGTGACCTGTTCGCGCACGTAGTGAAGTGGCAGGGCGACCTCTATCTGGAGGACGGACTGCACCGCGCGGTCCGCGCCGCACTTCAGCAGCGCCAGGTACTGCACGCCCGCGTGCTCGAACTCGGCTGACCGAAGCGGGTCCCTCCACGGACCGGCAGGACGAGCGGGACCGGCAGGACGAGCAGGACCGGCAGGACCCACGGCCCCTGCGACACCTTCGGGTGCTCCGGGGTTCGTTCGGGTGCTTTCGCACCCGGACGGGTGCGATCCATTGATCATTTAGTAGGCATCATCACCGGGTCGCACTACGCTGCGCCCATGAGCATGCTCACTCCCCCCGGCATGGGCGGAAAGTACCGCATCACGGGCGACAAGTATCCGAAGATGCGCCGCCCCCGGCGTCGCGGCAAACTGATCCTCGCTGCCACCGCTTCCGTGGTCGCCCTCGGGCTGGCCGGATGGGGCACGATGCAGCTCATCGACGTCTTCACCGGCGGCGACCGGAAGGCCAGCGCCGCCGACCACAAGACGGACTGCGCTTCCGCCAAGCCGTCCGCGCCCGCGAAGGTGCTGCCGAAGCCCGCGAAGATCACCGTCAACGTCTACAACGCGACACCGCGCAGCGGGCTCGCCAAGCAGGCGGCCGACGAACTGAAGAAGCGCGGCTTCACCATCGGCAAGGTGGGCAACGCCCCGGCCGCGTACGACAAGAAGGTCCCCGGACCCGGGGTGCTGCTGGGCGCCCCCTCGGCCACGAACGGCTCGTTCCCGGTCCTCGGTACGCAGTTGCGGGGCGCCACCCCGAAGACCGACGCCCGCAGGACGTCGGACGTCGATCTGATTCTGGGTACGAAGTTCAAGACGTTCAGCACGCCCCAGTCGGCGGCCGCGGCCCTCGCCGCCCTGACGAAGCCGGCCCCCGCACCGTCGTCCTGCTGACGGCTGCCGGGGCGGCCCGGCGCGGCCCGGCAGCCCGGCGCGGCCCGGCAGCCCGGGGCGACTCGCTCGGGTCCTAGTCGACCGTGCCGTACATCCGGTCGCCCGCGTCACCCAGGCCCGGGACGATGTAGCCGTTCTCGTTGAGCCGCTCGTCGACCGAGGCGGTGACGACGGTCACTGGCGTACCGGCCAGCTCACGCTCCATCACCTCGACGCCCTCGGGCGCCGCGAGCAGCACGACCGCGGTGACGTCGTCCGCACCGCGCTTGATCAGCTCCTGGATGGCCGCGACCAGCGTGCCGCCGGTGGCCAGCATCGGGTCCAGGACGTACACCTGGCGGCCGGAGAGGTCCTCCGGCATCCGGGTGGCGTACGTCTCCGCCTTGAGCGTCTCCTCATTGCGGATCATGCCCAGGAAGCCGACCTCGGCGGTCGGCAGCAGCCGCACCATGCCGTCGAGCATGCCGAGACCGGCCCGCAGGATCGGCACGACCAGCGGCCGCGGGTGCGACAGCTTCACACCGGTCGTCGGTGTGACCGGGGTCTCGATGTCGACCTGTTCGGTGCGCACATCCCGGGTGGCCTCGTAGGCGAGCAGGGTGACCAGCTCGTCGGCGAGCCGCCGGAAAGTCGGGGAGTCGGTGCGCTTGTCGCGCAGGGTGGTGAGTTTGTGCGCGACCAGTGGGTGGTCGACGACGTGGATCCGCATGGGTTCAACAGTAACCGTGCCTCCCGCACCCGTGCGCTGGCATCAACCGCATGTTCGGGGGGAAGGTGGGGGCATGCCGACCCAGCCTTGGGGTGATGAGCCGATGCCGGACGGGGAAGAGCGGAAGCGGGACCAGCCGGACGCGCCGGCCCCGCAGGACGCACAGGTCCAGCAGGACCCGGAGGAGAACGACGCGGCACGCCGTAGGCGGCGCGCCCAATTCCTGCGCGAGCTCCACGAGGCGAAGGCGCTCCGCGACCGGGTACAGCCCCGCCGCGCGAGGGCGGCCCGGATGCGCCAGGCCATGCGCATGCGCACCTTCCGCTGGTAGCCGGACGGCCGTCCGGCATCCCCGGCGTCCCCCTGGTGGCGGCGTCCAGGAGAACTGGTGGCCGACGCAACGGCCGAACTCCTCTCGCGGAGCCCATGTTTCTGCCACGATTCCGATGGGCGGGACGCAGGACAGCCGGGCCACCGACTGCCCTCCCGCCGGACCTGCAGCCCTATGACCAGTGGGAGAGTCACGGTGTACTTCGCCGCACTGCTCGCGCGCACCGAAGACGGGTGGGAAGCGAGCGATACGGAGCTCGACGATGTGGAGACCCTGTCCGACCTGACGGATCTGGCCCGCGAGGCCTCGGTGGACGAGGACACGGTGCTCGTCTTCATCGAGCAGGAGGACGCCTGGTTCGGCGTCGTCCGGGTGGATGGTGAGGACGACCCCCGTATTTTCGTCTCGGACGCCACCGCCGCAGCACGCTCCTCGTACGGGGAGATCCTGCTCACCGATGAACTGCTCGGCCGCGAACCCGGGGCCGAGGACACGATTGCCGCCCTCGAAGAGCTCGTCGGCCTCGACGGTACGGAGGACGGCGACCCGGACACCACCCCCGACAACGACACCGACACAAACACCGACACCGACGACGACGATGACGACGACGGACTCGACGCCGACGCCGTACCGGCGGGCCCGCTCGGCGACACTCGGATCCTGGCCGACCTCGGGCTCCCCGAGGCCGAGCTGCTGATGCTGCGCACCGACGCGATGGTGGAGATCGCGGACGCGCTGGGCGCGGCCGAGGTTCTGGAAACCGTCCGTTAAGGTCCGCGGGTGAGCGAACCACCGCACCCGCAAGGACCGCCGGAACCGTACGACCCCGTACGGGACCCGTGGCGGGCGCACATGCGCCGCGCCCTGGCCGAGGCCGATCTGGCGGCGCTGGCCGGCGATGTGCCGGTCGGCGCCGTCGTGCTCGGCCCGGACGGCACCCTGCTCGCCACGGGCCACAACGAACGCGAGGCGACCGGCGACCCGACCGCGCACGCCGAGGTCCTCGCCGTCCGCAGGGCGGCGGCGGCCCTCGGCCGGTGGCGGCTGTCCGGATGCACCCTGGTCGTCACCCTGGAGCCCTGCACGATGTGCGCGGGCGCACTGGTGCAGTCCCGCGTGGACCGGGTGGTCTACGGCGCCCGCGACGAGAAGGCGGGCGCGGCGGGCTCCCTCTGGGACGTCGTACGCGACCGCCGGCTCAACCACCGCCCCGAGGTCATCCAAGGAGTCCTGGAGGACCTCTGCGCCGACCGCCTGACGGCCTTCTTCCGCACCCTCTGAGAACCGATTTCTGTCCGCGGCCCGCAATGGTCTAAGCTCTCTCTCGGTAGCGTGTCCGAGCGGCCGAAGGAGCTCGCCTCGAAAGCGAGTGTGGGGAAACTCACCGAGGGTTCAAATCCCTCCGCTACCGCCATCGATGCCCTCCCGGACTGCGGAAACGCAGACCGGGAGGGCGTTCGCGCATCACCAGGCCTGCCGCACCGAAGCCGACGTCGGCTTTTGATCCCCACTCATGCGGGGGTGCCCCTTGGGGCGAACAGTGATGTGCATGGTCCCCGCCCGCGCGGGGCTTAGGGCGCAGCGAGCCCGCTCCCAAGCCATTAAGGAACTGGGGAGAGCAGTGTTTGTGCCCCGCACAGACACTACAACTCGCATCCTTTAGAGAAAGAAGCTTCGCCATCTGACCGTAACTCTCAGGGACACCTGCCGTTGTGATCAGTGTTGGCACACAAGCCGCCCTGCATCCCACGAGGCCTTTGCTGGCCTCCGGTGCATGCAGCGCCCTCGCCCAAGGCAGGAGCCCGCATGACATCACCGCCGCTGGCCAATTTCCTCTACTTCCTGCTCGCCACATGGCCCGCTACTCCGACAGCGCACATCCCATCGCCCCCAGCAGCAGAAACAATCACCGTGGTCTTGGTGCTGGTGTTGGTATTGGTGGTCCCCCGTCGAGAGCGTCGCTGGCACCCCGTGCTACCCCAGGCCACGACCAGCTGATCATGTGTCCTTCCGGCTGATTGCTCGCCGGTTGGGGCGCAGATCTGACGAATCGCGAGTGGTCGCGCATCAAGCCGCATCTGCCGCCGTCGGGCGGACGGGGAGGCCAGTAGCGCGACCACCACACCGTGGTCGACGGGGTCCCGTCCGGGTCCGCACGGGTGTCCCGTGGTGCGATCTGTCGGAAAACTACGACTCCAGGCAACTGTCATGAACGGCATCGCCACTGGTCGGCGGACGGAATGTGGGACCGGATACTGCAGGTGGTCCAAGCCAATACCGATCTAGTCGGACGGATCGGTTATGGCATGGTCAGTGTCGACTCTCGGCACCCTGCTGTGCCCACCAGCACGCGGTCGGCGCCTGCAGGGCCGGACCGTGGGTCCCGGGAGGGGCGACGCCCCGAAACCACCGCCCCGACGAGGGAATCGGACGGTCGCGGGGCGGCCGAGAACGCATCCAGGGACGACAGATACTCGGCCCTCGCGTGCGGGGGTGGCACTGACCGGTGCCGCGCCGTGTCCGGCACCTGGCAGCGGCCCCCACGCATGCGGGGTCCCCCGACGGGCGGGTACGCATCGGTCGACGCGCTCTACTCCCCGTACACACGGGGATTTCGCTCTACCGCGCCCACTGCCCAACTTCCGTCGGCGCGAGGGGCGGTTTCGCGCGTCCGGAGGTCAGCCGTCGCCCTCGGCCCCGGCGCAGTCAGTCGGCCACTGGCTCGGCCCCGTGGGCTGCCGCAATCTGATCGATGCGCTTCGCAAGGTCGAAGTCGGCGTCGGTCAGCTTGTGGCCCGCGTCGTGCGTGGTGATCCCGAACCGAATCCGATCCCACCGCAGGTCGATGTCTGCGTGGTGCCCGATGAGGCGCTCCACATCAGCGACGTGCACGATCATTGCGACGCCACCGTGATACCGGATACCGAAAGAGCGTGTGATCTCATCACCCACCCGCGACCAGTCGCGGAGCTCCAGAAGCCGCCCCTCGATCGCACTGTCCGTCAGTGGTGCAGGTTCCCTGGCCACGCTCAGCTCCCCTCGGTCACGGGCCCCAGGAGCTCCGCAAGATCCCGGCCGACTGGGGCATCCTGCCACGGCCGCATCGCCCGTTCCAGGGTGACCAACTCCCGCCGCATCCTGGCCGAGCGGGTCTCCACCGCGATCGTCGCCACGCTCCGGGTGATCTCCACCGCCTGATCCGGTTCCTGAGCAGCCGCCGCCGCTGTCGCCTGTCGGGCCATGTACACCCCGCGGTCACGGCGGGCGGTCTCCGGGACAACAGCGAGGACCTGCGACCACAGGGCACCCGCCTCAGCGCCGAGTCCGAGCCGTCCGTAGCAGGTGGCCCGCTGCACTTCGAGGTAGCCGGGGGTCCGGCGGCAGGCGTTGCCCCAGGGAAGGTCGTCGTCCACGCGCGGCAGTAGTCGGTCGGCCTGGTCGATGAGCTGGTCGACCAGACCACGTTCTCCAGTCAGGCTGGCGCCGTGCGCCTGCTGCTGCATGGCCATGATCCGTACCTTCGGGATAAGCCGGTCGGCGTCGTCGAGCGCGGCTTCGCAGAGGTCGACGACCGCGTGCCCGTCACCGAGGTCTGTGCGCACCTGAGCTTGATTGACCAGCGAGTAGCCGATGAGGTGCGGGTCGCGGGAGCGCGTCGCGATCTCCTGCGTGACGCCTCGCCAGAACGCCGCACCGTCCATGTCACCTGCGTCCTGGTACAGCCAGCCGACGAGCGCCGCGTAGGCCGCACCGATGCGAAGGAGGCCTCGGCGGGTCTCACCCTTCGCGGAGCGGACAAGCTTGTCGATCAGCTGGTACTGCGCGGACACGGTGCCGATCAGGTCGTGCGGGCCGAGGAGCATGTCGGCCCGGTAGTGGCCCTCCAGCTGCTGCTGGAAGTAGTCGATCAGGGCAGGGTCAACGTGCTGCGGCGCGACGGGGCCCGCAACGAGCGCTGCGGCGGTGACTGAAACGAAAGGCTGGCGGCGCACCTGCTCCTCTTCGTGGTGCTCGGGCCGGATCCAGCCCGGCGGAGTCGTGAACCCGAGATCCTCCGGCCAGCGGCCGAACGCGTCGTGGATGACGATCGCGGTCTCCTCTGCCGGCCAACCGGGGCGATCCCCCTCCCAGCGCCGCCAAGTCCTCGCGGACACGGTGAACTGCCTGTCGTCAAGAAGCTGTTGCCCCTGCTCAGTCATGGCCATGGCGGCTGCTTCGATGGTCCGCCACCCCTTGCGTAGGCGGGCGGCTCGAAGCGCATCGTTGCGGCTCATATGCCCAGTCCGAGGTGTCATCGTGTGCGCTCCTGGCCATGGCCGCTACGTGGCCACGCGTGGCCATCCGGCGACCTATTCGCTGCTCCCCGTGCACACACATCATCAGGATGTAAAGGCGGGCGGTACAGCGATCTGGCTGGACGCCCCTCAAACGACGTAGGCCAGGGGCACGTCCATGATGACGATCAAGGTGTACGAGGTAGACCGATACGGCCGCACACGCGTTGTGCGCCCGGAGGCCGAAGTCACCCCGCTCGAAACTGTGGAAGAGACGTCCGCGTACCCGGCCTGCGAGTGCGATCAGTGCAAGGCCAAGCAGCCGTGACCATCCCCACTCGCCCACTCCCTGCCCCAGGAACGTTGACGTGGGGCCAGGCCACCGGACGCGCCTGCATCTGGTGCAAAACGCCCCTCACCACCGGTGCCGTGAGTGCCGGCACCATCCGCGACCGGCTGGGCGCGCACGTCCTGGATACCGAGGTGTGGGCCGGGCCCTGCTGCGTGGGCGAGGTGTCCTGAGGGACTAGGTGTCGGAAACGTCGTGCCTCCCAAGTCGGCGGCGAGCTGCCGGTCCTGATCATCGACGAAGCCGCACTTCGCACGCGCTGCACCGACTTCCAGATCCTGTACGACCAACTAAATCGCCTGGTCACCAGGTCCGGCTGGCCGACCGACGATCACTATCCAGGTGCTTCCGTCGAACGCGGCACCGCACGCGGGGCAGATGGGGGCCTTCTCCATCCTCGGATACAGTGCGCACGCCGACCTGCCGGTCGGGCGCCGAGTCGCTAACCAGTGTGTTGTACGTCGAGGAACGCACCGACGTAGCCGTCTTCAGGGCGCGGTTCAGCAGCTTCGCGCGGCGGCACTATCCGTTGACGAGCCCAGGTAATTGATCAAGTAGATAAGGGACCAGCAATGAACACCAGCCCTGCCGTTGGCGTTGCTTCGGACCTGCGCGTGAGCTGGTGGAAGTCCAGCGCGTCCGGCGCCCAGTCCGACTGCGTGGAGTGCGGCGTCATCGACACCGAAAGCGTCGCTGTCCGCGATAGCAAGGTCCCGAACCGCCCGGCTTTGATCTTCGGCCGCGATGCCCTCTCCGCCATGGTTGACGCGGTAGCCGGCGGCCTTGTGTGATCCGGCCTCGCCTGCCCCGTGCGGTGAACACGCCAGAATTCATCGAAATGTCCGAATCTCAAGAAGTAAGTAAAAACAGGTTCCGCCCCACATAAACCAGCAGGTCAGTAGCTGTGGTCCCCGCGCATGCGGGGTTGGTCCCCTGCGGACGGCGCGCTCCCTGGGGGCGGCCGGGTGGTCCCCGCGCATGCGGGGTTGGTCCCGGCCTGGGCGATGTAGCCCTGGGGGTCATCGGGTGGTCCCCGCGCATGCGGGGTTGGTCCGAGGGTGGGGAACATGTCGGTCCTCTCAGATGTGTGGTCCCCGCGCATGCGGGGTTGGTCCCTGGGCGTACGTCGCGGCGGCGAGCTTCGCGGCGTGGTCCCCGCGCATGCGGGGTTGGTCCCTTGAGAGTATTAGTGATGTCGGAAGGGGGCGGGTGGTCCCCGCGCATGCGGGGTTGGTCCCCCCTGGGAGACGGCCCTCCAGTGGTGCTCAGTGTGGTCCCCGCGCATGCGGGGTTGGTCCCCGGCTCGGCCTCGTCTACAAGCGGACCCCCACGTGGTCCCCGCGCATGCGGGGTTGGTCCCTTCCGACGCTCATCAAGCTCGCATATAGCTGGGTGGTCCCCGCGCATGCGGGGTTGGTCCCGTTCGCCGCCGTCCAGGTCTGGGCCCTGCGCGGTGGTCCCCGCGCATGCGGGGTTGGTCCCTCGCGGGCGAGTGCCGGAGTCAGGAGGCTCGTGTGGTCCCCGCGCATGCGGGGTTGGTCCCTTCCAGAGCTGGGGGGCCTGGTGCGGGGTGACGTGGTCCCCGCGCATGCGGGGTTGGTCCCTTCTTTCGGTCCGGGCGGCCGTCCCCCACTCGGTGGTCCCCGCGCATGCGGGGTTGGTCCCTTCCCGGACGAATTCATCTGGGGAGTGGTCGAGTGGTCCCCGCGCATGCGGGGTTGGTCCCGATCCCATACCTCAGCCGCATGGCCATTTCGTGTGGTCCCCGCGCATGCGGGGTTGGTCCTCCAGTTCGGCTCCCTGCTGCAGCCAGCCTGGCGTGGTCCCCGCGCATGCGGGGTTGGTCCCCGCACTCCCTCGCCCTGGCGAAGATGCCGGGGGTGGTCCCCGCGCATGCGGGGTTGGTCCCCGGACGGCGAGACGCAGGAGAACGGCGCCCCCGTGGTCCCCGCGCATGCGGGGTTGGTCCCAATCTGGTGGTGCCGTCGGCCCCGGAGCTGCTGTGGTCCCCGCGCATGCGGGGTTGGTCCCTGCCTGAGTGGCGCGCACAACTCGTCGACTTCGTGGTCCCCGCGCATGCGGGGTTGGTCCCGTCTCCGGTAGCACTCTCCGTAGTGGGTGGTCCCCGCGCATGCGGGGTTGGTCCCGCTCAGCGTCCGGGCCTCCTGCATGGCGTTGAGTGGTCCCCGCGCATGCGGGGTTGGTCCCACCTCCGGCACGGTGGACCTGACCGCCGCCGCCGTGGTCCCCGCGCATGCGGGGTTGGTCCCGGGCGATCCGGGCCGCGGTCGCTGATGCGGAGGTGGTCCCCGCGCATGCGGGGTTGGTCCCGGTGGCCTCGGAGGCGCCCTCGGGGGCGTCCGTGGTCCCCGCGCATGCGGGGTTGGTCCCGAGCACTGGGACGAGCGGCTGACGATCGTCAGGTGGTCCCCGCGCATGCGGGGTTGGTCCTCTCACCAGCCTTGGCGACAGCGCAGTTCGAAAGTGGTCCCCGCGCATGCGGGGTTGGTCCCGGCGCCTTGCGCTCCCGTTTGGTGCATGGAAAGTGGTCCCCGCGCATGCGGGGTTGGTCCCGACAGGCCGGACAGGCCAAATTCACTACCCGGGTGGTCCCCGCGCATGCGGGGTTGGTCCCACAGTGCCAGATCACTGCTGAGCCGATGGATAGTGGTCCCCGCGCATGCGGGGTTGGTCCCGCCGGAGCCGGGATCGAACCGGACCGCGATGAGTGGTCCCCGCGCATGCGGGGTTGGTCCCAGGGCGGCGCGGTCTTCGACGTCCGGGCCCGGGTGGTCCCCGCGCATGCGGGGTTGGTCCCGCCCGGCGCGACAATGCCCGCATCGCCTGGGTGTGGTCCCCGCGCATGCGGGGTTGGTCCCGCGATCTACCACCTCGCCGCGGCGGGCCTGGTGTGGTCCCCGCGCATGCAGGGTTGGTCCCAAGTGCGCCAAGTGGTCCTGTGTGGCGCGCTTGTGGTCCCCGCGCATGCGGGGTTGGTCCCGCCCCCGCCCACGGCCTCACGCTCGGGGTCAGGTGGTCCCCGCGCATGCGGGGTTGGTCCCTGCTCCGCCGTCGTGTCGGCGGCTGCCCGGACGTGGTCCCCGCGCATGCGGGGTTGGTCCCTCCGCATGACCTCCCGCACCGTCAAGCTCTTCGTGGTCCCCGCGCATGCGGGGTTGGTCCCAGGCGGAGCCCCATGAACAGGGCTGCAGCAACGTGGTCCCCGCGCATGCGGGGTTGGTCCCTTGCCTCCGGGCTTGCCGTACAACTTGCCTCCGTGGTCCCCGCGCATGCGGGGTTGGTCCCCGCCCCGGTCAGCGTGCACGCAGCGATGATCGGTGGTCCCCGCGCATGCGGGGTTGGTCCCCCAGCGGGCCATGCCCTCGTAGGCGTCCAGGGGTGGTCCCCGCGCATGCGGGGTTGGCCCCGCGGGCCGCGACTGGCGCGACGCGAAGAAGACGTGGTCCCCGCGCATGCGGGGTTGGTCCAAGCTTGACCGACCAGCTACAGGAAGAGCGGAAGTGGTCCCCGCGCATGCGGGGTTGGTCCCGCGCAGTCTCCTGTGCCGACTGCACGGACTGGGTGGTCCCCGCGCATGCGGGGTTGGTCCCGAACGGGTTGGTCCCGAACCAGGAAACTACGAAGGCGTACCGCAATTGTGGTCCCCGCGCATGCGGGGTTGGTCCCGTCCACGCGTCGGCCGTTGCGTCGCGCTCGACCGTGGTCCCCGCGCATGCGGGGTTGGTCCCGGGTCACGGCGGACCGTCACGTTTGGCTTGGCGTGGTCCCTGCGCATGTGAGGTCACCACCGCCCAGAGCAAGCCCAGCAAAGTCCACACAGGGCACCCCACGCCCCCAGCCCGTAGCCATCACTCGGAAAGTCGATCACTCAGGGGCCTCATGCAGTCAAAATCGATCACTACACATCTATTCCGGAATCCGACACATGAACGCCCCCCACTCATGTCAAATACAGCCATGCTTCATGACCACCCCGAAGTCGCCACGGCTTATGCCAAGTTGTCGCCCGCAGCGCGGACACCCTGGGGCAAGCACGACCGGGCGACCGAGGAGTGGCTCCCCTTGTGGCGGCACATGGCGGACAGTGCCGCTGTCGCGGGGCGATTGTGGGATGTGTGGGTGCCGGAGAGTGTGAAGGCGCTCGTTGCCGAGGCGCTGCCCGAGGGTGCGGTGGATGCTCGGCGGCTTGCTGTTTATCTGGCGTGTGTGCATGACATTGGGAAGGCGACGCCGGCCTTCGCGTGTCAGGTGGAGGGGCTTGCCGACCGGATGCGGAGGGCCGGGCTCGATATGCCGGACCAGAAGCAGTTCGGCGAGGACCGCCGGATGGCACCGCACGGGCTGGCCGGGCAGCTGATCATTCAGGAATGGCTGGCCGAGCGGTTCGGCTGGAGCGGGCGGGCCTCGGGGCAGTTCGCGGTGGTGGCCGGTGGGCATCACGGGACGCCTCCGGATCGCCAGCAGATCCGTGCTCTCGGGCTGCATCCCCGGCTGTTGCGCACTCAGGGGGACAGCGAAAACGTCTGGCGCTCGGTGCAGTACGAGTTGATGGACGCGTGCGCGCGGCGGGCCGGGGTGGAGGAGCGGCTGGCCCAGTGGCAGGCCGTGCGGCTGCCGCAGACCGTCCAGGTGGTGCTGACGGCAATCGTGATCGTCTCCGACTGGATCGCCAGCTCCTCCGAACTGTTTCCGTACGACCCCGCCTCCTGGTCCTCGCTGGGAGGAAAGGACGGTGAGGTCCGGCGGCTCGATGCCGCCTGGGCGGGGCTGGATCTGCCGGGGCCGTGGCGGCCGGAGGTGCCGGAGCAGAGCGCGGACGAGCTGTTCCGGGACCGTTTCGAGCTGCCGGACGGCGCCCGGATCAGGCCCGTGCAGGAGGAAGCCGTACGGATGGCCCGGAGCATGCCCGCCGCCGGGCTGCTGATCATCGAGGCGCCGATGGGCGAGGGCAAGACCGAGGCGGCGTTCGCGGCGGCGGAGATCCTGGCGGCCCGTACCGGAGCGGGTGGCTGTCTGGTCGCGCTGCCGACCCGGGCCACCGGCGACGCCATGTTCCCCCGGCTGCTGAGCTGGCTGGAGCATCTGCCCTCGGACGGTCCGCTGTCCGTGGTACTCGCCCATGCCAAGGCCGCGCTCAATGAGGTGTGGGCCGGGATGACGAAGGCGGGGAACCGGACGATCGCCGCCGTCGAGCTGGACGGGGCCGAGGAGATTTCACGTCCTGGGGTGGCCGATCCCGCCCACCCTGCCGAGCTGCACGCCCACCAGTGGCTGCGCGGACGCAAGAAGGCGCTGCTCTCCTCCTTCGCGGTGGGCACCATCGACCAGGTGCTCTTCGCGGGGCTCAAGAGCCGGCATCTGGCGCTGCGGCATCTGGCCGTCGCGGGCAAGGTCGTCGTGATCGACGAAGTCCACGCCTACGACGCGTACATGAATACGTATCTCGACCGGGTACTGGAGTGGCTGGCCGCCTACCGGGTGCCGGTGGTGATGCTCTCCGCGACTCTTCCGGCCTTGAGGAGGCGGGAGTTGGCAGCCGCGTATGCCGGGGAGGAGACGGCCGAGCTGGCCGATGCGCTGCACCTCCCGGACGACGCCTACCCGTTGATCACCTGTGTCGGGCCCGGGGGCGTCGTCCGTACCGCTCGGCCCGAGCCCGCCTCGGGGCGGCGTACCGAAGTGGCGGTGGAACGGCTCGACGACGACCTCCCGACGCTCGCGGAGCGGCTGGGGCGCGAGTTGCGGGGCGGGGGATGCGCGCTGGTCGTACGCAACACCGTCGACCGGGTGCTGGAGGCCGCCGCATGCCTGCGGGAGCGCTTCGGTGCGGAGGCCGTGACCGTCGCCCACTCCCGGTTCCTCGCCGCCGACCGGGCGCGCAAGGACACGGACCTGCGCGAACGGTTCGGGCCCGGCGGCGACCGGCCCGCCGGGCCGCACATCGTCGTGGCCAGCCAGGTCGTCGAGCAGTCGCTCGACATCGACTTCGACCTCCTGGTCACCGACCTGGCGCCCATGGACCTGATGCTCCAGCGCATGGGGCGGCTGCACCGCCATCCCCGTGCGCGTCCACCGCTCCTGGCGAAGGCCCGCTGTCTGGTGACGGGGGTGGAGGACTGGGGCGCCGATCCGCCCGTACCCGTACGCGGCTCGCTCGCCGTGTACCAGGGGGCGCACACCCTCCTCCGGTCGCTCGCCGTGCTGGCTCCGCACCTCGACGGCGCCCCACTGGTGCTGCCGGACCACATCAGTCCGCTGGTGCAGGCCGCCTACGACGATCGGCCCGCCGGACCGAACCACTGGGCGCCCGTACTGGCCGACGCCCGGCGGGAGTACCTGAAGAAGCTCACGGACAAGCGGGTGCGCGCGGACGCGTTCCGGCTCGCTCCGGTACGGCGGGCCGGGCGGGCGGTCATCGGCTGGCTGGACGGCAATGCGGGCGACGCCGACGACAGCCGCACCGGGCGGGCCCAGGTACGGGACAGCGAGGAGACCCTGGAGGTGCTCGTCGTCCAGCGCCGGGAGGACGGCCGGCTGACCACGGTGGGCTGGCTCGACGGCGGACGCGGCGGGCTGGACCTTCCGGAGCACGCGCCTCCGGTGCGCCGGGCCGCCGAGGCAGTCGCTGCAAGCGCGCTGACGCTGCCTCGCGCCCTGACGCATCCGGGCGTGATCGACCGGACCATCTCCGAGCTGGAGCGTTTCGTCGTTCCGGCCTGGCAGGTGAAGGAATGCCCCTGGCTGGCGGGCGAGTTGCTGCTCGTGCTCGACGAGCATTGTCAGACCCGCCTGTCAGGCTTGGAAATCCACTACAGCGCCGATGACGGACTCCGGGTGGGTTCCGTCGGCACGCGCAGAGCAAGCAGAACAAGCGGAACCAAGGGGCTCGAACCGATGACGCCTTCCTTCGACCTGGTCTCCCGGCCCTGGCTGCCCGTACAGCGGGATGACGGCACGACGGACGAGCTGTCGCTGACGGACGTCTTCGCGCAGGCCCACACGCTGCGGCGGCTGGTGGGTGATCTACCCACCCAGGAGTTCGCCCTGCTGCGGCTGCTGCTCGCGATCCTGTACGACGCGTTCGACGAGGCGGGCGACGGGAAGTCCGGGGCCGTCGAGGAGCTGGAGGACTGGGAGGAGCTGTGGCACGACGAGAAGTCCTTCGCCGTCGTCGCGGACTACCTCGACCGTCACCGCGAGCGCTTCGACCTGTTCCACCCCGAGCGCCCGTTCTTCCAGGTCGCCGGATTGCACACGGCGAAGCACGAGGTCGCCTCGCTGAACCGGATCGTCGCCGACGTACCGAACGGGGAGGCGTTCTTCTCGATGCGCCGCCCGGGAGTGGACCGGCTGAGCCCGGCCGAGGCAGCCCGATGGCTGGTCCACACCCATGCCTACGACTCGTCCGGCATCAAGTCCGGGATGGAGGGCGACGACCGGGCCAAGGGTGGGAAGGTCTATCCACAGGGCGTCGGATGGGTGGGCGGGCTCGGTGGCGTCCATGCCGAGGGGCACACGCTGCGCGAGACGCTGCTGCTGAACCTGGTCCCGACCGGGGAAGACATCGTGGAGTTCATGGCGGATCCGGCCGCGGACCTGCCGGTCTGGCGCCGCGAGCATCCGCCCGGCCCCGGGGTGCTGGAGGACGACCCGTCCGTCCCCCGGCCCGCCGGTCCGCGCGACCTCTACACCTGGCAGTCACGACGGCTGCTCCTGCACACCGAGGGCGATGACGTCACGGGCGTCGTGCTCGGTTACGGCGACCCGCTCGCCCCCGCCAACCGGTGGAAGGCGGAGCCCATGACCGGGTGGCGGCGCAGCCGGGCACAGGAGAAGAAGCTGGGCCGTCCGCTGATCTACCTACCACGTCAGCACGATCCGGCCCGGACTGCCTGGCGTGGTCTGGCGAGCCTGTTGTACCCACAGGAGTCGGACAGCGGAGCAGCGGGCCGGGGTACGGACGAGAGCAAGCCGTCCGGGGTGGTGCGGTGGCTGGCCATGCTCTCCGATCCGAGCGAAGGTGTTCTGCCGGAGAAGTCGCTGTTCCGGACCCGGCTCGTCGGTGCGGTGTACGGGACGCAGCAGTCCGTGGTGGACGAGGTGGTGGACGACGGGATCACCCTGCCGGTCGTGCTGCTGCACGAGCACCGTCCGCTGTACGGTGCGGCGGCGGTGGGTGCGGTCGCGGACGCCGAGCGGGCCGTGGCCTCGCTGGGGCACCTGGCGGGGAATCTCGCGCGTGCGACGGGGGCGCCGCCCGGTCCGGCCACGGACACCGCACGTGATCTGGGGTTCGGTGCGCTCGACGGGCCGTACCGGCACTGGGTGGTGAGCCTGGGGGAGAGCGCGGATCCGGACGCCGCGCGCGCCGCGTGGCAGGCCGATGCCCGCCGGATCGTTCTCGCCCTCGGCCGCGAGCTGCTCGACGGCGCGGGCCGGGCGGCGGCGGAAGGACGCGTGGTGGAGCTGCCCGGGGTCGGCAAGCGCTGGATCGATAGTTCGCGGGCGGACCTGTGGTTCCGGACCGGGATCAACAAGGTTCTGCCGAAACCCCCCTCCGTCCCTCCCGCTGACGGCCTTCGACCCGACGACAACAGCCCGGAAGGACCGGAAGAGACTGTATGAACACCACCTCGACGCCAACCGATCGCCTCGGCGGCAAGGACGAACCATCGGTTCGTGAACTGGTCGAGCGGGCGACGCACACATACATCGCACAGCTCCAGTTCCGGTACTTCAAGGACGATCCGGCCGCGGTGGCGGAGATGGCCCAGCTGCGGCGCGGCGCGGGCAGGAGAGCGCACGAGATCCCGGAGCTGTGGGGAATCGATGCCCTGGAAAAGCTTGCCGAGCTGATAACGAAGGGGAAAACGGACTCTGGTCACCGGGAGGACGCCGAGGAGGCGGTCTTCCTCGCCTCGACGCTGTGGGCACTGCACCAGCAGTCCCGTCCCGGCCAGGACAGCCACGTCAGAGGGAAGGACCTCGGTGGTGCGGTCCGTGCGCTGATCCGGTTGAAGAAGGCGGAGTCCACGGACGAGGAAGACTCCACACTGCGCAAGCGCCTGGTCCGTGTCGGTACGGCCGAGTCGTTCCAGTCCGTCGCCGTGCGGCTCAGGGAGATCGTGATGCTCCTGCGCACCGTGCCCGAGCCCCCGCCCCTCGACTACGCGCGCCTGGCCGGTCAGCTCTACCGATGGCAGGACCGGAGCGCGCGTGCCGGCGTGCAACGCGAGTGGGGGCGCGAGTTCCACCTGGCCGCGTCCGCTCCTCGTACCGGGAAGGGGAAGATCCCGGACGCCGAGGGCGACGCGATCGACCCGGCGTTGGGTGCGGACGAGGACGGCACGTACGGCGGGTACGCGGCCGGGGAGTGAGTCCGCAGCCGCCTTTCGCCATCTCCCCCATCTCGACGAACTGACTTCCGCTCCACGCACCGCCCTACCGAACAAAGGACTTGAAAGCACGTGACCCGGACGATTCTTGACATCCACATCCTCCAGACCGTCCCGCCGAGCAATCTGAACCGCGACGACACAGGGGCGCCGAAGTCGGCGACGTACGGCGGTGTGCGGCGTTCCCGGGTGTCGAGCCAGGCCTGGAAGCGGGCCACGCGCAAGGCGTTCGACGAACTGCTCGACACGTCGGAGCTGGGTGTCCGTACCAAGAAGGTCGCCGAGGAGCTCGCGGGGCGTGTCCAGGTACTCGATCCGTCGCTGACGCGCGCCGCCGCCCTGGAGTTGGCCGCCGAGACGATCTCCACGGCGACGGGCTCGAAGCTCTCCGTGCCCAAGCGCAAGAGCAGGGACGCCGACGCCGACTCCGAGGACCTTGCCGGGGAATCCGGATATCTCATGTTCCTGAGCGACCGGCAGTTCAGCGCGCTCGCCGCGCTGGCGGTCGAGGGCGGCAAGGGCGGTGACGTCAAGGCGCTCAAGGACTTTCTCGGGGTCAAGGCGAACAAGAGCCGGGTCAAGCAGGCCGTCAAGACCGAACACTCCGTGGACATCGCACTGTTCGGGCGCATGGTCGCGGACTCCGCCGATCTGAACGTGGACGCGGCGGTGCAGGTCGCCCATGCGCTGAGCGTGCACCCGGTGGAGGTCGAGTCGGACTACTACACGGCGGTCGACGACAGGAACACGGCCGCCGAGCCGGGCGCCGGGATGATCGGCACCGTCGAGTTCAACTCCGCGACCCTCTACCGGTACGCGGCAGTCGACGTGAACCGCCTCCAGGAGAACCTGGGCTCCGGCGGGGACGACGAGAAGCAGCCGGCGGAACCCACCCGGCTCGCGGTCACCGCGTTCCTCGAAGGCTTCATCACCTCGCTCCCGACCGGGAAGATCAACACCTTCGGCAACCAGACGCTGCCGTCCGTCGTGATCGTCAAGGTCCGTTCCCGGCGGCCGATCAGCTATGTCGGAGCCTTCGAACGGCCTGTCCCGATGGAGAAGAACGGCGGGTTCCTCCACGGCGCCTGCGATCGGCTCGCCACGTTCGTACCGGAGCTGGAAGGCCGGTACGGGCTCTCCGGGAACGATCAGGGCTGGGTGCTGAGGGTCGGCGACGAGACGAGCGCGCTCGACGGGCTGGGCACCGAGGTGAACCTCACCGAGCTGCTGGCGGCCGTGGGGGACACCGTGGCCGCGAGGCTGGCGCCGGAGACGACGGCCGCGGGGCGGGACGGGGCGTCTTCGGAGACCGGGGCATGAGCGTGCTGCTGATGCGGCTCGCGGGCCCCCTGCAGGCCTGGGGGTCCGCGGCCCGCTTTGCGCGCCGCACCACGGAGAACGCACCCACGAAGAGCGGAATCACCGGGCTCCTCGCCGCGGCCCAGGGGCGCAGGCGGGACGCGGACCTCTCCGATCTGGCGGCGCTGGAGTTCGGTGTCCGTATCGACCAGCCCGGCGCCCGGCTGCGGGACTTCCAGACGGCGCATCACAGCGACACGCTCAAGGCGATGCCGCTGTCGGAGCGCTTCTATCTGACGGACGCCGTGTTCGTGGCCGGTGTGAGCGGCGAGTCGGCGCTCGTGCAGCGGCTGTACGAGGCGCTGCTGGAGCCCGTCTTCCTGCCGTACCTGGGGCGCCGCTCCTGTCCGCCCTCGGAGCCGATCACGATCGGGGAACCGCTGGACAAGGGCCTGGAGCAGGCCCTGCGCGAGGCGGAGTGGGAGGCGTACGAGCGGTATCGGAAGCGCCGTACGGCGTCCGGCGCGGTGCGTCTGGATCTGCTGCTGGACAGCCCGCCCGAGGCCCGGCCGGACTTCACGCTGCGCGATCTCCCGGTGAGCTTCGACCCGCGGCACCGGCGGTACGGGCTGCGCGGGATCCGCACGCTCCAGGTCCCCGCGCCCGGCACGGCCGAGGCCCCGCAGCCGTCTCCCCCGCCCCACGAACCCACCGATCTACTCACGCCCGTCACATCGAGGAACGTCTGATGTACCTCACCCGATTCCGTATGAACACCGGACGATCCGATGCCCGGCATCTGCTCGGTTCACCGCACCGCATGCATGGCGCGGTGAACATGTCCTTCCCTGTTCCGCCGTCCAGGGAGGGGACCGGCCCCCGGGTGCTGTGGCGGGTGGACCGCAACGGAGCCGCCGAGACGCTGCTGTACATCGTCAGCCCCACCCGCCCCGACCTGACCGGCCTGGTCGAGCAGGCGGGCTGGCCGGCCTCGGACGAGCCGGGGTGGACGACGTTCGCGTACGAGGACTTCCTCGCCGCTCTCCACCCGGGCGACACCTGGGGGTTCAGGCTCACCGCCAACCCCGTGCACAACATCCGGCACGAGTACGTGAAGGAGGGCGAGCGGACGAAGCGGGCCGCGCACAGGACGCCCCCGCACCAGATGGACTGGCTGCTGAAGCGGCAGGAGCAGGCCGGTTTCGAGATCGTGGAGAAGCCGGTGGAGCGCAGGCTGCTGCCCGAGGGCGACGAGTACGAACTGCTCGTCCGCGACCAGGTCCCGATGAGGTTCCGCCGTCCCCCGGCGAAGGCGGGCGGGCAGGACGTGCAGATCACAAGGGTCACCTTCGACGGCCGCCTGCGCGTCACGGAGCCGGACCTCTTCCGTCGCACGCTCACCCACGGTCTGGGCAAGGCGAAGGCGTACGGCTGCGGCCTGATGACCCTGGCCCCGGTAGTACGGGAGACGGCATGAGCACGGTCGGCCGCAGGGGTGCCTCCTCACCACGCGAACTCACCCGGGTCGGGGACCGTCTTTCCTTCGTCTACCTGGAGCGCTGCACCGTGCACCGGGACTCCAACGCGATCACGGCGGAGGACGCGGACGGCATCACGCACATCCCGTCCGCCACCATCGGCACGCTGCTGCTCGGTCCGGGCACCCGCGTCACCCACCAGGCGATGGCTCTCCTCGGCGAATCCGGTGCCGGCGTGGCCTGGGTGGGCGAGCACGGCGTGAGGTACTACGCAGGTGGGCGAGCGCTGACGCGTTCCTCGGGCCTGATCGAGGCGCAGGCCACCGCCTGGGCGAACCGGCGCATCCGGCTGGACGTGGCGCGCGCCATGTACCGCCTGCGTTTCCCCGGCGAGGACACTGCGGGCCGTACCCGGCAGGATCTCCTCGGGATGGAGGGCAGCCGCCTGAGGGACTGCTACAAGCGGGAGTCGTTACGCACGGGCGTGCCCTGGCGCCGGCGTGAGTACAACCGCGACGACTTCTCGGCCGGAGACGCACCCAACCAGGCGATCACGGCCGCCGCCCAGTGCATGTACGGGGTCTCCCACTCGGTGGTCGCGGCCCTCGGCTGTTCCCCGGGCCTGGGATTCGTGCACTCCGGGCACGAGCGCTCGTTCGTCATGGACGTGGCCGACTTCTACCGGACGGAGATCGCGATCCCCGTCGCGTTCGACGCGGCGGCCGAGGGCGAGGAGGACGTGGCGACGCGGACCCGTCGCATGCTCCGGGACCACATCAACCGGACCGGCCTGCTCGACCGCTGCGTCCGGGACATCAAGGACCTGCTCGGCTACGACGGCACCCGCGACACCGCAGAGGCGAACGGCACGCCACAGGACCGGGTCACTCTCCAGTCCGACGGCGACCGTCATGTGGAGAGCGGTCGCAACTACGGGGACGAGATCATCTGGTGACCGTCATCGTCCTCACCAACTGCCCCGTCGGCCTGCGGGGGTTCCTCACGCGCTGGCTGCTGGAGATCTCGCCGGGTGTCTTCCTGGGCGCACCGTCGGCACGCATCCGCGAGGTCCTGTGGAACGAGGTCCGCCAATACGCGGGCCAGGGGCGGGCGTTGCTCGCCTACCAGACGAACAACGAACAGGGCTACACCTTCGAGACCCACGACCACGCCTGGCACCCGACCGACCACGAGGGCCTCACCCTGATCCACCGCCCGAACCCGGGGGCACCACGCGCCACGCAGAAACCGTCCGACGTTCCTCGCCAGGGCTGGAGCAAGGCCGCGAAGCGAAGAAAATACGGCAGCAAGTAGCGCGGAGCGATGACGGGGGACAACGACATGGGGCGGCACTCTTCGTTCATCCGGAATGAGGCAAAAGAATGACTTTGCCGGTATCGAAGGAAGTAAGCAAAAACAGCCTCCTGCCCGCATAAACCCCCAGGTCAGTTGCTGTGGTCCCCGCGTGCGCGGGGTTGGTCCCGAACGAGACCGATGGATGGCGAGCCTTCAGACGTGGTCCCCGCGTGCGCGGGGTTGGTCCCTTCGGGTCCCCGACGTGGGCCACACCCGCGACGTGGTCCCCGCGTGCGCGGGGTTGGTCCCTTGGACGAACTCGCGTCGCTGGAAAAGGCGTTGTGGTCCCCGCGTGCGCGGGGTTGGTCCCGACTGCGGCTCAGTGGTCATCGGCACGACGACGTGGTCCCCGCGTGCGCGGGGTTGGTCCCCGCCGGCAGTTCCTGGAGAGCATGGGCGCGCGGTGGTCCCCGCGTGCGCGGGGTTGGTCCCCGTCATATGGCTAAGGGCATGAGTAGCGAGGAGTGGTCCCCGCGTGCGCGGGGTTGGTCCCTGGAACGGCGGCCGGGGCGAGACCTCGGCGGTGTGGTCCCCGCGCGCGCGGGGTTGGTCCCCCCGTCCGCACCCACGTGCACGTCAAGACCGGGTGGTCCCCGCGCGCGCGGGGTTGGTCCCTCGGCGCCCTCGATGAGCAACGCCTCGTTGTCGTGGTCCCCGCGCGCGCGGGGTTGGTCCCGCGTCCGCAGCCAGACCGGTCTCGCCCTGAGGGTGGTCCCCGCGCGCGCGGGGTTGGTCCCTCTCCAAGGCCCTGGACTGGATGCGCGAGGGCGTGGTCCCCGCGCGCGCGGGGTTGGTCCCCCAGCCGCCGGCGTGCACCGAGGAGTCACCGTGTGGTCCCCGCGCGCGCGGGGTTGGTCCCCACATCTCGGCGCTGGGGTCGTCGGGTAGGTAGTGGTCCCCGCGTGCGCGGGGTTGGTCCCCCGGCGCACGCGTCCCTCGCGGTCAAGGCGGAGTGGTCCCCGCGTGCGCGGGGTTGGTCCCTGGGCGAGAATCCCGGCCCCGGCGCCGAGTACGTGGTCCCCGCGTGCGCGGGGTTGGTCCCCCGGCGATCGTCAGTACACATCCGCCGCTTGCGTGGTCCCCGCGCGCGCGGGGTTGGCCCCGCGAGGATGGCGACGTTCGCGGCGATGGCGGTGTGGTCCCCGCACCCGCGGGGCCAGCCCCGCGCAGAGGTCAAGGTCGGGCTCCGGGGGCGAAGGTGGTTCAGAGGTGCCGCGTACACGGCTGTGGCCATACGGCTGTGGCCCCGCACGACGGTCGTCGTGCGGGGCCACAGTTCACCCACGCTCAGGTCGGGGGAAGCGGCATCGGGGGGACAAGCCGCTTCCCCCGGTGAGAACGGGGCCCTCAAGCCCTCGCCGCGGTCAGGGGGACGGCCTGCGGCGAGGACCCCACAGTGGGGGCCCGTCCCGAGCCCCTCGGATTCCTGCCTCATCCGCCGGGCTCACCGTCCATCCTGCTCCCTCGCAGAGGCCGTGCGGGCGGGCGAAGGACCCCGATCGCCGGGTCCTTGGTCCTTAAAGGCCGCGTGAGTGGTCGGAATCCTCCACGGGGTACGACCATCCGTGCGGATAGAATCGCCCGACTGCACAGGAGATCGAAACAGGGGATCGAAGGGGAGGCAGGGGCTGTGGTGCAAGCGAAGAAGATAGCTCTCTACGTGATAGTCGTCTTCGTGCTGTACACGATCATCACCTCCCCGGCTCGGGCGGCTGATCTCGTCCAGGTAGGGTTCGAGGGCGTTTCGAGTGCCGCACAGGGCGTCGGCGACTTCATGTCCGAGCTCGTGAAGTAGGAGTACACCGTGATCCGCCATCTGGTCCTGTTCAAGCTGAACGACGGCGTCGAGCGGGACGACCCGCGGGTCGTCGCCGGGGCACAGGCCTTCCGGGAGCTGGCGGGGCAGGTCCCCGAGCTGGAGTTCTGGGAGTGCGCCTGGAACATCACCGACCGGCCGATCGCGTACGACTTCGCCATCAACTCCGCGGTCGCCGACCAGGACGCCCTGAAGCGGTACATCGAGCACCCCGCCCATCAGGCCGCCGCCGGGCAGTGGCGTGAATTCGCCACCTGGGTGATCGCCGACTACCCGTTCTGATCCGACCGGTCCGGCTTTCGTTCCGGTCCGGACGGCCCCCGAGCCCCTCACCATCACGGTGAGGGGCTTTTTTTGGTGTTTAAACCAAGTTGAACCCAACACGACGCTATACGGTGCTTGCACACAGTGGACATGTCTTGTGATGCTATGACCGCTTTTGACGGATGAGTTGACCGAAGTTGACTGCAAAGGGGTGGCCTCATCGTGCCGGCCAGTACAGCGCCTCAAGTGCCTCCCCAGTCCGTCCAGACGAGCCAGGTGGCCGAGCCCAGTCAGGCGATCCAGACCGAGACGCCCGACAGCACGACGACGCCCGCCAGGACCCGGGGCGCGGACACCAGGGCGCTCACCCAGGTGCTCTTCGGACAGCTCAAGAACCTGGAGCCGGGGACCTCGGAGCACGGCCGGGTGCGGGCGGCGCTCATCGAGGCGAACCTCCCGCTGGTGCGGTACGCCGCGGCGCGGTTCCGCAGCCGCAACGAGCCGATGGAGGACGTCGTTCAGGTCGGCACGATCGGCCTGATCAACGCCATCGACCGGTTCGACCCCGAACGCGGCGTCCAGTTCCCGACGTTCGCGATGCCGACCGTCGTCGGCGAGATCAAGCGGTACTTCCGGGACAATGTACGGACCGTCCACGTCCCCCGGCGGCTTCACGAGCTGTGGGTCCAGGTCACCGGCGCCACCGAGGACCTGACGACCGCTCATGGCCGTTCACCCACCACCGCGGAGATCGCCGAGCGGCTGAGGATCTCCGAGGACGAGGTGCTCGCCTGCATCGAGGCCGGGCGTTCCTACCACGCGTCCTCGCTGGAGGCCGCCCAGGAGGGCGACGGGCTGCCCGGACTGCTGGACCGGCTCGGCTACGAGGACCCGGCGCTCGCCGGGGTCGAGCACCGCGACCTCGTCCGGCATCTGCTCGTCCAGCTCCCCGAGCGCGAGCAGCGCATCCTCCTGCTGCGCTACTACAGCAATCTGACCCAGTCCCAGATCAGTGCCGAACTGGGAGTCTCCCAGATGCATGTGTCAAGGCTGCTGGCCCGCAGTTTCGCCCGACTTCGATCCGCAAACAGGATCGAGGCCTAACCGGATCGGGTAGAGCGCTCGAAGTCCGGTTCACGCGACCCAAATGCCTCGCACCCCCCGTTAACTGCGCAGACGCCACAAAGACTTGTCGACATGTCACTACAGCGTGTTGCCGACATGTGACATTCTGCGGGAACCGCGTTTGCCGTGGCCTCGCCTCCGGTATTCAGGTGGAGGCTGCGTTCCTCCGATGGTCGCGGCTCCACGCGACCGTCCGCGACCTCAAGGGGGTGGCATGTCCGCAGAACAGGGCAGCTCGAAGGTGCTCACGCTCACGAAGAGCGAACCCGCACCCGTTGCGCTCACCAGCTCGTCGGAAGCCATCGACACCCGCACTCTGTCCCGCTCCCTGTTCCTGCGGCTCGCCGCGCTGGGGCCAGCACCAGGCTCTGAAGGAACGGACAGCCCGGAACGTGCCTACGTACGGGACACACTCATCGAGCTCAACCTCCCGCTGGTGCGGTACGCCGCGGCGCGGTTCCGCAGCCGCAACGAGCCGATGGAGGACATCGTCCAGGTCGGCACGATCGGCCTGATCAAGGCGATCGACCGGTTCGACTGCGAACGGGGCGTGGAATTCCCGACGTTCGCGATGCCGACCGTCGTCGGGGAGATCAAGCGGTTCTTCCGCGACACCTCGTGGTCGGTGCGCGTCCCGCGCCGGCTCCAGGAGCTGCGGCTGGCGCTGACCAAGACCAGCGACGAGCTCGCGCAGAAGCTCGACCGCTCGCCGACCGTGCCCGAGCTGGCCAAGGCGCTCGGGGTCTCCGAGGAGGACGTGGTCGACGGTCTGGCCGTCGGCAACGCGTACACCGCCTCCTCGCTGGACTCGCCCTCACCCGAGGACGACGGCGGCGAGGGCTCCCTCGCGGACCGGCTCGGCTACGAGGACTCGGCGCTGGAAGGCGTCGAGTACCGCGAATCGCTCAAGCCGCTGCTGGCCAAGCTCCCGCCGCGCGAACGCCAGATCATCATGCTGCGGTTCTTCGCCAACATGACCCAGTCGCAGATCGGCGAGGAGGTCGGCATCTCGCAGATGCATGTCTCGCGCCTGCTGACCCGTACGCTCGCCCAGCTCAGGGAAGGGCTCATCGCCGACTGACGCCGTGGACTCCCGTACCGGAGCACAAGGGTTCCGATTTGACGGACCGTCAGCCACACTGGCGCGATGCGACGTCAGATGCTCGGCTCGAACGGCCGCCGGGGCACCGTGATCGCCGCCTCGGCGGCCGTGCTGTGTCTGGGGGGCGTGCTGGCCGCCTGCGGCGGTGGTACGGCGGACGAGGGCTATGTGGCGCTCGGCGCGGCGGGAACGGATTCCGGGAGAGCTCCGACGGGGGCGGTGGCACCGTCGGGGAGGGTGACGCTGGTCCCGCTGGACCGGGGCGGCGGCAAGGGCCGTGGCGACGGCCGCGGCGGTGGTGACGGTGAGGGCGCTGGAGGGCGTTCCGGGGGGCGCGGGCCCTCGCCGAGCGCCTCCGGCAGTGCCGACGGCGCCGGAGCCACGGGCGCGGCGAGCGGTGGAGCTCCCAGGCCGTCCGGCACGCCCGGCACATCGGGCCCCGGCAGCGGCAGCGGCAGCGGTACGGGTGGCGCATCCGGCGGCGCGGGCGGGCCCGGAGAGGGCTCCACCGGGCCCACGGCCCCCTCGGCGCCCGGATCTCCCGCACCCGGCGGGCCCGCCGAGCTGACGGTGGGCGCCCCCGTGCGGGCGGCGGCGGACGAGCGGTGGTGCGAGAAGGTGACCGTGGAGTTCCGGAACACCGGAGGATCAGCGGCGCGCTCGGGAACCGTCACCTTCGCCACGCACGTGATCGGCGGGCTGGGGATCGACTGGGCGACCATCGAGTCGACCGGGCCGCTGCCCGCGCCGATCGACGCGGGAGCGGCGCGGACGAAGACGTACACCGTCTGCGTGGACGCCTGGCGGGTGCCCCTGGGCATGCATGTCGAGACCCGGGACGTCACCGCCGTATTGAAGTGACGGGTGGACGTGTTGCGCGGTGCCGGTGACCGGGGGGCCGGTCAGCCGAGCGCGAGCCAGGCGACCGCTCCGAGGACGACGACCACCGCGACGACGGCGGCGATCACCCCGACCTTCGGTCCGGACGAGGCGGCCGGCTGCTGCCTGCGCTGCGGCTCGCCCTCGTCGACGAAGGCGCGGAACATCTGGGTGCTGCCGGCCGGGTCGTGGTTGCCCTCGGGGCCCTGCGGGGCGTGGGGGTTGTGTGCCATGGGCCAGGACCCTAGCGAACTCGGCGTTCCGGCCCAACCCCCGGGTCGGTGAAGGGCCGAGGCCAGGGCCGGGGGACCGGTGCGGGAGCGGCCGGTGCGCCACGGCGGAGCGGGGCTCGGGCAGCGGGGTCGCGGGGGTGCTCCGGGGCGGATTCAAGTGCGTGCACAGGCCAGTTGCGGGGTCCGGTGCAGATCGGTTCGGGCAACTCACCCTTTCAGCCCGGCACTTGAGGTGCGCCCCGTGTCCGGATCGGGCGCGGGCCCGTACCCCGTACATACGGCGTGGCCGCACTCCGTACGGGCGGTGTGCCCGCTCCTTCACGCAGTCGCACCCGCCCCCGGAGCGGGGTCCCGTCCGCCTCGGCTGTGGCACGACACACACCCCGCACCACCCGCACCCCACACGCTGGGGCTTTGACCGGAGACGTACGCAGCCTTTTGCTTTCCTTTACTTCTGCAAGCCCCTTTTCGTTTGCCTGCAGCAACCAACGGCTTCTATGGTTGCCCTAAGCAACAAGATGAACCGGTGAGATGTCTGGGGGTCCCGTGGCCGCACGGAGTCAGTACGAAGAACTGGCCCGGCAGCTCAGTGCCGTCGGGGCCGTCAAGCGCGGTCTCGCCCGAATCCTGCCCGCCGAATGTCCGGGCGGCTCCGCCGCCGTACTGGCTCTTCTCCGGCAGCACGGCGAGATGCGGATCAGCCGGCTGGCCGAGCTGCTGGACGTCGACATGTCGGTGACCAGCCGTCATGTCGCCCATGTGGCAGAGCGTGGCTGGATCGAACGGTCGCCGGATCCGGCGGACAAGCGGTCCCGCATCCTGCGGCTGACCCCCGACGGACGTGACGTACTGGCCGACCTGAACCGACGGACGACCGAGATGTTCGCCCACAACCTCTCCGACTGGTCGGACGACGAGGTCGGACAGCTCAACACGCTGTTGGCCCGGCTGCGCGACAGTTTCGCCTGTCGCGGGCCCAGCGGGTGCGGCCCCGGAAAGCACAGCGGCGACTGCCGTTCCCGGCATGCCGACAGCGACAACGACGCGCACACCCGTACACCCGTGTAACAGAAGCAAAGACAAGGACTTAAATGGCTACGACCACACCGACCGGTGTGCGGGGCGGCCACGCCAAGCACGGGGGATCGTCCGATCCCTCGTCCGGCGCGCCGATGACACACCGGCAGATCATGGAGGCACTGGCCGGGCTGATGCTCGGCATGTTCGTCGCGATCCTGTCGTCGACGGTCGTCTCGAACGCACTTCCCGAGATCATCTCCGACCTCGGCGGCGGCCAGAGCGCCTACACCTGGGTCGTCACGGCCTCGCTGCTGGCGATGACCGCCACCACTCCCCTGTGGGGCAAGCTCTCCGACCTGTTCAGCAAGAAGCTGCTGGTCCAGATAGCCCTCGTCATCTACGTCGCGGGCTCGGTCGTCGCCGGTATGTCGACCAGCAGCGGCATGCTGATCGCCTGCCGTGTCGTCCAGGGCATCGGCGTCGGCGGTCTCTCCGCCCTCGCGCAGATCGTGATGGCGGCGATGATCGCCCCGCGTGAGCGCGGTCGCTACAGCGGATACATCGGTGCGGTGTTCGCCGTCGCCACCGTCGGTGGTCCGCTGCTCGGCGGTGTCATCACCGACACCAGCTGGATGGGCTGGCGCTGGTGCTTCTACGTCGGTGTGCCGTTCGCCGTCATCGCGCTGGTCGTGCTCCAGAAGACGCTGAAGCTCCCGGTCGTGAAGCGTCAGGTCAAGGTCGACTGGTGGGGCGCGTTCTTCATCAGCGCCGCCGTGTCGCTGCTGCTGCTCTGGGTGACCTTCGCCGGTGACAAGTACGACTGGCTCTCCTGGCAGACCGCCGCGATGCTCATCGGCTCCGTCGCGCTCGCCGGGCTCTTCGTCGTCGTCGAGTCCAAGGCCAGCGAGCCGATCATCCCGCTGCGCCTCTTCCGCAACCGCACCATCACGCTGGCCTCGCTGGCCTCGCTGTTCGTCGGTGTCGCGATGTTCGCGGGCACCGTCTTCTTCAGCCAGTACTTCCAGCTGGCGCGCGGCAAGTCGCCGACGATGTCGGGCGTCATGACGATCCCGATGATCGCGGGTCTGTTCATCTCCTCGACGGTCTCCGGCCAGGTCATCACCAGGACCGGCCGCTGGAAGGCCTGGCTGGTCAGCGGTGGCTTCCTGGTCACCGCCGGGCTCGGGCTGCTGGGCACCATCCGGTACGACACGGAGTACTGGCACATCGCGGTCTTCATGGCCGTCATGGGTCTCGGCATCGGCATGATGATGCAGAACCTGGTACTCGCCACGCAGAACCAGGTCGCTCCGTCCGACCTCGGCTCGGCCAGCTCCGTCGTCACCTTCTTCCGTTCCCTCGGCGGTGCGATCGGCGTCTCGGCGCTGGGCGCCGTCATGGCGAACCGCGTCACCCACTACGTCAAGGACGGCCTCGCGGAGCTCGGCCCCAAGGGTGCGGCCATGGGCCACGGCGGCACCGGCGGCGGGGGCATCCCCGACCTGGACAAGCTGCCCGCGCCGTTCCGTACGGTCGTCGAGAGCGCCTACGGGCACGGTGTCGGCGATGTCTTCCTGTACGCGGCTCCGGCCGCGCTGATCGCCTTCCTGGTCACGATCTTCATCAAGGAGGTCGCCCTGAAGTCGAACGCGTCGAGCGAGGCCCCGGCCACGGCCGAGACCCCCGTCGCCGACGCGGTGGAGGCCGCGGCCGCCACCGCCGAGCCGGTCTCCGAGGCAGCGGCCGGGATCACCGCGGTCGACACCCTGGAGGCCCCGGTCGCCACCCTGCAGGGCACGGCCGTGCACGGTGTGGTGCGCGGTGCCGAGGGCGCACCCGTCGCCCGTGCCGCCGTCACGCTGATCTCGCTGGCCGGCCGGCAGCTCGGGCGCTCCGTCGCCCAGGCGGACGGCAGCTACGGTCTGGACGCGCCGGGCTCCGGCTCCTACGTCCTGATCGCCTCCGCCGACGGCTTCCAGCCGCAGGCGTCCACGGTGGTCGTCGGTACCGAGCCGCTGGCGTACGACATCCTGCTCTCCGGTACGAGCGGACTGGCCGGCGTCGTGCGGGCCGCGGAGTCCGCCGCCCCGGTGGAGGGCGCCATGGTCATCGTGACCGATGTGCGCGGCGATGTGCTGGCCACCGGCAAGTCCGGCGAGACCGGCGAGTTCACCTTCGGTGAGCTGGTGCCCGGGTCGGTGACCGTCGCGGTGAACGCCGCCGGGTTCCGTCCGCTGGCGCTGCCGGTGGAGATCGGCGGCCAGGGCGTCACCCGGGTCGAGGCCGCACTGCAGTCCGGTGCGCTGGTCCAGGGCGTCGTGCGGGCCGGTGCCGTCCGTCGACCGCTGCCGGACGCACGGGTCACACTGGTCGACGCGGCGGGCAATGTGGTCGCCACCTCGACGACCGGGGAGGACGGGGCGTACGCCTTCGCCGACCTGGACGCGGGTGAGTACTCGGTCATCGCGACCGGCTACCCGCCGGTGGCAAGCGCGCTGACCGTGGCCGGCCGCGGGGCCGACGGCCACGACATCGAGCTCGCCCACCCCGGCGAGTAACAGACCCCCGGCGGGTCGGCGCTTCGAGCGGAGACGTCGTACCGGCAGGTGGAAATGGGCCCCGGTGGCGGGGACGGCAGGCAGGGGACGGCCTGCCGTCCCGCCCCGGGGCCCGACTCATTGAGTCATGGAGCAAGGAGAGAGAACGGGATGGGACTTCGCGCACAGGTACGGACGCGGGACGGCTGGGCGGTCCAGCACGCGGTCGTGACGGTCACCGACATGACCGGCACGCAGGTGCTGCGGGCCACCGCCGACGAGGACGGGGCGGTGCGGACCGAGACCTCCCTGGAGGCCGGCGCGTACACGGTGATCGTCACGGCGGTCGGGTACGCCCCCGCCGCCTCCACCGCCCTCGTCACGGCGAGCGGGCGGGTCGAGGCCGGCACGGTGGTGCTGGCCCGCCAGGGCGGTGTGGAGCTGCCGCCGCCGGGCGCCTGGTCGCTGGACCCGGCGCACTCCTCGGTGGCCGCGGTCGCGCAGCACCTGGGGATCTCCAGCGTGCACGGCCGGTTCACCGAGTTCAGCGGCCGGATCGAGATCGCGGAGGAGGTCCACCGCTCCCGGGTCGACGCCGTCATCAGCGCGGCAAGCGTCGAGACCGGCAACGGCATGCGCGACAAGCACCTGCGTTCGCCCGACTTCCTGGACTCGGACCGGTTTCCGGAGATCACGTACCGCTCGAACGGACTGACCCCGGCGGGCCCGGACCGCTGGCTGGTCCACGGCGAGCTGACGATGCACGGTGTCGTGCGCCCGGTCGACCTGAACCTGAGCTACCTCGGGACGGGCCCGGACCCGTGGGGCGGGGTGCGTGCGGCATTCAGCGCAACGGCGGAACTGCGCCGCGAGGACTTCGCCATGAACTACAACCAGGTGGTGCAGGCGGGCATCTCGGCGATCGGCACGACGCTGCGGGTGGAGCTCGACATCCAGGCCGTGCAGGGTGAGTCCCTGCCGTCGTAGTCACCGTGCGGGGTGAGTCCCCGCCGTCGTAGTCTGCGGACATGGCACCCAATATCGCGACGAACACGGCCGTGGAACTCGACGAGTTGCTGGCCTTCGTACGGCCCAGGCACCGGGCGATCCTGCTGACCACCCGGTCCGACGGCCGCCCCCAGGGCTCCCCGCTGACCTGCGGGGTCGACGACGCGGGCCGGATCGTCGTCTCGACCTACCCCGAGCGGGCCAAGACCCGCAACGCGAAGCGGGACGAGCGGGTCAGTGTCATCGTGCTGTCGGATGAGTGGAACGGGCCCTGGGTCCAGATCGACGGTTCGGCCGAGGTGATCGACTCACCGGACTCGGTCGAGCCGCTCGTCGAGTACTTCCGGAACATCTCGGGCGAGCACCCGGACTGGGACGAGTACCGGGCGGCGATGGTGGAGCAGGGGAAGTCGATCATCCGGATCACTCCGGAGCGGTGGGGGCCGGTCGCCACCGGCGGCTTCCCGGCCCACCTGGCCTCCGACGGCTGATCACGCAGGTACCGAGGGGCGAACGGGGCGGGCGGGGCCTCAGCGGTCCCGCATCGCCTCGATGCCCGCGATCAGCAGGTCCAGGGCGAAGGTGAAGTCCCGCTCGCGCATCTCCTCGACCGTGTCCCCGCCGCGGGCGTCCATCAGGTCCTGCGAGGTCTCGGCTATATGCCGGAGCTGCGGCTGGGCCCGGATCGTGCCCATCGCCTGCTGGTAGTAATCCTCCTGGCTGAGCCCCGCCGCCGCGCTGCGCTGCGCGAAGTGGCCCTCGATGGTGCCGAACCCGTACACGAACTGGAAGACCGCGGAGAGCGCTCCGGTCTGGTGTCGCAGCGGCAGGCCGGTCGCCCGGATCACGTCCTGGACGGCGTACGACATCAGCATCGCGTGCGGGCCGATGTTGAGGAAGTGACCGCCGAGCGTCGACACCCAGACGTGCCGGACCAGCAGCTCCCGGTACTCGGTGGCCAGCCCGCGCAGCCGGTCGTGCCAGTGCGCGTCCTCGCGAGGCGGTGTGAATTCGCTGTACACCCAGTCGAGGGCCAGCTCCAGCAGGTCGTCCTTGGTGTCCACGTACCAGTACAGGGACATCGCGGTGACGTCGAGCTCGGCGGCGAGCCTGCGCATGGAGAACTTGGCGAGCCCCTCGGCGTCCAGCAGCCGGACCGAGGTCGCGGTGATCCTGTCCCGGTCCAGGCCCGCCGCCTGGTCCGGTTTGCGGGTGCGCGACGGTGTCCGCCGATCCAGCCACACGCTGGTCCTGGCAGGGCTCTTCACACGGTCGGCCGCGGACACCATGGCGCACTCTCCTCGTCTTGCCTGCGGGGCGGACCGGCCACGCACGCGTGGATCACGCACGGAACCGATGCGTACGGTCCGGTGCGCCCCGTCCCCGATGCTATGCCGCCGCGGCGGTCCCGGCGGAGTCCGCCCGAACGGATTCCGTCCGCTCCGCGCGACGCAGCAGCACGGCGGCGAGCAGGCCGCCGACCAGCACGGCGACCGCTCCGAAGAGCTGGCTGGTCTCCAGTCCGGAGGCGAAGGCGTCGGTGATCCGCGCCCGCTCGTCGGCGTCGGTGGCCGAGGCGAGTGCGGCGGGCAGCGACGCGGCCCCGACGGCCGCCGGCACGAGCGCCGCGAACCGCGAGTTGAGCACCGCGCCGAGGACGGCGACCCCGAGGCCGTTGCCGAATTCGGCGAGTGTGCCGTTGACCCCGGCGCCCACGCCCGCCTTCTCCGGCGGAATGGCGCCCATGATCGCGTTGGCCATGGCGGGCATGGCGAGCGCGATGCCCGCGCCCATCACGACCAGGCCGAGCAGCATGCCGCCGTAGCCGTCGCCGCCGAGCAGCGCGATGGCGGCGAGACCCGCGGCCAGCAGGCTCATCCCGGACGCGATGGTGACCGGCGTGCCCAGCTTGGGCACCAGCCTGGCGCCCAGTCCGGTGAGGTTGAGCGCGACGACGCTCAGCGCCAGCGGAGCCGTGCGCAGACCGGCCTCCAGCGGTTCGTAGCCGAGGACGAACTGGAGTTGCTGGGTGAGCAGGAAGAGCGAGCCGCCCATCCCGAAGGCGACCAGGATCGCGCCCGCGACCGCCCCGACGAACTTCTGGTTCCGGAAGAAGTGCATGTCCAGCATCGGGTACGGGATGTGCAGCTCCCACAGCGCGAATCCGGTGAGGACGGCGACCCCGACGAAGGCGGTCAGCAGCACCTGGGCCGACGCCCAGCCGTGTGCCGGGCCGGAGATGATCGCGTACACGACGGATGCCATGCCGATGGTGGAGAGCAGTGCGCCGAGCAGGTCGGGGCGCTCGCCGCTCGGATTCTTGGACTCCGGGACCAGCCGGGCCACGGCGACCAGCCCGATGACCGCGACCGGGATGTTGATCAGGAAGATCGCGCCCCACCAGAAGTGGTTGAGCATCACTCCGCCGATCAGTGGTCCGACGGCGAACCCGAGCGAGCTGACGGTCGACCAGATGCCGATCGCCTTGACCCGCTCGGTCTCGTCGAAGATCTGCACGACGACGGCCAGCGTCGTGGTCATCAGCAGCGCACCGCCGATGCCCATGCCCGCGCGGGCGGCGATCAGCTGTACGGAGGTCTGGGCCAGTCCGGCCACCAGCGAGCCGATGCCGAACAGGGCGAGCCCGGCGATCAGCATCTTCTTGCGGCCGTAGCGATCGGCGGAGCTGCCGGCCGTGAGCAGCAGACCCGACTGGACCAGCGAATAGGCGTTGATCATCCACTGCACATCGGCGGTGGAGGCGTCCAGCTCCCGGGTGAGGGAGGGGATCGCGACGTTGAGAACGGTGTTGTCGAGCAGCACGGTCAGCTGGGCGAGGCAGATGACGCCGAGGATCAGCCAGCGTTGCGGATGGCTCGGCGACGAGAGGTGGTTCTGCTCGGCGACGGTCGCCGTCATACGGACTCCTGATCCCTTATACGGTGTACGAGTAGCAGGCGCTGTACACCGTATAGCAGATCCTGTACGGCGTACAACGCATTTCCGCTTTCCGCGCGGTACCGTGCTCGCCGCTGATCCGACAAGGGCTGGAGTGGTATGTCACTGCGTCGTCGTACGGTGGAAGTGCTCGTCGCGGCAGGGCTGTTGGGGACCGCGCTCGCGCCTCCCGCAGTAGCGGCCGGGGAGGGGCAGGGGCGCGCGGTGCCGCTGCGCGTGGCCACGTACAACATCCATGCGGGCGCGGGCATGGACAACGTCTTCGATCTGGACCGGCAGGCCGCCGAGCTCCGCTCGCTGGACGCCGATGTGATCGGGCTCCAGGAGGTCGACGTCCACTGGGGCACCCGCAGCGAGTGGCGCGACCTGGCGGGCGAGCTGGCCGAACGGCTGGACATGCGGGTGTCGTTCGCCCCGGTCTACAGCCTCGACCCGCAGACCCCCGGTGCGCCGCGTCGCGAGTTCGGGGTCGCGGTGCTGTCCAGGTACCGCATCGTGAGCGCCGAGAACCACGAGATCACCCGACTCTCCACCCAGGTCCCGGACCCGGTACCGGCCCCGGCGCCCGGCTTCGGCGAGGTGGTCGTACGGGTGAAAGGGTTGCCCGTGCATGTCTATGTGACGCATCTGGACTACCGCGCCGACCCGTCCGTACGGAACGCCCAGGTCGCCGACACCCGCCGGATCATGGCCGAGGACCGGGAGCCGGGGGCGGGCCGTCGGCAGGTGCGGCAGATCCTGCTCGGCGACTTCAACGCGGCGCCTGCCGCTCCGGAGCTCGCCCCGCTGTGGCAGGAGCTCACGGACGTCGAGCCCGGCGGGCTCACGTACCCGGCGCAGGATCCGGTGCAGCGGATCGACTACGTGGCGGTGTCGAAGGATTCCGTGCGGGTACGCGACGCGGCGGTGGCCGAGACACTCGCCTCGGACCACCGCCCCGTGGTCGCCGACCTGTTGCTGCGGCGCTGAGAGGCTGTCGGGTGACCGCGTCCGCTTTCCGATCAGAGGTCACCCGACAGGCTCTGAGCCCTACGCTCCGCTCTTCGGCCGGGTCAGGTCGTAGAAGGTGGCGCTGCCCGCGGCGACCTTCTCGAAGTTGTCCTCCACCCAGGAGGAGATCTGCGAGGAGGCGCCGCTGTCGCCGCCACCCCCGCCCATTTTGCCCGCGATGAAGTAGTGGACCCTGCCGTCCTCGACGTACTGCTTGAACCGGGCGAGCGTCGGGGACGGGTCGCTGCCGTTGAAGCCGCCGATCGCCATCACCGGGTCGCCGGTGGTGAGTTGGTAGCTCGCGGCGTTCTGGGATCCGACGGCGGCGGCGGCCCAGGTGTAGTCCCCGGCGTCCTTCTCCAGGAGCGCCTCGGCCTCGGCGCCGACGGACGCGCCGTTGAGCAGTCCGCCCATGCCGCCGCCGTCGCCGCCTCCGAAGCCTTCGCCCATGCCGGGCTTGGCACCGGGCTGCTGCCCGTTCTGCGACGTGCCGGGCCCGCCCTGCATCTGGCCCTGGCCCTGGCCCTGGCCCTGGCCGGGCGGGGTGCCGGTCGGCGGTCGGCCCATGCCACCGCCCTGCTGGTTGTTGCCCTGCTGGTTGCCCTGCCCCGGGGGACGCATGCCGCCGCCGGGACCACCGCGACCGCCGCCACCACCGCCGGGGCCGCCCATGCCGCCGGAGGACGGGCCGGCCGTGACGATCGAGCCCTGGTGTCCGGTGTTCAACGTGCTCACGGTGTACGCGGCCGGCCCGGCCAGCGACACGACGAGGCCCAGGCCCACGGCGACGAGCGCCGGTCGACGCCCCAGCCGGGACGCGAACAGCAGACCCAGCGCGCCGGCGATCCCGGCGACGAGCACGACCGTACGCAGCCACGGCAGGTGGTCCGGGGTCCGCCCCAGCAGCACGTACGACCAGTACGCCGTCACGGCCACCGTGCCGCCGAGCGTCGCACCCGCCCACCAGCGGGAGCGCTCCTCCCACAGGACCGTGGCGCCCATGCCGATCAGCGCCGCGACGTAGGGGGCCAGGGCCACCGTGTAGTACTGGTGGAAGATGCCGGCCATGAAGCTGAACACCGCCGCGGTCATCAGCAGCGAGCTGCCCCAGGCGAGGAAGGCCGCGCGGGCCGTGTCCGTCCGCTTCGCCCGCCAGGTCAGCCAGACGCCCGCGACCAGCAGGATCAGCGCGGCGGGCAGCAGCCAGGAGATCTGGCCGCCGATCTCGGAGTTGAACATCCGGCCGATGCCGGTCTCGCCCCACTGACCGCCGGAGCCGCCGCCCGGACCGCCCCCGCCGCCGACGCTGCCGGTCTCCTCGCCGTTGATCCGGCCGAGCCCGTTGTAGCCGAAGGTCAGCTCCAGGAAGGAGTTGTTCTGCGAGCCGCCGATGTACGGACGCGAGGAGGCGGGCCACAGTTCGACGATCGCGACCCACCAGCCGCCCGCGACGGCCATCACGAGGGCCGAGAGCCCGAGTTGGCCGAGCCGCCTGCGTACGGGGACCGGCGCGAACACCGCGTACAGCACGGCCAGCGGCGGCAGGATCAGGAACGCCTGGAGGGTCTTCGCCAGAAACGCGAACCCGACCGCGACACCCGCCCACACCAGCCACTTGGTGCGGCCGTGCTCCATCGCGCGCAGCACGCAGTAGACGGTGACGGTCATCAGCAGCGCCAGCAGCGCGTCCGGGTTGTTGAAGCGGAACATCAGCGCGGCCACGGGCGTGAGCGCGAACACCGCCATCGCGATCAGCCCCGCCACGGCGTTGAAACGGCGGCGTACGCCCGCGTACAGCACCCCGGCCGTGGCCACCCCCATCAGCACCTGCGGGGCCAGGATCGCCCAGGAGTTGAGGCCGAGGATCCGCACCGACAGGGCCATGGGCCAGAGGGCGGCCGGGGGCTTGTCGACGGTGATGGCGTTGGCCGCGTCCAGCGAGCCGAAGAAGAAGGCCTTCCAGCTCCGGCTGCCCGCCTGGGCGGCGGCGGAGTAGAAGGAGTTGGCGTATCCGGAAGCGCTGAGGTTCCACAGGTACGCGAGCCCGATGACCAGCAGCAACGCGAGAAAGGCCGGCCTCGCCCAGCGCGGGTCCTCGGGCCTGCCCCGCCACACGCGGTGCGCCAAGGGCCGGTTCGGGCGTCCGTGCGCCGGTGCGGTGGGCGGCGCGGGCGCCGGCGAGGCCGGGAGGTGGTCGGGATGCAGCGTGGTCATCGGAGGTTCCCCGTTTCGTGGTGGGTGTCATCGGCGGGCCCGGCCGGAGAGGCGGCGGGGGCGGCCCCGGGGCAGGCGGGGTTCCGGTCCGTCCGCTCCGGGAAGACCCAGGCGCGGAAGAGCAGGAACCGCAGCACCGTCGCCGCGAGGTTGGCCGCGATCAGCACGGCGAGTTCCGTGGCGTGCGACGGCGATCCGGACGCCGCTCCCAGCGCGGCCAGTGAGCCACTGGTCAGCGCGAGGCCGATGGCGAAGACGACCAGGCCCTGCGCCTGATGGCGTACGGCCCCGCCCCGGCCCCGTACGCCGAAGGTGAGCCTCCGGTTGGCAGCCGTATTGGCGACGGCCGACACCAACAGCGCGCCGCCGTTGGCGATCTGCGGGCCGGCGCCCAGCCGGAACAGCGAGTACAGGGCGAGGTAGCAGAGCGTGGAGAGCGCGCCGACGACACAGAACCCGACGAGCTGCCGGGCCAGTCCGCCCGGCACCCCGCTCAACGCGCGGTCACGCGGATCGTCCCCGAAGGACCGGGCCAGCCGGTCCAGCGGCAGCGCTCCGACCGCCAGCGCCCGCCCCACCCGCCACACGCCTTTCAGGTCCTCGGTCGCCGTCCGCACGATGTGGACGGTGGAGTCGGGATCGTCCACCCAGTCGACCGGCACCTCGTGGATGCGCAGCCCGGCGCGTTCGGCGAGCACCAGCAACTCGGTGTCGAAGAACCACCCCGAGTCCTCCACCATCGGCAGCAGCCGCTCCGCGACATCGCGCCGGATGGCCTTGAACCCGCACTGCGCGTCGCTGAACCGGGCGGCCAACGAGGAGCGGAGGATGAGGTTGTAGGCGCGCGAGATGAACTCCCGCTTCGATCCGCGCACCACCCGCGAGCTGCGGGCCAGTCGGGAGCCGATGGCCAGGTCGGAGTGGCCCGAGATCAGCGGGGCGACCAGCGGCAGCAGCGCGTTGAGGTCGGTGGAGAGATCGACGTCCATGTAGGCCAGCACCGGTGCGTCCGAGCCCGACCAGACGGTGCGCAGCGCCCGCCCCCGGCCCTTCTCCTCCAGCCGGTACGACCGCACCCGGGGCAGCGCCGCCGCGAGCCGCGCCGCCACTTGCGGCGTCCGGTCGGTGCTCGCGTTGTCCGCGACGGTGATCCGGAAGGCATACGGGAAGGTGCGCACCAGATGGTCGTGCAGGCGCAGCACACACGGTTCGAGGTCCTTCTCCTCGTTGTAGACGGGTACCACCACATCGACTACGGGCGCACCCGCCGCATCGACCGCTCCGGCGAGGAGGTGGTCCCGGGCCGGCAGGGTGCTCCAAGGAGTGTCGGTTCGCATGTGACCGACATTCGCCAACTCGGCTGTCACGCCGGTGTGCTGAGCCTGTCCCCATGCTGTGAGTGCGGCCCGGCCGCGGGCCCGCCCGAAGGCCCGACCGCAGACCCAGCCGCAGGCCCAACCGCAGGCCCAACCGCAGGCCCGACCGCAGACCCGGCCGAAGGCCCGACCGCAGGCCCAACCGCAGACCCAACCGCAGGCCTGACCGCAGGCCCGACCGCAGCCTCCGCGGGCAGATGGACGGCGAACACCGTGCGTCCCGGCACCGAGTCCACCTCGACCCGGCCGCCGTGCGCGGCGACGACGGCCTGCACGATGGCGAGCCCGAGACCGGTGGAACCCGCGCTGCGGGAGCGCGAGGCGTCACCGCGCGCGAACCGCTCGAAGACATGCGGCAGCAGTCCGGGCGGAATGCCGGGCCCGTCGTCCCCGACCTCCAGTGTCACCCATGGCCGGCCGGCCGCGGACCGCACCCGCACAGTGACGGTCGTACCGGGCGGGGTGTGGGTACGGGCGTTCGCCAGCAGGTTGACCAGCACCTGAGGGAGCCGGGTCGGATCGCCGTGCACGGTCGCGGGCTCGTCCGGCAGTTCCAGGCGCCAGTGGTGGCCGCGCTCCCCGGCGGCGCGGGCATCGCTCACCGCGTCGACGACGACCGGGGAGAGATCGGTGCTCTCCAGGCTGAGCGGGCGTCCGGCGTCCAGCCGGGCGAGCAGCAGCAGATCCTCCACCATGCCCGTCATCCGCTCCGCCTCGGACTCGATCCGCCCCAGGGCGTGCCGGGTGTCGGGGCCGGTCTCCTCGTGTCCGCGCCGGGTCAGTTCGGCGTATCCGCGGATCGAGGCCAGCGGGGTGCGCAGCTCGTGGCTGGCGTCCGCGACGAACTGGCGCACCCTCGTCTCGCTCTTCTGCCGCGCCTCCAGCGCCGAACCGACGTGGCCCAGCATCCGGTTGAGCGCCGCGCCCACCTGGCCGACCTCGGTCCGCGGATCGGCCTGGGCCTGCGGGACCCGCTCCAGGAGGGCCACCTCACCGCTGTGCAGCGGGAGTTCGGAGACCAGGGTCGCGGTCGCGGCGACCCGGCGCAGCGGCCGCAGCGCGACCCCGACCATGGCGGCGCCCGCGAGCCCGGCCGCGATCAGCCCGGCCCCGGTGACACAGACCTCGACGACGATCAGGGTGGTGAGGGCACCGCTCACCTCGGCTGCGGGGATGCCGACGACGATCGTCGTCCCGTGCGGGTCCGTGACCGCCTCCACCCGGCTGCCGCCCAGCCCCGGCAGGTCGACGCTCCTCGCCCCGCTCCCGGCGGTGACACCCGCCGCCGCCAGGGCGCTGCGCTGGGCGCCGGTCATCGGCTGCCCGCTGTCCTCGGCCCCGGGCCCCGGCGTGGTGGCGCTCTCCACGACCACCCGCGAGGCGGTGACCGCGCCGTCCGTCACCACGGCCCCGAAGGCGCCGACGGGCAGCCCGCGCGCGTCGACGAAGGCCAGCGGGTCGAGGCCCTGCGGCAGACCGCCACCGGGCATCGGTCCCCCGCCGGGCGGCTTCGCGGCCCGCACGGCGATGGCGGCCAGCTGGTCGTCGAGCTTGCCGTACATGTAGCTGTGGAACGCGATGGTGGTGACCGATCCGATGACCGCGGCGACGACGGCGATCAGCGTGACCGCCGAGACCACCAGCCGGGTCCGCAGCGTCCACGGCCCCCGCCACCGGTACGGGCGCCTACTCACCGGGCTTGATGAGATATCCCGCCCCGCGCCGGGTGTGGATCATCGATGACCGCCCCGCGTCGATCTTCTTGCGCAGATACGAGATGTACAGCTCGACGACGTTCGCCTGCCCGCCGAAGTCGTAGTTCCACACCCGGTCGAGGATCTGCGCCTTGCTCAGCACCCGCCGCGGATTGCGCATCAGGAAGCGCAGCAGCTCGAACTCGGTCGCGGTGAGATGGATGGACACCCCGGCCCGGCTCACCTCGTGGCTGTCCTCGTCCAGGGCCAGATCGCCGACGACGAGGGTCGACTCGCTGCGCACGGCCGCCGCCGTGCCGGACCGCCGGATCAGCCCGCGCAGCCGCGCCACGACTTCCTCCAGGCTGAACGGCTTGGTCACGTAGTCGTCGCCGCCCGCCGTGAGACCGGCGATCCGGTCCTCCACCGCGTCGCGCGCGGTCAGGAACAGGACGGGGACCTCGGAGAGCTCCCGCCGCAGTCTGCCGAGCACGGCGAACCCGTCCGTGTCGGGCAGCATCACGTCGAGGATCACCACGTCGGGCCGGAAGTCGCGCGCCATCCGGACGGCCCCGGCACCGTCCCCGGCGCTGCGCACCTCCCAGCCCTCGTAACGCAGGGCCATGGACAGCAGCTCGGCGAGCGGAGCCTCGTCGTCCACCACCAGCACACGGACGGGGGTACGGTCCGCCCTCAGCAGTTCGGTACGCCCCTGGGGCGAGGTCGTCGTCGTCATGCCCCAACCCTGTGAGGCTCCTCTGAAAGGGTCCTTACCCGATTCTGTGAATTCCCTGAGAAAGCAGCACCGCCGACGGACCGTCAGCCGACCTCGAACAAGGCGCTCGCGTTTCCGTGACAGACCGCCCGCAGCCAGTCGTCGCCCAGCTCCAGCCGTTCCAGCGCGTGCAGCTGGTGCGCGTACGGATACGGAATGTTCGGGAAGTCCGTGCCCAGCAGAATCCGGTCCCCGAGCGCGGCGAGCCGCCCCCGCTCGGCCGGCGGGAACGGGGTGAAGTCCTCCGTGAAGTCCGTGAACGCCATCGTCGTGTCGAGCCGCACCCGCGGATACGTCTCCGCGAGCGCCAGGAACTCCGCGTACTCCGGCATCCCCATGTGCGCCACGGTCAACGGCAGCCGCGGATGCCGGGCGAGCAGCCGGCCGACCGGCTCGGGGCCCGTGTACTTGCCGGGCGCCGGCCCCGAGCCGCAGTGCATCACCACCGGGATCCCGGCCTCCGCGAGCAGACCCCAGACCGGGTCCAGGAGCGGGTCGTTGGCGTCGTACGCGCCGACCTGGAGGTGCGACTTGAAGACCCGCGCCCCCGCCTCGACGGCCTCGCGCACATACCGCTCCACGCCCTCCTCCGGGAAGAAGGTCGCGGTGTGCAGGCAGTCGGGCACCCGGCGCGCGAAGCCGGCCGCCCAGCCGTTCAGCCAGGCGGCCATCCCGGCCTTGTGCGGGTAGAGCATCGAGGTGAACCGGAGCACGCCGAACGAACGCAGCAGGGCGAGCCGTTCGTCCTCGTCGTGGCGGTACTCGATCGGCCACTCCATCCCGGTCAGCGGCCCCGCGGAGTCGAAGTACGCCCAGACCTTCCGGAGCACCCGCTCCGGCATGAAGTGCGTATGGACATCGATGATCCCGGGCAGCCCCAGCCGCTCCCAGAACCGCACGACGTCATCGGCGTCACCACTCATCCCTCGCCCCTCTCACCGTCCGGACGGATCCGACGATCTCAGAACAGCCCGCCCTGCACGCCACCGCCCCCGATGTCGGCCACCGGCACCCCGACCCCGGCCCGCGCGTCCGCCGCCACCAGCTCCCACCCGGTCATCAGCCGGGTGTCCAGCACCACGACCCCGTCCGCCGTCGCCAGATGCAGATCGGGCCCGGCCGCCGCCACCAGCCGCCCCGCGACCGCACCCCCGGCCACCAACTCGGTCACCGCCCACGCCACCTCGACCGCGCCGTCGAGCCCGAACAGCCCGGCGTGATCGACGGCCTCGAACGGCAACCGCTCCAGCGACTCCGGCCACCCGGCCCCCTCCAGCGCCGCGGCCCGCCCGTAGAGCTCCGCCACCTCGGCACCACGCTCCGCCGCCCCCGGCAGCACCCCGCGCACGGCCCGCTTCCTCGCGTACGGAATCCGGTCCGGCACCCCGAGCGCCGAGCGCAGCAGCTCCTCGGTCCGCCGGCACGCCATCAACGGCCCCCGCCCCAGCCAGCTGAACACCACGGCTCCCTGCTCGCGCAGCCGCGCCGCTTCCCGCTGCTCGGCGGTGATCCCGACCTTCACCATCCCCGGCCCGAACCAGGCCAGATACACGCGGTACGTCCTCGGGTCATCGGCGATCGTGTCGGCGGCCACCGAATGCGCCCGGTCCAGCCGCGCGCACTCCGGACACCGCGCCCCCGTGCTCCGCCCCGACACCACGGCCCCCACCGGACACGCGTTCCCGCGCGCCCCGACACAGCCCCGCTCCCCCTCGGCCCGGAACCCGAACTCCGCCCCGTACACCTGCGCACTCGCCCGCACGGCCCCGCCGCGCCGCCAGCCGAGCACGGGCGGCCCCTGCGCGTCGGGCCACCGCAGCCCGGTGCACTGCCACCCCATGACCACCACCATGAACGAACCCCCGGAGCGACGTCAGCGGACGGCCTCGGCGGCCCCGTGCCGAGACCGGAAAACCGGAGGCCGTCGGAGAGCCGCGCTAAGTATCCTGATCAACTGCTTTCCAAACATGACTGGTTGGAGAATCCACGTGTCCGACTCCGGCGACACCCGCACCACCGGTGACACGGCCGGAAGGGCCGATCGCAGCCACCGGACAGTGATCATCGCGGCTGTCATCACCGGCGCGGCCACCATCCTCGCCGCCGTGATCGCGACCACGGTCGCGGGCGGCACCTCCCCGAAGGCACCCGCCGCCGCGGCACCCCCAGCCTCGGAGCACACCTCGGACACCCCGCGCCCCGTGCAGAGCCTTCCGTCCACACCACCGCCCCCGGCACCGTCCCCCACGGCCGCCCGCATCATGGCCGGCCCCGACTCGGCCGCCATCGGGGCCACCGTCACGATCACGGGCTCCGGTTTCGCGGCCGGGGAACAGGTACGCATCACATTCAACGGAACGTACGGCGCCACACTCGATCTCCGTGACGTCACGGCCGGACCGGACGGCGACTTCGCCGCCGAGGTCACGGTCCCGGAGGACAGCGTCAATTCGGACCAGCAGCAGTCGTTCGAAGTCCGCGGTCTGGACAGCGACAAGCGCGCCGACACCCCGTTCCACATCACGGGCTAGGGCGGTGCTGTAGCCGAACACGCAGAGGCGTCCTCAGTCGGATGCGAGGAACTCGGCCAGCCGACGGGTGTCTTCGAGGTAGCGCTCGTAGGGAAACCCGGCCGCGACCAGCCCGGCGCGGAGCTCGTCGTAGAGCGGCTTTCCGGCGGCATGGAAGGCGTTCCGGCCGGCCTCGGTGAGGCGGACCAGCCGCCGCCGCGCGTGTGCGGGGTCGATGGTGATCTGCACCAGGCCACCCGCTTCGAGTGGTCGTAGCGCCCGGCTGATCGCCGGGTCCGACACCGACAGCGCCTGCGCCAGCCGATGCTGCGTCACCGGCTCGATGTCCTCCAGCGTGCCCAGAAGTCGTATCTGGCTGTAGGTCAAGCCGTCGGGGTCATCGGTGCGCTGTCGGGTCGCCTCACCCAGCAGCATGACCACGCGGTGCAGCAGGTCTGCGAGTCCGTCATCCACACCACCACTATACCCAACTCTTGACCAGTTAATATTAACTAGGTAAGACTGATCCCGGCAGTCGTGATCATCCTGGCCGTGCGGTCCCGGCGACTGGCGGCCACACCCCGACCGGCCTCGGACATCGCCGCCTGACCGGCCTCACCCCTGCACGGCTGTTCATGCAGGCCCTGAAGGAAAAAGCCAGAGGCCCTGTGGACTGATCCACAGCTCCCGAGTACCTACCCCCACGCCGCCTCCGACTCCGCCAGATGCTCGCCCGGCTCGACGCAGCGGAGCCCCCGTCCACGGAGAACTCCGGCTGCGGACCCTCCCGCTGAGGTGGATCGCAGCCAGGGCCTCTGCGACTGACCAGGCGTCCTCACACCACAAGTGCGACGCTCTCCGCTGCTGCGAGTATCTGAGGCCGCCTTTATTCGTCAGATCGACGTTAAATCCGCGAACCCTGCTGTCTCTCAGCTTCGTTCTGCCATGCTGGAGCTCGATCGAGAGGGGCCGCAGCAATGCAGTGGAAGATCCACGGGGAACGCCCGATCTACGAGAACAGCTGGGTGAACCTGTGGCTCACCGATGTCGAGACGCCGGACGGGAACCGCTGGGAGCACCACGTCGTCAAGCTCCGGCACCTGGCCGTGGCCGCCGTCGTCAACGAGCGGCGCGAGGTGCTGATGATGTGGCGGCACCGCTTCATCACGAACGTCTGGGCGTGGGAGCTGCCCATGGGGCTGGTCGAGGAGGGCGAGAGCCCGGCGGAAGCGGCGGCCCGTGAGGTGCTTGAGGAGACGGGCTGGCGACCTGGCCCGATCAAGCCGCTGATCTACGCCGAGCCGGCCAACGGCATCACCGACTCCCAGCACCACGTCTTCCGGGCCGACGGGGCGACCTACGAGGGACCGCCGACCGAGAAGAACGAGTCGGACCGGATCGAATGGATCCCGCTGGCCGACGTGCGGGGCCTGATCGACCGCCGCGAGATCGTCAGCAGCGGTTCCCTCGTCGGGCTGCTCTACGTGCTCATGGACGAGGCGGTCCGCTGACCTGGCGGGGCAACACTTCCCGGAGCCGGCACTCGAATGCCACCGCGGCCGGTTCCCGGCGGAAAGGCTCCAGCTGCTCGTAGAACTCCCGCAGATGGCCGGCGACTCGTTGCGAGCTGACGGCCGCCGCAGGAGCCAGGGCATCCACGGCGGTACGGCAGGCTTCGTCGAGTTTGCCGCGCTGGAGCTGGGTGCGGGCGAGCCAGAAGGCGTGGAAAGCGCGGCCTCGGTGGTTCGATGCGTGTTCGCGGCGGAGGGCGTCCGCGATGAGGGGTTCGGCGAGGGCGACTTCGCCCAGGCGGCCGTGTGCGATGCCGGTGTCAACGATCAGTTTTGGCTCGTCGAAGTAGGCGACCCAAGCCGGGGCCGGATCGCCGGTGCTGATCTGGCCGAAGTAGGTGTTGGCTTCCGAGATCGCGGTGTGGGTCGCGCCGTGGTTGCCCAGGGTGGCATGGGCGAAGGCTTCGCGCATCGCGAGCATGGCCAGCACGCGTGGCGTCGTCCCCGCCGCTGCTCGGGCCTGGTCCTGGGCTGCGGTGACGAGTGCGAGAGCATCTCCGGGCTTGTCCTGGTAGGTGGCCTGGAGGCTCATGCAGGCGAGGACGTTGGCCATGAACTGGTGGTCGTCGATGGCCTTGGCCAGGCCGAGGGATTCGGTGAAGTAGGCGCGTGCCTGGTTGTACTGGCGGGCGTCGAAGTAGATCCATCCGGTGAGCCGAGCCAGCTCGGCCGCGATGCTGTGCAGGCCGTCGCGCAGAGGAGCTGGCCGCTGCTCTCTGAGGAGATCAACGACGTAGCGGAGCTGGCCGACGACCGCCGGCCGTAAGGTCTCGCCGCCGTGCTCGTCGTCCCGGCGCCAGTAGTCCACGATCGACGAGTGCAGCGCGTCCAGTGTCGACGGGCTGAGGTCCCGCTCGGCGGCAAGGGCGAGGATGGTGTCGACGTCGGCCCCAGGTAGTCCGGCAGCCAGCGGCTCGTCGGCTGAAGCCGGCACCTCGGCCGGTTCGCGGGGCGTGACGGTCAGGCTGGGCGGCGTCTCCCAGGAGCGGCGGGCGAGACCGAGCATGTGCCCAGGGATGCGCAGTCCGTCCGAGATTCGTTCGATCACGTCCATGTGCAGCAACTGCCGCCGTCCGGCGATCACCTCGCCCACGCGGCTCGGGGTGAGGTCGCAGCGGCGCGCGATCATCGACGGATAGATACCTGCTCGTCCTCTGACCAGTTGGAAGATGCGGCCGAAGTCCCTGGCCTGGCATGCCTCGATCATCACCGGGTCCGTGAGCAGGCCGACCGGAAGTTCCTTCGAGCGAGGTGGCTCGGGCATCGGGCACGCTCCGGCATGAGGACTACGGATCGCTGCACTTGGTCAACCGAGGGTGATGTTACCCAAGTTGGGTAACCCGCTGGGCCTTTCTGGTCAAGCCCGCGAATCGCAATGCTCCTGACCATGACGAACGGACAGAACCATGTACGGATGACGTTGCGGGTCTCCCACGACTCCGGCCAGACGTGGGGGCCTCTCACGGAGGTACGCGTGGGCGACGACCCGGTGGTCCCTGACGACCCGGGCCGCTTCCCTCCGTGCGTCTGCCCCCGGTGCGCGAAGCAGGAGCGGAACGCCCTCGCGTCCTTCCGGATGGTGTCGTGATGCGGTGCGCTTGGCGCCGGGTGCCCCTTGACCTGACACGGCAGGCACGGGAGAAGTCGGCCGCCACGTACATCGACAGGGCTGTGCAGTGCCAACTGACCGCGCACGACGACGGTGAGCACTTCGGCCTCCTCACCGACGCCTGCGCGTACGGGACCGCGCTGTGGCTCCGCTGGCACGGAACGACCGAGGCGGAGATCGTCGTACGGCCGGACTGCCCGGTGGCCGCCCCGGGGCCCGATGGTGAGGGCTGTTGTCTGTTCGCCGATCACGCCAAGCAGCACACCTGGGAAGACACCCTGGAGGAGGTCCCGTGCACCAGCTGATCGCGAGCCCGTACAACGGAGCGTTCCTGATCGCCCGCCCCGGCTCCAAGGGCGGCATGCGTATCCCCCGGACGTTGTACGAAGAGCTGGCCTCGACCGCCGAGAGCAGCAGCCCTCTTCCGGCCTGGCTCCTCGACCAGGCCCGCACCGCCTGGGGTGTTGACCTGGCGGGCGCGGTGATGCGGGACGCCGTTCTCGTACGGTCCGAGACCGGCCTCCGCTACGGCCGGGCCACGTACGAGATCAACAAGGGCTGCAACTTCAACTGTGAGCACTGCTACCTGGCGGAGCGGAAGTTCGAGGGGCTGCCCTGGCCGGACAAAGTCCGGCTCCTGCACCTGCTGCGGGATGCCGGGGTGCTGTGGCTCCAGTTCACCGGTGGCGAGCCGCTGATCGACCGGGACTTCGTGGACGCGTACGCGCTCGCTCACCGCTCCGGGATGCTGATCGAGATCCTGACCAACGGCTCTCGGCTCCCACCGCCCCGAGATCATCGGCCTCCTGCGCGACCTGCCGCCGCACAAGGTGACTGTCTCCCTTTACGGGGCGACCCCGGACAGCTTCGACTCGCTCACCCGCAAGCCGGGCGCGTTCAAGCTGGTCGAGAAGGGGCTCGTCGCGGCGCGCGAGGCCGGCATCGCGCTGGAACTGGCGCTGATCATCACCCGGCACAACGCCCACGAGCTGGACGCCATGCGGGCCCTCGCCGAGCGGTACGGGGCGGGCCGCCAGGAGTACGGCGCGATCTCCCCCACGTACACCGGCACGCCCGAACCGCTGGCCGCGCAGGCACCCGGCTTCCTGGACAAGACCAGCGTCTTCAAGGGCTGCCCCGCCGGCCACACCTTCTTCCACGTCGCCCCGCACAGCCTGGCGACCATGTGCAAGGTCGGCCGCGAGAACCCCATCGACCTCATGACCGAGGGCCTGGACGGACTCCTCCGTCTGCCCGGCATCGCCGATGCCCAGATGCTTCGCACCGGTGGCTGCGGCGGCTGTCGGCTCTCCGGCACCTGCCGGGTCTGCCGACCGCTCGCCAAGGCGTACCAGGAGGCGAAGGCACCACTGAACACCTACTGCCAACACGGAAGCGAGGAAACGCAATGACCGCTGTCATGGTGGAGATCAGTCCCCGGCCGCCAGCCCCGGAGGAGCCCGAGGGGGTGGTCCTCCTGGACGACCTGGAGGTGCTGACCGAGGGCGCCGTCCCCGCCTGCAACGACGACAACCCGTACCAGTAGGCACCCGGCCGCACAGAATCGCGGGGGCTCCGGGACGTTCTTCCGTCCGGAGTCCCCGCACCACTGCGCGCCCGCACTCGCACCCGTGGAAGAGTGAAGCCCCATGGCGACCACCCGCATCGGCCTCGACCGGCTGCCGCCCGCCGCCCGCGCTGCCGTCGAAGAGCACACCGGCCCCCTCCTCACGGTCGAGGAGACGGCCGAGGGCTTCAACAGCGAGATCGCGGCCCGCGTCACCTCCGCCACGGGCACCTGGCACATCAAAGGCCTGCGCACCGGCCACCCCCGCGTCTGGACCCAGCGCCGGGAAGCCGCCGTCGCCCCCTTCCTCACCGGCCTGGCCCCCGCCCTCCGCTGGCGCGTCGAGACCGCCGGCTGGGACCTTCTCGGCTTCGAAGCCCTCGATAGCCACCACGCCGACTACGCCCCCGGCTCCCCCGACCTCCCCGAAGTCACCGCCCTCCTGTGCCGCCTCGGGTCGACCCCCTGCCCCGGCATCGAACTACGCCACGCCGAACAGCGCCTGGAGCACTACGCCGCCCACCCCGACGACCTCCGCCTCTTCGCCGGGACCCATCTCCTCCACACCGACTTGAACAACACGAACGTCCTCGTCGACGACCACGCTCCGCGGGGCGATCGGGCCCGCCTGGTCGACTGGGCCTGGGCAACCCGCGGAGCGGCCTGGCTCGATGCCGGCTACTGGGTCATCTGGCTTATCGCCGCTGGCCACACCCCCGCATCGGCCGAAGGCTGGGCCGCCGAGATCCCCGCCTGGCACACCGCCCCCGCCGAGGGCATCACCGCCTTCGCCGCCGCCAACGCCAACGTCTGGTCCGAGATCAGCACCGCCGACCCCGACCCATGGACCCTCCGCCTCGCGACTGCCGCCACCGCCTGGAACGCACACCGCAAGGCTGGTTGAACCGAACCCTCGTGCCCGCTTCTCGGGCTTCTGCGTCACGAACGGGCGGGGCCGCCGCAGGCGGTGGCGGAGACGTCATGACATACGACAGAGGCCCTCAGGATTTCTCCTGAGGGCCTCTGGCCTGCTGTGCACTCGGCAGGATTCGAACCTGCAACCTTCTGATCCGTAGTCAGATGCTCTATCCGTTAAGCTACGAGTGCTTGTGCTTCCCGGTTTTTTTCTTCCCGGTCGGCGTTGCGAGAACAACATTACATGACCTGTGCCGTAGCGCGAAATCCATTAGCCACACCCGCCCCGACCTGCGGAAACACCGTGTTCAGCGGTTGCGGGGGCGGGGCGCCGCGCCCCTGTGGGGCGGTCGGCGGACGGGGTGGGTCCGTACGTGGCCGGAGCCCCGCGTCGGCGGGCCGGGCGCCGGGGCGCGTGTCAGCGGCCCCCCTCTCCACGGACGTTCACGCGGTCGCCGCCGCGGCGCCGGAAGCGTCAACTTCGTCGGTGACCGATTCACCCTGAGCGGGGGTGGGCGCACCGGGCGCGGCGCGGGCTTCCGGCCGTGACGGGGTGGGCGGGAGGGAACCAGGAGGCGGGTGCGACGGGCACGGCGCACCGACGGCGGCGCTGGTGACGGTGTGGCGGGAGTCGCCCGGGGGCGGGTTCCGCAAACCTGCCGCGCGGGGTTGGCCGAACCGCCCCGCCCCTCGCTTTACGCGATCACCCGGATGCACTGCGCTACTGAATGCACCGGCTCCGCAACGGCGCACAGTTGTGCGGCCGGACGGCGGTGCGTTCCAGCAGCGTCGACTTGAGGGGAAGAACCATGTCCACACCTCCTGCTCCGCTCCGGTCGCCCTGGCCAACGGCAGCTTCGAACAGCCCGTCGTCACCGGTGTGGAGATCCTGCCGGACTCCTCACAGACGCAGGCGCCCAAGCGGGTCCCGGGCTGGCTCACCACCGCCCCGGAGCCGCTGACGGCCACCTCCAACGAGCAGGTCACACAGGTCAACCCGGCCGTGGTCAAGGCGGCCGACGCGACCACCGTCACCGTCGGGCAGACCGTGACCTACCGCATCACCGTCCACAACGCCGGCCCGAACCGGGCCACCGGCGTCACCGTCACCGACCAGCTCCCGGACGGTCTCGCCTTCCTGTCCGCCGACGGCCCCGGAAGCTACGACCCGGCCACCGGACGGTGGGCCGTGGGCACCCTGGCCGACGGCACCGGGGCCACCCTCGTGCTGCGGGCCAAGGCCACCGAAGCCGGCCCGGTCGTCAACACCGCCACCGCCAACGAAAAGGATCCCGACACCACCGACAACACCGACGCCGTCACCATCTGCGTCGAGCCGGCTCCCTCCTGCTGCGCCCCCTGCGCGACCCGAAAGTAGCCGGGGCCTGCCGTCGGTCGCCGGAACGGCTCCGGAAACGACTCAGGGAGTTCAGCCGAACGGGCTGAACTCCCTGGTCAGAGAGCGGAGGCGGAGGGATTTGAACCCTCGATGGGCTTTAAGACCCAAACCGCATTAGCAGTGCGGCGCCATAGACCGGACTAGGCGACGCCTCCAGCACACCCCGCGCGAGCGCGAGTGGTGCGTGCAGATGATGACACAGTTGAGCGGTGCCTCACCAATCGACGCCTACGGTACTAGGCAGTCGGGTCCGAGGGCAAAGCGCCTGCGGTTGCGCAACGCCGTGGCGTGCGGAGCGTTAGTGATGACGGAGGCGCCGCCCTCCCGTCCTTCCGTCCGTTCCACCGGCACTCCCGCCGAAGTGCACGAGCACAGGAGCCCGCATGTTGCGCCGCCTCGCCCTCACCGCCGTCGCGTCCCTCGCCGCGCTGTCCGCCGCCGCGCCGGCCGCGACCGCGGTCACCGGCCCGCTTCCGCTTCCGCTGCCGCTGCCCCTGCTGCGACACGACGCCCGTACCCAGCTGACGATCACGGTCTCGGGCTCGGAGAACGCCGCGGCCGAGGGTGCCTTCGAATTGCGGTGCGGTCCGGCGGGCGGCAGCCACCCGGTGGCGCGGCAGGCCTGCGGCCGGCTGGACGAACTGGCGGGCGAGGGCGCGGACCCGTTCGCCCCGGTGCCCGAGGACGCGCTGTGCACCCAGCAGTTCGGGGGACCGGCCACCGCCCGGGTCACCGGGACCTGGCGGGGGCGGAGCGTCGACACGGTCTTCAGCCGGACCAATGGCTGCGAGATCGCCCGCTGGAACGGCCTGCGGCCGGTGCTCCCGAACGTCGGCTGACTAGGCCTGCCCGGACGGAGTCGTACACGGTATGCACAGAACCTTGGTGAGAGCTCCCCCTCATCCGCAGCCCCACGCCCCTTCACTGCCTTTAGACTCCTCCAGTGACAGCCCGCGGCCCGAGGGGCAAGATGGGGCCCGCTGTCGGCAAGGTGCGGTAACCAGGGAGGAAGCGTCGTCGTGAGCAGCAGGCCATCCCGAGGCGCTGCTCGCCTCGCAGCCATACTCGATGCACTCCCTGACGGGCTGCTGCTCGTCAACTGCAACGGCACGGTCGTCAACGCCAACACCATCGCGCTCGAAATGTTCGAGACGCCGGGCACCGCGCTCGTCGGTCGCGGGCTCCTCGATCTGCTGCCCGAGTTCGACTCCAAGCTGATCCCGGGCTCGATGCGCCGCCCCGAGACCGCCGACGAGCGCGTCCGTACCAAGCCGACCCGGATGACCGCGCGGCGGACCGACGGCACCGAGTACCCCGTCGAGGTCACCAGTGCCAGCCTGGAGGACGGGCAGGCCGCGTACAACGACTTCCAGAGCACCTACAGCGGCAGCTACACGGGCGACGAGCTGCTGATGCTCGTCGTACGGGATCTGTCGGGCACCGTGGACACCGAGGCCGAACTGGCCCGTTCGCAGCGGCAGACCGAGATGATCCTGCGGGCCGCGGCCGAGGGCGTGGTCGGTACGGACACCGACGGCCGGGTCGTCCTGGTCAACCCCGCCGCCGCGCAGATCCTCGGCTTCCGCGCCAGCGACCTGGGCGGCCAGGAGCTGCATCCGCTGATCCTGCACTCGCGGGCGGAGGGCGAACCGTTCCCGTACGAGGAGTCGCCGCTCGCCGACACCCTGAGGTCCGGGCGCAAGCACCGGGTGCGCGGCCAGGTCCTGTGGTCCAAGAGCGGCGCGCAGGTGCCGGTCGATCTGACCACCGCACCGGTCCGGGACGGCGACCAGCTGGTCGGCGCCGTCATGACGTTCACCGACCGCAGGCCGTACGAGGAGCTCGACGCGCAGCACCGGGCCGAGGTCGCCGAACTGACCGGGAGTCACACCGCCGAGGTCGCCGAACTGACGGAACGGCACAGCACGGAGCTGGCCGACCGGACCGAGCGGTACGCGGCCGAGCTGGAGGCGCAGGCCGACCGGCTGGCGGCGCTGACCGCCCGGCACACCCAGCTCACCGCCGTGCTCGGCGAATCGCTGCGCGGCCCGCTGGAGGAGCTGCGCGGCGAACTCTCCACGCTCGCCGCCGACCCGGCAGGACAGCTGTGGCCCGAGGCGAACCAGATCCTGCACCACCTGGCCGCGGGCTACGCCCGGATGACCACCCTCGTCGACAACGTGCTCGGCTACCAGCGCCTGGACGCCGGCTCCGAGAAGCTGGCCAAGGCGAACGTGCTGCTGGACTCGGTCGTGACGGCCGGTATCGACGCGGCCGTCGAGCTGATCGGTCCCGGGCGCGCCCAGTTCGCCGTGCACGCGCCGCCGATCGAGGCCGAGGTGGACGCGGCCCGGCTGGTGACCGCGCTCGCCCATCTGGTCGCGGACGTCGCCGGGGTCGACTCGACCGGCAAGGCCCGGGTGGTGCCCGGCGGCGGGTACGTCGACTCCACGGTCGTCGTGGCGGCGGCGCAGCGCGGCGAGGTCGTACGGATCGAGGTGCGCGGACCGTTCGCCGGGGGAGATCCGGTGCACGAGCCGATCGTGCGCGGGATCGTGCGGGCGCACGGCGGCGTGCTCCAGACGCACGAGGTGCCGGGGATGAGCGGCAGCGCGTATGTGCTGGAAGTGCCGTTGGGCGCGGGTTCGGGCACGGTGACGGCGTCCGAGCCGGAGCCGGTGGCCGGGGCGCAGCCCGGTGCCGGGCCCGAGACGGCTGCGCAGCAGCCGGGCGGCGGGCGGCGACGGGCGCGTCGGGCGTCCACGGACGCGTTCCTGGAGAGCCCGGTGGGCGGCTCCGGGGCGGACGCCGGGTCCGGCGGTGACACGGCGGCGGCCGAGCCGACGGGGCGGCGACGGGCGCGTCGTGAGCCCGTGGCGCAGGACGAGCAGACGTTGCCGGGGGCGCAGGACACGCAGGGCGGGGGTTCGGGGCGCAGGCGGGGGCGGCCGAGTCCGGCCGAGACCGGGGCCCAGCCCTCGCTTCCGGACCGGTCGGCCCAGTTGCCCGAGCAGGGGCAGGGGTCCGGGCAGGGGCAGGGGTCCGGGCAGGCGTTGGCACTGCCCGCGGCCCCGGCGCCGTCCGAGGGAGCCGTGGTGACGGCGGCCGAGGGCGCGCAGGGTGGCGGCGGCCGGCCGCAGCTCGGCCAGACCGTGCCGCCGCAGGGTGTTCCGGCCGAGGGGCAGATGCCGGTGCCGGTGCCCGCGGGCGGACACCGCGCGCGTCAGGGAGCCGAGAACCAGTTGGCCCTGCCGGCTTCCGCCGGGGCTCCGGCTTCCGCCGCGGCCGGCGACCCCGAGGGGTCCCCGCAGCCCGGTGACGGCTCCGGGCCCGGCGCGTCGCAGGTGCCTCAGCCGACCGGGCGGCGGGCCCGGCGGGCGCTGGCGGCCGCCCAGGAGCGGACCGACCGGGCCGAGCCCGCAGGGCCGCGTACCGCGTTCGCCCTCCCGCCGGCGGAGGCCGACCGCTCCCCGGCCACGGCCGCCGACCCGGACGCCTCGCTGCCGGGACGCCATGACTCCGTGCGCAGCGTGCCGGACGACGACCACACACCGCCGCAGGCGCATCCCGTACCGACCGGCCGTCGCCGGGCCCGGCACTCCGAGGCTCCCCAGCAGCCCGGTCGGCCCGAGGAGGCCGCCGTTCCCGGTGAGCAGTCCGAGGACCTGCCCGGCGACGGTGCGGACCGGCCCGCGGCCGGACGGACCACGCACGCCACCGGCACCACGGCCGTCGCGGCCGCCCCGGGTTCCCCGGAGAGCGAGGAAGGCGCGGAGGGTCACCCGCGGAACATCGCACCCGTGCCGGACGCGCGCAGGCAGCCGCTGCCCGCGGAGGCCCCGATGCCCGGCGGCTCGTCGGACTCGACGCAGGGGCGCGCGTTCAGCGTGCGGACGCTCGGGCAGGGCGTGCCCTTCGCCCAGCACATCGCGCACCAGCAGAACCAGACGCTCGGCGGTGCCGGGCGGCGCCGCAAGCTCGCCGCCCCGCCGGAGGGCGAGCGCACCCCGCAGGCCGCCCCGTCGGCGCCGTCCCCGTCCGCGCCCGTTTCCTCCCCCGCCGGTGGGGCGCAGACCGGCCCCGCGCAGGGCCCGGTGCGTTCGGGGCCGGAGGCCGAGGGACGCTCGTACGCGATAGGGGCACCCGACGAGGGCGCCGAGGGGCCGGAGCCGCTGGACGGTCCGGGTGGTGCGGTCGAGGTCGCCACCCGTCCGTCGCCGCAGCCGGTCGACGACGAGCTGCCCCCGGAGCCGTTGGACAACCCGCGCCGGCTGCTCGTCTGGCCCGCGCCCGACGTCTCCACCCAGCAGGCGCTGAGCGACCGGGGCTACCGGCCGGTGATCGTGCACTCGCGCGAGGAGGTCGACGCCCAGATCGCGGCGTTCCCCGCCGCGCTCTTCGTCGACCCGCTGACCGGCCCGATCACCCGCAAGGCCCTGCAGTCGCTGCGTCAGGCGGCGGTGGCGGCCGAGGTTCCGGTGCTGGTGACGGCCGGGCTGGGACAGGCCTCGCGGGAGGCGGCGTACGGTGCCGACCCCGCCGTCCTCCTCAAGGCGCTCGCCCCGCGCGACAGCGAACAGCATCCGCCCCGGGTGCTGTTGATCGAGGAGCACGAGGAGATCGCGCTGGCGCTGACGGAGACCCTGGAGCGCCGCGGCATGCAGGTGGCGCGGGCCGCCACCGACAGCGAGGCGGTGTCGCTCGCCACCCGGACGCGGCCCAATCTGGTGGTGATGGACCTGATGCAGGTACGCCGCCGCCGGGCCGGCATCGTCGACTGGCTGCGCGCGAACGGCCAGTTGAACCGGACCCCGCTGGTCGTCTACACCTCCGCCGCCGACATGAACGGATCGGATCTGCCGAAGCTGAGCTCGGGCGAGACCGTTCTCTTCCTGGCCGAGCGGTCCACCAGCGAAGAGGTCCAGTCACGCATCGTCGATCTGCTCGCGAAGATCGGTACGAACTGAGACGCGGGACATGACGGGGGCGGTACGGGATCACTCCCGTACCGCCCCCGTCATGTCCACGGCCCTCGGACAGGCCCTAGAAGATTGCTGAAAATCTCGGGTTCTGGCCCCGGCTCGGTGGAGTCGGGGCCAATCTTGTAGGCATGCAGGGGGAATGGGCCGGGGAGATGGTCGGGCCGGATGTGTGGGAAACGTGCCGGGAGTTGATCCCGGCCGGCAGTGCGTTCGCGTTCCTGGCGGAACATCGCGAGGTGCTGTTCCCGCTGGGGATGTTCGCGGACATGTATCCGTCGTCCAACGGCCGTCCGAGTCTGCCGCCGCAGGTGCTGGCCGCGACGGTGGTGCTGCAGAGCCTTCAGGGGCTGTCGGACTTCGAGACGGTCCAGGAACTGCGGTGTGACCTGCGGTGGAAGGCCGCGTGCGGGCTCGGGCTGTACGACACCGCGTTTGATCCGTCGCTGCTGACGTATTTCCGGCGCCGCCTGCGTCATTCGGCCGACCCGATGCGGATCTTCACCAAGGTCAAGGAAGTCGTGGCCGCGACCGGCGTGCTCAAGGGCAAGCAGCGGCGCGCGCTGGACTCCACGGTGCTCGATGATGCGGTGGCCACCCAGGACACCGTCACCCAGATCATCTCCGCGGTCCGCCGGGTGATCCGCGAGGTCCCCGGCGCCGGGGAAGTGGCCGCGGAGCACTGCCAGGCGCATGACTACAGCGACCCGGGCAAACCGAGGATCGCCTGGGACGACGAGACGGCCCGCGCCGCGCTGGTCGACGCGCTGGTCACCGACGCCCTCAACCTGCTCGGACACCTGCCTGAGCAGAACCTGGGCGAGAAGGCGGCGAACGCGGTCGGCCTGCTGGCCCTGGTCGCCGGGCAGGACGTGGAACCCGCCGAGGACTCCGACGGGCGCGACGGACGCTGGCGCATCGCCAAGCGCACAGTGGCCGACCGGACGGTGTCCACCGTTGACCCCGACGCACGGCACATCCACAAGAACCGCAGCCGTCACCAGGACGGCTTCAAAGGGCATGCGTCTTTCGAGCCGGAGGCAGGCCTGTTCACCGCCGTCGCCCTGACCAGCGGCTATGGCCCCGACAACCACGAGGCCGCCGTCGCCTGCGGTCTGCTGGCCGACGAGGAAGAGGGCACGGCGTTAACCGTGCTCGGCGATTCTGCCTACGGAACCGGCGATCTGCGCGCACAACTGCAGGCCGACGGCCACACCCTGGTGATCAAGCCGCCGCCGCTGCGGCAGGCAGTCCCCGGCGGCTTCACCATCGACGACTTCCGGATCGAACTGGCCGCCGGCACCGCGACCTGCCCTGCGGGACACACCGCCGGCCTTGGCCAGATCAAGGCGGACGGCGCCCGCACCGCCCAGTTCAAGCGTGTCTGCACGGGCTGCCCTCTTCGGACGCGTTGCACCACCTCCAAAACCGGACGCACCCTCAACGTCCACCCCCAGTACGAACTGCTGGCCGCCGCCCGGGCCCAGGCCGCCACCGACACCGTCTGGCAGGACGAGTACCGCCGATGGCGGCCACCCGTCGAACGCGCCATCGCCTGGCTCGTCGCCAAGGGCAACCGCCGGGTCCCTTACCGGGGCGTCATCGCCAACAACATCTGGCTCCACCACCGCGCCGCCGCTCTCAACCTCCGCCGACTGATCACCCTCGGACTCACCCACACCAACAACATCTGGCATCTCGCCCCGGCCACCGCATAGCGAAAGGGGCCGTCCGGCCTGCGGCCGCACAACCCCTCGACAAGATTTTCAGCGGTCTCCTAGGGCTTTTCGGCAACGCGGGAAGCATGCGTGCCAGACCGTGGCTGCCCGATTGGAGGTCACCCGACAGCCTCTCAGAGCCGGGTGATGTCCAGCTCGCCCTCCGCGTACTGCTTGCGGATCACCTTCTTGTCGAACTTGCCGACGCTGGTCTTCGGCACGGCCGGAATGATCGTCCAGCGCTCCGGCAGCTGCCACTTGGCGATGCCGGAGGTGGCGAGGAAGTCCTTCAGCCCCACGTAGTCGGCGCTCGCGCCTTCCTTGAGGACCACGGTCGCCAGCGGGCGCTCGCCCCACTTCTCGTCCGGGACGGCGACGACCGCCGCCTCGGCCACATCGGGGTGCGCCATCAGCACGTTCTCCAGTTCGACGCTGGAGATCCACTCGCCGCCGGACTTGATGACGTCCTTGGCCCGGTCGGTGAGCGTGAGGAAGCCGTCCTCTCTGATCACGCCGACGTCGCCGGTCTTCAGCCAGCCGTCCTCGCTGAACTTGTCCTCGGGGCGCAGGGCCTCGCCGTCCGCGCCCCCGTAGTAGGCCCCGGCGATCCAGGGGCCACGCACCTCCAGCTCACCGGCCGACTCGTTGTCCCACGGCAGGTGCTCGCCGCCGGGGCCGACCAGCCGCGCCTCGACACCGGCCGGGAAGCGGCCCTGGGTGACGCGGTAGGGCCATTCCTCCTCCTCGGTCAGTCCGGCGGGCGGGTTGGCCATGGTGCCGAGCGGCGAGGTCTCCGTCATGCCCCAGGCGTGGCAGAGGCGGACGCCGAGCTTGTCGTACGCCGTCATGAGGGAGGGCGGACAGGCGGCGCCGCCGATGGTGACGCGGGCCATGGAGCTGAGGTCGCGCGGGTTGGCGGTGACCTCGGCGAGCAGTCCCTGCCAGATGGTGGGGACGGCGGCGGCGTGGGTCGGCTTCTCGCGCTCGATCATCTCGGCGAGCGGGGCGGGCTGCAGGAACCGGTCCGGCATGAGCATGTTGATGCCGGACATGAACGTCGAGTGCGGCAGCCCCCAGGCGTTCACATGGAACTGGGGGACGACCACCAGCGTGGTGTCCTTGTCGGTCAGGCCCATCGACTCGGACATGTTGACCTGCATGGAGTGCAGGTAGATGGAGCGGTGGGAGTAGACGACGCCCTTGGGGTCGCCGGTGGTGCCGGAGGTGTAGCACATGGCGGCGGCCTGGCGTTCGTCCAGCTCGGGCCAGTCGAAGTGGGTCGGGCGGCTGGCGATCAGCTCCTCGTACTCGTGCACCCGGGGCGCCGCCCCGTCGAGGAGCGAGCGGTCGCCCGGCCCCGTGACGATCACGTGCTCGACCGACGTCAGGTGGGGGAGGAGTGGTGCGAGCAGCGGCAGCAGGGAGCCGTTGACGATGACGACCTTGTCGTCGGCGTGCCCGACGATCCAGACCAGCTGCTCGGCCGGGAGCCGGAGGTTGAGCGTGTGCAGCACCGCGCCCATCGAGGGAATCGCGAGATACGCCTCGACATGCTCGGCGTTGTTCCACAGGAGGGTGCTCACCCGCTGGTCGGCGTCGATGCCGAGCTCGTCGCGCAACGCGTTCGCGAGCTGTGTCGCCCGCCGGCCGATCTCGGCGAAGCTGCGCCGCTGCGGCTCGGGTTCGCCGGTCCAGGTCGTGACCTGCGACTTCCCGTGAATGGTCATCCCGTGGTTCAGGATGCGGGTGACAGTCAGCGGTACGTCCTGCATGGTGCTCAGCACGGCGTCCTCCCGGTGGGCGCTACGCGGCAGTAAGGTTGCGCTGATTCTGCTCACATACCGTTCGGTATGTCACTAGCTCCGGGAGTACGAATCGGTCTCGTTCGGCAAAATCAGGTCGGCGCGCCACCGTCACCCGGGGTCACCGCACCGGAGCGAGCTCCGGGTCCTCCCTCAGCTTGCCGAGCGCCCGCGACACCGCGCTCTTCACGGTGCCGACGGAAACCCCGAGCACCTCGGCCGTCTGGGCCTCGCTCAGGTCCTCGTAGTAGCGCAGGACCACCATCGCCCGCTGCCGGTCCGGCAGCTTCAGCACGGCACGCCACATCGCGTCGTGCAACGACTGCTGCTCGGCCGGGTCGGGCCCCTGGACGGCCTCCTGCTCGGGCAGCTCGTCGCAGGCGAACTCGTCGACCTTGCGCTTGCGCCACTGCGAGGTCCGGGTGTTCAGCAGGGCCCGGCGGACATAGCCGTCGAGCGCCCGGTGGTCCTCGATCCGCTCCCAGGCGACATACGTCTTGGTGAGCGCGGTCTGCAGCAGGTCCTCGGCATCGCTCGGGTTGGCGGTGAGCGAGCGCGCGGCGCGCAGCAGCACGGGCCCTCTCGCCCGGACGAAGGAGGAGAACGACGGATACGGGGCGTACGGGGTCCGCGAGGCGTACGGGGCGCGTGCGGTACGCGGTGTGCGCGACAGGTGCGTGCTCTGCGGTCCGTGCTGGCTGTGTGAGCCGTGCCCCGTGGTGTGCAGGGTGTGCGACACCTGTCCTGGGTGCGGCGTGTGTCCGGTGGTGGCGGCTCCCCCGGAGCTGCCCGTGCAGACTGGCGTGGTCATGGCTCCACGCTAGAAGCGGGCGCAGCTCCGGGGATCGGCCCCAGGTCCCGAAACCGCGTCCGCCTCAGGGTGTAGGGGTGGGGGCTGCTCCACCTCCTGTAGGTGGACTCGTCGTCCTGGGGGCTCAGGGGCGCCCCTGAGCCCCCAGGACGACGACGGACGCCGCCCCGGAGGGCGTCCGCTCAGCCGTCCGTGCCGAGGATCAGGCCCGAGGTGGGTACGCCGGTGCCCGCCGTGACCAGGGTCCTGGCCGCCCCCGGCACCTGGTTCACCGACGAGCCCCGGATCTGCCGGACCGCCTCCGCGATGCCGTTCATCCCGTGCAGATAGGCCTCCCCCAGCTGGCCCCCGTGCGTGTTCAGGGGCAGCGCGTCCGCCGCGACGAAGCCGGCCCCCTCGCCCGGCGCGCAGAAGCCGAACTCCTCCAGCTGCATCAGGACGAACGGGGTGAAGTGGTCGTAGAGGATCCCCACGTCGATGTCGGAGGGGGAGAGGCCCGAGCTGCGCCAGAGCTGCCGGGCGACCACTCCCATCTCCGGCAGGCCGGTCAGGTCGTCGCGGTAGAAGCTCGTCATCTGCTCCTGCGCCCGCCCGGCGCCCTGCGCGGCGGCCACGATCACCGCGGGCGGCTGCGGCAGGTCCCGGGCCCGCTCGGCACTCGTGACGACGATCGCCTGCCCGCCGTCGGTCTCCTGGCAGCAGTCGAGCAGCCGCAGGGGTTCGACGATCCACCGCGACGCCGCGTGGTCGGCCAGGGTGATCGGCTTCCCGTAGAAGTACGCGGCGGGGTTCCGGGCGGCATGGCGCCGGTCGGTGACCGCGACATGGCCGAAGACGTCCGGCGTCAACCCGTAGGTGTGCAGATAGCGCTGGGCGGCCATGGCGACCCAGGAGGCCGGGGTGAGCAGCCCGAAGGGCAGGTTCCAGCCGAGCGCCGTGCCTTCCGCGGTGGGCTCCCGCTGCTGCACGCCGGAGCCGAATCTGCGCCCGGAGCGCTCGTTGAACGCGCGGTAGCAGACCACGACGTCGGCCACCCCGCTCGCCACCGCCAGGGCCGCCTGCTGGACGGTGGCGCAGGCCGCCCCGCCGCCGTAGTGGACGCGGGAGAAGAACGACAGCTCACCGATGCCGGCCGCCTGGGCGACGGTGATCTCCGGGCTGGTGTCCATGGTGAAGGTGACCAGGCCGTCCACGTCGGCGGGGGTCAGCCCGGCGTCGTCGAGGGCGGCCCGCACCGCCTCGACGGCCAGCTTCAGCTCGCTGCGCCCGGAGTCCTTGGAGAACTCGGTCGCGCCGATCCCCACGACCGCCGCCCTGCCGCCGAGCGAATCGGCCCTGCGCACACTCATGCCGCCCCCTGCGGAACGCCGACGGTCACGGTGCCGGTGACATGCCGTCCGAGACCGTTGGACCCGACGACGGCCACCTCGGCCGTCCCGTCGGGCGCGACGGCGGTGACCGTGCCGCTCAGGACCATGGTGTCCCCGGGGTAGTTGGGCGCGCCCAGCCTGATGGCGACCCTGCGGAGAACGGCCGACGGGCCGAGGCAGTCGGTGACGTACCTGCCCACCAGGCCGTTGGTCGTCAAGATGTTCATGAAGATGTCCGGGGAACCCTTCTCCCGGGCGAGCTCCGCGTCATGGTGCACGTCCTGGTAGTCGCGGGAGGCTATCGCGCCCGCCACGATCAGGGTGCGGGTCACCGCGATCTCCAGCGGCGCGAGCTCATCACCGGCCTTCACTCCATGCCCTCCTTCACCAGCGACTCACCGAGTTCCTGAAGCACTTCGCTGCCGCAGCCCAGATAGGCGTCGAGCTGCCGCCCCCAGAGGAAGTGGCGGTGCACGGGGTGGTCGAGGTCCGCGCCCGTGCCGCCGTGCAGATGCTGTCCGGCGTGCACCACCCGCTTTCCCGCCTCGGACGCCCACCAGGCCGCGGTCAGTGCCTGGGGCCCGTACGGCAGCCCCGCGTCCTGCCGCCAGGCCGCCTCGTACGCGGTGACCCGGATCGTCTCGGTGTCCATATGGGCGTCGGCGGCGCGCAGCAGCACCCCCTGCTTGGTGGAGAGCGGGCGCCCGAACTGCTCCCGGGTGTTCGTGTGGGCGACGGCGCGGGCCAGCGAGCCGGCGCACACCCCGGCCTGCAGTCCGGCGAACGCCGTCCGGCCCGCGGCCAGCACCGCCGCGTACGCCCCGGCGCCGCCGAGCCGCTCCCCGGACGCCCCGTCCAGGACCAGCCGCGCCGCCGACCACGGCGCCGTGGTCTCCACCGGCTCGGCCAGCACACCGGCGTCCCCGGTCCGGACGATCCACAGCCGCCGCTCCCGGTCCGGGACGAGGACGAGGTCCGCGTCCCGCAGCCACGGCACGTACGGCACGCTGCCGCTCAGCCGCCCGCCGCCGTCCGCCCGTATCCCACCGCGTGCCGGGAAGGCCCCGGTGGCGACGGCCGTGCCGTCCCGCAGCGGCGGCAGCAGCCGCTCCCGCTGCTCGTCGCTGCCGTGTCCGGCGACGGCCAGCAGCCCGTACACACAGCTCGCCGCGAACGGCACCTGCGCCGTCGTGCGCCCCTGTTCCTCCAGCAGGAGCACCAGGCCGAGCAGCCCGGTCTCCTCGACCGCCGCGGTCAGTCCGGCCGCGCAGAGCTCCTTCCACAGCCCGGCGTCCGTCCCCGTGCCGGCCGCTGCCAGCCGTTCGGGCGTCGACAGATCGCCGAAGATCCGCGCCGCGAGCCCCTGTGCCGCGGCCTGCTCCTCGGTGGGTGCGAAATCCATGTCAGCCCTCGCCTCCCCGGAAGACCGGAAGCTCCAACTCGGGGTCCGTACGCAGGAATTCCAGCCGGACCGGCATTCCCGTCCGCACCTTGTCGTACGGCACGCCGATGACATTGGCGACCATCCGCACCCCTTCCGCCAGCTCGATCAGCGCCACCGCGTACGGCCCGCCCGCCCCGTCTGCGCCGAAGGCGGGGAAGGGCGGGTGGTGCATCACCACCTGGCTGAAGACGGTGCCCTCACCGCTCGCCTCGACCGTGTCCCACTCCTGGCCGCCGCACGCGTTGCACCCGGGCAGCCAGGGAAAACGCAGCGTGCCGCAGTCGCCGCAGCGCTGGATCAGCAGCCGGTGCTCGGCGACGCCCTGCCAGAACCCGGCGTTGTCCCGGTTGATCACCGGCCTCGGGCGCAGGCTCCGTCCACCGCCGCGCGGTTCCCGCTTCGGCGCCGCCGGGGTGTACTTGAGGATCCGGAAGCGGTGCGTCCCGGCGGGTTCCCCGTCCGCCCGGACGTCCATGCGCGTGGTGACGAAATAGCCCGTCCCCAGCTTGGTGGTCTTCCGCTCCGAGACCGATTCGACGACCGCGTCGAACGTGATCCGGTCCCCGGGCCGCAGCGGGCGCAGATACTCCTGCTCGCAGTCGGTCGCGACCACCGAGGTGTATCCCGCGCCGTCGAGCAGGCCGAAGAGTTCCTCGTACGCCGCGGAGCGGTCGGTGTGGCCCGACAGACCGCCCATCGTCCACGCCTGCAGCATCGTCGGCGGAGCGACCGCCTCCGGCCCCGAGTACGCCGGGTTCGTGTCCCCCATCGCCTCGCACCAGTGCCTGATCATCGGTTCGTTGACCGGGTCCTTGCCAGTGCCCGCGGTCGCGGCGGCCCGCCCCTCGAACTCCTTGAGCCGCCCGTACAACTCGTCGGGTTCCTCGCACACCTGCCGACCCTCGGGAACCTGCCGACCCTCGGACATCTGCCGACCCTCGGACATCTGCCGCCCCTCCCGCACGACCGTCACCGCCTGCCCCTCTTCATGCCGAGCCGCATCGTCGCGACGATCTCCCGCTGCACCTCGCTCACCCCGCCCCCGAAGGTGTTGATCTGCGCCGCCCGGTTCATCCGCTCCAGCTCCCCGTCCCCGAAGGAGCCGGTCGAACCGCCCCGCACCGTGCCCGCCTCCCCGGTGATCTCCTGGCACATCCGGTACACCTCGACGGCGCTCTCGGTCCCCGCGAACTTCACGCCGCTCGCCTCGCCCGGGGCCGGCGAACCCGCCCCGACATCGCCCACCAGACGCCAGTTGAGCAGGCGCGTCGCCGCCAGCCGGGCATACGCCTCGGCCAGCCGGCCGCGTACCCACGGCTCGTCGGCCGGGCACCTGCCCGTCACGGGATCGGGGGTACGGGCATGGGCGAGAGCCGCCTCGTAGAAGTCCTCGGCCTGCATCCCGATCGCCGCGAGAGCCACCCGCTCGTGGTTCAGCTGATTGGTGATCAGCCCCCAGCCGCCGTTCTCCGGACCCACCAGATTGGTGACGGGCACCCGGATCCCGTCGTAGTAGGTGGACGTCGTGGTGAGCCCGCCCACGGTCTCGATCGGTGTCCAGGCGAAGCCGGGGGCATCGGTCGGGACGAGGATGATCGAGATGCCCTGGTGCTTGGGCGCGTCCGGATCCGTGCGGCAGGCGAGCCAGATCCAGTCCGCGTTCTGGGCGTTGCTGGTGAAGATCTTCTGCCCGTCGATCACCCAGTGGCCGCCGCCCTCGCCGCCCTCGCCGCTCCCGGGGCTCCCGGGGCTCCCGGAGCCTTCCGGGCCGGAGCCGACGTCCGGGCCCGAGGCACCGACGCGGTCCCGCACCGCTCTGGTACGCATCGAGGCGAGGTCCGTACCGGCCTCGGGCTCGCTGTAGCCGATGGCGAAGACGAGCTCGCCGCTGAGGATCCTGGGCAGGAAGTACGCCTTCTGCTCGTCGGTCCCGTACCTCATCAGCGTCGGGCCGACGGTGTTGAGGGTGACCATCGAGACGGGCGCCCCCGCCCGGTACGCCTCGTCGAAGAAGATGAACTGCTCGTCGGCGCCTCGCCCCTGGCCGCCGTACTCGACGGGCCAGCCGAGTCCGAGCATCCCGTCGGCGCCGATCCTGCGCAGCACCCGCCGCTGCCCGGCCGGGTCCCCGTCACCCGGGGGCGTCCCCGCGTCCCTCCCGGGCATCACCTCGCGGAAGTACATGCGGAGTTCGGCGCGCAGCTGTCGCTGACGTTCCGTCTGGGCGAGGTGCACGGCGGCTGCCTCCCGGACACGGGTGTACGGATCAGGGTTTCTGACTGTCCGTCAGATCTATGGCCGCTGTCAAGGTCGACGACGCCCCCGCCGCGGTCCGAACACCACATCGCCCGCAACGCGAAACGGTCCGCGCGGGGGTGTTGAAGCACCCTCGCGCGGACCGCTGTTCCACCGACCCTGACCCGCCCCCCGACCGGCCCATGACCGGCCACGACTCACCAGAGCTTGGTGAAGTTCACCACGAAGTTGTCGTTGTCCTGGTCGATCGCGGTGTACTCCGAGCCGTTCACCTGCGCGGTGTTGCTCTGGTTCGACGCTCCGGAGCCGACGGCCTGCTGCTGGGACGTGGACGAGTTGCCGCAGTTGTCGCCGTCGACGCCGCTGCCCACGACCGTCGCAACGGCCGCGTTCGACCCGTCGTTCGCGAACGAGCCGCTGTCGGCCTGGGCCACGCCACCGAAGAGCGCGACGGCGAGGGGCAGGGCGGCAACAGCGGCGAGGGCACGAGCGGTACGGATGCTTGCCATGTCAATTCCTCCAGGAACGGGAAGTACGGCTTGTTCCGGGACAGCCGGCCGACCGCCCCGGTGCTGGTCACGACGTCGCGAGACCAGAGCATTCCACCGGACCCCCGGCGAACCACGCATGCGACCCGATTCCCCCGCAGGCGTGAGGAAGCACCCGATAAACCCTTTGCGCGCCCCACGCGCCCCGGCGCACACCCCGTACGCGCCCCATCCGGACACCGCCCCACCACCCGATCCCTTACACCCCAAGGGAACAAGCGTTCCGGAGCCCGGCTCACCGACGCCACGCCCCCCTTCCCTTTTTCGAACACCTGAACGAAAATAGAACCATGGCCATCACCGCCCGGCAGACCGCCACCCTGGCCCTGGCCCACGCACTCTCCGCCGCCGAGCGCGGGCTCCCCGTCATCCCGCTGACCGCCCGCAAGCTCCCCGCCCTGCCCTCTCCGCACCGCAGCGACGACCGCCGGTCCACCTGCCGGGGCGCATGCGGCCTTCCCGGGCACGGTGTCCACGACGCCACCACGGACCCGGCCGCCGTACGGGCCCTCTTCGCCGCCGCCCCCTGGGCCACCGGCTACGGCATCGCCTGCGGCCGGCCCCCGCACCACCTCATCGGCATCGACCTGGACATCGACACCACCGGCAGCAGCGACTCCGCCGCATCGCTCCGGCGGCTGGCCCTGCACCACCTGTTCACGATCCCGCCGACCGTCATGGTCCTCACCCCCAGCGGCGGGCGGCACATCTGGCTGACCGGCCCGCCCGGCGTTCCCGTGCCGAACTCCGCGAGCCGCCTCGCCCCCGGCATCGACATCCGGGGCGCCGGTGGCTACCTGGTGGGACCCGGATCGGTCACCCCGCGCGGCCGCTACCGACTCGCCCCGGGCACCGCCGGCCTGCCTCCGGCACGCTGCCCCCTCGCGCTCCTGCGCCTGCTCATGCCTCCCGTACGCCGCCGGCCCGGCGCCGCCGACCGGCCCGACCGGGGCCGGGGACTGGTCCGCTTCGTCCTCGCGGCACGCGAGGGCCAGCGCAACACACGGCTCTTCTGGGCGGCCTGCCGCGCCTACGAACACGGCTACGGCGACGCCCTGGCGGACGCCCTCACCCACGCCGCCGTCCGCACCGGCCTCACCGAACGCGAGGCCCGCGCCACGATCGCATCGGCGGCCCGTCTCACCACGGCCGCGCCGGACGCGGCTCCCGGAGGCCGTCCGCCGGACGGCCTTAACCCGCGGAGCTGAGTTCCCAGAACCGGAAAACGGTCGACGTGTCCAGACAGTTCTGCAGACCCCGGACGTTCTCGTTGGCGACCGCGTACTGCTTCCCCTGCCAGAGCGGCAGGAGCGGCACCTGATGCGCCACGATGTCCTGCAGCTTGATGAACGGCGTCCGGGTGTTCGAGCGGTCGGTCATGGACGAGGTCTGCGGGATGATCCGTTTGGTTATGTCGCTGTTCTCGTAATTGTTCGACAGGACATTCCCGTCACCGAAGAACGGCTGGGTGAAGTTGTCGGGGTCGGGATAGTCCGGCACCCAGCCCTTCACATAGATGCCGTACTTGCCGTCGGCGATGCCCTTCTCGTACTGGTCGAACGGGACCGACCTCATACTGGCGTCGAAAAGACCGCTCTTGTTCAACTGATCGGCGATGGTCTGGAGTTCGTCGTCGGTGGCGGGCCCATAACGGCTCGGAGTGGACCAAAGGGTGAGTCTCACCTTGTCGGTGATACCGGAATCCCTCAGGACGTCCTTCGCCTTCTGCGGCTGCGGACTGTCGCCGTAGGTGTTGAAGAAGGAGTTGCCGTGCCCGGTGATACCGACCGGGACGATCGAGTAGAGCGGTGTCGCCGTGGACTGGTAGACCTCGCTGACCAGGGCGTAACGGTCGACGAGATAGGCGATGGCCTTGCGCACGGCGAGCTTGCCGACCACCGGGTCGGCAACGTTGAAGACCATGTGCTGGACTTCCGCGCTGCTCCCCTGGACCACGTCGATGCCGTCCTTCTCCGCGGTGGGCGAAGTGTCCAGGGCGGCTATCGTCTTGGCGGTGAGACCGCGGTACGCGATATCGACATCGCCCTTCTCCAGAGCGGTCTTGAGCGCCTGCTGGTCGCCCTGGAAGAGCTTCATCGTCACGCCGGAGTTCTTCACCTCGGCGGTTCCGTGATAGCCGGAATAGACCGAGAAGTCGGCCTTCGACTTGTCTATGGAGTCCAGCTTGTAGGGACCGGAACCAACCGTTTTACCGCCCTTGAGCAGACTGTCCTTGGGATATACCCGGCGGTCCACGATGGAGCCCGCACCCGATGCGATCTTGCTGGGGAATGTCGCGTCGGGCACCTTGAGCCGGAATACGACGGTCTTGTCGTCCGGCGTGCTGATCGACGAGATAGTGGAGAGCAGCGGCGCCGGGCCCGCCGGGTCGTTGATCTTGATCGCCCGGTCGAAGGAGTACTTGACATCCGCCGAGGTGAGGCTGTGGCCGTTGCTGAACTTCAGCCCGTCACGCAGGGTGCAGGTGTAGGTCTTGCTGCCGTCCGAGAAACCGCACTCGTCGGCGGCCTCCGGCACCGGGATGGAACCCCCGGGCGGGAAACTCAGCAGCGACTGGAAGACGTTGTTGAACAGCAGCCAGGACCCCGGGTCGTACCCCGCGGCCGGATCCGTCGCCAGGATGCCGTCGGACATGCCGACGACCATTCTGTCCTTGCTCTCGAACGGCCAGATCTGATCCTCGGAGCCGCAACCCGCCAACAGCACCGCCGCCAGTCCCCCGGAGATCAAGGTGGCCGACCGCCTCGTACGAACCTTCACAGAACGTGCCTCATACTCTCGGCCGGGAACGTGGGGGTCCCCGGACAACCGGATCAGGTCAGAACTACTGCGAACGTCGCGGCCGTCCAGCACTGTCAGCCCGGCCGTGCGCGGTGGTGCGGACCGACAGCCTGACTGGACATGGTGTTCACCAGGGTTCTTCGTAGTGACTGACTGCCAAATGGCAGCTGATGAACGATGGAGCACAAATCATGATCGGTCTCGTGGTGCTTTGACAATCTAGTAGTACGGGGCGCCACGTGGTGGCACATCAAGCGACAAACATCGTCACCGGAAGCCGGTGCCGTCGGCGCGAATGGCTGGTATCGAACCGTGCCGGCCGACCGGCCGAACCGACCGCCGCACCTTTACCCCTGGTCAGCGAACGAGCCCCGGATAAAAGGGACTTGGTCCACGCCACCCCGGACCTCCGCGATCTCCCGCAGTCCGTCCGGAACAGTGCGTACCGCAGCGGCATCCGCGCACAGCCAACGCATGGCAAACGCACCGGTAACGCACAGAACGACGACCCCCGACCGAACCCGGCGGGTTCTAGCGATCCCCGCAACACCCTGGATTTCAGGGAGTTGCGGGGATCGTGGATTTTGAGGAGTTGAAGGCGCGGTTCTTCGAGGCGCTGGACCGGGAGAACGGGAGTGTCTCGGGTGCTGCTCGGGCGGTTGGGGTGAGCCGACACACGGCGGCGGGCTGGGCGCGGAAGGCCGGCGTCCGTGGTCGTGGGAAGACGGGCACCAGTGGGCATCCGGGGCGGGCGGAGTACGACCGGCTTCGCGCGTCGGGGGTGCGACGACGGGATGCCGCGGCGCAGGTCGGGGTCCACGAGCGCACAGCCAAGGACTGGGACCGCGGGATCCGGAAGATCGGCAACGCGCGCCTGCACCCCGATGGGCGAGGGATCGACTACACAACGGGCATGACCAGCACCGTCGCCGTCACGTCGGCGCCCTCTCTTGCGGCAGTCGAAGCCGAGCTGCACCCACGGTTCCTGACGGTGGCCGAGCGGGAGTTGATCGCCGACATGCGTCGTGAGGGCCGCTCACTGCGGGCGATCGGACGGGCACCGGGCCGGCCGGCATCCACCGTCAAACGTGAGATCGATGCCCGTTGCGTCGAGGGCGTCTATCAGCCCCACCGGGCACAGCGGGCCTGGGCGAAGAGCCGGGCACGCCCCAAGCAGTCCAAGCTCGCCCACGACGGTCCGCTGCGCGAGTACGTCGCGGGCAAACTGCAGCAGCAGTGGTCACCCGAGCAGATCTGTCACGCTCTGGTCATGGAGTTCCCCGACGACGAGGGTATGCGGGTGAGTCCGGAGACGGTCTACCAGGCGATCTATGTCCAGGCCCGTGGCGGGCTGCGGCGCGAGATCGCACTCGCGCTGCGCACCGGGCGCACCCGCCGCAAGCCACACCGTGGCCCGGAGCAGCGCACTCGCCGGTTCGTCGACGAGATGGTGATGATCTCCGAGCGGCCTGCCGAGGTCGAGGACCGGGCGGTGCCCGGCCACTGGGAGGGCGATCTGATCGTCGGCCCCCGCAGCGAGAGCGCGATCGTGACGTTGGTCGAGCGTTCCACCCGCTACGTCATGCTCGGGCATCTGCCCGGCGGACACACCGCCGAGGAGGTCCGTGACGTGCTGGTGCCCTTGATCCAGACCCTGCCCGCGCACCTGCGCGGCTCGCTGACCTGGGACCAAGGCTGCGAGATGGCCGCGCACAAGCAGTTCACCGTCGCCACGGGAGTACCGGTCTACTTCTGCGATCCGCACTCCCCCCGGCAGCGCGGATCGAACGAGAACACCAACGGTCTGCTGCGGCAGTACTTCCCCAAGAGCACCGACCTGTCCGTGCACAGCGCCGCAGACCTCGAACACGTCGCTCAGCAACTCAACGGCCGACCACGCAAAACGCTCGGCTGGAGAACCCCAGCCGAGCGCCTGCGTGATCTACTGACGACCGCATAGGCCATCAGGTGTTGCGAGGACCCCGAGAATCCGCCACTTCCGGTCGGGGGCCGTTCATCTGCGGTGGGTGTGCGGCCCCACTGATTGCCGGTGGCAGCCCGCCGTGCTCTTCCGGCTCTACGCCAAGATCCTGCGGGGCCGGCAGGACCGTGCCAACGCCCTGATCGAGCAGGGACTCACCGGCGGATGAGTGCGTGAGTCTGGCCCGCGCATGGCCCAAACGCACTGGTCAGAACCGGGATACAGGCGACCAGGGGTGAGACGGGGTGAACGCAGAGGGCGGGTCTCCGGCTCGGAGACCCGCCCTCTGACCTGCTGCTTCTCTGACCTGCGGCGGTGGGTGTGGGATTTGAACCCACGGTGACTCGCGCCACGACGGTTTTCAAGACCGTTCCCTTAGGCCGCTCGGGCAACCCACCCCTGCTCCGCCCACCTGTGACGGAGCGCCTACAGCGTACCGGCTGATTGATTCCGCCGGGCAATCCCGGTCGCTCGCCCGCTCCGCCGCAACTCTGTCCGTGGCCGTTCGCGTGGGTGATACGTGCCTCTGCGGGCTCCGGCAGCCGTCGGATCACCGCTCCGGCGGCGTCGCCCGGCCCGGTCAGCTGTCGCCGTTGCGCTCCCCCAGGGTGACCTGGGCCGTTGCCGTCCGGCCGTCGCGCTTGTAGGTGAGCGTGACCCGGTCACCCGGCTTCTGGGTCCAGATCTCGCCGATCAGGGTCGGGCCGCTGTCGATCACGGTGTCGTTGAACTTCGTGATGACATCGCCCGCCCTGAGGCCGGCCCGGTCAGCGGGCCCGTCCTTCGACACGGCCGCCGTACCGTCCGCGCCCTGGTCGGAGATGACCGCGCCGCCGGTCTTCTCGTTCATGGTGACCGTGGCGCCGATCACCGGGTAGACCGGCTTGCCGGTCTTGATCAGCTGCTGGGCGACGTTCGTCGCCTGGTTGATCGGGATCGCGAAGCCGAGGCCGATGGAGCCCGCCTGGGTCTGGCCGGCGCTGCTGCCGGTCGACTGGATGGCCGAGTTGATGCCGATGACCGCACCGCGCGCATCGAGCAACGGGCCGCCGGAGTTGCCCGGGTTGATCGAGGCGTCGGTCTGCAGGGCGCTCATGTACGAGTTGCTGCCACCGGAACCGTCACCGGAGGCGACCGGGCGGTTCTTCGCGCTGATGATGCCCGTGGTGACCGTGTTGGACAGGCCGAACGGGGCGCCGATGGCGATCGTGGAATCGCCGACCGCGACCCGGTCCGAATTGCCGAGGGCCAGCGGGGTGAGCCCCGACGGCGGGTTCTTCAGCTTCAGGACGGCGACGTCGTAGCCCTGTGCCCGGCCGACGACCTCGGCGCCGTACTTCCTGCCGTCGGAGAACGTCGCCGTGAGCTGGCCGTTGTCCGCCGCGGAGGCCACCACGTGGTTGTTCGTGAGGATGTGGCCCTCCTTGTCGTACACGAAGCCGGTGCCCGTACCGCCCTCGCCGTCACCGCCCTGTGCGTCGATGGTGACCACGCTGGGCAGCGCCTTGGCCGCCACGCCCGCGACCGTACCGGGATCGCGCTTGAGGTCCTGCGGGTTGGCCGACGCCGAGACAGTGGTCGAGCCGGAGGTGTCGTTGCGGTCGGCCGCCCAGTAGCCGAGGGCGCCGCCGATGCCGCCGGCGATCAGCGCCGCGGCCGCCACCGCCGCCACCAGGCCGCCCATGCCCCGCTTGCGCGGGCCTTCGGGGGCGTACGGCTGGGGCGGGGCGCCCCATACCGGACCGCCGCCGTCCGCACCGTGGGAGGCGTATGTCGGCACGGCGGGCGGGGGCGGCCAGTTGGCTTCGGCGGCCGACTGGGGCGCATGGGGATTGTGCGGCGCATGAGGCTCGTGGGGAGGCGTCGCCGGGACGGAAGCCATGGGCGTGGTGGCCGCGGTGGCCGGCTCCCCCGCCGGGGCGGGGGTGGACGCGGGCGGGCTCCCGGGCGACTCCTGAGGAGCGTCGGCCGGCACGGGAGGTACGGACGGAACGGCCTTGGCCGCAGTGCCCTCGTTGCCCTCGTTCTCTGTGCTCACAGCTCTTTACTCCTCGGTTCCACATCATTTTTTGGCAAGAGATCCGCTGTGTACGTGTCCGGTGACAGCTTTTCCCAAGGCACGTCAGGCCACTGTAAGCAGGACCTGTGCATCCGCACACCAATCTTTACATCGGGCAAAACGATCCCCCGGTGCAAGACGCACCGCAGTCGCGGCGCAGTCACGGCGCAGTCACGGCGCAGAGGTGCACACATCCGCCGCGCAACGTGCGCACAGCGGTCGCCTCCCGGTGACACGATGACGCAGTGACCCACGCACGGCAGCAATCCACGCACCACCCCATCCAGGTCATCGCTCACCGGGGCGCGTCCGACGACGCCCCCGAGCACACGCTGGCCGCGTACCGGAAGGCGATCGAGGACGGCGCCGACGCCCTGGAGTGCGATGTACGGCTCACCGCCGACGGCCACCTGGTGTGCGTGCACGACCGCCGGGTGAACCGCACCTCCAACGGCCGCGGCGCCGTCTCCGCCCTGGAGCTCTCCGAGCTCGCCGCCCTCGACTTCGGCTCCTGGAAGGACCGCGAGGAGTCGGAGTCCCCGGACTGGGATCCGGTGCCGGGGGAGCTCACCTCCGTACTCACCCTGGAACGGCTGCTCGAACTCGTCGTCGAGACCCGGGCCGCCGGGCGTCCGCTCCAGCTGGCCGTCGAGACCAAGCACCCCACCCGCTGGGCGGGCCAGGTCGAGGAGCGGCTGCTGCATCTGCTGAAGCAGTTCGAGCTCGACGCCCCGCCGGCCGACGGCCCGTCGCCGGTACGCATCATGAGCTTCTCGGCGCGTTCCCTGCACCGCGTCCAGGCCGCGGCCCCCGCCCTGCCCACCGTGTACCTGATGCAGTTCGTCTCGCCACGACTGCGCGACGGGCGGCTGCCGGCCGGGGCGCGGATCGCGGGGCCGGGGATGCGGATCGTACGCAACCACCCCGCATACATCGAGCGGCTGCACCGCGCGGGGCACCGTGTGCACGTCTGGACGGTGAACGAACCGGAGGACGTCGAACTCTGCGTCGACCTGGGCGTCGAGGCAATCATCACGAACCGCCCGAAACAGGTTCTGTCACAACTGGGACGCTCTTAACATCAGTTACACGGAGTGCACCGGCGCATTCGAACCGTATTCGATCGTTACGAGTGCGTCACTGGCAGTCCATTGGCCGGTTTCCGGTCCAGTCCAGGAGGGCATCCACTCCGTGGCGTGGGGCAAAGGAGGTCTCGGGGGTGGCGTTGGTGGTGGCACAGGAAGTGCCCACGTCGTCGAGCATGGCCGTACCCCATGGCCCTGCGGGCGTGGGCCAGGCGCGGCACCGGATGCGCGAGCAGTTGCGCAGCCACGGGGTGTCGGACTCGGTCGTCGACGATGCTGTATTGATTCTTTCCGAACTGCTCAGCAATGCCTGCCGGCACGGCAGGCCGCTGGGCCGGCACACGGATGTGGGTGACGGCGACGTCCGCGCGGCGTGGCGCGTCGACAGAACGGGCGGGCTGACCGTCGAAGTGACGGACGGCGGCGGTCCGACCCGCCCCGTTCCGGCCACACCGTCGGTGACGGCGCGTGGCGGCCGGGGGCTCAACATCATCAGCGCGCTCGCCGACGAGTGGGGCGTACGCGACAGCTCGTCCGGCGAAGTGACCGTCTGGGTCCTCGTCAACGAGGGACATGGACAGGTGTCCGGGGTGCCGGGCAGACCGGGCAGGCCGGGTGCACCGGCCGTTTCCGTGCCGGGCGTGCCGGGGAAGGCCGTGTCGGGGGCGGGTGTGTCGGGGGCGGGTGTGCCAGGAGCGGGCATGTCGGGAGCGGGCGTGTCGCTCGACGGGCTGGGCTTCGCGGACGCCTTCGACGACGTGGGCTGACCTTCCGGCAGGGACACCGGCCGCCGCGACGGCCGAGGCGTCGCCGAGGCATCGGGGCGCGTCCGCGCGGAAAGACGCGTTCCGCACTCCGGTACCGCCGGACGTGTGGGCGCATGTGTCCCGCGCACGACAGAGGCGGCTAGGCTCGCGGCCCAGACCGCACTGTCGCAATCGGGAGAAAGCCCACCATGGCCAAGAAGCGCCCTCAGACCAAGGCCGGGAAGCAGCAACTCAAGGATGGCGAGATCCCGGTGGTCGGGGCTCGCGAGCCCTGCCCGTGCGGTTCGGGCCGCCGCTACAAGGCGTGTCACGGCCGCGCCGCCGCCCAGGCCGTGACCGAGCTCGTCCACCGCCCCTTCGAGGGTCTGGCCGGCGAGTGCGACTGGGTCGCGCTGCGCGAACTGGTGCCCGCCGCCACGGTCGCGCTGACGCTGAAGGACGGGCTGCCCGAGGGCGTGCCCTCGGTGACGCTCGCGACCGTCCTGCCCATGGCCTGGCCTGCGCTTCGCCGCGACGACGGTTCGGTGCTGCTCGCCCTGCAGAACGACACCCCGTCGGGTGACCTCAGCCGTGACCTCGCGAACACGCTGCTGCGGGCGCTGGACGCCGAGCCCGGTTCGGCCGTGGCTGCGCAGCGCGTGCCGGCCGATGGTCCGCGGCTGCAGGACGTGCTCGACCCCGCCGCGGCGTTCGAGCCCGTCGTCCACTCCGGCTTCGGGTTCTGGGTTCCGGACGCGGAGAACGCCACGCCCGAGGTGTCGGCCTCCCTGCAGCGCGCGAACGAGGCGGCGATCCCGACGACGCGGCTCGCCGGTGTGGACGCCGCCTACTGGTGCGAGACCCCGGAGAAGAACCACCTCCGCTGGGTCATGCCGCACGCCGAGGAGCGGCTGCTCGACGCGCTCGCCCGGCTGCACGCCGCCGGCACCTCCTCGCTGGGCGAGGGGACCAGGCTGGTCGGCTCCTTCCGGGCACACGGGCTGATGGTCCCGGTCTGGGACCTGCCGAGCGCGATGGGGGCCGAGGAGTGCGAGAAGCCCGCGGCCGAGTTCGCCGAACGGCTGGCCGCGGCGCTCGACTCGGACGCGCCGCTCAGTGCCGAGGAGCGGCGGGCCCGCGGCGGGCTCACCAACCGCCAGGTGACACTCAGCTGACAGCGACACCCCCGGGGTCCACCGGACCCTTCGGGTGACTCGCGTCACAACTCGCCGTACTCACAGGTAAATCCCTGTCCGAATACGCGAGATCGAATTTGCGAACGGCAGATCTCTTGTTACCGTTCTAGAAGCCCGGTCGCTGGTGCATCCCCCGTCGCCAGCGATCGGGCATTCTCATTTCCGGGTACGGCGCACAGCGCGCAACGCGGCGCACGAGCCCGCGCACAAGCCCCCTCACCCATACGCTCCTCGTTCATCGAGCGCCGCGGCCCACGACCGCCCCGCCGCACCGGCGCCTTCACGGGCACACCGACCCGGCCCGGCGGAACGGGAGGGGCGGAGGACCGACGGAGCCGTGACCGCGACAGAAGCCCGGGGCCCTGGGCGCCGGTGTGCCGCGCGGGAACCGATCGGTCTCGGACAGATGCCGACTGCCGGATGCCAGGCGATCTCCACGAATAGCCCGCCCCGAACTCACTCGAATAGATATTCGATAAATCCGTCCGGGCGTTCCGGAATGACCATCAGAAAGCCTTCTGCCGCCGGACTTTGCAGCGGCAGACTTTGCATTGTGAGACAGGGAACAGGATCACATCCGCGATCACATCCGGGGACGCATCCGCCATCCGGATAACGATCGCCGGACAACGACCACCCGGATAGCCACCGCCCGGATAATCGCGTGGCCTCACCTGTCGGCTTCGCATGAGTTTCTGACGGTCCGCCGGATATTCCGACGGAATACGGGTCCGGTGCGGCTCACCCCAATGCTCCGGTGGCGGGCACGATGCGTGCCCGCCACCACCCGTCAGTACGCGAGCCGGCTGCCGCCGTCCGGTGCGCCGCTGCTCGCCTCGACCAGTGCGTCCAGCACCGCACCCACGTCCGGCAGCCACGGCGCGGCAGGCGCCGGAACCGCGCCCCTTCCGCGCGGACGCGGCCGGGGCTCCGGGGAAGGAGCCCGCTCCCAGCGCACCTGCCCCGCCCCCACCTCGGACGGCGGAAGGACCAGATAACCGCCCTCGCCGTGGAAACGCAGCGAACTGGGCACCCAGTCCTGGGCGTGCAGCAGCTCGCCGAGCCGTTCGAGGTCGTACGGGGCGACCAGCAGCGACCACCGGGTCGGCGTCGCCACCACGGGTCCGAGCCGCACGCCCATCCGGTCCAGCTCGGTCAGCGCTCGGGCGGCGGCCACGGCAGGCAGGCTCAGCGCACACGGGGCGCGCCCCCCGGTGGCCAGAACGATCGGAGCGGTGGGCCGGTTGGTCCACCACCAGCGCACCAGGCGCTCGTCGGTGGTCGCCGCGAGGAGACCGGGATCGAAGGGATGTGCGCCGGGCACGGCGCACTCGGGATCGGGACAGGCGCAGCCACGGCCACGGCCACCGCGACCACCGGCCGCCTCCGGTCCCACTCCGGGGAGCACCGGCCACTGCCATGCGGTGGCGCAGGTCAGGGCCGCGTCGAGCTGGGCGGGCCTTCCCCTGCGCCGGAGCCGGAGCCTGCGTCGCCTTCCGAGGATCTCGCGCATGAGCGCTCGTTCCTTTCCGTTGAACGCCGAGGGTCCACATCGCACCACGTGCGAATTGCCGTACGTGTGCATTTCTTCACTGTGCGTACATGCTCTTCAGGTCTGCGGTACGGGTGGGTCGTCGGTACCGAGCATGGTCCGAGCCGATTCGAGCAGGTGCGAGACGGGTCCGGACGAGCAGGTCCGGACAAGCATGGCGAGGAGCAGCGCATGTGTCGCGCCTGCCGTCCCAAGGTGCAAACCCCGCCACTCGGGGGTGGGGGCGTGGCCGTCACAAGAGAGGACGTCCGGGCCGCCTGCCGGGTTCCGGGGCGATCAGAACTGCCCCTGGCCTTCATCGATTACGTACCCAGCATGCCCGAAATGACGCTCCCTCTAGGACTTCACCCCGAGAACACCCCCTGTCGAGCACGCCCAGTCGACCGCAAATGGCTGTCGCAGGGTGCATTTTTAGGCCAACTTGACGGTCTCTTGGACACCACATTTCCCGTGGTGACAATGCTGGACATCGCCTCACTTGTGCGTGTACATGTGGTGCACGTGTACATGCGGATGCACTGATAGCGGCGCAGAATGACATGGGGGTTTGCGATGCTATTCGACGAAACGCACTGGTCGGAAAGCAGACGTCCATGAGCGCCCCACACCTGCCGAGAGTGGCTGGAATCGATCCCACAGTTCCGGTTTCAGCGCACACTGCCGGGCCCCTGTCCGAAGTGCCGTCCGCCCCGGGAGCCTTCATCCAGGACCGGCTCGCCGGCTGGGTCTCCGACCTCACCACGTTGCACGAACTCACCGAGCGGCTGGCCAGAACCGGCACCCTCGACGACGCGCTCCACGAGCTGCTGGGCGCCGGAGCCGCCCTGGTCGGCGCCCGCCGCGGCCTGGTCGTCCTCGAACCGTCCGACCGCCGCGGCCCCGTGAGCACCATCGGCCTCGGGCTCGCCCATGCCGAGCTCGGACTGATCGAGACGGTGCCGCGCACCGCCACCTCCTACGGCCGGATCCTGGAGGGGCTCCCGGACACCGAAGGAGCGCTGACCACCCCCGACCTGCCCGGCGACACCGGCCTGGACCCCCGCCGCCGCGAAGTCGCCGCCCGGCTCGGATACGCCGCCAGCTACGCCGTGCCGATCACCGCCGAGGCGACCGGCAGACTCGGTGCCGCCGTCTGGCTGTACGACGAACCCGCCGAACCCCTGGAACGCCAGCGCCATCTCGCCGGCCTCTACGCCGGGTACGCCGGTGAGCACCTGGCCAGGCTGCTGGAACTGGAGCGGGCCAGGGCCGACGTCGCCACCGTCACGGAGGAGCTGCTGCCCAGCCGGCTGCCCCGGGTCGCCGGCGTACAGCTGGCCGCCCGCCACCGCCGGGCGCCGCAGGGCGGTGGCGACTGGTACGACGCGCTGGCGCTGCCGGAGGGTGCGCTCGGTCTCGCCGTGGGCTCGGTGAACGGCTCCGGGCCCAGCGCCCTGGCCGCCATGGGACGGCTGCGGGCCGGCCTGCGGGCGTACGCGGTGATGGAGGGCGAGGATCCGGTCGCCGTGCTCTCGGACCTGGAGCTGCTGCTGCGGCTCACCGAACCGGCCCGTACGGCGACCGCACTGTTCGCCTACTGCGAACCCGCCGAGCGCAAGATCCTGCTGGCCGGCGCGGGCCACACCCCACCGCTCGTGATCGGCGACCGGCGCACCGAGTTCGTCGAGACCTCGGTCTCCGCGCCGCTGGGCATGCTCGCCTGCTGGGAGGCGCCCAGCGTGGAGATCACCCCGGCGCCCGGCGAGACCGTACTGCTCTGCACCGACGGACTGCTGCGCCGCACCGGCGACTCGACGGACCGGGCGTTCGCGCGGCTCCACTCGGCGGCCGCTTCCGTGCCGAAGGCGATGCGCCTCGACGCCGGAGCCGTCGCCGACCATGTGCTGCGCACCGTGCTGCCGGACGGGCTCGACCGCGACGACGACGCGGAGGACGTGGTCGTCCTGGCCGCGCGTTTCGACTGAGCGCCCCGGCGTTCCCCGGCCCGGCCGTGTAACAGGTCCTCCGGCCCTGTGCCCCCTTCCGTACGCCCGTACGATGGACGGGGTCCAGTGTCGTATCAAGGAGAGACAGATCGTGGCTGAGGAGCTCACCCCGGAGAACCCGGAGACCGAGGAAGAAGAGACGGTCAAGCAGCGGAAGAACGGCCTGTACCCGGGCGTCTCCGATGAACTCGCCGCGAACATGAAGTCGGGTTGGGCCGATACCGAACTGCACGGCCTCGAACCGATCGCCCAGGCCGCACACACGGCCGCCCGCCGCGCCGCGCTCTCCGCGCGCTTCCCCGGTGAGCGACTGGTCATCCCCGCGGGCAACCTGAAGACCCGCTCCAATGACACCGAGTACGCCTTCCGCTCCTCCACCGAGTACGCGTACCTCACCGGCGACCAGACCCAGGACGGCGTCCTCGTCCTGGAGCCGACCGAGGACGGTCACGAGGCGACCATCCACCTGCTGCCTCGCTCCAACCGCGAGAACGGCGAGTTCTGGCTCGACGGCCAGGGCGAGCTGTGGGTCGGCCGCCGCCACTCCCTCGCCGAGGCCGAGCAGCTGCTGGGCATCCCGGCGAAGGACGTCCGCGAGCTCCCCGCCGCGCTGACCGAGGCCACCGGCCCGGTCCGCAACGTCCGCGGCCACGACGCCGGCATCGAGGCCGCGCTGACCGACAAGGTCACCGCGGAGCGCGACGAGGAGCTGCGCGTCTTCCTCTCCGAGGCCCGGCTGGTCAAGGACGCCTTCGAGATCGCCGAGCTGGAGAAGGCCTGCGACGCCACCGCGCGCGGCTTCGAGGACGTCGTGAAGGTCCTCGACAGGGCCGAGGCGACGAGCGAGCGCTACATCGAGGGCACCTTCTTCCTGCGTGCCCGCATCGAGGGCAACGACATCGGCTACGGCTCGATCTGCGCGGCCGGCCCGCACGCCACCACCCTGCACTGGGTGCGCAACGACGGCGCGGTGCGCTCCGGCGAGCTGCTGCTGCTCGACGCCGGTGTGGAGACCAACGACCTCTACACCGCCGACGTGACCCGCACCCTTCCGATCAACGGCACGTTCACGCCGCTGCAGCGGAAGATCTACGACGCCGTGTACGAGGCCCAGGAGGCGGGCATCGCCGCCGTCAAGCCCGGCGCCGGCTTCCGCGACTTCCACGACGCCGCACAGCGGGTGCTCACCGAGAAGCTCGTCGAGTGGGGCCTGCTGGGCGACCTGTCCGTGGACAAGGTCCTGGAGCTGGGACTCCAGCGCCGCTGGACGCTGCACGGCACCGGTCACATGCTCGGCATGGACGTCCACGACTGCGCCGCCGCGCGCACCGAGTCGTACGTCAACGGAACGCTGGAGCCCGGCGTCTGCCTCACGGTCGAGCCCGGTCTGTACTTCCAGACCGACGACCTGACCGTGCCCGAGGAGTACCGGGGCATCGGCGTCCGGATCGAGGACGACATCCTCGTCACCGAGGACGGCAACCGGAACCTCTCCGACAAGCTGCCGCGTCGGGCCGACGAGGTCGAGGAATGGATGGCCCGGCTCAAGGGCTGATCCGAAACATCCGGGACGCCCCGGGAAGACCGGGAAGACCCGGCGAAGGACGCTCTGCTCAGGACACCATGAGCAGGGCGTCCTTCCGCCATTTCAGGACCTTGTCGAAGCTGACGACGGCACCGCTGCCGGGGCGGTTGCCGAAGTGCACGTGATCGGCGAGCTGCTCGATCAGACAGAGGCCCCGCCCGTCCTCGGCGTTGAGCGGCGGGTACTGCTGGGGTTCGTGCTGCTGATGGGTTTCGTGCTGCTGGGTCCCGCGCTGCTGTGCGGAGGTGCGGAGCGTGCGCCGGGCGGGAAAGCCGGGCCCCGAATCGGCGACCTCGATACGGCACTTCTCGCCGTCCAGATAAGCGGTGACCCGGTACTGCCCGGAGGCCGCCCCGGGCAGCTCGTCCCATACGTCCCACGGATCCCGCGGAACGCCCTGGCCGCCCTGGTCTTCCTGAACCCTGTGGTCACCGCCGTGCTCGACGGCGTTCGCACAGGCCTCGCTGAGTGCGACCGACAGATCGAAGGAGATGTCCGGGTCCACTCCCGCGGTCTCCATGGTGCCCAGCAGGAAGCGACGGGCCAGCGGAACGCTCGCAGCCTCGCGCCGCAAATGGAGGGACCACCAGATGCTCATGCTCCAGCCTCCTGGCTGCGGCTCGACATACCGATACGTATTGCCGCGCAACACCATTCGTAAGCACAGACCGGATGTGAGACCGCTCATTCGGCGGATACCAGCTCTCCGTACACCCGTGTATGCCCGGCCGGTGGGCCCCATCGGACGGAAGACGACCTTCCGGACCTGCCGTACGGAGACCCGGGGCTCGGTGCGATGATGGCCCCGCCATGTCTATGCCTGTCGCACGCGCCGGAGCCGGTCTGCGGCTCATGAGGGCCGCGGTGTTCACCGCGGTCTGCGTCGCGCTGTCCGCGGCAGGTCACTCCCTGGCTTCCTGCGCCACCGTCCCCTGGTGGACCCTGCTCGCGGGGTTCCTGGGGATGTTCGCGGTGGTGGCACCGTTCGCCGGACGCGAGCGTTCGCTGCCGTCCATCGCCGCCGCACTGGCCGGCGGACAGATCGCCCTGCACTCCCTGTTCGGCATGGGTACGCACGGCACCCCGGCGAACACCGCGGCGGGCGACGACTCGTTGATCCGGTTCGCGGCAAGCCTCGTGTGCGGGGCCGGGCCGGCCCAGCTGAGCGCCGCCGAGGCGCACCGCATCGTCACCACCGCGGGCATCGACCCGGCGTCGGTGACGGTCGGCGACCACCACCATGTGGCCGCCGCGTCCGGCACGGATCCGGCCGCCCTCGCCGCCCTGCTGCCCGACCTGCCCATGCTGCTCGGCCATCTGCTGGCCGCGGCGGCCACCGGCTGGCTGCTGCGCCGCGGCGAGATCGCCCTGTTCCGGCTGGTCCGGCTGTCCGCGCACGGCGCCCAGCAGATCGCGGCCGGGGCCCGGCTGCGCGCCCTGCGCGCGGCGCTCGCCCTCGTCGACGCCCTGCGCGCCGGACTTCCCGGCGGCCCGGCGACCGGGCCGCGCATCGCCCGTACGGCGGTCGACGCCCCGCCCCCCGCCACCGGGGACCCGTTGCAGCACCTGGTGATCAGGCGCGGTCCGCCGCCCGCGTACGCGCTCGCAGCCTGACGCGACACCCTCCATCCGGCGCACGGACCGCTCCGTGCCGTACCCGGCCGGCGCATGCGCGCCGCTCAGGGGTAAGAGGAGAGGTGTCGTGATGCCGTCGCGCACCCGCGCGCCGGACCACCTTTCCTTCGTGCTTCCGTGGAGTGATCCCTGTCATGAACGTTTCCCGCATCGCCCTCGCCGGCGGCGTCGCCGCGTCCTCCGTCCTGATCCTCGCCGGTACGGCCTCCGCGCACGTCAGCGTGCAGCCGCAGGGCGAGGCCGCCAAGGGCGGTTACGCCACCGTCAACTTCAAGGTCCCCAACGAGCGCGACAACGCCTCGACGACCAAGGTCGAGGTCAACTTCCCGACCGACCACCCGCTGGCCTCCGTCATGCCGCAGGCCGTACCCGGCTGGGACATCGAGGTCACCAAGAGCAAGCTGGCCAAGCCGATGGAGATGCACGGCAAGAAGATCAACGAGGCCGTCTCCAAGGTCACCTGGACCGCCGAGGGCGACAAGGACGCGCGCGGCATCCGCCCCGGTGACTTCCAGCAGTTCCCGCTCTCCATCGGCCAGCTCCCCGAGGACGCCGACCAGCTGGTGTTCAAGGCCATCCAGACGTACGACAACAAGGAAGTCGTCCGCTGGATCGAGGAGCAGAAGGCCGGCGCCGCCGAGCCCGAGAGCCCGGCGCCCGTCCTCGCGCTGACCGCGCCGACCAGCGGCGAGCACGGCGCGGCAGCCGACGCCAAGGGTGCCGACGCCGGCGCCCAGGCAACGGACAAGCAGACGACGGCCGCCTCGGACACCTCTTCCAGCGACACCACGGCCCGGGTCCTCGGCATCGTCGGCATCGTCGTCGGCGTGGCGGGCGTGGCCTTCGGCGTCCTCGCCGGCCGCCGCCGCACCGCCTGATCCACAGCTCCACCCGTCCCACCGACCACCAGGAATCAGTGCTCCATGCCTAAGAAAACGGTGCTGGCCGCGGCGTTCGTCGCCGCGGCCGCGCTCACCCTGTCCGCCTGCGGCAGCAGCGACGACAGCGCCAAGAAGCCCATCGCGGACGTGTCGGTCCAGGCGAAGACCAAGGCCGCGACCGTCCTGGACCAGCCGTTCACCAAGCCGGATCTCGTCCTCACCGACACCCACGGCAAGAAGTACGACCTCCGGGAGCAGACCAAGGGCAAGCCGACCCTGATCTACTTCGGCTACACCAACTGCCCCGACGTCTGCCCGCTCATCATGAGCAACATCGCCTTCGCCAAGAAGTCGCTGCCCAAGGCCGACCAGGAGAAGCTCCAGGTCGTCTTCGTGACCACCGACCCCGAGCGGGACACCCCGTCCTCGCTCGGCAGCTGGCTCAAGTCCCAGGACGCCTCCTTCATCGGCCTCACCGGCGACTTCCCGACCATCCAGGCGGGCGCACGCCAGATCGGCATCGGCATCGACGCGCCGAAGAAGGAGAAGGACGGCACGGTCGTCTCGATGCACGGGTCCCAGGTCATCGCGTTCTCCCCGAAGACCGACAAGGGCTACCTCGTCTACAGCGAGGACACCTCGCCCGACGACTACGCCAAGGACCTCCCCAAGATCGTCAAGGGGGAGACCCCGTGAACCGCCGCACCGCCCTCGTCGGCGTCATCGCCCTCACCACGGGGCTGACGCTGGCGGGCTGCTCGTCCTCGGACAACAAGCCCGAGCTGAAGGTGACCGGCGCGTTCATGCCGCAGCCCGTCAGCGACATGGCGGCCGGATTCCTCGTCATAGAGAACAGCGGCGGGGCGTCCGACCGGCTCACCTCCGTCACCAGCCCGCTCTCCGACGATGTCACGATCCACGAGACGAAGAACCAGACGATGCGCATGGTGACGTCCTTCGACGTGCCCGCGGGCGGCGAGCTGGATCTGGAGCGCGGCGGGAACCACATCATGTTCATGAAACTCAAGCAGCGGCCCAAGCAGGGCGAGAAGGTGTCCGTGGAGCTGCACTTCGAGAAGGCCGACCCGATAAAGGTCGACCTTCCCGTGAAGGAGACCACCCACAACCCGAAGAAGCAGTGAGGGACTGACTCGTCATGACAGCCACCGCCCCGCACTTCGGACCGCCCCCGTCCACTCCCTCGACACGCCGTCCACTCGCCGCGGCCGCGCTCCTCGCCGCCCTCGTCGGCATGGTGTTCGGCCTGTTGCTGGGAGGCGCGGGCCCGGCGTCCGCGCATGCCGCACTGACCGGGAGCGATCCGCAGGACGGGGCGGTGGTCGCCACCGCCCCCAAGGAGGTCACACTCACCTTCTCCGAGCAGGTCGCCCTCGGCGACGACTCCATCCGGATCCTGGATCCCGCCGGCAAACGTGCCGACACCGGCGCCGCGCCCCGTGATCTGCAGAGCGGATCCACCGTGAAGTACGGCGTCTCGCTGCACGCCGGACTGCCCGACGGGACGTACACCGTCGCCTGGCAGGCGGTGTCCGCGGACAGCCACCCCGTGTCCGGCGCCTTCACCTTCTCCGTCGGAGCACCCTCGAAGACCGCGGTGGCGCTCCCGACGGACGAGGCCGGCGGCGGCCTCGTCGGCACCCTCTACGGCATCGCGCGCTACGCCGCGTACGCCGGTTTCATCCTGCTGGCCGGCGGCTCCGCCTTCGTACTGGCCTGCTGGCAGCGCGGGGCGGGTGCCCGCCCCCTCCAGCGCCTGGTCGTACGCGGCTGGATGACCCTCACCGTCGCCACCCTGGCCATGCTGCTCCTGCGCAACCCGTACACCGGATCGGGGAAGCTCGCGGACGCCTTCGACCTCGACGGACTGCAGGCCGTGCTCGACACCAAGCCCGGCGCCGCACTCGTCTCCCGGCTGCTGCTGCTCGGCGCTTCCGCGCTGTTCATCGCCGTGCTCTTCGGGGCCTACGCCAAGCGCGAGGACGAGCGCGAGAAGAAGGACCTCACCTTCGGGCTGGCCATCGGCGGCACGGTGATCGCTGCCGGGATCGCCGGTACGTGGGCGCTCGCCGAGCACGCCTCCACCGGGATCCAGCCCGGCATCGCCATGCCGGTCGACGTCCTCCATCTGCTGGCCGTCGCCGCCTGGCTGGGTGGTCTCACGGCCCTGCTGGTCGCGCTCTACCGGACCCCCGACATCGACGCCACGGCCGTACGGCGCTTCTCCGGCATCGCGTTCGGCAGCGTGATCGTGCTCGCCGCGACCGGGATCTATCAGTCCTGGCGCCAGGTCGGCACCTGGTCCGCGCTCACCGGCACCGGATACGGGCAACTGCTGCTCGTGAAGGTGGGGCTCGTCGCTGTCCTGGTCGGGATCGCCTGGTTCTCGCGGCGCTGGACGGCGCGCCTGATCGCGGGCGGGGGCGGCACGGAGACGGGGTCCAAGGCCGGGGACGGAGAAAGGCCCCATGAAGCGGCGTCCGACGAGGCCGGGACCCCGGGCACATCGGCGTCCACGGTCGAGGACCCCGCGCGGGCGGCTCAACTCGCCCGGCAGCAGGCCGCCGTGGCCACCGCCCAGAAGAAGCGGATCCGCGACGCCGACCCCGAAAGGTCCGGGCTCCGCCGGTCGGTGCTGGCGGAAGTGGGAGTCGCCGTCGCGCTGCTGGCGGTGACGACCGTACTGACCTCGACCGAGCCGGCGCGTACCGAGGAAGAAGCGGCCCGCGCGTCGACGGCGGCGACCGCCCCGGCGGCCGAAGGCCCGGTCAGCTTGAAGCTGCCCTTCGACACGGGCGGCACGAACGGCAGGGGAACGGTGCGGATGGAGATCACCCCCGCCGGTACCGGCGCCAATGAGCTCCACATCTGGATCGACGGCGCCGACGGAAAGGCCATGGACGTCCCCGAGGTGAAGGTCGCCTTCACGCTGGAGTCCAAGGACATCGGCCCGCTCCCCGTCGTCCCCGCCCGGCTGACCGAGGGCCACTGGACCGCCGACGGCGTCCAGATCCCGATGCCGGGCAACTGGAAGGTCGCCGTGACTGTCCGTACCTCGGACATCGATCAGACGACCATCGACAAGAACGTGAAGATCGGTTGAGCAGGATCGTGAGCACAGACAGCAGCAGGAAGACCCGGGCCGGCGGAGCCCGGGACGGCGCGGGCAGCGGGGACGACGGTGCCCGTGGCGGCGGAGGCATCTCCCGGCGTCGGCTGATCGGCAGCGCGGGCGCGGCCGGTGCGACCGGGCTGGTGCTGGGCGCGGCGGGCGGTGCGACCGGCTATGCCGCGACCCGGCCCGACGAAGCCGCCGCACTGACCACGGTCGGCTCCACCCAGGTGATGTTTCACGGGAAACATCAACCGGGGATCACCACTCCGCTTCAGGCGCGCGGCCATCTCGTCGCCTTCGACCTGGCGCCCGGTGCCGGACGCAAGGAAGCCGCTGCCCTGATGCGCCGGTGGTCGGCCGCGGCCGAGCGCCTGATGGCCGGCGATCCGGCCGGGGACGGCGCGGCGGACGGTCCGGACCATGACACCGGGATCGCGCTGGATGCCGGACCGTCCTCGCTGACCGTCACCTTCGGCTTCGGCCGGACCTTCTTCGAACGCACGGGCCTGACCGGCAACCGCCCACCGGGGCTCGACCCGCTGCCGCCCTTCTCCTCCGACCGCATCGACGCCGGGCGCTCCAACGGTGACCTCTGGGTCCAGATCGGCGCGGACGACGCGCTCGTCGCCTTCCACGCACTGCGTGCCGTGCAGAAGGAGGCCGCCCCCGCCGCCAGGGTCCGCTGGCAGATGAACGGCTTCAACCGCGCCCCCGGCGCCACGGCCCAGCCGATGACCGCCCGCAATCTGATGGGCCAGGTCGACGGCACCAACAACCCGAAACCGACCGAGAGCGACTTCGAGCGCCGCGTCTTCGTCCCGAGTGGAACCGACGCGAAGTACGACTGGCTCGCGGGCGGCTCGTACGCGGTCGTGCGCCGGATCAGGATGCTGCTCGACGACTGGGAGAAGCTCCCGGTGCAACGACAGGAGCAGGTCATAGGGCGCCGGAAGAAGGACGGCGCTCCGCTGAGCGGCGGCGCCGAGACCACCGCGATGGACCTCGACAGGGCCGGCCCCGACGGCAAGCTCCTGATCCCGGACAACGCCCATGCCCGGATCTCCTCCCCCGAGAAGAACAGCGGCGCGGCCATGCTGCGGCGCCCCTTCTCGTACCACGACGGCATCTCGACGGACGGCACTCCGGACGCCGGTCTGCTGTTCATCTGCTGGCAGGCGGATCCGCTGCGCGGGTTCGTCCCGGTGCAGCGCAAGCTGGACCGGGGTGACGCCCTGTCCCCGTTCATCCGGCACGAGGCGAGCGGCCTGTTCGCGGTGCCGGGCGGTGCGGCGGACGGCGAGTACGTGGGGCAGCGACTTCTGGAGTCCTGAGCCACCGGGGCGCATTAGGGTGACGGTATGTCCGCCACGCGCTACGCCTATCTCGGCCCCGAAGGCACCTTCACCGAGGTCGCCCTCCGTACGCTCCCGGAAGCCGCCACCCGCGAACTCGTCCCGATGGTCTCCGTACCGGCCGCTCTGGACGCGGTACGCAGCGGGGCCGCCGCGGCGGCGCTCGTGCCGATCGAGAACTCCGTCGAGGGCGGCATCACCGCGACGCTCGACGAGCTGACCACCGGCGAGCCGCTGATGATCTACCGCGAGGTGCTGCTCTCCATCACCTTCGCGCTGCTGGTGCGGCCCGGTACCAAGCTGTCCGACATCAAGTCGGTCACCGCGCACCCGGCCGCACAGCCGCAGGTGCGCAACTGGATGGCCGCCCACCTCCCGGACGCCGTGTGGGAGTCGGCGGCCTCCAACGCGGACGGCGCCCGGCTGGTGCAGGAGGGCCGGTACGACGCCGCCTTCGCCGGTGAGTTCGCGGCGGCCACGTACGGCCTCGAACCGCTGGTGACCGAGATCCATGACGCGGTGAACGCGCAGACCCGCTTCGTCCTGGTGGGCCGCCCCGCCCGGCCGGCGGCGCCGACGGGCGCGGACAAGACGTCGGTGGTCATCTGGCTGGGCGAGGACCACCCCGGTGCCCTGCTCGAACTGCTCCAGGAGTTCGCGGTGCGCGGGGTGAACCTGATGCTGATCCAGTCGCGGCCGACGGGGGCCGGCATCGGCAACTACTGCTTCGCGGTGGACGCCGAGGGACACATCGCGGACCGCCGGGTCGGCGAGGCGCTGATGGGGCTGAAGCGGATCTGCCCGAAGGTGCGCTTCCTGGGTTCGTACCCGCGGGCAGGCGTGGCGCTGCAGGACGTGCGGCCGCTGCGCGCGGGAACGTCGGACACCGCGTTCACGGACGCCTCCGACTGGCTGGCCAGGAACCTGGACGGCCGAGGCTGACGGAGTCGGGAACCGGGGACGCGAGGGGCTGACAGGACTTCGGCCTGCGGGACGGGAGCGAGTCGGCCTCCTCCCGGGTCTCAGCACGCCGTCGATGCCCAACGCCTTCGCCGCCCACGCCGTCGATGCCCAACGCGTCGCCGCCGGTGCTATCTGCCGATTTTCGGCATCCACAAAGTTATCCACAGGGACGATTCTCGACCTGGGGACAAGTCGACACCCCCAAGCGACATGGTCGACAAATTGCTCCAGTCGGTCCAGATGCGTCCACAGGCCGGCAGGTCACCCGAGGCGCCTCGTGTCGCCCCAATTCCATTGATCAACTCTTTAGGACGGGAAATTCCCACCCGAACGAGCGTCTGAAGTGGGTTTGAACGGGAAATCCGCGAGCCGTCACGCAACTTTCGGAATGACATCCTCCGGCATCCACAGATCTTCTTCACACCCTGTGGATAACTTTCGGAAGCCCGGGAGCCTGTGGACAAGCAACGATCAACTGCCCTTACAGGCAAGGGGGATACGTCAAGACGAGTGAAGCCTTCTGCCCCATTTAGGCGAGTAGGCTCTTTTTATTGACGATCGGGATCCACCCCGGCCGCACAATCTCCCCCAGCATTGCCAATTCGGGCAATTAGGGCAAAGTGACACGCTCGGCAATATCGGTTCGAGCGGGGGAAGTGCACACCGGTAGCCTGGAGGGGTGATTGACCTTCGCCTGCTCCGTGAGGACCCCGACCGTGTTCGCGCCTCCCAGCGCGCCCGTGGAGAGGACGTCGAACTCGTCGACGCCCTTCTCTCCGCCGACGAGCGGCGCAGGTCGTCCGGTGTCCGCTTCGACGAACTCCGCTCCGAGCAGAAAGCGCTCGGCAAACTCATCCCCAAGGCCTCGCCCGACGAGCGCGCCGAACTGCTCAAGAAGGCCGAGCAGCTGAAGGCCGACGTCAAGGCCGCCGACGCCGCACAGGACGAGGCCGACGCCGAGGCCAAGCGCCTGATGCTCCAGATCGGCAACATCGTCCACGCGGACGTGCCGGTCGGCGGCGAGGAGGACTTCGTCGTCCTGGAGACGCACGGAACGATCCGTGACTTCGGGGCCGAGGGCTTCGAGCCCAAGGACCACCTGGAGCTCGGCGAGAAGCTCGGCGCCATCGACATGGAGCGTGGCGCCAAGGTCTCCGGCTCGCGCTTCTACTACCTGACGGGTGTCGGCGCGCTGCTGGAGCTGGCCCTCGTCAACGCCGCGATCGCGCAGGCCGGCGAGGCCGGCTTCATCCCGATGCTGACACCGGCGCTGGTCCGCCCGCGCGCCATGGAAGGCACCGGCTTCCTCGGCCAGGCCGCGGAGAACGTGTACCACCTGGAGAAGGACGACTACTACCTGGTCGGCACCTCCGAGGTCCCGCTCGCCGCGTACCACATGGACGAGATCATCGACGCCGAGAAGCTGCCGCTGCGCTACGCGGGCTTCTCGCCCTGCTACCGCCGTGAGGCCGGTACGTACGGCAAGGACACCCGGGGCATCTTCCGGGTGCACCAGTTCGACAAGGTCGAGATGTTCTCGTACGTCGACCCGGCGGACGCCGAGGCGGAGCACCGCAGGCTCCTCGACTGGGAGAAGCAGTGGCTCACCGCTCTTGAGCTGCCCTTCCAGGTGATCGATGTCGCCACCGGCGACCTGGGCGCCTCGGCCTCCCGGAAGTTCGACTGCGAGGCGTGGATCCCGACGCAGGGCAAGTACCGCGAGCTGACGTCCGCGTCGAACTGCAACGGATTCCAGGCCCGCCGCCTGTCCGTCCGGATGCGCGACACCCGCGACGGCAAGAAGGTGCTCCAGCCGCTGTCCACACTGAACGGCACGCTCTGCGCCGTACCGCGCACGATCGTGGCGATTCTGGAGAACCACCAGCTGGCCGACGGTTCGGTACGGGTGCCCGAGGTGCTCCGGCCGTATCTGGGCGGGCGCGAGGTTCTGGAGCCGGTCGCCAAGTGACCTTTCCGTACAAGCTCGTCGCGACCGATCTCGACGGCACGCTGCTGCGTAACGACGACACGGTCTCCGAGCGCACCCGTGAGGCACTGGCCGCGGTCACCGCGGCCGGTGCCGCGCACATCATCGTCACCGGGCGCGCGGTCCCCTGGACCCGCCACATCCTGGACGACCTGGGCTACGAAGGGCTCGCCGTCTGCGGCCAGGGCGCGCAGGTCTATCACGCGGGCGAGCGCAAGCTGCTGACCTCGCTGACGCTGGACCGGCAGCTCGCCGGTCTCGCGCTGTCCAAGGTCGAGGCCGAGGTCGGTCCGCTGGCCCTGGCGGCGAGCCGCGACGGGCTCGACGGCGAAGTGATGGTCGGCCCCGGCTACCGGGTACAGGAGGGTCCGCTTCCGGCCGTCTTCGTGGAGGACCCGGCCGAGCTGTGGTCCGCGCCCCTGAACAAGGTCTACATCCAGCATCCCGATCTGGACGACGACGCTCTGGCGAAGGCCGCGCGCGCGGCCGTCGGCAACCTCGTGGACGTGGTCATGGCCGGTCCGGGAGTGGTGGAGATCCTGCCGCTGGGGCTGAGCAAGGCGACCGGGCTCTCGCTGGCCGCGCGTCGGCTGGGCATGAAGGCCGCGGACACCCTGGCCTTCGGCGACATGCCGAACGACATCCCGATGTTCGCCTGGGCCCGTCGGGGCGTGGCGATGGCCAACGCGCACGAGGACCTGAAGGCCGTGGCGCAGGAGATCACCGCGTCCAACGAGGACGACGGCATCGCTGTGGTGCTGGAACAGCTGCTCCAGCCGTAGGTGCGTGGATCAGGGCCGCGTACCGGTACGCGGCCCTGCTGCGGCGGAGGATGCGCGGATCGAACGCGCGCGGGGTTCACGGCCCCGACGACGGCTTAGCAAGCCGCTGCCTTACCACTCGGCCAATCCTCCGGGTGGGCGGCCGCGCGATGCGCAGACAAGGCCGCCCCGGGCGTTCCGCTCCGAGCGGCACGGCGGAGTCGTCGGTGACTACTCCGGCGCCGGCTCGGGTCCGCCCTGCGGGGAACTCGACGGACTCGGACTCTCGGTCATCGTCGCGCTCCTCTCCCGGTTCTGTGGTGTGCGTGTCGGCGGGTGCCGTCCCCATCACTGTGCCGGGGACGGCCTTTCGACGCCACCCGTTTTCGGGGCGGTGCTCTTCTCCGGGCGGCGCCGAAAGGCCGCGAACTCCTGCCGGATCAGCGCTGCTTGCTGTTGCGGCGGCTCAGATCCTTCAGGTTGCGGGCGAGTTCATCCATCCTGCCGTCGATACGGACGATGTCCTCGGACATATGGCCCAGTCGCACGCTCATGGCGCCGACGACCTGATGCGTGACGTCCAGCCTCCGGTCGAGGCTGTCGAGCCGGTGCGACATCCGGTTGAGGACGGGCCCGAGCTCCTGGAGCGCGGTGCCGACTCCGGCGAGGCAGCTCTCCACCCGGGTGACGCGGTGTTCGAGGGAGGCGTACCCCGCGCGCAGGTCCTGCTCGGCGTCGAGCAGATACGTACGGACGCATCGGGCGATGTCGCTGTCGCGAAGAAGCATCGCGACGTTGAGGACGGTCCTGCGGGTGTGGACCCGGAGCTGGGTCGCTGCCTGTGGATAACTTTCCGGCACCTCCCCCGCCCATAGCGACATCATGTCGCTATGGAAGGAGCGCAGGTCAGCGCCGCGCAGCACCTGCATCCCGTTCTCCATCAACTCGTTCTGATGGCGGTCGGTGAGCCTTCTGACGGCGGTTGTGGATACTTCGAAGTACCGAGCCACATCCTCTGTGCGAAGGTGAATTCCGTCCGGGAGCATGACAAGGCTCTTGACCTTGTCGAGGGCATCGACGCGCTCTATCTGCTCCACGCGCAGCGCACGCGATTCGAGCAGGGCGACTTCTGTGGGTATGGACATGCCTTCCGATCGTGAAACCGACGACGGGCAGCCCTGTCCCGAGCTTCGAGGGGCGGAGGACGCTCACGGTTGCCACTCACTCAATGACCGACCCGGCGGGTACTCCCTCGCCGGCATCGGCAATCCCTGTTTCACGAAAGCTACGACGCCACAGATCCCAGTTGCCTCCACGCACCCTGCCCAACGAACCGATAACCGTACAGTTACGCGTACGACTGTCCGAAATGCGTCAACCCCCGCCCAGGAGGCGAGGGTTGACGAGTCCCGGAGAGATCGGGGACGGAGCACTCGGGTGGATGCGCCGGGAGGCAGACTCCCGGTCATTCCTCCCCGGTCACTCCTCCCCGGCCAGCTTCAGCGTGCGCAGCTTCTGGCCCGCGTACCAAGTCGCGACCACCGTGACCGCGGCCAGCAGGACCGTCGCGGCCGGCAGTCCGACGTCGGAGGTGATCGCGCCCGCCCCGCCGACCTTCTCGGCGACCGCGAGGGACCACTGCTGGACGCTGAGCGTGCGCGCCCCGGGCACCAGGGTGCCGAACAGGGCCTCCCACACCAGCGCGTAGACGAGGCCGAAGACGACCGCGTGCCGGCTGACGGTGCCCAGCAGCAGGAACAGCGCGCTGTACGCGATCGAGGCGACCAGTGCCGCGATGGTGTAGGCCACCGCGATCTGCTGGCCGTTGCCGTTGAGGATCAGGCCCGCGATCAGCGTGGGCAGCGCGGAGAAGACCATCGTCACGGCGATGGCCACGATCAGCTTGGTGAAGATGATCGTCGGCCGCTTCACCGGCTTGGCCAGCAGGTAGACGATCGATCCGTCGTCGATCTCAGGGCCGATGGCCCCGGTTCCGGCGATCACACCGATCAGCGGCACCATCGTGGCGATGGCGAAGCCGCCCAGCACGTCCGAGGCCACCTGGTCGTCGGACCCGGCGAACGCCCGCACCGCGACGGCGATGACCACCAGCAGCGCCGGCAGGACGAACAGGATGGCGGCCCGGCGCCGGCCGAGCAGGGCCCGGTAGGTGAGCCGGGCGACTGTGGGGTCGTACATGACGCTTCACAGCTCCTTTCAGGCCACTACTCAGGCCGCTACGAGATAGGAAAAGACCGATTCGAGGGACTCGTCGGACGGCGAAACGGTCAGAAGACGAATTCCGTGCTCACGTGCGACCTTCGGCAGCAGTTCGGTGAAGCGTCCGAAGTCGACCGCCTGGATACGCAGGGCCCGTTCGCCCAGGTCCACCTCGATACCGGCCGTCGACGGGTCGGCGATCAGCGCGGCGGCGAGGGCGCGGTCATCGCTGGACCGTACGAGGTAGCGGTGCGGGCGGTCCGTCATCAGACGGCGGATCCTGCGGAAGTCGCCGGACGCCGCGTGCCGTCCTGCCACGATCACCTCGATGTGGGAGGCGAGTTGCTCCACCTCTTCGAGGATGTGGGAGGAGAAGAGCACCGTACGGCCCTCTGCACCCATCCGACGCAGCAGTTCCATCAGCTGCATCCGCTGGCGCGGGTCCATGCCGTTGAACGGCTCGTCGAGCAGCAGCACGGACGGTTCATGGACCAGGGCTGACGCCATCTTCACGCGCTGGCGCATGCCCTTGCTGTACGTCGAGATCTTGCGGTCCTGCGCGTACTCCATCTCGACCGTGGCCAGCGCCTTCCGCGCCTCCGCGTCGCCGAGTCCCTGGAGCTCCGCGTTGGCGACGACGAACTCGCGGCCGGTCAGGAAGTCGTACATGCCCTCCCGCTCCGGCACGATCCCGATCTCCTTGTACACGGCTTCGTTGCGCCAGATCGCCCTGCCGTCCAGCGTGACCGCACCCGTCGACGGGGCGAGGAAGCCGGCCATCATGTTGATCAGCGTGGACTTTCCGGCACCGTTCGGCCCGAGCAGACCGGTGACGCCCGGCCCCACCGTCATGCTCACGTCGTTGACGGCGACCACATTGCCGAACCAGCGCGAGGTGTGGTCGATCTCGATGGTGGTCACAGCCCGACCCTCCGGTAGCGGCGCATCAGTACGGCGTACGAGCCGGCGACGAGCGCGAGAACAACGATCAGATAGACCACGCCGACCCCGGCATCGGGGGCCGCACCTCCGGGGAAGGCCGAGTTGGCCCCGAGGAACGCGGTCTGCAGGCCGCCGATCAGCGTGATGGGGGAGAAGAGCCCCAGCCACTCGATCGCCCCGGCGGAGCCCGTCTGCCAGGCGATGGCCTGGACGGTGGAGACCGCGCCGTAGGTGATGGTCAGCACGGCGATCACCGCGGCGACACCGAAGCCGCGGCGCGGTGTCAGCGCGGCCATCACCAGGCCCAGCGCGGCGAAGAGCACGGAGAGCAGCGCCACCGAGACCAGTCCCTGTCCGAATCCCTTGGTCTGGTCGGCGAAGTCGAACTTCCCGAGCAGCGCGCCCGCATAGAGGATGACGAGCGGCGCCCCGGTGAGAATGAAGAGCGCGGTCGCCATGGCCGCCAGCTTGGCCACGACGTAGTCGACCCGTTCGATCGGCCGCGAGAAGTACAGCGGCACGCTCTTGAAACGCAGGTCCCGGGAGACCGACTGCGGTGCCTGCGCGGCGAGGAAGAGGCCGATCACGGCCTGGAGATAGATCGCGAAGGCGGTGTACTTGATCGGCAGGGCCGTCGATCCGGGGGTGGCGATGGCGACGGCGACGATGATCGCCGCGATCATGCACATCACGCCGAAGAGCAGCATCGGCAGCACCTTGGACTTGGCGGAACGGCCGAGTCCGAACGCACCGCGCAGGGACTGCGAGTAGAGCGAGCGCCGCGCATAGCCACGGCCCAGCCGCAGGCCGTCGTAGGAGCGGTACCCGATGTTGTGGATGCGGGAGGTCTCGCTCCCGGTCACGGTCCCGGTCTCGGTACTCATCACGACCGCTCCCCTTCTGCTGTACGGAGTGCCGCGGTCGCGGGCACGCTCTGCGCCGCGGGTGCGGACGCGGCTGCGGACGCGGCTGCCTCTTCGGTACGGAAGACCTCGGCGATGTGATGGCGCCGCTGCTCCATCCGTACGAGGCCGAGTCCGAGCCCGGCGACGCCGTCGCGCACGATGTCGTACGTCTCGTCGCCGGTCGCCTCGACCAGCAGGATGTGGCCCGCGCCGGGCAGCCCCTGCCCATCGAGACCGTCATGGCCGATGAACTTCACGCCGGCCCGGGTGAGGACCTGGCGCAGTGCGTCGGTGCCGTCCGGGTGGGTGTCGCTGTCGGTGACCTCGACCGCGAGGGTCGTGGTGGTCTGGGTGAAGTCGCTGGTGGAGCTGGAGCGCAGGAGCGTGCCGCCGTCGATGACGACGACATGGTCGCAGGTGCGTTCCAGCTCGCCCAGGAGGTGCGAGGTGACCAGGACCGAGATGCCGAAGTCGGTGTGGACGCGGCGGATCAGCCCGAGCATCTCGTCACGGCCGACCGGGTCGAGGCCGTTGGTCGGCTCGTCGAGCAGGACCAGCTGCGGGTCGTGGACCAGCGCCTGCGCCAGCTTCACGCGCTGCTTCATGCCGGTCGAGTAGCCGCCGATGGGGCGGTAGCGCTCCTCGTAGAGACCCACGTGCCGGAGCGTGTCGGCGGTGCGCTCGCGCGCTGCCGTCGGCGGCAGTCCGGACATCCGCGCCATGTGGACGACGAACTCGGTGGCCGAGACGTCCGGTGGCAGGCAGTCGTGCTCGGGCATGTAGCCGACCCGTTCCCGGATGGCGGCACCACTGGTGGCGACGTCGAGCCCGAGCACGGCGGCCCGGCCTTCGGTGGCGGGGGACAGACCCAGCAGGATCTTGATCAATGTGGACTTGCCGGCTCCGTTGGAACCCACCAGGCCGGTCACACCGGGGCCGATGTCCAAGGAGAGCCGGTCAAGCGCGGTCACCCGGGGGAACCGCTTGCTCAGGCTTTCGGTCGCGATCACAGTCACAATCCGAAGGTAGTGGCGCGCGCCACATCAGTCGTCAGCCCTGGCGGCTGGATCGGCCTCCGACTCCAGATGTACGGACCCGTAGGGGGCCACCACGAGGGATGGGTCCCGCGGCCGGGGAGGGGAGGGCCCGACCGAGTTGTCCACAGGTCTCCACCCACCTCTTGACGTAGTCGCCGGACATTGTCACATTCATCAGTGTCACGTTACGGGCACGTACCGCACACGGCAGGGAACGGACGGTGGCATGGCCTCGGCAGTGAAGGACGAAAAGGCCCCGGAGCTGCGGGGATTCAGAGAGGTTCAAAGCCTCGCGTACGCCTGCGCGGAGGCGGTCGCGGGTCGGCTCCGGCCCGGGGTGACCGAGCGCGAGGCGGCCCGTATGCAGCGCGACTGGCTGCGCGAGCGCGGGGTGCGGGACTGGTTCCACCTCCCCTTCGCCTGGTTCGGGGACCGCACGGCCTTCGCCGGCTTCAAGGTTCCCCTGCAGTTCTTCCCGACCAACCGGAAGCTGGAGCCGGGGATGCCCTTCATCCTCGACATGGCTCCGGTGTACAAGGGCTTCACGGCCGACATCGGCTACTCCGGCTGTCTCGGGCTCAACCCCTTGCACGACAAGCTGCTGGCCGACCTGGAAGCCCACCGCGAGCTGATACTGCGCGAGGTGCGCGAGCGGCGTTCGCTGCGCGAGATATACGAGGACGTCGAACGCCTGATGATCAGGCAGGGGTACGCCAACAGGCACCGCGCCTACCCCTTCGGTGTCATCGCCCACAAGGTCGACCGCGTCGCCGAACGCCGCTGGTCCCCACATGTCTTCGGCTTCGGCACCCAGTCCCTCAAGGGGCTGATGAGCGACGCGCTGCACGGACACCGGGACGGCTGGTCGCCGCTGTGGAGTCCGTACCGCTTCTCCGACCATCCGCCGCAGCCCGGTCTGTGGGCGGTCGAGCCCCATCTCGGATTCCGCGGCACGGGTGCCAAGTTCGAGGAGATCCTGGTGGTCACCGACTCCAAGAACCCCGAGCAGAGCGCCTTCTGGCTGGACGACGATCTGCCGCATGTGCGGCGCTGGGCCGAGGAAAGGGTGGCGGCATGAATCTGCGGAGCCTGCCGGGGGCGCGCGAACGCCGGGTGCGCACGGGCGGAATCGAGCTGTGTGTCGCCGAGTTGGGCGAGGAGGGGCGGCCGACGGTCGTCCTGGTGCACGGCTACCCGGACAGCAAGGAAGTCTGGACGGACGTGGCGCGGCAGCTGGCCGACCAGTGGCACGTCGTGCTGTACGACGTGCGCGGGCACGGCCGGTCCACGGCCCCGAAGCCACTGCGCGGCGGCTTCACCCTGGAGAAGCTCACCGACGACTTCCTGGCCGTCGCCGATGCGGTGAGTCCGGACCGGCCGGTGCATCTCGTCGGGCACGACTGGGGGTCGGTCCAGGCCTGGGAGTTCGTCACGGTCAAGCGGACCGAGGGCCGGATCGCCTCGTTCACCTCGATGTCCGGCCCTTCCCTGGACCACTTCGGGCACTGGATCAAACAGCGGATGACCCGGCCCACCCCGCGCCGGGTCGGCCAGCTGCTCGGCCAGGGCGCCAAGTCCTGGTACGTCTACATGCTGCATACGCCGGTCCTGCCCGAGCTCGCCTGGCGCGGCCCGCTCGGCAGGCAGTGGCCGCGGATACTCCAGCGGCTGGAGAAGGTACCGACGGGCGACTACCCGACAGCCTCACTGCCCGGCGACGCGGCGCACGGCGCCTGGCTCTACCGCGACAACGTCCGCACCCGGCTGAGCCGACCACGCACCGACGCCTACGCGCATGTGCCGGTCCAGCTGATCACGCCGACCGGCGACATCTTCCTCTCGGAGAAGCTGTACGACCAACTGGAGCTGTGGGCACCCCAGTTGGTACGCAGGTCACTGGACGGCAAGCACTGGGTGCCGCGCACCAGGCCGGACCAGCTCGCCGCCTGGATAAGCGAGTTCGTCGCCGCGAACGAGGCGGCCAAGGAGAACGGCGGCCCGGTGCAGGACACCGCGCCGACCGGGGCGTACGCGGACAGGTTCGGCGGCCGGCTGGTCCTCGTGACGGGCGCGGCCGGCGGCATCGGCCGGGCCACCGCTTTCGCGTTCGCCGAGGCGGGTGCCCGGGTGGTGGCCGTGGACCGGGACGCGGAGGGAGCCGCCAGGACGGCCGAGATGGCCCGGCTGATCGGTGCCCCGGCCGCCTGGGGCGAGGCGGTCGACGTCAGCGACGAGCAGGCGATGGAGAAGCTCGCCGAGAAGGTCGCCGCCGAGTACGGAATCGTCGACGTCCTGGTCAACAACGCCGGGATCGGCCTGTCCGGCTCCTTCCTGGACACCACGAGCGAGGACTGGAAGAACGTCCTCGACGTCAATCTGTGGGGGGTCATCCACGGCTGCCGGATCTTCGGCAGGCAGATGGCCGAGCGCGGCCAGGGCGGCCACATCGTCAACACGGCTTCCGCCGCCGCCTATCAGCCGTCCCGGGCGCTGCCCGCGTACAGCACCTCCAAGGCGGCGGTGCTGATGCTCAGCGAATGCCTGCGGGCCGAGTTCGCCGAGCGGTCGATCGGGGTCAGCGCCATCTGTCCCGGCATCGTCAACACGAACATCACCGCGACGACGCACTTCGCCGGTGCCGACGCCGCGGAGGAGAAGCGTCTGCGCAAGCGGACCAGCCGGCTGTACGGGCTCCGCAACTACCCGCCGGAGCGGGTCGCCGACGCGATCCTCAAGGCGGTGGTGCGCAACCAGGCCGTCGTGCCGGTGACACCGGAGGCCCGCGGGGCCCGCCTCCTGTCCCGGTTCAGCCCCGGCGCGCTGCGCGGGATCGCCCGGCTGAAGCCGCCGCTGTGAGCGGCCCCGGGCGGTCGTCGGCGGCGACGGACCGGCAGGCCGCCGCCGAGTACCGGATCGAGGACCTGGCGCACGCGAGCGGGGCCACCGTCCGCACGATCCGCGCCTACCAGGACCGCGGCCTGCTGCCGACACCGGAGCGGCGCGGCCGGGCCAATGTGTACCGGGACACCCATCTCGCCCGGCTCCGGCAGATCGCCGATCTGCTGGATCGCGGTTACACCCTGGCCAGCATCAAGGAGCTCCTGGACGCCTGGGACACCGGCCGCGGGCTGGGCGGGGTGCTCGGGCTCGTCGCCGAGGTGCACGGCCCCTGGACGGACGAACAGGCCGACCGGATCACCCGGGACGAGCTGAACCTCAAGTTCGGCGGGACCTCGGACGACGAGGCGGTCGCCGAGGCGGTGGACCTCGGCGTACTCGAACGCATTCCGGGCAGGGACGACGAATTCCTGGTGCCGAGCCCCCAGGAGCTGGCCGTGGCGGTCGAGTTGCACGCGGCGGGCGTGCCGCTCAGCGCAATCTCCGGGCATCTGAGGGAACTTCGCGGTCAGGTCGAGCAGATCGCCTCGCGTTTCCTTGAGTTCACCACCGAGCATGTCTTCGCCCGCTATCTCGGCCATCGACCGCCGACCGACTCGGACGCGGCCGAGGCTGCCGCCATGGTGCGCAGACTGCGTCCGCTCGCCCAGCAGACGGTGGACGCCGAACTGGCCCGTGCGATGAGGACGTTCGCCACCCGTCATCTGCATCATCACCTCGGCGCGGACACGCCCATCGGCGTGGATTCCCCGTCACGCACGGCACGCGGAGTGGATCTGCCGCCGAGCACGATCCGGGCTGTCCGACAGCTGGTTGGCACGGAGAACGTCTCCGCCTTCGTCGCGGCAGCCGCCGAACGCGAGGTGCAATCACGGACATTGGACACACTTGTTTCACCTAACCTCAAAGTGGAGCAAGTTACCCAAAGCGATTGATTTTACTCTAGCTTGTCCACAGAATCACCAATTAGTCTGTGGATAAGTCGAACTGACTGTGGATCAAACCTGTGGAGGAGAATTACTTCGGCCCGTCGTGAGCGAAACCCGCATGCACCGGGAAGACCCTCACTGGCACCCTGCCGGTATGGATGAAAGACGCACCGTCAAGGTGTCCAAGTACCTCTCGAAACACCTGCGGCATCAACCGGAGCGGATCGGCATCACGCTCGACGCCAACGGCTGGGTGCCGATCGACACGCTGCTGCGGGCCGTGGCCCGCAACAACTTCCCCCTCACCCGGGCCGAGCTCGACCATGTCGTCGCCGTCAACGACAAGCAGCGCTTCGCCGTCGAGAACGACCGGATCCGCGCGAGCCAGGGCCATACCGTCCCGGTGGATCTCGACCTGCCGCCGGCCGAACCGCCGGCGTACCTCTACCACGGCACGGTGGGCCACGCGCTGGACTCGATCCGGAGCGAGGGGTTGCGGCCCATGGACCGCACGCACGTCCATCTCTCGCCCGACCGCGAGACGGCGACCAGGGTCGGTGCCCGGCGCGGCCGGCCCGTCGTCCTGTCCGTGGACGCGGGCGCGATGCACCACGCGGGCCACACCTTCTACGTCAGCGCCAACGGCGTCTGGCTCACCTCTGCCGTACCGCCCGCGTTCCTGCGGTTCCGCAACTGATCAGCGAGAGGGCCTCGCTGTCGAGAACGAGAGTCCCGCTCATGCGGTGTCCGCCGGAGCGGACTCACCGTGGTGGGCAGCGTGGTGGGCGCGGGTGCGCTCGGCCTTGTCCGCCACCTCAGCAGGGTCGACAGGGCCGTGCTCCGCTTCAGCGGTGGCGATGTACTCGTCGATGGCCTCGCGCCGGAGCTGCCGCTGTACGGCCTCCTCGATACAGGACGGTGCCTACCGGCCGCCGGCGGCGAGCCTGCTGAGGCGGTCACCGATGACGGAAACGCCCGGACGGGGCTCGTTCTCGTAGTACCAGGGCTTGCGTCGGCGCAGCAGCCTCTCACCATGCTCGCTCCAGGTGAAGCCGGGTTTCCGCAGGAGCTTCCGGAACACCTCGTCAGCGGTCTCCGGGTGAGCGGCGGCCAGACGGCGGATCGGCAATGGCGCGATCGACTCCTCACGCAGGTACGTGCGCAGCAGATCCTGGTGTCGCCTGCGTCCCGTGACAGCGGGGTCCGCGAAGAGGTCCCGCAGCATCCCGTAGTCGACGTAGAAGTTGAGCCCGTCGATCTGGTCGTAGATGACACCGATGGTGTCCGAGTCCGCCAGTTCCGGCGGAAGTTCGAAGAGGGGCAGGTCCAGGCAGGGGAGCCGCCTGCGCGGGGCACGGCCGGGCTGTGCGGCGACGGCGACCTCCTGACGGTGGCGATAGTGGGCGTTGAGGAGGTCCTCGGCTTCGGCAGGCGAAAGGACCAGCTCGTCGCTGCCGCAGAACTCCACGAACGCGGCCCGGTCCTCCCGCATCCGCTGCCACCCCTGCTCGACCTTTTCGGGGTTGCGGAAGACCAGCTCGGGTTGGCCGGTGGCCAGTTCGAGCGCCGCCTGTGCGATGTCGGTGGCACTGGACCTGGGGTAGTACGACATCGCCCCGGACACCAGCCACGCCCCGTCGCCCGAGTGGACGGGTACCAGGCAGGTGTGGAGGAATCCTCCCTTGGACACTCCGCGGAACGCCGCCGGCCCGGCATTCGAGTACGTGCGGTACTCCAGGTCGTCGACAAGGTTCAGCAGGACGACGGCATCCCCGTCCTTGCGCTGGATCTCGAAGATGCCCTCGACCGGGTCACGCCAGCCGAGCAGCATCTCCCGGTCGGCCGCGGTCAAGTCCTTCCGTCCGGCGACGAACCGGTCCACCACGGTCGAACCGTCCGGCAGCCGATACCACAGGATGAAGTGGTCGGTGATCCGGATCGCCTCACCCTCGTCCAGCTGCCTTGCAGGCCCAGCGGCATCCAGCAGGAGGGGCGTCAGCCACCGGTCGAAGCGGGCGCTCTGAGCGAAGGCGACCAGTTTCTCTTTCAACTCGGCGCTGCGCTCGATGAGATCGGCGAGCGACGGTTCACCGGCACCCTGATGCGCGCCTTGTGCGGCCTCAGCCACGTTCAGCCCTTTCGTACGAGCCAGTTCCGCGTGAAGTGAGAGGTGCCCGGCCTCAAGGGGCCCAGTGGCGGTACACCTCGATCCACTCCGCCCCCTCGGGCGCCGGGCTGGGCAACGGCAGCTCCAGGATGCCGATCGACTGCCGGACGCGGCCCCGGGAGCACAGGGCGATGATCCTGCCGTCGGGCGTGAGGTCGACGCCGTGCACAGTTACCTCGACGCCGAGAACCGCGGTGGTGAAGGGCAGGTCGAGGCACTCCTCAAGCATGGTGAACAGACCGGTCAGCTGCTCGCCCTCGTTGTAGGCGTCGACAGTCGCCTCTTCGATCATGGCCTCGAGTTCGGTCCTGCCCAGCGTGCCCATGACGCCACGGTAGCGGCCCCCGTCGCGATGTCGGCGTGGCTTCCCGAATCTGTTCCGTCGCCGTATCCGTGGCAGTGGGAAGCGCGCGTATCGTCGGGGTCATGCGTCTGAGCACGGTGATCCTCCCCATCCACCGGTGGGCCGAAGGACAGAAGATCTGGCAGCGGGCCGAGGACCTCGGCTTCCACACCGCCTACACCTACGACCACCTGGCCTGGCGGACCTTCCGCGACGGCCCCTGGTTCGGTGCGATACCGACCCTCACCGCCGCGGCCGCCGCCACCCGCCGACTGCGCCTGGGCACCCTCGTCACCTCCCCCAACTTCCGGCACCCCGTCACGCTCGCCAAGGACCTCATCACGCTCGACGACGTCTCCGACGGGCGCCTCACCCTCGGCATCGGCGCCGGCGGCAGCGGCTTCGACGCCACGACACTGCGCCGGAGCGACGAGGAGCCGTGGACGCCGCGCGAGCGGGCCGACCACTTCGACGAGTTCGTACCGCTGCTCGACCAGCTGCTGCGTGAGCCCTCGGTGACGCACGAGGGCAGGTTCTACTCGGCGAACGAGGCCCGGAACATCCCCGGCTGTGTGCAGCGGCCCCGGCTGCCGTTCGCGGTGGCCGCCACCGGCCCGCGCGGAATGAAGCTCGCCGCCCGGTACGGCCAGGCCTGGGTCACCACGGGCGACCCGAAGCTGTACGAGTCGGGTACCCCGGAGCAGTCCGTGGAGGCCATCCGGGGACAGCTCACCAAGCTGGGCACGGCCTGCGAGTCCATCGGCCGGGATGTCGCCGAGCTGGACAAGATCCTCCTCACCGGCTTCACCCCGGACCGCCCGCTGCAGTCCCTCGACGCCTTCGTCGACTTCGCGGGCACCCACTTCGCGCTGGGCTTCACGGAGATCGTCGTTCACCTGCCGATCCCCGACTCCGACTTCGCGGTGGACGAGAAGGTCTTCGAGCGCATCGCCACCGAGGGTCTGGCCCAGCTCGGCCACTGACCCGCCCGCCGTCGGGACCGTTGGCATATACACCGGGCATGTTCGCCTGGTCAGGGGCGCGCATCCTCAGATGTGCGCCCCTCCGCACGGGCGCGCATCCTCAGATGTGCGCCCCTCCGCACGCCCGTGCACCCTCGTGCGCGAGAATGGCCCGGTGACCTCAGCTACCGACTCGCCTTCGCCTGCCGTTATCCGGCTGATCGCCACCGACCTGGACGGCACCCTGCTCCGCGACGACAAGACGGTCTCCGACCGTACGGTCGCCGCGCTCGCCGCTGCCGAGGAGGCCGGTATCGAGGTCTTCTTCGTCACCGGGCGCCCGGCCCGCTGGATGGGTGTCGTCAGCGACCATGTGCACGGCCACGGCCTGGCGATCTGCGCCAACGGCGCGGCGGTCGCCGATCTGCACGCCGGCGGCGAGCTGGTCGAGGTCCGGCCGCTGGAGCGTGCCATCGCCCTCGACGTGGTCCACTCGCTGCGCGCCGCCGCCCCCGGCACCACCTTCGCCGTCGAGCTGGCCACCGGCATCCACTACGAACCGGACTACCCGCCGTTCCACCTGGACCCGTGTGCCTCGGTCGCGGTCGCCGAGAAGCTGCTGCACGAGGAGGCGCCCGGCACCGGCGCCCCCGTACTGAAGCTCCTCGCCCACCACGCCGAACTCGCCCCGGACGACTTCCTCGCCCTGGCCCGTACGACGGCCGGTGAGCGAGCCTCCTTCACCCGGTCCAGCCCCACGGCCCTGCTGGAGATCAGCGGTCCCGGGGTCTCCAAGGCCAGCACGCTGGAGCTCTGCTGCGCCGAGCGCGGTATCTCGCCCGCCGAGGTCGTCGCCTTCGGGGACATGCCCAACGACGTGGAGATGCTGAGCTGGGCGGGCACGTCGTACGCGATGGGCAACGCCCACCCGGCCGCGCTCGCCGCCGCCTCCGGCCGGACCACCACCAACGGCGAGGACGGTGTCGCGGTCGTCATCGAGCGGATCATCGCCGAGCGCCGGGCGTCCGGCATCGGGCGCTGAGCCCCCTCCTCCGGAAGAGGCAGGGCCCGGCCGCCTTCACAGAGGCGCCTCCCACACCACCGTCGTACCGCCCCCGTCCTCCCCGATCCCGGGCCCGAACCAGCTCGCGCCGCCGAGCGACTCCGCCCGGCGGGCCAGGTTCCGCAGCCCGCTGCGACGGCCGCCCCCGGGGATGCCCACTCCGTCGTCGGCGACCGACAACCGCACCGCGTCCCTCCCGTCGGGCAGCGTGGCGGTCGCGTCGACGACCACGTCGATCAACGACGCCTCGGCGTGCCGGAAGGCATTGGACAGCGCCTCCCGCAGCGCCGCGATGAGGTTCTTGCCGGTCAGCTCGCCGACCAGCGAGTCGACCGGGCCGAGGAAGCGGTGCGAGGGCTTGAAGCCCAGCGGGACCGCCGCCATGTTGATCTCGCGCAGGACGCGGGTGCGCAGCCCCGAAGGCGCCTCGGCGGGTTCCTGCTGCAGCGCGAAGATCGCGGTACGGATCTCCTGGATGGTCACGTCCAGTTCGTCGACCGCCCGGCCGACCCCGGTCTGCACCTCGGGCACGACCGACCGGCGCTGGGCGCTCTCCAGCATCATCCCGGTGGCGAACAGCCGCTGGATGACCAGATCGTGCAGATCACGGGCGATCCGGTCCCGGTCCTCGTAGACCGCCAGCCGCTCCCGGTCCCGCTGTGCCTCGGCCATCATCAGCGCGAGCGCCGCCTGCGAGGCGAACTGGGTGGCGAGGGTCCGCTCCGCCTCCGTGAAGGGCCTGCCACCCCGGGCACGGGGGGTGGCGAGCGCGCCGAGCACCCGCCCGCCGCTGTGCAGGGGCAGCAGCATGCTCGGGCCGTACCGATGGGCCAGCGTGGTGACCATGCGGGGGTCGGTGGCCGAATCGTCCACGAAGACCGCCTCGCCGCCCAGCAGCTTCGCCGCCACCGAGCTCTCGGGCCCGATGATCACTCCGAGCGAGGAGGAGGGGTCGTCCGCGGAGACGGCGACGATTTCCAGTCCGCCGTCCTCGGTGGGCAGCAGCACGATCCCGGCGGCGGAGTCGGCGAGCCGGCGGGCCTGTTCGGCGACGACGGAGAGCGCGTCGTCGGCGTCTCCGCCGGAGAGCAGGGCGGTTGTCACAGCCACCGATCCGTCGATCCACCGCTCGCGCTGGCGTGCCGCCTCGTACAGCCGGGCGTTGCCGATGGCGATCCCGGCCTCCGTGGCGAGCACCCGGACCATGTGCAGGTCGTAGTCGTTGAACTCGCCGCCGTCGTCCTTCTCGGCCAGATAGAGATTTCCGAAGATCTCTCCCTGTACGCGGATCGGGACGCCGAGAAAGGTCCGCATCCGGGGGTGGCCGGGCGGGAAACCGGCGAACCTCGGATCGGCCGTCAGATCGGCGAGCCGCACCGGTACCGGATCGTGGATCAGTGCGCCCAGCAGTCCCCGGTGCCCGTCGGGGCGGTGCCCGATCTCTTCCGCCACCTCGTCCGGCACTCCGTACGTGACGAAGTCGGAGAGCCCCTCGCCCTCCTCGTCCACGACGCCGATGGCGGCGTAGCGGGATCGGGCGAGTTCGGCGGCCGTCTCGCAGATCCGGTCGAGGGTGGAGTGCAGTTCCAGGCCCGCGCCGACGGAGCGCATGGCTTCCAGCAGCTGGGGGATGCGGGCGGTGATCTCCGTGGACAGGCCCTGCAGGCTGCGTGTCGCCCGGGTAGCCGCTTCGAGTGAGTCCTTCGGGTCCTGCTCCGGCATACCCCCGAGAGTAGTTAGTCCCGATTAGGGAGGAAAGTCGGCTGTCGTGCCGCCCCGCTCACACCTGCACGCCCACGGCCCCCTCCGGCACCCGCGCACTCTCCCGCTCGCCCACGGCCCCTCCCGGCACCCGGGCGGTCTCCCGCTCGCGCTCCAGCATCCGGCGCAAGGGACCTTCCCCGGCGGCGAGATCGGTGTACGAGCCGCGCTGCACGACCCGGCCGGCGTCCAGCACCAGCACCTCGTCGACGGCTTCGAGTCCCTGCAGGCGATGGGTGATCAGCACGGTCGTGCGCCCCTCGGTGGCGGCCAGCAGGTCCGCAGTCAGGGCGTCCGCGGTCGCCAGGTCGAGATGCTCGGCGGGCTCGTCCAGGACCAGGACGGGAAAGTCGGCGAGGATCGCCCTGGCCAGGGCGAGGCGCTGGCGCTGGCCGCCGGAGAGGCGTGCGCCGTGTTCGCCGACGAGGGTGTCGAGCCCGTCGGGCAGTGCGTCGGCCCAGTCGAGCAGCCGCGCCCGGCCGAGGGCGGACCGCAGCTCCTCCTCCGTCGCACCGGTTCGGGCCAGCCGCAGATTCTCCCGGATGGAGCTGTCGAAGACATGGGCGTCCTGGGCGCACAGCCCGACGAACCGCCGGACCGTGTCCCCCTCCAGCGCACGGGCCTCGACGCCGCCGATCCGGTACGTACCGGCCCGCTCGTCCAGGAAGCGGACCAGGACCTGCGCGAGGGTCGTCTTCCCGGAGCCGGAGGGGCCGACGACGGCGATACGCCGGCCGGCCGTCAACGTCAGGCCGACGGCGTCGAGGGCGTCCCGGCCTGCTCCCGGGTACCGGGCCGACAGCCCCCGTACCTCCAGCGGAAAGGGCGATGCGGGCGCCTCGGCCGGGCTGTCGGGTTCGCGTACCGGCAGCGGGGCGTCCAGCACCTCGTACACCCGCTCCGCGCTCCGCTCGACCCGCCGGCGGTACTGCACGGCGAGCGGCAGACCGGTCACGGCCTCGAAGGCGGCCAGCGGGGTGAGCACCACCACCGCGAGTTCCACACCCGCGAGCCGGCCGTCGTGCACGGCGGGAAGGGCGACGAGCGCGGTGGCGACGACGGTGAGGCCGGCGACCAGGGCGATGAGGCCGCCGCCGAGCGCGGTGGCGGTCGCCGCGCGGGCGGCGATGCGGGTCAGTACGCCGTCGGCGTCCCGGGTCCGTTCCGCGCGGGCGGGCAGGGCACCCGCGACGGTCAGTTCGGCGGTCCCGCCGAGCAGGTCCGTGACCCGGGTGGCCAGATCGGCGCGCGCGGGGGCGAGCCGGCGTTCCGTGTGACGGGAGCAGGCACTGCTCACCAGCGGCACTCCCACTCCGGCCAGCAGCAGTCCGGCGGCCAGCACGGCGCCTGCCGCCGGCAGCAGCCGGCCGATGAATCCGGCAGCCGCCGTTCCGACGACCACGGCGGTCCCGGCGGGCAGCATCCAGCGCAGCCAGTAGTCCTGCAGGGCGTCGACATCGGCGACGAGCCGGGAGAGCAGGTCCCCGCGCCGGGTCCGGCGCAGTCCGGCGGGCGCGACGCGCTCCAGGCCCCGGTAGACCGCGACACGCAGTTCGGCGAGCATCTTGAGCACCGCGTCGTGCGACACCAGACGCTCGGCGTAGCGGAAGACGGCCCGCCCGAGTCCGAAGGCGCGGGTCGCGGTCACGGCGACCATCAGATAGAGCACCGGGGGCTGTTCGGAGGCGCGCGAGATCAGCCAGCCGGAGACGGCCATGAGCCCGACGGCCGACCCCAGGGCGAGGCTTCCCAGCAGCAGCGCGAGTGCCAGCCGGCCGCGCTGTGCCCCTGCGACCTCCCTGACCCGTGCCAGGACCCGGCCGGAGCGGGCCGCGGTGTCCCTCAGCACCTCGGGCTCCGCTGCCTCTTCGATCCGGTCGGCGGGAGCGCTCGTCTCCATCCGGTCGGCGGGAGCGCTCGTCGGCCGCGGCACGACCGCGGACGCCTCGGTCATCGCCGGCCGCGCCGTCGCGCCCGGTTCGAGGGTCACCACCCGGTCGGCCACCGAGAGCAGCGCCGGGCGGTGCACGACCAGCAGCACGGTCCGTCCCACCGCCAGCCGCCGTACCGCCTCGACGATCCCCGCCTCCGTCTCGCCGTCCAGGCTCGCGGTCGGCTCGTCGAGCAGCAGCAGCGGGCGGTCGGCGAGGAAAGCGCGCGCGAGGGCGAGCCGCTGCCGCTGTCCGGCGGAGAGGCCCGCGCCGTCCTCGCCGATGAGTGTCCGTACCCCGTCCGGCAGTTCCGCCACGAAGTCGAAGGCCCCGGCGTCCCGCAGCGCGGCCGTCACCGCGCTGTCGTCGGCGTCCGGCCGGGCCAGTCGTACGTTCTCCGCGATGGTGCCCGCGAAGAGGTGCGGGCGCTGCGGCACCCAGGCGATCCGTTCCCGCCATCGCTCGGGCGCGAGCGTCTCCAGGTCGACGCCGCCGACGCGTACCCGCCCCTCGTCGGGGTGCGTGAAGCCGAGGACCACGTCGAGCAGGGTGGACTTCCCGACGCCGCTGGGGCCGACCAGGGCCACGGTCTCCCCTTCGTCCACCACCAATGAGGCCCCGTCCAGCGAGGGTTCGGCACGGCCCTCGTGCCGCACGGTCACCCCCTCCAGCTCCAGCCGCAGTGAACCGGGCACGTCCGCCGTGCCGTCCTGCCGGAGCTCGGTCTCCAGGACCGCGAAGATCTCCTCCGCGGCCGAGAGCCCCTCGGCGGCCGCGTGGTACTGCGCTCCGACCTGGCGGATCGGCAGATAGGCCTCGGGCGCCAGGATCAGCACCACCAGGCCGGTGTAGAGGTCGAGTTCGCCGTGGACCAGCCGCATGCCGATGGTGACGGCGACGAGGGCCACCGACAGCGTCGCGAGCAGTTCCAGAGCGAAGGACGAGAGGAACGCGATCCGCAGGGTGCGCAGCGTGGCCCGGCGGTACTGCGAGGTGATCGTGCGGATGGACTCGGCCTGCGCCTTGGCGCGGCCGAAGACCTTCAGAGTCGGCAGTCCGGCGACCACGTCGAGGAAGTGGCCGGAGAGCCGGGACAGCAGCCGCCACTGGCGGTCCATCCGTGACTGGGTGGCCCAGCCGATGAGGATCATGAAGAGCGGGATGAGCGGCAGCGTGACCACGATGATCGCTGCCGAGACCCAGTCCTCGGTGACGATCCTGGCAAGGACCGCCACCGGCACGACGACCGCGAGGCCGAGCTGCGGCAGATAGCGCGCGAAGTAGTCGTCGAGCGCGTCGACGCCACGGGTCGCGAGCGCCACCAGGGAGCCGGTGCGCTGTCCGTTCAGCCAGCCGGGGCCGAGCACCGCGGCCCGCGCCAGCAGCCGGCCGCGGAGTTCGGACTTGACCGCCGCGCTGGCCCGGTACGCGGCCAGTTCGGTCAGCCAGGAGACCAGCCCTCGGCCGAGCGCGACCGCGGCGAGCAGGATCAGCGGGGTCCGCAGAGCGGAGACCGTCAGTCCGTCCTCGAACCCGCCCACCACCACTTCGGCGATGAGCATGGCCTGGGCGATGACCAGCGCCGCCCCGACAACTCCGAGCGCCACCACGGCCGCCAGGAAGAGGCGGGTGGCGCGGGCGTAACGGAGCAGACGCGGGTCGATCGGTTTCACGTGAAACAGCCCCTAGGCAAGCTCGGTCGGTGGACCAGGGCCGGTCCGGCGGATCAGGGTAGGCGTCGTGCCCCGGCCGCGATCCTCCGGACCGGCTTCAGATGCGTTCAGTGCGCCTCGGCGATGTGCTGCGTGCCGATGCGCTTGCGGAACACCCAGTACGTCCAGCCCTGGTACAGCAGGACGACGGGGGTGGCGATCCCCGCACACCAGGTCATGATCTTCAGTGTGTACGGGGTGGACGAGGCGTTGGTGACCGTGAGGCTCCAGGCGTCGTTCAGCGAGGACGGCATGACGTTCGGGAAGAGCGTCAGGAAGAGCATGGCGACCACCGCCGCGACGGTCACGCCGGAGAACGCGAACGACCATCCCTCGCGTCCCGCCGCGATCATGGCGACCGCACCGACCAGTGCCACCACAGCGATGATCATCGCCAGCAGGCTCCAGCCGTCCCCGTTGTCGAGCTGGGTCCAGATCAGGAAGCCGAGCGCGAGCACCGCGGTGACGATCCCCAGCTTCAGCGCCAGTCTGCCCGCCCGCTCCCGGATGTCCCCGGCCGTCTTGAGCCCCGCGAACACGGCGCCGTGGAAGGTGAAGAGGGAGAGCGTGACCAGTCCGCCGAGGATGGCGTACGGGTTGAGCAGGTCCCAGAAGTTGCCCACGTACTCCATGTCGGCGTCGATCTTCACGCCGCGCACGATGTTCCCGAAGGCCACGCCCCAGAGGAGGGCCGGGAGCAGCGAGGTCCAGAAGATCGCGTGTTCCCAGTTGGTCTGCCACTTCTCGCCGGACCGCTTCGCCCGGTACTCGAAGGCGACCCCGCGCACGATCAGGCAGACCAGAATCAGTAGCAGCGGCAGGTAGAAGCCGGAGAACAGGGTGGCGTACCACTCGGGGAAGGCGGCGAAGGTCGCACCGCCCGCGGAGAGCAGCCACACCTCGTTTCCGTCCCAGACGGGCCCGATCGTGTTGATCAGGACCCGTCGTTCCTTGCGGTCGCGGGCCAGCAGCTTGGTGAGGACACCGATCCCGAAGTCGAATCCCTCCAGGAAGAAGTAGCCGGTCCAGAGGACGGCGATGAGTACGAACCAGACGTCGTGGAGTTCCATCTCTCAGCTCCTCTGCTCTCAGTAGGAGAAGGCCATCGGCCGGTCGGCGTCGTCATGGTCGCCGCCGATCTTGGTGGGCGGGTTGAGGTCGGCCTCCGTGAGCTCCGGCGGACCTGCCTTGATGTACTTCACGAGCAGCTTGACCTCGACGACCGCGAGCACGGCGTAGAGCAGGGTGAAGCCGATCATCGAAGTGAGCACCTCGCCCTGCGAGACGCCGGGGGAGACCGCGTCGCGGGTCTGGAGCACGCCGTAGACGACCCAGGGCTGGCGGCCCATCTCGGTGAAGATCCAGCCCCAGGAGTTGGCGATCAGCGGGAAGAGCAGCGTCCAGAGCGCGACGATCCAGTAGCACTTGGCGAGCTTCGGGCTGAGGGCCTTGTTCTTGAAGAGGACCAGGTGGGGCACTTCGTCCTCACCGGTCCGCAGTCCCGGCGGCAGCATGAACTTCTTCCGGGTCAGCCACAGTCCGAGGATGCCGAGGGCGAAGGACGCCATCCCGAAGCCGATCATCCAGCGGAAGCTCCAGAACGCGACCGGGATGTTGGGCCGGTAGTCGCCGGGTCCGAACTTCTCCTGCTCGGCCTTGTTGATGTCGTTGATGCCGGGGACGTACGAAGTGAAGCTGTCGTCCGCGAGGAAGGACAGTATCCCCGGGATGGAGATCTCCACGGTGTTGTGGCCCTTGGCCACGTCGCCGACCGCGAAGATCGAGAAGGGCGCCGAGTCCTGCCCCTCCCAGAGCGCCTCGGCGGCGGCCATCTTCATCGGCTGCTGCTTGAACATGACCTTGCCGAGCTGGTCGCCACTGATGGCGGTGAGCAGTCCGGCGATGACCACGGTGACCAGGCCGAGCCGCAACGAGGTCCGCATCACCGGGATGTGCTTCTTGCGCGCCAGGTGGAAGGCGGCGATGCCGACCATGAACGCGCCGCCGACCAGGAAGGCCGCGGTGATGGTGTGGAAGAACTGGGCGAGCGCGGTGTTCTGGGTGAGCACGTGCCAGAAGTCGGTGAGCTCGGCCCGGCCGCGTTCCTTGTTGATCCGGTAGCCGACCGGGTGCTGCATCCAGGAGTTGGCCGCCAGGATGAAGTACGCGGACAGGATGGTCCCGATGGAGACCATCCAGATGCAGGCGAGATGGATCTTCTTCGGCAACTTGTCCCAGCCGAAGATCCACAGGCCGATGAAGGTGGACTCGAAGAAGAACGCGATCAGGGCCTCGAACGCGAGCGGGGCACCGAAGATGTCGCCGACGAACCGCGAGTAGTCGGACCAGTTCATACCGAACTGGAACTCCTGGACGATGCCGGTGACGACGCCCATGGCGATGTTGATCAGGAAGAGTTTGCCCCAGAACTTCGTCGCCCTGAGGTACTTCTCGTTGTTCGTCCGGACCCAGGCGGTCTGCAGGCCGGCGGTGAGCGCGGCGAGAGAGATCGTCAGGGGGACGAACAGGAAGTGATAGACGGTAGTGATACCGAACTGCCATCGCGCCAGGGTTTCCGGCGCCAGAGCTAGCTCCACGTCGTCTTCTCCTTACGTCGCCGTAATCACACCGGCAGTTTGCCCTTTAAATCCGACTAATCACGGGAGGAACAGGACATGCTTGTGAACGCGTTCACATTCACAAGCATTATGGCGCACAGACTTTCGGGACGTTCGGGCGGGGTACCCCTCTTGGGACGTTCCGATCAATCTGCCCGAACCAGACGCCCCGGGAGCAACACGGACCCCGACAGCGAGAAGGCCCCGCACCTCTTCGAACGAGGTGCGGGGCCCGGTCCCCGAGTCGCGCAGGCGGCCTGCGCGGCCGCCCTACAGCTCCTTGCGGTACGACTCCGCCACCCTCAGGAACAGGTCGTTCGCCTCGTCCTCACCAATCGAGACCCGCACGCCCTCGCCCGCGAACGGCCGGACCACCACGCCGGCCCGCTCACATGCCGCGGCGAAGTCGGCGGTACGGTCCCCGAGCCGCAGCCAGACGAAATTCGCCTGGGAATCCGGCACGCTCCACCCCTGGCCGGCCAGCGTCCGCTGCACACGCTGGCGCTCGCACACCAACGAGCCCACCCGCCCCAGGAGTTCGTCCTCGGCACGCAGCGAGGCGACCGCCGCGTCCTGCGCGAGCTGGCTGACCCCGAAGGGCACCGCCGTCTTGCGCAGCGCGGCCGCCACCGGCTCGTGGGCCACGGCGAAACCGACCCGCAGACCCGCCAGGCCGTACGCCTTGGAGAAGGTCCGCAGCACCGCCACATTGGGCCGGTCCCGGTAGATCTCGATGCCGTCCGGCACCTCGACGTCACGGATGAACTCCCGGTACGCCTCGTCGAGCACCACGAGGACATCGCCCGGCACCCGGTCCAGGAACCGCTCCAGCGCGTCCCGGCGCACCACGGTGCCGGTCGGGTTGTTCGGGTTGCAGACGAAGATCATCCGGGTGCGGTCCGTGATCGCGTCCGCCATCGCGTCGAGGTCGTGCACGTCACCGTCGGTCAGCGGGACCTTCACCGAGGTCGCACCGCTGACCTGCGTGATGATCGGGTACGCCTCGAAGGAGCGCCAGGCGTAGATGACCTCGTCACCCGGGCCCGACGTGGCCTGGAGCAGCTGCTGCGCGACGCCGACCGAGCCGGTTCCGGTGGCGAGGTGCGAGACGGGCACACCGAAACGGTCGGCCAGCTCGTTCATCAGGCCGGTGCAGGCCATGTCCGGGTAGCGGTTGAAGTTCGCAGCCGCGGCCAGGGCGGACTCCATCACCCCGGGCAGCGGCGGATACGGGTTCTCGTTGGAGGACAGCTTGAACGCGACCGGTCCGCCGGCAGCGGCCGGCTTGCCCGGTACATAGGCGGGAACGCCGTCCAGCTCGGCGCGCAGCTTGGGGCTCGTCTCGCTCACCGCAGGTCCTCCTCGACCGTCCGTACACATCAATACTGCTCACCTTATGAGGATTGGGCGCTGCTGCGAATGGCCGGAGCGGTCCAATCGTCCGGTGCGACCAGGAATGGGGGGAGCGCTATCCGCTCCGGCGCGCGCCGGTGGCTCACTCCGTGGCGCGCATCCCTCGAAGAGGTGAGATGAGACCTCTTCGAGACATCGACCCTTTAGTAGGCCCATCGACTTCGACACATGACACACTACGGTCAGGCCCCTCAACATCCTTGGTTTGCAAGGCATTTGCCTCTGAATGATCATGCAAAAACGTGCCTGTCAACGAGTGAATATGCGACCAGGCCAACCGCCCTTCCGAGCCCTACTATCGGCTCGCCATGACAGCAGCAGGGAAGCACCAGGTGAGCCGGACGGACACACCCCGGCGCGGCGGCCGACAGGGACGAGCGGGAATCCGGGACGTGGCCGCCGCGGCCGGAGTCTCCATCACGACCGTCTCCGACGCGCTCAACGGCAAGGGCAGGCTCCCGGACGCCACCCGCCGCCATGTCCGCGAGGTCGCAGAGCGCCTGGGCTACCGCCCTTCCGCCGCGGCCCGAACCCTCCGTACCGGCAAGTCCGGCCTCATCGGCCTGACCGTGACGACCTACGGGGACGAACCCTTCACCTTCACCGAATTCGCGTACTTCGCCGAGATGGCCAGAGCGGCCACCTCCGCCGCGCTCGCCCGCGGCTACGCCCTCGTCATCCTGCCCGCCACCTCACGCCACGACGTCTGGTCGAACGTCGCCCTCGACGGCACCGTCGTGATCGACCCCTCCGACCAGGACCCGGTCGTCACGGAACTCGTACGCCAGGGGCTGCCCGTCGTCTCGGACGGACGTCCGGCCGGCACCCTCCCGGTCACCGCCTGGGTCGACAACGACCACCGGGCCGCCGTGCTCGATCTGCTCGACCATCTCGCCGCTGCCGGAGCCCGCCGCATCGGCCTGCTCACCGGCACCACCACCGACACGTACACCCGCCTCTCCACCACCGCGTACCTCCACTGGTGCGAGCGCGTGGGACAGGACCCGGTGTACGAGTCGTACCCCGCCCACGACCCGTGCGCGGGCGCGGTCGCCGCCGACCGCCTGCTCGCCCGCCCTGACCGGCCCGACGCCGTCTACGGGCTCTTCGACCCCAACGGCACCGATCTGCTGGCGGCGGCCCGCCGGTACGGCCTGCGTGTCCCCGAGGACCTGCTGCTGGTCTGCTGCAGCGAGTCCACCGTGTACGCGACGACCGAGCCCCCCATCACCACCCTCTCGCTCAAGCCGCGCAGAATCGGCACGGCGGTCGTCCAGCTCCTGATCGACGCCATCGAGGGCGTGGATCAGGACGGACCGGTGGAGCAGGTCATACCGACCGAACTCATCGTGCGGACCTCCTCGCAACGCCGTCCACCCCGCACCACGGTCAGCGCACCCCGCTCTCCGGCAGGGGATTGATCAGGCGATTTCGGACCAATCGGCCGGTGAACCCGACGTGCGTCCGGATTCACCACCCCTGGTGCGTCACAGAGCACGATCCGCATTCCTATGATGGGCGCACGACACCGCGGACCACCCCGACCAGCAGGGCCCGTCAGGTGTACGGCGGCGCGACGGTGGTGGAGGGGTCGATGACACAGGGGGCCGGTCAGGAACCCGTGGTGCGGACTGCGACGTTGCGCGACTTCCGCGTACCGCCCTATGCCCAGAACCCGGTGCCGCCATCGGCACCGCACCCGGGCAATGCCGTCCCCGGTGCCGAGCCGCCGGAGGGGTACACCCCCACCGCGCGCGATCTTCCCGTGATCAACCGCGGTGACACCCTGCAGGTCGCGGCCGTCCCCGACCCCCGGCCCGTCCCGGACCAGGGCCTCGGACCGCTGTACGTCGTCGGCGACGTCCACGGCTATCTGGACGAGCTCCACGCCGCCCTCGCCGAACAGGGCCTCATCGACGCCGACGGCAAATGGTCGGCGGGCAATGCCCGGCTCTGGTTCCTCGGCGACTTCACCGACCGGGGCCCCGACGGCATCGGGGTCATCGACCTCGTGATGCGCCTGTCCGCCGAGGCCGCGGCCGCCGGCGGCTACTGCAAGGCCCTGATGGGCAATCACGAACTGCTGCTCCTCGGCGCGAAGCGGTTCAGCGACACCCCGGTCAACTCCGGCGCGGGCACCGCCACTTTCCAGGCGGCCTGGCTGCTCAACGGCGGCCAGAAGAACGACATGGAGCGGCTCCAGGACGTCCACCTCCAGTGGATGTCCCGGCTCGACGCGATCGTCGAGGAGGACGGGCATCTGCTGATGCACTCCGACACGACGGCCTACCTCGAATACGGCACCACCATCGAGGACGTCAACGACACCGTGCACGCCATCCTCACGCGTAACGACGCCGATGAGTGCTGGGACCTCTTCCGGAAGCTCACCAAGCGGTTCGCCTTCCGTGACGAGTCGGGTCCGCAGGCGGTCCGGGAGCTGATGTCGGCCTACGGCGGACAGCGCATCGTCCATGGCCACAGCCCCATTCCGTACCTCCTCGGAGAGGTCGGTTCGGAGGACGGCGAGGACGGCTCCGGCCCCGTGGTCGAAGGTCCGCACGTATACGCGGACGGGCTCGCCATCGCCATGGACGGCGGAGTGACCATGGCCGGAAAGCTGCTGGTCGTCCAACTGCCCCTGCATGACTGACGTTCTTCTGGGCAGACGCATCCACGAACCGACCACGCCGTCCACTGCGCCTATTTCCGGAAACCCCCTGTCACCCCGTGCCGTGGGCGCTCTACCATCGGCGTATCAGTAGCAGGCTCTCCTCCGTTTCCGCCCAACTGCCCGTTCCGAGCGGGCATTCAGGCCCTACGGAGCATCGGGGGATGCACATGAACAGCGCTCCGCACCTGCTGGCCGAGGACCGCCCCGAGTACGAGCGGATCCTCGACGACGCACTGCGCCATGCCCATGAACGGCCGGATCTGGCCGCGGTCGGCGAGCGGCTCAACGCCGTGCAGCTGCGCACCATGGCGCTGGACGCCACGGAGCTGATCACCTCGACGGCCGCCACCGAGTACAGGCACTATGTGCAGGCCCGCGAGGAACTGCGCGGCCCCGCGGAAGAGGCGGACCAGGACACGGGCCCCGGGTCCGACACCACCCGTCCGCATCAGTCGGGCGCCGGCGTAGGAGCCGTCGTCACGGTCCTGGCACCCGTGCTCGCCGGAACCGCCGCGTTCGTATTCCTGCTGGCGGGCTACCTGCTGAGGCTGCTCGACCCGCCGCCGTCCTTCGCCTCCGCCATGGTCTCCGCGGGCTGGTTCTTCGCGGCGGTCACGGCCGCCGCCATCCTGGTCGCCGCCGCCGGGCTGCTCATCACCGCGCTGCGCAACGGATCGACGTCGCAGCCCGTCGAGGACCCCGAGGAAGAATTGCCGGAGGACGTGGCACGGGCCAGAGAGGCGTGGCGCCACGCCCTGCTGGAGCGCGGCATACTGCCGTTCCTGCGGGACGCGCTCGCCGATCCCGGAGCCGCTCCCGCCTCCCGCACACCGCTCCGCTCGGCGAACCGCATCCCGAAGATCGGCTACAGCCGGCCGGACTTCTCCAGCCCGGACGACGGCCCGGCGGGCCCCCGCCCGACGTTCACCTCACCGGACTTCACCAGCCCCGACTTCGGCGGTCCCGAGCACGAACTGGACTGACCGGGCCCACACACCGGCCGGACGGCAGGAGCGGTCGCCCCGGAGACAGGAGTCCCCGGGGCGATACCTCCTCCCGGATACGGTCAGTCCGCAATCGGCAGATAGACCCGGTTGCCGGCCGCCGCGAACTCCTTGGACTTCTCCGCCATGCCCGCCTCGATCTCCGTCTGCGAACCGCCGTGCTCGCGCCGGATGTCCTGGGAGATCTTCATCGAACAGAACTTCGGACCGCACATCGAGCAGAAGTGCGCCGTCTTCGCCGGCTCGGCGGGCAGTGTCTCGTCGTGGAACTCCCGTGCGGTGTCCGGGTCGAGAGCCAGATTGAACTGGTCCTCCCAGCGGAACTCGAAACGGGCGTCGGAGAGGGCGTCGTCCCAGTCCTGCGCCCCCGGGTGCCCCTTGGCGAGGTCCGCCGCATGCGCCGCGATCTTGTAGGTGATGACGCCGGTCTTCACATCGTCCCGGTTGGGCAGGCCGAGGTGCTCCTTCGGCGTGACGTAGCAGAGCATCGCCGTCCCCCACCACGCGATCATCGCCGCGCCGATGCCCGAGGTGATGTGGTCGTACGCCGGAGCGACATCGGTGGTCAGCGGGCCGAGCGTGTAGAACGGCGCCTCCTCGCAGATCTCCTGCTGAAGGTCGATGTTCTCCTTGATCTTGTGCATCGGGACATGGCCCGGCCCCTCGATCATGGTCTGGACGCCGAACCGCTTGGCGACCGTGTTCAGCTCGCCGAGCGTGCGCAGTTCGGCGAACTGGGCCTCGTCATTGGCGTCGGCGATCGAGCCGGGACGCAGCCCGTCGCCCAGCGAGTACGTCACGTCGTAGGTCGCGAGGATCTCGCAGAGCTCCTCGAAGTGCTCGTACAGGAAGGACTCCTTGTGGTGCGCGAGGCACCACGCCGCCATGATCGAGCCGCCGCGGGAAACGATGCCGGTCTTGCGGCGGGCGGTCAGCGGTACGTACGGCAGGCGCACGCCGGCGTGGACCGTCATGTAGTCGACGCCCTGCTCGGCCTGTTCGATGACGGTGTCCTTGTAGATCTCCCACGTCAGTTCCTCCGCCCGGCCGTCGACCTTTTCAAGGGCCTGGTAGAGCGGAACCGTGCCGATCGGCACGGGTGAATTGCGCAGAACCCACTCACGGGTGGTGTGAATGTTGCGGCCGGTGGACAGATCCATGACGGTGTCGGCGCCCCAGCGCGTCGCCCACGTCATCTTCTCCACCTCCTCCTCGATGGAGGACGTCACCGCGGAGTTGCCGATGTTGGCATTGACCTTCACCAGGAACCGCTTGCCGATGATCATCGGCTCGATCTCGGGGTGGTTGACGTTGGCCGGCAGCACGGCCCGGCCGGCCGCGATCTCCTCGCGCACCACCTCGGGCTCGACGTTCTCCCGGATGGCCACGTACTCCATCTCCGGGGTGATCTCGCCCCGGCGGGCGTACGCGAGCTGGGTCACCGGCTGCCCGTCCCGGCTGCGGCGCGGCAGGCGCGGGCGGCCGGGGAAGACCGCGTCGAGGTTGCGCAGTCCACCGCGCGGCGAGGTGTGCTTGAGCCCGTCGTCCTCGGGGCGGGCGGGGCGGCCCGGATACTCCTCGGTGTCACCGCGGGCGACGATCCAGTTCTCCCGCAGCGGTGCGAGCCCGCGGCGGACATCGGTCTCGACGGTGGGATCGGTGTACGGCCCCGACGTGTCGTACAGCGTCACGTCCTTGCCGTTGGTGAGGTGCACCTGACGGACCGGCACCCGGAGGTCCGGGCGCGAGCCCTGGACGTACCCCTTGTGCCAGCCGATGGACTTCCCGGCCTCGTCGCTCTGGTTCGAGGCAGGCGTGCGTGCGTCCGCTGTGGTCATGAGACCTACTCCCTACGCCGGCATTACCCGGTAACAGGTTCGGCGGTCGGCGCAGCCTGTCCCGTACGGACGTACGGATATCAGCGCCCTCTCAGCCCGGTGCTCCGAGCTCCCGCGTGTGCAAAGGTTCCTCCACGCTAGCGCCCCGTCCGGCGTAATGAACAGAGGGCCCGTCCCTTCTTGCGATGATCGGCCGGTGACGTCCCTCGATATCGAGCATGAACCGCAGGGCCATCAGCACGGCCACTCGCACAGCCACGGCCCTGCCGCGCCCGTCTCCAAACATCTGCGCAAGGTCATCGCGGCCGTACTGATCCCGTTCGCCACCGCCGTCGTCGTCGGTCTGGTGGCGCTCTGGCCGGGTGGTGCGCCGCCGCACGAGCGGACCGGCGTCGGATTCGACCGGCAGACCCAGCAGGGAAAGGTGGTGAATGTCGACATGGTGGGCTGCAAGGACGTGAACGTGGTCCAGATGCCCGTCGGCGGGGACACCTCACCGCCCTCGGGAAGCGGAAAGGGACTGTGCAAGAAGTCCACGATCGAGGTGACGACCGGTCACGACAAGGGCCGGACCTTCACCGAGGTCGTCCCGCCGGACGCACCGCGCCAGTTGCGCGAGGGTCAGGGCGTGGTCGTGGCGTACGCCCCCGACGCGCCCCATGATCTGCAGTATTCGGTGACGGACGTGAACCGGAAGTTCCCGATGGCCCTGCTGGCCGGGATCTTCGCCCTGGTCGTGGTCGCGGTGGGCCGCATGCGCGGGGTGATGGCGCTGGTCGCGCTCGCCGTGTCCTTCGCCGTGCTGACCCTGTTCATCCTCCCGGCCATTCTCCAGGGCTCGAATCCGCTGCTCGTCGCGGTGGTCGGGGCCAGCGCGATCATGCTGATCGCGCTCTACACGTGCCACGGCCTGACCGCCCGCACCTCGGTCGCGGTGATCGGCACGCTGATCTCGCTGCTGCTGATCGGGCTGCTCGGATCGCTCTTCATCGGCTGGGCGAGCCTGACCGGCAACACCGACGACAACACCGGCCTCATCCACGGCCTGTACCCGCACATCGACATGAGCGGTCTGCTGCTGGCCGGTGTCATCATCGGTTCGCTCGGCGTCCTCGACGATGTGACCGTGACCCAGACATCGGCGGTCTGGGAACTGCACCAGGCGAACCCGACGTTGGGTGTGCGGGGCCTCTACCGGGCAGGCATCAGGATCGGACGGGACCACATCGCCTCGGTCGTCAATACGCTGGTGCTCGCCTACGCGGGCGCCGCAATGCCGTTGCTGCTGCTGTTCTCCATCGCGCAGAGCAGCGTGGGGACGGTGGCCAACAGCGAGCTGGTGGCGGAGGAGATCATACGAACGCTGGTCGGCTCGATCGGACTGGTCGCCTCGGTGCCGGTGACGACGGTGCTCGCTGCGCTGGTCGTCTCCGCGGACCGCACAGGGCTCGGCGCGGAAGCCGGAGCTTCGGCACCCGTACGGGCCGGGAAAGGCCGTCGTCGTAGGACGAAGCCTTGAACGTCTCCGTCAGGTGAACAATTCACCCATTCGGCAGGTACCGTGTTCGACCGGCGAGCCGGTCGGCGGCGCCGTTCTTGTCAGCCGGCGTTCTGTTCCTCGGCAAGGATCCGGCCCAGGGCGTCCTCCAGGTTGCCCTCGAAGTCACCCAGCGTGCACTCCTGCCCAAGCGGCACAAGCTTGTCGGTCCGGTCGAGAAACGCCACAAGTGGTGCCGTACCGGCCCTGAAGAGGGCCCGGTCCTCGCCGACCTGGAGCCGGATATGTACGTCGGAAAGCCCCTCGGGCTCGGTGGGTCCGATGTGCACATCACCGTCACCACTGGGGCTGTTGAGGCCGTCGAGCAGCAGCTCACGGCCGAATGCCCAGGTGACGGGGGCGTCACCGGGCAGATGGAAGGTCATCCGGATCGCATACGGATCGCAGACCTCGTACCGGAGCTCCACCGGGATCCGGAAAGAGAGCTCCTCGGAGACGAGGAAGCTCATCATGACCTCAGCTTGAACCGACTCGCGCATCGTTCAACCCCGCAGTAGATGAATCTGGCCAGGAATGATCCCCCGTGGCCCTATTGACGCCATCGTGGTGCACGCGATAGCAGATCACAAGGAGTGATTTTTCAGATACTGATAGAGAACACGAGCGAACGCAAGAGGTTGGCCACTTCGCCACGTAGTTGTTCGACTGCGGGGAGCAACCGGCTTTCCTGTTCCAAGGGTACGGAAATCGCCATCGCGGCGGCGGTGAATCCGGCTGTGATCGGGATGGCCGCACAGACCGTGCCCAAGGCGTATTCCTGCCGCTCGATGACGGGTTCCATCCGTTTCATCGAGCGCAGTCGTTCCAGGAGCGCCGCACGGTCCTTCACCGAGTAGCGGGTGAGCGGACGCACAGGGTGACGGTCCAGGTGGTCCTCGCGGGCCTTCTCGTCGAGTTGGCTCAGCAGACACTGGCCGATCGCGTGGGCATGCCCGGTCTCCCGGAAGGACGCCCACTCGTCGACGGCGGGGTTGGCGGGGGTGTCGGCGACCGCGATGAGTTCGATCTCGCCCTCGCGGTAGACGGCGCAGTACACCGGTGCGCCGATGATGTCGCGCCAGCGGCCGAGCGACTCGGCCATTCTGCCGCGGCGACTCTGCAGCGTCCTTTCCCCGACCAGGCGTTCGGCCGCGGTCCCGATGAGGAAGACGCCGTTCTCCCGGCGCAGATAGCCCTCATGCGTCAGGGTGCGCAGCAGATGGTAGGCCGTGGGAAGAGGAAGGCCCGCTTCCCTGGCCAGTTGCTTCGCGGGCGCCCCGTCACGATGGGCGACCACGGCTTCCAGCAGCCTCAGCGCTCGCTGCACCGAACCGATCAGCGTCGGGGCAGCAGTGCTCGATGCCGTGGTCAACAGTCACCCCCAGGCATGGTGACGGGTGGTCAGCCCGCCTGTGGGGGCCGCCCCCACGGGCTGCCGCATGGCTGGGGTCCGGAGACCGAACGCCGTACAAACCACTGGTCAGCGTGGTGACGGACTGTTAATTCCCAGGTGGTGGCAGCGAACTGCCACTGTATCGGCCGGGTCCGCGAGGGGCGTCGTTTCGCCTTCCGCTTAGCTCAGCTGGGCTAACGCCCCGGCCGGTCTCCGATCGTCCTACCAGTCGCCGCGCGAAGAGGACGACGACATGAACTTGCGTACGACGAAGACGAGCCCACCGATCAGGATCACGAAGATCAGGACCTTGAAGAGCAGCCCGATCACGAACCCGATCACGCTGGCGATCAGACCGCCGAACACGACGATCGCGATGACCGGCACCGCGATCCACTTCACCCACCAGGGCATCCCAGCGAATATCTCCCGCACGGCCATCGTCGCTACCTCTTCTCCTTGGGTTCCTGCTTCGATGCTAGAGCCGCGGAGGGGGCCGACGGGGGCCGCGCAGCCCTTGAAGTCCCCTGACCGACCCCTGAGGGATCCCTGAGACCGGACCCCCGCCCTCCGGCGGTTCGGCTCAGCTCTCCGGCGGGGAGAAGACCACCATCACCCGCAGGTCCTCGGTGATGTGGTGGAACTTGTGGGCGGCACCGGCCGGTACGTACACCACGCTTCCTCTGCCCACCTGCGTGGTTTCCATGCCGACCGTGATCGAGGCGCGGCCGCTGACGACGAGGTAGACCTCGTCCTGGTTGTGCGGCTGCTGCGGGTCGAGTTCACCGGCGTCCAGCGCGTACAGGCCGACGGACATGTTCCGTTCCTTCACGAACTGCAGATACGCGCCGTCGTTGGCGGCCCGTTCCGCCTCCAGCTCGTCCAGTCTGAATGCCTTCATGGCCTGTCCGCCCCTTGCCTCTGTACTGCCGGTGTCCGCCACCGATCACGTCTGCCACGATCAGACACATGAAGAATTTCGTAGTCAAGACGATCGCCAACGCAGGTGCGCTGGCCGTGGCCATCTGGCTGATCCAGGACATCACGCTGACCGGTGGCAGCACCGGGCGCAAGGCGCTCACGCTGGTCGTGGTCGCCCTGCTCTTCGGCCTGGTGAATTTCGTGGTCAAGCCGATCGTGAAGCTGCTGACCCTGCCACTCTTCATCCTCACGCTCGGGCTGATCACGCTGGTGGTCAACGCGCTCATGCTGCTGCTGACCTCCTGGCTGGCCGGGCTGTTCGACCTGAGCTTCCATGTCGAGGGCTTCTGGACCGCCGTGCTCGGCGGCCTGATCATCTCGATCGTGTCGTGGGCCCTGAACGTGGTCCTGCCCGACGAGGACTGACCCGGCACCTACTGGAACAGTGCAGGCAGGACCCGGTGGCACGCCGGAGAGAGAAGTGAGGAAGCGGTATGAGCACCATGGGTGACGGAACCCGGGCGGTACGGGCCGGGCTGCCCGAACCGGAGCAGTTCGAGCCCACCCTGCCCGGTCCGGTCTTCGCCGCGCACTTCCACCTCTCCGGTGAACCGACCGGTCCGTACACCTACGGCCGGGACACCAATCCGACCTGGACCCTTCTGGAACGCGCCATCGGTGAACTGGAGGCACCGGGGGAGCCCGTCGAGACCACGGTCTTCGCCTCCGGGATGGCGGCGATCTCGGCCGTGCTGCTGTCCCGGGCACGTACCGGCGACGTGGTCGTGCTGCCCGACGACGGCTATCAGGCACTGCCGCTGGTGCGGGCGCAGCTGGAGGCGTACGGCGTCGAGGTGCGGACCGCGCCGACCGGTGGCGATGCCCAGCTCGCGGTCCTCGAAGGCGCGAAGCTGCTGTGGATCGAGACCCCGTCCAATCCGGGGCTCGACGTCTGCGACGTGCGCCGGCTCGTCGAGGCGGCGCACTCGGCCGGCACTCTGGTGGCCGTCGACAACACCCTCGCCACACCGCTCGGCCAGCGCCCGCTGGAGCTGGGGGCCGATTTCTCGGTGGCCAGTGACACCAAGGGCCTGACCGGACACGGGGACATCCTGCTCGGCCATGTGACCTGCCGTGATCCGGAGCTGGCAGCGGGAGTACGGCGCTGGCGCAAGGTGGTCGGCGCCATCCCGGGCCCCATGGAGGCCTGGCTCGCGCACCGGTCGCTGGCCACGCTGGAGCTGCGGATCGACCGGCAGTGCGCCACAGCCCTGACGCTGGCGGAGGCACTCGGCAAACGGCCGGAGGTGACCGGGCTGCGGTATCCCGGGCTGCCCACCGACCCTTCGTATCCGAAGGCCGTGCGGCAGATGCGGCGCTTCGGCTCCGTGGTGTCGTTCGTCCTGCCCGACCGCGAACGGGCCGAGCGCTTCCTGACCGAGCTGCGGCTGGTCGACGACGCGACGAGCTTCGGTGGTGTGCGCTCCACCGCCGAGCGCCGGGCGCGCTGGGGCGGTGACGCCGTACCCGAGGGCTTCATCCGCCTCTCGGTCGGCGCGGAGAGCCCGGCGGACCTGGTGGCGGATGTGGAACGGGCGCTGGACGCGGCGCTGGGCGAGCACTGAACGACCCGGGTACGGCGGTCCGAGCCTCCCCCCTCGTGGCTCGGACCGCCCCGGTTCCTCCTGCGAAGAACCGCCTGAACCAGGCTAGTTGACTCTCCGTCAGTGTCCAATCACGGTAGCGACAGCGACCTATCGACATATTTATAGTTGTACGGGTCCGAAGCGTCGCGAGGGTGGGAGGACAGGACATGGACCTGGCCCTGCTGCGCACGTTCGTCACGGTGCACCGGGCCGGCTCCTTCACCCGGGCCGCTGCCCTGCTCGGTCTCTCCCAGCCCGCGGTCACCTCGCAGATCCGGACCCTGGAGCGGCAGCTGGGCCGCCCCCTCTTCCTGCGCAGGGCCCGCGGCGTGACCCCGACGACCATCGGCGACGAGCTCGCACACCGGGCAGCGCCGCATCTGGACGCGCTGATCGAGATCACCGAGACGGAGCTGGACGAGGAGTCGGGCGTACGGACCCTGCATCTGGCCGGACCTCCCGAGTTCACCTCGATGCGCGCCCTGCCCGCGCTCACCCCGCTCGTCGGCCAGGGCCTGGCTCTGCGCAGTTCGTTCTTCGCCGACGCCGAGGAGACGCTGGAGGGGCTGGCCGCCGGACACCATGATCTGGCCATCGCGACGACCCGCCCGCGCGGTGGGCTGCTCACCGCGACTCCGCTCTGCGACGAGGAACACGTCCTGGTCGCCGCGCCGCGCTGGGCCGGGCGCCTCGGGCCCGGGACCCTGCGGCACAAGGGACCCGTGGTGCTGGACCAGCTGCCGATCGTGGAGGTCCACGAGAGCCTGCCGCTCGTCTCCCGCTACTGGGCCGCCGTCTTCGAGAGCCGGCCCGCCGTCGCGGGGACCGTCATCGTGCCGGACCTCCGGGCGGTCCTGGAGTGCACCGCGGCGGGCGCCGGGCTCGCCGTGCTGCCGCGCTATCTGTGCGAGAGGGCACTGGAGCGGGGTGAGGTCGTGGCCCTCCTGGACCCTCCCGTACCTCCCCTGCGCACCTACTTCCTGGCCGTGCGGACCGGCACGCTCGCGCTGCCCCACATCGCGCGGGCGCACGAGTGGCTGCTGCGCGCCGCCGCCGACTGGTGAGCGCAGGACGGCCCGGCACCGGTCCGGTGTTTCAGAACCGGTCCCGCGGGCCACGCTCTTGCCATGACCGAACGTCCTGTGGTCAAGCGCACCGCACGCGCCATCCTGCTCGACGGCAACGACCTGATCCTCATCAAGCGCACCAAGCCCGGGGTGGATCCCTACTGGCTCACGCCCGGTGGCGGGGTCGAGCCCGAGGACGCGACCGTGGTCGACGCCCTGCACCGCGAGGTGGACGAGGAGCTCGGCGCCAAGATCACCGATGTGGTCCCCTGCTTCGTCGACACCGTGGAGCACATCGAGGGCGGCGGGGTGAAGGGCGTGAAGGTCCAGCACTTCTTCGTCTGCCGGCTGGACTCGATGGACCCGTCCCGGCGTCACGGCCCCGAGATCGACGCTCCCTGCGGGGAGTACGACATCGTGCGGGTGCCGTTCAGCCGGGTGGGCATCGCCGCCGTCCACCTCGTGCCGCTGTCGCTGCGGCACTACCTGGACGGCAACATCGAGGGCGTACGCGCGATGCACGCGCCCGACCTGGGCTGACCGCCGCCGCTCCGGGGCCGATGACAGCCGCCGCGGTCAGGCGGGGCCGGTCGCGGCCAGGTCCTCCACGAAGTCGTGCCGGATGCGCTCGGCCGGCATGCCGATGCCTCTGAGCGTGTCGACGCCGCTGCGGATCATGCCGGGCGGGCCCGAGAGATAGGCCTCGTACTCGTGCCACGGGCCGCACTCCCGCACCGCCTCGGGCAGCAGTCCCCTCATCAGGCCCCCTCCCGTTCGCGGTCCGGTGGAGACCACCGGCCGCACCGCGAGCCAGGGATAGGTGCTCTGGAGCCGCATCATCGTGTCGATGTCGTACAGGTCGTGATCGCTGCGTGCCCCGTAGAAGACCTCCACGGGGCGCCGGTCGCCATGCTCCGCGACATCCTCGACGAGCGCCTTGATGGGTGCGATGCCCGTGCCTCCGCCCAGGCAGAGCAGACCGTTGTGGGTGGAGTGGTCGACCGTCATCGATCCTGTGGGCGGGCCGAGTCGCAGGATGTCCCCGGGCCGGGCCCGGTGCACCAGGGCGTTGGAGACCCAGCCGGCCGAGACCGCCTTGATGTGGAAGGTGAGCAGACCGTCGGGGCGGGGTGCCGAGGCGAAGGAATAGTGCCGCCAGTTCCGGGGCCACCACGGGGTCTCCACGGCCGTGTACTGGCCTGCGAGGAAGGGGTAGGCCTGGTCGGGGCGGAGCGTGAGCACCGCTATGTCACGGGTCCTGAGGTCGTGGGACACCACTTCCGCGTGCCACCAGGCAGGGGCCTGCTGCTCGTCCTCGGCGGCGGCGTCGATCATGATCTGCGATATCGCGGTGTAGGCGCGCGCCCATGCCGCTTCGGTCTCCCCGTCCCAAGTGGTGGTCGCGTAGCGGCTCAGGGCGCCCATGAGCGCCTCCCCCACTGCGGGATAGTGCACGGGCGACGTGCCGTACTTGCGGTGCCCCCGGCCCAGTTCGCCGAGGTACTCGGCCAGCGCTCGCGGATCGTCCAGCCGGTCGGCCGCGGTGAGGATCGCGCGGAGAAGGCGGTCGCGCTGAACGTCCATCGCTACCGGGAACAGGTCACGCAGCTCCGGGTGCCGCACGAAGAGCAGCGCGTAGAAGTACGAGGTCGCCTGATCCGCTACGGGCGATATCTCGGTCAGGGTGCGATGGATCAGGGCCGCGTCGGGAGATCTGTCCGTTCCGTCTTCGGTCCACCCGGTGGCCGGAGCATCCATACTGTGCCTCGCCTCGTACATCTCGTGATCGCCTTACGCACCAGCGCGGCCCGCAGCCCCCTTGCCCGCGGACGCACTCGAGTCCTGCTGACGATCGCCGGTCGGCCACTGCCCGCAGTCCCTCGGCCCAGGATGCCTTGCGACGGACAAGGGCCGGCCGTGAACCCAGGACAGCCACCCATGAACGCATCAGTACCCGACGAGGCGGCAACTCACCTGCCGGAGGCAGCAGCAGAGGAGTGCGTGCTGTACGCCGAGGCTAGTACGCGCGATTACTCCCGCGGTCAGACGCCCGATCGCTCCGCTCCCGGCACCGTGTTTCACGTGAAACCACTCAAACGCTCCGCCCGCCGCAGCCTCCTGGTGGCGCACGTCGCGGTATCCGTGGGCTGGCTGGGACTGACCGTCGGACTGCTGGCGCTCGGCATCACGGCCTTCTCCACCGCGGACCCCACCACCGCACAGGCCGCCACCCGCGCCATGAAGATCTTCGGCGACTGGCTGGTCGTACCGGTCGCCCTCTTCTCGCTGTTCAGCGGTCTCGTCCTGGCACTCGGCACACCATGGGGGCTGGCCAGGCACCGGTGGGTCTGAACGAAGTTCTGGCTCACCCTGATCACCGTGGCACTGTCCGTCTTCTCCCTGCGGCCCGGCATCGACGAGGCCGCGGCACGTGGCGCCGTCGATATCGACCTGGTGGTCGCTCCGTCAGTGGCAACGGCGACGTACCTCTTCATCACCGCGATATCAGTGCTGAAGCCCTGGGGGCCCACCCGGCGCGGCCGCCGGCTGCGCCGCTCGGCCGGAGCCGGTAAAGGAGCCGGTAAAGGAGTGGACGAGCGAACACCTCGTCGGACAGCCTGACCTCCATGCCCAGCTCACTGCCCCGTCCGATCGCCGAACTGCCTGTCCGGCGCCTCACCCCGGGTGACCTGGTCGCCTGCGCCGATCTCTGCGAGGACCGTGGCTGGCCACGCGATGAGCACAGGTGGGGCCTGCTTCTTGCCGCCGGAACCGGCTACGGCGTGGACGACCCCGGGGGCAAGGGGCTGGTGGCCAGTTGCGTGGTGACGTCCTACGGCCCACGGCTGGCCGCCATAGGCATGCTGCTCGTCGCGGAGCGATACGCGCGGCAGGGCATCGCGCGGCATCTGATGAACCATGTGATCGCCGAGTCCGGAGGCACACCGCTCAGCCTCTACGCAACATCCGCAGGGCAACCGCTCTACGAGCAGATCGGCTTCTCGGTCGTGGGCCGCTCCCAGCGGGTCACCGGCTCCTTCCGGCCGGCCGGCGACAGGTCCTCCGCCGTGACCGTCCGCCCGGCCACGGCGGAGGACCTGCGCGCCATGGTCCGGCTGGACTCGGACGTCTTCGGTACCGACCGGACCCATGTCCTCGCCCGGCTGCCCGCGTACGCCGACCACATCCGGGTCGCACAGGACGAGGGGCGTCTGATCGGTTACGCGGCGGCGTGGCCGAGCGAACGGACACATGTGGTCGGTCCGCTGATCGCGCGCGACACCGCGACGGCTCAGGCGCTCGTCGCCTCTCTCGCGGAGGCGACGGATCTGCCCCTGCGCGTGGACGTCGACGCGCGCCATACCGAGCTGCTCGACTGGTTCGAGGAGCGCGGACTGCGGCCCGGCTCCTCGACCACGGTGATGACGCTCGGGGCCTCGGACCTGCCGGGCGACTGGACCCGTCGCTACGCCCCGCTGACCGTGGCGACGGGCTGACCGCCGGCACCCGCGCGGCCGGATGCCGTCATCGGAGGCCAAGGGCTCGGCGAGTGCGTCAGGCGATGCGTCAGGCGAGATCCCTCACGGCGGCCGTCGCAAAGCCGTGGTCCTGGTCGGGAGCACCTCCGCCGACGCCGATGGCACCGATGAGCCGGCCGCCGCGGTGCACCGGAACGCCGCCGGCGATGAAGAGCAGCGGCCGGTCGAGGGCGGTGGGCAGTGTGTGGAAGGGCCCGCCGGGCTGGACCGCGTCGACGAGGTCGGCCGTGGGGGCGTTGAGCTGGAGGGCCGTGTACGCCTTGCGGGTGCTGGTCTCGCCGGCGATGAGGACGGCCCGGTCGTCCCGCCGGAAGGCCAGCAGGTGGCCACCCGCGTCGAGGACGGTGACGGCGACCGCGACGCCGGCGGCCTCGGCGGCGGTCCGCGCCGCGTCGATCAGTGCTTCGGCGTCCGGGGTCGTCAGCGGGGCGACAGCGACGGTGGTGGTGCTCATGGGGTGACTCCTTGGTGCGAGGTGGTGCGAAATGATGCGCCGCGGTGTGGCGCTGTGCTCTGCGGGGAGGGGACATCAGCTCCGGGACGCGGGGGTCAGAGCCGGCTCAGGGCTGTGCCGGGCGACCAGTCGGCTGGGCGTGACCGTGCGGCGTTCCAGCACACCGGAGACGACCGCGAGGGCCAGGGCGGAGGCTGCCAGAGCTGCGCCGATCCAATTGGGAGCGGTGTAGCCGAGGCCTGCCGCGATGGTGATGCCACCGAGCCACGCCGAGAGCGCGTTGCCGAGGTTGAAGGCACCGATGTTGGCCGCGGAGGCGAGGGTCGGAGCGTCGGCCGCCTGGTCGAGCACCCGCTTCTGCAGCGGCGGTACGGTCGCGAAGCCCAGGCCGCCGATCAGCACGATGGTGACGGCCGAGGCGATCTTGTTGTGAGCGGTCAGGGTGAACAGGGAAAGTACCACGGAGAGCGCGCCCAGCGACACGTACAGCAGGGGCATCAGACGACGATCGGCGAACTTGCCGCCGATCAGATTGCCGCCCACCATGCCCAGTCCGAGCAGGACCAGCAGCCAGGTGACGGACGACGTGGAGTATCCGGCGATCTCGGTCATCATCGGGGTGATGTAGGTGATCGCGGCGAAGACCCCGCCGAAGCCCAGCACGGTCATCGCCATGGCGAGCAGGACCTGCACATTGCGGAACGCGGCCAGTTCGTCGCGGAGCCGTACGCCCTCGTTCCGCGGCTGTTCGGGGACGAGCCTGGCGACGCCGAGAAGACCGATGACGCCGATCGCGGCGACGGCGAAGAACGTGGTCCGCCAGCCGACACTCTGTCCGATGTAGGTGCCCAGCGGTACACCGACGACATTGGCCACGGTGAGGCCGGTGAACATCATGGCGATCGCGCCGGCCTTCTTCCGAGGAGCGACCAGATCGGCCGCGACGACCGTTCCGATGCCGAAGAAGGCGCCGTGGGCGAGTGAGGCGATCACCCGGCCGACGAGCATCACACCGAAGACCGGGGCGACCGCGGAGACGACGTTGCCCACCACGAACAGCCCCATGAGCAGCACCAGCATGCGTTTGCGGGTGACCCGGGTACCGAGGGCCGTCATCACCGGGGCACCGAGGACGACGCCGAGGGCGTATCCCGTGACGAGGAATCCCGCGGTCGGGATCGAGACCTGGAAGTCCGCAGCAACCTCGGGGAGCAACCCCATGATCACGAACTCGGTGGTCCCGATACCGAAAGCCCCGATGGCGAGGGCTAGGAGCGCGAGCGGCATGGGTTTCACCTTCCCTGAAGATTGCGTCTGCGCCTTACGAGCGTCCACAATAATTGCAGACGCCAATTAATTGCAAGCGCGGGCTATTGCGGCAGTCGCCTATCCTGGTGGCAAGCGGCTCCGACACGGAGGAGAGACCCCATGACAGCGACAGACCCCGCACTGACCGCCCTCTCCCAGGGCTGGTGCGCTCTCTCCTTGCTCCACGGAAAGATCGAGGCCCGTATCGAGCGGGCGCTGCAGTCCGGGCACGGGCTCAGCGTGCGGGAGTTCTCCCTGCTCGGCGTCCTGAGCAGACAGCACAACGGCCCCGGTGGGCATCTCCAGATGAAGCAGGTCGCAGACGCCGTCGTGCTCAGCCAGAGCGCCACCACCCGCCTGGTCACCCGCCTGGAGGACCGCGGACTGCTGACGCGGTATCTCTGCGACACCGATCGCCGCGGCATCTACACCGATGTCACCGAGGCCGGCCTCACCCTGCTCGCCGAGGCCCGGCCGACCAATGACAGCGCGCTGCGTGCCGCGTTGGACGAAGCCGCGAAGAGCCCCGAACTGGCTCCGCTGGTCAGGGCGGTCGAGGAGTTGAAGGCCCCCGTGCAGATCGCGTGAGTCACGCGTGGTCGCGGAGGGGCCCACGAGGCCCGATGAAATCCCGCACCACCCGAATGATCTGCGTACCCTGCCGATCATGAGCGATCTCGAAATACGTCCGGCCGCCCTCGACGACATCCCCGCGATCGTGGCCATGCTCGCCGACGATCCGCTGGGTGCACAGCGTGAGTCGCCGGATGAGCTCACCCCGTACCACGCCGCGTTCCGGCGGCTGGTGGACGATCCGAACCAGCATCTGGTTGTCGCGGTGCGCGAGGGCCGCGTCGTCGGAACCCTTCAGCTGACCGTGATTCCCGGGCTTTCCCGGCGCGGCTCGACCCGCTCGGTCATCGAGGGCGTACGCATCCACGCCGACGAGCGCGGCAGCGGCCTCGGCACCCTGCTGATCGAGTGGGCCGTGGACGAATCCCGCCGCCAGGACTGCCAGTTGGTCCAGCTGACGTCCGATGCGACCCGGACCGATGCCCATCGTTTCTACGAGCGGCTCGGATTCACCGCCAGCCATGTGGGCTTCAAGCTCGCGCTCTGACCCCGTCCGTACCGCATCCCCGGTGCCCGTGGCCGACGCGGCCGTCGTACGGCTGGGCCCAACGAGCCGATGTGAGCCGGTCCGGCGGCTGCTGTCCGACGTCGGCCGGGATGCCTCCGACCGCGATCGAGACGGCAGCATCCTGGCTTTCGCGATGGGCGGGGCAGGCACGGGTCGCGCCACGCTTCCGTACCCCGCCGGAAAGGGAGTTGGCGTCCCGAACCGGCCCGCCCCCTCCCGTTTCACGTGAAACGTGATGCTCAGGCCCCCAGGCCCCGCCATCCGCCCTCGTCCACACCGCCGGGAACGGCCGCTGCCGGGTCGTACGGCTCCCGAGTGAAGACGAACGAGCCCAGATCGAGATGGTTCACGCTGCCGTCGCTGTTCCGGACCACACGCAGCGTCTCCCCCGCGTAGTAGCCGTCAAGGCCGATCCAGGTGCCATCGGACTGTGCGGTGAACCGGGCACCGCGGCCGGCGCCCTGCAGGGGCCCAAGCTCCAGCCCACCGTCCGAGGCCATCCGCAGGACGTTCGAGCGCGTGCCCCAGTACCAGGGACCGGTCAGCGCGAGAAGCTCGGCATCCACCTCCGGCAGCGGGCGCCAGGGCTCCGGAATGCGGGGTTCGGCCTCGGCCACGATGTCCACGAGGTCGGCGGCCACACCACCGATCATCGGTCCCGCCGTCGTGTTGGTGAGCGCGACCGCCACCACGTCGTCCTCGATGCTGATCCACAGGGCGGCCAGGAAGCCGGGCAGCGAGCCCGTATGCCCGAAGAGCGTGCGGCTGCCGCTGCGCACCACCTGAAGGCCCAGACCGTAATTGGACTGCCAGTCGCCGGACTCGGTCGGCGCGGACGGCTCACGCATCTGCTCCACGGAGGCGGCACAGAGCACCCGGTCGTTCCCCTCGGCCAGAAGGGTCGCGAAGCGCAGGAGGTCATCGGTGGTGGACCAGAGCTGACCGGCCGGAGCCATCAGCCCGAGGTCCTCGGCCGGTTCGGGCAGCATGACATCGGCCCAGGGATGCACGGCCCAGCCGCCTGCGTGCGGTGACTGCGGGTGGAGGCCGGTGCGGTGCATGCCGAGCGGTTCCAGGATCTCGCGTCGCAGCACCTCCGCCCAGCTCGCCCCGCGCACCTGCTCGACCAGCGCGCCCAGCAGCGTGTAGCCGGGGTTCGAGTAGTGGTGATGGTGACCCGGACGGTGCATCCGCGTCTGCTCGCCGAGGACGTCGGCCAACTCGGGCCGCAGCGTGCCCGGGGTCCGCTCCCACCAGGGCCCGGGTGACTCGGCACCAAGTCCCGCACTGTGTCCCAGTAGTTGGTGGATGGTCACGCCACCGACGCCGGTTCCGGGCAGATGCTTCTCCAGCGGATCGTCCAGGTCCAGAAGGCCCTCGTCACGCAGGCGCAGGACCAGCACCGCGGTGAAGGTCTTGGTGAGGGACCCGATCCTGAACTGCGTGTCCGCGTCCGGGGCATGCCCGTCCACGCAACTGCGGGAGCCGTTCCAGACGGTCTGCCCCTGCCTCTGCACCGCGGCGACGAGCGAGGGCGCGCGGCCCTCCGACTGCGCGGTGGCGATGCGGTGCAGCAGAGCACGCTGCGTCCCGGGGAGCAACTGTTCGGGTGAGAAGGTCATGCTCAAACAACTACCCGCAGAACGAGGCGGTGGCGAGTCCATTTCACCGCACCCGGACCGTGCCCGGCGATGGCGGAGCGCATCCCGTCGGCGAGCCCGCGTGTGCCCACTCGCTCATCGGAGCTGTACCGGCCGCAGGCTGAACGAGATCGGGGAATGTGCCATGGTCACCAACTCTCCTACGTCAGCTGCACTTGAGGCCAAGTGCACGGGCTCGAACACGAGTCGTCGCAGGGGATCGACGTCGGCGGGGTGAGGCGGCCCTGCCGCTGGGCCGGTCCGGATCGAGTGATCGAGGGCCGGCCCGGCGGCATCGATGGTGTTCAGCCGGCGACGGTGGCGAGATCGCCGGGCTCGTAGGCGCCGCCCTGGTTGTTGAGGATCACGCCGAGCCGGTTGGTCGCGTTGATCATGGCGATCAGGGAGACCAGTGCGATGGCCTGGTCGTCGTCGTAGTGCTTGCGGACCTGGGCCCAGGTCGCGTCGGAGACGCCCTCGTAGCTGTCGATGATGCGGGTGCCCTCCTCGGTGAGGGCCAGCGCGGCGCGCTCGGCCTCGGTGAACACGGTGGAGTGACGCCAGGTGGCGACCAGGTTCAGCCGGGCCGCGGTCTCGCCGGCGGCTGCGGCGTCCTTGCCGTGGATGTCGACGCAGAAGCCGCAGCCGTTGATCTGGCTGGCGCGCAGCTGCACCAGCTGCTGGGTGGGCTTGGGCAGCGGCGACTCCTGGATCACCTGACTGACCGCGTAGATCCGCTTGCCGATCTTGGCGCCGGTCTCGTTCGCGAACAGGTTCATACGGGGTTCCATCACAACGTCCTCGCTCGTGGAAGCGTGTACCGCGCGGATCGTCCGCGCAGCGCCCTGATGCCCATGAGTCGCCTGCCGCCCCGGCCCTGTGACAGCACGGCGGTGTGACGAAGGCCACCGGGCTCCTGTGTCACAGGAGAGCGAGAAGCGGCGACTTGTGCGTGACACGGAGAAGAGACGCGACAGGCGGGAGCCGATGATGGACGAGCGCACCGAGCGAGCGACCGGCGTGACCGGGCACGGCCCTCGCGCCGGGGGTACGGACTCCGCCACCGAGGCGTTCGTCGCCCATCGCAACCTGCTGTTCACCGTTGCCTACGAGATGCTCGGCTCCGCCGCCGAAGCCGAGGACGTCCTTCAGGAGACCTGGCTGCGCTGGGCGGACATCGACCACGACACGGTTCGGGACCCACGCGCCTTCCTTGTCCGCATCACCACGCGCCAGGCGTTGACCCGGCTGCGTATGCTGCGTCGGCGCAAGGAGTCCTACATCGGCCCCTGGCTGCCCGAGCCCCTGCTGACAGCGCCCGATGTCGCCGAGGACATCGAGCCGGCCGACAGCGTCTCCATGGCGATGCTGCTCGTGCTGGAGACCCTCGCACCGACCGAGCGGGCCGTATTCGTGCTGCGCGAGGTCTTCGATCTCGGGTACGACGAGATCGCGCAGGCCGTCGACAAGACTCCCGCCGCGGTCCGGCAGATCGCCCACCGCGCACGAGCCCACGTCGCGGCACGCCGACCGCGCGAGGTCGTCTCCCCGGCCCAGACGCGCAGCGCGCTCGCGGCTTTCCAACAGGCGGTCGAAACGGGCGACCTTCAGCGACTGCTCGACATGATCGCCCCGGACGTCGTACTGCTGACCGACGGCGGCGGAGTCGTACAGGCCGCACTGGAGCCCGTCGTGGGTGCTGGAACGGTGGCCGACGTGCTGAGCAGGCTCACCTCCGCAAGCTTGCAGTCGGCCCAGGTCAACGGCTACCCGGCCTTGATCCTGCGTACGGGCGGCGCGATCGACGCCGTCCTGGCGGTACGCCTCGAAGGTGGCCTCATCACCGGGCTCTACGCCGTCCGCAATCCCGAGAAGCTGTCACGCATCGACCGGGAGACCGCAGTGGGCCGCTGAGCCGGGCACGTCCGGCGAGCCGTTGTCCGGAAAGATGGATGCGCTGAACCGCGAGTCCCGTCACCGCCGCGCAGGCCCGAGGTGCTGTCTCGGGGACGTGTCATCTCCTCTGCCTGCGACCGGCACGGCCGCCTCGGGCGAAGTGGCTGTGGTCGGACAGGACTCCCTCGATGGCGGCCCGCACCCGCGCTGTTCTGCCGACGGTGAAGACCGGCCCGGCCGGGCTCGACAATCACCTACAGTCCAGCCTCATGGCGACGGTCACCACGCGCACGGTCGAATACCCCGCCGACGGCCTGACGATGATCGGGCACCTCGCGCTCCCCGCCGGTGCCGACCGCCGGCCCGCAGTCCTGATCGGGCCCGAAGGGCCGGGCCTGAACGACTTCCAGCGCCGCCGGGCCGACGCCCTCGCCGAACTGGGGTACGTGGCGCTGGCCTTCGACATCAACGGCGGGCGCTGGTTCACCGACCCACAGGAGATGCTGGCGCACGTGACCCCCCTGCTAGCCGACCCCGACCGGATGCGGGGCATCGGCCATGCGGCACTCGATGTGCTGCGTGCCGAACCGCGGACCGACCCCGACCGGATCGCCGCCATCGGCTACGGCACCGGGGGCGCGATCGCGCTGGAACTCGGGCGCGACGTCGTCGACCTGCGGGCGATCGGGACGGTCAACGCACTGACCACGGGCCGACCTGGCGAGGCGGCGCGCATCCGTTGCCCCGTGTGGGCCGGGGTCGGATCGGAGGACCCGATCATGCCCGCTGAGCAACGGGACGCCTTCACCGCCGAGATGCAGGCCGCGGGCGTCGACTGGCGTCTCGTGCTCTATGGCGGAGCCCTGCACGCCTTCCACCACCCGCCGGTCGACCAGACCGTGCTCCCCGGCGTCGGCTACCACCCGCAGCACGCGCAGCGAGCCTGGCGCGACGTCGTCGACCTGCTCGCCGAGTGCCTGCCCGCAACCCGCCGGTCTCAGGACCGTGTCCTGTAGGACTCCACCTGAACATCGCGTGTGAGATCAGGACACGAAATCTGAGCCCCTGCAACAGGTGCCGTCAGGTCTGCGCCATGTCCACGAAGCGCGAGTAGTGGCCCTGGAAGGCCACCGTGATCGTCGCCGTCGGACCGTTACGGTGCTTGGCCACGATCAGGTCGGCCTCACCGGCGCGGGGGGACTCCTTCTCGTACGCGTCCTCGCGGTGCAGCAGGATCACCATGTCGGCGTCCTGCTCGATGGATCCGGATTCACGCAGGTCGGAGACCATCGGCTTCTTGTCCGTGCGCTGCTCGGGACCACGGTTCAGCTGGGAGAGCGCGATGACCGGGAGCTGAAGCTCCTTCGCCAGCAGCTTGAGGTTTCGGGACATGTCCGAAACTTCCTGCTGACGGCTCTCGGCACGCTTCGAGCCACCGGACTGCATCAGCTGCAGATAGTCGATGACCACGAGTTTGAGGTCGTTGCGCTGCTTGAGACGACGGCACTTCGCCCGGATCTCCATCATGGAGAGGTTCGGGGAGTCGTCGATATAGAGCGGGGCGGCCGAGACATCCGGCATCCGGCGGGCCAGTCGCGTCCAGTCCTCGTCGGTCATGGTGCCGGAGCGCATGTGGTGCAGCGCCACCCGCGCCTCGGCGGAGAGCAGACGCATCGCGATCTCGTTGCGCCCCATTTCGAGGGAGAAGATCACGCTGGGCAGGTTGCTCTTGATCGAACAGGCCCGTGCGAAATCGAGGGCCAGCGTGGACTTACCCATGGCGGGACGGGCCGCGATGACGACCATCTGGCCCGGGTGCAGGCCGTTCGTCAGAGCGTCGAGGTCGGTGAAGCCGGTCGGCACCCCGGTCATCTCGCCGCTGCGCGAGCCGATCGCCTCGATCTCGTCGAGCGCGCCCTCCATGATGTCGCCGAGCGGGAGGTAGTCCTCGCTGGTGCGCTGCTCGGTGACGGCGTAGATCTCGGCCTGCGCGGAGTTCACGATGTCGTCGACATCGCCGTCGGCCGCGTATCCCATCTGCGTGATCTTCGTACCGGCTTCGACGAGCCGCCTCAGGACCGCCCGCTCGTGGACGATCTCCGCGTAGTACGAAGCGTTGGCCGCGGTCGGCACGGACTGGACGAGGGTGTGCAGATACGGCGCTCCGCCCACCTTGGTGATCTCACCGCGCTTGACCAGCTCGGCAGCCACCGTGATCGGGTCGGCCGGCTCGCCCTTGGCGTAGAGGTCGAGGATCGCCTGGTAGACGGTCTCGTGCGCGGGGCGGTAGAAGTCGTGGCCCTTGATGATCTCCACGACATCGGCGATGGCGTCCTTGGACAGGAGCATGCCACCGAGGACCGACTGCTCGGCATCGAGGTCCTGGGGCGGTACCCGCTCGAAACCGGGAGAGCCGCCCTCCCAACCGCCGCTCTCCCTGCCGCGATCGTGCTGCTCGCCGCGGTCCCGGCCTTCACCGCGGCGCTGCCGGGAAACAGGCAGACGGTCGCTGGGACCGGTCTCGGCCCAGGGGTCGTCCAAAGGCTCGGGAATGCTCACCGGGCCACCTCCTCCCGTCCGCTCCGCGGACCTCGCCATGCCACTCTTTCTTACGGCACAGCACCGACAAACAAGACGCCCGACTCCGGTTCCGGCGCGTCGAGTTCTGCTGGTTCCAAGACGGGAACGGGGTGCGGGCGCCGGTCCACGGTAGGCCGCCCGGCACCGTCAGCCAATCTGGTTATCCACAGGGCATGTGGACGACCGACCAGATGCTGTGGAGAACTCTGCAGAACCTGTGCACGGAGCGGGGGACAGCACTGTGGACAAACTCATAGCACCTACACCATCAGCGCGCTGACCTGGGCTTTCCCCATCCACGGGCTGTGGGGGAGAAAAACTTTCCGAGTCAGCACAAGATCACGACAAACGGCACACGGGAGAACGCCGACCCTCAACAAGTGTAAGGACTACTAGTCCATTGCATCCATTACCTGTGGAAGATTAGATTGACCCCCATGATCCAGGCCCCGGCACCCCCGCCGCCCAGTCGTCGACGGCACGACCGCGAGATCATCTCGCTCGCCGTCCCTGCCTTCGGCGCACTCGTCGCCGAGCCGCTCTTCGTGATGGTCGACAGTGCGATCGTCGGCCATCTCGGCACCCCGCAGCTGGCCGGCCTGGCCGTCGCCGCGGCTCTGCTGACCACCGCCGTCAGCGTCTTCGTCTTCCTCGCCTACGCCACCACCGCGGCGGTGGCACGTCGGGTCGGGGCGGGCGATCTGGCCTCCGCGATCCGACAGGGCATGGACGGCATCTGGCTGGCGCTCCTGCTGGGCATCGCCGTCATCGCCGTCGCTCTTCCCACGGCCCCCTGGCTGGTGGACATCTTCGGAGCCTCCGACACGGCAGCCCCCTACGCGACCACGTATCTGAGGATCTCCAGCCTCGGCATCCCGGCCATGCTCGTGGTGATGGCCGCGACCGGAGTTCTCCGTGGCCTGCAGGACACCAGGACACCGCTGTACGTCGCCGTCGGAGGCTTCGCGGCCAACGGAGCCCTCAACGCGGGACTGGTCTACGGCGCCGGTCTCGGTATCGCCGGATCGGCCTGGGGCACCGTGATCGCGCAGATCTCGATGGCCGTCGCCTACCTGATCGTGGTGGTACGGGGGGCGCGACGGCATGGCGCCTCGTTGCGTCCCGATGCCGCGGGCATCAGGGCCAGCGCCCAGGCAGGCGTTCCGCTGCTGGTCCGTACGCTGTCGCTCCGTGCCGTCCTGATGATCGCCACAGCCGTCGCCGCCCGCCTCGGCGACACCGAGATCGCCGCGCACCAGATCATTCTCTCCCTCTGGAGCCTGATGGCCTTCGCTCTCGACGCCATCGCCATCGCCGGTCAGGCGATCATCGGCCGCTGTCTGGGAGCCGATGACGCCAAGGGCGCACGCGAGGCATGCCGGCGCATGGTGCAGTGGGGCATCGTTTCCGGGGTGGTGTTCGGGGCGCTGATCGTGCTTGCCCGCCCACTGTTCGTGCCCTTGTTCACCAGCGACCGGACCGTGCAGGACACCCTGCTCCCGGCGCTGCTGGTGGTGGCGCTGTCCCAGCCAATCGCCGGCGTGGTCTTCGTCCTGGACGGAGTGCTGATGGGAGCCGGAGACGGGCGGTACCTGGCGTGGGCCATGCTCGTCACTCTCGCGGTCTTCGCCCCGGTCGCTCTGCTGGTGCCGGTGATCGGTGGCGGCCTGACGACACTGTGGTGGGCGATGGCTCTGATGATGACCGTCCGCATGGTGACGCTCTGGCTGCGCACCCGCTCAGGCAAGTGGATCGTCACCGGTGCCACCCGCTGACCCACCGGCCGTGGTCCATTCGCTGGGCCACCGGCCGTGGTCCCGTTTCACGTGAAACCGTAAAACCGTGAAACGGGACCACGTGAAGCCGGACCAGGACGGCGGAGCCCGAAACGCTGAAGGGCCGCACCCCGTGGGGTGCGGCCCTTCAGCTGCTCAGGTGAGCTGTGCCCTTAGGCAGCAACGACCTCGATGCCGAGGTTCGCAGCGACCTCGGGGTGCAGACGCACGGACACCTGGTGTCCGCCGAGCGTCTTGATCGGCGAGCCGAGCTCGACGCGACGTTTGTCGACGTCGGGGCCACCGGCGGCCTTGATCGCCGAGGCGATGTCGGCCGGGGTCACGGAGCCGAAGAGACGGCCGGCGTCGCCGGAGCGAACAGCCAGACGAACCTTCACGGCCTCGAGCTTGGTCTTGATCTCGTTGGCCTGCTCGATCGTGGCGATCTCGTGGATCTTGCGGGCGCGGCGGATCTGCGCCACGTCCTTCTCGCCACCCTTGGTCCAGCGGATGGCAAAGCCACGCGGAACCAGGTAGTTACGGGCGTACCCGTCCTTGACGTCGACGACGTCGCCCGCAGCACCGAGGCCGGAGACCTCGTGGGTGAGGATGATCTTCATGATTCGGTCACCCTTCCCTTATCGCGCGGTGGACGTGTAGGGCAGCAGCGCCATCTCACGGCTGTTCTTGACTGCCGTGGCGACGTCACGCTGGTGCTGCGTGCAGTTGCCGGTCACGCGGCGGGCACGGATCTTGCCGCGGTCGGAAATGAACTTCCGCAGCATGTTCGTGTCCTTGTAGTCCACGTACTGGGTCTTGTCCTTGCAGAACGCGCAGACCTTCTTCTTAGGCTTGCGCACAGGCGGCTTCGCCATGGTGTTTCTCCTGTGTGATCAAGAAGTGGGGGTACGAGCTGCCCTAGAAGGGAGGCTCGTCCGAGTAGCCGCCGCCGGAGCCGCCGGAGCCACCGGAGCTTCCGCCCCAGCCGCCTCCGCCGCCCTGCTGGCCCCCGCCCTGCTGACCGCCGGACGGCGCGCTCGTGGCCCACGGGTCGTCGGCGGGAGCGCCGCCACCACCCTGCTGGCCACCGCCACCGGGACCGCCGCCCCAGTTACCGCCGCCCTGCTGGCCACCGCCGTATCCACCCTGGCCGCCCTGGCCACCGCGACCGGTGGTCTTGGTGACCTTGGCCGTGGCGTTCTTCAGGCTGGGGCCGACTTCCTCGACATCCAGCTCGTAGACCGTGCGCTTGACGCCCTCGCGGTCTTCGTACGACCGCTGCTTCAGCCGGCCCTGCACGACGACGCGCATGCCTCGCTGGAGCGACTCGGCGACGTTCTCCGCCGCCTGCCGCCAGACCGAGCAGGTGAGGAACAGGCCTTCGCCGTCCTTCCACTCATTGGTCTGCCGGTCGAAGATGCGGGGAGTGGACGCGACACGGAACTTCGCGACCGCCGCACCGGACGGGGTGAAGCGCAGCTCGGGGTCGTCGACGAGATTGCCGACGACCGTGATGACGGTCTCGCCTGCCATGGATGAACCTCTCGGCGGGGATTGCTTCTGGCTGCTTGCTGCTACTCGAACCCGATGACCACTGAGCTAGATGCTCAGTGGGACTCGGGACGGAGGACCTTGGTCCGGAGGACCGACTCGTTCAGGTTCATCTGGCGGTCGAGCTCCTTGACGATCGCAGGCTCGGCCTGCAGATCGATGACCGAGTAGATGCCCTCGGGCTTCTTCTTGATCTCGTAAGCGAGACGACGACGGCCCCAGGTGTCGACCTTCTCAACCTTTCCGTTGCCCTCACGGACGACGGAGAGGAAGTTCTCGATCAGCGGGGAGACAGCGCGCTCCTCGAGATCGGGGTCGAGGATGACCATCACCTCGTAGTGACGCATGTGGAACCCACCTCCTTTGGACTCAGCGGCCACGGTCGTTCCGTGGCAGGAGGGTCGTGATGCGTAAGCAACAGTGTCTCCGAGTAAAACAGCCGCCACTGACAACGCCCTCCATCGAGAAGGGGCTGATGTGCTGGCCTGGGCAGACACCGCCGCAGACCGTACAGAGTACCCGCACACCGGCTTCCGGTTGAAATCCGGTGGCCAGGAGACGCAATCTGGACACATCGGGTGTGACCGGCGACACGGCGCGCCCCTTTCGGCCAGGAGGTACTCCATGGCACAGGCAATACGACCCCGTCCCCCCGTCTCCCTTCTCGCCACGGACGGCAAGACCCACCCGCTCCAGGAGACCCTGGTCGCGGTGACGCTGATCCTCGGCGTGCTGGCCTTCGTGACGGCGATGTTCCACAACCTGCATCTGATCAGCTCGTGGGCCGGACTCATCGGGATCCTCACGGGTGCGTACGGGCAGTACATCTCGGTGACCACGCGCGAACGGTTCCCGCTGATCATCGGCATGGGCGCAGCCGCCATCGGCTTCTTCCTGGGCATGGCCCACGGCGGCCTCTTCGGCGGCCTGGTGGGCTGACGCACTGCAGACAGCAGGTGATCCACGACCGGCACACGACAAACGGACGGCGCGAGGAACCACACAGGGGCCTCGCGCCGTTCCCCGTACAAGGACCCGGCGACCCGGGTCGCGACGGCGGCGGAGCCGCAAGGTCCCATAGGGCCAGACGGCGCACTCGTCGGTCACAGTAGGCTTCGGCGCGAGAGCCGGAGCCCCTGACCGATGGGGACACACCTGCCGAGGAGCGCCCCGCATGAGCCTGACCCTGAGGACCATCAGCCGAGAGCAGCATCTGGCATACATCCAGAGCCTGCCCGCGGCGAGTCACATGCAGGTCCCGGCATGGGCGGACGTGAAGGCGGAGTGGCGCTCGGAGAGTCTCGGCTGGTTCGACAAGAACGGACAGCTCGTCGGCGCCGGCCTGGTGCTCTACCGGCAGTTGCCCAAGATCAAGCGGTACCTCGCCTATCTGCCCGAGGGCCCGGTCATCAACTGGTACGCCCCGAACCTGGACGACTGGCTGCGGCCGATGCTGGCGCATCTCAAGCAACAGGGCGCCTTCTCCGTGAAGATGGGCCCGCCGGTCATCATCCGTCGCTGGGACGCGGCCGCCATCAAGTCGGGCATCCAGGACCCGGAAGTGAAGCGTCTGCGCGACGTCGAGGCCACCCACATCGAGCCGCGTGCCTTCGAAGTGGCAGACCGGCTGCGGAAGATGGGCTGGCAGCAGGGCGAGGACGGCGGCGCCGGATTCGGTGACGTACAGCCCCGCTACGTCTACCAGGTGCCGCTGGCGAACCGGTCGCTCGAAGACGTCCACAAGGGCTTCAACCAGCTGTGGCGACGCAACATCAAGAAGGCCGAGAAGGCCGGCGTCGAGGTCGTCCAGGGCAGTTACGCCGAGCTCGACGAGTGGCAGCGGCTGTACGAGATCACGGCGGAGCGCGATCACTTCCGGCCGCGTCCGCTGGGCTACTTCCAGCGCATGTGGACGGCCCTCAACAACGAGGACCCCAACCGGATGCGGCTCTACTTCGCCCGGCACGAGGGCGAGAACGTCGCGGCCGCGACCATGCTGATCGTCGGCGGGCACGTCTGGTACTCCTACGGCGCGTCCGCCAACCACAAGCGCGAGGTCCGGCCCTCGAACGCGATGCAGTGGCGGATGCTGCGCGACGCATACGCCATGGGGGCCACCGTCTACGACCTGCGCGGCATCTCCGACTCGCTGGACGAGACCGACCACCTCTTCGGCCTGATCCAGTTCAAGGTCGGCACCGGCGGGCAGGCGGCCGAGTACGTCGGGGAGTGGGACTTCCCGCTGAACAAGCTGCTGCACAAGGCGCTCGACATCTACATGTCGCGCCGCTGATACGCGTAGTCCGATACGCACCGCCCCGCTGACGAAACCGGCTTCATTGGTTTCAATGGGGACTTCGGCTCCACACACCTCCCACACAGCAGCCACCAGAAGGGTTCCGGACCGGCCATGGCGCTCTCCCTGTACGTCGACACCGCGCGCTGGCGGGCGCACCAGAAATCCGTCCTCGACCAGTTCCCCGGCCTCGTCCCGGTCTGCAAGGGCAACGGCTACGGCTTCGGCCACGAGCGGCTGGCCGACGAGGCCATCCGCTTCGGCTCCGACACGCTCGCCGTCGGAACCACCTACGAGGCCGCCCGCATCAAGGACTGGTTCAGCGGCGACCTCCTGGTCCTCACCCCGTTCCGCCGGGGCGAGGAGCCCGTGCCGCTGCCCGACCGGGTCATCCGTTCCGTGTCCTCCGTGGACGGCGTGCACGCCCTGGTGGGCGCACGGGTCGTCATCGAGTGCATGAGCTCGATGAAGCGCCACGGCGTCAAGGAGGAGGAGCTCGGGCAGCTGCACGCCGCCATCGAGGACGTACGGCTCGAAGGCTTCGCCCTGCACCTGCCGCTGGACCGGACGGACGGCTCGGACGCGGTCGAGGAGGTCATCGGCTGGATGGACCGGCTGCGCGCGGCCCGGCTGCCACTGCACACCATGTTCGTCAGCCATCTGCGCGCCGAGGAGCTGGGCCGGCTCCAGCAGCAGTTCCCGCAGACCCGTTTCCGCGCCCGCATCGGCACCCGGCTGTGGCTCGGCGACCACGAGGCGACGGAGTACCGGGGTGCCGTCCTGGACGTCACGCGCGTGGCCAAGGGCGACCGCTTCGGCTACCGCCAGCAGAAGGCCGCCTCGGACGGCTGGCTGGTGGTCGTCGCCGGCGGTACGTCGCACGGCGTGGGCCTGGAGGCCCCGAAGGCCCTGCACGGTGTGATGCCGCGCGCCAAGGGCGTCGCCCGCGCGGGCCTGGCCACCGTCAACCGCAACCTGTCGCCGTTCGTCTGGGCGGGCAAGCAGCGCTGGTTCGCCGAGCCGCCGCACATGCAGGTGTCGATCCTGTTCGTCCCGTCGGACGCCCAGGAGCCGAAGGTCGGCGACGAGCTGGTGGCCCATCTGCGCCACACGACCACCCAGTTCGACCGCCTCGTCGACCGTTAGGTCCTCTCCGGCGCGTCGGGGTCTCTCCGGACGGGAGAGACCCCGGCCTCAGTCGGCGACCGGTCCGCGCGCCGCGCCCCATTCCACCCGCGGCACTTCCACCGCGGGGTGGGCAGGCTGCGACGGATGCGCCGCCCGCCCCAGCACGAACACGTCCGGGGCCCCGTCGAGCACCCCGCCGGACGGATCGTCCGACCCGTCGCGCCGTACGACGTCCCGCTCCGGCGTGAGGATGTCCCGTACGACCACGGCGCAGAGGTACAGCGTGCCCAGCAGATGCAGGGCGATCGCCAGCTGATACCCCTCCGTGGGCAGCCCCTGGTGCTTGTCCCCGCTCGTCGTGTACGCGAGGTACATCCAGATCCCCAGGAAGTACATGACCTCGCACGCCTGCCAGATCAGGAAGTCGCGCCACCGCGGCCTGGCCAGGGCGGCCAGCGGGATCAGCCACAGCACGTACTGCGGCGAGTAGACCTTGTTGACGAGGATGAACGCCGCGACGACGAGCAGGGCGAGCTGCGCGAAGCGCGGCCTGCGCGGCGCCATCAAGGTGAGCGCGCCGATGCCCGCGCACAGCAGGACCGTCGTCAGGGTCGAGACGGTGTTGACGGTCGACACCTCGATGCTCTCGCCGGTGCGCTGGGTGATGATCAGCCAGAACGAGCCGAAGTCGATGCCCCGTTCCTCGCTGAATGTGTAGAACTTCTTCCAGCCCTCGGGTGCGAAGGCCATCACCGGCAGATTCACCACCAGCCAGGACACCACGGCCCCGAGCGTCGCCATGCCGAACTCCCGCCATTTGCCCGCCCGCCAGCACAGGACGAACACCGGCCCCAGCAGGAACACGGGGTAGAGCTTGGCGGCCGTGGCGAGCCCGATGAGGATGCCGAACGCCAGTGCCCGTCCCCGGGACCACATGAGCATCGCCGCGGCTGTCAGCGCGACGGCCAGCAGATCCCAGTTGATCGTCGCGGTGAGCGCGAAGGCCGGCGCGAGGGCGACCAGCAGTCCGTCCCAGGGGCGGCGCCGGTGCGTACGGGCGACGCAGACGGCGATGATCACGGCGCAGATCATCAGCATGCCCGCGTTGACCATCCAGTACATCTGCTCGCGGTGCTGAATGGACCCGCCCGGCGTCAGCCAGGAGGCGACCTGCATGAACACCCCCGTCAGGACGGGGTACTCCAGGTACTGCATGTCACCGGGCAGCCGGTCGAAGTACGGCACGAGGCCGTCGGAGAAGCCACGTGCGGCGAAGAGATGCGGAATGTCCGAGTAACAGGCGTGCGTGTACTGCGAACCCGCGCCCCTGAACCACGCCCAGTTGTAGCAGGGCAGCTTCTGCACCATGCCCAGCGCGAACATCCCGAGGGCCACCAGTGCGACGACGGCCACGGGTGTGAGCGCCGCGCTGCCGGGCCGTGTCCAGCGTCCCGACCGCCCGCCGATCAGCTCGCTGCCGGCCGCGGCGACCTCGTCCTGGTGCGTGGGCCGCACGACGGACCGTTCCTGCTGCTGGTGCACACTCGTGTCTTCTGCGCTTGGCATGCGCTCATCCTGCCGTACGGGGTTGTGGAAACGACGAGGGCCGCCGCACCGTGTGGTGCGGCGGCCCTCATGACCGGTCGGCCCACCGGGCCGTGCGGATGCTATCCGCCCGTCCCGCCGAAGATTCCGCCGTTGCCGTTCCCGCCGTTCCCGCCGTTCCCGTTGCCGCCGTTCCCGTTGCCGCCGTTCGCGTTCCCTCCGGTCGGTGGCTCGGGGGTCGTCGGCGGAGTGCTGCCACCACCGGTGTCTCCGCCGTTCGCGCCGGTACTGCTCCCGCCATTGCTGTGCTGGCAGTCCCAGTCCCACGTACCGCAGGTCTCGCCGGGGTCGGGCGGCGACGGAGTGGTGCTCGTCGAGGGCGACTCGGTCACCGACTTGGTCGGCGACGGCGTCGTCGGCGCGGTGGGCGTCGGCCTGGGGCTCTGCGCACCGCCGCCGTAGACCGTGTCACCGATCGGGCCGGGCTCCGGGAACGTCAGGGCCGGCTTCCCCTTCAGCGCACCCAGCATGTAGTCGTGCCAGATCTGGGCCGGGAACGACGCACCGTGGATCGTCTTCTCGCCACCCGTGCCGTACATCTTTTCGAACTTGCGGTTCTTGTTCGTCGCATCGTCGTCGAGCCGGTACATGCTGATGGCCGTGGACAGCTGCGGCGTGTAGCCGACGAACCAGGCCGACTTGTTGTCGTCCGTCGTACCCGTCTTGCCCGCCACGTCCCGGCCGGGGAGCTGCGCGGGGGTACCGGTCCCCTTCTCGACGACGTTCTTCAGGACGTCGGTGACGTTGTCGGCGATCGCGGGATCGAAGGCACGCTTGTCGACGTCCTTGTGCCGGTAGATCGTCTTGCCGCCCTTCTTCGCCTCGGTGACCGAGTAGGGCTCGCGCTGCATACCGCTGGCGGCGAAGGTCGCGTACGCGCCGGCCATGCGGATCGCACTGGGCGAGGACGTACCGATGGAGAACGACGGCACATGCGAATCCGCCATCTGTTCGTCGTCCTTGAGCCCCGCGGCCATGGCGACGTCCTTCACCTTGTCGGTGCCGACGTCCATGCCGAGCTGTACGTACGGGGAGTTGGCGGACCACTGCATCGCCTCGCGAAGGGTGATGTTGCCCTTCGACTCACCGCCGTCGTTGGCCTGCAGCCACTCCTTGCCGTTCTCGTCGGTCCAGATCTCGCCGTTGTACTTCTTGATCTTCAGTTTGTTGTCGGCGTTGTAGATGCTGAGCGGCGAGACCTGCGTACGATCCGACGGGCCCTGGTCCTCTCCGAGCGCGGGGTCCCGCTTGCCGTACTCCATCGCCGCCGCCAGTACGAACGGCTTGAAGGTCGAACCGACCTGCGCACCGGTGGGGTTGGCGTTGTTGGTGAAGTGCTTGGTCGCGTCCTGGCCGCCGTAGATCGCCACGATGGCCCCGGTCTTGGGGTCCACCGACCCGCCGCCGAACTGGACGTGGGTGTCCGTCTCGGGGCGCCGCTTCGGATCGATCTTGCTGTCGTAGACCTTCTTGACCGCGGCGTCGAGCTCCTTGACCTTCTTCTTGTTGAAGGTGGTGCGGATCTGGTAGCCGCCCTGGGCCAGCATCTCCGCCGTGACGCCCTTGTTGTTGCTGAGGAAGTACTGCCTGGCGAGTTCGACCAGATAACCGGTCTGACCGCTCAGCTGGGCGTTCTTCTTCGGCTGGAGGGGCATCGGGAACTTGGTGTACTTGTCGCGCTCCGCTTTCTCGAGGCGCCCGTCCTTCACCTCCTCGTCGAGGATCCACTTCCATCGCTTGATGGCCCGCTCGGTGTTCAGCTCCGGCGTCGCCTGCTTGGGGTCGACATCGACAGCACCCGCCGGGTCGTAGTAGGACGCGCCCTTGAGCAGCGTGGCCAGGAACGCGCACTCGCTCGGATTCAGATCGACGGCGTCCTTGCCGTAGTACGTACGGGCCGCCGCCTGGAGCCCCGAAGCACCTCGCCCGTAGTACGAGACGTTGAGGTAGCCCGCGATGATGTCGTTCTTCTTCATGTCATTGCTGACCTTGAGCGTGATGAAGAGTTCCTGGAACTTCCGGCTCAGGGTCTGCTCCTGGGACAGACGCGAGTTCTTCACGTACTGCTGGGTGATCGTCGAACCACCCTGCGTCTCGCCTCCGGTCGCCATGTTGAACAGGGCTCGGGCGATACCCATGGGGTCGATGCCCCGGTCGTGCTCGAAGGACTTGTTCTCGGCCGAGATGACGGCGTTCCGCATCGCCTCGGGGATCTGCTCGAAGCTGATGATCTGGCGGTTGACCGCACCGCCCGTGGCGACCATCTGCGAGCCGTCGTCCCAGAGGTAGACGTTGTTCTGAGCCTCCGCGGCATCCTTCACCGTGGGCTTGCCGACCATCGCGTACGCGATGCCGGCGATGCCCATGAGCAGGCCGAGAAAGCCGATGCAGAGGCTGGAGACCAGCTTCCACGACGGCACCCAGCGCCGCACGCCGTACTTCCCGGCCCGCGGGTAGTCGATGAAGCGCTTCTTCGCGGGGCGCTTGCCTGCGCGGCCACGCCCCCTGCCGGGCCCCTCCTGACCGCCGTCGCCGCCACCACCACCGCGGCGACGTCCACCGGCCCCGCCGCCGCGGCCCGCGCCACCGCGCTGGGCGGCTCGTCTGGCCTCGGCACGTCCGCCGTACGGGCTGTCCCCACCATGCGAACCGGAAGGTGACTCAGAAGTTACTCCGCGTGACGGAGCGGCGCGGCGTCCTGAGGACTGCTGGGCGGCTCGTCTGGCCGCTGCGCGCCCACCACCTTGCGGTTGCGGCGTTTTGCGACGGTGCTCGCTCATCGAACGACTACTCCTCGGGCAGGCGAGAACGCCTGGAAGCGGCAGTTGAGATCCGGTCCCCCCGAATTACGGACAAGCCTTGCGACAGGCTCGTCCGCCATGCGTCCGGCTGGCCCGCGAAGACTGACGCGCGCGGGCGTCGCACGGTTCCCGGTGGTCTGCATGCCGCACAGACTACGCACGGTCAAAACCCTCCTAGGGCCGAACTTCACCTCAAACAACGCAAGTCGGTGCCTACGAATTCACGATGTGACGCCGTTCACGATGGCCCCCCTTGTCGCATCGCGACGACCGATCTATCGTCGTGATGTATCGAGTCGATACATCAGCTCGGTACATCAGCCCGGCACAGGGCCCCGTAGGAGCACTCGGAGAAGGAGGAGGCGAAGTTGAGCAGACGCTCCGGCATCCTCGAATTCGCCGTTCTCGGCCTGCTCCGCGAATCCCCGATGCACGGCTACGAGCTGCGCAAGCGCCTCAACACCTCGTTGGGGATTTTCCGCGCCTTCAGCTACGGCACCCTCTATCCCTGCCTCAAGACGCTGGTCGCCAACGGCTGGTTGATCGAGGAGCCGGGGGCCGCCCCTGCCGACCTTCCGCCCACCACCGGCCGTGCGGTCGCCCCCGCCTCCTCACTGGCCGGGCGCCGCGCCAAGATCGTCTACCGGCTGACAGCGGAAGGTAAGGAGCACTTCGAGGAGCTGCTCTCGCACACCGGCCCCGACTCCTGGGAGGACGAGCACTTCGCAGCCCGCTTCGCCTTCTTCGGGCAGACGGAGCACGAGGTGCGGATGCGCGTGCTGGAAGGCCGGCGCAGCCGGCTGGAGGAGCGGCTGGAGAAGATGCGGGCCTCTCTGGCCCGCACCCGCGAGCGCCTCGACGACTACACACTTGAGCTGCAGCGACACGGCATGGAGTCCGTGGAGCGCGAAGTGCGCTGGCTGAACGAGCTCATCGAGAGCGAGCGGTCGGGACGGGATCAGCGACGGTCCTCGCCCGGGAGCGAAGCTCAGCAGAACACAGCAGGAGAGACGGGCGGCCTGCCCCGGCGCAGGGGTGACACCCCGCCGGATCCGTCCGACGACACCGCAAAGTGAGGTCCCCGCAGATCCGCGGGGCCTTCATCGGGAACATCCAAAACACACAGGGAGCAACCGGAATGGGTTCGGTTCGCGTAGCCATCGTCGGCGTGGGCAACTGCGCCGCCTCGCTGGTCCAGGGCGTCGAGTACTACAAGGACGCCGATCCGGCCGGCAAGGTGCCCGGTCTGATGCACGTCCAGTTCGGCGAGTACCACGTGCGGGACGTCGAGTTCGTCGCCGCCTTCGACGTCGACGCGAAGAAGGTCGGTCTCGACCTCGCGGACGCCATCGGTGCCAGCGAGAACAACACCATCAAGCTCTGCGACGTGCCGAACGCCGGCGTCACCGTCCAGCGCGGCCACACCCACGACGGTCTCGGCAAGTACTACCGCCAGACCATCGAGGAGTCGGCCGAGGCCCCGGTCGACATCGTCCAGGTCCTGAAGGACCGCAAGGTCGACGTTCTCGTCTGCTACCTGCCGGTCGGCTCCGAGGTCGCTGCGAAGTTCTACGCGCAGTGCGCCATCGACGCCAAGGTCGCGTTCGTCAACGCTCTCCCGGTCTTCATCGCCGGCACCAAGGAGTGGGCGGACAAGTTCACCGAGGCCGGTGTCCCGATCGTCGGCGACGACATCAAGTCGCAGGTCGGCGCCACCATCACGCACCGCGTGATGGCGAAGCTCTTCGAGGACCGGGGCGTCATCCTGGACCGCACGATGCAGCTGAACGTCGGCGGCAACATGGACTTCAAGAACATGCTCGAGCGTGAGCGCCTGGAGTCCAAGAAGATCTCCAAGACGCAGGCCGTCACCTCCCAGATCCGTGACCGCGAACTCGGGGCGGACAACGTCCACATCGGCCCGTCGGACTACGTGGCCTGGCTGGACGACCGCAAGTGGGCGTACGTGCGTCTTGAGGGCCGCGCCTTCGGTGACGTTCCGCTGAACCTGGAGTACAAGCTCGAGGTCTGGGACTCCCCGAACTCCGCCGGTGTCATCATCGACGCCGTCCGCGCCGCGAAGATCGCCAAGGACCGCGGCATCGGTGGCCCGATCCTCTCCGCTTCCTCGTACTTCATGAAGTCCCCGCCGGTCCAGTACTTCGACGACGAGGCCCGCGAGAACGTCGAGAAGTTCATCAGGGGCGAGGTCTCCAACTGACGCAGCCGGACACGGTGCGTCCACGCGGCCGAGCACTGAGCGGCAACGCTCCTTCCTCCCCGCGCTGTTGAGGGTCCCCGGGCTATCTGCCCGGGGACCCTCAACGTATGTGACTCTTGATCACATGGCCGTCGTGGGTGATCTGCACGTTCTTCTATGCCTTCGGAGCTTCCGTCGTCTGCTGGCCGTACGACTCCTCTCCCAGTCGGCCGACGGTGTCTTCCAGGTGGCGTTGGCGGCTCACGTCGTCTTCTCGCCGGAGAAACAGGCTTCGGCGGGTGCCATCGCCTCCGCGATGGCGGTGCTGCTGCTGCCCTACTCGCTCATCGGCCCCTTTGCCGGCGTCCTGCTGGACCGCTGGCCGCGCCGCCAGGTCTTTCTGTACGGAAACCTGCTGCGTGCCGCGCTCGCCTGTTGCACGGCGCTCCTCATCCTCGGTTCCGTACCCGACTGGCTCTTCTACGCCTCGGCGCTGTGTGTCACCGCGGTCAACCGCTTCGTCCTGGCCGGCCTCTCGGCCGCGCTGCCGCGTGTCGTCGACAGCGACCGGCTGGTGCTGGCCAATTCGCTCTCGCCGACCGCCGGGACGCTCGCGGCCACGGCGGGCGGCGGTCTCGCCTTCGCCGTACGACTACTGCTCGCGGACTCCGATGCCGCAGTGGTACTGCTGGGCGCGACCCTCTATCTCGCTTCGGCGCTGGCCTCCCTGACCCTTGCCACCGGACTCCTCGGGCCGGATCCGGACGGACACCGGATCGGGCTGAGGGAGGCCCTGGCCGCCACCGCGCGGGGACTGGCCGACGGGCTGCGCCATCTGGCGGAGCGGAAGCAGGCCACCCGGGTGCTGGCCGCCATGACCGTGATGCGCTTCTGCTACGGAGCGCTGACCGTGATGGTGCTGATGCTGTGCCGGTACGCCTGGACCGACAGCGAATCCGAAGGCCTGGCTCTTCTCGGACTGGCCGTGGGGGTCTCCGGTGCGGGGTTCTTCGCGGCGGCCGTACTGACGCCCTGGGCAGCGGGACGGCTCGGCCGATTCCGCTGGATGGCGGTGTGCGCGACGGGGGCCGCCGTCCTCGAACCCGCACTGGGGCTGTGGTTCGTCCCCGTACCGATGCTGGTCGCGGCGTTCGTTCTCGGGCTGGTCACCCAAGGGGCGAAGATCGCGACCGACACGGTGGTACAGACGTCGGTGGAGGATTCCTTCCGCGGCCGGGTCTTCTCCCTCTACGACGTGCTGTTCAACGTTGCTTTCGTGGGAGCCGCCGCGGTCTCCGCACTGCTGCTGCCTCCTGACGGGCGATCAACCGTGGTGGTGATCGGAGTGGCGGTTCTCTACGCGGTCGTCGCCGTTCTGCTGTTCCGATGGGACCGCACCGGAGAGGCTCGCTAGCGCCCGAGGCAGCAAAGCGAGGGGCGCTGTTTCACGTGAAACAGCGCCCCTCGTCAGTTCGGAGCGCGGCACCGGAGGGTGCTCATGTTTCACGTGAAACATGAGCCCGTTCCCCTGCCGGCAGACCTGGCCTCCAGGGGCCTCAGCCCTGCGCGGCCCACCACTCCTTGAGCTTCTCGACCGCCCTGTCGTGCTCCATCGGGCCGTGCTCAAGGCGCAGCTCCAGCAGGAACGCGTACGCCTTGCCGATGACCGGCCCGGGACCGACGCCCAGGGTCTTCATGATCTCGTTGCCGTCCAGGTCGGGGCGGATGGCATCCAGCTCCTCCTGCTCCTGCAACTGCGCGATGCGCTCCTCCAACCCGTCATAGGTCCGGGAGAGGGCGGCGGCCTTGCGCTTGTTCCGCGTGGTGCAGTCCGAGCGGGTCAGCTTGTGCAACCGCTCCAGCAAGGGGCCGGCGTCGCGTACATACCGACGGACCGCGGAGTCCGTCCACTCGCCGTCGCCGTAGCCGTGGAAGCGCAGATGAAGCTCCACCAGCTTCGAGACGTCCTTGACCATGTCGTTGGAGTACTTGAGCTCGGTCATCCGCTTCTTGACCATCTTGGCGCCCACCACCTCATGGTGGTGGAACGAGACGCGCCCGTCCTTCTCGAAGCGTCGCGTCCTCGGCTTGCCGATGTCATGGAGGAGGGCGGCAAGGCGCAGAACCAGATCAGGACCGTCCTCCTCCAGGTCGATCGCCTGCTCCAGGACGGTCAGCGAATGCTCGTAGACGTCCTTGTGACGGTGATGCTCGTCACTTTCCAGACGCAGCGCGGGAAGCTCCGGCAGCACCTGCTGCGCCAGCCCCGTGTCGACGAGCAGCGCCAGCCCCTTGCGGGGGTGGGTGGAGAGCAGCAGCTTGTTGAGCTCCTCCCTGACCCGCTCGGCGGAGACGATCTCGATCCGCCCGGCCATCTCCGTCATCGCGGTGACCACATCGGGGGCGACATCGAAGTCCAGCTGGGCCGCGAAGCGGGCCGCGCGCAGCATGCGCAGCGGGTCGTCGGAGAACGACTCCTCGGGTGTTCCGGGGGTACGCAGAACGCGCTCCGCCAGGTCCTCAAGACCACCGTGCGGATCGATGAATTCCTTCTGCGGAAGTGCGACGGCCATCGCGTTGACCGTGAAGTCACGGCGGACGAGGTCTTCCTCGATGGAGTCGCCGTAGGACACCTCGGGCTTGCGCGAGGTCCTGTCGTACGCCTCCGACCTGTATGTGGTGACCTCGATCTGGTAGCCGTCCTTCTGCGCGCCCACGGTGCCGAAGGCGATCCCGACCTCCCACACCGAGTCGGCCCAGGGCCGGACGATCTTCAGTACGGCCTCGGGGCGGGCGTCCGTCGTGAAGTCCAGGTCGTTCCCGAGCCTGCCGAGAAGCGCGTCCCGGACCGAGCCTCCGACCAGGGCGAGACTGAACCCGGCGTCCTGGAAACGGCGAGCAAGGTCGTCGGCGACCGGGGACACCCGCAGCAGTTCGCTGACTGCGCGGTGCTGCACCTGGGTCAGGGCACGGGAGCTGTCTTCATTGGCGTTCGACACAACAGAAAAGGGTACGTGCCCGGACCGGCCCGGTCGCCCTGGTTTCGTCCCGCCCTGCAAGACTCTTCCGATCATGTAGCGAACTCCCCAGCACTTGGCACCCGCGCACATCGTTACCATGCGTGGACGCAACAACCGACAACCATCGACACCAGCTGACGACGACGAGGGACGGGTAAGCGCGTGGCCGAGCCGGCAGACATTCAGGGGATCGGTCCCTCTCCTGCCCGCCGGTGGCTGCGGCGCACAGCCGCCCTGATCATCGGGGCGCCGCTCATCGCAGCTCTGCTGGCCGGCCCGACCGCACCCGCGGCGCAGGCCGGCGGGACCGGCAAGGCCCCCACCGGGTCCGAAACGGTCGACGTGTCCCTGAACACCCTGGCTCCGAGCGCGCCGGTCAAGGGGGACACCCTGACCGTCTCCGGCACCCTGACCAACAGGGGCAAGAACACGATCACGGGGGCCACGGTCGACCTTCGGGTGGGCCCGAAGCTCCGCAGCAGGACGGAGATCGACACCGCTGCCAGACGCACCGGGTACGTGCTCGGCAGCGACCCCGCCCCACTCGGCGGCAAGTACACCGTGAAGGTCGCGAAACTCCCTTCCGGGATCAGCCAGGACTTCACGCTGTCCGTCCCGGTCGACAAGCTGGAGCTCGGCGACGACGGCGTCTACCAGCTCGGTGTCTCGCTGTCGGGGCAGACCTCCCGGGCCCCGTACCCCCAGGTGCTGGGGATCGAGCGCACCTTCCTGCCCTGGCAGGAAGAGGAGCGTGACTCCAGGACGAAGGTCACCTATCTCTGGCCGCTCATCGCATCGGCCCATGTGACAGCCGAAACCGGCACCGACGATCAGCAGACGCCCGTGTTCGCGGACGACAACCTGGCCGCCGAGCTGGCTCCGGGCGGACGGCTCGAACAGCTGGTCTCGCTGGGCAGCCAACTGCCGGTGACCTGGGTGATCGACCCGGATCTGCTGGCCAGTGTCGACGCGATGACGGGGAGCTACCGCGTCAAGTCCGGCGACACCACCGTCGCCGGGACGAACCAGGCCGTTGCCAAGCAGTGGCTCACCTCGCTCGAGGCCGCGGTGTCGGACGGGAAGGTCGTCGCACTGCCGTTCGCCGATCCCGATCTGGCGTCCATCGCACACCGTGGCAAGAACGTCTCCGGCACCCTCAGCCATCTGCAGACCGCCACCGAAGTGGCCGGGACGACGGTACAGACCATCCTCCATGTGAAGCCGTCGACCGACTTCGCGTGGCCCGTCGACGGGGCGATCGACCCGTCGGTCGTCGATGTCGCCACCTCGGCCGGGGCCCACAAGGTGATCGCCCGCAGCGACAGCCTCCAGGAGACCGGCGGTCTCCCGTACACGCCGACCGCTGCCCGGCCGATCGGCGGCGGCACCACCGCGGTGGTCGCCGATGCCCGGCTCTCCACGGCCTTCCAGGGCGATATGTCGAAGGCGGGGAACTCCACCCTCGCCGTGCAGAAGTTCCTCGCTCTGACTCTCGCTCTGACCGAACAGGACACGGACGCGGAGCGCAGCATCGTCGTCGCACCGCAGCGGATGCCCACCGTGGCCCAGGCCCAGTCGATGGCCCGTGCCCTGCACGGACTCGACGACGAGCGCTGGACACAGCCCCTCGGGCTGGTGGAAGCGGCCGGTGCGAAGCCCGACGCGGACGCGACGACCAGCGTCCCCGGGGCCTCCCAGTACCCGAGGAAGCTCCGCAGCCAGGAGCTGCCCACCCAGGCCTTCCAGGACATCAAGTCCACCCAGGCCTCGCTGAACAACTTCCAGGTCATCCTCACCCAGCCCGAGCGGGTGGTGACCCCCTTCGGCAACGCGCTCAACCGGTCCATGTCGATGTCGTGGCGTGGCAGGCCGCTGGAGGCCCAGCAGTACCGGGACTCGGTCCGCACCTATCTGCAGGACCTCACCAACGAGGTCCAGCTCATCTCGAAGTCGGACGTCACCCTGTCCGGCCGCAGCGCCACGATCCCGGTGACCGTGCAGAACAGGCTGTTGCAGGGCGTGGACCATCTCGTCCTCCGACTGAAGTCGGAGAACGCGACACGCCTCAAGCTCAACGACGGCGGGGCCGTGGCGGAGCAGCCGATCCGGATCGGCGCCGGCCACAGCCAGTCCGTGAAGTTCGACGCGGCGGCCAACGTCAACGGCCAGGTGCAGATGACGGCGCAGCTCTACACGGAGGACGGCACGCCGTACGGCGGAGAGATGACCTTCACCGTGAAGGTCTCCGAGCTCACCCCGACCGTGCTGCTGGTCATCGCCGGCGGGCTGCTGCTCCTGGTCCTCGCGGGCATCAGGATGTACACCCATCGCAAGCGCGCCAACGCGGGCGGCGCGACCGGGGACGACGGCGGCGAACCCGGGCAGCCGAGTGACCCGACTCCGGACACCGGTCCGGAAAGCGGGGAGCCGTCGGGCTCGGGTGAGAAAGTGGAACGTTGAGCGATGTCTGTCGTGGCCGGTCGGCCGGGGACGATGAGGTGGGGTTTCGATGAACGCGCCGTACGACGGTGACCGCGGTCAGGGTGCGGGCGGAGCCGGGTCTTCCGGCGGGCCCCCGATGCCTCCGGGGCCTGGCCAGGTTCCGCCGACGCCCGATCCGTACCTGCAGGACGCCTACGACCGCGATCCCTACCGCGCCCAGGATCTGTCGGTACAGGACCCGGTGACCGAGGCCCTGTACGACCGGGCCGCGCACCCGCCGCCGCCCCCGGGCACGTACCAGCAGCCCCAGCCGCTCTACCAGCAGCCGGCCGCGGCCCAGTACCCGCCCGATCCGCGCATCTGGGCGCAGACCCCGCCTCCCGAGCCCGGTGGCCCGTCGCGGCACCTGCCGTACGGCGACAATCCGGCGACCACCCAGTTCGTCGGGGTGGACGACCTCGTCAGCCAGGCTTCCCGGGACGACGAGCAGCCGGATGCCTTCGCGCACCTCTTCCGGGACCAGGAGGGCCCGGCAGGGTCCGCCCCTGTCCCTCCGGAACCCGAGCCCGCTCCGGCACCCGCTCCGCCCAAATCCGGCGGCCGGGCCTCCGGAATACTGAAGTCCAGCGCGCTGATGGCGGCCGGCACGCTCGTGTCCCGCCTCACCGGATTCGTCCGCAGCCTCGTGATCACCGCCGCGCTCGGTGCCGCACTGCTCGGCGACAGCTTCACTATCGCCTCCGCACTGCCGACGATGATCTACATCCTCACCGTGGGCGGCGGACTGAACTCGGTCTTCGTTCCCCAGCTCGTACGCTCCATGAAGGACGACGAGGACGGCGGGGAGGCCTACGCCAACCGGCTGCTGACTCTCGTCATGGTCGCGCTCGGTGTGATCGTCGCGATCGCGGTCTTCGCCGCTCCGTGGCTGATCCACGTGATGTCGCCGACGATCGCCAACGACGTGGCGGCCAACAGCGTCGCCGTGACCTTCGCCCGCTACTGCCTGCCGACCATCTTCTTCATGGGCGTGCACGTCGTGATGGGCCAGATCCTCAACGCCCGCGGCAGGTTCGGCGCGATGATGTGGACCCCGGTCCTCAACAACATCGTCATGATCTTCACGTTCGGCATGTTCATCTGGGTCTACGGAACGTCCGCCGAGTCCCAGATGGGCGTCCAGACCATTCCGCCGGAGGGCGTCCGGCTCCTGGGCATCGGCACGCTGCTCGGGCTGGTCGTACAGGCCCTGGCCATGATCCCGTACCTGCGCGAGGCCGGTTTCCGTTTCCGCCCGCGCTTCGACTGGAAGGGACACGGGCTCGGCAAGACGGTCAAGCTGGCCAAGTGGACCGTCCTGTTCGTGCTGGCCAACCAGGCAGGTGTGATCGTCGTCACCCAGCTCGCGACCTCGGCGGGCAAACTGTCCGGCAAGGACGGCGCCGGTTTCCTCGCCTACTCCAACGCCCAGCTCATCTGGGGCATGCCGCAGGCGATCATCACCGTCTCCGTCATGGCGGCCCTGCTGCCCCGCATCTCCCGCGCCGCCCACGACGACGACCCGGGCGCCGTCCGTGACGACATCTCCCAGGGGCTGCGGAACTCGGCCGTCGCGATCGTGCCGGTGGCCTTCGCCTTCCTCGCACTCGGCCTGCCGATGTGCACCCTCCTGTACGCCTCCGCGGGCACCGAGGCCGCCCGCTCCATGGGCTTCATTCTCATGGCCTTCGGTCTCGGCCTGATCCCGTACTCCGTGCAGTACGTCGTGCTGCGCGGCTTCTACGCCTACGAGGACACCCGCACGCCCTTCTACAACACGGTCATCGTCGCCGCGGTCAACGCGGCAGCCTCGGCCCTCTGCTACGTGGTTCTGCCCGCCCGCTGGGCAGTGGTGGGCATGGCCGCCTCGTACGGGCTCGCCTACGCCGTCGGCGTGGGCATCGCCTGGCGACGGCTGCGCAACCGCCTGGGCGGAGATCTGGACGGTGCCCATGTCGTACGCACCTACGCCCGGCTGTGCCTGGCCGCGATCCCGGCAGCGGTGCTCGGCGGCGGCGTGGGCTTCGCCGTTCTCCTGGGTCTCGGCGAAGGCGCCTTCGGTTCGCTCACCGCTCTGATCTGTGGTGGAGCCGTTCTACTGGGGATCTTTTTCGTCGCCGCCAAGCGGATGCGGATCGAGGAGATCAACGGCATGGTCGGCATGGTCCGAGGGCGACTCGGTCGCTGAGGATCAACGGCCGCACAACCATCACCGCCCCTTGCGTGTCGTGCATAGCGCCGGAGTGTGGGCACAATTGGCGTGACTGTGCAGAGCTGGCTGGCATCGCGCAACGGATGGGGAGGCAGGAACGACGGTGGCGGAACGTAGCACGGCTGCCGTCGACGTGGCCGACAACAGTGGTGATGAACCGCTGGCGGACGAGGCCACGACCGACGGGACGGCAGAAGCCCAGGACACCACAGGCACGAAGCCACAGGATACGGATGGTGAACGCATCGGTTCCGAGGCCACCCTGCCGAGCCCCGATCTGCACAGCGGGCACAAACTTGCCGGACGCTACCGGCTCGAGGAATGCGTCACCCGTCTGGACGGCTTCAGCAGCTGGCGCGCCGTCGACGAGAAACTGCGCCGCGCGGTGGGCGTCCACCTGCTCCCGGCCGACCACCCGCGTGCCCGCTCCGTGCTGGCCGCAGCCCGGTCCTCCGCGCTGCTAGGCGACCCACGCTTCGTGCAGGTCCTCGACGCGGTGGAAGAGGACGACCTCGTCTACGTCGTCCACGAATGGCTCCCCGACGCCACCGAGCTCACCTCCCTGCTGGCCTCGGGGCCGATGGACGCGCACGACGCGTACCAGCTCGTCGGCCAGGTCTCCCAGGCCATGGCGGCAGCGCACCGGGAAGGCCTCGCCCATCTGAGGCTCACCCCGGGGGCGGTGCTGCGGAGCTCGACCGGGCAGTACCGGATCCGCGGCCTCGCGGTGAACGCCGCCCTGCGCGGTATCACCGCCGACAGCCCCCAGCGAGCGGACACCGAGGCGATCGGCGCCCTGCTCTACGCCGCGCTGTCCCAGCGCTGGCCGTACGAGAGCGATGCGTACGGCCTGGCCGGGCTGCCCAAGGGAGTGGGGCTGATCGCCCCCGACCAGGTGCGGGCCGGCGTCCACCGCGGCCTTTCCGAGCTCGCCATGCGCGCGCTCGCCAACGACGGCGCCACTGCCTCCCGGCAGGAGCAGCCGTGCACCACGCCGGACGAGCTGGCCAAGGCCGTTGCCGCGATGCCTCGCATCCGTCCTCCGGAGCCCGCCTTCACAGCGCCTCCCGAGTACCAGCGCACGACCTACCAGCAGGGTTCGTACGGGCGTCCGCCGACCGGTCCCATCGCCGCACCGCCCACGATCGCCGTGCCCCTGGCACCGCTCCAGAGCCGCACCGGCAAGGCCCTCAAGTGGGCCGTGTCCGCGCTGCTCATCGCCGCGCTGGGCCTCGGCAGCTGGCAGCTCGCCGAGGCGCTCATCGACCACAACAAGGGCTCCGACCCCGGGGACAGCACACAGACCAACCCGGAGAACAGCGACAACAAGCCTCGGCAGCCCACCGAACCGCTGCGCATCGCCGGTGCGACGGAGTTCATGCCCAGCGGCTCGGGGATCAAGCAGAACGAGGTGCCGAACTCCGTCGACGGCGATGCGAGCACGGCGTGGGTCACCCCGCGCTATGTGGGCTACGCGAACTTCGGCAACTACTCGAACCGCAAGGACGGCAGCGGCATAGTCGTCGACCTGGGCAGCGTCAAGGACGTCGCGGGAATCACGGCCAAGATGTACCGCAGCGGACAGAAGACCGAGGTACTGGCGGCCGATCCGAGCGCCTCCGCCCCGTCGTCCCTCTCGGACTTCCCGCAGCGCCTCACAGAGCTCGGAACGGTGGGAAGCGATCTGAAGGAGACCTTCTCCAAGCCGGTACGGACGCGCTATGTCCTGATCCATCTCACCGAACTGCCGTCGGACGGAACAGGTGGCTACCGGGGCGGAATCTCGGAGATCTCCGTACTCAAGTGACGGAGAGGCCGGTGGGGGTGCCTCCACCGGCCTCCCGCACTTCCGGCGCTCCCGTGCCTGAAGTTCTCGTTCCCGCATCGGACAGTGCCTCTTTCGCCCCCTGCCCCCGCACGCTCGAATCGTGATAGACAGACGCACCTTGACGCAGCAAAAGGGAGGGAGGGGGAGGTGGCCGCCGAGCCGTCGGAACCACTCAGCGACTCAGACCTCCTCGCTCGCCATGTGGCCGGCGAACCGGACGCCTTCGGCGAGCTGGTACGGCGCCACCGCGACCGGCTGTGGGCCGTGGCGATACGGACCCTGGGTGACCGCGAGGAAGCCGCGGACGCCGTCCAGGACGCCCTTGTCTCCGCCTTCCGGGCCGCCCACACCTTCCGCGGCCAGTCCGCCGTCACCACCTGGCTGCACCGCATCACCGTCAACGCCTGCCTCGACCGGGTCCGCAAGGCAGCCACCCGCAGGACCGCGCCGGTCGACGACACCGAACGGTTCGAGCAACTCCTCGAACCGCACGAATCCGCGGAGGCACCGGCGGAGCGCCAGGACCTGCATCGCGAGCTCCTGGCCGCACTCGCCACTCTCCCCGCCGAGCAACGGGCCGCACTCGTCCTCGTGGACATGCAGGGCTACCCCGTGGCCGAGGCGGCACGCATCCTCGACGTACCGACAGGCACCGTGAAAAGCCGCTGTGCGCGGGGGCGGGCCCGGCTGGCCCCGCTGCTCACCCACCTCCGCAGCGAGGTCACCGACGGGACAGCCACGAAAAGGAACCGGACGCCGCGTACATCCGTCCCACCGGCATCGGGGCCGAGAGATGCGGGCACAAGCGATCCCGCTGCAGTGAAGGGCGGAGGTGGGCGCACATGACATCAACGACCGACACGACCCAGCACCCGGACGTCACAGAGATCTCCGACCTGGCGGAGGGGCTGCTCCCACCGTCACGTGCGGCAGAGGTACGCGACCATGTGGACGGCTGCGCACTCTGCGGTGAGGTCCATGCCTCTCTCCTGGAGATCCGCGAGCTGCTCGGCACCGTGCCCGTGCCGCAGCGCATGCCGGACGACATCGTGGACCGCATCGATGCCGCACTCGCCGCCGAAGCGGCTCTCGGCACCACGCCACCATCCGGCTCGCTGCATGTTTCACGTGAAACAGAGCCGCCCGCAGCGGAGAAGCCGAAGGCAGAGCCCAGCCCCTCGGACCGTCCCGCAGGGCGCCCCCGGGCGACCACCGGCCCCGGCCGCCGGCCGCTCCGGCGCCGCCGTCGCACGGCCGTGCTCGGGGCCGCTCTCGGTGCGGCCGTGGTCGGCGTGAGCGTCTTCCTGCTGCAGAGCGTCCAGCCGTCCCAGAATTCCGGGAGCCTCAAGGCAGCGGACCGTAGTTCCAGCGCCGGGGAGAACGGCGGAGGGACGTTCTCGGAGTCCACGCTTGAGGACCGGGTACACACGCTTCTTCTGAGCACCGGCTCGAAGCCATCGAAGTCGGCGGACGGTGTGGGGGCCGAGGAGCAGACGCCGTCCATCGGGGCGCAATCGACGCCCAAGAGCGCCTCTGCCGGATCCGGGTCGCCCCAGACGCCCTTGCGCGCACCCACCGTGTCCGTCCCGCCCTGTGTGGAGCAGGGCACCGGGCGCAATGCCGCGGCCCTCGCAGTGGAGGAAGGCACCTACCAAGGCACGGATGCCTTCCTCGTCGTCCTTCCGCACCCGTCCGACGCGACCCGCGTCCAGGCGTACGTCGTCGACGCGTCCTGCGTCCAGAAGCAGCCCACGGGCAAGGGTGAGCTCCTGCTGACCCGCACCTACGCACGCCCCTGAGAATCGTGCCGGACGCCGCCCCGGCACGCCGGGGAATGCATCCCCCGTAGGATCCGTTGGGTGGGGTGGGAGTCGTTGAACCGACCCCAGTAGGCGTGGACAGTAGGCAGTCTGCAGAGACGAGGAAGAAACCCGTGAGCGACGTCCGTAATGTGATCATCATCGGCTCCGGCCCCGCGGGCTACACGGCCGCCCTTTACACCGCACGCGCCTCGCTGAAGCCGCTGGTGTTCGAGGGCGCCGTCACCGCCGGTGGCGCGCTGATGAACACCACCGACGTGGAGAACTTCCCGGGCTTCCAGGACGGGATCATGGGCCCGGAGCTCATGGACAACATGCGCGCCCAGGCCGAACGCTTCGGTGCCGAGCTCGTCCCCGACGATGTCGTCTCCGTGGACCTCACCGGAGACATCAAGACCGTCACCGACACGGCCGGCACGGTGCACCGCGCCAAAGCCGTCATCGTGACGACGGGTTCCCAGCACCGCAAGCTCGGCCTGCCCAACGAGGACGCCCTCTCCGGACGCGGCGTCTCCTGGTGCGCCACCTGTGACGGCTTCTTCTTCAAGGACCAGGACATCGCCGTGGTCGGCGGCGGCGACACCGCGATGGAGGAGGCGACCTTCCTCTCCCGCTTCGCCAAGTCGGTCACCATCGTCCACCGCCGCGACACGCTGCGCGCCTCCAAGGCGATGCAGGAGCGCGCCTTCGCCGACCCGAAGATCAAGTTCGCCTGGGACAGCGAGGTTGCCGGAGTGCACGGCGAACAGAAGCTGTCCGGCCTGACCCTTCGGAACACCAAGACCGGCGAGACGTCGGAGCTCGCGGTGACCGGCCTGTTCATCGCGGTGGGCCACGACCCGCGCACCGAACTCTTCAAGGGCCAGCTCGACCTCGATGACGAGGGCTACCTCAAGGTCGCTGCTCCCTCGACGCGTACCAACCTGACCGGTGTCTTCGGCGCCGGTGACGTCGTCGACCACACCTACCGGCAGGCCATCACCGCTGCCGGCACCGGCTGCTCGGCCGCACTGGACGCCGAGCGCTTCCTCGCCGCGCTCGCCGACGACGAGAAGGCCGCCGCGGCCACCGCCTGACTCACGACTCGCACCCCCACACACCCCAAGAAGTTAAGGAGGCCGCCGTGGCCGGCGCCCTGAAGAACGTGACCGACGACTCCTTCGACGAGGTCGTCCTGAAGAGCGACAAGCCTGTGCTGGTGGACTTCTGGGCTGCCTGGTGCGGCCCGTGCCGTCAGATCGCCCCCTCCCTGGAGGCCATCGCCGCCGAGCACGGCGACCAGATCGAGATCGTCAAGCTCAACATCGACGAGAACCCGGCCACGGCCGCCAAGTACGGCGTCATGTCCATCCCGACCCTGAACGTCTACCAGGGCGGCGAGGTCGCCAAGACCATCGTCGGTGCCAAGCCGAAGGCCGCGATCCTCCGCGACCTCGAAGGCTTCCTCGGCGAGTAGGGCCGCAACTCGCTGTTTCACGTGAAACGGGTCCATCCCTCGGGGATGGACCCGTTTCACGTTGTCATGGGCTCTCGGATCACAGCGGCCTCAACGCCGGCTCCTTCTGCACTGCACCGAGCAACCGGTCCAGTGCAAGCTCGACGTCCTCCTTCCAGGACAGCGTCGTACGCAGTTCCAGCCTCAGCCTCGGATGAACGGGATGCGGCCGCACGGTCTTGAAGCCGACTGCCAGCAGATGATCCGCGGGAAGCACACAGGCAGGCTCCTTCCACCGAGCATCACCGAAAGCCTCGATCGCCTTGAACCCCCGACGCAGCAGGTCCTTGGCAACGGCCTGCACCATGACCCGGCCCAGTCCCTGCCCCTGGTAGCCCGGCACGATCCAGGCAGTCATCAACTGCACGGCATCGGGGGAGACAGGGCTGGTGGGAAACGCGGTCGAACGCGGCACATAGGCCGGCGGCGCATAGAGAACGAAGCCCACCGGCACATCGTCGACATAGACAACGCGGCCGCACGACCCCCACTCCAGGAGAACGGCCGAGATCCAGGCCTCCTTCTCCAGCTCGGGTGTCCCCGCCTTTACCGCAGCTTCCCCGCTGACCGGATCAAGCTCCCAGAAGACACACGAGCGGCAGCGTCCGGGGAGATCGGAAAGGTTGTCCAGTGTGAGCGGTACGAGCCGACGCCCCATGAAGGCTGTTCCTCGCTTCCTTCGCCCGCCGCGTCGCGTGCGACAGTCAGTGCACTCCGTTCGAGGAGCAGGCTGCCGACGAACCCTCCGACAGCCCCCAGGCCCAGCCCCACTGTCATCAGTCGGCTGCGGCTCACTGATCGCATGGCCCTCCCTACCGAGGTGGCCCAAGCCGGATGTGCCATACCAGAACGCATCGTATCCACCCAGGGATGAAGCCGACACCGAGAGAAAGCAAAGGGCGGGCTGTGTTCCGGTAACCCCCGGAATACAGCCCGCCCCACAACCCTGTCAGCAGGGTCAGCCCTCGTCGTCCTCCGCGGAATCCTCGGAGGGTGCCTGATCCAGCACGCGCCCCTCACCCGGTGCCAGGCTGCCGAGAATGCGGTCCAGATCCTCCATCGACGCAAACTCGACGACGATCTTCCCCTTCTTCTGACCGAGGTCGACCTTCACTCTGGTCTCGAAGCGGTCCGAGAGCCGGGTGGCGAGGTCCGACAGTGCGGGCGACACCCGACCACCGGCCCGCGGCCCCTTGGACTTGGCAGGGCTCGTGGGGCTGGAGCCCATGAGGGTCACGATCTCCTCGACCGCACGCACCGAAAGCCCCTCGGCCACAATGCGATGAGCCAGCCTGTCCTGCTCCTCCGAGTCGTCCACGGACAGCAGCGCCCGCGCATGACCGGCGGACAGCACCCCGGCCGCCACCCTCCGCTGCACCGGGGCCGACAGCCTCAGCAGTCGCAGCGTGTTCGACACCTGCGGCCGGGAACGCCCGATCCGGTCGGCCAGCTGGTCATGCGTGCACTTGAAGTCCTTGAGCAGCTGGTCGTACGCGGCTGCCTCCTCCAACGGGTTCAGCTGAGACCGGTGAAGGTTCTCCAGGAGTGCGTCCAGGAGAAGCTTCTCGTCATCCGTGGCCCGGACGATAGCCGGGATCCGCTCCAGACCCGCCTCCCGGCAGGCCCTCCAGCGCCGCTCGCCCATGATGAGCTCATAGCGCTCCGGCCCCACCTTCCGCACGACAACGGGCTGGAGAAGGCCCACCTCCTTGATGGAGGTCACCAACTCCGCGAGTGCATCCTCGTCGAACACCTCACGGGGCTGGCGGGGATTCGGCGTGATGGAGCCGAGAAGAACCTCGGCGAAGTACGCCCCGGCGGGTCCCACCGATTCGGCGGCCGCTCCGGACTCCGAAACCGGCGCACTCGGCTCCGGCACAACCGGAGCGCCCCCGAGAGCGGCCACCTTTGCCGCAGCCACCCCCCGCTCCGCCGTCATCACAGGACCCGCCCCGGCAGAGGTCGATCCCACCCCTGAGGACGGCACCTGCTTCTCCTGCGGAGCGGCGGGGATCAGGGCACCCAGCCCACGCCCCAACCCTCTTCGACGCTCACTCACTGAATCCCCTCCGAAATGCTCTGCTGGCTGTTCCCGCTGCCCGTTCGGGCGTGCTGGGACTCGTAGTGGACCCCGACACCCCGCAGGGCGATCTCACGCGCCGCTTCGAGGTACGACAGCGACCCGCTGGAACCCGGGTCGTAGGTCAGCACGGTCTGCCCGTAACTGGGCGCCTCCGAAATCCGCACCGATCGCGGAATACTCGTCCGCAGCACCTCTTTGCCGAAGTGGCTGCGCACCTCCTCCGCGACCTGCGAAGCGAGCCTGGTCCTGCCGTCGTACATGGTGAGCAGGATCGTCGACACATGAAGATCGGGGTTGAGATGCCCCCGCACCAGGTCCACATTGCGCAGCAGCTGCCCCAGCCCTTCCAGCGCGTAGTACTCGCACTGGATAGGGATCAGCACCTCTGCGCCGGCGACCATCGCATTGACCGTCAGCAGGCCGAGCGAAGGCGGGCAGTCGATGAGGATGTAGTCCAACGGCTGCTCATACGCCTGGATCGCTCGCTGCAGTCGACTCTCCCGCGCCACCAGCGACACCAGCTCGATCTCCGCACCGGCGAGATCGATGGTGGCGGGGGCGCAGAAGAGACCTTCGACGTCCGGTACGGGCTGAACCACCTCGGAGAGCGGCCTGCTCTCCACCAGGACGTCATAGATGGAGGGGACTTCGGCATGGTGATCGATACCCAGAGCCGTAGAGGCGTTCCCCTGCGGGTCGAGGTCGACGACCAGAACACGTGCGCCGTGAAGCGCGAGTGAGGCAGCAAGATTGACCGTCGTGGTTGTCTTGCCCACTCCACCCTTCTGATTGGCCACCACCATGACGCGCGTCCGGTCAGGACGGGGCAGGCCCTCGCCGGCGCGGCCGAGGGCCTCAACCGCCAGCTGGGCCGCGCGACCGATGGGTGTGTCGTCCATCGGCGGCGGTGTTTCACGTGAAACACCCTCCCCCGCCGATTCGGTTCGGGGACTGGGGACCGGATCGGTCATCGGTCCCGCGATGTTGGCGTCGGACCGCAAGGATTCACTCTCCTCGACTTCAGGCTCGCAATGAACAGAGCCTGCCATGCTTTCGGGGTCGTGAACCAGCGAGGCCCGCTCTTCTGTGGATGAATCCACTTCTGTGGACAACTCCGTAGCCCTAACGGGCCTGCGATGCCGCGGCGCGGCAGCCACGCGACCGCGGCTGATGATTCCATGCAGCAGAGAGCGACGTTTCACGTGAAACACGATGCCCCTGCAGCCTAGCTACAGGGGCACGACACTCCGCATGGGGACGTACGGCTACATACCGGAAGCACAACCGGCAGACGGCATGAACCGCACGTAGCACTCGCCCCCGCGGCGCGACCAGAGACGTCAGCGACGGCGCCTCGTACGACTCGTCCTGGCGGCCTTGGCCCTCTTTGCGGCGAACCTCACACCACCCGGACTCTCACCGACCACCACACGCACCACCGTGGACATCGGGTCGACAACGCCCTCCCCGACATGCAGCACCTCGGTCTCCACCACACCGAGCTTGCTCAGCGCCGCACGAGCCCCGACGATCTCCTCCTCGGCGGTGTCCCCCTTGAGCGCCAGCATCTCTCCGTACGGACGCAGCAGCGGAACGCCCCAACCGGCCAGCCGGTCCAGCGGCGCCACAGCACGAGCCGTCACCACATGTACCGGCTGAAGCGAGCCCAGAACCTCCTCGGCCCGGCCACGCACGACCGTCACATGGTCCAGACCCAGCAGCTCCACGACTTCCTGAAGGAAATTCGTGCGCCGGAGCAGTGGCTCCAGCAAGGTGATCTTGAGATCCCGGCGCACCAGCGCCAGCGGGATACCGGGAAGACCCGCACCCGAACCCACATCGCAGACCGTGACTCCCTCGGGCACGACCTCGGAGAGCACCGCGCAGTTCAGCAGATGCCGCTCCCACAGCCGCGGGACCTCACGCGGGCCGATCAGCCCCCGCTTCACCCCGGCGTCCGCCAGCAGCTCCGCGTACCGGACGGCCTCCGGGAAGAACTCGCCGAAAACCGCCCGCGCTCCTTGGGGCGCCTGGGGAAGCTCTACTTCCGCCGTCACGGGGACCGTCCTTCCATACCGCACTACCGCACTGTGGGTGGCTGACTATCAGGCTGACAAAGATCGGCCCCGCCTGCGAACAGACGGGGCCGGCAGAACTAGGGTCCGGTCAGGCCGGGAGGACGACGACGAAGCGCTCCGGCTCCTCGCCCTCGGACTCGCTGCGCAGACCGGCGGCCGCGACCGCGTCGTGAACAACCTTGCGCTCGAACGGCGTCATCGGGTCCAGCTTCACCGGCTCACCGGTGCTCTTGACCTCATCCGCGGCCTTGGCACCCAGCTCGGCGAGCTCCGCCCGCTTCTTGGCCCGGAAGCCCGCGATGTCCAGCATCAGCCGGCTGCGGTCTCCGGTCTCCCGGTGAACAGCAAGCCGCGTCAGCTCCTGGAGCGCCTCCAGCACCTCACCGTCGCGGCCCACGAGCTTCTGCAGATCACGTGCCGAGTCGCTGATGATCGAGACCGCGGCCCGGTCCGCCTCGACATCCATGTCGATGTCGCCGTCCAGGTCGGCGATGTCGAGCAGACCTTCGAGGTAGTCCGCTGCGATCTCGCCCTCCTGCTCAAGGCGGGTCAAGGTGTCGCTGCCCTCAGCGGCCGTGGAGGTGGTGCCTTCCGTCACGGATGGACTCCTTCTTACTTCTTGGACGGGTGCTTGGGCCGCTGCGGACCCTTGCGCTGTCCGGACTTGGCTTGGCGTGAGGAGCCGGACGCGGGCTTGCCCGCCGGCTTGGACTTCTCGTCCTGCGATGCGTCCTGCTTCTGCAGGGAGGTCTTGGAACCCGACTCGGTGGAATCGGCGTCCTTGGCCCCTGCCTGCGTGACACCGGTCTGACGCTGGGACTTGGTCTGGCGCTTGGGCTGCTGACGCCGCTGCGCGGCTCCGCCCTCGGCCTCGGAGGCAGCGGCCTCGCCCTTGGTCACCGTGCCGTCCTCCTGGGCGACGAGGCCCAGCTTGGCCAGCCCGGTGACGAACTTCCGCTCGATGTCATTGCGGTCCGGGCCCTTGGCCACGATCCGCTTGACGGTGTTGCGCCGGGTCCTGCCGCGAACCTCACCATGAGCGGTGACGCTCTTCAGCAGACGTCCCAGGTACTGGTCCTGCGCCTTGCTGCCCGGGGTCGGGTTCTGGTTGATCACGTACATCTGCTGACCCATGGTCCAGACGTTGGTGGTCAGCCAGTAGACGAGGACACCGACGGGGAAGTTGATGCCCATGCCGGCGAAGATCAGCGGGAAGATGTACATCAGCATCTTCTGCTGCTGCATGTACGGCGTCTTGACCGTCAGGTCGACGTTCTTCGTCATCAGCTGGCGCTGGGTGAAGAACTGCGACGCCGACATCATCACGATCATGACCGCGGTGACGACCCGGACATCGGTCAGAGAGGCGCCGAGAGCGCTGACCTCCGACGAGCTGTTCATGAACTTGGCGGCGAGCGGAGCACCGAAGATGTGTGCCTGACGGGCGCTGTCGAGCAGCGACTGATCGATGACACCGATCTTCTTGTTCGAGGCGATGGCCGACAGCACGTGATACAGGGCGAAGAAGAACGGTGACTGCGCCAGGATGGGAAGGCACGAGGAGAGCGGGTTGGTACCCGTCTCCTTGTACAGCTTCATCATCTCTTCGGACTGACGCTGCTTGTCGCTCTTATAACGCTCCTGGATCGCCTTCATCTTCGGCTGGAGCACCTGCATGTTGCGGGTCGACTTGATCTGCTTCACGAAAAGCGGGATCAGGCAGATCCGGATCAGCACCACCAGGGACACGATGGACAGGCCCCAGGCCCAACCCGTGTCATCGCCGAAGATCGCTCCGTACAACGTGTGGAACTGGACGATGACCCATGAGACGGGCCAGGTGATAAAGCTGAACAGACTGGCAATCGTGTCCACTAATCAGGCTCCTTGAGCATTGGGCGAAGTCTCTGCGGCCTGACTCGGGGCTTCGGAAGCCGATCCCCGGACAGACGCATCAGCGGCGGAGTCCCCGCCCTTGCCACCGCGCATGGCATTACGCAGGAGTTCATGCCAACGCGGACGTTTGCGTGGTGGAACATGGTCCACGCCACCGGGTGACCACGGATTGCACCGCAGGATGCGCCAGGCCGTCAGCGCGGTTCCCTTGATCGCTCCGTGCCGGTCGATCGCCGTATATCCATAGTGGGAACACGACGGGTAGTAACGGCAGACAGGCCCGAGAAGTGGGCTGATCGTCCACTGATACAGCTTGATAAGAGCCAGCAGCGGGTACTTCATCGCGCGCCCCCTCCCAGCAGCCGCTGCAGAGCGGCGTCCAGGTCTCGGGCCAGCTGTCCATGGTCGGCGTCGCCCGCTCCGGGCAACGCTCGTACGACAACCAGGCTACCGGGGGGCAGCAGGGCAAGCCGTTCTCGGACCAGGTGGCGAAGCTTCCGCTTCACCGCTGTGCGTACAACCGCTCCACCCACGGCTTTGCTGACAACGAAACCCGCACGCGGCGGGGGAGCATTCTCCCCAGTCACGTGCGGGTCCGTTGCACCGCTGCGTAGATGAACGACGAGTAGCGGGCGGCCGGCCCGGCGTCCTCGACGTACTGCGGTCGCGAAGTCCTCGCGCCGCCTCAGCCGATTCTCGGTAGGCAGCACGTCATGACCTGTAAGCGATCAGGCGGACAGGTTGGCGCGACCCTTGCCACGGCGGGACGCGAGAATCGCGCGGCCGGCACGGGTGCGCATACGCAGCCGGAAGCCGTGGGTCTTCGCGCGACGACGGTTGTTCGGCTGGAAGGTGCGCTTGCTCACTAGGGGGCTCCAGAAATGACTCGTGTGTTGGCGGGACATCGCCTGGCTGTCACCGTGCGCCCACGAGAGACTCGCGTAAACGCTCTAGTGCACCGCTTCACAATCACAGGATCGTGATCTTTGCCCATCGGAGGCAGGCGGCAGCAGCCATCGACAACTCGACCTGGTCACGGTACGCGCGGCTACGCCATCCGGTCAAACCGGCTCCGCAACACCCCCCACTGTGCACAGGCTGTGGACAACAACTTGAACCACGCGGGTCGCCCTGACTACCGTGGTTGAGTTCCGGTCTTTTCTTCCTGCCTGCCGGTCCCCACCCATCCCGTCCCGAGAACCACACATTCGTGGGACCTGCGAGAGAGCGTGCCCTGTGGCTGACGTACCTGCCGATCTTGCCGCAGTGTGGCCACGAGTGCTGGAGCATCTCCTCGGGGAGGGCCAACAGGGCATCGAGCCGAAGGACAAACAGTGGATCGAGCGCTGCCAGCCGCTCGCCCTGGTCGCGGACACCGCGCTGCTCGCCGTCCCCAATGAATGGGGCAAGCGCGTCCTCGAAGGCCGGCTCGCGCCGCTCATCAGCGAGACGCTGAGCCGCGAATGCGGCCGCCCGATCCGCATCGCGATCACCGTCGACGACTCCGCGGGCGAGCCTCCGAGCCCGCCCGCGCCTCCGATGCACCAGTCCCAGCAGCCCCAGCAGCACCGCTACCAGGGACCGCAGCACGACGAGCGGCAGCACAACGACGCGTACGACGGATACGGGCACCGGCCCTCCGACGACGGCATGCCGACCGCCCGGCCGGCCTACCCCGACTACCAGCAGCAGCGTCCCGACCCCGGCGCGTGGCCGCGCACCCAGGAGGACCTCTCCTGGCAGCAGCCCCGGCTCGGCGGATTCCAGGACCGCGAGGCTCCCGCGGACCAGTGGCGCGAGCCGTACGCCGGCGGCCGCCCCCAGCAGCCGCAGCACGACTACCGTCCGCAGCCGCCCGAACGCCAGGGTTACGAGCAGCAGCGCCCCGACCACCACGACATGCAGGAGCCCCAGCCGCAGCACCGGCAGGGCGGCGTCGGCACCGGACGGCCCGGCGGCGCCTCCGGACCGATGGGCTCGCAGCCGGCTCCCACGCCCGGCCCCGGCGAACCGGCGGCCCGGCTGAATCCGAAGTACCTCTTCGACACCTTCGTCATCGGCGCGTCCAACCGGTTCGCGCACGCCGCGGCGGTCGCGGTCGCCGAAGCCCCCGCCAAGGCGTACAACCCGCTCTTCATCTACGGGGAGTCCGGGCTCGGCAAGACCCACCTGCTGCACGCGATCGGTCACTACGCCCGCAGCCTCTACCCGGGCACCCGGGTGCGGTACGTGAGCTCCGAGGAGTTCACCAACGAGTTCATCAACTCGATCCGCGACGGTAAGGGCGACACCTTCCGCAAGCGCTACCGGGATGTGGACATCCTGCTCGTCGACGACATCCAGTTCCTGGCGAGCAAGGAGTCGACGCAGGAGGAGTTCTTCCACACCTTCAATACGCTCCACAACGCCAACAAGCAGATCGTGCTGTCCTCCGACCGGCCGCCCAAGCAGCTGGTGACCCTGGAGGACCGGTTGCGGAACCGTTTCGAGTGGGGTCTGACCACCGACGTGCAGCCGCCGGAGCTGGAGACGCGGATCGCGATCCTCCGCAAGAAGGCGGTGCAGGAGCAGCTCAATGCCCCGCCGGAGGTGCTGGAGTTCATCGCCTCCCGTATCTCCCGGAACATCAGGGAGCTGGAGGGGGCTCTGATCCGGGTCACGGCCTTCGCCAGTCTCAACCGTCAGCCGGTGGACCTCGGGCTGACCGAGCACGTGCTGAAGGACCTGATCCCGGGTGGCGAGGACTCGGCTCCGGAGATCACGGCGACGGCCATCATGGCCTCGACCGCGGACTACTTCGGCCTCACGGTGGACGATCTCTGCGGAACCTCGCGCAGCCGCGTGCTGGTGACGGCGCGCCAGATCGCCATGTACCTCTGCCGGGAGCTCACCGATCTCTCACTGCCCAAGATCGGTGCGCAGTTCGGCGGCCGCGACCATACGACGGTGATGCACGCCGACCGGAAGATCCGCGCACTGATGGCGGAACGGCGCTCCATCTACAACCAGGTCACCGAGCTCACCAACCGCATCAAGAACGGCTGACGGACCGCCGCCACCTGCGCCGGCGCCGGTCGGCACCCAGGTCGGCACCCAGGTCGGCACCCGGGTCGCCACGCACCTCGACAGCTGCTCCCGTACGCGCCTCAGGGCGCCCGAAGAGCCCTCACAGGGTTCCTCGGGCGCCCTTTTCGTTGCCTGGAAACCGCCTGGAAACCGCCCTCAGGACGTCCTGATAGCCGTCCTGAGGCCGTCCTGAAAACCGCCGGAGGCCGCGCCGGAGCCACCCGGAAGCCGCCGGAAGGCCCTCAGAGACCGCCCGGAGGCGCCGCGGAGACCGTTCAAAGGCCCCTGGAGACCGCCCGAATGCCGTCCGAACGCCTCCCGGGGACCTCCCATCGCCCGCCCCGGACCCCACTGCCAACGCTCCGAGTCCACCGCGGTGTTCGAATACCTGCCGCTGGCCGTCCGTTCTCCACAGATCTGGGGAGTTTTCCCCCTCCACAGCCTGGGGATCCGGAAGTTGTCCATATTGCTTCCACAGGGCCGACTACCGATACTCCATCAGGCCAGGTCAAGGGCCTGGGGATTTGTGGTCAACAATGATCCACAGCCTGTGGACAAAATATTCGTCCACAGGAGGCGGATGATGTTGTCCACCGGCGACCCACAGGTCGAGCCGTGTTGTCCCCAGCTTCCTGCTGCTTCTCCACACCTCTGTCCACTGTTCGGCAACGCGGCACTGCCTTTCACCGCGCCGAGTGAAAGGCGTCACACCAAGAGGGTCGGTTGGGCTGTGGGGAACCTGGGTAAAGCTGGGGACAGCCCTGGGGAGAAACCCCCCTGTCCTGTGCATCGGGTGTGCAGAACTTTCCTGTGTCCACAGAAGCGCCGTGTTGTCCACCGGTGCCACCCACAGGGTCGGTGGACAAAAAACCGGACTTGACCTGCGGAAACGACGTTATCCACGGTTTCCACAGGCCCTACTACTACTGCCACATAGAGTTAGCCCGGAATCCGCTTCGAAGTGGGGCCTGTGCACAACTCGGGGCCGGAGCGCTCCGAGGCTCTTGTCGCGACTTGACCCCGAGCAGCACCGAGTGTCGGTGCCGTACGTCAGACTGGTCCCCGGCGTCCTTCCTGCCTCGTCGGCAGGAGACCCGATCAGACGACGAAGGCCAGCAGGGCGAGCGAGCAACAGCAGGAGGCGGTTCCGGTGAAGATCCGGGTGGAGCGCGATGTACTCGCGGAGGCTGTGGCCTGGGTGGCCCGTAGCCTCCCGGCCCGTCCGCCGGCGCCCGTTCTTGCGGGCCTTCTGCTGAAGGCTGAGGACGGGGCCCTCAGCTTCTCCAGCTTCGACTACGAGGTCTCGGCCCGGGTCTCGGTGGACGCCGAGGTCGAGGAGGACGGCACGGTGCTGGTCTCCGGCCGGCTGCTCGCCGACATCTGCCGCGCCCTTCCCAACCGCCCGGTGGAGATTTCCACAGACGGTGTACGGGCGACCGTGGTCTGCGGCTCCTCGCGATTCACACTCCACACCCTTCCTGTGGAGGAGTATCCGGCGCTTCCCGAGATGCCGACCGCGACGGGCACGGTCCCCGGCGAGGTCTTCGCCTCGGCCGCCGCCCAGGTCGCCATCGCCGCGGGCCGTGACGACACGCTGCCGGTGCTGACCGGTGTGCGGATCGAGATCGAGGGCGACACCGTCACCCTGGCCTCGACCGACCGCTACCGCTTCGCGGTCCGCGAGTTCCTCTGGAAGCCGGAGAACCCGGACGCCTCGGCCGTTGCCCTGGTGCCCGCCAAGACGCTGCTGGACACTGCCAAGGCCCTGACCAGCGGTGACACGGTGACCCTGGCGCTGTCCGGCTCGGGTGCCGGTGAAGGGCTGATCGGTTTCGAGGGCGCGGGCCGGCGGACGACCACGCGGCTGCTCGAAGGCGATCTGCCGAAGTACCGCACGCTCTTCCCCACGGAGTTCAACTCGGTGGCGGTCATCGAGACGGCGCCGTTCGTCGAGGCCGTCAAGCGTGTGGCTCTCGTCGCCGAGCGGAACACCCCGGTGCGGCTCAGCTTCGAGCAGGGCGTGCTGATCCTGGAGGCGGGTTCCAGCGACGACGCACAGGCTGTGGAGCGGGTCGACGCGGTGCTGGAGGGCGACGACATCTCGATCGCCTTCAACCCGACCTTCCTGCTGGACGGGCTGAGCGCGATCGACTCCCCGGTCGCCCAGCTCTCGTTCACGACATCCACCAAGCCCGCGCTGCTCAGCGGCCGCCCGGCCGTGGATGCCGAGGCCGACGACGCGTACAAGTACCTGATCATGCCGGTCCGCCTCTCCGGCTGACCCGGTCGCAGGTCCGGTCATCGGTCCGGTCATGGCGGATCTTCCGACGGGCACGCTCGGCTCCGAGCATGCCCGTCGGTCCGTCCCAGGCCGGGCGTAGGCTCGTCCTTGGGTACGAATCGGCACAACGCTTAAGGAATCTCTGATGGAGCTCGGTCTCGTCGGCCTCGGCAAGATGGGCGGCAACATGCGCGAGCGCATCCGCCGCGCAGGCCACACCGTCATCGGTTACGACCGCAACCCGGACGTCTCCGATGTCCACAGCCTCGAAGAGCTTGTGGGCAAGCTGAAGGGTCCCCGGGTCATCTGGGTGATGGTTCCGGCCGGCGCCCCGACCCAGGCCACGATCGACGAGCTCGCCGGTCTCCTCTCGCCCGGCGACATCGTTGTGGACGGCGGGAACTCCCGCTGGACCGATGACGAGAAGCACGCGGTCGAGCTGGGCATCAAGGGCATCGGCTTCGTGGACTGCGGCGTCTCCGGCGGCGTCTGGGGCCTGGAGAACGGCTACGCGCTGATGTACGGCGGCGACGCCGAGAGCGTGGCGAAGGTCCAGCCGGTCTTCGACGCACTGAAGCCCGAGGGCGACTTCGGTTCCGTGCACGCGGGCAAGGTCGGCGCAGGCCACTTCGCGAAGATGGTCCACAACGGCATCGAGTACGCCATGATGCAGGCCTACGCCGAGGGCTGGGAGCTTCTGGAGAAGGTCGACTCCGTCACCGATGTGCGCGAGGTCTTCCGCTCCTGGCAGGAGGGCACGGTCATCCGTTCCTGGCTGCTCGACCTGGCGGTCAACGCGCTGGACGACGACGAGCACCTCGACAAGCTCCGTGGCTACGCCGCCGACTCCGGTGAGGGCCGGTGGACGGTGGAGGCCGCGATCGACAACGCGGTGCCGCTGCCCGCGATCACCGCGTCGCTCTTCGCGCGTTTCGCCTCGCGCCAGGACGACTCCCCGCAGATGAAGATGATCGCCGCGCTGCGCAACCAGTTCGGTGGCCACGCGGTCGAGAACAAGAAGTAACCGCAACGGGAGGCGGGCCGGACCCAGGCGTCCGGTTCGCCCCACGAAGCACGGAGCAGGAAGCCGGGAAGGTCGGCGTACACCCATGCATGTCACGCATCTCTCGCTGGCCGACTTCCGCTCGTACGCCCGGGTCGAGGTACCTCTCGAGCCGGGCGTCACCGCTTTCGTGGGGGCCAATGGCCAGGGCAAGACGAATCTGGTGGAGGCGGTCGGCTATCTCGCGACGCTCGGCAGCCACCGGGTCTCCTCCGATGCGCCGCTGGTGCGGATGGGCGCGGACCGGGCTGTCGTCCGCGCCGCCGTGACACAGGGAGAGCGTTCGCAGCTGATCGAGCTGGAGCTCAATCCCGGCAAGGCCAACCGGGCCCGTATCAATAGATCGTCGCAGGTCAGACCGCGTGACGTGCTGGGGATAGTACGTACGGTGCTGTTCGCGCCGGAGGATCTGGCGCTGGTCAAGGGCGATCCCGGGGAGCGTCGGCGCTTCCTCGACGAGTTGATCACGGCTCGTTCGCCGCGGATGGCGGGTGTGCGCTCGGACTACGAGCGGGTGCTGAAGCAGCGCAACACGCTGCTGAAGTCGGCGGCGATGGCGCGTCGGCACGGCGGCAGGTCGATGGATCTGTCCACGCTCGACGTGTGGGACCAGCATCTGGGCCGGGTGGGTGCGGAGCTGCTGGCGCAGCGGCTGGATCTGATCGCGACCTTGCAACCGCTGGCGGACAAGGCGTACGGGGATGTCGCGCCGGGCGGTGGCCCGGTGGCGTTGGAGTACCGAAGCTCGGTCGGGGCGGGTGCGGAGTCCGCCCGTACCCGTGAGGAGCTGTACGAGCAGCTGATCGCCGCCCTGGTGGATGTCCGCAAGCAGGAGATCGAGCGGGGTGTGACCCTGGTCGGTCCGCACCGTGACGATCTGCTGCTGGGGCTGCGGGGGATGCCGGCCAAGGGGTACGCGAGCCACGGTGAGTCCTGGTCGTACGCGTTGGCGCTGCGGCTGGCTTCGTACGATCTGCTGCGCAGCGAGGGCAATGAGCCGGTGCTGGTGCTGGACGACGTCTTCGCGGAGCTGGACGCGCGGCGCCGTGAGCGGCTGGCGGAGCTGGTGGCCCCGGGTGAGCAGGTGCTGGTGACGGCCGCGGTGGACGACGACGTCCCGGGGGTGCTGGCGGGGGCGCGGTACGCGGTGTCCGCGGGTGAGGTGGAGCGGCTGTGAGCGGCCGTGGCGAGGGGCTCGGGGAGCCGTCGCGGGAGCGTTCCGGCGGGGGGAAGGCTCCGGAGCCCTCGGGTGTCGATCTGGCGCGGGTGGCGTTGCGCGCGGCCAAGGAGCAGGCGCGCGCACGTGGTGCTGCCGCGCAGCAGAAGAAGCAGGCCAGGCGGGGTGGCGGGCTGCGTTCGGGCGCGCGGGCCGATGGGCGTGATCCGTTGCCGCTGGGTTCCGCGATCAACCGTCTGATCACCGAGCGCGGCTGGGAGACGCCCGCGGCGGTGGGCGGGGTGATGGGGCGCTGGCCGCAGATCGTCGGTGAAGATCTGGCCAATCATTGTGTGCCGCTGCGGTACGACGAGGATCCGGACGAGCGGGTGCTGACGGTGCAGTGCGACTCGACGGCGTGGGCGACGCAGCTGCGGTTGCTGGCGCCTCAGCTGGTGGCCCGGCTGAACGCGGATCTGGGGCAGGGCACGGTGCGGTTGATCAAGGTACTGGGGCCCGGTGGTCCCCAGCGCAGGTTCGGTCCGCTGCGGGCACCGGGAAGCACCGGTCCGGGCGATACCTACGGCTGACCTGGGCTTTTCTCAGTTTCGGAGCTGTCGCAGGGCTGTTGTCGTGCTGCTCCGCTGTCTCTTCCGGGCCCTGTGCGGGCCCCGTTCCCGGTCCGGACGCGGCTCTGCCGCGGTGCTGGGCTGTCTGTGCGGGGCACTGCCCGTCGGGTCCGTCCTGTACGGGTATGCGGTGGTTGAAACCACGCGGTGAGAATGGGGCGTCCCTCACGGTAGCGGGAGCTTGACAGGCCGAAGCGCTCAAGGCCCGCGTGAGCCTCCTGAGGGCCCTTCCTGAATATGGGGAGTCGTCAGCCGCTCATTCAGGGCGGCACATGCGTACTCAGGTACCGGCAAACCCCCATTCATGTCAGCGCTACCGGTAGACTGGTGGACAATCCCGCACCTTTGCGGGAGTCGTCGATACAAGCCGAACGACGCAGCCGCTCCCGTTTGCCCGGAGAACGGCCTGTGCTGTGCCAGAAAGGGCGCTTCGTGGCCGATTCCGGCAACCCCAACGAGAACATTCCGTCCACACCCGGTGAGAGCGCCGAGGCTGTCGCCGCGGGCGAGGCCGTGGGCACCGGCGAGGTCACCGCCTCGTACGACGCCAGCGCGATCACCGTCCTCGAGGGTCTGGACGCGGTCCGTAAGCGGCCTGGCATGTACATCGGTTCCACCGGTGAGCGCGGCCTCCACCACCTCGTGCAAGAGGTCGTGGACAACTCGGTCGACGAGGCGATGGCCGGGCACGCGGACACGATCGACGTCACGATCCTCGCCGACGGCGGGGTCCGCGTGATCGACAACGGCCGAGGCATCCCGGTCGGCATCGTGCCGTCGGAGAAGAAGCCCGCGGTCGAGGTCGTGCTGACGGTGCTGCACGCCGGCGGCAAGTTCGGCGGCGGCGGCTACGCCGTCTCCGGCGGTCTGCACGGTGTCGGTGTCTCCGTGGTCAACGCGCTGTCGTCGCGGGTCTCGGTCGAGGTCCGGACGGACGGTTACCGCTGGACCCAGGACTACAAGCTCGGTGTGCCCACTGCTCCGCTGGCCCGCAACGAGGCCACCGAAGAGACGGGGACGTCCGTCACCTTCTGGGCCGACGGGGACATCTTCGAGACGACCGAGTACTCCTTCGAGACCCTGTCGCGCCGCTTTCAGGAGATGGCGTTCCTCAACAAGGGCCTGACGATCAAGCTCACCGACGAGCGCGAGTCGGCGAAGGCGACGCTGGGCGCGGATGTTGCCGAGGTGGCCGAGGCCGCCGAGGCGGAGCAGGCCCGTACGGTCACGTACCACTACGAGGGCGGCATCGTCGACTTCGTGAAGTACCTCAACTCCCGCAAGGGCGATGTCATTCACCAGTCGGTGATCGACATCGAGGCCGAGGACAAGGAGCGTCTCCTCTCGGCCGAGATCGCGATGCAGTGGAACACGCAGTACAGCGAGGGGGTCTACTCCTTCGCGAACACGATCCACACGCATGAGGGCGGTACGCACGAGGAAGGTTTCCGCGCCGCGCTGACCACGCTGGTCAACAAGTACGCGCGCGAGAAGAAGCTGCTGCGCGAGAAGGACGACAACCTCACGGGTGACGACATCCGCGAGGGTCTGACGGCGATCATCTCGGTGAAGCTGGGCGAGCCGCAGTTCGAGGGCCAGACGAAGACCAAGCTGGGCAACACGGAGGCGAAGACCTTCGTCCAGAAGGTCGTCCACGAGCAGCTCACGGACTGGTTCGACCGCAATCCGAACGAAGCGGCCGACATCATCCGCAAGGGCATCGCGGCGGCCACGGCCCGTGTCGCGGCCCGCAAGGCGCGTGACCTGACCCGTCGTAAGGGGCTCCTGGAGAGCGCCTCGCTGCCGGGCAAGCTCAGCGACTGCCAGTCCAACGACCCGACGAAGTGCGAGATCTTCATTGTCGAGGGTGACTCCGCCGGTGGTTCGGCGAAGTCCGGCCGTAATCCGATGTACCAGGCGATCCTGCCGATCCGCGGCAAGATCCTGAACGTCGAGAAGGCCCGGGTCGACAAGATCCTGCAGAACACCGAGGTCCAGGCGCTGATCTCGGCCTTCGGTACCGGGGTCCACGAGGACTTCGACATCGAGAAGCTGCGCTATCACAAGATCATCCTGATGGCGGACGCCGATGTCGACGGTCAGCACATCAACACCCTGCTGCTGACGTTCCTCTTCCGCTTCATGCGTCCGCTGGTCGAGGCCGGGCACGTGTATCTCTCCCGCCCGCCGCTCTACAAGATCAAGTGGGGCCGGGACGACTTCGAGTACGCGTACTCGGACCGGGAGCGCGACGCCCTGGTCGAGCTGGGCAAGCAGAACGGCAAGCGGATCAAGGAAGACTCGATCCAGCGCTTCAAGGGTCTCGGCGAGATGAACGCCGAGGAGCTGCGCGTCACCACGATGGACGTCGACCACCGGGTTCTCGGCCAGGTCACGCTGGACGACGCGGCGCAGGCCGACGACCTCTTCTCGGTGCTGATGGGCGAGGACGTCGAGGCGCGGCGCTCGTTCATCCAGCGCAACGCCAAGGACGTCCGCTTCCTCGACATCTGAGTCGGCCGTACCAGCAAGCCGCCGCTCGAAAGGACTTTGACCAGCAATGGCCGACGAGAACACCCCTGTGACACCTGAAGAGGAGCCCGCCGCCGGTGTGGGCATGCGTGTCGAGCCCGTCGGGCTCGAGACGGAGATGCAGCGCTCCTACCTCGACTACGCGATGTCCGTCATCGTCTCGCGTGCGCTGCCGGACGTGCGGGACGGTCTCAAGCCCGTGCACCGCCGGGTGCTGTACGCGATGTACGACGGCGGCTACCGGCCCGAGAAGGGCTTCTACAAGTGCGCCCGTGTCGTCGGTGACGTCATGGGTACGTACCACCCGCACGGTGACTCGTCGATCTACGACGCACTGGTGCGCCTGGCGCAGCCGTGGTCGATGCGCATGCCGCTGGTGGACTCCAACGGCAACTTCGGTTCTCCGGGCAACGACCCGGCCGCCGCCATGCGGTACACCGAGTGCAAGATGATGCCGCTGTCCATGGAGATGGTCCGGGACATCGACGAGGAGACCGTCGACTTCCAGGACAACTACGACGGCCGCAACCAGGAGCCGACGGTTCTGCCGGCGCGGTTCCCGAACCTGCTGGTCAACGGTTCGGCGGGCATCGCGGTCGGTATGGCGACCAACATCCCGCCGCACAACCTGCGCGAGGTCGCGGCCGGTGCGCAGTGGTACCTGGAGCACCCGGAGGCCTCGCAGGAGGACCTTCTGGAAGCGCTGATCGAGCGGATCAAGGGCCCCGACTTCCCGACGGGCGCGCTCGTCGTGGGCCGCAAGGGCATCGAGGAGGCGTACCGCACCGGCCGTGGCTCGATCACGATGCGCGCGGTCGTCGCGGTCGAGGAGATCCAGAACCGGCAGTGCCTGGTCGTCACGGAGCTTCCGTACCAGACCAACCCCGACAATCTGGCGCAGAAGATCGCCGACCTGGTGAAGGACGGCAAGGTCGGCGGGATCGCGGACGTCCGTGACGAGACCTCGTCGCGTACGGGTCAGCGCCTGGTCGTCGTGCTGAAGCGGGACGCGGTCGCCAAGGTCGTTCTGAACAACCTGTACAAGCACACCGATCTGCAGACCAACTTCGGCGCCAACATGCTGGCGCTGGTCGACGGTGTGCCGCGCACCCTCTCGATCGACGCGTTCATCCGCCACTGGGTGACGCACCAGATCGAGGTCATCGTCCGGCGTACGAAGTTCCGTCTGCGCAAGGCGGAGGAGCGGGCGCACATCCTGCGTGGCCTCCTCAAGGCCCTGGACGCCATCGACGAGGTCATCGCCCTCATCCGGCGCAGCAACACCGTGGAGATCGCGCGTGAGGGCCTGATGGGCCTGCTGGAGATCGACGAGATCCAGGCCAACGCGATCCTGGAGATGCAGCTGCGCCGGCTGGCCGCGCTGGAGCACCAGAAGATCACGGCCGAGCACGACGAGCTCCAGGCGAAGATCAACGAGTACAACGCGATCCTGGTGTCGCCGGAGCGGCAGCGGAAGATCGTCAGCGAGGAGCTGGCGGCGATCGTCGACAAGTTCGGCGACGACCGGCGTTCCAAGCTGGTGCCCTTCGACGGTGACATGTCCATCGAGGACCTGATCGCCGAGGAGGACATCGTCGTCACGATCTCGCGCGGCGGCTATGTGAAGCGCACGAAGACGGACGACTACCGCTCGCAGAAGCGCGGCGGCAAGGGCGTGCGCGGTACGAAGCTCAAGGAAGACGACATCGTCGACCACTTCTTCGTGTCGACGACGCACCACTGGCTGCTGTTCTTCACGAACAAGGGCCGGGTGTACCGGGCGAAGGCGTACGAGCTCCCGGACGCCGGCCGTGACGCCCGCGGTCAGCATGTCGCCAATCTGCTGGCCTTCCAGCCGGACGAGCAGATCGCCCAGATCCTGGCGATCCGTGACTACGAGGCCGCGCCGTATCTGATCCTGGCCACGAAGGGCGGTCTGGTGAAGAAGACCGCGCTGAAGGACTACGACTCCCCGCGTTCGGGCGGTGTCATCGCCATCAACCTCCGGGAGACGGGGGACGGCTCGGACGACGAGCTGATCGGCGCGGAGCTGGTCTCGGCCGAGGACGACCTGCTGCTCATCAGCAAGAAGGCCCAGTCGATCAGATTCACCGCGACGGACGATGCGCTGCGCCCGATGGGCCGTGCCACCTCGGGTGTCAAGGGCATGAGTTTCCGCGAGGGAGACGAGCTGCTGTCGATGAATGTTGTCCGGCCGGGTACGTTCGTGTTCACTGCCACCGACGGTGGGTACGCGAAGCGGACTCCTGTCGACGAGTACCGGGTTCAGGGCCGTGGCGGTCTGGGCATCAAGGCTGCCAAGATCGTGGAGGACCGGGGCTCGCTGGTCGGCGCGCTGGTGGTCGAGGAGACGGATGAGATCCTCGCCATCACGCTCGGCGGCGGTGTGATTCGTACGCGAGTCAATGAAGTCAGGGAGACGGGCCGTGACACCATGGGCGTCCAACTGATCAATCTGGGCAAGCGCGATGCCGTCGTCGGTATTGCCCGTAACGCCGAAGCCGGTCGTGAGGCCGAAGAGGTCGAGGGGTCCGAGGACGCCGAGGCCGCGACGGCAGAGGGTGCCGAGAGCACGGTCGAGGGCAATGTCGAAGGCACCTCGCCTTCGGCCGGGGAGCACGAGGAGTAGAGCGTGAGTGGAGCCACGGGCGCCGGTTCGGCCGCTTCCGGAGCAGGAGCGAACGGTGCCCGTGGCCCTGCCACGGACTCCCAAGGGGGCACTGTGACGGACACCCGGGGGCCTCAGCCCCAGTACGAGGGCTATGCGACCGGGCCGTTGCCCGGTGAGCGCGAGCCCGCACCGGGGCAGGCGAGCGGGCCGTACCACCCGCCGCAGGCGTATCCCTCGCCCGCCGGCGGGACCCAGGGCGGCCGGCCGCAGGGCGGTGCGCAGGGCGCCGACGCCGCGCAGGCGGCCAGGCGGCCGCGGACGGGGGCGCGGACGACTCCGCGTACCCGCAAGGCGCGGCTGCGGGTGGCCAAGGCCGATCCGTGGTCGGTGATGAAGGTCAGCTTCCTGCTCTCCATCGCGCTCGGCATCTGCACGGTGGTCGCTTCCGCGGTGCTGTGGATAGTGATGGACGCGATGGGCGTCTTCGAGACCGTGGGCGGAACGATCAGCGAGGCCACCGGGTCGAACGACAGCAACGGCTTCGATCTCCAGTCGTTCCTGTCGCTGCCGAGGGTTCTCATCTTCACTTCGGTCATCGCGGTGATCGACGTGGTTCTGGCGACCGCGCTGGCGACGCTGGGCTCCTTCATCTACAACTTGTCGGCGGGTTTCGTGGGTGGTATCGAGCTCACGCTGGCCGAGGACGAGTAGGACGCCGGGTATCGATTTTGGGACTGGCCCCGACGTGCGCTAATCTTCAGAAGTCAGCGCAGAGCGCGGCGGGGCTATAGCTCAGTTGGTTAGAGCGCATCCCTGATAAGGATGAGGCCACAGGTTCAAATCCTGTTAGCCCCACCAGCACGAAGGCCCCTCACCGGAAACGGTGGGGGGCCTTCGGCATGTACGGCTGATGTACGCGGCTGACGTGTGCGGCCGGCGTCAGTAGCTTGGCCGCATGTCTTCCGTACTTGTTGTCGGTTACGACCCACAGGCACTGCCCGGCGTCGACGCGGAGGTCGTTCGCGCGACCCTCGCCGAGGAGGTGAGGCGGTTCGGCGAGCTCGGTATCGAAGCGGCCATGACGCTGGTCGTCTTCGACGAGTCGGCCGAACCCGCGATCGTCGCGTCGCTGGCCGAGCGTCCGTGGGACGTGGTCGTCGTCGGGGGCGGGATCCGCAAGACCGAGCAGTTGTTCCCGCTCTTCGAGCAGATCGTGAATCTGATCCGCCGCCATGCGCCCGGGGCCGCCATCGCGTTCAACACCAACGCGGGGGACAGCGTCGAGGCGGCGCAACGCTGGCTCCAGTAGGCGGGAGAGCCGCTGGAGGGCACGGAGAAGCCCCCGTCCGGTGTGAACCGGTCCGGGGGCTCGGTGCGTCAGTTGAGCGGCTCTCAGGGCGGCAGGAGGGACGTGTCCCCCGCCGGGGCCCCGTGGGGGCTGCGGGCGGGGTTCCTGGTGTCGGTGGCCGTGTTGTCGACGGACAGATGACGGGTCGCGGGTGAGGAGCCGTGCGCCTCGGCGCGGATGCGCTGCTTCATCGTGGGTGGCAGCGCCCTGTCGCGCGGAAGGGTCCATCGCACCGACGGGGTGGTCGCGGTTGCCGCGGTCGCACCCATGTGCTCCTGGGTCGTGGTGGTCGGCTCCGTGGCGCTCTGCTCCGTGGCCGTCGCCGGGGTGCTCATGAGCCCCAGCGCGGCGAGCAGTGCGAAGAAGGCGGTGACGAAGGCGGTCCAGATGCTCTTGGGCTTGAAGGTGCTCATGGCCCCTCGCTTTCGGGTGGTCCGGTTTGCTTACCTTTCTGATGATGTGGATGTGGCTCGCGATTTCATGGACCGACGCCACCGATCCGCCGATCTTCGGATGAACACCACTCGTATGGTTCAACCGGTCCTGACGGGCTTGTTCCGGACCGCGGGACGGGGCCGGATCCGCCGGGCGGAACGATCCTCGGACGATCGCTTTTCCCCGGGCGCCAGTTGGGTCGCAGGCAGGTCACCGGTTGATATCGGCCGGTGTGTATAGTCGGGCGGCAGAAGTCCCCTACGTCAAGGAAAGACGAGGTCGCGCGGTGAAGAAGCTTCTCCTGGTCGCACTGGCCGCCATCGGCGGGCTCCTCGTGTACCGCCAGATCCAGGCGGATCGCGCCGAGCAGGATCTGTGGACGGAGGCGACTGACTCCGTGCCCGCAGGTTCGGGTGTGTGAGACAGAACAGCCTGATTGCGGGCCCCGGTCGCTGAGCGGCCGGGGCTTCGTGCTGTTGCGGGACCGTGACGGCCGTGCTCTTGAGTTCACCCGAGCAAATCAATACGTTGCTTGAGCAAAACAGCCGGGTTTTGGTCGAGGGGGCGCGGGTGAAGGCACGGGACCACCACCGCCGTACCGCAGGCGCGGGGGCATGGATCGGCGGGGCGCTGCTCGCCCTGGTGGCGGGCGCGATGCCGGCCGCGGCGGCGCCCGCGGACACCGCGCCCGGAGCATCCGGAGCCGGCTCGAACGGCAGCCTGATCATGGTCCTCGACTCGTCCGGCTCCATGGCGGACGACGACGGGACGGGGCACACCCGGATGGAGAGTGCCCGTACGGCCGTCGGGACCGTCGTCGACGGCCTTCCCGACGGGTATCCGACCGGACTGCGGGTGTACGGCGCCGACCGCGCCCGGGGCTGCGCGGACACCATGCTGGTGAGGCCGGTGCGCGGGCTCGACCGTACGGCCGTGAAGCGCGCCGTGGCGGCCGTACGGCCCAGGGGCGACACTCCCATCGGCCTGTCGCTGCGGAAGGCCGCCGAGGACCTTCCGCGGCCGTCGGGCGGTGCCATCGGTACGCGCACGATCCTGCTGGTCTCCGACGGCGAGGACAACTGCGGTACGCCACGGCCCTGCGAGGTCGCCGAGCAGCTCGGCAAGGAGGAGATCGGGCTGCGGATCGACACCGTGGGCTTCCAGGTGAAGGGCGCGGCCCGCGAGCAGCTCGAATGCGTCGCGGCGGCGGGCAACGGCCGCTACTACGACGCACCGGACGCCGATTCGTTGGCCAGGCAGTTGCAGCGGGCGTCCCAACTCTCCGCGGACGGCTACCGGTTCCGGGGCGAGCGGATCGCGGGCACGGCGACGAGCGCGGGGGCGCCCGTGCTCGGAGCCGGGCAGTATCTCGACACCATCGGGCCGGGTGAGAAGCGGTACTACGCCGTCGACCTGGACGCCGCCTCGACGGCGGACTTCTCGGCCACGGCCGTGCCGCAGCCCGGGGCGGCCGTCGACACCTTCGACGCGCTGCGCACCGGCATCGCGTACGGCACCGGCGGTTCCTGCGGCTCGGAGGCCGCGCACTTCTCCCAGAAGGAGGGAGCGGCCCCGCTGACCTCGGCGATCGCCCGTATCCCCACCGCGCGGGGCACCGGTCCCTGCGACCGGGCGGGGCGGTACTGGCTGGTGGTCGAGCGGGAGAGCAAGAAGGGCTCCGACGCGGCGCGTTGGCCGCTCGAACTCGTCCACGGGGTGGAGGCGCCGCTGGCGAAGGGCGTCACGCCCGCGCAGTCGCAGCCGGAGTACGGCAAGGGCGGCGAGGACGCCGTGCCTCCCTCCGGCGACCCCCGCGACGTACGGGGCGGCACCGGCTTCAACGACGCCGAGAAGATCGCCCCGGGCGTGTGGCGCGACCGGATCCTTCCGTCGCAGACCCTCTGGTACAAGGTCCCGGCCGGCTGGGGCCAGCAGGTGCGCTACGACGTGGAGTTCGCGAACGAGCCCACGGTGGAGCGCGGCGGATCCACGTACTCGTACGGGGCGACGCAGCTGTTCACACCCGCCCGGTTCCCGCTCACCGGAGGCGGCGAGTTCACCCCGACGACCCTGTACAGCGGCCGCCCTTCGTCGGTCCGGATGGGCGGCGTGCCGGTCGCCTGGAGCAATCGCTACGAGAACGGCGCCCATGTCCGGCCCGTGCACGCCGGGGGCGACTTCTACATCTCGGTGACGCTGGGGGCGCGGGCGGCGGACATCGCGGAGAACCCGCAGATCGGTGTGGTGCTGCGGGTGTCGGTCCTCGGCGACGAGCTGGCCGGTCCCGAGCACCATGCTCCCGCCGCCACCAAGAAGGCGGACAAGAAGGGCAATTCGATCAGGGTCGAAGACAGCAGCGGTACGGGCGGGGCAGGATGGACCGGCATTGCGGCCGCTGCCGGGGCGGGCGCCGTGGTGGTGGTGATCGCGGGGCTCGTGTTCGTACGCGGGCGTCGCGGGCGGGCCGCACAGACGACGAGGGGAAGCGCGTGATGAGGCAGCGCAACAGGGGCCGGGTGGCGCTGGCCGCGGTCGCGGCGATGTGCGCGGCGGCGGCGCTGCCGGGGCAGGCGTTCGCGGCCGGGGAGCCCGCCGCGTACACCTTCGACCCCGGGGCGGAGAAGGTCGTCGGCACGGAGGTCAGCACCGAGGCGTCGGCGCTGACACCCGGATCGGTCTACAAGAGCTCGATCAAGCCCGGCGAGAAGCTCTACTACCGCCTCAACCTCGACGCGAGGACGAACGCGTACGTCTCCGCGGTGGCCGTGCCCAGGGGCGGCGGTCAGGTCGCCTACGGGGACGGCATCACGGTCAGCATCCGCGACAGCACGGACATGCAGTGCAGTTCGCAGGACGCGCGGTTCGAGTCGGCGGAGTTCCCGCGTCCGATCGCCACATACGCCTACCGGATCATGGAGAAGGGCAGCAGCACCTGCCAGGAGGCCGGTACGTACAACGTCCTGATCGAGCGGGAGAGCAAGGAGACCTCGGCGCCCGACGAGTGGGACCTGGAGCTGCGCTACGAGTCCGAACCGCAGCTGAAGTCGGCCGGTTCGATGCCGACCGACGCGCCGGAGAACTGGCCGTCCGCCTCGCCCACGCCGCCCACGACCGCCCCGCAGAAGCGATCGGGCGGCACCAGCTACTACGACGCGACCGGTCTGGAGACCGGCGAGTGGCAGGAAAAGGGCGGCATCAAGCCGGGGCAGACCCTCTTCTACCGGGTGCCGGTGGACTGGGGCCAGCAGATCTTCGCCACCGCGGACCTGAGCAACAACAACGCCTCGGACGAATTCATCGGCAGCGCGCTCGCGATGTCCCTGGACAATCCGGCGCACGGCCACGTCGACTCCGCGACGCCGCTGTCGTACTCCGGCAAGCCCGCGTCCGTGTCGCTGGATCCGTTGCCCCCGGTGGCGTACGAGAACCGCTACGACTCCACGGGCAGCGTCAGCGCGATGCGATTCGCCGGCTGGTACTACCTGTCGGTGACGCTCAGCCCGGCGATTGCGAAGTCGTACGGCAACAAGGCGATTCCGCTGACCCTCAAGGTCAAGGTCGAGGGGAAGGCGCGGAATTCGCCGTACACGGGGGACGCCGGGGCCTTCTCGGTCACGCAGGACGACAAGGACATGGCGAAGAGCGGCCAGAGCGGCCCGCAGGCGGCCAGGAGCGGCACGATGAAGACGGTCGGCGCGGCCGGGATCGGCGCGGGTTCGGTGCTGGTGCTCGGGCTCGGGGTGTGGACGCTGCTGGCCCGGCGCCGCGCGAGCACCGCCCCGGCGGGACCGTCCGGCGGCGAGCAGTCGTACGGAGGCCCGCCGCAGGCCTGGTAGCCGGGCCGGAACCCGAGCCCCTTGCAGCAGGGGCTCGGCCGACCGGGCTCAGCTCTGGGTCAGCGCCCAGATGCCCACCGCGAAACAGACCAGCGCCACCAGCAGCACCGGGACCGCCACCTTCGGGGACGGTCCCGGATGTCTCTGCGGGGCGCGCGCCGGAGCGACCGCCGGAGCGACCGCCGGGCCGTGCGGGGGAACCTCCGCGCCGGGCGCGGGAGTCCGCGGCTGCCCGACGGTGTACGCGCGGGTGAGAGCCGGTTCGTGCTGCACGGCGGACGTGGGCGCCTGTGAGGGATCCGGCGCGGGAGCGGGGACGGGAGCGGCGTACGGGGGCGCCGAGTGCGCCGTGTGCGCCGGGAGCGGAGAATGCGGCGCGACCGGCTGAGCCTGCTGGGGCGACGGCGCGGCCTGCTGTGGAGGCGGCGGGAGGTGGAAGCTGCCCGTCTCCGACATCGGCACCGGCGGCTGGGTGTACGGCTGCTGCACGGGCTGCTGGGCCGCCGGCTGGCTTGGTTGGCCCTGCTGTTCCGGCTGTTCCGGCTGTCCCGGCTGTCCCGGCTGGGCGTCCTGGGCGTTCTGGGCGTTCTGCGCGTTCTGAACGGGAGCCGTGATCGGTCCCGAGGGGCCGAACCCGGTGGGCAGCGGCCCGATTTGGTCGAAGACCTCGACCGGCTCGTCCTCGGCTCCGGGCTCCGGCAGCATCTCGACCGCGGCCGTCAGCGCCTTGCGCGCACCCGTGGCCGTACGGAACCGGGCCTGCGGATCCGGCTGCAGCAGTCCCGCGAGGACCTGCCACAACGGCTCGGGGATCCCCTCCGGTGCGGCGGGCGTGCCGTACGAGGCGAAGTGCTCGACGATCGCCTGCGCGTCGGGCTTCTTGCCCTGGAGCAGATACAGCGCGACGAGGCCGACCGCGAACAGGTCCGCGGGGAAATCGGGTTCCGCGCCCATCATTTGCTCGGGCGCGAAATAACCGGGCGTTCCCACCACGTAGTTGGTCTCGGTGAGGCGCGGCTCTCCCTTGCGCATGGAGATACCGAAGTCGGACAGCCGCAGATGCGGTCGTCCGGTACCGGTCGCCTCCATCAGGATGTTGGCCGGCTTGATGTCCCGGTGCACCACACCCTCCGCATGCACCGTGGACAGCCCCGACAGCAGCTGGTCGAGGAGCGTGCAGACGAAACGGGGCGGCAACGGTCCGTAGTCGCCGATGACATGCGCCAGCGAACCGCCGCTCACCAGATCCATGGTGAACAGGACCTTGTCGTCGTCCGCCGCCCAACTGGCGGGCGCCAGCACATGCGGATGCTCGATCCGCAGCGCCTGCTCACGGACGAAGCGCAACAGCGTGTGCGCGTCGCTCTGCTGGAGGACCTTGGCCGCCACATAGCGGCGGCGCCGGTGGTCCCAGGCCCGCCAGACGGCGCCGACCCCACCACGTCCGATCGGATCGATCAGTTCGTACCGACCGGCGAAGACCTCACCCATTGTGCTGCGCCCGCTCCCAGTTCCTATTTCGGTCCACGGCGTTCCTGTTTCGGCCCACGGCCGGCTTCGGGGGTGGTGTCCGGCCCGATCCAGCGAAAGCTAGCCCTGGTGTCCCTCGTAGTGCGCCACCGCGTCCGCGGTGCGCCCTGCGCCGTACACCCGGAGGAACTCTGCCAGTTCCGGGTGGGTCGGGGCGAGGGCGTCGGCGGCATCGATGATGTCACCGGCGGCCGCGACCGACCGCAGCAGCGACTGGATCTCGCGGACCACGCGCCGGACGGTGGGGGCGCCGCCGGTGGTCGAGGTCTGTCCGGTGCCGGTGAGGACGGAGCCGCCCTGGGACTTCTTGATCTCTTCCATGCGGTCGGTGGCCTCGCCCGCGCTGACGCTGCCGTCCGCGACCTGTCCGGCCAGCTCCTGGAGCGCCTGGACGCGCTGGACGACCGCGGGGTTGCCGATCTTCGCCCGCTGGCCGCTCATCAGCTGGGAGAGCATGGGGGCGGACAGCCCGAGGACGGCGGCGAGCCGGGCCTGGTTCAGGCCGAGATCATCGATCAGCCGGCGGAAGAGCGCACCGAGAGGCTCCCCGTACCAACTGCGCTGAAGCTCTCTGGCCCTTGCCGTTGCCTCTTGCTGCGCTGCGTCCATGGCGTCTCCCCTTCGCTGCGGCTTCGCTGCTGCGAACCTCGTCGAGCATCTTACGGAGAGTGGTCGCCGACCGGGAGCCCCCATCTTTTTGCAGGATTCCGGGGAGTACCCGGTACTCTGGTCTGCGGCGGTGGCCAGGACGCAGAAGCGTCTGGGGCTGTCCGTTTTTCGGGGCCTTAGCTCAGTTGGTAGAGCGCTGCCTTTGCAAGGCAGATGTCAGGAGTTCGAATCTCCTAGGCTCCACCCATCAACCCCCTCTGACCGGCACGAACGCGGTCGGAGGGGGTTTTGCGTGCTGCCGTGCGCCGTGAGGGCATGGCGGGGAGCAGCGAGGGAAGCGGCCGGGCGGCAGGGAAAACGGAACCCGCGCTGGAAGGCCACGATGTCTTCCGGCGCGGGTTCGTCGTTCGGGGACCGGCTCAGCGGCGGTCGTCCGGTCCGGTACCGTCCACACCCTCCTGGCCGTCCGACCCGTCGGCCTCCGACTCGGCCTGCTTGGCCCGGACCTCGGGGTCCAGCGGGGCGGGGCCGCTGCCGTCGACCGAGGTCAGCGGCGCACGGTCGGAGACCTCCGTGGCAGCGGGCGGTTCGACCAGCCAGTCGGGGTTGGCCTGCTTGTCCCACCACCGCCAGGCGGCGTAGGCGCCGCCCGCCACGATGCCGACCACGACGAGTCCCTTGAGCAGCCGCCCGGCCTTCGCCCGCCGCTCGTGCTTCCTGGCCAGCTGCCGGATCTCCGCCGCCGTGACCTGCCCGCGCAGCGCGGCCAGCGCGGCGGCGCTGCGGGCCGAGGCCTCCTCGGCCATGGGCTGGGCGACGGCCATCGCGTGCTCGACCCGCGGCACCGTGTAGTCCGCGGCGGTACGGGCCGCCCGGCGGGTGCGGTGCGCGGCGCGCCGGCCGACCTCGTCGACCTTGGGCGGCACATGGGTGAGGGCCAGTTCGATACGTGGTGCCAGATGCGCGTCGTATTGGACGCGGGCTTGCTGGGCCGCCTTGGACACCTTCGGCGCGAGCCGCGTGCGGGCCTCGTACGCAAGATGTGCGGCCTGGTCCTTGGCCGTGTCGGCGTAGGGCGCCACCACTTCCGCGGCGTGCTGCACGCTGTCCTTCGCCGAGTCGGTTGCGGCGCGCACGCTGTCGATGCGGGTCACGGGATCCTCCTCCTTGGTGGCGGGTAGACACTCCGCCTTTCCACCCATTTCGAGATCATGCCTGCCGGAGTCCCGTATGGCATGCGGGGTGGGCATCCGGGTCATTCAGGTCATGAGTGATGTCTTCGGGCAATGCGGTGCAAGGGGAGCTTGCCGACGACAATGCCACGGTTCGCTCCAGCCCGCGCCGCTTCGTCACGCACTTGGCCGCATTTGTTCCTGCAGGGAGCGGCACGGGAAGCGGACCGGCGGGGATGCGGGCGGGCGCGGGTTGCGACGGCGTGCGAGGCGCGGAAATGGGGGCGCGGAATGGGGCAGGGAGGTGACGCCACGCCTTCGCCGGTAGCGGCCGGGCGCCTGAGCGCACGGCCCGTGCGAGGATCGGTGAGCGTCACTGAAGACTTGGTGAATGTCACTGAGACCTTGGTGAACGTCACTGAGGACTCAACATCACCGAAGACTTACGGAAGGCAGATCGTGGCCGAGGAGCTTTACGCCACCTTGAAGACCAACCAGGGCGACATCGAGATCCGGCTTCTGCCGAACCACGCGCCCAAGACGGTCAAGAACTTCGTCGAGCTCGCCAAGGGCGAGCGTGAGTGGACGCACCCCGAGACCGGTAAGAAGTCGACGGACAAGCTGTACGACGGCACCGTCTTCCACCGGGTCATCAGCGGCTTCATGATCCAGGGCGGCGACCCGCTCGGCAACGGCACCGGTGGCCCGGGGTACGAGTTCGCGGACGAGTTCCACCCCGACCTCGCCTTCACCAAGCCGTACCTGCTGGCCATGGCCAACGCCGGTCCGGGCACCAATGGCTCGCAGTTCTTCGTGACCGTTTCGCCGACCGCCTGGCTGACCGGCAAGCACACCATCTTCGGCGAGGTCACCGACTCCGCCAGCAAGAAGGTCGTGGACGCCATCGCCGCCACCCAGACCAACGCTCGCACCGACCGCCCGGTGCAGGACGTCGTGATCGAGTCGGTCGCCATCGAGACCCGTTGAGTCATCGGGACCCGTTGATCACCTGAAGACTCGTTGATCAGCCGAGGACCCGTTGATCAGCCGAGAACCCCGATGATCACCTGTGGTCATCGACTGATCACACACTGATTTCCCGTTCGGGAACCAACCGCCCTGCCCGTCCGTACTGATACATAGCGGACGAGCAGGGCGGCGTTGTGCGTGTCGTGCCCGCCATGACGAGGACCGAAGGGACCGGGAAGCGATGGGACCGATGGACCAGCAGCCGCCGGGAGGCACGGACCGGTCCGCCGCCGCGGACGGCTCGCTCAGCTGCTACCGCCACCCCGGTCGCGAAGCGAACATCCGCTGCACCCGCTGCGAGCGCCCGATCTGCCCCGAGTGCATGATCGACGCCTCGGTCGGCTTCCAGTGCCCGGACTGCGTCCGTCAGGGATCGGGTACGGGACACGGGCCGGCCGCCAATCAGCCGCGCACTGTCGCGGGCGGCAGCGTCACCGCTGATCCCCGCCTCGTCACCAAGATCCTTCTCGGTATCAATGTCGCCGTGTACATCGCAGTGCTGGCGAGGGGCACCGCGCTGGTCGACGAGCTGATGCTGATCGGCCGCGCCACGACCCACTACGGCGGTCCGCTCGAAGGCGTCGCGGAGGGCCAGTGGTACCGACTGGTGACGTCGATGTTCCTGCACCAGGAGGTGTGGCACATCGCGTTCAACATGCTGGGGCTGTGGTGGCTCGGCGGGCCGCTGGAATCGGCGCTCGGCCGTGCCCGCTACCTCACGCTCTACATGATCTCCGGCCTGGCCGGCAGCGCCCTCACCTACTGGCTCTCCGTGCCCGTGCAGGGTTCGCTCGGAGCCTCCGGGGCGATCTTCGGGCTGCTGGGCGCCACCGCCGTGCTCCTGCGCCGGCTCAACTACGACATGCGTCCGGTCCTCGCGCTCCTCGCGGTGAACCTGGTCATCACCTTCAACCCCTGGGGCGGAATCGCCTGGCAGGCACATGTCGGCGGCCTGATCGCGGGCACGTTGATCGCGATCGGCATGGTGCACGCACCCCGCGAGCGGCGCGCGCTGGTGCAGTACGGCACCAGCGCCCTGGTCCTGGCGGCCGTGATTCTCGTGGTCGTCGCCAGAACTGCCGCGCTGACCTGAGCGGACGTGGCACCCGGGTCGGTTGTCCACAGTCGTAGTTGTCCACAGCGGGTGCCGGATCTTGTGCATTCTGTGGGAACAACTGTGCCCCTTGTCGCTGAGCTGGGTTTTTCCAGTCGGGACAAGGGGCGTGCCATCCCCCGATGGGGGAGGCTGCAGTCACATCGGCGTCAACCGCCAGGGAGTTATCCACAGATCGTCTGACCTTTTCCCCTGCCTGTGGATAACGCTGTGGGTAACTCGGGGCAAGGCTTGCGGGACGGGGCCCCGCTGTGCCACCAGGAGCGCCGCGGTTCTGCTTCCACCGGGGTGCTACTGCTGCTGCGGTGCTACTTCCACTGCGTGGAGACACCGAAGCCGCCGGCGATGAAGCCGAAGCCGACGACGATGTTCCAGTTCCCCAGGTCCTTGATCGGCAGATCGCCGTCGGTCACATAGAAAACGACGATCCAGGCCAGACCGATCAGGAAGAGCGCCAGCATCACCGGCGCCACCCAGCTGCGGCTGGTCAGCTTTATGTTGGTTGCCTGCTTCGCCGGAGGAGGCGTGAAGTCGGCCTTCTTGCGGATACGTGACTTCGGCACGAGGAACTCTCCTGTCGATGCGCTGCGTGACCGCGCAGGGAACTGTGGCTGGCGCCGGGGCGGGGCTCGAGGGGAATACTGCCTCCCCCCGGGCGTCCGTTAGCGTAGTGCTTCCCTGGCGCCGAAGGAGATAAGGGTACGTTGAGCAATTCTGCCGACTCCCCCCAAGGCCCGGTCCGGCGCACCTTCCGGCACCCGGCCCGCGTGCTGACCGCTGCCGTCTTCGCCCTCGCAGGACTGATCTTCGTCACCAGTGCCAACACGGCCAAGGGCACCAATATCCGCACCGACTCCTCGCTGCTGAAGCTCTCCGATCTCATTCAGCAGCGCAGCAACAAGAACGCCCAGCTGGACGAGACCAACGCGGCCGTGCGCGAGGACGTCGACGCCCTCGTCCGGCGCGACGACGGCAGCACCAAGGCGGAGGACGCCCGGCTCAAGGAGCTGGAGCGGGCCGGCGGCACCACGAAGCTCACCGGCCGGTCGGTGAGCGTCACTCTCAATGACGCCCCGCCCAATGCCACCGCCAACCCCGGCTACCCCGACCCGCAACCCAATGACCTGGTCATTCACCAGCAGGACCTGCAGGCGGTCGTCAATGCCCTCTGGCAGGGCGGTGCCCGGGGCATCCAGGTCATGGACCAGCGGCTGATCTCCACCAGCGCGGTGCGCTGCGTCGGCAACACCCTGATTCTCCAGGGCCGGGTCTACTCCCCGCCGTACAAGATCACCGCGGTCGGCGACCCGGGCAAGCTCAAGCAGGCGCTCAACAATTCCCCGGCGATCAGCAACTACCTGCTGTACGTGAAGGCGTACGGGCTCGGCTGGAAAGTCGACGAGCACGAGGCGGTGACTCTTCCCGGTTACTCGGGCACAGTGGACCTCCACTATGCGGAGCCCGTGAAGTAGCGAGCGGCTGTGGGGAGGCCGGCCAGGTGTCGGTGCGACTGATCGTCAGGACGTTCAGCGAACTCTGCATCACCATCGGCGCCCTGATCGTGCTCTTTGTGGTGTACGTGCTGTTCTGGACCGGGGTGAAGGCGGCCGACGCGGCCGAGGGGCAGATCGACTCCCTGCGCAGCCGGTGGGCACAGGGGACGGTGTCCGCACCCGCGCCGCAGGCCTCCCCGACATCGAAGTCCTCGAAGGCATCAAAGGCATCAAAGGCATCGAAGGAGCCTCCCGCCCCCGCCGCGTACCAGGACGGCAAGCCGTTCGCGATGCTGTACATACCCCGCTTCGGCAAGGGCTGGGAGTGGCCCGTCCTGGAGAACACCGAGGTCAGGACCTTGCAGAAGGGCCTCGGTCACTACACGGGGACCGCCCGCCTCGGTGCGAGCGGCAATTTCGCGGTGGCCGGACACCGCCGTACCTACGGGGATCCGTTCAAGGACTTCCCGAAGCTGCGCCCGGGAGACGCGGTGGTGCTGACGGACGGGACGACGTGGTTCACGTACCGCATCGACAAGAAGCCCTACCGGACGGTACCGAGCGACATCGGGGTCATCGACCCCGTCCCCCGGAAGTCCGGCTTCGACGGGCCGGGCCGCTATCTGACGCTGACCACCTGCGACCCCGAATGGGGCAGCAGCCACCGGCTGATCGCCTGGGCGCACCTCGATGCCACCCAGCCTGTGACCGAAGGCAAGCCGGCAGCTTTCCACAGCTGACCCACGCTTCTGCCCCGGCCCTTTAGTCTGGTCCCGTACCGAATGGAGGGGACAGCATGTACGGCTGGATCTGGCGGCATCTGCCGGGCAACGCATGGGTGCGTGCGCTCATCTCGCTCGTGTTGGTGCTGGCTGTCGTCTACGCGCTCTTCCAGTACGTCTTCCCCTGGGCGGAACCGCTGCTTCCGTTCGGTGATGTGACGGTCGACGGCTCGACCGGGACGGAGGCCGGCCAGTGAGTGCCCGCATCCTTGTCGTGGACAACTACGACAGCTTTGTCTTCAACCTCGTCCAGTACCTCTACCAGCTCGGCGCCGAATGCGAAGTGCTGCGCAACGACGAGGTGACCACGGCACACGCCCAGGACGGCTTCGACGGCGTTCTGCTGTCGCCCGGTCCCGGCACCCCGGAGCAGGCGGGCGTCTGCGTCGAGATGGTGCGCCACTGCGCGGCGACGGGCGTCCCGGTCTTCGGGGTCTGCCTGGGCATGCAGTCGATGGCGGTGGCGTACGGCGGGGTGGTGGACCGTGCCCCGGAGCTGCTGCACGGCAAGACCTCGCCGGTGACCCATGAGGGAGCGGGGGTCTTCGCCGGCCTGCCGTCCCCCTTCACGGCGACCCGCTACCACTCGCTCGCCGCCGAACCGGACACCGTCCCGGCGGAGCTGGAGGTGACGGCGCGGACCGCCGACGGCATCATCATGGGGCTGCGCCACCGTGAACTGCCGGTGGAGGGCGTGCAGTTCCATCCGGAGTCGGTGCTGACCGAGTACGGGCATCTGATGCTGGCCAACTGGCTGGCGCAGTGCGGTGACACCGGAGCCGTCGCAAGGTCGGCGGGGCTCGCGCCGGTGGTGGGCAAGGCCGTCGCGTGACCGCACTCCGCCCCGAACACGACGCCGGACAGGATGGCCCGTACGAGCAAGGAGCGTACGAGGCCGCAGGCGCGTTCGAGGCGGCGGTCGACCGGTTGGCAGACCCGTTGAACGACCCGCTGCCGGGGCGGCACGCCTCGCCGTGGTTCAGGGCGGGGAACCCGGCTGAGGCAGCGGAGGCGGCTGAGGCACCGGGGGCGGGGCAAGGGCAGCACCGGGCCCCGGACGCGCAGGCACGGGCAGTGCCTCGGGCGCAGGAGCAGGCGCAGGCGCCACATGGGGTGCAGAGCCCCGGGGGAGCTCCGCGGGAGTGGTACGACCCCGAGGGGTTCGAACGGGACTGGTACGGGCAGCAGGCGCCCGCGCAGGCGCCCGCACGGGCTGCGCCCGTTCCCCGGGCGCAGCCCGTGCCCCTTCCCTTCCCGCTCGGCGACGAGACGGTCGGTCTGCCCCGGCTCCGGGGTGACACCCCGCCGGGGCCGGAATCGGATCCGGACTCGAACCCGAACCCGAATCCGAACCCGGATCCGGCGAGCGACGTGGAGAGCTTCGCCGAACCCGGAACGGAGCCCGAAGGCACCGGCCCGGAACCGCGCACCGGAGGCCGTGCCGAACGGCGTCGCGCCGCCAAGGGGCGGGGGCGCCGCCGAGCCGACCAGCGGCCGGACACCGAGGCGACGACCGCCGCACAGGCCGACAAGCCGATGTCACGCGTCGAGGCACGGCGTGCGGCGCGCGCGGCGAAGGACAGCCCGGCCGTGGTGGCCAGCCGGGTCACCGGGGAGCTGTTCATCACGCTCGGCGTGCTGATGCTGCTGTTCGTCACCTATCAGCTGTGGTGGACGAATGTGCGCGCCGACCAGTACGCCGGCAAGGAGACGCACAAGATCCAGGACGACTGGGCGAAGGGCGACCGCAATCCTGGTGTGTTCGAAGCGGGGCAGGGATTCGCCATCATCCACATCCCCAAGCTGGACGTGGTCGCTCCGATCGCCGAGGGCATCAGCAAGGAGAAGGTCCTCGACCGGGGCATGGTGGGTCATTACGGCGAAGGGGCGCTCCGTACCGCGATGCCGTCGGCCAAGCAGGGAAATTTCGCCCTGGCCGGTCACCGCAATACGCACGGCGAGCCATTCCGCTACATCAACCGGCTGAGCCCCGGCGACCTGATCGTGGTCGAGACACAGGACGCGTACTACACGTACAAGACGACGAGGACGCTGCCACAGACATCGCCGTCCAATGTCTCGGTGATCGATCCGGTTCCGCGCGGATCCGGGTTCACCGGGCCGGGCCGGTACATCACTCTGACGACCTGTACGCCGGAATTCACGAGTACGTACCGTTTGATCGTCTGGGGCAAGATGGTCGACGAACGACCGCGCAGCAAGGGGAAGCCCGACGCGCTCGTGGGCTGAATCATCATCACGACAGGGACGGGTGCGGTGACAGCTAGGACCGAGCACGAAGAGCGGGTCGGCGAATCCGCGCCCCCGCCCCGGCGCAGGGGCCGCCATCCCGTCGCGACCGTGATCAGTGTCTTCGGCGAACTGCTGATCACCGCGGGCCTGGTGCTGGGGCTCTTCGTCGTCTACTCCCTCTGGTGGACGAATGTGCTCGCCGATCGTGAGGCCACCAAGCAGGGCCACACCGTCCGCGACCGCTGGGCGGGCGGGCCGGGCGCGCTGGACACGAAGGACGGCATCGGCTTCCTCCACGTCCCGTCGATGAAGAACGGCGAGGTGCTGGTCAAGAAGGGCACCGACACCGAGAACCTCAACAACGGCATCGCGGGCTATTACACGGACCCGGTGAAGTCGGCGCTTCCGTGGGACAAGAAAGGCAACTTCACCCTGGCCGCCCACCGTGACGGGCACGGTGCCAAGTTCCACAACATCGACAAGGTGAAGACCGGGGACGCGGTCGTCTTCGAGACCAAGGACACCTGGTACGTCTACAAGGTCTTCAAGGAGCTTCCCGAGACGTCGAAGTACAACGTCGAGGTTCTGCAGCCCGTGCCGAAGGAATCGGGCGCGAAGAAGCCCGGACGCTACATCACGCTGACGACCTGCACGCCGGTCTACACGTCGAAGTACCGCTACATCGTGTGGGGCGAGCTGGTGCGTACGGAGAAGGTGGACAAGGACCGTACGAAGCCGGCGGAGCTGCGCTAGCCGATACGATGATCCGGGCCCGAAGTCGCAACCAATCCTTGCGACTTCGGGCCCCTGTCGTTCCGACCGGCTGCTCCTACTTGAGCACCTGCAGCTTCGCGCCCGCGCTCCAGGCCTCCAGGAGGCCGCGGTGCACGGCGGTGACGCCGGCCCGCATCGCGATATCGAGCGTCTCGCGGGAGAACGGGCAGGTCGCCACATACACAGCAACGTCTGCCCGGTGCAGAGTCTTGGTGCCGACGAACTTCTGCATCTCACCACTCCACACAGAGCGGTACGGGGCGAAGTTCTTGCACTGGACGACCAGTCGGCGTCCGTCGGCGGTGTACGCGGTGATGTCGGCTCCGCGATCGCCGCTCCCGCCGTGGACCTCGACATCGGTGCAGTCGTCCCGGCGGAGCAGTCCGGCGATGTGCTGCTCGAACTCCCGCCAGTTCATGGCGTCCATGGCGGCCATGACCCCGACGAGCGGGCGCCGTTCCTGTGCCCGCTGGAGGCGCCGCAGCTGGACATCGTGCCGGACGAGCCGCCGCTCGATCTGCTGGACGTTCTCGCGAAGGCTGACGAGTTCTCGCTGCTGCTCGCCGGACGTTTCGATGAGGGCGCTGAGCATGGGGACGACGGTGGAGCCGAGGAGACGGGTGAAGCTCTCTTCGCTGAGCCGTGTGATGCGGGCGTCGAGTGACTCGACGTCGCTGTCATGCCCCGGGGCGTCCACGACGGTCGGCTGTGCCCGGAAGGTGTGCTCGAGGTCGAGCAGGTACGTACGGACACGGCGTGCGACGTCACTGTCCCGGAGCAGCATGGCGACGTTCAGGACCGTCCGCCGGAGCCAGAGAGCCATGCTCGAACGAGGCTGTGGATAACTCTCTGGATAGGAACTCAGAGTGAGTTTCTTAAATTTCTGCAGCTCATTGCCCCGGATGACCCGCAGGCCATTCGATTCGAGCTCTTCTCGATGGCGGCTGAGGAGGTTGTTGATGACAGTTTCCGCGACCTCGAAGTAGGCGGCGACCATGGCCGTGGTCACGTGCAGACCGTTCGGCAGCAAGGACAGCACCTTTACTCGGTCGAGTGCCTCCGTCCGCTCGGTGAAGCTCTGACGTTGTGCTTGTGATTCCACCAGAGCGACCTCGTTGATCATGCTCCTGGCCCTTCGCGTAGCCGGATGTACGGCCGGAGCCCGACGCCCCGCCCCGCCTGATCAACGAATCACCACATATGAAGACACGATCGGTTTACGATCACATGTGCGGTATGCAACGGATCCGTGGTGGCGGACACAGCAAAGGGCCCCGGTCGCCGTGTGGCGGCCGGGGCCCGATGGAGCGGTGTGTCCGGGTCAGCGGTGTGAGCCGGACGGGCCGCCGAAGATGTTGCCGTTTCCGCCGCCCGGCATGGTCTGGACGTTGACCGCGCTGTTCTTGTCGACCGGCTGACCCGCGTTGGGCTGGAAGGCGACGACCTTCGCGTTGTCGTCGTTCGGCCCCTGCACCTGGCCGAGCTGCAGACCCGCCCCGGCGAGCAGGGCCTTCGCCTCCGCGATCGTCTTGCCCTGCAGATCGGGAACCGTGGTCTGTTCCGGCTGCTGCGGGCCCTTCGAGACCGTCAGCACGATCTGGGCAGTCAGCGGCTGCATCGAGTCGGGGGGCGGCGTCTGGCTGATCACCTGGTTCGCCGGCTTCTCCGAATCGACGTCGGTCCTGGAGACGTTCGTGAAGCCCAGGCCGTTGAGCTGAGCCACGGCGGCGTCGTAGTCCCGGTCCGCGACGTTCGGCACCTTCTGGGTGGCCTGCTTGGCGACCGTGATCGTGACTTCGGAGTTCTTCTCGGCCTTCGAGTTGCCCTTGGGGTCCTGGTTGATGACCGTACCCGCGGTCTTCTCGGACTCGACCGCGGTGACGTTCACCGTGAAGCCCTTGTCCTCAAGGTCCTTGCGGGCGGTCGCCTCGGTCTTCTCCATGACGTCCGGGACATCGACCTTCGGGGCGCCGGTGGAGACGACGACCGTGACGGTGTCCTTCTTGTCCATCTTCTCGCCGACTGCCGGCGCCTGGCTGCAGATCTTGCCCTTCGGCTGATCCTCGCACGGTTCGCGCGAGCCGATCTTCAGGACGACATCGGGATTCTCCGCGAGCTTCTGTGCTTCCTTCACGGTCGAGCCGATCAGGTTCGGCGCATCGACCTTGCCGTTGTCGCTGTTGCTGTCGCTGAAGACCGACTTGCCGATCAGGACCGCGCCGATCAGCACCAGGACGCCCGCGACGATCAGCAGGATCGTCGAGGTGTTGCTCTTCTTCTGGCGGCGGCGGTCCGGGCGGTCGTCGTAGCCGTAGCCGCCGTCGTCCGGGTTGACCGGGGGCAGCATGGACGTGGGCGCGCCGTTCTGGTCCGCGGCGCGCAGTGCGGTGGTCGGCTGGTCGTTGCCGTATCCGTCGTAGCCGCCGTAACCGGCCGCACCCATCGCCGCGGTGGCGGCGACCGGCTGGCCGTCGAGGCAGGCCTCGATGTCGGCGCGCATCTCGTCGGCCGACTGGTAGCGGTAGTCGGGGTCCTTGACCAGGGCCTTCAACACGATCGCGTCCATTTCGGGCGTGATCTCGGGGTCGAAGTTGCTGGGCTTCTGCGGTTCTTCCCGTACGTGCTGGTAGGCGACCGCGACCGGTGAGTCCCCGATGAAGGGCGGCCGGACCGTCAGCAGCTCGTAGAGCAGGCAGCCGGTCGAGTAGAGGTCGGAACGCGCGTCGACCTGCTCGCCCTTGGCCTGCTCCGGGGAGAGGTACTGGGCGGTGCCGATGACGGCGGCGGTCTGGGTCATCGTCATTCCGGAGTCGCCCATGGCGCGGGCGATGCCGAAGTCCATGACCTTGACCTGACCGGTGCGCGTCAGCATGACGTTCGCCGGCTTGATGTCGCGGTGGACGATGCCGGCGCGGTGCGAGTACTCCAGCGCCTGGAGGATGCCGACGGTCATCTCAAGGGTGCGCTCGGGCAGCAACTTGCGCCCGGAGTGCAGGAGTTCCCTGAGTGTCGACCCGTCGACGTACTCCATCACGATGTACGGGATGGACACCCCGTCGACGTAGTCCTCGCCGGTGTCGTAGACGGCGACGATCGCCGGGTGATTGAGCGAGGCGGCGGACTGGGCCTCACGGCGGAACCGGGCCTGGAAGGACGGATCGCGGGCCAGATCGGCCCGGAGCGTCTTCACGGCTACGGTGCGGCCGAGCCGGGTGTCGTGTGCGAGGTAGACCTCGGCCATGCCACCACGGCCGAGCACCGAGCCCAGCTCGTACCGGCCGCCGAGGCGACGCGGCTCTTCCATAACTGTTCCAGCCCTCTCCGTCAGTCCCGACCGCACCGGTGTGCGGTCCGGCGGTGTGCTGCTCGCGCATACGCTACCGGCCGCGCACTACCTGATCGGTCCGTAGTCCTGACCTGATATCTGACCGGTATCCCAATGTGCAGGTATGGCACCCGATGTGATGGGCATCACTTCTTGCTGTCGATGACCGCCTTCATTACTGCCTGTGCGATCGGGGCGGCCAGGCCGCCGCCGGAGATGTCATCGCGGTTGGCCTGACTGTCCTCGACGACCACGGCGACGGCGACCGGAGAGCCGCTGTCGGTCTTGGCGTAGGAGATGAACCAGGCGTACGGATTCTCGCTGTTGTTCAGACCGTGCTGGGCCGTACCCGTCTTGCCGCCGACGGTGACGCCGGGGATCTGGGCGTTCTTTCCCGTGCCGTTCTCGACGACGGTCTCCATCATCTGCTGGAGCTTCTGCGCGTTCTCGCCCGAGAGCGGCTGGCTGAACTGCTCCTTCTCGTGGGTGTAGATCGCGTCGAGGCTGGGGGACTGGCGCTCGGCGACCATGTACGGCTGCATCAGCTTGCCGTCGTTGGCGACGGCCGAGGCGACCATCGCCATCTGGAGCGGGGTGGCGCGGTTGGACGCCTGGCCGATGCCGGCCATGGCGTTCTGCGGCCGGTTGTCCTTGGGGTAGACGCTGGCGTCGGCGCGTACCGGAGTGAAGATCTCCTTGTTGAAGCCGAACTTGTTGGCCTCGTCGATCATCTTCTGGTTGCCGAGATCGTCACTGATCTTGCCGAAGACGGTGTTGCAGGACCACCGCAGCGCTTCCCGGAGCGAGGCGTTCTCGCACGGGATGTTGCCCTCGTTGGCGAGGTCGCCGGTGGTCAGCGGGAGCCGCCAGGGCAGCGGGGAGTTGGTCTTGTCGTCGATCCCCTTGTACAGCCCGTTCTCCAGAGCCGCGGCGGCGGTGACGACCTTGAAGGTCGAGCCGGGCGGGTAGGTCTCGCGCAATGCCCGGTTGAGCATCGGCTTGTCCTTGTCGTCAAGGAGCTTCTTGCGGGCCTTGCTGTCCTTGTCGGAGTTGCCCGCGAAGACCGAGGGGTCGTACGAAGGGGTGCTGACCAGGGCCAGGATGGCGCCGGTCTGCGGGTCGAGCGCGGCCACGGCGCCCTTCTTGCTGCCGAGCCCCTTGAACGCGGCCTTCTGCGCGGCGCCGTTCAGGGTGGTGACGACGTTGCCGCCCTGCTTCTTCTCGCCGGTGAACATCGAGAGGGTGCGGTCGAAGAAGAGCTGGTCGTCGTTGCCGGTGAGGATGCCGTCCTCGAGGTTCTCCAGTTGCGAGGCGTCGAAGGCCTGCGAGGAGTAGCCGGTGACGGGGGCCCACATGGGGCCGTTCTTCCAGACCCGCTTGTACTTGAAGTCGCTGCCCTTGGTCTCGACGGACCCGGTGACGGGGTTGCCGTCGACGATGATGTTGCCGCGCTCGTGGGCGTAACGCTCGATGCGGACGCGACGGTTCTCGTCGCGGCTGTTCAGCTCGTCGGCACGGACGTACTGGAGGTAGTTGGTCCGCACGAGCAGGGCGAGGATGAGGAAGCCGCAGAAGATCGCGATCCGGCGCAGTGGCTTGTTCACGGTCGGACCACCTGGGTCATCTCGGCGTCAGGGGACGGTGCGGGTGCCGGTGCGGGGCGGCGAGCGGTGTCGCTGATCCGGATCAGAATGGCGATCAGTGCCCAGTTGGCCAACACGGACGAACCACCGTACGCAAGGAACGGCATGGTCATACCGCTGAGCGGAATGAGCCCCATGACACCGCCGGCGACCACGAAGATCTGGATCGCGAAGGCTCCTGACAGCCCGATGGCGAGCAGCTTGCCGAAGGGGTCACGGGCGGCCAGTGCTGTGCGTACGCCCCGCTCGACGATCAGGCCGTAGATCAGCAGGACGGCCATCATCCCGGCCAGACCCAGCTCTTCGCCGACGGTGGCGAGGATGAAGTCGGCGTTGGCGGCGAAAAGGATAAGGTCCGAATGGCCTTGGCCGAGCCCGGTGCCGAGCGTGCCGCCGGAACCGAAGGCCATCAGCGACTGGGCGAGCTGTTCGCTCTGGGCCCACGTCGCCTTGGCGAACGGGTCGAGCCAGGCGTTCACACGGGACTGCACGTGCGGCTCGAAGGACGCCACACCCACGGCGCCCACCGCGGACATCAGCAGGCCGAAGACGATCCAGCTGGTCCGCTCGGTGGCGACGTAGAGCATCACCACGAAAAGACCGAAGAACAGCAGCGAGGTGCCGAGGTCGGTCTCGAAGACCAGGACCAGGATCGACAGGGCCCAGATGGTGATGATCGGTCCGAGGTCCCGCCCGCGCGGCAGATACATCCCCATGAATCGGCGGCTGGCCAGCGCCAGTGCGTCACGCTTCACCATGAGATAGCCGGAGAAGAACACCGCGATAAGGATCTTGGCGAACTCTCCCGGCTGGATCGTGAACGGGCCGAGGCTGATCCAGATCTTCGCGCCGTTCACCGCCGGAAAGAACATCGGCAGGACCAGCAGGACCAGCGCCACGGCCATCGAGATGTAGGTGTAGCGCTGCAGGATGCGGTGGTCCTTGAGGATCACCAGCACGGCGACGAAGAAAGCGACACCGATCGCCGAGTACAGCAGCTGCTTGGGAGCGTCCGGGCTGTAGGCGCCGTACTGAGACTCCGCGCGCTGGATCAGTCGCTGCGACTGGTCCAGCCGCCAGATCAGCACCAGCCCCAGGCCGTTGAGCAGGGTGGCGAGCGGGAGTAGCAGCGGATCCGCGTACGGCGCGAACTTGCGCACCACGAGGTGGGCGACGCCTCCGAGCAGGATGAGTCCGGCTCCGTATCCGAACATGCCGGACGGGAGCTTGCCGTCGATGGCGAGCCCGACATTGGCGTAGGCGAACACCGAGATGGCGATGGCGAAGACCATCATCATCAGTTCGGTGTTGCGGCGGCTCGGTGCGTCGATGGCGCCGATCGTGGTCGTGTTGGTGACAACGCTCATGGTGCTGAAGGCCCCCTACGGCTTTACTGCTTACCGCACTGCGGGACCAGCTTTTTCTCTTCCTCCGAGAGGCTGGGACCAGGAGTGGGAGTTTTGGTCGGCTTGGTCTTGGCGGCATCGGACGTCTTGGCGCCACTGGATGTCTTGGCAGCGTCCGTACCCGGTGCCTGGCCCTCGTCGGCGCTGGCCTTCTCGGCGGCACGTCGTTCTGCGTTCTTCTGGCAGGCGGATGCCTGGAGAGCGAGTTCGCCGATCTTCTCCTGGGCGGCGGCCAGGCCGCCCTCGGCGATGGTCGCCTTGACCTGCTTGCGCTGGTAGGGCGGGAGGTACTTGAGTTCGATCTCGGGGTGGTCCTTCTCGACCTTCGAGAGCGAGACCCAGGCCAGGTCCTGGCTGATGCCGCGGAACAGCGCGACGTGTTCGTTCTTCGCGCCGACGTAGAACTGGTTCTGGGTCCAGCGGTAGCCGCCGTAGAGGCCGCCGCCGATGACGGCGAGCGCCAGCACGGTGTAGAGGGACCTCTTCAGCCACTTGCGGCCGCCGCCGGGCTTCACGAAGTCGTCGTCGGTGTACGCGTCGAAGGAGCCGTCGGGCATCCCGCCGTAGCCGCCGTCGACGCCGTCGCCGCTTCCCGGCGGGCCGAAGCCCCCCGCGGGCGGCGGTACGGGGCGGCCGAGGCCGGCTGCCCGTCCGGCGGGGGTCTGCATGGCGGCCGTGCTCTCGGCGGCGGACATCTGAGCGGCCTGGTTCTCGGCGACAGCGCCGACGATGACCGGGGTGTCGTTGAACTGCGCGGCCAGGGTGTCGTTGCTGTCGACGTCGAGGACGTCGGCGACGATGCAGGTGATGTTGTCGGGGCCGCCGCCGCGCAGGGCGAGCTGGATCAGCTCCTGGATGGTCTCCTGGGGGCCCTGGTAGCTGGCGAGCGTCTCTTCCATCGTCTGGTGGGAGACGACGCCGGACAGCCCGTCGGAGCAGATCAGGTAGCGGTCGCCGACCCGGACCTCACGGATGGAGAGATCGGGTTCGACATGGTCGCCACTGCCCAACGCACGCATCAGCAGGGCGCGCTGCGGGTGGGTGGTGGCCTCTTCCTCGGTGATCCGGCCCTCGTCGACCAGCCGCTGCACCCAGGTGTGGTCCTGGGTGATCTGGGTGAGTACGCCGTCGCGCAGCAGGTACGCGCGGGAGTCGCCGACGTGGACGAGGCCGAGGCGCTGGCCGGTCCAGAGCAGGGCGGTGAGCGTGGTGCCCATGCCCTCCAGCTGGGGGTCCTCCTCGACCATCATGCGCAGTTGGTCGTTGGCCCGCTGGACCGCCGTACCGAGCGAGGTGAGGATGTCCGAGCCCGGGACGTCGTCGTCGAGCTGGACGAGCGTGGAGATCACCTCGGAGCTGGCGACCTCGCCGGCTGCCTGGCCGCCCATGCCGTCGGCGATGGCGAGAAGGCGCGGGCCGGCGTAGCCGGAGTCCTCGTTGCCCTCCCGGATCATGCCCTTGTGCGATCCGGCGGCGAAGCGCAGGGAAAGACTCATGCGCACCTCGCCCGTCGGCTCGGGGTACAGCCGGTCTCGAGCCACACTGCCCACCCTCCGGTCGGGAGCCGGGCGGGGTCCGTTGCCCGGACTGCCGCGGCTCGCTCGCTCCGCTCGCTCATTGTCGTACTACTTCCGCAGCTCGATGACGGTCTTGCCGATCCGGATCGGCGCGCCCAGCGGAACAGGTGTCGGGGTGGTGAGTCGGGTCCGGTCGAGATACGTGCCGTTGGTGGACTCGAGATCCTCGACGATCCACTGGCCGTCACGGTCGGGGTAGATCCTGGCATGCCTGCTGGACGCGTAGTCGTCGTCCAGCACGATCGTTGAATCGTGCGCCCGGCCCAGCGTGATGGTCTGCCCCTGGAGCGCCACCGTGGTGCCGGTGAGGCTGCCTTCGGAGACGACCAGCTTTGTGGGTGCCCCCCGGCGCTGGCGCCCTGGCTGCTGGCGTTGCTGCGGCGGTGCCGCGGCATTCTGGCGTGCCTGTGGAGGCCGCGCGTCGTTCGCAGTGCGGCGTGAGCCGCGCTGCGTGACGCGCGTTCCGAACAGGTCGCTGCGGATGACCTGGACGGCCACGATCACGAACAGCCACAGAACAGCCAGGAAACCTAGCCGCATGACCGTCAGGGTCAGCTCTGACATTGCCCCCGCTTCACCCTTCGGCTTGCCGGTAAACGATGGTGGTGCTGCCCACGACGATCCGCGAGCCGTCGCGGAGCGTAGCGCGGGTGGTGTGCTGCCCGTCTACCACGATGCCATTGGTAGACCCGAGATCCTGGATCGTCGAGGGCGTTCCGGTCCGGATCTCACAGTGCCGACGCGATACGCCGGGGTCGTCGATCCGCACGTCGGCGTCGGTGCTGCGTCCCAGCACCAGCGTCGGGCGGGAGATCTGATGGCGGGTGCCGTTGATCTCGATCCAGCGTCGCACCTGCGCGTTCGGCAGGGGGCTGGGCCCGGCCGGCGGGTGCCGGTCGGTGCTGGCTGCTCCGGGCCTTCCGGCACCCGGCGGCGGCGGGGCCGCGGGCATGGGAGGGGCGGAGCTGGGCGGGTATCCGTAGCCGCTGGTGGGTTGCGCGGACCGGCCCGGACCCGGGTAGGGAGGCTGGCCCTGCAGTCCTTGGTGGCCCTGGGGGTCCTGCTGTGACGAACTCGACGCCAGGGTGCGGCTGCGCACCCGGTAGAGCCCGGTGTCGAGGTCGTCGGCCTTCTCCAGGTGGACCTTGATGGGGCCCATGAAGGTGTACCGCTGCTGCTTGGCGTAGTCGCGGACCAGCCCGGAGAGTTCGTCGCCCAACTGGCCGGAGTACGGGCTGAGTCGCTCGTAGTCAGGGGTGCTGAGCTCGACGATGAAGTCGTTGGGGACGACGGTCCGTTCGCGGTTCCAGATCGTCGCGTTGTTGTCGCACTCGCGCTGGAGGGCTCCTGCGATCTCGACCGGCTGGACCTCGGACTTGAAGACCTTGGCGAAGGTGCCGTTGACCAGACCTTCGAGACGCTGCTCGAAACGCTTCATGACTCCCATGGGGCACCTCCTCCGTTGTAGTCGTCCCTGTACTGCTTACTGATCGTATCCACGCGTCGGGAAATCGGCTGGTTCCCCTTGTCTGCCCTGTGGATGAGTGTCACCTCTCACACGGATCGTAGAGGCGGCCTCCTCACAGTGTCCCGCACCCGGGGTGCACAGAGGAGGAGTGGGGGCGACCGCTCGGCGTTCCCGCTTCCCTTCAGCCGGTCGGTGAAACAACGGATGTGAATCCACCCTGTCCAGCGTGCTAATCTTCCGGATGTCGCCAGGGACTCGCACCAAACGGTGAGAGAGTCTCTGAAAACACCACTCTTGCGCGAGTGGCGGAACGGCAGACGCGCTGGCTTCAGGTGCCAGTGTCCTTAGGGACGTGGGGGTTCAAATCCCCCCTCGCGCACAAGAGAGAAGCCCCACAGGCCAAACGGTCTGTGGGGCTTCTTCGTTCCCGGATTCTTGTTTCACGTGAAACGTCTGATTCGAGGCGTCCTGCGGGACGGTGGGGCTTACGAGCTATACGAGTCGTACGTGGCGTATGGGGCTTGTGGGGCTGAGGGGTGACCGCCTCGTGGGGCCGAGGAGGGTCGAGGGGGCGATGGGGCTCGCGGAGTCCTGGTTCCGCGAGCCGCTGTCCGGGGCCTGGGGTCGGATCAGGCCGTCGGCGTCTGCGGGGCGGCCGTGATGGTGTTGCCCGCCGAGTTGTAGCGCAGCAGGTATTCCGCGAACCGGGCGAGATCTTCCTCCGTCCAGTCCGCGAGGCGCTCCTGGTAGGCCGTGCGGCGACTGGCCTGTGTGGAGGCGAGGGCCTGGGTTCCGGCCGCGGTGGGGTGCAGCACCTGGATCCGGTGGTCGTCGGGGTCCGGGTGGCGCTCGACCAGTCCCAGTTTCTCCAGGGTGCCGATCTGTCGGCTGACCGTCGATTTGTCCAGCATGTAGTGCGCGGCCAGATCGGTCGCGCGGCAGCCGTGCCGGTCTTCGATGTGCGCCAGCAGTGTGTACGAGACCAGGGGGAGCTCCGGGTGGAGGCGGGCCGCCGCGGCCCGTGCGCGGCGCGCGAAGGCAGTCAGTTCACGCTGGATGACGTCCAGCGACTCTTCGCGCTCCTCGGGGGTGCCTGGCACGGTTTCGCCTTCCGTCTCGCGGTTCCGGGGTTTCAGTTGTATAGTACAACGAGTTAAAGGTTGTAAAAGCCAACTATTGGAGTGTTCCGAATGTCCGCAGGCCCGAGTGCCGCCGCCGGCTCCACCGCCGCCGCCCTCCGCCATGTGCTGGGCCATTTCGTCACGCCGCTGCTGATGTGCATCGGCATGGGGCTCGCCTACCTCGGGGCCTTTCACGCCCCGGAGCCGCACGATCTTCGGGTGGACGTGGTCGGGTCCGGGCCGAGCGCGCAGGTGCTCGCGCAGACACTGCAGGACAAGAGCGACGGGGCGCTGAGCGTGCGTACCGTTCCCGACCGCGCCGCGGCCGTGGACCACCTCAGGACGCAGGCGAGTTACGGCGCCTACCTGCCGGGCAAGCACCCCGAGCTGCTCGTGGCCAGTGCGTCCTCCGACACCAGTGCCACGGTGGTCGAGAAGGTGTTCACCAAGGTTGCCGCCGAACAGGGCGACCCGCTGAAGGTGACGGACACGGCACCGACCGCGGACGGCGATCCGACCGGCCAGGGCATCTTCTTCCTGCTGGTCGCGGTGAGTATCGGCTCGTACGCCTCGGTCGCGGTCATCGGCGGCGCGGGCGCCGTGCTGGCGCTGCGGATCAGGGCCGCACTGGCTGTTGCCGCGTCGCTGGTGGTGAGCGTGATCGGAGTGGTGTTCGCGGGGCCGCTGTTCGGCCTGGTGGACCATGGGCTCGGCGGTCTGTGGGCGATGGCCTGGCTCTACTCCGCGGGCATCCTGTTGATCGGCGTCGGACTGCACACCTTCCTCAAGCGCTGGACGACGCTCGGGCTGATAGTGCTGTTCGTGATGCTCAACTTCACCAGCTCCGGCGGCATCTTCCGGCCCGAACTGCAGCCCGGATTCTTCGCTTCGCTGCACTCCTTCTGGAACGGCGCGGGCTTCGTCGAGGGCGTACGCAGCCATGTGTACTTCGGCGGACACGCGCTGGGCGGACATGTGCTGGTGCTCGCGCTCTGGTTCGTGGCGGGCCTGGCCCTGATGGGGCTGGCGGGGTGGTCGGAGTCGAGGCGGCGGCAGGCCGCGGTGGAGACGGCAGCGGCCGGCACCGACGCCGTCGCCAGTTCTGTCGAGGCCGGCGGAGCCCATGGGCCGAAGCACGCCGCCAGGACCGGGGCCGGAACCCGGACCGGGGTGGGCGCCGAGCCGCAGATCGAGGAGGAGATCGAGGCGGAGATGGAAGAGACCGTCGGTGTCTGACCAGGACGGATCGTTGTCCACAGGTCGCAAGGTGCGTTTTCCACAGGGGCAGACGGCATTCGGCCGACGGCGGTACCTTCGTCGCAATTGATCTGCGACAGGGCGTCGGGCCGGGAGCGCAGGGCGAGGGCGGGGGAGGCTGCGCGCCATGGGTGACATCGAAGCGACAGTGCCGGTTCAGCGGTCTGTGTCTGGTGATCCGCGCATTCCGGTCGTGCCCGGATTCGCGCGGAGGGCGGCCGGGGCGGGCGGGGGCGCGCAGCGGCCGTCGAGGAAGGCGGGCAAAGCGGTGCGGGAGCGGGTGCCCAGGGCCTCGCACGCGTTCCTGGACCTTCCGGCCGGGCGGCCCGACGCGGTGCGGGCGGTCGAGGAGTCGAGCCTGGGCAGAGTGCCCTCCCTCGCCCCGATCCGGGTGGGGCGGATGGCGGCCACCCCCTTTGCCTTTCTGCGCGGCTCGGCCGGGCTGATGGCCCATGATCTGGTGGGCACGCCGGTCAGTGGGGTGGGTGCCCAGCTCTGCGGCGATGCGCACGCGGCCAATTTCGGGCTGTACGGCGATGCGAGGGGCAGCCTGGTCATCGATCTGAACGACTTCGACGAGACCGTGTTCGGCCCGTGGGAGTGGGACCTCAAGCGTCTGGCCACCTCGCTGGTGCTTGCGGGGCGTGAGGCCGGGGCGGACGAGGAGACCTGCCGGCAGGGCGCGTACGACACGGTGGGCGCGTACCGGCGGACGATGCGGCTGCTGGCCAAACTGCCCGCGCTCGACGCCTGGAACGCCATCGCGGACGAGGAGTTGGTCTCGCACACGGACGCGCGGGATCTCCTCGGCACTCTGGAGCGGGTCTCGGAGAAGGCCCGTAACAACACCAGCGCCCGCTTCGCGGCCAAGTCCACCGAGGATTCCGGGGACGGCGGACGCCGCTTCATCGACGCGCCACCGGTGCTGCGGCGGGTGCCGGACGAGGAGGCCGCGGCGGTCGCGGCGGGACTCGGCGACTACCTGGGCACGATCTCGGAGGACCGGGTTCCGCTCCTTGCCCGGTACGCGATCCACGACGTGGCGTTCCGGGTGGTCGGTACCGGGAGCGTCGGCACCCGGTCGTACGTGGTGCTCCTGCTCGATCACCGCGGTGAGCCCCTGGTGCTGCAGGTGAAGGAGGCGCGGCCCTCCGTGCTGGCGCCGTACTTGCCGGCTGTCGGCTTCGATGTGCCGGAGGTGGCGCACGAGGGGCGTCGGGTGGTGCTCGGGCAGAAGCGGATGCAGGTCGTCAGCGACATCCTGCTGGGCTGGGCGACGGTGGACGGACGCCCGTTCCAGGTACGGCAGTTCAGGAACCGCAAGGGCAGCGTGGATCCAGCGGCACTGGCGGCCGATCAGGTCGACGACTACGGCCGGATGACCGGTGCGTTGCTGGCACGTGCCCACGCGCACAGCGCGGATCCGAGACTGATCGCGGGCTACTGCGGCAAGAACGAGGAACTGGACGAGGCGGTGGCGGCGTTCGCGGTGACCTACGCGGACCGTACGGAGGCGGACCACGCGGAGTTGGTGCGGGCCATCGGTTCGGGGCGGATAGCCGCCGAACTGGGCGTCTGAGGGGCATCGGGCCGACCGTGCGTCCTTGGGACGTGGGCCGTGGCCATACGCTGGACGGGTGACCCACGAAGCCGCCGGGGTGCCGACCACCCGGAACGACGATGACCGGCAGGACAACGACCGGCAGCGCGAGCAGCATGCCCGGAACGAGCAGTACGGGCGGGGCGAGCCGCCGGAGCAGCACGGTCGGCCGGCCGGTGCCGGTACGGACACCGGCGCCGGTCCTGGGGCCGGTGACGAAGGTGGCTCCGGCACCGCCGCGGGCGGCGCCGGAGACGGGGCTCCCGACGAGGCAGCGGGCGGGGACGCCGGCGGGGGGACGGGCGGTCGTGCTGAAGGTGAGCGGCCCGAGGCCCGGCTCGCGAAGGCGGTTCGGGCGGCGGAGCAGGCGCTGATCGAGTTCGAGATCGCGGTGGAGACCTTCCGGGTCGAGGTCGAGAACTTCTCCCGGCTGCATCACCAGAAGCTCGGGCCCATGTACACCCGCCTCGACGAGCTGGATGCGCAGATCGCGGAGGCTCGGGCCGCCAGGACGGGCGATCCGGAGGACATCCGCAAGGCGCAGGAGGCACGGGCGATCGTCATGCCGATGCCGGGCGTCGACGAGCTGTTTCACGACTGGATCGATTCCGACGGGCTGTCCCCCGAGGCCGCGGCGATGCTGACCGAGCAGCCGGTCCGGCCGCCCAAGCGGGTCCGGCCGACCGAGGAGGCGCGCAAGCTCTACCGCGACCTGGCACGCCAGGCCCACCCGGACCTGGCGCAGGACGAGACGGAGCGGGCCCGCCGGGACGAGTTCATCGCCCGCGTGAACGCCGCGTACGGGCGGGGGGACGAGGCTCTCCTGATCGAGTTGGCGCAGGAATGGGCGGCGGGTCCGGTGGCTCCGGAGGCGGAGCTCAGTGAGAGCGAGGAGCTCTACGCCCGGCTGAACTGGCTGACCCAGCGCAAGGAACTTCTGACGGTGCTCGCCCAGGAGCTGGAGAAGAGCGCCATCGGGGCCATGCTGCGGATGGCGCCGGACGATCCGGACCGGCTGCTCGACGAGATCGCCGAGCAGCTGCTGGGCGAGGTCGCGCAGCGCGAGGCGGAGCTGGCGTCCATGGTGCAGTAGCGTTCCAGGTGACTCAGGAGCGTACGTACGAGAGAAGGCATGACCCATGAATTTCGCCCCGCTGCCCTCGGTGGATGTCGCGGCGGTGCCGTCGGACGGCTTTGTGCTGGACGTCCGGGAGGACAACGAGTGGGCGGCCGGGCATGTCGAGGGCGCTCTGCACATCCCGATGAGTGACTTCGTGGCCCGCTTCGGTGAGCTGACCGAAGCCGCCGACGACGGCCGGCGCGTGCATGTGATGTGCCGGGTCGGTGGCCGGTCGGCCCAGGTCACCCAGTACCTGGTGCAGCAGGGCATCGATGCCGTGAACATCGACGGCGGGATGCTGGCCTGGGACGGCGCCGGACGCCCGATGGTCACGGACGACGACAACCCGGCCTTCGTGCTCTGAGCCGGGGAGCCGCTCCGCCGGGGAGCTGGTTCATGGTTGTGCGGCGGCTTGGCCGTTCGCTGGGCGCCCTTGCCGTTCGACCGGTGTCAGCCGAGGAGGTGTGCGGCCAGAAGGCTGCCCAGTGCCTCCTCGTGTGCCGCTGCCGGACCGAGGGACAACTCGATCTGCTTGGCCCAGGCGTGAAAGCGGTGCAGCGGATAGTCCGTGTCCGCTCCGAAACCGCCGTGCAGATGCTGTGCCGTCTGCACGACCCGGCGGACACCGTCCGAGGCCCAGATCTTCGCCACGGCGATGTCGCCCTCGGCAGGCAGCATCCCGTCGGCTCCGGTGGAGATCCGCCAGGCCGCCTGCCAGAGCGTCACTTCCATGGCCCGTAGGTCGATGTACCGGTCCGCGGCCTGTACCGCGACGGATTGGAAGGTCGCCACCGGGAAGCCGAACTGCTCGCGCTTGCCGGTGTATTCGCTCGTCATGGCGAGCACGGCCTCACCCAGGCCAAGTGCGAGCGCGCACGTTCCGGCGGTGAGGAGGGCGCGCAGCCACTCCCAGGCCCCGGCTCCGTCGATCAGCGCGCTGCCGTCGATCCGTACCGACTCCAGCCGGACTTCGGCGAACCGTTCACCGCTGGTGGAGACCTGCTCTGCCAGAGTGACGCCGTCCTGGGCGGGCTGGATCAGGGCGACCACCGCCCGGCCCTCGTCCGTGTGGGCCGGAATCGCGATCCAGTCCGCCGCCTGCGCCCACGGCACTGCCGACTGCGTCCCGTCGAGCACCCAGCCGGCAAGATCTCCGGCACCGTCGCCGACGGCTGTGCCGGGGGTTTCGTCCGTCGGGACGATTCCTGCTGTCGCCTCCCGGCGGGCGGTGACGGCGAGTTCGGCCGGATCGTGGCCGGAGCGGCCGTTGGCCCCGACGGTGAGGACCAGCTCCCCTCGGCCGGCCTTGGGCAGCAACTGGGCGGCCAGCCGCGGGTCTCCGTACCGCTGGAGCGCCATCGCGACCGCGCACGTCTCCAGCAACGGCACTCTCGCGAGCACCTTGGCTGACTCGCGCAACACCAGACAGAGCGCGACGAGATCGAGCCCGGCCCCGCCGTGCTCCGGCGACAGCGTCAGGCTCAGCAGATCGCTCGCGGCAAGCCGGGCCCACAGCGGGCGGTCGATGTCCTCGGCCACCGCGCCCGGCACGAGGGCGGGGCTGGGAATTCCGTCCGGTGCGACTCCCGAGAAGACCGCTCGTGCTGCCTCCGTGGCCGCCTGCTGTTCCTCGGTGAAGGTGAAGTCCACTGCCCTGGCCTCCCGCTGACCGATTGTCCCTGTGCCCGAATGTGACGGGCCGTCAAGATAGAACAGGTTCTACGAGAAGGGAACAGGAGGAGGAGCGGGAGAGGCAGCAGGGGAGGATCAGGAGACAGGGAGAGGCGAGGCGGCGCGGTCAGCGGTCGAAGTCGAGCTCCACCTCCGGAGTGGCCGGATGCGACTGGCACGCCAGCACATAACCCGCATCTGTCTCCTCGGGCTCCAGCGCGAAGTTGCGGTCCATCCGCACGTCGCCCGAGACCAGGAACGCCCGGCAGGTCCCGCACACCCCGCCCTTGCAGGCGTACGGTGCGTCGGCGCGGCTGCGCAGCACGGTCTCCAGCAGCGATTCGCCCTCTTCCACCGGCCAGGTGCCGGAACGGCCGTCCAGGGTGGCGGTGAGCCTGCTGTGAGCGGGTGTTTCGGCCCGGGGGCGGACGGATGTGCTCGGTCCGTCGTCCACATGGAAGATCTCCTGGTGGATGCGGGGCCGGTCGACGCCGAGGCCGCGCAGCGCCTGGTCCGCGGCCCGGATCAGTCCGAATGGCCCGCAGAGATACCAGCCGTCCACCTCGGTCACCGGTAGCAGCGCGGGCAGCAGTCCGGTGAGACGGTCCCGGTCCAGCCGGCCGGAGGGGAGACCTGCCTGCTGCTCCTCCCGGGAGAGTACCGTGACCAGCTGGAACCGGTCCGGGTAGCGATCCTTGAGGTCGGCGACCTCGTCCAGGAACATCGTCGAGAGCGCTGTCCGGTCGCTGCGGATCAGGCAGAAATGGGCATCGGGTTCCCGCGCCAGCAACGTGGCCGCGATGGACAGGACCGGCGTGATTCCGCTGCCGCCCACGATCGCCGCGAAGTGTCCGGCGCGGGGCGCCAGCACGAAGCGGCCCATCGGAGGCATCGCCTCGACCAGGTCACCGACGGCGAGTTCCTTCAGGGCGTACGTGGAGAACACGCCGCCGTCGACGAGCCGAATGCCCACACGCAGTACCGGATCATCCGGTTCCTCGGTGGCAGGGGAGCAGATCGAGTACGAGCGGCGGATCTCCTCGCCGTCGACCGTGTACCGCACATTGAGGTGCTGGCCGGGCTTGTGGCGAAAGGTCTCGCGCAACTCGGGCGGCACGGCGAGGGTGACGGCCACCGAATCGTCCGTGAGCCGTTCGATCGTGCGGACCCGGAGCGGATGGAACATCTACAACTCCTTGAAGTGGTCGAACGGTTCGCGGCATGTCACGCAGCGGCGCAGCGCCTTGCACGCGGTGGAGGAGAACCGGCTCAGCAGCTCCGTATCGGTCGAGCCGCAGTGCGGGCAGCGCACCGAGAGCGTGAGCGGCACCGGACCGCCCGCGCCGGTCGTGGCATCGTGCGGGCGTGGGGGCGCTATGCCGAACTCGGCCAGCTTGCGCCGTCCTTCCGCGCTGATGTCGTCCGTGGACCAGGCCGGTGAGAGCACGGTGACCACGGAGACCTCCGGTATGCCGTGGTCGTGCAGCACCCGCTCGATGTCGGAGGACATCGCCTCGATCGCAGGGCAGCCGGTGTAGGTCGGGGTGAGCCGCACGGTGACCTTGCCGGGGGCGAGAACATCCACGCCCCGGAGCACCCCCAGCTCGTCCAGGGTCAGCACGGGCAGTTCGGGATCGGGCACGGAGCCTGCGAGGCGGTGCAGCTCCTTCTCCAGGACGGTCTCGGTCACCATGACGCCCCCGGGTGGCTGCGATGCAGATGCTGCATCTCGGCGATCATGCGGCCGAAGGGTTCGGTGTGGATGCCCTGGCGTCCCGCACCCGCCGTCCACGCCCCGGACCGCGGACCGGCCGGCAGTGTCAGCGTGGCCCGCTCCAGCACCGCGGAAACGGACTCCAGCCAGCCGCTGTGCAGCGACTGCCAGTCGACCTCCACCCCCTCGACGGGCTCGAACAGCTCGCCGGTGAACCGCCACAGGGCATCCACGGCGCGCTGCATCCGGTCATGGCTCTCGTCCGTGCCGTCGCCGAGCCGCAGTGTCCAGTGCTCCGCGTGGTCCTGGTGGTACGCGACCTCCTTGACGGCCTTCGCCGCCAGGCCGGCGAACGCGTTCTCGCCCGATGCCAGCTGCTCGTACAGCAGCCGCTGGTAGGTGGAGAAGTAGAGCTGGCGGGCGATGGTGTGGGCGAAGTCGCCGTTCGGCTGCTCGACCAGCTGGACGTTGCGGAAGGCGCGTTCCTCGCGCAGATACGCCAGCTCGTCCTCGTCCCCGACCAGGGAGAGGAGTATCCGGGCCTGCCCCAGCAGGTCCAGGGCGATGTTGGCCAGGGCCACTTCTTCTTCCAGCACGGGCGCATGACCCGCCCACTCCCCCAGCCGGTGCGAGAGCACCAGCGCGTCGTCGCCCAGGGCGAGGGCCGCGGTCACAGGTGCTTCACCCCTTCCGGGATCTCGTAGAACGTCGGATGCCGGTAAGGCTTGTCGCCGGCCGGTTCGAAGAAGGAGTCCTTCTCGTCCGGCGAGGACGCCGTGACCTGTGCGGACGGGACCACCCAGATGGAGACGCCCTCGGAACGGCGCGTGTACAGATCGCGCGCGTTGCGCAGGGCCATCTCGGCGTCCGGGGCGTGCAGGCTGCCCGCGTGGGTGTGGGAAAGGCCGCGGCGCGAACGCACGAACACCTCCCACAGTGGCCATTCGGTCGAGCTGCTCATGCTGTCGCCTCCCCGTTCCCCGCTGCTGTGTGTGGTGCTGCGTGTGCTTGTGCTGCTGTGCGTTTCCCGGCGTAGGCAGCCGCCGCGTCCCGGACCCAGGCGCCGTCCTCGTGCGCCCGGCGGCGCTGGGTGAGGCGCTGTTCGTTGCACGGGCCGTTGCCCTTGAGGACCTCCTGGAACTCCTTCCAGTCGATCGCCCCGAAGTCGTGCTGTCCGCGCTCCTCGTTCCACCGGAGGTCCGGGTCCGGGAGGGTGAGACCCAGCGCCTCGGCCTGCGGGACACAGATGTCCACGAAGCGCTGCCGCAGCTCGTCGTTGGAGTGGCGCTTGATCTTCCAGGCCATCGACTGCGTCGAGTGGGCCGATGCGTCGTCCGGCGGGCCGAACATCATCAGGGACGGCCACCACCAGCGGTTCACCGCGTCCTGCGCCATTTCGTGCTGCGCCGGCGTGCCGCGGCTGAGGGTGAGCAGCAGCTCGTACCCCTGGCGCTGGTGGAAGGACTCCTCCTTGCAGATGCGGACCATCGCGCGGGCGTACGGGCCGTACGAGCAGCGGCACAGCGGCACCTGGTTGGTGATCGCGGCGCCGTCCACGAGCCAGCCGATCGCGCCGACGTCCGCCCAGGTCAGCGTCGGGTAGTTGAAGATCGATGAATACCTCTGGCGGCCCGCGTGAAGTTTGTCGAGCAGTTCCTCGCGGCCGGTGCCGAGGGTCTCCGCCGCGCTGTACAGGTAGAGCCCGTGACCCGCCTCGTCCTGCACCTTGGCCATCAGGATCGCCTTGCGCCGCAGCGAGGGCGCCCGCGAGATCCAGTTGGCCTCCGGCTGCATGCCGATGATTTCGGAGTGGGCATGCTGGGCCATTTGCCTGACCAGCGAGGCGCGGTACGCATCGGGCATCCAGTCGCGTGGCTCAATGCGCTCGTCGGCCGCCACCGCGGCGTCGAATGCCGCCTCCAGGACCTCGTCCGCCCCTTCGGGCCTGTCCGCTCCCGCCTGCGCTGTCTGGTCCGCAGTCACTGCCGCCATCCCGGGCTCCCTACCGACCGATCGTTCGGTCCAATGTCTTCAATGGTGAGTCGGCGGCCCGTAGGGTGTCAACCCTGTGGATAACTGACCGGGGATCGACGGGGATCGGGGCGGGATGGATTCGTACGACGACAGGGGCGCCGAAAGTGGGAACGGGGCTGCCGAGCCGGGGCCGGATCAGCAGGAAGAAATATCTTCCGACGCTGGTCAGGGGCCTGAATCAGGTCCTCGTGGCGGAATGGCCGCCCTGTCGCTTCCTTACCAGATCGTTGCCGCGGTTGCGCTGTCCGTCATCGGGCTGGTCACCTGTGGACAGCTGGCCATGGTGTTTCTGCACGTCGCCCCCTCCAACACCATGACCAAGCAGCACGGCGAAGCGGTCGACGAATGGATCTATCCCGAGTTCGAGCAGAACTGGAAGCTCTTCGCCCCGAACCCGCTTCAGCAGAACATCGCCATTCACGTACGAGCCGAGATATCCGGCGCCGACGGGCGCCGCACCACCTCCTGGATGAGCCTTTCCGGTGAGGACGGCAAGGCGATACGCGGCAGTCTTCTCCCCAGTCACGTCCATCAGAACGAACTCCGGCGCGGCTGGGACTTCTACGTCAGTTCCCACGACAACGAGAACCGGGCCAACGGCCTCCGCGGTCAGCTCTCCGAGCGTTACATCCGCCGCATCGTGATGCTGCGCCTCGGTGAACACGACTACGGCGGCACCGTCGAGCGCATCCAGGTCCGTTCCGAGGTGCGGTCCGTCGCGGCGCCCGCATGGAGCGAGGAGAAGATCAGTACGAGGCCGTCCTACCGGGTACTGCCGTGGTGGACGGTAACTGACGCAGACCTTCCCGAGAGCGCCAAGGGGGCGGACAAGTGAGTACGTTCGCCGTCGACCGCAAGATCGCCCGCGGTATCCAGCGCGTCACCTCCACGTCCTTCGGCCAGTATCAGAGTGCCGTCATCCGGATCGGCTTCTCGGCCACCTATCTGTTCTTCCTGCTGCGCGAACTGCCGCACCGCCACGAGATGTACGGACCCGACGCCCCGTGGCGCTGGGACATGGCGCAGCAGCTCATATCCGGCAATCAGGCATTCACCGCACTCATGTGGTCGGACAGCACGGTCTGGTTCGAGATCGTGTACGCGGTCGCGCTGATCTCCGCGGCGCTGCTGATGGTCGGCTGGCACACCCGCGCCATGTCGGTCCTCTTCATGGCCGGAGTGCTTTCCCTGCAGAACCGCAGCATCTTCATGGGCGACGGCGGCGACAACGTCATCCATCTCATGGCGATCTACCTGATGCTCACGCGCTGCGGGCGGGTCTGGTCGTTGGATGCGCGGCGGGCGGCGCGGCGGGCGCGTGCGGGAGCGGACGATCCTCGGCGCCCGGTGCGGGGGAATGTGGCCGGGACGGTCCTCTGGGTGGTGCTCGGCCTCGTTCTGATCGTGGCCGGCATGACCGATGGGCTCGGCGGCACCTGGTGGCTGCCGACTCTTCTCTGGGTCCTTTGGGTCGGCGAGGGCGCCTGGTGGGCTGTGAACCGTTACGCACCGCACAGCGAATCGCGCACCCTGCTCGATGTCGTCGCCAACCTCGCCCACAACGCGACCCTCGTCGTGATCATGGCCGAGGTCTGTCTGATCTACGCCACCGCGGGGTGGTACAAGATCCAGGGTTCGCGGTGGCAGGACGGTACGGCGCTGTACTACCCGCTCAAGCTCGACTACTTCACGCCCTGGCCCGGACTGTCGGACATCCTCGCCTCCAGCGGTGTGATGGTGATGCTGCTTACGTACGGCACGGTCATCGTTCAGGTCGCGTTTCCCTTCACCCTGTTCAACCGGCGGGTCAAGAACGTTCTGCTCGTCGGCATGATGTGTGAGCACGCCGGCATCGCCCTGCTGCTCGGGCTGCCCTTCTTCTCCATGGCGATGATCGCCGCCGACTCCGTCTTCCTGCCGACCGTCTTCCTGGTGTGGCTCGGCGGCCGGGTGACCCTCGCCCGGGAGCGGCTGTTCCCGGGCAGGGTCGAGGTCCCCGGGCAGCGGCGTGGCGCCGATGACGAGGAGGCCCCGCAGCACAGCGGCGACGGGGGTCATACGCTCGTCGGGTGAGCAGTAGTGAGAGTGGCAGCACGGGCCGCGCGGGCAGTAGCGGCGGCGAATCGTTGGACGAGGAGGCCGTCGGACTCGATGCGCCCCTCGCATCCGTGGCGGGGACGGAGCCCGGTCTGCCGGAGGAGCCCGGTGCCTCGGCGGAACCGATGCAGTACGACGACGGGTTCGGGACGGAGATCGGCGTCGGACCCCACCCGCTGCCATGGCCCGTGGACGAGCGGTACGACCCCGAGCTGCTCGCCCACGGCGACCGGCGCAACGTGGGCGATGGCTACCGGTACTGGACCCGGGAGGCGATCGTCGCCGATCTGGATCTACGGCGGCACGACTTCCATGTCGCGGTCGAGAACTGGGGCCACGACTTCAACATCGGCTCCGTGGTGCGCACGGCGAACGCCTTTCTCGCCAAGGAGATCCATATCGTGGGGCGGCGGCGCTGGAACCGGCGCGGTGCGATGGTCACCGACCGCTACCAGCATGTGCGGCATCACCCCGACACCGAGTCGCTGACCGCGTGGGCCGAGGCCGAGGGTCTGCCGATCATCGGGATCGACAATCTGCCGGGCGCGGTGCCGCTGGAGCGGACCGAGCTGCCGCGGCGCTGTGTACTGCTCTTCGGGCAGGAAGGTCCCGGGCTCACCGAGGAGGCCCGTAAGCACGCGGCGATGGTGTGCTCCATCGCGCAGTTCGGGTCGACGCGGTCGATCAACGCGGGGGCCGCGGCCGCCATCGCCATGCACGCGTGGGTGCAGAGGTATGCGGAGATTCCCGAGGCGGGGAACTAAGACCGACCGGTCTGGGTTGGGGGCGGGGCTCCGCCCCCAACCCTCGCCGGGTCATGCCTGGCGGCGGACTTCCACCATCCGGAAGCGGTTGGACACGAAGGCTCCGTCGCACAGCGCCGCGTTCGCCGCCGGGTTGCCGCCCGAGCCGTGGAAGTCGGAGAAGGCCGCGGTCTGGTTGACGTACACCCCGCCGGTCAGATTCAGCGACAGCTGGGCCGATTCGTCCAGGCAGACGTCTTCCACCGCGCGTTCCACCTCCGGTGAGGTGGTGTACGCGCCGACCGTCATCGCGCCCTGGTCGCGCACCGTGCGGCGGAGCAGCTCAACGGCGTCGGCCGTCGAGTCGACCGCTACCACGAAGGCGACCGGGCCGAAGCACTCCGACAGGAAGTGCTCCTCGTCGTCCGGCTTGGTGGCGTCCAGCTTGACGACGGTGGGGGTGCGGACCACGGCGTCGGGGAATTCCGGGTTGGCCACCTCGCGGGAGGGCAGGGCGACCTCGCCCAGATCCGCGGCTGCTTCCAGGCGGGCCTTCACATCGGGGTTGACCAGGGCGCCGAGCAGTGCGTTCGCCCGGGTGTCGTCGCCCAGCAGGCCGGTGACGGCGGCGGCGATGTCGGCGACCACTTCGTCGTACGTCTTCTCGCCGGCGTCGGTGGTGATGCCGTCCCGGGGGATCAGCAGGTTCTGCGGGGTCGTGCACATCTGGCCGCTGTACAGGGAGAGGGAGAACGCCAGGTTGGACAGCATGCCGCGGTAGTCGTCCGTGGAGTCGAGGACGATCGTGTTGACGCCGGCCTTCTCCGTGTAGACCTGGGCCTGGCGGGCGTTGGTCTCCAGCCAGTCGCCGAAGGCGGTGGACCCGGTGTAGTCGATGATCTTGATTTCGGGGCGGAGGGCAAGCGTCTTCGCGATGCCTTCGCCCGGTCGCTCGGCGGCCAGGGCGACCAGGTTGGGATCGAAGCCCGCCTCGGCGAGCACCTCGCGGGCCAGCTGCACCGTGAGCGCGAGCGGAAGCACGGCGCGTGGGTGCGGTTTGACCAGGACGGGATTGCCGGTGGCCAGGGAGGCGAAGAGGCCGGGGTAGCCGTTCCACGTGGGGAAGGTGTTGCAGCCGATCAGCAGCGAGATGCCGCGTGGCGCCGCGGTGAACGACTTCTGCAGCTGGAGCGGGTCGCGCTTGCCCTGCGGCTTGGACCAGTCGGCGCTCCGCGGGGTGCGGATCTGCTCCTCGTACGCGTACGCCACCGCCTCCAGGCCGCGGTCCTGGGCGTGCGGGCCGCCCGCCTGGAACGCCATCATGAAGGCCTGGCCGCTGGTGTGCATCACGGCGTGACCGAACTCGTGGGTCCTGGCGCTGATCCGCGCGAGGATCTCCAGACAGACCAGGGCCCTGGTCTCGGGGCCCGCCGTACGCCAGGCGGGCATGCCCGCGCGCATCGACGGAAGCAGGACGTCCAGGTCGGCGTGCGGATATTCGACGCCGAGCTCCGGCCCGTACGGAGAGACTTCCCCGCCCGTCCAGCCGTCGGTGCCGGGCTGGCCGAGGTCGAGCCGGGTGTTCAGCACGGCGTCGAAGGCGGCCTTGCCCTCGGCGGCGCTCAGGCTGCCGGTGGCGCCGCCCTCGCCGTATGCCTTCGGATGCTCGGGGTGCGGGGACCAGTAGGCACGCGTACGGATCGCGTCGAGGGCCTGGTCGAGCGTGGGGCGGTGCTTCTCGGACAGCAGGTGCGGGGAGAGCTCGGCGGCCATGACGGACCAACTCCTCATCGAGCTGGGCAGGGACGGGCGGACAGAGTTAGAGTAACCGAACGATCGGTCGGGACAAGGGGGCCCGCCAAACCTGTGGACAACTCGTAGGGGAGGATCGCGGACATGACCACGGCCAAGCGGGACACGTACACCCCGGAGACTCTGCTCACCGTTGCCGTCCGTGTCTTCAACGAGCGCGGCTACGACGGCACGTCCATGGAGCATCTCTCCAAGGCAGCGGGCATTTCCAAGTCGTCCATCTACCACCATGTCGCGGGCAAGGAGGAGCTCCTGCGCCGCGCGGTCAGCCGGGCGCTGGACGGGCTCTTCGGAATTCTCGACGAGCCGGGGGCGACGCGGGGGCGTGCGATCGAGCGGGTCGAGTACGTCACCCGGCGCACCGTCGACGTGCTGATAGCCGAACTGCCCTACGTGACGCTGTTGCTGCGCGTACGGGGCAATACGAAAACGGAGCGCTGGGCCATGGAGCGGCGGCGCGAGTTCGACCAGCGGGTGACCGATCTGCTCAAGGCGGCGGTCGCGGACGGTGACCTCCGCTCCGACGTGGACATACGGCTGGCGACCCGGCTGCTCTTCGGAATGGTCAACTCCTTGGTGGAGTGGTATCGGCCGCTGCCCGACGGCGGAGTCGACGGGGAGCGGCTGGCGGACACGCTCGTCCGCGTGGCCTTCGAGGGGATGCGGTCCAGCCGTTGAACCGTTGACGGCCGCACAAGGAATCCCGGTCCCGCCCCGGATTCCTGGCGCCCGCTGCGGGCAGCCCTCAGGCGAGCTCGGTGGGCCTGTCCGGGCCCGGGGCCAGGTCCGTCTCCTCGAACACCAGAAGCGTGCGGGTGGAGAGCACCTCCGGGATGGCCTGGATCCTCGTCAGTACCAGTTCGCGCAACGACCTGTTGTCCCGGGTGTGCACCAGCAGCAGGACATCGAAGTCACCGCTGACCAGCGCGATGTGAGTCGCCCCGGGCAGGGCCTGGAGCTGCTCGCGCACCGTGCGCCAGGAATTCTGGACAATCTTGAGAGTGATGTACGCGGAGGCTCCCTGCCCCGCCCGCTCATGGTCCACCCGTGCGCTGAAGCCACGGATCACGCCGTCGTCGATGAGCCGGTTGATCCGGGCATAGGCGTTGGCCCGGGACACATGGACCCGATCGGCCACCGACCGTATCGAGGCGCGGCCGTCCGTCTGGAGCAGTCGCAGGATGCGGCGATCGATGGCGTCGAGCGGGCGCGCGGGCGGAACCTGGCCCGGGTCCTCGCCCCCGTCGGCCATTTGTTCAGCTGACATGTGTCCCCGCCTCCCTGTCCTGGACGACCTGCCTCCATCCCAGGCTGTGGAGAACCGTTTGTCCACAGGCTGAAGGCGCCTGTAGCCAAAATGCGCTCACGACCGAACAATCGGTAGGTGAGGCACACCACGTCCGTGCCTCGGCAGCGCTCGACATTTCGATGTATTTCGACACCCCTCGGCATCGGACGATCCCCCGATGCCGACAGACGCCGCTCGAAACCCCTCGATGCCAGGAGGTGCTTGTCATGACGGTCCAAGAGCTGCCCGGCGCGGCCGCTTACCGGCCCACGCCGCCCCCGGCCTGGAAGCCGCTCACCGATCCCGCGCCGCTGCTCCCGGACCCCGCGCCGTACCGCGTGCTCGGTACGGATGCCGTGGCCGACGCCGACCCCGAGCTGCTGCTGCGGCTCTATGCGGAGCTGGTCCGCGGCCGGAGGTACAACGCGCAGGCCACCGCCCTCACCAAGCAGGGCCGGCTCGCCGTCTACCCGTCGAGCACGGGGCAGGAGGCCTGCGAGATAGCGGCCGCGCTGGTGCTGGAGGAGCGGGACTGGCTCTTTCCCAGCTACCGGGACACGCTTGCGGCGGTGGCGCGAGGCCTGGACCCGGTCGAGGCACTGACCCTGCTGCGTGGCGACCGGCACACCGGTTACGACCCGCGTGAGCACCGCATCGCACCGCTCTGCACCCCCCTCGCCACCCAGTTGCCGCATGCCGTCGGGCTGGCACACGCGGCGCGCCTCCAGGGTGACGACGTGGTGGCGCTCGCCATGGTCGGCGACGGCGGGACCAGCGAGGGCGATTTCCACGAGGCGCTGAACTTCGCGGCCGTCTGGCGCGCTCCGGTCGTCTTTCTCGTGCAGAACAACGGCTTCGCCATCTCCGTACCGCTGGCGAAGCAGACCGCCGCGCCGTCCCTGGCGCACAAGGCCGTGGGGTACGGGATGCCGGGCCGGCTGGTGGACGGGAACGACGCGGCCGCGGTGTACCAGGTCCTCGGCGAGGCGGTGGCGCGGGCCCGCAGCGGCGGCGGGCCGACGCTCGTCGAGGCGGTGACGTACCGCATGGATGCCCATACGAACGCCGACGACGCCACTCGCTACCGCGTCGACAGCGAGGTGGAGGCCTGGCGTGCGCACGACCCGATCCAGCTTCTCGAGCGGGAGCTGACCGGGCGGGGGCTGCTCGGCGACGACGGGATCGAGGAGGCGCGCGTGGCCGCGGAGCGGATGGCAGCCGCTCTGCGCGATCGGATGAACGCCGATCCGGTACTGGACCCGATGGACCTGTTCGCCCATGTCTACGCGGAACAGACCGCACAACTGCGGGAGCAGGCAGCCCGGTTGCGTGTCGAACTGGACGCCGAGCAGGACCAGCACGGCCATGACGACGTGGAGGAAGGACGATGACCACCGCAGCGGCGACGGCCGGAGAGCGGACGGCGAAGGCCAAACCCGCCACGATGGCGCAGGCACTCGGGCGGGCGCTGCGCGACTCGATGGCACAGGACCCGACGGTGCACGTTCTCGGCGAGGACGTCGGCACGCTCGGCGGGGTCTTCCGGATCACCGACGGGCTGGCGAAGGAGTTCGGCGAGGACCGTTGCACGGACACCCCGCTGGCCGAGGCGGGCATCCTCGGGGCGGCCGTGGGCATGGCGATGTACGGGCTGCGGCCCGTGGTGGAGATGCAGTTCGACGCCTTCGCCTATCCGGCGTTCGAGCAGCTCATCAGCCATGTCGCGAAGATGCGGAACCGGACGGCCGGCGCCATGCCGCTGCCGATCACGGTCCGGGTGCCGTACGGCGGCGGGATCGGCGGGGTCGAGCACCACAGCGACTCCTCGGAGGCCTACTACATGGCGACACCCGGCCTCCATGTCGTCACGCCCGCCACGGTCGAGGACGCGTACGGGCTGCTGAGGGCCTCGATCGCCTCCGACGATCCGGTGGTGTTCCTGGAGCCGAAGCGGCTCTACTGGTCGAAGTCGGACTGGTCGCCCGACGCGCCGGTGGCGGTGGAGCCGATCGGCCGGGCCGTCGTCCGCCGGCCGGGCCGCAGCGCAACGCTGATCACGTACGGGCCTTCGCTGCCCGTCTGTATGGAGGCGGCGGAAGCGGCCGTCGAAGAGGGCTGGGACCTGGAGGTCGTGGACCTGCGCTCGTTGGTGCCGTTCGACGACGAGACCGTTGCCGCTTCCGTCCGGCGTACGGGGCGTGCGGTCGTCGTCCATGAGTCCTCCGGTTTCGGCGGTCCGGGCGGTGAGATCGCGGCCCGGGTCACAGAGCGCTGCTTCCACCACCTGGAGGCGCCGGTGCTGCGGGTCGCCGGGTTCGACATTCCGTATCCGCCGCCGATGCAGGAGAAGCACCATCTCCCGGGCGTGGACCGGGTGCTGGACGCGGTCGCCCGCTTGCAGTGGGAGGCGGAGAGCTGATGCCCCAGGTACTCGAATTCAAGTTGCCGGACCTCGGCGAGGGGCTCACCGAGGCGGAGATCGTGCGCTGGCTGGTGGAGGTCGGCGATGTCGTCGCCATCGACCAGCCGGTCGTCGAGGTCGAGACGGCCAAGGCGATGGTGGAGGTGCCGTGCCCGTACGGGGGCGTGGTGACCGCACGGTTCGGCGAAGAAGGCTCGGAACTACCGGTCGGGGCACCTCTGTTGACGGTGGCGGTCGCGGTGGGATCGGCGCAGCCGGTGGGGTCGGTCGAAGGGGTGGGCGAGGGGGCGGATGAGGGAGCAGGGTCCGGTTCGCGTGGGTCCGGGTCCGGGTCCGGTGAGGTGGAGGCGTCCGGCAATGTGCTGGTCGGGTATGGGACGGGTGCGCCGGTGGCGCGCCGTCGGCGGGTCCGTCCCGCAGCCGTGACCGCGGCTGTTCCCGCACGGGTGCCTGCGGCTCCGGCGCCGGTTCCCGATCCCGATCCCGTGCCGGATGCGGTGCCGGGGCCGGTGGCGGTCGTCTCCCCGCTGGTACGGAAGCTGGCGCGGCAGCATGACCTTGATCTGCGGCAGCTGGAGGGCTCCGGACCGGACGGGCTGATCCTGCGGGCCGATGTCGAATCCGCGATCAGGGCGATGGCAGAGGGAAGGGCCGCTCCCCTGGTGGCCCCGGTCCCGACGCCGGGGGCCGTGGCGGAGTCCGTGGCGGTAACGGAGTCGGTTCCGGAGTCGGTTCCGGGATCGGTATCGGTGTCGGGATCGGTGTCGGGGTTGGCTTCCGGGGTGGTGGGGCAGTCGCTGACGGCGGCGAGACCGGCCGCACATCGGATTCCGTTGCGCGGTGTACGGGGCGCGGTGGCCGACAAGCTGGCGCGCAGCCGACGGGAGATCCCCGACGCCACGTGCTGGGTCGACGCCGATGCCACCGAGCTGATGGCGGCCAGATCCGCGATGAACAGCGCCGGTGGTTCGGCTGCCGGCCCCAAGGTGTCGGTGCTGGCCCTGCTGGCTCGTATCTGCACCGCGGCGTTGGCCCGGTTCCCCGAGCTCAACTCCACGGTGGACCTGGAGGCGCGGGAGATCGTGCGGTTGCCGGAGGTCCATCTCGGGTTCGCGGCGCAGACCGAGCGGGGCCTGGTCGTCCCCGTCGTGCGGGACGCACAGGCCAGGAACGCCGAGTCGATCGGGGCCGAGATCCTCCGGCTGACCGAGGCGGCGCGGGCCGGGCGGCTGACCCCGGCGGAGCTGACCGGGGGCACGTTCACACTGAACAACTACGGGGTGTTCGGAGTCGACGGATCGACCCCGATCATCAACCACCCCGAAGCGGCGATGCTGGGCGTCGGCCGGATCGTGCCCAAGCCCTGGGTGCACCGGGGAGAGCTGGCCGTGCGCCAGGTGGTCCAGCTCTCGTTGACCTTCGATCACCGGGTCTGTGACGGCGGCACGGCGGGCGGCTTCCTGCGCTACATAGCCGACTGCGTGGAACAACCGGCGGTGCTGCTGCGCACGTTGTAGGCGAAAACAGGCGTGGGCTCCCGTTTCCTCCCTTCGCTCGATCCGGCCGATCGGCTCGATCACCGACCGGGAGGATCAGCGGGAGCCCGCGGCCCGCATACTCGGATGCATGACCGCGTATGACGCCATCGTCCTTGCCGGAGGGGCCGCCAAGCGGCTCGGCGGCGCCGACAAGCCCGGGATACGGGTCGGTGGCCGTGCGCTGATCGACCGGGTGCTCGCGGCCTGCGCCGACGCTTCGGTGACAGTGGTGGTGGGCGGGCGCCGGTCCACCGTGCGGCCGGTGATCTGGACACGCGAAGAGCCGCGGGGCGGCGGTCCGGTGGCCGCGCTCGACGCCGGGGTTCGGCGGACCACGGCGGAACGGGTCCTCGTGCTCTCCGCCGACCTGCCGTTTCTCGGGGCGGGCACTGTCGGAGCGCTCCTGGCCGCCGCCGGGGAAGGGCAGCGGGACGGGGCTCTGTGCATCGATCAGCAGGGGCGCGACCAGCCTCTCGTCGCCGTCTACCGTGCCGAGCCGCTACGCCGTGAGCTCGCGCTGCTCGCCGCCGAGCACGGCGGTCTGTCCGGGCTCCCCCTGCGTCTGCTGGCGCAGGAACTCGACCTTGCTCGGGTGGAGGCCGATCCTCTCGCCTCCTTCGACTGCGACACCTGGGAGGACATTGCGTCGGCCCGTGCCCGTATCAGAGAGCATGGGACCGTGCTGGATGAATGGATCACCGCAGTCAAGAACGAACTCGGCATCGAACTCGACGTCGACACCGACGTCCTGCTCGACCTCGCCCGTGACGCCGCCCACGGCGTCGCCCGGCCCGCCGCGCCGCTGACGACCTTCCTGGTCGGGTACGCGGCGGCCAAGGCGAGCAGCGAAGGAGGCGGCGACGGCGACGGTGCCACGGCGGTGGCCGAGGCGGCCCGGAAGGCTGCTGCGCTCGCCCTTCGCTGGGCGGACGAGAACGAGACGCAATGACCACCCGTAACGGCGGGTCCGATCGGCCTCCGGCTGCGGATACCGCATCGATGGGCGTCGGGGCCTCGGCGGCCGGATCGCTCCCGGCGGCCGGCGCACGTTCGGCGGCTGGCGCACGTTTGACGGTCGGCTCATGTCCGGCGGACGACGCACACTCGGCCGACTCGTCCGTGGACGTCGAGCATGAGTCACCCGTCGGCTCGTCTTCGGCCGTCGGCTCGTCTTCGGTTGTCGGTTCGTCCTCGGTCGCCGGTTCGTCCTCGCCTGTCGGCTCGCCTTCGGCCGTCGGCTCGCGTTCGGAGGACGACCGTCCCCGGAGCGGGGAGCGGTGTCCGACTCCGGGAGAGGTGCGGGCGGCCGAGGAGGACCGGGCCGTTGAGCAGGCCCTCGCTCTGGTAGGGCGCCAGTCGTCCGGTGAACCTCACCCCGCGGGTGGGCCCCATGCCGCGGGGCAGCCGCACGCCATGGGCCGGCCTCGCCCCGCGGACGAACCCGCGGCAGCACCCCGTTCGCTGACCCCGGACCGGAGCCCTGACGCGGCCCCCGGGCATGACCGGCACGCGGACAAGCACACGCACGCGCACGCGGACAAGCACAAGCACGCGGACACGGACATGGGCAGGCATCGGCACAGGCATGCGGCCTCCTGGCGGGAGGCGCGTGCGCTCGCCGTTCGGTCCGGGCGTGCCGCTGCGGTCCGGGCCAGCCGTCTCCCTCTCGACCAGGCGCTCGGACACGTACTCGCCGGACCGCTCGTCGCGCTCACCGATCTGCCGTCCTTCGACACCTCTGCCATGGACGGCTGGGTCGTCTCCGGACCGGGGCCGTGGAACATCCGCGAGGCCACCGGGGCCGGAGAAAAGAAGAGGGCCGGTGCCGGCTCGACCCGGGATCTGGGCATCCTCGCCGGGCGGAGCGCCCCCGCCACGCTTGCCGACGGAGATGCCGTACGGATCGCCACCGGCGCCCGCATCCCGGTGGATGCCAACGCCGTGATCCGCAGCGAGCACGCTCACGTGGACGAGGCCAGGGGGCTGCTCCACGCGAAGCATGGGGTGCTGCCCGGCCAGGACATCAGGCCCCGTGGCCAGGAGTGCCGTGCCGGCGATCAGCTCATGCCCGCCGGCGCGCTGGTGACGCCCGCCGTTCTCGGTCTGGGCGCCGCGGCCGGGTACGACACGCTCGTCGTGGTGCCTCGTCCTCGTGTCGACGTCCTCGTTCTCGGTGATGAACTGCTGACCGGCGGTCTGCCGCACGACGGGCTGATCCGTGACGCGCTCGGCCCGATGGTCGGCCCCTGGCTGCGCACGCTGGGTGCCGAGGCCTCGGCCCCGCAGCGTCTCGGCGACGACGCGGCGGCCCTGCGGCGCGCGCTCACCACGTCCGATGCCGATCTGGTCATCACCACCGGTGGTACGGCTGCGGGTCCCGTCGATCATGTCCACCCGGTCCTTGCCGAGATCGGCGCCGAGCTGCTGGTCGACGGAGTCGCCGTCCGACCCGGCCACCCGATGCTGCTGGCCCGGCTCAGGAGGGCGGACTCGGTGGCGGGTTCGTCGGAGCGCCGGGGTGAGGCGCGGGGCAAGGGCCCGTATCTCGTCGGGCTGCCGGGCAATCCTCTGGCCGCCGTCTCCGGGCTCCTCACACTCGCCGAGCCCCTGCTCCGCGGGCTGGCGGGCCGGGAGCCGGAGGCGCCGTACCGGGCCGTCGTACGCGACGAGGTGCACGGGCACCCGCATGACACCCGTCTGGTGCCCGTCATCCACCGAGCGGGCGGCGCTGCCGAGAGGCCAGGCAGCGGGTACAGCGGGTGTGCGGACGGCAGTGGATACGGCGATGGCAGCGGGGGAACCGGTAGCGGTGCCGAGCGCGTCGTACCGCTGCATTACGACGGTCCGGCGATGCTCCGCGGGATCGCTGCCGCTGACGGGCTGGCCGTCGTACCGCCGGGCGGGGTACGGTCCGGCACCGAGGTGGAGATCCTCGGTCTACCGTGGGCCTCGGCGATGCCGTGGACGGAAGGGTGTTTCACGTGAAACTTCCCGGCCACGATGCGATGGCCAGGCGCGCGGACGAGCATGTCGTACCCACGCGGGTGCTGCTCCCGCGCAGGGTGGTCAACGGTCCGGCGCGGCAGGTCGCCAAGCGGCTGATGATGGCGCTTCTGGTACTGGCCGCAACGGTGTTGATCGTCTGGGTGGACCGCGGCGGATACCACGATGCAGCCGATGGCCGGGTCGATCTGTTGGACGCGGTGTACTACGCGACGGTCACCCTCTCCACCACCGGCTACGGCGACATCACCCCGTACGGGGACGCCGCCCGGCTCACCAATGTGCTGCTCGTGACCCCACTGCGGGTGCTCTTCCTGATCATCCTGGTCGGCACCACTCTCGAGGTCCTTACGGAACGGACCCGGGAGGACTTTCGGCTGAAGCGTTGGAGAACCAACTTGCGTGATCACACCGTTGTCGTCGGCTTCGGGACGAAGGGCCGTTCGGCCATCCAGACCTTGTGTGCCACCGGGCTGAAGAAGGAACAGATCGTCATCGTCGACCCGGCGACCAAGGTGATCGAGATCGCCAACGCCGAAGGGTTCGTCGGTGTGGTCGGCGATGCGACGCGCAGCGAGGTGCTGTTGCGGGCAGAGCTCCAGAAGGCGCGTCAGATCATCATTGCCACCCAGCGAGACGACACGGCGGTGCTGGTGGCGCTGACGGCCCGGCAGCTCAATCGCGGGGCGAAGATCGTCGCCGCGGTGCGCGAGGAGGAGAACGCCCCGTTGCTCCGGCAGTCCGGCGCCGACGCGGTGATCACCAGTGCCAGTGCGGCGGGCCGGCTGTTGGGCCTCTCCGTCCTCAGCCCCAGCGCGGGCACGGTGATGGAGGACCTGATCCAGCAGGGCAGCGGTCTCGATCTCGTCGAACGGCCGGTGATAAAGGCCGAGGTGGGCAAGAGCGTGCGGGAGACGGATGATCTCGTGGTCAGCGTCCTGCGGGGGCATCGACTGCTGGGTTACGACGATCCGGCGGCCAGTCCGCTCCAGTTGACGGACCGTTTGATCACCATCGTGCGCGCCTCGAACGAATTGCCGCCGGACACCCCGTCCATGGGCACCCCGCGCCTGCGCGACTGATCCAGGGCCTTGCCCGCTCCAGGGCGGTGCCCGCGCGGATGGTCCCACGCAGCGCCTGCGCGACTGCTGCCAGGGGCTCCCGCGCGACTGGTCCAAGGCGGTGCCCGCGCGACTGGTCCAAGGGCCCCGCGCGGCTGGTCTGATCCCGGGCGGCGTCCTTCATGGTCCTTCATCCGCCACGGAGTAGCCTCGCCGCCATGTATGCGATCACGATCCCTGATCCCGGCGGCCCCGAGGCACTTGTCTGGGCCGAGGTGCCCGATCCGGTAGCCGGTGAGGGCGAGGTCCTCGTCGATGTCGTGTCCAGCGCGGTCAATCGCGCCGATGTGTTGCAGCGGCAGGGTTTCTACAGCCCGCCGCCCGGCGCGTCCCCGTACCCCGGCCTCGAATGCTCGGGCCGTATCTCGGCGATCGGGCCCGGTGTCACGGGCTGGTCGGTCGGCGACGAGGTGTGCGCGCTGCTCGCGGGTGGCGGATACGCGGAGAAGGTCGCCGTGCCCGCCGGGCAGCTGCTGCCCGTGCCGGACGGCGTCGAGCCGGTTCTGGCCGCGGCGCTGCCCGAGGTGACGGCCACGGTCTGGTCCAACGTCTTCATGGTGGCCCATCTGCGACCCGGCGAGACGCTGTTGGTGCACGGCGGGTCCAGCGGCATCGGCACGATGGCGATCCAGCTCGCCAAGGCCGTGGGCGCGCGGGTCGCGGTCACCGCCGGGGGGCCGGAGAAGCTGGCGCGCTGCGCGGAGCTCGGGGCCGACATCCTGATCGACTACCGGGAGCAGGACTTCGTCGAGGAACTGCGCAAGGCGACCGACGGGGCCGGTGCGGATGTCATTCTCGACATCGTCGGCGCGAAGTACCTGGACCGGAACGTGAAGGCGCTCGCCGTCAACGGCAGGCTGGCCATCATCGGCCTTCAGGGGGGCGTCAAGGGCGAGCTGAATCTGAGCGCCCTGCTGAACAAGCGGGCGGCCATCACCGCGACCTCGCTGCGCGGCCGCCCGCTCGCTGAGAAGGCCGCCATCGTCGCCGCCGTGCGCGAGCATGTCTGGCCGCTGATCGCCGACGGCGTCGTGCGGCCGATCGTGGACCGCACGGTGCCGATGCCGGACGCCGCCGAGGCTCACCGGGTACTGGAGTCCAGCGCGCACATCGGGAAGGTGCTGCTGCAGGCCCCTGCGGCCTGACGCCCCGGCCCGGCCCCTGCCCGCCCCACCGCGCGGAGAGGCCCGGCGCACAGGTCGTGGACCATGTGTGCCGGGCCTCGGCGTTTTTCGTAGTCAGGGGCGTACGCACCAGGGATATCGGAGGTGCGGGACCGAGGGACCAGAAGGGCCGGGGAACCAGAAGGACCGGGCGACTAGAGGTACGGGCCCGACCTGATGGCCCCGTGCGGGTCCCCGCTGCCGTCCTCGTCCTCGTGCGCGCTGCCCGGCGGAAGGGCGCGGCGCATCTGCTCCAGCTGGGCCCGTGCCGCCATCTGCTGGGCGAAGAGCGCCGTCTGGATGCCGTGGAAGAGGCCCTCCAGCCAGCCCACCAACTGGGCTTGCGCGATCCGGAGTTCCGCCTCGGAGGGCACCGACTCCTCGGTGAACGGCAAGGAAAGGCGCTCCAGCTCCTCCACCAGCTCCGGCGCGAGGCCGTCCTCCAGCTCCTTCACGGAACTGGCGTGGATCTCCTTGAGCCTGACCCGGCTCGCCTCGTCGAGAGGAGCCGCCCTGACCTCCTCCAGGAGCTGCTTGATCATGCTGCCGATGCGCATGACCTTCGCGGGCTGCTCGACCATCTCCGTCACCGGGACCTCACGCGATTCGTCGTCAGTGCCACCGCCGCCGATCGCCATGCCGTCCTGCCCCACCACGAGGACTTGGGGGTGCTCCTGCGACCGTTCATTCCTCGGCATCTCCATGGCGCCATTGTCTCGCACACCTGCCGTACAACACCGTGGTGCCCCCGCAAACGGTTGATCCACCGTTTCCGAGGGCACCAAGTCAGCCGGTCAGCCCACCGACGACATCGACCGTGCCGGCGACTCCGCCCGTACCGACGACACCGACCGCACCTGCCACACCGCCCGCACCGCCCCCGCCGACCGCGACATCACTCGGCCCTCCGTGCCAGCGCGAGGCGGGAGCGGGTGAGTGCCGTCGCGAGCAGACCGGCCAGCAGCGGGACGCCCACGACGAGCAGGCCGAGGGTCGTCCAGGGCAGCACGATCGGTGTGTACGCCGACTCCGTGGGTTCCAGCCGCATGATGTGCAGCGCCTCGCTCAGATCGACCATCCGCAGTGCCACCGCGGGCACCAGTCCCGCCAGAGTGCCGAGCACCACACCCGTGAGCGCCACCACCACGCACTGGAAGCCGGACAGCTTCCGCCGCACGCTCGGGGGCGCACCCACCGCGCTGAGCGTGTTGAGATCGGCCTCCGCGTCCGCCTTGGCGAGGCCCGTCGTGATCGCGGCGGCGCCCAGCGTCACCATTCCGGCGAACAGGGTCAGGATCAGCAGCATGGAGTCGTCGGTCCGGCCGGGGCCGGATTCGTACTGCGTCCAGATGCCGCCGCCGGCCTGCTCGATCGCGCCGTAGGTCCGCTGCTCCTCGGCGCCCGTCGGCGTGTGGGTGACCGCGTACACGCTTCCTCGCGCTTGGGTGTGCAGGCCGAGCCGTTCCGCGGTCCGCTGCGGCAGGATCATGTGGATCCCGGGGGTGGCGGCGTACTTCTCGGGTGCCACGTACACCTTCAGCCTGTCCGTGGCGGTGCGGGTCCTGCCCGGGTGCAGCTTCCGGTTCTGCTTGTCCTTCTTGCTGTAGCGGTGGACCGCCTTGACGGTGACCTCGCCGTTCTTCGCGAACACCTGGTTGAGCAGTACCGGTGTGCCGGCCGCCAGTGCCTTGGCGGCGGCGGGGTCGTCGAGCTTCACATAGGTGCTGAGCATGGCCTCGTCCGCCACGACGATGCTGCTCACATCGGTGTTGAAGAGGCCCGACGACATGAGCTCGACCAGGCAGGCGGGGGAATGCATCAGCTTCTTGTGCTCGTCGGCGGTGAGCCGCGCGGCGAGTTTCTTGGCGCCCTTGCCGGTGAGCGGGCAGGAGCCGGCCTGGCCGGCGGGCTTGACCAGTTCGAGCGAGCCGCAGTGGTTCTCCTCGTCGCCGTAGATGTCGCAGTCGCTGCCCGCCCAGACCCGTCGGAAGTCGGCGTGCCCCCCGGTGACGGCCATGTTCCGCTCGACGGCGGCCCGTGCCAGCGGGAGCCGGGCGGCGGCCTCGGCATCGGAGGAGGAGAGGACGACGGTCCCCGCGTTCAGCGAGGGGACGTAGTTGAACTCGGCCTCGGCCGTGGCGCTGGACATGTACGTGGCGATGGCCACCGAACCGGCGACGGCCGCCATCACGGCCGCGACCGCGGGAGCGGTACGGCCGCGGTTGCGGGCCGCGTCGCGCAGCGCCAGCCGGGGCGAGAGCGGCAGCCAGCGGCCGAGCCGCCCGAGGGAGCCGACGATCACCGGGATGCAGGCGAGCAGCCCGAGCTCGGCGGTCACCGAGCCGCCGGCGACCAGCGTCGAGTCCCCGTCGGTGCCGCCGTAGATGGCGACGGCGACACCGATGGCCAGTACGCAGGCGCCCAGAACGGGCAGCACCCGGGAGGAGCGGCGGACGCCGCGGCGGCCGGTGAGCGACTCCAGTACGGACTGCCGGCTCGCCACGATCGCCGGGGCGAACGCCGCCAGGAGACCGGTGATCAGGCCGATCACTGCGATGGCCAGCAGTTCCTTCGGGTTCAGGGCAAGAGAGACGAAGCGCTGCCCGGCCCACTCCTCGATCATGGGGCGGAACACAGCGGTGGCTCCCAGCCCGACCACCACACCGGCCGCGGCTCCGATGCCGCCGAGCACCAGACCGCCGCCGAGCACCACGGCCCGGACGTGGCGTCTGTCCCCGCCACAGGTGCCGAGAAGGCCGAGCTGGCGGCGGGAGCGGCGCGCGCCGACCGCGAAGGCCGGTCCGGCGAGCAGCACGATCTCCAGGACCGCCATGGCGACCACGGTGACGAGCGCAGCGCTCAGCGGTCCGGAGTCCTCCGCATACGTCTCGCGGTTCTTCCTGGCCAGCGGGACCTCGGAGAGCGGCGGCGGGTCGAGGACGACCTGACGGGACTTGACGAGGATGCCCGACTTATTGGCCGCCATGACGTCCGGCCAGGTCACCCCCACCCCTTCGGGGCCCTTGACCAGCCAGCTCTTGGAGCCGACGTTCGGCGGCAGCACGTTCTTGTCGTGGTCGGCCCTGGCCTGCCACGGGGCGATGACCGCTCCCGGATCGGCGTACAGCGCCTCGGTGTTCAGCATGTCCGGCTGCTCGACCACGCCGGTGATCGTGTACTTCTCGCCGGAGTTGCGCACGGTGGTGGCCGAACCGATGTGCAGGCCGGTCGACTTCAGGAACGGCTCGGTGGCGGCCACCTCGTCCGGGCCGTGCGGGTAGTCACCGCGTACGAGGTCGATCTTGCCGCGGGCCAGCTTGTCCGATGTCCGGAACTCGTGGATCTCGGTGTTGGCGACGCCGTAGCCGGTGGTGACGCTCGCCGGGACGGACTGGATGCTGATCGCCCGCGAGCCCTTGGGGAACGTGGTGCTGATGTCGATCGACGGGCCGGTGTCGTCCACCGGCGCGTTCTCGTCGACCTGGTCGTACCTCTCCGCTTCGGGCATCTGCTCGATGGGGCCGATCTGCTGATCGCTGAAGAGCGCGTCGGCGGAACCCATCGCGGCGGTCAGCTGCTCGGCCGTGGTCGATGTCACGCTGCGGTACGTCACGTCGAGGGCGGTGACGCCGACCACGGGGGCGGCGATCATCGCGACCACCAGTGCGCTGCGGCCCTTGGACCGCATCGCGTCGCGCCGGGCTATCCGGAGGGCGGCGCGCCAGCCGGTGAAGACGCTCACTCGGCGGCCTCGGCGGCGAGGAGCGAGTGGGCGTCGGCGTTGTCGGTGAGCGTCTGGTCGACGATCGAACCGTCCCGCAGGAACACGACCCGGTCCGCCCAGGCCGCGTACCGCGGCTCGTGCGTCACCATCACGCCGGCCGCGCCCTGGTCGCAGCGGCTGCGCAGCAGCGCGAGCACCGTCTCGCCGGTCTCGGAGTCGAGCGCCCCGGTCGGTTCGTCGGCGAGCACCAGGCGCCGGTCCCCCACCAGCGCACGGGCTATCGCGACACGCTGCTGCTGGCCGCCGGACATCTCGTCGGGGAACCGGTCGGCGACCTCCAGGAGCCTCATCTCCTCAAGCGCCGCCCGAGCCTCCTTGCGGGCCTTGCGGACGGAGATGCCGTCGAGCTCGCGCGGCAGGGCGACGTTCTCGGCGGCGGTGAGGGCGGGGATGAGGTTGTAGTCCTGGAAGACGTAGCCGACGCTCCGGCGGCGCAGGGCGGCGATGCCCTTGCGGCCGAGTCCGGCGATGTCCTGGCCCTCGATGACGACCTGGCCGCTGGTCGCGGTGTCGAGACCGCCCGCGATGGTCAGCAGGGTGGACTTGCCGGAGCCGGACGGGCCCATCACGGCGACGAGTTCACCGGCGCGCACGGAGAGGTCGATGCCGCGCAGGGCGTGCACCTCGGCTATGCCGGAGCCGTGGGTGCGGGTGAGCGCCCGGAGTTCGAGCACCGGTTCACCGGCCGGTATCGGCGAGCCGGCCGGTGCCGCGGATCGGGACGGGGCGTGCGAGGACATGGTGAGTGGTTCCCCCTCGGAACGGGTGTGAGTCGATGGGCCCGCGGCCGTGCGGTCTGTGGTCGCGCGCTCCTGTGGTCAGCGCCGGCTGCGCGGGCGGGCGGTACGGGGCGCGGCGCGGCCGGTCGTACGGATCTCGGGTTCCGGCTCCGTGGCGGCGGCCTCGGCGAGGCGGACCAGCCGGGTCTCGCAGTGATCCAGCCAGCGTGTCTCGGCCTCCGCCTGGAAGATCAGCTGCTCCAGTACGAGCAGCCAGGCGACCTCGTCGCGGTTGGCCGGTACGTCGCTGAGCGACCGCGCCTTGAGGCGGGTGTAGTCCTGCATCGCCTTCAGGGTGTGGTGGCGCTGGGACTGGATGACGGCACGGATGTCGACCCCCGGTGCGCCGACCGCCATGGCGAGCTTGATGGCCAGCTCGTCACGGGGCGGGTTGCTGCGGTCGACGGGTGTCTCGAACCAGTTCCGCAGTTCGGTGCGTCCGTCGTCGGTGATCGCGTACAGGGCGTGCCCCTGGTCGTCCTCGTCGTCCTGGACGACGAGACCGTCACGCTCCAGCCGGCTCAGCGTCGTGTACACCTGGCCGACGTTGAGCGGCCAGGTGGAGCCGGTGCGCGATTCGAATTCGGTACGGAGCTGGGAGCCGTATCGGGGGCCCCGTTCCAGAAGGGCCAGCAGCCCGTGACGGATCGACATACTCAGTATGTATACCGAGTATGTTGCTCCGTGCAAATCTCCGCCGGGCGTGTGGGCGGCGGTGAGAGGCCCGGTTCGTGGAAGATCCGTGGAGGATCCGTGGAAGACGTGGGCGGCTCAGTCCGGGCGGCGCATACGGAACGCCAGAAAGCCCAGCCCCAGCCCGATCAGCGTGATTCCCGCACCCAGCGACACCCGCTTCATCTGTTGAACGGCCGGCGCGTTCAGGGCCTGCGGCGAGAGCGGGCCGGTCCCGGGGGGTGTGCTCGCCGCGGGTATCGCGGCCGGCGCCGGCCCCGGATCGGTGGCCGCGGGGGGCGCGTCGGGCCGCGGGCGCGAATTGTCCACGCGTGCGAGCTCCCACGGCAAGAGCTGCCGTCCGGGGCGCAACCGCCCCTCCCCGGCCTCGCGCCCGGCGAGCGGGGGCTGCACCTCGGGCTGCGGCGGCTCCTCGTCGGAACCGGGGTCCGAGCCGGAGTCGGAGCCGGGTTCCGAAGCGGAGTCGGGATCGGAGTCCGAAGCGGAGTCGGACTCGGGGTCGGAGTCGGAGGTGGCCGGGGAGTCGGAGGGCGAGGCCGATGCCGATGCCGGGCCGGAGGGGGAGCCGGAGGCCGGGGAGGAGGGGGCCGGGGATCCGGGAGGTGCGGGGGCGGCCGTTCCGCCGTCCGAGGGAACGGGCGTCGGTATGGCCGAGGGGGCGGCCGTAGGGGTGACCGGCTCCTCGGCTGACGGATCGGCACCGGGTATGCCGGAAGGCCGGGCGGAGGCTCCGGCCGAGGTGTGCGGGGGCGGCGCCACCGGGGTGCTGAACGGGCCTATTGGCCGGTCGGGCGCGCGCTGGACGGCCTGCGTCTCGCCTGCCGCAGTCCCCAGCGCCGCACCCGCCGTCAATATCAGGCAGGCCACGCGCCTCGTGGGTCGTGAGGGGAGAAGTCCTGGAGCCATGAGGGCAGCGTCACATGTGACGGTATGTCCGGCATCTCGACGTATGGCGCTCGGGGCGCCGCCCTCACTCGTGCTCACTCGCGCGCGACGGCCCGCCATCCAACCCGCGCACGCACCGGCCCATCACATGTACCGGCCCGTCACCTCAGCCTCCGCACGAGCCGCCCAAGTACGAGCTGTACGAGTACGAGCCGCCGAAGTACGAGCCGTACAAGTCCGCACGAGCCGCCGAAGTGCGAGCCGTGCAAGCCCGCACGAGCCGCCGAAGTGCGAGCCGTGCGAGTACGCACGAGGCCGGGCGGGTCCGGACTCAGGCCGGGTCGCCCGTCGCGATGCGCAGCTCGAAGTGGGCGTCGGTCTTCGCCACGGCGGTGCCCGGCGTGGGGAACTGGTCGATGACCTGGTCCTCCGCGTAGGTGTTGCCCGGTACCTGGATCTTCTTGATGGTCCAGCCCGCCGCGTCCGCGCACGCCCGCGCGGAGAGGATGTCCTTGTACAGGAAGTTCGGTGCGTCGACCTTGTTCGGGTCGTCGCTGTCCTCCATCGCGTCCGTGCACTTCTCGGTCTTCATCGTCCGGTTCCGCTCCGGATCCTTGTGCTCGCCCGCGGCCGGCGACTCGTTCGCGGTCGTGCCGCCCTTCGAATCGTCGTTCTTCAGCGAGAGCACCGTGATCAGCCCGCCGATCGCGATCAGCGCTACCACGATCGAGCCCACGATCACCGGCATGTTCCGCTTGGAGCCGCCCCCGCCCGAGCCGGAGTGCGACTGCGTCCGGGTCTGCGGCGAGACCGTGTAGGGCGGCGTCTGCTGCTGCATCGGGGCCTGGCTCTGGTACGCCTGGGCCGACTGCGGGTAGCCGTACGACGGTGCCGGCGTGGGAGCCGGGGTCGCCGGACCGTACGGGCCCGGCTGGGCGCCCGACTGGTACGGGCCCGGCTGGTACGGCGTCTGGACGCTCTGGGGCATTCCGCCGGACTGGTCGACCGGCGGGAAGACCGCCGAGCCGACGCCCGCGCCGCTGTTCGCCGGGGCGCCGCCGCCCGCGACGATCACCGGCGCGCCCGTGGAGCCGCTCGCGGCCAGCACGCGGGCGATCTCGTCCTGCATCGCCGCCGCGCTCGGGAAGCGTTCGTTCGGGTTCTTCTTCAGCGCGCGGGCGACCAGCGCGTCCATCGCCGGGGTGATCGACCGGTTGATGGTGGAGGGCGCGACCGGCTCCTCCTGGACGTGCGCGTACGCGATGGCCAGCGGGGAGTCCGCGTCGAAGGGGATCCGCCCGGTCAGCAGCTGGAACAGCATGATGCCGACCGAGTACAGGTCGGAGCGGGCGTCCACGCCGCGGCCCAGGGCCTGCTCGGGGGAGAGGTACTGCGGGGTGCCGACGACCATGCCGGTCTGCGTCATCGACGTGACGCCCGACTGCATGGCGCGGGCGATGCCGAAGTCCATGACCTTCACGACACCGCGCTTGGTCATCATCACGTTGCCGGGCTTGATGTCGCGGTGGACCAGGCCCATTTCGTGGCTGGTGTCCAGCGCGGCCAGGACGTCGGACGTCACCTTCAGTGCCCGGTCGGCCGGCATCGCGCCGTGGTGCTGGATGTCCGCCTGGAGCACGGAGCCGAGCGGCTGCCCCTCCACGTACTCCATGACGATGTACGGCATCAGCGCGCCGCCGAGCTCGTCCTCGCCGGTGTCGAAGACCGAGACGATGTTGGTGTGCTGCAGTTTGGCAACGGCCTGCGCCTCGCGCCGGAACCGTTCACGGAAGGACTGCTCGCGGCCGAGCTCCGTATGCAATGTCTTGATTGCGACCTGTCGGTCCAGGGCGGTGTCGTACGCCAGGTATACGGACGCCATGCCGCCCTCGCCGAGCAGGTCGCGAAGCTGGTAACGCCCGCCGGCGACGGAACCGCCCGCGTAGCGACCCTGAGCGCCGTGTGCGCCGTCCTGGCTCATGACTAGCTTCCCCCTCGGCGCGCGACTCACGCGATCATCCCTATTACGCGCCAAGTCTGCCCGAGGGGTACGACACGTCAAGCCAGGTGCCCGTTCCGTGACCCTACGCACAAGAAGCGTCTCGGAAGCGTTACAGGAACCGCATGAAATTTGCGTGGACGGCACGCCGGGCGGTTGGATAACCGGTCCCTCTCGGAAACGGTGCGTCCGAAAGAGGCTGTAGCGTGACGTGGCAATGCAGCTAGACACCGTGAGAACCCGCGGACGCGCGGACAGATACGACGGCGAGGACTGATGGCACCCGATTCCGAAGCAAACGGCGGCGGAGTTTCGGATGGCACCGACTCCTGGGGCATCGGCGGTGTCGTCGGTGACGGACGTTACCGGATGACCCACCGCCTCGGCCGGGGCGGCATGGCGGAGGTCTTCGCGGCCGAGGACGTCAGGCTGGGGCGCACGGTCGCCGTGAAGCTCCTGCGCTCCGACCTCGCCGAGGACCCGGTCTCCAAGGCCCGGTTCACGCGCGAGGCGCAGTCGGTCGCCGGGCTCAACCACCACGCGATCGTCGCCGTGTACGACTCCGGCGAGGACGTCGTGGGCGGGCAGACCGTCCCCTACATCGTGATGGAGCTGGTCGAGGGCCGCACCATCCGCGACCTGCTGATCAGCGCCGAGGCCCCGCCGCCCGAGCAGGCCCTGATCATCGTCTCCGGCGTGCTCGAAGCACTGGCGTACTCGCACCAGCACGGCATCGTGCACCGCGACATCAAGCCGGCCAACGTGATCATCACCAACTCCGGCGCGGTCAAGGTGATGGACTTCGGCATCGCCCGCGCGCTGCACGGCGCGCAGTCGACGATGACCCAGACCGGCATGGTCATGGGCACGCCGCAGTACCTCTCGCCCGAGCAGGCGCTCGGCAAGGCCGTCGACCACCGCTCCGACCTCTACGCCACCGGCTGCCTGCTGTACGAACTCCTGGCGCTGCGGCCCCCGTTCACGGGCGAGACGCCGCTGTCCGTCGTGTACCAGCACGTCCAGGACATTCCGGTCCCGCCGTCCGAGGTCCTGGACGCGGTGCCGCCGGAGCTGGACGGGCTGGTCATGCGCTCGCTCGCGAAGGACCCGGACGACCGGTTCCAGAGCGCCGAGGAGATGCGCGGCCTCATCCAGTACAGCCTCCAGATGCTTCAGGTGCAGGGCGGCCACACGGGTACGTGGAACACCGGTGCGGTCGCCATGCACGAAGGCGGGAACACCCCGGCCATGGGCGTCGCCGGGGCCACGATGGCGATGGGCCACCCGCGTCACGGGGACACCTCGCAGGGTCCGATCCTGCCGCCGATGAACCCCGACGACGGCGGTTACGAGGGCGGGCACCAGGGCGGCGGCGGTCGCGGCAAGCTGTGGCTGTTCGTCGTGCTCGCGCTGATCGCGATCGGGGCGGGTGTCGCCATCGCGGTCAATGCCGCGAACGACACCGGTTCGACCCCTGAGAAGAAGCCCGACAAGACCACCAGTCCGCCGTCCCCGTCGAAGAAGTCGTCCGGGCCGAGCGACGAGAAGAGCCAGGAGACCCAGGCGCCGGAGAACTCCACCGGCAACCAGCAGGACACGCCGCCGCGGCGGAGCTACTCCCCGTCGACCACCCCGAGCGAGCCGTCCGAACCACCGTCGAAGGAACCGTCCGCCCCGGCCAACGGCAGCACCGGTACGGACACCGGCGGCACCACGGACACCGGCGGCACCAGTACGGACGGCGGCAGCACGGGTACGGACACCGGCGGCACCACGGACACCGGCGGCACCAGTACGGACGGCGGCAGCACGGGTACGGAGGGCGGCAGCACGGGTACGGAGGGCGGCAGCGGCGCCACCACCGGTACATCCGCGGCGGCCGGGCCCGGTACGGGCACCACGTCCTGACCCGACCGACGGCCAAGCCACCGCCCCGGCGATGACCGGGGCCCCCGGCCCGTGAACGCCTCGCGCACCGGCCCGGTCGTTCACGGGCCGGTCACCCCGTGAACGCCTCGCGCACCGTCTCGTACTCGCGCGTCCACCAGACCGCCAGGGCCGACACCGCAGGGAACTGCGGGTCGGCCCTCCGGTCGTGCAGGCAGTACCGCCAGCGCAGTATCCAGAAGTCGTTGAGCCGCTCCCACCACACCCGGTGCACCGCGGCCGCCAGTTCCGCCGCCCCCGCCCCGGCCGCCTGCCGGTAGGCCCGCGCGTACGCCCGCACCTTCTCCAGCTCCAGCTTCCCGGCCGGCAGTACGAAGAAGATCGCCGCGGCCCGCACCGCCTCCTCCGCCCGCGGTTCGACCCCCAGCCGGTCCCAGTCGAGGATCGCGACCGGGTCGCCGCCCCGGTACAGGACGTTCAGCGGGTGGAAGTCGCCGTGCACCCAGCCGGTGGCCGGGGCGCCGGGGGTGGGGGGTCTGCGGTCGGCGTGCTGTTCCAGCAGGGTGCGCCGCTCCAGGAGGCGGTGCTCGGCCAGCTCGTCGAAGGCGTCCCGGGGACGGCGCCGGCGCGCGGCCGTCAGCAGGTCGTCGATCATCGCGAAGGTGTCGGCGGGGTCGGGGCTCCGGTACCCGACGGACCGGTGCGCGAGCCTCGTGCCCGCCCCCATGACCTGTTCGAGCCCGGTGTGCACCGCCCCGAGCAGCGCCCCGAGCCGCTCCGACTGCGCGGTGCTGAGCTGGGCGCCCGCCCGGTGCAGCCCGTCCACCCACGGGTGCAGGGCGTAGCACCGGCCGCCGATCTCCGTGACCGTGTCGCCCTCGGTGTCCTGCACGGGCGGGGCGACGGGCACGCCCAGCGACTGCAGCCGCTGGGTGGCGCGGTGCTGGCGGACGATCGTGGCGCGGTCACCGGTGGAGTCGTCGAGGTGGTGCTTGAGGAAGTAGGAGCCGCGGGTGGTGGAGACGCGGTAGCCGTGGTTGAGCAGGCCCTTGGTGATGGGCTTGCAGCTCAGGGGTTCACCGGCGTCCGGATAGTGGCGCAGCACCTCGTTCACCGGGGGCACGGGCGGCCGTGGCACGGACGGGAACAGCACCTCGCCGGCCGACGGAGCGGGCGGAAGGGTGACAAATGAGCGCGGCACTCACCAGATGTTAGATCACACTGTGTCAGCCGATCGGCTGACTTGCGTCGAAGCCCAGAGTGTGCACGGAGGCGAAGTGCGGTTCGATCCTGAGGTACGCCGGGTCGAAGGGCTCCCCGTTCACCCGGGCGGGACCGTCACCGAAGAGCTCGCGCTGGCCGGGTGCCGGGTGCACGATCTCGGCGGTGCCGGTGAACTGTACGGCCCACAGATCGCCGTCGTCTCCCGGACCGTCGCCCCGCGGACCGTCGCCCCCCGCGCCGGCGGCGTCGAAGTTGTCCGCGCCGTACGCCACGACCGTGCCGTCGCACGCGTTGTGGTACCCGAAACCGCTGTGCATCCGCAGGACCACGCGGCCGTCGATCACGACGTGGCGGGCCACCGACAGAAACGGGAGGGCACGCATGCTCGTCGCCAGCCGGCCGTAGCGGACGCGGCCGAGCAGTTCGATCGCCTGGAGTTCCTCGGAGGACATGGCCTCCACTCTCCGCCACCCGGGAGGTCGCGGAAAGAGGCCGCGGCCCCGCTTGGTCCGGGACCAAAGTCCCGAAGATCACCGGCGCGCGCGGCCCCTCGGACTCTGCGCCCGGGTCGTCCCGGCCGTCCGGGGCGTGGTGCTCAGCGCTTCTCCGCCTGGAGCCTGGCCACGTACGCGGCGGCCTGCGAACGCCGCTCCATGCCCAGCTTGGAGAGCAGGCTGGAGACGTAGTTCTTGATCGTTTTCTCGGCGAGATGCAGCCGCTCGCCGATCACCCGGTTCGTCAGCCCCTCGCCGATCAGATCGAGGATCTTGCGTTCCTGGTCGGTGAGACCGGCGAGCTTGTCCTCGCCCCGGCCCTTCTTGCCGTCGCGCAGCCGCTCCAGCACCCGGGCGGTCGCCACGGGGTCCAGCAGCGACTTCCCGGCCGCCACGTCGCGTACCGCGTTCAGCAGTTCGTTGCCCCGGATCGCCTTCAGCACATAGCCCGACGCACCCGCCATGATCGCGTCGAAGAGTGCCTCGTCGTCGGCGTACGAGGTGAGCATCAGGCATTTGATGTTGTCGTCCTGGGAACGGACCTCCCGGCAGACCTCCACCCCGCTGCCGTCCGGCAGCCGCACGTCGAGCACCGCCACATCGGGCCGGGTCGCGGGGATGCGGACCAGCGCGTCCGCCGCGGTGCCGGCCTCGCCGACGACCTCGATGTCGTCCTCGGACGAGAGCAATTCATGGACTCCGCGTCGGACGACTTCGTGGTCGTCCAACAGAAAAACGGTGATTTTTCCTTGTTCGCGCACAAAACGCAGTCTCACACACTCACCTCTTCCCTGCCGCCGAACGGCGGGATAACGTGCCGTTGTTCCGGCGGCCTGCAAGGCTGTTACCAGTGCTGTGACCAGCGAGAGTTCCCGACTTTTTCGATTTACTTGGAAATCCAAGCAAAATCGCAGGTCAGATAGGGTTTCGCAGTTATGCGGCGTACTGGGTAACGTGCTTTTGGCAGGACGCTCGCCGGGGCACCTGTCACGCCTGTTCCCGGACCGAGCGGCACCCACCCCGTGCACGGGTACGGACACAGGCGAGCCGCACTGGCTTTCCCGGCAGACCCCGGGGGCCGGACCGACGGAGGAGCACGCACGTGACCGTGGAGAGCACTGCCGCGCGCAAGCCGCGACGCAGCAGCAAGCGGACCAGCGCCGTGAAAACGACCGCGAAGACGTCCGCGAAGACGCCACAGAGTTCCGAGCCCGAGCTCGTACAGCTGCTGACGCCCGAGGGCGAGCGCGTGGAGCATCCGGACTATTCGATCGACCTGACCGCGGACGAGCTGCGCGGCCTGTACCGGGACATGGTCCTGACCCGCCGCTTCGACGCCGAGGCCACCGCCCTCCAGCGCCAGGGCGAGCTGGGCCTGTGGGCCTCGCTGCTCGGCCAGGAGGCCGCGCAGATCGGCTCCGGCCGGGCTCTGCGCGACGACGACTACGTCTTCCCGACGTACCGCGAGCACGGTGTCGCCTGGTGCCGGGGTGTCGATCCGACCAATCTGCTCGGGATGTTCCGCGGCGTGAACCACGGCGGCTGGGACCCGAACACCAACAACTTCCACCTGTACACGATCGTCATCGGCTCGCAGACCCTGCACGCCACCGGCTACGCCATGGGCGTCGCCAAGGACGGCGCGGACTCGGCCGTGATCGCGTACTTCGGCGACGGCGCGTCCAGCCAGGGGGACGTCGCCGAGTCCTTCACCTTCTCCGCGGTCTACAACGCCCCGGTCGTCTTCTTCTGCCAGAACAACCAGTGGGCGATCTCCGAGCCGACCGAGAAGCAGACCCGCGTCCCGCTCTACCAGCGCGCGCAGGGCTTCGGCTTCCCCGGCGTCCGGGTCGACGGCAACGACGTACTCGCCTGCCTGGCCGTCACCAGGTCGGCGCTGGAGCGGGCCCGCCGGGGGGAGGGGCCCACCCTCGTCGAGGCGTTCACCTACCGGATGGGCGCGCACACCACCTCCGACGACCCGACGAAGTACCGGGCGGACGAGGAGCGGGCCTCCTGGGAGGCCAAGGACCCGATCCTGCGGCTGCGCGCGTACCTGGAGAAGGAGGGCGCCGCCGACGAGGCGTTCTTCACCGCGCTGGACGAGGAGAGCGAAGCGCTCGGCAAGCGGGTGCGCGAAGCGGTACGGGCGATGCCCGACCCGGACCCGATCGCGATCTTCGACCACGCCTACGCCGACGGGAACCCGCTCGTCGACGAGGAGCGCGCCCAGTTCGCCGCCTACCAGGCATCGTTCGCCGACTCTGCCGAGGAGAGCAAGTAGCCATGGCCATGGAAAAGATGTCCATTGCGAAGGCTCTCAACGAGTCGCTCCGCAAGGCTCTCGACACCGACCCCAAGGTCCTCATCATGGGTGAGGACGTCGGCAAGCTCGGCGGGGTCTTCCGGATCACCGACGGACTCCAGAAGGACTTCGGCGAGGGCCGGGTGATCGACACCCCGCTCGCCGAGTCCGGCATCGTCGGTACGGCGATCGGCCTGGCCCTGCGCGGCTACCGGCCCGTCGTGGAGATCCAGTTCGACGGCTTCGTCTTCCCCGCGTACGACCAGATCGTCACGCAGCTCGCCAAGATGCACGCCCGCGCGCTCGGCAAGATCAAGCTGCCGGTCGTCGTCCGGATCCCGTACGGCGGCGGCATCGGTGCCGTCGAGCACCACAGCGAGTCGCCCGAGGCCCTGTTCGCGCACGTCGCGGGGTTGAAGGTGGTCTCGCCGTCGAACGCGAACGACGCCTACTGGATGATGCAGCAGGCCGTCCAGAGCGACGACCCGATCATCTTCTTCGAGCCGAAGCGCCGCTACTGGGACAAGGGCGAGGTCGAGACCGACTCCATCCCCGGCCCGCTGCACAAGGCCTCGGTGGCCCGTACCGGCACCGACCTCACGCTCGTCGCGTACGGCCCGATGGTGAAGGTCTGCCTGGAAGCGGCCGCGGCCGCCGAGGAGGAGGGCAAGTCGATCGAGGTCCTGGACCTGCGCTCGATGTCCCCGATCGACTTCGACGCCATCCAGACCTCGGTCGAGAAGACCGGCCGGCTCGTCGTGGTCCACGAGGCGCCGGTGTTCTACGGCTCCGGGGCCGAGATCGCGGCCCGGATCACCGAGCGCTGCTTCTACCACCTGGAAGCACCGGTGCTGCGGGTCGGCGGCTACCACGCCCCGTACCCGCCGGCGCGGCTGGAGGACGAGTACCTGCCGGGTCTCGACCGCGTGCTCGACGCCGTCGACCGCTCGCTGGCGTACTGAGGACTGGGACGTGACAACGATGACCGACACTTCCAACGCTGCTCGCTTCCGTGAGTTCAAGATGCCCGACGTGGGCGAGGGACTGACCGAGGCCGAGATCCTCAAGTGGTACGTCCAGCCCGGCGACACCGTCACTGACGGCCAGGTCGTGTGCGAGGTCGAGACGGCGAAGGCGGCCGTGGAGCTGCCGATCCCGTTCGACGGGGTGGTGCACGAGCTGCGTTTCCCCGAGGGCACGACCGTCGACGTCGGCCAGGTGATCATCGCGGTGGACGTGGCACCGGGCAGCGGTGACGCGGCCCCGGCGCCGGTTGCCGTTCCCGCGCCGGTCGCCGCGGCCGAACCGGAGCCGGAGGCTCCCAAGGGCCGTCAGCCGGTCCTGGTCGGGTACGGCGTGGCCGAGAGCTCGACCAAGCGGCGGGCCCGCAAGGGCGCCACGACGGCGGTGCCCGCTGCCGCGGCGGCGATCCAGGGCGAGATGAACGGCCACGGCGCCGTGGTCCCGGAGAGTCGGCCGCTGGCCAAGCCGCCGGTCCGCAAGCTGGCCAAGGACCTGGGCATCGACCTGGCGACGGTCGTCCCGACCGGCGAGGGTGGGATCATCACCCGCGAGGACGTGCACGCGGCGGCCACGCCCGTACCGGCACAGGCCCCCGCGCCCGTCGCCGCGCAGGCCGTCCCCGTTCCCGAGGCTCCGGCTCCGGCCGTGGTCACCACGGTGGGCGCCCGCGAGACCCGCATCCCGGTCAAGGGCGTACGGAAGGCCATCGCCCAGGCGATGGTCGGCAGCGCGTTCACGGCTCCGCACGTCACCGAGTTCGTCACCGTCGACGTGACGCGCACGATGAAGCTGGTGGCGGAGCTCAAGGAGGACAAGGAGATGGCGGGGGTGCGGGTCAACCCGCTCCTGATCATCGCCAAGGCGCTCCTGGTCGCGATCAAGCGGAACCCGGGCGTCAACGCCGCCTGGGACGAGGCGAACCAGGAGATCGTCCAGAAGCACTATGTGAACCTGGGCATCGCCGCCGCGACCCCGCGCGGACTGATCGTGCCGAACATCAAGGACGCGCACGAGCAGACGCTCCCGCAACTGGCCGCGTCACTGGGCGAGCTGGTCTCCACGGCCCGCGAGGGCAAGACGTCCCCTGCGGCCATGGCGGGCGGCACGGTGACCATCACCAACGTCGGCGTCTTCGGCGTCGACACGGGCACGCCGATCCTGAACCCGGGCGAGTCCGCGATCCTCGCGGTCGGTGCGATCAAGCTCCAGCCGTGGGTCCACAAGGGCAAGGTGAAGCCCCGTCAGGTCACCACGCTGGCCCTGTCGTTCGACCACCGCCTGGTCGACGGTGAGCTCGGCTCCAAGGTCCTGGCGGACGTCGCCGCGATCCTGGAACAGCCGAAGCGCCTGATCACCTGGGCGTAGCAGTCACTTCGGTACCTGTGCGAGATGGGCCCGCGCGAACGACTTCGCGCGGGCCCATCGGCATCTCCGGCCCCTGCCGCAGGGCGAGTTCGGCGAACACGGTCTTGCCGACGGTGCGCGGCTCGACGCCCCAGCGGTCCGCGATCCGCGCGACGATCAGGAGCCCGCGGCCGTAGCACTCATCGTCCTCGGCCTCGCGCAGACCGGGCAACCGCTCGCCGCGTGCGTCGCTCACCGCGATACGGAGCGTGGTCGTGGTGAGCGTGAGGTGGACGCGGAAGAGGCGGCCCTCGATGGCGCCGTGCAGCAGTGCGTTGGTCGCCAACTCGCTGACCAGCAGGGACGCGTCGCCGGCCAACTCCGGATGGCCCCACTGGAGGATGAGCCGGGCGGCGCGATGACGACACGGGGCGACGCTGCGCGCGGTGGGGGTGTAGTCGAGTCGGTCCTCGCGGAGAACGGGTTCGGGGACGGGGATCGCCTGGGCTGCGGTCATGGGCGCGTGCCTCTCGGTGAGGGGGCGGTGGCGATGCCGCGGCTGCGGGGCGCCGGTTTCGGCGCGGGGCAGGGCGGTGCACTTCCGCCGGTCGTTGCCGCAGGGTGAGCGGCCGAGACTGAACGTAGCGATGTATGTGTCTCACGCTCAAGCTGTTTGGGGAATATCTTCCCCAGACGAGCGAATGGGTCGGCGTGAGACGTGCTTCCTGGCACACTGAGCGCGATGGATGGGAGGTCGCCATGCGGAAATCTGGTGCTGGCGTGCGCAGCAATCGGAGCTCAACGGTGCTCGGTCGGCGCCTGGGCGGGGAACTGCAACAGATGCGCCTGGCGGCGGACATGACGCAGCAGCAGGCGGCTCAGTATCTGAGTGCGACTGCAACCAAAGTCGTCAAGATGGAGAGCGGTTGGGTTCCGGTACGTGATCCGGATATCCGGGCGCTGTGCCAGTTGTACGGAATGGCGGACGAAAAGGTCCTGGCAGGCTTGTTGGACCTTGCAAAGACGGACCGTGACCGACGCAAGGTCAAGGGCTGGTGGAATGACACCCCTACCCTTGCCACGCAGGTGGACTACATTGCCATGGAAGATGCTGCAATCAGGATCAGGCAGTGGCAGATGGCGCTTGTCCCGGGACTCTTTCAGACAGCGGAGTACACCCGCGCGCTGGGCGTGGCCAGCATGTCAGGGGAGGACCTTGACCGGATCGAAGACGTGGTCGAGGGGCGCGCCAAGCGCCAGCAGCGTCTCTATGACGAGGTGCCTCTGCGTATCCACGCGGTGATCTGGGAGGCCGCACTTCGCCAGATGGTGGGTGGACCCGCTGTCATGGGACGCCAGTTGACCCATCTGTGTCACCTGGCGGAACGGCCCAACGTCCACATCCAGGTTCTGCCCTTCCGGGTGGGAGCGAACGCAGGGATCGGCGGCCCCTTCAATGTCCTGTCGTTCGGGGAGAACGAGGCGGTGGACGTCGTGCACATGGACGCCCCTCGGTCGACGATCTGGGTCGAGAATGCGGAGGAGAGCGCCGCATTCGTCATGGTGTTCAACCACGTGATGAAGGTGAGCCTGTCGCCTCACGATTCGGTTCAGTTCATGGACGGCATCGCTAAGGAATTGAAGGAATGACAGCGTTTCAGTTTGCCAAGTCCAGCTACAGCACGCCCGAGCGCGAGTGCGTCGAAGTGGCCCGCAACATCCCCCGCACCGTCGCCGTCCGCGACTCCAAGCGCCCCGACGGCCCTCTCCTCGTCCTCGCTCCCGCCGCGTGGGACAGCTTCACGGCGGGCCTGCGCCGGCAACCATAAGCGTGGCGGTGGAACGGCGAGGGCGAGGAGGCCGCCTGCGATATCCCCCGCGCCGTCGCCGTCCGTGACTTCGAGCTGTCTATTCGGCCCACACTGCCGTGTTCTGGCAGGCGTGCAGCAGCCACCTTCCGTCATCCTGCTTCGTCATGACGTAGAGCGGAGCGCCTTCCGTTTCGCCCTCCGGTGAGTGGTAGACCTGCCGGACCTTGACGGCCGCCACGTCGGGCCGCAGGAATTGCGTGTGCACTGCCTCGTAGGTGATCTCGCCCTCCCAGTTGGCCGCGGGCAGCACGGTGCGGGTGAACTCGGCGATCGCGTCGAAGCCGATCAGGACCTTGCCGTGGCCGGTCGTCCAGAGGGCGTCGGGGTGGAAGAGCGCGAGGAAGCCCTCGACGTCCTTGGCGCGCTGAGCGCGCTCGACGGTGGCGACGACCTGTTCGATGGCTTTGATGTCTGCGGTTTCGGTGTTCATGCAGATCACTCTGGGATCTCAAGCGGACTTGAGGTCAAGGCCCAGCTGCGAGATCGGCCGGGCCGGTCCGGTCGTCGGACTGACCCGGCCGGGCCGGCTAACGCTCCGACTCCACCGCCCTCCCCGGCACCAGCAGGGCGAGCGTGCTGCGTGCTTCACGTCGCAGTGTGCGACGCCGGGCGAAGGTCGCGGTGAGGGCGAGGACGGAGACCGTGCCCCCGTAGAACACGGCGGCAATAGTGGAGAGGAGCCCGACAGACACCGGGCACGCACCTTTCTTCCCCCGCTCGGCCCGCCCGGCTCACGGCCCGGGGCGGGCGTTGATGCGTTTCCTCACCATCGTACGAACGCCGTCAACTCCCCTGTCACTGACCACTGCAGCAGGCAGCACGGCCGGGCTCAGTGGGGTGGGGCGCGGTGCCGACGGCTGGAACGTCATGCAGGTCGGACTCCCCCCCGACCATCTCGAAGCGGCATTCGCCCAGGTGCCGCATGGTGAGCGGCTCATCCGACAGGAGTCGGGTCGGTGCGAGGCAGCCCGTTTTCAAGCCTGTGATGACGCGTTGGACATTGACGGTGAATTCCGCCTCCTCACCCTTGCCCTGAGCGGCGGCACAAGTGTTCATCCACTGTTCGACACGGAACAGTTCGGGCCCGACTCGGTCGTCCGGTTGTCTTGTGACCAGTGCCTCGAACGTCGCATTGACCTTGTCCCACATGGTGATCTCGGAGCCACCCAGGCGAGGTACAAGGAGCTCGAAGAGTGCCAGCTCTTCGAGTTGTTCACGATGCATCAGCCAGCCGGCGGTCAGCGGAAAGTAGCTTGACACGTTTGTGCCATGCATCCGCAAACGCTGGATCCGTTCGTACTCCCACCGCTGTTGCTCGGCTTGTGCGAAGGAATGAAGCACCGGCTCGCCGGCGGCCGCGAGGGTCTTGCCGGACACCTTCTCACCGCCGTGCAGGAGGTCGTACATACCGACAACCGCTTCGCGAGTCCGGACGCGTGCTTCATCAAGCTGTGGTCGCGACGTGGCAGGCTCACTTCGTCCTTCCAGCCAGGCAGCGACGGAGGGGCGTTCCCGGATGGCCCGCAGACTGGTCAAGGCCTTCCTGGGTGCCTTGGCTCCGAAGACCTCCAGCGTGATGGCGCGGAGGTTCGGCGCGGTCCTGATGATCTCGTCCAGCATGTCGAAGCAGACCGAGATGATGGGGGCATCACCATGGCTGTCGTCATATTGGTAACCATGAGAGTGCAGATCGATACCGCCACCCGCGAGGTGAATCTCGGTGATGTGGTCCCAGGGCAGTCGGTGGAAGTCTGCGGTGGGAGAAGCACCCCGGGCGATCTGGTAGCTGAGCACATGCCCGATATCCAGGCACATGCCCGCGCCTGTCTCGCTCACCAGTGTGCGGAAGAAGTCGAACGCGTGCATGTCCCCGACGGCCATGGTCATCGGCGGGAACTCGGCATTGAACGGGACACCGAGGCCCTCATGGATCCGATGGACGTTGTCCACGGTTACGGCCAGGGTTGTGTCCGTGACCGGGAACTGCATGAAGTACGGGTAGACGTGCCGCTCACTCATCAGCCAAACGCCGAGATCTTCCGTCACCCATGGAGCGTCGGCGACGGCAACGAGCGAGCGCAAGCTGTCCAGGTCACCCTGCTCGGGGGCCTGCGGATAGACGGGATTGAGGTCTGTGCTGTGCACCAGGACGCGATGGTCCGCAGCCAACTCGGGTATCCGCAGATGTCGGAAGCCCGTCGGCGCGGTGCGCCTGCGCTGGATCTCGCGGTAGTTCACCGGCCCTTGGTGGCGCACAGTCGGTGAGGTGACCTCGAAGAAGTCCAGATCGATCGGAGCGCGATCGAGGTAGTCCTCGTGTATATCGGACGGGTTGACGCCCAGGCCCACCCCGTAGCGGGGCAGGGTGGAGAAGTATTCGGGTCCGAAGGACATCGGATCAGCCTTCCTGCTAGCGGAGTTCACGCCCGGAAGTCGGGTCGCCAGGCCAGTGCTTCGCTCGGGTACCAGTGGCCTTCGAGGCAGTACGGATCGAAACCTCCCAGCCGCAGCTGAAACTGTTCGAACTCCGAAGTGGACAGGTCGAGCCGGTCGCAGAGTTCGGCGATCGAGGCGGTTCCGTCGGCCTGGACGACGGCCTCGGCCAGCCGTGCCTCCGCCCCCCGCAGCACGGTGGCGACTGATTTGGCGCGCCCGTTCTGGTGCCTCAGGGTGTGCAGCGCCAGTACAGGCCCGTCCTGCGACGGCTCACCGTTGAGGCTGGGCACTCCGGACACGTCGAAGGGGCCGAAGATCGGATTGATCCGAGGATGGACATAGTCCGCCGAACGGCGATCAGCAGCTGCCTGGCGGCGCAGCCATTGGTCCGCGGCGTTCTCGTCGAATCCCCGCGGCAATGCCGGCCGCTTCCGCTCCTGACGTGCCTGGAGCCAGCCGGAGTACTCCCTGCGGCAGTGCCACAGGTCCGAAGGGTCGGACCTGACCCGCGCCGCCAGCAGACCGTACAGCGCTTGTACGTAGTCCTGCTCGCTGAGGCCGGGTTCCAGCAGCCACAGGCTGTCGAGAACGAGTTGCGCGAGACTGTCGCCCTGGGAGGCCAACCTGCCGACGGTGCGCGGAAAGTAGCGCAGTACCGGTGCTTTGACGCGTCCTTCGGGAAGGCCCTCGATCGCGCTGAGCAGAACCTTGTCCCAGTCCGCCAGCAGTTCTTCGAGCCGTGAGCGACACTCAAGCCAGGCATCGCGCCACTGCCCGTGTTCCCGGTCCAGGACCAGTCCGAAGTAGTACCGGTCACGGACATGTACGTCGATCAGGAGCGACCAGAACCTGCCCAGGACGATCTCTACGTCGCTGGAACCGTTGTCCGCCGCTTCGACCAGGCTTTCGACGGATTCCAGCGGAGCGCTTTCGTGCACGTGCAGGGACTGGCCGTCCTCGATCGCCAAAAGCCGGGAGCCCTCGGGATGGGCGGCGAGAAAGGCGCGATCTCGGTACAACGCTTCGCCATGCGGGAACCACGGTACGTCCGTCGCCGTGATGCCACGTCGTGGACCTTCATTCACACCGAGCGGAACCATGGCCTCGGGCTGGAGAATTCGGGCGGCCTCCAGGAAAGTTCCGGGTGACATCTGGTTCCGCAGATTCTGGTAGTTCAGGCTGCAATTCAAGGGGAGCATGGCGATGCGTATGGGCCGCTCCTGTGCGATTTTCTCGAAAGCGTCAAAATCTTCCAACGTGTCCGCGCCGTGCAGTATTCGCAGATCTTCCCTCTCCAGCAAAAGGGACTGCTGAGGTACGCCCTCGATCGAGTCGGGTGCTGGGACAGAGGTCACGTCAATACCAGCAAGCCGAACAGTCTGCATCGGCTCTATTTCAATGACGTTCGTGAACCCGTACTCGGCAAGTTCCGCTGCCATCGGGAAATCCGACGACCGGTCGCTGGAGGGTACGGCGACCGGAGTGTCTCGGTCGAAGTGCAACAGCGTCGGCAGATGGAAGTGATCACTGTGGGAATGGGTGATGACCACGGCCGAGACGTCCGCAAGCAGTTGACTTGCCATCCTGTTCCTGCCTCTGGGACTCCAGAGGTTTCCGAAGTAATCCAACGCGGGATCAACGGCGAGCCGTCCGTCTTCGGTATCGAAGACGAAGCACGTGTGCTGGACCCTCGTGACCCGCATGGTTCACCTCATACCTTCGGAAGCAGCAGTTTCCAGACCATTGTCGACCTCGATATCAAGGTCCACCAGTCCCCTGATCCGGGTACAGCCGAAGACGTCTGAGTCTATTGACCGAGGACTGTCGGGCGTGGTCAAGTCATGCCATCCGGTTCGTACCGGAGTCTCGCCGGGAACCCCGTCGGGATCGCTCTCCATCAATAGGAGGAAAATCATGGAGCCGAAGGTCAACGAGAACTCGAACACCGAGATCGTCATCGAAGAGATCGAGGAGTTCGACGCCGAGTTCCTGATGCCGGCCAACTCTCGCTGCCAGTAATCGGAGAAACGGGCTCTGCCCGCTGTGGCCCCAGTTCTCTGGTGCCACAGCGGGCCCCGTGGCTATACCACTACTGCAAACCCGGAGGGTGCCCCCCATGGACCAGGATGGATGGTTTGAGTACTCGCCCGGTGTTTCGGTTACCGCTGAGGACGCGCTGATTACATTCCGTTCGCCGAAACTTCGGATGAGAGTCCGCGTTCCGGATTCGGAGCTCCGAAGCCGTCTGCTGAAGATGACCGAGAACCCGGTATCGGCGAGCGAGATTCCCCGAGACGTCGCCCTGTCCCTGAGCGAGTACGGCCTTGTCACGCGGGGCGCCCATGCGGCGCACCTGCAGGCCCTGCGCATGCATGCCGAATCATCGGTTCCGATCAATCGTGGTCTCGCTTACACGCCCGATGAACTGATGCAGTATCAAAAGCGCGGTCATGCAAAGCGCTTCCTGCCCGGTGGCGTCTCCGACGGCCTTGACCTGCCGCTCTCCTTACGTCGTGCGCCGAGCTTCGCGCCTTTCGGCGGCCCTCGTGCGAAGGCGGTGGACCAGGGGCGGCTTTGGTCCGTCATGCAGACCCTGCACGATCCGGACAGTCGGCTCTATCCGTCCGCCGGTGCCCTCTATCCCGTACACCTGGTCGCCGAGCAAAGCGGTGCAGCCGGGACCAGGGGCAAGTTGATCGCGTTCGATCCTTCGTCAGGACGACTTGTCTCGCGCCAAGCTGCGTCTTGTACCGATGAGTTGGGACTGGACCCGACTCTCGCTGCCGTGGCGACGAGGTTCTGGCTGGTGGCGGATCTGGCCGATGCCACAGCCAAGTACGGCCCTCGCGGGTACCGATATGCCTTGATCGAAGCCGGCCATGCAGCGCAGGCGCTGATCCAGGTGCTGGGGACCGCCGGTATGGACTGCCGGCCTTTCGGCGGCTTCGACGACCGTGCGGTGGCACACCATCTCGACCTGGGCGAAGGCACCGTACCCCTCTATGCCGTGGGTGCAGTTCCTGCGGACAGCAGCTCCTCCGGCACTGACTGGGTCAAGGCCGAAGAGGTCAAGTGCATCCTGGCCAACGGTCAGTCCCTGTACTACGCCAACGCCTACGGACCGAAGACCGATGGCGGCCGGGAATGCGGCTTCGGGGTGGACACCAGTGCTGACGGTGCGCGCCTTCGAGCCAAGGGGGAACTCGCCGAACGGCTTGCCCTCTTGGGCTCTCGCCGCCGACTCGGCAACAGCAACGGCATGGCCGCGCACACCCGTTACTCGGCGGCGGCCGATGCGGCGATGTATGAGTTGTACGAGCGCCATTGCTTCCTGCGTACCTGGCTGACGCAGCAGACGCCACCGGGACTGCAGCCGCCGAGCAGCCCGCTCACCGACGCGGTTCTGTCCCTTTGCCGCTCGGGGGGCGTGGAGTTGAGCCTGCTGGACATCGCTGACCCGGTCTATGGTGTTCCAGCGGTAATGGCCGTGGTCCATGCCGAGGGGCACGGAGGAATCATCACGTCCTCCGGGGCCGGCGCCGACGAGCCCGAGGCTGCGGCCAGGGCGTTGCGGGAGATTGCCAAAGCGCTGGTGTACCGCTTGGTGTTGCGAAAGACTTCGGTCTTCAGCGAGGAGAACCCCGTCACCGGTACGTTGAGTCAACCATGGGAGCACGAGGCGTGGTTCGCACATCGACGGGTTCCGGTGGATCAGACGCGTTTCCTGCTCAGCGCCGGTTCCCCACGCGCCTTGCGATGCGGCAGCACAGGCATCGAGACTCTGAGGTCGGCGATCACTGTCGAGGACCTCTCGGTGGAAGGACCGGATGAACGGCGATGGAAGATTGCCCGAGCCACATCCGAACGGCTGCTCGTCGTCGACTTCGGTACCGCGACGCCGGCCTTCCGAAGCCGTGCGACCGAGGTGTTGGGGCCCGAACTCGATGTCGATGCACGGTGGCCACATCCCCTCGGGTGATGGCCGTAGCCTCGCTCTCCCTCCATTCTGGTGAGAAAGACTATGTCGCAACCTGAAATGCGCGCTCTCTTACGTAGCCGGCGATACCTGGCCTTCTGGCTCGGGCAGGTGACGAGCACGGTGGGCAACCAGCTCACCGTCGTGGTGCTCGCGGCCCTGGTCGTGCCGGACCGCGGCCCCGGCACCTTCGGTCTGCTACTGGCAGTGGAGTCCGCCGTCATGGGTGTCCTGCTGCTGGCCGGCGGGGTGGTCGCCGACAGATATTCCCGCAGCCTCGTGATGGCCGTCGCGGATGTCCTCCGCCTGGCCGGGATCGGCGGCTTCTTCTTCTTCGCCTCGCAGGGGCCGCTTGCGTTGCTGCTGGCCGCCGCGGCGATGACCGGAGCGGGCGCAGCGCTGTACGAGCCGGCTCATCGTGCGGCCCTCACTCAGGTGGTGCCGGAGGACCTGCGTCAGCAGGCGTACGCCCTGGACGTGTCCACCAAGCGGATCGGCTCGATGGCCGGGGCCCTGCTGGCAGGGGTCATGCTCGCCGGGATCTCACCGCCGAAGACCCTTCTGGTGGACATCGCCACGTTCGTGGTCAGCCTGGTCACGCTGGTCTGGCTGCGCCTGCCACCCATCCGTACCGCCGACCCGCAGACCGACGAGCCGGACGGGCTGCGGGGGGTGCTGGCCGAGGCGCGGGAGGGCCTCGTCGAGGTCCGTCGGAGGCCCTGGGTATCGGTCCTGATGCTCCAGGGCACGGTGCAGGTGTTCTTCCTCTTCGGGCCGAACTACATTCTGGTGCCGATGGTCAGCCAGGCCCGGTACGGCCTCTCCGCTTTCGGCTGGGTCAGCGCCGCCACTCTTGCGGGTTCGGTGATCGGCTCGTTGCTGGGAGGCAGGGTTTCCTCGGGCCGTCCAGGACTGTGGGCCATGAACGCGCTGGCTCCCTGCTTGCTGACGCCTATATGCCTCGCTGTCGACGTACCCCTGTGGATGTTCTGCGCCGCTGGTGCCGCCGGTTCCGCCGGAGTCGGCTGCTTCATGGTCCTCTGGTACAGCTCGCTCCAGCGTGAGTTCCCGGAGCAGGTCCAGGGCCGGGTCTTCGCCCTGGAGGGGCTGGCCAGCTTCGGCCTCCAGCCCATCGCGCTCGCCGTGACACCGCTGCTCGTCCGGTTCATCGGAGTTGCGCCCTTTGCCACCCTGGCTGCCGTCGTGTTGCTGGTGTCCACCTATGGAGTGCTCGCCGTTCCCGGGACTGCCCAGCTCGCTACCCGTACACGCACCCGCAAGAGCCCCGCAGTTGTCGAGAGCACTGTTCGGAACTGACAAGGAGAAGCTGTCGCATGACTCGCATCGACTGCCGGGGTGTGGAACTGGCTTTCGGCGGTGTCACCGTGCTAGGTGGCGTAAGCCTCTCACTCGGCAGGGGAGACCGGGTGGGTATCGTGGCGCCCAACGGCACGGGGAAGTCGACCCTGCTCAAGGTCCTCTCCGGCGAGCTGGTCCCGGAGAGCGGAACGGTTGTCCGAGCGCCACAGACGACCACAGTGATCAGGCTGGCACAGGAAGCCGATGTGCTCGCCGGTGAGAGCACGGCGGAGTACCTGGCCCGCAGGACCGGAGTGGCCGCGGCGCAATCGGCGCTCGACGAGGCCACCATTGCTCTTGAGCGCGAGGAGCCTCAGGCAGGTGAAGCCTATGCAGATGCCTGGGACACCTGGCTCTCGCTGGGCGGCGCGGATCTCTCGGAGCGGGCGACGGTGGTCGCCTCCGACCTGGGGCTGGATCTGGACGGGCGGGAGACAGCCGGCCTGTCCGGCGGGCAGCGGGCCCGCTTGGCCCTGGCGGCGGTGCTACTGGCGCAGCCGGATGTCCTTCTTCTCGATGAACCGACCAATGACCTGGACGCCGACGGCCTGGACCGTCTGGAGCACCATGTGCACACGTCACGGGCCGGAATCGCCTTGGTCAGCCATGACCGGGCGTTCCTCTCGGCGACGGTGAACCGGATCGTCGAACTCGACGAGTTCACGCGCCGGGGCGCGGAGTACGGCGGGGGCTGGGACGCCTTTGTCGCGGAGCGGGCGCTGGCTCGCCGACGCGCCGTTGACGCGTACAGCGCGCATGAAGAGACCCGTCGCCGTCTGGTCGACACTGCGCGAACTCACCGCCAGTGGTCCCGGGAAGGTACGCAGCGGGCGGCGAATCCGCGCCGTCAGCCTGACGGGGACAAGTTCCGCAAGGCGTCACGTATCGCAGGGGCCCAGCAGACCGGCGCGGCTGCGGCGAAAGCGGACCGCGCGGTCGAACGACTCGACAGGCAGGCCCCCGAGCAGGTGCGGGAATCCTGGCAACTGAGATTCTCGATTGCGGAGACAGCGGGGACGGGCGATGTGTCCCTGGCCCTGCGGGCAGCCGTGGTACGCCGGGGGGCGTTCACTCTCGGGCCGATCGACCTTGAGGTGGGCTGGGGCGAGCGGATCCGGATCTCTGGCCCGAACGGCTCGGGAAAGACCACCTTGTTGGAATGCCTGCTCGGCCGGATACCTCTGGAAAGTGGTTCGCAATGGGCCGGTGCCGGTGTGGTGGTCGGGGAGATCGACCAGACCAGGCGACTGTTCGATACCAGTCGACCCGTGGTCGACGTGCTGAGGTCGAAGACCGGCCTCGGCGTGACGGAGGCCCGGACCCTGCTGGCGAAGTTCCGTCTGGGCGGGGAGGCGGCGTTGCGCGTGGCGCGGACCTTGTCGCCGGGGGAGCGGACTCGCGCAGGTCTGGCACTGCTCCAGGCGAGAGGGGTCAATTGCCTGATCCTGGACGAGCCGACGAACCATCTGGACATTGAAGCGGTTCAACAGCTGGAGCAGGCGTTGGACAGCTTCTCGGGCTCCCTTCTGCTGGTCACCCATGATCGGAGGCTTGCCGAGTCGGTACGCATCGACACGACGGTGGAGGTCACCGAGCTCAGCGGCCCATGAGGTACTGCTACGGGACAGCCCTCAGGCCGCCCAGCACATGGCCAACGCTGCCCTGGTGAGTTCAGCTTTGTTCCCAACCCTCAATTTGCACCGGATTCGCTTTACGTAGGTGTCGACGGTGTGCTGGCTGATTGCGAGCCGCCTGGCTACTTGCGCATGTGTCAGCCCATCCGCAATGAAGCCGAGTACCTGCCGCTCCCGCTTGGATAGATCGGGGCGTTCTTGCGCTGAAACCTTGGCCTGGCCGTCCGAGGGCGGTTGCCCCGCTACGGCTGCTCGATGGACCGCTCGGACCAGTTCGCTCGGTGAGCTGAACTCGCTGAGGTAGCCATCGGCGCCGAACGTCTCAGCTGCGATTCCCTCGGGCAACGGCGACATCACGAGAACGCAGGATGCCTTGGGAACCTTGAAGTCCGGTGGCTGATCACCGGAGTTGGAAATCTGATTGGTGATCAGAACGTCGTACGCATCGTCGCACCCGGAGTCCGGGACGGCAGAGCTCATGTCGAGCAGGCTGACCGAGAGGTCGGGGACGGTGGCCAGTGCCCGGTCCACGGCCCAGGCAATCAGGGGATGGCTGTGCAGCAAACCGATTCGGTACATCGCTTCCTCAACCCCGCTCACTGATTCGGCCTGATTGACGTGCGCCCCCTGTGCCCACGGCTGGTGCCATCACTTCCACCCGTCGGGCGATGGCCTTGGCGCTCTCCTTGCACGTCATCGGTTCACTCCTCTGCATTGGTGGAGCCGGATCGATTCGCGGGCAGGCAACAGCTTCATGCCTCAGAAGGAGGAGTGGCGGCCTCTTCGGGTGTCATGCCTGCGAACTGCCTCTTCCAGAAGACTGCTGAAAACGTGTCGAAGGGATGTCTGGCCGCAGGCCGGGGTGGGCCCGAGAGATGGGGCGGACGGTGGGGGTGACGTGTCCATCTGCCGGTCAACGTGCAGTTAATCGGCGGCGGTTGTATGGCGGAGGCCCGCTGTTAGGGTGGCCGAATGGCATCGGTAAGGAAGATCCAGATCACTTTCGACTGCGCGGATCCCGAGCGCGTCGCTCGTTTCTGGTGCGAGGTGTTGGGGTACGTCGCACCGCCGCCTCCGGAGGGGTTTGACTCCTGGGACGCCTATAACGACTCACTGCCGTCCGAGGAGCGGGGTGCGTGGTTCGCGTGCTCCGATCCCACGGGTGAGGGCCCGCGCATGTACTTCCAGCGCGTTCCCGAAGGCAAGGTCGCCAAGAACCGGGTGCACGTCGACGTGCGGGCCGGCACCGGGCTCGTGGGTGCGGAGCGGCTGGCCGTGCTTGAGGCCGAACGCGATCGGCTGGTGGCGCTCGGCGCGGTGTGCACGCAGGTGCTGTATGCCGACGAGGACAACGAGTCGTGCATCAACATGCAGGACGTCGAGGGCAACGAGTTCTGTCTCGACTGAGCCCTCCGGTGCGGCGAGAGGGGGCCCGCGTGGCGCGGGCCCCCTCTTTGTGTGCGTTGCCGGGCCGGGCTACTTCTTGAAGGAGTAGTCCATGATCTTCTTCATGTCCGCGGTGCGGTTGGCCGCGCTAGAGGAGCCGAGCACGGTGCCGATGACCGTCTTGCTGCCGCGGGTCGCGGCGAAGACCAGGCAGTACTTGGCCGACGGTCCGGAGCCGGTCTTGATGCCGATGGCGCCGCTGTAGCTGCTGAGCATGGTGTTGGTGTTGGACCACGACATGTACCGGTAGCCGCCGGACTTCGTGGTGACCTTCTGCTTGGTCGACTTGGTCTTGACGACGGAGCGGAAGGTGGAGCTCTTCATCGCGCTGCTGGCGATCTTCGTCAGGTCGCGCGGCGTCGAGTAGTTCGAGCCGTTCCCTATGCCGTCGAACGAGTCGAAGTGGGTGTTCTTCAGCCCGAGGGACTTGGCCTGGGCGTTCATCTTGCCGATGAACGACTTCACGCGGGCCGCGCGGGTGGAGCCGGAGCCGAACTTGTCGGCCAGCGCGTAGGCGGCGTCGCAGCCGGACGGCAGCATCAGGCCGTACAGCAGCTGGCGGACCGTGACCTTGTCGCCCACGATGAGGCGGGCCGACGAGGCGCCCTTGGAGACGATGTAGTCGCTGTACGCCTTCTGGATCGTGACCTTGGAATCCAGGTTCAGGTTCTTCTGCGACAGCACCACCTTCGCCGTCATGATCTTGGTGGTGGAGCCGGTGGAACGACGGGTGTCCGCGGTCTTGGCGAACAGGGACTTCGCGGTGCCGTTGTTCATCACGTACCCGCCCGCGGCGGTGATCTTGGGGTTGGGCAGCGTGGCGGCCTGCGCGGTGGAGGCGAACGCGCTGCCCGCGATGACGGCACCTGCCGTCAGGGCCACGGTGGCAGTGGCAGTAACGCGGTTTATGCCCTTAATGCCGATTTTCAACTTGAACGCTCCAAATGCCCCTGGAATGCGGCCACATGTGGGTGCCGCTCGGTGGTGAGACTCATGAGGGCGGGGGATGGATGTGCTGATTCCTGGGGCAATTTCAGGGCTACGGGTGATTCCGGCCAGGATCATGTGAAGCGCGCGCGGGCCGGCCGGGGACGGGCGTGTGTCCGTCCGGATCCCGGACTCGTTTCGCCATGCACGCATCTTGTATCTATGCTGTGTACATGCCTGCCGCACCCCCAGCCGTGAAGCCTGCCGCGAAGCCCGTCGTGAAGTCCCCCATCAAGCAGCCCCCCGCAGCCGAGCGCGTGTACGCCCACATCAAGGAGGCGGTCCTGCACCGCCGTTACGAGGGCGGCACGCTCCTCACCGAAGGAGACCTCGCGGAGGCCGTCGGGGTCTCCCGCACGCCGGTGCGCGAGGCGCTGCTGCGGCTGGAGGTCGAGGGGCTGATCAAGCTGTATCCGAAGAAGGGTGCCCTCGTCCTCGCCGTCTCCGCGCAGGAGATCGCCGATGTGGTGGAAACCCGGCTGCTGGTCGAGGAGTTCGCGGCGCGCAAGGCCGTGCCCGCCTCCGCGCAGCTGATCGGCCGGCTCGAAGAACTCCTGGAGGAGCAGCGGCAGCTGGCCGAGGCCGGGGATCTGGCCGAGGTGTCGGTGAAGGACCGCTGCTTCCACGCCGAGATCGTGCGCAACGCGGGCAACGACATCCTCTCGCGCCTCTACGACCAGCTGCGTGACCGGCAGTTGCGGATGGGCGTCGCCGTGATGGAGGCGCACCCGGGGCGGATCGCCGCCAACATCACCGAGCACGGCGAGCTGCTGGAGGCGATCAGGGCCGGTGACGCGGACGGTGCCGCGCAGGTCGTGCGTCGCCATGTCAGCCGGGTCAAGGTGCTGGTCAGGGGTGAGGACCGGTGAGTTCTGCCGCCGCTCCCACCCTGTCCCTGCCCGGCGATCCACCCGGCGGCCGACGTGCCGCCCGGGTCTGGGGCATCGGGGTCGCCGTCTACTTCGTCGCCATCATCTTCCGCACCAGCCTGGGTGTCGCCGGGCTGGACGCCGCCGACCGGTTCCACGTCAACGCCTCCGCGCTCTCCACGTTCTCCATCCTTCAGCTGCTCGTCTACGCGGGCATGCAGATACCCGTCGGCCTGATGGTCGACCGGCTCGGCACCAAGAAGGTCCTCGCTCTCGGGGCCGTCCTGTTCACCCTCGGGCAGCTCGGCTTCGCGCTCTCCCCCTCGTACGGCATGGCGCTGGCGTCCAGGGCGCTGCTCGGCTGCGGTGACGCGATGACGTTCATCAGCGTGCTGCGGCTCGGCGCCCGCTGGTTCCCGGCCCGGCGCGGCCCGCTGATCGGCCAGGTCGCGGCGCTCTTCGGGATGGCGGGCAACCTCGTCTCGACGCTCTTCATCGCACGGGCCCTGCACGGGTTCGGCTGGACCACCACGTTCGTCGGCAGCTCCGTCGCCGGGGTCGTCGTCCTCGTCCTGCTCCTGCTGTTCCTGAAGGACCACCCCGAGGGCCATGAGCCGCCGCCCGCGGAGCACGCGGGTGCCGCCTATGTGCGCAAGCAGATCGCCGCTTCCTGGCGGGAGCCCGGCACCCGGCTCGGTATGTGGGTGCACTTCACCACGCAGTTCCCGGCCATGGTGTTCCTGCTGCTGTGGGGGCTGCCGTTCCTGGTGGAGGCGCAGGGGCTCAGCCGGTCCACCGCCGGGGAGCTGCTCACCCTGGTGGTGCTCTCCAACATGGCTTTCGGGCTGGTCTACGGGCAGATCATCGCCCGCCACCACGCGGCCCGCGCCCCGCTGGCCCTCGGTACGGTCGCGGTGACGGCGCTGCTCTGGGCGTCGGCCATCTTCTGTCCGGGCGACCATGCGCCGATGTGGCTGCTGATCGTGCTGTGCGTGGTGCTCGGCGCGTGCGGTCCGGCCTCGATGATCGGATTCGACTTCGCGCGGCCGGCGAATCCGCCGGAGCGGCAGGGCACCGCGTCGGGCATCGTCAACATGGGCGGCTTCGTCGCCTCGATGACCACGCTGTTCGCCGTCGGTGTGCTGCTGGACGCGACCGGCGACAACTACCGGATCGCCTTCGCCTCGGTCTTCGTGCTGGAGGCGCTCGGCGTCGTACAGATCCTGCGGCTGCACTCCAGGGCCACGCACCGCGAGCGGGACCACCATGTGGTCAGCCGCGTGGAGGCCGTGCACGTACCGGTGTGACCGCCCCGCGCGCCGGATCGGCGGCGCGCCCGTCCCTCGTGCGACGGGCGCCGCCGATCATGACGTCACGGCACTACGCCGTCACGGCGTCACGGCGAAGTTCTGCAGGATCGCCGTCGCCAGGTCCTGATCGCCCTCGACCTTGATCCGCTCGGCGACCGTACCCGCGCGCACCCGCCCGCAGGCGAGGAGGAAGTACGTCTCCCAGTCCATCGCCAGCGTCACCGCGGGCCCGAGCGACGGCGAACCGTCCACCGAACCACGGCCCTCCGCGTCGACCCTGACGGTGCGCAGGAACTCCAGCGGGCCGTGCACATCGAGCACGATCGCCGAACTGGCCGGTGCCCCCGCGTCCTTGGCGACCACCTTCGGCAGCGCCTGCAGCAGGGTGTCCCGGACGACGGTGGCGCCGGGGGAGTCCAGATTGCCGGGCTGTCCCAGCGTCGCCCGCAGGTCCTGCTCATGCACCCAGACGTCGAAGGCGCGCATCCGCAGCGCCAGTTCGAGGGTCTGCTCGGCGCCGAGCGGCGCCCGGACCATGGTCTCGGGGTCACGCGTCTCGTTGCGCAGCTGACGCGCCCGCCGGATGATCGTGTACTCCAGCTCGGAGGTCATCTCCGGTGCGGTGTGGTGACGCCGCACATCGACCTGCATCTCCATGTACCGGGCGAAGTCGTTCTGCACGTGGTAGAGGTCGCGGGGCAGCGTGTGGATCGGGCGCGGGTCGCCGAGCTGCTCGGACTCCATGCCGATGACGTGCGAGACGATGTCGCGCACCGACCAGGCGGGGCATGGCGTACGGCGGTTCCACTCCCCCTCGGCGAGTGGCTTCACCAGCTCGGCTATCGACTCGATGGAGTGGGTCCAGGCATCGGCGTAGGTCTGGAGGCTGGGATGGACGGTCACGGGACCCCTCGTGCGGTTCTGCGGTGCATGGGCTGGAGAGCTTGGCGCGGGCGGCGGGCTGCGTGGGAGGTTCGTTCGCTAAGTTACGCTGCGAGCAGGCACCCCGGCAGTGCTTTCGTGTGACGATCGTAGGCCCGTGTTGACGGCTCGAATGCCAGGACGGTGGTAGTGTGCGCGCCTCCCTCATCCAGATCGCAGTAGACCCGGACGAATCCGTCAACGCCCGTAGGCAGCGTGCGGCTTCACTGGTCGAGGCCCAGCGCGGTGCGGATCTGGTGGTGCTTCCCGAGCTCTGGCCGGTCGGCGCCTTCGCGTATGCCGACTTCGCGGACGAGGCCGAACCGCTCCAGGGGCCCACCCACGACATCATGGCGAAGGCCGCGGCCGACGCCGGGGTCTGGCTGCATGCGGGCTCCTTCGTCGAGCGCGCCCAAGACGGCACCCTCTTCAACACCTCGCTGGTCTTCACGCCCGAGGGCGAGCGGGCCGCCACGTACCGCAAGATCCACCGCTTCGGCTTCGACAAGGGCGAGGCGGTCATGATGGGTGCCGGCGAGGAACTGGTCACGGTCGCCCTGCCGCAGACCACGCTCGGCCTCGCCACCTGTTACGACCTGCGCTTCCCGGAGATGTTCCGCGGCCTGGTCGACGCGGGCGCCGGGACACTGATCGTCGCGGCGGGCTGGCCCGAGCGGCGCCGGGCCCACTGGACGCTGCTGGCGCAGGCCCGCGCCGTCGAGAACCAGTCGTACGTCCTGGCCGTCGGCACCGCGGGCACCCACGCCGGAGTCCAGCAGGCCGGGCACAGCATCGTCGTCGACCCGTGGGGCGAGGTGCTCGCGGAGGCGGGCGCGGACGAGGAGGTGCTCGGCGTGGAGTTCGACCCGGCGAGGGTGGCGACGACCCGTGAGCAGTTCCCGGCCCTCAAGGACCGTCGCCTGGGACTGGCCCCGCCCAGGCTCCGGTAGGACCACTTCGTTTCACGTGAAACCGGGGCGGGTCAGTCCTCGCGCTCCTTGTCCGCGAGCACGATGACGCAGACCGATACGGCGATGAGCAGTGCCGTGTCGGCGTCCTCCCGTACGACATCGATGCCGTAGGTGTCCCGGACGGTCAGTCGGCGCCGGGAGATCTGGGCCAGCAGTTCCCCGTCGTAGTCGATGGCGAACTCGCGGTCCAGGATCTTGCCGCTGACGTCGAGCTCGGTGCCGTCGACCAGCGTGACCCGGTAGTGGTTGCGCAGCAGCGACAGCCGCTTGCGCTTGATCCTGGCGAGCTGTTCGCCGTCGCGCTCGATGAGCATCGTGTCGCGCAGGCTGAGCAGCTTCTGCCGGATCTCGACCAGGATCCGGCCCTGTGCGTCCTTCAGCTCGAAGGTGTCCCGCACCCGCATGGCCTTGCCGTCGACGAGGAACACCTTGCGGCCGTCCGTGTCCTCGATCCAGTAGTCGTCACCGACGGCGAAGAGTCGTTCACGCACCAGGAATCTCATGGCTCACAGGTTCCCCGAGGTCCCTGCGGAATGTGTGGATGCCACGGTGATGTTGACTGTTCACATGGCAACACGTGCGCGCGTCAGGGCCCCCGAGCTGGTCGGCAAGGGTGGCTGGCTGAATACAGGCGACCAGCAGTACACCCTCGCTGACCTGCGAGGACGCATTGTGATTCTGGATTTCTGGACCTTCTGCTGTGTGAACTGCCTGCATGTCCTCGATGAGCTGCGCGAGCTGGAGGAGAAGCACCGCGACACCCTGGTGATCATCGGGGTGCACTCGCCGAAGTTCGTCCACGAGGCCGAGCACCAGGCCGTCGTCGACGCCGTCGAGCGGTACGAGGTCCACCACCCGGTCCTCGACGATCCGGAACTGGCGACCTGGAAGCAGTACGCCGTACGGGCCTGGCCCACGCTCGTCGTCATCGATCCCGAGGGCTATGTCGTCGCCCAGCACGCCGGCGAGGGCCATGCGCACGCCATCGAGAAGCTGGTCGAGGAGCTGGAGGCCGAGCACGCGGCGAAGGGCACGCTGCGCCGCGGCGACGGCCCCTATGTCGCGCCCGAACCGGTCGCCACGCATCTGCGCTTCCCCGGCAAGGCGCTGCTCCTGCCCGACGGCGGCTTCCTCGTCTCCGACACCACCCGTCACCGCCTGGTGGAGATCGAACGTGACAGTGAAACGGTTCGCCGTCACATCGGATCAGGGGACAGGGGGTTCGCCGACGGCGCCCCCGACGAGGCCCGGTTCTCCGAGCCGCAGGGCCTCGCCGTGCTGCCCGACGGCCGGATCGCGGTCGCCGACACGGTCAATCACGCCATCCGCGCCCTCGACCTCGGCACCGGGGTGACGACGACGCTCGCCGGCACCGGCCGCCAGTGGTGGCAGGGTTCGCCGACGTCCGGGCCGGCCCGCGAGGTCGACCTCTCCTCCCCCTGGGACGTCGCCTGGTTCGCGGACCGGCTGTGGATCGCCATGGCGGGCGTGCACCAGCTGTGGACGTACGACCCCGCGACGGAGACCGTCCAGGTCGCCGCGGGTACCACCAACGAGGGCCTGGTCGACGGGGAGGCCGCCGAGGCGTGGTTCGCCCAGCCGTCCGGGCTCGCCACGTCCGCCGACGGGGAGCGGCTCTGGGTCGCCGACTCGGAGACGTCCGCCCTGCGGTACGTCGAGCGCGACGGATCCGGCTTCGCCGTCCGTACGGCCGTCGGCACCGGACTCTTCGACTTCGGACACCGCGACGGCGCCGCCGGGCAGGCCCTGTTCCAGCACCCGCTGGGGGTGACCGCGCTGCCCGACGGGTCCGTCGCCGTCTGCGACACGTACAACCACGCGCTGCGGCGCTACGACCCCGGGAGCGGTGAGGTCACCACCCTGGCCACGGATCTGCGCGAGCCGAGCGACGCCGTGCTGGTCGACGGCGATCTCGTGGTCGTCGAGTCCGCCCGGCACCGGCTGACCCGGCTGCGGCTCCCCGAGGAGGCCGTACGCGTCGCCGACCGCGCCCACCGCACCCGGCGCGCGGCCACCGAGATCGCCCCGGGCACGCTCCGGCTCGATGTGGTCTTCCAGGCGCCCGCCGGGCAGAAGCTGGACACCCGGTACGGCCCCTCGACCCGGCTGCTGGTCTCGGCGACCCCGCCGGAGCTGCTGGCCGAGGGCGCGGGCCCCGGTACCGACCTCTTCCGCGACCTGGTCCTCGCCGAGGGCGTCACCGAGGGCGTCCTGCATGTGTCGGCCATGGCGGCGTCCTGCGACGACGACCCCTCGAACGAGTACCCGGCCTGCCACGTCCACCAGCAGGACTGGGGCGTCCCCGTCCGCGTGAGCGCACAGGGCACGCCCCGGCTGCCGCTGGTGCTGGCGGGAATGGACGAGCAGGCCTGACCTCCCGCGGTCTCCCGGGCGCTCTCGTGATCGCGTCCGGGAGGGGGCTCACCCGTTGTGGGTGAGCCGTCGGACCGCCTCCTCGTACCGCTTGCGGTACTCCGGCTCGGCCGTCACCCGCAGCAGCGCCTGGAGGGCCCGTACCGCGCCGGTGTCGTATCCGGCGGACTCCGCCTCCCCGGCCGCCCGGTCCAGCAGCCGGATCCCGTCGTTCTCCTCGCCGAGTGCCAGACGGGCCTCGCCGCTGGTGGTCAGCAGCAGCACCCGGCGGGCGACCTCCTCGTGCTCGGGCCCCAGGTCGAGCGCCGTCCGGACGGATTCGAGGGCTTCGTGCGGCCGGTTCGCGGTGAGCTGCATCCGGGCGAGGTGCTGGAGCGCCAGCATCTCGGTGTGCGCGTCCCGTTCCTCACGGGCCAGGTCGACAGCCCGCCCGCAGTCCTCCAGAGCCGTGTCGAGCTCTCCCTGCTCGGCCTGGACGACGGCGAGGTTGATCAGTGCGGTCGCCTCGCCGAGCCGGTCGCCGGCCCGCCGGGCCAGAACGGGCGAGCGTTCCAGCAGGGTGACGGCCTCGGTGGTCCTGCCCTCCTCGGTCAGCACCCAGCCCAGCAGGTTGAGCACCCTCGACTCGGCGTACGCGTCGTCGTGGGCGCGGGCGGAGTCCAGCGCCAGTTCCAGCAGCGGGGACCAGTTGTCCCGCACCCGCCACACCACCTGCGGCCACTGGAGCAGGATGATCCGCCACGCCCGGTCGTGGAACCCGGCGGTCCGGGCCGCGTCGGCGGCCAGTGCCAGATCGTCGCGTTCGGCCGCCAGCCAGTGCATCGCCGCCGCCCGGTCGACGAAGTCCCGTACGGCGACCGGGCGGTGGTAGTCCTCCGGCAGGACGAAGCAGGGCTCGCCGCCGGGCTCGGCCGTGTCGGCGGCGGCGAGCGCGGTGGCGATGTAGTGGTCGAGGACACCGATGAGCGCCTCCGACCCTTCCGCGGGGTCCATGCCGCGGGCGTAGAGGCGCACCAGATCGTGCAGCGCCCAGCGCCCCGGAGTCGTCTCGGTGACGAGATGGGCGGCGGCGAGCCGTTCCAGCGCCGCCGTGGCGACGACCGGGTCGGTGCCGGCGAGCGCGGCGGCCGTGTACGGGTCGAAGTGGCCGCCGGGGTGGTGGCCGAGCCGGGCGAGCTGGTGGACGGCGTCCTGCGGCAGCTGCTGCACGGTCAGCCGCAGCGCGGCCGAGACACCGGTGTCGTCCACGTCGAGGTAGGTCAGCCGGCTGTGCTCGTCGGCCAGTTCGTCCGCGAGACCGGCCAGCGTCCAGCTCGGGCGTCCGGCCAGCCGGGCCGCGGTGACCCGGAGGGCGAGTGGCAGCCCTCCGCAGAGTTCGGCGAGCCGGCGGGCCGCGACCGGCTCGGCGAGCACCCGGTCCTCACCGAGCACACCGGCCAGCAGTGCCGTGCCGTCCGGCGGTTCGAGTACGTCGAGCGGTACGGGACGGGCCGCGTCCGAGGCGATGAGGCCCTCCAGCCGGTGCCTGCTGGTGACCAGCGTGACGCAGTCGGTGCCGCCCGGCAGCAGCGGCCGGACGGTGGCGGAGTGGCGGGCGTTGTCGAGTATGACGAGCAGACGGCGCCGGTCGGTCAGTGACCGGAAGAGCGCGGCCGCGGCCGCGAGGGACTCCGGGACGCGGCGGGGCGCGACGCCGAGCGCCAGCAGGAACTCGCGCAGGACTTCGACGAGTGCGGGCTCACCGGTGTCGCTGAACCCGCGCAGATCGGCGAAGAGCCGTCCGTCCGGGAAGGCGGCCGGGTTGCGGTGCGCCCACTGCAGGGCCAGCGCGGTCTTGCCCACCCCGGCCGGTCCGGTGACCAGGCAGACGGGTGCCTCGCCCGCCGCGGCCCGGGTGAGGGCGGCCAGTTCGGCGGTCCGCCCCTGGAAGCCGCGGGGCGCGCGGGGCAGCAGATCGGTGGGGTGCGGCTCGCCGGCGAGGGACGGCACGGGGAGGGGGCGGGGCGGCGCGGGGCTGGGGGCGCCGCTCGTACCGCTGCCCGTACCGCCGCCCGTATCGCAGGGCCGCTCGGCCGGGCGGTCGGCCGGTGCCGCCGCGGCCCCGCCGTCCGTTCCGGCCCGTCGGTCCGCCGCCGGGCGGGCCGCGGGCACGGCCCCGTTCCCGGAGCCGCCGCTGTCACCGCCGCCCGACCGGACCGGGCCGCGGGCTGTCGTCCCCGGACCGCCGGGCGCGTTCCGTCCGCCCTCCCGTCCGGCGTCCGGCCCGGGGTCGCCGCGCAGGATCAGCGCGTACGCGTCGGCGAGTTCGTGTCCGGGATCGATCCCCAGCTCGTCGGCGAGCAGCCGCCTCGTGCGGTGGAACCAGTCCAGTGCCTCCGACTGACGCCCCGCCCGGTACAGCGCCGTCATCAGGGCCGCCGCCAGCGACTCCCGCATCGGATGCGCGACGGCCTCCGACCGCAGTACCGCCGCCGCCCGGTTGTGCTCCCCCAGCGCGGCGTAGGCGCGCGCCAGTTGCTCGACCGTCGCCAGCCGCGACTCCTCCAGCGAGTGCGCGGCCGCCTGGAGCGGCCGTCCGGCGAACGCGCCGCTGAGCGCCGGGCCCTGCCACAGGGACAGGGCCTCCTTGAGCATCAGTACCGCGTCGACGGGGCTGCGCTGCCCCCGCGCCAGCGTCAGCAGCTCCTCGAAGCGCTGCGAGTCCAGCAGGGTTTCCGGCAGCCGCAGCACATACGCGTCGCCGAGCGTGACCAGCTCCACCCCGTACGCCTCCGCGTCCGCACCCACCAGCAGGGCGCGCAGCCGGGACACATGCCCCTGGATGACGCTGCGGGCGTGCAGCGGCGGTGTGTCGTCCCACAGGGAGTCCGTCAGCCTGGCGATGGAGACGGGGGTGTTGGCGGACAGCAGCAGCGCGGCGAGCAGACTGCGGCGTTTGGCGGGGCCGAGCGGCAGCGGCCCGGTGAACGTGTCGACGGAGACGGTGCCGAGCAGCCGGAACTCCACGAGCAGCTTCCCTTCCGGGCGGGATGCGCCCGGAGCCGGGCACGGGAAAATCCCAGGATATCGGGGGTGCCGGAGAGTCGGCGACGGGTCGTGCCCGACCGGCGGGGTGCGAGCGGAACGGCGTCGTCGGCCGGGCCGGCGCGCCTCGCGCACCGGCCCGTCGATGGCCTCGCGGCGGGTGGCTCAGCCCGCCAGGAACGCCGTCAGCGCGTTGGCCAGCAGATACGGGTCGTCCGCCCCGCACAGCTCACGGGCGCTGTGCATCGACAGGATCGCGACGCCGATGTCCACGGTCTGGATCCCGTGCCGGGCAGCGGTGATCGGGCCGATCGTGGTGCCGCACGGCATCGAGTTGTTGGAGACGAACGACTGCCACGGCACGTCCGCCTTCCGGCACGCCGCCGCGAACACGGCCCGGCCGCTGCCGTCGGTCGCGTACCGCATATTGACGTTGACCTTGAGGATCGGTCCGCCGTTGGCCACCGGGTGGTGGGTCGGGTCGTGGCGCTCGGCGTAGTTGGGGTGGATCGCGTGACCGGTGTCGGAGGAGAGACAGACCGTCCCGGCGAAGGCACGGGCGCGGTCCTCGTACGTCCCGCCGCGCGCGAAGACGGAACGCTCCAGGACCGTGCCGAGCAGCGGCCCGTCGGCGCCGGTGTCGGACTGCGAGCCGTTCTCCTCGTGGTCGAAGGCGGCCATGACCGGGATGTACGGAAGCTCCTCGTCCGGCTGCCCGGCGACGGCGCCGAGTGCGGCGGTCGCCGCGTGCACGGAGAGCAGGTTGTCCATCCTGGGACCGGCCAGCAGTTCGCGGTCCCGGCCCAGGTAGGCGGGCGGCTCGACGGCGTGCGGCATCAGGTCCCAGCCGGTCACGTCCGCGGCGTCGACGCCGGCCTCCTCGGCGACGAACCGGATCAGGTCGCCCTCCTCGACGTCCCCGAGCCCCCAGATCGGCTGCATGTGCTTCTGCCGGTCGAGCTTGAGCCCGTCGGGGTTGGCCGACCGGTCCAGGTGCACGGCCAGCTGCGGTACGCGCAGCAGCGGCCGGTCGATGTTCACCAGCCGGTGCGTGCCGTCACGCAGCGAGATCCGGCCGGCCAGGCCGAGGTCCCGGTCGAGCCAGGTGTTGAGCAGCGTCCCGCCGTAGACCTCCACAGCGACCTGCCGCCAGCCGTGCGCCCCGGTGTCGGGCAGCGGCTTGACCCGCAGGTTCGGCGAGTCGGTGTGCGCCCCGACGATCCGGAACGGGGTGTGCGCCTCGGCGCCCTCCGGCACGTACCAGGCCACGATCGCACCGCCGCGCAGGACGTACTTGCCCCCGCTGGTCCCGTCCCAGGCCGCGGTCTCCTCGACCTGCCGGAACCCGGCCTTCTCCAGCCGGGCGGCCGCGGTCGCCACGGCGTGGTACGGGGAGGGGGAGGCCATCAGGAAGGCCATCAGATCGTCGGTGTGACCGCGGTCGAAGCGGAGGGAGGAACTCATGTTCCTCACTGTAACGAGACCGGACCGGGCGGCTTCACCACCGTCGCACGAGGGCGTCCGCTCAATGTCCAGGGAGGGTCGCCGAGGGCTTCTCGCCGTTCTGGGCCTGCTGCGCGCGCTCGGCGAACATGGTCGCGAACGCCTTGACCTCCTTGTCGGGGACGGCTGATTTGCCCTGGGTTCCGGTGCTGATGCTCAGGACGGTCGTCCCGACCCGGATCTGCGCGATCGTGCCTGGTCCGCCCATGGTGCCGACCGCGGCGCGGTCGGCCTCGCGCTCGGCGCCCGGACTGCCGACGTCCACCTTCTCGGCGTCCTGGCCGACCCGGTCCCCGCCGTACCACGTGATCAGGTCGTCGTACGCGGCGTCCGCGGCCTTCCCGTCCTTGTAGGCGAGGACCCAGAAAATCAGGGTGGTCGCGTCCGTCTTGCGCGCGAAGGCGGACGAACCCCAGGACGTGGCCTTGTGGCAGGCCGTCCCCCGCTGCTCCTTCGTCCTGGACACGCAGACCGGCGGCGGGACCGGCCACCTGGAGCCGTCCGGCTGGCGGTGCAGCGAGTCGGGCAGTGCCTCGGCGGTCATGGTTCCTCCCACGGACGGGATTCTGAGCCCTGCAGCCAGCGTACCCAGCTGATACGACAGCACCGCCACCCGAAAGCGTGTCCGGGTGACGGTGCTGTCGGCGATCTCGGAGGGGCTAGAACGCGGCCTCGTCCAGCTCCATCAGCGAGTTGTCGACGGACTCGGCGAGCGCGCGCTCGGCCGAGACGCCCGGCAGGACGTTCGCGGCGAAGAACTTCGCGGCGGCGATCTTGCCCTGGTAGAAGGCGACGTCCTTCGCGGAGGCGGTCGGCAGCTTCTCGGCCGCGACGGCCGCGCCCTTGAGGAGCAGGTAGCCGACGACGACATCGCCGGAGGCCATCAGCAGGCGGGTGGTGTTGAGGCCCACCTTGTAGATGTTCTTGACGTCCTCGCCGGTCGCGGTCAGGTCGGTGATCATCGTGCCGACGATCGCCTCCAGGTCCACGGCCGCCTTGGCGAGCGAGTCCAGCGCGCCGGCCAGCTCCTCGTTGCCCTGGGCGCCGGCGAGGAACTTCTTGATCTCCTCGGAGAGGGCGTTCAGCGAGGCGCCCTGGTCACGGACGATCTTCCGGAAGAAGAAGTCCTGGCCCTGGATCGCCGTCGTGCCCTCGTACAGCGTGTCGATCTTGGCGTCACGGATGTACTGCTCGATCGGGTACTCCTGGAGGTACCCGGAGCCGCCGAAGGTCTGGAGCGACTGCGCCAGCTGCTCGTAGGACTTCTCGGAGCCGTAGCCCTTCACGATCGGGAGCAGCAGGTCGTTGAGGCCGTGCAGCGCCTTCGCGTCCTCGCCCGCGGCCTCCTTCTCCTGGATCGCGTCCTGGACGGTGGCGGTGTACAGCACCAGGGAGCGCATGCCCTCCGCGTACGCCTTCTGCGTCATGAGGGAGCGGCGCACGTCGGGGTGGTGCGTGATGGTGACCTTGGGGGCGGTCTTGTCCATGAACTGCGACAGGTCGGTGCCCTGGACGCGCTCCTTGGCGTACCCCAGCGCGTTCAGGTAGCCGGTCGACAGGGTCGCGATGGCCTTCGTGCCGACCATCATGCGGGCGAACTCGATGATGCGGAACATCTGGCGGATGCCGTCGTGCTTGTCGCCGATCAGCCAGCCCTTGGCGGGGTGCTGGTCGCCGAAGGTCATCTCGCAGGTGTTGGAGGCCTTGAGGCCCATCTTGTGTTCGACGTTCGTCGCGTACACGCCGTTGCGCTCGCCCAGCTCGCCGGTGGTCCAGTCGAAGTGGAACTTCGGGACCATGAAGAGCGAGAGGCCCTTTGTGCCGGGGCCGGCGCCCTCGGGGCGGGCCAGCACGTAATGGATGATGTTCTCGGACATGTCGTGCTCGCCCGAGGTGATGAAGCGCTTCACACCCTCGATGTGCCAGGAGCCGTCCTCCTGCTCGACGGCCTTCGTGCGGCCCGCGCCGACGTCGGAACCGGCGTCCGGCTCGGTCAGCACCATCGTCGAGCCCCACTGCTTCTCGACGGCGATCCCGGCGATCTTCTTCTGCGCCTCGTTGCCCTCCTCGAAGAGGATGCCGGCGAACGCCGGGCCGGAGGAGTACATCCACACGGCCGGGTTCGAGCCGAGCAGCAGCTCTGCGTAGCCCCAGATCAGGGAGCGCGGCGAGGTGGTGCCGCCGATCTCCTCGGGCAGGCCGAGGCGCCAGTACTCGGAGTCCATGAACGCCTGGTACGACTTCTTGAAGGTCGCCGGGACCGGCGCGGTGTTGGTCTCCGGGTCGAAGACCGGCGGGTTGCGGTCGGCGTCGGCGAAGGAGACGGCCAGCTCGTTCTCCGCGAGGCGGTTGACCTCGTCGAGGATGCTCTTCGCCGTCTCGACGTCCATCTCGGCGAACGGGCCGGTGCCGTACGTCTTGTCGCGCCCGAGGACCTCGAAGAGGTTGAACTCGATGTCGCGGAGATTCGACTTGTAGTGCCCCATGGGAAGGCTCCGTAATCAATAGCAGTGGCGCGCAGCGCCCCGGGACGGGGTGTGGGCCGGGCGGGCGACGAGCTGGCGGTGCGTATATCAGCTGACCTCTCCGATGATGCTACCCGTCAGTAATAAGACGCAACCCCTCAAGGCCCCGATGTGTCCGATTACTCTTTGCGCTATGTACGGCTACGACCAGAACCCGGGCGCACAGCAGCAGATGGGTGGCGGCTACGGCGAGCAGCCGCTGTATCCCGAACCCTCGCCGCCGTCCCTGGGCGACGCGGTACGGGCCTTCACCACCGGCTCGCTGTCCGCCGAGGACTTCCAGCAGATCTTCGCGACGTCGAAGGTCTACTGCCCGCGCGGTGACAACCCCGGGTTCCTGGCGCTGCACAACACCCAGCAGCCGGTGATCCCGATGTTCACCACGCTCAAGGAGCTGCGGCGGTACGCGGGCAAGGAGTCCAAGTACTTCGTGATCACCGGGGCCGAGGTGATCGACCTGCTGCCGACGGGTTACGGCTTCGTCCTCGACATGGAGGGCGAGCACCGCATGGTCTTCGACGCGAAGGCCGTGGAGCAGATGGTCGACTTCGCGATGCGCCGCATGTACGGCTGAGATCCGATCCTTCGCAGGGGTCCGCACCGCTCGGTGCGGGCCCCTTCTGTTGCTCCGGACGGTTGAGGGAATGAATGGCACCTTGCGGGATGTTCACCATTCAACTAAATTGAAGGCGGAACGATCCCGGAGGTGGCTCCCATGCCCGCAGTGACTGTCGAAAATCCGCTGACCCTGCCCAAGGTCGCCGCCCCGGGCGACGCAGCGGACCGTCCCGTGCTCGCCGTCACCACGGCGCCGAGCGGATTCGAGGGCGAGGGCTTCCCGGTTCGCCGGGCGTTCGCCGGTATCAACTACAAGCACCTCGACCCGTTCATCATGATGGACCAGATGGGCGAGGTGGAGTACGCGGCCGGTGAGCCGAAGGGCACCCCCTGGCACCCGCACCGCGGCTTCGAGACCGTCACGTACCTGATCGACGGAAGCTTCGTCCACCAGGACTCCAACGGCGGCGGCGGCACCATCCGGAACGGCGACACTCAGTGGATGACCGCCGGTTCCGGTCTTCTGCACATCGAGGCCCCGCCTGAGTCCCTCGTGATGTCGGGCGGTCTCTTCCATGGCCTCCAGCTCTGGGTCAACCTGCCCAAGGCCGACAAGATGATGGCCCCCCGCTACCAGGACATCCGCGGCGGCCAGGTCCAGCTCCTCGCCTCCCCGGACGGCGGCGCGCTGCTCCGCGTCATCGCCGGTGAGCTCGACGGGCACGAGGGCCCCGGCATCACCCACACCCCGATCACGATGATCCACGCCACCGTGCGCCCCGGCGCCGAGGTGACCCTGCCGTGGCGCGAGGACTTCAACGGACTCGCGTACGTGCTGGCCGGCCGCGGCACCGTCGGCGCGGAGCGCCGCCCCGTCCACATGGGGCAGACCGCGGTCTTCGGCGCCGGTTCCGCGCTGACCGTCCGCGCGGACGAGAAGCAGGACGGCAACGCCCCGGACCTGGAGGTCGTGCTGCTCGGCGGCCGTCCGATCCGTGAGCCGATGGCGCACTACGGGCCGTTCGTGATGAACAGCCAGGCCGAACTGAAGCAGGCCTTCGAGGACTTCCAGGCCGGCCGCCTCGGCACCGTGCCCGCGGTTCACGGAATGTGACACCCGCAGTCGGAGTGTGACAGTCCGTCATTCATAGAGCCCCACAAGCGGGACATCACACCCGCGCCGTGATTGGGTGGGAGGGTGCCGAACCAAAATCCCCTCCTGCCCGATGCCGCGCGGCGCACAGCCGCATGGTGCGGCGTGGTCCTCCTCGTCACCGGGGTCGCCGCAGTCGCCATCTGGCTGTGCGTCATCTTCAAGACCGCCATCACTCCCGTGCTGCTCGCGCTGCTCGGTACGGCGCTGCTCGGTCCGGTGCACCGCTGGCTGACCGCCCGCGGACTGAAGCGCTCGCTCGCCGCGGCGCTCACCTGTGTACTGCTCGTCGCGGTGGTCGGCGGCGCCGGGTACATCGTCGTCACCGCGCTCGTCGACACCGGTGACCAGATCGTCCGGTCGCTGAAGGACACCGCCCAGTGGGTCGTCGACCACTTCGGGATCGGCAGGACCACCAGTGTGGACGACCTCGCGTCCAACGCCCAGAAGCTCGTCGAGAAGTTCGGCGCGAGCGCCGCGGGCGGGCTGCTCTCCGGGCTCAGCCTGATCGGCTCACTCATCGCCACCAGCGTCCTCGCCCTCCTGCTCACCTTCTTCTTCCTGCGCGATTCCGACCGGGCCGCGCAGCTCGCCCACTCGGTCGCCCCGCGCGGTACCGGGGAGCTGGTCGAGGCGATGGGGCGGCGGGCCTTCGAGGCCGTCCAGGGCTTCATGCGGGGCACCACGTTCATCGCGCTGATCGACGCCGTCTGCATCACCGTCGGCCTGCTGATCCTGCGCGTTCCCGGCGCGGTGGGGCTCGGTGCGCTGGTCTTCGTCGGTGCCTACATCCCCTACCTCGGGGCCTTCATCTCGGGTGCCGTCGCGGTGCTGGTCGCGCTCGCCGACCGGGGGTTCGTGATCGCGCTCTGGGCGCTGGGGGTCGTGCTCGCCGTGCAGGTGCTGGAGGGCCACGTCCTGCAACCGATGATCCAGAGCCGTACGGTGCAGATGCACCCGGCCATGATCATGATCGCGATCACCGCGGGCGCCAGCGTGGCCGGTCTGCTGGGCATGCTGCTCGCGGTCCCGGTCTGCGCGGCGGCCTTCGGCATCCTCGGCGAACTGCGTGGAGATCGCCCGGGGCCGCCGTCCGGGGGCGGGCCGGCGGGCGGCGCGTCCGGGCCCTGAGGCCCGGCTCAGCTCCCCGCCCCGGCCTCCGGCCCCGACTCGTACAGCTCGAACCAGATCGATTTCCCGGCCCCCTGCGGATCCACCCCCCACGCGTCGGCGAGCATCTCCATCAGCACCAGCCCCCGGCCGCTGGAGGCCATCTCCCCGGGACACCGTTTGTGCGGCAGTTCGTCGCTGCCGTCGGACACCTCCACGCGCAGCCGCCGCTCGCCGTGCTCCCCCGTCGCCTGCGCGAGCATCAGCGCGTCCCCGTCCGTGTGGACGAGGACATTGGTGGCCATCTCGGAGATCATCAGCACCGCCGCGTCGACCTGCTCCGGATCCGCCCAGTCGTGCAGCAGGTCCCGCAGCTGCTGCCGGGCCGCCGCGATCCGCTCCGGCTGGGCCTGCGCGATGGTCAGGGCGGTGCGCCGCGGCGCCGGCTGTTTCCGGGTACCCCCGTCGCACCGGAGCAGGAGCAGCGCGATGTCGTCCTCCCGGCGGTCCGCCAGCGGGCCCGTCGTGTAGTGCGAGGTCGGCCCGTGCACCGCCTGCACGAGGGCGTCGGCGAGCTTCTCCAGGTCGTTCGTGTGCTGCTCCAGGACCGGCCGCAGCCGGTCCCAGCCGGAGAACATGTCGTGGCCGCCGGTCTCGATCAGCCCGTCCGTACAGAGCATGATCGTTTCTCCGGGCTCCAGGGTGAGCCGGCTCGTCGGATAGTCGGCGTCCTCCTCGATGCCGAGCGGCAGTCCGCCCTCGGTCTGGCGGATCATCGCGGTCCCGTCGGCGGTGGTGACCACGGGGTCGGGATGGCCGGCCCGCGCGATGTCGAGCGTGCCGGACTCCGGGTCGACCTCCGCGTACAGGCAGGTGGCGAAGCGCGGCCCGGTCGTCGCCCCGTTCTCGTACGCGTCGGTGAGCCCGGAGAGGAAGCGCGAGGCGCGCGAGAGCACCGCGTCCGGACGGTGCCCCTCGGAGGCGTACGCGCGCAGCGCGATCCGCAACTGGCCCATCAGCCCGGCGGCCCGCACGTCGTGGCCCTGGACGTCTCCGATGACCAGGGCGATGCGGCCGTTGGGGAGCGGGATCATGTCGTACCAGTCGCCGCCGACCTGGAGCCCGCCGCCGGTCGGGATGTAGCGGGCGGCGACGGTCATCCCCGGGATGTCGGGGCCGAGCGTCGGCATCATCGAGCGCTGGAGCCCCAGCGACAGCTCCCGCTCGGTCTCGGCGACCCCGGCCCGGGTCAGTGCCTGCGCGAGCATCCGGGCCACGGTCGTCAGTACGGACCGCTCGTCCGGCGAGAACGACACCGGGTGCTTGAACCCCGCCATCCACGCGCCCATGGTGTGCCCCGCGACGATCAGCGGCAGGAAGGCCCAGGACTGGCGCCCGAAACGGCTGGCGAGCGGCCAGGTGACCGGGTAGCGGCGGCCGTAGTCCTCGGGCGACGGGAGATAGATCGCCCGCCCCGTCCGTACGACCTCGGCGGCCGGGTAGTCGGTCTCCAGCGGCATGTCGGTGAACGGGTCCTCGTCGCCGACGCTGTGTCCGTGGTGCCCGATGATCGTCAGCCGCTCGCCCGCGATGCCGAAGACCGCCAGGCCGTCCGGCGAGAAACCCGGCATGGAGAGCGAGGCGGCGACCCGCAGTACCTCCGCGGTCGACCTGGCCTCGGCCAGCGCCCGGCCCGCGTCCAGCAGGAAGGCCTCGCGGGAGCGGCGCCAGTCGCCGGTGATGGGGGTGTGCGCCCCGGTGGTGCCGGGCTGCGGTTCGGCGACTTCCTGAAGGGTGCCGACCAGCATGTAGTCCGCGCCGCTCGCCACCTCGACCGGGAGCGGCTTGGAGCGGCTGCGCACCGTGCGCAGCACCCGGCCGCTCCTGTCGACGATCCGCAGCCGGGCCTCGGCGAGGGTGCCCTCGGCGAGGGCGAGATTCACCACCCCGTAGATCTCGTTCCAGTCGACGGGGTGGAAACGGGAACGCACCGCGGACTCGCGGAAGACGCCGGCCGCGGTGGGCAGCTCCAGCAGCCGGGCCGCCTCCGCATCGAGCGTGACGGTCCCGGCTGCGTTGTCCCAGCGCCACAGACCGGTCGCGGTCGCGGCCAGGACGTCCTCGGTGCGCATTGCCCCACTTTAAGAAGATCTGCTCCGCGAACGCCACTGAGGGGTGGCCTCTTCGGCCCCCGGATGATCTTGAAATGTCAATGTCAATGATTCGGCGCGGGTGCGGGCGGTAGCCTGGGGTGGCTGAATCCACCCCGAACCGCGAAGACTGGATGAACGACGATGCATCGGTACAGGTCCCACACCTGCGGCGAGCTCCGCGCCTCTGACGTCGGCACCGACGTCCGACTGAGCGGCTGGCTGCACAATCGCCGAGACCTGGGTGGCATCCTCTTCATCGATCTGCGCGACCACTACGGTCTGGTGCAGCTCGTCGCCCGCCCCGGCACCCCCGGCAACGAGGCGCTGGCGAAGCTCACCAAGGAGACCGTCGTACGGATCGACGGCAAGGTCTCCGCGCGCGGCGCCGACAACGTGAACCCGGAGCTCCCGACCGGCGAGATCGAGATCGAGGTCACCGAGGTCGAGGTGCTGGGCGAGGCCGCCCCGCTGCCCTTCACGATCAACGCCGAGGACGGGGTCAACGAGGAGCGGCGCCTGGAGTACCGCTTCCTCGACCTGCGCCGCGAGCGCATGCACCGCAACATCATGCTGCGCTCGTCCGTCATCGCCGCCATCCGCGCCAAGATGGTGGCCCTCGGCTTCAACGAGATGGCGACCCCGATCCTCGCCGCGACGTCCCCCGAGGGCGCCCGTGACTTCGTGGTCCCGTCCCGCCTGAACCCCGGCAAGTTCTACGCCCTTCCGCAGGCGCCGCAGCAGTTCAAGCAGCTGCTGATGATCTCCGGCTTCGACCGCTACTTCCAGATCGCGCCGTGCTTCCGCGACGAGGACGCCCGTGCCGACCGCTCGCCCGGCGAGTTCTACCAGCTCGACGTCGAGATGTCCTTCGTCGAGCAGGAGGATGTCTTCCAGCCGATCGAGAAGCTCATGACCGAGCTCTTCGAGGAGTTCGGCAACGGCCGCCACGTGACCTCGCCGTTCCCGCGCATTCCGTTCCGCGAGTCGATGCTGAAGTACGGCAACGACAAGCCGGACCTGCGTGCCCAGCTGGAACTGGTCGACATCTCCGACATCTTCGCGGACTCGGAGTTCAAGGCCTTCGCCGGCAAGCACGTCCGCGCCCTTCCGGTGCCGGACACCGCGGGCCAGTCCCGGAAGTTCTTCGACGGCCTCGGCGACTACGCCGTCCAGCACGGCGCCAAGGGCCTGGCCTGGGTCCGCGTCGGCGAGGACGGCACGCTGGCGGGACCGATCGCCAAGTTCCTCACCGAGACGGACATCAAGACCCTCACCGAGCGTCTCTCCCTCGTCCCCGGCCACGCGGTCTTCTTCGGCGCGGGCGAGTTCGACGAGGTCTCCAAGATCATGTCCGTCGTCCGCGTCGAGGCCGCCAAGCGCGCCGGCCACTTCGAGGAGGGCGTCTTCCGGTTCTGCTGGGTCGTCGACTTCCCGATGTATGAGAAGGACGAGGACACCGGCAAGATCGACTTCTCGCACAACCCGTTCTCCATGCCCCAGGGCGGCATGAAGGACCTGGAGGAGAAGGACCCCCTCGACATCCTGGCGTGGCAGTACGACATCGTCTGCAACGGCATCGAGCTGTCCTCCGGCGCCATCCGTAACCACGAGCCCGAGGTCATGCTGAAGGCCTTCGCGATCGCCGGTTACGAGGCGGAGACCGTCGAGAGGGAATTCGCGGGCATGCTGCGCGCGTTCCGCCTCGGCGCCCCGCCGCACGGTGGCATCGCCCCGGGCGTCGACCGCATCGTGATGCTGCTGGCCGACGAGCCCAACATCCGCGAGACGATCGCCTTCCCGCTCAACGGCAACGCCCAGGACCTGATGATGGGCGCTCCGTCGGAGCTGGACGAGACCCGCCTGCGCGAGCTGAACATCCAGCTCCGCAAGCCGGCCGCGTCGGTGAAGGAAAAGGCGGACGCCAAGGATTCCGTGGCGAGGGACACCGGCGCGAAGTAAGACCGACCGGCAATTGCCGGTCGGTCCAAGCGTCACCGGTTCCGCTTCGGTTCCACGTGAAACATCCCCCGGCCGCCCCAGGCCGGGGGATGTTTCACGTCCGGGGCCGCCTCATGTCGCGTTCAGAGCCACCGTCGGGTGCAGACGGGAGGCGCGGATCGCCGGGTAGAGGCCCGCGACCACGCCGATCAGGAGCGTGGCTGCCAGGCCGCCCGCCAGGGACCAGGGCGGGACCACCGCCGTCCACCCCTGAACCCGCGCGAAGCCGTACGTCGTCGCCGCGCCCAGCAGCGCGCCGGTCGCCCCGCCCAGCGCCGACAGCAGCAGCGACTCGGTCAGGAACTGGAGCCGGATCGCGCCCCGGGTCGCGCCCAGCGAGCGGCGCAGGCCGATCTCCTGACGGCGTTCCAGCACGGAGATGACCATGGTGTTGGCGACGCCCACCCCGCCGACCAGGAGGGCCACCGCGCCCAGGCCGAGCATCAGGGTCGTCAGGCCCTCGTCGGTGGCGGCCTTGGCGGCCAGCGCGTCCGAGGGCCGGGAGACCTTGATGCCCGCCTCCCCGCCGGGGCTGATGGTGCGGGCCAGGATCGCCCGTACGTCCGCCACCGAGGCGTCCGTGGAGCGCTCGAAGATGGTGGTGGGGTGACCGTCGAAGTGGAAGTAGCGCTCGGCGGCGGGGAATCCGACCATGGCCACCCGGTCCAGGTTGGGGACCAGTTCGAGCGGTTCGAGGATGCCGACGACGGCCACGCGGGTGTCGTTCATCATGATCGTCTCGCCGGTACGGGTGACGCCGAGACGTTCCGCGGCCACCGCGCCGAGGACCGTCGTCGGGAGGCGTTCGCCGGCCGGGTTCAGCCAGGCGCCCTTGTCGACCTCACCGCCGAGCGCGGACAGCAGGTCGGTGCGGACCGCCTGGGCGGTGACGCCCGCGGTGCGCTCCTCGGGGACCACGTCGCTGCGGCGGATGCGGGCGTCGATGTCCGCGGTGGCCGTGGCGTGCTGGACCGGGCCGACGCGCTCGACCATCGCGACCGCGTTCTTGGGGAGCTTGATCTCCTGCCCCATGGCGTCCTTGCCCGCCTCGGCGGTGAGGAGGTTGGTGCCGAGGCGGTCGAGCCGGGCCATCAGGTCAGCGCGGCTCGACTCGGACAGCCCGACGACCGCGACCATGGTCGCGATACCGATGGCGATGCCGAGCGCCGAGAGCACCACACGCGCTCGCCGCGCGCGAAGGCCGACCGCACCGACGCGCAGGACGTCGCGGGGGGAGAGGCGGGCGGGCCTGAGGTCGTTCTTCATGGACCGGCCTCTTCCGTACGCGAGTCGAAGTGCGTGCCGGACCGCGAGTCGACGTGCGTGCCGGACCGCGCGTCGACGTGACTGCCGGACTGCATGCCCGACCGCGGGTCGATGTGCGTGCCGGACCGCATGTCCGAGACGATCTCGCCGTCCCTGAAGCGGACCCGGCGCGGCAGCGAGTCCGCGATCTCGTTGTCGTGGGTGATCACGCAGATGGTGGTGCCGGACGCGTTCAGCTCGTGCAGCAGCTCCATGACGAGCTCGCCGGACGCGGTGTCCAGCGCCCCGGTCGGTTCGTCGGCCAGCAGCAGCCGGGGGTCTCCCACCAGGGCGCGGGCGACGGCCACGCGCTGCTTCTCGCCGCCGGACAGCTCGTTCGGCGTGTGCGAGCCGCGGTGGTCCAGCCGCACCTTGGCGAGCGCTTCGCGCGCACGCGTACGCCGTTCCTTCAGCGGGACGCCCGCGTACAGCAGCCCGTCGGCGACGTTGTCCACCGCGTCGCGGCCCGCCGCCAGGTGGAAGTGCTGGAACACGAAGCCGATGTGGCGGGCGCGCAGTGCGGAGAGCCGGGAGTCGGAGAGCTCGGACACGTCGTATCCGGCGATCCGGACGGTGCCCGTGGTGGGCTTGTCGAGGGTGCCCATGATGTTGAGCATCGTGGACTTGCCGGAGCCGGACGGGCCGACGACGGCGATCAGTTCGCCCTCCTCGACGGTGAGATCCACTCCGCGCAGGGCATGGACGCCGCCGGGGTACGACTTGGTGGCGTCCCGCAGTTCGATCACCGGGGGAGGCGTCATGACTTCGCCACTCCGACCTTCAGGCCCTCGCGCACGTCCGGGCCGCTGACCTCGATCTGCCCGTCGGCGGTCATGCCCGTCTCCACCCGCACCATTCGCGACGTGGTGCCCTCGACGACCTGGAGGCCGTAGCCGCCGTTCTCGCCGCGCAGGGCGACGACCGCCTCGACGGGGACCGCGAGGACCCCCTTGTGCGCCTCGCTGACGAACTTCACGCTGGCCGACGCCCTGGTGTCCTCGCCGGACGCGGCGCCCGCCCCGCCGTCCAGGACGACCTCGACGGTGATGCCGTCCTCGGCGACCGCGTCGCCCCCGGACGCGGACGTCTCGGGGCGCACCGTCCCGGTGACCTTGCCGGCCACGGTCTTCCCGCTCGGCAGGGTGACCTCGACCTTGGTGCCACGCGAGGTGAGGGCGCCGTCGGTCTGGTCGAGCTGCGCCCGTACGACGGGCTTGGTGGAGGCGACCGTCAGGACCGGCCCGTCCGGGCCGACCTGGTCGGCGAGCGCCGCGTCGGCGGAGACCACCTTGACCGGGCCGGGCTGGAAGACGACGTCGCCCCTGCCGACCCTGCCGGTGGCTTCGCGGTTCAGGGACTTCTGCCACTGCTCGACGGCGGCCTCGGTGTCCTTGTCGTACCGGACGTCGACGTACAGCCGCGACCCGTACCCCAGGTCACGCAGATTGCGCTCCAGCTGGAGCACGTCGCTGCCCCGGTCGCCGGCCTTCATCTCGCGGAACATCGGGACCGGCCCGTAGAGGAGGGTGACGGGCTTGTCGTTCAGCTCGTACAGCGCCTGCCCCATGGTCAGCGTCCGCCCCTCGGAGGCGGCCACCGTGACGGTGCCCTCGACGGCGGACTTGACGGCTCGGCGCTGCGCGAAGTCGAGCCTGCCGTCGACCGTCTTGGACTGCACGAGGTCGGTGCGTACGACGGCCGCGGTGGCGGGCGGCAGGTCGCCGCCCTTCCCGGAGGCGCCCGCGTCGCCGTCGCCGCCGAGGAACAGGGCGCCCCCGGCGACGGCGGCGACGGTCACCGCGCCGAGCGCGAGGAGTGCGGTGCGGTGCTTCACTGCATGCCGTCCAGACCGTCGAGCAGCTTCGACCTGCACGCCTCGCGGGCCTTCTTGTACGTCGGCGAGGCTGTGTCGATGACCGAGGACGCCGGGTTCGGGTCGCCGCCCGGCTGGGCGTTGCCGCCGCTCATGGTCGGGTTGGTGAACCGGGAGACGCCGTTGTCCCGCATGCACTTGGCGTGCGCGAGCATCGACTCGTAGGCCTTCTGCTCGTCGCGCTCGGGCTCGGCCGCCATGGCGGCCTGCAGCTCGGCCACGCAGACACCGTTCCTGCCGCCCTTGATGCCCTCGTTGCGGCCCGGCTGGGAGCCGATCTCATTGACCTTGTCCCAGTCGAGGTAGCCGCTGAGCGTGGGGTCGGGGAAGTCCTTGTAGCCGCCCTTGACGCGCATGCACTGGACGTACTTCACCTGGGCGTCGTAGAAGGCGCTCTTGGCCGCGGGCGGGGCGCTCGGCTCGCTCGCGTCCTTCGTGGCGCCGGCCGTCGGCGTCCGCGGCACGTCGGCGATGGCGTCGTCCTTCTTCGCCGCGCCCGCGCCGTCGTCAGCGCCGCCGCAGGCGACGGAGAGGGCGAGCACGGGCAGGGCCACGAGGGCGGCCATGCGCAGCCGGGCGGTGGCGCGGGGGTTCGTGCGGGGATTCGTGCGGGGATTCGTGCGCGGGTTCGTCCTGAGGAAGGTCATGCGCCGCACGTTCGCCGCCGCAGATGATGGCCCGTCCATGGCCACATGATGGGAACGTAACAATGCCCCCGCCTGCGCATCCGCCCCCGTGCACAGCCGACGGGAACGGTCCGGACGTGCCCATAATCGGCCCCATGCCGCATGTATTGCTCATCGAGGACGACGCGTCCGTACGGGACGGGATGGAGCTCGTGCTGCGCCGGCACGGGTACGGCGTGGACACCGCCGCCACCGGCGAGCAGGCCCTCGCCCTGCTGGCCGGGGAGCGGGGCGCCCGGATCGAACTGGCCGTGCTGGACCTGATGCTGCCCGGCATGGACGGCTTCGAGGTGTGCCGCCGCATCCGCGCCCGCTCGGCGACCCTGCCGGTCATCATGCTGACCGCGCGCGGCGACGACCAGGACATCGTGACCGGTCTGGAGGCGGGCGCCGACGACTACGTCGTCAAGCCCGTCACCGCCCCCGTCCTGGAGGCCCGGATCCGGGCCGCGCTGCGGCGGGCGGAACCGTCCGGGCAGGCGCAGGGGGCCGACGCCGACCTCGCCGGGCTGGTGATCGACCGCGCCGGACTGACCGTCACCAAGCACGGCGTCCCGGTCCCGCTGCCGCCCACCGAGCTGCGGCTGCTGCTGGAGCTGTCGGCCTCCCCCTGCCGGGTCTTCAGCCGCGAGCAGCTCCTCGAATCCGTCTGGGACCACACCTTCCTGGGCGACTCCCGGCTGGTGGACGCCGCGGTCGGCCGGCTGCGGGCCAAGCTGGAGGACATACCGGCCAAGCCCCGCTACGTCCAGACGGTGCGGGGCTTCGGCTACCGCTTCGGGCCGCTGTGAACCGTACGGACGCCGCTGTGAACCGTGCGGACAAGGACCGGCGCGCCGCCGCCCCGCGGAGGCGCTCGTGGCGCCTCGTCGGCGGGCTGCGCACCCGGCTCGTCGTCACCTTCGTCGTCGTCGCCCTCATCAGCGCGGTGACCGCGACCGCCCTCGCCTACCGGGACGCCCGCACCGCCGTCCTCCAGCGCACCCAGAACGCGGCCGTGAACGACTTCCGGGAGCGGGTCGGCGCGGTGGCCGCCGACTTCGACGTACCGCCCGACCAGCGGTCGCTGTCCCGGTTCGCGGCGAAGGTGTCGGACGGCATCGGCGGGAAGATCGTGGTCGCCCGCTACCAGGACCTGTCGGCCGTCTCCGACTCGCTCGCCGACACCACGTCCCGGATCACCGTCGAGCTGCGCACCGCCGTGATGACCGGCGACGACGCCAAGTTCCAGCGGGTGCGGTGGCGGGGCGAGCCCTATCTGGTCGTCGGCATGCCCGTGACGTACGCCGACGGGGACCGCAGCACCTCCGGTCTCGAGGTCTACGCGATCACCGATCTGCGGGCCGAGCGCGACGACACGGCCGCCCTGCTGGACTCCGTGCGGTCGGGCATCGTGCCGGTGGTGCTGCTGGCCGCCGTCCTGGCCCTGCTGGCCGCGGGGACGGTCCTGCGTCCGGTACGGAAGCTGGGCCGGGCCACCCGCGAGCTGGCGGCCGGAGACCTCGGCACCCGGGTCGCCGTCACCGGGCACGACGAACTCGCCGACCTGGCGCGGACGTTCAACGAGACCGCCGACGCGCTCCAGGCCTCCGACACGGATCTGCGCGAGCAGGAGGCGAAGGCGCGCCGCTTCGTGGCGGACGTGTCGCACGAACTGCGCACGCCCCTCGCGGCGATGACGATGGTGGCGACGGTCCTGGAGGAGGACGCCGACCAGCTGCCGCCGGACGCGGCACGGGCGGCCCGCACCGTCGGCGCGGAGACGGCACGGCTGTCCCGGCTGGTCGAGGACCTGATGGAGATCTCCCGCTTCGACGCCAAGGCGGTACGGCTGAACGCGGCCGAGACCGACCTCGCCGACACCGTACGGGCGTCGCTGGCGCTGCGCGGCTGGACGGACCGGGTACGGACGGACCTCGACGAGGACGTACGGGCGGTGGTCGACCGGCGCCGGATCGACGTGATCGTCGCGAATCTGGTGGGCAACGCGCTGCGGCACGGCGCCCCGCCGGTCACCGTGACCCTCACGACGGCCCTCGCGGCGGACGGCGAGTGGGTGGTCCTGTCCGTCGCCGACCACGGCCCGGGGCTGCCGCCGGAGGCGGGCGAGCGGGTCTTCGACCGGTTCTACAAGGCGGACACGGCCCGCACGCGCCGCGCGGCCGACGACAGCGGACAGGGCAGCGGCCTCGGCACGGCGATCGCACTGGAGAACGCCCGGCTGCACGGCGGCACGATCGAGGTGGCCGACGCGGTGGACGCGGCGGATGCCGCCGATGGGACGCGGCGCGGCGCGGTGTTCACACTGCGGCTGCCCCTGCGACGTACCGGAGAGGACACGGAGTGAAGTTCCGACAGGGGATCGCGGTCGCCGCGCTGGGGACCGCCCTCATGGGCTGCGGCGTCCAGCCGACCGGGGTGATAGGCGCGGGCGAACCCGCGTCCGGCCTGACGCGCGGCATGCGGCTGTACTACGCGTCCGCCGACGGGCTGCGCGCGGTGCCCCTGATCGACAAGAAGGTCGACGACCTCAACGGCGTGCTGAAGCTGCTCGGCGCGAGGCTGCCGCCCGCCGAGCAGGGCGGCGGGCTCACTTCCCTCGTCCACCTCGGCGGCTACTCGGCGACCGGTTCGGGCACCCGGGTCACGGTGCGCCTGGAGGGCCTCTACGGGGAGTCGGGACGCGACCAGGCCACGGGCCAGCTGGTGTGCACGCTGGCGCGCGCCCAGTCCGTACTCGAACCGAAGGTCAGGACCGACGACGTCGAGGTCACCCTGCGACCCTCCGAGGGCGCCGCGCTGGGCCCCTACCGGTGCGCGGAGTTCCTCGACGGGTGAGGCGGGCCACCGGTTCCGCACGGGACGACGGAGGCGACGAACCGTGAGATCCGGCCGCGCAAGGGGCGGTACGCGACTGCGGCCGGCACCGCCACCGATCCCTGACCGGTGATCAGACCTTCGTTCCCTCACGGAGGGGAAGGGCCCGGAACCTACACGCAAGAAACGGTTCCGGGCCGCTTCGGCGCGTGTCCGGCGGACGGTACAGCCGTATGGCCCCCGTGCGGATTCGCGCTCGTGCGGCGCGGCGTTAACTGGGGTCGGCGGCAAGAGGCGTGACGGGGAGCTCGCCCGTGCTGCCGTCACCCCACCGATGCTGAGGAGTTCCCGTGTCCGTTTCCCGCCCGTCGGCCGTCCGGCGTCCCCCGTACGCCGTCCAGGTCGGTGCCTGTGCCGCCGCGCTGCTGGCGCTCACCGCCTGCGGCGACACCCCCGGGGCCGCCGCTCCCCGGACCCCGGCCGTCCGGGCGAGCGCCACGGTCTCCTCCGGTGTCGCGGGCCCACCGGCCGAGCGGGCACGGAGACGGGCCGCCCCGGCGCCGCAGGCACCGGTCGTCCGGCCGCGCGAGATCCCCGCGCTGGGGCCGAAGACCCGGGCCGCGATTCCGGCGGGCGCCAAACAGGTCTTCGTCGTCACCGGTGACGCCTACAACTCCAGCCTGTCCACCGCGGTCCTCTACACCCGCGACAACCCGGCCCTGGGCTGGCTGCCCGTCACGACCCGCTGGCCGGCCCACAACGCGCTGAACGGCTGGACCGACGAGCACTGGGAGGGCGACCTCCGCACTCCGGTCGGGGTCTACGGGCTGACGTACGCGGGCGGTCTGTTCGACCCTCCCGAAACGGCGTTCCCCTACGACCGGAACCCGATGTTCTCGGTGAGCGGCGAGGGCTTCGACGGGGAGCCGCTCGAAGGGTCCTTCGACTACGTCGTCGCCGTCGACTACAACCGGAATCCCGGCGTCACCCCCCTGGACCCGGAACGTCCGCTCGGCCAGGAGCGCGGCGGCGGCATCTGGATCCACGTCGACCACGGCGGCCCGACCCAGGGCTGCATCTCGCTCCCCCCGGACCGGATGCGGGAACTCCTGAGCACCCTCGACCCGGCGAAGAAGCCGGTCGTCGTGATGGGGGACGCGGAGGCACTGGAGCGGTGAACCGGATACGGGCCGGAGGACGGGTCCGTACGCTGGAGGCCCGCCGGGTTCCATAGGAGGCAGTGATAGCACGGTGGTCGAGCGGAGTGTGCTCACCCAGGAGGCCTTCGAGGATCTCGCCCGACATGCCCTGCGGGTCGAGGAAGCACCGTGGCTGGAGTTCTTGGACGGACAGCCGGTGTTCAAGACCCGGCCGTACGGGAGCCGCGGGCGGATCATCGAGTGGCTGACGCATCTGTGCGTGCAGGCCGAGCAGGACAATTGGCTGTTCGCCACGCAGGGTCTGCACATCGAGACGTATCGCAAGGGCGGGACCGACAGCGCGGTCCCGCCCTTCGCCGTATGTACGTGAGCCCGCTTACGCCGGCTTCTCCTCCAGGCGCGGGAAGAGCACCGCGCCCTTCGTCACCGTCGCGCCCGCCGGGAGCCGGCCCCAGGTGCCCGCGTCCTGCACGCGCTGGTCGGCCAGCGCGCCCAGGAACTGCTCGGCGCCCAGCGACTCCCACAGCTTCTGCGAGGTCTCCGGCATCACGGCGTTCAGCAGGACCGCGACACCGCGCAGCGACTCGGCGGCCGTGTAGAGGATCGTCGCGAGGCGGGCCTGGCCCTCGGGGGAGGTGTCCTTGGCGACCTTCCAGGGCTCCTGCTCCGTGATGTAGCCGTTGACCTGCTTCACGAAGTCGAAGATCGCCAGGATGCCGGCCTGGAAGTCCAGCTTCTCGCCGATCTTCTCGTCGGCCGTGGCGACGGCCTTCGCCAGACCCTCCTGGACCGCCGTCTCGGCGTCACCCGACGCGGTGGCCGCCGGGAGCGCCCCGCCGAAGTACTTGCCGACCATGGCCGCGACGCGCGAGGCGAGGTTGCCGTAGTCGTTGGCGAGCTCGGAGGTGTAGCGGGCGGAGAAGTCCTCCCAGGAGAACGAGCCGTCGCTGCCGAACGCGATGGCGCGCAGGAAGTACCAGCGGTACGCGTCCACGCCGAAGTGCGAGGTCAGGTCCTGCGGCTTGATGCCCGTCAGGTTCGACTTCGACATCTTCTCGCCGCCGACCATCAGCCAGCCGTTGGCCGCGACCCGGCCCGGCAGCGGCAGACCCTGCGCCATCAGCATCGCGGGCCAGATCACCGCGTGGAAGCGGAGGATGTCCTTGCCCACCAGGTGCACGTTCGCGGGGAAGGTGTCGTCGAACTTCTCCTGGTTGGCGCCGTAGCCGACCGCCGTGGCGTAGTTCAGCAGGGCGTCGACCCACACGTAGATGACGTGCTTCTCGTCCCACGGCACCGGGACGCCCCAGTCGAAGGTCGAGCGGGAGATGGAGAGGTCCTGGAGGCCCTGCTTGACGAAGTTCACGACCTCGTTGCGGGCGGACTCGGGCTGGATGAAGCCCGGGTTGTTCGCGTAGAACTCCATCAGCTTCGGGCCGTAGGCGCTCAGCTTGAAGAAGTAGTTCTCCTCCTTGAGGATCTCCACCGGCGTCTTGTGGATCGGGCACAGCTTGACGCCGTTCTCGTCCTCGACGAGGTCGCCGGGGAGCTTGTACTCCTCGCAGCCCACGCAGTAGGGGCCCTCGTAGCCGCCCTTGTAGATCTCACCCTTGTCGTACAGGTCCTGCACGAACTCCTGCACCCGGTCGGTGTGGCGCTTCTCCGTCGTACGGATGAAGTCGTCGTTCGCGATGTTCAGGTGCTCCCAGAGGGGCTTCCATGCCTCCTCGACGAGCTTGTCGCACCACTCCTGGGGCGTGACGCCGTTCGCCTCGGCAGTGCGCATGATCTTCTGACCGTGCTCGTCCGTGCCGGTGAGGTACCACACCTTCTCGCCGCGCTGGCGGTGCCAGCGCGTGAGCACGTCGCCTGCGACGGTCGTGTAGGCGTGGCCCAGATGAGGAGCGTCGTTGACGTAGTAGATGGGGGTCGATACGTAGAAACTCTTCACGCCGTCGCCCCCTTGCTTCTCGGATCCAGTGGCCGCCATGGTCGAAATCCTAACGGCCTGCGGGAGATCAACTCACACCGTTAAACCCGGTCACGGCCGTGGAGACCTTTGCGAAACATCCCTTCCCGTAACAAAGACGCATCCTGGGAGGGAGTGGACACGCGTGTACGAGGCAGGGGACATCACGATGCGGGTACTGGTCGCCGAGGACGAGGAAATCCTGGCGGAGCTGGTCGCCACCGGACTGCGGCGGGCCGGTTTCGCCGTCGACACGGTGTACAGCGGTGACGCCGCCCTCGCCTACCTGGGGCTGCACGACTACGACGTCGTCGTCCTCGACCGCGACCTGCCGCGGGTGCACGGCGACGACGTGGCGCGTGGCCTCGTCGCCTCCGGCTCCCGGACCAGGATCCTGATGCTCACCGCCGCCGGCTCCATGGAGGACCGGGTCGCCGGGCTCGACCTCGGCGCCGACGACTACCTGGGCAAACCCTTCGAGTTCCCCGAGCTCGTGTCGCGGGTACGGGCGCTGCGGCGGCGCAGTGCCCGCCCCGTACCGCCGCAGCTGGAGCGGCACGGCATCCGGCTCGACACCGTACGGCGCACCGCCTCGCGGGACGGGCGGGAGCTGGACCTCTCGCCGAAGGAGTTCTCGGTGCTCCAGCTGCTGCTGGAGGCCGACGGCGGGACCGTCAGCGCCGAGGAACTGCTGGAGCGGGCCTGGGACGCCAACGCCGATCCGTTCACCGGCGCCGTCCGCGTCTGCATGAGCAAGCTCCGAGGGAAGCTCGGGGAACCGGCGCTGATCCGTACGGTGCAGGGCGTGGGGTACGCCCTGTGAGGCGCCCGGCCCAGGTGCCGCACTCCAGGATCCGGACCCGGATCGCGCTCGTGTACGGCGGAGTGTTCCTGATCCTCGGCACGGCGCTGCTCACCACCGTCAACCTGGCCTCCCGCGCCGGTACGGACTCCCAGGCGCGTGACATCGCCCGCACCGCCGCGGTGGTCCAGCCCGGCTACGCGGTGAACGGTCCACTCATCACCCGGCGGAATCTCGGGCCGCCCACCGTCTACGACCTCACCGACCACGTCAGCGACGCGGCCGGGCATCAGCTGCTCGTGTGGTCCGCGGCCTCGCTGCTCGTCATGACGGCCTGCGCGGTCGCCGTGGGCTGGTGGACCGCGGGGCGGGTGCTGCGGCCCGTCCACGCCATGACCGCGAAGGCGCGCCGGCTCTCCGAGCACAATCTGCACGAGCGGATCGCGTCCAGCGGCCCCGACGACGAACTGAAGGAGCTCGGCGACACGCTCGACGCGCTGCTGGCCCGGCTGGAGAAGGCGTTCGACAGCCAGCGGCGGTTCATCGCCAACGCCTCCCACGAGCTGCGGACCCCGCTCGCCACCCAGCGGGCCGCGATCCAGATCGGTCTGGACGAACCGACCCCGGAGGATCTCGTACGGACCCGGCAGACGCTCCTGGACAACAACCGGCGCAGCGAGCGGCTCATAGAGGGGCTGCTGGTCCTGGCGCGCAGTGAGCGCGGGCTCGCGGAGGGCGAGCGGGAGACGGTGGATCTCGCGCAGGTGGTGGCGGAGGAGGCGGCCCGGCACCCGGGCGTGCGGGCCGATACGCACTTCTGCACGGTGCGGGGGAACCGGATGCTGCTCGCGCAGCTGGTGGCGAATCTGCTGGCCAACGCCGTCACGTACAACGTGCCGGACGGGACGGTGGACGTGTCACTGGTGACGGCCGGTGGCGGGGCGCTGCTGGAGGTGCGCAACACCGGCCCCGTGGTGGACGCGGCGGACATCCCCGGGCTGTTCGAGCCGTTCCGGCGGGGCGAGGGCAAGGACCGGATGGGGCGCGGGTCGGGGCTCGGCCTCTCGATCGTGCGCTCCATCGCCGTCGCGCACGGCGGTACGGTCACGGCGGTGCCGGGCCCCGGGGGCGGGCTCGCCGTGACCGTACGTCTGCCGGTGGATCAGGCGTCGGCCGCGGTGTCGCGGGCCGCGACCCACGCGGGGAGCGCGGCGAGGACCTCGCGGTAGAACGTGGTGTCCGCGACCTCCCGGGGCGCGGGGCCCGCGTGGAAGAACCCGGCGTTCGGGGCGTCCAGCTTGCGCAGGAAGTCGAAGCCCTTGGCGTCCTCCTCGCCGAACGCGACGAACTGGAAGAACAGCGGCAGCCGCGCCGCGTCGGCCAGCGCCTGCTTGGCAGCCTGCTTGGCGTCCGGCGGGCCGTCCGTCTGGAAGATCACCAGGGCGGGGCCGGTCGCCTCCGACTTCTCGTAGTGCGCGACGACCTCTTCGACGGCGCACTGGTAGTTCGTACGGCCGAGGCGGCCGAGGCCCGCGTTCAGCTCGTCGATCCGGCCCTCGTGGTCGGCGAGGCCGACCGTGCCGGTGCCGTCGATGTCCGTCGAGAAGAAGACGACGGGGACGGACGCGCTCTCGTCCAGGTGCGCGGCGAGTGCCACGGTGCGGTCGCCCAGGTGCTGGGCGCTGCCGTCCTTGTAGAACGGCCGCATGGAGCCGGAGCGGTCGAGGACCAGGTAGACGGTGGCGCGCAGCCCGGTCAGCCCGTGCGCCTTCAGCCCGGCCTGGGCCGCCTTGTACGAGTCGACGAGCCCGGGGGCGCGCGACTTGACCTTGGCGAGGGTGAGGGCGGGCTTGGGGGCGGTGGCGGTGGCGGTGGCGGGGGCGGACGCCGGGGCCGGGGTCGCCTCGGGGGCGGGTTCGGGCGCGGGTTCGGCCTGAACCTCGGGCTCGGCCTCGGCCTCGGCCTCGGCCTTTACCGGCTCCGGTTCCGGTTCCGGCTCCGGTTCCGGAGCGGGTTCGGGCGCGGGTTCGGCCTGCGCCTCCGGTTCGGCGGGGGCCTCGACCTCGGCCTCGGTCTGTACCGTCTCCGGTTCCGGCTCGGCCTCGCCGACCACGGGCTCGTCCTTGGCCACCGTCTCCGGCTCCGGCTCTGCCTGCGCGACGGCCGGCTCGGCCTCGGCGGGAGCCTTCACCTCGGCGGAAGCCTCGACGACCTCCGCAGCCTTCGACTCCGGCTCCGTCTCCGCAGCCTTCGGCTCCGCAGTCTCGACGACCTCCGGCTCGGTCTCCGCCGCCTTGACGGTCTCCGTCGACTCCGGCTTCGGGGCCGAGCCCTGCGACGGGACCGTGGGGAGGGACGCCTTGTCGAAGGCGGCTGCCACCAGGTCCGAGGCCAGACCGCTGTCGTCGACGGACCGGGGAGAGGCGGGGGCCGGTACCGAAGCCCTGGTGGCCGGGGCGGTTTCGAGCACCGGGGCGGGCTCCGCGGCCGGCTCGTCCGCCGTCACCGTCTCCGTCGCCGTGACCGGCTCCGACTCCGCGGGCGCGGTGCGTTCGGTCTGGGGCGGGACCGTGGCCGTCGACGCGTCCTGCTCCGCGCGGTCGCGGCCGAACACCTTGCGCAGCAAGCTCCGAATGCCCATGGGCGAGGCCTTTCGCGTGAGTTGGGTGCGAGAAATGTCCGACCTGCGGGAATTGATCCCTGGCCAGGGCGGATACGTAAGGTTAGCGGCCGGATCCGGCCCTTCGGTGGCGCGGCCCGCCCGTGTGGGAACTGAGACCGACCGATCCCTGAACGAGTCCTGTGCGCATGCCGTGCGGGCCTGATGTGCGTCGCTCACATGTGCGTACCTGGTCCCGAGTTGCCTTGTTAACGTGAACGGACGGTGTGCCCGACACGAAGTCGGGCGCACCGTTGTCCGTTGTTTGCCTGCGTTGCAGAGAAAGGCTCCGCCATGGGAAAACCATCCCGTAGAACGCGTTTTGCCGCCTGCGCCCTTGCGGCAGGGGCGATGCTTTCCGGCCTCGCTCCGACGGTCGGTGCCGCCGCCGCTCCGGCGTCCGTCCTGCCGTCCGCGGCGCAGGCCACCGACGACCCCGTACCGGGCAACGAGGGTATGCCGGACGACGGATTCGACAACGAATCCGAGGCCGAGCAGGACGACTTCGCCGGAACCGGAACCGCAACCGGAACCGCAACGGGCAACGAGGCCGCATCCACCGCCCCGCGCGTCTCCGCCGCCGCCCCCGTCCCCGGCCGGGCCGGCGATTTCAAGCTGGCGAAGAGCACCGACATTTCCGGTCTCGTCACGAAACTGGACGCCGCGCTGCCCAAACAGGGCCTCACTGAGCTGATGGAGCAGGCCAATCGGCCGGCCGGCTGGGAGAGCGCCTGTGGAACCGCCGGTATCTACGGCTCCGATCTGGCGGTCAACCACCGCGTCTGCTGGAAGAGCGACGACGCCACCTCCTCGGAGTGGGTGCCGCAGGCCATCACCGGCGTCTCGGACGCGCAGGAGGACGAGGACTGGGGCACGTCCAATGCCGAGCCGATCGCCGTGGCCGGTTACGACGCGGAGAACCCGGGCCGCAGCAACTACGCCTCGGGCAGCGACAACTGCGTCCAGAGCTCGGCATCGGACGCCTGCAACGAAAAGGGCATCCGGGTCAGCTTCTTCAACCAGGCCACCCGGATGTACCGCCATGTGCTGCTGGTCTGGCCGTACATGAACTCCCAGGACCACATCTCCTTCGACGCGCTGCACGCGCGCGAGGGCAAGTGCACCACCGAGGTGACGTCCTCCTGCGCCGCGCAGAACGGCATCCACGCCGGTGGAATGGTCTGGTACGGCAACTACCTGTACGTCGCCGACACCGCCAACGGGATGCGGGTCTTCGACCTGCGCAAGATCATGGATCTCAACCCGGACAACAAGGCCGACGTCGACGACCCGACGCCGGACGGTCTGGTCAGCAACGTCGTGGACAAGAAGCGGGTCGGCCGGCAGAACAACGTCTGGTACGGCTACGGCTACCGCTATGTCATGCCGCAGGTCGCCACGCTGAAGTTCACCACGGCGAAGAACGGCGGGACCACCAGCGGGAACCAGTGCTACGCCACCGGTCGCCCGAAGGCCTCGTACATCTCGCTGGACCGCACCGACACCGACCACATGGTTCTCGGTGAGTACTGCAACACCAACAACGGCGGCACGAGCCCCGGACGCGTCGGCACGTATCCGATGACCGCGCTGACCGCCGCGGTCGAGGGCGCGACCGGTACGGCCGCCGATGCCGACCTGGCCTACGGTCTGCCGACCGGTGCCACCTTCAACGGCGAGGCCCTGTGGCACAAGATCCAGGGAGTCACGCGGTACGAGGGCAAGTGGTACTTCCACCGCAGCAACGGCTACGACAACGGCAGGCTGCTCCAGGCCACGCCCGGCACGGTCGACGGAACGTCCCGGCTCGTCGGCAACGCGAAGACGCTGGAGTCGTCGTTCGGGCCCGAGGACCTCTACCTCGCGCACGGGCGCGGTGACGGTTTCGCGCCGCAGCTGTGGTCGCTGAGCGAGCACGCGTCGAGCAAGTGCGGGGCGTGCAAGCGTGAGGTGTACAGCTACAACATGTCCGAAGTGGTCAGCGACTTCGGCTGATCCGCGCGACCTGACTCACCGGACCTGACTCACCGGACCTGACCCGGAGCGTGCACCGCACTACAGTCGGAGGCATGGTTTCCGGTGAGGCGCCGCAGGCGGAGGGCAGTGTTCGGGTGGACGTCTGGATCTGGTCGGTCCGGCTGACGAAGACCCGTTCGCAGGCCGCTGCCGCCTGCCGCGCGGGTCATGTGAAGGTCGCCGGCGAGCGCGCCAAGCCCGCCCAGGCGTTGCGCGTCGGCGACGAGGTGCGGCTCCGGCATGCCGGCCGCGACCGGATCGTGGTCGTGTCGAAGATCGTCAAGAAGAGGGTCGGCCCTCCGGTGGCGGCGGAGTGCTTCATCGACAACAGTCCGCCGCCACCGCCGCGCGAGGCGGCGATCCAGGTTCCGGTACGGGACCGGGGCACGGGGCGGCCGACGAAGCGGGACCGGCGCGAGATGGAGCGGCTGCGGGGGCCCGGCCCCACGGAGTGACGGCCGGGCGGGCCGATTGCCCCTACGGCTGGGGTGACGCGATGGCTCTGGCCGCCGCCACCTCCTGGCGCAGCGGGGCCAGTACGCCTTCCTCGTCGCCCGGGAGTTCGGTGCGCACCTCCACCAGGACCTCGCTCGCCCGTATCCCGTCGGCCAGCTCCCGCAGCTGCCGCTGGACCTCCGTGACCTCCGCCGGCGGCGGCTCGGGTGCTCCGTGGTTGACCCGGACCCGGGCCGCCGTCGTCGCGTCCACGATGCGTTCGACCGCGACGACCAGTGGCCACCAGGCGGCGGCCCGGGTGCCGACCGGGGGCGGCTCCGTCAGGGCGCGCTGGAATTCGGAACGTACGACCGACAGATCGCGGTAGATCCGGCGCCGGGCCCGCACCCGTTCCGCGTGGTCGCCGGAGCGGCCCGGCTCGAAGGCGTACGCCACGTAGTCGGCGATGTCCGTCACCGCGTCCGCGAGCCGGTGGCCGATCCGAACGTGCCAGCTCTCCGGCCACAGCAGGTAGCCCGCCACCAGCACGATCGCGCAGCCGATCAGGCTGTCCAGGAAGCGCGGCCAGACCAGATGGAAGCCCTGGTGGTTCAGCAGGTCGGACAGGAGCAGGATCACCGGGGTGATGGCCGCGGTCTGGAAGGCGTAGCCCTTCGCGGTGAGCGCCGGGATCAGCGCGGCGAGCACCACCATCACCGGCACGTCCCACCAGCCGATCGGCACCGCGGCGAGCACCGGTGCGGCGATCACGAGACCGGCCGCGGTGCCCACCGAGCGCAGCACGGCCCGCGAGAACACCGAGCCGAAGTCGGGCTTGAGGACGAACGTGACGGTCAGCGCGACCCAGTAGGAGCGCGGCACCGGGATCAGCGAGGTCAGTGCCTGGGCCAGGCCGATGCAGAGGGCCAGGCGCAGCCCGTACCGCCACGAGGCCCCGGAGAGCAGTACGTCGCGGGTGGCCCGCCGGATCCGTACCCCGAGGACGGCGGGGCGGCCGAGCCGGTCGTCGACGTTGTACGGGTCGGGGTCGGCCTTGTGCACGACGACCGCCGCGTGCCGCAGGGCGCTGTCCACCGCCCGGGTGGCGGGCGAGTCCGGTGCGGGCAGGGTGAGTCCGGGGCGGCCGGTGCGGCTCTCCTCGACGGCGGCGGCCAGTTCGCGTACCGCCGCCGGGATCTCGTCCGGGAGCGTGAGCCGGCGCACATGGACGGCGGGCGCCGCCTCGACGAGCGGGATGACGACATTGAGCTGGGCGAGCAGCCGCACCATGGCGTTGCTGCGGCCGTGGTAGCGGGCCCGGCGGGCCAGGATCAGGTCGTAGGAGGTGTTGAGGGACTGGGTGACGGCGTGGCGCTGGTCCTCGTACGCGTCGGTGCCCGCGGCGGCGAGCAGGTCGGCGACCGCGAGGTAGGTGCCCGCGACCGCGACGCGCTCCGGAAGCTTCCGCCGCAGCGGCCAGGCCAGCAGGGTCAGGGCGAGGACGAACAGACCGCCGACCGTGAGCAGCAGCGGCGCCACCCACCAGGGTTCCGGCATCGGGAGTCCGGCGCCGACCACCGCGTTGAGCAGGAGCAGCAGCCCGGACACGGAGGCGACGGCGCCGATCGTCGACATCATTCCGGAGGCCAGGCCGACCAGGGTCAGCGCGGCGACGGCCGCCCAGCCGGTTCCGTACACCAGCGTGCCGAGCATGATGCCGAGCGCGCCGAAGAGCTGCGGTACGGCGATGTTGAGGATGCGCATCCGGTACGCGTCGGCGGTGTCGCCGATGACGCCGGAGAGCGCGCCCATGGAGACGAGCGCGCCGTACACCGGCCGGTCCAGCGCGAAGCCGACGGCGAGCGGTGCGGCCAGGGATATGGAGGCGCGCAGGACCGCCGCCCAGGCGATGGGTGTGGACGACTGCGGGCGCAGTCCGCTGAGCAGCCAGGGGGGTGGCGTCGCGCGCCGCCGTCCGGATGCGGCCTCCGTGTCGGTCAACGCGTCCCCCTGAGTCGTACGGTCAGCTGCGGTAGCCCTCGACCTCGTCGGCGGGCCGGACCTCCGCCGTGGACGGATCCTCGCCGAACTCGCTCAGTGCACGGCGCTGTCGCAGCAGGTCCCAGCACTGGTCGAGCCGTACCTCAACGGTACGCAGCCGTGACTTCTCGTCCGCGCTCAGGCCCATCTCCCGGGTGGAGCGGTCGCGCAGGCTCCGTTCCTCGGAGATGAGCCCGCCGATGTCGTCGATGATGTCGCGTTCCCGGTCGTCCATGACGTCTCGTCTCCTTCGGGGGAGGTGGGCGGTGTACGGGCGGGGGCTCAGAGCGCGATGACGGTCTTGCCGCGTGCGCCGCCCGTCCGGTTCCGGTCGAGGGCCTGCGGGGCCTTCTCCAGCGGGAGTTCGATGTCGATGGGCACCCGCAGCACACCTTCGGCGGCGCCCGCGGCCAGGACGTCGAGCAGGACCGGGGTGGGTTCGAGCCGGAAGTCGATGCCGGTCACGCCCGCGGGCAGGGCGGCGCCGACGGCGACGCCCCGGGTGGTGAGGGCGATGCCGCCGCCGCGTACCAGGGCGGCATGGGCGGCGAAGGAGTCCGGGGTGGTGGAGACCAGGTCGACCAGTGCGTCGACGCCGTCCGGGCAGCTCTCCCGTACCGCCGCTTCGAGCGGGCGGTCGGTGACGTCGATCGTGACGGCGGCGCCCAGCTCCGTCATCCGCCTGCGCTCGTCGCCGCGCACGGCGGCGATCACGCGTATGTCGCGGGCCGAGGCGAGCTGGGTCAGATAGCTGCCGACGCCGCCCGCCGCACCGACGACCAGCAGGCTCTCGTGGCCGCGGAGCACCGCGATCTCCAGGATCTGGGCGGCCGTCATCCCGGCGGAGGGCAGCGCGGCCGCGGCCCGGAGGGGGAGGCCGGGCGGGACGACGGTGATGGCGGAGTCCTGCGGCACGGACACGTAGTCGCAGTACGTGCCGCCCCCGGCCGCGTTCGGCCGGGCGACCCGGCCGAAGACCTGGTCGCCGACCCGGAAACGGTTGTCGCCGCTGCCGATCATGTCCACCCGGCCGGCGAAGTCCACGCCGATGACCATCGGGAACACGCGCTGCGCCGGTCCGTCGTCCGGGGCACCCTGTGCGGCCTGCCAGTCGGACGGATTGAGCGCGGCGTACTCGATCCTGACCCGTACCTCTCCGGCTTCCGGCTCGGGCTTGGGTATCTCCACCAGTGCGGGGTCGGCCCGGAACGCGCCGACGGCTATGGCTCGCATGCGGATGACCTCTCAGTCGCCCCCGATCCGGCAGTCATGAGATCCACTCTTCCCCGGCCCGCCCGCCGCCGCACGTCGAGCCCGGGGCGCGCCGTCCCCGGCCCGCCCGCAGCCGTACGAGCCCCGCGCACAGCGCCACCGCCAGCCCCGCGGCGCACACGATCCACACCGTCGTGCGCAGCGAGCCCGTCAGCGCGTCGTACACCGCCGCCACCCCCGCCGTCTCGCTGTCCGGCACCTCGGACAGCACCCGGTCGCGGGTGTACGCGATCACCGCGCGCAGCATGAGCGCCCCGAGCGCGAGGCCGAGCCCGGCCAGGGCGGTGGCGGAGAGCGCGGCGAGCCCGGAGCGCCTGCGCCCCGGGCCGCCGCCGCGCGCCCAGGCCACCACCACGGCCAGGACGGCGACCACGAGCGTGCCCACGGCCGGCCAGACGCTGCCGGTCCGCAGCAGGCGGAAGGTCTGGCGCAGCTGGTCGGCGCGGCCGGCGGAGATGAGCGTGATGTCGGTGTGCTGGACCGGGATCCGGTCGGCGAACGGCACCCCGTTCTCCTCCAGATTCTGTTTGACCCGCTCGGTCACGGGCGCCAGATCGATGGTCACGGCCTCGCCGGTGGTGCCGTTCAGAGCGGCGGTGACGGCCTTGTGGGCGGTGCGGTTGGCGGCGTTCCACGCGTCCTGGAAGGCGTCGGTGGTGGTGAAGGACAGCACCGCCTGGCGCAGGAAGTCCCGCACGGTGTTCTGGAGCGGCCCGGCGTCGATCTGCTGCATCGCCCCGTCGGTGATGAGGTCGGTGACGGTGTTCTGCACATCGGCGTCGGAGGCGAGCGGGGCCACCGCGTCGACGTAACGGTCCGTGTTGTCGATCTCCAGATCCACCCAGGCGGACAGCGCGCCGACCGGGACGAGGACGGCGAGCAGCACCACCAGCACCACCGAGAGACCCGCCGAGAGATACGTCCGCACCCTCCCAGGGAATCCCGTGGACGGGCGGCGCGCCCCGGGTTGTGGGCCATCCGAGTTGCCGGGCGGCGCGGCCGGGTGTGCCCTGGAAGGAAACAGGGGCGACGGAAGGAGAACTCCGCCATGTCCACACACGCAGCAATGCCGACCCGCGGACGGACCGGGCCGAGGGCACAGGCACGCGGGCACAGCGCGCTCTCCTGGGCGATACCCGTCACGCTGGGTGCCGCGTACGGCCTCTACGCCTCGTTCATCCTCCGCAACAACGGCGCGAGCGGTGGCCGGCAGTTCTGGTACGGCCTGATCACCGCGGTGGTGCTCGCCGTCCTGTGCTTCGCGCTGGGCCGGATCCAGCACGCCATGCTGCCCCTGGTGCGGGCGGTGGTCTACGGCGCGCTGACGGCTGCGGCGGTCGGCCTGCTGGTCGGGCTGACCGATTCGAGCGTGTTGCGGTCCTCGGCGCTGGGACTGGCGGTCGGCCTCGGCATGTTCATCACCACCTTCTACATCTTCTACACGCACGAGGACATCCGCCCCCGTGCGTGAACGCGGGCGGCACGCACCCGCACGTGCCGCCCGACGACCTGCCGCGCCCCGCTGTCAGCCGTTCGCCGGCGGCGGGGCGCACGACAGCACCGCGTGCACCGTGGTGGCCCGGGTCAGGTCCGCCACCACCTGGCCCGCGTCGGTCCTGAGCGTCATCCGGCCCCGGTGGGTGCGCAGCGGTTCCCCGCAGACCGTTCCGGCGGGGGTGGTGACCGAGACGCGGGGGCCCTCCTTCGACGGCCCGTACCAGGTGATCCCCACGGCCGCGATGAGCAGCGCGGCACAGCAGAGAGTGAACGGCACGCCCCGTGCGAGGGCCTGGGCGGCGCGCAGCGCCTCGGTGTGGTCCTCGGCGACGTGGTCGACCCGGAACGCACCGGTGTCGCCCGCGGCCGCCGGACGGCCGTGGGCGGCGCGCAGCAGCGACAGGCTCCCCGCGGCGCCGCAGAGGAGCGCGAGGAGCAGCACGAGGCCGACGGCGACGGCGTACGGGGCGGCGAGCGAGCCGATGTCGCTGCGGCCCCGGAGGAGGCCGAATCCGACCAGCCCGGCCAGGAGCGCGGCGAGGCCGTTGCGCCAGGCCAGTGCCGACTCCCGGACCCGGGGAAGTTCCCGGCGCAGCAGGGCGCGGTGATGGCGGGCCGCGAGCCGGTCGGCCGGGACCCCGGCCGGTCCCGGTACGGCACGCCAGGTCATCTCCGCTCCCTCTCCAGCAGGATGTTCCAGTACGCCCCGCAGCCCTCCTCGTCGCCGGGCCGGCCAGGATGCTCGGTCGTGCAGACGCAGAGCACCGGTACCGGGACGAGCCCCGTGCCGGTGCGCCGGGGCCGGCCGGTGCGCGGCGCGGCCCGGACGACGGAACGCGTCCAGGTGTAGACCGTCGCGCAGTGGCAGCGCGGGCAGGTGCCGGTCAGGACGGCTCCGTCCCCGGTGGCTTCGATGCGCAGGCCGACGGTGTACGAGGCGGGGTAGCCGGGCTCCGTGACCTCTTCGTACGGGAGGGCGGACGCACGCCCCGTACGAGCGGGGTCCGTCGGGGGGTTTCGCGTGGGCGGGGCGGGCTCGGGCATGAGGCGTCTCCCGTGGGCGGGGCGGCGGACGTCAGTGGCTCGCGTCCGGTTTCCGATGCTGCCAGAAGGCCGGGCCCTGTCCGGGCGCGGAGGCGTCGGCGCGGTACGCCGTCGGCGGTGCGTCGGTGCCGTGCCGCCGCTCGGTGCCGGAATCACCGCTGGCCGGAGGGTTGTTGTCCGGTTTCCGGTCGATTATGGGACGTATTCCGGCGGCTGCCGCGAAACGGTCCTGGCGACCGGTGCCCGTGGGCATCATGTCCGCAACAGGGCCCCGCATCGACTCGGGGGGCGCCGTGACTGCCCGAACGGGCGGCGGGAGGAGGGGTGTTGAACGACACCGACGACGCCGGGCTGCGGGAGCGGGCGGCCGGCGCGATCCGCCGGGCGGCGGGAGCGCGGGCACTGCCCGCGGCGGTCGCCGCGCCGACGGGCCCGCAGGGAGCGGAACGTGACGCGCTGATAGCCGAACTGCGTTTCCTGGGCACGGAGTTCGAACGGGACCTGCCGGGCGATCCGCTGGGGCAGGCGGTGGCGGCCCGGCTCGGGACACTGACCGGCTCGCGGTGGGCGGCCGACGGGGAGGAGTCCGACCGGCACGAGGCGATACGCCTGCTGCGTGGGGCCCGCGCGTCCGGTCTCCTCGCACCGGGCGACCACCTGGGGGCCGCGCGCGAACTCGTCGCCCTGCTGCTGGGCCCGGCGGTGCGCGTCGCTCCGGGCCGCTTCGACAGCGCGATCGGCTTGGACGGGTTCTCGCTGCTGATGCAGATCGGCAAGCCCGAGAAGCTCGGCGGTGCCGGCATCGTCGAAGCCCTTCCCGAAATCCAGCAGCTGGTGGAGGAGATCGGCGGAGCCGCGCCCCCCGTCCTCCAGGGCCTCTCGATGATGAGCGCGTACGCCGAGGCGCTGAACGGGGGCGATGCCCGGGGTCTGGCGGCCATGTGCGAGCAGATGCTCGCCGGTGACCTCGGCCCGATGATGCCCTCCGGCCCGTTGGGCTCCGTCGTGCGGACGCTGATGCCGCTGGTCAGATCCAGCGCACAGGGACTGGCTGACGAGGGCCCGGCATCGGATGCGACGGACCTGGCGGGCGAGGGTCCGGCATCGGATGCGGCGGACCTGGCGGGCGAGGAACCGGCCGCCGTGGGCGGCGGCCCGGCGGCGCAGGACGGGCGTCCGTCGGCCCTGCCGGAACTGGCTCGGGCCGTCTCCGCCCTGTCGGCACCGGATTCGGACGACAACATGCGCGACATCGTGGCCCTGCTCGCCGAGATGGACCGGCCGGGCGTGCTCGCACCGGACGAATTCGCCGAGCTGCTGACCAGGCTGGGTGACCCCGGGCAGGGGGCGGAGCCCGGTGATCAATTCCTGTCCGCACTCGGCGCGATGGGGCTCGGAATCCGCACCGGCCGTCCGGAGGAATTCCAGGAGGCGCTGCGGCTGATCCGCGAGGCCGCGGCGGGCTCGGACGACAAGATGGCCTGGATGGCGCGGAGCATGCTGCCCGGTGCCCTGGTCGGCGCCATGCTGGTCGGCGGGAGCCTCCAGGACCTGGAGGAGGCGCAGGCGGTTCTGGAGGATCTCCTGACCCCCGGTGAGGGGATGTCGGCCGATGCTCTGCCCGAACTGCCGGGCTTGAACGAAGCATTGATGATCAATCAGTGTCTGCGGATCCACATACGGGCGACCGGGGTGGGCGAGGCCGGCGATGAGGCCGGCGATACGGAGACGCTCGAAGCGCTGGTGGGAGAACTCCTCGACATTCTGGACGCCTGTGAGGACACCGAGTGGTCGTTCATCCCGCTCTACGAGCTCGGCGTGGTCCATCTCTCCCTCGCTTGGCTCACCGGCAGCATCGACTCGCTGCGCAGTGCGGTGCACTACCAGGAACAGGCGCTGACGAGCCCGGACGTACCACTGCTGGCACAGCCGATGCTCGACATGAGCTGGGCGCCGCTGCTGACCTTCAGCTCCTTCCTCGAACCCTCCGTCGACCGTATCCAGGAAGGCATCCGGCGGACCCGGGCGACCTTGCTGGGTGCGCCCGTCATGGTCGACCAGCGGGTGCGGGCACGGCAGGCGATCGGGCTGGCCCTCGACGCGGTGTACGGCATGACCGGCGATCCGTCCGTCCTGGACGAGATGATCACCGAGCTGGAGTGCACCGAGGAGGAGCTGACGGGGGTGAGCGGGGGGTCGGCCGCCGCCATGCACTGGCAGCTGGCCGACGCGTACGGGCGGCGAGCCGCCCACGGAGGGGACGACCTGGTCAGGGCGGTCGAGAGCGCCCGGCACTCGCTCCGCACCATTGCCGACGACGTCCTGCTCCAGCAGGGCGTCCAGCACGGCCTCCAGGTCGCCAGGACCGGCGCAAGCCGCGCGCTGGCCGCCGCCGGCTGGGCGGTCCGTGCCGGGCGGCCCGCGGACGCGGTGGCCTGTCTGGAGGAGGGACGGGCCCTGGTCCTCGGGGCGGCGGCGGTCTCGGCCACGGTCGCCGAACGGCTGGCGGAGCGCGGCGAGCACGAACTGGCCGACAGGTGGCGCCGGGAAACCTCCCGGAGAACGACCGGGCCCCGCGCGGGAGGCAGCCGGTCGGAGCTGGCGGAGGTCGTGCTGGGCGCGTCGTTCGGCAGCCCGGAACTGCCGAGCGCCCTGCGTCGCCGGGCCCTGGAACTGCTGCGCCCCGCCGACGGGGAGGACGTCCCCGGGCGGATTCCCGCCGTGTCCGAGCTGGTCGCCGCCGCCGGGCGCGCGGGGATCGACGCGTTGGTGTACCTCCTGCCGGGGCAGGGAGGCGCGGACGGCTCCGCCGTGCTGCTGGTCCCGGGGCAGCCGCCCCGGTCGCTGCCCCTGCCCGGTCTGTCCGCCGAGGGCCGGGCCCCGCTCGACGGCTATCTGGACGCCGCGGCCCAGCACGCCACGGCCCGGCGGGGACAGCAGCGCTGGGAGGCCGCACTGGACGCGCTGTGTGCCTGGGCGGGCGAGACCGTGATGGCCCCCGTCCTCGACGAACTCGCGTTGTGGGAAAGGGGACTCGCGGAGTCGGGCCTGGCGGGCGGCCCCGCGACGCAACCCGCGCCACAACCGGTCCGGCTGACCCTGGTCGCCTGCGGGAACCTCGGTGTGGTGCCCTGGCAGGCGGCCCTGCTCACGGTCCCCCCGGCACCCGGGCACGGCCCGGCACCGGACGGCAGGCCCGGCACGGTACGGGCGTGTGAGCTGGCCGTCCTCGCGTACGCCGCGTCCGGACGGGAGTTCGCACGGTCGGCCGGCCGGGAACGACTGCCGGCCGCCCTGGGACAGGCGCTGGTGTGCGTTCCCGGCTGGGACCTGGACGGTGCCGAGGACGAGATTCTGGCCCTGGCCGACACCTACTACCCGGACGCCGCCCTGTACGGAACCCTGATGACCCGCGACCTGACCCCGGAACCGCCCGAGGGCACCCCGCAGGAAGTGCTGGCGCTGCTGGGGGCGGGGCCCGGACGGGACACCGGGCGCGTCGCCCTCGTGCACCTGGCCTGCCACGGGGTGGCGGGTTCCGACCCCACCGCCTCCGCGCTGGAACTCGGCTGGCCGCAGGGCACGGAACCGGAGGCGGGCAGACTCACGGTCACCGCGCTGCTGGACACACCGTTCGACCGTACGGAGGGGGCGGGCGGCCCCCTGGTCGTGCTCAGCGCCTGCGAGACGGACCTCAGCGCCCGCGACCACGACGAGGCGCTGACACTGACCACGGCCCTGGCACACCGGCTGGCCGCCGACGTGGTGGGTTCCCGCTGGACCGTCCCGGACGTGGCCAGCTCGGTACTGATGACCGTCTTCCACGACCGTCTCGGCGCCGGGCTGGCCCCGCCGGACGCGCTGCGGGCCGCCCAGCGCTGGATGCTGGCGCCGCCCGGCCGACGGGACACCGTGCGCGGTCTGACGCCCGAACTCGGCCGTGCGGCCGCCGAGCTGGACCTGTCGGTGCCGTTCGCCTGGGCCGCCTTCATCCACCAGGGCAATCCGCGACCGGCCGGCCAGGACGGCGCCCCCGGCACGCCTACGTCCGCCCCGTCCGCCTCGCACGCCCTGTCCGCCTCGTCCGCCCCGCTCGCCCCGTGAAAGGAGAAGCACGGAGATGACCCCTGACGCGTTCCTTTCCCTGCTCCGCACCCACTGGCCGATGACGCTCGCCGCTCTCGACGGCGGCCGGCGCGCACGGCTGTGCGACGGTCTGAACGACCTCGCGGCGGCCGGTGACCGCAAGGCCGTCGAACGGGCCCTGCGCGGCCTGCGGCTGCAACTGCGCGCCCTGCCCTCCGGCCACCCGGTGGCCCGGGAGCTGAGCGGCACGGTCCGCTACGCGGACGCCCCGCCCGCCCCGACGGTCGACCGGGCGCTGCTCGGCGAACTCCTCGACCTGTTCGCCGACCCTCCGCCCGGCCCCGCGGAGTTGCTCCGTACCGCTCATGAACGGCTGTGGGAGACCCCGGCCCTGGGCCCGGCGGAACTCGCCCCGGAAACCGCGGACGACCCCGCGGCCGCCGGTCTCATCAGACTGCGCCATCCCGGGGCCGGGGACCGGTATCCCCGGTTCCAGTTCGCCCCGGGCACGACCGAGCCGTTGCCGGTGGTGCGCCGTATCAACCACATCCTGATGGCCGACAAGGACCCCTGGGGTGCCGCGGACTGGTGGCTCGGCGGCAACGGTCGGCTGGCGGGAATCCCGGCCGAACTCCTCGGCGCCGTCCCCGACGAGGACCTCGCGCGGGCCGCACTCGAACTGGTGGCGGGCTGATGGACCAGATCCCGCCCACCGGCGTCGCCATGCGGCCCCTGCTGCGCGTCCTGCCCGCGGGGACCGAGCTCTGGCGCTGCCACGAGAACGGCTTCGGCCCCGAGTCCTTCAACCCCAACCAAGCCCATCCGTACTTCCGCGGCAACCGGTTCGACGCCACCGAACAGGACCCCTACCCGTTCCTCTACGCCGCGCTCGACCCGGTCACCGCGCTCTGCGAAGTCCTGCTGCGCGCGGTCGACTTCGAGGACCGCACGGCGGTGCGGCTGGTCCCGTGGGCGCAGGCGTCCAGGTACACGCTCTCGGTGGTGCGCACCACCCGCGAGCTGTCGCTCGTCGAACTGGCGACGGCCGAGGGCCTGGCCGCCGTCTGGCAGGACTCCTGGCTGGTCGACTCCGAGGCCGGGGACTATCCGAAGACCCGCTACTGGGTGCGGCTGATGCGTGAGCACGCCTCCGAGACGCACGGTCTGGTCTGGGAGTCGAAGCGGTGTCGGCCGAGGAGCGCCCTGCAGCTCTTCGGTGACCGTTGCGGGGAGACACCGCTGGACACCGACCCGGACCGAAGCCTGCGGCTCGACTCCCCCGAGGGCCTGGCCGAGGCGAACCGGCTGCTCAACCCGCTCCGGGCCGTGATCTCCTCGCCGTGGCCGGACTGACGCTCCGCCCCGGCCGGGACGGAGCGGCGCCGCCTCAGCAGGGCCGGTCCCCCGTGATACGGACGGTGCAGCCGACCCGGTGGCCCAGCTGGAGGCGGTCGCCGTGGCGCAGCCGGTGCCGTTCACCCGGCAGGAGGTGACCGCCGTTCACCCAGGTGCCGTTCACGGTTCCGTCGGTCTCCTCGGTGACCCAGACCGTGCCGTCGGGATCGACGCTCACACTGGCATGCCGACGGGACACGACGGGCAGGTCCTTGAAGGCACCGGCCGAGGCGGGGGCCCAGTCCGGGTCCCTGCCGAGCCTCAGTAGCTCCCCGGGCAGGACGGGCAGCGACAGGGCCAGGGTGTCGAAGTGCAGCACCACCCGGGTGCCGGGCGGCGCCGTCCCGCCGCCCTCGCCGCCGATCCGGGCCAGGCAGCGTGGGCAGCGCGCGGTCCCGGGCGGCACGAGAGCCGCGCAGCCGGGGCAGCGCACGCCGGCGGCGGTGTCCGGGGAAGGCTGGACCGGACCGCGCACCTCCTCGTCCGGTACGGATTCCCAGTCGTCGTCGTACCCGTCGTACCCCTCGTAACCGTCGTGCCCGTCGTCCCGGTCCCCGTCGGTGCCCCGGACCGGCGCGGTCATCGCTGACCGGGCAAGAAGCCGGGCGACGTATCGATACGGATCTCCACCCGGCCGTCGTCGCGCTCGTGGACCTCCCGCACCGACACGGTCCAGCCCGCACCGATCGCCGGGTCGGCGAACAGGGCGCGGGCCAGCGGGTTGATCAGGTGCGTCTCCAGCGTCATGCCGATGCCCCGGCCGCCGTTCCACTGGTCGTGCGTGCAGTACTCGGTCAGCTGGGCCCGTGCGTGCGGGGAGAGTTCGAGGGAGATGCTGTGCTCGGCCAGCAACTGGCGCCGGATGTTGTCGATCTGGAGCTTCATGATCCGTTCGGCCACCTCGCCGGAGATGAAGTCGAAGACCACCACGTTGCCGCCGAGCCGGTTCATCAGCTCGGGCCGGCCGATGACGTGCTCGAAGTGACGCTTCACGTTCAGCCGCACGGTCCGGGCCAGTTCCCGGTACGGGGTTCCCGGGCGGACGATCCACTCCCGTTCCTCGGTCTGCGGGTCGGTGCGCTGCACCCCCAGATTGGAGGTGAAGATCAGCACGCATTCGCTGAAGTACGTGGTGACGCCCTGCCCGTCGGTGAGCCTGCCGTCCTCCAGCACCTGGAGGAACTTGTCGAGAACTCCCTTGTCGGCCTTCTCGATCTCGTCGAACAGGATCACCCGGAACGGATTGCCGCGCACCGCGGTCGTCAGCTCTCCGCCCGCCTCGTACCCCACGTATCCGGGCGGGGCCCCCACCAGGCGGTCCGCCGAGTGCGAGGAGGAGAACTCGCTCATGTCGAAGCGCAGATACGCCTGGTCGCTGTCGAACAGCACCGAGGCGACGGCCTTGGCCAGCTCGGTCTTGCCCGTGCCGGTGGGGCCCGCGAAGAACAGCACGCCACGCGGCCGGTGGCCCGGGTTGGTGGCCTGGGAGCCCGAGAGCCCCATCGCGGCCCGCTTGAGGATGTCCAGCGTCATGGAGACGGCCGCCTCCTGACCGAGCACCCGCTCCGGCACGGTGCGTTCGCCCTTGATGATCCGCTGCCGGATCTCGTCGCGCCGCCACGGGTTCTTCTCCACCCCCAGCCGGTACATCCGTACCGCGTCGGGCATGGCGCCGAACGGAATGCCCCGGGAGAGGGCCAGGTCGAGGGATTGCCGCATGGCCCGCAGCGGCAGCCCGACGGACGCCCGTGCGAAGGCGTCCACCGGGTCCTTGCCCGTCACCCCGCCACCGGTGCGGTGCCCGTCGTCGTCCGGCCCGGTGTGCTCGTGCCGCAGGAGGGCGGCCATCCGCCGGCGTTCGTCGGCGTCCGGGTCCGGCACCGCGATGGTGCGGATGCGTTCGCTCCCGGAGACCAGCCAGTTCGGCAGATCGCGTTCGCCCTCGGTGAGCCAGATGACCGGGTTGAACAGCGGTGCGGCGCCGCGGCTCGCGGACGGCGACAGCACGCCCGGCGGCAGCGGGACCGGCGCGGCCTGCTCGGCGAGCTTGAGGCAGGCCACGAAGAAGTCGCGCTCGGACTCGGTGAGCCGGGTGACATCGGTGGTCAGCCGGGCGGCGTGCTCGACGAGCAGGGCGACCCGGAGGGGCGCCGCCGACCGGCCGTTGCCGTGGCCGGCGCGCCGGTGCTCGGCCCAGCCCGTGACGATGCCGTGGAGCAGCGGCTCGATCTCCATGAGGACCGGCGGGCGGTGCCGGTCCCGGCCGCCGGACTGCCGGGTGACATGCAGCAGTTCCTCGACCATCAGCTGTTCGGGGCCCGTGACGACGCGGAAGCCCCGGATCTGGTCGTAGCGGATCAGCGCCTGGTACCCCAGCCTGCGCAGGGCGTTCCACACGACCTCGACCAACGGGTGGTGGGCGTCCCGGGAACGGTGACGCACCAGGTGGAGGTCCTGGATGTTGCCGTGCAGGACGTACTGGGAGTGCACGCCCAGCGTGCTCGTCAGCTCCTCGACGAACAGCGGCACCGCACGCTCCGGCCCGCCCTCCTCCGTGCCGTCCCGGACCTCGGCGGGCGGTCCGTCGTGGCCCGGACGGTGCTTGCGGTAGTCGTGGGACCGCGTGTCCTCGGTGCTGTGGGTGTCCACACCCTTCCTCCGCATCCTCGATCGTGTTCACGTTTTCCGCGACGGCGGGGCGTCGGCCGACCGGTGGGGTCAGCGGTCGCCGGCCGGAGCCGTGCGGTGCCTGGGCCGGTCCTCGTCCCGGCGCCGTTTTCCGTCGTGCGTGTTCCCGGACGTTTCCGGCCGCGCGCCCACGGTGTCCTCGTCGAGCACGAGAACGCCTTCCTCGCCCCGTGTTCCGGGTACGGTGCCGCTCTCCTCGAAGACGAAGTCCAGGGCGACGCCGAGCTGTCGGGCGATCTCCCGCAGCCGGTCCACGTGGTCGCCGGCCCGGTGGCACCGTTCGGCGTCCCGGGCGAGCGCGGCGCTGTCGCGCGCACCGGGCCGTTCGCGGCGCATGGTGGCCACCCGCGCGTGCTCCCCGTCCAGGACGATCCGCAGCCAGTGCTCCTCGCCCCAGCCGGGCGGCGTCCAGTCGAAGCGGACGAGCCGGTCGCGTGGGTGCGACGAGTCGGCCCCCCGGCCCTCGGAGCGGTCCGTGCCGGAGATCGCGAGCCGCAGCATCCGCTCGACGTACCGGCGTTCCAGCTCCGCCAGCCGCTCCGACACCCGGTCGTCCACCTGCTGCTGCTCGTGGGGTTCCAGTCGGCGGCCCTCGTCGAGCACCCGGCGCAGCAGCGCGGTCTCGGCCGGGGCCGGCGGAAGCGGGTCCGTGCCCTGCGGGGCCGTGGTCTCCAGGAAGTGGAGCTGTGCGGCGGCCCGTTCCTCGGCGGCCCGGCGGGCCCGGACGGCACGGTTGGTGTCGGCGACGAAGCGGCGTGCCTCGCGCAGATGGGTGCGGGCCTTGAGCGGGCGGGTCGCGGCGGCGGCGAGCGCGTGCCGCACCGCGGCGGTGGCCGGTGCGGCGTCCTCGGCGGTGGCGGCCACGTCGAGCCGGGCGAGCAGTTCGGCCCCGATCCGCACGGCGTCCTCGTGCCGCAGTTCCTCGGCGGCGGGCGGCTGCGGCAGGGCCTCGTCCTCCCGGCGCGCGACGGAGGGGTCCGCGTCCCGCGCGGCGTCCGGCCGCGACCGGTGCTCGTGCAGCACCGAGGCGCGCCGGGCCCGCAGTTCACGTTGCCAGGCGTCGTCCTCCGGTCCGGCGAAGACGTTCCGGCTCGCCCGCTGCACCCAGTCGGCGTGCGCGGCCTCGGCGTGACGCATCCGCTCGTCCAGGACGGCCAGTCGCTCGCGCAGCCGGGCCAGGGGCATGCCCACCGGGCCGAGGGGGCCGGGGAGCCCGGGGGGCGGCGGCGGGGGAGTGCCGGGCGGGGCCGCCCGCGCTGCCCGCCTTACCCGTGCGAGCAGTGCCTCCCGCCGTGCGTTCGCCCGCGCGGCGGCGAAGGCGGCGACCTCCCACTGCTGGGCCGCAGCGGCGGACGCCTCCTGCCGGCGTTCGAGGCACGCCTGTTCCTCGGCGGCCCGTACGGCCGCCGCCGCGAGCACCTGGGTGGTGACGAGGGCGGCCCGTCCGGCCAGCAGCGCCCCACTGAGCGCTCCCAGGGCGACGGCCGCCGGGGCGAGGAGCTCATGCAGACCGTGGGCCGCCGCGTCGGTCAGGTGCCCGGCGGCCTGGTGGACGGCGTCCGCGGCCCCTGGCACATGGGCGACACCGGGGTGCGCGAAGGCCTGGGCGTGCGGGACGAGATCGCCGACCGACTGGCCGGCCGGTGCGTAGTCCACCGCGGGGAACACCTCGCTGATCGAGGGCAGGGCGACTCCGGTGCTCATCGGTCTCCTCCGGGCGGCGGCAGCGGATGGTGTGGCCGGTACGCGCGTGCCGGGCCCGCGGGCACGACGCCCCGCGGACGGCCGGTGCGGTCCGCGGCCCGCCCGGCGCGCAGCCGGCTCAGCTCCCGGCGCCAGGAGACCGTGCGGTGCACCGTCCAGACGGTGAGTGCCACGACGGTGCCGATCGGCCAGGCCCAGGGCGCGACGGTGACGGCGTAGATCCCCAGGGCCACCGCCGCGGCCAGCAGCGCGGCCGACGGCAGCAGGGTGCGCAGGCCGCGGGACCGGGCGAACCGGGCGGGGCGCTCCGACGTGGCGATCAGCCGCCCGGCGAGCGACCGCCGGGGGTGGTAGTGGGGCGGGCCGATGAACGCCGCGGCGGACAGCTCCAGGGCGAACACCGCGGCGGCGGCGGGCAGGGCCTGCGCCCAGGCGAGTACGACCGCCTGCTGGGAGGCCCGTCCGAGGACATCGGCGAGGCCGATCACGAACCCCCACGGCACGGTGGCCGTAGTGGCCCCGAGCAGCGCCCAGCCCAGCATCGCCGGGCGTTCCAGCCGACGCAGCCAGACAAGGGTGGCGTCCTGGTCGGCGGCCAGCAGCCGGGCGGCCTCCGCCTCGGCCAGCTCCCCGTGGCGCGCCGCGGCCTCGTCGGTGGCGACACCGGTCAGCAGCCGGGCGATGATCAGCCGCAGGGCGTCGTCCGGATCGGCGGCGAGCCGGGTGTACCAGTCGACGGGCACGGCCAGGGCGGCCCGCACCGCGGCGGCCCCCCGTGCCAGTTCCGCCGTGACCCGCCCCGGTTCGTGGGCGAGCCGCAGCAGCATCGCGTCGACGGCATCGGTGCTGCGCAGCCGGGCGCGGGCGGCGCCGCGGTCGCGGGGTCCGCCGCGCCGCGACAGGATCTCGTCGGTCAGCGGCCGCCAGGCGGCCCGGTGCGCGGACCACCGCCGGTGCACCTCGTCGAGTCCGGCGCCGCCCGGACGTTCGGCGAGCAGGGGCAGCAGTTCGTGCCGCAGCAGATCGGTCAGTACCGCGCGGGCCTCGGCGTCGCCGTCCGTGACCGCCTCGGTCAGCTGCCGGATGCCCAGGGTGTCGAGGGGGACCCCGTGGTAGGAGACCTCCAGTCGCGGGCCCAGCCAGTTGATCAGCCGAGCGGTGGTCCGGGCGTCCGGCGGTTCGGCGAGTTCCGCGCGCAGGGCGACGAGCCGTTCGCTCTCCTCGGAGCTGCGGCCGGGGGAGTCGATGAACTGGCCCAGCCACTCGACCAGTTCGGCCCGCCGGTTCCGGCGCCCCAGCAGTCGTCCGGTGGCGAGGCGGTTGACGTCCAGGAGTCGGGCCAGTTCCTCGGCGCCGGTGACCTCCCGGCCCATGAAGGGGAAGGGGCGCAGCGTGCGCCGGGGCGGGAGGTGGTGCGGTGCGGCACCGGACGTGCGGGGTGCCGTCGGTGGGGATTCGCCCCGCAGCCAGGCCGCCACCTGATCGCCGCCCCAGCGGTGCTCCGGTGCGCGGGTGAGCAGTCCTTGGCAGAGCATCAGCAGGCGGGGGTCGGTCACCAGGGGCAGTTCGGGGTCGTGGGTGGCGACCTCGGTCAGCACCTCCTCGTCGCCGCGGAAGTCGATCGGGTGGCTGCCGCCGGCCAGTTCGGCGACGACCATGCCGAGGGACCACCAGTCGACGGCGGGGGTCACGGCCTGCCGGTGCGGGGCCGCCTCCGGTGCGAGGTAGAGAGGTTTGCCCACCCAGCCGCGCCGGCGCGGCCGGTCGTGCTGCGGCTCGTGCACCGCCGCGCCGAAGTCGATCAGCACCAGTTCGGGCCGGTCCTCGTTCTGGATCCGCACCATGATGTTGTCGGGCGTGACGTCGCGGTGCACGATGTCCCGCGCGTGCACCGCGACCAGCGCCGCGTGGAGCTGTTCCACGACGGCCCGGACCAGGGCGGGCGGCAGCGGCCCGGGGTGGTCGGCGTGGTAGCGGGCGAGGTCGGTCTCGCCGTACGAGAGGGTCAGGTCGTAGGGGTGGCCGTCGGCGGTGCCGCTCTCCAGCAGCCCGGCGACCGGCCCGCCCGGCCCTTCGGCCAGGACGCGGCGGACGCCGGGGTCGGGGCCGAACCGGTGGTGGTACCACTTCAGTACGAGGGGGACGTCGGCGGACGCGTGCCGGGCCTCCCGGTCCTTGACCCGCAGCACCACGGCCTGGGACGGCCGGTGGACGCTGCTCAGCACCTGGGTGAGGTCGAAGCGTCCGCCCAGTGCGGCCGGCACCCGGTCCAGCCCCTTGCGGGTCTCCGCGTCGCGCGGATCGCGGTAGCCGGTTCCGGCCTCGTCGACTTCCACTTCCGTGGGCGGCGGAACAGTCATGCGACATGCCTTCCGATGACGGGGCCGGGCCGGGCGGGGACGGTGGCCGTACCGCCCGGCCGGACAAGGTTGTCCAGAGGACCTCCCGCGGGCGGACGGGCGGGCATATCGTGTCGGCCATGAGCCAGGAGACCCAGCCCTCCTCGTCCGCTCCAGAACCCCTCGGGCCCGCGCCCTCGGAGACATCGCCCGGCACCGCGGGGCCACCCGGTGAGCCGCCCCGTGCCGGAGGCCGGGTGCTTCCGCCGCTGCCCGGCGCCGAGCGGCTGGCCGCGGAGCTGCGCGCGCTGCGCCGGCCCGGTCTGGCCGGCCTGCGCACCCTGCGGCCCGAGGCCCTGATCAGAGTGGCCGTCGCCGCGGGCCTGAGCGGGGGTTTCGACGACGAGGCCGCCGGAGTGGAGACGCTGCTGAAGGCCGGAGTGCGGCATCTCGGCGGACGCACCCTGTCCGCCGACGGCACCCGGGGCGACCCGCTCGCCAGGGCGGCGGCCCACACCTTCGGGCTGCTGCCGGACTGGCGGGGCGTTTCGGGCCAGGAACGCCGCAAGGCCGCGGCAGCCGTCTACGGCGTCACGTCCGAACGCTTCCGCAAGAGCCAGGAGCAGGAGGTGATCGCGGAACTGGCGCTCGCGGTACTGGCGGTGGCGCGGGCGGCCATCACCGGACCGCCTCCGTCCGGTCTGCCCGGTCTGTCCGGCCCGCCCGGCCCGGACGGTGGCGGAGGCGGTCCGGTGACGCGGACGCCGGAGCCGGTGCCCGACCCGCCGACCCGGCTGACCGGACCACCGCTGTCGGCCGCCGCCGTGCACCGGGTCACCGTGCACGTCGCGTCCATCGAACTGCTGCGGGACATCGACATCCTGGTGTCCTCGGAGAACATCTATCTGGAGATGTCCAAGACGTTCCGCTCCACCGTGTCCGGCTCGCTGCGCAGGGCCGCCGCGATCCGCGACGAGGCGGGCGAGACGGTCGACGACGTCCTCGCCCGTGAACTGGTCGAGTGGATGCGGGCCCACGGCCGGTCCGGGCTCCCGGTGCGCCCCGGCACCGTCGTCCCGACCTCGCCGGGAGCCCTCGCCGAGCGCGGCGTGCGCCGCATCCACCACGCGGCCGTCGCTTCCCCCACGAGCGACGGACACGGCTATCGAGTCGATCCGCACGTCCTCGCCGAGGCGGTCTCGGCCAGCTTCCGGCTGGCCCGCGCGGAACGCGACAGGTACGACCCGCCGCTCTCCTCCCTCTGCTTCCCCCTGCTCGGCGCGGGGCACGGACTGCCGCCGGAGAAGGCGGCGCGCTGGCTGTGCTGGGCCGTCCACGAGGAGTTGAGCCGCGATCCGTCCTGGACGGTGCACCTGGTGGCCCAGCGCCCCGAACTGGCGAAACTCCTCACGGCCGCCAGCTCCGCCCCCTGAGTCGTAGCCCACGCTCTCTCAACTGCCTTTCGAAATAGGTGAGTTCTCCTCGTCGCGGCACTCCGAAGAGCCGTACCGAGGGAGGACCGGACGGCCCGTCGGACGCCCGCGCCGGCTCCACGACGACCTGTACCGTCGGCCCGTCCGCCTCCCGGTCCAGATGCGGCGCGTACCGGACCCGGCCGAGGCCGCTCTGCGGCGTCAGCCGCTGGTTCGCGGAGCCGCGCCACACCAGCCCGGTCGGTTCGGCGATCCGGAAGCGCCCGGTCACCACGGCGTCCGCCGGCGCCAGGGCGGCCCGCCGGGCCGCGTCCAACTCGGGCTCCTCGTAACCGGTGTAGACCAGCAGATCGGCGGGGAGGCCGTCGTCGGTCGCGCCGGGGCGGGTCCACGCGGCACGCAGCAGGGCGGCGCCCCGGAGCAGTTCCGCCAGGGCCGCGGGCTGGGCGAGCGGCTCGCCGCCGCTCACCGTCAGGCCCGCGGCGCCGCGGGCGAGCGCGGCCCGCCACAGCTCCAACAGCTCCGCCACGTCCATGGATTCGCCGTTCTCCGGCTCCCAGGTGTGCCGCGACATGCAACCGGGGCACGCCAGCGGACAGCCCTGCAGCCAGATGCCCAGCCGTGGGCCCGGCCCCAGCGTCTCCACCGGGAAGTGCGTCCCGCCGACCCTGACCCGCATCCGTCCTCCCCCCTTCCCGCCGAGCCGTCCGCTCCGGCAACACCGAGCAGGCGCCGGAGACTTCGTCCGAAACGAGTATCGAGCGAACGGGCGGGGCGCGGCACATTTCTTCCGGTGGATTTCCGGGCGTTTCCGGGTGCGTTCCGGTCGCTTTCCGGGCCCCTTCCGGATGTGTTCCGGGAAATTCCCGCGGAGCCGAATGCGCGGTCGAAAGGCCGGGAATTTCCCTTACCCGGTCGGCTACGCTCCGTTCCCCGATTCAGCTTCGGGGTTCTTCCGGTGAACCGCCAGGGGCGGGTGCGGCGGGGGCGACGGACCGGACCATGCCGTGCGAGAGAAGCCGCCGGAGCGCGCTCGAACGGAGAAAAGGCGGTTGCCGGAGGGCGGCTGCACGGGGGAAGGGGATTCCGCCATGAGAATCGACACGAACCGCTTCAGAAGTCCGGCCCGGTATGCCTGGGTCGGCCGGATCATCGCATTCCACGACAGGTATCAGGGCCGGAGGGACGCGCCCGGTCTGCGGGCCCGGCTCGCTTCGCTGCCGCACCCGGACACCTTGCCGCGGGGCGCCGCCGATCCGTACCCGGAACTGCTGACCCCCCATGTGCAGGGGATACGGGCGAGTGCCTCGCGCGGGGCCGACCAGCTGCGCTCGCGGCTGCTGCACGACGAACGCGAGCTGTGTGCGCGGATCCACGCCGAGTCCGTGCGGGTGGTCACCCAGTACGACGTGCGGCAGGCCCCCGCGCCGGCCGCCCTCGCCCGGTACGGCGAACTCATCGGTGTGTGGCGGGCCTCGGCGGGCGTGTGCCGGGGCCGGGCCGCTGTCCTGACCCACGAGGCCAACCAGCGGCTCGCCCGTTACTGGACAGCGGTCCTGACGAACCTTCAGTCACGTGCCGGGGAGGGGCCGTTCCCGCTGGACCACCCGCACCTGCTGCCCGGCCACATCGTTCTCGACGAGTCCTGGCAGCACACCGACGACTGGCTGCGGGTGGACGGCGGGCTGTGGGCCGCCCCGGCCCGGGGCCGGACCGAACACCCGGTGACCCGTGCGCTGGCCATCCTCGACGCCCAGCCCGTGCGGGGCGCGGATCCCGCCGCCCCGCACAGGGCGACGGCGGGCCCGGGACGGGGGCGCGGATGACCCGCCCGACACCGGTCGTGCCACCGGCGCGCGCCGCGCAGCGACCGGTCACCACCGGCGAATTCCAGGAAACCGTGAACCATCGCACGAACACGGAGAGAGCGATGAACGTGCCCCACCCGCCCGGCCGTCCGCCCGTCGCCGGGCCGCCACACCGATCCGGCCGCTTCCGGCGCGCCGCCTCGGCCCTGGTGCTCGCCGCGTCGCTCGTGGCCGTCGCCGGCTGCTCCTCGCCCTCCGGGGGCGATGAACTCCGCACGCCCTGCGGGCTGGTCATCGACGGTTCGGGTTCCGGAGCGGCCGGCAGCCGGGGCTTCGACGCCGAGGCGAAACTCAAGTCCACGCTGGTCCCCTTCCTGACCGAACGGCACTGCGGCACGCTGGCGTTCGCCCCGGTCACCCGGTCCTCGCAGACCTCCTCCTGCCGGGTCGGGGACATCGACCTCGATCCGCCGGGGGACGAGACCTCCGACCGCGACAGCATGCGCAGGTCGTCGCGGGTCCTGGCGCTCACGGGCGCGCTCACCATGCTGAAGTGCGCCCGCACACAAGGGGGTTCGGATGTGCTCGGGGGCCTGGCGCGGATCGGCGACGCCATGCCGTCCGGCAAGGGGACGCCGAGCCTGCTGGTGGTGAGCGACTTCGAGCAGGCCGACAAGGAGTTCACGCTGAGGGTGGGTGAGATCGCGACGGAGGAGAGCCGGGAGCGGGCCGTCGACACCCTGCTCGGCGACAGGGGCGTACCGGGAATCGCCGGGATGGACGTCTATCCCGTCGGCTACGGCATGCGCCACGATGCCAGGCCGAGCGAGTACCGGCCGTTCGACGCGTTCTGGTCCGAGATCCTGAGCGGGAGGGCGAAGGCGCATGTCCACGACGACTACCGGAAGTGACCCCGGGGAGCCGCGCCGGCGGCGGCTCAGGATTCCGGGGCCGCTGCGCGCCGGGGCCGGAAGCCGGGGCGCGGACCGCCGGGTCGCGGAGCCGGAGGCGGGGCCCACGCGCCACCCTCTGGTCCTGACGGACCGGCAGCAGCGGCGCCTGATCGAGGATGCCCGCAAGCGTGGGGCCGGGGCGGTCACGGGCCGGAGGCGGCCCGCCGTGCGCGGCCGGGCCGCCCGGTCGGGCGCACTCGACCCCTGGGTGCTCGACAGCGGCGGCCGGGTGCCCTACTTCGCCGAACTCGCCTCGGTGCGCGACATGTTGCAGGCGCAGCTGCGGGAGCAGGCGGCGGACATGGAGGAGGCGGCGCTCCTGCGGGACGCGCGCGCCAGGTCGGACGTGGAAGCGGCCGAGGTGGAGAGCCGGCTGCAGGACGAGCTGTTGCGGGAGGCCGACGAACAGGTCCGGTCGTCCTGGCGCCAGCTGAACCGGCTCGCGGCCCGTGCGGTGCGGTGGGAACGGTTCCGGGACGGTGTCCGGGAGCGGGTCGAACTCCGGTGGATCCAGGCCCGGTTCCCCGACGCGGAGGCCACCGGGGAGAGCGGTGCGGCGTCCCGCCCGGAGGGGACGCCGCCCGGAGGCGACGACGGGGCCCCCGCCGGGCGGCGCGGCCCCGCGCCGGTGCCCGACGAGGGTTCGGCCGACGACGGTTCGGCCGACGACGACTGGCAGTCGCTCGATCCCGCCGGGGACGCGGACGCCGGCCGGCCGCCCACCGGCCGTGGCCCCGCCCCGAGGGAGGAGCGGGAGGCGGAGTTCCTCGGCGACCTGGCTCCGCCGTCCGACCCGGGCTGGGAAGGCATGCCGGCACGTCCGGGCATGCCCGCGTGGCTGACCTGGGCCATGCTGCTCGCCATCGCGGCGGTCGAGATACCGATCTACTGGATCGCCTTCCAGCCCTTCCACGGAACGGGCAGCAAGAGCGCCGACTTCCTGTCCGGCACGCTGGCGATCTCCACCGCCGTACTGATGGTGCTCCTGCCGCACCTGGCGGGGCGGACCCTGCGCAGCCGCGCGGCGACCGGATCCGTCAAGGCCGCCGCGCTTCCGGCGCTGGCCCTGCTGGGGGTCTGGGGGTTCTCCGGATGGGCCCTGGGCGACCTGCGGGCCAGGCTGGTGCTCAAGCACCCCGACCCCATCGACGCCCCGTCGCAAATCAGTGGCTTCGACGGTGCGAAGGACCTCCTCACACCGTCGACACTGGTGGACAGCCTCCATCTGACCCCGCACACCATCACCTGGATGTTCGTGGCCCTGCTCTTCCTGTCCGGCGGCATCGGCTTCCTGCTGGGGCTGCTCAAGGAGCACCCCTACCTGGACGCGTACCGCGCGGCCCTGGAACGCCGGGCCGACAGGGTCAGGCAGCGGGAGGAGGCCCGCGCCGCCGCGGACCGGGCCGGCTCGCTCGACCGGTCGGCGCAGGACCGTTCGGCCCAGCGCCGGGAGGCGGTGGAAGCCCGGGTCCGGGCCACGGACGACCTGTACGAGGCGGCGGCCCATGCCTTTCTGGAAGGGGCGATGGAGCGGTCGAGCGATCCCGCGGTGACCGAGGCGGCGATGAAGCTCTCCGCCACCTGGCCGTTGCTGCCGCGCCGTTCCGGGCCCCCGGCCGGCCGGGGCGCGTGAGGGCCGGCATCTCGGACCGGTACGCAAAAGGGCGGGCCCGCACCTGGTCGTGCGGACCCGCCCCGTCCGTCGTCAGCCGCGTACGACCGTCACCGGGCACGGTGCGTGCTGGGTGACATGGAGGCTGACCGAGCCGAGCAGGGTCGCCTTGAGGCCGCTGTAGCCGCGCGCTCCCACGACGAGCAGGCTGGCTCCCTCGGCGCGGTCCAGCAGGGACTGGGCCGGGTTGCCGATCACCACGATCTTGCTGACCGCCGCCGCGCCCTCGGCGCCCAGGGCCTCCTCCAGCGTCTCGGTGAGGGCCACGGTCGCCAGGGCCTGCGGGTCGAAGTCCTCCGGCATGCCGGGCATCATCGACGCCCAGCTCGTCGCGGGGTACTCCCAGCTGTTGACGGCCTCCACCGTGTCACCGGTCAGCTCCGCCTGGCGTACGGCCCAGTGCAACGCCTTGACCGACGACTCGGAACCGTCAACGCCCACCACGATCCTGCCCATCACTGCCTCCAGCTCGGTTCGGCTCAGTGCGCGGACGCGTCGTACGAGGCGAACTCGTACGACGCACCTTTCGGTCCAACTCTAATCAAACCGGTACAAGGTTTCCGTCGGCGGGTCCCTCAGTCCAGGCGGAGGTCGGCGAGCTGCTGCTCGAACGGCACCACCTCGTCGTCGAGCCCGAGCGTCCTCGGTGCCCCGGAGGCCGCCCGGCCGCCCGTGATCATGGCCGCGAGCTCGCCGGCCGCCCGGCGGATGCGGGAGGGCAGGCCGTCGGTGTACTCGTCGCCGGACGAGCCCCAGTCCTCCGACGCCGCGTACACGGACGTCGGTACGACGGTGGCCCGCAGATAGGCGAAGAGCGGGCGCATCGCGTGTTCCAGGACCAGCGAGTGGCGGGCGGTGCCGCCGGTCGCCGCGATGACGACGGGCTTGCCGGTCAGTGCCGTGTTGTCGATCAGGTCGAAGAACGACTTGAACAGTCCGCTGTACGAGGCGGTGAACACGGGCGAGACGGCGATCAGCCCGTCCGCCTCCGCCACCTCCTTGATCGCCCCGTCCAGGGCGGCCGGCGGGAAGCCGGTGACCAGGTGGTTGGCGATGTCGACGGCCAGGTCGCGCAGTTCGATCACCTGGACCTCGACCGTGCGGTCCTGCTCGGCCAGTAGCCGCTCACGGGCGGCACCGGCCAGCCGCTCGGCCAGCAGCCGGGTCGAGGACGGGCTGCTCAGCCCGGCCGACACGGCGACGATGCGCAGGGGCTCGGTGGCGAATACGCCGGACGTGGTGGACACGGTCTCAGACCTCCTTCGTGGCGGTGCGGGCGGCGACGGCCGGGTGGACGGGCGCGGAGTCCGGGACCCCGGCCGGACGCAGGGCGGCGAACTCCTTGCGCAGTACCGGGACGACCTCCTCGCCGAGGATGTCGAGCTGCTCCAGGACCGTCTTCAGCGGCAGTCCCGCGTGGTCCATCAGGAACAGCTGGCGTTGGTAGTCGCCGACGGCGTCCCGGAAGGACAGGGTCCGCTCGATGACCTCCTGCGGCGAGCCGACGGTCAGCGGGGTCTGCTGCGTGAAGTCCTCCATCGAGGGCCCGTGTCCGTAGACCGGCGCGTTGTCGAAGTACGGGCGGAACTCCCGTACCGCGTCCTGCGAGTTCTTCCGCATGAACACCTGGCCGCCGAGGCCGACGATGGCCTGTTCGGCGGTGCCGTGCCCGTAGTGCGCGTACCGCTGCCGGTACAGGCCCACCATCTTCTTGGTGTGCTCGATGGGCCAGAAGATGTTGTTGTGGAAGAAGCCGTCGCCGTAGTACGCGGCCTGCTCGGCGATCTCCGGCGAGCGGATCGAGCCGTGCCAGACGAACGGCGGGACGCCGTCCAGCGGGCGCGGGGTCGCGGTGAAGGACTGCAGCGGCGTACGGAACTTGCCCTCCCAGTCGACGACGTCCTCGCGCCACAACTTGTGCAGCAGTGCGTAGTTCTCGATGGCGAGCGGGATGCCCTGACGGATGTCCTTGCCGAACCAGGGGTAGACCGGACCGGTGTTGCCGCGGCCCATCATCAGGTCGACGCGGCCGTCCGCGAGGTGCTGGAGCGTCGCGTAGTCCTCGGCGATCTTCACCGGGTCGTTGGTGGTGATCAGTGTGGTGGACGTGGACAGGATCAGGTTCTCGGTGCGGGCGGCGATGTAGCCGAGCGTGGTCGTCGGCGAGGAGGGCACGAACGGCGGGTTGTGGTGCTCACCGGTGGCGAAGACGTCCAGGCCGACCTCCTCCGCCTTCTGCGCGATGGCGATGGTGGCCTTGATCCGCTCGTGCTCGCTCGGCGTCCGGCCGGTCGTCGGGTCGGTGGTGACATCCCCGACGGTGAAGATCCCGAACTGCATGGCGTCCGCCTCCAGAAACCTAGTTTTGTTGAACGTTGAACTATTTGAACACACCCTACAACGGAGCACCACCTCGGCCTATTCCACGGGGCCGCTCCCGGGCGGTGCGTACCCTGGACGGGACCCGCGGGACCGGACACGGCCCGCGCCCGACGGAGGCAGGACTGTGAGCGAGGGAAGCGAGAGCGAGCGCTGGAAGGAGCGCGGCGTCGCCCTGCGCGTCTTCGTCTACGTCTTCGCCACGCATCTCTTCGCGGGCTTCATCTGGATCCTGTTCTACGTCGGCGAACACGCCAAGAAGTGAGGCAGGAGCCCCGCCGTGCCGTTCACCGGACAGACCCATATCCGCATCGCCCGGCCGTCCCGCGACCTGGCCGCCGCCGAACGCTTCTGGGTGCACGGCCTCGGCCTGGACGTGCTGTGGCGCGCCGGCGCGGAACGGGCGCCCGGCACCCATGACCTCCTGATGGTGGGGCACCCGGACGCCCCCTGGCACCTGGAACTCGTCCACGGCGGCGAACCTCACCCCACCGAGGAGGACCTGCTCGTCCTCTACCTGGATGGGCCCGTGCCCCAGGAACTGGTGGACCGGCTGGAGAAGCACGGCGGCAAGCGGGTCGAGTCGCCGAACCCGTACTGGAACGAGTGGGGCGTCACCGTGGAGGACCCGGACGGATACCGGCTCGTCCTGTGCCGACGCGGGTGGAGCAATTCCTGACAGTGTGGCGAGGGTGCAACTCGGTGAAATGATAGTCACTGGGTATCATTGCGCCATGCTGTATGAGATGCCGCGCCTGGATTCGTCCGACCTTCGGGTCCTGGAGCAGATCAACGCCCTGCGCGAACAGCTGCGGAACGCGGTGCAGCAGGCTCCGATGAAGTGGACTCTCGATCTGCGCAAGGCCCTGACGGCCAGTGCCATCGCGGCGTCCAACACGATCGAGGGCTACCGCGTCGATGCCGTGGACGTCGCCGACCTGATGGATGGCGAGCGCGAGGTCGAGGCCAGTGACGAGAACAAGGCGGAGACGCTGGCCTACCAACAGGCCATGACGTATATCCAGTCACTGCACGATGTGACCGACTTCCGATACAGCAAGGAACTTCTCAACAGCCTGCACTGGATGCTCCAGGGGCATCACCACCCCCGCAAGCTCGCCGGGCAGTGGCGCAGGACCTCGATCCGCATCACCGCGCCGGGAGACGAGCTCGCCACCGATTACGAGGGCCCTGACCAGGAGCGGGTTCCCGGGCTCATGAGCGAGCTCGTGGACTGGCTCAACGAAGGCGACCTGGACAGTCATGTGCTGCTCCGCGCTGCCATGGCCCATCTGAACCTGGTGAAGATCCACCCATGGTCCGACGGCAACGGCCGTATGTCCCGCTCGCTGCAGACCCTTCTCATCGCACGCGGTGGTGTGCTCGCCCCCGAGTTCTCCTCGATCGAGGAATGGCTGGGCATGCCGGGTAACACCTGGGAGTACTACAAGGTGCTGCGAGAGGTCGGAGGACCGGTCTGGTCGCCGGAGCGCCACACCTTGCCCTGGATCAGATTCAACCTGCTCGCCTACCACCAGCAGACCCAGCGCGTGCAACGCCGTGTCGACCGTTCCAACGACTGCTGGGTGCAACTGATGGAGGAGGCGGGCACACACGGAGTCACGGAGCGGCAGGTCACCGCGTTGCACGAGGTGGCCATGGTCGGCCGGGTGCGGCGCAGCCGCTACGAGAAGGCAGAGTCGATCAACACACAGCAGGCCACGCGCGATCTGCAGGCACTCACCAAGGCGCAGCTGCTGACGGCCGTGGGCCGGACAAAAGGCCGCCACTACATCGCCGGACCGCGGTTCCCGGAACGGGTACTGGCCACGGCGCACCGGCGGCACACCATCAGCGATCCGTATGCCCTGTGATCACACCTCCATGGAGGCGACGTAGTCGGCCGGGAACAGGGTCCCCAGATCCCCTCGACGTACTTCAGCCGATCCGCTCGTCCACGCCGTGCTGCACGCGGACAATCCGTCGTCCTGCCCGACCGCCTGTGCGTGAGATCACGGTGCCCGGCGAGGGCTGCGCTCCCTACGATGCGTGGTAGATGCAGCAGTCCCGTGCATCACCTGCCCTGTTCAAGGAGACGGATCCCGTGACCACAGGCGTCGCCGAGCGCGAGAGCTACTACGAGCGGACGGGCGAACACTCCTACAAACCAACGGCTCACGCCGGGGGCGCGTGGAGCACCGACGAACAGCACTTCAGCCCGCTGGCCGGGCTCGTCGCGCACGCCCTCGAACGGCACCTCGCGACGCGGCCGGGGAATCTCGTGATCGCCAGGATCAGCTACGACATCCTCGGCCGCATCGCTCTCGACGAGTGCGAGATCACCGTCGAGACCGTTCGTCCCGGCCGGACCATCGAACTCCTCGAAGCGACCGTGACCATCGGCGGCCGCCCGGTCGTCCGCGCCCGTGCCTGGCTGCTGGCGTCCCTGGACACCTCCGCCGTCGCCGACAGCCCCCACGAGCGGCTCCCGGCCCCCGAGGAACTCACTCCCCATGAGCGAGAGGTGGGACGGAGAGTTCGTCTCGTCCATCGACGTCCGTCGAACGCCTCCGCTCCGCAAGGGACGCACGGCGGCCTGGGCGTCCTCGCCCGTCGACCTGGTCGCCGGCGAGCCGATCGGTCCCCTCGCCTCGTACATCGCGCTGGTGGACATCGCGAACGGCATCGCCGTCCAGCAGGACCCCACCGCGTGGATGTTCCCGAACCTGGACCTGACGATCCATCTGCACAGGCAGCCGGAAGGACCGTGGACCGGACTGGACACCACCACCACTTTCGGCCCGTCGGGGCAGGGACTCACCAGCAGCGTCCTGCACGACCTCCGAGGACCCGTCGGCCATGCCGAACAGATCCTCACCGTCCGCCCGCTGCCCAGTGACTGAACCGCCGCTCATGGCCGTCACGCGGCGAGGCGCCTCTTCCGGCAGGCCCTGACACCGCCGCCGCAGCGCCGGCTCGCGTACCGAGGACGAGCTGGCGTTGCCGAGATGCCGCCGGAGGGCGTATCGCCTCTGTCAGCTGTCGCCGGTGATCTCGTCGACCTTGCGGTACAGCGCGGCCTTCATGTCCGCCATACGGGCCGGGTCAGGGCGTGGATGAACCCAGCGGTTCCGGTGGAAGACCGTTCGCGGCATCGGGGCGCTCCGCAGGAATTCGCTGAACGCCCCGTCCGCCCAAGGCGGCACCCACGCCCCGGACCGGCAGACGAAGACGAGATCGAACGCCACGGCCGGGGGCGTGCCGTCGTCGATGGCCATCGTCACCGGAACGAGCGGGGTCTCCGGTGGCCGGGCCAGTGACTCGCGCCAGGGCGGGAAGTGGACATGGAAATCGGAGCCCGCCCACGCATGAGCGAGCATCCAGTTCTCGCACCGGATGCCGTCGCCGGATTCCTTCCAGGCGTCGAAGCTGTCGTGGTTCGTCCGGTACCCGGCATCGTGGTGGGCGTCGTACAGGTGGACCGCATGCCAGGCAGAAGCTTGTGCACCGAGGTCGGACGGCCAGAGGTGGGCGGCCCATGCGTTGCTGTCGGCGTACGTGAGGGACGTGCCGGGAGCGAAGGTGAAGCGATCCCAGAAGCCCTGCCATCCCTCCACCTGCGGCAGATCGATTCCCGCAGACCGGAAGTCCCGGAGCCTGGCCTCCCAGACGGTCTCCGTGTGGAACTCGTCCTCGGCCACCAGCCAGTTGAAAAGTTCATCGTGCGGGCCCCGAGGGCCACCCGAGGCCGGGGTGGGAAAGAAGAAATCCCAGTCGACGACCAGGAGATTCATGCGCGGAGTCTCTTTCGAGCGGGTGAGGCCCCCGGCCGGAACCGGGGACCTGCTCCTACTGTTCTCGGGGCGGTGACCGACGGTTGCCGGTGATCAGTGGCCCGGAGAGCCGCTCCCCCCGTTGCCGTCGCCGTCCTCGATGTCGGTGTCGTCCGCCCCGTGGCCCCCGTTGTCCCCGCCCGATACGGTTGCCTGGCGCGTCAGTGCTTCTCCGAAGGTCAACGCTGTCGCCTCCTCCAGTCACCAGGACAGGGCGGATCCCCTGCCCTGCCGTGCACCTGCAGCCCGCCCCCGGACGGTCTTGCCGGACATTCCCGGGGGCGGGACCTCGGCCGTTCCTGCTGGCGGCGCGGGGGCTGCCTGCGAGGACGGATTCCTGGAAGGAATTCACTCCGGGTGGCTGTCGCGGCAGCTGATGCAGCAACGGGGAAACCACTGGACGGTGGTGCCGAAGACGGCGATCTCGCGTGCGCCCAAGTTCACGGCGGTGCGCACCGACAGAGCTGCTGAGCACCACACGCAGTGCACGCCGCGCCGCTGTTCCCGGGAGAGTGTGGCTACGGGCGGCAATTCGCCGGAGCTTTGGAGATCTGTCATCCGAAAGCCCCTGCGGGCAGGCGCGAACACGCTGCTCGGACACCGAAGGCAGCGCCGAGCTCGGCGGGATCGGTCAGCCGCCCCGCACCGTCGGGCTTCTCCAGCCAGCCAAGCCCATCGATGTACCGCTCGGCCGGTGGGCATCGCAGTGGCTGGCCTTCGGGGCGGACGCGCAGCCCGGGGATGCCCGCGAGGAGGGCTTCCGCGTGCGGTGGTGCCAGCCACCACGCGAGGTCCTCGCCGGGACGGACGAGGAGGGGGCCGAGCCGGTCGGGGGCGATGTGCTGCAACGCGTGGACGGAGCGCATCAGGTCTGCTTCGACAGCGACCCAGCGTCGCTCGGCGCGAATGAGGGCGAGACCGTCGGTTGCCCACGTGCGGTGTACCTGTACGGGGTCGGAGGCGCAGGAGGCCAGCCAGTCCGAGCCCGGATTGCGTGTGCGAGGGGCCATGACCAGCACCGTACGGAGGCTGAATGTAGAGTTGTGGGCCAGTTGCGGCAGATTGCGCAAGGTGTCATGACGGTTGGGGTTTGTTGCCTACGTGGGGCTGAGGTGGGCGCGTGCACGTCCAATGAGGCGGTGCGCTTGGTGGCCGAACACGGCAGAGTTCCGAATCTGGTCCCAGAGCTTCACGTAGAACGCGATCTCCTCGGAGGAGTCGAGCCACACTTCGGCATTCCAGGTATCGGCGATGACTAGGCGCTCGTCGATGATCCAGAAGCCGTGTTTGGATGAGAACGGGGTGCGTACACCAAGCGGCACGATGCCGATGGTGACCGTGTCCATGCCGATAAGGCCGGCCAACCGGTCAAGTTGCGCAATCATGCTCTCCGGCGAGCAGCGCACGACGTGCAGGGCGCCTTCCCATATAAGAGCGTGGAAGTGATGGCCCGGCTGGTAGAGCGCCTCCTGGCGCTTCATGCGGGCGCGCACGCCTTCTTCGACGTCGCTCGGTGAGCCAATTCGGTTGGACACATCCGTCAGTACGCCACGCGCGTAGTCGGGGGTCTGGAAGATCCCAGGAATGATTCCCGACTCGAAGAGATGGACGGTCTCCGCTTCCATTTCTTGAACGGCGTTGGCTTCCTGGAGTGCACGGTGACCGCCGGCAAGCTGCCGTCTCCAACTGCGGTACGTGGTCTCCAGACCGCGCAACCGTCCCCTGAGTTCCCCTGAAGCCTCGTGGGCCCCTGCCGCACGAGCCCACGCCTCCAGATCGGTGGTGGTGGCAGTCTGTTTCCCGTTCTCCAGCCGTGACACCTTGGACCGCTGCCAGCCAAGTGCCTCGGCGAACTCCTTGCCGTTCAGCCCTGCCTCGGTGCGCAGCTCACGAAGCCGCGCACCGAGGGTCTCGCGGGCCTGTTGAAAATCGGTGCTCACACAGTTGAAGCTACCTGTGTCACGAATTCCGTGCGCGGGATCGCGCGATGCCAGGCCGCGTCTCGCACCTGGCAGAACGCGAGGATGCGTGCCGGGTCCTCGACCAGCTCGGTTCCGAGCAGCCTGTCCTGCTCGTCGAAGTGCAGGACCAGGGGGAACAGCGGGGAAGTGGGCTCGTGCGGCCCTGTTTCCCGGTCCGTCCGAGGTCGCAACTGAGCTTTCAGGAAGCTGAGTTCGCTTGCTGGGAGCGTGCCGAGAACCGGTTCCGGCGGGAGCGACGGCGGGCGTGGTGGCTGGCTCAGCAGGGGATCGAGGCGGGGCCGAGCCCGGTTCTCAGTGGGGTGGTGGGCCGGTGAGTGGGGCGGCGGACCGCGCTGTCGTGATGCGTTGGAGTCGGCACCCGCGTTGCGTATCGCTGGCCCGCGCGGAGTTGCGTTCCGCGCTCGCGGGGTGGGGGCTCTCGGAGTGGGAGGAGTCCGCCGTGCTCGTGCTGTCGGAGTTGCTGACCAATGCGGGGCGGCATGCCTGGGTCTCGCCGGGGCGGGAGATCGAGACCCGGTTCCGGCCGCTGGGCGACGGGGTGCGGATCGAGGTGCACGATGCCTCGGACGCGCCGCCGGAGGCGCGCGAGCCGGAGCCCGGTGCGTGTGGCGGGCGGGGGCTCGTGCTGGTGGGTGCGTTGGCGGACCGGTGGGGGTACGGGGCGCGGCGCGGGCCGGGAAAGGTCGTGTGGGCGGAGTTCGGTTCGGTTACGCTCGGGTCATGACCTCCGTACTGTGCCGAAACTGGTGGCGCTCCTTCTAGGAGCGGCCGCCTCCCTCTGCACGGAATCAGGGCCGTTCGATATGGACGGCCCTTTTCGTTGCCCTCGTACGGGTACGGATGCCGGTGGTCACGGCGGGCCGTCCTCCACGCAACCACCATCGCGAGGAGAGAGACCCAATGAGCACAGCGACTGCCACAGCCGCAGCCACCGAGACCACCGCCGACCTGGAAGCGCGGATCAGGCAGGCCCCGGAGAAGTTCCGGGTGATGACCGGGGACCGGCCCACCGGGCCCCTGCACCTCGGGCACTACTTCGGCACCCTCCACAACCGCGTCCGGCTCCAGGAGCTCGGGGTGGACGTCTTCGTGATCATCGCCGACTACCAGGTGCTCACCGACCGGGACGTCGCCGACCGGCTCGGCGAGTACATGGAGGGGATGCTGCTGGACTATCTGGCAGTCGGGATCGACCCGGCACGCTCGACGGTCTTCAACCACAGCGCCGTGCCCGCGCTCAATCAGCTGATGCTGCCGTTCCTGAGCCTGGTCTCCGTCGCCGAGCTGAACCGCAATCCCACCGTCAAGGACGAGATCGCGCACTCCCGGCAGTCGGCCGTCAGCGGGCTGATGTTCACGTATCCCGTGCACCAGGCCGCCGACATCCTGTTCTGCAAGGGGAACCTGGTGCCCGTCGGGCAGGACCAGCTGCCGCACCTCGAAGTCACGCGGACCGTCGCCCGGCGCTTCAACGAGCGGTACGGGGTGGTCTTCCCGGAGCCGGACGCGCTGCTCTCCGACGCGCCGCTCCTCCTCGGCACCGACGGCACCAAGATGAGCAAGAGCCGGGGCAACTCCATCGCGCTGGGCGCCGACGCGGACGAGACGTCCCGGCTGATCAAGGGCGCGAAGACGGATGCCGAGCGCTACATCACGTACGACCCCGAGAACCGGCCGGGGGTCTCCTCGCTGGTGCTGCTGGCGGCGCTCTGTCTGGACCGGGACCCGCATGCCGTGGCGGAGGAGATCGGTGGGGGTGGCGCTGCCGCGCTCAAGCGGACGGTGACCGAGGCCGTCAACAGCCGGATGGCGCCGATCCGGGCCCGGCGGGCGGAGTACGCGCGGGACATGGGGTACGTACGGTCGGTGCTCCGGGCCGGGAACGAGCGCGCCAACGAGATCGCGGCGGCGACGCTGGACGAGGTGCGGGGGGTGATGGGCGGCGGGCTCTAGGGCCTGTCCGGCGGATCATGGCCGGGGGCGCGGCGTCTGGCACGGCACCTCGCGGCGTTGCCGAAACGCCCGGACAGCTCCGCTATCAGGACGCTCCGGCGCCTTGCGATGCACCGCACCAGACGCCGCGCCCTGCCCGACCCTGATCCGCCGGACAGGCCCTAGCCCTCAGGCGGTGGGTTCCGGCCAGGAGCCCCGGGCCGCCACCTCCAGGATCAGCGCCGCGATGTTCCAGGCGTCGTCCGCGCCGCTGTGGTGGCGGCCCTCCAGGGGGATGCCCGCCACCTCCAGGGCCTGGGCCATGCCGGGGCGCTTGCGCAGGCCGTAGGAGGAGGTGAAGGGGAGCTTGGCGTTGGTGTGGCGGTGGCCGAACGGATAGCGGGTGCCGGTCGCCCGGCACTGGCGGGTGAACTGGTTGCGGTCGTAGTCGCCCCAGCTCGCCCAGGGACGTATGCCCGACGCGTGCTCGGCGGCGAGCAGGCGGCAGGCCTCGGCGAAGGAGACGCCCGTGTCCACCTCGGCCTGGGTGAGGCCGGTCAGCTCGGTGCAGAAGGCGCTGACCGTGGACCGGGCGGGCCGGACCAGGATCCGGTGGCGGGCAACCCTTCCCCGAGCTCTCAACTCCGTTCGAGCAGGGGAGACCCCATTGGCCGCGTGCAGGTCGACGACGGTCAGCCCGATCTCGATGATCTCGCTCACCGCACCGGGCGGCGGCTGCCCGTCCCAGCACGTCGCCTCGATGTCGATCACGTTCAGGAGTTCGGGGGCCGTGTCCATGGAGGGCAGGGTAGGGGGCGGGGAAATCGCCGGGCATGTGGATTTCGGCGGGACCCGTGCCCGCTCCCCGCTCCGATCCGCATCCGCCCTGTCACGGTCGAGTGAACGACGACCGGCCTGTGGTGTGCCGCAGCACCACGGCCGGGCCACCGGCATAACGTGCCTGGCTCCGGCGAGACTTGGAGATCCCGTATGCGCCCCGTTCTTCTGTCCGCTGCCTGCCTCGCGGCCGGCGGCGTTCTGGCCCTTGCCCCCTCCACGCAGGGGGTGGGCACTGACACCGGAGGAGAGCCACAGCACACCGTCATCATGTCGAATGAGGAATTCGAGCAGCGATACGGCCCTGCGGTATTGAAAGGCGCGGACGAACACGGTGCCGTCCTGTCCCAGGAACAGTTCGACCGGGCCGCCGACCGTCAACGCATTGCATATTCCGATGCCTCGGTGACGGAACCCGCCGAGCAGGTCCTGCGGGCCTCCAACTGGAGCACCGTCAAGTTCAAAGCCAAGGATCTGAATGGCAAAACCATCCCCACGAGGGTCGGGAACAGCGCGCTGGGATGGCGGCATTTCTCGCAGAACACAACATCACCAACCCGAACGTCATCAAGCTGATCACCGAAGGCAGCCATACCCCCAAGGCAGATCCGGGACGGCCCCACCGTCTGGTCTACGACGGTGTCCTCTCGACGACCCCTGGTCCTCTCGACGGGCCTCCGAAGGTCTTGGCCCGTATCCGCATCATCGCCCAATATCACTGGCAGACCGAGAAAGCGGACTACGTGCTGAAGAACAAGCACGACAAGATCGGCGTCATCACCGCCTACTGCCGCAACGTCCCCAAGAACCGCTGCCCCGACAAGGTCAACAAGTAGTGGACTCCTCCGGGCCCGAACCCTCGCGTTCCCGCAGTGGCTGGAGCGAGGAGCAGCTGACGGATCTGCACCGGACACTCATGGGGCAGCTTCTGCGTCTGGTGCCCGTGCCGCTGTCCGGGGCGCCCGCGCTGGTGGTCAGAGGGGTTCTCCAGCCGCCGGAAGACCCTGCGGCAACGCGTGTCGTGGTGTGGGACGGTCGCGACGCGGCCACCTCGACGGCATACGACCTTCCCCTGACGGACAGCCGTGACGACAGCATCCCCTGGTGGAGCCTCATCGCGGCTCTGCGGCACCTGGTCAGCGGGGCGAGAGACCGGGGCGGCCAAGAAGCGGACGCCCCCGTCGTCGATGCGCGCCCCGAGGTCTTGAGGTTGCTGCAGGCGCCGTCCTACGACGTGACCGACGCCCTCTACTCGACGGTGTCCATGCTGGAACCAGGCCGGCAAACGACAGAGGAGAGCCTGCATCTCAGTGGGTTCCTGCTTCTGGACGAGCACACTGCTCGGCTATACGTCGACACCCCGATACCGCCCGACCGGATTGGTCTGGACGTAGCGCTGCGCGACGAGAACGGGAACGCCACCGTCGACCACACCGCGCTGGCGTACGCACTGCCCTCTCTCGTGTCGGACGAGTTGGAGTGGAACATCTCCGAGGTCCGGGACCCGTACTGCTCAGCGGTGTACGACTTCACCCACTGGTGAGCCGGTACTGCGAACGTCACGCCCTCGGGGCCACCGGGCGGCGTCTGCGCAGGAGTTCGGCCAGGCCCCGGCGGGTCGCGGCGATCACCACGCGGTCCTCGGGGCGCAGTACGTACCCGGGGTGCAGGTCCCACACCAGGCCGGACGGGCGGTCCGGGGTGGCCGATTCGGAGAAGGCCAGGTCGGGGCGGCGGTCGCCGGGCGGGGTGGCGTCCAGGGCGAGGACCCGCCAGGAGCCCGCGCGGAACGCCTGTTCCACCGTGCGGCCCTCCAGTTGCGGATGGCCCGCCACCTCGACCGCCGCGAAGAGCATCACCTTCCGCTCGACCGGGATCGCGCCCAGGATCTGCCGGCCCATCATGGCGACCGCGAAGGCCGGGGCGGCCAGATGGGAGACGGAGCGGGAGCGGGTCACGGCCTGGGGGTGGGCGGTGCGCAGGGTGCGGTAGACGGCGGTGGCGAACTCGTCGTCGTACAGGCGCAGCGCCACCCGCAGGTCCGGCTTGACCGAGCGGGCGTAGAGGGCCGCCTCCAGGTTGGTGGTGTCGGCGCTGGTCAGGGCGAGGAGGGCGCGGGAGCGCTGGATCTTCGCCGCCTCCAGGACGCCCTCCTGCGTGACGTCGCCGAGGACCACCGGTACGTGCAGCCGCCGGGCCACCGGGATGCCGCGCGCGTCCGGGTCGTTCTCCACGCACACCACGGGGATGCCTAGTTCGCGCAGCCGGACGAGGACGCGTGTACCGATCTTGCCGAGGCCGAGCAGCACCACATGGCCGGACAGGCCGCGCGGCGGGCGGCGCAGCGAGGATGCCGTGCGGAGCGAGCCGAAGGCTTCCAGGACGCCGGCCACGAGGAGCGGGAGCAGCATCAACCCGGCGACACCGGACAGAAGTTGGATGATCTGGCGGGCCGTCGGATCGCCGATCGCCGGGTCGCCCATCGCGAACAGGTCGAGCAGGGTGAGGTAGGTGGCGTGCAGCGGATTGTCGCCGGTGGTGAGCGTGGAGGCGACGGCGAGGGCCAGGACGGCCAGGCCGACGCCCAGCGCTGACCAGCGCAGCCGCCGCGAGAAGACCTGGCCGAGTGGTGCGCCCCGGCCGCCCATCCGGGGTGTCGGACCGGGCGGGCCGGCCTGGCTGACCGCTTCCAGGACGATCGTGCCGCGCCCCGTCGCCGCCGCCACCTGCCGTTCGTCGGGCAGCAGCCGGGGCCCCTCGTCGCCGCTGCTGTCGGAGCCCTCGGTGCCCGCCGGGTCATGGGTGGTGGAGGAGAGCAGCGCGAGGGTGCACAGGCCGGGGTCGGCGATCTGGCCGCCCCCGGGCGGGGTGCGTTCGGCGGCGCGCAGCAGCAGGCCCTCCGCCTGGATGACCTTGCTGGAGCCGGTGAGGACGGTCGCCGCGAGGGCGGGGGCCGCGGTGTCGGCGTCGGAGAGGACGGTGGTGGAGGCGTCCAGCGCGGTCCGGTCCAGGCCGGGAGTGGCGACCGCCGCGGCCTGGTCGAGCAGGGTCTCCAGGTGCTGGCCCAGCTTGCGGTTGTAGAGCCGGATGACCAGCCGGACACGGGGGTTGAGGCGGCGGGCGGTCAGCGCGGCGCGGATGTTGCGCTCGTCGTCGTCGTAGACCAGCGCCAGCGCGGAGGCCGATTCGACGCCCGCCTCCTCGAAGGCCTCGTCGGACGGCTCCGGCGCCTCCAGGATGCGGACCGCCTCGACTCCGGCGTTGGTGTCGTCGCCGAGCGCGTCGGCCCCGCCTCCGCCGCCTCCGCCGTTGCGGATCACCGCCGACGACATGCGGCCGAACAGGCCCGCCAAACCCCTTCCGGTCAGCGGCAGTTCCGGTCGGCGGGCGTCACGTCCGGGCGGGAGGAGGAGGGTGACCCGCTCCCCGTAGACATAGCGCAGTTCGACGGCGAGCCGCCTGGCCAGTGCGTCGTCGCCGCAGACGACCATATGTCCGCTGAACGGGGAACGTTGGGGCTGCTGGGGAAGTGGGGGCACGTGACCCAGCATGCCTTGTTCCTCTCCTGTGCGAGCGTGCGGTCAGTGGTCTTCCGTCGGCCCGGCGGGCGGGGGCGCCGCGTGCCGGGCCTGCGGGTTGGTGAGCAGGTGGCGCGGGTCCGCGACCCGGACGATCGCCGACTCGACCGCCGCGATCCGGTCCGCGAGCAGCCCCAGCGCGGCGACGGCCCGGGTCATGGGGTCGCCGTCCGGGCCGCCCAGCGCCTGGGTGCGGACGTAGGAGGCGGTGATCGCGGACCAGCGCGCGGACTGTTCGGTGCTGAGCCGGCCGCGCAGCGCGGCGAGCTTCAGCAGGTTCGACTCCGCGCCGCTCGTCAGCGTCTGGGCCTCGCCCGCGTAGTGGTCGTCGATGACGGCGGACAGCTCCGCGTCGTTCATCACCGGCACGATCCGCTCGGCGATCTTGTTCATGTTGCGGTACGAGCCCTGGAGCCGGAACGGCGGCTCGGTGCGCGTCGTGTCCGTCTGCGCCGCCGAGGCGATGTACGCGGCGTTCACGGCGAGCACCGTGTCCCGGGCGGTCAGCAGATGGCGCAGGACCGCGACGATCCGGTCCACCTCGGCGGGGGTGTACGGGTGGTCCAGCCGGTCCGCGCCCGGCGCCGGGGCGGTGTGGGAGGCGAGGCGTACGAACCGGACGAGGTCGTCGCGGGAGCGTCCGGCGAGCGGGGCCAGCACCGGGTTGGCGGTCAGCGCGTTCTCGACGAAGCTCAGCGCGAAGACGTCCTCGCGGCCGCTCAGCACCTCGCCGAGGTTCCAGACGTCGGCCCGGTTGGCGAGCATGTCGGGGATGCGGAACCGCTCGCCCGACTCCGTGTACGGATTGCCCGCCATGCACACCGCGAAGCGCTTGCCCCGCAGGTCGTGGCTGCGCGGTTCGCCGTCCCGCACGCCCTCGATGCGGCGGGTGGCGTCGCAGAGCGGGATGAACTTCTGGAGCAGTTCCGGTGAGGTGTGCTGGATGTCGTCGAGGTAGAGGAGCGTGTTGTTGCCGGACTCCAGCGCGAAGTTGATCTTCTCGATCTCCTGGCGGGCGGTCGCGGTGCGGGCCTGGGCCGGGTCCAGCGAGGTCACGTCGTGGCCGAGGTTCGGTCCGCTGATCTTGACGAGGACCAGGCCGAGCCGGTCGGCGACGTACTCCATGAGCGTCGTCTTGCCGTAGCCGGGCGGCGACACGAGCAGCAGCAGGCCCTGCGAGTCGGTGCGCCGGTCGGCGTCGGCGGTGCCGAGCTGCTTGGCGAGGCTGTCGCCGATCAGCGGCAGATACACCTCGTCCAGCAGCCGGTTGCGGACGAACGCCGACATGACGCGCGGCCGGTGGTCGTCCAGCCGCAGCCGGGTCCGCTCGGCGTTCACCAGTGCGGTGCGCCGGCGCTGGTAGGCGCGGAACCCGGGAACGGCCACGGTGCGGAACCCGGCGGTGCGGGCGAGGAGTTCGTCGAGCCGGACGGTCAGCGTGCCCCGGTCGATGCGCGGGTGGGTGCCGAGCAGGCCGTCCACCCGCGCCGTCAGCGGGGCCTCGCAGTCGTACCGGTCGAGCACCGGCTCCGGGCAGAGCTCCACGGCGACGGCCTCCGCGAGATCGCCCGCGTCGATCACGGTGCCGCTCGCGGCGGCGTACGAGGAGAGCCAGCCCTCGACGAGCTGGCGACGGGCCGGCAGGTCGTCGCGGAGCGCGGCAAGATCCTCGTCGTACGCCGAAGTCCCGGTCGTACGGCGGAACTTGTCCAGGAAGGTGCGGGCGGCGGCGCTGGTCACGAATCCGGCCGGGCCGCTCGTCAGCTCCTCGAAGAGGTACGCGGCGACGGCGGACGGGTCGTCGCCCGGGATGACGGCCGCCCACTCCTCCTGAAGGGCGTCGACCGCCGGGGCGAGGCCGAAGGTCTCGCGGGCGCGGGCCAGCGAGAGCGCCCGCCGGGTCCATGAGGTGCGCCGGGCCTCGTCCGTGCCGTACGCCCAGAAGAGCTGGGCCGACGCCCGTACGGCGGGCGGGCAGCGCAGCAGGCCGGCCCCGGAGTGCAGCCGCAGCAGGGCGGTGAGGATCGCGGTGGCGTCCTCGTCGTGCACGCCGCGCTGATGACCCTCGTCGTACCCGGCGGCAGCCGACTCCCGTACCAGAGAGGTGAGTTCGGCCGGGTCGAGGGCGCCGAGGGTGTCCGCGCCCCGCTCGTCGAGGAGCCGGGCGGCCAGGTGTTCGCCCCGGTAGACCTGCGGGGACTCGGAGGGGAGGGTCTGCTCCCAGTACGGGCGGGTCGCCTCGAACTCCGGGTCGGTGACCGGGGAGCGGTAGTCCGTGCCGGTGAGGGCGAACGCGAGCCGGTCCCCGTGCGGGACGAGCGTCAGGTCGAAGGGCTGGGTGTTCACGGCGAACCGGTGCCGTCCCAGCCGGATCGTGGCGCCGCCGTCCGCGTACAGCTCGCTGCGGTCGCGCAGCGCCCGACCGGCCTCCTGGCGGGCGGCCAGCAGCTGCCCGTCGAGCTCCTCGGCCCGCACCGGATCGCCGAGTCCGCGCAGCTCCTCGGCGGTGCGGCGGACCTTGGCGACCATCGGGTCGGAGGCGAAGTAGGTGTGGACGGCGTCCAGATCGGGCAGGGCGGACAGCCGCCGCGAGACGGTCTCCAGGACCCGGGCCGCCGAATCCGCCAGCCGCTCGGCGCGCCGGGCGCGGGCGTCCTGCAGGGTCTGCTTGCGGGCCGAGAACGCCTCGTACACCTCCGTACGGCGCTCGGCCAGCTCGGCGAGGAAGTCGTCGAACTCCGCGAACCGCGACTCCAGGTTCTCCAACTGGAGGAGCAGCCGGGCCAGTTGTTCGTCGCAGGCGTCGGGGGTGTCCGAGGCGGCGATGGCCCCGGTGACGGCCTGCCCGAGCAGGGCGAACTCGGCGGCGAACTCGGCGCGGCCCTCGTGGTCGAGGAGTTCGCGACGGCGTGCTTCGAGCGTGGCGCGGGCCCGGTTGACCCCGCCGAGGACCTCGGCGATCCGCTCCAGGATCGACGTACGGACCGTCGTGTCCCCGATGTCGAGACCGGCGACGACATCCGTGACGGTGCTCAGGCCCTCCGTCATCCCGGTCAGCCGCTCGCCGAGCGCCGCCGCGTCCGCGACGGTGGCGAGCGCGGACGCCTCGGCGGTGAGGCCGGCGATGTCCTCGTGGTAGCCGCTGAAGGCGTCGTCCCGGCCGAGAAAGGCGACGGCGCGCTGTGCGGCCGATTCCAGGTCGGCGGCGGTCGCGGCGGAGAGTTCGGCGATCCGCCCGGTGTCCGCGTACCGCATCTCGGAGAGCGTCGCCAAGTGGCCGTGGGCGCGCCGCAGTTCGGTCAGCCGGTCCACCCAGGCGGCGGCCGAGCGCGGGGCCTCGCCGCGGATGCGGCGGACGAGCGCGGTGATCCGGTCGGCCGCCCCGTCGAGTGCTTCGGCGGCCTGCCGGGTCAGCTCCCGCACCGTCTCGAACTCGGTCAGGACCTGCTGGGCGGTGGCCCTCAGCTCCGCCAACGGGTCAGCGAGCGCACCGAGTTCGGCGTCGGTGAGCCAGTGGTAGCGGTCGGTGGCGCGGGTGCAGTCCGTGACCAGTTGCGCGTACACGGCGGCGGTCGGGGTCGTCTCGGCGGCGCTGTGCGCCAGCGCCAGGCAGTCGGAGATCCCGCGCACCAGATCGGCGTTGCCGACCCGGGCCAGCGGACCCGTCCCGGCGGGGCGGGAGGCCGCGTGGGTGTCGGAGACGTACGGGGTCCGCCAGCGCTGCAAGGGGTGGACCCGGGCCGGTTCGTCGCCGGTGGCGGTGGTGCGCAGCAGGACGAGCGTGCCGTCGTCGAGCAGGGCGTGGCCGCGGCCCTGGAGCGGGGTGGCGACCTCCTGCCGGATCAGGTTGTAGGGCAGGAGCAGGCCGCGGCCGTCGTCGGGGGAGCGGAAGACGTAGAGGACGTCCTCGCCGTTCGGGGAACGGACGGCGCCCTCGAAGACCGGGTCGGTGAGCGGCTCGGCGATGTCGAAGGTCTTGGCGGTGCCGGTGGTGAGGTAGTAGCCGCCGGGGAAGATGATCCCCTGGTCCTCCGGGAGCCGGTGGCAGGCCGGCCCGATGCCGTCCAGGCGCAGAACGGTCCCGAGCAGCGAGTTGAAGACCAGGTACCGCCAGGACTCCTCGTTGTACGGGCGGACCCGGAGCAGGACCAGCGGTCCGATCGTGGCGTGCTCGACCTCCGCGTCGGCGAGCGACTGGAGGGGTTCGGCGACCGGCTCCTCGTAGATCCCGTCGGGAGTGCCGGTGTCGTTCACCGTCTTGACGGTGAGGGTGCCGCCGAGCGTGTCGACGTAAAGCACGGCGGCGTCCGCGCCGTCCCCGCCCACCGCGATGTGCGGGTGCCGGCCGAGGACGTGCGACTCGCGCCCCGCGACGGTCCAGGTGAAGTCGTGCGACGGCGGGAAGACGTGGTCGCGGTCGCCGCGCGCGTCCAGGAACGCGCCCGGCGAACCGTCCGGGCCGAGCGCCCAGCGGAGCACCCGGATGCCGTCCGCGCTCTCGCCGGTACGGAAGACGGCGAGCAGCTTTCCGTCCACCCGGCGCAGCCGCAGCAGCCGGGCGTCGCGGTAGTAGCGGTGCAACCCCGTGAACTCGCGTACGAAGCTCTCGTCGGCCAGCGGCCCGTCCGCGACGGGCGACCCCAACTCCGGCTCGTACAGGGCGAGTACATCGGCCACCTGGGCCGGATCCGCCGCCCCCGGGCCCCGTTCGAAGCCGAACAGCAGCCGTCCGCCGACGGCCACCAGGTCGCGGGGCACGGCCGCGCGCTCGGTGCGGATCTGCTCGGTGCCGGTGAGCCGGAGCTCGGTCGAGCCGAACACCTCGGTGCGCCGCGTGTTGAGCTCCTCGGCGCGGCGCGCGAGCTCGGCGGCCCGGTCGCCGAGCCGGCGGCGCAGCACGTCGTACGTCCCCGCGTCCACGGGGCCGCCGGTGGGCGCTGCGGTCGTGGTGTCGGTGTCCATACGTACGGCTCTCCCTGCGAGGTGTTACGAGGCGTGCGGTGCGGGTGGTGCGTCCGGTCGTCGGGTTGCGCAGCCTCCGGCCGCGCTGTTTCCTCCGTCGCCGGACGGGCTTCGGGTGCCCCGCCCGTCCGGCGATCCGCGCCCTACGACAGGGCCTGGGTGACCGGCGTCGACCCGTTCCGCGAGACGGGTACGGCGGAGGCGTCCACCGCTCCGGTCGCCGCGGGGACATCCGCCCCGGCCATCGCCGAGACCGGCAGGTCGGCCAGTCCCAACTCCTTCGCGGCGGACAGCAGTTGCTGGATCTGGCCCGGGGCGACCCCGGCGCCCGGGGCCCGCATCATCCGCATCAGCAGCGCGGACACCGTCAGATTCTGCACATCGCCCGTGGACACCGACCCGAGCACCCGGGTCAGATCGTCCGTGAACGAGGACGTGCCGTTCAGCCACGGACCCGCGAGGGCCTTCGCGGTGTCCGAGTTCTCCACGAACCCGTCGAGGCTCTTGCCCATGGAGATGGACGAGACCAGCCGGTCGAAGAAGACCGACTCCCCGCCGACGATGTCGATGTCGGCGTTCTCCAGGCCGGTGGCCAGCACCGTCGCCTGTGCCTCGGCCACCTGCCGCTGCACATCGAGGCCGGCCAGCCGGATCTCCTTCTCCGCGGCGAGCCGCAGCCGGTACTCCTCGTGCCCGCGCGAGGCGTCGTCCAGCGCCGCCATCGCCGCCGCCTTCTCGGTCAGGCCCGCCGCCTCGGCCTTCAGCTTCTCGCCGATCACCGCCGCGTCGGCCGTCGCCTGGGCCTGGGTGCCCTCCGCCGTCGCGAGCGCCTTGAGCCTGGCGCCCTCCGCCTCGGCCTTGAGCCGGGCGGACGTGGCCTCGGCCTCGGCGAGACCGGCCTTCTCGATGACATCGGCCTCCGCCTCACGCACCTGGATCTCCGCCAGGCCGGGCGCCGCGGACTCCGCCTGGATGCCCTCGGCCAGCCGCAGCTTCGCCTGGGCGTCCAAGTCCGCGGTCTTCAGCCGGGCCTCGGCGAGCGTCAGCTGCTCGGCGGCCAGGTGGGTGGCCGCGGCCTCGGCCGCCTCGGCGGCCTTGATGTCCTTGACCAGCTTCTCCTGGGCCTCCGCCTCGGCGGCGATGATGACCGACTTGCGGGTGCGCTCCGACTCCTCGACGGCCCGCAGCGTCTTGATGGACTCCTCCTGCTCGGCGACCGTACGGTCCACTGCGATCCGTTCCCGGATCACATCGGCGACCTCGCGGCGCTCGGCCTCGACCTCCTTCGTCGCGGCGATCCGATTCAGTTCGGTCTGCCGCTCGCGCCCGATGACCTCGATCAGCCGGTCCTTCTCGATGCGCTCGTTCTCCACGGCGATGACCCGCTCACGGTTCTTCTGCGCGACGGCGATCTCCCGGGCCTGGTTCTCGCGCTGGATGCCGAGCTGCTCCTCGGTACGGATGAACGCGGCCTGGGAGCCGAGCCGTTCCTCCTCCTGGACCTTGGCGGTGGCGGCCTCCTCGCGGGCCCGCAGCGTCTCGACCTCGCGGCGCTGCTTGATCTCGGCCTCGGCCTGCCGGCGCTCCAGCTCCAGGATGGTCTCCCGGGCGTCGACGTCCTGCCGGGTGATCTCCTTCTGCTCGGTGCGCTGGAACTCGTTGGTGCGCACGTGCTCGATCGCCGTCAGCTCGGTGATCTTGCGGATGCCCTGCGCGTCGAGGATGTTGGCGCCGTCGAGCTGCGTCATCGGCGTCTGCTCAAGGAAGTCGATCGCCGCGTCGTCGAGGTGGTAGCCGTTCAGGTCCGTACCGATGACCCGGATGATCCGGTCCCGGAACTCCTCGCGCTTGGTGTAGAGATCGACGAAGTCCAGCTGCTTGCCGACGGTCTTGAGTGCCTCGGCGAACTTCGCGGCGAAGAACTCCTGGATCGCCACCTTGTCGCTGGCCCGCTCCGTACCGATGGACTGGGCGACCTTGATGACGTCCTCGACGGTCTTGTTGACCCGCACGAAGAAGTTGATGTGGATGTCGGCGCGGATGTTGTCCTGGCAGATCAGGCCCTCGCGCCCGGTGCGGCGGATCTCGATGGTCTTCACCGAGATGTCCATGGTCTCGGCCTTGTGCAGCACCGGCAGGACGACGGCCCCGGTGAAGGTGACATCGACCTTCTTGGTCTTGGAAATGATCAGCGCCTTGCCCTGCTCGACCTTGCGGAAGAGCCGGCTGACGACGAGAAGCAGGGCGACGGCGATGAGCAGGACAACGGCTACGAGCACACCGAAGCCCAGGGTGATGGCATCCATGACAGTCCTTGGCGGCTGGTGAGGAAGGTGGTGAAAGGAAGGGGGTGCGGCGGTTGTGGCAGCGGAAGGGGTCCGACGGCGGGCGACCGGCTGCGCGACGGCGGCGACGCGACGGCGGCGACGCGACGGCGGCGACGCGACGGGCGGTGCGGGCGGCCGACCGCAGTGGCCGGTCCGGGCGGTCCGGCCGGTCAGCCGGTCAGCCGGTACGGCGCGGGGTCCGGCGCGCACCCGTGCGCGGCGCCGTGCGTGGTCGGGGCGTCGGCGGTCCCGGGTCCAGGGCCTTGTCGTAGGGCGAGACCCAGAAGAACTCGCCCTCGTCGTCGTACGCGTACAGAAGTCCCGCACTGCCCGCGGCGAGGACCGTGTCGTCCGCCGGAGCGAGCAGCCTGACCTGGACGATCGCAGTGGAGCCGTCGTCCGCCCTGACCTCGGCCTGGCCGAAGTCGGAGCTGACGGAACCGGTACGGATCGTGCAGACCCGGCCCAGGAAGTCCTGCCGCGACGGAGGAGGCTCGTCCGGGAAGCGCCGGCGGAAGCAGCGCACCAGCACCCGCAGCACGATCCAGCCGAGCAGCAGTGCCCCGACGAGCACTCCACAGGCGAGCGCGGCCCGGGTGAGCCCGGTGGTCTCGCCGCGGTGCAGCAGGACCGTACCGGTGAGGCTCGCGAACCAGCCGACGACGACCATCACGGACATCGAGACGGTGACCGGCACCCCGCCGATCCCGGCCAGGTCGGTGTCGAGGTCGCCGTCGAAGGAGTGGTGGTCGGCCGCACCGGCCAGCACGAGGAGCCAGAAGAAGACGACGACGGCCAGTGCGGCGCCGAACAGAACGGTCGGAAACGCGGTTGCCGCGCTCAAGAACTCCTGCATTCGTCCACCCCCATGTCCTGCCGGGCGGCCGGTGGTGACCCAGGTGCTGCGGCACCGCCTGAAACGGTGCCGCAGCAGCCGGGTCGTCCCCCGTGTCCCCCGTGTTCCCCCGGTTGGTGCTGACCGGATCGTGTCATCGGGAGGCCTGACACCGCACTGCCGGAGTCCGGCAATCTTTGCCCTTCCTTGATGCCGGGCACCGGCACCGGCCGGTATGCGTTGAGTGAGTGTCAAAGTCGCGTCAGGACTGAAGGAGAAGGCGTGCCGGAGCCGGAGATACCCGATGAGCTTCTGGGGGACTATGCCCACATCCTGGTCGATGTGGCCGCCACCGGCCGCCGTCTCACCCGGGACGAGCTGAAGGACCGCCGCCTGCTGGGCCGGGAGGCCGCCGAGTCCGGATTCCAGTTGCGCGCCCTGGTCGTCCGTCATCTCGCCGAGACCCGTGCCGCCTGGCCGCTGACCTCCGCCGTCGGCGGCGCGTCCGCGGATTCGGTGCTGGCCGCGGTCGAGCAGGCCGTCGACGCCTTCGCGGAGGGCTTCGAGCGGGCCCAGCGGATGACGGTGCGCCGGGAGGAGGCGGCGCGCCGCGAGTTCATCGACGATCTGTTGTACGGGCGCAGCGATCTGGGTCGGCTCGCCGAGCGGGCCACCCGGTTCGGGCTGCGGCTCTCGCGCGCCCACGCGGTCGCGGTGGCGACGGGCCCGGAGGCGTACACGGAGACCGACTCCGTGCCGCGCACGGTCGAGGCGGCGCTGCTCGCCCGCTTCGGCGGCCGGAAGATCCTGCTCACGACGAAGGACGGGCGGCTGATCTGCATCGCCCCCGGCAGCCAGCCCGACGTCCTGCGGTACTTCGCCAAGCAGTCGCACGCGGCGACGGACGGCGGCCGGGTCGCAGTGGGCCGCCCGCACCACGGGCCCGGCGGCGTGGTCCACTCCTACGACGAGGCGCTGGACGCGCTGGATCTGGCGGAGCGGATGGCTCTGGACGATCCGGTGCTGTACGCCGCCGATCTGCTGGTCTACCCGGTGCTGACCCGGGACCGGCAGGCGATGGCCGATCTGGTGCGCAGCGAGCTGGGCCCGCTCCAGCAGGCCCGCGGCGGTGCCGAGCCGCTTCTGAAGACGCTCACCGTCTACTTCGACGCGGGCTGTGTGGCCGCCGAGACGGCCCGCCGGCTGTCGCTGAGCGTGCGGGCGCTGACCTACCGGCTGGAGCGGATCCACCAGCTGACCGGATCCGATCCGTCCGACCCGATGCACCGCTACACCTTGCAGACGGCGGTCATCGGGGCCCGGCTGCTGGACTGGCCCGCCAAGGAGCTGTGACGGGGCTGGGCGGGGCGGGACGCCACGGAACCCCGCACCCGTCGACGCGCTCGTCGCGCGTGCGGTGGATGCGGGGCCCGGAGAGGAGTGGCCGGGAATGCGCAGGGGGGGAGTCGCGCATCCCCGGCCGGCCGGACGCCGACCGGTGGTCAGTCGGTCCGCGTTTCTTCCGGCGGTTCGGGGCGCCGGACCGGGCAGCCGGTCCGGCGGACGGGACGAGCTACAGGTCGAACTCGTGCGGCGGGAGGTCGAGGGCGAAGCACGCCTCCCGCACGACGGCCTGCTCCGACTTGTCGAAGTCGCCGTCGGCGCCGCCGATGACGATGCCGATCTGGATGACGGCACGCGCCTCGGCGGGCTTCTTCTTCGCCTTGCCGATCTCCTGGAGCACGCTGACCTTGCCGAAGGCGAAGTCGGCGGTGAGCTTGTTCACGTAGTCGTTGAAGCGGCGCTGCAGATCGTCCGCCGGGAAGTTCTGCAGGACCTCGTTGGAGGCGATCAGCGAGGCGACGCGCTGGCGCTCGGACGGGTCGATGGAACCGTCGGCGGCGGCGACGAGGGCGCACATGGCCATGCTCGCGTCGCGGAACGCCCCACTCTTCAGGTCGTTCTTCTTCGCTTCCAGCTGCGACTGCATCGACGAGGCGGATTCCTTGATCCGATCCCACAGTGCCATGACGTCTCCATACGTTGCGTTGCGGCGCGTTGCCGGATTGAGGTCCAACTCTACAGACGTGTAGAAGTAAGTGCCCCTCCCGGCATGCTTTGCCCCGTCGCGTCGTCCGGCACGCACGCTCGCCGCGTTGGCCGGGAGTCCTGGTAGCTCCGCTACCAGGACTCCCGGCCGCCTTGCGATCGCACGCACTGGACGACGCTCCTTCCGGGCAGACATTGCCGGTCACGGCACTCGCAGCAGCGGTGCCCGCCGCGTCCCGGAAATATGCCCCGGAAACGGCGGCCAGTAAGATGCTGCGACGCCGCGGCCGACGCGGCATCGCAGAAGGGCGGACCCCCGATGGACTCGGCCAGGCCCGGCCACCACCCGGACAACGAACCACCGCGCGACGGAGTGCCCGCCCCCGCGGAACCACTCCCCGGCGCCGTGCTCCCCGGCGCGGTGCACCCCGCGGCCCGGCGGCTGCGCAGGCGCGGGCAGGGCGAATTGGAGGCCCAGGTCCTCGCCGTGCTGCACTCGGCGAACGGCCCCGCGACGGCCGGCTGGGTCCAGGAACACCTCGAAGGCGACCTCGCGTACACCACCGTCATCACGATCCTCTCCCGCCTCTACGCGAAGAAGGCCGTGACCAGGTCCCGCGAGGGCCGCTCCTACACCTGGACGTCCGCCTCCGACGAGGCCGGTCTCGCGGCCCTGCGGATGCGCCGGGTGCTGGACGGCGAACGGGACCGGGACGCCGTGCTCGCCCGCTTCATCTCGGACCTCTCCCCCGGCGACGAGGAGCGGCTGCGCGCACTTCTGGCGCGGGCGGACGCCCCGGACGATCCGGACAACCTCCGTGACACGGAAGGCCTGTAGACCACCGATGGGTGTCTTCGTCTGCCTGCCGCTCGTGCTGCCGCTGACCGCGCTGCCGATCGCGCGCCTGGCCGAACAGCATCTGCACCCCCGCATCGCGACCCGGCTGCTCGCCGTCGTCGGCGCGATGCTCGCCCTGTGCAGCACGCTCTGTCTGGGCCTGTTGATGGTGGTGGGTACCGCACAACTGCCGGGCAATCCGCTGCCGGACAGCTGGTCGGACCCGGAGGTGCGGGACGCGGTGCCGTACGAGGTGAAGGCGGGCATCGTCGCGATCGGGGCGCTGGCGGCGGTGCTGGCGGCGTGCGGGTGGACGGTCTACCGCCATCTGCGGCTGCGGATCGGCGCGCGCCGCGTGCTGGCCGCCGCGCCCTCCGTCGTCTCCGGCGATGTCGCGGTGCTCCCGGACCCGGAGCCGTACGCCTACGCGCTGCCCGGGAGTCCGGGTCGCGTCGTCGTCTCGACCGCGATGGCCGAGTGCCTGGACGCCCGTGAGCGGCGGGCCCTGATCGCCCATGAGCGGGCCCATCTGGCCGCTCGGCACCACCGTTATCTGCTGGCCGCCCAACTCGCGGCGCGGGCCAACCCGTTCCTGCTGCCGCTGCGTACCGCGGTGTCGTTCAGCACCGAACGGTGGGCGGACGAGGAAGCCGCGTACGCGGTCGGCGACCGGCGGGTGGTGGCCATCGCGGTCGGCAAGGCGGCGCTGTACTCGCACCGCGCTCCGGACGTCTCGGCCGGCTTCGCCGCCTTCGCGGCCCCGGCGGGCCCCGTGCCCCGCCGGGTCGCGGCGCTGCTCGCGCCGGTTCCGCCGGTCCGGCTGTGGCCGCCGTCGTCCGCCCATGTCGCCCTCGCGGCGCTGGTCGCGACGGTGGGCACGGCGGCCTCGGCGCTGTCGTCGCTCAACGCGGCCGTGACGCTGGTGGGGATCCTGCACGCGGCGACCCCGCTGTGAGCCGGGCGGGCCCGGCGGACGGTCGTCCGCCGGGCCCGAACGTCCGGCCTCAGTCGGCGGAGGAGGCGTACTCCTCCTGGACGGCGGGCGCGGCGGACGCGGCGGGCGCCGGATGCGTCGCGGGGAGCTCGACGCTCCCCTTGCCTCCGCCGCTGCTGCTGCCGCTGCCGCTGCCGCTGCCGTCCCGGCCGCGCCACGCCTGGATCCTGGCCACGACCGGCTGGGTCCAGCGGGCGGTGAGAGGTCCGACGATGACGAGGATGAGGACGTAGGCGGTGGCGATGGGCCCGATCCGGGGCTCGGTCGCCACGGCCAGACCGGCGATGACGATGGAGAACTCACCGCGCGCGACGAGCGTTCCGCCGGCCCGCCACCGTCCGCGCGAACCGATTCCGGCCCGCCGGGCCGCGTACCATCCGGTGGCGATCTTGGTGAGGACGGTGGTGATCGCCAGCAGCGCCGCGGGGAGCAGCACCGGCGGGATCTCGGCCGGATTGGTGGAGAGCCCGAAGAACACGAAGAAGACGGCGGCGAACAGGTCCCGCAGCGGCGTCAGCAGCTTGCGCGCCCCCTCGGCGACCTCGCCCGAGAGCGCGATCCCGACCAGGAACGCGCCGACGGCGGCGGACACCTGCAACTCCTGTGCCACACCGGCCACCAGGACGGTCAGCCCGAGGACGACCAGCAGCAGCATCTCCGGATTGTCCGAGGACACCGCGCGGCTGATCAGCCGCCCGTGCCGCAGCGCCAGATAGAGCACGAACCCGACGGTGCCCAGTGCGATGAGCAGGGCGATGCTGCCCCCGGCGAGGCCCACGCCCGCGAGCATCGCGGTGAGCAGCGGCAGATAGACGGCCATCGACAGGTCCTCGATGACGAGCACGCCGAGGATGACGGGCGTCTCCCGGTTGCCCAGCCGCCCGAGGTCGGTGAGCACCTTCGCGATGACCCCGGATGACGAGATCCAGGTGACCCCGGCCAGGGCGACCGCGCCCACCGGCCCCCAGCCGAGCAGCAGCGCCGCCACCGCTCCCGGGGTCGCGTTGAGCACGAAGTCCACGGCCCCGGACGGGTATTGGGTCTTGAGGCTGGTCACCAGTTCCGAGGCGCTGTACTCCAGGCCGAGCAGGAGCAGCAGCAGGATGACGCCGATCTCGGCACCGACGGCGGTGAATTCCTCACTGGCCCCCAGCGGCAGGAGCCCGCCCTCGCCGAAGGCGAGCCCGGCCAGCAGATAGAGCGGGATCGGCGAGAGCCCTATGCGTCCGGCGAACCGCCCGATGAGTCCGAGCCCCAGAATGACGGAGCCGAGCTCCACCAGCAGTGCGGTCGTGTCGTGCACGGTCAGCCCTCCGCAATGATCTCGGAGAGCGTGTCGACGCCCTCACGTGTACCGACGACCACGAGCGTGTCCCCGATGGCCAGCCGGAAGTCCGGTCCGGGGGACGGATGCGCGCTGTGGGTCCGCAGCACGGCGACGATCGAGGCTCCCGTCCTGGTCCGGGCCTTGGTGTCCCCGAGCAGCCGCCCGCCGTACGGGGAGCGCGTCCCGAGCGGGATGTGCTCGGTGACCAGGTCGATGCCCTCGGTGCGTACGGCGTCGATGGGCGCGGCGTCGATGAGGTGCGCGAGGCCGGTGGCCTCCTGTGGTGTCAGGGGTACCGAGAGCCGGCAGGAATCGGGGTCGTCCTGGTCGTAGAAGCCGATGAACCGCCGCCCGTCGTGGTGGACGACGACGGAGATGTGCTGGCCCGACTCGGTCGTGTAGTCGTACTGCACACCGACTCCGGGCAGCGTGGTGCGGTGGGTTCCCATGGCTTCCTCCCGAGAGGTGCGGCGGCTCTTGACGCACTTGGTGATCTCTTTATCTACGCATTACCTTATCCGGAGGGTCCCGCCGCCTGCGGCGTGCGGGGCTGTCGGGTTCGTATCCGGTGCGCCTCACGCGTGAGCGATGAGTTGGGGCGACGGATCGGATCTGCCCGGTATGGCCCGGATCGTCGCTGATCGCGGCCATCGCCGGGCCGGGTCCGGAGATGCGGTGGAGTACCTCGTCGGTCGAAATGCTCCACCCCGCTGGCAGCCCTAGTTCGGGGTAGCCCTCGCATCGGTAAGAACTCCGTCGCTGATCGCGCCTCGCAGTAAGTGAGCAATCTCTTCGGGCTTGAGGTCGATGCTGTCGACTCCGGCCATGGTCAGCGGGATCTCCTCCAGGGCGTATTCGCCCCGGCCTTCGGTGCTGAACTCGGGTCCGGTGCGGTCGTCGAAGGACCATGCCTCGATGCGGGCGAGGTAGAAGAGATGTCGCTCGTCGTCGGTCTCCAGCGTGTGCAGGAGGCGGACGATGTCGGCCTTGCCGGCGATCTCCTCGTGGATCTCCCGATGGAGGGCGGCCTCCCGGGATTCGTCGGTGGCTTCGACGCCGCCTCCGGGCAGGACCCAGTAGACGGGGATGCCGGGCCGGGTGCGGCGGATGACCAGCATCGTCTCGTTCGGGGTGACGAGGACAGCGCGGACTCGCTCGATCATGTGGTGCTCTTTCCTTGGTAGTTGGCGGTCTCAGTGCAGCAGCCAGCCGCCGTCGACGTGTACGGATTGCCCAGTGATGAACGACGCGGAGGGGCCGACGAGGAACGCGACCAGGGCCGCTACGTCCTCGGGCCGTCCACGGCGGGGAACGCACTGCCGCTGGATCTGGTCTGCGGGACGGGCCCGGAACTGGGTCGGGATGGCGGTCTCGGCCTCAACCTGGATGGCTCCGGGCAGGACGGTGTTGACGCAGACGCCGTACGGGCCGAGTTCGCGGGCGAGGGAACGGGTCAAGCCCAGCAGCCCGGCCTTCGCGGTGCTGTACGCGACGAGGTCGGTGCGTCCGACGCGGGCGTTGACGCTCCCGATGTTGACGATCCGGCCCCACCGGCGTTCGACCATCCCGGGGGTCACCGCGTGGCAGATGCGGTAGTGGGCGGTGAGGTTCACGTCGAGGGAGTAGTTCCAGGCGGCCTCGTCGGTGTCCTGCCAGGGGACGCGGGGGTAGGAGCCGGCGTTGTTCACGAGGATGTCGATGGGGCCGATCTCGGCGCGGACGAGGTCGGCCATGGTCTGGACGGCGCCGGGGTCGGTCAGGTCGGCGTTCACTGCGATCCCGGAGCTGCCGTCTCGCTCGAAGGCGGCGAGGAGGGCATGGGCGTCGGGGTCCTGGCCGAGGTGGTTGACGGCGACGGTGGCTCCGGCGGTGGCGAGTGCCCGTCCGATTTCGGCGCCGATGCCGGTGGCGCCCCCGGTGACGAGAGCGATGCGGCCCTGCAGGGGTCGGGCCTGGAGAGGGCTTTCAAGCAGGGACAGGGACATTGCTGCTCCATTCGCCAGGGTGGGAATCAGGGGCCGGTTCGATGGTGAAGAATGCGTCGAGGGTCGTGAGAGGGTCCTGGCTCTCGGCGAGCTTGATCAGTACGAGCAGGAGGTCGTGGCCGGTCAGGCGGGCTGCCGGGATGACGCCGAGGATGCGCAGGGCGAGGAAGGCGTGGAGCCCGTCCAGGCCGGTGCTGCCCTGGCCCCGCAGACTGTCCAGGGACCGCATGATGGCCGCGCGGCGGCCGGGCCCGGTATGCCAGGAGTACCGGACGTCGGTGTGCCGGATGCCCTGGTGCAGCTCCAGGCGCTCGATGCGTGGGCGGGACTGCGGCGGCAGGGCGAGGCGGAGGGTGCGGGCGTACACATCAGGTTGGTAGCGGGGAACGAGCCAGCCGCCCAGGGCCATCAAGTACCAGAGCAGGTTCGCGGCCTCGCCCGCGGCGGTGTTGCGGCCGGCGAACTCGAAGTCGAGCCAGCACAGCGGGTCGGCGATGTTGGGTTCGGTGGGATCCCCCTGCGTCAGCCCAGCAGGCCACCGTCGGTCGGGGGACAGCACGTGGCGGACGCTGTCGATGATGTCAGCGACGTTCAGCGTCAGCTGTCTGCCGTTGGCCGTGACGGTGAAGTCGGCCAGCTCCCGGAGGGAGAGGGCCGTATCGGTGTAGGGCAGGGCGATCGGCAGGTCACGGCCCAGGTACCAGCGGTCCAGTCGGCCGCCGGACCGGATGCGGTCGAGGTAGAGATCCGGAACGCAGTCGACCAGAGGCACGCTCTTCCCGGTCTCCTCGACTGCTGCCCGCAGGTCGGCGCAGACGCCGTCCACGAGGCGGGCCAGGCGGGGCAGCATGGCCGGGTCGCGGTCGGCCAGGGCGATCACGTCGCCCATCAGCAGCTCGCACCGGCCGGTGGCGAAGACGTCCTCGTAGGCGAGGACGTACCTGTCCGGTAACGCGATCTGCCCGTGAAGGGCCGATACCGGGATGCGGGAGGCGAGCTGCGTCCACCCTTTCGCCTCTGCGTTGGCTTGCTCGCGGGTCGCCACGGGCCTGTGGAAGGTGGCCGCGGTCACCGGGGCCGACCAGGCGCTCGCGCTCACTGGATCTCCCCGGGAAGGGTGTCCAGCCAGTTCTGGAGAACGAGGGCTGCCAGTGCTTCGGCGGCGGGCCGCTCGACGCGGGCGGCGGTGACCGCGTTCGTGTCCTGCCGTTTGGCGTCGAGGAGGACGGTCAGGGCGTCGCTGTCAGAGGCACACTCGATCCCGCCGAAGCGGAGTTGGATCTTCGCGAGCAGCGCGGTGACCTTGTAGAGGTCGCGTAGGTCGGGTGCTCTCTTGAGGAGCTGGCGTCGGATCTCTATGGCGGCCTGAATGCCGTCGCGCAGGCTCACGTCGATGTCGGTGGCGGCATCCGGGGCGGGCAGGACCAGGCCGGGGGCGGACCACAGCGGGACCAGTGCGCCGCTGCCGATGAGTGCGAGGACGTGCAGAAGCCGGGAGGTCACGGCGCCCACCCGGCACTCGGCTCGGGTCAGCACGGTCAGACCGAGCTTGACCCCGCCGAGTTCAGCCTCCAGCTCCGCGAGAACCTGGCGCATCCCGTCGAGGGAGGAGGCGTCGGCGATGACGAACACGTCGAGGTCGCTCCAGCCGTGCTGGTACTTGCCCCGGGCGCCGCTGCCGGTGACGGCCAGTAGGTCGATCAATGGCTGTGGGCCGGTCGTGCGGTCGAGGAACTCGGCCAGGTAGGACTCCAGATGCACCGGGAGTCCGAGGGCGTTCACCGGCATGGTGCTGGGCTGGTGTTCCGGCCAGCGGCGGGCGAGCGCCATGCGGTCCAGACAGCGTTCCAGCTCCAGGCGCGGCCCGTCGTTGCAGATGACCTCTTGGGCGATGGAGACGATCCTGTCCGCACCTCGGGCACTTTTGACGACGTCTCTCTCGGCAACATCTTGGGCACCGGCGGCCCCGCGCCGGGTGCGCGTGATCGCGGAGGCGTCCAGGTAGGCGATGGTGAGCTGGGACCCGAGCATCCGGGCGAGTTCGGCCGTCGAGTCGAAGTCGTGCAGCGACTCGACGCTGACGAAGTCGAGGAAGTGATGAGCCTGGCAGTACCGGTCCAGGGCATCCACGATCAGTTCGGCCTGCACGATGGAGCCCAGCCGGTACGGGTCGGGGATGCCCGCCCGGCTCGCCGCGTCCTCGATGAGGTAGCCGATCTTGAGGCGGGCATGTCCGTGGTGCGTGCGCAGGTACTCGCCGGCCGTGCTCTTGCCGCTCTCCGACATGCCGCCGAGCGCGGTGACGTGTACCCCGGCCAGAGCCCGGCCGGGCACGTTCGGGTGCAGGGGCGCCAGGAGCCGGCGGATCTCGTCCTGGATGGTGAGGGTCGGCCGGTCGCCGATGCGGATCGACATCGGGAAACGGCCGTCGGCGACGAGTCGGTTGATCTGCTCGTGGAGGTGGCGCTGGTAGGACGCGTAGGTGTCGGCGACGGTCACCTCATGGGCCAGGCTCCGGCGGGTGCCTTCCTCGGGGTCGTCACAGTGCAGGAGGGCGAGGGCGCGTTCGCCTGCTTCGGCGGCCCGGAGGTCGGTTTCGTACGGGGCCAGGAGGAGCCGAGCTCGGTCCGCGGCCTGCGGGACGCCCAGGTTCTCCCGTACGGCGACCGTCGCGGCGACGGATGCCTCCAGCATGGGGATGCCCCGGTCCAGGAGGCGAAACGACGCGGAAAAGTGGCGCCTGGAGCGTTCCAGGTAGGAAGTGGCCAGGACGTCCGCTACTTCTTGGACCGGGCCGGTCTCGAACCACCACCGGGCCATGCCGTCGGCCCTGATGGTGGCCCAGCGCGGGTCGTAGTGGTCGAGCGGTCCGGCCGAGGTGGCGGCCGGACCCATGCGCCGGGCGAGGATTCCGATCTGCTTGGTCTTCCCTGTGTTGTCGGGGCCGCTGAACGCGACCGACATGGGGAGGGGGTGCGTGTCGCTGCTGTACTGGCTGGACATCGGCTTCCCTTCACTGGTGATGCGGAGCACGTGTGCCGGCGAGGTGCCATAGAGGAATCGCGCCGGGAAGCTGGTGGGCCCCCGGCCGGGCGGTCATGGCCACCGTCGGTTCCTCTTACGTGTCCGGGCAGGCGCCAACAGGCCGTGAACAGTGCCTGTTCGAGCCACTTGGAGTTCTGTGGGGTGATATTCAGTGAACGGTGGTCCGGCCTCCTGGGACAGGGCCCAGGATGTAGTCCTGCGTAATCCCGTGTAATCCAGGTGGGGAGGGTGACGGGGTGCCGAGGAACCCAGCTGTCGCAGATTTGATCAAGCAGGCCTGCCAGGAACGAGGCTGGGGGCCGTCCGAGTTGGCGCGCGCCCTTGGCCTGGCGGAGAGCGGAGATCCGCGACGTCTGCAGCGCCAGCACGCCCGGCGGTGGATCGAGGGAGAGCGGACCCCCGACCACTGGTGGCCCTACATCGCGCAGGTGTTGGGGCTGGATCCCGAGGCGATCAACCTTCCGGAGGCCATGCCGGTGGCACTCCACGCCGATACCGTGGCATCAGTCCTGCACCTGGGAAGGAGCGACGTGGAGCGTCGGGAATTCATCCTCGCGTCCAGTGGATACGCCCTGTCCGCGCTCGGTCTGCCCGACATGGACAGCATCACCCGCCGGACCAGGACCGTCCTCTCCGGAGCCGTCCGCGTCGGCCAGGGCGAAGTGTCGGCCGTGCGTCACATGGTGAAGGCCCTCGGCGATTCGGCCTCCGAGCTCGGCGGCGGCCACGCCCGCCACCTGGCCGTCCGCTACCTCACCCAGGACGTAGCTCCCTGGCTGGAGGGCCGCTTCACCGAGGCCACCGGCCACGAGCTGTTCGCCGCGACCTCTCAGCTCGTCCATCTCGCCGGCTGGATGGCCCAGGACGAGGGAGACACCCCCGAACTGCGCGGACTTGCCCAGCGTTACTACGCGCACTCGTTCCGCCTGGCCGCCGAGGCCGGCGATCCAGAGCTTTCGGCGACCGCGCTGCGGGGGCTGGCCGTCCAGTGTGTCGATCTGGGCTATCGGGCCGAGGCGGTCCAGCTCGGTGAAGCCTGCGTCGAATACGGCCGACACCTCGACAACCCGCGCGCGGTCGCCTACTACGAGGCCACCCTCGCCAACGCCGCTGCCCAGGACGACGACCGAAGCATGGCCATCAAGCATCTCGCCAGGTCCGAGACCGCCATCGCCAAGCCGGCGGCCGCGGTCGGCGACTCCTGGGCCGCCCACTACTCACCCGGCCGCTGGGCCCACGAATCCGGCATGATTCTCTCCCGCCTCGGCGACCTCGACGCCGCCGAGGAACGCCTCCACCTGGCTCTCGACATCCACGGCCTCGACCGCCGCCGTACACGCGCTATTGTCCTCGCCGACCTTGGCGGCGTCCGCCTGCGGCAGGGCAACATCGACGGCGCCATGGCCACCTGGCGCGACTTCCTCGACTGCGCCGACGGCATCCGCTCGGTGAAGGTCCAGGCCGCTCTCCAGGACATGCGCGTCCGCCTGCGTCGGCACAACGGAGTTCCGGAGGCCCAGGAACTCCGCGAGCGAGCGGCCCGCGTGACCGTCTAGACCAAAAAATTGTCCACCTGGACCCGGAGGACCTCTTGTCTGTAAGCACTTTTTTGGCTTCAGTGCACGGAGTTCTCTTGGCTCCACCGACCGGCCGAGTGGGGCGTGTTGACGGTAGCTTTGAAGCCTCGGTGGACCTTCGTCAGCGCGCCCCGGCAGGTGTGTGGAGGGTTGCCGACCCGGCTCGACTCAGGTTGCGGACCGCCCAGTGGCCGCGCCGGGTGGACGAGAACGGGCGATGGTGCGGCCGGCACTGGGACCTGACTCGTCGGCCCCAAGCGCGTATCCGTCATCGGTTGCGGTCACCCGCTCCACGAAGAAGCCCCGGGCCAGCGGCCCGGGGCTTCTTCTTTGTCCACTCCGCGCTGGAGCGCTGTCCATAAAAGTGGACGCGCTGTCAGGAGATGTGGATGGCCGACCAGTTCGTGGTCTTGCCGGCCTGTGACCGGTTGTCGAAGCCGCCGTGGCCGTTGCCCCGGTTCAGCCAGGCGTGGCCGGTCTTGTCGAGCGAGATCAGGTCGGCCCGGCCGTCACCGGACAGGTCGAGCCCGCCGACCACGTCCTTGTAGGAGGTGCCCCAGTCCTTGAAGACCAGCGACCGGGGCTTGAAGGTGCCGGTGCCGGTCCCTCGGAACCGCCACAGCTCGTTCGACGCGTCGAGGGCCAGCAGGTCGTTCTTGCCGTCGCCGTCGAGGTCCCCGGCGGCGAGCAGCTTCTTGTAGCCGCCGAAGCCGGACCCGGCGAGCGAGCGGGCCTTGAAGCCGCCCGCGCCGTTGTTCGCGTACACGTACAGCTTCCCGGTCGAGGCGGACCGGGTCAGCAGGTCGGCCCGGCCGTCGCCCGTCACGTCGCCGGGCGAGACGACCGCGTCGTACCCGCTCCAGTCCGAGGAGACCTTGACGTGGAACGACTGCTGGTCGGGCAGCCCGCCGCAGACCGTCGGGTAGACGCGGGCCTCGCCCTTCGGGTAGCGGACGAACACGTCGTTGCAGCGGTCGCCGTCGAGGTCGCCGTACGGCAGCACGAGCGTGCCCGTCGGCCAGCTGCTCGCGCGCTGCCCCGCCGACAGCTTCGTCGCGTCGCCCGCGTACACCTTCAGCCCGGTGCTGTTCCGGCCGAACAGGTCGGGCTTGCCGTCGTCCGTGTAGTCACCCCACTTGGGCAGCGCGCGGCTGGTGGTGGTGGCCTGCTGGACGCCGTCCAGGACGATGCTGTTCGTCCCGGTCAGCTTGTACTCGTCCCACAGCACGACGGGCCGGCCGAGCGCATCGGCAGCCACCTGGGGCGCCCCGGTGGACTGGGCACTCGTCGCACTCAGCCGCCGCGGGGCGGACCAGGTGCCGCCCTTGAAGACGGCGGCCATCGTGTACTCCTCGCCCGAGTAGCCCTCCCGCCAGGTCACCGTGACCGTGCCGCCCGAGGTGGCGGCCGCGCTCACCGCGCGCACCTTCTTGTGCGTGGAGAAGGGCTGCGTGTACGGCTGCCAGACGCCGGTGGCCGCCGAGCGCACCGCGTACCAGGGGCCGGTCGAGTAGCCGGGTCCGCCGGCGACGAAGAGGTCGCCGTTGGGCAGGTGGACGGGTGCCGTCATCCCGTACGTGCTGCCGTAGTTGGCGGCGGAACGAGGGGTGCTCCACTGCGTGGCGCTGACGGCCCGGCGCGTGTGCATGAGGTGCGCGTTGTCGTCGTAGAACACATCGAAGCCGCCCTGCGGACTGGCGAAAACCTTCGGGCGCGCCAGGTCCACGCCCGGGACCGGGAAGCCCTTGACCGCGGTCCAGGCGGACGCGCCGGGGGCCTTCTCCAGGGCGACGACGGCCTTGCTCGCCTGCCACTGCCACACCAGCAGAGCGGTGCCGTCCTTGGCGACCGCCAGGTCCATGGCGGAAATGTCCCGGCTGCCGGACGGCGGCTGCACGTTGAGCTCGACCGGAGCGGTCCACGCGGCCTGCGGGCCGGTCTTCTCGGCGGCCTTCACCACGCCGGAGACCGACCACACGGCGACCAGCCGGCCATCGGGGGCCGCTGCCAGGTGGTGGTAGCCCTTCTCGGGGACCGCGGCGACGTACTCGGACTCGGAGAAGGCGGTCGCGCCGGGCGCGAGGGTGGCCACCTTCAGCCAGTAGTTGTTGTGGTCGTCGGCGCGCTTGGCCCGCCAGACCAGGCGCACCGAGCCGTCGCCGAGCGGGACGAGCTCGGTGTTGTACCCGCCTGCGTCCGGCCAGGTCTGCGGGGCGAGCCAACGGGTGCTGCCGGCGGGCCTGATCCGGGTGGAACGGGAGAGCCCGTCGCCGGTGAGGGAGACGAGGGCGCCGTTCCCGGCCGACTCCAGGACGTTCAGCCCGCCCGATGCGGAGGCGGGGTTGGGGTTCGGGGCATGCAGGGTGCGGGTGCCCCACGGGCCCGGCGCACGCGTCTCGACGGCGGCCGTGGCGGTGGTGCCGGTGGTGGCCGGGGCCGCGACCGTGGCGGTGGTGCGGGCGGCGGCCGGGGCGGCGGCCGCCAGGGCGAGGATGGGAGTGAGCGCGATGCCGAGCACCACGCGGGACTGCGAAGTCATGGGAATGCCCCCCCGGGCAGGCGTATCCGGAGATACGGATTCGCCGAACTGTTCGATCAAGTCAGGCGCAGCGTATATCAGCCAAGATCGGCCCGTTCGGGGGTTTCCCTGCCCCTGCTCAATCGTTCTGTGCGGGGGATTCCCTGCCCCTGCTCAGAGGAATTCGGCCAGCACGCGCAGCACCGGCAGAGTCTCGGTCAGCCCGTGCCCGCCGATCGGCTTGACCGACCTGTACCTCTATCACTCCGCGTCCGCCCCAGCCGATGAGATCGCCGCGCACCACGACGCCCTGTGGGATTCGCTCGCCGCAGGTGGCTGGAGGGAAGCACCCGGTCCGGTGCCAGAGCTCGCCGAGAACTACGCCCCTGGCGACAGGAACCCCTCGTCGCTGAGGTCCACGACAGACTGTTCGGCCTGATGACGGCAGCGTAGAAGAGAGAAGGAGACACCGATGGCAGCCAGCTCCCGGCCCACGCCAAGCAGGCGGTACGCACGCAGGTCTGGGACGCCCTGACCGCCGCGGACGCCGTCCACGACGCCTCCGTTCACGGCCGCATCCCCAACTTCAAGGGTGCCGAGGAAGCCGCGGCCCGACTCGCGGCGCTCCCGGCCTGGCAACGCGCGAGCGTCGTCAAGGCCGTGCCGGACAAGGCCCAACTACCGGTCCGCGCAAGGGCCCTGGAGGAGGGGAAGACCGTCTACATGGCGGTCCCGAAGCTGGCCACCCTCAAGCCCTTCTACCTCCTCGACCCGGCCGCCCTCACGGTCCCGCCCACCGAGGCCGCGGTCAGCCGCAACGCAGCCACTTTCGCCCCCACTGTCGAGGTCGACGCCCTTCGTCCCCTGGACCTGATCATCCTGGGCAGCGTCGCCGTCAACCGCGACGGCGCCCGCATCGGCAAGGGCGCCGGCTACTCCGACATCGAGTTCGCCCTGCTCACCGAGGCCGGTCTTGTGACGCCGGAGACCACCATCGTCACCACTGTCCACACACTCCAGGTGACCGACACCCCGATCCCCACTGCCGACCACGATGTGAGCGTCGACCTGATCGTGACGCCTGGCGAGGCCATCGTCTGCCCGAACCCCCACCGGCCGTCAGGAGTCGACTGGTCGGCCCTCACGGCGGAGAAGATCGCTGCGATCCCGGCGCTGGCGGCACGGCAGGGAGCCTGACGACCGAAGCCGGAAGTGTCCGCTCCCAGCGCGGTAGAACTTTCCTACTTCATCAAGGCGCCTCGCAACGCTCGCCGCGCGCTCCCCGGCTCACCGCCAGGGCCTGACGCCTGCCTCCGGCCCGCTCTGGCCCCGGCTGTGCCGGTCGCGCGGCTGGAGCGAGCACCGTGGTGGGGGAGAAACCCGCTGTGGCCGGGGCGGTCGGCTCTACGGCTCTAGGCAGCCACTTTGGGGCGAGCCTCGAAGATCACGGCCCCAGCATCGTGCTCTGCAGGCAGGTCCACTGGCTGCCCGACTCGTCATCATTTTGCGGGGCCGTGATCACTCGCCCCAAAGCACCTCCAGCCCAGGGCCGCTCCGCCGACCTAGTCAGACGCCGCTAGCGGTGTAGCTACACAAGGCATACGGTTTGGAGAGCAATCAGGGCGGCTAACGTCTTATAACGGGATGAAACTGCACCTAGCTAGTGAGGTAGTCATGCTTCTGAGGTTCCGCGTCACCAACCACAAGTCCATCCGTGACACCACTGAACTCGTGCTCACCAAGTCAAGCTTCGAAGGGGTGCGCCCCAAGGACGGTGACTGGGGCTCGGTGACGAACCGTGCCATCGGCATCTTCGGACCGAATGCATCAGGCAAAACCACACTCCTAGATGCAATGGATTTCGCCGCGAAAGCCATTAATCATTCCGCCACATGGAGCGATCGAGACTCCTTTCCTTACGCCCCCTTCCTGCTTGACGAGGACTCAAAAAAGGAAACCTCTGCTTATGAATTCGACTTCACGGTCAAGGGGACGCGTTACGCGTACGGATTCGAAAGTAACTCCACAGGGGTCGCTTCCGAGTGGCTTTATTCATTTCCGGAGGGGCGACGCCGCACTCTTTTCGACAGGAGTGGCCCGAGTCCAAAAGATTTGACTTTTAGTAGGAACCTGAAGGGTGAGAACGTTCGAATTTCCCGCCTGATGGGAGCCCGTAACCTTTACCTCTCCACGGCAAGCATGGCAAATCATGGGCAATTGCAGGGAATTCACCACTACCTGACCAGGCATTTGCGCTACGCCGCATTCTCCGAATTCTATAAACAGAGCAGAATCAGGTCGGTAAAGAAATGGATTGAAGAAGAGGAGACTCTGGGGCAGGCCCAAACTTTGCTACGTTTCGCCGACCTGGGGATTCAGCGCCTCTCGCTGGAGGAAATTGAGATCGATGAGAAGACCCAGTCGAACATGCGTAGGGCAATGAAGGTCGTTCTGGAGGAGGGGGATGATGAAGAAAAATTCTTCGCCGACTTCCTGGAAGAGCAAAGGAAGGTGATCAGTTTTTGGCATCAAGGATCATCCAGCGATGACGGCTCCCACAATCTGGACCTAAGCGACGAGAGTAGCGGTACGGTTGCATGGCTTTCTCTTGCATTGCCTGCGCTACGAGAGATTAGGTACGGTGGGGTACTAATCGTGGACGAGCTCGACTCCAGCCTGCACCCAAGGCTCGCATCGGCACTCATTGCCATGTTCAAGTCCCCGAAGATCAACCCGCTCGGCGCTCAGATTGTATTTACCTCACACGACACTTCTCTGATGGGGCATCTCTCGGGTGATGGCCTGGACAGGGAGGAGATGTGGTTTGCCGAAAAATCACCAGATGGAGTCACGGAGCTATACCCCCTGACAGATTTTCCCGTCAAGAAGGACCACAACGTGGAGCGCCGGTATCTCGGCGGAAGATACGGAGCGGTCCCCACGCTCGCCTGGGAAGAGTTGCTTGCGTCACTGCAGATGGAGGCGCAAGCATGAGCCGTCGCCAATTGCGGGGCCCTCAGAGAATTTCAAAGTCGAAAAATAGGAGGATCGAGCACACAAAGATTCTCATCGCCACTGAAGGTATCAACACGGAGCCACAGTATTTCGAGAAGTTCACCGCATTAATAAAAGCCAAAGCCATCCGAGTGGTCAGCATAAAACCAGTCGGAGTCGGTCGAGATCCTTTGAGTGTGGTAAGCGAAGCGAAAAGACTTCGGGATCTCGAAGGGAGAGGTGGAGATCCCTTCGATGCGGTCTGGTGCGTGGTTGATGTGGACGAACACGCCAGTCTTGAGAGAGCATGCATCGAAGCTGGCCGCGCGAGCATCGAAATAGCGGTCAGCTCGCCGTGCTTCGAAATTTGGTTACTTTGGCATTTCGAGAACCGCACGTCATGGATAAATGCGAGCATGCTTTCTAAACTCTTGCGAAAAAAGGGATTCTCCGGAAAAGACATGCCGAGTGGATTCCCTTACGAGAAGTACCCGGAAGCCATGAATAATGCCTCTAGGTGCGAGAAGGTCAAGGTGAAGCACGCGCCACCAAATCCGCATAGTTCAGTCCCAGATCTGATCTCGGCGTTACTCGACGCGCATGGTCAGAAGCCTTAGTGAAAAATGCTGTTGTCAAAGTAATGGATTACGCGGGCCGACCGTCTGCGACTTGGCCCATTTCCCTCAAGCGAGCCCTAGCAAGCCGGGGAGTTCACTCTCAAAGCCAGTCCGGCTCGAACAGGCTGATCCCTCCACAATAGGCCGGAGCTGCGGGTCTACAGCTGTCGGTCGACGGTGGTAGGGCGATCGCCTGACCGAGCAATGTCGGAGGACTGAACGGCGGCCACGGCGCACCAGATGAGCACCAGTACAGCCAGTCAACAGCGGTCAGCGCCAGTCGTGTAATCGTCATCCAGCAAGGCGACGGAGGCACGGTTGCCGCAGGTCAGGATCCACCCGCCCGCAAACGATAGGGCGGTTCGACGCCCTCCAAAGCATCGGCGATCTGACGCCGCCCTTCCCTGCGGCGCTCAGGCTGCTGCTGGAACGCCAGCACGTCCGCGAGGCGGACCACGCGGTGGCTGCTGCCAGGCAGGTTCGTCGAGGGGATGTCGCCGGCGTCGAGCAAGCGTGTGACGAACGGCCGGGACAGTCCCAGGAGTTCAGCGGTCTCAGTGGGGGACAACTGCACCTCGGAGGCCAGGACCGTAACCGCATGTCCGCGGGCCAGCTCACCGGCCGAGGCCAGAAGGATGCGGACCAGCTCCCCCGGCAGTATCAGTTCGCCGCCATCCGGGGTGCGCACCAACACCTCGACTGACTCCGGCGCCATCCGAGCAGTCGTGGCGAGCGCGCACCGGTGCGAGGGATTCGGTTCGACCTTCTCGGCACGGGCAAGAACGCTGGAACGAGCCATGGCCGCCCCCAATCACTGACCCGCCGAAGAATGCATCTGCAATACCTGTAACTGTACGGTCCGCGTGGGTGACCGTGGAGAAGGCACCCCCGCCTCGCTCGCTCCCGCGATTCGCGGTCGGCTTCGCGGGGACTGGTCAAGTCGCCCTGAGAAAGGCCGTTTCGGGCGGGCCGGGCAGGTTGGGTCGGGGATTTCCGGTTGTGGTGCAGGGAGCCGATTTCATGCGGTACCGTGATCGCGTCATCACGCTCCGTGTGTTCCAGTGCATGGGGCGGCCCCCGGGGGTGTTACGAGCACCATTCCGAGGGCCTTCACCACGAGTGGAAGAGACTCCACCGGGATGCTTTGGCATGCTATCGCGCCCTCTCGGCGCTACACGAAGGCTTCGCACGACGTCGTGCGGCATCCGCGTCTGAGCAGTGACGCGAAGATTCTTCTCCTGTACGTACAGGGGCTTCCCGATGAGCAGGCCGACAAGGCGCTCAGTGAGCACGCGAAGAAGCTCGGGATCACGGGACGGGCGTATCAGAGGGCCAAGGGGCAGCTGATCGCGGTCGGGTTCGTGCACGAGTGGAGGCGGCAGGGGGACCGCGGGTTCTGGGTGACCGACCAGCTGTGCGCGAATGTTCCTCTGACGGTTGAACAGGCTGCCGCAGTGCGGAACGACAGGGTTGGTGCCCCATCAACCCCATCAACCCCAGCGGCTCCTGCGGCCCCGGGCGCCCGTCCGGGTGCGCGGAATCCGGCCGTCGGTGAGCCGGGGGGCCGGGCGGTCGGTGGTTATGAACCGGTAGATGAAGAACTTGGGGAGAACTACTCCCACCCACCCTCCGAAGACGTCGAAGCGTTCGAAGCGTTCGAAGAGTTCGTAGCTTCCGAAGTCGGGGAGGGAGAACGGGTGTTGCTCTCGCTGCGGCACGCGAATCCCCAACTGCACCTCGGGGTCCGGGAGGCGCGGGGGCTGGCCGAGGTCGCTGCCGAGTGGATTCGGCGCGGGGTGAGTGCTGCGGATCTGCGGCGGGCGTTGATCAGTGAGCTGCCCAGGGACGGCGTACGGTCCGCTGTCGGGTTCCTGCGTCACCGGCTCGTCCAGAAGCTCCCGGCGCCGGTGGCTGACCCGGCCCCACCCGTCGCGCCGCCGCCCGTAAGGGAGTTCATCGTCTGTGAGGGGGAGGGCGAGGAGCATGTGTTCCGTCCCGCCGGGGACGAGACCCTGTGCGGGCCGTGTGCCCGTGAGGCGAACCGGGTCTACTGGGCTGCCCGGCGGGCCGAGATGGAGAACGAACCCGATCCGTTGCCGTGGCGGGAGCGGGTCGCGGCGATCATCGAGGGAGAGCAGGGGCCGGAGCGAGGCCGAGGGCGAGGGGCGGAAGCGGGTCCGCTCGCGGTTCCCGCCGTCATGCGCGCTTCCAGCAGCGCCCGCGATGCGGCGACAGGGGCGTAGCGTCGTAGGCGTGCGGGCGCAGTCGTCACGGGGGCCGGCCGGGATGCCCGCAGGCGGCGACAGGTGGAAGGGACACGCGATGGCGGACTTTCGGGATCTGAAGTTCAGGGCGGTCACCTCGCTCCAGCGGCACGTGGTGAACCCGCTGGCCAGGCGGTCGGGATCGCAGATCCTGCTGGAGACGACCGGCCGCACCTCCGGCCTGCCACGCCGCACCCCGGTCGGCGGTCGGCGTGTGGGCCAGGAGTTCTGGCTGGTCTCCGAGTACGGCGACAAGTCGCAGTACGTCCGCAACATCCGGGCCGATCCCCGGGTCCGGGTCCGTATCGCGGGTCGCTGGTACGACGGGATCGCGCACCCGCTGCCCCAGGACGACGCCCGTGCCCGGCTCCGGACCCTGCCGCGCTACAACAGCGCCGTCGTGCGGGCCGTGGGTACGAATCTGCTGACCGTGCGGGTGGATCTGGCCGATTGAGTCCGGAACCGAGTGAGTCCGGAACCGATTGAGTCCGGAACCGAGTGTGCCGGAACCGAGTGTGCCGGAACCGAGTGTGCCGGAACCGAGTGTGCCCGGACGATGTGCAATCGTCCGGGCACGTACGGGCGTTGGTCCGCCGGATCAGTCGGTGATCTCGATCTTGCCGTTCTGGCTGCCGTCCTGGGCGGCGGTCTCCGGCTGGGCCGGGACCTCCGCCCGGGAGCCCGAGCCCTTGAGGTTCTTCAGCAGGGCGGTGAGGTCGACTCCCGTGGTGGAGCTGAGGAGTTCCATGCCCTGGGCGACATTGTCGGTGACCGTACGCGACAGCTGGCTCGCGCCGTCCGTCGAGATCACGGTCATCTTGTCGATGGCGCTCAGCGGCTCGGACGCCTTGGCGACGACCTGCGGCAGCACCTCGACCAGCATCTGGAGCACGGCCGCGTCGCCGTACTGCGCGAACGCGTCGGCCTTCTTCTGCATGGCCTCGGCCTCGGCCGCACCCTTCGCCGCGATGGCCGCGGCCTCCGCCTCGCCCTCGATGCGGACGGCGTCGGCGAGCGCCGAGCGGTGCAGCTTCTCGCCCTGACCGGTCAGCCGGGAGCGCTCGGCGTCCGCCTCGGCCTCCTTGACCTGGGCGATCCGGCGGGCCTCGGCCTCCTGCTCGGCCTGGTAGCGGGCGGCGTCGGCGGGCTTGCGGACCTTGGTGTCGAGCTCGCGGTCGGTCAGCGCGGCCTGGCGCTGGGCGACCTTCTCCTGCTCGGCGAGGACCTCCTGCTGGCGGGCCGCCTCGGCGAGCGGGCCCGCCGCGTTGGCCTTGGCCGCGGCGGCTTCCGTCTCGGCCTTGATCTCGGCCTGCTTGAGGTAGAAGGTCCGCTCGGCGATGGCGATCTCCTCGGCGGCCTTCAGCCGGGCCTGCTCCGAGGCCCGCTTGGCAATCGCCTCGGCGATGTCCGCCTCCTGCTTGGCGCGGGCGGCCTCGGGGCGGCCGAGGTCCTCCAGGTAGGAGCCCTCGGTGGTGATGTCCTGGATCTGGAAGGCGTCCAGGATCAGGCCCTGGCCGGAGAGGCTGGCCTCGGCCTCCTCCGCCACCTGGCCGGCGAACGCGGCCCGGTCGCGGATGATGTCCTCGACCGACATCCGGCCGACGATGGCGCGCAGCGCACCGGAGAGCACTTCCTGGGTGAAGCCGACGATGCCGTCCTGCTGCTGGAGGAAGCGCTGGGCCGCGGCCCGGATCGCTTCCTCGCTGCCGCCGACCTTGACGATCGCGACGCCTTCGAGGTTGGACTTCACGCCGCGCAGGGTGACGGCGCCGCGCACCGCGATCGGGATGTGCCGGCTGGAGAGGTCCAGGGTGAACTTCTGCTGGACGAACGGGACGACGAAGACGCCGCCGCCGACGACGACCTTCTGGCCGCTGTTGTCGATGCTGGTGCGGCCGGTCACCGGGTCGGTCGACTTCTTGCCGCGGCGGCCGGTGATGATGAACGCCTCGCTGGGCCCGGCGACCTTGTAGCGGGTGATGACGACGAGTGCGAGCAGCACCAGGAGTACGACGACTCCGGCGACTGCGGTCACGACTGGGCTCATAAGGGTGTCCCCCCTGCCTCCCTGAGGGGACGGCAGCTCGGTTTCGGGCGGTGTGCCGCGGTGCGGCACGGTGGATCGGCTCGGGCGGTGGTCGGCGCCCTACGGGTCGGACTCGGCGTTCGACGGGTCGGACTCGGTGCCCGACGGGCCGGGCTCAGCGCTCGACGGGCCGGACCGCGACCGAGGTGGCCGACAACGCGGCCTCCACCCAGATCTCGGTGCCGCGTGCGACCGGCACCGCGCTCTTCGCCGCCAGCTTCACGTGCTGGCCCGCGAGTCGCAGCAGGACCTCGCCGTAGCCTTCGGCCGGGATGGCCGTGACGACCGACCCGGACGTGCCGACGAGGTCGTCGCTGCGCGGTGTGGCGCTGGTCTGGTCCCGCATCAGGGCCCGGCTGAACTTCCAGGTCAGCCAGGCCGCGACCAGCCCGGCCAGCGCTCCGGCGGCGGTCGCGGCGACCGTGCCGGCGCCGGTGGTGCCGAGCACGATCGCGCCGCCGAAGCCGAGCATCGAGAGGAATCCCGCGATGACCGGGAGGGACAGGAGGCCGTCGAAGAGGCCGTCCAGCACGCCCCCGAAGAGACCTTCGAGGATTCCGTCGAAGGTCAGGGACAGTACGAGCAGGACGATTCCCGCAATGCCGAGACCGAGAAACAAGGTCACGTGATCACCCTCCCCGAGATCTTCGAAATCCCCCGAACATTTCCGTCGAACTGGCTGGATGATCCCATAGGCGCCCGACAACCCGTACTGCCGGGTTCCGGCAATCTTTTACGCGCTCTTGATGCCGGACAACTGCTCGGTCAGTTTGTCGAGCGACTGGTACGTGGCACCGAGCAGCGCGACATGCTTCCAGCGCAGCACCCCGTCCGGGCCGATGAGGAAGATCGCGCGGCGCACCCCGATCCCCGGCGCCGCGACGCCGTACGCCCGCGCGGTCTCCCGCCCGGTGTCCGCGAGCAGCGGCATCCGCAGGCCGTGGGCGCGGGCGAACGACTCATGGCTGTCCACACCCTGTGGACTGATTCCCCAGACCTCCGCGTCGAGCTCGCCGAAGGCCTTCATGCCCGAGGAGTACGAGCAGAGCTGCTTGGTGCACACGGCCGTGTTGTCGCCCGGGTAGAACGCGAGGACCACGGAACGGCCGCGCGCCGCGGCGAGGCCGTAGTCGCGGCGTTCGAAGTCCTCGCCGGCGAGCCGGCCGCCCGGCAGGGTGAAGTCCGGGGCGATCAGGCCGAGTTGTGGTGACGATCCCATGTCGGTTCCTCCGTGGTCCGGTGCTGCCGGGTTTTTCCGTCCGTGTCCCGTACAGCATGCTCGGTACGGGTCCGGCTCCCGCACCAGGAGGTACGTATGGCAGCACCGCCGTCCGCCGTCCGCCCGTCAGCCGTCCGCCCGTCAGCGGCCGTGCTCCTGCTGCACGGGGGCGCGGAGACGGGCCTGGCCGCGCCGCTGCCCGGCCCGCTGAATCTGCCCGGCATGCGGATGCGCCCCTTCGCCCGGACCATCGCCGGGGCGACGGGCGGCGGCGGAGACGTTCTCGTACGCACCGCCCGCTACGCCCACCACGGCTGGAACGGCCCCCGCGAGGACCCGCTGCACGACGCCCTGCGCGCCCTGGACGCCCTCGGCCGCGAGGCCGGGGAGATCCCGGTGGTCCTGGTCGGCCACTCGATGGGTGCCCGCGCCGCCCTGCGCGCCGCCGGTCACCCGCTGGTGCGCGGGGTGGTCGGCCTCGCCCCGTGGTGTCCGGCGGACGATCCGGTCGACCAGCTCGCGGGCCGCGACGTCGTCCTGCTGCACAGCACCCGCGACCGCATCACGAGCCCCCGCGCGTCCCAGCGCCTCACGGCCCGTGCCCGGCTGGCCGGTGCCCGCTCCTGTCTGGTCGCGATCCGGCGCAGCGACCACGCGATGCTCCGGCGCGCCGGGGAGTGGCACGCGCTGACCGCCCGGCTCGTCACCGGTCTGCTGGGCCTGGGCCCGCTCCCCGGGCCGGTCGCGACCGCCCTACGGCTCCCGCCGGACGCCCCGGCGGTGGCGGGCACCCTCGACCTGGACCTGCTGGAGGCGTGGCGGAACCGGGGGCCGGTGCCGTGGTGCAGGGGCGGGGGAACGGGAGCACCCTGGTAGGGAGGTGATCGTGATGGTGATGACAACTGTCGGGTGGCATGTGGAGCTCGAATTCGACGAGGACACCCACCGCACCCGCGCGGCCGCCCTGGTGCGGCTGCCCGACGGGACCGAGGTGCGGGCCCACGGCTACGCGAGCCGCCACCCCTCCGACAAGGACCAGCCGAGGGTGGGCGAGGAGATCGCGGGAGCCAGAGCGCTCAATGAACTGGCGATGAAGATGCTGACGAAGGCGCACGACGAGATCGACGAGGCGTCCGGCCGGACTTCGCACCCGCTGGCCTGACGCGGGGCCGGGGCCCGCGCCTGCCCCGGGACCCGGTCCGCACGGCGGACGCCGGCCCGGCGGCACCGGTCTGCGGATGCGCGGCGGGTGCGGGCGGCCGACGATATGAGGGCCGGGCAGCGGGTGGTCCGCGCCCGTCCAGGAGGTTGACGTGCAGGCCGATGCGTACGCCGACAGCCCTGTGCCGTTCGAACTCCGCGAGTTCGCGGCCCTGGTCGGCGGCACCATGGCCGGGGTGGGCGTGCTCGACACGGGGCTGCGCTACCTCTACGTCAACCCGGCCCTCGAACGGATCAACGGCATCCCGGCCGCCGAACACCTCGGACGCACCGTCGCCGAGGTCCTTCCGGGGCTCGACGCGCGCGAGGACATGATGCGCGCGGTGCTCGCCGACGGGAAGCCACGCGAGATCACCCTCAGCGGCTTCACCGCCGCGGACGCCACGGTCCGGCGGTACTGGCACGGGGCGTTCCACCGGCTGGAGTCCGACGGGCGGGTCGTGGGCCTGGCCGGGATCGTGCTGGAGGTCATGGCCGCGGACAAGGAGCGGCGCGAGCTGGAGCAGGCCCGGCGGCATCTGACCCTGCTCGACACCGCGGCCGCCCGGATCGGCACCACCCTCGACATGGACACCACCTGCGCCGAACTCGTCGACCTCGTCGTGCCGGGGCTGGCGGACCTCGCGACGGTCGAGGTGTTCCCGCCCGACGTCGCCGCACCGGTCCGGCCCGCACCGCCCGGGGTGCTGCGGCTGCGACGGGCGGCGCTGCGGGCGGTGCGCGGACTGAGCGACGAGCTGGACGGGTTCGGGCTGACCGGCGAGTACATCGACTACCAGGAGGGCGCGGCCGTGCAGCGCTGCCTGGCGGTCAACCAGCCGGTGGTGGAGAACCTCACCTCCGACGAGCAGCTCGTCCGCTCCGCCCCCGGCCCCGAACGGCTCGCCGCCTACCGCGCCCTCGGGATGCACTCGGCGGTCATCGTGCCCGTTACCGTGCGCAGCGGCCCGCTCGGCATCCTCGGCCTGATCCGGGCGGGCGACTCACCGGTCTTCACGGACGAGGACGTGGTGGTCGCCCGGGAACTCGCCGGCCGGGCCGCCGTCGATCTCGACCACGCCCGCCGGTACGCCCACGAGCACACCATCGCCCTGGAGCTCCAGCGCTCCCTGCTGTCCGAACCGCGCCCGCCGCATCCGCACATCGAGATCGCCACCCGCTATCTGCCGGCCGACCGCAGTGTGATGGTCGGCGGCGACTGGTTCGACGTCATCCCGCTGCGGGACGGCCGGCACCTCAAGGCGATGGGCGATGTGATGGGGCACGGGGTGGAGGCGGCGGTCGCCATGAGCCACTACCGCTCCCTGCTGCGGATGCTCGCCGACGACGAGCTGCCGCCACACCGGATCCTGGAACAGCTGGACCGGATGGTCGAGCGGTCCGGCCTGGACCGGGCGGCGACCTGTCTGCTGGCCGTCGTCGACCGGTTCGGCGGGGCATGCGAGGTGGCGAGCGCCGGGCATCTGCCGCCGGTGCTGATCGATCCCCGGGCGGGGGCCAGGGTGTGCGAGGAGATGGCGGTGGGGCCACCGCTGGGGACCGGTTTCGGCGGGTACCGGACGACGCTGCTGGAGTTCGAGCCGGACACGGTGCTGTTCCTGTACACCGACGGTCTGGTCGAGCGGCGCGACGAGGACATCGACGTCTCGGTCGGCCGTCTCAAGGAGCTGGTCCTGCCGGCCGGCGGCAGCCTCGACGACCTGCTGGACGACGTTCTCGAACGGTTCGGGCCGGGTGCCGAGGACGACATAGCGGTGCTGGCCTCCCGCACCCGGAACCCGCGGGCGTGGACGCCCGACGCCACCTGATCCCGTCCGGGCGGCGTCAGCCCAGCTCCAGGCTGGTGATGCCGAACAGTCCGGTGTGGTCGACGTCCGGTACCGGGCCGGTGTACATCCGGGCGGTCTCGAACGACGGGGTGAGGCCCAGCTGTTCGGCGAGACGCACGGCCGCCGGGTTGACGTCGGGCACGTCGATCGCGACCGGGACGCCGGGATCGGTCGCCGCCAGCGCGCCGACCAGGGCGCCGGCCACCTCGGGCGATTCCGCGTACACGGGACCGATGCGGGACGACGTACGGCAGGGGCGCAGCACGGCCAGACCCCGCAGTTCACCGTCGCGGACGGCGGCCAGCGAGGTGCGCGTGGGGTGGGCGATCCACGGCGCGAGGAAGCTGTCACGGTCGGCCGGGAAGAAGCGGCGGTCGTAGGCGGCGAGCCGGTCGAACGGGACGGAGCGGCCGTCGACGAGCTCCGTACCGGCCGGGGCGGGCAGGCCGGCGGGCGGCAGACCCTCGTAGCGCATGTTCGTCCACACGGAACGGAAGCCGGACTTGCGGTAGTTGGGCTGCTGGGCCACCACCCCGTCGAGGCCGACGTTGCGCCCGTCCAGCCGTGCCATGCCGGCCTGCCAGAGCTGGATGCCGTACCCCTGGCCGCGCAGGTGCGGGCGGGTGAGGTAGAAGCCGAGGAACCCGAAGCCGGAGCCGTAACGGACGACGGAGACGCAGGAGACCGGCTCGTCGTCGAGGCGGCCGATCAGGAAGCCGCGCGGATCGGCGGCGAAGAAGGCGTGGCGGTCGGTCAGTCCGGGATTCCAGCTCTCCTCGTGGGCCCATTCGGCGAGCATCGTGAGGTCGTCGGCGCTTGCGGTGGTGATCTCGAAGTTCGGCACGGGGCACCTGTACCCCTCGCGCCACCGTTTCAACGGTGGCTTCTCCGTCACCACCCGGTCCACAGCAGGTGGTTGACGAGCAGGGCGACGACGGCCTGTGCGGTCAGCCAGCCGCGCCGGGTGGCGGTGGGCAGCAGGGCGCCGAGGGGCAGCAGCCAGAGGATGAAGGGCTGCCAGATGCGTTCCGTCTCCGCCTTGCTCAGCCCGGACAGGTCGGCGGCCAGGAGCGCCGCGAGCGCCGCCAGGGCGAGCAGGATCAGCTGCCCGGCCGGGCAGGGGGCGCCGCCGCGCAGGGCGCGTACGGCCGCCGGGGCACCGGCCAGGGCGCGGCGGAGGCCGGCGACCGTGGCGAGGCCCGCGGCGATCGTGGTGCAGGCGAGATTCGCCCACACCCAGTAGGAGTACGGACGCAGCCCGCCCGCCCCCTGGTGGTAGCGCTCGACCAGCAGCCGGTAGCCCTCCCACCAGTCGTAGCCCGCCAGGGTGAAGACGGCCGGGACGACCAGCGCCCCGAGGAGGACGAGCGGGAGGGGGCGGGCGGTGCGGCTGAGCACGAGGACGGCGAGGAGCGGGACCGCGATCAGCGTCAGTCCGTAACTGAGATAGCAGGTCAGGCCGTACAGCAGACCGGAGCCGAGCGCGGCGAGGCGGGGCAGGCGCCCCGAACGGGTCGCGGCCACGGCGAGGAGCGCCACCGACCAGGCGGCGACGGCGGTGAAGTAGGCGTCGGCGGATGTGCCGGCCCACACCGCGACCGGCGCCAGGACCAGGAACGGGGCGGCACGGCGCGCGAGGCGTTCGCCGGCCAGCGCGCGCAGCGCGATCAGGGCGGCCGGGACGGCGGAGCCGCCCACCACGATGCACCAGGTCCCGGCCCAGGCCCCGCCGCCGAGCCCGATGTGGTCGAGCAGCACGAAGGTGAGCGTGGCGCCCGGCGGATGACCGGCGACATGGGTGGGCCAGTTGTCCGGGGAGCCGAGCAGGATGTGCTGGTCGAAGCCGCGCAGGGCGGCGCCGATGTCCTGGAAGCGGTTGACGGCCGACAGGTATTCGTTCCTGGTGGTGAGCCGTTCGGCGACACCGGGGCCCCAGCCGTCGATCAGCGCCAGCGAGAAGATCCAGGCGAGCGAGGCCGCCCAGGCGGCCGGGGGCAGCGCCCGCGGCCGGATCCGGTCGGCCAGCGGCGGCCCGTACGCGACGACGGCCGCCGCGACGGCGAGGGCGGCCGGGGTGCCGGGGCCGGCGTGCGGGTGCCAGGACGCCAGCAGGGGAGGCCAGTGGACGGACAGGATCCGGTCGGCGTTCCGGATCGACCGGCCGACGAGCACGGCCGCGGTGACGAGCAGCACGCCCGCTGCGGCGGCGAGCAGGTCGCGGCGGCGGCCGGTGCGGTCCGCGGTGCCGGTGGGGGTCTTCACGCGGTCACGCTATGCAGGGCGCGGCGCCATCGGGCGGTGCCACGGGGCCGCGTCACCGGACCGGCGGGTCTTGCATGGCCCCCGGGCGGTCGTGGCGCGTTGGTACGGGGAGGGCGGCTGACCGGTCTCCGCCCCGGTCGCCGCCTACCGGAGCGGCGGCCGGGTCAGCCGGGCGAGGGTCGCGGCGAACCGGCCGTGCGGCGCGGCGGCGGCGACGGCCTCGGCGTCCCGCGCGGTGTCCACATCACGCAGCCGGGGCAGATCGCGCACGGTCAGCCCGGCGGCGACGAGGCGCCCGCGCTGCACCGCGCCGGTCTCGGGTACGGACATGGGCACGCCGCGCAGGAGCTCCGGGGCGGGGGAGGCCAGCCCCAGCGCCCAGAAGCCGCCGTCGTCGGCCGGGCCGAACCAGGCGTCGCAGCCGTCCCAGGCGGCCGGGACGAGCGCGGCGGCCAGGTGGGCGGCGGTGATCTGGGGGGTGTCCATGCCGATGAGGAGCGTCGGGCCGGTGACGGCGGCGAAGGCCGCGGCGAGCCGCTCGTCGAGGCCGCCGGTGCCCTGCGGGAGCACTTCGATGCCGGGCGGCAGCCACGGCCCCGGCCGCCCTTCGAGGACGACGGCGCGGCGCCGGGCGGGCAACGAGCGCACGGTCCGCAGGGTGTCGGCGAGCGCCGCCTCGGCGAGCCGGGCCGCCTGGGCGGGCGTGAACGGCGGGGTGAGCCGGGTCTTGACCCGGCCCGGCAGCGGCTCCTTGGCGATGACCAGCAGGGTCGTGGGGCCGGAGGGGAGGGCCGGGGCGCTCATCGGGGCGCCCCTCGGGCGGCTGCCGCGGCCGGTGGTTCGAGCAGCACCGCGCGCATGTCGCGCACCGCCTGCCAGGTGCCCCGCCAGGTGCCGGTGACCTTCGACTTCCCGGTGCGGGGGACGTACGGGACGCCGGTCTCCGCGATCCGCAGTCCGGCGTCCGCCGCGCGGACCACCATCTGGAGCGGATAGCCGCTGCGGCGGTCGGTGAGACCGAGCCCCAGCAGCTCCGTCCGCCGCCCGGCGCGCATCGGGCCGAGATCGTGCAGCCGCAGGCCGGTGCGGCGGCGCAGCAGCCGGGCGAGCACGAGATTGCCGGCCCGCGCGTGCAGCGGCCAGGCGCCGCGGCCACGGACGAGGCGGCGGCCGAGCAGCAGATCGGTCTCCCCGGCGGCGATCCGGCGTACGAAGGCGGGGAGCAGGCCGGGGTCGAGGGAGCCGTCGCAGTCGCAGAAACAGACGAACTCCGTCTCGGCGGCGAGCAGTCCGGCGTGGCAGGCGGCGCCGAAGCCGCGCCGCGGCTCGTGCACGACGGTCGCGCCGAGCGAGCGGGCCAGGTCGGCCGAGCCGTCCGTGGAGCCGTTGTCGACGACGATCGCGCGCCAGCCGTCGGGGATCGCGCCCAGCACCCGGGGCAGGGCCGCGGCCTCGTCGAGACAGGGCAGGACGATGTCGCTGGGCGGCACGGGGGCGGCGGCGGGCACGGTGCTCACCGTCGCAGCGGGGACGTCGCGAACTCCGCCATCCCCTCCGCGAACCCCACCTCCGGCAGCCAGCCCAGTTCCGTGCGCAGCCGCCCCGAGTCCGCCGTGATGTGGCGTACGTCCCCGAGGCGGTACTCGCCGGTGACCACCGGGGCCGGGCCACCGTGCGCGCCGGACAGGGCCGAGGCCATCTCGGCGACGGTGTGCGGCTCCCCGCTCCCGGTGTTGTACGCGGTGAAGCTGCCGGGTTCGCGTACCGGGAGGGCCTCCAGCGCGGCGGTGTTGGCCGCGGCCACGTCCCGTACGTGGACGAAGTCCCGCCGTTGGCCGCCGTCCTCGTGGACCCGGGGCGGCTCGCCGCGCGCCAGGGCCGAGCGGAAGAACGAGGCGACCCCGGCGTACGGGGTGTCGCGGGGCATTCCGGGGCCGTACACGTTGTGGTAGCGCAGCGACACCGCCCGTCCGCCCGTCGCGCGCGCCCAGGCGGCGGCCAGATGCTCCTGGGCCAGCTTGGTGGCCGCGTACACAGTGCGCGGGTCGGCGGGCGCGTCCTCGGTGACGAGGCCGGGCACCAGCTCCGCGCCGCAGCGGGGACAGCGCGGTTCGAACCGGCCCGCGGCCAGGTCCGCCGCCGCCCGCGGCCCGGGGCGGACGCGGCCGTGGCGCGGGCAGTCGTAGCGGCCCTCCCCGTAGATCACCATCGAGCCCGCGAGCACCAGATCGCGGACCCCGGCCCCGGCCATCGCGGCGAGCAGCACCGCCGTGCCGAGGTCGTTGCACCCGACGTACTCCGGAGCGTCCGCGAAGTTCCGGCCCAGCCCCACCATCGCCGCCTGGTGGCACACCGCGTCGACACCGGTCAGCGCGTCCGCCACCGCGTCGCGGTCCCGCACGTCCGCGACGACCGTCGGCCCACCGTCCTGCGGGGCGGGCACCTCGCCCCGGTCCCCGTGCGCCTGCGGCAGCAGCGCGTCGAGCACCACCGGCTCGTGCCCCGCCGCCCGCAGCGCCCGGACGATCCGCGACCCGATGAACCCGGCTCCGCCGGTGACCAGTACCCGCATGTCCGCCACGCTAGGCCGGGTCGCCGGGGCCCGCGCGGCGGACCGGCGCGGATCAGAGGAGCAGGAACGCGCCCGCCGTCGCGGCGCCCAGCGACGCCCCGGCGACCGTCTGGGCCACCGAGTGGTACCCGAGCGCGACGCGGGACCAGCACACGGCGACGGTCATCGCGTAGGCGAGCAGCCACCACGGCGAGTGGACCGCGGCGAGCAGGGCGACGACGGCCGAGGCGACCGCGGCGTCCACCGAGATCTTCCAGACCGTGTTGACGGCCAGCAGGATCACGGTCATCGCCCAGAGGGCGAGCATCGCCACGAGGATGCCGGTGGGGGCGTGGCCCAGGACCATCACCACCGAGCCGGTGCCGATGGAGCCGAGGATGACGAAGAAGATCGGGGCCCGCTTGGTGCGGTCGACGACATGGCGGTCGCCCCAGGTGCCGCGCCCGCGCTCCCACTCGATGTACCCGGCGGGTATGAGGCCCGCGCACAGGGCGCCGAGGAATCCCCAGAGCAGGCCGGTCCAGTGACCGGCGGCGGCCAGGCCGATGGCGAGCATGCCGATCAGCAGGACGTTGCGGGGCTGGAAGACGTCGGTGACGGTGCGCGCGGCGCCGGTGTACGGCGATGCGGGGGTGTCGGTGGTGTCGGTGGTGTCGGCGGAGGTCATGCTGTCTCCTCGGTGGAGTCCGTGCGGGGCGCGGCGGTTGCGGTGGACGGGGCGGGTGCGGCATCCGCCAGCACCTGCGCCGCCCGGTCCTGCGGGACCGTCCGGTACGCGGTGGCCACCCGGACCAGCCAGGCCACCTCGCCGTCCTGGTCGGTGGCGTGCTGGGTCTCCACCGCGGCGGCGGTCGAGGCGGGCGCACCGCTGTTCTTCGCGGTGAGCGCCGCCTTGATCCAGTACGCCTCGGCGAGCGGGCCCGCCCAGTCCGGGTCCGTGCTGCCGTCCGCCGCGGCGGCCTTCGCGGCCGGGAGCAGGGTGTCGGGCACGTAGTGGCGCAGCTTCTCCACCGCGTCCGCGATGTCGGCGGCCCAGCGGTCGATCCGCAGGTCCGCGGGGGTGTCGAAGCGGGTGAGTTCGCGGACCAGCGAGGCCGGGGGGTCGAAGGGCTGCTCGGGGAAGGCGGTCATCAACTCGCGCCAGAGGCCGTGCAGTTTGACCTGGGCCCGCCACAGTTTCGCGCGCCGCCGCCCCTTGCTGAGGGCGGGGATGGAGGCGCCCACGGCGAAGAAGGCGAAGAGCACCACCTGTGCGGCCTCGGTGATCTCGTCGAAGTGGAGCGCGAAGGACTTGCTCGGGGTGTCGACGACGCTGACCCACAGGAACAGGGTCCGGCTGACGGTGTAGCCGACCCCGATGAACATGGCGAACGTCATCATCCCGAGGCCCACCCGCAGATGACGGAGCCCGGCACCGGCGGTGGCCAGCGCCCACTGGTACGCGCAGACGGCGGACGCGGCACCCAGGTAGAGGTAGAACACGCTCATGTACAGCGTGGCTCCCCACTGTCCCGCGTGGTCGGCGACGAAGCGGTCCGAGGGGACGGAGCGGTCGACGACGGTGAAGAACAGCACCGTCAGCAGGACCAGCGTGGCGATCGACGCCTTGGCCGCCACCTGCTGGATGGCACGGGCGAACCGGACATGGCGCGGGACGGTTCCGGCGTCGGGGTACTGGCCGTAGATCGCGACGATGTAGCTGAGGATCGCCAGGATCGCGATCGTCGCCGTGTAGTGCTTGATCAGGACGGCGAGGTCGGTGACGGCGCTGTCGTTGAGCGCGATCCGCACGGCCCGGGTTTTGGTCCACAGGGCGGCGGCGAAGCCCGCGTAGCAGCCCCAGAGGGCCCGGCGGCGCTTGTCTTCTTCGTCGCCCCACAGGGCTGCCGGCATGCGCCACAGGGCGACGGCCGTCATCAGGACGGCTATGAGGTAGCCGGCGAGGTCGAGCGGGGTCACGGCGGAGTCCTTGGGGTGGGGGACGAGGGACGGAGAACGGGGGACGGGGGACGTGCGGTGTCAGCTGCGGCGGAACAGGCCGCGACGGCGGTTGGCGACCGGGCGGGAGAGGGAGTTGGCCAGCCGCCCCACCATGTCGTCGCTCGTCACGTCCATGGCCATCCGGGGAATGAGCGAGGCGCCGAACTCGGCCATGCGCTCGTCGTGGGTGTCGTACTGCGCGCGGGCCTGCACGGTGCCGTCCCCCGACCGGAGCGCGTCGGCGATCTCGGCCACGGCCGGGGGCGGAGGCGCGGGCGACGGCGGGGGCTCGGTTCTGAGGACCCGGGCGATCAGCGAGGTGTCGAAGACCGGGAGCAGGCGCCGGAGTTGCTCCGGGTCGAGGGAGGTGCCGTGGTCGAACCACTCGTGGCACAGCTCGTGCAGGATCACGTGCTGGGTCTGGTACGCGGTGGGCCGGCGGCGGTAGAGCACGAAGCTGGTCCCGCCGGTCTTCAGGCGCAGCCCGCAGGCGGCGTTGACGCGGGCCAGCCGGTCGGGCATCTCGTGCAGCACGATGGTGCGGCCACGGGCGGCCTCCATGTTCGCCACCAGTGCGTCGATGGAGAAGGGCGCGGGGATGGGCAGGTCGGCCAGCCCGGCCTCGCACTCCTTCCGTAGTTCGCGCAGGGACATGGAGGGCTACTTCTCCGGCTCGCCAGGGGCGCCGCCGTCGGCCGCGCCCTGCCGGCCCCTGGCGTCCTCCAGCAGGGAGAGCGCGAACTGCAGCAGCTCCGGCGGGAGTCCGTCCTCGTCGAGGCCGCGCCCGGCCACCCCGCTGATCTCGCCCGTGCGCCGCATCGCGAGGAACTGCAGACCGGCGACGACATCGTCGACGACCTCGGACTCCTCCTTGAAGAACCGCCAGTCCACGCCGAAGCCCAGGCCGAGCGCCTTGAGGATGTCCTCGGAGGGCTGAGTGACCTTTCCGGCCAGGATGTTGGAGAAGTAGCTGTGCGAGAGCGAGCCGCCGCGTTCCTTGACCAGATCGGCGAAGACGCGCCCCGAGATCTTCTGGCCGGGGAACGTCTTCTCCACCATGTACTCGACCTTCTGCTGCAACGTCCGCAGCTCCGGCGTGCGTTCCTCGACGCTGTCCATCCGGCCCCCCACGTATCCGCTCCGTCCGATCGGCGTTCGCGGTCGTCGATTCGGTCAACGGGCTCGTACTGTAACGAACCCTGACGTGGTGCCCTCGGTCCGGTAGGCGGTACGGGAACGGGCTTGCGCAAACACGCTACGTCACTGTTAACTCGAAAAAACACGGGCAGGGGACCACGAGGGGAGTCCCCTGCCCGTGAAATCGACGTGTTCCGTGTGAATTCACCGCGGACAAAAGGTGCATGACGCACATGCATGTTGTGCGGGCATAGGTGTAGCCCTTCACGACGGGGGATGCGTGAAGGGCTACACCTGCATTATGACTGCTGGTCAGGCCGTCATCAAGCAGCCTCCGGGGCGGCGGGTGGTCGGGCGGGGCCGCGGGGCGCGGTGGCGGCGGGCCGGCGAGGGGTGCTCGCCGGTGGGATCGCGGGTGCGCGGGCCGGGCGGACGAATGTGCGTCGCCGGTGGAACGGAATTTCACGCGCCGACGGAAAATGATTTCACGCAATGTCCCGCGTGAATTTATTTATCATCCGTCGGAGCGCAATTACTTGCCGCGCCCGGTTGCTTCCGTCGTGCTATTCTGGAAGCAGTTGCAGTTGTGGTTCCCGAAGACTCCAAGTGCCCTCCCCGGCTCAATGTGCCGAGGGCCGCGCTTCTGTGTTTTCCGGTGCTTTCCGGATGGGGTAATCATTGCGGCGACGTGGGATCCGCACCGTGCGAATCCCCGGGAACTGCCCCCCATGAAGGAGATAAAACATGGCTACTGGCACCGTCAAGTGGTTCAACGCGGAAAAGGGCTTCGGTTTCATCGAGCAGGACGGCGGCGGCCCCGATGTCTTCGCCCACTACTCGAACATCGCTGCTACCGGCTTCCGTGAGCTCCAGGAAGGCCAGCGGGTGAACTTCGACGTCACGCAGGGCCAGAAGGGCCCGCAGGCGGAGAACATCACTCCTGCCTGATCCCGCCGCTCCGGCGCCGACGCGCTGAGACGACTTGCACGACCGGGACCCGCACCTCCGGGTGCGGGCCCCGGTTCGCTGTTCTCCGCCGGTCCGCCCGAGCCGGCCGCCCCGAATTTTTCGCAGCCGGGCTCCGTCCAGGCTTGTCAACGGCCCGTTCTTGCGATTCCTGTGCCGCCCGTCGCCGCAGCGAATTCCTCGATACGCGCCCTATCGAGGAAGGGTTCCGTATGGACCGCGACCGTAACCGTGATCGCACAGCACGTTCGAACGACCGGTTTTCCCGTGGCCCGGGGGGCCGTTCCGGCGCGCCCGCCCGGCGTTCCGGCGGCCCCGGTGGTTCCGGCGGTTCCGGCCGCAGGCCCGCCGCCGTGCAGGGCGAGTTCGCGCTGCCGAAGACCATCACCCCGGCGCTGCCCGCCGTGTCGGCCTTCGCGGAGCTGGAACTGCCCGGTCCGCTGCTTTCGGCGCTCACCGCCGAGGGCGTCACCACGCCGTTCCCGATCCAGGCGGCCACCCTGCCGAACGCCCTCGCGGGGCGCGACGTGCTGGGCCGCGGCCGGACCGGCTCCGGCAAGACGCTCGCCTTCGGCCTGGCCGTGCTGGCCCGTACCGCGGGCAACCGGGCCGACGCCCGGCGGCCGTTGGCCCTGGTCCTGGTCCCCACCCGGGAACTGGCCCAGCAGGTCACCGACGCGCTCACCCCGTACGCCCGCGCGCTCAAGCTGCGCATGGCCACCGTCGTCGGCGGCATGTCGATCGGCCGCCAGGCCTCCGCGCTGCGCGGGGGCGCCGAGGTCCTCGTCGCCACACCGGGCCGGCTCAAGGACCTCATCGAGCGCCGCGACTGCCATCTGGACCGGGTCGCCGTCACCGTCCTCGACGAGGCCGACCAGATGGCCGACATGGGGTTCATGCCGCAGGTCACCGAACTGCTCGACCAGGTGCGGCCGCAGGGCCAGCGGATGCTGTTCTCGGCGACCCTGGACCGCAACGTCGACCTGCTGGTCCGCCGCTATCTGCACGATCCGGTGGTCCACTCGGTCGACCCGGCGGCCGGTGCGGTGACGACGATGGAGCACCACGTGCTCTATGTGCAGGGCACGGACAAGTACGCCACCACGACGGAGATCGCGGCCCGCGACGGCCGGGTGATCATGTTCCTGGACACCAAGCACGCCGTGGACAAGCTCACCGGCCATCTGCTCAACAGCGGGGTGCGGGCCGCCGCGCTGCACGGCGGCAAGTCCCAGCCCCAACGCACCCGCACCCTGGACCGGTTCAAGACCGGGCAGGTCACGGTGCTGGTCGCCACGAACGTCGCGGCGCGCGGCATCCACATCGACAACCTGGACCTGGTCGTCAACGTCGATCCGCCGAGCGACCACAAGGACTACCTGCACCGGGGCGGCCGTACCGCCCGTGCCGGTGAGTCCGGCAGCGTCGTCACGCTGGTGCTGCCGGGACAGCGCCGTGAGATGACCCGGCTGATGGCCGACGCCGGGATCACCCCGCAGATCGCCCAGGTCCGTTCCGGCGAGGCCGAACTGAGCCGGATCACCGGCGCGCGCAAGCCCTCGGGGGTGCCGGTCGGCGGCGGCGCACCGGTGCCGGAGCGGGCCGGGAGCGGTGGCTCGTCCTTCCGGGGCCTGGGCAGCCGCCCCGCGAGGGCGGGCCGGTCCCGCCGCTCCGACCTGCCCACCGCGGAGGCGCGCGCCGCCGCGAAGCAGCGCCGCACCAACCGCGGCGGGTAGCCGGTCCGCGGCGCTCAGGGGCTGTCCGGCGGCTCAGGGTCGGGCAGACCCAGAGCCGGTCCCCGGCCCCGTTACCGGCCGCCCGCGACCCGCAGGACCGTCCCGGTCACATAGGACGCCTCGCCCGACAGCAGCCAGGCGATGGCGGCCGCGACCTCCGGGGCGGCTCCGACGCGGCCGAGCGGGATGCCGGGGACGGCCGCGTTCGCGCGCCCGGGGTCGCCCGCCGTGGCGTGCATGTCGGTGTCGACCATGCCGGGGGCGACCGCGTTGACCCGGATGCCGTCGGGCCCCAGCTCCTTGGAGAGCCCGATCGTCAGCGCGTCCGTCGCGGCCTTCGTGGCGGCGTAGTGGACGAAGTCCCCGGGGCTGCCGAGCGTGGCGGCGGCCGAGGAGACGTTGACGATCGCGCCCGCCCCGCCGGCCGCCATGTCCTTCGCGGCCCGGCGGCAGCACAGCAGGTAGCCGAGGAGATTCACGTCGACGACGCGGCGCAGCGTCCGGGTGGAGGTGTCGGCGAACCGCCCGAGCGGACCGGTCACCCCCGCGTTGTTGACCAGCCCGGTGACGGGGCCGAGCTGCCCGGCCGCCGTGTCGAAGAGGCGTTCCACATCGGCCTCCTCGGCGGTGTCCACCCGCACGGTGACGCAGCGCGCCCCCGCGGCCCGGACCGCCGCCGCGGTCCGCTCGGCGGCCTCCTCGTTGTGCACGAAGCCCAGGGCGAGGTCATGGCCGTCCGACGCCAGACGGATACAGGTGGCGGCGCCGATTCCCCGGCTGCCGCCGGTGACGACGGTGACGGGGCGCGACGACGGAGTGGTGCTGGTGTCCGGCACTGGAGGCCTCTCGTTTCGCTCGGGGACGATGAAGATCACGACGGTCGTGGAGATCACGCGGTTCATCCGTTTCATGCAGCGAATCACCGCGGGCGCCGGCGGATCAAGGCCCGCCGGCCGGGTGACGGCGCCGGGACCGGCGCGCATCGCGGCGCCTGCCGTTGGGGTGGTGCCGGTCAGGACACCGGCGTGGTGCCCGGCGCGGGGCGCGGACGGTTGCCTAGCGTCGGCGCCTGACGGACCGCTGTCGGCGCGGAACGGGTTGAATCGCCCGGCGCTCGGCGACGGCTCCTCCTCAACGGCGTTCCCCTGCCTCCGCCTCGCATTGCGGTGGCAGGGGACGCCGACCGTTCCCGCCCCGCCGCTACGCCCACAGCTGCCGCGCGAGCGCGACCCCGGCGAACACCGCGGCCAGCCCCGCCGCCACGCTCGCCACGACATTGGCCGCCGCGTAGGACCTGGCGCCGTCCTCGGCCAGCCGCAGCGTCTCGTAGCTGAACGTCGAGTACGTGGTGAGCGCCCCGCACAGTCCCGTGCCGAGCAGCAGTTGCAGGTGCGAGGAGGCGGCGCCGGCCGCCACCGCACCGGTCAGCAGGCCCAGGATCAGGGAACCCGACACATTGACCGCGAAGGTCCCCCACGGGAAGACGCTGTCGTGCCGGGACTGCACCGCCCGGTCGGTCAGATAGCGCAGCGGCGCCCCGACCGCCGCCCCGGCGATCACCAGCAGCCAGTTCACCGGCCCCGCTCCCGCCCGCCGCCGAAGCGCACGATCTCGCACTCGTCCAGGACGACCAGACCGCCGTCCGCGACCAGCTCCTCCACCAGCGGCAGGAACGCGCGGATCCGTGCCTCGGTGTCCACGATCACGACCGCCACCGGCAGGTCCTCGCTCAGCGAGAGCAGCCGCTGGGTGTGGATCACCGACGAGGCGCCGAAGCCCTCGATCCCGCGGAACACGCTGGCACCCGACAGCCCGGCGCGGTGCGCCCGGTGCACGATCTCGGTGAAGACCGGCCGGTGGTGCCATCCGTCGGACTCGCCGACGAGGACCGTCAGGCGCAGCGCCCGTTCCGTCCGCGGGGTCGTCATGGCTGCCTCCAGGCCAGCACGCGGCGGGTCGCCCACACCGCACTCCACACCGCCGCGAGAGCCGCGAACAGCGTCAGTCCCAGATACCCGAGACCGGCACGGACCCGGTCGCCGTCGATCAGGCGCTGGATGTCCACCGCGTACGTCGAGAACGTGGTGAACCCGCCGAGCACCCCCGTACCGAAGAACGGCCGCACCAGCCGGTGTGCCGTCCACACCTCGCTGATCACCACCATGAACACGCCGATCACCGCGCATCCGACGACGTTCACGACCAGCGTCGTCCACGGGAAGCCGCCCGGGGCGGTGGGCCAGATCAGCGTGGCCCCGTAGCGGGCACACGCTCCGACCGCACCACCGAGTGCCACCACCGCGACGACGGATCCTTGCGGATTGGGGGCTCCCATGGGTGCACATGTCTCCTGCCTGCTCCACGCACCAGGCTATCGCCGCCGCCCGCGGCGGGCCCACCGCACCATGGGCGGGCCCGCCGGCCTCTTCGTCGGTGCGTGACCTACCAGGTCTTGCCCGGGGGCTGCTTGGTGGTGACGTTGATGCGGTTGAACAGGTTCGTCAGACCGATCGCGAGGACCAGGGCGGAGAGCTGCTTCTCGCCGAAGTGGCGGGCGGCCTCGTCCCAGATGGCGTCGGGCACCGGGTCGGAGCGGTCGCTGAGCCGGGTCGCGTGCTCCGCGAGCGCCAGCGCGGCCCGCTCGGCGTCGGTGAAGTACGGCGCGTCGTTCCAGGCCGACACGGCGAAGAGCCGCTCATCGCTCTCGCCGGCCTTCCGGGCGTTGCGCACGTGCCCGTCGACGCAGAAGGTGCAGCCGTTGATCTGGCTCACCCGCAGACCGACCAGTTCGAGCGTGGTTTCCGGCAGCCCGCCCTTGCCGATGGCCTTGACCAGGCCCAGTACGGGCGGCAGGGCCTCGGGCAGGATCTCGGCCGGGTTCTGGATGCGTGCCTGCATGATGTCTCTCCCTCGATGTCCGTCGCGGTCGCGGCTGCGTTCTCGCCGCGCCCTCACTGCACTGACGGACGGCGAAGGGGAAGTGTGACGAGAGCGGCGGCCGGGGTCCTCACCGCGTCCGCCGGAGGGAGCTGCGCAGCCCGTTCTCCTCGGTGACCCTGGCCCGGAGCTGCCGTATCGACGCGGAGTCCCCGGCGGCGTTGTCCTCGCGGGAGCGGCACCGCGCGCACTCGCAGGGCGGCCAGCGCAGCGGGTTGAACTCGGGCGACTCCGGCTCGGGCTCAGGTTCTTGATCCCTCATGCCGACCCCCGCTCCGTGCAGTCCGCCGTGCCCCGGTGGCGCTGGAGCAGCACCCGGCAGTCGGTCGCCCCGCTGTAGTCGTACTGATCATTGGCGAGGGCCTCGGCCAGCCGGAGCTTCTGGCATTCAGGACAACAGCCTTCTGTTTCACGCCCGTTTTCGGCGAGCACAGACAACTCCTCTCCGTAGTCATTCCACTACTAAGGGAGCTCAGATTGGCCTAGAGTTGGGAGTGCTTCAACTTGTTGGGCATGAGCGAAGAGTCAGGTGACAGCCGTTGAACCGCAAGGACTTGGACCCCGAGAGCAGCCCGGAAGCCGCCTTTGGCGCACGCATCCGCCGCTTGCGAGAGGAACGCGGGTGGAAACAGGAGGAGTTAGCCGACCGGATGGGCTACTCCGGCACGCATATCTCCGCCGTCGAAACTGGTCGCAAGATGCCGACTCTTCGGTTCTCGCGCAGTGCGGACCAGGTTTTCGGCACCGGGGAGACAGCAGACACGTTCGAACGCCAGTACCGCGAGATCCGGCACGGTTCGCTGCTGGAGGGGTTCCCGCAGTACGTGGGGCACGAGGGACGCGCGGCGGAGATCCGGCTGTACGAAATTGGCATCATCCATGGGCTGTTGCAGACGCCGGAGTACGCGCAGGCGCTGGTGAACAGCGCCATGCGGCGAGGGGTCATCGGCCCCGAACAGGCGGCCGAACGCACCTCGTTCCTGGCGGAGCGTCAGGCTGCGCTGGTGCGGCCCCGTCCTCCCGCGATGCTGGTGGTGATGGACGAGAGTTGCATCCGCAGGAGGGTCGGCGGGGACGGAGTCATGGACGCCCAGCTCGACCGACTGCTGGAGTTCGCCGAACTGCCGAACACCGTGCTCCAGATCGCCCCGTTCGGCATGGGGGAGCACCGCCCGTTCAACCTCCCGATGACCCTGCTGACACTCTCGGACCTGTCTGTGATCGCGTATGCGGAATCCCAGATGCGGGGACATCTGGAGCGCGATACGACCGCTGTGCTGCCCCTGTTGGCGGGCTACCATCAACTACAGGCCGAGGCGCTGTCCCAGGCGGCATCGGTGGCCATGATCCGCGAGGCACGAAAGGGCACCCCGTGACGACCACGACCGAATCCCCCCGTTGGTTCAAGTCCTCGTACAGCGACAACGGTGGCCAGTGCATCGAGGTCGCCGCCAACCTCGTCGCCTCGCGCGGCGTGGTCCCCGTCCGCGACTCGAAGAACCTGGGCGGTCCGGTGCTGAACGTTCCCGCCGCCTCGTTCGCCTCCTTCGTGGCGGGCGTCAAGGCCGGAGAGTTCGGCACCGTCTGACCTCACCGGGTCCGGCGCATGCGATCCCGAAGTCCCCATCGTGCACCGCGCGGTGGGGCTTCTCGCTGTCGGCATCGTGCTACCGGGGGCTACCCCCACCGCTTTCCGTCGTGCCTCCCGGATGGGCTGAGGACGTTCGCTCAACAAGGCTTGCAGCATGAGGACTTACGGAAAATCTGCCGGCTTCGTCGCCCTGTCCGTCACCGCCGTCGCCACCGCTCTCACCGGGGCCGCGCCCTCGCAGGCCGCCGCGTCGGCCAACCCCGCCCCCTCGCTCTCCTGGCGGTCCTGTGCCCAGGACGGCGGCCCCGCCGCCCAGGAGTGTGCCGAACTGCCCGTACCGCTGGACTACCGCGATCCGGACGGCCCGCAGCTCTCCCTCGCGGTGACCCGGGTCCGCAGCGACCGCCCGGCCGCCCGGCGCGGGACGCTGATGGTGATCCCGGGCGGGCCGGGCTCCTCCGGGGTGCAGCGGGTGACGCAGAAGGGAGAGCGGTTGCAGCGGGAGACGGAAGGGCGGTACGACATCGTGAGCCTCGACCCGCGCGGGGTCGGCGGCAGCCCGAAGGCGAGCTGCGGGCTCGCCCCGGAGGACCGGGAGCTGGTGAACCTGCGGTCCTGGCCCGGCGCCGACGGCTCGATCACCGAGAACGTGACACGCTCCCGGCGCGTCGCCGAGGCCTGCGCCCGCAACGGCGGAGCGATGCTGCGGAGCCTCACCACGGCCAACGAGGTACGGGACATCGACCGCTTCCGGCAGGCCCTCGGTGAAGAGAAGCTGTCGGCCTGGGGGAGCTCGTACGGCACCTATGTGGGCGCCGGGTACGCGCAGAAGTACCCGCAGCACACGGACCGTTGGGTGCTGGACAGCAGCGGCGACCCGGACCCGTCGCGAGTGGCCAAGGGCTGGCTGGCGAACATGGCGGTGGGGGCGGCCGACCGGTTCCCCGACTTCGCGCGCTGGGCCTCGGACCCGGCCAGGGAAGCGGAGGGGCTGCGACTCGCGCAGCGGGCCGAGGACGTGCAGCCGCTGGTGCTGGACCTGGCGGCGCGGCTGGACCGTGAGCCGAGGGAGTCCACCACGCCGGGCGTTCCGCTGACCGGCAACCGGCTGCGCCAGGCGATCCAGCTGGCCCTGTACGAGGACGATGCGTTCGCCGGGCTGGCGGGGCTCGTCCGGGCGGCCGGGGACCCGTCGGTGAAGCCGGTCCTGCCCGATGCGCTGAGCGGGCCGATACCGGACGCGGACGCGGCCGTCACGGTCGGCGTGATCTGCAACGACGTGCGCTGGCAGGGCACGGTCTCCTCGTACGCGCGGGCCGTCGCCGCCGACCGCGTGAAGTACCCGCTGACCGCCGGGATGACGGTGAACATCACCCCGTGCACCTTCTGGAAGGACGCCCCCGCCGAGCAGCCGACCAGGATCACGGACCAGGGACCGTCCAACGTCCTGATGATCCAGGGCCTGCGCGACCCGGCGACCCCGTACTCCGGCGCCCTGAAGATGCGCGCGGCCTTCGGCGACCGGGCCCGACTGGTCGCGGTCGACCACGGCGGGCACGGCATGTACCTGGGCCACGGGAACGCCTGCGGCGACCGCGCGGTCACCACGTTCCTGAACACCGGGACCCGGCCGGAGCGGGACGCGTACTGCGCGGACTGACCGTGACCGGGCTGCGACTGGGCAAGCGCTCCGCTCAGTCGCAGCCTGGTGTCACATGTCCGCTGTTCCTGGCCTGTGCCAGCAGGGAGACGACCTCCTCGTCGGACGTCTGGGAGAAGTCCCGGTACCACTCGCCGACCGCGTAGAACAGGCTCGGCACCGACAGGCACACCACCTCGTCCGCGCTCCGGCGCAGCCGCACGACCGCCTCCGGCGGCGCCACCGGAACCGCTGCCACCACCCGCTCCGGGCGCTGGGCCCGTACCACCAGGCAGGCCGCCTCGGCCGTGGCGCCGGTCGCGATGCCGTCGTCCACGACGATCACCGTCCGACCGGTGAGCGGAGTCCGTGCCCGGCCGGCGCGGTACACCTGGGCCCGCCGTACGAGCTCCGCCTCCTCGACCCGTTCGACCGCCGCGAGATCCTGCTTCCCGGCCCGCAGCCGGCCGACGACGTCGTCGTTGACGACCCGCACCCCGCCCTCGCCGAGCGCACCGAACGCGACCTCCTCGTGGTGCGGCACACCGAGCTTGCGGACGACGATCACATCGAGTTCGGCACCGAGGGTCTGTGCCACCTGGAAGGCCACCGGGACTCCGCCGCGGGGCAGTCCCAGCACGACGGGGTGCTCCCGCTCAAGGTGGCGGAGCGCCTCGGCCAGCTGCTGTCCCGCGTCCACGCGGTCGGCGAACAGCACGGTGGTTTCACCCCCAGCCAGGGGAGTCGGGGCCGCTTGCGTACGTGCCCCACCGGCTTCCCTACTACCGAAACAACCTCATGCGCGGCGGCCCCGCAACTCGGGCGGTCGCCGTCGGCTGCCGTACGGGACGGAGCGGTCAGGAGACCGGTGTCGTCCTGGGCACCTCGCCCTCGGTCGTGTTCACGTCGATGACGGAGAACGCCGTGCCCTGCGGGTCCGTCAGCGCGGCGAACCGGCCGAACGGCATGGTCATCGGGCCGAACCGCAGAATGGCGCCGCGCTCGGTGGCCTTCGCCACCGCCGCGTCGCAGTCGGCGACGGTGAAGTACACGTTCAGGTACGGCGGGACCTCGGGCGGGAACTCGTCGCCCATCTTCATCCGCCCCATGACGGTCTTGTCGCCGAGGTTGAACATCCTGAAGTCGACGTGCTCGTCCGCCATCTTCACCATCGTGTACGGGAAGACGGCGGGGAAGAAGGCGTCGGACTTCTCGGGCTCCCGGGTGAAGACCTCGGCCCAGCAGAACGCACCGGGCACACCCTGCGCCTCGAAGCCCTCGTGGGTGCCCGCCTGCCACACACCGAAGGCCACGCCACTGGGGTCGCGGGCCAGCAGCATCGTGCCGAACTCGCCGACCTGCATGGGATCCATCAGCGTCTCGCCGCCGTTGTCCCGGATCTTCGCGGCGGTGGCCTCCGCGTCCGGTGAGGCCAGGTACAGGCACCAGGCGGAGTGGCCCTCCTGGCCGGGCATCGGAGGCACCACCGCGGCGACCGCCTTGCCGTCGGCGTACGCCTGCGTGTAGTCGCCGAACTCGGACGAGGACTCGCCGAACGTCCAGCCCAGCACATCACCGTAGAAGCTCTTCGCTCCGTCCAGGTCGGCGAACATCGCGTCGGCCCAGCACGGTGTGCCCTCCGGTTGTACAGCCATGGCCCTGACTCCCTCGCGCTCGGTGGGTGGTCCGGTTTTTCACGCTAGCCAGCCGACCGCCTCCCCGCGCGCTGGAAGCGGCGGGTCGGGAACGTGCGCCATATTCGTACGTTTGTTCGCTCAGGGGTGTCCGGGTGTGCTCCGGCCCTGCGGCGGGTCCACCCGCACCAGGCCCGACTGGTAGGCCATGGCGACCAGCTGGGCCCGGTGCCGGGCGCCCAGCTTCGTCATCGCCCGCCCGACGTGCGTGCGCACGGTCAGCGGGCTGACGTGCATCCGCTCGGCGATCTCGTCGTTCGACAGGCCCTCGGCGGCCTGCGCCATGACCTCGCGCTCGCGGGCGGTCAGGACGCCCAGGGCCTCGGGCGCGGCGACACCGCCC